>NZ_JAJKFK010000009.1:180331-274044 GCF_021653975.1 Amycolatopsis sp. GM8 | reverse complement strand
GGCAGATTACCCACGTGTTACTCACCCGTTCGCCACTCAACCACCCAAAGATGGTCGCGTTCGACTTGCATGTGTTAAGCACGCCGCCAGCGTTCGTCCTGAGCCAGGATCAAACTCTCCAACAATGCATCAGAAAATTCGATCGACTCTATGTCAATCTCAAAGGAACCCAAAAACGGGTTCAAAAATAAGCTCTACTGGCTTAGTTCACTAGCACACTGTTGAGTTCTCAAACAACACGCAACTTGACGTTGTTTCAAGCTTTTGTTTTCCCAAGAAGAGCTGCCTCTACCGCTACTCATTCGTAGTGGTTGTTGGCGGCTCCATCAGGGCCGTCGCAGTACATTACCGGGTTCGGTTCGCGGTGTCAACCGCCCGACCCTGGTTTCCGTCGTCCGGGGTTTTGGCCCCGTCCGCCGGTCTCCCTGGCGACGAAGAGAAGATTACACACACTGAAACCCCCCAGAAACAGGGGGGTCCACTAAAGGTGAATCCCCTGGTCAGAGCACTGGAAGCAGGGTCCGGAGCTCGTAGGGGGTCACGGCGCTCCGGTAGTTGTCCCACTCGACGCGCTTGTTGCGGAGGAAGAAGTCGTACACGTGTTCGCCGAGTGCTTCGGGCAACAGTTCGGAGCGCTCCATCTCGGTGAGCGCCTCACCGAGGTTCTGCGGCAGGTGCTCGTAGCCGGCGGCCTTGCGCTCGGCGTCGGTCAGCGACCAGATGTTGTCCTCGGCCGGCGGCGGGAGCTCGTAGCCCTTTTCAATGCCCTTGAGCCCGGCCGCGAGCACCACCGAATAAGCCAGGTACGGATTGCACGCGGAGTCGATCGTGCGGATTTCCACGCGACGCGAGGACGCCTTGCCCGGCGAGTAGTTCGGCACGCGTACCAGTGCCGACCGATTGGCGCGGCCCCACGACACGGTCGTCGGCGCCTCTCCCCCGGTGATCAGCCGTTTGTACGAGTTGACCCACTGATTGGTGACGGCCGAGATTTCGCGTGCGTGATACAGCAGGCCGGCGACGAACGCCTTCCCCGTCTCCGACAGCTCGAACGGGTCCTCGGGGTTGTGGAAGGCGTTGCGGTCCCCTTCGAACAGGGAGACGTGCGTGTGCATGCCCGAGCCCGGCTGAGCCGTGAACGGCTTCGGCATGAACGTCGCGCGCACCCCCTGCGTCAGCGCGACCTCCTTGATGACGTAGCGGAACGTCATCACGTTGTCGGCCATCGTCAGCGCATCGGCGTACCTGAGGTCGATCTCCTGCTGACCAGGTGCGTTCTCGTGATGCGAGAACTCGACCGAGATACCCATCGCTTCGAGCGTCTCGATCGCGTGCCGGCGGAAGTGCGTCGCCGTCGCGTGACTGGCCTGGTCGAAGTACCCGCCGTTGTCCGCGGGCTCGGGCTCGGTGCCGTCCTCGGTCAGCTTGGACAACAGGAAGAACTCGATCTCCGGGTGCACGTAGCAGGTGAAGCCGGCCTCACCAGCCTTGGACAGCTGGCGGCGCAGGACATGCCGCGGATCCGCCCACGACGGGGAGCCGTCGGGCATCGCGATGTCACAGAACATGCGCGCCGAGTAGTGTCCGCCGTCTTCGGTTTCCCAGGGCAGCACCTGGAACGTGGACGGGTCGGGCTTGGCGATCATGTCCGATTCGTAGACCCGCGCGAAGCCTTCGATGGCCGAGCCGTCGAACCCGATTCCGTCGTTGAACGCGCCCTCGAGCTCAGCCGGGGCGACAGCCACGGACTTGAGAAATCCGAGGACGTCGGTGAACCACAGACGAACGAACCGGATGTCGCGTTCTTCCAGCGTGCGCAGCACGAACTCCTGCTGGCGATCCATGGCCGCACCCTACGGGGATCGTGTTAACGCCATGTTTCGCGGTTCTCCTTGTGCCCCGACTGAGGGAATCGCGACCGAAAGCAGCGCAGCAAGACCGCACAACCCGCCCGCGAGATACCACGCGAGGTCGTAACTTCCCATCGTGTCGTGGATGACGCCGGCGCCGTAGGCGGCGATCGACGCGCCGACCTGGTGCGAGGCGAACACCCAGCCGAACACGATCGGACCGCTCATCCCGAACCGCTCCCGGCACAACGCGACGGTCGGCGGGACCGTGGCCACCCAGTCCAGGCCGTAGAAGATGATGAACGCCCACATCGGCGGCTCGGTCGTGGGCGCGAACAGGTGCGGCAGCAGCAAGAGCGAGATGCCGCGCAGGAAGTAGTACCCGCCGAGCAGCCAGCGCGGGTCGACGCGGTCGGTGAACCAGCCCGACGCGATGGTGCCCGCGACGTCGAACAACCCGACCAGCGCGAGCAGCGAGGCCGCGGTGGTCGGTGGCATGCCGTGCTCATGGGCAGCGGGGACGAAATGGGTGCCGACAAGCCCGTTGGTCGACGCGCCACAGATCGCGAAACCGGCTGCCAGCAACCAGAAGACACGGGTCTTGGCGGCATCGCGCAGCACGGTCAGCGCCCGGCGGGCAGTGCCGCGACTCGGCGCCGGCTTCTCCTCCGGTTCGGTCGCACCCAGTGCCGTCGTGCCGACGTCGCTCGGGTGGTCGTGCAGGAAGATCAGCGCGATGGGCACGACCGCCAGCGCCGCGAACGCGACCACCAGGGACGCCGTGCGCCAGCCGTCGTGCGTGGCCAGGGCCGCGAGCACGGGCAGGAACACCAGCTGACCGGCCGCGCCCGCCGCGGTCAGGATGCCGCTGACGAGCCCTCGCTGGCGGACGAACCAACGTGAGGTCACGGTCGCGACGAAGGCCAGCGCCATGGACCCGGTGCCGAGCCCGACGAGCACACCCCAGCACAGCAGCAACTGCCAGCTCGCGGTCATGAACACGGTCAGCCCGCTGCCCGCGGCGACCAGCACCAGCGCGCCGGTGACCACCCGGCGGATGCCGAGGCGGTCCATCAGTGCCGCGGCGAACGGCGCGGTGAGGCCGTAGAGCAGGAGGTTGATCGAGACCGCGGCCGAGATCGTGGCGGTGGACCAGCCGAATTCCTGGTGCAGAGGGTCGATGAGCACGCTCGGCGCGGCACGGAAACCGGCCGCTCCGACGAGTGCGACGAAGGCCGCGAAGGCCACCCCCCAGGCGCGGTGCACCCGCAGTCGAGTTGTCACCCGGTCAGCTTGAGCGATCTTCGCCACGTGAACGAGTGGCCGAAGCGCCAATATGTGCAAAAATTCGGCCATGCACCGGATCGTGGTTCTCGCCATCTCCGAGGTCGTCGGGTTCGATCTGAACATCCCGCCGCAGGTGTTCTCGAGCGCGACGAAGGACGGGCAGGCGCTTTACGACGTGCGGATCTGCGGGGTCGACGACCAGCCCGTCCGGGTCAGCCTCGGCTACGAAGCCCGGTTCGGGCACGGGCCGGAAGCGCTCGCCGAGGCGGACACGGTGATCATTCCGGGCACCCGCGTCGCCGGGCCTCGCCGGCACGGGACGATGCCGGGCGAGCTGGCCGACGCGCTCGCGCTCATCCCGGACGGCGCGCGGGTGATGTCGATCTGCACCGGCGCGTTCGTGCTCGCCGCCGCCGGATACCTCGACGGGCGCCGGGCGACGACGCACTGGGCACACGCCGAGGAGTTCCGCCGCCTGTACCCGCAGGTCCAGCTGGACGAGAACGTGCTGTTCGTGGACGACGGCGACGTGCTCACCTCGGCCGGGCTGTCCGCGGGCGTCGACCTGTGCCTGCACGTGATCCGGTCGGATCACGGCAGCGAGGTCGCGAACCGGGCGGCGCGGTACTGCGTCGTGCCGCCGTGGCGCGACGGCGGCCAGTCGCAGTACATCGAGCGGCCGCTGCCTGCCGACGAAGGCAGCACGGCGGCGACGCGCGCGTGGGCGCTCGAACGGCTCGGCGAACCGCTCGACCTCGACACGCTGGCGCGGCACGCTCGGATGAGCGTGCGGACGTTCAGCCGGCGGTTCCGGGCGGAGACCGGGATGTCCGCCCGGGCCTGGCTCAACCAGCAGCGGGTGCTGCATGCGCGGCACCTGCTGGAGACGACGAACCTGCCGGTCGACCGGGTCGCCGCCGAGTCCGGGCTGGGTTCTGCCGCGTCGCTGCGGCAGCATCTGAACGCGGCGATCGGGGTCGCGCCGCTCGCGTACCGGCGCACCTTCTCGGGCTCCTGACCGGCACCGCTACGGTGGTCGACATGCTCCGCCGCCGCACCGCGGGTGTGTTCCTGCTGATTCTGGCCCTGGCCAGCGGCTGTTCGTCTTCGCCGGACACGCGCGGCCCGCTGCCGGACGCGAACCAACTGGTCAGCGCCGCCGCTTCGACGTTCGCCGGTGTCCGCAGCATGAAGTACGACTTCAGCATCAGCGGAAGCGTGCCCGGGCTGGACATCCGCGAGGTCCAGGGCTGGGCGAGCCGCGAAGGCGGGCCCGCCGGGACGGCCGTCGGGCAGGCGGACATGCAGGAGTCGGCCAACCGGTTCGAGCTGACCTACGAGATCGACGGCGACCAGCTGATCCTCACCGACAAGCACGGGACGCGCACGCAGGAACCGGTGCCCGCCGAGTACAACCCGGCGAAGCTGCTCGCCCAGGGGCAGGGGCTGTCGAAACTGCTCACGAGCGCGACCGGGTTGAAGACGGAGACGAAGGAAGACGTCGAGGGCGTCGAGACGTACCGGGTGACCGGCGAGCTGAGCCGGGAAGTGATCACCAGCGTGCTGCCGCAGGTCTGGGCCGGGGTGGACGTGAAGTTCTGGGTCACCCAGGCCGAGCCGCGCAATCTCGTGCGCGTGTGGATCCAGGTGCCGCCGCGGCAGCCGAACGAAGGCGCCGTGATGCTGGAACTGGGGCTGTCCGCGCTCAACTCGCCGCGGCCGAGCGCGACGCCGACCGGCTAGATCCGCGCGGCGGGCAAACTCACCGATGTGGCGGGCAAACACGCCCGCGCGGGGGGGCGAACACGCCGGGCGGCGCTAGGGCGGTGCTAGGGGCAGCGGGTGCCTGGTGGGGGCAGGGTGCCGTCGACGAGGTAGGCGAGGCCGGCAACGTCGACGCACCGGTCGCCGTGCAGGAAGGCCGTGTGCTGCGCGCCCTCGTAGGTCAGCAGGCCACCGCCCGTCTCGGTGGCCAGGTTGACCCCCGCCTGGTACGGCGTGACGGGGTCGTCGGTGGTCGAGATCACCAGCGGCGGCGGCACTCCGGGCACGGCCGGGCGGTGCGGCCGGGACGTGCTCGGCACCGGCCAGGACGCGCAGATGTCGGGTTCGCCCTCGTCCGGGCGGCCACCGCCGAAGAAAGGCGCCGCCGCCAGCATCTGCTGGTGGGTCGCGGTGACGGTGGCCGGATTCTGCGGGTTGTCGACGCAGCGCACGGCGTAGTAGGCGTCCTGCAGCGACGAGTACCGCCCGTCGGTACCGCGTTCGTAGTAGTCGTCGGCGAGTTTGAGCAGCAGGCTGCCGTCGCCGGAGCGCAGCAGGTTGAGCGCGGAGTTGAGGACCGGCCAGGACTGCTGCGAGTACATCGCCTCGACGACACCGGTCATCGCGTCGTCGTAGGACAGCTCGCGCCCGCCGCCGGCTGGGGCCGGCGAGGTCAGCAGCGGGCGCGCCAGGTCCTCGAACGTCGCGACGGCACGCGCCGGATCCGGTCCGACGGCGCAGCCGGCGTGCTTCGCGCATTCAACGGCGAACAGGCCGAACGCGCGGGCGAATCCTTCCCCTTGTGCCACAAGGGAATGCATCTCGCCCTCGGTCGGGTCGACGGCGCCGTCCAGCAGCAGGACCCGGACGTTCGCGGGGAACGCCTCGGCGTAACTGGCGCCGATCTGCGTGCCGTAGGAGTACCCGAGGTAGCTCAGCTTCCGGTCGCCGAGCGCGGCGCGCAGCACGTCGAGATCCTTCACGACGTCACGGGTGCCGATGTTCGCCAGCAGGTCGGTGCCGTGTTCGGTGCGCTGGACGCATTTCGCCGCGTAGTCCTTCGCTTCCGCCGCCCAGGCCGCCGCGGAAGCCGGCGAGATGCCGTCGCCCGGGTGGCCGGCGCGCTCCGCGTCGCGTTCGGCGTCGGTCAGGCAATGCACCTGCGGCTGGCTGGCGCCGACACCACGCGGGTCGAAGCCGACCAGATCGAAGCGCAGCCCGATCGCGTTGTCCGCCACGGTCGGCACGAGCCGCGCGGCCGCCTCCATCCCGGACCCGCCGGGCCCGCCCGGGTTGATCACCAGCGAACCGATCCGGTCGGCGGGATCGGCCGCCTTGTGCCGCAGCACGCCGACCGTGATCGTTTCCCCGTGCGGCAGCGCGTAGTCCAGCGGCACGGTCAGCCGCGCGCATTCGACGCCGGGCGTGCGGAACGCGTCCTGGCTCTGCTCCTCCGTCGCGTACGGCGCGCAGTCATCCCACGACAGCTTCTGGTCGTAGAACCGGTCGAATGCGTGGACGTCGGACACGGGTGAGGGCTCGGGCGGCGGCGAAACCCGGTTCGGCGTGCACGCGATCAGCAGGCACGACACCAGGCCCAGCACAGCCGCCAGCCGGCGGCGGAAAGGCATCTCTCATATCGTGCCAGCCCGGTCACTGTCCGGCACAACGTTTGCCGGCCGCCGGGAGTGTCCCGTCCACGAGATAGTCGGTGCCCACCTGGTCCACGCACGAATTTCCTTGCAGGAACACGGTGTGCTGGGTGCCCTCGAAGGTGAGCAGCGCGCCGTTCATCGCCTTCGCCAGGTTCACCCCGGCCTCGTACGGGGTCGCCGGGTCGTGCGTCGTCGAGATCACCAGCACCGGTGGCACACCGGCGACCTTCGGCTCGTGCGGCTGCGAGGTGTTGGGCACCGGCCAGAACGCGCACGCGTCGAGCGCGGCGCCGTTCGGCCTGCCGTCGTCGAGGAACGGCGCCACCTGGTCGTAGCGGTTTTCGGCGTTGAGGATCTCGGTCTTGTCGGTGACCCGCGGATCGTCGACGCAGCGCACGGCGGTGAAGGCGTCCTGCGTGTTCGTGTAGTGGCCGCTGTTGTCGCGCTCGTTGTACTGGTCGGCGAGCGCCATCAGCGTGGTGCCGCGACCGTTCTTCAACTCGATCAGTCCGTTGTTCAGCGGCTGCCACAGCTGCTGCGAGTACAGCGCCTGGATCGCGCCGAGGGTCGCGTCGTCGAAGGTGAGCACGCGGCCGTCGGCCAGCCGCACCGGTTTCGCGATGAGCGGGCGGACCAGATCCTGGAACGCCTTCGTGGCGGCGCCGGCGTTCTGGCCCAGCGCGCAGTCCTGACGGGCGGCGCACCAGGCGGCGAACTGGTTGAACGCGACGCCGAAGCCGGCGCCCTGCGCGACGAGCGACTCCGTCTCGTCCTGGTTCGGGTCGAGCGCGCCGTCCAGGACCATCGCGCGGACGTTGGCGGGGAACGCCTCGGCGTAGGTGTAGCCGATCCGCGTGCCGTACGAGTAGCCCAGGTAGGTCAGCTTCTGTTCGCCGAGGGCGGAGCGCAGGACGTCCATGTCCCTGGCCACGTCCCTGGTGCCGAGGTTGGCGAGCATCGCCGTGCCGTGCGGGGTCCGCTGCGCGCACTTGGCCGCGAAGTCCTTCGACTGCGCCTCCTGCTTGACGACCCCGGTGGGCGAGCCGTCGGTGTCGAGGTCCTCCGCGCGCTCGGTGTCACGTTCGGAGTCGGTCAGGCAGGTCACGTCGGGCTCGCTCGCACCGATCCCCCGCGGGTCGAAACCCACCAGGTCGAACCGTTGCCCCAGCTCGGTGTTCGAGACCTGCGACGCGAGGCCCGCCGCGGCGACCATGCCGGACGCCCCGGGCCCGCCCGGGTTGAGCACGAGCGCGCCGATGCGGTCACCCGACGCCTTGTGCCGCAACACACCCAGGTTGATCGTGTCGCCCTGCGGGGCGGCGTAGTCCAGCGGGACCGTCAGCCGCGCGCACTGCAGGCCTTGCGTACGAAAGACGGATTTGGCGTCGTCGGAAGTCGCGTAGGGTGCACAGTCGGCCCAGGTCAACGGCTGCGCGTAGAACTTGTCCAGACCAGCAGGAACCGGACCTAGCGGTCCTTTCGCCTCGGTCTCGGTCTGCGCCTGGGGTGTGCTCGGCTGCGTCGAGGTGCACGCGGCGAGTGGCATCAGCAGGCAGACACCGATGAGGACGGCTACACGCGCGGTTCGCGACCGGGCTCGCTGGAGGAAGGGCACGGGCCGATCGTGCCATCCTGGCGGGGAACACCGGACCACCACCACCTCGTTGGCTGGTCGACGCAGAACGAGACAGGAGACCAGGGTGCCAGCACTGATCACCCGGATGGGCAAGCGGCTGCGCAAGCTCATCGAGCGGCCGGGCAGCGCCGAACTGACCCGGTACGAGGCGTTGCTTCCGGCGATCGGCGAGCTCGAAGCCGAGCTGGAGGGACTGACCGACACTGAGCTCACCGAGCGGGCGGGCAAGCTCCGGCTCGAGGCGGTGTTCAAGGACGACCAGCTCGTGGAGGTGTGCGCGCTGGGCCGGGAGGCGGCGCGGCGGGCGCTCGACGAACGCGCCTTCGACGTCCAGCTGCTGGGCACCATGGGCCTGCTCACCGGGCACGTCGTGCAGATGGAGACCGGTGAGGGCAAGACGCTCGCCGGCGCGCTGGCCGCGGCCGGGTACGCCATCCAGGGCAAACGGGTGCACGTCACGACCGTCAACGACTACCTGGCCCGGCGCGACGCCGAGTGGATGAAACCGGTGTACGACCTGCTCGGCGTGTCCGTCGGCTGGGTCGAGCCGGCGCTGACCCGCGACGAGCGGCGCGAGGCGTACGGCAAGGAAGTCACCTACGGCGCGGTCAGCGAGATCGGTTTCGACGTGCTGCGGGACCGGCTGGTCACCCGCGTCGAGGAGCTCGCACAGCCCGAACCGGAGGTCGCGATCATCGACGAGGCGGACTCGGTGCTGGTCGACGAGGCGCGGGTGCCGCTGGTGATGGCGGGCTCGGTGGACCACGCGGTGGCCGACGTCGAGGTCGCCAACGTGGTGCGGCGGCTGCGGCTGGGCCTGCACTACGAGACCGACAGCGACGGCCGCAACGCGTGGCTGACGACGGCGGGCGCTTCGGTGGTGGAGAAGTCGCTCGGCGGGATCGACCTGTACGGCGACTCCGGCTCCGACCGGCTCGCGGCGGTCAACGTGGCGTTGCACGCGCACGCGCTGCTCACCCGGGACGTCGACTACATCGTGCGGGACGGCAAGGTCCACCTGATCAACACCTCGCGCGGCCGGATCGCCGAGCTGCAGCGGTGGCCGGACGGGCTGCAGGCCGCGGTCGAGGCGAAGGAGCAGCTGGCCGCGACCGACCGCGGCGAGATCCTCGACTCGATCACCGTGCAGGCGCTGATGGCGCGGTACCCGCAGGTGGCCGGCATGACCGGGACCGCGGTCGCGGTCGCCGAGCAGCTGCGCGAGTTCTACAAGCTCGAGGTCGCGGTCATCCCGCCGAACAAGCCGAACGTCCGCGAGGACCGGCCGGACCGCATCTTCGCGTCGCCGTCGCACAAGCTGCGCGCGATCGAGACGGAGATCCGGGAGGTGCACGAGACCGGGCGGCCGATCCTGGTCGGCACGCAGGACGTCGCCGAATCCGAGGAGCTGGCGGAGAAACTCGCGAAGGTCGACCTGCCGTGCGTCGTGCTGAACGCGCGCAACGACGCCGAAGAGGCCGCGATCATCGCCGAAGCCGGGACCTACGGCGCGGTCACCGTGTCGACGCAGATGGCCGGCCGCGGTACGGACATCCGGCTGGGCGGGGCCGACGGCAAGGACCGCGAGCGTGTCGCCGAACTGGGCGGGCTGCACGTGATCGGCACCGCGCGGTATCCCTCCAGCCGCCTGGACGGGCAGCTGCGTGGGCGGTCCGGCCGGCAGGGCGACCCGGGCAGCGCGGTGTTCTTCGCGTCGCTGAACGACGAACTGGTGCTGTCGAACGCGCCGGACGTGCCCGAAGGCATCCACGCCGACGACGAGTCCGGTGAGATCGAGGATTCCGCGGCGCAGCGACAGATCAACCACGCGCAGCGCGTCGCCGAGGGCGTGCACCTGGAGATCCACCGCAACACCTGGCGCTACACGCGGCTGATCGAGCACCAGCGGAACGAGTTGCTGGCGCATCGCGACAAGCTGCTGCGGACGGATCTGGCCGTGGAGAAGCTGAAGGAGGCCGCGCCGAAACGGCTCGCGGAGCTGGAGGAGGCGCTCGACGAGGAGCCACTGGCGCAGGTGTGCCGCGAGGTCATGCTGTTCCACCTGGACGAGCTGTGGTCGGATCACCTGGCGTACCTGACCGACGTGCGGGAGAGCATCCACCTGCGGGCGATCGCGCGGGAGACGCCGCTCGACGAGTTCCACCGACTCGCGATCCCGGAGTTCCACAAGATCATCCCGGCGATCGAGGAGCGTTCGGTGCAGACGCTCGAAGATGCGGAGATCACGGACGACGGTGTCGACGTGGCGGCTTCGGGCGTGCGGCGGCCGAGCTCGACGTGGACGTATCTGGTGCACGACAGCCCGTTCGACTCGGACTTCGAGCAGACCCTCAAGCAGGTGCGGAGCCTGATGAAGCGCGGGCGCGACTGAGCCCGGTCACCCGCGGGGTTGCCCTTGCGCACATTCGCTGTGGGCGGCTCCGCGGGTGCGCGAGAATAGGCGTATGCCACAGCTGAGGATCGCGCTCGCCCAGATCAACCCGACGGTCGGCGACATCGCGGGCAACGCGCGGTTGCACGTCGACTGGGCTCGCAAGGCCGTCGAAGCGGGCGCGCATGTCGTGGTGTTCCCGGAGATGTCCCTGACCGGTTACCCGGTCGAGGATCTGACGCTGCGCAAGACGTTCGCCGAGGCGTCCCGCGCCGCGGTCGACGAGCTGGCGGGGCGGCTCGACCAGGCCGGGTGCGGCGATTTGCTGGCGTACGTGGGATATCTCGATCTCGACCACGTCGGGCCCCGCGACGCGGCCGCGGCGCTGCACGACGGCGAGGTGGTCGGGCGGCAGTTCAAGCACCACCTGCCGAACTACGGCGTGTTCGACGAGCTGCGGTACTTCAAGCCGGGGCAGACGCTCGACGTGGTGCGGCTGCACGGGCTCGACATCGGCATGGTGATCTGCGAGGACATCTGGCAGGACGGCGGTCCGGTGACGGCGCTGGGCAAGGCGGGCGTCGACCTCGTGGTGGCGCCGAACGCTTCGCCGTACGAGCGCTCGAAGGACGACGTCCGGCTGCCGCTGGTCGCCCGGCGCGCGGCCGAAGCCGGGGCGCCACTGGTCTATGCCAATCTGGTCGGCGGTCAGGACGACCTCGTGTTCGACGGGGACTCGATCGTCGTGGGCGCGGACGGTGAGTTGCTCGCGCGGGCGCCGCAGTTCGTCGAGCACCTGCTGGTGGTGGATCTCGACCTGCCGTCGGGCGGGCACAGTGCCGAGGGGTCTTTCGAGGGCATGGAAGTCCGGCGGCGGGATCTCGGGCGAGAGCCGGTGCCGGCGTACGAACCGGTCGTGACGCCGATCAGCGAGCCGCTGTCCGACGAGGCGGAGGTGTGGTCGGCGCTCGTCGTCGGGCTGCGCGACTACGTGCACAAGAACGGGTTCCACTCGGTGACCTTCGGGTTCTCCGGCGGGATCGACTCGGCGCTCACGGCGGCGCTGGCGGCGGACGCGCTGGGCGCGGATTCGGTGTACGGCGTGTCGATGCCGTCCGCGTACTCGTCGGAGCACTCTCGTTCGGATGCCGCGGAACTGGCGCGGCGCATCGGCTGCCACTTCCGGACCGAGCCGGTCGAGGACATGGTGCGGGTGTACGTCGACCAGCTGAAGCTCGCCGGGACGGGGCTCGCGGAGGAGAACATCCAGGCGCGGGTGCGCGGCATGCTGCTGATGGCACTGTCCAATTTGGATGGTCACCTGGTGCTGGCGACCGGGAACAAGACCGAGCTGGCGGTCGGCTATTCGACGATCTACGGCGACGCGGTGGGCGGTTTCGCGCCGATCAAGGACGTGTTCAAGACGCACGTGTGGGAGCTGGCGCGGTGGCGGAACGCCGAGGCCGAGAAGCGCGGTGAGACGCCGCCGATCCCGGAGAACTCGATCACCAAGCCGCCGTCGGCGGAGCTGCGCCCGGGCCAGTTGGACACCGACTCGCTGCCGGATTACCCGCTGCTGGACGACATTCTCGACGACTACGTGGAGGGCGACCGCGGGTACGCGGACCTGATCGCGGCCGGTTTCGAAGCGGAGACGATCGACCGCGTGATCCGGATGGTCGACCGCTCCGAGTACAAGCGGCGGCAGTACCCGATCGGCACGAAGATCACCTTCAAGGCGTTCGGGCGGGACCGGCGGCTGCCGATCACGAACGGTTGGCGTGAAGGGGCTCAGCGCGGCTGAGTTCACGACGCAGGGCCGCCGGGGTGCGGCCGCAGTGGTCGCGGACGGTGCGGGTCAGATGGGCCTGGTCGGCGAAACCGAGGTCGGCGGCGAGGCCCGCCAGGTCCGGCTCGCCGGCTTCGAGGCGGTCCAGGGCCCGGCCCACGCGCACGCGATTCCGGTACTGTGTAAGCGAAATCCCCAGCTCGCGGGAGAACGCGCGGCTCAGTTTGTAGGGCGAAACGCCGAGTAGCCCGGCCAACGAGAGCAGGCTGCTCGACGCCGGGTGGTCGGCCTGGATCGCCGCGCGGGCACGGGCCACGAGAGTCCTTTCGGGACGAAGCGGCTCGCGGCGGCGCAGGGCCGTGGCGACGAGCGTCAGCAGTTGCTCGGTGAGGGCGTAGTCGACATCGCCTTTCGCCGCGGCGGCCAGGACTCTGCGGTGCGCGAAGTCGAGTCGCGCGTCGACATAGAGGCTTCCGCCCACGCGGTCGTGGGTCATCGAGTGCCACAGTTCGGGGCTGAGGCTGATCGACGTGCAGAGATCCCCGCCGGCCGGATGCGCGAAGCGTTCCTCGGCACCGGGCAGGCTGAGATAACCGATCGTCGGATCGACGTCGGCGGTCACGCCCTCCGCACGGCGACGGAAACGGCCTCGGCGCACGAGAACCAGCCCGTAGCCTTGCCGATGCTCGGGCGGCGACCAGCCACGGTGGTCGTCTCGGCACGACACCGTGTGCACGGCGAACTCCGGCCGCGCGGCCAGTTCGACGGCGGAGCGCATGTCCCGGAAGCTACGCCGGGGGTACGACAATTCCGGGCGCGCAAGAATCTTCAATACGCACGGCACGAGTGACGGCAGGCTTGCGGGGCAAGGAAAACGAAAGGAGTTTCCATGACAGCCGTACTCGCCGCCGTCGTGATCGACTGCGCGGACCCGGGCGCGCTCGCCGGGTTCTATTCGAAGGTCACCGGCTGGGACATCACCTCCAGCGACGCGGACACCGCGTATCTGCGTGGCAACGGGACGATCCAGCTGGGTTTCCAGCGGATCGCGGGATACCGGTCGCCGGGCTGGCCCGACGACGGCAAGCATTTCCACCTCGACTTCACCGTTGCCGACGTCGGCGCGACCGCGCACGAACTGCTCGCGCTCGGTGCCGGCAGGCCGGACTTCCAGCCGGGCGGCGCCGACTGGACCGTGCTCACCGACCCCGAAGGCCACCCGTTCTGTCTCGTGCCGGAGAATTAGCGGGCTATGACGGCGCAAGGCTTTGCGGTGTTCGGCACCGCCATCGGGCACTGCGGCATCGCCTGGGGTGAGGGCGGTGTGGTCGGCGTGCGTCTGCCCGACGGCAGCGCCGGGCTGACCCGCGCACGTTTGCACGCAAGCTATCCCGACGCCGCCGAGACCGAGCCGCCGGAGCCGGTCCGGCAGGCGATCGCCGACATCGTCGCCCTGTTGCGCGGCGAATCACGCGATCTGCTCCAGATCCCGCTCGATCTCGGCGGCGTGCCGGACTTCCATCGGCGCGTCTACGAGATCGCGCGCACGATCCCGCCCGGGAAGACGCTCACCTACGGCGACGTCGCGAGCCGGCTGGGCATGCCGGGTTCGGCACAGGCGGTGGGACGGGCCTTGGGACGTAACCCCTTTCCGATCGTCGTGCCCTGCCATCGGGTGCTGGGCGCCGACGGCAAGATGGTCGGGTTCTCCGCGCCCGGCGGCGTGGAGACCAAGCGCCGGATGCTGGTGATCGAAGGCGCCCGGGCCGACGAACCGACACTGTTCTAGCTGCTGCCCTATGGCTGCCGGGTGGTCGAGCCTGCGCCGTCGCGGTCAGGCGACCCGCGGCGGGGTGACGCCGTCGTTCCAGTTCGGGATCGCACCCATTCCTTCGTAGCGCGCCCCGTGGACACGGATCGTGGCGAGGTCGGCCAGCTGGTCGGGGCTCAGCGCGACGAACGCTGCTGCGGCGTTCTGCTCGAGGTAACGCTCGCGACGCGTTCCCGGGATCGGGACGACGTCGTCACCCTGGTGTAGCAGCCACGCCAGCGCGACCTGACCGGGTTCTGCCTCGACCTCGGCCGCGATCCGGCGAACGATCGCGAGCGTGGCCTGGTTCGCGTCGAAGTGCTCCTCGGAGAAGTACGGCACCAGCCGGCGGCTGTCGGTCTCCGTCATCTCGTCGCGGGAAGGCATGGTCGCGGTGAGCGCGCCGTGACCGAGCGGGGACCAGGGGACGACGGCGATCCCGAGCTCCCGTGCTGTCGGGAGGACCTCGTCCTCGATGCCGCGCTGCCACAGCGACCACTCGGTCTGCACCGCGGCGATCGGGTGGACACTGTTCGCCCGGCGGAGTGTGTCGGCAGCAGCTTCGGACAGTCCCAGGTGCCGTACCTTGCCCTCCGCGACGAGCTCCGCCATCCAGCCGACCGTGTCCTCGATCGGCGTGTCCGGGTCGATGCGGTGCGCGTAATAGAGATCGACGTAATCGGTCCCGAGGCGGCGCAGCGACTGGTCGAGCTGCTGGCGCATGTAGGCGCGGGTACCGTCGATCTTCGGGGGCACGTTCGGCTCCGCGGACATCCGGATACCGAACTTCGTCGCGACGACGAAGTCCTCCCGATGCCCGTCGAGTGCCCGTCCAAGGATCTCCTCGCTCGGCCCGTAGACGTCCGCGGTGTCGATCATCGTCACCCCGAGTGTCGCGGCACGGGCCAGGATGGCGCGCGCGCTCTCGTCCTTGTCGTAGCCACTCTGGCCATAGACGTCGGCGAAACTCATCGCGCCGTAGCCGACGGCCCCGACGGTCAGACGCTCGGTGCCCAGGGCGCGGGTGGGAATTGATCCAGTCATGGTCATGCCTTTCGTGTTCGTCGTCGCGACGCGGCAGCGCGCTAAGTCCCCAACTGAGGACACCATAAGTCCCCAGTCGAGGACAACGCAAGTCCCCAAATGCAGACATGGCGGATCTCATGGGTTAACCTCGACGTATGGCCGAGACCACGCGACGGAGCGCACGCCCGCGCGACGCCGCGGCGACCAAGCGGGCCATCCTCGATTCCGCCCTCACCGCGTTCAGCCGTTCCGGGTTCGACGGCACCGGGACGCGCGAGATCGCCGGGAACGCGGGAGTCGATCCGCGTCTGATCACCCGGTACTTCGGGTCGAAGGAGGGCCTGTTCACCGAGGTGGTGGCAGAGCTCTTCCAGAAGTCACTCATCGGCGTGAGCGGCACCAACCGGGCCGCCGCCCTGGACGCACTCACTGCCGAGAACGACGACCCCCACCCGATGCTGCTCATCCTCCGCTCCGCATCGAACCCGCAGGCGGCGGAGATCATGCGGCAGCGCCTCGAGACGAGCTCGCAGCGACAGCTCGCCGAGCAACTCCCCGGCGACGATGCGACGGCGCGAGCGGCACTTCTGCTGTCGATGTGCACCGGGGTGCGCATGTTGCGCAGCATCATCGGCGACACCGCGTTCAAGCACGCCGACATCGAGCGGCTCACGACGTACCTCGAGCGAGCACTCGACACCGTCGCCGCCGGGGACGACGACGACCGGTAGCCCGCACCACCGCTCCATCGGCCGGGGGCGGCGGCGCGGCGGCGATCCAGGCCGCGAGCAGGAGCGCACCTCACGGCGCTGATGTCCGAGATGCTCGACCGGGATCAAGTCGCTGGCCAACGACCTCCAGGCCCAGGCCCTCTAGTCAGCAGCGGGCGGTCAGAACCGGGCGGCCGAACCCGGCTGGAGGGGCAGCGTCACGCACGTCGAGATCTTTCGGATGGAAGGCGTAGGAACCTCCACCGTCGGAAAACCTCAAGCCCTACCCCGGCAACGATGCGCCAGACCGAGCTACACCCTCTACCGGCGAGAGCGGCAAACCCACCGACGCAGGCGGCAAACTCACCGACACGAGCGGCAACTCACCAACGTGGGCAGCAAACACGCCCGCACAAGACGCAAACACGGCCGCCGTGAGGGTCGGGCTCGGCGTCGCGAGGGTCGGACTCGCGGTTCTGGACGTCGAACTCGCCGTTCCGGGCGTCTAACTCGCGGTCGTGAGCGTCGAACTCGCCGTTCCGGGCGTCGGACTCGGAGTCGTGAGGGTCGGACTCGCGGGCGTGAGGGTCGGACTCGCGGGCGCGAGAGTCGGACTCGCGGAGCGGGCGGGCGAGCCGGGCCGGGCGAGCGGGCCGGGCGCGAGCGAGCCGGGCCGAGCCGGGCGGAGTGGGGCGGACGGGCCCGGGTGCGAACGAGCGGGTCAGGTTGGGGTTGGTTGCCAGGGGGTCATCCAGGGGGTGGCGGGCCAGTCTTCGGCGGCGGCCATCAGGGGGAAGGCGGTGGCGCCGTCGATGTGCTCGCGGACGATGTCGGCATGTCCGGCATGGCGCGCGGTCTCCTGGATCAGGTGTAGCAGGACCCACCGGACCGACCACGCGTCAATGTCGTCCGGGAACCACGGGACGCCCTTGGGCACCGGAACCGGCTGGCCCAGGTCCGCGATACCGGCGATGATCTCCTCCGTCTCCCGCCCCGCCAGCTCGTAATCGGCGATCACGGCGGGCAGCGTGTCGTCCTCGGTGAACTGGAAATCGTCCAGGTACTCGCCCGCTCTCTCCTCCATCGTGCCCTCGGGTGGTCGTTGCAGCACGGTGTTCATCCAGCCACGCTCGGTGCTGGTGACGTGCTTGAGCAGGCCACCGATGCTCAGCGCACTGTCACTGGGCACGAGCCGCGCCTGCGCGTCGGTCAGGCCGTAAGCGGTCAGGCGCAGGACATACCGCTGCTGGGCGAGGAAGGCGAGCAGGCCATCGCGCTCGTCGCGGACGGGTCGGACGTTGCCGGACATGAGGTGCTCCTTCGGTGGAAGACGGTCAGTGGGGACATCCTCGCACCGGGGTCCGACAGTTTTGGGAATTCCTTGTGCCGCAAGGGAATCATGAGCGGGGGCGGGTGAACGGGAACGGCACCGTCTGCCGGATCGACGCGCCGGTCAGCATCATCAGCAGGCGGTCGACCCCCAGCCCGAGCCCGCCGGTCGGCGGCATGCCGTGCTCCAGCGCCTGCAGGAAGTCCTCGTCGAGCTCCATCGCCTCCACATCACCGCTCGCGGCGCGCAGCGATTGCTCTTCCAGCCGGCGGCGCTGCTCCAGTGGATCCGTCAGTTCCGTATACGCCGTCCCGATTTCCGAGCCGAACGCGACGAGATCCCACCTCTCTGCCAGCCGCGGATCCCCGCGATGCTGCCGTGTCAACGGCGAAACGTCCGTCGGGTAGTCCGTGTAGAACGTCGGTTCGACCGTGTGGGGCTCCACGAGATGATCGAACGCGGCGAGCACCAGGTCGCCATGACCCGCCTCACCGGCAACCGGAACGCCCGCCGCTGAGCAGTAACCACGCAAGGTGTCCACGGGAGTCGACGGCGTGACGGACTCCCCGAGCGCCGACGACACCGCGTCGTGCACCGTGATCACGGGCCAGTCACCGGAAAGATCGTGCTCGCCGTCCTCCCGCCGCACCACCGGGGCACCGTACGCGGCGATCGCCGCCTGCTGCACCAGCTCCCGGGTCAGGACCCGCATCGAGTCGTAGTCGGCGTACGCCTGGTACGCCTCCAGCATCGTGAACTCCGGGTTGTGCGTCGCGTCCACGCCTTCGTTGCGGAAGTTCCGGTTCAGCTCGAACACCCGGTCCATCCCGGCCACGCACAGCCGTTTGAGGTACAGCTCCGGCGCGATCCGCAGGTACATCCGCATGTCGTACGCGTTGATGTGCGTCACGAACGGCCGCGCGTTCGCACCACCGTGGACGGTCTGCAGCATCGGCGTTTCGACCTCGAGGAAATCGTTGGCGTACAAGCGTTCCCGCACCGCCCGGACAACCGTGCCACGCAGCCGGAGCAGATCCGGCAGGTCCGGGTCGAGGTAGCGCCGCCGCACCCTGGTCTCCGGGTCGGCGAGGCCCTTTCGCTTGTCCGGCAACGGATGCAGGCACTTCGCCGTGACGGTCCACTCGTCGACGCGCACCGAAAGCTCGCCACGCCGGGACGTCACCACCTCACCGCGGACGCCCACCTGGTCACCGAGATCGACGCCGGAGCGCCACAACTCGTCGCCGGCGAGCATCAACTGCAGTTCGCCGCTGGAATCACGCAACCGGGCGAAACACAGCCCGCCGAGGTCGCGCAGCGCCACCACCCGTCCGGCCACCCGCACCTCGCATCCGGTGTGGCTGTCCGGGGGCAGCCCGGCGAACTTGGCCACGATCTCGGCGAGCACGGTGTCGCGGACGAAACCGGCCGGGTACGGGTCGACACCGGCCTCCCGCAACCGGTCCAGCTTCGCGATCCGCACCCGCACCTGCTCGGGCCGCCGCAGCGCCCGCGGCTCGGTGCGGATCTCGTCGATCTCCTTGACCCGCGCCAGAAACTCGTCGCTCACCCCGCCACCGGCGATGGCCCTGCGCGGAGATCGCCAACTGGACGGCAGGAAACCCTCCAGCGCGCCCGCGACCAGGCTGATCCGCGCGAGCCGGCGCGCCGAAACGAAGCAGACGAACCGAGGTTCCCAGTCCGGGCTGTACTTCGCGTTCGACCGGTACAGCGACTCCAGCTGGAAGAACCGGGACGCGAGACCCAGCACCGCGCGCCACGCCCGCACCACCGGACCCGCGCCGATCCGCTCCCCCGCCGCGAAAACCGCCCGGAACATGGCGAAGTTCAGGGAAATCCGCTGCGCGCCGAACCGTCCGGCCTGCTCGACAAGCCGGGCGACCATGAACTCGTTCAGCCCGTTCTCGCCGTCGCGGTCCCGCCGCATCAGGTCCAGCGACAGTCCACGACGGCCCCACGGCACGAACGACAGCAACCCGCGCAGCGCGCCGGACGCGTCGTAGGCCTCGACCATCACGCACCGGCCGTCGCTCGGGTCGCCCAGCCGGGACAGCGCCATGGAGAAGCCCCGCTCGATCTCCGCGCCGCGCCAGCGCTCCGCCCGTTGCACCAATTCGTCCATTTCGGACGGTGTGATCTCGTTGTGGCGCCGGACGATCGCCGTGTAACCGGCGCGTTCGATACGGCTGACCGCCTGCCGCACCGAACGCCGTTCGGGGCCGGACAGGCTGAACTCGCGGACGTCGAGGATCGCTTCGTCGCCGAGTTCGAGCGCTTTCAACCCGGCCCGCGCGTACGCCCGCGCGCCGCGCTCGCTCGCGCCCAGCACCCCGGGCGCCCAGCCGTAGGTGTGCGCCTCGGCCAGCCACGCCTCGATCGCCTGCGGCCAGGCCTCGACGTCGCCGACGGGGTCGGCACTCGCGATGCTCGTGCCCGCGAGCACCCGGTAGGTCACCGCGGCGCGGCCGTTGGGCGCGAAGACCACGCTCTTGTCGCGCCTCGTGGCGAAGTACCCGAGCGAATCGTCCTCGCCGAACTTAGCCAGCAACTCGCGTAGCCGCAGTTCCTCGTCGTCGGTGTGATGGCGGCGGCTGCGCACGCCGCGGAAGAACGTGGACAGCGTGGCGACGGCGACGAGGGTGCCGCCGAGGTCGAGCAACAGGTCGATCCACTCCGGGCCTTCGCGGACCCCGAGCCGCCGCAGCTGCAGCAGCTCACCGGTCGCGTGGTTGGCCGCCCAGAGGAAGCTCTCGCCGAGCCCGTGCAGCGTGCCCGGCCAGACGATGAGCAGCGCCCAGCCGCCGAAGATCACCGCCATGATCCCGGACACGCCCACGACCAGCGCGTGCCGCCAGGCGCCGGGCGCGAGCCGGGCGGGGAACGCCGGGCGCAAGGCGAGCAGGAACACGATCAGCCCGACCGTGATGAGGTCGGTGACGGTCAGCCCCACCAGCGGCACGTGCGGATGACGCTCGCGGGCGAGCAGGTCCGGCGCCCACAGCAGGGTCGCCTGGAACGCGATGGTCAGCAGCAGGCCGCCGACCTGGAACAGGATCAGCGTGTCGAGCGCGGCCCGCTTGCGCCTGCGCAGCGCCGCGCCCAGCACGCCCAGCACCAGCGCGATCAGCAGGTTCGAGTCGGCCGGGATGTTGACCAGGCTGAACAGCCCGACCGTCCACCGGTAGAAGCCGTGGTGCCCGCCCCAGATCAGCAGTGCGATGGACATCACCGCACCCAGTTCGACGACCGTGGCGACCACGCCACCGGCCTTCCGCCGCCATTGGGGAACCATGGTCACCGTCCCGTGTGAAGCTCATCGCAGGTCCTTGGGGACGTGCGTATCGCGGTGTCACGCTGGTGTTCCCAGATCCACGACCCGGGGACCCGACGAGGGCCTCGAGGGAAGGTTGGTCGACGAAGATGTCCACCCCTACTGGTGAGACCACCGCGCCTTACGGCAGTGGCCCGCAGGAAACCGCGCCCGTCAAGAAGGTGCGCATCCACCATCTGCAGCAGCTCAAGGACCGCGGCGAGCCGTGGCCGATGCTGACCGCCTACGACATGTACACCGCCGAACTGTTCGACGAGGCCGGCATCCCGGTGCTGCTCGTCGGCGACTCGGCCGCGAACAACGTGTTCGGCTACGACACCTCGCTGCCGGTCACGGTGGACGAGCTGCTCCCCCTGGTCCGCGCGGTGACGCGGGCCACGAAGCGCGCGCTCGTGGTCGCCGACCTGCCGTTCGGCTCCTACCAGCTCTCGCCCGAGCAGGCGCTGGCGACGTCCGTCCGGTTCATGAAGGAGGGCCGGGCGCACGCGGTCAAGCTCGAGGGCGGGCGCCGGTTCGCGCCCCATGTCGAGGCGCTGACCGGCGCCGGTGTGCCGGTGATGGGCCATATCGGGTTCACCCCGCAAAGTGAGCACAACCTCGGCGGTTACCGGGTGCAGGGCCGCGGCGAGGCCGGCGAGACGCTGGTCGCGGACGCGCTCGCGCTGCAGGAGGCCGGGGCGTTCGCCGTGGTGATGGAGATGGTGCCGGCGGAGGTCGCGAAGCGGGTCACGCACGAGCTGAAGATCCCCACGGTCGGCATCGGCGCCGGGCCGGACTGCGACGCGCAAGTGCTGGTGTGGCAGGACATGGCGGGGCTGCGCCGCGGTAAGGCGCCGCGGTTCGTCAAGCGCTACGCCGACCTGGCCGGGGTCCTCTCCGGTGCCGCGACGGCGTTCGCCGACGAGGTACGGCGCGGCGAGTTCCCGGCGCCCGAGCACACGTTCCACTAGCCGCCAACCCTTCACCCGACTACCACCCGTCGAGGACACACGTCGGGTGGTCATTGTCGCTTGAACCGCTCGGCCAGCTGCGGGTCGTTTTCCCACCAGAGGCCATCCGCTTGCGGTTCCTCGTCGAGCTGGCGGTCGATCTGCTTGGCCTGCCGGGCGTCGTCGCGCATCCAGCGGCTGAACAGCGCGCCGACGAACGGCAGGCCGGCCAGGTCGCCGCCGATCCACAGGATGCCGGCGCCGATGATCTGGTCGGTGCGCAGATCGGGGCCCCAGGCGCGGGCCAGCTCGTGGTAGTAGCCGGCCGCGCGCACGGGACCCAGCCACAGGATGAGGCCGAGCGCCGCGTCCACGATCACCTCGGCGAAGCTGATGCCGAACGAGACGAGGTGGTGGTCCTCGCGCGGCGTCGGGTCGACGCGCAGCCGGGTCCAGAAATAGACGAACCCGCAGCAGATCAGCCCGAGCCGGACGATCGCGTCGACCGCGGAATTGCGGAGCGTCAACTCGTACAACGGGGTCAGGTAGAGGAGAAACGGCGGAACGATCAGCAAAACGGTGATCACGAGCGGAAACGTCAGCGTGCGCGCGAGGGCACCGCGACCGATCTTGCGCAGGCGATCCGCGAACGGCGCTGTCGCGAGCGTCAGCGTCAGCGGCGCGCCCAGGGCGAGCAGCAGCGGGGTGACCATCAGCAGTACGACGACCTGCACCGCGCGGACCCAGAACAGCGCGTCGTCGTAGACGCCGAGGAACGAACAGGTCAGCAGCAGGATCGTGGCCAGGCCGCCGAGGAACGCCACGGTGCGTCCGCGCGGCCACCCCGGTACCCGGCGGGCGGCGAGCAGATAACCGATACCGAGGATCAGGACGAAAACGACCGCCGGGACGTCGATCGTCCAGGCCCCGAACACTCTCCCCCAGGAAAGTGGAACATTCATGCCAGGAAAAACACCAAACTACCGACTCCGGCGATCACACAGTAGATAGCGAACGGGTTCAGCGTACGCGTCTCGAAATACGAGGTGAGGAATCGCACCGCGATATACGCCGCGATTCCGGCGACCAGGCTGCCGACGAGTGCGGGGCCGAGGGACGCGTGGTTCTCCGGGGTGAACAGGGTCGGCGTCTTGTACACGCCAGCGCCCAGGATCGCCGGGGTGGCAAGCAGAAACGCGAACCGGGCGGCGTCGGTGTGGTCGAGCCCGCGGCGCAGGCCCGCCACCATCGTGATGCCCGACCGGCTGATTCCGGGGAACAGAGCCAGAATCTGCGCCGCGCCGATCAGCACCGCCTCGCCGACGCTCAGCTTGGACAGCCGGAGATCGGACGCCTCCTCGACGCTGACCGCCCGCATCGGCATGGTGGCCTCGGCGGAGAAGTCGATCGTCTGCTCGGCGGCGACGGGGACCTTCGTGCGGGTCTTGCTGAACCGCTCGACCGCCAGCAGCACGGCGCCGTTGAGCGTCAGGAAGATCGCCGCGGGTATGGGTTTGCCGAGATGGTCGCGGACCAGGCTGTCCAGCAGCACCCCGCCGATGCCGACCGGGATGGTGGCGAGCACGAGCAGCCAGGCGAGTCGCTGGTCGGGGTTGACGATCTCGCGGTCCCGGATCGAGGTCAGCAGGCCGCGGATGATGCGCACCCAGTCGCGCCAGAAGAAGATCACGAGCGCGAGCGCGGTGGCCACGTGCATCGCGACGAGCACCGCGAGATACGGCGAGTCCTTGCCCATGCTCAGGTCCTGCGCCCATTTCCCGCCGACCCACGCCGGAAGCAGAATACTGTGCCCGAGACTGGACACCGGGAATAATTCGGACACACCTTGCAGGGCGCCGACGACAATTGCCTCGAGATATGTCACAGCGGACATTGAGGGCCTTCCCCTGGGTGTGACGCGGTAATCCGGGACGAAGGTACCTGACCGAAGCTAAGCGGAGGGCAAAGCCTCGGTACAACCGGGACTCGCGCCTACAGCACCCGGCCGAGTTCCCGGTGTGCGTCCACAAGGGATGGTCCATACCACGTCAGGTGGCGGCCGTTGACGAGGGTGTACCCGACGCCGGGGAAGGCCTCGGGGCCGTCGGCTGCGGTGAACTCGTACGGTTCGTCCGGCAGCACGAGCAGATCGGCGCTGCCGTCGGCGAACCACGATCGCAGTTCGCCGAGCTTCGGGCGCGGGTACCGGTCCTGGTGCTCTCCGTACACAATGGACACTCCGAGCCGGCGCAAAACGTCACCGCCGAAGGTGTCGCGGCCCAGGATCACCCATGGCTTGCGCCAGACCGGGACGACGGCGCGCTTCCGCACCGGTGGCGTGTCCCGCCACAGCTCCTCCGCTCGCACGAGCCACTCGGGTTCGTCGGCCTCGAACGCCTGCGTGAGCACCCGCCGCAAGGAGGCGAGGGCGTGCGGGACCGTCGCCGGGGCTTCGGTCACCCACACCGGAAAACCGTTGGCCCGCAAGCGTTCCACTTCCTCCGGGCGGTTCTCTTCGGAGTTCGCCAGCACAAGATCCGGGCGGAGGTCCAGCACCCGGTCGACCTTCGGGTACTTCGAACCGCCGACGCGCGGCACGTCCAGCGTGGCCGGATGGGTGCAGTAGTCAGTCGCGCCGACGAGCACACCGGGCAGCGTGGTCTCGACCGCCTCGGTCAGCGACGGCACGAGCGACACGACCCGCCGCGGCACACCCCGCAGGGGAACGTCTTCGCCCAGATCATCGAACAACGTCATCGGTCAGGCCCGCTCGAACGAGACCTTGCGCTTGGCCACGTCCACCGCGGTGAGCCGGACCGTGATCCGCTCCCCCTCGGGCAGGTTCGCGCCGACGCATTTGCCCATCACCGGCGGATCCTCCACCAGGATCTCCGCACGGGCCTCCTCCGCGCGCAGCACCACGGCCTCGAACGTGCCGCCGATCCGCTCGGCCAGCATCCACGCCTCGACCTGGTCGATGCACGCCCGTTCGACCCGCGCGGCGAGCGAATCCGACGCGCTCATCAGGAACGGCAGGTCGGGCAACGCGGCACGCACCCAGTCCGGCACCTCTCGGTCCCCGTCCACCGCGATGCAGATCTCCGCCGCGAACCGGTCCACGAGCCGCCGGATCGGCGCGGTCACGTGCGCGTACGGGGCACCGATGCCGGCGTGCGTCGTCGACGGCGGCAACTGGCCCTCGAACGACGTGTAACCCGCACCACGCAACAACCTCGTGCTGCACGTGTACAGCGCCATGGACTCCGGCAGCGTCGGGTCCAGGCCCGCGAGCAGTTCCGAAACCGAGGCGCCGGCGGGCCACGCGATCCCCAGCGCCTGCGCGGACCGGCGCAGCCACGCGATCGAATCGTGGTCGGCATCCGGCAGCGTGCGCAGGACGCCGACGCGCGCCTCGATCATGATCGAGGCCGCCGCCATTCCGGTCAGCAGCGAGATCTCCGCGTTCCACGCGTCCACGTCGTTCCGCGGCCGCGTGCCCAGCGACCAGCCGTCGCCGGCATCGCCGTTGACGGCCTGTTCGGGCAGCTGCAGCTCGACCGCCCCACGCCGCAAGGCCAGCTCCCGCCGCAACTGTCCCAGCTCCGGCAGCGCGGTGATCGAGGGATGCGCGGTGCCCGTTTCCAGTGCCGCCTGCACGGTTTCGTAGTCGAACTGCTCGGTGGACCGGACCAGCGCCCGGCGGACGCGGGTCGCGGTCGGCTCACCGCGCGAGTCCAGATCGATGGTCCACAGGACCGCGGGCCGGATCTCCCCCGGCAGCAGGCTCGCGGCGCCTTCGGACAACACCGGCGGATGCAGCGGGACATTGCCGTCGGGCAGGTACAGCGTCTGGCCGCGACGGCGGGACTCACGGTCGACCGGGCCGCCCGGCACGACGAACGTGCCCAGATCGGCGATCGCGTACTGCACGCGGAACCCGTCGCCGCGGCGGGAAAGGACCATGGCCTGGTCCAGATCCTTGGCGCCGGGCGGATCGATCGTCACGAACGGCAGGTGCGTGGCGTCCTCGCGCACGGCCTCACGCGGATCGACACCCGCCGCCTCGGCTTCGGCGAGCACGTCCGCGCGGAAGGACTCCGGCAGCTCGAACTCGGCGCGCAGGTGACCGAAGCCCCCGTCCGCCGCAGGTGAGCCGGCCGTGAAACGAGCCACCCACTCACCCTAACGCGCCTGGGCCGAGTTGATCCCTCGTTCGGGGCTGGGCCACTCGGGTGTATCTTCCCTTGTCAGTAATGAAAATCGATATCGTTTTCGGAGGTATGCACGGTGAAGGTCGCGTTCGTCGGCAAGGGCGGCAGCGGGAAGACGACGCTGACCTCCCTGTTCGCCGCCTACCTTGCCGCGTCGGGCAAACCGGTACTGGCCATCGACGCCGACATCAACCAGCATCTGGCCGCCGCACTGGGCGCGAGCGAGGAGGAAGCGGTCACGCTGCCGACGCTCGGTGACCACCTGCCGCTGATCAAGGAACACCTGCGCGGGGACAATCCGCGCATCACCAGCGCCGACGCGATGATCAAGACCACCCCGCCTGGCCGCGGCTCGCGCCTGCTGCGGCCGTTCGCCGCGGACCCGGTGCTGGACCAGTGCTTCCGCATGGTCAGCGGGGTGCGACTGGGCGCCACCGGCCGGTTCACCGAGGACGATCTGGGTGTCGCCTGCTACCACTCGAAGGTCGGTGCGGCGGAGCTGCTGCTCAACCACTTCGTCGACGAGCCGGGCGAATACGTGGTGATGGACATGACCGCGGGTGCGGACGCGTTCGCCTCGGGCCTGTTCACCCGCTTCGACGTGACGCTGCTGGTGTGCGAACCGACGTTGCGCAGCGTCGGGGTGTACCGGCAGTACGCCGACTACGCGCGCGATTTCGGGGTGCGGCTCGCGGTGGTGGGCAACAAGGTCACTGATGACGACGATGTCGCGTTCCTGCGCGACCAGCTCGGCGACGCGCTGCTGTGCTGGCTGACCGGCTCCGGGCACGTCCGCGCGACCGAGCGCGGCCAGGTCCGGCCGATCGACGCGCTGGAGCCGGAAAACCTGTCGGCGCTGGAAAAGCTGGTGTCCACGGTGGACTCGGTCGAGCGGGACTGGGAGCGGTACCACCGGCAGGCCGTGGAGTTCCACCTGCGCAACGCGCGCTCGTGGGGCAACGACCGGACGGGCGAGGACCTGGCCGCCCAGGTGGACCCGGACTTCGTCCCCGGCCCACCCGCCCTCACCCAAGCGTGACCCGCGAGTCCGACACCGGAGACGGCGAGTCCGACGCTGGAGACCGCGAGTTCGACAGCCACGACAGCGAACTCGACATTCGCGCAGCCGCAACGTCGAATTCGGCGTCGCCAGTGTCGAGCTCAGCGTCGTGGACGTCGGACTCGGCGTCTGGAACGTCGGACTCGGCGTCCCGAGTGTCGGACTCGCGGTCGTGAGCGTCGGACTCGCCGGAGGGCGGTCAGTCCCAGTCGGCGTCTTCTTTGTCGGCCTTTTTGGTGCGCTCGCGGGCGATGTCCAGGGCGCGGCGGGCGGTCGCCTCGTCGGGGTACGGGCCGAGCAGGTCGATCGAGCGTGAGCGCTCGAGATGTTCCACTTCACCGGTCGTCGTGTTGTAGTACCAACCCTGGTCCGGGTTCGGATCGTTCATGCCCCGAGCGTCCCATCTCACCCCGCCGCTGTCATGCCCGCGAGATATAGTTAGTTATGGCATATAAACAGTGAGAGGTGGGGTCACGTGGATCGTCAGGCACGGGCCGCCGTCGCCGTGCGGAACCCGCGGTACAAATGGATAGCGCTGTCGAACACGACACTCGGCGTGTTCATCGCGACGATCAACTCCTCCATCCTGCTGATCGCCCTGCCCGACATCTTCCGCGGCCTGCGGATCGACCCGCTCGCCCCCGGCAACACCAGCCTGCTGCTGTGGCTGATCATGGGCTACCTCGTGGTCACCGCCGTGCTCGTGGTGAGCTTCGGGCGCCTCGGCGACATGTACGGCCGCGTCCGGATGTACAACGCCGGTTTCGCCGTCTTCACCATCTTCTCGATCCTGCTGTCGGTCACCTGGATGCACGGCACAGCGGGCGCGCTGTGGCTGATCATCATGCGGATCCTGCAGGGCGTCGGCGGCGCGCTGCTGATGGCCAACTCGACCGCGATCATCACCGACGCGTTCCCCGTCGAGCAGCGCGGTCTCGCGCTCGGCCTCAACCAGGTCGCGGGGATCGCCGGGTCGTTCATCGGGCTCGTGCTCGGCGGTCTGCTCGGGCCGGTCGAGTGGCACACGGTGTTCCTGGTGTCGGTGCCGATCGGCGTGTTCGGCACCATCTGGGCGTACTGGAAGCTGCACGACACCGGCGTCCGCAACCCCGCGACCCTGGACTGGTGGGGCAACCTGACCTTCGCGGTGGGCCTCATCGCGGTCCTCGTCGGCATCACCTACGGCATCCAGCCCTACGCCGGGCACACCATGGGCTGGACCAACCCGATGGTGCTCGCCGCGCTGTTCGGCGGGATCGTGGTGCTGGCCATCTTCTGCGTCATCGAGACGAAGGTGCCGGACCCGATGTTCCGGCTCCGGCTGTTCCGGATCCGCGCCTTCACCGCCGGGAACATCGCGAGCCTGCTGTCCGCCCTCGGCCGCGGCGGGCTGCAGTTCATCCTGATCATCTGGTTGCAGGGGATCTGGTTGCCGCGCCACGGTTACAGCTTCGAGTCGACCCCGCTGTGGGCCGGGATCTACATGCTGCCGGTGACCGTCGGCTTCCTGGTCGCCGGGCCGATCTCGGGCTGGCTTTCGGACCGCTTCGGCGCGCGGCCGTTCGCCACCGGCGGCATGGTGATCGCGGCGCTGAGCTTCCTGTGGCTGCTGATGTTGCCGGTGAACTTCTCCTACTGGCAGTTCGCGCTCGCCTTGCTGGTCAACGGGCTCGGCATGGGCCTGTTCGCCTCACCGAACCGCGCGGGGATCATGAACAGCCTGCCGCCGCACCAGCGCGGGGTGGGCGCGGGCATCAGCACGACGTTCCAGAACTCGGCCATGGTGCTGTCGATCGGCATCTTCTTCAGCCTGATGATCACCGGGATCGCGCGCACCCTGCCGCAGACACTGACGAGCGGGCTCGTCGCGCAGGGCGTGCCCGCGTCGAGCGCCGGCGCGCTCGCGGCGCTGCCGCCGGTCGCCGTACTGTTCGCGTCCCTGTTGGGCTACAACCCGCTGCAGACGCTGCTGGACCCGAACGTCCTGCACCAGCTGCCGCCGGCGCGGGCGGACTTCCTGACCGGGCGCGAGTTCTTCCCCGACCTGATCTCGGGCCCGTTCGCGACCGGACTCACCGTGGCGTTCGGCTTCGCCATCGTGGCCTGCCTGGTCGCGGCCATCGCTTCCTGGCTCCGCGGCGGCAAGTACGTCGCGGAGGAACCCGTCAAGACCGGTAGCGATAGGGAAGTTCCGTCGGCTGCCCGCTAGGACCGAACTGGCCGGGCTGCTGGTCGGGGTGCTCGTCGAACCAGCCGCGGTCGGACAGCGGGATGCCGCGAGGCGGGGTGTCGGAATCGGCGTCGGGCTCGACCGGCTCGGGAGTCCCTTCCACAGCCGGCTTCTCCTCGAAGGCCGCCTCGAAACCCAGCGGCGGCACCCGCGGTTTCGCGGACTCCTGCTCCACACGCGGTTCCCGCTCCACACGCGGCTCCTCGGCGGGCGGCGCCTCGGGCGGCTTCGGCGTCGTACGCCAGACCGGGCCAGGCGGGATGTTCATCGGCGCCGCGCGCGGACGCTCGGGCGCGGGCTCCGCGGGCGCGTCACTCCGGCCACGCCGGGGCGCGATCGGGTCGAGCACCGACACCAGCACGCGCGTGTGCTCCGGGTCCTCGACCTTCCGGCCGCTGCGCTCCCGGTACACCATTTCCCCGTCGGCGTCGATCTCCACCAGGTAGCCCGCCTCGGCGAGCTGTTCCTCGTCCAGGTCGGCGAGGTTCTCGTAGCGCGAGGGCACCACCCGGTACACCGGCCACGACAGGCTCTGGTGCTGCTGGTGGAACTGCGCCAGCAACGCGGACATCTGCTGCTGCCACGGCAACGACATGCCCTCGGCGAGCGAGCGCGGCAGCACGACGTAGTTCTCGTCGACCCCCGGCCAGTTCGGCGCCAGGTAGTCGGCCAGCGGGGTACTCGACGCCGGGCGCGCGGCCGACCGCGGCGGCGGTGGGGGCGCGCCGAAGAGATCCCGCGGATCCTTGCCGGGGCTGCGTTTCTTCCCGAATTTCTTGGCCACAGAACTCTCCGTTGGTCACACACCCGGCCGCACGGCCTGCGGCACGAGCTCGCTCTCGTCGAACGACACCGACCGGACGTGCACCGGCACGCCGGTCTGCTGGGCCTCCACTATCTTCCCATCACCCAGGTACATCGCCACATGGTGAATCGTGTTCGGGTTCGACGGGTCATAGGCCCAGAACAGCAGATCACCGGGCTGCGCGGTGCGCGCGGGCAGCAGCGCGCCGTCGTGGTACTGGTCCTGCGACACCCGGTCGAGGGTGATGCCGGCGGCCTGGTAGGCGCGCAGCATCAGGCCCGAGCAGTCGTAGGAGTCCGGCCCCTCCGCGCCCCAGACGTACGGCTTTCCCTGCTCCCCCAAGGCGAACGCGATCGCCGACGCGGCGGCCTGGTTCGGCGGCAGCGCCAGCCCGGCGCTCTGCCCGCAGCCGACCATGTCCGCCACCTGACCGACGTTCTCCACGAGATATGCCGCCATCGGCTCCCAGCGGTGATACCGCTCGGGGAACGCGGAACGCTCGACGGCCTGCGCGGAGGAACCCGGCCGCTGCTGGTCCCAGCCCGGCACCGCGAGCAGCACGTCGTAGAACTTGTTGATCTCGTACCCGATGTCCTGCAACTGCGGCACGCTGCCCCAGCCCATCGACGGCCGCATCTGGAAGATGCCCAGCGAGTCGCGGTCGCCGTAGGCGAGGTTCCGCAGGCCCGACTCGGTCATGCCCGCCTGGATCGCGATCTGCCACGCCCGCGGCGACAGCTTGCGCTGCTTGCCGATGTCCACGATCTGCTGCACGATCTGCCGCTGGTCGCCGTCGAGGCCCTGCGCCTGACCCTGCGCGGTCTGTGCCTGGCCGGGGCTGGTCGGGCCGATCGCCGCGTCGCAGCTGGTGTTCTGCACCGCCTGCGCCTGCGCGGCCTGCTGGTCGGTGACCACCTTCACCACGACGCCGGCGGTCAGCACACCCGCGAAGAGCACAGCGACCACCACCCCGATCAGTACCCCGAGCCGCATACTCAGCTCGCCTGGTCGTACTCGGCCACCCGCCACCCGGCGGGGGTCTGCGCGACGGTGATGCTGAGCTTGGGCCCATCGGTGGGCACGACGACGAGGACGGAACTGGTGTAGGACTGGGCGGCGCTCGGGTCACCGGTCACCTTGCTCGCCGGGATGTTCGACGGGTCCACTGTGGACATCTGCGGCAGGAACTCGTCGGTGGTGTAAGGGCGGAGCCCGTCCAGCCACTGCGCGTTCGTGATCCCGGCCGGGTGGTTCACCCACGCCTGCGCCCACAGCTTCGCGATGTTCAGCGCCTCCGGGTTCGGCGCCGCGGACGTCGGCTGCACCAGCGGCGCGGTCAGCCTCGTCGACATCGGGGCCGAGGACGAGCCGCTCGCCGGGCGGGGCGCCGCCGTCGACGCCGGGTCCGGGATCCGGGCCGGGGTGACGGTGCTGCGCTGCCCGGGCCCCAGCAGCTGTGGCACCACGAGCCCGATGGCCAGCACGAGGATCGCGACCGCGATCGCGGTCCCGGCGAGATGCCGCGGCGAGCGCAGGGGAAAACCCCACAGGCGGCGGTAGACCGCGGCCCGCCCGCGGTTGGTCCTGATCGGCATCTCTTACCTCACGACTTGATCGGTGTCGCGCGGTTCCTCGCGCACCTCGATTCCGCGGGACGGCCGGTAGATCACGTGCACCGGTTTGCCGCCGACGAGTTCGCGCTCGGCGCGGCGCGGTTGCTGCGCCGGCACGAAGGGCGCCGCGGGCGTCGACCGCATCCGCGACGGGACGACGACCGAGTCCGGCAGATCGTCCCGGTTGAACACGGGCGAGGTGTCCACGCGCCGGCTCTGCGGCTGCGGTGGCACCCAGCCGGCGTCCGAACGACGGGTGGTACCCGGCGGTGCCGAGTACACGTAGTGGTCCTGACCACCGCCGCCCGGCCCGTACGACGGGTACACCCCGGGCCCGCCACCGGACGGCAGCGCGGGCCGGTTTCCGTTACCGGACAACGCTCCCCCGCCCGGCCACGGCGCGCCGGACCACGCGGCGGCCGGGCGCGCGGCCATCGAACCGGCGCCGTCGAGCCGCTGCGAGTTCGCGAAGATCGTCGCCTCCGGGCGGTAGCGGCCGCCACCGGCCGTCGCGCCGATCGGCCCACGGGTCTCCACATCGCTGTCGTCCGCGTCGCGGACGCCCTGCCAGAACTCGTCCTGCGGTGTCGGCCCCGGCTTGCGGCGGAACCGCGAGAAGATCCCGCCGCTGGGCGCCGGAATCGACGAACCGACCATGCCGACGGACATCTCCACCATCTGCCACAACCGCCGGACCGGGCGGCCGATGAGGAACAGCAGCACGGTCACCAGACCGGCCAGTGCCATCTGCGTCAGCATCGACAGCGAGTTGCCCGCGCCGAAGATCGCCTGCAGCAGCAAGGAATGCACACCGGCGAGCACCGCGAGCACGATCAGGTTGAACCCGACGCCGCCGAGCACCTTGCCCACCCGGCGCAGGATGTCGTGGTGCACCAGCGCGACCAGGCCGATCAGCGGCGCGGTCAGCGCGAACAGCCGGATCAGCACCTGGGCGAGCAGCACGGAAGCCTTGGCCACCAACTGGAACAGCGCGTACACGAGACTCTGCAGCAGCGCGAGAAAACCGGAACCGGTACGGCTGCCGCCTTCGCCGGTGAAGTACGGCGTGGCGGTACCGAGCTGGCCCGCGATGTTCTTGTACGCGGCCTTTTTCGAGTCCACCACGGCCTGGTTCGCATCGTCGCCGTTGCGCACCTGGTCCCAGGTGAACGCCTGCGCGTCCAGCAGCGGCCGGCCGAACTGGGTCGCCTGCGCGGCGTCCGGCGCGCCGAACTCGCCGCGCAGCCAGTTGTTGTAGACGACCTGGGTGTGCAGCTCGGTGGGCAGGATCTCGCGGACCACGCGATTGCCCGAGTCGTCCACGAACCCCGCCTGGATGTTCGTGGTGGTCTGGACGATCGCTTTGTCGATGGGATCGAAATATCTCAGCATCGCGAGCGAGGACGCGGCGAGCCACACCGCGCCGAGCCCGTAGAGCGCGCGTTTGGACACTGTGGACAGATCGCCGCGCCAGATGTTGCGGAACATCAGGATCGCGAGGATCAGTGCCGCGAGCCCGAACAGCTGGGCGTAGATGTTGTTGTAGACCTTCTCCGCGCCGCTCTTCACCGCTCCGTAGATCGGGTTGAGCAGCCCGCCCTCCATCACCGTGTAGTGCAAGGAGTTCGTGGCACCGACGATGTTCTTGCCGATGTCGAACATCTCGTTGCCGGCCCAGGTGTCGATCGTCGAGTTCGGGCTCGTGATGCCGGACAACGGGCTGCAGTCGGTCTGGTAGACGTACCAGACCATCCCGGCGTAGCTGTAGTCCAGGTACGCGCTGCCGTTCTCGCCGTGTGTGGCCGGCGGGTCGATCGCGCCGACCATGCCCGAGCCCGGCCGCTCCGGCGTCGGCGCCTCACCGCACGCCGCGGCCGACGCGGCCGGCGCGGTGGCTACGGCCTGCAGACCGACCAGCAACGCGACGGCGACCATCGTGGCCCACCGCCCGGGACGCTTGCCCCGGAACCCGCCACGGCGCACGAAACCCTTGAAGGCGTACCAGCCCCAGGAGAAGGCCAGCACTCCACCGAGCGTGAGGAGGGTCGTCATGCGGCGTCCCGGCCGTGACCGCCCCGCTTACCCGCGGTCGCGTGTTCCCCCTCTGGCTCGGCGCCGTTCTCGGTGCTCGTCGCGGCGCCGTTCGAAGCACCCGGCACCTCCTCGGCGAGCAACTGCTCCTCGGTCAGGCCGACCTCGCGTTCGGCCGCCAGCTCCAGATCCTGTTCCAGCTCGTCGTCGTCCGGTGGCGGGGCCGGCACGTACTGGGCCTTCTGCTGCTGCTCGGCCTCGCGTGCCGCGCGGTTGTCCGCGGGCAACGCGTCCTTCGAACCGGGTGTGGTGTCCATCGCGGCACGCAGATGTTCCAGGTGCGGCCCGGAGAAGTCGACCCGGATCCGCTCCACGCCACCCGCGCCGTCACCGAAGATGAATTGCCGCGGCTCGCGGTCGCGCTCGGCGTCCCGGTGCGCGCCGGGCCGCCGGCCGAGCGCGGCGACGACCTGCTCGTAGCCGACCCCGACCGGAACCTTCAGCAGCCGCAACGCATCCGCCTGCGCCTCGTCGTCGTCGAGGCGGCCGACGAACACCGAGTCCAGCAGCGCCACGAAACCCTGGATCTTCAGGAAGTCCGCCGGGATCTGCGAGGACAGCAGCACCCGGACGTTCCATTTCCGCGAGTCACGGGCGAACCGGTTCATCAGCACCCGCCCCGTCGGCACCTCGGACAGGAAGAACGCCTCGTCGATCCAGACGCCCTTGCGCTGGTCCTTCGGCTTCTCGTAGACCGACCGCTGAGTCAGCCACGCCGCCAGGTTCAGCATCTCGACACCGAGCGCCTCGGCGTCGGTCCAGTGCTCGCGGCCGACGCCGTCCTTCGGCAGGGTCAGCCCCGCCATGGTCAGCACGGTCAGCCGGTCGTCGCGGCCCTCGGAGTACGGGTCGGCGTCGTTTTCCGGGATGAGCAAGGACATTCGCTCGCGCATCTCGTCGAGGAAGTCCGCGACCACGACCGCGTGCTCGTGATGCTCGCTGGAGTCCCGGCGCAGCGCGTCGATGACCTGCCCCGGGTCGGCGTCGTAACGGCCACCGACCGCGCGGACCGCGCGCAGCAGCACGATCCGGCTCTGCGGCATGCGTGCCACCTCGTACGGCAGGATCCCGGCCAGCACGTCGAGCACGAGCCGCCGCCGGGTGGCCCCGGCCAGCGCGCGCTCGCGCCGCCACGCCCGCTCCGGGTTCTCCTCGTCGAGGAAGTGTTCGAGCTGCGGCTCGGCGACCACCCGGTACGGGTTGAGGATTCCGGGCTGGGCGTTGAGCAGGTTGATCGGCCGCGCGTACGGCTTGATCTCCGGCAGGTCGCACAGCCGCGACAGCGGACCCGACGGGTCGAGCAGCGTCCAGCTCGCACCCGCGCGCAGGGTCTTGTAGACGATGCCGCCACCGAGGAACGACTTGCCGCCACCGAGGCCGGCGACCATCGCGGTCAGCCCCGAGCCGTCGCGGATCTCCTGCGCCATCCACGGGTCCCAGGCCACCGGCCGCCGGGTCGCGGTGACCGTCTCGCCGAGCAGGATGCCGCGCCGGTCACCGACCTCCGCGGTCGCCGTCGGCACCGCCGCGGCCGCCCACACGACGGAACCGCGGCGCATGTACGCCGCGGACGAGAGCGGCTCGCCCGGGATGAACTCGCGGGCCATCGCGTACTGCGCCTCGGGATGCTCGATCGCGATCTTCGGCTTGTACAGGTCCAGCAGTTGCTGGGCCAGGCGCAGCGCGTCGCGCTCGGTCGGGCCCGACACCGCCAGCCGCCACCACGAACGCACCCGGGTGGCCAGCGCGGTGAAACCCGACGTCATCTCGTCGTCGATCTCGAGCACCCGGGACGCCTGGCGCGAAAGCGATTGCGGCGGTTCCAGCTCGTGCTCGTCGGTGTAGTGCTTGACCTGCGAACGCACCTTGTTCATCTGGCGCTGCAGCTCACCCGCCACCTCTTCCGGGCGGCGCACGTAGATCCGGGCGGACCACTCGACCGAAGCCGGCAGCCGGTCCGCGTGCTGCACCCACGGGTCGTCCACCTCGGGGATCTGCAGGCCGTGCATCTGGCCGACGGTCAGCACCGCGAGATGGCGGCGCACCCCGGCGTTCGACCCGGTGCGCCCGCGCACGGTCAGCGTCGGCGCGTACGGGTCGGCGTGGAAGTCCGCCGCGTCGGTGAAACTCGCCAGGTCCTCCGGCTCCCATTCCGCGCCCGGCACCGCGGGCATGTTGCGGGGCGCGGGCAGGCCGAGCGAGCAGGACCGGTGCATCAGCCAGGACATCTCCTCGGCGTGCACCGGACGGCCCTCCAGCCCCGACGAGCCGATGACCTGGTCGAGGTGCTCGACCTCGGAGTCCAGCGCGGTCAGCTCGGCGTCCACGGCCTCCGGCAGGATCCGGCGCAGCAGCGGCGCGGCGCTCTCCACCGCGCGGTCCACCATCCGGCGGGTCTGCACCTGGACCCCGAGGTAGACCTCTTTCTCGGCCATCGAGCGGCCCATGAGCTGCTGCTGCTCGCCGATCAGGTAGTCGTCGAAGGACAGCGTGCCCGGCGTGTCCCGGGGACGGCCGACCGCGTTGTGCACATGCGCCTCGGCCCACATCCGGATCGGGTACGGCCGGGTCGTCACCCGCAGGTGCAGCCAGCGGCCCTGCAGCTCCGCATACTGCCCGGCGATCGCGGCGATCAGGTCACGGCGCTGCGAGTCGGACCGGAACGACCAGCGCTGCGGGGCCAGCCGGTACCACGCGTACACCTCGTGCCCGGTGCGGACCAGGTGGCCGTCGATGCTGCGGGCGGCGATGGACGGGGTGTAGCTCGGGATGGCCTGCTCCCCCGGCAACCGCCTGCCCTGCTTCGGCTGGGCTCTCTGGGCATTCGGCGGCACGCCACGACCGGGCCGCGGCTGCCACTGGGTGGCGCCGCCCGCGTCGTGCTCCCGGTCCTTACGGCGACCGAACAACAGCTACCTCCTCGCCTTGACCGCAGCGCGGCCTTGGCGTGCTCGGGGCCTGTGAGTGTTGTTTCCGGCCCCCTGCCGGGGGCCCACGCGTTTGTGCTTGGGCAAGGGACGCTGGGGACGGATCCGGAGCTTCGTGGCGGTGACCGCGCCGCCGTCTCCTCGTGGCCGCTCGCGCGGGGTGTGCAGCTCCCGCAGCCACATCGTGAACACCGCGCCGAGTGGGCGCTCATGACTGATCTTGCTCGTGATCAGCCTGGTGATCAAGATCGTGAGGATGAACGCCCACGCCGTGGAGAAGAAACCGAACCCGACGCCGATCTGCCGCTCGACGGTCAGCACGACCAGGAAGACCGCGATGCCCACACCCCACGACACGTACCTGGCACGCCACGGGAAGGTGGCCTTCGGCGGGCCGAGCCAGACCGCATCGACCCGGTAGACGTCGTCATCGGTTCGAATCCGCACGAGGGCTCCGCTAACCGGTGAACAGGCCGGCGATCCATTCGCCGACGTTCACGCCCAGCCCGCTGACCGCGAGGCCGATGATCGCGAGCGCGATCACGACCCCGGCGAGGCGCTTCATCACGCCGGCGTTGTCGCCCTTGCCACCGCCCAGCCAGAGCAGCAGCAGCGCGACGGCCAGCAGTACCAGCGGGATAACGTTGTCCAGCAGCCATTGCTGGACACCTCGGGTCTTGATCTCGCCCTGTGCCAGGTGTTGCACAAGTGTCATCATGGTCATCGCGTACTCCCGGGTGCGAGGAGCGTGGTCGGATGGGTCTCGCCGGGCGGGGCCCACGGGGTTGAACGGTCTGGTCCGGTCTACATCATGGCGTGACTACCCGTAACGGTCAAAGTGCTCTCCGTCGTAGGTCGTCGCTCCTCACCAGGCACAGTACGGCCACTCTCCCTGAACTCGTCGCCTTCCATCATGTCCGCAAGGCCGCTCAGGAATAACCCCGTCCACTCGTATTGCGTAGTTTGGACACGAACCGACCCCGTCAGCGTTGTCTCTGCTCACTCTGGGTTGTTCGGACCGCCGCTCGGTTCCGGCGGACCATAGTTTGGCATGCCCCGTTCGGAGGCAAGAGTTCTACCCGACAATCACAAGGCGCCCGGCCTAGTCGATCATGTGCCGGATAGCGGAAGCATGACCTGCTCTCTGAGGCGGTCACTATCCGTGCACGTCAGGCCCGCGGGGCGGCGAAAAGCCCGTCCGGGAACGCGCCCGCCGCGACGGCCGAGCCCGCGCAGCCCACGGCCGAGCTCGCGCAGCCGCTCGGACTTCTCGGCGCCGAGGCGCCGCCACGGTGCGCAAGCGGCCGCGTTCGTCCGCTCCTCGACGCGCTCGCGCAGCGCTACCCCCTTGCCGGTGAGCCCGTCGGCGTCGAGGATCCCGTCCTCCTGGAGCCGAGCGGACGCCTCGTCCCACTCCGCGTCGGACCAGCCGCGGGTGGCCTTCGCGGCGACGGGGACCTTCGGGCGTGCACGCTTCCGTGGCCTGACGGGCAAGTTCGGCTGCCTCGGCGACTTCGGCGGACGACACGGCTTCGCCGAGCAGGCGCCGCAGCATGACGTCGACCGCTTCGAGCGTCCGCGCCGCGGTGGCGATCGTCCAGGCGCGCGGGATGTGCGTCGCGATGAGGGCAGGGCTTAACCGTCGTGTTTGCCCGCCAGGTCACCGTGTTCGCCCCGCGCGCGGCCAACTCACCGACGTGGCGGGCAAACACGCCAGCGTGGCGGGCGAACACGCCGGTCGAAGGCGGACGAGTTGGCCTGTAAGCCGGATCCTGTACCGCGAAAGCGGTGGCGGCCATCCATCTAGGCCTGCCGTTGCCGGCAGGCTCGAGCGGCCTACCCGCAGGCTCGGGCGGGCAGCCCTCGAACGCCTGCGCAGGCACCGGTGAAGGTGCCCTCTTGGCCTTGCTCCGGGTGGGGTTTACCGAGCCATCCCGGTCACCCGGGATGCTGGTGGTCTCTTACACCACCGTTTCACCCTTACCCCAGCACGCGCTGGGGCGGTCTGTTCTCTGTGGCACTGTCCCGCGGGTCACCCCGGGTTGCGGTTAGCAACCACCCTGCCCTGCGGAGTCCGGACTTTCCTCGAAGGCTCACGCCCTCGCGGCCGCCCGGCCAACTCGTCCGCGTCACCCAGGGTAGCCCGGTCCCAGGTCGTGGACACCATTGCCCTCGCGCGCGTGCCCTCGCTTCACTCCCGGGCATGCCCATTACCGAAGAGCCCCTGAAATTCGCCTACTGGGTCCCCAACGTCAGCGGCGGTCTCGTGACCAGCGACATCGAGCAGCGCACCGACTGGGGTTACGAATACAACCGCGACCTGGCGGTCATCGCCGAGAACAACGGTTTCGAGTACGCGCTCACCCAGGTCCGCTATACCGCCAGTTACGGCGCCGCCTACCAGCACGAGTCCACCGGCTTCAGCCTCGCCCTGTTGCTGGCCACCCAACGGCTCAAGGTGATCGCGGCGATCCATCCCGGCCTGTGGCACCCGGGCGTGCTCGCGAAGTTCGTCGCCAGTGCCGACGTGATGTCCGGCGGCCGCGCCGCGGTGAACGTCGTGAGCGGCTGGTTCAAGGACGAGTTCACCGGTCTCGGCGAGCCGTGGCTGGAGCACGACGAGCGGTACCGCCGGTCGGAGGAGTTCATCCGGGTGCTCAAGCAGCTGTGGACCAGCGACAGCGCCGAGTTCGCCGGGGACTTCTACCGGATCCACGACTTCGACATCAAGCCCAAGCCGATCGCCTCGCCCGGCCGCCCGCATCCCGAGGTCTTCCAGGGCGGCAACTCCACCGCGGCACGCAAGCTCGCCGGCCGGGTCTCCGACTGGTACTTCAGCAACGGCAAGGACTACGACGGTTTCACCGAGCAGGTCGAGGAGGTCCGCGGCTACGCGGCGGAGAACGACCACCCGGTGCGGTTCGGGCTCAACGGGTTCGTGATCGCCCGCGAGACCGAAGCCGAGGCCCGCGACACGCTGCGCGAGATCGTCGCGAAGGCGAATGCCGAGGCGGTGGAAGGGTTCCGCTCGGCCGTACAGCAGGCGGGAAGTTCCACTTCGGACAAGAAAGGCATGTGGGCCGACTCCGAGTTCCCCGATCTGGTGCAGTACAACGACGGCTTCCGCACCCGCCTGATCGGCACGCCGGAGCAGATCGCGGAGCGCGCGATCGAGTACAAGCGGCGCGGCGCGAACCTGCTGCTGCTCGGTTTCCTGCACTACCACGAGGAGGTCGAGCACTTCGGCAAGCACGTGCTGCCGATCATCCGCGAACTGGAGAAGGACGCCGCCCGCGGCGCGGCCACGCCGGAGCCGATCGGGGTCAACGCCTGACCGGCTAGCGTGATCGGGTGCGCGAGGTACTGCCGACCCTGGGGTTCCTGGCGGCGATCCTCGTGGTGGCACACCTGGCCGGGGTGTACGGCGTGTTCACCTGGCTGGGCGCACGGTTGGCCGCGGCCTGTCACGGCAGCCCGCGGCGACTGCTGGTGCTGACCTTCGCGGCCGCCGCCGGCACCACCGCGGTGCTCAGCCTGGACGCGACGGTCGTGCTGCTCACGCCGGTCGTGTACGCGACGGCGGAGCGGCTGCGGCTCGCCCCGCGGCCGCACGTGTACGCGTGTGCGCACCTGGCCAACTCGGCTTCGACGCTGTTGCCGGTGTCGAACCTGACCAACCTGCTGGCGTTCTCGGCGTCAGGGCTGAGCTTCGCGGCGTTCGCGCAGCTGATGGCGTTGCCGTGGCTGGTCACGATCGCGATCGAGCTGGGCGTGTTCGTGCGGTTCTTCGCGCGGGATCTCACCGGTTCCGGGGTGAACGAGGCGGACGGGCCGCCGGCACCGGTGTTCGCGCTGGTCGTGGTGGCGCTGACGCTGGCGGGGTTTGGGCTCGCCGAGCTGGCACACGCCCAGCCGGTGTGGGTCGCCGCCGCGTCCGCCGTGGTGCTGGCCGGGCCCGCGCTGGCCCGGCGCCTCGTGCGGGTCTCGGATCTGGTGCGGGCGGCGAACCCGGTGCTGTGCCTGGTGGTGTTCGTGCTGGCGACGCTGGTGGACCTCGTGCCGGAGAACCTGCTCGGGGCCGTGCTGCCGGACGCGACGAGCCTGCCCGCGCTGCTGCTCACGGCGTTGATCGCGGCGGTGCTGGCGAACGTCGTCAACAACCTGCCCGCGACGCTGCTCCTGGTCGCCGCACTGGGCCCGCATCCGGCCGCCGGCCTGGTGCTGGCGGTGCTGCTGGGGGTGAACCTCGGCCCGAACGCGACCTACCACGGTTCGCTGGCGACCCTGCTGTGGCGACGGACCCTGCCGGAACGCCCGGCGTCACGGGACTTCTTCCGGCTGGGGATGCTCACCGCGCCGGCGACACTCGTCGCGTCGGTGGTGGCGTTGTGGGCGGTCCTTCAGCTGAGGTGACAGGTGTCGTTGACCAGCCGCACGGACGCGTTGCCGTCCGGGTAGAACTCGACGATCGACAACGACGCGAGATCAAGGTGCAGCCGGAACAACAGCGACGGCCCCGCGTCCAAACCCAGGCGCAGCAACGATTTGATCGGAGTGACATGGCTGACGACCACCACCGTCTGCCCGCCGTACGCGTCGATCAGCTCGTCACGCGCCACGAGCACGCGGCGGTACACCGCGTCGAAGCTCTCCCCGCCCGGCGGCGGCATGGAGGCGTCGCGCAGCCATCGCCCGTGCAGGTCCGGGTCCCGCTCGCCGGCCTCACGGAAGGTCATGCCCTCCCACTCGCCGAAGTCGGTCTCGATCAGGCCCTGGTTCGTCTCGACCCGGGTGCCGATCGCGTCCGCCACCGCCTGCGCCGTCTGCAGGGTGCGGGTCAGCGGCGAGGTGACGACCGGCATCGGTTCCCCGCCGGCCATCGTGGCGAGCCGTTTCGCCGCGGCCGCCGCCTGCTCGCGACCCAGCTCGGTCAGCGGCACGTCGCCGCGCCCGGAGTACCGGCGGTCGACAGACATCTCGGTCTGGCCGTGGCGCAGCAACAGCAGCCGCGTCGGCTTGCCGCGGGCGCCCGTCCAGCGGGCCGGCGTCGTGGCGGGCGCGGCGGTGGGCGACGCTTGGGCGTCCATCGCCTCGTTGGCGAGGCGGTCCGCGTGCGTGTTCTGGGCGCGCGGGATCCATTCGTAGGACACCCGCTCGAACCGGGCGGCCAGCTCCTTCGCCTGCCGCGCCAGCGGTTGCAGCGCGGCGTGCTTGATCTTCCACCGCCCGGACATCTGCTCGACGACGAGCTTCGAGTCCATCCGGACGTCCACAGTGGACGCCGCGAGCTCGGCCGCCGCGGTCAGCCCGGCGACCAGGCCGGTGTACTCGGCGACGTTGTTGGTGGTGATGCCGAGCCCGTCCTTGCGCTCGGCGAGGATCGCGCCGGTCTCGGCGTCCTTGACCACCGCGCCGTAGCCGGCGGGACCGGGATTGCCCCGCGAACCGCCGTCGGCCTCGACGATCACCTTCACAGGCCGGACTCCAGCGTGCGCACCAGGATCGCGCCACAGTTTTCGCACTGTACGACCTCGTCCTCGGCGGCCGTCTTGATCTCCGAGATGGTGCTCCGGTCGAGCTCCAGCTGGCAGGCCCCGCAGCGCCGAGCCCGCAGCAGCGCCGCGCCGATGCCCTTCTGCGCGCGGACCCGTTCGTACAGCTTGAGCAGCGGCTCGGGGAACCGGGGCACGAGCTTCGCCCGGTCCTCGTCGCGGCGGGCCTGCGTGGTGTCGAGGTCCGCGACGGCCTCGTCGCGGCGGCGCCCGGCGTCGGCCAGAGCCTGCTCGGCCTTGTCCAGCTCGGCGCCGGTGCGCTGCCCGTCCAGCTCGAGTGCCTCGCGGCGCTCCATGAGTTCCAGCAGGTCGTCCTCGAGCGCGGACTGGCGGCGGGCGAGGGTGTCCAGCTCGTGCTGCAGGTCGTTCATCTGCTTGGCCTGCACCGAACCGGACTCCATCAGCTTGCGGTCGCGGTCCTCGCGCGCCCGCACGGATTCGATCTCCTTTTCCTGGCGCGCGATCTCGCGGTCGAGGTCGGAGGCGGCGGTCTGGGTCGAGACGCGGGTGTCGCGGTGCTCGCGGACCAGCTTCTCGGCGTCCTCGATCTGGGCCAGCTCGGGCAGTGTCCGGCGGCGGTGCTCGACGCGGGACAGCTCGGCGTCCACCTTCGCGAGTTCGAGCAGCTGACGCTGGACGGCTGAGTCTGCCTTCACTGGTTGCGCTCCCTTGAGGTTCGGATGGTCCACGGGTCGGTGCGGCGGGTGGACACGTGGGTGTCGACGTTACCCGCAAAGGCGCGCCGCAGAACCCCCGAGGCTTGCTCGCACCACGGCCACTCGCTCGCCCAGTGCGTGACGCCGACGAGCGCGGGACCACCGGCCTCGAGGTGCTCGCCCGCGGGGTGATGGCGGAGGTCGGCGGTCACGTAGGCGTCGACGCCCGCTTCGGTCGCGGCGGCGAGGTAACTGTCGCCCGCGCCACCGGACACCGCGACTGTCCTGATCGGACGGTCGGGGTCACCGGCACCGACGACGCCGGGTTCGGTCTCCGGCAGCGCCTCCGCGACCCGCTGCACGAACACGGCGAACGATTCGGCCTCGGGCAGCTCGCCGATCCGGCCGATCCCGGTGGTTTCGCGGTGCGGGTCGAGTGGTCTGAGCACGCGCAACCCGATCGCCTCCGCGAGCGCGTCGGAGACGCCGGGGTTCGCGGCGTCCGCGTTGGTGTGCGCGCAGTAGAGCGCGATGCCGGCGCGGATCATCCGGTGCACGAGGCGGCCCTTGGTGGTGTCTGCAGGCACGCCGTGCACCCCGCGCAGCAGGAGCGGGTGGTGCGCGACGATCAGCCGCGCGCCGCGTTCGATCGCCTCGCCGACGGTCGCCTCGACGGGATCGACACACACCAGGACGCGGTCCACGTCGTCGGCCGGATCCCCGCACACGAGCCCGACGGCGTCCCAGCTTTCCGCCAGCTCAGGCGGATAAGCGTCCTCCAGGGCGGCGATGACCTGTGCGAGTTCGGGCATACCGGGATCTTCGCACCCGCCCGATTGCCGCCGCACCGCCCCGGTGTCACGCTGGGCCGATGAGCGAGTATCGCGATCGCTGGATCGAGTGCACCGCCGACGAGATCCGGATCCGCGGCTACTACTTCCCGTGGGGTACCAAGCGCATCCCGTATCGCTCGATCCGTTCGGTCCGCCGGGTGGAGATGGACGCGCTCACCGGCAGGGGTCGCATCTGGGGCACGGCAAGCCCGCGCTACTGGGCGGGCTTCGACCCGGGCCGGCCGCGCAAGAAGACCGCGCTGATCCTCGACCTCGGCCGGACGGTGCGGCCGTCCTGACCCCCGATGACCCGGACGCCGTCGAAGCCGTCATCAAGGTGCACGCGGCACACTAACGGCGTGACCGAACCCCCACTGCACCTTTCCTTCGTCTGTTCCGGCAACATCTGCCGGTCCCCGATGGCCGCGCTCGTGTTCCGCGAGCACCTGCGCCGCGCCGGGCTCGCCGATCAGGTGCGGGTGAGCAGCGCGGGCATCGGCCCGTGGCACGTCGGCGAACCCGCCGACCCCCGCGCGCTGGCGACGCTCGAACAGCACGGGTACGGCGGGACGCACGTCGCCGCTCAGGTCGACGAGGCGCACCTCTCCGCGGAGCTCCTGCTGGCCGCCGACGCCGGTCACCTCCGCGACCTCCGGCGCAAGATCGACAACCCGTCCCGCGTGCGCCTGCTGCGCGAATTCGATCCGTCGGCACCGGCCGGCGCCGAGGTGCCCGACCCGTACTACGGCGGCGACGACGGCTTCGACGACGTGCTGGCGATGATCGAGCGCACGGTGCCCGCCCTGCTCGATTGGGTGCGCGAGAGGTTGGGCACACTACGCGCGTGACGAGGAACGCTCGCGAAGCGGTCGAGCGGTTGCACGGCGGAAGTGTCATCGGGGTCCGGCAGGCCGGCGGCTCGGTTTTCCTGGTGAGCCTCACCGACGAGACGGTCATCGCCAAGCACGGCATCGGGCCCGGCGCGACGCGGGCCGAGGCCGCCGGGCTGCGCTGGCTGGGCGAGCCCGGGGACGTGCCGCTGCCGCGCGTGTACGAGCACGACGACGAGTGGCTGGTGATGCAGTACGTCCCGCCGGCGTCGCCGTCCGCCGAAGCGGCCGAGACGTTCGGGCGGAATCTCGCAAGACTCCACCTGCGGGGCGCCGACGCGTTCGGCAGTCCCCCGCCGGATGGCCCGGCCGACGCGTGGATGGGTGTCGCGCCGATGCGCAACGAGCCCAGTCCCGACTGGCCGTCGTTCTACGCGGAGCACCGCGTCCTGCCGTACCTGCGCGAGTGCGCCGATCAGAAGCAGTTCACCACCGACGAGGTCGGCGTCTTCGAAGAACTGTGCGGCAAGCTGGGCGAACTGGCCGACCCGGAGCCGCCCGCACGCGTGCACGGCGACGCGTGGAGCGGCAACGTGCACTGGGCGCGTGACGGCGTCTGGCTGATCGACCCGGCGGCACACGGCGGGCACCGCGAGGGCGACCTCGCGATGCTCCAGCTGTTCGGCACGTCGCAGCTGGGCCGCATCCTGGGCGCGTACGCCGAAGGCGCCCAGGACGAGGGCTCACCGCTGGCCGACGGCTGGCGCGAGCGAGTGCCGGTGCACCAGCTGTTCCCGCTGCTCATGCACGCGGCGGTGTTCGGCGGCGGGTACGGCCGTCAGGCCCTCACCGCGGCCCGGGCCGCGCTGCGCTGACCGCACGGGGCTACCGTGGGAGCGTGCGGTGGAAGTTCTTGCTCCGGCCCAGCTGGCTCGCGCTGGTCTTTGGTGTACTGATTTTCGCTTTCGCCTGTTTCTACCTCCTCTCGCCGTGGCAGTTCAGCCGCAACTCCGAGCGCGAGGCCCAGAACAGCGCGGTCCAGGCATCCATGACCGCCGAGCCGAAGCCGCTCGACAGCGTGCTCGCGCCGGGCGTCGCACCCGATCAGCACACCGAGTGGACCCGGGTCACGATCGACGGCACGTACCTGCCCGAACACGAGGTGGTCGCGCGGCTGCGCACCGTGCTCGGCGAGCCCGCGTACGAGATCCTCACGCCGCTGCGCACCACCACCGGCGAGACCGTGCTAATCGACCGCGGCTATGTCCAGCCCGGTGACCACGGCGTGGTTCCGCCGTACGCCGCGCCGCCCGCCGGGCCCGTCCAGGTGCTGGCGCGGATCCGGCAGGACGAGACCGATCCGAAGAACCGCCCCGCGTTCGCCGACGCCTCCACGGCCGGGAAGCTGCAGAGCTACGACGTGGACTCGCGGGTGGTCGCCCACTCCAGTGGTCTGGACATCCGGCGCGGCTACTACCAGCTCGACCCGAATACTCCCGGTGTGCTGAACGCGCTGCCGCTGCCGCAGTTGGATTCGGGCCCGTTCTTCTCCTATGCGCTGCAATGGATCGCGTTCGGCCTGATGGCGCTCGGCGGCCTGGCCTACTTCACCATCCGGGAGCTGAAACCCGGTGGTGTGCTGGCGGAAATGGGCGAACGCTCCAAGGAAAAATGGAAGCGGAAGTCCGTCGCGCAGATTCTCGCGGAAGACGAGGCTAACGAGTCTGCCGCCGCCGAAGACCAGTCAGAAGAGCCAGCACGGCAGAACTGATCGCGGCCAGCCAGCCCACGACGCGCGACAGCTCGACCGCCCGAGTCACGTGCCCGGCGTCGGGATTGCGCCCGTCCCCCAGCACCGGCCGCTCCTGGACGCCGCTCGGGTAGGCCGTCCGCCCGCCGAGGCGAACCTCCAGCGCACCGGCGAAAGCCGCCTCGATCCGGCCGGTTTTCGGGTCCGGATGCGCGACGGTGTCCCGCTGCCAGGCCCGCCACGCGCCGCTCGCGGAACCGCCGACGACCGGTGCGCCGGTGACGGTCAGCGCGGCGGCGACCCGCGTCGGCGCGAAGCTCGCCAGCTCGGCCAAGGGTCCCTGGACCCGCAACAGGGTCAGCGCCCGGGCACCGACCAGCCCGGGAATCCCGGCGACCGCGCCCCAGAACATCGGCCCCACCACGGAATCCGAGGTGTGCCGCGCGAGCGACTCGACCGTCGCGCGGGAAAGTCCGATGACGTCAAGGCTTTCGGTCTCGCGGGTGTCGAGCTCGGCGAGCGCGCCACGGGCCTCGTCGAGCCGGCCCTCTTCGAGATCGCGGGCCAGCGCCGTACCGTCCGTGGCGAGCCTGGCCCCGCCGAGCACCGCCCAGGTGGCGACAGCGGTGCCGAGCGCCTGCAGCACCGGGCTGCGCCTGGTGGCCCGTTCGATGACGATTCCGGCCACGACGAGCCCGCCCGCTGTCGGAAGCCCGCGTTCGATCGGGGTGAGTTCGCCTCGTCCGATCACCCCGTCGGCGGCCGCCCCCAGCAGCAGCCCGATTGCCCGCGCCGCGTTCATCACTTGCCCCCGGTAGTCGTGTTCCGGCGAAGATTATCGAACTGCTCGGCGACCTTGTCGCGGGCCTGCTCCATGATGCCGCGCATGACGTGTTCGGCCTGCTCGGCGTCACCGCTGTCGACGGCTTTCGCGACCTGGACGTGCATCGCGACGGCTTCCGCCGGGATCAGCCCGCGCTCGGTGCGCCCGGTGAGGACCTGGGCGACGACGGCGGAGAGCTGGCAGAACATCGGGTTGCCGGACGCGGCGAGCACGACGTGGTGGAAGGCGATGTCGTGCTCCAGGAACGTGGCGGGATCGCGGGCCTCGGCCGTGATCTCCAGCCGGGTGGCCAGCGCGCGCAGCCGTCCGCGGTCCTCCGGGCTCGCGCGCACCGCGGCGAAGCGCGCGGCCGTGGGTTCGACGGCCCAGCGCAGCTCCATGAGCGTCCGCAGCGCCTGCGCGCGGTAGTCGCTGTCGAGCTGCCAGCCGATCAGGCGTGGATCGAAATGGTTCCAGCCGGCCGGATCGCGCACGGTGATCCCGACCCGGCGCTTGCTGGTGGTGAGGCACATGGCTTCGAGCGCGCGGACGACCTCGCGGGCGACCGTCCGGGAGGCGCCGTGGTTCGCCTGCAACTGTTCGAGGCGCAGCACCGTGCCCGCCGGAATGCGCCCGGTGACGATCGCGGTACCCAGCTCGTCGAGGACCCGCGCATGTCTGCCGTCCACCATGATGTGACGCTACTACCCGGGGACGACGAGGTCGGAGGGGCGAAATGATGGTCATCGTGGTGATGGGCGTGGCCGGATCCGGAAAAACGACGGTCGGTCAGGACCTGGCGGCACGTCTCGGTGTCGAGTACGCGGAGGCCGATTCGTTCCACCCGAAGGCGAACATCGAGAAGATGTCCGCCGGCCATCCGCTCACCGACGACGACCGCGGACCGTGGCTGCGGGCGATCGCCGCGTGGATCCACGATCATCGGGCCGCCGGCGGTGTGGTTTCCTCATCCGCGCTCAAACGCCGTTATCGCGACGTGCTGCGTGGTGGGGGTGACGTCTGGTTCCTCCACCTCGACGGGCCGCGGGAACTCATCGCCGACCGAATGAAGCACCGCGCCGGGCACTTCATGCCGGTGTCCCTTTTGGACTCCCAGCTCGCCGACCTCGAACCGCTGGAGTCCGATGAGCACGGCATCGTCGCCGCTATCGCCGACGACCCCGGCGACATCGTGCGCACCGCCCTCGACGCACTGGCAACGGAGCCGAGCTAAGTGCGCCGGCGGCGGGTGGCGGTGACGTAGGTGGTGTTGGCGACCACCAGGACGGCGAAGATCACCGCGAGGACCGGGTTCCCGGTGACGACGAGGGCCGCGACCGCCGCGCCGAACACGATCGCCTTCACCACCAGGATGCCCGCGATCGGCAGGCCGAACGTCGCGCGCGGCGCGGCGAACAGGCCCCACACGACGGCGGCCAGCACGGGCGCCCCGACGCCGAGCACGATCTTCCACGTGGTCCCGTCGCCGGTCGCGAAACCCCAGTAGGCCAGCGCCGCGAGAGCGAGCAGCTCCAGCAGGAAAGCCAGGCCCTCGTTCACCAGCCGCATGTCACGCCCCGGATTCGGCGTACGCCCACGCTTCCAGCATCACGCGCGCGATCGAGGAGTTGCCGGGCAACATGATGCTCGCGTCACCGTCGCCGATCGGGGTCGGCGCGCCGTTGTTCGCGAACGCCGCCCGCACGTCGGCGCGCGCGACCCACAGCGCTTCCTCGATCTCGCCGTCCGCCGGAACCAGCGGGAGCGACGAGTCCGCGCGTGCGGCGAAACCGAGCATGATCGACCGCGGGAACGGCCACGGCTGGCTGCCGAGATACCGCACGTCACGCACCTCGGCGCCGACCTCCTCGCGGATCTCGCGGGCCACGCACCCCTCCAGCGACTCCCCCGCCTCCACGAAACCGGCGAGCACCGAGTACCGGCCCTTCGGCCAGACCGGTTGCCGCGCAAGGAGAACACGCTCGCCGTTGACCCCGGTCTCGTCGTGAACGAGGCAGATGATCGCCGGGTCCGTGCGCGGGTACTCCTCGTGCCCCTTCGCCTCGCACCGGGTCGCCCAGCCGAACTGGATGCGCTGGGTCGGGCTGCCGTCGCGGGCACAGAACCGGGCCGCCCGGTGCCAGTTGCGCAGCGACTGCGCCGTCGTGAACAGGCCCGCCGACGTGTCGTCGAAACGGTCGCCGAACGCCCGCAAATCGACCCACAACTCGCCGTCGTAGCGCGGAATCTGCTCGGCGAAGCCCCAGCTTCCCTCCGCCTCCAGGAGTTCCGGCTCACCCGCCGGCTCGCCGGGCAGCGACCAGTAGTCGACGCCCTGCCACTCGCCGAGGAACACCGCCTCATCCGGCGGCGTGTCCCCGAAAGTAAGCGCTTTCCGGGTGGCGAGCACGTTCTCGCCCTCCCGGACCGGCGTGCGCGACCTGCTGTCGAGCACCACCACCTGGGCCCCGGGCCAGCGCGAGACGAGCCGCTCCGGGTTGGTACGCAAGGTTTCCTGGCGGTCCACAGTGGACCGAGACAGGGTCGGGAGCTTGGCCAGCTGGAACGGCGCGGTCATGACTCGCCAGGCTCACCGACGGTGAACCCGCCGAGCGCGGCCAGTCTCGGCGCGAGACTGTCGGCGTCGCCGACGACGACACCGGTGAACCGGGTCGGCGCGAAGAAGTCCAGCGCGGCCTGTGCGACGTCGTCCACCGTCACGGCCTGCAGCCGCCCCGGGTGCTCGGCGAGCCACTCGGCGCCCAGCCCACTCGACGCGAGCGCGGACAGCTGGCTGGCCAGTCCCGCCTGCGACGCCGTCGAGGTGAGCAGCGAACCGACAGCGTACTGGCGCACCGACTCGACCTCTTCGGCCGACGGCGGCACCAGCGCGAGCCGGCCCAGCTCGTAGAACGTCTCCAGCACCGCCGCGGCGGTCACCTCGTTCGCGGTGTCGGCGTCCACCCCGACCGTCGCCGTGGCACCGGTGAACTCGAATCCGGAGTGCGCGCTGTAGGTGTAACCCTTGTCCTCACGGATGTTCTCCACCAGCCGCGAGGAGAAGTACCCGCCGTAGGTCAGGTTCGCCAGCTGCAGCGCGGCGTAGCGCGGGTCGGTCCGCGGCAGCGCCTGGGCGATGAGCCGGATCTGCGCCTGCACGGCACCGGCCCGCGGCACCAGCAGCACGTCACCGCCGGCGACGCCGGGCAGCTCGGGCAGCACCGACGCGGAATCGCCGGACTGCCAGCCCTGCAAGGCCTTTTCGATGTCGGCCACGACGGTCGCCGGGTCGAAGTCGCCGACGATCACCAGCACCGAACCGCGCGGCAGCACCGCGCTGGCGTGCAGGGCGCGCACGGCGTCCGGGGTCACCTTCGCGACGTCCTCGGCCTCCGGCACCTCCTTGGTGACCGGGTGGTCGAGGTAGACGTGCTTGAGCAGCGCCTCGCGCGCGATCACCCGCGGCTGGGTGCGCGACACCGCGAGCCGCTCGACCAGGCGCACCGACTCGCGGCCGACCTCATTGTCCACATAGGACGCCGAAGTGAGCACGTCGGCGAGCACGTCCAGGAGCGTCGGCAACCCGCTCGCGAGCGCGTTCCCGTTGACGGACAGGCGTTCCGGGTCCACCGACGCGTTCATCTCGCCACCGATCAGCGCCAGCTCGGTGTCGATCTCGATCCGGTCGCGCCGGGCGGTGCCGGTGAGGATCGTCTCGGCGAGCACCTCGGCCGTCGCGGAGTGCAGCGGATCGGCGCCCGCGAACGGAACCCGCAGCCGCAGCTCGACCAGCGGCACGTTCGCCTTGCGTACGGCGAGCACGCGCAGCCCGTTGCCGAGCGTGGTGTCCACAGAGGACAGACCTGCGGCGGCGCGCTGGTCGCCCAGCGGCGGGACCGGGCGCGGGCCCTGCTCCGTCCGGCCGATCTCCGCCGCGTCGCGATGCGTCGCTGAAGTCACTTGCTCTCTCCATTCTGGGGCTCGACGACCAGGACCGCGCGCGAGTCGGGGCGCAGGGCCTTCGCCGCCGCCGCGACGTCCTCGGCGGTGACGGCGGCCATCCGGTCGGCCAGCCGGTACATCAGGGACGGGTCGCCGTAGAGCAGCTCGAACGAGCCGAGGCCGAGGGTCCGGGACACCAGGCGGTCGTGCTCGGAGTGCAGGCTCGCGCTCCAGCGGGCGGTGACCTTCGCCAGCTCCTGCGGCTCGGGCGGGGTCGCGGCGAGCTTCTCCAGTTCCTCGTCGACCGCGCCGAGCACGCGGTCGGGCGAGACGTCCGGCGCGTGGATCGCGGTGATGGAGAAGGTGTCCGGGTCGCGTGCCTCGAACGGGCCGAACAGCCCGGCTCCCGCGCCGATGTCGGTGACCAGCGGCTCACGGTGCACGAGCCGCTGCTGCAGCCGCGCCCCGTCGCCGTCGGTCAGCACCCCGGCGAGCACGAGGTTCGCGAGGTAGCCGTCGAGATCGTTGATCGGATCCGGCATCCGGTAGCCGACCGCCAGTGCCGGCAGCGGCGCGTGCGGGTCGGTGTGGCTGCCGCGCAGCTCACCGGCCGGCGGCGGCTCGGCGAACGAGCGCTTGGCCGGCGCGGGCCGGTGCGGCACGTCGCCGAAGTGCTTCTCGATCAGCTCGCGCGCCCGCTCCGGCTCGACGTCACCGGCGACGGTGAGCACCGCGTTCGCGGGCGAGTAGAAGGTGTCGAAGAAGGCGGCGCAGTCGTCCAGGCTCGCCTGCTCGAGGTCGGTGAAGTCGCCGTAACCGTTGTGCGCGTTGGGAAAGGTCTGGTAGAGCACCGGCGGCAGGAGGATCCACGGGAACCCGCCATAGGGCCGGTTCAGCACGTTGAGCCGGATCTCCTCCTTGACCACGTCGATCTGGTTGGCGAGGTTCTCCTGCGTCAGCTTCGGCGCGCGCATGCGGTCCGCCTCGAGGAACAGCGCGCGCTCGAGCGCCGCGGACGGCAGCACCTCGAAGTAGTCGGTGTAGTCCGGGTGCGTCGAGCCGTTGAAGGTACCGCCGCTGGACTGCACGATCTTGAAGTGCGCCAGCTTCTCCAGGCTCTCGCTGCCCTGGAACATCAGGTGTTCGAACAGGTGCGCGAACCCGGTCCGCCCCTCGGGCTCCGACCGGAAGCCCACGTCGTAGTGCACGGAGACGCCGACCACGGGCGCTGTCGTGTCGGGGGCGAGCACGACGCGCAAGCCGTTGGGCAGGGTGAAGCGCGAGTTGTCGGGCATGGGCCCACCATACGGCCAATCGCCGGGGGCGGGCACGAGCGACTCAGCCGAACCGGCCGTGCACGTAGTCGGCGGTCCGCGGGTCGGCCGGCTGGGAGAAGATCGCGTTGGTGGCGCCGGACTCCACGATGTGCCCGGGCGCGCCGTCCTCGGCGAGAAAGAACGCGCAGTGCTGGGAGACCCGGGCGGCCTGCTGCATGTTGTGGGTGACGATGACGATCGTCACCTCGTCGCGCAGCTCCGCGATGGTCTCCTCGATCCGGCGGGTCGAGGTCGGGTCGAGTGCGGAGCACGGCTCGTCCATCAGCAGCACGTCCGGGCGCACGGCGAGCGACCGCGCGATGCACAGCCGCTGCTGCTGACCGCCGGACAGCGCGCCACCGGGCGAGCGCAGCCGATCCCGGACCTCGCGCCACAGCCCGGCCTTGGTCAGGCACTCCTCCACCAGGTCGTTGCGCTCGTGCCGGCCCGCCGTCACCCCGGCCAGCTTCAGCCCCGCGGTGACGTTCTCCGCGATCGACATCGCCGGGAACGGGTTCGGCTTCTGGAAGACCATGCCGATGCGGCGCCGGGTATCGGTGACCTTGACGCCCGCGTCGTAGACGTCGTCGCCGTCCAGCAGCACCTCACCGGCGAGCGACGCGCCGGGCACCAGCTCGTGCATCCGGTTCAGGATCCGCAGGAAGGTCGACTTGCCGCAGCCGGACGGGCCGATCAGCGCGGTGACGGTGCCGGCGCGCATGGTCAGCGAAACCCGCTCGAGCACCTTGTGACTACCGAACCAGGCCGAGACCTGGACCGCGTCCAGCGTGGCGCCGCCGTCCCCGCCGCCGGGCCGACCGGGCTGTACATCCAGGTCGGGCACCAGGCCGGTTTCGGGTACTTCGCTCGGATGCAGGTCGATGAGGGTTCTCTCGGCCGACCCGTCCGCGGGCGCGCTAGGTGAAGTCACGTATGTCGACGGTAGGCAGACCGGGTGGCGCGCACATGAACTGATGGTTCACCGAACATGGCCACCCCGGCTGTGTTCCCCGTGGCAGCGGCGCGCGACCGTAACGTGATTGCCGTGACGTCGACGGAGGAAGAGGTCGATACCCCGCCGAGCCGTGCGGCGTTGCTGGTCGTCTGGCTGGTCCTCGCTTTCCTCATCCTGGCCGTCGGTGGCGGTGCGATGTGGGTGTTGCGGGCCGGTGATACCGGGATTCAGTCCGCGGCCGACTCCTTCGACTCGGTCACAGAGCAGCCGCCGGCTCCCGGCGCCTCGGTCCAAAATGGACTGAACGGGTGGGCGGCCCGGATGGCCGGCGCCACCGGTGTTCCGGCGCGGGCGCTGGTGGGTTACGGCAACGCCGAGATCGCCACGCGCACGCTCGCGCCGGGCTGTCACCTTTCCTGGTCGACGCTCGCCGGGATCGGACGGGTGGAGTCCGACCACGGCCGGTTCGGCGGCACCGAACTCGGCGCCGACGGCCGCCCGCGCACCCCGATCATCGGACCCGCCCTGGACGGATCTCCTGGCATGCAACGGATCCCGGCGACGGACGGGGGTGCGCTCACCGGCGACCCGGTGTGGGAGCACGCCGTGGGGCCGCTGCAGTTCCTGCCGTCCACATGGGACACCTGGGGCACGCGGGCCGGGCATGACGGCCGGAAACCCGACCCGCAGAACATCGACGACGCCGCGCTGAGCGCCGCCCGCTATCTCTGCGCCGATCAGCGCGACCTGTCCACATCACACGGCTGGTGGTCGGCCATGCTGTCCTACAACGGCTCGGTGGACTACGCACAGCAGGTTTTCGCCGCGGCCAACAGCTATGCGCTGGCGAGCCGCCGTTAAATCGCGAAGCCGCACAAGTCGCTGGTGTGCCCCGGCAATAGGCCGAATCCTTCGCGGATCACCTCGTTCTGCGCGGTGAAGTCGCAGACCCAGCCGTTGACGCCGGTGCCGTCGCCGACGAACGGCTGCAGATAAGCCGGGATGGTGGCACCGCCGGCGTCGCGAGAAACCAGGTACAGCGAACGGAAACCGGCGAAGCCCGTGGTGTTGAGCTTGATCTGGCTGGAGAGGTTCACCGGGAAGACGGACTTGGGTTTCGAGAACGGTGCGATCGCGTTGGCGTTGGTGGCGATCGGGGTCGCGACCTCGTCCTGCACTGTGGTGACACAGGAACCCAGATCCGCGTCGGTGATGAGGAGTTGCTGTTCGAAGAAGCCCCGGGTGCCCGAACCCGGCTGCGGGATCAGCGGCTGGATGGTGCCGGATGTGCCGCCGAGTTGGCTCCAGTCGGTGGTCTGGCATTTGTAGATGGACGCGAGCTGGGCGTTGGTCAGCCCGTTCACACCGTGGCTGGCCACGGCGTTCGACAACGCGTACCGGAAGGAACAGCAACGGGTCGTCGCCGATGATGTCACCGGCTCGGGGAGCACGCGTACACCCAGTGAGATCAACGACAAACAGGTCCGTGTGCGGCGCACAGGTCCTTCATCGGGTAGGCAACGGTGTCGTCGTTGACCATGGTGATGTCGGACGAAGCCACCGGCTGCGGCGCAAGCCCGCCGGCCAGCAGGAAAGCACTTTTGATGATCGAACGCATGAGAAACCCCAGTTCTTTCAACGGTTCACCTAATGCGGCCAATCGGAGAGTGACACCGAACGAAACCCACGACCAGAATTCCTACGACGAAAACCAAGCTTTCGCCCAACAACGCGGAGGTTAACCGGCACCCAACAGTCACCCTTTTCGACCAGCCGATCGCAACGAAAAGACGTATCTGGCATGCTCTGGCGCACGAACACCCGTCGCAACGTGAACGAAGAGTGCACGACACATGGCCGTGACATTCGGCCTGGCGCGGCACGCCGCTGAGCCCGGCAAACGGCGTTGACCGTGATTTCTTCGTTAGCCAGAACGGGTGGCTGTTGGGTGCTGGTTAACCCGCACGGTGGTGCCCAAGAACTATCCCTTCCCCGTTACGTCGTGGTTACGTCGGTTATTCCTTGGCACGCTTTGAGCTGCCCCCAACAGGGGTGAACATTCCGTTGAAGAAACAGGGAGTTCATTCAATGCGCAAAGTTGTCAAGCTCGCCGCGCTGGTCGCCAGCGCGGCCGCGCTGACTACGGCGATGATCACGCCGGCCTCGGCAGACCCGCCCCAGGCCGTCGCGGCGACCGACATCACCGCCGTCGGCTCGGACACGATCGAGTTCCTCGGCAACAACTTCGCCGCGCTGTACAACGCCACGAGCCCGGCCAAGAAGTTCGACTCGTGGAACGCCACGAAGCCGACCGGCACGGGCCCGAACGACCCGGCGATCCAGCCCCTGGTGATCCACGACAGCATCACCGTCAAGCCGGGCGTTTCGATCCAGCGGTCGAACGGTTCCAGCGAGGGCATCGCGGACCTGAAGGCCGACACCGCCAACCCGGCCAAGATCGACCTCGCGCGTTCCTCGCGTAAGCCCCAGACCGGCGACACCATCGGCACCAACCCGCTGCTGTTCATCCCGGTCGCGGAGGACGAGGTCCGGTACGCGCTGTCGAACGCCGTGGCCAGCCACGGTGCGCCCGCGCTGACCAACGCCCAGCTGGCCTCGATCTACAAGTGCCAGACCACCAACTGGAACCAGGTGGGCGGCAGCGCCGGCACCATCCAGCCGAAGATCCCGCAGGCGGGCTCGGGCACCCGGTCGTTCTTCGAGAGCCAGCTGGGCATCACCGACGCGGACCTGGGTGCCTGCGTCGCCACGGTGCAGGAGCACGACCCGACTCAGATCGCGAACAACGCCGACGCCGTCGCGCCGTTCTCGAAGGCCCGGTCCACCTTCCCGACGAACCTGTCCACGCAGATCAAGCTCAACACCACGGGCTTCGTCGGCTTCCGTCCGGTGTACCTGGTGACCCGCAACGCCGGCAACTTCTCGGTGCCGACCGCCCTGCAGCCGCTGCTCGGTGACGGCACCGGCGTCAACGGCTGGGTCTGCAGCACCGCCGGGCAGAACGAGGTGACCCGCGAAGGCTTCGGCCTGCTGCCGGGCCACACCAGCTCGGTCTGCGGTTTCGCCGAGCACATCTGATCACCGCACCACAGAGCACCACATAACTGACGCACGACCTGGTGGGCGGCGGCCCTGTGGCCGCCGGCCATCAGCTATTCCCGGACGGCGCGCTCCGCGCCGTCCGGTTGTTCTCCCCTCACGAATCCCCATTCCGGGAAAGGAAAATCGGTGGACACCGACAGAAGATCCCCGTCCTTCGGCCGTCGTTCCGCACTCGCCATCACCGCTGCCGCGGCGGCCGTGCTGGCGGTCGGCACCATCGCGCCGGCCGAGGCCGCCACGTCCATCCACACGTTGGGCACGCTGTCCGGAAGCATCAACGGACAGGCCAGCGCGGCGAACGCGTACGGCGTGAGCGCCGGCCGCGTGTTCGACTCCACAGGGTTCTCGCATGCGGCCCGATGGACCGCCAAGGGCGCGATCACCGATCTGGGCATCCTGCCCGGCGACGTGAACAGCGAGGCGCACGGCATCAACGACTACGGCGTCGTCGTCGGCCGCTCCGCCGCGGCCAACGGCACCTTCCGCGCCGTGGAGTGGAACAAGGACGGAACCAGCACCGTCCTGGCCGGACTCGGCGGGACTTTCACCGAGGCGAACGCGATCAACGACCGTGGCGTCGTCGTCGGCCGCTCCACGGCGACCGACGGCACCTCCCACGCCGTGCGCTGGAACACCGACGGCACCGTCACCGACCTGGGCACCCTGCCGGGCGACTTCTTCGGCTCGGCCACCGGGATCAACATCTCGGGCGTGATCGTCGGAGCCTCCGGCACCCACGCGGCACGGTGGAACACCGACGGCACCGTCACCGACCTCGGTGGCCTGGGCGGCGCTTCGGCCCCCACTTCGATCAACTGCGCGGGGGTGGTCGTCGGCCGTTCGAACACGCCGGACGGCGGCTCGCACGCGGTGCGCTGGAACACCAACGGCACCGTCACCGACCTCGGCACCCTCGGCGGCAACTTCAGCAACGCCAACGCGATCAACGACAACGGTGACATCGTGGGCCGCGCGGACCTGGCGGCCGACGGCGGCGCCCACGCCGTGCTGTGGCAGCGCGGCCGGACCATCGACCTGGGCACGCTGCCCGGTGCGCCCGCCGGCGCGACCAGCGCGGCCTTCGGCCTCAACTCCGACGGTTCCCTGATCGTCGGTGGCTCGGACAGCGCGACCAGCGGCTTCCAGGCGGTGCGCTGGAACCGGTGACCCCGGCACCAGCGTGAAAACCGGCCGCCGCGACCAGGAACCACACTGGTCGCGGCGGTCCTTTTCCAGTGCGGCGGGGCTACCGCGAGCACAGGTTCAGACCAGGTTGGGCAGCAGCTGACCGACGGTCTCGTAGAGGTTCCAGACGATCGCCACCACGATCGGCACACCGACGACGAGGGCTTCGCGCTTGCCCCAGCGCTGCCGGGCCCAGACGACACCGGCCAGCGCCAGGCCCAGCGCCTGCAACCAGAGGACCAACCCGAGGTTCGCGATCGCCATGTTGGACTCCATCGCCAGCTCCTCCCGCGGGATGAGGCTCGGCTGGCCGGACGGGGTCGGTTGCGGCTGGTCCAGCAGATCGGCGTCCACCAGCAGGATGTCGCCGCGCTGCAGCAGGTTCGCGCCCTGCGAGGTGACCAGGGTCAGCCGCCCGGCGCCCTTGGCAAGCGTGCTGGGCGACGGGTCGCCGGGACGGCGGACGTCGATGACCCGGTAGGTGAACGCCCCTTGGCCGGTGGTCACCTCGATGCGGTCGCCGGCCTGGAGCCGGTCGATCTGCTGGAACGGCGCCCCGAAGGTGGCCGACTTGCCGTAGATCACCGAGGTGCCCGCCTGGCCCGGCAGCGGGGTGTTGCGCAGGTGGCCCGGTCCTGCCTCGAGGTCTCCCGACGCGGTGCCCTGCACCACCACCTGGTTGAAGCCGAGGCCGGGAATGGCGAGCAGCGCGACCGGCAGTCCGGGGTCGATCAGGCCGCCGGTCGGCGCGGTCGCCGCGGCGAGTTGTTCCCGGTAGGTGGCATACAGCCGGTCCTGGTCGTTGCTCTGCTGGACCGGGGTCACCACGATCAGGTACCCCGCCAGCCCGATCAGGCCGACCGCGAGCATCAGCAGGAACTGGCTGAGCAGGCGGAACCAGAAGTTGAGCGGACGGCGTGGCGGGCGGGCCGGTTTGGCCGGCTCGGGCGGCGGCGCCCATATCTCCCCGGTCGCCTCGAGCTCATCCGGTGCGGTCGTCGTCACGCTCGCTCCTCGACGTCGTGCTCGCGGTGGCCCGGCCGGCTCCGTGTCATACCGATTCCCGCCGCACGGCCGACTTCAGCCATCGGCCGACGCGGACGAAGAAGACCCGCACCGGATGCCCGGGTTGTCCCGCCACCCGCACCACCGGCACCAGCAGCCCCGCCACCAGACCGACGATCAGCAGCACCGCCAGGCCCCAGCGGCCGAGCAGGGAGCCGGCCCCGCGGGTCGCGGCCGTCGTCGTCGGCTTGCCGGTGGCCACCGGGGGCGCGCCACCGGCGTTCGGCGCCAAGGCCGGGTTGGCTGCAGCCGGGCCGCCGGCCGCCACGTTCGCCGCATTCGTGTTGCCTGCTCCGGAGCCGCCGAAACTACCGAAGTCGCCGGTCGACCCGGGCGCGGGCAGGCCTAGCTCGTCGCGCACCGCCCCGGCCAGGTCGGCGGGCGGCGGCGGAACCGCGCAGGTCTGATGCCGCACCGCTTCCGCCGCGGTCTTCGTGTAGTCGGTGTAGGCGGTGGGCAGCGGGGCGTAGCCCGGCGGCAGCTGCCCGGCCAGTGTCCCCGGGGTCTGGCCCGGGCCGGCGGCGAAGTCCAGGAAGTCCGCCAGGCGCCCGGCCTCCGCCGGATCCAGCCCGCAGGTCGGCACCGCCGCGTAAACCGGCGTCATACCCGCATACGCGTTGTTGTACGGGAAGATGGAGAAGTCCGGCGACGTGACGCCCGTTGCCTTGTCCTGCTTGGTATAGCCCAAGGCGGCCTGGATGGTGCTGAAACCGCCAGTGCTCTCCCATCCGGATGGCGCGACCGGCCGCGAATTCGCGGAATGCGACTGCAGCCTGGCCATCGACAGACCGTACTGCTCCGCCAGCGGAACGCTGGTGAACGCCAATACATGCCGGCTGCCAATACGCTGACTGTCGTTGTTGATTCCCCACGATGCGGGTACGCCGGCAGCGCCACCCTTGCAGATTTGGAACGGCGCCTTCCGGCCGAGCACGTCTTGTGCCGCCGCATCCAGGGAAATGGCATACTGTGCCGCTAGGTCGTACAACTTCAGCGGCAGGGCGTTGCAGGCTTCATTGACGCTCGACGGCGGATTCACAAAGGTGTCGAGTTGCTGGTAACCCGCCTGCGGCGGGTGCAGCTGGCCCCGGTACGCCGGGTTGATCACCATGCCGCTGAACGGGTCCGGTTTCCCGTCCAAGAACGCGCGCGCATCAGGGTCGGCGTCGATATAGGCGAACATCGCGGTGAACAGATCCGAGTCCTGAGAAAGCCAGGTCACGTTCACCCGGGTCTCCGCCGTATGGAAATCGGGGTTGAGCGCCACGAACTCCGGATCCTGGAACAAACTCGTCGGATTGCCACCGATCGCCGGCTCGATCCCGAAGTCGGTGGTGTAGGAGTTCGTTATCAATTTGGCGAGCAGCAGTGGTGACAACGTGAGGTTCAGATACTGCTGGCCGTTCTGGTCGTCGACCAGGTACGCCACCGTCCAGCCCGTGGCGGCCACCGGGGCATGCACCACCGGACGCGGCGAGTCCGTGACCGGCTGAGACGTGAAGATCGCGTTCGCGCTGCCGGTGGTCAGCGCCGTCCGCGCGGCGTCCTCTGGCGTCACGGTCTGGGTCAGCTTGAACGCACTCTTCGGGTCCAGGCAGAAGAACGGGCTCCAGGTCCCCGCCACAGCCGTCTGCGCCGCCTCGGATCCCTGGATCGTGACGGTCGGCCGCTGGTCCACCACCGGACACTCACCAGGCCGCGGGGCCATCTGCAGGGGGAACGAGAACCGGTTCTGCCACTGCGCGGCAAGCCACCAGCCGTCGGCGGTCAGAAACGGGTTCGGAGCGCCGTCGGTCGCGGCCGGCTCCTGCAGGCACCTCGTGCCGACGAGGATCTTGAACGCCGGGTTTGCCGTGTAGAGATCCGGATTGCAGTACGGCCGGATGATCGGAATGACCTCGAGGGTGCACGCCTGTTGGTTCGAGCAGCCCAGCACCGGCATGTCACTGCCGCCGCGCACTTCGAACGCCACACCGGACCGGGAACCGGTCGCGTCACTGAATGTCGAAAGGGCGTTGCCCGGCAACGGCGCTGTAGCGTCCGCGTTCAGGCTGGGTGGGACCTCGGCGATCATGTTGTAATGCGTGCCGTCCACGGCCGTGAACCCCAGCGTGTCAGGGCCGGTGATGGCGTTTCCACCGCTGATATCCGTCGGATTTGCCGCGCCGACTTCGTTCGCATCGTTCGTCATCGTGGCCTTGACACCTCCGCCCAGGCTGAGCAGCCGGTGTCCCCCGTTCGTAAACGGAGGTCCCTGGCAGTGCGTGGGGTCCATACCATTCTGCCCACCGGTGTCGGTACCCCAGCATTCCACGATCACCACCGGGAAGTTGGTGGGATCGAGGCTGACCCCGTCGAACTGGTTCGGACCCCCGTTGACGCTCGGGATAAACCCGTTCCAGCCGACCGTGATGACCTGCCGCTGCTGGAGGTTCGTCCGCTGCGACACGGTCACCGACGCCGGCGCGGTCGTCACCTTCGTCAGGGTCTTGGGATCCGCGTTCGGGTCGGCGATCTGCCAGGTGGTCAGCGGGTGGGTCTGCGTGCACCCGTCACAGGAACCGGGCGCGGCGACCTGCTGCGGCGCCGGCAGTGCCGCGCTCGCCGGAATGACGACCATGCTCATGGCGACCAGGACCAGTACCGCGACCAGCCCGCCGAACTTCCGCAGCGGGCGGGGAAACTCCCGGCGCCGCACCGATTTCCCGAACACCGTGGTTCTCCCGTCCCTGTGCTCGTGCACGTCAGCCGTTCCCATTTTTCTGCCCCTGTTGCCGGCGCTCGAGCGCGCGCCGCACGAGCGCGGGCACCAGGAGCACCAGAATCAGTTCGATCGCCGCGAGCACGCCCAGCAGCGTGGTCATCCCGCTACCGCGGAACGCCGCCAACTGGCTCGACGTGCCGGCCACCGCGGAATCCGCGGAGCCGTTCTGGTCCTGGCCGAGACCCAGCGCGGCGTCCTGGGCCGCGTTGTCGCCGTTCGCGTTGCCGTTGGCAGCGTCGTCGTTCGCGCCGTTTCCGTTGGCGCCGTTGCCATTTCCGTTTCCGTTCGCGCCGTTGCCGTTACCGTTGCCGCCCGCGCCACCGGCCGGGTTCCGGGACGAGGGGGAATTGGGGTCGTTCGACTCGCACGGTCCCTGCCCCACCCTGTCGCAGGGCGGCGGCAACGGGTCGGTTTCGGCCAGCAGGTTCCGGTTGAGGTTGTTCTTGTCGAAGGTCGGGTTGTCACAGGTCTTCGGGTCCTGGTTGCTGTGGAACTCCGGCTTCATCTTCGAGTAGTTCGGAACCTGGTCGAACGCGGCTTGCACCAGGACGTACGGCAGTGGTGAGTAGCCCAGCGCCGGCGCCTTCGCCTGCCCGTTACACAACGAGTAGTAGGAGAAGTTCGCGAAGGTCTGTGCTTTGCCTTCAGTCTCGTGCGGGTCGCTCGGGTCGATCGGGATGATCATGTACGAGTAGGATGACAGCGGGTAAACCCGCGGGTCGCCCGCCGTGTAGACGCCCGACAAATCCTGGGTCAGGTACACCTTGGGGTCGTGGTTGGCGGTCTCGACACGGGCGCTCTGGAGCGCGAAGGCGACGTTCCCCGGAGTCGGCACCGTGTAGTAGCCACCTGGGTTCAGCACCTTGGCCACCGGCCAGCCCTTCGAAAATGGGTACGAGTACTGGACGAAGCTGATCGCTCCGTCGGCGTTCGGGCCCTCGATCGTGGCGGCGATCCGGTCGTCACCGGCCTGGCCCGAGAAGTTGGGCAACTTGATCGGGTAGTAGGAGGTGGGCACGTTGTTGCCGGCGTAGTCCTTCCACAGATCCGGGTGCCGCTTCGACAGCCAGTCGGTGAACTGGAACGACGTACCCGCGCCCTGTGAGTTGACGATCACCTGGATCTTCTTGGCCGGCAGCGCATGACCGTTCATGTCCGCGGTGATGGCCGGATCGTTCCACATGGTGATCTTGCCGGTGAAGATCCTGGCCACGGTGAGGTCCGACAGCCGCACGTTCCGGATCAGCTGCCCACCGGCTTCCAGGTGGTACATCAGCGACGTACCACCGGCGATGACCGGAATATAGGCGTAGGCACGGATGGACACGTCTTGCTGGCCGGTGAGGAGATCCCTGCCCTGGTAAGCGATGTCGGAGTCACCGAAGTCGGTGATCCCATCGGCGAACTGCTGACGCCCGACGCTCGACCCGCCCGGCCCGATGTTGACGTTCGTGCCCTGCGATGCGACGTCCGCCCGCCACTGGTTCACCATGGGGAAGCTCCACGTCGAGCCACTGCCCGAAATCGCCTCGCCCACCGCGCCGGCCACCGGCGCTCCGGGGCCACCGCTCACGATCAGTAGCGTTGCCGCGCCGAGTATCGCCACAAGTCGCACCATCGGGCGCCACCATCGGTGCCGCCGCATCTCGTTCAACACTTTCCTTCTCCCACGCCTGCGGACTCCCGATCGACTGAATTCCGGCCGCTCATCGACGACCCTCCCGGCCGCGCCCGGCGAGCACCCGCGCGACCACGAACAGCAGCACAACCAGCACGAGCAGCACCGACGCGCCGCCATAACCGCGCGCGACGTCCATTTCGGACGGCGACTTGGACAGCGTGTAGGCGAACAGCGGCAGCGAGGCCATCGGCCCGCTGAACGGGTTGGCGTTCAGGTAGGTCCCGTATCCGGCGGTGAGCAGCACCGGGGCGGTCTCCCCGATACCACGGGCCACACCGAGGATCAGTGCCGTCGCCAGGCCCGCGCGCGCGGTCGGCAGGACGACTCGCCAGACCGTCTGCCACTGCGACGCGCCAAGCGCCAGGCTCGCCTCGCGCAGCCCGTTCGGCACCACGCGCAGCACGACCTCGGCCGCGCGAGCGGTGATCGGCAACATCGTCACCGAAAGCGCCACCGCCGCCGCGAAACCCGAGAACTGGAACCCGAGAACCAGGAGCAGTAACACGTAGATGAACAGACCGGCGAGGATGTCCGGCAGCGCGGTCATCGCCTCCACCACCGTGCGGACGATCTGCGCCGCCCGGCCGCCCACTTCGTTGAGATACACCGCCGTGAGCACCCCCAGCGGCAACACGATCACGATCGAGATAGCGATCTCGACCAGCGTCCCGACCAGCGCGTGGAGCACGCCGCCGCTGCTGAGCGGGTCCAGCGAGCCGGTGTTCCGCAGGTCCTCGGTGAAGAAGTTCAAGTGGGACAAGGCATCGCGGCCGCCCCACAGGGTGCTGACGACGACGTACGCCAGGGTCGCGACGACGATGATGGCCGCCGCGTGCATCACGACCGCCATCATCCGATCGGCCAATTGGGGCCGGCCGTGCCGCAACGAGGTGACGACCGCGTACAAGGCCAGGAATGCGACGAACCAGCACACCGCGAAGCCGAGCGGGCCGGAGAAGGGCAGCAAGCGGTTGTAGCACAACCACACCAGGCACAGCGAGCCGATCAGCGCGCCGATCACCGACAGGTAGTCGTCCAGCGTCGAGGTACGGAGATTGCGCCGCCGCTCGGGTTTGGCGGGACCGCTCGGGCGCGCCGGGGCGGGCGGCGCCGGGGCCATTGTGGCGGTGGTGGGCTTGGCCGGGGCGGTCGCGGTGGCCGTGGCACCCGGCCCGGCGCCGACGTCGATCGGGACGGTCGCTTCGCCGGTGCTGGGGCCTGCTCCGTCGACCGCGCCGTAGTTCGTGTTGTCCTGCATGGGTTTCCTCAGATCTCCGTCGCCGCACCGCTACGGCTGCGCGCGACCACGAAGCCCGCGATCATGTTGACCACCAGCGTGATGGCGAACAGCGTCAGGCCCGCGGCCAGCAGTGCGGACACCTGGACACCCGTGGCGTCGCCGAACCGGTTCGCGATGAGCGACGAAATCGTGCTGCCACCCTTCTCGAGAATCCGGAAGTGCACACTGAAGTCCGGCGACAGGATGTAGGTGATGGCAATGGTTTCGCCCAGCGCGCGGCCCAGCCCGAGCATGGTGCCGCCGATGATCCCGCCTCGGCCGAACGGCAGCACCACCGCGCGAACCATGCCCCACCGGGTGCCGCCCAAGGCCAGCGCCGCCTCCCGTTCCCCTTGCGGCGCCTGGGAGAACACCTCACGCATCACCGAGCACGCGATCGGGATCACCATCAGCGAGACGACCAGGCCGCTGATGAAGATCGACGAGGTGTACATGCTCTTGTCCCACAACGCCGCGTGCGGATCGGTGTCGACGTGGAAGAAGGGAAGGAAACCGAGATAGGTGTGCAGCCAGCGGGACAGGTAGATCGTGTTGTTCTGGAGGACCGCGAATCCCCACAGGCCGTACACCACGCTGGGCACCGCGGCCATCAGGTCGAGGACGGCGATCAGGGTGCGGCGCAACCAGCGCGGCGAATACTCGGCGATGTAGAGCGCGGTGAACATCGCCAGCGGGAACGACACCACGATCGCCACGACCGCGACCAGCAGGGTTCCGGTGATCACCCCGAGCACCCCGAGGTGCTCGCCCTCCCAGGTCTGGACCGTGAAGAAATGCCAGCCGAAAACGCCGAGCGCGGGCGCCGCCTGCTGGCCCAGGAAGCCCGCGATACCGAGCATGATGACCAGCATGAGAATTCCGCCGCCCCGCGCGATCGCGCGGAACACCCGGTCGGAAACCGGTACCCCGGGCCGGATCGATCGCGGTTTGTCGGCCGAAGCGTCCGCGCCTGACGACCCGGTGTCGCCGGCCAGCGTTGTCACAGAACCTTCCCGCCTCTCGACTTTTCTTCTTCTCGAAAAACCCGCAGTGCCCCAAGGAAAGCGAAGTGCACCGGCATGACCGGGGCCGGATCGCGGGGTGAACGGTCAGCCAACAGGCCGCTGCGGCGCAACGTCTAAACCATTCGGTTTGCTCCGGTTCAGCGAACGGTGCACCACCGGATGCAGCAACCGGCCGCGCCGGCCGGGGGGAAAGACCGCCAGCCCCGGTTCGACCACCGCGGCCGGCGCACAGCGCCGGAAACGCTCGACGGCTCGTTCGGCGTCGATGCGGCGCGCGAATCCCTGGGCCGATTTGACGAGGTTCGCCTTTCCCACGACGGCCCGCCACCACCACAACGCGGTTTCCTCGTGCTCGACCGTGAGATCGGCGCGGGGCGCGACCAGCCGCACGAGCGCGACCTCGGCCAGCGCCGCCGCCTGATCGGCGTGCCAGCGCTCGCCCACGCACAACACGCGGTTGTTACCCCCGAGCAGTCTCCACCGAATTCTCGATTCATCCGTGCGGTACAACTGGAAGCGCGACACGTGGTCCCCCTCCTGGTGCGGTCCCGAGACCGCTGCGACAAAGGGACGACCCCACAGCTGATCACCCCAGAGCGGCGGCTGGCGTGAGTTCCGCCGCCGAGATCGAAAGCTTTGCTCGGGTAAACAAACAAGAGAGGGACTGGAAGGTGAGCGCGCGACGGCCCGTCGGTAAACGACAAGCGTCGGCCCCCAGCGTTCGGCCGACTTCCCCGGCGAATGGCCTAGCAGATGGCGGCGTCCTGGATCTCGGGGTGCGCCATCCAGGCCACGCGTTGCCACAAAGCGCACGTGTCCTATTTGGACAGACGACCTGAACACCGGCGATGCGCAGGTCGCGGCGGGTGTGGTCGGGCCGGATACCGAGGGGTCGAATTCCGCCGGAGGGCACCCGGCGGCGGGCGCACCCCTTATGCTGCAAGACGCGCGCAGACAGGCGTGCCCGAGCACCGGGAGACAAGCGGGCGATGAGCCAACCTCCACCAGGCCAGTGGCCGCCGCCCTGGGGTCCCTATCCCCCGCAGCAGCCACCCCCGTGGGGTCCGCGCCCGCCGCAGCCACCCGCGCCGAAGAAGAAGCCCGTGGGGGCGATCGTCGCCATCTCACTCGGCGCGGCGGTGCTGCTCACGGTGTCCCTGGTCGTCGCGCTGACCTCGGGGCCGTCCGGCTCCAGCAACGCGGCCTCCTACGACACGACGGACACGCCGTCGCCCACGTCGAGCACCCGCACGACCCCCTCGACCAGCACGCGCACGTCATCCAGCCGCGCCACCACGTCGACGTCGAGCACCCCGTCGTCGCCGGCCGGCCCGCGTCAGGTGTTCACGCTCGCCGACCATCCGCTGCTGACCAACCCGAACGCGGGCCTGTCGAACGCGGGCTGCAACCTGCCCGGCTGGCCGAGCAGCCCGGCCGCCTCCGAGGCGTTCTTCACCGCCGCGGCGCAGTGCCTCAACGACCGGTGGGGGCAGCTGCTCACGTCGATGAACCTGCCGTTCTCCCCGCCGAAGCTGGAGTTCCCGGCGGGGCCGAGCTTCACCACCGACTGCGGCACCATCGACGTCGGCCTGGCCACGGCGTCTTACTACTGCAAGGACCACCTGTACATCCCGTATCGCGGGCTGCAGACCGATCAGTACGGCAACAAGCCGGGCATCTATCTCGCGCTGTTCGCGCACGAGTACGGCCACCACGTGCAGGACCTCGTCGGCCTGATGGACGCGGTGTGGCAGGCGATCTACCGCGACGGCCAGCAGAGCACCGACGGGCTGGAGATGTCGCGCCGCAAGGAGCTGCAGGCGCAATGCTTCTCCGGCATGTTCCTCGGCGCGACGGCCAACCGCGGCGGCACGGTCACCCAGGACGTGTTCGACGCGGCATGGAACGACCAGGAGACCCGCGGGGACAACACGTCCGGCAGCCACGACCACGGCACCAACGCGCACTACGCGGCGTGGTGGCGCAAGGGCGCGCAGAGCGACCGGCTCGCCCAGTGCAACACCTTCGCCGCCCCCGACGCCGACGTCAGCTAGCCGGCCGCGAACGCACAACTCACCGTCCCGAACGCACGACTCGCGGTTGGGAACGTCGGACTCGCGCGGGCCCGCCGGTGCCGCCCGCGAGTCCGACGCTCGGGACGGCGAGTCCGACACTCGGGAACGCGAGTCCGACGTTCAGGACGGTGAGTCCCACATTCGCGACGGTGAGTTCCACGGTCCGGGGGGCGGGTAGGCGCGGTTGCGGCGTTCCGCCAGCACCGCCATCAGGTACGCCCACGGCGGCACACCCGGCGGGACCGCCGCGCCGATCCGCCAGGCGACCTCCTGCGCGAGGCTGAACCCCAGGCTGTCCCGCGCTTCCGGCCGCAGCGAGTGATACCGCGCGAGGTACTGGCGCACGGCGAGCGCGAGATCGTCGGTGAGCCCGGACAGGTCCAGCTGCGCGGCCCACGTCATGAGCTGCGGCGGCATCGCGAGGTCCAGCCGGACCTCGGCGGGCGCGCGCTCCATCACCACGACCGTCCCGGCGAGGAAGTCCCCTACCCGCTTGGACTTCTCCGACACCAGCGAGCAGATCAGCGCCACCGCACCCCACGCGAACACCGGCCCGAAGTCGACGATCGCGCCCGCCAGGGCCCGCGTCAGCGTATGCCGGAACCGGACCGGCCCGCCGTCGTCGCGCACCACGCGCAGCCCGACCGCGGACTTCCCCGGGGTGCGGCCGTGGCCCAGCCCCTCGAACAGCAGCGGATATCCGACGCGCACCAGCACGAGCAGGGTCAGCAGGAGCGTGGCGCGCAGGGCGTCGTCGTCGGGACCGGCGATGATCACCACGAGCAGCCCGGCGACCAGGATCGCGAGCTGGATGACCGCGTCGAGGGCGAACGCCAGCCCGCGGCTCGCCAGCCGGGCCAGCCGCAGGTCCAGGACGACCGCGTCGCCGGTCACCAGATCGGGTTCGGGACTCACCAGCTAACTGTAATCTGGCCGGGTGGACGTCGATCTCTTCGTCGCGGCGCATCGCGCCGAATGGGACCGGCTCGGTGAGCTGCTCGACCGCCGCCGGCTGCACGGCGCCGAGGCGGACGAGCTGATCACGCTGTACCAGCGCGCGGCCACGCAGCTGTCGACGGTGCGCTCGGCCGCGCCGGACCCGGCACTGCTGTCCCGCCTTTCGACGCTGGTCACCCGGGCCCGCTCGGCCGTCACCGGCACCCACACCCCGGCCTGGCGCGAGGTCGGGCTGTTCTTCGCCCAGCGGTTCCCGGCCGCCGTCTACCGCGCCCGCCGCTGGTGGCTGTCGACCGCGCTGGTCACGATCGTGGTCACCGCGCTGCTCGCCGCATGGGTCGCGACCAGCACGCACGTGCAGGCCGGCATCGCCGCGCCCGAGCAGATCCGCCGCCTCACCCAGCCCGGCGGCGAGTTCGAGACGTACTACTCGTCCAACCCCGCGGGCTCGTTCGCCGCGCAGGTGTGGACGAACAACGCGTGGGTGGCCGCCACCTGCCTGTTCCTCGGTGTCCTGGCGGGGATTCCGGTGATCGCCGCGCTGTGGGCCAACGCGGCGAACATCGGCGTCAGCGCGGGCCTGATGTCCGCGGCCGGGCGGCTCGACATTTTCTTCGGGCTCATCACCCCGCACGGCCTGCTGGAGCTGACCGCGGTGTTCGTCGCGGCCGGCGCCGGGCTGCGGCTCGGCTGGGCGGTGATCAACCCGGGCCCGCGCAGCCGCGGGGTCGCGCTCGCCCAGGAGGGTCGCGCGACGGCGGCGATGGCGCTCGGGCTCGCGTGCGTGCTGCTGGTGTCCGGGGTGATCGAGGCTTTCGTGACCCCGTCCGGGTTGCCGACGTGGGCCCGGATCGGGATCGGCGTGGTGGCCGAGGCCGCGTTCCTGACGTATGTGTTCGTGCTGGGCAGGCGGGCCGCGCGGGCGGGCGTGACCGGCGACGTCGACGCCCGTTACGGCGGTGACGTGCGGCCGGAAGCGGGCTGAGCGACACGCCTCGGGTGCTTCGGCTGACGCCGGCGCGGGACGTCGTAGGGTGACGCCATGGGGAAGCGGCTGGCACTGTCTCTGTCGGACGACTCGCATGCCCAGGTGCGGGCGCTGGCCGCGGAGGCCGGGGTCTCGGGGCACGCCTGGATCGTCGCCGCCGTGGAGCGCGAGGCGTTCCGGCAGCTGTGCGAGAAGACCGACGAGTGGTGGCAGGCGCACCCGGACGAGGCCCGCGCGGAGACCGCCGCGTACCGCCGCCGCCAGGAGTGGCGTGGTTCTTCGGCCGCGTAGAGGACAGCTCTGGTCGGTCGCCGGCCCGGATCGGCGGCGCGTGCTGGTCTACAGCGGGGACATGTTCAACGATCTCGACGCGGTGCCGTACGTGATCACGATGGACGTCGTCGCCACCCCCGACCCGCTGACCGTGACCACGCCCGAAGGCCTGCACATCTCCTACACCCGGCTCGATCATGTTCCCAAGGCCTCCCTGGACCAGCAGGTCGGCGAGATTTCCACGCAGTTGCTGGAAACCGTGAACACCAGGTTGTTCATGGTGCTGACCACTTCTTGACGCTCTGGTCTAGACCATCTACCGTTGGTGAATCACGCACCCGCGGTGGAGGTGGTCGTCATGGCCCACTGGTTGACCCGGATCGGACTCTGCCTGGCGGCCGCGGTGGCCGCGCCCGGCCTCGCCAGTCCCGCACAGGCGGCGGTCACGTCGCCGGGATCGGCGCCCTACCTCGACATCACGATGCCCGCACCGTCCCTTGTGGACATTGCCAAGGCGACCGGGCAGAAGACCTTCACGCTGGCCTTCGTGCTCGCCGACAGCACCGGGTGCAACCCGTCCTGGGGCGGCACGATCCCACTGGACGACTCGCGGATCCTGGGCGACATCAAGGCTTTCCAGGCGATGGGCGGTCAGGTCATCGTGGCGACCGGCGGTGCTGCGGGGCCGTACCTGGAGTACACCTGCGGCGACGCGAACGCGCTGGCCGGCGCGTACCGCAAGATCCTCGACACGGTGGGCACGAACAGCCTCGACGTGGACGTCGAGGCGACGATCCCGCAGGACACGGTGAACGCCGCACTGAAGACGATCCAGGCCGAGCGGGGCACCAGTATCAGCTACACGATGCGGGTCCAGGGCGACGACTACGGCATGGACCCGTACTCGGTGCAGGTGCTGCAAAGCGCGGCGGCACACGGGGTCGACGTGCTGGTGAACCCGATGACGATGGAGTTCGGCACGAGCCAGGCCGACTGGGGTGACGCGGTGATCTCCGCCGCGCAGAGTTCGCTGGGGCAGCTGAAGCAGATCTGGCCGGGGATGTCGGACGCGGACCTGAAGCGGCACCTCGGGGTGACGCCGATGATCGGCCGCAACTACAACGGCAAGGTCTTCGAGCAGAACGACGCGACCCAGCTGGTCCAGTGGGCGGGTGCGAACCACATCGGGCGCCTCGCGTTCTGGTCTGCGGGCCGGGACAACGGATCGTGCCCCGGCGGCGGCGTTTCCGCGACGTGCAGCAGCATTTCCCAGTCACAGGACGAGTTCACGAACATCTTCCACGGCTTCACCGGCTAGCACCACAAAACTCGACTCGGGAGGTCTTCGTGACACTCAGATCACGCTTGCGCGTGTCGGTCGTCGGAATCGTCAGCATCGTGGCGAGCTGCCTGACCGCCCTCGCGGTCACCGGCACGCCGGCGCAGGCCGCTTCCTCGCTGCCCTGCGACATCTACGGCTCGGCCGGCACCCCGTGCGTCGCCGCGCACAGCACCATCCGCGCGCTCTACTCGTCCTACAACGGGCCGCTCTACCAGGTCAAACGCGCCGACGGGGCGCTGAACGACATCGGCCTGCTCGCCCCCGGCGGCATCGCCAACGCCGCCACCCAGGACAACTTCTGCCTTGACACCACGTGCGTCATCAACAAGATCTACGACCAGTCGCCGCGGCACAACGACCTCGACATCGAGGGGGCGGGCGGCGCGGGCGCCGCCGACGTCGGCGCACCGGCCAACGCGCTGCCGGTCAGCGTCGGCGGCCACACCGCCTACGGCGTCGAAATCTCGCCCGGCATGGGCTACCGCGACAACACCACCAGCGGTGTCGCCGTGAACGGCCAGCCCGAAGGCATGTACATGGTCGCGTCGGCCACGCACGTCAACGGCGGCTGCTGCTTCGACTACGGCAACGCCGAGACCAACAACCAGGACACCGGCAACGGCCACATGGACGCCGTCTATCTCGGCCTGCGCTGCGAGTTCGGCGGCTGCAACAGCTCCGGTGGTCCGTGGGTGGCCGCCGACCTGGAGAACGGGCTCTTCCAGTCCAACACCGGCACCCAGGCGTCCGACCCCGGCCCCGGCGTCATCCCGTTCGTCACCGCGATGCTGAACAACAACGGCCAGGATCACTTCGCCCTCAAGCGCGGCAATTCCCAGACCGGCGGCCTCACCACCACGTATTCCGGCTCCGAACCCACCGTGAAGTCCGGCTACTCCCCCTTGCACCAGGAGGGCGCGATCGTCCTCGGCACCGGTGGCGACAACAGCAACGCCGACTCCGGCAACTTCTTCGAGGGCGTCATGACCGCCGGGGTGCCCAGCGACGCCGCCGACGACGCCGTGCAGGCCAACATCGTCGCCGCCGGTTATGGCGGCGCCAACGGCGTGCCCGGCGGCACCCTCACCCCCGGCTCCTCGATTTCGCTGCGCGCCACCACGGCCTGCTGCACCACCCGCTACATCCGCCACGCGAACGGCGATGCCGTCACCTCGGAGATCACGTCCGGCAGCTCCGCCCTGGACAAGAACGACGCCACCTGGATCGTCCGTCGCGGCTTCGCCAACAGCTCGTGCGTTTCGTTCGAGTCCGGGAACTACCCCGGCGAATTCCTCCGGCACTCCGGCTACCAACTGCACCGCCAGCCGTTCGACGGCAGCACCCTGATGGCCAGCGACGCCACCTTCTGTCCCGCACCGGGAAACACCGGCCAGTACACGTCGTTCCAGTCCGTCAACTACCCCGGTTACTACCTCCGCCACTACGACAGCACCGTCTACATCGCCCGCGACGGCGGCGGCAGCAACGCCTGGGACACACCGACCCTGTGGGCCGACGACACGACCTGGGAGGTCACCGCGCCCTGGGCGTGAGGCCCACCGCTCTGGTCGCGCCGGGCGTGTTGGCCCGCCACGTCACCGAGTTGGCCCCGCGGGCAGCCAACTCACCGACGTGAGGAGCCAACACGCCCGCGTAGGCGGCAAACACGCCGGGTCAGGCGCCGGCTTTCAGGGCCAGGTAGCGGTCGGCGAGGGTCGGGGGGAGGTCGGCGGGGGTGGCGTCGACCACCTCGACGCCGTGCCGGCGCAGCAAAGCCGTGACGTGACGACGCTCGGCCAGGGTGCGTTCGGCTGCGGCGGCGTCGTACACGGCCTCGGCGTTTCCCCGTCCCTGAGCCATTTCCGCGATACGCGGATCCGCCACCGACGCGACGAGCAACCGGTGCCGGGCGGTCAGCGAGGGCAGGATCGGCAGCAGCCCGTCTTCCAGCGGCGCGGCGTCCACGGCGGTGAGCAGCACGACCAGCGACCGCTGCCGGGTCCGCCGCAGCACCTCACCGGCCAAACCGCGCGCGTCCGTTTCCAGCAGGCTCGGCTCCAGCGTCGCCATCGCGTTCACCAGCTCGGGCAGCGACCCGCCGCTGACCTTCGCGCGCAACTGCCGGTCGTAGGCGAGCAGGTCGACGCGATCGCCCGCCCGGGAAGCCAGCGTCGCCAGCAACAACGCGGCTTCCATCATCGCGTCCAGCCGCGGCTCGTCCCCGACGCGACCGGCCGACGTACGACCGGTGTCGAGCACGAGCAGCACGTGCTGGTCGCGTTCGGGCCGCCAGGTGCGGACCATGACGTCGGACGCGCGGGCGGTGGCGCGCCAGTCGATCGAGCGCACGTCGTCGCCGATCACGTACTCGCGCAAGGAATCGAACTCGGTGCCCGCGCCACGGACGAGCGCCGCCTGGCGGCCGTCGAGCTGCTGCAGGCGGGCGAGCCGGGACGGCAGATGCCGGCGGCTGTGGAACGGCGGCAACACCCGGACCGCCCAGGGCACGCGGTGCGATCCCTGCCGTGCCGCGAGTCCGAGCGGTCCGACAGCCCGCACGGTGACCCGCGCCGCCGAGCGCTCACCGCGGCGGGCCGGCCGCAGCGTCACGGTCACCGTGCGCCGCTCCCCCGCCGGAATCACGACGGGATGCCGGTCCAGCGACACACCCGCGCTGGGCGGCCACGCGTCCCGCACGATGCCGCGCACCGGGCGCCTGCCGGGATTCGTGATCGCCAGGTGCACCTCGGCCGGCTCGCCGAGCCGCGTCGAAGTCGCGCCGGAGCGCGTGAAGACCAGCCCGCGCACCCCACCGGCGAGGGCGAGATCGAGCAGGATCAGCACCAGAATGACCACGGCCACGGCCCCGATCCCGCGCCACGACGGGATTCCCAGCCCGACGACGACCACTCCGATGATGGCGAGCACCCCCGCCCGCGCGGTTACGGCCATCGGGTCACCGTGGCACCGGGACGGTCGCGAGCACCCGGTCGAGCACCCCGTCCGGGGTCACGCCCTCCAGTTCCGCCTCCGGACGCAGGTCCAGCCGGTGCCGCAATGCGGGGCGCGCCAAGGACTTCACGTCGTCGGGCGTCGCGTAGTCACGTCCGGCCAGCCAGGCCCAGGCTCGCGTCGCCGCGAGCAAAGCGGTGGCGCCGCGCGGGGAAACGCCGAGCCGCACCGAAGGCAGCGAACGCGTCGCCCGGCACAGGTCGACGATGTAGCCCAGCACCTGCGGGTTCACCACGACCCCGCCGACCGCCGCACGCGCCGCCGCCAGCTGCGCGACGCCCGCGACCGGGCGCACCCCCGCCGCCCGCAGGTCACGAGGGTCGAAACCCTGCGCATGCCGGTGCAGGATGCCGATCTCGTCCTCCCGCGACGGCGTGGGCACAGTGAGCTTCAGCAGGAACCGGTCGAGCTGCGCCTCCGGCAACGCGTAGGTTCCTTCGTACTCAACGGGATTCTGGGTGGCGATCACGATGAACGGGTCCGGCAGCGGCCGCGCCTTGCCCTCGACCGAAACCTGCCGTTCCTGCATCGCCTCCAGCAGCGCGGACTGCGTCTTCGGCGGGGTCCGGTTGATCTCGTCCGCCAGCAACAGGTTCGTGAACACCGGTCCCTCGCGGAACGCGAACTCCCCCGAGTCGTAGACGATCGAGCCGGTCACGTCACCGGGCATCAGGTCCGGGGTGAACTGGATGCGCGTGGTGCCGACGTCGAGCGCCGCCGCCAAAGTGCGCACCAGCAACGTCTTCGCCACCCCTGGCACGCCTTCGAGCAGCACATGTCCCTGGCACAGCAACGCGATGATCAGCCCGGTGACGGCGGCGTCGTTGCCGACCACCGCTTTGCCGACCTCTGCCCGCAGCGCCAGCAACGCGTCGCGAGCGTCCACGGCCGCCTCAGTCGTCAAGATCCTCGTACCTCTCTTTCCAACCGGTCGAGTTCGTCGGCGAGCCGGACCAGCGACGCGTCGTCGTCGGGAGCCGGCCCGTACAACAGCCACCGCGCGTCCGAGCCGGTCCGCGCGCCGATCGCGGTCAGCACTGCGGCGGGTTCCGCATCGGCACCGAGCCCGAGCACGGGCAGCAGCCGTTCGATCGCCGCGGCGCGCAACAGCCCGGCGGCGTGCGCGGCCGAGCACGAACGCCGATACAGTCGGCCGCGGCCTTCCGTCGTCTCGGCGGACCGAACGACGACGGGCAGTGGTTCGACGACGACCGGTCCGAGCCGCCGCGCCCGCCAGAGTGCGAACAGCACCGCCGCGATCGCCAGCTGGATCGCGCCGAACAGCCAGCCGCGCGGCAGCAAATCCGTCAGCGACCGCTGGGGCACCGCGGCGGCCGGATCACCCGGCGACGGGACGTACCAGACGAGCGTGCCGTGCCGCCCCAGCAACCGAAGCGCGAGCGCCGCGTTGCCTTCGTCGCCGAGCCGGGCGTTCGTCAGCGGGGTGCCGTCGCCGAGCAGCGTCGTGCTGCCGGTGATCTGCAGTAGCGAACCGCCGTAACACGGCCGACCGCGCTCGTGCGCCGCGTACTCGAGACCGCCGATCACCGCGTTTCCGGCGGCGACGGCCGCCGCGACCGTGCAGTCGGGCGAGCGCACCGAAGCGTCGTTCTGCCCGCGCACCACGACACCGGGCAGCAGCAGATCGAGCACGTCCTGCCCGGGCCCGACGAACACGGCATCGCCGGCCCGCCCGCGCAGCTGGCCCAACTGGGCAGGCCCGACCAGGCTCGGATCGGTGACCAGCAGCGTCGTTCCGTCATCCAGCGCCGCCGCCGTGTCGGGGAGCGAGTGTGTCGGCACGACCCGGACTCCCTGCTGTGCCAACAGGTTCGCGAGCGCGCGCGAACCACCGGGATCCGCCGACCCCGGATCGAGCGCACCGTGGTTCCCGTCGTCCCGGGCCAGCACGAGCGCGACGGCGCCGAGCAGCAGCACCACGGCGATGAACACGGGCGCACGCGCGGCCAGCCAGATCCGCCGGGCGTCGGGAGAAACCGTTGTCACGTAAGGACTCCCGGGCGCTCCCGGGACACCTGCTCGTCGAGCGCGGCGAGGCGGCGGTAGTCCTCGGCGGTCGCGGGGCGGTCGCCGTAGTGCACGTCGTCGAACAACCGGGCCGCCACGGCGAGCTCGTCGCGCGAACCCGGCAACCGGGCGCCCGCGGCACGTGCGGCCTCGTCGGCGGTGCGCCCGGAAAGCGCTTCCAGCACCTCGCGTTCCTCGAGCCCGCGCACGATCGCGCGGAAACGGTCACGCACGGCCGGGGCGAACTCGCCGGCAGCGAAAGCGCTTTCAGCGGCCTGCCGGTAATCCGCCGCGGTGCGCGTCCGGTCCTCGAACACCGTCCCGGGCACGCGGGCGTTCCGGGCCAGCTTCCCGACCCGCAGCCGCACCACGACCGCGATCAGCACGAGCACGGCCAGCAGCACCACGAGGCCCAGCACACCGCCCGGCACGGCCTTGGACGCGGCGTCGAACAGGTCGGACAGCCGGTGCGCCAGCCAGTTCAGCATCCGGCCGGCCAGGCTGGGATCGGCCGCGTGGTACTCGGGCTTGGCCAGTTCCGCCTGGGCCGCATGCTGCGCCGCGTCCCGGTCGATGGTGACCGGGACGTCCGCGGGCAGCGGCAGGATCACTGCGGCGCCGCGGCCGCGCGCGCCAGCTGGATGTCCATGCCCTCCTTGCGCATCCGCTGGTCGATGTACAGCAACGCGGTCGCGGCCGCGGTGAACGGCCCGACGATCGTCTGCGCGATCACGCTGCCGAGCGTGGACAGCAGCTGGCTGCCGATCGACTCGTTCGCGATGTCCGCCGCGTCGGAGGTGACGCCGAGCCCGACCCCGAACGGGATTTCGATGACGGTGCTGATGATCACGCCGACGATCCCGGTGAGCAGCAGCACACCGAACACCCGCCACCAGGTGCCGGACACGAGCCGCCAGGACCGCCGCATCGACTGGCCGATCCCGGCCCGCTCCAGCACCAGCGCGGGGGCGGCCAGGCTGAGCAGCGCCCACATCCAGATGCCGGGAATGATCAGGAAGATCGAGGCGACCGCGACGATGATGGTGACCAGCACGGTCAGCCCCAGCAGCGGCAGCAGGCGCGGGCGCAGTTCCGCCATGGACTCGCGCAGCGTGACCGGGCGGCCGAGTACCGCCTTGCCGACGACGACCGTGATGAACCCCGCCAGGAACGTGCGGATCAGCAGCGAGATCACCAGCAGCACGCCGAGCGACGCGAGCAGGCTGCCGAACATGTCGGTCACGTAGCGCATCTGCTCGGCCTGGGTGGCGGCCGGGCCGGGCTGCACCGCGCGGGGCGCGTCACCGAGCACCCAGTTGGAGGCCACCAGGTCCAGCGCGCCGGCGACGACCGCGATCAGCGCCGAGACCCCGAAGACCAGGGCCGGATACCGCCGCATCGTCTGGATGGCGCCGTCCAGGATCTCGCCCACGGACAGCGGCCGCAGCGGGATCACGCCGGGCTTGCCGTAATCGCCGCCGGGCGCCCGCGTGGGTGGCGGCGGGGCGGGCGGCAGGTCACTGCGCGGCTGGTCGGGGTTGGTCCAGCCCCCGGTGTCACTCATCGAGGTCTCCTTCGTCTGTACGCGCCCACTCTCGCAGAGCACGCGGCGGCCGACCATGCCGGGCGCGCGGCTCTTTCTCCAGTCGTGATCTCCGCGCTGGCTATGCTGGCGCGCGATGACATCTCCGCCGCCGCCCCGACGACACCGCAGTTCGAGGTCGTCCTCCGGACCGCTGATCGCGTTCACGCTCAGCGCGGTCGCGGTGCTACTGGCCGGGCTCGTGGTGTTCGTCGTGGTGAGCCACACCGGCGGCTCGGACAACGCGTCCGGTAGCACGCCCGCCTCCACCGCACCCGGCAGCGGCAACGCCGCACCTGGCGCGGTCGCCGGCCAGAAGGTGCTCGCCCTGGCCGACCACCCCATTCTGCGCGATCCGGACGCCGGGTTGCAGAACATCGTCTGCACGCTGCCGGAATGGCACCGGGACGAGGCGTCGGTCGAGGCGTTCTTCACCGCCGCCGAGCAGTGCCTGAACGCCGCGTGGGGCCCGTTCCTGCAGGCGTACGGCCTGCCGTTCGCGCCACCGACGCTGCATTTCCCGGACAGCGCGCGGTTCGACACCGCGTGCGGCACGATCGGCGTCGGCGTCGAGACCGCGGCGTATTACTGCGACAACAACCTGTACGTGCCGTACAAGGGACTGCAGATCGACCAGTACGGCGACAATCCCGGCGTGTACCTCGCGCTGATCGCGCACGAGTACGGCCACCACGTGCAGGAGTTGTCGGGGATCATGGACGCGGTGTGGCAGCAGATCTACCGCGTCGGGCAGGTCACCCCGGCCGGGCTGGACCTGTCGCGGCGCAAGGAGCTGCAGGCGCAGTGCTTCTCGGGCATGTTCCTGGGCGCGGTGGTCGACCGGGGCGGTTCGGTCACCCGGGACATGTACGAAAAGGCCTGGCGCGACCAGGACACCCGCGGGGACAACACCTCCGGCACCCACGACCACGGCACGAACGCGCATTACGCCGCGTGGTGGCGCAAGGGGGCGCAGTACAACCGGATCGCGCAGTGCAACACGTTCGCCGCACCCGCGGCCGACGTGTCGTAGTTCGCCTTCAGCCCGCGAGCGCGGGCGTGCGGGAACGCCGCTGAACCAGAAACGCGTAACCGCCGCCGCTGAGGCAGCTCAGTGCCAGCAGCGCGAGGCCGACCGGGCGCCGCAGGTCGCTGTGTCCCACCACGACATCCGCCAGGTGCACGTCCACCGTGCCGGCACCGAGATCGGACGGGACGGTGATCTCGACACGGTCGTTCTTGTCGTGCCCGCAAGCGTCGAGCGAACCGGTGCGGGGCTGGCCGCCGGACTGGAACTGCACCGTCTCGACGGCGTTCGCGTCCGAGCAGGCCGCCGGAGTCATGACCGTGGCTTCGGCGACCGTGCCGCTGCTCGACGGGGCCGAACCCAGGACGCCGGGGCCCGCCAACCACACGAAGAACACGATCACGATCCCGGCGAGCGCCGGGATCACGAGGCTCTGCCAGCGCAACCGCACGGACGCAATGGTTCCAGATGATTCCGGGGATTCCCAGGGAGACCGCTGTGCGCTCGATCTATCACTCGTTGTGGTCAGCCGGGGTCACTTTCCGCACATACAGCAGGCGGTCGCCCGGTTCGATGGCGTCGACCTGCGGCGAGTCGACGCGGTGCAGGCGGCCGTCGCGGACCACGCCCAGCACGATGTCACTCAGATGCCGGGGCGAACCTCCCTCTTCGGACTGTTCGACGGCACGCTCCGCGATCGCCAGTCCGGACTCCGGCGTCAACAGATCCTCGACCATGTCGACCACGACGGGGGTGGAGGTGGCCATGCCGAGCAGCCGGCCCGCGGTCTCACTGGAGACGACGACCTGGTTCGCGCCGGACTGCTTCAGCAGGTGCACGTTCTCCGCCTCGCGCACCGACGCGACGATGTGGGCCTTCGGCGCCAGTTCGCGGGCGGTCAGGGTGGCGAGCACCGCCGAGTCGTCCCGGTTCGTCGCGACCACCACGGCCCGGGCGCGCTGCACCCCCGCGACGCGGAGCACGTCCGAGCGGGTCGCCGAGCCGTGCACGGTGACGAGGCCGAGCGCGGCGGCCGCGTCCAGCGCCTGCTGGTCGGTGTCGACCACGACGATCCGGTTCGGCTCGACGTTCTCGTCGCCCAGCAGCGTCTTGACCGAGGCCCGGCCCTTCGTGCCGAAGCCGACGACCACCACGTGGTCCCGCACCTTGGACCTCCACTTCTGGATCCGGAGCGCCTGCCGCGACCGTTCGGTGAGTACTTCCAGTGTCGTCCCGACCAGCACGATCAGGAACAGCACGCGGAGCGGGGTGATGATCAGGACATTGACCAGCCGGGCGGTCGCGCTCACCGGGGTGATGTCGCCATACCCGGTCGTCGAAAGCGAGACCGTCGAGTAGTAGAAGGCGTCGAGCAGCGACAGCCCGTCGCCGTTGACGTCGCGGTAGCCGGCGCGCCCGGCGTAGACGATCAGGACCGTCGCGACGAGCGCGAGCAGCGCGCCGAGCACCCGCCGGCCGATAGACCGCAGCGGGCTGATCGACGGCTCCGGCATCCTGATGACGCCGACGAGGTCCGCTGGGTCCGGATCACGCACGCGGCGGATCGTAAAGGATCAATCCCCGCAGGGCTACCCGTCGCGACGCCCGGCAGCCGGGTCAGCAGTCGATGACCACGATCGGGATCTCGCGTTCCGTCCGGTCCTGGTGGGCGGCGACGTGCGGATGGCTCTGGGAAAGTTGCGCGAACAGCTGCTCGCGTGCCGCGCCTTCGGCGGTGGTCGCCACGGCTTCGATGCCGGCCCCGCCGGAGGCGCTCGTCGCTCACCACCCCGTTGTTCGCCCGGAATTCGTCCACGATGGCTCTGTTGACGGCTCTCATGTCATCCGGCATCGACATGGGCGAACCCTAACCCTCAGGTACAGATCGCAGCAGGTCTTTCAGGCCGTCGGCGTCGAGCAGGTCCACCGGGCGCAGGGTGTGATCGTCGCGGACGTAATGGAACGCGGCGCGGACTTTTTCCAGTGGCACATCGGAAAGCGAAGCCCACGCGAGCCGGTACGCCGCGAGCTGCACGGCCAGCGACCGCAGCTTCGGCTCCTCCGGCACCGCGCCCGTCTTCCAGTCGACGACCGTCCAGCCGCCGTCCGGATCGGCGAACACCGCGTCCATCCGGCCCCGCACCAGCACCCCGTCGACCTCCGTGGAGAACGGGACCTCCACCTCGTGCGGCGTCCGGACCGCCCAGCTACTCGCCTCGAACGCCGCGCGCAGTTCGTCGAGCGCCTCATCCGGTGCGGCCGCTTCGTCGGCCGCGCCGGGCAGGTCGTCGATCTCCAGCAGGCGCGCACCGGCGAAACGCCGCTCCAGCCAGCCGTGGAACGCGGTTCCCCGGCGAGCGAATGTGTTGGGCGGCACCGGAAGTGGCCGGCGTAGCCGGCGTGCGAGCGCCCCCGGGTCGGACGCCAGCTCGACCAGCTGGCTCACCGACAGGTGACCCGGCAAGGCGACCTGATCCGCCGCACCGGCACGCTCGGCCAGTTCGGCGAGCAGCACATCGGTGTCCGCGATCCAGCCGTCCGGATCGTCTTCCTCTTCCCACAGCACCGGCGATTCCAGCGCGGCCAGCACCATTTCCGCACCCTCGGCGACGGCCGGGCGCCGAGCACCGAGCGGGTCGACCGGCCACTGCGCCGTCCGCGACTGCGTGACCAGCGGGTTCTCGGCGTCCTCCGCCGGTTCGTCCGCCCAGACCGTCGAGCCCGCGAGCGCGGCGATCTCGGCGAGGAAGTCCGACGGGCCCTTCGGCCGCGTGCTCGTCTCGTTCCACCAGAACCCCGACACGATCAGCGCGTGCTCCGACCGGGTCAGCGCGACATAGCAGAGCCGCCGCTCCTCCTCGGCCTCCCGCTCGGCGAAACTCTGCTCGTGGATCTCGAATGCCTCGCTGATCTCCTTGCGGTCCATGCCCATCGACACCCGCAGCGTCGGCAGATCCTGCGCGTCACCTCGCAGGTGCGCGGGCAGCGACGTCACCGTGCGCAGCCACGAGGACGAGCGGCGCCTGTTGGGGAACACCTCGCGCGCGAGGTGCGGCACGGCGACGACCTGCCATTCCAGCCCCTTCGCGGAATGCACGGTCAGCACCTGCACGCGATCCGGCAGGACCTCGATTTCGCCGGGCGTCAAGCCATCCTCGGCGTGCGCCGCGGTCAGCAGATAGTCCACAAAGGACATCAGCGTGGCGTCCGGTGCGGTTTCGGCGAAATCCGAGACGACATCCGCGAACGCATCGAGATGGGCCCGGCCCGCACCGCCCGGCCGGGCCAGCGACTCGACGTCGAGCCGCATCGTGCGCTCCACGTCGGCCACCAGCTCCGGCAGTGACTGGTCGAGCCGCCCCCGCAGCCTGGACAGCTCGTCGGCCAGCTGCCGGATCCGTGCGTACCCGTCTTCGGAGTAGCGCGCGGGGTTGCCCGGATCGTCGAGGGCGTCCACGAGCCCGGTCTGCTCGGCACGTTCGGCGAACAGATCGTCCACACTGGACTCGGGAGTCGGCGGCGGCGCGGCGATCTCGTTGGCACGCCGCCACAACGCCGCGAGATCCGACGCCGCCAGCCGCCAGCGCGCGCCGGTCAGCAGCCGGGCCGCCGCTGTTCCGGCGAGCGGGTCCGCCAGCACGCGCAGGGTCGCGACGAGGTCCGCGACCTCGGGCTCGTCGAGCAGCCCGCCGAGCCCCACGACCTCGACCGGCAGCCCGCGCGCGCGCAGTTCCGCCGCGATGGGCGCCATGTCGGCTCGCCGGCGCACCAGTACGGCCGCGGTCGGCGGCGAACCGGTCGCGTCCGCGTGTTCGTACCAGCGGCGCGCGAGCGCGTCGGCGACCCACTCCCGCTCCTGGCGGATATCGGGAAGCAGCCCGCATTCGATATCCGCCGGGCCGGCGCCGTCTCGCGCACGCAAGCGCGCCACGCCGAGCCCGCGAGCCCGCAGCGGCTCGGCGATGCCGTTGGCGAGGGTGAGCACCTCCGGCGGGTTGCGAAAGCTGGTGAGCAGCCCGTACTCGCGAGCCGGCACCAGCTTTCCGTTGTCGGAGCGGGGAAAGTCGGTGGTGAACCGGGGCAGGTTGGCCGCGCTCGCGCCACGCCAGCCGTAGATCGCCTGCGCCGGGTCGCCCACCGCGGTGACCGGCAGCGGCGGGTTCTCCCCCACGCCACCGAACAACGCGCGCAGCAGGACGCGCTGCGCGTGCCCGGTGTCCTGATACTCGTCCAGCAGCACCGCGCCGAACCGATCCCGTTCGCCGCGCGCGACCTCGGGATGGCTCTCCGCGAGCTGCGCGGCCAGCGACATCTGGTCGGCGAAGTCGAGCGCGCCGTCGGCCCGCTTGCGCCGGTGATACCCCTCGACGAGCGGGATGAGCGCGAGCCGGAACCGTTGTGCCGCAGCGATTTCTCGCAGCGCCTGCGGCAGCGCGGCGCGCCCTCCCTTGGCGCGCGGCGCGGTCTCGATCAGCTCGCACAGCCAGGTACTGTACTCCGCGAGCTGCTCTTCGGTGACCAGGTGCTCCCCCAGCTCCCCGGCGAGCGCGAGCACTTGGGCCGTAACCGAAGCGGGCACCCGGTCGGTATCCAGATCATCGTCCCATGTGGACACCACCCGGTGCGCGAGCTGCCACGACGAGGTTTCGGACAGCAGCCGGACACCGGGCTGCACCGGCAGCCGCAACCCGTGCTCGGACAGCAGCCGCCCGGCATAGGCATGGTAGGTGAGGACCGTCGGCTCACCGGCGAGCACGGCGGCACGGCGGGCGCCGCCGGGATCGACGCGATCCAGCAGCCCCGAACCGGCCAGCCGGCGCAGCCGCGCACGCACCCGCTCGGCAAGCTGGCGGGCGGCCTTGCGGGTGAACGTGAGCCCGAGCACGCGTTCCGGCGTCGCGACACCGTTGGCCACCAGCCACACCACGCGTGCGGCCATCGTCTCGGTCTTGCCCGCGCCCGCGCCCGCGACGACGAGCGCGGGCTCGATCGGCGCGGCGATCACCGCGGCCTGTTCGGGCGTGGGCGGGTGCAGGCCGAGCGCGGCGGCGACCTCGGCCGGGCTGACGGTCATCCTCCGGTCACCTGCCGCCCCTCGGGCCGCAGCGGGCAGGAACCCCTGGCGGGACAGCGATCGCAGTCGGTGTTCTCGTCGGCCCGGTACCCCGGCCCGGACGCGGACGCCGCGACGTCGCGGACGAGCTCGAGCCAGCGCTGGCCGCTTTCCTCGTCGAGCGGTGGCTGTTCCCGTTGCGTGGCACCGGTCTTGTTGTTGGCCTTGGCCAGGTACACCAGTTTCGCGCCACCGGGCTTCTTGTCGTCGCCGAAAGCGCCCAGCAGCACCGACAGCTGGTAAGCGGCCAGCTGCGGGTGTTCCTCGGCGTCGGAGGCGGACACGGCGTTCTTGCCGGTCTTGAGATCGATGATCACCGGGCGGCCGTCCTTGTCGGACTCCAGCCGGTCGACCCGGCCGCGCAGCCGCACGAGCAGGCCGTCCTCGCCCACCGGCAGCTCGACCTCGATGTCCTGCTCGACACCCAGCTGCGCCAGTTCGCCCCGGCTGGTTTCCAGCCAGGTCAGGAAGTTGCGCACCATCTGCTCGACCCGGCCACGCTCGCGGCGCGAGAACCACGGCGCGCCGGCGTCGACCTTCGCCCATGCTTCGTCGAGCGCCTCGCGCAGCCGCTGGTCGTCCATCCCGTCCGCGGCTGCCTGCGCGAGCCCGTGCACCAGGGTGCCGGTGATCGCCGCGAGCTGTGCCGGGTCGCTGCCGCCGTGCCGCTCGATCACCCAGCGCAGCGGGCATTTCTTGAGCGTGTCCACAGTAGACGGTGAGATGCGTACGACGTCACCGGCTCCGTACAACGGTTTCTCCGAGGACACGTCGGCCGCGCCGTACCACGAGCCGGGGTGCGCGCCCGGCACGTCGGCGTCGGCCAACCGGGCCAGCTGGCGCGCCGCCCGCTTTCGCCGCTCGGGTTCGGTTCGCTCGTCGCACACGGCTTTGCGTAGTTCGCCGACCAGCTCGGCCAGGACGAGTGACCGGCCCGGCGGCTTCATGCGTGAGTCCACACCGGACTCGTCGGCGCTGTTCGGCTCGATGTCGTCGACGAACCGTGACGGCTGCTCGTCCTCGCCCGCGACGGCGCTGACCAGCAACGTGTGCCGCGCCCGGCCGGCCGCGACGTAGAACAGGCGCCGCTCCTCGGCCAGGATCGGCGCCGTCGCGGACACCACATCATCGTCCACACCGGACAGCAGGTCGACGAGCCTTTCCACGCCCAGCAGGGAACCCCGCAACCGGAGGTCCGGCCAGCTGCCTTCCTGCGCGGCGGCGATCGCGACCAGATTCCACTCGCGTCCGGCCGCGCCGTGCGCCGTCAGCAGCGACACGCCCTCGCCCCGCGCGGCGACCGGCGCCAGGCTGTCGCCCGCGATGTTCTGTGACGACAGGTAATCCGCGAACGCGGCGACACTCGCCCTGGGCAGCCGGTCGACATAGCGCCCGGCCGCATGGAACAGCGCGACGATCGCGTCGAGATCCCGGTCCGCCTGCGAACCGAGGGTGCCGCCGCGGGCGGACTGCCGCACCAGGCGCGGCTGCAGCCCGCCTTCCCGCCACAGCTCCCACAACACCTGTTCGACCGGTGCGCCGCGCCGGATCGCGGCCGCCGTCACCGCGATCAGCCCGCCGATGCGCCGGATCGGGGCCGCCTCGGCCGCCGCCAGCCCGGCGAGCTTGTCGTTGTCCCGCAACACTTCCAGCAGCAGCTCGTCGCTCGACCGCTGCCCGCCGCCGGCCAGCTCGAGCCGCCGCAGGCCGCGCCGCATCCGCCGCAGCGCGAGCGGATCGGCGCCACCGAGCGAGGACGACAGCAGCATCTCGGCGAGGTCGACGTCGAGCACCTCGGGGTCGGCCGCGACGCGCAGGATCGCCAGCAGCGGGCGCACCGCAGGCTGTTTCGCCAGCGGCAGCTCCTCCGCCGCCGACGCGATCGGCACCCCCGCGGCGCGCAAAGCCCGTTGCAGGACGGGAAAAGATCGGCTCGGGGAGCGCACCAGCACCGCCATGTCCGACCACGGCACCCCGTCGGTGAGGTGCGCGCGCCGCAGCTGGTCGGCGATCCAGCTCGCCTCCGCGGACGGCGTGGGCAGCAGGCGAACCTTCACCGCGCCGTGCTCCGCGGCCGGCGCGAGCCGCGGCGCGCGATGCCGGTTGGCGCCGGAAAGGGTGCCCGCGAACTTGGTGACCGCCGCGTGCACCTCGGTGCTCATCCGGTGCGCGCGGGTCAGCGTGACCGTCCGGTCGCCGTTGGGGTCGGCGTCGGCGAGCAGCGCGGGATCCGCGCCACGAAAGGAAAACACGGCCTGATCCGGGTCACCGGCGAGCACGAAGTCCTCGGCCGCCGAGCCCAGCAGGGTGATCAACCGGAACTGCAGCGGATCCAGATGCTGCGCGTCGTCGACGAACACGTGCCGGACGCGCGCCTGCTCACGGGTCAGCAGCTCGGGATCGCCCTCCATCTCGACGAGCGCGCTGGCGACCAGCTCGGCCGCGTCGAGCGCCGGGGCACCGCCCGCGCCCTGCAGGATCGTGACTTCCTCGTACTGGCGCCAGAATTTCCCGGCCGCGATCCACTGCGGCCGGTCCGTGCGGCGGCCGAGCTTGACCAGATCGTCCGGGCCGAGGCCGCGTTCGGCCGCGCGCAGGATCAGATCGCGCAGCTCCTCCGCGAACCCGGGCACCGGCAGCGCGGGCCGCAGCTGCTCGGGCCAGTTCTCGGCGCCGAGCTCTAGGTCACCGGCGAGCAGCTCACGGACCACGACGTCCTGTTCCGGACTGGACAGCAGCCGCGGCGGCGGCAGGCCCTGGACGCCTGCCTGCAACCGCAGCAGCGCGAACGCGTACGAGTGCACCGTGCGGACGATCGGCTCGCGGATCGTGCGGCCGTGCGCGCCGGACGTGCCGCGGCGCGTGATGTCCGCGCGCAGCGAGTCGGCCGCGCGGCGCGAAGCCGTCAGCACCAGCACGCGTTCGGGATCGATCCCGGCGTCGATCCGGTTCGCCACCGCCGTGGCCAGCAGCGATGTCTTACCGGTGCCCGGTCCGCCGAGGATCCGCACGAACCCGCCGGCCGCGTCGATCACGGCCTGCGCGGCGGGTTCCCAGTGCTGCGGGCGCAGCGGCTCGGCGGGGCGGCGGATCAGCCGCGCCCGCCGCGTCGTCGTCCCGCGCGTGTTCACAGTGCGATCGAATCATGACCCACTGACAGAAAGGTGAACGGCCGCGCCGCCGGAGTAACTTTGGCCCATGGACGAGGAGCTGCACGAGCGCGTGCGGGACGTCATCGCGTCGGTGCCCGCGGGGAAGGTCGCGACCTACGGTGACATCGCGACCGTCGCCGGCGCGCCGTCGCCGCGGATGATCGGCCGGATCCTGTCCGAGGACGGGCACGACCTGCCATGGCACCGGATCCTGCGCGCCAACGGCACCCCGGCCCCGCATCTCGCGCACCGTCAGCTCGAACTGCTGCGCGCGGAGGGGGTGCTGGCGGACGGCCAGAAGGTGGATCTGCGGAAGTACCGCTGGCGATAGCGGCATGGTTAGGTTAGCCTTCCCTTCGTGGAGACTTCCGAGGCGCGGGTGAAGCAGGTACGGCGGCTCAGCCCGCACATGGTGCGTGTCAGCGTCACCGGCGAAGGCCTGCGGCGGATGACCTCTCCCTGTCCGGACGCCTACGTCAAGCTGTTCTTCCCGCTGCCCGGCCAGGATCGCCCGCGGCTGCCGGAGCTGCACGACGACTCCTGGTATCGCACCTACCTCGCGATGCCCGACGAGATCCGGCCGCCGATGCGGACCTACACCGTGCGCGCCCATCGCGGCACCGAGATGGACATCGACTTCGTCCTGCACGGCGACGGCGGCCCGGCCAGCCGGTGGGCACACGGCGCGCGGCCCGGGGACACGATCGCGATCCTCGGCACGGGCGGTTTGCACATACCGCCGGAGGACTCCGAATGGCAGTTGCTGATCGGCGACGAATCGGCACTGCCCGCGATCGGCGCGATCCTCGAACGGCTTTCGCCCGGGGCGGTGGCGCACGCGTTCATCGAGGTCGACGGGCCGGCGGAAGAGCAGCGGTTCTCGACCCTCGGGAACGTGCGGACGTACTGGGTGCATCGCGGCGACGCGCCCCACGGTGAGTCCGTACTCAACGCCGTCCGGCTCGCCCGGTTCCCCGACGGCACGCCATACGCCTGGATCTCCGGCGAGGCCGGCATGGTCAAGTACGCCCGACGGCACCTGGTGAACGACCGGGGATTCGCGAAGAACGCCGTCACATTCACCGGGTACTGGCGGCTCGGCGCGACCCAGGATCAGATGGTTTAACTACCCAGTTCGGACACCAGCAGCTTCACGAGCGCGCCCAGCCGCTGGCGTTCCGGTTGCAGCGTCGGCACCCCGGCAGCCGTCAGCGGTGCCGCGGTGACCGGCCCGACGCACGCGCACACCACGTCGCTTCGCAGGGCCCGCACCAGTTCTTCGTACTTACCGCGCTGCCGCGCCAGGCTCAGCAGGTTCGCCGTCGCCGGGGCGCTGGTGAACGCCAGCGCGTCCACCTGCCGGTCCAGCACACCGTCCAGCAGCTGGTACGCCGGGTCCAAATCGGACGGCCACTCCCACCGGTAGGGCTGCACCTCGATCAGCCGTGCACCCGCCGCAGCCAACGCGTCCGTGTGCTCCGGCAGCGAGGAACCGTGCAGCTGCACGGCAATCCGCTTACCGTCCACACCGGACTCCAGTACGTGCGCGAACAACTCACGGTTGCTCTCCTCCGGCGCCGACCACTCCTCGGTCAGGCCGCGACCGCGCACAGCGCCCTTTCCCTTGGGGCCACGGGTGAAGATGCGCGCGCGGCCGAGCGTCGCGTGCAGCCGGGCGGACACACCCCAGCCGTCCGCCGCCTCGAACCAGCCACGGAAACCGGCGCCCGTGGTCACCGCGAGCGCGTCGATACCCTCGGCCAGCACGTCGTCGGTCGCCGCGCGCAGTAGGAGATCATCGGGCAGCGGCACGATGTGGATCATCGGCGCGTGCCGCACTGTCGCGCCGTTGCGTTCGAGCGCGCTGATGAACTCCTCCGCGCGCCGCTCCGCTGTCACGCCGATGGTGCGCCCGGTCAGATCACCCATAGGTCGCACCCATCCGGGCGACCGCGGCGGCGACCTCGGCGCGGAGGTCGGCCGGTTCGAGTACCTGCAGCTCCGGCCCGAACCGCAGCAGCTCACCGAGCGCCGGGGCACCCGGCTCGACCGGCAACTCCACTCGCAACCACCCGTCCTCGTCCGGTTCGTCGCGGCACTCGCGCAGCGCGCGGGCGCCGACGGCTCCGAGGTAGAACGGTACGAGGTCCCGCCCCAGCCGCGACAGCCGCACCACCGCGACCCGCGGGTACATCCGCCGCTCGAACTGCTCGGACCACTCGCGCCAGTATCCGGCGAGGTCGAAATCCGCGGGCCGGGTGAAGATTTCGCCCAGCTGGAGACGGTCTATCCGGGACACCCGGTAGGTCCGGGTACCGCTGTTCGCCCGGGCGGCGAGATACCAGTTGCCCGCCTTGAGGATCAGGCCGAGCGGTTCGAGCACGCGATCGACTTCGCTGTTGTCCCAGCGGCGGTAGCGGGTGGTGATCCGGCGGCTTTCCCAAACGGCGCGCGCGATCTCGGCCAGCTGCGGCAGGCTCTCGATGCCACGGAACCAGCCGGGCACGTCGAGGAAGAACCGCTGGGCGACCTGGCCGGCGCGGTCCCGCAGTTCGGCGGGCAGTGCCGCGTACAGCTTCAGCTGCGCCGCCGCGAGCACCGTGCCCAGCCCCAGCTCGGCCGCCGCGACGGGCAACCCGGCGAGCGAAAGCGATCGCGCCTCCTCTTCGGTGAGCCCCGTCAGGCGCGTGCGATAGCCGTCGACCAGCTGATATCCACCCGCCCGGCCGCGGTCGGCGTACACCGGCACACCGGCGGCCGACAACGCCTCGATGTCCCGGTACACCGTCCGCACCGACACCTCGAGCTCCGCCGCCAGCTCGTCGGCGGTCATCCGGCCGCGGTTCTGCAACAGCAACAGCACCGACAGCAACCTGCTCGCCCGCACGGGTTCCAGTATCGCTCAAAAACCTGACAGTAGATGGCAGGTATCCGCGGAATCCTGACACCATGACCAACACGTTCAGCATGAAGACCTGGGAAGAAGCCATCGTCGACGGGCCCGAGAACGGGCCGCGGTTCGTGCACGCGCACGCCACCTTCGCCTATATCGGGGTCATCGAAGGCACCTCGGTGGGCGACTCGCTGCTGTACTACGCGGGCGAAGGGTACGACGGCGGGGGCAACACGGCGCCCGGCCTGGAGCGCATCACCGGCAGCGTCGACGGCCGGAAGGGCAGTTTCGTCATCCGGCACGAGGTACGTTATGGAAGCGACGGTGTCCACGGCACGTTCACCGTCGTGCCCGGTTCGGCGACCGGTGAGCTGGCGGGGCTCAGCGGCAGCGGGACGATCGCCGGGGCGAGCGAGACCATGGACTACACGTTCGAATACACCCTGTAGGAACCGATGCTGGAAGTGGATCGCGAACAGGTCGTCGCCTACCGGATCGCGGCGCAGGGACTGCACCGGACGGCAAAGGATGCCGCCGAACTGGCGGTGTTCGATCTCGGGCTGCAGAGCACGCAGCGGGACACCGCGGAGATCTCGGTCGCGGCGCGCTTCGACGGGTCCTTTGTGGACGATGACAGGTTCGTGCTCGCCTGGACGCATCGGGGTGCGCCGCATTTCCACCGTGCCGCGGAAATCGGGGCGGTCACGCGGGCGCTGATCCCGCTCGACGAGGCCGATGCGATGGCACGGATGGGCTGGCAGCGCCGGCAGGTCGAGGCCGCCGGGATGAGTGCCACGGACGGCCTGTTCACGGCGGCGCGGGCGATCCGCCAGGTGGTGGACCGGACGATGACCAAGGGCGCGGTCAGCACGGAGATCACGAAGATCGTGCCGGCGGGCCTGTCCTACTGGTGCCGGGGTTGCCAGGCGACGCATATCCTCGAGCAGGTGATGCGCCTGGCCGCCATCCATGGCGGCGCGCGACTGGAGGCAGGGACGACTCCCGCGACACTCGCGCCTGTCGCCGGCCGCGGTCGCGTGCGCACGACGCCGTCCGTTCCCGACGCGACGGAAGTGGTGGCGCGGTATCTGTCCCTGCACGGCCCGGGAACGGCGTCCGACGCGGCGGGCTTCGTCGGCACCACGGCCGGTGCCGTGAAGAAGATGTGGCCCACAGACCTGGCGGAGGTCCGCTTCGACGGCCGGAAGACCTTCATCCCGGTCGGTGACGTGGACCGGCTCGCGAACCCGCCCGAGCCGGATGTGGTGCGGTTGTTGCCGCCGTGGGATCCGTATCTGCAGTCGCGGGACAGGGTCACGATCGTGCCGGACAAGGCGCGGCAGAAGGAGATCTGGAAGATCCTCGGCAATCCCGGCGCGGTGCTGGCGGGCGGCGAGATCGCGGGCGTCTGGCGCACCAAGGGCAGCGGCCGGAAACGCCTGGACTTCACGGTGACCCTGTTCGACCCGTTACCGCCGTCCGCTCGGAAAGCGGTGGAATCCGAGGCAGCACGGGTAAGCACCGCGCGAGGCTTCGACGACCACCGGATCACCTGGGCCTGAAGCTCACTCCGGGAACAGGAGTCCCAGCGTCACCTTCCGGTTGACCCGCACGTGCTCCAGGGCGCAGGTCTTCGCCTGTTCCGGGTCGCCGGAAGCGATGGCGTCGTACAACCGCCGATGCTCGGCCAGCAGATCGTTCCAGTGCTCGTTCTGGCCGGTCAGCCAGGCCAGCCGCCCTTCGAGTGGCTGCATCAGCGTCGACAGCAGCCGGTGCCCGGCGACGGCGAGGATCTCCTCGTGGAAGCGGTTGTTCGCGGCCGTGATCCGGGTCCCCTTCCCGCTGGCGGTCGCGTCGGCGGCATCGGCCAGGACGGCGTCCAGCCGGGCCAGCCCGGCCGAACCGGCGCGCTCGGCGGCGAAGCCACAGGCGAGGACCTCCAGTGCTTCTCGCACGTCGAACAGCTCTTCGACATCGACCTTGGACAACTGGCGGACCACGACGCGCCGTGGCGAGGGGGTTTCCAGGAACCCCTCGGACTCCAGGGCTCGAATCGCCTCACGGACCGGGAGCCGGGAAGCCCCCAGGTCCTCGGCGAGGTCACGCTCGACGAGCCGGTCTCCGGGCTTCAGCTTGCCCGTGATGATCCGCTCGCGTAATTCGTCCACCACTCGCTGCCGTACCACGGCCAGCGGTTTCTGACTTAACACGAACGCAACCCGCCTCTCCCTTGACGTACGGACGCCAGTGTACGACCTTTGGGATACCAAGTTTTGGTATCCCAAACCACCGGGAGGAGTCGTCGTGACCGCCGTCGAAGCCGCGACCGGAACCGAGCCCGCCACCGGTTCCCGGCTGTACAACGAAGATCTCGCCCCGGCCAAGGAGCGCAAGTGGAAGGTGTACGACATCTTCGCGCTCTGGATGTCGGATGTGCACAACCTCGGCAACTACACGTTCGCCGCCGGCCTGTTCGTCCTCGGGCTGTCCGCCTGGCAGGTGTTCACCGCCCTGCTGTTCGGGTTCGTGATCATCTATTTCGGCATGAACCTGATGGGCCGTGTCGGGCAGCGGACCGGCGTGCCGTTCCCGGTGGTCGCGCGGATCAGCTTCGGCACCGCGGGCGCGAACGTGCCCGCGCTCATCCGGGCGATCATCGCGATCTTCTGGTACGGCATCCAGACCTACCTCGCGTCGGTCGCGATCACGGTGCTGGTGCTCGCCATCGATCCCGGCCTGAAATCCTGGACCGAACACGGTTTCCTCGGCCTGCACGCCCTCGGCTGGATCTGTTTCGTCGCCCTGTGGGCGATCCAGGCCCTGATCCTCACCCGCGGGATGGAGGCCGTGCGGAAGTTCCAGGACTGGTGCGGCCCCGCGATCTGGGTCGTGATGATCGCGCTCGCCGTCTGGATCCTCGCCGCCGGGCACTGGAGCATCTCGTTCACCGAAAGCCCGAAAGCGCTTTCCACCGGTGAGCAGTTCCGCCAGTGGTTCGGCGCCGCGGGGCTGATCCTCGCGACCTACGGCACCCTGATGCTCAACTTCTGCGACTTCTCCCGGTTCGCGCCTGACCAGAAAACGGTGCGGCGCGGGAACTTCTGGGGCCTGCCGATCAACTCGACCGCCTTCGCGCTACTGTCGGTGATCGTCACCGCGGGCAGCCTCAAGGTGTTCGGCGAAGCGATCACCGATCCGGCCGAGCTACTGTCCAAAGTGCACAGCACGCCGATTCTCATCATCGGCGCCGTCACGTTCGCGGTGGCCACCATGGGCGTCAACATCGTCGCGAACTTCGTCTCTCCCGCCTACGACCTGGCCAACATCTGGCCCAGGCGGATCAACTTCAAGACCGGCGGGATGATCAGCGCGGTGCTGGCACTGTGCGTGCTGCCGTGGAAGCTCTACTCCTCACCGGGCGTGGTCAACTACTTCCTCGGTGGGCTCGGCGCTTTCCTCGGCCCGCTGTTCGGGATCATGATCGTCGACTACTACCTGGTCAAGCGAGGCAAGGTGGACATCGCCGGACTGTTCGACCCCGCTGCGGGCTCGCCGTACCACTACCGTCGCGGCATCAATCCGCGCGCCCTCGGGGTGTTCGTGCCGACGGCCGCACTCACCGCGGTGATCGCACTGGTGCCGCTGTTCGCTCCGGCCGCACCGTACTCGTGGTTCATCGGCACGGCCGTGTCGGCGGTCGCGTACTTCGCCGTGGGCAAGAGGACGACAGCGTGAGAATCCTGGTCACCAACTGCAACACCACCGAAGCCATGACGAAGGAGATCGAGGCCGGGGCGCGCGCGGCGGCAAGTCCCGGCACCGAGATCCTGGCCCGCACCCCGTCCTGGGGCCCCGAGTCGGCCGAGGGCTGGCTGGACAGCTTCCTGTCCGCCGCGGCGGTACTGGATCTGTTGCGTACCACCGAAGAGCAGTTCGACGCCGTCGTGGGGGCCCGGGTGGGGGGGCCCCGCCCCCCAGGCGCGCGGGGCCAACACGACCGTACCCGCCACCACAAAAACCAAACC
>NZ_JAJKFK010000009.1:0-180321 GCF_021653975.1 Amycolatopsis sp. GM8 | reverse complement strand
GTATTTGGTGCGACCCCCGGTCGCGCTGTGCGCCGCGGGGGGGCGGGGGGGGTGGGGCGCCCACGGCCGCGAAGGCGCGCGGGAACTGCTCGACGTTCCCGTCATCGACATCACCGAAGCCGCCGCGCACCTGGCCTGCCTGCTGGGCCGCCGCTACGGCGTGGTGACCACTTTGGACAGAGCCTGTGGGCTCATCGAGGACAGCCTGCACACCGCCGGAGTCGCCGCGCACTGCGTGGGTGTCGTCGGCTCCGGGCTGGGTGTGCTGGAACTGGCCGACGAGGTGCGCACCGCGTCGGCACTGACGACCGCGGCGCGACGAGTGCGCGATCGCGGCGCGGAGGTCGTGGTACTCGGCTGCGCCGGCATGACCGGCCTGGACCGGCGGATCAGTGCCGCGCTGGACATCCCCGTCATCGACGGCGTGGCTGCCGCGGTCCGGCTCGCGGAGTCGCTGGTTTCCCTGGGACTGAAGACGAGCCGGGTGAGTTACCCCAAGCCGCTGCCCAAGTCCCGCCGCTGGGGTCCGTCCACAACGGACTGATCGTCCGGGCCCCGAGCGGCCCGGACGATCAGCCTCCGGCAGATGGTCTCAGGTGTTCGAACCGGACGCGGTGCCCTGCTGCTGACCGGGGAAACCGCCCATACCGGGCCCGCCGTAACCGCCACCGAAGCGGCCATAGCCACCCGTACCGGGGCCGAACTGGCTGGTGTCCGAGGAACCGGTCGTGTGCCCGATGATGAAGCCGACGCTGCCACCGACGATGAGCGCGACGACCGCGAAAAGGCTCGCGAGGCCAACGGAAAGCGAGCGCGACTTCGCCGGGGCGGCAGGCGGGACGGGCGGCGCGGCGGGGGCTGCCGTGGCCGTCGCCGTCCCGCCCTGCCCGGTCGCGCCGTGTGCGGCGGACCCGCTGGGGGACCCGAAGCTCTCGGTCGGGGCGTGGGCGGCACGCGGATCGTGCTGCGCCGGGTCGGACGTCATCGTGTTCTCCCTGCGGAACGGTTGCTGACGCGTACGACCTTCGTCGCCCGAGCTGGGAGACCGGTATGCGGAACCTACGAACGAGCTGTGAACCTCAGGCGGCCATCGAATACGCGGCCTGCCGGTACCGCCGCAGGACGAGGTCGACGACTCCAGGGTGTGCGCCGAGCGGTTCGGCCACGACATCGGCACCGGCAGCCTCCAGGCGTTGCTGGAACAGGCCCGGTGCGAGCAGCCAAGAGGCAACGGCGACCCGGCCACCAACGGCCTGCACGGCCTCGCTCGCCGTGGGACGAGCCGTTGCGGCATAACCGATCCGGACAGGAACGGCCAAAGCCGCGGAAAGGGCACGAGCCGCCGAACGGACTTCCGCCAGGGCACGCGGATCGCTCGAACCCGCCGCCGCGAGCACGACCGCATCACCGCGGCGGTAACCGGCCGCCACCAGCCGGTCGCGCATCGCTTCGATCAGTTCCGGTGCGGGACCGAAAGCGTCGGTGAGCACCACATCACGGCGCCCGCTCGCCGCGATCTGGGCCGGGATATCGGTGCGCACGTGGTAACCCGACGCGAGAAAGGCCGGGATCACCACCGCCGGTCCACGCACGGAACGCAACACGCTCGTCACGTCCGGTTGGAGGACATCCGCGTACGCGACCCGAACCGGCACCCCGGCCTCCGCCTGCACGAGCGACGCGAGCTCAGCGATCACCCGTGGCCCGGCGGGATTCCGGGTACCGTGCGCGACCAGGACGATCACCGCGCCACCGCCAGCCGGTACCCCCGCTTGACCACCGTCTGCACCAGCTTCCCCTCACCCAGCGACGTTCGCAGCCGCCCGATCGCCGTCTCCACCGCGTGCTCCTCGCCGCCACTCGGCAACGCCGCGGTCAGCTCCCGCCGCGAGACGACCCGCCCCGGTTCCCTTGCCAGCGCCCGCAACACCGCCATCGGCGCGGGCGCGACCTCGCACAGCTGACCGTCCACAATGGCCGCTTGGCCGCGCAGCTCGATCTCCCGCCCGGCGGCGCACAACCGCGGCGTGCGTTCCATCAGCGACTGCGCCACGGTCCGCGCCAGCGCCCCGATCCGCGCGCGAGCGGGCTGCACGGTCGGAATTCCCAGCGCCGCCAAGGGTGCGGCGGTGATCGGGCCGACGCAGGCGACCAGCACCCGGTGCGTCAGCGCGTCGACCAGAGCCGCCCGGCGCCCGGTGCGCTTGGCCATCGCCAGCATGCTCGCCGCGGCGGGCGCGCTGGTGAACGGCATCGCGTCGATCGCCCCGTCGACCACAGCGTCCAGCAACCGGTCCAGCGGGCCGGGATCGGCGGGACCGACCCACCGGTACACCGGCACCTCGATCACCTCCGCCCCCGCCGCGCGCAACGAGTCCACAAAGTACGGCAGCGGTTCGCCGTGCAGCTGCACCGCCACCCGCTGACCGTCCACACCGGACTCCAGCAGGTGCTGCAGCAGCTCGGCATTGCTCTCCGACGCGGGCGAGTACTGCTCCTGCAGCCCGGCCGCCCTGATCGCGCCGCGTGCCTTCGGGCCGCGGGCGAGCAAGGTGGCCTTGTTGAGCTGGTTCAGCAGTTCCTCGCCGAGTCCCCAGCCTTCGGCCGCCTCGACCCAGCCGCGGAACCCGATCCCCGTGGTCGCGACGACCGCGTCGACCGGATCCCGGAGCAGCCCGGTGGTCGCCGCGTGCAGCTCGGTGTCGTCGGCCAGCGGCACGATCCGGATCGCCGGCCCGTACCGGACCGTCGCGCCCTTGCGCACCAGCAGCGCGCCGAGCTCGTCGGCACGCCGGGCGGCGGTGATGCCCACCGCGAAACCGGCGAGCGGCGGGATCGCCGTGTCAGGCGGGAGACCGGGGGCTGTCATGGCGATACGTGCACCACCCCGTCTACCACGCGCACCGGGTACGTGCGGATCGCGACGGACTCGTCGTCGAGGCACACCCCGGTGCGCAGGTCGAACCGCTGCTTCAGCAACGGTGAAGCCACGAACGGCCGCCCGCCGGACTCCCCCACCAGACCGCGCGACAGCACGGCCGCCCGCGCGAACGGGTCTATATTGGACAGTCCATAGCAGTCGCCGTCCACCGTCAGGAAGATCGCCACCTGCCGGCCGTCCGGCAGCAGGGCCGCGACTCCACGGCCGGGGATCAACCGGCTCGCCTCGCACACCGCGACGGTGCGGGTCTCCATCGCCGTCATCGCGACACCACCTCCGGGACACCCAACAGCACGGGCACCTTCTGCTCCCGCTCTTCGGTGAACGAGATCGTCGGATCCGGCGCGCCCGGCGCGTTCACGAACGACGTGAACCGCGCCAGCTTCTCCGGATCCTCCAGCACACCACGCCACTCGTCGGCGTAGTTCTCGACGTGCTTGGCCATCGCCGCGTCCAGCTCATCGCAGATACCCAGCTTGTCCTCCACGATAACCGCGCGCAGGTGGTCCAGGCCACCTTCCAGCTCCTCGATCCACGGCGCGGTGCGCTGCAACCGGTCCGCGGTGCGCACGTAGAACATCAGGAACCGGTCGATGTACCGGATCAGCGACTCGGAGTCCACATCGGACACCAGCAACTGGGCGTGGCGCGGGAGGATGCCGCCGTTACCGCCGACGTAGAGGTTCCAGCCCTTCTCCGTCGCGATGACACCGAAATCCTTGCTCCGCGCCTCGGCACATTCCCGCGCACACCCGGAAACCCCGGACTTCAACTTATGCGGCGAACGCAAGCCGCGGTACCGCAGCTCCAGCTCGACGGCCATCGCCACACTGTCCTGCACGCCGTAGCGGCACCACGTCGAGCCCACGCACGACTTCACCGTGCGCAGCGCCTTCCCGTAGGCGTGCCCGGACTCGAAACCGGCCTCCACCAACCGTTTCCAGATGTGCGGGAGCTGGTCGACGGTCGCCCCGAACATATCGAGCCGCTGCGCGCCGGTGATCTTGGTGTACAGCCCGAACTCGTCGGCCACCTCGGCGATCACCTTCAGCTTCGCCGGGGTGATCTCGCCGCCCGGCACCCGTGGCACCACGGAGTAGGTGCCGTTGCGCTGCATGTTCGCCAGGAAATGATCGTTGGTGTCCTGCAGGCTGGCCTGTTCCCCGTCGAGGATGTGCCCGCCCTCGCCCTGGGTGGTGTCGACGGTCGCGAGGATGGAAGCGACCGCCGGCTTGCAGATCGCACAGCCCGCGCCGGTGCCGTGCTTGGCGATCAGCTCGCCGAACGTCGTGATCCGGGTGGCCTTCACGATCTCGAACAGCTCGCGCCGCGAGTGCGCGAAATGTTCGCACACGGCTTTCGACTGCACCACACCGCACGCGTCGAGCAGCTTCGACAGCATCGGCACACACGAGCCGCAGGTGGAGCCGGCCTTCGTGCAACTCTTGATCGACGCGACGCTGTCGCAGCCCTGCGCCCGGATCGCGTCGGTGATCGCGCCCTTGGTGACCGCGTTGCACGAACAGATCTGCGCGGCGTCGGGCAAGGCGTCGACGCCGACCGCGCCGGACGCGCCTTCGGGCGCGAGCATCGCCGCCGGGTCCGCCGGTAGCGGGCTGCCGACCAGCGGCCGGAGCAGGTTGTAAGCGCTTGCATCGCCGACGAGCACACCACCGAGCAGCGTCCGCGGCTCGTCCCCGGAGACGACGAGTTTCTTGTAGTACCCGGAAACCGCGTCGGCGAGCACGACTTCCAGCGCGCCTTCGGTGGTGGCGTGCGCGTCGCCGAAGCTCGCCACGTCCACACCCATCAGCTTCAACTTCGTCGACATGTCGGCGCCGGGGAACTCGCCATCCTTGCCGAGCAGCTGAGCCGCGACGATCTCGGCCATGGCATAGCCGGGCGCGACGAGCCCGTAACAGCGGCCCTCGACCGCGGCGCACTCCCCGATCGCCCACACGTCCGGATCGCTTGTGCGGCAGGACAGATCGACGAGCACACCGCCGCGCTCCCCGACGTCGAGACCGGCTTCGCGGGCCAGCTCGTCACGCGGGCGGACACCGGCGGAGAACACGATGAGGTCCAGGTCGAGTTCGGTGCCGTTGGTGAGCTTGGCACACAGCCGGTCGCCGTCCTGCTCGATCCGCTCCGCCGACGTTCCCGTGTGGACGGTCAGGTCCAGCTCGGTGACCAGCTTGCGCAGCAGGTTGCCGCCGCCGTCGTCGACCTGGATCGGCATCAACCGCGGCGCCATCTCCACGACGTGCGGCGAAAGACCCATGTCCCGCAGGGCCTTCGCCGCCTCCAAACCCAGGAGTCCACCACCGACGACCATCGCCGCCGCGCGGCCGCGTTTGCGCTCCTTGGCGCTTTCCACGGCCGCGCGGATCGCGTCGAGATCGTCGATGGTCCGGTAGACGAAACAGCCGGGCAGGTCGTGCCCCGGCACCGGCGGCACGAACGGCCGCGAGCCCGTGGCCAGCACCAGCGCGTCGTAGGACTGCGTGAAACCGCTTTCCGTGACCACGGTGCGCCCGGCCCGGTCGACCTTCGCCACCGGATCACCCAGCCGCAGCTCGATGTCCGAGTGCTCGCCGAGATCGAGCGCCTGCGCGTCCCATCCGTCCACATAGGACGTGAGCGCGACCCGGTCGTAAGCCGGGCGCGGCTCCTCGGCGAGCACGACCACCCGCCAGGTGCCCTCGGTGTCCTCGGCACGGACGGCCTCCACCAGGCGGTGACCCACCATGCCGTGCCCGGCGACGACCAGCGTCCGCGTCATCTCTTCCTCCCTCAAACCTGGGACCCGGCCAGCGCGAGCCCTTTCTCGCTCACCGGAGCGGCGGACTTGCGCAGGTAAACGACCCAGGTCACGACGAAACACGCGGCATAGAACGCCAGGAACCCGATACAGGCCGGGGTCCCGCTCTTGACCGCCGCGAACGACTGCCGGAACGCGACGTTGATCAGCACACCACCCAGTGCGCCGATCGCACCGGCCAGCCCGATCAGGGCGCCGGACAGCTTGCGCGCCCTGAGCAGCTCGGCCGCCTCGTCCGCGCCCGCCGCGATGGCGGCCTTCGCCTTGGCCTTGAAGATGGCCGGGATCATCTTGTACGTCGAGCCGTTGCCGATGCCGGTGAGTACGAAGAGCACGATGAACGCGGTCGTGTACAGGGCGAGCGAGCTCATGTTCGACGCCACGATCAGCAGGGCGGTCATCACGGCCATCCCGACGAAGTTCCAGAACGTGACCCGGCCGCCACCGATCCGGTCCGCGAGCCAGCCACCGACCGGCCGGGACAGCGAACCGAGCAGCGGCCCCAGGAACGTCACGTACGCGGCCTGCAGGGGGGTGCGGCCGAACTCGTTCTGCAGCACCAGCCCGAACGCGAAGCTGTAGCCGATGAACGAACCGAAGGTGCCGATGTAGAGGAAGGACATCACCCACGTGTGCGCGTCCTTCATGACCTCGCGCATACCCTTGCGGTCGTTGCGCACCGACGCGATGTTGTCCATGAACAGCGCCGCACACACCGCCGCGATCACGATCAGCGGGATGTAGACGGCGAGGATGATCCGCGGCGCCGCAGTGCCTGCGCCCGCGATGATCGCCAGCCCGACGAGCTGCACGACGGCGACGCCGAGGTTGCCGCCACCGGCGTTGAGGCCGAGCGCCATGCCCTTGGCCTTCTCCGGGAAGAACGTGTTGATGTTCGACATCGAGGAGGCGAAGTTCCCGCCGCCGAATCCACAAAGGACCGACAGCAGCAGGAACACGCCGAACGACGTGCCGGGCTTCATCACGAAGGCCGCGGTGATCGTCGGGATCAGCAGCAGCATTGCGCTGATGACCGTCCAATTGCGACCGCCGAACCTGGCCACCGCGAACGTGTACGGGATCCGCACGAACGAGCCGACGAACGTCGCGGCCGAGGTGAGCAGGAACTTGTCGCTGACGGAAATGTGGTACGCCGGGCCCATGAACAGCACCAGCACCGACATCAGCGACCACATCGAGAACCCGATGTGCTCGGTGAGGATCGAGAACCACAGGTTCCGGTTCGCGATCTTCTTCCCGGTGGCCTGCCAGAAGGACTCGTCCTCCGGATCCCAGTGCTCGATCCAGCGGCCGCCGCGGGCGTGAGTTTCGGTGGTCATGTGTCGCTCCTGTCAGGAAGTGGTCGCGAGCCAGTCGGCAATGCCGCTGACCGTGTCGCGGCAGCTGCCGCAGCCGGTGGTCGCCCTGGTCGCCGAGGCCAGCTCGGCCACCTCGGTCGCCCCGGCCCGGAAGGCTTCGACCAGCCGCCCCTTGGTCACCGAGTTGCAGCGGCACACCACGGCGGAGGCGGGCAGGTCGGCCGGCCCGGCCGCGGCCGGCACGCCCGAAGGCAGCGCACGGCCGAGCAGGACGGCAAGGCGGTCCGCGGGAACGGGCAGCCCGCGGTCGTAGAGCTGGGTGATGGTGGCGGCCGCGTCGGGTGCGCCGAGGAGGATCGCTCCGGTGACGCGGTCTTCGCGGATCACGAGTTTCGTATAACGGCCGCCGGTCGGGTCGGTCAGGGACAGGACTTCGGCATCCGGATCGTGCACATCGGTGTGCGGGTCGCCGAGCGCGGTGAGGTCGACCCCACGCGCCTTGAGTTTCGTGACGACCCGGGTTCCCTTGTAGCGGGCGGAAACCCGGGTGCCGGTGAGCAGGTCGGCCAGGATCGCGGCCTGCTGCCACGCGGGTTCCACCAGCCCGGACACGGCGTCGGGATGCTGGGCGCAGTCCCCGATCGCGGAGATCCTCCCGTCACTGGTGCGTAGCGTGTCGTCCACGACGATGCCGCGATCGACGGTCAGCCCGGCACGCCGGGCCAGTTCGGTCTCCGCACGGACTCCCGCGGAGACCACGACGAGATCGGCGGCGACCTTGCTGCCGTCGTCGAGCTTGAGTCCGCCGCCCGGCAGATACCGGGCCGCGCTCGCGTTCAGCCGGAAGTCGATGCCATGCGTGCCAAGGATTCTGGCGAGCACGCGGCCGGCACCGGGGTCCAGCTGGCGCTCCATCACGTGCCCGGCCGGATGGACGACGGTCACGAGGTTTCCGTTACCGGCCAGGCCGCGTGCTGCCTCCAGCCCGAGCAACCCGCCGCCGAGCACGGCGACCGGCGCACCCGCTTTCGCCACGGCGAGAATGCGTTCGCAGTCTTCGAGCGTGCGGAAGGTGACCACACCGGGCGCGGGCAGGCCGTCCTCGCCGGTCAGATCCTCGACCGGCGGCAGCCAGGGCTTGCTGCCCAAGGCGATCACGAGCGCGTCATAGTCCACTTCGGACCCGTCGTCGAGTGTGACGACGCGGCGGTCCCGGTCGATGTCCGTCGCGGCGACACCGGTCCGGAGGTCGACGTGATGTTCGTCCGCCCAACCGGGATCGTGCAGGCGCACCAGATCCGGCTGCATCGTCCCGCCGATGACCGCGGACAGCAGCACCCGGTTGTAGGCGTGATGCGGTTCCGCACCGATGACGGTCAGCGCGATGCCGGTGCCGTCCGGGTCGCGCCGGCGGATCTCGTCCGCCAGCCGCGCGCCCGCCATGCCGTACCCGAGCACGACGATCTTCCGCGGGCTCATGCGGCCTCCAGCGCCACGGCGCACACCTTGAACTCGGGCATCCGGCTCGTCGGATCGAGCGCGGGGTTGGTCAGCAGGTTCGCCCGCTGGGCGCCCGCGAAGTGGAACGGCAGGAACACCAGGTCCGTCCGCATCGAGGGCACGCATCGCACGCGCGCGGTCATCTCGCCCCGCCGGGACCTCAGGTTCGCCCAATCTCCTTCACTGACACCGAATCGGGCGGCGGTATCGGGATGCACCTCGACGTACGCCTCCGGGACGGCTTCGTTCAGCTCCGCGACCAGCCGGGTCTGCGCGCCCGACTGGTAGTGCTGCAGCACCCGGCCCGTGGTGAGCTGCAAGGGAAACTCGTCGTCGGTCGGCTCGGCGGGCCCGCGGTGATCGACCGGTACGAACCGCGCGAGCCCGTCAGGATGCGCGAACCGGTCGAGGAACACCCGTGGGGTGCCGTCGTGATCTTCCCGCGGCACCGGCCAGTACAACGCTTCACCCGCGCGCAGCCGGTCGTAGGTGATGCCGGAGTAGTCCGCAAGACCGCCCCTCGAGGCCTCGCGCAGCTCGGTGAACACGGCCTCGGCGTCGACGGGAAACCGGTGCGCCGGCTGGCCGAGCCGGCTGGCGAGTCCATTGAGGACCTGGAGGTCGGTGCGCACACCCGCCGGTGGATCGATCGCCCGCTGCCGCAACAGAATCCGGCCTTCCAGGTTCGTCATCGTGCCGCTCTCCTCGGCCCACTGCGTGACCGGAAGCACGACATCGGCGAGCGCGGCGGTCTCCGACAACACGAGATCCGCGACCACCAGGAAGTCCAAAGCGGACAGTCGCTCGGCCACGTGCGCCGATCGCGGCGCGGAAACGACCACGTTGCTGCCGAACACCATGAGCGCCTTCGGCCCGGTCTCGGTGCCCAGCGCGTCGAGCAGCTCGTACGCCGACCTCCCGGGCCCGGGCAGCGACGAAGCCGGGACTCCCCACACCTTCGCGACGTACTCACGGGCGGCCGGGTCGTCGATCTTGCGGTAACCCGGCAGCTGGTCGGCTTTCTGCCCGTGCTCACGACCGCCCTGCCCGTTGCCCTGACCGGTCAGGCAGCCGTAGCCGGACCCCGCGCGGCCGGGAAGTCCCAGTGCCAGCGCGAGATTGATCCACGCACTGACCGTGTCGGACCCGCTCGCATGCTGCTCGGCGCCGCGCGCGGTGAGGATGTACGCGTTGCGGGCCTTCGCCAGTCGTTCGGCGACCCGCCGCTGATCAGCGGCGGGGACCCCGGTGACCCGCTCGACCCGTTCCGGCCACCAGCGCGCGACGATCCGCCACACCGCCTCGAAACCGCGGGTCCGCTCGTCCAGATAGGACGATTCGAGATACCCGTCGGCGACGACGGCGTGCAGGATTCCCAGTGCCAGCGCGAGATCCGTGCCCGGCGCGGGAGCGAGATGCAGGTTTCCCTGCTCGGCCGTCGGGGTCCGGCGCGGGTCCACCACGACCAGGCCGCCGACCTCCGACACCGGCCGCAGGTGCTGCATGAACGGCGGCATCGTCTCGGCCGGGTTGGCGCCGACGAGCAGCACCGCGTCCGCACCGGCCAGATCGGTGAGCGGGAACGGCAGGCCACGGTCGAGCCCGAACGCCTTGTTCCCGGCGGCGGCCGCGGAGGACATGCAGAACCGGCCGTTGTAGTCCACCTGCGACGTGCCGAGCGCCACCCGCGCGAATTTCCCGAGCAGGTAAGACTTCTCGTTCGTCAGGCCACCGCCGCCGAACATCGCGGCCGCGTCTTTTCCGTGCCGTGCCTGGATTTCGGTGAGCCGCCGGGCGACCAGGTCGAGCGCGTCGTCCCAGCTCGCCGGCACCAGCTCGCCGTCGACCCGGACGAGCGGCGTCGCCAGGCGTGCGGGCGAGGTCAGCAGGGCACCGGAGGTCCAGCCCTTCTGACACAGGCCGCCGCCGTTGGTCGGGAACTCGCGAGGCGCGATCGTGGTGCCGGACACGGTCATCCCGCACTGCAGCGCGCAGTACGGGCAGTGGGTGGCCGTGGCCACCTGCTGATCCGCCGTCAGCGTCATGCGCACCTCCCTCACCTCGACGGACTCTGACGGTAAGGACGGCGTGTTACCTGAAAACGCCGGAATGTTTCAGGCGTTTGACATTGCTCGCGATTCGGGCGTGCCGTGCGGTGAGAATCCCCTGTTCACAACACTTCGCTGACCCAGGCGGCGGCGGTACGCAGGCCGTCGAGCGCGGAAACGGTGGCGCGGGGGTTGAGCGAGTTGCCGGCGAGGCGGAACAGCACGGCCCGCAACAGAAGCTGCGACCATTCCGGCAGATGTGACCAGCGTCGCAGGAATTCCAGATCGGCACCGCCCCAGGCGACGGCGTCCACCGCGGCGACGGCGGCGCCCCATTCGGCGGGACGGTAGTACGGCTCGAAGTCGACGATCCCGGGTGGGGACGGTCCGTCGAACAGCACGGCGCCGAAGAGGTCGCCGGGGACGACCTGGTCCGGCAGCCGCACGGGTCTTCGCGCCACGGCGAGCACCTCGAACCAGCGCCCGCCCTTGCTCTCCTCGACCGGCACCTCGGCCTCGCCCCACGCCATCCGGTCGGCGAGCGTGTCATGCCCTTGGCGGCGGCTGAGAAAACCCGGCCGCGGCAGGTTTTCGGTGGCCTGCGCGAGTTTCAGCGCGGCCAGCATCGTCTCGTCGTGCCGGTGCTCGCGCTGTCCTTCGAGGAACCGGCTGGCCGCCCAGCCACCGATGATCCAGCGGCCGTCGGTGGCCCGCACCGGCCGCGCGATCCGCAGGTCCGGCACCACGATCCGGCCGAGGACATCGGCCAGCCACACCGTGCGTGCCCGGTCCGTCACGGGTTTGAACACCAGATCGCCGCAGCGCCAGGCGGAACTGCCCGGCAGCCGCTCGGGTCCGCCCGGTGCGCCGAACGCGTCCAGCACACGCTGCGGCACGGGGGGACCGGATGACACGCGTTGCAGGCTACCGCCGCACCCGGCACGTTCTCGACCAAAAGCCCGGTAAGACCGCCGCGGAAATGGCAGTCTCTCCTGCCATGCGAGTGATCGTCGGGCAGCTGGCCGCCGTCTGGGTGGCCGGCATGATCGTCGCCGGGAGCGCCGGGTGGCTGTTCGTCGTGGCGGCGTTCCTGAGCGCGCCGGTGCTGACGGTGCCCGCGCTGCTCGCGATGTTCGGCCTGGTCTACCTGATCGGCTGCCTGACGCCGGGCGCGAGCGCGCTGTCGGAGAAAGCGGTCAGACGGCTGCTGTGGGCGCTGCTCATCACCGTGGCGGGCACGGTGGGCGCCATCCTGATCCCTGGCGTGCTGGACGCGCTGCACGCCGGACGGCTCGGCGCCGCTGCCGTGCTACCGCTGGGACTGCCATTCCTGCTGGTCGCCGGGATGCTCGTGCGGAACCTGCCGGTGCGGGTCGCGGCAGCCGCGCTCGCCGTCACCCTGGTCTGCCTGGGCATCTGGCTGCCAGAAGGCGGCCACTACCTCGCCGCCTTCTGGCACTACACGTTCCGCTGACTCAGTACGTCGGCAGGCTCTGGTCGATCTGCTTCGCCCAGGCCAGCACGCCGCCGCCGAGGTGCGTCGCGTCCTTGAAGCCCGCGCGGTGCAGCGCGGCCAGCGCCTCCGCCGAACGCGCACCCGACTTGCAGTGCAGCACGATCGGCTTGTCCTGCGGCAGTTCCGCCAGCGCCTCACCGGAAAGGATGCGGTCCTTCGGGATCAGCTTGGCGCCCTTGATGTTCACGATCTCGTACTCGTGCGGCTCGCGGACGTCGATCAGCTCGAAGTCCTCGCCCGCGTCGAACTTGGCCTTCAGCTCGGCCGGGGTGATCGTGTGTCCCGAAGCGGCGGTGGCCGCGTCGTCACTCACCACACCGCAGAACGCGTCGTAGTCGATCAGCTCGGTGATCTTCGGGGTCTCCGGGTCCTTGCGGATCTTGACCTCGCGATACTTCATCTCGAGCGCGTCGTAGCTGATCAGGCGGCCGAGCAGCGGCTCGCCGATACCGGTGATCAGCTTGATCGCCTCGGTCACCATGATCGAGCCGATGGACGCGCACAGCACGCCCAGCACGCCGCCCTCGGCGCACGAGGGCACCATCCCCGGCGGCGGCGCCTCCGGGTAGAGGTCGCGGTAGTTGAGGCCCTTGCCGTTCGGCGCGTTCTCCCAGAAGACGCTGACCTGGCCCTCGAAGCGGAAGATCGAACCCCACACGTACGGCTTGTCCATGAGCACCGCGGCGTCGTTGACCAGGTACCGGGTGGCGAAGTTGTCCGTGCCGTCCAGGATCAGGTCGTAGCCGGCGAAGATGTCGAGCGCGTTCTCGTTGGTGAGCTGCTCGGTGTGCAGGATGACGTCGACGAGCGGGTTGATCTCGGCGATCGACTCCTTGGCCGAGACGGCCTTCGGCTTGCCCACGTCGGACTGGCCGTGGATGATCTGCCGCTGCAGGTTCGACTCGTCCACCACGTCGAAGTCGATGACGCCCAGCGTGCCGACCCCGGCCGCGGCGAGGTACAGCAGCGCGGGGCTGCCGAGGCCACCGGCGCCGATGACCAGCACTCTCGCGTTCTTGAGCCGCTTCTGCCCGTCCATCCCGACATCCGGGATGATCAGGTGCCGGCTGTACCGGGCCACCTCGTCCTTGGTGAGCTCAGCGGCCGGCTCCACGAGCGGCGGCAGCGTGCCTGACATCGATCCTCCATCTCGCGCGATTCGCATGGTCGCGTAGTCCAGTATCCACAACGCGGCGGAGGGGCAAGCTCTTCCCGAGGGGTGGACAGCACGCCCAGCCCGAATCAGCTCTCCTGCAGCACCCGGCGCAGTGGTCGAAGTCGGCTCACCGGGCTCGCCATACCGAGGAACTTGAAGTCGACAGTCGCAATATGCGCGACCTGCATCCGCTCGGCCATGGCAAGGACGATGCCGTCGACGTAACCGAGCGGTCCCGTCACCAGCTGCCGAGCAAGTTCAGTTGCCCGGCTTCGATCGCTATCCACGGGATCGACAATCACGAAGTCACCCGAACCTATCAGCAAAGCGCCGTCCCAGCGCTCCAAGAGAGCGAGGCTCCACGATCTCGCGATCGCGTCGCGCCTCGGCCATGATCTCCCGACAACGGGCCGAAAGATCATGCGCGCCGGTGCTGACCAGACCGGCCCAAGGGAAACGCCGACGAATGGCCTCGTAGTCGATCGGCTGGTCGTCACTCACGATATGAGGATAACCGCCAGAACGCCGGCCAAGAGCCGTGACATGCCAGTTACCCGGCGGGCGGGGTGTCCCCCAGGTTCAGCACCGGCCAGGCGTTCGGCTTGCAGACCTTGCCATCGGTCGGCACCGCCTTCGAGTTGTAGATGTCCACCTGGTTCAGCTGGGCGACGTAGTCGTTGCTGACCCCGAAGGTCTGCTGCATCATCACCGGCGCCAGCTCGCCGTTCGTCTGGCAGCCGACGTGGGTCTTGCCGAGCGCGTGGCCGACCTCGTGGTTGATCGCGTACTGCCGGTAGGTGCCCATGTCCGCGCCGAACGCCAGCGCCCCGCGCACCCAGCGCGCCAGGTTGATGATCACGCTGCGCTGGAAACCCTTGATGTAGCAGGAAGTCGGGAACGGGATGCCGAACCCGCACAGATCGGCGCGGGTCGCCGTGTCCGGGGTGGTCAGGCGCACCCGGAAGTCCGGGTTCGGGAAGCTCGCGTCGACCCGCTGCAGGCTGACCTTGCCGGTGCCGATCCAGCTGCGCGTGTCCGAAAGCGTGGCCTCGACGGTCCGCGCGTACGAGTCGTCGCCCGCGTAGCTCGACGGATCGATGCCGTCCTCGACCTCGACCGTGTAGTGATAGAGCCGCCCGGTGGTTCCGGCGCGCTTGCCGCTCGTGCCGTCCTGCGCCAGCGGCACCACGTGCCAGGTCATCCGGCCGCCCTGGCTGAACGCGCCGCCCTCGGGCAGCGCCGCGGTGGGCACGTTCAGATTCGCTGGCAGCGCGGGCTTTTCGTTGATGTCGCTGCCGGCGGTGACGCTGCTGGCGTCGGTTCCGGTCGGCCCGCTCGGCGCCGGCTGCGCGGGGTCCCGCGCGGTGTTGAAGACCACGAGCGCGGTGATGACCACCAGGATCGGCAGGGCGTACATGCGCCAGCCGTACGCCTTCGTCAGCCCGCGGACCCGGCCACGGTCGCGGCGCGCCTGGCGTGCCTGCGCCGGGTTCTGCTCCAGCTGCCCGGGCTCGGGGCGCCACGAGGCGCTCAGCGGCTCACCGGTGGTCCGCCGGCGACGCGGCTGGTAACGATCACCCGGGACGTCGCGGCGGCGGGCCGAAGATCGCTGATCTTCGCTGCGCGCCCCGTCCGTCACCCGATTCACGCGCCCAGGGTGCCACACCACCTTGCCGCTCCGCACAGCGACTGTCCGGCCACACAACGGGTTTACCTCACCCGGACGGCCTACCAGGCGTTCCCTTCCGCCCGTTCCCACATCCCCAAAACCGCACGTGCGACCGCCGTCGGCCGCTCCATCTGGGCGACGTGGCCCGTCCTCGGCAGCACCAGCAGCCGGCCCCGTGCCAGCGCGTTCGCCGTGCGCCGCGCGCGTCGCACCGAGATCACCCTGTCCTCACTGCCCCACACGACCAGGCTCGGCACCGGCACCAGCGGCGCGACCGACCACAGCGACGCCGGACCGCGCGTCAACCAGGTCCGGACGATGCCCAGGGTGCTCGCCGACATCGCCGCGTTGGCCCATTGCAGCCCGGCTCGCGCGCTGTGCTCCTCAGCGAGCTCGTCGAGCCGGTGGGCCGGGAAGGCGCCCGGCTCGGCGAAGCACAACTTGATGACCTGCGCCGCCTTGTCCCGCGCGGTCTGTCCGGCCAGCCGGCGACGGATCCCGCGGCCGACGAACGGCAGGTACGCCAGCGCCATCGTCGGATCCGAGAGCCGCCGCGGGTCGGGCCTGAGGTCGGGCATCGCGGGCGAGATCAGGGTGAGGGAGCGCACCAGGTCCGGGCGGCGTGCCGAGATCAGCAGCGACACCGCACCGCCCATCGAGTTGCCGAGCAGGTGGACCGGGCCACCCAGCCCCTCCACGAACTTCGTCAGCTCGTCGGCGTGCTCGTCGAGGCTGAACCGGAACCCGTGCGCCGGCTCGGAGAACCCGAACCCCGGCAGGTCGACGGAGATCCCGCCGGCAGACGGCGCCAGCAGCGCCGACAGGTCGGTCCAGTTCGTGGATGAACCACCGAGGCCGTGCACGTACACGGCGGTCGCTTCGGTGGTGCCGGGAGTGCGGCGCACGTGGAGGGTGACACCGCCCGACGTCTCGACGCCACCCGGCCACGGAGGCAACTTCGGGTCGAGCGCGGGCAGTGGGGTGGTGGAGAGAGGCACCTGGGTGACCGGCGAGCGTCTTCTGCCCGTGGGGGCGGCCCCGGTCCTGGTATCAGTGTCGGTCATCAATCCAGGATGCAACTGGATGCCCGGACTTGGCGACTTCTCGGTACCGGCGAGTAATCTCGAACGGGTTGAACCAGGAGGAACTATGACGGAAATGGCGCCCACACAGCAGCGGGGAGTGCGGCTGCCGCGTACCGAGCGGCGGGCGCAGCTGCTGTCGGCGGCGCAGCGTGTCTTCTCCGCCAACGGCTACCACGCGGCGGCGATGGACGAGATCGCCGAGCAGGCCGGAGTGTCCAAGCCCGTGCTGTATCAGCACTTCCCGGGCAAGCTCGACCTGTACATCGCCCTGCTGGAGAGCCACGTCGACGAGCTCGTCGGGCGGGTGCAGGGGGCGCTGGGTTCCACGACCGACAACAAGCAGCGCGTGCAGGCCGCGGTCGGCGCGTTCTTCGGCTTCGTCAGCAACGACGCCGGCGCGTTCCGCATGGTGTTCGAGTCGGACCTGCGCGGCGAGCCCGCGGTGCAGGAGGCCGTGGACAGGGCAACCTCGGCGAGTGTGGACGCGATCACCGAGACGATCACCGCGGACGCCGGCCTGGACGAGGACAAGGCGCGGTTGCTCGCGGTGGGCCTCGTCGGGTTGAGTCAGGTGAGCGCGCGGTTCTGGCTCGCACATCACAGCACGATGAGCCAGGACGACGCCGTCGCGCTGACCGCGACCCTAGCCTGGCGCGGCATCGGCGCCGGCTTCCCCCTCCACCAGGGCAAGTAGCGCGCGAGTCGGACGCCCAGGACGCCGAGTCCGACACTCGCGACGGCGAGTTCTACCCGGCTTCCAGCAGGGCGCGCAGGCGGGTGGCGACGCCTTGGCGCCGCTCGTAGGTCAGCTCGTGCCCGGCGCCCGGGAACAGGACGAACTCCGCGCCGGGCAGCTCGTCGGCGATGACCTTCGCGTGCCGCACCGGCGTGATCCGGTCCCGGTCGCCGACGAGGATCACACTCGGCTTCCCGGCGAGCGTCGCGAGCGCGGCGCGGCGGTCGTGCTGCGAGATCGAGTCACGGAAACCGCCGACACTGCGCGGATGCGCGCGCAGGAACTGCGCCGTCATCGCCCGCACATCGGCCCGGTCGACCCGCTTGCCGAACGCGATCCACTTCGTCGCCGGCCGCGCGAGAACGGCCGGAATGGGCACGAACTCCTTGCCATAGCGGGAAAGTGACCGTGCGAGCGCCTTGTCCACCCGCATCGCCGCGCGCCCGGCGGCCCCGCGCAGCCCGAGGGTGAGCCGGTCCATGTTCGAGCACGACGTCGCGATGAACGCCACACCCGCGACCCGCTCGCGCACCAGCCCGGGATGCCGCTCGGCCAGCTCCATGATCGTCATCCCGCCCAGGGAATGCCCGGCGAGCACGACGGGCCCGTCCGGCACCTCTTCGCGCAGCAGCTCGGCGAGATCGTCGGCGAGCTGTGCGATGGTCGCCGTACCCGGCTTCGCGGGGGCCGACGCGCCGTGCCCGCGATGGTCGTACCGGACCACCCGGACTTCCGGCGGCAGCAGCGGCAGGATCGGCTCCCACTCGGTTTGGTCCTGTGTCCACGCGTGCACGAGAACGAGGGTCAGGCGCGCGCTCTCCGGTCCCGAACTCTCCACGTACAGCGCCGTGCCGTCCGCGGTGAGAAAACGGTGACCGGTCCCCCTGCGACCGGCCACCGCGGTCACTTGGCCACCAAAAACGACCTGCGCCACATCCGCATTCCCGGGGCACCGACCAGCCCGGCCTCGTCGAGGAACGCGACAATGCGCTCACCGGCCCAGCGCATGGTCTCCTGGAAGTGCGGATTGGCCATCGCGGTCTCCCACGCCTCCTTCGGCCGCAGCCCCACCGACGCGTAAACACGCGGGTTGATCAGGCTCCGGGTGATCGCGAAGCTGACCGACGCGATCAGCCAGCGCTGGTAGTACAGCTCCGTTTTGGACAGTTTCGCCATGCCGCGGGTGACCTCTTCGCGCGCGAACGTGACGTGCCGGGCCTCCTCCAGCACATGGATCCGGTTGACCATCCGGACCAGCGGCTGCACGTTCTCGTCGGCCATGCTCTCGCGCTGGAGCCGGTCGAGGACCTCTTCGGCGACCAGGATCGAGCCGTACAGCGCGGGGCCGTAGCCGAGCACCGGCAGCAGCTTGCCCAGCTGGTGCACGATCTTGACCGGGCCGTACGGCGGCGCGTCGAAACGCTCGACCATCCGCGCGAACATCGTCGAATGCCGGCACTCGTCGGCGATCTCGGTCAGCGCGTACTGGACGTGCCGGCTCGTCGGGTCGCCACGGTAGATGTCCTTGAGCAGCAGCTGCATCAGCAGCACCTCGAAGAAGATGCCGTTGCTCGCGATGCTGGCGATCTCGTGCTTGCCCAGCTCGATGCGCTGCTCGGGGGTCAGCTGGTCCCACAGGTGGGTGCCGTAGAGCGAGCACCGGTGCTCGAGCTCGTAGGGCTTGCCCTCGGGCAGCGGTGCCGCCCAGTCGATGTCGACCTCGGGGTCGTAGAACTTGTTCGCGGAGGATTTCAGCAGCCGGTCCGCGGTCTTCTCGCGCCCGTCGAGCATCCGCGTCATCGCGCCTCCCAGGTTCATGTAACTTGAGGTAACAGTTACCTTTGGTAGCATGGCTCCCGTGGCGGAACATGTCAAGCGCGGCAAGACAGGCGACGCGCCCACCGGGGACGCGCGGCGCGACCGCTGGCGCAAGCACCGGGTGGCCCGGCGGGCGGAGTTCGTCGGGGCCGCGCTGAAGGCGCTGGACGAGCACGGGCCCGACCTCGCGATGGAGGACGTCGCGGTGGCCGCTGGTGTCACGAAACCCGTGCTGTACCGGCATTTCGCGGACAAGGCGGACCTGTACGTGGCGCTCGGCCAGCGCGGCACGGAACTGCTGTTCTCCCGGCTCGTCCCGGCGATCAACGCCGAACTGGCGCCGGTGCCGCGCATCCGGATGGCGCTCGACGCGTTCTTCGGCGTGATCGAGGAGCACCCGAACCTGTACCGCCTGCTGGCGCGCGGTTCGTTCCTGGACAAGCCGGTGAACGCCGACGTCGTCGCGGAGGACAAGGAGCTCATCGCGACCGCGCTGAGCACGCTGCTCGGCGACTACATGCGGATGTTCGGCCTGGACTCCGGCGCGGCCGAGCCGTGGGCGTACGGGATCGTCGGCATGGTGCAGAACACCGGCGAATGGTGGCTGGACCGGCGGTCGATGAGCCGGGACGCGGTGGTCGAGTACCTGACGCAGATCATCTGGGCCGCGATCGACGGCCTGGCCCGGCAGCAGGGCATCACGATCGATCCCAACCTGCCGCTGGAAGCGAACAAGGTCGTGCTGTTCCACTCGAAGGAGGCGTCCGATGCCGGCTGACGACGAGGGCTACACGGGTCCGGCGACGCTGGTCGTGGCCGGGCAGGAGTTCGACGTCGAGGTCGACCTGCGGGGACATTTCCAGCCCATCGACGGCTATTACCGCTGGTACGGGCGCATCGCCCGGGACGAGCGCCTGCACGAGCTGGCCGGCGGGCGCAAGCAGCCGGCCGAGATCCGCACGCCGGACGGTTTCGCGAGCGGCGAGCTGTCCGATCCGGACCCCTGGGGCCGCTACCGCCTGCTCGGCGTGAGCACGCCGCCGTTCGCGGTGGCGACGGCGCTGGCCGAATAACGAAAAGGGACGCCCGCGATCGCGGACGTCCCTTGCCAGAGAGCCGAAAACTAGGCGCCGACGGCGAAGCCGACCTTGCGCACGTCGGTCGGGGCGATCTCGACGTAGGCGATCCGGTCGGCGGGCACGATGAACTTGCGCCCCTTCTCGTCGGTGAGGCGGAACAGCCCGTCGGCGGCCTTCAGCGCGTCGGCGACCAGCCCCTCGACCTCTTCGGCAGACTGGCCACTGGACACCACCAGCTCGCGCGGCGTGTCCTTGATGCCGATCTTGACCTCCACGTGTGACCTCCGCCTGATGTGTTCTTGACGTACTTGCTGCCCAGGCTAGCTGAGTCCGAGCTTCTGCATCCGCTTGCCGTGCCCCTGTTGCAACCGCCGGAACAGGGCGGCGATTCCCGACAGATCACCCGAGCCGGCGACGATCAGCTCGGCCAGCCCGTCCCGCTCGGCCACCACGTACTGGGCCTGGGTCAGCGCCTCCCCCAGCAACCGCCGCCCCCACAGCGCCAGCCGGTCGCGCGTCTTCGGGTCGGCCTGGATCGCCGCCGCGACTTCGCGCTCGGCGAACTCCGAATGCCCGGTGTCGGCGAGCACCGTCGTCACCAGGTCCTTGGCCTGCTCGTCCAGCCAGCTGCCGACCTCGCGGTACAGATCCGCGGCGAGCCCGTCCCCGACATATGCCTTGACCAGCGATTCGAGCCAGGACTTCGGCGCCGTCGAGGCGTGCCAGGCGTCGATGTGCGCGACGAACGGGGACATCGCGTCCTCGACGGTGACGCCGTGTTCGCGCAGATACTGCGACAACATGTCGTAGTGGCCGATCTCCGCGGCGGCCATCGAGGCCAGCGCCGCGCGACCGGAAAGAGTGGGGGCGGCCCGCGCGTCCTCGGCCAGCCGGTCGAACGCCGAGAGCTCGCCGTACGCGATGACGCCGAGCAGGTCGACGACGCCTTCACTGATCTGGAAAGTCACGGCTGAGACCCTATCTGCTACTGGAAGAGACCAATCCCACCTGGACACGCCGGGCCGAAAGTCCGAGGCCAGGAGACCAGCCAGTACAATGTGTGCTGTATAGACGAGCTTCCGCGCCGGCTTGGCGCGGATATCGGGCCCGCCGTTCGCTGGCGGGCCGTGACAACACAGTGTGCGTGCACGCCTTTTGTGCGGCATTCCCGCGGCTACGGATTCGCGGTCGAGTGCTGAGATCCGACCAGGTGAGTGCGCGCTGGTACGAGAGAGGCGATCACACTGACCGCGAGCACTTCCGACAACCGAACAGATACCGACCCGGTGGCCCTCGAGCACAGCGAGAGCGGCCTGCCGGAGTCCGACCCCTCACATCCGCTGCAGGCGGGGGCCGAGGTCGAGCCGGAAAACCCGACCTTCGGCGAGTTCGGCGTCCGCCCGGAGATCGTCCGCGCGCTGGCCGAGGCCGGTATCGAGCGGACCTTCGCCATCCAGGCGCTGACGCTGCCGCTCGCCCTCGAGGGCGAGGACCTCATCGGCCAGGCCCGCACCGGCATGGGCAAGACCCTGGGCTTCGGCGTCCCGCTGCTGCAGCGGATCGTCACCCCGGGCGACGGTACGCCGCAGGCGCTCGTCGTGGTGCCCACCCGCGAGCTGTGCCTGCAGGTCACCCATGACCTGACCGACGCCGGCAAGCACCTGGGCATCCGCACCCTCGCCATCTACGGCGGCCGCCCGTACGAGCAGCAGATCGATGCCCTGCGCAAGGGCGTCGACCTGGTGATCGGCACCCCGGGCCGGCTGCTGGACCTGGCCGAGCAGCGGCATCTGGTGCTGGGCAAGGTCCGCGCGCTGGTGCTGGACGAGGCCGACGAGATGCTCGACCTCGGCTTCCTGCCGGACATCGAGCGCATCCTGACGATGGTGCCCGAAGAGCGGCAGACGATGCTGTTCTCGGCGACCATGCCGGGCCCGATCATCACGCTGGCCCGCACGTTCCTGCACCGCCCGACGCACATCCGCGCCGAGGAGAACGACGCGGGCGCGGTGCACGAGCGCACCACGCAGTACGTCTACCGGGCACACTCGCTGGACAAGCCCGAGCTGATCGCCCGCATCCTGCAGGCCCGTGAGCGCGGCCTGACGATGGTGTTCACCCGCACCAAGCGCACCGCGCAGAAGGTGGCCGACGATCTCGCCGAGCGCGGGTTCGCCGCCGCCGCGGTGCACGGTGACCTCGGTCAGGGTGCCCGTGAGCAGGCGTTGCGCGCGTTCCGCTCCGGCAAGATCGACGTGCTGGTCGCCACCGATGTCGCGGCCCGCGGTATCGACGTGGACGACGTCACGCACGTGATCAACTACCAGACGCCGGAGGACGAGAAGACCTACGTGCACCGCATCGGCCGCACCGGCCGCGCGGGCAAGACCGGCGTCGCGATCACGCTCGTCGACTGGGACGAGGAAGCGCGCTGGAAGCTCATCTCCGACACGCTGCACCTGGACATCCCGGAGCCGGTGGAGACGTATTCGACGTCGAAGCACCTGTTCAGTGACCTGGACATTCCCGAGGACTCGACCGGCCGGCTGCCGCTGGGCAAGCGGACCCGCGCCGGGCTGGCCGCGGAGCCCGAGGAGAAGATGGGCGGCGGCCGCAAGCGCCGTTCGCCGGAGTCGTCGGCGCCCCGCTCGCGCAGCCGTCGCCGCACCCGCGGTGGTGCCGCCGCGGCCGAGGCCATCGAAAAGGCGGATGCCGCGGAGAAGTCCGACGAGGACCGTCCGCGCCGCCGCACCCGCGGCCGCAGCGCGGAGACGGCTCCCGCCGCCGAGCGGGAGGGTGGCGACAACGCCGAACGTCCCGCGCGGCGCCGCCGTCGCCGCCGTTCGGGGGCGGCAAACACGACCGACACACCCGCTTCGGCAGACTAGGGGCAAGCGCGCCGACAACGGGGAGAAGCAGAGCAGGTGAGCGAGCCCGTCGAGGGGGCCTTGGAGCACGCCGAGGTCCCGCAGCAGGAGCCGGAGGAGCAGCCCGGCAAGGCTCCGGCTGAAGCCTCGGCGGAACCTGCTCCGGGGGAACCCGAGGCGCCCAAGACGATCGGTGCCTGGGGTGCCGACGCCGAACGGGAAACCTCGCCCGCGCGCCGGGGCCGTCATCGCCGCCCGGCCGAGGACTCCGAGACCACCGTGATCATCGGGGTCGAAGACGTGCTCGCGGGTGCCGATGCGCCCAAGGGCCCACCGCGGCGGCACACGATCATCCAGCCGGACCGGCCTTCGCCGTGGAACCGCCCGCGGGACCGGGTGATCGCGATCGTGCTCGCGGTGATCGCCGTCGCCACGACCCTGACAGTGTGGCTCACCAGCGAAAGCCGCGCCACGAACTCGCAGACAGCCGCCCCCGCGCCCGCGCTGCCCGACTCGCCGGCCGCCGTTCCCGCGCAGCTCAGCGAGTTGTGGCAGGCGCCGAGCGGTGCCACGCCGGTACCGATCGCCGCCAGCAACGCGGTGGTCACGGCGAACGGCGGCGAACTCGACGGCCGCGACCCGCTCACCGGTCAGGTGCGCTGGCGCTACTCGCGCGATCTCCAGCTGTGCACGGCCGCCGAGGGCTGGTCACGCGCGGTGGCGTTGTACCGCGAGGACGGCGTCAACAACGAGAGCGGCTGCAGCGAGGTCATCGCGCTCGACCCGGCGACCGGGGCCCGGATGGCGCAGCGCACCGGCAGCGCGCCGCTGAACACCGGGCTGACCACCGACGGCTCGTACGTCACAGCATTCGGCCGCACGCTGCTCAACACGTGGCGCGACGATCTCGTCGAGACCGACGAGTACGGCAGGGTGCCGGCGCTGGTGAACCCGGACAAGCAGCCGCGGGTGGGCTGTACGTACGGCTCCATCGCGATGGCGTCGAGCCGGGTCGGGGTGATCGAACGCTGCCCCGGCGACCCGGGCGACCGGATCACCGTTTTCCGTGCCGCACCAAAGGATTCCGACAGCCCGCAGGTGTCGTTCAGCGAGATCCTGCCCGGCTACCACGGGCGGATGGTCGCGATGTCCGGCGACAACGTGCTGGTCGCGATGCCGGACCAGAAACAGCTCGTGCTCTACGGCGCGGACGGCGCCGAGACCGCGGCGTACCCGCTGGACCTGCCGGCGAGCGACCTCGACCACGACCCGGCGGGCGGTATCCCGGTCACTTCGTCGACGGCGTCCAATGTGTACTGGTTCACCGGCTCCAAGCTGATGGCCTTCTCGCGGGACACTCTCGCTCCCAAGTGGACACTCACGTCCGCGCTCGGCCCGGGCATCCTGTTCGACCACCAGCTCGTGGTGCCGATCCAGGGTGGGCTGGCGGTGCTGAACGAGGAGGACGGCTCGACGATCCGCACGATCGGCGTCGACCGGCACGGCTACACCGGCCCGGTGCGGCTCGAGGCGGCCGGCCCGGTGCTCCTGGAGCAGCGCGGCCAGACCTTGGCCGCGCTCAGGTGACCGGCCCGCTCACGGCGCACACGGCGGAGCGCATCACTCTGCCCGGCAGGCTCGCCGCGTTGCGCACCAGAGAAGACGCCGACGCGATCGCGTTGCTGGTACCTGGGTACACCGGGTCCAAAGAGGACTTCGCCCCGCTGCTGGACTCGTTCGCCGCAGGCGGTTTCCAGGCCGTCGCGATCGATCTGCCCGGCCAGTTCGAGTCGCCGGGCCCCGACGACGAGGCGGCATACTTGCCCGCTGCGCTCGGTCCACTCGTCGCCGGTGTGGTGAAACACCTTGCCGCTGAAGGGAAACCCGTGCTGCTGCTCGGGCATTCCTACGGCGGCCTGGTCGCCCGCGCCGCGGTGCTCGCCGGGGCGGCGATCGCCGGACTGACCCTGATGGACAGCGGCCCGTCAGCGCTACCGGACGGCACACGTCGCGCCGCGTTGTCCGAAGGAGAACCCTTGCTGCGCCAGGGCGGCGTCGAGGGCGCGTACCAGGTGCGCGAGCAGCTGAACGAACGGTTCCCGTCCTGGACAGCGCTTCCGGCCGAGCTGAAGGCGTTCTTCCGGCACCGCTTCGTGACGTCCAGCCCAGCCGGGCTCCTGGGGATGGCGGACGGGCTGCGCCACGAACCTGATCTGGTCGCTTCCCTCGCCGACGCACTGGGGCCGCGCCCGTCGCTGGTGGTCGCGGGCGCCGGCGACGACGCGTGGAGCGTGCCGTCCCAGCAGGAGATGGCCATACGTCTCGGCGCCGCGTTCGCGATCGTGCCGGACGCCGCGCATTCCCCGAACACCGAGAATCCCCGGGGATTACTGGATATCCTGTTGCCGACGTGGCACTCGTGGCTCGAGAAGGGCGCGTGATCATGACCGACCTGCCGCTCTACTTCGCATGGCACGGCAAGCCTGACGGCATTCCGCTGCTGCTCATCCATGGTGGCGGCTCGACGATCGAGTCCAACTGGGGCCGGCTCATCCCGGCGCTCGAAAGCTCGCGCCGGATGCTCGCCGTCGAGCTGCAGGGACACGGCCGCACGAATGGGGGCGACGGACCCGCGTCGTTCGAGGGCTCGGCCGACGGTGTCGCCGCGCTGCTGAAGGACCTCGCCGTCGGACCGGTCGACGTCCTCGGGTTCTCCAACGGCGGCCAGGTCGGGATGCAGCTGGCCATCCGCCATCCGGATACCGTGCGCCGGCTCGTCGTCGCCTCCGCGCCGTTCCGCCGGGACGGCATGATCGACGGATTCTGGGACGGTCTGGCGGCGGGGACCTTCGCCGACCTGCCGCAGCCCTATCGCGACGCGGACCTCGCGGTCAGCGGCGATCCCGCGCACGCCGAGCGGATGTTCGAACTGGATCGCGAACTGATGCTGACCGGGTTCACCGACTGGCCCGACTCGCTGGTCGCGTCGATCGCCGCACCGACCCTCGTCATCGCGGCCGACCAGGACGTGATCCGCGTCGAGCACACCGTGCTGCTGGGCTCCCTGATCCCCGGCGCCCGGATCCTCATCGTCCCCGGCAACCACGGCGACTACCTCGGCGAACTCCTTGCCGCGGCGGGAAATCCCGGGCCCCTCGCACGGACCCTGCCGTTCATCACCGACTTCCTCGATCAGCCGGACCCCGCCAGCATCTGACTCCGCGCGTGTTTGCCCACCACGTCGGTGAGTTTGCTCCCCGCGTCGGTGAGTTTGCTCGCGGCGCGCCAACTCACCGACGCCACCGGCAAACACGCCCGCGCGAACGGCAAACACGCGCATGAACGCCTAGAACCACCAGAACAGGACGAGCGCCGCCACCAGGTCGGCGACGACGACTCCCGCCGCGACGGCTGCGACCGGGCCCTCGCGCCGGTCGACGAAACGCTGTGCCACCAAGGCGATCGCGGCCGCCACCGGGTGTCCGATCAGCATCACGGCACCGGGCCCTGGCGCGCCGAGCAGCAGGCAGACCAGTGCCGCGCCCAGCACGATCACGGCGAGTCCGGCCAGGCCCGCGGCGAGCGAACCGGTCAGTCCGCGCCACCACCGCCCTCGTCGAGGCGACTCCTCGATGGGCGGCATCTGTAGCTCTTCGGTGCTCACGGCGCCAGCAGCTCCCACGATTTCGCCGGCGGCGCGGCCGCCTGCCCGTCCGCACAGCTGGGCCGGAAGTCGCACCACGAGCAGCGCGTGCTGGTGTTCGCCGGAAACAGCACCTGCCCGTCTCCGCCAGCGGCCAGCGTGTCCGTCGCGAGGCGCAGATCCTCGGCCGTCTCCTCCGCGCGGGAAAGGTGGCGGCGCAGGCTTTCGTCCGTGTGCTCGGCGGCCGCGATCGTGCCCGTCGGCAGGTGGTGCAGTTCCACCCGGTGACACGGCTTCCGCAACGTCCGGGCGGCAGCGACGGCATACATGGCAAGCGCTTGCGAGCTACGCGCCTCGTACTCGTCGGGCGCCCGCCGGCCGGTCTTGTAGTCCACCACGACCAGCTCGTCGCCGCGCTCGTCGATCCGGTCCGCCCGGCCCTCGATGATCATCGACGGCGGCTGCCCCGGCTCGGGGTTGACCGGCGCGGAAACCCAGCGCTCGAGCCCGATCGGCGTAGTGGAGACGTCGTTGTGCTCGACGTACTCCATGATCCAGCTCTTCGCGCGGTCCCGGTACACAGCGGCCTGCTCGGCGTCGGCGAACCCCGCGTCCTGCCAGTGCTCGCTCAGCAGCTGCGCCGCGCGGATCGGCGTGCGGCGCTCCGGCGGCAGCTCGAACAGCGCGCGCAAAGCGTTGTGCACCACCGCACCCAGCGTGCTGTGCGCCCACGACCCGGTGCGCACCGGCGTCGGCCGGTCCAGGTAGGTGAGCCGGTAGCGCCGCGGGCAGTCCGCGAACGTGGCCAGCCGCGCCGGGCTGACCTTGGTCAGGCGCCGCGGTTGCACCGCGAACTCGAACCCCAGTTGTTCCACCACTCCCCCACCGTACTCAGCCCCCGGCCACGAACCCGCGCACGGAGTTCGCGATGAGCTCGACCGCGATCGCGGCCAGCAGCAGACCGGCGATCTTCGCGAGCAGCACGATCCCGCTCTCCCTGATCACCCGGATCACCAGGCCCGAATAACGCATGCACAGATAGATGAACAGGTGCACGACGACGATCGCGACCGCCAGCGCCACGTACGAGCCGAAATGCCCGGCGGCCTCGCGCACGAACACGATCGTCGCGGCGATCGCCCCCGGCCCGGCGAGCAGCGGGGTGCCGAGCGGGACGAGCGCGACGTTGACGTCCTCGACCACCTCGGGGCTGGTACTTCCCCTGCCGGTCAACAGATCCAGCGCGATCAGCAGCAGGAGTAGCCCGCCCGCGCCCTGCAACGCGGGGATGCCGATGCCGAGGTAGGTCAGGATCGCCTGGCCCGCGACCGCGAACAGCGAGATGACCAGCAGCGACACCAGCACCGACTGCCGCGCCGCGCGCGCCCTGATGGCCGGCGGCTTGCGGCCGGTGAGGCTCAGGAACACCGGCACCGTGCCCGGCGGGTCCATGATCACCACGAGCGTGATCGTCGCCTCGACGAAAACGCTCACGTTGAAGAAGGACACTCAGCCCACCGCGAGCTGAGCGCCGGACGCCTTTTCGACGAGCGCGTCGAGCGACTCCGGTGGTGTCGTCTCGGCGCCGATCGGGATCGTCTTGTTGGTGCCGTGGTAGTCGCTCGACCCGGTCGGCACCAGCCCCAGTTCCCGCGCGAGACCGCGCAACTGGACGCGGGTCTCCTCGTCGTGGTTGGGGTGGTCCACCTCGACACCGGTCAGGCCGCGCTCGGCGAGCCGCACCAGTGTGTCGACGGACACGACGCGCCCGCGGCTGCGCGCGAACGGATGCGCGAACACGGTGACCCCGCCCGCCGCCGCGATCATGTCGATCGCGTCCTCGACGGGTGTGTCCTGACGCGGCAGGTAGTAGCCGCGGCCGTTGCCGAGGTATTCGGCGAACGCCTCGTCGACGGTGGCGACGAGCCCGGCGCGCACCAGCACCTGCGCGAGATGCGGGCGCCCGGCCGGGGAGTCGGCGGGCAGCAGGCCCATGAGCTCGTCGGGGTCGACCGGGAGGCCGTCGGCGGCCATCCTCTCGGCCATCGCGCGCAGCCGGGTCCGGCGCTCGACCCGCAGCCGCTGCTGCTCGGTGACGACGGCGGGTGAGGCCGGGTCGAACAGGTACGCCAGCAGGTGCACGCTGATCCCGCGCGGGCCGTCGTGGTTGCTCACGCAGGACAGCTCGGCGCCGGGCACGAGGGTGAGCCCGGCGGGCAGGGCCGCGATCGCGGCATCCCAGCCGGCGGTGGTGTCATGGTCGGTCAGCGCGACGGCGTCCAGCCCGGCCTGTGCGGCCACCTGGACCAGCTCGGCCGGACTGTCCGTGCCATCGGAGACGCTTGAATGGGTGTGCAGGTCGATGCGCATCAGACCCATTCTGTCCTACGCAACGCAGTGGCCCCTGTTCAGCCGACCACGGCGGGGGTCCAGGGGGCTTGCCCCCGGCGGGGGTTCGGGGGTTCGACCCCCGAAAGACACACTGAAGCGAGACCGGCGAGCGTTCTCCGTGAGCACACCTCACCCACTCGCTTCGGCCCTTTCAGCCAACCATTCGCTTGCCGCGCGCGAGTCGCTGGGCCTTGATCATCGAGAAGCGCTCGCTCTGCTTTTGCTTGTCCCCGAACACCAACTCGGAGATCGTGTCGTAGAAGTCTTCCGGTTTGGGCAGGAACTCGATCCGGTTGAGCGCCTGGATCTGCCCGGCGGACTCGACGACCACGGTGCCGTATCCGAACATCCGGCCCCAGGCCGTGCGCTCGTAGGTCAGGTCGGTGACCTTGCTGATGGGCATCATCGCGACCTTCGTGGTGAAGACGCCGCTGGTGAGCACGAACCGCTTGTCGGTGACAACCAGCCGCTCGACCCACCACTCCATCACGTTGTACGCGAAGTACAGGACGACCAGCAGGGCGGCGTACCACAGAATGTTCTGCACGATGTACAACGACGGCGGGAGCAGGTAGGACACCATCACGCAGATCGCCAGCAGGGCGACCGCCTCGAAGGTGTCCCACGCGAGGACCGCCCAATGGCGGCGGATGCGAACGACCCGCCGCTCGGTGTCGAGCAGGTACTCGTCGGGGTCCCGGGGAGCGAACACGAGCTACCCGTTGAACACGTTGCTGACGAAGGTGATCACCGCTTCAGCCGACGTACGAAGGAAGGTCAGGATGTTGCCCACGAGGTTGGCAGCCTGACCAGGCTGGGCGATCACGAAGAACAAGACCAGCGCGATACCCAGAAGTCCGGCAATCTTCTTCACATCCACAGATCAATCCCGTCTCTTGCTCCGGCATCGGTCTAGCAAGCTCACCAGTAACGTTGTACCGCACTGCGCTCCGTTACGGGAGAAAAGTCCCGCGCTTGGGTCAGTGCCCGGGGTTGATCGTACCGTACCGCTACTCTCCGTGTACACATTGCGCGCCCAGTCAGCGGGATACGCTGGCGTTATGGCTCTGGTGCGCTGTGTCGGCGGCATCGTGCACGACGCAGCGGGACGGCTGCTGATGATCCAGCGGGGGCACGACCCCGGTCGCGGCCTGTGGTCGCTGCCCGGCGGACGGGTCGAGCCCGGCGAGACGGACGCGCAGGCGATCGTGCGTGAGATGAGCGAGGAAACCGGCCTCGACGTGCGGGCGGGCGCGCTGGCGGGGATGGTCGTGCGCGGCCGGTTCGAGATCTACGACTACGTGTGCGAGGTGCTCGGCGGCCGGCTGCGCGCCGGTGACGACGCTGCGGACGCCCGCTGGGTCGACGCCGCCGCCTTCGCCGCGCTGGAGCTGACCGACGGCCTGGCGGACACCCTCCGCGACTGGCACGCCCTGCCGCGGCGCTGACCGCCATCCGCCCGTGTTCGCGCCCCGCGCGGGCGTGTTGGCGCCCCACGTCGGTGAGTTGGCTCGCCACGCGGGCGTGTTCGCACCCGACGCGGGCGTGTTCGCTCCTCACGTCGGTGAGTTGGCTCCGCGCGGCGCCAACTCACCGACGCCACGGGCCAACTCACCGACGCCACGGGCAAAACTCACCGACACAGCGGGCCAACACGCCCGCGCGAACGGCAAACACGCCGTCGCGAGCGTCGGACTCGGCGTCGCGAGCGTCGGACTCGCGGGGGTCAGGGGGCCAGCCAGGTCATGCGGTTGCCGTGGCGGGAGGTCTGGGCCAGTGCCCAGGCCTCCGCGGCGCCGTGGCGCCACGAGACCAGGCCGAGGGTGCACAGGCCGGTGCCGTCGAAGAAGTTCAGCTCCGGGCGGCCCGGCAGTAGATACGACAGCCCGGCCTCGTACGGCTCGTCGCTGACCCACCACACGGGACGCGACGCGGCGAGCTTCGCCACGCCCTCGACGAACTCCGCCCGCCGTTCCTCGGCCAGGTGGGCCAGCACCCGACTGGTCAAGACCACCAGCGGCAGGTCGCCGGTGCGCGCGGCGGCGGCCGCGAGATCGTCCACCGCGTCGCCGGTCACCAGTTCCGGCGCGGACTTGCGCTGCGCCGCGGCCGCCGCGCGCAGCAGGCGGATCCGGTCGAGCTGGTCGGCCCACACGCACGCCTCCAGCCACGCCAGCTCGTCCTCATCGGACACATCGACCGGCGCCCGGTCGAGCCCGACTTTCGCGCCCACGCTCACTTTCTTGGGCAGCTTCGGCAGCACCGCGCCCGGCTCGAGGCCGAGCGCGCAGTGCAGGCCGACCGCCGCCTTCGCGGGCCCGGCGAGCAACTGCTCACCACCGTCGCACTGATACCGGTAGCCGAACGTGTCCAGCCCGAGCAGCAAACCCCCGCTGCACCCGACTTCCAGCAACGCGACCTTGCCGCCGGCCTGCTTCGCGGCCATCGCGACGGCCGGGTACAGCGCGGCCGCGCGGCCCACCTCGTTGGTCTCGGCGTGCCGGGTCGAGACGATCGCGCGCACCTTGTCCGCCCGCTCCACCAGGAACTCGCGGAACACCGGCCAGGTCGCGCTGTCGACCCCGTCGAAACCGCCCAGCGACGGGTAATAGCGGGAAAGCGGGTGGATGGGATCGGCCTGGACCAGCCGGTGCGCGGCGGCCAGTAACAACGCCGCGCCGTCCGTCGCCTCCGTCAGCAGGCCGGCGACCTCGTCGTCCTCCGCCGCTTTCGTGGCAAGGTGCTCGTACAGCGGCGACACCCCGGCAGCCTGCCCCGCCGCGAACTCACGCAGCCGCTGTTTGACCTCGTCGAGTGCGACGGACACCCAAGCCTCCTGTCATTCGTGCGGTACCGGGCGGGCGGGTTGCTCGCCACCCCGGGCTTCACCGTAGGAACGCTTGGGCACCATCACCTTGCGGCGGAAGGTGCACACGATTGTGCCGTCCTGCTTGTAGCCCCGGGTCTCGACGTACACGACGCCCCGGTCGTCCTTCGACCGCGACGGGGTCTTGTCGAGCACCTCGGTCTCACCGTAGATCGTGTCACCGTGGAAGGTCGGCTTCACGTGTTTGAGCGATTCGACCTCCAGGTTCGCGATCGCCTTGCCGGAGACGTCCGGCACCGACATGCCCAGCAGCAGTGAATAGACGTAGTTGCCCACCACGACGTTCTTGCCGAAGTCGGTGGTTTCCCCCGCATAGTGCGCGTCCAGGTGCAGCGGGTGGTGGTTCATGGTGAGCAGGCAGAACAGATGGTCGTCGTATTCGGTCACCGTCTTGCCCGGCCAGTGCTTGTACACCGCGCCCACCTCGAACTCTTCGAAATACCGCCCGAACTGCACCGCACACTCCTGGAATGGGTAACGCCACATCGACCGAGAACGACGTGACTGGTGGTCGAGGAGTACCCTCGACCAACGGAGGGCTCGCGTCAACGCGACCACCGGCACATTGTCCCCGGCCCGAGGAGGTGAGGAACGCAAGATGAGCAGTGGCGATAGTCCGCTCCCTAGTAAGACCAGCGTTCCCCCAGCCGGGTCGAGCTCCACGCGCTAGACCACTTTCCGGGAGACGCTGGTAGCGGCCGGGCGGACGACACCGCGCGGCCGTCGTAGTACGCACTACGTCAGCCAGGAGACCCCATGCCTGCCATTCCCTCCCTCGGTGGCCTGCGCGGCCGCGGGAACGGTCGCGCGCGCGTCGAACCGCCGATTCCGGTGCCACTTTCGGCCTACATCGTCGACTGCGCCGTCTACGTCGACGGCAAGCGGCTGCACGGCCGCTGGTCCCATGCCGAAGCCATCAAGGAGGTCCGCCGCCGGCGCGAGGGTTTCGTCTGGATCGGTCTGCACGAGCCGGACTCCGAGCAGATCCAGGGCATCGCGGAGATGTACGGGCTGCACGAACTCGCCGTCGAGGACGCGGTGCAGGCGCACCAGCGGCCCAAGCTCGAACGCTACGACGACACGCTGTTCATGGTGCTGAAGACGCTGCGTTACGTCGAGCACGAGTCGCCGACGACGGCCAACGAGATCGTCGAGACCGGCGAGCTGATGGCGTTCCTCGGCCTGGACTTCATCATCACCGTGCGCCACGGCGCGCACTCCGGGCTCGCCCGGCTGCGCCGTGACCTCGACGAGGACCCGGAATCCCTCAAGGCGGGGCCGTCCGCGGTGCTGCACGCCATCACCGATCACGTGGTGGACCACTATCTCGAGGTGACCAGCGCGATCGAGGACGACATCGAGGAGATGGAGACCCGCGTCTTCGCGCCGCGCACGCAGGTCAGCGCCGAGCAGATCTACCTGATGAAGCGCGAAGTGCTGGAGCTGCGGCGCGCCGTGGTGCCGCTCGCGCCGCCGGTGCGGCGGCTTTCCGAGGGCTTCACCCGGCTGGTCCCCGACGAGGTCCGCTCGTACTTCCGGGACGTCGACGACCACCTGATCACTGTCTCCGAACGGATCGCGAGCTTCGACGAGTTGCTCACCACACTGGTCGACGCGACAGTGGCGAAGATCTCGCTGCAGCAGAACACCGATATGCGCAAGATCACCGCGTGGGCGGCGATCATCACGGTGCCGACGATGATCGCCGGCATCTACGGGATGAACTTCGACTTCATGCCGGAACTGCACTGGCGCTTCGGTTATCCGATGGTGCTCGTCGTCATTCTCAGTATCTGCCTGCTCCTCTACCGAATATTCCGGAAGAACAAATGGCTCTGACCTTTTTTCTTCCTGAAACTCGCGAGAGGAGTGTTCCCATGTCCCGCTTTCTGACGAACCTCAAGTTCTGGGTCCTGACCGCCTGCCTGCTGTGGATCGGAACCGTCGTCTTCTTCATCGCCGACCACCCGGAACTCGCGGGCGCGGCCAAATAGCACGTAGTGTGAGGCCGTGCGCGCCCTCGTTGTCGCGGATGAGGTCGACGAACGGTTGTGGACCCACGGGGTCCGCGCCGACGTCGACCTCGTGCTGGGTGCGGGCGATCTGCCGTACGACTACCTCGGCTATCTCGCCGACACCGCGGACCGGCCGTGCGTTTTCGTGCCGGGCAACCATGACACCGACCTGACCGGTTTCACCCGCTCCGGCGGACTATGGCTGCGCGCGGGCTTCCCGCAGACCTGGCCCGGCCCGCCCGGTGCGATCAACGCCGACGGCCGGGTGGTCGACGTCGCGGGGCTGCGCATCGCGGGCCTGGGTGGTTCGGTCCGCTACAGCAACGGTCCGAACCAGTGGACCCAGGCGCAGCAGGCCCGTCGCGCCCGTCGGCTCGTGCGCGAAGCCCAGCGCCGTCGCCGCCGGGACGGGCGCGGGGTGGACATCCTGCTCACGCACGCCCCGCCGCGCGGGGTGGGCGACCGCGAAGACCCACCGCACCACGGCTTCGATTGTCTGTTGTGGACGGTTGAGAAACTGGCGCCGAAATGGTTGCTGCACGGGCATATCCACCCGTACGGCGAGCATCCGCCCGAGCACCGGCTCGGCATCACCCGGGTCCGCAACGTGGTGGGCGCGCACGTGCTGGACCTGGGCGAGGTGCCGGTGTGAGCCCGGCCAGGGACACCGGCTTCCCGCGCGCCGACGCCGAGCACGACTTCCTGCGGGCCCGCCGCCGCCAGGTGCTGTCCCGGCTGGCGAACCGGCTGCGCCGCGAACCCGACGACGTCAACATCATGCTGCCGTTCGACGAGGTCGTCGACGCACTGGGCTACCAGGGCGAGCGGCGGCTCGGGACGCGGGTGATCCGGCTCGACTCGATCGTCGGCAGCGTGGACCGCGGCCGCGATTTCGACCGCCGGTTCCGCCCGACTTCCGGGCGGGTGCGCGAACGCTGGGAACGGCTGGCGCTGGCCGCTCGCCGCGGCGAGTCCCTGCCGGCGATCGAGGTGTACCGGGTCGGTGACCTGCATTTCATTATCGACGGGCACCACCGGGTGTCCGTCGCGCACGCGTTAGGACTGTCCACAATAGACGCCTACGTGACCGAGGTGCGAACTAAGCTCAAACCCGAAGGAATCCGCTACCGCGGTGACCTGATCGTCAAGGACTACCGCCGGCTGTTCCTGGAACGCGTACCGCTGACGGGCGAAGCACGCGCGGCGATCGTGCTGGCCGACCCGTGGCACTACGCGATGCTCGGCGAGCACGTCGAGGCGTGGGGCTTCCGGCTGATGCAGGACAAGGGCGGGTTCCTCGACCGCGCCGCGGTCGCGAACCGTTGGTACCACGACGAATACGAGCCGGTCGTGCAGATGCTTCGGCAGGCCGATCTGATCGGAGACCGCACCGAGGCGGAGGCGTACATGTGGGTCGCGGGCGAGCGCTACCGCCTCATCCGCACCCACCGCTGGGACGACGAAGTGATCGAAGCGCTGCGTTCCCGCCGGCACTGAGGCACCGGCGGGAACGCGGCGAGTGTCACATGTGGACGGCGGCCGGCTCGCCCGCCGGCTGCTCCTGCACGCCCGGCTTGAGTAGCAGGTAGCAGATGACCGCGCCGGCCACGAAGATCGCACCGGCCCAGATGAACGCCGTGGTGTAGCTGTGGATCGCGGCCTCGGCCATCACCTGCGGCGTCGCCGCCTTGCCCGCGGCGAACGAGGTCACCGCGTTCGCGGCGATCGAGCTCAGCAGCGCGGTGCCGATCGAGCCACCGACCTGCTGCCCGGTGTTCACCATCGCCGACGCGACCCCCGCGTCGTGCCGGGCGACCCCGGACGTCGCGACGTTCATCGACGGCGCCATCGACAGGCCGATGCCCAGGCCGACCACGATCAGCGGGAGCAGCACGCCGTTCGCATAGGTGCTGCTGGTGTCGATCGCGCTCAGCCAGAACAGCCCGGCCCCCGCGACCAGCATGCCGATCCCGACCAGCGGCTTCGCCCCGAATCGCGGCAGCAGCGTGGCGGTCGCGGTGGTGGCCGTGATCATCAGCGCGGCCACCATCGGCAAGAACGCGACACCGGAGGTGACCGGCGAGAAGCCGAGGTTCTGCTGCAGGTAGTAGGTCAGGAACAGGAAGATCCCGAACATGCCGATGCCGAGCATGAACACCGCGAGGTAGGCGCCGCCGCGGTTGCGGTCGAGCACGACGCGCAGCGGCAGCAGCGGATGCTTGGTCCGGTTCTGCAGCACGACGAATGCGATGAGCAGCACGACCCCCGCGGCCAGGAACCCCCACACCAGAGCCGAGGACCAGTCGTGCGTCTCGGCGTTGGAGAAGCCGTAGACCAGCGCGAACAGACCGCCCGACGCGGCGACCGTGCCCGGCAGGTCGAGCTTGGGCCGGTGCTCCGACGGGCGGTGCACCAGCAGCGTCATGGCACCGATGAGCGCGATGACGGCGAACACGATGTTCACGTACATGCACCAGCGCCAGTTCAGGTATTCGGTGAGCACGCCCCCGAGCAGCAGGCCGATCGCGGCACCCGCGCCGACGATCGCCCCGAAGATGCCGAACGCCCGGCCACGTTCCTTGACGTCGGTGAATGTCGTGGTCAGCAGCGAGAGCGCGGCCGGTGCGAGCAGCGCGGCGAAGACCCCCTGCGCCGCGCGTGCGATGACGAGCATCTCGAACCCGTTGGCCGCGCCGCCGATCGCGGACGCCGCGGCGAACCCGGCGAGCCCGATCAGGAGTGCGTACTTGCGGCCGAACAGGTCGGCCACCCGGCCGCCGAGCAGCAGCAGGCTGCCGAAGGCGAGTGCGTAGGCGGTGACCACCCATTGCCGCGCGTCGCTCGAGAAGCCGAGGTCGTGCTGCGCGGTGGGCAGTGCGATGTTCACGACGGTCGAGTCGAGCACGACCATCAGCTGCGCCAGGCTGATGACCACGAGGATCAGCCAGCGACGTGAGTGATGTGGATCTTCGGTCGTGGCGCCACCCGTTCTGGGTTCGGCGACGGCCGTTGACGAGTCAGGCATACTGGTCCTCGCAAACATATGTGGAGTGGAGACCTCCCCTTTCACGATCCACGGTACAGGAAGTGGAGGAGGCGCCTCGACTTCCGGGTAGAATGGGAATCATGACGCCGGACACATCGCGGACCGCAATGGAGCGGCCGCTCAGGCGCGACGCCGAACGCAACCGTCAGCGGATCATCACCAGTGCCCGTGAGGTCTTCCGGGAACGTGGCATGGATACGACGCTCGACGACGTCGCTCATCACGCGGGATTGGGTGTGGGGACGGTCTATCGCCGCTTCCCCAACAAGGAGCACCTGGTCGAGGCCATGTTCGCGGACCGCCTCGAGGACATCGGCCGGCTGATGAGCGAATCGCTGGACAATCCCGACCCGTGGCAGGCCCTGCAGGACTTCCTGTGGGCGGCGGCCGCGCTCATCGCCGAGGACCGCGGGCTGCACGATGTGATGCTCAGCACGGCGTTCGGGCACGACAAGGTCGCGATGGCGCGAGACAAGCTGATCCCGCTGGCGCACGAGATGGTCTGTCGCGCGAAGCGGGCCGGGAAGCTGCGCGAGGACTTCGAGGCGGAAGACATGCCGATGCTGTTCAAGATGATCGGCGCCGCGGCCGAGTACACCCACCGGGTCGCACCGCAGCAGTGGCGGCGGTACGCGGCGCTGTTGATCGACAGCCTGCGCGCCGAGACCGGCAAGCCGTCCCCGCTGCCGGTGTCCGCGCTCGACACCGTCGATGTGCGCGACGTCATGGACCACTGGTGCCGATGATGTGACTCAGGTCACATACACTCCCTGTCGATCCGGCCGCCCGCCTGTCGTCCTTACCGGGCACGCTGACCGAGAAGAAGGGATTTCACCATGCAGTACCTGGTCATGATCTACATCGACGAGACGGCGCCCGCGGACTACAGCAAGATCAGCCCCGAGTTCGAGGATTACGCCCGGCGGCTGACCGAGGCCGGGGTCTTCCAGGCCGGCGCCCGGCTGCTGGCTTCGTCCACCGCGACGACCATCCGGGTACGTGACAACGAGGAGCTGTTCACCGACGGCCCGTTCGCGGAGGCCCGCGAGCAGCTCGGCGGCTACTACCTGTTCGAGTGCGAGAACCTGGACGAGGCGCTCAAGTGGGCCGCCCAGTGCCCCGCCACCCAGTACGGCGCGGTCGAGGTCCGGCCGCTCGCGCACTGAGATGAGCACCGATCCGCTGGCGGCCGTGTTCCGGGCGGAACACGGCCGCGTGCTGGCCCGGCTGATCAGCCTCCTCGGCGACTTCGACCTCGCTGAGGAGGCGCTCGCCGACGCCTACGCGACCGCCGCCGGAAAGTGGCGCGCCGACGGCGTGCCGGACCACCCCGCGGCCTGGCTCGTCACCACCGCGCGGAACCGCGCCATCGACCGGATTCGCGGGGCACGACGGCTCGACGCGCATCTCGCCGACTTGGCGGAGCAACCCGCGCCGCCGCCCGTCGAGGGCCCGGTGCTGGACGACCGGTTGCGGCTGTTCTTCACGTGCTGTCACCCGGCCCTGGACCGGCAGGCGCAGGTCGCCCTGATCCTGCGCTGCCTCGGCGGACTGTCCAGCGAGGAGGTCGCGCGGCTGTTCCTGGTGCGGGAAAGCACTGTGCAGCAACGAATCGTGCGCGCGAAACGGAAGATCCGCGGTGCCGGGATCCCGTTCCGGGTGCCCGGCAGCGACGAGCTGTCGCACCGGCTGCCCGCCGTGCTCGCGGTGATCTACCTGCTGTTCACCGAGGGCTACGCCGCGACCTCGGGCCCCGACCTGATCAAGAATTCCCTGTGCGACGAGGCGATCCGGCTCGCGCGCGTGCTGTACGAGCTGCTGCCGGAACGTCCGGTCGCCGCGCTGCTCGCGTTGCTGCTGCTCACCGACGCCCGCCGGGCCGCGCGGGTCGACGCGTCCGGACGGCTGGTTCCGTTGGAGGAGCAGGACCGCACGTTGTGGAACCGGGCCCAGCTCGACGAAGGGCGGCGGCTCGTGATCGGCAGCGCCGGACCGTACGCGGTACAGGCCGCGATCGCCGCGGTGCACGCGGACGCGCGGACCCCCGAAGAGACCGACTGGCCGCAGATCGTGCACCTGTACGCGATGCTCGCGCCGTCACCGATGGTCGAGCTGAACCGGGCGATCGCGGTCGCGATGGCGACCGGCCCGGACGCCGGGCTGCGGCTGCTCGACCACGTCCGGCTCGACTCGCACCTGCTGCCCGCGGCCCGCGCGGACCTGCTGCGCCGCGCCGGGCGGGTACCGGAAGCCGTTGCCGCGTATGAAAAAGCGCTGGAACTGGTGGGCAATCAGGTGGAGCGGGAGTACCTGGAACGGCGGCTGGGCGAACTGACGAGCAGCTGACGGTGCCGCAGCGTCAGCACCGCGACCCCGGCGATCGCCACCGCCCCGCACGCGGCCAGCTCGACCAGCGTCAGCGGGTTTGCGGCCGGCGCCTCGCCGAGGATCGTCATCCCGAGCACGGTCGCGATCAGCGGGTTCACCGTGGTCCCGCAGCCCACCACGATCTCGGGCGGGCCACTCGCGTAAGCCAGCTGCACCAGCCACGCGGCGAGCAGGATCGTTGCCACAGCACCGAAAAGCGCCGTCCACGGCAGCTCGGCGAGCCCCAGCGTCCGGACCGTGAACGCGATTTCCCGGATCAGCACGGACACCAGCGCGTACGACGCACCGGCCGCGGCCGCCAGCGCGACACAGCGGATCAGCCGGCGGGTGAATGCGGCGACCGTGCCCAGCACGATCACGGTCACCGCGACGATCTGCGCCGCCCCCAGGACATCGGACGGTGGCAGCCGCGGGTTCGACGACGCGCCGCTGGACAGCGCGACGAAGATACCGACCGCCATCGACACCGCCCCGACCGCCGCCAGGCTCGTCACGTCGAAACGACGGCCCAGCACCACGACCACCGGGAGCGCGAGCACCACCAGCGGCGCCACCACGATCACCGGCGCATAGGTGAGCGCGATGATCTGCAGGGCGGTCCCGGTCAGCAGCACCACGAGACCGACGCTCCAGCCGGGATTGCGGCCGAGCTTCGCCAGTGACCGCAGGCTCAACGGATCATGCTGGGTCGCCGCGCGGACACCCTTGTGCTGCAACCGCGCACCCACTCCGCTGGCGACCGCCGCGCACACGGCGCACGCGACCCCCACTGTCGTCACGTGCTCGCTCCGCGCCGGGAGTACATACGCTCAGCATGCCGGAACGGGGCTGAGAATCGGCTAAGGGACGACTGTGAATCCTTCGCCCACCGCGGCCGCGCGTAACGATTTGTCCGTCGCCGCGAAGGTCCGGCAGTCGCGGTCCGCCGAGACGGCCAGCATCGCGCAAGCGAGCTGGGTGGCGTCGTAGCCGCGCAGGCCGTGCACGCGCGTGAGCCGGGAAGCGGTCTCCAGCACGAGATCCGAGATCGGGATGACGGCGAACCGGCCCGGCTCGTCCAGCGTGCCGTAGAAGTCGGCCTCGAACTCCGCGACGAGCACGCTGACCTGCCGCGGTGTCAGCTCGCGCAGCCGGTACTTCCGCCAGAGCGCGGCCGGCACCTCGACGCGCGCGAGCTGGGAGACCACCAGCGCGGGCAGCTCACGGACATCCTCGTGCCCCGGCTCGTCGGCATAGATCTTGACGAGGGCGGACGAATCCGCGAACGTGCTCACTCCCGTTCTTCAGCGACCAGCGACGAAACCGGGGTACCTCGGCCGGCCGCGGCTCTGGCAGCTGCCACGGCCTCCGGATCCGGGCGGGCACGCGGGCTTCCACCCTCCCAGAGCAGGCCGGACGTCCGCAGGCGCTCACGCACCCGGGCGGCTTCGTCCCCGGCCAGCTCCGGGTTGGTGGCGGCGTCGAGAACCTGGGTCACGTATTCGTTCATGCTCTTCCCCTGCTGTTTGGCGGCGAGCTGGACACGCCGCACCAGCTCCTCTTCAGCGCGCCACGTGACCTGGCTCATGACCCCATGCTAGCAGGCATGCCTGCATCACGCCTCCTCATAAGTGAGGTTGGCACCTGAAGACGGGTCGAAGAGCTGCAGTTTCGTGGCGTCGAACCACACCGAGGCCTGGCCGCCCTCGACGATCCGCGAGGCGGCGGACAGCCGGGCCACGATCTGCGCGCCACCGCCGGGCACGTCGTCGGCCCCCGTGTCCGCCGCCAGCTCCTCCAGTTCCGCGGTGCTCGCCAGCTCGCCCTCGACCGTGAAGTAGGCGTACTTCTCGGAACCCATCGACTCCAGCACGTCGACATGCGCGGTGAACGTGACGCCGCCGGCGCTCGCCGTTTCGTCGACCAGCTGGGCGTCCTCGAAATGCTCCGGGCGCACGCCGACGATCACCTCGCGCGGCGCGTTCGCCGCCTCGGCCAGCCGCCGCACCCGGTCCGGCAGCGCGAACGAGCCGAGTGGGCTCTTGATCTGCCCGCCTTCCAGCGTCGCCGGCAGGAAGTTCATCGACGGCGAGCCGATGAACCCCGCCACGAACAGGTTCGCGGGATGCTCGTAGAGAAACTGCGGGCTGTCGATCTGCTGCACGTACCCGGCGCGCAGCACCACGACCCGGTCGCCCAGCGTCATGGCCTCGGTCTGGTCGTGGGTCACGTACAGCGTTGTCGTGCCCAGCTGCTTCTGCAGCTTCGACACCGAGGTGCGCATCTGCCCGCGCAGCTTGGCATCCAGATTGGACAGTGGCTCGTCCATCAGGAACGCCTTGGGGCTGCGCACGATCGCCCGCCCCATCGCTACCCGCTGCCGCTGCCCACCGGAGAGGTTCGCGGGCTTGCGGTCCAGGTGCTGGGTCAGGTCCAGGATCCGGGCCGCCTCCTCGACCTTCGAGCGCACCGTCGAATCGTCCACTTTGGCCAGTCGCAGCGGGAAGGCCATGTTCTCCCGGACGCTCATGTGCGGATACAGCGCGTAGGACTGGAAGACCATCGCGATATCGCGGTCCTTCGGCGCCTTCTCGTTCATGCGCTGCCCGTCGATGCGCAGCTCGCCCGCGGAGATGTCCTCCAGCCCCGCCACCATGTTCAACGTGGTCGACTTCCCGCAGCCGGACGGGCCGACCAGGATGATGAACTCGCCGTCCGCGACCGTGAGGTCCACTTCGGACACCGCGAGCGCGCCGTCGGGATAGCGCTTGCTCACCTTGTCCAGAACGATTTCAGCCATGTCTACCCCTTCACGGCGCCGGAGGTCAGCCCAGCGACGATACGGCGCTGGAAGAACAACACGAACAGGACGATCGGAATGGTGATCACGACGGCGGCCGCCGCGATCGTGCCCGTCGGGTCCTCGAACTGCGAGGCGCCGGTGAAGAACGACAGCGCGGCGGGCACGGTGCGGGACGCGTTGGTGGACGTCAGCGAGATCGCGAACAGGAAGTCGTTCCAGCAGAAGATGAACACCAGGATCGCCGTGGTGAACACGCCGGGCGCGGCGAGCGGCGCGATGACCCGCCGGAACGCCTGCGCAGGCGTCGCGCCGTCCATCTTCGCCGCCTTCTCCAGCTCCCACGGGATCTCCCGGAAGAACGCCGACAGCGTGTAGATCGCCAGCGGCAGCGCGAACGTGATGTACGGGATGATCAGGCCGAGCCAGGTGTCGAACAGTCCCAGCGTCCGCTCGATGTTGAACAGCGGCGTCACCAGCGAGACCTGCGGGAACATCGCGATCAGCAACGAGATGCCGATCAGTAAGCGCTTTCCCGGGAAGTCGAGCCGCGCGATCGCGTACGCCGCCATCGTGCCGAACACGACCGCGATCGCGGTCGCGATGAGCGAGATGCCGATCGAGTTGACCAGTGCCCGGACGAAGTCGTCGGTGACGAAGATGTCCGCGTAGTTCTGGAAGGTCCACGCCCGCGGGATGAACTTGCCGTCGTCGAGGGTGTCCTTCGTCTTGAACGACAGCGAAAGGATCCACAGCACCGGAACCAGCGCGTAGACCACCACCACGATGTTGACCAGTGTCCAGCGGGTCCTGCGGCCCGCGGTGATCGCGCCCTGCATGGCCATCAGCGCTTGCCTCCCGAATCCGAGCCCGGCGCCGCCGTGCCGAAGAGCTTGATGAAGATGAACGCGATGATCGCGACGGTGATGAAGATCAGCACCGCCATCGTCGAGCCGATGCCGAGGTTCAGACCTTTGATCAGGTTGTTGTAGGTCTGCATGGACACCGAGGAGGTGTCGTTGGCACCGCTGGTGAGCACGAAGATGTTGTCGAAGATCCGGAACGCGTCGAGCGTGCGGAACAGCAGTGCCACCAGGATCGCCGGTTTCATCACCGGCACCATCACCTTGATGAACCGCTGCCACGCGTTCGCCCCGTCCATCGCGGCGGCCTTGAGCAGATCGTCCGGCACGAGCGCGAGCCCGGCCATCAGCAGCAGCGCCATGAACGGCGTCGTCTTCCACACCTCGGCGAGCACGATGATCGCGAGCGAGGGCAGGTACTCCGTCAGCGGCGCGCCGCCCGGGGCGATCAGGTTCGCCAGGTAGCCGGTGTCGGGCGTCCACGCGTAGTACCACGAGAACGCGGCCACCACGGTCACGATCCCGTACGGGATCAGGGAAACCGTGCGCACCAGGCCACGGCCGACGATCGTGCGGTGCATGATCAGCGCGAGCAGCATGCCCAGCACCAGTTCGATCGCCACGGACACGACGGTGATCACCAGCGTCGTGACGAACGCGGTCCACCAGTACGAATTGGACAGTACGGCCGCGTAGTTGGCGAGGCCGATGAACTCCCGCTCCGCCGGGAACCGCAGGTCGTAGCGCTGCAGCGACAGCCAGATCGAGTAGCCGATCGGGTAGGCGGTGACGAGCAGCATGACGATGGCCGCGGGCGCGCACAGCAGCAGGCCGAGCCGCCGCTCCGCCTTCTTTCCCTCGCTCAGTACCGGTTTGGCCTTCTTCCCCGCTTTCACCGGTGTCGCGACGGTTTCGCTGACGACGGAGCTCACGGGATCACCCCTTTCGACTGGAGCGCGTCAGACAGCTGCTTGCGCAGTTCATCCGCTGTCCTTTGTGGATCGATCTTCGACGGCGGCGAGAGCACCTTCGACATCACCGTCGACAGGCTCTGGTACGCCGGGGTGAGCGGCCGGACCGCGGAGGTCTTGAGTGCGGCCAGGATCGCGTCCCGCATCGGATACGCGGTCTGCATACTCGGGTTGCTGACGGGATCCACCGGCTTGCCCGGGTCGAGCGGCGCGTTGTCGGTGTAGAGCGCCTCGTCGACCGGTGGCACGCCGTCGTTGAGCGCCGCGAACTTCTGGCTCTCCGGGGTGCGCATGCACAGCGCCACTTGGAAAGCCGCGTCCTTGTGCTTGGAGTACGAGCTGACCGCGAGGTCGATCCCGCCGATCGTCGTGCGACCCGGCGTGCCCGGGACGACCTCGGGATAGGTGGCCCACTTGAAATGCGACAGGTTCGCCGCGTCGTCCTCGGCGTAGGAGGCGTAGACGAACGGCCAGTTCAGCTCGAACGCGCCATTGCCGCGCTGGAACGCCTGCCGGACCTCGTCCTCTTTCTGGTTCGTCAGCGACGGGTCGGTGATCCCGGACGTGGTGAGCTTTTGGAGCACCTCCAGGCCCTTGACCGCGCCCGCGTCCATCACCACGGACTTCCCGTCGTCGGACAGGATGTGGCCGCCGGCGGACTCGACGAGCGTGTTGTAGACGACCACCAGACCCTCGTACTGGGCGCCGGTGAACAGGATGTTGTGCGGCTTGCCCTGCGCCTTGAGCGCCTCGGCCTGCGCCATCATGTCGTCCCACGTCTTCGGCGGGTTCGGCGTGATCCGGTCGTCGTACCACAGCAGCTGCACGTTCGTGTGCTTCGGCGCCGCGTACAGCTTTCCGTCCCAAGTGGACGTTTCGAGCGGGCCGGGTAGCACACCTTGTTGTGCCTGGGCCTTGTTCTGGCCGGTCCACTCGTCGATCCAGCCGGCCTCGGCGAACTCGGGCACCCACGTGACGTCGAGACCCAGGATGTCAAGGCTGGAGTCGCCGGCGGCGAGCCTGCGCACGAGTTGCTCGCGCTGGCCGTCCGCGGTGCGCGGCAGCTTGTTGTAGACGATGTGGTAGCGCCCGCCGGCCTGCTGGTTGCATTTGTCGACGGTGGCTTGGAAATGATCCTCGGGATACATGTAGACGGTGACCGTGTTGCCGTCGCCCGAACCACAGGCGGTCAGCAGACCGGCGGTGACCATTCCCGCCGCCGCTACGGCTGTGACCCGGCGCCACGACCGGGTCCTCCCCATGCCCATCCGGGCCTCCTTCGCCGACGAACACGCCGGAGGGGGACCCCCGCACTACGACGTGCCAGTGGATCGGTGGGAAATCAACTTATGCCGGGCGATGTTTGGTGGCAAGCGGACGTGGTAACGATTCAGTCGGTTGACCCGGATGGGCGCATCGCGAGTTTCGCGAGCAGATCGCGGCCCTGTTCGGCGCTGCGTGGCTGGCAGAGCACGTCGTACCGGCCGGCGACGAGCTGGCTGGCGGAGGAGAAATCGCGCCGGCCACGGGTCGAGGCGTAGCTGATGCCGGCAAAAACAACGCCGAAGAACATGCCGGAAATGAGGCCGACGAGGATCGGCTGGTAGTGGATGCCCGGGCCGCCGCCGCTGAACAGGCCGAGCAGGATGCCCACGAACAGGCCGAACCAGGCGCCCGACACCGCGCCGGTGCCGATCACCCGGCCCCACGACAGGCGGCCGATCACCCGCTCCACGAGCATGAGATCCACGCCGACGATCGTCACGTCCCCGACCGGGAAATCGCCGTCCGCGAGGTGTTCCACCGCGCGCTGCGCCTCCGCGTAGGTCGAATACGAGCCGATCGGCCACCCGGTCGGCGGCGTCGGCATCCGGGGCAGCCCTTGCGCGGGACGTCCTGATGAGGAAAACGGGCTGGTCACGGTCATCACCTGTAACGAGAGTTCGAGCGGGGTTCCATCCTGCCAATGCCTAGGAAACCACGCGAACCCGGCGGGCGGTGCACCGTGACCGCCCTTTTATCGAGCCGCTGACTCGTTCAGCCCATCGGGCGGCCGGATGGTCAGCCTCGCGCGCGGTAGTCGCGCAGCAGGCCGCGGCTGATGATCGTCTTCTGGATCTCGCTGGTGCCCTCGCCGATGAGCAGGAACGGCGCTTCCCGCATCAGGCGTTCGATCTCGTACTCCTTGGAATAGCCGTAGCCACCGTGGATCCGGAAGGCTTCCTGGGTGACCTCCGCGCAGTACTCACTCGCGATGAGCTTCGCCATCCCCGCGGCGACGTCGTTGCGCTCGCCGGTGTCCTTCAGCCGCGCGGCGTTGACCATCATCAGGTGCGCGGCTTCGACCTTCGTCGCCATCTCCGCCAGCTTGAACGCGATCGCCTGGTGCTGCACGATCGGCTTGCCGAACGTCGTGCGCTGCTGGGCGTAGGAGATGGCCAGCTCGAACGCGCGGATCGCGATCCCGCACGCGCGCGCCGCCACGTTCACCCGGCCGACCTCGATACCGTCCATCATGAACGCGAACCCCTGGCCGGGGGCGTGCCCGAGGACCTGGGTGGCGGGGATGCGGTAGCCCTCGAACACCGCCTCCGTGGTGTCCACGCCCTTGTAGCCCATCTTGTCGATCTTGCCGGGGATCGTCAGCCCCGGCGCGACCTCGCCGAACCCCTCGGGCTTGTCCACCAGGAACGTGGTCAGGTTCTGATGCGCCTTCTCGCCGCCCTCGTCGGTCTTGACCAGCAACGCGATCAGGTTCGAGGAACCGCCGTTGGTGAGCCACATCTTCGACCCGTCGATGACGTACTCGTCGCCATCGCGCTTGGCACGGGTCTTGATCGCGGCCACGTCCGAACCGAGATCGGGCTCGGACATGGAGAAGGACCCGCGGATCTCGCCCTGAGCCATCTTCGGCAGGTACTTCTGCTTCTGCTCGATCGTGCCGTGGCGGGAAATCATGTGTGCCACGATGAAATGCGTGTTGATCACCCCGGACACGCTCATCCACCCACGCGCGATCTCCTCGACCACCAGCGCATACGTCAGCAGCGACTCGCCGAGCCCACCGAACTCCTCGGGGATGGTGAGCCCGAACAGGCCCATCTCCTTCATGCCCTCGACGATGTCCGCGGGATACGCGTCGGCGTGCTCCAGCTCCTGCGCGTGCGGGATGATCTCCTTGTCCACGAACGTGCGCACGGTGGACAAGATCTCGGCCTGCACTTCGGTGAGGCCTGCGGTCTGGGCGAGACGAGCCATGCCGCCGAGTATGACCCCTGCCCAGGTGACCCGGGTATGAGAACCCTCACGGGGTTCGCTGCCGCCGGGACGGGGCCACCGTGGCTGGCGGGACGTCCGCGGCGCGACCGTGAGTCCACTGTGTACGAAGAAGGTGGACTAGGTGGACTTCTCCCCTTCGGGGAGGCGCGGCTGGGGTGGGTGCCCGTTGGCCGCCTCCTTCGAGGCCCGCACTTCCTTCGGCGACTCCGCTTCTTTCGCTTGCTGAGTCTCGTTCTGCTGCTGCGCCCGTTGCGTGTACTGGTCGACGAAACGCAACAGCTCCACGGGGAACGGCAGCACGAGCGTCGAGTTCTTCTCCGCCGATACCTGCACCACCGTCTCCAGCAACCGCAGCTGCAGCGCGGCGGGGGTGTCCGCCATCCGGGCGGCGGCTTGCGACAGTTTCTCCGACGCCTGCAGCTCACCGTCGGCCGAGATGACCCGCGCGCGGCGTTCCCGCTCTGCCTCCGCCTGTCGCGACATCGAGCGCTTCATCGTCTCCGGCAGTGCGACGTCCTTGATCTCCACGCGGTCGATGTGCACACCCCAGTCCAGCGCCGGGCTGTCGATCATCAACTCGAGGCCCTGGTTGAGCCGCTCGCGGTTGGACAACAGGTCGTCGAGATCGCTCTTGCCGATGATCGAGCGCAGCGAGGTCTGGGCCACCTGCCCCACGGCGAACCGGTAGTCCTGCACGTTCACCGCGGCCACCACGGGGTCGATGACCTTGAAGTACACCACCGCGTCCACGCGAACCGTCACGTTGTCGCGCGTGATGCCCTCCTGCGCGGGCACCGGCAGGGTCACGATCTGCATGTTGACCTTCTGCAGCCGATCCGCGAGCGGCACGAGCATCGTCAGCCCCGGTTCCCGCACGGTCGACCGCACCCGGCCGAACCGGTAGACCAGGCCCCGCTCGTACTGCTTGACCACGCGCACGCTCGCACCGAGCCAGGCGACGCCCGCGACGGCGATTATGGAGACGAGTTCCACCACCATGGCAGCTCCCCGGACGTAGGTCCCTTTCACCAATGTTACCCCCGTCACACGATTCCGGAGCCCCATCGGTTCAGCATCCTGGTCACGTGCGGATACCGAAAGCGCTTCCGAGCAACCGGCCCGGCGCGAGGGCGCGCCTGGCGAGCCGGCCGGTTTTAACTATCCACTTAGGACATAGAGGGATCCGATCCCGGTCGTCGGCGATGTGACGTTCGGCGTGATTCCCTGTTGTGGAACAGAATGAGCAAGTCCACAGTGGATGAGAAGTTCGCGGCGATCGCCGTAGAAGTGAACCTCGACGCCGAGCCGGTGCGCCCGTCGGCCTTCGCTGAGACAGCGCTGAGATCGTGTGCTGGGCAGCCCGCCCGAGATACCGTTAGCCTGGCCCCGTGAACAGGGTCTTCGCCGCTCAGCTAGCCGGATTGCCGGTATTCGGCCCGGATGGTGAGTCCATCGGGAAAGCCCGGGATCTCGTCGTCGGGCTGCGGCTGGACCAGCAGCCGCCGAGGGTGCTCGGGCTCGTCGTCGTACTCTCGACCCGCCGCAGGGTGTTCGTGCCGATGCTGCGGGTCACCTCGATCGAGCCGAACGCGGTCACACTCGCCACCGGCTCGGTCAACATGCGCCAGTTTCACCAGCGCCCCAACGAGGTGCTCGTGCTGGGGCAGCTCATCGACGCGCACGCGGCCCTGCGGGAGACCGGTGCCCGCGTCTCCGTCGTGGACGCCGCGATCGAGCCACAGCGCACCCGCGACTGGGTGCTCGCGAAGCTCGCCGTCCGCGAGCGCACCGGACGCCTCGGCCTCACCCGACGCCGGTCGTCGCTGCAGGTGCTGCCGTGGGGCGACGTCTCGGGCCTGAGCCTCACCGACCTGACCGGGCAAAGTCCCCAAGGCGCGGCCCAGCTGCTCATGTTGTTCGACACGATGCGCGCGGTCGACATCGCCGCCACGGTGCGGGATCTGCCCACCAAGCGCAAGCACGAGGTGGCCGACTCGATGGATGACGAGCGGCTCGCCGACGTGCTCGAAGAGCTGCCCGAGGACGACCAGAAGGAGCTGCTGCAGCACCTGTCCGAGGAACGCGCGGCCGACATCCTCGAAGCGATGAACCCGGACGACGCCGCCGACCTGCTCGCCGAGTTCGCGCCCGCCGACCAGAGCCGGCTGCTGGAGCTGATGGAGCCGGAGGAGTCCGAGCCGGTCAAGCGGCTGCTGGCGTACTCGTCCGACACCGCGGGCGGGCTCATGACACCGGAACCCGTGGTCCTCACCCCGGACGCGACGGTCGCCGAAGCGCTCGCGCACATCCGCAACGCCGATCTGCCTACCGCGCTCGCGACGATGGTCTTCGTGTGCCGCCCGCCGCAGGCGACGCCCACCGGGCGCTACGTCGGGGTCGTGCACTTCCAACGGCTCCTGCGGGAGCCACCCGCGGAGATGATCGCGGCCGCGGTCGACTCCGACCTGCCCGCGCTGAGCCCGAGCGCGTCGCTGCCGGAGGTGACGCGGTACTTCGCCGCGTACAACCTCGCGTGCGGGCCGGTCGTGGACCCGCAGGACCATCTGCTGGGTGCCGTCACCGTCGACGACCTGCTCGACCATCTGCTGCCCGAGGACTGGCGCGAGACCGGGCTGCGCGACACGACCGACAACGAGGAGGTGGAGCGTGCCTGAACTGCTCCCCAGACGGCGACTGGACCAGCCCCGCGCGGGGCGCCGGGTCATCTCGATCGACCCGGACACGTTCGGACGGCTTTCCGAACGGCTGGCCCGGTTCCTGGGCACCGGCAAGTACCTGTTCTGGCAGACGCTCATCGTGATCGTGTGGATCGCCCTCAATCTCGGTGCCGCCGCGCTGCGCTGGGACCCGTACCCGTTCATCCTGCTCAACCTGGCGTTCTCCACGCAGGCCGCGTACGCCGCGCCGCTGATCCTGCTGGCGCAGAACCGGCAGGACGACCGTGACCGGATCTCCCTGGAGGAGGACCGGAACCGCGCCGCACAGACCAAGGCGGACACCGAGTACCTGGCGCGGGAGCTGGCCGCCCTGCGGCTCGCGATCGGCGAGGTCGCCACCCGGGACTACCTCCGCGGCGAACTCGACAAGCTGCGCGAGGACCTGAACACCAAGCGCCGGAAGCAGAAAGGCAACCGCCCGGCACCGGAGCCCGTTACCGGTACGTAGCATGGGGGAATGACCAGCAGCACGCAGCAGATCCCCAGCGTGGAGGACGTCCGCGCGGCGCTCAAGGACGTCTACGACCCGGAGATCAAGAAACCGATCACCGACCTCGGCATGGTCAAGGACGTCGTGGTCGGCGACGACGGCGTCGTCACGGTCGCGGTGTATCTGACGGTCGCGGGGTGTCCGCTCAAGGAAACGATCACGCGCGACACGACGAAGGCCGTCGGCAAGCTCGACGGTGTCCGTGACGTGCGGGTCGAACTCGACGTGATGAGCGACGAGCAGCGCACCGAGCTGCGGAAGTCCCTGCGCGGAGACGCCGAAGAGCCGGTGATCCCGTTCGCCCAGCCCGGTTCGCTGACGCGGGTCTACGCCGTCGCGTCGGGCAAGGGTGGTGTCGGGAAGTCGAGCGTGACCGTCAACCTGGCGGTCGCGATGGCCGAGCGCGGGCTGTCGGTCGGTGTGGTCGACGCGGACATCTACGGCCATTCGGTGCCGCGGATGCTGGGCGCGCGGGAGAAGCCGACCAAGGTCGAGAAGATGATCATGCCGCCGCAGGCGCACGGCGTGAAGGTCATCTCGATCGGCATGTTCACCCCGGGAAACACGCCGGTGGTGTGGCGCGGGCCGATGCTGCACCGTGCGCTGCAACAGTTCCTGGCCGACGTGTTCTGGGGCGACCTGGACATCCTGCTGCTGGACCTGCCGCCGGGCACCGGGGACATCGCGATCTCGGTCGCGCAGCTGATCCCGAACGCCGAGATCCTCGTGGTGACCACGCCGCAGCAGGCCGCGGCCGAGGTCGCCGAGCGGGCCGGGGCGATCGCGATGCAGACGCGGCAGCGGCTGGCCGGGGTCATCGAGAACATGTCGTGGCTGGAGACGCCGTCCGGGGAGCGGATGGAGATCTTCGGCTCGGGCGGCGGGCAGACGGTGGCGGACTCGCTGTCGAAGTCGACGGGCGCCACAGTGTCGCTCCTGGGTCAGGTCCCGCTGGACCCGCGGCTGCGCGAGCAGGGTGACGCCGGCACGCCGATCGTGCTGGCCGAGCCGACCGCCCCGGCGGCCGAGGTCCTCAAGGACGTGGCGACGAAGCTGTCCGTCCGGGCCCGCGGCCTGGCCGGGATGATGCTGAACGTGACCCCGACGAGGCGCTGACCCACTGCGCGCGGGCGGCCCACATGGCCGCGCCGGGCCAACACGGCCGCACGAGCGGCAAACTCACCGCCGTGGCGGGCCAACACGGCCGCACGGGCGGCAAATCACCGATGCGGCGAGCCAACTCAACCGGCGCGACGGGCAAACACGCCCACGCGAGCCGCAAACACGCCGCCGCAGCGGGCCCTCGCCCGCGCCACGGGCCAACACGCCCTCGCGGGCAGCAAACTCACCGCCGTGGCGGGCCAACACGACCGCGCGAGCGGCAACAACGGCCGCGCCACCAGCCAACTCACCGACGCCACGCGCAAACACGGCCACGCGAGCCGCAAACTCACCGCCGCGGCGGGCCAACTCACCAGCGCCACGCGCAAACACGCCCGCGCGAGCGGCAAACACACCGACGCCACCGGCAAACTCACCGCCCCGACAGGCAAACACGCCCGCGCCACGGGCAAACACGCCCCGCGCGAGCGGCAACAACGGCCGCGCCACCAGCCAACTCACCGACGCCACGGGCAAACACGGCCGCGCGGGCGGCAAAAACGGCGATCGAGACAGGGAGCACGCACGGCGCCCGGCACCGGCCGCCAACCCGTCAAAGCTAAGTGGCGTCCGGGTCGACGGGGGGCTTCTCGCCGGGCTTGAGGGTCTCGGGCTCGGTGGGCTTCGCTGTCACCGCCGGGTAGCCGTTCGGCTTCGTGCTGCCACCGCTGGTTCCGTTGAGCCCCAACGGATCGGGGTCGCCGTCGAACAGGTGGTTGGTGATCGCCCGCCGCGGGTCGAAGTTGCGCAGCTGCCGCAGATCCTCCAGCGGCTTGCGGAACTCGTCGAACTCAGGGCCCATCTCGTCCTGCAACTGCTGCCGCGCACCGCTGGCGAACTCACGCACCTTCCGCACGCTCTTCGCCAGCCACGACGCCGCTTCGGGCAGCCGTTCCGGGCCGAGGATGAACAGACCGGCGACGATGAGAACGAGAATCTCGCCCCAGCCCACGCTATCGAACACCAGCGAACCTCCTCGTGACCCTTGCGAGGTCAGCGTACCCGCCTAATCGGAACCGAGGGTTACGTCAACGACAAGAGGACGCCCCTGCCGGACGAGCTGGACCGGCACGACCTCGCCGATGTCGTGCCCCCGCACCGCGACGGTCAGCTCGGCCGCGTTGCGCACCAGCCGGTCCCCGACCTTCGTGATCACGTCGCCCTCGGCGATGCCCGCGTTCGCGGCCGGGCCGCCGTCGGCGACGTTGAGCACCTGCGCGCCCTCGGACGTGTCGGCCGAGACCGAGGCCGCGTTGATCCCGATGTCGGCGTGCTTGACCTGGCCGTTGCTGATCAGCACCCGCGCGATCCGGATCGCGTCGTCCGCGGGAATCGCGAAGCCGATGCCGATGCTGCCGCCCTGCCCGGCCTCGCCGCTGTCGGTCCGGATCGACGAGTTGATGCCCACCAGCGCGCCCGTCGAATCGACCAGCGCACCGCCCGAGTTGCCGCGGTTGATGGGCGCGTCGGTCTGGATCGCGTCGTAGGTGACGGGGGGCTCGCCGTTCTCGCCCTGCGCGGTGATCGGCCGGTGCAGCGCGCTGACGATGCCCGCCGTCACCGTGTTCTGCAGGCCCAGCGGGGAGCCGACCGCGATCACCGAGTCACCGGGCTCGAGATTGGACGACTTGCCGATCTGGATGACGACCGGATTGCGCACCGCCACCTTGATCACCGCGAGGTCGGTCTTCGGGTCGGTGCCCACGACCTTCGCCTCGGTGCGGGTGCCGTCGGTGAACACCGCGGTGATCTTCGCCTGCGGGTCGCTCGTGGCCAGCGAGATGACGTGGTTGTTGGTGATCGCGTAGCCGTTCGGGTCGATCATCACGCCCGAACCCACGCTGCCGGACTGCCCCGACTTCACCTCGATCGAGACGACCGCGGGCGACACTCGCTGCGCGATGTCGGCGATCGACCCGGGCGCCCGTTCCTTGCCGGCCTCGGCCTCGGAGATCGTCGCACTGCCGGTCAGCGAATTGCCCGTGCTCGCGATCCACCAGCCGATGGCCCCGCCGGCAGCCCCGATCAGCAACGCGACGACCCCGAGCAGGCCCAGCGCGACCGGCTTGACGCGACGGCCGAACAGCACCTCGGGCAACGACAGCATCGCGCCCCGGGGTCGCTCCTCCTCGTCCGTCTCCTCGTCCGCGACATCGAGCGCGGGGCCACCCAGCACTGCGGCGGCACCCGGGTCACGCCACGGGTCGGCGGTCTTGGACCACAGTGGCGACTCCGGTGACGGGCCCTGACCGTTCCCATTGTCGTCAGCGGCACGCTGCAGCCGGACGTCGTTCGCGCCGGGCGGGCGGCCGAACGCCTCGGCCAGCGATTCCGGCGCCGGTGGCTTCGCGATGATGTGGGCACCGTTGGGTGTGCCCGGCGTGTACAGCTTGTCGAACGCGCCGTCGACACCCTGCGGCCGGCCGAAAGTGGCGGCCTGCGAGGGATCGACCGAAGGGCGGTCCAGGGGTCGAGGGGCGAGGCGAGGCTCGCCGGATTGCTCCGCTGGATTGTTCGGCTGACTCATCGTTCCCCGGGGTGGACGGATTTCACGCTTCGGCGCGACCCTACGCCATCCGATTCTTCCGTCTCGACGGTGAAGCCGACGTCAGCGGCCCGGCGTGACCGAGGTGGTGGTGGTCGTCGTGGTGGCCGGCGCGGCGGGCTCGCCACCGAACTGCGCCCGCAGCACACCCGGGTTGGCACCGGCCGGCTGCTCCGGCGTCTGCGCGGTGCCGCCACCGCCGCCGGACGTGGCGACGATCGCGAGCGCGCTCAGCACGATGCCGGACACGACGACACCGGCGCCCTGGGCGGCACGCTTGCGGACGGAACTGGTCCGGTGCGAGTTGAGCACCGCGGAGCCGTTGCCGAGCGGCGCGCTGGAGCCGAGCGGCGCGGACGACCCGAGCGCTGTGGGCGCCTGGTGACGCAGGCCGGCGACCCGGTCCGGGCGCTGGATCGCGACCAGCTGGCCTTCCTCGGTCATCGCGAGGTTGTCCGGGGACATCGGAAGATCGGTGTGCTCGGGGATCGCGCGCAGGCTCGCCAGGAAACCGGCGGACATGCTCGGCGCCCCGGCGTGCTTGACCGCGGAGCGGGCCTGCCGTTGCGCCGCGACGTCGGCGGCACAGCACGGGCACCCGGCGATATGCGAAGCGGCCCGGTCCCGCGCACCCAGCGACAGCTCGCCGTCGACGAAGGCGACGACCACGTCGGGCAGGAGATGCGATTCGGGAAAGAAACCCCTGCCTCGCATGTCGGTCATGCGGAAGCCTCCATGGATTCCTCCTTCAGCGCGCGCCGCCGCTCGAGCGAAGCACGCAGCGCCTGCCGGCCGCGGTGGATCCGGCTGCGCACGGTGCCCAGCTTGACGCCGAGCGTCGCGCCGATCTCCTCGTAGGACAAGCCTTCGACGTCACACAGCACCACCGCGGCACGGAACTCGGGCGGCAGCTCGTCGAGCGCGTCCTGCAGGTCCGGGTCCAGGTGGGTGTCGCTGTAGACCTGCTCGGGGCTCGGGTCGTCGCCGACGATCCGGTCGGTGTCCTCGGGCAGCCCCTCCATGCGCACCCGCGAGCGGCGGCGCGCCATGTCGAGGAAGAGGTTCGTGGTGATGCGGTGCAGCCAGCCCTCGAACGTGCCCGGCTTGTAGGACGCCAGGGACCGGAACACCCGGATGAAGGTCTCCTGCGTGAGATCTTCGGCGTCGTGGGTGTTGCCCGTCAGGCGGTACGCGAGCCGGTACACCCGGTCGGCGTGCTCCCGGACGACCTCGTCCCAGGACGGTGGCGTCCACACGGTCTCGTCGACCGTCACGGGGCGGCCGTCGAGCTGCTCGTTCAGCGCGCTGTTGTGCATCGGCGGGGAAGGCACCTCCATCAGGCTGTTCTCCCTACTGCTTGGACCAACGTGGCCCGGCCACGCGGTGTTCCCGTCCATGGGACGTAGCTTGACCGATCTCCTTATGTGTCTAGTGAGACCGGACTGAGAGGCGCCTGAGAGAAGTGTGCACGTCTTGCACGGTTTTGGCGACGACCAGCGCTAACCTCTCCGGTGTGACCTCCGAGACGCAGGCCGGCGTCGACGATTACGTCGAGAGCTACCTGCCCGACGACGACGCGCTGCTGGCTGCCCGGATGCGTGCGGAGGACCTGGGGTGCGCGGCGCTCGGCGGGGCGGCCGGCGCGGCGTTGTGCTTCCTCGCGACGAGCCTGCGCGCGCGGGCGGTCGTGGAGATCGGGACCGGCACCGGGGTCAGCGGGCTGTATCTGTTGCGCGGGATGGCGCCCGAGGGGGTGCTCACGTCGATCGACATCGAGCCCGAGCACCACGGCGCGGCCCGGCAGACGTTCCGCGACGCCGGGTTCGCCCCTGGTCGCACCCGGTTGATCATGGGCCGCGCGCTGGAAGTGCTGCCGCGCCTGACCAGCGGCGGCTACGACCTGGTGTTCATCGACGCCGCCCGTGCCGAGTACCCGAGCTACTACGAGAACGGCGTGCACCTGCTGCGCGCGGGCGGCGTGATCGCGTTCCACGGGGTGCTGGCGCCGAGGTCCGACCCGGCCCGCCGGGACCCGGGCCTGCTCGCGGCCCGCGAACTGGCCCGGGCGGTCCGCGAGGACGACCGGCTCGTGCCCACGCTGCTTCCGGTCGGCGGTGGCCTGCTGGCGGCCGCCTTGCGGGGCTAGGCCCGTCGTTCGGCGAGCACCCAGCTCGGCAGCACTACCGCAGAGGATGACGCAGCGGCGCTGATCGCACTTGGTGCGACGGTCGCCGCGTTCGACGCCACCGAGGCCATCAGCGCGGCGAAAACCGCCGGGCGGTCAGGGTGACGACCGCCGCCGCGACGAGCAGCCACGCCACGACGGTCACGGTCAGCCACGTCCACCCCGCGTGCGCGAAGATCACACTGCCGGCCGTGCCGCCGACGCTGCTGCCCAGGTAGTACGCCAGCGTGTAGGCCCCCGACGCCTGACCGCGCGCGCCCTCGGGTGCCTCCGCCGCGGTCCAGCCGTTCGCGACCGCGTGCGCGGCGAAGAACCCGCCGGTGAGTACGACCAGGCCGGCCACGACCAGCACCAGCGAGTCCGGCAAGGTCAGCAGCGCGCCCACGGCCGTGACCAGCAGTGCGCCGACCGCCGAGCGCAGCCTGCCGAACCGTGCCACCGTCCGGCCCACCGTCCCCGAAGACACCGACCCGATGGCGTACGCCAGGAACACCAGCGACGCGATCGCGGGTGACAGGTTCAGTGGCGAGCCGGTCAGCCGGAACCCGGCCGCGTTGTAGACCGCGACGAACGAACCCATCGCGAGCAGCGCGACGGTGTATTGCGCCAGCAGGATCGGTTTCCGCACGGCCGCACCGATGCCGGCGAGCACGTTCATCCGAGTCCGTGGCCGGATGGCCGACGGCGGCAGCGAGAAGACCGTCACCAGCGAGAAGATCGATCCCAGCACGGCCACCACGGTGAGCGCGCCGTGATAGCCGAGCCGGTCGACGCTGAAGCCCGCCGCGAGCCGGCCGAGCATGCCGCCGACCGAGTTGCCCGCGATCATCGCGCCGACCGCCGCCGCGACCCCGGTCCGGCCCAGCCGCTCGACGAGATACGCCGCGGCGACGCCGGGGAACCCCGCGATCGCGATCCCCTGCAAAGCCCGCAGTACCAGCAAGATCCCGTACGACGGCGCGAGCGGCAGCAGCAGGCCCAGCACGGCGGCCGCGATGACCGACGTGAGGATGATCGGCCGCCGGCCGACGATCTCCGACAGTGCCGCGATCGGCAGCACGGAGATCGCGAGGGCACCGGTCGCGACACTGATCGCGAGCGAGGCGCCACCGGGATCGAGGTGGTACTGCGCGGCGAGCTGCGGCAGCACCGGCTGCGGCGCGTACAGCAGCGCGAACGACGAGATGCCGGCGGCGGCCACGGCGATCTTCACGCGCCGGGTGCCGACGGGGGCGGAAACGAGCAGGTCAGCGGTCACAAGTTCGAAGCTAAGGTTCGCTAACTGATACGTCTAATACGGCAAACTGGCATTATCGATACGGTGACGTATGAGAGCGAGCTGGAGTCCGCCGACCAGCGGCTCAGCGCGGTGCTGGCCCCCAATCTGGTCCTGTTGTCGGCGCTGCGTGAAACGCGCAACATCACCCGGGCGGCCGAGCTGCTCGGCATCCCGCAGCCGACGGTCAGCCGGCGCCTGGCCGCGCTCGCCGGCGCGGTCGGCGCCCCGCTGACCGAGCCCGACGGCCGCGGCATCCGGCTGACCAGGGTCGGCACGATCCTCGCCGACACCGCGGGCCGCGCGCTTCCGGCGATCGAGGCGGGCGCCCGCCAGGCGCGCGAGGAGATCGAACCGGACCGCGGACACGTCGTACTGGGCTTCCTGCACCTGCTCGGCCGCTCGCTCGTGCCGAACCTGCTGCGCGGCTTCCGCGCGCGCTACCCCGGCGTGCGGTTCAGCCTCGTGCAAGGTTCGCGCCAGCACATCCTCGACCAGCTCACGGCGGGCGAACTCGACCTCGCGCTCGTCGCACCCGTGCCGGACACGCTCGAGTCGATCATCATCGCCGAGCAGGACCTGCCGCTGTCCGTACCGGCAGGACACCGGCTCGCGCAGCGCCGCCGGATCCGCTTCGCCGAGCTGGCAGACGAGCCGTTCGTGATGCTGGAACACGGGTACGGGGTCCGCCAGATCACCGACGCTCTGTGCGCGGAAGCCGGATTCGAGCCGAAGATCGTCTTCGAGGGACAGGAATCGGACACCGTACGCGGCCTGGTCGCTGCCGGGTTCGGTGTCGCGGTGCTACCCCAATTCGGCTCGGCGATCCCGGCCGGTGTCGTGGAGATCCCGCTCTCGCCGAAGATCAGCCGCCAGATCTGCCTGACCTGGCGCCCGGGCGAGCACTTCACGCCCGCTGTGCGGTCCTTCCGGGACCACGTGCGGGCTCAGGCGTAGGACGCCGCGAGCTCCACCAGTGTCCGCGCCGCGAACCCGGTCGCACCGGGTACGACCTCGGCGTACGTGGTCTCCGCGCGCGCCGGGCCCGCGATGTCCAGATGCGCCCACGGCACGCCGTCGACGAACTCGCGCAGGAACAGCGCGGCCGTCACGCCGCCGGGACCGCCCGGCGCCTGCCGCACGTCGGCCAGCTCGCCGCGCACCGCGTCGGCGTGCTCTTCGAGCAGCGGCATCCGCCACCACGCCTCGCCCGCCTGCTCCCCCGCCGCGAGCAGGCGGCCGGCCAGCTCGTCGTCGGTCGCGAACAGCCCACCGGTGCGCAGGCCGAGCGCGACCTTCATGGCGCCGGTGAGCGTCGCGACGTCGACGACCGCGTCCGGCCGGAACCGGCGGATGCCGTAGACGAGCGCGTCGGCCAGGACCATCCGGCCCTCGGCGTCGGTGTTGCTCACCTCGGTGGTGATCCCGCCGTAGTGCCGCACGACATCGCCGGGCCGGTACGAGCCGCCGGACACGTGGTTCTCCGCCGCGGGCACCAGCGCCGTCACCCGGATGCCCAGCCCGAGCGCGGCGATCGCGCGGGTCGCGGCGATGACCGCGGCGCCACCGGCCATGTCGGTGCGCATGAGGTGCATACCCTGGGCGGGTTTGATGGACAGACCACCGGTGTCGAAGGTGATTCCCTTGCCCACCAACAACAAATGCTGGGTAGCACCGCGCGGGCGGTAGGCCAGCTCGATGAGCCGGGGCGGGCTGACCGAACCACCGCCGACCGCGAGCACACCGCCAAAGCGCTGCTCGGCGAGCCAGACCTCGTCGTGGATCGTCGCGCGCAACCCGGGCACGTCCTCGACCACGCGCTCCGCGGTCTCGGCGAGCCACTGCGGGTTCTTGATGTTGGACGGCGTGTTCGCCAGGTCGCGGGCCAGGGTCGCCGCGCCGGCCAGCGCGCGCACCCGGTCGATGATCTCCGCGTAGGCCGGGACGGCGCGCTCGTACGGCGTCAGCAGCCGGAGCGTCTGCAGGGCGGGCGCCGACTCGGCGCTCACCTTGAACTGGTAGCCGCCCAGCAGCGCACCCATCGTCAACCCGGCGACGGTGTGGCCGTCGGCCTCCGGGGTCAGCTCGACCTGCACGGCCTTGGCGGGCTTGCCGTCCTCGTCCTGTGCCGCGCGGACGAGCGCCGCGCCGGCCGCGCGCCAGTCCTTCTCGGTGCCGTCGCCGATGCCGACCTGCCAGCGGAACTCGCCTTCGCCATTGCGCACCTCACCGGCCTTGCCGGGGACCAGCGTGGCCGACGGGGCGCCGCGGCGGCGGGAGTCGGCGACCTCGATGTCGATCAGGCGGCTCGGTACGGACGGCAGCGGGAAGCGCGCCAACGGAAGACCTCCGGGACGGGACGGCGAAAAACCGGCTGACGATTGTCAGCCGGCGAAGGGAGCGAACAAGGTCAGCTCGTCGCCTCCTGCAGGGCGACGCCCAGGTCCTTGGCCTCCTCGGCCGAAAGCTCTACGACGAGTCGCCCGCCCCCTTCGAGCGGCACGCGCATCACGAGGCCCCGCCCCTCCTTAGTCACCTCGAGGGGACCATCTCCGGTCCGGGGCTTCATGGCCGCCATAGCGTGCTCCCTCCGTCTCAACCGGCGCGCCCGGGTCGCGCATGTCTGAGCCAACCGGGTGTCGCACGCCATTCTCCCTCATCAACACGGGCGTGCGTACGCGGACCGATCTTTTCGTGTTTGCATAGGTGCTGGTATGCGGCTCGCCGAGCGCCCAGGAACCAGGAGGAAACCAGTGACCACCGAGGAAGTGCTGCTGACCGCCGACGCGGACGGCGTGCGCACGCTGGCCCTGCACCGGCCGAACGCCTACAACTCGCTCACCGTGGAGCTGAAAGAGCGTCTGCTCGCGGCACTGCGGGAGGCCGCGGAAGCGCCCGAGGTACGGGCGATCGTACTGACCGGCGCGGGCAAGGCGTTCTGCGCGGGCCAGGACCTGAAGGAGCACGTCGGGTTGCTGCAGTCCGGTGACCCGACGCCGCTGCAGACCGTGCAGGACCACTACAACCCGATCGTCCGGGCCATCGTCAGCACGCCGAAGCCGGTGATCGCCGCCGTCAACGGCCCGGCCGCGGGTGCCGGCGCGGCCTTCGCCTACGCCGCGGACCTGCGGATCGCCGCCGAGTCGGCGAACTTCCTGATGGCGTTCGCCAACGTCGGGCTCGGGCCGGACTCGGGTGCGTCGTGGACGCTGCAGCGGCTGGTCGGCTACGGCCGCGCCGCCGAGCTGATGCTGCTGGCACGCACCGTCAAAGCGGACGAGGCCAAGCAGCTCGGCCTGGTCGGCGAGGTCGTGCCGAACGAGGAGTTGGCGGAGCGTGCGCACACGGTCGCGGCGAAACTCGCCGCCGGCCCGACGGTCACCTACGCGAAGATCAAGGAGGTGCTGAACGCGGCCGCGGACTCCAGCCTCGAGGACGCCCTGCTGGTCGAGGACGCCGCCCAGACGGTGCTCGGCGCGACGGCGGACCACCGCGAGGCGGTCGAAGCCTTCGTCGCCAAGCGCAAGCCGGTGTTCCAGGGCAAGTAGCCGCCGCCGCGCTTTTCGAAGCGGCGGAGCCGCTTGCTGTGGGCCGTCCGCTGGCGCCGCTGCGGGTTCTGAGGTGGTTCCTGGCGAGGACAGCTCCGACGTGGTGACTTGGCAGTCATGAGGAGGAGATCCCGGAGCCAGGGGCCGCCTCAGGTTCCGCCACTCGCACCGCCACGCAAGCCCGTCTGGAACCGACAACTAGGCCGCGCGGAAGCAGCCTTGGAGGTGATCGTCGACCATGCCGGTGGCCTGCATCAGCGCGTAGCAGGTGGTGGGGCCGACGAACGCGAAGCCGCGTTTCTTCAGGTCGCGGGCCATGGCCGTCGATTCCGGGGTGATCGCCGGGACGTCGGCCATGGTTCGCGGGCGGGGCCGCGGGTCCGTGGGGGCGAAGGACCACAGCAGCTCGTCGAGTGGCCGGTCGAGTTCGGCGACCGCGCGGGCGTTGGTGATCGCGGCCCGGATCTTCGCGCGGTTGCGGATGATCGCGGTGTCGGCGAGCAGCCGCGCGATGTCGTCGTCGCCGAAGTTCGCGACCTTCTCGGGCACGAACCCCGCGAACGCGCGGCGGAATCCCTCGCGCTTGCGCAGGATCGTGATCCACGACAGGCCGGATTGGAACGCTTCCAGGCACAACCGCTCGTACAGCGCGTCCCGGCCGTGGAGCCGCACGCCCCACTCCGTGTCGTGGTAGACGGTGTAGTCCGGCGCGGTGTTGCCCCACGGGCAGCGGGCCACGCCGTCCTCGCCGCGCTCGGCGGTCACACCGCGCCGATCGTGTAGTTCTCCGCGAACTGCGCGAACTTCTTCAGCGACTGCCGGAACCCGAGCGCGAGCATCGGCCGGGTGACCGGCCAGCTCAGCCGGCCGAACGGGCCGAACGGCAGCTCCAGGCTCTCCGACCAGACGAACGTCGAGGCCTGCGGGCCCTTCGCGTGCACGTGGAAGGCACCGTTGCCGCGGACGAACGAGCCGAGGTGCCGGACCGTGCAGCGGACCGGTGGCTCCCAGGCGGTGATCTCCATGGTGTCCGTGAAACCGAGGCCGCGCAGCCCGGTGAACGCCGACAACCGGGTGCCGACGCTGCGCCCGTCCCCCTCGATGACCTGCACGTCGGTGGCGAGGATCCACTCGTTCGCCCGGGCCCAGTCGGTGAGCGCCAGCCAGGTCGTGCCCGCGGGCGCCTCGATGTCGACGGAGAAGACGAGGTCCGTCATCTGGAAGACTCTTTTTCCAGCTCCGCGACCCGGGCCCGCAGTGAGTCGATCTCGGTGCCGAGCCTGCGCACCACCCAGTCCACTTCGGACATCTTGTAGCCGCGGAGGACGAGCTGGAACTTCACGCCCTGCACGTCCTCGCCCGTGATGTCGCGAACCGGCAGCCGGGTCGGCGAGCTGCCCGGCGGCAGGGGTGCGAGTTCTTCACCGCGCCCGAACACGACGGCGGCCAGCAGGAACACCACCGCCGCCACGAGCACCATGACTACGAGGTAGATCAGCGCGGTCGTCACGCCACGATTGTGACACCAGCGCTCGGCCGGACGGCGGATACGCACCTGGAACGGCTGGGGCCGGGGTGTCATGCTGGGAGGAGAGAGTTGGAGGAGCTTTGCTACAGCTGTTGATCCGGCGAGTGCTGGCGCCGCTCGCACGCCTGATCTACCGTCCGGAGGTGCACGGCGCCGGCAAGGTGCCGCTGACCGGTCCCGTCATCTTCGCGGCGAACCACCGAGCGGCGGTGGACACGTTCCTGATCCCGATCGTCGCGCCGCGTCCCGTTTCGTTCCTGGGGAAGGCCGAGTATTTCACCGGCAGAGGTCTGCGGGCCCGGCTGTTCGCCGCGTTCCTGCGGGCGCTGAACTACGTCCCCGTCGAACGCGGTAACGCGGCTGCCGGCCTGGCGGCGCTGGAGGCGGCACGCAAGGTCCTCGACGCCGGTGACGCGTTCGGGATCTACCCGGAGGGCACCAGGTCGCTCGACGGCCGGGTGCACCGCGGGCACACCGGTGTCGGCGCACTGGCCCTGGCGACCGGCGCGAAGGTGGTGCCGGTCGCGTTGACGGGGACGGAGAAGATGCTGCCGATCGGGAAGACCATCCCGCGCCCGGCCCACGTGTGCGTCCGGTTCGGCGAGCCGCTGGACTTCTCGCGGTACGAGGGGATGGAGAACTCGCCAGCCATCCGCCGCGCCATCACCGACGAGATCATGTACAAGATCCTGGAACTTTCGGAGCTGGAGTACGTGGACAAGTACCACAAACGCCCCGGCGAAGCCGCTTGAGTGCCGGGGCCCCGGTTCTCAGCTGCGCGTTCCTCGCGACGCTCGCCTCCGGGAACGCAGAACTCATGCGCACCGAACGCGGAACTCGCACACGTGGAAGGCAGGACTCGCGGACACGGAACCGGGGACTCGCGCGGGCGGGCGGCAAAGCCGCCAAAGAGCTGGGTGGTCATCCCGTCGCCTGACACCGGCACGATCACTTTGAGGAGCAGCCGCAACCTGCGCCGGACCGTGCGGCCGAACGACCAAAACTTGCGGCTGGTCCTCAAAGTGATATTCAAAACCGCAGGCGACGGGATGACCACCCAGCTCGACCACATTGAAAAGGTGAGATCCCTTTGGGCCCGGCCATCTCGGAGCCTGCCCGTCCGGCGAGGACATCTTGCGATCTTTCCCTTTAGCGGCGCTCGCGCCGCTACTTGATCCACTTCGCGATGTTCGGCGCTTGGTACGTCGCGAAGGCGTCGAGCAGTGCCACCGGATCCGAGTCCACGAACACCAGGTCCCGGAACTCCTGCCGCAGGAAGCCCTCGGTCACCATGTGGTCGAAGAACTCCCGCAGCGGCTGGTAGTAGCCCGCGACATCGACCAGGCCGAGCGGCTTCGAGTGCAGGCCGAGCTGGGCCCAGGTCCACACTTCGGCCAGCTCCTCCAGCGTGCCCGCGCCGCCCGGCAGTGCGAGGAAACCGTCGGCGAGCTCGGCCATCTTGGCCTTTCGCTCGTGCATGTCCGCGGTGACGTGCAACTCCGTCAGGCCCTGGTGCGCGACCTCGGCGCGCACCAGATGCTCCGGGATCACGCCGATCGCCTCGCCGCCCGCCGCGAGGACCGCGTCGGCGACCACACCCATGATGCCGACGCTCGCCCCACCGTAGACGAGCCCGATGCCCCGCTCGGCGAGCAGTTTTCCGAGCACCGCGGCCTGCTCGGCGTAAACCGGATCGTTGCCCGTCGACGAACCACAGAACACGCAGATCCGGCGCACTAGTGAGTGTCCTCCCAAGCTTTGTACGATTCCTGCACCACCCGCACCGCATCGTCGATGTCATCGGTGACGTGCAGCAGGGCCAGGTCCTTCTCGCCGATTTTGCCCTCACCGCAGACGGTGTTCTTCACCCAGTCGTACAGCCCGCCCCAATAATCCTGTCCAAACAGGACGACCGGGAACTTGGTCACCTTTTTGGTCTGGACCAGCGTGAGCGCCTCGAACAGTTCGTCGAGGGTGCCGAAACCACCGGGCAGGCAGATGAACGCCTGCGCGTATTTGATGAACATCGTTTTGCGGGTGAAGAAATAGCGAAAGTTCACGCCGAGATCGACCCACGGGTTCAGGCCCTGCTCGAACGGCAGCTCGATGCCGAGCCCGATCGACAGCCCGCCCGCCTCCGACGCACCGCGGTTGACCGCCTCCATCGAACCCGGCCCACCACCCGTGATGCACGCGAACCCGGCGTGGGCGAGCGCGGTGCCGATCTTGCGGCCCAGCTCGTAGTCGGGGTGCTCACGCGGGGTCCGGGCCGAGCCGAACACGGTCACGGCACGCGGGACCTCGGCCAGCGCGCCGAAGCCCTCCACGAATTCGGCCTGGATCCGCAGCACCCGCCACGGATCGGTGTGCACCCAGTCGCTCGGGCCACGCGCGTCGAGCAGCCGCTGGTCGGTGGTACTGCTTTCTTCCCGCCGGCCGCGGCGCAGCACCACCGGGCCGCGATGCTTCTCCCGCGGGTGTTCGGGGTACTCGTCCGTTTCTTCCATCATCTCCGCCAGATTAGCGGCCCGTCAGAAACTCTCGCAGCACACCGGCCACCCGCCTGATTTCCGCCGCGTGAACGAATTCCTCCCGGGTGTGCGCGAGGGTCGGATCGCCGGGGCCGAAGTTCACCGCCGGCATGCCCAGCGCCGCGAACCGGGCCACGTCCGTCCACCCCAGCTTCGCCGCCGCCTGGCCCCCGGCGGCCTGGACGAGTTCCGCCGCGGCGGGGGCGGACAAGCCGGGCAGAGCTCCCGGCGAAAGGTCCACAACAGACAGTTCGAACCCGTCGAACACCTCGCGCAGATGCTTCTCCGCCTGCTCCCCGGAGCGATCCGGCGCGAACCGGAAGTTGATCGTGAGCACCGCCTCGTCCGGCACCACGTTGCCCGCGACCCCGCCCGAAACCCGCACGGCCTGCAAACCCTCGCGATAGCGCAGCCCATCGATCTCGACCTCACGCGCGGCATACGCGGTCAGCCGCCGCATCGGTTCCCCGAGCGCGTGGATCGCGTTCTCCCCCATCCACGCCCGCGCCGTGTGGGCACGCCGGCCCGCGGTGCGCAGCTCGACGCGCATGGTGCCCTGGCAACCGGCCTCGATGACCGCATTGGACGGTTCGCCGACGACGGCGAGATCGGCTTGGAGCCAGTCCGGCAGCTCACGCTCGATCCGGCCCAGCCCGTTCCGGGCCGCGTCGACCTCTTCGCAGTCGTAGAAGACGAAAGTCACGTCGTGCCGCGGCTCCGGCACCGTCGCGGCGAGACTGAGGAAAACGGCGTCGCCGCCCTTCATGTCGACCGTGCCGAGCCCGTGCAGAATGTCGCCGTCGCGGCGCAGCGGCAGGTTCTCGTTGACCGGCACGGTGTCCAGATGCCCCGCGAAGATCACCCGAGACGGGCGCCCGAGGTTCGTCCGGGCGAGCACCGTGTCGCCGTTGCGGACGACCTCCAGATGCCCGGCCTGCCCGGTGAGCGCCGCCGCCACGGCGTCGGCGATCACTGCCTCCTCGCCCGAGACACTCTGGATGTCCACGAGTTCGGCGGTGATATCGACGGGGTCGGCGTGCAGGTCGAGGGCCATACGCCGACATTAGACGGTGCGCGTACGGTGTCAGCGTGCGCACGCGAAAGACCATGACCGTCCTCGCTCTCGCACTCATGCTGGCCGGCTGCGGCAGCGAAGCCGGGCCGACGCCGAAAGGCGGCGGAGTCGCGACCGACCCGGCGGCCCTCGCGACAAAGCTGCGTGTGTACACGGCCGACACCTGCTTCACCGCTCCGGAACAGCAGACGCCGAGGGGCTGCCAGAAGTATGTGACGGAGCTGGGCGGCAGCATCGGCATGATCCGCGAGCAGGCGGGCGCCAAGCACCCGAACCTGAACACCCTCGCCGACTCGCTCGACAAGGCGATCGCCGCCTACCGCGGCCCGCACTGCGACACGGTCGCGACCCCGGGAAACCCCTGCTCACCCGCATTGCGCGAGATCGCGACCAGCCTCCGCGACATCAAGCAGGTCATCGACACCCAGGTCGCGACCAGCTGACTCTCGGTCGGTTACCGTGGGGCCGTGAGCGAAGAGACCCCGAACCCCGAGACCACCGGCGCGCACGGCGTCGGGCTGGCGACCGTCGCAGGCGACGGCACGGTGCTGGACACCTGGTTCCCGCACCCCAAGCTGGGCGAGCCGGGCACCACCGGGACGGAGCGGCTCTCCCACGACCAGGCCGTCGACGCCCTCGGTGAGGCCGCCGCCGCGCTGCTCGGCCCGGACGACGACCGCGGTGTCGAGGTGATCGCCGTCCGTACGGGCTTCGCCCGCCTCGCCGACGCGCCCGCCGACGCGCACGACGTCTACCTGCGCCTGCACCTGCTGTCCCACCGGCTGGTCCGGCCGCACGGACAGAACCTGGACGGCATCTTCGGCCTGCTGGCCAACGTGGTCTGGACCAATCACGGGCCGTGTCCGGTCGAGAGCTTCGAGGTCACCCGCCTGCGGCTGCGCGGCCGGGGCGCGGTCACGGTGTACAGCGTGGACAAGTTCCCGCGGATGGTCGACTACGTCATGCCCGCCGGGGTCCGCATCGGCGACGCCGACCGCGTCCGCCTCGGCGCGCACCTGGCGAACGGCACCACCGTGATGCACGAGGGCTTCGTCAACTTCAACGCCGGCACGCTCGGCGCGTCCATGGTCGAGGGCCGGATCTCGGCCGGGGTCGTGGTGGGCGACGGCACCGACGTCGGCGGCGGCGCGTCGATCATGGGCACGCTTTCCGGCGGCGGCAAGGAAGTCGTCTCACTCGGCGAGCGCTGCCTGATCGGCGCCAACGGCGGCGTCGGCATCTCGCTCGGCGACGACTCGGTGGTGGAAGCCGGGCTGTACGTCACGGCGGGCACGAAGGTCGTCCTCGAAGGCCGGTCGGTCAAGGCCCGCGAGCTGTCCGGGATTTCCAACGCGCTGTTCCGCCGCAACTCGGCCAACGGCGCGGTCGAGGTCGTGCCCCGCGCCGGTGCGACGGTCGAGCTCAACGCCGCACTGCACGCGAACTGACGTAGCCATCCGGCCGCACGTGGACGGTGACCCCGTCCGAAGCGTCGTACGCGACGAAGGCGTGCCCCTCGGTGTCGACGACGTACACACCCCGAGCGTCCTCACCAGGACGTAGGACGTTGTACGTATTCGGCGCCTCCGGGGCGCCGGGCGCGCGGTCGCCCGCCACGGGCTTCCCGGATGCGACGGTCGAACTCAACGCCGCACTACACGCGAACTGACGTAACCGTCCGGCCGCACATGGACGGTAACCCCGCCCGACGCGTCATACGCGGCGAACGCGTGTCCCTCGGTATCGACAACGTACACACCCCGAGCGTCCTCACCAGGACGTAGGACGTTGTACGTATTCAGCGCCTCCGGAGCGCCGCCACCGAAGACGAGCGTCGTCGCGTGCGGCCCACGGAACAGGTCGAACAGCCGGACGTCCTTGCCGGCGGCGTCTTTGACCGGGGCGTCCGGCGCGCGGTCGCCCGCCACGAGCTTCCCGGATTCGGTGCGGTAGCTGATATCCAGCTGCTGCGTTTCCGCGCCGCGCTCGTGCGCGCGCTCGTCACGCTCGGCATATTTCCGCATCAGTCCGGTGCTGACCCCGAGCACGTGCGCGGCGACCGCGCGGCGCTCGGTTTCGTAGCTGTCGAGCAGCTCGGGCGAGCCGTCGGCGAGCTTCCAGCCCAGGTTGTAGGCGTCCTGCACACCGGTGTTGAGACCCTGGCCGCCCGTCGGCGGGTGCACATGCGCGGCGTCACCGGCCAGGAACACCCGCCCGGCACGGAAGTGCTCGGCCAGCCGGATGTTCGGGCGCCAGACGGTCGACCAGGTCAGCCGCGACAACCGGACGCCGGCCGAGACGTCGTCGAGCTTCGCCTGCAAGGTCTCCAGCGAGTCCGAGTCGTCGTCCTCGGTCAGCGGTGCGCCGAACTGGAACAGCCCGATGCCGGGCAGCGGGCTGAGCACGACACCGGTCATCGGGTCGGCCTCCTTCGCGAACCAGTACCCGTAGGCCGGGTCGAGATCGGCGGCGACGTCACCGAGCAGCATGCGGATCGACTCGTCCGTGGTGCCCACGAACGGGATCCCGAGCGTCTTGCGCACGAAGCTGCGCCCACCATCGGCGCCGACGAGGTAGGACGTTCTGACGACTTCCCCAGTGGACAAGGTCACGGTCACACCGTCGGCGTCCTGCTCGAACCCGCTGACCGCGGTGCCGAGCTCAACGTGCACACCGAATTCGGCGAGCCGGTCGCGCAGGATCCCCTCCGTCTGCGACTGACCCAGCATCCACGCGTTCGGATACGGCACATCGGGCAACGGCTCGCGCCGCGGCGCCATCCGCCGTTCCATCGCGAACTTCCCGTCGAGGTGCACCCGGACGGTCGCGGGCGACATTCCCGCGGCCAGCACGGCGTCGATGACGCCCAGGTCGTCGAACACCTCCAGGGTGCGCGGCTGGATCCCGTCCCCGCGCGAACCGGCGAAGAACTCGGTCGCTTTGTCAACAATCCGGACGTCGATGTTCCGCCGGGCAAGGTCGATGGCCAGCGTGAGCCCGGTCGGTCCGGCTCCGGCGATGAGTACCCGCATAACTGAACTTCCTTTCAGTGAATTTAGATTCATAGTTATCGCTGCTAGCGTTCCTGTCAAGGAGGTGCCGTGAAGCGCAAGGACAAGGCGGCCGAGACGGAGGCCGCGCTGAAGGAAGCGGCCAAGCGGTTGTTCGCCGACCGCGGCTACCTGAACACCAAGATCACCGACATCACCGCGGAAGCGGGACGCGCGGCCGGTTCCTTCTACAACCACTTCGCGGGCAAGGAAGAGCTACTCGAAGCACTGCTCACGGATATGTCCGCGGAAAGCGACGAGGCGGCCACCCAGGCCGGTCACAAGAGCGACTTCGCCGATCCGGACGCGATCCGCTGGCATGTCCAGGCCTACCTGGACTTCTACCGGAAGAACGCCCCGACCATGCGCGCGCTGCAGCAGGCGGCGCTGGTGAGCACCACGTTCGCCGAACGCCTCGCCCGCTTCGGCGCGAACGAGGCGGCGGACTTGCTCGGCCATCTCGACGGGCTGGACCTTCCGGCCGAGCCGCGGGTCAGTGTCACGATGATGGCCGCGATGGTCGACAACTTCGTCCAGATGTGGCGCACCGTCCTACCCGAACTGTCCGAAGAGGACGTCGTGGAAGCGCTTACTCGCTTCCTCTACCGGGGTTTCACGGGCAAGGACTACTGAGGCTGCTGGAGCCTCTCGGCGGCGGCCTCGACCCGTTCGTCGGTCGCGGTCAGCGCGACGCGCACGTGCTTGCCGCCGGTCGGACCGTAGAAGGTGCCGGGGGCGACCAGGATGCCGCGTTCGGCCAGCCAGTCCACGGTCTGCCAGGAGTCCTCACCGCGGGTGGCCCACAGGTACAGCCCGGCTTCGGAATAGTCGATCTGGAAATCGTTGGCCAGCAACGCCTTCTGCAGCACCGTCCGGCGCCGCGCGTAGCGCTCCCGCTGGGTGGCCAGCACATCGTCGTCGGCGAGCGCGACCGTCATCGCCTCCTGGACGGGCCGCGGCACGATCATGCCGGCGTGCTTGCGGACTTCCAGCAGTCGCGCCACGACCGCCGGGTCACCGGTGACGAACCCGGCGCGGTAGCTGGCGAGGCTGGCCGTCTTGGACAGCGAATGCACGGCGAGCAGTCCCGCCGTGCTGCCGCCGTTGACCGACGAGTGCAGCACCGAGACCGGCTCACCCTCCCAGCCCAGCGCGAGATAGCACTCGTCGGAGACCACGAGCACATCCCGCTCGCGCGCCCAGTCGACGACCTTGCGCAGATGGTCGGCGCCGAGCACGCGGCCGGTCGGGTTGGACGGCGAGTTGAGCCAGATCATCGCCGGGCGCTGCGGCCCGAGCGCGACGAGACTGTCCGCGCGCAGCACGGACGTCCCGGCGAGCAGCGCGCCGACCTCGTACGTCGGGTACGCCAGCTCCGGGATGACCACCGTGTCACCCGGTCCGAGACCGAGCAGCTTCGGCAGCCAGGCCACCATCTCCTTGGAGCCGATGGTCGGCAGCACGGCGTCCGGCTCGAGCCCGGTCACCCCGTGCCGGCGGCGCAACGACTCGACCGCGGCGGCCCGCAACGCGGGCGTGCCGTGTGTCTGGGGATAGCCGGGGATCTCCGACACCGACGCCAGCGCGTCCCGGATCGCGGGCGCGACCGGGTCGACCGGCGTCCCGACGGACAGGTCGACCGCGCCGCCCGGGTGGGCGTTCGCGGTCGCCTTGGCCGCGGCGAGGGAGTCCCAGGGAAAGTCGGGCAGTGCGGTCATTCGCCCTGCGGGGGCAGGTCCTTGATCCACTGCGGGTCGTCACCGGTCTTGCCGACCTTCGACGCCCCGCCGGGTGACCCGAGCTTGTCGAAGAAGTCCACGTTGGCCTTGGTGTAGGCAGCCCACTCGTCGGGGACGTCGTCCTCGTAGTAGATGGCTTCCACCGGGCAGACCGGCTCACATGCGCCACAGTCCACGCACTCGTCGGGGTGGATGTACAACATCCGGTCGCCCTCGTAGATGCAGTCGACTGGGCACTCGTCGATGCACGCCTTGTCGAGCACGTCGACGCAGGGCTCGGCGATCACGTAGGTCACTGCGCACTCCTGCTGTGTGAATGAGATCCAGCTACGACCTCGGACATTACGCGGCCACAGACTGCCATTCCCAGGTAAGGCCACCCTTATCCATGCACACTTGTCATCATGGATCGCGCGGAGACTATCGAGCTGTTGTGCGCCGAAGCCTGGCGTCCCGTGACCGAAGAACCGCTGGGTGACTGGCGGCTACGTGCGGCTTCGGGTTTCACCGGGCGCGCGAACAGTGCGCTGGCGATCGGCGACCCCGGGGTGCCGCTGCCCGAGGCCATCGACCGGGTCTGTGACTTCTCCCACGCCCACGGCATTCCGCCGGTCGTGCAGGCAATCTCCGGCTCCGAGACCGAACGCGCCATCGAAGCCGCGGGCTGGCTGCCCGACACCGGACACGCCGCCGGACACCTGGTCGCGGTGCTCGTCGGGCCGCTGGGCCGCGGTGGTGACGGGGTCTCGTTCCTGCCCGAGCCGTCGGCCGGCTGGTGGGAACTGGTGGCCGGAACCGCCGAGCCGACGCCGGCACAGCGGCACGTGCTGACGACCGGCGAGATCGGCCACGGCGTGGCGGAGATCACGGCGGGTGCGGTGCGGACCGCGGTCGTCGGCGAGTTGCTGCACATCTCGCGCCTGGCCGTCCGGCCGGAACACCGGCGGCGCGGGCTCGCCCGGGCGCTGATGGCCGGTGCCGGCTCCTGGGCGGCCGGGCGCGGCGCGACCGAGTGTGTGCTCCAGGTCGCCGTCGGCAACTCCCCGGCGCTGGCCCTGTACGAGACGCTCGGGTTCCGCGAGCACCATCGGTACCGCTACTGGGTTCCGGCGTGGAAGGATCGCTCGCTGTGAAGGTTGTCGTAGTAGTCGGCGGGGTCGGCGGTGCCCGGTTCCTGCTCGGCGTGAAGGCCGCGCTCGGCCTGCCCGCCATCGGTCCGGGTGACTCGGCGCACGAGATCACCGCGCTGGTGAACACCGGCGACGACGTGTGGATGCACGGCCTGCGGATCTGCCCGGATCTCGACACGTGCATGTACACCCTGGGCGGCGGGATCGACACCGAGAGAGGCTGGGGCCACCAGGGCGAAACCTGGGTGGTCAAGGACGAGCTGGCCGCGTACGGCGCCGAGCCGAGCTGGTTCGGGCTCGGTGACAAGGATGTGGCGACGCACCTGATCCGCAGTCAGATGCTGCGCGCCGACTACCCGCTGTCCGCGGTCACCGAGGCGTTGTGCGACCGGTGGCAGCCCGGCGTGCGGCTGCTGCCGATGAGCGACGACCGGGTCGAGACGCATGTCGTGATCGACGATCCGGAGCAGCCCGAGCAGCGCAAGGCCATCCACTTCCAGGAATGGTGGGTGCGCTACCGCGCCGAGATGCCCGCGCATTCGATCGTGCCGGTGGGCGCGGACGAGGCGAAACCGGGGCCGGGTGTGCTGGAGGCGATCGCCGAGGCGGACGCCGTGTTGTTCGCGCCGTCGAACCCGGTGGTGTCGGTCGGGACGGTGCTGGCCGTGCCCGGCGTGCGGCAGGCGCTGCGCAAGACCGAGGCGGGGGTGGTCGGGGTGTCCCCCATCATCGGCGGGAAAGCCGTGCGGGGCATGGCGGACGCGTGCCTGACGGCGATCGGGGTGGAGACGTCGGCGGAGGCCGTCGGGCGTCACTTCGGGTCACGCCACACCTCGGAGGACGGGCTGCTCGACGGGTGGCTCGTGGCGTCCGGGGAGAGCGTGCACGTGCCCGGCGTCGCGGTGCGGGCCGTGCCGCTGCTGATGACCGACGTGGCCGCGACGGCGGCGATGGCCCGCGCGGCACTCGAACTGTCCGGAGTGGACGTTGACTGAGCATTCCGCCGCACGGCTGGAGATCCTGCCGGTCGAGGGGCTGCCGGAGTTCCGGCCGGGCGACGACCTGACCGGCGCGATCGTGGCCGCGGCCCGGTGGCTGCGTTCCGGCGACGTCGTCGTGGTGACCAGCAAGGTCGTGTCGAAGATCGAGGGCCGGCTGGTGCGCGTGCCGTCGGATCCGGAAGTACGCGACGAGGAGCGGCGGAAGCTCGTCGAACAGGAAGCGGTGCGGGTGGTCGCCCGCTTCGGCCGCACGATGATCACGCAGAACGGGATCGGGGTCGTGCAGGCCGCCTCCGGGGTCGACGCGTCCAATGTGGACCAGGGTGAGATCGCCCTGCTGCCGGCGGATCCGGACGCGTCGGCACTCGCGCTGCGCAACGGCCTGCGGGAACGGCTGGGTGTCGAGGTCGCCGTCGTCGTCACGGACACCATGGGCCGCGCCTGGCGTGTCGGCCAGACCGACGCCGCGATCGGCTCGTCCGGTCTCGAAGTGCTGCATTCGTACGAAGGCGAGATCGACGCGCAGGGCAACGAGCTGCAGGTCACCGAGATCGCCGTCGCCGACGAGGTGGCCGCGGCCGCGGATCTCGTCAAGGGCAAGCTGAAGGCGACCCCCGTGGCCGTCGTTCGTGGACTGTCCCTTGTAGACGACAAGTCGACAGCACGCAAACTGGTACGACCGCTCGACGAGGACATGTTCCGGCTCGGTGTCGCCGAGGCGATCGCCCAGGGGCGGCGTGAAGCCGTGCTCGCGCGCCGGTCGGTGCGCGAGTTCAGCGACGAACCCGTGGATCCCGAGGCGATGCGACGGTCGGTCGCCGCCGCACTGACGGCCCCGGCGCCGCACCACACGAAGCCGGTGCGGTTCGTGTGGTTGCGCGACCAGGGGCTGCGCACGAAGCTGCTCGAGGCGATGCGGGAGTCGTGGCGGGCGGACCTGCACGGGGACGGGTTCACCGACGAGCAGGTGGCGAAACGGCTGGGCCGCGGGGACATCCTGTTCAACGCGCCCGAGGTCGTGTTGCCGTTCCTCATTCCCGACGGCGCGCACACGTATTCCGACGCGCGCCGGAACGACTGCGAGCGCACGATGTTCGCGGTCGCCGGTGGTGCGGCGGTGCAGGGCTTGCTGGTCGCGCTGGCCGCCGAGGATTTGGGTTCGTGCTGGATCGGCTCGACGATCTTCGCGGCCGACGTCGTCCGTGAGGTGCTCGGGCTCGACGCGAACTGGCAGCCGCTGGGTGCGGTGGCGATCGGTCATCCGGTGGCTCCGGCCGGGGCGCGTCCTCCTGCCGGCACAGAGGGACTGGTGGAGCTGTGAGGCTCGACGCCATGTCCACTTTGGACAAGTGGCGACCGGGTTCGGCCGCGCAGGAGTCGTTGCGGCAGGCGTTCCTCGGATTCCTTGCCGCACGGGAGGATTCGTGCCTGCGCTCGTGCGAGGCTGGGCATCTCACCGCCTCCGCCGTGCTGCTCGACGCCGATCGCTCGCGGGTGTTGCTGACGCTGCATCCGCGGGTGGGCCGGTGGCTGCAACTGGGCGGGCATTGCGAGCCCACGGACACCACCCTCGCCGGGGCGGCGCTCCGCGAGGCGCGGGAGGAGTCGGGGATCGCGGAGCTGCACCTGGAGCCCGAGCCGGTGCACCTCGACGTGCATCCGATCACTTGCTCGCTCGGTTTGCCCACGCGGCATTTCGACGTCCGGTTCGTGGTGCGGGCGCCACGCGGTGCCGAGCCGGTGCGCAGCGACGAGTCCGATGACCTGCGGTGGTGGCCCGTCGACGCGTTGCCCGCGGGTTCGGAGGATCTGGCGGAACTGCTGGCGGCCGCACGATGATCGTCTCCGTCGACGCCCGGTCGTCCGTGCCGCCGTACGAGCAGGTGCGGTCGTCGCTGGCGGACCAGATCAACGACGGGCGGCTCGCGGTCGGGACGAAGTTGCCGACGGTGCGCCAACTCGCGGCCGACGTCGGCATCGCGCCGAACACCATCGCCCGCGCCTACCGCGAACTGGAAGAAGCCGGGCTGATCGAGACCCGTGGCCGGGCGGGCAGTTTCGTGTCGTCGTCCGGCGACGAGTCCCGGCGGCTGGCTCGCGATGCGGCTTCGACGTACGCCGCGACGTGTCGCGCGCTGGGGATCTCGTCGTCTGAAGCCCTCGCCATCGCCAAAGCCGCGCTCGACGTCACATAGCCCGGTAATCCCGGACGGCCATACGCGGCCCAAACCGCGGCCGAGTGTGCCCCGCCGCTTCCAAGTACCGCACCGCCCGTTGCCGCTGCGGGGCATACGGCGCGAGCACTTCCGCCAAGCCCTCGTCGTCGAGTGGCTCACCGAACAGGGCATAGCCGACGATCGCCGGGATGTGGAAATCCCCGAAACTGACCGCATCCGCGTCGCCCCAGGCGCGCTGGGCGACTTCCGCCGCGGTCCAGACGCCGATGCCCGGCACCTTCCGCAGCAGCGCCCGGCCCTCCTCGCCACGCAGTTCGGCCGCCCCCTCCAGCCGGTGCGCGACCTGCGCCGCGAAGATCAGCGCGCGGCGCCTGGTGAGATCGACCCCGGCCCGATGCCACTTCCAGTCCACAATGGACATGATCGCGCGCGGCGTCGGTGGCACCCGCATCCGCTCGGGCGCCGGGCCCGGCGCCGGCTCGCCGTACCACCGGCACAGCTCACGCCACGACCGCCGCGCCTCGTGGCCGGTGACCTTCTGCTCCAGCACCGCCGGAATCAGCACGTCGAACACCCGCCCGGTCGAACCGAGCCGCAACCCGGGTAAGCGCTTTCTCGCGTCCGCCACGGGCTGGTGGTGTGCGACGAACCCGCTGTCGTCATCGTCCGCGCCGAGCAGCGCGGGCACCCCGTCGAGCAACCGGTCCGCACCCGCGCCCCACGCCTGCGCCTCGATCTCCCCGTCGGCGAACCGCCGCAACGCGAGCGTGCCCGGCCCGTCCGCCGTGTTGCCGGTCAGCCACGTGACCCCGGACGCCTCGGCCCGGAAGCACGGATCACCCGTGCCACGGCGCAACGGTGCGAGCACCGCGCCGAGGTCCACAGTGAACGGTGGCCGATAGCGCACTAGCAGTCGCTCGAAAACCGGATCGACGAGTCGGGCAAAGTCATGTCGGGCCACACCCGCGCACCGCGAACCAGCTCGCAGCCGGCGCCGACGGTCGCGCCGTCGCCGAGCACGACACCACGCAGCACAGCGCCCTTGCCGACCGTCGCACCCTTACCCAGCACCGAATCCTCGACGATCGCGTCCTCGGCGACCGTGACCCCGTCGAACACCACCGACCCCGTCACCTGCGCGCCCGCGGCGACCGCGGAACCGGGGCCAATGGTCGAACCACCGGACACGGCCGCCCCGTCGGCGATCTTCGCGCCGCCGAGCACGAGCGACTCGCCCACCGGTCCCGGCAGCGCCGACGTCGGTGCCAGGCCACGGACGAGGTCCGCCGAACCGCGCACGAACGCCTCGGGCGTGCCGACATCCAGCCAGTAAGAGGCGTCCACGAACCCGTGGACATGGGCGCCGTCCTTGAGCAGGCCGGGAAAAGTCTCGCGCTCGACGGACACCCGGCGCCCCGCGGGAATGGACTCGACCACTGACCGGCGGAAGACATAGCAGCCGGCGTTGATCTGGTCCGTCGGGGGGTTCGGCGTCTTCTCGAGAAACGCGGTGACCCGGCCGCTCTCGTCCGTCGGCACCGAACCGAAGCGGCTCGGGTCGTCGACGCGCTGCAGATGGAGCGTGACGTCGGCGCCGGTCTTGCAGTGCGCCTGCACGAGTGCGCCGAGATCGGCGCCCGAGAGGATGTCCCCGTTGAAGATCACCGCGTGCTCGGCGCGGAGCCGGTCGTAGACGTTGCGGATCGCGCCGCCGGTGTCGAGTGGCTCATCCTCCACGACGTACTCGAGCTCCAGCCCGAGCGAGGTGCCGTCGCCGAAGAACTCTTCGAAGACCTCCGCGCGGTAGGACGTGCCGAGCACGACATGGTTGATGCCCGCGGACCTGATCCGGGAAAGCAAATGTGTCAAGAAGGGCACACCCGCGGTCGGCAGCATCGGCTTGGGAGCGGACAAGGTGAGTGGTCGCAGGCGGGTTCCCTTGCCACCTACCAGCACCACGGCATCGACATCTCGCGTGGGCGTCACAGTTTCCTCCCGTTATCGAGCACCGGCCGGGCGACAAGCCGTGCGATTTGCTGACGGCGACGCCCTGGAGGGCCTACCCTAGACAGCACACGGGCGGCTCTGGTCGGACAGGGCCTCAGGTCGAGTCGGGAGGCCGAGGGGATGGACCCCCGAGAGCGAGCGGATGCGTTGCTGGCCCGGGCACGGGCGCGTGGCGCGTTCGTGGTGACGCCCGAGGACGCAGTCTCGCCGATGGACGCGTCGAACACACAGCAAATCCCCCGATCGGTGGTCGACAAGATCGACCACGAGGGTGATCCGGATGTCACCGCGGTCGTGCCGTCGTCGGTGATCGAGTCGGTGCAGGGCAGCCTGGACGCGAAGCCGGGCACCCAGTTCATGCGCCCGGTCGCGCGCGAGCCGGAAGAGGAAGAGGTCGAAGGCCTCATTCCCACCACCACACAGGTCATCGGCCGCTCCGACCTTTCCCGCCGTCTCGAAGGTTTCTGAGCTACTGGCCGCGGGTCTCGAGCTTCAGCCGTAACGCGAGCCCGAGCTTGATCGCGGCGAGTACCGGTTTCCAGGCCGGGCCGCGGTGGCGGTCGGCGAGGTAGCGGTACGCGCTTTCGTGGTGTGCGGCCAGCATCTTCTTGGGTGCCCGGGAAGTCGCGGTACCACCGATATGCGTTACCGCGGCGGAGGGCACGTACACGTTCCGCCAACCGGCGCGGCCGATGCGGTCGCCGAGGTCGACGTCCTCGAAGTACATGAAGTAGCGCGAGTCGAAGCCCTGCACCGAGTCGAAGGCCTCGCGGCGCAGCAGCTGGCAGGAGCCGGAGAGCCAGCCGGAGGTGCGTTCGACGGGGGCGCGTTCCTGGCGGTAGGCGCGGGTCCACGGGTTGGCCGGCCAGATCTTGGCGAAAACGGCGTGCCCGATCCCGCGACCGAGGGACGGCAGCAGCCGGGCCGAGGGATAGACGGTGCCGTCGGGCTCCTGGATGAGCGGGCCGAACGCGCCGCCGCGGGGCCAGCGTTTCGTGGCGTCGAGGAGTATGTCGAGCGAGCCGGGTTCCCACTCGAGGTCGGGGTTCGAGATGACAACCCAGCCGTAGGTGTCGTCGAGCTCGGCCACCCCCCGGTTCGCGCCGCCGCCGTAGCCGAGGTTCTCGCCGATGCGCAGGAGGTGGACGTACTCGCGCTCCGCGGCCCGGTCGAGCGCGTCGTCGGTGGAGTCGTTGTCGGCGAGCACCACCCGGACGTCGCGGGCGGTCGCCTTCTCGAGCGTGTCGAGGAACCGGTCGAGGTCGTCACCGGGGAAGTAGGTCACCACCACCACGGCCACGCCGTCGCCATAACGTTTCGGCTCGGTCACCCGGCTCATTCTGCCGGGGTTGGAGTTGTGCAGTGTTCGGGGGTGTGCCACATCGCGGGGGGGACGCGCTTCACTACGTCCCGCAGGTGCGACCCTGCGCGGGTTGCGGGGGATTGGCCTCACTCCGCGCTACTCCGCGATCCTGTGCAAAGTTGTCATACCCTTCCGCCACGATGTGCGAATGCCAGTGCACGCCTTCATCGACGAGTCCGGACGCGGCCACCGCTACTTCATTTGTGTCGCGGTCATCGATCCGGCCGATCTGGCGCCCACACGCAAACGGCTGTCGGCATTGCTGCTCCCCGGTCAACGTGAACTGCATTTCAAGACCGAGAAACCGCCACGACGCCGCCTTCTCGCCGACCGGATCGCCGAACTGCCGGTCAACGCGAACATCTACGAAGCCGCATGCATGCCGAAAACCGAGGAACAGAGCCGTCAACGGTGCCTGGAGCAGGCCATCTGCGACCTCGTCGAGGTGCAGGCTCATCGAGTGGTGCTGGACAGCCGCGAGGAACAGGATCGGCATGACAGGGCGACGATCTATCAGACGTTGGGGCGTAAGAATTCCGACCTGACGCACGAACACCTGAATTCAGCGTCCGTGCCGCTGCTCTGGATTCCGGACGCCGTGGCCTGGTGTTACGGCGCCGGTGGCGACTGGCGACGCCGGATCATGCCGGTTGTCTCCAAAGTCATCGAGATCTAGAAAGCGCAAAGCCCGCGACACGACCGTCCGGACGCACCACGGGCTCACTTCTCGGCCCTAAGGGGGCCTCGCAAGACGAAGAGTATCACCCTCGCCGGTGTGAGAGCCAGGCCTTTCCGTACACCTCGCGGTGCCGCTCCGCGCTTGTCGCCCAGGAGAATTCTTTCGCGCGCAGCAAAGCCGCTTCCGCGAGGGACGCGCGGCGTGCCGGGGCGTCGAGCAGCTCCGACAGCGCGACCGCGACGTCCCCGGCGCCGACACCGCAGTAGGCCACCGCATCGCCGCCGACTTCGGGGAGTGACAGCCGCCGCGTCGTGAGGACACAGGCGCCGCACGCCATGGCCTCCAGCACCGGCAGGCCGAAACCCTCCCCCAGGCTCGGGTACGCCACCAGTTGCGCCCCACCTAGGAAACCCGCCAGCGTGTCGAACGGCAGGTACCCGGCCCGGATCACCCGCAGCCGCAACGGCGCCGCGTCCAGTGCCTTCTCCACCTGCGTGTCCCAGCCCGGCTGTCCGGCCAGCACCAGCGCGGGCGGGTCCGGCCGCCGCTCGACGGCCTTCGCGAAACCGCGGATCAGCGCCGGCACGTTCTTCCGCGGTTCGAGCGCGCCGAGGAACGCGATGTACGGCGCCGTCTCCACACCGATCGCCGCGCGGGCGGCCTTGATCTCCGTCGCGGACGGCGGGTGGAACCGCTCCACGTCGACACCGTGCTCGATGATCTCCAGCGCCCGCGGCCGGGCATGCGTCACGCGCATCAGCTCATTCGCCGTCGCGTGACTCGGCACCACACACGCCGTCGCGCGCCGCAGGGCCGTCGCCGTCCAGGTCCGGAAGAACCGCGCCTTCACCGACGAGTGCAGCACGGTGTCGGTGAAGAACGTCGCGTCGTGCAAGGTGACCACCGACGCGACCGGGCTGGCGAGCGGCATCGTGTAGTGCGGCGAGTGGACCACCTGCACGTTCAACCGCCGCGCGAGCATCGGCAGCGTCGTCTGCTCCCACGCCAGGCGCGCCGTCCGGGTGACCGTGGACGGTCCGGCCGGCACGATGCGTGACCGGGGGGCGAGCCGGGCGAACAGCTCGACGTCCCGCGGCTGGCACACCACGCTGATCAGCGCGCCGTCCGCGTCCAGCGCCTGCGTGAGCGAATCGACATAGCGACCAACCCCGCCACGATCCGCGGGCACCGCCGTGGCATCGATCAGGACGCTCGGTTCGCCTCTTCCCACCCGTGCAGAGTACGACCGTTCGTAGTCCGTTTGGTCAGGAACTCACAATCTCGGCCCCTGGTGAATACTCCAAACGGCCTCAGCGGCGCGTTCCCACGAGAACTCCGCCGCCCGCGCCAGGCCGGCCTTGATCAGTTCGCCCGCCCGCCCGGCCGACGACAGCACCTCCCGCAGCCCCGCCGCCAGCGCCTTCGCGTCTCCGCGCGGCACACAGACGCCCGCACCGCCGGCGACCTCGACGAGCGCGGGCGCATCCGAGTGCACGACAGGCACTCCGGCGGCCATCGCCTCCAGCACGGGCAGGCCGAACCCCTCCGCGAGACTCGGCGCGGCGAGCACGCTCGCGTGCCGCAGCACGGTCGCCAGCTCGGCATCCGACACCCGGCCGAGCACCCGGACGCCGGCCCCGCGCGGCTCGACCCCGCCCCAGCCGGGCTGGCCCACCAGCAACAGCGGCACGTCCAGCTCCGTCATGGCGTCGAGCAGCACCTCGATGCCCTTGCGCGGTTCGAGCGTTCCGACCGCCAGTACGTAACGTTTTGGCAGGTCAGCAACCTCCACACCGGACGACAGCGCCGCCGCCACGCCGTGCCCGGCCACCCGCACCGGCGCCCGCACCGGGACCCACCGCCGGAGGTCGTCGGCCACGGCCTGCGTCGGTACGACCAGACCACGGGCCCGTCGCGCCGCCCGCCGGATCATCGTCCGGTGCCACGTGACACCGCGCGGGGTCAGCGTTTCCGGATGGGTCCACGGCACGGTGTCGTGCACCGTCACCGACACCCGGCCGCGCGGCGGCGCGAGCGGGGTCGGCGCGTGCACGGCGTCACCACCGGGCCAGTACGGCAGCCCCAGCTGCCACGCCGCGATCAGTGCGCGCGGCGGCAACGGCAGCACGCGGACGCCGTCCAGCCGCACGTCGGGGCGGCGCGCCACGACACCGGTGACCTCCCAGCCGGGCGGCGCGGTCGCGGCGAGCGCGCGCAGCAGCTCGGCGGTGTAGCGGCCGGTCCCGCCCGGGACCGGCGCCAGCAGCTGCTCGGCGATCACCACGAGTTCCGGCACGAGCCGTATTGTGCTCGCCGTGACGGAGGTCAGCTCGACGGTGGTGGTCGTGACGTGGCGCGGCGCCGGGCACGTGACCGCCTGCCTCGACGCGCTGGCCGCCCAGAATCGTCCACATAGGACGATGGTGGTGGATAACGCGTCCGACGACGGCACCGCCCGCCTGCTGGCCGAACATCCGTCGAAGCCACGCGTGGTGCGGCTGTCGCGCAATCTCGGGTATGCGGGCGCGATGGCCAAGGCCGTGTCGCTTGTGGACACACCGTTGATGGCCTGGCTCAACGACGACGCCGCGCCGGCCCCGGACTGGCTCGGCACCCTGGAGGACGCGCTCGGCACCGCGGCCGCGGCGAGCGCCCGGCTCGATCGCCCTGACGGCTCGCCGCAGTCACTCGGGACGCGGCTCACCGCGGACGGCTCCGGCGCGGACGCCCTCGACGAGCCCGTGTTCGGCTTCTGCGGCGGCGCGGCGCTGCTGCGCGCCGACGTCCTGCGCGCGATCGGCGGCGTTCCGGCGGACTTCTTCTGCTACTACGAGGACACCGACACCGCGTGGCGCCTGCGCCTCGCGGGCCACGAAATCGTGGCCGTCCCCCAGGCGCGCGTGACACACCGTCACGGCGTCAGCACCCGGCCCGGTTCGCGGCAGTTCCACCTGTGGAACGAGCGCAACCGGCTGCTCACCCTCCTTCGCTGCGCACCCGCCACCGTCGCGGCCCGTGAGCTGGCACGATTCGCCGCGATCACCGCCGCGCTACCCCTGCGCCGGGAGGTGCCGCGCGCGGAAAACTTCCGCCTGCCGTTGCGCTTCCAGGTACTCGCCGAGGTCCTCGTCCGGCTGCCCGCCACGCTGCGTGCCCGCCGCGGGATCGGCCGGCTCGCGACGGTCCCACGAGGGCAAGTCTGGCGAAACTGGACACCTCGCTAAGCTTCCGCGGAGAGCGCTGGCAAGCAGGAGGTCGCGGTGACTCAGGGGGCAATACTCTTACCGCTGGTCTCGGTGATCGTGGTGAACTACCGCGGTGCGGAGGACACGATCACGTGCCTGCGCGCGCTCACCAGCGACCTGGACTACTCGCGGCTCGAGGTCATCTGCGTCGACAACGCCTCCGGCGGGGACGACGCCGCCCGCATCAAGGCCGCGGTGCCGGACGTCCAGCTGATCGAGTCGGCCGAGAACCTCGGCTTCGCCGGCGGCTGCAACCTCGGCGCGCGCCACGCGCAGGGCAGCGTGCTCGCCTTCCTGAACAACGACGCCCGCCCGGACGCGAACTGGGCGCGCGCGGCGGTCGCCGCGCTGGCGGCCGACCCGACGGTCGCGGCGGTGGCCAGCAAGGTCGTCGACTGGGAAGGCACCGGAGTCGACTTCGTCGACGCGGGACTGACCTGGTTCGGCATGGGCTACAAGCGGCACGCGGGCAGTCCACTCGCGGACGTGCCCGCCGCCGAGCACGAGAGCGCCAAGGACGTGCTGTTCGCGACCGGCTCGGCGATGTTCGTACGGGCCGGGGTGTTCGCCGAGCTGGACGGGTTCGACGAGCGGTTCTTCATGTTCTACGAGGACGTCGACCTGGGCTGGCGGCTGAACCTGCGCGGCTGGCGGGTGCGTTACGTACCCGAGTCGCTCGCCTACCACCGCCACCACGCCACGATGTCCGAAGTGGACGCTCCCGAGACCGGCCGCGAGACGTTCCTGTTGGAGCGCAACGCACTCGCGGCGCTGTACAAGAACGTCTCCGACGAGACCCTGGCGAAGGTGCTGCCCGCCGCGCTCGCGCTCGCGATCCGCCGGGCCACCGCGCGCGGCGAACTGGACGCGACGCAGCTCGACCTGGGACACGGGGTCAAGCCGGTCGAGACAGCGCCCGTCGAGATCCCCCGGACCACGCTCGCGGGCATGCTCGCGGTCGACCAGTTCGTCGAGCTGCTGCCGTCGCTCGCCGAGTCCCGCAAGGCCGAGCAGGCCGCCCGGGTGCGCACCGACGCCGACTTGATTCCCTTGCTGCGTAAGGCTTTGGAACCGGCGTACCCGCTGCCGCGCTATCTCGCCGCGCACGAGATCCTGGTCGAAGCGTTCGGGATCGAGAGCGTTTTCGGGCAGCGGCGCAAGATCCTCGTGATCACCGGGGACGCCATCACCGAACGGATGGCCGGTCCCGCGATCCGCGCCTGGAACATCGCCACGATCCTGGCGCCCGAGCACGATGTCCGGCTCGTGACGGTCAACCCGCTCGCCGCGCCGCCGCCCGCGCCGTTCCCGGTCAGCGCCGCCCGCAAGCGCGACCTGACAGAGCCGGTCGAGTGGGCGGACATCGTCATCCTGCAGGGCCATGTGCTCGAGATGGCGCCCGCGTTGAAGGACTCGAACAAGCTCGTCGTCTGCGACATCTACGACCCGATGCACCTGGAGCTGCTCGAACAGGGCAAGAGCGCGCCGGACGAGCAGCGCGCCGCGGATCTCGCCGGCGTCACCAGGGTGCTGGACGCGCAACTCGAACGCGGCGACTTCTTCCTGTGCGCGTCGCAGCGGCAGCGGCATTTCTGGCTCGGCCATCTCGCCGCGCTCGGCCGGCTCACGCCCCGGCTCTACGACGCCGACCCGACGACGCAGTCGCTGCTCGCGGTCGTCCCCTTTGGACTCCCGGCCGAGCCGCCCGCGCGCACCGGGCCCGGCCTGCGCGCCACGCTGAACATCGCGGACACCGACCACGTCGTGCTGTGGGCGGGCGGCGTGTACAGCTGGTTCGATCCGCTGACCCTGGTCAACGCGATCGACCGGCTCCGGCGGCGGCAGCCGGACGCGCGGCTGGTGTTCCTCGGCATGAAGCACCCGAACCCCGAGGTCGCCGAGATGGACATCGGCGCGCAGACCATGCGGCTGGCCGACCGGCTCGGGCTCACCGGCAAGCACGTGTTCTTCAACGAGCACTGGGTCCCCTACGGCGAGCGGCAGAACTGGCTGCTCGACGCGGATTGCGGGGTCACCACGCATTTCGAGCACGTCGAAACCACGTTCGCGTTCCGCACCCGGGTGCTGGACTACCTGTGGGCGGGGCTGCCGATCGTCACCACCGACGGTGACGCGTTCGCCGATCTGGTGCGCGACGAAAGGCTCGGCGTGGTCGTCCCGGCCGAGGACGAGGAAGCGCTTTCCGAAGCGCTCGAACGCGCGATGTACGACACCGAGTTCGCCAGCGCCTGCAAGGAACGCATCGCGAAGGTCGCGGAGCGCTACACCTGGCCGCAGGCGCTCGCCCCGCTCGTCGAGTACTGCCGGAACCCGCGCCCGGCCGCCGACCGGTTGGCCGGCGCGGCGGACCTCGTGGTCGCGGATCCCTTGCGGGGCAGCGAAGTCGTCCGCCGGGACCTGGCGCTGGTGCGCGAGTACCTGGCCGACGGCGGCCCGAAGGAACTCGCCCGCCGGGTGGCCGGCCGGTTGAAGAAGGTAGCGCGAGGCCGTGCCTAGACCGCTCAGAGTGCTGCTCGACGGGACCCCGTTGCTGGGCAACCGGACCGGCATCGGCAGGTACACCGCGTCGCTGGCCGAAGAGCTGGCCTCACGCTCCGATGTGGACACTCGCGTGGTCGCGTTCACCCTGCGGGGCTGGCAGCGGCTGCGGCACGTGCTGCCGCACGGCGTGCGCGCCCGCGGTGCCCCGGTCGCCGCCCGCCTGCTGCGCAAGGCGTGGCTGCGCTCGACGTTCCCGCCGGTCGAGCTGTTCGCGGGACGCTCGGATGTGCTGCACGGCACCAACTTCGTACTTCCCCGGTCGCTGTGGGCGGCCGGCGTCCTCACCATTCACGACCTCGCCTTCCTCGACGCGCCCGAGGAACTCCCGCCAAGTGACCGCGAACTGCCGCAACTGGTCCGGCAGGGCGCCGCGGAGGCGCGCGTCATCTGCACCCCCACCGCCGCGACAGCCGACACGGTCGCGGAGCGGCTCGAGGTGCCGCGCGAGAAGATCGAGGTGACTCCGCTCGGCGTGGACGCCGCGTGGTTCACCGGCCGGCCGCCGAACGAGCAGATGCGCGCGCGGCTGCGGCTGCCCGCCGAGTACCTGCTGTTCGTCGGCGCTTCCGGTCCGCGCAAAGGGCTGGACTGGCTGATGAAGGCACATGCCGCGAACCCGGACCTGCCGCCGCTGGTACTCGCCGGCCCCGGCCCGGTGCGGGTGTCCAGCCGGGCCCAGCACATCGGCTATCTGTCCGAAGTGGACTTGCGGAACCTGGTCGCGGGCGCCTCGGCGCTGGTCCTACCCTCGCGCGACGAAGGCTTCGGGCTGCCGGTGCTGGAAGCGCTGGCCTGCGACGTGCCGGTGGTGTGCACCGACATTCCCGCGCTGCGCGAGATCGCGGGCGGTTACGCGCATCTCGTGCCTTACCAGGACGTGGAAGCGCTTTCCGAGGCGATGCGGCAGGCCGTCTCCGAGCCGCGCGCCGCCTCGAAGTCCGTCGCGCGCCGCGCGCACGCCGCCGGTTTCACCTGGCGCCGGTGCGCCGACGCCACCGTCGCCGCCTATCGGCGCGCCGCGGCGAAGTAGGCCGCCAACGCCTCGCGCCACGGCCGCAGCGGCGTCAGCCCCGAGTCCACCCAGGACTTGTTCGACAGCACCGAATACGCGGGCCGCGGCGCCGGGCGAGGGAACTCGTCTGTCGTACACGGCTTGACCCGCTCGGGGTCCGCGCCGAGCTCCTCGAAGATCGCCCGGGTGAGGCCGTACCACGTGGTCTCGCCACCACCCGTGCAATGCAGCACTCGCCGCTGTGGGCCACGTCCGTCCGCAATGGACCGGGCCAGCTCGATCAGGCCCGCGGCGAGGTCGGCCGACCAGGTGGGCGAGCCGCGCTGATCATCCACAACGGACAGCGTTTCACGCTCACCTTCCAGGCGCACCATGGTCTTCACGAAGTTCGCCCCGGTCACGCCGTACACCCAGGCGGTACGCACGACCCACGACCGGGCGCCCGAGCCGAGCACCGCGTCCTCGCCGGCCGCCTTCGTGCGGCCGTAGGCGGTCCGCGGACCGACAGCGTCCTCGGGCTCGTACGGCCGGTCGGCATCGCCCGGGAACACGTAGTCCGTGGACACGTGGACCAGCGGCACCCGCCGCGACGAACACACCGCGGCGAGCACGCGCGGACCGTCCACATTGACCGCGAACGCGCGCCGCTCGTCGGTCTCCGCCGCATCGACCGCCGTGTACGCGGCCGCGTTGATCACCATCGGCTGCCGGTCCGCCGCGCGGGCCCGTGCCGCCAGCTCGCTGACCGCGGCCACCACCGCGCCCGTGCTGGTCAGGTCCAGCTCCGCCGACCCCGGCGCCAGGATCTCCAGCGAGGGCGACGAAAGCGCGGCGAGGTCGCGGCCGAGCTGGCCCGAACCGCCGGGCACCAGCAAACTCAGCATCACATCACTTCCCTGCCAGCGCGGCGCGCTTCTTGAGCGGTTCCCACCACGAGCGATGCTCGCGGTACCACCGCACGGTGTCGGCCAAGCCCGCGTCGAACGGCACCTCGGCCCGGTACCCCAGCTCGCTGCTGATCTTCGTGATGTCCACCGAGTACCGGCGGTCGTGGCCCAGCCGGTCGGGCACCTGCTCGACCATGTCCCAGCCCGCGCCGACCGCGGCCAGCAGCCGCTCGGTCAGCTCACGGTTGGGCAGTTCCGTACCGCCACCGATGTTGTAGATCTCGCCCGCGCGGCCACCATCGGCGACCAGCTGGATCCCCCGGCAGTGGTCGTCCACATGCAGCCAGTCACGAACGTTCAGCCCGTCACCGTACAGCGGGACCTTGGCCCCATCGAGCAAATTGGTGACGAACAGCGGAATGACCTTTTCCGGGAACTGGTACGGCCCGTAGTTGTTCGAGCACCGGGTCACACACACGGGCAGCCCATGCGTGCGATGGAAGGCGCGGGCGAACAGATCCGAGGACGCCTTCGACGCCGAATAGGGGGAATTCGGCTCCAGCACGTGGTCCTCCCGCCACGAGCCCTCCGCGATCGACCCGTACACCTCGTCGGTCGACACGTGCACGAACTTGCCGACGCCCGCGTTCAGCGCCGCCTGCAACAGGGTCTGCGTACCGAGCACATTGGTCAGCACGAAGTCGGCGGACCCCAGGATGGACCGGTCCACATGCGACTCGGCGGCGAAATGCACCACCAGGTCGACCCCGGCCATCACCTCCGAGACCACCACGCCGTCGCAGATATCCCCTGGTACGAAACGGAAACGCGGATCGGCCTCGACCGGAGCCAGGTTCGCCCGGTTGCCGGCGTAGGTCAGCTTGTCGAGCACTACGATCTCGGCGTCGGCCAGCGACGGGTACGCGCCCGACACCGCCTGCCGCACGTAGTGCGACCCGATGAAACCCGCTCCCCCGGTCACCAGCACCCGCATGGTCACCCTCCCGTACCTCGATTTACACAACTAGGGCAACGTAACCCAGTCCAGACGCGTCTTTGTAGGGAGAACAGTAATCTGGAAGCATTCACCAGGGATGGCCCGGGAGGAGCGAGCGTGACCGACGGGGTGGCAACCCGCCCGGACGCCGTGGAAGGGCCCGGCTGGCCCCCTCCGCCCATCCCGTCGCCGAGGCGGCGCCGGCACTGGTTGGCGGTGTTCGCGCTACGCGGCGGCAAAGCGATCGTCAGCCTCTGCTCGGTCGTCGTGCTCGTGGCGAGCTGGTACGGCTGGCAGTTCGTCGGCGACCCGAACAACGGGCTCGCCACCAGCCAGGTCTTCGAGGACAACCAGCTGCACGCCGTGCCGCTCGACGGCGCGGTCGACATCCTGCTGGTCGGCATGGACAGCCGCACCGACGCGCAGGGCAACCCGCTGCCCCAGCAGGTGCTCGACATGCTGCACGCCGGTGAAGCCGACGGCGAGAAGCAGACCGACACGATGATCCTCGTGCACATCCCGCAGGACGGCAGGCAGGCGGTCGCGATCTCCTTCCCGCGTGACTCGTGGGTGGAACTCGCCGGCGGGTACGGCAAGCACAAGCTCAACGGCGCCTTCGTCTACGCCTACAACGACCGGTTCCAGCAACTGCTGAGCAAGGGCTCGTCCATCGCGGACGCGGACCGTCAGGCCAAGCAGGCCGGCCGCCGGAACCTGGTCGCGACACTCGAGAACTTCATGGGCAAACCGGGCATGATCGACCGGTACGCCGAGGTGAACCTGGCGAGCTTCTACGAGGTCACCAAGGCGATCGGCGGCGTCGAGGTGTGCCTGAACGGGCCGGTGCACGAACGCAAGTCGGGGGTCGACCTGCCCGCGGGCCGCCAGACGGTCGAAGGCGTGCAGGCGCTGGCCTTCGTGCGGCAGCGCTACGACCTGCCGAACGGCGACCTGGACCGGATCGCGCGGCAGCAGGCGTTCCTGTCCGGGCTGGCCCGCAAGGTGCTGTCGCCGGATCTGCTGGCGAACCCGCCGAAGCTGAGCGACGTGATCGATGCCGTGAAGAAGTCCGTGGTGCTTTCGGACAACTGGGATCTGGTGCAGTTCGCCGCGCAGATGCGCGGGCTCGACAGCGGCCGGGTGGAGTTCCAGACCATTCCCGTGCAGGGTCCGGCCACGATCGGCGGCGCGGACGTACTGCGGGTCGATCCGGCGCAGGTGCACACCTTCGTCGACGACCTCACCCCCGACGCGAGTCCGACGTCCGGGACGCCGAGTCCGACGCCCACGACAGCGAGTTCCGCACCCGCGACAGCGACTTCTACCGGCAAAACGCCGAACTCGGCCAAACGGTCGAGCCCGGCATCGACCAGTGTGTCCAGTCCGCCGCCCTCGAGCGTCACCCCGCCCATCACAGGTGGCGAAGTCGCCTGCGTGAACTGAGGATGGTGCTTTAACCTGTTCAACGGGACAGGGGAGAGCAGGGGGAGAAACGGCTTTGGACGAGGACGGCGCCGAAAGGCCGAAGCCGACGCCTTATCCGCGGACGCGGGAACAGCCGCCCGCGCGAGCACGTTCGATCCCGCGCATCGCCGGCCGGACGCTGCTCGGGCTGATATCGGTCATCGCACTCGTGGCAACGGGTTACGCGTATCTGACCTACCACGAGGTGCAGGGTGATCTGCACACCACGGACATCCTCGGTGACTCGGACACGCCCGACGTCAAGGCGCCGCCGGCGGACGACGGCGCGGAGGACATCCTGCTGGTCGGCGTCGACGCGCGGACCGACATGCAGGGCAACCCGCTGCCGTTGTCGATGCTCAAGACGCTGCGCACCGAGCAGTCCGGCACGATCAACACGGACACCCTGATCATCCTGCGAGTGCCGAAGAACGGCGGGAAACCGACGGCGATCTCGATCCCCCGTGACGCCTATGTGGACGTTCCGCGCGGCGGCCAGGCGAAGATCAACTCGGTGTACGGCACGGCGAAGGCCGCGGCCGCGAGCCAGCTGCGCGCGTCCGGGGACCGCGACTCGGCGGGGATCGAACGGGATTCGGATCAGGTCGGCCGCAAGGCGCTGGTTCAGACCATTCAGAATCTCACGCAGGTGCGCATCGACCACTATGCCGAGGTGAACCTGCTCGGGTTCTACCTCATCACCGAGGCGCTCGGCGGCGTCGACGTCTGCCTCAGCCACGCGACCGAGGACAAGGACTCCGGTGCGGATTTCAGCGCCGGCCTGCACACGGTCACCGGCGGCGAAGCGCTTTCCTTCGTACGGCAGCGAAAGAACCTGCCGCGGGGCGATCTCGACCGGATCGTGCGGCAGCAGGTGTTCCTCGGTTCCGCGCTGCACAAGGTGCTTTCGGCGGGAGTACTGACCAACCCGGCGAAGCTCAACGGGCTGACCGACGCGCTGCACCGGTCGCTGGTCCTGGATCCCGGCTTCGATCTGCTGCAGTTCGCGGACAAGGCGAAGGGGCTCGCGTCCGGCAACGTGACCTTCGAGACGATTCCGGTGATCACGATCAACGGCCGGAGTCCCGATGGGCAGAGCATCGTGCAGATCGACCCGAAGGCGGTGCAGCAGTTCGCCGCGGGCCTGGCCGGGCGGACCGGCGGTGGCGGCGCCGCGGCCGGTGGCGTGGCTCCGGCCGCGTACCACCCGCAGACCAGCATCAACGGCGTCACCTGCGTGAACTAAGCGCCAGCCCCTCACCCGACCACCACCCCTCACGGACGCGCTCCGCGCGGCAATTAGATTCTCCGTATGAGCTTGACTGAGCGCCTATTCCGGTCGTTGTCGCCGTCACGTCCGCTGATCACGCACTACGACGACGCGGCGGGCACCCGGGTCGAACTGTCGGTCGCGACGGTGGCGAACTGGGCCGCGAAGACCGCGAACTGGCTGGTCGACGAGTTCGACGTGGAGCCGGGCGACGAGGTGGCCGTGCGGTTGCCCGCGCACTGGCAGACGGCGGGCGTGCTGCTGGGCGCGTGGTGGTGCGGGGCGGAGGTGGTCGACCACTCCGACGACGCGCGGGTCACGTTCGTCGCGCCCGGTGCCGCCGTGTCGGGCGTCACGGCTGTCGTCGCGCTCGATCCGATGGGCCGCGGGCTGGCCTCCCCGCCGCCCGACGGTGCCCTCGACTACCTCAACGAAGCCCGGCTGGCCGGGGACAACTTCAGCCCGCTCGCGCCGATCCCCGGCGACACACCAGCACTCGCAGGGTCCACAGTGGACGAGGTGTTGGCCGGCGTCGGCTCGGTGCCGGCCGGTGCGCGGGTTCTGTCCACAATGGAATGGACTGTTCCCGCCGGGGTGCTGCGGGGCTTTGTCACGCCGCTCGCGGCGGGGGCGCATCTGGTGCAGGTGTCCCATCCGGACCCGGCGAAACTGGCCGACCGGCGGCGCGCCGAGCGCACGACGGTCGACCTCCTGGACTGACCGAGCGGCGGTCAGGCGGCGTCGACGGGTTTCTCGATCAGGAACACGACGGCGATGACGCCGGCGAAGAACCACCAGGCGTCACCGTTGGCAGCGGCCGCGACGATCCCGAGGAGGATCGCCGCGAACGCCAGGATGGGAGTGGCCTCCGGCACCATGCCTACAGGGTGCCCCATCCGCCGTACATCGGCCGTATGGGATCGGGAATGTACGCCGCGCCGCAGGTCACAAATGCGCGACGGTCTGTGTAGCGCTCAAAAGCACCTTCGCCCGGGCTCTCGCCGCGTTGGCGGACGCCCCGATGATCGAGGCCGACGACTTCGTGTCCTGGGACGACTTTTCCGGCTGGCGCCCCCGATTCGAGGAGGAAGTCCTCGTGCCGCTCCTGAGTGGCCGGAAGGCCTGTTACCAGATGCGTGACTGGGAGAGGGACGAGTTCCGCTCTTCGTTGCAACGGGAGCGAAAGCTGCCGTGGGTCGAAGCTCCGCGCGATCAACGGCTGAAGCGCGGACTCGCCCGGGACGGGGAGGGGCACCGGGACTTGTGGCTCCGTTGGCAGGACGTCGAGGAGCGCTTCTTCAGCGAAGACGACACTCGAAGCCGAGCGGACCTCGTCGTGGACGGGGCCGGTTGTCAAGACGGTGTCCGGGCGGCCCGATTCTGAAAACCACGACCCGCCCGAACCGCCGAACGCTCAGCCCTTCAACAGCGAACGAGCCATCACCATCCGCTGGATCTGGTTCGTCCCCTCATAGATTTGCGTGATCTTGGCGTCGCGCATCATGCGTTCGACCGGGAAGTCGCGGGTGTAACCGGCGCCGCCGAACAGCTGGACCGCGTCGGTGGTCACCGACATCGCGATATCCGAGGCGTAGGTCTTCGCCGCGGAGGCGATGAACCCGGCGCGCGCGTCGCCGCGTTCGGAAGCGGCGGCGGACGCGTACACCAGGTGCCGCGCGGCTTCGATCTTCATGCCCATGTCGGCGAGCATGAACTGCACGCCCTGGAACTCCGCGATCGCCTGCCCGAACTGCTTGCGGTCCTTCACATACGCGACCGCGGCATCGAGCGCGCCCTGTGCGATACCGAGCGCCTGCGCCCCGATCGTCGGGCGGGTGTGATCCAGCGTCCGCAGCGCCGTCTTCAGGCCGGTGCCGGGTTCGCCGATGATCCGGTCGGCGGGAATGGCGCAGTTCTCGAAGTAGATCTCCCGCGTCGGCGAGCCCTTGATGCCGAGCTTCCGTTCCTTCGGGCCGACCGAAAAGCCCGGGTCGTCCTTGTGCACGACGAACGCGGAGATCCCGCTGGACTTCTTCGGCGCGTCCGGGTCGGTCACGGCCATCACCGTGTACCAGGTCGACTCGCCGGCGTTGGTGATCCACGCCTTGGTGCCGTTGAGCACCCACGAGTCACCCTCGAGGCGGGCGCGAGTGCGCATCGACGCCGTGTCGGACCCGGCTTCCCGCTCGGACAACCCGTACGACGCCGAGGCGCCGGCCGCGATGTCCGGCAGCACCAGCTTCTTCAGCTCCTCCGACGCCGACAGGATGATCGGCTGCGTGCCGAGCTTGTTCACCGCCGGGATCAGCGACGCCGACCCGTCGACCCGCGCGACCTCCTCGATCACGATGCACGCCGCGATCGCGTCCGCACCCTGACCCTCGTAGGCCTCCGGGATGTGCACCGCGGAGAACCCGGCCTTCACCAGCGCGTCGCGCGCCTCGACCGGGTACCGCTCCTGCTCGTCGACATCGGCCGCGTGCGGGGCGATTTCCTTCTCCGCCAACGCACGCACCGCGGCGCGCAGCTCTTCATGCTCTTCGGCCAACTGGTACAAGCCCGGACCGTCCGACACCGGTATCACCCCTACTAACGGCAAGAATCTCTCCCTCAGGTTAGCGCCCGCTTAGTGACGGCTCTTGTGTCCTTGGCCGCACTCGCGGCCTATGGTGGAGTGATGCCGATCACCCTGCCCAGTGAAGTGCCGGGTTCACTCGAATACCCCGAAGTCCCCGTTGGCGCCATCGTCGCCGGTGCGGCCACCCGCTGGGGCGACCGCGTCGCGTATCTGCACAACGACCGTCAGCTGACCTTCGCCGAGGTGTACCGCGCGGCCCGCCGGTTCGCGAACGCCCTGCGCGCGAACGGCATCGGCCCCGGTGACACAGTCGCCGTGCACGCGCCGAACTGCCTCGAGTATCCCGTGGCGTACTACGGAATCCTGCTCGCCGGTGCCACCTTCACCCCGGCGAACCCGCTGCTGCCGCCCGCCGACCTGGCCGCGCAGCTCAGCGACTCCGGCGCGATCGCGGCGGTCAGCATCGGCAAGGCCGCGCAAACGCTTGCGGCGATCCGGGACCACACCAGCGTGCGGCTGGTCGTCACCATCGGCGAGGACTTCGACCAGTTCCATGCCGAACAACCGGAGACCCGGCCGGACGTGGAGATCGACATCCACACCCGGCTCGCGCACCTCGCCTACACCGGCGGCACCACCGGCCGGTCCAAGGGTGTCGAGCTGCCGCATCGGAACGTGGTCGTGAACTCGCTGCAGTACATGTGCTGGGGCAGCGGCTGCGTGCCCGAACTGGACGCCGACGGCAACGTGACGCTGGACCAGGTCGGCAGCGCGGACGAGTGGCCGAGCCGGCTGGGCACGGGCGTCGTCATCACCCTCACGCCGTGGTTCCACGCGATGGGCACGATCGCCGGCCTGAACGCGCCGATGCTGGCCGGCACGACGGTCGCGCTGCAGGACGGGTTCGACCCGGTGCGGTATCTCCGCGACGCCGAACGCCTGCGCGTCACGATGATCGGTGGCGCGCCCGCGCTGTTCGCCGCGCTGCTGGCCTGCCCGGACTTCCAGACGCGGGACCTTTCTTCCGTGCGGTCACTGGGTTCCGGCGCGGCGCCGATGCCGCACGAGATGACCCGCGCGCTGCGTCGCCGGTTTCCGGACGTCGTGATCAGCGAGGGCTACGGGCTCACCGAGGTCACCATGGGCGCCACGAGCGGGCCCACTTTCCGTTCCGGGCAAGGGAAACCGGGCACGGTCGGGGTGCCGGTGTTCGACACCGAGGTGAAGCTCGTGCCCGTCGAGGGCGGCGAGGACCCGCTGCCGACCGGGGAGCAGGGCGAGGTCTGCATCCGGGGCCCGCAGGTGATGGTCGGCTACCACAACCGCCCGGCGGAGACGGCCGGCACGCTCGTCGACGGGTGGCTGCACACCGGCGACATCGGCGTGCTGGACGAGGACGGCTTTCTGTCCATTGTGGATCGCAAGAAGGACATGCTGCTGTACAAGGGATACAACGTGTACCCGCGGGAGCTGGAAGAGCTGCTGATGGCCCAGCCGGGCGTGCGCTCGGCCGCCGTGGTCGGGCGCAAGCGGGCCGACGTCGGGGAGCTGCCGGTGGCGTTCGTCGTGCGCGCCGACGAAGCCGTCACGGATGAGTCCCTGCTGACGGCAGTGAACGAGAACGTGCTGCCGTACAAGCGAATCCGGGAACTGTACTTCGTGGACGAGATCCCGGTGTCCGCGGCGGGAAAGGTACTGAAGCGGGAACTGCGCAAGCAGCTCAGCTGAGCTTCTCCCGCAGCGCGGAGTCCTTGGCCAGCACCAGCTTCTCCAGATCCGCCTGGAAGGTGGCCATGCGCTCGCGTAGCGCCGGGTCGTGCGCCGCCAGGATGCGGACGGCCAGCAGCCCGGCGTTCCGGGCGCCGCCGATGGACACGGTCGCCACCGGGACGCCGGCCGGCATCTGCACGATCGACAGCAGCGAGTCCATGCCGTCCAGGTACTTCAGCGGCACCGGCACGCCGATCACCGGCAGCACCGTCGCCGACGCGACCATGCCCGGCAGGTGCGCGGCACCTCCGGCGCCGGCGATGATCACCCGCAGGCCCCGGTCCGCGGCGGACGAGGCGTAGTCGAGCATCCGCCGCGGCGTGCGGTGCGCCGAGTAGACCCCGACCTCGTACGCCACACCGAACTCGGCCAGCGCCTGCCCGGCGGCCTCCAGCGTGGGCCAGTCCGAGTCACTGCCCATGATCACGCCAACCTGCGGGGTCACCGTTACTCCTTGCCGTGGATGTCAGTGGATCCGGTAGCCGTCGAGCCATGCGGCATGCGACAGCCAGTGCGCGGCCAGCGTCGCACGCGACCGCAGCTCCGGCATGTCGCGGCCGGTGAAGTTGACGTGCCCGAGCTTCCGGCCCGGCCGCTCGCCCTTGCCGTACAGGTGCACCCTGGCGTCCGGGAACCGCGCGAACAAATGGTGCAGCCGCTCGTCCGGCCCCATCTGCGGCAGCACCGGCGCGCCCAGCACGTTCGCCATCGCCGTCGGCGCGAGCAGCTCCGTCGAACCGAGCGGGTAGTCCAGCACCGCACGCAGATGCTGCTCGAACTGCGAGGTCCGCGAACCGTCCATCGTCCAGTGGCCGGAATTGTGCGGCCGCATCGCGAGCTCGTTGATGATCAGCCCGCCGTCGGTGTCGAACAGCTCGACCGCGAGCACGCCGACGACACCCAGCGCCTCCGCGAGCCGCAACGCGAGATCCTGCGCCTCGTCGACCTTCCGCGCGGTCAGGCCGGGCGCCGGCGCCAGCACCTCGGTGTTGATCCCGTCCTTCTGCACGGTCTCGACCACCGGCCAGGCCGCGCCCTGCCCGAACGGCGACCGGGCCACCAGTGCGCACAGCTCACGCCGCATCTCGACGCGCCGCTCGACCATCAGCTGCGTGCCGGCGGCCAGCAGCTCCGGCACGAGCGCACGTGCCTCGGCCTCGGAGCCGGGCATCCAGACCCCGCGACCGTCGTAGCCACCAGTCACGGCCTTGACCACCACCGGCCACGAGTGCTCCCCGGCGAACTTCAGCACATCGTCTACTTCGGACACTTCGGCGAACGGCGGGCACGGGTAGTCCTCGACGGCCAGCCGCTCGCGCATGATCAGCTTGTTCTGCGCGAAGGCCAGCGCGTCCGGGCCCGGCCGGATCGGGATGTCGGAGTTCATCGCGATCGCCAGCAGGTGCTCGCCCGGCACGTGCTCGTGGTCGAACGTCAGCACGTCGACCGTCTTCGCGAACGCCAGCAGCGCGTCGAAATCCGTGTGGTGCCCGATGGTGACGTCGGCGGCGACCAGCGCCGCCGCGTCGTCCTCGCTCGCGGCGAGCACCCGCAGCGACTGGCCGAGCGCGATCGCCGCCTGATGGGTCATCCTGGCGAGCTGACCGCCACCCACCATGCCGACTACGGGAAGGCCCGTGCGTTTGTCCACGGTCAGTCAGGATATCGGAGACGCAGCTCACGGACGGTGAGGCCGACGATTCCGAGCACCGCCGCGATGACATACGCGTTGCCGATGATCGACTGGCCGACCGTCCAGCCCAGCTCCGCGTTCTCGCCCCTCGGGACAGCCATCAGGACACCGCTCGCGAAGAACGCCGCGGTCAGCACGGCCCACACCCACCGCCGCTTCGCGATCAGCAACGCGATCAGCGGAACCACCCAAACCCAGTGGTGCGACCACGAAATCGGCGAGGCCAGCAGCCCGAGGAAAGCGGTGACCAGCAACGCGGCCAGCTCCTCGCCGCGCCGGTGCCACCGCCGCACGAGCCACACCGCCGGCACCGCGAGCACGGCCGCCACGAGCAGCGCGACCTCCGCCGACCACGACGCCGCGTGGGAAGCGCGGTAGAGCAGGCCGTTGAACGACTGGTTGAAAGCCCACGCCACCCCACCGACGCGGCCGGGGTCGAACGCCGCCTGCGTCCAGTAGGTCACCGCGTCCGACGGCGTCAGCGCGAACATCAGCGCCTGCAGGGCGACGAACGTGCCGAGCGCGCGCAGCCCGTCACGCCACCGGCCGACGACGAACAGGTACGCGACGAAGATCAGCGGGGTCAGCTTCACCGCCGCCGCGATGCCCACCAGCACCCCGGACCAGCGGGGCCGCAGCAGCACGTCGACCACGATCAGCGCCAGCAGGATCAGATTGACCTGCCCGAGCGAGAACGTCTTCCACACCGGTTCCAGCGCGAGGGCCGCGACGGTGACCCCGGCGATCAGGAGCCAGCGTGCCGGCCGCAGGCACACGTACACGACGACGGCCAGCGAGATCACCGAAGCCGTCGAGATGAGCGCCCACGCGAGCCCCGCGGGCAGCGCGGCCAGCGGGACGAACAGCAGCGCGGCGGCGGGCGGGTAGGTGAACGGCAGCGCGATCCACGGTGGCAGATCCGTCAGCCGCTGGATGCTGTACAGCGGATTGCCGTGCAGGAAGGTCAGCGCACCGGACCGGTACACCGCGCTGTCGATACCCACATGCCAGCCCGCGAGCCAGCCCCAGACCCCGAACGCGAGCGTGCCGGCGATGAGCAGGGCAACCAGCAGCCGCCCGGGGTCAGCGGACAGGCGTGGAATCGACACGGCGGTAGCGTAGCCAGGCCCAGCGCACGACCAGCACCGCGGCAAGCACGAGCGGCATCAGGATGTAGGCGTTGCCGAGCACGGACTGCCAGAACTTCCAGTGCAGCTCGATGTTCCGGCCGTTCGGCAGCACCAGCAGCACGCAGCTGACGAACACGATGATCACCGCGCCGGTGCCGACCCATCTGCGCCAGGCCGTCGCGGGCGAGGTCCGCGGCAGGCGCGAGATCAGCAGCAGGATCAGCGGCGCCGCCCACACCCAGTGGTGTGACCACGAGATCGGCGAGGCCAGCAGCCCGAAGAACGCGGTGACCAGCAGCGCGGCGAGCGCCTGGCCACGGCGGTGGAACCGCAGCATCAGCCAGATCGCCGGGATCGCGAGCAGCGCGCTGATCCCGATCGCGGCCTTCGATGCCCACGGCGCCAGGTCGGTCACCCGGTTCATCAGGCCGTTGAGCGACTGGTTGCCGGCCCAGTGCACGGGCCCGATCCGGCCGGTGTCGGAGATCGTCTTGGTCCAGTAATGGATGGTGTCGCCGGGAATCAGCACCAGCATCAGCAGCTGCAGCCCGAGGAACGTGACGAGCGCGCGCACGGCGTCGGCGCGCTTGCCGGTCAGGAACAGGTGCACCACGAAGATCAACGGCGTCAGCTTCACCGCGGCCGCGACACCGACCATGATCCCGCCGCCGCGCCCGCCCCGCGCGGTCACGACGAGCACGTCGACCACCACGAGCGCCATCAGGATCAGGTTGATCTGGCCGAGGAAGATGGTGCGCCACACCGGTTCCAGGCCGAGCAGCACGATGGAGAACACGAGCGTCGCGCGGGCGGGCGAGGACCACCAGCGGGCCCCGGCCATCGCGGCCGGCAGCGACGCGATCGTGACCCGGATGACCAGCGCCAGCGCCAGCAACGAGATCGCGCCGAGGACACCCCACGCCAGCTGCGGCGGCAGGATCGCGAGCGGCACGAACAGCAGCGCGGCCGACGGCGCGTAGGTGAACGGCAGCAGCGCCCACCACGGCTCGGGGGCCAGCGTGCTGCCGTCGTACAGCGGGTCGCCGTGCAGCAGGGTCAGCGCGCCCGCGCGGTACACGGCGCTGTCGACGCCGAGCCGCCAGTCGAAGATCCAGCCGACGACGCCCAGCAGGATCGCCAGCACCGGACCGAGCGCCAGCAACAGCATCGACCGCGGCCGCACCGACAGCCGGGCGAGCGAGGTGCGCAGCGCCAGGCGCGGCAGCGACGATCGCGTCAACGGTTCGCTGTCCGCTGCGGGGACTGACTGTGTCACCCCTTCAGGAAATCACGAATCCGCATCTGCCGGCGCACAAGCCCCCTGTTCACGGCGCCGAACCGGGCGTGGAGGTCAGGATCGGGCGAGCCGGTGCAGGAGCTCGCACGCCGCCTCGTGCGTCGCGGGCAACCGGACCAGGCGGATCCGTGGTCCGGCCATCCCGTCGAGCTGGTTGTCCACCGACAGCCGGTCGTGCAGCGCGCGCCGGAGCTGGATCGCCTTCGAGGTGATCTGGCCGTCCCTCGGCAGCACCGCGGCGAGCGTGGACGGGCCGAGCGAGGCGACGGTCTCGCCGCCGTCGAGCACCGCGCGCAATGCCTCGGCGAGCAGGATCATCCCGGTCACCCGGTGCCAGCCGGCCACAGTGGACAGATCGAGGCCGACCACCAGCAGCGTGAGGTCCTCGCCGACCGTTCGCCCGTCGAGCTTCGCCTGGCGGTAGCTCTCGCCGAGCCGCGTGCGCAGGTACGCCGCCGTCGGCAGCCCGGTGAGCGGGTCGACGACCTCGATGTGCGCGAGCTGGTCCATCGCCACATCGGCCCACGCGAGCGCGGTCACCCGCAGCATCCGGGCGGGGATCGCGTCGACGTCCGGCGAGACGAAGCCGTCGTCCGCGGCGGGGTCGCTCAGCACGGCGTGGAAGGCGGCGAGATCGCTCAGTACCTCGGCCAGCCCGGCGCCGGCCGCGGCCCGCGCCCTGGCGAGCCCGGCCAGCGGGATCTCCGTCCCGCCGCCCCTGATCGCCGCCGCGCACACCGCGTCGACCTCGGGCAGCGCCCAGTCGCTCGGGAACCGCCAGCCCGCGGCGAGACTCGCCGTGCGCCATTTCGCTCTCAGCGAGCGCAGCGAGCGATCGGTTTCCGGGTCGGTGAGCGCACCGCGCGGCCTCCAGCTCCGCTGCCGGGGATCGCCCCCGCCGCTGGCCGATGCATCCACTCGCGACCGTCCTTTCGCTCCGTCCGTGCACCGGGGTGACGTATCCGCTGCCTTGTTGTGACGGGAAATCCGGTGATCTCGTTGCACCCTTGGTGTCCTCTACGACCCCGGAGGGTGACCTGCGTGACAACGTCCGTCACACTGATCGGTGCACGACGTCAGGGTTCATAGACGGTGCGGGGACCGTCGTTACAAATGCCTGGACAGAGGGAGAGCAGTGTCCACCGTTCCTGCGGATTTCGACGACAAGAGCGACACGGAACTGATCTCCGCGGTCCGCGGCGGGAATCTCGCCGCGTACGGCACGTTGTACGAACGCCATGTCGGTGCCGCCTACAACCTCGCCCGCCAACTGGCCCGCTCGAAGGCGGAGTCCGACGACCTGGTCTCGGACGCGTTCGCGAAGGTGCTGGACACGCTGCGCGCCGGCAAGGGGCCGGACACCGCGTTCCGCGCCTACCTGCTGACCGCGCTACGGCACACCGCGTACGACAAGACGCGCAAGGACAAGCGGCTCGATCTCAACGACGACATGTCCACGCTCACCAGCGCCGGCAGCGCGGCGACCGAGGCGCTGACCGTGCCGTTCTCGGACACCGCCGTCGCGGGCCTGGAACGCACGATGGCCGCCAAGGCGTTCGCGCGGCTGCCCGAGCGGTGGCAGGCCGTGCTGTGGCACACCGAGATCGAAGGCCAGACACCGGCCGAGGTCGCGCCGTTGCTCGGGCTGACCGCGAACGGCGTGTCCGCGCTGGCCTATCGCGCCCGCGAGGGGCTGCGGCAGGCGTACCTGCAGGTGCACCTCGCCGAGACCTCGGCGGAACGCTGCCGCGCCACCGCGGACCGGCTCGGCGCGTGGACCCGCGACGGTCTGTCCAAACGGGAGCGTGCCCAGGTCGAGGCCCATCTCGACGAATGCGACCGGTGCCGCGCGCTGGCCGCCGAACTCGCCGACGTCAACGGCGCGCTGCGCGCCGTGGTCGCCCCGATCGTGCTGGGCGGCGCGGTGTTCGCGTACCTCGCGGCCTCGGGCACCAAGGCGGTCGCCGCGACGGCGACCGTGGCCGCCGCGTCCGCCGGTTCGGCGGGTGGCGCCGCGGGTGCCGCCGCGGCCGGGCCCCGGCAGTTCATCGGCGTCGCCGCGTCGGGTGTCGCGATCGCGGCCGCGGTCGCCGTCGCGCTCGCCGCCGGTGGCGGCAACCAGGAGATTCCAGCGGCCGCCGTGGCACCACCGCCACCGGCCGCCATCGCCCCGGCTCCGCCGCCGGCGCCGGCCGCACCGCCCGCGGCACCACCGGCTCCGGCGGTGCCCGCGCCTCCCGCGCCTCCGGTGGCCCCGCCGCCGGCCCCGGTCGTCCCGGCTCCGCCGGCCGCGCCCGCACCCCCGCCGCCCGCACCGGCGCCGGCGAACATCACCGCGCAGTCCCCGCCGGGCGAGATCGAACTCGACCCCAGCTCCGGCACCCCGGTAGAGCTGCCGATCACCGTTCGCAACGACGGCGGCAGCGTGTCCGACCCAGTGTCGGCGACCCTGAACCTGCCCCCGGGCGTGCGCGCGGTGGGTCCCGGCGGCGGTGGCGGCACCATCGGCGCGCGCGGTTTCCCCGCCGAGGCGACGGACCAGGCCGCGGACGAGACCACCGGCCCGCTGAGCGTCGACTGCCCAGCCGGCACCGGCACGGTCAGCTGCACCACCGGCCGCGGGCTGCAACCGGGCGAGACGGCGGTGCTGAGGTTCCGCCTGCTCGCCGATCCCGACGCGCAGGCCGGACAGGTCACCGGCACGGTCTCGTCCGGTTCCGCGATGCGCGTGTCCATCAACGTGCCGGTCGCGGTCAAGCCGATGCCCGCCGACGGGGTCGGCCTGAGCGTCGAGGCCGGCTGGAACGACCCGTGGCCATGGGCGGATCCGACGTGGGTGAGCGTGGTCGTCACGAACACGGGTCAGAGCACCAAGCCCGCGACCGTGACGATCGACCAGCCGGCCCACCTGGTGCCGGGCGGCCTGCAGGCCGACTGCACGTCCGGCGCGACGACGACCTGCACGAGCAAGCACGCGCTGGCGCCCGGGGAGCACCTGAAGCTGTGGTTCGTGGTCACAGGGCACCCGTTCGGCGACAACCAGGCGATCACGGTCACGGCCGCGCTCGGCAAAGCGCGCCAGTCGCAGACCATCGAATGCGGCTGCGGGTCGTGGGGCGACCCGTTCTGCCAGCCGGCCGTGCCGCCGGCACTGATGCCGGCGCCGACCACCACGACGACCACGGACTCGACGACCACCACGACATCGTCGAAACCGTCGACGACGTCGAAGGAGACATCGTCGGTGCCGTTGCCGCTTCCCACGACCACGTCGTCGACGCAGTCGACTGAGGAGACGACGTCCACCACGAGCAGCAGCACCACGACGACCACCACGACCACCACGACGCCGGAGAGCACCACAGAGAAGCCCGGCAAGCCATGGTGGTGGCTGCCGTGGATTCCGTGGTAGTGAGCAGGAGTACCGTCTGGCATCGTGGCCGCCATTGACACCGCGCTCCGCATGTTGCCGACGCCTGTGCGCGATCTGCTGATCAAACATCGTGAGCTGCTGAAGTTCGCGGTCGTCGGTGGGGCGTGCTTCGTGCTCACCAACGTCGTGAACTACACGCTGAAGCTCACGATCCTGCGCGGGAACCCGGTGACGGCACTCATCCTGGCCGTGCTGGTGGCGACCATCGCGTCGTATGTGCTGTCGCGGGAATGGTCGTTCCGCACCCGCGGCGGCCGCGAACGCCAGCACGAGGCAGCACTCTTCTTCGTGATCAGCGGTATCGCGGTCGGCCTCAACTCGCTGCCACTCGCGATCTCGCGGTACGTGCTGGATTTGCAGACACCGCACGTCGGATTGCTCACCCAGGAGATCGCGGACTATTTCAGCGGAATGATTCTCGGCACCCTCGTCGCGATGGTTTTCCGCTGGTGGGCCTTCAAGAAATGGGTGTTCCCGGAGGCCGGCGCGCGGCCCCGGGTGGTGCGGGCCCGCGCCGTGGAACCGGACGAACCGGGCCAACGGGCCGCCTGATCACCAGCGTTTTCCCGGACTCCGTAGACTGCGGTCGTGACCGTCGTGGAAAGCGTTCTTTCGCACGCCCCGGAGCGTTTGCGCGCCGTGCTGATCAAGCACCGGGAACTGTTGAAATTCGGCATCGTCGGCGGCACGACATTCATCGTCGACAACGGTGTGTGGTACCTGCTCAAACTGACCGTGCTCGAGGACAAGCCGACCACCTCGAAAGCGATCGCCATCATCGTCGCGACCATTGTGTCGTACATCCTGAACCGTGAATGGTCGTTCCGCACCCGCGGCGGCCGCGAACGGCACCACGAGGCGGCGCTGTTCTTCGTGATCAGCGGGCTCGCCGTGGTGGTGAACCTGATCCCGCTCTACATCTCGCGCTACGGGTTGCATCTCGAGGTGCCGAACGTGGAGCGGTGGGCGCAGGAGACGGCGGACTTCGTCAGCGGATCGATCATCGGCACGCTGCTGGCGATGGTGTTCCGCTTCTGGGGCTTCAAGAAATGGGTCTTCCCGGACGATCTCGGCAAGCGCCGCCGGGACGTGGTGAAGATCGTCGAAACCAACGGCTCCAAGGTCGCCGAGATCAAGGAACTGCGGCCGCGCCGCTGACTAGCGCGGCACCCGCTCGGACGGCCACCGCACCTCGTGCACATCGCCCGGGCTCGGCACGCGCAGGAACAGGCTGAACACCGCCGGCCGCCGGCTCGACAACTCCAGGCGCCCGCCGTCGGCCTCCGCGAGCGCGCGTGCCAGCGCCAGGCCCACACCGGTCGAACCGCCGCCGGAGAACCCGCGCTCGAACACGTGCGGCACCAGCTCGTCCGGGATGCCGGACCCGTTATCGCTCACCTCGACCACCACCGTGCCCTCCGCGTCGCCACGCCGGGCGGCGAGCGTGACCGTGCCGGCGCCGTGGCGCAACGCGTTGTCCAGCAACACACCCACGACCTCCCGCAGCCGGCCCGGCGTGGCCCGCCCGATCAGGCCGTCCCCGATCTTCAGCCGCAGGTTCCGGCCCTCCGCGCGCAACAGCTGCCGCCACTCCTGCGCGACCTCCGGCAACGCGCTCGCCAGCTCGACCGGCTGCGCGTCGACCTCGCTCGCCGCGCGGGCCGCCGCGAGCAGCTCCTCCAGCGCTTCGGACAACCGATCGGCCTGCTCCTGCGCCGCCCGGACCTCGTCGGCGACCTCGCTGTCGTCGACGATGATCAGCGAGTCCAGCCGCAGTTGCAGCGCGGTGAGGCGGCTGCGCAGCTGGTGTGAGACGTCGCCGACGAGCTGCCGTTCCCGCTGCACGAGCTGGGCCAGCGCGGTCCCGGACGTGTCCAGCGCCTCGGCCACCATGTCCAGCTCGCCGACGCCGTAGCGGCTGGGGTCGGGCCGGAAGTCGCCGCCGCCGAGCTTCGCGGCACGCTCGGCGACATGCCGCAGCGGTTTGGCCAGCCGGCGTGCGGTGACCGTCGCGACCACGGTGCCGATGCTGACCGACAGCACCACCAGCAATAGCACGGCGAGCGTGACCGTGGTCTGCCGCGACCGGGTCGGGCCGGCGGGCGTGGCGAGTTCCAGGGTGCCGTCGCGGGCCAGCTGCACGCGGGCCGTGACGACGTCGCCGCCGGGGTCGGAGCCCTCGGTCTGCTCCGGCCGGCCGGGCAGCCGCACGGTCAGCCGCCCGCCGGCCGGGATGGCGACCGCGACCTTGGCCAGCTCGTCACTGCTGAGCGCGCCGTCGGCCAGGTCGGTGTCGAGGGTCGCGGCGATCTGTGAGGCGCGCGCCCCGAGGTCCTCGGTGGTAATGCTGTCGACGAGCTTCCAGGCCGTGATGCCCAGCGGGATGCCGAGTGCCGCCGCGGTCACCGCGACGGCCAGCAGGATGGCGAGCAGGATCCGGCGTCGCACGGCGGTTTATTCGGTGTTGAAACGGAAGCCGACGCCGCGCACCGTCGCGATGCGACGCTCGCCGTCGCCGGAGTGCACGACCGCGCCCTTGCCGTCGCTGGTCACCGAGAGTTTCCGGCGCAGCCAGGACATGTGCATGTCGAGCGTCTTCGAGGTCTTGGACTCCAGCTCGTTCCAGACCTCGCCGAGGATCTCGTCGCGGCTGACCACCTCGCCCGCGTGGCTCATCAGCACCCGCAGCAGCTCGAACTCCTTCTTCGCCAGCTGGATCTCGCGGCCTTCGACGGTGACCAGCCGCGCGCCGAGATCCATCCGGACCCCACCGGCCTCCAGCACCTCCGGCGCCCGGCGGCGCAGCAGCGCGCGGATGCGGGCGAGCAGCTCGGCGAGCCGGAACGGCTTGGCGACGTAGTCGTCGGCGCCGGCGTCGAGGCCGACCACGAAGTCGACCTCGTCGGTGCGCGCGGTGAGCATCAGCACCGGCAACTCGGTGCCGCTCGCGCGCAGGCGGCGGCACACCTCCAGACCGTCCATGCCGGGCAGGCCGAGGTCGAGCACGAGCAGGTCCACCCGGTGTTCGCCGGTCGCCTCCAGCGCGGCCGGCCCGTCCTCCACGACCTGGACCTCGTAGCCCTCCCGCTGAAGCGCGCGTGACAGTGGCTCCGCGATCGCCGGATCGTCCTCGGCAAGTAACACCATGCTCACCTGGCCAACTCTACGACCGGGACCCGTGAAAACATCGTGGCGTGGCCAGCTACTCGGACGATCTCACTCTCGCAGGGCGTCTCGCCGACGCCGCCGACGCCATCACCACCGCCCGGTTCCGCGCGCTCGACCTGTCCGTGCGCAGCAAACCGGACCGCACGCCGGTCACCGACGCGGACACCGCGGTCGAGGACGCGGTGCGCGAACTGCTCGCGTCGCAGCGGCCGTCGGACGGGGTCGCGGGTGAGGAACGCGGCGGTTCCGGCTGGTCGACGGGCCGGACCTGGATCCTCGACCCGATCGACGGCACCAAGAACTTCCTGCGCGGCGGGCCGGTCTGGGCCACCCTGATCGCACTCGTCGAGGACGGCACGCCGGTGGTCGGCATGGTGAGCGCGCCACTGCTGGGGCGCCGCTGGTGGGCGAGCACGGGCGAGGGCGCATGGCTGCGCGACTCGACGGGTGACCGGCGGATCTCGGTCTCGGGCGTTTCTTCGCTCAGCGACGCGTACCTGTCGACCACGCACCTGAACTCGTGGGCCGAGTACCACTCGCGCGAGAAGTACCTGGCGCTGAACGACGCGTGCTGGGAAACGCGGGCGTTCGGCGATTTCTGGCAGCACTGCCTGGTCGCGGAGGGCGCGATCGACCTGGCCGCCGAGCCGATCGTCAACCCGTGGGACGTCGCGCCGATGCAGGTCCTGCTGGCCGAGGCGGGCGGCCGGTTCAGCGACCTGACCGGCGCGGTCCGGTTCGACGGCGGTTCGGCGCTGTCGTCCAACGGGCACGTGCACGACGCGGCGCTCGGGATACTGAACGCATGATCACCCCTGACACCAAGGACTGGACCTGGGTGCTGCGGCGGCCGTGCCCCGAGTGCGGGCGCGACACCGCGAGCTTCGACGCGACGACCCGGAGTTCCCGAACTGGGACCAGGACCGGACCGCGGTCGAGGACGACGACGCCGCGCAGGATCCGGAGCAGGTGGCGGCCGAACTCGCTGACGCGCCAGCGTTGCTGGCCGAGGGTTTCGCCGCGGTGCCGGACTCGGCGTGGACCCGCACCGGCAGCCGAAGCGACGGCGCACAGTTCACTGTGGACACGTTCGCGCGCTACTTCATCCACGACCCTGTCCATCACCTGCACGACGTCAGGGGGTAGGCAGCAGCCCGACCGCGCCGCGGGCGACCTGCGACCAGGCGAGCCTGCCGAACAGGTAGTGGCAGGCGACCTGTTCGTTGGTGAAGCGCGCCCAGTCGTAGCGGTTGCCCTGTTCGCGCCAGAAGACCTCCCACACCGGGGTGCCCTCTTCGGACTCGTCGACACGCAGCAGGCACCACGCGTTGTCCGCCTCGGCGCCGATCGAAACCACCTCGTGCGGTACGCCGATGGACTCCAGCCAGCGCACGATCGATTCGACGTTCACTCCCCCTCCTCGAGGGCCAGATATCCCATGGTCACCAGCTCGTCGGCGGAATAGACGGCCCGGTACCGGATCCCGCCGCCGGGCTGGCCGAACCACGGCGCGGACACGGCTGTCCACAGTGGAACGTCCTTGAGCACGCGGTACCGCCGGTACTCCCTTTCCAGCGCCGAGGGCGGCAGGGAACGCTTGACGTACAAGGTGCCGTCCGGGGCGAAGACCCGGCCGTGGATACCGCCGAACCGGTCGAGCATCGTGCCCTCGGGCAGGATTTCGGGTTCGCCGTCCTCGTGCCCGCCTTCCGGGTAGAGCTCGCCCGGCGGCCAGGCATATTCCGGAATGGACTGTCGGACGCCCGCGAGGAACCGGCGATCCCAGTCGCGTTCGTTCAGGCCGCCCAACGGGTCGTGGCCCTCGGTCAGCGCCGCGGGCGGCTGGAGCGCGGGCGAGGGCAGGCGGCTGAACCCCTCGCGCACCATGTCCAGCGCGTCACCCGAGTCGATCAGGTCCGATCGCGGATGGTCGTGCGGCGGGAAGCGCAGGCCCGGCGCGTAGTCGACCTCGGGCGGCGGCACGGGCAGCTGGCGGGCGGGGCGCACGGTCGCGACCGGCAGGTGGCCGATCGGGAACATGTGCACCAGGAACAGCGCCACGATGCTCTCGCGCTCCTGCCTCGGCGCACCGAGCGGTGGTGGCGGTTGTGGTGGTGCGTAAGGGATCGCGGGCGGGTTGACCGGGCGCCGGATGGGGTCGGTGCCCGGGCCCGGTGGCATCTGGACGCGCCGCGCACTCGCCGGTGGGGCTTCGGCCGGGCGCCCCGGCGGTGGGGCTTCAGCCGAGCGTCCCGGCGGTGGGGCTTCAGCCGAGCGTCCCGGCGGCGCGATGCCACCGATCGGACCGGGCATCGGCGGTGCGGCCGGCCGCATCGGTTGCACGGCGGGCGGCATCGGACGGACCGGGGGCGCGACGGGTGCGGGTGCCGGGGCTCCCGCGACGGGTGGCGCCGCGGCTACCGGCGGCGGTCCGGGAAACGCACCGCCGGGTTGCGGCTGGATCGGTGGCGCGACGGGCTGTGCGACGGGCGGGGCGTAGCCGGGCTGGACCGTGGGCGCCGGCTGGTAGGTGCCATCGGCGAAGCCCGACGCGACCGTGCCGCCGGGAAGGCGGTGGCCCGCGGGCGGGGTCGGTACGTCGTCGAAACCTTGCTGGGCAAGGAAACCCCCGTAGTGCCCGGCCTGGATGGGCCCCGTGCCCAGATCCGCCGGTTCGCCGTGCACCGCGATGCCACCCGGCGGTGCGGGCTGCAGTTGGGGAACGTCGCCCAGCGGCGTCGCGGGCGGCCGCGCGAAATCACCGGCCCCGGGGCCGGTCGTGGCATCGACCACCGGCTGCGCCACGCCACTCGCGGCGCCCACGACCGGCTGCACGACCTCACCGGCGCCACGCACCACGCCACCCGCGGTATCCGCCACCGGCCGCGCCACCTCACCGACCCCGTGGACCAGACCACCCGCAGTATCCACCACTGGCTGAGCCACGCCGGTCGCGGCGCCCACCACCGGCTGGGCCACATCCGCAACCCCGGGCACCACACCACCCGCGGTGTCCACCACCGGCCGGGCCACCTCACCGGCCCCATGGACCAGACCACCGGCGGCATGCGTCGCCCCGTGCACCACACCGCCGGTGGTATCGACCACCGGCTGGGCCACATCGCCGACACCCCGCACGGTGCCGCTCACCACATCCGTCACCGGGCGCAGCAGCGGACTGTCCGAAAAGGACGATCCATGGTCCGGCCCCGGCCCCAGCAACTTCTCCGGCACACCGGTCACCGCGCTCAGCAACCCGCCCTGACCGTGCGGCGACCTCGCCCCGGGATTCGGATCCACCAAGTCCGGCGCACCTCCCCCACCTCCGGGACCGACCGCGCCCGCGAGGCCGTGCGTCAGCGACGACAGGTTCGCCGCCGTCCCGTGCAGCACGGTATCCAGGCCCAGCAGTGCCGTCGGATGCCCGGCCGACGCCGCCGTCTCCGCCGCGTCGTTGTTCTTCGCGGCGTCGACCAGCTGCCGGACCATCTCGACCTTCGCGGCGCCGACCTGGTCCGCCGCATGGCTCAGCCGGTCCGCCGCCTCCCCCGCACCCCGCGCGGCGACCGTCAGCTTGCCGTTGTCGGGATGGACGAACCCCGACCACATGGTCCGCGCCGCGTCCGCCGACGGGCCGGTCAACGCGCTGGTTGCGCCGCCGGCCGTCTTGTCGGCGTCGGCGGCCAGCGTGTGCAGCTTCGACTGCGCGGAACGCCAGGCGTCCGCCTGCTCGCGCAGCTTGTCCTCATCCGCCTGCGGCCAGCTCAGCCCGGTCTTGGCCGCGATACCGGCCAGCTCGGGGGGCAGCTCGATCCCCATCTACGCGTCCCTGATCGTGTCCGCCGCGGCGGCATCGCCGGCCTGGTAGCGCCGCGCCGCCTCGGCGAACGAGCCGCCCGCCCCGCCGAGCCCGTCCGCGAGGCCCTTCACCCGATCGAGGGCATCCGCGGCCGGCGCGGTGTGCGCGGCGGAGAAGCTCCGCCCGACGACGTCGTCACCCCACGGCGCGCCGCCGAGCGCCTGCTCCAGCTCCGCCGAGATCCGGGTGGCCCGGTCGACGATCGGCGCGAAGTCCTTGGCGTGCGCGGAAAGCCGGTCGGCGTCCGCTTCGAAGGCGGTCACCGGGTGACCCAGTTCTCGTCCTCGTAACTGTCCTCTTCGAGGGCGTGTCTGGGCCGCGAGACCTCAGCCGGCGCGAGATCCGCTGTGCCGAGCAACAATGCCTGCGGATCGGTGCCGGCGGGCAGTGCCGGCGCCATGATCTCGGCGGCGTCGCCCAGCGCGCGGACGGTGGCGGCGGCGGTCACGCGCACGATCTGCTCGGCCAGCTGGGCCGGCCGGTAGCGGCGGTACGCCTCGTCGGAGATGTCGAGCTTGGTGAGCGTGCCGCGCGGCCCCACGATCGCCGTGATCACCCGGTCGGGATCGCTCGCCGACGCCGTCACGGCGCTCAGCTCCTGCTGCACCGAGGCCAGCTGTTCTCTGCTGCGCCGGTAGTCGGCCAGTAGCTCTTCCACCTGCGCGCGGTGCTCGCTCACGGCACCCCTCCTCGGTAGTACAGCGGTCGGCTTGGAGGTCCGACGCGGCCGGAGCCGCCCAGGTTCCCGATCCGGAAAAAGCGCTGATCGTCACCTCGCCAGCGCGTTGACCACCCTCGACGGGCTCGGCCGGCCGAGCCGTTCCGCGAGCCACACACTCGTCGCGACCAGCTCGTCCAGGTTCACCCCGGTCTCGACGCCGAGCCCTTCGAGCATCCACAACAGATCCTCGGTGGCGAGGTTGCCGGTGGCCGACTCCGCGTACGGGCAGCCGCCGAGCCCACCCGCCGAAGAGTCCACAGTGGACACCCCGCAGCGTAGCGCGGTGAGCGTGTTCGCGAGCGCCTGGCCGTAGGTGTCGTGGAAGTGCACCGCCAGCCGCTCCGGGCCGATCCCCGCGTCGGCGAAAGCCATGAGCAGGCCCTCGACCTGACCGGTGGTCGCGGCGCCGATGGTGTCGCCGAGCGAAAGCCGCGAGCAGCCGAGGTCGAGTAAGCGCTTTCCGGCCGCGACCACCTGGCCGTAGGGCACCGGCCCCTCCCACGGGTCGCCGAAGCACATCGACAGGTACCCGCGCACGTCCAGGCCCGCGTCCCGCGCGCTCACCATGACCGGCGTGAACATGTCGAACTGCGCGTCCAGGCCCGAATTCAGGTTCCGCCGGGCGAAGGTCTCGGTCGCGCTGGCGAAGATCGCGATGTCCGTGCAGCCGGCGACCAGCGCGCGCTCGAGCCCGCGCCCGTTCGGCACCAGCACCGGATAGCGCACCCCGGGACGGCGCTCCAGCTTGCCGAGCAACTCCTCGGCGTCGGCGAGTTGCGGCACCCACTTCGGCGAGACGAAGCTCGTCGCCTCCAGCACGGTCAGGCCCGTTCCGGCCAGCCTGTCCAGGAATTCGACCTTGACCTCGACCGGCACGACGGCCTTCTCGTTCTGCAGCCCGTCGCGCGGCCCGACCTCCCAGATCGTGACGCGGGACGGCAGCCCCGAGGCCGGCGCGTGCTGCGGCAGGCCCAGTTCCCGGGCACCCATGTCAGCGCCGTCCCCGGTACGGGTGGGTGTCCTCGCCGTTGAAATCGTCGTACGGGTTGTCGTTGACCTCGCGGTAGATCACCGTGTGCACCCGCTCGACGTGCGGGATGTCGTCGAAGCGCAGCGGCTCGTGCGAGGCCGATTCGATGACCAGCGTGCCGCAGCCGAAGATCCGGTCCACCAGGCCGTGCTCGAACTGCACGCTGTTGATCCGGCTCATCGGGATGTCGATGCCGACCCGCTTGAGCACACCCTCGCGGGTGATCAGCCGGTCCGTGGTGACGATGAAATGCGTGGTGCGCCAGCGGATCAGCGGCGCGATGAACAGCCAGCAGACCAGCACGAGCGCGACCACGCCGATGGCGATCTCCGCGATCCGGCCCCAGCCCGCGGTGACCCCGTCGACGAGGGTGTACAGCCAGACGCCCAGACCGACCGTCACGATCAGCCAGAACACCGGCCAGATCAGCATCTTGAAATGCGGATGGCTGTGCACAACGACCTGCTCGTTCTGACTGAGCAGATCCTCCGGGTACGCCACGGCTCGCTCCGATTCTCGGGTACTGGTGAGGTCAAGGTACCGCCCGCAGGTGGACGACGTCCCCCGCGAACACCATCTGTGCCTTGCCTTGTTCGTCGGCGACCACGAGCCGCCCGGCCGGGTCGACGTCGGTGGCCGTGCCGAGCAGCGTGGCGTCGCCGGGCAGCAGCACCCGCACCTGCTGGCCGAGCGTCTCGCACCGGGCGCGGTAGTCCTCGATCAGACCGGCCCGCGACAGGTCACCGCCCGCGTCGCGCCAGCGGTTTTCCCGTTGTGCCAGCGCGGAAAGCAGGACCGAGGCGATCTCGGCGCGGTCCGTGGTGCGGGCACCGTTCTCCGCGAGCGAGGTCGGCGAGAGCCCGCCCGCGCCGGGTTCCACCCCCGGGCCGAGCGGCTGCACGTTCAGCCCGATGCCGAGCACGACCGCGGACTCCTCACCGGCGACGGCTTCGGCCAGGATCCCCGCGCACTTCCCGCGATCGGGCCCGGCGAGCACGTCGTTGGGCCACTTGAGAGTGGCGTCGACACCGAGGTCGGCGGTGAGATCGGTGACCGCGAGCCCGGCGACAAGAGCCAGCGAACCGAGGTCGGCGAACGCGACGCCGTGCGGGCGCACCAGGACGCTGAGGTACAGACCGCCGGCCGGTGACACCCACGAGCGGGCGCGGCGGCCGACGCCGGCGGTCTGCTCCCCGGCGATCAGCACGGTCCGGTCGGGTGCCCCGCCGGAGGCCGCGGCCAGCAGGTCGGCGTTGGTCGAACCGGTGCTGCGCACCACGTCGACACGGGCATAGGTGCCCGCGAGATCGGCCCGCAATCGCGCCGTGTTGATGTCGGTCATGCTGAGAGCCTAATAACGAAAGTCCGGTTCGCTCGTTGTAAATGATCGAAGTTCCCTAGTGTGTGGCAGGTGACCATTCGTTTCCCGAAGTGGGGTCGCGCCGTGGCGGGCCGGGCCCTGATCGCGCTGATCCTGGTGGGCGCTCTGGCGACGTGTGGCTGGATTCTCGCGCGCAAGCCGCAGCAGCCCCCGCTCCCGCCGCAGGCCGCGCCGGCACCCGCGGGCAACGCGGCGGCCGCGGCCGGGCCGTCCGTGCTCGAGGTCAGCGCGCCCGTGCAGGCGCAAGCGCCGCAGCAGCAAGGCAAGAGCGAACTGGAGAAGTGGGCGGCCGGGTTGAGTGGGCCGCTGGACATTCCCGAGCGCACGCTGATGGGGTATGCCACCGGTGAGCTGACGCTGCGCAAGGAACAGCCGAACTGCCATCTGTCCTGGGTCACGCTCGCGGGTATCGGGAAGGCGAGCGCCGATCACGGACGGTTCGGCGGCGACGCGATCGACGGCAACGGGGTGACACAGAAGGCGCTGGGGTCAGTGCCGCTGCAGGGCGCGGCCGGTGAGGCGGCGAACGAGAAGCGCAGCGGGCCGATGCAGCTGACGCCGAAGGAGTGGCAGCGCGGCCAGGGGAACATCCAGAACATCGACGACGCGGCGGTCGCGGCGGGACGCACGCTGTGTGCGAACGGCACCGACCTGCAGGCGGGCACCCAGTGGTGGAACGCGATCGCGAGCTACCGGGACTCGGACCTGTTCCGCCAGCAGGTCCTCGGCAACGCCCAGCTGTACGCGGCGCTGTCGCTCGCGCCGCAGACAGCGGCCGGCCCGTCGATCCGCGCGGTGCGGTTCGCGCTCGACCAGATCGGCCTGCCGTACGTATGGGGCGGCAACGGTCCCGACGCGGGCGCCGCCGGCTTCGACTGCTCGGGGCTGACGAAGGCCGCGTACGACAGCGCGGGGGTCTCACTGCAGCGGACGGCGGACTCGCAGTTCCGCACCGAGCCCGCCGTCGTGGGCGAACCGAAGATGGGCGACCTGGTCTTCTACGGCAACCCCGCGACCCGCATCCACCACGTCGGCCTGTACATCGGCAACGGCCTGATGATCAACGCCCCGACCCAGGGCATGGCGATCCAGATCGCGACCTACCACGTAGCCGGCGACGACTACGTCGGCGCCGGCCGCCCGGCGAATTAGGCCTACCGGTTCTGGACGAGGCGACGGCGGTGTTCGAGGCGATGCTGGAGGGCTGGGAACGTCAGCAACGAAGCCGGTTCCTGCGGGCGCGACTAGTTCAGCCAGTACGCACACCGAAAGGCTGGTTTGTGACACGACGCGAGATGATGGACGCCGTCGACCGGTACCTGCAGGCGTGCCGCAGCAACGATGCCGTCGCGATGGCCGCGTTGTTCGGCGAGAACGCGGAAATCGAAGACCCCATCGGCGCCGATCCGATCGTCGGCAAGAAAGCGATCAGCTCGTTCTTCGCCATCCCCCGCAACATCGCCAAGCTGCGGCGCATCGGGCCGATGACCGTGTTCGGAAAGCATGTCGGCGTGCAGTTCCGCGCCGGTATCGGTGACGGGCATCAGCTCGGTGTCGCCGGCGGGAAGGCGTTCGAGCTCTCCAGCACCGAGATCTTCACCTTCGACGACGACGGGCTGATCGCGCGAATGGTTGCCATCCCGGACGTCGACTCGGTCGACGAGTCCACCGACGGTCGCGTCTTCGAGAGCGGTGACGCCTGACGACTCAGCTGCGGATGAGAGCCGATCCACGTGCTCACTCACGCGCAAACCTGAGTCAGCGCTCTCCAGCGCCGAGCGCGCGCAGGAAGCTGCGGTTGTCGTACTGAACCCACTCCTCGACCACGCGGCCTTGGTCGTCGAGGCGGACGATGTTGATGACATCCCATCCGAGATGCCGGCCGTTCGGCGGGAGCGGGCCTACTGGTGACGCGGTGAATTCGCGGGCGAAGGTGCCCTCGAAGCGGGTTTGATAGGCCATGTAGTCGCCGTCGGCCAGCATGATGCCGCGGGTGAGGGTCAGGTCGTCGAAAGCGGCGCGCAGCGTGGCGAAGTAGGCGACCAGTCCGGCGTGGTCGGACTCGGCGCCGTCCGGGCCGTGGAAACGGAACTTCTCGATGTCGACGACATCCGCGAAGGCTTCCGCGGCGGCACCCGAGACCGCCAGCTCGCCGATGCGTACCGCGCGGGCCACGCGCTCGTCTCGGGTCAGGGTCATTGTTCATCCTTTTCTGCCAGGTCGTCGAGAATCTTGACAGCGGTCGCCGGCAGGGTGAGGGCGGCAGCCGCGATGTTGCCGTGCAGGTGGGTGATCGAGGACGTGCCAGGGATCAGCAGCGTGTTCGGCGAGCGTTGCAGCAGCCAGGCCAGGGCGACGGCGTGCGGTGTGGTGTCCAGCGACGTCGCGATCGTGTCGAGAGTGGCCGACTGGAGCTTCGTGAAACCGCCGAGCGGGAAGTAGGGCACGAACGCGATGTTCTGCCGGGCGGTGTAGTCGATCAGCGCGTCGTCCTGGCGGTGAGCGATGTTGTACAGGTTTTGCACGCACACGATCGGTGCCACGGCCTGAGCCTCGATCACCTGGTCGTAGGTGACATTGCTCAGGCCCAGATGCCGGATCAGGCCCTGCTGCCGCATCTCTTCCAGCACCTCGAACTTCGAGGCGATCGGGCCCGGTTCAGGCGCGATCAGGCCACCCATGCGCAGGTTGACCACATCGAGGACGTCCACGCCGAGACGCCGGAGGTTGTCGTGCACCTGCCGGCGCAACGCGTCGGGTTCGCGGTCCTCGGGCCAGCCGCCCTCGCTGTCACGTTTGTTGCCGACCTTGGTGACCAGCAGCAGGTCCTCCGGGTACGGGTGCAGCGCCTCCCGGATCAGGTCGTTGACCACATGCGGTCCGTAGAAGTCGGCCGTGTCGATGTGCCGGATACCCAGCTCGACCGCGGTCCGCAAGACCCGGATCGCGTTCTCGTGATCCTTCGGCGGCCCCAGTACACCGGGGCCCGCCAGTTGCATCGCGCCGTATCCGGTGCGGGGGAATTCGAGCCCGGCCGCGGTGTAGGTACCGCCGGGCAGGTCGGTTGTCGTCATGCGTCGCCTTTGTTCCGTGGACAGGTGTCAGGTCTGGACCAGCAGGACCGCGCCGCGCACGCCGCGCCGCTCGGCCAGCCGATGCGCTTCGGCGGCTTGCTCCAGCGGTAGCCGGTGCGCGATGCGGGTGGTCAGCCCGGCGTGAAGCAGCCGGGACAGGGCCGGCGCGTCGGGCTGTGCCCACAGGGTGTGTATCTCGATGCCGCGTTCGCCGGCGGGCGCAAACGCTTCGACCAGGGCGTGGTAGCGGCCGTTGTCGTGAATCGCCGCGAGCACGGGCGCGCCGAGCATCGCCGCGTCAAGGACGGCGTCGACGCCACCGGGCAGGATGTCGCGGACCGCGGCGACGACGTCGGCGTCGCGCTGGATCACCGTGTGGTCGGCGAGGAACGCTTCATCGCCGTAGGAGGCCTGGGCGAGCACCGTGGCGCCGCGGCGGGCGGCCAGCTGGGCGGCGAGGCTGCCGACCGCACCACTGGCCCCCGTCACCAGCAGCGTGTCATCGGCGGTGATCTTGAGGTTGTCGAGGGCCTGCTCGGCGGTCAAGCCGTTCATCGGCAGGGTCGACGCCTCAGGGGTGGGCAGGGCGTCGGGGATGGCGGCGAACCAGGCCGGGTCGGCGAGAACGATGTCGGCGTAGCTGCCTTGGCTGCCACCGATGGTGATCCACGGCAGGAAACCCGCCACGCGCGTGCCCGCCCGGAGCGTGCCGGCGTCGTCCAGCAGGACGCCAGCGAAGCCCCAGCCCGGGACCGTGGGAAGCGTCAGCCAGGGCATCATCGGGGCCATCTGGCCGCTGCGGGTGGCGACCTCGACGGGGTGAACCGGGCGGGCCTCCACCGACACCCGCACCAGGTCACCGGTCGGGACCGGGTCCGGCCGGGTGGCCGGGACCAGGACCTCCGGCCCGCCGTACGCCTTCATCTCGACGGCCTTCACGCGGACACGACCTTGAGCAGCTCAGCGGCGATCGCCGCGGACGAGGGCGGGTTCTGACCGGTGATCAGCGTGCCGTCGACGACCACATGCGGGTGGAACGGTTCGCCCGCGCTGTAGTCGGCGCCGAGCGCGACCAGCCGGTCCTCGGCCAGGAACGGCGCCTTCGAGGCCAGGCCGGCCAGCTGCTCCTCGGCGTTGCTGAACCCGGTGACCCGGCGCCCGGCGAGCAACTTCGCGTCGACCGGCGCGAGGGCGGCGACTCCGTGGCAGACCAGGGCCAGCGGTTTACCCGTCGTCAGCGCCCTCTCGATCAGCGCCGCCGACTCACTGTTGTGCGCGAGGTCCTCCATCGGGGCGTGACCGCCGGGATAGAAGATCGCGGTGTACGCGTCGAAATCGACGTCCTCCAGACGGATCGGCACCGGCACGACCGGCGCCTCCTGGCCGTTCAGGCTGCCCTTGTCCACCGTCGGCGCCACCCCGCCCGGGGTGGCCACCTCGACGGTGTGCCCGGCTTCGACCAACGCCTGGTACGGGACGGCGAACTCCTCCGCCCAAAAGCCGGTCGGGTGTCGCGTGCCGTCGTTGAGCGTCCAATGGTCGGCGGCACTCATCACGAACAAGATCTTCGCCATCGTCTGCTCCTACTGGGTTTTACCTGTTTGCGGCCGCAACGGTAGGTCCAGTGAAGATCGGCTTGCCAATAGACTCTTCGGTATGGCCGATAGGTTTTCCAATGCCGGACTGGATCAGCTGCGGACTTTCCTCGCCGTCTACCGAGCCGGTTCCATCACCGCGGGGGCGCGCGATGTCGGCCTGTCACAGCCGACGGTCACCAGCCAGATCCAGGCGCTGGAGCAGCAGTCCGGACGCCAGCTGTTCCAACGGATGCCGCGCGGTGTGCAGCCGACCGCGGTCGCCGACGACCTGGCGGCCCGGGTCGCGGGTCCGCTCGATGCCCTCGCGCAGGCGCTCACCCCGTCGTCGACGCCGGAGGTGCCACCCGAGCCGGTCCATCTGGCCGGGCCTGCCGAGCTGCTCGCCCTTCGGGTCATGCCCGCCCTGGCCCCACTGGTGAACCGGGGCATCCGGCTGCGTGTCACCGCCGGCCTCGCCGACGACCTGCTCGAGGGCCTGCGGCTGGGCCGGTTCGACCTGCTGATCTCCCCGGTGCGCCCGCGCGGCCGCACGCTTCTCGCCACCCCGCTGACCGACGAGGAGTTCGTGCTGGTCGCGGCCGGCCCACTGGACCCCGAGCAAGCACCGTTGATCGCGTACGCGGAGGACCTGCCGATCGTCCGCCGTTACTGGCGCCACGTCTTCGGCCGCCGCCTCACCACCAGCCCGGCGGTCGTGATCCCCGACCTGCGCGGCGTATTGGCGGCCGTGATTGCTGGCGCGGGCTGGTCGGTGTTGCCGCGCTACCTGTGCGCCGCGGAACTGGCCTCCGGCGCCCTTCAGCTGCTCAACGATCCCGAGGACCCACCCATCAACACCGGCTTCCTGGTCCGGCGCTCGGCGACCGGCACCAATCCCCACGTACACCTGGTCCACGACACGTTGCTCGGCGAAGGGCGCACGTGGTGAACCGTTGTCCGCTGGCAACGCGTTGGGGCCAGCCGCGTGCTGGCACCTGGTTGAGTCCGCCGGCAGTGCATGACAGGCAGGCCCCCGTGATCGAAGGAGTACCTGTACAGCGATCTGCGAGAGATTCCCGAACCCCTGCGCCGATGGGACGACACCGGGCAACGCGGCACCGACATGTGGGCCACCGAGCACGAGACGCGCGAGGAGATCACCGACCGCTACCGACGCGTCTGGGAGCACTCCGACACGACCATCACCGCGCTCGCGATCGACGCACCGGGCCGCGTGCCCTGGTGGCCGCGCCCCAACGTCAGGCTGTTCAACGTGCTGGTCCACATGCTCACCGAAACCAGCCGGCACGCCGGACACGCCGACATCCTGCGTGAACAACTCGACGGCGCAACAGGAACAGCGGCCGGATACCCGAACCCGCGGCGCGACGCGGCCTTCTGGGAAGCCCGGACCGCGGAGATCGAACGAGCCGCGAAAGCACGCGGGTTTTGACGGTCAGCGCGGGATCCCGGCCAGGTCGGCCATCAGGGCCATGTGGTGCTCGAAGTATTCGGCACGCGCCTCGATCGTGCCGTCCAGGCGGCCGAAGACCTCGAAGTTGATCAGGCCGAACAGGTGGGTCCAGCCGACGAACACGCGATCGAGTCGTTCCTCCGGCAGGTCACCGTCCCGTTGGTCGATCAGGCGGCGCAGGTCGGCGCGGACCCGTTCGGGGACCGGCGATGACACCGGCTCCAGCCGCTCCGCGCCGTCGACGATGATGTCCACGAGCAGGAACACCACGCGTGCCGCCAGCGCGACGGTCTCCTGCGGCGCCGCGTAACCGGGCACCGGATCGCCGTAGAGCAGGCAGTATTCGGCCGGATGCGAGAGCGCCCAGGTGCGTACCGCGGTGCAGGCGGCGAGCCACCGGCCGCGCAGGTCATCGCGAGGTACGGCCGCTTCGGCCTCGGCCGCTGCGGTGCCCAGCGCCTCGTACCCGTCGGTGATCAACGCCGTGAGCAGCGCGTCGCGGCTCGGGAAGTACCGGTACAGGGCCGACGCGACGATGCCCATGTCCCTGGCCACCGCCCGCAGGGACAGGTTCCCGCCGTCCACCGCCAGCCGCCGGCGGGCGACTTCCTTGATCTCCAGGCTCATTTCCGCGCGTACCCGGGCACGCAACGACGGTGCGGACATGGACACAGTGTCGCACAGTTCCGAGAACACCTGAACCAGACGAGAACGGTGTTCTTGACTCGCGGCCTGTCGCGTGAGTACGGTGTACCTATTAGAGAACATTGTTCTCGCTACGACCAGTAGAGGTGTTTTCGCATGTCCGTGCACGTCATCGCCGGGGCCGGCCCGATCGGCACCGCCACCGCCCGGCTGCTCGCTGACCGGGGCGAACACGTCCGCCTCCTCACCCGCAGCGGCCGAGGCCCGGACCACAAGGGCATCGAGCGCATCGCCACGGACGCGGCGGACCCGGCCACCCTCGCCCGGCACGCCGAAGGCGCCGTCGCTCTGTACTGCTGCGTGGGCCCGGCCTATCACCGCTGGCGCGCCGAGTGGCCGCCGCTCGGCGCCGCGTTCATCCACGCCGCGGAGGCCAGCGGCGCGGTGCTCGTCACCACCGGAAACCTCTACGGCTACGGCAAAGTCGATGCCCCGATGACCGAGCAAACACCGCTGCGTCCCAACTCCGTGAAGGGCGAGGTGCGGGCCGAACTGTGGGCCGACGCATTGGCCGCGCACAAAGCCGGCCGGATCCGCACCGCCGAGGTCCGCGGGTCCGATTACCTTGGTGCGGGCGCGGTTTCCCCGTTCACTGTCATGGTTCTCCCCAAGGTGCTCGCCGGCCGGCGCGCTTCGGTGCCGGCCGATCTGGACGCGCCACACAGTTGGACCTACACCGGTGACGTGGCACGCACGCTGGTCGCGGTCGCGGCCGACGAGAACGCTTGGGGCCGACCCTGGCACGTTCCCACCGCGCCGGCGCTGTCCATCCGCGCACTCGCCACTCGCGCCGCCGAACTCGCCGGAGCCCCGCCGGCCCGGGTGACCGCGATGCCCGCCTTCGCACTCCGCGTCGCCGGGCTTTTCAACCCGGCCGCGCGCGAGATGATCGAAATGCAATATCAGCTGCGACGGCCATTCATTCTCGATTCGTCCGCCGCCACAACCGCCTTCGGAATCGACCCGACCCCGACCGACGAGGCCCTTCGGGCGACCATCCAGAGTTCGCGCGCACGAACCGCGCGCTGACGGTTCCCGGTCAGTTCAAGGCGCGTTCGAGCGCCGCCCAGCCAGCCGGTTCCCACGTCGGTTTGCCGCCGGGGAGACCGAGCCTGCCGTTGCGTCCAATGTGGATCAGGTGCAGCGCGCGGAGGACGGCCCAGCCGCGAGCCCGCGCGATAGTGGCCTCGTCCGCGTCCCTGTAGGCGCCGAAGAACCGGCCGACGGTGCCTGTGGGCAGCAGGATCCAGGCGGCTGACAGGTCGGTCGCGGGATCGCCCGCGCACAGCTCGCCGAAGTCGATCACTCCGGAGAGCGTCCCCTCCCGCACGACCACGTTGGCGGGATGCAGCCAGGTCGGCGCGCCCTGCCACACGGGCGCCGCGAGGGCAGCGGCAGGCGCTCAGCGAGAACGGGCAGCCATTTCTGCTCGGTGCGCAGCAGGGCCGGGGCCCGCTCGGTGCGTGGCATGCGCACGGCCAGTTCGGTCCCGAGGCGCCACTGCTGGTTGTCCCAGCCACCGGCGACATCGCGGAGTTCGAGGTCTGCGAGATCTGGATGCTGTTCTCGCAGCAGCGCTCGTCCATCTGCTCGAAGCCTCCAGCCGAACTACGCACCGGCAGCGTCCCGGACGACATGGACGCGGTTCGGGTGTGCTGGGTCGGGCTCGTCGTGCCAACCCGCCGGCCAGGTGCGGGCGGCGATGTCGGCGCGGGCGTTCGCGCCGTCCAGGTTCGCACCGGACACCTCCGCGCCGAAGGTCACCGTGCCGTCGAACGACGCCGCATGGAAGCCTCGGACGGAACCCACCGACTGGCCGAAGTCGGCGTGGCGCAGGTCTGCCGTGCCCAGCCAGCGGGTATCGCGGAAGTCCGAGCCGCCCGCGAACGTTGTCCCGCGGAAAGCGGCGATCTCGCGGAAGGTGGCGTAGCGGAAGTTCGCCGTGCGCACCCGGCACCGGCGGAACCAGAACCACTCCAGCGTCGCGCCCACCAGATTCAGGTCGATGTCCGGCCAGAACACCGACAGCGGCTCGCCGTGCTCGTCCACCGGCTGCAGGTGTGCCTCGAAGACACCCTGGGCGGCGCCTCGCACCTCGCGTTCCTGCAGCCCAGCGCCGTCGGTGCGATCCAGCGGCGGTTCATACGGCATGCGCAGGTAGGCACACAGCAGGTTGACGACGGTCTGCCGGTGCGCAGGATGGTCCTGCGCCAGCCGTTCCAGCGCATAGATACCGGCCAGCCGCACCGGCGCCTTCTCGCTGCCCAGCTGGTCAGCGGCCTTCCCGTACAACTCCGTGACCCGCCGCTCGGTGGAGTCGTGGTCCTTCTGCTCCAGGTCCAGTTCCACCGCACGTTGCCGCCGGGCGGCCAGCAGTAACGCGGCGCCGCCGGCCGCGCCGATCACGATGCTCGACGTCGTGCGAAGGGCGTCGAGCCGCTGGGTGTCCTCGGGGCGGCCGGTGCCCAGCAGCCACCACAACAGCGCGGTGACCACGACGGCACCGCCGGCGAGACCCACCGCCCACACGGTGATCGCGGTGGTCGACAGGGCACGAGAACGGCGGGCAGGCAGCGGCACGCGGTCATGATGGCAGGCGGCCGAAGAACCTTGTCAGCAGCGACCGCCGGGCCGCCGCGGCGCCGCGGCGATGAGGACCTCCGCCGCGGCACGGGCGTGCCGGCCGTAGCCGGCGTCGTTCAGCACCATCGCGCGGCTAGCCGCGCCATCGGCGAGGGTCACGAGTTGTTCGGCCAGCAGCTCCGGCTCAGCGACACCGAGCTGGCTGGTCAAGTCGGTCACCAGGCTGAGCATCAGCAGTTTCTGCGCTCGCGCGAACGAATGCACCGCGCTGTCGGGCGACGGGAACTCGGCAGCCGCGTCGACGAAAGGGCAGCCCCGGACCGGGCCCCCGGCCGGCGCGGGGACGTCGAACATCGCCAGAAGCCGTTGCCGGGGCGGGATGTCCTCTTCGGTCAGCACGGCGTGCATGGTGGCACCGGCGCCGACCAGGTCCTCGAGCTGGGCCAGCACGAGGTCGTCCTTGGCCGGGAAGTGCGCGTAGAGGGTTCGCTTCGACACCGGGGCGGCCGCGGCGACCTCCTCCATCGTCGTCGCGTTGATGCCCTGGTTCGCGAAGAGCTTTCGGGCCGCGGCGAGTACCCGCTCCCGTCCACCGCGGCCGCTTCTGCGGATCGTGTTGTCCACCACGCACGCAGTATACGCGAGCGTTTACTTCGGGCGGGAGCTTTGCTACCGTCGCTCAGGTAAACGGTGTCGTGTACTTGAACGTGAGGATGCTCCATGACCCATCCGGCCGAAACCGCGACGGACGACCTGTCTCGCCACGCCGAGCGGCTGATCCGCGGACGCCGCGCGACCCGGGCTTTTCGCTCGGCGCCGGTCCCGCAAGAAACCCTCCAGGCGATCTTCGACCTGGCCGCGGCGGCTCCGTCGAACTCCAACGCGCAGCCCTGGCGGGTCGAGGTGGCCGGCGGCCGCGTCCGCGACGAACTCGCGGCGGCATTACAGGACGCGCATCGCGCCGGGCGCCGAAGCGTCGATTTCCCCTACAGCGAGGACATCTACTCACCAACCCACCAGAAGCGGCGCGCGGCGGCCGGGGCGGCGTTGTACGGCGCGCTCGGCATTGCCTTCGAGGACGAGGAAAAACGCGCCGCCTATGACATCGAAAGCCTGGATTTCTATGGCGCCCCGCATGTCGCGCTGTTGTTCGCCCCGGATACCGCCGAGGCGCGCCTGGCGGCCGATGTCGGGATGTACGGGCAAACGCTGCTGCTGGCAATGAGGGCCTACGGGGTGTCCAGCTGCCCGCAGGGCCTGCTGAGCTTCTACGCCGACACCGTTCGGGAGGTCCTCGGGCTCAACGGCGGGAAGCTCCTCTTCGGCATCTCCTTCGGTTACGCCGACGACGACGCTCCGGTCAACGCGGTCACCGTGGGCCGCGAGCCGTTGTCGGAGACGACGCGCTTTCATCACTGAAACCGCATCCTTGCAACGTGTGCAAATCGGCAGTACGCTCCTTGCAAACGATGGCAAAGTGGCCGGAGTGAACACCGACGCAAGGGCAATCGCCTTTGCCGAGCGCCGACGCGTGACCCGTGCGGTTCGCCGGGTTCGGTGGTGCTCAGCGGGCGGCGGCCATGATGTCCGGGCCACGGCGCCGTCCCGTCCAAGGAGTGAAGTACATGGCGCCTGGTCCCCTCGCTTTTCGTCACCACTCTGATCCCCGGCAACGGCGGCGCGGCGCGCTGCTCGCCGCCTTCCTGCTGATCGCCGCGGTCGCGGCCGCGATTCCGGCGGCGACCGCCACCGCGGCGACGACCTCCGGCGGTGTCCTCTACCGGCCGAGCACCGCGAGCGGCTCCACCGAGGACGCGAGCTACCCGCGGGTGATCCGCCTCGCCCACAGCGGCAGCGCGAACGGCACCCTGCTGTCCACGTTCTCGCATTCCGGCACGGGCGTCGGGAAGGCGAACTTCCCGATCTACCGCTCGACCGACAACGGCGTCACCTGGACGTCGTCGCCGATCGGCACGGTCACCGACACCCAGCACGGCTGGGACCTCGACGGCCCGACGCTCTACGAACTCCCCCGCGCCGAGGGCTCGCTCCCGGCCGGCACGCTGCTCGCCGCCGGCACCGCCTGGAACCACGGCGACTACACGCAGCAGGCGATCGAGGTGTTCGTTTCGACCAACCAGGGCGCGAGCTGGAGCTACCGCAGCTCCTGCACCGCCGAGTCGGGCCTGGCCAACACGATCGGCCACGGCATCTGGGAACCGGAGTTCATGGTCACCGACCACGGGCTCATCTGCTACTTCTCCGACGAACGCCCGTCGGTGAACAACTACGCCCAGGTCCTGGCGCACGTGGTCTCCACCGACGGCGGGCTCACCTGGGGCAACGAGGTCTACGACGTCGCACTGCAGAACGGTGTCGAGCGGCCCGGCATGATGATCGTGGTCCCGCTGCCGAACGGCACCTACGGCATGACGTACGAGGACTGCAAGGGCGGCTTCGACCCGGACCAGGCGTGCGACGTCTATTTCAAGACCTCACCCGACGCCGAATCCTGGAACCCCGGCAGCCTCGGAACCCGCATCGAGACCGCCGATCACCGGTTCCTGCTGCACACGCCGTACCTGGCCTGGTCGCCAGCGGGCGGCGCGAACGGGACGCTCATCGCGTCCGGGCAGCGGGTCGTCGCCGGGACCGACGGTGCGCTGGCGGTCCAGCCGGAGGACGGCCACGTGCTGTTCGTGAACCGGAACCTCGGCTCCGGCGCCTGGCAGGAGATCACCACCCCGGTCACCACGGCCCCGACCGGCGGGTACGACGCGGGTGAGACGGCGTGCGCCGGCTACAGCTCGCCGCTGCTCGCGGCGACCTCCGGCTCGTCGTTCCTGATGCTCGCCGGCACCCACCTGTCCACCGGCAAGTGCGAAACCGACTTCGGCACGGCGACGCTGCCGAACGCCCAAGGCTCCATCACCGGCCCCGGCGACACGGGCAAATGCGTCGACGTGAACACCAACACGTCCGTCAACGGCAACGCGGTGCAGCTCTACACCTGCGGCAACGCGACCGGCCAGCAGTGGTCGCTGGAAACGGACGGCACGATCCGCGCCTACGACAAGTGCCTCAACATCGTCGGCAACGGCACGGCCAACTCCACCAAGGTCGAACTGCGCGACTGCCTCGGCACGGGCGGGGAGCAATGGCAGGCCCGCGCGGACGGCTCGATCTACAACCCGCAGTCGGGCCGCTGCCTTGACGATCCCCAGGCCCAGACCGCGGACGGCACGCAACTCCAGATCTACGACTGCAACGGCCTGTTCACGCAGGTCTGGCACGTCCCAGCCTGACCCGGCAGGCATGAGAAAGGGTGGCCGGCTCCGCGGAGCCGGCCACCCTTCCTTCGTTCCCGGTCAGACGCCGCGCCGGTTCGGTTCCTCCACCACCGCGGCGTCCACGAACGTCCGCGCCAGCACCCGGCCGTCGGCCACCAGCCACAGCTGCAGCCGCGCGGGGCCACCCGGCGCCGGCACCCGCAGGGAGACCGCCTCGGTGAGCTGGAACGGCGTCGCCCGCACCTCCCGGGAATCCGCGACGGCGGACGGGAGTCCGCGCGAACCCGAAGCGCCCCAGGCCGCGTGCAGGGTGCCCGTGATCGGGGTCTTGCCGGTGTGCGAGACGTGCACGTCGACGGTCAGCGGCCCGGCCGGCACCGGGATGTCGGCGCCGGCGTGCGCGGGGACGATGTCGACGACCAGCGTGGTCGGGGCGAACGCGTCGGCCGGATTCAGGCCGCCCCAGTCCTTGCGCCTGCGGTGGGTGTCGAGCAGGCCGGCCATCTCGTGCTCGATGTCGGTCAGCTCGGTGTAGATGTACCCCGCGAACCGGTCGTGCCGGCGGATCTCCTGCGTCTGCCACCGCACGTGCCAGGCCCGCTCCAGGCTGGTGAATCCGGCGCCGTACTCACTGTTGAGCACCGGCACGCCGGATCGGGGGAAGCTGGTGGAGCCGTAGAGAGGCTTGTCCACCCTGAGGTCCGGCTGGAGCGGCACCGGGAACGTCTCCCGCGCGCCCTCCGCCAGCGCGGCGACGTTTTCCGCCCAGCTGCGCGGATTCTCGTCGTAGTAGTGCCAGTCGACAAGGTCCGTCTTCACGTGCGCCCAGCCGGAGTTCTCGACGATCGGCCGGGTGTCGTCGAGCGAACGCAGGATGTCGTAGGCGTGCGCCGCGGCCGCCGCGCGCTCGGGGCTGCCCGGGATGTCCCAGTCCAGCCCCCATTCTTCGTTGTACAGCCCCCAGATCGCGATCGACGGGTGGTTGCCGTCGCGCCGGACCAGGTCCGGCAGCTGCGCCTCGAACCCCGCCGCCGCGGCCGGGCTGAACCGGCTCGGGCACGGCGGCTCGGCCCACACCAGCATCCCGATGCGGTCGGCGTAGTCGAGCCACCGCGGTTCCTCGAACTTGAGATGCTTGCGCACCAACGAAAAACCGAGTTCGCGGGCGAGTTCGAGGTCGGCCACCAGCGCTTCGTCGTCCGGCGCGGTGAGCCCGGTCTCCGGCCAGTACCCCTGGTCGAGCACACCACGCAGATAGAACCGTTCCCCGTTGAGATAGAGCGCTTCGCCACGGGTCTCGATCCGCCGCAGCCCGCCGGTCACGGTCAGGTGATCGGCTTCCTCTCCTTCGCCCACGCTGAGCTCGACCGCGTAGAGATGCGGCGACTCAGGGCTCCACAACTGAGGAGCGTCGAGGGCCAGCCGGCCCGTGAATCGCCCGCCCTGCACGGAAAGCACGGTCTCGCGGCCCTCCAGCCGCGCCACGACGCGCGCGGCGTCCGGCGCGTCACCGGCGAGTTCACCGGCGATGTCGAACCCGGTGAGCGAATCCCCGCGCAGGGAAACGTCGGCGACGTATGTGCGTCCTCGCGCCTCCAGCCAGACGCTCTGCCAGATCCCGGACGTCGGGGTGAACGACACACCGTCGTAGTCGTCCCGCGGAATCGAGCGCTGCTTGCCGTGCGGGATCTCGCGTTTGTCCGCCGGTGCCTCGACATCCACCGTCAGCTCCGCCGGCCGGCCCGGGAACAGCAGATCGGTGACGTCGAACTCGAACGAGCTGTGCCCGCCGACGTGCGAGCCGATCTCCACCCCGTCGAGTGCGACGGTCGCCCGGTGGTGCACGGCGCCGAAGCACAGCACCACTCGGCGCCCCGCCCATTCGGCCGGGGCGGTGACCACGCGCGAGTAGACCGCGCGCTCCAGCCACGTGCGCTGGACACCGGAAGCCGCTGTCTCCCAAGCGAACGGGACCGTGACCGACGTGGGCGCACCGTCGTCGGCGGTGAACCGCCAGCTGCCGTTGAGGCTCAGCCACCGACCGGAACGGTCCCGGTCGGGCCGCGGATATCCCGGCCGCGGCGGCGCCTCCGCGGCGAGCGGCTCGACGGCGTTCTCAGCAATCGTCATGGTGTCTCAGCCCTTTACGCTTCCGGCGAGGATGCCGTTGATGAAGTGCTTCTGCAGCACGATGAACAGGATCAGGAGCGGGATGAGCGCGATCGACGCGGCGGCGAGCAGCTCACCGGTGACGGTCGCGTAGTCCGCTCCCACCCGATTTCCCTTGATGTTCTGGGCAAGGGTCGACAGGACCACCTGGAGGGTGGCCATCCGGCTCGAGCTGGCCGCGACGACGGGCCAGACGAAATCGTTGTAGATGTTCATGATCGTCAGCACGCCGAGACCGGCCAGGCCCGGCCGGATCGCCGGCACGATCACGCGCAGGAAGATCGCGAACTCGCCGCAGCCGTCGACGCGGGCCGCGTCGAGCAGCTCGTCGGGCACCGCCGCGATCACCTGGCGCATCCAGAAGATCGCGAACGCGTCGACCGAGCCGGGCAGGATCAGCGCCTGGTAGGTGTTCACCCAGCCGAGCTCCTTCATCTCCAGCAGCAGCGGGATGATGAGCACGATCACCGGCAGCATCAGGGTGAGCAGGACGGTGCCGAAGATCAGGTTCTTGCCGCGGAAGCTGTACTTGGCGAACGCGAAAGCCGCCAGCGGGGCGCAGAACATCGTGATGGCGCCCTTCGCGACCAGCACGACGCCGGTGTTCAGGAACCCGCTGCCGATCGGCACGTCCTGGAACATCCCGCGGAAGTTGGCGAACGTGAGGGTCGCCGGGTCGAACCCGAGTGGGTCCCGGATGATCTCGCCCGCGGGCTTGAACGACGACAGGACGGCCCACGCCACCGGCGCGAGCAGGGCCACGGTCAGCACGAGCAGGAACACGTGGGCACCGGCCCGCGGGCGGCCGGTGGTCCGCCGGGCGCGGACGTCGAGGGTGGTCATGGTCTAGTCCTCCGCTCGGAGCAGCCGGACGAACAGCAGCGACAGTGCCATCACGACGATCACCAGGAGGAACGAGTTCGCCGCTCCGGTGCCCAGGTCCCCACTGTTGATGTGCTTGAACAGGAAGAGCCCGGCCGTCGTGGTCGAGGTGTAGGGGCCGCCGCCGGTCACCACGTACGGTTCGACGAACATCTGGAACACCGCCAGCGTCTGCAGCACGACGCAGAACATCAGGGAGCGGCGCAGCAGCGGGACGGTGATGCTCCACAGCTGCCGCAAGCGGCCGGCGCCGTCGAGCGACGCCGCCTCGTACAGGCCGCCGTCGATCTGCTGCAGTCCGGAAAGGACGATCAGGACGACGAAACCCGTTGTCTTCCAAAGGAAGAGCAGGGCCAGGGTCGGTTTCGCCCACATGCTGTCGACGAGCCAGCCGACCTGCGGCAGGCCGAGCGCGCCGAGCACCGTGTTCACCGGGCCGTAGTTCTGGTCGAACAGCACGATCCAGATCTGGGCGACCGCGACGAGCGGCGTCACGAACGGCACGACGAACGTCACCCGGTAGAAGCCGCGCAGCCGCTTGATGGCACCGAGCAGCACCGCGACGATCACCGCCAGGACCAGCTGCACCGGCACGATCAGCAGCCACAGCACCCCCGAGTTCCCGAGCGATGCCCAGAACGCGTCGTTGGTCAGCAGGTAGCGGTAGTTGCCGAGACCGACCCAGTGCGCGGCACCGGCCCCGTGCCAGTCGGTGAAACTCAGGCGCAGCGTGAAGAACAGCGGGTAGACGCTGAAGGCGAGGAAGACCGCCACGAACGGCAGCACGAACGCATACGGCGCGAGCCGGCGCCGCCACGGCAAGGTGCGCCGGGCGCGGGGCGCCGCGGTGGTCGCCGGTTCGGCTCGCTGTTCGTCCCGGAACACCTTCACCGCACGGACCGGCACGGGCCGGGTGGTCATTTGCGCTCGACGAGGTTGGTCTGGATGTCCTTGCCGGCCTGGTCGATGACCTGCTGCGGGGTCAGGCTGCCGTCCAGCATCTTCTGCAGGTCGGTGCCGAGGTAGTCGACGGCGGCGGCCCACCACGACGGGATCGGCGCACCACCCGGGATCTCCTGGCTGGCTTCGACGGCCGTCTTCCAGACGTCCTGGCCGCCCATCGCGTCGATCGGCCGGAACAGCGGCTTGGCCGGATCCGCCGCCGGGCGGTACGACGGGATCGACGTGTTCAGCCCACCCGGGTAGACCGCGTTCGGACCGTAGACCGCGCTGTAGCCGGCCTGCTCGAACGTCAGGAAGCGGTAGAAAAGCCAGGCCAGCTGCGGGTTCTTCGCGTCCTTGGGGATCACGAACGACGCCCCGCCCATCGCGCCGCTGCGCGCGCCACCCGGGGACCAGGCCGGCAGCGGCATCGCGCGCCAGTCGCCCTTCGTCGCGGTCAACTGCTGCTGCGGGGCGAAGTCGAACCAGATCGCCCACGGGTAGAAGACCTCGTCGCCGGAGTCCAGCGCGCCGACGTCAGTGGGCTTGAGGTACTCCGCGCGGGTGCCGAGCCCGTCCTTCCGCACCGTGTCGAGCCACGTCAGGATCTGGTGGTACGGCGCGGAATCCAGCCGCAGCGCCCCGTTGGCGTCGGCGAGGCTGGTGCCGAACTGGCTGGCGTACATCTCGAGCTGGAGCTGGCTGTTGAAGGCGTCCTGCTCCAGGTGGATCGGCTTGGCGCCGGGCTTGTACTGCTGGTACTTCTTCGCCGCGGCGAGGAGGTCGTCGTAGGTCTTGATCCCGTTCGGGTCGATGCCGGCCGCGCTCAGCGCTTTCGCGTTGTAGAACAGCAGGCCGGGGTCGAGATCGAACGGCACGCCGTAGATGCCGCCGTGCACGGTGTTGACGGCGACCTTCTGCGGCGCGATGTCCTTGCTGTAGGGCGCGAGCACGTCCTGGAGGTTCCAGAGGTGGTCGACGTAGCTGCCGACCTTGGCGTCGTCGAGGAAGACGCCGTCGGGCACGTCCGTGCCGGTGATCAAGGTGTTCTGGAGCTTCGAGTCGATGTCGACAGCCTCGTGCTTGACCGTGATGCCGGGGTACTTCTTGTTGAATTCCTTGATCGTGGCGTCGAAAACCTTGAACAGGTCACCGGAGCGGTCCCAGATCGTGATCTCGCCCTTCGGCGAGTTGTCCGCCGGCGCCTGCAGCACGGAGCCGCTCGCTGACGAATCACCGCCGGAACCGATGTCCGGGCCGCAGGCGCTGAGCACGGTGACGAGCAGGGCAGCGGCGGCGACGGCGGCACCGCGACGGGTGAGAAGGCGGGCGCCGCGGGCGCTCCTGCCGGGTGTGGTCCTCATGGCACTCCTTTGTGCGAAGCGGCAGCGCGGCGCGAGGTCGGCGCGCCACTTTGCCAACGTACGCAAACTGTACGACATGCTTGCACACGTTGCAAAAGCTAGGATGGTGGACTGACGAGAGGAGGTCCCTTGGCGGCGACGTTGCGGGACGTGGCGGCCTGGGCGCAGGTCTCGGTGCGCACGGTGTCGAACGTGGTCAGCGGTTACGAGCACGTGAGCGACAAGATGCGCCAGCGCGTGCTGCGGGCCATCGACGAGCTGGGCTATGTCCCGAACCCGGTCGCACGGACGCTGCGCACCGGCAAGACCGGCGTGCTCTCGCTCGTGGTGCCGGAGATCGACGTGCCGTACTTCAGCCAGCTCGCCCGCGAGGTCATCGACGCCGCCGGCCACCTCGGTTTCCAGGTCATGATCGACCAGACCGGCCACGACCACGAGCGGGAACGCCAGCTGCTGCGCGGCGGCGGCAGGCGCAACCTGTTCGACGGGATGCTCTTCGCGCCACTGGCGACCAGGGACGAACTCCGCGATGTCGACCCGGCCAGGGCCTCGCCGCTGATCCTGCTCGGCGAGCACGTCTTCGACCACCGCTTCGACCACGTCGCGATCGACAACATCGTCGCCGCCCGCGACGCGACCTCCCACCTGCTGAACCGGGGCCGCACCCGCGTCGCGGCCATCGGCGCCCAGCCGAAGGAGACGTACACGACGCCGTTGCAGCGCACGGAGGGATTCCGGAAGGCGTTGCAGGAGCACGGGTTGGAGCCGGTGGACGCGCTGCAGCGCACGGCGGCCCACTACGGCCGCGCCGCCGGCTACGCCGCCGCGGCGTCCCTACTGCGCCAGTCTCCGCGTCCGGACGGCATCTTCTGCTACTCGGACCTGCTGGCGATGGGCGCGATCCGCGCTGTTTTCGACTCGGACCTGCGCGTCCCCGAAGACGTGGCGATCATCGGCGTCGACGACATCGAGGAGGGGCGTTATTCGCGCCCGTCATTGAGCACCGTTTCGCTGGATACCCCCTTCATCGCGCGCACCGCCGTGGCTCGCCTCGCCGCCCGCATCGAGGACCCGTCGTTACCGGCGGAGGAGTTCATCGCCCCGCACACGTTGATTGCCCGGGAAAGCACCGAGTGACAACGGGATGGCGAGGTCGTGGTCAGGCGGTGGTCGCGCGCCAGCGGGTCGGGGTAGTGCCGGTCGCGCGGCGGAACGACGCCGCGAAGTGGGACGGGGTGGCGAACCCGCACCGGTAGCCGATTTCGGTCACCGGGAGGGCCGTGGTGGCCAGGAGTCGTTTGGCCTCGGCGACGCGCAAGGTGATGAGATGGTTCCACGGCGACTGCCCGGTGGCCTCCCGGACGACCTGGGCCAGGCGGGCTTCGCCGACACCGGCCAGGGCGGCGAGTTCCCGCAGCGACGTGGTTCTCCCGACGGCGTCGCGGAACACGCCGAGCACGCGCGGGGTCAGTTCGTCCACGGCGACGGACGTCGCGGCGTATCGGGTGAGCATGTGCATGGCCAGGAATGCGGCGGCCGAGTGAACGTAGGCTTCGGCGGCACCTGAGCGCCCGGCATCCAGCAGCGCGTGGGTGGTGGCGGCGATGGGGGCATCGGACAGGTAGGCGCTGTCGCGGAGCGTCATCGCCCGGCGGCCGAGGCCGAGTTCTCGTGCGGCCGTGCGCATCGCGTCGTGCGGGAGCAGCAGGTGTGCGGTCCTCAGTGGGTCGGGGCCCAGGGCGCGCCAGCGAAACCGGGTGGCGCGCCCGGGCGAGATGAGCGCCACGGTGCCGGGCCGGTACTCCGCGCCGGACCACCCCTGCCCGTCCCAGGACTCGAGGAAGGCCTCGCCACCGGTCACCACCACGATGCAGTACGCGTCGGCCACGGGCGCCAGGGCATCGGCGACGACGGGATCGTGGACCTGCTCGTTGAGGACGAGCGATTTCCAACCCGTCATCGCCTCGCTGGCGAACAGCGGCGAGGTGACTTCCGCGAGGCCGGGCACGGGCTTGTCGCGCATGGCCTGCCTTCCCTGGGATCGCGACACTGCCCGGAGCGGATCGCGACAGCGTTACGCGTTCACCTTTGGTTGAGTCCAAGCGTCTCAAGATCTACCAGAAGGACGAAAGGACGTCTGATGCGTACCATGCTGCTGGTTCATGGCGCCTGGCACGGGAGTTGGTGCTGGACGCCGGTGACGGCGCACCTGGCCGCCCGTGGTGTGCCGTCGGTCGCCGTGGACCTGCTCGGGCACGGGCTGAACGGCAGGGCACCGGCCGCGCGGTGGGCGCGTCCGTTCGACCAGGCCGCGTTCGCCGCTGAGCCGTCACCGGTCGCCCACGTCACCACGGACGCCGCCGCCGGGGCGCTCGTCGATCAAATCCGCGTGGTTGGCGGCGGTGAGCCCTGTGTCGTGGTCGCCCACAGTCTGGGTGGGGTGATCGCCACCGCGGCGGCCGAGCTGGCTCCCGACTTGTTCGCCCACCTGGTCTACGTCAGCGCCTACGTCCCGATCACCGCATCGGTGGCGGAACTGTTCACCAGCAGCGAAGCTGCCGGTGAACTGGTCTCCGGTCTGCTGGTCGCCGACCCGGCCACGGCGGGCGCGCTGCGTCACGACCCGGGGGATCCCGAGCGCCGAAAGGGGCTGCGCGAAGCCTTCTACGGTGATGTCGATGTCACCACCGCCGACGCCGCCATCGCACTGCTGGGCACCGACACTCCCGTGCACTTCCCCGCGGAGAAGGTGGCGGTGACGCGGGGACGTTACGGCGGTGTTCCCCATACGTATGTCGTCTGCGCCAAGGACCGGGCGATCCCCGAGCCGCTGCAACGCCGCTTCGTCCGGGACGTCGACGCCGTTTCCGCCACGACGACCCGGGTCATCGCGCTCGACACGTCCCACGCGCCCTTCCTGTCCCGGCCGGAAGAGCTCGCAGAGGCTGTCGTGACGGCCTGGTGATGCGCGGGCACGGGTGGTCAGAGCGTGCCCTTCTCCGGCTTTCCGGCCGGGTGCGGAGTGAGGACCTGCACGTTGAGGCTGCTGCCGAGCTTGCCCTTCAAGGCGTCCAGCAGCTCGGCCAGCGCCGCGCCCTTTCCGTGCCGGGCGCGGGCCTCGTCCGACTCGTACTTCTCGATCATCACCAGCCGGTCGGGTCCCTCGTGCAGCGCGTACAGCTCGACGCCCGGTTCGTCGTGCACCCGGACGATCGCCGCCTCGAAAGCCGCGACCACCTCGGCGCGGTATTCGGCCAGAGGAAAAGCCGTGGCGATCACGACAACACTCATTTCGGCTCCCTCGGTTGTTCACCAGACGAACTGCTGCCCGCCGTCGATGTCGTAGGTCGCACCGGTGAGCGCGGTGTTGGTCATGAGGTGGACGGCGAGCGCGGCGACGTCCTCGGGGCCGACGACGCGGCCGATCGGGAGTGTCGAGCGCAGCTCGTCCCGGCGCTCGTCGAGCTGATCCCCGAGCAGCGACGCCGACAACGGGGTGTCGACGAAGCCGGCGGCGATGAGGTTGACGCGCACCGGCGCCAGCTCCAGCGCGAGGGCCGCGGTGAACGGGGGCAGCGCGGCGGTGGCGGCGGACACGATGCCGAGGCCGTGCCCGATGCGGCGGCCGCCGGTGCCGCCCATGAGCAGCAGCGCGCCGCCGGGCCGCATCCGGCCGGCGGCGTTGCGCGCGACCTCCAGCGCCAGCACGATGTGGTCGCTGAGCGCCTCGCTCACCTCGGCGCCGCTCATCTTCAGCAGCGGCCCGTAGTGCGGGCCGCCGGCCGTGACCAGCACGTGGTCGATCGGTGCCGGCAGGTCCTGGAAGAAACTCGCCAGCGCCGCCGTGTCGGTGGCGTCGAAAGCCGCCGACCGCGCACCGCCGAGCTCGCGCGCCGCCTGCTCGAGCCGCTCGGGATGGCGGCCGGTGAGCACGACTTCGGCGCCCTCGGCCTTGGCGCGCCGCGCTGTCTCGAAGCCGATGCCCGCGCTGCCGCCGATCAGCACGACGGTCTGCCCGGCGAGCGCCCCGTCCCGTGGGGTGCTCATTTCGGCAGCTCCGTGCCGGCTTGTTCGGCGACCATGTACCGGGCGTACCAGTCGGGCCAGTTCGCGTCTGCCTCGCCGGTGCGCTTCTCGTGTTCGCCGTGCGCGACCGACGCCCGCCGCATCGCCTCCGCCAGGTCGCTCGCCGAGCTGTAGGACGTCACGTCCGCGTCCACGCGCCCGGGCAGCCGGTCGGTGATCTCCTGCAGCACCCACTGGTTGCCGTCGGGATCGCTGAATTCGGCCCGCGACCGGTAGGTGCCGCGCCCCGGGTCCACGCCGGGCGCCGGGCCGTCCGGGCCGATGTGGAAGATGTCGCCGACCTCGATACCGGCGGTGACCAGCGCGTCCCGGACGGCCTCGATATCGGAGACGACCAGGAACGCCCTGCTGGAGCCCGGCGTGGCCGAGGTGACGCCGGGACCGAAGTGGATCGAGCACCACGAGCCGTGCGGCGTCAGCTGGACGACGCCGGGGGGCGTGACGTCCAGCCGCCACCCCAGCCGAGTGTAGAACTCCTTGGCACGGTCGACATCCGAGACGGGGATGACGATCACTTCGAGCTTCATGTCGGTGTTCCGGACAGTGCTCATCGTGGCCTCCTCGCTTCCCTGAACAGACCACGGTAGCGCCAGCGGCGATGATTTTTCCCTGCCGAAAACGGAAAACCGGCCGCGCTATCGGGCGGTCAGCACGATGACCGGCAGCTCGCGGTCGGTCTTTTCCTGGTATCGCCCGAATCCCGGCGCGGCGGCGGTGATCTGCTGCCAGGCCTTGTCGCGTTCCGCACCCTGGAGTTGCTCGGCGGTGACGTCCACCGTGCGGCCGCCGACCTCGATCCGGACCTGGTCGGGATGCGCGGCGAGGTTGTAGTACCAGGCCGGGTTCTTCGGCGCTCCGCCCGCCGACGCCACGATCAGCCAGCTGCCGCCGTCGCCCGGGAACCAGGCGACCGGGTTCGCGCGCTCGGCGCCGCTCTTGGCACCGATGGTCGTGAGCACCAGCGTCTTGCCGCCTTTGGCGCCCTTGCGGCGGATCCGGTTCGCCATCAGCTTGTTGCCCCAGCGCAGGAGCGGCCCGCTCGGCTGCCGCGCACCGCGAGTTCCATTCCTCGACTGGAAGGACATGTCCGGGCCTCCAAACTTGTTCATGGCATGGACTGTTCGTGCCATTAACTATAGGTCGTGGGTACGATATTTTCGTGCGTTTCCTTGGTGCGACGGACGATCCGGCGGGCGGGCTGATCGAGCTGTCCCGCCTGGTGCACGGTGTCTTCGCGGACCGCCGAGCGGCACGACCTGACCCCGAACCAGGCTCGGCTCTTGTGCGTGCTGGCCTTGGGCCCGCGCGGGATGGCGAACCTGGCGCAGTCCTTCGGCGTGGAGAAGGCGGCGCTCACCGGCCTCGTGGACCGCGCCGAGCGGCGCGGCCTCGTCCAGCGGACGCCCGTCCCGAACGACCGCCGTGCCCTGCGGGTCATGCTCACCGGTAGCGGCCACGTGGCAGCTGTCGCCTTCCATGCCGACTCGAACGCGGCGCTCAATGAGCTGCTCGCGCCCCTCGCGCCGGCCGATCGCGAGCATTTCCAGCGCGCGATGAGCGCGGTCATCGCGTCTCACGCGCCAGCGGAGGAATCCTCGTAGCGGGCGATCTCCTCCGCCCGGCGGTAGTGCTCGGCGGCGTGCGGATCGCCGAGGGCGGTGGCCAGCTCGCCCAGGTAGTACGCGACCGGACGCAGTGTCACCAGACCGCTGCCGGCCCCGGCGAGTTCACCCGCGGCGGGCAGCAGCTCCGTGTAGCAGCGCTCCATCGCGGCGCGATCCGAGCGCCTGATCACGACGATCGCGTGGAGACAGGTGCGGGCCTCGAACAGCAGATCGCGCGGTGACGGCGGAATCGGGCCATCGTCGCCGAGCAGCGGCCGGCACCAGGCTTCATAACCACCGAAATCCCCGTCGGCGACCGGCTCGCCGCGCCGAACTTGCTGGCAGAGCAAGGCGAAAGCCAGAATCCCATTATCCACTCCGGACATTCCCGTGCCGGTCAGCCGCGCCGCCGCGGCCCGGTACGCCGCCTCCGCCGGACCACGGAGCGAAGCCCGAAGTGCCTGGTACCACTGGGTGAACACGCCGATCAGCGGGATCTGGTACTGCTCGCCGAGCCGGTCGGCCGCGTCCGCATGCCGGTCGGCCGCCGGGAAATCGGCCAGCGCGGAGTAAGCCTGCACCAGAATCAGGTGCCCCAGCACCTCGAACGTCACGAGCGTGTGCCGCCGGGCCAGCTCAACCAGTTCCGCCCCGATTCGCGCCCGCTCGGGTGCGAGCCCGGCGCGTTCGAACGACTGCATGAACCGTGCGTTGAGGGCGAACGCGAGCACCGTCGGGTCGCCGAGCTCGCGTGCGATCGCCTCCGCTTCCAGCGCCGCGTTCCGCGCCCGCTCTCCCCCGCCGGCCCGTGCTTCCAGCGCGAGCGTGGCCAGCAGCCGGCTCCGGTCCGCGGGATCGTCGACCGCCGCCAGTGTCCGCTCCACGACCTCGACGATCCGCTCGGCGAGCGCGGGATCGTCGTGTTCGGTCCAGATGGCGGGCACATCGAACGCCCCGATCACGCGAGCCGTCAGCGCGGGATCACCGAGCGAGTCCGCGATCTCGATCGCTTCGGCCCGGCGGTGCCGCGCCTGCTCCAGACCGCCGGTCACGGCGAGCGCCCGCACCAGGCCCATCGTCAGGTCGAGCCGGGTCCGGACGTCGGAACCGTCGTCCGCAGCGAGCGCCTGCTGCCACAGCCGCGCCGCTTCATGCGGCGCGAACCGCCGCTCGGCCTCTTCCGCGGCAGCCCGCGAATAGTGCACGGCAGCCGAGTTTCCGGCCAGAAAATGGTGGTGCGCCAACGATTCGACGTCGTCCGGCCGCAGTTGTTCGAGCGCCTCGGCGACGTCGGCATGCCATCGCACGCGGCGTGTGCGCGAGAGGCTGTCGTACACCGCGTCGTGCACCAGAGCATGCGCGAACTGGAACCGTCGCGGCTCACTTTCGACGAGAAACCCGTGCCGCACCGCGGTTTCCACCGCGTCGAGCACGTCCCCGGTAAGCCCTTCCAGTACGTCGAGATCGACGTCACGCCCGATAACGGCCGCGCGGCGCAAGACGGCCTGAGTCTCCGAGGGCAGCCGAGCCACGCGATAGCGGACCACATCGCGCACTCCCGGTGGCACCGACGTGAGTCCACTGTCGATCAAGCATGCCAGTTCGCGTACGAAGAACGGATTTCCGCCACTGCGCTGCGAAATCACGCCGGTTGTCTCGTCGTCCACGTCCCGCCCGGCGATCGTGCGCACGAGTTCGGACACCGCGTCCCGGTCGAGCCCGCCGAGGTAGATTCGCGTCGGTTCGACGCGTGCGGCCCGGCCGAGGAACTCTGCCAGAGCCGGGGAAATGTCGGTGGTGCGGTGGGTCGCGACCACGAGCACCCGCTCCGGCATCGGCTCGCTGACCAGGAAACCCAACAGCGCCAACGTCTCCGCACTCGCTGCGTGCAGGTCGTCGAGCACCAGCAGCAACGGCGCCCGCCGCGCGACCTCGGCGAGATCAGACGCCACTGCGCGATACCACTGGAACCGGGCGACCACCGGATCGGCCGCGGGCGCACCGAGTCCGGTCAGGATCTGGGTCCACGGCCAGGATTCCGGTGCACCGTCGGGACTCCTGCCCCATGCTGTGGTCCAACCCAGCTCGTCGGAAAGCGCTTCCACGAGCGCGGTCTTGCCCGCCCCCGCGTCGCCGGAGACCAGCGCCAGCCCCAACCGCCCACGGGCAACTCCGGCAGCCGCCACTCGCAACTGGGCCAGCTCACGATCACGCCCGACGAGCTGCGTCCGCTGCACCGGAGTCAGATTCGGTGCCTGGCTGAGGATGTCGGCCTCCAGGCGCCGCAAACCGGGCCCGGGGTCGATGCCCAGCTCCGAGACCAGCACCTGCCGCGCCCGGCGCAACGCGGCCAGCGCGTCGCCCTGCCGCCCGGCGCGATACAGCGCGAGGGCGAGTAGCCGCCACCCGTCTTCTCGCAACGAATGAGCTTTGACGTGCGCGTCCAGATCCGGCACCGCTTCGGCGGCACGGCCGAGGGCGAGCAGCGCTTCGGCACGGCGTTCCTCGGCAAGTGCGCGGAGTTCGTCGAGGCGAGCGATCTCCGCGCGCGCCCAGGCCTGGTCGGCGAACTCCGCATACGCGGGGCCGCGCCACAGGCCCAGCGCTTCGTCCATTCGCGACAGTGTGCGGGGTCCCGAGGTGACGAGCGATTCGAACCGCCAGGCGTCGACGGCACCGGGTTCCGCTCGCAATGCGTAACCGGGCGGCTCGGTCACGAGCAGTCGCGCGGGGGTTCGCGGCGCACGGCCGGGTTCGAGGGCGCGCCGGAGCGTCGACACGAACGTCTGGATCGCGCCGACAGCTCCGTCCGGAGGGTCTCCCCACAGGTCGTCGACCAGGCGATCCACCGGGACGACCCGGCCGCGGGCGATCAGCAGCCGGGCCAGCACGGCGCGATGGCGCGGCCCTTTGAGGTCCACCGGGCCATGGTCGGCCTCGGCGACGAGTGGACCCAGGACACCGAACCGCACACACGCACTGTAGCCGTTGCGTCGCTGCTGACCGGTTGCTGATCGAGCCCGGGCAGGGTCGGCGCCATGAAGATTCCCGGTTTCGACTACCAGCGGGTTCCGGTCGCCGACGGTGTCGCCCTCACCGTCGCCGTGGGCGGTTCGGGCAGCCCGATCGTGCTGCTGCACGGTTTCCCGCAGACCCACCTGATGTGGCGGCATGTGGCCGCCGACCTCGCGGGCGACCACACCGTAATCTGCCCCGACCTGCGCGGCTACGGCGACAGCGACAAGCCCGCCGACACTGGGGAGACCTACGCGAAGCGCACCATGGCCGCGGACGTCGTCGCGGTCGCCCGTGCGTTCGGGCACGAGCGGTTCGCCCTCGCTGGGCACGACCGCGGCGCGCTCGTCGCGATCCGCGCGGGCCTCGACCATCCAGACGCCGTCACGCATCTCGCGTCGCTGGATGTGTTGCCGACACTGGACATGTGGGACGTCCTGCACGGGGCGAACGCGGCCGTCGCATTCCACCTGTACCTGATGGCGCAGCCGCCGAGCTTGCCCGAGACGATGATCAGCGCGAGCGCGGACGCGTTCTTCGAGCACTTCCTCGACAGCTGGGGCAAGCGCCCATTTCCCGCCGACGTGCGCGCCGCTTACCTTGCGGCGTCGAGGAATGCGGTCGCCTCGATCGTCGCCGACTACCGGGCTTCGGCCGGTATCGACGTCGCGCACGACACGGCCGACCGGCAGACCGGCACCCAGTTGCGGATGCCGGTGACCGTGCTGCAGCAGGACTGGGGCGCGGCCCTGGGTTACGAGGCCGCCGCGATCTGGCGCGCGTGGGCGCCGGACCTGGACCATCGCACCGTCACGTCGGGCCACTTCATGGCGGAGGAGTCGCCGGCCGAGGTGATCAAGGCACTGCGGGAGCTACTCGCCCGCTAGCGCCCCGAACGCCGCTTTCCGTTGCCACGTACCGTCTTCGAGCACCTTCACCACGCCGTAGCTCGCCAGGTCCAGGTCCTCCCGCGGCTCGGCGCGATGCGGGAGATGGTAGGACGCGAAGGTGTTGGCGAACGCCGAGTCGACGCCCTCGTCCACGAAGATGTCCAGGAGTTCGCGCAGGTAGGTCGCCTGCTCGTGTTCGTCGCGGAGGTACTCGCCGTCGAGACGTTTGCCCTCGTCGGTGAGTATCATGCCGCCGCGGGCGCCCTGGTCCGCCGCACCCCGGTAGGTCGCGCAGCCGAACTCGGTGATCGCGACCGGTTTTCCTTGCGCCACCAGGGTTCTGATCCCGTGACGGTACTGGCCGGCGACGTCGGCGGACCGGTAGGCGTCCACCGCGACGAAGTCGAACGGTGCCCAGTCGACGCGTTCCAGCGGGATCGAGGCGTAGGTGATCCGCCCGCCGAACCGCTCCCGCACGAGCGCCGCGGCCTTGCCGAGGAACTCGTTGACCTGCGCGGGCAGCCCGGCCAGCAGGCGCGGCAGGTCCGGGTTGGGCTTCAGCAGGGCGTCGATGCGGTCCATACACGTCTCGCCCGGCAGGAAGCCGACGTTGAACAGGCTCAGCTCGGCGCCGGTGACGAGCACGACCTCGGCGCCTTCGCGGCGCAGGCGCTCGGCGCGATCCGCGCAGTCGGCGAGCAGGTCGAGCATCTCGTCCTGGGTCAGGTCGCAGGTGAACGGCGAGAACCACACTTCGAGCCCCAGGCGGGCGGCGTGCTTCGCGGCGAGCTCCAAGCGGTCCGGATCGCCGCCGGTGACCCGGACCGCCGTGCAGCGCAGCTCGTCGCGGATCACCCGCATCTCGTGCTCGACCACCTCGGGATCGAACCGGTCACGGGTGTTCGTGCCGAGATTGATGAACCCGGTGTCGTACGTGATGCCCTTGGCGCGCATGCCGTCTCCCGTCAGTTAAGAAACTCACGGTACCCAATATAAGACACTGCGGGTTTCTAGTCGACAGCCCTCAGTCCACGTAACAACATCATCGTCAAAGCACCCTCGTCCTCCCCCAAGGCCGAAAGCAAAGCCTCATCGGCAGCACGCACGATGTCGCGCCCCTTGGCGAGCAGCGCCTCACCAGCGGGCGTCACGTGCAGTTCAGCCGTCCGACCGCGACCGGGTTCGCTGCGGCGCTCGATCGCGTCCAGCGCTTCCAGCTGCGCGAGCGTCGACTGCATGCTCTGCACCGTGATCCCGGCCCGGCGAGCGAGTTCGCTGTAGGACAGGCCGGGCAGCCCGGCCAGATGTCCCAGCGCCGAAAGATGCCGCAGCGACAACCCCTGCTCCCGCAACGCATCGTCCATCCGCGTGCGCAGCCGCCGGCCGAGCAGGACGAGCAGCATCGCGGGACTGGCGGCGGGCGGCTGGGTCACATCTCGCATCTTCGCAGACCGTCCGGTTTCAGGCAGGCTCAAACCATCAGATACAGTCTGGTTGAAACCAGGAGGTGGACCATGAACAAGGTCATGTTGAGCATTCACGTGCTGGCCTCGATCGTGCTGATCGGACCGGTGACCGTCGCCGCGAGCCTGTTCCCGCGGCACGCGCGGACCAAGGAAATCGGTGTGCTGCGGGTGCTGCACCGGATCAGCAGCGGCTATGCGGTCGCCGGTCTCGCGGTGCCGATCTTCGGGATCGGGCTCGCCGCGCAGATGCATGTGCTGACCGAGACGTGGCTGCTGATTTCCATGGCGCTCACCGCGATCGCGGCCGTCCTGCTCGCCGTGGTGATCGTGCCGGGCCAGCGGCGGGTACTCGCGGCGCTGGAACACGACGCGGAGGTCAGTGGTCCGAACCTCGCGATGGTGACCGGGCTGTTCGCGCTGACGTGGGCCGTCGTGGTGGTGCTGATGATCGTGCGTCCTGGCTCGACGACCGGGGTATGAGAACGCCCGGCGCGTCGACGGCGCCGGGCGTTTCCGGGGACAGCGTCAGGCAACAGCCTTCGCGACGGGCTCGGTGGTCCGGACCTCCAGCTGGTGCACGACCCGCTCGGTCGACAGCTCGTGCACGGTCAGGTCCACCAGCGCGACCAGGACCACGGCGAGCGCGTCGGCGAACACGAGCGCCGGGGTGGTGAAGACCAGTGCCGCGATCAGCGACCACAGGCCCACCAGGCCGAGTACGCCGTGCCCGATCCGCGCGGACACCCGCTTGGCGAACACCGCACCGAGTGCGCCGATGACGGTCAGCCCGGTGAAGACACCGAACCCGAGCCAGCCGGCGACCGGGGCCGTGAATGCCACGGCTGCGATCGCGACGAAAGCACCGGCGAGAATACCGAGTACGTTGATTCCGTAACGCGCGTTGACAGACATTGCCGAAAACCTCCACGCCGCCACGAATGGCGGCATCACCATCTCGTATGCGAGTCGGGCAGGTCCACCAGCGGCCTGGGCGGCTCGGACGGCCGGGGCCTTTCCCGGCGTCCAATTCGCACAACATCCGCCCGCCGGGAATCCCTTCCCGCGCCGGGTGTCTCGTAGGCCACACCGCGTCGTTTGACAAAACGACTTGCCGAACCTGCAATAGCAGGATGACCGAACTCGATCAGGTGCTCACCGCCGTCGGCCCCCGGCTGCGGGCGCTGCGCAAGCAGAACGGGGCGACGCTGGCGGAACTGTCCGAGGCGACGGGGATCTCGGTCAGCACCCTTTCGCGGCTGGAGTCGGGCAGCCGCAAGCCGAGCCTGGAACTGTTGCTGCCGCTCGCGCGGGCGCACCGGGTGCCGCTCGATGAGCTGGTCGGCGCGCCGCCGACCGGGGATCCGCGGGTGCACCTGCGGCCGATGGTGCGGGGCGGGATGACGATCGTGCCGCTGAGCCGGAACCCGGGCGGGCTGCAGGCGTTCAAGCACATCCTGCCCGGCGGCAGCCGCACCGAGCCGGACCTGCGGACGCACGAGGGATACGAGTGGCTGTACGTGTTGAACGGCAAACTGCGCGTCGTACTCGGGGAACACGACGTCGTCCTGCGCGCGGGCGAGGTCGTGGAGTTCGATACGCATGTGCCGCACTGGTTCGGCAACGCCGACTCCCGCCCGGCGGAGTTCCTGAGCCTGTTCGGCCCCCAGGGAGAGCGAATGCACGTAAAGGCCCGCAGCCGATAACGGCCTTGGGAAACGTCACTCCGCGAAATCGGGAATCGCCGCTCTGACGCTTTCCGCGCGGCCCTTTGGTTCCTCCCAGTCCTCCTGACGACCGAGCGCCGTGAGGTCGAGGAAATAGTACGAACCGCCGAGTGATTCGTCTCCCCTGCCGTACGTCGAATACGTGTGGAAGACGTCGTCACCGAGCCGCAGGAAACAGCTGTGACCGGGGCGTTCGAGGGGCTGGTCACCGTCGACATAACCGGCCGTGCCCGCCGCCCGGTGTTCGGCCGCGGTGCGGTAGTTGTACTCGACCGGCAGCACCGAATCGTCCAGCGTGACATGGAAATCGTAGTTGAAATCGCTGCCGTACGAAGAATAGAACGGGAACTGCCAGCCGCGCTCCGCCCGGTAAGCCGAGACCTTTTCCCAGGGCGCACGAGCGATCGCGGCGAGCGTGGTGTCCCGCGCGCCGAGATGCGCGAGCAGGCCGGCCGAGATCTCGTCACTCCCCGCCGTGCAACCCGGGCAGCCGGAATCCCAATCCGGGCCGAACATGAAATGTTGCACGATCAGCTGCCGGCGCCCCTCGAACAGGTCCAGCAGGCTGACCTGCCCGTACGGGCCCTCGAACACGTATTCCTTCTCGATCTCGACCATCGGCAGGCCGCGCCGCGCGGCGTTGAGCTCGTCGCGCGCCCGCGTCGCGGCCTTTTCCCGTGCGAGCAGTTCCTTGCGTGCGACCAGCCAGTCTTCCCGGGAAACGACCTGCGGCAGGCTCATCCTCTGCTCCTCGATTCGTCGGTCCTTTTCCGGTTGGACTCGCGCGCGGCCCGGAACTCATCGGCGTACGCGAGAACTTCGTCGACGGACCACTGGTCGTACGCGTGCTCGCCGTGCTTGCTCGCGACGACCGCACCGTCCGGGGCGATCAGGAAGTCCGCGGGCAAACCGAGCCGGCCGCCCACCGGGCTGCGCGAAGGCAGCGGCGCCCGGCGCACGAGCCCGAGGAAGATCGCGCGCGCGATCGGGCCCCACGCTCGCGGGTCGAGCAGCGCACGCGGCGCGGATTCCACGCCGTACTCGACATAAACCCGCTTGTCCGGATCCGCGACCACCGCGAACGGCAGCTCGGTCACGTGTTCGCGCAGCTCGTCGACCGGCGAGTGGAAGAAGACGACCTCACGGATCCCGGCCCGGACGATCTCGTCGTGCCGCCGCCGCACCGACTGCAGGTGAAGGTTGCACACCGGGCATCCGGCGAAGCGGCGGAACTGGAGATGTACCAGGCAATCCGGGTCGGGGACGGTGATCTGCCCGCCGGTGACGGTCTCGAACTCTCGCATGCTGACTCCCTCGTAGGCGTGCGCTGTACGCTTACGACGTTACGCGTACCCTGTACGCTGTCAAGCGCCATGCCACGACCTCGCTCGCTCAACCCGACCCAGCTGGCCGCCGCAGCCCTTACGGTCCTCGACCGCGACGGGCTCGACGGCCTGTCGATGCGCGCGGTCGCGAAGGAACTCGGCATGGGCACGATGTCGCTCTACCGCTACGTCAACGACCGTGGCGAACTCGAACAACTCGTCGTCGACAGCGTGCTCAGCTACACCGAACTCGAACTACCGGCGGGTGACCCGTTCACGCGGCTGCATATCCTCGGCGAACGGGTCCGCCAGGCCGTCGGCGCGCATCCGGCCGTCGTGCCGCTGCTGTTGATCCACCGGCAGAACTCCATCGTCTCGCGGCAATGGGGCGAGATCGTGCTCGGCGTACTCGGCGAAGCGGGATTCACCGGCAAGAACCGGGCGATCGCGTTCCGCGCGTACCTGAGCTACGTGCTCGGCGCCCTGCAGACCGGCTACTACAGCCCGCTCGACGGCGCGGGCACGACGGTTTTGAGCGAGCAGAAGCATTTCCCGGTGCTGGCGGAAACGGCGAAGGCCGCCCGCGGGATCCGGGCGGAGGAGGAATTCCGCGAGGGGCTGGAACTCCTCCTCCGCGGTTTCAAGGATGCAACGAAAGCCCCTTGAGTGCCTTGTCGACCGCATTCCGCCCGCCGTAAATCGCGATGCCGACGAGCGCAAGCTTTTCGGTCGGCACAGCGCGCACAGCGGCTCGGTTGTCGACATCATTGCTGGTGGCGAACAGTTCTTCGGTGTAGACCGCGACGGCCAGCTCCCGCTCGATGGCCTTCTGGTGTGCGATTTTCACCGCGCCGGCATCGGCCTGGTACACGAGCACCGGCTGCCCGAACATCGGCAGGTATCGCTGCCCCGACGCGTCCCCGTACTCGGCGCCGACCGTTTCCGGGAACCGCGCGGCGACCCCGCTGACCAGGAACGCCGTCACGTTGAGCCGCTGCCATTGAGCGAGGTCTTCCCGCACCACCACGGCGATCTTCGTGTTCATGCCGGCATCGTCGTCCCGCTGAGACCCGGCCGTCTTGAACGCTCGTGCGGGACAATGGGCGGGTGACCGACTGGGCGAGCTACTGGCGGGCGGGCGACCGGCCGCTGGAGGCGATGCACGCCCATTTCGAGCGGCACGTGTATCACCGGCACAGCCACGAGACCTACTCGTTCGGCGTGACCGAGTCCGGCGCGCAGGCGTTCACCTGCCGGGGTGCGGCACGCACGAGCGCGGCCGGGATGGTGATGGCGTTCAACCCGGACGATCCGCACGACGGCCAGGCCGCGCTACCGGCGGGCTTCACCTACCGAATGGTCCACATCGGACCCCAGCTGATCGCGGATGTGTTGCGGGACACGGCAGATCGGCCGACAGGTCTGCCGTTGTTCGCCGAGCCGGTACTCGACGACACCGTGCTCGCCGACACCCTCCACCATCTACACGGGACACTCGGGGAAAGTCGGCTGGCACAGGACGAAGCCGTGCACGCGGCCGTCCGCGCACTGGTCCGCCGCGGCTCGACCCGTCCCGCGCGCACCCGGTACCTGCCCGTGGAAGTCAAGCGGGCACGGGATTTGCTCGACGCCGCCTGCGCCGAAGACCTTCGCGCGGACGATCTCGCCGAGGCCGCGGGCTGCAGCCGTTTCGCGTTGCACCGCGCTTTTGTTGCTGCCTATGGACTTGCGCCGAGCGACTACCAGCGCCAGCTCCGTCTGCGCGCCGCGCGGCGGTTGCTCGTCGACGGCCACACGCCCGCCGAAGCGGCGGCGAGCGCGGGCTTCGCCGACCAGAGTCACCTGACGCGCTGGTTCAAGCGCTACTACGGCCTCACGCCGGGCCGGTTCTTGACAGCGAACATGCCTCAGTAGTTATATTACCGTCATGGCATCAACGTTCGAGGTGCTGGCCGAACCCCGGCGCCGCGAGATCCTCGACCTGCTGCGCGTGCGGGAGCGCCCGGTGGGCGACCTGGTCGAGCGGCTTTCGCTGACCCAGCCCGCCGTGTCGAAACACCTGAAGGTCCTGCGTGAGGCGGGCCTGGTCGAGGTGCGACAGGACGCGCAACGCCGCTGGTACCGGCTGCGGGTGCAGCCGCTGGTCGAGCTGGATTCCTGGCTCGCCCCGTACCGGCGGATGTGGGAAGCCAGCTTCGACGCCCTCGAACGACACCTGGACCAGCAAGGAGACGAGTAGATGGACGCGAAGATGGAGACCCTCGACGAGAGCACGGTGCTGCGGTTCGAGCGGCGGTTCAAGCATCCCGTCGAGAAGGTGTGGCGGGCGATCACCGACCCGGCAGAGATGACGCACTGGTTCCCGGCCGCCGTCGAGACCGAGCTGAAGATCGGCGCGCCGATGACCTTCACCTTCCCGGACGCGGCCCCGATCGACGGTGACCGCGGCGGCGAGATCCTCGAACTCGACCCGCCGAAGGTGTACGCGTTCAGGTGGAACAAGGACGTGCTGCGGTTCGAACTCGTGCCGGACGGTGACGGCTGTGTCCTCTACTTCTCGCAGACGCTCGGCGGTGGCGAGCTCGGTCGCCTCGCGGCTGGTCGCAACGCGGCGGGCTGGGACCACTGCCTCGGCGCGCTGGACGCGCGACTCGAAGGGCGCGAGGCGGAGCCGTTCACCGAGTGGCTCCCCGCGATGGAGCACTACCTCGACGTCTTCGGCCTCGCCGAAGGAACCCGCGTCGACATCGCCGACAGGGCCGAGCTGCACTTCGCCCTCGACCTGGTGTGGAAGCCGGTCGAGGAAGCCCAGCCCATCGTGCGGAAATCGCTGGAACCGATCGAAGGCGTCCGCTGGAAACTGTTCGCCGATCCGGACTTCGGCACCCGCGTGGAGCTGACCCACGTCGTGCCGGCCGAGCGGGCGGACACGGAACTGGCCGCGTGGCCGGCCCGGTTGAAGGAGCTGTTCGCGTCGGCGCTCGCCCAGCGGTGAGGTTCACGCCACACACGCGCCCCTTGCGTCGTAGTTAAGCTCCGGACGTATGAGCAGCAGCGCGACGGAGCCGATCGGGACGCCACCGCCGGACGAGCCCGACATCCACACCACGCCCGGCAAGCTCGCCGACCTCTACCTGCGGTACGAGGAAGCGGTGCACGCCGGTTCGGCCCGCGCGGTGGAACGCCAGCACGCGAGGGGCAAGAAGACCGCCCGCGAACGGATCGACCTGCTGCTGGACCCGGGTTCGTTCGTGGAGCTGGACGAGCTCGCGCGGCACCGGTCGACGAACTTCGGGCAGGAGAAGAACCGGCCCTACGGCGACGGCGTGGTGACCGGCTACGGCACCATCGACGGCCGTTCGGTGTGCGTGTTCAGCCAGGACGTGACCGTGTTCGGCGGTTCACTCGGTGAGGTGTACGGCGAGAAGATCGTCAAGGTGATGGACCTGGCGATCAAGACCGGCCGCCCGATCATCGGCATCAACGAGGGCGGCGGCGCGCGCATCCAGGAAGGCGTGGTGTCGCTCGGCCTGTACGGCGAGATCTTCCGCCGCAACACCCACGCTTCGGGCGTGATCCCGCAGATCTCGCTGATCATGGGCGCCAACGCGGGCGGGCACGTCTACTCCCCCGCGCTGACGGACTTCGTGGTGATGGTGGACCAGACCTCGCACATGTTCATCACCGGTCCGGACGTGGTTAAGACGGTGACCGGTGAGGAGGTCACGTTCGAGGAGCTCGGCGGCGCGCGCACGCACAACACGAAGTCGGGCAACGCGCACTACCTCGGCTCGGACGAGGAAGACGCGATCGCGTACGTGAAGGAACTGCTGTCGTTCCTGCCCTCGAACAACCTGTCCGACCCGCCGGTCTACGGCTCGTCCGAAGCGGCCGGTGAGTCCATTGCGGACGGTGTCACCGACGCCGACCGGGAGCTGGACACGCTGATCCCCGACTCACCGAACCAGCCGTACGACATGCACGAGGTGCTCACCCGCGTCCTGGACGACGGGGAGTTCCTCGAGGTGCACGAGCTGTTCGCGCCCAACGTGCTGGTCGGGTTCGGCCGGGTCGACGGGCACGCGGTCGGGGTCGTGGCGAACCAGCCCACCCAGTTCGCCGGCTGCCTCGACATCGACGCGTCCGAGAAGGCCGCCCGGTTCGTGCGCACCTGCGACGCGTTCAACGTGCCGGTGCTGACGTTCGTCGATGTGCCGGGGTTCCTGCCGGGCACCGACCAGGAGTGGAACGGGATCATCCGCCGCGGCGCCAAGCTGATCTACGCCTACGCCGAGGCCACGGTCCCGCTCGTCACGGTCATCACGCGCAAGGCGTTCGGCGGCGCGTACGACGTGATGGGTTCCAAGCACCTCGGCGCGGACCTGAACCTCGCGTGGCCGACCGCGCAGGTGGCGGTCATGGGCGCCCAGGGCGCGGCGAACATCGTGTACCGCAAGACACTCGCGAAGGCGGCCGATGAGGGTCGCGATGTGGATGCGGTGCGGGCGGAGTTGATCCAGGAGTACGAGGACGCGCTGCTCAACCCGTACGAAGCGGCCGAGCGCGGGTACGTCGACTCGGTCATCGCGCCCGCCCACACCCGCGGCCACATCGTGCGCGCACTCGCGGTGCTGCGCGAAAAGCGCGAAACGCTGCCGCCCAAGAAGCACGGGAACATCCCCCTGTGAGCGGCGAGCAGCGGCCGGTGCTGCGAATCGTGCGGGGCAACCCGGACGATGACGAACTGGCGGCCCTGACAGCGGTCGTGGCGGCGGCCTCTCTCGCACCGGCCCCGCCCGCTTCCGACGAGCCCCGATCGCGCTGGGCCGACCGGGCCCGCTCCCTGCGGCAACCGTTGCACCCGGGCGCGGGCTCCTGGCGCGCCTCAGCCTTCCCGCGCTAACGGCCCGCCTCCTCCACCGCGCCGCCTGACCGGCGTGTTTGCCCGCCACGCGGGCGTGTTGGCCCGCCACGCGGGCGTGTTGGCCGCCCACGTCGGTGAGTTGGCGCCGCACGCGGCCAACTCACCCGCGCGAGGCGCCAACTCACCCGCGTGACCGGCAAACACACCAGGCGCGACCGGCACGTACCGGCGAGTCCGACCCCCAAGACCGCGAGTCCGACACTCAGGACGCCGAACTCGACACTCGCGACGGTGAGTTCGACACTCGTGCCGCGCCAGACGTCCGACTCGCCGACGCGAACGTCCGACTCGCCGACGCAGGCGTCGGACTCGCGGCCGGGGGCGGGGGTGCGTGAGGCCAAGCTCGACAGGGCCTCAGTCCCTCCCGTATAGTCCACGTGGAATATACGGGAGGGATTCTTCGAAAGGGGCTAACCAACTGTGGCCGCGGCGAAGCAGATGCTCACGCCTCTCGCGATGGCGATCCTCGAGTTGCTGCACGAGAAGCCGATGCACCCCTATGAGATGACCCAGGTCATGCGGCACCGCCGCGTCGACTACCGGGTCAAGCTGCGGCCCGGCTCGCTGTACCACACCGTCGAGCGCCTCGAGGCCCAAGGCTTCATCGAGGTCGTCGACACTCAGCGGCACGGGCGCCGCCCGGAACGCACCGTCTACGCGATGACCGGCAAGGGCCGGGACACCTTCGCCAACCAGACGCGCGACATGATCGCGACACCGGCGCAGGAATACCCGCAGTACCCGGTCGCGCTCTCCGCCGCCAGCGAGCTGGACAAGGACGACGCGGTCGACCAGCTCAAGATGCGCGTGACCGCCCTCAAGGCCCGCATCGCCTCGGACGAGGTCATCATCAGCCAGGTTCTGGAGCGGGACCTGCCCCGGATGTGGTGGATCGACTACGCGTTCATCCACGACCAGCGCAAGTCCGAACTCGCCTGGACCGAGCAGCTCGTCGCCGATCTCGAATCCGGCCGGCTCCCCTGGCCCGGCAACGCGGCGAAGCCGGACCACCTCACTCATCTGTCCATTGTGGAGGAAGTCGAGAATGACCAGACAGCCTAACCCGTGGGCCGCGCTTTCCGCGCTGTGCCTGGGTTTCTTCATGATCCTACTGGACACCACCATCGTGACCATCGCGATTCCCGCCATGGTCCGCGACCTGAACACCTCGTTGAACTCCGTGGTCTGGGTGCTCAGCGTGTACCTGCTGACCTACGCCGTGCCGATGCTGTTCACCAGCCGCCTCGGTGACCGCTTCGGCCCGAAACGCGTGTTCCTCGCCGGGCTCGCCGTGTTCACCCTGGCGTCGCTGTGGTGCGGCCTGTCCGGCAACGTCGAAATGCTGATCACCGCCCGCGCGGTGCAGGGCATCGGCGCCGCGCTGCTGACCCCGCAGACGCTGGCGTTCATCACGCACCTGTTCCCACCGGCCAAGCGCGGCCCGGCGATGGGCATGTGGGGCGGCGTCGCGGGTCTCGCCACGATCGCCGGCCCGCTGCTGGGCGGCATCCTGGTCGACGGGCTCGGCTGGGAGTGGATCTTCTTCGTGAACGTGCCGATCGGCGTGATCGCGATCGTGCTCACCACGATTCTCGTGCCGGACTGGCAACCGAAGCAGTCGCATTCCTTCGACATCCTGGGCATCGTGTTGTCGGCCGCCGGCCTGTTCTGTCTCGTGTTCGGTATCCAGAACGGCCAGCAATACAACTGGGGCAACGTCTTCGGCCCGGTGAACATCTTCGAGATCATCGGCGCCGGCGTGCTACTGCTGGTGGCTTTCGTTGTGTGGCAACGGTTCAACACGCGCGAGCCGCTGCTCCCGTTGCGGGTCTTCAACAGCCGCAACTTCTCCGCCGGGACCGTCACCGCGGTCGCGATCGGTTTCTCGATCACCGGCATGTTCATCCCGATCGTGCTGTTCGTGCAGGAGGTGCTGGGCCTGTCCCCGACCCGGGCCGGTCTGCTGACCGCGCCGATGTCGCTGCTCTCGGGCATCGTGGCGCCGTTCGTCGGCCGTCTCTCGGACAAGGTCAACGCCAAGTACCTGGTGATGCTGGGGTTCGTCGCGCTCGCCGCGGGCATCGGCGTGATCGCGCTCCAGGCGGAGCCCGGGATGAACCCGTGGGCGCTGACTCCCGCGCTGCTGCTGGCCGGGCTCGGCACGGGGTGCATCTTCGCACCGATGAGCAACGTGACGATGAGTTCCGTCGACCGCTCGCTCGCGGGTGCCGCGTCCGGCATCTTCAACACGTCCCGGCAGGTCGGCGGTGTGTTCGGCAGCGCGGCGATCGGTGTGCTGCTGCAGGCCCGGATCACCGCGGGAATGGCCGCCAACCATGGCAACGTGCCCGCCGCGCTGACCGACGCGGCGCGTGAAGCGCTGATCCTGCCGGTCGCGGTGCTGCTCCTCGGTGCCGTCGCCGCGATCGCGATGAAGCGGGTCACCCGCCAGGATCCGGTGCCCGCGAACCCGGAGCCCGCGAGGGCCTGAAGCGCCGGCGGCTAGTCTCCGGGCGTGCGTTTCGTTCTCGCTTCCCAGTCCCCTGCCCGTCTCGGCGTCCTTCGCGCGGCGGGGATCGAACCCAGTGTCGTGGTCTCCGGCGTCGACGAGGACGCCGTGGCCGCGACGCTGACCGATCCCACGCCCGGCGAACTGGTCACCGCGCTCGCGGCCGCGAAGGCCGAGGCGGTGCTGGCGACGGTGGCGGGCACGCACGCGGACGCAGTGATCGTCGGCTGCGACTCGATGCTGTCGATCGACGGCGAGATGCTCGGCAAGCCGGGCACACCCGAGGTGGCCCGCAAGCGCTGGCTCCAGCAGGCCGGCCGGACCGGCGACCTGCTCACCGGGCACGCCGTGCTGCGGCTGGAAAACGGTGAGCCGACCAGGCGGGCGACCGGCAGCCACACGACCCACGTTCGCTTCGCCGGCATGTCGCCGGACGAGATCGAGGCTTACATCGCGACCGGCGAGCCGCTCAATGTCGCGGGCGCGTTCACCCTCGACGGGTTCGGCGGCTGGTTCGTCGAGGGGATCGACGGCGACCCGTCGAGCGTGATCGGCATCAGCCTGCCGCTGACCCGGCGCCTGCTCGCCGAAGTCGGCGTCTCCGTGATCGACCTCTGGGCGGCCTAGGAGCAGGTCCGCAGGTCCGACGCGATGAGTCGGACGTTCGGCCAGCCGCGGATCTGCGAAAAAGAGGAGTACTTCTTCGTGCAGCCGGTCAGCGTCCCGTCGAGGGCGTAGACCCGCGCCAGCACCGGGGAGGACTCGACGACGGTCACCTCCGGCGCGTCCGTGCCCGTCACGTTGTTCAGCGCGATGACGCCCGCGGCGGCGAAATACGGCTTGTCGACAGGGTTCCAGTCGCCGTCGCGCTCGACGAGCACCTCGCCGATCCGCCCGCCGTTCAGCGGCGCGCTCACCAGGCAGGCCGAAACCGACGCCGCGACACAGGAAAGCGAGTTCCCGTCGACTCGCGCGCCCAGCTCGGTGATACTGGTCTGGACCAGCTGGCCGCCGACCTGGAACCGGCCGTTGCCACCCTGTTCGTCCGCGAGCAGCGCCACCTGGGCGCCGTTGACGGCCTGCGTGACCAGTGTCCGGCACAACCCGTCGCCGCACTCGGCCACGGCGCTCTGCGGGGCGGCCACCGGCGCGGCGGCCTCCAGCCGCGGCCCCTGGTCACGGCTGCGCAGCGAAGCGACGCCGGCCAGCGCACCCACGGTGACCAGCGCGGCGACGACCGCCGTCACCACCACCGACCGAGGTACTGCCACCTACCACTCCTTCCCCCGCCCGTCAGGGTAAGCGTGAGCCGCCTCTCACCGCACGGGGACACCCGCCTCGTAAACTTCGGGAGAAGCCCACGGACGCGCTGGTAGCGAACCCGCGCCGGGGTGCGGACGGAGACTCATCGGAGGTAGCGCGTGCCCGAGCAGGCCACCGGCGGACCGGTCACCAAGATCCTGATCGCCAATCGGGGCGAGATCGCGGTCCGGGTGATCAGAGCGGCCAAGGACGCGGGCTTGACCAGCGTCGCCGTGTACGCCGACCCGGACCGCGACGCCCCGCACGTGCGGCTCGCCGACGAGGCGTTCGCGCTCGGCGGCACCACCGCGGCGGAGAGCTACCTCGTCATCGACAAACTGATCGACGTCGCGAAGCGGTCGGGCGCGGACTCGGTGCACCCCGGCTACGGCTTCCTGTCGGAGAACGCCGACTTCGCGCAGGCGGTCATGGACGCGGGCCTGACCTGGATCGGGCCGAGCCCGCAGGCGATCCGCGATCTCGGCGACAAGGTCACCGCGCGGCACATCGCGATGAAGGCCGGCGCGCCGCTGGTGCCCGGCACCAAAGAACCCGTGGCGAACGCCGACGAAATCATCGCCTTCGCGAACGAGTACGGCCTGCCCATCGCGATCAAAGCCGCGTTCGGTGGTGGCGGCCGCGGGCTGAAGGTGGCCCGCACGATCGAAGAGATCCCCGAACTGTTCGAATCCGCCACCCGCGAGGCCGTGTCCGCCTTCGGCCGCGGCGAATGCTTCGTCGAGCGCTACCTGGACAAGCCGCGGCACGTCGAGGCGCAGGTACTCGCCGACCAGCACGGCAACGTGATCGTCGTCGGCACCCGCGACTGCTCGTTGCAGCGGCGGCACCAGAAGCTCGTCGAGGAGGCGCCCGCGCCGTTCCTCACCGACGAGCAGCGCGCCACGATCCACAGCTCCGCCAAGGCGATCTGCGCGGGAGCCGGCTACTCCGGCGCCGGCACCGTCGAGTACCTGGTGGGCACCGACGGCACGATCTCGTTCCTGGAGGTCAACACCCGGCTGCAGGTCGAGCACCCGGTGTCGGAGGAGACCACGGGGATCGACCTGGTCCGCGAGATGTTCCGGGTCGCCCGTGGCGAGAAGCTCCGCTTCACCGAGGACCCGCAGCCGCGCGGCCACTCGATCGAGTTCCGCATCAACGGTGAGGACGCCGGCCGCAACTTCCTGCCCGCGCCCGGCACCGTGACGAAGCTGGTGTTCCCCGAGGGCCCCGGCGTGCGGGTCGACTCCGGCGTGCAGACCGGCAGCGTCATCGGCGGGCAGTTCGACTCGATGCTGGCCAAGCTGATCGTCACCGGATCCGACCGCGAGAACGCGCTGGAGCGCAGCCGTCGCGCGCTGGACGAGATGGTCGCCGACGGCATGGCGACCGTGCTGCCGTTCCACCGCGCGATCGTGCACGACCCGGCGTTCATCGGTGACGGCGAGTCGTTCAGCGTGCACACCCGCTGGATCGAGACGGAGTTCGACAACCAGATCGAGCCGTTCACCGGCGGCGCCGACGCCGAGGAGGATGCCGACCCGCGGCAGACGGTGGTGGTCGAGGTCGGCGGCCGGCGGCTCGAGGTGTCGCTGCCCGGCGACCTGGCGCTCGGCGGCGGTGGCGCGCGGAAGGCGGCGAAGGCGGCACCCCGCAAGCGGGCCGGCGGCACGAAGGCCGCGGTCAGCGGCGACGCGGTGACCGCGCCCATGCAGGGCACCATCGTCAAGGTCGCCGTCGAGGAAGGCCAGCAGGTCGAGGCCGGTGAACTGGTCGTCGTGCTGGAGGCGATGAAGATGGAGAACCCGGTCACCGCGCACAAGGCCGGGACGGTCACCGGTTTGTCCGTCGAAGTCGGTTCCGCGGTCACGCAGGGTGCGGCGCTTCTCGAAATCAAGGACTGAACCGCCCGGACGGGGCATACCATCTGTGGTGTGGAGGTACCCCAACCCGAAATGCGGATCGGTGACGCCGACCGGGAAATCGCGATGAAGGCACTCGGCGACCACATGAGCGCCGGCCGGATCACGCTGGACGAGTACGGCGACCGGTCGGCCCAGGTCGCCGCCGCCAAGACCCGCGGCGAACTCGCCGGCCTGTTCACCGACCTGCCCGCGCCGCATCCGGTGTTCGGGGAGCCGCCGAAACAGGCCCCCGCCCCGGTCCCGAAGCCGCCCGGCCAGGTCTCCTACATGGACCGGCCGCTCGGCCAGCGGCTCGCCGCCGGAGTGCTCCCGCTGCTGTTCGTCGGCGCCGTCATCCTGGGCATCACCACGCACATCTGGTGGTTCATCGCGGTGCCGTTCGTGTTCGGCGCGATCGGCCAGGGCCTGTGGGGCAAGGACTGGGATAAGGATCGGCATCGCGAACGTGAGCGCCGCCGCGAGTATCGCGACCGCCGACGGTCGTAGGATCGGTCTGTGGCGGACATGCGGCTCAGCGACGCTGAGCGCGACGAAGCGATCGAGGCGTTGTCCGAGCATGTCCGCACCGGGCGACTGGACCTCGACGAGTACGGCACCCGGTCGGCCAAGGTCACCGCGGCCAGGACACGAGCGGATCTGGCGCCGCTGTTCGAGGATCTGCCGGAGCCCCATCCCAGCGTGCTGAAGGCGCCTCAGGTGTCCCCTCGGCCCCCTCGGCCCGCGCCACCCGTTCGGCGGTTCGGCGCCAGCGCGGTGCCGATCGCCGCGATCGTCGCCCTGCTGCTGTTCTTCACGGTGGCCCGCGGGTTGTGGCTGGTGTTCCTCATCCCCGTCGTGGTCGCGTTCGTCTACGGAACGAGGTCCCGCTAGCCCCATGGAACCGGTGGAGATCAACGCGGGCGGGTACTACCTGCGCCAGCTGCGTGCCGACGACCGCCTCGACGACCGGCCCGCGCTGGTCGAAGCGTTCGCCGACGAGGAGCACTCCCGCTACATCGTCAACTACAACGTGCGGAACCTCGCCGAAGCCGGCCAGTACGTGAAGCAGCGGACGGCCGAATGGCGGCGCGAGGAGCGCTGCTCGTGGGCGATCGCCGAGCCGACGACGGGCGCGCTGCTCGGCGAGATCGGGCTCAAGGAGCTGGATCTGACCGATGGCAGCGCCGAGGTCGCGCTGTGGGTGCACCCGTCGGCGCGCGGCCGCGGGATCAGCGTCGCGGCCGTCAACGCGGCGGTGCGCTTCGGATTCGGCGCGCTCGAACTGCGTGAAGTGCTGTACCGGCACCATCCGGACAACTCCGCGTCGGCGGCGGTCGCCAAACGCTGCGGCTTCACGCACGTCGGCCTCGGGGACGATCCCAACCAACCGGGCGAGCAGCTGGTAACTTGGGTACAGACCTGAACAATCGGATTTCGAACTGATTTCCTCTTGTGCCGGGTGACACAATTCCTTTCGCGTTGTCTGATCTTGTGATGATCTGGATTCGTAACCTTGCTTCAGCGCCGAACGGGGGAAACGTGGGCGGCTCCAGTCTGTTCCTGACTCGTATCCTCGACGTGCTGTGCGAGGGCGGCGACAAGATCGCCTTCGCCCATCGCAGCCGGTCGATGAGTTACCAGGAGACCTTTGACACATTACGGCGGTTGCATACGACGCTGAAAAACGAGGGCGTCACACCGGGGGAAACGGTCACGGTTACCGGTGGAAACATGCCGGAAACAATTCTTCTGCAAATCGCGGCACAGCTTCGCGGGGCGCGCGTGCTGCACCGCGATGGTCTGTCCTGCGATGCGGACACGATCGAGGCGGACCACGTGCTGTCGTCCGACCCGGACTGCCCGCTGCTCGTCGAAGGGCGCGGGACGAAGGCGGGCGAGGGGGACATCGTCATGCCGCGCGCTGTGGAGACCCTGTTCCCGACCGACGACGGCCGGCTCGTGTCCTACAGCGACGAGTACGAGGAGATGGCGCGCACGGTCCAGCCGCATCCCGACGGACCGCAGCGGGTGCTGCTGATCGCGCCCATGTCGCACCCGATCGGCAACCGCGTCACGGTGAAGGCCCTCCTGGCCGGGGACACGATCGTGCTGCACGAACGCGCCCCGGAAACGGTCCCGAGCGCCGCCGGCTCCCCCGCCCCAAGCTGACCCCCGCGAGTCCGACACCCACGACGCCGAGTCCGACACTCAAGACGCCGAGTCGGACGTTCGGAACAGCCAATTCGACACCCGCGACGCCGAGCCCGACGCCCAGAACCGCGAGTCGGACACTGACGACGCCGAGTCGGACGCTCAAGACGGCGAGTCCGACGCCCGCGACGCCGAGTCCGACGCTGGGCTACCCCACCGGCTCGGTGAGCCGCGCCCTCGCCTCGGGGGCCGAGGACCGCCTCGCGTCCGCGGCCTCGTCGTTCGGCTGGGTCTGCGAGTCACGCTCCGCCTCGACGCGCGCCGTGTAGACCTCGACCTCGCGCTCGATCGTCGCGTCCGACCAGCCCAGCACCTGCCCCATCAGCATCGCGACCTGCGCGGCGCAGTCCACCCCGCGGTGGGGGTACTCGATGGAGATCCGGGTCCGCCGCGCCAGCACGTCCTCCAGGTGCAGCGCACCCTCGTGGCTCGCCGCGTAAACCACTTCCACCGCGAGGTAGTCCGGCGCGCTCTCCAGCGGCCGCAGCAACTCCGGCTTCCCGTCCGCACTCGCGAGCACCTCGTGCACCAGCGAGCCGTAGCGGTCGAGCAGGTGCCGCACCCGGTAGGGATGCAAGCCGTGCTGCGCCGCCAGGTGGTCGGCCTGGTTGACCAGCGCGTGGTACCCGTCGGCACCGATCAGCGGCACCTTGTCGGTGATCGACGACTGTGGCCGGCCCGGCAGGTCGACCGTCGCGGCGTCCACCGCGTCCGCGGCCATCACGCGGTACGTCGTGTACTTGCCGCCCGCGATCGCGACCAGGCCGGGCGCCACCCGCGCCACCGCGTGCTCGCGCGACAGCTTCGACGTTTCCTCGCTCTCCCCCGCCAGCAACGGCCGCAAGCCCGCGTACACGCCTTCGATGTCATCGTGTGTGAGTGGTGTCGCGAGCACCGAGTTGACGTGGTCGAGGATGTAGTCGATGTCGTTCTTCGTCGCGGCCGGGTGCGCCAGGTCGAGATTCCAGTCGGTGTCGGTCGTACCCACGATCCAGTGATTGCGCCACGGAATCACGAACAGCACCGACTTCTCGGTCCGCAGGATCAGCCCGGACTCAGACACGATCCGGTCCCGCGGCACGACGATGTGCACACCCTTGCTGGCCCGCACCCGGAACCGGCCGCGGCTGCCGGACAGGCGCTGCAGTTCGTCGGTCCACACCCCGGTGCAGTTGATCACCACATTGGCCTGGACCTCTGTCTCCCGGCCGTCCTCGACATCCCGCACCCGCACGCCCGACACCCGGTCGGCCTCCCGGAGGAATTCGACCACCTGGGTGGAATTCCGCACCACCGCGCCGTAGTGGGCCGCGGTGCGGGCCACCGTCATGGTGTGCCGCGCGTCGTCGGATTGCGCGTCGTAGTAACGGATTCCGCCGATGAGCGCGTTCGGTTTGAGTGCCGGCACCATTCGCAGGGCACCCGCACGGGTGAGGTGCTTCTGCCCGGGCACGGAACGCGCGCCGCCCATCGTGTCGTACAGGAAGAGCCCGGCCGCGGTATAGGGCCGCTCCCACACGCGGTGCGACAGCGGATACAGGAAGCTCACCGGCTTCACCAGGTGCGGCGCGAGCGTCGTCAGCATCAGCTCGCGCTCGTGCAGTGCCTCCCGGACCAGGCCGAACTCGAGCTGTTCGAGGTACCGCAGCCCGCCGTGGAACAGCTTGCTCGACCGGCTCGAGGTGCCCGAAGCCAGGTCGCGCGCCTCCACCAGCGCCACCCGCAGACCACGCGTCGCCGCGTCGAGCGCCGTACCGGCCCCGACCACGCCGCCGCCGACCACCACGATGTCGAACTTCTCCTCGGCCAGCCGCCGCCAGGTTTCCTCGCGTGCGGCCGGTCCCAGCTCCGCCTCAGTCACTCTGGCTTCCCTTCGTACGGCCGTCCTATCGATACCAGCATGGCACGTCCGCTCGTGTCGGACCTGCGGGCAACTTGTCCAACCCCGGCAGGTGCAGGACGATGAAAGATCCAGAGGCGAAGATGCCTCGGAAACCGGAGGTGCGCCATGAGCGATCAGGTTTCGCATCGGCAGCAGGGGGCATGGACCCGCCTGCGGCAGAACACCGGTGGAGAGTTGCTCGCAGAATTTCTCGGGACCGCGATCATCATCCTGTTCGGTTGTGGTTCGGTCGCCGTCGCCGTCGTCGGCCTGCCTGGTTCGGGCCGGCAAACCGTTGATTTCGGAGCCGCCAACTGGTTGATCATCTCTTGGGGCTGGGGCCTTGCCGTCATGTTCGCCGTGTACGTCTCGGGGGGTGTGAGCGGCGCACACCTCAACCCCGCGGTGACCCTCGCCATGGCGGTCCGCCGTGGATTCTCGTGGCGGAAAGTGGTCCCCTACTGGGTGGCGCAGGTGGTCGGCGCCTTCGCTGGTGCGGCGGTGGTTTTCGCCGTGTACCACGACGCGATCGACGCCTACAACGCCGCGCAGCACCCGCCGGTGACCCGGCCGGACTCCCTCTCGACGTTCTCGATCTTCGCCACGTTCCCGGCCAAGTACTTCGGCAACGGGGTGTGGGGCCCACTGGTGGACCAGATCGTCGGCACGGCCCTGCTCGTCGGCATCATCGCGGCACTGATCGATGTGCGGAACCAGGCGCCGCGCGGAAACTTCGCCCCCGTCACGGTGGGGCTCGTCGTGGTGGCCATCGGGCTGTCCTTCGGCACCAACGCCGGTTATGCGATCAACCCGGCCCGTGACTTCGGCCCTCGCCTGCTGACCTTCTTCGAAGGCTGGGGAAGTAAGGCGTTTCCGGGTGATGGTGATTGGTTCAGCAACTATTGGTGGATACCGATAGCCGGTCCCCTCGTCGGCGGTGTCGTCGGGATTCTGATTTACGACCTGCTCATCGGTCAGGTACTGGCGGAACGGGCCAGCGCGCCGGAGCCCGGCCGGATTCCCGAGGACGAGTCCGCCGGATGAACCTTCCCCATTCCCATCAGCCCCAAGGAGGGCACTATGCCGACTTCCTATGTCGCCGCCATCGACCAGGGCACGACCTCGACCCGGGCGATGATCTTCGACCACTCGGGCCGGGTGGTCGCCTCCGACCAGCGGGAACACGAGCAGATCTTCCCGCAGGCTGGCTGGGTCGAACACAACGCCGAAGAGATCTGGGCGAACACCCGGACGGTGACGGCCGACGCGCTCGCTAAGGCCGACCTGCATCAGACGGACATCGTCGCGATCGGTATCACCAACCAGCGGGAGACGACGCTGGTGTGGGACCGCACGACCGGCAAGCCGGTCTACAACGCGATCGTCTGGCAGGACACCCGGACGGACAAGATCGTCGAGGAGCTCGGAGCTCTCGGCGGTGGGCAGGAGCGTTACCGGGGCAAGAGCGGGCTGCCGCTCGCCACGTACTTCTCGGGTCCGAAGATCAAGTGGATCCTGGACAACGTGGACGGCGCCCGTGCCCGAGCCGAGGCCGGTGACCTGCTGTTCGGCAACATGGACACCTGGGTGCTGTGGAACATGACCGGCGGCCCGGACGGCGGGGTGCACGTCACTGACCCGACGAACGCCTCCCGGACGCTGCTGATGGACCTCGACACCCTGAACTGGGACCAGGGCCACGCCGCCGACATGGGCATCCCGATGTCGATGCTGCCGGAGATCCGTTCGTCCTCGGAGGAGTACGGCCGGGTCCGGGAGCGCGGCGTGCTGGCCGGGGTGCCGATCGCCGGGATCCTGGGCGACCAGCAGGCGGCCACGTTCGGGCAGGCCTGCCTGTCCCCCGGCGAGGCCAAGAACACCTACGGCACGGGCAACTTCGTGCTGCTCAACACCGGCACCGAGAAGGTCATGTCGCAGAACGGCCTGCTCACCACGGTCTGCTACAAGATCGGCTCGAAGGACACGGTGTACGCGCTCGAAGGCTCGATCGCGGTCACCGGCTCGCTCGTGCAGTGGCTGCGGGACAACCTGGGCATGATCAGCACCGCCGCCGAGATCGAGGAGCACGCCCGCTCGGTCGAGGACAACGGTGGCGCGTACTTCGTGCCGGCCTTCTCGGGTCTGTTCGCCCCCTATTGGCGCTCCGACGCGCGCGGCGCGATCGTCGGGCTGACGCGGTTCGTCAACAAGGGTCACCTCGCTCGCGCCGTGCTGGAGGCCACGGCGTTCCAGTCGCGTGAGGTCATCGATGCCATGAACGCCGACTCCGGCGTGCCGCTGAAGTCGCTCAAGGTGGACGGCGGCATGGTCGTCAACGAGCTGCTGATGCAGTTCCAGGCGGACATCCTGGGCGTGCCCGTGATCCGGCCGGTGGTCAACGAAACCACCGCGCTCGGCGCGGCCTACGCGGCCGGGCTGGCGGTCGGCTTCTGGGAAAGCGAAGACGACATCCGGAACAACTGGGCCCAGGACAAGGAGTGGACTCCGGCCATGGCCGAGGAGACCCGCGCGGCGCAGTATCACAACTGGAAGAAGGCGGTCACGAAGACCTTCGACTGGGTCGAGTGAGCGCAATCGTGTTCCGGCGGAGCCACTCCCCTCGCGGGAGTGGCTCCGTTTTCAGTTGTGTGGCTTGGGTTTTTGAGCACCTCCGTGCGAAATCCCAGCGCGGAGCTGCGCTCGCCACTCAAGCGGCTCCTGCGCCAGCCGTCGTGTCACGGTGTCGCGTGGGGCTCCCTCGCAGCCGTACCGCCGACACCACCGCTCGACCGGGTTCAATGCGGTGGTCTGCAGCCACCAGCCCGAGCTCGTTGAGCCGGCGGAAGTGACGTGCCTGTCGCTACCCCTGGCGCGGCCCGCGTGTCGTTCAGTGGCCGATGCTCTCCAGGTCGGCCAGGTCCTCATCGGAGAGGGAGAGCCCAGCGCCGGCGATGTTCTCGCGCAGGTGGGCTGTCGATGACGTGCCGGGGATGAGCAGGATGTTCGGTGAGCGCTGCAACAGCCAGGCCAGCGCGACCGACATCGGCGTCGCCCCGAGCCGGACCGCGACCCCCGAGAGCGCATCGGACTGTAGCGGTGTGAAGCCCCCCAGCGGGAAGAACGGCACGTAGGCAATGCCATCGGCGGCGAGCGTGTCAATGAGGTCGTCGTCGTGGCGGTGGGCGAGGTTGTACATGTTCTGCACACACACGATGGGGGCGATACCGTGCGCCTCGGCGACCTGCTCGGTGGTGACGTTGCTGACCCCGAGGTGACGGATCAGACCCTCTCGCTGGAGTTCGACGAGCGTCTCGAACGCCTCCGCGATCGAACCAGGCTTGGGGCCTTCGGCATCGCCCATGCGCATGTTGACCAGATCGAGGGTCTCGACCCCGAGGGACTGGAGGTTCTCGTGGACCTGCTTGCGCAGATCTTCGGGTCGCCGGGCCGTGGGCCAGCCACCTTGCGCGTCTCGGTTCGCCCGCACCTTGGTGGCGAGGAACAGCGACTCCGGGTAGGGACGCAGCGCCTCAGCGATCAGCTCGTTGGTGACGCGCGGTCCGTACGCGTCGCTGGTGTCGACATGGGTGATACCGGCCGCGACCACCTCGCGCAATACCGCCAGGGCCCCGTCGTGGTCGGCGGGAGGCCCCATGACCCACGGGCCGGCGAGTTGCATAGCGCCGTAACCGAACCGGGTGATGGTTGCGTTGCCCAGCGTCCAGGTGCCGCCGGGAAGTGATGTGGTGGGCGCGTTCATCGTTGTGCCTTTCGCGTTTCGCCGTGGGTGGCGTCTTCGGCCTCCCTGGACGATTATGGGAGAGTTACTTCCCGTTGGGGAGTAGGCACTCTGAAGTGCGTAACTCACCCACAGGCGAGAGGCGGAATCAGTGAAGCCAACGAAGGCCGCCCAGCGGGCGCAGGCGAAGACGGAGTACAACGCGTTTCTGGCGGCCTGCCCCAGCCGCCAGCTCCTCGACCGGATCTCGAACAAGTGGGTCGTGCTGATCCTGTGCGCACTAGGCGGCGACACAGCAGACAAACCTGACCAGCCCGGTGCCCCGGATGCCGCACGCGCGATGCGCTACTCCGAGATCTCGCGCCTACTGGCGGGAGTCAGCCAGAAGATGCTGACCCAGACCCTGCGCGCACTCGAACACGACGGCCTCCTCACCCGCACGGTGACGCCAACCGTCCCCGTGACCGTCACCTACGAGCTGACCGACCTCGGCCTCTCACTCCACCACCTGACACGCGACCTCAGGCACTGGGCACAAACCCACATGGACCAGGTCCTCGCCAACCGCGAGAAGCACGACGCTCACACTTCCTGACCCGGCACCGCCACGCTCTCACGCGGCACACCCTCGATTGCGATGAGCGTTTCGAGCACCTCCCTTCGGATTGAGAAGGCCGGCCTCGCGCGCTCCCGTCTCCCCGCGCGACACCGGCCGCCAGTCAGCTCTGGGTGGACACGGAGATCACGCTGAACGGGACGCCCTGGTCGTCCGTGACCTGCGCCATCCGCCCGTACGTCGAGTCCTGTGCGGGGCGCAGCACGGAACCGCCCAGCTCACCGACCTTCGCGACCGCGGCGTCGGTGTCCGTGACACCGAAGTAGGTGCTCCAATGCGGCGGCACCTCGGCCGGTACCTCCGCGGGCAACTGCCCGACCCCACCGACGACGTTGCCGTTCACCTTCGCCGTGGCGTAGTGGAACCCGTCGCCGGACATGTCGTCGTACTCGTAGCCGAAAACGCTGGTGTAGAAGGCTTTCGCGGCTTCGAAGTCGCGCGTCATGCACTCGTTCCAGACGAGCGTGCCCGGGATGTTCGCGATCTCGATACCCGTGGTCTGCCCGGCCTGCCAGATGCCGAACACCGCGCCGGTCGGGTCGATCGCCATCGCCATCCGCCCGGCCGGACCCACGTCGCCGGGCGGCATCATCAACTGGCCGCCCGCCGCGGTGATCTTCGCGGCAGTCGCGTCGGCGTTGTCGGTGGCCAGGTACGTGGTCCACACGGACGGCATCTCCTCCATGCCCGGTGGTTTCGGCCCGATCGCGCCCGCGCCTCTGCCCTGGACCTGGGCGATCAGGTAGTTGCCGTAGTCACCACCCTGGTCGATCAGGTTCCAGCCCAGCAGAGGGCCGTAGAAATCGGCCGCACGCTTGGGATCGGGCACCATCGCATCGACCCAGCACGGGGTGCCTTCGGGCCAGGGCGTGTCACGAGTGGTCATGGTCGACCTCCTGTTTTCGGTCGGGCTTGTGGTACGAGCCACAGTCTTGCACCGAGCACCGACAAAAACAGGGCCGAGCGACCCCGATCGGGTCAGGCCGGCGCCAGCGAACCGTCTCCGGCCTGTGGCGCACCCTTGGGCACCACCGGTACCTGCGCCCGCTTTTCCCTTGCGAGCACGGTGAAATGCACCGTGACGGGGTCGCCTCCACAGTGGAACGACACCGGGTACGAGCCGGGGCGGACGTCGCGAATGACCGTCTCGGCGAAAAGGGCCCACGGCTGATGCCCCTCGGCATTGCGGGCCAACGGCTGCGTCACGCTCAGTGCCGACGTGGTCAACGGGCTCGCGTCCGCGTCACACGCGGCGGCGACGGACACCTTCTCCCCCGCGTGCCCGCTGTACGCCGACAGCCGCAGGTACACCGGCAGGGACGGCTGGGTGGTGGTTTCGGCCGCGGCCACGGGGGTCAGAGTGACCAGACCCGGAATCAGGACGGCGGCGAGGATCGTGCATCTCATGGTTGCCTCACGGGCGGTAGAGCGATGATTCCGTGAAGGCGTTCGGCCAGGTCAGCGGTTGCCTGCCGACATCGAACCGTGACGGGTCAGTCCAGGTCGTCGTGGCGCATCAGCTGGCGGCCGGCTTCGGTGATCGACCCGGACAGCGACGGGTATACCGAGAACGTCAGCGCCAGATGTTCGACGGTCAGCTGGTTCTGCACGGCCAGCGCGATCGGCAGGATCAGCTCACTCGCCGACGGTGCGACGACCACACCGCCCACCACCACACCGGTCGCGGGACGGCAGAACAGCTTGACGAACCCGTGACGCAGCCCCTCCATCTTGGCCCGCGCGTTGGTCGCCAGCGGCAGCATGACGGTGCGGGCCGGCACCTCGCCGGAGTCGATCGCGTGCTGCGAGATGCCGACCGTGGCGATCTCGGGATGGGTGAACACGTTCGCGGCGACCGTCTTGAGCTTGATCGGCGCGACACCCTCGCCCAGCGCGTGCCACATCGCGATCCGGCCCTGCATGCTCGCCACCGACGCGAGCATCAGCACGCCGGTGCAGTCGCCGGCCGCGTAGACGCCCGGCACGCTCGTGCGCGACACCCGATCGACCGTGATGAACCCGCCCGGGCCAGGCTCGATACCGACCCGTTCGAGGCCGATGTCCTGGGTGTTCGGGATCGACCCGACGGTCATCAGCGCGTGGCTCGCCTCGATCACCCGGCCGTCCGTCAGGTGCACGGACACGCCCTTCTCGGTTCGCTCGACGCGGTCGGCGCGCGCGTGCTTCGCGACGGACGTGCCTCGCTGGGAGAAGACCTCCTCGAGCACCGCGGCGGCGTCCGCGTCTTCGTGCGGCAGCACGCGGTCCCGGCTGGACACCACGGTGACCTTGACGCCCATCTCGGTGTACGCGGAGGCGAACTCGGCGCCGGTCACGCCGGAACCGATGACGGCGAGGTGCTCGGGCAGCTCGCGCATGTCGTAGAGCTGGCGCCAGTCGAGGATGCGGTCGCCGTCGGGCACCGCGCCGGGCAGCACGCGCGGGGTGGCGCCGGTCGCGATGAGCACGACGTCGGCGTCGAGCACCTCCGGCTCGCCGGAACGCGGGGTGATCAGGACCTTGTGCTGGGCGAGGCCCTGTTCCTCGTCGTGGAAGCGCGCCTCGCCGATGATCACCCGCACACCCTCGCGCTGGACGCGGGCGCGGATGTCAGCCGATTGGGCGAGGGCGAGGCCCTTGACCCGGCCGTGCACGGTGCGCAGATCGATGCTCGTGTCAGCCATGTCGGTGACGACGCCCAGCTCGGCGAGCCCGTGCATGCTCGCGCGGGCGCCGGAGGAGGCGATGAAGGTCTTGGACGGGACACAGTCGTACAGCACGCAAGCGCCGCCGAGCCCGTCCCGTTCGACCACCGTGACGTTCGCGCCGTGCTGAGCGGCCACCAGCGCCGCCTCGTAGCCGGCGGGGCCACCGCCCATGATCACGATCCTGGTCACGTCTGTCCCTCCTCGTCGCACCGCTGTGTCCACCTTAGGAGGGCGTACCCGGAGTACGTCCGGTCGGGTGAGTGCTGGGCGGTTAGTCTGTCGCGGTGCCGTTGTATGCCGCTTACGGGTCCAACATGGAACCCGCGCAGATGATGGAACGCGCCCCGCACTCGCCGACGTCGGGCACGGGCTGGCTGGAAGGCTGGCGGCTGACCTTCGGCGGCGAGGACCTCGGCTGGGAAGGCGCGCTCGCGACCATCGTGGAGGATCCGGACTCGCGGGTCTTCGTGGTGCTCTACGACGTCACCCCGCTCGACGAAGCCCTGCTCGACCGCTGGGAAGGCGGCGAGCTGGGACTGCACAACAAGATCCGGCTGCGCGTACAGACGATGGACGGTTCCGTCGTGGCCTGGTTCTACGTCGTGGACGCCTACGAGGGCGGCCTCCCCTCCGCCCGCTACCTGGGCGTACTCGCCGACGCGGCCGAAGCCGCCGGCGCCCCCACCGACTACGTCGACGACCTGCGCACCCGCCCCTGCCGCGGCATCGCCACCTGACCCCCCGCGTTGGCCCGCTGCGTCGCCGTGTTTGCGCCCCACGTCGGCGAGTTGGCCCGCTGCGTCGGTGAGTTGGCTCGTCACGCGCTGATCGGGTAACGCCGGTCTGAGAAAGCTCGCCTGATCTCGGCGAGAACCCGGGCAGGATCGGCCAAGTCTTCCTTGCGGGCGCGAATGATCGACCAGCTGCGGCCGGCCAATCGGCGGTCGCGCTCGGCGTCGTACTCATCTCGTCCTTCGTGCGCCTCGTAGCCGTCGTATTCGACGCCGATTCGGAGTTCCGGCCAAGCCAAATCGAGCCGGTACAGCAGATCACCACTCAACGTGAGAATCGGGTGCTGCGTCACCGGATTCGGAAACCCCGCGTCGACCAGGAGCAGCCGCAGCCGGCTTTCCTGGGGCGACTCCGCGCCCGGTGCTCCCAGCGCCAGCAAGGATTCGGCGTTCCGCAGCCCCCGGCGATCATCACGCCGCATCAAATGCAGATCGACCGCATTGGTGAACGCGCTCGCGTCCCGGCCGGACAGGCCTGCGAGCGCCTGATCAAGGCACGCAAGGGCCTTCCAACGGACTTCGGAACACAACAGTTCGGCGACGACCGCGTCCAAGGAGAACATCGGTAATCCAGCCCGCTGGACGACGTCCTCCTCATCGAACCGGTCATGATGAACAACCAAGCCGACGGAGGAGCGGACCCAGCTCGAGTACGGGACGGTGACGTGGACATCCAGGGATGCGGCGACAGTGCAGCCATGCAGGAATGCCGCTGTATTCCGAGACAACACCGCGTCCGTGCCCGCTACGAGCAATGCGGCTGACGCGCGCGTGACCGGGTCGAGCACCCGCTTCCCGTCAACCACCACTCCGCGCCACATCTGGACGAGCACGCCGTCCTTCAACGCGCCGCGAAGCGCGTGTTCGCCGAGGGCTTTGACGAGATCCCGCCGCCGCGCTGCCCCATGTTCTGAATTCGGAATGTCAAACACGTATTCAGACTGGATGCTGGCAGCGGTGTCGTGGCGGCCCCCAACCAAATCTGTGGACAACCCAACCCAATGTGGACAGCCGCAAAACCGCGTGTTTGCCGGCTGCGTAGCCGTGTTTGCCGCGCACACGGCCAACTCACTGACGCGGCCGGCAAACATGCCAGCGCAAGCGGCAAACACGCCGCGGAAGGGGTCAGGCTAGGGCGGTTAGGGCGGTGTGGACCATGCAGCGGACGCCGACCGGGAGTGCTCGCTCGTCGAGCTGGAACGTCGGGCGGTGCAGGTCGCACATCTCGCCTTCGCCGCTCCAGACGCCGAGGCGGAAGAACCCGCCGGGCACGTTTTCGAGGTACCACGCGAAGTCCTCGCCACCGGACGACTGCTCGGTACCGGTCAGCGCATGCTCGCCGAGCGCCGCTTCGACGCCGGCCTGCAGGATCGCCGTGCTGTCCTCGTCGCCGACGAGCGGCGGCACCCCGCGCCGGTAGTCGAGCTGGAACCCGACCCCGGTTGGCGCGAGCAGCGACTCGACGGACGACTGGACCAGCGGCTCCAGCGCCTTCCACACCTCGTGCTCGGCCGTGCGCAGCGTCCCGCGCAGGGTGCCGTCCTGCGGCACGGCGTTGGCCGCCTGCCCGGCGTGCACCGCGCCCCAGACCAGCACGGTCCCCGAGCGCGGGTCGACCCGCCGGGACAGCAGCGACGGCAGCGCAGTGATGATCACGCCGAGCGCGTGCACGAGGTCGGCCGTCAGGTGCGGCCGCGACGTGTGCCCGCCGGGCGAGGTCAGCCGCAGCTCGATCAGGTCCGCGGCCGAGGTCAGCGCCCCGACCCGCGAGCCCACCTTGCCGACCGGCACCCGCGGGTCGCAGTGCAGCCCGAAGATGCGGTCGACCCCGTCGAGCCCGCCGGCGTTGATCACGTCGAGCGCGCCGCCCGGCATGACCTCCTCGGCCGGCTGGAAGATGAACCGCACGCGGCCGGGCAGGTCGGGCGCGGACGCGAGCGCCATCGCGGCGCCCAGCACGATCGCGGTGTGCGCGTCGTGCCCGCAGGCATGCGCGACACCGTCCGTGGCGGACGCGTACGCCAGCCCGGTCGCCTCGGTGAGCGGTAGCGCGTCGATGTCGGCCCGCAACGCCACACAGCCGGGCCCGCTGCCGACCTCGCAGATGACACCCGTACCGCCGGGCAGGACCTGGGGGTCGAGGCCCGCCGAGCGCAGCACGGCGCAGATCATCTTGGTCGTCGCGAACTCCTCGCGCGACAGCTCCGGGTTGGCGTGGATGTGGCGGCGCCAGGCCACGAGGTCACCGGAGTGCTCCCCGAGCCACGCGTCCAGCCAGAACGGTCCTCTCCCCGCACCGAGGTCGGTCACGGGTGCCATGCTGACGCCGTCCTCGGTGATCAGCGCGTCCGATACCCCGAAAGAGGCCGCGCGCCCGTCCGGGTTTCCCGCAAGCCCCCGCCATGAGTCCAGCACGGTCACACCGAACCTCCAAATGCAAAAAGCGTGTAACCCATTTGCCGCAATATTGCACGATGCAGGGGGCAACAACCCCGCCTCTGCGGGGGGCTCGGGACGGCCGGTAGTGGATCTGCGTTGAACGGCATGGGGTACTTCGGCCCATCTGTACTAGCGTTGCCGTTTCACTTACCTTTGGCCTGGTCGGCGGACTTCTTGCGTTTCTTCCGGCGGATACTGCGTCCCCACAGGACGATGCCGAGAAGCACGGCCGCGATGACCCCCACCACGATCTTGCTTTTCGTCTTCTGCGCGTTCGCGCGGGCGTTGTCGGCCGGATCGATGACCGGTCCCGGCTGCGCCTGTTCGGCGAGCGGTACGACGGTGGAAGTCGGCACCGGGGCCGGTGCGGCGACAGCGGCGGCGGGCGCGGTGAACGACAGCAGCACCCCGAGCATCAGCGCGGCCAGCACGCCACGCAGCTTCGTCATGTCCATGCCCTTTCCCTCGACAGGACATAGTCTGCCTGGTCAGGCACCCGGTCGACAAACACCGTCACGTCCGGGAAGAAAACGCTTCCAGGATTCGCTGCGCGGCGAGTGTCGCGGTGAGTGCGCCGTCGCGCACAGCCTGTTCCACTTCGGGCACGATCGCCCGTACCCCGGGGTGCTCGGCGAGCCGCCCGAGCAGCTGCTCACGCACCATCGACCAGACCCAGTCGACCTGCTGTTGCTTGCGCTTGGCGTCCAGTTCGCCCGATTCGAGCAGCTGCGCGCGGTGCCGTTCCAGCTGCTGCCACACCGCGTCGAGCCCGATGTCGTGCAACCCGCTGCAGGTCAGCACGGGTGGTGTCCACGACGCGTCCGGCCCGTAGATCATCCGCAGCGCCCCGGCCAGCTCACGCGCAGCCCGCTTCGCGCCGAGCTCGTGCTCGCCGTCGGCCTTGTTCACCGCGATCACGTCGGCGAGCTCCAGCACGCCCTTCTTGATGCCCTGCAGCTGGTCGCCGGTGCGCGCCAGCGTCAGGAACAGGAAGGTGTCGACCATGTTCGCCACGGTCACCTCGGACTGGCCGACGCCGACGGTCTCCACCAGCACGATGTCGTAGCCCGCCGCCTCCATCAGCACGATCGTCTCGCGGGTCGCGCGGGCGACGCCGCCGAGCGTGCCGGACGTCGGCGACGGGCGGATGAACGCCGCCGGGTCGACCGCGAGCCGCGCCATCCGGGTCTTGTCGCCGAGGATGCTGCCGCCGGTGCGGGTGGACGACGGGTCGACGGCGAGCACGGCCACCCGGTGCCCGGCCTCGGTGAGGTCGGTGCCGAGCTGGTCGATGAAGGTCGACTTGCCGACTCCGGGCACCCCGGTGATGCCGACCCGGCGCGCCCCGCCCGCGTGCGGCAGCAGTTCGACGAGCAGCTCCTGTGCCTGCGTGCGGTGGTCGGCGCGGTTCGACTCGACGAGCGTGATCGCGCGCGACAGCGTGCCCCGGTCGCCCGTGAGCACGCCCTTCGCGTAGGCGCTGACGTCAACCGGGCGAGCCACTCAGGCCTGCTCCAGCTGGTCGAGCAGGCCCAGCGCCGCGTCCGCGATGACCGTGCCCGGCCCGAAGATCGCGGCCGCGCCGGCCGCGCGCAGCTCGTCGTAGTCCTGCGGCGGAATGACCCCGCCCACGACGATCATGATGTCCTCGCGGCCGAGTTTCGCCAGCTCCTCGCGCAGCGCGGGCACGAGCGACAGGTGCCCGGCCGCCAGCGAGGACACGCCGACCACGTGCACGTCGGCTTCGATCGCCTGCCGTGCGACCTCGGCCGGGGTGGAGAACAGCGGCCCGACGTCGACGTCGAAGCCCAGGTCGGCGAAGGCGGTCGCGATCACCTTCTGGCCGCGGTCGTGCCCGTCCTGGCCCATCTTGGCGACCAGGATCCGCGGGCGGCGCCCCTCGTTCTCGGCGAACTTCTCGACGCGGGCGCGCACCTTGTCGACGTTCGCGGTCCTGCCGACCTCGTCCCGGTACACGCCCGAGATCGTACGGATCTGACCCGAATGCCGCCCCCACACCTTTTCCAGCGCCTCGGAGATCTCGCCGACGGTCGCCTTCGCGCGAGCCGCGTTCACGGCCAGCTCCAGCAGGTTGCCTCCGGCGTCGGTCGCAGCGGTGAGCCGCCGCAGGGCGTCCTCGACGACGTCGGCGTCGCGTTCTTCGCGCAGCCGCCGCAGTTTCTCCAGCTGCTGGGCCCGCACCCCGGCATTGTCCACTTTGAGCACGTCGACCTGTTCGTCCTCGGTGACGCGGTATTTGTTGACGCCGATCACGGGCTGCCGCCCGGAGTCGATGCGGGCCTGCGTGCGGGCCGCGGCCTCTTCGATGCGCAGCTTCGGAATACCCGCGTCGATCGCGCGCGCCATGCCCCCGGCGGACTCGACTTCGTCGATGTGCCCCCATGCCTTGCGCGCGAGGTCGTAGGTGAGCCGTTCTACGAAAGCGCTGCCACCCCACGGGTCGATCACGCGCGTGGTGCCGGATTCCTGTTGCAGCAACAGTTGTGTGTTGCGCGCGATGCGGGCGGAGAAGTCGGTCGGCAGGGCCAGTGCCTCGTCCAAGGCGTTGGTGTGCAAGGACTGCGTGTGCCCCTGGGTGGCGGCCATCGCCTCGACGCAGGTGCGCACCACGTTGTTGTAGACGTCCTGCGCGGTCAGCGACCAGCCGGAGGTCTGGCAGTGCGTGCGCAGCGAAAGCGACTTACTCGACTGCGGCGAGAACTGCTTGACCAGCTTGGCCCACAGCAGCCGGGCGGCGCGCATTTTGGCGACTTCCATGAAGAAGTTCATGCCGATGGCCCAGAAGAACGACAGCCGCGGTGCGAACTTGTCAATGCCGAGCCCGGCGTCGAGGCCCGCGCGGATGTATTCGACGCCGTCGGCGAGGGTGTACGCCAGTTCGAGATCGGCGGTCGCCCCGGCTTCCTGCATGTGGTAACCGGAGATGGAGATCGAGTTGAACCGCGGCATCCGCTGTGAGGTGTACGCGAAGATGTCGGAGATGATCCGCATCGACGGCTGCGGCGGGTAGATGTAGGTGTTGCGGACCATGAACTCTTTGAGGATGTCGTTCTGGATGGTCCCGGCGAGCTGCTCGGGCGCGACACCCTGTTCCTCCGCGGCCACGATGTAGAGCGCCATCACCGGCAGCACGGCGCCGTTCATGGTCATGGACACGCTCATCTTATCCAGCGGGATGCCGTCGAACAGCTGGCGCATGTCGTAGATCGAGTCGATCGCCACGCCCGCCATGCCGACGTCCCCGGCGACGCGCGGGTGGTCGGAGTCGTAGCCGCGGTGGGTGGCCAGGTCGAACGCGACGGAAAGCCCTTTCTGCCCAGCGGCGAGGTTGCGCCGGTAGAAGGCGTTGGACTCCTGCGCGGTGGAGAACCCCGCGTACTGGCGGACGGTCCACGGCTGCGTGGTGTACATCGTCGGGTACGGGCCGCGCAGGAACGGCGCGACCCCGGGGTAGGTCTTCAGGAAGTCCACATCGGACAGATCGTCGGCGGTGTAGACGGGTTTGACGCCGATGCCCTCGGGTGTCTCCCAGGTCAGCGCGTCGGGCCCCTTGCCGGTGCTCGCGTGCAGCGCCTCGGCCCAGTCGGTCTGGCCGCCGGGTTCGGGGACACCCAGCTCGATACCGGAGAAGTCGGGGATGGTCATCAGTTGACTCCCAGCGTGTCCAGGGTGCTGGTCAGCACGGCGAGTGCGTCGCATCCGATGTGGACGAACCCGGTGAACTCACCGTACGACTCGTCCGGTTTTCCGGCCAGCAGCACGGCTTTCGCCCCGGCCGCACGCAGTCCCGCGGCGACTTCGCGAGCCTGTTCGCCGTACGAGCGGTCGCTTCCGCACAGGCAGGCGACGGTCGCGCCGCTCTGCCGGAAGGCCGCCACCGGGTCGTCGACGGCGCCCGGGTTGACCGGCTCGATCCCGCCGGCCTGCAACAGGTTCGACGCGAACATGGCCCGCGCGGTGTGCGCGGCCACGGGTCCGAGCGTCGCGAGGAACACCGCCGGCCGTTGGCCGTGCTCGGCGAGGTGCGCGTCCGAGCGATCACGCAGCTGCTCGAACCCCTCGGCGTAGCGGTGCTTCGGCAGCCCACCGTCCACAGTGGACGCGATCGGTGGCCGCGTGACGGGTTTCTCGGCCAGATCGGGGAACTCGCTGACTCCCGTGATCGGGTCCTGGCGAGTCGCCAGTCGCCGCGAACGCTTCTCCCAGGTTTCGGCGAGCCGATCACTCAGGAAGCCGGAGTCCAGCGCGGCGGCGATCCCGCCCGCGCGCTCCAGTTCGGTGAACTCACGCCACGCGGCGTTCGCCAGCGCGTCGGTCAGGTTCTCGACGTACCACGAGCCGCCGGCGGGGTCGATCACGCCGGCGAGCCGGGACTCCTCGATCAGGATCGCCTGCGTGTTCCGCGCGATCCGGCGGGCGAACGCGTCGGGCCGGCCGATCGCGGAATCGAACGGCAGCACGGTGACCGCGTCCGCACCACCGATCCCCGCTGCGAACGCGGCGACGGTCGTGCGCAGCATGTTCACCCACGGGTCGCGCTGGGTGAGCATCGCGGGCGACGTGACGGCGTGCTGCTTCATCCCGCGCGCCGTGCCGCCCGACACCTCGGTGACGCGCGACCACAACCGCCGCGCGGCACGCAGTTTCGCGATCGTCAGGAACTGGTCCGCCGTTGCGGCGAAACGGAATTCGAGCTGCGCGGCCGCGTCGTCGACGCTCAGCCCGGCGTCGGTGAGCGCCCGCAGGTACGCGACGCCCGCCGCGATCGCCGCGCCCAGCTCCTGCGCGTCCGAACCACCGGCCTCGTGATATGGCAGCCCGTCGACGACGATCGTCCGCAGCTTCGGGTGCTTCGCCGCGAGCCGCGCGGCCAGCTCGGCGGCCGGGGCCAGATCGTGCGCGGCGCCGGTGCAGGCGCGCAGGCCGACCGGGTCCGCGCCGAGGTTGCCGATGACCTCGCTGTCGGGGATGTTCCGCTCGGCGAGCACCGCGAGCAGGGCGTCGGCAGCGGCCTCGTAGTCCGCACCGGCGTCGAGCACCACGGGGGCGAGATCGACGTAGACGCCGTCGAGGGCGTCGGCCAGCGAAGACGGCGCCACGCCACGCAACCACACCGAACTCGCGCCGTGCTCCAGATCCGCGAGAATGGCCTGGTTGTCCGCGTTCTCGTGCAGGACACGCACATCCCAGCCGGTGTCCACGACCCCCTCGGGCCGGGCACCGCGCACGAACGGCGCGATCCCGGGGAATCCGGCGTGCCCGGCCTCGTCATCCGCGGTGTACAGCGGCTGGATGTCGATGCCGTCGTAGGTTTCGGTGGTCAGCAGGCTCTCGGGAGCACCGTCGAAGTCCGGCGGCAGCGCCCCGCTCTTGCGGAGTACCCCGGCGACGAGCTCCTGCCACTCCGCGCGCCCCGGCGTGGCGAACTCGGCGGCAAGTGCCAGCTCATCGGGCCCCGTTGTCCCAGCCTGAGTCATAGTCAACGATGGTAGGGGCCCGCCCGGACCGGCAAGTGTGAGCCTGCTCGCGGTGACCTCCGGCGGCATCCGCCACAATATGCGGGTGCCCACCGAGAGCGAGGACTCCCGCGTCATCGCCGGACGCTACCGGCTGCGCTCGGTGCTGGGTTCGGGCTCGATGGGTACCGTCTGGTCGGCCTACGACGAGTTCCTGCAACGCCCGGTAGCCGTCAAGGAGATCCGCCTGCCGCCCGGCGGGACCGCCGGGCAGGCCGATGAGCTGCGCGAACGCACGTTGCGCGAGGCCCGCGCGATCGCCGTGCTGTCTCACCCGAACGTGATCATCCTGCACGATGTCGCCCGCGAGGACGGCGAGCCGTTCGTCGTGATGGAGCTGCTGCCGTCGCACAGCCTGGCCGAGCTGATCCGCGAGCACGGGCCGTTGACGGTGGAACAGGCCGCCGCCGTGGGCGATGCCGTCGCCGCCGCGCTGGAGGCCGCGCACGCCGCGGGGATCACGCACCGCGACGTCAAGCCGGGCAACGTGCTGGTCGCCGACGACGGCCGGATCAAGCTCACCGACTTCGGTATCGCGCGCAACGTCTCCGAGGCGACGATGACCCGCACGGGCATGACCCTCGGCTCGCCGGCCTACATCGCGCCGGAAGTGGCCTCGGGTAAGGCCGTCACGCCGAGCGCGGACCTGTGGGGCCTGGGCGCAACGCTGTTCAACACGCTCGAAGGCCACCCGCCGTACGACGCCGACGGCGACCCGCTGGAGACGATCGGCAAGGTCGTCAAGGGCGAGGTGCCGCGGCCGTCGCCGGGGCCGCTGGCGCACGTCATCGCCGGCTTGATGGCGAAGGAGCCGCGCGACCGGTTGTCGCTGCGGGAGGTCCGCCAGCAGCTGTACCCGATGCTCACCAAGGCGCCGCGGGTGCTGTTCAGCCCCGAGATGTTCCAGCAGGCGGCGGGCCGGCGCGCGGACGCGACGGACACGCGCGAGATGTCGCCGGCGCCGAAGCCCGCGGCCAAGCCGACCGCGGGGGAGAGCCAGGAACTGGCGTCGGACCCGGGCCCGCTCCCCTTCGGCCCCGCTCCCGCGCCGAAACCCGCCGCGCCCGGACGCGGCGTGACCGCGACCGCCGTGCTGACGACCGTCACGATCCTGCTGTTCCTGATCTCGGCGGCCGGCGGGTTCGTCGCGGCCCGGGTGATCGGCGCCGAACCGGTCGGCCCGCCGACGAAGCAGAGCAGCTCGACGACCGTCGAACCGCCGCCGACGAAGTTCGAGCGCCGCACCGGTGACGCGTCGAGCGTGCGGGGCCAGGACGCGACGTTCTCGGTCGAGGTGCCGCAGGACTGGACCCGCTTCACCGGCTCCGGCGTCGGGGACAACCTGCCCCCGTCGACGCTGGTCGAGTGGGTTTCCCCGGACGGGGCGCAGATGCTCGCGGTCGACCATATCGGCGGCTTCTTCCCCGGCTACACGATCGACCAGTACCTCAAGGGCCTCGCGTCCAGCCGCGGGCTCGCGTACAGCCAGGTGCGCCCGGCCGAGCGGCTGACCGACGGCAAGGACGGCTACGCGCTGACCTACCGCACGTTCGACAAGGGCAGCAACGGCAGCCAGATCAGCCGTACGACGTTCGCCGAGGTCTTCCGCTTCAACGCAAGCCTGTGGGCGGTGAGCGTGACGGTGCCGACGGAGCAGGAGAACACCGCGCGCGCCGAGCTGTACGAGCGGATGGCGCCGACGTTCTCGATCACGGGGTGAACCGGCCCTCGGACGCCTTCCGCTGGGCGATCCGCCGCAGCGCGGCGAACAACGCGTCGCCGAGGACGGTCCCGACGACGGCGCCTTCGACGATCGACTCGGTCGAGGGCAGTTCGGCCACCACGCCGACGTCGAGTTCCCCCATCCGCTCGGCCAGCTCGGCGTAGTCCGGCAGCGTGTCGAGCAGCTCGGTGCGGCCGAGATGCTCGAACGCGGCGACCGTGCCGAGCAGTGATTCGACGAGCGGATCCCCCGGCCTGAGGTGCCAGCCGTGCGCCTCGGCGATCGGTTCGAGCTTGGCCAGCGCCCACGCGCGGTCTTCGTCGTCGAGCGGCATCTTCGGCGTCGGCAGCCCGTGCTGCGCGACGCCGAGGATCTGGTGGGTCGAGGTCTGGTGATCCACCGCGTCCAGCACGTCCCGGACGTCCGCCAGGGACATGCCGCCGATCTCGAGCAGGGCGCGAACGAGTTTGAGGCGGCGGACGTGCGCCTCGTCGTAGCGCGCCTGGTTGGGGCTGGTCAGCTCGCCGGGCGGGAGCAGTCCCTCGCGTAGGTAATACTTGATCGTCGCGATCGAAACGCCGGACCGCGCGCTCAGCTCCGCCATCCGCATCGTCGAGCACCCTCCTGTGAATCTACTCGATATGGATACCCTAACTTCCTATTGCGAACAGGGCGGTGCGGCGAGGGCAGTGTGCACCCGCTCTAAGCTCGCGGCATGAGCGAAACCGACCTGGCCGAAGCCGCGGCGGCCACCATCGCCGAGCGCACCGGGCATGCCAAGCACGACATCGCCGTGGTCCTCGGTTCGGGCTGGCGGCCCGCGGCCGACGTCATCGGCGAGGGCGACACCGAGATCCCGCTCGGCGAGCTGCCCGGCTTCGAGAAGCCCGAGGCGGTCGGCCACGGCGGCACGGTGCGCTCGGTCGGGATCAACGGCAATCGCGCGCTGGTGTTCCTCGGCCGCACGCACCTGTACGAGGGCAAAGGTGTCGGCCGGGTCGTGCAGAACGTGCGGACGGCGGCCGCCGCCGGGGTGCGGACGGTCTTGCTGACGAACGCGGCGGGCGGGCTGCGCGAGGGGTTCCAAGTCGGCCAGCCGGTGCTGATCTCCGATCACCTGAACATGACCGCGACCTCGCCGATCACCGGTGCGAACTTCGTCGATCTCGTGGACCTGTACTCGCACCGGCTGCGCGACCTCGCCCGCGAGATCGACCCGAGCCTCGCGGAGGGCGTCTACGCCGGGCTGCCGGGGCCGCATTTCGAGACCCCGGCCGAGATCCGCATGCTGCGCACGGTCGGCGCGGATCTGGTCGGCATGTCGACGGTGCTGGAGGCCATCGCCGCGCGGGCGGCCGGGGTCGAGGTGTTCGGGCTGTCGCTGGTGACGAACCTGGCCGCCGGCATGACCGGTGAGCCGCTGAGCCACGTCGAGGTCATCGAGGCCGGTCGCGCCGCGGCCGAGCGGATGGGCACGCTCCTGCGGGAGCTGGTGGCGCGGGCGTGAACGACAGGCTGCGCGAAGCGGCGCTCGCCTGGATTGCCGAAGACGTCGAGCCCGGCACCCGGCAGGAGCTGGAAACCGTGCTGGCACAGGCGATGGACGGATCGTCGGACGCGCTGGTGGATCTCGCGGACAGGATGAGCGGCCCGTTGACGTTCGGCACGGCGGGCCTGCGTGGTCCGGTGCGTGCTGGACCGAACGGGATGAACACCGCCGTCGTGGTCCGGACCACTGCGGGGGTAGCTACTTGGCTTGCGGCGCACGGGAAGGACCGCCAGACGGTGGTCGTCGGCCGGGACGCGCGGCACGGTTCCGAACGGTTCGCTCTGGCAGCGGCCGAGGTGTTGTACGCGGCGGGGTTCGACGCCCGATTGCTGCCCGGTCCACTGCCGACGCCCGTGCTCGCCTTCGCGGTGAAGCACCTGGGCGCGGCGGCGGGTGTGCAGATCACCGCGTCGCACAATCCGCCGGCGGACAACGGGTACAAGCTCTACGACGACAGCGGCTCGCAGATCGTGCCGCCGTCGGACGGCGAGATCGAGGCCGCGATCGCCGCGGCACCACCAGCGGTGGATGTGGCCCGGCGGACCGGTGTTCCGGTGCTGGGTGACGAGATCGTCGATGCCTACCTGGCGCGGGTCGCGGCGATCCCGGCCGGCACGTCGCGGGCGTTGCGGGTGGCGGCGACGGCGCTGCACGGGGTCGGCGCGGATGTGTTGCAGCGGGCGCTGGCCGGTGCGGGGTTCACGGATGTGCACCTGGTGGCGGAGCAGTCGAAACCGGACCCGGATTTCCCCACGGTGTCGTTCCCGAATCCCGAGGAGCCAGGTGCGACGGATCGGCTGCTCGCGCTGGCCGCGGAGGTCGACGCGGACCTGGCGATCGCGCTGGACCCGGACGCCGACCGGTGCGCGCTCGGCGTCCGGGACCGGGACGGCTCGTGGCGGATGCTGCGCGGGGACGAGACCGGGGTGCTGCTCGGCGAGCACGTGCTGAACACGACTCGCGCCGCGGATCCGCTGGTCGCGACGACCATCGTGTCGTCGTCGATGTTGGGCCGCATCGCCGCGGCGCACGGTGCCCGGTATGCGGAGACACTGACCGGGTTCAAGTGGCTGACGCGCGCCGGCGACGGGCTGGTGTTCGCGTACGAGGAAGCGTTGGGGCTGTGCGTGAACCCGGACTTCGTGCGGGACAAGGACGGGATCGCCGCGGCCGCGCTGGCCTGTGATCTTGCCGCGACGCTGAAAGCGACGGGCCGGTCGCTGCTCGATGTGCTGGATGAGCTGGCGGTCCGGCACGGGGTGCACCTGACCGAGCAGTTGTCCTTGCGGGTGACGGATTTGAGCGTGCGCGCGACAGTGCTCGAAGCGGTGCGCACCGCTCCGCCAGTGGCCTTGGCCGGCGTCCCCGTCTCGACCGAAGACCTGCTCCCGGAGACCGATGCGGTCCGTATCTCGGGTCATGGCCTTCGAGTGGTGATCCGGCCGTCCGGTACCGAGCCGAAGCTCAAGACGTATTTGCAGGTGACCGAGCCGCCTTCAGCGGCGTTGTCGGAGGCGAGGGCGGTGGCAGCTACCCGGCTGGCCGCCCTCCGCACGGATCTCGACGCAATACTGTCGGGTCAGCAATAGAAAAACCCCGAGGCTTCGGGAGAATTCTCGATTCTCGACCGAAGCCCCGGGGCTTCTCAATTTGAGTTCGGCGGTGTCCTACTCTCCCACACCCTGGCGGGTGCAGTACCATCGGCGCTGGTGGGCTTAGCTTCCGGGTTCGGAATGGGACCGGGCGTTTCCCCACCGCCAAAACCACCGAAACACTCACG
>NZ_JAJKFK010000008.1 GCF_021653975.1 Amycolatopsis sp. GM8 | reverse complement strand
CGGCGTTCTCGTGCCCCAAGGTGTAGGGCAGCCGCGGGTTCATCGCCGCGGCCCACTGCCCCTCGATGATGTGCAGGTCGGTGCGGCAGACACCGGCACCGCCGACGCGCACGATCACATCCAGCGGCCCGGACAGGCGAGGCTCCGGCACCTCCTCGACGACCGGCGGTTTCCCGTAGTCGTGCAGGCGCAAGGCCTTCATGCATCCTCCTTTGTGGACCGGGTCGCGGCGGGCAGGTATGCGGTGGTGTCGATCTCGACCAGGAGCTCCGGGCGGACCAGCCGCTGGACGATCAGCAGGGTGTTCGGCGGGCACAGCTCGTCATAAGCTCGCGCGAAATACTTCTCCCGCGCACGGTAAAAACCAGGAATGTCGTCGGCCGAGACCAGATAGGTGACGAATCGCGTGACGTCCTGCGGGGAAGCACCTTGCGACTCCAGCACTGTTCGCACGTTCTCGAAGGCACGTATCGTCTGCGACTCCACATCCGCGCCGGCGACGGAATTGTCGGCGAGGAACCCGCACTGGCCGGCGACGAAGATCAGATCACCGGCGCGCGATACGTGGGAGTAGGCCCCCAGCGGGGGTGACACGCCCGCGGGATTCTCATAATGCGGTGTGGCCATCAACTCTGCCTTTCCAGGAGGGATGCGCTGTGGGCTGGCGCGAGGGTGCCGCCGGCGAGGACGCAATCCATCGCGCGGCGCAGCGTGGCGGCGTCACCGTCGGCATGCCTGGCGCGCCAGGCCACGTGGCCGTCGGGACGTACCAGGGCCGCGCCGGTCCGGCCCATCGACACCGGCCCGAGCAGGTGCGGCAGTCGTTTGACCTGCAAGGGCACCGTCGCTGTTTCGACCACAGCCCGTCCCGCTTCCTCCCACAAGTCCGCGTCAGGTCCGCACACCAGCACGAACGCGGTGTCGAACCAGTCGATGGTCGTGTGTTCCTGCGCCACGTCCAGCCAGAAATACGGGAAGCGGGCACCGGGACGGTCCGTCGGCCAATAGCGCTCGGAGTCGTGCGGCGGCACCGGGGACCCGTCATCGACGATCGCACCCTCGGTGTAGATGTAACCGAGCGTCTAGCCTTCGGTGTGCAGCTGTTTGTCCTGTTCGGCCAGCAATTTCCGCCACGCCTCCGGGTGCTCCTCGCGCTGCCGGAATGCCACGTCCATCTTGTCGATGCGCTGCTGGTTGCGGACGGCGAAGTCGGTGTTGGACCGGGCCACCGGCCGCCGCTCGGACTCGTAGGTGTCGAGCAGTTCCTCGGTGCCGTGTCCGGAAAGGACCATCGCGAGCTTCCACGCGAGGTTGTGCACGTCCTGCACCCCGGAATTGAGCCCGTTGCCGCCGGCCGTGGGGAAACGGTGTGCCGCGTCCCCGGCGAGGAACACCCGTCCCTGCCGGAAGTGCCGCGCCACCTGAGCGCTCATCGTCCAGTTCAGTACGTTGATCCGCTCGACCTCGAGGTCGGGCATTTCCCACTGTTCCCGGACGAGCTGGACCAGATGTTCCTCGGAGAACGGAACCTCCCCGTCGGCGAGCTTCTGGACCGCCAGCCACCGGTTCCCGTCCGGGCCGGTGGCCAGGACGTTGACGTCGGGCCGTTCCAGATCGGTGGGCCGCACCAGGAATCCGATGGCGCTGCGGACATGGGGCAGATGACTGAGATCGGCTCGGTAGTAGTGGTTCGCCATCAGCGAGAGCACCTCCGGGCCTTCCATCTCGACCCCGAGCGTCGTCCGCACCTGGCTGTTCGCGCCGTCGCACCCGATGAGGTACTGGGCCCGCACCTCGAACTCCTCGCCGGTGTCACGACTACGCAGTCGCGCGGTCACGCCCGCGGCGTCCTGGGCGAACGTGAGCAGCTCGGTCGAACGGCGCACCTGAGCACCTGGACGGGTCGACAACGCGTGGTCGAGCGCCTCTTCCACCGCGTCCTGGGGCACGATCGACCGTGGTGCCGGAGTGTTGGTACTCGGTGCCGGCTGCGTGTAGGCGACCAGGGGGCCGTTCAGACTCTCGCACCAGCACGCGACGTCGGAAGTCGCGGGGAGCCCGGCCCGGCGCACCCGGTCCTCGATGCCCCATACCCGGAACTGTTCCATCGTCCGGTCGTGACAACCGCGCGCTTTCGGATGATTGGTCGTGGCCGGCCGCCGCTCGGCGAGCAGGCTCGGTATCCCCAGCCGATCGAGGAGCAGGGCCAGGCTCATTCCGGCGGGACCACCGCCCACGACAAGAACCGGAACATCGATCATCGGTGCACCTTCCTCACTGTCCGCCGCTCAGCGGGCGTCGAACTTCTGGTCGGCATCGGCGAAGAAGGGCAGCAATTCGCCTGCGAGCCGATCGGGTACCTCCATCGCGACGAAATGGCCGGATTCGGGAATCATCACGGATCGTACGTCGCGCGCGACCTGCTTCATGGTCTTGACCGTGAGGTCACCGTGCCCACGATTTCCCAGCGTCCCCACGGCGAGAATCGGCGTCTCGAGTGGACGCTCGGCGAGTGCGCGCATCTCGTCCGCTTCGCGGAGCATCGACGCGTAGAGCCCAGTGGTGCCACGGAAGCCGTCGGGGCGAGAATAGGTGCGAATGAATTCGTCGATATCCGGCTCGCCGATCGCGCCCTTGATTTCGGTGAAGCCCTCGTACGCGTACTGGGTGAGGAACTCGCGCTCGTGCCCGGGCAGCACCATGTCGGCGATTCCCGGAGCGGCGAAGAAACCGAAATGCCACGCCCCGCCCTTGGTGACGTCCATGAACTTCTCGAGGCCGAATCCGGTTATGCCCGTTTCTATCGGCGCGTAGCTGCGTACGTATTCGCGTCCCTTGGCGGCGAGCCGGTCTGTCACCGGCCCGCTGAGGTCCTGGCCTGTCAGATGCACGGGACCGAGGCCCAGCGCGTCGATGAGGCAGCGAAGATCCTCGGCAGAGGTGGCGCTGTCGTAGTGCCCCTCGTCGTTCGACGACTCGCCGAAGCCGCGCAGATCCACGGCGAACACCCGGTGGCGCGCGGCCAACAACGGGATGAGCTTGTGAAAGGCCCACCAGGTCTCGGGAAAGCCATGCACGAGCAGGACGGGTGAGCCGGACTCGCCCGCGCGCACGTAATGCAGGCGGGCACCGTTCAGCGTCGAGTACTCGTGCGTGACTTCGGGGATCGTCGCGGGCCGGGCGGCCATACCGACGGCTCCTGAGCTCATGCACACTCCCTTGGATTCATGGCAGGCACGACAGCACGTGGATCCGCAGCATGCGCTCGCGCAACCCCGTCGACCAGCGAAGTATTTTGTAGTGATCGTTAAATATCGATCACTACAAAATCATGCGCACATCGCGGCTGTCAAGGGTTTACTATCGATTGATACAGATGGTTCTACATGACAGGGGGTCTCAACCGATGGCGACGGGACGACCGCGCGGGTTCGACACGGATGTCGCTCTGGAACGTGCGCTACACGTGTTCTGGCGCAAGGGCTACGAGGGGGCGTCGCTCGCCGACCTCACCAAGGAGATGGGCATCAACGCCCCCAGCATGTACGCCGCATTCGGTGACAAACAGACCCTGTTCTACAAGGTCCTGGAGCGGTACGCCAGCGAACCCGGGGTCGAAGCGAGCCGGTACCTCGACCTCCCGACCGCGCGCGCGGCCGTCGAGAACCTCCTGCGCAGCACCGTCGAACGCGCGACGGATCCGGCCACCCCACCCGGCTGCCTGCTGGTCCACGGAGCACTGGTGACCGGCCGGACCGGCCAGGCCGTGCGGGACGAGCTCGCGGCGCGCCGGAATGGCGACTACGTGTCGGTGCGACAGCGGCTGGAAAGAGCGGTCGAGGAGGGTGATCTGCCCGCCGGCACCGATCCGGCGGTACTGGCGCGGTACGTCATCACCGTCAGCGACGGCATCGCGGTGGCGGCCGTCGACGGCGCGACCCCCGACGAGCTGAATCAGGTGGTCGACGTGGCGCTGCAGGGCTGGCCCACGAAAGGCCGATCAGGTGTTACCCGCAACTCCCGGAAGGGAAAGACGACCCAGCGAACAGCGAAGCGGGCCTAGGACCTGCTCGTGGCGCCGCGCCGCCTAGGAGTGGAATCTCGCTGTCTCGGAAAGCATCGCGCGGGTGAGCTTGATCCGGTTCACGGCGGCGGTGTCGCCGGCGTAGCCGAAGGAGATCCCGAAGAGCACCTTCCCGTCGCGGATACCCAGCGACTCGCGGATCGCATCGCCGAAAAACCCAGCAGCCCCTGAGGGCAACTGGCGACGCCGTAGGCGGTCATCGCCAGCAGCAGCGTCTGTCCGTACATGCCGATATCCGCGGCCATCCGCTGGTCCGCATTGGACGGTGCGAAGACCAGCGCGCTCGTCGGCGTAGGCGGCCACCAACGCATCGCTCAGCCGGTCGCGCGCCACCGACCACTTCGACCTGCCAGGGCGACTCGGCGTAGTCGGGCAGGAGTTTCGCCATAGGACGCTTCCCCACTCTACGTATACGCCCACGTTTACACAGGAGCGTAGCAGCTCGAGGGTCCCGGGTGTACACCAGCGCCCGCCGTTCTGGTCGTTGAGCGCCATGGCTCGTCCTTCGGCGAAAGTGCGAAGGATTACCCGGCCCGAGTTAACGCCACGGAAACAAGGACAGATATCGATCAATCGCGAGGTCTTGACAGGGCGTGAGTCCGGATGCTTCTGTAGTGCTCACCGTTTAACGATCACTACAGAATCCAGTCGGCGTCGACGACACGCCCGACTGATTCCGTAACCCGCGGGCGTCACTTTCCTTTCCCAAGCACGCGATGTGAATTTCCGCGGCCGATGACGGCAACCGTTGACGCGGTCCGGTGGAATGACGACGAATCGGGAGTAACCATGGCAGAACTGAAGGGCAAGGTCGCCTTCATTACGGGTGCGGCACGCGGTCAAGGGCGATCGCATGCCGTGACCTTGGCCAAAGCCGGAGCGGACATCGTCGCCGTCGACATCAACAAGGACATCGACGAGACCGTACCTTACCAGCTTGGCCGGCAAGGCGATCTCGCCGAGACCGAGCGGTTGGTGCGTGAGACCGGGCAACGGATTCTCGGCCGCACCGCGGACGTGCGCTCGCCGGCCGAACTGGACAAGGTCGTCGCCGAGGCCCTCTCCGAGTTCGGCCATATCGACGTCGTCTGCGCCAATGCCGGAATCCTGACGACGATGCGCAAGACCTGGGAACTGTCGGAAGCCGAATGGCAGGACGTCATCGACGTCAATCTCACGGGTGTCTTCAATACCGTGAAGGCGGTCGTTCCCTCGATGGTCAGCGCGAAGCGCGGCGGTTCCATCGTGCTGACGAGTTCACTCGGCGGTTTGAAGGGCTACGCCAACATGGCGGGCTATGTAGCGGCCAAACACGGCGTCAACGGACTGATGCGCACCCTGGCGAACGAACTGGGACCGGAGAACATCCGGGTCAATTCCGTGTGTCCCGGCCTGGTCAACACCGACATGCTCATGAACCAGGCCATCTACGACGTCTTCCGGCCGGACATCGCGAACCCCACCAGGAACAACGCCACCGAGGCATTCCGCGCAATGCAAGTTTTGCCCGTCGACCATGTCGAACCCCGGGACGTCAGCGAAATCGTGGCCTGGCTGGGTTCGGACGCGAGCCGGTTCGTCACCGGCGTCGCCGTGCCGGTCGACGGCGGGCAACTCGGCCGTTGAACTGACCACGGAATTGTGCCTGCCTATTGTTTGAAACCGAACGGAAGAAGAAACCATGGTCCGTTTCACCAGACACTCCCTCGGGTTCGCATCGTGGGTGGCGGCGGCCGGAATGGTCGCGGCCGTGCTGACGTCGTGCAGCATGCGGGCCCCCGCAACGAGTTCGGCGGCCAACGCGGCCGCGATCAACAACGCCTCGCCCGCAGTGGCCAAACTCTACGCCGGGGACTACGGCCCGCCGCCGGCCACCGGGCCGAAGGCACAGCGGGGCAAGAACGTCTGGTTCGTCTCCTGTGGCCAGGCTTTCGACGCGTGTTCGGGCGCCGCGACGGCATTTCAGGAGGCCGGCAGGATACTCGGCTGGAATGTCACGGTCGTGGACAGCAAGGCGAGTCCGCAGACCGCCAACGGACTGATCAACCAGGCCGTGGCCGCGGGTGCCGACGGAATCGCCGTCATCGCATTCGACTGCCCGACGATCCGCTCGGGACTACTCGCCGCCAAAGCCGCGAACATTCCGACGGTCAACTTCGGTGGCCTCGACTGCGACTATCCGGGATTCGGCGGCGGATCGGGACTGTTCACCAAGACCGAGAACGACCTCGGGGGCGCGTCCTGGGAAAACTACGCGGCGGCCTACCAGCGGGCCCGGGTCACCACACTCCTCGGCTACGCTCCGCCCAATCCGACGATCCTGAACCTCGCCGAGAAAAGTAGCGCGAACCACGACATCAACACGAAAGCGTTCCTCGCCGCACTCAACGAGCAGTGCCCGAAGTGCACCGTCATTCCGGTCGAGTGGACGTTCGCGCAGGTTCCGGCGACCGCGACCCAGATCTGGAAGGCCGCGATCCAATCCCATCCCGAGGCAAGCGTGCTGTCGAACGATACCGACTCCGTCGCGCCACTGGGACTCAATACGGCCATTCAACAATCGGGTCGCCGGGACCTCGTCGTCATCGGAGCGGAGGGTTTCCCGGCGAATCTCAGCATGATCCGCAGCGGGGTCCAGACGGCCGCACTCGCCATCCAGCCCGGCTACACGTGGCAGATGTACGGTCTCGCCGACACCCTCAACCGCCTGTTCGCGAACGCGACCGACTTCCCCGACGAAGGCGGTGGGTGGGTGCTGGTCGACAAGACCCACAACCTGCCGGACGAAGGCGCGCCACTGGCCGTCCCGGACTTCGCGGGCAAGTTCAAGACGCTGTGGGCGGGTCAGTAGCGATGAGCGTGAGTGCAGAGGCCGGCGCCGGCCGCGGTCCCGCCGCGCTTTCCATCGAACATCTGACGAAAACGTTCACCGGAACGCATGCGCTTTCCGATGTCAGTGTCGACGTCGCCCCCGGAACGGTCCATGCGCTGCTGGGTGGTAACGGCTCCGGCAAATCCACGCTGATCAAGGTGCTGGCCGGCGTGCACCGCGCCGATCCGGGGGGAATCATCCGGGTCGCTCAACGTTCTGTCCCCGCCGACCAGATAACGCCGGCATTCGCCCGCGACGCCGGGTTACGTTTTGTGCATCAGGACCCGGGTGTTTTCCCGGAAATGACCGTCGCCGAGAACATCGGCCTGGTCAACGGGTTCGGTGGAACACCGGGAACGATCAGCTGGACGACCTTGCGGCGCCGGACCGCGTTGTTACTGGAAAGGTTCGGCATCGCCGCGACACCTGATCAGGAGCTCGGCTCTCTGCGGCCCGCGGATCAGACCATGGTGGCGATTGCCCGCGCGCTGGAGGACGCCGAGGACCTGAACATCCTCGTACTGGATGAGCCGACCGCGACGCTGCCGAAGGGTGAGGTCGACGTTCTCCTCGAGTCGATCAAGGCGTGCAGCAGGTCGGGCCAGACGATCGTGTTCGTCAGTCACCGGATCGACGAGGTGCTGTCCATTTCGGACGACATCACCGTGCTGCGGGACGGGCACAAGGTCGTCACCCGGGCGAACGAGGGCCTCGTCGAGTCCGATGTGGTCCGGTACATCGTCGGACGCCCGGTGTCCGAAGTACTTCCTCATCCTCCCGAACGCGATCACCAACAGGTCTTCCTGAGCGTCCGCGGCCTGCGAGGAGGTCCGCTCGCCGACGTCACGTTCACCGCGAGTCGCGGTGAGGTGGTCGGCATCGCTGGCTTGCTGGGCTCCGGGCGGACCGAGTTGTTGCGCATGCTGGCCGGCGCAATGCCCGCCGACGGCGGTGAGGTCCGGCTCGACGGCGAGACGATCCGGCCGAGGAGCGTCGGTGACGGGATCAAACACGGTATCGCCTACGTTCCCGAAGACCGCGCCCTCGATGCCGCCCTCAGTGACCTCTCGGTCGAAGACAATCTGTCCATTGCGGACTTGAATCGGTACCGCGCAGGATTGCTCTATCGCCATCGGCGCGAGCACGAGGAAGCCCGCGCGGATATCCGGAAGTTCGGCATCAAGACCCGCGATATCTTCACCCCGCTTTCGCAGCTCTCCGGCGGAAACCAGCAGAAAGTCATTCTCGCCAGGTGGCTTCGCCTCGATCCACGTCTGCTACTGCTCGACGAGCCGACCCAGGGCGTCGACGTGGGCGCCCGGGCCGATGTCTACGCGCTCATCGACGACGCAGTCGAGAAAGGACTCACCGTGGTCCTCGTCAGCTCCGATTTCACCGAACTGTCGCGAGTGACCGACCGCGTGCTCGTCCTCAGCGATGGGCGGATCGGAGCGGAACTGGCCGGCGCTGACGCGACCGAAGAAATGATCACCGAGCTCGTCTATTCATCGTCGAGGAGCACACAATGACTCAAACGCGTGACCCGTCTGGCACCGTGCGAAACGACGGGCTCCCCCAAGATTCCGCATCGCCTGAGGAGCACGACGCCGCGAAGGCCGAGCCCCGGCGCCGACGTCCGGCCGCGCTCGTGTACGGCGAACGGTTCGGCCTGGTCGGGCTGCTGGTGGTGGTCGCGGCCGTGTTCAGCCTCCTGCGGCCCGCTACCTTCTTCACATTGTCCAATCTGCAGACGATCGTGACAACGCAGTCGGTCAGCATCGTGGCCGCGCTCGCGCTCATGCTCCCGCTCATCGCCGGCCGTTTCGACGTTTCGATCGGCTCGAATATCAGCATCTGCTCCGTGGCCGGCGCCGCAGCGATGTCGGAATACTCAAGCTCTCTCGTCGTCGCCGTGCTCGTAGCTTTGGCGGTCGGCGCGCTGGTCGGCACCTTCAACGGCGTCGTCGTGAGCTATTTCGGTGTCAGCTCCCTGATCGGAACACTGGGAACGTCGACGGTATTGGTAGGCGTCATTCAGGCGTACACCCACGGCACCCCGATCAGCAACAACCTGCCGTCCAGCCTGACGAATCTCGGGAACATGCTTGTCGCCGGTGTACCGGCCATGTTCGTGCTCGCGCTGATCATCTCGGTACTTGCCTGGTACCTGCTCACCCAGACACCATACGGAAAACGGCTGACCGCGGTCGGTTCCAATTTGCGCGCCGCGGAACTGACCGGCATCCCCACCCGGCGCACGGTCGCCCTCAGCTTCGTCGGCGCCGGCGTCCTGTCCGGCGCCGCGGGAGTCATGCAGATCGGTGTGCAGGGATCCGCCGACCCGCAAATCGGTGGAATCAACTTCATCCTGCCGGCCGTCGCCGCGGTATTCCTGGGATCCACTACGTGGCGCCCCGGGCGCTTCAACGTAGCCGGCACCATACTCGCCCTGTTGTTCGTGGCCACCGCCGTCAGCGGCCTCGCCCTGGTCGGCGCCGCCCCCTGGATCACCGACGTATTCCAAGGAGGAGCCATCATCGTCGCCATCGCACTCAGCGCCCAGTTCCGCAAGCGGCGCACCGGCGTCATCGAAATGGGAGCCTAGAAGTTCGGCAGGACTCTCGTGATCGCCCGCCAGCAGATGACCCCCGAACGCACTGGCACCGGCCGACACCCCCTGAAATTTGAATCTGCGTCCCCTTGCACCCCAGAATGCCGCGATCAGCGCCGACCGTGGTGGAGACTGCTCGATAGGCGACATCCATATGCACAAAAGATCACCGCGCGGCACCCGTCCAGTGCACGTCCTTTTGCAGCAGCTTGCAGTCGAGTTTTCCTGCTAGTCAACAAGTGTATTGACGTCAACCACCAACGCGCCGCCGGCGAATGCGCCCGCGGTCGATACGACCGTTGATCGTCGAAGCCTTGCTCAAGCTGCAATGCTTTCAAGACAACGACGCCACAGATCCACGCCCATCTTCGAAAGTCCTTCCGCCGCACCCCGCCACGGACAGTTACGCGGAACGCTCACTGCCCTCTGTATTTGGCGATCACCGTCATCGAGAACTCAGCCGTGATCAAGCGGCGCCCGGACGGGGTGTTCGCGATGACCGCCAAGCCCTACGTCGTGCTGCCCGCGCCAGTCCGCGCCCGCCTCCGGCGACCGAGTGCTGCAGGTCTGCGACCCGGCCACGGCCTTCGACCACAACGAGATCCTGGAATTGCTCCGGGTCAAGGCCGCTCGACGACGGCGTCGAAACTGGACAGTGACGGTTCCCGGCCCCGTTCGATGTGGGTGTACGCGACCGCTCGCGCGACCTCCTCGTTGCCGGACGCGATCGCGTCGAACAGTTCGTGGTGCTCCGCGCACGCCTGCTGCGCGTCGCGCTGCGAGGTCAGGTAGAACAGCCAGCTCATCCGGTGCGAAACGGTCTGCATCAACGACATCATCAGGCCATTGCCGGTCAGATCCACCACCCGCGTGTGGAACAGCGTGCTCGACTCGGCGATGCGCAGGTCGTCACCGGTCGGCACCACCTCATCCGAACTGTGCAGCACCTGGGCGAGCTTGGCCATCGACGCACCCCGGGCCACCTTCCTCGTGGCGTAGCGAGCGGCTTCCACCTCCAGCGCGAGCCGCGCGTCGAACAGGTTGTGCACGTCATCGACGGTCCAGGTCGACACCACCGCGCTCCGGTGCGGGAACATCTCGACGAAACCATCCGTGGTCAGCTGTGGCAGCACCTCCCGCACGGGGACGCGGGACACCTTGAGCGCGGCCGCGAGCCGCTGCTCGTTGAGCCGCATTCCCTGGGGGTACTCGCCGGTGATGATCCAGCGACGCATCGTGCGGTAGATGTTCGCCGACAGCGAGCCGCCGTTCGGTTCGCTGTCCTCGGTGTTCTCGGCAGGGCTAGCCATCGGCAACTCCCGCGATCTTGCCGACCGCCCGGCGCGGCCAGCCGGCCCAGGTCTTGGTTCCGCTCGGCGCCCGGAACGGACCTTGCTTACTGGTAGTTTTACCAAGCCCCACAAGACCTTCCGCGACGGCCACCGCACACGTCACACCGTCGAGCACGGGCACCCCGAGCACCTCCTCCAGCCGCCGGTCGAGGCCAGCGAAACCGGCACAGCCGAGCACGATCGAGTCGGCGCCCGAGTCCAGCAGGGTCCGGCCCGCCTCGACGAGTGCGTCGATGGCCAGCCCGCTGTCCTGGTGGATCGCGACGACCGGGATCCGAGTCGCGACCACCCCGGCGCATCGCGACCACAAACCCGCCGAGCGCAGGCTTTCCTCGATGCCGGCTACCGCTGACACCGCGGTGGTGGCCACCCCGAACCGGTAGGAGAGCAGGCTCGCGAACTGCGCGGACGCCTCGGTGATATCGACCACCGGCACGTCGAGAACCTGTCGCATGCCTTCCCGGCCGTGCTCGCCGTAACCGGCCATCACCACGGCGTCGAACGTTCCGTCGTGGGCCAGCACTGCGTCGAGCACCGCCGCCGCGGTCACGAAACTCTCGTAGAAACCCTCCGCCGACTCAGGACCCCAGCTCGGCTGAATCGCGACGACCTCGGTTCCCGGCCGGGCGGCCGCCTGGGCGTTCGCCCGGATCACGCCGGTTATCTCGGCCGAGGTGTTGCAGTTGACGACGAGCACCCGCATCCCCACCCCCCTCATCGACCGGCGCTGGCCGGCTGTTCCGACGCCAGGAACGCGGTGGGCGCGCAGTCGATGAGATCGTCATAGTGGATGGGCGCGGTGGTCAGCGCAGCGGTCGCGATGCCGCGCTGCCACCGGTCGTAGGCCGCCCGGTCGATCAGCGGTGTCGTCCACATGCCGAGCGCGCGGAACTCGTTGGTCAGCGACACGGCCAGCTCCGTCCCGATGGCGGGGAAGGTCTCGCCGAGGAAACCCGCGTACTCCGCCGCGTCATGCTCCACAACCCACTGCATACCGCGGTTCAGCGCGCGGACGAACCTGGTCTGGATCTCAACCCGCTCCGGCGTGCTCTCGCCTTCGCTGTAGTACACGCTCCACGGCACATCACCGCCGTCGCGGACGAACGGCGAGACCACACGCAGCCCGGTGCGGGCGGCCAGCGCGGCGGCCGAACCGTAGTCCACCACCAGGTAGTCGCCCATGCCACCGGCGAAGAGCGAGCCGAGCATGAGCCCGTCGAGATCCTGCACGAAGCGAACGGCCGAGACGTCGACCCCGCGCTCGGCGAGCAGCATCTTCATGAAGACGCCGACGCTGGCGCCATTGCTGCCCTTCATCAGCATGATCGAACCGGGCAGCCGGTCCCACGAGAACTCGGCCACGGGCTCACGGCCGAGCAGCGCGAGCGGCGCACGAGCGGCGACCTGGGCGAACGGCGTGTAGCGCGTGGCCCGGCCGAGATACATCGAGGGCACCCAGATCCCGCCGAGCGCGGCCTGCGAAGTGCCCGCGGCCAGTTCGTCCAGCACCAAATCCCACGGCTTGGGCACGACCGCCGAGACGTCGAGGCCCTCCTCCGCGAAGAACCCGCGGTCCCGGGCGAGGTATTCGGGAAGATAGTTCAGGCTGTGTCCGGTCGCGGCGATCCGGTAGGGCAGCAAGGACATGCGGTTTTCTCCAGTTCAGACAAGTGCCGGGTCGAGGCGCCGGGTGGTCTCCCGGTCGAACCACACGACGTCGGCGGCGGCGAAGGACAGCGAGCAGGACTCGCCGACGGTCACCGGTTGATCGGCGGGAACTTTGGCGTAGTGGGGGGTTTCGGGCGCCAGCGTGCGCGGCCGGTCCTCGGCGGTGTCGAGGTGGAAACCCACGAGCGTTTCGCTGCCCAGCCGCTCGACCGCCACGACGGTGGCCGACAGCGGCCCGGACGCGTCGTCGTGGAAACGCAGTTTCTCCGGTCGGATGCCGAGCAAGAGGTCATCACCGTCGGGCAGCGCGAGGCCAGGCACGTGGGTGGCGAGATCGGCGCGGCGCACCCCGGACGCCTCGTCCCCGATGGGCAGCAGGTTCATCGGCGGCGCCCCCACGAAACGGGCCACGAACGTGTTCGCCGGGGACCGGTAGATCTCGTCCGGGGTGCCGATCTGCTGGATCGCGCCGTGGTCCATGACGATGATCCGGGTGGCCATCGTCATCGCCTCCACCTGGTCATGGGTGACGTAGACGAACGTCCTGCCCACCTCCCGGTGCAGGCCCGTGATCTGGGCCCGCATCTGGGTCCGCAGTTTTGCGTCCAAATTGGATAGTGGCTCGTCGAGCAGGTAGATCGCCGGGTCACGCACGAGCGCCCTGGCGAGTGCGACGCGCTGGCGCTGCCCGCCGGAGAGCTGTACGGGCCTGCGATCGAGCAGCTGGTCCAGCTCCAGCGCGGTGGCGATCCGGGCGGTCCGCTCGCTGATTTCCGGACTGCGCATCAGGGTCCGGCGCGCGATCGAGTTCACCACCGGAACGTGATACCAGCGCTTGAAAGCGGCCATGACGAGCGGGAACGCGATGTTCGCGCGGACGGTCATGTGCGGGTAGAGGGCATAGGACTGGAACACGAACGCGAGGCGCCGTTCGGCCACCTCCCACTCGTTGACCACCTCGCCGTCGAACCTCATGGTGCCCGAGGTGATGTCGGTGAGCCCGGCGATCATCCGCAGCAGAGTGGATTTCCCGCAGCCCGACGGCCCGAGCAGCACGACGAACTCGCCGTCCTCGATCTGTGCGTCGAACGAGGTGATGACCTGGGTGTCCCGGAACGACTTGGAGACGTTCTCGAAGGTGATCGATGGCATCTCGGCTAGCCTTTCACCGCGCCGACCGTGAGGCCGGCGACGATTTTGCGTTGGACCAACAGGAAAAAGACGATCGCGGGGATCGTGAAGACCAGTGCCGAACCCATGATCGCCGACATCGGGGTCTCGTTCTGGCCGATGAACGACGCCAGCCCGACGCTCGCCGGCCAGTGTCCCTGATCGGAGAGGAACGTGTTCGCGTACAGGTATTCGTTCCAGCCTGCGAAGAAGGACAGCACCGCGGCGGCGGCGATACTGGGCGCGATGATCGGCAGAATGATCATGGTCAGCGCGCTGATCCGGGGGCAGCCGTCCAGCTGCGCGGACTCCTCGATCTCGTGCGGTATCCGGTCCATCGCCGTCTTGAGGATGAACGTGGCCACCGGCAAGGAGAAACCGGCGTCGGCCAGTACCAGGCCCCACAGGTTGTTGAGCAGGCCGAGCGAGATGAACAGCGCGTAGAGCGGCACCAGGATCAGTGCCTCCGGCAGCACCTGCGTGATGAACAGCAGGAACCCGATCGGTCCCTTGCCGCGGAACCGGAACCGGCTCAGCGCGTACCCGGCCAGCGAGCCGAGTACCAGGCTCAACACCGTCGTGCCCATCGCGATGAACGCCGAGTTGCCCAGCCACCGCCACAGCGGCACTCGGCCCAGCTGGTGGAACAGCGAGCCCAGATCCTCGAAATGCGGCCACCAGGACTGGGTACCGGCATACAGCTCGGCGTTGGTGGCAAGCGCGGTGTTGAGCATCCAGTACACCGGGAAACCCGCGAGGCCCATCATGACCAGCACCACGACGTAACGCGATGCCAGCTTCAGCCGGGACCGGCCGCGCCGTGACCCGCGGGCAGCCGCTGGTGCTCCGGTCGACGGCGCCGCGACGTCTTCGGACACGATCACCTCGGTGCTAGACGCCATGCGTCGACCTCCGTTCGACCACGAAGTACACGACGGTCACGGCCAGTGAGATCACCAGTCCGACGACGCCGTAGGTGGCGGCGCCACCCAGGTCGTAGTTCTCGAACGCCTGGAGCTCGAGGCTGACCACCAGGGTGCTGGTCCGGTTGAGCGGGCCACCGCCGGTGAGCAGGTAGATGATCTCGAACAGCCGCATGGACCAGACGACCAGCAGCAACGCGACCAGCCGGATCGCCGGGAGGATGTGCGGCAGTGTCACCGCGCGAAACCGGCTCAACGCGTCCGCACCGTCCACATGGGACGCTTCGCGCACCTCCGGTGGCACGGACTGCAACGCGGCCAGGACGACGAGCATGACGAACGGCGTGTACTGCCAGACGGTCGCCGCGATCACCGAGGGCAGCGCCAGCTCCTGGTTACTGAGCCAGTCGTGCGTGCCGAGTCCCAGCGCACCGGTGATCCGGTTGAGCACCCCGGTCTGGGAGTTGAAGATCCACGACCAGGCCAGTGCCGTCGCCACCCCCGGTACGGCCCAGCCGAACGCGAGGACGCCACGGACCAGCGCCCGGCCGCGGAAGGGCCGGTCGACCGCGAGGGCGGCCAGCGTGCCGAGCACCAGGCAGCCCGCCACCACCCCGAGTACATAAAGGACGGTGGTGAGCAGCGAGGTCCACAACAGATCGCTGCCGAAGATCCTGGCGTAGTTGTCCGTCCCGACGAAGTGGCCCCCGTTCGGGCGGCTCAGCTTCGTGTTGGTGAAGCTGAGCCACACCTCGCGGGCCGCGGGGTAGAACACGACCACCGTCATGTAGACCAACGGCACCGCGACGAACAGGTAGGGCGCCGAGAACCGCGCGATCCGTCGTCGGCGTGTGGACGCCGCGCCGGTGGCTAGCGCGTGCGACATGTCAGCGCGCCACCTGCTCGGCCAGGCTCTGTGCGGAGGTCAACGCGGTCGCCGGGTCCGCGTTCTTCAGCAGCACCTGCTCCACGGCCTGCATGACCGGGCGCATGATCGCCGCGGTCTTCACCTCGAAACCCGGGACGAGCAGGCTTCCCTCCTTCGGCGCGACCGTGGCGAACGTGGTGCCCCACGGGCTCTGCGCGGTGAAGTCCGCGGTGAGCGGGACGTCGGTGGCCAGCGTGTCCGGCCCCGACGCGGCCCGCAGGCCGGCCTGACCCGCCGAGCTGATCAGCCACTTCACGAAGGCCTTCGCCGCGTCCTGGTTCGCCGAGTTCGCGTTGACGCCAACCAGGATCTGCTGGGCCGCGGCCGGATTCGGGAACGGCAACGGCGCGGCACCGACGTCGGCCGAGGCCACCGACCCGCCCAGCGCCATGTTCAGCGTGCCGCCACTGTTGTCGAGGATGAAGCCGACGTTGCCTTCCTTGAACCGCGTCCGCATAGTGGGCATGTCGTCGCCGATCGGGATGATCTTCGCGTCGTAGACCTTCTTGTACGCGGTGAGGGCGGCCACGTTGGGCGCGGAGGCGATGGTGAGCTTGCCGTTCGCCGCGAAACTTCCGCCGTAGCCGTAGTTCCAGTTCTGGTAGTCCATGTACCAGCCACTGAAGTCCGACATCAGGTGGCGGGTGGCGAAACCGATCGCGCCGGTACTGGCCGTGACCTGCCTGGCCGCGGCGATCAGCGCGTCCACTGTGGTCGGCGGGGCGCCGACGCCGGCGCGCTCGAGCAGTTTCTTGTTGTATACCAACGCATAACCGGCACGCTGCCACGCAACGCCGTACCGGGTGTTGCCGACCATGCCGGCGTTGTTGGTGACGTTCAGTCCCGGCGTGCCGGACAGTTCACCCAGGTCGACCAGCGCATCCGATGCCGCAGCCGTGACGAAGAGGCCGTCCTGCATCAGGATCACGTCCGGGCCCTTACCGGCACCGAGCTCCGTGGTGATCTTGTTGGCGAAGTCCGCGGAGGGAATGGCCTCCTGTGCCAAAGTCACCTTCGGGTTGACCGTCTGATAGGCGACCACCGCGTTCCAGAGATTCTTGCCCCGCAACGCATCGAGCCACTGCGAGTTGCCGATCGTCAACGTGACCGGCCCGTCCGAGGCGGTCGACCCGCCGGAGGAGCCGCACGCGGCGAGCGGGCCCGCCAGTGCCGCAACGCCTGTTGTCGCGAGCGCGCTGCGGAGAAATGTTCTGCGCTTCATCGGTCGGCAGCCTTTCAGTCGGGGAGGGTCGGTGCCGGTGGGGAAACGGGGGGCCAGTTCCAGGCGTCGGGCGGGGCGAAGAGACCGGCGAAGTGGCGGGCGATGTCGTTGCGCTTGGCGATCCACACATCGGGGAAACCGCTGACGTAGTCGAGGAACCGGTAGAGCGCGGCGATCCGTCCCGGCCGCATGATCCGCGCGTGCAGCCCGACCGACATCAGCCGCGCCGTGTCGTCGGTCTCGGTGCGCAGCACGTCGAACGAGCCCTTGAGATAGTCGAAGAAGTCGGCGGGGCCGATGTAGCCCGGGCCGGAATGCCCGCCCCAGAACCGCGCGTCGTTGGTATCGACGGCGTACGGGACCACCAGCATCGGGCGACCCAAAACCGGTGTGTAGTAAGGAATATCGTCGTTGGTCGTGGCCGAGTCGTAGAGCAGGCCCTCCTCGGCCATCAGCCGGCGGGTGCGCACGGTGATCGGCGGCCGGGGGAACGCGCCGAGAATCTGCTGACCGGTCAGCCCCCACACCTGATCGACGCAGGCCCGCAGGTCCGCGCGCTCCTCGTCCTCGGTCCAGTCCGGATGCGAGATCGACCGGGTGCCGTGCGCGACGAAATCGCAGTCCTCCTCGGCGAGCTGGGCCAGCAGCGGCGGGTTGAGCGGAAGGGCCGTGGACGAGACGAACATGCTGAACGGCGCGTTGTACTGGCGGAATGCCCTGAGCAGGCGCCAAATCCCGGCGCGTGTCCCGTACTCGTATTCGCCTTCCTGCATCAGGTCGCGCTCGGACGGCGGGAGGGCGCTCCGCACCCAGGTCCGGGAATCCCGCTCGGTGTCGCCGTGCAGCGGGTTGCGTTCGGTGCCCTCCTCGTAGTTGATCGCGAGGTTGATCGCGACGCGCGCACCACCCGGCCAGCGGAAGGAGGGCGGCCGGCCGCCGTAGCCCGCGAACTCACGCGGCCGGAGGTCGGCAGCGGACGTGTCGCGCATCAGTTCTCCTCCATCTCGGTATACTTAACCTGGCTAAAATCGCCTTCTGAGGACCCCGATCGGCGCAATCCAGCAAAACTTGTAAGACAATCTTGAGCGGCGCGCATTTCTTTGACAGATCTGGACTGTTGCGCGCAGGTGAAACACGAGGCTCGAAATCAGGCGGAAGATGCCAAACGCGAGTCGAACGGGTTACGTCTCTATGTCACCGCACGCTGGTACGGCCGACAGGGCGGCGGTGACGGTCTCACACCCGCACTCGATCAACGAGCGCCTCACGCCGCACTGCCCGACCACCACGGGTCCACGCCGCGCGTCGGACCGGGGCGGATCCGGTCACTCGGAGTCCAGAGCGGTCAGCTCGGCGTCCACGGCCTCCGGCAGGATCCTGCGCAGCTGGAGCTGGGCCTGCCGCGGGCAACGGCCGGTGTGCGGGTCACCAGCAGCGCCCCGACCACGACCGGCATCAAGGACATGACCCGCGTCTTCGATCGAGTCCCCATGCCGTCGAGTGTGTGGAGGCGCCGCCCCCAGGTCACTGTGGCTACCCCTGCGAAGGGCAACTGCGGCCAGCCCTACCGCGGCTCGGCCAACTGAAGCCAAGCACCTTCAGGCTTCTTGGCGCTCGACAGATGGGTCTTCGACTACGTCCACGAGGTCGAAATAGTCGTTCTGGAACGTGGCGAGCCCGCTCCGGTATTTCTCGTTGCTCGCGAAGCTGGACCACATGCCAAAATTGATCATGCGCTCGCGGTCGTGGCTGCGATGAAAGTTTATGGTGCGCAGGCCTGGAGTCGCCAACGACGCGTCGGCCCGGCCATCGATCACCGTGAACAGGCCGAAGTGCGCCGGCGGTGTTTAGTTCGGTCGCCAGTCAAGGGTGCGTACCTGAATTCCCTGCGCCGCGATGGTACTCAGCACTCGCGGCGCAGGACGGGCGGCGACCTCGGTGCCGCGTCGAAGCGGCTGTAGACGGTGAGGCGATTGTGATCGCGGCTGGCGAGCACGATTGCGCCGTGGAAGCCTGCATCCTTGCTCCAGCCGCGTACGTGGTCGACAACGCTCGGTAGGACGCGGAACTGCTCAGGAGTCCGACGCGGGTCGGTGCTCGGCGGCTGTGGCGCGGCGAGTGTGGGTTCGATTCCTGCGGGCTCGCCCAGCTCGAGTCGTTCGATCATCGCGACGACCTTCGAGTCGGCGGTGGTGCCCAGCGTCAGTGTTGGGGTGGTCATCATCTTTCCTCCCGCTATCGATGAATGGGGTGATCAAAGGTTTGTGAGGCCGCTTCAGTCGGGTATTCCTCGGCCGCCACGTGCTGGCGCAGGAGACGAGAAGCGATCAGGTAGCCGGGCACGGCGTGCGCCACCACCACTACGTGCATCACCATCAGCACCACGACTCCGGCCGCACTCGTTCCGGGGATGAAGTGCAGCGCGAGCAGTAGCAGATCGGGCACCAGCGAGAGTGCGGTGACAATGGGAACCAAAGCTGTCAACACTGCTCGCGGTCGCGCGGCTCGCTGCTGCACGATGCGCCACCCCAGCCATCCGCCCACGACGCCGACCGCGGTGAACCCGCCGTAGACCGGCAGTGTGAGCGGCGCGAAGCCGGAACTCGCGCCCGGGTATCCGGCGATCAAGGCCACAACCGTGTTGGCGGCTACCGCCAACACGATGACGACACCCAAAACGGCGGCGACGATCGTGATCGTGCTGCCACGAGTGCCGTATCCGCGCGGCAGGTCGTTGCTCAGATGCTTCGTAGACGACGACATGACGTCACTCCTCTGACGATAGGGATATTTCGAGACCTACTGGTCTCGTATTTAACGGTACCACACGGTCCCGTAAGATGGGCTCCGTGAGACCTGACATCCCAGACGCCCCTGCGCCGGCCGGCCGGCCGCGCGATCCGGCTCTCGAGCAAGCCATCCTGGACGCCACCGTGGACATCATCGTGCGACGTGGACTGTCGGGTGCGACTGTGGAGGAGGTCGCGCGGCAGGCGGGAACGGGGAAGGCGGCGGTGTACCGGCGCTGGCCGAGCAAGACGGCGCTGGTCGTCGCGGCCGTCCGTGCCCTCCAAGCCGACGTCAGTGTTCCCGACACCGGGTCCCTGCGTGAGGACCTCCTCGCGTGTGCGCGGCACTACACGGCGGGGAACGAGCGGGCCGCGATGCTGCTGGCGAACCTGCTCAGCGAAGCATCACGGGACACCGAACTGCGCGAGGCCGCATCCGAGGCGATCGGCCAGCCACCGGCGGTGGCACTGCGCTCGGTGGTTGAGCGCTGGATCGAGCGCGGCGAGGTCGACCCGTCGGCGCCCGTCGATGTCCTCGTCGGCATCATTCCGTCTTTCGCGTTCCGACAGGTCGTCACTCGCGGTCGAACGCTGGATCAGACAACCGCGGTAGTGCTCGTTGACCACGTGCTTCTGCCCGCACTGCGCTACTCGCCCGGCCGACTGCCTGATTCGGCGGATGGCGGCGGCGCGGCAAGGCGAGCTCGCCGCCGGGAAACCAGCATGCCGCCAAGACCGCCAGCCGGTAGCTGATCAGCGCCCCAGCCGCCCGAGTGAGTACCGGGCCGCACCATGAACGATCTCCAGTGCGATCAGTCGGCACGAGTCGGCAACCGCATGAACAAGGAAAACCGGGATATTTTGTCGGGATGTTGCTGCGAATTCGCCCCGTCTGAGGTGATCTCCTCACGGTCTGGCTGCCCTTGTGGCTCTGCCCGGCACCTGGGCTTCGGCCCCTACCCGCCAGCAGCGACCGCTACGAAAACCAGCTCCTACCCATCGGATCCCCAGCGGCACCCCCGAAGAAGCCACCTCGACAACCCAGCCTGTGCGTGCCGAAAAGTACATCCGTGCCGGTCAACAGGCGTCGACGCGTCACCGATCGCCGTGCGGCATGATCCGCTTCGCCTATCTCGCCGTCGCCCACGCCTTCGCCGCACTGCGACTGTTGCCCATGACCGACCGTGAAAAAGATGTCGAAATCCTCACCCTGCGCCACCAACTCACCGTGCTGCAACGACAACTCGGCGGCCGGCGCCCACGACTACGGCCCGAGGACAGGGCGTTCCTCGCGGCACTGCTCGTGCCGCTGTCCCGCGCAACACTGCGCCGGTTCCGACTCCTGGTCAGCCCCGACACGGTCCTGCGCTGGCACCGCAACCTGGTCACACGCCGCCACGCCCGCCCGAGCATGAACCGCGGGTCCGGGCGTCCGCGTACCGTCGCCTCGATCCGCCGCCTCGTCCTACGCCGGACGGCCGAAAACCCGTCCTGGGGCTACCGACGCATCCGCAGCGAAGTCGCCCTTCTTCTCGGCATCAAGATCGCCCCCTCAACACCGAAGGCATAGACCCTGCCCCACACCGGACGACGAGCACGTGGGCGAACTTCCTGCGCTCCCAGACCGACGCGATCCTGGCGATGGACTTCATCGAGCCCATCACCCTGACCAGGGCGCGGCCATACATCCTCGCCGCGATCCACCACAACGACAACCGGGTGCGCATCCTCGGCACTACCGCACACCCAACCCACGCCTGGGCAACAGGCCACCCGCAACCCGCACATGGACCTCGAGGACTCCCAAAGCGTCGCACAGGTCAGGTTCCTCATCCGCGACCGCGACGCGAAGTACTCCGCATTGATCGACGACATCCTGCGCGGTGCGGGGATCAGCACGGTTCTCACCCGGTGTCCGGATCCCGCACATGAACGCGATCACCGAACGCTGGGTGAAGACGCTGCACGCCGAACTGCTGGATCGCGCACTGACCTGGAACGAACACACCTCCGGCAGGCGCTTCGCGAGTACCAGCGGCGCTACAACCCACACCGGACCCATCGATCGCTCGCCGCGGCCGCACCGCTGCGAACCCTGCCCCTCGAGTCTGACCGGATCGACCGCCTCGCCGTACACCGTCTTGGCGGAATCATCCACAAGTATCGACACGCAGCTTGACCTGCCTGGACGTAGTTTTCGGCACGCACAACCTGGGACCGGGGCTGAGTACTAAGCGAAACCGCACAGTGTTCACCACCCCGTGCTCCCAATCTGCTCCCCAGACACGACAATGGCCTGCCAGCGAAGATCGCCGACAGGCCATGTGACCAGGGAAAACAGATGGTGCGCGATACTGGGATCGAACCAGTGACCTCTACCGTGTCAAGGTAGCGCTCTCCCGCTGAGCTAATCGCGCGAGGTGGAGACGGGATTCGAACCCGTGTACACGGCTTTGCAGGCCGTTGCCTCGCCTCTCGGCCACTCCACCGCGACAGGCCCGAGAAGGCCTCTCTCCGAGCGGACGACGGGATTCGAACCCGCGACCCTCACCTTGGCAAGGTGATGCGCTACCAGCTGCGCTACGTCCGCGTTACTCGCGACGCCAACACCCACCATGCTGTCGTCGTGATGGGAAAACCATACTGGACCCGGAATCCGCCGATCACAGGGGGGTGCCCGATCCGGTCGCAGCGAGTCATCAACCGAGATCGTTGGGGATGAGGTGGGTCAGCGCGTCGTCCACGTCGACCCACAGGTGCTCGTTGCCCGGCAGGACGACGTCGTAGGTGCGGTCGAGGAAGTCGGCCAGCTCCTGGGCCGAGGCCTCGAACATGGCGTGCCCGGACGGCGAGTTCAGCTCGATCAGCACCGACTCGGGGTCCTCGACGGACGGCCGGATCCGCACGTCCCCGTCGCCGGCCTCGGCCAGCAGGCCGTCGGCGAGCAGGTCGCGGGCGTAGACCCATTCCACCCAGCCCGCGCGGCCGGTGCGGAACGCGGCGACTACGGCGTACGGGTCACGAGTGTCGTAGCGCAGCTCGACCTTGACCGGGACCGCCGGGGTACGCGGCGCCAGCAGGTCGAACACCGCCGTCGAGCGGAGCGTCACGTGATCGTTGCGCATGGCCTTACCTTTCGTCTCCCTCCACGGCCCACCCGGCCGGGTTCACGGGTGGGACGTCTCAACATCCCGATCCGCTCACTGTTTGACGCACGATCACCCAGTTGAGTTCATCGGGTCCGCCGAGTTCGTTCCTCACCTTTCGCCCGGGCAGCGGCCTCGGTGGCCGGCCTCGTGATCGTCCACCTCGTACATACTGCTCGGTTTAGTCGTCGAGCGACAGCACGGTGTCCCCGATGTCGCAGGTGACATGGCTCGCCCCGGCCGGAAAACGATGGTCGCTACCACCCGGTTGTTCGCAGTGTGCCTGCTCGTACGCGGACGGTGCGCGACCAAGACCACCCGTTTGCCACAGCACGAACGGCATCCGCTAGAGTTCTCACTCGTACCGCACGGGGGCGATTAGCTCAGCGGGAGAGCGCTTCGTTCACACCGAAGAGGTCACTGGTTCGATCCCAGTATCGCCCACTCCCTGTTTTTCCACGTCAGATGGCCTGCCGATGATCTTCATCGGCAGGCCATCGGTGGTTTCGGGGAGCAGTTTGGGAGCACGGTCTGCTGACCACCTGCCCCCATCCGAAGGGATCATGCCGCTTCTGGCTCCACGGCGGGGCTTTCGGTCCAGGTCCAGCCGCCATCCTGCTCCCACCGCTGCTGCAGGGCCTGCAGCGTGTCCTCGATCATCTGGTCGGTGACGTGCGAATAGAGGTCGTCGACGTCCTTGCGCTTGCGTCCGAGCCGCAGCAGCCGCATGATCCCGAGTACCCGGTCCTCGACCAGCCACGTCTCGTGCGTGTGACGTAGGTCATGGAAGTGCAGCTCTGATGTCATAATCTCATCAGCGATGTCGTGCGGATGCCGTATACGACATGAGGATGAGATTTGTTCCCCGCCCATGTTGATGTTCGGCCGTTTGTGTGGTGTCGGCGAGGCGTGACGCGTGCGCCCGTGCTGACGGTGGATTGTGGCTGCCTGGATATACCTCGACGGGCTCATCCGACAGGCCGCGTGGTCACTCCACGACAGCCGCACCCACATCGTAGTTTCCGCATTCTGCCGTGATCTCGGCCGTCGCTTGCGCCGCGGTGAAGAAGTCGTCGGCCAGCGGCGAGGTGCGTGATGCCGCCACCGCGAGGCATACCTGGTCGGGCGGGAGTTCCGGGATGGGTACGTAGCTGATGTCCGGACGCGAGTAGAACACGGTCGCCGAACGCCCCACGAACGAGATGCCCCGGCCGGCCGCGACGTGCTCGAGCGTCTCCTCGACCCCGCGCACCCGGAGTCCGGAGTCGGGGTGCGGGCGCCTCGTGGGCTGCGTGCTCGGGTCGGCATGCCAGACCAGCGGCTCACCGGCCAGGTCGGCCTCGGTGACCTCCTCCTTGCCGGCCAACCGGTGACCGGCGGGCAGCACCACCATGAGCGGCTCGGTGTACAGCGGAGTCACGCGCAGGCCGGTCTCGTCGATAGGCAGCCGCACATAGCCGACGTCGACGCGGCCGTCGAGCAGCATCGGGGCCTGGTCGTCCCATTCCATCCGCTGCACATCCACGACCACGTCCGGATGCCGGGCCTCGAACGCCCGCGTCGCCGGGATGACCGGGATGCCGGCCCGGAATCCGACCACCAGCCGCCGGCTGCCACGGGCGGCCACGGACACCCGGCGGCGGACCGCGTGCGCGGAGGCCAGCAGCGGACCGGCGTCGGCCAGCAGTTGTCGGCCCGCGTCGGTCAGCGCCACGCCGTGGCGATCCCTGGTGAACAGCGAGGCGCCGAGATCCTGCTCCAGCGCGCGGATCTGGCGGCTGAGCGCCGGCTGCGCGATGTGCAGCTCATCGGCGGCGCGGCCGAAGTGCAACCGGTCGGCCACGGCGACGAAATAGCGCAGTTTGCGCAGGTCCAGATCCACGGCACCTCCCGGTCCGGTGATGCCTCCAGGGTATCACCACGGCTGAAAGAGGTCTTGGACAGCCATTCGGGCCAATGGCAGCCTGAATAGGTAACTGACGGGGCCAAAGCGAATTCGGTATAAGAATTCGGCATCGGATTTGATAGCGAGGCCCAGGCCCGGAATGAGCACATCAGGAATTGAGCGCCGTCCATCGCGTTATTCGACGGCGTCCAGCTCCAGAAAGCAGGCACACCAATGAGCAGCATCAGCATTATCGGCCTGGGGAACATGGCCGGCGCCCTGGCCGGCCGGGCGCTCGCCGGCGGCAACGCAGTCGAGATCATCGGCCGCGACCGGGTCAAGGCCAAGGAATTGGCCGCCGCGCTCGGGGGTGCCACTGTCGGGACATTCGGCACCGCCCCGGCCGGCCACATCGTGATCCTCGCCGTGCCGTACGCCAGCGTCTTGCCGGTCGTCGCCCACTACGGGGACGCGCTGGCCGGCAAGGTCATCATCGACATCTGCAACCCCATCGCCCCCGATCTCAAGGGCTTTGCCACCCCCGACGGCAGTTCCGCCGCGCACGAGGTCGCCAAGGCTGTCCCGGCGAGCGCGCACGTCGTTAAGGCGTTCAACACCGTCTTCGGCCACATCCTGGCCCCGGGCCGCCAGCTGGACGTCCTCTTCGCCGGCGATGACACGCGGGCCAAGACGAGCGTGTCGGCGTTCATCGAGAGCCTCGGGCTGCGCCCGCTGGATGCCGGCGGCCTGGAGGTGGCGCGCTGGCTGGAAGCAGCGGGCCTGCTGATGATCAGCCTGGCCAACCACGGCGTGGGGAACTTCAACTTCACCCTCGGCGTCAGCATTCTCAGCTGAGCGCACCGCACCACCACTTCTCGCGTCACATCATTCACAAGGAGCAGTAGCGTGCGCGTTTTCGTCACTGGCGGGACCGGCCATGCCGGTTCGTACATCATCCCCGAGCTCATCGCCGCCGGGCACGAGGTCACCGGCCTGGCCCGGTCGGACACGGCCGCGGCGGCGGTGTCCGCGCTCGGCGCGAAGGTGCGTCGCGGCGACCTCGAGGATCTCGACGGGCTCAAGGAGGCGGCCGCGGATTCCGACGGCGTCATCCACGTCGCGCACAGGCAAGACCTGCTTGCATCCGGGGGGATCGACGCCGTGGCCGCCGCGGAGCTCCCGATCATGCTCGCGTATGGCGAGGCACTCGCGGGAACCGGAAAGCCGCTGGTCGCGGCGGGGAGCATCGGCTCGCCCGGGAACCTGGGCCGGTCGGCCATCGAGGAGGACCCCGCCCTTCCCAGCGGCGATGAAGACAAGGGCACCCTGCGGGTTCGGAACGTCGTGGAAACCGCCGTGGTCGGCCTCGCCGAGCGGGGAGTGCGGTCTTCGGTCGTGCGGATTGCCAACATCGCGCACAGCACGACCGATCGTGCCGGCTTCCTCGTGCAGCTGATCGCGCTCGCGAAGGAGAAGGGTTTCGTCGGCTACCCCGGAGACGGCGCGAACCTGTGGAACGCCGTGCACATCCGCGATGCCGCCTCCTTGTTCCGCCTGGCGCTGGAGAAGGGGCCGGCTGGCAAATGCTGGCATGCGATTGGGGACGGCGGCATCCCGTTCCGCGAGATCGCCGAGGCCATTGGCAGCCGTCTGGGCCTGCCCGCCATGAGCGTTCCCGCGGACGTACTGATGGTGCCGGGATACTTCGGGTTCCTCGCGAACATAGTCACCCAGAACTACCCGGCATCGAACCTCATCACCCGCCGGACCCTCGGCTGGGAACCCGCTCAGCCCAGCCTGCTCGCCGATTTGGACAACGGCCATTACTTCTCCGCCAGCTGACGGCACGGACTGTTTCGGACACCCATCAATTCAACGGAGTGATCGTGGGAAAGCTCGATGGCAAGGTAGCGGTGATCACCGGTGGATCCACCGGCATGGCACTGGCCGGCGCCAGACTGTTCGTCGAGGAAGGAGCGCACGTCTTCATCCAGGCCCGGCGACAGGAAGCGCTGGATGACGCCGTCAAGCTGATCGGCCGCAACGTGACCGCCGTGCAGGGTGACGCGGCCGACCTGGACGATCTGGACCGCTTGTACGACACGGTCAAGCGGGAAAAGGGCTCGATCGACGTGCTGTGGGCCAGCGCCGGGATGGGCGAACCCGCCGTCCTCGGCGAGATCACCGAGGAACAGTTCCACCGCGCCTTCTGGCTCAACGCGCGCGGCACCCTGTTCACCGTGCAGAAGGCACTGCCGCTGATCAACGACAACGGCTCGATCTTCATGACCGGATCCAACGCCTCCCTCGGCGCCTTCCCCGGCTGGAGCCTCTACGCGGGAAGCAAAGCCGTCCAGCAGGCCTGGGCCCGCGTCTGGCTCAACGAACTGCGCGACCGCAAGATCCGGGTCAACGTCCTGACCCCCGGCCAGGTCGCCACCGCCAAACAGGAAGAACTGTTGGACGAGGCAACCAAAGCCGCATTCGAGTCCCTCATCCCCCGCGGACAGATGGGCCGCCCCGAAGAAATCGCCACCGTCGCCCTGTTCCTCGCCTCCGACGACTCCAGCTACGTCAACGGCCTGGAACTGGTCACCGACGGCGGCACCACCGCCATCTGAACAGGAAGAGAGCACACCTCATGAGCAGCATCACCCTCATCGGTACGGGGAACATGGCCCGCACCCTCGGCACGCTCGCGGTGGCGGGCGGCAACACCGTCGAGGTCATGGGACGAGATCAGGCCAAGGCCGATGGCTTGGCCAAGGCTCTGGGCGGCGGCGCGACGGCGGGAAAGTGGGGCGCCGTCCCGGCCGGGGACATCGTCATCACGGCCCTGTTGTACGACGGTGTCGTTCCGGTCGTCGCCGAGTACGGAGACACCCTCACGGGCAAGGTCATCGTCGACATCAGCAACCCCTTCAACGCCACGTTCGACGGACTGGCCCACAGCGAGGAGACCTCGATCGCGCAGGAAGTCGCCAAGGTGGCCCCGGCCAGCGCCAGCGTGGTGAAGGCCTTCAACACCATCTTCCGTCAGGTCCTGGAGAAGGGCCGGCCCAACGTCTTCATCGCCGGCGACAATGCGCAGGCCAAGGCGAGCGTGGCGGCATTCATCGAGAGCCTCGGGCTACGCCCGCTGGACGTCGGCAGCCTGAAAATGGCCCACTGGCTGGAAGGAATGGGCCTGGTCACGATGGGCCTCGCCGGCAACGGGGTCGGCCACTGGGACTTCGCCCTCGGCGTCAACGAATTCACCGGCTGAGCCCCCCGGGCCGAGCGGTCGGCGAACAGGGCGCCGCACACCCTGACAATGGTTGATGGAACACCGACTCACTGATGTCAGATATCAATGTCGGCGAAAGATCCCGCCCGAGGAGACTCGCGATGAAGCTCGGTGTCGACTTGAGGGACACCCTGTGGGTCGGCGATCGCCTGGTCACGCCGTGATCACTCGGCCAGGTCAGCGTCCAGGTCGGCGTCGGTGTGCTTGCGTTTCGCAGTCACCTGGTGAGTCACTCCTCGTGGTCGCCGTGCGCGGGAACGGGTCGGCCGGCATCGCGTCTCGGTCCTCGATGAACGCGGTCAGTTACCCGCCTGTCTGCGGGCGGCGGCCATGAGCGTGAGCCGGCGATGTCGTTCGGCCAGCCTTGCGGATGCGTTCCGACGTTTCGGCACAGATACGGGGGAGCTTCGCCAACGACGAAGTCCTCCCCTTCTTGCACGACGGGCGCGAGGCTGCGCGCCGGGCACCAGGAACTCCGCTTGATCGTCGTCCGGGTCCGTTCCGTCTTGCGAGCCGTACGGCGGACAGCCCTCCGCAGCCTTCTCCGGGTCAATCGTGGCCGGACGGTCAGACCGTAGGCGGGGTGCGGGTGAGTCGTTCACGCAGGCGGGCCACGAGTTCCGCCTCGTCGGCCGTGACCAGCCGGTAATCCCGGACAACGACGCGACCTCCGACGACCACGTGTTTCGGCCGCCGCCCTGGCGAAGCCCACAGGAGTCCCGCGACGGGATCGTGCACGCCGGCATCCCCGGCGCCGGAAACGTCCCACACGCACAGGTCACCTGCCGAACCGGCGCCCAGATGCCCGAGATCGGACCGTCCCAGCCCCGAGGCGGAGCCGGCCGTGGCCATCCCGAGCACGACGCGCGCGGGAAGCTGCGGCCCCGCGAGACCCGAGATCTGCAGGGCGAGGCGCGCATCAGCGAGCAGATGCCCGGCATCGTTGCTTCCCCCGCCGCTCGTGCCCAGGCCGACCACGACGCCCGCCTCGAGCAGCGCGGCGACCGGCGCCACACCCCACCCCATCGGAACGTCGCACCCCGGAGCGTGCGTCGCGGTCACACCCGCCCGTGCGAGGAGGCCGATCTCTTCGGGCGTGACGTCACACAGGTGTGCCACCGTGACGTCCGGTCCCAGCCAGCCCCATTCGTCGAGGAGCTGGAGCGGCCTGCGCCCGTAGCGCTCGACGGCGATCGCGGTGTCGACTTGTTCGTTGGCCTGAGTCCGGCGGCGCAAGCCATAGCGGGCCGCGACCACACCGAGGGTCACGAACGTCTCCCGCGAATCGGAGTGGACCCCGGCCGGGCCGACAGCGAGCTGCAGCATCCCATCAGGCGAGAGCCCACCGCTGCCGGCGGCCCCGGGGACGAGCGCGGTCACGATGGCCTCGGCGGACTCGCCCGCCCACTCCGGATCGTCCCGGGCCGAGCCACGCACGAAGACCAGCCGCGCACCGAGCGACCGAACGGCCTCGGCCGTCGCGCCGGCGAGGGCCACCGTGTCCGCGATCGGGACGCCGTGCGGCCAGTTCAGATGGTGGTCCGCGATGGTCGTGACGCCGCACAGGAGACTTTCGGCGGCACCCACCGAGGCGGCTACGGCGTAGGCGTCCGGGTCGTGGCCCACTCGCCCGTAGGCGGCCGCCATCGCGGGCAGCCACTCGGCCATCGGTACTCCGCGCGTTCCGGGCAGCGTGCGGAACGCGCACTGCAGGAGGTGATGGTGGGCATTGACGAGCCCCGGCGTCACCACGCATCCCGAGGCATCGAGCACCGTCCCGTGCGGGGAACCGTCGTCGAGCATGAGGTCGCCACTGTCCTCCGTGGACGCATCGACGAGGATGCGCTCCGAGCCCCGAATCGTCAGCATGGGTCCCTTTCACAGTTCGAGGACGAGCCTGCCGCCGCGCGAGCGCGAGACGCAGATCATCATGGATGGTGTGCTGCTCGTCGTCGCTCAGGATCGAGTCGCGGTGGTCGGCGGCGCCCTCGAGGATCGTGGTCTCGCACGTGCCACACGTGCCCTCACGGCAGGAGGAGACCACGAGAATCCCGGCGTCCTCGGCAACGTCCAAAATGGACCGCCCCGGCGGCACCGAAAGCGTCCGGCCCGAAAGCGCGAGCTCCACCTCGAACTCGGCATCGGCCGTCGCCGTGACCACCTTCGGCGCGAACCGCTCGACCCGCAAGGAACCCCGCGGCCACGCCCACATCGCGACCGCTTCCATGAGCCCCGCGGGACCGCAGCAGTACACGGCGGTTCCCACCGAGGGAACACCCAGGAGCCGGCCAGGGTCGAGCCGGGAGCCCTCGCCACTGACCCGCAGCTCGACGTTCCCGTGATGCCGATACCGCCCGCGATGAAGAGCGCGGGCACCTCCGGCCGCAACTCGAAATGATGGATCGGCCCGCGGGCACGCAGAAGAGCCCCGGTGTCAAGGACATTGTGGACGTAGGCCGATCCCCCGCGGCCCGCCTCGTCGTACCGCACGGCAACCTGCCAGACACCTTCGCCCAACGCCCCGCACAGCGAGTACTGGCGCTCATCGCCGGTCGGCAGGACGAGGTCGATGTGTGCTCCGGGCCGCCACGCGGGCAGGTCACCGCCGTGGGCGGCCGCGAGGTCCAGGACGACGACGCCGTCCGCGGCCAGGGTCTTCGACCGAACGACGACGTCGTGCGCGGCGTGGCGGGACGGGTCGGTCATGGACGCTCCGGGGTTTTCTGGTCCGGCCTCTGTTTCACCACGACGAGGTGGTAGCGCGATCCGTCGGGCGAGCACCAGCGGTGCGCCGTGCCGCCCTGGTAGTAGACGGAGTCTCCCGCGCCGAGCCGGACCGTCCCGTCGCTCTCGAGGTCCAGCAGCAGCGCGCCGCTCACGACGTAGACGAACTCGTCCTCGGAGTGGCGAAAGTAGTCCCCGAGGTCGGTGTTGGTCCCGGCCCATTCGATCGGATCGAACGCCCGCCGGCCCCGCGTGAGCAGCCTGACCTCGCCGTTGGGGAACTCGTTGCGTGCGCCCTCGCCCGCACGCAGAACGTCAGGTCGCTCGTCCTCGGCATCCCGTGAACCCGGGTCACCGGCGGCGATGAGCTCGACCTGGGTCGTGCCGAGGGCCGCCGCGATGCGGTCGAGCGAAACCATGCTCGGGCGAGCGTGTCCTCGCTCCACCTGACTCAGGAACGGGTGCGAAAGTCCCGTGCGGCCGGCCAGCTGGACGAGCGTGAGGCCCCGGGACCGGCGCATCTGGCGGATGCGGTTGCCGACCCGCTCGGCCTGCTCGTCGACGACCCGTGACGGCGCGGGGTCGGCCTCCTTCACAGGCACCTCCCCGCCGGGCAGCAAGGGCAACACAAAGAACACGCGGCGTTACACGTGGGAAATCTCGGCTCCGTACCGTCCACGATGTTGATGGAATCAACATTATCGCTGTTCCGCAACACCCCGACACCGGAGCAACCATGGCGAACTCACTACCCCGCCCGGTCGCCGCGGTCCGCAACGCGAAGCTGCCCGACGGGCGCGTCGTGGACCTCTCGATCGCCTCGGGCGTGGTCAGCGAGGTCACCGCCGCGGGCGCGGTCAGCACCCCCGAGCCGGCGCTCGATCTGAGTGGCCGGCTGCTGCTTCCCGCGCCGGCCGAGCCCCATGCCCATCTCGACAAGGCCCGGAGTTTCGACGCCGTCAACCCGCCGCTCGGTGACCTCGGCTCCGCGATCGACGCGTGGCACGCCCACGCACCGACGATGGGCATCGAGTCGATCGTCGAGCGCGCCCGCGCGCAGGCCCTCGCAATGCTCGCCGCGGGCATCACCGCGATCCGTTCGCACGTCGACGTTCTCGGCGACGGCCGGGTGAGCGCCGGGGACGCGACGCGCGGAGCCCGCGCCCTCGCTCAGGTCCGCGAGGAACTCGCGGGCCTCATGGACATCCAGTTGGTGGCCCTCGCGGGGCCGCACTGCCCCGACCACCTGGTGGAAGCGGTCCTGGACGCCGGCGCCGACCTGGTCGGCGGCGCTCCGCATCTCGCACCCGATCCCGCGGCGGACCTCGCGCGACTGCTCGCGCTCGCGGAGCGGCGCGGGATCGGCGTCGACCTCCACACCGACGAGAACCTCTTCGGCCCCGTCACCCTCGACGCCTACGCCCGCATGGTGCGCGACTGGCCGAGCGACCGCCCGCGCACCGCGGGGCACTGCGTGCGGCTCGGCACGCTCGACGCCGCGCGCCGGGACGCGATCATCGCGGACGTCAAAACCGCGGACCTCGGCATCGTCACCCTGCCCATCACGAACCTCTATCTCCAGGGCCGCGACCACCCCGTCGCGACGCCGCGCGGTCTCGCGCCGTTGCGCGAGCTGCTCGACGCGGGCGTCCGCCTCGGTGCCGGGGCGGACAACGTCCGGGATCCGTTCAACCCCGTGGGCCGCGGCGACGCGCTCGAAACCGCCGCGCTTCTCGTTACGGCGGGCCATCTCTCGCCGGAGGAGGCCTACGGACTCGTGAGCGCCGGGGCGCGATCCGTCATGGGGCTACCGCCCGCGGCGACCGAGGCCGGCGCCCAAGCCGACTTCCTCGCCGTCCGGGCCGAGAACCTCGTCGAGGCGATCGCCACCGCGCCCGCCGACCGCGTCGTCATCCACCGCGGCCGCGTCGTCGCGATCACCGAGACACGCCGCGAGCTCCCGGCGATGTCCGTTGTCCGGCCGCACGATCCGCCCGCACTCGTCCCTGCTTCCTGAAGGGAGTTGCCATGTCCATCACGACCGCCGTTCGCTCGACCCTGCTGGACTTCCGCGACGTCGAACTCGTCTTCCCCGACGGCACGGTGGCTCTGAGCGGCGTCGACCTCACCGTGGACCGCGGCGAGTTCGTCTCGATCGTGGGACCGAGCGGATGCGGCAAATCCACGCTTCTGCGCATCGCGTCGGGCCTCGAATCGGCTTCGGGCGGAACGGCCGGCGTGAGCGCGAACCGCATCGGCTACGTCTTCCAGGACGCCACGCTGCTGCCCTGGCGGTCGGTCCAGGGCAATGTCGAGCTCCTCGCGGAACTCCACCGAAAGTCCAAAGTGGACCGTTCGGCGAAGGCGGCCGCCGCGATCGACCTCGTCGGCCTCACCGGCTTCGAAAAGCATCTCCCGAAACAACTCTCGGGCGGCATGAAGATGCGTGTCTCACTCGCGCGCTCGCTCACGCTCGACCCCGAGCTGTTCCTGTTCGACGAGCCGTTCGGGGCGCTGGACGAGATCACCCGCGAACGCCTCAACGACGAGCTCCTGCGACTGTTCGTCGAACAGCGCTTCGCGGGGCTGTTCATCACGCACTCGGTCTCCGAGGCCGTCTACCTCTCGACCAGGGTCGTCGTCATGTCCGGCCGGCCGGGCACCGTCGTCCAGCGTTTCGACGTGCCGTTCCCGATGCCCCGGGACCCGGACATCCGCTTCACGCCCGAGTTCGCCGAGCTTGTCGGCGACGTTTCGCACGCGCTCAGGGAGGGGCACCGCTGATGCCCACGCTCCAGGAGACCGCGACCCGCCGTGCCACCGCCGCGCGCGCCGCCCACAAGCCCCGGCGTGTGCGGAAACGGGCGTCGTGGTGGCAGCCCGTCGTCGTGTTCGGCATCTTCGTCGGGCTGTGGTACGCGGTAGCCGCCTATTACGACCAGAAGGTCCAACTGCCCTATCTCGTGCCCTATCCACATCTCGTGCTGATGTCGATCATCCACGACACGCGCCCCGACGGCGAACCGACCGGTTTCAACGCGGAGCTGTGGGCATCGCTCGGCCGCACGACGCTGGTTTCGCTCGTCGGTCTCGCCGTGGCGATCGTCCTCGGCGTCCTGTGGGCCACCGTCATGGCACAGGCGAAGGGCCTCGAGAAAGCGCTTTATCCCTACGCTGTCGTACTCCAGTGCGTGCCGATCCTCGCGCTCGTGCCGCTCATCGGGGCGCTCTTCGGCTACGCCTTCCTCTCCCGCGTGATCGTCACCGTCATGATCGCGTTGTTTCCGATGGTTTCGAACACGCTCTTCGGCCTGCACTCCGCGGACCGCGCGCAACGCGAGCTCTTCGAACTCCAAGGCGCCGGCCGGCTGACCCGGCTCCTCAAACTGCATCTGCCCGCCGCGCTCCCCTCGATCTTCGTCGGACTCCGCACGTCGGCGGGCCTGTCCGTGATCGGCGCGATCGTGGGCGACCAGTTCTTCCAGCGGGGCAATCCCGGCCTCGGCGTCCTCATCCAGGTCACGGCGTCCCGCCTGATGGGGCCCGAGCTGTACGCGACGATCATCATCGCCTCGCTCTACGGCATCGCCGTCTTCCTCGTCTTCGGGCTCATCGGCCGGCTCGCGGTCGGCCGATGGTTCGACTTCACCTGACCACACCCCCCGGAAACGGAGCACCATGCGCACTCGACCCCGCACCGCCGTCGCCGTCGCGGCCGCCGCCACTCTCGCCGTCGCCCTCACGGCCTGTGGCGGACCCACCGACGCCGGCGGACAGGCCCCGACGGCACCCACGGCGACCGGACCCGCCATCGACCTCTCCGGTGTGTGCCCCTCGACCGTCGTGGTCCAGACCGACTGGAATCCCGAGGCCGATCACGGGCACATCTACCAGATGCTCGGCCCCGGCCCCTCGATCGATGCCAGCCAGAAGTCCGTCACCGGCGACCTCTACGCGAACGGCAAGCCGACCGGCGTCAAGCTCGAAATCCGCGCGGGCGGGCCCGCGATCGGCTACTCGACCGTCTCGGCGCAGATGGCCCAGGACAAAACGATCACCCTCGGCTATGTCTCCACCGACGAGGCGATCGAATTCTCCGGAAACATGCCGACCACGGCCGTGTTCGCGGAAAACGACAAGTCGCCGATGATGATCATGTGGGACCCGAAGACCTACCCGGACGTCGCCACGATCAAGGACCTCGGCGTCCGGTTGCAGGCGAACGGCGGTGTGGTCCGGTACTTCAACGGCGCCGCCTACATGGCCTATCTGACCGACGCGGGCTACCTGCCCAGCGGCGTCCTCGACGGGAGCTACGACGGCAGCCCGGCGAAATTCGTGACGGCCAAGGGAAAGGACGCGCAGCAGGGCTTCGCGACCGCTGAGCCGTACGTGTACCAGAACGAGGTCACCGCGTGGGGCAAGCCGGTCAAGTTCCAGCTCGTCGCGGACACCGGCTGGTCGCCGTACCCCGAGACGATGTCCGTCCGCACCGGCGATCTGACCACGCTCTCGCCGTGCCTCAAGAAGCTCGTGCCCGTCATGCAGCAGGCCGACGTCGACTTCATCAAGAACCCGACTGCGACCAACGACCTCATCGACAAGCTCGTGACGGCCTACAACAACGGCTGGACGTATGACGCCGCGGTGGGCAAGACCGCCGTCGCGCAGATGAAGGACCTGAAAATCGCCACCGACGCGGGCCACGGCCATGTCGGCGCGATGGACGACCAGCGCGTCTCCGACCTCATCAAGATCGCGGCGCCGATCTTCGGCAAGTCGGGCGGTCACGTCAAGAGCGGTCTGGTCGCCGGCGACCTCGTCACGAACCAGTTCCTCGACCCGACTATCAGCCTTGGATGGTGAGCGGAGATGGAATCAAGCCGAGCACTTCCCGGCCGCACCTCAGGGGAACGTGACGCAAGCCAGCCACAAGTACGTGATCAAGCAGCACCGTCCGTCGACAACGTGACCAACCCAGTAAATTCCGGAGAGGCGGTCGGGCTTCGGCTGGTGAGCGCCATGACGCCCCCCAGGTCCATCGAGGCTTTGCGTGCCGAACTCGTCGAACTGCTCGGCGAGCGCGGCGCGAGCACCGACCTCAAGGCCCGCGAGCGCGCCTCGGTCGACGAGGCCACGATGAGCCCCATCCTGTCCGATCAGCTGCCGCTCGGGCTCGCCGACCTGGTGGCCTACCCGGCGGACGCGGAGCAGATCGCGATGGTGGTGGCTGCCGCGACCCGCCGCCGCGTCCCCATCACGGCACGCGGCAAGGGCACGGGCAACTACGGGCAGGGCATCCCGTTGCGCGGCGGCCTGATCCTGGACACGACGCGCGCCCGCGCTGTCGTCGAGGTGGGCGACGGCGTCATCACCGCCGAAGCCGGGGCGCCCATGGTGCTTCTCGAACAGGCGGCCGTCGCGAGCGGCCAGCAGCTCTGGATGTATCCGTCGACAGCACAGTCCACCGTGGGAGGCTTCCTCTCCGGGGGTTCGGGCGGCACGGGGTCGATCGCGCACGGCTCGAACTGGGAAGGCTTCGTCGTCGCGCTCGATGTCGCACTTCCCGGCACCGAGCCGGCCCTTGTCCATGTCGAGGGCGACGACGCGCGGACCTTCGTGCACACCTACGGCACCGCGGGGGTGATCGCCCGCGCCACGGTCCGGCTCGAACCGGCCCAGGACTGGCGCGCCGTCTACGCGAGCTTCCCTGCCTTCGAAGGGGCTCTCGCCGCGGTGCGGACACTCCGCACGCTCGAGCCGCCGCCACGGCTCGTGAGCGCGGACCGGGCCGCCGTGGCGGAACGGCTCCCCGCGGACCCCGCGATCCTCGCCGGGCACGCCAGCCTGCGCGCGATCATCGATGCGGTGGCACTCGACGAGGCGTCATCGCTCGTCGCCGCCGCCGGCGGCTCGATCGAAGACGTGCGCGAAGGGACTCAACGGATATTGAAGGTCTCGATGCTCTCCTACAACCACCCCATCTGGTGGCTCAAGAAGAACAGCCCCGGCAAGGACTACTTCCACGTCGAGGTCGGCGGCGAGGCGCTGATCGACCGCATCCACGAGGTCGAGGCCGTGTATCCCGGCGGCATGCTGCACATCGAGGCCGCGCACCGGTTCCCCATCGGGATGCTCGTCGCGGAATACACGGGCGCGGCGGATGTCTACGCGGGGTACGCGAAACTCATCGAACTCGGCGTGCGGGTCCACAGCCCGCATCAGTTCTACGTCGACCACGAAGTCGAAGAACTCCTCGCGCTCAAGGAACGCACCGACCCGGAGGGGCTGCTCAACCCCGGCCACCTGGGCGTGCCCGAGCTCGACGTGACGCTGCCCGCGCAGTCCAAGATCTGACAGGGGCCGGATGAACCGCACCATCGCCGAACTCGCGGGCCCGTCTCTCGCGCACCGGATCGGCAGGCAGTCGATCGTCGTCCTCCCCACGGGTGCGCTCGAGCACCACGGGCCGCACCTGCCGCTCGGCACCGATGCCCTGCTCGCCGAAGCAGTGGCGAGCGCCGCCATCGAACGTGCCGCCGCCGGGGGCATCGACGTCTGGCAGCTCCCCACGCTCACCTACACGAAATCGGACGAGCACAGCTGGGCGCCCGGCACGGTCTGGCTCGACGCCGAGACCCTGTTCCGGACGGTCGTCCACATCGGACGGTCGGTCGAGCTCATGGGGGCCGGCACACTCGTGTTCGTCAACGGGCATGGCGGCAACGTCGCGCTGCTCCAGGTGGCGCTGCGGGAAATCCGCAGACGATCCGGGCTGAAGACCTTCCTCATGCCCTCGCTCGTCCGCGCGGACCCGCCCGCGGGCGAAGGGCTCGACGAGAACGGGCTCGGCATCCACGGCGGAGCCGCGGAAACTTCGCTCGTACTGCACCTCCGGCCCGAACTCGTCGACCTCTCGCGTGCCGAGCGCTGGGTGCCCGAGCACCTCGCGAGCTTCCAGCACATCGGATTCAACGGGCGCCCCGTGAGCTTCGGATGGCTCTCGGACGACTTCGGCACACCCGGCGTCATCGGAGATCCCACCCAGGCGACGCCGGCCTACGGTGAAGTGCTCTGGGAAGCCTCAGTGCGCCAAGCAGTCGAGTCCCTTCGCGAGATCGCCCGCTTCGAGCACAGCCCGACCGCCGGTTCGGGTGGGTCGTGATCCCCGGCCGACGAACACCGAGCCGACGTCCGCGTGCTCGCGGGCCCGCACGGAACGCCGGAGTACCTCACCGGCGAGGGTACGATGACGTACTCGCGACCGGCGAGGCTTTCCTCGAGGTCGTTGAGCACGGTGTGGACGGGCCCAGCACAGCGTCACGGTTCGTGATCCGGCACGAATGCGCTTTCCCATTGAGCCCTCGGGTGGATGAAGTTGCGGAAGTTTCGGACCGGATCCATGAAGTTCTTAGCGTCCAACTGGATGAGGCACGATCCGGGGCAGACGACGGGCGGGGTCGCCCGGTGCACCGAAGACCGGCGCATCGGCGTCTCCCGTGATCTCGCCCAAAACCGGCCGCCCGCCGACGTAGCCGACGGTCAACTGCTCGGTGAGTACCTCGACGAGCCATGGGATCCGTGGTGAGCCGTCGTACTCCGGCGGGTCGGTCCATGCGGCACTACGCGGCAATTCGGCCAGCTCCCTTCCACGCCGCTCGGTCGGGCCATCGATGTCACGAACCAGCCTGGCAACGCGCTCGATCGTCCTGTGGTCCAAGGGAAACGCTCGACGATCTTCTCGCCAGGAACAAATGGCGGTGACTTCCCTGTCGGAGTTCGCCACGAAAACCGAGGCCCAGGCCGCTGTCGAGCACCATCCGCCTGGAACACCTGCACCACTGCCCAGTTCGTCGCCGACCAACTCACAGCCGGGCGAGGACTGATCACCCTCCGCCGCCGTATCGCAACGCTGTCTGTCCAGAGCATTGACCGGCGCGTTCCGGCACCGCCGCCTCACACACAACGCCGCCCGCTACACCGCGATCGCACGTCCGGCCCGCGTCGAACGCGTCTGCTGGACAGCCAGCAGGCCACCGCGTTCCTTCGCCACTGCACCGCCACCGCCGACCGCTGACGCCGCTGCACGACTCATCCTCGGCACCGGCATGCGCAAAGGCGAAGCGCTCGCCCCGCACTGGTCCGATGCCCACCTCGACGACCGCGTCCTGTTCGCCCGCTGCACCCTGTCCGACATCAACAACATCAGCTCACCGACGCGGCCAGCCCCGCATCCACGTCCACGACCTCCGAGAGCTACGGACACCTCCCGCGCCACGTCGCGCACGACGCCGTCGACACCGCCCTCACCAACGGCGAACACCAGCTCGACAGCCGCACCAATCACCAAGACGGCATCGACGACGAGCGCACAGACCTACGGCTTGAGAACAATCCGCCGGATGGAGGCATTAGCAACCCGGGGCCGCAACGACAACACCGCATCCTCGCCCCTGGCGGCAAGCCCGTCTACGCGGGCGGCCACCACACGACCCAACCTCGCAGGTCAACCAGCGAGCACTTAACGCGTCGACAACGGCCAAAGACCGGAGCAAGCGCTCGCCACTGGGCCAGCTCGTCGAGGAACGTGCGGGCCTGCTCGCGCCGCGTGCGGATCACCCCGGGGGTGAACGCCTCGCGGCGCAGGTCGTCGCGAACGTCGTCCGGGACTCCGCGAAGGTGGTCGCGGAAGAAGAACCCGAGCAGGCGCAACCCGACCAGTATCGCTCCCGCGCCGACCGCGAGGCGTTCCGCACGCCGGAACGACCGTCCGAACAGGACATCCGCCGCCTCGTCGGCCGGGTCGACCAGGACCAGACCGGCGACCCGCTCCGGGTCCACGGCGACCGCGAGGCGTGCGATCGGGCCACCGGCGCTGTGTCCGGCCAGGATGAACGGGCCGGGTGCGACGTGGTCGAGGACACTGCCCAGCTCATCGGTCATCCGGCGCAGGGTGCGGCCGCTGGGGTCGGGCGCGCTGCGGCTCAGGCCGGAGCGGTCGTAGACGATCGTCCGGGCGTCGCCGGCCACCAAGGACTGCACCGCGGCCCACGACGACCGGCTCGCGGCGGCACCGGCTTCGAACACCACCGCCGGGCCGTCCGTGGGGCCCGGCACCATCGCGTGCAGCCGTCGTCCGTCCCGCGTCGGCACCCATTCCGTGGTGCCGCCTCCTGGCTCGATTGGAGTTGAGGATGAAATACGATTTCGCTGCCGACGTGGACGATCGCCGCGATGAGCGGCCGGAGCATCCCGATGCGGCGAGCAGTATCCCGATGAGGTCGACGGTGATGGTTCCGGCGAAGGTGACCACCACGGTGCGCCGAGCGCGTCGCGCGACGGTGATGGTGCGGGCGAGGTGGTTGAGATCAGAGCTGATCAGGATGATGTCCGCGCTTTCGCGGGCGATGCCGGCGGCGCGCTCGGTACCGGACCAAGTGGGCTCGAACTCCTGACGCCCTCATTGCCAGCGATGTGGTGCAGACCTATCTAGCCGCGGAAACGAGAAACCGCAGGAAAAACGCGGCCGTTCAGCGCAGTTGGCTGCCGTTCGATGCTGTCCAACGCATACCCGTGCTCCAGGTTTGCCCCGGGACAGACAGCGCACCGGCAGTGTCTCGTTAGGACCGTCCGCAGCCTCGACCACGCCGAGCCCGAGCCGTGTTCCGGAACGGCGGGTCAACGTGGCGATCCAGCGTACTCGCCCTGCGGGCTCGGCCACTCCCACCGGACAACTCCAGCAGGCCGGAATCGACGCCACCGCGATCACCGAAGTCGCCCGCGGCATCACCGACACCTGACCGCCAGTTGTTCAGCGCGTGGGCCGGCGGAACCAGCGGCGTGGTTTGCGGGAGCGCTCGAGATGGCCACCGGCGTGCAACCAGGATTCGAAGCGGTCCATGTCGGCGCGAAGCGCTGTGACCGAGCAGGGCCAGGCTGCCGGCCTCGGACATCTCGCCGCTCTACCAGCCACGCACCACCCAGACCGGCCAGCCCCCGGCCGGTGATGAGCGCACCGTAGGTCCCGCTCGCCGGTATCAAGGGCGCCATCTGAGCCTCGTCGAGCGCGTCGTCGAGGGTCACCAGGACCCGGCGTTCCGCCAGCAGGCTCCGGTAAAGCCCCACTCGCTCGTCCGGCACCGCGCGGTGGCGGGTACGCCCAGCGCACGCGCGGTCACCGCGGGCCATCTACTGCCCGGGCGGGCGAACACCTGTTGCAACGAGCCGGGATCAGCCTCGGCCACCTGACCAGTTACCGCCTGAGCACCGCACTGCTGTGGTCCGGACAACGCCTGCGCGCACCGGCGAGGCACGAGCAGCCGGCAGCCCCGGGCCCAGGGACGCGACAGGCAATGCGATCCGGCTGCGCCGCCGAGTCGCACAAGTGCGGCACCTCATCGCCGAAAACGACTCCGCCGTACTCCAGGAAGGCGCCGCGCTGGGGACCCACGGCGGGTACACCCCATACCTCGCCGCGACCTACCCGTTGGACAAGATCGCGGAAGCCCATCAGCAGTCCGAACACAGCCGCACCCAGGGAAAGATCGTCGTCACCGTGTGACGATCAGGTCAGAACTGCCCTCACCCGTCGAATCCCCGAAGTGGGTCCGGTCAATGGATGTCCAAGTTGCCCGGACCTACTGTGGGGACCGGAGATCCAGAACCTGCCCATTTCCCGACCGGCCTCGCCCTATTACGGAAGACGGTCGTCCCACTGCCGCGCTGTACGTGACCTACGGTCCGAGCTTCTTACCCACCGCCCATCTACCTCCGCAGGCACTTGACTCAAAGAACATAAGATTATAATCTTTCCTCGTGGCTACCGTAGATCGAATGTCGGCGCTTCAAGGAAGGTCCACCGACTCCTTGCAGGACATGGTCCGTTGGCACCTTCTGGACGGAATCGAATCCGGCGAGTACGCCGTCAACAAGAAGCTGCCAACCGAGAGAGAACTGGCGACCAGCCTCGGCGTGAGTCTCGCCCCGGTGCGTGGCGCTCTGGACCAGCTCGCCCAGTCGGGAATTGTCGAGCGCAAGCAAGGACGCGGGACGCTGGTCCGGCCGCGAAGCGAGCAGCGTCCGCTCGCGGCGTGGGGTGGCATCACCAACGGTCTGCGTGAGCACGGGGTGCTGTTCGAAACGGACGTGCTGATCCAAACGCACGCCGTCCCACCCGCGGACGTGGCGCGTGAGCTTCAATCATCCCCAGGCGACGCCGCGTTCCATCTGCTCCGCCGGTTCATCGTCGACGGCCGGCCCGTGGCTAGCCTCGACTCGTGGACACGGGGGATTCCCGTCGACGCATTCGCCGATCCGGAGCAGTTCGCCCACGGCGAGTCGTTGTACGAAGAACTTCGGAAGCTACGTATCAATCCGGTGCCTTCGACGGTGTCGGTCCAGGTCGCCTTCTGCTCGGAACGTGACACGGCGATCATGGAGGTTTCCTTTGGCGCGGCGATGCTTCAGGTCACATCGCTGGCCACGGACGGCGATCGTGGCCCGGTCGAATGGTCGCAAGCCCAGTACGCGCCGGACTTGTTCTCCTTGAACATGTCGCGGGACGTTCCCCACCCTTGAGCCGAAACAACGCCCCGGAAAGGCCGCCCTATGACGAGTTCAGGCACACAAACCCTTCGCGACCGGATCCATGGCGGAATGTATGGAGTGGTCGTTGGAGACGCCCTCGGATCACTCACCGAAACGCTCAGCCAGAAGGAGATTTTCGAACTGTACGGTTGGCTGGACGATTTCGTCGATTTCCGGTTCAAGCCTTATGGGCAGACTCGGCGGACTGGCGCGTGGACCGACGATTCGTCACTGATCGTCTATATGTCTCGCGCGATTATCGCGAACCGTGGGGCGACCGTGGCCGGATTCGTGCAAGCGTTCCTGGACTGGTCGGACGACCCCAGCGTCGTCCAGTATTCCGGGCCGACGACCCGGCGGGCGTTGAGCCGGCTGAGGGCGGGCGAGGATCCGGGAACCGTCGGGCGGGGAAGCGTCGAATCGTTCACCGGTACCAGCAACGGTGGAGCGATGAAGGCGGCGCCCGCCGGGTGGCTGAACCCGGGTGATGTCGATGCCGCTGCCCGCACCGCCGCGATGATCTGTCTCCCCAGTCACAATACGAACGTCGCTATTGCCGGCGCGGCTGCGATCGCCGCGGGTTGTGCGGTCGCGTCCGCCGGCTGCACCGTCGACGAGATCGTCGCCGCCGCGATCGAAGGCGCGACAATCGGCGAAGGACTCGGTCTCGAGCAGGGTCGCGAAGTCGCCGGACCTTCAGTCGCACGCCGCATTGCGTCCGCGACGGAGGTTGCCACGAACGCGTCCACGTTCAAGGACGCGGTTCGGGACATCGGCGAGGTCGTGGGATCCGGCCTGGCAACCGCTGAGTCGGTTCCGGCAGCGATCGCGCTGGTCGTTGCGGCGCGCGGCGACGTGAACCTCACCGCGGTCGGCGCGGCGAACGTAGGCGACGACACCGACACGGTCGGCACCATGGCCGCCGCTATCAGCGGAACCTTCAGCGGGCGGGCCGCCGCGAACGAGGAATGGTACCGCCTCGTGTCCACCGTCAACGACATCGACCTCGCGACCCTCTCCGCAGAGTTCGCCGCGGTGGTCGAGGGCCGGTAAACCCGGTCAACCTGAGGAAATGGAAGGAAAAGTGCGTGCCGTCTTCTCTCAGGACCACCGCACTCGTCGTGCTGGACCGGTCGAGTACGGACATCTACCTCGAGGTGAACCACCTGCCCGCCGGCGGGGACAAAGCCTTGCTCCCCCACACTTCCATCCACCCCGGCGGTGTGAACGGCAACTTCGCCGCCAACCTGGCCTCCTTCGGAACTTCGGTCACCGCCGTTGGGTCGGCGACTTCGGACCCGCTCGCCCAGCACGACCTCGACGACCTCTCGAGCCGAGGCGTCGAACTGCGTTTGGACGGGACTACAGCCGGTCCGGGGAACACTTGTTACGTTCTGGTGCCCTCGGATGGCGATCGCGCGATCCTGATCGACGTGGCACCCGACCGTGCCCGCATCATCGCCGGCCTGCGCAACGCGCTGGATTCGCTCGGTTCACCATCGTTCGATCTCGGGTATGTGGGTGTGTGGGGAGAACACCTGCTCGACAACATGTCGTCGATTCGCGAGCGCGTCTCAACGCTCGCCACAACATTGGAGATCTCGACGCTCCGCAACGGGATCGAGGATGTCCCGTTCGATTGGTTCGACATCGTGTTCTGTGCCGACGAGACCTTCGATCCATTTGCGGAGGCGCTCGAGTCCGCTGCTATTGTGCACAACTTCGAACTTGTCGTGACCCGGGGCGCGGCCGGTAGTCAACTCCGCGCTCGCAGCGGCTGGACCACAGCCCCGGCGGCCGCGTCACCCTTGCCGGTGGTGGACACCACCGGCGCAGGCGACTGCTTTGCCGCAGCCTATTGTGGCGCGATCCTCCGAGGGGAGGCCGGGCTGGGGGCCTTGACGACAGCGAACCTCGCCGCCCGGCAAACGGTCGCCCATCTGGGTGCGCGACCAAGCCTCCTCAGTCAGCAACTACGGCAGATGGACGCTGGTCGTGCTCGATCGCACGATCAACTCGACGTCCAGTAACTGGTGGGTGAAAGACGTCCCCTTCTGCCCCAGCACCCGGTCGAGCAGTGCAGTTGCTGCTCTCCGGCCGAGGTCAACGGGCGACTGCCGAATGGTCGTCAGTGGTGGACTGACGCGCCGCGCGAAATCGACATCGTCGAATCCGACGATGGATACGTCAGCCGGCACAACCTTGCCTGAGCGTTGCAGCTCTGCGGTGAGCCCGAATGCCATCAGATCGTTCGCGGCAAAAACGCCGGTCACCTCAGGCAGCGAAGTAATCAACTCAGCACCGAAAGCAATGCCCGCGGCCTCGGTGTAATCGCCTGTCCGGACGACGGCATCCGGGTAGACGTCCGTGAATCCGGAGGCCCTCAACTCGCTCGAGCGCAGCCCGGTTGGACCGGTGATCACGGCAACACGGCGATGGCCGAGTTCCCTGAAGTGAAGTGCCGCAAGCCTCCCGCCCTCCCAGTGATCACTGGTCACGACGGGACAGTCGATGCCCACGATCTCCTCGTCGACGGCGACGACGGGGAACTGAGCGGCGACCGTGGCGAGCATGTCGTCCCACGGCGCCATACCCGCGTTATAGACGAGGCCGTCAATGGTTCCGTTGCGGAGCATGTTGAAGTATCGCTTTTCCCGCCGAGGATCCGAGCGCGACGTGAAGAGGGAAACTCCGTATTCCCGGCCGTGAGCCAGGTCCTCCACGCCGGTCGCGATAGCCCCGAAGAACGGATTGGAAACGTCTGGGACGACAAGGCCGATCATGAACGACCGGCCTGACTGAAGTGTCCGCGCGGCGAAGTAGGGCACATACCCGAGCTCGGGAACCAGCGCACGGATACGTGCCGCAGTCTCCTCCGCGACCGGCCGCTTACCCGAAAGGGCATGAGACACCGTCGTGATGCTCACGCCTGCTCGTTTGGCCACGTCACGAATGGAAACCGGCTTGGCGGAAGCAGGGCGTTCCGAGGGGGGATCTACGTCGTCGACGGGAACTCCTTCGCATTCGTGCTACAGGCTGGTCGCCACTTTATCACGCAAAACGTTTTGCGGCTCATCCCAATCGAGGGTGTAGGTGGGGTCTGAAGCCGCCGGTCTAGCACGTCGTCGTGGGCCGCGCGCCAGCCCCGCAGCCGGGCCGCCGGCACCCCCGGGGAGGCTGAGCAGCTGGTGGTGGATCCGACGTACGTCGGCCGCGATCCGCTCGATCGGAGGGCCGGCTGGTCACCCCACCCTTCGCGGCCCTCGCGGCGAGTCGCCTCCGTCCGGGGGGGCGTGTGGCGGCTGGCCACCGACTGGGCCGACTACGCCGAGCAGATGGTGCGGGTGCTCGATGCCGAGCCGGGCCTTCGAGGGTGGCGTGGTCGATCGCTGGGCCGAGCGGCCGGTGACGAGGTTCGAGCGCAAGGGGACTGCCGCCGGCCGCGGCATCGCCGACCGGGCGCAGCGCGGATCGGGTAGGTCAGCCGCCCCCGGCGATGTTGACCAGCCACGAGGTCCCGAACCGGTCGACGCACATCCCGAACTCGTCGCCCCACGGCTGGGTGGCCAGCTCGACCGTCACGGTCCCTCCGTCCGACAGCGCCTGCCAGTAGCCGCGCAGTTCCTCGGTGTCGTCCCCGCCGAGGCTGACCGCGAGGTTGTTCCCAGGCCGCACCGTCTCGCCCGGCAGCATGTCGGCGGCCATCAGCGTGAGGCCAGACGCTGTTTCCAGCTGGCCGTGCATGACCTGGTTGCCCATGCCGTGGTCGTCGGTGCCGAAGTCGCCGAAGTGGTTGATCGTGAGATCGCCGCCGAACACGTCCTGGTAGAACGCCAGGGCGGCCGAGGCATCACCCGCGAAGCTGAGGTAGGGGTTCAGTCGAGTGGTCATGGACCGACGATAGAGGGCTCATCCCACTCGAGGGTGTAGTTGCGGCCTGAACCCGCCGGACTCGAGGAGTGATCTGGCGATGTAGTTCGTCAGGTTGCGGAACCCGAGGGCGGAGCCGCGGAGGTGCTCGAGCCGGCCGCTGATCGCCTCGGTCGGGCCGTTGGAGGTGCTGGGCCGGTCGAAGTAGGCCAGTACGTCGGCTCCTCGCTTCTTCAATGTGCGGCCCAGGGTGATGATCTCGGTGAGGGCCTTCGGCACGCCAGCGCTGACAGACCCGATGAGCTTGACCATCAACTCTCGTCCCTTCGCCCGGTCGGGCTCGCGGTAGGCGGCGATCATCCGCTGATAGATGCCCCAGGTGGCTTCGACCTCGACATGGTGGTCGTCGGCGAACAGCGCGGAGAGGCGGTCCTTCTGCTCGTCGGTGAGCAGGTCGGCGCCGGTGTGCAGCGTCCGACGCGACTTGTAGAGCGGGTCGTCCTTGCGTCCCCGGTGGCCGTGGATGGCCTGCTGAACCCGACGCCGGCACTGGTCCAGCGCGTCGCCGGCCAAGCGCACCACATGGAATGGATCCATCACCGCGACCGCCTCGGGAAGTTCCTCAGCCGCTGCGGTCTTGAAGCCGGTGAAGCCATCCATCGCGACCACCTCGACCGCGTCGCGCCAGGCCTCGGGGCGGTCGGCGAGCCAGGTCTTGAGCGCCTGCTTGGACCGTCCCTCGACCATGTCCAACAGGCGTGCGGGTCCGGTGCCGTCGCGGATCCCGGTGAGGTCGATGATCACCGTGACGTACTTGTCCCCGCGTCGGGTGTGCCTCCACACGTGTTCATCCACGCCGATCGTGGTGACGCCGTCGAAGCGGTGCTCGTCATCGATCAGGACTCGCTTGCCCTCGGCCAGGACGGCGTCGTTGGCAGTGTCCCAGGCCACGCCGAGCCCTTCGGCAATCCGGGCCACGGTCAGGTGCTGGACCACGAGACCCTCCAGAGCCCACCGCAGGCCACGACGCGACAGCTTGGCCCGAGGCTCGGCCGCCGTGCTGGTGTCTTGGCGCCATACGTGCCCGCCAGCCGGTGCACCGGTAGCGCGGCACGACCACCTCCAACGTGGTCGGCCGCCAGCCCAACGGCTCGTGCGCCAGCCGTCTGATCACGGTGTCCCGCGGCACGCCTTCGCAGCCGCAGCGACGGCACCACTGGTCCGGCTCGACCACCCGACACGCCAGCACAGCACGCTCGGGTTCGAGGCGCTGCCCAACGGCTTCGAGGCCGAGCTCGTCGAGTCGGCAGAACGTGGTCAGGTCAGGGCAAGCGAAGGTAGCGTCAGGCACGTCGAGGTCTTCCAGATCGGCAGTGTCAGAACTCCCATCCCCGGAAGACCTCGACCCCTATCCGGTCACCGACGCGCCCCTGAGCCAACGAACAGCCGCTACACCCTCATCTGGGAAGAGCCCGTTTTGCAAGCAGACGAGCGAGGTTCACAGCCACGCCCCGGCGAATACCGCGGCCGGATTGTCGGTGAGGATCCCGCGACAGGTATCAGCGGAAATACCTCGTTCGAGAAGTCGCGGAATGAACGCCTTGAGGACGTAGCCGTAGCCGTTGCCCCCATTGCGCGTCCACATGGTCTTCAGGCTGACGTCCTGAGAGAGCAGCAACTGTCCTGCGTAGCCGTCATCGATGAGCCCTGTCACGGCATCCACTGTGTCCTGCACCGACGGGGACTGGCCCTCCCCCGGGTAGTTGGCGTCCATGCCGATCATGTCGAACTCGAGCCATGCGCCCCTGCTCGCCAGGTCGCGCTGGTACACAAGGTCTTTGCCGGAGGGATCCATGTGACAGAGCACGACGGATCGGGGTGAAACGCCCATCCCGAGCACGACGTCCAGGACCTCATGACCGCGTCGCTGCCATCCGGGAAGATGGATCAGCAGCGGAACTCTAACTTCTCGTTGCGCGATAGCCGCCGCGGTCAGGGTCGTGCGTTGTGCGGTCGTGAATTCGGTACCCACCGCGATTTCGCCGATGATGCCGGGACGGACGGTGGAACCGTCCGGCAAAGTCACGCCGTCGTGGTGCTCCGCGACAAGACTCGCCGCCAGCGGCTCCGGGTCGTTGTCGCCCGTCGGTGTTGCTTGGGCGTTGCCGAGTGACCAGCCGCTGCCCATGATGATGTTGAGGCCGGTGCGCTGTGCGAGTCGCACGAGTGCCGCGGGGTTGCGGCTGGGTCCATTGGTGTTGTCGACGAGTGTGCGGCCGCCCGCCGCCGCATAGATCTCCATCTCGGCGGCTATGTCGTCCTCATTGGACAGATCGAGGTTGTCCATGCACGCGTAGGGGTCTTCACGCACGAGCCACGCGGTGGCGGCGCTCACCTTCGCCGAGGTCAGCTCGGGCGAGAAGGAACGTGCGCCCACATAGCCCCCGGCGGCCGGTGGGCGCATGGCGTGCTCGTGCATCAGCGTGATGCCGAGTTCGCCGACGTCGACCGGCCCCAGGACGGTATTGACCGCGTTCAAACTCCGTAACCTTTCTTGGGATTGTTTCAGTGGTCTTCAGGAACGACGAGTATTGGCCCCGTGATGCTCCACGGATTTTGCCCCCGCGATGACGGCTTCACCAGCCGCCTCTTCGAGCGAGGTACCACGGGAAAGTGCGGCAACCAGAGCGCCGACGAACGCATCGCCGGCCCCTGTCGTGTCGAGCGGTGTCACCGTCGGTGCCGGTTGGCGCGCGACCACGCCTTTTCGTGCCGCCACTGCCCCGGCGCTGCCGAGTGTCACAACGACCGACTTCGCCAGCGCACCTATCGATCTTGACAGGTGGATTTCGAGGTTGGCGAGGTCGATGCCCACAGCCGCGGCTTCGAGTTCGTTGAGAATGAGCGGATCGCTTTGCTGAAGTATCGACGGTGGCACATCGATGACCGGCGCGAGGTTCAGGACGAAACGGCAGTGTTTCTGTTCTGCCAGTTCGGCAGCCCGGACTACGGTGAGCGGGTCCAGTTCGCCCTGTGTCAGAAGCAGCCCCGCGGGCTCGATCAAGTCTTCCAGGAGGTCGAGGTCGTCCGGGCGGAGCGCGGTATTGGCGCCCGGAGAGACGACGATCTGGTTCTGGCCGCGGTTGTCGACGCTGATAAAGGCCCGTCCTGTCGGCAATGCCTCGCTGGTCAGAATGCCGTCGACAGTGATCCCCTCCTCGCGGAGCCTTGCGATTGCCTCGTTCCCCGCCGCGTCCGCACCTACGCGAGCGATCATCGTGACGTTCCCGCCGGCTCGCGCGGCCGCGACGGCTTGGTTGGCGCCCTTGCCGCCGAGGTTCTGCAGAACCTGTGAGGCGAGGACCGTCTCGCCCGCCCGGGGCAGCTGATTTACGGTGCTGCTGACGTCGATGTTGATGCTGCCGACAACGGTTATGGCTGTTTCCGTCATAGTGCTCCGCTCTCCGCCTGTCGAAGGCCCTTCTGGGTTCGTGCCCTCATCGCGGAGCGCACCCGGATCGCCGCGATGACCAGAGCGACAATGGTGATGACATACGGTGTCAGCAGTGCCAACGAGGAATTCACACCCGCGAGGGCCAGGCGGTCGGCCAGCGCATCGGTGGCTCCGAAGACGAGGCAGGCGATCAGGGTCGGCACGGGTCGTCCCATCGCGAAGATGATCGCCGCGACGGCGATCCAGCCGCGGCCGGACGTCATGCCCGCGGTGAACGAACCGACCGACGCCATCGCCAGCTGGGCCCCCGCGAGCCCGCAGAGGGCACCCGAGCCGAGGATGGCGACGAACTTGACCCGGAAGACGCGGATACCGGCCGCGACCGCTGCCGGCTGGTCCTCGCCGACCGCCCGCAGGTGCACTCCATAACGGGTGCGATACAGGATGAACCAATAGACGGGCACGACGAGCAGCGCCACCCAGACCAGCACGGTCTGGCCGGTCAGGAGTGGTCCGACGACAGGGATGTCGCCGAACGCGCCGAGGCCGATCGTCGGCAGGATCGACTTCACATTGCCGGGCGTCACACCCGCGTTGCCATACAGCACGGTGAGCAGGAGGACCGTGATGCCGACGGCGAGCAGATTGATTCCAATGCCGACGACGATGTGGTCCGCTTTGAACACCAGCGACGCCACCGCGTAGATCAGTGCCAGGACAAGGGCCCCACCGAGTGCCGCGAGCACGCCCACGAATGGGTTGGTGACGGCGCCGACGGCGATCCCGGCGAACGCCCCGACCAGCATCATGCCTTCCAGGCCGATGTTGAGGATGTTGCCGACCTGCGTGAAGCCGCCTCCTATCGCGGCGAGCAGGATGGGGGCGGTCTTGGTGAGGATCACCCCGAGGGTGCCGGCGGTCAGTACCTGGGCGAGGATGTCGTTCATTCTGCCCCTGCCTTACTGAACTGGGCCGGTTCGGGAACGGCAGCCACAACGGTCTTCTTCCGCTTTCGACGATTGATGACGAAGGTGGCCGTAATGGCGATCACGATGAGTCCCTGCAGGACGCTGATCATGGGATACGGCACGCCCACGGCCTGGATTCCGGTGCCTCCCGCCATCATGGTGGCGTAGAAGAGCGCGGCGACCAGTGAGGCCCACGGGTTCAGTCGTGCCAGCAGCGCCACGGTGATCGCGAGGAATCCGAAGCCCGGCGAGAACTGCTGCAGGAACCGGCCGCCGTCCGCGCCGATCACGAACAAGGCTCCGGCAAAACCGGCTACGGCACCGCTCAGGGACATCACCTGGACGGTCATGCCCTTGGCCGAGGTTCCGATGTACTCGGCGAAGCGGTTGAGCTCACCCAGCTCTTTGACCCGTAGGCCCCATTTCGTCCGGTAGAGGATGAATCCCAATGCGATCGCGATCGCCACCGCGATGACAAGGTCGGGGCCAAGCCCATATGCCGGGTTGAACATCGGCAGCACCGCGGACTGGTCAATCGTGGGCGAGCCGGCCACGGCGGAGCGGACATCCCGGAAGGGGCCGGTGACCAGGAAGTTCGTGATCAGCAGCGCCACCTGTGACATCAGCAGCGTCAGCACGACCATGTCCACGCGCAGGTAGGCGGTCAGGGCGCCCGGGATGAGTCCCCACAATCCACCGGCGATGGCTCCGAACAGAAGCACGACCGGGATGTGGATCGCCGGGGGCAGCCCGTGGAACGTGAACCCGGCGTAGGCGCCGAAGAACGCGCCCATGTAGAGCTGTCCCTCACCACCGATGTTGAAGAACCCCGCCCGGAAGGAGATGATCGTGCCCGCTGCCATGATCGTCAGCGGGATGAACATGGCGATGATGCTGCCGATGCCGAACGGCGTCCGCCATGCGGAGGCGAACAGTTCCACGTAGGCGGTGACCGGGTTCGCGCCGATCACCAGGATGATCACCGCGCCGATCACGAGTGCGACGAGAACCGCGACCACAGGCTGCACCGCGCTACCGAATGTCTTGGATGCGAAGTCCGCAAAGGTCGCCCGCCATCCTCGCCCGTCCGGCTCCGCGATCTCCGCATTGCGCCGCGGAATCCGCACCGATGTGGTGTTCAGCTCCTCGACGCGATGGATGTCGCCGGAGTCGCCGGCCGAGCGCGTGCCGCTGGCCTCGAGTGCGGCGGCGACACGCTCGTGCTCAGCCTCTGCTTCGGCAAGGGCCTCTACGGTCGGCGTCACACCGGACATCGCGAGTCCGACCGCGATCTCGGTCATGTTCGCCTGCGTGAACTCGGCGACGATCTTGCCCCGATAGATCACGAGGAGCCGGTCGGAAAGGCTCATCACTTCGTTCAGGTCCGCGGAGAAGAGGAGGACGCCCGCGCCTTGATCGCGGATGTCCACGAGCGAGTTGTGGACGAACTCCATCGCGCCCACATCGACACCTCGGGTGGGCTGGGACACCATCAGCAGGTTCGGGTCGGTTTCGAACTCGCGCGCGATGATGACCTTCTGCATGTTTCCGCCGGACAGCGAGGAGATGACCGTCTCGGATGTGGCGCCGCGTACGTCGAACTTCGCGATGAGATCTTGGGCGTAACGACGGATGGCCGCGAGGGAGAGCCAGCCCCGTTTGGCGATCGGCGGGACCAGATGGCCTGCGGCGATATTCTCCGCGATGCTGAGTGAGGGCGCGGCGCCTACTTCATACCGGTCCTCCGGAATGTAGGCGAGTCCGCGTTCACGCCGATCAGCGACAGACGCTCTGGTCACGACCTCTCCGGCAAGAGTCACCGTGCCGCGCGGCGGCAGATACATGCCCGCGATCGCGGCCGCAAGCTCGGACTGACCATTTCCTTCGACGCCCGCGATGCCGACGATTTCACCGCGACGCACCGAGAGGCTCAAATCGTTGACGGCGATTGCTCCGCGCTGATCGACAGCGGAGAGTCCCTCCACCCGGAGCACTTCCTCCGCGGGATGGGAGGGCGTGTGCTTGATCCGGAGGAGCACATCGCGCCCGACCATCATGGCGGCGATGCCGGTCTGGGTCAGCCCCTCCGCCGGACGGCTGTCGACGACCTTGCCGTCGCGGACGACGGTGATCTCGTCGGCGATCGCCAGGACCTCGCCGAGCTTGTGCGAGATGAAGACGACTGAACAGCCCTGCGTGGCCAGTCTCCGGACCACGACGAAGAGTTCGTCGGTTTCCGATGGCGTGAGCACCGCTGTCGGCTCATCCAGAATCAGCAGGCGCGTATCGTGCGAAAGCGCTTTGACGATCTCGACTCTTTGCCGTTCGCCCACCGACAGGTCCTGGACCTTGTCACGCGGATCGACGTGGAGACCCAGATCGGTGGAGAGCGCTTCGACGCGCTTCTCCATCTCGCGGCGATTGAGCGCGCCGAACCGGGTAATCGTCTCGTTGCCAAGGAAGATGTTGGACGCGACGGTCAGGGATGGCACCAGTTTGAAATGCTGGTGGACCATGCCGATTCCCAGGGAGTCGGCCTTCTTCGGGTCGGCGACAACCACAGGGGCACCATCGAGCAGGATTTCGCCGGAGTCGGGCTGAAGGTTTCCGGAGATCATATTCATCAACGTGGACTTGCCGGCGCCGTTCTCACCGACGATCGCGTGGACGGTCCCCTGCTTGATTGTCAGGGAGATGTCGTCGTTGGCGACTTTGGATCCGAACATCTTCGTGATATTCCGGAGCTCGAGGATGGGGCGATCCATTACTTCTTCCTTAGAACTGGCCGGGACGGTGGCGCGGGCCCGCACCACCGTGCACCGATCAACCCAGAGCGGTCGGGACCTGGATTTTGCCGCTGACGACCTGCTGCTTGTAGTCGTCGATCTTGGCGATCACCGAGTCCGGAACGATTTTTCCGTTGTTGTCGAACGTGAGGCCGACGCCGTCATTGGCGAGCCCGAACTCGGTGGTCTTCCCGAAGGCGAGCGTGCCCTTTTCGTTTGCCTGAGCTGCCTGCTCGATCGACTGGCCGACCTGCTTCAGCACCGACGCGAGCACGTGGCCCGGCTGCAGCGCGTTCTGGTTGCTGTCGACCCCGATCGCGTACTTGTTCGCGTCCTTGGCCGCCTGGAGCACTCCGACCCCGGCGCCGCTGGCGACGTTGTAGACGACGTCGGCGTTCTGGCCGTACATCCCCTTGGCCTGGTCGTAGGCCTTGGCGGAGTCGGTCCAGGATCCGACAAAACTGGTGAGAACCTTGACACTCGGATCGACCGCGTTCGCGCCGGCCTTGAAACCGACCACGAAGTCCTCGATCACGGGGATGTCCATGGCTCCGACCAGACCGATCGTCTTGCTTCCGGACGACAACGGGAAGTCCGTCTTGTCGCTCGTGGCAAGGGCGGCGAGAACGCCCGCGAGGTAGGCGCCCTCATTCTGCTTGTACGTAATGGAGGCGACGTTCGGAGCGTTGACCTCGCCGTCGTAGAAGATGTAGTGCTGGTTGGGGAACTTCCGCGCCTCCGTGGTGAGGGGGTCAACCGCGACCGAGCTGCCGATCACGACGAGTCCCCACTGGCCGGTCGACACCGAATCCAGGTTCGCCTTCCACTGCGCGAGGTTGTTCGTGTCCGCTTGCAGGGTGGTTGTCTTGTAGCCACTGGACTCCAGCGCCTTGATACCGCTCTGCGCGCTGTCGAAGAAGCTCTGATCCCCGAGAGCGCCGGGGACGACGTTCGCGATCGTCTTGTTCGGAGCGCTGGTGCCACTGCTCGTACCGCCGCCGCAGGCGCTCATGCCAAGGGCAAGGACGGCTGCCGCCGCGATGAGGCTAACTCGTTTGATCTTCATGACTTTCCTTTGCTGGTTGGCATCGTGCGGTGTTGCGGTTCTGGCGTTGCCACTCCGTCAGCTCGTCAGCTCGCCGGAGAGCCATCGGATCGTGCGATCGAAAAGCGGCTCGTAGCCAGCCCACTCGAGGAAGTCCGGCGTCGCCCAATGCGGCGCGAGATCGGATGTGAACGCGGCGGTTCGTCCTTGGCCGGAGGTGCCGACCACGAGAAGGGGATACTCGCCCGCCACGGCCAAAGTCTCAGCGGACTCACGAGCCTCCACCTCATTGAGTCCCAGAAGCGGCGGCCATTTCTCGTCCAGAGCCGAGACGATCGGGTGCGCGGCAGCGACCGTCGGTACGAGCCCGGCCGGGACCTCGACACGATCGTCGCGAGTGCGCACAGTGACCGGGAGAGCACTGGCCAGCGAGGTCTCGCCCCAGCGAGCACGGCCGTCGATACCGGCGAAGGTCATGTACCCGCCGACCATCAGCAGGCCACCACCACCGTCCACGAATTCCGAAAGGATCGAGATCCGGTCCGGCTCGGGAATGGACCGAACGAATGTCGCGCGCGACAACAGGAAGCTGTTCGCCCCGACGTCCGAGATGACGACGACATCAGCAATTCCGTTGAGAGCCTCGACAGACCTCGGAAAGTCCGACTCGATGCGGTGCGCCGGCATGTGGCTGACGTCGTGGCCCGACCGCCGCAAAGCTGCGAGAAACTCCTGCCCACCCTCTTCGTATTCCGAGGTCGTGAAGGAGTCAAAGCCCTTCTGGTGCACCGAGTGAATGAACCACGATTCACCGATGAGGAGCACTCGAGCCACTGGTCTTCCTTTCTCAGGTGTTGTGTGGGAAGACCGTAAGAGAACAAAACGTTTTGCATAAGGGTGACAGCGAACTTGTGACTGACACCCAGGTAAACGAGACCGATCGTTCGCTCTAACCCAAGGAGGTGAGGTGAAACAGATTCAGGTCACGTTGGGTCAGACCCGCTTGTACTGAAACATGGCAGTAATCGCGCTGACACGAAGCGGACACTGCCAGGAAGGTAGGTTCAGCGAAAGATCATAATCTTCTTGTTCCCAACCTTTCACGCACGCCGGCAGATAAGGAAGCTCAGATGCGGCAACGGGTTCGGCTCGTTTTCCGCACCTCCGTGGCGGAGGTGCCCGCTTGACTCCCTTCACCAGCGATCTCGACCTGCTCGAGCAGACCGTCGCCGTCGCGAAAGCCGCATTCGACCGCGGCGATGGCGCGTTCGGCGCTGCCGTCGTGCTCGATGGGAACGTCGTGAGCCTCGAGGCCGTTGCCATCGACAGCACGCTCGACCCGACGGCGCACGGGGAGGTCTGCGCAATCAGGGCGGCATGCCGGAATCTCGGAACCACCGACCTCACCGGAGGGGTTCTCTACACGTCGTGCGAGCCCTGCGTCATGTGCGCCTCCGCCGCCGTCTGGGCCGGTATACGGTCCGTCATATATGCGGCCCCAATCGAAGCGGTCACCCGCTACCCGGTCAGAGACCTCTTTCCGAGCGGAACCATCGATTGGTCACTTCTCCCGCTGAAGCGCACCTTCATGCCCCTCGATGACGCCATCGAGCTTCTCTCGCGTTGAATCGGCGTCCAGGCCAGGCCGGCCCTGAGGCCCAACTCCCCCGAGCCACGCTTGGCGGCCGGGATCGAGTTGCTCGCGCACCTCGACGTCGTCCACGTGCTCGGCGGTGGATACCTCGCCGGGCTGTGGCCGGCCGCGCCGGGCGCCGCACCGATCCTGCGCGCATTGGCGAGCCGGTTCGGCGTCGTCGACGTCCGCGACGAGAAATCCGCGGACCTCCTGTTCGGCGACGGCAGTCCCACCCAGGTCACCATGACCTGCGACGACGTCTTCCTCGGCATCGACGAGGTACCAATCGACCCGCGGCCAGCGCCGAAGTACGTGGTGTGCCTGCAATCCGACGCCAGCGAGTGCGGCAACCAGGAACTCGCGGCGCTCGCACTCTCCTGTCTGCGTTCCTGGGGAGCGCGCGGCGAGGAAATCGGGATCGTCGAAGGCATTCCCGGACTCGACCGCGTGATCTTCGCACTGTTCGAGCACGAGATACCCGGTGCGCGCTTCTACCCGTTCAGCGGGGTCTGGGCGGACGGCCTGCCCATCGCCACCGACCAGACCTGGATCTCCACGCGGTTTCATCCGCATCTCGTCGCCGCCGCCCACGGCGCCGGCGGACTCGCGATCAGCGTCCACGCCGACTACTACCACAGCAAACACGAATCATTGCTGAAACTCGGCTCCCCCTGGACATTCGCCGGCACGACGCCGTCCCTGGACGACCAAACCCGATCCGTGGCAACGCTTCTCCGCGGAACCTGGCGCACTCAGCCGACCGGCCGGTGACCGGCCAGTTCGGTGAACGCGGCGTCGTGCCCCAGCGAATAGGCCTGCCGCACGAACCCATCACCACGCCGGCGCGGTTGCGGGCCTCCAACTCGATCTGCGGGCGACTGGCAGCGACATACGTCGACACCGTACGCCCGGTACGGGCGCTTGCGCGCCTGAGCCAGATCCGCCCACAGCACCGCGGACCCCAGCGCCTGAAGACGCACCCCGTGCCGCTCAGTCAGCACCCGGACCGGAGCCCTTCCACCCCGGGCATCCCGCCGGATCAGCCCGAACGACTCCACTCCGGACACCGTCCCGGCTCCCACGCGGACAGCCACTCACCAGACTGTCCACACAGGACGCTCGACTCGATCATCGAATCGCGACCCACGAGCAGGAATCCGCGCAGCCGGCAACCGGGCCGCCCGGACCGGCATGGGTACAGACCAGTGCGTCTCCGACGTCCAAGGTGCTCGTCACTCTGCCGTCCCCAATCTTGCGAATGTAGCGATCACTATACCCGGAACGACAACACTAGGCCCCCACGGCACGATTTTCCCGAGGTAGTCGAGGTATTCCAGACCGGGTCGCATCCTCTTCTCGAGGAGGACGTCCGCCAGGTTTGGAATACTTTCGTCGACGGACAGGCGCGCGTCGGGGCCGCCGATGCCGGTACGGACCCAGGCGGGTGCTATGACGACGAAGTCCTGTCTAGTGCCGGACGGCCAATGGCGAAGCTGCAAATGAAGATGTTCAGTGCTCGTTTTGCTGCCGCGGCAGACCTCACGCAGGGCGGTCGTGTTGTTGGTGATGCTGCCTTGCCGAGAACATCACTCCGTTCCGTCTTCCAGGACTGCAAGAGGCCTGTCAAATTCTCGACATCCTGGTCCAGGACAAGCTCTACGACGACTTCGCGGCTACGTTCATCGACGCCACGAAGGCCTACCAGCCGGGCGATCCCGCCGACTTGGCAAGCGGGACGGGCGCGCTCGCCTCGGAAGCCCACGCGGACACCGTCGAACACGCGATCCAGCGCAGCGCGGAAGACGGCACTGTGCTTGCCAGGGGCGACAGGCTGACCATCGGTGACTCGCGCGCGTTCCTCACACCCACGGTGGTCGCGGACGTGCTCGCGGACCACTTCCTAGATCTTCGGTCCGGTTGCGGTTCTTTCGCGCTTCCGCACCGAGGAGGAGGCCGTCTCCATGGCCAACGCGACGCAGTGCGTACTGGCCGCGTCCGTCTGGACCTCAGATCTCGCGGGCTCACCACGCCGTTCGGCGGCTTCCGGCAGTCCGGTTTCGGCCGGACCTTTCCCGCCACGCCATTGACAACTATGTGGCTCTGAAGACCACGTGGATTCAGCACGGCTGAGGGCGGAGTCAGAACACCCGGTCGCGTCGGATGTGGTGCGGGATCAGGTCGAGGAAGGCGTGCAGCGCCCGTGTGGGCGGCCGGCTCGCCGACGCGACCACGCTGAGCGTCCAGGAGAGCTGGACGTCGCGCAGCGCTACGACCTTCACCGTGTCGCCGACCGGTTCGGCGAACTCCGGGGGCAGGAGAGCGACACCGAGGCCATGAGCAACGTAGTCCGCGATTGTGGTGATGTCGGAGACCTCGATCAGGACACGGCGGGAAAGTTCCGCGCTCGCGAAGGCTTCGTCCGCGACCTGCCGGTGCCCGAAACCCGCCGGCATGTCGACGAAGACCTCCTCCGCGATGTCCCGCAGCCCCACGGCCGTCCGGTCGGCCAGCGGGTGATCGGCCGGAACCAGCAACGCGATCTCGAACTTCTTGATGGGCCGTATCCTCAGGTGCTCATCCCGGATTTCGGTTCCCACAAAGGCCACGTCCACGTGGCTCTCCTTGATCCTCTCGATCAGGCCGGCGGTCCCCCGTTGGGACGTCTCCGTGCGTAGCCGCACCTCGGGGTGACACCGATGGAAGTCGCCCGCCAGCGCGGGAATGTCGATCGCGGTCAGTCCATTGAGGATGCCCACGGTGAGACGGCCGCGCAGTCCCGTGGACAACGGCTCCACCGCGGCACGGGCCCGATCGAGCGCCTCAATGGCGGTGCGCGCCTCGGCCAGGAATACCGAACCGGCTTCGGTAAGCCTCACCGACCGGGTGGAACGAACGAGCAGCTCCACTCTCAGATCGTTCTCCAGCGCCTTGATACCTGCCGAGAGCGTCGACTGTGTGACGTGCAGCCGCTGGGCCGCCCGCGTGAAGTTCAGCTCCTCGGCGACAGTGACGAAGTACTCCAGTCTCCGCTGGTCCACCGCATCCCCTAGTGATCGAAAGCTTCGATTGCACATTCGGAAACATTCGTTGGACACGATAGCTGCGCCGGGTGAATGTTTGGTCGTGCGGGCCAGCGCCGGGATCTCCCTCCGGCAGACGGGCCCGGTTCACCGACCCAGCTCACGGAAGAGGAAGACCTATGCACGTACTGCTCACAGGTGGCACCGGCTACGTCGGAGGCTCGGTGCTCGACCGGCTCGTCTCCACGGGGCATCAGGTCACCGCCGTGGTCCGCTCCGCGGAGAAGGCCGACGTGGTCCTGGCCAAGGGTGCCAAGCCGGCGATCGCCGACCTGTCGGACGGTGCGGCCCTGCAGGAGCTCGCGGCCGCGACCGACGGCGTGATCCACGTCGCGTCGCCCGGCGACGAGACGAGCGCGACCGTCGACGAGACCGCGGTCACCAGCTTCCTCCGCGCGCTGCGGAACACGGACCGGCCGTTCGTGCACACCACCGGCGTCTGGGTGCACGGCAGCAGCTCGGCGATCACCGAGTCGACCGCCACGAACTCCCCTGACCTGACAGCCTGGCGGGTGCCGATCGCGAAGGTCGTGCGCGAGACGACGGGTGTCCGTACGTCGGTGGTCGCGCCGGCTCTGGTCTACGGCCACGGCGGCGGCCTGGTGAACGTCGTCGCAGCCGGTCCGCGGACCGGAGGCGGCGCCCCCGCCCTCACCATGGTCGGCCCTGGCGACCAGCACTGGACCACCGTGCACGTGGACGACCTGGCCGAGCTGTACGTGCTCGCGCTGGAGAAGGCCCCGGCCGGCTCGTACTTCCTCGGTGCCAGCGGTGTGAACCCGACCGTGCGGGAGATCAGCGAGGCGGTGAGCCGTTCCATCGGCCTGTCCGGGAGGGTCGAGCCCGAGCCCGTCGCCCAGACGCTCGACCGGCTCGGCCTGCTCGGCGAGGCACTCCTGCTCGACCAGCAGGCGTCCGGTGAAACCGCGCGGCGCGTGCTCGGCTGGTCTCCGCGGCGGCCGTCGATCCTCGACGACATCGCAAGCACGAAGTTCTGAGCAAAGAGGCGTTCCCGACACACCCCCGGTGGCTGGGACAGGCTCTCTGCCCCAGCCACCTCCTCTTTTGGAGGAACCACCATGAGCACTCCCACCGGACCGCCGAGGTCAGGCCGGCGTCATGCCGAACCCGATCCGCAACCGTCCGGGCAGTCCCGTCCTTCCACCTCACGTGGCGCTTTCCTGGCCGTGGTGGCGGCCATCGCCGCCGGCATTGTGGTGCCCGTACAAGCCAGGGTGAACGGGGAGCTCAGCCATCGCCTCGACGATGGCATCGCCGCGGCGGCGATCAGCTTCTCCGGCGGTCTGCTGCTGGTGACCATCATCGCGGTCTTCTCGCCCAAGCTGCGCCGCGCGCTGCGCACGCTCGGCAGTGCCGCCCGCGACGGCCGGCTCCCCCGCCGGTATCTGCTGGCCGGCGTGCTCGGCGGCACGTTCGCGCTGGCACAGTCGACCGCCGCGCTGGTCACCGGCATCGCCGTGTTCACCGTGGCCGCCATCGCGGGCCAGACCCTCGGTGGGCTGATCGTCGACGCACGGGGCATCGGGGGCGTCCGGAGGCAACGTCCGGGTGCGGCTCGGCTCGCGGGAGCGGCCGTCATCCTGGTGGCCGCTGTCGTGTCCGCCCTGCCCCGCTTCGCCGGCACCCCCGCGCCGGCCACCATCATCTTGCCGGCCCTCGCCGCCATCGCCGCGGGTTTCCTGCTCGGCGTGCAGCAGTCCCTGAACGGGGCGTCGACCGCGGCATCGGGCTCGCCGCTGGCCGCGACCTGGCTCAACTTCTGCGTCGGAGCGGTCTTCCTCATCGCCGCCTGGGGAGTGAAGACCCTCGTCCGCGGAACGCCGGGACACTTGCTGCCCACCAGCTGGTGGGTCTACCTCGGCGGCCTGTGCGGCGTGGTCTTCATCGGCGCCTCGGCGCTCCTGGTACGCCGAATCGGTGTCCTGCTGCTGAGCATGGCCTCGATCGCGGGGCAGCTGGCCAGTTCGATCGCGCTGGACTTCCTGTTTCCCACCGGCGGCCGGTCCCCCTCGACCCTCACCATCGTCGGCGCGTTGCTCACGTTCGCCGCCGTCTGGATCGCCGCCCGGCGCCCGCGTGGCACCAGCGGGCGAGGGTGATCCTGCCCAGCCGTTCCCTTCCCACCTCACCGAACAAAGCAACACAGTGCCGCTCACGGCGTGAAAGGAACCACAGATGTCCCGCAACCATCAGCAGAAAAAAGAGCGCATCCTGGTCAGGGGCGCGTACTTGATGACCCAGGACATCGAGCTCGGCAACTTCGTGGGTGACGTCCTCATCGCCGGCGGCAGGATCGTGGCGGTCGGCCAGGACCTGACCGACGACCGGGCCCGGATCGTCGACGGCACGGGGAACGCCGTACTGCCCGGCTTCATCGACACCCACCGGCACAACTGGCAGGGAGCGCTGCGCAACCTGGGTCCCGCCTGGACGTACCAGGAGTACCGCAGCCGGGTTCAGATCGGCCTCGGCCAGTACTTCGACCCGCAGGACGTGCACATCGGGAACTTGGCGGCGGACCTGATGTCGCTGGACTCCGGCGTGACGACGGTTCGCGACGAGTCCCACATCAGTAACAGCCCGGAGCACTCGGACGCGGCGATCGCGGCTCACTGGGAATCGGGCATCCGAGCCGTCTTCGACCATGGCTGGCCGTCGACAGAGGCCGAACAATGGCAGTTCGGTAGCGCACGTACGCACCCCGATGACATCCGTCGCATCCGGAACGAGGTGTTGGCCGACGACTCGGCGCGCGTCACGCTGAACGCGATGCTGCGGGGACCGGAGCTGTCCACCCCTGAGGTGTCCGAGCAGGACATCCGCCTTGCCCGGGAGCTGGGCCTGCGGATCAGCATGCACGTCGGGCTCGGTGATTGGGGCGCTGAACAGCAGGCCATCCGGCAACTGGACAAGACCGGGCTCCTGGCCTCGGACATGACGTTCATCCACTGCTGCACGTCGACCGACGAGGAACTGAAGATGCTGGCCGCACACGGAGCCACCGCTTCCGTGGCCGGCGCCCTGGAGGTCTTCATGCCGGGACTGGGTCAGCCCGCGACCAACCGGCTGCTCGCCGCCGGTGTCCGGCCGAGCCTCAGCGTCGACACCGAGACCATCGTGAGCGGTGACATGTTCGGCGTCATGCGGACAACGCTCGCCTACCAGCAACTGATCCTCGCCGGTGCCGCCGGGTCCATGGACCGCGTCCCCGACCTGCCGACCTTCGACGCCGCCGACCTGATCTCCTTCGCAACCATCGAGGGCGCGCGAGCCGCGGGGATCGACGACCGCACCGGCAGCCTGACCCCGGGCAAGGAGGCCGACCTGATCATGATCCGTCTCGACCACCACAACCTCCTGCCCGCCACCGACGTGGCGGCCACGATCGTCGCGGGCGGTCACGCCGGGAACGTCGACCTGGTCGTGGTGGCCGGCGACGTGCTCAAGGAGAACGGCGTGCTGAACGGAGGTGACACCGTCTTCGAGGAAGCCGCGGCCTCCCGGGACCGGATGTTCCACGCCGCTGGGCTGCCGCTTCCCGCTTGAACCCGCCAGGTGGGCCGGCCACGCGTGCGACGCGAGAGCCGGCCCGCCGACCGATGATGCCTGCGACGGTGCCCGCCTGGACCAGCAGTACTACCCATGTAAACCGATCGATAATGGCGTTCTGGACCACCAAGATCAACGCACATTCACTGCCCGCGTACTGCCGTCCGCACATACTCCCGCGTTGCCTGCCAGATCCGACGACCGCACGGCGCGACACGGCCGGATGAGCGGGAAACAATGACCATGTGAGATCCCTCGCACGAGTTCGCCGGAGGACGCCACATGATCGTCGCGCTCATCACCATCGCAGTGATCCTCGTCCTGTACGGCGTGGTCTCCAAACCGCTCGGCGCGCGAGGCATCACGTCGGCCATGGTCTTCACCGCGGCCGGGCTCGCCGCCGGGACGGCCGCGCTCGACCTCGTGAACATCCACCTCGAAAGCATCGCCGCCCAGCGGTTCTGCGAACTCACCCTGGTGTTCCTGCTGTTCAGCGACGCGACCCGCATCGACCTCGCGGGCCTGCGCCGGCATCTGGGCTGGCCCAGCCGGCTCCTGCTCATCGGACTGCCGCTGACCATCCTCGCCGGCCTCGGTGCCGGCCTGCTCATCCTTCCCGGCATCACGCTCGCCGGCGCCTTCGTGCTCGCCACAATGGTCTGCCCGACCGACGCCGCACTCGGGCAGCGTGTCGTCACCGACGAAGCGGTGCCCTCACGGGTCCGCCAGGCACTCGACGTCGAAAGCGGACTCAACGACGGCCTCGCCGTGCCCTTCTTCCTGGTCGCCGTCGACATCTCGCTGGCCCAGCTGTCGACCGGCGTCACCGCGGCCGTCGTACGCACCATGGCCGAACAAATCGGCTGGGGCCTCGCCGCCGGCATCGCCTCCGGCACACTGACCGGCCTGTTGTTCCGCGCGGCGGACCGTCGCGAATGGCTGGGCGGACAATGGCGGCAAATCCTGCCCATGCTCGCCGCACTGCTCGCCTACCTGACCGCCCTGCAACTCGACGGCAGCGGCTTCATCGCGGCGTTCACCGCGGGAATGACCTTCGGCTATTTCTCCCGGCGCCACGACCTGACGGTAACCAGACTCAACGAAGACGTCGGAGGACTCCTCGCCGGCGCGACCTGGGTCGGTTTCGGAGCACTCGCCGTCGGCATGCTGCTACCCCACGTAACCTGGCAGATCTTCCTCTACGCGGTACTCAGCCTGACCCTGCTCCGCATGATCCCCGTCGCGATCGCCCTCCTCGGGACCCGGACACAACTTCCCACCATCGCCTTCATCGGATGGTTCGGTCCACGCGGCCTGGCCTCGATCGTCTTCGCACTGATCGCCGTCGACGAAGGCATCCCCAACGGGCAGACGCTGTTCACCACCGTGATGCTGACCATCCTCCTCAGCGTCTTCCTCCACGGCCTGTCCTCGGTACCGCTCGTGGCCACCTACAGCCGCTGGTACAGCCAGCACACGACGAAACAACCCACCGCCTCCGAAGCGAAACCGACAACCATGTCCCGCCTGCGGCATCACCCGACACCGGACTAGATCAATCCGGCGCCTGCGCGGGGCAGCGCCAGCAGGCCGGGCCGGTCAACGCCGGCCTCCGAGCCTTGGCGCCGGGCACCATCGCCGCCGCAGCCGCCTGCTCCGGCGACCGGGGGCCGCTCCCCGTCGCGCCTCTATTGCCGCTGCGCGGAACCCGTGTGGATGGCGATGTATTTCTGTTCCAGATATTCGTCGATTCCGGTGTTGCCGCCTTCGCGGCCGATGCCGGACTGTTTCATGCCGCCGAACGGCGCACTGGGGTCCGACACGTAGCCGCGGTTGAGGCCCACCATGCCTGTTTCGAGTTGCTCGCTCATCCGGAGCGCCTGGCTCAGATCCCGCGTGTAGAGGTAGCCGACGAGGCCGAACTCGGTGTCGTTGGCGTCGTGCAGTGCCTCGGCTTCGGTGGTGAAGGTCCGGATGGCCGCGACCGGGCCGAAGATCTCCTCCCGGGTGATGCGGGTTCCGGCGGGGACGCCGGTGAGCACGGTCGGCGGGTAGAAATACCCCGCCCCGGCAGGGAGGAGTCCGCCGGCACGAACCTGTGCTCCCGCACCGACCGTTTCGTCGACCAGGCCTGCCACCCGTCGCCGCTGGCGCTCGTCGATCAGTGGCCCGAGATCGGTGGCCGGGTCCGTGCCGGGCCCGACGGTGATCGTGCGCATCCGGGCGACGAGCTTTTCGCTGAACTCCTCGGCGACAGCGGCATGGACGTGGAACCGGTTGGCGGCGATGCACGCCTCGCCGACATTGCGGAGCTTCGCCGTCATCGCACCCTCGACCGCGGCGTCGATGTCGGCGTCGCGGCAGACGATGAACGGGGCGTTCCCGCCCAGTTCCATCGAGGTCCGCAGCACGGTGCCGGCCGCCTGGGACAGCAGGAGCCGCCCGACGGGGGTGGACCCGGTGAACGACAGCTTGCGCAGCCTGCCGTCCTCGAGCAGGCGCTCGGTGATCGCCGCGGCCTGCGTGGTGGGGACGACATTGAGCACGCCGTCGGGGAGCCCGGCCTCGGTGAGGACCGCGGCCAGCGCGGCCGTCGTCAGCGGTGTCTGCGGCGCGGGTTTGACGATCATGGTGCAGCCCGCCGCCACGGCAGGCCCGATCTTGCGAGCGGGCATGGCCAGTGGCGCGTTCCACGGCGTGATCAGCAGGCAGGGCCCGACCGGTTGCCGCGTGACCAGCACCCGGGCGGTGCCGTCCTCGCTGACCTTCCAGCTCCCGTCGATCCGGACGGCCTCCTCGCCGAACCAGCGCAGGTAGTTCGCGCCGTAGTCGACCTCGGCCCGGGACTCGGTCAGCGACTTGCCCATTTCCAGGGTGATCAGCAGCGCGAACTCGTCCTTGCGCTCGATCAGCAGATCGTAGGCACGGCGCAGGATTTCGCCCCGGCGACGTGGCGGCACCGCCGCCCAATCCGCCTGTGCGGCAGCGGCGGCGTCGAGCGCGGCCAGCGCGTCGTCGGGAGTCCCGTCGGACACCTCGCACAGTGCCTGGCCGGTGGCCGGGTTCTCCACCGCGAATCGTCCGTCGCCGGTTGCCGCGCACCATCGCCCGTCGACGAGCAGCCCCTTTTCCACGCGGCTGACGACATCGGTTTCGGCCAGGGATGCGACCACGGGATTCATGCCTGCCCGGAAGCGAGCGCGGTGACCATGGCCTCGGCCATCGGCGCGCTCGAGGCCGGGTTCTGGCCGGTGAACAGGTTCCCGTCCCGCACGTTGTGCGGCTGGTACGCCGGTCCCCCGAAGTGCTTGGCGCCCTGCTCGCGCAGCCGGCTGGCCAGCAGCCACGGAGCGCCCTCCGCGGTGCCGAACAGCTGCTCCTCCTCGTCGGTGAAGGCCGTCAATTCGCGGCCGGTGAACAGCCAGTTGCCTGCCTGGTCCACAGCGGACAGAAGCGCGGCCGGGCCGTGGCAGACGGCTCCGATGAGCTTCCCCGCCGCGTCGGCTTCGGCCAGCAGGCGGCCGAGGGCGCGGTCCTGGTAGAGGTCGACCACGGGGCCGTGGCCACCGGGCAGGACCACCGCGACGTAGTCGTCGACGTCGATCTCGTCGAGCTTGAGCAGCGGCCCGAACTCCCGCAGGGCCTGCTCGGCGTGTGCCACGTATCGAGCGCAGTCCGGTCCGGCGACCTCGGGGTCGGCGCTGTGCGTGTCGAGCGGCTGCAGTACACCGCCAGGCGAGGCGAAGTCCACTGTGTACCCGGCCCGCACGAACTTCTCGTGCGGCGCGGCGAGTTCCTCGGCCCAGTACCCGGTCGGGTACTCGGAGCCGTCGTTGCGCTCCCAGACACTGGCGGCGGACATGACGATCAGGATCTTGCTCACGTGCGGTTCCTTCCTGTGGTGTGCCGGGGAATTTCAGGCGCCGGCGTGGTCGGTGGCGGCGGCGGTCTGTGTGGTGGCGTCGAGGTTGGCGCGTAGTGCGTCGACCTTGGCAGTGGCGTAGGCGTGAGCGTCCGAGCCGAGGAGCAGGCGCAGTGGGCCTTCGCCGGTGACGACGTGGCGGATGATGGCGTCGGCGCCTTTGACCGGGTCACCGAGCTGGCTGCCCTGCAGTTTCAGGTGGTTCTCGGTCATCTCACGCAACGCCGGGTAAGCGTCGGTGGCGGCGGCCGGCAGGGCGAGAGAGTCGGTACTGAGGAAGTCGGTGCGGAAGTAGCCGGGCTCGACGATGGTGACCTTCACACCGAGGTCGGCGACCTCACCCGCCAGCGCCTCGCTCAGCCCCTCCACCGCGAACTTGCCCGCACAGTAAAGCCCCCAACCGGGCACGGCGGTCAGCCCGAGGACCGAGGACACGTTCACGACATGGCCGCTCTTCTGTTCGCGCAGGACCGGCAGGGTGGCACGCACCACGTTCCACACCCCCACGACCTGGACGTCAAGCATGTCCCGGACGTCACCCGCGCTGGTCTCCTCCACCGCGCCCAGGAACCCGTAACCGGCGTTGTTGACCACCACATCGAGACCCCCGAACCGCTCGGTGGTCTCGCGCACTGCCTGACGCACCTCGTCCTCATCGCGCAGGTCCACGGTCAGCGGCAGCAGCCGGGACGTGTCGACACCGTCACCGAGGGCCGACAGCAGACGCTCCGTCGACCGGGTCGTCGCGGCGACCTGATCACCGCGGCGGAGCAGCTGTGCGACCAGTTCCAGCCCAAGGCCGCGAGAGGTACCGGTCACGAACCAAGTCGCAGGTCGATCGATCGGGAAAGTCATGGTCTCAGCGTGGCCGACCCGAAACCCTTGTGGGGGCTCATCTCGCGCCCTGCGCGACCTAGGACGCACAGGTCCACCCAGGACCGGAAAAGGGCGGGGATAATCGATGGCGTGCCGAATACCAATCGCGAACTCGCCGATTTCCTGCGGCGGGCCCGCGGCCAGATCGACCCCACACGAGCAGGCCTGCCACCCGACGGACGCGTACGCCGCGTCCCCGGCCTGCGCCGCGAAGAAGTCGCACGACTGGCCGGAGTGTCCACCGACTACTACGCCCGCCTCGAACAAGGCCGCCGCATCACCCCCTCAGCCGCCGTCGTCGCCGCGATCGGCCGGGCACTCGGACTCGACGCCGCAGGACGCGCCCACCTCGAAGACCTCATCGGGCTGACCTCGGCCGGGCCTGCCCGCCGCGATGTGCAGCGCGTGCGCCCCGGGCTCTACCAGCTCCTCGACGCCCTCGACGGCGAGCCCGCACTCGTGCTCGGGCGCCGCACCGACATCCTCGCCGCCAACCGGATGGCCAGAGCCCTGTTCACCGACTTCGACCGCCTCCCACCTGCGCAGCGCAACTACGCCCGCTGGATGTTCCTCGACGAAGCGGCCCGCACCCTGTTCGTGGACTGGCCCGACCAAGCCCGCGCCGCGGTCGAAAGCCTCCGCTTCGAGGTCGGCCGCGACCCGGACGACGTCGCCACGGCCGCCCTCGTCACCGAACTACGCGAACACAGCCGTGAGTTCGACCAGTGGTGGGAACAACACCGCGTACACCAACGCACCCACGGCTCCAAACGACTACGCCACCCACTCATCGGCGACCTCACCGTCGACTACGAAACCCTCACCCCACCCGGCGACCCCGACACGACGCTGTACATCTACACCACCGAACCCGACTCACCCTCACGGCGAGCACTCGACCTCCTCGCCAGCTGGACAGCCACCAGCCCGGCTGAACAGCAGGCCGACCACCCCCGCCAGTAGTCCGGTGGTTTGGGCATAAAACCGCGCCGATCCCGCAATCGCGCACCACTTCCGCGCGTTGACAGCGCCCTGGTGGCCCACGACACTGACATTTGGCCGGACAAATGTGCTGACTCAATGAGGAGTGGCGGTGTCTTCGCTTGAACTTGCTCCCGAGGAGCGTCTCGCCGCGGGCGACCTGATCGCCGAGATGCTGGCGAAGACCCCGGATGTGGGGCCCAACGAGTCAGGATGGCCGGGGCTGACGGCGTACCGGTTCGTGCAGCCGCAACAGGCTCAGTGGGCGGAGGTCCAGTCCCTCGCGCTGTGCTGTGTGATCCAGGGCCGCAAGCGGTTCGTGGTCGAGGGCGAGGAGTATTTCTGCGACCCCTTCAACTACCTGCTCTTCACCCGGGGCATGCGGTTCGAGGCCGAGATCCTCGAGGCGAGCATCGAGCGTCCCTATCTCTCGTTCGTCCTCCAGATAGACCCGGCCGTCGTGCGGTCGGTCTCGTCGGACATGGCGGACCGGCACACCACGACCTTCACCCGCCCGCCCATCCACATCGCGCCGCCGCCGGCCCATCTGTCCGGCGTCAACCAGAACCTCGTCGGCGCGGTGCTGCGCTTCCTGCGCTCACTCGCGGCGGGCGCGGACCAGCGGGTGCTCGCGCCGCTGTACCTGCGCGAGATCACCTACCGGCTCATGCAGGCCGAGCAGGTGTCGCGACTGCTCCATGCCGCCGCGACCGACCGCGAGAGCAATCCGGTCTCCGACGTCATCCGCTATGCCCGGGAGCACCTGGCCCAGCCGCTCACGGTCGCGGACCTCGCCCACCACGCGCGGATGAGCCCGTCGGCGCTGACCACCGTGTTCGCGGACGCGACCGGGATGGGGCCGTACCAGTTCGTGAAACGCATGCGGCTCGACCGGGCGAGCGCCCTGCTCATCGAGGAGGACCTGAACGTCAGCGAAGTGGCCCGCGAAGTCGGTTACACGAGCCTTTCGCACTTCATCAACGAGTTCAAACGCTATTTCGGGACGACGCCGCGCGGCTATGCCGAGGCCCAGCGCCAGGTCGTGGCGATGCGCGTCGACGAGGCCACGCGGCCGATCGCCGTGCGCGGCTGATCCGCCGCGTCAGCCCGCCGCCTCCTGGGCCTGGCGGGCCTTGGACCGGGCGAGCACCTGGTCGACCAGCGCCGGGCAGGAGCCCAGATAGGACTCCGGCACGAGCAGCGCGCCGAGCTGCTCGGTGTCGGTCAGTGACCGCACGGCGGGGTCGTCGAGCAACGTGTCGCGCAGCGTCCGCCCGGATTCCCAGGCGGTCATCGACGCCCGGTAGACGACTTCGTGTGCCTCGGTCTTGCCGAGGCTGCCCGCCAGGTGCATCATCGCGGCCTCGGACAGCATGAGGTCACCGAGCAGGTGCAGGTTCCGCCGGATCGCCCCGGGATGCACGGTGAGCCCGGCCAGCAGGCTCGTCACCCGCTCCAGCAGGCCCGAGGTGAGGACGAACGTCTGCGGGAGGGCCGACCACTCCACGCCCCACATGGTCATGTCGCGTTCGTGCTCCTGCAGCATCGCCGCCAGCATGTCGGCGGGCGCCTGCCGGGACAGGATCGCGTTGGAGACGACGAACTCGGCGAACATCGGGTTGCGCTTGTGGGGCATCGTGCTGCTGCCCACTTTGCCGTCCGTGAACGGTTCGGCCAGCTCGGCGACCTCGGTGCGCTGCAGGACGCGGATCTCGTTGGCGATCTTCCCGCAGGTGGCCGAGATCATCGCGAGCACGCAGGTCAGCTCGGTCAGCGTGTCGCGCGCGGTGTGCCAGGCGATGTCGGGCGCGCCGAGCCCGAGCCGGTTCATCATCAGGCGCACCAGCTCGGGGCCGCGTGGACCGAACGAGGCCAGTGAGCCGACCGCCCCGCCGAGCTGCCCGACGAGGACCCGGGGGCGCAGTTCCCGGATCCGTTCGAGATGCCGTTCGGTCTCGGCGAGCAGCACGGCGAACTTGAAGCCCAGTGTGATGGGCAGTGCGTGCTGGGCGTGGGTGCGCCCGACCATCGGCAGGTCGCGGTGCCGTTCGGCGAGACCGGCGAGCACGTCGGCAAGGCCGCGGAGCTCGCGCTCGGCCAGTGCCAGCCCGCTGCGGGCCTGCAGCACCAGGCCGGTGTCGGTGATGTCCTGTGTGGTCGCGCCGTAGTGGACCCACGCCCCGGCCTCCCCACATCGCCGCGCGAGCATCCGGACGACCGGAACCAGCGGGTGTGCGGTGCTCTCGATCTCCACGGCGACGGCGTCGAGATCGACGTCTTCGGCGCGCGCATTGGCGGCGATGACACGGGCCGCGCCGGCGGGTACCAGGCCGCATTCCGCCTGGGCCTCGGCGAGGGCGACCTCGGCGTCCAGCCACGACTGGATCATCGCGCGGTCGCTGAAGATCTCCTTCATCGACGCCGACGCGAAGAGTGTGCCGAGCACCCGCGAGTCGGTCAGATGGGCGGGTGCGCTTTCCTGCGTCACGTCGTTTCTCTCCGTTCGGGTGATCCGGCGACCGGGGTCCGGTACAGACGCACGCGGTAGCTGTAGTGCTCGGGCAGGTAGTGGTTGACGGCGAGTTCGACGGCACGTCCGGTGGCGTCGAAGTAGGTGCGGTCGATGCGGAGCATGGGCGTCGCCGGGGGAACGCCGAAATGGCCCGCGATCTCGGCGGGCAGCGGCGCCACGGTGATGACCTGTTCCGCCTCGGTGACGGGCTGTTCGGCGACGCGGTCGAGCAGCCCGACGACGGTGGCCCGGCGGATGACTCCGGGCTCGGTCAGTTCGGGCGTGCCGGACATCAGCTCCCCGAGGTCGGCCGGGAGGAAGACACGCGTCGAGCAGAACGCCGTGCCTTCGTGGATGCGCCGGAACGCGGCGGTCGTGACCTGGTCCGTGTCGAGGCCGAGGCGGCGCGCGGCGGCCGCGTCGACGGCCTCGTGCAGGGGCACGAGAAGCTCGAACTCGGTGTCGATGGCGAAACCCATGAGTTCCTCGATCGAGCCGAACTGCCGTAGATACCGGCCCGCGCGCGCACTGGCGAACGTGCCCCGGCCGGGGACCCGGTAGACCAGGCCCTCGCTCACGAGATCCTGGTACGCGCGGCGGACCGTCTGCCTGCTCAGCCCGCGTTCCCGGCTCAGCTCCTCTTCGGTCGGGAGCTTGACGCCGCCCGCGAACCGGTCGGCGAGGATGGCCTCCCGCAGCTCGTCCGCGAGCGACCGGTAGGCGACCGGCGACCTCGGGTGCCCCGCTGGGGTCCGGCTGGACGGCACGGCTACCGCTCCCCGCCGGAGCTGGCTGTCTTCGACATGCTGACGAGCATGTCGCACGGGATCGAGCTGCGTCGACGCGGCTGCCGGAGTCACCATGTCAGTACTCCAGCGGCTCGTAGAACGCGACCTGGCGGTCCGCGAGCAGGGGATGGATGCGGGCGCGGGCGACGGCCTCGTAGTGGGGCGACGACAGGTGCGCGTCGAGTTCCTCCTGTGCCTGGTAGATCTCGTGGAGCACGAACTCACCGGGCTCGTCCCGGTTGCGGTAGACCGTGAAGCCGGCGCACCCGGGTTCCGCACGCACGATGGGCGCGTACTCCCGCAGCCGCTGGGCGACTTCCTCTTCGGTTCCCGGCCGCGCGAGGTAGCGGCCGACGACGGCGATCATCGGCGGCTCACATCGAGAACCCGATGGCGCGCAGCTGGTCGCGGCCGTCGTCGCTGATCCGGGCCGGGGTCCAGGCCGGCGAGAAGACCCACTCGACGCGCACCGCGGCGACGATGCCGCCTGCCACGAGCGCCGTGTGGATCTGGTCCTCCATGATCCCGGTCAGCGGGCAGGCGGGCGAGGTGAGGGTCATCCGCAACGTCGCGCTCCCCTGCTCGTCCACCTCGATCCCATAAAGGAATCCGAGGTCGACGACGTTCACGCCGAGGTCGGGGTCGAGCACGTCACGAAGTGCCTCGCGGACGCGCTCCTCGACGGTGGTGGTGACGGTCATGGCTTCAGTCCTTCCTCACATCGGGCGGGACAGCACTCAGCTCGACGCGGATGGCCGTCGTGGCCGTGGTGATCCAGTCGGCGTTCCCGTGCGCGAGCCTGCGGACCCGGGTGACGGGATCGCCCGCCCCGACCTCGGACGCTGTGATCGTCAGCGACTCGCCGCCCAGTCCGAGCACGCGCCCGGCTTCGGCGAGGGCGTACCGGAGCACCCGCGCCACCGGCGGGCAGGTGGTGCCCGCCGAGAACTGCAGTGCGAACAGGGCGTCCGCCGCGGTTATGTCCCGCACCCTGGCGAGTGCGCGCGTGGCCTCCGCCTGGCTGATCCGCGCCGTCCGGGTGCCGGCGGAGACGGTCGGCGTGGTGATCATCGGTGACTCCTGTCGACGGCGAGGCGCTTGAGGTTCACCGACTCGTCGGCCAGCTGCTCCGGCGTCACGAGCGCCGCCGACCGAATCAGCCTCTTGCCGGCGAGGATGTCGGCGCCGCGGTCGAGGGCGAACACACCGCGCACCCGTCCCCCGGACAGCGAGAAGACCGAGAAGCGGCGGTCGGCGGGCGAACCGCGCACGACGGTCCGGTCGCAGTCGTCGCCGCGTCCGATCGCCTGCAGGCTGTGCTCGTACTGGTCGGACCAGAACCAGTGCGGATCTTCGTAGAGTTCTTGTGCGCCAAGCATGTTGCGGGCGGCGACCGCGGCCTGCCTGATGGCGTTGTCGTGGTGCTCGACCCGGATTCGCCTGCCGTAGCGGGGATGCTCGTGTGAGGCGACGTCGCCGGCGGCGTACACCTCGGGAGCGGATGTGCGGCAGTACCCGTCGACCACGATCCCGCCGTTGACGTCGTCGAGGGCGACCTCCCCGCGGGCCACGAGACCGGTGGACGGCACGAGGCCGATGGCGACGACCAGCGTCGCGCCTTCGAGCCGGCCGCGGTCGGTGGTCACGAGGACACCGTCATCGCCGGCGTGGACCGACTGCACGGTCTCTCCCATGCGCAGCTTCACACCGTGGTCGCGATGGATGCCCGCAACGATCCGGCCCACCTCGTCGCCGACCACGCGCTGCAGGGGGTGATCGGCCATCTCCAGCATCGTGACGTCGACGCCCAGCTTGCGCGCCGAAGCGGCGACCTCGCAGCCGATGAACCCGCCGCCCAGCACGATCACCGGCTCACCGGTGGCCAGCCGCTTCGCCAGCGCGCCGGCGTCGGCCAGGTCCCGCAGATAGCGGACCCGGTCGTGGTCCACGCCGGGAAGACGCCGTGCGGTGCCCCCGGTGGCGATCAGCGCGCTGTCGTAGCCGATCCGCTCGCCACCGGTCAGCACCAGCGCGTGCGCCGCGGTGTCGACCGCGGCCACCCTGGTGCCCAGCCGCAGGTCCACCCCGAGGTCGGTGTACCAGTCCCGTGGATGCAGCTGGAGTTCGCCCGCGCCGGTCGCCCCCGTCAGGAAATCCTTCGACAGGGGCGGCCGCTCGTACGGCGGCACGTCCTCCGCGCTGACGATCGTCACAGAGCCGTCGAAGCCGGCGGCCCGCAGCGCCCCGGCGGCCGAGGCCGCCGCCGGACCGCCACCGACGATCACACATCTGGACATCGTCATCACGTCACCGCGACCCAGATCGTGCCGCCCTCGACCTTGGCCCGGTACGAGACGAGCGCACAGTCGGCGGGGTTGATCCCGCCGCCCGAGCGTGCGTCGAACTCCCACAGGTGCCGGGAGCAGGTGAGCGTGCCGTCCTCGAACTCCCCCTCGTCCAGTGCCCATTCCTGGTGGGGACAACGGTTGAGGTACGCGCGGACTTCGCCGTCGACGTTCAGCAGAAGGACGCTGGTGCCGCCGACGACGACGGGCGTCATGTCGCCTTCCCACAGTTCGGCCTCGGCGAGCGCGGGCCGCCAGGCCGTGGTGGCGGGGGCATCGTTCACGGGAGCCACCGCTTTCACCCGGCCGACACAGCGGTGCCGAGACCGAGGTCGCCGAGGAAGGAGACCCGCGCCTCCCTGGCCTCCGCGGCCACACTCGCCGCCTCGCGTCCGTGCTCGGGCAGGGTCTCCAGCAGCGTGCTCAGACCGTCGGCCGCGGCGTCGGCACGCGGGGACCACTTGCGCACCCACTTTCCCAGGACCTCGGCGTTCTCCGGCCGCTGCGCCAGCGCGTACCGGGCCAGCGCCCCGGACCAGCGGGCCCGGCGTTCGGCGTCCTTACGCAGGTACGCGGTCAGCAACCAGGTCAGCTCGTCGCCGTTGTCACGGGCCAGCTCGCCGAACTGGCGCAGCAGCACGTCGTCCAGGGTCGGCAACAGCACGAGATTGAGCGCCGTGAACGCCTCGCCCCAGTCGTACGCGATCAGCGCCAGTTCGATCGCCTTGCGGGCGGGCTGCCAGGCCGCCGACTCCTCCCACACGCGCCGCTCTCCGGTCGCGAACCCCTGATCGGGATCGGTGAGCTGCAGTTCCCGCGTGCGGTAGGAAATCTGGGTGACCCGGCGCAGGAGGTCCGCGGCCGAAAGGGCCGCCGCATTGGTGATGTACGACGACGGCGCGATGTAGCCCAGGTAGGCCTCGACCTGCTGGGAACCGTGCAGCAGATACCTCACCGGGGTGTAGGCCTGCGACAAGGTGCGCCGCCACCGCGGCGACAGCGCGGCGTCCGCACCGGCGGCGGCGTACTGCTCGAGCAGGCCGTTGACCCGGGTCTCCTGCTCGTCCTGCAGCATCACGTAGCTGCGGTAGGTGTGGGAGTCGGGATCGCGGAACCCGTGCCAGTCCTCGGCTTGCAGCGGCGACCGGTCCCGGTAGGTGCTGATCCACAGGTTGCCGGGCGAGGACGGGTTGCCCTCCAGCGGCGACTTGCGGCCCTCGCGCAGCGTCCAGTTGGTGCCGTGCGTGACGATTTCGTATTCGCTGGGCCGTTTCCTGATGTCGCCGAAGGCGCTCCAGGTCCGCAACCGGGGCTTCCGCGGGGCGGACGGCGCCGCGTCGTTCGCATGCGTGTCGGTCATGTCGTTCTCCTTCAGCCGACCGGTTCCTGTGCCGCGGGACGGGCGCCCAGCGACCATTCGACGGAGTCGCTCGTGGTGTGGATGCGGCCGGAGAACGACGACATGATCGCCTCCAGCGAGCGGATTTCGAAGGTCTCCCCGAGATGGCGTTTGAGGGACCCGGCGGTCACCCGCAGGTGCCCGGAGGCGTGGATGCGGACGTACGAGCCGCGGTCGATGACCGCGATCTCGCGGCCCGGGTTGTCATCCTCGATGGCCGCGGCGATCAGGTCCACTTCGTCGCACATCCGCAGGATCGGTCCGACAGGGTTGTCCATGGCAAGGTCTCCAGCTCAGTCCTGGTATTCGACCCGCACGTGGTCGAGCGGGGCGATGCCCGCTTCGGCGACGGTCAGGTGCATGGGCACGATCCGGTCGTTGTGATAGACGACCTTCGGCTTGTCCTGCTTGCGAACCCGCCGTCCTTCGCTGTGCGAGGCGACGGTCTCCGCGAGCTCCGCGATGGTGTTGCCGGACATGATCGGCAGCAGCAGTTCGGTGTAGTCGTCCGCGAAGATGGCGTTGAGGGGCACCAGTTGCCGGGCCTCGGCCGTTTCTGTCGTGTCGGTCATCTCAGCGCGCCCCCACCAGCAGCCCGGAGCCGGTCGCCCGGGGGTCGGCGAACGACTTGGCCCACGCGTAGCCGTGCGCGTCGTCGCCCATGACCTCCGGGGTCAGGCCCATCCAGCCGAGCACGCCGGGCAGGTCCATCGGCTGGATCTCACCCGCCAGGAACCGGTCGACCACGGTGGCGTGGTTGACCGCGTCACGGTCCTCCCACCAGATCTGCCGGCAGCCCTTGGTGCAGAAGTAGTAGGTCGTCCCGTTGTGCTTGAGCGGGTAGTTGCGGGTCTTCCACTTGCCGTCACGGCCGTAGACCGGGTTGATGTTGGGCAGGTGGCACATGCTGCACAACCACGGCAGCGTCTCGGGCAAGGTGGCCTCGATGTTGCCCGCGTTGATGTTCTCCGCGATGACGGTCCACTTGTCGAGGTAGAACTTGTCCCAGTCGGGGTACTTCTCGCGCAGCCACTCGCGCGACTCGGCGTCCACGCCCCCGGCGGGCTTCCACCAGATCGTCGGCCGGTAGTTCCAGAAACCCAGGTGCAGCGAGTGGTGCCAGGTGTCGAGCCCCTGCATGAACTCGTCCCAGTACCACGGCCTGCGCAGCCCGTAGTCCTGCAGCGTCCGGACGAACTGGTCGATGATCCACTCCTCCATGAACTCCCGGTAGGACTGCCGCCGGTGCTCGACCGGGGTGTAGTAGTCCATGACCGGCCCGGTCAGCGCGGCGAAGGCGCGGGCGGAGAACCAGAAGTACTTGTCGATCGTCCACTGTGCACGGACCGGGTCGTGCTCGACGAGCAGTTCCAGGGTCGGCCCGCCCTGCTGGGCGTGCCGGGCTTCGTCGGTCTGGATCGAGCTGATCATGTTGGCGAAGTTGATGTCGCCCGCCTCCAGCGCGTCCGAGGAGAGCGCGACGAACTGCAGATTGGTGAAGCCGGTCTCGAAGGTCATCGGCAGCTGGATCGCCAGGTCGACGACGTCGGGCCCGATGACCATGCCGTCGAACAGGGTGCGCAGTGAGATCGAGGCCCAGTCGTTGGTGTGGAAGGCTTTCTGCGACCAGTCGTACTGCGGGTCCTTCGCGACGAACTCGTGCCCGAAGAACAGGGTGATCTGCGCGTGCCGCATCTCGTCGAGCGCGCCGAACACGGCCATGTTGCGCCAGGCCGGGCTCAGCCCGAAGCGCGCCATCTTCAGCTCGCCCAGCAGGCCGGCGTACTCCACCAGTGACACCCCGCCGAAGTGCATCTTCGTCGCGGATTTCCAGCCCTCGTCAAGGGTTTCGAAGGTCCTCGACCGCTGCAGCGCGGCCTTCACGGCGTAGGCGGAGCTCTCCTTCTCGCGCTGGGTGGCGACGTAGTCGGGGTAGGAGACCTTGTAGCTCTCTTCCCATTTCGACCAGGCCTCGCGCGGGATCTTCCCGGTGCCCGACTGCCAGTCGGGGTACACGGCGTCGTCGTCGACGTAGCCGAACGTCCAGTCGACGTCGCGGACGATGCCCTGCCATTCTTCGCGCTTCAGCAGCGTCACTGTGGTGTCCTTTCCCTAGTCGACTTCGAGGTGGCCGAGCTGGCGCGAAACACCGGCACAGTCCCAGTACGCGGTGATGGAATCGAGCAGGCCGGCGTCGTCGGTGTGCATGACGAACAGGTGTGGTTCGGAGAAGCGCTGCCCCTGATTGGCGATCGTGCCCCACGGCGCGGCCTGGGTGCCCGCCAGCACGACCTGGGCGGCGATGTTGCCCGCGTCGTCGGCCGTGATCCGCTGGACCGTGTTGGTCAGGTCGGGGAACGCCGCGATGAAGCCCGACCACAGCGCCTTGCCGATCGTCGCGACCTTCCCGGCGCCGCGCATGACCCGCTGCCGCCCCCACATCTCGAACGGGATGTACTCGAACACGGCGGTGTCGGAGCACAGCCCGACCATCGTCTCGACGTCCCGGTCGCGGTAGGCGTCGAAGAACGCGGCCGCCGCGGTGACCGCATGGCGGGAGCCGATTTCGTTGCTGGTCAAGGTCATCGTGTCCTCCATCAGACGATCGCGACCTGGTCGAGCCGCTTCACGGCGAGGCGGCGATAGAGCTGGTTCTGGCACCAGTAGCCAGTGATGGCGCCGATGCGCCCGGCCTGCCCTTCGAGCAGCCAGACCTGGTCGACGTCGCAGTGCTTCTCCTGGTTGATCACGCCGAGGTATTCGGCGCTCTGGGTACCCTCCATCGAGACCTCGGTGACGGTGACCCCGTCGTCGGTGGTGAACGACTTCACCACGGTGAAGCGGATGTCCGGGAAGGCGGCGATGGTCTGCTCGAAGAATTTCCTGGCGTCCGGTTTGGACCCGAGGATCCCGGCGGGCGTGATGGTGACCTTGGCGTCCTCGCCGACGAGTGCGAACGCCGAGTCGACGTCGCGGTCGTTGATATGCGACCAGAATGCTTCGCCGGCCGGACCGGTCTCGGATGCTGTCACGGGTGGCTTTCCTTCCTGTGCCGGGTTTCAGAGCAGATTCAGCGACTTCAGGACGGCGTCGGCCACGGCCTCGGACGAGTTCGGGTTCTGGCCCGTGATGAGGTTGCGGTCCACCACGACGTGCGAGGTCCACGGTGCGCGCGCGTCGTCGAAGACCGCGCCCGCGTTGCGCAACGCCGACTCGATCTGCCACTGCACCTGACCGGTGGGGCGTTCGGCGCCGTCCGCGACGGGGCGCGCCGAAGGCTCGGTCTGGTACTCCTCCTCGTTCGTGATCGCCGTGACACGGTACCCGTCGAAGAGCCAGGTACCGTCCACTTTGGCCCCTGCCGACAACAGCATCGCCGGGCCGTGGCAGAGCGAGGCGATGGGCGCCGACGCCTCGTGCAGGATCGCGAGCAGCCGCCGCACATCGGGGTTGTCGGCCAGATCGACCATCGGGCCGTGCCCGCCCGGTGCGAAAACCGCGTCGTACGAGGCCATCTGCTCGTCGGACATCTCGCCGAGGTTCAGCGGATGCCGGAATCCCGGGATTTCGGCGAGTGTCCGGGCAACACGGGCGGACTCCGCTTCGCTTTCCGCGATCACCTCGCCGATGCGCTGCCCGATCTCGGCCCTCGTCAGCGGGCAGGCCGGCCCGGTCAGCGTGTCGGCGAACTGCCGGTCCCGCTCCCACGAATCCTTGGCCGCCTTGCTGATCAGCTCGCGAGCCTCGACCGGGGAGAGCCCTTTGCCGCGCAGTGCCTGGAAGATCCGGCGCGCGCCGATCAGGCCGAGCTCGGTGATGTGGCGCAGGGTGAGCCGGATGTCGTCGATGTCGTGGGCGAAGGTGCGGGTGATCGTGCCCAGGAAATCCTCGTCCTCGTCCGGGTAGTGGAAAATCGGTTCCAGCCCGTAGGGATCGATGTTCGGCGGGTTGCCGTCCGGCGTGACGACGTCGAAGTCCAGCCCGGCCTCGACGAAGCGCTCATAGGGCGTCAGTGCCTCCTCGGCGAAGGTCCCGGTCTCGTACGTGGTGCCGTCGTCGAGCGGGAGCACTCGCGCACTCGACACCAGGAACATCAGTCGTGGCATCGCCACTCCTCCAAAGTCCGGCGGATTCGGGTGGACCAATTCACGAATTCGACAGTAGAAGTGGCCGGTCCGGGGTACTAGCCCGGTTTCACCGGAAAAGTTGCCCATTCGCCGTCGCGACACGGGCAGCGGATAGTCGTTGGCAGTCAACGGATATCGATCCCGGCGGCACCTACCGTCCTCGGTATGGAAGACGCAGTGAACGACGAAGCGGCGGTCTCCGCCGAGCGCATGCGTGAAGTACCGGGCCATTTCGCGTCCGGGGTCGTCGTGATCACGGCCGTCAACGCAGCCGGCCCGGCCGGCTTCACGTGCCAGTCGTTCGCGTCGCAAACATGTGCGCCGAACAGTTCTGAACTGCACTCAACGACTCTGAACGAACCCGCGCCGACCTGCGGAAGTTGCGTTTCCGCAGGTCGGCGCAGTATCGCGTCCTTGGTTAACACCGAAGAGGGACGTGATCTCAGGCGTCACCGCGTGCGGCGGCTGGGGCTCCGGTGTCTTCGGCGGACAGCAGGACCTTGCGGAGCTCGTCGTTGAGGCGGCGTTGCGCGGCCGGGCCGAGTGCCGACAGTAGTGCGTATTCGGCGTCGGTCTTGAACGCGAACACCTCCAGGGCGCGCTTCTCCCCCGCCGGGGTCAGGGTGACCAGGACGGAGCGGCGGTCGCCGGGGTCGAAATCGCGGGTGACCCAACCGTTGCGTTCCAGCCGGGTGACCCGGTTGGTGACCGCGCCGGAGCTGAGTTGCAGTTCGGTCATCAACTGGCCGGCCGAAAGCCGGTGTTCCGGCTCCGTCCTTTTCAGACATGCCAGCATTTCCAGCTCCCACAGCTCGATGCCGTGCGGCGCGAGTTCGCGCTTGATCTCGGTTTCCAGCCGGTGGGCCAGCCGGCGCACCCGGTACGCGAGGGCCTTGGCCTGCATCACTTCGGGGTCGTGCCGGTCGGCGACGACTTCGGTCAGTCTGTCCACATAGTCCTGTCGTCCACTGCTGCGCGCCATGGCCCGATCCTAACCGAGAGAACATCGAGCATCTTGACGTTCACGCATCGACCCGCCGCCGCTCCAGGCGGCCGGACAGGACAGCGAGGCCGAGCCCGGCCGCGGCGAGGACGGCTCCGGCCAGACTTGGCGCGGTGTAACCGAACCCGGCGCCGATCAGCGCACCGCCGAGTGCGGCGCCGCCGGCGTTGGCGAGGTTGAGACCGGACTGCACGGACGCGGCGACCATCGCGGGCGCCTCCCGGGCGGCGCGCATGGTGCGTAACTGCACGGGTGGGATGACCAGTCCCGAGGCGATTCCGATCGCGCACAGCGCGATCAGCGCGCCGGCTTCGTCGCGCACCACCAAAGCGAAAACGGCGAGCGTCACGGCGAGGAAGCCCAGCGCCCCGTAGATCGCCGGCAGCAGCGCGCGATCGGCCCACCGTCCACCGAGGAGATTGCCCACGGCCATGCCCAGCCCGAACAAGGCCAGCGCCACGGTCAGGCCGGCGGTGCCGATCCCCGCCAAAGTGGACAGTGTCGGGGTGATGTAGCTCTAAGTGGCGAACACCCCGGCGAACCCCAGCGTGCCGACCGCGAGCGCCAGCCGGACCTGGGGGCGGGCGAACGCGCGCAGTTCCGCGCGAAGCCCGATCGGGGTGTGCCCGTGGTCGGCCGGGACCAGCGCCGCTATCCCCAGCACCGCGAGAATCCCGACCGCCGCGATCACCACGAAGGTCAGCCGCCACGACACGGCGTTGCCCAGCGCCGTGACCGCCGGGACACCGGCGATGTTCGCGACGGTCAACCCGGTGAACACGATCGAGATCGCCTGCGCGCTCCGCCGCTCGTCGACGAGCCTGGCCGCGACCACCGAAGCGATCCCGAAGAACGCGCCGTGCGGCAAGGCGGTGAGGATCCGCGCGAGCATCAGCATGCCGTAGTCCGGGGCGAAGGCCGCCGCGAGGTTGCCGGCCGTGAACACCACCATCATGGCGAGCAGCAGCCGTTTGCGGGTGAACCGGCCGGAGACCGCGGTGATCAGCGGTGCGCCGATCACCACGCCGATCGCGTAACCGGTGATCAGGTATCCGGCCTGGGAAATGGTGATGTGCAAGGAATCGGCGACCGCCGGCAGCACGCCCATCATCGCGAACTCGGTCGCGCCGATGCCGAACGCGCCGATGGCCAGTGCGAACAGAGCGACCGGCATCACGACCCCCGGACGAGCTCGGCCGCGGGCTGGGTCCACGCCCGCACGGCGTCGTCGAAAGCCGAGCCGGTCTCGGTCGCGTAGGCGACGTGACCGTCCGGGCGGATCAACGCGGCGCGAACTCCGTGCCACGCGGCGCCACGGCTGGGATGCCGCTTCTCGACCGGGCGTGCCGCCGCCACCTGGACTCGCGGGCCCGCCAAGCTTGCCGACGCGGACGTGGGCGCGTCGCCGCCGGTGAACTCCACGAGCAGGAACTTGTCCTGTCGCAGTGTGCGCAGCAATGACCCCGTGGTGAGCTCGAGTTCCGGCGCTCGCGAACCCACCAGCGGGTGCATGCCATCCGGACTCTCATAGCCAACCCCCACACCCGACACCCAGCCCGACAGCTCCGCCGCCACCTCGCCGCCGCGGGCGATGAAGTCGCTGAACATCCCGCGTAGTGCGGCACCCGCCGGGCCGAAGGTGTTGAACAGCGCGTCCTGCGCGAGAGTGTTGGCGACCAGTTGCTCCGCAACCGGCCGGCGCTCGGTGTCATAACCGAACTCTCCGGCGACCACCGGCGCGGGCGCCCAGCCGGCCACCTCGGCGGCCAGTTTCCAGGCCAGGTTGGTCGCGTCCTGCAGACCGACGTTGAGTCCCTGTCCGCCGGCCGGAAGGTGGATGTGCGCGGCATCGCCGGCGAGGAAGATCCGGCCCTCCCGGTACCGCTCGGCGTGCCGGCTGCTGTTGCTGGTCCGCGACAGCCACGCGGGACTGTGCACACCGAAATCACGTCCGCAGATCCGGGTGAGCGCGCCCCGCAGATCCTCGACCGCAAAGGGGCTGCCGCTGCCTGCGCCGCACCTCCCCGGGCGTCAGGCCGGTGTCGCTCGCCTCGGCTCCGAAGACCCGGATCCCGTTCTCCCCCAACGGCATCACACCCGTATAGCCCGCGTCGCTCCAGAAGTACCGCAGGCCATCCACCGGTTCGGCCGCGGGCACGTCGGCGACGAAACTGACCATGGTGGGATCACTGCCGGGGAACGGGATTCCGGCAGCGGTGCGGACAAGGCTGCGCGCTCCGTCCGCGCCGACCAGGTACCGGGCGGTGTGGAGCCCGGCGCCCGCCCGGACCGTGACTTCATCCTCGGTCTGCCCGATTTCCGTGATCTCGACGCCGTAGTGCACGGGAACGCCGCGCTCACGCAGGTACTCCGCGAGCACCTCGCGGGTCTTCCACTGCGGGACCATCAGCCCGAACGGGAACGGGGTGTCCAGTTCTCCGTAGGCGAGTTTGGCCTCCAGCGCCGCGAAATGCGCGGACGGGACCCGCATCCCTTGTGCCACAAGGATATCACTGAGCCGCCGACCGTCACCGGTTTCGAGGAGGGTCAGTACCTCGAGGCTGCGAGGGTGCAGGTGGATGCCCTTGGAATACCGGTCGAACTCCCGGTTGCGCTCGAACACCTCGACCCCGGTCCCGGCCGCGTCCAGCAGCCCGGCCGTGAGCAAACCGACCGGGCCACCGCCGACCACGATGACGTCCGCAGTCATCCCGTGCTCCTTCCACCACCGGCAGTTACCTTAACGTGAAGATAATGAACGTGGTGAAAGATTGGCAAGGGTGACGATCACCACGCGGACGCCGCCGAGCCGAGAACACGGGCGGCAGCCATTTTGTCCACAGTGGACATGACGAGGTCGTCATTGTGGGAAATTGACAGGGTCCATGGCTTTCATGGCCGGAACCTTCGGTCACGCCGGGGTTACGCAACGGTGCTGGTGTGGCTCATGATGTCGCGGTCAAAGGCGGCCTGGTTTCGAGGTAGTGAGGGTGCTGGTGTCGGTCCACCGTGACGGTGACGGGCAGGTCGTGTCGGACGGTGTCGTGGCGCGAAGGTTGTCCGCGGTGCCGGACATGCCGGATTCAGCGGCGGTGTTGCGTGCGGCACGGGCCGGTGACGAGGACGCGTTTCGCGTGCTGTATCGCCATGTTCAGCCCGGCCTGCTGCGTTATCTGCGGGTGCTGGTCGGTGAGGACGCCGAGGATGTCGCGTCCGAGGCGTGGCTGCAGATCGCCCGCGACCTGGGCGGGTTCCGCGGTGAGCTGGACGGGTTTCGTGGCTGGGCTGCCACGATCGCCCGGCACCGGGCGCTGGATCTGGTGCGGCAGCGACGAAGACGTCCGGTCACCACCGGCGATGACGAACACTTGGCGGCGGTACCGGCGGGCAAGGACACCGCGGGGTCGGCGATGGAGGCGATCGGCACCGACGCGGCGCTGGCGCTGATCGCGAAACTTCCCCGCGACCAGGCCGAAGCGGTACTGCTGCGGGTGGTCATGGGACTGGACGCCGCACGGGCGGCCAAGGTGCTGGGTAAGCGCCCGGGCGCGGTGCGCACCGCTGCCTATCGCGGGCTGCGCACACTCGCCGAGTATCTCGAACACCCCGAGGATCCGGCGGAAAGCCGCAGCTCAGGTCGTGGTGTGACGCAACTGAGGACATCGGCGCTGAAGCAGGTGAGATGAGCACGTACCAATTTCGACGCTTGCCCCGGCGGGCCGCTGAGCAACTGCTCGGCGGTCGACGTGTCGCGGGTGACCGTGGGCTTGCGGACCTGCTCAACGCGGCGGCTGCCCCGGCCCGTGGCGGTGAGCTGGCGGGCGAAAACGCCGCGGTCATGGCGTTTCGGACCGCTCGTCTCTCCCCCGCCCCCCAGCTACGGAGACGCGCAATGATCAAGATCGCGCTGGCGAAAATACTCACGACCAAGATCGCCGCGGTGGCCGCCGCGGCCACGGTCGTGACCGCCGGAGGTGTCGCCGCGGTGGCCGCGACCGGCAACCTGCCCACACCCGGGGGCGGACATTCCAGCGTCAGTGGGAATTCCAGTGCCGCGCCAACCACATCCGCTGCCGCGGCCTCGACCACATCGGACGAGAACGCGGCGGGCCACCCGACCGGCAGCGCGAACGCCGACGATCACAGCGCGTCCCCCACGCCGTCGTTGACGGGCCTGTGCCAGGCCTACACGGCGGGTGCCGGTTCGGAACACGGAAAAGCCTTGGAGAGCCCGGCTTTCACCTTCCTGATCACCACGGCCGGCGGTAAGGACAAGGTCGACGGCTACTGCGCCGCGCTGCTGGCCGAGCGCCACGAACCGCCGGGCCAGACCCGCGCCGCGACGCCGTCGATGCCCTCCGAAGCCAACAACCACAGCACTGGCGCGCGAAAGACCGACGTCCCCGGCACCCAGCACGCGGCCGAACCACCCGTCACTCACCCCAGCCACTAGTCCCCTCAAGACCAGCGGCGGTTTCGTCCCCCAGGAAACCGCCGCTCGAAAAGCGGGTGGCGGTCACCCATGCAGCAGGAGGCCGCCACCCGCGTTTTTTGTGCTGTCGAACAGAAATACCCGGGTGTCGGCGACTGACCTCCGAAAAAGTGAAGGTGCCGCAGGTAGCAAGAACGCGACCGTCCTCCGGCGCACCGTCTGATACGGTGGACCTCACCGTTTAGGTGTCGGAGGTTACCCGTGCCCACGTCCCAGCGGGCCGACGCCCGCCGCAACTACGAGCGGATTCTCGCCGTTGCGAAGGCCGAGGTTGCCAGCCAGGGCGGTGACGCGTCGCTGGAGAAGATCGCCCGGGTGGCGGGGGTGGGCTCGGCGACCGTCCGCAGGCACTTCCCCACGCGTTACGCGCTTCTCGAAGCCGTGTCGAGCGCACGAGTGGACGATCTGTGCGCGTACTCGCGCACACTTCAGGACTCGCCGAACGCACCACGGGAAGTCGTGCTCGCGTGGCTCCGCGAACTCGTCGATTACTGCGTATCGACCAGAGGACTCGTGGCGGCGCTCTCTTACGGTGAGCCGGACGGTTCGCTGACCGACAACTCCTGTTTCAGCTCACTGCAGACCGCCGTGACGCCACTCTTGCACCGAGCCCAAGAGGCCGGCGAGATCGCGTCGGACATCACACCCGGCGACCTGCTCATGATCATCTTGGGACTCGTGCTGGCCACGGCCGGCCATTCGGATCGGATGTCGAAAGTGCACCGGCTCCTGCGGATCTCCATCGAGGGGATCAGCCCGGCGACCTGAGGTTCCGGTCGCCGGGCCAGCCGCGGATTGCAAAACGGCGGGGCCCGCCATATGCTTAAGTGGTGGGGCCCGCCGTTTAGGTCCTCCGGTCGATGGCACGAGAGGCACGCATGAGGTATTCACTGCTCGAACTGGCGCCGATCGCGCCGCAAGACGATCGGACCATGGCGCTGGAGCGCGCACTCGCCGCGGCGGTGGACGCGGAGCGCACCGGCTACCACCGGGTTTGGTTCGGCGAGCACCCCAGCGCCCTCAGCTACGCCTCGCACGACCCGGCGATCATGATCTCGGCCGCCATCGCGCGGACGTCCCGTATCCGGCTCGGGTCCGGGGCGGTTCTCCTCAATCACTACAGTCCGTTCAGCGTCGCCGAGCGCTTCCTGATGCTCGGGGCCATGGCTCCGGGCCGGATCGATCTGGGCCTCGGCCGCTCGACCAGTGGCCCGGTGGTCGACCTCGCACTGCGCCAGGACCGCCGGTCGGCACCGTCGAACGACTTCGACGAGCAGGTGCGGGAAATCGTCGGCTATTTCCACCATGCGTTCGACCCGGCGCATCCGTTCGCCTCGATCGACCTGACGCGGGGAATCACCAACGTGCCCGGGATGTGGCTGATGGGCTCATCCGGTGGCAGCGCCGGACTGGCAGGTCAATTCGGTATCGGCTACACGTTCGGCGCGCACATCAACCCGGCGATCATGAGGCCCGCGCTCCAGCGCTACCGCGAGAGCTTCCGGCCGACACCGTTCGGAACAGGAGAACCTCAGATCGTTCTCGGACTGAACATCGTCGCGGCGGATGACGAGGAGACAGCGCACGAGCTGACCTGGCCCGCGCGGGCCCTGCGTTCCCTCGGTAAGGACCGGCCGATCCCCACGGTGGCCCAGGCCCGAACCGAGCTCAGCGCTTCGGCGAAACGGCAGTCGAGCACGATCGAGAACGGTGTCATTCCAGCGCAGATCTCGGGGACGCCGAAGTCCCTGACACAGCAACTGGAACCACTGGTCCGGGAAACCGGCGTCGCCGAGATCGTGCTGCACGACATGGTGACGGACCCGGAGCTTCGGCAGCGTTCCCGGGAACTCATCGCCGAAACCCTCGCAGGCATCTCCGCCAACTCATAAGAAAGGAATACCCATGGTCGACCGTTCCGGTTCGGTTCGCTGGGAACGCGCGGAAGGCGGACTCGTCGTCGTCACCTTCGATTCCGAAGGTGCCCGCTCCAACCTGGTGACGTCCGCACACGTGCAGGGCGTCCACGCCGTACTGCGGTATCTCCGCGACAACATCGACGATGTGTCCGGCGTTCTTCTGACCTCGAGCAAGAACTCGTTCTTCGCCGGCCCGGACTACCTGCCCACGGACGCCCCAAACGATTCCGGGCCCGCATGGGATCTCGCGGCCGAGTTCCGCCAGCAACTGCGTGACCTGGAGACGATCGGACGCCCCGTCGCGGCCGCGCTGGTCGGCTCGGCGCTCGGCGGCGGCTTCGAGATCTCCCTGGCCGCGCACTACCGGGTGGGACTCGATGACCCGGCGGTGCGCTGGCAGCTCGCGGAACGAACCATGGGCATCCTTCCCGGCGGCGGTGGCACGGTGCGATCCGCGCGACTGGTCGGCATGGCGACCGCGATCCGGGAAACCGTCGGCGAAGGAGCGGCCTACACCCCACGGTGGGCACTCCACCGCGGACTGGTCGACGAGCTCGCATCGACCCGCGAGGACGTCGAAGCGCAGGCCAAGAAATGGCTTCGCCGCGTCGGCCCGGCCGGTGGTGGACAGCCTTGGGAACGCGAGGGTTATCAGGTTCCCGGTGGCGTCCCCGGCGACAAGGACTTCGACGCCGAGCTGGCCCACGTGCGTGCGGAACTCGATGCCATCACCGGCGACATCACCATTGCGGCGCGGCAGGAAATCCTCGGTGTCGTGCTGGACGCACTCTCCGAGCCGGTCGACACGGCATTCGAGAAGGAGACCGCGGCGTTCGCCCGGCTCGCGCCATCGGCTACGACCGCTCCGCTCATCTTCGGGGCGTTCAAACGTATGCGCGATCGCGTCGAACGCGGGCAGAACTCGCTCGACCTTCACACGGCACGGTCGTGGCGCACGTTCACCCTTCGCACAAGGCATCCGCTGCTGCCCACCTTCGCCCCGGACGCCCCCGAGCGCATCGTCGAGGTCCCGATCGAGGACGGCGCGAGCGAGGAGACCATCGCTTCCCGGACGGCGGCGGCCTACGAGTTCGGCGTGCCGGTGCTCGTACGCGCGCAGAGCCTGCCCGTGTTGCATTCGGCGCTCGAAGGGCAGATCGACGCGTCCGACTACGTCGATCAACTCGAAGCCACTCTCGCTCACGTTCTGTTCGGCGTACCGCTCACACTTGGGCAGCAGTAAGGAATCCACTGCGGGGAGGCTCGGCACGTCAGGTGACGCCTACGGTTTGGCCGAGGAGGGTATCGGCGTTCCGGCCGGGGCCCCGAAGTCCGGCACGTCCGCGTAGCCGGGCAGTTCGATGCCATTGAGCGCGCACCCGACCAGTTCGGTGAACCATTCGCCGGCGAAATCGGGGCTCGGCTCGGCGTCCGGCCCGGGGACGTCGCGGCTGCGGGCGTTCAACCGGCCGATCTCCTGGTTGGCCTCGACGAACGAACGCATCCGCGCCTCGTAGGCGGCGAACCCGGCCTGCGGGTCCCACCCGGCGGCGGCCAGCTCGCCGGCCAGCAGATAGGCACCGACCAGGGCCAGCCCGGTGCCCTGCCCGGACAGCGGCGACGAGCTGAACGCCGCATCCCCCAGCAGCCCCACCCGGCCACTCGACCAGCGGTCCATCACCACCTGAGCGACCTGGTCGAGATAGAAGTCCGGGGTGTCGTCCAGATGCGCGAGGATGCGCGGAGTCAACCAGCCCAGGCCGGCCATCCGCTCGCGCAGCAGGCGCTTCTGGGCCTCGACGTCGCGGTAGTCGACGTCGAAGTCGGCCGCACGGAAGGAGAACATGGCCATCCCCCGGGTGGCGTCCTGGATCGGCCGCAGGAGGGCGGAGCGCCCGGACCCGGACTCCTGATATTCGATCAGCCAGCGGTCCAGCCCGAACTCGTTGGGCACACTGTAGAAAGCCAGCACGTGCCCGAGATGGCGGACGAACCGCTCACGTGGCCCGAAGACCATCGCGCGCAGCGCCGAGTGCAGCCCATCCGCCCCGACCACCAGGTCGAAGCGCCGCCGGCCACCGCCCGCGAAGACCACGTCGACCCCATCCGCGTCCTGAGTGAGCTCGGCGATCCGGTCACCGAAAACGTACTCGACACCGTCGCGGGTCTCGTCGTGGAGCACCTGGGACAGGTCCCCGCGCAGGATCTCGATCTCCGAGATGTACCCGTCACCGCCGTCGTCATCCGCGCGGTAGGTCTCCAGCACGTTGCCGTCCACATCCACGGTGTGCGCGCCGATGGTCTCGGTGCAGGCCGCCCGCACCGCCGCGTCCAGCCCCATCCGCCGGATGACCTCCCTGGCCACCCCGCGCGCATCCACCGCCTGCCCACCGGGACGCAGCTCCGGGGCCCGCTCCACCACGGTCACCTCGGCCCCCCGCCGACGCAACCAGTGCGCCAACGCGGGCCCCGCGATGCTCGCCCCCGCCACCAACACCCTGGTACCGCTCACCGTGCCTCGTACCCCGCCGGATCACTGTCCGGATCGATTGCTTCCGCCCCACCGCTGTCGGTGTGTCCAGGGGTACAGACGCCGGATCCACCCAGAACTCATCGGTGCGGTCAAGATCGTGTCCACCCCGGCTCCGCACCCATCAGTCCACATCGGACAATCTGGGTGATGCGGTGAACGCATTCATACCGCAAACGGCCGATGGCGGTCACTGAACCGAATAGCGTGCGCATGCCGAACTTGATTAGAGATATGGCTGGTCGTCGCGCTGAAATTCCTTCGCCGTATCGACGCCGCCGGCGGAAAACATCGCGTCTTCGCGTGCACCGGCAGGCGTACTCAGCCGAATCGACCTAGGCTGAGTCGGGCATGTAGGTCTGTCCGACGAGGGCGCGGCCCTGCGCATTCTCCGCGCCCGTCCTGTCTTTGCCGGCGGGGCGACAGTCGGTCGGCGATGGCCATCGTGGGGTAACTGCGAACGTGACGAGCGACGCCGTTCGATATTTTCACAATATTCGGGTATCAGGGGCAAAAAAGATCGCGTAGTGACGTTGATGCGGATCCCCTTTTGTCAGCGAGGGAATCATGACAACGGATCTTGAGGAGAGAACCAGCGGAGCACACGGCGATGTACCGCGTGCTCGATTGTGGTCGCTGCCGGCCGGGACGGCGGCAACCGCGGACAGCGAAATGACGATCAGGTGGCACCCGGGTGAGCGCTTGGAGAACCTGTTCGAGGACCGGTGCCGCGAGCTGTTGCGGGCGGGGCAGGGCCATGCGCTGGCGGTGGACGGCGAGGACGTCACGATCACCTACGCCGGGTTGGATGAGCGAGCGAATCGGCTGGCGCATTCGCTCGTGCGGCGCGGTGTCGGCCCGGGCGATCGGATCGGGCTCCTGTTCGACCGGCCGGAACACGCCTACGTCGGGGTGCTCGGGGTGCTCAAGGCGGGCGCGGCCTACGTACCGTTGGACCTGGCCTTCCCGCCGGACCGGCTGGCGTACATCGCCTCGGACTCCGGCATGCGCCTGGTGCTGTGCAGCGGCGACGCCGGCAGCGCCATCGAGGCCATGCGCGAATGCACCGTGCCGGTGTCCCTGGACGAACTCGACTCCGAACCGGCCGCCGAATCCACGCCACGGCCGGCGATCACCGGCACCGGGCAGGACGACATCTGCTACGTGATCTACACGTCCGGCTCGACCGGGCGCCCCAAGGGCGTGCCCGTGCGGCACAGCGCGATCTGCAACTTCGTCCGGGTCGCCGCCGACACCTACGGGCTCACCGGGACGGACCGGATGTACCAGGGCATGACGGTGGCCTTCGATTTCTCCGTGGAGGAGATCTGGCTGTCGTGGATGGTCGGCGCCACCCTCGTGCCCAAACCGGCCGGCGTGAATCTCGTCGGGGACGACCTGCGCACGTTCCTCGAAGACCAGCGGGTCAGCGCACTGTGCTGTGTCCCGACGGTGCTGACGACCCTCGGCCAGAACGTCGCGGGCCTGCGATTTCTCCTGGTGTCCGGGGAAACGTGTCCCCCGGATCTCGTCGAGCGCTGGTACCGGCCGGGCCGCCGGTTTCTCAACGTCTACGGCCCGACCGAGGCAACGGTCACCGCGAGCTGGACCACGCTCCATCCACAGCGGCCGGTCACCATCGGGGTGCCGCTGCCCACCTATTCCATGGTGGTCCTCGATCCCGAATCGGACCGCGTGCTCCCGGCGGGCGAGCTCGGCGAACTCGGCATCTCGGGGATCGGGCTGGCCGAGGGCTACCTCAACCGCCCCGAGCTGACCGAACGCACGTTCATCACCGACTTCGTCGGGATGCCCGCCAACCCGTCGGACCGGATCTACCGGACCGGTGATCTGGCGCGGATGACCTCGGCCGGCGACTTCGAACACCACGGCCGGATCGACACGCAGGTCAAGGTGCGCGGTTACCGGATCGAGCTGACCGAGATCGAGTCGGTGATGCGCGAAGTACCCGGGATCGCGCAAACCGTGGTGAGCAGTTACCGCCCCCAACCGGAGCTGGTCGAGCTGGTCGCTTACTTCAGCCTGCGGCCGGAAGCCGATCGGGATGTCGACTACGCCGACCTGATCGACCTCCGCCTCCGGCAACGCCTGCCGGACTACATGGTGCCCGCGTACCTCCAGCAGGTGGCCGAGGTACCGATGTTGCCCAGCGGCAAAGCCGACCGCAAGCACCTGCCGGCGCCCGAAAGCACTCGCCGGCTGGCCACGCGCGGCGAGCACGTGCCACCGAGCGGCCCGGCCGAAACGGTGTTGGCGGAGTCGCTGGCCGACCTGCTGGACGTCGATCGGGTATCGGTGACCAGCGACTTCTTCACCGACCTCGGCTTGGATTCCCTGCTGCTGGCACGATTCGTCAGCGCGGTGCGGCAACGCGCGGACCTGCCGGCGATGTCCATGCGCGAGCTGTACCGGCACCGCTGCGTCCGGGACATGGTCGCGGCATTGCGGCAGGCGACGCCGGCTTCGAGCACGAGCGCCGAAGCAGCCAGACATGCGGCGCTTCCGCCGGCTAAGGGCAGGCCCAGATACGCACTGTGCGGTGCGTTGCAACTGATGGCGTTCCTGGCTTACTTGACGCTGACCGCGCTGCTGGTGAACTACGGCTTCGGCTGGGCCATCAGCGCCGGCAGTCCGGTGCTGGTGTACGCGCGGCTCACGGCGTTCGGCGCGGGGACCCTGCTGGCGTCCGGGCTGCTGCCGATCGCGGTGAAGTGGCTGCTGATCGGCCGCTGGCGTCCCGCCCGCATCCGCATCTGGAGCGTGGGCTACGTCCGGTTCTGGATCGTCAAGACCCTGGTGATCGGCAACCCGTTCGCGCGATTGTGTGTCGGCAGCCCGCTGTACAACTGGTATCTGCGGGCGCTGGGCGCGAGGGTCGGCCCGCGGGCCCTGATCCTGACCCAGCACATTCCGGTGTGCACCGACCTGGTGTCCATCGGCGCCGACGCGGTCATCCGCAAGGACACCTACCTCAACGGGTACCGGGCCGACGACGGTGTGCTCGAGATCGGCACGGTGGAAGTGGGTGAGAACGCCTTCGTCGGCGAACAGTCCGTTCTCGACGTCGACACCGCGCTGGGCGACGGCGCGCAATTGGGGCACGCCTCGGCACTGCACCCGGGCCAACTGGTGCCCGGCGGCCGGTGCTGGCACGGCTGCCCGGCCCGGGCGGCGGAAGGGGGCTGCGAGTACCACGCAACCGCGTCCCGCCGTTGCGGCTGGGTGCGGCGAACCTGGTATTCGATCGGACGCCTGCTGCTCGCGAGCGTTGTGGTGGGGCCGCTGGAGGTGGCTGTCGTCGCGCTGCTGTTCGCCCGCGCGACCCCGCTGGTGCACTGGGTGAGCGGAGCCCAGCAGCCGGCCGAATGGGCGTTCTACCGGGACGCGATGCTGATCGCGGGCGGGCTGGTGGTCGGCGCGATCCTGGTCGGCGGTCTCGCCGCGGGCGCCGCGGGGCGGCTGCTCGGCTGGGTCGTCCGGCCGGATCGCGCCTACCCCCTGTACGGCCTCCACTACTCCTTGCACCGGACCCTGAACCGGGTGACCAACATCAGGTTGCTCACCCTGCTGTTCGGCGACAGCTCCGCGATCGTGCACTACCTCCGCGCACTGGGGTACCGGCTGGCGCCAGTGGTCCAGACCGGCTCCAACTTCGGCACGGAGATCCGGCACGAGATGCCGACGCTGTCCGCGGTCGGCACCGCGACGATGGTCTCCGACGGCCTGTCCTTGCTCAACGCGGAATTCACCAGCGACGCGTTCCGGGTGCGGATGACCAGCATCGGCAAGAAGAACTTCGTCGGCAACAACATCGCCTACCCGGCGGGCGGCCGTACCGGCGACGACTGTCTCCTGGGGACCAAGGTGATGGTCCCGGTCACCGGCGAGGTACGCACGGGCGTGGGCCTGCTCGGCTCGCCCAGTTTCGAGATTCCCCGCTCGGTGCGCCGGGACCACAGCTTCGACCACCTGGCCACGGGCCCGGAACGAGCGCGCCGGCTGGGCGCGAAGAACCGGCACAACGCCACCACCGCCGGGTTGTTCCTGCTCGTGCGGTGGGTCTATCTCACGGGCCTGGTGATCGTGGCCCTGCTGCCCTTCGGCCGCACGGAAACCACGGGGGTGGTGGCCGGGACGGTCGGTACCGTACTGCTGGACCTGGCCTTCACCGTGGGCTACTTCGCGCTCATCGAGCGCGCCGCGCTCGGTTTCCGCCGGCTGTCGCCGAAATTCTGCTCGATCTACCAGATCCCGTTCTGGCGCCACGAGCGTTTCTGGAAGGTACCGTCCATCGTCTTTCTCCGGATCTTCGACGGCACACCGGTCAAGTCCCTGGCCTGGCGCCTGTTCGGCGTCCGCTGCGGCCGGCGCGTATTCGATGACGGGTGCGGGGTCGTGGAACGGAGCCTGACCAGTATCGGTGACCACTGCACGCTGAACATGGCGAGCGCGCTACAGGGGCACTCGCTGGAAGATGGGGTTTTCAAGTCGGACTACGTGGACATCCGGGCCGGTGCGACCGTCGGAGTCGCCGCCTTCGTCCACTATGGAGTCGTCTTGGGGGAAGGCGCGGGGCTTTCCGCCAACTCCTTCCTCATGAAAGCACAGCGACCGCTGCCGCGGTCCCGGTGGAGCGGCAATCCGGCCGCGGAAATCACCGGTCCAAAGAATCAACTGACACAAGGTGAAATGGCACATGAATACCGCCACAACTGACATCTTCGAGACCCTGGAATCCGATGTGTGCACCTACTGCCGCGCCTGGCCGACAGTGTTCGACCAGGCCGAGGGCAGCTGGCTCTTCGACGAGGACGGCCGCGCCTACCTCGATTTCTTCGCCGGCGCCGGTGCGCTCAACTACGGGCACAACGACCCCGCGCTGAAGGAAGCTCTGCTGGACTACCTCGGCACCGCTCGTGTCATCCACTCGCTCGACATGCGCACGACGGCCAAACGGGAATTCCTCATGGCATTCGACGAGTTCGTGCTGAGACCGAGGCAACTGTCCTATCACGTGCAGTTTCCCGGGCCGACCGGCACCAATGCCGTGGAAGCCGCGCTCAAGCTCGCCCGCAAGGTCAACGGGCGTGCTCAGGTATTGAGCTTCACCAACGGTTTCCATGGGATGACGCTCGGCTCATTGTCGGTCACCGGCAACCAGTTCCACCGGAACGCGGCGGGGATCCCGCTGACCAACGCCACTCCGCTGCCCTACGACGACCCCAGCACGTCCGCGGCCACGGACTTCAGCTGGCTGAGGCGCCTGCTCGACGATCCGGGCAGCGGGATGGATCGGCCGGCGGCGATCATCGTGGAAACCGTCCAGGGCGAGGGCGGGATCAACGTCGCGCGGCCGGAGTGGCTCCGCGGCCTTGCTGACCTGTGCCAGCAGCACGACGTGCTGCTGATCGTGGACGATGTGCAGATGGGCTGCGGCCGGACCGGCCCGTTCTTCAGTTTCGAACTCGCCGGCATCGTGCCCGACATCGTGTGCCTGTCCAAATCGTTGAGCGGCTTCGGCCTGCCAATGGCCATGAACCTGATCCGGCCGGACATCGACATCTGGTCACCCGGTGAACACAACGGCACCTTCCGGGGCCACAATCCGGCGTTCGTCACCGCGACCGCCGCGCTCCGGCGCTACTGGGCCGACGACAGCCTCAGCAAGGCGACCGAGGCCAAGGGCAGCCAGATCGCGACCGCGTTGGCCGAACTCGCGCAAACCGTGCCGGGTGCGCCGACGGTGCCCCGAGGCCGCGGAATGGCCCGCGGCCTGGCGTTCAGCAGCGGTGACCTCGCCCAGCGCGTGGCCACGGCCGCCTTCGAGCACGGCCTGCTGGTGGAAACCGCCGGCTCGCGGGGCCAGGTCGTCAAGATCATGCCTCCGCTGACCATCACGGACGACGAACTGGAGAAGGGCCTGAGCCTGCTCGGCGACGCGGTCCGCGCTGCCGCGTGACGCATACCCGGACCGGCGGCCTGGGCGGTCAGTCTTGGGGCCAGCCACCGAGGGGCGGTGCGGGAGCGTCGTCGCCGAGTGGGGTGCGGCTGAAGTCCAGTGGCAGTCGCACGTTCCGGTAATGGCCGGACGTCGGATGCTCCAGCGTCTCCACGGTGCGCCGCTCCCGGAGGTAGTCATCGTCCACAAGGGAGTCCAGGGTCCGCACGGGGGCGCAGGCGATCTTGGCGCCCTGGCACGACGACACGACCTCCGCGACGGTCCGGGCGGCGACGAACCCCGCGATGACCGCCTGGACCTCGTCCGATCGGTCGCTGCGCTGCCCCACGGTGGCGAACCGCGGATCGTCGAGCAGATCCTCCCGCCCGGCGAGCACGACAAAGCGGCGCCAGTCCCCGTCGGTGTACGGCATGACGCACACCCAGCCGTCACTGGCCGGATGCGGGCGTCTGCCCGGCGCCAGCGATCGCGCCCACCCGACGTCGCCGCGCGGCGGGTCGAAGGCGTGGCCACCGAGGTGCTCGACGAGGTTGAACGCGGCCATGTTGTCGACCATCGGCACGTCCACCCACTGCCCGGCGCCGTCGCGTAGGCGGCTGTACAAGGCCGAGACCGTCGCGAGCGCCATCAGCAGGCCGCACGTCTTGTCGGCGGTGATGGACGGCGAGTACGCCGGTTCGCCCGAGCGCAGGCGATAGCTGTCGGCCATGCCGGACAGCGCTTGGACCGTGTCGTCGTAACCGGAGACGTCGCGCCGGTCGGAATGCGAGCTGTACGCCTGGCCCGTGCAGAGGACGACGTCCGGCCGCACCGCGGCGAGCGAGTCGTAGTCGAGGCCAAGACGTGCCCGGGCGCTCGGCAGGATGTTGGTCACCACCGCGTCGGCCCCGGCCACCAGGTCCGTGAGACGGCGCCGACCGTCGTCGGCCGCCAGGTCGAGCACGACGGAGGTTTTGTTGCGCAGCAACCGAAGCGAGAGCGCCGAGAGGCCGTCGGCCGCCTTCGGCCCGATCCGGCGCCCAACGTCCCCGGCCGGTGGCTCGACCTTGATCACCTCGGCGCCGAGGTCGGCGAGCAGCGACGTCGCGTACGGCCCCATCACCACCGAGGTGCAGTCGATCACGACGATGCCCGCCAGCGGACCGCCGCGCTGGGTCACGCGAGCGCTCTCAGGACCACGAGTGTCCACTTCTGACTGTCCTCCTCCGGGCCGGGGCGCGGTCGCATCGTCTCCGGTCCGACACCGGTTTCGCCCTGGTGAGGTCCACGCACTCGACGGCGTCGAGTTGTGCTCAGCCACAAACGCGCCCTATAACCTGGGGCGATGGACGTAGGCGAGGTCGTTGCGCGGTCGGTGACACTACTCGCCGCGACGTCCTCGGGGGCCGCCGGGACGCTGCGCGATCTGCTGGAGAATCTGGGACCGCACGCGCTCCGGCTCGTCACCGGCACGGAGCCACAGCTGCAAAGGCCTGCCGGCGAACCCGTGGTCTACGGCCCGGACGAACCGATCCACGACGTCGCCGGCGCTGTCGTCCTGCTGACCGGTGGCCGGTCCGATCCCGCCGAGATCGCCGGCCGGATCCGGCAGTCCGCCGCCGCGCGGGCGAGCGCCGTCGTGGTGAAGGCGTGGGGCAAGGACCTCGGCCTGGCCGCCGCGGCTGCCCGTGAGTCGGGCATCGCACTGCTGTGCACGCCCGACGAAATGGCCTGGCGGCACCTCGACGCGTTCGTGACCGCGGCCAGTGCCGCGCGAGTCGCCATCGCCGAGGACGCCGGCAGCACCGGTGATCTCTTCGGCCTCGCCAACGCGATCGCGGCCTCGCTGGGCGGGCCGGTCACGATCGAGGAGATCGACGGCCGGATCCTGGCCTACTCCAACCTGCCGGATCAGGAGATCGACGAGATCCGGCGGCTGGCGATCCTCGGCCGCCGGACCCCGGAACGCCCCAGCAACGCCGCCGAGTACCAGGCCGTGATCACGTCCCAGGGTCCGGTGCTGTTCGAAAGCGCCCATCCCGAGTACGCCGACCGGCTGGCCGTCGCCGTACGGGCGGGCCACCAGGTGCTCGGCGTGATCTTCGTGCTCGTCGACCGGCCGAAGCTCGTCGACGACGCGGATCGCGCCCTGGTCGACGCCGCCCGCAGCGTCGCGCTGCATCTGTTGCGGGCAAAGGATTCCATCAGTCCCGAGCGGGAGCGGCGCAGCGAGGCGCTGCGTGGCCTGCTGGCCTCCTCGCTCGACCCGGCGAGTGCCGCGGCCGCCCTGTCCGTGCCCGCGGGTGTCTCGTTCGTCCTGGCGATGGTGCGCCCCGCCGGTGCCTCGCGACTGCGGGCCACCGACGCCGCCCGCGTCGCCGACCTGATCACGTTGCACGGCGAGTACTGGCATCCGGAATCGGCGACGGTCCTGGAGGCAGGCGACGTCGTGCTGCTGCTTCCGGTGCTCGACCCGCCGGCCGATCAGCGTGGCGAGGGGCGCCTGGCCGCCCGGCTGCGCAGGCTGGGCACCGACCTGGTGACCGCGGCCCGGAGATCGGCCAAGGTTGACCTGGTCATCGGTTTCGGCGCCGTCGTCGACGATCTCGCGACCGTGCCGGATTCCCGGCGGCTCACCGCACGGGTCGTGGACACGCTGCTGGATCCACGGGCTGACGTGCCGTCCGACGGTGTCGCCACGCTGCACGACGTACGCAGCCAGGTCGTCCTTGCCTGCTTGCGGTCAGGAGCGCCGATCGACGACGACGTACTGCGGCTGCCGGCCGTGCGCGCCGTCCTCGAGCACGACGCGGGCCAGGGCACCGACTACGCCCGGACGTTGCTGGCGTACCTGGGCTCCGCGGGCAGCATCACCGCGACCGCCGAAGCCCTCAACATCCACGACAACACCGCGCGCTATCGCGTCCGCAGGCTGACGGAGATGTTCGGGGTCGCGCTGGACGCGGGCGACGAGACGCTCGTGACGTGGCTCCAGCTACGCAACGCCCTGCGCGGACCGCGGGGCTGAAACCCTTGTGGGGATCGACAAGTCGCGGGCCCGGGCTCGTGACCTGACGACAATGGCGGCGACCCCGGCGGCTTTCTACCGTTCAGGCATGCTCGCACAGCCGGAGTTCGCCTGGCCGGGAACGGTGCCGGACTACGCCCGCCGGGCGGGTACACCCGCCCGCGTCGACGTGAACGGAGGAATCGCCCGATGAGTTCGATCCTGCTCAGCAACGTCCGCCTCGGGCTCGGTGGGCCGCGCTCCGACGTGCTCGTGACCGGGGACCGGGTCGCGGCGATCGGCGCCGCCGGCAGCAACACGCCCGAGGGCGGCACCGACGTGATCAGGTTCGACGACGCCACGCTCGTCCCCGGCTTCGTCGACAGTCATGTGCACGTCGAGCAGTGGGTGCGCAACCTGCGCAGCATCGACCTCGGCGCGGCGAAGAGCCCGCGGGAAGCCGCAATGCTGGTGCGGGACGGCAAGCGCGGGGCGCACCTCACGTGGGGTCAGGGCATTGTCCCGGCGCTGTGGGAACAGGCGCCGCACAAGCACTTCCTCGACGAGCTGGTCGGAGACGTGCCGGTGGCCGTCAGCAGCATCGATCTGCACACGACGTGGCTCAGCAGTGCGGCACTGGACCTGGTCGGCATGCGCGATCACCCCACGGGTGTGTTGCGGGAGACCGAGTCCATCGAGACCAAGGCGCGGCTCGCCGCGATGATGCCTGTCGAGGAGCTCGACGCCTGGATCGAGGAATCCGTCGCCACGCTCCCCTCCCTCGGGGTCACCGGGCTGACCGACCTCGCCTACGCCGACAACGTCGAGGCGTGGCAACGCCGGTCCCGAGGCGGTGCCGTGCCGATCCGGGTGCGGGCCGGCATCTGGACGGCGTGGCTGGACGCGGCCATCGCGGCGGGCCACCGCAGCGGCCGGATCGTCCCCGGGACCCACGGGCGGGTCCAGGTCGGTCCGTACAAGATCGTCAGCGACGGGTCCCTCAACACCCGGACCGCGTGGTGTGTCGATCCGTATCCGCACCCCGCCGAAGCCGGTGACGCGTGCGGCCTCTCGCTGGTCCCGCCCGGCCAGCTGGTCGAGCTGATGGGCAAGGCGTGGGCGGCGGGGCTGGAGCCCGCGGTGCACGCCATTGGCGACCGGGCGAACCACGAGGTGCTCGACGCGTTCGCGCGGGTCGGGTGTGCCGGCCGGATCGAGCACGCGCAGCTGGTGAGTGAGCGGGACATGCCGCGGTTCGCGGAACTCGGCGTGATCGCGTCGGTCCAGCCGCAGCACGCCGTGACCGACCGGGACGTGGCCGACCGGCACTGGTCCGGCCGGACCGACCGGGCCTACGCGTACCGGTCGCTGCATGCCGCCGCTGCCCGGCTGGAGCTGGGTTCCGACGCGCCGGTCAGCCCGCTGGACCCGAGGGTGGCCATCGCCGACGCGGTCTTCCGCACCGGCGACGACCGGCCCGCGTGGCATCCCGAACAGATCATTCCGCTGGAGGTGGCCTTCGCGGCGGCCGGCGCCGGCCGCCGCACGGTCGCCGTCGGCGAACCCGCCGACCTCGTGGTGATCGGCGGAGACCCGCGCGAGTACGACCGCGACGCACTGCGGACCATGCCGGTCCTCACCACGATCGTCAGCGGCACCCTCACCCATCGCGCGGTGTGAGAGCCGCCGCCGTGGCGAGACGATCAGGCGCCGCCGGGTCGTCGGCGCGCACGGGCGGGTCGTCCCAGAGGACCGTCTCGTGCCGCTCCAGTGTGTAAGCCGGCCAGGGACCGTCCGGCAGGACCGGCGTGCCCGTGCGCGCGAAGGACGCCCACGCGGCTCCCATGTGGACGGACAAGGACCGGCCCGACGGGACGCCACGGAACGCGCCGACAGCGTCGAGGTTGCCGAAGACCAGGGTCGTCTCCGTGCCGTGCCCGGCGCCGACATCCGGCCGGTCCGGATTGCTCCACCGGACCTCGTAAAGGAAAACCGGCGCCGCACCGGCCCGGATCCGGCTCTCCGCGAGCGCGATCGCCGGCATCCGGAACCACGCGTCGGTGATCGCGCGCTCGCCGGCGAGCCGTGCGGCGGGCGTTCCCGATCCGGCTCCACCCAGGTAATGGCGCGCCAATGCCTCGCTGCCGAGAGCCGTTGCGAGTTCCTCGAGGGTCGAGGGGATCCCGTAGTCGCGGCCGAGCACCCGCATCTCGTCGGCGTCGGTGCCCAGCAGCAGCGGAATGCCGGCCGACGCACCGGCGGCGATCGCCTCCGGCACCGGCACCGGCAGCGATGCCTCGTCCAGGACCGGCTGCCACACCTCGCCCGGTGGCAACGCCAGCACGGCAAGCCGGTCGGCGGGCAGCTCCAGGAGCGCGCCGGCACCACCGGCCTGCGCCACGATCGCGTCGGTCACGGCACGCGCACGCTCACGGGAGATGCCACCGGGGATGGTCGGTGCCCGGAACACCCCGCTCTGGCACACCCCACGGTGGAAGAGCCCCGCCGCCGACGGCATGGCCAGCAACGCGTGGACCTTCTGCCCGCCACCGGATTCGCCGAACACGGTGACGTTGCCCGGATCACCGCCGAACGCGGCGATGTTGTCCCGCACCCACTCCAGGGCGAGCACGATGTCGTGCAGCCCGACATTGGCGTCCCCGCCCAACAGCTCGCGGGTGTCGAGGTAACCGAGCGGGCCCAGCCGGTGCGACGGCGCCACGATCACAACGTCCTCGCGCGCGCTCAGCACCCGGCCGTTTTCCCGTTCCCTGGTGGGCTGTCCGAAGTAGAAGCCGCCGCCGTGCAGCCACACCAGCACCGGCCTGAGCGCGTCGTCCGGTGCGGGGGTCCAGAGGTTCAGGTAGAGACCGTCCTCGGTCCACGACGTCACGTAGGGATCGCCGAAGACGGAAGCGGCGTATGCCTCGTTCTCCGCCGTCATCCCACCCCACGGTTGCGGCGCCATCTTCGGCCACGTGCCGGCTCGCAGCGGCTCGCGCCACGGCTCGGGCGGCACCGCGCGCCGGAACCGGCGCTCGCCGCCCACCGGGCCCGCGAAGGGAATCGCCCGGAACTCGACGACGTCCGCGCCGGCCAGGCCGAGGACCGGCCCTGTTTTCGTGGCCACGAGCCCGGGTGTCCTCATGCGACACTCCCCCAATCCGGCCGCTCCCCCAGCACGGGTACGGCATCGAGCAAGGCCTTCGTATAGGGATCCTGTGGATCCGAGAGCGTCCGTTCGGTGTCCCCGGTTTCGACGACGCGCCCGTGGCGCAGCACGGTGACGGTGTGGCAGACGTACCGGACCACCGCCAGGTTGTGCGAGATCAGCAGCATCGTCAGGTTCAGCTCGCTTTGCAGCTCGCGCAACAGGTTGAGGACGACGCCCTGCACCGAGACGTCCAGCGCCGAGGTGATCTCGTCCGCGATGATCACGTCCGGTTCCGCCGCGAGCGCACGGGCGATGGTGATCCGCTGCCGCTGACCGCCCGAGAATCCGGCGGGCGGTTCGCGGTAGCGGTCCGGTTCGATGTCCACCAGTTCGAGCAGCTCCCGCACGCGCTGACGCCGTTCGACGCGGCTTCGACGCCGTCCACTCGCCCGCATCGCCTCGGCGATCGAGGTTCCGATCGACATCCTCGGGTCGAGAGCCGAGTGCGGGTCCTGGAAGATGAGCTGGATCCGGCGCCGTGCCCGTCGTCCCGCGGTGCCACGGGTGACTTCCGTGCCGTCGAGCCGGATGGCGCCGCTCGTGGCACGCACCAGGCCGACCGTCGCCGCCGCCAGCGTCGATTTCCCCGACCCGGATTCGCCGACGAGGCCGTGCACGGTGCCGGGGCGCACGACCAGGCTCACGTCGTCGACGGCTTGATGGGCCGACCCACCGCGCCCGTACCGCACGCTCAGGCCGTCGTACTCCAAGGTGTGGCTCATGCGTGGATCTCCTCGGCGTCTTCCGATCCGTCGAAGTCGGCGATCACCGGTAGCGGGCGGGTGCGATCGGTCGTCATGTGCGGAACGCACGCGATGAGCGCCCGGGTGTAGGGGTGCCGCGCGCGGTCGAGCTGACGCGCGTCCAGTTCCTCGACGATCAGGCCGTCCTTCATCACCAGCACGCGATCGCAGAAGCCGCTCACGAGCGCGATGTCGTGGGAGATGAACAGGATCGCGCTGCCGGTCCGCTCGCGCGCCTGGTGCAGCACCCGCAGCACGTTCTGCTGGACCGTGACGTCCAGCGCCGTCGTCGGCTCGTCCGCGATCAGCAGGGCGGGCGTGCCCATCAGCCCCATGCCGATCATCACCCGCTGCCGCATCCCGCCGGACAGCTGGTGCGGATACTGTCGCGCACGTCTTGCGGGCAAAGGAATCCCGACCAGCGACAGCGCCCATTGGGCTCGCCGCCTGGCGTCGCGTCGGCCGAGGTCGCCGTGCACCTCGCTGACCTCGGTGAGTTGACGCCCGATCGTCAGCACCGGGTTCAGCGAGGTGAGGGGGTCCTGGAACACGACGCTCAGACCGAGGCCCAGCTTCCGGCGTGCCGCCGCGTCCGGCTCGCCGGACATGTCGATGTCCTGGAATCGCAGGGTGGTCGCCCGCACGTGCGCCGCGGGGCCGAGGAGTCCGGCGATCGCCATCGCCGTCACCGACTTGCCCGAACCCGACGCGCCGACGATGCCGACGGTCTCACCGGGCCGGATCGTGAAGGACACGCCGGCCACGCGTTCCACCAGCCCGCCGCTGCCGTCGGGGAAGCTCACTCGCAGGTCCTCGACCTCGACGACGGGTTCGTCCGCCGAGGCCGGAATCCTGGCGGCACGCAGCCGCGGCGCGGCCTTGCCGGCGATTCTCGGCGTGCGCCCGGCAGCCTCACTTGCCAGTGCTCCCAACGTGTTCAGGATCAGCGCGGTCACCAGGACGGCGACCCCCGGTCCGAGCGCGGCGACCGGGTTGACGTAGATCTTGCCGACGCCCTCGGCGAGCAGCCGGCCCCAGTCGTAGTCGGGTGCCTGCACGCCGAGCCCGAGGAAGGACAGGCCGGTGAAGGACAGCAGGGTCACCGACGCGACGGCGGCCGCGTTGACCACCAGCACCGGCCGGATGTTCGGCAGGACGTGCCGCCCGAGTATCCCCAGTGGACCCACGCCGACAATCCTTGCGGCGCGGACGAAATCGCGTCCCGCGACCGACGAGGACATGGTGTACGTCAGCCGCGCGACCGTGGGGATGCCGGCGAACCCGACGGCGAGCAGCGCGCCTTTGGCGCTGGCACCCCAGATCACCGTGAAGAACAGGGTGAGCAGCAGCCACGGGAACGACATCAGGATCTCCAGCAGCGCTGTCAATCCACGACGCAACACCCGCGGCACCACCGTGGCGACCATGCCGAGCACGACGCCGCCGCACACGGCGATCGCCGTCGAGCCGAGCGTCAGGAGCAGGGACAGGCGGGTCGCGACGAGGACCCGGGCGAGGAGATCGCGGCCCAGCTGGTCGGTGCCGAGCGGATGGCTCCCGGACGGCCGCTGCAGCCGCTCCGCCACATTCGCGGCCGAGGCCGCGTCGGCCCACAAGTGCGGTGCGAACACCATCATGAACACCAGCAGCAAAACGCCCGCCAGTCCGCTGACGGCGCGGGGCGATCGCAAGGCGTGCCAAGGCTTGTACCGCATCGGTCAGCCCTCCAGGAGCGACGAGTGCGGGTCCAGGGCGGTGAGGATCAGGTCGATGACCAGGTTCAGCCCGAGCACCAGGCTCGCGTACAACAGGACGACGCCCTGGATCATCGGATAGTCCTTCGCGGTGATGGACGTGACGATCGTGGTGCCGAGACCGGGGATGGCGAAGACCGTTTCGATGATGACGGTTCCGGCGACCAGTCCGGTGAGCACCAGGCCGCCCGCTGTCAGCGCCCCGGTGATGATGTTCGGCAGTGCGTGCCGGAGGTAGCGCAGGTGAGCCGGTAGCCGTTTGCCGCGGGCGGTGGTCATGAACGGCGTCTCCAGCACCGACAGCATCTCCACGTGCACGATCCGCGCGAGATAGGACATCGGCCCGATGGCCAGCGCCACCACGGGGAGCACGAGTTGCGCGAACGTGCCCCACCCGGCGACGGGCAAGGCGTGCAGCGTGATGCCGAACAACGCGATGAGTCCGACGCCAAGCAGCATGTCGGGCATCGCGATGAACGCCCCGAGCAGCCACTGCACGGTGTTGCCGAGCCAGCGGCGCCGGCGCCGGTACACCGCGACGGCCGTCAGCATCCCGATGGGGACGCAGAGCAGGGCCGCCACGGCGAACGCGACGCCGGCCAGCGTGAGCGTCACCGGCAGCCGGTCGCCCAGCGTCGTGCCGACCGACCGCTGCGTCTGCAGCGAGAGGCCGAGGTGACCGTGGAAGAGCCCGGTCACGTAGTCCGCGAACTGTTGCAGCTCGGGCTTGTCCAGGCCCAGTTCGGCCCGCGCGTGCGCGACCAGCGTCGGTGTCGCGCTCGGGCCCAGCGCGGCCCGGACCGGATCGCCGGGGACAATGTGGACGATCAGAAAGGTCGCGACGACCACCAGGGCCAGCGACACCAGTACGCGGATGACGCGGCGGCGCAGGAAGGTCAGCCGGGGTGACAGGCCCGGGAGGTGACGACCCCGTCGGCGCGTGGCGTCGCCCTCCGGCGGCGAAGCGGACGGTTCGATGCTCGCGGTCGACGGGATCGTCATGGCTCAGCCCAGCATCCGGATCTCGGTCGGTGAGTAGAACAGGGTGTCGGTCAACTTGGCGCCCTTGAAGTACGTCGCCAGCTCGCTGTCGGTGATCGGGTAGACGTCGGTGCGATTCACCAGCGCCGCCTCCGCCTGCTGCCACAACCCGCACGTGGTGTCCGGCGACGCGCTCTGCGCCTGCTTGATCAGCGCGTCGTATTCGGGGTTGTCGACGAACATGAAGTTGTTGCCGCTCTTGTCCGGGGTGGCGCCGTTGAAGAACGTCGCGGCGACGGCGGGGCTGCCCGGGTCGATCTGGACGAACCCCAGATCCCAGTCGAACGTCTGGTACAGCTGCGCGGACCAGGCGCTGGCGTCGTTGGCGGACAGCGTGGTCGTCACGCCCAGCTTGTTCCACGACTGCTGGACCAGCTCCGCGGCGGGTGCGTGCGACGGTGTCGCCGCGTCGTAGATGAACTTCACCGTGAGCGGCTTGCCGTTCTTGGCGCGCTTGCCGTCGGCGCCGAGCGTCCAGCCCGCCTGGTCGAGCAATTGGCCTGCCTCGGCCAGGTTCTGGTCGGGCAGTGTCCACTTCGGACCGCCCGCGACACACAGGAGCGGGTTCTTCACGACGAGGGAGACCGACGGCTCGGCCGCCCCGTTGGCGACGACGGATGCCACGTCCTGCCGCTTGAGCGCCAGCATGAGTGCCTTGCGCACCAAGGGATCGGCGGTGACGCGGTCGGTGCGCTCGTTGAACAGGACCTCACCGATCGGGTTCCGCTCGGTGACGGTGGCCAGGTTCGCCGCGCTGAGCCGCTGCTGGTCGTCGCCCTTGACGGTGGCCGCGTTGATGTCCCCGGACAGCAACAGGTTCGCGGCCGTCGACTCGTTGGGGATCACCTTGACGGTCACGGTGTCGGGCAGTCCCACGGTGTCACTGGTGACGTCGCCGGGACCCCACTTGTAGTCCTTGCGCTTGGTGTAGGTGTACGCCGAGCCGGACTGCGCCGAGGTCAAGGCGTAGAGCCCGGTGCCGCTGGTCTGCGTCTTGAGCGTGTCCGGGTGGTCCAGGCCGGCCTGGCAGACCATCGCGATGGTCCCCGTGTTGGCGAGCAGGAACGGATCGTTCTCGTTGCTGGTGATCGTCAGCGTGTCGCCCGTCGCCGACGCGTGCAGCCGCTCGTCGACCTGGCTGCCGTAGTAGAAGGTCGCATGCGATTTCTGGGCGTTGTAGTTGATGTTGTTCGCGGCCGTCTCCGCGGTGAAGGGAGTTCCGTCCGAGCACGTGATGCCGCTGTGCAGCTGGTAGGTGATCTGGGTGCCGGTCGCTGTCCAGCTGGTGGCCAGCCAAGGCTTGAAGTCACCGTTCTTGGTGACGTGGACGAGATCCTCGTAGGCGTAGGACACCATTGCCCGCGCCTCGAGGGAGATCCCGCTGAGCGGGCTCAGGGTGCCGGGGTCACCCTGGAGTGCCGCCGTGTAGTTACCGCCCGAGACGTAGGAATCGTCGCCGCCGGCCGGCGTCGACGACCCGCATGCCGCGAGTGTCGATGCCGCCGTGAGCGCGGCGAAGAGGGGAAGCACTCTCGACTTCATACGCGTTCCTTGATCGGTGGGAGATGTCCGGCAGGGGTCTGGCCGATCCGGGCCAGTGGGCCGGCCGCCTTGACCGAGACCCGGACCGTGGGTGGGGTGGAGTACGACACTGGGGTCTCCAGCACGTCGACAACTTCCGTCCGCGCCGGGTCGGCGCCCGCTTGGATGGCACGTTCGATGGCCGCGCGGCTCGCTTCCGCGATCGCGTCCGTCCGCTCGCCGGCCGCACACAGCTCGTCGGCGCGGCCGCCCGCCAGCGCGATGGCGGCGCCGACCGCGTTCGCGACGTCACCGCGGTCCGGGCGGACGACCTCGCTGGCCCCCAGCACCCGGTCCGGCACGAGAAAGCCGCCACCGCCGACGACGACCAGCGGCAGGCCCGTCCGGCCGAGCGACATCCGTTCCACCGCCGACTCGATGCGGTCGTGTGCCACGGCGAGCGCGGCGCGCAGGCCGGACCGCGTCGCCGGCGACAGCGCGGGGAGGGAACGCCCGTCGACGACCACTCGCGCGAGCGACGCGGCGTCGGTCAGGGTCGGCGTGGCGCCGCCGAACAGGAGCGCCTGCTCGGCGATCCGGTAGCCGACGGAATCGTTGCGCGGCAAGCCGGTTCCGGCGTCGACGATCGTGCCGCCGCCGACGCCGAGGCTCAGGATGTCGGGCATCCGGAAGTTCGTGCGCACGCCGCCCACCTCGCGCGGCATCGTCGACTCGCGGGGAAACCGTTCCGTGACGACGCCGAGGTCGCTGGTCGTCCCGCCGACGTCGATGACGATGGCGTTGTCCGCGCCCGACAGGTACGCCGCGCCCCGGATCGAGTTCGCGGGCCCCGATCCGATCGTCAGCACGGGATACTGCGCGGCGTACTCGACGGCCATCAGGGTGCCGTCGTTCTGGGCGAAATACGTGGCCGCGTCCAGCCCCTGTTCGGCGACGGCGGTCATCAGGGCGGCCGTGACATCGCGCGCGACGCCATACAGCGCGGCATTGAGAACGGTGGCGTTCTCCCGTTCCATCAGGCCGAGGGTGCCGATCTCGCTGCTGACGGCGATCGGCACGGCGACGCCGTGATCGCGGATCAGCTGGGCGACCTCCAGCTCCTGCTCCGGATAGGACGGGCTGAAGATGCCCGTCACCGCGACCGCGTCGAAGGCGCCCGCCGGCCCGTCCAGGAAACGCCGGATGCCGTCGGTGTCCAGCGGCGCGATGGGATAGCCGTCCACGAGGTGGCCGCCGCCGACGAGGGCGCTGCCGGCGAGCACCGTGTCCCGCAGGTCCGCCGGCCAGCCGGACAGCGGTTGCTCCGCCGTCGCGGCCGGCGCGCCGAGCCGGACGACGGCGACGCGACCCAGGTTGCGCCGCCGCACGATGGCGTTGGTGGCGTGCGTGGTGCCGAGCATGATCCGGCCGACCAGCCCGCGCCGCTCCCCCAGTTCGCCGAGGATCTTGCCCAGGCTCGCCCGGATGCCGCCGGTGACGTCGGGGGTGGTCGGGCTCTTCGTCCAGGCGAGCACCTCACCCGCGCCGGACATCGCGACGGCGTCGGTGTTGGTGCCGCCGACGTCGATCCCGACGGCGACCTCACTCGTGGCGCTCACTGGCCGGCTCCTTCGAGATCGCCGGCGAGGGGGACGTAGTCGAGGTCGTAACCGAAGGCCCTCGGCCCGGCCAGTTCGAGACCTCTTGGCGTGCGCCACAAGGGATCGCAGGGCCAGGCGAGAACGCTCACGCGCTGTCCGAAGCGCAGCAGTTCGGTCGAGATCGCCTCGCCGGTCTCGGAGTCGACGACGGTGATGAGGTCCGGGACGATCGCGACGACGAGGCCGTCTTCGAGGACGACGAGGTTCTCGTTCTGGATCTCCACGCGGACGAGCCGGCCCCGGTCGCCGCCGACGCCTTCGATCGTCACCGATCCGCGCGTGAAGCCGCCGGTGGTGTTCCGCTCGACGTCGGTGATCTTGCCGCCGATGACCAGGCGCGCACCGAGTTCCGCGGCCAGCGCGGCAACGGGCTCAGTCGCGGCGAGCAGCGTCCGGCCGACCTCGATGGCGCGGCTCACGGAGCCCTCGATGACGGCGCCGGGCGCGTTCGCCGCGGTGATGACGTAGCCGCCGGCCATCGAAATACCGCCGCTGGCAACGGTGAGCGCCCTCGCGTGGCGCTCCAGCCACGCCCGGTTGATGGTGCGCAGCACCGACACGTTGCCGACGACGTCCGCCATGACCGTGAACTCGCTGTGCAGCCCGGCGACGTTCATCGAGATCATCGTCGCCTCGGGGAACGCGCGGCCCATCCCGTCGGCGTCCAGCACGTCCAGGCCGAGTTCCGCCGCCCACCCGACCGGCGCCACCCCGTTGTTGCCGCCGATCTCGGCCGCCATCACGGCGGTCGCCGGCCGACCGATGGCGCGCTCGATCTCGCGGGCGAGGATCCGCGGCTGGTCCTTCGAGGACGGCATCTCGATGCCCACCGACGGGGCGCCGATCACCGTCAGCACGATGGCGATGTCGTCCGCACCCAGTTCGTCGACCGAGATCAGCCGGACGGGCCCGTAGCGGTCGATCGCAGTCTCCACGGCCAGCCGCGCGCCATGGACGGCACCACCACCGCCGGTGCCGAACACGGCGGCGCCCGCGGCGAGGGCCGGGACGTCGGCGCGGGTGATCTCGCGGCGGGCCGGGCTCTGGTCGGGAACGGGGGGATCCGGTTCAGGCATGAAGCGAGGCTAAGAGGATCCCGTGACCTACGCTATGTGTGGTCAACTCAGAGATCTGGAGTCAACTGTGTTGCCAACACAAGGCTTCCTCGCGGACCTGCTCCGGCAGGGCGAACGGTTGGGGCTGCGGCACGTGGTCGGCCCTGCCGAGGTCGCCGATGTCTCGGGCGTGGCGATCCTGCCGATCGGCGAACTCGCCGCGGCCTCGGCGGGCCAGCTCGTGATCATCAGCGGCACCGGGTCACCAGCGGCCTATCAGGTCGACATCGCGATCCGGCGGGCCATCTCCGCCGGTTGTGCCGCCTTGGTGTTCGTCGGCGAGTTCCCGCTCGCCGCGACGTCCCGGTCGCTGGCGGTGCGTGGTGGCCTGCCGATCCTGATGAGCACGGCGACGCCGTCCGAACTGGCCGTGTTCACCGACCGCGCCCTGCGCGGCGGCGCCGAGGAGGCGATCGCCCGGGCCGAGCAGGCGATCGTCCGCGCCAGGGACTGTGCGATCGAGGTCCCGGCCCGCCCGGCGCGCGCCGTGCTGGACGAGGCGAGCGCGGCCCTCGGGGTGCCACTGCGGCTCGTCGAGGACACCACCGTCGCGTGGCACGAGCCCGACGCGGTCTGCATCGGGGAGGTGGCCGTGGGCCGGCTCGTCGCGGAGCGCGGTGACCCGTCGGTGGCCATCGCGCTCCCGACGCTGGCGGCCGTCCTGTCGCGGAGCATGCAGCACGAGATGCACACCCGCTTCGGCCCGGTCCGCTCGCGTGCCGACCTGGTCGTGGAACTGGTGCTCGCGGAGTCGTCGCGGGTGGAATCCCTGGGCGCGGAAGCCGCGCGCGCCGGTCTGCCGGTGGCGCTGTCACACACGGTCGCCTGGGTCAGCCCGACGCACCGGAACCTGACGGACCGACGGCTGCCCGCGACCGCACTGTCCGCGATCGAGCTGTACGGGCTGCAACTGGTGGACCAGCGCGACGAGGTGTGGCACGTCGCGATGATCCACGACAACCTGCTGATGGCGGCGTCGGAAGAAGCCGGCGCAGCCGACCACCAGCGCCGGGTGCGGGAGGTCATGGAGGCGGTGCGCGGGCACGCCAGGTCGCGGTTCGGCGACGAGTGGGCGTTCACCGTCGGGATGGGCACCCCCCGCCAGGGCGTGCTGGGTTTTCGCCAGTCGGCCGCCGAAGCGCGGATCGCGACCGAGGCGGCCATCGCGGCAGGACGCATCGGCGGCATCGAGGTCACCGACGTCACCGGCCTTCGCCGCGTGCTGCTGGACTTCTACGCGTCCACGCTCAGCCGCTCGCTGCTCGACGACATCCTGGCGCCACTCGACCGGACGGGCGGCGACCGCGCGGCCATGGCCATCGAGACGCTGCTGGCGTACCTGCGCAACCGCAACTCCCTGACGCGCGCGGCCGCGGAACTCAACCTCCACCCCAACGCGGTGAACTACCGGGTGCGGCGGGCCGAGCAGATCCTCGGCCTCGATCTGTCCGATCCGGACGTCCGGTTCGCCGTCGAACTGGCGTGCCGGGTGCGGCTGATCACCTCGTAGCGTCCGGCGCCCCGATCAACCGCGACACGCGGGCGCCCAGCCGCCGCGTGACGTCCTCGAGTTCCCGTGCTCTCGGCTTGATGTAGTCGCTCGAACTGACCAGGCAGGCCGCGGCGGCGACCGAGTTGCTCGAATCGCGCACTGGCGCGGAAATCGAGATGATCCCGAGTTCGTCGATCGACTTCATCGACAGCACGCCGTCACGCCCGGCGCGCGCGAACCGCCGCATGAACACCTCGACCTGTGCGGGCGGATGTCTGGTGGGCAGGACGCGTCTGAGCTCACCGGCCTCGAAGTCCGACACGAGGGTCGGACCGCCGTCCGAGCCGATGATGGGGGCGAGCCGCCCGAGCCACGGCGTCATGCCCAGCCCCTCGCCGACACTCTGGAGCTCTTCGACGAGAGTGAGGCTGCGCATGCCGTTCATCACGGTGATGAACGCGCACACGCCGGTTTCGTTCGCGGCCTCGGCCACGAGCGGCTGTCCCTTTTCGAGGATCATCGGTACCGTCGCGGCCCGATGCCAGCCGTGCACCGCCCAGCTCACCTCGAACTCCAGGCCATCCGGGCTCTGCCGGACGACTCCCGCCCGGCCACACGAGTCGAGCAGGCGGCGAGTCCGGTCCGGCCGCAGCCCGGTCGCGCTCGCGATCCCGGCCAGTGAGTCGCGCCCGGCCGACAGATGCCACATGATCCGCAGCGCCGCGTCGAGACCCGGCGGACTGCCCTCCGGCCCGGCCGTCTGTCCACTTGCGACATTCGGCCGATCCGGTTCGTCAGCCACGTTCCGTTCGAGCAGGCGCCGCGCCTCGTCGAGCAGGCGGCGCGCCTGCGGCACCCCCTTGGCGGCGCGGCTGACCGGCAGCCGCGCCGCCAGCACCGCGACGCATTGGCCGGTCGAGCTCACGACCGGAACCGCGATCTCCACACACATGCCGACGGTCGACTCCACGTGCCGCGCCTCCGGTCCACCGTCGTCCGGCCGGGCCGCGCGCACGATCGCGCGACGAGCATCGTCGACCAGCTCGCCCACCTTGGCCTGCGCCCGCAGTGTCCACACCGACTCCACCGAGGCGACCACCCGCATGCCGTGCGCCGACGGCGCGGCAAGGCAAGCGGTCTCCCCCGTCAGTGCCGCGACGAGGGTCAGCGCATACCGGACCGACCGGGCGAACGGCGCGGCCGCACGGCCGGAAAGCTGGATGGCACGGCGGCCGAGGCGATAGGTCCCGTACGCCTTCCCGCGTTCCAGCAGTTCGAGTTCTTCGAGCTCACCGCAGAGCCGGGAGGTGCTGCTCAGCGCCGTGCCCAACCGCTCCGCGATCTCCCCGACCGGCATCGCCACGGTGGGATCGGGGCGATTGCCGACCACCTGCACCGCGTTCAGCCCCGACACCACGTGTGTCGTCATCACCGGGTCCTCGACCATCCGTGCGGCTTGCGTTCCGTGCACCGTAGCAGAACCGTCAATCCTGGCCGCCCGAGTTTGCGCGTGGTGCGCGGTGCCGCGTCACGGCACTAGCGCGTTGTTATAGTGACCGAACTTATTTCGAACCCGCCGGATATTCGTGTTCCACGAGAGCGGAAACGGCGTATTGGTCCTCCCCCATTGTTCTCCACTGTCCGCAAGGAGTCCGACCAAAGTGTTCACCAAACGCCGTACCGGAAGACTGACGACAGCCGCGGCGATAGCGGCCGGTATCGCCACGATCGCGAGTTTCCTTGCCGGTTGCACCACGCATGCCACCGAGACGACCAATTCCGTGGGCACGGATTTCATCCAGGGGAAATACGACAGCAACATCGCGCAACTGGTTCCGCCGGACATCGCCGGAAAGAAGCAGATCGACGTGGCGAGCGGCCCCGGATATCCGCCGTTCCTCCTGCTCGCCGGCGACGGAAAGACCCTGGCCGGCGCCGAACCGGAGCTTCTCCGGGCCATCACGGACGTGCTGGGCCTGAAGCCGAACTTCGTCGACGTCAAGTTCGACGCGATGATTCCCGGCCTGCAGACCAAACGGTACGACGTGGTCGCCGCGGCATTGAGCATCACGCCCGCCCGGATGAAACAGGTCGACTTCGTCAGCGAATACTCCGGGGGCACCTCGCTGATCGTGAGTTCGGGCAACCCTCTGGGCCTGTCCCTGGACTCGATGTGCGGACACAAGATCGCCGTCATGAAGGGCAGCATCTACGCCGAGAACTACCTGCCGGTGTTCGACCAGAACTGCCAGAAGGCGGGAAAACCGGCCATCGACATCTCGGTGTTCCCGGCGCAGGCCGACGCCACGCTCGCGGTCAGCAGCGGCCGCGCGGACGCCAGCATGTCGGACTACGGCCCGCTGTCCTACATCGCCGATCAGTCGGGCGGCCGGCTCGAAGTGCTCAACGCGAACTACCAGCCGACCACGTGGGGCTACGCGCTTCCGCAGGGCTCCGCGCTGGCGCCCGCCATCGCGGGCGCGATGAACAAGCTGATCTCCGACGGCACCTACGGCAAGATCCTGGCCAAGTGGAAAGTGAGCCAGGGCGCGATCGCGAAGTCCGAGGTCTACACCGATGACAAACACTGAAACCCACGCGAGCACCGAACGGTCCGCCCATTCCGGCGACGCCACGCTCAAGGTCGCGACCGCCCGCCATTACGGCCAATGGATCGTGACCACCGTCCTCATTGTCATCGCGGCGGTCATCGTCAATTCACTACTCACGAACCCTCGCTACCAATGGGACGTCGTATTCCGTTATTTCCGCGACGTGCAGGTGGTGAACGGTCTTGTCACGACGATCGTCCTGACGGTCATCGCGATGGCCGTCGGTATCGTCATCGGCGTTCTCGTCGCGGTCTGCCGGGGTTCCAAGAACCGATCCGTCGTCGCCGCGGCACTGGCCTACGCCGGATTCTTCCGTGGCACGCCACTGCTGGTGCAGTTGATCTTCTGGTTCAACCTGGCCGCGCTCTACCCGGTGCTGTCGATCGGCATTCCGTTCGGCCCGACCCTGGTGTCGGGTGCGGCCAACACGCTGCTGACGCCGTACGTCGCGGCGATCCTCGGCCTCGGGTTGAACGAGGGCGCCTACATGTCCGAGATCGTCCGGGCCGGACTCCAGTCGGTGGACCCCGGCCAAACCCAGGCGGCGCAGGCACTCGGCATGCGCAAGAGCCAGGTCTTCCGGCGCATCGTGCTCCCGCAGGCGATGCGAGTGATCATCCCGCCGACGGGCAACCAGGCGATCTCGATGCTGAAAACGACGTCGCTGGTCAGCGTCATCGCCATCCCGGAAATCCTGTTCCGGGTGCAGGAGATCTACTCGCGGACCTACGAGGTGATCCCGCTGCTCATCACCGTCAGCCTCTGGTACCTCGTCGTGACCGCCGTATTGAGCACGGGCCAGTTCTACCTCGAACGGCATTTCAAACGCGGCGATTCCCGTATCCAGGGACGGTCGCTGCTGGCAACGCTTCGGGCCGGAGTCATTCCGCGCAGGGCAAAGGTCACGACCGAAGGAGGCCGCGAGTGACCGCCACGCCGATGGTCGAGGCCAACCGCGTGCACAAGTACTACGGCAGCAACCTGGTCGTCAGGGGAATCGACCTGACCGTGGCCGAGGGCGAGGTGCTGTGCCTCGTCGGCCCGTCGGGGTCCGGCAAGAGCACGTTCCTGCGCTGCATCAACCATCTGGAGAAGGTCGACGCGGGCACCATCTCGGTCGCGGGCGAACTCGTCGGCTACCGCGAGCACAACGGGCGGCTGCGGGAACTGCGCGACTCGGAGATCGCCAAGCGGCGCAGCGAGATCGGCATGGTTTTCCAGCACTTCAACCTCTTCCCGCACATGACGGTGCTGGAGAACCTGATCGAGGCGCCGGTCCGGGTCCGGCGGGAGAAGCCCACGGAAGCCATCGAACGCGGGCAGGCCCTGCTCACCCGCGTCGGCCTCGCCGACAAGGCCGACGCGTACCCGCGTTCGCTGTCCGGCGGGCAACAGCAGCGGGTCGCGATCGCACGTGCGCTGAACATGCGCCCGAAACTGATGCTGTTCGACGAGCCCACCTCCGCGCTCGACCCGGAACTGGTCGGCGAGGTGCTCGACGTGATGCGAGGCCTTGCCGCCGACGGGATGAGCATGATCGTGGTCACCCACGAGATCGGGTTCGCCCGCGAGGTCGCCAACACCGTGGCGTTCATGGACGACGGGGTGATCGTCGAGAGCGGGCCGCCCGCCCAGGTGCTCGGCGACCCACGACACGAGCGGACCCGCTCGTTCCTGGCGAAGGTCCTTTCGTGACAACACCTCGAATCGGGAAGAAGGAAGCAGAGTGAACGACCCGCTGGAGACCTTCGACGTGGCCGTCGTCGGCCTCGGTGCCCTCGGCAGCGCCACCGCGTACCACCTGGCCAAGCGGGGTGTGCGCACCGTCGCGTTCGAACAGTTCGATCTCGGGCACGTGCGGGGCGCCTCACACGACACGTCGCGCATCATCCGGACGTCCTATGGAGCGACCAGATATGTACGGCTCGCCAAGGCCGCGTACCGGGACTGGGCGGAGTTCGAGGAGGTCTCCGGCGAACGGCTGGTCACCGTGACCGGCGGGGTGATCTTCGTGCCGGCCGACGGGCCCTATTCGGCCGCCAGCTTCGCCGACAGCCTGGCCGAGGTCGGCATCCCGTACGAACTCCTCGACCCCTCCGAGGTCGGGGCGCGGTGGCCGCAGTTCGACATCCCCGAGACGGTCGAGACCGTCTACACGCCCGACACCGGGATCGTGAACGCGTCTAGAACGGTGGCGGCGCTCCAGATGCAGGCGAGGGCCCACGGCGCCGAACTCCGGGCGCGCACACCCGTTGTGGCGCTGAAACCGGACGGGTCAGGGACCGTGCTCCAGACGGCGGCCGGCGAGGTGCGGGCGTCGAAGGTCATCCTGGCGACGGATGCCTGGACGAACAAACTCCTCGCCCCGCTGGGTGCCGAGATCCCGCTCGAAACCATGCAGGAGCAGGTCACCTACTTCAAGCCCGCCGACGCCGCCACGTTCGACCCCGACCGGTTCCCGGTGTGGATCTGGGAGGACACCCACTGCTTCTACGGCTTCCCGACCTACGGCGAGCCCACCATCAAGGCCGCCCGCGATGTGTCGAACAACCTGATGGCGCCCGAGGACCGGACCTTCGAGCCGTCCACCGAACTGATCGACCAGCTGTCGGCGTTCATGGGCGCCAGAATCCCCGGCAGCGGGCACGTGCTGCGCACCGTCACGTGCCAGTACGCGATCACACCCAACCGGGAGTTCGTCCTGAGCCCGCTCGATCAGTACCCGGACATCGTCGTCGCCCTCGGCGCGGGGCACGCCTTCAAGTTCACCCCCGCCGTCGGCCGCATCCTCGCCGAACTGGTGGTGGACGGCGAAACCAGCGACGACATCTCGGCGTTCACCATCCCCGGCTAGTACCGGCTAGTGCACACGGCGATGTGGAAGGGGTCCGCGGACAACCAAAGCCCCACCGATGCGCACCATCAAATGGCCCTGCGGGACGGCAGTGGCCAGGTCGACGCCAGCCCCAAGGGCGATCCTCCCGGCGTCGCCGGGCAGCCGGTCGCCGTCGGGCACCATCGGCAGATGCGTGGCGAGCAGTTCGCCGCCGGCGCTTACCTCAACGAACCCGACGGTGCGCGGGTCGACACCGGCGCGCCGCGCGGAATCCTCGCCGGCGTTCACACAGCCGTAACCCATGAATTCTCTTGGTGGGATACACAGTTTCATGCAAGGATAAGAGCCGAGCTGGTCAACGCAGCGGTGGCGTGTCCGAACTGGAGTCCCCATGACGCTCGACGTGTCCCCACAGCCCGCCGAAACCCCACTCGATGACGATCTCGCCGGCCGCGCGCGGGCGGACGGGGTCCGGTTCCTGCTCGCCCTGTTCGTCGACCTCGCCGGCAAACCGTGCGCCAAGCTGGTGCCGGTCGAGGCGGCCGGGGCGTTGCAGCACGAGGGCGTGGGTTTCGCCGGGTTCGCGGTCGGCGCGATCGGGCAGCAGCCGTCGGATCCGGATCTGATCGCCATCCCGGACCTGGCCAGTTACACGGTGCTGCCGCAGGTGCGGGAGGGCCTCGCGCTGGTGCACTGCGACCCGCATGTCGACGGCCGGCCCTGGCGGTTCGCCCCGCGCGTGATCCTCAAGTCGCTGCTGGCACGCGCCGGGGAACTGAAACTGTTCGCGGGCGCCGAAGTCGAGTACTTCCTCGTCAAGCGGACCGCCGAGGGTGAGCTGATCCCGGCCGACGGGCGGGACGACCACGCGCGCCCGTGCTACGACGCCCGGGGCCTCACCCGGATGTACGACCACCTCACCGGCGTCTCGTCCGCGATGAACGAACTCGGCTGGGGCAACTACGCCAACGACCACGAGGACGCGAACGGCCAGTTCGAGCAGAACTTCGCCTACGCCGACGCGTTGACCACCGCGGACCGCGTGATCACCGCCCGCTATCTGATCTCGACGCTGGCGGAGCGCCGGGGCATGACGGCCACGTTCATGCCCAAGCCGTTCGCGGACCAGACCGGTTCCGGCATGCATCTGCACCTGTCGTTGTGGCGCGACGATGCCCCGCTGTTCCCCGGGGACGGCGAGCACGGGCTTTCCGGCCTGGCGCACCGTTTCCTGGCCGGGATTCTCGACCACGCGCCCGGGATGCAGGCGGTGCTCGCGCCCACGGTGAACTCCTACAAGCGCACCGGGGCGACCTCGACGCGGTCCGGTGCGACCTGGTCGCCGCGCCGCGCGACCTACGGCGGCAACGATCGCACGCACTACGTCCGCATCCCCGACGGCAACCGGATCGAGCTGCGTGGCGGCGACGGCTCGGCGAACCCGTACCTCGCCCTCGCCGTCGCACTCTCCGCCGGCCTGGACGGGATCGAACGCGGTCTAGACCACGATGCGCCCGAACGTCCCGAACTGCCGCCGACGCTGCTGCACGCGATCGAAGCGTTCCAGGCGGATCCGGTGATCGGCGGCGCGCTGGACGCGGCGGGACCGGGCGTGGGCGAGTACTTCGCCGCGCTCAAGCGCGAGGAGTTCTTCGACTGGCACAGCACGGTCGGCTCCTGGGAACACGACCGCTACCTGACCGCGTTCTAGAAGGGAGGGACGTCCGTGTGCGGGATTGTCGGGCTCCATCTACGGGACCCCGAGCTGTACCCCCGGCTGGGGAGTCTGCTCGAATCGATGCTGTGCCAGATGGCCGGCCGCGGGCCTGACTCGGCCGGCGTCGCGGTGTACGGGGACCACCGCAGGTGTCCTGAGGGCTATGCGGCGGTTTCCGCGCTCACCGAGGGCTCCGTGGAGATTCCCGGCGCGCTGGTGACCGAAGCCGGGGACACCACGGTGATCGCCGCACCGATGGGCGTCGACGACCTCGTGGCCGCGGTCCGCGCCACCGGCGCTCGCGTGGTCGGCTTCGGCACGGACCTGACCGTCTACAAGGGAACAGGGCATCCCCGCGAGCTGGCGGCCACCTACGATCTGGCGAACGCCCAGGGGTGGCAAGGACTCGCGCACACCAGGATGGCCACCGAATCGGCGGTGACCCCCGAAGGCTGTCACCCGTTCTCGGTAGGGCCGGACCAATGTCTTGTCCACAATGGATCCTTCGCCAACCACGCGACGATCCGCCGCGAACTGCGCGCCGAGGGCGTGGAGTTCGACTCGGAGAACGACTCGGAGGTCGGCGCCCGGTTCGTCGCCCAGCGTCTCGCGCAGGGCGAGGACCTGGCGAAGGCGTTGCGGGCGCTGTGCGAGCGGTTCGACGGGTTCTACACGCTGCTGGTGACCACCGGCGAAGGGTTCGCCGTCGTCTGTGACGCGATCGCGTGCAAGCCCGCGATCATCGCCGAGACGCCCCGTTGGGTCGCGATGGCCTCGGAGTTCCGTGCCCTCGCGGACCTGCCGGGCATCGAGTCGGCCGACATCTACGAGCCCGAACCGGAAAGGGTTTACGCATGGCAACGGTGACCCCTGTTTCGTCCAAAGTGGACCTTTCGACATCCTCGGTGCGGGCACTCAACGCCGAGTTGCACGAGCCCGCCGCGGAGGCGTACGAGGTCCTGCACCCGCAGGGCGCGCACGCCATCGCCGCCGGGGTGCACCACCCCGTCACGGTCGACATCCGCGGCCACGCCGGGTACTACTGCGCGGGCATGAACGACGGCGGCACGATCACGGTGCACGGCAGCGCCGGCACCGGTGTCGCGGAGAACATGATGTCGGGCACGGTCCGGGTCCACGGCGACGCGTCGCAGTCGGCGGGCGCGACCGGGCACGGCGGGCTGCTCGTCGTCTCCGGTTCCGCGTCGATGCGGTGCGGGATCTCGATGAAGGGCATCGACATCGTGGTCGGCGGGGACATCGGGCCGATGAGCGCGTTCATGGCGCAGGCCGGCCGGCTCGTCGTCTGCGGCGACGCCGGGGACGCGCTCGGCGACTCGATCTACGAGGCGCGGATCTACGTCCGCGGCAAGGTGAACTCGCTCGGCGCGGATTGTGTCGAAAAACCGATGCGCGCGGAACATCTCAGCGAACTCGCCGGACTGCTCGGCGCCGCGGGCCTCGACCACGACCCCGCGGACTTCCGGCGGTACGGCTCGGCGCGCAAGCTCTACCACTTCGCCGCGCACAACTCCGACTCCTACTGAGGTGCTTGATGACCAATCCCGCTCTGCGTGAGTCGGCGACGTTCGACCGCGCGACGATCGCCGGAATCCAGCGTGCCGCCGAGACCGGCGTGTACGACATCCGCGGCTGGGGCGCCAAACGCCCGCTGCCGCATTTCGACGACCTGCTGTTCCTCGGTGCCTCGATGTCCCGCTACCCGTTGGAGGGCTACCGGGAACGCTGCGACACCGACGTCGTGCTCGGCGACCGGCACGCGAAGTTCCCGCTGCACCTGGACATCCCGATCACGATCGCCGGGATGAGCTTCGGCGCGCTTTCGGCGCAGGCAAAGGAAGCCCTGGGCCGTGGCGCGTCCGAAGTGGGCACTTCCACGACGACCGGCGACGGCGGTATGACGCCCGAGGAACGGGGTCAGTCCAAACATCTGGTGTACCAGTACCTTCCTTCGCGCTACGGCATGAACCCCACCGACCTGCGCAAAGCCGACGCGATCGAGGTCGTACTCGGGCAGGGCGCGAAACCGGGCGGCGGCGGAATGCTGCTGGGACAGAAGATCTCCGAACGGGTGGCCGGGATGCGCACCCTGCCCGCCGGGATCGACCAGCGATCGGCGTGCCGGCACCCGGACTGGACCGGGCCGGACGATCTCACCATCAAGATCGTCGAGCTGCGCGAGATCACCGACTGGGAGAAACCGGTCTACGTCAAGGTGGGCGCGACCCGGACGTACTACGACGTGAAGCTGGCGGTCGCCGCGGGCGCGGATGTCGTGGTGGTGGACGGGATGCAGGGCGGTACCGCCGCGACGCAGGACGTGTTCATCGAGCACGTCGGCATTCCCACGCTCGCCGCCATCCCGCAGGCGGTGCAGGCACTGCAGGAACTGGGGGTGCACCGGAAGGTCCAGCTGATCGTCTCCGGCGGCATCCGCACCGGCGCCGACGTGGCCAAGGCGATGGCGCTGGGCGCGGATGCCGTCGCGATCGGTACCGCGGCGCTCATCGCGCTGGGCGACAACCACCCGCGCTACGCCGATGAGTACGAGAAGATCGGCTCCGCGGCAGGCTTCTACGACGACTTCCAGGACGGCCGCGACCCCGCCGGCATCACCACCCAGGATCCGGAACTCGCCGCGCGGCTGGACCCGGTCGAGGGCGGCCGCCGGATCGCGAACTACCTGCGCGTGCTCACCCTGGAGGCCCAGACGCTCGCCCGCGCATGCGGCAAGGCCCACCTGCGCAACCTCGAACCCGAGGACCTCGTCGCGCTCACCATCGAGGCCGCCGCGATGGCTCGGGTGCCGCTCGCCGGAACCGACTGGATCCCCGGAAACGGCCGGTGAGAGAGTGACCAATCATGACGGCGCCGCGACCCAGCACTGACCCGACCCCAGAACACGGCCCCGCGGCGCGGGAAGTCGAACGTCCCGCACCGCGCCAGGGCCGGCTGGAGCGGGCCATCGCCGGTCAGGTCCGCGGCCTGCGGCAGGCGCACGGCCTCACCCTCGCGGACCTGAGCGAGCGGTCCGGGATCTCGGTCCCGATGCTGTCCAAGATCGAGAACGCGTCGATCTCCTGCAGCCTCACCACGCTCGACCGGCTGGCCGACACGTTCGACATCCCCGTCACGTCACTGTTCCGCGGCGCGGACGCCCAGCGCGAAGCGGTGTACACGGAGGCGGGATCGGGCGCGCGGATCGTTCAGCGCGGCACCCGGGTCGGGCACGACTACACGTTGCTCGGCGCGTTGCGGGGCGCGCACAAACGGATGGAAGCGCACCTCGTCACGCTCACGGAAGCGAGCGAGGAGTTCCCGCTCTTCCAGCATCCGGGCACCGAACTGCTGTACATGCTCGAAGGGGAGATGGTCTACGCCCACGGCGACGCGAGCTACACCATGCGCCCCGGGGACGCGCTGCAACTCGACGGCGAAGGAGTCCACGGCCCGCGCGAGCTGATCGTCTTGCCGATCCGGTTCCTGTCGGTGGTCGCCTACGGCGAGGTGGGTGGCGGGGCTTCGTGATCGGCGGAGCTCGCCACTCGGTGAGCGGGGTGTCGAACGAGAATGTCCACTGTGGACGAAGTTCGCCGCGCATGGCCGCGGTGACGCGGCAGGCGGCCCGGCTGCGCCCGCGTACCGGATCAGGTCACGATCGCGGAGCACCTATTCGCGGTCGCCGACGGCGAGATACTCGACGCCGGGTCCACAAGCGGGTCGCGCCGGCACCGTTGCGCCACGCGACCGGGCGCAGTCGGCGAACCGCCGCACCACGATCGTCATGCGGTATCACCGCGCCGCGAGCGACCGCAGCACGGTGGCCAGCGCCGCGACCCCGGCTTCACAGTCGTCCGGCTCGGCGTGTTCGGCGGGCGAATGTGACACGCCGGTCGGATTGCGGACGAACAACATCGCCGACGAGACACCGTTGGCGGCCAGCACACCGGCATCGTGACCGGCGCCGGTGCCGATGATCGGGGCGCCACCGAGGAGGCCCGAGAGTTCCCCGGCGAGCACCGGGTCGAACTCCGTGCTGGGGGTGAACGACTCCACGACGGCGCCGGTCCCGATGGCTTCCTCCAGCAGCGGCACCAGCCGGCGAACGGCATCCTCGTCCGGTCCACGGCCGTCGACCCAGCCGGTCGCCTCCGACGGGATCGCGTTGACACCATTGGGAAGTACCCGCATCTTGCCGACGGTCGCCACACACCCCAATTCGCGCGCGACCTCGCGCGCCTGCAGGATCAGCGCGGCCAGCTTCAGCGCGGGATCGTTCCGGTCCTCGAACCTGGTCGTGCCCGCGTGGTTGGCTTCCCCCGGGAAGTCGAACCGCCACCTGCCGTGCGGCCAGATGGACGACGCGACCGCGACCGGCGCGGCGGTGTCGGCCAGGTAGCGTCCCTGCTCCACATGCAACTCGACGAACGTCCCGATCCGGGCGAGCGTTTCGGGATCAGGGCCGATCGCACCCGGGTCGCGGCCGGCCCGGCTCAGCGCCTCAGCCATGCTCACACCGTCGGCGTCGGTGAGCGCGAGCGCACGCTCGCGTGACAGGGCTCCGGTCAGGACCCGCGATCCCCCGCAGGCGACGCCGAACCGCGCGCCCTCCTCGTCGACGAAGTTCGCGACGCCAATAGGGCGGGCCGGGGTGAAGCCTTCACGCCGCAGTTCCTCGACAGCGAGCAGGGCCGAGACCACGCCCAATGGGCCGTCGAAGTTGCCGCCGTCCGGCACGGAGTCGAGGTGCGAACCGGTGACGACACCCGGCCCGCGCGCGTCCGGGTCGCCCCACCAGGCCCACTGGTTGCCGACGCGGTCCTCGGTGACGGTGAGCCCCCGCGCTTCGGCCTGGCCGCGGAACCACTCGCGCAGGTCGGAATCCTCGCGGGTCCAGGCGAACCGCCGGTACCCGCCGGTCGCCGGCGACCGGCCGATGCCGGCGATCTCCTCCAGCAGTTTCTGGGCCGTCATCAGCGCATCTCCCCCGCACCGGCGTACGGGTGGAGGCTGGTGAGCGGTTTACCCTCGGCGAACCGCTCGAAACGGAAGTCGGCGGCGGGGATGTCCGGGTCGGTGCTGTCGCCGTCGACGATCAGGTCGGCCATCAGGGTGCCCACCGCCGGGCTGATCTTGAAGCCGTGCCCGGCGAAACCGGCGGCGAGGAAGAGGCCGTCGAAGCCCACGGGCGCGATCACCGGGTTCCAGTCCGGCGTGTTGTCGTAACAGCCGGCATAGGTGTGCGAGACGGACGGGTTCGGGAACTTCTCGAAGCGGTGCAGCACCTTCGCCGCCGCGCGTTCCAGACCCGCCTCGCTGACCTGGTTGGAATAGTTGTCCGGATCGGCGTACTTCGGCTTGCTGTGGTCACTGTTGCCGACCAGCAGCTCGCCTCCGGAACCCTCGGTGCGCACGTACTGCAGGCTGACCAGGTCCGATAACACAGGCACGTCCCGGACCGGCTCACCGGCGTCCACGACCACCAGTTCCGCGCGCAGCGACTTCAGCGGGAGATCGATGTCCACTATGGACATCAGCCTGTCGGCCCACAAACCCGTCGCCACCACGACCACATCGGCGTCGATGCTCGACCCGTCCGCGAGTTCGACACCGGTCACGGTGTCGCCCGAGGTGCGGATGCGGGCGACCGGGGCGTTCTGCCGGATCCGCGCGCCACCGTCTCGCGCCACGGCGCCGAAATGCAGCGCCAATTGCGAGGCGTCGGCATACCCGCCGCGTGCCTCGTAGGAGAACGCGGCGAAGTCGTCGAGGCGCATGTGCGGCCAGAGTCTGGCCACCGCCTCGTGATCGATCAGCTCGGCCTCGATGCCAAGGTTCTGGTGGCTCTCGGTGTTGGCCCGCAACGGCTCCACGTTCTCCGGGCCGACGCCGACGAGGTAGCCGACCTGCCGGAACCCCATCACGTCACCGAGTTCCTCGAACAGAGGCAGGCTGCGCCACGCCATCGCCGCGATCGACGGGACACCGTAGTGGCAGCGCACGATGCCGCTCGACTTGCCGGTTCCCCCACTGGCCAGCACATCCCGCTCGAGCACGAGCACGTCGCTGATCCCGCGGAGGGTGAGCGCACGGGCGATCGAGAGCCCGATCAACCCACCACCGACGACCACAACACGCTTACCCATCACTGCAGGCTAGCCAGCGCGAGCCCTGTCATGCTTCCTACACTGATCGGAAATATAGCTAGAGTATTCCTACAGTTGACGAAGCGGGAGAACCGATGCCCGGGCTGCAGGCCATCGCGGAGACCCTGGCGGCGCAGGTGCGGCGCTCGGTCGCGATCGACAATCTCGACGGCAGGCTGCTCGCCCACACAGCGCACGAGGAGCCGGTCGACCAGTTCCGCATCGACTCGGTCATGCTCCGCCGGCCGAAGGCCAAGCGGACCGTCACCGGCTATGCCCAGCAGTTCGGCATCGCCGACGCGACCGGACCGGTCCGGATCCCGGCGAACGACGAGCTCGGCTCGCTCGCCCGGGTCTGCGTGCCGATCCGCTGCCACCAGACGCTGCTCGGCTATCTCTGGCTCTTCGACCAACCGGCACCGCTGACCGATGCCCAGCTCGAACACGCCGCCAGGGCCGCCACGACCGCGGGCGAGATCCTCTTTCGCGAGCAACTGCTGGACGACCTGCGCCGTGGCACCGAACGTGAACTGCTCCGCGACATCGTCAATCCCGCCGACGAGGTACGCCGCCACGCCGCGTCCAGGCTCGTCGCCGAACACGACATCGAGCCGGCGGCCCGGGTCCTGGCAATGGTGGTGGCGATCGACGAGGCGGCTGACGCCGTCGGGATCGAGCTCGCTCTGCAGCACGCGGGCCGGCGCCTGAGCCCCACGCGGTCACTCGGCATGGCCACGAGCGCGACCGGCGGGCTGCTGCTCATTGCTGACCCGGCGCTGCCGAGCCGAGAGAGCCTGCGGGCCGAAGCCGAGCGGATCCACGCGGAGCTCGCGACGGGGTCTCTCGACAGCTCGGTCCGCATCGGCGTGGGGACGGCTCGCGACAGCCTGCTCGAAAGCATCGACAGCTACCGCAGCGCCCAGGAGGCCGCGCGGGTTGCCCGCCTGCTCCCGTCGCCCGGGCCGGTGACCTTCGCCGACGAGCTCGGTGTCTACGGATTGCTGGCCCGGCTGCCGCTGGACTCGCTGGAACCGGATCCACTGCCGCCGGGCCTGCGACAACTCATCGAACGCGACCGGTCAGGCGCACTCGTCCCGACACTGGAGGCGTACCTGGACTCAGGCTGCGACCCGGCCCAGACCGCGAGCCGCCTCCTGATCCACCGGACGACCCTCTACTACCGGCTTTCCCGCATCACGGACCTGACCGGCCTGAACCTGCGCGACGGCAACGACAGGCTGACACTCCACCTCGGACTCAAACTCCGCCACCTGATGAACCGGTAGCTAGCCGCCATCGACGGCTGGTGCGAAGCCGGCCTCAGCGACCTGAGCGCGATCTTCTACCCGTCCGGAACCACCGGTCCGGCCAAGGGAATGCCACTGTTCCCCAGCAACGCCCAGATCCTCCAGGCGCCGCCCGCGATCACGCGTCGTCGTCCCGCTCACCGCATAGTCGTCCGCCGGTCCGCCGAGGCCAACGCCCAGAGTGCCCACTGCAGAATGTCGGCACCGCTCGCACGGGGCGGCGCGGCCGGCAGACCTACGCTGATTTTCACGACGGGCGTCAGACGGTGAGGACGAGCTTGCCCTGGAGGTGACCGCCGTCGAGTAGCCGGTGTGCGTCGGCGACGCGCTCGAACGGGAACGTCTCCTGGACGTGCACCCGAAGTTTGCCTTGTTCGACGAGTTCGACGAGGCCTCGCAGGGCAACCGGATCCGGGTCGACCGCGATGCCGCTGAAACGCAGGCCGGCCGCCTCGAACTTCGCGGCCAGAGCCGAATCCTCCTCCGCGACCGCCGTCACCAGGTGTCCCCCAGGGCGAAGCACCCCCAGCGACCGCTCGACGCTGTCACCGCCGAGCGTGTCGAGCACGACGTCGACGTCACGGACCACCTCAGCGAAATCGACCCTCGTGTAGTCGATCACCTCGTCGGTGCCCAACCCCTCGACGAAGTCCCGTTTACTCCCGCTGGCCGTCGCGATCACCTGCGCGCCAAGCGCTTTCGCGATCTGGATCGCGACGTGCCCGACCCCACCACCACCGCCATGGACCAGCACCCGGTCACCCGCGCTCACACCGGCGATGTCGGCCAGCCCCTGCCACGCCGTCAGTCCGACAACCGGCAACGCCGCCGCCTCGAGGTGTGAGAGCGACGCCGGCTTACGCGCCAGATGCAAGGCCGGAGCAGACACGACCTCGGCATACCCGTTGGCCGTCCGGGGGAACAACGGCATCCCGAACACCTCGTCACCCGGCCGCCACCGCCAGCTCTGCGGCGCCTCGTCCACCACACCGCTGATATCCCAGCCGAGAATGAACGGCGGCTTACCGAGCAACGGGAACTCACCGGCACGCAGCCGCGCCTCCAACGGGTTCAGCCCGATCGCCTTCACACGCACGAGGACCTCGGTCGGCAGCGGCCGGGGCACGGGCGCGTCCACGACGGTGAGCACCTCGGGACCGCCGTACCGGTACTGGGTGATGACTCGCATGACTCTCCTGGTTCTCGGGTGGGGCAACAGAACCCAGGCTAGATTTCCGATAGGAACCAACAGGTACCTTTGGCGCCATGAGCCATTACGGCCCCAGCGATCTCTTCCTCGCCGACTGCCCAGCGCGCCTGGCGGTCGAGTTGATCGCCGACAAATGGACCGTGGTCGTCCTCGCCGGGCTCAGCAAAGGCCCCGTGCGCCACGGCGAGCTGATCGAACTGATCGGCGGCATCTCCCGCAAAATGCTCACCCAAACACTCCGGCGACTCGAAGCACACGGACTCGTCACCCGCCACGCCTACGCCGAGGTGCCACCCCGCGTCGAATACGAACTCACCCCACTCGGCGCCACCCTCACCGACCCGATCCACACCCTGACCGAATGGGCCAGGGCGAACGGCGACGCCGTCCTCGACGCCCTCGACGCGTCGCCGGCAACCGCTGAGGCCAACGACCCGAGATAATCAGCAACGCTGACAACAAACCTGTCTACATGTCTTGCGTCCGTCTCGGGCGGTGGCGTTTACTGGGTGCTCCCACGACTGAAGGAGCGCGAGTTGGCTGCCATCGGGACGTCCGCGGACCGGTTCCCCTCGGGGATGCTGCTCACCGTCCGGCCGGCCGCCGGCGCGCGCGGCTTGTGCCTCGTGGCCGAGGACCTCGATGCCGGGGCGGCGGGGCGGGTCTGGGACCCGGGCGCGGGGACGTTCGGGCCGCGGCTGCCCTTCGGGGTCGGGTTCGGGTCGCTGCTCACCCCGGACGGCGCGTGGGTGATCGACCTCGACGACAATGGCGGGTCCGAGGTGGGCGCACTGGTGGCCCGGTCGATGGATGGGTCGCGGACCCGGGTGCTCACCCCCGGCCGGGACGCGATCGTCATGCGCGGACTGGAGACCACCCGCGACGGCAGCCATGTGCTCGCAACGGTTGTCGACGACGACGGCCACCACGTCCTGTGGATCCCGTTCGACGCCCCCGAGCAGGTGCGGACGCTGCACAGCTCGCCGGAGGAGGTCTGGTTCGCGCACGTCTCCGCCGACGCCACTCTCGTGTGTGCCGACACCACCGACCACAAACCCGGCGTGCGCCGTCCCGCGGTGACCGTCTTCGACGTCGCCACGGGTGCGGTCGTCGCCGTGGCGAACGATCTTCCCGACGGTCCGATCCGTGCGGTGCGCTTCTCCGCGGTCGCCGGCGACCAGCGCGTCCTGCTCTCGACCGAACGCACGGGATTCGCCCGGCCCGCGATCTGGGACCCGGTCTCCGGCGAACGACGCGACTACGACCTCCCCGAGTTCACCGGCGAGACGCTCGTGCTCGACTGGCACGCGGCCACCGGGACGATCCTGCTCGTCGACGCCAGCGAAGGCATCCAGCGACTGCTCGTATTGGACGAGCACTCGGGGGCGGTCCGTGTCCTCCGCGACGAGCCGGGAAGCTACGCCGAGCCGGACGTGGCCGATGTCTTCGCCTATTACTCCCAGTCCTTCCTAGGGCCGGACGGGCGCGCGGTGATCGTGACCTCCAACTGGACCACTCCCCTGCACCTCCGGCGCGAGACCGAGGTGGTGCTCCCGCCGATCGACGTGCCGCCCGGGCAGGACCTGGAGTCGGTCCTGGTCGAGAGTGCCGACGGCACCCGCGTCCAGCTCTGGTGGGCGGCACCACCCGGCCCCGTCCGCGGCACCATCCTCGACGTCCACGGTGGCCCGAACCTGGTCTCGCTCAACCAATATCGGCCCGCCCTGCAGGCCTGGCTGGACCACGGCTTCGCCGTCGCGACGCTGAACTACCGCGGCTCGGTCATGTTCGGGCGCGCGATCCGGGAGGGTTTCTGGGGCGGCGCGGGCGATCGCGAGATCGAGGACATCGACGCCGCCATCCGCTGGCTCCGCGGGCGTGGTCTGGCCGAGCCGGCGACGACGTACATCACCGGCCCGTCGTACGGCGGGCACCTCAGCCTGTTGTCGATCGGCCGGTTGCCCAGTCACTTCGCCGGTGCCTTCGCGGTCGTGGCCATGGCGGACTGGCAGGCCGCCTGGGCCGAGATGAACCCGGCGCTGCGCAAGACCTGGACCAGCTTCCTGTCCATGGACACGACGGGTGAGGTCGACCCGCGACGGATCGACGAGGCCCTCATCCGGTTCTCGGCGATCAACCACGTGGCCGCGGTGACCGCGTCAGCCTGGCTCTTCCAAGGGAGTCGCGACACCCGGACCCCGCCGACGCAGGCCCGCACCTATGCCGACGCCCTCCGCGCCGCGGGCGGCGACGTCATCGTCGAGTGGTTCGACGCCGGGCACGAACCCACCGGGATCGACAGCGTGCGCGAGGAGTTCGAACGCGAGCTCGAACTGGCCACGGCGCACGCCGATGGACGCCGGTGGGCAACGCTCGCGGACCAGCGCGATACGTGACACCTCCATAGTCAATGCAATAGACTACAGAAATGACGAGGGGGAACTCCATGCTTGACGGACTGGAGGCGCGGCGCGTCGAGCGCGACGGCGTCGGACTCGCGGTGTGGTCGGGCGGAAGCGGGCCGACCGTGCTGCTGCTGCACGGCTATCCGGAGAACTCCGCCATGTGGCGCGACGTCGTGCCGGCGTTGCTGACGGATCACCGGGTGATCCTGATGGACCTGCGCGGCTACGGCCGGTCGGACGCACCGGCCGATGCCACCTACAGCAAGCGGGAGATGGCGGCCGACGCGGCGGCGGTGCTGCGTGCGCTCGACGCCGGGCCCGCGCACGTCGTGGGACACGACCGAGGTGCGCGCGTCGTGCACCGCCTCTGCCTGGATCAACCCGATCTGGTCGCGAGTGCCGCGGTCCTCGACATCGTGCCGACGCTGCACATGTACGAGTCGGTCGACCGGTTGATGGCGGAGACGTACTTCCACTGGTTCTTCCTGACCCGCGGCAACGGACTGCCCGAGTCACTGCTCCGGGCCGACCCGAAAACGTGGATCCGCAGCCGGTTCACCGGCAGGCACGGCCCGGAGTTCACGTTCCCCCCTGAGGTCGTCGAGGAGTACGCCGAGGCGTTCGCGCGTCCCGGAGTGATCGAGGCGACCTGTGCGGACTACCGCGCCGCCGCCACTATCGACCTCGAGCACGATCGCGCCGACCGGGACGCGGGCAGACGGATCCGCGGCCGACTGCTTGTGGGATGGGGAAAGCGCGGGTATGTCGGCCGCGCGTTCGACGTACCCGAGGTCTGGCGGGAGTATGCCGCCGACGTCCAGCCCGCGGCGATCGACGCCGACCACTATGTGGCCGAGGAGAACCCGGAGCAGACCGTGGCCGCACTCCGGACCTTCTGGGCCGCGTCATGACGCGGGCCGAACGCGCGCTCCGCCGCCTCGGGCAACTGGTCTCGACCGAGACGCCGTCGGGCGATGCCCCGCGCCTCGACCAGGCGTACACGCTGATCGATGCCTGGGGGACCGAAGCCCTCGGCCGCCGGCCCGAGCGGGTGGTCGTCGATGGCGTACCGCACCTGTTGTGGCGGGCCGCCGGTGCGGAGCGGGTGCTGCTTCTGTGCCACGCGGACACCGTGTTCCCGGCCGGGACGATCGACCGCCGCCCCTTCCGCGTCGAAGGAGGGCGCGCCTACGGTCCCGGCGTCTTCGACATGAAGGCCGGCATAGTCGTCGCCTTCGAAGCGATCGAGGCGGCCGGATCCGCCGCGGACCAGGTCACCCTCCTCGTCACCGGTGACGAGGAGACGGGCTCGGCGACCTCGCGCTCACTGATCGAGCGCGTCGCCGCAGGTGTGGAGACGGTCCTCGTGCTCGAGCCGAGCATGGACGGCGCGTTGAAGGTCGGCCGCAAGGGCGGCAGCTTCTATCGGGTCCACTTCCACGGTCTTGCCGCGCACGCGGGCCTGGAGCCCGAAAGCGGACGCAATGCGCTCGTGGAGATGGCACATTGGGCCACCGAAATCGTCGACGTCGCCGATCCGTCCCAGGGGACGACGGTGACTCCGACGCTGGCCGAGGCCGGTACCGCGATGAACGTCGTGCCCGACTCGGGTGTGCTCTGCGTCGACGTCCGTGCCCTCACGATGGCCGAATTGGATCGGGTCGACCTGGCTCTGCGCGACCTGGCCAAGCGGCGCGCGGACGTGTCCGGCGGGGTGACGGTGACCATCTCGGGTGGCCTCAATCGGCCGCCCCTGGAGGCGGCGGGGTCGTTGCGGCTGGTCGAACTCTGCCGCGCCGAGGCACGTCGAGCCGGCCTTCCCGAGCCGGGTACGGCGACCGTGGGTGGCGCGTCGGACGGCAACTTCACGGCGGCCCTGGGCATCCCCACTTTGGACGGCCTCGGGCCCACCGGTGGTGGCGCGCACGCGGAGCACGAATGGGTCGAAGTGAGCGCGATCGGCGAACAGGCTCGCGTGGTCGCCGGGATGCTGCGAACCCTCTGTGCTCAGTCGTCCGACTGATCGGACTGCTTCGCCTCCGCACGCGCCGCGATGGCATCGAGCAGCATCTCGACCGCATGGGTGAACAGTCGCGGATCGCCCAGGGGAAGCAGCTTGTCCGCCAGCCGGGCGATGTTGGGGTATTCCTCGGCGGGAAGCCGCCGGTACTCGACGGTCCACGCGAGTTCGTCCATCATGCGGGTCTGCTCCGGCAGCACCTGCAGAGATGCCTCCAATGCGGACGCGGCGCGCACGAAGTTCCCGAAGACCCGGGTGGTCACAACGGCCTCGTCGTCGTCGAGGCCGGCACGCCGCAGCGCGTCCAGGGCGAACTCGACGTTGTGGAACTCGGTCGGCCGCCGCGTGGTACGCGCCGCCATCTGCATCGCCAATCCGGCATAGCGCAGGTAGTGCTCGTGGATCAGCCGCGCGATCAGCCGCAGATCCTCGCGCCAGTCCCCGGTCGAGACGAGGTCGCCGCCGTAGGACTTGGCCCGCAGGCCGTCGATCAGCTCCAGGACCAGGTCGTCCTTGTCGCGGAAGTGCCGGTAGATCGAGGTGGAGTGCGCGTTGAGTTCCTTGCCGAGCGCGCCGAAGGTCAATCCCTCGAGGCCGTCCCGCTCGGCGATCTTCTCGGCCGCGGCGATGATCACGGCGCGGCTGAGACTGTCCCTGGGGCGGCGCTTCTTGGCTGCGGCGGATTTCGGGCTACCTGCGGATGCCATTCGTGTTTCCTCCTCGAGACGATCACAGACTACGCCATAGATTAAGTCAGCAACATTGACTATTGGTATTGCTATGACGTTGATTGGGTCCTAGCATCCCGATATCGCTTCGAGGCGGAACACCCCGTGGCCGCCCACGCACCCCCAGGAGATCCGTATGCTGCGTCGCCCACGCGCCTCGGTCCGTCCAGCGTCCATCGCCGGCGCGATCAGGAGGCGCGCCGTGTTCCCCGCGGTCGCGACCCTGCTCGTGGCCTCGGCGTGCTCCAGCAACTCCAGTGCGCTGTCCGGGCAGAACGACGCTCCCGTCGCCGCTCGCGACGGCGGCTCGATCGTGATCGGCGCGGAGCAGGAGCCCGACTGCGCCGACTGGCTCGGCACCTGCGCGGGGTCCATCTGGGGCAGCTACACCATGCAGGTCGGGACCATCCCCGCCGCGTTCGACACCCGCAAGGTGGACGGCAAGTGGGTGCCGCAGGCGAGTGATCTGCTCACCGGTGACCCGGCGGTGCAGACGGTCGACGGCAAGCAGACCATCACCTACCGGATCAATCCGAAGGCGGTGTGGTCGGACGGCACGCCGATCTCGTCCGCGGACTTCGCCTACACCGCGCTCCAGGTGCGCGACGGCAAGGACATCTTCGAGAAGTCCGGCTACAGCGACATCGCGAACGTCGCCACACCCGACCCGAAGACGGCCGTCGTGACGATGCAGACGCCGTACGCGTCGTGGCGCGATCTGTTCAGCGGCGACTACGGGGTGCTCCCGGCCCACATCCTCGACGGGAAGGACCGCGATGCCCTGATGAAGGACGGCTACACGTGGAGTGGCGGCCCCTGGATCATCCAGAACTGGCAGCGGGGAACGTCGGTCACGCTCGTGCCGAACGACAAGTACTGGGGGCCGAAGCCGCACCTGGACAAGGTCACCTTCCAGTTCATCACCGACACCGCGGCCGCCTTCCAGGCGCTCAAGAGCGGCCAGGTCGACGCCCTCTATCCGAGCCCCCAGCTCGACGCCCTCAGCCAGATCAAGGCGGGTGTCGCGAACACCAAGTCGCAAGTGGACCCGGTGACCGGGAACCTCGAAGCGATCTGGCTGAACAACACGAAGTTCCCCTTCGATTCCCAGACCGTGCGGCAGGCGCTCGCGTACTCGATCGACCGGGACGCGATCGTCAAGCGGCTCTTCGGGACGATCGGCGTCGACAAGGCGGCACAGTCGTTCTTCACGCCGATCGTCGGCGGCTTCGGTGAATCGGCCTTCGGCAAGTACACGCTCGACCTCGGCAAGGTGACCGCGCTGATGACCGGCGACGGCTGGGCGAAGGACTCGGCCGGCTTCTGGGCCAAGGGCGGCAAGCGTGCCTCGTTCGCCGTCGAGACGCTCGCGGGCAACAAGCGTCGTGACCTGACTCTCCAGATCCTCCAGTCGCAGTTCACCCAGGCCGGCTTCGAGATGACGATCCACGACACGACCTCGGCGACGCTGTTCGGCACGACCGCGCCGAACGGCGACTTCCAGGCCGGGCTCTACACGCTGATCGACACCTTCCCCGAGCCGCTGAACCTCGCTTCCACCTTCGCTTCGGCCGCGATCCCGTCGCAGGCGAACGGCTACTCGGGGACCAACTTCGGCCGCGTGAACATCCCCGGGCTCGACGCGGTACTGGACCAGATCGACGCCGACGTCGACCCCGCGCCGCGGATCGCCGCCTCCAAGCAGGCGGACCAGATGCTGGCCGACGCCGTCCCGGCGATCCCGCTCGACGACGTCCCCAATGTGCTGCTCTGGAGCGCCCGGCTCGGCGGCCCGATCAGCATCAACCCGTCCGAGGGCCCGTTCTGGAACCTGAGCGAATGGGGACTCGCGCAGTAGTCCGGCGGCGGCACCACAGATCGAGCCAATCCGAGGAGATGAGTCGTGCTCACGTACGCCGTGCGCCGCGTGCTGCTGTCGGTACCGATCGTCCTGATCGCATCCTTCGTGCTGTTCGTGGCGACCCGGGCGACCTTCGATCCGCTCGGCAAACTGCGCCAGTCGCGCGACCCGTCGGTCCTGCACCGCGAGACGATCCGGCTCGGCCTGGACAAGTCCGTGCCGGAGCAGTACTTCCTCTGGCTCAAGGGTTTCGTCACCGGTGACTGGGGTGTGAGCACCCGCACCGGTGGCGACGTCCGGAAGATGATCCTGCAGGCCTTGTGGCCGACCCTGCAGCTGATCTTCTGGGGAATCGTGTTCGCGGTCATCATCGCGGGTTTCATCGCCATCTACTCGGCGGTGAAGCAGTACTCGCTCGCCGACCACACCCTGACCGCATTGTCGTACGTCGGCATCGCGCTGCCGGCCTTCTGGTTCGGGCTGGTCCTGATCCAGCTCCTCGCGGTCCTGCCGCGGCAACAGTTCGGGCTGACCGATCCACTCCTGTACTTCGTGGGCTTGCACTCGCCGGGCCAGTCGGGGTTCAACCTGGACTACCTGCGGCATCTCGTGCTGCCGGTGCTGACCCTGACCATCACGCTGGTGGCGATGTGGAGCAGGTTCGGACGTGCCTCGATGCTCGACGCGCTCGGGAGTGAGTACGTGCGCACGGCCCGCGCCAAGGGCGTGCCGCGACGCCGGATCCTGCTCCGCCACGCGGCACGCAACTCGCTCGCGCCCTTCGTCACCGTGGTCGCCCTCGACGCGGCACTGCTCTTCGGCGGCCTCGTCGTGACCGAACAGATCTACTCCATCCCGGGCATGGGCCGGCTCTTCCTCGACTCGCTCCTCACCGGTGACGTGTTCGTGCTGCTGCCGTGGCTGCTCGTCGTCGCGGCCGCGGTGGTCGTGTGCAACCTGATCGCGGACATCGGTTACGCGATCCTGGACCCGAGGGTGCGGCTGCGATGAGTACGGGTACGGCCTCGGCCGGACAGATCTCCGGAACCCGCGCGATGCTGCGGCGATTCCGCCACCACCGGCTCGCACTGGCCGGGACCGTGGTGCTGGTACTGCTCGTCGTCGCCTGCTTCGGCGCCACCTGGATCGCGCCGGCGAAGCAGGGCGTGCAGGACCTGGCACTCGGTCCGACGGCACCGTCGTGGGCACACCTGCTGGGCACCGACGAACTCGGCCGCGACTACCTGAGCGAGCTGCTCTACGCGGGCCGGATGTCGCTCGCCATCGGCTTCTTCGTCGCGGTCGTCGCCACCGTCGTCGGCACCGCGGTCGGTGCCGTCGCCGGGTACGTGGGCGGCGTGGTGGGAGAGGTGATCATGCGCCTGACCGACCTCTTCCTCATCGTGCCGGCGATCGCGATCCTGGCCCTGGCGCTCAACGGACTCGGCTCCTCGCCGGTCACGATCGTGCTGGTGCTCTCGGGGATCAGCTGGACCTACATCGCCCGCGTCGTCCGGTCACAGGTGCTCAGCCTGCGCGAGAAGGAGTTCATCGACGCGGCCAAGGTGACCGGCACGTCGACGGCGCGCATCCTGGTCCGGCACATGCTGCCCAATCTGGCCGGCATCATCACGGTGAACATCTCGCTGGCGGCGGCCTCCGCGATCATCGTCGAGTCGACCCTGAGCTTCCTCGGGTTCGGCGTCCAGCCGCCGCGGACCAGCTGGGGCAACATGCTCAGCCAGGCATCGGGCCTGGTCGGTACGCCGCAGGTCTACCTCCTGTACTTCCCGGGCCTGTTCATCCTCGTCACCGTGCTGTGCGTCAACTTCATCGGTGACGGCCTTCGCGACGCCCTCGACCCACAAGGACGGCAACTGTGACGCACGACGACGGCCCGGCCGAGCCACTCCTCGTGGTCGACGACCTGCGGGTCGTGTTCGACACCGATCGCGGCCCGGCCGTCACGGTCGACGGATTGAGCTTCGAGGTCCGCCAGGGCGAGACGCTGGGCATCGTCGGGGAATCCGGCTCGGGCAAGAGCATGACCTCGCTGGCCATCCTCGGACTCCTCCCGCCGACCGCGCGGGTCAGTGGCTCGATCCGGTTCCGTGGCCGCGAGCTCCTTCCCTTGTCCGACCGCGAGATGCGGGAGCTGCGTGGCAACGAGATCTCGCTCGTCTTCCAGGACGCCCTCGCCGCGCTCAACCCGGTCATGACCGTCGGCGACCAGCTCGCCGAGGCGGTCAGCGTGCACCACCCCAAGACCTCCCGTGATGAGCTGCACCGCCGCTCGATCGAGTTGCTCGAACTCGTCGGCATCCCGTCGGCGGAGACCCGGATCCGGCAGTACCCCCACGAGTTCTCGGGTGGCATGCGGCAGCGCGTCGACATCGCGATGGCGGTCGCCAACGACCCGGCGCTGCTCATCGCCGACGAGCCGACCACGGCACTGGACGTGACCGTGCAGGCACAGATCCTCGACGTGCTGCGCACCGTCCAGGACCGCACCGGGACGACGGTCATGCTGGTCACCCACGACCTCGGTGTCGTGGCCGGGACCGCCGACCGTGTGCTCGTCATGTACGCCGGCAACAAGGTCGAGGAGGGCCCGGTCGAGCAGACCTTCTACGAGACCGCCCACCCCTATACGCGTGGCCTGCTGGCCTCGCTGCCGCGCATGGACCGGCGCGACCGCGGCGAACGGCTCTTCCAGATCGCCGGCCAGCCTCCCGCCGCGACCGCGTTGCCGAGCGGCTGCCGCTTCGCCCCACGCTGCCCGTCCTTCGCCGCCGACCCCTGTGCCCAATCCGTCCCGTCCCCGCAGACCGTGGGAACCGACCACGTGGCGGCGTGCCACCGCGTCGCCAATCTGCGGGAGGAAAGCGCATGACCGCGACCGGCACCAGGAGCGACGCACTCGTCATCGATCGTCTGGTCACCGAATATCCGATCCGGGGCGGACTCTTCTCCCGCCGCATTGGGACGGTCCAGGCGGTCTCGGGCGTGTCGTTGCGCATTCCGGCAGGTCAGACGTTCGGGCTCGTCGGCGAGACCGGCTGCGGCAAGTCCACGCTCGGTCGCACTGTCGTGCGTCTCGTCGACGCACAGAGTGGATCGGTACGCCTCGGTGACGCCGAAATCTCGTCGCTGGGCAAGAGCGCCTTCCGGTCGGTACGCCGCCGCATCCAGCTGGTCTTCCAGGATCCCTATGCGTCGCTCAATCCGCGGCTGTCCGTGGGGGCGATCCTGGCCGAACCGCTCATCGTCCACGGGTTGCACACCGGCCGGCGACAGGAGCGAGTGCGGGAACTGCTCGAACTGGTCGGCCTCGACCCCGCGCACGCCTCCCGGTTCCCCCTCGAGTTCTCCGGCGGTCAGCGCCAGCGCATCGGCATCGCGCGCGCCCTGGCGGTCGAGCCCGAGGTGCTCGTCCTCGACGAACCGGTCAGCGCGCTCGACGTCAGCGTGCAGGCAGGGATCCTCAACCTGCTCGACGATCTCCAGCGCGAATTCGGCCTGACCTACCTGTTCATCGCGCACGACCTGTCCGTCGTGCGGCACCTCAGTCACGAGGTCGGCGTCATGTATCTCGGCACCATCGTCGAGCAGGGGCCGGTCGACGAGGTGTACGAGAACCCGCTGCATCCGTACACGCGGGCGCTCCTGTCGGCGGTGCCGATCGCCGACCCGCGCATCGAGCGCGGCCGGGAGCGCATCGTGCTCCGCGGCGACGTCCCGAGTCCGGCGAATCCGCCGTCGGGATGCCGCTTCCGCACGCGGTGCTGGAAGGCGACGGACCTGTGTGCCGCCGAGACGCCCCAGCCGCGCCTCCTGGACAACCGCCTGGTGGCGTGCCACCACACCGACTGAAGGGAACAGACACGACATGGCGACCAGCCACCGCATCGCGGTCATCGCCGGCGACGGCATCGGGCAGGAGGTCGTGCCCGAGGGACTGCGTGTCCTCGACGAGGTGAGCCGCGCGTACGACTTCGCGCTGGAGTTCGAGGAGTTCGACTTCGCCAATGCCGGCTACTACTCGCGCACCGGCACGATGCTGCCCGGCGACTGGTTCGACCGGCTCAAGGGTTTCGACGCGATCTTCTTCGGCGCCGTCGGGTGGCCCGACGTGGTCCCGGACCACGTGTCGCTCTGGGGCTCGCTGCTCCAGTTCCGGCGCCGCTTCGACCAGTACGTGAATCTCCGGCCGTGCCGGCTGATGCCAGGTGTGCCCAGTCCCCTGGTGGGGCGCGAGCCCGGTGACGTCGACTTCCTCGTCGTCCGTGAGAACACCGAAGGCGAGTATTCGAGCATCGGCGGCCGGATCTTCGAGGGCACCGACCGCGAGACGGTCGTCCAGGAGACGGTGATGACCCGGACGGGTATCGACCGGGTGCTCGAATACGCTTTCGAGATCGCGCGGAGCCGAGACGCCAAGCACCTCACCTCGGCGACGAAGAGCAACGGCATCTCGATCACGATGCCGTACTGGGACGAGCGATTCGCCGCGGTCGGTGAGCGTTACCCCGACATCGGCCGGGACCAGTTCCACATCGACATCCTGACCGCGAACTTCGTGCTCAAGCCGGACCACTTCGACGTCGTCGTCGCCAGCAACCTGTTCGGCGACATCCTCTCGGACCTCGGGCCCGCGTGCACCGGGACGATCGGCATCGCGCCGAGCGCCAACATCAATCCGCCGCGAGAGTTCCCCAGCCTCTTCGAGCCGGTGCACGGGTCGGCTCCCGACATCGCGGGCAAGGGCATCGCCAACCCGGTCGGGCAGATCTGGTCGGCCGCCCTGATGCTGGACCACCTCGGCCACCCCGAAGCGTCCGCGGCGATCGTCGATGCCATCGAGCGCGTGCTCGGCGCCGGTCCCGAGACCGCGCCACTCACGCCGGACATGGGCGGAAAGGCCACCACGGCCGAACTCGGTGCCGCGATCACGGCAGCGGTTTCCGCCGCTCGTCCCCAGTAGCCGTTCCTGACCTGCGCGCCCACGGACGCGGGCCCCCGCCGTCCGCGGCGATCGTTGGCTCGATCGTTTCGAGCGGACGGCCCAGGCTGCCGGGCCCGCGGACGGCCGGGGCGTTCGTCCCGACGGCACGGGAGGCCTCGGACATGCCGAGCGATTCGCGCGTCGGAAGCGCCAGCGGCACCTCCGACGCGGGCCATGACCCCGCGGCCACAGTCGCGAGAGGAGGCCGCACATCGTGCATGCCCCCACAACGCGGGGAAACTCGTCCGTGGGCGCGGGTTCCCTTCCGGCTAGCTGCCGAAGCCGAGGCCGAGCGCGTCCATGCCGCGCAGCCAGAGGTTCCGGTTCCCGTCGCTGTCCGCGCGGGCCAGCGACCACCGGGTCAGCTCGACGCCGAGCCAGCGGATCGGTTCGGGCGGGAACGGCAGCGGCTTGGTGCGCACCATTTTCAGCTCGGTCCGTTCGGTGCGCGCGCCCTCCAGGCGGTCGAGCATCACCTGTGCGGCGAAGCGGGTGGCGGCGACGCCGAGACCGGTGAATCCGAGTGCGTAGGCGACCCGGCCGCGGGCGGCGGTGCCGTAGAACGCGGAGAAGCGGCTGCAGGTGTCGATCACGCCGCCCCAAGTATGGGTGAAGCGGATTCCTTCCAGCTGCGGGAAAGTGCGGAAGAAGTTCGCCGCGAGGGTACCGAACGTGGCGGGCCGCTGGTCCAGTTCGGCGGAGAGTTTCGCGCCGTAGTGGTAGATCGCGTCGTAGCCGCCCCAGAGGATCCGGTTGTCCGCGGTCAGCCGGTAGTAGTGGAACAGGTTGCCCGCGTCGGACAGCCCGCAGCGGCTCCCCCAGCCGATCGACGCCAACTGTTCCGGAGTCAGCGGTTCGGTGACCATCACGTAGTCGTAGACCGGGATCACATAGGGACGCACACGCCGCACCAGGGAAGGAAACGCGTTGGTCGCCAATGCCACCCGGCGGGCCGCGATGCGACCGTAACCGGTCTTCACCACGATGTCCGGGCCCTGCGGGATCAAGTCCGTGGCCGTGGTGCGTTCGAAGACACGAACCCCCACGCGCAGGCACGCCTCGCGCAATCCCCACGCCAGCTTGGCCGGGTTCACCAGCGCCGTGCCGTGTTCGTCGCGCAGGCCGGCCAGGTAGGTCCTCGAATTCACCTCGGCCCGCAGCTGATCGGCATCGAGGAACTCCCGCTCCGCACCGAACCGGGTGGCCAGTCGCGCGGCCTCCCGCAGTTCGCGTACCTGGTGCTCGCGGGTGGCGACGTTGATCGAGCCGGTGCGCTCCCAATCGCAGTCGATCCCGTACCGCCGCAGGGTTTCCTCGATCTCGTCGAGGTTGCGCCGGCCGAGCCGTTCCAGCTGGTCGTATTCGCCGGGCCAGCGGGCGATCCCGTTGGCGAGGCCGTGGGTCAGGCTCGCTTCGCAGAATCCGCCGTTGCGCCCCGAAGCGGCCCAGCCGACCTCTTGCGCCTCGATCAGCACGACGTCGAGCGCGGGATCGCGTTCCTTGGCCAGCAACGCCGTCCACAGCCCGCAGTAGCCGCCGCCGATCACCAGCAGATCACAGTGCTGCCCGCCGGCGAGGGCGGGCAGAGGCGCCGGTTTCGCCGGGTCGTCGAGCCAGAAGGAGCCAGGCCGCGCGTCGACCAGTGAGCGCACCGGATCGGTGGCGATAGCGAGGGTCACACCACCAATATAGTCGAAGATCTAGCCGCGTCTACGGTTTCCGTAGGTCTGATTTCGGGTTGGCCACTGTTTCAGTGTCAGGACGCGGGGGTACGCCAGCGGTAGGTCTGCTTGCGCAGCTGCAGGTACACGAACGTCTCCGTGCTCACCACGCCCGGGACCGTCCTGATCCGGCCGGACAGCAGCTCCGCCAGCTCCTCGTCGTCGGAACAGACCAGCTCACAGAGGATGTCGTAGGAACCGGCGCAGACGACCAGGTAGACCGCCTCCGGCATGGCTTCGAGCGCGTCGAGCACCGGGTCGAGCGGGCCGGAGACCCTGATCCCGACCATCACCTGGCGGTGCGCCCCCACCCGCAACGGGTCGGTGACCGCGACGACCTGCATCACGCCGGCCTCGACCATCCGGTGTACCCGTTGCCGCACACCGGCTTCGGACAGCCCGACCACCTTCGCGATCGCCCCGTACGAGCGTCGCCCGTCCTCCTGCAACTGCTCGATGATCTGCTGCGAGATCTCGTCCAGCTGCATGTCGGCCCCTCGCTTCTTGCCCATCCGCGCATCATCCCAGCAGCTCACCCGACACTTCGACCAACCCTGACACTACTCGATCAATAGATGTCTCTTGTATTTTTGACTGAAACAGTGATTCGATGTAGCTATTCCCCCGGTTTCAGCAATCAGAGAGGATCTCGATGCCCAGGTTCGGCAACTTCGTGGACGGCAAACAGGTCCCAGCCGCGGACGGGCGTGAGCTCGATGTCGTCGACCCGGTCACGGGCCGCGGCTACGCGGTATCGGCGCTCTCGGGCAGTGCGGACGTCGACGCGGCAGTGAACGCCGCGTCGCGCGCGTTCGAGTCGTGGCGGTGGACCACGCCCGCCGAGCGCCAGCTGGCCCTGCTGAAGATCGCCGACGCGATCGACGCGCGGGCAGGTGAGTTCCTGGACACCGAGGTGGCCGACACCGGGAAGCCCCGCGCCCTCACCGCGACGGAGGAGATCCCGTTGTGCGCGGACCAGTTCCGGTTCTTCGCCGGGGCCGCGCGGATCCTCGAAGGCAAGTCCGCCGGCGAATACCTGGCCGGCCACACCTCGTTCGTCCGCCGCGAGCCGGTCGGGGTGTGCGCTCAGGTGACGCCGTGGAACTACCCGCTGATGATGGCGGTGTGGAAGGTGGCGCCCGCGCTCGCGGCGGGCAACACGGTGGTGCTCAAGCCGTCGGACACCACGCCCGCCAGCACGGCACTCCTGGCCGAGGTGGCCGGCGAGTTCCTGCCGCCGGGCGTGTTCAACGTGCTGTGCGGTGACCGGGAAACGGGTCGCGCGCTGGTGGCACACGACCGGCCGGACATGGTGTCGATCACCGGTTCGGTGCGCGCCGGGATGGAGGTGGCCGGCAGTGCCGCCGCCGGGCTCAAGCGCACGCACCTCGAACTCGGCGGCAAGGCACCGGTCGTGGTGTTCGCCGACGCCGACCTTTCCGCCGCGGCGGAAGGCATCGCGAACGCGGCGTTCTTCAACGCCGGCCAGGACTGCACCGCGGCGAGCCGGGTCCTGGTGGCGGAGGAGATCCACGACGAGTTCGTCGCCGCGCTGACCGAGCAGGCCCGCGCCACCCGCACCGGGCTGCCCGACGATCCCGGCGTCGCCTACGGCCCGCTCAACAACGCCGCCCAGCTCGACCGCGTCGCCGGCATGATCGAGCGCCTCCCCGGGCACACGACTGTCCACACGGGAGGGAGTCGCGTCGGGCAGGACGGCTACTTCTACGCCCCCACCGTGGTTTCCGGGCTGCGACAGGCCGACGAGGCCAGCCAGCACGAGATCTTCGGCCCCGTCATCACCGTGCAGTCCTTCACCGGCGAGGACGATGCCGTCCGCTACTCGAACGACGTCCAGTACGGACTCGCCTCGTCGGTGTGGACCCGCGACCACGCCCGCGCGATGCGGATGTCCGCCAAGCTCGACTTCGGTTGCGTCTGGATCAACACCCACATCCCGTTCGTCGCCGAAATGCCGCACGGCGGCTTCAAGCAGTCGGGCCACGGCAAGGATCTCTCGCTCTACGGCTTCGAGGACTACACCCGCGTCAAGCACGTCATGACTTTCACCGGACACTGAAACCAGCGACGAGGGTGGCCCGGGAACGGTTCCGGGCCACCCTTTCGTCACAACAGCTTCGCAGCCCCCTCCAGCGCGCCCCGCAGGATCTGCTCCATCTCGTCGAACTCGGCCTGGCCGCAGATCAGGGGCGGGGCCAGCTGCACCACCGGCTCGGCCCGGTCGTCGGCGCGGCAGTACAGTCCGCCGTCGAACAGGGCCGAGGAGACGTGCCCCTTGAGGACCCGTTCGGACTCCTCGGCGGTGAAGGTTTCCTTGGTGGCCTTGTCCTTGACCAGCTCGATGCCGTAGAAGAAGCCGCCACCGCGGACGTCGCCCACGATCGGCAGGTCGCGCAGCTTGTCCAAAGTGGACCGGAGGTTCTCCTGGTTCGCCAGTACGTGCTCGTAAAGGCCCTCGCGCTCGATGAGGTCGAGGTTGGCGAGCGCGACCGCGCAGGAGACGGGATGCCCGCCGTAGGTGGAGCCGTGGCTGAACATCGCGCCGTCGCGGCGGAACGGTTCCATCAGGCGCTCGTCGATCAGCACCGCGCCCAGCGGGGCGTACCCGGAGGTCAGCCCCTTGGCGGTGGTGATCATGTCCGGCCGGTAGCCGTAGCGCTGCGCGCCGAAAGCGTGCCCGAGCCGGCCGAACGCGCAGATCACTTCGTCGGACACGAGCAGGACGTCGTGCCGGTCGCAGATCTCGCGCACCCGCTCGAAGTACCCGGGCGGCGGCGGGAAGCAGCCGCCGGTGTTCTGCATCGGCTCCAGGAACACCGCCGCGACCGTGTCCGCGCCCTCGAACTCGATCGCCTCCTCGATCCGGCCGGCGGCCCAGCGGCCGAACGCCTCGTAGTCGTCGGCGTGCTCGGGGGCGCGGTAGAAGTTGGTGTTGGGCACCCGGATCGTGCTGGGCACCAGTGGTTCGAAGTCGGCCTTGATACCGGCCAGCCCGGTGATCGAGAGCGCGCCCTGGGACGTGCCGTGGTAGGCCAGCGCACGGCTGATCACCTTGTGCTTACCGGGTTTCCCGATGCGCTTGAAGTACTGCTTGGCCAGCTTCCACGCGGTCTCGACCGACTCGCCGCCGCTGACGGTGAAGAACACGCGGTTCAGCTCCCCCGGCGCTTCGGCGGCCAGGCGGTCAGCCAGCTCGATGGCGCGCGGATGGGCGTGCGACCACAGGGGGAAATACGCGAGTTCGCGCGACTGCCGGGCGGCGGCCTCGGCGAGCTCCTCCCGGCCGTGGCCGACCTGCCCGGCGAACAGACCCGCCAGCCCGTCGAGGTAACGGCGGCCGTTCGCGTCCCAGACATAGGCACCCTCGCCCCGCACGATGACGGGCACTTGCGCGTCGTCCGCGGCCGAATGACGGGTGAAGTGCAACCACAGGTGATCCAAGTTCATACTACTTTTATCGCACAGATACGGAGATCAAATCAAGGATCGAGTCGTGTACGGCACAATGGAATACTGATCTAGCAGACCTGCGCCGAGTTCGCGTTGGCCCCGGCGACCGTGTGGAAGGCCGGCGCGGCCCCGATCGACCTCGACGCGCGGCTGGTGCGGGCGGTTCGCGAGCGGCGCGGACCCTCCGCTGTCCCCCTCGCCGCCAGCACTCCGATCGTGGGGCTCGAACCATCGTGCACCGCTGTGCTCCGCCACGACGTGGTCGAACTGCTTCGCGACGGCGTACGCGCCGACGCCGCGGCCACCCGTGCCCTCGCCGAACTTTCTCGCGGAGACCACCGGCTGGATCCCGGCCTCCGCTGTCCGGCGTACGCGCCGTCGCCCAAGCACGTTGCCACCAGCATGCCGTGTGGAATCGCCTATGCCGCGAACGTCCGCTCGGCCGGCGATGGCCACACTCGAGCCGCAGCCGCCGCTATCTCACTGTCCTGCTCGACGGACTTCGCTGAGCGCCGAGTTCGCGTTGGCCGCCATCGCGGCGGTGATCTCCGCCCACAACTGGGGCGGTAGCTCGTGTCCCATGCCCGGGAACGTGAGCAGCCGGGCATCCGGCACGGCGGCGGCCGTGGCTTTGCCCCCGCTGAGAGTGATCAGCGGATCGTCCTCGCCGTGCACGACGAGGAACGGGATCCGCACACTGCCGAGGCCCTGCGTGCGGTCCGGTGAAGTGAGCACAGCCGCCAGCTGGCGGCTGAATCCCTCCGGACAGTAGGAGCGGTCGTACGCCGCGGCGGCCCGTTCGCGCAGCACGTCGTCGCTTACCGGGTAGCCCGGGGAGCCGATCGCGCGGCTGATCGCGACGGAGCGGGCGATCGCTTCCTCCCGGTCGGAACCGGGCGGAAGCAGCAGCGCGGCAGCGGCCTCGGCGGTCGGGGCGCCGACACCCGGGTCGCCGGTGGTGGACATGATGGAGCACGCGGACGCGACGAGCCGCGGGTAGCGGATCGCCAGCGCCTGCGTGATCATGCCGCCCATCGACATGCCGGCCACATGAGCTCGCTCGATCCCCAGCCGGGCCAGCAGCCCGGCCGCGTCGTCGGCCAGGTCGTCGATGGCATAGGCGACGGAGGAGACGTCACCGCTGAACACGGCGCTCAGGTCCGGCCGGCCTTCGAGCTTGGCCGACCGGCCGCTGTCGCGGTTGTCGAGGCGGATCACGAAGAAGCCGTGCCGGCGCAGGAGATCCACGAAACCGGGGTCCCAGACGGTGAGCTGGAGGCCGAGGCCCGGCACGAGCAGGAACGGCGGATCGGCGGGATCGCCGTCGGTCACGTATTCGATGTCGAGCCCGTTGACGCGCGCTTGGGGCATCAGGCTTCCTCCTTCTGGGGCGTGATGACGTGCTTCTCGCCAGTCGCCCGCCTCATGTAGGCACTGATCGCGTCCGCGGTGAGCGCGCCGGCCAGAGACAACTCGCCGGAGTAGCTGCTGGCGAACGTCGTCGTCAGCTCCGCCGCCACGCGGCCGCGCATCTTCGTCAGGTCTTCGGCGCCGACACTGGCCAGGAACGGCAGGAGCAACCAGCCGCCGATACTCCAGGCGAAACCGAAGTTCCTGGTGAGCACCATCGGGCTCGGGTCGAGACCGCCGTAGACGTACACCTGTTTGTGGACGCTCGATCCGTACGCCGAGAACGCGCCGGCCGTGGTGGCCACCACCTCCATGGCGGTGAGCACCTGGCTCGCCAGCTCCCCGCCGCCGGTAGCGTCGAAGGCCAGCGTCGCCGAGGTCGCCGTGATCGCGGCGACGAGGTCGTCCAGGAACGTGTCCGCCGACGAGTCACAGACGAACTCGGCCCCGATCGAGCGCAGCAGTTCGGCCTGTTCGGGCCGGCGGACGATCGAGACGAGCGGCACGTCGTCCTCGAGACAGAGCTTCACCAGCATCTGCCCGAGGTTGGAGGCGGCCGCGGTGTGGACGAGCCCGGCGTGGCCTTCCCGCCGCAGGGTGACCACCATGCCGAGGGCGGTGAGCGGGTTGACGAAGGCCGAAGCTCCTTGCCGCGCCGTCACCCCGTCGGGGAGCACCAGGCAGCCCGACACGTCGGCGACCCGGTACTGCGCGTAGGTGGCGCCCGCGAGCGCCACGGTCCGGCCCAGCAACGATTCCGCCCCCGCTCCGGTGGCGACCACGGTCCCGGCGCCCTCGCTGCCCATCGGCAGAGACACGCCGACACGGGCGGCGAGCCGCTGTCGCGTCGCTTCGGCCAGCGTCGTGGTGACGACGGGCCGGTCGGCGGTGCCGGTGAACGTCGCTCCGGTGATGTCCGTACCGGCCAGCAGCATGAGGTCCGACGGGTTGAGCGGCGCCGCCTCTATCCGCACGAGGACCTGGTTCTCGCCCAATGCGGGAACTGGCACCTCGGCCAGCGAGAGTTCGAGCGTGCCGGCCGCCGTGACGAGGCTGCGCAGTTCGAGCGCCTTCTCAGGAACATCAGGCCGCATCGGTGCTGTTCCCCTCCGGCTCGGAGCGGAACTCGAGCCCCTCGAACGTCCCCGAGTCCCGCCATTCCTCGATGTAGCGGAAATACCCCGCCGCGCCGGCCGGGTAGCGAGACTGGTTGCGCCGCTCCCGCAAACCGGTCGGGTGGCCTTCGTTGTTGTAGTAGCCGGGCGTGCAGTCCGGGTCGTAGATCACCGACGTGGCCGGATCGAGCAGGAGGCCGACCCACGCGGCCTGCGCGGCTGCCGTCGTCTCGACCCGCACCGCACCGGTGGCGCGCGCGTGGGCGATCACCGCGGCGGCGGTCGTGCCGGCCTCGACCAGGTTGTGGGTGACGTTGGAGATCAGGTTGGCGGCCTGGCCGGTCTGGATGACGAAAAGGTTCGGGAAGCCGTGCACGTGGATGCCGTGCAGGGTCACCATGCCCTCGGACCACGCCTCGGACAGGGCGACGCCGTCGCGGCCGACCGGGTCGAACCCCGACCGGCGCTCGTAGGGCGTGCCGAATTCGAAGCCCGAGGCCAGGATCAGGCAATCGAGCGGGTAGTGCTGCCCGCCCACCCAGGCCCCGGTGGCGTCGATCCGTTCCACGCCGCGGCCGTCGGTGTCGACCAGCTCTACGTTCGGGCGGTTGAACGCGTCGAGGTACTCGTCGTGAAAGCACGGCCGCTTGCACAGCTGCCGGTACCACGGTTTGAGCGCCTCGGCCGTGCCCGGGTCCCCGACCACGGCGTCGACCCGGGCGCGGATCTCGTCCATCTTGTCGTCGTCGGCGGCCTCGTACGCTTTGCGGAACACCTCCGGCGTCAGCTCGCCGGTGCCGGCGGCGAGCTGGTCGCGGATCCGGATGGCGATGTCGGTCCACCCGTCCATGACCAGATCCCGCTCGGCGAACCCGCCGCCCTGCAGCGTGGCGAAGTTCAGCAGCCACTCGCGCTGCCAGCCCGGGGCCAGCTCGCCGAACCAGGCGGGGTCGATCGGGCGGTTGCCCCGGACGTCGACCGAGGACGGCGTGCGCTGGAACACCCGGAGCGAGCCGGCGTCGCGGGCCAGCCGCGGGACGCACTGCACGGCGGTCGCCCCGGTGCCGATGATCCCCACTCGCTTGTCGGCCAGCCCGGTCATGGGCGCGCCGGCCGGGTTTCCGCCGGTGTAGTCGTAGTCCCACCGGCTGGTGTGGAAGATCTGGCCCGCGAAGGTCTCGATGCCCGGGATGCCCGGCAGCTTGGGCCGGTTCAGCGGGCCGGTGCCCAGGGTGACGAAGCGGGCCCGGAGCTCGTCGCCGCGGTCGGTGCGGACCAGCCACCGGCCGCGCTCCTCGTCCCAGCTCAGCTCGCGCACCACGGTCGAGCACAGGGCGCCGTCGTTCAGGCCGAACTTGTCGGCGATGCGGCGGGCGTGGGCGAGGATCTCCGGCCCCTCGACGTACTTGGCTGAGGGGATGTGCCCGGTTTCCTCCAGCAGCGGCAGGTACACCATGGCCGCGGTGTCACACATCGCGCCGGGATAGCGGTTCCAGTACCACACGCCGCCCAGGCCACCGCCGGACTCGACGATGCGGATGTCGGTGACCCCGGCCTGGACCAGGCGGGCGCCGGTGACCAGGCCGGCGAACCCGCCGCCGATGATCACGACCTCGACGTCGTCCACCACCGGTTCCCGGTCGACCGGGGGCGTGTGGGGGTCGGCGGTGAAGTGGCCGAAGCGGCCCACCGGTTCGAGGTACTGGTCGTTGCCGTCGGAGCGCACTCGCTTGTCCCGCTCGGCCCGGTATCTGGCCCGCAGATCGGGCCGGTGGACCTGATCGGCTGGCATTTCGTTTGTCACAAGGGCATCCATCTCACTTGGTCTTCACGAGGCCCTTGGCGACAAGGCTTTGCGCCGCGGCGACGATGGCCTCTTCGGGCCCGCGCGGCTGCCAGCCCAGCACCTTGCGGGCCTTGTCGTTGGACGTCTTGCGCGCGTAGCCGAGATCGGCCGCGATGCCTCGCATCTGCGCGGAGACCTTGGCGCCGGTCCGCACGACGAGGTCGGGGATGCTCCGGGTCGGGACGTTGGGGGCGGCCGCGCCGAGGCTCGACCTGATGAGGGCGCCGATCTCCTTCATCGGGACCGCCGGGCCGTTGGAGATCAGGAAGCGCTGTCCGGCGGCCTCCTGCGTCGTCATGGCCAGGATGTGCGCCGCCGCGACGTCACGCACGTCGACGATCGGGAAGAACAGGTTCGGGAAGCCGGGCATGTCGCCCTCGAGGATGCGCTGGATGATGTGGTTGGAGCCGGAGACGTCCTTGCCCATGATCGGCCCCATGACGGCGACCGGGAGCATCGTGACGAGCTCCGTCGAGCCGCCCTCGTCCCGGGCGAAGTCCCAGGCGGCGCGCTCGGCGAGGGTCTTGCTCACGCCATAGGCGTCGACGCCGGGGCCGTCGATGACGGTCCAGTCGGCCTCGGTGAAGACGTGGTCGTCGTGCGGGTGGCCCCACCCGACCGCGTGGAACGCGGAGGTCAGGACCACTCGGGTGACGCCGGCGTCGCGGGCGGCCCGCAGCACGCGCAGGGTGCCCTCGCGGGCCGGCACGATGAGCTCGTCGGGGTCGTCGACGTGTCCGGGTTGGACGGGAGAGGCGACGTGCAGGACGAAGTCCACGTCGGCGACCGCGTCGGCCCATCCGGCGTCGTCGGTGAGGTCGGCGGCGACGAAGCTCAACGCGTCGCCGTTGACCATGCCCGCCTCGGTGAGTACGGACCGCACGGCGGCCTCCCGGTGCAGCGACCGGACGGTGGCGCGGACGAGGTAACCCTGTTCGAGCAGTTGGAGAATGCAGTGGCCGGCGATGAATCCGGAGCCGCCGGTCACGAGGACGCGTTGCTGTGTCATGACAACCATGTTGCGCACGCGTGCGGGCCACAGCCAGAGTCCCCGTCTTCCTGGGGACGGCAGGACCAGGCACGATGCGGGCGCGCGATCTAGCGTGGAGGGGTGAGCGACGACAAGAATCTGCTGGGCCACTTCTTGCGTGCCCGTCGCGCGCTGGTCGCGCCGGAGCGCGTGGGGATCCCCGTCCAGGGCGTGCGGCGGGTGCCCGGCCTGCGCCGGGAAGAGGTCGCGATGCTCGCCGGCATCAGCGCCGACTACTACCTCCGCCTCGAACAGGGACGCGACCGCAAGCCCTCCACCCAGGTGCTCGAGTCGATCGCCCAGGCCCTGCAGCTGGATGAGGAGACGACCGCGTACCTGCTCGGCCTGGCCACCGACCGGCCACACCGCCGGCGCCGGGCGCCGCGCGAAACCGTGCCGTCCGGCATCGCCAAGCTCGTCGCGACCCTGCCGATCCCGGCGTTCGTCGAGGGCCGCTACCTCGACATCCTCGCCGCCAATCCGCTCGCCGCCGCGATCTCACCCCGGCTCGTCGTGGGCGCCAACCGGCTGCGGGACGTCTTCCTCGACCCGGGTGAGCAAGCCCTGATCCCGGACTGGGAACTGGCCACCAAGGGCTTGATCGCCGGCTTCCGCCAGTCCGTCGGCTCCGACATCGATGACCCGCGCTTCATCGAGCTCGTCGGGGAACTCTCGCTGGCCAGCCCGCGTTTCCGCCGCCTGTGGGCGCGCCACGACGTCGGTCCCATGCAGGCCGGGCTGATGCGCTTCGACCACCCGCAGGTGGGAATGCTGGTCGTGAACCGCGAAAAGCTCCTCGTCACCGGGACCGAGGGGATGATGCTCGTGATGTACCACGCGGATGCCGGCAGCGAGGACGCGGAGAAACTCGCCCTGCTGGCCTCCGCGGCCCTCCCCCCGGCGGCGGATGCCGACACCCGAGCCGTCCGGACACCCAAGGCGTGATCCAGGTAGGGGGATGCCCGCCCCGCGTCAGCCGGCGGTGGGCCGCTCCGTTGGCGAGCGCACGAAGATGGGGACCGGCTCACCCGATCCGATCCGGTCGAATTCGACTGCGACTCTCATCCCGTGGGACAATTCGTCCGAACCGAGTCCGGAGACGCGGCCGATAATCCACGGTCCCTCGTCAAGTTCCACGATGGCGACCACGGCCGTGAAATCCTTGGACAGAGCGGTGGCCGTCCACGTTTCGATGGTGCCCGTGCCCACCGCCTCGGTCACCGACAGCTCACCTGAACAACAGACGGTGCACGTATATTTTTCGAAATTGCACACGTGTCCACAGGCGTCACAACGCTTCACCAGCAGGATATCGCGAGCCGCGGCATCAAAGAATGGTGCCGACTGGATATCTCGGGTCAGCCCCTCGAAAGCCATTCGTTCGACCTCCTCACAATCGGTCACAAGGTTGCATGGGGACTCACGACCAGGGTGCTGTGATATTCCATCCAGCCGCCGTTGCCACTCACGATGATCGCGGAATTGTCGCCGACCTGACGTTCCCCGCCCTGGCCGCGCGCTTGGATGACGGCTTCGGAGATCGGTGTCATCCCCCACATGTAGTAGCCCGACAACTGGCCGCCGCCGGTGTTCACGGGGATGGTGCCGCCCGGGCCGATATTGCCATCCGCGACGAAAGCGCCGCCCTGCCCCTTCTCGCAGAACCCATAGTCTTCCAGGGTCAAGAGGGTCGTGATCGTGAAGCAGTCGTAGATCTCCGCGGCGGTGATGTCGCCGATGCCAATGCCGGCCATGTCGAGGGCCGCTCGGCCGGATGCTTTGGCGCCGGAGACGAGACCGAATTCGCTCGTCTTGTCTCCCACCCAACCCGGGTGCGATTGGCCCCATCCGTGGATGTAGACGGGCGGCTGGCGAGAATCCCGCGCGACCTCCTCCGACGTCACGATGATGGCGATCGCGCCGTTGTTCACCAAGCAGCAGTCCAGGACGCGCAACGGGTCGGCGATCATTCTGGACGCGTGGTGGTCGGCTATCGTCATCGGGTCCGTCTTGATGGCCCGCGGGTTGCGACTCGCCCATTCCCTTGTCTGAACCGCGACCGACGCCAATTGCTCGGAAGTCGTCCCGAAGTGGTTCATGTGCCGGCGTGCCGCGAGAGCATAGACGGATGGCGCGCCACGCAGTCCGGCCACGAAAGGGAGTGCCCGGAATCCGGTGCCCGCGCCGATGGACCGCGAGTAGCGCTCCCCTGAGCGCTCCTCCCGGACCAGTGGGGTGTCCGCGAACACGCACGCCACGGCGTTGGCCGCTCCCGATTTGATGGCGAGAGCGGCATATTGGACCATCGCACAGGCGGATGTCCCGAACTGCTGCATGGAGGAAAGGAGGCGAAGATCGTGCCGGCCGAGCGCGTCCGAGAGCCTGATCGTCAGGTCATTACTCACCCCTGGATTGACCAGGAGTCCGTCGATTTCCGAGACGGCGATACCCGAATCGGCACAGGCCAGGCGCACGGCTTCGAGGCCGAACTCCGTCGTGGACTTGTCGTAGATCCGGCCCATCTCGGTGATGCCCAGACCAGCGATTGCCCCGACGGGTGTATTGCTCCTGCTCACTTGCGCCACTCCACGACGCAATCCAATACCTCGACCCGCTCGCCGTCCACCAGAAGTGGGTTGACTTCGAGCGCTTCGAGGTCGGGGCCCAGGCCCAGTGCCACTTCGGTCAACCTGACGATCTGTTCGGTCAAGGCATCCATGTCGACAGGTTTCGTGCCTCGCGCCCCGCGCAGGAGCGACTCCCCTCGAAGGCTGCCCAGCAGCCGTTCGACTTTTTGACGTGTGACGGGCAGGGAGGCGAGGGCCGTATCGTCGAAGGCTTCGACCCAAATTCCGCCGAGGCCGACCGCGAGTAGCGGCCCCCATTGAGCATCCCTGACGACTCCCACCAGCAATTCGATCCTGTTCTTACGCATCGGTGAAACGAGGACCCCGTCCACCCGCGCGCCACTGACCAGGCTCGCCGCTCGCATGATGCTCCTGAACGCGGCACGCACATCCTCCGCACCGCGAACGTCCAACGCGACCGCGCCGACGTCACTCTTGTGCAGGATCTGGGGTGACACCGCCTTCAACACCACCGAATCGCCCATCCGGGCGGCTGCCGCGACCGCGGCGTCTTCGTCCCACACCAATTCAGCCGGAATGACGCTGACCCCCGCGGACGCGAGAACTACGCGTGACTCTTCCTCGGACCATTGTCCGCCGCGCCGAATCCCGGCGGGCAGGTCGATCGGCGCGACTACGGCGTCCTGGCCCTTCACGTCCACCGACGTCGAACTCCACGGGGCGAGATGCCCGAAGCTCCTCATCGCCTGATCAATTCCGGACATGGTCATCGAAAGACCATTGCGGGAAATCGCCTCGCGCGCATACGTGGTCAACGGCTGCTGCGCGAAGCTCACGTTCACCACGGGCACGGAAGATGCCCGCGTGCCCGCCGCGATCGCCGCCAATCGTGGTTCTTGTTCACGCGCTCTGGGAGAGTCCGACGACGGCACGTCGTGCAAGACCAGGACCGCACCGACGTTGTCGTCGTTGCCGACGGCTTCGATGGCCGTGGTGAACAGGCCCGGATCGGCGTGCGCCGCACCGGTCACATCGAGCGGGTTCTGGGTCGTTCCGTAGGAGGGCATCACAGCGGTGATGGCCGCTGCCGTCTCGGCGGAGAACTCCGGGATGAAGAGAGACTCGTCGTGTGCGCGGTCCGCGACGATGTCGCACGCGCCCCCGGAAAACGACACCACTCCGATTCCCGGTCGCTTCAGCCGACCGATGTTCGCCGCGACGCCGGCCGTGATCAGCATGTCCTCGACCGAGTCGACCTGGATCACGTTCAATTCCCGCAATACCGCACTTGTCGCCTTGCTGTCACCGACCAGCGCGCCCGTGTGCGCCTGGGCCGTGCGGGCGGCGAGCTCACTGCGACCGACTTTCAGAACCACAACCGGTTTGTCCGCCTCGGCCGCGCGCCGCGCCGCGCGCGCGAATCCCTGTGGGTCCCGAATCGACTCCAGGAACATCGCGATGCTCTTCGTGTTCGGATCATCCACCAGGTAGTCGAGGACGTGGCTGGCATTGATCACCGTCTCGTTGCCGAGTGTGAACATGTACGAGAGGTCCACGCCGGCGGCCTTGGCAAAAGCCGCCATGGCGCTGCAACTGCCGCCGCTCTGCGAAACGAGTGCGACCGTGCCACCCGAAATCGGCTCCGACGCCATCGCGCACACGGGAGCTCGATCGGCGAAGTTCACGAACCCCAGCATGTTCGGGCCCAGCAGGCTGATATCCAACCTCGAACACGCTTCGAAAAGCTCCTGCTCGGCGATACGACCTTCTTCGCCCGCCTCGCCGTACCCTGATGTCAGGAGCACCACGTTCCTGATGCCGGCAGCGGCGGCATCCTCCAGCGCGGCAACGCAGCTCTGCTGGGGCAGGATCATCATCGCGACATCGACCGGCGCCCCGATGTCGGAACAGGTCTTGAACGACTCCTTGCCATGGACGACCGCGCCTCTGCGGTTGACGAGGAAAGTCTTGTCCGCCAACCCGAACGACACGAGGTTGCGAAAGGCTCCCTTGGAGAACGCCGATTTGTCTGAAGCGCCGACGATCGCGACCGATCGCGGCGAGAACATTTCACGAAGCCTCTCGGGAGAAACGTCCGCTGGCATCAAGATCTTCCTTCTCGGTCAAAGGGTCGAGGGTCCATGGATTCGAGCAGCTACTCGCCGCTCCAGTTCGGCTTCCTTCCTTCGGCGAACGCGGCCGGCCCTTCTTTGTAGTCGCGGCTTCGCGTGAGGGCCAGTGCCTCGTCCTCGGTTCTGCACCAGGCCGCCTGCTCAGCGGCGATGTCGCCGTCCGCCATGCCCCTGGCGATCCGCTTGGTCGCCTGGACCGCCAGAGGCGCGTTCGCCGAAATTTCGTGCGCCATTTCGAGTGCGGCTGGCACGACCTGGTCGGCGGACACCACGCGGTTGATCAGCCCGGCGTCCATCGCTTCTGCGGCTGTGATGTCGCGTCCCGTCAAGAGGTACTCCATCGCTCGCTTCACCGGCATCTGTTGCACGGCCCGGAATGCGCCGCCGCCTCGCGCGAGCACCCCGCGCTTCACCTCAGGAAAGCCGAAAGTCGCGGTGTCCGACGCGACGACCAGGTCGCACGCCAGGACGATCTCGAACCCGCCGCCGAGAGCGTATCCGTTGACCGCGGCGATCACCGGCTTCGAGATCGCGTGTTTCGTGAAGCAGGCGAATCCCCAGGACGCATACGGTTGGCCGGCCGGGGTCAGCGCCTGCCCACGAGAAAGGGCTTTGAGATCGGCTCCCGCGCAGAAGGCATCCGGGCCGGCCCCGGTAATGACGACTGCCCGAACGTCCCGGTCACCGTCTGCGGATTGAAGGGCATCACCGATCGCTCGGGCTGTCTCCGCATTGATCGAATTCCGCGCGGCCGGCCGGTCGATCGTCATCAGGAGGACGTGCCGCGACCGCTCGGTAACCAGGCCACCCGCATGGTCATGATGGTTCATCCGCGATTCCACCTCTCAGCCTGGCCGCACTCGGTCCGATCTTCAGCTCGCCACGAGGCGTGCCTTCTTCTTGTTCCAGGACTCCAGCTCCCCGTGAGCCGCGGCCGCGGCACTTTCGAGGTATCCCGGCTCCTCGGTGCGGATGGTGAGTTCCAGCCGCAAACCGTTCGGGTCGAAGAAGTAGATCGACTTGATGAAGCCATGGTCGACGAGCTCGGTCGTCTCGACGCCGGCCTTTCGGAGGCGATCCTGCAAGACGACGAGTTGATCCAGGTCGTCGACTTCGAGCGCCAGGTGTTGCACCCACCTCGGGGTGTTCTCCGAAGGCAGCGGCGCTTCGTTCGTTCCCAGGTCGAAGAAGGCGACATAAGAGCCATCGCCCATCTGGAAGAAGATGTGCGCGTAAGGCTTCTCTTCGCCCGTGCTCGGAACGATGTCCGACTGCATGCAGTTCACGAGGGCGAGCCCGAGAATCCCTTCATAGAATTTCCGGGTCTCTTCCGCGTCCCGGCATGGATAAGCAAAGTGGTAGAGCTTCCGCACTTTCGCTGATCGTTCCATCCTCCGTCATTTCCTTTCCCCATCGCCCGGTACCGCCGCCTGCCGGCGACGGTCAATGCGTGTGTGCCCGGGTCCGGCTCCCGTCGGCGCCTCGGACCCAGGCCGGCCAGCCTGCCCGGTCAGCCCTTGACCTCGCGACACTCAAGCGTGCTGGAGAATGTTCGATTATCGGACGCGATGTCCGCAATATTACCATGCGCATCTCAGACGCTGTCAACGCAATCGTGGGCTCGCGAGGCGTCGACGCTGCCCCGGGATCGACGTCCCTACGCCGATCTGGCGGGCGTCGCGTCCTGTCACAGAGCCCCGCACAGGCGAACAACCTCGGCGCGGGCAACGCTTTCTGGAGCCACTGCGTCCTCGACGCCGTGACGGCTTGGATCCGGTGTTCGTCAGACCTGCCCCAGGCCCCCACCAACCTGTGTGGCGCCCCCGCGCACTACCATTCCGGAGGTACTCTTGCACAGTGCGGCCATGGCTGATCGTAAGGACTGAATTCGCTCGAGTTGGCCGGGGCACTGGTACAGATCGTCCATGAGAGCGGCGCGTGTGAGCACGCACCTGCTTGTCATACACAACTGTTAGGAAGGTCACCGGCATGCAGCAACCCCATGGTTCGAAGCGGGGGAACGAGCCGTCATGACAGCGGTTGCGAAAACAGCGCAAAATGCCATCCTCATCCTGAAACAGCTCGCCGAGTCCGGGCCGGCAACCGCGGCGAGGTTGTCAGAATTGCTCGAACTGAATCGAACCGTCATCCATCGGCTCTTGGTGACCCTGGAAAAGCACGGACTCGTGCAATGCACGGGCAGTACCTACCGGCTGGGGTTCGGCCTTCTCCCGTTGGCCGACTCCGTCGAGATCAACGTGCGATCGGCCGCACAGCCCGAACTTCAGCGCCTGGCCGACGAACTCCACGAGAGCACAGTGCTCATGCTCGCGGACGGGATAGACGGGGTACACGTCGATCAGAACTTCTCGATGCAGGAAATCGGTCCCCAGGTGAGGTTTCCCGCCGGTTATCGCAGTCCGCTCACCGCCGCTGGACACGGCCGCGCCATCCTGGCCTTTTCCGACGACTGGGTGGTGTCGAAGAGCCTCGGGCAACTTCCGAAGACCGAGCGTGCCCGCATCAGCTCCCTGCTCGACGAGGCCAGGGAGCAAGGCTATGCCGAATCGACGGACGAACTGCGCGCCGGATTCTCCGGTCTCGCTGTTCCGATACGTGACCCCAACGGACTGGCCATCGCCAGTATCGGAATCGTCAGCCCCTCGGCCCGGTATCCGGATTCGTCAACAACCATCCGCGAAGTCAAGGAATCCGCGCGCCGGATCGAGCGCCGTCTCTTCGACGACGAGACCTTCGGGGTTGACCGCCCCTAGGTCAGACGACTGCTTCTCGGTAGACGGCGGTGAGCCCGTGGTGGTGGGTGATCACACTGGGGCATCACCGCCGTTCTGGGAGGCCCACGACTTGTAGGCATACGTATGATCGACATCGCCGCCGTATTCGGCGATGGCCGATGCCATCCGGTCGTAGACGAGGCCGGCAATAGGCGCCTCGACGCTCGCCGACTCGGCGAGGTCCCGTGCGATCTTCACGTCCTTTGTGAACAGTCCCAGCGAGAAGGTCTTCCGGAAGGAACCGTCGATGATCTTGGGCACTGAACGCGACGCTGCGTCATTCTGCCCGGTCGAGACGCTGAGAATGTCGAGCATCGTCTCGAGCTCCAACCCGAGCTTCTGACCGAGGATCAGTCCCTCACACGTCGCGGCGAAACAGGCCGCAGAGACCGCGTTGTTGATGGACTTCATGGCGTGGCCCCGTCCGAGCGCGCCAAGGACAACGATCTTGCTGCTCATGACGGCTAGAAGGACCTGCGCGCGGCGAACGGCGTCCTGGTCGTCGCCGCCAAGCATGAACACCAAGTCGCCTTCGATGGCTCCGCGGTGCCCGCCAGAGACGCCGCAGTCCACCAAGGCGACTCCATGCTTCTGCTCGATCTCCCCCAGCTCTTTGGTCAGCCACGGCGGTGACGAGGTCGTGTCAATGTGCAGGGTGCCCGGGCTGAGGGCCGCCAATAGACCCTCGCCCTCACTCGGTGCCAGCACGTCACGGACGACGTCTCCCGTGGGGAGCATGGTCCAAATGACCGAGGCGCGGGCCAGGTCGGCGAGTTCCGGCGGCTCAGTCCCTCTTTCCGCCGCGAACGCCTTGGTACGCTCCAGGTTCGCGTCGAAGCCGAGCACCTCGTAACCCGACTTCGCCAAATGCGAAGCCATGTTCCAGCCCATGTTGCCGAGACCGATGAACCCGATCACCCGGTCACCCGGCGTTTGATCACTCACGCGAAATTCCTTCCGTTCCGCCTGGGGAAGAGCCCTGCTTCTTGGTCCACGCGACATAGCCACTCTCCACCCGGCCGGACGCGCCGAACCGCCGCACAGATTCGCGTAGTGAGTCGATCAATTGATCAGGGTCGCCGTCCAGATCGATGTATTCGATAAACGGCTGGCGAGCTTCGAGTCCGGTCTGCCAGTAGACTTCACAGCGATTTCCCTCGGGATCGAAAAAATAGATGCCGAGCGCGTTCCCGTGCGAGACGACCATGTCGAGTTCGACGCCGGCGTGCTGGAACCGCCTGAAGAAGCGAACGAGGTCCTCGAACGTGTCACAACGCCAGGAAAGCTGCTGGATCAGTCGCGCGCCGGCGTCGACATCCCGGCCACGGGCGAGCAACAACTCATGATGCTCGACCTTCGGGCGCGCCGAGAGGAAATAGTTCCCCAGTTCGTCGTCGCGGTCGGTGACAGTCAGCCCGAGCACCTCCGTGTAGAAGGCAAGTTGCCGCTCCACATCGTGGCATCTGATGCCGACATGCCCCAGCTCGCTGACCCGGGGCGGCGCGCCACTCGTTTCCATGATGTCTCAGACCTCACCGAGCGAAATCATCACTGATTTCAGTTCGGTGTACTCCTGAACGCCTTGCAGCCCCGACTCACGACCCCATCCTGATTCCTTGTAGCCACCGAACGGGAGCGCCGGATCCAGCCCGCCACCGTTTATTCTCACGGTCCCGGCCTTCAAGCGACGGGCGATTCGATGCGCCTTGCCGAGGTCTCGAGTCCACACCGACGCACCCAGGCCATAGTTCGTCGCATTCGCCTCGGCCACGATGTCATCGAGGTCGTCACCGGTCACCGACATCGCACACAGGACGGGGCCGAAGATTTCCTCTCGCGCGACCCGCATTTCGGTGCGCGTTCCGGACAGCACCGTTGGCTCGATGAAGTAACCGTCACGCTCCAGGACCTTGCCACCCACCCGGATGTCGGCGCCTTCGGAAAGGCCGATATCGACGTAGCCGGCGACGCGGTCCAACTGGACCTGTGAGATGAGCGGACCCATCTGCGTCTCTTCGGAGAACGCCTGACCAACCCGAAGTTGTGCCGCGTACTCCGCGACGCCTTCCACAACGCGGTCGAACACCGCGCTCTCGGCGAAGAGGCGCGACCCCGCGTTGCACGCTTGGCCGGTGTTCGCGAATATTCCCTGTGCCACGAGGGGTGTCGCCCGATCGAGATCGGCGTCGCTCAGGACGATGACCGGCGATTTTCCGCCCAGCTCGAGCGAGACGCGCTTGAAGCTGTCGGCTGCCTGCCGGACGATGTGCCGGCCGACCTCCGTCGATCCCGTGAACGCCACCTTGTCGATGCCGGGGTGTCTGACCATCGCGTCGCCCAGCTCCGGCCCGGTACCCGTCAGCACGTTCAAAGCGCCCGCGGGCAGGCCGGCCTCGAGTGAGAGTTCAGCGAGCCGCAATGCCGTGAGCGGCGTCTCCTCCGCCGGCTTCAGCACGACCGAGCAACCGGCAGCCAGAGCCGGAGCGACCTTGGCCGAGGCGATCATCAGCGGCGCGTTCCACGGGACTATGGCAGCCACGACGCCAACCGGCTCGTGGACGGTGTAGGCGTGCCACTCTCCGGGTCTGGAGACGCCGATCGTTTCGCCGTTCAGCTTGGTGGCCCAACCGGCACAGTAATGGAATGAGCTTGCCGCATTCAGGACGTCGAAGAATCGCGAATCACGAAGGGGCTTGCCGGTGTCCAGCGATTCCAGGGCCGCGAGCTCATCAGCATGCTCGACCATGAGATCACCGAGGCGCCAGATCACCTTTTGGCGGTCGGCGGGGGTAAGCCGGGACCACTCTCCGCCATCGACCGCTTGACGCGCCGCCCGAACTGCCGAGTCCAACTCGCTGCTGCCGGCGGCGGGAACCTTCGACAGATGCAGTCCGGTCGAAGGATCGTGGGTTTCCAAGGTCTTGCCCTCGGGCCCGTCAACCCATCGGCCACCTAGGTACAGACGATGTTCGCGCCCGGCAAACGTCCGGGCCTCTTCGAGCATCATGACGTCGCTCCTCGGTCGAGGCGGCTGGACAGTCGCCACAGAAGTTTGGACAGTGCCCAGTAGTGCCACGTCGTCAGCGGCCACTGCGTCACCACCCGCCCAGAACGCGATCTGAAATAGTTGTTCGTGGTGTCGAAGACTTTTCCGGAGAGCTTCTTCTGGAGCCATACGTTGTACCGCTCGTAATACGAGCGGCGCGTCTCCACCGCCGCGGCGTGATGCCGGAGCACCAGTTTGATGCTGCGTGCGGCGAACTTCGCCTGCTGTTCGAGGAGGTAGACCACGACGGCACCATTGGTGTTCGGTCCGTACATCGTGAAGAAGTTCGGGAAGCCCGGCACCGTGATCCCCAGGAACGCCATCGGCTCGTCCCCCCATTCTTCTTGCAGGGAACGCCCTCCACGGCCGAACACCGGCAACTGTGACAGGATCTGCGCGGGGCGGAAGCCGGTCGCCAGCACCAGTACGTCAATATCCCGCTTGGTGCCGTTCGCATCGTAGACGCCGGATTCGTCCACGCTCGCGACAGCCGACGGCACGAGCTCGACATTGTCGCGGGTGAGCGCCTTGTAGAAGTTGCTGTCCATCACGGGCCGCTTGCCCCAGTACGGGTAGGTAGGGGTGACCAGCTTCTGCAAGTCCGGTCTGCCGGGGAAAGCTTCCTCGATATAATTCATGCATCGGGCAACGGCCGCCTCGTTGGCGGGCGAATTCGGCACGTAGATGTCGCCGCCCTTCGCGTCCCGTGCCACTTTCAAGAACGCCTTCCACCGCCGCAGCCGATAAGGCCACGGCTTGCTCAATTTCGCCCGTTGATCGTCACCGAACACCTCGATCGTCTTCGGCAGTATCCAGCCGGGCTCTCGCTGGAACACATACAGCTTGCCCGCGACGGCGGCGACCCTGGAGACCACCTGCGCGCCGGTCGATCCGGTTCCGACCACGGCGACCTTCTTGCCGTCGAGCCGGCATTCGGTGTCCCAGCGTGAGGTGTGGAAAACGTCGCCCTGGAAATCGTTCAGGCCTGGCCAGTCCGGGTATCGGGGGACGTTCAGAAGTCCGACCGCGCTGACCACGAAGTCGAATTCCTCCTCACCCGCGGAGGTCTTCACCAGCCACACCGAATGCTCGTCACTCCAGCGGATCGCGTCCACCTTCGTCCCGAACCTGAAGTGGCTTCTGATGTGCCAGGAATCAATGGTCTCTTCCAGGTACCCCTGTACCTCGGGCTGCGCGGCGTGACTTCGAGACCATTCGTGTCGCTGGAACGAAAAGGAGTAGACATGAGACTGGGTGTCCACCTCGGCGCCCGGATATCGACTGTCCCACCACACTCCGCCCGGACCGTCCGATTTCTCGAAGACGACGAAGTCGGTCAGACCGTGGCGCTTGAACGTGACCGCGGCGGCGATGCCGGCGAACCCCGCCCCCACGATGGCGATGCGCGCTTTGGTTCCGTTGTCGTTCCTTCTCATCGCACAGCCGCAAGCATGCTGGACTGCAGCAGCCACTTATGCCTTTTCGCCGGGTCGGAGGCCAAGGACTGCAATGCCAGGGCGTTCGCACGTCGCACGTCGTCGTCCTTTTCCGTCATCTCGCGTGTATTGCGATCCGTGATCGCGCGAACGGTGTCGAGCGCGACCTGGCGCCGATGGGCGGCGACCTGGGTCAGTGCTTCGTCATCGCCGTCGCTGATGGCCGCAACGACAGCCGGCGCGATCTGCATCGCGTCATGGATGCCGCTGTTCATGCCCAGGCCACCAACGGGGCTGTTGATGTGCCCGGCGTCGCCCGCGAGCAGTACCCGCCCCACCCGGAATCGAGCCGCGACGCGTTGATGGACCGAGTAGTACTGGACGCTGGAGACGGGCACTTCAGCGGGTCCTTCGTCGCCGATCAGCGTCTTCAATCGCTGCTGGATCGCCGCCCTGTCGGCCAACATGTCATCGGAGACGTCGTCCGACACGCTGAACATGACGCGCCAGACGTCCGGGATCCTCAGGAGCATGACCGGCTCGACCGGGTCCCAGATGTAGTTGACCAGGGCGAGGTCGGGGAACCGCTTTTCAAAGGGGTAGCTCGAACTCAGGATCAGAAACCGGACGGGGTAGGTGTGTCCCTCCAGTTCGAGCCCGAGTGATCGCCGCACCGCGCTCTTGGCCCCGTCCGCGCCGATCACGTACTGGGCCACCCTGGTCACTTCAGTGCCGTCAGCCGCGACCGATGCCACCTGGACTCCGTCGGAGATCTCGGCGACGGACGACACGCGCTCACTCCACTGAATCGTGAAGAGGGGGTGGTCGCTGAGATTACGCAGGAGGATCTGCGAGTACTTGTACTGCTCGAATTGCAGGCGGAACGGATATTTCGTGTCACTGCCGAGTTCCCTGAGGTCGAATTCGGCAATCAGTCCGCGCGAACGGTCGCGGACCTGGTACTTGTCCGCGATCAGGCCCCGTTCGAGCATTTCACCGACGATCCCGAATTCTTCGAGCATCTCGAGCGTGGGCGGGTGAAATGTCGAGGCACGCCAGTCGGTGCTCAACGCGGCGCCGGCTTCGATCATGGTGACGGAGACTCCGCGCGCGACCAGGGCCGTCGCAAGGGTCAACCCGACCGGTCCGGCACCGACCACGATCACGTCATTCGCGCGCTGCACAACGACCTCGCTCTCCTACCTGGGGGACGGGCGCCTCAGTCATGGTCACGCGTCCAATCGACGATCGTGTCGACGGCGGTCTTCACGTGATCGGGCTGGCCGATGAAGTAGTGATTCGCTCCCGCCAGCGCGACGATCGCCCGGTCACTGTGGTGGACCGCGTCGTAGAGCTGGCGCGCATGACTCGGGAAGGCCGCTTGATCGGCTGTGCCATAGACGACGAGGACCGGCGCCTTGACATGCGGAAGATGCGTCGGACCGTGGCCCTGGCTGTCCGCAAGGCTCCACTGGCTGAGCCACGATCGCGCGCTGGCGTACCGGCCGAGACTCGACGGCGCGAAATTCGCGGTCCACGCGTCGCCCCACAGCGTTCCCGTCTCACGATCGGAGGGGTCCAGAGTCAGGTCCAGGAATCGCGGGTCCGCACAGGTTCCATGGACCACGAAGGCGAAATCTTGGACCGGATTTTCCGACGCCTCCAGCGATTCGAGCCTATCGGTGATCTGTGCCCGGATACGGGCGCTCCGCGCGACTTGGGCGGCCCGGTACTCCGCGACGAACTGTGCCGAGTAAGGCGGGCCGTTCGAGGAGTCGAACATGTCGAGCGAAGCGTCTCGCTTGAACGGATCCGCTTCGTCGGTGATGGCCGGGTCGAGCCACTCGGTGTAAACCTGCGCCCGGCCCGGGTGCGCCATCAGCAGGACGAGTTCGTCTGCCGGCGGGAGATCGGCGGCGGTCAAATCCGGCCCACCGCCACCGGGAGCCCCCGTGATCGTGGGGTTCTCCGCTTGACTCTGATAGAGCGACGCCAGTCCCCCACCACCTGAGTTCCCGATCAGCACCACCTTCTCGAAGCCTCTGCGCTTGAGCTCCCGAATCGCCGCCGCGACATCGAGAACGCAGTTTTCGAAGAGCAGACTGGTGTCGTTGCCGAGGTAGCGGGTAGTGAGTCCGACGGCGGCGTAGCCACGCTCCGCGAATGGCTCCAGGGCGTAGTGTCCCAGGAAATTGGATGTCGGGTGCACAATGAGGAATACGGTCGTGCTCTTGCCTTGGCCGGGATGGACCGCCCGTGCCCAGATCTTCCCACTCAGGCGGGCGACCCCGGAGTAGATCTGAATTTCACGACCGTAGTCGACGGGTATGGCGAGAATTTCGTCCCTCATATAGCGGCGCACTCCCGGTAGTCAGGTCACCTTTCGGCGTTCGATAATCGAACGCACTGTTCGACTATATTTACGGTACCTCGAACCGCTGGTGAAGGCAACAGAGGTCGGGGCACCGCGGCTCTAGGCAGGCAGCGTTGCCACGATCGCGCCGCGTGCGGTCACGACGTCGGCCGCGGTCGACTCCATCGTGAACTCCACGAAATGCTCGGCATCGCGCCGCCACTTGCGCGCCACCTGGCCCGTCACCCGCGCGGTCGTGCCGGCCAGTGCGAAGCTCGTCATTCGCAACGGACCGATCTTCTTGATGACACCGGCCAACCCGATGAATTCACGGACGGCACGCTCCCACATTCCCTGGACGAAAACGTTGTTCGCATACACATCGGGCGCGCCGTGCGCACGCGCGACCTCGGGATTGTGGTGCATCGGAGCGAAGTCCAGATTGGCGCCCGCGTGGACCACCAGCCGGTGGATCGTCAGCGGAAAGTCCAGCGAAGGAATCTGCTGGCCCACTTCGATCTCGGCCCAGTGGCGCTGTTGTGACCAGTCAGCCGGCATCCTTCGAGTCCTTCCCGTGCCGTGCGCGCGCGACATATGAATAGGACGTGGACGTCTGCGTGGCCACCACTGCGTCGTGCTGATTCAGCACTGTGACTTCAACGGTGTAGAAGGCACCACGCCCGACGCTCGTCTCCTTCGGAAGGACGCTGAGAAGCCGGCGTCCCTCCAGGCGCAGGCGGTCGCCGACCACGAACGGCCGGTGGAACTCACACTCGACGTCGGTCGCGAACCCGGCGTTCGTATCGGGTCCAGGACGTTTCAACCGGGCCGACCGCAGCGGCGGGTAGTCGTTGCGGCCGTCGCTGACGTAGACAGGCGGGTCCCCGGGGAGCCAGCTGATCGCTTGGGTGGTCCACGTCGCCAAGCCGCTGTACGGAGCGATCACACCCGGATAGCCATGAGCCCTGGCGACGGCATCGTCGTAGTGCAATGGACAGTCGAACTCGAGGGGCTCGAGATAGCGCCGGATCGCCGAGAGTTCGATCTCATCGGCTCCGACAACTTCCGCGCCCTCGTCCAAATCGGTGCCGATCGCGTCGATCAACGGCTGCCACGCCGCCTGCCAGTCGTCGCGATCGGCCCACGTGTAGTCAGCCATCCCGTCCCTTCTCCCAACAAATCCGCCACGCGGACGGGCGATCAGCGGTCCAAGGTCGCCGCCTCGGCGATCGCCCTGATGAGTTGATCGTTTTCCGGGGCTTCGCCGCCCGTGGCCGCAAATCTCTGACGCGTATAGGCGTAGGCCAATGACAGATCCGGATCGGCAAACGCCTCGCACCCGCCGGCCCCACTGTGTCCGAAGGCGCGATCGGAGAGAGAGTCGTACTTGTTACCGGTGGCCTCGAATCCCACGGCGAATCGATCCACCCTGCCGGTGACCACATCGACTCCCGGCGTCTGAAGGCGCGCGAAAGCAGTGGTGATCTCATCGGCGATTACAGGATCGGCCCCGTCCGTGCCGGTGCCGGCCACCGCGTACATTCTTGCCAGCCCCCGGGCGCTCGCCACGCCGCCGACCGACGCTGGTCCGGCCTCTTGGAGTGATCGGTCGTTGCCGAGTTCCACCAGATCGGTCGGTACGGGGTGATGCTGGTTGAAGGCGATTCGACGGAGCTTTGCGTCGACGCCGCCCGGAACGGTGGTCGGCGCATCGACGCGTGGCGGTGGAAGTACGGGGAGAACGCGATCAGCCGGTGGCTCCCCGAGATACACGTCGAGGCCGTGCTTCTGCCGCCACGAACGGTCGAAGATCTGCTGTACGGAGTCTCCCGTGACCGAGCGCACGAGCCCGTTGGTCAGCGCACCAGCGGTGAACGCGTGATATCCGTAGGCCCGTCCCGGTTCCCAATACGGTTCCTGTGCGGCGAGCAGGTGAGTGATCGACGTATCATCGGCAAGTTCGCACATGCTGAAGCCGGCCGCAGTGCCGATCAAACCGGCTCGGTGTGACACCAGTTCACGTACGGAGACCTTCTCTTTGCCCGCCGCGGCGAATTCCGGCCAGAATTCGCACACCGGCGCGTCGAGATCGACGTGACCGCCCTGGAACAGGTCGGCCAGAACAAGATAGGCGGCGCCTTTGGTCGCCGAATAGATGGGGAGCATGAAGTCGGCCGCGTCGTCGCCACCGTTCCACAGGTCGACGACCCGCTCGCCTCGAACGTAAGCCACCAGTTGGACGACCGAGTCTCCTTGACCGGCGCAGGCCGACCTGAAAGCGGTGCGTACCGCTTCGTAACCAGGAGCTACCGTCCCGTGGATCACCTCACTCATGCCCCGCGATCATCTCGCCAGGGCGCGGCTCCGTGCTGTGGGAAGTGGCACGCGACGAGATGCCCGTCGGCGATGTGCCGGAGTTCTGGTTTCTCGTTGGCGCATCGATCCTGCGCAAAAGGGCATCTCGTGCGGAAGTGGCATCCCGACGGCGGATCAACCGGTGAGGGTAGTTCTCCGGTCAGCCGCCTCTTCGCCGGCGATTCCGTGTCGTCGACCGTGGGGATCGATCCGAGAAGGCCTTGCGAATACGGATGGGCCGGTGCTTCGTACAGTGCTTCGGAAGTGGTCAGTTCGACGATGCGGCCCAGGTACATGACGGCGATCCGATCGCTGATGTTCTTCACGACGGACAAGTCGTGCGAGATGAACAGCAGCGTGAGCCCGAGCGCGGCCTTGAGATCTTCCAAGAGGTTCAGTACTTGGGCCTGGACCGACATGTCGAGCGCGGAGACGGGCTCATCGCAGATGATCACCGACGGCGACAGCGCGAGTGCCCGGGCAATGGAGACGCGCTGACACTGTCCACCCGACAACTGCTGGGGTCGCCGTTCACCGAATACGTCCGACGGCATCCCGACCAGGTCGAGCAACTCGTCGACGCGGCCGGCACGCTCTTCGGGCGTTTTCCAGTTCCAAATGGAAAGCGGCTCCGCGACGATATCCCTGACCTTGCGCCTCGGATTCATCGACGACACCGGATCCTGAAAGATCATCTGAAGCCGCGGCCGGATCTGCCGCAATTCGCGCCGCGACATGCCGACCAGATCATTTCCGTCAAAGGCTATCGAGCCGGAGGCGATCTTGGTCATCCGCACGAGTGCCCGGGCGAGCGTCGACTTGCCGCATCCGGACTCACCGACGACGCCCAAGGTCTCCCCGCGCCGCAAGTCGAAGCTGACGTCCTTGACAGCTCGTACCGTCTTTCCACGCCCTACGTCGTAGCGCACGTCAAGATCGTGGACCGACAGGACCGCCAGCTCGTCCGCGGCCGAGCGTTGATCGTCGGTGATCTCTGTGACAGTCATCGCAACTCCAACCCGGCGGCGGTGGTCCCACGCTCGACATTGATCTTCAGCGCTTCATGACCTCCAGGTGTGCCAACGGGATAGAAGCATCGGACGCCGTGTCCCGACTCCCCGTTCTCCGTCAAGGTCAGCCGGGGCCGCTCGACGAGGCATCGCTCCTGCGCTCGGCGACAGCGTGGCGCGAAACCACATCCGGCAGATTCGCCGAGGATGGCAGGCGGCCGGCCGGGGAGGGTTTCCAGTCGTGTGTGCGGCGGATTCGCCAGCCTCGGGCTGGCGCGAAGCAGTGCCTCGGTGTAGGGGCTGCTGGGCTGGGCGAGAACTTCTTTCGTCGGGCCGCGTTCCACGACCTGCCCGCCGTACATGACCATCAGTTCATCGGTGTAGTTGGCCGCCAATCCCAGGTCGTGCGTGATCAGCACCATGCCCATCTTGCGGCCCAGTTGCTCTTCGCGCAGAAGGTCCATGATCTGTGCTTGGATCGAGACATCCAACGCGGTCGTGGGCTCGTCCGCGATCAGTACGGCCGGGTCGCAGGAAAGCGCCAAGGCGATCATGACGCGCTGTCGCATCCCACCGGAGAGCTGGTGCGGATATTGCCTGCTCCTCAGCTCCGGACTCGGAATACCGACCTCTGTCAGCAGCCGGTGCGTCTTCGCGATCGCCTCCGACCGGCTCAGCGGCGTGTGCTCGCGAATCTGCTCGACGATCTGGTCGCCAACACGCATCACCGGGTTCAACGCCGTCAACGCGTCCTGAAAGACCATCGCGACCTCGCTACCCCAATGCTTACGCATTTTTCGGGTACCAAGCCCGGAAATGTCATTGCCGCACAGAAGCACCTGCCCACCGGTCGCGACCCCGCGCGCCGGCAGCAGGCGCATCACCGACTTCGCGAGCACGCTCTTGCCCGAGCCTGACTCGCCGACGATCCCCATCGTCTTACCCACACCGAGAGCGAAGGAAATGTCGTCCACCGCGTGGTTCGATCCTGCCGGTGTATGGAACCACACGTCCATGTTGTCGACGACCAGGGCGTCCTGCCCCTTCTCCGCCACTTGCGGCGCGTCCGGGTGCACGGTCTCCCCCTCTCTGCCGGTCGGCCGAGACATCATCTTCATGGCATCCACGAACTTTCTGATCAGGACGGCGGGAAACGGTTGACGCTACTTGTCGAGCCAGACTCCGGACATATCGATGTCGCCACCGCCATACGTCTGGAAACCCTGGACATACTTCTGAGCCACGTTCTGCAGCAGGACACGCGAAATCAAGACGAATGGCATGTCCTTCCACAACTCTTCCTCGAGAGTGTGGTACGCGGCCTTGCGCTTCGTGAGGTCGTCAGTGGTCTGCCCGGTCTCCAATGCCTGGTCCACCTTCGGGTTGCAGTACCCGATCGTATTGCGGCCGGCTCCGCAGCGCAGCTGCTGATAGAGGTTGTCGGCCGGGTCGACTCCGTAGTAGATCGTGTAGAGCATGCTGAAGGTTCCAGCACTGATCAAAGCTTCGATGTGCGGCAGATCCACGAGATCAAGAACAACCTTCACATTGTTCAACCGCTGGATTTGCTGAGCGATCGCCTGGGCATACGGCTGCGTCGAGCCCGACGCCGGCAACTCGATCGTCACCGGGCCGCCGTGCTCGGCCACATAGGAGTCGATGAGTTGCTGTGCTTGGCCCAGATTGTTCAGCGGCTCTTTCAGATCCGGGTTGTAGAAAGGGCTGTCCTTCGGGAAGAGGGTGTCAGCCATCTGATCATGCCCCTCCGCGACCTGCTCATTGATCTCATCCAGGTTGATCGAGAGCGCGATCGCCTGCCGGACCCGGACGTCGTTGGTGGGAGCCTTCTTCAGATTGAAGTAGAACACCTGGCCGCCGAGGAAGCTGGGGTTCAAGCGCTGGTAGCCGGCCTGCTTCAACTCGTCGGTCACCTTGGGCAGGCCGGGCGAATAGCCGACGATGTCGGCCTGGCCGGAACGGAAAGTATTGTAGCCCTGGGTGGGCTGGGGAATGATGTTGATGATCAACTTGTCCAGGTAGGGACGGGGCGCATTCCAATACGTGGTGTTACGAACGTAGGTGTATCGCGTGTTCGGCTGGTAGTCGGACAGTTTGAAGGGCCCGGCCGCGATCGGGATCGGCCGCTTTCCGGCGTTCCACTGATCAATGGTCTGCGGTGCGGCGATCATCCCGGATTGAGCCATCAGGGCACGCGGGAAGTAGGCGTTGGGCTTCGGCAGGTGCACTTCGACTGTCGTAGCGTCGAGCACGTTGGTCGTGGCGCCGCGCAGATCGACGGTCCGGGTCGCGGTGGGCTTGGAGTAGCGATCGAAATTCAGTTTCAATGCCTGGGCGTCGAACTTTTCGCCATCCGAGAACGCCAGGCCGGAGCGCAACTTGACGCTCCACGTGCTGTTGTCGGTGCTGGTGACCGATTCGGCCAGCCGAGGGATGATCTTCCCGCTGGGGTCGACGTACACGAGTGCGTCATAGAGGGGCGTGGCGACGCGGGCGAAGTTGTCGGCCGTGAGCGGCGCGGTCGACGGGTCCAGATTGTTCGGGTCGGTCCCGAAGATCTCGGTCAATGTCCCGCCGGACTTGGGCGTTCCCGAACCGCCACCCCGGCTGTCACTCGAAGATCCACCGGAACAGGAACTCACCACCAAAGAAAGCGCGGCGACGAGGACACCCAGCCGCAGAGAGGCACGCTTCATTGCAATACTCCATTCCACGTTCAGAGCACCGTGCAAGAATGTCCGGCACCTGGTACTAGATCTTCGATTCCGAGATATCGAAGTGACCGCGTATCCATTCGCCGATGTTGTTCAGCATGTAGACCGTGATGAAGAGCACCAACGCCGGTATCACGACCAGCTGAGGATTGTCGTACAGTTCGAACTGCCCGTCGGCGATCATGACACCCCAACTGGGTGTCGGCGGCCTGATCCCGACGCCCAGAAAGCTGAGAGCGGCTTCCGCGACGATCAACGTCGCCATGACGATGACCGAATATCCCAGCACCGGGGGAAGAACGTTGGGCGCCAGTTCGCGGTAGAGGACCCGGCCCGGCCGGGCACCGAGGACCTGAGCGGTCTCGACGAACTCACGGCTCGCGAAGCGAATGGTGTTCGCCCGGCTCACCCGCGCGACCAAGGGGATCGCGATCAGCGTGAGTCCGATGATCAGGGTCTTTTCGCCCGGCCCGATCGCCGCGGCGAGAGCCAGCAGCATGATGAGCCCGGGAAACGCCAGCAAGGTGTCGGTCAGGAATCCCATGACGACGTCGAAGGGTCCGCGGAAATACCCGGCCACCAGCCCCAAGATTCCGCCGACGACGCAGCCGAGGACGGTGGACACGGTGGCGACGAGCAGGGACGCCCTGGCTCCATAGACAAGTCTCGCGAGCACGCTGCGTCCGTACGTGTCAGTCCCGAGCCAAAAGTCGGCCGAATGTCCGTGAAATGGCATCAGGCGAGCCGCGCCCACCCGCACGCCCGGGTCGGCCAATGGCAGCAGATTGGCGAAGATCGCCAGGAGCAGCACCAGTCCCACCCAGACCAAGGCGATGACCAAGGACCACTTGACGCGCGGCCGCGCGGTCCGCGCCGCGCCGGCCCGGCTTCCCGACACGGCCGGACTGGGCGCTGACCCGACAGCGCCGCCCAAGCCGTTCCTCATGGCCGCCATCAGTGCTCGACTCGCGGGTCGAGGAAGCGATAGGCCATGTCGATGACGAAATTGATGACGAGATAGGCACTTGCGATGACCACGACAATTCCCTGGAGGACGATCAGATCTTTACCCTGGATGGAACTCACCAGCGCCGATCCGACGCCAGGAATCGCGAATATGACCTCCACGACGACGGTTCCGCCGATCAGGTAGGCCAGCCGCAGGCCGCCGATGGTGAGCAGCGAGTACGACGATGCCCGGAGCGCGTGTTTGAACAGGATCCGCGGTGTACTTATCCCTTTCGCACGCGCCAGGGCGATGTAGTCCGATTGGAGTGTCGTGATCACGTCGGCTCGAAGCACCCGGAGGAACACGGCGGCGGCAGGCAGCGCCAGCACTGCCACCGGTAGTACCGCGAAACGGAGGTTCTGCACCGGATCTTCACTGAAGGGCACCCATCCGGTCACCGGGAACAGGTTCAGCTTCACCGCGAAGATGAGGACCAGGAACAGCGCCATCGCAATTTCGGGAATGGCGATGAGTCCGGAGGTCAGGCTTTGCACGATACGGTCGAAGATGCCGCCGGCACGGTAGGCGCTCGCGAGGGCCAGCGGCACCGCGATCAGCAGCGCGACGAAAATGGCCAGTATCGCGAGTTCCAGCGTGACGGGCAACCGCTCGCCCAGCAACTTGGACACGGGCTGCCCGTTGTTGATCGACTCACCGAGATTGCCTTCGAAGACACCGCGTAACCACATCCAATAGCGAACCGGCAGCGCGTGATTGAGGCCGTACTTGGTGTTGAAGTCCGCTATCGCTTCTGGCGACGCGTCGGAACCGAGGACGGCCAGGGCCGCGCTGCCGGGGACGAGGCTCAGCAACATGCTCCCGCAGAAGGTGACCAGGAAGAGCACGACGCCGTATCGCAAAAGGCGCTCGGCCGCAAAGGACAACACGTAGTTTGCACCTCCAGGCAAGCGGGCGCTAGGCCTTGTTCGATTACCGCACATGGTGTTCCATCTACGGGAGTGACTCAGACCATAGCCCGGCACCGCGACGAACGTCAACGAAATCCTTCGTGGTCTGGAGCCCGGACCATCGCTATCGACAGCTCAGGCGCCACCGGGCGCACGACACGAGTCGAGAAAGGCCGAAGCATGCACCCGAAGTGGCTCGAGGATCGGCCCAGGATTGGGACCATGCAATTGATGTCCAGCCCTGACGTGACCGAGGTCCTCGCGCAGTCCGGACTGGACTTCGTCGTCCTCGACATGCAACATGGCTTACTGGATCCGGCCACAACGGCGCACTGTATTCGCGTCCTGCTGGACAGTCCTGTCGCCGCGTTCGTACGCGTTCCCGATCAGACACCGAGCCTGCTCGGCAGGCTGCTGGATTGGGGTGCCGACGGAATCGTCGTTCCCATGGTGGACGACGCCGCGCAGACACGTGCCGCCGTTGCCGCCTGCCGGTACGCACCCGGAGGCACCCGCAGCTGGGGGCCTGTTCGCGCCACTATTCGGCGGGCCGTGCGGGAACCCGCGGCAGCAGACGCTCACTCACTCTGCATCCCGATGATCGAGACAGTCAGTGCTTACGAGAACATCACCGAGATCGTGGCCGTTGATGGCGTCGACATCGTCATGATCGGGCCGAGTGACCTTGCGCTCGGTATGGGCCTCCACCCGACGCTCGGCAGCAGTGATGACCGGCACCGGCAAGCGATTCAGTCAATCATCGACACCGCGGCGGACAACCGGGTTCACACGTGGGTACAGACACCGTCGCCGCAGGAGGCGGCACGAATGATCGACGCCGGGGCGTCGATGGTGAGTGTGCGAACCGACATTTCACTGCTGGCCACCAACGTTGGCGACCTCCTTTCAACGATTCGGGCGGGCCTCCCCACCTAGAAACCCGCGGCGTAGGCGGGAAGGAGTTCCTCGTCGACAAGTTGCGTTGTCATTCTCGCCTCGTCGAACTCGGCGCTCGACACGGCATACCGTTGAAACGAGACGTTGGACGAGACACCCTCGATCACGAAATGGTCCAGTGCATGCTGCATCCTGCGTAATGCCTCCGCGCGGGTCGAGCCATACACGATCAGCTTCGCCAGCAGCGAATCGTAATGGATCGGCACGTCGTACCCGGAGAAACAGTGGGTATCCACGCGGACAAAGGGCCCCTGCGGCGGGTCGAAGCGTGTGATCCGCCCCGCGTTCGGCCGGAACCCGGCTTCGGCGGCCTCGGCATTGACACGACACTCGATGGCGTGGCCGCGCAGCGTCACATCATCTTGGCTGAACCACAGCTTCTCGCCCGCTGCGATCCGCAACTGCGCCTCGACCAGATCGATGCCGCTCACAACCTCGGTCACCCCGTGCTCAACCTGGATCCGCGTGTTCATCTCCAGGAAAGACGACACGCCCCCCTCAGGATCGACGAGGAACTCGACTGTTCCCGCACCTCGGTAGCCGATCGCGCCGGCAAGCGCCACTGCCGCGTCACGGACTTCCGCGCGTAACGCCTCGGGCAGGCCGGGGGCCGGCGCTTCCTCCACCAGCTTCTGGTGGCGTCGCTGCAAAGAACAGTCCCGCTCCCCTACGTGCACGACGGTACCGAAATGATCTCCCAGTACTTGAACTTCGACGTGGCGGGCGTTCGGGAGGTAACGTTCCAGATAGAGTGTGGAATCGCCGAACGCCGCCATGGCCTCGGCAGAAGCTGCCTCGAAGGCTGTTGGTAGCGCGGCGGGATCCGCCACGATCTTCATGCCACGCCCTCCCCCGCCGGCCGCGGCTTTCATCATCACGGGATAACCGACGTCGGCCGCCAATTCGGCGGCATGCGTGGCATCGACGACGCGTTCGGAGCCCGCCAACATCGGAACTCCTGCTTGCCTCGCGCTGCGGCGTGCTTCCAGCTTGTTGCCCATCAGGCGCATCTGAGCAGCCGTAGGGCCGACGAAAAGTATTCCGGCATCGGCACAGGCTTCTGCCAGAGCCGGAGACTCGGAAAGGAACCCGTAGCCCGGGTGGAGAGCGTCCACCTTCATTCCGGTGGCCGCGGTGACCAACGCGGCCACACTCAGGTAGCTGTCGGACGAACGCGCTGGGCCGATGCACACCGTCTCGTCCGCGATACGGGCCGGCAGACTGCCCAGGTCCGCCTCCGACACCGCGAGGACCGTGGAAATGCCCAGGCCTTGGCAGGCCCGGATGACCCGCAGGGCGATTTCGCCGCGGTTCGCCACCAATAGCCGTTCAATCGTCATGGCGACGTACGCGGAAGAGCGGCTGGCCATATTGGACGAGCTGATTGTCCTCGGCCAGGATCGCGGTCACGGTGCCCTCGACGCCCGCCGAAACGGCGTTGAACATTTTCATGACTTCGAGCAGGGCGACTGTGGTGTCCTCCTGCACGACGCTGCCCACAGAAACGTAAGGCGGCGACCCAGGTTCAGGCTGCGCGTAGAACATGCCCACCATCGGCGACCGAATCTCGACGGTGCCTTCTTCCGCGTTGTCCGGTGGCGCACTCGGCGCGGCCTCACTGGATACCTGCGGTGATGCGGACGCTGGCACCGCGGCGACCGGGTCTGCTTTGGGGCGCGGCACATAGCCGGCCGGATCGCCCTTGCCGAGCACGACCTTCATCCCTCGCAAGTCGAGTTCGAGGAAGTCGAAGGTCGAGCGTTCAAGGCTTTCGATCACCTGCACAAGGTTGCTCAGTTCATCCTCACCAAGCGAACTCAGGTCCTCTGCCATTCCGTCGCCGCCTTTCTATCGATGCGTACGTCCCACGAAAAGGGATTCGCCTCCGCGCTCTATGGCCAGATAGCGAATCGATTTTCGTTTGCCGAGTTCATCCAGCAGCCTGATGAGGGGAACGTCGCCCGACGTGTACCGCCTCGGCGGGCCGGCCGCACGCATCGCCTCGACCTCCCCGCTACCGGACATGAGTGCTCGCAGCACGACTTCCTCGTCACGCATGTCCGCGTCCCCATACCGGGCTTTCGCCTCGCGGAGCGTGAGCTCGTCATCATTTTCCGGCCCCGGCTCGCTCGCGAGTTCCTTCGCGCGGGGCAGGGCCAGGATGTGGTCTTTGACGTCCTGGTCCATCCACGGGTAGCCGGAGTCGGTGCCGAAGGCACCTTGGGCGAAGCGGATCAGCTCATCGATGACCAGCTTGTACCGCTCGCCAGTCGCGACGTTTGTGGCCGCCTGTGTGACGATGTGCTGGGAGAACGGTGTGATCATGATCGGGTACCCGAGTTCGGCACGGATCCGGACACTTTCCTCTTTGACCTCCTCGATCCGATCCGCCATGCCGATGGAGTCGAGTTGGTAGCGCAGATTGGCGATGACACCACCGGGGATCTGGTGGGTGAACTGCGCTTCGTCGTAACGAACGGGCTCACCGAACGGAAGTCCCTCTTGCCTGGTGAACGAGGCGAGCCGGCGCGATACGGATGAGACCAATTCCTCGTCCACGACCGGATTGAAGCCCAATGCCCGCGCGTTGCGAGCGGTGTCCAGCACGGAGGGTTGGGCCGACCCGTCGGAGGCCGGCGGCACTCCGGTGTGCAGGTAGCGGATGCCCAGTTTCATCGCCTCGGCGTAGACCGACGGCGCGAGACCCGTGGTGCAGTGTGAATGCAGCTCGACGGGGATGTCTCCGGCCAGATTCAGCAGGAGCGGAGCGAGTTCCCTGATCCGGTCAACCGTCAGCAGACCGCCCTGATCTTTCAGGTAGAGCGCATCGGGAGCGAAGGCAACGGCTTGGCGCGCCTTCTCCGCGAACACATCATCAGTGTGCCGTGGCGAAATCGTGTACGACAGAGCCAGGGCTATCTGGAAGCCATGCGCGCGCATGAAAGGGATGTCCTCGGGCAGTGACCGCTCCAGCTGGTCAACTGTGTTGCAGACGATCTGCACTCGGTAGGGGGAGACAAGGTCCGCGAGCATCTCGATGGCGAGCCGTTGCACGACTCGGGGAGCACTCGTACCCAAGCCACCGATACCGATCGCGCCCATGGAGGTCTTCAGGGTGTCCGGCATCCGCTCGCCGAGCATGCGCAGGGTCTTCCAAGGATCTTCTTTCAGATCACGAACAATCTTTTTGAAGAAGATTCCGTTGGATATCACCTCGACCGCGAAGAAGCCCGCACGATCCATATCGGCCGCGATCGGCTCCATCATGCCGTAACGCATTCCCATGGCCCACAGGCTCTGCGATCCATCGCGGAAGGTGGTGTCTATGAAGCGGATGTCATCAGCCATGAGGTTCATCCTTTACACAGACGTTCGATTATCGCACGACCTGTTCAGATAAGCACCAAAACCGTATCACCACGTTCAGGGCGTCGCAAGGACCCGGCCCGGCTCACGAAATTCCCCGCACAACGGTGGTTGTCATGCGCACAAGACGTTCACCAAGGCGTGGCGCCGTTCGACGGAAACGACCCGGACCGCCTCCCTGAGCGCGTCGGCCAGCTGGGACCGTTCGGACACCCGCACGCCCCAGCCGCCTGAGGCACGTGCGTACGCTTCGAAGTCGGGCAATGGCGCCAGCTCGGCGAACGGATTCCCGGAGTCTTCGGTTGCGCTCAGCCCGGCGGGATAGACGGAGAGCGTCGCGGACCGCACCCCCTCCCAGCGCCCATTGGAGCAAACGATCGTCAGCACCGGCAGGTCATAACGCCGCATCACCTGATGGCAGGCTGCCGGGTTGGCGAAGAGATACGCGCCGTCCCCCACGGCGGCGATCACCACGTCGTCGGGGCGTGCCATCTGCAGGCCGAGAGCGGCCGGCAGACCCCACCCCAGTCCGCCCACAGGCGGCGTGCCGAAGTACCCGCCGACCTCGCTCGGCAGCAGATCTGGCCGTGCCCAGTACTCGTTGACCAGGACCGACCCGGCCGGCCGGACCTCGCGCAGTGCGAGATTGAGGAAGGTCTTGTCGATGGGGCCGTCGGTGGCTTGGCTAGCGAGTCCGGGGAGCAGGGTGCGGCGCTGCTCGGCGACCGCGGACAGCCGGTCGCGCCGCGCCGGATCGATCTGCGGGGCGCGTGCTGCCAGCGCGTCGCGCAGGGCCGTCAGCAAGGGCAGATTGGCGGCGGTGATGGAAAAATCGCTGCGGTGGGAGCGCATCGGTATCGCTCCGAAGAGAGGGGCGGGACCGGTCTGGACCACGACGGTGTGGTCAGCCGGACACGTCTTGCCTGGTACCCAGGGAACGTCGACGTCGGTGACGCAGAGAACGTCTGCGTGCTTCAGTGCGGTGTCCACCGCGTATCCCAGGTGGAGGGGAAGATCCGCCGCGGCATTGACGTAGCGCGGGTGATCTTCGATGACACCGATGGCGTACCGGTCGCTGATCTCGTTCAGCACCGCCACCGTCGCGGGGTCGGCTCCGGTCCAGGACGTGACGATCACCGGGAACACGGCACCAGCCAATAGGTCGGCGAGCCGCTCGATCGCTTCGGGGTCGGGATGGGTGGGCGAAGGACTCGACGTCGTGGTGGGTCCCGAGGTGCTCACGATCGGCTGTGCCAGCACTTCGCGCGGGAGAGTGAGATAGACCGGCCCCTGGGGTTCGGCGGTCGCGAGTTCCCACGCGCGGTCAAGGACGGCATGCAGCTGCTCGCTTCCGCGCAGTTCGTAGTCCCATTTCACCGCCTCGCGCAGCATGCCTGCTTGGTCGTACATTTCCTGCGCCCAATGGATCACCGAATCGCGGGCGCCCGTGGGGCCGGCTTCGAAGACCGGGCTGCGGCCCGCCACCAGCAAGATCGGTATCCGGGCGTGGCCGGCATTGAGTGCTCCACAGACGGCGTTGGCCGTGCCCACATTGGTGTGGAGCATGACGACCTGGGGCCCGCCATCGCCGAGGTACGCACCGTGGGCCATCCCGACCGCGAGGTTTTCGTGTGCGCAGACCACGACCTCGGGGATGGTCGCGCCTTCCTCCCGCAACCGCAAATAGCCCTCGACGATGGGTGCGAAATCGGTGCCCGCGTTGACGAACATCCGTCGCACCCCCCGTGCGGCAAGCGCCTGCAAGTAGGCCTCGGCTGTTGTCCGGGTCGTGGCGCTTACCTCCGTCATCGAGCCGCGCCCCCACCTGGGACCGGAACCTGGTATGCCTCCGAGACGAGCTTGTGCATAACCGGGCCGAGTTCGGCTGGGTCCCAACGCGCGCCCTTGTCCGCGGTCGGACCATGACGCCAGCCCTCCGCGACTCCCACGGAGCCACCGCCGACTTCGAAGACCTGGCCGGTGACATCGGCGGACTCCGCACTGGCGAGCCAAGCGACCAACGGAGCGACGTTGTCAGGACTGCGTGGATCCCAGCCGTCTGTGGTCGAGGTAGTGGCGTTGCTCTGCAAAGTGGCGGTCATGCGGGTGTCGGCGACCGGCGAGATGGCATTGGCTGTCACGCCGTAGCGGGCGAGCTCGCGTGCCGCGCCGATGGTCATGCAGGCGATACCGGCTTTGGCGGCCGAATAGTTCGCCTGTCCGGCGCTGCCGTAAAGGCCCGCCGGCGAGCACGTGTTGATGATTCGCGCGTCGTTCCGCAGGCCCTCCTTCTGCCGTTTGCGCCAGTAGATGGAAGCCCACCTGGTCATCGAAAACGTTCCCTTGAGATGGACTCGAATGACCGCGTCGAAGTCGTCCTCGTCCATGTTGAACATCATCTTGTCGCGGATGATCCCCGCGTTGTTCACGATCACGTCGATGCCGCCGAACGTCCTGATCGCTGTGTCGATGACGCGTTGCGACCCGTTCCAATCGCCGACGTCCGCTCGGCAGGCGACGGCGACACCGCCCAGCTCGGTGATCTCGTCGACCACTGCGTCGGCCACCGACGCCGATCCGCCGGAGCCGTCAAGCGCGACACCGAGATCGGCGACCACGACCCGCGCTCCCTGCCGGGCGAGTTCAAGGGCTTCGGCCCGGCCGATGCCACTGCCGGCCCCGGTCACGATCGTCGTCTGCCCGTCCAAGAGTCCTGTCACTTCTTGTCCTTTCCGCCGCCGGCCATCAAAAGGTGTGCCGGCCGATCAATTCGGCGACGCAGGCCGGTTTCGCGCCGCCTTCGATCTCCACGGTGATCTGATTGATCACCTGCACGGTGTTCTCACCGATCGGCTTCACTTCCAGGTTTTTCACGTGCGCCCGGATTCGCGATCCGACGGGCACCGGGGCCGGGAAGCGGACTCGATTCAGCCCATAGTTCACCGACATTTTCACGCCTTCGTAGCGTGGCCCGACGCCCCGGGCGAGCCGCAGTACCAGAGCCAGGGTCAGAAAGCCATGGGCGATGGTGCCGCCGTACGGGCCATCCCCGGCTCGTACGGGATCCACATGGATCCATTGGTGGTCGTCGGTCGCGTCAGCGAACTGGTTCACACGCTCCTGGTTGACCTCGAACCAGTCGCCGGCGCCGAATTCCTCACCCTGCTTCGCCAAGAGTGCTACTTGGCCTTCTCTCATCGCATTCCCTTCACAGTCGATGGCTAAGTCCGCGGGGTGTGAGCCTCCATATCGGTCAGGGCCCACACCTCCTCGGCCGTGAAACCCGGTGCCACTGATTCGATGGTGAGCGCACCGTCGCGGCGCCGGAACACCGCCAGATCCGTGACCACGACGTCGACACACGCTTTGCCGGTCAGTGGGTAAGTGCAGCGCTGTACCAGTTTCGGACGGCCCTGGCTGTCGCAGTGCTCCATCAGGACCATCACGCTGCCGCCGGCTTGCGTCGAGGCCACCAGATCCATCGCGCCACCGATGCCCCCGCCGGTCATCTCCGGCGTTGCCCAATTGGCCACGCTTCCCTCGGCGTCGGCCTGATAGGCGCCCATGACGACGACATCGACCCGCCCGCTGCGAACCATTTCGAAGGCGGTCACACTGTCGAAATACGAGATTCCCGGTCGTGGCGTGACCGAGACCCCGGTCGCGTTGAACACGTCGGGATACGTTTCCTCGTCATCGACGATGTCGCCGTAGCCGAGGATGCCATTCTCGCCGTGCAGCACGATGTCCCGGTCCTTGATGAACGAGGACACGTAACTCGGGATTCCCAGGCCCAGGTTCACGTAACTCGGTTCGGGCAGCAGCCGGGCCGCCTGCTCGGCGATCTGCACCCGGGTCCAGCCCGGCTTGCCATGATATTCGCGCGCCACATCGGCCGGACGCCGCTTCAGGCCGTATTTGGGCAGCGTGTTCGGCACCGTGGTCCGCACCACTCGTGCCACGAAGATTCCCGGCAGGTCGATGCGCTCCGGCGGCAACTCGCCGTCTTCGACGATCTCGTCAACCTCGACGATCGCCACCCGTGCCGCCTTGGCGAAACTCGGCCCGAAGTGCTGGTTCGCCGCCCGGAATTCGATGTTCCCCGATCGATCCGCGCGATGTGCCGCGATGAACGCGTAGTCCACCCTGAGCGCCGTTTCGAGCACATAAGGCCGGCCGTCGAAATACCGGATGTCCTTGCCATCGGCGATCGGCGTGTTCAGCCCCGTCGGGGTGTAGATCGCGCCCAGGCCGGCGCCGGCGGCACGCAAGCGCTCCACCAACGTCCCCTGCGCCACGAGTTCGTAGGTCATGACTCCGTCGGCGAGCAGCTCGTCGGTCGCGCTGAGCCGGCCCGCTCGCGAGGTAAAGGACATGATCAGGTGGCGAACCCGGCGTTCGTCGATCAGGGGCCCGGCACCCGGCGGGATGGTGTTGCCCACCAGGCACAGGTCGCGACTGCCCCGTTTGTGCAGTGCCTCCAGCAGGCTCATCGGCGATCCCGCGCTCTGCCCGAACCCGGACACCGCGATCGACGCGCCGTCGGCCAAGTCGGAGATCGCCGCTTCCGGCGACTCGTACACCTTGTCCACGTCGGAGTCCCCTTTCACTTCTCGGAGAGCCCGAGCAGGCGCGCGGCGTTGTCTTTGAGGATCAGCGGGCGCACCTCGGGCTTGATGTCGATCTTCTCGAAATCCGCGAGCCACCGATCCGGTGTGATCACCGGAAAGTCCGAACCGAAAAGCACCTTGTCCTTGATCAGCGTGTTGGCGTAATGGATCAGGTTGGCCGGAAAGTATTTGGGTGACCAGCCGGACAGATCGATGTAGACGTTGGGTTTGTGCACCGCCACCGACAATGCCTCGTCCTGCCAAGGAAAAGAGGGGTGTGCCAGCACGATCGGCAGATCGGGGAAATCCACGGCGACGTCATCGAGGAACATCGGGTTCGAGTATTTGAGCCGGACGCCGCCACCGCCGGGCACACCCGCCCCCACGCCGGTTTGCCCGCTGTGGAACAGAGCCGGCACGCCGGCCTGCTCGAGCACCTCGTACAAGGGGTAGTACGCACGATCATTGGGATAGAAGGCCTGACTGTTCGGATGGAACTTGAACCCCTTGACGTGGTAGTGCTCGACCAAACGCCGGGCCTCGGTGACCGCGACCCGACCCGCGCGGGGGTCGACGCTGGCGAACGGAATCACGATGTCCGAGTTCTCGCCGGCCTGCTCGGCGATCTCGTCATTGGTGACCGCCGGCAGCCGGCCGGTCTCGGTCCTCGCGTCGACAGTGAAGGCGACACAAGCGATCCTGCGTTCGCGGTAGTACCGGGCCATTTCCGGCACCGTGGCCGGACGGGCGTCCGTCCCGAAGTATCGCGCCATTGCCGAGGTCTCGGACGTCGGCCCGCTCGGGGTACCCACCGATGCCCAGACATGGGTGTGCACGTCGATCGCGATGATGTCGTCGAGGTCGATCACGGGGACGTCCTTCCGTTCGATCGGGCCGGCACGCCGTCGGGTCGGCCAGCACAGTATTACAGACGAAACGTGACCGTAATAGAGTTTCGGCTGGTCGACTTTTGATCGTGCTCTACACTTGTCCGGTGTCCGCGCTTCACGAGTCGTCGCAGCGTCCTCGACGCGGCCGGCCCCGCGATCCCAGCGTCGACGCGCGTGTCACGCAGGCTGTGGTCGAGCTCTATGCGCGTGTCGGATGGGCCGGCCTCACTTTTGACGACGTGGCCAATCACGCGAAGGTCGGCAAAGCGGCCCTCTACCTTCGCTGGTCGAGCAAGGAAGATTTACTCCTGGACTGCATGGCGGATCTCAACGCTCAGCGCTCCTCCCCCAGCCACGGCGAACTGCGCGCCGACCTGACCTCCATCGTGCATGCGCTCTTCGACTTCTTCACCAGCACGGGCGGGCTTGCCTATCTGCGGCTCTACGTCGAATGTCGTTATGTGCCGGGACTGGAAGAGCGTTGGCGCAAGCAGCAGGCGACGCCGATGTTCCTGGAGACCCGGGCACTCGTTCACGAGGCGGCCGCCCGGGGCGAACTTCCTGAGGACACGTCCCCGACCATCCTCCTCGACGCGCTGATCGGCGCGATCATCAACCATGTGCTCTCCACACCGCCGGAACTGTTCAAGCAGATGCAGGACAGCAGTGCGGGTTACATCGACGCGCTGATCGACTTCGCGCTCGCTGGTGCGGGCGCCGCGGCCGGGTGAAGCCTTCCAGGCCGGTCTCAGCCGGGTGGGCGTAGCGCTCCCTCCCGCGCCGGTCGGAGCGCTCATACCGTCGACCTCATGACCAGTCATCCGCACAGCGCGGCCAGTGGCCCCCTCGCCGGCACAGTCGCCCTCATCACCGGAGCCAGTAGCGGAATCGGCGAGGGCACCGCGCTCGCGCTGGCCGCGCTCGGCGCACGGGTGACCGTCGTGGCCCGGCGGGCCGACCGTCTCGACGCACTCGTCGAAAAGATCGAAAGCACCGGTGGCCACGCGCTGGCCGTGGGCGCCGACATCACGGACGAAGGGCAGGCCCACGCCGTTGTCGCCCGCGCCGTCGAGACGTACGGCCGCCTCGACACCGTGGTCGCCAATGCGGGCGTCATGATCCTCGGGCCGATCACGGGTGCCGACACGACCGACTGGCGCCGGATGATCGAACTCAACACACTCGGGCTCATGTACACCGCCCACGCGGCCGCCCCGCACCTGCTGGAGGCGGCGGCCGGCGGCCCCCGCGAAGTCACCGACCTCGTCCTGGTCAGCAGCACCGCGGGCCGGGTGGTCCGAGGTGGCGGCGGTGTCTACAACGCCAGCAAGTACGCGGTGACCGCCTTCGGGGAAGCCTTCCGCAGGGAAGTCACACAACGCCACCTGCGCGTTTCGCTCGTCGAGCCCGGTGCGGTGGCGACCGAGCTGCCGCTGCAGAACCGCCCCGAGGTCCAGGAGCGGATGTACGAGCGTTACTCCACAATGGAGCGTCTGCGACCCGCGGATGTGGCGGACACCATCGCCTTCATCGTCACCAGGCCGCGCCACGTCGCCGTGAACGAGGTCCTGATCCGGCCGACGGACCAGCAGGACTGACCGGCGCGTTCGTTCGGCCAACGTGGGTGCACTGCACCCATGCTCCGGGAGCCGGCCCGCATTACTGTCGTCAACGTGGACAATGAGAACAAGGAAACCGTCTTCGTCATCTACAGGTCGAATGGAAAAGAATTCCGGTTCGATCATGACTACTTCGTCGCCGAGCATCTCCCCTTGGTACGAAAAGCCTGGGAACAGTACGGTCTGGTGTCCAGCACCGCCGTCTACCCGAAGGGTGAGGGAGACATTGTGGTGGTAGCGGTGAACGAATTCCGCGACGAACAGGCCGCCATCGCGGCATTCGGTTCGCCGGAGAGCGAGGCTGTGATGAGTGACATTGTTCGCTACACCGACCTCATCCCGGTCCGGTTTCGCGGTGTCTCCTTCAGCTATTGACGTCGTCATATCCGGCGTGGCGAGCAAGATCCCGCCCGTGCCGGAAATGCCCGCGTCCCCGGACGCACATCCACTGTGTCGGCGACACACCGGAGGACGCCACGCGCCGCCCAATTCCGGCGGTGTGGCCTCATGGCGCCGCGTCGCAGGTGTTGGAACTGCGGAGCGGCCATAAAGCCGACTGATTCATTCGGCGAGCTTGCCGCCAATTTTTAGATCGAGTAGTCTTTAAATATGGACTCAACCAATGACGCCGCGCGACGCGGGCGGGGACGGCCCCGCAAGTTCGAGCGGGAACCAGCTCTGGAGATCGCCGTGCGCGTGTTCTGGCAGCGGGGTTATGAGGCGACCGGCGTCGCGGAATTGCGTGCGGCGATGGGCGCCATGCCGTCGGCGAGCTTCTACCAATTGTTCGGCAGCAAGGCTGAATTGTTCGCCGAAGCGATCGCGCACTATCGCGCGACGTACGGGCGCGTCCTCGACCCGCTGACCGATGCGTCGCTGGATCCGAGGGAAGCCGTCAGGCAGACCCTGAGCCGGTCCATCGCGATGCAGACCGATAAGGAGCACCCGCTGGGCTGCATGATGGTGCTGGCCGCCCCGACCTCGGAAACGGACGACCCGGTCTACCAAATGGTGGCGGAGCGCCGCAATGTCACCCGCTCCCGCGTCCTGGAAAGGGTCCGGCAGGCGATCGCCGAAGGTGTGCTGCCGCCGGGGACGGACGCGGAGGCCATAGCCGGCCTCATCTACGGGTACCTCATGGGCATCTCCACTCAGGCACGCGATGGCGTGTCCGCCGAAAAGATGCAGCGTTCCGCCGACGCGCTTCTGGCCCCTTGGGGGCAGCAGTGACTTCGACTTTGACAGCACGTACCTCGGCCCGTACGTGGGTGGGCGTAGTCACGCTGCTGGCCGGCACATTGTTGCCGCCATTGGATTTCTTCATCGTCAATCTCGCCATCCCTTCGATTCAGGACGACCTCGGCGGCGGCGACAGTCTGGGCCAGCAGATCGTGGCCAGTTACGCCGCCACCTACGCCGTGGCACTCACACTCGGTGGCCGTCTCGGCGATCTGTACGGGCGACGGCGAGCTTTTCTCGTCGGCCTCATCGGGTTCGCGCTTGCCTCGCTGCTGTGCGGTTCGGCCGGCGAGCCGTGGCTGCTTGTCGCCGGGCGCATCCTGCAAGGTCTCACCGCCGCATTGATGGCGCCGCAGTCCCTGGCGCTCATCCGCGCCAGCCTCGATGGCCGGGAGCAGACGATCGCCCTGGGCTTCCACGGTGCGACCGTCGGACTCGCCGCCGTCATCGGCCAGTCCCTGGGCGGACTCCTCGTCACCGCCAATGTCTGGGGCCTGGGCTGGCGGGCGATCTTCCTCATCAACCTGCCCGTCGCCGCCCTTGCCTTGCTGGGCAGCCTGTTCCTGCGCGACCCGCACACCCGGGGCGCGGAGAAACTCGACTGGGTCGGCGCCGTCCTGCTCTTCACCGGTCTGGCCGGGATCGTCATCCCGCTGGTCGAGGGGCGCGCCCTGGACTGGCCCACGTGGTGCTTCGTTCTGCTCGTCGTCGCCGCCGGCCTGCTGTACCGGTTCTGGCGCTACGAGTCCACCCTCGGCGGACATCGCGTCATGCCCCTGATACCACCCAAAGCACTCACCGCGCCTGGCGTGCGGATCGCACTGGTGTCGGTCGCCCTGTTCTACTCGATCGCCGCGTTCTTCCTGATCTTCTCCGAACACGAGCAGGCCGCCGGCCGCACCCCGCTCCAGGCGAGCCTGGACATCCTGCCGCTGGGCATCGGTTTCCTGATCGGACCGCTGACCGTGCCGCACCTGATGCGGGTCATGCCGCGCCGGATCGCCGCCCTGGGCCTGTGCCTGGAAACCATCGACTTCCTCGCGTTCGCCGTGCTCGTCGCCACGCTCGGCCGGACACCGTGGGCCGCCGCACCGCTGGCGCTCATCGGCTTCGGTCAGGGGCTCGCCCTGCCTTCGCTGATCCGCATCACGGTCACCCACATCCCGCGCGCGTTCGCCGGCCTGGCCAGCGGTCTGGTCAACGCGACCCTGCAGATCAGCGCCGCCCTCTCGGTCGCGATCATCGGGGGCATCTACTACTCGGCCGCCGGCGCGTACGGGTCGACGGCTGCGATCACCGCGGTGTCGATCCTCATCGCCGTGCTGCTGTTCGCCTCTTCGCTGCTGTCGCTCCGGGCTGAACGCGTCCCGTCCTACCAGTAGGGCGAATTCATGAATGCGATCATCTCCGCGCGCTGTTCACCATCGTTGCGGAGCGCATGCGGTTTGCTGGCGTCGTATTCCACGAATTGCCGCGCTTCGATGACATACTCTCGGTCGCTGTAGAGCAAAACAAGCTCACCGGAGATCACCCATCCGAAATCGCGGCCCTTGTGTGCCAGAACGTCGCGGAACGACGCGCCCGGCTCGAGCGTGACAAGCACGGCCTGCGCACCGGAGTAGTCGCTTTGCAGGAGCCGATACGTGACGCCCTCGCCGCGATCGATCAGCTGCAAGCGCTCGGGTTCGACAATGGTCGGACCAGCACCGGTCTCGTCCTCGACGAGCAGTTCGCTGGCGCTGATCTTGTAGAAATCCGCCAACCGGGAGAATCGCGAAAGCGAAATGTCCGCCTGCCCGCGTTCGAGCATGCTCAGAAAGGACATGGACAGGTCGACTTCGCCGGCTACCTGCTCGATGGTCAGTTTACGAAGGTGGCGGAGCCGGCGAAGTCGTTCCCCGAGGCGTCGTTGCCGTTCCTCGTTGGGAGGGGTCACGGCGGGTTCCTCTTCGGTCCTCCGCACCATGAGACTTGAACACTCCGACTCGACGATTGGGGAGTCAGAAGAAGACGCGTGCTTGCGTCTGCTCTGACCCACGGCCTTGGTCATCGTAGCAGCGAGCCTGTTCCGCGACGGCCGGCGCAGCTGAGCACCTGAACCCGCGGAGGGGGCTTGACAGCCGAGACATTTTCAACAGAATGAAGAAATCTCAACGAGAACTATGGAGTGTCAGGGACGCCATGCCAGTCAGTGAGCGAGTAGTCATCGTGGGTGGCGGCGCCATCGGGCTCGCGGCCGGGTATTTCCTGCGGCGCGAGGGCGCCGACGTCGTCATCCTGGAACGTGGCCAGGTCGGCGACGCGGCCTCGCGCGGCAACGCCGGCTGGATCACGCCAGCGCTGTCCGCCCCGATTCCGGCTCCGGGCGTCCGGAGCTACAGCCTGCGGAACATCGTCAGACCGAGCTCGCCGTTGTTCATCCCGCCCCGGTTCGATCCGGCGCTGACGCTGTGGTTGTGGCGCTTCTGGAGGTACTGCAACCGCCGCGATCACCAAGCGGGGCTGGCGGCGATGGCGGAGCTCAACCTGAGGACGATGCCGCTCTTCGACGAACTACTCAAGGACGAGGTCAAGTTCTCGATGTGGAAGAGCGGCCTGTTGTTCGCCTTCCTGACCGAGAGCGGCGCGGAGCACGAGCTCGCGGCACTGCGGGAGCTGACCAAGTTCGGCTATGACGTGCCCGAAGTCCCCCTCGACTCGTCCGCTATACGGCAACTCGAGCCGGCTCTCTCGCCACGGGTGTCGGCCGGTTTCCTGCTCGCGGCCGAACGACACGTGGACCCGCAGACGCTCACCCGGGGGCTCGCGGACCGGTTGCGCGACAACAACGCGGTCATCCACGAACATCGTGAAGTCACCGGTTTCGAGACCAGGGGCAACCGGGTCGTGGCCGCGCTCTCGCACGGAGAACGCATCGAGACCGACCAAGTCCTGCTGGCCGCGGGAGCATGGACGAACCCGCTGGCCCGCAAGCTCGGCCTGAACGTGCCGGTACAGGGGGCCAAGGGATACAGCTTCACCTTGCGCCCGGAGACCCCGCCGAAGCACGCCTTGTACTTCGGCGAGTCGAAGATCGGAGTCAGCTCCTATCAGGACAGCACCCGCGTCGCCGGGACGATGGAACTGAGCGGTCTCAACGAACGGATCCACCGGCGCAAGGTCAGCTCGATCGCCAAGCAGGCCCAGGCCTACCTGGGTGATTGGGCCTCCGGGCCGATGGAGGACGTCTGGAGCGGGATGCGTCCCCTCACCTACGACGGCCTTCCGGTCATCGGCAAATCGGCCCACTACGACAACGTCTATGTCTCCACCGGGCACGCCATGCTCGGGATAACCCTCGCTCCGGCGACGGGGGAAGCGCTCGCCGAGTTCATGATCACGGGCAGGTCCCCCGGTGTCCTGCGGCCGTTCTCACCCCAGCGATTCCCGAAGAGCCGGAGGCAAAGCGGATGATCACCGAGAACACTCCCGGCTTCGATGCGGCGCTGGTCTGGGACCAGCACGGTTGCCTTCCCCTGCACCGGAATTCCACGATCGACGACCTGCACGAGTACGTCCGGGCCGGGTTCGATTTCGTCTCCGTGAACGTCGGAATGGACGGTCCGTGGCAGGACACGCTCGAGACATTGATGAACTTCCGCGGGCAGATTCTCGACAACCCCTCCTGGACAACGCTCGCCGGAACCGCCCAGGAAGTGTCGAAGGCCAAGGAAGCGGGAAAACTGGCCGTGGCCTTCGATCTGGAAGGCACCGAGGGGCTGGACGGCAAGGTCGGCCTGGTCGAGACCTACTACCAGCTCGGTGTCCGCACCATGCTGATCGCCTACAACGTGCCGAACCGGGCCGGCGGTGGCTGTCACGGCGATCCGGAGGACGGCCTGACCGCCTTCGGCCGCGATGTGGTGCGTGAAATGAACCGCGTCGGGATGGTCGTCGACGCCACCCACTGCGCTCGCCGGACCACCTTCGATCTGTTCGAGCACTCGACGTCGCCGGTGATCTTCTCCCACTCGGTCCCGTCGGGCGTCCACCGGCATCCTCGCAACATCGACGACGACCAGCTGCGGGAATGCGCCCGGACCGGCGGTGTCATCGGCATCAACGGCGTCGGGATCTTCCTCGGGGACAACGTCACGGCGACCGAGGATCTCTTCCGGGCGGTCGACTACGCGGTGGGCGTCGCGGGAATCGACCACGTCGGGATCGGCCTGGACTACGTGTTCGACCAGGCCGAGGCCAACGGTTTCATCAAAGACGACCCGGACTCCTTCCCGGCCGACGGCAACTACCTGCCGAGCGACGGGGCACCGATCGGGTTCGTTCATCCACGCCAGCTGCGTGAGCTTTCGGAGGTCCTGACCCGGCACGGGTACAGCGATTCCGACGTGCGCGCGATCCTCGGGGAGAACTTCCGCCGCGTCGCCGCGGCCGTATGGCGCTAACCGGACGTGCTTTCCCTTCCCACTCACTGCCCGTCATAAGGAAAATCCCATGGCTGATCTGGATTCATTGCGCAAGGACATCGCCGAACTCCTCGACGCCCAATCCGCGGCGACCGGTGTCGCCGGGGCGGTGATCGGCGTCGCGGTGGGCGGCGACCAGTTCTCGCTCGCGCACGGCAGTGCGAACCTCAATACGGGCCAGGAATTCACCACCGACACCGGATGGCTGCTCGGCTCGGTCACCAAGGTGCTCACGACAACCGCCCTGCTGCGGCTGGTGGACAACGGCACCGTGGATCTGGACGCACCGGCCCGCCGGTACATTCCCGAGTTCATTCTCGCCGACTCCGATGCCGCCGACGCGATCACCGTGCGGATGCTGGTCAACCACACCAACGGCATCGACTCCGACGACCTGATGCCCTCCGGCGTACGAGGCCGCGACGCCACCAAGTCCTACGTCGCCCAGCTGCGTGACTTCGGCTGCCTGTTCGAGCCGGGCACGGGCATTCATTACTCCAACCCCGGCTTCGTCCTCGCCGCACGGATCATCGAGGAGCAAACCGGGCTTCCCTACGAGACGGCAATCCAGACCGAGCTCTTCGACCCGTGCGGCATGAACGACGCCACCGCGGTGCAAACCCAGGCGTTCTTGCGCCGCACCGCCATCGGCGCGCTCCCGGCCGACGAACCAGGCGCACTGCGGGCCACGTCGATGTTCAGCCTGCCCGAATCCGCCGCCGGGGCCGGCGCGACACCGATCGTGACGGTCGACGACATGATCGCTTTCGGCCGCATGCACCTGGCCGGTGGCCTCGCCCCTACTGGCGAGCGGGTGCTGTCGCAGGAGCTCGCGGCGGCGATGCTAACCCCGACCTTCGACCTCGGGCTCCCCTCGGCGCCGCCTATCGGCCTCGGCTGGTGGCTGGATCCCATCGCCGGGACGACGGCTGCCTGGCACGGCGGCGGTTCCCCGGGAGGCACGTCGAGCTTCTGCATCGTCCCCGAACACGACGCCGTCATCGTCAGTTTCGTCAGCGGCTCCAACGCATTGCTCAATGACACGCTGCACACCACCGTCGTCGAGCACCTCACCGGGCAGCAGGCCGCCGCGTCATTCAGCGGAGCCCCTGCACAGATCGACCCCGCAATGGGCGGCGAGTACGCCGCCTTCCACATCAACAAGAACATCAGTGTCCGCGACGGCAAGCTGCTCGTGCACACGACTGCCCCGTTCTACGACGAGGAACTGGAACGCATCCTGGGCGCCTACGGAGCGCCCAGCTCGTCCAGCGCCACCTATGTGCCGGCGGCCCCCGGCCTCTTCGTGCCCGAAGAGGCCGACCCGCGAACCGCGGCCGGCTTCTACGGCCGGATCACCCAACTCGCCGACCTCCCTCCGGTGCCCGGACGACCGCACGGCATCCACACCGGGCTCCGCTTCCTCCCCAAGATCAGCTGATCGACACCCGCAAGTTCCGTTCCGCAGCCGTATCTGGTCCCCACCCCCCACCAGTTCGCTCTCTCCTCAGGAGGCTGTCAATGTCGACGTCCCCACTCACCGTCGGAACGCAAGTCAGAACCGGATCTCTCGCCACGGTCATCCTCGGCGGCCTGGTACTCGTCCTGAACCTGCTCGAATCGATGCTCGTTCCGGCGCTGCCGCTGATCCAGCAAGGCGTGGGCGCGTCCACCGCTTCGATCACCTGGGTCTTCACCGGGCTGCTGCTGTCCGGCGCGGTCTGCACTCCGCTGATCGGACGACTGGCCGATATCCACAACAAGAAAACGGTCTTCCTCGTCGTGTGGGGGGTGGTCCTGGCCGGAGTGCTCCTCAGCGCCATCGCCAATTCGATCGTCGTGCTCGCGATCGGTCAGGTCCTCCAAGGTGCCGGGCTCGGTTTCGCCCCGCTGGCGATCGGCATCCTGCGAGACACCCAGTCCGCCGAGAAAGCGCGGACCGGCAATGGGCTGATCATCGGCATGTCCGGGCTGGGCTCGGTCGCCGGCGTGCTGGTGTCCGGCCCGCTGTTGACCGTCCTGTCGTACCACTGGCTCTACTGGCTCCCGCTGGCCGCGCTGGTACTCCTCGGCCTCGTGGCCGCGGCGGTGCTTCCCTCCACTCCGGCCGGCGGCGACGGCAAGGTCGACTGGGCGGGCGCGGTTCTGCTCAGCGCCGGGTTGTTCGCGGTGCTCATCAGTCTCACCGAGGCTCCCTCGTGGGGATGGTCGTCGGCGAAGTTCCTCGTGCTCGCCGCTGTGGGGGTGGCGCTGCTGGTCGCGTTCACAGTGGTCGAACGGAGGCTCGAGCGACCACTGGTCGACCTTCGGGTCGGCGGGAAAGCCGTGATCGTCACCTGCGTGGTCGCGTTCACCGCCGGCTGGGCGACGTACGCGGTCTTCCTTTCTCTCCCGACGATCGTGGCCGCGCCACCGCTCGCCGGTTACGGGCTCGGCGGGACGCCGACCACGGCGGGCTTGCTCCTGCTCCCCCTGGGACTGATCGGCGCCGCCTCGGCGACCCTGACCGGACGGCTGGAACGGCTACTCGGCGCCAAGACGGTGATGGTGCTGTCCTGCGTGCCGATCGTGGCCTCCTCGGCAGTCCTGTTCCTCGCTCGTCACGACGGCACCATGCTGGCGCTTTCCTCGGGACTGGCCGGACTGGGCATCGGCATCGGGCTCACCCAGGCGATGAACATCGTGTCGTCGTCGGTGCCCGCGGAGCGGGTGGCCAGTGCGAGCGGCTTCATCCTGGTCGTGCGCTCCGTGGGCGGGACATTGGGCGCGCAGGTGTCGGGCAGCATCCTCGCGAGCGACCTCATCACGGGGACGCCCTTGCCCACCTGGTCCGCCTTCGGCACGATCTTCGTCATATCGATCGTGGTCGGCGTCGGGGCACTCGCCGCGAGCCTCGCACTTCCCCGGCGCATCGCCAGCGTATGACGCTATTGACCATTCGACTTGCTGCGTCCGGGAAACCGGAGGCAGCCCACCAGGAAGGAAGACAATGTCACTGCTGTTGACCGGCGCGACCGTCATCGACGGTGTTTCCGACAAGGGCGTCGAAGGTCAAGCGATCCTGACCGAGAACGGCCGCATTGTGGCCATCGGCCGGCCCGGCGACCTGCCGATTCCGGCGGACGCCGAAACCATCGACTACAGCGGGAAGTTCATCATTCCCGGGCTACTGAACGCCAATGTGCATCTCCTGGTCAGCGCCCTCTTCGAGACGCTCGTAAAGTATGAAGGGCGCTACGAAGAGCTGATCACCGAGTCCGCACAGGTCGCTCTGAAGAGCGGCATGACCACCGTCTTCGACACCTGGGGGCCACGACGTGCGCTCATGGCGGTCCGCGACCGGATCGATCAGGGCCTCGTCCCGGGCAGTCGTATTCGCTGCGCGGGCAACATCATCGGATTCGAGGGCCCGTTCTCCGATGATTTCGACAAGCGGATCCCGGGAGTGGGAAGCACCAATTTCGTCGACCGGGTGAATGCGACCTGGGTGGAGAACACCGGCCGGCATCTGATGTGGTTGACACCCGAGGAGGTCGGCAAAGAGGTTCGCACGTACATCGAGCGCGGAATCGACTTCGTCAAGTACGCCTCGAACGAACATGGCGGGACCTCAGCCGGCGCCTTCATCGAATTCTCGGAGCGCACGCAGCGCGCCATCGTCGAGGAAGCCCATCGTGCCGGGGTGACCGCACAGGCCCACACGGGATCGGTCGAGGGCTTGCGAATAGCGATCGAGGCGGGCTGTGACCTCGTCCAGCATTGCAACATGACGGGACCGACCGAGATCCCCCGCGAGACCCTCGAACTCTTCGCGCGGGGCAACTGCGGCGCCGTCGTCTTTCCGTTGACCGACAACGGCCTGAAGGTCCTGAAGGAGTCCATTTCGGACTTCGAGTGGACGATGTGGAAGGCCTCGGACGCCAACGCCCGCAACCTCATCAACTCCGGGGCGACCATTCTGCTCGCCAATGACGGAGGCATCTTGGCTCCGGAAGTCATGAACGAGCCGATGCTCAAGGGTAGTTGGATGGGATTGCCCGAGGACGAAGGCCTGGGCCGAATGGCGACAGGTCACTTCGTCTGGCTCCGGGCCATGGAAGAGAAGGGCATGTCACCGATGGCCCTGCTGCACGCGGCGACCCGCAACATCGCGAAGGCGTACAAAGTCGACGACGATCTCGGCACACTCGAAGCAGGCAAGATCGCCGACATGGTGGTGCTCGACAAGGATCCGTTGCAGAGCGCCAAGAACTACCAGAGCATCCACGCCGTCATCAAGGATGGCGCCCTGGTGGATCTCGACGCGCTCCCGGAGCAGCCGCTCTTGACCGCGGACCTACCTGCTCCGCTCGAAGAAGAGGCCCGCCACAAGAAGTTCCTCCATCACGGTGAGCGCCTGCCGGGTTGTCCCTCTTGCCTGAGCGGAACGCACTAACACACCCAATTCAGGAGTCGATGTATGACTGGACAGTCTTCACCCCGGCGTGTTGTGGTCGTGGGCGCCGGAATGGTCGGGCTCTCGTGTGCGTGGTTCCTGCAGGAGCACGGCGCGGACGTCACCGTTCTCGAACGGTCGGCGGTGGGGGCCGGCGCGTCGTGGGGCAACGCCGGCTACCTCACGCCCGCCATGGTGGGGCCGCTCCCGGAGCCGGCGCTGTTGCGAGAAGGCGTCCAGAGCCTGCTCACCCGGGGATCGCCGGTCGCACTGAGCGGGCGGCTGTCCGCCACGACGCTGGCGTTCCTGGCCGGCTTCGCCCGGAACTCGACCGCGCCGCGCTGGCGGCGGGGAATGGCCGCGCTGGGCCGGTTGGCGGTGGACAGCCTCGGCGCTTTCGACGAGCTGGCCAAGGGCGGCGTGCCGGCGGAGGTCCACGAGCGGAACATCCGGATCGGGTTCACCGCCGGTCAGGACACCGCGGGTCTCGAGCACGAGTTCGCCGCCGCCCGCGCCACCGGGCAAGAGGTGTCCCATTGGACCTCCGCCGGGCACGAGCCGCCGTTCTCCGACCGGATCACCCAGATCCTGCATCTGGAGGGCCAGCGGTTCGTGGCGCCGGGCCCGTTCCTCGACGCGCTCGCCGGCTCGGTGCGCGAACGGGGCGGTGAGATCGTCGAGGGCGCCGCTGTGCGGTCGGTCGGGTTCGGGCCCGGTGACCTTCAGGTGGACACCTGGACCCGGCCACCGCACCGGGCCGACGCCGTCGTCCTGGCGACGGGTGCGTGGCTACCGGAATTGGCGCGGCGCCTCGGCGTCCGGGTGCCGGTCCAGGCCGGGCGGGGTTATTCGTGCAGTATCCGGCTGGCCGAACCGCTCACGGGCCCGGTCTATCTGCCCGGCGCCCGGGTCGCGCTCACCCCGTACGGCGAGCGGGTCCGCGTCGCGGGCACGATGGAGATCGCCGACCGGGACGCGCCGTTCGACCGCCATCGTCTCGAGGCGATCCTGCGCTCGATCCACCCGCTGATCGACGGCGCCGACTGGGACGACGTGCGCGAGCCGTGGGTGGGGCCCCGGCCGCTGACGCCCGACGGGCTGCCGTTGATCGGCGCGACGAACGTTGCGGGCGTGCACGTCGCGGGTGGCCACGGCATGTGGGGCGTCACGCTGGGACCCGTCACCGGGAAGCTCCTGGCCGGCCAGATCATGAGCGGGACAGCCGCGCCCGAGCTGACCCCGTTCGATCCGCTGCGTCGCGGGTGGACTCGATGAGCCCCTTCCTCCAACCAATCGGGAGATTTTGATGAGCCAGGACGCAGTCACCCCACCGCCCGCGCCGTCGTTCCGGCGGCAGGGAAATCTGCTGCTGTTGTCCGGCCAGGTCGGCGTCGACGAGAGCTGGCGGCCCGTCACCGGGACGTTCCACGACGAGGCCCGCGCGGCCTTCGCCAATGTCCGGCGGGTGCTGGCCGAGGCCGGCGCGCAGCCGCACCAGATCCTCAAGGTCACCGCCTACCTGGCCGACCTCGGGGACTTCTCCGCCTACAACGTGGTCTGGACCGAGGAGTTCCCCGAGCTGCGCCCCGCCCGCACGACGATCGGTGCGCAGCTGGTCCCGCCCTTCCGCGTCGAACTCGACGTCGTCGCATGGCTCGACGACAGCCGCTGAACCTTCGGCAACGACCGGGTCAGCGGGGATAGCTGATCGCCGGCTTGATCTCGGCCCACGCCTTCATCGACGACATCGCCTCGTTGATGTCCTCGAGCGGCCGGGTCGACGTGATGAGCGCGTCCCAGTCGAACCGGTCGCGGTGCCGCCGCATCAAGGACAGGGCCCGGCCGTAGTGCGCGATGGCGGCGCTCCGGACGCCGATGATCGTCGGCTGTTTGGCGATCATCGTCATCGGGCGGAACGGCACCGTGGCCCCGTGGGTGGGTCCCACGACCAGGAAGCGCCCGCCCACCCGCAGCAGGCCCAGTCCTTCGTTGAACGCCTCCGGTACCCCGGCCGCCTCGATGACGACGTCACCACCCCGGCCACCGGTCGCTTCGAGGACCAGCGCCTGCCGTTCGGCGGGATCCGGGACGGCGCCGATGTCGATCGTGACGTCCGCCCCCCATTCCCGGGCGAGGTCGAGACGCTGGCTCGGGCCACCGATGACGATCACCCGGAACGCCCCGGACAACGACGCCAGGACGGTCGCGAACAGCCCGAGCGGCCCGGCCCCCTGAATCACGACCGTCTGCCGGAAGTCGATCCCGCCGAGCCGGTCGAACGCGTGCACGATGGTGCGCAACGCGCAGGCGGCCGCCGCGGCCGCCGCGTCACCGACCTCGTCCGGCACCTTGACCCGGCCCGCGTTCGGGAACACGTAGCAGTATTCGGCAAAACCTCCGGTGAGATAAGGAAAGGCACTGCACGGCGTCGCCATGTAAAGGGTGGGACGCCCGCACAGCATCGGCTGTCCCTCGATCACACATTGATCGCACTGCCCGCAGAAGCCGTGCGCCCAGATGATGCGATCGCCCACCGCGAGGTCCTCGCCGACGCTGTCCCGCGAGACTCCCTCCCCCAGCCGGACGACCCGGCCGGTCATCTCGTGGCCAAGGATGATCGGCCCGGCCACCGCCCCGCCGAAGCCGCCCTCCCACCTGTGGACGTCCGTCGCGCAGATGGTGGAGGCCAGCGTCTCGACCAGCACTGCCCCTGGTTCCACCTGGGGAATCGGCACATCGATGATGTCCAGGGGCTTGCCGGCCTCGACGAGGACCGCGGCGCGTGCGGTAGTGGGAAGCGCCGTCATCCCACACCGACCAGCGGACGGTGCACGTCACCACGCGGGTACAGGTTCTCGGTGGGCGGGGTCAGAATGTCGGACGGCATCAGGCCGATCCGCTCCCCCTCCGCTTCGAGGGCCGCGCGATCCATGCCGAACAGCTTGATGATGTTGTCGCCCATCATCTTCCGTGCCTCGTCCTCGGTCACGCCCGCGGCACCGAGCGTCGCCCGCAGGTATGCCCGCGTGCCGGGCGCGTTGATCGAACCTTCGTGGTGCGGGTAGTCGGCCCCCAGCATCATGCGGTCGACGCCGATCTGGTGCCGGGCCTGGGCCTCGGCGGTCGAGAACAGCGACGAGCCGAGGGAGACCTGCCGCGCGAAGTATTCCGACGCCAGCCGCGGGACGACCTGGCGGATGTCGCGGCGGAGGAAGGCCCCGCTGAGCGAGTAGTCCAGCCGCTCGATGGTGGCCGCGGCCCAATACGAGCCCATCTCGGTGAATACGAGCTGGAGATTGGGGTGCTTTTCCAGCGTGCCGCTCATGATGAACTGGTCGAGCACCTGCCGGGCGATGAAGAACCACTGCTGATTGGACAACGCGGCGCCGAACCGCGGGTCGGTTCCGGGCGCCAGCCGGGGACGGCGCTTCGTGATGCCGCTGGTGCCGGTGTGCACCTCCAGCGGCATTCCCAGTTCTTCGAGGAGCTTCCAGATCGGGGTGTTGCGCTCGTGATAGACGGGGTAGTCGTCGTCCATGAACGGCAGCAACACACCGCGCAGGCCCGATTCCTTCGCCGCCCGGATTTCCGCCAGTGCTGTTTCGACGTCGTCGAAGTCCACGAGCGCGAGCCCGGCGAAGCGATGTGGCGCCTCCGAGCAGTAGTCGACGAGCCAGCGGTTGTACGCCCGGCGCGCCTCCCGCTCCTGATCCTCCGTCGGCGTGACGTTGATGGCCGACATCGAACTGTGCGCCGGGGACAGCAATTGGAACGCCAGCCCGAAGTCCGGGAACAGCACCTCACCGGCGATACCCTCGCGGTCGAGCTCGACCAGCCGGCGGTCCATTTCGAAGACCCCGTCCACCCGGCCCGTTTTCACCAGCTGGTCCGTGAAGGAGTCGACTTCCTCCGGGTCCAGCCGTGCCTCGAGCGCGGGACGGTCGAAATTCTTCGAGCCGTATTGCTTGTAGACCGTCAGGAAATCGTCGAAGTCCTGATGAAGGCGAGCGGGAAGGTACTCACGCCATTTCGGCATGCGCGCGACCGCGTGCCCATCCGATGAGACATAAGTGATGCTCTTCATTTCTTCCCCTTTCCTGGGAGAGATTCACTTGCGGCGCATGAGGTCCAGTGCTGCCCTCAGCAGCGGCGCCGGGGTGTTGCCGGCTTCCGCGAGGGTCACGGCGTGGCCCAGATCCTTGGACCCGGTCCCGGCGGAGCCATTTCCGTACACGATCTTGCCGAGGCCGTCCCGGCGCCGCTCCCACGGCGTTCCGAACCCTTCGGCGTCGGTACCGGCCAGCGCACGACTCCCACCCGTTCCGCCTTCGACGATCGCGGCGCGGACGTCTTCCTCTTTCAAACCGGCCGCCTCCGCCAAAGCGAGTGCTTCGAGGGCGACCAAGCTGTTCACGATCGACATGGCGTTGTTCGTGATCTTGGTCAGCTGACCGGCACCGATGTCCCCGACGTGCCGGATGCTCCGGCAGTAGCTTTCGAAGACCGGCCGGATGTATTCGAGATCTTCCGGCCTGCCGCCGACGAATGTCGTGAGGACGGCGTTCTGAGCCGCCGCGCTCCCCCCGGTGACCGGTGCGTCCAGCGTGGCGATTCCCGACTCCGCAAGAATGGACTGGACCTCTTGCACGGTCGCTGGGAGGACGGTGCTCTGGACGGCGACGATCGAGGGCGCCGGATGGGCGCCGGCCAGTTCGCGCGCGACCGAAAGCAGTTGCGCGTCGGTCGAAACCACCAGGAGCACCGCGTCCGCCGCCTCGGCGGCGGCCTTGGCCGAAGGCGCGCTGTGGACGCCGCGCCTTCGGAACTCCGCCACCACCTCTGGCCGGGTGTCGTAGACGATCACGTCCTGGCCGGCGCGGAGCATCGTGCCGGCGATCGCCCCGCCCATGTCGCCCACACCCACGACCGCGACGCGGCGCGGCACCTCCCGGCTGGTGTCACTCATGGTCAAACACTGGCGCCACTGAGCACGCCCTGCTTTTCCAGTGCCCTGCTGTACAGGCGCGCCGGGTTCTTCCACAGGACCTGTTCCTTGACCTGGTCGGGATGGCCGCCCAATGCCTGGTCGATGACGTCGGCGATGTCGCTGTAGTACAGCCCCGTCGGGTGCGGGAAGTCGGTCTCCCACAACAGGTTCCCGATACCGATCTTCTCGATGTGGAAGTCCTCCAGGTGCTCGAACCAGAAGTTCACGAACACCTGCCGGCGGAACAGGTCGCTCGGCAGCAGGTCGCCGAACTCCGGCAGCACCCGGCGAATGTTGTCCCGCACGAACCGGCTGTCGAGCGCGTCCAGCACGAACGGCACCCAGCCGATGCCGCTCTCCGAAATGACGAAGCGGAGCTTCGGGAAACGGGCCAGGATGCCCGAGCTGATCAGGTCGACCGTCTGGCGCGCGTTGTCGAGGTAGCTCGCGGTACCGAGGCGCATCGACACACGCAGATGGTGCTCGTTGACGGCCGGGCCCGCCTGGCCCCCGGACAGGGTGCCGTTCGCGACGTGGAAGCTCACGGACAGATCCGCCTCTTCACACGCCCGCCACATCGGGTCCCAATGGCGGGAGATCAGGTGGGGCTGGTCATGCTGCTGCGGCGCCCCGGTCATCACCACGCCGCCGAACCCGGAGTCGGCCAGGCGCTCGATCTCGGCGACCGCGGCGGGCACGTCCCAATACGGGAGCGCCATCATCGGGATGAACCGGCCCGGAGCCGAGCCCACCCACTCCTCGATCTGGTAATCGTTGTACGCCCGCACGTGGGCCAGTGAGATTTCGGGATTCGGGTGGTCGAGAAACGGCTCGAGGGCGAAACCGGCCGAATTGGGGTACAGCACCGAAAGCTTGATGCCCCAGTCGTCCATGATCGCGACCCGCTCCCGGGGAAGGTGCGCCGACGGGTGCGCTTCGGCGAGCGTGGGCGGCGCCCATCGTTCGTCGACGACCTGTTCCCGTTCGCCGTCCCCGGAAACCTTGTACGAGACGTTCTCCCAGGCACGCTTGAACGGTCGCTCGCCGATGCACCACATTTCGTGCTGGGTCTTGTCGCTCCAGCGCACCTGCATGGTCTGGTCACGCCATTTCGCCGGCAGCCGTTTCGTCCAGACGTCGGCGGCCTCGATCACGTGGGTGTCGGTGTCGATGATCGGAATGCTCATGTTTCCGTGCTCCTCGATGCGTTTGGGTCCTGGGAATTCCTGGCTTCGTCCGTCACATCTCCAGCCCGCCGTTCACCCGGATCGTTTGCCCGGTGATGAAACCGGCCTGATCCGAGGACAGGAACATGCAGGCGTTCGCCACTTCCTCCGGATCACCGAGACGAGGAATGGCCAGCTGCGCGAACCGGTCGGCCGGCGAGGCCGACAGCGCATTCTTTCGTTGCACGTCCATGGGCCCCGGCACGACCAGATTGGCCGTGATCCCGTCGGCGCCGAACTCGACGGCGATCTCCTTGATCAACGCATCCAGCGCGGCCTTCGACACCGAGATGTGGCCGTGCTTCTTGAGCGCGGCGCGGCCGGGCCGGACACCGCCCAGACCGATGATCCGGCCGAACCGCCGCTCGGCCATCGAGGGCAGGACCGCCTGCGCGAGATAGAACGCCGCGGAGCAATTGGTCTCGATCACGGCGTGCCAGGTTTCGTGGGAGACATCCAGGAGCTTCGCGTGCGGGCGCAGCCCGACGGCATGCACGAGGAAATCCACGTGGCCGAACCGTTCTTCCGCGGTCGCGGCGAGTTTCCGGCAATGTTCAGGATCCGCGACATCGCCCACGACACTGATGGCGTCCACACCGAACTTCGTCGCCTCGAGTGCCACCGCGCGGCCTTCTTCGACGTTGCCGCGGACCGCCACGACGACGTGCGCACCGCGCTCGGCGTACTGGAGTGCGATCGCACGTCCGATGTTGCGCCCGGCGCCGGTGACCAAGGCGACTCTTCCGGCAAACTCCTCGATCACGCTGGTGATCTCCCCGTGCGGTAGCTGATCGCTGATGATGAACCGGGGCGGCGGAGCCGGACTTGGTGACGGCGCCGTCACCTACGCACTCGAAAAAAGTAGGTGACTAGGTACGTTACTTAGTTCCGCAGGCCATGTCAACGGAGTCAGGGCACACTGAGCAGCGCGTGGCAATCCTGTCGCCACGCGAACCGTTTTTCGAACTCTTTAACCCAGCAGATCGATGATGAGGCGCGCACCCAGCTCTGACTCTTCGAGGAACGGCTGGCTGACGTCGCGGTAGCGATTCCACACGTCGGACGCCGCGTCGGCGTCGCGCTCGCGCATTGCGCGGATCAGCTCCGCGATGCGTGCCTGGGCCTTGCGGTTCGTCTTGGACACCCACGGCAGGGCGGTGGCGTCCGCCGCGACGCCGGGGCCGACGGCGACGCCGACCCAGTGCATGATTTCCGCGATGATCGTGAGGGCCGGGTTCTTGCTGGCCGAGAAAAGCGTGAGCTCGATGCCACGAAACGTGTCCACGAAGCGGGGAGTGTCATCGACGCTCGCGGCAAGCTCTTGTGCGAGATCGTGAAGCTGCGCAAGCGTTCGTTTCCCGGCGCGGACGGCGACCAGTCGCACGATCCCCGGTTGCACCAGGCGCATTCCACGGTGAAAGTCCTTCAGTGTGGTCTGGCGGGACTCGAGGACGATACCGACGAGCTGCGCGGCGATCTGCGTCGAGGGCTCCCGGATCCGGGCGCCGCTGCGATCGCCCGCTCGCAGGTCGACGAGAAACTCCATCTCCAGGATGCGCAATGCCTCCCGCAAAGTGGGGCGGGAGATCTGGAATTCGGCCGCGAGGTCCGCGAGCGGCGGAAGCCGGTCGCCGTCGCGCAGCTTTCCTTCGGCGATCCGCGACCTGATCTCCGTGGACACCACGATGGAGCGCCGGGGATGCGTCCCGGTCGTGGTGTCCGCGGCCCGGGCCCGCCACAACGGCGTCATGTCGATCGGCTGCCGGCTGGTGGTGCGGCTCACGAGCATGCGGCTCGTGGTGAGCAGATAGTCGCGCCAGGCCCGCCCGGCGAGCGGCGCGTCCTTTCTCCGCAGCGCGTCCAGGAATGCTTCGTGGCCGGCGACGACGCGCCGCGCGATGCGTTCACGTTCGCCGGAATCCACCCGGCCGATCGCCGCGTACACCTGGCCCGCATAGAGGTCCTGGAAGACGCCCGCGATGACACCGAGCGTGCGGTTGCCGGACATTTCGATCATCGCCTGATCGAACGCCGCCACCGCGGTCACGAACGACAGGGCATCGCCTTCGGCACGCTGCGCGGCCTCGTGCAGGCCGACGAGGCGGTTCAGGTCGTCGGCCGCGTAGTGGAGCGGGACCAGTTCGGCGACCGGTGGTTCGACGACCGAGCGGGCTTCCCCGATGTGGTTCAGCGTGACGTTGCGAAGCTGCAGGAGCAGCCCGACGTACCGCGCGACCGCGTCCAGCCCGGGCCGGCGAACGACCGCGCCGCCCCCGCGGCCGCGCCGGACCTCCAGCAGGGACTGGGATTCCAGGATCCGCAGCGCTTCGCGCAGGGTGTCCCGCGACACGTGGTACTGGCTGGTGAGGTCCGCCTCGGGCGGGAGCTGTTCGCCGACCTCGAGTTCACCACGCAGGATCTGGCGCCGAAGATCATCGGCGAGCAGATGTGAGACCTTGTGGGTGTTGCGACGCGACAGTCCGCTCTGCACGGGGGCAGGACGCCCGGGGTCGCGCGCGAGATCGCCTCGATCTCGTACCTGGCTCCGGAAATCCATTTCGCGCACACCATGAGGTTAACCCCTGGCGCTTCAGCCGTCGCGCCTGACACGTTCCGCCGATTGCCGAGTCGCCCTCAATGCCGGTAGTCGCTCGACTCGGCGAGCTCGGCCGCGCTCCGCATGGCCTCGGTGATCACCGGACCGAACGAGAGCAGCCGCGGGTCGTCCCCGGCGCGCTGATAGCCCTGTTCGAGGATGATCGCCATCTTCCATTTGGCCAGCACGCGGTAGTAATCGATGTCGTCGACCTGCCGCCCGGAAATCTCCACATACCGTTCGAGCAGCTGCGTGCGAGAAGGCATGCCGGTGAGGTCGACATAACCACCGACACTGCCGTCGCCACCGCTCGTGTCCTCGGGCCACGTCTGGACCACCCACGCGAGATCGAGCTTCGGATCGCCGATGGTGCCCATTTCCCAGTCGACGATCGCCGCCAGCCTGGCCGGCGCGCCGTGCGCGAACATGACATTCGCGAACTGGTAGTCCCCGTGCATGAGCCCGGGGATGTAATCGATCGGTTTGTGCGCCCGCAGCCAGGCCGACGCTTCGTCGAAACCCGGCAGTTCCCGGCGCTTGATCCGTTCCAGAAAGGCGGTCCAGCGGTCGACCTGACGGGTGTGAAAGCCGTCCGGCCGGCCCAGGTCGGCCAGGCCGTTCGCCCGCCAGTCGAACCGCGACATCCAGGCGGCGCCCTCGATCAGCTCGTAGGAAAGGTTCTTCCGGGCCACGACATCCGCGTCGAACGGGGCCGGCCAGGTCCTGCGGGTCTGCGCGGGCGACCAGCCGTCGACGAGCCCCATGAGATAGAAGGGCCGGCCCAGCACCGCCGGGTCCGGACAGAGCGCGATCGCCTTGGTATGCGGCACGTCGCTGCCGTCGAGCGCCTCGATGATGCGCCATTCCCGCACGATCCCGGCATCGCGATCGGCCGGCGCATTGGGTGGCGGAATCCGCATCGCGCCGCACCACTCGCCCCGGCGCAGCTCATAGATCTCGTTCTGGCTGCCGCCCGAGATGCGCCCGCATTCCAGCGGCGCACCGGCACCGAGTTGTCGCGTGTCGAGCCACGTTTCCAGCGTGCCGAGGTCGAGTAATGTCGGCTCGGTCGCGTCAGTGGTAGTCACAGGTTCCCGACCTCCAGCTCGACGAATTCGGCGTATTTCTCGCGGGCCGCCTCGATCTTGGCCGGGATCCACTGGCTCGGCCACATGCCCTCGACCGGCTGGTACTCACGCAGCACCTGGGTGGCGACGGTGACCTTGTGCACCTCGGTCGGCCCATCGGCCAGCCCCATCATCGCGGCACCGTGGATCATGCCGAAGAGCGGCATCTCGTTGGTGGTGCCCAGCGCGCCGTGCACCTGCATCGCCCGCCAGGCGATGTCGTGCAGCACCGTCGGCATGACCGCCTTGACCGCGGCGATGTCCTTGCGCACCCGCTGGTAGTCGTTGTATTTGTCGATCTCCCACGCCGTGTTCAGCACGAACAGCCGGAACTGCTTGAGCTGCGCGTACGAATCGGCGATGAAACCCTGCACGAACTGCTTGTCCCCCAGCCGGCTGCCCTTCGTGGTGCGGCTCAATGCCCGCTCGCACATCATGTCGATGGCCATCTGTGCCCGCCCGATGGTGCGCATCGCGTGATGGATACGGCCGCCGCCGAGCCGGGTCTGCGCCACCGCGAACGCCTGCCCCTCGCCACCGAGCAGCGCATCGGCGCCGATACGGACGTCGTCGTAGTGAATCAGCGCGTGATAGCCCTCGTTGATCGGCTCACCCCACAACCCGACGTTGCGTTCGATCTTCAGACCGGGCGTGTCGGTCGGCACCAGGAACATCGACATCCCGCGGTGCGCGGCGACGTCCGGGTTCGTGACCGCCATGACGATCACGAACGCGGCTGTCTTCGCGTTGGAGGAGAAGAACTTCCAGCCGTTGATCACCCACTCGTCGCCGTCCTTGACCGCCCGTGTCTTGAACTGGGTCGGATCGGCGCCGCCGTGTGGCTCGGTCATCGAGAAGCACGAGAACACCTCGCCGTCGAGCAGCGGCCGCAGATAGCGGTCCTTTTGCCCCGGCGTGCCGTAGTGCGCGATGATCTCGGCGTTACCGGTGTCCGGCGCCTGCGTCCCGAACACCACCGAAGCCCACCGCGAACGGCCCAGGATCTCGTTCAGCAGCGCCAGTTTCAACTGCCCGAAGCCCTGCCCGCCGAGTTCCGGGCCCAGGTGGGTGGCCCACAAGCCCTGTGCCCGCACCTGGTCCTTGAGCGGGTCGACGATCTTGCGCTGCTGAGGCGTCAGCGGGTCGTACTCCCCGTGCGGCCACAGATAGTCGAGCGGCTCGATTTCCTCTCGCACGAACTCGTCCGCCCAGGCGAGCTTCTGCTGATACTCGGGGTCGGTCTCGAAATCCCAGGCCACGGGCTTCCCCTTCTCGCGGTCACTGCACCGCGCCGTTGATCTTCAGCTCGATGATTTCGTCCAGTTACCAATCCGACCGAAAGTAGGCGGACACGGTCCGCAGCCGACCTGCTCGTCGACACCCGTTTCCGCCGTGGCTGCCGTCGGATTGGTAACGAACGGCAGAGTCTTGCCGAGCTCGCCCAGAATCTCGTCGGTGTGCTCCCCGGACTCCGGGGCGCGGGTCATGACCGGCCGCTGCGCGTCGAACTGAGCGGGGCTGGGCACGAGCCGGTGGGTCCTACCGTTGTAGTCGACGTCGGCGACGTAACCGTTGGCGATGACCTGCGGGTCGTCGAGCAGTTCGGTCGCGGTCTGCACCACGGCCCAGACCCCGCTCAGGCCGTTGAGTTTCTCGCGCCAGTAGGACAACGGGTGTGCGGCGAACTCGGTGTCCAGTTCGGACATACAGGCCCGCAGGTTCGCCACGCGCGCCTGGTCGGCCGAGAAACGCTCGTCGGCCGCCAGGTCGGGACGGCCGATCCGTTCGCAGAACTCGGCCCAGTATCGATCGGCCTGCAGCATGGCCAGCCAGATCCAGCGGTCGTCCGACGTGCGGAAGCAGTTCGCCAGCGGGTTGCGCAGCTCCTCGCGGGTCGAGGGCCGCAGCCCGCCCGGGATCAGGGCCGCCGCGCAGACATCGGGGCTCATCACCCAGGCCGCGGTGGCCAGCAGCGAGATATCGATGACGGACGGCTGGCCGTGGCGTTCCCGCCCGAACAGCGCGGCGGCCACGGCGCCGGCCATCCCGAGACCACTGATGCCGTCTCCGAACGAGGGGCGGGGCGGGATCGGTGAGCCCGCCGCGGCCGGGGTCAGGTGGTGGACGACGGACCCACGCGCCCAGAACACCGCCGAGTCGAAGCCGCCACGCTCCCGTTCGGGACCACGGTTGCCGGCACCGTGAGCGCGGGCGTAGATGATGTCCGGGTTCACCGCCCGGACGTCTTCGACGTCGAGCGCGAGCTTGTCCCGCACGCTGGGCAGGAAGCTGGTGATGAAGACATCCGACTCCGCGATGAGCCGGTCCAGCACGGCGCGGCCCTCGGGCTGGGAGATGTCCAGGCCGATACTGCGCTTGCCGTGGTTGGCCTGTTCGAACATGAAGTTGATGTCGTACGACCCGGCCATGGCGCCGCCCGTCGTGAGGCCTCGGAGTGGGTCGCCATGCAGCGGGTGCTCGATCTTGACCACCTCGGCGCCCCACTCGGCGAGCAGGGCGGCCGCCGAAGGCGCGAACCACCACTGAGCGACCTCGACGATCTTCACGCCACGCAGGACATCATGCACGTCGCCGACACCTCCACGACTGTCCCGTTACGGCGCAGCCAACAGGTACACACGCTACTGACATTCGCCGACCTGGTCAACTACTTTATCCACCCCTCACATTGACTCGAAGAAAGAGTTGACTAGGTCGCAGGTAGTCGTTATAAACGGAGACGGCACCGTCACGACATCCAGCTGCATCTCAACGAAGAGAGGGAGCGAATGGACCTGCGCGGCAAAGTAGCGCTGATCACGGGCGCCAGCAGAGGGGTCGGTGCGGCGACCGCGGTCGCCCTCGCGGACGCGGGGTGCGCCGTCGCGTGTGCCGCCCGGTCGACCCAGGCGAACCCGCAGCGAACGGCGGGCACGCTGGAGGAGACCGTCGGCCGGATCCGCGAACGGGGCGGTGACGCGATCGCCGTTCCCACCAACCTCGCCGTGGAGGACGAGGTCGTGGCGATGGTGCGCGCGACGGCCGAGCACTTCGGCCGGATCGACGTCCTGGTCAACAATGCCGCCGTCACCTTTGTCGGGGATCTCGGCATCCCGCTGCACCGCCACGATCTCACGATGGCGATCAACGCGCGGGCGCCCTTCGTCGCCATTCGCGAAGTCGTGCCGCACATGGAAAAGAGCGGGGGCGCGATTGTGAACGTGTCCTCGGCGGCCGCGCTTTACCCCTATCCCGACAACATGTCGTACGGCATGTCCAAGGTGGCGCTCGAACGTTTGAGCGTCGACGCGGCTCGCCAGCTCTACCGGAAGAACATCGCCGTCAACTGCTTCCGGATCGATCTTCCGGTCGCCTCCGAGGGTTTCGTCGCGAACACCAACGTCGACGACCTCTCGACGTGGGAGCCCTGCGAGGTCCCGGCCGAAGGTATCCGCTGGATGCTCGAACAGCCCATGCCCTACAGCGGGCGGCGGGAAAGCATGTACGCCTTACGCGAGCGCGAAGGAATCATGCGCACGCGCGCGAAGCGCCCGTCCGAACTGACGCCACCGCAAGAGCTGATCAACGAGTTGGCCCCGGACCGCGCGAGCACCTACAAGGAGCCTTACGCGCCGACGTCCTGAACATCGGATCGTGGACTGTTGAGCCAAAGGAGCACAACGTCGTGACAGGCTTGCCACTTCCTGACACCTCCGATCCGCGGCCGGTTCCACTACCGGACGAGGTTTCGCGATTCTACTGGGAAGGAGCGACGGCGGAGCGCCTGCTCGTGCAACGGTGCCGCTCCTGCCGGCAGTTCCAGTACCCTCCCGACGTCTGCTGTGTTCATTGCCAGGGCGACGATTTCGACCTCACCGCGGTCAGCGGACGCGGCCACCTTTATTCGTTCACGCTGGTGGACCGTCCGCTGCACGAAGGCTTCATCGATGCGGTGCCGTATGTGGTCGCGCTGGTCGAACTCGTCGAGCAGCCCGGATTGCTGCTGCTGACGAATATCGTGGAAACGCAACCGAATTCGGAGCTCCGGTGCGGCATGCCGGTGGAGGTTGTCTTCGAAAAGCGGGGCGACATCAGGGTGCCGCAATTTCGCCGGACGGAGGCGGACTCGTGACATCGCTGACCCGTGACGTCGCGATCGTGGGCGTCGGCTTCTCCCCCTTCGCCCGGGCCGGCGAACCGAACCCTAGAGCGCTGACGCTCACCGCTGTTCGTGACGCACTGGCCGACGCCGGACTGCGGGGCAAGGACATCGAGGGCATCTTCGAATACAAGTTCGGTCCCGAATCGCCCGGCGCGCAGGACGTCGCGCGGATGATCGGCAGCCCCGATCTCGCGGCGTTCGCGGACATCATGCCGACCAATCCGTCCGGCCTGGGTGGCGCGCTCGCGGCGGTCATGGCGGTGGCCTCGGGCACCTGCGAGACGGCGCTGACCTTCCGGTGCCTGACCCGTGCGTCCGGGAGCACCGGCGGCGTCGCCGGCGGGCCTCGCGAGGTCGGCGGCCGAGGGCAATACCTCACGCCGTACGGCGCGCTCGGCGGCATCCTGGTCGAAATGGCGCTGAAGAAACAGCGGTGGATGGCGGAATACGGACGCCCGGAATCGGACTTCGGGCACATCGCCGTCAACGCCCGCCGCTGGGCGGCCCTCAACCCGCGCGCCTGCCTGCGGGAACCGATCACCATGGACGACTATCTCGGCTCGCGCGCGATAGCCGCGCCGTTGCGGCTGCTGGACTGCGACTATCCGGTCAACGGCGCCGTCGCCACGATCGTGACGACGGCCGAACGCGCCCGTGACCTCCGCCAGCAGCCCGTCCTCATCGACGCGATGACCTACGGGACCGGCCCCGCACCGGACTGGACGTTCCATCCCGACTATCTCTACGGTGGCACGCTCGGCTGCGCGAACCGGCTGTGGCAGCGCGCCTCGGTCACCCTGGACGATGTCGACCTCGCCCAGTTGTACGACGGATTCACGTCGGTGACCATCTCCTGGATCGAAGCCCTCGGTGCCTGCGGCCGCGGCGAGTTCGCCGACTGGGTGGGCGATGGGTCCCGCCTCGGCCCAGGGGGTGACTTCCCCATGAACACGGGCGGCGGGCAGCTGGCCGAAGGCCGCCTGCACGGCATCAGCCTGCTGAACGAAGCCGTCCAACAGCTACGCGGCACCTGTGCGGAACGCCAGGTACCGGACGCACAAGTGGCCCTCGTGGCGAGTGGTCTCTACCAGCAGTGCGCGACGATGCTGCTCACCGCGGCCTAGCGGGGCGCGCTTCCCCATTCAGGACACGCAACCACAGGAGGTTCTGCCATGCGTCACCTGATTCGTGCTTGCGTCGCGTCAGCGGCGGCCATCGCACTCGCGGCAACGGCCGCTTGTGGTGCCAGTGCGGGAACCGGGGCGACCGAAAACAGCGCTACGATCAAGGTGGGCGTGGTCGCCGACATCACCGGCCCGGGCTCGGCCGCGTTCAAGTCGGCCGATACCGGCGTCCGGGCGTATTTCAACCGGATCAACGCGGCCGGTGGGGTGAACGGCAAGAAACTTGAAGTGGTGGTGGCCGACACCACGTCGACACCGTCGGGCGCGCTCGCGGCCACGCAACAGCTGTGGCAGAACGACCACGTTTTCGCCATCTTCCCGAGCTCGGCCGTGTTCGATGGTGTCGTCTCGTACACCAAGAAGAACAACATCCCGGTGATCGCCGCGCTCGTGGTGGGCACGGTCTGGTCCGATCGGCAGTACACCAACGTCTTTCTCGCCAACGGAGTGTCCAATCCGGACTATGTGAACCTCGCCGAGGGCGTGTACATGAAGTCGCAGGGCGCCACCAACTGCGGAGCGATCAGCTTCAACTCGACGAACGGCACCAGTGCGGCGACCAACTTCGCCGCATCCTGCCGCGACGCGGGTCTGAACGTCGGCTACCTGAACACGCAGCTTCCCCCGGGTTCCACCGATGTCGGCCCCGTGGCGCTGGCCATGAAGAACGCGCACGTCGACGCCGCCGAGCTGGTCATCAGTCCGGAAAGCGCTTTCGCCCTGATCGCGGCGTTGCGCCAGCAGGGCGTGAACATGAAGTCGGTGATGCTGACCACCGGCTACGGCGGTGACCTGCTGGCCTCGCCGGCATCGGTGCAGGCGGCGCAGGGACTCGACTTCCGCACCACCGGCGCGCCGGCCGAAGCCGATTCGGCCGCCGTGAAGCAGCGTACTGCCGATATGGCCACCGTCGGGGTGACCGGGCCGCCCAGGTTCGCCGAAGGGAACGGGTACCTGATGGCCTCGGCACTGGTCGCCGGGCTCAAGGCCGCCGGCCCGAATCCCACCCAGGATTCCTTCATGAAGGCGATGAGTGGCATCAAGGACTTCGACGCGGATGGCTTGCTCGCGCCGATGAAGGTCAATTTCCGCGACTACACCCCGGCGACGTCGTGCGTCTGGGTGTCGCGCCTGGCCGGCAACGCGTTCCATCCAATGCCGGGTACGCCGACCTGCGCGGCGACGAAGAAGGCGAAGTGAAATTCCCGGTGTCCACAAAGGAGGTAATGAGAAATGCCGAGCGGTAGCAAGGGAACCGGCGACAAGGTCGTGATCGTCACGGGTGCTGCGTCGGGAATCGGCGCGGCGACGGTCCGCCGGCTCGCCGACCATGGTTACTCCGTGGTCGCCGCCGATCTCGCACCCGAAGTGAAGGAAATGGCGACGGCCGACGGCCGGATTTCGGCGGTGGTCGCCGATCTCACCGACGAATCGGCCAACCAGGAGATGGTGGCCAAGGCCAACGAGCAGCATGGCCGGATCGACGCGATCGTGCTGAATGCCGGAGTCACCACGTACGGCAGTATCGAGGGCACGCCCATCGCGGAATTCGACCGGGTGATGGCGGTGAACGTGCGCGCCACGGTACTCGGCATGCAAGCCGCGTTGCCTTCACTTCGCCGCTCGGGCGGCGTCATCTCGGTGACCTGCTCGATCCAGGGCCTGCACGGAGATCCGACGCTGTGGATCTATTCCGCGTCGAAGGGCGCGGTGGTCAACCTCGTCCGATCGGTCGCGCTGGAACTCGGCCCGGCGGGCATCCGGGTCAACGGCGTGTGCCCTGGCCCCATCGCGCAAACCGGCATGACGGCCGGTACCGAGGCGCACCACCCGGAAATCTTCGCGAGGGTCGCCAGCCACATCCCATTGCAACGGTGGGGAACGGCCGATGAAGTCGCCGCCGCGCATCTGTTCCTGCTGTCGTCCGCTTCGTCGTTCATGACCGGCTCCATGCTGACACTCGACGGCGGGCTCACCGCGGGCACGGGTGTGTACAAACCAGGCGACGTGTAGGAGAACGGAGTTTTCACCATGGTAGAAGCTAACCTGGCCATCGACAGCGCGCGTTCGATCGTCTTGGCCATGGATTTCCAGCCGATGGTTCTCAGGGGCGTGGGCAATGCCGACGAGCTGGTCGCCACCGTGGCGGGCGCGGTCGCCTCCGCCCGGAAGGCGGGCCTGCGCATCGGCTATGTGCGCGTCGCGTTCGACGACGCCGACTATGGCCAGATTTCCCAGCGCAACAAGGCGTTCGCCGCCTTGGCCGCCAACGTCGGGTACATGCATGCGAACTCACCGGACACCGCGATCCACCCCGACCTCGCCCCGCAGGACGACGACATCGTCGTCCGGAAGACTCGCTTCGGCGCATTGTCCACAACGGACCTTGTGCGTCAGCTCGAGGACGCACAAATCGACACGATCATTCTCGCGGGTGTCTCGACCAGCGGCGTGGTGCTGTCGACGGTACGCGACGCCGCGGACCGCGACCTGCGCGTCGTCGTGCTGAGCGATGGGTGTGCGGACCCGGACGACGAGGCGCATCGGGTACTGGTGACAAAGGTCTTCCCGGTGCAAGCGGACGTCATCACGGTGGCGGAACTGCAGGACGCGATCGGCTGAACGCGGAGGTAACCACCAGTGTCGACCGAAACGGAAGCCGGCCGGAAGGTAGCGGTGGTCACGGGTGCCGCGTCCGGGATCGGCGCGGCAACGGCCCGGCTGCTGGCGAAGAATGGCTACGCGGTCGTTGCCACCGACATCTCGCCGGCGGTCCACGAGCTGGAGCGGATGACGACGCTGGTGCTCGACCTCACCGATGAATCCGCCAACGCCCGGCTGGTAGCGGAGGCGGAGCAGACCTACGGTCGTCTCGACGCGGTGGTCCTCAACGCCGGCACGGCGGCTTTCAGCGGGATCGAGGAAACCTCCATCGCGGAGTACGACCGGATAATGGCGATCAATGTGCGTGCGCTCGTCCTCGGCATGCAGGCGGCGGTCCCCTTGCTCCGGCGGACACGCGGGGCGATTTCGGTGACCTGCTCGATCGACGGGCTTCTGGGCAAACCGAAACTCTGGGCGTACGCGGCGTCCAAGGCCGCCGCGGTGAACCTCGTGCGGTCGGTGGCCCTGGAACTGGCATCGGATGGCGTCCGGGTGAACGGTGTGTGCCCGGGACCGATCGCACAGACGGGAATGACGGCACATATCGAGCGGGACGCCCCTGACCGCTTCGCGGCGATGGGCGGTCAGGTCCCGCTCCAGCGGTGGGGCACCGCGGACGAAGTCGCGGCGGCCCACCTCTTCGCGGTTTCACCGAGGTCCGCATTTATGACCGGCGCGATGATCACGGTCGACGGTGGCGTCACGGCTGGAACCGGGGTTTGTTCGCCGAACGACGCACAGTAGGGGCCGGGCCGCGCCCTCGGCCGCAACCGTGACCTTGAGGCGGGCGCGGACTCCGACCGGGCGCGCGTTCGGCATGGTCGAGCGACCCGGTAGCGCGAATACGGTGCGAGCAACGAAACCGTCAGATATTCGTGCGCGACCGGCGCACACCGAACGGCCCGGTCGCCGCCCGGACCGGGTCGATGTGAATCGACTGACGGTCCTGGGTGATGTCGGCGAAGGCGTCGACGCGTGCTTGGTCGACGAGGATCCAGCGGCTCGATCCAGTTCCGGCCGCGTCCAGCAAGGCGCAGGCGGACGGGCAAACCGATGTCACGGAGCCTCCGGCATCACTTGTCTCCGGCCGCGACATGGCCCCAGATGTCGGCGTTCGGTGCGGCATCACCGACCAGCTTCGGCAGGAGGGTGTCGATCTCGTCCACGGTCCAGACCGAGTCCCGCGCCGCTTCCGGGCCCAGCCGCCAGCCTTCCAGGACGCCGATCCGGCCACCGCCCACGAGGAACACCCGGCCGGTGATCGCGCTGCTGCGGGTACTCGCGAGCCACGCCACGACGGGTGCTACGTGCTCTGGCCGGAGGTCCAGCTCTGATCCACCGCCCACGCCCTGGGTGAGCCGGGTTTGCGCGACGGGCGATATCGCGTTCGCGGTCACCCCGTAGGACGCCAGCTCCATGGCGGCGATGACCGTGAACGCCGCGATACCCGCTTTGGCCGCACCATAGTTCGACTGCCCGAAGTTGCCGAAAAGGCCCGACGCCGAACTCGTGTTGATCAGGCGGGCGTCCACGGGTTTACCGGTTTCCTTGGCCCGCGCCCGCCAATGCCGCACGGCGAAATGCGCCGGGGAAACGGTGCCGCGCAAATGCACCCGGATCACCGAGTCCCACTCCCCCTCGGTCATCGACGCGATGGTCCGATCCCGGACTATGCCCGCGTTGTTGACCAGGACGTCGAGCCGCCCGAACGCCTCCACCGCCTGGTCCACCAACGCCTTGGCGTTGTCCCAATCGGACACGTCGGTGGTGTTGGCGACCGCGGTCCCGCCGGCCGCAATGATCTCCGCCGCGACCTGCTCGGCCGGGCCGCCGTCCTCACCCGAGCCGTCCTTGGCACCGCCGAGATCGTTGACGACGACGCGTGCGCCCTGCCGCCCGAGTTCCAGCGCGTGTGCACGTCCGATACCGCGTCCGGCGCCGGTGACGATCGCGACGCGACCCTCGCACATCCCGGTCACTGATCAGCTCCTGTCCTCATCGGAAGGTGGGACACCACGAGTCTTCCGGCACCCGCGGCAACGATGTCGGCGCGGTGTTGATCTCCGCGATGGTCGGGCCGATCCGGTCCGCCACCTCGTGCAGCAGCTCGCCGTCCAAGCCGTAGAGGTCGATAGCGGTGTCGCCCAGCATGGCGCGCACTTCGTTTTCCGGGAGCCCGGTCATGACGAGCTGGTGCGACTCGAGCGAATAAGGGAAGGTTCCCTCGGCGTGCGGGTAATCCTGACCCCACATGATGCGGTCGAAGCCGATGGCTTCGCGCATCTCGATTTCACGGCGCTCCAGCAGACTCGCGCCGAGCCAGCAGTTCCGCCTGAAGTACTCCGACGGTGTCATCGTCAGTTCCGCCAGCGACTCCCTGACAAAGCCCGTCATTCCACCGGCCTCGCGGCTGGCGAAGATCTGGTCCAGCATCGCCAAATGCGCCGGCACCCAGCCGATACTCGTTTCGGTGAGCACGAACTTCAGGTCCGGGTGGCGCTCGAAGACCCCGGAAAAGATCAGCTGGGTGAGGGATCGCGCGTTGAAAAAGGTCATCTCCGCGACCCCCATCGCGGCGATACCCGGGATTTCCGCGCGAAGATCCGGGTCACAGGCCGGCGGAATACCGTGGCGATGGATCGGTACTCCCAGTTCTTCGCACACCGCCCAGAGTGGCTCGTACTCGGGCCGGTAGAGCGGGATGGTCGTGTTTTCCGCACCATCGGCCGGAATGATGATGCCGCCGCGCAGCCCGTCCTCGTTCGTCCGGCGAATTTCCGCGACCGTGTCGTCGATGTCGTAGAGCATCACCTGCGCCACCCCCGCGCGGCGGCCCGGTGACGCGGCACAGAAATCGACGAGCCAGCGATTGTGCGCCCGCAACCCCGCCCAGCGGCGCTCGTATTCTTCCCGCGTCTTCGGCGGCGCACCGGTCAGGACCGTGGTGGGCAGGAACGGCGGCGCGGTGTTGGGGAAAACCACCTCGGCGGCGATTCCGTCCGCATCCATGTCCTTGACGCGTCGCTCGGTGTCCCAGTTTCGCGGGCTGTGCCAGGACGTCACGGCAATTTTGAGCCGCTCCTCGGTTTCGACCGGGTCGAGGAACTCCCAGGGGTTGTGGTAGTTCTTCGCCCATTCCTCGAACTCGTCATGCCACTTCTGTTCGAGGTAGGGCTTGTAGGCCCGCAGATCGGCCCCGGCGTGACTGTCGGAGGAAACTACGACGCATCGTTGAGTCATTGCCCGTCTCCGTTCCTGGAGCGAAGGTCACCACTCAGGTTATCCCCCGCCGGCGCGGCGAGGCAAGCATCAAAATAGTTGACTAGGTCGACTGCCGCCGGGTACCGTCGGAAGTCTCTGACACCGGATGTGGCCTGCTCCGTGGGAGGGAATCGTTGTGGATACAGCTGACTTGGTCATGGTTAGTGTCGACGATCATGTCATTGAGCCGGCGGCCTTGTTCGACGGGCGGCTTCCGGCGAAATATCAGGACAAGGCCCCTCGTTTGCTACGGCGCGAGAACGGCACGATGGCGTGGCGCTACGAGGGTGTCGACCTGCCGAGCCTGGCGATCAACGCGGTCGCCGGGCGTCCGCCGGACGAGTACGGCTTCGAGCCCGCGTGCATCGAAGAAATCCGGCCCGGCTGTTACGACATTCATGCCCGGGTCAAGGACATGAACGCGAACGGGTTGCTCGGTTCGATGTGTTTCCCGTCGTTCCCGCGTTTCTGCGGGCAGTTGTTCCTGGAACAGGGGAATGATCGCGAGCAGGCGGCGGCGATGGTGCGCGCCTACAACGACTGGCACGTCGAGGACTGGGCCGGGGCGTACCCGGGACGGTTCATCCCGCTGGCACTGCCGATGTTGTGGGACCCGGAAGCCTCCGCCGCGGAGGTTCACCGGATGGCGCGCAAGGGCTGCCACGCGGTGACGTTCACGTCCAACCCGCACGCGCTGGGGTTGCCGAGTCTCTACACCGACCACTGGGACCCGTTCTTCCAGGCGTGTGCCGAAGAAAACACCGTCGTGTGCATGCATCTCGGGTCGTCGTCGCAGGTCCCGAAGACCTCACCCGACGCGCCGATCGAATGCATCTACTCGTTGTCGCCGATCAACCTGATCGAGGCCGCGGCCGACGTCGTGTGGAGCCCGTTGTTCCGCAAGTTCCCCACCCTGAAAGTGGCGCTGTCGGAAGGCGGGGCCGGCTGGGTTCCCTATTTCACCGAGCGGATCGACTACATCTACCGGCACACCAAGCACTGGTCCGGCATGGATCTCGGCGCGGGACGCACCCCCTCACAGGTGTTCAACGAACACGTGCTGCTGTGCTTCATCGACGACGCCGTCGGGGTGGAGAACCGGAACCGTCTCAATCTCGACAACCTCATGTGGGAATGCGACTACCCACATTCGGACACCACCTGGCCGCAATCGCCGGAAGCCGCCATGGACTATCTCACCGGCCTGCCGGACCACGACATCAACCGGATCACGCATCTCAACGCCATGCGGCACTTCTCCTATGACCCCTTCACCCACATCACGCCGGAAGCCGCGACCGTCGGAGCACTGCGCGCCCAGGCCAAGAACTGGGACACCAGCATCCGCGCGACCCGCCACCTGCGCCCCGCTGCGGCGTCATCGGTATAGGGGGCGTCCGGATGGGCGAGGTGGAAACCCAGGTGCGGCGGTTGATCGACGAGTCGGACATCCGGGCGCTCATGTACCGCTATGCGCGTGGCATCACGACCAAGGACAGGCAACTCGTGCTGGACTGCTTCACCGACGATCTCGAACTCGACTACGGGTTCCGCCAGATCCACGGTAAGGACGAATTCCGGGAGTTTCAAAGCGGGTCCTCGGCGGCGCCGACGTCGGCCGTGCTCCAACTGGAGCGGTCCCTGGCGAGCACCCAGGCGATCTCCAATATCGAAATCGAGATCACCGGCGACGAGGCAGCGGTCCGGATCACCGGGTTGAGTATTCACGTGGGCCCGCGGGGAGACGAGACCGTCGCACAGGTCCGGAGCCTGCACTACACGGACAAGTGTGTCCGCCTCGCCGAAGGCTGGCGCATCGCGCGGCGCCAATACACTCCACAGTGGACATTCGTGGTACCGGGAATTCTCCCCGCGCAATCCGGGAAATGACCGCATCTTCGAGGAGCCGACGTGCTGGGCTACATCTTCGCGGGTATCGCGCTGGGATCGATCTACGCCATCGCCGCCTCCGGCATCGTGATCACCTACATCTCATCGGGAGTCCTGAACTTCGCGTTCGGGTCGATGGCGTACTTCCTGGCCCGCCTCTTCTACTTCCTCAATACCGAAAGCGGCTGGTCGACGGTGCCCGCGGTGATCGTGACCGTCCTCGGGGCCGCGCCCGCGCTCGGGGCCGCGCTCTACCTCGCCCTGTTCCGGCACCTGCGGCTGGCATCGCCGCTGATCCGGATCGTGTCGACCATCGGCGTCTCGGTCGCCCTGCCACAGGTCGCGCTCCTGCTCTTCGGCAACGAGACGATCAACTCCGCGCCGGGGCTGTCGCCTCAGCCGGTGCCCGGCTATCACATTCTCGGCGCGACGGCGAGCCTCGACCAGATCATCGCGTTCGGCTGCGTCGTGCTCGTCGTCGTGGCCAGCACGATCGTGCTGCGCCTGACAGACGTCGGACTGCGGGTCCGGGCAATGGTCGACACGGAGGCGCTCACGTCGCTGTCCGGCATCAACCCGGCCGTCATCTCGATCGGGGTCTGGATGGTGACCACCGCGCTCGCCGGCCTGGCCGGCATCCTCGCCGCTCCCTCGAACGGGCTGACCCCGGAAGGCATGACGGCCCTGATGGCCGCGGCATTCGCGGCGGTCGTCGCCGCGCGCCTGCGTAACCTGCCCGCCGCGGTCGGGATCGCGATGGGCATGGGCATCCTGACCGACTTCATCCAGCAGTACCTGCCCCCCAACAGCTCACTGACCGGCGCGATTCTCGTCAGCATCCCGATCCTCGTGATGGGCGCGTTCCTCGTCGTGTACATCGGGTTTTCCGGCCAGACCAACGAGGCGGCGTCGACCGGAGGCGCACTCGACCGCGCGATCCGCCCGCTGGGCAGCGACGAAAGCTCGACCGCGTCGGCCGACAAGACGGTCGTGAACAGCCGGTCCTCCGGGTGGTCGCCGTCCATGCTCGGCCCGGTGGTCGTGATCGCGCTCATCGCGTTGATGCCGCTGCTGTTGCAGGCCTACTGGCTCACCTTGCTGACGTCCGGATTGGCCATCGCCCTGGTGTTCCTGTCCTACACGATGGTGATCGGCGAAGGCGGCATGATCTGGTTGTGCCAGGCCGCTTTCGCCGGGATCGGTGCCGTCACGACGGCGCAGCTGGCCACGAACGCCGAGCTGAACCCGATCGTGGCCGCGTTCGCCGGCGCGCTCATCGCCACGCCGATCGGCCTGATCATCGGGCTGCTGACCATCCGGCTCGGCAACCTGTTCGTCGCGCTCGTCACGCTGACCTTCGGTTTGCTGGCCGACAGTCTGATCTTCACCCGGGACCAGTTCTTCCAGCAGGGCATCGGCGTGCCGGCCTACCGTCCCGATTTCCTCACCGGCGACCTGCCGTTCTCCTACTTCGTGCTGGCGATCTTCGTCGTACTGGCGTTGATCGTGGTCAATGTCCGCCGCAGCACCACCGGGCTCGCGCTCGCGGCCGTGCGCTACAGCGAGCCGGGCGCGCGGACGCTCGGCCTCAGCGTGCTGGGCCCGAAACTGCTCATCTCCGGGGTCAGCACCTTCATCGCCGCGCTCGGCGGCGGGTTTCTCGCGCTGGCGGCCGAAGTCGCGGTGCCGACCGCCTATTCGACCTTCACCGGGATCGTCTGGATGGCGGTTCTCGTCACGATCGGTGTCCGGTCGATCGCCGCCGCCATCCTGGCCGGTATCGCGTACACGTTGCTGCCCGGCGTGTTCCACACCTACCTGCCGCTGAGCCTCGGCACGGTCCCGACCCTGCTGTTCGGGCTCGGCGCGATCCTCCTCGCCGTGCACCCGGAGGGCGCGGTCGCGCGGAACGGCCGGCGCCTGCAGGGATTGTTCGGGAAGATCGGCAATCGGCGCACTCCTGCCGCCGACCCGGCCACCACGCCCACCGAATTGCCGGAAGCGAGCACTACGCGATGAGCGCATCGACAGACGTCCAGCCCCGTCTGGAATGCCACGACGTGACGGTCCGGTTCGGCGGCGTGGTCGCGCTCGACTCGGTGTCACTGGCCGTGCCGCCGGCGACCATCGTCGGTCTGGTCGGACCGAACGGCGCGGGGAAAAGCACGCTGTTCTCGGTGCTTTCCGGCCTGCGCCGGCCCGACGCCGGACGCGTCGAGTTCGAGGGCAAGGACATCACCTCGTACTCGGCGCAGGGCCGCGCCCGGCTCGGTCTGGCGCGCACCTTCCAGCACCCCGAGATGTTCCCCGGGCTCACCGTCCGCGAGCACGTGATGCTCGCCCACCGGATCAGCACGAAACGATCGCGCGTCTGGACGGATCTGGTCACCGGCCGTGGTTTCCGCCGCACCGACCCCGAGGAGGTGGAGCGCGTGGACGGCCTGCTCGCGGCGCTGAGCCTCTCCCCCATCGGCGATCGCCCCGTTGCCGGGCTTTCGCTGGGAATGACCCGGCTCGTCGAACTCGCGCGGGCGCTGGCGACGAACCCGGCCGTGCTGCTGCTCGATGAGCCGTCCTCCGGCCTGGACGCGCTGGAAACCGAACAGGTCACGAGAGTCTTCGAGCTGGCGGTCGAACGCCGTGGGGTGTCGCTGCTGCTCGTCGAGCACGACGTCTCCATTGTGCTCAACCTGTGCTCCCGGATCCATGTGCTGGATTTCGGCGTCAAGATCGCCGCCGGGACCCCGGACGAGGTCCGGTCCGACGCGGCCGTGCGCGCCGCCTACCTCGGCGACGATCAGGCAGTCGGAAAGGGAGCATGATGTCTGGCGAACCGTTGCTGTCCATCCGCGATCTGTGCGTCCGGTACGGGCCCGCGCTCGCCCTCGACGGCATCTCCCTCGATGTCGCCGAAGGAGATGCGGTCGCCGTGCTCGGCCCGAACGGCGCGGGCAAGAGCACGCTCGCGCGCGCCGCGAGCCGGCTCGTCCCGGCCACGAACGGCACGATCCACTTCGACGGCGAGGACATCACGCGCCTGCCGGCGCACCAGGTTCGCCGCAAAGGGCTGATCTACCTTCCCGAAGGCCGCGGGATCTTCCCCGGGCTGACCGTGACCGAAAACCTGCGCATCGCGTCGAGCATGCTGCCGCGCAACCGGCGCAAGGCGGCGATCGAGCAGGGATTGGAGATCTTCCCCAGTCTCGCCGCGCGCCGCGGTATGAAGGCCGGCATGCTCTCGGGCGGCGAGCAGCAGATGCTCTCGTTGTCGCGAGGCCTGGTCCTGTCACCGCGCCTGATCATCGCGGACGAGATGTCGCTCGGGCTCGCGCCGAAGCTCGTCGACCTGGTCTTCGAATCGCTGCGGCGGTTCAAGACCGCGGGCGTGACGATCGTCCTCATCGAGCAGTTCATTCACCGCGCGCTCGGTTTCGCCGACGAGGCGATCATCCTGTCCCGGGGCCGCTCGAGCTGGCAGGGCCCGACGAAGAACGCGGAAGACGAGATCCTGACCCACTATCTCGGTGAGGAAACCGCGCCCGCTCGGTGAAACTCAGCGTGCGCCGACGAGTTCGCGGGCAACCGGAAGGGACTCGAGCCCCCGCACATAGGAGGGCCGCCACCGCACCTCGTCGACGGCGAGCCGCAGGTCGTCGAGGCGGGTGCAGATCGCCGACAGCATCGATGCCGCTTCGGCCTTGGCCAGCACGGCGCCGAGGCAGTAGTGGATGCCCGCGGTGAACGTGATGTGCGGATTGGGGGTCCGGGTGATGTCGAAGCGTTCCGGGTCGTCGAACACCCGCGGGTCCCGGTTCGCGGCGATCAGCAACGGCATGACCTGCTGCCCCGTCTCGATGCGCTTGCCACCGATCTCGATCGGCGTGCGGGCGACGCGTGACTGGCCCCGGGACGGCGTCTCGTGGCGCAGGATCTCCTCGATCGCACCCGGCATCAGCGACGGCTCGGCCTTGAGCAGAGCCCACTGATCGGGGTTGCGCAACAACGCGAGCATGCCGTTCGCGACGAGGTTGGCCGTGGTCTCGTGGCCTGCTCCGATCAAGATGATCACGGTGCCGATCAGCTCGTCCATGCTGAGCCGGTCGCCTTCCTCCTCGATCTGCGTCAGGCTGGTGATGAGGTCCGCACGGGGCGCGCGACGGCGTTCCGCGATGGCCGCACGGAAGTACTCGACCTGCCGGACCAGTTGCCGCTGGGTCAGCAGCCTCAGGTCCTCCGGCGTGGACCGCTCGTGCTCGGCCCCGCGCACGGTCATGATTCTGGAATCGCCCATGTGGCCGGTGATCGCGTCGACGTCCTCGAGCGGCACGCCCAGCAACTCGCAGATCACCTGTTGTGGCAGCGGATAGGCGAGCTCGCGCAGCAGGTCGAACTCGCTCTTCGCTTCGACCTTGCCGACGAGCTGGTCGACGATCGCGTCGATACGTGGTCGCCACGACTCTATGGCGCGGGCGGAGAACGAACGGCTCACCAGTTTGCGCAGGCGGGTGTGATGGGGTGGATCGCGGTTGATCACCGCGGCAAGGAAGATGTCGACGGCCGCGACCGTGTCCGCCGCGTCGATGTCGCGGCGGCCGAGGTGCCGGAACTGAGCCTCGGCGCTGGGCTCCCGCAGCACGCCGGAATGCTTGAGCAGCTCCACCGCCTCCGGGTATCCGGTGATCACCCAGCTGTCGTACCGCTCGCACCAGTGCACCGGCTCGATCTCGCGCAGCTCGCGGTACATCGGAAAGGGGTCCTGATAGCGGGACGGGTCGGCGAAGTAGCCGGCGAGGTCGTCTGACAGCGCCCGCAGCCGTGCGGATCCTCCGGCGTTCATCGTCAGCCTCCTACGAGCTGGGTGGCAGGGATCGTGCCGGTCACCGGCGCCACCTCGTCGAGCAGTGGGAGCAGGATGTCGGCGCCGGCGGTGGGCAGGTCGATGAGCACCCGGGTGACGCCCAGCCGCCAGTAGTCGCTGACGATCTCGCGCAACCGGTCGATCGGCTCGGGACGCTGCATCACCATGATGTGCAGCGTGGACGGGTCACGGCCGGCCTCGCTCACGACCTCGCGCAACCGCTTCAGGTCCATTTCCAGGGTCTCGTGCGGCGTCGGCGACATGGGGATCCAGCCGTCGCCCCAGTCGGCCACTCGCCGGAACGTGGCCGGCGTGGCGCGGCCACCGACCAGGACGGGCGGATGCGGGTGCTGGAGCGGCTTCGGCCAGGACCAGCTGGGCGACAACGACACGTGCTCGCCGCTGAAGCTGGCGACCTCGTCGACCCACAGCCGTTTCATGACCTGGATCTTTTCGGTCACCACAGCGTATTTGTCCGCGACCGGGTACCCGTGGTCCTCGAACTCCTCGGCGTTCCAGCCGAACCCGACGCCCATCACGAACCGCCCGCCGGACTGCACGTCCAGGGTCGCGATCGCCTTCGCCAGTGCGATCGGGTCGTGCTCGCCGGGCAGGCCGATGCAGTTGCCGACGACCAGGTTCGTGCGCGCGGCCACCCAGGTGAGCGCCACCAGTGGATCCCACAAGCGCAGATAGCGCCCAGGGATGTCGCCACCACCGGGATACGGCGTGGCCCGCGACACCGGGATGTGCGTGTGCTCCGGCAGAAAGAGCGAATCCAGGCCACGGGCCTCGATCGCCACCGCGAGTTCGCACAGGTCCATGGACTGGTCGGTCGCGCCGATGTGGATCCCCACGCCCGGGGTTCGCACCGCGGGACGCGCGGGTGTGCTGGAACGCTCCGACATCGACACCGGTTCGGTCGCCATATCGCGCCCATCAGCTTAATGTATTGATCTTTCTAACCATATGATCGTGACGCAGGACGCACGGACCGTCAAGAATTGGCACTATGCGAAGGAAGGTCAGCGCCAGTCGATCGAGGACGCCGCGTTCTTGACGCACCGCGCGAGTTCGGTGATCCGCGTCCCCGACAGCCGCGGCAGATTGACGAGGCCGAGCACGAACATCGGCGCACCGGAGCCGTCGAAGATCGGCGCGTCGATGGACTGCACCGAATAGTGCTCGTCCGGCTCGGGTTCCGTGAGGATCGAGTCGCTGCCCCGCAGCCGGCCGGCCGCGAGCTGCTCCACGATCCGTGAGCGCTCGGCGGGTACCGCGGCATTGGTCAACTGGAAGACCAGCGTCCGCAACAGATCAACGGGGAAGTGGTCCAGGGCCACGGCGTAGCCCGCTTCTCGCACGGCGGTGAGCCGCTCGTAATAGGCGGCGCGTTCCGCGGCGTCGAGAGACGCTTGGTCCAGCCATCGTTCGACGTGCCGCTCACGCATCCACGCGAGCATCGCCGCGCCCCCTGGGGGCCGGCAGGCGAAGCGTTCGCCGACGCGCATGATGGGACTGATCGCCCGGGAGTGCCAGGCCTGGTCGATGATGCGGAAGTGGCCGTCTTCCTTGCTGTAGAGCCAGACGCTGAGATCGAGTTCCTCGCCGAGACGGATCATCGCCTCGCGGGCGAGCGCACGCTGGGGATCCTGTTTCGCCGCGGCGGCACCGGCCGAGATGAGCGCGGGTCCCAGATGGAACGTCTTGCGGGTGGGGTGCCGGACGAGGAAACCCGCGTCGATGAGCGCTTCGAGCATCGGATAGCAGGTGGCCATGCTGACACCGAGCCGCCGGGCCAGCTCCGAGAGCAGGACCCCGTGACCCGAATCGTCGACCGACAGGAAATTGATCAGACCGACGATCCGCTCGGTCTGCGGTGACCTGCGCGCAACCACACCTGCCCCATCCTTCGCATAAAGCAAGCTTTTCCGACGATACTCCACAACATCGCGGCGGCAAAGGAACCGTTGCGTTGATCTTGGACGAGGTGTCCCGGGCACCCGGCCGGCGACGGCGGGCGCGCCCGCTCATCGAAGACACGGGGCACCCTTTTCCCCGACGGCACCGACCTGGTCGTCGGCGGATCGTTATTTCGCGGGCGACCTGAGCGAGTTACAGTATCCCCGATGGGACGTCGCACAGCGGCCCTTACTTGATCATGACAGGACACGCCTGCCCACGGGAATTCGGCGGCCATTTCGATCTTTGAGCTTCGCGCATCGCAAAGATTGACATACAAGTGGCGAAGTACCTACCGTTTGGGCACGCTAAAGCGCACACCGTGCCGGTGTCTTGCGTTTCACTTTGCGGCGACAGTGTGGTCGCATGCGATCGGAGTGAAGAGTGCGAATTCGGATGGCGTCGACGGCGGCGGTTCTCGCCGCCACACTTACCTTGGCCGCATGCGGTAGCAGCGGCAACAGCGATAGCAACAGCGCGGCACAAGCCAACTCCGCGAACGGTTCGGCAATCACCATCGGGATCATCGCCCGGTTGACCGGTGTCGGCTCCGACTCCTACGCGGGCACCAAGCCCGCGGCGACCGCGTGGGAGAAGTGGGTCAATGCCAACGGTGGCCTCAACGGGCACCAGGTCAAGGTCGTGATCGAAGACTCCGGTGGAGATGCCGGAAAGGGTCTCTCCCAGACCCGGGACCTCGTCGAGAACCAGGGCGCCGTCGCGATCATGCCGGTCGACTCCAGCACGGACACCGCGCTCGGCTCCTACACCACGGGCAAGGGTGTGCCGGTCATCTCGCCGTTCAACAGCTACCCCTTGTGGTACAAGACGATCGGCTGGTTCCCGCTGGGTATCCAGTCGGTTCCGGACGGGAACAACGCCGCGCTGCACGTCATCAAGGACTCCGGCGCCACCTCGGTGGCGGCCGCGGTCTGCGCGGAGTCCGCGGCGTGTGGCTCGGTCGACGGAACCATGCGCGACAACGCACCGTCGATCGGCCTGCGCTACGACGGAGCGGTGAAACTGGACGCGGCGGCGCCGAACTACACCGCACAATGCCTGTCGTTGAAGAGCAAGGGCACCGACGTCGTTTTCTACGGCGCTTCCGGTCAGGTCAGCGTGAAATTCGCGAGCAACTGCGCACAACAGGGCTTCACGCCGAAAGCGTTCTTCCCTTACCACGCTTTCAACCCGGCGGCCACCAAGATCCCGAATCTCGACGCGCTCGCGACCGAGCCCACCGTGCCCTGGTATGCCGATGTGCCGGCCACCAAGACGTTCCGCGACGCGATGTCCAAGTACGGTGACATGTCGAAGAACGACGAGACGTCGATGTTCGTGTGGTCGACGCTGGAGGCGATCCGGGTCGCCGCCGGCAAGGCCGGCGGTGACGGACTGACCCGCGACAGCCTCAAGGCCGGGCTCTACCAGTTCAAGAACGAGAATCTGGGCGGCCTGATCGCACCGGTCACCTTCGTCAAGGATCAACTGCCCGCACCGGTGAAATGCTACTTCGCCGCGGGGTACAAGGACGGGAAATACTTCCTTCCCGAGGGAGCCGACCCCAAGTGCCTCCCCAGTTGATTTCCCTCTGATCGTGCCCTTACCGGACTATTTAGGGACGAACTCATGAACGCCTTGTTGCCGTTCATCGTCAGCGGTATCGCCGCGGGGTCGATCTACGGTCTCGCGGGAAGTGGCCTGGTCCTGTCCTATCGCACGTCGGGCATCTTCAATTTCGGGTACGGCGCGCTCGCGACGACAGCCGTGTACCTGTTCTATTGGATGCACGTCGACATGGGGTGGGACTGGAAGCTGGCGTTCGCGCTCAGCGTGTTCGTGGCCGGGCCGATAATGGGTCTGCTCATGGAGTTGCTGGCGCGCCGCCTCGCCCCGCAGCGAACCGCGATGAAGGTCGTCGGCACGATCGGGATGATCCTGATCGTGCAGGGGCTCGGAACGGTCAAGTACGGCCCGGACGCGAAACCGATCCCGCAGTACCTGCCCAAGGGCGAGGAGACCTTCCAGCTCTTCGGGGTCAATGTCACGTACGGGAACCTGATCGTCGTCATCATCGCCTGCGTCTGCGTCCTCGCGTTGTACCTGCTGTTGCGGTTCACGCGGTCCGGACTGCGGATGCGCGCGGTGGTCGACGACGCGGACCTGCTCGCCTCGAAGGGCGCCGATCCGGCCGGGGTGCGCCGGCTCGCGTGGATCATCAGTTCGACGTTCGCCGCGCTGTCCGGCGTCCTCGTCGCACCCATGATCGGGCTGGATCCCATCGCCCTGACGTTCCTGGTGGTGCAGGCGTTCGGGGCGGCCGCGATCGGCGCGTTCCGGTCGATGCCACTGACGTTCGCCGGCGGCATCGTCATCGGGATCGTCGCGGACATCTCCACGAAGTACGTGCTCGACGTCAGCTGGTTGTGGGGACTGCCGGCAAGCCTGCCGTTCATCGTGTTGTTCATCGTGCTGCTGGTGCTACCCCGCCGGAAACTGGTCCGAGCGTCGCTGATCGAGGCCCGCCGGGCACTGGAATGGCGAGCACCGGTCCCCATCCGCATCGTGACCGGCGTTATCGTGCTGGCCCTGCTCCTGATCGTGCCGTTCGTCGTCGGCTCGAAACTGCCCTTCTTCGCGCAGGGTCTGACCCAGGCCATCCTGCTGCTGTCCCTCGGTCTGCTGGTGCGCGTCTCGGGCCAGGTGTCGTTGTGCCACACCGTGTTCGCCGCGGTGGGCGCCGTCGCGTTCGCCCAGCTGGCCGGGCAGTACAACATGAACTGGTTCCTGGCGCTGATCCTCTCGGCGCTGATAGCCGTGCCGGTCGGCGCCATCGTCGCGATACCCGCGATCCGGCTGTCCGGGCTGTTCCTCGCATTGGCGACGTTCGGCTTCGCCATCATGGTCGAGCGGTTGTTGTATCCGCTGGACTTCATGTTCACCACCTACGGCACGGGCCGGGTCGTGCCGAGACCGTCGTTCGCCCAGGACGACAAGACGTTCTACTACGTCGTCCTCGCCGGTGTGATCGTCACGGCCGCGATCATGATCCTGCTGTACCGCGGCCGGCTGGGGCGCATGCTGCGCGGAATGGGCGACTCACCGGTCGCCGTCGCTTCCACGGGCTTGAGCACCAACGTCACGCGGGTGCTGGTGTTCTGCATCTCGGCGTTCTTCGCGGGGATCGCGGGCATCCTCTACGGGGGCTCGATCAACATCATCACCGGTAACGAGGCCTATTACTCGTCGTTCAACTCCCTGGTGCTGATCGCGGTGCTGACCATCGCGCCGTTCTCCGCGATCCCCTGGTACGCGTTGTTCGCGGGTGTCACGATCGTGATTCCCGGCTATATCACCGCGGAAGAGACGCCGTACTGGTTGAACGTCGTCTTCGGCTTCTTCGCCGTGCTGGTCGCCTCCCACGGCGGACCCCGCAGCATGCCGCTCGGGATCCAGCGGCGGTTCGATCGGCTCGGGGAGGCTTGGCGGCGGCGGAAACCGGTCAAGGCCCCGCAACCGGCTCCACAGAGCTGGTCGGTCGCCACGACCGGCAACGGCAAGCGTGGCCTGGAGGTGCGCGATCTGACCGTACGTTTCGGCGGCCTGGTCGCCGTGCGCGAGCTGACGCTGAAGGCGCCTACCGGGGCGATCACCGGGCTGATCGGGCCGAACGGGGCGGGTAAGACCACCACGTTCAACGCGGTGTCCGGCATGGTCCGGCCGGCGTCCGGCGTCGTGGCATTGGACACGGCGGACGTGTCCCGGCTCCGCGTGGCCGCGCGGGCCCGGCGAGGTCTGGGCCGCACATTCCAGGTACCGCAACTGTGCGAGTCGCTCACCGTGGCCGAAAACGTCGCACTGGGACGGGAAACGGGACTGGCCGGCCGGCGGGTGCACACCCAGCTGTGGACCCCCCGGACCGACCGGAGGATCACGACGGCGGCGACGATGTCGGCCCTGGAACTGTGCGGTGTGGCGGACCTGGCCCGCCGCCAGGCCGGCGGCCTGTCGACCGGGCAACGCCGGCTGGTGGAATTGGCGCGGTGCCTGGCCGGCCCGTTCCGGCTGCTGTTGCTCGACGAGCCGTCCGCGGGACTGGATCGTGCGGAGACCGAGGAGTTCGGTGCGGTGCTGCGCGATGTGGTGCGCGAGCGCGGGGTCGGGATCCTGCTCGTCGAGCACGACATGTCACTGGTCATGTCGGTCTGCTCCTACCTCTATGTCCTCGATTTCGGCGCGCTGATCTACCAGGGCACGCCGGCGGAGGTCGCGACCAGCGACGAAGTACGCAACGCCTATCTGGGTTCGGAGGCACTGGTGGCCGGGGAGCAGGCGAGATGAGCGTGCAGACGAAACCGCAGACCGAACCACCCGCACTGGCGTTGACCGACGTGCGTTCGGGCTACGAACAGGCGACCGTGCTGCGTGGCGTGTCGCTGCGGGTGCCACCGTCCTCAGTGGTCGCGCTACTCGGGGCGAACGGCGCCGGCAAGACCACCCTGCTGAAGACGATCGCCGGGTTCATCGAGGCGAGCGACGGCAAGATCGCGATGGAGGGTGTACCGCTCACCGGGCTCAAGCCGCATGTCCGGCGACGCCGTGGACTGTGCTACATCCCGGAGGGTCGCGGCATCTTCCGGTCGCTGTCGGTCCGCGAGAACCTCGCACTGCAAGCGCCGAGCGGCAACGAACGCCGGGCGGTCGAACTGGCCGTCGAGGCGTTCCCGGCGCTCGCGTCCCGGATGTCCCAACTGGCCGGGACGCTCAGCGGCGGCGAACAGCAGATGCTCGCGATGGCGCAAGCCTATGTCGTGCAGCCGCGGGTGCTGCTGGTCGACGAAGCCTCCCTGGGGCTGGCACCCAAGATCGTGGATGCCATCTTCGAGTTCCTCGTGTCGGTCAACCAGCGGGGAACGGCGGTCCTGCTCGTCGACCAGTTCGTCAGCCGTGCGCTGCAGCTGGCTTCCTACGCGTACGTGCTGCGCCAGGGCGAGATCGTGCACGCCGGCCCAGCCGCCGAGATCGACGAAAGCGACATCGTCGAGCAATACCTGGGCGATGGCACGGGGCAACAGGGATGACCGAGCTCGACAGGCAGCAGATCCGTGACGCGTGCATGGCCTACTGGGCAGGTTTCGACCGCGGCGACCCGGAGGTGTACCTGCGGGCGTTCACCCCGGACGCGACCATGTCGCTCTTCGACGGGAAGACGATCCTCGACGTGGCGAAGTTCGTGGCCGAGGGCGGGCTCGGCAAGACCGGTTTCGAACACAAATCGCACACGCCGGGGAGCCAGGTGATCACCGTGGACGGCGACACGGCGTGCGCCGACACGCTCGTGACGGCGGTGCTGGTCACGGCCGACGGCCCCGTCATGGTCCGTGGGCTCCGCTACCTCGACGATCTCGTGCGCGTCGAGGACGGCTGGCGCATCAGCCACCGTCGCCATTCGGTGCTGTGGCAGTACAACGCCGAGCGCGTCGCCACCCGGACGACGTACTGACAGCGGGGGCGGCGCATCGGCACGCGCCGCCCCCGGCCGGTCAATGCGCCGTGGCCACCGAGGTGGACGCGGAGCGGTTGCCGGTCATGTCGATCGCACGCACCCAATACCGGCCGGAGCCCTCGGGCTGGTGGTCGGTCCAGGTTTTGCCGTCGATGGTCGCGATCACCCGGTCGTCGCGCAGGACTTCGTAGTAGATGTGGCCCGTGCTGTCGGTGGCACCGCCCCAGTTCAGGACGACACCATCATCGGCGCGCTTCGCCGTGAGCCAGCCCGGCTTGGTCGGCGGTGTGGTGTCCCGGCCGCAGGTCTTGCCGAAGCCACCGAGCCACTGGTAACCACTCCCCTGCCACGAACCCCGGTTGAAGTCCCCGCCGAACCACAGGCACCCGTTGGGGTCACCGCGCAACGCCCAGGCACCCATGTGGTTCCGGCCGCTCAGCCCGGCGATGTAGAACTGCGGCAGGTACTCCCCGGTCTGTGCGTCCCAGGCGCCGACGAAGTTGATCTTGTTGACGTTCGCCGCGTCCGGCGCCGGGGCAGGCGCCCCGAACGCGTCGCCCGGGCCTTCGGGACTGAACCGGGTCGTGCCGTTGTACACGTACTTGAGGCAGTGACAGCCGGCGTAAACGACCCCGTTGATCTCGGTGATCGCCTGGAAATCGCCGCCGTGCTTGGCGATGTTGCTGTTCAGCAACGTCAGGTCGGTCCGGTCGTACTGGGCGAGGATGTGCTGTGAACCGCCGACCCACAGCTTGTCGCCGGTCTCCAGGACCGCCTGCTGGTACGGGTAGGTCGGGTCGTTCGACACGAAGGGCTTGAGCCCGGTGACCAATGGCGCGTTCTTCGCGGTGGACACGGCCGCCTGGTCGGTCACCGCGGTGCCGTTGACGGCCGTGAACCGGCCGGCGTAGTAGACCCGGTCGCCGTGGTCACTGGCGTCCATGTCGTAGACGGGTCCGTTGAAGTGCGGTTTCCACGCCGGATCCGGGGCGCCGGTCTTCAGGTTGACCCGGCCGGCGCCGCTGAGCACGAGCGGCGTGGTGACCGAACCACCGGAGAGCCGGTTGAACTGTCCCGCGATGTAGAGCCAGTCACCCTGCCGGTCCATGGCCCGCACATTGGAGACACCCGTGCCGTAGCTGACATGTGCGGTCCAGCCCGGATCGACCGCGCCGGTGCCGGGGTCGAGTTCGGCCAGTGACTGGGTGTTCGGCTGCCCGTTGACGCTGGTGAACTGGCCGCCGACGAGCAGCTTCCCGTCCGGGCTCTTCGACAGTGAGTACACCATCCCGTTGAGCTTCGGCCGGAAGTCCGGGCGCCATTCCCCGCTGTTGAGATCGAACGCGGCCAGATAGGACTGTTCGACCTTCTCCCCCGGAGCCGGATTCTGTCCTTTTTGGACGTACTGGAACTTGCCGCCGACATAGGCGGTGTTCCCGATGAAGGCGAAGTCCTCCACCTCCATGTTGCGTTCGTCATTGGGGTTGTTCGCCGCGATGGGCCCCGCCAGCCCGGTGACACCCCACGGCAGCGGCGTGGACTTGGCCTGCATCAACGGCCGGACGCTGGACGCCGCTGCGCCGGAGTCGGCGATTGGCGGGAACGCCGCGCTCGTGAGCTTGGGCCGGATGAACACCTGACTGAACGGGATCGCGTGCTGCTCGGTGCTGTACTGCCACCAGTAGTTCGCCGGGGCCTGCGAGCCGCCGGTCACGGCCTGGCCGTAGGAGAAGCCCATCTGGCGGTTGTGGCTGGGCCAGGGCCAGGTGAAGATCCGGTAGCCGCCGTTGTCGCCGTTGGCGGTCCAGTCATGGCTGTACCCGCCCGGATACGTCTTCCCGTCGGTATGGGTGACGCTGGCCAGGCGGAGCCCACCGTCGAACGCCCAGCTCCATTCCGGACCACTCGCCACGTGCAGCCGGATCTCCTGCCAGCCGGTGCCGGCGGGGTTCGCGGCGCGGCGCAGGCGGATCCCGTCCGGCAGCGCGTCCGTGCGCCCGCCGTCGAGCAGCCCGTCGATCGTCTCACCGGGCAGTGTGGCGGGCTTGAACGCGGCCGGACCGGTGGGATTCTCGCGCACCTGCTTGGCCGTGCCCTGGCCGTTGTGATACCAGTTCCAGCCTTCCCGGCCACGCCCGACGAGCACCCAGCCGCCGCCGTCCGTGGTCTGGTCGCAGTAGAACTGTTGCGGTGCCACGAGTTTCGGTGTCTGCAGCCAGTAGACACCGTCCTTACCGGACGGATTGTTCTGCTTGACCTCCCAGCAGGACGCCGCCGCCCTGCCCGACGTCGAACCGTCCCGGACCGGGGTGGCCGCCTGCGCCGGTGGTGCCAGGACAAGTCCCAGGCTCGTCAGGGCAACCGCCAGGAGTGCCGCTGTGCGTCTCATCGGAACACATCTCCTCATTGCTCGTCGTCTCGGATGTCGTTTCACCGGCCGGGCCCGTGCGGGAGGAGCCCGTACTCGTAGGCCTTCGCGACTGCGTGTGCCCGGTCGCGGACCCGCAGTTTCATGAACAACCGCTGGGCGCGTTTCTTGACGGTGTTGGGCGAGATGCGCAGGAGTTCCGCGATCGCCTCGGTCCGGAATCCTTCGGACACCAGCGAAAGCACCTCCAGCTCCGCGGCCGTGACCAGCGTCCGCGCGGTGCGGCCCGGCGCTTCCACACCGGCGGGGACCGCCTGCCCGCGGGACAGGTGAATCGCCCTCCGCAGGTTCTCCGGGGAAATCGCGTCCCGTTCGCCGAGGACGACGGTCGAGAAGGGGGAAACGAAATCACGCAGGGAGGCGAGCACGCGCCCGTCCGGATCCATGCCGTGCCGCACGATCAGGACATCCACCGCCGTGCGTGAGACCAGGAGGTGACACGACTTCGGGTCCTGCTCCTGCCCCAGCCAGTGCAGCCAGCGGTCCCCCCGCACCACGGCCTCCGCGCCGCGGGCGAGCAGATCGGGCGGACCGAAATGGGCGACCCGCAGGATCGTCGGCGCGTCAACCGCCGGCTCCTCACATGCCGGCACGGCGATCGTACTCATGAATACCGGAACTCCTCAGCTGCGAACGGCATCGTGCATTTCAGCCACAGCCGGATTTCCCCGGCTGGAAAGGGAAAGGCCGCCGGGCCTGAAGGATGCTCGCGGCGCCTATCGAGGTCAGGCTATCCCGGGCCCGTCCGGAAATGGCTTCGCAGCAATGATTTACAGCCTGTTCGAGTGTCAGAGCAGACCGAGTTCGTAGGCGCGCAGCACCGCTTCCTGCCGGGTCGACACGCCGAGTTTCCGGTACAGGCTCTGCACTTGGGTCCGCACGGTGCTGGCGGACACGACGAGTTCACGCGCGATGTCCGCGACGGTTCCGTCGCCGTCGAGCTTGCCGAGCACGGCCTGCTCGCGATTGGTCAGCTCGACGAGTTCGACGCGTTCGGGGAACACCGGGCGCACGCCGGCCAGCCTTTCCGCCGCCATGTCGGTCAGCGGGACGTCGGTCAGGCGGAAGATCTCGTCGCGATGTTCCTCGCTCAGCAGGGCGAGCGACAGCACCTCGTCCGAAGAACGCTCGCGCATCGCTTCCCGTGCGCGCGCAACGGCTTCCACCCGCAGACCGAGGCGCGCGGCGGCGACTGCCCCGATGAGCAGCAACTGCAGCCGGTCGCGCGGCGCGGCCGAGTCGCCGTCGGCGGCCAGCGTCCGTGCGGCCGCGTATTTTCCGCTCAACAGCCGCAACCGGGCCGCCGGCACCGCGAGCCAGCGCACCCGCTGTCCCGTTTCGCCGAGATACCGGAGCGCACGGTTCGCCCGGCCGGTCGCGATTAGCAGGTCCAGCCGGGCCCGTCGCAGCACCCAGCGCGCGGTTCCCTGCGCGGTGAGCAGGCGCGCGTGGTCGAACCGGACCGTGTCCAGGTGCGCGAGCGACGCGGCGGGATCACCCCACAACAGCCCGTGCGCGGAGGCGAGCGGGTTGATGAACGGCCAGATCTCGACCGGCGCGGTACCGTCGCCCGTGATCTCCAGGATCTCCTCGAGCGTCATGGAGTCGTAGCGGTCGAGCGCTTCCCAGCCCTCCGCGACGGCCCCGGCCATCCCGACCAGATGGGAGATCCAGCCCGCCGGCAACGGGATCGACCGCAGTTCGCCGAGCCACTCGCGAGCGGTCGCGCCGTTTCCGGTGTGCGCGGAGATCATGGCCAGGTTGGCCGCCGCCGCGGCTCGCAGCGTCGCCGCGGCGGGCACCTGCAGCAGGCTCGCCTGCTGATGTGCCTGGCGATACTCGCCGGCGGCCCGCTCGAAATCGCCGGTCAGCGAGTGCGTGATCCCCTGCTGCAACGGCAGCCAGCCGCCGCGCGGACCCGATCGCAGCCGGGCCAGGCGTGCCTCCAGCCGCTCGCCGAACGCCACCGATTCGGCGAACTGCCCGCGGTAGCGCAGGGACACCAGGGCCGCGGAACCGCTGACGACGAGCGTGGTCGCCGAATCCTCCCGCGCCACGTCCATTGTGGACGCGACCCGGGTGGCCGAGTCCAGGTACTGCTCGACGAACGGCCGGAGCTCGACATCGTCCGAGGAGAACGCGGCGTAGTACGCCACGGCCACGAACATCATCAGCCGTGGCCGGGCGAGCAGCTCGCGCTCCGGTACCGATCGGAGCACGACCAGGACCTCCTTGACGGCGGGAGTGTCCAGTACCGGCCAGAACTGATCGCACCACGCTTCGAGCGCCGTCCAGTCGCGGTCCTCACCGATCCGCCGGACCTCCTCGCGCAGACCAGCGCCCGAGCCTGGCGTCCCGGCCTGAACCACCGCGGTCTCCCTCCGTCACGACTGCAATGCACTCTGCAATTCGAGGGTTGGACCGGCTCCCGCCCAGGGACATGACGACACTCCGCGACTTTCTCCCCCGTCCGGGTTATCTCCCCCGGCGGGAACGTTTCCAGCGGGGATACACCATCAGCAACAACAACGCGGCGTCCACCAGCACCGTTGCGCAAAAGGCGGAAATCGATACACCCGAACGGCCCAACACCACGACCGCGGTGGGCAGGACGCTCACGACCGCGATGAGCATGGCGGGCAGCACCCGGCCGAGAGGAACCGCGATCCGCAGCCCGTATCGCACCTCGGCGAGCGCGAGACCGGCGTCCAGTAAGACCGACCCGGCCCACGCCATCGCCGCGCCGGTGATGCCCAGGCCCGGGGTCAGCACCGCGTTCAGGGCGAGGTTGAGCGCGAGCGCCGCCGCCTTGTTCCCCAGCTGCCAGCCGGTCCGGCCGCTCATCAGCAGCACCGTCTGGTTGTTGCCGGCGGCCATCACGGCGAGCATCGCGACCGACAGGATGGACAGCGCGACCGCGCCCTGGGTGAACTCGCGGCCGAAGATGCCGAGCACGATCGGCGAGGACACGGCGAGACCGAGATACAGCGGCCACGACAGCAACACTGTCCACTGTGTACTGACGCCGCACAGCTCGGCCGTGCCGGCGCGGTCGCCGGTCGCGAGCAGCCGGCTGATCCTCGGGGCGATCGCGACCCGCAGCGCGCCTTCGGCCATCGTGCCGGTGGTGACGAACCGGCTCGCCGTGGCGTAGATCCCGGCCTGCGCCGGCGAGGTGAGCGCGGCGACGATCAGGACGTCGGCCCAGGTCAGCGTGACCTCGAGGGCGGCGGAGGCGCCGCGCGGCAGGCTGTAACCCCAGAACTCGCGGACCAGTTCCCGCGCGCGCGTACCGCCGGTGCGCGGCAGGCGCCGGAGTTTCCGGATCAGCAGCGGTATCGCGAGGAGCAGGCCGGCGACGATGGGCAGGTTCCACATCGTGACCGCGCCGGCGAGACCGAGCCCGGCTGCCGCCGCGAACCACACCAGCGGCACCCGCAGCCCGGGCAGCACGATGTTCTGCACCACCGTGTACGAGCCGATCCCGCGCAGGCCCCGCAGTGCCGCCGCGAGCGCGAACACCGGTCCGGCCGCCACGAGGAACACCGCACCGATCCGCAGCAGATGCGGGTTGACGGCCGGGCCGAGGTGCGGGGCGGCGACGAAGAGCACCGCGCCCAGGCTCATTCCCGCCAGCACGACGGGCCCGATCGCGATCAGGATGGTCCTGCGGATGTCGGCCTCGCGAGAGCGGGCGAGCAGCCGCGACATGGACCAGACCAATCCGGTGTCGGCACCGAGCTTGCCGATCGTGGCGGCGACGGTGAGGATCGCGACGACGACGAAGAACGAGCCGGCGGCCGCCGCGCCGAGACCACGCCCGACGATGACGTTCAGCACCAGCCCGGAAATCGCGGCGGTGCCGGCACCTGCCAGCGCGACGAGCCCGTCGCGCGCGACCGCCGTCGCCGGAGCCGTGATCGTCACCGCGGCCGCACCCGGGCCAGCACGATGGCCGCGACCGTCAGCACCACCTGCAACTGCGGGCCGTCGTAGCCGTAGTACCAGATCGAGACCGCGCCGACGACGAGACAGGTGTGCAGCCACAGGTCGCTCAGGTGCCGCCAGCGCCGGCTCACCCACGCGACCCAGACGAACCAGCTCGCGAAGAACACCAGCCCAGGAAAGCCGTAGCAGAACAACACGTTCCAGATCTGGCCTTGGGTGCCGACCGAGATGTCCAGCACGGCCGACGGACGCGGCGCACCGTGCCCGAACACCGGCGAGGTCACCGCGCCCCGGAACGCTTCCTGGTACAGGGCGGACCTGTTCTCGTTGGTCTCGCTGTAGGTCACACGTTCGGTGAGGCGAGCGGCGGTACCGGAGGCGAGCACGAACGCCACGGCGACCCCGGCGACCGCGACGAGACGGGCGAGGGTGCGCCAGCGTGCCCGCATCGCCAGGCGGAGAGCCGCGTAGCCGAGCCCCACTCCCAGGCCGATGAACATGCCGCGGTTGAGCGTCGCGACGGCGGGCGGGACCGCCGCCGCGAGCAGGACGAGCGCGATCGCGCGGGCCCGGCCCCGGTGGGTGGCGGCGTAGGCCAGCACGCACGGGACGAGCAGCGCCACCGAACAGCCCCAGCCGTTGGTGTAGGTGAAGGGAGCGCTCGGGCGCCGGAACGGGGCCGGCGCGCCCCAAGGCTGGTGCACCTCCGCGAAGGCGGGCCGGACAAGCGCGTCCACATAGGAGTTCGACGTCAGCGTCGACGGCATCAGGGCGGACAACGGGGTGTTCAGCTTGCCGTCGGGGAAAAGGAGGCCGAGCCAGCCGCCGCAGACGGCCACCGCGAAGAACGCACACAGCGCGGCGAGCACGTGGTCCATTTCGGACCTGGGCAGGTTGTAGACATAAAGGAAGATCACCGCCGCGGCGAGATAGCCGCTGAGCCGGAACACGAAGCCGACGAGCCGCAACCCACTGTCGAGTTCGATGGCCGACAACACCACCCAGGCCACGAACAGCAGCCACAGCGCGAAACCCGCCGGCATCCGGACGTCGCCCCGGACCGCCAGCAGCACGCACATCGGGACCGCGCACAGGGCGAACGCCAGGTAGCCGAATCCAGTGGCCCAGAACAGCGGATAGCCGGCGAGCGGGAGGCATACCGGCCAGAGCGGGAGCACCGGCGCCCGTAGGTCGATGTCCATTGTGGACTGCATACGCGGTCAGATTCCCCTGCCGAACCGGTGTCCGAGCGCCAGCACGCGCTCCGGCGTGGCCAGCCCGGTCAGCAGCAACAGCGACGCCCAGGCCTGACGGCCACCGGGGTTGTGCCGCAACGCCTTGGCCAGCCAGGCCAGCGCGTCCTGGCGCTTTCCCAGTGCCGCCGCGGAAAACGCTATCTGCCCTTCGATCCGCCCCTTGCCCAAGGGATCCCGGTCGAACTCCGGGACGGCGTCGAGCAGCCAGGTGAGCGCGTCGTGGATCTTCTGCCATTTGGTGCTGAAGTACGACTCCGCGTGCCAGTGCACGCGGACGAGTGGCGCCGGCACGGCATGCACCGGGCCGACCCGCGCAGCGCGCAGCAACCATTCGTAGTCCTCGGCGTAGCTCGCCGGGATCTCCTCGTCGACCAGGCCGATGCCGTCCTCGAGCACGGTGCGCCGGGTGAGGAAGGTCGACGGGTGGATCTCGGGATGGCGGTGCCGGATGAAGTCGGCGAAATCGAGCGGCGCGCCGGGGGCCGGGCGCGGGATGTCGCGATCACCGTAGCTGATCAGGACACCGGAGGACACGACACTCGCCGTGGCATTCTCGGTGAGCAGCCTGACCTGGGCCGAGATCTTGTGCGGAAACCACTCGTCGTCATCGTCGCAGTTGCCCAGGAGCTCACCGCTCGCCGCGAGATAGCCGGTGTTCCGCGCACCCGCGAGCCCCGGCGTCCGGGTGTTCCGCACGGCCCGCACCCAGCGGTTCGGCGTGCGCACCGGCCATTCGATGTGCTGGATCCGGGTCTGGTCGAACACCACGAGACACTCGACGCTGCCCTGATAGTCCTGACGCAGCACCGAATCCACGGCCCGCTGCAGTAGGTGCGGACGATCGCGGGTCGGGATGATGACGCTGACCGAGGGCCGGTCCGTGGTGACGCTCGACATTCGATTCCAATCATCGGCGGGGTGGGGTGGGAACCGGGAAGGGATCACGCCGTGCCGCGGAAGACGGCGGTGGGACCGTCCGGAATGGACTGGTCGATGACCTGCACGTCCAGGTCGCTCAGCGCATCCGCGGTGAGCAGGAAGTGCTGCGACCACTCGACACTCTGGTGCGGTGGCACCGTGATCATGCCCGAGGCCGGACCGGTGGGCGTGGTCTCGCCGAGATCACTGGTCAGGGTCAGCGCGTACGGGCCGCCCCGCAGCTCGGTGTCCCCGGTGTTGGTCAGCCGTAGGTCGACCGACACCTCGCGGGTGAAGCCGACCTGATCGTGCGGTTCGAGCGGCAGCTCGCCCCGGATCGCGGTGACGGACATCGTCAGGCCGTTCGGCCAGGCGAACTCCTCCCCCACGTTCAGCTGGGGCACGACGTCACCCGCACCGGGCCCGTCCGGATCGACCGGCGGCACGTCAGGCGCCGGCGGGGTGTCGTCCGGCGGTTGCGGCGGCAGGACCGAGATGCCGAGCACCGGCGTGGTGATCTCGACGATCGGTGCCGCGCCGGCACTGCCCGCGCCGGCCGCGATCGCCCCGGACACGAGCACCGTGCCGATCAGCAATCGGGATGTCCAGCGTTGAACCATTGATCTGTTCCTTTCTTCCCGTCGTCCGCGCCGTTACTGGTAGACGCGCACGAAGTCGATGTCGTAGCCGGCGGGAAACGCGGTGGCCGGGCCGGGATCGCCGGGCCACTTCCCGCCGACGGCCAGGTTGATCCGCAGCTGGTAGGGCTGGTTCAGGATCTTCCCGAGCCAGGGCACGGCCTTCGCGGACCTTTCGTAGGTCAGCGTTCCGTCGATGTACCACCGGATCTCGTCCGGTTCCCAGACGAACGCGTACGTGTGCATCCCGTCGGACGGGATTCCGCGTGGGGTCACGGCCGCGGTCGTCTGTTTCGGATACGTCGGCACGTAATCGAAGTGGACCGTCTGGTGCACCTTGTTCCACTCGCCCTCGTCCGGCCCGCTGCCGATCCCCTCGAACACGTCCAGTTCCCCCGGGCCGCCTCCCGCCGCGCGGAGCCAGAACGCCGGCCACAAACCCTTGGACACACCCGGCGCGGTGGGCAGCCGGGCGCGCATCACGAACGCACCGTGGGTGAAGTTCGCCAGTCCCTTCGTGGTCAGGTACGCGGAGGTGTACTCCCGGCCACCGGGAAACCTGCTGTCGTCCTGTCCACATCGGACTGGCACCGGCTCCTTCCTGGCCACGAGATGCAGCTGCCCGCCACTCACGTTCAGGTTCTGCGGGCGGTCCATCAGGCAGGCCAGTTCGTCATTCCCGTCGCCGAGCGTCGAACGATCCACGACTGTCCACTTTGCTCTGTCCAATGCGCTCTCCGAGAACTCGTCGGACCAGACCAGCCTTCGCCCGCCGAATTCCTCGTCCGAGCCGGGCAGCACCAACGCGACGACGATGCCCGCGACGCCCACCACCACGACCATGACGAGGAGCGACAACCTGAAGAGCCGGGGCATGCTTCTCCTGTCCTGTGGTGGCGGTGAGGAACGCGAGCCGGGCCCGTCGGGGCTTCGGGGCCCGGCTCGCGCTCCCCCCACCGGGAGAGTGCGCACTCGGGAAATGCGCCCTCATGAACACCGCTTCGCGCGGCGGGTTCGGAAGTGATCGCGGCCCGGGAGATACCCGCCGGTCACGGAAATCATTGGGCCGCCGGGGATCCGGAGTCAAGCCGGCCGACCATGATCAACTGATGGTGGCTGATTTCCCGTTCGCTGTAATAGCTCAGTTCCGCCCGCTAGCGACGAGATCCGGCGTGACGGCGAGCAGCCTCCGGTACTCCTGCTGGAACCGCTCACGCGCCCGGAACGCCACCACCGCCGCGGTGCCGGTGGCCACGCTCAACTGGTTCCCCACTTCCTCGTTGCTCCAGCCCGCCACGTACTTCAGCCACAGTGCCGTGCGGTACCGCTGGGAGAGCGTCAAGAACGCGCGCTCCACACAGTCCAGCCTGTCCTCGCGCTCCAGCACCGCGCCGATCCCTTCCAGCACGCTCTCGCCGTCCGGGAGGTCGGGAACCAGCTGAACCCGCCCGTCGCGCCGGTGGTTCTGGTAGTACGTGTTGTGCGTCATGCGCTGGATCTGGGTCCGCACATCCTTGCCGGCGGACCACTCCCGCGCTCGCACCTTCTCCAGGATGCGCACGAAAACCTCGGACACGAGGTCCTCGGCCGCTTCCGGATCCCGCGCCAGCCCGGCCGCCAGCCCGCGCACCTGCGGGTAGTACTGCCGGTAGAAGTCGGCAAACGCCACCATTCTCCCACTCTCAACCTCGACCCGGAGCTCGCTTCGCGCGAGCGTCGTAGTTCTTCGCTTCACCAGGGATTTCGCCTCGTCGTCTTCGGCAGCAGAGCACGCGGCGGGGGCCGATACGGCCGCACGCCATTTTCGGGGCGAGCGACACGCGCTTCCGCGAGTTCCGTTCATCGGGAATGGCGGCGACACAGACCGGCCACCCGTGCTCGGTAAGTACCGAATGACGCGCAGCATAACGACGAACGCCCATTCCGCGTGGCGTGATCGACCGGCCCTCGATCGGAGCAGGCGATGCCACTATTGAGTGAGACCAACGCGGCTCGACCCCTGAGAAAGGTCACCCATTACGTGTCACCAAACGGGCATATATCACCCAAACAGGAAGCAGCTCAAACTGTGAGTAGCATCCGGACGTGAAGATGCTTCAGGCCCACGAGGTGGGGGATCCTGGCCCGGCAGCACGAGAAAGCGCTTTCAATTAATGACGACACACGCGCCGAATCGCGCGAGATTTCACCTTCGACCAGCGGTTCGTCACGCTCCGCGTCATGCGCGAAAAATGGTGCCCGCGGCGACACACCGAATAATGGCGGACCATCGCGCGGACCAGTACCGGCCTGCGGACCATTCGGTGGGCCATTGTGCGGCGCGGACCATCCGCCGGACCAAGACGATGATGAAACCGCATGTTCCGCACGGCTCGACGGCGCGGTGGATCGATACGGTGACCCCTCGCCGAGGCGGCCGGTGCAGCCATCGGCCCGCGATCGCGGACGACCGTCGCTTTCCCCTCAGCTAAGGGCAAACATGTTCACTGGCCAGACCAAGAGCAGACCACACGCCGACGACCAAGCCTGGTTGCGGCTGTTGCGATTCGATGTCGGCCCGCGAACGAACACCGTACGGCGACTGACCCTGCTACGCAGGCTCGACTCGTCGCGCCCGCTCGTGGTGATCAACGCCCCGCCGGGGTTCGGCAAGACGACGTTGCTGCGGCAATGGGCGCACCGGCTCCGCGACGCGGGCCGGATCGTGTTGTGGGCGCGGGGATCCGCCGACGAGACCGCGGTCCGGTCGTTCCTCGAAGCGTTGCGGCGGAAGGGAGTGCCGGCGTGGTCCGCACTGGAGGCCGAGATCCCGGCCGCGCGCGAGGGGCATTCCGTGCACGCGCGGCCGGACCTGATCACCCTGGCGATCGACGACGCCGAGCAGCTCTCGTCCGAAGTGGTCGGTGAGCTCGTCGAAGCCGTGCGAACGTACCCGGAACTGCACGTCGCCCTCTCGACCTGGCGGGCGGACGCGCTGGTCGAACCGATCGCCCGGTGGCCCGCGGCCGCGCATTACATCGGCGCCACCGAGCTGCGCATCTCCCCGGCCGAGATCCCCGCCTACACAACGGCTTGGGGGCACGAGGTCAACCGGGAGACCGCGCTCGCGCTCGGCAAGACCGCCAACGGCTGGCTGGGCCTGCTGCGCAAATGCCTCGACGCGGAAGGCAGCCAGGCGGCGGTCGCCTGCTATCTGCGCACGGCCATCCTGCCGCAGGCCCGCCGGCACCTGGGCGAAACCGTGCTCACCGCGCTGGCCCTGCCGGACGTGCTGACCTGGCGGAGCTGCCGGCTGATCCTGGCTGCGCTGCGCTCACCCGGCGACCCGGGCCGGGCGTTGCGGGTGCTGGAGGACGCCGGGCTCGCGACCAAGGCGAAGCCGGGGTCGGAGTTCCACTGGACTGTGTTCGAACCGGCCCGCGCGCTGCTGTCCGACCACGGCAAGGAACGGTATCCGGAGCTGCGGCGAACCGTGTATCAGGAGCTGGCCCGCGACGCCGTCACCGGTGGAGACCCCGACGAGCTGCCGCAGGCCATGCGCTACGCGCGCCTCGGCGAGGACTGGGCCACGCTGAACCGGGTGTGGCTGCGCCGCGGCACGAGCCTCGCCGACGAGCTGCCCGCCGAGGTCGAGTACTGCTATTCCGCTGTTCCGGAGAACGTCAAGGCACGCTACCCCGCGCTGTCGCTCGCCGAAGTCGTCGCGCGCCGCTGGGACGCCGCCCCGGCCGGCCCGAAGCACGCGGGTTTCCTGCGGGCCTACGCCCAGGCCGGGCAGGCCGAGCTCGGCCGCAACCACGACCGGATGTCCCCTGCCGAGGTCATGTCGCTGCAAGCGGCCGCGGCGATCGGGCGGCGCCTCGACGGGGAGTTCACCGAAAGCCTCGACATGTTGCGAGGTCTGCTGCGCCGGATCTCGGACCAGGCCGACGCCATCGGCACGCCGCACCCGCACCACCTCGTCTCTCTCCGGCTCCAGTGCTCGCTGTCCGCGGACATGGCCGGCCGGATCGACGAGGCGCTCGCACTCGCCCGGCAGGCCTACGATCTCGTCGAGACCAACCAGGGCCACCGGCTCAAGGTCGACGCGGCCACCCGGCTCGCGCTGCTCAACGCCTATCTCGGCAACGCGCAGGACAGCGACATCTGGCTCACGGCCGTCCGGAACATCCAGGCGAGCTCGGGGCAGCCCGCCCAGCTGGCCTCCGGTGCCGCCAAGATCACGGCGGCGCTGCGCGCGACGGACCGGCTGGAGCTCGACCTGACCGCGGAGATCATGCGCGAGGCCCGCCCGCTGTGGGAGTCGACCGAACTGTGGCCGATGGTCGTGTTCACCCGCATCCGGCTGGCGATGTTGCGTAAGCGGCCGGAAACCGGTTTGGAACTGCTGAACCGGGCCGAACACGAGCATCCCGAGCTGCTCGGCCACCCGGGCCTGCCCCGGCAGCTGATGGCGCAGTGCCGGATCGATCTCCTGCTCGCGCTGGGCCAGTTGAACCGGGCGATGGCGTGTCTGGAGGACAACGACCTCGATCTCACCGACACGCGGCTGCGGATCCTGCGGGCCCGGCTCTACTACCTCGCGGACGAGCCCGAGACAGCGCACGAGGTGGCGGCGACGGCACGCTGGGATCCGGGCCTGACCGTGCGGGACCACGCGGAACTGTTGCTGGTGCAGGCGGCGAGCGCGCTGGCCACGGGTGCCGATGACAAGGCGGCGCAGGACTTCCTCACCGCCGCGCGGCTGATCAACCGGAACAGGCTGGAACGGCTGCTGGCGACGCTGCCGGGCGACGTGCTCACGCACCTGTCGGAGGAAACGGGGAATCCGGTGCGCGAGGAGACGATCCGCGCGGTCACCCGCGGCGGCGACGTCTACCGGGTCACCGGGAATCTCGTGGTGCTGAGCAACCGCGAGCGCGAGGTGCTCGCCGCGATCGCCCGCCACGCCACGCTCGCCGAAACGGCCAGGCAGCTGTCGGTGTCGGTGAACACGATCAAGAAACAGACGGTCACGATCTACGCGAAGCTGGGGGTGCACAACCGCGCGGAAGCGCTTTCCCGCGCCCGGGAAACCGGCCTGCTCACCTGACCGGGCGAGTCCGACACCCACGACAGCGAGATCTACATCCACGACCGAGAGTTCGACACTCAAGGTTTCCGGCACGGACGGTACCGGCCAATTACGTAGAACTCGCCGTCTGGAACGTAGGACTCGCCGTCTTGGGCGTCGAACTCGCCGTCTTGAAGGTACGACTCGCGGTCAAGTGCCGGGGAGGGCTTGGTCGATGGCCAGGCGCAGCAGGGTGAGGGCCGCGTCGACCTCGGCGGCGGTGACGTTGAGCGGTGGCAGGAGGCGGACCACGCGATCGTCGCGACCACCGAGCTCGACGATCAGCCCGGCGCGCAACGCGTTGTGCTGCACGTCCTGCGCCAGCTCGCCGACCGTCCGGCCGTCGTCCGGTTCGGCGAGCTCGACACCCCACATCAGGCCGACCCCCCGCACCTCCGAGATCCCGCGGCGCGAAGCCAGATCCGCCAAGCCGGCCGAGATCTGCGCGCCGCGAGCGCGTACGTTGCCCAGCACGTCGTCGCGCCGGATGATCTCCACGGCGCGGGCACCCGTGGCGAACGCGAGCTGGTTGCCGCGGAAGGTGCCCGTGTGCGCACCGGGCCGCCAGCGGTCCAGCTCCGGCGCGTACAGCACGATCGCGACCGGCAGCCCTATCCCGGAAAGCGCTTTCGACGCCACGATCACATCGGGCTCGATGTCGTACTGCTCGAACGCGTACCACGTGCCGGTGCGGCCGCATCCGGTCTGCACCTCGTCGACGATCAACGGGACGTTCAGCTCGCGGGTGAGTTCGCGCACGCGCCGCACGAACTCCCGGCGCGCGGGCACCACTCCCCCTTCGCCCTGCACCATCTCCATGATCACGGCCGCGGGCAGCGGAATCCCGCCGTTGGGGTCCCGCAGCGTGCGTTCGAGGAACGTGACGCAGTTCGTCTCGCACGAGTCCGGCCGCAGGCCTAGCGGGCACGAACCACACGAGGAGAACGGGAAGAAGCTGACGCCGGGCATCCCGTCCGCGATCGGCCGTTTCTGCGCCACGTTCCCGGTGAGCGCCATCGCGGCGTGGCTGCTGCCGTGGAACCCGCCCTGGAACGAGACGATCCCGCCGCGCCCGGTCGCGGTCTTGCACAGTTTGATCGCGGCGTCGACCGCGTTGGCCCCCGCCGGCCCGCAGAACTGGATCTTCATCCGGTCCCGCATCCGGTCCGGCAGCATCGACAGCTGCGCGGTGGTGAACGCGTCCTTCGCCGGGCTCGCCAGATCGAGCCCGTGGGTGAACAGCCCCAGCTGCCTCGCCGCCGCGGCCACCAGCTCGGGATGGTTGTGCCCGAGCGAGAGAACCCCCGCGCCGGAAAGGAAATCGAGAAACACGTTGCCGTCGAGATCGCGGAGATAGCTGCCGAACGCCTCGGCGACGGCGATCGGGAAATGCCTCGGGTAGACCCGGGCGTTGGACTCGCGCCGTTGCTGCCGGGTCAGCAGCTCCGCCGACCGCGGACCCGGCAACGAGGTCAGCACTCGCGGCCAGGGGCCGAGCGCGGCGTGGGCGGGGGTGGTCGTCTCGGTCATGGCGTCCTCTTCTGTGCGGGGGTCGGATGGTCGGACGGGCGGCGCTGCCGGGGAGGTTCGCCGGACGGGATTTCCGCGGCCGGGTTGCCCGCCCACCGGGTGAACGGCGCGACCTGCTCGCCTTTCATCAGGAACGCGTCGGCCTCGAGCGCCGAGCCGTCGCCCATCGTCACTCCATAATGGACAAAGGACTTGACGCCGAGCACGGCGCCGGACCCGATGGTCGTGTAGTCGGACTTGAAACTGCCGTCCTCGAGCGAGTGGCACTGGATGGTACAGCCGAAGTTCAGTACGGCGTCGTCGCCGATGGTGACCGGGGTGCGTTCGGGCATGTCGCAGCCGTCGTCGAACACGCGCCGTCCGATCCGGACGCCCAGCAGCCGCCAGAACAGCACCTTGAACGGCGTCCCGTTCAGCCGCGCCGGGCTGCTGAGCTTCCACAACCGTTCGTGCCACCAGAAGTACGGGTCGTAGATCGAGACGAACTGCGGCGTCAGGCGTTTCCGGCCGAGCGCCAGCCGTTCGATCGCGATCGGGTACAGCAGGGTGAACAGCGTCAGCGTGACCGCGGAGCAGAACAGGCCCCACATGCCGGGCAGGCCGAGCAGCGCGTACTCCGCGAGCAGCACGCTGACACCGACCTGCAGGGTGCGCACCAGCAGGAACAACAGCAGGCTGACCGTGTTGTACCGGTTCTTGCGCCGCAAGCGCCGGCGCCGTTCGGCCCTGCGCGCGAGGTAGCCGAACTCGGCGTCCCGGGCGACCGAGCGGGGGATCTCGAAACAGGGCGAGCCGAGCAAGCCGACGTTTTCCCGGACCGGCCCGTCGATCGGCACCATGACCTTCGTGCCCAGCAACACGTTGTCCCCGACCCTGGCGCCAGCGGGGTAGGCGATGTCGTTGCCGAGGAAGTTCCACGCGCCGATCTCGACGGGCGACATCCGGAACGAGGTCGCGGAGTAGTCCATGTTCACCACCGAAAGGCTGTCGGAGACCATCGTCCCTCTGCCCACTGTGGACAGTAGTGGCGCGTCCTGCCGGAGTTCCGTGCCGAAGTTGGAGCCGGTCTGCACGACACCGGGCATCCGGTAGCCGATCTTGCGCAGGTAACCGACCACTGTGGACGCGTCGCCGAACAGTCGCATGAAGAACGGGGAGTTCGTCATCGCCGTGATGATCATCGTGATGAGATGATGGAATCCGTACAGCGGATAGATCTTCCCCGGCACGACGAACCGGTGCAGGATTCGCGGGACGATCACCATGGCCATCAGCTGAGCCAGGGCTCCAGCGAGGAAGACTCCCATCGACAGCACTGCCGCGAGCAGCTGGAACGAGCCCGATCCACGCACGATTTCGAGTGCCCGCACGAAGATCGTGGTATCCGCGAACGCCGCGAGTAACGCGACCACCACCGCGAGAGCCAGCAGCGGCGCGCCCACGAGCACGAGCGAGAAAAGCGTGCGGCGAGCACGTCCGGTGGGCAACGGCTCGACCCGCCGGTAGTTCACCTCGGCCGGCCGGGCGGGAGTGCCGTGCCAGCTCGCACCGTCCGGAATGGACTGACCGGCGGTCAGCGACGAGGAGTGCCCGAGCTGGGCGCCCGCACCGATGACGGTTTCGATGTCCAGCACGGTCATCTCGCCGACGAAGGCTTTTTCGCCGATCGAAACGGTACCGAGCCGGAGCTTGCCCGGCTCAGCGCGGTATCCCGGAAAGGTCACGTCCCGGCGGACCAGCGCACCGTCTCCAATGGACACGAGATCCGTCACGATCGGCATGATCCGCGACAGCACGGTCGCGCCGCGACCGATCCGCGCGCCCAGCAGCCGCAGGTACCACACGTACACGGGAGTACCGGCGAGCAGCACGACCGGGTTCATCGTGATCGCCGTCTTGACCAGCCAGAACCGGTAATATCGCAGGCCCCACAACGGGAACTCTCCTGGCTTCCACCGGCCGACGAGCATCCATTTCAGCAGGATCGGCACCATCACGATGGTCACCACGGCCGCGGAGCCGGCCGCGGCGGCCCGTGCGAGCAGCGCATTTGTCGTACCCGCCGCGGAGATCCACAGATAGACGTGGAACGTCGCGAACGCGCCGAGCCAGGAATACCCGAGAAAGGTCAGAAGTTGCAGCACGCCGCAGCACACGTACCTGCCACCGCGCGTGCGAGCAATGGTGCCCGCGGGCGCCAGCGACGGTTCCGCTGGGCGCAGCACGGCGGCGAGTTGCCGGATCGTGGGTCTGCCATAGATCTCACGCATGGAGGGCGCGACGACGGCACCGTCCTTGCGCAGGGCGGCCGCGAAACGGGCCAGCAGCAAGGAGTTCGCGCCGAGGTCAGCGAAGAAGTGCGCCTCCGCCGACACCCGCGCCAAGCCCAGCGTGCGAGCCAGCGCCCGCGCGAGCGTCTCTTCCACGTCGTTTTCGGGCGCGGCATAGGCATCGTCCGCAGGGGCACGGCGATGGCTCGGCACGGGCAGTGCGCGACGGTCCACTTTGTCCTGTGGCGTCAACGGGATCCGCGGCAGCCGTTCCAGGTAGGCCGGCACCATATAGGCGGGCAGCCGGTCGCGCAGGACGGCCAGCAGGTCGTCCGCACGGACGGCCGGAACCCCCGAGCGGGCGGTGTAATAGCCGACCAGCTCGACGTTGCCCGGCGTCGGCTCCCAGGTGTCGACGACGGCGGCGCCGACTCCCGGCAGTTCCATCAGCACCGACTCGATCTCGGTCAGCTCGATCCGGTAGCCGCGGATCTTGACCTGCAGATCGACCCGGCCGTGGTATTCGATCTCGCCTTCGGCGCCGATCCGGCCGAGGTCACCGGTCCGGTAGATCCGCCCGGACGGGTTCGCGGGCAGGTCCAGGAAATCCGGTACGAAGGCCTTTGCGGTCAGGTCTTCGCGACCGAGATACCCGGCGGCCAGGCCGGGACCCGCGAGCCCGATCTCGCCGATGGTGCCCGGCGGCAGGGCTCGTCCTGGATCGTCCGGATCGAGGATGACGGCGGAGTAGGTGGGCAACGGAACGCCGATGGTGACGGGTTTTCCGGGCGCCAGCGTGGTCCAGGTCGCGGTGACGGTGGCCTCGGTCGGGCCGTAGACGTTGAGGAACCGGCGTCCGGGGCGGTGCCAGCGGGCCACCAGATCCTGCGGGCACGCCTCGCCCGAGACCAGCAGGAAGTCCAGCGCGGGCAGGTCCTCCTCGACGGTCGCCAGCAGGGTCGGCACACAGCACAGCCCGGTGATCCGTCGTTCGGTGAGGAAACGGTGCAGCTCGTGCCCCAGCAGGTTCGCGCCCGGCGGTTTGGGCACCACCGTCGCGCCGGACAGCCACGGCACCCAGATCTCCTCCACGGAGAAGTCGAAGGCCAGTGTCATGCCCTGGTACACGCGGGCGCCGGGCTCGATCCCGTAGGTTTCGGCGGCCACCCGGACGAAGTTGCAGATCGACGCGTGTTCGATGGCGACGCCCTTGGGGCGGCCGGTCGACCCCGAGGTGTAGATGATGTACGCGAGATCGGTCTCCCGGCGTTCGTGACCGGTGAGACGGCTGTCGTCCTGCTCCTCGATACGCGCGCTTTCGTTGTCCAGCCGCAGAATCCGCACGGGCAGGTGGTCCAGACCGGTGACCGAGGAAAGCGATAGCACCGTGCGCGCGTCCGCGTCGCCGAGGATGTAGGCCAGCCGGTCCGGCGGGAACGCGGGATCCAGCGGCACGTAGACGGCGTTGATCTTGAGCACAGCGAGCATCGCGGTATAGGACTCGACCGGCCGGTCGAACACCAGGCCGATCCGGTCACCGGCCTGTAACCCTTGTGCCAGCAGGAAACGGGCGAGCCGGTTCGCGCGCCGGTCGAGTTGGTCGAAGGTCAGCGCTTCGCCGTCGGCCTCGACCGCCGGGTGATCGGGGAGGCGGTCGGCCTGCTCCTCCCAGACGTCCGCGAGCCGCTCACCGGGCCGGGTCCGCAGGGTACTTGCAGTAGTCAGGGCGAGTGCGCCGCGTTCGCCGACGGCGGTCACCGGTTCCCCCTCACCGCGGCGGCCACCGGTGCGGACGGCACGCGCGGGGCGAGGCCCTGCGTCACCGCGCGGGCGAGCACGAGTTCCTCATGCAGCAAGCGCGCCACGTCGGCGACGACCTTCGTCTCCACGTGCACCGTCACCCGCCACGGCCGTGTCGTGACGAGCTCGATCTTGACCCCCGCGGCGCCCAGGGTGGTGAGGATCCGGCTGAGCATCCGCGAAGTGTCGGTGACGGCGGCACCAACGACGGACACGCTGCCCATCTCGTTGCGAACGGTCACCTTCTCGCCGAGCACAGAAACGACCGCGCCCGGCGTGACGTCCTGGGCGGTGGTGAAGCGGATCTCGTTGCCCACCGGCGCCATGCCCACGACCGTCAGGCCGTGCTGCGCGAGGGTCGCCGCGGGGTTTCCCGCCTCGCTCAGGGCATAGAGCGGCTCACGGTCGCGGTGCGCGACGGCGATCACCGCGTCGCCGGCACCGCCGTGCTTTTCCGGGCTGCGCCGGACCCAGGTCCCGTCCTCGTCGGTGAAACTCGACCGGACATGGATGTCGACCCCTTGGGACAGCGCCAGTTCCACCGATCGCGACTGCAGCACGCGCGCTCCCGCGTCGGCCATTTCGAGCATCTGCTCGTGCCGGAGCGTGCCGATCCGGCGGCTGCCGCGCACGACGTGAGGATCGGCGGTGAACACCGCGGGTACATCGGTGAAGATCTCGCATTCCGGCGCCCCGAGCGCGGCGGCGAGTGCCACCGCCGAGAGGTCCGAACCACCACGGCCGAGGGTGGTCGTGTCACCGTTCGCGGCCGTGCCCTGGAAACCCGCGACCAGGACGACCTTCCCCGCCGCGAGTTCGGTGATGATCCTTTGTGGACGGATGGCGCCCAGGCGCGCGTCGCCGTACCGCCGGTCGGTGTGCATCCCGGCCTGGCTCCCGGTCAGCGACACGGCGGGCACGCCGAGCTCCGTCACCGCCATGGCCACCAGCGCACAGGAAACCGGCTCGCCCACCGACAGCAAGGTGTCCAGCTCACGCGGCTGGGAAATGCTCGACACACCGCGTGCCAGGGAAAGCAGCTCGTCGGTCCATTTCCCCATGGCCGAGAGGACCACGACCATCCGGCGGCCGCCGCGGTACGCGTCGGCGATCCGCTTCGCGACCGCGCGCAGTTGCCCCTGGTCGGCCAGCGAAGCCCCGCCGAACTTCCACACGGTTGGTGTCTGGTTGCTACTCATCGTTCCCCTCTTCTGATGACGCGCCGGCGCGGCCGCAGCCGAGCGATGTTCTCCCCCACGGTTCTGGCCGTTTCGGCCGTCGAAGACACGCGCAGCTCGCACGCGAACGCGGCCGGGTCGGCCACCGCGCGCGAAAGGTGCCCGGACAGCTCGTCCTCGGTCCTGGCCGGCGCGACGAGCCCCTGATGGTGCAGGTAGTCGACGAAAGCCAGCTGGTGGCCGTCGACGTGCTCGCCCATCGCCGGATCGCGGGCGACGACGATCGGCAGCCGTGAACTGCTCCAGGCATCCAGCATCAGCCCGGGGCCGCCGTGCACCACGACGGCCGCGGCGTCCGCCATGTACTCGCGCAGCCGGCTCGGCGGGAGCATGGCATGGCCGGTGGCAACCGCGGGCGCCCGCGAATGTCCATATTGGACGACAACGGTGATGTCCCGATGCCGCGCCGCCCAGTCGTCCAGCCAGCCGACGAGCCGGTCGAACGGATGATGGTCGGTGCCGACCGACGCGAAGACGAGCGGTGCCATCAGAACACCGTGCCCACGACCACGCTGCCCGGATACAACCGCTCCTGCTCGGGCCACTGCACCATGAACAGGTCCGTGAACGGCCGGCACAACCGCCCGGTCAGCGTTTTCGAGCTGATGCGGTCATACACCTCCAGATAAGCGGTCCTCGCCCCGAAAAGCCGCGCCAGCACCATGAACGGCCACGCGACCCCGGCTCCCGTGCTGACCACCACGTCGGGCTTCTGCTCGCGCAGCACTCGCACCGCGAGCAGGAAATTGCGGATCAGGTTGGGGATGTTCCTGGTCGTCGGGTGGTATGCCCAGGACGCCGAACGACCCTGCAGCAGCTCGCGGGCCTGCGGGCAGTCGAACGTGACCCAGTGCGTGTCATACCGCGACCACCAGTCGTGGAGCATGTGGAGCTGGGCCAGATGCCCGCCGCTGGAGCAGACCATCAGCAACCGTGAGGGGCTCCCGATTCTGCTTTCCACGGTGGACAGTTCACGGGCCATCCAGCGTGAGCCGGCCGAGGGAACACCGAACACAGTTGTCACCTTCTCTTTGAGCGGACGGGAAGCACGCACCGCGACGACACCCATGACCTCGGCCCCGGTGGCCCGCAGATCGGCCAGTTGCTCACGCAGGTCACCGGAAGTCGTCCGGCCGAGCCAGACACAGACGACGACCCCGGACGCCGCGCCGGTCAGTGACATCGCCGCACCACGGCGGCCGAGGTGGACCGCGTCGGCGACGACCAGGTCTGCACCGGCGTCTTCGACGGTGCCCTGGATCTCGTGCGGATCCTCGGCCACGCCGAAGCCGAGGACACGCACCCCTTCCGGACCGGTGACGTCGGCTTCGATGGCGGCCACGGTCTCGGCGACCACCGGGGACGGGCAGGCGAGCACCGCCGGGGCGTAGTACCGCGACAGCGCCGCGGCGGTACGGGCGCTGACCTCACTGAATCCCGTATTTCCCCGGCCGATGACCACGACCGGGCCCACCGGTCGCGGCCGGAACCGTGCGGCGACGACTCCGGCGAGCCGGTCGAAACCGGCCGTGTCCGCCGCGGCCCCGCCGCCGACCTCGACGAGCACGGGTGCGCCGGTCACGGCGCGGACTTGGTCCACTGTGTACAGACGGTGATCGAATCGGTTGCGTACCAACGCCCCTAGGAGACCGGCGAGCAGACCGGCGAAGGCCCCGGCGAGTACCAGCAACACGAACGACGGTCCGGCCGGTGCGGCCGGCACCCCGGCGGGTCCGATCAGGTTCCCGGCCACGACCGGGGTCGCGAGCACCTGGCTGCGCTGCCGGCGCAGATCGGTCAGGGTGCCCGAAAGCACCTCCGCCTCGGCCGCGGCGGCGACCGCGTCGGCGCGGGACACCTTCGGGTCCACGGTGGTGCCGGTCACCACGCGCTGCCGGTCGGCGAGCTGACCGATCTGCGCGTCGAGCTGCGCCAGCGCCGTGTCGACCTGCCGTCGCGCGATCCCGGTCCGGATGTCGAGGTACGCCCCGGCCACGGCGTTCGCCGCCGCGGCCGCGCCGCGTGCGGACGAATCCGTCACGGTGACCGACAGCGCCTGCGAGTTGGCCGGCACGGTGGTGGTCAGCCGCCGCGCCAGTTCGGCCCCCACCGAGGGGTGACCGAGCCGGGCGGCCGCCTCGGTCACCACCTCCGTCGACCGGGCGACCTCGGCCTCGGTGGCGCCGTTCACGGTGCGCGGGGTTCCGGTCGACAGTGGATTGTCCGTAATGGACGACAAGGTGACGACCGCGGTCGCGGAATACGTTGGCGTCCGGTAGGTACTGGCCGCCGCGGCCACGCCGGCACCGAGCAGCACGGCGAGCGCGATCGTGAACCAGCGCAGCCGGAGCACCGTGCCGACCTCGCGGGCCGTCACGCTGGCCACGGGGGTTTCGGGGTTCTCGAGCATCATTCCGACGGGCTCACCGTGGTTTTGGTGCCGTTGCTCAGGGCATTCTTCGACAAGGTCCGGCTCTCCAGCACGCCCCGCAGCATCGTGCTCGAGGTATGTGCCGTGTAGGGCAGGAAAACGACCTCGACCCCGACCTTGCCCATATCGGCCACGAGCCGGTCACCCTTGGTGGTACCCCGCCAGTCGTCGCCCTTGAACAGCAGGTCGAACTTGACCTCGCGCCAGGTCGCCACCTTGCTGGTGACGTTCTCGGGCCAGACCTCGTCGACGAAGACCATGTTCCGCACGATCTCGATCCGTTCCCCGAGTGGGATCACCGGGACGCGGCCCTTGGCCTGCATCGCCATCTCGTCGGAGAGCACCCCTGCCACCAGGTGGTCGCAATGGGACGCGGCGCGGCGGAGCAGGTTGAGATGGCCGATGTGGAACATGTCGAATACGCCTGGGGCGTAACCGATCCGTCGGGGCATGAGTTGTCTCCGGTCAGTTGTTCTTATGGTGTCGGGCGAGGGCCAGCCGGAACCGCGCCAGCAGGCGCGCGGCGAACAGGAGGTTGAGCACACAGAGTCCGCTGTAGACAGTGACGAACGGTCCGCGCGTGCCGAGCAAGGCGAAACTCGCCGCCAGCGCGCCGAAATCCACCGGCAGCAGCGCGAACGAACGGAGCATCGAGGGCGGGGACGGCGACAGCGGCCGGTCGAGCAGCTTCTCGCCGAGCATCGAGCCGAACGCCACCGCGACCGATACCGTGGTGTACAGCAACGGAACCACGAGCACGAACGCGGGCGGGCGCGGATCGAGCCGCCACATTCCGATGAGGACCGCCGAATGCAGGGCACAGGTCCGGATCGCGTCGACGACGTGGTCGAGCCACTCGCCTTCGGGCGAGCCACCGCCGCGCAGCCGCGCGAGTTGCCCGTCCGCCGAGTCGCACACGTATCCCGCGAGCAACAGGGTGGCCACGGCGAACCCGACGGCGCAGTGCCACGGTGCGCTCGCGAGCACGGCGATCGCGCCGGAGGACAGCGCGGCGCCGGCGGCGGTCAGCTGGTTCGGGGTGCGGCCACGGCAGTACGCGGCGGCGGCCAGCCGGCCGCCCAGCCGGCGATTGACCAGCAGCAGGTACGCCGGCACCTGTGCCTTCGGTTTCTGGGCGCGGTCCAGGAGCGCGACCGCGTCCTGGTAACGGGTGATCTTCTCGGGCACGGTCAGTACGCCCCCGTACGCCGCAGGACCGCACCGGCCGTCTGCCACAGGATCCGGAAGTCGAGACCGAGCGACCAGCTCTCGACATACCGCAGGTCCAGCTGGACGGATTCCTGCCACGACAGGTCACTACGGCCGCTGACCTGCCAGAGCCCGGTGATCCCCGGTTTGACGACGAACCGGTGTGCCGCGTCCCCGGCGTAGGTCGCGACCTCTTCCGGCAGCGGGGGCCGCGGCCCGACGAGCGACATCTTCCCGGTCAGCACGTTGAACAGCTGCGGCAACTCGTCGAGCGAAAGCCGGCGCAGCACCCCGCCGACGCGGGTGACGCGTGGGTCGCGCCGGAGTTTGAAGAGCGGACCGCTCCCGTCGTTCTTCGCGGCGAAGGACGCCTTCAGCTCGTCCGCGTTGGGCACCATCGAGCGAAACTTGGCCATCGAGAACAGTTCCCCGTGCCGCCCCACCCTCGTCTGCCGGTAGAAGACCGGCCCACCGTCGGTACGGACCGCGGCCGCCACCGCGAGCATGAGCGGCGCGGCGAGTAGGAGGAGAGCAGCCGCGCCCGCCCGGTCGAGCACCGACTTGACCTTCTGCGCGGTCCGCCCCGTGGACGGCAACCCCAGGCGCAGCAAGGGAAGCGCGTCGACCGGGGCGACGCGCAAGGCGGGCCCGCAGGTGTGGGTCAGCCCTGGGTCGACGAGCAGTTCGGTCCCGATGGCGCGCAAATCACGCCATACCGCTTCGAGCGTCTCCGGCCGCCAGTCCGTGTCCCGGCTGACCGCGACCGCGTGGTAGTGCCCCTTCGCCGCTACCAAGGCAGCCGACTCGACCGTGCCGAGTACCGGAACTCCGTCCACAGAGGACCCGGGCGGGTGCGTCCCGGAAGGCAGGCAGGCGCCCGCCACCACCCAGCCGGCGTACCCGTGCCGCCGGGTGCGCTCCACCAGCTTCCGCATGGATTCGACGCTGCCGACCGCGAGCACGGGACGCAGGCAGCGGCCCCGGATTCGCTTGCGGTGCAAGGACCTTTGGAGTGGGCGCCGCGCGAGCAGGCTCACCAGGAGATCGAGGGGCACGAACACGAAGACCCACGGCCGGACCTCCAGGGCCGAGGCGGCGAGACCGCCGAGCCCGAGGAGCACCGCCGTCATCCCGGACGCGTGAACCAGGCGGCCGAACCCGGTGCCGCCCCGCCGGAGCGTGCTCGTTTCCCAGGCGCCACAAAGAACGAGGCTGGCGACCGCGACCACCGCCGCGACGATGCCCACCACGGGATAGCCCGGCTCCGCTCGCACCGTCAGGTGGACGACCCCGGCCGAGAGAGCGGCGGACGCGATGTCCGTGCTCGCCACCATCGCCCGGTACTTGGTCTCCCAGCGCGAAGGCGGCACCCGTGGCCGGTCCGGCGTCGCCAGGCCCGGGCCGAACTGCCCGGGGAACAGCATGGCTCCCAGGTGCCGCCGAACCTGGTCGAGCGGGGACTCGGCGACCGCCGCCCGCTGACCGAGCTCCTGGCTCATCGGTGCTCCTTATCCACTGTGGACGAACAACGCCACGGGACGTTACGCCCGCACCGAATCCGGAACGAAACGGAAAACGCGTTTACAGCTCGGACGTGTGGAAGAAAAAGCCCCTACCGGAAAAGGGAAAACGCCGCACGATCAGGCTGACATCGGCCTTGCGGCTTGACTCCGGTTCTACCACGGCCCGATGCTCTGCACGAGCCGGGCAAGATCATCGATCTTCCAGCGTTATTTTTCCGTTCCCCGGCGGAAAGAACTCCCAATGATCACCGAAACCGAGAACAGGCTGTACGCGTTGCAAGTAACCCGGAGGTTCCGATGCTCGTCCCGTGACGTGTTCGAACGTCTCGCGAACGATCTGGCGGCGCACTGGGGAAAGGCCGGCAAGAGCGGGTCCACGGCCTCGGACGTGGCACGGCAGACGGTCACGTTCTACCAGCGGCTGGCCGCCCCCGGCCGGCAGCAGGCGGTCGGCCGGATGCTGGACGCCGTGGACACGACCTTGCGCGGACTGGCACACCGCGAAGGAATCTACGAATGGGGCACCTCCAGAGTCACGATCGGCTCCTTCGAAATGCACCCGGATCGCGAGGAAAACGATGACACGGCATAGGCCGCTGACGGCCGCTCTCGTGGTACTGGCGGCGGCGCTCGTGGTCGCACCCGGCACGGCTTCCGCCGCACCGGCCCGCACCGGCGCGACGACCGACCGGGCCGCCGCCTCCTGCTGGGAGATCAAGCAGGAGTATCCGTCCAGCCCGAGCGGGATCTATTGGTTGCAGACACCGAAACTCGTGGCTCCGCAACAGTTCTACTGCGACCAGAGCACGGACGGCGGCGGCTGGGTGCTCGTCGGCCGCGGCCGCGACGACTGGCAGTGGACCCACAACGGCCAGGGCACCCCGCAAGCGCTGCGTGAGGTTGTCGACGGACCGGGCGCGTTCACTCCCGCGGCGCTGCCGGCGGAGACGATCAACGGCCTGCTCGACGGCGGCCGCCCCGACGCGCTCCCCGACGGCGTCCGTGTCCGCCGCGCCGCGAACACGGACGGCAACAACCGGCAGGAGCTGCGACTGCGGCTCGACGGCGCCGCCGACTGGAGCTGGGCGTTCGGCGGCGGGATCAAGATGACCGGGATGTCCGCCAACGGGACCGATTACCCGGCCGGGCACACCCGTGACTACTGGGGTACCCCGAACGACGACGGCTATACCCGTTTGGCCACCTACGAAACACCGCGGCACAACTGGCGGATGGGCTTCGGCTACGGGCTGAACGTGCACGGCGGTAGCGCCGCGAACAGTTACCTGTGGGAAGCCGGCACCGAGGGTCAGGCCCTCGGGTTCGCGCAGGTTTTCGTCCGGCCGAAGGTGACGAGCCCGTCCTACCCCGCCATCCCGCGCGAGGGCACCAAGGCCACGACCGTGCGCCCGCTGATGAAGACCACCACGGAACCCATGCCTTGGGGTGTAACAGGTCTCCTCGGTGTCGACGCCACCAAGGACAAGAGCGAGCTGAACATGGAGGTCGAGGACATCGCCTTCATCGGTAACACCGCGTATGTCGGCGGCAAGTTCTTGAATGTCCAAAAGGGACCGAGCGGGCCAAAGCAGCCGCAGTCCTATCTGGCGGCCTTCGACGTCAAGACCGGCGAGTGGCGTTCCGGCTTCCGGCCGACGCTGGACGGCACCGTCTGGTCCCTGGCCGCGAGCCCGGACGGGAAACTGCTGGTGGGCGGGCAGTTCAAGCACGTCAACGGCAAGGCGGGCACCCAGTCGCTGGCCGAGCTCGACCCGGGCTCGGGCGCCGTCGTCGCCGACTGGAACACCCAGGCGAGCTATGGGACCAACGTGTCCAACGTGCGCACGATGGACGTCCAGGACGGCTGGCTCTACGTCGGTGGCAGCTTCAACCAGATCAGCGGCGGCAAGTCCGGTCCGGTCACGGTGGGGAACGCGGCGCGGATCCGGCTCGCCGACGACACCCCGGACGGGCAGTGGAAACCGCATTTCGACGGCCCGGTCTACGAACTCGATGCCAGTGCCCGCGGCGACCGGGTCTATTATGCGGGCCGGTTCAACAACGCCGACTTCACCGCGTCGCCGATGCAGGCGACCGTGTCCACGGCCGCGGGCGCCCCGCTGGCGCCCGGGATGAAGCGCTGGGTGCCGTCCACCGAACAGCCGCAATACCAGCAGACCGTCATGGAGAACGGCGATCACGTCTGGCTCGGCGGTTCCGAGCACATCCTCGGCATGTACAACCGGTCCGACTTCAGCTATGTCACCAGTGACGTCACCCGGCCCGGCGGCGACTTCCAGGCGCTGGCCGAAATCGACGGGGTCGTCTACGGCGGCTGCCACTGTGACAAGTGGGACTACAGCGGCACCACCGGCCCCTGGGGCGACTATCCGATCCTGAACCGGACGGATGTCGACAACGTCAACCTCATCGCCGCCTACGACGCGAAGACCGGCGAGTTCCTGCCGCAGTTCTTCCTCGCGGGCCTGCGCGGGCGGAACACGATGGGCCCGTGGGCGCTGCGCAAGGATCCGAACGGCTGCCTGTGGTTCGGCGGCGATTTCGTCCGCGGTACCCACCAGGGCAACGGTTACCAGTGGCTCGGCGGTTTCGGCAAGGTCTGCGGCCGGGACACCACGGCCCCGGTGCGGCCGCACGACCTCCAGGTCGAACGGGCGAACGGCACGGTGACCGCGACCTGGACAGCGGGTTCGGACGCGTCCGGCCCGGTGCGGTACGAGGTGCTGCGCGACGACCGCGTGATCGCCACGACCAGCGCGCTGAGCTGGACCAGTACCGACAGCCGGCCCGCCGTGTACTGGGTCCGCGCGATCGACGACACCGGTAACCGCTCCGACTCGACCGCGGGCTGGTCGGTCGGCTAGTCCCCGCCACGCAACGCGAGCCGGGCCCGGTCGGCGGGTCCGGCTCGCGCCTTTGCCCATCCCACACCGAACACGCCTTCAACCCCGAGGAGCACGATGTCTCCGGCATTCGAACTCGAGATCGTCGTCCCGGCCTTCAACGAGGCCGCGCGGCTGTCCGGGACCCTGCACCACCTGGTGTCCTTTTTGGAACGGCAACCCTGGTCGTCCCGGCTCATCGTGGTGGACAACGGCAGCGCCGACGAGACGGCCACGATCGCGCGGGCCGTCGAGTCCCCGTCCGTGCTGATCACCGTCATCGGCTGTGCCCGGCCGGGCAAGGGCGCGGCCGTCCGCCGCGGCATGCTCGCCGGGACGGCACCCTACGTCGGCTTCGTCGACGCCGACTTGTCCACCCCGATCAGCACGCTCACCGAAACGCTGCGGCATCTCGACGCCGGGGCCGCCGCCGTGATCGCCTCCCGGCACGCGCCCGGCGCCCGGTTCGCCCAGCCGCAGCCGTTCGGCCGCCGGCTCGGTGGTTCTGCCTTCCGGGCACTGACCCGCCCGCTGGTGGCCGGCGTGCACGACACCCAGTGCGGGTTCAAGTTCTTCCGGCGCGCGCAGCTGCAAAAGGCGTTGCACCGCTGTCACCTGGACGGGTTCGCATTCGATGTCGAGCTACTACGGCACATCCGTGCCGGAGGCGGGCAGATCGTCGAGATTCCCGTTACGTGGCAGGATGATCGCCGGTCGACGTTCCAGCCGCTGCGCGATGGCACGGCGACCTTCGCCGCGCTGTTCACCCTGTACCGCCGGGCGGTCGCGCTGTGACGGCAAACCTGGACGCGCTGCGCGGAAAGCGCTTACTGGTCCTGAACTGGCGGGACATCCGGCACAGCCAGGCCGGCGGCGCCGAGTCCTACATGCACGAGATCGCCAGGCGCTGGACCGCGGCCGGTGTGCGCGTCACGTGGTTCACCGCACGCGAACCCGGCGCGCCCGCCCGCGAAATCATCGACGGAATCGAGACACACCGCGCGGGCGGTCCGCTCTGCGTGTACGCACACACGGCCGTCCGGCTGCTGGCGACGGGTGCGCGGTTCGACGCCGTGCTCGACTGCCAGAACGGGATCCCGTTCTTCGCCCCGCTGTTCCTGCCCCGGCGCTCCCCTGTCGTCCAGGTGATCCACCACGTGCATCACGACCAGTTCACGACCCGGTTCTCCCCAGCCGTCGCGGCGTTCGGCCGGTTCCTCGAAGGCACGGTCGCGCAAAAGGCCTACGCCAGGCAGACCCTCAGCGCGGTTTCCCCGTCGACCCGGCAGGAAATCCGGAGCCGGCTGAAGATCCGGACACCGATCTTCGTGGTACCCAACGGTGCCAAGCCACCGGCGGTCACCGGCGGGAGGCGCGGCGCGGACCCGAGGCTCGTGGTCGTGAGCAGGCTGGTGCCGCACAAGCGGATCGATCTGCTGCTGAACCAGCTCGCCTCTGTCGTGACCGAGATTCCCCGGCTGCGCGTGGACATCGTCGGCGACGGTCCCGAACTGCTGCGCCTGCAACGGCAGGCCGTGGTGCTCGGGTTGTCCGGCACGGTCGTCTTCCACGGATACCAGCCCGACCACGTGCGGGACGAGCTGCTCGCCCGCGCCTGGCTCACCGCGTCCGTCTCGGCCGCCGAGGGCTGGGGCTGTGCGGTCATCGAAGCCGCGGGGCTCGGCGTCCCGTGCCTGGGGCTACGAGTGCCCGGGATCCGGGATTCCGTACTGGAGGGGAAGACTGGCTGGCTGGTGGAGTCCGAAAGGGACTTCGGCGCTGCGCTCGTCACGGCCGTCCAGCAGTTGTCGGACAAGAGCGAGTCCGACCGGATTGCCGGGCACTGCCGCGAGTGGGCCGCGTGCTTCACCTGGGAGCGCAGTGCGGAGCTGCTGGCCGGGGTGGTGCGAACCGAGATCGCCACGGTGCGGCGACGGCAGCAGCGCCGACGGGCCCGTTCGGATATCGCGGCCGTCGTTTCCTTCCCCAGCACCGAAAATCCCGTGCGACAGGAAAGCTTGCGCTGTACCGATCAGATAACCCACCACAATGGACAGACGTCACTGCTGCTCGTCGGCTGTGACGAGATGGGCGCGCAGGGCGTGCTCGCCCGCCTCGGCATCCGAGACGCGCGGATCCGGCTGGCGACCCGGCACGATCTGCTGGCCGGCCCGGCCGTGCGAACCCTTGCCGCACCAGCAAAGGTCCAGACTTGATGGGAACGGTGGACATCGGCCGGAACCACGTCCTCGTCACGATGTCGTCCGCAGTCGTGGGTGTGCTGAGCTACCTGTGCGGCCTGCTGCTGGCGCACTGGCTGCCGCCCGGCGAGTACAGCGATTTCAGTGCTGCGCAGGCATTGCTGACCGTGGTCGGGATCGTCGCGAGCTCCCTGGTCCCACTGCCGCTGGCACGGACGGTGGGCAGCAACGCCGCCGGGTCACGGGAGCGGCGTGACGGCGTGGCGTTCGCGCTCGTCGTCGCACTGGTCACCGGTGCGGTCGCCGGGTTCGCGACAGCCTTGCTGACACTGAACTTCGCACCCCCGGTCACCGCACTGACGGCGGGGCTCGCCGGGTTCGCGCTGGTGCTGGTCACCCCGGTGTGGGGCTGGCTGCAGGGCGAGCTGCGGTTCCGCCGCTTTGCCGCCCTGTCGGTGACGGAAACGTTGCTGCGCCTGGTGTTCAGCGTGGCCGTCGCCGGTCTGTTGTGGGGGGCCGCGGGCGGGGTGGCCGGGTACGTCGCCGGTGCGGTCGCGGTGCTGGGTATCGGGTTCTGGTGGATGCGGCGTGACGTGGCCTGGCGTCCCGGGGCGGCGCGGGATACCGCGCGCTGGGCGGAAACCACCGGCATCGCGCTCGTGCAGCTCGTGACCTGCGCGCTGACCACCGCGGACATCCTGCTGGTCGCGACGATGACCGGAGATCCTGTGGCCGCGGCGGGCTACCAGGCCGTCGCGACGCTGGCGAAGGCGCCGGTCTACGTCGCGACAGGCGCCGTCCTGCTGAGCTTCCCGCTCGTGCGGGCGAGCCGGGACGAGACCGTCGTCGACACCCTGCTGCGTTCGTATCTCCGCCTCGCGGGCGCGGCCGCCGCCCTGCTGGTCACCGTGCCGGCACCGCTGGCACTGGTGGTGCTGCCGCCGCGCTACCGGGATTCACTGTCGCTGCTGCCCTGGCTGACGCTGGCCGGATTGGGGTACGGGGCCATCATGGTCGCCGCGATCCTGTTGCTCGCCCGCCAGGCGTATCGCCGGCTGCTCGCCGGGCTCGCGGTGGCGTGCGTCCTGGTGCTCACCGGTCTCGCGTTGGGCGCCCGGCACGGAACGTCCGGGCTCGCGGTGGGGGCGGCGGCCGCCGCGGTGCTCGCGGCCGTGGTCCTGCTGTGGGTCTCCGGGCCGGTCCTGCCGCGCTTCGCGTACCGGATCATGACGAGGATCGCGCTGGTCTGGGGCGCGTTCGCGGGCGTGCTGTACCTGCTTCGTCCAGTCCCGGCTGTCTGGGCGGTCGTCGTCGCGGTCGTGGGTCTTTCCGTGCTGCGTCCCAAGACGCCCGCGCACCCGGTCACGACGAGCGATCGGCTGGAGATTCTGCACCTCGGGTTCGAGGACCCGCTGGCGCCCGGCGCGGGCGGCGGCTCGCGTCGCACGCACGAGATCAACCGGCGGCTTGCCGCCAACGGGCATCGCATCACGGTGCTGACCACCCGCTTTCCCGGCTGCCGCGACCAGGTCCGGGACGGGGTCTCGTATGTCCACATCGGACTCGGCAGGGGCCGCACGCGGCTGGGCCGGGTGCTCGGCTACCTGTGCCGGCTGCCGGCCGAGACCCGCGGGCGGCCCGCCCATCTGGTCGTCGAGGATTTCTTCGCGCCGATCTCGAGCTTCGCCGCTCCACTGTGGACGGGACGGCCGACGATCGGGATGGTGCAGTGGCTCAACGCGCGTGAGAAGGCGCGCCAGTACCACGTGCCGGTCCAGTTCCTGGAACGGTTCGGGACCCGCAGGCATCGGCACCTCATCGCGGTGTCGGAAGACCTCGCGGTGCGGCTGAAGAAGCTCAACCCGAGAGCGACCGTCGAGGTCATCGGGAACGGTGTCGAACCGGCTGTCCACACCGGCGAATCGGCTCGCGGGCCGGACGTCGTGTTCGTCGGACGGCTGGAAAAAGCCCAGAAGGGCCTGGATTTGCTGCTGCAAGCCTGGGCCAAGGCGGTGGTCGAGCAGCCGGGAAACCTCGTCCTCGCCGGCGCCGGACCGGACGAGTCGTACCTGCGAGCATCGGCGGAACGGCTCGGCATCGCCGACCGGGTCCGGTTCGCCGGCTGGGTCGACGGCCTGCGCAAGCAAGAACTCCTGGCCCGGGCGCGGCTGGTCGTCGTTCCGTCCCGCTTCGAGACCTTCGGGATCGTTGCCGTGGAAGCACTCGCGTCCGGCACCCCGGTCGTGGCCTTCGACATTCCCTGTCTCCGCGAGGTCGTGCCCGCGGAATGCGGCCGGCTGGTCGCGGCCTTCGACATCGACGAGTACGCGGCCGCGGTCGTTTCGATGTACCACGACACCGCATGCCAGGCCAGGACACGCACCGCCGGACCACGGTTCGCCGCCCGCTACGACTGGGATGCCTTGGCAGCGCGGCAAGAACAGGTGTACCGCGAACTCGTTCCCCCACCGCTCACCGCAAGGAAACCCTGACTTGTCCTCTTTACACAAGCCGATCCTGACCTATCCGCTGGCTGTCGTGGTCGTGCTCACCGCCTTCGCATGCCGTGCTTTGGCGCTGCCACACGGTTTCGAGCTGTGGGTCGACGAAATGGTCTACACCGAACTCGGCGACACCATCAGCCAGGGCCACCTCCCCGCGCTCGAAGGAATCCCGTTCTTCCTGCATCCGCCCGGCGGGTTCATCCTCGAAGGCGCCGTCATCAAGGCCTTCGGCATCCACGGCGACCTGATGGCACAGGCGCTGCAGCTCCGCTGGCTCAACGTCGTGCTCGGCGCGCTGACTGCCGGCACCGGGTTCCTGCTGGTGCGCGCGGTCGCGGGGCTCGGCCTTTCGCTCTGCTGCGCCGCCCTGCTCGCCTTCGACCCGTTCGTGCTGCGCACCAACGGCCGGGTCTTCCTGGAGACCCCGGCGGTGCTGGCTTCGCTGGCCGGCCTGCTCGTGCTCGTGACCGCGTTGGCACGCAAGGAAAGACTGAGCACACGACGAGCCGTGTTCGCGGGGATGCTGATCGGATACGGCGTGTTCAGCAAGGACGCCCTGGTCATGTTCGCGGCCGTGCCCGTCGTGGCCGCGATGTTCTGGCGGCACACGATGCACCGCCGCGACGGGCTCACGGTGCTGGTATCAGCCACGGCGCCCTACCTGGCCTACCTCGCCGTCGTCGGCGCGGACGGGCTGTTCAACCTGTGGAGCGCGGACAAGATCAGCGGTACGAGGCGGCTGATCGGGCTGGACCAGACGACCGGGTTCAACGCTCCGGGCGCGCCGGACCTATGGAGCAGGCTGGTCGATCAGGTCGCCCATTTCGGCACCAGCTACCTGCTCCTGCTGGTGTGCCCGGTCGCCGGGCTCGTCGCCGCGCTGAGCGCCGACCGTGCTCGGCGGCTGATCGGCCTTTCCGCGCTGTCAATGGGTTTGTTCGGGGTCTTCGCGATCTTGTTCGGCACCCTGGAGGAGCAGTACGGCTACGGAGTCGTGGTCGCCGGAATCGCCGCACTCGGTGCGGCCGGGGCGGAACTGCGGCGCCCGGCCGCGCTGGCGGCCATCGCCCTCGTGGTGGTGACGGTCGTGCTGGGCAACCGGGTCATCGCCGAACCCGACGACGGGCTGGTGCGGGTGCGCGACTGGGTCACCGCCAACCTGCCCGCAACGGCGCGGGTCGGCGTCACGAACAACACGGCGCAATGGGCCTTCCGGGACGACCCGCGCTTCGGCGTGTGGCCGTCGGCCGGCACCATGCTCACCCACGACGCGAACTACATCCTCACCCAGAGTCTGCCGACCAGTCAGGGCTACGGCTACGCGAAGTACAGCATGATCGAATGGCTGGAACGCAACGCCCAGCCGCGGTTCACGTTCACCGGCCCGACCAACGGGCAGACGGTGCTCTGGTACGTCCCGCCCGCGAACCTGCGGCGCGGCGCGGATGCGGGTGCCGGCTCTTAGCCGAAACGGGAAAGCGGTGGGCCCGCAGCAGGCCCACCGCTTTCCCCCTCAGCCGAGGCTCACCCGACGGCTCGGACGACCAGTGCGTTCGGCGTGTCGGGATCGGTTACGGAGCTGTCGGTGATGGTGACATCAACGTCCGCGTTGCCATCCCCGCCCAGCTGGAACGTCTTCGACAGCTCGATACCCTGCCCGGCCTGGATTTCCATCGGACCGGTCGTCGCGTCGCCGACCGGCGCCGCGTCGCCCAGATCGCTGCTCACCGCGAACTGGTACGGGCCGGAACTGATCGTCTCCTCGGTGCTGTTGACGATCTTGACGGTGACCGTGATCGTGTGCGTGTACTTCGGGTCGGCGGGTTTGACGCCGATGGAGTGCACGTCGGTGACCGTCATCGTCAGCCCGTTGTCCCAGTCGTAGTCGTCACCGACCTTCAGCTGGGTCGCGCCGTTGTCGGGCAGCGGCCCGTCCGGATCGATCGCGGGCTGGTCCGGCGACGGCGGTTCGACCGGACCGTCATCCCGGGCAACCCCCTGCGCCGCAACGGGATCCGCGACCGCACCGGTCGCGGCCCAGGCCGCCGACCCGACCAGCACCACGCCGGCAAGCGTGACGCCTATCAGGATCTTGGTCGTTCTCTTGTCCGACACGATGTTCTCCTTGTCTATTGTGGACGTTCGTGATCAGCCGGCGACGGTCGCCGGGGTGGACGCCGAGCGGTTACCGGTCGCGTCGACAGCGCGGACCCAGTACTTGGCAGCGCCGGCCGGGGCGGTGAAATTGCTGCCGCCGACCGTCGCGATCACCCGGTCGTCACGCACGACCTCGTACACCGGGCTGCCGCTGTTGTCGGTGGCCTTGTTCCAGTGCAGGTGCACACCGTCGGCCTCCTGCCGGGCGGACAGGCCCAACGGCGCCGAGGGCGCGATCGTGTCGCGGCCGCACACCTTGCCGAACCCGCCGAGCCACTGGTACCCGGTGCCCACCCACGGACCGCGGATGAAGTCGCCGCCGAACCACAGGCAGCCGTTCTTGTCCCCGCGCAGCGCCCACGGGCCCATGTTGTTCCGGCCCCACAAGCCCGGAATGTAGAACTGCGGCAACTCCTGCCCGGTCTCCGCGTCCCACGCGCCGACGAAATCGATCTTGTTGACGTCGCTCGCGCTCGCCGGGGCCTTGCCGAGGATCGTCGGCCGCGCCCCGTCGCCGAAGCGGTACTGGAACTTCAGGCAGTGGCAGGCACCGTAAGCGACCCCGTTGATCACCGTCGACGCCTGGAAGTCACCACCATGCCTGGTGACGGTGGAGTTCCGGTAACCGAAGTCGCCGCGGTCGTAGAGGCCGAACAGGTGCTGGGTGCCGCCGAGCCACACCTTGTCCCCGGCTTCGGTGACGGTCTGCTGGTACAGGATCTTCTTCTCGTTGCCCACCATCGGTTTCACGCCGGCCAGCGGTGCGCCCGGCGCAGTGGAAACGGCCGCTTCCGGGGCCGTGGCCGTGCCATTGACGTGGCTGAACCGGCCGACGAAATAGACGCGGTCCCCGTGCTCGCTGGCGTCGAGCTCGTACACGGGCCCGTCGATATGCGGTTTCCACGCCGGGTCCGGCGTACCGTCCGCGAGGCTGACCCGTGCGCCGTTCTTCAGCGTGATCGGCGTCGTGGTCTTCCCGCCGGTGATGCGGTTGAAGTTGCCGCCGAGGTAGAGCCAGCCGTCCTGCTGGTCCATCGAGCGCACGTTCGAGATGTCCGTGCCGTTGGTGACATGGGTGGTCCAGCTGGTGTCGACCTCGCCGGTGTTCGCGTCGAGTTTGGCCAGCGATCGGGTGTCCGGCTTGCCGTTGACGTTCGTGAAATGACCGCCGACGAGCAGTTTCCCGTCCGGCCCGGCGGACAGCGAGTAGACCATTCCATCGAGCACGGGACGGAACGCAGGCCGCCATTCGCCGGTGTTCACATCGAACGCGGCGAGATAGGACTGCTCGACCTTCTCACCGGGCCCCGGATTGGGTCCTTTTTGGACGTACTGGAACTTGCCGCCGACATACACGGTGTCGCCGATGAACGCGAAGTCCTCGACCTCCATGTTCCGCTCGTCATACTTGCCGCCGACGAAACCGCCCTTGATCCCCGTGACACCCCACGGTGTCGGCTCGGTGACGTTCTTCATCAACGGCCGCACCGTGGACGCGGCACTGCCCGAGTCCGGCACGGCGGGGAAGGACGGGCTGGTGATCTTCGGCCGGATGAACACCTGCGCGAACGGGATCGCGTGCCCCTCGTTCTTCCACTGCCACAGGTAGCTGTTCGGGTTGTTGCGGCCCACCACGGTCTTGCCGTACGAGAACCCCATCTTCCGGTTGTGGCCCACCCAGTCGTTGGTGAAGATCCGCAGCCCGCCGTTGTTTCGCGGGGCATTCCAGTTCTGGGTGTTCTGGGCCGCGTAGGCTTTTCCGTTGACCGTGACCCGGTTGAGCCGGATACCGCCGTCGAACGCCCAGGTCCAGTCGGCCGCACTGGCCAGCCGGTAGCGGATCTCCTGCCAGCGGGTGCCCTGGATGTTCGCCGCCCGCCGCACCCGGACACCGTCCGGGAGCTGACCCGGGCGGCTGCCGTCGAGCAGGCCGTTGATGGTCTCGGCGGGCAGCGTGGCGGGCGCGAACGCGGCCGGCCCGGACGGGTTCTCCCGCAGGTTCTTCGCCGAGCCCTGGCCGTTGTGGTAAAAGTTCCAGCCCTCCCGTCCCCGCCCGACGAGTACCCAGCCGCCGCCGTCCGTGGTCATGTCGCAGTAGAACTGCTGCGGGGCAACGAGACGCGGCGTCTGCAACCAGTAGACACCGTCCTTACTGGACGGAGTGCGCTGCTTGATCTCCCAGCACGACGCTGCCGCCTTGTCCGAAGTGGACCCATCGCGCACGACCGCAGCCGCGGCAGCCGGGGCCGCCACCAACGTCACGCCTGCCAGGCCGGCCAGCAGCGCCGACAAGCCTTTCCCGAGAAGCCCAGCCATGCTCAGCGAAGCCCGACAGCAGGCAGGATCGGTTTCTGCACCACGTTCGGCACCAGGCCCTTCAAGGTGAGGTGCTGTGCCGGCTCGAGCACGGATTGAACCGTCTTCGGAGCGTCCGTCAGACCGGCGAGCGGTGCTGGCGCCGGTGCCGCGGAGGCGGTCGACGCGAACAGCGCCGCCGCCCCGCCCAGGGCGGCGGAAGCAACACCGACGACAATGGCGCGACGCAGTGAATTCATGAGTATTCCCTCTCATCGAATAGCTTCTTCCTGCGGCGAGATTACGTCCCGGACCGCGAATCGGAGAGTGCGGAACAATGCGTTCCGACAATCGTGTGGACGCACGGACCTGGCCGGGTAGCGCCTGATGTGATGACTGCGGCGGGCGCCTTTGACTTTCCCGCCGGACCGGCTCATATCATCGGCATCCGGGGCGAAACTCATTGACGGAAAAGGGGATTCCCATGCCCGAAAAAGCGACGCCGAACCGTCGGCGCGTCCTGGTGGCCGGTGCCGCGGCCCTCGCTGCGGCCGGTTCCACCCGGCCCGCCATGGCCGCGCCGGTCCTGCTGAACCGCGCCGCGCCGGCCATACGCGGGGTCCGCACGATCAGCCCTGGCGCAGCCGAATACTCCGGACTGATCCGGGGCATCAACCAGCGCTGGGTCGGGAACCACGTCGAGGCGATCTATCTCCCGGAGGACACGGGTCAAGTCGCGCAGGTGGTGAAGGCGCTGGTCGACGCGGGCAAGCGGTTCACCGTCCGCGCGGGCGGCCACTGCTACGAGAACCACGTGTACAACGACGCGGTGCGGGCGGTCGTCGACGTCGCCCCGCTCACCCAGGTCGACCACCTGCAAGGCGGCATCATCGTCGGCGCCGGCACCAGCCTGGGCGAGTTCTATCGGACGGCACAACAACGTTGGGGGATCACACTTCCCGGTGGGGTGTGCGGCACGGTCGCCGCCGGCGGCCACATCCAGGGCGGTGGATACGGCCTGCTGTCCCGGAAATACGGGCTCACCGTGGACCATCTGCACGGCGTCGAACTGGTGCTGGCGGACGGCTCGGTCCGCTTCGTCACGCGCGACTCGGGCGGCGACGACGGCAAGCTGTTCTGGGCGCACACCGGCGGTGGCGGCGGGAATTTCGGTGTGGTGACCCGGTATCTGCTGCGCACGCCGGGCGTCGACGAGTACGCCCCACCGGAACGAATGCTGCCGAAAGCGCCGGGGCAGGTGTTCCTGCACATCCTGACGATCAACTGGTCCCAGCTCGGCGCCACCGAAAACGCCGCGAAGGCGAAACTGGCCTCGATTCTCGCGGAGTACAGCAAATGGTGCGTGGCGCACAAGAACAAAACCGGTGACGGCACCGAAAACCTGTTCACGCAGCTGTCGCTCCGCCCGCGCCTGTCCGCTTCCGCCCTGGCGCTGCGGATCCAGACCCAGGTCGCGATCGACACGCCGGACGACACCGCCGCGGCCCGGCACGTCCTGAAGGAATTCCTCCGGCAGGTCGTGCCCGGTTACGAAAACCAAGCGGACACGGCAAAACCGATGTCCTGGCTCAGCGCCACGCAACAGCTGGGAGAGGGCGGCACGAGCCGCCGCAAGCACAAGTCGGCCTACCACCGCTGGCTGTCGGGCAGCCAGATCTGCGGCCTGGTCGACACGTTCTGGGCGGCCGGCACCGGAGCGGACGGCGCGCAGGCCGTGCTCAGCACGTACGGCGCGAACGTCAACCGGGTGTCACGGGACGCGACGGCCGAGCCGCATCGCGATTCGGCGTTGAAGCTGCAGTACCTGATGTACTGGTCCGATCCGGCCGACGACGATCGGCACCTGTCCTGGATACGGCACGCGTACGGCACGGTCTATCGCGACGAAGGCGGCCTTCCGGCGGCCGCGAACCGCGATGTGAGCGGGACGTCCACGGACGGCTGCTTCGTCAACTACCTCGACGACGACCTGCCCGGCGAGAGCAGCGACCCGAAGTACTGGGGGCTCATGTACTACGGCAAGGACACGCTTACGAAACTGCGCGCGGTCAAGGCGAAGGCCGACCCGCACAACGTGTTCAGGTCGAACCAGTCCATTCCGGCCGCTTGATGACCGTCTCATGATCGAAAAGGACCTTCTGCCCTAGCCCGCCGCGGACGAGCCCGACAAAACTGGCCCGTCGAATCGAGAGTTTCGCAACTCTGCAACTGCAGGTGAGGGCGGGTTACGTGGTGAATGGCGAGGTCGCGGTGCAGACCGCAGGCGAGGTGCTCGACGGTGCGCGCGATTACGTGCAGCGGTCCATCGGATCCTTCGCGCGCCGGCTGACCGGTGAGGTCGAGGCGGTGCGGATGCGACTCACCACGTTGCGGCAGACGTCCACCGCGCGGCCCGCGCTCGCACAGGTCAACCTGACCGTCGACGGGCGGCCCGTCCGGGCGCAAGTGGCCGCGGCGTTCTTCCGGGAGGCCGCCGTGCTACTCCGCGCCCGCCTGTCCGGCCACCTGACCAGGCTGGCCCACCCGGTCGTGCCGCGCTCGTGGCCGGATGCCGACCGTCGCCGCAGCGGCCCGCCCGCGGTGGAGATCAAGCCCGCGCAACGCCGGATCGTGCGCCGCAAGTGCTACCCGCTCGCCCGCTGCCGGCCCGACGAGGCCGCGCTGGTCATGGACGTCATGGACTACGACTTCCACCTCTTCGTCGACGCGGACACCGGCCAGGACAGCATGGTCCACCGGATCGGCCCGACCGGGTACCGGCTGGCCCGGCTGTCCGGGCTGCGACCCCCGGCCCCGCCCGCGTCGATGCCCTGGACCATCAACGTCCACGACATCCCGCGGCTCACCCCAGGCCAGGCCGCCGGACGGCTGGACACGACCGAGATGCCCTACCGGTTCTTCCGGGACACCGCCACCGGCCGAGGCAGCGTGCTCTATCGCCGCTACGACGGCCACTACGGCCTGCTCACCGCCACTCCCGGCGAAGGACATGGACCCGCCGTGAAATAGTTGTATGATTTGCCTGTTGCACGTCGCGACGGCAAAGGAGCCACCGTTGAGGTTCACCGCACTCGCCCAGGGCTTTGGGTTCGCCGAAGGCCCGGTCTGGGCACCCGACGGCACCCTGTGGATCAGCTCGATCTCCGAAGGCGCCGTCTTCCACCTCGACCCCGGCGGGACCGTGCTGGAGCGGATCGAGGTCGGCGGCGGCGCCAACGGCCTCACGGTGGACCACGACGGCACGATCTACGTGGCGCAGAACGGCGGTATCTGGGGCGGCAAACCCGGCACCGAAGCCGGGATCCAGATCATCCGCGGCGACCGGGTGGACCATCTGGTGCGCGGAATGGACGCGCCGAACGACCTCTGCTTCGGCCGCGACGGCCGCCTCTACTTCACGGACAGCCGTGCCCAGGGTAAGCCGGCCCAGCCGGAAGGCCAGCCTCCCGGGCGCCTCTACTCCGTGCGGCGCGACGGTTCCGACCTGCGGCTCCTGCACGAGGGCCTGCCGTTCATCAACGGACTCGCCTTCGCCCCCGACGGCGAGAAGCTGTACCTCGTCTCGACCGGCGCGCCGCATTACCTGGTACACGGCACCGTCTCCGCCGACGGGACGCTCGGGCCGCTCGAGAAGTTCGTCACCCTCGAAGCGGGCTGGCCCGACGGGATCGCGGTGGACGCGGCGGGCAACGTGTGGGTCGCGGCGACGGTCGATCACTCGGTGCAGGTCTACTCCCCCGATGGCGCGTTCGTGGAGCGCATTCAGCTTCCCGAGGGCTCCCAGCCCACCAACCTGTGCTTCGGCGGCCCCTCCCTCGGAACGCTGTACGTCACGGCTTCCAAAACGGGTGAAGTGCTCGTCTCGCAGACCGATACGCCCGGTTTGGCGCTGCACGGCTGATCACCCACGTAACAGATCCCGGACAGGAAGGAAGCCCGATGTCGGCCGGCCTGGTCAGTGAGTTGCTCTCCGAAAGCGCGCGAAATCCCCAACCGGGGTACTTCCCGAGTCCGACGGTTCCGGTGCGCTTTCAGTTCGAGCAGGGTGCCCCGTCGCCCGACGCGTTCCCGGTCGAAGCGCTGAACGAGGCGACGCTGGCCGCTCAGCGAAAGTACGGCCCGCTGCTCTGCGGTTACTCCGACGGCAATCGGACCGACATGAAGTACGGCACCCTGAGTCTGCGTGAAGCCGTGGCCGCGTGGCTGGAGAAGCGCGAAGGGCGGCCGTTCTCCACCGAGCAACTGATGCTGACCAACGGCTCGGCCCAGGCGATTTCGCTGGCCGCCAAGGCTTTCCTGGATCCTGGCGACGGGGTCGTCGCCGAGGCACTGACCTTTCCGTTCGCCACCGACTATTTCCGGGCGGACGGCGCCGAGATCGCCCGTGCCGCGATGGACGAACACGGTTTGCTCGTGAGCGAAGTCGAGGCGCGGCTGGACGAGTTCGCCGCACGTGGCGTCAAACCCAAGATCATCTACACCATTCCGACGTTCCAGGTGCCGACCGGACGCGTCCTTCCGCTGGACCGGCGCAAAGCCCTCCTCGAACTGGCCGCCGAGCGCGGGGTCCTGGTGATCGAGGACAACTGCTACTACTCGTTGCGCTACAGCGGTGAACCCGTTCCGTCACTGCTCAGCCTGGACACCCACGGCATCGTCCTGCAGTCGGACAGCTTCAGCAAAGTGATCGCGCCCGGTCTGCGCATGGGCTGGATCACGGGATCGCCACCGGCCATCGAGGCGCTCGGGGCGGTGCGGCAAGACCTCGGCGTCAGCCAGTGGAACGCTCGCGTCCTGGAGGAGTTCGTGAGCAGCGGCGCTTTCGAGACGCATCTCGAGAACGTGATCGCCCACAATCGGGAAAAGCGCGACGCCGCGTCCGCCGCCTTGCGCCGCTACTGCTCGCAGTGGCTGGATTTCACCGATCCCGAGGGCGGCATCTTCTTCTGGATCAGGCTCGCCGACAACATCGATTGCGACCAGTTGCAGCAGAACTGCCTGGAACGGGGCATCAGCGTCCGTCCCGGCGAGGTGTTCAGCTCGGATCCCGGCGCGGCGCGCTACCTCCGGCTCGGCTTCCTGCCGCCCTCCAGCGAGGACCTCGAACTCGGCATCAAGATCTTCGGTCAGGCGCTCGAACGCAGCCAGACCTCCTAGCGCCGGGAGCCGGACTCGACGGGCCGACTGGACGACGTCGCCTCATCTGGCTACTATTTTAATAGTCAGATGAACGGCGCCGGGCCAAGCTCGGCTACACGGAGGAGCAGTACCCCAAGTGACATCGCTTGATGGAGCAGTAGTCCTGGTGACCGGTTCGAACGGCGGGCTCGGGAGCGAGTTCGTCTCGCGCGCGCTCGCCCGGGGGGCGGCGAAGGTCTACGCCTCCGCTCGAACGCCGCGCACCTGGGACGATTCGCGCGTCGTCCCGCTGGAGCTCGACGTTGCCGACGGGGCGTCCGTCGCCCGCGCGGCGGCGGCATCCGGCGACGTGACCGTTGTCGTCAACAATGCCGGGGTTCTGGGACCGATGTCCCTCCTCGAGTCCGAGCTCAGTGAGGTGCGCGCCGCCTACGAAACCAACGTTTTCGGGCCCATCGCGGTCGCCAAGGCCTATGCGCCGACCCTGCGGGCGGCGGGCGGTGGCGCCCTGATCGACGTGCTGTCGGTGATGAGCTGGGTGCCCGGGCCCGGCGCCTACTACTCCTCGAAATCCGCCTTCTGGTCGGTGACCAATTCGCTCCGGCTCGAATTCGCCGAGCAGGGAACACAGGTCGTCGGGGCTTACCTGAGCTTCGTCGACACGCCGTTCACCGCGGCACTCGAGGTGCCGAAGGCGGACCCGGTCTCGATCGTCGACGCGATTTACGACGGGTTGGAGTCCGGCGCCACGGAGGTCTTCGCCGACCAGCCGAGCCGCGACGTCCGCGCACTGTTGTCCGGACCTGTCGAGAAGTACAGCGACGGACTGTTCCGGAACGCCGGGTGACGCAGCAGTTGAGCGACGACCATTTCTGCTCCATCCAGCGCGCCCTGGACCTGGTCGGGGAGAAATGGACGTTCCTCATCCTCCGCGAGGTCCTCATCGAGGGTGAGACGCGGTTCGCCGATTTCGGCAAGATCCTCCGCATCGGCCCGAATATCCTCGCCGACCGGCTGAATTCGCTGGTACAGGCCGGCATTCTGGAGCGACGCGAGTACCAGGAGCGGGGATCCCGGACGCGCGCGAGCTATCACGCCACCGCCATGGGGCTGAGTCTCCGGCTGGTGCTCGCCGCTCTCCAGCAATGGGGAGACGACCACGTTCCCCACCCGGCGGGCCCGACCCAGGAGCGCGTGACGGCCGATGACCGCCGGCCCGTCCGGGTCACGTTCGTCGATGACCTCGGGCGGCCGCGCGAGGACGGCGACGTCCAGTGGCTACGGACCGCCGCGTATCCGACAGCATTGCGGGAGGCCTCGGTCGGAGCCAGAAAACCGCCCGAGACCTGAGCCCCGTGGCTCCTGGCGCCGACGGTCAGTCGCGGGGCCGGCTGAGCTCTTCGCCCAGGTGCACCATGCGGTTCGCCAGGTTCCCGCTCCACCGGTCGACGGTCGCGGCGACACCGGTGGACAGCCGGGCGCCGCGCTCCGCCGCCGCCTCGGTGAACCGCGCCCCGGCCGTGGCCGCGCGCTCGGCCAGCAGGTCTCCGGCCTCGTCGACCCAGGCGGCGCCGCGCCCGGAGAACCGGGCCAGCTGCTCGCTGGTCTCGGTCCGGGCGCGTTCGGCCAGCCCGCCCGCCCGCACCCGAAGGTCGCGGATCAGCCGGCTCAGATCCGTGGGGATGGGCATGAACAGCTCCTTCAGCCAGTGCTACCCCGAGTAACTGTTACGTCGGGTAACAGCATACGGAGACATCGCGCTTCCGGGCAAACCCCCCACTGTCCACTGAAGACAGCAACCGATATTTATACCGCCGCCGTTCGGAGTAGCGGGAGGGCGTGAGGTCTGCTGTTCACCCGACAGCCGTCGCGCCTTCACCTCTGGCAGTAACTTTCACACTCGCCGCACGCGATTTCCCCATGGGGGGATGACGGTTATTCACCGGATACCGAGTGGCCGCGCGACCGGCGGCCTGTGGGGAAGCACAAATGAAGAGAGACCTCAGCAATCAGCGAGCGGTTCTTGACGGTTTCCTGATGCCGGGTGGGACGGCATGAGCAGGTTACCGAGATTTCAACTGATCAGCGGGCAGTCGGACGCCACCCGGTGGCGGCTGCTCGGCGCGAACAACGTTTCCCTCGGCGTGGGGGCGATCGATTATGCCGACGTCGCCGAGTGCCTCGCCGCCATCAAGTGGTTGTGCGGGAACATCGACCGGACCCGGGTGGAGTTCAAGCACCACAGCGGGATCCAGTGGCGCTGGGTGATCCACGACGACACCGGCGCGATCGCCACGGCGAGTCATCCGTACGGCCGGAGAATCGAAGCCAGAAGAGCATTCGACCGCTTCGTATCAGCTGTCGGAACCGCGACGGCATACAGCGAAAACGGCAAGATCTCGGACTGGCGGACCAAATACCGAATCGACTCGTGAACGATCTCGCCCGGCGCGGCGCGACGCGGAATCACGCCGCGCGCGCCCGCCGGGCATTAACCGGCATGCTACCGGACTAGGAGGAAAGATCCTGCCGGCGAACGACCCGGCTACGCCGAAGCGGGAGCTTCGGTGGTGGCCGGGTCGGTCGCGCCCGTCGTTTCGGCGGGCGGCGGCTCGGTGGTGGACGACGCGGGCGGCTCGGTCGTCGTGGACGGCTCCGTGCTGACCGGCGGCTCGCTCGTCGTCGAGTCCACTGTGGACGAACTGGTCGTGGTCGCGCTGGTCGACGAGGGCGAACTGGGCACGGTCGGTCCCGCGGGCCCGGAGCCGGGCGGGGTCGTGCCGCCCGGGTCGGTGACCCGCCCCGGCAGGGTGATCGCGCCGGGCGGCGGCAGCACCCCCGGTCCCGGCGGTGGCGGCAGCACGACGGCGGCCAGCTGGGCCGCGGCCGCGGCGATGTCGGGTACCGCGGTGACGACGAACAGCGGGCCGCTCCCGTCCGCGACGGGCACGGCGCCGCGCTCGTAGGCGTCCGCCCACAGCAGCACTGTCCGGACGTAGGAGTCCGAGGGGTTGTAACGGAAAACGGCCTGCGCCCGTTGCTGTGGATCGCGCAGGTCGCCGCCGCCCGCGCACAGGTACCGCCCGGCGGCCAGCGCCTCGTCGTAGATGTTGTGCGGGCTGGCCACGCCGTCGCCGTTGCCGTCCGACGCCCACTTGCGCCACGTCGACGGGATGAACTGCATCGGACCGACCGCGCGGTCCCAGACCGGGTCGCCGTCGAGGGCACCGCCGTCGGTGTCCGCGATCGCCGCGAACGCGCCGGCCCCGTTCAGCACCGGGCCGAGGATCGGGGTCACCGTGCCGCCATGCTGGTCGAGCCGCCCGCCGCGGGCGTGGCTGGACTCGATCCGCCCGATGCTCGCGAGCAGGGACCAGCTGAGATGGCAACCGGGGTTCGACCGGGCGAGCAGCTTCTCCGCGTTCTGGTACGCGGCCAGCGCGGTCGCCGGAATGCCCAGCATGCCGGTGACCGGCGCGCCCATCGGGGTGATCGGGATGTCCGCCGGGAGGTTCAGCTGCTGCATGAGCATCAGCGGGTTGCCGGCCGCGGCCAGCACGTCCGGGCTCAACGAGGTGTCCGGCTGGGCCTGCCCGTCCACCCCGACCGATCCACTGTCCACTATGGACTGAGGTGGCAGCTCGCGGTAGGACGCCGGCATCGGCGGGCCGCCGGCGCCGACGAACGGGACCAGCGCGAGCGAAGCTGCGGCGAGCCCATAGGCCTTGGCGCGGCGGGCGGCGGCGATTCGTTGGCGCCGGATGAAGGCGCGGCGCTCCCAGCGTGACATGGAAGCCAACCTCTCCCGCGCCCGGGAACGTCGTCAACCAGCCTGGCGGGACCCTGTCCGGTGATTCACCTACGTGCCATCGGGCCTTCCCCGGGCGGCCATTCAGACCACGCCCCACTCGATGAGGCTGCGCCCGCAGCCGACCACGGTTTCGGCGGCCGGGCGCGGCTGCCAGTCCAGCATCTTGCGCGCCTTGCCCGTGCTGTGCCGGTTGCGGCGGCCCAATCCCGGCATGACCGCGCGCAGCGAGTGATCCCGCAACGCCGCCAGCCGGACCACGAAATCGGGCAGCTGCCTCGCCGGCACCTTCGCGGCGGCGTCGCCGAGCCCGGCCCTCAGCGCCGCCGCGATGTCGCGCATCCAGATGAACTCGCCGGTGCCGAGAAAGCGCTCTCCGGCGGCCTCGGGCGCGGTCATGGCGCGGATGTGGAGGTCGGCGATGTCGCGCACGTCGACGACTTCGAGCCCGATCCGCGGCACGCCGGGCATCTTTCCGCGCAGCATCCGGCGGATGATGTCCACCGAGCCGAGGTTGGCGCTGCTCAGGATCGGGCCGAACACGGCACCCGGCAGCACGGTCGTCAACGTGGCCGGGCCTTGCTGGGCGGCCATGAAATCCCACGCCGCCCGCTCGGCGATCGTCTTCGAGCGCCGGTACGCGGGCAGCGAAGGATCGTCGGCCGTCCACAACGTTTCGTCGGTGATTCCGTCCGACGCATAGGAAACCGGGCTCGCCGCGTTGGCCGCGGAGGTCAGGACCACACGTTCGACGCCGGCCGCGGTCGCCGCGCGGAGCACGCGGAGAGCGCCGTCGCGCGCCGGGATGATCAGCTCGTCCGGGTCGGCCGGGTTCTCCATCCCGAGCGGTGACGCGGGATGCACCACGTACGCGCATCCCGCGACGGCGGCGTCCCACCCGGCGTCGGCGGTGAGGTCCGCGACGGCGAAGCCGAGCCGGTCCCCCGGGTCCACGACCGTCGAGACCGCGTCGCGGACCGCCTGCTCGCGGGCGGTGGACCGGACGGTCGCCCGCACCCGGTAGCCGCGCCGGAGGAGCCCGGCGATGATCCATCCGGCGAGGTACCCGGTGCCCCCGGTGACGAGGACTCGCTGGTCGGCGTGTTCCATGAGGTGCAGGCCCCCTGATAAAGTGGATTGACGGAGAACTCTCCGCAAGTTCCGAAACTAGCGGAGAGCTGTCCGTGAGTCAACCGACGGAACCCGATGAGGCGATGAGTACCGACGACAAGTCTCGCGAGACGTACGTGACCCAGCGCGCCGCGGCGGCGCGCAACCGCACCACGATCCTCGAGGTGGCGCACGACCTTTTCGCCGAGTCGCAGACGGTCTCGATGAACGAGATCGCGAAGCGCGCGGGGGTCGGCGCGGGCACGCTGTACCGCCACTTCCCCACCCGCGAGGCCCTCATCCTCGCCGTCTACCGGCACGATGTGCAGAGGCTCGTGGATTCCGTCGACGAGGTGCTCGCGACGCAGCGGCCCCTCGACGCGTTCGTCACCTGGTTCGAGCGGGCCGCGGACTACATCCGGCTCAAGCACGGCCTCGGCGACGCGCTGCACAACGCCGCCATCCAGGACGCGATCAACGAGACGTACGCCCCTGTCGTCGGGGCGGTGACCCGGTTGCTGGACGCGTGCGTCGCGGACGGCAGCGTGCGAGCGGGCCTCGACCCCGGCGATGTGCTGCTGCTGATGGGTTTCCTATGGCGGGTCAGCCCGGACACGAGCGGTATCGCACAGGGCCGGCGACTCATCGAGATCGTCTTCGACGGGATCCGGACAGTCCGAAAAGGACAGTAACCTGCGGGCGGCCACCGAACCCCTTACCAGTTCCCGGTTTCCGGGCCCAGCGCGCCATACCTCACAGTGCCCTCCCGGACGTAGGAGGTGATCACCACGCCGTTGTCGACCGCGGTGACGGCGCCGGTGCGGAAGCCGGCGGGCCTGGCGCCCGCGCCGAACAGTCGCTTGCCGGTGCCCAGCACCACGGGGAAGACGAGCAGGTGGAACTCGTCGACGAGATCGTGCCGCAGCAGCGTCTGGATCAGGTCGCCGCTGCCGTGCACCTGGATCTCGCCGCCTTCGGATCGCTTCAGCCCGGCGACCGCCTCGGCGACATCTCCTTGCAGCAGCGTCGAATTCTCCCACGACACCTTCTCGAGGGTCCGCGACGCGACGTACTTGGGCATGCTGTTGAGCTTCGCGCCGATGGGGTCGTCGGCAGCGGCGAGCGGCCACGCGCCGGCGAAGATGTCGTAGGTCCGGCGGCCGATCAGCAGCGCGCCCGCCCGGTTGGTCAGGCCGGTCATCAGATCGATGAGCCGCTCGTTCATGAACGGCGCCGACCAGCCGCCGTGCGGGAAGCCGCCGTCGTCGTCCTCGCCGGGCCCGCCCGGGGCCTGCATGACGCCGTCCAAGGACAGGAAAGTGGTGACCAGTAGTTTCCTCATACCGGCACGTCGAACGGGGGCACCCGGAATCGACACTCAGCCCACCGGATTTTCGAGCAGCCCCACCTGGTCGACCTCGATCGCGACCTCGTCGCCCGTGCGCAGCGTGATCTCATCGCCCGGGACGGCCGACGTGCCGGTCGCGAGGACGGCCCCGCGCGGGTACACCTCGCCACGGAACAGGTATGCCGCCAGCTCGTCGAGTTTGCGGTGCAGCCGGGCCGTGCTGGTCTCGCCCGACCACAACACGTCGCCGTCGCGCCGGATGCGCACCGAGATGCCCAGCGCGTACGGGTCCTTGATCTCGCTCGCGGGCACGATCCACGGGCCGGCCGCGCACGCGCCGCGGAAGATCTTGGCCTGCGGCAGGTACAGCGGGTTCTCGCCTTCGATGCTGCGTGAGCTGACGTCGTTGACGATCGTGTAGCCGACGATGGCGCCTTCCGCGTTGCACACGATGCCCAGTTCGGGCTCGGGCACGTCCCACGCCGAGTCCGCACGGACGCCGATCGGGGCCCCCGGCCCGGCGACCCGCCAGCCGATGCTCTTGAAGAACAGTTCGGGCCGTTCGGCCTGATAAACCCGGGCGTAGATGTCCGCGTCGGCGCTCTCGTGCATGCGCGCCTCGCGGGACACCTCGTACGTCACGCCCGCGGCCCACACCTCGGTGTCGTCGTCGACCGGTGCGAGCAGGGCCGGGGGCGGGGCCTCGGCCAGCGGCACGGCGGCGAGGCTTGCGGTGAACTCGGCGGCGGGCAGGGCAAGCAACGAGCCGAGGGTGGTGCCCGCCGGGAGCGCGCCGGCGCGGTTGCCGTCGAGCACGCACCAGCCGTCGCGGGTCTTCGCCAGGCGCATCGGCGTCCTTTCCCCTGCCAGGCAAGCACTTCCGGCGAGTCAAATGTCTCTCTTGCCCACGGCCACGGTACGGAGGTAACTTCGGGCTCGTCAATGTTTCGGGCACCGAAAGTTCTGGTGAGCGAAGTGAGTGAGCAGGAACGTCCCGCGGCGCCGGGCAGCCCGGCCGCCCAGCCACTGGGCGAGATGATGTTGTCCTTCGCGGGCCGGCTCACCCGTCTGCAGACGGAGATCCTCGCCGGGCTCGACGTGCCCCTCACGATCCGGCAGTACCGGATCCTGACCCGGGTCGATGCCGGGCACACGTCGCTGAGCGCGTTGTGCCGCCTCGCGCATCGCAACCCGCCCGCCATGTCCGAAAGCGTCAACAAGCTGGTCAAGCAGGGACTGCTGACCCGTGAGACGGAGGCGGCGGACCGGCGCACGATGGCGCTGGCCCTGACCGCGGCCGGGCGCGTGGCCCAGGAAACGGGCCGCCTGGCACTGGAGAAGTTCAGCGCGGAGCTCACCGCCGGGCTGAACGAGCAGATCAGAGCAGATCTCCTCACCGTCATGCAGCGGCTCTACACCGAAACGGAGAGCCGGCTCGACGAATGACGGCGAGGGGTGGTCGTGCACAGAGAGGTGTCACCACCCATGGCCAGTACCCCTGGGACGGACGCGCAGCTGCTGCATCGTCTGGACCACTCCCCCTTCACCCCGCGGCACACCCGGATCTACCTGACCGCGCTCGCGGGACACTTCTTCGACGGATTCACCATCAACCTCACCGGTTTCGTGCTGCCCGGGGTGATCGCGGCGTTCGCGCTCACCAGCGGCCAAGCCGGGGCGCTCAGCTCCGCGCTGTTCGCGGGCATGCTCGTCGGCGCCGCGGTGGCCGGGATCATCTCCGACCACTTTGGACGGCGCTACCCGCTCGCGGTGGCGATCCTGATCTTCGGCGGGTTCTCGTTGCTCGCCGCGGTCGCCTGGAGCTACCCGGTGCTCGTCACGGCCCGGACCGTCCAGGGCATCGGGCTGGGCGCCGAGATCGCGATAGTTCTGCCGTATATCACCGAATTCGTGCCCACCCGCAGACGCGGCCCGCTCGTCACGCTCGCGACCGCGGCCTGGCTCATCGGACTGCCGGTGGCTTCGGCCGTGGCGATCGGGATCGTGCCGGCGCTGGGCTGGCGGTCGATGTTCTACGTCGGCTCGCTGCCCATCGTGATCGCGCTCCTGGTCGCGCTGACACTGCCGGAATCCGTGCGGTACCTGGCACGTCGCGGGCAGCACGAGAAGGCGGCCGAGATCGTCGAAGGCCTCACCCGGTATCCGGCCGAATCCGCACCGGTGGTGCCGGTGGCGCACGGTGGCCGTCCGGGCTCGGTGCGGGATCTGTTGCGCGGCAAGTACTTGCGCTACACCGTGTCGATCTGGGTGATGGAGGTCTGCGCCGGTGCGTTCCTTTATGGACTGTCCACTTGGTTGCCGACCGTGCTGAAGTCGCGTGGTATCGGGCTGTTGTCGAGCTTCGCGTACACCGGCATCATCACCGCGGCCGGGGTGGCCGGGGCGGTGTTCGCGGGTCAGCTCGTCAACCGGGTCGGCCGCCGCTGGGCGCTGGCACCGGCGTTCCTGCTCAGCGGGCTGCTGTGCCTGCTGTGGGGCGCGGTCTCGGGCACCTCGGCCGTGGTGGTGACGGGCGCGCTCGCGACGTTCTTCGGCAGCGGGATCGCGGGCAGCACCCTGTTCGTCTACGCCAGTGAGCTGTACCCGACGGCGAACCGCGCCACCGGGCTCGGCTGGGCCGCGGCCTGGCAGAAGGTGGGCGGGCTGCTGATGCCGGTCACCATCGGGCTCGTGCTGTCCTGGCACGTTTCCTCGTACGTCTTCTTCGTGTTCTTCGCCGTCATCTCCGGAATCGCGGCGCTGGCCGGGGTGATCGCGACGCTCGAGACGCGTGGCAAGAGCGTCGAGCAGATCGCCGCCGAAATGTCCACACAGGACTCTGTGCCTTTGGTAGCCGCCACTGTGGAATCGAGGATGAATGACTGACCTGGAAGAGCGGGACCTGCGGTACCGCAAGGTCCGCGACGGCATGGCCGAGGGCGGGCTGGACCTGCTGCTCGCGTTCGGACCGGGCTGGCGCCGCGAGAACGTGCGCTACCTGTCCGACGCGCGGGTGACGGGCAGCGCGGCTTTCGTGGCCCTGCCCGCGACCGGCGAGCCGAGCGCGTACTCGACGCGGTCTCAGGATGCGGCGGCCATCACCGAACGCGGCTGGGTCACCGACGCGCACTTCCTGGACATGACCGCGCCCGACCTGGACCGGTTGCGGGACAGCGGGGCGAAGCGGATCGGCATGGCGCATCTCGAACTGCTGCCGTCGATGCTGCTGAACCTGATCCGCGAAGCCTTGCCCGGTGCGGAGATCGTGTCCGCCACGGCGCTGCTGGACGCCGCGCGGATGGTGAAGAGCGAGTGGGAACTGGCGCGGATGCGGCGCAGCGCCCAGGTGTGTGCCGCGGGCTGGCAGGCGTTCGTCGACGTCCTTGAACCCGGCCTGCCCGAGTACCGGATCGTCGCCGCCGTCGAGGCCGAGATCAAACGCCTTGGCGCGGAAGACAATTTCATGCTCATCGCGTCCGGAAAGGACGAAGTGCGCGGCATGACCCCGCCCTCGGCGCGGCTGCTCGAAGACGGCGACATGGTCCGCACCGAGCTGACCCCGCAGATGGACGGCTACTGGCTGCAGATCTGCCGGTCCGCGGTGGTGGGCAAGGCCAGCGACGCGCAGAAACGCTCGTTCGACCTGTTCAACGAGGCCGTCGAAGCCGGGATGTCGGTGGTGAAACCGGGGATCACCGCGCACGAGGTGGCCGTGGCGCAGAACGACGTCTTCCGCAGCGAGGGCTACGGCGAGTACTGCACGAGCCAGTACACCCGGGTCCGCGGGCACGGGCACGGGCTGCATCTCGACGAGACGCCGATCATCGAGGGCAACCACACGGTGCTGCCGGAGAACGCCGTGTTCATCATTCACCCCAACACGTTCACGCCTATCGCGGGCTATCACGTGCTCGGCGACCCGGTGCGGGTGACCGCCACCGGGTGCGAGGTCCTTGTCGAAACCGAGCGCAAGCTCTTCCAGACCAGCGAGGTGAACGCCTGATGAAGCGAGGTCTCGTCGTCCTCGACCCCGCGGAGATCCCGGAAAACGAATGGCACCAACGGATCGACCGGGTACGCGAGCGGCTGACCGCGGACGGGATCGAGGTCGCGCTCGTCTACGGCGACGTGTACCGGTCCGACGACATCGCGTACCTGACGAACCTGTGCATCTATTGGAACGAGGGCCTGCTCGCGATCCCGGCCGATGGTGCTCCCGCGCTGCTGACGAAGCTGTCGCCGCGGGTGCACACCTGGATGCGCCGCACGTCCACGCTCACGGATCTGCGCAGTGGCAAGGCTTTCGGCGCGTTGGTGTCGGCCCTGCTCGCGGATCGGGAGCCCGGCACGCTCGGTCTCGTCGACGCGGGCCTGTGGCCCACGGCGCTGATCGACGAAGTCACCCACGCGGCCCCGGGCTGGGTGGTGCGGCCGCTCGACGGTCTCGTCCGGCAGCTGCGCCTGCGGCCGTCCGAGCCCGAGAAGACCCTGCTGCGGCAGGCGGGTGCGGTGCTGGCCGAGGCCGCCTTCACCGGCAACGTTTCTGACGTCGAGCAAATCGTCCGCGACGCCGGGTTCACCGATGTCTTGGTGCGGCCCACGGCGACGTCGGTCGAGATCACCGGGCAGTACCGCAACAACTGGCTGCGCGTGGCCCGCGACGAGTCGCTGGCCGCCGATCTCGAAAAAGCCGTGGACGCGGTCGGCGACGGTGTGAAAACCGGTTCGATTCCCGGCGCCCGCGTGGTGCATCACGTCGATCTGTCCACCGGCGGCGAGTATGTCGGCCAGCCCACCGACCGCGTCCTGAGTGCCGGTGAGGTCGTTGTGGTCGCGATCGAACGGGACGGCGCCGTCGCCGCCGACACCGTGCTCGTCACGGATTCCGGAAAGGAGGTCCTCACCTCATGAGGATTCTGTCCAATGCGGACATCGAGAAGGTGCTCACGCCCGATGAGACCATCGACGCGCTGGAGACCGCGTATCGCGAGCTGTCCTCGGGCCTGGGCGCGAACCGGCCCCGCAACCACACGTACTTCCCCGTCGAGGACCCGCGGCATCCCGGTTTCCGGTTCCGCTTCAAGTCCCAGGAGGGCGGGAATGTCTCAAGTGGAGTGTGGGCGCTGCGCATCACGTCGGACATCGCCGGGGTCGAGACGCTGGCCAGCGGGGTCAAGCGGCGCCGCCTGATCCCGGCCGCACCCGGCGGCCGGTACGTCGGGCTGGTCACCTTGTACAGCATGGAAACCCTGGAACCGCTAGCCATCCTGCACGACAGCTTCATCCAGAAGATGCGGGTGGGCGCGACGTCCGCGATCGGCATCCGCGAACTGTCCAATGAGGATGTTCGGGTGGCGGGAATGTTCGGTTCCGGCTGGCAGGCCGAGGCTCATCTGGAGTGTTTGCTGATGGTGCGTCCGAAGATCGAGGAGGTCCGGGTCTACAGCCCTACGCCCGAGCACCGCATCAGCTTCGCCAAGACCTGGAGCGAGCGCACCGGCCGGCGGATCGTCGCCGCGGAAAGCCCGCGGGAAGCGGTCGAAGGCTGCGGGATCGTCACCTGCGCGACCGCCGCGATGGACCCGTGTTTCGATGGCGCCTGGCTCGAACCCGGCACGCACGTCACCGCGATCACCTCGCCCGACGGCACGGCGACGCGGCGCGAGCTGGACGACGCGACGTTCGACCGCGCGGACCGGATCGTCGTGCTCTCCCGCGAACAGGTCCACCACGACAAGCAGTTCGACATCCTCGGACCCGTCGAGCGCGGCCGGATGAAGTGGGAGGACATCAAAGAACTGGGCGACATCCTGCTCGACGACTCCCCCGCCCGCGCCGCCCGCGACGACGTGACGATCTTCGCGAACAACACCGGCATGGGCATCCAGTTCGCCGCGGTGTGCGCCCGCGCGCTGAAACTGGCCGAGGAGCGGGAGCTCGGGCATGTCGTACCGACCGACTGGTTCCTGGAGGAGACGAGCCCGTGACGGAGACGAGGACCGGTGGCGCGCCGATCGTGTTCGGCGACGACGTGAACACCGACGTGATCATCCCCGGCCGCTACCTGGTCAGCATCGACCCGGCGGAACTGGGCACGCACGCGTTCGAACCGCTCGGACCCCAGGTGCAGGAACACCTGCGGCGCAGCGATGTCGTGGTGGCCGGGCGCAACTTCGGCTGTGGCAGCGCCCGCGAACAGGCGGCGAGCTGCCTGACCGGCGCGGGTATCAAGGCGGTCGTGGCCGTCTCGTTCTCCCGGGTGTTCTTCCGCAACGCCATCAACACCGGGTTGATCGCGGTGGAATGCCCGGACGCGGTGGCCGCGATCGGCGAGGACAGCACGGTCTGGGTCGATCCCGACGCCGGGGTCGTCGAGGTGGACGGAAAGCGCTTTCACTTCGCGCCGTACCCGCGGGGCATCAAGGACATCCTGGCCGCCGGCGGGCTCATCCCCTATCTGATGCGGAGGAACGCATGACCGCGAAGACGTTCGCGCAGAAGGCACTCGAACGCGCCTCCGGCGAGACCGACCTGCAGCCCGGGCAGATCGTCGACGCCTTTCCCGACCTGTACATGAGCCACACCGCGAGCTGGCGCTGCATCCGCACGCTGGAGAAGATGGGCGTCGAGGAACTGTACGATGTGGACCGCATCGCGATGGTGATGGACCACATCTCCCCCGCACAAACGGCGAAAACCGCCGCGGACCACCAGCTGTGCCGCGAGTTCGCCGCGAAGATGGGCGTAAAGCACTTCTTCGACGTCAACGCCGGGATCGCGCATATCGTGCTGATGGAGAACGGGCTCGTCAAACCGGGCCAGCTGATCATCGGCACCGATTCGCATTCCACGATCTACGGCGCGCTGGGCGCGTTCGGCACCGGCGTCGGGTTCAGTGAGATCACCGCCGCGTGGGTCACCGGCAAGCTGTGGATGAAGGTGCCGCAGAGCATCCGGGTCCAGGTCGAGGGCGGGCTTCCGGCCGGCACCTACCCGAAGGACGTGATGCTGCGGCTGATCGGCGACCTCGGCGCGGACGGCGCGACGTACTGCTCGGTCGAGTTCGGCGGTTCGTTCACGGAAGCGATGTCGGTCTCGGAGCGGATGACGTTCTGCAATCTCGCGATGGAAATGGGTGCGAAGAACGCGTTCGTCGCACCCGATCAGACCACTGTGGACTATCTCGACGCGGCCGGCGCACGAGACTACGAGGTGATGCTGCCCGACCCGGACGCCGAATACCAGCGAACGGTCACTGTGGACGGTTCGTCGTTGACGCCGCAGGTCGCGGTGCCGCACACGGTGGACAACGTGGTCGGCGTGGACGAGGTCGCCGGCACGAAGGTGAACCAGGTGTTCATCGGTTCGTGCGCCAACGCGAAGTACGACGATCTCGCGATCGCGGCGAAAGTCCTTGCGGGACACCGTGTTGCCGACGGGGTGCGGCTGATCGTCACGCCCGCTTCGGCGTCGGTGATGGCCAAGGCCGCCGCCGACGGGATCGTGAGCACGCTGATCGAGGCCGGCGCGATGCTCACCAACCCGGGCTGCGGCGCGTGCGCGGGCAACGGCGGAGCGATGGCGGACGGCGAGGCCACCTTCTCCACGGCGAACCGGAACTTCCAGGGGCGGATGGGAAGTTACGACTCGAAGATCTACCTGGGCAGCCCGGCCACCGCGGCCGCGACCGCGATCCGGGGCAGTATCGCGCACCCGGCGGAGGTCGACGGATGAACACGGTCGAGAAGATCCTGGCCGCCAAGAGCGGGAAGTCCACTGTGGAACCCGGCGAGATCGTGATCGCCGATGTGGACCGGCTGATCATGCACGACCTGTCCGGCTATCTCACCGCGGGTGTGTTCGACAAGCAGCCGGGCGCGACGGTGAAGTACCCGGACCGCGTCGTGATGGTGTTCGACCACCACTTCTCGCCGCCGACCGAGCAGCAGGCGAAAGTCCTGCAGTTCAACCGGGACTGGGCGCACAAGCACGGAATTCACCTGTTCGACTGCGGCAGCGGGAACATCCACCACGTGCTGGTGCGGCGCGGGCTGGTCGAGCCCGGCATGATCGTGGTCGGCTCGGACAGCCACACCCCCGTGCACGGCACGGCCGGCGCGCTCGCGGTGGCGCTCGGCAACGACTCGCACGCGGGAACCGTGCTGCCGTACGGAAAAGCGTGGTTCAAGGTGCCGGAGACGGTGCGCATCGAGCTGGCCGGGACACCACGGCCGGGCACGTCGCCGCGTGACATCGCGCTGTGGCTGGTCGGGCAGATCGGCGAGGGCGAGCTGAACTACGCGTCGATCGAGTTCACCGGGCCGTACGTGAAGCAGCTGGGGTTCTGGGACCGGTGGCTGTTTCCCTTGCTGTGCGTGGATCTCGGGGCCAAGTGCACGTTCGCGGAAGCCGCCGAGACCGGCGATCCGGCGCGGGTGCTGCGGTTCGAGGTCGGCGACGTCGTGCCGCAGGTCGCGTGCCCGCCGACCGTGGGCAACCTGAAAGCGGTGGGCGAAGTGGCCGGGAAACCGTTCGGCTGGGCCGAACTGGGCGGGCACGGCGGCGGGCGGCTGGAGGACATCCGGGTCGCGGCCGCGGTGCTGCGCGGGCGAAAGGTGCATCCTTCGGTGCGGTTCAACATCGTGCCGTCGAGCCGGGAGGTGTTCGCCGAGGCCGCGCAGGAGGGTCTTGTCCTGGCGCTGCACGAGGCGGGCGCGACGTGGTTCCCGCCGAGCACCGGCTCGAACCAGGCGATCAACATGGGCGCGATGGCGCCGGGTGAGGCGATGATCTCGACACATTCACGGAACTTCCCAGGCCGCAACGGAAGTCCGGAGGCGGAGATGTACCTGGCGTCGGCGGCGACGGTCGCGGCCTCGGCGGTCGCGGGCGTGCTCACCGCGGAGGTGGGAGCATGAGGTTCACGGGTCGCTGCTGGAAGTTCGGGGACAACATCCCGACCGACCGGCTGGTGAAATCGCAGTACGTGTTCGAGCCGATGTCGGAGATCGTCAAGCATGTGCTGGAGGATCTGAACCCCGCGTTCCCGGCCGAGGTGCGCCCGGGCGACATCGTGGTGGCCGGGCGGCACTTCGGCCAGTCCTCGGGCCGGGCGATCGCGACGAAAGCGTTGCAGGCCACCGGAATCGGCTGCGTCGTGGCGGACACGTTCGCGCGCACGTTCTACCGGAACTGTTTCGAGATCGGCCTGCCCGCGCTCGCCCTCGACGGAGTCACGGACGCGGTGAGCGACGGCGATGTACTCACCGTGGACATCGCCACCGGCGATTTCCGCAACGAGAACACGGGCGCGACCCGTACGGGTGCGGCCGCCGACCCGTTCCTGCTGCAGATGCTGGACGCCGGCGGCCTGATCAAACTGGCGGCGGCGCGCAGCGACCTGTTCGCGTGAAACGTCTCCGGGCCCGATCTCCAGGGATTACGCCGTCCACGGGCGGAGCTTCTCGGGGTTCCGCACCGCCCAGATGTGCCTGATGCGGTCCCCCGCGACGTCGAACGCCAGCACCGCCACGGTGGCGTCGGCCTGCCGCACCACCAGACCCGGCTGACCGTTGACGGTCTGCTCCACGATCGCCAGCTCGACCATCAGCTCGTCCGCCTTGTGGGCGAGATCGGCGAAGTAGTGCGCGACCTGTTCGGGGCCTTCGAGCGGGTGCGGGGCCGCGCTGACCAGGCCGCCACCGTCGCCGATCGCCGTGGCGTCCGGGTCGAGCAGGCCGATGAGGGCACCGATGTCCTGGGCCCGCCACGCCTCCTTGAAGCCCCGGACGATCGCGGCCTGCTGTGCCACCGGGGTCGCGGGCGCCTGCGACGAGGCCAGCCGGCGGCGGGCGGAGGACGCCAGCTGCCGGCAGGCCGCGGGGGTGCGGCCGACGATCTCGGCCACTTCACCGAACGAGTAGCGGAACACGTCGTGCAGGATGAACGCGACGCGCTCGGCCGGGGTCATCGATTCGAGCACCACCAGGAACGCCATGTTGACCGACTCGTCGAGGGTCACCCGGTCGGCGGGGTCGGCGGCGTCGGTCCCGCCGACGGCTTCGGGCAGCGGCTCCGGGATCCATTCGCCCACATAGCGTTCCCGCCGCGCCCGCGCCGAGCGGAGCAGGTCGAGGCAGATCCGGCTGGCGACCTTCGTCAGCCACGCGCCGGGGGTTTCGATGGCTTCCCGCTGCTCCCCGGGCATGGCGTACCAGCGGGCGTACGTCTCCTGCACGACGTCCTCGGCCTCCACCAGCGACCCGAGCAGCCGGTACGCGAGGTTGATCAGCTGCCGCCGCTCGCTCATCACCACGGTCAAGCTCGGGTCCGGCTGGTGCTGCGCTGCGCCCATGGCATTCTCCTCGGTTCGCCGTCACCACTTCGACGAAACAGCGCGCCGGAATGTGACGACCTCACACTACGAGCCGCCGCCTCGTCGTACCGGGTATGAACCTCACGTTGTGGATCATCGCGGGCCTGCTGGCCGCGGCCTTCCTGGCCAGCGGTGTCATGAAACTGATCCAGCCCAAGGAAAAAGTCGCCACTCCCGACTTCAGCGGCGGCGCCATCAAGGTCATCGGCGGCCTCGAGGTGCTGGCCGCGATCGGGCTGATCCTGCCCGCCGCGGTCGGCATCGCGCCGGTCGTGGTGCCGCTGGCCGCCGCCGGCCTGGTGCTGCTGATGATCGGCGCGGTCATCGTGCACCTGCGCCGGCACGAGCTACGCACGATCGCGGTGCCCGTGGCGCTGCTCGCGCTGTCCGCAGTCGTCGTCTGGGGCCGCTTCGGCCCGCAGTCCTTCTGACCACACAAGGAGAAACCGATGAGTGACCTTCAGGCCGTCGCCGACCGTGTCGAGATCGAGGCACTGCGTGGCGAGTTCACCGACGCCGCGCTGATGCGTGACTACGACCGGTTCGCGGCGCTGTTCAGCCCGGACGGGGTGTGGGCCATCCCCGACGCCGGTGTCAAGCTGATCTCCCAGGCGGAGATCCGGGCCGGGATCGAGCGGCTGCAGGCGAACTGGGAGTACTTCATGCAAACCGTGCACCCCGGCACAATTCGGCTCGACGGCGGCACCGCGAGCGGCCGGGCCTACATCACGGAGTTCGGGCGCCTGCGCGATGGCAGCTCACACCTGAACTACTCGATCTACCACGACCGTTACCAGCGCACCCCGGACGGCTGGCGGTTCACCGAGCGGACGTTCGAGGTCCGCTACCTCGACAACACTCCGCTGGCCGGTTCGCCGTACTCCCCTCAGTAGTGTTCCGCGTTGGGCGGCTCGATGAGCGGTTCACCGTCTGGCACGATCGTCTTCTGCACCCACGCGACGTCGTGCCAGGCGCCGTTCTTCCAGCCCACTTTCCGGTACACGCCAACGGGTTCGAAGCCGAGCGCGCGGTGCAGCGCGGCGCTCGCCTCGTTCGGCAGGGTCATCCCGGCCATGGCCCGCCGATAGCCGCGCGCGGCGAGCCGGGTGAGCAACTCCCCGTACAGCGATCGCCCGGCGCTCGCGCGGCGCCGGTCCATCGCCAGGTAGATGCTCGTCTCGCAGCTCCACCGGTAGGCCGCGCGCTCGGCGAACGGGTGACCGTAGGCGTAACCGATCACCTCGCCCGCGTCTTCGAGCACCAGCCAGGCGTGTCGCCCGGCGGCCGCGATCCGTGCCGACATCTCGGCCGGGGGCGGCGGTTCCAGCTCGAAGCTGATCACCGTGCCCGTCACGTACGGCGCGTAGATCGCCGCACAGCTCTCGCCGTCCCGGTCTGTCGCGTCACGAATCAGCATGCCGCCATGCTACGCACCATCTCCGTACACAGTGGACACCTCCGCGTCGGACAACGCCCTGTCGTACACGCGCACCTCGTCGATCGCACCGTTGACATAGTCGACCGGGTTGCCGCCGTACTGCCCGCGGCCGATCACGGTGTGCCCGGTCGCCGCGTCGCCGAGGCAGGCGCTCGTGGTGGCGGCCAGGCGTCCGTCGACGTACAACTTCAGCGTGCCGGCCACCGCGTCGCGCACCCCGGCCAGGTGGTACCAGCGGTTCGCCTCCGGCGCCGCCGGGGCCAGCGCCCGGACCCCGGCGAAGCTGAACGCCAGCTTGTGATCCGCGCCCGAGTACTGCAGGTAGAACGCGCTGTGGTCGCCGCCGTCCTGGCTCACCACCGTCTGGAACCCGTCGCCGAGCGCGGTGAACTTCACCCACGCCGCGACGCTGTAGCTGCCTTCGGTGTCGAGCAGGGCCGCGCCGGTGTCGGCGTACTGCCCGGAACCGTTGAGCGCCAAGGCGGAACCCTGGTGGCCCTCGGTCCAGGACGCACCGCCGACCAGCGTCGCGTCGTGATCGCCGACGGTGTCCTCGGTGTTCTGGTCGAACGGATAGGCGGCTATACCGTCGATCCCGGGCGTGCCCGGCGAGACAGGCGGCCCGGCGACCGGCTCGCCGGTCACGCCGTTGATCACCGCGAGGTTCGCGGCACGCGCCGCCGCGAAGTCCATCTTCTTGACCTGCCGGTCGTAGGTCAGGAAGCCGTTGACCTCCTTCTCCACGTCCGTGGTCTGCGTGTAGACGCCCGCGGACACGCCGCACCGTTGCGCCACCAGCAGGAGCCGTTGCTGCAGCTCACCGTAGCGGCGGGTGAGTGTCGCACTGTCCGGCTCCATCTCGTACGCGAAGCTGCCCGACGGGTCGAACTGGTGACCGTCCACTTTGTACCCGAGCCCGCCGTACTCACCGTCGGCCGCGGCGCGCGGCCCGGTCTGCGCCGGACTGCCGGGACCGGTATACGTGTGGTCGTCGTAGATATCGCCGCGGCCACTGTCCGGTTCGGACCGGCAGCAGTTGACTCCGGACTCCGCGTCCACCAGCCGGGTCGGGTCCCACGCCTTGATCTGGTCGGCGATCCGGCCGACGTCGTAGTCGCCCCAGCCTTCGTTGAACGGCACCCACGTGACGATCGACGGGAAGCTGCGATGCTGGTCGATCATCCGGTGCAGCTCGGACTCGAAGTTCACGCGCGCGGCCGGGGATGGCTCGATGTCGTCCTTCATCGCGGGCATGTCCTGCCACACCAGCAAACCGAGCTTGTCCGCGTAGTAGTACCAGCGGTCGGGCTCGACCTTGATGTGCTTGCGGACCATGTTGAAGCCGAGGGCCTTTTCCTGCTGCAGATCAAACTTCAACGCCGCGTCGGTCGGCGCGGTGTAGATGCCGTCGGGCCAGAAACCCTGGTCCAATGGGCCGAGCTGCATCACGAACTTGCCGTTGAGCAGCATCCGCTGCTTGCCGTCGGCCGTCCTGCCGACGCTGATCGAGCGCAGGCCGAAGTACGAGCCCACCTCGTCACCGCCGGACAGCCGCACGCGCAGGTCGTAGAGGAACGGGTCGCCGGGCGACCACAGGTGCGGGTCGCGGAGGTTCAGCCGGATCGCCTGGTTGGCGTCCCCACTCGCCCGCGCGACCGGCTTGCCGTGGTCGTACGCGACGACCTCGGCCCGTTGCCGCACCGGCCCGCCGACCACGGCCTGCACCGAAACGGAACCGCTCGCGACGTCCGGCGTCACGTCCAGGCGGTCGATATGCGCCGGTGCCACGGGTTCCAGCCACACGGTCTGCCAGATCCCGGAGGTCGGGGTGTAGAAGATGCCGTCGCCCGGCGAACGCTGTTTGCCCAGCGGCTGGCCGCCCTGGTCGTTCGGATCGCTGACGCCGACGACGATCTCCTGGTCGCGCGCGGTGGTGAGCGCGTCGGTGACGTCGACGGCGAACGCGTCGTAGCCGCCGGTGTGGTGGGCGACCGTCTTGCCGTTGACCAGCACCGTCGCGTCGTAGTCGACGGCCTGGAAGTGCAGCAGCAGCCGTTGGCCGCGCCCGATTTGCCAGTCGCGCGGGACGGCCAACGTGCGGCGGTACCACATCTGTGTCTCGTGGCGCATGATCCCGGACAGCGCGGATTCGACCGGGTACGGCACGAGGATGCGCTCGGCGAGCCCCTTGCCGACCGGCGGCGCCTCGCCGGGGTTCGCGGCGGCGAACTCCCAGACTCCGTTGAGGCTCTGCCAGCGGCCGCGCGTCAACTGGGGGCGCGGGTACTCGGGCAGCGCGTTGTCCGGTGACACCTGGCTGGTCCAGGGCGTGCTCAGGGGCGGGGTGAGCCGCTGCCACTGCGGCGCGGGCGCGGCGGTGGCGGTGGGCACGGCGACCCCGAGCAGCGCCACGGCAAACGCGGCGGCCGTAACCGCCCAGCGGGGACGGAACATTGGTCGAGACCTCCTCGAACAGCAACGGTGACGACGAGAAGCCTGAGGTTTTCTTACCGCGCCCGCGCATTGGTGTAAACCGCCGAAAGTACGCGCTCATTTGAGATGTCCACAAAGGACATCAAGGGCGTGACGTGCGCAGTCCCGGCGAAGCACGGCCTCGCGTGCATGGACGACCGTCTCGGCCATCAGGAAATGCACCATGTCCGCCCCTCTAGCCGGATTCCCGCGGATGGTGCCGAGCCGGTACCGGTTGACGAGCGCGTTGACCTCGGCGCTGAGCTCGGCCGCCTCGTCCGGTGTCAGCGACAGCCGGCCGTCCATGAAAGTCGCCTTGTCAGCCCAGCGATCCAGCCACTGCGGCAGCTCGCCGATGAACCGGGATTCCGCTTCGTGGCGCTGCTCGAGGCGCGCGCGGAGGTAGGTCGCGAGCGGCCCAGCGAGCTCGGGATCGTCGGCGAAGTCCTTGCTGCGCATGCGCAGGTGTTCCTGCGCCGCGTGCCACCAGCTCGTGGTCTTCGAGCTTTCGAGCAGCCGGATCCGCCGGGCCCGCTCAGCCCAACGACTCCCGCGCCGCCGCGGCCACGGCTTCCGCGGTCGCGGACAGGGCGGGCGAGTGCAACTTCCACTGCTGCCAGTACAACGGCACGTCGATCGCCCGGGTGGGGTCGAGCAGGACGAGCGCGCCCGACTCCAGCCGTGGCGCGGCTTGCGTGCTCGGCACGAGACCCCAGCCCAGCCCGGCCGTCACCGCGCCGACGAAGGCCTCCGACGCGGGCACGTAATGCCGCAGCGAACCGGCACCCCGCCGCCGCAGCGAACGGGCGAACTTGTTCTGCAGCTCGTCGTGCCGGTCGAAAGTCACCACCGGGATCTCCCCCACCATGCTCCGGAACGGCCGGGAAAGCCACCGCGCCACGTACTCCGGGCTCGCCACCGGCAGGTACCGCATCCGGCCGAGCGCGCTGACCGAGCAACCCTGCACCGCGTCCGGCGACGACGTGACCGCCGCCATCACCAGCCCCTCCCGCAGCAGTCTCGTGGTGCGCTCCTCGTCCTCCCGGTGCAACTCGAAGTAAATCCCCGGCGGCACCCGGGTCAGCGCCGACAGGAACCAGGTCGCCAGCGAATCGGCGTTCACCGCGATCGGCAGCGTCGCGGGCTCCCCGGCCATCCCCAGCTCCGCCCGCGCGTCCCGTTCCAGCTGCGTCAGCTGCCGCGCGAGCCGCACCACGATCTCGCCGGATTCGGTCAGCCGCACCGGTTTCGTGCGCAACAGCAGCACCCGCCCGGCGCCCTGCTCCAGCGCCTTCACCCGCTGGCTCACCGCGGACGGCGTCACGTGCAACGCCGCCGCGGCCGCGTCGAACGTGCCCTCGTCGACGACGGCGAGCAGCGTGCGCACCTGGTCGAGCGGAAAGAAAGACATCACGAGCGCTAATGATACGTAAGAATCCTTAGTTGGACTGTTGACAGGACGATCCTTAGCGTGGACGGCGTGCTCACCGTCGCCGCCGGGTTCGGCACCGGCCTCTCCCTCATCGTCGCCATCGGCGCGCAGAACGCTTTCGTGCTGCGCCAAGGCATCCGCCGCGAAGCGGTGCCGCTGGTGGTCGCGATCTGCGCCGCGTCCGACGCCGTGCTGATCGCGCTCGGCGTCGCGGGCGTCGGCGCCGTCGTCCGCGCGCAGCCGACGGCAGTCAAGGTGGTCGGGTTCGTCGGCGGCGCCTTCCTGATCGGCTACGGCATCCTCGCCGCGCGCCGCCTGTTCCGGCCCGCCGCGATGATCGTCGAGGGCGCCACCGCCGGCTCCCGGCGCCGCGCCGCGCTCACCTGCCTGACGATGACCTGGCTCAACCCGCACGTCTACCTCGACACCGTGCTGTTGCTCGGTTCCGTCGCGGCCACGCACGGCACGCTGCGCTGGGAGTTCGCGCTCGGTGCCGTACTGGCGAGTCTGTGCTGGTTCGCCGCGCTCGGCTTCGGCGCGCGCCTGCTCACCGGGTTCTTCGCGCGCCCGGCGTCGTGGCGGGTGCTCGACGGGCTGGTCGCCGCGACCATGGTCACGATCGGCGCGATGCTGCTCACCGGCGCCTGACCCGTCAGCGCAGCGTCGGCAGCCCGGCGGCGAAGGCGGCCAGCGCTCGCTTCATCGTCGGCACGAACGGGATGCACGCCGCGGCCAGCACCGGGTCCGAGGCGTACAGCTCGGCCAGCACCGGCGGCGGGTTCGCCGCCGGGTAGAGCATCCCCGCCAGGCCGCTGGCCACCGCCGCCAGATCCCTGGCCTCGGCCTCGGTCAGTTTCGGGTCCACCCGCGCGATCGCCGTGCCCAGATCCGCGACCACGCCGAGCACCCCGAGCTTGAAGCTGCGTGCGGCCTCGATCGTGACGTTGTGTTCGAGATGCGTCGCGCTCTGGCTCATCAGATCGCAGAACAGCGGCCGCTCGGCCAGCGTCTCGGCGAGCACGTCGATCACGTCGTCACCCGCGTCGAGCCGCGTGGTGACCGCGTGGGCCCAGTCCCGCCATTCCAGCGTCGTCAGCTCGAGAAAGATCTCTTCCCGGGTGGCGAAATACCGGGCGAGGTTGGATTTGACCAGCCCCACCGCGGTCGCGACGCCGCCGAGGCTCACCGTGCGTACCCCCGATTCGAGCGCGAGCTTGCGCGCGGCGTCGAGGATCGCCTCGCGCCGCTGCTGCTTGTGCTCCGGCCGCCGGGCCCGGAGAAACGCCTTGTGGGACATCCCGATCATTCTACGACGCGAGTTTAGAGAACAGCATCCACTTGTTAGGTGAACGCCGTCCTGCTATCTTCGCGGACACAGGAGGGAACACATGGCCGAGATAACGCTGCGGATCAACGGGTCCGCCGAGACACTGGACGTCCAGCCGCAGGTCAGCCTGCTCGACGCGCTGCGCGAGCACCTTGGCCTGACCGGCACCAAGAAGGGCTGCGACCAGGGCGCCTGCGGCGCGTGCACGGTGCTGGCCGACGGCGAGCGCATCAACTCGTGCCTCGCGCTGGCGATGCAGTACGAGGGGCGCGAGATCACCACCATCGAAGGGCTCGACCACCCGCTGCAGGAGGCGTTCGTCCGCGCCGACGGGCTGCAGTGCGGGTACTGCACCTCGGGCCAGATCTGTTCGGCCGTCGGGATGCTCGCCGAGCACAAGGAAGGCGCGCCGAGCGCGGCGACCGAGGACCTGGAGGCGGCCGAAGAGGAGCTGTCCGACGAAGAGATCCGCGAGCGGATGAGCGGGAACCTCTGCCGCTGCGGTGCCTACAACGGGATCGTCTCGGCGATCAAGGAGGTCGCGTGATCGACAATGGCGAAGCCCCGATCATGCGGGCCGACCGGGTGTGGCGGTGCTCGTGCGGGACACCCGCACCCGGGCCACGCAAGACACAGGAGGTCGCGTGATGAGGTCGTTCTCCTATGTCTCCGCGCCGGACGTCGAGTCGGCGCTGACCGCGATCGCGAGCGAGGGCGCGAAGTTCCTGGGCGGGGGCACGAACCTCGTCGACCTCATGCGCGAGCGGATCGAGCAGCCCGAGACCATTGTGGACATTTCGCGGCTGCCGCTGACCGAGATCGAGGAGCTGCCGGACGGCGGCGTGCGGATCGGCGCCCTCGTGCGCAACAGCCATCTCGCGGCGCACCGGGTGATCCGGGTCCGGTATCCGGTGCTGGCACAGGCGATCCTGCACGGCGCGTCGGCGCAGCTGCGGAACATGGCCACCGTCGGCGGGAACCTGTTGCAGCGCACCCGCTGCCTCTACTTCTACGACGAGGCGGCGCCGTGCAACAAGCGCGTGCCCGGCAGCGGCTGTGGTGCGCTCGGCGGTTTCGCCCGCAACACGGCGATTCTCGGCACGAGCGAGCACTGCGTCGCCACCCATCCATCCGACATGGCGGTCGCCTTGACGCTGCTCGACGCGACGATCGAGGTCGAGAGCAGCCGTGGCACCCGCCGGATCCCGATCGCCGATTTCCATTGCCTGCCCGGCGAAACCCCGGATGTCGAGACCGTGCTCGCCGCCGACGAGCTGATCACCGCCGTCGAGCTGCCGCCGGTGCCGGTCGCCCGGAACTCCCGCTACCGCAAGGTCCGCGACCGCGCGTCGTACGCGTTCGCGCTCGTTTCGGTCGCGGCCGCGCTCGAGGTCGAGGACGGCGTCGTCCGCACGGTCCGGCTCGCGCTGGGCGGAGTGGGCACGAAACCTTGGCGGGCAAGGGAAGCCGAGCGCGTGCTGACCGGAACACCGGCCACCGCGGACTCCTTCCGGCAGGCGGCCGACGCCGAGCTGGCGGCCGCCGTCACGCTGCCTGACAACGCTTTCAAGACCGGCCTCGCGCAGCGCACGATCGTCGCGACGCTGCGGCAGCTCACCGAAGGGAGCCCGGCATGACCGTCGTCGGAGCGCCGATCGACCGGGTCGACGGCAAGGCCAAGACCACTGGTGCGGCACGTTTCGCCGCCGAGTACGCCCTTCCGGGCCTCGCCCACGCGGCCCTCGTGTACGCGAACATCGCCCGCGGGCGCATCACGGCGCTCGACACCACGGCCGCGCGCGCCGTGCCGGGCGTGCTCGCCGTGCTCACGCACCAGAACTCCCCCACCGTGAAGCCCGCGCCGAAGGTCAGCATGTTGAACCTGAGCACGCTGGTGTCCGGCACGCAGGTCAACTACCTGCAGACCGATGAGGTGCACTTCGACGGCCAGCCGATCGCCGTCGTGGTCGCGGAAACCTCCGCGTCGGCGAAGGAGGCGGCGTCGCTGATCCGCACCGAGTACGCTGCGATGGAGTCCACAGTGGACTTCGCGGCCGCGGAGCCGGACGCGAAGGTGCAGCCGAACAACCCGCTGATGCGCGGCGAGGAGAAGAAGGGCGACGCGGAGAAAGCGCTTTCCGAGGCCGACGTCACGGTAGATCTGCGGTTCACCACGCCACCACACGCGCACAACGCCCTGGAACCGCACAGCACCACCGCGGTGTGGGAGGGCGACCACCTCACCGTGTACGACGCGACCCAGAGCATCGACTGGGTTCGTTCCCATCTGGCCGTGCGGTTCGCCGTCCCCACCGGCAATGTGCGGGTGCTGGCACCGTTCGTCGGCGGCGGCTTCGGCGGCAAGGGCTCGGTCTGGGCGGGCACCCTGCTCGCCGCGCTCGCCGCCCGCGCGACCGGCCGGCCGGTGCGCCTGATGCTGACCCGTGAAGGTGTCTACCGCACGGTGGGCGGCCGGACGGCGTCGACGCAGCGAGTCGCGCTCGGCGCGGACCGCGATGGCAAGCTGCGTGCCCTGATCCACGCGAGCGTGGCCCGCACCGGCCGGGTCGGCGGCATGCCCGAGCAGATCACGTCCCAGTCGCGGCATCTCTACGACGCCGAGCACATCCTGGTGCGGCAGAGTCTCGTCGAGCTGGACCTGCTGCCGAACACGTTCATGCGCGCACCCGGCGAGTCGATCGGCACGTTCGCGGTCGAGGCCGCGATCGACGAGCTGGCCGCCGAATTGGGCATGGACCCGATCGCGCTGCGGATGCGCAACGAACCGGCCGTGAACCCCATGGACGGCAAGAAGTTCGCGCACCGGATGCTGCGCGAGGCGTACACGCTGGGTGCCGAGAAGTTCGGCTGGCACGAGCGCACCCCGGAACCGGGCTCGATGCGTGACGGGCGCTGGCTGGTCGGCATGGGTGTCGCGTCGGCGTATCACCCCGCCAACCGGTTCGCCGCGAACGTCACGGTACGGCTGTCGGCGGACGGGACCGTGCTGGTGCGCTGCGGGTTCCAGGAGATGGGCATGGGCGGGGCGACCGCGCAGGCGCAGATCGCGGCCGACGCGCTCGGCGTGCCGTTCGAGGCGGTACGGGTCGAGTACGGCGATTCCGAGCTGCCGATGTCACCGGGCGCGGGCGGGTCCATGCAGACCGCGAGCATCGCCAACAGCCTGCTGGAAGCCTGTGAGAAGGTCAAACATTCGGTACAGGCGCTCGCGAAGCGAACAGGCGGCGAAGGGTACGAAGACATTCTCCGCCGCGCGAACGTGCCTCACATCGAGGCCGCGGTCGGGTCCGACACCCGGTTCGGCCGCATCGCCGGGCAGGCGCGGTTCATGACGAACTTCCTGCTCGAACAGCGGCGCTGGGTGAAGGCCGCGGCCGGGGTGCAGTTCTGCGAGGTCCGGGTGGACCGCGACACGGGCGAGATCCGCGTTTCACGCTGGCTCGGCGTGTTCGACATCGGCACCGTGATCAACCACAAGATGGCGAGCAGCCAGCTGCGCGGCGGGATCGTGATGGGCCTCGGGATGGCATTGTCCGAGGAGACGCTCATCGACCCGCGCACCGGGCGGATCATGAACCCCAGCCTGGCCGAGTACCACGTGCCCGTGCACGCGGACATCCCGCCGATCGACGTATCCTTTTTGGACGATCCCGATCCCACGATGCCGCTGGGCCTGCTCGGCGCGGGCGAACTCGGCATCACCGGCGTCGCCGCGGCGGTCGCGAACGCGATCCACCACGCGACGGGCAACCGGGTCCGCGAGCTGCCGATCACTCTGGACAAGGTGCTCTGACCACGACCGGGATGACCGCCAGCGCGAGCAGGCCCATCACCGCGAACACCGGGCGCAGCCCCAGGAACTGCGCCAGGACACCGCCCGCGAGGGCGCCGAGCGGTTTCGTGCCGAAGGCGACCAGCCGGTGCGAGCTGTTGACCCGGCCGAGCAGATGGGCCGGCGTCAGGCTCTGTCGCAATGAGACGGTCAGCACGTTCGCGACGATCAGCCCGGCACCACCGAGGAAGAACCCCGCTCCGGCGACGTAGGGATTCGTTGTCAGGGCGGGGATTCCGACCGCGATCGCGCCGAAGGCCAGCGACACCGGCAAGGCGCGCGGGCCGGCCCGTCCCGCGAGGAACGAACCGGCGAGGCTGCCGGCCGCGAAGGTGCTCAGCAGCCAGCCGTAGCCCTGCTCGCTCAGGCGCATCGGGCCGACCGCGTACAGCACCAGGATCGCCTGGCTCGCGCTGCTGGCGAAGTTGAACACGCCGACCACGACCGTGAACGAGCGCAGCACCCGGTCCCGGGCGAGGAAACGCACGCCCTCGGCGATGTCCGCGCGGATCGTCGCGGGCGGCACCTTCACCCGGAACGAGCCGCGCACGAGCGCCAGCGCGGCGACGGCAAAGATCCACAGCGCGCCGGGGGTCACGAGCGCGATCGTCACGCCCGCCGCGACCAGGAACCCGGCGAGCGGCGGGCCGGCCAGCTCGTTCGCGGTCAGCTCGGCCGCGTACAGCCGGCCGTTGGCCTTCGGCAGCCGCTCGCGCGGCACCAGTTGCGGCACGATCGACTGCGCCGCCGTGTCGTGCACCGTCTCGGCCGTCCCGACGGCGAACGCGACGACATAGAGGAACGCGATCGACCCGGCGCCGGCCGTCACCGCGACGACGAGCACGCCGAGCAGCGCCGCCCGGGCGAGGTTCGCGGCGAGCATCAGTTTGCGGCGGTCGTACCGGTCGGCGAGGACGCCCGCCGGGAGCGCGAACAGCAGCCACGGCACCGTGAACGCGAACGCCAGGCCGGCGATCAGCGACGGCGAGCGGGTGAGACCCAGCGCCGCCAGCGGCAGGGCGACCTTCAGCACCCCGTCGGCGAGATTCGAGCTCGCCGACGACGTCCAGAGCCGCCAGTAGTCCACCAGATTGAGAGTTTCACATCGATGGAGAAAAGTCCATCGACTAACATATCAGCTCATGACAGATCAGCTGCCGCGCCGCGAAGCGACCGAGCGTGAGGCCAAGGCGCTGACGCACCCGCTGCGGCTGCGCATCCTGCGGTTGTGCTGGCAGCACGAACTGACCAACAAGCAGCTCGCCGACCGGCTCGACCGTGATCCGGGCACGGTGCTCTACCACGTGCGGCAGCTCGCGGACGCGGGCCTGCTCGAGCCCGCACCGGTCCGCACCGGCGACAGCGGCGCGCTCGAAAAGCCTTACCGGGCAAGGGCCCGCTCGTGGTGGCTGGACGATCCGCCCGGCACCGGCGCGGAGGCGGCGTTCGCCCCGGTCGACGCGTTCGGCGAGGAGCTGCGGGCCGCCGGCCCGGCGTCGGTGAAGACCTTCGCGCGGTTCGCGCTGCACCTGTCCGCCGAGGACGCGGCCGAGCTGGGCCGGCGCATCCAGGCCGTGCTGGACGACTACCTCGCCACCGACGACGAGCGCCGGGACCAGCCCGCACACGGCGGACTCGTCGTGCTGCACGAACTCGCGGAGTGACAGGCACAATGGCGCGGTGAGCAATCTCGAACAGGCGCCGCCCGAGCTGGTCTGCCAGGACGAGCCCGGCACCGGGGTCACCGTGCTGTCGGCCCGGGACGTCCCGCTCGGCGGCCCGCGCGCGATCCGGGTCCGCCGCACCCTCCCGCAGCGGGCGCGGTCACTCGTCGGCGCGTGGTGCTTCGCCGATCACTACGGGCCGTCGAGCACCGCGATGGATGTCGCGCCGCATCCGCACACCGGGCTGCAGACGGCGAGCTGGCTGTTCAGCGGCGAGGTCGAGCACCGCGACAGTCTCGGCACGCACGCCATGATCCGGCCCGGCGAGCTGAACCTGATGACCAGCGGGCACGGGATCGCGCATTCGGAGGTCTCGACCCCGGAAACCGCTGTGCTGCACGGGGTTCAGCTGTGGATCGCGCTGCCGGACGAACACCGGCACACCGCCCGCGACTTCCACCACTACGCCCCGCCGCGGCGGGAGCTGCCCGGCGCGTCCGCGCGGGTCTTCCTCGGCAGCCTGGCCGGCGACACCTCGCCGGTGCCGGCGTTCACTCCCCTGCTGGGCGCCGAACTCGTGCTGGAGCCGGGGTCGCAGCTGGTGCTCGCCATCGATCCGGCGTTCGAACACGGGGTGCTGCAAGACATCGGCTCACTCGCGGTCGCGGGCACCCCGCTGAACATGGGCGACATGGCGTACGTCGCGCCCGGCGCGAGCCGGCTCGAACTGGCGAACACCGGGGCCGAGCCGGCGCGGCTGCTCGTGCTGGGCGGCACCCCGTTCACCGAAGAGATCGTGATGTGGTGGAACTTTGTGGGCCGCGACCACGACGAGATCGTCGCGTTCCGCGAAGCCTGGCAGGCCGAGGCCGGCCAGTTCGGCCGGGTCGAGGGCTATCCCGGCGCCCGGCTGCCCGCACCGGCGCTGCCCAACATCCGCCTCACCCCACGCCGCAACCCCACGGAAGGCCACCGATGACCGAGGTCCGCCGCAACGACGAGAAGAACCGGTACGAGATCAGCGTGGACGGCAAGCTCGCCGGATTCGCCCTGTATGCCGGCCACGGCGAGCAGCGGGTCATGTACCACACCGAGATCGCCGGCGAGTTCGGCGGCCGCGGGCTGAGCACGGTGCTCGTCACCGAGGCCCTCGCCGATGTCCGGGCGAACGGCCAGCGTGTCGTAGCGGTCTGCCCGCTGGTTTCGGCGTTCCTGCGCAAGCATCCCGACCAAGCGGACATCGCGGACCAGGTCACGCCGGAGATTTCGCGGTGGCTCGAGAAGACGCTCGACGCGTGAGGACGAATTCGCCCCTTCGGTCCGAAGTGGACATCGTGGTCGCGGAATCGGGCAAGATGTGGTCATGATCGTCCTCCTGTCGGACCCGCTGATCGCCGCCATCACCTCCCGCGACAACGGCGAGCCGCTCGCCGACCTGCGCGCGGTGCCCGAACTCCGGCTCGCCGGCGGTCCGCCCGGATGCCTTGCGCGGCAAGGACTCCGCGACCGGCTGGTGACCGCGCAGGCCGCGCTGCCCGCCGGCGTGCGGCTGCTGATCATGGAGTGCTACCGGACGCCCGAGCTGCAGGACGAGTACTTTTCCGGCTATCGCGAGAAACTTCGCGCCTGGCACCCCGGCTGGACGGACGAGCGGCTGCACGTCGAGGCGAGCAAGTTCGTCTCGCCGCCGGAGGTCGCGCCGCACTGCACCGGCGGCGCCGTGGATCTCACGCTCGCGGCCGAGGACGGCGAGCAGCTCGACATGGGCACCGAGGTGGACGCGAATCCCGAGGACAGTGAGGAAGCCTGCTTCACCGCGGCGACCAACATCTCCGCGCGGGCGCGGCGCAACCGTGACCTGCTCGCGGCCGCGCTGAGGAGCGCCGGGCTGGTCAACTACCCGACGGAATGGTGGCACTGGTCCTACGGCGAGCGTTACTGGGCCCACACCACCGGACAGTCCGCGACGATCTACGGCCCCGTGGCGCCGCCGGCCTGAGACCAGGCCGTCGAGCAGGGCATTTCTCCCTGGTCCATACCGCCGCGCGAGCCCGTCATCGGAGGCGAAACCGAAGATTGACCGTAGCGGCGGAACTCCGAAGTGGATTCTTTGTAGGGTGCGGGGGTGCGATCTCCCCAGCGCCACCCCGGTCCCCGCGGACGTGCCTCGTGAAGTCACTGGCGCCGACCTTGGAGGCGATGAGCGAGGAGAGAGCGGCGCGGCTGCGTGGCCTGGTCGTCCGGCAGCTGATCGACTCGACCCGGGCCGCGAACGAGCACTTCACGCTGCTGCACCTGTTCCTGCTGCCACCCGGCGCGGAGCAGTCGCGGTTCCGGCTGTACGAGGTGATCGAGCCGGTGGACGTCAACGCGCCGATCCGGCAAGTCGTCGAGGACGTGCGCGAGGAGCTGGCCACGACCGGTGACCCGCGGCTGATCGCCGAGGCGGACGACCACTGGCAGCGGGTGGATCCTGGGCTCCGCGGCTTCTACGTCGGCACCGGTGCCCGGTTCATCGCGCCGAACAGCGACAGCACCGGCACCACGATCATGCGGATGGCGGACCGGACGGCCGTCGTGGTCAGCCTCGACGCCGCGCACCGGCCGACGCTGCTGCAGACCTCCAAACCGGTCGTGGTGGACGAGGAGGTGTACCCGGCGGTCCGGCAGATCCCGGCGACCGGTGAACCACCGTTCGTGCTGATCGACATGTTCGCCCAGCTGCTGCACGACCCGGACGACCCGGCGGGCCCGTTCCGCCCGTTCGGCTGAGAAACGCGCGCGCGACGCGATGACCAGCGAGAATGGTCGGGCGCGCCGGGACCGATCGCCCGGGGGGCTTCGGCGCCGGCCCCGGCGCGCCCGAAACCGGCGCTAGTCGGGCGGCTCCGTGCCGGGCCGGGCGGGGAAGGTCGATATCGTGGCGGTGTGCACGATCGGCCCTGTGTTCGCATCGGCCGGTCCGGCGGCGACTGAAGGAAGCTGATGTCATCTGAAACGGGTCTGGCGCCCCTGCTCGACCTTCTCGACCTGGAGCCGATCGAACGGGACATCTTCCGCAGCCGGTTCACCGGCGGCGAAGGCGGGCGCCTGTTCGGCGGCGAGGTGTGCGCGCAGGCACTGGTGGCCGCCGAGCGCACCGTCCCGCCCGAGACCGCGCCGCATTCGCTGCACGCCTACTTCCTGCGTCCCGGCGACACCGGCGCCCGCGTCGTGTTCCGCGTCGACCGGCTGCACGACGGCCGCAACTTCCGGCGCCGCCGGGTCACCGCGATCCAGCACGGCGAACCGATCCTGTGCCTGGAGTGCTCCTTCACCACCGACCGGTCCGGCGCGAGCCAGCAGGTGAGCGCCCCCGGCGCACGGGAGCCCGAGGACTGCGTGCCGTTCACCTCCCGGCACCCCACGAACTGGGGGCTGGAGCCGCACGACGTGTTCGACATCCGCCCGGCGACCGGCGAGTCCGCCGACGCCCTGCGGTTCATCGAGGACCTGTGGTTCCGGCCCAAGGCGGGCAAGCTCGACGACCGGGTGAGCGCCACAGCCGTGCTGACCTACTTCAGCGACCTGACCTTCGTCTCCGCGATCCTGCGCCGCGTGCCGCGCGGCGACCTGACCGGCGTGACCGGGCTGACCTCGCTCGACCACGTGCTGTGGTTCCACAACGAGGTGCGCTTCGACGATTGGCTCTACTACGCGAAAACCAGCCCGGCCGCCGGGCAGCGGCGCGGGCTCGCCGAAGGCAGGATCTTCCACCGCGACGGCACGCTCATCGCGTCCGCCGCGCAGGAGGGCCTGATCCACGTACGCAAGGAGGCATGAGGGTGACGGGACCACTGGCGGGCCTGCGGGTCGTCGAACTGGCCGGGATCGGGCCGGGGCCGCACGCGGCGATGGTGCTGGCGGACCTGGGCGCGGAGGTGGTGCGCGTCGAGCGGCCACAGCCGATGTTCGACCCGACCGGCACGAACCCCGACGCGCTGCTGCGCAACCGGCGTTCCGTCGCCGCGGACCTCAAGTCCGAGGAGGGCCGTGCCTTCGTGCTGGAGCTGATCCGCAAGGCCGACGTGCTGCTGGAGGGCTACCGGCCCGGGGTCACCGAGCGGCTCGGGCTCGGCCCGGAGCAGTGCCTCGAGCTCAACCCCGGCCTGATCTACGGGCGGATGACCGGCTGGGGCCAGGACGGCCCGTTCGCCCCGCGCGCGGGGCACGACATCAACTACATCTCGCTCACCGGCGCGCTGCACGCGATCGGGCGCGCGGGTGAGCGCCCGGTGCCGCCGCTGAACCTCGTCGGTGACTTCGGCGGCGGGTCGATGTTCCTCGTCGCGGGTGTGCTCGCCGCGTTGTGGGAGCGGAACTTGTCCGGGCAGGGGCAGGTCGTGGACGCCGCGATGGTCGACGGGGCGAACGTGCTGACCCAGATGATCTGGGCGTTCCGCGGCGCCGGCGGCTGGAGCGACGAGCGCGGCGTGAACATGCTCGACGGCGGCACGCCCTACTATGACACCTACACCTGCGCGGACGGCCGGTACATCGCGGTCGGCTGCCTGGAGCCGCAGTTCTACGCGGCGTTCCTACACGGCCTCGGCCTCGACGGCGAGGACCTGCCCGGGCAGCACGACCGCGACGGCTGGCCCCAGCTGCGCGCTCGGTTCACCGCCGTCATCGTCGGCAAGACCCGGGACGAGTGGGCGAAGATCTTCGAGGGCACCGACGCGTGCGTCACGCCGATCCTGACCTTCGAGGAGGCCGCCGCGCACCCGCATATCGCCGCCCGCGACACGATCATCACCGTCGACGGTGTCCCCCAGGCCGCGCCCGCGCCGCGGTTCTCCCGCACCCCGACCGCGAAGCCGACCCCGCCCCGGACTCCGGGCGCGGACACCGAAACCGCCCTCGACGAATGGTGCGGGTGACCGGCCGGGAATTGAACCGGCCCACCAAACGTTTTCCGTGCAAGATATTGCACCGCGAACTACTTGGAGGTCCACGATGCCCGCCGTCACCACCGACACCCTGACCCTGCCCCGCGTCGGCACCCCGGACCCGGCCACCCAACGGCCGGTCCGCACGGTCACCACCGCCCCCACCGGCTACGAGGGCGAAGGCTTCCCCGTACGCCGCGCCTTCGCCGGGGTCTCATCCGCCGAGCTCGACCCGTTCGTGCACATGGACCAGATGGGTGAGGTCGACTACGCGCCGGGCGAGCCGAAGGGCACGCCGTGGCACCCGCACCGCGGCTTCGAGACCGTGACCTACATGATCGACGGCGTCTTCGAGCACTCCGACTCCCAGGGCGGTGGCGGGGTCATCACCGACGGGGACACCCAGTGGATGACCGCGGGCAGCGGCATCCTGCACATCGAGAAGCCGCCCGAGGCGCTGGTCGTGTCCGGCGGGCTGTTCCACGGTGTGCAGCTGTGGGTGAACCTGCCGCGCGCGAGCAAGCTCGTCCCGCCGCGCTACCAGGACATCCGCGGCAGCCAGTCGACCCTGCTGTCCTCCCCCGACGGCGGCGCGCTGCTGCGCGTCATCGCCGGTGACCTCGACGGCCATCGCGGCCCGGGCTCGACCTACACGCCGATCACGATGATCCACGCGACCGTGAGCCCCGGTGCCCGGCTGGACGTGCCGTGGCGGGAGGATTTCAACGCGCTCGGTTACGTGCTGGCCGGCGCGGGCACCGCCGGCACCGACGCCCGGCCGGTCCACAAAGGACAGCTCGCGGTGTTCGGCGACGGTGGCGCGCTGACGTTCACCGCCGCGCAACGGCCCGCCGCCGAGGCCGAGCCCAACCTCGAACTGCTGTTGCTGGGCGGGCTGCCGATCCGCGAACCCGTCGTGCAGTACGGGCCGTTCGTGATGAACACCCGCGCCGAGGTGGCGCAGGCGTTCGAGGACTACCAGGCCGGCCGCTTCGGGGTCATCCCGGCGCAGCACCTCCCGCACACGGAATAGCGCCCGCCACCGCGCCCCAGCAGAATCGGGGTCGACCCGGTCAGCCGAGGAAGCGGAGGCGCCCGATGCCGAGACCCACCGTCGCCGACCAGTTCGTGCAGGTGCTCGTGCAGGCGGGCGTGACCCGCATCTACGGGGTGGTCGGCGACAGCCTCAACCCCGTCGTCGACGCGATCCGCCGCACGGACGGCATCGACTGGGTGCACGTGCGCAACGAGGAGGCCGGTGCCTTCGCGGCCGCGGCGGAGGCGCAGCTGACCGGGCGGCTCGCGGTGTGCGCGGGCAGCTGCGGGCCCGGCAACACGCATCTGGTGCAGGGCCTCTACGACGCGAACCGCACCGGCGTGCCGGTGCTGGCGCTCGCCTCGCAGATCCCGGCGGCGCAGATCGGCACCTCGTTCTTCCAGGAGACCCACCCGGAGCGGCTGTTCGTCGACTGCAGCGGCTACTGCGAGCAGATCAGCCGGCCCGGCCAGATGCCCCGGGTGCTGCGGATCGCGATCCAGCACGCGCTGACCCGCGGCGAGGTCTCGGTGCTGGTGCTGCCGGGCGACGTCGCGCACCTGGAGTCGGAGGTGCCGACGGGCGCCGGCTCGTTCGTCACCGAGCGGCCGGCGATCATCCCTCCACCGTCCCAAGTGGACAGTCTGGCGGACGCGCTGAACAGGGCCGAAAAGGTCACGCTGTTCTGCGGCGCGGGCGTCAAGGACGCGCACCAGGAGGTCATGGAGCTGGCGGCGCGGCTGCACTCGCCGATCGGGCATACCTTGCGTGGCAAGGAATGGATCCAGTTCGACAACCCCTATGACGTCGGGATGAGCGGCCTGCTCGGCTACGGCGCGTGCTACCGCGCGATGCACGACGCCGACCTGGTGTTGTTGCTGGGCACCGATTTCCCGTACGACGCGTTCCTGCCGCAGGCGCGCACGATCCAGATCGACCGCGACGCGACCCACCTCGGCCGCCGCACCCCGCTGGACCTCGCGGTGCACGGCGACCTGGGCGAGACCCTGCGCGCGGTACTGCCGAAAGTGGAGCAGGCACACGACCGCACCTTTCTGGACGACATGCTGCGTGAGCACGCCCGCACGCTGGAGAACGTGGTCGACGCGTACACCCGCGACGTCGGGACGACCGTGCCGATCCACCCCGAGTACGTCGCCGACGTGCTCGACGAGCTGGCCGCGGACGACGCCGTATTCACCGTCGACACCGGCATGTGCAACGTGTGGGCCGCGCGGTACCTCACCCCGAACGGCCGCCGCCGGGTGATCGGCTCGTTCCTGCACGGCAGCATGGCGAACGCGCTGCCGCACGCGATCGGCGCGCAGTTCGCCGAGCCGGGGCGCCAGGTGATCTCGATGTCCGGCGACGGCGGGCTCGGCATGCTGATGGGCGAGCTGCTCACCGTCCGGCTGCACCGGCTGCCGGTGAAGATCGTGGTGTTCAACAACTCCTCGCTCGGCATGGTGAAGCTGGAGATGCTCGTCGACGGCCTGCCCGACTTCGAGACCGACCACGAGGCGGTGGACTACGCGGCGATCGCGCGCGGCGCGGGCCTGCACAGCATTCGCGTCACCGACCCAGCGAAGGTGCGGGACGCGCTCGCCGAGGCGCTCGCCCATCCGGGCCCGGCGCTCGTCGACGTGGTGACCGACCCGAACGCGCTGTCGATCCCGCCGCACATCACCGGCGGTCAGCTCAAGGGGTTCATGCTCGCGGCGAGCAAGGTGGTGCTGACCGGTGGGGTCGGGAAGATGATCGACCTGGCGCGGTCGAACCTACGCAACATCCCGCGTCCCTGACGCGGCGCGGACGAGCCATTCGACCTGGCAGGTGGCCTGCTCGACCGGCCCGGACGGCTGGACGAGGTGACTCAGCGTCAGCCGCACGACGACCTCGACCAGCTCGGGCAGCCGCGGCACGCCGGGATAGAGCTCGCGCGCCTCGTGCAGCACCACCCGCACGGCGCGGTCCAGCACCGGCCCGGGCTCGGTGGTCAGCAGTGGCAGCAGATCCTGCCGGCCGCCGTGCCCGGCGGACACGATCGCCTTGATCAACGGGTCGCCCGCCGCCGTGCGCAGCACGTAGTCCACCGCGTCCGTGCTGCCGCCGGCGATGTCCGCGCCGTGCGCGCGCAGCCGCTCGATCACGCCGTCGAGGAACCGGTCGGCGTGCCTGGTGACGATCGCGCGGGCGAGCGTGTCGCGCGCGCCGATCTCCTTGTACACCATCTGCCTGCTGACCCCGACGCGCCGCGCGAGCTGGGCCATCGTCACGTGGTCCCAGCCTTCGGCGCAGATCAGCTCGACGCCGGCGTCGAGGATCCGCTCACGCAGGCTCGTCATCCGGGCAGCGTACCGGCAGGTTTTCCGGCGCGAGCGGGGGCAGCGCGGGAATGAGGATGCGCGATCCGGACAAATCGACCTATCCTGCGGTTTCACCGGCAGCAAGGGAGGGCTGATGGAGCTCGCGATCGAAACCTCGGCGTTGGTCAAGGTCTTCGGCACGACGAGGGCGGTGGACGGGATCGATCTCGCCGTACCGGCCGGCACCGTGTACGGGGTGCTGGGGCCGAACGGCGCGGGAAAGACGACCGCGGTCCGGGTACTGGCGACGCTGGCCCGGCCGGACGGCGGCGAGGCACGGGTGTTCGGCCACGACGTCGTGCGCGAGGCGGACGCGGTGCGCGCCCGGGTCAGCCTGACCGGGCAGTACGCGTCGATCGACGAGGACCTGACCGGGATGGAGAACCTGGTCCTGCTGGCGCGGCTGCTCGGGCACCGCAAGGCCGGCGCGCGGGAGCGGGCGGCCCGGCTGCTCGACGCGTTCGGGCTGTCGGACGCGGCGGGACGGCAGGTGAAGCAGTACTCGGGCGGGATGCGGCGGCGGATCGACATCGCGGCGAGCATCATCCGCACCCCGGACGTGGTGTTCCTCGACGAGCCGACGACCGGGCTGGACCCGCGCAGCCGCAACCAGGTGTGGGAGATCGTGCGGATCATCGTCGCGCAGGGGACGACGGTGCTGCTCACGACGCAGTACCTGGACGAGGCCGATCACCTGGCGTCGCGGATCGCGGTGATCGACCACGGCAAGGTGATCGCCGAAGGGACACCCGGCGAGCTGAAGTCGTCGGTGGGCTCGGGTTCGGTGCACCTGCGGCTGCGGGACACGGCGCAACGGCCTGCCGCGGAACGGATTCTGGCCCGGACGCTGGGCGCGGCGGTGCAGTCCGGCGCGGACCCGCTCACGGTGACCGCGCGGATCTCCGGCAGCGACCTCGTCGCGGCGGAGCAGGCTTCGCGCGCGCTCGCGGAACTGGCGCACGCGGGCGTCACGGTCGACGACTTCTCGCTCGGCCAGCCCAGTCTCGACGAGGTCTTCCTCGCACTGACCGACCATCCCGCGACCGAGGAGGTACCGGCGTGAGCACCGCGACCGAACAGTCCACTGTGTACAGACCGGCCGAGGCGAGCCTGAACGCCGTGCTCGCCGCCGGTGAACAGCCGCCGCGGCCCGGCGCGCTCTCGGCGTCGCTCACGTTCGGCTGGCGGGCGATGCTGAAGATCAAGCACGTGCCCGAGCAACTGTTCGACGTGACCGCGTTCCCGATCATCATGACGCTGATGTTCACCTACCTGTTCGGCGGCGCGCTGGCCGGTTCGGTGACCGAGTACCTGCAGTTCCTGCTGCCGGGCGTGCTGGTGACGAGCGTCGTGATGATCACGATGTACACGGGTGTCGGCGTCAACATCGACATCGAAAAGGGCGTGTTCGACCGGATCCGCACGCTGCCGGTGTGGCGGCCGGCCGCGCTGGTGGGCATGATCCTCGGCGACATGTTCCGGTACACGATCGCCTCGGCGGTGATCCTGGTGCTGGGGCTGATCCTGGGTTTCCGGCCGGGCGGCGGTGTGGCCGGGGTGCTGGCGGGGATCGCGCTGCTGGTGGTGTTCTCGTTCGCGTTCTCGTGGGTGTGGACGATGTTCGGGCTGCTGCTGCGCACCGAGAAGTCGGTGATGGGCGTGAGCATGCTGGTGCTGTTCCCGCTGACGTTCCTGTCCAACGTGTTCGTCGACCCCGCCACGATGCCCGGCTGGCTGCAGGCCTTCGTCGAGGTCAACCCGATCACGCACCTGGTCGGCGGCGTGCGTTCGCTGATGGCGGGCACCTGGGACGCCGGCGAGATCATGTGGACGCTGATCGCGTCCGCGGCCCTGCTGGCGGTCTTCGGCACCCTGACCATGCGCCTCTACAACCGCAAGTAAGACGTCTGGCCAAGTGAGTCGACACGCAGCGGGAATCGCGCGTCCGCCGTACCAACCTGGCCTAGCATGTTGAGGCTGGAGATACTGAGACCACTACGGCTGAGGGGAGGAACCTTCACATGGAAGCAGACCTGCGGTTTTCGCGGGCCGTCATGACCATGTCCGATGCCGGACGTCACCTCGGTATCCCTCAGCAGACGTTCCATCGCTGGGCACGGGGCTACGAGCGCGGCGGACCGCTCCTGCATGTGCTCGGAACAGATAGCATTCGCCAGGCGTCTGTGCCATTCATCGCCCTCGCTGAAGCGTGGGTACTCGAAGGGCTTCGCCGCGCCGGCGTCCGGCCTCATCTGATTCGTCCCGCGCTCAACAAGCTTCAGCAAGAATTCGGCCGCGAGTACGTCCTGGTGTCACCTGCGCTGGCCACAGACGGGATTTCCGTCCTCTGGGACTTCTCGCGAACCAAGGCTGGTGCAGGCCTGATAGAAGGCCGGACCGGCCAGACAGTCATCCGCGAAATAGTCCAGGACTATCTGACCTACGTCGGGTTCGGCGACGATGAATACCCGAACCTCCTGAAACTGAAACCATTCGAACCGAGCAAGGTCCTGATTGATCCTTACAGGTCGTCAGGGCAGCCAGTATTCGACGGAACCGGGGTCAAGGTCGCGAACGTGGCTGCGATGCTGAAGGCTGGTGAGGATCCTGGCGTCGTCGCCGAGGAACACGGAATCGGAATCGACGCGGTCAGGGCCGCCGCTCGCGTCCTCCTGGGCCGCGCCGCCTGAATTCTATCTCGACGAAAACGCGGTAACCCGTTACAGTACGCTGGCTGCTCGTTGAGCTCGGCTACCGATGTCACACACCTCCCGAGGTATTCGGGACACGCGTGGACGCACAGGGCGCCGACGACACGGTGTGGCTCGGCAAAGTCGCCGGAAGCGGCTGGGTCGTTCTCAATCGAGACGCGAAGATCATGGAGCGCCCCCAGGAACTCGCGGCGTACCGAGCCGCAAAGGTCCACATGTTCTACCTTCCCGGCGAGGCAACCCGCGACCACCTCAAGTTCCTCGTAGAAACTCATCTACGCGACATAATCAGCTATGCGACCAGTCGCGCTCCGGAAGTTTGGAGGATCACCAATCACGGTGTGCACCGATTTGTGGACCAACCGCTGAAGTCCCGAAAAAAGAGACGGTGACCTTTCGCCAAGAAAATAAGCCAGGCGCGTCAGCCGGTCGGACCGAAGCGCTCCGTCTTCACGCGGCGCGGGTCGTGCCCCAAGGCCAGCAGCATGTCCGACACCGCCTCCACGAAACCCGTGGGGCCGCAGACGAAGCACGCCGGCTCGAAGGACGCGGGCCAGCCGCCGGTGTTGACGTCCGCGACGCCGATCCGGCCCGGCGCGCGGGCGGCGCCGTCCGGCGCGGAGCGGGTGTACACATAGGACACTTCGACGCCGGACAGTGCCGCGCCGCGCAACTCGTCCGCGTAGTACAGCTCCGCCGGCGAGCGCACCGAGTACAGCAGCCGGAACGGCGTCTTCGCACCGGCCGCGCGCCGGGCACGGATCATCGCCATCAACGGCACGATCCCCGACCCGCCGGCGACGAGCAGCACCGGCGCCGGATCGCTCGGCCGCCACACGAACCAGCCGCCGATCGGGCCGCGCACCTCGACCGGGTCGCCGACCGCGAAAACATCCGTCAGGTAGGGCGAAACCTCGCCGTCCTCGACGCGCTGCACGGTCAGTTCGATGCGCTCACCGTCACCCGAGGACCCGAGCGAGTAGCTGCGCTGCGCCGTGTACCCGTCCTCCGCGGTGAGCCGGACATCGGTGTGCTGCCCGGCGAGGTTCCCGGGCCAGCCGGGCACGTCGAGCACGAGCGTGCGCGCGCTCGGCGTCTCCACCCGGACCTCGGCGAGCCGCGCCACCTGCCAGCTCAGTCGCCTTGATACCGCTGCTCGCGCCATGGGTCCCCGTAGTTGTGGTAGCCGCCCGCCTCCCAGAAGCCGGGCTCGTCGGTCAGCGTCAGCTCCAGGTTGTGCACCCATTTGGCCGACTTCCAGAGGTACAGGTGCGGCACGAGCAGCCGCGCCGGGCCGCCGTGCTCCGCCGCGAGCCGGTCGCCGTCGAACTCGTACGCGATCCACGCGCGCCCGTCGAGCAGGTCCGCCAGCGGCAGGTTCGTGGTGTACCCGTCGTAGGAATGCGCGACCACGTAGTCGGCCGCGGTGTCCACGTCCGCGAGCAACGTGTCGAGCGAGACGCCACGCCAGTTCGTGCCGAGCTTGGACCACTTGGTGACGCAGTGGAGGTCGACCGTCGGGGTCTCGCTGGGCAGCGCCCGGAACTCCGGCCACGACCACTCGTGCACCGTGCCGTTCTCGGTGGTGACCGTGAACTCCCAGGTCTCGGTGGCCACCCGCGGCGTGGGGCCGACCGAGAGCACCGGGAAGTCCTTGGTCAGGTACTGCCCGGGCGGCAGCACGACACCCTCGCGGCGACGCCCCCGAAAACCGGGCGAAACGATTCCCATGAGGACAGTCTTACAGGCGGGTGCCGTTCACACGGCGTGGCAGTTCCCACGGGTTGGATTCCCGCAGCGCCGGCGGCAGCAGTGCGTCCGGGAAACCCTGCCACGCCACTGGCCGCAGGAACCGCTCGATCGCGGCCGTGCCGACGGAGGTGGTCGTGGGCGCGGTCGTCGCCGGGTACGGGCCGCCGTGCTGCTGCGCCCAGCTCACCGTGACGCCGGTGGGCCAGTCGTTCCACAGCAGGCGGCCGGCGAGCCGGGTCAGCGCGGGCAGCAGCTTCCGCACGTCATCGGCCTCGGCGTCCTCGCCGTGCACGGTCGCGGTCAGCCCGGGCTCCAGCTCGCCGAGCACCTCGAGCAACTCGGCGTGAGAGCCGTAGGTGACCACGATCGACGCCGGGCCGAAGCATTCGGCGCGCAGGACCTCGTCCGCCTTCAGGAAGTCCGCCGCCCGCACGGAAAGCAGCGTCGGCGTGAACGGGTCACCGGACGCGAGCACGGTCACCGCGGGCTGTTCGCGCAGCCGGGCCACGCCGGCCTGGAAGCCGTCGGCGATGCGTTCGTTGAGCATCGCCTGTGGGCCGACCGCCCGCGCCGCTTCGGTCAGCGTCGCGTCGAGGCCGTGCCCTTCGGGCAGGAACAGCAGGCCGGGCTTGGTGCAGAACTGCCCGGCGCCGAGCGTGAACGAGCCGACGTAGCCCTTCGCGACCTGCTCGCCGCGCGCCCGCACGGCGCCCGGCGTGACGACGACGGGGTTGACGCTGCCCAGCTCGCCGTAGAACGGGATCGGCGTCGGGCGGGAGACGGCGATGTCGAACAGCGCGCGCCCGCCGGGGACCGAGCCGGTGAACGACGCCGCCGAGATCCGCGGATCCTTGAGCGCGGTGACGCCCGGCTCGATGCCGTAGATCACGTCGAAGATGCCCTCCGGGGCGCCCGCGCTGAGGAGGGCCGCCCGCAGGATTTCGCTGGTACGCGCGGAAAGCCGGGGGTGGCCGGGGTGTGCCTTGAGCACGACCGGGCAGCCGGCCGCGAGCGCGGACGCGGTGTCGCCGCCGGCGACGCTGAACGCGAACGGGAAGTTGCTCGCGGCGAACACCAGCACCGGCCCGATCGGCACGAGGGCGCGGCGGACGTCCGGGCGGGGGCCCATCGGCCAGTCGGGGTCGGCGTGGTCGACCGTGGCGCGCAGGAAGTCGCCGTCGTCGAGGACGCCGGCGAACAGGCGCAGCTGGAACGTCGTGCGCAGCAGCTCGCCCTTAAGCCGTGGCGCGGCCGGCAGGTGTGTCTCCTCGGCGGCGAGCGTGATCAGCTCGTCGGCCGCGTCGTCGAGCGCGTCCGCGGCCGCCACCAGCCACCCGGCCCGCTGCCCGGGAGTCGTCTCCGCCAGCGCCGGCGCGGCCTTCGCGGCAGCGGCGAGGATCCGGTCCAGCTCGGTCGTCTCGGTGTCCATGCTTCCCTTCCTTCAGCCCGCGGACTCCGCGGCGCGTCGTTCAGGCCGCGGCTTCCGCGGCGCCTCCGTCAGCCCGCAGCTTCCGCGGCCCCTCGTTCCGACCGCGGCTTCCGCGGCGCCTCCGTCAGCCCGCAGCTTCCGCGGCCCCTCGTTCCGACCGCGGCATCCACGGCCCCTCGTACAAGCCGCGGCATCCGCGGCCCCTCCTTCAGACCGCGGCATCCACGGCCCCTCCGTCAGCCCGCAGCTTCCGCGGCCCCTCCGTCAGCCCGCAGCTTCCGCGGCCCCTCGTACAAGCCGCGGCATCCGCGGCCCCTCCTTCAGACCGCGGCTTCCGCGGCACCTCGCAGCTCTCCCCACCGCGCCGGGCCGGCGAGCCCGAGGTGGTACAGGTGCACCTGGTCGGCACCGGCTTCGCGCAGCCGGCCGACGTAGGCGTTCAGATCGGGCGCGGCGCCCAGCGCGGTCACGTACACGCCGATCTCCACCGACGAAGGTAGTCGAGCGCGCGCCGCCGTGACGAGGTCTTGTCCCGGTTGCCAGCACGGCAGTACGACGGTGCCGACCTCGCCGGCCGCACTCGCGGTGAGTCCCGGCAGCGCGCCGGTCGCCCACGGGTCGATGTCGCCGTGCAGGGCGACCGGAAGATCGATCCGGTCGAGCACCGCACGCCGCAGGAGGTCCGTCGCGGAATGTCGCGCCGTCAGGAGGTTTTCGTCCAGCCCGGCAGAGTCGCCCAACTCGGCAGATTCGCGCAGGTCGACAGACTCGCCCAGGTCGACAGACTCGCCCAGCGCGGCAGACTCGCCCAGCGCGGCAGACTCGCCCAGCGCGGCAGACTCGCCCAGCGCGGCAGAGTCGTCCAGTTCGGCAGATTCGCGCGGGCCAGCAATACGCGGGCCAGCAATACGCGGGTCAGCAATACGCGAATCAGCAATTAGCGGGTCAGCAATTAGCGGGTCAGCAATTAGCGGGTCAGCAATTAGCGGGTCAGCAATTAGCCGGAGAACCTCTTCCTGGAAAGAGTCTTCCACGCCACATGCTTCGCAGCAGCACACCGACAGCAGCCTGGCAACCGCGGGCGACCACACCGCGTCCGTCTTCTCGTGCTGGCACTGGTGGACCGCGCCGAGCTGCCCGCACGCTTCGAGCACGACCGACGAGAAATCCAGGCCCGCCAACGATTCCTCGACGAGCGTCACCGCGTAGTCACGGACCTCCTGGTGCGACGGGCACAGCGCCCACGGGTACCGCTCGCCGAAACAGTTCCGCACGGTCAGCTCGGGAAACTCCGTGCCCAGCAAGGAGTTGTGCGTCAGCACGAGCCACGCCGCCGCCGGGATACCCGCCTCGTTCAGCACGGCGACGGCGTCGCCCGCACTGTCCGGCGAGTCCACCCAATCCGGTGTGCCCGGCCGCAGCCGCGACCACCGTCCGTCGCGGACCGCGCGGTAGAACGCGGCATGCCGGGCATGCACCGCGGTCCGGGTGCGCGACCACGGGGTCGCGGCCCGCGTGGAGTGGTAGGCGACCGCGACCGCCACCTCATCCACGGCGAGTTCCCTTGCGCGGGCGACGAAACCGGGCTCGGCGACATCCCACGGGTAGGCGTAGCCGACCAGCTTCACGATTTCACATCCATGAATGAAGTCCGTATATTGAATCGTGTCTGTGAACGCTAGTATCGCGGGAGTCGCGAGTCAACGGAGGGGGATCCATGGCGGAACCGGCAGCGGCGAGTGAGCCCGCGGGCGTGAAGTCCGCGCGGCGCACCGTGGAACTCCTCGAAACCTTTGCCGCGCAGGACGCCTGGCTGTCACTGTCCGACCTGCACGCGAAGACCGGTTTCCCCCGCTCGAGCCTGCACGGCCTGCTGCGCACGCTGTACGAGGCGGGCTGGCTCGAGGCCGATCCGGGGACCGCGCGCTACCGGCTCGGTGTCCGCGCGCTGATCTGCGGCACCGCCTACCTCGACCGCGACCCGGCGATCCCGTTCGCGACCGAGGCCCTCGAATCGGTCCGTGAGCGCACCGGTTTCACCGCGCATTACGCCCGCCGCAACGGGGCGGAGGTCGTGTACCTGGAGACACGCGAGTCCCGGCATTCCACGCATCTGGTGTCCCGCGTCGGGCGCACGCTTCCCGCACACGCGACCGCGCTGGGCAAGGCGCTGCTGTCGGAGCTGACGCAGGCCGAGATCGGCGCGCTGTTCCCGGATGGGCTGCCCGCACTGACCCCGCGCACGATCACGTCGCTGGACGGGTTGCTCGCCGAATGCGAAGCGACGCGGCGCCGTGGGTTCGCGGCGGAGGTCGAGGAGGGCACGCCGGGGGTGCGGTGCGTCGCCGCCGTGGTGCCGTACCGGATCCCCGGCACGGACGCGATGAGCTGCTCGATCCCGGTCGGCGAGGTCACCGACGCCGAGGCGAAGCATGTCGGCGAGTTGCTCGCCGAAACGGCCACCGAACTGGGCGGGCAGCTGCGCCGCGCCGGAATCCGTTGAGGGGGAACAAGATGCGCGTACTGATCACCGGCGCCGCCGGCGGGGTGGCGACCTTGCTGCGGCCCCGGCTCCGCCGGGAGGGACGGATCCTGCGACTGCTCGACATCACGGCTCTCGGGGCTTCGGACGACGAGGAGGTGATGACCGCTTCGGTGACCGATCCCGAGGCGATGGCGGTCGCGTGTCACGATGTGGACGCGGTGATCCATCTCGGCGGGCACAGCCGGGAGACTTCGTGGGCCGAGACCGTCGAGGTCAACATCACCGGCCCGCAGACGGTGCTGGAGGCCGCGCGGAAGGCCGGGGTGCCGCGGGTGATCCTCGCGTCGAGCAACCACGCGGTCGGGTTCCGCGAGGTTGCCGAGGCGCCGCTGGCGGCGGACTCGACGCCGCGGCCGGACACTTTCTACGGCGTCAGCAAGGCGGCGATCGAGGCGCTGGGCAGCCTGTACCACTCGCGGTTCGGCATGGACGTGATCTGCGTCCGGATCGGCTCGTGCTTCGAACGGCCGCCGGGCTACCGCGGGTTGACGACGTGGCTCTCCCCCGATGATGCCGGGCGCTTGTTCGACGCGTGCCTGACGTTCCCGTCGCCGGGGTACCGGATCATCTGGGGCGTTTCGGACAACACGCGTCGCATCTACTCGCTCGCCGAGGCCGAGGCGCTGGGCTACCGTTCGCTGGACGACGCGGAGAAGTTCGCCGGCGAGATCACCGACCCAGCACCCACCGGCCCTGTCGCCCGCTACGTCGGCGGCCCGTTCACCACTACGCCCCTGGGCCTCCCCAACTAACGGCGATTTCGGGCGGACGAGTCTGGCATTCCGTGCGCGCGAGGCCGCGCACGAGTCCGGCATTTCCGGTGGCCACCGCCTTTCGCCAGGTGGAAAAGCGCTGCGGAGGGTTGCTATGGCTGCGAGACTGGGGAGAGCCCGGTAAGGGCCGCGACTCCGCTAGCCCTTCACATCGGGCCCGCAGCCGGTTACGGTTGCTGCATACAGTATGGACCTCGGAGCGGAGGGGCGGCCATGACAGTGGACGGGCACGGCGCCGCGGAGCGGGTGCGGGCGATCGTCGCCGCGCATCGGGACGAACGCGGGGCGCTGCTGCCGATCCTGCACGCCATCCAGGCCGAGTTCGGCTGCGTCGACCAGGAGATCGTCCCGCTGCTGGCCGCCGAACTGAACCTCTCCCGCGCCGAGGTGCACGGCGTGGTCACGTTCTACTCCGACTTCCGCGCCGAGCCCGCCGGCCACGCCGACGTGCGCCTTTGTCGCGCGGAGGCCTGCCAGTCCGTCGGGGCTGAACGGCTCGTCGCACACGCGGAACAGGTGCTCGGCATCAAGCTCGGCCAGACCACGCCGGACGGTTCGGTGACCCTGAACCAGGTCTTCTGCCTCGGCAACTGCGCGCTCGGCCCGGCCGCGCAGGTCAACGGGCGGCTCTACGGGCGGCTCGATCCCGCCCGGCTCGACACGGTCCTCGCGACGGAAACGGCGGCTTCATGAAGGTCTACGTCCCCGGCGACTCGGCGGCCCGCTCCGTCGGCGCGGATCTCGTCGCCAAGGCGTTCGACGCCGAAGGCGCGACCGTGGTGCGCAACGGATCCCGCGGGATGCTGTGGCTGGAACCCTTCGTGGAGACCGAAACCGAACGCGGTCGCGTCGGTTACGGGCCGGTCACACCCGAGGCGGTCGCGGAAATCCTCGACCAGGGCGAGGATCACGAGCTGTGCCAAGGTCTCGTGGAGGAGCTGCCCTGGTTACGTGCCCAGACCCGGCTCTGCTTCGCGAGAGTCGGCGTCACCGACCCACTGTCCACAACGGACTACGTCGCGCACGGCGGACTCGCGGGCCTGCGCGCGGCGCTGAGCAAGGACCCTGCTGAAGTCGTCGCGGAGGTCACGGAATCCGGCCTGCGCGGCCGCGGTGGTGCGGGCTTTCCCGCCGGGATCAAGTGGAAGACCGTCGCCGACACGCCGGGCGAGCTGAAGTTCGTCTGTTGCAACGCCGACGAGGGTGACAGTGGCACGTTCGCGGACCGGATGCTGATGGAGGGCGACCCGTTCACTCTGATCGAGGGCATGACGATCGCCGCGCACGCGGTCGGCGCGACCGAGGGCTACATCTACATCCGCTCCGAGTATCCCGATGCCACGCGCGTGCTGCGCGAAGCAATCCGGTTGGCACGCAACGAGAACTGGCTCGGCACCGACATCCTCGGCTCCGGGCTCGACTTCGATCTGTTCGTGCGCGTCGGCGCGGGTGCGTACATCTGCGGCGAAGAGACCTCGATGCTGGAAAGCCTCGAAGGCAAGCGCGGCATGGTCCGCTCGAAGCCGCCGATACCGGCGATCACCGGCCTGTTCGGCAAACCGACCGTGGTCAACAATGTGCTCACCCTCGCGTCCATTCCCGCCATCCTCGCCGATGGCGCCGAGGCATACAAAAACCTTGGCGTGGAACGGTCGCGCGGCACGCAGGTCTTCCAGCTGGCCGGGAACGTCGCTCGCGGCGGGATCTTTGAAAGCGCTTTCGGGATCACGCTCGGCGAGCTGGTCAACGGGTTCGGCGGCGGCACCCGCACCGGGCGGCCGGTCCGCGCGGTGCAGGTCGGCGGACCGCTCGGCGCGTATATCCCGGTGTCGCAAATGGACCTTCCGATGGACTACGAGGCGTTCGCCGCGGCGGGCGCGATGCTCGGGCACGGTGGGATCGTGGTCTTCGACGACACCGTCGACATGGCGGCGATGGCGCGGTTCGCGATGGAGTTCTGCGCGGAGGAGTCGTGCGGCAAATGCACGCCCTGCCGCGTCGGCTCCGTGCGCGGGGTCGAGGTGATCGACCGGATCGTCGCCGGCCAGGACCCCGAAGGCAACCTCGCCCTGCTCAACGATCTCTGCGAGTTGATGACCGACGGCTCGTTGTGCGCGATGGGCGGCCTCACGCCCAATCCCGTGCGCAGCGCGCTTTTGCACTTCCCGGAGGACTTCTCATGAGCTTGCTCAAGGAACCCGACCTCGGCACGCCGGCGAAGGCCGGTCCGGCGACGGTGTCGCTGGAGGTCGACGGCCTGCCGGTGACCGTGCCCGAGGGCACCTCCATCCTGCGCGCGGCGGCACTGTCCGGAGTGGACATTCCGAAGCTGTGCGCCACCGACAGCCTGGAACCGTTCGGCTCCTGCCGGTTGTGCCTGGTCGAGATCGACGGCCGCCGCGGAACCCCGGCTTCCTGCACCACGCCCGTCACCGAGGGCATGCAGGTGCACACGCAGACGCCGCGCCTGGAGAAGCTGCGCCAGGGCGTGATGGAGCTGTACATCTCCGACCACCCGCTCGACTGCCTGACCTGCTCGGCGAACGGCGACTGCGAACTGCAGGACATGTCGGGCGCGGTCGGCCTGCGCCAGGTGCGCTACGGCTACGAAGGCGAAAACCATCTGCAGCAGGAAAAGGACACGTCCAACCCGTACTTCGACTTCGACCCGTCGAAATGCATCGCCTGCTCCCGCTGCGTCCGCGCCTGCGACGAGGTGCAGGGCACGTTCGCGCTGACGATCGAAGGCCGCGGTTTCGAGTCCAAAGTGGCCGCCGGCGCCGGCGAGCTGTTTATGGACTCCGAATGCGTGTCGTGCGGTGCGTGCGTGCAGGCCTGCCCCACCGCGACACTGGAAGAGAAGTCCGTTGTGGACCTCGGCATGCCGAGCCGGTCCGTGCTGACCACGTGCGCGTACTGCGGGGTCGGCTGCTCGTTCAAGGCGGAGCTGCGCGGCGACGAACTGGTGCGGATGGTGCCGTACAAGGACGGCGGCGCCAACGAAGGACACAGCTGCGTCAAGGGCAGATTCGCCTTCGGCTACGCGACACATCCGGACCGCAGGCTGAACCCGATGATCCGCGAGACCATCGACGACGAGTGGCGCGAGGTCGACTGGGACACCGCGATCGGTTACGTGGCAGAGAAAATGCGCGAAGTCCAGGCGCGGCACGGGATCGGCGCGATCGGCGGGATCACGTCCTCCCGCTGCACCAACGAAGAGGTCTACGTGGTGCAGAAAATGGTGCGCGCGGCGTTCGGCAACAACAACGTCGACACCTGCGCCCGGGTCTGCCACTCCCCCACCGGCTACGGGCTCAAGCAGACGTTCGGCACGTCCGCCGGCACCCAGGACTTCCGGTCGGTCGCGAAATCCGACGTGATCGTGGTGATCGGCGCCAACCCGACCGACGGGCACCCGGTGTTCGCGTCGCGGATGAAGCGGCGGCTGCGCGAGGGCGCGAAGCTAATCGTGATCGACCCGCGCCGGATCGACCTCGTGCGCACGCCGCATATCGAGGCGGCACACCATCTCCAGCTCGCGCCCGGCACGAACGTCGCGGTGGTCAACGCCTTCGCGCACGTGGCGGTCACCGAGGGGCTCGTCGACAGGTCCTTTGTGGACGAGCGTTGCGAGGAATTCGAGGAGTGGGCATCGTTCATCGCGCTGCCCGAGAACAGCCCGGAGGCAACCGAGGAGATCACCGGTGTCCCCGCCGCCGAACTTCGCGCGGCCGCACGGTTGTACGCGACCGGCGGCAACTCGGCGATCTACTATGGACTCGGCGTAACCGAGCACAGCCAGGGTTCGACGATGGTGATGGGCATGGCGAACCTCGCGATGGCCACCGGCAACATCGGCCGCGAGGGTGTCGGCGTGAACCCGTTGCGCGGGCAGAACAACGTGCAGGGTTCGTGCGACATGGGCTCGTTCCCGCACGAACTGTCCGGCTACCGGCACATCTCCGACGACGCGGTGCGCACGGTGTTCGAGGACCTGTGGGGCCGCGAGCTGCTGGCGGAGCCGGGGCTGCGCATTCCCAACATGTTCGACGCCGCGATCGACGGCTCGTTCCGCGCGCTTTTCGTGCAGGGCGAGGACATCGCGCAGTCCGATCCCAACACGCGGCACGTCACCGCCGCGCTGCGGGCGATGGACCTGGTCGTGGTGCAGGACCTGTTCCTCAACGAGACGGCCAAGTTCGCGCACGTCTTCCTGCCGGGCACGTCGTTCCTGGAGAAGGACGGCACGTTCACCAACGCCGAGCGGCGGATCAACCGGGTGCGGCCGGTGATGGCCCCGAAGACCGGCAAGCACGAATGGGAGATCGTCTGCGAGATCGCGCAGGCCATGGGATATCCCATGCGGTACACGCATCCGCGCGAGATCATGGCCGAGATCGCCGCGCTCACCCCGACTTTCGCGGGCGTGTCGTTCGAGAAACTGGACCGGCTCGGCAGCGTTCAGTGGCCGTGCAACGACAAGGCCCCGGAGGGCACGCCGATCATGCACGTGGACGGTTTCGTGCGGGGCAAGGGAAGGTTCGTGCCGACGCCGTTCGTCCCGACGCGCGAGCGCAGCACGCGGCGGTTCCCGCTGATCCTGACGACGGGGCGGATCCTGACGCAGTACAACGTGGGCGCGCAGACCCGGCGTACGGCGAACGTGGCCTGGCATCACGAGGACGTGCTGGAGATCCATCCGCACGACGCGGAGGTCCGCGGCATCGGCGACGGCGACGAGGTCACGCTGTCGAGCCGGGTCGGCGAAACCTCGTTGCACGCCAGGCTTTCCGATCGAATGCCCGTCGGAGTGGTCTATACCACATTCCACTTCCCGGTGACCGGCGCGAACGTGGTGACCACGGAGAACTCCGACTGGGCGACGAACTGCCCGGAGTACAAGGTGACCGCGGTGCAGGTCGGGCTGAAGACCTCCGGGACGGCGGTCGAGCACGCCGAGCGCGCGATCCCGGCGCTGGCGGACTGATGAGCACGGAGTCCCCGCAGATACGGCTGGCGAACGAGATCGCGGCGCAGTTCCACCACCGGCCACCGGACGAGGCGGCCGCCGCGATCGCCGCGCACATCCGCCAGTTCTGGGACCCGCGGATGCGCGCCGACCTGGAGCACCAGCTCGCGACCGCACCCGGCGCCTTCGACCCGCTGGCCCTCGCCGCCGCCCGCCTGCTGACCGCGGCGTCGAACTCGGCGTCCTGAACGTAGGACTCGGCGTCCTGAGTGTCGGACTCGCCGGGGGCTACGGGCGCGGCAACGCCGGGCGCTCCAGCCATGCCGCGAAAAGGTCGCGCAGCGACCGCCCCGCGTGGGCTTCCGCGTGCGCGATGAACTGCTCCGTGGTCACCGTCGCGTGCCGGTGCGCCTCCGCCCAGGACCGCAGCACCGCGAAGAACACCGGGTCGCCGACCTCGCCGCGCAGCGCGTGCAAGGTCAACGCTCCCCGCTTGTACACGCGCTCGTCGAACAGGTGCGCCTCACCGGGGTCGGCGATCGCGAGGTCCTCGGGCAGCGACTCCAGCCGCGCCCGCCACTGCGCGGCGAGCGCCGCGACCGGCGGCCCACCGCATTCCTCGGACCACAGCCATTCCGCATAGGTCGCAAAACCCTCGTTGAGCCAGATGTGCGGCCAGTCCGCGATCGTCAGGCTGTTGCCGAACCACTGGTGCGCCAGCTCGTGCGCGACGAGCCGCTGATACGTCCGGCGACCGTCCACATGGTTCCGTCCGAAGATCGCCATCCCTTGCGCCTCAATGGGATCTTCGAGCTCGTCGTCGGCCACCACCACGACGTACTCGCCGAACGGGTACGGCCCGAACAACCGCGAGAACAGCACCGCCATCTCCGGCTGCCGGCCGAAGTCGTACCTGGCCGCGGGCACCAGGGACCGCGGCACCGCCAGCCGTTGCGACTCCGGCATCGCCAGGTCTTCGTACCGTCCGATTTGGACACTCATCAGGTACGTCGAGGTCGGCTCGCGCCGCTCGTACACCCACGTCGTCGTGCTGCCGCCGACGCGCCGGGACACCAGATCCCCGGTCACCAGCACGGCATACGCCGACGACGTCGTCACGGTGACCCGGTAGGACGCCTTGTCCGCCGGGCGGTCGTTGCACGGGAACCAGGTCGGCGCGCCGATCGGCTGGCTCGCCACCAGCACGCCGTCGGTCAGTTCGTCCCAGCCGATGTCGCCCCAGTGCCCGTCCACCGGCTTCGGGTTGCCCGCGTACCGGACCTCGACCTTGAACCGGCCGACCACCGGCTTCGCCGGTTTCACCGTGAGCTTGTTCCCGCTGCGGCTGAACCTCGCCGCCCGGCCGTCGACGTGCACCCCGGCGACCTTGAACCCGGACAGGTCGAGCCCGAACTTCGACAGCGGGCGCGCCGCCGCGGCGGCGATCCTCGCGCGCGCCGAGAGCCGGTTGGGCACGATCTTGTAGTCGAGTTCGAGGTCGTACTGGGTTACCTGATAGCCGTCGTCGCCGTGCGAGTTCAGAGCAGACTTCAAACCTTGCTTCCCCAAGCCGAAATCGGGTTGCCGAGCCAGCGGGTGTCCGCCGGCACCGCGTCGCCACGCGTCACCAGCGAGCCGGGTCCGACCGTCGTGCGGGCGCCGATCGTGGCCCCGGGCAGCACGATACCGTGCGGGCCCAGCGTCGCGCCTTCGTCGAGAGTCACCTCACTCATCGTCATGATCCGGTCGTGGAACAGGTGAGTCTGGACGACACAGCCGCGGTTGATCGTCGCGCCGTCGCCGAGCCGCACCAGGTCGGCCTCCGGCAGCCAGTAGGTCTCGAGCCAGACGCCGCGCCCGATCCGCACGCCCATCGTCCGCAGCCACGCCGTGAGCAGTGGGGTGCCGCCGATCGAGCCGACCAGCCACGGCACGGCGAGCGCCTCGACGAACGTGTCGGCGAGCTCGTCGCGCCACACGAACGAACTCCACAGTGGATGGTCGACCGTCCGGAACTTCCCCACCAGCAACCACTTCATCAGCGTCGCGATCGCGGCGGCGGCGATCCCGGCGCCGGCCAGCAGCAGCGGTGACACCAGCGCCGCCACCCACAGCCCGGCCGCGGCCCACAGCGCGCCGATGGCGGCGGCGACCAGGACCGCGAGCGCGACCGCGCACATCACCGGCACGATCCGGCACAGCTCGACCGCGGCCCGCGCGAGCTTGAGCCGCAGCGGCGGCCGGTAGGTCCGGCTCGCGTCGGCGACCCCGACCGCGCGCCGCAGCGGCATCGGCGGCATGCCGAGGTACGACGAGCCCTTCTTCGCCTTGCGCGGGGTCGAGGACAGCACACCGACGAGACCACGCTTCGGCACCGCGCGGCCCGGCGCGGTCATCCCGGAGTTGCCGAGGAACGCCTGCTTGCCGATCCGCGCGGGCGCGACGTGCAGCCAGCCGTGGCCCAGTTCGTAGGTCGCGACCATGGTGTCGTCGGCGAGGAACGCGCCGTCGTCGACCTGGGTCATCTTCGGCAGCGCCAGCACCGTCGACGCCTCGACGTCACGACCGACCTTCGCGCCGAGCATCCGCAGCCACACCGGCGTGAACAAGCTGGCGTACAAGGGGAACAGCGCGGTGCGCGCCATGTCCATCAGCCGTTCGGTCGCCCACACCTGCCAGGCGGTCCGGCCGTGCACCGGGTGGTAGCCCTCGGCCATGCCGATGCCGAGCAGGCGCACGCCGACGAGCACCAGCAGCGCGTACGACCCGAAGTACGCGACGGTCGCGAGCGGTACGTAGGCCAGCATGCTCGCCAGGGACGGCGCGCCCAGCAGCACCAGCAGAATCGCCGGCACCGCCGCGACCAGGGGCAGCAGGCCCAGCAGCAACGAGGTCACGCCGTACGTCACCGCCCAGAAGCGCGAACGCGGCGGCCGGCTCGACGGCCAGCGCAGCGCGCCCTTGCCGGTGCGCGCCGCCGGCGATCCGGCCCAGCGCTGTCCGGCCGGCACCGCGCCACGCACGGTCGAACCGGCGGCGATCTCCGCGCCCTTGCCGATCCGGACACCCGGGAAGAGCGTGGTCCGCGCGCCGACGCGCGCGCCGGCGCCGATCCGGATCTTGCCGATGTGCACGAGGTCCCCGTCCACCCAGTGGCCGGACAGGTCGACCTCGGGCTCGACGGCCGCGGCCCGGCCGAGCTTGAGCAGCCCGGTCACCGGCGGCGGTGAGTGCAGGTCGACGTCCTTCGCCACCTTGGCGCCCAGCGCCTTCGCGTAGTGCGTCATCCAGGACGCGCTGGAAACGTTGCTGGCACCGCTGAACTCGGCGAGCTTCTCGGCCGCCCACAGTCGCAAGTGGACACTCCCGCCGCGCGGGTAGCTGCCCGGCCGCACGCCGCGCAGCAGCAACCGGGCGCCACCGGCGGCGATCGCGATCCGGCCGGCCGGGCTGAACAGCACCAGCCAGGCCACGCCCAGCGCCCACCACGGCACCGACGGCGCCCAGGTCGCGCCGGTCGCCGCGAGCACGGTGGTCAGCCCGGCGAGCATGGTGGTCCAGCGCAGGCCGATGACCAGCAGCAGCGGGATCATCAGCAGCGCCTGCACGAAACCGGCGCGGCGCGGCGTCGGTTGGATCTCGCGGTGCGCGGTCTCCGCCGCGCTGAGGCCGTCCAGCACCGCGGCGAGCGCGCCGAGGGTCGGCTGCTGGTAGATGTCGCTGACCGAGACCTGCGGGTGCCGGGTGCGGATCCGGGCGATCAACTGCGCCGCGGTGAGGCTGCCGCCGCCGTGGGTGAAGAAGTCGGCGTCCGCGTCGGACGGCGCCACGCCGAGGATCTCCGCCCAGCCTTCGGCGAGCCACTTCTCGGTCGGGGTCAGCTCGTCGGCGTCCACAGTGGACAGTGGCCAGGGCAGCGCGGCCCGGTCCACCTTGCCCGAGGTGCGCGTGGGCAGGTCGTCGACCACCGCGAGCAGCGGCACCAGAGCGGCCGGGAGGCGGTCCCGCAGCAGGGCCGCCGCGGTGTCGACGTCGAACTCGGCGTCCCGAACGTCGGACTCGGCGTCTTGAATGTCGGACTCGCGGGCGGGGACCACGTAGCCGACGAGGATCTGGTTGCCCGCCTTGGTGGTGCGGATCGCGGCGGCCGCGGCGGTCACGCCGGGCAGCGCCTGCAGCGCGGCGTCGACCTCGCCCAGCTCGATCCGGCGGCCGCCGAGCTTGACCTGCTCGTCGGCGCGGCCGACGAAGATCAGGCCTTCCTCTTCCGCCCGCACCAGGTCGCCGCTGCGGTACGCGCGCGGCCAGCCGAGCGACGGCAGCGGCGCGTACTTCTCGGCGTCCTTCACCTCATCGAGATAGCGCGCGAGCCCGGCGCCGCCGATCACGAGCTGCCCGGTCTCCCCCATCGCGACCGGCTCGCCGGCCTCGTCGATCACCGCGAGCTGCCAGCCGACCAGCGGCAGCCCGATCCGCACCGGCCCTTCGCCGGTCAGCGGCGCGGCGCAGGCGACGACCGTCGCCTCGGTCGGGCCGTAGGTGTTCCACACCTCGCGCCCCTCGACGGCGACCCGCTCGGCCAGCTCCGGCGGGCACGCCTCGCCGCCGAAGATCAGCAGCCGCACGTCTTCCAGCGCGTCCGCGGGCCACAACGAGGCCAGGGTCGGCACGGTCGAGACGATCGTGATGCGCTGCGCGACCAGCCACGGGCCGAGGTCCACGCCGGTGCGCACGAGCGACCGCGGCGCGGGCACCAGGCAGGCGCCGTGCCGCCAGGCCAGCCACATTTCCTCGCAGGAAGCGTCGAACGCGACCGACAGCCCGGCCAGCACCCGGTCGCCGGGCCCGATCGGCTCCTCGGTCAGGAACAGCCCGGCCTCGGCGTCCACGAACGCGGCGGCCGCGGAATGGCTGACCGCCACACCTTTCGGTTTACCGGTGGAACCCGAGGTGAAGATGATCCAGGCGTCGTCCCACAGGCTGGGGACACCGGGCCGCCCGATCGGGGCGGAATGGCGGGTCAGCGTGCCACCGTCGGTGAGCACCGCGCACACGCCGGCCTCGCCGAACACCAGCTCGGCGCGCTCGTCCGGGTCGTCGGCGTCGACCGGGACGTACGCGGCACCGGCGGCGAGGATCGCGAGGATCGCGACGTACAGCTCGGCGGTGCCGGACGAGATCCGGACCCCCACCCGGTCACCGACGCCGACGCCGAACTCGGCGAGCCGCCGCCGCACGACGTCGATCTCCTCGGCGAGCCGGCGGTAGCTGAGCACCTGCGTGCCGTCGTCGATCGCGGCGGCGCCGGGATGGCGCGCGACGGTGTCGGCGAGGATGTCGAGCAGCGTGCGCTCGGTGCCACCGAGGCCGGTCCAGAACAGCGCTTTCGGCCGGGTATCAACGACAACTGGCTCTACGGGCAGGGGCGTGTCCAGCGCAGGCAGCAAGGCCCGTCACTCACCTTTCGGTACAAGTCGGGCTTGCGCTCGTCTGGTGAGGCGCCCGGTGCAGCCATTCAGCTTACCCGAAGATGAACTCAGGGTTGCGGCGCGGTCTCGGCATGGTCTCCCGGGAAGAACTCGCGGACCGGGACGAGCAGGCCCGCCAGCGAAAGCACGAGGAAAACCACCTGGTGGATGTGGTCTTTCCCGGGCGGCAGCTGTCCTGCCAGGTGCGCTGCCCAGAACAGCGGATAGAACCACAACGCGAACCACGCCCAGCGCTCCCGGCGCCGGAACGGCACCAGCGCGAGCAGCGCGCCGAACAGGCCGACCCCGGCCGAGGCCAGCCCGTCCGCGCGATACAACAACGTGTCACCGGCAGGCGGAGCGATCGCCACGACGACGCCGAAGCCCGCGATCCCGAGACTCACGGCCACCAGGCAGATCCACCCGGCGCGCACCGCGTTGCTCTCTCGCCGCATCCGACGACACTAGCGAGTTACTTGCCTTTGCGCGGCTTCTTCTCCCGCACCCGCACGTTGATCCGCACCGGGCTGCCCTCGAACCCGAAGCGCTCCCGGAACTTCCGCTCGATGAACCGCCGGTAGCCGGACTCAAGGAACCCGCTGGTGAACAGCACCAGCGTCGGCGGCCGGATCGCCGCCTGGGTGGCGAACAACACCTTCGGCTGCTTACCGCCGCGCACGGGCGGCGGGGTCGCGGCGATCAGTTCCGAAAGCCAGCCGTTGAGCTGTCCCGTCGGCACCCGGCGGTCCCACGACTCGAGCGCCGTGCGCAGCGCGGGCGCGAGCTTGCGCACCGACCGGCCGGTGAGCGCGGAGATGTTCACCTTCTGCGCCCACGGCACCCGGACGAGCCCGCGGTCGAGCTCCTTGTCCAGCTGGTACCGGCGATCCTCGTCGACGAGGTCCCATTTGTTGAACGCCAGCACGCACGCGCGCCCCGCCTCGACCACCATCGTCAGCACCCGCAGGTCCTGTTCGGACAGTGGTTCGCTGGCGTCGAGCAGCACGATCACGACCTCGGACGCGTCGATCGCGGCCTTCGTGCGGATCGACGCGTAGTACTCGGTGCCGCTCGCAGTGTGCACGCGCTTGCGCAGGCCCGCGGTGTCGACGAACTTCCAGGTCTGCCCGTCCAGCTCGACGAGCGAGTCCACCGGGTCGACCGTGGTCCCGGCGACCGAGTCGACCACCGCGCGTTCCTCGCCGGTGAGCTTGTTGAGCAGGCTCGACTTGCCCACGTTCGGCTTCCCGACCAGCGCGACGCGCCGCGGCCCGGCCGCCCGCTCGCCGAGGTCGCGCGGCGCCTCGGGCAGTGCCGCGACGATCGCGTCGAGCAGGTCGCCGGAGCTGCGGCCGTGCAGGGCGCTGACACCCATCGGCTCGCCGAGGCCCAGTGACCACAGCGACGCGACGTCGGCCATCAGGCGGTTGTCGTCGACCTTGTTCGCGGCCAGGATCACCGGCCGCTTCGACCGGCGCAGCACCCGCGCGACCGCCTCGTCGGTGGTGGTCGCGCCCACCGACGCGTCCACCACCAGCAGCACCGCGTCCGCGGTGGTCATCGCCAGCTCGGCCTGCGCCGCGACCGCGCCCTGCAGGCCGCTGGCGCCGGGCTCCCAGCCGCCGGTGTCCACGACGGTGAACCGGCGGCCGTTCCACAGCGCGTCGTAGGCGATCCGGTCGCGGGTCACCCCGGGCACGTCCTGCACGACCGCCTCGCGGCGGCCGAGGATCCGGTTGACCAGCGTGGACTTGCCCACGTTCGGCCGGCCCACGACGGCGAGCACCGGCTGGTTCAGCGCGGCTTCCTCGCCGTCGTCCAGGCCGTCCACCTGCGCGTCGAGCGCGGCGAACTCCGCCTCGTCCGACCAGGAGCCGTCGGCCCCCTCCAGCTCTGTCATGACTTCGCTTTCTCTGTCTGTGCGCGCTGGGCGTCCAGCTCGCGCACGAGCGCGGCGAGTGTGCCGCGCAGTTCTTCGGTGGCCAGGTCCAGCCCGGTCCGGCCCTTGCCGACCTCGACCCGGAACGGCTCGCCGATCAGCAGGTCGACCCGCGGGCGGAAGCGCCGCTTGCGATCGGCCGGGCGTTTGGTGCCGCGGACCGCCACCGGCAGCACGACCGCGCCGGTGCCGCGCAGCAGCCAGGCCGCGCCGGCCTCGGCCTTGGTGACGTTCCCGTCGCCGCGGGTGCCCTCGGGGAACACGCCGACCAGGCCGCCGTCGGCCAGGATCTTCGCGGTGGTCAGCAATGGTGCCCGATCGGGTTCACCCCGGCGGACCGGCACCTGCCCGATCCGCCGGAGGAACCACCCCATGGCGCCGGTGAACATCTCCTCTTTCACCAGGAACACCGAACGCCGCGGCAGCATTCCGTAGATGAGCTGCGGTTCGACGAGCGAACTGTGGTTGGCGATGAGCAGCACGGGCCCGGTGCGCGGCACCCGCTCGCGCCCGTGCACCCGGATCCGGTAGGCGGGCCGGAACAGTACTTTGCCGATCGCCCGGCCGAGATCGTGCAGCGAACCGGACGCGCCTTCGGGCAGGCCGGCGGAGCTCACTGGGTGACCTCCGCGGCGCAGTGGAGCAGCCCGCGGCGGCTCGCCAGCTCGGTGAGCGCGACCAGCACCTGCTCGATCCCCAGGTCGGAGGTGTCCAGGTGCACCGCGTCCTCGGCGGCGCGCAGCGGCGACGCGGCGCGGCTGCTGTCCAGCCTGTCCCGACGGTCGACCGAAGCGAGTGCCTCGGCCGGCGTGCTCTCGCGGCCCGCCGCGGTGTCCTGGGCGCTGCGGCGCGCCGCCCGGACCTCGGGGGACGCGGTGAGGAACACCTTGAGCGGCGCGTCCGGCGCGACCACGGTGCCGATGTCCCGGCCGTCGACGACGATCCCGCCGACCTCGGCGAGGACCCCGTCGATGATCTTCCGCTGGCGCGCGACCAGCAGCTCGCGCACGGCGGGCACCGCGGAAACCGGCGAGACCGCGTCGTTGACCTCGGGTCCGCGGATCTCGGCGGAGACGTCCTCGCCGGCCAGCGTGACGCTGGGCCGCACGGGCGTGGTGCCGATGGTGAACACGGCGTCCCGCGCGATCGCCGTGACCGCGCCGGCGTCCGTCATGTCGATGCCCGCGCGCAGCCCGGCGAGCGTGACCACCCGGTACATCGCGCCGGTGTCGAGGAATCCGGCGCTCAGGCGCTCGGCGAGCTTGCGCGCGACCGTGGTCTTCCCGGTCCCGGACGGGCCGTCCAGCGCGACCACCCCACGTAGCGTCACCGATGCACTCCTTGCCCCGTAATCGTTCGTCCGCCGGGCCCATTCTGCCTGGCTGGCGGCCACGCGCCCGCACCGGGCCGAACCGGACATACCAGGTAACCTGGTGATCGTGAACGTGGAAGTGACTCCTCTGCCCGGCATCGGCGTGCGCAAGGACTTCGCGCTGCGCAACGGCAGGCGCGTCGGTGTGGTGACCCACCGCGACGGCAAGATCGAGCTGATCGTGTCCAAGACCGACGACCCGGACGCGTGCCAGGCCGAGATACCGCTGACCACCGACGAGGCCGGCGCGCTCGCGAACCTGCTCGGCGCGCCGCAGCTGGTCGCGCAGCTGACCGAGGAGCACCGAGAGGTGCCCGGGATCAACACGCGCCAGCTGCCGATCAAGGCGAACGCACCGTTCGACGGCCGTACCCTCGGCGACACCGCGATGCGCACGCGCACCGGGGTGTCCGTGGTCGCGGTCATGCGCGCGGGCCAGGTTCACCCGTCACCGACGCCGGATTTCACGTTCACCGCGGGCGATCTGCTCGTGGCCGTCGGCACCGCCGAAGGCCTCGAGAACGCCCTCAAGATCTTGAGAAACGGATAAATGGAACACACCGCGCTCTCCCTCGTCGAACTCGGTGCCGTCTTCTTCGCCCTCGGCGTGCTGGGCAAGCTCGCCGGCCGGATCGGGATGTCGCCGATCCCGCTGTACCTGGTGGGCGGGCTGGCCTTCGGGAAGGGAGGGTTGAGCCCGCTGCCGGATATCGACGGCTTCACGCACCTGGCCAGCGAAATCGGTGTCGTGCTGCTGTTGCTGATGCTGGGTCTCGAATATTCGGCACCGGAGCTGATGACCGGGCTCAAACGGTCGTGGCTGGCCGGGCTCCTGGACATCGTGCTCAACGCGGCGCCGGGTGCCGCCGTCGCGCTGCTGCTGGGCTGGGGCCCGATCGGCGCGATCGTGATGGCGGGGGTGACGTACATATCGTCGTCGGGGATCGTCGCGAAGGTGCTCGGCGACCTCGGCCGGCTCGGCAACCGGGAAACGCCGGTGGTGCTGTCGATCCTCGTGTTCGAGGATCTCGCCATGGCGCTGTACCTGCCGATCCTCACGGCGTTGCTGGCCGGGGTCAGCTTCCTCGGCGGGCTGAAGGCGGTCGGCATCTCGCTCGCGGTGATCACGATCGTGCTGGTGATCGCGCTCAAGTTCGGGCGCTACGTGTCGGCCATCGTGAACTCCGACGACCGCGAGGTGTTCCTGCTCAGGGTGCTGGGCGTGGCGCTGCTCGTGGCCGGTCTCGCGTCGGCGCTGCAGGTTTCCGCGGCGGTGGGCGCGTTCCTGCTCGGCATCGCCATCTCCGGGTCGACGGCCGAGAACGCGACGCGCCTGCTGGAACCGTTGCGGGACCTGTTCGCGGCGGTGTTCTTCGTGGTGTTCGGCCTGAACACCGTGCCGGCGTCGATCCCGCCGGTGCTCGGCTGGGCGGTGGCGCTCGCCGTGGTGACGACGCTGACGAAGGTGGCGACCGGCTGGTTCGCCGCGTGGCGGCAAGGGATCGGCCGGCTCGGGCGCGCCCGGGCCGGGGCGGCGCTGGTGGCACATGGGGAGTTCTCCATCGTCATCGCGGGCCTGGCGGTGACGGCCGGTGCCGTGTCCGACGACCTCGCCGCGCTCGCGACCGCGTACGTGCTGCTGATGGCGGTCCTCGGCCCGACGGCCGCCCGGATCGTCGAACCGATCGCGAAAGCCCTGCAGCGCAAGACCACCCGCGCCGAAACCGCCACCGCGAACTGACCCCGCGCTCCGGGCGTTACTCCGCGAGCACGTCCAGGATCTGCTGGCCGTACTTGGCCAGCTTGTTCTCGCCGACGCCGCTGATCGTGCCCAGGTCGGTCAGGGTCTTGGGCTGCTCGGTGGCGATCTGCCGCAGCGTCGCGTCGTGGAAGATGACGTAGGCCGGGACGCCCTGGTCCTTCGCCGTGGTGCCGCGCCAGGTGCGCAGCTTCTCGAACATCGGCGCGGCCTCGGCCGGCATCTCGACCGCGGTCTTCTTCGCGGTACGCGCCGGTTTGGGTTCGCGCTTCGGCTCGCGGCGCAGCCGGACCTCTCGCTTGCGGCCCAGGACATCGCTGCTCGCGTCGGTCAGCACCAGGGTGCCGTAATCCCCTTCCACCGCGAGCAAACCCTGCGCCAGCAGCTGCCGCACCACACCGCGCCACTCCCCGTCGGCCAGCTCGGTGCCGATCCCGAACACCGTCAGCTCATCGTGCCGGTGCTGCTGCACCTTGGGCGTCGACTTGCCCAGCAGGATGTCGATGATCTGCCCCGCGCCGAACTTCTGCCGCCGCTCGTTCTGCAACCGGTACACAGTGGACAGTAGTTTCTGCGCGGGGATCGTGCCGTCCCACGACTCCGGCGGCGCGAGGCAGGTGTCGCAGTTGCCGCACGGCTCCCCGGACTGCCCGAAGTAGTTCAGCAGCTGCACCCGCCGGCATTCGACGGTCTCGCACAGCGCCAGCATCGCGTCCAGATGGGTGGACAGGCGCCGCCGGTGCGCGCTGTCACCCTCGGACGTTTCGATCATCTTCCGTTGCTGCACAACGTCTTGCAGCCCGTAGGCGAGCCACGCCGTGGACGGCTGCCCGTCGCGGCCGGCGCGCCCGGTCTCCTGGTAGTAGCCCTCGACGGACTTCGGCAGGTCGAGATGCGCCACGAACCGCACGTCCGGCTTGTCGATCCCCATCCCGAACGCGATCGTCGCGACCACGACGAGCCCGTCCTCCCGCAGGAACCGCGCCTGGTTCGCGGCGCGGGTCCGCGAGTCGAGCCCCGCGTGGTACGGCACCGCCGGAATCCCGTTCTGGACAAGGAATTCCGCAGTCTTCTCCACCGACGCCCGCGACAGGCAGTAGACGATCCCCGCATCCCCGGCGTGCTCGCTGCGCAACAGCTCCAGCAGCTGCTTCTGCGGGCTGTTCTTCGGCACGATCCGGTACTGGATGTTCGGCCGGTCGAAGCTCGCCACGAAATGCTTGGCGTCGCCCAGATTCAGCCGGGTCGCGATCTCCGCATGCGTCGCCTTCGTCGCCGTCGCGGTCAGCGCGATGCGCGGGATGTCCGGCCACCGCTCGTGCAGCTCGGACAGCGCCAGGTAGTCCGGCCGGAAGTCGTGGCCCCACTGGGAAACACAGTGCGCCTCGTCGATCGCGAACAGCGCGACCTTGCCCCGGCCGAGCAGCTCGGTCGTCGACTCCAGGCGCAGCCGCTCGGGCGCGAGATACAACAGGTCCAGCTCGCCGTCCAGGAACGCGGACTCGACCTCGCGGCGCTGCTGGTAGTCCTGCGTGGAGTTCAGGAACCCGGCGCGCACGCCCAGCGCGCGCAACGCGTCCACCTGGTCCTGCATCAGCGCGATCAGCGGCGAGATCACCACCCCGACGCCTTCGCGCACGAGCGACGGGATCTGGTAGCACAACGACTTCCCGCCGCCGGTCGGCATCAGTACGAGCGCGTCGCCGCCGTCGACGACCTGGCTGATGATCGCCTCTTGCTCGCCACGGAACGAGTCGTAGCCGAAGACGCGGCGCAGCACGTCGAGCGCGGTGGAAGTCACCCGGCGATGGTAGCGGCGGCGGTTGTCACAGACCCACCGCCCGGTAGAGGCTGCCCACCTCGTCCCGGGTCAGCCGGCGCATCGTGCCCGGCTTGGGATTGCCCAGCTGCACGTCGGCGATCGCGGTCCGCACTAGCTTGCGCACGGGAAAGCCGACCTCCGCGAGCAGTCGCCGCACGATGTGCTTGCGCCCCTCGTGCAGCACCACCTCGACCAGCGTCTTCCCGGCCTGCATGTCCTTGACCCGGAACGCGTCGACCTTGACCGGGCCGTCGTCCAGCTCGACACCGGCGCGCAGTTCTTTACCCAGCCCGCGCGGCACCAGGCCGTCGACCTCGGCGAGGTAGGTCTTGGGCACGTGATACGACGGGTGCATCAGCCGGTGCGCGAGATCGCCGTCGTTGGTCAGCAGCAGCAGGCCTTCGGTTTCGGCGTCGAGCCGCCCGACGTGGAACAGCCGCTCGGCCCGGTGGCGCACGTAGTCGCCGACGCAGGGGCGGCCCTGCTCGTCGGTCATCGTGCTGTGCACGCCTTTGGGCTTGTTGAACGCGAGGTGCACCAGGTCCTCGCGGAGGATCACGCGGGTGCCGTCGACGTGGATCACCGCGTTGTCCGGGTCGACGCGATGGCCCTGCTCGCGCACGGTCCGCCCGTCGACGCTGACCCGGCCCTGCGCGATCAGCTCCTCGGCCGCGCGGCGCGAGGCGATACCCGCTTTGGCGAGCACCTTCTGCAGGCGCACACCTTCCGGTGCTTCTTCAGATGTCATCGATCGCGTCCACTTCCGGTAGCAGTGGGGCGATCGGGGGCAGGTCGTTCAACGACGGAAGCCCGAGCCGCTCCAGGAACAGTTCCGTGGTCACATAAAGCGTGCCACCGGTCTCCGGATCCGTGCCGGCCTCTTCGATGAGTCCGCGTGCCAGCAGGGTCCGGATGACCCCGTCCACGTTAACGCCGCGCACGGCCGCGACGCGGGACCGGGTGACGGGCTGGCGGTAGGCGATCACCGCCAGGGTTTCGAGCGCCGCGCGGGTCAGCTTCGAGCGCTGGCCGTCGAGGAGGAATTTCTCGACGAACGGGGCGTAGGTGTCGCGCGTGAAGAACCGCCAGCCGTCGCCGACCCGGCGCAGGTCGATGCCGCGGCGGTCTTGGGTGAACCGCTCGGACATCGTGCGCAGCGTCTGGGTCACCCGCGAGGCCGACTCGTCCACCGTCTCGGCCAGGGCCTCCTCGGTGACCGGCGAGTCGACGACGAGCAGCAGGGCTTCGAGCGCGGACTCCAGCGCGGCGTCCTCGGTGAGATCCGGCAGGGAGCGGTCGATGGCGAGGCCCTCGTCGCTCTCGCCAGCGTCTTCGGCGTCGGCGGCGTCTTCGGGCTCGGCTTCGGCGCTCTCGGCCGCGGCCTCCGGTTCGGTTTCCGGTTGGGCCGCAACGGTTTCCGGCTCGATTGCCGACGCTGTTGCCGACTCGGTTGCCGGTTCTGCCACGCCGATCTCGTCCAGGTCGACGACCGGTCGTTCCTCCTCGGGGTTCACCCGTACTCCTCTTCCTCGACGCGGGTCCGGTCCTGATCGGCCTCCTCGGCGGCTTCTTCCGCGGACCCGCCTGTCCAACGGACGGTGAGCGCGCCGAGCGCCTCGGCCTGCTCGAACTGCACCGAGGATTCCCGGTACAGCTCCAGCAAAGCCAGAAACCGCGCCACGACTTCGATCGTGTGCTCGCAGTCCGACACGAGGTCCGCGAACGTCGCCGTGCCGGCCTCGGCGAGCCGCAGCCGCAGCACCGCCGCGTGCTCGCGCACCGACACCCGGCCCATGTGCAGGTGGTCCAGCGAAACCGTCGGCGGCGGCTTCGGCTTGAACACCGCGAGCGCGACCTCCCGGAACTTCTCCGGGCTCACCCCCAGCATGACCTCCGGCAGCAGCCCGAGGTACCGCTCTTCCAGCGCCACCGACCGCGGGTACCGCCGCAGCGCCCCGGCTTCGAGCTCCGCGAACAGCGCGGCGACCTGCTTGTACGCCCGGTACTGCAGGACGCGCGCGAACAGCAGGTCGCGTGCCTCCAGCAGGGCCAGGTCGTCCTCGTCCTCGACCTCGGCCGACGGCAGCAGCCGCGCGGCCTTGAGGTCGAGCAGGGTCGCCGCGACGACCAGGAACTCGGTGGTCTCGTCCAGGTCCCATTCCGAGCCCAGCGCCCGGGTGTAGGCGATGAAATCGTCGGTGACCTGGTGCAGCGCCACCTCGGTGACGTCCATCTGATGCTGCGAGATCAGTTGCAGCAGCAGATCGAACGGGCCCTCGAAGTTCGCGAGGTGCACCTTGAACCTCGCGGACGAACTTTCCTCGGCTGTGGGCTCCGGCTGAGGAGCCTCAGCCGGTTCCCCTGTGGTCACGGCCCCGAGACTTCCTCGGTGTCGAGAGTGTGCTCACGCAGCCGCTGGACGAGGACCGAGTCCGGCCCGTGCTGCTCGAAGTCCGCGAGCAGCACCGCGACCGCCTCGCGCACCAGCCGGCCGCGGTCGATGACCAGGCCGTGCTGGGCGCGCAGCAGGAGCCGCGCCTGCTCCATCGCGACCAGTTCGTCGCCCGAGACGTACACCGTGATCTTGGAATCGTGTTTCTGCCGGCCGGAACCGCGCCGCGCACCCGTGCGCTCCAGCTGTCCCCGCTCGTCGGCCGGTTTCGGCACCTCGACGGGCGGGATGGGCTCGAGCGCGGGAGTGCTGGTCAGGCGGAAGAGTTCCGAAGCCCCGGGCAGGGAGGCTCGCCTGCTCACCGAGCGATCACCTCGCGCGCCAGCGAACGATAAGCCATCGCGCCGGAGGATTTGGGGGCCCAGCGGGTGATCGGCTCTCCGGCCACAGTGGTCTCGGGGAACCGCACGGTGCGGTTGATCACCGTGTCGAAGACGGTGTCACCGAAGGCCTCCACCACGCGCGCCATGACCTCTCTCGAGTGGAGGGTCCTGGGGTCGAACATGGTGGCAAGGATGCCGGTGATGTCCAGTTTGGGGTTCAAGCGCTCGCGTACCTTCTCGATCGTGTCGATCAACAAAGCCACGCCACGCAGGCTGAAGAACTCGCACTCCAGCGGGATGAGCACGCCGTCCGCGGCAGTGAGCGCGTTCACCGTGAGCAACCCGAGCGATGGCTGGCAGTCCACGAGAACATAGTCGTAGCCGTCCATCACCGGTTGCAGGACCCGGAGCAACGTGTGCTCGCGGCCGACCTCGGCCACCAGCTGCACCTCGGCCGCGGACAGGTCGATGTTGCTCGGCAGCAGGTCCATGCCCTCGACGCGGGTCTTGCGCAGCACGTCGTCGGCGGTCACGTTGCGTTCCATGATCGCGTTGTAGACCGTCTGGTCCAGCTCGTGCGGCTGGATGCCGAGACCCACCGACAGCGCACCCTGCGGGTCGAAGTCGACCAGCAGCACGCGGCGGCCGTACTCCGCCAGCGCGGCACCGAGATTGATCGTCGAGGTGGTCTTGCCGACGCCGCCCTTCTGGTTGCACATCGCGAGCACGGTCGCGGGACCGTGCCGTTCCAGCAGCGGCGGGTCCGGTATCTCCCGCCACGGTCTGCCGGTGGGCCCCACCTTGGCCCCGTTCACCTTGCCGGGCTGCACGGCCGTATCCACAGCCTCGGTGTCTCCCTCGGTCGCGATGGTCAGCTGAAGTTTCGCGGCGGCCGACATGGCCGCGGCCGATCTGGCCGGTGGCTCGAATGTCGACATGGCGCGAAAACTCCTCGTTCGACGGGTCTTCAGCAGCCTATTGCGCCCGGCGTATGTCGCCAAAGCGGCTCGCCGAGACGACTGATCGCTAACCCAGCGCCCGAGGATGGGCCGTAGCATATATCTCACGGAGAGTGTTCACTGTGACGAGGGTGTAGACCTGCGTCGTGGTCACCGAAGCGTGTCCGAGCAGCTCCTGAACCACCCGGACATCGGCGCCACCTTCAAGCAGATGGGTGGCAAAGGAGTGACGCAGCGTGTGCGGCGACACGCTGGCCGATATCCCGGCCCGTTCGGCACTGACCTTGAGCACCTGCCACGCACTCTGCCGGGACAACCGGGTGCCGCGCGCGTTGAGGAACAGCGCCGCGCTCCCCCGCCCCCGGGAGGCGAGGACGGGCCTCGCCCGCACGAGATACGCCTCGACCGCCTCGACCGCCGGCCTGCCGATCGGCACGAGCCGCTGCTTGCCGCCCTTGCCGTCCAGCAGCACGGTCCGGTCGGTCCGGTCGATGTCGTCGAGGTCGAGACCGACGGCTTCGGAGATCCGGGCGCCGGTGGAGTACAGCAGTTCCAGCAGCGCGCGGTCGCGCAGCGGGCGTTCGCCTTCGGTGGCGGGCACGTCCAGCAGCCGCAGCACGTCCTCGACGGGAAGCGCTTTCGGGAGTCGCTTCGCGGCGGCGGGCGGGCGGACCTCGCGCGCCGGGTCGTCGTCGGTGATGCCGTCGATGTGCGCGAACCGGTGCAGTCCGCGGACCGCGACCAGCGCACGGGCCGACGACGACGCGGCGAGCGGCGGGTGCTCGTCGTCGCCCTCGCGCAGGGCGGCGCCGAACGCCGTCACCTCGGCTTCGGTGACTTCGCGGAAGTCGTCGACACCGGCGTGGCCGAGGTGAGCGGCGTAGCGGCGCAGGTCGCGGGCGTAGCTGTCCAGGGTGTTGCGGGCGGTGCCTCGTTCGACCGCCAGATGATCGAGATAGGACGCGATCACCTGCGTCACCGGGATAACGCCCGTGTTCGCCACGGCGGACAGATTAGACCCGGACGCAACCCCTCCGGGAGCCCGCGGCGCGAGGCACCGGCGTCGGACTCGGCGTCGCGAACGTCGGACTCGGCGTCCCCGGCGTCGGACTCGGCGTCCCCGGCGTCGGACTCGGCGTCCCCGGCGTCGGACTCGCGGGCCTCTCCGCGAGTCCGACGTTCAGGACCGCGAGTCCGACGCTCGGGACTGCGAGTCGTACGTTCAGGGTGTGCGCTTCGCGAAGGTGTGCGGGCGGTCGCGCCACTCGGCGTCGGCGGGGCGGGTCTCCCCCGCGCCCGACAGCACCACGTGTGCGGCGAGCACCCCGGCGACGGTCGCGCCGTTGACCAGCTCGCCGGCCAGGGCCATCCGCACCGCCTCGGCGAGCGGGACCTTGCGCACGACCAGATCCGCCTCCTCGTCGTCGTGCCCCAGCTCCGCACGGTCCACTTCGGACACATCGCGGGCGAGGAACACGCGCACGACCTCGTCGGTGAACCCGGGCGACGCCGCGACGTCCACGAGCGTCTCCCACCGCTCCGCGACCAGTCCCGCCTCCTCCACCAGCTCCCGGCGCGCCGCGTCGACCGGACTCTCGCCGTCCGCGTCGAGCAGCCCCGCCGGCAGCTCCCAGATCCGCCGGCCCAGCGGATGCCGGTACTGGTGGATCAGCGTCACCTCGCCGTGGTCGTCGACCGCCGCGATCGCGACGGCGCCCAGGTGCTCGACCACCTCACGCTTCGCCACGGACCCGCCGGGCATCCGGACGTCGTCGACCCGCAGCCCGACCACGCGTCCGATGTGGACGTCCTTTGTGGACACCACCGCGAAGTCGTGCTCCCCCGGCGCCATCAGCGCACGCTCGTGGGCTCGGGCAGCTCCACCGGCAGCCGGTCCGCGATCCGGTAGTTCACCGCGGCCTTGACGAACGCGTCGAACAGCGGGTGCGGCCGGGTCGGGCGGCTCTTGAGCTCGGGATGCGCCTGGGTGCCGACGAAGAACGGGTGCACCTCCTCGGGCAGCTCGACGAACTCCACCAGCCGCTCGTCGGGCGAGATCCCGGAGAACACCAGGCCCGCATCGGCGAGCTGCTCGCGATAGAAGTTGTTGACCTCGTAGCGATGCCGGTGCCGCTCGGACACGTCGGTGGTGCCGTAGGCGTTCGCCACCTGCGAGCCCGGCTTGAGCTTCGCCGGGTACGCGCCGAGGCGCATCGTGCCGCCCATGTCGCGCTCGCCCGCGATGACGTCCTTCTGCGAAGCCATCGTGGAGATCACCGCGTGCTTCGTGCCCTCGTCGAACTCGGCCGAGTTGGCGTCGGCGATACCGGCGAGGTTGCGGGCCGCCTCGATCACCATGCACTGCAGGCCAAGGCACAGCCCCAGCACGGGAATCCCGCGCGTGCGGGCGTAGTTGATCGCGCCGATCTTGCCCTCGATGCCGCGCACCCCGAACCCGCCGGGCACCAGCACACCGTCCACATCGGACAGCGCCTGGGCGGCGCCGGCCGGGGTGGTCGCGCGGTCGGAGGCGACCCACACGATCTCGACCTTGGCGCGGTGCGCGAACCCGCCCGCGCGCAAGGCCTCCGTGACCGACAGGTACGCGTCCGGCAGGTCGATGTACTTGCCCACGAGCGCGATCCGCACGGTCTCCGACGGGTTGTGCACCCGGTCGAGCAGATCGCCCCACACAGTCCAGTCCACGTCGCGGAACGGCAGGCCGAGCCGCCGCACCACGTACGCGTCGAGCGCCTCGCCGTGCAGCACCTTCGGGATGTCGTAGATGGACGCCGCGTCCGGGCAGGCGATGACGGCCTCGGTGTCGACGTCGCACATCAGCCCGATCTTGCGCTTGAGATCCTCGGGCAGGTCCCGGTCCGCCCGGCACACCAGCGCATCGGGCTGGATGCCGATGTTGCGCAGCGCGGCCACGGAGTGCTGGGTGGGCTTGGTCTTCAGCTCGCCGGACGGCGCGAGGTAGGGCACCAGCGACACGTGCAGGAAGAAGCAGTTGTCGCGGCCGATCTCGTGCCGCACCTGGCGGCAGGCCTCGAGGAACGGGAGGGACTCGATGTCACCGACCGTGCCGCCGACCTCGGTGATGACCACGTCCGGGACCTGGCCCGTCGCGTCGCCCGACGCGACGGCCATGACGCGGCGCTTGATCTCGTCGGTGATGTGCGGGATGACCTGCACGGTGTCGCCGAGGTACTCGCCGCGCCGCTCCTTGGCGATCACCTCGGAGTAGACCTGGCCAGTGGTGACGTTGGCCGAACCGGTGAGGTCGCGGTCGAGGAACCGCTCGTAGTGCCCGATGTCGAGGTCCGTCTCGGCCCCGTCGTCGGTCACGAAGACCTCGCCGTGCTGGAAGGGGTTCATGGTGCCCGGATCCACGTTGAGATACGGATCCAGTTTCTGCATCGTGACCCGGAGGCCACGCGCGGTAAGGAGTTGACCCAGGCTCGAGGCCGTGAGTCCCTTACCCAGGGAGGAGGCGACGCCTCCGGTGACAAAGACGTACTTGGCTGTCCGCGGCTGAAGTCCCACGGGCCTCCACCTTATCGCACCTGGCCCCGGCCGTGCGGCGGCCACGCCGACATAGTTCGATGTCAGCAGCACCTCGACGGCAACAAGGAAGGCAGTCGTGTCGGGAAACACAGCGAGCCCCTGGTCCGCCCCCACCGCGTCCGGCGCGCTGGACGCGACCGTCCGGGTCCCCGGTTCGAAGTCGATCACGAACCGCGCCTACGTGCTCGCCGCGTTGTCGCAGGGCCCCACCCTGGTCCGCGCGCCGCTCGACTCGCGGGACGCGCGGCTGATGCTGGGCGCCCTGTCCGCGCTCGGCGGTTCGTGGGAGCCCAGCGGTGCGGACGTGCGCGTCCAGCCGCTGCGCCCGGAAGGATCCGACGAGGCGTCGGTGGTGCTCGGCAACGCCGGCACCGTTGCCCGCTTCACCCCCGCGCTCGCCGGGCTGGGCTCGCGGCCGGTGCTGTTCGACGGTGACGAGGCGATCCGCCGGCGCCCCATCGCGCCGCTGCTGCGCGCGCTGCGGGAGCTGGGCGTGGACATCGACGACGAGGGCCGCGGCGCGCCGCCGTTCACGGTGCGCGGGCACGGCGGGATCGCGGGCGGCAAGGTCGAGCTGGATTCGAGCGCGTCGAGCCAGTTCCTGTCGGCGCTGCTGCTCGCCGCGCCGTCGTTCGACTCGGGCGTCACCGTGCGACTGGTCGGGGACGCGCCGCCGAGCGAGCCGCATATCGCGATGACCCTGGACCTGCTGCGCCGGTTCGGCGCCGCGCCGGAGCGTTCCGGGCCGGAATTCCACGTCCCGGCAACGAGTTTGGCGTGCGCCGAGTACACCGTCGAGCCGGACCTCTCGACGGCCGCGCCGTTCGCGGTCGCCGCCGCGGTCACCGGCGGCACGGTCCGGATCGAGAGCTGGCCCGAGCACACCACGCAGCCCGGCGCCTGGTTGCGCGAGCTGCTCGCCGAACTCGGCCAGCGCGCCGAACTCGACGCTTCGGGGCTCACCATCACCGGGACGGGCGGGATTCCGGGCGCACGGCTGGACCTGCACGAGGTCGGCGAGCTGACCCCCGTCGTCGCGGCCCTGCTGTGCTTCGCGGACGGGCCGTCGGTCATCTCGGGCGTGTCGCACCTGCGCGGGCACGAGACCGACCGGCTCGCCGCGCTCGCGACGGAGCTGTCCCGACTGGGCGCACAGGTGCGCGAGACCGAGGACGGACTGGCGATCACCCCGGCGCCCTTGCACGGCGGGGTTTTCCACACCTACGACGACCACCGGCTGGTGATGGCCGGGGCGGTGCTGGGCCTGCGCGTGCCGGGCGTGGCGGTCGAAAACCCCGCCACCGTCGGGAAGACGTTCCCCGGTTTCACCGGCGCCTGGCAGGCCATGCTCGGCTGATCATCCACAACGAAGGAGCACGAATGCCCGACCGCCTTTTCCGGTTCGGTCTGGTCGCGGCGCCCCGCGGGGCGGGCCGTGAGTGGACGGCGACCGCGAAACGCGCCGAAGACCTGGGATTCTCGACACTGCTGGTGCCGGACGGCGTCGGCATCCCGCCGTCGTTCGCGGCGCTGGCCGCCGCGGCCGCGGTGACCGAACGCCTGCGGCTGGGCAACTTCGTGCTCAACACGCCGCTGCGCACGCCGGGCACGATCGCGTGGGAGGCGGCCGGCCTCGACCAGCTCTCCGACGGCCGGTTCGAGCTGGGCCTGGGCGCCGGGCGGGGCGACGCGGGGCCGGGCGCTGAGCTGGTCGGCGCGTCGTGGGGTTCGGCGGGCGAGCGGGTCCGGCAGGTCGGCGAGGCGATCGAGACGGTCGACCGGCTGTTCGCGCGCGGCGCGTTCACGCCGGTGCAGGAGCCACGGCCGCCAATCATGGTCGCGGGCGGCGGCGACAAGCTGCTCACCATCGCGGCCGAGCGCGCGGACATCGTCGCGGTGCACGCGGACGGCAGCGAACGCGATCTCGGCGAGAAGCTGCGGCTGGTGCGGGACGTAGCCGGGGATCGGTTCGACGCGCTGGAGCTGAGCCTCAACGTGTTCCACATCGGCGACGGTGCCGTTTCGGAGTGGGTGCGGAACTTCGGCATCGACCCGGCGCGCACGACCGGTAACCAGCACGTCTCGGTGCTGACCGGCGACACCGCGACCGCGATCGACACGCTCAAGCGCCGCCGGGACGAGTTCGGCATCTCCTACGTCACGATCAACGCGATCGCCCTCGAGCACGCGATCCCCGTCGTCGAAGCCCTCGCCGGCACCTAACCCGCCGGCGTGTTGGCCCGCCCCGCGCGCGTGTTGGCCCGCCACGTCGGTGAGTTGGCCTCGCGCGCGGTCAACTCACCGTCGCCGGCGGCCAACACGCCCGCATGAGGGGCGAACACGCCGCTAGAGCAGGCGGAGCTGGGTTTCGCGGGGACGGGCGCGCGGGACGGCGTCGCCGATCTGCTCGACCCCGTCGCCGAGGTCGGCGAGGAAGCGGGAACGCGCCACTTTCCGGCCCGAGCGCTCGGCGGCGTGGCTCAGGTACAGGTGCCGCTGCGCCCGGGTGATGCCGACGAACAGCAGGCGCCGCTCCTCGGCCAGCTCCTCCTCGGCCGGTTCGGCGCCCGGCCACCGCAGCGGCAGCAAGCCCTCCTCGCACCCGACGACGAACACGACCGGGAACTCCAGCCCCTTCGAGGCATGCAGCGTCAGCAGCGAAACCCGGTCCGCCCGCGGATCCCACGTGTCCACCTCGACGCCCAGCGACAGCTCGGTGCGGAACTGCTCCAGGTCGTCACACCGCAGCGCCAGCGGTTTCAGCAGCTCGGCCGCCGTGTGCACGACAGCCTCGTCGGCGCCGCGGGCGAGCACGGCGTCCGCGGCGCGGCGGACCCGTTCCGCCACCGTCGTTCCGGCGCCCGGATGGGCGAGCTCGGCGACGATCTCCTCGACCCCGGATCGCTCCAGAAGCCTGTCGTGCGAACGTTTCTGCACCGGTAACCCGGCCTGTGCGAACGCGTCGAGCAGCGCCCGCGCCTGCCGGTCCGTCCGGTACAGCACGGCGAAGTCCGAAAACCCGAGGCCCTGCGTGCCGTCGGACACCACCCGCCCGCTGTCGAGCGAGTGGAACGACGCGCCACCGAGCAGCTGGTCGATCGTGCGCGCGACGAACGCCGCCTCGGCCCGGTCGCCGGCCGCGTGGTGCAGGCCGACGCGCGCGTCGCCGTGCTCGCCGCACGGCCGCAGCTCGCGCCCGGGCACGAGCGTGCCGGGCGCGATGGCCCGCAGGGCGGTGCCCAGGACATGCGGATTCGACCGGTAGTTGCGGGTCAGCTGGACGGTCCTGGCCGGCGCGAAATCCTCCTGGAAACGCAGGAAGAACCCGACGTCCGCGCCGCGGAACCGGTAGATCGCCTGGTCCGGGTCGCCGATCGCGGTGAGGTTCCCGTCGCCCGGCGCGAGCAGCCGCAGCAGCCGGTACTGCTGTTCGTCGACGTCCTGGTACTCGTCGACGCTGATCCAGCGGTATCGCTCGCGGTAGGCGGCGGCCAGTTCGGGTTCGGCTTCGAGCAGCGCGACCGGTAACGCGACCAGATCGTCGAAGTCGACGAGATCCTGCTGCCGCAACGCTTTCGTGTACCGCTCGGCCAGGTCGTCCGGGGTGCCCGTGCGGCGGTTGCGCGAGATCTCGGCCAGCGCGCGCCGGTCGGCGTCCTCACTGACCTCCGCCAGGATCTCCAGTTGCCGTGCCTGGTCCGCGATCCCGAAGTCCGCGCTCAGCCCCGCGCGGTCGTGCTGCTCGCGCAGGATGCGGACGCCGAGCGAGTGGAACGTCGCGATGGTCAGCTTCGCCGCGTGCGCGGGCACCAGCGCCGCCAGCCGCTCCGCCATCTCCTCGGCCGCGCGGCGGGTGAACGTGATCGCGAGGCACTGCTCCGGCGCGACGTCGCGCTCCGACACGAGATGCGCGATGCGATGGGTCAGCGTCCGCGTCTTGCCGGTGCCCGGACCGGCGATGATCAGCAGCGGTCCGCCGCCGCTGCCGGCCGCCTCGCGCTGCTCGGGGTCGAGCCCGTCGAGCAGCGAACCCGTGCTCGGTTTCGGTTGCGGCACAACGGGTTCCACGACCGGAGCGGGCGCGGCGACGGGTTTGCGTGCCGGTTTCGCCGGTTCGGGTGCGGGCGCGAACAGGCCGTCGTCGAACAGCCCGATCGTCGTGGACCGCTTCAGCTCCGCGGGCTCGAACAGCCGGATCACGCCGTACTCGCCGTCGTATCCGGCGTCCCGGATCACGTCGCCGCGCCGCAGCCGCCGGACCGCCTCACCCAGCAGCGGCGAACGCGACTCGAGGTCGGCGACCGGCACGTCCTGCAGGATCACCAGCTCGGGCCCGAAGGCCGCGGTGAGCTTGTCGATCTCGCCGAGCACCTTCTTGCTCTTCGGCCCCACACTGAGGATTTCGCCCATGATTTCGGGCAGCTGCACGAGGCTCGTGAACTCCGGCGCGCCCGCCGGCCGGATCGCTTCGGCGCGGTCGGCCAGATCCTCGACGCGGCTGAGCACGCCCACCGTCACCGGTTTGCCGCATTCCGGGCACAACCCGCCGCGTTCCCGGGTCTCCCCCGGCTCCATCCGGACCCCGCATTTGCGGTGCCCGTCCACGTGGTACTTACCTTCCTCGGGGAAGAACTCGAGCGACCCGGCGTGCCCGCGGCCGGTTTCCAGCGCCCGTTTCACCGCGAAGTAGTCCAGGTCGGTGTCGAACACGGTCGCCTCGCGCCCCAGCATCGGCGGCGAGTGCGCGTCGGAATTGCTGACCAGGCGGTACTTGTCGAGCGCGCTGATCTTCCAGTTCATCTCGGGATCGCTCGACAACCCGGTTTCCAGCGCGAAGACGTGCTCGGCCAGGTCGGCGTAGCAGTCGTCGATCGCGTCGAACCCCGACTTCGACCCGAGCACGGCGAACCACGGCGTCCACACGTGCGCGGGCACCAGATACGACCCGGCGCCGCTTTCCAGCGTGATCTCCAGCAGATCCCGCGAGTCCAGCCCGAGAATCGGACGGCCGTCGGAACCGAGGTTGCCGATCTTGCCGAGCCGCTGGTTGAACCTTTCGGCCGCCTCGAAATCCGGCATGTAGATGAGGTGGTGCACCTTGCGGGTGTGCTCGGCGCGCTTGTAGATCGTGGAGATCTCGACCGACAGCATGAACCGCACCTCGGACGCGGCGCACGACGGCGGGAGGCGGCGCTGGATCTCGGCGTCGAGGTCCTCACGCAGCCGGAACAGGCCGGGCTCGGCGGGGACGAGGTTCTCGCGCAGATGCTCGAACCACGCCGGGTGCGTGAAATCCCCGGTGCCGACGAGGGTGATCCCCTTGCGGCGCGCCCACCACGTCAGATGCTCGAGATCGCAATCCTTGCTGCAGGCACGGGAGTACTTCGAGTGGATGTGCAGGTCGGCAACAAAACGCACCCGCGGCATCTTGCCAGACGCGCTTCAGCCCCCGGCAGCCACTGTGTAATCGCGGAACAGCTCGATCCCGCCGGCGCCGACACCGATCACCGTGATGTGGCGGGCGTCGGCCTGCCACTCGACGACCAGCACATCGGGATCCGTCGTGTCGTACCGCGTCTGCGACACGATCGCGGTGATCTCCGCGGGCCAGCCCGGGGACGCGAACGGGAACTCGATGACCGCGTTGAGGGCGAACAGCTCGGCGACCCCGTGCGGGTCGTGTGCCAGCAGCCGTTCCTGCAGCCGGTCGACGGCTCCGTGCGCGCGCTGGCGGCGCTCGTGCACGGTGAGGTAGGGGCTCACGCTCACGGACGTTAGCGACGGCCGTGCGGCGTGCCGTGGCTCAGTTGCGGTCTGCCGCGGTCCGGCGCGGTGCTAGCTGCCGGCCGCCGCGACCCCGGGTGCGGGCGCCTGCGCGTTCCCCCCGATGCCGTACCGGCCGACCCCGCCGTCGAGCTGCTCGCGGAGGGCCAGCACGGTCGCGACCCGGCCGGCCGCGGTGTTCACGTTGTCCACAGTGGACAGAACCGAGGTGGCCGAGGTGTCGGCGCGGACCACGCCGATCGCGCCGGTGCCCTCCGCCGACGCCGGGTCACCCGCGAGCACCGCGCCCGCGCCGGACCGGTCGAGCTGCGCGGCGAACCGGGCCAGCGTCGCGGCCTTGTCCCCCGCACCGTCACCGGTCGCCTGGCCGTTGGTGAGCACGACCGCGAGCTGTCCCGGCCCGATGTTCGGGCTGGCCTTGACGAACCCGCCGTCGGACAGGCCGCCGATCGCGGCCGCCAGTTCGTCCGTTGTGGACTGTGGCTTCGCGGTGTCCTTGTTGAGCATCAGCACCGAACCGACCAGCGCTCCGGCGAGCGTGCCCGGGTCACCCGCGGTCGGGAACGTCGACCCGGCGGGCTGCAGCCGGGTGACCACCTGGCGCAGCTGGTCGGCCTTCGCCGGGTCCACAAAGGACGAAGTCAGCTGCAGCTCACCGGTGACGGTCGCGCCGGACTGGCCGATCAGCTGCTTGAGGGCGTCCCGGTCGGCCGGTTTCGCGTCCTCGGTGGTGATCAGGATGACCGAGCGCTGGGCGAGCGCCCCGGCCACCACCTTCGGCCCCATCGCGCCGGCGAACGCGTCGGCGTCCGCCAGCCGCGCGTTGAGCTGGTTGCGCTGCGCCTGCAGATCGGTGACCTGGCCGGCGAGCTGGCTCTTCTCGTCCGACAGCCCGGACAGCAGCGAGCCGGACAGCGCCGTCGAGCCGAGCACCACCCCGACCGCCAGCGCGAGGAACACCGACGCGATGGAAACGATGTGGTACCGCAGCGAAATCACGAGACCAGTCCCTTACCCCAGCTGATGAACGAATTCCAGGTGTCGCGGATCCAGCCGAGGTACACGCTGCCGACGTCGGACATCAGCAGCGCGACGGCGACCACCACGAGCGCGGCGAGCACGAGCAGTACCACCGCGCCGAGCGAGACCCGGCTGCGATGCAGCGCGGCGACCGCCTTGCCGTCCACCAGTTTCGTGCCCAGCTTGAGCCGGGTGAGGAAGGTGGACGGGTTGGAGCCGGACCGGCCGTGGTCGAGGAACTCCGCCAGCGTCGCCTGGAACCCGACCGTCACCACGAGACTCGCCTGGTGCGCGTCGGCGATCAGCAGCGCGAGATCCTCGGCGTTGCCCGACGCCGGGAAGGTGACCGCGCCGATGCCGAGGTCCTGGATCCGGGTGACGCCCGGCGCGTGCCCGTCGGGCTGCGCGGGCACGACCACCTCGGCGCCGGACTTGAGCGTCTCGCCCTCGATGCCGCTCGGGTCGCCGACGATGATGTCCGGGGTGTAGCGCAGCGCGCGCAGGGTGTCCGCACCGGCGTCGACGCCGACGAGGACGGGCCGGTGCTCGGCGATGTACTTGCGCAGCGCCTTCAGGTCCGCCGCGTGCCCCTTGCCCGGCGCGACGACCAGCACATGCCGGTCCCGCAACGGAACCCGCACGTCGGGCACGCCGACACCGTCGAGGATCAGCGTGCGCTCGCGGCGCAGGAACTCGATCGTGTTGGCGGAGAACGCTTCCAGCTGGGTCGACATCCCGGCCTTGGCCTCGATCATCTGGTCGGCGATGCTCTCCCGGGTCTGCTCGTTGCCCGAGGCGATCCGCCGTTCGCCGACGTACACGACACCTTCGTGCAGCCGGATCTTCGTGCCGTCCTTGAGCCGCCGCAGCACCTCGCCGCCGGCGCCGTCGACCAGCGGGATGCCCGCGCCGACGACGACCTCGGGGCCCAGGTTGGGAAACCGGCCGGAGATCGACGGCGAGGCGTTGACCACCGCCGCGACCTCGGCCTCCACCAGCGCGTCGGCCGTGGCCCGGTCGAGGTCGAGCTGGTCGAGGACGACGATGTCGCCGGGGCCGATCCGGCGCAGCAGCTCCCGGGTACGCCGGTCCACCCGGGCCACGCCGGTGAGTCCGGGCAGGTTCTCGGTGTTCCGCGCGAGCAGTCCGGTCAGCTTCATGGCAACGATAGTGACAAACGGACGCGGAATGGCGCGGACAACACGCCGTAGCGGTAAGGGTTTCCGAGCGTGATCTTGGTGCTGTTTGCGCAGGTCTGCTAGTTCTTGCGCTTCTTCCTGCGGGTGCCGGACGCTTTGTCCGTCTCCGCGACGGCGAGCAGTTCCTCCGCGTGCGCGCGCCCGGTCTCGGTGCCGTCCATCCCGGCCAGCATCCGCGCCAACTCCTGTACCCGCTCGGACTGTTCGAGCGTCTTCACCCCGCTGCGGGTCACGCCCTCCGAGGTGCCCTTGTCCACCACCAGATGCCGGTCCGCGAACGCCGCGACCTGCGGCAGGTGGGTCACGACGAGCACCTGGTGACTGCGCGCGAGCCGGGCGAGCCGCCGCCCGATCTCGATCGCGGCGCGACCGCCGACCCCGGCGTCCACCTCGTCGAACACCAGCGTCTGCACGGTGTCCGCGCCGGCGAGCACGACCTCGATCGCCAGCATCACCCGTGACAGCTCACCGCCCGAAGCGGCCTTGTGCACGGGCAGCGGCGGCGCCCCGGAATGCGCCTTGAGCAGCAGCTCGACCTCGTCGATCCCGCTGTGGCCGGCGTGCATCAGCTCATCGCCGACCCGCAGCGCCTGCTGGTCACCCGCTTCAGCGATCCGGCGCCGCACCGTCACGTCGATCTGCGCCTGGCCCATCGCGAGCCCGGACAGCTCCTCGGTGACCGCGGCGGCCAGCTCGGCGGCGGCGACCTCGCGCGCCTTGGACAACTCCTGCGCGTGCCCGGCGAGCTGCGCCGCCAGCTCGTCCCGGCGCGCGGCCAGCTCGGCCAGCGCCTCTTCGGAGGTGTCCATTGTGGACAGCCGGGCGCGCGCGTCCTCGGCCCAGGCGAGCACCCCGTCGACGTCCGCGGCGTACTTGCGGGTCAGCTTCTTGAGATCGGCCTGGCGCGCCAGCACCTGCTCCAGCCGCTCCGGGTCGGCCTCCAGCCCCTCGAGGTACCCGCCCAGCTCGGCACCCACATCGGTGAGCAACATCGCCGCCTCGGCCAGCCGCGGTTCGAGATCGCGGAGCGCCGAGTCCTCCGCGGTGGCCAGCCGCCGCCGCGCCTCGCCGACCAGTCCGAGCGCGCCCGGCGAGTCCGGATCTCCGTCCGCCGCGCCGGAAACCGCCTCGTGCGCCGCGGTGGCCGCCGCGCGCAGCTCGTCGGCCGCGGCGAGCCGCTTGATCTGCTCGGCCAGCTCGGCGTCCTCCCCGGCCTGCGGGTCGACCGCCTCGATCTCGCCGAGCCCGTGGCGCAGCAGGTCGGCCTGCTGCGCCAGCTCGCGCGACCGGGTCTGTCGCTCGGTCAGCTCCGTGACGATCGCCTGCCACTGCTCGCGGACCTCGCGATAACGCGCGAGCGGCGCTGTGACGGCCTCACCGGCGGAGCGGTCGAGCACGTCGCGCTGCTCGCCCGGCCGCAGCAGGCGCAGCTGGTCGTTCTGCCCGTGCACGGCCAGAAGCCGGTCGGCCAGATCGGACAGCACGCTCACCGGCACCGACCGGCCGCCCAGATGCGCGCGGGACCGCCCATCCGCGTTCACCGACCGCATGGTGATCAGGCTGCCGTCCTCGTCGGGCTCGCCGCCCGCGTCGGTGACGATCCGGGCGACGTGTTCGGCGAGCACGCCTTCGAACCGGCCCTCGACGACGGCCCGTCCGGACCCGTTGCGCACCTTGGAGGCTTCGGCCCGGCCACCGGAGAGCAGGTGCAGCCCGGTGACGACCATGGTCTTGCCGGCACCCGTCTCGCCCGTGACCACGGTGAATCCCGGGTGCAGTTCGAGCAGGGCGTCCTCGATCACTCCGAGGCCCTGGATATGCATCTCGGCCAGCACGGGTCACACGGTAGCGGGTGGGGCCGACATTATGCGAATGTCTGTTCGATCAGCGCGTCGATCAGCGCGCGTGTCGTTCCCGCCAGCTCTTCACCGGCAACGAGAACTTGTGCACCAGCCGATCCGTGAAAGGTCCAGGCCACAGGCGTGCGAGCCGGACCGGGACCCGGCCGGCGACGACCCGCACCCGCGCGCCCCTCGGCAGTGCGATATGTCGCAGGCCATCGCACGTCAGCACGGCCGTCGAGCCGTCCGGGTCGATCCCGACGGTGATCACCGAACCGCGGGAGACGACCAGCGGCCGGGCGAACATGGCGTGCGCGTTGCTCGGCACGACCAGTAGTGCTTCGACCTCGGGCCAGATGATCGGGCCGCCCGCGGAGAAGGCGTACGCGGTCGAACCCGTCGGCGTCGCGCACAGCACGCCGTCGCACCCGAACGCGGACACCGGCCGGCCGTCGACCTCGATCAGCGCGTCCAGGACCCGTTCGCGGGAGCTGCGCTCCACGCTCGCCTCGTTCAGCGCCCAGGTCTCGGCGACCGGCTCGCCGTCGACCGTGACGGTGACATCGAGGGTCATCCGGTCCTCGACGGTGTAGGCGCGCTCGACGATCCGGTGCACGGTCTCCTCGAGGGCGTCCGAATCGGCCTCGGTGAGGAAGCCGACGCGGCCGTGGTTGACGCCGAGCACCGGCACCCCGGCCGGGCGCGCGATCTCGGCGGCGCGCAGCAGGGTCCCGTCGCCGCCGAGCACGAGCACGAGTTCGGCGCCCTTGGCCGGGGCGTCCTGCGGGGCGACCATCGTGCACGGCGAGTCGATGAGGTCACGCACTTCTTCTTCGGTGACCCGCAGCCCGATACCCGCCGCGTCGAACCTCTCGGCGACCTTGCGCGCCGCGTCGCGGGTGGCGTTGCGGTCGGGGTGCACGACGAGCAGCACCTCGCGCTTTTCGTTCACTGTGGGCCCTCTCCGACCGCCTTGCGCACCAACTGTCCGACATCGTCCACAGTGGACTCGTCCCGGCGGAGCCAGGCGAAGTACTCGACGTTGCCCGACGGCCCGGGCAGCGGGCTCGCCACCACACCGTGCGGGTATAGCCCCAGTTCCCGTGCCGCGGCAAGGACTTCGAGCACGGTCTCGGCGCGCAGCCCGGGATCCCGCACGACGCCGCCGCTGCCCAGCCGGTCCTTGCCGACCTCGAACTGCGGTTTGATCATCGGCACCAGATCGGCGTCCGGCAGCGCGCAGGCGGCCAGCGCGGGCAGCACGAGCCGCAGCGAGATGAACGACAGGTCGCCGACGACGACGTCCACCGGGCCGCCGATCTGCTCTGGGGTCAGGGTGCGCACGTTGGTCTTGTCCAGCACCAGCACGCGATCGTCGGTCTGCAGGCGCCAGTCGAGCAGCCCGCGCCCGACGTCGGCCGCGACGACCTGTGCGGCGCCCCGGCGGAGCAGCACGTCGGTGAAGCCGCCGGTGGACGCGCCCGCGTCCAGGCAGCGTTTCCCTTCCACGGTCAGGCTTTCGAACGCGTCCAGCGCACCGAGCAGCTTGTACGCGCCACGCGAGGCCCAGCCGGGGTCGTCGCCCGCGCGCACGACGATGGCGGCGTCGGTGTCCACCCCGGTCGCGGGTTTGCTCGCGACCATGCCGCGCACGGTCACTTTGCCCTCGGTGATGAGCGTGCTCGCGTGCTCGCGGGAGCGGGCGAGGCCCCGGCGGACGAGTTCGGCGTCGAGGCGGGCCCTACGGGGCATCGGTCAAACCTTGTCGATGCTCGACAACGCGAAGGTCAGCTGGGTGTGGACCGCGTCGAAACGCTCGACGTGCTCCGCGAGGGGCACCCGGTCGAGGTTTTCGAGGCCTGCCATGCCCTCGTCGATCCCGGCACGCGGGTCCGGCGGCGGCCCGGGGATCGGGTGGGGTTGCTGTTGTTGCACGGTTACCACGCTAACGGATGGATCAGGCAGTGGGTGTGAGCCCCAGCGCGGCGAGTGCCGCGGCGGCCACGTCGTCCTGCGGTTTCACGGCGGTGAGGCCGGACTGCCAGGCTTCGTGACACAGCGCGCGGAGGAGTTCGTAGGGGTCTTTCGAGCCCTTGGCCGACGCCCGGAGCGTGTGCTCGCCGACGTCGACCTGCCAGCCCTTCTGCGGCCCGGGGACGAGATCGTCGGCGGGCTGGTCGAGGGCTTCGAGGTCCGCCGCGAGGTAGGTCGGCCGTTCCGTCGTTTTCGCGGCCAGCAGGTCGGCGGGAGTGGAGACGCCGGTGAACACGAGCAGGGAGTCGACGCCGGCGGTCACCGCGCCCGCGATGTCTGTGTCCAGGCGATCCCCGATGGCCAGGGGTTTGCTCGCGTTCGCCGACTGGGTGGCCGTGTGGAACAGCGGCGCCTCGGGTTTGCCGGCGACGACGGGTTCGGCCCCGGTGGCCGCTTTGAGCGCGGCGACCATCGAGCCGTTGCCCGGTAGCAGGCCACGCTCGGTGGGCAGGGTGGCGTCGACGTTGCAGGCCACCCACAGCGCGCCGGCGCGGATGGCGAGACAGCCTTCGGCGAGGTGCTTCCAGCCGGTCTCGGCCCAGTGCCCCTGCACGACCGCGGCCGCGTTCTCGGCCGCACGCACGGGCTCCAGCCCGACGGCGGCGACCTCATTTTCGAGTGCCGGCGCGCCGATGATGACGACCTTGGCGCCCCGCGGCAGCCGCTCGGAGAGGACCTTGGCGGCTGCCTGGGCGCTGGTGCTGACCTCGGCCGCGTCGGCGTCGATGTCCATGCCCCGCAGGGATTCCGCGACGTCGCCGGGCGCCCTGGACGCGTTGTTGGTGACGAAACGGACGGCTGTCCCGGCGTCGCGCAACCCGCGGATCACCTCGGCGACGCCCGGGATCGGCTCGGGCCCGTGGTAGACGGTGCCGTCGAGGTCGAACAGCATCACGTCATACGTGGCGGCGAGCGTGTCCCCGTCAGTCGCCATCAGGGCGCCGCTCCGTTTTGGCTGTGGCGGCGGTGGTTTCGTCCCGCCCGGCGGCTTCGGTGCCTTCGGTGGCGGCGTCTCCAGGCTCCTCTACGTCCTTGTCGCCGAGTTCTTCATCCTCGTCGTCGAAATCGTCTTCGTCTTCGCCGGCGTCGCCCTCGTCAACGTCGTCCTCGTCGTCGGCGGCGTCTTCGTCGTCATCCTCGAAGTCGTCGTCCTGGTCGTCGGCGTCGTCCTCGTCGTCGAGTTCGCCATCGGCGCCGTCGAGTTCCTCGTCCTCGTCGTCGAAGTCGTCATCCTCGTCGGCGTCGTCTTCGTCATCCTCGAAGTCGTCGTCGTCCTGGTCGTCGGCTTCGTAGGCGTGGTCGCCGAGCGGCAGGTCGTCGTTGGAGAGGGCGGCCGCGCGCTCGGCGGCGTCGGTCTCCTCGTCGGCGTCGGCCTGGGCGGCGTTGAGGAACCACTCGATCGCCTCGTCGCGGCGGCCCGCAGCGGCCAGGTTGTCGGCGTAGGCGTAGAACAACCGCGCGCTCCACGGGTCGCGTTTCGCGGCGTTGAGGTCCGGCCCCTGCAGGGAGACGACCGCCGCGTCGAGCTGGCCCATGTCGCGCCGGGCGCCGGCCGCGACGATGCGCAACTCGACCTCCACGTCGCGCGGCAGGTTGGCGCCTGCCACCTCCTTGGCGAGGTCGAGCGCCCGCTCGGGACGGCCCAGGGCGCGCTCGGCATCGGCGATGACGGCGACGTGGGTGTCCAGCCGGGTCATCCGGCGGACGGCCCGCAGCTCAGATAGCGCCTCGGCCCAGTTGCCGGCGTGGTAGGACACCAAACCGAGCGCCTCACGCACGATCGGCACGCGAGAGGCCTTCGCCTTGGCGTAGCGCGCGTGCTGGAGGGCCGCCTCGGGGTCGGTGTCGATCAGACCGCCGGCGGCGACGAGGTGCTTGCCCACGGTCTCCGCGAGCCCCTTCGGCAGGGTGCGCAGCTCGCGGCGGGCTTCCTCGTCGAGGTCGGCGTAGTCGACGTCCTCGGGCAGTTCGGGGGCTTCGAGCAGCTCCTTGGCGAGCGCCTCGTCGTCGAGCGGTACGGCCGGCTTGGCACCGTAGGGGCGGCGGGGTCCACTCGGGCGATCGGGCTTGCGGTCGCCCCGGTCGAACCGCCGCTCGTTGTCACGCGGCTTGTCGCCACGGTCGAAACGCCGATCGTTGTCGCGTGCCCCACCCCGCTCGAACCGCCGGTTGTCATCCCGCTGCGGACGACGGTCGCCTCCCTTGTCGTCATCACGCGGACCACGACGCTCGAACCCACGGCTGTCATCCCGCTGCGGGCGGCGATCATCGCGATCGAACCGGCGGTTGTCATCACGCGATCCGCTGGAGCGCCGGTCATTGTCACGAGGCCCACTGAACCGCCGGTTGTCGCCCCCGCGATCGTTAAAACGCCGCTCACCACCGCGGCTATCGCCACCCCGGTCGCCGAACCGCCGCTCACCACCGCGACTATCACCACGATCGCCGAACCGGCGCTCACCACCACGACTATCACTTCGGTCGTTAAACCGGCGCTCTCCACCACGATTGTCACTGCGATCGTTAAACCGGCGTTCCCCACCGCGATTGTCGCTCCGGTCATTGATCCGGCGCTCACCACCACGGCTGTCCCCGCGGTCGTTGAACCGGCGCTCTCCACCGCGACTATCACTTCGGTCGTTAAACCGGCGCTCACCACCACGATTATCGCTGCGGTCGTTGAACCGGCGCTCCCCACCGCGACTATCGCCACGATCGCCGAATCGACGGTCACCGCCACGGTTGTCGGCGCGGTCGCTGAACCGCCGCTCGCCGCCGCGGTTATCGCCACCCCGGTCGCTGAACCGACGGTCACCGCCACGGTTGTCACCGCGGTTGTCGGAACGCCGGTTGTCGGCACGGAAGCCACCACGGTCATCGCGGTTCTTGTTCCACGACGGGCGATCACCGCGGTCGTTCTTCCACGCCGGCCGGTCCCCCGAGCGGTCGTTCCGGCCGGCCTGGTCACCGCGCCGGTCGTCAGACTTGCCGCCACCTGCACGGTCACCGCCGCGCGAGCCCGCGCGGCGGCCATCGTCGTTGCGCCAGCGGTCCTTCCCGCCGGCACTGTTGTCACGCGAGCGACCGCTGTTTCCGCGGTCGTACTGTCCCGAACCGCCGCCACTGCCGAACCCCCGCTTGTCACCACGCGGAGCGCCCGACCGGCGCTTGTCGGGACCCGAGTCACGGCGTCGCGGGCGATCGGACGCGGCGTCGTCCTCCGAGTCGCGCCGTCCGAACTCCGCCACCTGATCCTCCTACTTGTTCATGAAAAGTTTGATCTCGAACACAGACAAAGGGCCCGCTAGGAGCAGCCAACTGGCTATCCTAGCGGGCCCTTCGAAAAGAAGTTCGGCGGTGTCCTACTCTCCCACACCCTGGCGGGTGCAGTACCATCGGCGCTGGTGGGCTTAGCTTCCGGGTTCGGAATGGGACCGGGCGTTTCCCCACCGCCAAAACCACCGAAACACTCACG
>NZ_JAJKFK010000007.1 GCF_021653975.1 Amycolatopsis sp. GM8 | reverse complement strand
CGTGAGTGTTTCGGTGGTTTTGGCGGTGGGGAAACGCCCGGTCCCATTCCGAACCCGGAAGCTAAGCCCACCAGCGCCGATGGTACTGCACCCGCCAGGGTGTGGGAGAGTAGGACACCGCCGAACTCAAATTAAGGACCTCGAGGCCCTGGTTGAGACCCCGCAAGGGATCTCCCAGGGCCTCGAGGCATTTCCGGGTCCGAATGGGGCTGAGTCGATCCGCCCGGGTCCGTATCCTGAATGGGTGACCGCGCCCCGCATTCTCGTGATCCAGCCCGACGAATCCGATCCGGTCGGTCCGCTGGGCGAGTGGTGCACCGCCGCTGGTGCCGAGCTCGACATCCGGCTGCCGCCGGCCGACGAACTGCCCGCCGGCCTCGACGGCTACCAGGGACTCATCTGCCTCGGTGGCGGAATGAACGCCGAAGACGACTCGGCGCACCCGTGGCTGAAGTCCGTGCGCGACCTGCTCGCCGCGGGCGCCCACAGCGGTTTGCCGACACTCGGCATCTGTCTCGGTGCCCAGCTCCTCGCCGTCGCCACCGGCGGCCGGGTCGAGCAGGGCACGAAAGGGCCCGAGGTCGGTGCCCATCTCATCGCGAAAAAGGACGCCGCCTGGACCGATCCGCTGTTCGCGGACCTGCCGCTGATGCCCGACGTGATGCACTTCCACGGGGACGAGATCAGCCGTCTCCCGGTGAACGCTGTCCTGCTCGCCTCCGCGCCGCGGTACCCCAACCAAGCCTTCCGGCTCGGGCGCTGCGCGTACGGGGTGCAGTTCCACATCGAGACCACCGCCGAGCTCGTGCAGTCCTGGGCGGCGGACGAACCCGACATGGCCGCCACGGCCAAGCCAGGGGCCTTCGACGCATCCACTCTCAATCAGATCCACCAAGACCTCGCCGACACCTGGCAGCCATTCGCCGAGCGTTTCGTGCGACTGGCGGGCGGTGCGCTCGAGCCGGCGACTCCGGCCCCACGCAACACTCTGCCGCTGGCCTGAGCACGGCTACGGTGGACCTCGATGGTTGAGCAAGCACGCGGGGCGGCTTCCCCCGCACGGTACGGCTTCACCGACGACCGGGCCGAGGGGCAGCTGCGTGCCGCGGGCTGGTGGACCGACGCCGGGCCCGACCCGTCGAGCACCGGCGTCCTGATCGCGCTCTCGCGTTCCGCCGACCCCGACCTCGCGCTCCGCGGCCTCGACCGCCTGCGCGAAGCGGACCCGGGCGGCTGGACCGAGCTGTCCGACGCGCTGTGCGGGAACGCGGGGCTCCGCGGCCGGCTGGTCGCCGTGCTCGGCACGTCGAGCGCGCTCGCGGACTTCCTCGTCGGCTCGCCGGGGGAGTGGCGCCGGCTCACGACCGACGAGTGCACCGACACCAGCTGCTTCACCGACGAACTCCTCGCCGCCGTCCAGGCCGGCCGGCCGGAGGCGCTCACCGGCACCGCCGCCGAACAGGCGCTCAAGGCCGGGTACCGGGGCCTGCTGCTGGAGATCGCGGCCGCGGACCTCGGCCAGTTCGTCGAACCCAACCTCGATCCGTCGCCCTACACCGAGGTGACGGGCCGGCTCACCGCCCTTGCCGAAGCGGCGCTCACCGCCGGTCTGGCCGTCGCCCACGCCGAGCTGGCGGACAAGGAGCTCGACGGCACCCGGCTCGCGGTCATCGCGATGGGGAAGTGCGGCGGCCGCGAGCTGAACTACGTCAGCGATGTCGACGTCATCTTCGTCGGCGAGGGCGACCTCCAGCTCGCGACCAGGCTGGCCAGCACGATGATGCGCGTCGTCCATGGCGCGTGCTTCGAGGTCGACGCGGCGCTGCGGCCCGAAGGTAAGGCCGGGGCCCTCGTCCGGAGCCTCGACGGGCATACCGCCTACTACCAGAAATGGGCCCGCACCTGGGAGTTCCAGGCGTTGCTCAAGGCGCGCGCGGTCGCCGGGGACAACGAGCTCGGCAGCCGGTACATCGAGATGGTCGACGACGTCGTGTGGTCCGCCGCGGAGCGCGAGAACTTCGTCGAGGACGTCCAGCAGATGCGCCGGCGCGTCGAGAAGCACGTGCCGTCCGATCTCGCCGACCGTGAGCTGAAGCTCGGCCGCGGCGGGCTGCGTGACGTCGAGTTCGCGGTGCAGCTGTTGCAGCTCGTGCACGGGCGCGCGGACGCCGATCTGCGCCAACGGTCCACAATGGACGCTCTGCGGGCACTCGGCACCGGTGGCTACGTCGGTCGCGAGGACGCGGCCCAGCTCGAGACCGCGTACGAGTTCCTGCGCACCGTCGAACACCGTTTGCAGCTGCGCCGTCTGCGCCGCACCCACCTGTTCCCCGAAGACTCCGATATCGCCGAGCTCCGGGTGATCGCCCGGGCGATGGGGATCCGGCCGGAGCGCGGGCAGGGCGCGGCGAAGGTGCTCCTCGGGGAGTTTCGCCGGTACGCGCAACGGATCCGCAGACTGCACGAGAAACTCTTCTACCGCCCGTTGTTGCAGTCCGTCGCGAGCGTGCCGACAGAGGCCCTGCGCCTCACCACGAAACAGGCGGCCCAGCGGTTGAGCGCACTTGGCTATGCCGCGCCCGACGGGGCCCTGCAACACATCCGGGCGCTCACCACGGGCGTCTCGCGCCGGGCGTCGATCCAGCACACGCTGCTGCCCGTGATCCTCGACCTGCTCGCTGACACCCCGGACCCCGACGGCGGGCTCCTCGCGTACCGCAAGGTGTCCGAGGCACTCGAGGAAACCCCTTGGTACCTCAGGGTTCTGCGTGACGAAGGTGCCGTCGTCGAGCGGCTGGCGCACCTGCTCGGCACGTCCAAGCTGGTGCCGGACCTGCTGGTGCGGGCGCCGGAAGTGTTGCGCCTGCTGGCCGATCCGGCTCAGCTCGCCGGCCGGGATCCCGCCGAGGTCGCGAACTCTTTGCGTGCCGCCGTGCGGCGGCAGCCGGGGATCAAGGCGGCGGTCGCCGCCGCACGATCTTTGCGGCGCCACGAGCTGCTGCGGGTCGCGGCCGCCGATCTGCTCGGCCTGCTGGACGTCCGCGCCGTCTGTGCGGCCCTGTCGAGCGTCTGGGTCGCCGTGCTGCAGAGCGCGCTCGCGGCGGCGATCACGCAGCGCGTGGCCGAAGTCGGCCACCAGCCCGCGACCATCGCAGTCATCGGGATGGGGCGGCTCGGCGGCGCGGAACTCGGTTACGGGTCCGACGCCGATGTTCTCTTCGTCTGCGAAGCGAACGAGGGAGCTGAAGACGGCGAAGCGGTCCGGTTCGCTTCGTCGGTCGCGGAGACGGTCCGCAAGATGCTGGGGCAGCCGAGCGCGGACCCCCCGCTGGAGGTCGACGCCGACCTCCGGCCCGAAGGCCGCGGCGGCCCGCTCGTCCGCACGCTCGAGTCGTACCGTGCCTACTACGCGCGCTGGGGTGAGGTGTGGGAGGCGCAAGCCCTGCTGCGCGCTCGCGCCATCGCTGGCGACAACGATCTGGGCGCACGGTTCATCGAGATGGCCGACGCGATCCGGTACCCCGACGGCGGGCTGGACGCGACACGCGTCCGCGAGGTCCGGCGGATGAAAGCGCGTGTGCAGACCGAACGCATCCCCCGCGGCACCGACTCGAACCTGAACACGAAACTGGGCCGCGGCGGTTTGGCGGAAGTCGAGTGGACCGTGCAGCTGTTGCAGCTACGGCACGCACACGACGTGCCGGCGCTGCGCACCACCTCGACCCCGAACGCGCTGACCGCCTTGGCCGAGGCCGGGTTCATCGGCGCCGAAGACGCCGAGGCCCTCACCGAGGCATGGTTGCTCGCGACGCGGGTCCGCAACGCGACGGTGCTGGTGCGTGGCAAGGCATCCGACCAGGTGCCGAGCACCGGCCGCCCTCTCGCCGCCGTGGCAGGCGTGTTCGGCTACGACGAGGACGACCTGGGCCGGTTCCTCGACTACTACCGCCGGATCACCCGGCACGCGCACGTCGTGGTCGAACGGGTGTTCTTCGAGGACTGACATCACAGCGAAACCGTCCGGCCCGCCGCCTACAGTTGGGGCCGTGAGCGAGCGCGAGCCCTTCCGGATACAGATCAAGGTGCGGATGTACGAGCTGGACATGCTCGGCCACCTCAACCACGCCGTGTACCACTCGTACTGCGAGGTCGCGCGCATCGAGGGGCTGGCGAAGGCCGCCGGCGGGGCCACCCCGATCGAGGAGCAGCACATCGCGCCGGTGCTGCTCGCCTCGACCATCACCTACCGGCGCGAGATCCGGATGGGCGAGACCGTCGAGGTGACGGCCGACGCCACGTTCGGCCCCGGCAAGACCTTCCAGATCGAGCACCGCATCTACAAGGCGGACGGCACCGTGTCCGCCGAGCTGGTCTGCACCATCGGCCTGATGGACCTGGCCCGGCGCAAGCTCGTCGACGACCCGCGCGGCCGGTTCGAGCGAGCCGGCTACGACCTGAAAGTCCTCTCCACCGCGGAGTAATTCCCTTAGGCGGCACGGGAAGTGGCGGCGTGGGTGAGCCCGCGCAGGTCTGCCCGCGCCGCGTCAGTGATCGGTGCGTGGTCCAGTGCGGCCAGCGCCCGTGCGGTCCGCTGGACGATCATCTGCTCGACCGTGGCCGGTGCGCCGGTCGCGGCGATCACCTCCCGCAGCAGCCCTGCTTCGTCCTGGCCGAGGTCCGGTTTGCCATACAGGGCACGGATTCGGCCGGCCTGCGCGGGTGTCGCCTCCCGCCGGGCCATGGTGATCAGCACCGTGGGCTTGCCATCCCGCAGATCGTCCATAGTGGACTTTCCGGTGACCGCCGGATCGCCGAACACACCGAGCAGATCGTCGCGCAGCTGGAAGGCCTCGCCCAACGGGATCCCGAAATTCGTGAAGGCGCGCAACAGCTCGGGCTCGGCGCCGGCCAGCACCGCACCGATGTGCAGCGGACGCTCCACAGTGTACTTTCCCGTCTTGTACCGGATGATGGTCAAGGCTCTGGCAAGCGAGTCGCCCGAGGTCTGGTCGAGCAGATCCAGTGCCTGCCCGGTCATCAGCTCGGTGTGCATGTGATGACGCACGGCCTGCGCTTCCCGGATCCTGGCCGCGGGCAACCCGCAGGTGTCCAGCATCTCCTGCGACCAGGTCAGGCACAGATCTCCGCTCAGGATGCCCAGCGGCACACCGAGCGTCCGGTGCAGCGACGGGCGGCCACGACGCGTCTTCGAGTCGTCCATGATGTCGTCGTGGATCAGGGCGAAGGCGTGGAACAGCTCCAGCGAAGCCGCGGCGACGATGATCGCGTCGTCGTCCTCGGCGCCACCGGCGCCGCGCCAGCCCTGGTAGCAGAACAGCGGCCGGAGCCGTTTTCCGCCGGACAGCACGAAATCACGGATACCGTCGAAGATCGGCGTCAGCTCCGGCGGGTCCGTGAACACGGATGCCTTGCTGTCGAAGAAGTCTGCGAGGGCGCGATCGACCCGCTGGGAAAGTCCCGGGACGGGAGCGCGATTGTTCTCGACAATGGGCGTACACACGGGGAAACCTCCTGTGGCGCAAGGTAGGCATCTCCCGGTGTAGCTGACGCGCCGCCAATACAGAACAACGTGGCCGGTCAACCGCCCGTTTGCTCGACGGATTCACCCACCTCCGTGCCGGGGTAAGCCCACTGTTGCACGTAGGGTGACCCAAAAAGGAACGCCGACGGCGAGGGCGTTTTCCACTCCCCGCCGCCGGCGTGCTCTTGTTTCCCAGGCGACTTACACGTCGTAGTACAGCGCGAACTCGTACGGGTGCGGGCGCAGCCGCAGCGGGTCGATCTCCTGCTCCCGCTTCAGCGAGATCCACGTCTCGATCACGTCGGGGGTGAACACGCCACCCTCGGTGAGGAAGTCGTGGTCGGACTCCAGGTTCTCGAGCACGGTGCCGAGATCGGCCGGCACCTGCTTGACGTCCTTGGCCTCCTCGGGCGGCAGCTCGTAGAGGTCCTTGTCGATCGGGTCGGCCGGCTCGATCTTGTTCTTGATGCCGTCCAGGCCCGCCATCGTCATCGCGGCGAAGGCCAGGTACGGGTTACCCGACGAGTCGGGGCAACGGAACTCGATGCGCTTGGCCTTGGCGTTCGTGCCCGTGATCGGGATCCGCACGCAGGCGGAGCGGTTGCGCTGTGAGTACACCAGGCTGACCGGCGCCTCGAAGCCCGGCACCAGGCGGTGGTAGGAGTTCACCGTCGGGTTCGTGAACGCGAGCAGGCTCGGCGCGTGCGCCAGGATGCCGCCGATGTAGTGCCGGGCGGTGTCGCTCAGGCCCGCGTAGCCGGACTCGTCGTAGAACAGCGGCTGGCCGTCCTTCCACAACGACTGGTGGCAGTGCATGCCCGAGCCGTTGTCGCCGAAGAGGGGCTTCGGCATGAAGGTCGCGGTCTTGCCCGCGTTCCACGAGGTGTTCTTCACGATGTACTTGAACAGCTGCAGGTCGTCCGCGGCGTGCAGCAGCGTGTTGAACTTGTAGTTGATCTCAGCCTGGCCCGCGGTGCCCACCTCGTGGTGCGCGCGCTCCAGCGTGAAGCCGGACGCCATCAGGTGCTGGCTGATCTCGTCACGCAGGTCGGAGTAGTGGTCGACCGGCGGGACGGGGAAGTAGCCGCCCTTGTACTTGGTCTTGTAGCCGCGGTTGCCGCCCTCTTCTTCGCGGCCGGTGTTCCACCAGCCTTCGATCGAGTCGATCTCGTGGAAGGTGCCGTTCTCGGCGGAGTTGAACCGGACCGAGTCGAAGATGTAGAACTCCGCCTCCGGGCCGAAGAACACGGTGTCCGCGATGCCGGACTCGGCGATGTACTGCTCCGCCTTGCGGGCGATGTTGCGCGGGTCGCGGCTGTAGGCCTCACGCGTGAACGGGTCGTGCACGAAGAAGTTGATCGAGAGCGTCTTCTGCTTGCGGAATGGGTCGATCCGCGCGGTGTCCGGGTCCGGCAGCAGAAGCATGTCCGACTCGTGGATCGACTGGAAACCACGGACGGAGGAGCCGTCGAAGGCCAGTCCCTCGGCGAACGCGTCCGTGTCGAACGACTTCGCGGGAACGGTGAAGTGCTGCATCACGCCCGGCAGGTCACAGAACCTGACATCGACAAACTGCACGTCCTCATCCGCGATGAGGCGTTGGATATCTTCTGGAGTAGTGGACACCCTCTGTAACTCCTTCAACTGTCTTGCCGGGAGGCAGTACTCTCTTCGGCTCACGCTAAAAGCGCGGTGTTGCCCGACCGTCACCCATGTGTTTCATCGGTGTTAACTGGCTTTCGCGAGCTCTGCCAGCACACCAGGTCAAGCAGCGATTCTGCCAGCGACATACCCTGTTGGTGTGGCGAGATGGACCGGCGAATGGTTGTCAGGTGCCCAAACGGGTGTCAGCACCGGTGACGAGGAGCCCGCACGCTGGCGTGGCGAGCGGCTGGGCCTGCCCGAATCCGGCCCGGGTGCGGCCGCCGGCGGTGGCTCGCGGGTGCTCGCCTTCGTGCTCGACCTGGTGCTCGCCTCGCTGCTGACGTCGCTGTTCATGCGCCCGGCGCTGCAGGACACGCCGGCCATGCAGAACTACAACCTGTGGTCGATCGTCGTCTGGGCGGTCATCACGGTGCTGCCGGTGGCGTTTTTCGGCTTCACCCCCGGGATGGCGATCACGGGCGTCCGCGTCGGGCGGCTCGACGGCAGGTCCATGGTCGGGCCCTGGCGCGCCCTGGTGCGTGCGGCGCTGACGGTCCTGATCGTTCCCGCCGCGGTCCGCAACACCGACGGCCGCAGCTGGCTCGACCGGCTCACCGGCACGGTGGTCGTGCGGCTGCGCTGACGGTCAGCGGCGGCGGATCGTGCGCTGCACGTTGCGCATCTTGGCGCCCTGCGGGATCGGGCCCTTCGGCATCGCCGCGCCCCGGTTGCCCAGCGCCGCGAGCTTGGCTTCGAGCGCGTCGACCTGTGCGGGCTTGAGGTTGCGCGGCAGCTTCATCAGCGTCGGCTGCAGACGGCGCAGCGGGGTCTCGCCCTCTTCGCTACCGACGATCACCTCGTAGATCGGCGTTTCGCCGACCAGCCGCGCGATGCGCTTCTTCTCCTGCGAGACCAGGTTCTTCACGCGATGCGGGGTGCCCTCGCCGACCAGGATGACGCCCGGCCCGCCCAGCACGCGGTGCACCGCGTCGAGCTGCGTGGTGGCGGCGACGGTCTGCGTCACCCGCCAGTTGCCGCGCATGTTGTCCAGCGCCCAGCCCGCCGCACCCGGCTGCCCGTCCGCCTTCGAATACACCGTCTTCTGCACGCGGCGACCGAAGATGATCACCGCCGCCAGCACGCCGAGCACGATGCCGAGCGGGAGCAGGATCCACTGCGCGTTGAAGAAGAACCCGATCCCGAACACCACGCCGGCCACGACGATGATCGAACCGGCCAACCAGGGGATGAGCGCCTTGTCCTCTTTGCGCTGCATCTTGAACGCTTCGAAGATCTGCGAACGCCGAGCCTTGCTCGCCGCGCGCTTGTCCCGCTTCGCCTGCTTGGCAGCTTCTTTGTCCAGCTTTCCCGCCATATCTCCCAGGATACGGCCGAGCGTCCCGCACGGAATCTGTCGGCCCCCTCTGCGAGGATGCCCTAGTGGTTGACGCAGCTGTTCGAACGCACCGGCCGGGCCTGCTGGACGGGCTCGATCCCGAACAACGAGCCGCCGCGGTCGCGCCGCGGGGGCCGGTGTGCGTGCTCGCGGGTGCGGGCACGGGGAAGACACGGACGATCACGCACCGCGTCGCGCACCTGGTCAGGTCCGGTCATGTGGCGGCGGGACAGGTGCTCGCGGTCACCTTCACCACGCGCGCCGCGGGCGAGATGCGCACCCGGCTGCGGGCGCTGGGCGTGGAAGGCGCCCAGGCGCTGACCTTCCACGCGGCGGCGCGGCGGCAGCTGCGGTACTTCTGGCCGCGCGTGATCGGCGACCGGCCGTGGGACCTGCTCGAGGGCAAGCTGCGGCTCATCGGCCAGGCCGCGAACCGGGCCGGGCTGGGCGCCGAGTCCGAATTCCTGCGGGACCTGGCGAGCGAGATCGAGTGGGCGAAGGCGTCGCTGGTCAGCCCGGACGACTACCCGGCGACAGCCGTGCGCGTCCAGCGGGACAGCCCGGCCGCGCCGCAGCAGGTCGCCGAGGTCTACCGCGCGTACGAGAAGCTGAAGAACTCCGCACAGGTACTCGACTTCGACGATCTCCTTCTGCACACAACGGCGGTTCTGGAGGAGCACGGCGAGGTCGCGCGCGAGTTCCGCGACCGGTACCGCTGCTTCATCGTCGACGAGTACCAGGACGTCACGCCGCTGCAGCAGCGTCTGCTCGACGCCTGGCTCGGCGGGCGGGACGACCTGACCGTGGTCGGTGACGCGAACCAGACGATCTACTCGTTCGGCGGGGCGTCGCCGCGCCCGCTGCTCGAGTTCACCCGCCGCTTCCCGGAGGCGACGGTGGTGCGGCTGGAGCGTGACTACCGGTCCACGCCGCAGGTCGTGGAGCTGGCGAACAAGGTGATCGGCGCGGCGCGCAACCGGCCGGCCGGGTCCCGGCTCCGGCTGCTCGGGCAGCGGGCGGCCGGGCCCGAACCCCGGTTCGCCGAGTTCGAGGACGAGCCGACGGAGGCCGCCGCGGTCGCGTCCCGCATTCGCGCCCTGCTCGACACCGGGGTCGCCGCGAGCGAGATCGCGATCCTGTACCGCGTCAACGCGCAGTCCGAGGGCTACGAGCAGGCGTTGTCCGAGGTCGGTGTGCCGTATCTGGTGCGCGGGGGAGAGCGGTTCTTCGATCGCCGGGAGATCCGGCAGGCGATGGTCTCGCTGCGCACGGCGGCGGGTGATCCGCCCGGCACGGAGCTGGTGACGGCGGTCCGTTCGGTGCTCGCGCGGGTGGGCCTGACCGAGCAGCCACCGTCGGGCGGCTCCGCGAAAGAGCGGTGGGACGCGCTGCTGTCGCTGGTCGAGGTGGCCGAGGAACTGGCGGCGACGGTCGAGGGTGCGGATCTGCCGCGGTATGTGGCCGAACTGGAGCAGCGCGCGGCCGCGCAGCACCCGCCGACGGTCGAGGGGGTGACGCTGGCGTCCCTGCATGCCGCGAAGGGCCTGGAGTGGGATGCGGTGTTTCTGGTCGGGCTCGCCGAAGGGACCGTGCCGATCGTGCACGCCGACGGGGATGACGAGGCCATCGAGGAGGAGCGCCGGCTGTTCTATGTCGGTGTCACCAGGGCCCGGGAGCATCTGTGGCTGTCGTGGTCGCTTTCGCGTCATCCGGGCGGCAAGCGGAACCGGCGGCGCAGCCGATTCCTGTACGGACTGCTGCCGGAGCACCACCCTGCGGCCCGGGTGTCGCGGTCGCAGTCCGCGCGGAGCGGCCCGAAGCCGCGCTGCCGGATCTGTGACGGGCCGGTGCTGGACACCATGGAAATCAAGCTGGGCCGCTGCCGGCGTTGTCCGTCCAATGTGGACGAAGAGTTGCTCGACCGGCTGCGGGAGTGGCGGATCACGCGGGCGAAGGAGCTCAAGGTGCCGCCGTTCGTGGTCTTCACCGACGCGACGCTCATCGCGATCGCGGAACAGCAGCCGGCCGACCACCGCGGTCTGGTGGCGATCTCCGGGATCGGGCCGAACAAGGCGTCGCGGTTCGGGGAAGATGTGCTGGCGGTGGTGAATGGTGAGCGTGGTTGACCGCGTCGACAGCTCGATCCGTGCGGCAAAACCGCCGCTCAGGGCGGATCTTCGTCGATTCGGGGAGTCTTGGGAAAATAAGTTGCAGCCATCAGGGCAAGAGCAATAGCCTGCATGGGTCGGGTGGAGACCGCCACCCGAGGGGGATTCCGCCCGTCGCGAAAGCGATGAGCGCTGGACAGCGAGAGGAGGCGCCTGGAATGAAGATCACCAATCTGATCGGCAACCCTGGCACCACGCTGTCCTGCGCCAGCCCGATGGGCGCTGTCAACGGCCAGGGCATCGGTGTGCGTTGGTCCGAGGAAAGTGTTGCCGGGAACCCGGTGCGCGTCCTTGCTGACCGCAGCCGTGCCTTCGGTGTCGAGCTCATGCTGGCCGATGCCGTCCTGCCGACGTACGAGCAGCCGAAGATCCACGTTCCGCACCCTCCGCTTGAGCGAAGTCCCTGACACCCTCTGGGAAATAGGCTCACGAAGGCCGCGGAACCGTACATCGGATCCGCGGCCTTCGTGTTTGTGCTGTACCCCTCCATAACCGGAAAACCGTTACTACACAAAGGAGAACGGGAATGTCATCGGCAATCGCCTTCGCGTCAGAGGGGGCGTTACCCGCCGAGTTCACCGATCCCAGCACCCTGGGTACCGGTGACCTGCTCGACGTGGCCGTCTCGCCCGAGCTGGACCTGCCCTGCCGGTCCGGGGATGCCGACCTGTGGTTCGCGGAGGCTCCCGCGGATCTCGAGCGTGCCAAGCGCCTGTGCGGCGACTGCCCGATCCGGGAGTCCTGCCTGGCCGGCGCGCTCGCGCGGCGTGAGCCGTGGGGCGTCTGGGGCGGCGAGATCTTCGAGCGTGGCGTCGTGGTCGCGCGGAAGCGGCCTCGGGGGCGTCCGCGGAAGCACCCGGTCGTCGAGCGTTCCGTGGCGGCGGAGCAGCCCCAGCGGACCTCGACCGAGCGGCGGAGCGCCGCCGCATGAGTGACCTACTTCTGATCAGCGAAAAGCCAGACACCACGGATGTCCGACCGAGTTCGGCACCCGTATTGACCAAGGAGATCACCGAGATGTTGATGTACGAAGAACTCGCGAGAGCACGAATACAGGACATGCGCCGGGATATCCGGGCGCAACAGGAACGCGGACACGCCCGCGCGGCCCGCAGATGGGACCGGATGGCGCACTGGGCCGCCCGCCGCGCCCAGCGCCACCGGTCCTGAGTTCCTGGGTCCACGTCGCGATCGCGCTGCCACCGGGTATCCCGGTTGCCGCCGGGCGTCCCGGCTGTCACCGGGTGCCCGGTGGCAGCGCGTGTCCCGATTGCCACCGTGCGGCCCGGCTGCCACTGGGTTGTCCCTGCGCCACGGGTGTCCGGTGGCAGCGCGTGTCCTGATTGCCACCGTGCGGCCCGGCTGGCACCGGGTGTCCCGGGTGCCACTGGGTGTCCGGTGGTGGCGCGCCGTGGGTCCGGTGGCAGCGCACCGTACGGCCCGGCCGGGATCACCCGGTGACGCAAGGGATGTTCGCTGTGCGGCCCGGGCGGGATCACCTGGTGAGGCAAGGGATGTTCGCCGTGTGCGACCACGGCGAACATCCCTTTTCCGCGTGCGGGGGTCGTGTTGAATGGGCTCATGGCGGCACATGCGCATACCCACGACCACATCGATTGGGCCACCCGGATTCCCGACCTCCGCCGGGTCGACGACCTCGACGCTGGCGCCTACGCCGCGATCGCCGCCCGCCTGATGGCAGCGGTACCCGCCGGCGCGACAGTCGTCGACGTCGGTTCAGGAGCCGGTGGGATGAGCGCCGCGCTGGCCGTCGCACTCGCCGCCCGTGGTGGTGGCACCCTCCTTCTCGTCGATGCTGTTCCGGAGCTGCTGGCCGTCGCCGCGGAAACCGCGCGGGCAGCCGTTTCGCGCGCCACGTCCGCCGTCGCGGCGCCCGCGGCTGTATCTGGCGCGGCGTCCGTCACCGCCGTGTCCGCCGCCGGTGTGTCCGCCGCCGGTGTGTCCGGCATTGGCTTGTCAGGCGTCGCAGCGCCTGACGCGGTTGCCGCGACGGCGGCGCCCACCCCGGCGACTTCCGCGGCAGCGCCGAGTGTCGTGCCTTCCACTACCGCGCCCGTCACGGCGGCGTCCGCAGCGGCGCCGAGTGCCGCATCTGCTACTGCCGCGCCCGCCACCGGCGCGTCGGCCGCCGACGCGTCTAGCACCGCCGCGCCTGCTGATGGCACGGCGGCTACTGGCGTGTCCGTCACCGCAGTGTCTGACGCGACGGCAGCCGCCACTGCCAGCACGCCGGGTGCGCCCGGGGTGGTAGCCGACGAGCGCGAGACCGGTGCGTCGGCGGGCGGAGCTGCCTCGGCGACGGTCGTGATCCGCGCGATCCACGCCGACGTGGCGACCCAGGATCTCGGCGACCTCGTCCCGCCCGCCGACCTGGTTTGGGCGGCGCGGATGGTCCACCACCTCCCCGACCAGCAAGCCGGGGTCACTGGTCTTGCGTCGGCGCTGTCGCCAGGCGGTGTGCTGGCCGTGGCCGAGGGCGGGCTCGAGAGCCAGACCCTGCCGTGGGACCTCGGCATCGGCGAGCCGGGCCTCGAACGCAGGCTGTCGGCAGCCGGCGACGAATGGTTTCGTGCGATGCGCGCGTCGATGGAAGGCGCCGTCCGCATGCCCTACGGCTGGACCACTGCACTGGCCCGAGCCGGGTTGACCGACGTCAGCTCCTTCACCGCGCTCACCGATCATCCTGCCCCGGCCACCGACGAGGTGCGCCAGTTCGTGATTACGCACTTCGGCCGTCTTGCCGAGACCGTCGAGGACCGCGCCGGAGACGAGGACCGCGAAACGGTGCGACGTCTGCTGGACCCGAGCGGTCCGGACTACCTCGGTAATCGGGACGACCTTTACGTGCTCAGCGCAAGGACCGTCCACTTCGGACGAAAGCTGTGATCGCGACCTGCGCCAGGTGCGGCGCTACTCGTGAGGCGGAGCAGGATCCGGCGCTCGCGCTCGCTTGGGTGTCGGAGCGCGAACGTGGCGACATCCAGTGGTTGTGCCCGCGGTGCGCTCGCGAGCACGTCCGTGACATCGAAGGCAAGCTCCCGGCCGAATACTGGTAGCTGCCATTCACACCGTCGCAGGGACCGAGCCGAGGGCGCGGACCCTCGGGCGTCTTCGCTTCGCCGCATTGGCGAACGCGCTCGTCAGCTCCTGCGCGACGCGCCTGACTTGCTCGCGCATCTGGTCCGGCTGGGTGCGCACCAGGACCACGCCCGCCGCGACGAGGGCCAGGTGGTTCATCTTCGGCCCGCGGGTGCCCCACGCGCCCGCGCCGAATTGCCAGCCGAGCGCGACCTCGTCCCACCAGGCGTCCACCATGCCGATCGGACGTCCCAGCACATCGCAAACGGTCACGTTCCAGACCGGCGGCGGCAACGGGACTTCTTCGAGCAGCTCGCGGGCGAGGCCCTGCAAGTACGTCTCGCCCATCGAACCGCCCAGGTTGCGCAGCATCTCGCGGACGGACGCCGTGCCGCGCTGGTTACCGGCGTCTAGTTCGGCGCGGAGGTCGTCCGAGGTGCACAACCCGTAGTAGATCGGTAGCGCCAGCAGCCGGCGGAGCCGTTCCGGCGTTGTTTCCCGGCGGGCGATGTCGATCGTCGCCCTGGCGGGCGGGGCGAACGCGATGCCGTTGTGCCAGAACGGCTCGGGCAACCGGGACGTTCGCTCGAGGTGCACGAAGTCCTGGGAGTGGATCCGCCGGTGCAGCGCGACGAGCGTGTGCACCTGGGCAGGCGGCAGGACCGGAACGCCGTGCGCCTGCAGCGCGTCGATCCCGCTGACGACCGAACCCGCACCACCGTAGAACGTCGCGGCGCGGAGCTTCTGTGGCCGGGACAGCTCTCCGTCATCGAGTTGGATGATGCCCGGCAGCAACCGCCGCCACGGGCCGCCGGCGCGGCACCGTGACGCGATGGCGTGCGGTGTCACACCGGCGTTGCGCAGCCTGGCGCTCGTCGTCACGCCGTTCGTGTCCGGCGCGCCCAGAGCCGTCAGCTCCGCGGAAGTCAATCGGGCCATGCGTCCAGCGTGCCGCTGAATCCGGAATCAGGGAACCCGTTCATGAAAATTGTGGATAACTCGCACGTGCGAATGGCTCGTTCGTCCGAGAACGTAGGGCTTCTGTGGATAACCTGTAGGTCAAATGGGTTAATCTGCGAAGCCCGGTTGCCACCGTTCCACAATCGCCCGCGCCGGAATCTCGGCATCCAGCTGGCAAAGGATCCCGGTCGATCCGGCTGTCACGCGGTGGATCATCAAGTATTCCGGGGGTAGATTCAGTGACCTTCCCACCCGGAAGTCCTGACCTCGGGAATCGCCGACCCGCATCGCCTGCCGCTGCATCCACTTACGGGTGAAATGGAACCGCTCGCCGGCCAGCGGCTCCGTGAACGGTGCCAAATAGGCGAGCACATCTTCGGCACGTAAATCGCTGTCGGGGCGCACGAAACCGGCTGCCCGGAGGAGTTCCATGAGTTCGGTGGAGCGGCCGTCCAGTGCGAGTCTCGTCATTTCCCCGAGATGGCGCGGAATACCGTTCGGTAACCGGGAGACCGCGCCGAAGTCGATCACCCCGAGCCGGCCGTCGTCCAGTAACAGGAAGTTCCCCGGATGCGGATCCGAGTGCAGCAACCCCGCCCTCGCAGGTGAGGAATAGTGGAACTCGGCGAGCATCTCGCCGACGGTGTCACGGGTCGCCTTGTCCCCGCCCGCGATGATCTTTGCCAGTGGCGTGCCGCTGATCCACTCGGTGACCAGCGTCTTGGGCGCGCTCGCGACGACCCGGGGGACGTGCACCCGCGCGTCGTCCTCGAAGGCCTTCGCGAACTTGCGCTGGTTGTCGGCTTCGCCGCGGTAGTCCAGCTCCTCGTCCATTCGCGCCGCGAGTTCGGCGAGCAGCGGTTTCACCTCGGCGCCCGGGACGAGCGCCTGGAACAGTCGGCTGAACCGCTGTAGCTGGCGAAGATCGCTACGCAGCGCCACGTCGGCCCCGGGGTACTGGACCTTGACCGCGACCTCGCGGCCGTCGTGCCAGACGGCCCGGTGCACCTGCCCGATGCTGGCGGACGCGGTGGGGTCGTCGTCGAACTCGCGGAACCGGTCCTGCCAGGAGCGGCCCAGCTGCTCGGCCAGCACTCGGTGCGTCTGCCTGGTCGACATGGGCGGTGCGGCCGCCTGGAGCCGGGTCAGCGCGTCCCGGTACGGCGCGGCCAGCTCGTCCGGCACGGCCGCTTCGAACACGCTCAGCGCCTGGCCGAACTTCATCGCGCCGCCCTTGAGCGCGCCCAGCACCTCGAACAGCTGCTCCGCTGCCTTGGCCGACAACGCCGCGTTGACTTCCTCGGCGCTCTGCCCGGTCAGCCGGCGACCCCAGCCACCGACGGCCCGCCCGGCGATGCCGAGCGGCAAGCTGGCCAGTTTCGCCGTCCTCGCCGCGGTCCGGCGGGGAATGCCGGGACGATCCTGGTCCTCACGCTCCTGGAAGTCCGTCACCTGAATGATTCTGCCTTGCTGCTGATCTCGTGTGCAGACTCCAGGGGGCGTAGCCGATCAGCCTCCGGGCGGCCGGGCCCCGCAGGCGCACGCGGGGTTCGGCGGCCACGGGCGATGCTCGACCACGCCGCCGTGGGCGTCGATCTCGATCGTGGTGTTCCACGCCGGCGGCGGCGGACCTTGTACGTGGTCGAGAACCCGGAGAACCTGCCCGGCCGCCATGCCGGCCGTCGTCTGCACGCTGCACAGATCGGCCTGCTGCGAGCGCCCGGCGAGCTGCCCGGCCACCATCGGCCACTGCGGGTCCATCGACTTGCGGTGCAGGTCCGCACAGCCGAGGCAGGTGCTCCTGCCCGGGTAGACCAGTGGCCCCACGATGCCGACGCCTTCCCGGACGCGCACCGGCAGGTGCGGAATGCCTTCGTGCAACAGCAGTTTCACGATTTCCGGGGCCGGCACAATGGCGTCGGCCAGCACGACGAGCTCCGGCTGCCGGTCGCCGCGCAGGCGGGTGTGCTTCACCGCCGGGTTCGCCCGCTTGACGGCGTCACCCGCGGCGCTGCGGCGCTGCCGGCCGATGTCGGAGTCGAGGTAGCCGCTGCCCGTGTCCTGATCGCTCACCGCCCCGTCCGCCTCGACCTGGACGTGCCCGACGCCGGACGCCGCGAGCAGGGTGGCGATGGCGATGGTCAGCCGGCCGGTGCCGTGTACGAGCACCGCGCTGTGCTCGCGCCGGGTGAAGCTCTCCGCACCGGACTGGCGGGCGCGCAGCGACCACAGGCCCACCTCACCTGCCGTGCGACGCTGCCCGGCCGGCGTCCACGCCTCTTCGACGAGGCCGAGGCGGGTCAGGTCGGTGAGCAGCTCGCGGAGGTAGTCGGTGTTCTCGGCGTCGGCCATCGCGAGCAGCTCGTCGGTCCGGTGGCGGCCGTCGATGCTGTGCAGGACCCGGACGAGGTCCGGGCTCAGCTCGGTGGCCACCATCGCATGCCGGGGATCGAGCCCGATCTGGATCTCGCCCGGACATCGGTCGTACACCTCCAGGCCGGGTCTCAGCCGGGGGCGTTTGGGCAGCCGGGCTTCCGCGCTGCGCGTCGTTGGATTCGCCATGACACATACGGTGACAAGGCGACTACGAAAACGCCAGCTGAACACAGAAGTTATCCACAGGAAGAATTCGATGTGGATAACCAGGCCGGTCTCGCCGCGAAGACTCCCGGGTTGTCGGTGGCTGCCTTTACCGTGGACGAGTGGCGAACGCACGGGTGCCCTCGCTGAGGGGCCGGGACAAAACCGAGCAGGTGGAGAACCCGCAGCAAAAGGTTGAAATACGGCGGAGCAAGCGGCGGCGGAGCACGATCTCCGCGTACCGCGACGGAGACACGTTGGTCGTGCTCGTCCCGGCCGGGATGAGCCGGGCAGAGGAGAAGCGGTGGGTCGCGGAGATGGAGCGCAAGCTGCAGCGCACCGAATCGCGGCGAGCGTCGCCGCCGAAACAGTCGGACGCAGCGCTGCTGGCGCGCTGTGCCCAGCTGTCCGCCCGCTACCTGGACAAGCTCGCGTTACCCGTGAGCGTGCGCTGGGTGCCGCCCATGCGCACGCGGTGGGCGTCCTGCACGCCCACGGACGCGACGATCCGGGTCAGCGAGCGGTTGCGGCAGGTGCCGGCCTGGGTGCTCGACTACGTCCTCGTGCACGAGCTCGCGCACCTGCGGGTGCCTGGGCACGACGCGGCGTTCTGGGAGCTGGTCCGGCGCTACCCGAAAACGGAACGGGCGATCGGGTATTTGGAAGGTCTTTCGGCTGCGGCGGGCTGGGGGATCAGCGTGCTGGAGATCGAGGAGTGAGGGTTGTGACGGATGGGGAGGTGACCTAGGAGCGGACGGGACGCGTCGGCGGCACTTGCCGGATATCGCGTGGTCGTGCTGGGTGTCGGGTTGGGCCGGATGCTGGACCGGCACGGCCGGATTCTCGGCTACGGCGACGGCTGTGCCTGGCGGGTGTTTGGAGCGAGGTGCTCGGCGGGACGCGGCGGATGGCGCGGTGAAGGCCGTGGCGATGGCGTGCCCGAGCGCGGCAGGCCGTTGGCGTTGGCACGGCGTGCCACCGTAGCGCGGGGTCGCGCTTAGGACGCCCGGACGGCGTTTGCCGATATGCCGGACATGCCCGGATGCCGCTGTTGCAGGGAGGGGCAGAGCGCGGCGAAACGACTGCCGCGGGGCAGGCCGCCGTGGGTCGCGGCACGCCCCGGGTACGGGTGGGCGGTGGGCTCACGCGCCTGCCGGGGGGAGGGCTGGCTCCGTGTACGGGTGTGCCGCCGGGTTGGCCGGGCAGCGACAGCGGCCGCTGGTCAGGGTGCGGCGGGCTCAGGCGTCTGCCGGACCGGGCGTAGCAAGGGGTATGCGGCGGCCAGCCAGAGCGCAGTGGCGCAGCGGGGCAGGTCCACGGCGGACCGGGCGCGACGGCCCGCGTGCCGCCGAGGCTGGTAGCGGCGGGTCAGACCGCCGAGGCTCGGCGGGCAGCCGCGCCCAGCCGGAGTGGGGCACGGCGGCCGGAGCCTAGCCAGCCCGTCGTAGCCGCGGCAGCTCCTGCGCCCAGAACGAGCCCGGCAGGGTCAGCTGGACTTGCCGTCCTCCCCACCCTTGTCTTCGCCGGTGTCCTTGCCGGACTCCGGGGTGGCGTCGGACTTGCCCTCCGCCTGCTGGGTGCGTTCCAGCTCGGCGATGGGGTCGAGGTCGTCGATGCTGGCCTGGTTGCCGAGGCGCTCGCTGAACTCCATGGGGTCGTCGAGGTCCGCGGCGTTGGGCATCAGGTCCGGGTGCGACCACAGGCCATCGCGCTTCTCGGTGCCGTGCTGCTCACCCACGAGCTTCCACAGCGCCGACGCGGCACGCATCCGGCGCGGCCGCAGCTCCAGGCCGACCAGCGTCGCGAACGTCTGCTCAGCCGGGCCACCTGTCGCGCGGCGGCGGCGCAGGGTCTCGCGCAGCGCACCGGCACCAGGCAGCCGGTCACCGACGGCGTCGGCGACCACGACGTCGACCCAGCCCTCGACCAGCGCGAGCAGCGTCTCGAGCCGGCCGAGTGCGGCCTGCTGCTCGGGCGTCGTCTTCGGCTCCAGCAGGCCCGAGGACATCGCCTCTTCGATGCTCGCCGGGTTGCTCGGGTCGACCTGACCGGCCAGCTGCTCCAGCGCCGAAGTGTCCACCTTGATGCCGTGCGCGAACTCCTCGACGGTCGCCAGCAGACGCTGCCGCAACCACGGCACATGCGTGAACAGCCGCTGGTGCGCCGCCTCGCGCGCGGCCAGGAACACGAGCACCTCACTGTTGGGCAGCTCGAGCCCCTCGGTGAACTTCTCGATGTTCGCGGGAAGCAGAGCGGAAGTGGCGTCCGGCCCCAAGGGCAGACCCACCTCGGTCGACGTCAGCACCTCCGACGCCAACTGCGCCAACGCGTTACCCAGCTGCGAGCCGAACGCCATGCCGCCCATCTGGCCGACCATCTGCAACAGCGGCCCCGCCGCCTGCTTGGCTTCGGCCGGCAGCGCCTCGACCCACGCACCGGACACCTGCTGCGCCACCGGGTCGCACAGCCGCTGCCACGTCGGCAGCGTCTTGTGCACCCAGTCGCGCGCCGACCAGGCCACCGTCGTGGTGGCGCCCGCGGGCAGGATCGTCGCCGCGTCGAGCCACAGTTCCGCCAGGTGCGCGGCATCCCGGACCGCCGAGTCCGAGTCCCCGCTCGAGGCGACGCCCATCTGCCCGCCACCGGAACCACTCAACTTCTGCAACGCGATCTGCTTCGCGAGGTCATAGTTGACGGGCCCGGACGAGCTGCCCGCCTGGCTGAGCATCTGACCCAGCTGGCTGAGCATCTGGCCCAACTGGTTGAAGGCCTCCGCGCCGGACTGGCCGCCACCCTCGGGCTCGTTCTCGCCACGTTTGTCGGGATCGGAAGGTCCAAAGCCGAACGGGAGATTGCTCATAGCACCACCGTACGCGGACAGCGCCCGGCACATCGGGTCAGCCGGGCGCCGAAATCCGGGCCGACGAGGAGTCCTGATCGGGAGCTCAGACCCGTCACCGTACGCTGTCCCGCGTGAGCGAGTCCCGTGATCAAACCACAGCTCCAGGTCCCAACCCGGCGAGCGCGGCCGACGACGGAGACCGCCGCGACGATACCGGGCGCACCCGGCGCGTGGGGGCGCCCAAGCGCCCCACCCGCCGAGGCTGGACGGTGCTGCTGAGCGCGCTCCTCGTGATCGCGTTCGGGCTCACGGGCGCCTTCGTTCAGGTCCCTTATGTCGCCATCGGCCCCGGCCCCACCTTCGACACGCTCGGCCAGGCCGGCGGCACCCCGGTCATCCAGATCAGCGGGCAGCAGACCTACCCGACCTCGGGCGAGCTGCGGATGACCACGGTCTCCCTCAACGACCAGATCACCCTGTTCGGCGCCCTCGGGCTGTGGGCCAGCGGCCGCTACGCGCTCGCGCCCCGCGAGGAGTACTTCAAGCCGGGGGAGAGCGACGAGCAGGTTCAGCAGGAGAACGTCAAGGAGTTCCAGGACTCTCAGAGCAACGCCGAGGTCGCGGCCCTGCGGCACCTGGGCTACCCGATCAAGGTGCTCACCCAGGAGGTCGTCGCCGGCAGCCCGGCCGACAAGGTGCTCGCCGCGGGCGACCGGCTGCTGGACGTCAACGGCAAGCCGATCGCGCAGGAGGACGACGTGCGCACCGCGCTGGCCGACACCAAGGCCGGGCAGACGATCCAGATCACCTTCCAGCACGGCACCGACGCGCCCCGCACCAGCCCGCTCACCCTCGCCGCCAACCCGGACCCGAAGCAGGCGCAGGGTTTCATGGGCCTGCAGCCGATCGACCGGGCGGATGTGCCGTTCGACGTGAAGGTGTCGCTGCAGGAAGTCGGCGGGCCCTCGGCCGGGCTGATGTTCGCGCTGGCCATCGTGGACCGGCTCACCCCGGGCGACATGGCGGCGGGCGAGCACATCGCCGGCACCGGCGAGATCAACGAAAAGGGTGACGTGGGGCCGATCGGTGGCATCTCGTTCAAGGTCGTCGGCGCGCGCGAGGCCGGGGCGACCGTCTTCCTGACGCCGGAATCCAACTGCGCCGAGGCCGAGGCGGCCGTCCCCGACGGCATGAAGCTGGTGAAGGTGACGAACCTCGATTCGGCGCTCGCCGCGCTCGACGACCTCAAGGCGGGCCGGCCCGGCCCGTCCTGCTGACGGTCAGGGCAGGAACGTCGTCCGCAGCGCCTCGACCAGGTTCGGCGCCAGGTCCGGGTGCTCGACCACCTCGTCGACCGGCTCGCCTTCCGGGGCGGCCGTGTACCCGCGCAGGCGCATGACGCAGGCGGCGGGACCGTCGCGCAGTACGGCGGCCACCAGGCGTGCCTCGGTGCGGTCCGGGTGGTCCGCGGCGGCCTGACGCAGCCGCGCGATGTCCGTCGTCTCGTCGTCGGGCAGTGACTCTTCGGCACTCGGCGGCAGCACGATGATTTCCTGCGCCACGGCACACCCGACCACCGCGTCCGGCCACGCGATGCGCCCCAGCGCTTCCGCCAGATCACCTTCGGGCAGCTCGTCCTGCGCGACCGGGGTCAGCGAGCTCGCCGTCGCGTCCAGCTGACCGGCCAGCTCCGGCTCCTGCCGCAGCAGCTCCTCGGTCAGCACCAGCGCGAACAGCTGCGCCGGCTGGTCCCAGCCCGCGGAGGCCACGAACTCCTCCACCTCGCGGGCCACCGCCGCCACGTCGGCCGTCTGGTTCTCAGGTGTCGCCATGGCGTCATCGTGTCAGGGGGTCCATGTCCGATTTGGGGTGGGTGGGGAACCCAGAGCGCCCTCCGTAGAGTTATGTGACCAGGGGTAGCGTGCGGTTTCATCGCCGCCCCGGACCGAACTCGCAACAACAGGAGCGTGTGCAGTGGCCAACCGGCCCCCTGTGAGCTTGCCGAAGCTGTCCCGCCGCAGCCGGATCCTGCTCGTCATCGCCGCCGTGATCGTCCTGGCGCTGCTGCTCGGCGCGCGACTCCTGGATGCCTATGTCAACTGGCTGTGGTTCGGCGAGGTGCACGCGCGCGAGGTCTTCAGCACGGTCGTGCTCACCCGGATCGTGCTGTTCTTCGCGATCGGGTTGCTGGTCGGCGGCAGTGTCTCGCTGAGCCTGTGGATCGCCTACCGCACCCGGCCGGTGTTCGTCCCGATCTCCGGTGCCGACGACCCGCTTTCCCGCTACCGCTCGGCCATCGTCGGCCGCATCCGGCTGTTCGGTATCGGCATCCCGGTCATCACCGGCCTCATCGCGGGCGCGACCGGCAACGGCGACTGGCAGCGCGTGCAGTTGTTCCTGCACGGCACGAGTTTCGGCCAGACGGATCCCGAGTTCGGCAACGACATCGGCTTCTACGCCTTCAGCCTGCCGTTCTACCAGTGGCTCATCGGCTGGTTGTTCGTCGCGATCACGCTGTCCTTCATCAGCGGGCTGATCGCGCACTACCTGTTCGGCGGGATCCGGCTGGCGGGCCGGGGCGGGCAGCTCGCGTCGGCGGCGCGGGTGCAGCTGGCCACCACAGCAGGGCTTTTCGTGCTGTTGAAGGCGGTCGAGTACTACTTCGACCGCTACAACCTGCTCTTCTCCGATCGCAACGCGCCACTGTTCTACGGCGCCACCTACACCGACCTGAACGCGGTGCTGCCGGCGAAGCTGATCCTGCTGTTCATTTCGGCGATCTGCGCGATCGCGTTCTTCGCGGGCGCTTTCCTGCGCAACATCCAGCTGCCGGCGATCGCGCTGGTGCTGCTCATCCTGTCCGGGGTGCTGGTCGGCGCGGCGTGGCCGGCGATTCTCGAGCAGTTCTCGGTGAAACCCAACGCGAACCAGAAGGAAGCGCTTTCCATCAGCCGCAACATGACGGCCACAAAGGACGCTTTCGGCCTCAACAACGTGCAGTACCAGGATTACAGCGGCACCGGGCAGGCCACCGCCTCCCAGATCAATGCGGACACGACAACCGTGCCGAACATCCGGCTGCTGGACCCGAACGTGCTCGCGCCGACCTTCACCCAGCGCGTCGGCCGCGAGAACTTCTACGGCTTCCCGGCGAAACTGGGTATCGACCGCTACACCATCGGCGGCACGACCAACGACTACATCGTCGCCGCGCGCGAGATCAACACCGCGAACCTGACCGGGAACCAGACCAGCTGGATCAACAAGCACATGGTCTATACCCATGGCAACGGGTTCGTCGCGGCGCAGGCCAACACGATCGACCGCGCGGTGTCCAACGCGAACAGTGACGGCGGTTACCCGATCGCGGCCACCAGCGACACGCAGAACCCGACCGGCAAGGGACTCGTCCCGAACGATCCGAACGCGCCCGGCATCCAGGTTCAACAGCCGCGCATCTACTACGGCCAGCTGACCAACGACTACGCGATCGTCGGCGGGCAGGCCGGCAAGGCGCCCGGTGAGTACGACAGCGCCGCGAGCAGCGACTACCGCTACGACGGCTCCGGCGGCGTGCCGATCGACAACTGGTTCAACCGCTTGGCTTTCGCGGCGAAGTACGGCGAGCGCAACATTTTGTTCTCCGACGCCATCAGCAGCGGTTCGAAGATCATGTACAACCGGGACCCGCGCGAGCGCGTGCAGAAGGTCGCCCCGTGGCTGACCGTCGACGGCGACCCGTACCCGGCGGTCGTGGACGGCAAGATCCAGTGGATCGTCGACGGCTACACGACGTTGAACAACTACCCGTACTCGCAGCAGACGCAGCTGGGACAGGCCACCGAGGACTCGCTGGTCGGCACCGCGCGGCAGGCCAACAACAACATCAACTACATCCGCAACTCGGTGAAGGCGACCGTCGACGCGTTCGACGGCACCGTCACGCTGTACTCGGTGGACGACAAGGACCCGGTGCTCAAGGCCTGGGAGAACGTCTTCCCCGGCATCGTCAAGCCCAGCTCCGACATCAGCCCGGACCTGCGCGCGCATTTCCGTTACCCGGAGGACCTGTTCAAGGTGCAGCGGGAACTGCTGGCGAAATACCACGTCAACGACCCGCAGGAGTTCTACACCACCAACACCTTCTGGAACGTGCCGCAGGACCCGACGCAGGAGGGCGGCACCAACCTCGACGCGTCCGGCCTGGCCAACCAGCCGGGCTACTATGTGCTCGCCGAAACGCCGGGGGAGAGCACGCCGACGTTCCAGCTCACCAGTTCACTGACCGCGCTGCAACGGCAGTACCTGGCGGCCTGGATGTCCGTTTCCAGTGATCCCAAGGACTACGGCACGATCCGGGTGCTGCGACTACCCACGACCGCGGCCGGCAACAGCCAGGCCGACGGTCCGGTCCAGGTACAGAACAAGTTCCAGAGCGACCCGAACTTCGCGCAACAGAGAACGTTCTTCAGCAACCAGTCCGTCAGCGTCATCTTCGGCAACCTGATCACGCTGCCGCTGGAGGGCGGGTTCCTGTATGTGGAACCGGTCTACATCCAGCAACGCAACCAGAACAGTTACCCGCAGCTGGCCAGGGTCCTGGTGGCGTACGGCTCCAAGGTCGGCTTCGCCTCGACACTCAGCGACGCGCTGAAACAAGTCTTCGGCGATACCACCAGCCCCGCGGCGACCCCACCGGCCCAGCCGACCGGCCCCACGACGACACCGTCGTCGCCATCGAGCACCACCCCCACGCCGCCACCAGCGTCCGGTGGCAGCAACCCGGCGCTGGACAAGGCCGTCAACGACATCACGACGGCACTCAGCCAGCTCCGCACCGCACAACAGAACGGTGACTTCACCGCACAAGGCCAGGCCCTGGCGGCGCTCGACGCGGCCACCCGCGAATACGACGCGGCGAAGGGCAGCACCCCGACCAGCACAACAGCCCCGCCACCAGGAGGCTGACGCTCCAAGGGACCCCGCCCCGCACCTCCCCGCAACCACCGCGTACACTGAATTTCACAACGCGGGGTGGAGCAGCTCGGTAGCTCGCTGGGCTCATAACCCAGAGGTCGCAGGTTCAAATCCTGTCCCCGCTACAGAGAAGGGAGACCCATACCTGCGGAAAGCGCAGGTATGGGTCTCTTTCGCATTGCCCTGGGGGTCGAACCCCCAGACCCCCGGCAGGGAGGGCTTCGCCCCCCTGCACCCCCCATCGCGGTGCCGGCGCCGTCGTTGGGTGCAGGCGCGGTGCGGGTGTCGTTGTTTGGTGTCGCTGGTGCGGGCTGGGTGTCGTTGTTGGGTGGCGGGTGCGGTGCCGGGCCTGTTGTTGGGTGCGGGTGTTGTTGTTGGGGTCTGGGTTGGTGGGGTGGGGTGGGTGTGGTTGCGTTCGGCTGTTGGGGGTGGGGGCGTAGGTCATTTGTCTTGTGGGGGATGGGACGGGTGGCCGCGGTGGCGAGGTGAGGGGGTGCCGGGCAAGGCGTTCTGCCGGGCCGATCCTCAGCCGCACTTGCGGTTGGCGGGGGGTTTGGAGGGCCCACATAACCCCCGGACAAACCACCCCCCCCCCCCCCACAAACCGGGGGGTGGGGGTGGTGGTCCCTCTCTCCCTCGCCCGCCCCCACCCCCCCCGCCAACCGCGAACACTCACGGATCGGCCCGGGAGAAGGCCAAAAGGCAACGTGCGGCCCGCGGGCCTGCGACGGCCCTAAACCAACCAGCGTCCCGAGTGGACAGTGAGGGGCGAATGTGACGGCGAACAGCCGGGTGTATAGTTCTCCTTACAACGCGGGGTGGAGCAGCTCGGTAGCTCGCTGGGCTCATAACCCAGAGGTCGCAGGTTCAAATCCTGTCCCCGCTACTGCCGAAAAAGGCCCGGTCCGCCACGGATCGGGCCTTTTTCGTGCGTGTGGCGCACCGTGGGTTGGGCCGGATGGCGGATTTCAGTGACCATTGTGGACGGAGCTGGTGGCCACTGTGGACAGAACGGCCGAAAAGTGGGACGGTGAGGGTGTGTCTGAACTGAATGCGACAGCAGCGGCATTGCTTGGTCTGCTCCAGGACGGTCCGGCGACCGGGGGACAGTTGGTCGCGAGCGCCGAGGAGCGCTTCGGCGCGTTCTTCAGCGTCACCCGCAGCCAGGTCTACCGGGAACTGCCCGCGCTCGCCAAGGAAGGGCTCGTCCGGCTCGGCAAGCAGGGTCCCCGCTCCAGCCAGCAGTACGCCATCACGGCCGCCGGCAAGAAGGCCTTCAGGACGTGGCTCGGCTCCGACGCCGGCCCCGATCACCTGCGCAGCCCGCTGATCCTCCGGCTCGTGCACGCGGGATCGCTGACGGCGAAGCAGCGCAGCTCGCTGATCGAGGCCGCCCGGACCGCGTACGGCCAGGAACTCGACGAGGCCAAGGCCGCGGTCAAAGCCGCTACCGACCCGTACGTCAAGGCCGTGGCGGAGTTCGGCCAGGCGCACGCCAGGGCCGCGCTCAAGCTGGTCGACGGTATCCCGCAGGCCTGAGCAGCTACGGCGCGTCACGACCGGTTCGCTCGTAACCGGTCGTGGCCCTTGCCGTAGCCTTGAGGGTTGTGAGTGCTGAGTTCGAAACCGACCTGAAGGACCTTGCCGGCAAGTTGGCACAGGTCGAGGCCGTCATGGACCTCGACGGCCTGCGTGCCCAGGTCGCCGACCTCGAGCAGCAGGCGTCGGCGCCCGACCTCTGGAACGACCCGGAGGCGGCCCAGAAGGTGACCAGCCAGCTCTCCCACCGGCAGGCCGAGCTGCGCCGCGTGACCGATCTCCGCGGCCGCCTCGACGACCTCGAAGTGCTCTGGGAGCTGGCCGAGGCCGAGGGTGACGCCGGCAGCCGCACGGAGGCCGAGTCCGAGCTCACCCAGCTGGCGAAGGACATCGACGCCCTCGAGGTGCGCACGCTGCTGTCCGGCGAGTACGACGACCGCAACGCCGTCGTCACCATCCGCTCCGAGGCCGGTGGGGTCGACGCCGCCGACTGGGCCGAGATGCTCATGCGGATGTACCTGCGCTGGGCCGAACGCCACGGCTACCCGACCGACGTCTACGACATCTCCTACGCCGAAGAGGCCGGCATCAAATCGGCCACCTTCAAGGTGAGCGCGCCCTACGTCTACGGCACGCTCTCGGTCGAGCAGGGCACGCACCGGCTGGTGCGGATTTCGCCGTTCGACAACCAGAGCCGCCGCCAGACGTCGTTCGCACACGTCGAAGTTCTGCCCGAAGTGGAAGAAGTCGACCACGTCGACATCCCCGAAAAGGACATCCGCGTCGACGTGTACCGCTCGTCGGGCCCCGGTGGGCAGAGCGTGAACACCACCGACTCGGCGGTGCGCATCACCCACCTGCCGACGGGCATCGTCGTGTCGTGCCAGAACGAGAAGTCGCAGCTGCAGAACAAGGCCGCCGCGCTGAAGGTGCTGCAGGCACGGCTGTTGCTGCGCAAGAAGGAAGAGGAGCGCGCCGAGCTGGACGCGCTCAAGGACGGCGGCTCCAGCTGGGGCAACCAGATGCGCTCCTACGTGCTGCACCCGTACCAGATGGTCAAGGACCTGCGCACCGAGTACGAGGTCGGCAACCCGAGCGGGGTGCTCGACGGCGACATCGACGGCTTCCTCGAAGCCGGGATCCGCTGGCGGAAACAGACCGCCGCGGCGTAGCGATCACTGCTAGTGAGCGGGTTCTGCGCCAAAACGGGGACGATGCCTACCCGGGCTTAACGGAGCCCATGAGTAGGATGGCCCACCGTGATCCGGCTCGACAGTGTGTCCAAGATTTACAAGACGTCGACACGTCCCGCGCTCGACGGTGTGTCTGTTGACGTGGACAAGGGCGAGTTCGTCTTCCTCATCGGTCCTTCGGGATCGGGGAAGTCGACCTTCCTGCGGCTCCTGCTGCGGGAGGAGGTGCCCAGCAAGGGCCGGGTGTACGTGTCCAACTTCGACGTCGCCAAGATGGCCCGCCGCAGGATCCCCCGGCTGCGGCAGACCATCGGCTGCGTGTTCCAGGACTTCCGGCTGCTCGGCAACAAGACCGTGGCCGAGAACGTCGCGTTCGCGCTCGAGGTCATCGGCAAGCCCAAGCACACCATCCGCAAGGTCGTGCCGGAGGTGCTCGAACTCGTCGGGCTCGACGGTAAGGCCGACCGGATGCCCAACGAGCTCTCCGGTGGTGAGCAGCAGCGCGTCGCCATCGCGCGGGCGTTCGTCAACCGGCCGCTGGTGCTGCTGGCCGACGAGCCGACCGGGAACCTGGACCCGGACACCAGCCAGGACATCATGTTGCTGCTGGAACGCATCAACCGCACCGGCACCACCGTGCTGATGGCGACCCACGACCATTCCATCGTGGACTCGATGCGGCGCCGGGTCGTCGAGCTGCAGTTCGGCAAGGTGATCCGGGACGACGCCCGAGGCGTGTACGGCGTAGGCCGGTAGTTCCCCCGCTACAAGGTCCCCGCCCTGTCCTTCCCCCGACACAAGGATCCGACCCCCGATGCGCGCAAGCTTCGTCTTCAGCGAGGTCTTCACCGGTCTACGCCGGAACGTCACGATGACCATCGCGATGATCATCACCACCGCGGTGTCGCTCGGCATGCTCGGTGGTGGTCTGCTCATCGTGCGCACGATCGACAAGATGCAGGTCGACTACCTCGCCGACGTCGAAGTGTCGATCTACCTGACGCAGGACGTCAGCACCAACGACAAGGACTGCTCGCAGGACCCGTGCCGGAGCCTGCGCCAGCAGATCCAGGCCAACCCGGCGGTCGAGTCCGTGGTGTTCGAGAACCGCGACCAGGCCTACGCGCGGTTCAAGAAGATCTTCCAGGACAACCCGATCCTGGTGCAGTCCGCGCGTCCCGAGGCGCTGCCGGCGTCCCTGCAGATCAAGCTGCACGACCCGAGCCGCAGCGAGATCATCCAGCAGCAGTACGGCAAGAGCCCGGGCGTCGACCGGATCGAGGACCAGAAGCAGTTCCTGGACCGGTTCTTCGGCCTGCTCGGCGCGGTCCGGGACGGCACGTTCGTCATCGCGCTCATCCAGGCGCTCGCGGCGCTGCTGCTGATCTCGAACACGGTGCAGATCTCGGCGTTCACCCGGCGCACGGAGGTCGGCATCATGCGCCTGGTCGGTGCGACCCGCTGGTACACGCAGCTGCCGTTCCTGCTGGAGGCGGTGATGACGGGCATCGTCGGCTGGGCGCTCGCCGTCGGCGGGCTGATCGCGCTGAAGTTCGCGTTCCTCGACCGGATCCTGCAGGTCACCTCGGGCATCATCCCGAAGATCGAGGTCCTGGACATCATCGTGACCTCGCCCTGGCTGCTGCTCGCGTCGGTCCTCATCTCGGCCAGCACGGGGTACGTCACGCTGCGGCTATACGTTCGACACTGACGTTAAGCTGGATCTCATGTCCAAGGAACGTGGCCACAAGGTGATCGTGTCGAACCGGCGTGCACGGCACGACTGGTCGATTCTCGACACCTACGAGGCCGGCCTCGTACTGGTGGGCACCGAGGTGAAGAGCCTGCGCGCCGGCCGGGCGTCGCTGGCCGACGCGTTCGCGACGGTCGACGACGGCGAGGTCTGGCTGCGCAACCTGCACATCCCCGAGTACGAGCACGGCACCTGGACCAACCACGAGGCGCGCCGGCACCGCAAGATGCTGCTGCACCGTGGCGAGATCGAGAAGCTGATCGGCAAGACCAAGGAGAGCGGGCTGAGCCTGGTCCCGCTGTCGCTGTACTTCAAGGACGGCAAGGTCAAGGTCGAGCTGGCGCTCGCGAAGGGCAAGAAGGCCTACGACAAGCGCCAGGACCTGGCCAAACGGGACGCACAGCGCGAGATGACCCGCGCCGTGGGGCGGGCGTTGAAGGGTCGTCGTTGACGCCGGAGCGCGACGAGGACATCGCCGGGTGGGTGCGGGGGCTGGGCCTCGACGGCCTGGTCGACCTGCACCTGCATTTCCTGCCGGAACGGATGCTGACCAAGGTCTGGGCGTACTTCGACGAGATCGAGGAGCGGCTCGGTTCGCCGTGGCCGGTCTGGTACCGGCAGCCGGAGGCTGACCGCATAGCGCTGCTGGAGTCGTTCGGCGTGGCCAGGTTCGCGCCGCTGGCGTACCCGCACAAGCCGGGGATGGCGGAGTGGCTGAACGGCTGGCTCGCGAAGTTCGCCGAGCGCGTGCCCGCCTCGGTGCGCACCTCGACGTTCTTCCCCGAACCCTCGGCGGCGTCCTATGTGGACAGTGAGCTGCGCGCGGGTGCGCGCTGTTTCAAGGCACATGTGCAGGTCGGCGCCTACGATCCGCGCGATCCGCTGCTGGACCCGGTGTGGGGCGCGATCGCCGACGCCGGCGTGCCGGTCGTGGTGCACGCCGGGCACGGCCCGGAACGCGGCGTGTTCACCGGGCTCGACGTGTTCTGCGAGGTGCTCGCGCGGCATCCGCGGCTCGTTGCCGTGCTCGCGCATGCGGCGATGCCCGAGTACGAGACGGCGCTCGAACTCGTGGCGCGGTATCCGCGGGTGCATCTCGACACGACCATGGTCGGCGTGCCGTTCACCGAGAACCTGATGCCGCTGCCGGGAAACTGGACCGACCGACTCGCCGATGTCGCCGACCGGATCGTGCTGGGCACGGACTTCCCGAACATCCCGTACTCCTATGCGACCCAGCTGCGGGCGATCGCCGGCTGGGCGGCCGACGATCGCCTCGGCGAGCCGTTCCTGCGTGCCGTGCTGCACGACACTCCGGCCAAACTGCTCAGTCTCTGACCACCACCAGGCTCCGGCGAGAGGCCAGCAGCAAGCCGGTGAACACCAGCGTCGCCCACGGGATCGGGCCGTCGAGGACGTTGCCGCCCAGCGGCGTGGTGAACCCGCGCGCCGCCAGACCCAGCAGGCCGATCGAACCGAGCAGGGCCGCGGTGACCAGCCGCGGCATCGGCGCCGGCACGGTCATCGGGAGCCGTCGCGTCTCGAACCGGCCGAACACCCGCAACAGACCGAAAAGGACGGTCGCGGCTGCGGCGAACCACAATGGCGCGGCGGCGAACCACTCCGGTGAGCCCGGTTCCGGTGTGGCGTAACCGAATGCCAGCACGCTGACCCCCGCGACCACCACGAGCGCCGGCATGTGCCACAGGTAGACGCTCATGAACCGGGCGCCGATCCAGCGCAGCGCGGCACCGGCCGCCGGGCGGGCCGCGAGCGCCCGCAGCTGGGGACGGATCGCCAGGATGAGGCCGATCTGGCCGACGGCGAGGCTCGGCAGGACCACGGTCGGCGGGCTCATGTTCGACACCGGCGCACCGGGCATGCCGATCATGCTCATCGGGTACGGGCCGAACGCCACCAGCAGCGCGGTGACCCCGAAGCCCGCCGCCGAGAGCGTGAGCGCGGATTTCCGGTTCAGGGCACCGAGTCCGCGGTCGACGTAGTGGAATCCGAGCTGGTGCACGGCGAGCCAGACGAAGACGGCGTTGAGATAGCCGACCAGGCCGAAGCCGTCGAACCGGGCGACGTCCACGAGGACAGCCAAACCGCCCAACACGGCCGGCACCGCGAGCCCCCAGCGGCGATGCGCGGCGGCCATGAGCGGAGTGGCGAGCACGGTCAGCAGGTACACGGCGAGGAACCAGAGCAACTGCCCGGCGATCGCGCCCGCCACTTCGACGGGTTGTTCGGGCGCGCCGAGGTCACGCAGGAGCGATGGTGCGACGAGCCACACCGCGGCCAGCGGCAGGACCGGTAAGAGCAGTCTGCCGATCCGGCCGGCGAGCCAATCCCGCGACGATGGCGCGCGGTGCAGCGAGATGTAGTTCGCCGCGCCGCCCGCGAAGAACACGAGTGGCATCACCTGGGAGAGCCACGTGATCGCCGCCCAGCCCGGGGTGGCGAGCGCGTTACCGGTCGCGAGGCGGCCACCCGAGTAGCTGAGCACCGGCATCAGCCAGTGCTGGGAGATCACCGCCAGTATCGCGCCGGCGCGTACGACGTCGAGGAAAGTGTCCCGCTGGCTTCGTTGCATGGCTTGAAGCCTGGTCGGGCAAGCGCTTTCAGACAGCCGGGCGAACCGCCGTCTTTCCGCCGGTTTCCAGGCCTGGACAGGGTAGGGGCAGCCCTACTAGACCTCGTCGACCTCCGGCGTCGCGAGCCCGCAGAGGCGGTACTCCCAGCCCGCTTCGGTGCTGTAGCCGAGGCGGTAGTGGGTCTCGATCTTCGGGCCGTCGTGCAGGTGGACGTGCCGCATCACGGTGCCGGACACCGGTTCCGCGTCCCCGAGGGCCTGCACCCTTCCGTCCAGGGGACCGCCGAAGAAACGGACACTCACCTCGCTCATCGGTTCCCCCTCCGGAAATTGTCGATGTGGCGACGTCCGATCAGGATAGGCGAGCGAACGCCGCCGTGGGGCCCTCGGATCGGGTGAGAATGTTCAAGCCCGCCCGAGATACGTCAGCACGGCGCGCACCCGGCGATGTTCCTCCGGGCTCGCTTCGAGCCCGAGCTTCGCAAAGATGTTGCCGATGTGCTTCTCCACGGCACCCTGCGAGACGAACAGCCTGGCGCCGATCGCGGTGTTCGACAGGCCCTGCGCCATCAGTCCGAGCACCTCGGACTCGCGTGCGGTCAGGCTGTCGAGCGGGTTCCTGCGACCTCGTGCCATCAACTGCGCGATCACCTCCGGGTCGATCGCCGTGCCGCCACGGGCGACCCGGCGCACCGCGTCGAGGAAATCGCCGACGTCGGCCACCCGCTCCTTGAGCAGGTACCCGACACCGCCCGCACCACCGGACAGCAGCTCGACCGCATAGCTCTCCTCGACGTACTGCGAAAGCACCAGCACCGGCAGGCCGGGCACGGACACGCGGGCGGCGAGGGCGGCACGCAGCCCTTCGTCGGTGAAGGTCGGCGGCATCCGGACGTCGACGATGGCGATGTCCGGCCGGTGCGTCGTGACCGCCTGGACGAGATCGTCGCCGTTGTCGACGGCGGCGACGGTCTCGATGTCCTCGTCGGCCAGCAGCCGCTGCACCCCCGCGCGCAACAGAACGGCATCCTCGGCCAGTACCACACGCATGCGGCCCCCAGGTGAGATTCGTGAGTGTCAGCCGCCATTCAACTCACGAATCGCTTACCACGCGCACGGGAGGTCCGCTCGGATGATGGTCGGGCCGCCGTCCGGGCTCACCACCGTGATCACCCCGTCGATCGTCGCCGCCCGGTCGGCGAGCCCGGCGAGCCCGCCGCCCGGCCGGACCTCCGCGCCACCGTGGCCGTTGTCGGTGATCTCGACGACCACCTTGTCCTCGGTCCGCCAGACCTTGACGCCCGCTTCGGTCGCGCCCGAATGCTTCGCGACGTTCGTCAGAGTCTCGCCGACGATGAAGTACGCGATGGTCTCGACCGCGGCCGGCGGGCGCGGCTCGACGTCCACCGCCACGTCGACGTGGATCGGCGATTTCGCCGCCTGCGCCGACAAGGCCGCGTCCAGACCACGGTCGCCGAGGACCGCCGGGTAGATGCCGCGCGCGAGATCCCGCAGTTCCGACACGGCGAGCTTCGCGTCGAGATGGGCCTCGTCGATCAGCGCCCGCACCGCTTCCGGGTCCTTGTCCAGCTTGTTCTTCGCCCGGCCCAGGCTCATCGCCACCGACACGAGTCGTTGCTGCGCCCCGTCGTGCAGGTCGCGCTCGATCCGGCGGCGCTCGGCCTCCGCCGCGTCGACCCCCCGCGCCCGCGACGCCTGCAGGTGCTGCGCCTTGATCTCGAGCCGCTTCGCGCGGTTCGGGCCCAGCAGCGCCAGCGCCATCGAGCCGTGCAGCCAGCCGATCCACGGCGCCACCCAGATCGCGATCGGCAGCAGCACGATCGACGCGATCCCGATCGGGCCTTCCAGCACGCTCAACGGGAAGGTGACCAGTACATAACCCAGATCCCGCCAGGTCGTCGGATCGACCATCCGGTACCGCCAGCGGCGCACCAGCCCGCCTTCGACCGGGGCTCGCTCGACCGGCGGCAACGGGGTATCGAGCATTCCGCGGACGAACCGGCGCTCCAGATTCCCCGAACCGCGCACGATGCTCGTCGTCGCGATCAGGATCGGGATGCCGACCCAGATGACCACCGTGCCGATGCCGACCGCGATCCCGGTGACGATCAGGATGAACTGCGCGAGATGCAGGAAGAAGCCGCCGATCATGTACAGGATCGTGCGAACCGCCTTCGGGCGCGGCTGTTCGAGGGGCGCCCGATCTGCGGCCATATCGGTCATCATGCCACCGCGCTCAGCGGCAGGTCATCGGATTCGGCCAGCCGCCGCGCCCGCGCACCGGGGCCCAGCACCGACCGCGCGAACACGGCGTGCGCCACGCCCATCGAGCGGGTCAGCACGACGGCGAGCGCGAGGATCAGCAGGCCCACCACCGCGAACGGCAGGGCGTGCACCACGTCGCCGACCAGGACATGGTCGAAGAACACGACCGGGTCCCCGGGCACGTAATGGATGTAGAGGGGAAGCGTGGCCAGGCCCAGCCCCGCCGACCAGCACGTCACGACGATGACGAACTCGGCGACCCCGAGCGGGAACAGCAGCACGAAGTAGCCCAGATCCCGCCAGGTCGCGCCGTCGAGCAGCCGAGCACGCCACCGCGCCTGCCAGCCCGTCGCGGGCAGCGGCCGGTACGGCGTCGCGATGTAGGTGCCGAGCAGGGCGTGCGCCCGTGCCCGCTCGAACCGGGCCGCGGCGCGCGAGCCCAGGAACAACAGGGCCAGCGCCGGCACCCCGACCCACACGATCGCCGTGCTCACGCCCACCGACACCAGCGTCACCACGGCGACGAACCCGGCGATGCCCACCGGCAGGTTCAGCAGTAGATACCCCAGCGAACCGGCGGCCGACGGGCGCGGCCTCGTCCCGTCCTGGATCGCGTGCATGATGGTTCCTTCCTTCGGGGATGACGGAACCAGCTTCCTGCGCCTCCGGTGGGAGAACCATGGGGAAACCGGGCATCTCCGGGGTAGGGCCAGCCCTACCGCCAGGAACAAACCGGCTTGCCCGACGCGTTACACTGGGTCAGATCAAACATCACCAGGGGGTGAACGGTTTCGACTTTGGACGTTGAGTCAAGGGAAGCGTGCCGGTGCAGGCGAGAGACCACCGTAAGCGTCATCGCAACCAAATAAGCGCCAAGACGAATAGTCAGCGCGACTACGCCCTCGCCGCCTGAGCGAGTGCGTGTCTGTCGGCCCGGGGGCGCCTCCGCCCCGGTAGCCGGCATCAGCTAGGAGGCTCACCGTCCGGACCCGGCCGCGGGGACCGGACGGGAAAACCACAGCGGCTGGGCCCGTCACACCGGCTTGTTCGCGAGAACGGTGGGGCCGAGTAGAGACATAGCGAACTGCGCACGGAGAAGCCTTGGTGAGGCGCCAGAGGACCCGGGTTCAATTCCCGGCACCTCCACAACGTTTCACAACCCGGACTCTCGGCACTTGGGACAAGTGCCGAGAGTCCGGGTTTCTTTTTGTTGTCTACTTCGACCTGAAAAAGTCAGGCGTAGTCGGTGCTGCGGAGGTCGGTGAGCAGGTCCGGGCCGGTGGGGTTCCAGTCCAGTCGTTGCTGGGTTTCGGTGCCGGAGGCGGGTAGGTCCATTTCGGCGAGTTGGAGTAGTGGCCCGAAGTACGCCTGCGCCTGCTGGGGTGTGAGGGATTGGACGGGCAGTCTCAGCTGGGTGCCGAGTACCTCGGCGATCGCGCGCAGGGTCACTCCTTGCTCGGTCACGGCGTGGTACCGGGCGCCTCGTTGGCCGTTTTCCAGCACCAGCCGGTAGAGCCGGGCGACGTCGGTGACGTGGGCGGCGGGCAGCCGGTTGGTGCCGTCGCCGATGTAGGCGACGCTGCCTTGCTGTTTGGCCAGTTGGATGTGCCGCAGGATGCGGCCCTGGCGGTGGGTGTCGTGTACCTGGGGCAGCCGTATCACCATGACGTTGCCGCCTTGTTCGATGAGGGCCTCGGCGGCCTCTTCGGAGGCTGCGCGGGGGAACACCGACGACGGGGCGTGGGGGTCGGTCTCGGTCACCGGGCCACCGGTGGCGGACTGCGCCAGGCCGGTGCCGGAGGTGATGATGAGCGGCGCGTGTGGCCCGGGGAGCGAAGCGCCGAGGGTCGCGATGACCTTCCGGTCGTTCTCGCTTTCCTGTCGCACGTCGGCTGAGCTGTCGTGATTGAACGCCGTGTGGATGACGGCCTCGGCGCCGGAGGCGATCTCGCGCAGCCGTCGCAGGTCGTTGACGTCGCCGCGAGCGACCGTGGCTCCGGTGCGGATGAGGGTCTCGGCGCCGGCGTCGGACCGGCTGAGTCCGATCACCTCGTGACCTGTGCTGATCAGCTCCGATACCGTGGCTAACCCGACGAACCCGGTCGCTCCGGTCACAAATACGCGCATATGTGGTTCCTATCTATTTCTCGGGCGTGTACCGGAAGCGGACGACGAATTCGGTCGTGCCGTCCGGGCGTTCGCGGCGGAACTCCTCGGCGTGAGAGAGCCGGGGGTCGACGGTCTTGTAACCGTCGATGAATCCGTCGAAGTACGCCTGAGTGGGCGGTGACTGCTCGCCGACGGACCCGAAGGAGTCCTCGGTGCGGGTCACCTCGACCACCTCGTGGTCGTACCGGGCGAACAGCGCGCTGGTGTGCCGCGCGCCGGCCGAGGCGTGCGCGGTGTCCTGCCACCGGGCAGTGCCTGCCCGTGGAGGAACGTGTGCAGGCGCCGTGTCCCGTGCGCGAGTCCGGCCGCGTAGGCGACGTGGCAGGCGCTGTCCATCGAGGGTGTTCTGCACAATCCGCACCTGAAGGTCCGAGCGATCGAAAACGAGCTCGCGCACCTGTTGCACACCTTCATCGCGAGCCTGGAGTCCTCGACGCCCGGCTGCTGCTGGCGATAGCGAGCCAGCGCCGTGGCCGCCGCGTCCGCCCAGGGCACTGTGGCCAGCCTCCGCTCTGAGGAATCGGCCGCGTCGCCGGTGTACAACCTTCGCCTTGTCCATCGTGGTGTCTCCTTCCTGCGGTTCAGGTCAGGCGAATTCCGCCGTCGACGGGCAGCACCACGCCGGTGATGAACGGGTTGTCGATCAGCGCGAGGATCGCCGAGGCGACATCTTCCGGGCGACCGTTGCGGCCCAGGGGTGTTTGCTGGGCGAAGTTTTCGAATGCCGTTTCACGGTGCTCGCCCAGCGAGTCCCACCATTCGGTCACGATCACCCCGGGCGAGACGGCGTTGACGCGACGTGGGGCGAGCTCCCGCGCGAGCGGCGCGACCGCGGCTTCCACGGCACCGTTGACGGCGGCGGGTTCGGCCGTGCCGGCGAAGCCGGCCTGCGCGGTGACACCGCCCGTCATCGTGATCGAACCGTCCTCGGACAGCGCGTCGAGCGACTCGCCGACCGCGCGCAACGTGGCGATCGCCTTGCCTGCGAAGGAGCCGGCGAGGTCGGCCAGTCCCAGGTGATCCGCGTCGCGCGACGATCGGTGGCCGCGGCGGGTCAGGGTGATGACGAGATCGTCGATCGGCCCGGCCGCGCGGAAGAATCCGGCTAGCGAGGACATGTCCTCGGCGTCGACCGGGATGGCCGTCGCCCCGGTCTGGTCCGCTGCGGCCTTCAGGCGCGTCTGGTCGCGGCCCCCCAACGTGATCCGGGCCCCGCGCTCGGCCGCCAACCGGGCGGTTGCCAGGCCGATCCCGGAACTGCCGCCGAGGATCGCGATGTGCCTGTCCAGCTTCAGAGTCATCGTGTTCGTCCAATCCGTTGCGGACCCCAGGGGGAGACCACGACCCTAACACAACGTCTTGTGTACACAAGTTCATGTTGGGTGGGTAGACTGGAGACGTGACTGCGACATCGACCGACGACACGGCGACCGGCCCGGCTCTCGCGGCGTTACTGCGCGGTCGCCTCCGGGAGGTCAGCGTGCTCATCGAGCGGCGGGGGGATGCCGCTCTCGCCGGCACGTCGCTCTCGCTGCCGCTGAATCACCTGCTCGACGCGGTCGTGGCCGAGCCCGGAGTGACCGTGACCGAGATCGCCTCCCGGCTGGGCAAGAGCCAGCAGGCCATCAGCCAGGCGGCCAACCGGCTGGAGAAACTCCGCTACATCGAACGGCGGGTCGGATCAGGCCGCACGGTCGCACTGCACGCCACCCCTGCCGGTCGCGAAGCCTCAGTCGAGGCCGTCGCCCGCGAACTCGCCGCCGAGGACCGGCTTCGCGAGCTGCTCGGACCACAGCAGTTCGACACCCTCATGGCCCTCCTCGCCGCGACACGGGACACCCTGCTCGACGAGGCATGAATCCGCTCAGCTGAGGGCTCCGTTCAGGTGACGGTGTTCAACAACTCGTGTGGTGTGACCAGCATCAGCGGGGCGGGGGTCAGGTCGGGGGGCGGAGGCCGGACTGGAGGGTTTGCAGGTAGGTCTTGACCAGTCGTGGGGGGTGGGGGCCGCAGGTCAGGGCGTAGGTGGTGCCGGCAATGAGGCGGCGCAGGTCCGCCGGCCGCACATCGTCGCGGACCTGGCCCTGTTGTTTCGCTTGGCGCAGCAGTTTGCCCAGCGCTCTGTCCAACCGGGACTTCTGGTTCGCGGTATCTTGATCCACTGTGGTCGGCGAAGCCAGAACCGTCGCGAAACCGGGTTCGCTCAGTGTCCGGGCGAGTGCGTAGCGTAATAATTCATGCAATTCGGTTAACGAATTGTTCGCCGTTACCGCGCTTTCCGCGCGGGACGCCAATTCCGTCAGCGACGCACTGGAAAGCGCTTCCAGCAAGGCCTGCCGGCCCGGGAAATGCCGATAGACGGTGCCGACGCCGACGCCCGCGAGCCGTGCGATAGTGTTGAGCTGGAGCGAGTCGTCACCGGCGGCCAACTGCTCGCGCGCGATCCGCAGCACCTGCTCGCGGTTGCGCGCCGCGTCCGCACGTAGTGGCGGTTCACCCCTCGATTTCACGCGCTCATCGTACGGTAGACGGATGAGTAATCCGAATGGATAAATGCTCCGGTTGCGCGGAGTGCGGGCATTTCCGGCGTGTTGCACTCATGTGACGGAGTGAAGCGAAACTGGACGTCCCGCGATACGACTGCGATGCTTATCACGAGTGTGGCGGAAATCGCCACCAAACTCGCCGGAAGAAGGTGCCCAGATGGCCCGGGTAAGCCGTGCAAGCAGCTCCGATGAGGCTCTGCAAGGGGGCTGGCTCGCAGGTGTTCGCGCGGAGGAGAAGGTCCTCCGGGACGTCCAGGAGTGTAAGGCCGCACGGACGGTGGCCGGCCACTCGGTCGACGCCAGCGAGTGCGCGGAACTGCTGGAGATGCTCGGCCTGCACGCTGAGCAGGGCAAGCAACTGATCTAGGCGCGAAGCGCCTCGTTCTGGGGTGATGGTCGGGCGAGGTGCCGGCGCTAGCGGCGCGGAGCGCCTCGTTCTGGGGTGGTCGTCGGATGAGGGGCTGGCGCTAGCGGCGCGGGCGCCTCGTTCGGAGGGCACGCGGTCGGACCGAGGGGCTTGCGCTGGCGGCGCGAAGCGCCCGTTCTGGGGTGGCGGTTGGATGAGAGACCGGCGCTAGCGGCGCGAAGCGCCTCGGTCCGGGGGCGCGCGGTCGGGCAAGGGGCGCGAGCGCTTCGCTCAAGGGCGCCGCAGCTAGGCCCCAGGGCGACCGCCGATGCGGGCGGTCAGCTCACCGGCCACGAGCCGCACGCGCTGTGCCAGTTCGGGCCAATCCTCCCCGCACACCACCGGTTCTCCGGGGCAGTGGTGCCGCAAGGTCACGCTGATCGCCGCCATCGGGCGGCCGCCGTGGTCGAACACCGGGTAAGCCACCGACGCGAACCCGGCCGTCACGAAGCCGTCCTCCACCGCCCAGCCACGCCTGCGTTCCGTCGCGAGCAGGCGGCGTAGCTCGGCGAGACTGCGCGGTCCACGGTCCGTGCGGCGGACGAACGCGGCCGCGTTCGGGAACAGCGCCCGCACATGCGCGGCCGGCAGGTGCGCGAGCATCGCGCGGCCCGACGCGGGCAGGTGCGCGGGAATCCGCACACCCACATCCGTCACCAAGGTCGCCGGCCGCGCCGGATTTTGCTTGAGCAGATAAACCAGCTCGTTCCCGTGCAGCACACCGAGTTGCGCGGTGTGCCCGGCTTCGTCGACGAGCTTGCGCAGCAACGGATCCGCGAGCCGTTCCAGCGGATCGTGGCGCAGGTACGCCGAACCCAGCTCGAACGCCGCGATCCCCAACCCGTATCGCCGCTCCGCGGGCAGATGCACCACGAAACCGGCGGCTTCGAGCTCGGCCAGCAGGTGATACGTCGTCGACCGCGGCAGGTCCAGGTCACGCGCGATCGCGGCGGCCGACGCCGGTCCGGCCCGCCTCGCGAGCGCGCCCAGCACCGCCAGGCCACGCCGCAGAGCAGGCACATCCGTCATCTGTCTGGGATACCAGACACAACCAGGCTGTCGTCAAGTGTGCTCGGCGGCCCCAGCGGGTGGAATGGGCGGATGGAACGCAGTGTGCGGGTGGACGCGGGGCCGGTGAGCCGCGAGCAGGTGGTCGAGGTCGCGCGCGGTGAGGCCCGGGTCGAGCTGGCGGACGCCGTGCTCAAGAACCTGACCGAGACGCGGCGGCATATCGACGCGCTGGCGCAAGCGACCGAGCCGACTTACGGGGTTTCGACGGGGTTCGGTGCGCTGGCCATCCGGCACATCCCGGCCGATCGCCGGACCGCGTTGCAGCGTTCGCTGATCCGGTCGCACGCGGCCGGCGCGGGGCCGGCGGTGGAGCCGGAAGTCGTGCGTGCGCTGATGTTCCTGCGCCTGAGCACGCTCGCCACCGGACTTACCGGCGTCCGCCCGGAAACCGCGGTCGCACTGGCCGGACTGCTCAACGCGGGCATCGTGCCGGTGGTGCACGAGTATGGATCACTCGGCTGCTCCGGGGATCTGGCGCCACTCGCCGCGGTCGCGCTCGCGTTGATGGGGGAGGGCGAAGTCGAGCACGGCGGACGGCGCAAGCCGGCCGCGGAAGCCTTGCGTGAAGCCGATCTTCACCTCGTGACGCTCGCGGAGAAGGAAGGTCTCGCGCTGACCAACGGCACCGACGGCATGCTCGGCATGCTGGTGCTCGCGCTGGCGGACCTGCACCGGCTGCTCGACACCGCCGATCTCACCGGCGCGATGAGCGTGGAAGCCTTGCTGGGCACTGATCGTGCGTTCGCCGCCGATCTGCAGGCACTGCGGCCGCATCCCGGGCAAGCGCTTTCAGCCCGGCGGATGTTCGCCGCGCTCCGGGATTCCGAGATCGTCGCGAGCCACCGCGGACCGGACGACACCCGTGTCCAGGACGCGTATTCGCTGCGCTGCGCCCCGCAGGTGCACGGTGCGGCGCGCGACACCGTGAGCCACGGCGAACTCGTCGCCGACCGGGAGCTCGCCTCCGCCATCGACAACCCGGTCGTGCTGGCGGACGGGCGGGTCGAGTCCAACGGCAACTTCCACGGTGCGCCCATCGCCTACGTGCTGGACTTTCTGGCGATCCCGGTCGCCGACGTCGCGAGCATCGCCGAGCGTCGTACCGACCGGATGCTCGACATCACGCGCTCCCAAGGACTTCCCGCGTTCCTGGCGCACGATCCCGGCGTCGACTCCGGTTACATGATCGCGCAGTACACGCAGGCCGCGATCGTCAGCGAGCTGAAGCGGCTGGCCGTTCCGGCGTCGGTCGACTCGATTCCCAGCAGTGCCATGCAGGAGGATCACGTCTCGATGGGCTGGTCGGCCGCGCGGAAGCTGCGGCGCGCGGTCGACGGTCTGACCACCGTCCTCGCCGTCGAGTTGCTGACCTCGGCGCGGGCGCTGGACCTGCGCGCCCCGTTGCGGCCGGCGCCGGTGACCGCGGCGGTGCGGGAGATCGTGCGCACGCGCGTCGACGGGCCGGGACCGGACCGGCATCTGGCGCCGGACATCGCCGCGGTGGAAGAACTTGTCAGGTCCGGAGCCGTTCTCGAGGCATTGGAGGAAGCATGATCGTGCGAGCTGCCCGCGGATCCGTCCGCACCGCCAAGAGCTGGCAGACCGAGGCCGCACTGCGGATGTTCCACAACAACCTCGATCCGGAGGTCGCCGAGCGGCCGGAAGACCTGGTCGTCTACGGCGGTACCGGCAAAGCGGCCCGCAACTGGGAAAGTTTCGAGGCGATCACCCGCTGTCTGACCACTTTGGACGATGACGAGACGCTGCTCGTCCAGTCGGGCAAGCCGGTCGGGGTGTTCCGGACGCACGAGTGGGCGCCGCGGGTGCTGCTCGCGAACTCCAACCTGGTGGGGGACTGGGCGAACTGGCCGGAGTTCCGCCGGCTCGAACAGCTCGGGCTCACGATGTACGGGCAGATGACCGCGGGATCGTGGATCTACATTGGCACGCAAGGGATCCTGCAGGGCACCTACGAGACCTTCGCCGCGGTCGCCGCTAAACGGTTCGGCGGCTCGCTCGCGGGCACGCTCACGCTGACGGCCGGGCTGGGCGGGATGGGCGGCGCGCAACCCCTTGCCGTCACGATGAACGGCGGGGCGGTGCTGGTCGTCGAATGCGACCCGGACCGCGCGCGCCGCCGCTTGGAGACAAGGTATCTGGACGAGCTGGCGTCCGATGTGGACGATGCGGTACGGCGGGTGACGGCGGCGAAGCGGGATCGGAAAGCGCTTTCGGTCGGGGTGATCGGCAACGCCGCGGAGGTGCTGCCCGAGCTGTTGCGCCGCGGGGTCGAGGTCGACATCGTCACCGACCAGACCTCCGCGCACGACCCGCTCGCGTACCTGCCGATCGGGGTGAGTGTCGAGGACTGGCACGACTACGCGGCGAAGAATCCGGACGAGTTCACCGACCGCGCGCGTGCTTCGATGGCCGAGCACGTCGGCGCGATGGTCGGCTTCCTCGACGCGGGCGCCGAGGTGTTCGACTACGGGAACTCGTTGCGTGGCGAGGCAAAGCTCGGTGGCTGCGAGCGAGCGTTCGACTTCCCGGGGTTCGTGCCGGCCTACATCCGGCCGCTGTTCTGTGAGGGCAAGGGCCCGTTCCGGTGGGCCGCGCTGTCGGGCGATCCGGCGGACATCGCGGCGACCGACCGCGCCATGCTCGAGTTGTTCCCGGACAACGAATCGCTCGCGCGGTGGATCCGGCTGGCCGGGGAACGCGTTGCCTACCAAGGGCTTCCGGCACGTATCTGCTGGCTCGGCTACGGCGAGCGGCACCTGGCCGGGGTCCGCTTCAACGAGATGGTCGCCAGCGGCGAGCTGAAGGCGCCGGTGGTGATCGGGCGCGATCACCTCGACTCGGGCAGCGTCGCTTCGCCTTACCGCGAGACCGAGGCGATGGCCGACGGCTCGGACGCGATCGCCGACTGGCCGTTGCTGAACGCGCTGGTCAACACCGCGTCCGGGGCGAGCTGGGTGTCGATCCACCATGGCGGCGGCGTCGGGATGGGGCGGTCCATTCATGCCGGGCAGGTGTGCGTCGCGGACGGGACGTCGCTGGCGGGGCGGAAGATCGAGCGGGTGCTGACGAACGACCCGGGCATGGGCGTGATCCGGCACGTCGACGCGGGCTACGAACGCGCGGTCGAGGTCGCGGACGAGCTCGGGGTGCGGGTGCCGATGCGGGAGAAGCCGTGAGCGCGGTCGAACTCCTCGCGGAGATCGCTGGTGTCGGACGGGATCGGGCCCGCGGCGGCTATTCGCGGCATCTGTTCGATCGCGCGGAGGGTGAGCTGCGGACGTGGTTCACGGAGCGCGCCGGGCGGCTCGGGCTCGACGTCGAGACCGATCGCAACGGCAACCTGTGGGCCTGGTGGGGCGCGCCGGGCCCGGACGCGCTCGTGACGGGGAGCCATCTCGACTCGGTGCCGGGCGGTGGCGCGTTCGACGGTCCGCTCGGGGTGGTCAGCGCGCTCGACGCCGTCGAGACCCTCCAGAAGGAGGGCTTCAGGCCGGGAAAACCGTTGGCAGTACTGGTGTTTGCCGAGGAGGAGGGTGGTCGCTTCGGGGTACCGTGCCTCGGCTCACGGCTGCTCACCGGCTCGATCGACGCCGATCGCGCGCGGGCGTTGCGGGATCCGGACGGCGGCACCCTGGCCGAGGCCGCGGTTCGGGCGGGCTTCGACCCGGTTCGGTTCGGCCGCGACGAGGAAGCGCTTTCCCGCATTGGTACCTTCCTGGAGCTGCACGTCGAGCAGGGCCGGGGGCTGATCGACCTGGGTGCGCCGGTGGCCGTCGGCAGCACGGTCATCGCCCACGGGCGGTGGCGATTCTCCTTCACCGGCCAGGGAAATCATGCCGGTGCGACGCTGATGAGCGACCGGCACGACCCGATGATCCCGGCCGCGGAAGTGGTCGCGGCCGCGCACCGGATCGCGTCGCGGGTCGAGGGCGCGCGGGCGACCGTCGGCCGTCTCGTGCCCAAGCCCGGCGGGACGAATGTCATCGCGTCCACTGTGGACGTGTGGCTCGACGCGCGGGCGAGCGGTGACGATCAGGTGCGCCCGCTGGTCGACGAGATCGCCCACGTGGCGAGCGAGGCCGCGGCCGCGGAAGGCTGCGTCGTCAAACTCGCCGAGGAGTCCTACGGCGGGTCGGTCGCGTTCGACGCGAACCTGCGGGACGAGCTGACGAATTTCCTTGGTGGTGCACCGGAATTGCCGACCGGTGCCGGGCACGACGCCGCGATCCTGGCCCCGTATGCCCGGACCGGGATGCTGTACGTGCGGAACCCGACAGGGATCAGCCATGCGCCCGAGGAGTTCGCCGAGGACGAAGACGTGGCGCGCGGCGCGCGGGCGCTCGCCGACGTGCTGAGGCACCTGTCGACATGACCACCTACTGGTGTGCCCATGCCTGGCTGCCCGGTGGGGTGGCGAGTGACGTGCGGATCGACGTCGAGGACGGCGTACTGAAAGCGCTTATACCAGGTCAGCCGCGCACCGGAACAGTCCTGAGTGGACTGGTGCTGCCCGGTTTCGCCAACGAGCATTCGCACGCCTTCCACCGCGCCCTGCGGGGTCGGACCCACCACGACCGTGGCACGTTCTGGACCTGGCGCGAGCGGATGTACACGCTCGCCGGACGGCTCGATCCCGACTCCTACTACCGCCTCGCGCGCGGGGTGTTCGCCGAGATGACGCTCGCCGGGTACACGAGCGTGAGCGAATTCCACTACCTGCATCACGCGCCCGGCGGGCGCCCGTACGACGATCCGAACGCGATGGGCTACGCGCTGGCAGAAGCCGCGGCGGATGCGGGTATCCGGCTCACCCTGCTCGATACCTGCTACCTGGCAGGCGGTTTCGGTCGCCCGCTCGACGAACGGCAGCAGCGGTTCGGGGACGCCGACGTCGACGCATGGGCGCAACGGGTCGAGGCCTTCAAGCCCCCCGCGCAGGCCCGGGTCGGCGCCGCCGTGCATTCGGTCCGTGCCGTTCCGGACGATCAGCTGCCGCTCGTCAGCGGGCGGCCGCTGCACGTCCACCTGTCCGAACAGCGAGCGGAGAACGAGGACTGCCTCGCCTACCACGGCCGGACCCCGACGCGGGTGCTCGCCGACGCGGGCGTGCTCGGGCCGGACACCGTCGCCGTCCACGCCACGCATCTGACCGAGGACGACATCCGCACGCTGGCCGAGACAGGCACGCGGGTGTGCATTTGCCCCACCACGGAACGGGATCTCGGAGATGGCATCGGTCCCGCCCGGGCGCTGGCCGACGCGGGCGTGCCGCTGTGCCTCGGCAGCGACAGTCATGCCGTCATCGATCCGTTCGAGGAAGCCAAGGCACTGGAGATGAACGAGCGGCTCGGGTCGGAAAGGCGCGGCCGGTTCACGACGGACGAGCTGGTCGCCGCGGCGACGGGGCCAGGTCTGGTCGCGGGCGCGCCCGCCGACCTCGTCGTGGTGGACCTCGGATCGGTGCGGACGGCCGGGATCGAGCCGGCGGCCGTCGTGCTCGCCGCGTCGGCGGCCGACGTGACCGACGTGTTCGTCGCCGGGCGCCGGGTGGTCCGCGACCGGGCGCACCAGCTCATCGAGCGACCGGAAACGTTGCTGGCAAAGGAGATCGAGGCGCTGTGGCGATCCTGATCGACAATATCGGCGAGCTGACCACGAACGATCCGGAGACCGGCCGGCTGCGCGACGCTGCGGTCGTGCTCGACGGTGAGCGCATCGCGTGGGTCGGCCCGGCCGGCGCCGCGCCCGCGGCCGACGAGCGCGTCGACGTCGAGGGCAGGGCCGCGCTGCCGGGCTGGGTGGACAGCCACACGCACCTGGTCTTCGCCGGGGACCGGACGGCCGAGTTCGAAGCGCGGATGGCGGGAAAGCCTTACACCGCGGGCGGAATCGTCACCACGGTGACGGCCACCCGTGCCGCGTCCGATGAGCAGCTGGCCGCCAACCTGCGAAAACACGTCGACGAAGCGTTGCGTCAGGGCACGACCTGCCTGGAGACGAAGACCGGCTACGGACTGTCCGTTGTGGACGAAACGCGATCCGCGCGGATCGCCGCCGAGGTGGTCGACGAGGTCACGTTCCTCGGCGCCCACCTAGTCCCGCCGGGCATCGACGCGGAGTCCTATGTGGACGATGTGTCCGGCGAGATGCTCGACGCTGTAACGGATCTGGTCGGCTGGGTGGACGTCTTCTGTGAGCGGGGCGCGTTCGACGAGGCCCAGTCCGGGCGGGTGTTGCGGGCGGGCGCCGAACGCGGGCTCGGTCTCCGCGTGCACGGCAACCAGCTCGGTCCCGGCCCCGGAGTTCAGCTCGCGGTCCGCCACGGCGCGGCCAGCGTCGACCACTGCACCTATCTGACGGACGCGGACGTAGACGCCCTCGCGTCGTCGGACACCGTGGCGACCCTGTTGCCGGCGTGTGATCTGTCCACCCGCCAGCCACTCGCGCCCGCCCGGCGGTTGCTGGACGCGGGCGCCGTCGTCGCACTGGCCACCAACGCCAATCCCGGCAGCTCCTACACGACTTCGATGGCCTTCTGCGTCGCGACCGCCGTCCTGCAGATGGGGATGTCGGTCGAGGAATCGATCTGGGCGGCTACAGCGGGTGGTGCACGTGCACTCCATAGAGATGATGTGGGGGTAGTCCGGATGGGTGCACGGGCGGATTTACATGTACTGAATGCCCCATCCGTGACACACTTCGCATATCGCCCAGGAGTACACCTGACCTGGGGTGTTTGGCAGCGCGGCGTTCACTCGATGTTCAGCTACAGACCGTCTATGTGAGTAGCTCCCTCGGTAGCCTCGGCGCCCGTGGATCCCTCACTCATTGTCATTGTCGTGGTGGTCGCGGCATTAGCCTTCGACTTCACCAACGGCTTCCATGACACAGCAAACGCCATGGCGACATCAATCGCAACTGGCGCGCTCAAGCCGAGAATCGCGGTCGCGATCTCCGCCGTCCTGAACCTGGTCGGCGCATTCCTGTCCATCGAGGTCGCCAAGACGATCTCCGGCGGCATCGTCGACGACACCAAAGTGACGCCGGCGATCGTCTTCGCCGGGTTGGTCGGCGCGATCGTCTGGAATCTCCTCACCTGGTTGCTCGGCTTGCCGTCGAGCTCTTCGCATGCCTTGTTCGGTGGCCTGATCGGCGCGACGTGGGTCGGCGTCGGTGCCGACGCCGTGCACTTCAGCACCATCGTGTCGAAGATCCTGATCCCCGCCGTCGCGTCGCCGATCGTGGCCGGGATCGTCGCGGTGGCCGGCACTTTCCTCGTCTACCGGATCACCGCCTCCGCGCGGCAGGACACGGTGTCCAAGTCTTTCAAGACAGCGCAAGCACTTTCGGCGTCGCTGGTCTCCCTCGCCCACGGCACCAGTGACGGGCAGAAGACGATGGGCGTCATCACGCTGACGCTGATCGCGTCCGGATCGCTCGCGGCCGGCTCCACGCCGCCGCTCTGGGTCATCATCGTTTCGGGGGTGGCGATCGCGGCCGGCACGTACCTCGGAGGCTGGCGGATCATCCAGACCATGGGCAAGAAGATCACCGAAATCGAGACCCCGCAAGGGTTTGCCGCGGAGACCAGTGCCGCGGTGACGATCCTCGCGTCGTCCCACCTCGGGTTCGCGCTGTCCACTACGCACGTGTGCTCGGGCGGAATCATCGGCTCGGGTGTCGGTCGCAAGCTCGACGAGGTGCGGTGGGGCGTCGCGGGCCGGATGGTGCTGGCGTGGCTGTTCACGCTGCCCGCGGCGGCCATCGTCGGTGCCGTTGCCTCGGAGGCCGCGAGCACGGGCAGCGTCGGCACGATCCTGGTGGGCGTGGTCGGGGTGGCCATCGCGGTGGCGGTCTACCTGTTGTCGCGGCGTAACCCCGTGACCGCCAGCAATGTCAACGACACCGCGCCGGCCGCGCCGGCCGCCGCGGCCGCCTGAGGAGCGCGATGAACATCGACTGGGCTGCCCTGGGCAGCGTCTTCCTGATCGCCATCGTCGCGGTCGTCATCATCACGGGCGTGTTCGCCTTCGGGGTGCGCGGGCTCGCCGCTCGCGTGACCGCGCGCGAGGGGGGTACCAGCGGCGCCGCCGGTCTCACCACGGCGGTGATCTGCTTCGCCGTCTGCGTTGCCATTGTCGGATATGGGATTTATCTGATCGCCGCGTAGCGGTTCCGGTGCCTCAGCCCGCCAGATCGTCGTCGATCCGGTCGGCCGGGAGCACGTAGTGCACGCGCGCCGGGTCGTCGAGCAATTCGGCGACCCGGGCCAGCGCATCCGGCGGAATGACTTCGACGCTCGCCATGATCGTGCGCCGCGGCAGCATGTCGACGAACCGGGCGATGGTGATCCAGTCCTCGCGGCGGGCAAGCTCCGCCGCCACCTTCGTCACCACCGGCGCCGGGAGACCGGCGATGATCCCGGCCGCGCGCCGCGGATCCAGTTCTGCCGCCACATCGGCGAGAAACCCCGGCGAGAGCCGTTTGGCGATGTCGACCCCGTGTGTCACGTCGACCAGACCCGCTATCCGGGCCGACAGCAGCGGCCCGAACACCCGCTCGGCGATCCGCGCCAGCAGCGAGTTCGGCAGCAGGCGGCTCGCGCCGGCCATTCGTTCCAGCACATCCAGGTGCGCGTCGTAGAGCGCGCTGGTCACTTGTGCGCGCAGCCGCCGAAGCTCCTCGGGCGGCACTTCGCGCAGGTAGCCGAACCGTTCCGGGGCCACGCCGAGCGTCCGGGCGAGCTTGCGGATCTCCGCGTCCGAGGTCATCCAGAGCCCCATCGCGCGGCGGACCGCCGGCCGCAGCAGCGCGGGGATGAACCGCAGCGCCTCGTTTCCCGCCTTCGCGAGTGCACGCGCCTGCCGTCGTCTCGCCTCGTGCAACGCGTCCGAGAGGTCCTGCTGGTCCTCCTCCGGAAGCGCCGCGATGCCCTCGGGCAGGCTGCCGAGCTGCGCGGCGAGAGTGCGGTCATTCATCGGCCGATCATCTCATCTCGCTACGGTTCCCAGCATGACAATTGCGACGGAGACCTCCTTCACCAGCGTGAACGGCCTGAACGCCTACCTCGCCCGCCCGGTGGGCGGCTCCACCCGGGGCATGCTCCTGGTGCCGATGATCACCGGTATCGGAGCGCAGATCCGGGAGTGGGCCGACGAACTGGCCGCCCGCGGGGTGACGGCGCTGGCCTGGGACCCTTGGCATGGCGTGAGCAGCGACGACACCAACCTCGCCGAGCTGTTCGAGCGGATGGCCAAGCTCGACGACGACACCTGCCTGACCGAGCAGCGCACCTTGCTGGACCACCTGTTCGGCGAACTCGGCTGCACCAAGGCCGGCGTCATCGGCTGGTGCCTCGGCGGCCGGTTCGCGCTGATCCTGGCCGGACAGGACAAGCGGGTCGCGAACGTCATCGCCTACCACCCGACCGTGCCGGGTACCCCCGCGCCGAACCACACCGTCGACGCCGTGACACATACCGCGCAGATCGAGGCACCGGCGCTGCTGATCTACCCGGGGTCGGACGACCTGGTGCCGGTCGAGAGCTTCCGCCGGCTGCGGGACGCGCTCGAGTCGCGCGCGAGCGGCGCGACTTTCGTGCAGCTGTTCCCGCACGCCGAGCACGGCTTCAGCAGCAGCCAGCGACACGGGAACCCGGTCAACGCCGAGGCTTTCTCGCTGTCGTGGCCGCAGGCGCTTCAGCTGATCGACCTCACGACCGCTTGATCCGCCGTGTCGCGGTGGCGGTGAGCGGGTCCTCCGGCCAGGGATGTTTGGGATAGCGGCCGCGGAGTTCCGCGCGGACGGCTGGATAACCGTTGTGCCAGAAGGATTTCAGGTCACTCGTCACCGCGGCCGGCCGACCGGCGGGGGAGAGCAGGTGCAGCACTACCGGCACGCCGGACACGCGCGGGGTTTCCAGCCAGCCGAACGTTTCCTGCAGCTTCACGGCGAGTACCGGTTCGCCGGTCGCGTAGTCGACCCGGATGCGCGAGCCCGACGGCACCTCGATCCGTTCGGGCGCCAGCTCGTCGAGGCGGGCGGCCTCGGGCCACGGAAGCAGGCCACGCAAGGCCCGCGCCGTGTCGATCCGGGCGAGATCGGCGCGGCGGCGGGCCGTGCCCAGCCAGTCCACGGCGCCGGCGAGCAGCGCGTCGTCGGACATGTCCGGCCATGGCTCGCCGTGCACGCGGTGCAGGAAAGCCAAGCGCTGCCTCAGGTTCCGAGCACCGTCCGGCCAGGACAGAAGGTTCAGACCTTCCTTGCGCAGGCCATCTCGTAGCGCCACCCGCACCAGTTCCGGGTCGGGGTCGGCCAGCGGACGCTCGGCCAGCACGATCGCGCCCAGCCGTCGCACGGAGCGCGCGACCACATCGCCGTCCCATCGCACTTCGTCCACTTCGGACACCAGATTCGGCGCTGCCCGCAGGGCGAGCTCGGCGTCCGCGCGAGCGGCGAGCCGGATGATTCCGTGCGCCCGCCCGGGATCGCGCGTCGCTTCGGCGATCGCGAGCCATTCGACGTCGCCGAGCCCGCTGCCGCTGGGCAGTTCCGCCGCCGTGCCACCGGCCATCAGGTACACCGGCGAATGCTTGTCCCGGCGGCGTGCGAGCCGTTCCGGATGGGCCAGCGCGACGACCAGTGCCGGGTCGGGCGCCTCCGGCGCGCCGGGCACGAGACGGGCGAGCCGCCGGACTTCCGTGCGCCAGCGCTGATCCGTGGCGATCCGGCGCAGTTCGGCCTCGACGTCGGTGAGCGTCCCGCCCGTGTCCAGCAGCGCCACGACCTCCGCCGCGGAGCGGGGTCCGACCTGCGCGGCACCGTCGAGGAGCGCCCGCGCGAGCCGGGGGTGCAGGCCGAGCGTGGCCATCTTCCGGCCGCGTGCGGTGACCTCGCCGCGTTCGAGCGCGCCCAGCGTGCGGAGGAGTTCCTGGCCGGCGTTGAGCGGGCCTTCCGGCGGCGGGTCCCACCACGACAGCCCGGCGCCGTCGGGCGTTGACCAGCAGGCGAGTTCGAGGGCCAGCCGGGTCAGGTCGGCGGTCCGGATTGCGGGTTCGGGATAGGCGGGCAGGCCGGCCTGTTCGTATTGCGCCCAGCAGCGGTACACGTGGCCCGGCGCCTCTCGCCCGGCGCGCCCGGCTCGCTGGTCCGCGACGGCCGCGGAAACCCGCACGGTCGCGAGCCCGGGCAGGCCGCGGCGATGGTCCACGCGCGGCACCCGGGCCAGGCCGGAGTCGACCACGGCGCGCACCCCGGGCACGGTGAGGCTCGACTCGGCGACCGCCGTGGCCAGCACGATCCGGCGGCGTGGGCCGGATCTGAGTGCCGCGTCCTGCCGAGCCGCGGTGAGCCTGCCGTGTAGCGGAAGGACATCAGCGTCCACATCGGACAGGAGTGAGCTGGTTCGCGAAATCTCCCCGGCGCCGGGGAGGAACGCGAGGACGTCACCGTCTACTTCGGACAATGCGGTGCGGATCGCCCTGGCCACCGACGCTTCCACGCGCTCGTTCCGCGCGGGCGGCAGATAGCTGAGCTCGACGGGGAAAGTCCGGGCGTGCGCGGTGATCACCGGGGCCCCGCCTAGCAACGTCGCGAGCCTCCCGGAGGCGACGGTGGCCGACGTGGCCAACAACTTCAGGTCCTCGCGCAGCCCGCCCCGCACGTCGAGCAGTAGCGCGAGCAAGAGATCCGCGTCGAGATGGCGTTCGTGGCACTCGTCCAGCAATACAGTGTCCACATCGGACAGTTCTGGATCACCTTGGACGCGCCGCACGAGGAGCCCGGACGTGACCACCTCGATCCTCGTGCGCGCGGACACTTTTCGATCGCCCCGCACGGAATAGCCGACCGTCTGCCCGACTTCCTCCCCGAGCAGCGACGCCATCCGGCTCGCCGCCGCGCGTGCCGCCAGCCGCCGGGGCTCGGCGACCACGATGCGCCCGCCGGTGTGCTCGGCCAGGGCGAGCGGGACCAGGGTCGTCTTGCCGGTGCCCGGCGGCGCGACGAGCACCGCGGTGCCGTGCGCGTCCAGTGCGGTGGTCAGCTCGCCCAGTACTGCCGAGACGGGCAGGGTCATCGTTCGGTCACGGTGGGCGGCGCGGGCAGCGGGTAACCGGACGGGCCGATGTTGGCACGCAGCGAATCCAGCCATCGGCCGCTCGTGACCATCTGCTGGATGGCGTCGTCGATCGCGTGCTGCCCCTCGGGGTCGCCCTTGCGCAGGCCGATGCCGTAGCGCTCGGTGGAGAACGGTTTCCCGACCACCTTGAGCAGCTCGGGATTCTGCATGACGTAGCCGGCGAGGATGACGCCGTCGGTGGTCACCGCGTCGACCTGGCCGGCGAGCAGAGCCGTCACACAGTCCGGGTAGCGCGGATACTCGACCAGTTGCACGGCCTGCGCGAAGCGGGTCTTGACCTCCTGGGCGGGTGTCGAACCGGTGACCGAGCAGAGGCGGCGGCCGTTGAGCGCCTCCGGGCCGGTGATCGCGTTGTCGGAGTGCCGGACGAGCAGGTCCTGGCCGGTTTCGAAATAGGGGCCGGCGAAGGAGATGAGCTGCTTGCGCTTGTCGGTGATGGAGTAGGTCGCGACCACCAGGTCGACGTTGCCCGACGTGAGGTCCGTCTCCCGGGTCGCCGAGGTGGTCTCGCGCCACGTGATGCCGGAGGGGTGCACGCCCAGTTGGCCCGCGACGTACTCGGCGACGTCCACGTCGAACCCGACGAACCGGCCGTCGAGGGTGTGTTCGGCCAGGCCAGGCTGGTCGAAGCGGATGCCGATGGTCAGCCGCCCACCGTCGGCCGCGCCACGCACCGTGTCCGAGTCCGAGGAGGAACAGGCCGTGAGCGCACACAGCAGGAGCAGGACGGCCATCACTCGAACGAGCGGCACGAACTACTCCTTCCTGCCGGGCGGGCAGGACCTCACAGGTTTCTCAGGACGCGCCGATAGCCTAAGGGGGTGGTGCGACCTTCCCAAGCCGTGCTCGACGTCGTCGGGACTTTCGTACGGCTCGGCCTGGCCGCGGTATGGCTCACTTCGGGGTCGATCAAACTCGCCGATCCCGGGCAGACCTACCTCGCGGTGAAGGCCTACCAGCTCATGCCCGACGCCGTGGTGCATCCGGTCGCCACCGCGTTGCCGCTGCTGGAGCTGGCGCTGGGGGTGCTGCTGGTGGCGGGGCTGCTGACCAGGTGGGCGGCGGTCGTGTCGGCGGTCGTGCTGGTGCTGTTCATCGCCGGTGTCGCGCAGTCCTGGGCGCGCGGCCTCACGATCGACTGCGGCTGCTTCGGCGGCGGCGGTCAGGTCGCGGCCGGGCAGACCCAGTATCCACAGGAAATCGCTCGTGATGTGGGCTTCCTCGTGCTGGCCGGCTGGCTGATCGTGCGGTCGCGGACGCGGCTGTCGGTCGACGGGTGGCTGCGCCCGCGGGAGGCGGAACCGGCCGTGCGCGAAGTAGAAAGGGCTTGAGACAAGTGGGTGGAGCGGAGCGGTCCGAACGCAAACGCCGGCAGCAGACGGCTGCGGGTGCGCGGGCGGTCGCGCAGGCACGAGGGTCCGCGGGCAACCGGCGGACGATCGTCGTGGTCATCGCCGTCGTCGTGCTGGCTGTGCTGGTGATCGGCGGGGTCATCTGGACCAACTCGTCGAAGAACCAGACCGAGGGCCAGGCGATCCCGCCCGTGGCGACGAACGCGTCGTTGGACACCCAGGGTGAGCGGCAGGGTGCCGTGGTGGTCTCCGGCAAGGCGGACGCCAAGGTGAAGATCGATATCTACGCGGACTTCCTGTGCCCGTATTGCGGGCAGTTGCAGAAGTCGTCCGGGGCGCAGATCGAGCAGCAGATCCAGGCCGGGAACCTGCAGGTGAGTTATCACATGATCCCGTTGCTGAACAGTCGATCCGACCCGCCGGGCTACTCGCTGGCGTCGGAGAACGCCGCGCTGTGCGCCGCCGACCAGGGCAAGTTCACCCCGTTCCACGACAGCCTGTTCGCGAAGCAGCCAGAGGAAGGGCAGCGCGGTTACGACAACGCGCAGCTGATCAAACTGGGCCAGGACCTGGGCATCACCGCGCCGGAGTTCGCTTCGTGCGTCAACGCGGGGACGTACAACCAGCCGCTGAACGATGCCCTGGCGAAGATCTCGGCCGACCCTTCGTTCCAGGGCACGCCGACGATCCTGCACAACGGCACCCAGATCGACTGGACCCAGCCGGACTGGCTCACGAAACTGGTAGCGCAGCCCTGACTCACGGCGCACTCTCGACACGCTCCGTGCGCGGGGGCTCCCCTTGCTGGTGGGACCCCCGCGCAGGGGGCGGCCGAGGTTCATGTACCGTATCCACAGACACGACGCGGAGTTCACTCCGCTCGCGGGGCTATGGCGCAGCTGGTAGCGCACCTCACTGGCAGTGAGGGGGTCAGGGGTTCGAGTCCCCTTAGCTCCACAAGTTGATCATATCCCTCTGGTCGCGCGTTAGCGCTGGTCAGAGGGTTTTTGATCTTTCGGGGTTGAGCGAGCGTGATCGTTTCCGGGCGTGGGATGCGTGTCCCTGCTGGAGTAGAGCTGGAGCACACCGCTCCGGATATGCGCGGCGTTGATGCGGTGACGCGGGGTTGTCCCTATCTGTGAACCCCATGGGGGTCACAACGCCCGATCATTGCTGATGGTTGACGCATGAATGCGTCTTGTGTCCGTGAATGGGTGCGCGTTATCGCGGGGGCCGACCTTGATTTATGGTGGTATCGAGCCGTCCCTCGCGGTACTCGCCAGTATCGGCGTTTCCGATCAATTGTCGATGTTGTTTTCCTTTCGTCGTGTTATATTGTCGTGAGTTCGGTATGCTAACTGGCCGTCGGCAGAACGTTTATGCTTCGATGATCGAGCGTTTTCCCGTGAGCGTTAGGCGACCCGATCGGGGCCGGTATGCAATCGTGCCACTCGGCCTCGGTTAGCGCCATTTTTGTGTTGACAATGCTGTGTTTCGATGCGTGGTCTCGTTTTCCGATCAACGGTGTCCTCGTCCGGTGTGACGGGTGCCGGTCTGTCGCGCGCCGCGCCGGAATACGACCGGGCGTGACGGCGGGGACAAGGGCGACGGCGCGATCGTGATCACGGTCGTCGCCGACACAGACGGTGTGCACGGGTTCCTGAGTTGTGTCCATTGTGGAGGTATTGCCACCGGCCGGGCTGCCGCCGTCACAGCGAGCGGGCGGTGTCGGCCGCTCACTGCGTTCGGGCGTGAATGGGTCTGTCTGCTGTTCGGTGCCAGCACTGGTGTGGGGCCGTGTGCCAGCGGTGTTCAAGGCTGGCGAGGAGCCGCTGGTGGATCTCGCCGGAGACGTGGCTGTAGGTTTCGGCGATCCGGTTGTCGGCGTGGTGTCCGAGGCGGCGGGCGCGGGCGATCTCGGGGATGTCGTCAGTGATCAACCACGTGTTGTGACTGTGTCGCAGCCCGTGAAACGTCAGCCCCGGGCAGGCTGGGGTGGGTGCGCACTGCCGGCTTGGCGACACCCAGGTTGCCGTCGGCGGCGGGGTGCAGGATGCGGCGGGTGAAGGTGGAACGCCACAGCCAGGTGCCGGACTCGGTGGTGAACACGTACTCGTAGGGGTGGGTGTCCAGGTGCTGCCGTAGCAGTTCGGTGAGGAACGGGGGCAGGTGGATGCGGCGGGCGGAAGAGGCGGTCTTGGGTGGTCCGATCCACCGCTTGCCGTTGGACTCGTGCAGTGCGCCTTCCCAGGTGTCGATGGTGATGACGCCATGCTGAAGGTCGATGTTGTCGCGGTGGAGTCCGGTGAGTTCGCCCCAGCGGCAGCCGGTCCAGGCCGCGGTGATGATCAGCAGACGGGCGATGTGGCCGCCGAGCATGCCCGCCTGGTCCGCGACGGCGAGGACTTGTTCGGGGGTGGCCCAGATCCGTTCTGGCCGGAGGTGGCGGGAGCGGCGTCCGCGGCCGCGGTGTTTGCGGACGGGGTTGGTGGCCACGAGGCCTTCGTCGACGGCGTCGGTGAAGATCATGGACAGTAGGTTTTTCCAGCCGCCGATGGTGGCGGGGGCGTAGCCTTCGAGGGCGTGGGTGCTCCAGGCCTGGATATCCAGGGGCGTGATGGCCTGGATCGGGAGCGTGCCGAAGCGGGGCAGGATGTGGCAGCGCAGGTAACTGCGGTAGTTCTCCAGGGTGCGGGTGTCCAGATCGAGCGTTGGCCACCAGTTGCACACCCAGTCGGCGAGGGTGATCACCGTGGTGCGGTCGTTGGAGAGGTTCAGCCAGCTGGTGCGGCGCCGATGGCTGTCGAGCGCGCCGGCGATGTCCTGCGCGGCTTCGGCGTTGTCGAATCCGTAGATCGACTCGACGCTGCCGCCGTCGCGCCGGTGCCGCACCCTCCACGAGTGTTGCGCGATCTTGTCTACCCAAGCCATGACAGGCCTCCCATCAGACGAGGCGCACACCGTCTGGTGCGCCAAGGAGGCACATTCTCCACAGTGCACAGCCTTGACCTGCACGAACATCCGAAAGTGCAGCTTCGGTTAGCGGTTGGTCGGGACGTGCTCGCGACGGCCACCAAGTCTTCATGGACGGCCCCAGCTGCCGGCCCAACAAGCGACCCAAAGGCCGCAACACCACCCCGAAGGAGGACGCCGCCTAAACTCCCACACAAGCCAGGAACTGCGAAATTATCTGATTTCAGCCGCGGGAATTAGCTGATCGCCCACAGTTGAGCATAGTTGACACGATACAGGTCACTGGTTCGATCCCAGTATCGCCCACCATCTGTTTACGCTGGTCAGACGGCCTGTCGGTGATTTTTGCCGACGGGCTGGTGGTGTGTTTGGGGAGCATTTTGGGAGCACGCTGTGCTGAACACTTTCGGTTTTCCTAAGTGTCAGCACGGCTCCAGGTGCCATACGTCTCCCAGCGCTGCTGCAGTGCCTTCAGCGTGTCCTCGATCGTCTGGTCGGTGACGTGCGAGTAGATTTGGCCGTGCCGTGGGGGTACGAAGGACCATGGCTGACGGACGCCGTCGCGGTGGCAAGGGCTGACGCATTGGAACCTGTCCGGGCTGACCGTGGTGCGAGCAATAGTGTGCAACTGCCGCTCCGGGCTTCGAGCCCGAGGCCTGTCGATCAAGAACTTGTTCACGGTGTCTGGGCTAATGGGTGGAGTCAGGTGTGTGTTCGATCTCTTGATCGATTCTAGGCCGGTTTAGCAGATGGAGGCGATGGCGGAGGCCCAGCCCCAGAATCCGCCGTATTCGGCGAGGTTTCCGGCGTCGTTGAGGTGGATATTGTCGGAGTTCCAGGGGCTGGGGTTGGGCAGGTTGGTGCTGGCGGCGGCTGGGATGTATTGGCGCATGTCGATCATGGCGACGCCGTCGGTGACGGCGGTGTTGTAGATCTGGGTGGCGTATTGGCTCCAGGTGTAGTTTTCGGTGGCGGCGTCGGGGTTGGGGGCCCAGGCCAGTTGGGCGTAGGTGGACAGCAGGATGGTGGCGCCGGGTCTGGCGGCTTTGACACTGTTGACGACGTTGGTGAGGTTGGTGGCGAAGGTGTTGGGTGGGACTTGGGAGTAGAACTCGTTGCCGCCGAGGTCGATGATGACGAGTTCGGGTTGTTTCGCGGTGATGTCGGTGGTGGCGCTGGTAGTGGCGGTCCAGCGTCCGCCGGGTAGGTAGTCGGAGGCGAGGGCGCCGTTGTGGGCGTAGTTTTCCATGGTGGTGCCCCATTGGGCGTGGAGGCTGTTGGCGAAGCGGAGTGTCCAGCCGTAGGTGGTGGGTTGGTAGGTCTGGGCGTTGGAGGGGTAGCCGGTGGTGCCGTACCCGGTGTCGGCGGAGGTGCCGACGATCGCCACGTTGTGCTGCGAAGTGCACCAGGCGGAGCTGGCTCCGGCGGCGTCGGAGGGGACGGCGTCGACGACGATCGCGACCAGTGCGGCAACGACGGTGGTCGTGATCAACATGGCGGTGCGTTTCACCAGTAGTCCTTTGTGGTCTGTTCGGGTGGGTGGTTGTTTCGCAGGAGCTTCGGGCGGCGAGGGCGGGTGGCGGACGCTATCGGGCGGGGGTGGTGGGTGCCGCGGCGGCGACGAGCGCGGTGAGGGCGTCGGGTTGGCTGGGGATCGAGTCGACGTTCGCCAGGGGGTCGTGGGGTGGTTGGATGAGGAATCGTTGCTGCGGATGGGTTTTCGCGACGTCAAGGGCGGGTTGCGTGAGGTCGGTGCCGGCGGTGATGATCAGTCCGCAGTGCAGTGAGATCAGGCTGTTGAGGTAGGGCACGAGTTGGTCGCTGGTGCCGGCGGGTGCGGTGATGTGCTGGGCGTTGATGGCGGCCCGGGTGCCCGCCGCCTGGATCGCGGGCCAGACGTGCTCGGAGTCGTCGGCATCGCGTGTGGTGGACAGCAGGCACGCCTTGAAGTTGGCCGACACGTTGGTGTAGACGACCGCCTGGGGTGGACTGTCGGGTAGCACCCACATCACGATCGCGAGGGCGATGCCCGCTACGACGACAATCCCCGTTGGGATGGTTATTTTCCAGTGTCGTCGCAACACTGAAAACGACCACCTAGAAATCGCCCGCATGTTTCCTCGTGTGTTTCGTTGGTGAACCGATGTGGCCCATTTCGGGGTCCGCGGCAACGCAAGTTTTGTCATCACGTTACGGCCTGGATCCGTGTGGTGGCAAGGAGTCTGCCGGGTGGCTGTGATCATTCCATCGCCCAAAAATTATTGTCCAGATTTGCCTGAAAGTCCGCAATTGTCGTACTCCGAATGGCTGCAGAAGCAAGATCAACAGAGAGAAGAGCGCACATTAATCGGCCTTGAAGCGTTCCGTCGTTACAGTGATCGTGGTCACAATTGACGTTGTGCGTTTGTTTCGCGTGAAATCCGTTGTTGGTGCAACTCCGCTGGGGAGGAGCCCGTAAGCGGAGGACTGCACGATGGTCGCTGCGGCACGCTGGGCAAATCGTGATCGGGGAGAGAACTCGCGGCTGAGGCGCGGGCTGGGGACGCGGGTGACGGCCGTGCCGACGGCGGTCGCGCTGGTGGTGTCGGGGATGGCGCAGCCGGCGTGGGCGAGTGTGTCCTCGCAGCCGACTCAGCCGACTCCGCAGCAGCGCTCCAGTACCGCGGCCGGGGCCCCGCACAGCGCGGCCCCGGCCACAGCGGCGACGAAGGGCGGTGCCGCCCAAGTGACGCCAGCCGGCGCCGCACCGCAGGCGAGCACGCAGACGCACCTTTGAACCCGCATCTGTCCAATGTGGCGCAGACCGGTACGGCGACAACGGCGCCACCGCGGCAGCGCACGGCACCGCCGAGCCCCGGGCGGGAGATCACGGGCAAGCGGTCGGCGACGACGCCGGTGTTCGCCAACCCGGATGGAACCGAGACGGCGAAGGTGTATTCGCGCCCGGTGCATTACCGCACTGCTGATGGCAACTGGGCGGATATCGACACCACACTGGGGCAGGGCGGATCGGGGCGCTGGGCGGAGAAGGCAGACGCGGCGGCGACTTCCTTCGCGCCCTCCGCTGCCGATCCCTCATTGGCGTGGGTGCCGGCCCAGCTCGCGTGCCGGGTGCTGGAGGTGTCAGAGTCGGGGGTTCTACGCCTGGCGATCCCGCTCACCATCAGCTCGATCGATCCGGCACGCTTGGCTGACCGATGTGATCACCGATATCCACCAGAACTCCCGGGGTCGCTACGGTGCCCGCCGTGTGCACGCCGAGCTGCGGCTGGGGCGTGGGATCCTGGTCGGTCACGGGGCGGTGGAGATGCTGATGCGCCGCGCCCGTCTGGTTGGCGCCATGGGCGGCCGCGGTGGAAGCACACCAAGCCCGACGAGATCGCCAAGGATCTGGTGAAGCGCGATTTCACGGCAGCGGGACCGAACCGAAAGTGGCTGAGCACCGCACTCCTCGCGAGGGCGAGGTCTACTGCGCGGTCGTGCTCGATGTCTACTCTCGTCGCGTGGTGGGCTGGTCTATCGATTCCTCGCCCACCGCGGCCCTAGTGACGAACGCGCTCGGCATGGCCATCGACAACCGGCTCCGCAGTCTGGCACGATCATCCATTCGGATCAGGGAGTCCAATATGGATCGTGGGCGTTCACCAAGCGCGCGAAGGACTCCGGGCTGGTGCCCGTCGATGGGCAGCATCGGGGACTGTTACGACAACGCGATGATGGAGTCGTTCTGGTCGCGCACGGAGGGTCGAGTTGGCCAACGCGATCTTCGAGTACCTCGAGATCTGGCACAACCGCCAACGCCGTCACAGCCAACTGGGATGGCTCACTCCGATAGAGTTCGAGAACGCAACCGTCGTGGCATGAAATCCAGCAATCGGACTCCACGAAACCCGGGGCAGACCACATCCAAGCAAGGCTGAGCCGCAACACCGCGCTGATCGACCTGGCCGCTCAGCTTCCCGCTACGGTCCTGTCCGACTTGTTCAACCTGTACCCTGGGACCGCGACGGCCTGGAACAACGTCGCCGGAAGCACCCGTTCCGGCTATGCCGCCGAAATATCCCGGCGGAATGCCGAAGCCTGATTGTGTAGCGCAATATTGTCTCGTCCTTCAACGGGTTTCCGCCAGCGCAGGCGGTGCCTAGAACGGGCATTCCATGCTCAACGCAACGCGTCCGCGGCCGTACGCGCCGCGCGACCTCGGCTGGCCGTGGCAGCGGAAGGATGTTCGCGCCGCTGCCTCGTTTAGGGTCGATCAACCACAGTGGGCCAATGACCGCCGTGGTCCGCGATTTTCTCGCTATCGAGTTCGGCGAGGGTACGGGCCGGTTGGGTGCGAGACTGCGTTGCGTGGCATGGTTTGTAAAGACCCGATTGTGCCTCGCGCGTCGCGGTGCGCCTGTCGTCTCCTAGTGAGGTGCTGGTGGTGGCGCATGCGCTGCCGTGATCACGGCATTGGTCAGCTCCTGCGCTGTGGCCGGAATCGCCTCGGCATTGGCGGGCGGGTTGGACGGTGTGGTGACCAGGAAGTGTTGTTCAGAGTGGGTTTTTGCCGCGGCGATCGCGGGATCGCGCAGGTCGTCGCCGACTGCGACGATGACGGCGCAGTGCATCGCGATCGCACTGTTGAGGTAGGACCCAAGGTCGTTGTCGCTCGTGGCGGGGGCGTTGATGCGCTGGGCATTGATGGCCGCGTGCGCCGTGGCTGCCTGGACGGCGGGCCACAGCTGGTCGGCCCGCGCCGTGTTCCGCACACTGGTCACCAGGCATACCCGGACGTGGCGCGACAGGTTCGTGTAGATGGTCGGTTTCGGTGGGGACGTCGCGTCCAGCAAGACCACAGCAGCAACGATTCCAGCAACCACAACGAGAGCCGAGGGGAGAGTTATTTTCCAATACTTACGCAGAGTCAGAACCCGCTGTTTGAGGCTCATGATGCGTCCCCTCCTGGGTAACGTCGCCTGACGATGCATGTGTGTTGGACAAGGACCTGTGGTTGACGTTGCTGGCGGGCTTGGCCGTGCATCGCAACTGCGATCGTCCTTGTGGTGTTTGGTCGAGGGTTTCGTGGTGCGGTGACCGGCTCAGCAGCGTTGGTTCAGCGTTTTCCTCGGGATGGTTGGCGCCCGCGGACAGCGGGTATGGACCTGTCGCGTTGTCGACGTGCGTGGTTCCCCTGTCGTGATTCGGCAGAGTGGGGGGCACTAGAGGTGCGACGACGTCGACGAAACCGGTAGCCGATCGTAGCGGCGGCCACGCACACGACGATCACGACGCCGATCACAACCGCGACCGACAATGACGACGATCCGCTTGACGCGGGCGGCGCGGTGGGCTGCAGAAGAGGGTTACTCGTCGCTGCGGCGGGTGGTGAGGTGACCGCGCGGAGAGGGTCGACCACTCCGTAGCCGTAATGGTCGTCGTGTGGACGCGCACCGTGGGGGTCGGCAGTGTTGACGAGTTGACGAATGACTTGCCCGGCGCTGAGTTCCGGGCGTTGCGACCATATCAGCGCCGCCGTCGCCGACACGTACGGCGCGGAGTAACTGGTTCCGTCACCAGTAAGGTACTTTCCATCGTTCGCGGCGGAGTAAATATCAACAGCTGGCGCGGCGACTGTGGTCGTGCCGCCGGATTCGCTGCCGGACCACGGCTGGCCGCCTCTGTCGACGCCGGTCACGCTGATCACCCCAGGAAAGGCGGCCGGATAGATCGGCAGGTTTGCTTGACGTCCGCTGTTGCCGGCGGCTGCGACAACGACGGTGTCGTGCGCGAGTGCGTAGGTGATGGCGCCGCGGATCTGCGGATCGGGGACGGTGGTGCCTTGCGAGATGTTGATAATGCGGGCGTGGTGATCGACGGAGTAGACGATTGCCTGGGCGAGCGATATCGGCTCGACCCCGTCGCCGATTGCCACACGAACGGGGAGGATTTTCGAACCGGGCGCAAGGCCGATCATTTTCCCACTCGCTGTGCCGTGTCCAGTTCCGGCGATGATTGCGGCGATGGAGGTGCCGTGTGAGTCGCGGGAAAAATCAGATTGTCCCGTGTCGGAGGCGATCCCAGCGAACCCGGTGCCGGGCAGTATTTGTCCGGCGAGATCGGGATGCGTCGCTTCGACGCCGGTGTCCAGGACGGCGACTGTGACGCCTGTGCCGCGACTGTGAGTCCACACTTGCTGGGCATTGAAGTGCTCGCCATCCAGGGGCCATTCCGTCGCACCGATCTCGTCGGCGTGGGCAACGGCCGTGGTGAACGCAAGGGTTGCGGCGGCAGCAAGTGCTGCTGCTTTGCGGGCGACACGGCTGTATCGCGGCGCCGGATGGGAACCCACGTTCGGTGCTCCTTGGATATGTTGCCGAGAATGCTCGACCTCAAGCGTCGATGAGCGTACCTGGTCCATGTGGCATAGTTGTCCGAATTTCCCTTTCCGTGTACAAATATGAGCCTTAATACAACTTTGACTGCTCCATTGGAGCGACTTTTCGGGCCGGGCCGCAATTAATTGAGCATTAAGATCGAACTGGTCTCCCTTTTTATTACTATGACATGGATCACTATTGCTCATTGGTGTTCAGTGCACGTCAAATTGATTCCGGTCGCGCCTCCGCTGCGGAGGGGCTGGGCGGAGGAGTCTGTAGTGGCCACCTGGGGTTGGGGATCACATCGAAATCGCAAAGCGTCGCGACTGGCGGATCGTTGCGGGGGTGTGGTGCGGCGATGGCTGGCGTTGTTTGTGGCGGTGACGCTTCTGGTGTTGGTGGGTGGACAGTCGGCATGGGCCGTGTCGCCGGCGCCAACGCCCCCGAGTCCGGCCACACCGCTCCAGCAGTCTGGCTCGGCGGCGGGAGCCCCGCACACGGCAAGCTCTGCGATTGCCAGCTCGAGGGGTGGGGCGGCGCCGAAGGCGCCGGCGGGTGCAGCGGAGGAGGGGAAAACTCAAGCGGCGCCGCTGAATCCGCATCTGTCCAATGAGCCGCAGCAGGGGACGGCGAACCCTGGGCCGCCGCGGCTGCATGAGCCGGCGGCGAGTACAGGGCGGGAGCTGCCGGAGAAGCGGACCGCGACGAAAACGGTGTTCGCGAACGGGGATGGCAGTGAGACGGCGAAGGTGTATTCGCGTCCGGTGCACTACCAGCGCGCCGACGGTAGCTGGGCGGACATCAACACCAGCTTGGCACTGGGCGACAAGGGGCGGTGGGGTGAGAAGGCTGATTCGGCGTCGGTGACGTTCGCGCCGTCGGCGGATGATCCAGCGTTGGTGTCGGTGCCGGTGGGGCCGGGGCAGAGCATCGCCTTCGGGCTGCAGGGCGCGGCGAAGAGCGCTGGTGTGGCGACGGATTCCACGATCACCTACCCAGGCATCGCCCCGCACACCGACCTGAACTACCTGGCCACGGTCAATGGCGGGGTCAAAGAAACTCTGGTCCTCAACAGTGTGGACGCGCCGACCACGTGGGTGTTCCCGCTGACCCTGTCCGGGGTCACGCCGTCGATGGGGCCGGATGGCAGTGTGGTGTTCACCAACGCTAGGGGCCAGGTGGTGGACACGATCGCGCACGGCTACATGCGCGACGCCAACATCAACCCGCAATCGGATGAAGGTGTCCTGTCCACCGGCGTCACCTACGCTCTGAACACCGTCAACAACCAGCCGGCGCTGCAGGTCACGCTGGATGCGGCGTGGTTGCACGACAAGTCCCGCATGTTCCCGGTGCGGGTGGACCCGTCGGTGGCGAACCCGAACACGTCGGGGTCGACGTATGTGATGTCGCCCTACAACAACGACTTTTCCGCCGACACGGTCCTGGATGTCGGCACGTGGGATAGCGGCTCCAACGTGACGAATTCCTATCTGAAGTTCGACACGATGGGCCTGACCAACGACTACATCGAGAAGGTCTCGCTCAACCTGGACGAGGTGTGGTCCTACTCCTGCCAAGCGCGACGCGTGTGGGTGTCTCCGATCACCTCGGGTTGGTCGACGGGTGGGTTGAAGACGTATCCGTGGGTGTCGATCGGTGGCGCGGTCGGATGGGGCGATTTCGCCACCGGATGGTCAGGAACCGGTTCGACGTGCGCACAAGCTGCGTGGGAATCCGTTGACTTGGGTGACAATCCATCGGCTGCGGGCACGCAATTGGTCGAGTCCTGGACGCATGGTGGTGTGAACAATGGCCTTGCCGTGACCGCCGACACCTACGATTCCTACGGTTGGAAGAAGTTCGCCAGCCTCAACTCCACCAACCCCCCGTTCCTGTCGGTCACCTACAGCCCGTTTGGCGCAAGCTACAACCCGGCACCCAACTACACCGCGCCGACGGGGACGGCGAGTGGGTCGCAGCAGGTGACGGTCACGAACCTGGGCAACAGCACGTGGATGCCGGGCCAGCAGCACTTGTGGTACCAGCTGTATGACTTGAACGGGAACAACCTGCGCATCAACGGTTCGGTCGACCCGTGGACGGAGCTGCCGAGTCAGGTGGCGCCGAATCAGTCGATCACCTTGAACGCAATTATAGGACCAGTTAATCCTGGGCAATATACCTTGTGCTGGGATATGTTCGACGGCACAACCTCATCGAATCTCACCTATAACGTGCCCTCAACGTGCGAGACGATCAACTCGCTGAACACGCCACCCCAGATCGACTCCACAAATCCACCGTCAAACGTGGTGGTGAGCAGTTTGCGGCCGCAACTGTTCGCGACCGGACACGACCCGGACAACTATCCGGGGAACGGAATCACGTTCGATTTCCAGGTGTACTCGGTGCCCGCCGGTGGTGGAAACCCAACGCTGGTGGTGGACTCCGGGGCACAGTCCAGTGGAAATTACGTGGTTCCGTCGGGGAAGCTGGCGTGGAATCAAACCTATTACTGGACGGTCAGGGACTACGACACCATCGGCTACAGTTATTGGTCGACCCCGTCGTATTTTTCCACGACGGTGTCGCAGCCGCTGGTGACCTCGCATATGGGGGCCGCGAAAACCAGTAGCCGCGATTTCGACCCCGGGGTCGGGGACTACACCAGTGGCGCGACCGATGCCAGCGTCGCGGTTGCGGGCCCCGCTCTGTCGGTGGTGCGCTCCTATAACTCGCAAGACCCCCGGACCGGGAACCTGTTCGGCGCCGGGTGGTCCACCGTGTACGACATGACGGCCGTGCCCGACAACGACGGTTCGAACAACGTGGTGGTCACCTTCCCCGACGGCCACACAGCCCGGTTCGGACTCAACGGTGACGGCACGACCTACACGCCACCGCAAGGAACGTACGCCACCTTCGCGTCGATCACCGGTGGCGGCTACATCCTGACCGACCGCGGCGGCACGGCCTACACGTTCGGGCAGCAGGCAGGTGCGGCGTGGAAACTGACCAAGATCACCGACGCCGACGGCCGCGCCGAAACCCTTACCTACGACACGAGCGGGAACCTGACCGCGATCACCAGCGCAGCCGGCAACCGGGCGCTGCACATCACGGTCACCGGCGGGCACGTCACGCAGGTCGCCACTGACCCGGTCACCACCGGTGCAGCCGCGTTGACCTGGGCCTACTCCTACAGCGGGAACAGCTTGACCGGGGTGTGTCCGCCGACGTCGACGACCGCGTGCACGGCGTATGCCTACACCAGCGGAACCGGATCGGGCTCGCATTACCGCTCCACCGTTCTCGACGCCCAGCCCTATGCCTACTGGCGACTCAACCAAGGCTCGACCACCACGACCGCGGCCGATGAGGTCGCCGCGAACCTCGGCACCGACAACGGCGCGTTGAGCAACGTGACCGTGAGCAACTCGACGCCGCACCCCGGGTCGCCGAGCGAGTCGACGTGGTTCAACGGTGTGAACGCCTCCCTGCAGCTGCCGAACAACCTGGTCGAGACTTCCACCTATAACTCGGTGCAGTTATGGTTCCAAACCACGCTGAACGGCCCCGCTGGGGTGTTGATGTCCACCGGGCACTCCGCGATCGGGTCGGCGAACCCGAGCACGGGCGCGATGCCGGTGCTGTATGTCGGCACCGACGGCAAACTGTATGGCCAGTTCTGGACCGGCAGCGTCGCCCCGATCGTGTCGGCGAACAAGGTCAATAACTCCGCCTGGCACCAGGTCACTCTTGTTGGGCAAGGCAACACGCAGTCGATGTATCTCGATGGGGCCCTGGTTGGTAGCCGGTCGGGGAATCTAGCCAACCTCGACCCGATGAACTTCATCGGCGCCGGCTACGTCAACGGCAACCCGTGGGTCAACGGCCCAGCGGGCGGGTGGAGCCATTTCACCGGCAACATCGCCGACACCGCCTTCTACACCCACGCCCTCGGCGCGCCGGCGATCGCACAACAGTGGGCGGCCGGCAGCCAGCCCGCCGCGGAGCTGACCACGATCACCACCCCCGCCGGTGCCAAGGCCGGGCAAGTCACCTACGACAACATCCTCGACCGCGCCACACAGGTCACCGACCTCCACGGCGGCGCGTGGGCACTAGCCCCACCGAGTACGGCCGGATCCTCGGCGCAATACCGGGGTGCGGTGTTTGCCAGCAACCCCACCGACTTTTGGCCGCTGACTGACACCACCGGCACCCAAGCGGTCAACCAGGTCCCCACGAGTGCGATCAGCGCCACCAGCGACGGCTACGGCACCTACAACAATGTCACCCTCGGCCAAGCCGGGCCTCTGGCCAATACCGGCGATACAGCCGCAAGCTTCAACGGCACGAGCTCCTCGCTGACGATTCCGGTGCAAAGCAGTTACTGGTCCGGCATCGGCAAGTCAGTGAGCCTGTGGGTCAAAACCTCAACCCCCGGCGAAGTTCTCGTGGGCTTGAATAACGGTGCCCTGGTCTATATCGGCGCCGATGGCAAGCTCTATTCCTGGTATGGCAGTGGTTACCTGGCCAGTCCACGAACGGTCACTGATGGCAAGTGGCACTACATCGCGGTCGTGCAAAGCGTGGACTTCAGCCACAACTCTATTTCAGAAACCGAATACATCGACGGTAAGTCGGCCGCGTCAGCGACCGGACCGATCAACCCCTCCGCGGCCCAACCCACGATCGCGATCGGCTCCGGCACCTTCGGTAGCGGCGCCCCAGCCAGCGCTGCGAGCACCAACCCGGGCGGTTACTTCACCGGCTCGGTCGCCGACATCGCCTTCTACAACACGCCACTGAGCGGGACCGCCGTGTCCGGGCTCTACACCGCGGCCCAGAAGTCCTCGACCAGCCCCACGCCGGTCACCACCGCGACCGTGACCGACCCGGGCAGCCACACCCTGTCCTACACCTACGACCCGGCCAAGGGGTCGAAGCTGATCGCCGCGTCCGACGGACTAGGCAACACCACCCACTACACCTACGACACCAACGGGTTCGGCTACACCACGACCTACCCGGATGGTAACTACGTCACCACCAGTCATGACACGCGCGGCAACACGTTGTCGCGCACCACGGGTGATTCCAGCGGTTCCTCCGCCACCAGCTATTACACCTATCCGGCTACGGGTACCTATGCCGTCACCGATCCCCGCGACGACAAACCCTTGACCTACCTCGACCCGAACTCCTCGGGCCCGTCGGACACCACCTACCGCACCAGCTACACCTATTCCGCGGGCGGCGATCTGCTGACCACGACGGCACCGTTGGGTGGGGTCACCACCAACACCTATACCGCCGGCACCGAAGCCGCGGTCGGCGGCGGCACCGAACCCGCTGGGCTGCTCGCGACGGCGAAAGACCCGATGGGGAACACCACGACCTACAGCTACACCGCGGCCGGTGACCTGGCGAAGGTAGTGGCGCCGTCAGGGTTGACCACCACCGGCACCTACGACAACCTCGGCCGTCGCACAGGGCAAACCCAGACCTCGGACACCTTCCCGTCCGGTGTCACCACCTCCTACACCTGGGATGGCAACAACCAGCTTTCCACCCAGACCGGCCCGGCCACCACCGATGCGGTCACCGGCACCCTCCATACCCCGCAGATCACCAACAGCCACGACGCCGACGGTGACCTGCTCACCCAAGCTGCCGCCGACACCACCGGCGGCGACGCGACCCGCACCACCACCAACACCTACAACAGTGACGACGAACTCGCCACGACCACCGACCCGCTGGGTCGTAAAACCAGCTACAGCTACGACAGCTACGGCAACCTGACCTCCAGCACCGATCCGGGTGGCAACACCTACACCGGCACCTTCGACGCCAACGGGCACCGCCTGACGACGACCCTCACAGGCTGGACGGGTAACCCCGTCAGTCCGTCCACGGCATCCAATTTGGTGCTGGATTCCCGCGCCTATGACCCCGACGGCTACCTGGCCTCCGACACCGATTCGATGGGGCGCCAGACCATTTACACCTACGACTGGCGAGGCCGCCTGCTGGACAGCACGCTGGTCAACTTCACCCAGGGCACCAGCACCACCAACCTGACGCTGGACCAGTACCAGTACGACGCGGCCGGCAACCCGGTCAAGGTTGTTGTCCCACTCCAGCACTCCAGCGACACCTACACCTACGACGCCAACGGCCGCGTCAGCACTGACCAGAACGCCAGCAATAGCACCACCAGCAACACCTACGACGCGGACGGCCACATCACCGCAGCCGTCACCCCCATCGGCAGCATCAACTCTGATGGCACCACCACGATCCCGAGCAACGCGCCCAGCGCGGAAACGGACTACACCTACGACACGCTCGGCGATGTTCTCACCGAGGTGGTGAAAGACGGCTCCAACCTGACCACGAGCCATACCTATGACCAGCGTGGCGCGTTGACGTCCACTGTGGACCCGCGCGGCAACGTCTACGGCGCCGGGGGCGCAGGCTTCACCACCAGTTACACCACCGATGCTGTTGGCCGCCGCACGATGGTCACCGGTGCGCCCGTCAATGCGGAAACCAACGGCGGCACCGCAACCGTGGTACACCCGATCACCGAATACGGGTACAACACCTTCGGGGACCAGACCAGCGTCTCCGATCCCGATGGGAACATCACCAGCTACACCTATGATGCGGACTCCGAAATCCTCGGTGTGTCCCGCCCGGTCTATACCCCGCCGGGGTCGACGACGGCGATCACTCCGCTGACGAAATACAGCTACACCAACCTCGGCAACGTTGCGACGGTGACCGACCCTTTGGGCAACGTCACCACCGAGACCTACGACCAGCTAGGAAACCTGGTCAAGAGTGCGCAGCCCACGGTGGGCACGACAGCCACGACCTGGCTCTACACCTACGACACCGACGGGGAACAGCTTTCCGTGATCGACCCGAGTGGTGCGCAAACCCAAGCCACCTACGACAAACTCGGCGAAAAAATCACCGGAACCCAGGTGGTCCGGCAACCCACCAGCGTCGCCGACACCACCATCTACACCTACAGCCCGACCTCCGGCCCGGTCAACTTACCGACCGCGGTCACGCTGCCCGGCGGGCAACAAACCAGCTACACCTACGACGGTTTCGGCGACCCGCTGACCGTGACCGACCCCGCCAGCCACAAGACCAGCTACACCTACGACAGCCAGCAGCGCCCCACCACAACCACAATGGCGGACGGCACTGCGGTCACCGCGACCTACGACCTGGCCGGTCGGCGCACCGGGACCGCGCAACTGGACGCGACCGGCGCGACGCTGCGCTCCACCAGCACCGGATACGACGTCGCCGACAACATCACCTCCGCCACCGACGCGCTGGGCAACGTCACCAAGTACACCGTCGACGCCGGTAACCGCCGCACCCAACAGGTGGAGCCGGTGTCCACCACCGGAACGACACCCCCGGTCACGACATCGATCACCACCAGCTGGGGCTATGACGCTGCTGGGCAAACCACCCGCTACACCGACGGCAACAACAACGCCACGATCTACACCTACAACCCGCTGCAGCTACGCGAATCCACCATCGTGCCCGCGGTAACCAACTACACCACCACCGCGGACCGCACCATCACCCGCGTCTACGACGCCGACCAGCACGTCACCGGGATCACCCAACCCGGCGGCGTCACCGAAACCCTCACCTACGACGTGCTCGGCCGGCTCACCAGCGCAGCCGGCGCCGGCGCGGAATCGGCGAGCACGACCCGCGCCTTCGGCTACGACGCGGCCGGGCGACTCACCTCGGCCAGCGCGCCCACCGGCACCAACACCTTTACCTACGACGACCGCGGCAGCATCCTCTCCGCCGCCGGCCCAGGCGGCACAGCCAGCTACACCTACAACTCCAACGGGCAACTCACCTCCCGCACCGACAAGGCCGGCACCGCCAACTTCACCTACAGCTCGACGGGGACCTTGGCGACCGCGGCTGATCCACTCACCGGCACCACCGCCACCTACACCTACAACACCCTCGACCAGCCCACCGGCATCAGTTATGGGACCGGTAACGCCGCCCAGAGCTACACCTACAACACCGCCCACGAACTCACCGGGCAAACCCTGGCCACCTCCACCGGTGCCGCGCTCGCCGGTATCACCTACGGCTACGACGCCAACGGCCGGATCACCTCCAAAACCAACACCGGCACTGCTGGTGCCGCGGCGAACACCTACACCTACGACCAAGCCGGACGCACAACCTCGTGGGCTGCGGGCGGCACGACCACCAACTACACGTACGACGGTGCGGGTAACCGCACCCAGGCTGGGGCGACCAGTTACACCTACAACGCCCGCAACCAACTCGTCACCAGCACCACCGGTGCGAACACCTCGAGCACGACCTACAACGCTCGCGGCGCCATGACCTCGGTGACCGCAGGTGGCGCGACCACCAACTACAGCTACGACGCGTTCGACCAATTGGCCACCGCCGGAACCACGAACTACAGCTACGACGCCCTCGGCCGTACCGCGACCGCCGGCACCTACACCTTCACCTACGACGGCACCGACCCCACCCCAGTGGCCGACGGCACCCAGACCTTCAGCCGCGACGCAGGTGGCCAGGTCATGGCCGTGAACAGCGGCAGCAGCTCGGCCCTGGCGTTCAACGATCAGCACGGTGACCTCACCGCCCTGGTCACCCCCGCCGGGACCGCGCTCGCCGGGTCGGTCAACTTCGACCCCTGGGGTACCCCGACCACCACATTAGGAACGCAGGCCAACATCGGTTACCAAGGCGGCTGGACCGATACCGGCAATACCCAGTTCGTGCAAACCGCGTCCCGCTGGTACTCGCCCGCTATGGGAGCGTTCACCAGCCGCGACACCACCACCAACCTCGCGGGGTCCGCGGCGGACGCGAACCCCTACCTCTACGGCAATGCTGACCCGCTCAACCAGAGCGACCCCAGCGGCGCCAGCGCCTGTGACACCAACAGCGGAGGTGGTTCCGGCGGAGGCGTTGGCCACTCTGCAGGCGGTTCCGGCAGAGGTGGTGGTAACGGCAGAGGCAGTGGCTACGGCACAGGGGGTGGCTACGGCGGAGGCCGCTACGGCGACGGCGGACTCGGGGCACTCGGATCCGTGCTCGACGCAATCCTCGCGCTCGAGGGAATCGGCGCGGGCCTCGGGTTAGACGACGACTTGCTGCAGTCCCTGTCGAGCTGTACCAGCGAACTGCAAGCCCCTTCCGATGCCGCGCAGGTTCAACAACGCGTCAACGAACCCGCGTCCAACTCCAAACCCCTCAACGGACCCAACACCCAAGCCCAAGGCTGGACACCCCAACCTGGCACCAGCAACCCCGCCCTTGACGGACCCGGCTCCGACACAGCCCCCATCACCAACCTCACCGAAGAAACCAACCCGACACTCGACACCACCACAGCCCACCAATCAATCGCGCAAGCCGCCGAATACACCACCGCAACCAGTGGCGGAGACACCCCACCCGACGACCAGCAACGCGCGACAGACCAATACGTACAGCAACAGTACGAAGCGTGTCTTGTGCCAGGTAACCCGGCCTGCGATAACCCCGGGGCGATGCAACGCAACATCGACAGCCAGTTCAACCACTTTCACGAACCAACCAGCCTCGGTGAGGCACTCCAACAAGGCTACGACGAATTCGACGGTAAATTCCTCGCTGATATATCCGGCATAACCGACGCCTACAACTGTGGCACCAACCCTCAACTGGGATCCTGCGCCATGGCCATCGGCGGCTTCATACCCTTCTTCGGTAAAATCGGCGAACTCGTAGGCGAAGCCACCAAGCTCGGAAGAGCCGCAACTGGCACCGACGATATCCTGAATACTGCTGGTCGGGCGTACCCGAAGGTGCTCGATCCACGGACGGGTGATCCGATCCCGGCTCCGCCGTCTGGTTTGTCGAAGGTGCCGGTCGGTGATCGTGTGCCGTGGGGTGCTCAGCAGCGTGGCGCGTACATCAAGGAGTGGTACGACCGGGGCTACTCGACGCCGGAAGGCGGATGGTCGCAGTACGACATCCACCACATCATCCCGCGCGAGTATGGTGGCACGAACGACTTCAACAACCTCGTCCCGGTGCCCCGCACGGTGCACCAGCAGGAATTCAACCCGTGGTGGATGAACTATGGCGGATGACGTGGCGGAGGCGCTGAACGCCTTCCGCGCCTACACCGAGCCGCACGACGGACTCGGCGACAACCCCTTCAAGCTGGCGTGTTCCTTCGACGAGCCTGCTACCCATGCCGAGATCTCGTCGGCATGGACCGGTGCCGAGGTCCCGGGCGAGCTGGTGCAGGCGTGGTCGGCCAGCCGCCAGTCGCGGCTATTCGAAGACGTCGACTACAGGCAGTGGGGCCTGTTGTTGCTCTCACCTGAGGCCACTGCCCAGCGCACCGCGGAGGAGCGCGCCCGACGTCCCGGCGCCTACCGCGCTGACGATGTCGTCGTCGGCGAATTCCTCGGCGATCAGGAACTCGTCGTGATCGCGCCCGCGGAGGCCGACCGCCGTCACGTGCTGATCGCGCTGCCGATGGACGACCGCCCGGACTGGCATGCCGCCGCTGGCAGTCTCGCCGAGTTCTTGGATTCCTATCTGAGGGCGTTCGGCGACAAATTTTGGGAGCAGGGTACCCATTAAGGACCGTCAGCGCCGGGAACCGATGTGAAGCGCCCCCAGAACTCCTAACAAGATTCGTGGGAAGTGGACTTGCTGCTTTCATGTTGGCTGAGTTGCGTTCGGATTGGGAGTTTGGCTCGCGGTCCGCTACTTACGACGTCATAGACCTCGACCAACGGTGAGTTGATCGCCAAGCTTAGGGCGGTAACCCCGCCTTTGACGGACCCGGTCCACACAGCCCCCAGTGTCATCTCGCTTGAACCAGGTGATGGAGCCATGACCGAGGTTGACTTGAGTCGCGCCGCCGCGCTGAGGAAGGTGACGGCCGAAGGTATCGAGGCAGTCCTGCTGCCTGCGGGGTTCGAGTCTGCGAGCAAGCATGCGTGGCTTCGTCGAACACCTGAGCTTCATCATGTGGTCGCTCTGCTCTCGCGCCGTGGCATGTACGACATCCAATGGGGTGTGGTGAGTCCTGAGGCTGCGCCGTTCTTGTGGGGCGTTGAAGCTAAGCACGGCGACGTCGGAGCGGCCATCATGAGCGGTACGCCGGGCACGATCCACCATCCGCCGGAGTGTCAGTCGTTCCGGTTAGGCAACACGGTTTCGCTGGATGATGTCGAGCGGATCGCCTCTGGCGTCGCGACCGACCTACGTCGAGTCGAGCAGAGACTTCGCGTGTTCTCCACGCGAGGTGACGTTCGTGCGTCCCTGCTTCTCAACCGCGAACTGAAGGATCGGCGTGACTTTGTGGTTCCGGCGAATCTGCCGCTGAAGTTGTTCACGGCAGCGACCCTTGCTGTCATCGACTTGGATCCTGGTGCGGGCGAACTTGTCGCGGAGGCTGAGCAAGCGATGGTGCGGTACAGGGATGAGCTGTCTGTTGCTCGCTTACGTCGGCTCCGCGACGCGCTTCAAGCGCAATATGGCTGACCAGGGCAGCAACGCGCGTGGTCGCTCGCCTCGGCGCCGCGTCACCGCTGCCGCAGGCAGCGCGCCCTCGGTAAGAAGCTAGTGCTGCGCCGCAGTGCCTACTGGAAGGATGGGACCGTCGTCATCCGGAATCCCAACGCCGTCGACGGCGGCACAGCCTTCCGGCCGACCAACGGCTACGACTACTTCCTGAACCTGCATTGAGGACGGCAATGAAGATCCTGCATCCCGACTCTCCGTGGATCGGCGACGTCGAGGTCGCCGACGACGAGTTGGTGATCGCGACGACGCGCGACGCTCGCGACCCTTGCCAATGCCCTCAACGAGGCGCTGGGGGCGATCGAGGAGTGGGAGTTCGCCACCAGGCTGGGCGTCGCGACCGAGCAGGCGCGAGCGCTGCGCGACCGCACCGACGAGGTCTTGCGAGGAGCGGTTCCGCCCCGAGTAGCTGCTCAGCTGGTTTGGGCGAGCCGAGGTCCGCAACGGAGAGATCACGAACGGAGGACTCTAAGAGCGTGTCTCATTTGGTTAGTTTCTTGTGGCAGGTGATGGCGGCGCCGAGGGTGAGGAAGGCGAGGTAGTGGCTGGGTTTGCGTTCGTAGCGGATGCTCAGGCGCCGGTAGCCGGTCAGCCAGGCGATCGTTCTTTCGATCACCCACCGGTGTTTGCCGAGTTTCTCGGAGGATTCGATGCCCTTGCGGGCGATGCGCGGGATGATTCGGCGTTGACGCAGCCAGTCGCGCAGGGCGGGGATGTCGTAGGCCTTGTCCGCGTGCAGCTTGGTCCGCTTCCGTCGCCGGGGTCCCCGGCGTGACCGGATCGCCGGCAGCGCGTTGACCAGAGGCTTGAGCGCGTGGCTGTCGTGGATGTTGGCCGCGGAGATCGCGACGGTCAAGGGCAGGCCGGCCCGGTCGGACAGTACGTGGATCTTCGAGCCGGGTTTGCCGCGATCAACCGGGCTTCGACCGGTCAGACCGCCCCCCTTGTGACCCTGATGGATGCTCCGTCCAGGACCGCGCGCGACCAGTCGATCAGCCCCTGGCCACCCAGTTCGTCCAGCACCGCCTGGTGCAACTGTCTCCACAGTCCGGCCTCGGTCCACTCGGTGAACGTCCAATGCGCCGTGGGTACCGACACCCCGAACGACGGCGGCAGGTGCCGCCACGCACAACCGCTGGTCAACACGAATACGATGGCCGTCAACACCGCCCGCGGATCCGTCCGAGCCCGGCCGCCACCCTGCGGACGCTCCATTGCCGGTGGAATCAGCGGTTCCACCAACGCCCACAATTCGTCGGGCACCAGCCGTTGCGACAGCGAGTCGATCACAGCGCAAGATCATTGCAGCCCAACGACAGAAAACCAAACGAGACACGCTCTAAGATATATTCTCCGCGTTGGCAATCAGTATCATGTCACCTCTTCTCTGGTTTATGGTTCTGTTCCAAGATCCAGGGCAGAACGATCGGTGTCGAGGCTTGCCATGCGCGAGCGACGCCGTCCAGGCCGTTGGCTGCCTCGCCGAAGGAACCGCTAAAACGCATCAGCTGAGTTGACAGCATGGCGAGAAACGATGTCAGCCGTCGACGAGCAGGTCTTGGGAAGAGGGTCATGGCCGCTCCAACACCGCGAGCTACCCTTTTGAAAGTCTCAGTCAACTCCTCAAGTGCTGCGCCGTCATGGGCACGGAGCCGTGGTTTCAACTGATCACGCTCACCCAAGATTGTCGATGTCGCCAGGCCTATCACCGAGCGGGAAACGGCTTGCGGCGTCGCGCCGGAGTTAAGGAGCGCACCGGCATAGAGGACCAACTCTGCCGCATGAGGATGCAATACGGCACTTTCGCGGGCGCCAACTTCGGCGACGGTCTCCGTAGTCGAAATCGTATTGGCATCCAGCAGGATCACGGGGCGGCCTTCTTGGACGATCTCCCACGCCTCAGCATGGGGAATGTGGTGACCGGCGGCGGCGACCCCGACGAGATGATCCCGCAGGGTGCTGATGGTCAATGGCGGCACGTGAAGTTGGACCGTCGTACCTTGGCGTCGCAGTTTCATGGCCTCGATGCCCAAGTTGCCGAGTCTTCTGAGCGCCTCGCCGTCCCACGCTACAAGGTCCGTCGTTGGCGGTAGCAGGTGATGAGGATCGCCCTCCCGGTTGAGCGCGACGGCGACACCAGTATGAAAACCCTTGCAGATGCTGTGCGCCCGGATTGCGGCCTCGACGAGGTCAATCGGATCGACAAGCTCATCGCCCAGCGATATTTGCTGTTCGACTGCATCCCACCGGAACCGAGCGTGCGCAGCAGCATTGCGCCAACTCCGGTTGATACACGACAACAATAGGGCGCACGCCACCTGATCTGGCTGTGTCGCCAGTCGTTCCTCCAGTGGTCCCAAAGTTTCGTTGGACTTCACTGGGCGACCAAGCAACCCGAACACCATCTGGGCGGTGCGCCGAACGTCACCCTCCATGATCGCGAGATAGGCGTTGCACGCCGGGCCCATCCTGTCTTCCGGATGCTCTCCGCGACGGAAGGTACTCAGCTCGTCGATCAACCGGCGGTGGGTCGTGAGCATCAAGCCTTCCAGGTCAGTCTGGCCGGCGATCACTTCCAACACCCGCGACGTGTCGTCTGCAAGAGCCGCGAGCGTCAGGTCGCGCCCGGCGACCGCTGCCAGGTGCGAGGGAAGTGGGTTCTCGCCCGCCAACAGCCCTGCCAGATGAAGCCACACGTCGACAGTCAATGTCTGGTCAGGGTCAAGCAAATGCGGAAGCTGATCGCGCAACCTCGCACCCAGCGCCGCACGATCACGCGACCACGCCGAAGCCAATCGCGACGCCGACGACAAGCCATCACCGATGGTGACGGACACCGGTAGACCAAGCGCTCTCTCGACTGCACTCTCTGGCAGGTCAGCCGGAGGGTTTACGGTGAGTAGCCCTTCCAGCAGCCTGTCTCGGCGGCCAACCTGTTCAACCACACCAACCAAGTAATCGGTGTCCAATGCTTTGGCAGCGCAATCAACGACGGTGCGCACGATCTCGCCGATCGCCAGGAACAGTTGGGCAAGAACGGCCGTCGTGTCCCCAACCTCCTCGGGTGGGACGAACCGTCCCACCTCCACGAGCGCGAGACGAGCGTCGGAGTAAACCGTCAGAACCTGATCAAGCTGGCCAAACAGACGACGTCCGATGTCCCGTGCAGGCAATGACACCACAGCGAAAATCTCAGTGATGCTGTCGTCGAGGTCTAAACAAACGCCCTCGATATCGCTGTCGGTTAATACATGACACCACTGCTTAAGGGTCACAAGTACGGTGCGCGACAGGCGCAGCGGCTGTTCGAGCGAATCCTCCGATCTCTTCCGCCACGCTGTCGCGCACTTCGCGATCGCAGTCCGCTGCTGTGGGGTTAGCGCACGGATGTGGTGGATCACGTCATCGAGGGGCACCAAGCCATCATGCCAAATCTGACGCGAGGCCTCAGGCAATTTCTGCACACGGCGCAGGCCGACAGGCAAAGAGGCTGCGAAGATCAGGGCAACAACACGATCGCGACTTCTGTCTGTCGTGGTCGGGGTGGTGCAGCGAGGTTGATCATTCGAGCGGGGTTGAGCGGGTGCTGAACTGGGGAGCGGGCGCGATCGTGGCCGTTGTGGTGGGTGCGGACTTGGCACCCGGGATGCTCGTCGAGCATCCCGGGTGCCAGGACGCCGACATATCGTCGGAGTGCGGCGCGACCTGCAGCCCTCTCTCCGACGTCGCGCCCGGCTCGCACCGCACCAGGTCGCCAAGGTCGAGGTCGTGCGGCCGGAACGGCAAAAACCGTTCAAATATCACCGGAAAAGTAGTAGGATGGAAACAAGCGTTGAACACGCTCGCCATGCATTACGGCGACCGACTCGACGTGCAGCACTGACAAGGTGATCACACCGTCACCCACAAGATCGCTGACACTCCCAGGGCCGATGGCATAGCCGAGATTCGCACACAATTGTGTGCTCCTCTGGACTATTTCAAGACGAGGAGTTCACCGGATTTCGTGAGCGTGGTGGTCAGCGCCGGGCGCCTGCGCAGTGGCGGGCGGAGCACTGTGGCTTGCCACAACCTACGGCGAGTACAAGAGCCAGGGGAGTGTCAACTGGGCCGCTGCGGGGATGAACATGGCTGGGCTCGCCGCAGGCGCCGGAATCGCACGTGCCGTAGGTGGGATGGGCGCGCTCAACCCCCGCAACCGCAACATCGCGCAAGACCGCAGCCGGCCACCCGTGCAGCGCGACCGGGGGCGGCACCGTGCACCGGTGAACGCCACGGCCACCAGAGGGAACTACCTGTGGAACGTCGGCCAATCCGGCGTATGGTATTCCTACGGCACCGGCGTCAATACTGTGATCTGCCAGCAAGGAAGCCGTGCATGCATGTTCTAGTTGGAACTCCCGGCACCGGGGAGATCATCACAGTGGTCTACCGGAATGGCGAACGGATATTCAGCATCGCCGCGCTGGTGTTCTGTGTCCTGATTGCGCTGGCAGGTATCGCGCCCGATGACGCGGTCACCGATAACATCGGAGCCCTCGTCGGCGTGATCCTCGTGACAACGCCGGCCATCTGGCTGATTATCGCAGTGATGCAAGCCAAAGTGGTGGTCCGAAAAGATGGCATCTACGTTCGGAATTGGTTCTTCTCGTGGTGGGTGACGTGGAGCGCGATCGCCGGACTCGACGTCGATGACGATCTCGTGGTTGTCCTGAACAATGGCCATCACATCACCCCGTCCGTCGGCGGTGGTTCAATAGCATCCGCCTTGCGTGGCAACCGGAAGCAACGAGACTTGCGTGACCGAGTCGACGGAGCCCGCGCCAGCGCCGACTCCGCTTTGGAACCGATAGCTGAGCAGCGAAGACGATTCGGAATCTGGCGACTGGTAGCCCTGTATGCCTTCTTCTACGGTATGGCTGGCCTGATGCGCCTGTGAAAACCCCTCGTGCGGGTACCGGGAGTATCTTGACGCCGCCTAGAAGCGCCACGACGCCGGCGAAGAAGTCACCGCGGATGGCGTGGCCACGCACAGTGCCGCCCGCGCCAACACGGCCTCCGTTGTGATGGGGTGAGCTCGAGTTCGGCGTAGCAGGGCAGCAGGCAATAATCGCATGACGGCAAGACGGACGCTTGAGGTAGTCGAACCAGCAAGCGGTGAGCAGGCTGAAGCGATAGGTCGTTACACGTTGTGACGACGCGCCGTTTTGGTTCACGCGGTTATCGCTGGGGCAAATCCGGGGCACGGGCGCGTGTTGAACTGCATCCAACGGCAGGCAACAACAGCCAACGGCAGTGTTTGACGTGGGGATTCTCCACCTGCTACTACTGACCTGTAGACTTAGGGTGATGCGCACCTCACTGGCAGTGAGGGGGTCAGGGGTTCGAGTCCCCTTAGCTCCACAAGTTTTACGATCGCCCGGCACTGCGGTTTCGCAGGCCGGGTTTTTTTGGTTGCGCCGAATAGCTGTCCATTGTGGACTTTCTGGGCGCTCGGCGTCCCTTCCTGGACGCGTGATCAGCGCAGAGGTCCGGTCAGCTCCAACGCCTTCGCGACGTCGGCGATCGAGGCGTTCTGCTGCCGCTCGTAGAGGGCGAACGGGTCGTGGATGTCGCGATCGATCGCGCCGGCCAGCCAGTCCCGGTCATAGCGAACGCCTTCGCGGGAGTTGTCCCGCGTGCCCTCGCCGCTGAGGTTCGACTGGAAGATCCCGGCCGCCGAACGCGGAAGGAAGTCCTCGTAGACGATGGGATCGGCGCGTATCCAGCCCTGGTCGAGCAGCCCGGCCACACTCGTCGGCGGCCGCCCGTGACGAGGCCGGTCGTCGCGCAGGTGATAAGTGAACCAGGCCAGGCCCTCGTCGATGAGTCCGCGCTCCGTGGCGGGGAATCCCTCGCGCCAGACCCTGTCGGCGGCAACGTCGCGCCGGTCGGTTTCCTCGACCAGCCGGTCGTATCGGGCGCGGCCTTTTCGCGTCAGGGCGATGCCGCGAGCCTCGACCTCGCCGAACCGCACCCGCAGCGCCCCGGTGATGATGGAGCCGTCCTCGAGCCGGAGCCGCCGCGGCTCGGCCAGGGCACGGAAGGAGGTCTGGCGCAGCAGGACGTCCGGGCCGTCCCAGCGAGGCGGGCCCTGGATGGCGTCGATCATCTCGATGCCGCGCTCGGTCATCGCCTGGTACAGCGCGTCGATGTCGAGCACACGCGGGGTGAGGTGGTTGACATGGGTGCTGCGAACCCCGCCGATATCGGCGGCAACGGCGGACACCCGTTCCAGTTCCTGGTACCACGCCTTGTCGACAGGATCGGCGGACAGCTCGAAAGCGCCCACCGCCAGCTCCAGGAACCGTTCGGCATCGTCCGTGGACAGCTCCCGGTCGCGCTCGGCCCGGTCTGCCAGTTCGATCAGTTCCGGCGGGAACAACTCGCGCCCGGCGAGGAAGTTCTCCAGCCGGGTCCGCAGGTCGCCATCGAAGAACCGGGGATCGGCGGGAGTGAGCATGGAGGTGAATACGCGGAACGGGTTGCGCGCCAGCTCGTCGGTGTCGATCGGGCGGAAGGCCGTCGAGATGACCGGCACCGCGCTCGCGGCGGCGTCCCGCAGGTCGTAGAAGCCAACCGGGTGCATACCCAGTGCCCCGAAGATCCGGGCAACCTGGTGCAGTTCGGACGGTGTGCCCACCCGGATGGCACCGTGACGTTCAGCCGTGACCCGGGCGATGGAACCGAGCCGTTCGGCGTCGCCGCCGGAACGCCCCAGCACCTGCGCGTTCACCTCGTGGGAGACGTCGACCAGCGTGGTGTAAGCCGGAACCTCGTGGCCGTACATATCGGACAGTCGGCGCGCGAACTCCGCGCGCAACCGCCATGGGCTGACAGTCGTCACTGCGTTCCTTTCGACTCGCGTGTCACACGACGTGGGTTTCGGGACGGACCGAGGCGCCGGTCGCGAACCGCGCCGCACTCAGCGGGCGCACGTCGACGAACGGCTCGCGGCCGAGACAGAGGTCGCGGATCACCTCGCCCACGGCGGGCGCCTGCAGGAAGCCGTGGCCGGAGAAACCGGTGGCGTACAAGAAGTTCGCCGTCTCCTCGGCGCGTCCGATGAGCGCGTTGTGATCGGGTGTGACCTCGTAGAGACCTGCCCAGCCGGGAGCCAGCCCGACGTCGAGCAGCCGTGGCGCACGGGCCTCGATCGCCGCACCCAGTCGCGGCAACCAGCCATCGGAGTACTCGAGGTGAAAACCGGGCTCCTGCTCCGGGTCGGACATGCCCAGCAGCAGGCCGCGGCCCTCCCGGTGGAAATAGAACGACGTGGCGAAGTCGATCGTGAACGGCACGGCCGGTGGGAGGCCGGGCATCGGCTCGGTGAACATCACCTGCCGTCGCACGGGCTGCACCGGGAGGTCGACACCGGCCATCTCGCCGACCGCCGCCGACCACGCGCCCGCCGCGCAGATGACGGTCTCCGCGGAGATCGTGCCCCGATCGGTCACCACCGCGGTCACACAGTCGCCCCGTCGCTCGAGGTCGAGTACTTCGATGCCCGTACGCAGAACGGCACCGTGCCGCCGCGCCGCGGTCGCGTAGCCGAGCACGACCGACTCCGGGGTGCAATGCCCGTCATCGGGTGAGAACGCCGCCGCGAGCACGCCCTCGGTATCGATCAGGGGCGACAGCCGCCTCGCCTCGTCGACGTCGATCATCCGCGAGGTGACGCCGAGTTCGTTCTGCAGCTCGACATCCCGCTCGAACGCCGCGACCTGTTCCGGGGTGGACAACAGGAACAGATAGCCGACCTGGTGCAGGTCGATCTCCTGCCCGGGGCGCTCGCGGAACCGGGTGAACGCTTCCAGGCTGCGTGCTCCCAGCGCGATGTTGAGCTCGTCGGAGAACTGGGCGCGCACCCCGCCGGCGGCACGGCACGTGGATCCGCAACCGAGTTCGCCGCGCTCGAGCAGAACCACGTCGGGCACTCCCGCCTCGGCGAGGTGGAAAGCAACGCTGGTACCGATCACCCCACCACCGATGACGACAACGGAAGCGCGGTCGGGCAAGGGAATCCGGGACATCGAGGGCGGCCCTTTCCGGAGGTTGCCGGACGAACGTTCTCCCTATGGTGAGAGACAGAACCGTTGATGTCCATTCACAGTTTTTCCTCTTCATTGTTTAGAATCAGTAGATGGAGTGGACGAGCGCGCAGCTGAGGTCCCTGGTCGAACTCACTCGCCGGGGCACGGTCACCGCGGTGGCCCACGCACTCGGCTACACACCCGGCGGCGTCTCCCAGCAACTCAGCGCCCTGGAGCGCGCGGCCGGGACGCCTCTGTTGCGCCGGGTGGGACGCCGGGTCGAGCTCACCGACGCGGGTTCCGCACTGGCCACACACGCGGAGCGGATACTGGGCATCGAGGCCGACGCCGTCGCCGCCCTGGAACGCACCACACGCACGGTGCTGGGGACGCTGAACGTCGGCCTCTTCGCCACCGCCGCGGCCGAGATCCTGCCGGTCGCGCTGGCCCGGGTCCACACCGAACACCCGCACCTGACCGTGCACAGCCGAGAGATGGTGGTCGACGACGTGCACGACGCCGTCGCCGCCGGCTCGGTCGACCTCGCGCTCGGGCTGGACTACCCGGACATGCCGATTCCCCGCGACCCCACGCTACGGCTGGTTCGGCTGCTGCGAGAACGCTTCTCGCTCGCGGTTCCGCCGGGCACCCTTCCGGGCGTGCGGGAGATCGGCCTGGCGCAAACCGGAGATCTCGGCTGGATCCTGCCCGATCTGGACACGCATTACGGCCAGGCGATCCTCACGGTCTGCCGGCGCGCGGGAATCGAACCCGACGTGCGGCACCAGGTCACCGACACCGCCGCGTCACTGGCCCTGGTCGAGGCGGGCGTTGGTATCACGCCGGTCACCGATCTCATGCTCATGCTCCGGCCGTCCCGCTTCCGGATCCTGAGCCTGGCGGAGCGGTTCGAACGGCACATTGTCGTCGTCGTGCGCGCCACCGCGCAGAGCCGCCCGACCGTAGCCGCATTCGTCGACGTACTGCGCGAACTGACCAGTGGCGAGGGAGCAGCCCTGGTTTGATACGTGGCGATGCTGGGTTGGCGGTTCGCCAGATGTCCAGTCAGCCAAGTGGCGACGAGGTCCGACAGTGGTGTGACTGGATCGACTTCGAGCGGGGCGGCCACAAGTTGTTGCCCCTCGGGTGGCCGGACCTGATCGCGTGCGCGGACGGTCTAGTGGCGCAGCAGCCAGCGCCATCGCGGCTGTTCGAGGACGACCGATGTCGCGGTCAGCGCGGTGGTGAGGATCGCCGCCCAGGTGGGCCATGCGAACCACGGCGCCACCGCGGCGGCGGTGACTTCGAGGAGCACGAGCAGAAGCATGGCCGCGCCGGGAATCGCCACTGGCGGGTCGAAGGGCCGGTCGCCAGGTGTCCCGAAGACGGCCGGCAGTCCGATCAACAGGCCCAGCGCGACGATCGCGACCACCCAGTCCACCCGGTGCAGCGCCCACGGGGTGGCCGTCCAGCCGATCAGTTCGGTCACGAACCGCAGCCCGGAGGCGGCGTTGGTCCGGTTCGGGGAATCGGCGGCCTGGGTCATGATCCGTCCCTCACATCGAGCAACGCGGCGTCGGCCTCGGCTCGCATACCGCTGATCAGGGTGTCGACAAGGAACCGGTAGCTGTCGGCGGGGTCGCGCGACATCTGGAAAGCACCGCCACCTTCGAGGCCGGCGAACCCGTGGACGACGCTGCGCAGAGCTCGGACCGCGTCGACGGCACGGTCGTCGGTCAGCCCGAAGCCGGCGACCGCGTCGAACAGGACCTGCACCGCGTCGTTACTCACGGCCTGGTACTCCTCGTCCTCGGGGCCTGGGACACGGACGGTGGCGGCGTACCGGCCGGGGTGGTCGAGGGCCCACCGCCGGTACGCCTCGGCGATCGCGCGGACCGCGTCCGGACCGGACCGGCCGACGGCGGCCCGGGTCAGGACGGCGCCGATGTCGCGGATGGCCTGCAGGCCGATGCCCCGCTGGAGGGCGTCCAGCGAATCGACGTGCTTGTACAGCGACGGTGTGCGCACGCCGACCCGCTCGGCCAGCAGGCCCATGGTCAGGCCGGCGAAGCCGACCTCGTCGGCGAGGGCCGACGCCGCCGCGATGACCGCGGCCGGGTCGAGTCCGGCCCTAGGCACGGGCCGTCTCCAGGAACGAGCGCAGCAGGCCGACCACTTCCGACGGGAACTGGACATGTGGGTAGTGGCCCGCCCCGGGGAGCATGTGGAGCTGGCCGACGCCGTCCGGCAACGCGGCCACGATGGCTTCGCCCTCGACCTTCGGGTCGCCCCAGTCGGGATCGAGGGTGCCCATGACGACGAGCACTGGGCAGTGCACATTGCCGAGTTGGGCACCGGCGTCGGCGGCGCTGTTCATCTGCTTCTGCAGGGCCTTCATCCGGCCCGGTTCGCGCAGCATTGCGTCGGTGCGGTCGAGGCTCTCGGCCCAGTCCGCGGGGCGCGGCTCGGGGGTCGCGATCTCCAGGTACTTCCGCCATTGCTTGTGGTTGCCGAACATCGCGACCCCGGAGATCGCCATCGCGCCCTTGCGGTAGCGGGACACGCCCAGGGCGCTCAGTGAGTACTCCACTTTGCGGGTGAACGGTGCCAGCTCGACGACGGCGCTTATGAGCGTCGGCGCCTTGGCCGCGGCGATCGTCGCGGCGCCACCGGAAATGGAGTGGCCGACCAGCACCGCGGGACCGCCGAGGTGCTCGATCAATGCGATCAGGTCGCCGGCGATGTCGGTGCGGGTGTAGGACGGCCACGTCGCGGTCGACTCGCCGCTGCCCCGCAGGTCAACGGCCGCGACCCGGTATCCGGCGGCCACCAGCTCCGGCACCATGAACCGATAGGCGTCGCGGCTCTGTCCGATCCCGTGCGCGAGCACCATCAGCGGCCCGGAACCGGTCACCTCGTAGGCGAGGGTGCCGCCGTCCACGCTCAGAAACTCAGTCATGTCGACCTCCTTAGCTAATCTTGATAGCTAAAAAGCTATCCTCGTTAGCCAAGGCTGTCAAGGCCGGTGCGAGGGCTCCTGGCCGCGCGAATCCGGGCGGGTCCGCTGGGGGCGGCCCATGCCTGAGACGGGTCGCCAGGACCAGCCGACCGCTGCGATGCGCGCCAGTGCGCCGGAGCGCAGTCCTCGGGTGCTTCTGGGGCTTCTAGTTGCGTGCGGGATCCTGGGTGTGGTGGAACAGACGCGGGAGTTTTGGGACGCGCAGGCGGCGACGTTTGATGAGCAGCCTGATCATGGATTGCGAGATCCGGAAGTGCGGGCAGCGTGGGCGGACGTGCTCCTGCCGCTGATGCCCCCGGCCCCGGCAGCGGTGGTTGATCTCGGGTGCGGGACGGGCAGTCTTGCCGTGCTTGTTGCCGAGGCCGGATATTCCGTACGTGGGGTGGACCTGTCCAGCCGGATGGTCGCCGCTGCCGAGGAGAAGGCCGAAGCGGCGGGTGTGGACGCGGAGTTCATGCGGGGCGATGCCGCTGTCCCACCCTATCCCCGGGCGTCATGTGACGTTGTCCTGGCGCGGCACGTGTTGTGGGCGCTGCCCGATCCCGGCGCCGCCTTGGACCGGTGGGTGGAGCTGTTGCGACCCGAGGGATGCCTGGTGCTCATCGAAGGGCGGTGGTTCACCGGCGCCGGACTGACGGCAGTTGACTGCCAAGCCCTGGTACTCGGCCGTCGTCGGGAGGCGACTGTGCGCTGGCTGGACGATCCGGCATTGTGGGGCAGCGCTATTGAGGACGAGCGATACTTGCTGTTCAGCCGAGCTTGATTCCAGTTGGCCAGGACGCGCAGCCGTGGCAGAAGCGGATATCGGAGTTCCGCCACGTAGGGTCGAACCATGAGGCTCGGTTCCGCACTGTATCGCGCCGCGTCTGGTTGGACGGCGGCTGTTCACGGTGCCTTGCCGTCCGATCTCGTCCGCGCGTTCGACCCCGCTCTGCCGCACGTTGTCATTGAGGGGCACTCACCGGCCGCCTCAGGGTGGCATTCTCTGGAGATTCCGATCGCCGCAGGGCACGGGCCCACGAGACTGAGGAGCGTGCGACGCGTTCGGTTCGATCTCCTGCTCAGCCCTCAGGAAGTCATCGCATCTGCGTCCGAACTCGACATGGCTGACCACGGTGGACTCTTCGCCTGGCAGGCCACTGCGGCACCCACACATCTCGCCCTGAGCATGGTGGACGGCAACGCTCGCGAAGCAGCCAGGCGTTCGGCCGGTGTCACGCTGATGATCGATCTCCCGCACCGCAACGAGACCGCGGTGCTATGGAGCTCCGAACGGAGCACGCTCGAAGCCGGCATGGCGCGATTGGGTGCCTGACACTCTCATCGACTCTCTGCCTTCGGGTCGGCGCAGGTCCCGACCGGCACTCTTCTCGAAGTGTGCGAGGAACGCGTCCCATTCCGCGTCAATTGGCGTGAAGTATTTTTGGTCGGGTCGCTCGATGTGCCTCAATTGTTTCGGCCGGACAGGCGGCTTTGTAACCCATGGTTGTGCCAATGGCCAGATCACCATGGCTGATGGCGGTCCGGGTTGCTCAGGGGGATCCAGTGGCGTGCTGCGATCCAGGGGGTAGCTGTGTCAGCTGACGAGTCGGCCACTGCATTCCCTGAGGCAACTGGAAACCCGCGGCGGCGCGGTGCGGTTCGCGTTGCAGGAGCGCGACGCTAACTAATAGGTCTTCGTCTACCACCCAGTCTGGGAACGGGGGTATTGCGACGTCGCCGTCGAGGTAGTCCAGTATTCCGCGGCCGTGTTCGTCCAGGCCGCGAAACCGCGGTGCACCGGTGAAACCGACTTCGTCAGGTGGGTCAGGAAGAGGCGGACCTGGGAACGCGGCCGGACCGCCAGGTCGGCGCACGGTGTCATCGACGCGGACGACCGCGCCGGTGTTATCGACTCCGCCTGCCAGGGGTTGTTCCTCCACTTGGGAATCCATGCAATCATCCTCCCTTGGGGGCTGGGCCTGCGCTGGTGGCGGGACATGATGGCCGAGTGCCGCCGTGTCGGTTCCTGAGCCTGGATCTTCCGCGCCATTTCGGCGCGCACGTCTGACCGAGCCGCCGCGGACGGACGGGCCGGGGCGCCGTTCTTGTTGCGGTCACCGGCGGCGAGACCACGGTGCGCCGTGGCGCCACCACCGCCACCCGATCATGAGCGGCAGGAGCGCCGTGACGACCGCGCCTTCGGCGATGGGGGCGGCGGCGCCGACGTTGATGCCGATCACCATGAGTGTCACCGCCGCCGCGAACAGTGTGACCGCGGAGGCCAGGCCGGCGACCAGCATGGCTGTGATCATCAGGGGGAATCGCGCGAATCGGCGCGCGAGCCGCGGGCTGGTCGCGGCGAGTTCACGTTCGATGGCGGCCAGCCGCCGCTGGTACTCCTCGGACAGGGTCACGATCGCGCACGCCTCCGATACCGGATGGACCTGTCAGGGACCGTCAGCGGCACGACCGCGGTTATGAGGTGAGCCCCCTCACCTTTGGAGCGCAGTAGATATTATCCCTGCCTGTCAACGTGGCGATGGGGCCCTGACGACTACAGCGGGCCGTGTCCGCACCGCCAAGCAGGTCGCGGCACGACGCATTGGGGGGAGACCGAGGAGGAACCGACCCCGCCGAGGTTCTGTTCGCATTGACCGAGGCCGAGGTCGCCGTCAGCCCCAGATGCGGTGTTTCTTGGGGGCGCCGGCGGTGTAGCGGACGATCTCGACATCATCGAGTGCGACCAGGCCCTCGATGGTCAGATCCTCCAGTTGTGGCAGGAAGGCGCGGATCTTGGCTTCGGTATCCACGATGACGATCAGCAGCGGCAGGTTCTCGCTGACCCGGAACAGGTGGGTGGTGTGGATGCGGGAGGTCGCGCCATAACCCTCGATGCCACGGAGCACCGTGGCGCCCGCCAGTCCGGCCTTGTGGGCGCGGTGCACGATCTCGGTATAGAGCGGCTTGTGATGCCAGACATCGCCCTCGTCAATGAAGATCGACAGTCGCAGCTCGCGTTCGGACAGCTTCACCGGCGCCTCCCACCCCGAAAGATGTTGTGGGGCAGGAGCCATCAGCCGTGGCGGGCTCCATCGCCCGGCCACCAGTACACCGCGTCCGGGCGACACCGGTCAACCGGAACGCTACTTGCGCGGCGAGCCCCACGTGCCGCACACTGAGTGATCGCAGGCGATGGGGCTCGCCTCAACCGCGGAGCGTCTTCCGCTAATGGCCTCTACCGAACACCTTCGTGTCCGCACGCTGGTTGACCGGTAGAGGAGGCCTGATGGACCAGGAGCCATCGCCCGACGATCACCGTCACCATCACCCGCCCGCCGGATTCGGGCGGGGGTGACGCGATGACCGTTCCAATTCCCGTGGTGCAACTGCTGCAGGTGCTCACGGTGCTGATTGCCGCACCGGGCGTTTCGGGCGTGATCGCGCGCGTTGAGGCGCGGGTGCAGGGGCGGCGCGGTCCGCGTGTGCTGCAGCCGTATTACGACCTGGGCAAGCTGTTCCACAAGGAGGCCCTCGCCCCGCACGGCGCGACCTGGGTGTTCCTCGCCGCGCCGCTGGGCGCGATGGCGTGCTACTTGACGGTGCCGCTGCTGATCCCGGTGCTCACGACCTACCCGCTGCCGCTGGGCTATCTGGGCGACATCCTCGGTGGCGGTTTCGTGCTGGGGCTGGCCAGCTTCGTGGTGGCGGTCGCGGCGACGGAGACCGGGTCGCCGTATGCGCAGCTGGGGGCGAGCCGGGCGAAGACGTTCGGGGCGATCACCGAGCCGGTGGTGCTGTTCGTGGTGTTCACCGTCGCGCTGATCACCGGCACCGACCTGCCCTATGCCCTGGCGGCAACGGTGCGCTCCAGCGCGGAGCAGATCGTGCGCCCGGCACACTTGCTGGCCGCGGCGGCGCTGTTCCTGGTGATCTTGTACGAGACGGGCCGGATCCCGGTGGAGACCCACACCGGCACGAACGAGTTCGGGATGATCGAGGAAGCCCGACCGTTCGAGCATTCCGGGCCGTATTTCGCGATGCTGCGGTGGGGATCGGCGATGAAGCAGCTGATCCTGTTCACCATCCTGCTCAACGTGTTCATCGCCCCCTGGGGTCTCGCCGCCACCGCCACGATCGGTGCGGTGGGGATCGCGATCGGGGCTCTGCTCGGCAAAGCCGTGCTGCTGGGCGTGGTGATCGCGCTGATCGACAACTCGTTCGCGAAACTCCGCCTGTTCAAGATCACCGAGTTCGTGGCGGCCGCGTTCCTGCTCGCCGTGCTGGCCGTGTTCACCCTCTACTTCGGAGGTGGCTGATGAATCCCGCGGTCAGTCCGCCTGGGATCTATGCCGGGATCGCCAACGGGCTCGCGGTTCTCCTCCTGTTGACGGAGTTCGCGATGCTGCGCGCCGCACTCTTGCGGGCCCAGGTCCGGCTCTACGCCGCACAATCGTTGCTGGTGTCGATTCTCGCGGTGGTTGTCGCGGCGACCCGGCACCTGCCGGAACTGTATGTCCTCGCGGGATTGTCCTTGGCGCTCAAGGTGATCGTGGTGCCATGGCTGGTGTCTCGGATGCTGCGCCGGACCACCACCGAGATCGCCGGCAGTGGCGCGCTCGGCGTCGCGAGTGAGGTGCTGGTCGCGGTGGCGGTCGCCGCGTTCGGGTTCTTCGCCACCAGCCGGTTCCACATCTCCAGCCCGGCGCTGCCTACCACCGCCCTCGGCCTCGGAGTGGCGGTGATCCTGGTGGCGTTCGTGCTGATGGTCGTCCGCCGCGATGTCGTCTCGCAGGCCATTGGATTCTTCTCGCTGGAAAACGGGGTGTCGCTCGTCTCGCTCGTGGTGGCCGCGGGGATGCCGTTGATCCTCGAAGTCGCGTTCCTGTTCGACCTGCTGGTCGCGGTCGTGGTGTTCGGGGTGCTGATGCAGGTGCACCACGCGCGCTCGGAATCGCTGTCCACCACCCACCTCACCAGGCTGCGGGGGTAAGTCATGCCCGTCGTGCTGATCCTGCTCACCACGCTGCCCCTGGCGGCCGCGGTGGTCTCGCTGCTCGGCCGCACCCGTGCGAGCCAGGCGCTCACCCTCGTGATGGGGCTGGCGTGCCTGGGCCTGGCAATCGCGCTGGTCCCGGCCGCCGCCCACGACTCGCCGCACACCGGGTTCTTGCGTGCGGACGCGATCTCGGTGGTCTTCCTGCTCGGCACCGCGTTCCTCTACGCCGCGGCCGCCGTGTATTCGATCGGCTACCTGCGCGCTGAGGAGCATCGGGAGGATTTCGCCCGCTACGCGCGCCGCTTCTACCTCGGCGTGAACCTGTTCGCCTGGTCCATGCTGGCCGCACCCCTGGTCAACGGGCTGGCGCTGCTGTGGATCGCCGTCGAGATCACCACTGTCGTCTCCGCGCTGCTGGTCGCCCTCGACAACACAGACAACGCCGCCGAGGCCGCGTGGAAGTACGTACTGCTCGCCTCCGCCGGGCTCGGGATCGGGCTACTGGCCACGATCGTCATGTACTACGCCGGGTCCACAGTGGCCGGTCAGTCCTACGATCTCGCGTTCGCGCCGCTGCTCGCGGCCGGGACCCGGTTGCCGCACACCGCAGTCCAGTTGGCGTTCGTGTTGGCGGTACTGGGTTTCGGCACCAAAGTCGGGCTGTTTCCCGTGCACACCTGGCTCCCGGACGCGCATTCCGAGGCCCCGACGCCGGTGTCGGCGATGCTGTCCGGGTCGCTGCTGGCGGTGAGTTTCTACGCGGTGCTGCGCTACTACCAGATCGCCTCCGGCACGCTCGGTGCGTCCTTCCCCCGCACCGTGCTGCTGGTCTTCGGCGTGCTTTCCCTCCTGCTCGCGGCTTTGTATCTGCTGGAGCAGCGGGATCTCAAGCGGCTCTTGGCCTATTCGAGCGTGGAACACATGGGAATCCTGGCGATCGGGATCGGGCTGGGCGCACCGCTGGCGACCGCTGGGGTGCTGCTGCATGTCATCGTGCACGCGGCCGCGAAGGGCAACGCGTTCTTCGGCGCCGGGGTGCTGGTCCGCAAGTACCGCACCAAGGACGTCGCCACGATCCGGTCCGGTTTGGACACTCTTCCGTGGACCGCGCCGCTGTTCCTGTTGGCCATCCTCGCGCTCGCGGCGATGCCCCCGTTCGGGCTGTTCCGCAGTGAGTTCCAGATCGTCGCCGGGGGCCTGGCCGCCGCCCACAACGCCGTCACCGTGGTGCTGGTTGTGCTGGTGACGGTGGCGTTCCTCGGGTTGTCGGTGGCCACCACACGGATGCTGTTCACTCCTGGCCCCCGCGTGGTGGCCCGGGGCGAACCCAGCGCTTGGATGGTCGCCCCCATGCTCGCCGGACTCGCCGTGCTCGTGCTGCTCGGCATCCATCCACCCGCGGACCTGGCCGACCTGTTCGCCCGCGGTGTGAGCGACCTGGCAGGAGGTGGGACATGACCGACCTCACCGGGCGTCGCTTCGCCGCGTTGATCGGCGACGGCGACACGACCAGCGGCATCACCCTGCACACCATCTGGGGCACACCATTGGGGCTGGAAGTGGTGGCTATGCCGTTGGCGCCCGGCACCACGCACTACCCTTCTCTGACCCCGGACATCCCGTCCGCGTTCTGGTACGAACGCGCCCTGCACGACCTGTACGGCGTCATCCCTGACGGGCATCCCCGCCTGGATCCGTTGGTGCTGCCCCACATCGACAACGGCACGCCGCTTCCGCGCCGGGTGATGGGGACCGGGTTGTTCACCATCCCGCATGGCCCGGTCCGCTCGGGTGTCTTCGAATCCGTCGAGTACGTGGTGGAAACCCCGGGCGAGGACATCCCACACGTCAATGTCCGGCCCTTCGCCAAGCATCGCGGCCTCGAGGTCCGGTTCGGGGCTATGACAGTCCACAGTGGAGTGATGTTGGCCGAGCGGGTGGAAGGCATTGCCTCGGTTGCCCATGCGCTCGCGTTCAGCCACGCTGTCGAGCGCCTCACCGGTGCCGAGCCGCCGCCGCGGGCGCAGCTGGCGCGGGTGCTGCACGCGGAACTCGAACGCATCGCCAATCACCTCGATGTCGCGGTCAAACTCGCCGACGCCGCCGGGCTCGCCGTCGCGGTCGCACGCTTCGGCTACCACAAGGAACGCGTCTTGCGGCTCGTTTCGGCCCTGTGCGGCAACCGTTTCGGCCGCGGGGTCGTCGTCCCCGGTGGGATCCGCAGTCAGCCCCGCCTCGCCCCCGGTGTTCTCCAGCCACGACTTGATGAGCTACGCCACGACATCCAGGCCGACGCTGGTGCGCTGATGGGCACCGCATCGTTCCTCGACCGGCTTCGAGCTACCGGGCCGCTCGATCCGGACGAGGCGGCGCTGTACGGGTTGCTCGGTCCGGTCGGGCGTGCGTGTGGTTTGGACCTCGATACCCGCTGGCGCCACCCCTACGACGCGTATCCGTTGCTCAAACACGACTCGGGGCCGCAGCGGGACGCCGGTGACGCGATGGCCCGATTGCAGGTCCGGTGGGACGAGCTCGACCAGTCCTTCGACCTGCTCCGCCAAGTGATCGAGCTGCTGCCGGACACCGAGGACACGCTGCGGGCGCCCGTCGAGCCGGTCGCTGGAATCGCGGTGGCCGCCGTCGAGGCACCACAAGGCGAGGTGCTGTACCTGATTCGCGCCGACGCCGAGGGGCACCTGTCGCGCTGCGCGCCGCGGTCGGCGTCGTTTCACAACCTCGCGGTGTTCTCCCACACCTTCGCCGGCGACATCCTCACCGACTTTCCCTTCATCGAAGCCAGTTTCGGAGTCTCGATCGCCGGGGTGGTGATGTAGTCGTGCCGTGGATCTTCCGGGGACTGCGCGACGGAGTACTCACAACCCGGTATCCGCGCCGCCCGGATCCCTACGCCGACGACGGTGTCGAGTCACTGGCCCGCCCGTTGCCCGGCGCCGAGTGGGAACCTGGCCTCGACGGGTTGTGCCCGACCGGCGCGATCACCGGCGACGCAGACAGCATGGTGCGGCTCGACCAGGGCGGCTGTGTCGGCTGCGGCGCCTGTGTCCTCGCGCGGCCGGACACCTTTGCCTGGCAACACGGCAGCCGACAATCCCGAGTGGACCGCGCCGGTCTCATCGTGCCCGAAGTCCCGGGAACCGACGAGGAGCTGGCACGTCTACGCGCCGAGTTGGGGCAGCGCACCAAGGCTTTGCGCCGGTCTGTCCACATCAGACACGTTGACGCAGGGTCGGACGGCAGCGAGGAATGGGAGATTCTGGCGCTGCTCAACCCCGTCTACGACGTGCACCGGCTCGGGATCTTCTTCACTGCCAGCCCCCGTCACGCCGACATCCTGCTCGTCACCGGCGCCGGCACGCACGGCATGGCCGCGCCATTGGCCCGCACCCTGGAGGGCACACCGCGCCCGCTGGTGGTGATCGCCGCCGGCACCGACGCCGTGAGCGGCGGGCTGGTCGCGCCGTCCTACGCCACCAGCAATGGCATCGGCTCACTCGTGCCGGTCGACGTGTGGGTGCCGGGCTCGCCGCCGAGCCCGTTCGCGTTGCTGCACGCGATCCTGCTCGCCACTGGGAGGCTTCGATGAACTGGTTGTTCGTGGCCGGTCTCGCCTTGCTGGGCCTGGCATTGGCGTGGGACCTGGTGTTCGGGGTGCGGCACCGGTGGGCGCGTGTGGTGCCCTATGTGTGCGGCGCCGTGGCGTCGGTGGTGCTGGTGATCGTCGGCGCGGGTGGGCTGGCGGACATCCCCGCCCGGTGGAGCCTGGATTCGGTGCTCGGGTTCGGGTCGGCCGCATTGACGGTGGACCGGCTCTCCGGCCTGTTCCTCGTGATCAGTTTCGCCGTCGCCGCGCCCGTGTCGCTGGCCTGCGCGGGTTGGGCGTCGCGCCCCGAGCGGGTTCGCGCTCGCGGGCTCGGCGCCGCCTATGCGCTCACCCTGGCCTCGGTCGCGGTCGTGGTCACCGCCGACAACGCGTTCGTGTTCCTGTTCGCCTGGGAGTCACTGACGCTCGCGTTCTACCTGCTCACCGCCCACCGTCGCGACACCGCCACTCCCGCGGTCGTGACCGTGATGCTCAGCAAGATCAGCGGCGCCGCCCTGCTGCTCGGGCTCCTGTTGCTGGCGGCACAAGCGCACAGTTTCGCCCTGCCCGCCTTCACCGGCGTGGCCCCCGGCGTGCGGCGCGACATCGCGTTCGCGTTGCTGGTGCTCGGGTTCGCGGTCAAGGTCGGGCTGATCCCGGTGCACATCTGGATGCCCCGCGGCTACCGGGCCGCGCCCGGACCGCTGCGCGCGATCATGGCCGGGGTCGCCGTCAATGTCGGCTTCTACGGGCTGTGGCGCACCCTCGCGCTGCTGCACCAGCCACCGGTGTGGCTCGTCGGCGCGCTCCTGCTGCTGGCCGGGGCGACCGCCCTGCTGGGCATCGCGCACGCCACCGTGCAGACCAATCTCGCGGAGGTCGTCGCCTATTCCAGTGTCGAAAACGCCGGCCTGATCGTCAGTGGTTACGGCGTCGCGCTCGTCGGCGCCCTGCTGAACCAGCCGCCCCTGATCGCCGCCGGGCTGCTGGCCGCCACCCTGCAGGTGGTCGCCCACGCGATCGCCAAGAGCCTGCTGTTCACAGCCACCTCAGGTATTGAGGACGCGACCGGCACCTGCGAACTGGACGAGCTGCGTGGCGTCGGGCACCGGCTTCCGTGGAGCGGCACGGGGCTCGCGATCGGCGCGCTCACACTGGCGGGGCTGCCGATGACCGCGGGGTTCGTGTCCGAATGGTTCCTGCTCGAAGCGCTCATGCAGCAGTTTCGGGTCGGGCACCTCGGCTACACGCTGCCGATGGCGGTCACCGGTGCTCTGGTCGCGCTGACCGCCGGCTTCGCCGCCGTCGCCTTCGTTCGGATTGTCGGCCTGACCGTGCTGGGTCCTCGCGGTCCCCACGAGGTTGTTCGTGTCCGTGATACCTCGTGGCCGGGCAAGGTCGCGGTGGTCACGCTCGCCGCCGCGTGCGTGGCCGTGCCCGCGGTGGCCCCGTTGGAAATCCGGGTGATCAGCGCCGGACTCGGCCCGGTGCTGTCGTCGACGGTGACCGTGGGGGCGTTGAAGGCGCCGTGGGTGCTGCAGCCGGTGTTCGGCGAGTTCTCCGCGCTGTCCCCGAGCTGGCTCGCGATCGTGTTGCCGGTCCTGTTCGGTGCCGCTCTCCTGCTGTGCCTCGCGTTCGGCCGCGCCCGGATGTTCGCTGTGCGCCGCGTACCCGCGTGGCGCTCGGCCAGCGGTGGCGTGGAAGGAGAGAACCAGTACAAGCCCTTCGCGTTCACCAACCCCACCCGCAAAGTCCTGGCCAACGTGCTGCTCACCCGCGCCGAACTCCGCACGGTGGAACGCCAGACCGGCGGCCGGGACGACGACCCCCGCCGTGATCCAGGGGCCGCGCACCTCGGCTACACCAACGATGTCGTCGAACTCGTCGAACAATTCCTGTACCGGCCACTCATCCGGCCCCTGCGGACGTTGGTGCGCAACGCGAAACGCCTGCAAAGCGGTCGCCTCGACGCTTACGTCGCCTACATGCTGCTGGCCCTCATCGCCGTCCTCGCCCTGATCCTCACCATGACCTGACTACCTCGCGGTGTCGGCGAAGGCGGTGGGGTCGGGGAGGGCGCCGAGCCTTCAGTGCGGTAGATGTGCACGGTGGTCATCTGATACGGCTTGCCTTCGGTGCCCGGGCCGTGAACGGCATCGACGCCGATTCCGGTGGCGGTCGCGCGGATCACGACGCGGTCGCCGGTGTCGAAAATGTCGTCGATGGCGTAGCGAATGGCCAGCACATGGTGCACGAAGGTGAGGATCTGGCGGTAGCCCGCCGGACCGGGCGGCAGCGGGAACGGTGACCCGTGGTCGACGAAGTCCTCGGTGACCAGGTCGTCCAGTACCGACAGTTCTCCGGTGTTGATCGCGTCGAACGAGGGGGCCGTGGCAAGGCAGTACCGTGCCCCGCAGCGGGCCGAGCGGGCCCAGGCCACCCGCGCGCACATCGTCAGGACCGCGCGTGAGCTGCTCCTCGGCGGGGGAGGCTACGCGGGAATGACGATCAGTCGGCTCGCCGAAACCGCGGGCGTCAGCCCGCAGACGGTGTACAACTCGGTCGGCGGCAAGGCCGAGGTCATCAAGGCGGTGTACGACGTCATGCTCGCCGGTGACGAGGATGGTACGCCGATGAGCGAGCGTCCCGAATTCCGGCGGGTGACCGGCGCGACCGACGTGACGTCCTATGCGGCCGCGTACGCCGCGTGGGTCCGGGTGATCTACGACCGAGTGGGACCGCTGCTCGGCGTGCTGCTCGCACACGGCCCCGGCGGCGACCCGGTGCTGGCGAACTTCGTGGCGACCATCGACTCCGAACGCAGGCACGGCAACACCAACAGCCTGCGCGGCGTGGCCGAACGCGGGCAACTGCCGTCACACCAATTCGACGGCGCGGTCGATGCCGTCTGGACCCTGACCGCGCCCGAGGTCTACGACCGGCTCGTCCGCCGCTGCGGCTGGGCATCGGCAGCCTACGAACGGTGGTTGACCACCCAATTGGGCGCGGCGCTGTCCTGAGCCGCTCAGGCGACTCCGGCGTGGACGAACGTGTACCCGAGCAAGGCGGCACCCAGCCCGGCAACGACGCTCACGACGACGTTCGTCACGGCATAGAAGTACGCGCGCTGCTCCACCAAGCGCAGCGTCTCGTAGCTGAACGTGCTGTAGGTGGTCAGCCCGCCGCAAAAACCGGTGCCCAGCAAGGCCAGCTCCGGCGAGGGCAGCGCGCTCCCGGCGCCCGCGAGGCCGCCGAGGATCAGGCAGCCGACGAGGTTGACACTGAAGGTGCCCCACGGGAACAGGCTGTCATGACGGGCCTGCACCAGGCGGTCGGTCAGGTACCGCAGCGGTGCGCCGATCATCGCGCCGACGAACACCAGGACGACGGTCACGACAGCGGCCTCCCCGCGTAGTGGACGACCTCGACGTCCTCGAGCGTCACCATGCCTTCGCCGACCAACTCGTCCAGTTCGGGCAGGAACGCGCGGATCTTCTCCTCGGCGTCGATGATGATCACGACTACCGGAAGGTTCTCGGTGAGGTCGAGGATCCGGGTGGTGTGGATGACCGAGCCGGCGCCGTAGCCCTCACACCCGTGCAACACGGTCGCCCCGGCCAGCCCGGCGTCACGGGCGCGTTTGACGATCTCGTGGTGGACCGGCTTGTGGTGCCACCTGTCGTCCTCGCCGACGAACACCGACAGCCGTGTCGCAAGGCCTGCCAACCGCATCTCACGCCGTCCTTTCCGGGCTGCGATCCGAACCGGTCACCGCGCGGGTGAGCCACACACCCAGCACGACGGCGAGCAGCGCCGCCACGAGGGTGCCCGCGAGATAGGCGACGGCGATGCCCACGGTGCCGGGCTGCAGGAGCGCGCGGACCTCGGTGGCGTAGGTGGAGAACGTGGTGAACCCGCCCAGCACACCGACACCGAGGAAGGGGCGGACCAGCCGGTGCGCCGACCACACCTCGGTGACCAGCACCATCAGCACACCGATCAGGAAACACCCGAGCACATTGGTGAGAAAGGTGCTCCACGGGAAGTGGCCGGCGGGAGTGGGCAGCCATTGGGCGAGGCCGTAGCGGGCGATCGCGCCGAGCCCGCCACCGAAAGAGATCACGACCAGTACCGCACCGTGCGAGCGAAGCAGCTCCCGCCGCTGCGCGGGCACGTGCACGTCGACATCTGGATCGATGGGTTCGGTCAGCTCCACCTCGCTGCTCACCGGCGCCTCCTAACTCTTGGCCAGAGCACACTCCGACACACAAGGTTAGGGGCCATTGACAGCGGCGGACCGCTGTGGTTCTCCCGAAACGGGACGGCGGGCTCCACCACCGGTTCGATCATTTTAGCGGGCACCCGTGACCGGTGGGCGATCTTGTCGGGCGCGTCACTCGTAGTCCCGGGCCGCGGCACCCCGTCAATACCGCCGCCATTGTGCTGAAATGGGAAGTGCTCCACGCCCAGTCGTGAATGGTGGGGGCGGAAACGATGCGACAGCTGATGATCCTGCGCCACGCCAAGTCCGCGTGGCCTGACGTCCCCGATCATGAACGTCCCCTGGCCGACCGAGGCCGCCGGGCCGCACCACGGACCGGACGCTGGCTGCGGGACACCGGCAACATCCCCGACCACGTCGTCTGCTCCACCGCCCGCCGCGCCTACGAAACCTGGCAACTCGTCGAGGGCGCGCTCGGCGCCTCACCACCGGTCACCTACGACGAGCGGCTCTACGCCGCCGACCGCGCCGACGTGCTAGCCGTGATCCGCGAAACCCCGGACTGGGTGGCGCGGTTGTTGATCGTCGGGCACGACCCGGGCGTGCCCGACGTGACCCTCCACCTCGCCGACCCGGCCCAGGACGATCTCTTCGACCAGGTTCGTACGAAGTTTCCGACCGGCGCCGTCGCCATCCTGCGCCTACCGGACGCCTGGACCACCGTGGACCCCGGATGTGCCACGCTGACCCACTTTTTCACGCCCCGGCGTGGCGCACCGCGGCCGTGAGCTAGCTCTTTGGATCGGGCGTTGCGAATGTCTGCACGTGGTCGATGGCTGCCTGCAGGGCGTCTCTCAGCGGGGTGATGTCGCGGGCGACTTGGGCGAGGAGCATGCCGCCCTGAAAAGCCGAGAGCAGGAGATGGGCCAGCCGAGTGGGATCCGCGTCAGCGCTGAGGCGGCCGAGCGTCCGCATCCGTTCGAGTCCGTCGCGGAAGATGTCTCTCCACTGCTCGAACGCGTTCGCGAGTTCGGTGCGAACGTCGAGGTCGGTCTTGATGATCTCGCTGGCGAGTGAGCCGAGGGTGCAGCCTTCCTGGTACGAGCGCTCGTAGGCGATGTAGAAGCCCGCCCATTCCCGAAGCGAGTCCAGGCTTTCGAAGTGGGTGAACCGCTCACCGCGATGGAACGTGAGGACGTGCTCGGCCTGCCACTCGATGACCGCGAGGACGAGGCTCTCCTTGGTCGGGAAGTAGTGGTTGAGCTGCGACCCGCTGATGCCTGCCGCATGACGGAGCTGCTCGTTGTTCGTCGCGTGCACGCCCTGGGTGTAGATGAGCTCCGCGGCGTGCTCGAGGATGCGGGCCCGGGTCGCCTGCCCCTTGCCGGTGAGCTTCTGCGGTACCCGAGCGTCCGTCTTGGCTTTCATACCGCACACGGTATCGCAAATTGGGCTTGACAGCCCATATTCGGGTCGTGTTGACTGCCACTAGTGGGCTTGCAAGCCCAAAAACGGTCCGAGACACAGGGAGGCAGCAATGAAGGCAATCGTCGCTACGGATCAGGCCGCGGAAGCAGCTGGAATCGCACTCGCGGAGCGGCCGGAGCCGACGCCGGCGATCAACGACGTCGTCGTTGAAGTCCAGGCGTCGGGCTTCGTCCCCGCCGAGTGGGAATGGCCCTCGACGTGGGTCGATCGCTCCGGTCACGATCGAGCCCCGGCGATCATCGGCCACGAGTTCGCGGGCGTGGTCACGGCTCTCGGCTACGGCACGACGGGACTTTCGCTGGGACAACGGGTTTTCGGCATCACCGACTGGCACCGCGATGGAACCCTCGCCGAGTACACGGCCGTCGAGGCACGCAACCTTGCGCCGCTGCCGGGGAACGTCGACTTCACGGTGGGCGCGAGCTTGCCGATCTCCGGCCTGACCGCCTGGCAGGGCCTGCTCCAGCACGGTCGTCTTCAGGCGGGGCAGAGCGTGCTCGCACACGGCGCCGCCGGCGCGGTCGGATCCGTGGTGACGCAACTCGCCCGGGAGTTCGGCGCCTACGTCATCGGTACCGGGCGGGCGGCGGACCGCCAGGCGGCGCTCGACTTCGGCGCGAACGAGTTCCTCGACCTCGACCACGAGGATCTCGACGACATCGGCGGGGTCGACCTGGTCTTCGACGTCATCGGCGGTGACATCCAAAGGCGCTCGGCGAGCATCATCCGGCCTGGCGGAACGCTGGTGTCGGTGGTCGGCCCCGCTGAAACCCGCCCGGTCGACGGCCTCGCGGTCGACTTCGTCGTCGAGTCCGTTCCGAGTCAACTGGTGGAAATCGTCGACCGGGTGCGAGATGGGCGCCTTCGCACGCACCTTGGCACCGTCACGACCCTCGACGACGCCCTTCCCGCGCTCAACCCGACCCAGCGGCGTAAAGGCAAGACCGTCATTCGCGTGCGCCCGTGAGCGCGCTGGAACACGCTCGCGCCTTTACACGTCGTAATAGAGGGCGAATTCGTACGGATGCGGGCGCAGCCGCAGCGGGTCGATCTCGTGTTCGCGTTTGAAGTCGATCCAGGTTTCGATCACGTCGGGGGTGAACACGCCGCCGGCGAGCAGGAACTCGTGGTCGGTCTCCAGCCGGTCGATCACCGCGTCCAGTGAACCGGGGACCTGGGCCACGTCGCGGGCCTCCTCGGGCGGGAGCTCGTAGAGGTCCTTGTCGATCGGCGTCGGGGGTTCCAGCTTGTTCTTGATCCCGTCCAGGCCGGCCATCAGCATCGCCGCGAACGCGAGATACGGGTTGCCGGAGGAATCGGGGCAGCGGAACTCGATGCGCTTGGCCTTCGGCGAGGTCCCGGTGACCGGGATGCGCACGCAGGCCGAACGGTTTCGTTGTGAGTAAACGAGGTTGATCGGCGCTTCGAACCCGGGCACGAGCCGGTGATACGAGTTCACCGTCGGATTGGTGAAGGCCAGCAGGCTCGGGGCGTGATGCAGGATCCCGCCGACATAGTGCCGCCCGAGATCCGAAAGCCCGCCGTAGCCGGATTCGTCGTAGAACAATGGGCCGTTCTCATCCCACAACGACTGGTGGCAGTGCATTCCGGACCCGTTGTCGTTGAACAGCGGCTTGGGCATGAAGGTGACCGTTTTGCCCGCGTCCCAGGCGGTGTTCTTGATGATGTACTTGAACAGTTGCAGGTCGTCGGCGGCGTGCAGCAGGGTGTTGAACTTGTAGTTGACCTCGGCCTGGCCGCCGCTGCCGACCTCGTGATGCGCCTTCTCCACCTCGATGCCCACGCCGGCCAGGTTGAGCACCATCGCGTCCCGTAGATCCGCGAAATGATCGCGAGGCGACACCGGGAAATACCCGGCCTTGTACGGGGTCTTGTAGCCCTGGTTGCCGCCGTCCTCCTCGGCTCCGGTGTTCCACCAACCCTCGATCGAGTCCACTTCGTGAAAGGCGGTGTTCTCAGTATTGGTGAAGCGAACCGAATCGAAGATGTAGAACTCCGCCTCCGGCCCGAAAAAGGCGCGGTCCGCGATGGTGGATTCGCCGATATAAGCCTCGGCCTTGCGGGCGATATTGCGCGGGTCCCGGGAGTAGGACTCGTGAGTGAACGGGTCGTGCACGAAGAAATTCATCAGCAAGGTCTTCTCCGCCCGGAACGGATCCAGCCGCGCCGTGTACGGATCGGGCAGCAACAGCATGTCCGACTCGTGGATCGACTGGAAACCGCGCACCGACGACCCGTCGAACGCGACTCCCTCGGCGAACGCGCCGGCATCGAACGCGGCGGCGGGGACGGTGAAGTGCTGCATGATGCCCGGCAGGTCGCAGAACCGGACGTCGACGAACCGCACGTCCTCGTCGGCGATGAAACTCAGAACCTCGTCGGCAGTGGTGAACACGTGCTCGCTCCTTCGCCGGCGGCGACAGCGGAGATGCGTGGGAAGGGGATCAAGCTCATCCCGGTCGGGCCGCTGTCGCCGGCCATAGTCGGTACTGATGGCGGAGACAGGGACCGTTGGCGGCACGACCGCGGTTGGCTCACCCGGCGAGCCCCACCACCGGGGTGCCACCCGAGTGGCAGGCGGCACGGGATTCATTTTTGGGCGGATCAACATTAGCAGCTTTGGAGCCATCAGCGGGATACCGAAGGAAGCCGCGACGCATCACCGGAGAGCACAGGCGGGGTCACCGAACGTGAACAGCCGGACTTCTTACCCGACCTGAACCTCGACCAGGTGGTCGCGGCGATCTCCTTGATTCACCCGTACGTGGTACTGTCCAATTCATGGCGAGAGAGCACCGGTCGCCGGCCGTGCGCGCGTACAAGTCACCGCTGAGGAAGCAACAGGCTGCTGCGACCAGGTTGCGTGTGCTGAGCGTCGCGGGGGAGTGCTTCGGCGCGCACGGGTATCCCAATACGACGCTGCGCGACATTGCCCGCGCGGCCGGAGTTTCCCTCGACACGGTCCAGGCCCAGGGCTCGAAGGCGCAGTTGTTCCTGGCCGCCTTCGACCTGGCGCTGGTCGGCGAAGACCAGGCGCTGCCGCTGCGCGAGCAGGAAAATCCCGAGCTGCGCGAGGCATTCGCCGGCGGGGATCTCGAAGGGTTCATGAAACCGATGTGCGCGTACCTCGCCGATTCCAACCGGCGCAGTGCCGCGCTGTGGCGGGCTTTCGTCGGCGCGACCGCCGGCGAACCACTGTTGGACGAGGCATACGCGGCGAAGATGGACGCGATGCGGGCCGAAGGCGTGTCGAGCTTACGGCTGCTGATCTCGCGTGGCGTGATCAAAGCGCCCGCGAACCTTTCCGAACTCGCCGACGAACTGTGGATGACTGCGCACGTCGCCCAATACCACCTGCTCGCACACCAGGCCGGCTGGCCCGAACAGCGCTATCTGGCCTGGCTCACCGAAAGCATGATCGCGGCCGTGCGCCGTCACTGCGCCCAATAGTGCATTCGAGAACCGGAGAAAAACGAGCATGACACGAATCATTATCGCGGCCACGCCGATTTACGGCCACGTCGAACCGCTGCGCCCGATCGCGGCGGACCTCGTGCGCCGTGGTGAACAGGTGACTTTCCTTACCGGTAGCGGCTTCCGCGCCTCGGTCGAGGAGACCGGCGCGCGATTCGCCGCACTTCCCGGAGAAGCCGATTACGACATCGCGGAGTTTCTCGCCCGGCACCCTGAGCGAACCGAACTCGAGCCCGGCCCGCCCGCGATTTCCTGGGATCTCATCAATCTGTTCATCAAGCCGATTCCCCTTCAGCACGAAGCGCTTCAGCACCTGCTCCAGGAGGCGGACGGCGAGCCCGTGGTGGTACTGGCCGAGACTTCCTTCCACGGGGCGAAACCCATGGTGCTCGGCGCCGGCATCCGGCCGGCCGGGTTGATCGGGATTGGCGTCACACCGTTGCCCTTGTCGAGTGTGGACACGGCTCCCTTCGGCCTCGGACTGCCGCCGGACGCCTCACCGGAGGGCCGCGCACGCAACATCGAGGCGAACCGCGCGGTGCGGCAGGCGTTCAGCGAGGTTCAGCGTTACGCCGTCGACGTCATGCGCACGCTGGGCGCCACCGAGGACCTGCCCTTCTTCTTCGACGCGGGCGTCACGGTGCCGGATCTGTACCTGCAACTGTCGATCGAGGGCCTTGAGTACCCCCGTAGTGACGCGCCCGCGTCACTGCGTTTCGTCGGCGCCTTGCCCGAAGACGCGTCGGCGCGGCCCGCGCCGCTGCCCGGCTGGTGGCCCGAAGTGCAAGCGGCACAGCGGGTTGTCGTAGTGACGCAAGGAACGGTGGCGAACGGCGACTTCACCGAGTTGGTCGAGCCCACGCTCGATGCCTTGGCGGACCTGGATGTCCTTGTCGTGGCGGTACTCGGGCGCGGCGGGACGCTGCCCCGCGTCCCGGCGGACGCGCGGGTCGCGGAGTTCATTCCGTTCGCGGACCTGTTGCCGCACACCAATGTGCTGGTCAGCAACGGCGGCTACGGCGGAGTCCAGCGGGCGCTGCGCCACGGCGTACCGATGGTGCTTGCCGGCCAGACCGAGGACAAGATCGAGGTCACCGCGCGCACAGCCTGGACCGGCGCGGCCATCAACCTGGCGACGCAACGCCCTGCCACCACGGATATTCGCGCCGCCGTCGAAAGCGTGCTCGACACGCCCACGTACAAAGAGCGGGCACTCCAACTCAGTGCGCACTACGCCAAGCACGACACCTTTGCCGAAATCCATGCGGCGATCGGCGAAATGATCGCACGGCACGGAGCCTGATTCGCCGGAGCGGTGACGGCGTTTGCTGAGCGTCACGCCCCGTCCGGCTCGGTCGCCATTACCTTGCCGGGGTTGAAGATCCCGTGCGGGTCCAGCGCGTCCTTGACCGCCCGGCCGAGGGCCAGCACGACCGGCCCGGCCTCGGCGGTCAGCCCGGCCCGTTTGAGCAGGCCGACGCCGTGCTCGCCGGTCACCGTGCCGCCCAACTCCAGCGCCGCCGCGATGATGTCGTCGAACGCCGCCTGTGCCCGCTTCTTCGCGGCATCGTCGCCGGGCGGGGTGATCAGCAACGGGTGGAGGTTGCCGTCGCCGGCGTGCGCGATGTTGGCGATCAACGTGTCGTGCCGCGCGGCGACCTCCTCGATCCGCGCGAGCATCTCGGGGACCGCGCCCTTGGGCACGCAGACGTCTTCGGTCAGCACCGGCCCGAGCCGTTCGAGCGCGGGGTAGGCCAGGCGCCGCGCGTCGAACAGCGCGTCGGCCTCCTGCTGGTCGGTCGAGCGCGCCGCGAACGTCGCACCCGCCTTCTCGAAACAGGCCAGCATCGCGTCGGCCTCTTGTTCGCCCGCCGGACCAGCGCTGTCGGTGCGGCCCAGCAACACCACGTCGGCCTCGGCCGACAGGCCCATATGCTTCCACGCGTCGACGGCGGCCAGACAGTGCCGGTCGATCAGTTCCAGCGCGGAGGGCTCCAGCCCGGATTCGGCGACGGCGGCGACCGCGTGCCCGGCGTCGACGATCGAGGAGAAGTAGCCCACGACGGTGTGTTCGGGTTCGCGGGCCGGGCGCAGCCGCACGGTGACTTCGGTGATGACGCCGAGCGTGCCTTCGGAGCCGACCATGAGCCCGGCGAGGTCGTAGCCCGCGACGCCTTTGGCGGTGCGACGGCCGACCCGGGCGAGCTCGCCGGTCCCGGTCACGAACTCCAGGCCCAGCACGTAATCGCGGGTGACGCCGTACTTGACGCAGCACAGTCCGCCCGCATTGGTGGCGACGTTGCCGCCGATGGTCGACCACGGAGCGCTCGCGGGATCCGGCGGGTACCACAGGGCGTGCTCGGCGCAGGCCGCGCGCAGGTGGTCGTTGACGACGCCGGGCTCGACCACGGCGAGCCGTTCGCGCCTGTTGATTTCCTTGATCGTCGTCATCGCCTCGGTCGAGACGACCACGCTGTGCTCGATCGCGTTCGCGCCGCCGGACAGCCCGGTGCCCGCGCCTCGCGGCACGACCGGGGCGCCGAGTCGCAGGCAGACCTGGACGACGTGCCGCACCTCCTCGGCCGTACGCGGCCGCACCACCGCCGCCGGTGTGCCGCGCGGCGCCCATTCGGCCTCGTCGTGCACATAGCCGGACACCACATCGGGATCGGTGAGCACCCGGCCGGCGGGCAGGTCCCGGTCCAGGTCCTCGATCAGCTCGCGCCGCCACGCGTCGTCACGCATGACGGCGACGCTATCGGCGTCCACGCCCTCCGCTCAATGTGTGAACCGGCTACCGTTGACGACTAGTGATGGATGGAGCGTCTACTGGTGCGCGAGTCATGGCTGGACCTGCTGCTGCGCGACGCCACCCTGGACGAGCTCCAGCGGCACGGCAGCGAACTGGTGCGTTCACGAGACACCGCGGCTGCCGACCGGGAGACGGCGCAAGCCCTGCGGCTGACGATGGTGCTGCGGCAGCAGGCGCAGCGGGCGGCCGAGTTGGCCGCGCTCAACGACATCGCGATCCGGCTGGCCACCCTCCACGCGCCCGACGACCTCCTACCGGAGATCGTCGACCAGGCACGCCGGCTGCTCGGCGCGGACCTGGCCTACCTCGGCCTCGTCGAGGACGGGCAGCTGCGGCTGAAGGTCACCAGCGGTGCGCTCACACCAGAGCTGGTCGGGGTGGTGATCCCGTTGTCGGTGGGGCTGGCCGGCGAGATCATCGAGCACGCCGCGCCCCGCTGGACGGCCGACTACCAGGTGGAGCGGCGTTTCCGCCACGACGACATCGCCGATACGGCGGTGCGCGCCGAGAACATCCGCGGGCTGCTCGGAGTTCCGTTGCGCCTGCGTGGCCGCGTGCTCGGCGCCCTGTTCGTGGGCAAGCGCCAGGAACGGGACTTCACTGAGCACGAGGTCACGCTGGCCTCGGCGCTGGCCGCGCACGCGGCGATCGCCATCGAGAACGCCAACGCCATCAGTAGCCTCAACACCGCGAACGACCAGCTCGCGCGCCGTACCGACGAACTGGAGCAGACGCTGCGCTGGGACCAGCGGCTGACGCGGGTGGTGCTCGCCGGCGGCGGTGTCGAGGAGTTGCTGGCCGAGATCAGCTCGATGGCGCGCGGGCAGGTCCGCTTCGTGACGGAACCGCCGGATGACGGGACCGTGGCGCAACCCGTCGTGGCCGGCGAGAGGCGCTTCGGCGCGCTGGTGCTCGACGGCGAGCCCGTCCGCGATGACCGGCTGCTCCTCGACCGTGCGGCCCCGGCGCTCGCGCTCGCGCTGCTCGCCGAGCAGGCCGCGGCCGAAGCGTCGTGGCGCACCCGCGCCGCCCAGCTGATCGATCTGCTCACCACGACGTCGGAGCGACCGGCCTTGCGGCAAGCCGGGCTGGACCCGTCGGCGCGATACTCGGTGCTCGTGGTGGCCTCCGGACGGGCGCGGCTCCCGCAATTGCCCGGCGCGCTCATGGCCGAGCACGGCGGCCGGCTGCTCGTCGTGACCACAGCCGATCCCGACGGCATCCGCCGGGATTGGCCGCGCGAGGCACCGACCGCGGGCATCGCCGGCCCCGCGCGTGGGCAGGCGGAGCTGCGGCGGTGCTTCCACGAGGCCCGGCAGACGCTGCATGCCCTGGAAGTCTTGGGGCGCAAGGGAGAAGCCGCGACCGCCGGGCAACTCGGGCTGTACCGGATCCTGCTCGACCATGCCGGTCGCCGCGATCTGGCGGAGGCCTTCGAGCACGTGCTGGGCCCGGTGCTCGCCGAGGAACGACGCCGTGGCGTGCCGCTCGTGGAGACCTTGCGCGTGTTCCTCGACCATGGCCGCCGCCCCCGCCCGGCAGCCGCCGAATTGGCGATCCATGTGAACACGCTCTACCAGCGACTGGCTGCGGTCGACAGCCTGCTCGGCGAGGACTGGCGTTCCCCACAACGGGCGCTGGAGCTGCACATGCTGCTGCACCTCAAAGCGGCAAGCGGCCCACTGGATGGGCCGGAAGGCGGCTGATTCACGGGATCATCGGCCCTTGCTCATGCGCAGGATCAAGGCGACCGCGTCCTCCGAGGGGACTGCCGGCGTCAGCACTTCCTGTAAGAGCAGGCCACGAATAGCCGCAATGGCGACGGTGGCCATCGTCAGCGCTTCCTGGGCGTCGAACCCTTCGCGTTCCGCGAGCGAGGCCAGCATCTTGGTCAGGTCGTCGAGCGAGTCGATGAACTCACGAAAGTCTTCTGGGCTGTACGCGGCCAGTCCTACGACGTGAAAGAAGCCGCGGGTACGCGACAGCTGCTCCGGGCGGGTGTAGGTCCGCCAGATCGCCACCACGAGGTCGTCGAAGGTGCCGTGTTGGGCGGCCTCGAAAAGCGCCGCGTTGTCACGAGATCGCAGTTCCTCGAGCATGGCCGCCAAGACGCCCGGGAGTGACCCGAAGTGGTAGCGCAGGAGGGCGTGGCTGGTCCCGGTCCGGGCGGCGATCTCACGGAGCGACACGTCCGGTGAGGGCAGGGCCTCGTCGAAGGCGTCGAGAAGCCGGGCCAGGAGACGCTCGCGTGCGTCGCCGTTGCGTTCCGTGCTTGACAGGATCACTCCTACAGTTTATCCATTGGAAAAGAAAGCTGCCGTGGTGCTTCCCACATGGTCGCAGGCAGCTCGCAACGGCGGAGGGAACGACTCGTGGGACCTTTTCAAGTGGTCGACGCGACGATCGTCGATGGGTCGGGTCGTGACCCCGTCGACGTCACCGTCGCCATCGAAGACGGGCGTATTTCCCAGCTCGGTGCCGCCGGCGCACACGGCGAGCGCCTCGATGCCGGGGGATTGACGATGACGCCCGGCCTGATCGACGCTCACGTTCACCTGGGTTTGTCGAGCCCGATCCAGCCGCAGTTCTCGTTCCAGATCAGTACCGCTGAGATCGCGGCCGACATCTTCGCCACGGCCGGCGCGACGCTCGATGCCGGCTTCACGACCATTCGGGACACCGGCGGGATCGACGGCGGCGTTGTCACCGCGATCGCGAAGGGCAAGGTCAGGGGACCGCGCGTGCTGTCGTGCGGACCTGTTCAATGCCAGATCGGTGGGCACGGCTACTACGGAGCCGATTGGGAACCCACCGAACTGTGGAGCAGCCATCACGTTCCGGGCCTGTGCGCCCTGTCCATGATGTCGGGCAATGCGGACGAGCTGCGACGCAATGTGCGCGAGGCTTTCCGTCGCGGGGCCTCCTTCGTGAAGCTCTGTGTGACCGGCGGAGTGGTCGGCGCGCACGACCGGCTGACCGACACCCAGTTCACCGCGGAAGAGATCGCCGTCGCTGTGCAAGAAGCCGCGGCGCGGGGCACCTATGTGACGGTGCACGCCCACAACAACGAAGGCATCCGGAACGCGATCGAGGCCGGGGTGCGCTGTGTCGAGCACGGCACCGACCTCGACGAGTCCACGGCGACCCTGATGGCCACGCACGGGGTTGCCCTTGTGCCCACGTTCGCTGTCGTCGAGCAACTGTTGCATGACACCGCTGGCGCCGGCCTCGGCGAATCGACCCGCGATCGTGTGCTGGGTGTTCGTGAGCGGATGACCGAGGCACTTGCCGTCGCCAAGAAGGCCGGAGTGCGGATCGGGCTGGGTTCCGATCTCATCGGTCCGGCCCAGGACCGCCGGGGCGAAGAACTCAAACTGCGCGCAGAGCTCGAGACGCCGATGGAAGCCCTTGTGGCGGCTACGAAGACCAACGCCGAGGTCCTCGGTCTAGCCGGCGAGGTCGGGGTCATCGCGCCCGGCCTGCAGGCAGATTTCGTGCTCTGGAACGGCAATCCGCTCGAAGATCCGAAGATTTTCGCCGACCCCGCCAATGCCGTCCTGGTTGTCCAGGCCGGCCGAATTGTGAAGGACCTCCGATGAGCATCATGTGGCAAGGCTGCCTCGCCGACACCGACTACTTCGAGCTGCGCTCCAGCGGAGGGCACGACTACGGCGTCTGGGTCACGACGCCACCGCGCTACGACCCCGCCACGACGCAAGCGCCCGTCGTGTATGTGCTCGACGGCAACTGGGCTGTGGGCATGACGGCTCCGCTCATCGTCACCCAGCTGGACCCCATGCAACGGATCCAGCCCTATATCCAGGTCAGCGTCGGCTATGCGGGCGAGGAAGCACAGCACTGGGCACGGCTGCGCAACAGGGACCTGGTGCCACCTGGCGAACCGATCGCCCAGGAGTTCATCGATGCCGTGGAGATGGGACTGGAAACGGGCGCGATGACACGCGAGGAAGCCGACGCCTACCTCGCCGAACTGCGCGACACCCACGCCGACGCGTTCCTGAGCTTCATCACCGCGGAACTGCACCCGCGGATCGAACGCGACTACGGCACGGCCACGAGCGGTCACGGCCTCTTCGGCTACTCCTATGGCGGGCTCTTCAGTCTCTACACCTGGCTCACCGGCAGCACGCTCTTCGAGACCATCGGCGCGGGCAGCCCCGGCGTTGCCAGTGAAGACAGTCAGATCTTCGCCCAGCTCAAAGAGTTCGGGGACAGCGAGCAGGCCGCCAAGCTGCACGTGACCTTCAACGACCGCGAGCTTCTCGGAGACCTGGCCATCTACCAGAACATCACGAAGAACACGGCCGCCGTCCTGCACCGCCTCACCTCACGCAACGGCGCCGTCACCAGCGCGGTCCTGGGCGAGACGCACGTGACCGGTCTGCAGGCCTCGTTCCTCAGCTACCTCAGGACCTGCCGCGCCCTGTGAGGCTCACTCCCGCAGCTTGCGAAGGAAGTCCGTAATGAGTTCGGCGACAGTTCCGGGGCACTGCGCATGCGGATAGTGCCCAGCCCCGTCGATCATCTCGACGGTGCCGAGTCCGGCGGGCATCGCGGCGACGAGGGCCTCGGCCTCGGCCCGCGGATTGGGCCAGTCGGGATCCTCGGTGCCCATGATGACCAGAACCGGGCAGGCGACACGAGGCAACGCGGCACCCGCGTCGGCGCCGGAGGTCTTCATGGTCTTGACGAACTCGGCCATCCGCCCGGGCTCGGAGAGTTTGGCCCGCAGCGCAGCCATGTAGGCGTCGTAGTCGGCCGGCTTCTGCGGATAGGCCACGTCGAGGTAGCGCATCCACTGGCGCAGGCTGCGCATCATCAGCACGGCGGTCATCGCCAGCGTGGCGCGGCGGTAACCCCGGTTGCGCAGCAGCCCGCCCAGGCTGTACGTCGGCGGGCGGGTGAACGGTCCTATTTCGACGATGCCGTCGATCAGGTCGGGTGCGTTCGCGGCGGCGATGGTGGCCGCCCCGCCCGACAGGGAGTGCCCGACGATGACGGCCGGCCCGCCCAGGTGCCTGACCAGCGCGACCAGGTCGCCGGCGACGTCGGTGCGGCTGATCGACTTCCAGTCGCCCATGCTCGACTCACCGTGCCCGCGCAGGTCCGCCGCCGCGACCCGGAACCCGGCCCGCACCAGCTCCGGAACCACGAACCGGAAAGCCTGCCGCAGGTCCCCAATACCGTGCGACAGCACGACGAGCGGCCCCGTCCCGGTCACCTCGAAGGCGATCCGCCCGCCATTGATGTCGAGAAATTCGGCCAAGGTGTCCTCCAGAAAGGGTGTTGTTGACGGCTTTGCGGTGATGGCTCAGGGCCGGACGGGAAGGCTGGCCAGGGCGTGCATGAAGTCCGAACGCCAGCGCAGCTCGCCGGCCGGGACGGCGAGATCGAGGTCGGGGTATCGCTTCATCAACGCGGCGAACGCGACCTGGGCCTCCAGCCGGGCCAGGGGAGCGCCGAGGCAGTAGTGGATGCCGTGGCCGAAACCGAGATGCGGATTCTCGGCTCGGTCCAGCTGGAGCTGGTCTGCTTGTGGGAAGCGGTTCTGGTCGCGATTGGCTTGCGCCAGGCTGATGTCGATCGGAGTGCCGCTCGCGACTGTCCGGCCGGTGAACTCGAACGTCTCGGCGGCGGCTCGGTAGGTGGTCGTGGCCAGTGGGGAATCGAATCGCACGAGCTCTTCGATCGCGGTGGGCAGAAGCTCGGGCCGGGTGCGGAGAAGGTTCCATCGTTCGCGGTTTTCGAGCAGCCGCAATACGCCGGTGCCGATCAGGTTCGCGGTGGTTTCGTGCCCGCCGACCAAAAGCGCGAAGACCATCGAGGTCAGCTCGTCGTCGGAGAGCCGGTCCTGCTCCTCGCGCACCGCGATCAGGGCACTGAGCAGACCATCGCCCGGGTGAGCACGCTGGTCGGCGATCATTCCCCGGATCACGCCGAGCAACCGGGTCAGCTGGGCGGGCTGCTCGTGTTCCCTGGCCGCCCCGCCGGCCACGATGGCCGTCCAGGTGCGGAACTCCTCGCGGCTGTCGGCCGGAACTCCGAGCAGTTCACAGATGACCTGCAACGGCAGTGGCCACGCGTACATCTCGATCAGATCCAGCGTCTCTGGACCGTCCATGGCGTCGAGCAGCTCGGCCGCGGTGCGCTCAATGCGCGGGCGCAGCGCCTCGATGCGCGCGGCGGAGAAAGCGTCCGAGACCAGACGGCGCAGGCGGGTGTGGTCTGGCGGATCGAGGAACAGGATCATGCGCAGCATCGCGTTGCCCAGTTCCGGTGGGAATCCCATGGCTTGTGGGTCGAGGACTTTCGTTGTCCGTCGTTCGGACAACATCCGCCGGGCAGCGTCGAAACCGGTCACCAGCAGGTGGGGTGGAGTGGATTGGTGCGTGCTGGTCAAGGGCTGCTCCTTGTAGAGTCCTGCTCGCTGGCCCTGCCAAGCTAGGTGGTGAGCCGGTGTCGCCGATTGGATCTGGGAGCCAGCTGGTGGAACATGCGGGCCACGATGACTGCGGCCGGCCGCCGGAATACGCCACCGGCACTGAACTCGGCGCCCGTGTGCGGACCCGGGAGGCGCGGGTACGGGACGCGGTCCTGACGGATTTCCGCACCGCGGTCAGGGTGCGGTCAGGCGCTATGCAGCAGCCAGCGGACGAGCTGCAGCTTTACGTCGTGCACCAGGGTTCCTGGACCCTGCAGTACTCTGGCGGCCCGGTCGCCTTGCCGGGCGGGCGGTTCATGGCGCGGCGCTCCACCGGTCTGACCGGTTTCGACGCGAGCCCGCAGACCGCAGGCGCCACCATCGTCTTGCCGTCCGGGGCAGTCGGCGGCTACCCGGGCGACAGACCGATCATCGGCTCGGCCGTCACACCCGAGGTACGCCTCCTGCTGGCCCACGCCAGCCTGCTCCACGAGACGTTCGGTGAACTCACCGACTACGGCGCCGAAGCGGCCCGGAACGCACTGATCGAGCTGACCCGCGGTGTGGTGCACCAGTACGTCGATGCCGGCGAGCCCGCCTTGGCTCCCGCGCTGGCCACGGCTGCCCGCGAACTCGCCGACCAGTGGCTCACTCACGCCGAACTGACGCCCCGCCTGCTCGCCCGTGAACTGCACGTCTCCGTGCGCACCTTGAACCGCGCGTTCGCCCACACCGGGGAACCGGTCGCGGCCTACATCCGGCGTCGTCGCCTGGAAGAGGCCCGCCGTGCCCTGACCGCCGGCCACACCGTCTCGGAGGTCGCGGCGCGCTGGCAGTTCGCCGACAGCAGCCACTTCATCCGGTCGTTTCGCCAGCGCTACCACCAGACCCCGGCCCAGTACGCCCGCAGCCGGCAACGGTCCTAGGTCCTGGGGCGTCTCACGGTGTTGACGTCGGTGACGGAAGTGATCGCCTGGAAGCCGACCGCGGCACGGGATTCGACGAGTGACGCCACTCGGCCGTACAGCGCGTCCAGGACGGCGAGAAGGGCGAGCTGGCTGGTCATTCCCTTGATCCGGAAACCGAGTTCGGGTGCGCCGGAGATCAGGGCGTAGTCACAGGCCGCGGCGAGCGGGGCGTTGTGAAAGCTGGTCATGGCCACGGTCGTGGCCCCGCCTTCGCGCGCCATTTCCGCGGCTTCGAGGGTGGGCCGCATCGTTCCGGTCCTGCTGATCGCGATGCAGACGTCTTCGCGGCTGAGCTGGCGGGCCTGAACCTGTTGCAGCCACACGTCGTCGGGCGCGAACGCGTGCAGGCCGATGGTGGTCAGACGGCTGGCCGCATCGACCGCGGGGGTCCGGGAGGTCCCTACCGCGACGAACAGGATCCGCCGGGCGTGGGCCACCAGATCGGCGACGGTTTCGAACGTGTCGTTGTCGACCGTCGAAATCGCGTCGATGAGTGATTGAGCCGCACCGCGGAGGACCTTCTCGAGGATTCCGCCACCTGGGTCACCGGTTTCGCCTTCTTCGGTGCCGAGCCCTTGGCTGAACCGGACTCCCTCGGTGCGGGCGAGATCGCGCGCCAGCACGATCTTCAGGTCCGGGAACCCATCGAAGCCCAGGTCCCGGCACGCGCGGACGACCGAACTGGCCGAGGCGTCCGCGGCTTCGGCGAGATCGGCCACCCTCGCCGACACCACCCAATTCGGCTGCCGCACGATGATGTCGGCCACGCGCCGCGCCACCCCGCGCAGTTCCGGCGCGGCGGACCTGATCCGGGCCAGCGCCTCGGCCGGTGGCTGCGCGCCGGCGCCGGGCGACGAGATCTCATCGCTGTCGGTCAAGCCCGTCCACCCCCTGTCGCCACCAAGACCGTACACCACGTGGGCGATTGACGGAATCCAGTGCCATCGTGGCCGCCCCAAGCTCCAGACACGCGTGTCATGCAGACAGTGAGCGCAGGTGGACAGCTTGTGGCATCGGATTCGACAATATCTGCATTAGGACAGAATCCAGTTTCATCTGTTCATCTCGAAGCAACGTCGTCGCAACTGTGGCTGCTTAGCGTCAACGCCGCACCGCTCAGCCCACACAGGAAGGTCCGCCGTTGACCGCAATGTCACGCACTGCCTGCCCGGACACGACAGCCCCGTCGTGGCATCAGGCGGCCGTCTATCGCGAACTCGGTGTCCGCCCGGTCATCCACGCGGGCGGCACGACGACCATGTTCGGCGGGTCCAGGCCGCCGGAGTTCGTCTGGACCGCGATGGCCGAGGCGTCGGCGAACTTCGTGCACATCCCGGAACTCAACCGGGCCGTCGGGAAGTACATCGCCACGGTGACCGGCGCGGAGGCCGGCATGGTCACCGCCGGTGCGGCGAGCGCGCTAGTGGTGGCCGTGGCCGCGGCGATGACCGGGGCGGACCCCGCCAAGGTGCGGCAACTGCCGGACACCGCCGGCCTGCGGTCCCGGGTCGTCATCCAGAAGGCCCACCGCGGCCGCTTCACCTATCTCGCCAGGTACACGGGAGCCGAGTTCGTCGAGGTCGGCAACACCAATGAGTGCTACGACTTCGAGGTCGAGAGTGCTCTCGACCAGCACACGGCGGCCATCCTCTATTTGCTCGGGCCCGGCCAGCGCCAGCTCGGCCCGACGATCGCCGAGACGGCGCAGTTGGCACGGCGGGCGGGGGTGCCGTTGATCGTAGATGCCGCCGGGATGCTGCCGCCCAAGCGGAACCTGACGCGCTTCATCGCCGAGGGTGCCGACCTGGTGATGTTCGGTGGCGGGAAGTTCCTGCGCGGTCCCCAGAACTCGGGGCTGCTGTTCGGGCGCAGTGATCTGATCGAAGCCGCGCTGGCGCATTCGGGCCCGAACTACGGAATCGGCCGTGCCCACAAGATGTCTCGCGAGACGATCGTCGGTGTCTACGAGGCCCTCAAGGCGTATGTGAGCAGTGACGAGGACAAGACGCTTGCCGCCTACCGCGCGCAGGCGGACCGGATCCGGGACGGCATAGGCGAAATCCCCGGCGTCGAGGTCACGGTCCGGCATGACGACTTCGAATTCTTCGTGCCGACCACCGTTGTCAGCCTGACTCCGGAATGGACCGGTCCGGAAGCCGACGAGATCGCGCGCCGGTTGCTGTCCGGGGAGCCCCGCGTCTTCCTGTACCACGATCGTCAGTTCCGCCGGCTCACCGCCAACCCGACCTCCCTGCAGGACGGTGAGGCGGAAATCGTCGGCCGCCGGATGCGTGACGAACTCGCCGGTGCCCGGCACGGGCTCGGTTCACAATGACCGCCGCGGCCCGCGTGTCCCAGCCATCGGCATCGATGACACCGCAGGCGGATCAGGTGGCGGCGTTCGAATGCAGATCCGTGTCCAAACGGTTCCCCGGCGGGACGCTCGCGCTCGACGACGTCACGTTGCGCGGCGAACCCGGGCAGATCGTCGTACTGGTGGGGCCATCGGGCTGCGGCAAGACCACGTTGCTGCGCTGCCTCGCCGGCCTCGACTCGGTCACCGCGGGGGAGATCCACCTCCAGGGGCGGGACGCGGCGGGCGTCCAGCCGCATCTTCGCGGGGTGGCGATGGTGTTCCAGAACTACGCGCTCTATCCCAACAAGACGGTCGCGCAGAACATCGCCTTCCCGTTGCGGATGAGCCGGGTACCGAGGCGGGAACGCGACGCGCGAGCCCGGGAGATGGCCGAGATCCTCAAGATCGGGCATCTCCTCGACCGCCGCCCGCGCCAGCTCTCGGGCGGCCAGAAACAACGCGTCGGTATCGGCCGCGCGCTGGTGCGGCGCCCGGCGATCGTCGCGATGGACGAACCACTGTCCAATCTGGACGCGCAGCTGCGGGTCGAGATGAGGGCCGAGATCCGGGCGCTGCAGCAGCGTCTCGGGATGACGGTCGTGTACGTGACCCATGATCAGACCGAAGCGCTCAGCCTCGCCGACCAAATCGTGGTGATGAACGGCGGTGCGATCGAACAGGCCGGATCGGCCGAGGAAGCCTTCAATACACCGGCAACGCCGTTCGTGGCGGGCTTCCTCGGCGCGATGAACCTTGTTTCCGCCACCGGCGAAGCCATTCCGCTGCCGCGCTGGCTTTCTGCCGACGATCGGGACGTGGTCGCGACGATCGGTGTCCGGCCCGAGCACCTCATCGCCGGACGACCGCCAGAGGGCCGGTGGTCGGTGTCGGGACGCGTAATTTCCAGCGAACTTCTCGGCACCGAGCGCCTTGTCGCGATACGCGTGGGCCACAACGGCGAGCAGTCCCTCCGGATCCGCGTACCTGCCGAGCTGCCGCTGTCCTCCGAACTGTACGTGTGGGCCCAGGATGAGCACCTGCACGCCTTCGACGGCGACGGAAAACGGCTGAACGGCGAGGGCGTCCGATGATCGGTGCCGTCACCGCGGAACGGTCCAAACAGGACAGACGCCTGCTCCGGATACCGGGCACAGACGGCGTGATCGGCTGGATCCTCTGCGCGCCCGCCGCGATCCTGCTGGGCCTGTTCATGATCGTCCCGCTGGTCGCGGTCAGTGTGCTCGCGTTCTTCGGCTGGGATCCGCTCACCCAGACCGACCATGCGGTCGGCTTCGCCAACTTCTCCAGGATCCTCACCAGCCCGGACTTCCGTTCGGCAGTACTGCGAACGCTCGAATACACCGTCTTGACCGTGCCCGTGACGTTGCTGCTGGGCCTCGTGATCGCGGTGGCCGTCAACAACGTCCGGCACGGCGCGATGGTGTGGCGCACGGTGTTCTTCCTGCCGGTCGCGTCCACTTTGGCCGCGACCTCGGTCGCGTGGCGCTTCATGTTCTATCCGCACACCGGGATCATCGACCAGACCATCGGCCGGGTGCTGCCCGTCCAAGGTTGGCTGCAGTCAACGGATCTGGCGATCGTCGCGGTCTCGATCGTCGGCATCTGGCAGGCACTGGGCACCACCATCGTCATCTTTCTCGCGGGGTTGTCGGGGGTTCCGCGCCACTTGCACGACGCGGCCGCACTCGACGGGGCGACGGCGTGGTCGCGGTTCTGGCACGTCACGTGGCCCGCCCTTGGCCCGGCCACCGTGCTCGCCCTCGTCATCGACACGCGTGACTCGCTCCGGGTCTTCGACCAGGTCCAGGTGATGACCGAGGGCGGGCCGCTCGGGTCCACCACCACGCTGTCCTATCTGCTGTGGCAGCGCGGCATCCACTACAACGACCTCGGCGGCGGCGCCGTCATCGATCTGGTCATCCTGCTCGTCGTGTTCGCGTTCATCGGCATCCAGCTCAGAACGGCCGGCCGGCGGCTCAACGACGGAGCGACCCGATGACCGCACGAACCACCCGTACCCGCGCGGCGTTCCGCCAGATCGCGCTCCACGTCGTGCTGGCCATCGCGGGCATCCTGGTACTGCTGCCGTTCCTGGTCATGCTCCGGACCGCGCTCACACCCGACGACTCGATCTTCCGGGGCACGCTCGGCCTGCACGGACTGACGGTGCGCCATTTCCTGGACGCGTGGAATCGAGCGCCGTGGGCGCACTACTACCGGAACGGCCTGCTCGCGGTGGCAGGGATCTACATCGGACAGATCCTCACCTGCCTGCCGGCCGGATATGCCTTGGCCCGCCTGCGTTTCCGCGGCTCGGGCACCGCGACGTGGGTGATCCTCGCCTGCCTGGCCATGCCGACCCAGATCATCGCCCTGCCGGTCTTTCTCATGATCTCCCGCGTCGGCTGGCTCGACACGCTCCCGGCGCTGATCGTGCCGTTCGTGACCTCCGCGTTCGGGATCTTCGTCTTCCGGCAGTTCATCCTCACGATCCCGCAGTCGTTGTTCGACGCCGCCCGGCTCGACGGCGTGGGACCGTTCGGCGTCGTGTGGCGTGTGGTGTTGCCGAACGTCCGGCCCGCCCTCGCCGCGTTCGGCGTGCTCAGCGTGATGGGCCATTGGAACGACCTGTTCTGGCCCTCGGTCGTGCTCCGCACCCAGCGTGCGGCGACCGTCCCCTATGGCATCGTCGACTTCGCCTCCGGCGAGGGCGGCACCGACTACGGAACCCAGATGGCCGCCGCGGCCATCGCGGCGATCCCGCTCGTGATCGCCCTGTGCTTCGTCCAGCGTCAATTCGTGCAAGGCCTCGCCCCCTCGGCGACGGCCGACTGACCCATCGATCACCGACTTCCCCGGAGCCACCATGAATTTCGCAGATAACATCAACCGGCGCGGCTTTCTCACGCTCAGCGGGGGCGTCGCCGCCGCGGGGTTGCTCGCCGCGTGTGGCAGCCCCACCGCCAACCAGAACACCGGTGGTACCGGGTTCGCGAGCCTCGACGCCGTGAAGGCAGCGGCCAAGGGCCAGACGGTGTCGATCGTGTATCCCAACAACCCCGGCTTCGACAGCACCCTGAAGCAGGTACTCGGCTCCGCGTTCACTGCCGAAACCGGGGTGACCGTCAAGCTCGTGGGACTTCCCTCGAACAGCTACGACGATGTCACACAACGAATCCAGACCGATCTCACCGCCGGGCAGGTCGATGATCTGGCCCTCATCGGCCTGCAGAACGTTCGCACCTATGCCGACGCGAAACTGGCCCTGCCACTCGATCCCTTTCTGACGCTGAGTCCCGGCTACCGTGATCAGCTTTACCCCACCTTCGCGACGCTGGGGAAGCGAAGCGACACGACCTACGCGATCCCGTTCTGCGCCTCGGTCCTGATCATGTACTACAACGCGGACCAGTTCGCCCGTGCGGGACTCGACCCGGCGAACCCGCCGCGCACCTTCTCCGAAGTCCGTGCGGCCGCGGCGAAACTCGTCGACGCCAAGATCGCGCGATACGGTGCCGTCGTACCGTACGACTCCGAGGACATCTGGCCGCACCAGACATTCCTGTCCTCGGCCGGTGGCTCGTTCATGAGCCAGGACGAGAAGAGCATCACGTTCGACTCCAGCACGGCCATCGCGAACCTCGACTTCTGGGTGCAGCTGACCAAGGCCGGCCACTCGGCCCCGTTGGCGGCCGCCGATGCCCAGAAGGCCTTCCTGAGCGGGGAGCTGGCCATGTTCATCACCAGCAGCGCCCAAGTCGTCTCGACCAAGAAGGGAGCGTCGTTCTCCCTGAAGACAGCCAAGACACCGATTCCCGACGGTGGCACCCTGGCCGCGCCGGCGGCGGGTGCCGGCATCGTCGTCCTCACCAAGGACGCCAACAAGCAGGCCGCGGCCTGGCAGGTCGTCGAAGCGCTCACCGGCAAGGCCGGATCCACCGCGCAGACCATGGCCAGCGGCTACCTGCCGGTCAACAAGGCGGCGGCCGAAGACCCGGCCGGGCTGGGCAAGTTCCTGAACGACGACCCGCTGCGCGCGGCCGCGGCGAGCGAGGTACCGGCCATCGTTCCGTGGTACCAGTTCCCGGGCACGAACACCGCCGAGATCAGCAAAGCCCTCCAGGACGCCGTTCTCGCCGCGACCAGCGGCAAGAAGACCGCTGCGGACGCGCTCCACGACGCTGCGAAACAAGCCGGATCCCTGCTGCCCCGGTAATAGTGAGGACCCGCCATGGGAGATCGCAACGTACTGCTCATCCTCGCCGACCAGCACACGCCGCGCGTGCTGGGTGCCTATGGGAACAACCAGGTGCAGACACCCAATCTCGACGCACTGAGCGCTGACGGGCTCCGGTTCGGCGCGGCGTACTGCAATTCGCCGTTGTGCGCGCCGTCCCGCGCCAGTCTGGCCACCGGCCGTTACGTCCACCAGTTGGCCACCTGGGACAACGCGGCGCCCTATACCGGCGCTCAGGCAGCGAGTTGGGGAGCCTTGGCCACCCGGCACGGGGTGGCCGTCACCACGATCGGGAAACTCCACTTCCGCAACACCGAGGACCCCACCGGGTTCCCTGATCAGCGACTCGCGATGCACGTCGCCAACGGCACGGGCGATCCCTATCCGCTGCTGCGAGGCCGCATGCGCACCAACCCCAGCGAACGTGCGGCGCTGCTCGCCGCCGGTCCGGGGGAGTGTCCCTATGACGAGTACGACGCCGACATCGCCGCCGAGGCCGTCCGCTACCTGACGCACGAAGCACCCGCGGATCGGCCTTGGCTGCTCACCGTTTCCTTCCTCCGGCCCCACGATCCCTATGTCGTGCCACAGAGTTACTGGGACCGGTACGACTCCGACGCGCTCCCACTGCCCCCGGCCTGGGCGCCGGAGTCGTGGCCCCGCCATCCCGGTTACGAGCTTCGGCGGCGGCTCACCGACACCGAGACCGGGTTGACCGAACAGGAACTACGCCGGGTCCTGCACGCGTACTACGCCTTGGTCAGCGAAACCGATGAGCACGTCGGCCAGGTCCTCGACGCGCTCGCACACCGGGCGGACGCCGGTGCGACCACCGTCATCTACACCGCCGACCACGGTGACCTGTTGGGAGCGCACGGACTCTGGACCAAGATGGCGATGTACGAGGACAGCGTCCGGGTCCCGCTGATCATCGCCGGGCGGGGCGTGGACGCCGGCGTGGTCGATACGCCGGTCTCGCTCGTCGATCTCTATCCCACGATTCGCGATCTCCTCGAACTTCCAGCGGCCGCAGAGGACACCGACCTGCCCGGGCAGACCCTGCTCGCCCCGGACGACAGACCCGTCTTCGCTGAGTTGCATGCGTCCTACGCGCCCTCGGCCGTTTATATGCTGCGAATGGGTAGCCACAAGCTGATCCACCACGTTGACGGACCGCCACAGCTGTTCGACCTCGACGACGACCCCGACGAACTCGACGATCTGTCCGGCCGCCGCGAGCACGCCGCCACCCTGGCCGCACTCACCGCGAGACTTGAGCAAATCGTCGACCTGTCCGGCGCCGACCGGGCGGCGAAACAGAGCCAGCAAACCCGTATTGACCGGGCCGGCGGTGAAGCGGCACTGCTGGCCCGCGGCATCGGCGTCCACTTCACCCCGGTGCCGTGATGACCCACTACGCCGAGCAGAACTGGGCTGCCGCAAGCGATCTCGTGCTCCGGGCCGGCGGGTACGCCGTGGTCGTCGTCAACCGTGACGGCGCCACAGTGTGGGTCCGGTACGCGTCCGGTTTCGACCCCGCCACGGCCGTGGACATCGCGTCAGCCCAGAAAAGCGTGGTGGCCATGCTGCTCGCCCGCTCGGTGCACAGACACAGGCTCACCAACGACACCGCGATTTCGGACATCCTCGGGCCTGGCTGGTCCAGAGCACCGCGCCACATCGAGCGGGATATCACGCTCGCCCATCTCCTCGGTATGACCGGCGGACTCACCGAAACCCTTGAGCCCGCGGCCCCGCCCGGCCACACCTGGGCCTACAGCAACGCAGGCATCCACATGCTGAAGCACGTTCTGACCACGCTGCACGGCACGGATCTGGACACACTCAGCCACGAACTGCTGTTCGCCGAACTGGGTCTTGGTGCGCGCTGGCTGCCACGAAGAACCCTCGATGGCGGCGGCATTGTGACTGGGCCGCTCGGCGAACCTGTCTACGCCCTTGTCGCGTCCGCTGACGACTTGGTCCACATTGGACGCCACCTGCTCGCCACTTCGCCGCACGCACCCGTATTCGGCGACGCATCGAGTGCGACGAGACCGAACCCGGCGTGGCGGGACGGCTGGTGGCTCGCCTGCGGCAGGCCCCACCAATTGCCGGACAACACCCGGCATGATCGTCCACTTGTCGACTCGGCGCCGGCGGACGCCTATCTTGCGATCGGGGCCGGGCTCAACCGGATCTATGTGCTTCCCGGCAGCGGGCTGGCGATGGCCTGGCTCGGCCCTAGGACCGGGAACCTGGCGATGCCGGAACTCGCCGCGGTGGACAAGCCCTTCTTCGCGACCATCAAGAACGGAGTACGACATGCCACTGCGGATTCCTGGTGACAACGGCCAGATCACCCTCGCCGTCTTCGATCTGGCCGGCACCACGATCGACGAAGGCGGCACCGTTTATCGCGTGCTCGCCGAGACGGTCAAGGCCACCGGCGCTCCCGTCACTCCGGCCGACGTCGCGAAAACGACCGGCATGGACAAGCGGGAAGCGATTCGCCTCCTCCTGCCGGACGCGCGAGAACACGAACCGGTGTACCAACGCTTTCGCGAAAACCTGGAAACCGCTTATCGCCAGTCGCCGCCGCGCCCGTTCCCGGGCGTCGAAGCCCTTTTCGAGCAGCTCCACCGGGCCGGTATCGCGGTCGCGCTCACGACCGGATTCGATCGAGAAGTCACGGAGTTCGTGCTGAACCCGCTCGGCTGGGGTGCGGACCTCGTCGACGCCGTCATCTGCACCACCGACGTGCCCCAAGGCCGGCCCGCGCCGTACATGATCTTCCGGGCGATGGAACGCACCTCGACACTGTCGGTGCGGCACGTGCTGGCCGCCGGTGACACGGTTGCCGACCTGCAGGCCGGCACCAACGCGGGCGCCGCATTGGTCGTCGGCGTGCTCACCGGCGCGGACACCAGGGAGCAACTCGAACAGGTACCCCACAGCGCCATCGTGCGGTCGCTCGTCGAGATCGGTTGAGAAAGGAAAGAAAATGCACACGGTCAAGCACGTCAACGGGCACCTTCCCGCGCAGCTGGATCTTGCTGAGCGACTGGACATTAATGAGGTGAAATCGGCAATCGCCGGTTTCGACGACAGCTATTCCACGACAACGCTCAGGGACATCGCCGTCCAGTCCGGCGCGACTACGGAACTCGCGGCCGTCGCGCCGTCGCTCGCCGCGGTGGCCGGGGAAATCACGAAGCTCGTAGCCAGCGCTGGTTCGTGTGTCGTGCGGAACCTGCCGCTCGACTCCGACGTGTTCCTGATCCTGTTCGCGTCGCTGCTGGGTCCCGTCACCGCGCCCTCACACCAGGACGAGCTGATCGAGTACATCACGCCCGCTGACGTCAAGACTACCGAGAACGCCCGGTATTTTCCCAATCAGCGGACGGCCCTGGGACCGCACACCGATTCCGCGCTGATGGCTCGCCCGCACCAGTACTTGATGTTCGCCACCTACGAGAATCGTCTCGAGGACGGCGGGCACACCGTGCTGCTTCCTGCCGCTGCCGTTGTGGAGGCGATCAAGCGGCAGGCAGGGGAGGACGCTGTCCGGCTATTGAGCACCGCGGCACTGCCCTTCCGCTCGCGTGACGCGGATCCGGCCGAGCCACCGCGGACCGTCCGGACGATCTTCGAGGGCACGGGCGCGGATACCCGTGTCCGGTACCAGAACTTTTCGCTCCGCCGGGTGTTCGACGGCGCCGAACCGGCGATCGACAGCGAGACGGTGGACGCACTGCGCGTGTTCGACGCGGTCGTGTCGGACGAAGAACTGTGGAATGTGGTCGGTTTGGAAAATGGCGAGGTGCTGATCTTCGACAACTGCCGCAGTCTCCATGGCAGAACCGCCATCGAGCCCGCCGCCCGGCGGTTCCTCAAAGCCTTCCACATCAACTAGCCGGCGGTGCACCGTGCCGCTGGACGAGGATGCCGCCGCCTACCTGGAGCACTATCGGTCTCCGCTGCACCTGCTGCGTTCCGGGGAACAAACAATGGCGTCAATTCGCCGGGATCAGGCGCGCCCGGTGTCCGCCAGGCTGCCTCCGCTGAGGAATGTGGTCGACGTGCTCGGCGCCGGGCGGACACTCCGGTTGTACGTTCCGCAATCGGCCCGCCCGCTACCCGTGGTGCTCTACCTGCACGGCGGTGGCTGGGTGTTCGGCAGCTTGGAAACGCATCACGTCGTGTGTGCGGAACTCGCGCACAGGTCAGGCTGTCTGGTCGCCTCCCTGGATTACCGGCAGCCACCGGAGTTTCCGTTTCCCGCCGCTCTCGACGACGTCTGGGCGTCTCTTCACTGGCTACACCAAGGTGCCCGCGAATATGGCGGCGACCCTGCCCGGATAGGCGTCGCCGGAGACTCGGCAGGGGGCAACCTGGCGGCGGCCGCGGCCATCAAAGCGCGTGACAACGGATTCCCGCTGCGCGCGCAACTCTTGATCTATCCGATCGTTGACGACGATTTCTCGAAACCGTCGTACGTCAAGTACGGATCCGGATTCGGCTTGGACGCGGAAAGTATGGCGTGGTACTGGGATCAGTACTCGCCACAGCGATCGTCGCCCTATGCGAGCCCATTGCGATGTCACGACCTGTCCGGGGTCGCCGACGCCCACATCGTGTCCGTGGAATTCGACCCCCTGCGCGACGACGCGTTCCGGTACCGGCAGGCACTGGCCGAGGCCGGCGTATCCGTGACCCACCAGCACGAGGACACGCTGATCCACGGCAGCCTGCGGCTCACCGGCGCGATCCCGGCCGCGGGCTCGGTTCTCGCCGGCGCCACCGGCGGACTCCGGTCGCTGGTGTGGCGATGAAGCTCAGAGGGTCCGGCCTTGGTGGTGTCCCGCGCGGCGGTTGAAGTCGCCGGCCAGACGTGCGGTCCTGGAGCGGGGGAGCAGCCGGGGGACGAGGGTGCGCAGGCGGTCGGAAGTGCCGCCGGGGAAGGATGTTGCCCGGCCGCGGGAGAAGTCGTCGAGGATTCTGGCGGCGGCGTGCTGCGGCGAGACCGCCTTCGGGTCCATTGTGGCCGTTGTGTGGTCGAAGAACCCGGTGTCCGTCGCGCCAGGATAGGCACCCATCACCCGGATCTTGGTCCCGCGCAGCTCCTCGGCGATCGCCTCGGTGAAGGAGAGCACGAAGGCCTTGGTCGCGCCATAGCTGGCTTGGTACGGCATCGGCTGGAACGCAGCGCCGGACGCGACATTGACGATGCCGCCGCTGCCACGCTTCAGCATTTCCGACCCGATGTGATGGGTCAGCGCCATCAGACCCGTGACGTTGAGACCGACCGACTGAACGTTGGGGTCGAGCGGTTGCGTGAAGAACGGCCCGAGGGCTCCCATACCCGCGTTGTTGACGAGCAGATCCAGCTCGGTCCTGCGCTCTGACAGCGTGTCCGCCACTTGTTTCGCACCGTCGGGTGCGGCGAGATCCGCGACGATGACCTCCGTGGTAACCCCATGTGTGGTGCGGGTTTGCTCGGCCAGCGTTCGAAGCGCGTCGGCGGAGCGGGCGACGAGGACGAGGTGAGCGCCGCGCGCGGCGAGCTCACGTGACAGGGCTTCCCCGAGACCCTTGGACGCGCCCGTGACGAGAGCGGTCTTTTCGGTGTATGACTGCACAGCGAACTCCTTCGAGGCTCGAAGTAGATGTTTCAAGGCTCAAAGTACATGATTCGAGTATCGAAGTGAAAGTGGTAGGCTCGCCCCATGTCCACGAGCACCTTGGAAGTGGCAGTCGTGGCCGTGCAGTCGATCGTCACGCAGACCGACGACCTGCTGGGGGAAGCACTGGCCGAGCACCGGTTGACGGGTGTCACAGCCCAGGCGCTGTGGGCGATCGACCCTTCCGAGGCGCCCCCCTCGATGAAGGCGATGGCGGAACGGCTGTTCTGCAACGCCCCGAACCTCACCTTCGTCGTGAATCAACTGGTCGAACGCGGCTTCGTGGAGCGCACCGTCGATCCGTCCGATCGCCGATCTCGCCGGGTGTCCCTCACTGATGAAGGCCGTCGCGTGCGGGCTGCGGTCATCGAGGCCGCGCTCGCCACCAGCCCGCTCGCCCGGCTGGCTCCGAAGGATCTGGACCGCCTGGTCGCGATCCTGAGGAAGGCGCTCCCGGCGCCGGGCGATCCTGAGGGGGACGAGGTGGGCCACCTTTAGCGCTCCGGCCGCCGGTTCCGGCGGCACAATGGAGGCCATGAGCGCCATGAAGAGCAGGGAGCTGGCGGAGTTCCTGCGGTCCAGCAGGGCCCGGGTGAGTCCCGAGGAACTGGGGCTCGACCAGCAGCAAGCCCGCCGTCGCGTGCCCGGCCTGCGGCGGGAGGAGCTCGCCCAGCTGGCCGGCGTCAGCGTCGACTACTACAGCCGGCTGGAGCAGGGCCGCAGCCGCAGCGCGTCGGCCGAGGTCCTGGACGCGTTGGCGACAGCGCTGCGACTCGATGACGCCGAGCGCCAGCACCTGATGGACCTCGCCCGGCCCGGACCGGCGCGGCGCAAACGCCGCAGCCGCCCGCAGCGCGTGGATCCCGCCACGCTGCGGTTGATCGAAATGCTCGACGAGGTCCACTCCCCGGCGTTCATCCTGGGGCGGCGGCTCGACGTCCTGGCACACAACCGGATCGCCGGTGGGCTTATCACCGAGTTCCGGGCCTTGCCCGCGGCCGAGCGCAACCAGGCCAGGTTCGTGTTCTTCGACCCGCACGCTCGTGAGCTCTACGCCGACTGGGCCGCTGTGGCGGCCGACACCGTGGCGATGCTGCGGCTCGACGCCGGGCGCTACCCCGAGGACCCGCAGCTTTCGTCACTCATCGGCGACCTGTCCATCCACTCCGAGGAATTCCGTCACTGGTGGTCCGACCACAAGGTGCACCGCCGCACCACCGGTAGCAAGGGGTACCGCCACCCGCTGGTGGGTGACCTGACCGTGCAATACCAGGCCTTGCAACCGGCCGGGGATCCCGACCAGATCCTCTTCGTGTACACCACCGAGCCCAGTTCGCCGTCGGAAACGTCGATGCGGCTGCTGGCGAACTGGAACGGCGACCAGGATCGGCAGCGGAATACCACGTCAGCGGCGGAGCTCCGCTAGGTTTTCGCGGTCAGACTGCCTGTGCCGTCGGGGCACGGCGGCGATGAACCCGATGGTCTCCGCGACGTCGGCCGGGCTGAGGCACTCGATGTCCCGCAACAGGTCGTCCATCAACTTGCTGGCGTCGGTTCGATCGCGGACACCCGGACCATTTTCCGGCCCAGCTCGACGCGCGCGAGCCGGGAGAAATGGCTGAGGTAGGCCTTGGTGCCGGAGTAGACAGAGAATTTCTCCAGGATGCGCGTCGCGGCGATGGAGGACGTCGTGATCAGGTCGGCCGGGGCCGCCGGCCTCCGCCGACGCGATCAGCTGGGGCACGAACGCGCCGAGGACGTTCATGACTCCCGTGACGTTCAGGTCGATCTGGCGCTGCCAGTCGTCGACTTTCAGGTCTTCGATCGGCGAGATCAGCTGAACCCCGGCGTTGTTGACGACGAGGTCGACGCGACCCAGTTCCCGCTCGATTCGTTCGGCCGCGTCGCGAACGGCTTCGCGGCCGGTCACGTCCAGTGGCACGGCCAGCGCGGTGCCACCGGCTTCGCCGATGCGCGCCACGAGCGCGTCGAGACTTTCCTTGCGCCGGGCCGCAACGGCGACTTTCGTGCCCAGTTGGGCGAGTCGGAGGCGGGACCTGATTGGTCCGTGCCTCCAGAAAACCAGCCGTGCCACCGGAAAAGCGGACCGAGAAAGGCTCCGCGTATCCGGGGACAAAATGGTCCCCCATCAGGCTGTTTCCGGCCACTCGTAGCTGGTTGAGTACGGGTACAGGAAAAAACCGGCCCACTGGAAGGAAAAGACCATGGCCACCTGGTTCATTACCGGAGCTTCTCGCGGACTCGGCGCGGAGATCGCCCGCGCCGCATTGGCCGGCGGCGACACGGTCGCGGTGGCGGTGCGCAACCCGGACCGCCTGCCCGACGACCTCAAGTCCGCCGAGCGCGTGTTCGCGATCGCGCTGGATGTCACCGACACCGCCGCCATCGGCCCGGCCGTGGAGTCCGTGGTGACGCGGCTCGGCGGCATCGACGTACTGGTCAACAACGCCGGCCGTGGTCTGCTCGGCGCGTTGGAAGAAGTCAGTGACGCCGAAGCGCGTTCGCTGTTCGACCTGAACGTGTTCGGCCTGATCAACGTGACCCGCGCGGTGTTGCCGTACCTGCGCGAGGCCGGCGGCGGCAAGATCCTCCACATTGGATCGCGCTCCGGCTTCGAGGGCGAGCCCGGCGTGAGTATGTACAGCGCCTCGAAGTTCGCGGTCGCCGGTATCAGCGAGGCACTGTCGGCGGAACTGGCGCCGTTCGGGATCCAGAGCATGGTCGTCGAGCCGGGTGTGTTCCGTACCGACTTCCTCGACCAGAGTTCCCTGTCACTGCCGGCTAACCGGATCACCGCCTACGACGGCACCCCGGCACACGCCACATTGGACTGGGTCGGCGAGGCCAATCACACCCAGCTCGGCGACCCGGTCGCCGGGGCCGCGCTGATCTACGAGGTCGCGGGCGAAGCGAAGCTGCCGAGCCACCTGCTGCTCGGCGCCGACGCGATCGACCGCTGGCAGGTCAAGGTGGACACCGTCGCCGACGATGTCCAGGCCTGGCGCGAGAAGTCGGTCGCCACGGCCCACCAGGACTGACGACGAACTCTCCAGTTGCTTAAGTAGGTATAGTACTCTACCTTTATCTCCGGCTCCGGAGGCCGTCAATCTACTGAGGAGGCAAGTGTGGGAACAGTCAGCAGACGCAAAGCCTTGTCGCTCCTGGCGGTGGCTGTGCTGGGATTTCTTGGTGTGCCGGTGTTTACGGCGGGGAGTGCGGCGGCGACGCCGGGACCGGTGTGTTCGGAGGTGACTGTCCCGGTGCGGATCCAGACGGTGGTGCCTCCGTTGCTGCCCACGCCGGGGCAGATTTCCGGCACGTTGTGTCGCCCGGCGGATCCGGGGCCGAAGGCGCAGACGATTCAGTTGTTGTTGCATGGTGGTGCGTACAACCGGTCGTACTGGATGTTCCCGTACGACCCCGCGACGTACAACTATGTCGATAACGCGGTGGGGAACGGCTATACGACGCTGGCCATTGACCGGGTGGGTTATGGCGGTAGTACGCATCCGCTCAGTGCGCTGGTCACCGAGCCCACCACGGCGGACACGGTGCATCAGGTGGTGCAGTACATTCGCGACGGTGGGCTCGGTCGGAATTTCGCGCACGTCGCGCTGGTCGGGCATTCCATGGGGTCGATCGCGGCGATCCAGGAAGCCGGGATCTATCACGACGTCGATGGCATCGTGATCACCGGGATCGTCCACAACCAGGGCGCCGGACTCGTGCAGACCGTGGCCTCCATGGGACCCGCGATCCTGAACCCGAAGTTCGCCGGAAGCGGCCTCGACCCGGGCTACCTGGCGGTCAATTCAGGAGCACGCGAAAGCCTGTTCTATGTGCCCTCGAATACCGACCCCGGCGCGGTCGCCGCGGACGAGGCCACGGGCGACACTTTCCCGGCGGTCGAGGCGACCGGATATGTGCAGGAAGTCAATCGTGTCCCGCTGCTGTGGCAGGCGCCGAATGTCATAGTTCCCGTCCTCGTGCTGGAGGGTGACCACGACATCCTCGGTTGTGGTGGTGCCTTGGATTGCGGCAACACCTCGGCGGTCGTGGCGAGTGAGCAGTCGGCTTACGTGAATTCGCCGTCGGTTTCCGTGCAGGTCATCCCGAATGCCGGTCACGATCTGAATTTGCAGAAATGCGCGCCCGAGGTTTACGGCACGATCAGCTCGTGGATCGATCAGCACATCTGACGATCCAGGTGGTGCGCCCGCTCCCCGCCGGAGCGGGCGCATTACTCACAGGGCGCGGTAGCGCGGCGTGCTCTCGTCGGTGACCGAGACCAGACCACGACGGCGCAAATGGCCCAGATGTGCCGCGGTTTCGCCGATTGCCGCGATCTGCAACAGCCCGTCGTAGGACTCCCAAGGGCGCGACCAGGTCAACTCGGCGGCAAGTTCCCATGGGACGGTGCTGCCGTGGCGGCGGACCGCTTCGAGTACCTCGCTCAGACGCGCTTCGTGATGTTTCTTGAGCTGTTCGACCCGCACGGCGACCTTCCGGTAACGCCACTCGTGCGCCGGGAGTACCTCGCTCACCTCCAGCTGCGAAACGTCGTCGAGCGACTGGAGAAAATCACCGAGGGCATCACTCTCCGGATCACGATAAGCACTGATATTCGGGGTGATCCGGGGCAATAGATGATCACCACCGAACATCGCCCGGCTCTCCTCGTCATAGAAACAAAGATGACCCGGCGTGTGTCCTGGAGTGTGAATCGCGGTGACGGTCCACCCGGGGAGCCGGATGCTTTGCTTGTGCTCGATCAAGCGATCGGCCAGCGCCTGGGAGCTGCGGGTGTCGTGGGGTCCCATGGCCGCGATGAGCGCATCGGCCTGTTCGGTCGACGCGCCCAATGACCTGAACCACCTCCGATCGGCCTTGGCTGCCCGCTCCCGGATGCGGTAGTCGGGGTCGGCCAATCCCTCGGCATCGGCGGGGTGCAGCGCGACCCACGCTCCCGACGTCTCGTGGAGCCGGCGCGCGAGCCCGACATGATCGATGTGCATGTGCGTCACCAGCACGCCGCGCACGTCTTCCGGGGTGGCCCCGAATGTTGCCAGACCGTCGACAAGCGCCGTCCACGCCACGTCGTCGTCCCAGCCGGCGTCGATCAACGTCAGGCCGGAATCACCGGCCAGGGCATAGACAAGGACGTAGCGCAGCGGATTGTCGGGCATGGGAACGGGAATCGACCACAGGTCCGTGCGGAGCCGCTCGACCGGAGGCGCATCGCGCCGCTGCCACGCGGCGCGCTGCTGCCCGCCCGTGACGTCGAGGTCCGCTACCGAATCCCGTTTCATAGAGCACCCCTGATCGCCTTGACCTACTGAGTATAGCGGGTACTGTATCAACTAACGAAGCGTGCGGGAGCCACTATGACGAGCAGAGCAGCTACGCCACCCGATTCCGAGACGACCGTGCCGCTGGTCAACTATCTGGTACTCGGAGATACGCCGCACCTGATCGCGCAGGAATGCCAGACGTGCCAAGCCCGCTATTTCGGACGGCGGAGCGGCTGCGCGTGCTGCGGCGGTGACACCTTCACCGAAGTGCCGGTGGCGACCGAAGGCACCGTCACGGCGTACAGCATCGTCGAGGTGGCGGCACCGGGCGTCGAGGTGCCCTTCGTGTCGGCTGTCGTCGACTGTGCGGGGACCACGGTGCGTGCCAATCTCGTCGATGTCGCGCCGGACCCCGTCCACGTGCGGCTCGGCATGCCGGTGCGGCTCACGACCTATCCGCTGGGTGTGGACGGGTACGGAGTTCAGGCGATCGGATTCGGCTTCGTGCCGGCGAAGGTGGGCAAGTGAACGACGACATCTGGATCCTCGGTATCGCGATGACGCGGTTCGGCAAGCACCGGACCCTGGACGAACTGGACCTCGCGACCGCGGCGACACGGTCGGCGCTCGCGGACGGCGATGTGTCCATTCAGGACATAGACATGATCGCCGGCGGCTGCTATCGAATGGCGGCGGAGAACATCGGCCAGTTGCTCCAGAAACAGATCGGGCAGACCGGGATTCCCGTCTACAACGTCACCAATGCGTGTGCGACGGGGGCGACCGCGCTCCGCACGGCGATCATGGCGCTCAAGGCCGGCGAAGCGCGGTTCGCCCTCGCCTTCGGCGTGGAGAAGCTGTCGGGAGCCGGCCTGCTGGCCGGGCATGATCGCGAATCGACGGACGAGGAGTGGGTGCCGAAGGGGCGCGTGGGCGCGGTCACCGCGCTGGACGGACACGTCGGCACGGACACGATGCCCGGCGTCTTCGCCGAGATCGGCATGGAGTACGCCCACCGTTACGGCGGGGTCGACGCGGAGGTGTTCGCGGGAATCGCCGAGAAGAATCACGCGCACTCCACGTTGAATCCCTTGGCCGCCTACACCAAGCCGATGTCGTTGGCCGAAATCATGAACGACGTGATGGTCGCGTACCCCAATACGCGTTCGATGTGTTCGGCGAACAGTGACGGTGCGGCCGCCGCGGTATTGACCACGGGGGAGGCCTTGCGGCACCTGTCCGCCGCACAACGTCGCCGCGCGGTCAAAGTGAGTGCCTCGGTCCTGACCAGCGATCCGTACACCGACGGCTGCCAGGTGTTGCCCGATATCAACACGTTGACCCGCCGGGCGGCCGATCTCGCGTACGAACAGGCCGGAATCGGTCCGCAGGATCTCGATCTGATCGAACTGCACGACTGCTTCGCGACCGCCGAACTCGTGCACTACGACAATCTCGGGCTCTGCGAACCGGGCGAGGCAGGGGAGTTCTTCCGCTCCGGGGCGACGTGGCGGGACGGTGCGTCCCCGGTCAATGTGTCGGGGGGACTGATCTCCAAGGGCCACCCCATTGCCGCCACCGGAATCGCCAATGTCTGGGAGATCACCCATCACCTGCGCGGCGAGGCGGGCGAGCGCCAGATCGCGGGCGCGCGGGCCGGGCTCGCGCACGTCCTCGGATTGGGCTCGGCGTGCGGTATCCACATTCTCGAGAAGGCCGCCGCATGACCAAGCGAAGAATGCTGGTGACCGGCGGCACGGGATCGGTCGGCCAGGCGATAGTCCGCGCATTGACGCACGATGGTCATGCGGTCGACTTCCTGTACAACAGGTCAACCGCTGCCGCGGAGGCGCTCGCGGCCGACACCGGTGCCCAGCCACGGAATTTCGATCTTGCCGCCACTTCGGCGCCGGAGATCGTGTACGACTACGACGTCCTCGTTCATTCGGCGGCCGTCCTGCTGGGCAAGCAGGAGGTGGCGTCCACACCGCTGGCCGACTACGAACTCACGATGGCCATCAATGTCCGGTCCGCGTTTCTGCTGGCGGCGCAATGCCTGCCGCACATGATCGAGCAGGGCTGGGGCCGCATCGTCAATGTCGGCTCGGTGTATTCGTTGCGCGGTGGCGGCCTCAATCTGGCCTACAACGTGTCGAAGCACGCGCTCAGTGGGTTGACCAAGAACCTCGCCCGTGCGCACGCCGCACAAGGGATCACCAGCAACGAGGTCTGCCCGAGCGCCATCGAGTCGGACATCATGACCGAGCTGGCGCGGCAGACGGCCTCGATCGGCGACGCGCCTTCCGCCGATGTGTGGCTGGGCGCGATTCGCAAGTCGAACCCGACCGGGTCGATGGCGGCCCCCGAGGACATCGCCGGCGCGGTCCGGTATCTCGTCTCCGACGAGGCGCGTTTCGTCAATGGCGCGTCGCTCGTGGTGGACGGTGCGCAGATCTCATGACGCGGGTCGGCGTGTTCGGCCCTGGCGGGATGGGATCGGTGGCCATCTACGAAATCACCCAGAGACCAGAGCTCGAACTCGCCGCGGTGCGTTGCTACAGCAGGAAAAAGGCCGGGCGCGACGTGGGTGAGTTGCTCGGGCTCGACCGCATCGGGGTGACGATCACCGATGATCCGGACGAGGCTCTCGCCGCGCGATGTGACTGCGTGCTCTATTGCGCACGGGACACCGGCGACAACAGCACCGACGACGAGATCCTCCATCTCCTGGCGAGCGGCGCCAACGTCATCACGCCGATCCCCTATCACAACGCGGCGTTGTGGCGCGAGCCCGAGTTCACCGTCCGGCTCGGGCAAGCGTGCACCGAGGGCGGTTCGACGTTCCACTCGACCGGGATGAGCCCCGACCTCGTGTCCGAGCGGCTCGCCCTGGCCCTGACCGGAATGACCGCCGACCTGCGGTCGCTGACCATCCGCGAGAACTGGCCGGCGCACGGTCTCGGGCCGGTCCTGCTCGAAGCGGTCGGATTGGGGCTGCCGGTCGCCGAGGCACAGCGGAAACGGTTGCCCGCGACGATGAGCAAGAACGTCCTGAGGTCGGTCGGCCGCAGCATCGAACACGCCCTCGGCGTAACCTTCGACCGGGTCGAGGAGACGCACGAGTTCCTGCCGGCGCCGGTGGATACGAGGGCCGGCCGGGTGAGCATCGCGGCCGGCACGGTCGGCCGGATCCGCCACCGGTTTCGCGGGTGGGAGAGCGCGGAACTCCCGTTGTTCACGCTCGAACTGAACTGGTTCATCGGGCCCGAGAACCTGCCGGACGGCGTCAATCCCGGCGAGTACTGGATCGTCGAGATCGAAGGGCGGCCGTCCGCGCGGATGACGATCGACCTGCGGGCGTCGCTGGAGAACGACGATCGCTTCTTCCGTGTCGGTGCGAGGCGAACCGATCCCGGCTACCATGGCACGATCGCCGCCTGCCTGCAGGCACTTCCACATGTGATCGCCGCGCCGCCGGGGATACTGCCGAGCTTCGAAGCGCCGCTGCACTGGACGCGTGATCTGGGTCATCCCTGGCCTGTCTGAACCAAAGCCGTTGCCCCAACGGCCAAGGACCCCGCGACCGCGGCAAGGATCGAGGCCGGAATCGGTACGCTGAGCGCATGACGTCAATGCGTTTCGAAGTGGTGCCGGACGAACTCGCCACCCACGCGAGCCATGTGAGCGCATTGAACGACCGGACGGGCACCGCGCTTTCCGCGGCGAACACGGTCAGCATGGACAACAAGGCCTACGGCCTGCTGTGTGCCTTCCTGCCGCCGATCGTGAACCCGGTGGAACAGAAGGGAATGGACGCGATCAAGGCCGCTTCGCAAGCGTTGGGTACCACGGCCGGCAACGTGCGTGCGGCGGCGAACGCCTACCGGGACAACGAGCGGAACAGCACCGAAGCGCTGACCAATCAGTACAAAGATCTGACTGCTCTTTCCGTGCCCAGGACAGTACGTGCCGGGTGACTGCTCCCTGCCGGGCTAAGGAGCTTGGATGAGTAACCCGTTGGTCGCCCCGGTGCAGAGCTCGACGGGGTCCTTCACCGGCGCGGACCTGATGGAGGACGTCGCCAGTACGGCACAGGCGATCCAGAGCGGTGACTGGGCCGCCGGTGTGATGGGCTTGGTGGGCGCCGCGATGGATGTGGTGGGCGCGGCGCTGGACCCGTTCGGGGCGATTTTCTCGGCCGGGGTCGGCTGGCTGATGGAGCATGTCGGGCCGTTGAAGGAGGCGCTGGACGCGCTGGCCGGCAATCCCGACGAAATCCAGGCACACGCGCAGACCTGGCAGAACATCAGCGCCGAACTGGGAAAGATCAGCCAGGATCTGAACCAGGCGATCACCTCCGATGTCGCGTCGTGGCGCGGGGCGGGTGCCGATGCGTATCGGGCGCGTGGTGGCGATGTCGCCAACCTGATCGCCGCCGCCCAGGCCGCGGCGGCCGGTGCCGCCAGCGGGGTGGGCACGTCGGGTGAGGTGGTGTCGGCGGTGCGCAGCACGGTGCGTGAGATCATCGCCGACCTCGTCGGGCATCTGGTGAGCTGGGCCCTGCAGGTGTTGTTCACGTTGGGGATCGGCCTGATTTGGGTGGTGCCGCAGGTGGTGCGGGCGGTGGCCTCGACCGCCATCAAGATCGCCGGGCTCACCCAGAAGCTGGTGCAGGCGCTGGGAAAGCTGATGCCGATGCTGTCGAAGCTGGGTCGTTCGTTCGATGACGCGGCCAAGAGGCTGAACGACATCAAGCCGTCCAAGGTGGACACTCCGCGGGGTTTGCCGTCCGAGGACAGCAGTACGACGGCGTCGAGTTCCCGTAGTTGGGCTTCGAAACCGTCGGGCACCACAACGCCCTCCGCCGACAACAGCAAATCTCTCACCGGCCAGATCGAGACGGCCGGGCCGATGGGGCGCAACGGCGAACCGCCGGCGGCCGTCACCACCACTTTCGAGCCGGGGCAGGTCGTCTTCAAGCCGTTGCTGGACAGGAACGGCGAGGTGGTCGGAATCTGCTTCCCGACGAAGCGCGGCGACGTGGACGAGGCCGCCCGTTGGCTCGGCAAACCGAACCGCACGTCCGACAGCACCTACGTGCACGATTTCCGGCCCGGCGCCGATTACACGTCGGCCCCCACGAAGCCGTCCCCGTGGGCGGGACAGAAACCGTTCTACATCTACGGGCATGCGAACCCCGACGAGTACGCGGTCGCGGTGCGCCGGCCCGGGGGCGGTACGGATATCAACACGATCGACGGCGCGACGCACGGCAAACTGGTGTCCGACAACTACTTCTTCCAGCAGGCTTCACGCGCCAACCCACACCGGCCGGTCGTGTACACTTCGTGCCTGTCGGGGCACCCGGACGGCACTGCCGCAGCCGACTCGGCGGCCGCGGTGCACGTCGGTGGACACAAGGGGACCGCCTACGCGCCGACCGGAACCGTCTACTCCATATCGAAAAACGACAGCTCCTATTATGGAGTCGAGCCCGCCGTGGACGGGCAGGGAAACACGGTCGCCGGCGAGTTCAGGCCATACCCGAAGCCGGGCGGTTCGGACAGTTCCTGGATGCGATGGCTAAGGAGTCTTCCCGGTGGGAGATCGTGACGATTGGGCCGTGCTGCTGGATCCGGTGTGGGAGCCGCGTTTCGACGGCGAGCAGCCGCCCACGGAAGCCCTGGTCGGCGGCTGGCCACTGGACGAGCACGGCAACCCCGGGCGGTTCGAGCCGAACCCGGAGTATGTGCCCGCCACCGCCTCGTCGCCGACGGACCCCGCCGACGCAGTGATGCGGTTGGTGATGGAGGGCACGGCGCCGGGCGACGCGCTGCTGCCGATCGTGCGGGACGCGATGCTGGCGCTGGCGGTCAGCGAGGACGGGTACCCGCTGGTCGGCCCCGCCCCGGACGGTGTGCCGTGCGTGGCTGTGGTGACCGCGCCGGCGCATCGCACGCGAGTGGAAACCGACCACTGGGCTGAGGTCACGGCCGAGCAGTTGCTGGACGTTTTGCCGCCGGACACCGACATCCTGCTCAACCCGGACGGCCCGGCGTCGACCCGGCTGCTCGCCGGCGCGCTGCGCGCCAGCTACACCGAGCCCGACTGAGTCCGGCCGGCGGTGAAGAATGATTGTGGGGCATGCACCAGCATCGTCTGGATGTCCTCATCGCGCACGCCGGACTCGCGCAGTGCCGGCACCACCGTCTCGGGAATGTAGGTGTGGTGCCAGTTCGGCGCCATCTGCTCGGCGTACCCCGGCGGGAACCAGTCCACGTGACAGGACGCGTCGTGCGCGAGATGCAGCTGCGAGGCGTAGCCCGCGTCGGTGAGAGCGGCGATCGTCGCGACGCGGTCGGTGGTGGCCAGCGGGAAGTCCAATCCGAACCGGTCCATGCCGAGGAACGAGCCGGCATCCAACAACTGCCGCAGGTAGTCGAGGTCCGTCGTGTCGCCGCTGTGCGCGATCTGCACCCGAGTCAGGTCGACGCCCTCCGCGCGCAGCACCTCCTGCGCCACGAGCCCCGTCCGGTGCCGGGTACTGGTATGGACCATGATCGGCACGCCGGTGCGCTTGTGGGCCTCCGCCACGGCACACAGGACCCGTTTGACGCCCCGGGTCAGCTCGCGTTCGATCGCACACTTGAGGAACGCCGCTTTGATACCGGTGCCGCCGATGCCCTGTTCGATATCCGCGACGAACATCGACACCATGCGCTCGTCGCCCTCGATGAGCGCGCCGGGCCCCTCGTAATGGAAGAACAGCGGGACGTCGCCGTAGGTGTACAGTCCGGTGGCCACCACGATATTGAGGTCGACCTGCTCGTTCACCCGGGCGATGCGGCGGATGTCCCGGCCGAGGCCGAGCACGGTCGGGTCGGCGATGGTGTCGACGCCCAGTTGCCGAGCCGCGCGCAGCTTGGCGATCGCATTGGCGACCTGGGCCTCCTCGTCCCACAAGTCCGGATAGTTGAGCCGGATCTCTTCATTGAGCACGAAAACGTGCTCGTGCATCAGGGTGGTTCCGAGGCCACTGACCGGGACCGGGCCGCGGACCGTTTCGATATCGGGCATCAGGGTCACCGGCGATCCACTGTGGTGGGAAGCGGCTCGAAATGCCGGGCCGCCATCGAACCGGCCGCCGCCTCGACCAGTTGGCAGTCGCGTCCGGCCTGCCGCACGAAATAGGTCAGCAGATCGCGATCGGATACAGCTCGGGTTTCGGCAATCGCGCGGCGGGCCTGGCGCAGATCGTCGACGGGCTTGCCCAGCAGGGCGGCGAGGTCGGCACGTTCGGCGGCCTCCAGAGCGGGCTGAAGCCGATGGGCCGCCCGGAGGTACTTGATCATGCGACTCACGGCCTTGGCGCGCGCCGCCCCGAACGAGCTGCTGGTCTGCGGAACGACGACGTCGCGCAGGTCGGCAAGAGCCTTCTCATAGAGCCAGTCGAGCGGCGGCGCCGGTGCGCCGACAGCAGTCGCGGGGTGAACGTCCATATCGGACAGTTCCGCCAGCGCCTCGGCACACAGGCGCCGGTGGATCGGGCCGAGTGTCAGCCAGGTCGCGGCCTCGCCGGCCGCCGGGTCGGCCGCGCGGAGCAGGGCGAGGATGACCACCCGGAGTTCGTTGAACGCGCGGTAGTACCGGATCCGGTCGACATCGACCGTGAAGTCGACCCGGGTCGCGTACTCCGCGATACCGCCGGCCAGGTCGGGCAGCGGATCGAACACGCTGCGCACACTGATCCACGCGAGGTCTTCCATCGGATCGCCGAAGTGCGCGAGTTCCCAGTCGAGCAATGCGGTGACGCGGTGACCGTCGTGGAGGAAGTTGCCGGGTCCGCAATCGCCGTGGACGATCACGACCGGACCCTCGGCCGCCGGGATGTTCTCCCGCAGGTATCGCAAACCGAACTCCACCAACGGATCGGCCTGCACGGTGCCGCGGTACAAGGCCTCCCAGCGGTCGATCTCCCGGCGTGCCACAGCGCGGAGATCGGGGAGCAATGGCTCGGTTGTGAGTGCGACGTCCGTCGCTGGCAGGGCGTGCACGGCGGCGACAGCATGCATGAAGGATCGGGCGACCCGGGGCCGGTCGGCGGGGTCGAGGCCTGCGAGCGAGACACGACCCGCCACCCGCTCACACAGCATGGCCCGCCCCTGGGGGTGCATCGCGACGACGCGCGGCGCCGGTACGCCCCGCGGTGCCATGACACTCAGAAACTGCGCTTCCCGATCGAGGGTGAACGGGGTTTGTGCCTCCTCCGAGTTGAACGTGAGGAACAGCGGCTCGAGCGATCCGTCCCGATCGACGTCGACAGACCACGCCTGGCGCCGCCCGCCGCCCGGAACCCGCTCCGCGCGCGTTACCGAAGCGCCGGTCGCGGCGGCGATCCAGCTGAGCAGTTCGGCGGGTAACTGGGTCACGTGGTGTCCTTCCGGAGGTGGTCACGGAACATGCGCATCGGCCAGATGTCCTGGTCCTCGCCGAAACAGGTGACTCCGTCGACCTCCCACCTCAGGGTGGTGATCACACAGACACCGGTGGCGAGCGGCAGGAAGAACCGATTGATCGCCTGCGCGCGGGCACACAGCGCCGACTCGTCCGCGCCCTGTGCCGTGAGGTCCACTGTGGACACCCAGCCGTGCAGTGGGTCGCGTCCGGTGCGCCGCTCACCGCCGGTCAAGCGCACCGTTTCCGGTCCACGGCGGACGTAGCCGGCGAACAGTCGTTCCCCGCCGTCGCCCGGGGTCGTATAGGCGAGGGCGCTGCACCCCGGGCCGGCGAGCCAGGTGTAGTTCATTCGCCGCCAGCCGCGTTCCCGGCGCGGGCCCCACGAGCGATCGCGCATGGCGTAGCAGTCCACTGTGATGTGCTCGCCGTCGAGCCGGAGTTCACCGGTCACACGGCCGGTCTGGTCGAGGTGTCCGGCGTGCGTATAGGGCGCCTCGCCGGTCACCTGCGGCGGTTCGGCCGCCTCGAACCGCAGGCCGATCTCGGTGCCGGCCCGGTCGCTGTAGGCGACGTCGTAGTTGCGAAGCGGTGTCCGGGTGGTGACCGACATCCCGGTCGGGAACACGATCCGGCGCTCGGACACTTCGGCCGGAAACTTCACGTGCGTGAAGTTCTCGTAGAACCGCGCGTCCCACGGGCTCGACGAACGATCGTCCCAGATCCACATACCGCCCGTGGTCACGCCCGAATTCGGCCGGACCCCGGTGTACAGCCAGCCGGACAGCAGCCGGTCCGGCACGTGGAACGCGTACCAGAACGACTCGTAGTGGTAGAAGTCGTCGGTCGGCGGATGCAGACCATCGTCGGCCGGGGACAACCGCGGCGTGGTCATCGCAGGCCGGGGTCGGCGGTTTCGCTCAGGTAGTCATCGGGCTTCAGCTCCCGGGTGCGCCGCCAGTACTCCAGGTACGTCCACGGGCTGCTCACGACGACTCGCCCCGCCGGGTTGCGGTAGTAGGTCGTCATTCCCGGGTGGGCCCAGATCGACTTCGCCAGGGCCGCGTCCAGTTCCGCGTTGTAGTCCAGGAAAACGTCCTTGCGTACTTCCAGACTCCGCCGGTGCTGCTCGATCATCACCTTGATCGCCTGCTGGACGTACCGCACCTGGAGTTCGATCGAGAGCACCGCGCTTCCGCCGTGCCCGGCGGTGGTGTTGGGTCCATTGAGGATGAACAGGCTCGGGAAGCCGGGGACCGTCATGCCGAGATAGGCACGCGCGTCGTCCTGTCCCCACACCTCGCTCAGCTTCTGGCCGGCTCGTCCGGTGATTTCGATCGGCCAGAGAAACCGCAGTGCGCGGAACCCGGTGGCGAGCACCAGAACGTCCACCGGGTGCTCCACTCCGTCCGCCGTGTGCACGCTGTGCGGGCCGATCCGCTCGACCGGAGCGGTCAGCAGGTCTATGTCGTCGCGCCGCATCGTCCGATACCAGCCGTTGTCGATGAGCGGACGCTTGCCGTACGGCGGATAGTCGGGAACGCAGGCGTCGACGAGGTCCTCGCGATCGCCGAGTTCTGAGCTGATGTAGTTGGTGAGCCAGACCCGGTGGGCTTCGTTGGCCGCGTTGATCGAACGATCCGGGTGCTCCCACGCGGGGTCGACCTGCAGCTGGGAATGCAGGCGGTCGCCGAACATCCACAGTGCGCGCAGGCGATACCAGCGGGCGTAGAACGGAATGTGCTCCAGCGCCTGGCGAATGCGGTGGGGGACCGGCAACTGACAGTTCGGATGGGGGATCGCCCACTGTTTGGAGCGCTGGAACACCAGGACCCGTTCGGCATGGCCGGCGATGGCGGGCACCAGTTGCATCGCGCTGGCCCCGGTGCCGATCACGCCCACCCGGCGGCCGGTGATCTCGACATCGGAACGCCATTCGGCCGTGTGCATCCGAGGACCCGCGAAGTCGTCCAGTCCGGGAAGATCCGGCTTCATCGGCCGGTTGAGCACGCCTACGGCGGAGATGAGCACGTTGCCGACGTAGTCCGTGTGGTCGCCGTTCGCCGCTGTCGTCCGCACCGTCCAGGTGCCGTCATCGTCGTTGTAGGCGGCCTGATCCACTTCGGTGCCGAAGACGACATCGTCGAGGACACCGGACTTTTCGGCGACGCGCACCAGATAATTGCGCAGCTCGTCCTGGCGGGAGAAATAGCGAGTGGGGCCGACGAGCGGATCGAATGAATACGAGTAGAGGTGACTGGGCGTATCGACGCCGCACCCGGGATAGGTGTTCTCGAACCAGGTGCCGCCGAGGTCGGGGTTCTTTTCGAGGATCGTGAAGCCGACCCCGGCCTGCTTCAGTTTGATCGCGGCACACAGCCCGGCCAGGCCCAATCCGATGATGAGCACCCGGAATCCGGGCGCGGCCGGGCTGTCGATTTGCACATCGCGGCCGGTCTGCCCGAACTCCTCGGCGAGCAACGGCCCGTACTCGGCCGGGACCGGTTCGGCCAGTGCGGCGCTCAGCAGCCGTGCGATGTCTATAGGTTCCAGTGACACCGGCACGAGGTCGCCGGCGTAGTACCGCAGGACCGCCTGCAGGGCGGACTCGCGGACGTGATGCTGCAGGTCTTCCGGTAATCCGCCCGAGTCGTTCTCGTCGAAACCCCGTGCCCCCGTCGGCGTGTACGGACTGTCGAGCCAGCTGTGGTCGCCGGTCAGCTGGGCGAGAACGAGCAGCAGGATGGGGATGTTGGCCGCGGCCAGTGCAGCCCGGAGCTCGTCCTCGGCCAAGCCTGTATACGGGGCCTCGTGCGCCATGGATCCGTCCCCTAGTCCGGGCACCGCAGTGCTGCGTCAGTAACTATAGTAAGTACACACTATCATAGGTCCGCGAGCCCGCGTGTGACGTTGACAGGCGGCTCGCGAAATTTGTATAGTTGGTACTCGCTTAATGTCTTTCCTGAAATCGCTTGAGGCAACGGAGCCGCTGTGGAGATCACCAGTACCGATACCGGTCGAAACCGCATTCCGGACCACCTTCGCGGCCCCCTCGCGCCGATGCGCTTCGAGGCGACCGTCGAGGAATGCGTGGTGTCGCAGGGGGTCGTGCCACCGGAACTCAATGGCGGCTTCTACCGCAACGGCCCGACCTGGAAGCGGCCGACGATCCAGGGACTCGACACCGCGTACTCGATGGACGGCATGATCCAGGGCCTGGTGTTCCGTGAGGGACGCGTCGACTTCCGCAACCGCTGGACCCGCACCCCCAAGTACCTCGCCGAGCAGCAGGCCGGACGTGCGCTGTTCGAGTGGAGTGACGCACACTTCGGCGACTGGCGCGCCTGGGCGCTGGGCGACGTCAAGCGGGACGAGTGGACCAGTGGTGTTCCGCAGGGAACCAACGCGGTCAACGTCGTCCCGTTCGCCGGCGAGATCCTCGCCCTCGGTGAGAACGACGCGCCGGTCGCGCTCGACCCGCTTTCCCTCGAGACCAACGGGGTTGTGCCGTGGTCGGCCAAACTCGACCGGTCGATGGTGCCGCCGGCCTGCTACGGCGACGGGGCGTTCGCGGCGCACCCCAAGTGGGACGCCCGAACCGGCGAGCTGTACGGATGGTCCTATCGGGACTCGCCGCCGTACGTGACGTTGCACTGGGTCCGGCCGGACGGATCGGTGAGCTCGCGACAGGTCTGGGACGCGCCCTATCACACCGTCCTGCACGACATCTGGCTCACCGAACGCTATGTGGTGCTGCCGTTCCAGCCGTTCACCGCGTCGCAGGAGCGGATCGAAAAGGGATTCTCGGCGTATGCCTGGGACCCGGATCTGCCGATCTCGATGGGCCTGGTGCCCCGCGCCGACATCGACGCCCCGGTGCGCTGGATATCGGGGGAGTTCCCGGCGCAGTACGTCATGCACATGCTGTCGGCCAACGAGATCGGCGAGAGCAAGATCGTGCTGGACGCGCCCATCTTCGACCGGCCGCCGTTCCAGTTCGAGGATCGCTTCAAACCCGGGGATCCGTTCGTACCGTTCTGGAAACTTGCCACGAGTGGCATGGGCCGGTGGACGATCGATCTCGATCGCGGCGTCGCGAGCAGTGAGATGCTGGGCGACCGGCCGGTCGAGCTGCCGAAGGTCGACGAACGCCACTACGGACAGGCCTACACGTGGGCCTTCCTCGTCGGCGGTGATCCGACCCGCGACGGGGGCATGCGGATGAACACCGTGATCAAGCGCAACGTGCACACCGGCGAGGAGGACGTCTACCGGGTCGACTCGGACCGGCACGTGGCCGTTTTCGAGGGCACGTTCGCCCGCCGGTCGCCCACCGCACCGGAGGGCGATGGCTATTTCATCGTCCCCGTATCACGATTCGCTGAGCGGACCTCACAGTTCCTCATTTTCGACACTCGGAGTTTCGCGGCCGGTCCGGTCGCCACGATCGACCTTCCGTTCCTGATCGGCTGGTCGCCGCACGGTCACTGGATGGACTTCGCATGACCGGCCGGCAGCCGCAGCTCGGTTTGTTCTTCTTCTACACCGACGCCGCGGCCCCGCTGACGGAACTCGCCCGGGTGGCGGAGGAGGCCGGGGTCGAGTCGATCTGGGTGCCCGAGCATTCCCATGTACCGCTGGAGACGGCGACCAAACCTCCACTGGGGGAACGGACTCCGGACAAGTACGCGCGGCTGTACGACCCGCTGATCGTGCTGTCCTCGCTGGCCGCCGTCACGTCCCGGGTCAAGCTGGGTACGGCGGTCAGCCTGATCGCCCACCACGATCCGATCATCCTGGCCAAGCAGCTCGCCAGCCTGGACCAGCTCTCCGGCGGCCGCCTGATCCTCGGTATCGGGGCGGGGTGGAACCGGGCCGAAATCGAGAACCACGGCGTGGATTTCGACGCTCGCTGGCCGCGGGCCATCGAGCACCTGCGGGCGATGAAGGAGATCTGGGCCCAGGACGTCGCCAGCTTCGCCGGCCCGCACGTGTCCTTCGACCGGATCCAGAGCTGGCCGAAGCCGCGCCGGAACGGGCACATCCCGGTGTTGCTCGGCAATCTGAATCCCACTCCGATGGTCGCGCGGCACGGTGACGGCTGGCTGCCCCTCTCGATGGCGCACCCGGGGGATCTGCCCGGCCAGATCGAGATCCTGCGCAAGCGGGTGCGGGAGGCCGGCCGCGACGATGCCGATCTCGACGTCACGGTGATGTGTCTGGAAAGGACAAGCGCCGCCACGGCCGGCGAGTATTTCGCCGCGGGCGCGACACGTGTGGTGCTGCGCGCGCCCCTCGGTGACGCCGGCAAGCTCCGTGAATTCGTCGCCGGCTACACGCCGGCGCTGTCAGCCCGGGGAGCGTGAGGACTTGCAGGAAGGAGCACACACGATGACCGCGACCACGGAACGTGTCGCCTTCTCGTCCCAAGTGGACGAATGGCCGCATTCGGTTTTTCCGACCGGCTGGTTCCAGCTCGGCTGGCTCGACGATCTGCAGCCGGGGGAGGTGAAACCGCTTCGCCTGTTCAGCCGCGAGCTCGTGCAGTTCCGGACCGCCGGCGGGGACGTTCACGTGCTCGACGCACATTGCGGGCACATGGGCGCGAACATCGGGCACGGCGGCTGGGTGGAAGGCGAATGCGTCGTGTGCCCGTTCCACGGCTGGCAATGGGGAGGCGACGGGATCAACCGCTACGTGCCGGCCGAGGACCGTGCCATTGACCGTCGCCGGCAGCGCTCCTGGCCGGTCACGGTCACCAATGGCATCGTCTGGATCTGGCACGACGCCCAGGGTCGCGAACCGCAGTGGCAGCCACACGCGACCCAGCCGGAGTTCGGGCGGGACGACTACTACCCGCTCAAGCCGCACTGCACGCGGCACTATCCCGACGCGGTCGCGCGGCCGCAGTACCTGGTCGAGAACAACTCCGACGTCGAGCACCTGCGCTGGGTGCACGGCACGAAGAGCCCGGTCCGGCTGGTGGACCAGGTCGAAGACGGGCCGTACATGGAGACCACGATCAGCCTGACCTACGGCTACGGGAAGAAGAGCACCAAGTTCACCCCGGACGGCCCGGTGGAGACGTTCCTGCTGTCGAGCACGCAGGGGGTCGGCGCGAACATGGTGCGCTATCCGCTGGACGGCACGATCACCTTCTATTGCTGCACACCGATCGACGACAAACTCGCCCATCTCTACCAGACCCTGTTGGTACGGCGGGAAGGTGGCACAGGGGACGAGCCGAGCGGTCTGGCGGGCGCCCGGGTACGGGAGCTGATCGCTCAATTCGCGAACGACTTCCCGATCTGGGCGCATCAGATCTACATCACGAAGTCACCGCTCACACGAGACGAGGCGAAGCCGATGGGCACGCTGCGGCGGTGGGCGAAGCAGTTCTATGCCTGATCGACTGCGGGCGTTCGCCGGCGACCTTTCCGACACCGCGCTCGCCGAGTTCACCGCGGCCCTGCGGGATTTCTTCGCCCAGACACTCCCCGGGGAAGCCACCGCGGTGGCCGAGGATCCCGGCGGCTGGTCAGCCAAGCTGTGGCCCCGGCTGGTCGCCGAACTCGACGTCGCCGGGCTCGCGCTGCCAGAGGCGTACGGCGGCAGCGGCCTCGGGATGCGCGCGCACGCCGTCGTTCAGCGTGAGGCCGGACGTCTGCTCGCGCACACCCCCTATTTGGCGAGCATCGCGCTGGCCGGCTCGGCTCTACTCGCGGTCGACGACGTGGCCGCACAGGAGCGATACCTGCCGCGGCTGGCCACCGGCGACCTCACCGCGACCCTGGTCCTCGGTGACGATCCGGGGATCAACGCCGCCCCGGGCGCAGGTGGCTACGTGCTGAGCGGGACCGCACCTCGCGTGCTGGACGGCGCGACGGCCGATGTCCTGTTCGTCAGGGCAAAAACTCCTGACGGCGTAGGCCTTTTCGCAGTGCGCGCCACCGCAGCCGCGGTCGAGCGCACGGTCCTGCAGACGCTCGATCTCACGCGGCCCATGGCGAACGTGACGCTCGCTGAGGCCGAGGGCGAGCTCATCGGTCCGCTCGAACAAGAACAGGCGCAGCCGCCACTCGTGTGTGACGCCGGTGCGATCGCGCTCGCCGCGGAAGCGCTTGGTGCGGCTGAACATTCGCTCGACCGTGCCGTTCGCCACGCCCGCGAGCGGTACCAGTTCGGCCGTCCGATCGGGAGTTTCCAAGCGGTCAAGCACCAGCTCGCGGACATGAGGCTTGCCGTCGATCGTGCGCTGTTCGGCGTCGACATCGCGCTCGGCGGCGTTGACGTCGGTCTGGCCGACTCCGGTTGCCGGTCCTCCCTCGCGCTGGTGACGGCGGTGGAGGCGCTCACCCACGTCGCGCAGCAGGCCATGCAGGTGTACGGCGGTTTGAGTATCACCTGGGAACATCCGGCCCATCTCTACCTTCGGCGCGCTCACTCGACGGCGCAGCTGCTCGGTCCACTGACGACTCATCGCGAGCGATTCCTGGTGCGCCAATGAGCGTTGACGAACTGAGTGCCTGGCTGGCCGGACGGCTTCCCCCTGAGTGGATCGCGGCCGTCGAGCGCGACGACGTGGCTGCGATCAGGCGTGCGCGAGCCGACGTCGACACACGATCGCTGCTGCACGACCTGGGCATCGCGGGCTGGGCCACCCCGGACTGGCCCGTCGAATACGGCGGACGCGGCCTCGACCGAGGCGCGGCGCGGCTGGTGGCCGCCGAACTCGCCCGTTTCGGCGTACCACGGCAGTACAACGTGATCGGGCTGGCGATGGCGGCCCCGACACTGCTCGCGTTCGGCACGGAGACTCAGAAGCGGCATTTCCTGCCGGCCATTGCCACGTATGACCATTCCTGGTGCCAGCTGTTCAGCGAGCCCGGCGCCGGCTCGGACCTCGCCGGGCTCGCCACCAGGGCGGTGCCTGTCGAGGGTGGCTGGCTGGTGAACGGTCAGAAGGTCTGGTCGAGCATGGCCCACGAGGCCGACTTCGGACTGCTGCTCGCCCGGACCGATCCGTCGTTGCCCAAGCACGACGGCCTCTCCTATTTCGTGCTCGACATGCACGCCCCAGGAGTCGACGTACGCCCGCTGCGCCAGCTCAACGGCGACGCCGAGTTCAACGAAGTGTTTCTCACCAACGTTTTCGTCCCCGCGGAGCACCTGCTCGGCAGAGTCGGCGACGGTTGGCGTGTCGCACTCACAACGCTGCAAAACGAGCGCAGCGCCCTGTCCGGTGCCGGTAGTGTTTCGGGCTCCAACATCGGCGGGCTCAAAGCCGGTCAACTCCTGTCGCTCGCGCGCGAGCGGGGACGCGACCACGACCCGCGTACCCGGGACCAGATCGCGGCCCGGCTCATCGACGCCTATCTGCTGCGCGCGGGCAATGCCAGGGCGGCGCTGATCCGCTCGCTCGGCCACAGCGCAGGCGCCGAGGGCGCGGTGACGAAGCTGATGTCCGCGGAGCACAACAAGCGGGTGCAGGCGCTGGTGATGGATCTGCTCGGTGCCGACGGAATCGCTTGGCTCTCGGACGCCACGCCGCCACCGGTCAACGGTTTCCTGCGGGCGCAGGCGAATACCATCGAGGGCGGGACATCGGAGATCATGCGAAACGTCATCGGCGAACGTGTGCTCGGCCTGCCCCGTGAACCCGACGCGTCGCGCGGCGTTCCGTGGACGGACATCCCGAGGGCCGCCAAGTGAGCGCGGATCTCGCGTGGGGGAGCGAACTCACCCACGAGGACGTGCTGGGCAGCCCGTGCCGGATGTTCTCCGCGAGGCGGCATCGGGTGGCCGACGTCCTGGACGACGCGGCGCGGTTCGGTACGCGCGTCTACCTGGTGGACGGCGAAACCCGGTTGATGATCGCTGCGGTGACCGCCGCGGTCGACGACGCCACCGATCGGCTGTGTGCGCTCGGTGTCCGCGCCGGCGATCACGTCATGCTCTACGGGCGCAACTGCGCGGAGTGGGTGATCGGGTTCTGGGCGGTGATGCGCTGCGGCGCTGTTGCCGTGCTCGGCAACACTTGGTGGACGGCGGATGAGCTCACGCATGCCGTCGCATTGGCCACCCCGGCCGCGGTCGTGTGTGAGGAGCAGTCGCGGGAGAGTTTTGGTGGCCTGCCCACGCTTAGCTTCGGGGAATTGGGGAACGCGCTATCGGCTTCTGGGCAGCGGCCCGAGGCTCCGCCGATCGGTGAGGGCGACCCGGCGGTGGTGCTGTTCACGTCGGGCACGACCGGCCGCCCGAAAGGCGTGGTGCTGTCCCAGCGCAGCGTGCTCGCGAACCTGCAGAACCTGCTCGCGTTGTCCCGGCGGCTCCCGAAGGACTTGCCGGTGGACGCCTCCCCGAGCGTGACCTTGCTGAGCGTGCCGCTGTTCCACATCGGCGGCGTGCAGCAGCTACTCACTTCGGCATTGACCGGAGGACGCCTGGTCTTCACGGGCCGGCGGTTCGATGGCGCCGAGGTCCTGCGCACCATCGAACGCGAAGCGGTGAAGGCCTGGGCCGCCGTGCCCACGATGGTGGGGCGGGTCCTCGAGGCGCGTGACGCCGGCGTGGAGGCCGACCTGTCGTCGGTTCGCGTGGTCACCCTCGGCGGCGCGCCGGTGCCCGAATCGCTGCGGAGCAAGGTCCGCGAGGCGTTCCCCAATGCGGTTCGCGGCACCGGGGTCTCCTATGGTCTGACAGAGGCCGGCGGTGTGGTCGCGGCCGGTGCGGGGCATGACGTGGCCACCCATCCGGGCACGGTCGGCCGGCCGACGCCGCTCGCCGAGGTGCGCATTGACGGCACCGGTGAGATTCTCGTGCGATCGCCGACGGTCATGGACCGCTATCTGGGCGGCGACGAGCAGGACGCCCCGTTCGCCGACGGCCGTTGGCTGCGCACCGGTGACCTCGGCAGTCTCGACGGCGACGGATTTCTCTATGTCACCGGCAGAGCGAAGGACGTCATCATTCGCGGCGGGGAGAACATCTGGAGCGCCACGGTCGAAGAGGCGATCGCTCAACACCCGGATGTGCGCCAGGTCGCGGTTGTCGGTGTGCCGCATGCCGATCTGGGGGAGCAGGTCGCGGCCGTCGCCACACTGCGGGCCGGGACTTCGCTCAGCCACGCCGGCCTGCGTGCGCATCTCGACGGTCTGGTGGCCCCGATGTCGATGCCCACGGTGTGGCGGGTCCGCCAGGACGACCTGCCGACGAATGCTGCCGGCAAGATCGTCAAGGCGCAGCTGCGCGCGGAGTTGCTGGCTGAACTCGGCTAGCGGTGCCGTTCGTTACTAATCCGACCACAGCCACGGCTATCCGGCTTACGTAGCAACGGTTCCGCGCCGCTCGGGGTCCGCCTACTTCTGGTCGGATTAGTAACCCGCTGCTGGTGGGCTGTAGAGGAGCTGGAGTTGCGTGTAGGACTCCAGGCCCCACGTGCCGTTCTCGGTGCCCAGTCCGCTGTCCTTGGCGCCGCCGAAGGGGCGGTTGGGTGCGAGTGCCAGGTGGGAGTTGAGCCAGACCGTCCCACACTCCAGTTGCTCGCCGACGGAGCGCACGCGATCATCGTCACCGCCCCACACCGACGCCGAAAGCCCGAAGTTGGTGTCGTTGGCGCGCCGGATCGCCTCGTCGAGGTCGGTGTACGGCAGGACAGGCAGCGCGGGCCCGAACTGCTCCTCGGCGACGATGGGCATGGTGTCCTCGACACCGGTGACGATCGTGGGCCGGTAGAAGAATCCGGGTCCCTCGGAGGCGGGACCACCGCCGATCGCCCGGGCGCCCCGGCGCACCGCGTCGTCGACAAGTCCGCGAACGCGCTCGAACTGAGGACGGTTGCTCACCGGGCCCAGCCGCACTCCCTCGTCGAAACCGTTCCCCACCAGGACATTCCGGGCGAGATCGACCAAGCCGTCGACGACTTCGTCGAACATGTGAGCCGGTACGAACACGCGCTTCATCGCCGAGCAGACCTGCCCGCTGTTCGTGAACGCGCCCCAGAACAACTCGGGCACGATGTCACCGGCGACGGCGTCGTCGAGGACGATCGCCGGGTCGTTGCCGCCCAACTCCAGCGTGGCGCGCTTGAGACCCGCGCCGGCAGCCTTGCCCACTTCCCGGCCGGCCGATCCCGAACCGGTGAACGTGAGCTTGCGCGGGATCGGATGCGTCGTCATCGCCGCCCCCAACTCGTCCCCACCGCTCACGGCATTGAGCACACCCGGTGGCAGAACCTGTTGCGCGAGCTCGATCATGCGCAGTGACGCGACCGGGGTGAAGGGAGACGGCTTGAGCACGAACGTGTTGCCGGCGAGCAACGCGGGCGCGATCTTCCACGCCGCGAGGAAGATCGGGAAGTTCCACGGCGTGATCCCCGCGACGACGCCGAGCGGGAGATGCCGGACCTTCGCGTGCCCCTTGCGATCGTCCTGGATCGTCGCGTCGAGCGGTGCCATCCGCCCGGCGTGCTTGAACCACACACCGGCGCCCTGCACCTCCGCGATCGCATCGGCCAGTGGTTTGCCCTGCTCGTGGGTCACGAGCCGGCCGAGTTCACCGGCGTGGGCGAACAACATCTCCGAGATCGCGAGCAGCGCCGCCTGGCGTGCGCTGCGGTCGCGTCGCCACTGTGGGAACGCTTCCGCGGCAGCGGTCATGGCCGCATCGAGTTCCGCGGTGCCGCAGTCCGGCACCGTGGCGAACGTGCTCCCGGTCGCGGGATCGAGCACGTCGAACGTGCGGTCGGTCAGTTCCGGCTGTCCGCCGATCGTCGCGGCCTGGGTGACTTGTGACGGCATTGTCGGCCCACGCCTTCAGGTAGGGTATGTAATGTGCTCACTATACATAACCCTGCCAGCTGCGAAACCTCAGGAGCGAGACGACTTGCGCTTACCCGCTGCCTTCCGGGGCGGAGCGTCCTCGGTGTTGCCGAGACGTTCCTGCACGCCCCCGACGAACATCATGGTGATCTCGCGCGCGGTCTCTTCCACATCCAGCGGCCGGTCGCACAGGATGCTGTCCAGCGCCGCTCCGAAGTGGATGCCGAAAAAGCCCTGCACGACGACGTCCAGATCGACCCGGGGCGGGTCCCAGCCCGAAATATCGGTAATGATCGTCTCGATCGCGTCGTGCAGCAGGGGGCGGATCGAGGACTGATAGAGGTCCTTGCCGCGGGCCAGCTCGGAGAACAGCGCGACGATGAGCAGCGGCGTGGTCTCGGTCAGCGCGCCGAGCAGGATCTCGTTGGCACGCCTGAGCATCGTGGCTCGCGGGACACTCTCGTCCTGGGCCAGTTCCTTGATCTCGCTCACCAGCTGGTCGGTGAGCTCGCGCAGCGGAATCTCGATCGCCTGGCGGTAGATCTCCTCCTTGGACGAGAAGATCCGGTACAGGAAGGCCTCGGTGATCCCGGCCTGGTCGGCGATGTCGCGGCTGCGGGTGCGGGCGAGACCCGACTCCAGGAAAACCTCACGCGCGGCATTGATGACCTGCGCGCGGCGGTCGGCCGCGTTGAGCCGGACCCGTGGCGCGGGGTTCTTGGCCGGCGGCTCCGCTGCTCGCGCGCCGCCGTTCCGGCCCGACGCCGCCCGGCTGCCGGCCGGTCGCTTTGTCGCGGCGTCGGTAGGGGTGCCGCCGGTGCGGGGCTTGGGTGCCATCAGCCGTCCGTTCTTGTCGTTCGACGTTGCCGGTACAGCGCTATACTACCTAAACGCTCAGATCTGTTCAGCTCGCGTCCGCGTGGGCGAGGTCCCGTCGAGCGGAAACCCATTCGAGCGAAAGTGGTGTGATGACAACTCAAGCGCGTCTGGTGTCGTCCGAGCCGGTGCTGCTGGTCGATCGACCCGCCGATGGGGTCGTCCGGCTGACCCTGAACCGGTCCCACAAGCGCAATGCGCTCAACAACGAACTGCGCGGCGAGCTGTTCGGCCGGCTGCGCGAGGCCGACGCCGATCCCGAGTGTTCGGTGGTGATCATCCGTGGCAGCAACGGGGTTTTCTCGGCCGGTTACGACCTGAGTGAGCGGAACCACCCGGTGGAGCGCGCGGCGGCGACCACCGACGGATGGTGGGCGCGCCATGTGGTCAACAACTGGTTCGAGATGTGGGACATGTCGATCCCGATCATCGCCCAGGTGGAAGGCTGGTGCCTGGCCGGCGGATCGGAACTCGCGGCGGCGTGCGACCTGGTGTACGTGGCGGACGACGCCCAGATCGGGTATCCGCCCGTTCGGTCCATGTCCACGCCGGACATGGTGTGGCAGCCGTGGCTGCTCGGAATGCGCCGGGGCATGGAGGCGATGCTGACCGGCTCGGCGCTGACCGGCGAGGAGGCGGTCGCGCTCGGCTACGCGAACCGGTGTTTCCCGGCCGCGGATATCGACGATGAGGTGGTCCGCATCGCCACTCAGATCGCGACGGTGCCGGCTGACTTGCTGGCGATCAACAAGCGCGCCTGCCACCGCGCGATGGAAGCGGCCGGCATTCGCGACGGCCTGCGCGCCACAGCGGAACTCAACGCGCTGGGCTTCCACCAGCGTTCCTCACGCGAATACATGCGCGGCTTCCGGGAGAAAGGCGTGCGGGCGAACCTTTCGGAACGGGACCGGGCTTTTGGTGATTACCGCGAGGGCGGCGCGGATTGAGTGTCGGCACCTTGCCGGCGGCGTTGGTGGGGCGCGCCAGCCACCACCAACGCCGACGACTTCGCGCGACCTACCGCGAGGGCACCGCGGACTGGGCCTCAGGTGGCCAACCGGCGACGAGTTCGCGCTTGAGGACCTTGCCCGCGGCGTTGGTGGGCAAGGGCTCAGTGCGCAGCCACCAGCGCGCCGGTACTTCGAAGTGTCCGAGCCGCTCCGCCGCGAACGCCGTCAACTCGCCGGTCTTGGGCGCAGGTGACGACGCGACCACCACCGCGCCGACGACTTCGCCGAGATCGGCGTCTTCGAGGCCCACCACCGCGACCTCGGCGACACCGGGGTACTCACGCAGAACCGCTTCCACCCGGCCGGCGCTGATGTTTTCCCCGCCACGGATGATCACATCCTTGATGCGACCGGTGACGTACAAGAAACGCTCGGCGTCGACGCGGCCGAGGTCCCCGGTGGCGACCCAGCCATCGTCGTCGATCGTGGTGTCATCCGGAAGTCCCCAGTAACCGTCCATACAGGCCGGTGACCGGACCAGGATCTCGCCGGTGCCCGAGCTGTCGGGATCCTTGACACGAACCTCCACCACCGGCGCGAGCCGCCCCGACGAGCCCGGGTGGGTACGGATGTCTGCGCCGACCCCGGTACTCACGACCCCGCCCGCCTCGGTGAGTCCATACGTTTGCCCGACTCCCCGTGTCGTACTGGGAAACGCGGCGGCCACCCGGGCGAGCAGCCCGTCATCGACCGGTGAACCACCCAGCACGACCGTGCGCAACGAACGCACATCGCGATGGCCCAAATCCCCGTGCGCTAGCAGCCGTTCCATCATCGTGGGAACGCCGGAGAACATCGTGACCCCCTCGTGCTCGACGAGCCGCAAGACGGCCGACGCTTCGAAACGGCCTTCGAGGAACACGATCCGGCTGCCGGTCATGAGCGGCACCAGGATCAACTGAATGGCGCCGATATGAAACAGCGGCAGGCCGACCAGGGTCACGCTCGCCGGGTTGTCGTCGCCGATCTGGTGCGGCAGCTTGTTCGACACGATCAACAGGGTCTGCAGGTTCGCCACGAGAGCGCGATGCGACAGCACCGCTCCCTTCGGGAAGTTCGTCGTCCCAGCGGTGAACAGGATCACGGCCGGCGCGTCCTCATCCACCTCCGGATCGTCCCAAATGGACGGAGCCAGGTCTTCGGCGGGCGTGCTGAGCCATTCGATCGGGATCGTGCTCAGTCCGGCCGGAACACGTCGCAAATGCCGCTCGTCCGCGACGAGGAAGGCCGGCCCACACGTCGCGCAGGCGTGCGCCAGCTCCTCGGCCGACCACCATCCGTTGCAGGGCACGACAATGCCGCCCAGCTTCAGCACCGCGAAGAAAGTGGCCGCCCACTCAGGACTGTTGGCGGCATAGATGGCGACCCGGTCCCCACGGCTGACCCCGCACGACGCCAGGCGATCCGCGACCGCGCGGGTCAACCGGGCGAACTCGCCGAAGGTGACGTGCCGATCGCCGTGCACGATGAACGTCCGGTCCGGCCAGCGCTGGATCTGGTCCAGGACGGCGACGATCGTTCGGCGACGGTCGCGATACACCCGGCACGGGTGGCCGTGTACCTCGCTGTGTGCGACGTCGGCGCCCCAGCCACGGTCGGTTGTCATTCCGGCTCCCTCATCGAGTGGCACGTTGACTCCGTTAGTATAGCTGGTACTGTATGAACTAACGGTGGTGCAGCGATGGGAGAAGCAGGGATGGCAGCAATGGAGCCGCAGTCCGGTCACGTCGCGACGCAGGAGCGCGACTTCCCGCAGATCGACGACGCGGAGGTGGCGGCGCTGCGGGACATGATCGGCCGCCCGATCCGCAGCGACCGGCCGCACGTCACCACATTGACCCCTGACGCGATCCGGCATTACGCGTACGGGATCGGTGACCGGAATCCGTTGTGGAACGATCCCGATCACGCGGCCCGGCGCGGCCGCGTGCAGCTGGCGCCGCCGACGGCGTTGCTGGCGATGGACAAGGTCTTCAGCGGGTACGTCACGGGGTTGCCGGGTATTCACGCGATGTACGCCGGCGCCACTTTCGACTTCGAACGCCCACTGCGGGCCGGTGACTCACTGACCGGTGACGCGCGCCTGCTCGAGTTGGTCGAACGGCCCAGTCGTTTCGCCGGCCGGTCGCTCCAGCAGATCTACCGGGTGCCTTTCCACGACACCGAAGGCAATCTCGTGTGTACCGGCCATTCCTATTGCTTCCGGCTGGAGCGGGACGCCGCGCGCGAGCGCGGGAAGTACAAGCCCATCCGAGTGGTCTGGACCAGTGAGCAGATGGAAGAGATCGCACAGCGCTACGCCGACGAGGAGGCCCGGCGCCGGGGCGCGACGCCACGATACGTCGAGGACGTCACGCCCGGCGACGCCGTTCCGCCGATCACGAAGGGCCCGTACACCGCCACCACCGCGATCGCTTTCCTGCTCGGCTGGGGCGGGCTCTATGTCCGTGCCCACGGCGACGCGTTCGACCTCTTCCGGCGGCACCCGGCGCTGGGCATCCCCAACGAGTGGGGCGTGCCGGAACCGCCCGAACGCGTGCACTGGGATCCGGATCTGGCGCGGCGGGTCGGTGTGCCCGGCGCCTACGACTACGGTCCGGAGCGGGTGTCCTGGATGGGTCACGTCGTGACCGACTGGATGGGCGACGACGGCTTCCTGCAGCACCTGGACGTCCAGGTACGGCGGCACAACGTCATCGGCGAACTCGTCACGTGCGACGGCACGGTCACCTCGGCCGACCCGGCGACCGGGCTCGTCAGGCTGACGTTGCGGGCGGTCAACCAGGACGGTGAGGAGTCCGCGCGCGGTACCGCTCGCGTCGTGCTGCCTCGTCGCACCCAGACCGTGTAGGCACTCATGAGCGACCTCGAAATCGAGCGGGACGGCGGCGTGGCCGTGCTGACGATCAACCGGGCGGAGCAGCGCAACACGGTGGGTGGCAGCCTGCTCGCCGATTTCCTTGGTGCGGCACAGGAACTCGACAACGACGACTCGGTGCGGGCAGTCATCACGACCGCGACCGGACCGATGTGGTGCGCGTCGGCGGAGTTCGGCAACCTCGGCGAGCACGCGGATCGGTCGGCCGACGAGATGCTCGCTGATCCCGCCTTCGCGGGCGAGAAAGGGCTGCGGGTGTTCTCTCCCGGCACCCGCCGGTTCGACCGGCTCGGGCTCGGCCGGTGGGTGCTTGCCTTCCTGCAGCTGGAAAAGCCCATGATCGCCGCCATCAACGGATCGGCGGCGGCCGCGGGACTGTCGATCGCGCTGCTGCACGACATGAGGTTCGCCGCCGAGACCGCGCGGTTCCGGTCCGGTTTCATCAGCCTCGGGGCCGGTCCGGAGCTGGGCCTCAGCATCACGTTGCCGAACGTGGTGGGCCTGGCCGCGGCGACCGACCTGCTGCTCAGCGATCGCAAGGTCACCGCCGACGAGGCGCTGAAGATCGGTCTGGTGCACCGTGTCCTGCCCGCGGACGAGGTGCTGCCTGCCGCGCTCGAATACGCCCAGCGGCTCGCCGCCCTGCCGCCCGCTGGTGTCCGCGCGACCGTGCGGGCGCTGCGGGCGGTCGCGCACCGCTCGCTCGCCGAGCAACTCCAGTTGGAATGGGATAACCAGCGTATTACCCTGGGAAGCCCCGATTTCAAGGCTGCCGTGGAAGCCGCGGTGGCGCGCGCGAACACCCAGCCGCAGTCGAAAAGGCCCAGTCCGCAGTAGCCCAGGTCGTCCCGCAACGAGGCGGGACCTCATGAAGAGGCATCGGTCATGAATGACTCCAGCGTCCCAGTTTCCCACGCCGGCCTGCGCACCATACCGAGCCGGCCGTCCCGGCGCCTCAGCGCCACGGTGATCGATTTCCTGGCCGAACAGGCCGCCGCCCAACCGGATCGGCAGTACCTGCGGTGCGGCGACGACCGTCGCACGTTCGCCGAACTGGCGGCGGGCGCGGACGCCGTGGCGGCTGGGCTTGCCGAACTTGGTGTCCAGCCTGGAGATCGGGTCGCCCTGCTGGTCCCCAACCGAGTCGAGACGGTCGAGGCGTTCTTCGGTTGTGCCCGGCTCGGCGCGGTCGTCGTCCCGCTCAACACCTTCCTGAAGCACGATTTCCTGCAGTACCAGATCGACGACAGCGGTGCGGAGGTCGTCATCGTCGACGCGGAGGGGCTGGAGACGCTGCTGCCGATCCTGGGGCGGCTGCCCGGGGTGCGCGTCGTCGTCACGGTCGACGACGGCGCGCGGGCCGATGTGGGGGAGCGGCGGGTGGTGGACTTCTCGGTCGTGCGCGGGGCGCGGCGGACCGAGCCGCTTCCGGCGCCGCCCACGCCGCATGACGTCGGCGCGCTTCTGTACACCTCGGGAACGACCGGAATGCCGAAGGGATGCATTGCCCCGCACGGATATCTCGTCCATGTCGGGGAGACTTTCGCGATCGAGCTGATGGGGAATCTACGTTCGGACGACGTCGTGTACTCGACGATGCCGCTGTACCACCTCGCCGGCCTGGCGTGTGGCCTGCTCGCGCCGCTCATCGCGGGGATACCGGTCTTTCTCGACGCCCGGTTCTCGGCGTCGGGTTTCGTGCAGCGACTGATCGATTCGGGCGCGACGGTCACCATGGGGACCGGGGCGATGGCCAACGCCATCCTGGCCACCCCGGCCGGCCCGGCGGATCGCGCCCACCGACTCCGCCAAGGCTCTTACGCCCCACTCGAACCCGCCAAGCAACACGAGTTCACGGCGCGGTTCGGCGCCGAGGTGGGCGGACTCGGTTATGGCCAGACCGAATGTTTCAACATCGGCGTCGCGCTGCCGCCCGGCGCCGTGGAGGACGCGTCCGGTCTGCACCAGGGACCGAAGGAAATGACCCCGCCGTGGACCGAAGTGCGTATCGTCGACGCCGACGACATCGAACTGCCGCCCGGTAAAGTCGGTCAGATCGTGGTGCGCCCGAACTGCCCCAACGTCATGTTCAGCGGTTATTGGAACAAGCCGCACGACACGATCGAGACATTCCGCAATCAGTGGCATCACACGGGCGATCTCGGCGTCATCGACGACAATGGGTACCTGACCTTCTGCGGGCGAACGATGGACGTTTTGCGCCGTCGCGGCGAAAACCTGTCCGCGTACGAACTGGAGCTGGCCATCGTCCGGCACCCGGCCATCGCCGACGTGGCCGTGCACGCGGTGCCGTCACCGATCGGCGAGGACGACGTGAAAGCGTGGATCGTCCTCGGCGACGGTTCCCGGCTGGAACCCGCGGAACTGTTCCAGTTCTTCAAGGAGCGCCTCCCTTATTTCGGGATTCCGCGCTATGTGGAATTCGTCGACGAGGTGCCGCGCAACCATTCGGGAAAGGCGCTGAAGAAACAACTCCGCGAGCGCCCGGTCAACGGCCCCGAGACCTACGACTTCGAAGCCCTCGGTCTCGTCGTCAGCGTGGCCGACCGTCGCGGCGCGACTGCCGCTGTTCAGCCGAATTAGGTCACAGTCTCACGCGGGACCACGGCGGCCTGGCGAGCGACCGTGGCCGGGTAGAGCGTGCGTACCAGCAGCAGCGCCAATCCGCCGCCCACTACCTGTGCGGTGATGAACAGGGGAGCCGACGCCGGGGCGATCCCGGCGAAGCTGTCGCTGAACATCCGGCCGACGGTGATGGCGGGATTGGCGAAGCTGGTGGAACTGGTGAACCAGTACGCCGCCCCGATATAGGCCCCGACCGCGGCCGGGGCTTTGTCGGCGCGGCCGGAGCGGGTCAACGAGAAGATCACCAGGACCAGGCCGACGGTGGCGACCACTTCGGACAGTCCATGTGCGACTGTGGCCCGGTGCGTGGTACTGATGCTGACCGCGGTGGTGGAGAACATCAGGTTCGCCAGCACAGCGCCGCTGACACAGCCGGCGACCTGCACCGGCAGATAAGCCAGCGCGTGCCGCCACGGGAGGCCGCCGAGCGCTGCGTCCACAAACGACACGACCGGATTGAAGTGGGCACCGCTGACCGGGCCGAAGATCAGGATGATCGCGAACAGGCCGGCCGCCGTCGCTGCCGCGTTCTCCATCAGCTGCAGCCCGGTGTCGCCGGGTGAGAGCCGCTGCGCGGCGATTCCGGACCCGATCACCAGCGCGGCCAACAGCAGGCTGCCCAGATACTCTGCCGCCAGCTTGCGGGACAACGGGTGCACCATCAACGCTCCCCTCACGCGACAGCGCGCACGCCGAGGTCGGCGAGTAGCGCCCGGACCCGGCGTTCGATCTCGTCCCGGATCGGGCGGACGTCCGCCACGCTCTTGCCGGCCGGGTCGTCCAGTTCCCAGTCCAGGTACCGTTTGCCGGGGAACACCGGGCAGGAATCCCCACAGCCCATCGTGATCACGACATCGGCCGCCCGGACGATCTCGTCGGTCCACGGCTTCGGGAACTCGCCGGTGATGTCGATGCCGCGCTCGGCCATCGCGCTCACCGCGGACGGGTTGATCTCGTGGCCGGGTTCGGAGCCGCCGGACCAGGCCACCGCCTGGCCGCCGGCCAGCTGCCGGAAGAACCCGAGTGCCATCTGGGAACGCCCGGCGTTGTGCACGCACAGGAACAGCACCGCCGGTTCGCCTTCGTGCGAGGACTCAGTGTCCGTCATGGTGTTCTCCGGGGAGGTGGACGGCGGGCGCCAAGCGGTCGATCCGGTCGGCGAGGTCGGTGAATGCCCGTTCGAAGGCGTCGTCGGTGTCGGCGCGGGCGGGATCGGGCACCGACCAGTGCAGCCGGTCACCGGACCCGAGTTCCTCGTGGGCGTTGTCGCACACCGCGACCACGAGATCACCGTCGTGCACGACCTCGTCGACCCGCGCTGTGCGCGCCCGCGCCAGCGACAGGCCGCGGGTACGCGCGACAACCACCGCGCGGGGATGCACGCGGGCGGCCGGGTGAGTGCCCGCCGAGGCCACCGGCACCGGGCTCTGGCGCGCCCAGAGCGCGGCGGCCAACTGGGACCGGGCCGAATTGTGCGTGCACACGAACACCACCCGCGGCGCGGTCCACAATCCGACCGGCATCAGGCCGGTCAGGGACCGGGGGCGCAGGCGCAGATACGTCCGCCGGTGATCGCCTTCGGAGCGGGACCGTTCGATCAGACCGGCCTGTTCCAGCAGCTTCAGGTGATGGGCCAGCAGGTTGCTGGGCAGGCCCAGCTCGCGGCCGAGCTCGGTGGGCGACGCGTCGCCCAGCACGAGCCGGTCCACGATCGCCAACCGGGCAGGCTCACCCAGGGCGGCGTGCACCGCGGCCCGCTCCCGCACCGACGAAGACCACTCAGCATTCATTGACTCAATGATAGTTGAGCGGTGTGCGTTACCTCAAGCGGGAACCCGGGCGAGCGCTGTCACGATCTCGTCGACCTTGGTCTTGGCGTCGCCGAAGAGCATCTGGGTGTTTTCCCGGAAGAACAACGGGTTCTGCACGCCCGCGTACCCGGCGGCCATCGACCGTTTGAACACGATGACGTTGGCGGCTTCCCACACCCGCAGCACCGGCATGCCGGCGATCGGGCTGCTGGGGTCCTCCGACGCGGCCGGGTTCACGGTGTCGTTCGCCCCGATCACCAGTACGACGTCGGTACTGGCGAGGTCGTCGTTGATCTCGTCCATTTCCAGCACGATGTCGTACGGCACCTTCGCCTCGGCCAGCAGCACGTTCATGTGACCGGGCAGGCGTCCCGCGACCGGGTGGATGCCGAAGCGGACGTCGATCCCGCGCTCACGCAGGCTCCGGGTCAGCTCCGCGACCGGGTACTGCGCCTGTGCGACCGCCATGCCGTAGCCGGGGGTGATCACCACCGAGGACGCGCCGGCGAGCAGATCGGCGGCGTTTTCCGCGGAGATTTCCCGGTGTTCGCCGTAATCGGTGTCGTCCTGGGCCTTCGCCTCGATGCCGAAGCCGCCCGCGATGACCGAGATGAACGAGCGGTTCATCGCCTTGCACATGATGTACGACAGGTAAGCACCGGAGGAACCGACGAGCGCGCCGGTGACGATCAGGACGTCCATGTTGAGCAGGAAGCCCGACGCGGCGGCCGCCCAGCCGGAATAGCTGTTGAGCATCGAGACGACGACCGGCATGTCCCCGCCGCCGATGGAGGCGACCAGGTGCCAGCCCAAAGCCAGCGCCAGCACGGTGACCGCGATCAGCAGCCACAGCGCGGGGGAGATGACGAACCACACCGTCAGCGCCACGAACAGCGCGAGTGCCCCGAGGTTGAGAATGTTCTTGCCCGGCAACATCAATGGCGCCGACTTGATCCGTGCCGAGAGCTTCAGGTTGGCGACGATCGAGCCGGTGAAGGTGACCCCGCCGATGAAGATGCCGATGAACACCTCGGCGTGGTGGATCCCGAGCAGGCTACCGGTGAACTCGGCGGATGAGCCGCCTTCGACTTCGAGATAGCCGTTCCAGCCGACCAGCACGGCGGCCAGCCCGACGAACGAGTGCAGCAGCGCGATCAGCTGCGGCATGCCGGTCATTTCCACGACCCGGGCGCGCCACAGTCCGATGCCGCCACCCGCGGCGACGGCGACGATCAGCAGCACGATCCCGATCCCAGGCCCCTGCCCCGACGGCGGGGCGGCCACCAGCCCGATGGTCGCCGCCAGCGCGATGACCATGCCGGCGATGCCGTAGGCGAGGCCTTGCCGCGCTGTCTCGTGTTTGGACAGTCCGGCGAGGCTCAGGATGAACAGCAAGGAGGCGACCAGATACGCCGCGGTCGCGATGGCGGTGGTGGACACTGTCCTGTCTCCTGTCAGCTCTTGCGGAACATGGACAGCATCCGGCGCGTCACGGCGAAACCGCCGATGACGTTGATGCTGGCGAGCAGGATGGCCACGGTCGAGAGGCTCCGGATCGCGCTGTCGGCCATGCCGACCTGCAGGATCGCACCGACGACGATGACCCCGGAAATGGCGTTGGTGACCGACATCAGCGGCGTGTGCAGCGCGTGGTGCACGTTCCCGATCACGTAGTAGCCGATCACCACGGCCAGCGTGAGCACCGTGAAATGCTGCGGCAACGGGGCCGGCGCGAACGCGTTGATCAGGAACAACGCCGCCGCGCCCAAGCCGACCAAGCTGAACTTGGCCGTCGCTGAAAGCGCTTTCTTCTCTTCCTTCGGCTTCACCTCGACGGTTTTGGTCGCGGCGGGCGCGGCCGAGACCTGCACCGGCGGTGGCGGCCACAGTAGTTCGCCCGCGCGCGCGACGGTCAGGTTGCGCTGCACCACGTCCTCGAAGTCGAGCGTGAGCTGACCGTTCTTTTCCGGCGTCAGCAGCTTGAGGAGGTTGACCACGTTGGTGCCGTACAACTGCGAGGACTGTGCCGGCAAGCGGCCCGGCAGATCGGTGTACCCGATGATCGTGACCCCGTTGGCGGTGGTCACGACCTCGTCCGCGACGGTCCCGGCGACGTTGCCGCCCATCGCGGCGGCCATGTCCACGATGACCGAACCGGGCTTCATCACGGCGACGTCGTCCGCGGTCAGCAGCCGGGGCGCCGGGCGGCCCGGGATCAGCGCGGTGGTGATGACGATGTCGACGTCGGCGGCCTGCTCCCGGTAGATCTCCGCGGCCCGCTTGTCGTAATCCTCCGAGGTGGCCTTCGCGTAGCCGTCCGTGGACGCTTCCTGCGCCACGTCAACGGCTAGGTACTCCCCGCCCAGCGACTTGACCTGATCGGCCACCTCCGGACGCGGGTCGGTGGCCCGCACGATCGCCCCCAGCGACGACGCGGCGCCGATCGCGGCCAGCCCGGCCACCCCGGCGCCGGCGACCAGCACCTTCGCCGGCGGCACCTTCCCGGCCGCGGTCACCTGCCCGGTGAAGAACCGGCCGAAGCGGTGCGCGGCCTCGATCACGGCGCGGTACCCGGCGATATTGGCCATGCTGGAGAGCACGTCGAGCGACTGCGCCCGGGAAATCCGGGGCACGGCGTCCATCGCGAGCGCGGTCACGCCGCTTTCCGCCAGCGCGGCGAGCAGCTCCGGATTCTGGGCGGGGGCGAGGAGACTGACGATCGTGGTGTCCGGCTTGAGCCGGCCGACCTCTTCGATGGCGGGTCCGTTGACGCGAAGCACCACGTCGGCGGTCCACGCGTCGTCCGGCGCGCCGATGGCGGCCCCGGCCTCGGTATACGCCTCGTCGGAGAAGCTGGCGGCGGCGCCGGCTCCCGCCTCGACGGTGACGTCGTAGCCGAGGCGGATGAGCTGACCCACCGTCGCCGGCGTCGCGGCGACCCGGGTTTCTCCTGGTTTGGTTTCGCGTGTCACTCCGATGCGCACCTGGACCGAACCTCTTTCATAGAGGAGCCCAGGTCAGCCCAGGCCTCCGCAGTAACTATCTTGTGAAACGCCGGCATCACCTGTCCGATTCCACATCATGCCGCAGTCGCCGGCGGCGGCGGGTGGCGTACGTCACGACTCGATGATCGCGACGGCCCGGGTCCAGCCCGCGGAAGCGGCGTGCACCTTGACCGGGAAACAGGCGATCTGGAAGCCCTGGTCGGGAAGTTGTTCCAGGTCGTGCAGCTTCTCGAGGTGGCAGTAGCCGATCTCGCGGCCGGCCCGGTGGCCTTCCCAGATGATCGAAGGGTCGCCCTCGGCCGCGTAGCGTTTGGCGGTGTGCACGAACGGCGGGTCCCAGCTCCACCCGTCGGTGCCGGTGAGGCGGACACCGCGTTCGAGGAGGTAGAGGGTCGCCTCACGGCCCACACCGCAGCCGGAGGACACGTAGTCGTCCTCGCCGTAGCGGGCACCGGCGGCGGTGTTGACGACGACGATCTCCAGCGGGGAAAGCTCGTGACCGATGCGGTCGAGTTCGGCTTGGACGTCGGCGGCGGTCACGACATAGCCGTCGGGGAAGTGCCGGAAATCGAGTTTGACCGCCGGCTGCAGGCACCATTCCAGCGGTACCTCGTCGATGGTGATCGCCCGTGCGCCGCCGTCCATTGTGGCCGAGTAGTGATACGGCGCGTCGAGATGCGTGCCGTTGTGAGTGGTGAGGCGGACCCATTCGTGCGCCCAGCCTTCACCGTCCGGCAGGTCGTCGACGGTGGCGCCGGGGAAGAACGCCAGCAGGTCCGCGGCAGTCTGTGCGTGGGTGTAGTACTCGATCTCCGGGCGGAGCCCCGGCGGGTCGGACGCGATCCCGGCCCGCAGTGGCACGGAAATGTCCACGAGCTTGCGCATCGGCTTCTTCTTTCTTCTCAACGAATGGGCGAACTGTTCAGAATCCCGATGACAGTGGGATGACGTCTATTCCTGGTACGACGATTTGCCGGGTCTCACCGAGTCCTTGCCCGCGCAAGGTGACGACGTCGCCGGGCCGGAGCCAGCGCGCGAAGTCCGCCATGTCAGGGGTATCGACGTGTTCGAGCAGGCAACCGCCGGGGACGGTGCCGGAGCCGATCACGTCACCCGGTGCGAGATCGGTGCCACGCGAGACGAAAGCCGCGAGTTCGCCAAAGGTCCAGTCCATTTGGTCGAGGCTCCCGCGAGTGAGCTCCTCGCCGTTGACCGTGGCGGACAGTTCGATGGCGAGCCGCCCGTCCCGGCGGTGGTCCTCGAGTTCGTCGACGGTGACCAGCGCCGGGCCGAGCGTGATCGCGCTGTCCTTGCTCTTGCCCATCCCGATGCCCAGAGCCAGATCGCGGACCTGGTGGTCGCGTGCGGTCCAGTCGTTGAAGAGGGTGTAGCCGACGATGTGCCGTTCCGCGGTGGCGGGAGACAGGTCGCTCCCGCCACGCCCGATCACCGCGCCGATCTCCAGTTCGAGGTCGAACATGCGGCTGCCCGGCGCGACCGGAACGTCGTCGTGCGGGCCGACGACGGACCCGGCGTTGGTGAAGTAGAACGCCGGGATCTCCGACCAGACCGGGTGCAGCTGCTCGGAGCGGCCGAGCGCGCGGTAGCAGCCGCGCAAGTGGTCGAGGAAACACAGCCCGTCCCGCACCGACGGTGGACGGGGGAGTGGCGCGAGCAGCCGGACTTCGTCGAGCGGCCGCACCTCTTCCGGAGCGAGGCGGGCGGAATCGCCCGCCTCGGCGAGGGTGTCGTCACCGGCCTCGACAAGCGACAACAGGCTGACTCCGGCCCGGAGTCCTCGGACCGTCTCCCCGTCGAGGATTCCGGTGCGCCGGCCGGCGCCGGACTCGTAGGTCACCCATTTCATCGGTTCTTCACCGCCCGCACGGCCTGTTCGTGGAACTCCCGTGCCATCGGTTCGACCGCGGCCCAGGCACCCGGCGGTGTTCCGGGGAGCGCACGGCCCGCGTCGCGTACCCGGCCGAGGATGCGCTCCGCGGCGGCGTCGGCATCGGCGGTGATCGTGGTCAGGTCCGTCGCGGTCAGCACACCGTCGCGCTTGACCACCTGTCCGTTGACGAACACGGTCCGCACATCCGCGGCCGTGGTCTGGAAAACGAGCGTCGCGTACGGGTCGACCCTGGGGTGCTGCTCGATCGCGGGGCCGCCCACCAGCATCAGGTCGGCGCGCTTGCCGGGTGTCAGCGAGCCGATCCGGTCACCGAGCCCGAGCGCGTCGGCGGCATTGACGGTGCTCCAGCCCAGCGCCTCACGCGCGGTGACCCGGACGGTGTCCGGCATCGCTCCGGCGAAATTGACGGGGTCCGCGGCATCCGCGCGGGCGCACGCGAGACCGAACCGCAGCTGGTGCCACAGATCGCCGCTGTTGAGCGAAATCACGTCGGCGGACAGGGTCGGGGCGAGCCCGTGCCGGCGGCAGCGTTCGAAGACCGGGCGGCCGAATCCCATGTTCATCTCGGTCTCGACCGAGATGGACACCTTGGCGCCGCTGCGGGCGAGGGCATCCCATTCGGCGTCGCCGAACGTCGTGCAGTGCACGTGGACCATGTCCGGTCCGAGCAGGCCGAGCGCGTCCAGTTCGGTGATCCCGGTGCAGAGGCGGCTGCCGAAGACACATCCGGCGTGGTTGACGAGCAGGGCGTGCCGTTCGCGGGCGGCGTCGAGTTCGGCGACCGAGTGCGCCCAGGGCAGGCCGAACAGTTCCGACAGTGACACCCCGATCGTGAGCAGGCCGTCGGTGGCGAAATAGGTGTCGGCGATGCGGTGGAAGTCCGCGATGCGGGCCGCGTGGTCGCCGAATCGGCTCTGCTCGGGGGAACTTTCGAAGAAGCCGTAGCAGAACGCGGCCCGGATCCCGGCCTCCTGCAGGCCACGCACCGCGGCGTCCGAGTGGTCGGGGGTGTTGTTGCAGTGGGAGAAGTCGAGCAGGGTGGTCACCCCCGAGTTGAGCGCGTCCACGGCTCCGAACAGGTTGCCGAGGCGGACGTCGTCCGGCGTGTAGGCGGGCGAAATGCCAAGGCGGATGCCGAAGTAGTAGTCGCCGAGCGTCCAGTCGCCGCAGATCCCGCGCACCAGGGACTGCCACGTGTGGCGATGCGTGTCGATCAGGCCCGGCAGGACGAGTTGCCCGGTCGCGTCGATGATCTCGGCGTCGGTCACCGGAAGGGACGCGGCCACGGCGGTGATGGCGCCGTCCTCGATCAGGACGTCCCCGGTGGGAAAGTCCCCGAGCTCGGGATCCATCGTCAGGACTTGGCCGTTACGGATCAGAATGCGATGTGGGCTCATCGTCGACCTCCTCAGCGTCGTTGCTGCGGGAAGCATCGCCCGCACCGGGGCCGCGGTCATGAACCGAATCGGTTGCGATCACAGGGGCCTGTGCGCTTACAATCCGGCGGCGCGGAAAGAGGTGCTGGGACATGGACGTCCGGTCATTGCGCTACGCCCTCACCTTGGCCGAGGAATTGCACTTCGGCCGCGCCGCGCGTGCGCATTTCATCGCGGCCCAGCCGTTCGGCCGCCGGATTCAGGAGCTGGAGCGCGAGCTCGGTACGAGGCTGTTCGAGCGCACCAGCCGCCGGGTGTCCCTCACCGCCGCGGGCGAACGGTTCATGCCGCGGGCCCGCCGCGTGCTGGCACAGCTGGATTCCCTGATGGAGGCGGCCGAGGGTGATCACGTCGAGCCGGTGCTGCGGGTCGGTGTGCTCGGTTTCGGACTCGCCGACCGCTGGGCGGTAACGCGTTCCGTGCTGGCCCGCTACCGTCCGGAGCTGGAACTCGCTTACGTCGAGTTGGACTGGGTGAACCAATACGACGCGGTTCGTACCGGTGAGGTCGACGTCGCGATCGTGCACAACGTCGGCGGGGCCGATGACCTCGTCGTGGAGTCCGTTATGGACACTGGGCGCTATGCGGTCGTCCCGGCGGAATCGGAACTCGCCGACGCCGACCACCTCACCGATGCCGATGTCTTCGATCATCCGTTGATCGCCTTGGTGGGCCAGCCCGGGCTTTCGGACTGGAGTGGCGACGGCCCGCGCGGGAACCGGGTCGGGGTGCGCTCCCCGGCCAACATCCCGATCGCCGTGGCGACCACCGGCTGCCTCAGCCTGCACGGCGAGCCGGCGGCACGCTTCTTCCCGCACCCCGGGGTCCGCTACCTCCCCCTGGACGATGGCCCCCACGCCATCGTGGCCATCGCGTCCCGGAAACGAGAGCGCCGGGACACCGTCGCCGCCTTCCGGAGCGCGGTCCACGCGAGCGCAGCCATGGAGCGGCTCGCAAGTTCGGCGCGCGGAGACAGCTGAGCCGCTCGATCGAGCGGTTACATGCTGGAAACGGAAGAAACCGCCGTCCGTTACGTGTGGTGCTTACCTTTCCCACCTGTACACGACGTCGGATACCGGACGGTATACGGAGGTAAAAGATGGGTTCCCTGGTCGACAAGGTCCACGGTGAGCTGCGCAAACAGCTCCTGGGCGGGTCCTTCTCGATCGGTGAGGCGTTGAGCGAGGAACGGCTGGCCCGGTTGCTCGGGGTCAGCCGCACCCCGGTCCGGGAAGCGCTTCGCAGGCTCGCGAACGAGGACCTTGTCGTCGCCGACTCAGCCGGCCGCTACCGGCCGAAGGTGCCGGACCTGCCCCGCATCCAGGGCTTCTACGAGGTCCGGCTGCGGCTGGAGGAATTGAGTGTCGAACGAGCGGTCCGAGAGGCGAGCGACAAACAACTGCACGAGATCGAGGATTACTGGCTCCGGCTGAGTAAGGCCGTTCCCGGCCCGGACCCGTCGTTCGTCTATGAAGACGAGTCGTTTCACGTCGGAATCGCCCGGGCCGGCGGAAACCTCGCGCTCGCCGAACTGCTCGGAAACATCAACAATGCCATCCGCATCATCCGCGTGCACGACTTCGTCATACCCGGGCGTATCGAGGCCACGATCGCCCAGCACCTCGAAATCATCGCGGCGATCTTGGCGAGAAAACCGGAACTCGCGGTCGACCGGATGCGAGAGCACATCAGCGAAAGCGCGTCGCTCGTCCAGGACAGGGTGCTCAGGGCGCTGACCGGGATGCTCGAGCGGACTTCATCGGATTTTCCAGGAGGTAGCAATGAACCAGCCATTGGCGCGCCGTAGCGTGCTCGCCGGCATGGCGGCCGTGGCCGCGGCTTCGGTGGTGAGCGCCTGCGGCTCCCGTTCCGGCGCGACCACGGAAGGTGTTTCCCTGAAGGTCGGGAACCTGGTCGGTGCCTGCATGTCACCGCTGTTCCTGGCGCATGCGACGGGGCTGTTCGCCAAGCAGGGAATCAACGTCGAACTCACCTATTTCGGCAACGCGGGTGACAACCTTTCCTCGTTGGTCACCGATACCACCGGGGTGGTCCACAACCCGTTCTCGAACACGATGGTCGCCAAGGAAAAAGGCGAGGACCTGGTGATCGTCGCGGGCAGTGGAAGCTACGGCCTGGAAATCATCGCCCGCAAGGGTATCGGCGTGGAAACCCTGTCGGATCTTGCCGCGAAAAAAGGAACCGGTCTCCGGGTGGCGACCGCACGAGTCAACACCCAGGAGTTGACCCTGTTCCACGTACTGAAATCCCAGGGACTCTCGTACCAGGATTTCGATATGCGGTTCTTCACCGACAACCTCGCGCTCGGCCAGGCGCTCGTATCCAAGGACATCGATGTGGCGACCGTGGTGCAACCCTACGCCGCGCAGGTCGTCCGTGAGGCAGGCGCGACCTATCTGGGGAGCAACGAGCAGGCGTGGGGCGAGCACGCGCCGGATTGTGTCGTGACCATGAAGCGCGAGCGCGTCGAGCAGGACGGACCGTTCGTCGAGCGGTACCTGACCGCGCTCACCCAGGGCGAGGACGCCTACAAGGCGGATCCCGTGAAATCAGCGGAAATCCTGGACAAGGGCAAGTACTTCAAGGTGACCGGGCAGGCGCTCAGTGAGGGGCTCCAACGCACTCCGCCGCTGGTCCGGCTCGACTCGGCCGCGGTGACGGCGATGGAAAAGGGCGTCGGTGACATGCGCGATCTCCAGTACATCAAGAACACGAGTGCGAGCGACGTGCTTCAGTTGGCACTGTTGAAGAAGGTCGGGTGACGGCGTGATCCAATCACTGGTCCCCCCGCGTTCTCCCGCACGGGCGCGTAGCCGGCTACGCGCCGTGTGTGTTGCCGGCGCCTACGGTCTCGGCAGCTGGGCAGTGGTGATCGCGCTGTGGGAGCTGGCCGCCCGCTGGGGCTGGCTCAAGGAGTCCATTTTCCCACCGCCCAGCCATTTTCTGTCCTACCTGATCAACGACGGCATTCAGATCGGTGTGGGCCCCGACGCGCCGACACTGGTCGACGCGACGCTGGCGACCTTCGCCCGGGTGGGCGCCGGACTGGCCATCGGCATCGTCGCCGCGACAGCCATCGGCGTCACGGCCTCGGTGATCCCACCGGCCCGGCGCGCCGTCATGCCGATCGTCCGGGTGCTCGCACCCGTGGCGCCGATCGCCTGGATTCCGCTCGGTCTGTCCTTGTTCGGTATCGGCGACGGCACCGCGGTGTTCATCGTGACGCTTGGCGTGGTCTTCACGCTGACGGTGGCGACCGTTGCCGCGATCGACGATGTCAACCCCGAGCTGTTGAAGACCGCGCGCAGTCTCGGCTCCAATTCGGTACACCTGTGGGCGAACGTGATCCTGCCGGCGGCCGCGCCACAGGTGTTCACCATGGTCCGCCTGAACTTCTTCGCCGCCTGGATGGCGGTTCTGGCCGCCGAGATGGTCGGGCTGCGCTCGGGATTGGGCGCCGCCATCATCATCGGCCGCGAGCAGTTCAACGCCGACCTGGTGCTCATCGGCATCATGGTCATCGGGCTCTGCGGGTTCGCCGCCGATTCGCTGCTCGTGCTCATCCAGAAGCGGGTGCTGTGGTGGGGGAAGCAGTCATGAGGACACTGCGATGGGAAGGCGTTTCGAAATACTGGCCGGCACCGGGCGGGGAAGGTGTACCCGCGGTCCTGGACGTCGACCTCGCCGTGAACGCGGGCGAGTTCGTGGCGCTCATCGGGCCGAGCGGGTGCGGCAAGACCACCCTGCTGGAGATCGCCGCCGGGCTCGAGTCACCCACCTCAGGGTGTGTGACGTTGGACGGCAAGGCGATCGACGGTCCCGGTCCTGACCGCACGCTGGTATTCCAGGAGCATCACCTGTTTCCGTGGTTGCGGGTGCGGTCGAATGTCGCATTTGGACTGCGCTTCGCCGGGCTGAGCCGGTCCGACCGCAAGAAACGGGTCGACGGCCTGCTCAGTGCCGTCGGGCTGGCCGGTGTCGCGGACAAGCTGCCTCCGCAGTTGTCCGGCGGGATGCGGCAACGGGTGGCGCTGGCGCGGGCCTTGGCGGTCGGGCCGGAGGTGCTGCTCCTGGACGAGCCGTTCGCCGCGCTCGATTTCCAGACCCGGATTCTGATGCAGCGCTATTTGCTGGCCGTGTGGCAGCGGTTCGGCACGACCATGGTCTTTGTCACGCACCAGGTCGACGAGGCACTACTGCTGGCCGACCGGGTGGCATTGGTTTCCGCGGGCCCTGGACGGCTGCTGGAGGAGATCGCGATCGACCTGCCGCGGCCACGGGACCCGGCCGACCCACGTTTTCTGAAGTTACGGGCCCAACTCACCAGCCATCTCGAGCGCGAGGTGATGGCGGCGGCCGACGAAGGAATGGGTGAGCTGTTGCTTCCGGCGGAGGAATCGGAACACGGAATCGAAGCACACGAGCGGGTTTTCTGAGAATGGTGGACGTATGAGCATGATTCGCGCTGGAGCCGCACAAATTCTCGCCGAGTTGGGCCGGCCCGAGAACAATCTCGAACTGATCGGTGAGCATGTTCGTGCGCTGGCCGCGGACGGGGCCCAGTTGGTTGCCTTGCCGGAGGCGATGAATGCCGGTTACCTGTTCGACGACCGGGAGCACGCGCTGGCACTGGGCGAAACTCTCGACGGGCCGTTCATCGCCGGGCTGGGCGAGCTTGCCGACTCCACGGGCACCTGGCTTGCCTGCGGGATCACCGAACGGGACGGTGCGCGCCTGTTCAACAGCGCCGTGCTCGTCGGCCCCGAAGTCGGCCTGGTTGCCTGTCACCGCAAGGTGAACCTCGCGCCGCACGACAGGCAATGGTTCAGCGTCGGCGACGGGACTCCCGCGGTCGCCGACACCCCACTCGGCCGGCTCGGCCTGTTCATCTGCTTCGACTCCCGACTGCCCTGGGTGGCGCGTAATCTCGCGCTTGCCGGCGCCGAGCTGCTGGTGAACTGTGCCAATTTCTTCAGCGAGGACAAGGCCGCGCTGCATCTGCCGGTGCGGGCCGCGGAGAACGGTCTGCCGGTGCTGGCCGCGTCCAAGGCCGGTCACGAGCGAGCCGCCAGGTATCAGGGTGGCACTTGTGCGATCGACGCCGACGGCACGGTGATCGATGTCCTCGGCCCCGATGTCACCAACGCGACGTTGCTCGCCGATCTGGAACTCGCCCCGAAAACCCGGGACGAGCGGCTCGCGTCCCGTCGTCCGCAGGCGTACCACGTGCTCGAAAGTCCTTACGTCACAACCAAAGCCGCCGAGAAGGCGCGGCAAGCGGTCGTCGTCGCCGATACGTGCGTGCAGGTCGCCGCGGTACAAGGGACGTGGGCACAGCCGGAGGCGCTGGAAGCTCGGCTGGACGAAGTGGCGATACTCGGCGCGAAGATCTGGGTTCTCCCAAGCCATCCGTGCGGCGAGCCACCGGCGGACGCGCTTGCAGCTGACGTCGCGGCCGACAGCGCCCCCGCACTGTTCGCGGCGATAGGCCGAGCCACCGTCCGCGCCGATGCCTGGTGCGTCCTGTCGACAGTGGTTCGTGACCCCGCCGGACCGGCATCGGTGCTCGCCATTGTCGGCCCCGACGGGCAGGTGCGCACTGCTCGCCCGGTTCACCCGGACCCCGCGGAGCCATGGTCGAGCGCCGGCGAGGAATGGCTGGTGGCCGACACGCCGTGGGGACGACTGGGTGTGCTTGGCTCCGCGGATCTGGCCCATCCGGAATCGGCCCGCTGCCTGGCTCTGCTCGGCGCCGATCTGCTGTGTGTGCCGGCGGCGACCAACTCGGTCTGGCTGCGTGATCTGGCGCCACTCGAACGCAGCTCCGAGTCGCGGTGCCATGTGGCCATGGCCAATCGGCCGCAGGGCTGCGACGCGCCAGGACGCAGTGTCGTCGTGCCGCTCACCGGTTTTCCCACCGCGAAGCCCGGTGCGGTCGGCCGGGCCCTCGTGGACGAGACCCATCGCGTCGTCGCCGGGTTCGTCGAATTGGCGACAGCGCGGAACAAATGCATCACCAGCGGAACCCACTTGTTCGAACGCAGTCGCGTCGAGGAGACCGTGTGACCGCGAAACAGGGAACCGAAGTCACGGTGCTACGGCTCGCGGATCTCGTCGCGCCAAGCGGGGTCGGGTATTCCGAGCTGACCCGGCAACTCGACGGACGTCCCGTCATCCTCGAAGGACCGTTGTGGCAGAACAACAATGAGCTTCAGGTCGGCACGACCACGGCATGCGCGCACGGGAATCCCGACCCGGTCGTGCCGTTGGTCGAGCCGGCGCCCGCATTGTGGCTGCTGCGACCAGGGCTGAAGGTACGAGTGCTGGGAATTTTCGAATACGGATTGAATATTTCCGACACCGGTGACGCCGGCTACGTCCGGCTGCGCAATGCCACCTTGGCGTCCACGGCATGAACCTCGTGACACGCCGGGTGCAGGCTTCGTACCGGCGGATCGCCGATGTGGACAGACCCGAGGTGTGGATCGACCTGCGCCCACAGGAAGACGTCGAACGGGAAGCGGCCGAACTGGATCAGCGCCTGGCGGCCGGGGAGCAGTTGCCGTTGGCCGGCACGGTGCTGGCGGTCAAGGGCAACATCGATGTCGCTGGGCTGCCGACAACCGCCGCCTGCCCGGAATACGCGTACCTGCCGGCCGAAGACGCCGCCGTGGTGGCCCGGTTGCGTGCGGCCGGGACGGTGGTGCTCGGCACGACCAATCTCGATCAGTTCGCCACCGGCCTGGTGGGAACCCGCAGTCCGTACGGCGTGGTACGGAATGCGGTCGACCCCAGCCGGATCTCCGGCGGCTCCAGCTCCGGGTCCGCGGTGGCCGTCGCGTTGGGCATCGCCGATCTCGCACTCGGCACCGATACCGCCGGCTCCGGCCGGGTGCCGGCCGCCTTCAACGACATCGTCGGTCTGAAGCCCACGCGCGGGCTCGCGTCCACCCGCGGTGTGGTGCCGGCCTGCCAGAGCCTGGACTGTGTCTCGATCTTCAGCCGTACGCTGGACGACGCCGAGCAGGCGTTGCGGTTGATGGTCGATCCCGGCACGCCGCGAAGTAACACATTGGCGACACCGCCCGTTGGTCCTTACCGGGTCGGTGTTCCGTTCGAGCATCAACTCGGGGAACTGGCGCCAGGATGGGCCGATGCCTACTTCGCCGCGGCCGGGCGGTTGGCGGAAGTGGGCGTGCAACTGGTTTCCGTCGACCTCGATCCGTTCCTCCAGGCCGGCACATTGCTGTACGGCGGTGCCTTGGTCGCGGAACGCTATACGGCGGTGGGAGCCTTCATCGACAAACACCAGGACCAGGTCGACCCCACGGTCGGTGCCATCATCTCGGCGGCCAGGGACATCCCCGCCCACCACATGTTCGCCGATCAGCAGCGCCTCGACCGCCTGCGGCACGAGGCTTTGGCGACACTGTCCACAGTGGACGCGCTCTTTCTGCCGACCACAACGGACCATCCGGCGATCAGCGATGTGCTCGCCGATCCGATCCACCTCAACAACCGGCTCGGTCGGTTCACCACCTTCGCCAACGTGCTCGACCTGTCCGCGGTCGCCGTCCCAGCGGGAACGGTGGCCGGTCTTCCGTTCGGTGCCATGTTCGTCGGGCCCGCGTTGTCCGACCACCGGCTGGTGAACCTGGCCAGGCTGCTGGAACGTCAACTCGGCCGGGTTCGGCTGGCCGTCCTCGGCGCCCACCTGACCGGCCAGCCACTGAACCACGAACTGGTTCTGCGTGGCGGGCGGTTCCTCAAGCACGCCACGACATCGCCGCACTACCGGCTCTATGCCCTGGCGACCACGCCGGCCAAACCAGGGCTGGTTCGCGTTGACGAGCACGGCGCCGCGGTACGGGCCGAGGTGTGGGAACTACCGGCGACCGGGTTTGCCAATCTGGCCGCGTCGATAACCCCACCCATGGCCATCGGCCATGTCGAACTCGTCGACGGCGACCACATACCCGGTTTTCTCTGCCAGCCCGGCGCACTCCACGACGGCGTCGATATCACCGAACACGGCGGCTGGCTGTCCTATCTCGCACACTCGACGTAACCCCCGGGTTACAGGTGGTCCGAGTAGAAGGCGACGAGCCGATCGACGGCGGCATCGACGTACTCGGGCACGTCGTACATTTCGTAATGGCCGGCGCCTTCGACCACCATGAGATCGACCGGGTTGGGCGCCAGCTTCCACAGCCGCATGCCGGACTCGTAGGAGCCGGTGTTGCCGAGGCGTCCGGCGAGGATGACCTGCAGTGGCTGGGTCATGAGCTGATCGACCAGGTGAAAGGCGTCGTATCCCAGGAGCAGCGAGTCGCCGCGCGCGAGGCGGCGGTTCGTCGAATGCTCGTTCTTGCCCCGCTCGGTGCGGTAGAAGGTGATCGCCTGGGTCGTGTCGATATCGGTCAGACCGGCCGCGGCCGCGTCTTCCAGCGTGTCGGGCAGCCAGTTCGCGCGGTTCAGCTCACCGGTGCGGGTTTCCTCGATACGTGCGGCGGCCATGGCGTCGAGTGCGGCCACCGGGCCGTCCGGCTGGAAGCCGCGGAACGACGTGCCCATGTTGCCCGGAACGACAGTGCCGACTGCCTTGATGCGATGGTCCGTGCGAGCGGTGTGCACCGCGTAGCCGCCACCGGCGCAGATACCGAGGACGCCGACGCGGTTCGGGTCGATGCCGGGGATCGTGCTGAGCGCGTCGATCGCGTAGGAGATGTCCTCGCCGCGGCGGTACGGGTCTTCGAGGTCGCGAGGCTCGCCGCCACTCTGCCCCTGGTGGGCCGGGTCGAACACGAGCGCCGCGATACCGCGGGCGGCGAGGCGGGACGCGTAGTTCGCGCCGATCTGTTCCTTCACGCTGCTGCCCGGCGTCGAGAGCACGACGGCTTGCAGCGGCGCGGTTTCCCCGGCGTCATCGGGCAGGTGGAGGTTCGCCGCCAGCTCGATCGGGCCGCGCGGGATCGTGATGTGCTGAAGCACCTGATGGCACCTTTCGCGTAGAGTTTGTTCGAGAGATCCATTAGTACGATCTGGAACTACTTCAGAACTGTACCACCCGAGGAGGGGTGCGCGTGCCGAACGACGCCGCACAGCTGTGGACGCTGAACCATCGCCTGCTGACCGTCGTGCTGGACGCCTGCACCGCCGAGCTGACCGAGCTGGGATTGGATCCGAAGGAGTTCTTCGTGCTCGCCGAGGTCGCCACGTCGCCGTACCCGGCCGAGCTGGCGGTCAAGCTGGTGATCCCCAAGGCCAGCGTGACGGTCTACGTGCGCAACCTCGTCGCCAAGGGATTCATGCGACGTGAGATCGACGACGCGGACCTGCGGCGGCACCGGCTCGTGCTCACCGACGAGGGCGAGGCGGCGCGGGATCGCGCGCTCGCGGCGCTCGGCGCGGAGTTCGACCGCAGGCTGGCGACGATCGAGCCCCGCGATCGCGCGGAGCTGCGCCGGATTCTCCTGGCCCTGCTCGAATCCGGACGTTGACCGGCGGCCAGCTCTCGGGTCCACAACGCCAGCACCAGCATCACCGCCACATCGACGACGATCATCCCGCGTTCGAACAGCCCGATACTCAGGCCGGCGAACCGGTCGCGTCCGCTGTGCGTCAGGAACCCGACGACGAACGGGATCATGCAGGCCACGGCCAGACCGCTGAGCACCAGGAGGGTCCGTGCCTGCCGGCGCGCCCGGCCGCGAAACCGCCACCACAGCAGCACGCACAGCGCCGGCACGCAGGCCGCCATCACAGTGGTACAGACCATGTGGACGAAGCCGTACCAGGTGCCCGGCGAACCGATCGGATCCTTGAGGAACACGGTCAGCCCGAGCAGGCTGACGCACCACGTGACCAGCAGTCCGGGCGCCAGTCGCCCCCGCGCCAGCCCGTGCCGCGCCATGGCGAACGTCAGGACCACAGCCGCGGCGTTCATGCTCAACAGTGCGAGCACGTACGGAATACCGGTACCGTAAGCGTGCAACGGATAGTCCGACACGAGATCGTGGATCGGGTCAACGCCGCCGAATCGTGGCAGTAGGTGCAGCGCGACCAGCGTCGAGACGCCGAGAATTCCCAACAGGACTCCGGTTCTGGTCACCAGCCGGTGACGGGCGATGATCGGCATGGTTCGACGCTAAGGATTCACCCGTGCCGTGGGCCACGCGGCTTACTCCCGGATCCTGGGTCCGGTTAACCCCACCACCGCCGTTCGGGCGGGGCCGAATGGCGCAATACGGGACAGGAATCGGACAGGCCGTGGCAAAAGTCTAGACCAATTTGGGAAACTGCTCGCACACTGGACGAACGGTGTGTTTTTCCCCGTTCCACGGAGGTGTATCCATGCATCGACGAACAATCGCCCGCGCGGTCCTGCCCGCGCTCGTCCTCGCCACCGTCGCGGTGGCGCCCGCCACCGTCGCGCAGGCCTCGCCCGCGCTGATCACGGCCATGCAGCACGACTTCGGCCTCACCGCCCAGCAGGTCCAGAACAGGCTCACCCAGGAGAAGGCCGCCACCGACGTGCTGCCCGCGGCGCAGCAGGCGGCGGGCGCGGCGTTCGGCGGCGCGTGGTTCGACGCGGCGCAGGGCAAGCTCGTGGTCGGCGTGACGAACCCGGCAGCCGCGGCGGCGGTCGAGCGGACCGGCGCGGCGACCGCACCCACCCAGGTCAGCGCCGCCGCATTGGACGGCGCGAAGAAAGCGCTCGACAACTCGGCGAAAGCCCAGCCCGCGCCGGCGTCGGTGACGAGCTGGCGCACCGATCCGCGCACCGGCAGCCTCGTGGTGACGCTGCAGCCGGGCGCGCGGGGCGCGGACGTCGACGGGTTCCTGGCGCGGGCGCGTCAGACCGGCACGCGGGTGACCGTGGCGACCGCGCCGCGCGCGTCGACCGAGTCGGCCGGCACCGTCGGCGGGGATCCCTACTACATCAACGGAAACGTGCGCTGCTCCATCGGGTTCTCGGTGCAGGGCGGGTTCGTCAGCGCCGGGCACTGCGGCACCCCCGGCTCGACGACCGCCGGCTGGGACGGCTCGGCGCAGGGCACGTTCGCCGGATCTTCCTTCCCCGGCAACGACTATTCCTACATCACCATCGGCAACGGCTGGTGGACCACGCCCGTCGTGCTGGGCTGGGGCACCGTGAGCGACCAGCTGGTGCGCGGTTCGGCGGTGGCCGTCCCGGGGACGTCGATCTGCCGCTCGGGTTCGACTTCGCACTGGCACTGCGGCGTTGTGGAAGGCCTGAACGAGACCGTGAACTACCAGCAGGGCGCGGTGTACGAAATGACGCGGACCACGGTGTGCGCGGAGCCGGGCGACTCGGGTGGTTCGTTCATCTCCGGTGACCAGGCACAGGGCGTCACCTCCGGCGGGTACGGCAACTGCACCTCCGGCGGCGAGACGTGGTTCCAGCCGGTGAACGAGATCCTGCGGACCTACGGGCTTTCGCTCGTCACGGCCTGAATCGTGGTGTCGTGCGGGCCCGGTCAGGCGCGCAGCTTGGCCGGGTTCCGCACGATCCACACGGCGGTGATCTTGGCGCCCGCCACGTCGAAGCTGACCGGGCAGGCAAAGCCGTGACCAGGTGGACGACGTCGTCCGCCGCCGTCACACACCGCGGCCCCGAGCGCGGCGACGTCTGCCCGCCGGCAGGCCTCGGCGAACTCGCGCACGACATCCTCATGCCGATTGAGCATGCTCGGATCGGACAGCCGGTTCCCCCGGCTCCTCGCCAGTGACGAACGCGCGCCGCGGGTCCTGCACCGACGCCAGGGACACGATGTCGCGCCCGGACACCGCCGCGGTCAGCCAGACCGCGAACACCCGGATCTTCCGTTCCCAGCTCGGCACGGCGAGAACGTGGTATCCGCGGTGCATCACCCACGCCAGGAATCCCTTGATGACGATGCCGTGGTACTGGAAGATGCCGCGGCCCAGCCCCAGCGTGGCGATCGTGCCGAAGCTGTGGTGCAGATACGGCCGCACTTTCCGGCCGCGCAGGTCGGCCACGATGTTCTTGGCGAGGAGTTTGCCCTGACGCACCGCGTTCTGCGCGTTCGGGACGATCGCGACGCCGGGCCGGCCGGCGGTGAGGTCGGGCACCGCCGCGTCGTCACCGGCGCCCCAGGCGTCCGGCACCGGCTCACTCTCGGTGCCGACCCGCAGGTCGGCTCGCACGACGAGCATCCCGCGCCCGTCGATCGGCAGGTCGGTGTGGCTGCGCACCATTGGGTTCGCGGCGTTGCCGACGGTCCACACGATCAGCTCGGAGTCGAACTCGTCGCCGGTCGACAGCACCACATGCCCGTCGGTCGCGGCGAGCAATTGGGCGTTGAGATGCACGTGTGCGCCGCGCTTCTGCAGTGACCGCACCACCCACTCGCCGGGCCTGTCGGTGACTTCGGGCAGGATCCGGTCCCGCGCCTCGACCAGGTGGAACTGGAGTTCGTTCCGGTCCAGCTCGGGGTACGAGCGGAGCAGCGAGGTCGCCAGGGACAGCAGCTCGCCGAAGCCTTCGACGCCGGAGAACCCGCCGCCCACGAACGTCGCCGTGAGCAGCTTCCGGCGCTGTGGCCCGGGTTCGAGCGTGGCGGCCCGGTCGAAGGCGGTCAGCAGCCGGTCCCGGATCGCCACGGCCTCCTCGACGTGCTTCATGCCGATCGCCTGCTCCGCCACGCCAGGCACGGCGAGCTTGCGGGTCACGGCGCCGGCTGTGACGGCGAGGATGTCGTAGCCGAGTGGGAAATCCGGCCCCTCGGCGGGACGCACTGTGGCGGTCCGGTGCGCGTGATCGACCTTGACGACCCGGCCCGAGATGAGTTTGGTGTGGCGCAGGTGGCGGCGCAGCGACACCGCCGCGTGGCGCGCTTCGACCGATCCGGCCAGGACTTCGGGCAGGAACGGCTGATACGTCATGTACGGGCGCGGGTCCACAACGACGACTCGCGCCTCGCCCGGCCGGAGCTTCTTCTCCAGTTTCCATGCCGTGTAGAAACCGGCGTACCCGCCGCCGACCACCAGAATCGTGCGCATCTGGGCCTCTGTTCTCTCGCTGTCACCAGGAAAGACCGGGTAGCGCCGCGGTTTGTGACATCAGGCCGGGACGGACACCGCCCTGTTCTTCTCGGGATTGACCATCCACAGCAGCCGGTCGATACCCTCGGTGGTGGCGTTCACCGTGAGCAGGCCGTACAGCTCGCCGTCGACGCGCAGCACGGCAGATGTCTGCCCATTGGTGGTCGCCCACTGGACGTCGACATTCTCCCAGAACGAGCCCGAGATCGCCGTCAGGAACCGCACCACCCGCCGCACGCCCACAATCGGCTGGCGGGCGACGCGCACCCGGCCGTTGCCGTCGGACAGGCTGGTCACGTCCGGTGTGAACAGCCGCTCCAGCGCGGCCATGTCGCCGGACCGGGCGGCGGCGATGAAGGTGGTCAGCAGTTCCCGCTGCGCGGCGGCGTCCGCCGGGGAGTGCCGTTCGCTCGCCATGTGCTTGCGCGCCCGGCTGACCAGCTGGCGCACCGCGGGTTCGGTCGACGACAGGATGTTCGCGATCTCGGCGTAGGCGTAGTCGAATGCTTCGCGCAACACATACGCGGCGCGTTCATTGGGCGTGAGTTTCTCCATCAGCAGCAGGGCCGCGAATTCGAGTGCCTCGCCACGCTCGGCGCCAAGGTACGGGTCCGCGCTCGTGTCGATGGGCTCGGGCAGCCACGGCCCGATGTACGTCTCGCGCCGCACCCGCGCCGACCGGAGCGCGTTGATAGCCAGCCGGGTCGTCGTCGTGGCCAGGAACGCGTCCGGGTTGCTGACCTGGGAACGGTCGTACGCCTGCCACCGCAGCCAGACTTCCTGCACCAGGTCCTCGGCCTCGGCGGCGCTGCTGAGCATGCGATAGGCGATCCCGAACAGCCTTGGCCGCGCCGTCGTGAAGACCGCCGCGGCCTCCTCGAGATCGTCCGCCCCTCCCGGCTCGGCACTCACGTCGGAGTCCGTCACTCCGCGAGCGGCGGATTGCGGGGGAATAGGGTCGGCCGGAATCCAGGAGCCGCGTTGATCGTGCGGGCGAAAGGGTCCATCCAATCCGGACACCACTACGGCTTGCGGCCGATCCCGACCACGCAATGCGTGCGCCACGGCTCGACATTCGGCGGGTCCGGGTTGAGCCAGTGTGACGTGTAATCCAGCGGTGTCACGAGCGGGAAGTCGCCGAAGAACGTGATGATCTCGTCCTGCGTGCGCATGAACGCGTTGGTGGTCGTCTGGCCGTACTGCTCGATGAGGTCCCGGAACTCAGGCGTCGCCCCGTCGAACGTGCCGTGTGAGATGGCCAGCAGCGAACCTGGCGGCAGCATGTCGCGGTAGAACGCCATCGCGGCGTGCGCGCCCGCCGAGTCCCCGATGAAATGCAGGACCGCCATCACCAGCAACAGGATCGGCTCGCCGGGACGCAGGACCTGCTCCGCGAAGATCTTGTCCCACAGGTTGTCGAATTCGAGCAGGTCGGCGAAGACCGCGCGATGCCGGTCGGGATCGGCGGTCCGGCTCAGCAGGATGTCGGAATGCGCGTGCGCGATGGTCTCGTTGTCGACGTACAGCACGCTGCACTGTCCCGGCGCGATCTCGTCGGCCACCTCGTGCACGTTGCCGACCGTGGGCAGGCCGGACCCGATGTCGACGATCTGCCGGATCCCGTGCTCGCGAATGGCGTATTCGACGACCCGCCCCAGCGCGCCACGGTTGGAGCGGTACATGTGCCGGATGTTCTGACCGGACTCCAGGTACCGCCCCTCCGCCCGCTCGGCCCAGACACGGTCGACGGCATAGTTGTTCGTACCGCCGAGGAAATAGTCGTAAACCCGCGCTGGGCTGGCCTTTTCGTCCACGTCGGTCCGGCCGGTGGCGCGCGCTACCTCGTCAGGTGAAACCGGCTGATATGACACTGCGTGTCCCCTTGGTGATCGCGAACGGTGTTCACCATCAGCCTATCCCGCCGTGGATCAAGGACCGAGGGGTGTCAGGAGTCGACCCGGGTGACGGGCGGCAACGGCTCGCGGGCGGTGAACCGGAGCTGGGGGAGTTCCTCGCCCTGGGCCCAGGCGTTGAAGGCCTTCAAGTAGAGGGTGAGGTGCTCGCGGGTGTCGCGCCGTTTGAGGACCTGGCCGGCCTGCTTGCGGGCGAGCCGGAACATGTGGTTGCGGAAGGTCAGGCGCGGGTCGGCGCGCTTGAGGCCCGCGCCGTCGATGATGCCGTCGTACCACTCGTCGAGGTTGGCCTTCTGGTTCGCGTGCCACACGAGGTAGCTGGCGGCGCCGGCGGCGGACTTGATCATGGCGGCTTCGGTGGCGATGCGTTCGCCGATCTTGACGAAGTCACGGATCGTGGGGTGCTCTTCGAGGGCACCGATGATCTGGTGGTTGGTGACGATCCCGTTGTTGCCGGACCAGCTCACGTCGGGGCGGTTCTGATAGAGCCACACGGTGCGCAGCATGGACGCGAGCATGTGGCTGTTCGTTTCACCTTCGATGGCCAGCGCGTCGGCCGCGTTGCGCTTGCGGCCGGTGTCGAGCACGTCGAAGGTGTCCGCCGGGACCTCGGTGAACACGGTCAGTTCCACCGGCTGGTCGGCCTCGACGATGGCCGCGAGCCGGTGCTGGCCGTCGACCAGGACGCCGTTGGTGTCGAAGGCGATGCCCTGGTGGGTCACCCGCCAATCGCCGCGGCGCATCGCCTCGGCGAACGAGCGGACGAGTGGCCTGGACAACGGCCGGTTGGCGGTATTGGCGGACAGCATCTCTTCCGCCTTTTTCGGGGTGATCTTCTGAATCCGGCTTCGCATTGTGCGTTACTCTCCTCTGCCCACCGTGGTCACCGGCGATTATGCCAAACGACCGCTTACCGTGCCTAGCAGCACCCTATTTACGGCTCATTTCGGCCGCCGGGACGGTTCGAGTCCACTGTGGATTTCATTCTGAACCCGGCACGGCCAATACGCGGGAAAAACGCGGCAACTGTCGGCCGCGCGAAGAATTAGCGGTGAGACAACGGTATTGCCGGGGTCGAACTGATCACTGTGGACGGTGCTGCCGCGCGTCAGCGGGCGTCGTGTGCGGCCGGTGCGTACCAGGCCAGTGCCGCGTGCAGTTCCTGTATCTCGCGGGTGCGGCGGCGCCGGGGCCGCTCGTGCCCGACCGGATACACCCGGAGCCCGCCGTGATAGGGCTCGAACACCGAGCCGCCCATCGGTTCCGGCACCGGCCGTCCGTCGGCGAGCCAGACCACCAGCCACGGCCGCGTCCGCTCGTCCACGATCCGCACCCGGGCCACGTCGGACCACGGCAGTTCGTGGAACCGGTCGCCGCGCCGTACGCCCAGCGCGCGCGTGCCGATGTCCAGTGACACCTGCTGGCGGCCGGCCCGGATCAGCAGCCGGACGCCGTTCACCACGAGCATCACCAGCAGGACGAACGCGGCCAGCCGGATCAGTCCCCACGCTCCGGCCGCCGGGTCGGAGATCCGGCCCGCCACGGCCGCGCCGAGCAGGCACGCGCCACCCCAGGCCAGCGCGGCCGTCCGGGATGTGTGGAAGCGGGCGCCCGCCGCCCGTTCGACCGGCGGCGAATAGAGATCGGCCAACTGGGTGTACTGGTGGGTGGGCGCCTGGCGCTGTTCGACCAGTGTGCGCACCGCTTCGGGCAGCCAGTCGCTGGCCGATGGCCGTCCGCCGAGGCGTTCGAGCAGTTGAGCGGGTGTGGGCCGGTCCGCCGGGTCGCGGCGCAGGCAGGCGGCCACCAATTCGCGCAGGCTCTCCGGCAGGTCGGCCAGGTCCGGTTCGTTGTGCAGCGCGCGGTAGAGCAGGGCGCCGGTGTCGCCCTCGCCGAACGGGCCGTGGCCGGTGGCGGCGTAGGTCAGCACGGCGCCGAGCGCGAACACGTCCGCGGCCGGGCTGACGGGCGCCCCGGAGATTTGTTCGGGGGACAGGAAACCCGGGGTTCCCATGAGCATTCCGGTGGCGGTCAGTGCGGTGCCCTCGGCGGCCCGCGCGATGCCGAAGTCGATCACCCGCGGCCCGTCGGCGGCGAGCAACACGTTGCCGGGCTTGAGATCCCGGTGCACCAGACCCGCCGCCCGCACCGCGGCGAGCGCCTCGGCCAGACCCGCCGCCAGTCGGCACACAGCGGGTTCGGGCAGCGGCCCGTGCGCGACGACGGCCTCGCGCAATGTCGGTCCGGGCACGTACTCGGTGGCCAGCCAGGGCGGCGTCGCGTCCGCGTCGGCGTCCACCACCGCGGCCGTCCAGAACCCGCCCACGCGCCGGGCGAGGTCCACCTCGCGGCGGAACCGTTCGCGAAAGCCGGGATCCTCGGCCAGATCGCCGCGAATCACCTTGACCGCCACCAGCCTGCCGCCTCTGGACCGGCCCAGATACACCGTGCCCATCGCCCCGCGGCCGAGGTGGCCGATCAGCTGGTAGTCCCCGGCCGTCCGTGGTTCCTCGGCCTGCAACGTCCGCACCAGTCCTCCAGATGGCTAGGCTGACCGGCCCAGCTTAGCTACTCGATCCTGGAAAACGGTGGGGTCTGGTCTTGACACGAGGGCTGTCGTGCGGGTCGCATTCCACCGAGCTAGCCAGCGCAGCTTGATCACCAGACCGACTGGTCGCCGTGTCAACTGCACTACGCTGACGGTATCCCTCTTCGCCGAGAGTGGAAGGTCGCACCGTGCACAACCAGCCTCAGCTGGAGCCTGCCGAAATCGGGCAGCGCGTCCGCATCATCCGCCGTCGACGCGGCATGAGCCTCGACACCGCGGCAGGACTGGCCGGCATTTCGAAGTCATACCTGTCAATGCTGGAGAACGGCGAACGCCGATTCGAACGCCGCGGACTACTCGAAGACCTTGCCAACGCGCTCGGCTGCTCCATCGTCGATCTCACCGGCCAGCCCTATCTACCCGGCGACCAGGTCAGTGCTGAAGCCCTGTCCACGCTGCCACCGATCTCGGTTGCCCTGTTCGACGCCACCTTGGATGACGTTCCCGACCAGCCCGCCCGATCGGTCGATGACCTGGCGAACCTGGCACGCAAGGCGAACGAGTACTCGGCGAACTCTCGCTATTCGCTCGCCGGACGCGACCTCGGGGCACTGCTCACCGAACTGCATATTCATGCCGTGGCCGGCGATGGCGACACCCGCCGATCGGCCCTCATCGCGCTCGTCGAGGCGTGCTTTGTCGCTGCCGGTAATGCCCGCACCTTGGGCAACTACGACCTCGCCGTCCTCGCCGCGAAGCGTGGGCAGGAAGCCGCACAGCGCCTTGACGGCCTGGCACTGCCTGCTTTCGCCGCGATGACTGTGACAACAGCCCTCAGCCGGATGGGTGCCCGTCACCGCGCCCAACGGGTAGCTGCCGAGGCACTCGCCACCGTTGAGCATGCTGACCCGAACGCGGACGACACGGCACCCGCTGAAGCTGCGGGCATGCTGCACCTGTCCTCGGCGCAGATGGCCGCGAAGGATCACAACGCCGACTTGGCAGCCGATCATCTGGCGATGGCTGCGGAGATCGCCGAGCACACGGGGGAACGAAACGCGCTGCAGTTCACCTTCGGACCGGCGAACGTTCGCGCCTGGTCACTGTCGATCGCGGTGGAGCTTGGCGAGGGTCCTGTCCGTGCCGAGCAGATCACTGCCATCTCCGGCTTCGACGCGGCCTTGACCACAGCCGATCGGCGGGCCGCGTTGCATTTTGACCTTGCTCGCGCTTATGCGCAGGCGGACGGCACACGTGATGGGGACGCGGTGCGTCACCTCGACGTTGCCGATCGGATCGCGCCTCAACGCATCCGCCACGACCCGGTTGCCCGTGAGCTTGTCGCCGAACTTGATACGCGTGTCAAGCGTCGCGCGTGGGAACTCGACAGCCTGAAACGTCGGCTCGCCGTGGGTTCACAGATTGTGAACGACTAGCCACGGGCCACACGTAGCGTCACCACTGCAAAGCGAGAGGTGACGTCGTTGAGGAGCCAACCAGGCGGCCGCTTCCCTGCAGCACGTTGACCTTGAATCCGCGAGAAAGGAAATCGTCTGATGACGACCGTCGAATCCGACCGGTTCGCCGGCGATCCGCTGGTTTCGGACAGTGCGCAGTTCCCGCTGTCGCGCGGCTCCCTTCCCACTGTGGCGGAGGAGCGGCCCTCAAGGACGGGGATTCGTCCATGGGGCCTGCGCAGGATGGCCCCGGTCACTTTCCACGGCAAGCCCCAGCAGGCCGGCACCTACGACCATGGCCGGCAGGTGCAGGTCGACGAGGAGGGCCGTCCGCTGATCGAGATGGGGCCGCCGACCGCGCCGACCACGGGCAGCACGGACGGTTCCGACGGGGATCCGTCCGAGGACTACGTCAACGACTGATCGATATGTCGGTACTCATCTTGGCTGAAGAACGGGACTCGAGCGCTGACGCGATGGTGCCGGCACTCGAAAGCCGCGGAGTCGACGTGCACCGGCTGAGTACCGAGTGGTTTCCCACGGAGCTGAGCCTGTCCGCTCGGCTGTGTGGGGGCCGCTGGACCGGTCACTTGCGTACCGAACATCGGACATTCGATCTTGAGGAGATCCAGTCGGTCTGGTATCGCTCGCCGAAGGCATACCGCTTCCCTGACGGCCTGAACACGGTCGAGCGTGAGCACGCGAAGGTTGAGGCCAAGTACGGGCTGGGTGGGGTGTTGATGTCTCTTCCCGTGCTGTGGGTCAACCATCCGGCCAGGCTGGCTGACTCCGCCTACAAGCCGGCGCAGCTTGTTGCGGCCGCGCGTTGTGGCCTGAACGTGCCAGCCACTCTGATCACGAATGATCCCTGGGCGATGCGTGACTTCGCGTCCGAGGGCAGGTCGGTGACGAAGATGTTGGGCGCAGTCTCGATCGTGGAGGGAGGTGTGCGGAAGTTCGCGTACACGCATCTCCTGGACGACGCCGATCTCGCCGACCTGCGCGGTATCGAGCACACGGCGCACCAGTTTCAGCGGTGGGCCCCCAAGAAACACGAGGCACGCATGATTGTCATCGGTGGCGATGTCACGACTGCGGCCATCCACGCGGGTAGCTCAGCCGCCTACATCGACTGGCGCACCGACTACGACCGGCTCACGTATGAACTGGTAGAACCACCGGCCGAGGTACTCGAAGGTGTGCGCCGGCTGATGGCAGAGATGAGCCTGGTCTATGGCGCACTCGATTTCGTCATCGGCCCCGATGACTCCTGGACGTTCTTGGAGGTCAACGCTGGCGGGCAGTACGGCTGGATCGAGGACGCGACCGGTGCCCCGCTCACCGATCAGCTGGCCGACCTCCTGATGAAAGGCATTCAGTGACTGCCACCGATCTGGACTGGACCAGCCGTGCCCGTGGTCTTGCCGATCTGCTGCGAGACCACGGCGACATCCGCTCACCCCGATGGCATGCGGCGGTTGCCGAGGTTCCGCGGCACGTGTTCGTGCCCTGCGTCTATGAGCAGGACGGCACTGGGGCGTGGGTCGGGTGGGAGACCAGCGGGAAATTGGACCGCGTCTACGCGCCGCAAACTCTGGTCACTGTCTTGGAAGACCGTGGCGGCTATCGGGAACCAGTGTCGTCGAGTACGAATCCAGAGCTCATGGTGCGGATGCTGGAAACCCTCGACATTCGCGACGGTCACCGTGTCCTGGAGATCGGCACGGGCACCGGATACAACGCTGGCTTGCTGTCGCACCGGCTCGGCGACGGCCGGGTGTTCTCCGTCGATGTTGATGCCGGACTCGTCGAACTCGCCCGGGAGCGCCTGGCCAGAGTGGGTTACCGGCCGGCGCTTGCCGCCGTTGACGGGGAGCAGGGGCTGCCTGAACACGCGCCCTACGATCGGATCATCGCGACCTGCTCGGTTCCCGTCATCCCGGACGCCTGGGTGAAACAACTCACCCGTGGTGGCGGTCTTCTCGCCGATCTCAAGCTGGCCATCAGCGCTGGGAACCTCGTCCACCTCCACACCGCCAGCGGCGGCGGGTTGGAGGGCCGATTCGTGGCTCGGCAGGCGTCGTTCATGGCTATGCGGCATCACCGCGACGACCCGATACCCCTCACCGGTAGCGACGTCGAGCCTGAACGGTTCCGTTCCACCGAGGCACCAGTCCCGCCGTGGAGTCAGCCCGTCGTCTGGTTCCTCGCCCAACTCTCGGGCCTTCCCCGTGGCATCGTGTTCGGCACATTGCTCGACCCGGAGACTCGCCAACCCACCACCGCCACGCTGACTGCTCCTGACGGTTCGTGGGCCCGAGCCAGTTTCACCGACCGCAGGGTGGCTGAGAGGGGCGAGGTGGCACTGTGGGAACCGGTCGAACGTGCCCATGCGCGCTGGGTCGAGGCTGGCCGACCCGCCTGGGACCGACTGGGCCTTACCGTCGGGCCCGATGGGGACCAGTGGGTTTGGATTGACGAGCCCGGCGGCCAGTATCGATGGAAGCTCCCGACCGGTAGGGGCTGACAGCGCGTCGAGAGTGCTTCAGCTGCCTTGATGCCGCGCCGCGACCAGGATCGGTCCGCCGGGGACGGTGGGGAAACGCTGGACGTCGGACAGGCCGGCGGAGGTGAGTGTGGCCGCCATCCGGTCGGTGTCGAAGGTGTTGCCGCCGTTGCGCAGGGCCGTCCACCGGCTGACGGCGATCTGCAGCGGGTCGGCCGATGTGGCGTTGGTGCCGATGACCAGCCAACCGCCGGGCACGAGGGCGTCCACCACACGGGGCAGGGCCTTGGTCAGGCTCGTCTCGGACAGGAACGGCGCGGGCAGCCAGACCAGTTCGTACGTGCCGCGCTCGTCCAGGTCCGCGACATCCTGCAGCCGCACGGACACCCGGGACGCCACGTCGGAAGCGGCGGCGATCTCCCGGCGAGCGAGGTCGAGCACGTGCTCGAGGACGTCGATTCCGGTCACTTCGACCTGCGGCAGGTTCCGGGCGAGTGCCACGGCGAGCGCGCCGACGCCGGTGCCGACGTCGAGGATCCGGCTGCCGGGAACGGCCAGGCGGTCGGTCAATCCGGCCAGCTCGGGCACGATCCGGGTGGCCAGCGCGGCGCCGGTGCCCGCCGACGCGCGGCCCTGGTTCAGCACGACCTCGTCGCTGTGACCGGACCACCCGTCCGCCACACCGGCCTCCCCGGCCGCGGCCGCGACGGCCTGCCGCAGTGAACTGAGCTTCGCCGCGGCGGAGTTTTCGGCTTGTGGCCCCGAAAACGCGACGAGTGCCGGATGGGGCACGAGGTCGTCGCCGTCACGCTGGAGCAGTCCCGCGGCTTCCAGCACGGCGGTCCGTTCGGGCGCGGAATTGAGCACATCGGACAGGGGTGTCCTGGCCGCTTCGGTCTGGGTGGCGATCAGCGCGGCCAGTGCCCACGCCGTCTGTTCCAATGCGGTCGCCGGATCCAGTGCGGCGGGCTGCTGCTGTGCCATCGGGCCCCCAAATCGTTGGTGTAGCGCCCAATGTACGCAGCTTATCCGGCCGGGAGCCCCAGGCGGCGTCCTTCGAGGTCTGAGCGCAGGGTGTCGAGGGTCTGGGCGAGGGCCGCCAGCTCATCAGTGGTGACGGCGCCGCCGAGAATTTCCTGGATCGCTGCCTGCCAGGCGGGTTCTGCCCGGGACAGGACCGACTGGCCCGTGCGGGTCAGCGCGAGCAGGGACGAGCGCCGGTTCGCCGGATTCGGGTGGCGCCGCATCCAGCCCTGCTTCTCCAGGCGGTCAACGATCTTACTGGTTGTTCCGACGCCGATCGCGAAGGCGGAGGCGAGGTCCGCGACGCGGGTGTCCGGGTGGTCGCGAACGTAGCGCAGCAGTTCGAAGTGCCCGGCTCCGACGCCGGCCTCCGCCTTCACGCGCTCGGCGACCGCGTTGTAGAGCCGCGTCTCCACGCGGACGAGGTCGGTGAAGACCGTGTCGAAGGCAACAGGACCTTCCATCGAAGTATCTGCCACGGCATATACTGTAATCGCAGCAACCCGGGAACGGAAGGAAAGATGATGTCGACCGTCCAGCGTGAACGCCTTGACGCGCAGCTGCGCGGCACCGGTGCGGAGTCGGAACAGTCCGTCGGCGAGCTACGGGACAACTTCGCGAAGATGATGACCGCGCTGCCCGTACCCGACGGCATCCGCGTGCGGGAGACGTCGCTGGGCGGACGCCCCGCACTGCGGATCGACCCCGCCGCCGCGGCCGGTTCTGGAACCCTGCTCTACCTTCACGGCGGGTCGCATGTGGTCGGCTCACCCCGCACGGCGCTCGGCGTCACCGCGGGCCTGGTGGTCAGAGCCGGGATTCCCGGCATCTCCCTGGACTACCGGCTGGCGCCGGAACACCCGTTCCCGGCCGACGTCGAGGATGTGGTCGCGGCCTACCGGGAGCTCCTCGATCAGGGGCACCCACCCGAGTCCATCGCCTTTGCCGGGGACTCCGCCGGCGGCGGGCTGACGATCGCGGGCGCGCTCGCGGCGCGCGACGCGGGGCTCCCGATGCCGGCGGCGATCGTCGCGTTCTCGCCGGGCGTGGACGCGACGCGAACCGGCGAGAGCATGACGACCAAGGCGGACGCCGATCCCTTGCTCGACCGCGCGTCCCTCGACCGCATGAGCGGCTTCTACATCGTCGATCAAGACCGCCGGGACCCACTGCTCAGCCCGGCGGTGACCGCAGACCTCACCGGCCTGCCGCCCATGCTGGTGCAGGTAGGTACGAACGAGATGCTCCTGGACGACGCCCGCCGGCTCGCTGTGCGCGCGTCGGACGCGGAGGTCGACGTCGTCCTCGACATCACCGCGAAGGTGCCGCACGTGTTCCAGTCCTTCGTCGGCGTACTCGACGAGGCCGGCGAGGCGCTCGACCGGGCCGCGCTCTTCCTGCGCCAGCGCGTCCGCCCCTGACCGGGAGGGTGCTCAGGAGGGAACACTCACGGCATCTCGCGCAGCTGCCTCTCCGGTCCGCTTCGCTCGCCTGCGGCGGAGGACGAGAACCACGACGATCGCGAGTATCACGAGGAGCAGCAGCGCCAAAACCCATGACACGACCCAGGAATGCGTCGTGTCTGCGACGGCGGGCAGCGGTGCGATCGAGCCCGACGCGTCGGTGAGCAGCGGTGTGAGGGTCACGGTCCCGGCCAGTTCCATCGCGGGCACCACGCCGTGCGCGGGCACCGAGACCCGCCACGTCTCGCCCGGCAGGAGCTGGGGCGAGTCGGCGATCGGGTCGGTGGCGACGCGCCAGCTGCCGAACGCGCCGGACACCGTCGCCGACTGACGGGCGGCGACCAAGGCGTTGCCGGAATTGCGGATCGTGTAAGTGAGAGTGGCGTCGCCCGAGCCGAACGGCGAGCCCGAATAGGCCACGTCCATGCCCTCGACCGACAGGCGCGGCGCCAGCTCACCGCCGACGCGCAACTGGATCCGGATGCCGACCCGCCGCTCCACATCGCCCTGCAGCACGGAAGTGACGATGCCGCCCAGATGGTCACCGGGCGCGGCATCGCCGGGCACGGCGACAGTGAACGGCACGGTCGCGGACTGTCCGGGTTGGACGGTCACGCGGTCCTGGCCGGGGCGCACCCAGACACCCACCCCGGTCGGCTTCGCGTCCCTGGCGACGAGGTCGAGCTGGCCCTGGCCGGTGGTGAACGCGTCCGCGCTGTACACGGCCAGGTCGAGCGGTGTCGTGCCGTTGTTCGTGACCACCAGGCCGTCGTCGAGGTGATCGCCGGGATCCACCGTATAGGTGTAGTTGTCGCGATCGGAGCCGAAGTCGTTGGCGGCCGTGCTCACCGTCCACGGCACGTTGTCCTGGGCGCCGGCAACGGCTCCCGTGCTGGCGAAACCGGCAATGGCGAACAGGACGAGCAGAACGGCGCGCATCGGCAGATCCTCGGAAAGTCTGGAATGGACGGTGGGGTGGGCGCCCCGAAGGACGCCCACCCCGGTCGGGAAAACGCGCTCAGCTCAGCGCGGTGGCGGTGGCGTGCCCGCCACCCTTGCCCGGCTGCAGCACCCAGCAGGGCTCACCCGGGAAGGGCCCGTGACCGTGCCCGTGACCGTGGTCGCGGTACGGGTAGATGACCACCTTGTCCACAGTGGACCCGACCGGTTGCGCCGGGGAGGCGCCGCTGTCCGGGCCACACCACGAAACCTTGCCCAGCTCCACCGCGGCGTTCGGCGCGGCGCAGGTGCCGCTGCGGAGGTTCTGCACGACCAGCTTGTCGTCGTGCACCTGGACCTTCACGTAGGTGCGGACATGCTCCTGGTTCTCCACCGAGTTGGCCCAGTGGTTGTCCGGGTTGAGCGGGTCCGGCCCGTAGTTCGGGTCCTGCGTGACGTCCGGGTCCGTCAGGTCGTAGTACTTCGACCCCGACGCGGAGTTCGCCGTCACGTAGATGACCCCGCCCGGACCCTGCGCCACCTGGGTGGCACCGGGCTGCTCGTCCGGGTTCGCCTTCTGCCCGTTCTTGATCTCGTAGCTGCGGGAATAGCTGTGGTCGTGGCCCTGCAGGACCAGGTCCACCCCGAGGTTCGAGAACGCGGTCGGGAAGTCCTGACGGCGCAGCTGGTTGTCGCCGTCGTTCGCGTGGTCGGCCGGCGAGTAGATCGAGTGGTGGTACACGAGGACCGTGTACTTGGCCTTGTCGCCGTGCTTCTTGACGACGTCGCTCACGTAGTCGATGTGCGCCTCGTCCGCGCCGCTGGCGTAGGCGTTGCTGTTCAGGTCGATGAACAGCACATCCTTGTAGGTGAACCAGTAGTCACCGCCGGACCGGGTGGCCGGGTCGCCGTTGTAGAACGGCGCGGACCGGTCGGTGTTCGGGGTCCACAGGTGCTGCTCGTAGGCCTTGCCACCGACGTCGTGGTTGCCGATGGTGGCGGCCCACGGGTACTGGCGCAGCTTGTCGGGAGCCAGGAACGCGTCCCACTGCGTCTCGGTGTTCGCGGTCTCGACCTGGTCGCCACCGGAGACCAGCAGTTCCGCGTCCGGGTTCGCGGCCAGGCTGACGTTCAGCGTGTCCAGCCAGCCCGCGCCGTCCTTCGCCACGTTGCCGGACGAGCCGATCTGCGGGTCGCCGAAGAACAGGAAATCGAAGTCGCCCTTGAAGTCCTGCGTCTTGAAGGTGTACGTCGGGGACCAGCTGCCGCCGGAGCCGACGCGGTAGGAGTAGCTGGTGTTCTGGCGGAGGCCGTCGAGCGTGGTGTGGCCGTTGTAGCCGCCGTTGACGGTGTTCGCGGCAACTGTCGCCGGGAACGTCTGCGCGTTGCGCGGGAACTTGCCGTGGTCGACCTTGGAGGTCGGCGCCAGCTGCACGACCTGGGCCGCGTCGGTCGAGGTGTACCAGCTCACCACACGCTGGGACTCCTTCGCACCGACACCGAGGACGATCCCGGACAGCGTCGCGGATTCGTCGGCGCCCGCGGCGGCCAGCGGGCCGCTGCCGAACGCCACCGCGAGGCCCAGAACCGCCACGGTGGCACCGCGAGCGATGGATCTGGAGTACTTCATCGGATTCATGTCCGTTTCAGGTCAGAAGGGTGGGAAGACCGAATGAGAGCGTTTCGTCTTTTCGTGTGGATCAGGTGAACACGGACGGGCTGTCTGGTTTCGGAGGTACTAAGAACTCGCGGAGTCACAGCGCGAAAACCCGCTCCACGAACCACGTCAGGCCCATCACCGAGACACCGGCCGCGATCGCTCCGCTGGACCAGCGCGGCGCGGCCGGGGAACTGCGCCGCACCAGCATGAGCAGCGGGAACACGACCGCGATGATCGCCAGCTGCACGACCTCGATGCCCACGTTGAACACGAGCAGCGACCACAGGAGCGTCCACGACCACGCTGTGTCGATGCCCAGGGCCGACGCGAAGCCGAGTCCGTGTGCGAGGCCGAAGCAGAACACGACGCCGAGCCGGATCCAGCCCGCGCGGTCCAGGCTGAAATGCCCTTCCGTCTCGAGCTCCATGCCGTGGCCCTTGCCCCGCCACAGTTGCCAGAGCGGCCAGGCCGCGACGATCGCGATCGACAGCGCGATCAGCGGCTCGACGATCGACGCGGGCACGTGCACGAGGCCGAGCGCGGCGAGGATGAACGTCACCGAGTGCGCGAGCGTGAACGTCGTCGCCGCGAGCACGATCTCGCGCAGCCGCCGGGAACCCGCGATGAGCGCGAGCAGGAACAGGATGTGGTCGAGCCCGGTGAGCAGGTGTTCCGCGCCGAGCCGGAAGAACTCCCAGAACCGTTCCGTCCAGGGCTGCTGTGTGGAGAACGACGGTTTCGACGCGTCGAGCGCGGCGCTGCCGGAGGTCAGGTCCAGGTCGTAGGTGACGATCGTCTTGGTGTCGCGGACGTAGCTCTCGGTGTCCGGGAACAGCGCGCTGTGCACCTCGTGCGATTCCGCGGCCGGGCACTGGTAATCCAGCACCAGCCGGGCGTACGGCACGCCCTCGCGCTGTTCGATCCCGAAGCCGCCGTCCTGCGTCGGCGTGCAGGCGGCATCCGGTGTGGTGACGCGGAAGCGCTCGCTCACGTACTTCATGACCGACGCGGCGTGGGCGTCGAGCGCGGCCGCCTGCTTCGCCGGATCCTGGTCCGAGAATGCCGCGGTGCCTTGCCGGAACAGCGGATCGTCCTTCTCGTAGTCCGCGGCCGAGACGACCAGCAGGTCGTATTCGAGGCCCAGTTCGGTGCGCACGTGTCCGGTCTCGGGGGCGGTGACGTTCGCGTAGACGGTGGACGAGAAGCCGTGCGCCAGGGCGGGTGCGGCGCCCAGCAGGACGGCCAGTGCGGCGCCGGTGAGGACCACGAGCGCGCGGGAGACGGACGACATGCACCGCAGACTGCTGGGGTCAGGCGAACGAAGGGAAGATCACAGGCGAACGGTGGGCAACCGGACTCCGACGGAGATAAGCCGCGCATCGGAAACCGCCGACGATCGGGTAGGAAGGAGGCGACCCGCCCGTCACCCCTGGAGGATGATCCGCTTGCGCTCGCGACTTCGAGCCGCCGCCGCGCTGGCCGCGATCGCCCTGCTGGCAGGCGGATGTGGCGGCGCCGACGACTGGTCCGCCCCGCGCGGCGAGCCCCGTGTGATCGGCACGCTCGCCCCCGGGTTCGTCACCGCCGCGCCCACTCCGGAGGCGACGATCACGCCGAGTCCCGGTTCGTGGGACGGCGTCCGCCCGTCACCGGGTTACCGCGTGGTGCTGCTGACCAAGGGTGACGACGCCCAGACCAGGACGCTGGTGAACGCGGTGACGGACTGGGCGGGGCAGGAGCAGGTCAGCCTCAAGACGGTCACGGCCACCGGGCACGACCAGATCATCCCGAGTATCACCCAGGCCATCGACCTGCGACCCGACCTGATCATCAGTGCCGGTAACGACCTCGTCGACGCGCTGGCGCTGGTCACGGCCAACCATCTGGACCGGCAGTTCCTCGTGATCGGCGCCGAACTGGCCGAGCCGACGGTGAACGTGACGGCCGCGGACTGGACCGGTGCGGCCTTCCGCGGCGAGGGATTGGGCATGTCCTCGGCCTACGATCCGGCCTCGTTCACCCCCGAGCGGTCGGCGGCCGCGGTCCGCGCCGGGGTCGCCAGCGTGCTGACCGGGCACACCGGGATCGTGGTCTGGCTGCCCTAGATCGACCGTTTGGGGAGCGTGGCGGCGGCTTGTTACATATGCTCTGGTTCTTGTCACAAGAACTGGGGGGCGATCGACGGTGCTCGCGGGACTGGTGTCGCAGGCGGCGGCTGAGGCTTACGAGCGACTGCGCGCGGCCGGAGAGATCCAGGCCGGTGCCGGGCCGGGACAGTTCGATGTGGACAGTCCCGCCGGACGGGAACTGGAAGAGGCCGGCCTGCTGTCCTTCGCCGGGGCCGGTGACCAGCGGCTCGTACGCGTCGTGCATCCCGCGATCGCCCTGCGGCGGCTACTCGACCGGCAGCATCGGCACCTGTCGGAACTACAGGCGGGCCTGTCCGATTCGTGGGAGCGGTTCGCCGCATTGGTGGCGCCGACCGCCGGGCTGGCCGAGGGCGCATTGGAGGGCGAGGACGTCCGTGCCGTGCGCGATCCGGCCGAGATGGCCCGGCTGGCGGCCGGCCTCTACCGGTCGCCGCGCCGCCTGCTCCGCGCCACCTTCAATGCCCGGTCCGGGCACCGGCCGACCACCGAGGGCCTCCTGCTCCCGCCGCCGGACGCGATCGCGGCGGGCGTGGAGTTCCGGATGCTCTACGACGCCGAACACGTGACCGGCGAATGGGGTTCCTACAGCGTCGAGCAGTCGGTGCTGGCCGGGGAGCAGGCCCGGATCCGCCAGTCCGTCCCGGTGAAGATGATGCACGTCGACGACAGCGTCGCCCTGGTCACCATCGACCGCACGGGCGCCAGGGGCGCGCTGCACATCCAGTCGCCGGCGCTGTTGCGGCTGCTCGCCGACTGGTTCGACGTGCTGTGGCAGGCGCCGGACACGACGGTGATCGGCGAGGCGGCACCGGCCGAGCTCACCGCCACCCGGCACAAGGTGCTCAGCCTGCTCGCGGCCGGGCTCACCGACGAGACGATCGCCCGCCAGACCGGCACCGCCGTCCGGACCATTCGCCGCCACGTCGGCGCGATCATGGAGATCCTGCAGGTGGACAGCCGGTTCGCGGCCGGGGTCGCGGCGGTGAAACGGGGCTGGCTGTAGGTGGCCAGAACCGGACATTGGCCGAAAAAGCACTCGTTCCCGCCCAGTCGGACCTGCAAAGGTGCCCTGACGGACGAAACGGGCGCGAGGGGCACGGGTATGGGCAGCGGCTTCACGGTGGATCTCAGTGGCCTGGCGGCCGCGGGGAAGGCGTTGACCGAGGGGGGAGCCGACGCCGCCGGGAACGCCGGTTCGGTGCACGCGTGCCGGACGAACATCGAGTTCACCGACGGCTGCACCCTCGACGAGCTGCTCCAGGGCGCAGCGGCGCAGCTTCCGTTGCGCAAGCTGGAGACCACCATCGCCACGCTGGCCGATTCGGTGGAGCGCCGTCAGAAGCACCTCGCCGACGAGCTCGACTACGCGGGCACGGCGCTGCTGAACATCAGGACGATGTACGCCCGTGCCGACGGACAGGACGACTGAACGGGCATGGGCAACTACGAGGAGTACCAGCAACAGCTGTTCGCCGAGTTCCTGCGGCTGTGCGACGTCATCGACCAGTGCGCCCGGATCCTCACCCAGCAGTCGCCGCCGCCGGTCATCCCGGGGCTGGGGGGTGCCGCCGCGGAGAACACCGAGGAATACGTCCGGAACCTGTCGATCGACGCGGCGAAGAAGAAGGACGTCGTCTGGGAGACCTACACGCTCCTGGGACAACTCCACGGGTACGGCAGTAACGTGCCCGAGGCGATCGTGCAGGCGCGCGCCAAGCTGGCCACGGTGGTCGTGCACGTGGACGACGTGCTGGGCAAGTTCGACACCGCCGATCAGGGTCTGTCCGATTGGGAGGGTGCGGGCGCGCTCGGCGTCAAGGCGCGGCTGTCGGACCTGAAGACCTTTGTGGGCAACCAAACCACGTATGTCGCTTATCTGGACGGCGTGCTCGAAGAGTACGAAAAGCTCGTGCGCACCGGTGAGGCGAACGCCGAGGAACTGGCGAAGAACATCACCACGGCGTTGACCGACGCCAAGGAGAACAGGCGGACCGCCAAGGTCGAATTCGTGCTCAAGATGTTCGACGGGGTCACCGGCACGGCCGAGGCGGTGCACTCGAAGGACCCGCTCGCGGTGATCAACGGCCTGCGGGCCATCGTCGGCGCCATCCAGGAACGGCAGAAGGTCATGGAGGCCACCGATCCCGAGCGGATCATGGACGTGTTCCGGCCGCTGGTGCGGGAAGCACGGGACAACCTCGCCGCGGCGGGGGACCGGCTCGCGAACCACTTCACCGACCTGCTCGAGGACATGGCGAAGGAGAACACCAAGGCGTTCTTCAAGGACGCGAAGCTGAACCTCGACATCCTGAGCCCCGGCTTCAAATCCGCCGAATTCCGGCTCAAGGACGCGGCCGACTGGGACGACTTCGCCCGCGCCGTCGACAAGCTGCCGAAGACCGGCGGCCCGGAAACCCAGCCGCTCGGCCCGATCGCGAAGCGGCTGGAGGCGGACCGGGCGGCCTGACCGCCGGTCGTCGCGCCGCCTGGGGGTCGGCACGATCCGCGCGTTTCACCGATCGGCGGTGAGATACCCGGTGATCATCGCGACCAGCTCGTTCTCCAGCCGGACGACGTCGATCGAGCCGGGCGCGGCGATGAGCTGGTGCACGCTCAGCTCCACAGTGGACACGACGAGCCGGGCGGCGGTGTCCTTGTCGTGCACCCGGGCGTCCGGATGCCGGTCGAGCAGGTCCCGCAGCTGACCGATCATCGCCCACTCCTGCCGGGTGATCCGCCCGAGTAGCTCGTCGGAGCGGGGCGCCTGCTCGATGAAGATCCGGAGCAGCTCCGGGTCGCCGAGATGGTTGTCGATCACCGTGTGCACGAACAGGCGGATGACGTCTTCGAGCGACTCCGGCAGGTCTTCGCGCCGGCGGAGCGTGTCGGTGGCCTTGTCGGCGTCGAGGTGGCGGGTCAGCAGTTCGGCCAGGATCGCGTCCTTGTTCGGGTAGTACTGGTACAGCGAGCCGATCGAGATCCGGGCCCGTTCGGCGATCCGGTTGGTGGTGCCCGCCGCGTACCCGTGCTCGGCGAAAACGTGAGCAGCGGCGGTGAGGATGCGCTGCCGGGTGAGCTCCGCGCGGACCTGGCGTGGCTGTTTACGTGGCTGAAGCCGGCGGGTCTCCGACGTCATGGCACCCCCTGTGCACCGGCGCGAAAGCGAGTAGCGCGCAAACCGAATGATTGCTCATCTGTGCCGTTCGTTACCAATCCGACGGCAGCCACGGCGGAACAGGGTGTCTACGAGCAGGTCGGCTGCGGACCGTGTCCGCCTACTTTCGGTCGGATTGGTAACTGTGCCATGACCAGCAGCAATGTGGCGATCCGTCCGCGCCGGGTCGCGCCGGGCGAGGTCCGCGCCCGGCTCGGCGAGCCCGACGCCATGATCAAGAAGAAGAAGCTCGGCCACATCGACCGGCACTCCCGCCGGTTCATCGCGCACGCCCCGTTCCTGGCGATGGCCACGTGCGACGCGACCGGGTTCCCCGACTGCACACCGCGCGGCGACTATCCGGGGTTCGTGAAGGTGCTCGACGAGCGCACGCTCGCGATCCCCGACCGGCCCGGCAACAAGCTCGCCGACTCGTTCCGCAACCTCGCCGAGAACGACGGGATCGGCCTGATGTTCATGATCCCCGGCGTGCGGGAAGTGTTGCGTGTCAACGGTCACGCCTATCCGACCGACGAACCCGAGGTGCTCGCCCGGATGCGCACCGAGGCCAAGGAGGCCGAACTGGCGATCGTGGTCGACGTGGTGGAGGCGTTCTTCCACTGTGGACGCGCGCTCATCCGGTCCCGGCTTTGGGATCCCGCGAGCCAGGCGCTGGCCGAAGAGATCCCGTCGGCGGGCGAGGTCGCCGCCGAGCAGATGGGCGTCGACGTCGACCCGAAGGTGCTCGAAAACATGCTCGAAGCCGGCTACCGGCAACTGTACTGAGGTGGTTTCCCTATGCAGCAGACGGTTCTCGACCGGGTGGACCAGGTCGCGGAAGACGTCGTGTCCCTCGTCCTTCGTGGCGCCGACGGCCCGCTGGCACCCTGGGCGCCGGGCGCGCACGTCGATCTGGCGTTGCCCAACTGGCTGACCCGGCAGTACTCGCTGTGCGGCAACCCGGCCGATCACGACAGCTACCGCGTCGCCGTCCGCCACGACAGGCTCAGCCGCGGTGGTTCGGAGTACATCCACCTGTTCCTGCGTACCGGTCACACCCTGGACGTTTCGGTGCCACGGAACAACTTCCCGCTGCTGCCCGCGCCGGAGTACCTGTTCTTGGCGGGCGGGATCGGCATCACCCCCATCGTGCCGATGCTGGCCGCCGCGGTCGAGGCGGGAGCCGTTGTGACGTTGGTGTACACGGGAAAATCGGTCGCCACCATGCCTTTTGCCGACGAACTCCGTTCCCGCTACGGCGATCGCGTGCGGATCTTCGCCACCGGGAAGCAGGGCAGGCCGGACTTTTCGGTGTTGGCGGCAGCGCTGAACCCGCACGCACTCGTCTACTGCTGCGGTCCCGCGTCGATGCTCGACGCGGCCGAGGCGGTCTTTCCGGCCGGGCGGCTGCACGTCGAGCGTTTCCGCCCGACGGTCAAGGAGTTCGCGCCCGCCAAGCCGTTCGAGGTGGACTGTGTCCGATCAGGACAGACGGTGCACGTCGGCCCGGAAGAGTCGATGCTGGACGCATTGAACCACGCCGGACTTCGCGTACCGTTCGGGTGCCGCGAAGGGGTTTGCGGCAGCTGTGAGCTCCTCGTCACCGATGGCGAAGTCGAGCACCGCGACGATCTTGGCGCGGCGCCCGGTCGCATGTATTGTTGTGTTTCCCGAGCCCTGTCCTCCCGCCTCGTCGTGGACCTCTGACCGAAAACGAGGAGCGACATGGTGCCCAAGGTCCGCCTGCCCGACGCGCGGAAGATGATCACACTCGAGGTGGTCGCGAACACGAGGCTGAGCCCCAGTTTCGCGAACATCACCCTCGGTGGCCCCGAACTGGAACACTTCAAACCGGCCGGTGACGACCAGGCCGTGCGGCTGTTCTTCCCTCGCGAGGGGCAGGAGAAGCTGCGCATGCCGAGAGTCAACAGCGAAGCGTGGATCGCCGAACTGCTCGTGATGTCCAAGGCCAGCCGCCCGTGGGTGCGGAACTTCACGATCCGCCGTGCCCGGCCGGAACTGAACGAAGTCGACATCGAGATCGTGCTGCACGCCGACACCCCGGCTTCGGCCTGGGTGCGGCGCGCGCGGCCGGGAGACCCCGCCGGCATCTTCGACATCGGGCTGACCTACCTGCCGCCCGCGCGGGCGGAGTGGCAGATGCTGGTCGGGGACGAGAGCGCGCTGCCGGCGATCCTCGCCATCCTCGACGACGCACCCGAGTCGCTGGCCGCCCAGGTGTACCTGGAAGTGCCGGAGACGGCCGACATCCGACCGGACATCGTTGTGCCGGAAGGAGTTCACGTGCACTGGCTCGCCCGCGACGGTGCGGACGGCCTGCCCGGAACGCTCGCGCTCGACGCGATCCGGCAGGCCACGCTGCCGCCGGGCAGGTTCTACACCTGGGTGGCGGGGGAGTCCCGGATGGCCACCGGTCTCCGCCGCCACCTGGTGAACGACCGCGACGTGCCGAAGCCGGACATCGCGTTCATCGGCTACTGGAAGCACGGTCGCTCGAGCCCCGGCTGAGGTCCGCTCAGTAGCGGACGTCGCTCTCCAGCAACGGTGGGTACACAGTGGACTGTTCACCGTCCACTGTGGTGCCCGCGAACTGGAGCATCGCCCGCGGCGCGCCGTGCATCGGCGCCGGATAGTTCAGGTCCGGCGCGGAGATCTCGTCCAGTGCCCGCAAATGCGCCACGCTGAGCTGTACGTCCAGACCGGCGAGGTTGCTCTCCAGGTGTTCCAGACGCCGGGCGCCGACGATCGGCACCACAGTGCCTTCTCGGACACGCAGCCAGGCCAGTGACACCGCGGCGGAGGTGGTCCCCAGTTCGGCGGCGATCCCCGCGACGGCCTCGATCACGCGGTACTGGTCGTCGTCCGGGCCGCCGACGTGTGCCGTGCGCGCGGAGTCGGTGACCTCGGCGCCGCGGCGGTACTTGCCGGACAGGAAGCCGTTCTTCAACGGGCTCCACGGCGTCAGCGCCATGCCCTGGTCGCGGGCGAGCGGCGCGACCTCCCCCTCGACGGTGCGGGCGAGCAGCGAGTACTCGACCTGCAGCGCGATCAGCGGGGTCCAGCCTCTCAGCAGCGCGAGGGTCTGCGCCTGCGCGGTGACCCACGCGGGCGTGTTGGAGAACCCGAGGTAGCGGATCTTCCCGGCACGCACCAGATCGTCGAGGGTCCGCATGGTTTCCTCGATCGGGGTGGTGCGGTCCCAGTTGTGCATCCAGTAGAGGTCGAGGTAATCGGTCCGCATCCGGCGCAGGGTCTCGTCGAGCTGGTTGATGATCGACGTGCGGCCGGCGCCGCCGCCGTTGGGATCGCCGGGGAAGAGGTTGAAGAAGAACTTCGACGCCAGCACAACGTGTTCGCGGCGGCCGGGGCGTGCGGCGAAGAAGTCGCCGAGGATCTTCTCCGAGTGCGTGTTGGTGTAGAAGTTCGCGGTGTCGATGAAGTTCCCGCCGAGATCCAGATAGGTCGACAGGATCTTCTCGGACTCCTCGACACTGCACCCCGCGCCCGGGGGATCCTCGCCGAAGTTCATCGCGCCGAGTGCGAACGGGCTCACCCGCAGCCCGGACCGGCCGAGGGTGATGTAGTGATCGAGTGGCATGGGAATTCCTTTTCGGAGGTCTGGGAATTGTCCCTTCCATGGAATCGCGCGGCACCCGTCCTGCGGTAGACCGATCCCGCCCAGCTCTTGCACGATCCTGCTCGATCCGGTCCGATCGGGTTTGTCTCGCCGGGGCCGGCGTGCTTTCCTTGAGGCATGCACCCCCTGGCGGAGATCCGGCGCAGTGTGCTCCGGCACGCGCGGCCGGACCTGGGCACCCCGATCCCGGGCCTGTTGCTGTCCAATGTGGACAAGGCCCCGCCGGACTACTCGCTCACCGAGCCGCTGCTGGTCGTGATGGCGCAGGGCGGGAAGAGCCTGCTGCTCGGCGACCAGGTGTACGAGTACCGCGCCGGGCAGTGTCTGGTGGTGACCACGGATCTGCCGGTCACCGGCTATTACCTGGACACGCCTTCGCTGTCGATGGGCCTGGTCCTGCGCCCGGCCGCCATCGCCCCGCTGCTGGTGAAGGCGCCGGCCGAGCGCCCGTCCCGCGACCTGCCCGCGATGGCGACCGGCGACGCGACCCCCGAACTGCTCGACGCGGTGGCCAGGATGCTGCGGCTGCTGGACCGTCCCGAGGATGCCGAGGTGCTCGCGCCGCTGATCGAGCAGGAGATCCTCTGGCGGCTGCTGACCGGTCCGCTCGGGGGCCTGGTGCGGCAGATCGGTCTTGCCGAAAGCAACCTGTCCTACGTCAATCGGGCAATCCACTGGATCCGCGACCACTACGCCGAACCGATGCGCATAGACGAGCTCGCGCGGTTGACCGGAATGAGCCCGTCCGCGTTTCACCGGCATTTCCGGGCGGTCACCCTGATGAGCCCATTACAGTTCCAGAAACGAATCCGGCTGCAGGAAGCGCGGAGCCTGCTGCTCGGGCGCCCCGGCGACATCGCCGGTGTCGGCCATCTCGTCGGCTACGACAGCCCGTCACAGTTCACTCGCGAGTACCGCCGCCTGTTTGGCGCCCCGCCGGGCGAGGACGCCGCGCGCCTCCGCGCCGAGGTGTCGCGAGATCTCCAGCAGCTCCCCTGAAAACTCGGCGGCGCTGAACGGGGGCCGACATCTCCGTGAAGGTTCGTCAATTCCCCACCCAAAATGGGCCGGGACTGTCATCCTCACACCCGTGATCCGAGCCAAGAACCTGCTGCCCTGCGCGGCCGCCGTGCTGCTGACCGTGCTCGCCACGCCCGCTGCCAGGGCCGACACGCCGTTCGCGTCCGCGCTGTTCTCCTCGACGCACAACAGCTACTCCGGAAACGTCGACGGCGCCAAGGGATCCATCACCCAGCAGCTCGACGGCGGGGTCCGGTTCCTCGAGTTCGACATCCACGACAACGACTACGGCACCACCCACGACTACGCCGTGGGCCACGATTCGCCCGGAAACCTGGTCGACCACACGGGAAACCCGGCGTCCAATGCGCTGCGAGACTGGCTGCGCGTCGTCGACACCTGGTCCGACGCGCACCCGTCGCACGCGCCGATCGTGGTCATGCTGGACATCAAGGACAATCTGACGGACAACACGTCTTTCGCGGCCGGCAATCTCGCGGCGCTGAACCAGGAACTCACCGACGTGTTCGGCACCAGCCTCGCCACCGCGGCGAACTACGCGAGCCTGCCGTCGGTCGACAGCCTGCGCGGCCGGATCCTGCCGCTGCTGTCCGGTGACGCCACCACCCGCGCGGCGTACCGGCGCGACACCGGCTCGAACCCCGCCATCGCGATGAACAACCGTGGCCAGATCGTCGAGGTGCACGACTCCGGCAGCGGCACGCTCTGGTACTGGACCGGCACGTACACCGCCGACGGGCACGTCACCTGGAACCGCCACGGCCAGTACGACACCGGCAAGACACCCGCGATCGCGTTGAACGACAACGGCCAGATCGTCGAGGTGCACCAGTCGCAGAGCGCCAGCACGCTCTGGTACCACACCGGTCAGCTGGGCGCGGACGGCGAGATCACCTGGTCGGCGAGCACCAAGTACGACAACGGTGTGCAGCCCACGGTCGCGTTCACGGACTCGTCCGGCACGAAGCTGCGCGAGATCCACCAGAGCCAGAGCAGCAGCCAGAACTGGCAGTGGTCCGGTGTGCTCAACGGTTCGACCGTCGCCTGGAGCGGGAACTCGACGACCTCCGACAGCCGCTACCCGAAGGCCACGGCCACCGCGGGCGGGCACACGGTTTCGGTCTGGACCGGTGCGGACGGCGCGACCCCGGCGCAAACCCTGCGCTACACCACGGGTTCCGTGACCGGCGGCCGGATCGCCTACCAGCAGACGGCGTTCGACGAGTATCAGGACGGCGACAGCACGGAACTCCAGCAGGGCGCGCTGTTCTACGCCGCCCCCGCGACGGACTCGTCGTTCATCACCTCGGCCCGCAACGCCGGCCACGTCGTCCGCGGCTGGGACTTCGACTCGGCGAGCCTCGCGACCAACCCGCTCGCCAACTACCCGGCCACCAATCACCCGTGGGACGCGTGGTATCAGAACCTGGTGAGCCAAGCCGTCGAATGAGTGGACATGACCGCCGCCGCGCCGAACACTGAGTGGTGCATCGCGGCCCACGGATAATCCACTTCGGACGCAACGGAACCGGGCCGCCCGAGCCGGGGACCGACCGTGGACGATTCCGTGCTGGCGCACACGCCGACCGGCCGCAAGCTGCAGCTGGCCGCGCTCGTGCGGTACCTGCGGGAGCGCAAGCAGGTCACCCAGCACGACGCCGGCCACGCGGTGTGGGCGCGGGCCAGCGCGGCGAGCGTCCAGAACAAGATCGCCCGGCTGGAGAGCGCCGACACCGGTATCACGCCGGCGGATCTGGACTCGCTGCTGCGTGCCTACGGCGCCGACGACGGTCACCGTCAGCTCGCCGCCCTGCTCAACAGCGAGCTCTCCCAGCGCGGGCGCTGGCACGGCTATCGGTCGATCTACTCCGAGTCCTACCGGCGCTACGTCGACCTGGAGGAGGACGCCGTCCTGATCCGGTACGTCGCCAGCGAACGCCTTCCCGAGCTGCTGCAATGCGAGGAGTATGTGCGGGCGGGCCTGCTCGACCCGTCCGGCGACGTGGACCTGGCCGTGCGGGCGCAGCAGGCCAGGTAGCACGGCGTGCTGTCCCGCGACCGGCCGCCGAACGTCTACACCGTGCTCAGCGAGTCCGCGGTGCGCGGGGTCCAGGGCGATGAACGCGTGATGATCCGGCAGCTCGAGCACCTGATCACGCTGTCGCGGCGGCCGAACATCATCCTGCAGCTGGTGCCGTTCAAGGCCGCCGCCGGGCCGCGGGTCATCTCGCGCAAGGGGATCCTGGAACGGTTCGCGCTGCTGCGGCTCGCCTCACCCGGCGTGATCGGGGAGTTGCCGCGGCATCTGGACTACGCGTTCACCACGATCGGCGATGAGCTGCAGTGGAGCGACGACGTGCGGCATTATGAGGAGCTGTGGAACAGGGCGAGCAGCGCCGCCTTGTCGCCACACGAGACCAGAGCGTTCCTGTGGCGCGTTCTCGAGGATTTCCGTTGAGCACGAGGAGAGGCATGCAGGATCCGGGGCCCGCGGCCGAGCGCACGACGGCGACCGCGGCGGGGGTGTGGGACTGGCTGCTCGGCGGGCGGCATCACGTGGCCGCCGACCGGGAGGCGGCGATCAACAGCCAGCGGTCGTTCCCGCTGGCGTCGCGGGTCGCGAAGTACAACCGTGAGTTCCTGCACCGCGCCGTCCGGTACCTCACCGGGGTGGGGGTCGACCAGTTCCTCGACATCGGGTCCGGCTATCCGGTCGCGGCGAGCGTGCACGAGGTCGCGCCCGGCAGCCGCGTCGTGTACGTCGATTACGAGCAGGACACCGTCGACGTCAGCCGCCGCATCCTCGCGGGGAACCCGCACGCGACGTCGGTGCACGGCGATCTCCGTGCGCCCGAAGGCATCCTGGCGAACCCCGAGGTGACCGGGATGCTCGACTTCGGCCGGCCGGTCGCGCTGCTGTTGCTGTCGGTGCTGCACTTCATCCCGGACGAGCTGGAGCCCGCGCGGCTCGTCCGGAGCTACCTGGAGCCGCTTGCGCCGGGCAGCCACCTGGTCATCAGCCACGGCGCCGAACCGGCCGACGAGCGCAGCCGCCGCCTGCAGAACGAGTGGACGAGGGTCTACAACCACTCGGTCACAGAGCAGTTCCATCGGCGGACCGCCGCCGAGGTGGGGGAGTTCTTCGCCGGGACCACGCTGGTGCCGCCCGGGCTGGTGCTCGCGCAGGACTGGCATCCGGCCGACCCGGCCTACATCCCGGACGAAGAGGACGAGTCGCGCCAAGTCCTGCTCGGCGGCGTCGGACGGGTCGGCTGAGCGTCGGTTTCCCTGCTCCCGCAAGGGAAAGACCCCGAGTTGCCGCTCTCGAACGCCTGTTCTAAGGTGGGTGGCGAGGGTTGGAGTCGCAGGGGAGACAAGATGGCATACAAGATCACTCATCGTTCGCGCGCGCAGGAGATCCGGTTCCCGACGCAGGCGGCGGCCGAGCGGTACGCCGAGCAACTGGCCGGCGGCCTGGGCAACTGGACCGTGGTGGAAGCGGGCCAGGCCGAGGCAGGCGCCGAGCCACGGGACGAGGAGGTTCGCTGAGCGGTGTTGGTCACCAGCCCGACCGACAGTAGGCGGACACCGTCTGCAGGTGACTGCTCGTGGCTGCCGTCGCTGCCGTCGGATTGGTAGTACGCGGCGCGGGTTGCTTGCCGTGGGCTAGCGACTCGCGCCGCTGCCGGTTCTGGCGTGGTTCCTGGCAAGGCGGTCGGAGCGCCAGGGCCGCGTCAGGTTCCGCCGCCCGCGCCGCCGCGATGGCTTCATGGCACCACCGTCACCGGCCAGAGGCCGGCGCGTACCAGGCGGTTCGCGACCGAGCCGACCAGGCGGTGGCCGGCGCTGTCCGACGCGCCGACCACCACCAGGTCGGCCTGCCGGTCGATCGCGACCCGCTTCAGTTCCGTGTAGGCGTCGCCGCGGCGGATCTCGAACGTGACGTTGATGTTCGACTCCTCGGCCAGGTTCTCGATGGGCCGGCGCAGCTCGGTGATCATGTCGTCGTGCGCCTCCTCCTGCGCGGCGGCGAGCAGGCTGGGCGACATCCCGGTCCACACCGACGGCGCGAGCACGTAGACGATGACGAGCCGCGAGCGCTGGCGCCGGGCGAGTCCTGCCGCGTAGGCGCCCGCCCGCAGCGCGCTGGGCGAACCGTCGACACCGGCCAGGATCAGGTGTGGACCATCGGTACCCCGCTCGAACGGGCCGGGTTGCCAGGCGGGACCGTACTCCTCGACCAGCGGCAGGGACCGGGTGTCATCGGCGCTCACCCGCCCATTATCGCCGCCGCGCGGCCTCCTGCCTACCCGCCACCCGCAGTCCACAATAGACACTTCAGGCCCACTTCACCCCGTACGCGAAACCCGGCGTGAGCTGCTGGAACCGGACGTGGACCTCGCCCGCCCGATCCAACGGAACCCGTGGCCCCGCGGCGACACTCTCGTCCGGGACCTTCTCGATCAGCGCGACGTCACGCGGGCGGTCCGCGCCGAACCGCAGGTGTAGGTCGAACACGTCGCATGGCTGGCGCGGCACGCAGACACATTGCGGCGACGGCAGTTCGGCCCGCAGCCGCAGCGCGATCTCGTGACGCTCGCCACGGCGCAACGTGTCCGGCAGCTCCAGTGCCCGGCCCGCGAGCGTGCCACCGTGGAACACCTCGATGTCCGCGAAATGGTCCGCCGCGATGATGTCCACTTCGGACACTCCATCCACGTCGGCGATGATCCGGCGCAGCATAAAGGTTTCCGGCACCGGTCGGTCCAGGGCGAGGGTGACCCGCAGCTCCTCGGTGTGCCACCGCTGGTCTTCCGCGGCGCCACTGTGCGGGCCGGCGACCGCGAGCTCGGCCAGCCGCGCGATCCCTTCGTCGATGCGACGGCGGATGGTGCGGTCGTGCCGTTCGAGCGCCTGCGCGAGCCAGCGCACCCGCTCCTGGTAGAAGGGATGCTGCGCGTCCTTGTGCAGCGCGAACGCGGCCAGCACGACGGTACACAGATCCCGCGGCAGTTTCCCGGCCAGTTCGCCGAGCCATTCCGAAAGCTTTCGGCGTAATTCCGCCACGTCGTCCTCCGGTGAAATCCGGCACGCCGTCCGTAATGCGGAACCGGTCCGTTCGCCGAGCCGCATCGCGGCGATACCGCGGCCTTTCCGCAGTACCTTCAGCTCACCGGCCAGATCCGCGGCGCTGAGGTCCTCCACACGTTCCCCTTCGTGATGCCCCGGACAGCCCATCATTCTGAACCCTTCGGGCGGGTGTCCAGGCTCCATACCGGTGATCGTGCGAACGGTGCGTGATGTTTCCTGTTCCGGCGCACCAAGGAAACGGGAAACTTCTTGCCGGGCGTTTCCCCGGCTCGTCATTCTGGTTCCGGTAACCCGGATCCCCGCTGAGGAGTACGAAATGAAGATCTTCTGTTCTTTTTCGACCGTCCTGCGATTCGCCTGCTGGGTGGCGGTGCTGTGCCTCGTCGCCGGAGTCGCGTTGGGACACGCCGCGAACCCCGCGCCGGCGAGCCCGGCCGCGGTCACGACGTCCCAGTGAGGAGAGAAACGCTAGGGCTTGCGCCCGACACCCACCCAGATCACGGATTCCTCGGGGCGCTCGAACTCGAGCGCCGGCGAGTTCGGGCTGCTCTCTTCGGGATGCCACAACGGAGTCCACGTCATCCCCGGCGGCAGCAGCTCGAAATCGCCCAGCAGCGCGGCGATCTCGCCCTGCTTGCGCCACACCACGGGGTTCGACGACGCGTCGTAGAGCGCCTTCAGCTCGACGAGTTTCTGGTCGAGCTCCGGGGGCACGCCCTCGTCGGTCAGGTGCGAGATCACCAGGTACGAACCGGACTTCAGCAGTTCGCGATAGCGCGCCACCGCTTGCGGCCCGACGTCGGTGCCGTCCCGGCCGGGCTGCTGGATGTGCAGGACCGCCACCAGGAGCACGGCGACCGGCTGGTCGAAGTCGATCACGCCGGTCTCGGCGACGCGCTCCCACAGGCCGTCCGGGTCGCGCATGTCGCCGTGGATCACCGCGTGCCGCGCGGGATCACCCTGCTTGTCCAGCAGGTAACGCGAATGGGCGACGGCGACCGGTTCGTTGTCGATGTAGACGACCTTCGAGTCCGGCGCGACCTCGTCCGCGATCTGGTGCGTGTTGCCCATCGTCGGGATGCCGGAGCCGATGTCGATGAACTGCCGCACACCCAGGCGCAGCAGCTGCCGCACCGCGCGGTGCAGGTACAGCCGGTTGGCGATCGCGACCGATTTGAGCAGCGGGAACCGGTTCACGACCTGTTCGCCGAAGGCGCGGTCGATCGCCCAGTTGGCTGAACCACCGAGGAGGAAGTCGTACACCCTGGCCACGCTCGGGTGGTCCAGGTCGACGCCCTCGGGCGGGAAGGGATCCGGTCCGCGATCGTTCACCGTGGTGCCTTCCCGTGCTGCTGCCTCACGCAACCAGTATGTCGGATTCTTCCCATCACCCGGCGAGTGGTCCCCGTTCGCCCGAGTTCGTGACAGCGTTCGCGCTGCGTGATCACCGTTCCGCCCGATCGAGAGTGGTCAGCGTCGCGCGTTTTCGGGCGACAAGTGGAAAAATTCCAGATGCATCCGACAAACCCCCGGTCCCCACCGAACCAGTCGTCCCCCGGCGGATGAGGAGAGACCGGCCTTGTGCCCCGACAAGGCCGGCCTCTCCCGTTTCCCACTCGGCCGTTTCAGTGGATCCGCGAAAACGCTTTCACCACGGGTTGTTCTCGTCTTCGTCACTGCTGTCGGCGGACGGGCGCCGCGGCTCGTCGGCCGGGGTTTCCGGGGCGCTGTCCTCGTCGTCCTCGTCGGCTTCCGGGTTGGGGAAGCGGCTGCGCAGGTTGTCGACCATCAGCGACTGGGTCTGCGGGTCCTCGTCGCCGATCTCGTCGGTCATCACCTCGGCGACGCGTTCCGCGATCCCGGACTGCGCCTTGCGCATGGTCGTGAGGATCTGCGCGGACAGCTCCTCCAGCGGCATGCTGCGGGCCCGGCCCGCCAGGTCGAGGTCGGTGACGCTGCCGTCGGCCCGCACGGTGACCCGCACCGAGCCGTCCTTGTTGCCCGCGGTCAGCCGGATCTCCTCGGTCCGCTCCTGGGCGGCCCGGTAGCGCTCGGCCTTCTGCGCGAACCCTTCCGCCCACGCGTCGATCTGCGCGGCGGCCTGGTCCGGGTCGTGCATGAGGCCGCCGAGTCCGTTCGCACTGGTCATTCCGGCACCGCCTGGTCGCGAAGCTCGGCGGGGGTGCTGCCGTGAACCACGGTGCCGAACCGGGGCGTGATCGCGGCGCCGCCGCCGACGGACTCCAGCTGCCGTTCGAACGGCTGGGCGTTGCTCTTGTCCTGCTCGTCGTAGCTCGACGCCGCCGAGCGGACGTTGTCCGCCGTCGTGGTCATGCCCTCGACCGCGGACTTGAGCGCGTCCGTGGCGTCGTCCTGCGTCGTCGCGTTGACGATCGGCGGCAGGAACGAACAGATCAGCCCGTACGCCCCGTTGTCCATGACAACGGTGTGCGCCGCGTCGGCCGCCGTGCTGAGCCGGTCCTTCAGCCCGTCCAGATGGCTCGCGTGCGTGCGGAGCTCGTCCGGCACCACTTCGAAAGACATGACACCCCCTACTTCTTCTTGTCCTCTTTGCTCTTCTTCCAGTCACCGATGACCGGAGGAGCCACGACCTGTTCCGGCTCGAACAGCTCGGGATCGCCTTCGAGGTAGTCGGCGACCTTGTGTTCCTTGTCCTCGCTGCCCTGGCCCCGGCCGCCGTGCGCACCGCCCAGCCCGGAGGAGCCGGACGCGCCCGCCTTGCCGGCTGCGCCCGTGCCACCACGTGCCGCGGCGGCCTCCTCGGCCGCCGCCGCGCCGGACGCGGCACCGGCACCGAGCCTGCTGCCGCTCGCGCCGCTGCCACCGCTGCCGCCGATGCCCTTCAGGCCGGCACCGCCGACACCCTCGCCGGCCGTGCCACCACCGAGCCCGCCGATGCCCTTCAAGCCGCTCGTCCCACCGGAACCGAAACCCGTGGAGCCCTTGATGCTACCGGGCTCTTCGAGTCCGGGGATGCTGCCCTTCAGGCCGCCGATCCCACCGAGCCCGCCGATGCCCTTGATCCCGCTGGAACCACCCGTACCGCCGATACCGGGGATGTTGCCGAGCCCGCTGGACCCGCCGGTCCCGCCGCTGGTGCCGCCGAACCCGTCGATCCCGCCGAGCGGGTTGCCGGTCGGCCCGATACCGCCGAGCCGGGACGTGATGTCGCCGTTGGTGCCGCCGGCCTGGCCGATTCCCGGGATCCCGCCCAGGCCGCCGCCGAAGGAGCTGGGGTCGGTGCTGGAAGACGGGATCGTGGTGTCCGGAATGGACGGGATGGAACCGCCGCCCGGGATGCCGCCACCGGTCTGCGAGCCGCCGGGCAGGCCACCGCCCGGGATACCGCCACCGGGAATGCTCGGGATGTCGCCCGCACCAGGACCGCCGCCACCGGGAATACCGGGGATGTCACCGGCGCCGGGGCCGCCGCCACCGGGAATGCCGGCGATGTCACCCGCACCGGGGCCACTGCCGCCGGGGACGCCGCCACCCGGGATACCGGAACCGCCGCCGCCGGGGATGCCGGAACCAGAACCGCCGCCCGGCAGGCCGGCCGCGCCGGCACCGCCGTCCCGCAAGGCGTTCACGCCGGAGTTGGCGCCGCCGGGGGCGCCGTCGGCCCGCAGCGGCGCGGTCGCGGCCTGCGCGCCGGGCAGCTTCGGCGGCGGCGGGAACGCCGGGGTGCTCGTGGCCGTACCGACCGTCTGGTCGTACTGCGTCATGACCCGGGCGGCCTGCTGACGCGCCGCCTGCTGCTGCGCCATCACGTTCATGTCCACCGACGCCTGCTGCGCGTAGACGGCCGGGTCCCTGATCGTCTGCAGCTGCGCGTTCGCCTGCTGCACGTCGAACTGCACGGGCGGGTTCGCCGCCATCTGCTTCTGCGTCTCGTTGAGCGTCTGCGAGTGGATCTCCTGCTGCCGCCCGGTCAGCGTCGCGCCCTGGGCCGTGGTGCCCAGCCACTTGCCGACGTTCGCCAGGTGCTCGCGCGCCGCGTCGCCGCCGGCGCCCTGCCAGTTCGACATGCTGTCGTTGATCGCGTCGGCGAGGTTCTGCTGGTGGTCGGTCAGCTCGTTGCCCAGGCTGACCCATTCCTCGGAGGTGACGGCAACCGCCGCCGGGTCCGCGTTCTGGCTGATCGCCTCGACCATCTGCGGGTGGGTCGCGTTGTCCCACATGGTCGTCGGCGGGGTGCCGTGGTCGCGCAGCTCCAGGTTGTCGGGCAGGTCGTTGTGCAGGGTGTTGCGCGAGTCGGCGATCTGCTGCTCGTACCGGCGCTGGATCGTCTGGTCCCGGGTCTCCGGCGAGACCACGTCGCCGAGCCAGCCGTTCGCGATCTCGGTGTCGACTTCCCTGGTCACCTCGGCGCGGATCTCGTCGCCGGAGGCGGACTGGGTGCCCTTGGGGCCGATGTAGTACCGCGAGTTCGGGTCCTCGGTGATGTCGTCGAAAGCGCTACCCGGCGCGGACAGGGCCACGATCGTTCTCCTCCGTCGTCTCTTCGCTCGGCCGTCAGGGCTGCGTGCCGTTGACCCGGTGCAGGGTCGTGCCGGTGTCGCGGTCCTGGTTCTGGTAGTTCGACTTGGCGAGGTTGATCGCCTCGATGTACGTGGGCAGTTCGGCCTTCGCCTGCTGCAGCTGGGTGAGCAGTCCCTTGTCGTCGGTCGCGGTGTTGACCATCAGGCTCGACACCCACTGCGCCGTCGCGGTGGTGCTCATCTTCGGCGATTCCTGGAATCCCTGCAGTGCCGACCAGCGCGCCTCGAGCGAGTCGATGATGCCCTGCAGCGCCTGGATCATCCTCTCGCCGGTGGACTCGTCCACGGCGAAGCTGCCGTTCACGGCCATCGTCTTCAGCTCGACACCACTCAGCAGGCGCTTGCTCGCCAACGGGGCGGTCGCCGTCGCCATGCTCCTGGCGGTCGCGGCCGCGGTGTCCTCGTCGCTCATTCTGCTGTGCCTCCCGAACTCAGTAGACGGCGGAGATCATGGTGCGGATGGCTTTCGTGACATCGGCGAACCCGGCCGGAACATACCGGGCCGTCATCGTCCCGGACTCATCGGTCGTGGTATGGACCAGGTAGCGGCCGGCCTCGGTGTCGAGCCAGGTCACCGGCGGCGCCGAGCGGCGGTCACCGTGGCGCCCCCGGCCGGTCCCGGTGAAGTAGCCGCCGCCGAACCGCGGCTCGGCGAAGATCTCTTCGAGGCGTTCGGCGTCGGATTCGGTGCTGTGCGAGGCCGAGTTGCGCCCGCGCACCACGCGGCGCACTTGCAGGCTGCCGAAGGCTTCGGTCTCCTCGTCGTCGAACTCGTGCTCGGCCTGGCGCCGGGCGGCCATCGCCGAGCGCGGCCGGTCCTCGCGCTGCGAGATGCTCAGCGGTCCGGTGGGCGCGGGGTCGGCGTCGGGCAGGGCCTGCGCGACCGACCGGACGAGTTCCTCGTCCGGCAGTAGTGAGAACCAGAGTCTGTCTTCACCGTCGAGCTGGCTGATCGTCAGTGCCTGCGCGCCGTCGCTCGCGGCGAACACCGCGAGATCGCCGTACCGGACGTCGTTGCCGCTGGCGGTGATCGCCACGCGGTGATCGCGGAGCAGTTCGAAGGCCAGTCGCACGTTGCGGTTCAGCTCACCCTGGATCGACAGCCGCCGATCCTCGAGGTCGTAGTAGACCTTTTTGGCCAGCTTCACGAAGCGGACCGGGTCTACCGTGGTGTTGCTGATACGCAACGGGAAGATGCGGGCGTCCACACCGACCGCCCGCCCGACGACGACGGCCTCCACGCTGCCGAGCGTGAAGTCGAACCGAGACACCATCGACGCTTACTTACCTTTCCGGGGCCGATCTGACAGGTCATCCGGTTCGCTGTGAACCGCTGGCATTGAGTCTGGTCTGTTCGCAATCAAGTCTCCGCGCGAGGGTGACGTATGTCGAGCGCCGCTCGGTTCGGAGACGGTGATCACAACGCGGATTCGTGCGTGAACACCGAGGATGGGACGGTGGAGCCGCGGAACCGGTTCACACGTTCTGATGAGTTTGCCCCATCGTGCCTTGCTTCGCTGATCTATCGGGCAGCCGAGCAGATGGTCAATGTATGAACTAAGCTGGCCTCATGGCCGCTGACGAGCTCGACTTCTGGTCCTTCATCGAACTGGCCGGCCGGCGCCTGTCCGGGGAATTCGGTTTTTCCCACCAGCTGGCGACCCGGGTGCTGCTGACGCTCAACCGGGCCTCGAACGTCGTGACCTACGACCTCGAAGCGACGGTGCACCGCCCGCGCGGCCGGTCGTGGTCGGGGTTCCGGCTGCTGTTCGTGACATGGCTGGCCGGTCCGCTCGAAGCGCGGAAAGCCGCTCAGCTGAGCGGAATGAGCCGGGCCGCGGTGTCCAATTTGAGCAAGACCCTGGTGGCGGACGGGCTGCTCGCGCGCACCCCGGGCGAGCACGACGGCCGGTCGGTCCTGCTGTCGCTCACCGAGCGGGGGCAGCGCGAGATGGTCGAGGTGTTCCGCGAACAGAACGAGCGGGAGCACGAGTGGGCGAGCGTACTGACCGAGGCGGAGCAGCGGATTCTGGTGCTGCTGCTGGACAAGCTCATCACCCATCAGCGATTCGACGTGCGCACCAGATAGTACATACATTGACCATATCGGCCGGAGCGAGGAGGCTAGGGCCATGGCGTACTACCGGCAGGCCGGGCGGATACCGCCGAAACGGCACACCCAGCACCGCACGCCCGGAGGTGGTCTGTACTACGAGGAACTGATGGGGGAGGAGGGCTTTTCCAGCGATTCCTCGCTGCTCTACCACCGTCACGTGCCCTCGGCCATCGTGGACTCGACGGTGTGGCAACTGCCGGACCAGGCGACCGCGGCCAACCACCCGCTCAAACCGCGGCATCTGAAGCTTCACGAGCTGTTCCCCGGCGAGGAATGGAAACGACACGACATCGTGACCGGCCGAAGGCTTGTGCTCGGCAACGGTGACGTGCGGCTCTCGTATGTCGCAGCCGGCGAGACATCTCCGTTGTACCGCAACGCGATCGGCGACGAATGCGTGTACGTCGAGTCCGGCGGGGGTGTGGTCGAGACGGTGTTCGGCGCGTTGCCGTTCCGCGCCGGCGACTACGTGATCCTGCCGCGCGCCACCACGCACCGGTGGGTGCCCGAGGGGCTCGTGCGCGCGTACGCGATCGAGGCCGGCTCGCACATCACGCCCGCGCGCCGTTACCTGTCCCGGTTCGGGCAGCTGCTGGAGCACGCTCCGTTCTGTGAGCGCGATCTGCACGGCCCGGCCGGACCGCTGCTCGCCGATGGTGAGGACGTGGAGGTGCTGGTCAAACACCGTGGCAGCACGGGAATCGTGGGCACCAGGTTCGTCTGTCCACGGCATCCGTTCGACGTGATCGGCTGGGACGGTTGCCTGTACCCGTACACGTTCAACATCGCCGACTTCGAGCCGATCACCGGCCGGGTGCACCAGCCGCCACCCGCGCACCAGGTGTTCGAGGGCGAGGGCTTCGTGATCTGCAACTTCGTGCCCCGCAAGGTCGACTACCACCCGCTGGCGATCCCGGTGCCGTACTACCACTCCAATGTGGACTCCGACGAAGTCATGTTCTACTGCGGCGGGGACTACGAGGCACGCAAGGGTTCCGGCATCGGGCCGGGCTCGGTCTCGCTGCATCCTGGCGGGCACGCGCACGGCCCGCAGCCGGGCGCCTACGAGCGCAGCATCGGCGCCGAGTTCTTCGACGAGCTGGCGGTCATGGTCGACACCTTCCGGCCGCTGGAACTCGGCGAAGCCGCCGTGGCGGCCGAAGATCCCGGCTATGCCTGGACGTGGGCGGGGCGGCGATGAGGATCGAGATCCCGGACGGTTCGCTGTTCGGGCCGGCCAACCTGCCTTACGGCGTGTTCTCCACCCCCGGCACCGCGCCGCGGGTCGGCGTGCGCGCCGGGGACTCGGTGGTCGACCTGGCGGCGGCGCTGGGCGACGACGTGTTCGCGGCGCCGGCGCTGAATCCGTTCATGGCACAGGGTTTCGAGCGCTGGGCGCGGGTGCGGCGGCGGGTCACCGAGCTGGTTTCCGGTGAGCTGCCCGGGAACGCCGTGCACCCGGTCGGCGAGGTCACGATGCACCTGCCGATCGAGGTCGCGGACTACGTGGATTTCTACGCGTCGGAGCACCATGCGGCGAACCTCGGGCGGTTGTTCCGGCCGGGCGCCGAGCCGCTGATGCCGAACTGGAAGCACCTGCCGGTCGGCTACCACGGTCGCGCGGGCACCGTCGTCGTGTCGGGCACGGACATCGTCCGCCCGTGCGGCCAGCGGAAGCCGCCGGACGAGCCGGCCCCGGCGTTCGGCCCGTCCCGCAGGCTGGACATCGAAGCCGAGCTGGGTTTCATCGTCGGCAGCGGGTCGGCGAAGCCACTGTCCACTTCGGACTTCGCGGACCGGGTCTTCGGGGCGGTGCTGGTGAACGACTGGTCGGCGCGGGACATCCAGGCGTGGGAGTACGTGCCGCTGGGACCGTTCCTGGGCAAGAGTTTCGCGACGTCCATCTCGCCGTGGGTGGTGCCGCTGGCGGCGCTGGAGGCCGCGCGGGTGCCGGTGCCGGCCCGCGATCTGTTGCCGTATCTGCGCGAACGCGAGCCCTGGGGACTCGACATCGAGCTGGCGGTCGCGTGGAACGGGCAGCAGGTCTCGCGGCCGCCGTACCGGGAGATGTACTGGTCGCCCGCGCAGATGCTGGCGCACCTGACGGTCAACGGGGCGAGCACGCGCACCGGCGACCTGTACGCGTCGGGCACGATCTCGGGCCCGGCGAAGGATCAGCGCGGCGCCTTCATCGAACTCACCTGGGGCGGCGCCGAGCCGATCGAGGTTGCCGGGGAACCGCGGAGTTTCCTCGAAGACGGCGACGAGGTCGCGATCACCGCGACGGCCCCCGCGACCGACGGCGGCCGGCTGGGTTTCGGCGAGGTCCGGGGCCGGATCCTCCCGGCCGTCACGGGTTGACTCAGACTCGCACCGGCATGTGCTCGGGTTCCCGGCGGGAGCCGGGGGCCGGGGCCAGCAGAACGGCGCAGATGGGGATGGCCAGCGCGAACGCGGCCAGCACGAACACGGGGAACAGGAACGAGAAGACCTCGACCCCGGACGGGTCGGGCGCCGACATGTCCAGGTGTACCTCCATCGCCGCCATGCCGGTGTAGTGCATGCCCGTCACGGCGACGCCCGCGATCAGCCCGGCCGCCAGCCGGTGCAGCGGCTTGTCGAGCGCGACGGTGAACCACAGCGCGGCCGTCGCGGCGACGACGGCGATCACGATCGACAGGATCACCAGGCCGGCGTTGTAGCCGATGGTGCCCTTGATCTCCAGCGCCCGCATGCCCGTGTAGTGCATGAGGTTCACCGCGCCGCCCGTGATGAGCCCGGCCACGATCAGCCGCCACCACGCGAACCGCGTCCGCACCCCGAACACCAGCAACCCGCCGAACACCGCGGCCACCGCCAGGACCGCCGACAGCACCGTCCACAGGATGTCGTAGCGCACGGGCATCCCCGGCGTCGCGAAGCCGAGCACCGCGACGAAATGCATGAGCCAGATACCGATCCCGCCCAGCGACAGCGACGCCAGCCCGAGCCAGCCGAGCCGCGTCCGGGTGGTGGTCGCGTAGCGCGCGTGCAGCGTGCACGCGAGGCCGACGGTGCAGCCCGCCACCGAGGTGAGGTAGGCGAGCACCAGCAACCAGCCGCCCAGCGCGAAGTGCTGGACATGGTTCATGTCCACGGGGAGCCTCCTGAGGGATCGTATTGACCTGGCCTTGCCGGCGGTGCGGGTAGCGGAACCTGAGGCGGCCCCTCGCTCCGGGATCGCCCCCTCATGAATGGCCAATTCACCACGTCGGCGCTGTCCTCGCGAGGAACCACCTCAGAACCCGCAGCGGTGCCGGTTGACAGCATGGTGAAAAGCCTCCTTTGAGGGGGTGCCTACTTTGCCGCGGTCAGCTGGGCCATGGCGTGTTCCGTGGCGGCGATGAGCGCGTGCTTGGTCGATTCGGTCGAACGAGCGTCACAGGTGATGACGGGGACATTGGCCGGGATCGCGAGGGCGTTGCGGACGTCCTCGGTCGAGTGCCGCTGCACGTCGTCGAACTTGTTGATCGCGATCAGGAACGGCAGCCCGCGCGACTCGAAGAAGTCGATCGCCGCGAAGCTGTCGGCCAGGCGCCGGGTGTCGACCAGCACGACCGCGCCGATCGCGCCGCGCACCAGGTCGTCCCACATGAACCAGAACCGGTGCTGGCCCGGCGTGCCGAACAGGTACAGCACCAGGTCGTCGGCGAGGGTGATCCGGCCGAAGTCCATCGCGACCGTGGTCGAGGTCTTGTTCGGCACCTCGGTGAGCTCGTCGATCCCGGCGGAGGCCGCCGTCATCACCGCCTCGGTGCGCAGCGGGTTGATCTCCGAGAGCGCGCCGACAAAGGTGGTCTTGCCGACGCCGAAACCGCCCGCGACGATGATCTTCGCCGAGGTGACCCCGTTCGTAGTCTCATAGTGTGCGTAGTCCACCGAGGACCCTTTCCAGCAGATCGTGTCGTTCGTCCCAGGACGCGTTGTCGGAAAGAGTGTCTCGCACGATGACCCACCCCGAACCCAGCAGATCCGCCACGAGCACTCTGGCCACCTGAAGCGGCACCGCCAGATACGCCGCGACCTCGGCTAATGACCGTGGTTGCAGGCACAGCTGGGTCACCATGGACTGCGGGCTCGCCCGGTTGAACGGCACCGAGCGCCCCTCCGCAGTCGTCTCCACGAGTGCCTCGATCGCGAGCTCGACCGCGGGTCGCGTCCGGCCCTCGGTCCAGGCGTAGGGGCGCGCCAGCGACGGCGGCCCCGGATCACTCACGTCCCCGCCCACCCGTCGCCCGACCACCGCCTCCCGCGGAGGCGGCGCGTGCCGCGGCCGCCGCTGCCGGTGCGGCCCTCAGCGGCGTGTCGACCATCTTGCCGACCCGGTCCACCAGCAGCGTCATCTCGTAGCCGACCAGGCCGATGTCGCAGCCGGGGCTGGCGAGCACGACGAGGTTCGAGCCGTCGCCGACACTCATCAGGAGCAGGAAACCCTCCTCCATCTCGATCACCGACTGGACGACCCGGCCCGCGGTGAACAGCTCCGAGGTGCCCAGCGCGAGGCTGGACAGGCCGGAGGCGATCGCGGACAGCTGGTCGGCCCGGTCCCGCGGCAGGCCCTGGGACGCGGCCACGAGCAGGCCGTCGGCCGAGACCAGCGCCGCGTGGGCGACCCCGGCGACCTCCTCGGTGAACGCGGAGACGAGCCAGCTGGGGGACGGTGCGGTCGATGAGTGGGTCACGATCTCTCCTCGTCAGCGGTGCGCTGCCGGGCAGCCCGCATGCCGTTGTAGTGCCTGGACAGGTTGTTTCGGACGGCGACCGGGTCGCGGAAGTCGGTTTGCGCCCGCGTTTTCGTCCGGGGCAGCGCGGCGCCGGGCGCGAGCTGCGCGCCGGGCTCGCGGGTCGGCAGTCCCGCGTCGGTGACGACAGGCGGCGTCGACGGGCGCACCGCGGTCTCCGCGGCGAGGCGGGCCTCGTCGGCGGGGGTGACCCAGTTCCGCGACGGGGCCGGGGACTCGGCCGACTCGTCCGGGGTGTGCTCGGTGAACCAGTTCGACACGACCCGCTCGAAGATCGGCGTGCGGACCTGCGGCTGGGACGGCACCACCACCGGCTGGCGCGGCACGGCGATGTAGGCGGTGCCGTTGACGTGCTGCTCACCGTTCACCGCACCGCCGTCGGCGATGATCAGCTCACCGGGCAGGTGCACGCTCGCGGTGACCCCGGTCCGCCCGGCGCGGGTCATCGTCGGCCGCATCCGGACCGTCACCCCGTGCAGCTGGGCGAGCCGCCCCACCACGAACAAACCCATCCGCCGCGCGGTTTCCGGGCTCACGATGTCGCCGGCGGCGAGCCGGTGGTTGGCCGCGTCGAGGTCTTCGGTGGTCATGCCCAGCCCGTTGTCCACGACCTCGACGAGCAGCCCGCCGTCGCTGCCGCGGTCCGCGGTCAGGTACACCTTCTCCTCCGGTGGGGAGAACCGCGTCGCGTTCTCCAGCAGCTCGGCCAGGATGTGCACGACGTCGGAGGCCGCGTGCGCGCGCACCGACCCGTTGGGCACGTTGACGAGCGAGACGCGCTTGTAGTCCTTGACCTCGGAAGTGGCGCCCCGCAACAGTTCCACCATCGACACCGGCCCGGCGTCCTGGCGGGCGGGGGAGCCGCCGGCGAGCACTTGGAGGTTCTCGCCGTTGCGGCGCAGGCGGGTCGCGAGGTGGTCGAGGCGGAACAGCTCGTCGAGCCGCTGCGGGTCGCGCTCGTTGGACTCGAGCCGCTCCAGCACGGTCAGCTGCAGCTCCACCATCGACTGGCTGCGCCGGGCGAGCGTCATGAACATCTCGCTGACCTGCTTGCGCAACTCCGCCTGCTCACCGGCCAGGCGGACGGCTTGGCGCTGCATGTCGTCGAACGCGTGCGCCAGCTGGCCGATCTCCTCGCCGGTGGTGATGCCGACCGGCACCACCGGCGGCACCTCCTCGCCCCTGCGGACGCGTTCGATCGTGTCGGGCAGCCGCTGGTGCGCGGCTTCGAGCGCCGCGGCGTGCAGCCGGCGCACCGGCAAGACCACCGAACGCGCCATCCACAGCGCGATCGCGAGCGCGCCGAGCAAGGCCCCGATCACCAGCGCAGTGTCGCGCAGGGCGCTGGAGCGGCTGTCGTCGGTCTGCGCGGAGATCGTGTTCGACAGCGACGCGAACGTCTCGGTGACCAGATCGCCCAGCCCCGCGCTTTCGGTGGCGATCGGCAGCAGCAGCCCGCTCAGCTCGGCGCGGCGGTCGGCCGCGAGCGTGGACTGGAGCACGGCGCGGCGGTCGACGGCCGAGGCCGTCGCCGAAGTGAACCGGGCCACGGCATCGGCGCTCAGGCCGCGCTGGACCTGGCCGCTGATCACGGACTCCTCGGCGGCGGCCTGTGCCGCGGCGGCGAGCGCCGCCTGGTCGGCGGTATTGGGCTTGATCGAGCGCAGCAGCGCCTCCTGCACGGCGAGCGTGGTGCGCAGCTGCACGAGTGAGCGCGCGGTGCCCGCCGCCAGGTCGAGGTTGCTGTCGCCCGCGGCGGCGACCAGGACCGGCACGATTTCGGCGAGCGAGTACACGATGTCGCGGTAGCTGGTGGTGGTGCCGACCGGATCGCCGCCCGCGTTCGCGGTGCGCAGCCCGGCGAGCCTGCCGAGCGCGGTGTCGAGCCCGCGGCCGAGGTCGGTCGGCAAATGCGCGAAATCGGCCTCGCGCTGGATCTCGGTCACCTTCGCGTTGACCGCGTCGATCTGCGAGGTCGGGGTGGTGCCGGCGGGCACGGACGCCGCGGCCACCATCTCCTGGTCGACGAGATCGGCCAGCTCCGCCACGCCCTGCACGACCGGCAGCTGGTCGCGGACCGCGGACAGCCGGCTCGCCTGAGCCAGCTCGGTCTGGATGCGCGCGCCGGCCAGTGTCAGTGCGACGATCACCGGCACCAGGAGCACGACGGAGATCTTCGTTCGGAGGCTCCAGCCGCTGGGTGGCCAGGCTGCCTGGCCCGGCCGCCGCGGAGCCGGCGCGGCTTGTTCCATTTTCAAGGCTGCCCGATTCGTGAACTCGCGGAAACCGTCAATTTCGAAATGTCCCCGATGACGCCGAAGCGCGTAGGAGACAACCGCAGATTGCCCGTGCTTGTCAAGTGTTCAATCGGCGTAACGTCGCCAGCCGAAAACGCGATTTCACCGGCCGCTCGCTCCGCTGGGTCACCGGTGATCAACTGGATGTACCAGTGCCTGCCGCCAACTGGGTTGACGTGCACTGTAAGCGCTTTCACGACCACGGACCGTACGCCGCGGAACCCGGCTTATTCGCCGGAAGTTAATTCGAACGATGGGCTGTTCGGCGGCGGCAGTTCCGGCATTCGCGCGGGGCGGCGGTTTCCGGGCCGGCCGGATTGTTGTTTATTTTCCGGGCCGGCCCGCAGGCTGGGGCAGAATCACCCGGTTTTCCGCGAGTCCGGCGAAAAGATCACCGAGGCTTTCCACTCGTTCCAGTGCGTCGGCACTGGTGAACGTCATGTCGCCGACCCGGCGGCAGGCGGCAACCTCGTCCCAGGTGACCGGGGTCGAGACGGTCGGGGTTTCCCGGCCGCGCAACGAGTACGGCGCCACCGTCGTCTTCGACGGGCTGTTCTGGCTCCAGTCGATGAACACCTTGCCCGGTCGCAGCGCCTTCGTCATCCGCGCGACCACCAGGTCCGGGTGCTCGATGGCGAGCCGGCGGGCGAGCGCCTCCGCGTACTCCGACGGTGCCTCGGGCCTTCGGGTGCGGATCGCGCTGTAGAGCTGGAGTCCCTTCGAGCCGCTGGTCTTCGCGAACACCGTCAGCCCGTCGGCGGTCAGCGCCGCCTCGAGCCAGCGCGCGACCCGGCAGCACTCGACGACCGTCGCGGGCTCTCCCGGGTCCAGGTCGAACACCAGCAGGTCCGGGTTGCGGCGCGCGTCCTTCGGCCCGACCGTCCATTGTGGAACGTGCAGCTCCAGTGCCGCGAGGTTCGCCGCCCAGATCAGTGTCGGCACGTCGTCGACCAGCGGGTACCTGTTGGTGCCCTCGCCGCGGTGGTGGCTGACGATCCGCGCGGTCTTGACCCAGTCCGGCGCGTGCCGCCCGGCGTCCTTCTCGTAGAACGGCTCGCGGTCCACGCCTTCGGGGTAGCGACGGAACGTGACCGGCCGTTTGCGCAGGTGCGGCAGCATGACCGGGGCGATCCGCGCGTAGTAGTCGATCACGTCACGCTTGGTGAAACCGGCGACAGGGTAGAGCACCTTGTCCAGATTGGACAGCGTCAGGTGACGCCCGTCCACCCGCACCGTGATCCGTTCCCCGGTCATGCGTCCCACCTTGCCGCAGCGCGGACCGGTTCGCACGGGAAGTCGGGGTGGTCCCCGGCGAGGCAGGGGGGTCTCGCCAGGGACCACACGGCGCCTCGGCGCTCCGAGGGGGAGGTGAGCGCTGGGCTGCCGGTGAGCGGCGGTGGTCCGCCGGCTCACGACTCCAGTGTAGAACCGAATTCCCGTACCGCGCCGCATTCGACCGGATTCGCGGAGTCGTCGGCAGCCGAACAGGCACGATGGCTGCCCGAATTACTCTCTGTCAGCTGTCGACCGCGTTCTGCTAGGCGTCCAGACCGCGTCTAGTGGTCTGGACCTCGTCGTGACTACCGGGATTCCCATTCGGCAAAGGATTCCCACGCCCGCAAGACGAGGCGGCTCTCGAACCGCCGTTGTGCACCGGAAAGCGGATCGGTGAACTCCAGCGTCTTCGCCAGCAGCTGCAACGGCCGGCTGAAGTCGTGCAACGGCGTTTCCTCCACGACGGGATAGAACCGGTCGCCCAGGATCGGGATGCCGAGCCGGCTCATGTGGACGCGCAGCTGGTGCGTGCGCCCCGTCGCGGGCACCAGCCGGTACCGGCCGAGGTTGCCGGAATGCGCCACCAGTTCGACGAACGTCTCCGCGTTCGGCTCGCCCGGAACCTCTTGCGCGGTAACGACTCCGCGTTCCTTCACGATCCGGCTGCGCACTGTGCGCGGCATCGCGAGCGCGGGATCGAACGGCGCGATCGCCTCGTATTCCTTGCGTACCTTGCGATCGGAGAACAACGTCTGGTACGCGCCCCGGTGCTCGCGGCGGATGACGAACATCAGCAGCCCGGCGGTGACCCGGTCGAGCCGGTGCGCGGGGCTCAGCTCGGGCAGCCCGAGGTCCCGCCGCAGCCGCACGAGCGCGGTCTCCACCACGTGCTGACCACGGGGGATCGTCGCCAGGAAGTGCGGTTTGTCCACCACCACGAGGTTTTCGTCCGCGTGCACGACCGTGATCTCGAACGGCACCGGGGTCTCGTCGGGCAGGTCGCGGTGGAACCAGATGTACATGCCGCCCTTGAACGGTGTCCGCGCGGTCACCGGCCCGTCCAGCCCGACGATCCGTTCCTGCGCGAGCATCTCGTCCAGCCGCTGCGGTGACAGCCGGGGGATCCGGTCCACGAGGTGATCACGGATCGTCGCCCAGTGGCCGTCGACGGGCAGCCGCATCCGGGCAGGATCGAGCCCGTTGCGCGGCGGCAACGGGGCGTCCGGACGGCGGCTCATCGTTCCGAGGATAATGGTGACCTGCGGGAATCCCGCGCCACACCGCGAGAGCCACGGACTTGTCGTACGGGTCCGATACTCTGTCCTACCGTGGGTCGCCCTTTCGACGCCACTGCACGCCACGACCTGGGAGAAAGACCCTGTGACCGCTTCTGCTGAGCCCTTGTACGGGGCCGATGACCTCACGCATCTCGAGGGACTGGAAGCCGTTCGGAAGCGACCCGGCATGTACATCGGGTCTACCGACAGTCGCGGGATCAACCATCTCTTCACCGAGATCGTCGACAACTCAACCGATGAAGGTGTCGCGGGTCACGCCACGCGTGTCGTGGTGACCCTGCACGCCGACGGCAGCGTCCAGGTCGACGACGACGGCCGTGGCATCCCCACCGACAAGCACGCGAAGTCCGGGCTTTCCGGTGTCGAGCTGGTGCTGACCAGGCTGCACGCGGGCGGCAAGTTCGGTGGCTCCGGCTACAAGACCTCCGGTGGCCTGCACGGTGTCGGCGCGTCGGCGGTCAACGCGCTGTCCCACCGTTTCGACGTCGCGGTCCGGCAGCTCGGCAAGGTGCACGAGATGTCGTTCGCGCACGGCGTGCCCGGCGTGTTCGACGGACCGGGCCCGAAGGCGAAGTTCACGCCGCAGCCCGGCCTGCGCGTCGCGGGCCGGATGAAGCGCGGCGAGCGCACCGGCACCTCGATCCGGTACTGGTACGACGCCCGCTACTTCGAGACCGGCGCGAAGCTCGATGCCGATGCCGTCCGCGGCAAGCTGCGTAATACCGCGTTCCTCGTGCCCGGTGTCACGTATGTGCTGAGGGACGCGACCGAGGGGTCGATCGGCGAGGAGACCTTCTCCTACCCGCACGGCCTGCGGGACATGGTGGATTTCCTTACCCCGGGCGGGGACAAGCCGGTGTCGGGCACGCTGATGATCAACGGTACGGGCACCTACAAGGAGAACGCCGCCGACGAGAACGGCGTGATGAAGTCCAATGTGGAGCGTCACGCGGAGATCGAGGTCGCGCTGCGCTGGAGCACCGGCTACGAGCGCACGGTGGAGTGCTTCACCAACACCATCCGCAACGTGCACGGCGGCACGCACCGCCGCGGCTTCGACCGGGGCGCGCTGAAAGCCTTGCAGGAGGCCATTTCCAAGACCCGCGGGCTGCTCAAGCCGAAGGAGGACCTGCCCACGGCGGACGATGTCCTCGAGGGCATGACGGCCGTCATCCACGTGCGCATCCCCGAGCCGCAGTTCACGTCGCAGACCAAGGACGAGCTGTCCACGGCGGGGATCACGCGGGTGATCCAGGGCGTCGTCGAGAAGCAGCTCAAGGCCTGGACCGAGGACCGGAAGACCAAGTCCGAAGCCAAGATCGTGCTGCAGAAGGTGGTCGACGCCGCGCGCGTGCGGCTGACCCAGAAGCAGCAGAAGGACGCCGCCCGGCGCAAGACCGCGCTGGAAGGCGCGGCCATGCCGCCGAAGCTGGTCGACTGCCGCACCACGGGTGTTTCGCGCAGCGAGCTCTTTCTCGTGGAGGGCGACTCGGCCCTCGGCTCGGCGCGAATGGCGCGAGTCTCGGAGTACCAAGCACTTCTGCCGTTGCGCGGCAAGATCCTCAACGTGCAGAAGGCTTCACTGGGTGACACGCTGAAGAACGCGGAGATCGCGTCGATCGTGCAGGTGCTCGGCGCGGGCAGCGGGCGCACGTTCGACCTGTCGACGATGCGCTACGGCCGGGTCATCCTGATGGCCGACGCCGATGTCGACGGTTCGCACATCCGGACGCTGCTGATCACGCTGTTCGCCCGGTACATGCGCCCGGTCATCGAGGACGGCCGGCTGTACGCCGCGATGCCGCCGCTGCACAAGATCACCACCAAGGGCCGCAACCCGGAGACGCACTTCACCTTCACCGAGCGCGAGATGGAGGCGAAGGCCGCGGAGCTGGACGCGGCGGGCAAGCAGATCGTCACCCCGGTGCCGCGGTTCAAGGGCCTCGGCGAGATGGACGCGGACGAGTTGTGGGACACCACGATGAACCCGGCCACCCGCTCGGTCCGCCGCATCACCCTCGACGACGTGGAAGCCGCGGACGCGGCGCTCGAACTGCTCATGGGCGAGAAGGTCGAACCCCGGCGCAACTGGCTGGTCGAGTCGTCCGCGCGGGTCGACCAGGCCGCGATCGACATCTAGGAGTTCAGCGAACAATGGCAAGGCGGAAGACCCCTACCACGCGCGTCGATCCGAGCGCCTTCGACAGCGCGGGCGCGAACGTCTTCGACAATCCGGTGAAGACCGAGATGGAGGACTCCTATCTGGAGTACGCCTACTCGGTCATCCATTCCCGCGCGCTGCCCGACGCCCGCGACGGCCTCAAGCCCGTGCACCGCCGGATCCTGTACTCGATGAACGACAGCGGTTACCGGCCCACACACGCGTACGTGAAGTGTTCGCGCGTGGTCGGCGACGTGATGGGCCGCTACCACCCGCACGGCGACACCGCGATCTACGACGCGATGGTCCGGCTGGCACAGGACTTCTCGATGAACGCGCCCTTGGTCGACGGGCACGGAAACTTCGGCAGCCCGGACGACGGCCCGGCGGCGTCGCGATACACCGAAGCCCGGATGTCGCCCGAGGCGATGCTGCTCGTCGGGGAGCTGGGCGAGGAGACGGTCGACTTCCGGCCGAACTACGACGGGTCGCTGCAGGAGCCGTCGGTGCTGCCGGCGGCGTACCCGAACCTGCTCGTCAACGGCACGTCCGGGATCGCGGTCGGGATGGCGACCAACATGATCCCGCACAACATGGGCGAGATCATCGGCGCCACCCGCTGGCTGATCAACCACCCGAACGCGACGCTGGACAAGCTGATGGAGTTCGTGCCGGGCCCGGACCTGCCGACCGGCGGCCTGCTGCTCGGCCTGGACGAGGTCCGCAAGGCTTACGAGACCGGCCGCGGCGTGGTCCGCATGCGCGCGAAGGTCGAGACCGGCCCGCTGGAGGGCAGCCGCGGCCGGCAGGGCATCACGGTCACCGAACTGCCCTACGGTGTCGGGCCGGAGAAGGTGATCGAGAAAATCACCGACGAGGTCAACAAATCCAAGCGCCTCACCGGAATCGCGGACGTCAAGGACCTCACCGACCGCGAGAACGGCACCCGGCTGGTCATCGAGTGCAAGGTCGGGGTGAACCCGCAGCCGCTGCTCGCGGACCTCTACCGGCTCACCCCGCTCGAACAGTCCTTCGGTATCAACAATCTCGTGCTCGTCAACGGGCAGCCGCAGACGCTCGGGCTCAAGCAGCTCCTCGACGTCTTCCTGCAGCACCGCTACGAAGTCGTCACGCGCCGGACCCGCTACCGGCGGCGCAAGCGCGAGGAACGCCTGCACCTGGTCGAGGGTCTGCTGATCGCGCTGCTGGACATCGACAAGGTGATCCGGCTGATCCGCAACAGTGAGAACGCCGCCGAGGCCAAGGACGGCCTGATGAAGCGGTTCAAGCTGTCGGAGATCCAGGCGACGTACATTTTGGACACTCCGCTGCGCCGCCTGACCAAGTACGACAAGCTCGAGCTGGAAGAGGAGCAGGACAGGCTGCGCGAGGAGATCGCGGAGCTGACCAAGATCCTCGACGACGACCGCGAGCTGAAGAAGGTCGTCTCCAACGAGCTCGCCAAGATCGCCAAGGACTTCCGCACCGAGCGGCGCACCGCGCTGATCGACGGTGACCTCAAGGAGGTGCTGGCCGCTTCCCAGCCCGCCGGTCCGCGTGAGGTGGCGGACGATCCGTGCCAGGTCATCCTGTCCGCCACCGGGCTCGTCGCGCGCACCGCGGCGGAATCCGAGGAGGCGCCCGAAGGACGGCGACGCGCCGGGCGGGTCAAGCACGACGCGGTCGCGGCGGTCGCGCATTCGACGGCACGCGGCCAAGTTCTGCTGGTCAGCAACCGTGGCCGCGCGTTCAAGACGGACGTGCTGCCGTTGCCGGTGCTGCCCGAGCAGGACGGCACGGTGTCGCTGCGCGGCGGGATGGCCGCCCGTGAGCTGGTGCCGCTGGAGAAGGGCGAACGGGTCATCGGGATCGCCCCGCTCGGCGAAGAACACGACTCGCCGGGCCTCGCGCTCGGCACGCGGCAGGGCATCGTCAAGATCTGTGCGCCGGAATGGCCGGTGCGGGCGGACGAGTTCGAGATCATCACCCTCAAGGACGGCGACGAAGTGGTCGGCGCCACCTGGCTGACCAACCGGAACGAGACGCTCGCCTTCATCGCCTCGGACGCGTCGCTGCTGCGGCTTTCGGTGTCGCTCGTGCGGCCGCAGGGGCTCAAAAGCGGTGGTATGGCAGGGATCAAGCTCAACCCGGACGCGCACGTGGTGTTCTTCGGCGCGGTCCGCACCGACGATCCCGAGCGCGGCGAGCCGATGGTCGTGACGGCGACCGGGCAGACGGTGAAGGTGACGCCGTTCGCCGAGTACCCGGCGAAGGGCCGGGCGACCGGTGGCGTCCGGGCGCACCGGTTCCTCAAGGGCGAGGACGCGCTCACGGTGGCGTGGATCGGTCCGCGCCCGGCGGGCGCGGCCTCGGGCGGCGATCCGGTGGAGCTGCCGGAGCCGGTCGATCGCCGCGACGGGTCCGGTGCCGCCCATCCGGGGCCGGATGTCGTCGGGCACCTCGTCGAACGCGGCTGAACGCGGAGTGCCCGGCCGGGCACGGAAAGCCACTGTGTGGCGGCACCAGGAAGAGCGGGTTACCTTGACCGGAGTACAGACAGGGGTTTCCCGAGTACCGAGGCTGGTTAATCACCGATCATGGCGACGACGGCGAGCGCGGACGACAGGCTCAGCCGGATCCGATCAGTGAGCGACGGCGCTCTCACCGAGCTGCTCGGCCGCATCCGCGACGCGCTCGACGCGGACAGCACGGCGGTCCTGCTGCTGGAGCCCGGTGGGCGTGAGCTCGTCGCCACCGCGTCCGACGGCATGGACACCGAGATCCGGGTCTCGCTCGGCGAGGGCTTCGTGGGCCGGGTCGCCGCCAGTAAGCAACCCGCGGTGCACGACTGCCGGCTCGGTGTTCCGTTACTGGTCAACGGTGAGCTGCTCGGCGTGCTGCACGTTCGCACGCGCCTGCCGCGCCAGTTCAGCGAGGAGGACGTCGAGTTCCTCCAGATCGCGGCCGAGCGGGTCACGCTGGCGGTGCACGCCCACCAGGTCCAGGCCGCGCGGGCCGCGGCAAAAGCGTTGCAGCGCAGCCTGTTGCCCGCGAAGCTGCCCGATGTCCCGTCGATGGACTTCGCCGCCCGCTACGTGCCCGGTGGCCAGTCGAACTTCGCGGGCGACTGGTACGACGTGTTCCCGTTGCCGAACGGCTGGCTGGGCATCGTGATCGGGGACGTGGTGGGCCACGATCTGCCCGCGGCGGTGGTGATGGGCCGGCTGCGCAGCGCCCTGCGCGCGTATTCGCTGGAGACCACCGATCCCGCGGATGTGCTGACCCGCCTCGATCGCAAGGCCCAGCATTTCGAGCCCGGCATGATGGCGACTGTCCTTTATGGCACGCTCGAACCGAATTTCGACCGGCTGCACCTTGCCTCGGCGGGCCATCTCGCCCCGCTGGTGACCCGGCCCGGCGAGCCGGTCGTGTTCGCCGAGTTGGAGGTCGATCCGCCGATCGGCGCGGTCCGCGATGTGCGGCGGCGGTCGGTGACGATCGATCTGCCGCCCGGCACGCTCGTGTGCGCCTACACCGATGGTCTCGTGGAGCGCCGACGCGCGCCGATCGACGACGGCCTCGATCAACTCCGTGCGACCGTGGTGGCCGGCCCGGCCGAGGACGTGTGTGAGGCGGTGATGACGGCGCTGATCGGCGAATCCGTGCCGGAGGACGACGTCGCGCTACTGGTTTTCCGGCGCAAGGACGAGATCGGCCCGCTGGAGGTGGTGCGGCCTGCCGTTCCCGAGTCCCTCAAGGAGCTCCGCGCGGCGATGCGCCGGTGGCTGGCGTCGGCGGGGATCGGGGGCGAACTGGCCGGGGATCTGGTGCTCGCGGCGGGCGAGGCGTGCACCAACACGGTCGAGCACGCGTACGGACCGGCGGGGGGTGACGTGCAGTTGAGGATCGAGCTGGGCGACGGGGAAGTCGTGGTCACCGTGCGGGATCACGGGCACTGGCGCGCACCTCGCGGGCAGAACCGGGGGCGGGGGCTGACGCTCATGAACCAGTGTGGCGATGTGGAAGTGGACCGCGGTGAGGAGGGCACGACGATCGTCATCCGGCGCCGGCTCGAACCGGAGGTGCGGCCATGACCACGGCGGATCTCAGCACCCGCTTCGACGGCGACGACGTCCTGGTCCGCATCGCCGGCGAGATCGATCTCGCGAACGCCACCGAGGTGCAGGAACAGATCCACGCCGTGGTCGGCAACAGCGCCGTCCGGGTCGTGCTCGATCTGGTGGACCTGGACTACCTCGACAGCGCGGGCCTGCGCGTCCTGTTCACCCTCGCGGAACGGTTGCGGGTACGGCAGATTGGTCTGGACCTCGTGGTGCCCCCGGGCACCGCGGTGCGCCGGGTCGTGGAGATGTCCGGCCTGGCCCCGGTGGCGCGCCTGCTTTCCCGGCGCGCTCTTTAGTGTGGGGCTGTTGAGGAACAAGCTCAACGACCGGTGGCGAGCAGCCAGCGCCCACGGGAAGGCCCTTGACCCCGGATGACCCGGCCTGGAACGTGTACCGACTACCTTGCGCGTCAACGAATTCGACCATCGCGAAGTAGACCGCGCCATGGGTGCCGAACCTGAGGAGCGCGAGTCCGACACTCAAGACACCGAGTTCCACGTTCCGGACGCCGAGTCCGACACCCGCGGCGCGGCTAGTGCGAGTCGCGGGGCACGGTGTCGCCGCGTTTGCCGTGCAGGAAGTCGAAGTCGGCGCCGGTGTCGGCTTGCTGGACGTGCTGGGTGTACAGCCAGGTGTAGCCGCTGGCATATGGATTCTCGGGCGCTTTCCAGGTTTCCAGCCGGGTGGCGAGTTCCTCGTCCTCGACGTGCAACGTCAGGGAGCGGTTCGGCACGTCGAGGGTGATGCTGTCGCCGGTTCGCACCAGCGCGAGCGGCCCGCCCACCGCGGATTCCGGCGTGACGTGCAGAACGACCGTGCCGTAGCCGGTACCGGACATTCGCCCGTCGCAAATCCGCACCATGTCGGTGATTCCCGTTTTGAGTAGTTTCGTGGGGAGCGCGACGTTGGAGACTTCGGGCATACCCGGGTAGCCCTTCGGTCCCGCCCCGCGGATCACCAGCACGGTGTCGGCGGTGACGTCGAGATCCGGGTCGTCGGCGACCGTGTGGTAGTCCTCGACGGTGTCGAACACCAACGCCGGGCCCGTGTGCGTGAGCAGTTCGGGTGAGGCGGCGGATTGTTTGATCACCGCGCCACCCGGGGCGAGGTTCCCGCGCAGGATCGCCGTGCCCGTCCCGGCCGGCTGAAACGGCGCGCCCACGGTGGTGATCACCTCCGGGTTCCAGTTCTCCGCGCTCGCCACCGTGTCGGCGAGCGCCTTGCCGGTGACGGTGATCGGGGCCGGGTGCAGGAGTCCCGCGTCCAGCAACTGTTGCTGGACGACGGGCAGGCCGCCGGCGTAGCAGAAATCCTCCATCAGAAATCGGCCTGAGGGCATCAAATCCACCAGCGTCGGCACCATCCGCGCCTGCTCGTCGAAATCCGCGAGCAGTAACGGGACTTCGGCGCGTCCCGCGATCGCCAGCAAATGGATGATCGCGTTGGTGGAGCCGCCGATCGCGGCGTTGACCCGGATCGCGTTCTCGAACGCCTCCCGCGTCAGAATCGCCGACGGTCGCAGGTCTTCTTCCACCATCGCCACGATCCGGTTCCCGGCGTTCTGCGCGGTCTCGAACCGGCGGGCATCCACCGCCGGCCATGTCGCCGACCCCGGCAACTGCATGCCGAGAGCTTCGGCCATGCACGCCATCGTCGACGCCGTCCCCATCGTCATGCAATGCCCGTTCGAGCGCGCCATGCAGCCCTCGGCGAAGAAGCACTCCTCCTGCGTCATCCGCCCGGCTTTGAGGTCCTCTTCGAACTTCCACACGTGCGTCCCCGACCCGACATCCTGACCGCGGTACTTGCCGTTCAGCATCGGGCCGCCGGTCACCATCACCGCCGGCACATCCACGCTCGCCGCCGCCATCAGCATCGCCGGCGTCGTCTTGTCACACCCCGAGAGCAGCACGACACCATCGAGCGGGTTGGCGCGGATGAGTTCCTCGACCTCCATCGCCATCAAGTTCCGGTACAGCATCGCGGTCGGGCGCATCAACGTCTCACCGGTCGCCATCGTCGGGAACACCAGGGGGAACCCGCCCGCCGCCCACACCCCGCGCCGCACCGCGTCCGCGACGCGGTCCAGGTGTGCGTTGCACGGTGCCAGCTCTGATGCCGAGGTCGCGATCCCGATCACCGGCCGCCCGTCGAACACATCCGGACCGAAACCCTGATTCCGCATCCACGACCGATAGATCATCCCCGCTCGGCCCGTCGCGCCGAACCACGCCGCACTGCGCCTCTCACCGGTCACGAGCTGTTCCTCTCCCTCGAAGACGGCCGCACAAACGTTAAATCATTGGATGATTCCCTGTCCAGGACAGAAAGTTGTATGCTGTTAACTGTTATAGGCACACAACCATCTGGGAGTGCTCTTGCCGGAGCTCAGCCATCGCCGCAAGCTGCTGGTGCTGGCGATCTGCTGTACCGCCCTGTTCCTGGCCTCGATGGACAACACGATCGTCAACCTGGCCCTGCCGTCGATCCAGCGTCAGTTCTCGACCGGGGTGTCGAGCCTGCAGTGGACCATCGACGCCTACTCGCTCGTGCTGGCCAGCCTGCTGATGCTGTCGGGCTCGACCGCCGACCGGCTCGGCCGCCGGCGCACCTTTCAGGCCGGGCTGGCGATTTTCACGATCGGCTCGCTGTTGTGCAGTCTCGCGCCCAGTATCGGGTTGCTGATCGGTTTCCGGATGGTGCAGGCGATCGGCGGTTCGATGCTCAACCCCGTCGCGATGTCCATCATCACCAACACGTTCACCGACCCGAGGGAGCGGGCGCGCGCGATCGGTATCTGGGGTGCGGTGTTCGGGATGAGCATGGCGCTCGGACCCGTGATCGGTGGCGCGCTGGTCGACGCGACCGGGTGGCGGTCGATCTTCTGGATCAACGTACCCATCGGTATCGCCGCTTTCGTGCTGGCCGCGGTCTTCGTGCCCGAGTCGCGCGCCGCGCGCGCCCGCCGGCTCGATCCGGTGGGGCAGTTGCTGGTCATCGTCATCCTGGGCACCCTGACCTACGGCATCATCGAGGCGCCGCGCGTCGGCTGGGGTTCCGCGCAGACGATCGGTTGCTTCGCGGTGGCGGTGCTGGGGCTGCTTGGCCTTGTGCGGTATGAGAAGCGCCGCAAGGAGCCGCTCATCGACCCGCGGTTCTTCGCGAGCGTCCCGTTCTCCGGGGCGACGCTGATCGCGATGTGCAGTTTCGCGTCGCTTGCCGGTTTCCTGTTCCTGAACGCGCTCTACCTGCAGAACGTGCGCGGGTTCTCGCCGCTGCACGCCGGGCTGCTGACGCTGCCGACCGCGGCGATGATTTTGGGGCTGTCGCCGGTGGCGGGTCATCTCGTCGGCACCCGGGGTCCGCGGTTGCCGCTGGTGATCGGCGGGGCCGGGATCCTGGTCGCGGCTCTGTTGCTCACGTCGTTGACGGCCCAGTCTTCGCTGGTCCTGCTGGTGCTGGCGTACCTGGTGTTCGGGATCGGGTTCGGCATGGTCAACCCGCCGATCACGAACACCGCGGTGTCCGGGATGCCGCGGGAGCAGGCGGGCGTCGCGGCCGCGGTCGCGTCCACGAGCCGCGTGGTCGGCGGCGCGCTGGGGGTCGCGGTGCTCGGCGCGGTGGTGACGTCGGGCGTGCGTGGCCCGATCGAGACCGGGTTCGCGCCCGCGAGTCACATCGCATGGTGGATCATGGCCGGATGCGGGATGGCGGTGGTCGTGCTCGGGTTCGCCACGACGGGCCGGTGGGCGCGCCGGACGGCGGAGCAGCTGAGGGAGTCGGAGCTGCTCCCGGTGAGCGGGCCGTGAGCGAGGCGGCGATCCGTGCGTGGCAGCGGATGCACGAGCTGGTGTTCGAACGGTACGACCGGCGCAAGGAGGTCGTCGACACGCTCGGCATGAGTTTCGTGAAGACGAAAGCCTTGCGGCGCCTGGCCAAGCGCCCGATGACGATGCGGGAATTGGCGGACGAGCTGCTCACGGACCGTCCTTATGCGACAGTCCTGGTGGACGATCTCGAGCAGCGCGGCCTCGTGGAGCGCTCGGTGCACCCGGAGGACCGCCGCTCGAAGATCGTCAGCCCCACACCGGCGGGCCGCGAGGTCGCGGCCACGGCTTCGGCGATCCTCGGCCGGCCGCCGGCTTCGCTGCTCGCCCTGCCGGAAGAGGATTTGGCTGTTCTGGAGCGAATCCTTTCGCGCGTGGTGGACGATTAGCGCCATGGCGGAAGTCGAAACCCAGGGGACAGGCGAGATCGAGCGGATCGCGGACCGGGCGGGGCTGGAGGTGCTGTACACCGAAGAGGCCAAGGTCCGGGTCACGGCGGTGTCCGCACTCGCCGAGCGGATCCGCACGGTCGAATCGTTGCTGGAACGCGACGGCGTCGAGGTACGCGCCCGGCGGTTGTTCGTGCATGACAGGTGGGACGCCAAGCGGCGGGCGGGGGCGTCGGCCAACCAGTCGTACTCCGTGCGGGTCACCGATCTCGAGGTGTTGAACGATCTGGTCGCCGACCTCGTGCTGACGGAACCGGCCAACCTGCGCGGCCCGTTCTGGGACCTGGCGGATCATGCCGACGCGGTCCGGGCCGCCCAGTACGAAGCGGTCGCCGACGCCAGGCGCCGGGCCGAAGGCTATGCGGACGCACTCGGCACCCGCCTCGGCCCGCTGGTGCGCCTCTCCGACGGCCGGATCACCCCACAGCCGGCCCGGTTCGCGAGCCTGTCGCACGCACGGGAGAAAGCGACAGCGGCCCGGCCCGACATCGCGGACCTTTCCTTGGAACCACAGCTGGTCACGGTGGTCACAAGCTGCACAACGGTCTGGCAGCTGGCGGACCAAGCGCGGCGGCCGTGATCCGCCTGACGCTCACGGCGGACCTCGTCGCGGACATGTGCGTACCGAGCGAGCTGGCGATGTCCCCCGACGGCCGGTGGCTCGTGTACCTGCTCGAAGACGACCTGATGCTCGTCCCGGTCGACGGCGGTGCCCCTCGTTGCCTGATATCCGGGGCAAGCGAACCGAGGTGGTCGCGGAATTCGGTCTTCTTCCTCGCCGGTCGGCAGCTGCACCGGACCGGCTTGACCAGCGAGCCCGAACAGCTGACGCGATGGCCCGCCGGGATTCGCCACCACCTGCCGCTGGCCGATCCCGCGCTGGTCGCCGTCATCGCGCCCGTGCGGGAGGACCAGCCGGATCGGTTGTGGCTACTCGATCTTCGCGACCGGACCATGACTCCGCTCGGTGACTTCGGCGACCGGCACGTGGTCAACGTCGCGCAAGGGCCGGACGGGCGGCTGGCGGTGCTCACCTGGTCCACTCCGGAGATCGACCCGGGCTCGTACGAACCCGAGCTGCACCTGATCGAAGACGGTGAGGTCCGCAACCTCGGCCCGGCGGCCCCGGAAGCCTCGTCTCTCACCTGGCGGGACGGCGAACCGGCGTACCTGGGCAAGACCCTGCCCGGTCTGGTCGGCGGTCAGGCGGTGTTCGCCGGCGAAGACCAGCGCAACGTCACCGCCGGGATGCTCCGCTGCCCGGCCGAGCTGCTCCCCGACCTGACCGTGTTCGCCAACGGCCTGGACACCGACATCGGCGAGCTTCAAGTGCGTGGCCTCGCGCAGTCCGTGACGGCGAGCGGCGACCAGATCGCCGCCGTGGTCAGCACGGCGTACGAGCCGCCGGAGGTGTACGCGGGCCCGCGGCGCGGGCCGCTCAAAAGGCTTTCCGACACGCACTCCGACCTGCGCGGCGTCGAATGGGGCATCCGAGAACGCTTGTCCTACCAGGCTTCCGACGGCCTCGAACTCGATGGCCTGCTCATCCTGCCCACCGGAAAGTCGCGTGTGGACGGTCCCTTCCCGACGGTGACGCTCGCGCACGGCGGCCCGTACGGGCGGCATGCCGATCGCCTCCAACTCGGCTGGTATCCGACCGGGCAGTGGCTCGCGACCGCCGGGTACGCGGTCTTCCTGCCCAATCCACGCGGCGGGCAGGGGCACGGGCACGAGTTCGCCGCGAGTGTCGCCGGCGCGGTCGGGCTCGGCGAGTGGACCGACATCGTCACCGGCATCGATCTGCTGGTCGCCGAGGGCGTGGCGGATCCCGACCGGCTCGGCATCGGCGGCTGGAGTCACGGCGGTTTCATGGCGGCGTGGGCCGTCGGGCAGACGACCAGGTTTAGGGCGGCGCTGATGGGCGCGGGCATCAGCGACTGGGGGATGCTCGCCGCGACCGGAATGTACGGACGGGCCGAAGCCGCGCTCGGCGGCAGCCACGGCTGGGAGAGCCCGGGACCGCATCCGCATGACAAGCTGAGCCCGATCTCTTACGCCTCAAGGATCCGGACGCCCGTCCTCATCGTGCACGGCGCGGCCGACACGAACGTCCCGGTGTCCCAAGGCGAATATTTCCACCGAGCGCTGACAAACTTCGGCGTCGAGCACGAGTACGTCGTATACCCGCGAGAGAACCACGCGATCCGCGAACGCGCCCATCAGCTCGACCTGCTGAACCGGACGCGCGCGTGGTTCGATCGCTGGCTCTGACCGTAGCTAGGCATTCCGCAGAGCCGCGACCCCTTCGAGCAGCCGATTCACGTCCGACGCCGTCGTATACGGTGCGATGCCTGCGCGGACCGCACCGGTGTTGCCGAGTCCCAGGTGGCGGGCGCACTCGATCGCGTAGAAGGTCCCGGCGGGAGCGTTGACCCCGCGTTCCGCGAGTCCACTGTAGACGTCCGTAGGCGCGACGCCGTCGACGGAGAACAGTACCGTCGGGGTGCGGCGGCGGGTGGGTGAGCCGTACCTGGTGACGCCGGACAGTTCGGCGAGCCCGTTGTCCAGCAGGCGCAGCATGCTCTCCTCGTACTCCTCCAGCGCGCGCATCGAGCCCAGCAGCCGGGCGCGCCTGTCGCCTTCGCCCGGGACGAGCCCGGCGAGGAAGTCGATCGCCGCCGTGGTGCCGGCGAGCAGTTCGTAGGGCAGGGTCCCGAGTTCGAACCGCTCGGGCACCGCGTCGCTCGACGGCGCGAGCTTGTCCGGGTGCAAGGTGTCCAGCAGCGCGGGGGAGGCGGCGACGAAACCGAGGTGTGGGCCGAGGAACTTGTACGGCGAGCAGCCGAAGAAGTCGGCGCCCAGTGCGGCGATGTCGACCGGGGTGTGCGGGGTGAGGTGCACACCGTCCACATAGAACAGTGCGCCTGCCTCGTGCACTTTCGCCGCGATGGCAGGAAGATCGGGCCGGGTGCCGAGCAGGTTCGAGGCGGCGGTGACCGCGACGAGCCGGGTCCGGTCGGTGAGCAGGCTGGTGACGGCCTCGACCGGGAGTTCGCCGGTGACCGGGTCGAAGCCGGCCCACCGCACGGTGGCGCCGGTCTGGACCCACGGCCGGATGTTCGCGTCGTGATCGAGGCGGGTCACTACGACCTCGTCGCCGGGAGCCCAGTTTTTGCCCAGGGCACGGGAAAAGTCGTACATCAGCTGCGTCGTGCTGCGGCCGAACACGATACCGTCCGGGACCCCGCCGACGAGATCCGCCGCGGCCTGGCGCGCACCGCGCACGATCTCGTCGGCGCGCCGCTCGGCGGTGGTCACCGAGCCGCGGTTCGCGATCGCCGAGACCAGCGTCGCCGCGACGGCCTCGGCGACCACGTCGGGCACCTGCGAGCCGCCGGGGCCGTCGAAGTGTGCGGCGCCCTCGTCGAGCGCGGGAAAATGCTTGCGTACCGCTTCCACGTCGTATGCCACGCCCGCCAGCATGCCTTACGCGGGCGCGAAAGTCCGCCGGTAATCATGCGGCGAGACCCCGACCATACGGTGAAAATGGTGCCTGAGCAGGGCCGCGGTGCCGAAGCCGGCCTCCCGGGCGATCTCCTCGATGCCCAGCTGCGTCTCCTCCAGTAGCGCCCGCGCGCGCAGCACGCGCTGCGTCGAGATCCACTTGTGCGGCGTCGTCCCGGTCTCGGCGACGAACCGGCGGGCGAACGTGCGCTCGGACATCTGCGCGCGGCGGGCCAGGGTCGCGACCGTGTGCTCGCCGGCGAGGTTTTCCAGCAGCCAGGCCAAAACCGGCTGCAGGCTGTCGCCGGTGCACTCGGGCATCGGCAGTTCGACGAACTGGCGCTGCCCGCCGTCGCGCTGGGGCGGCACCACCATCCGGCGGGCGATCGCGGTCGCCGCGGCGGACCCGAGCTCGCGGCGCACGAGGTGCAGGCACGCGTCGATCCCGGCGGCCGTGCCCGCGCTGGTGATCAGATCGCCGTCGTCGACGAACAGCACGTCGGGGTCGACCTTGGCTTCGGGGAAGCGGTCCTCGAACTCGGTGACGTGGCGCCAGTGCGTGGTGCAGTGGCGGCCGTCGAGCAGCCCGGTCGCGCCGAGCAGGAAAGCGCCGCTGCACACGGTGAGGATCGTCGCGCCACGGGCGGCGGCCTTGCGGACCGCGTCGAGCACCGCGGGCGGATACTCATCGCGGATCTCGACGGCCGGCACCGCGACGAGGTCGGCGTCGTCCAGCCCGTCGAGCCCATACGACGGCGTCACCTGCACGCCGGGGATCGTGGTGCTGAGGGGTTCGCCGGGGCGCTCGCCGCACACCTTGAACTCGAACTTCGGCACCCCATCGTCGGTGCGGTCGATCCCGAATACCTCGCACACGACCCCGAACTCGAACGGCGCGAGCTCGTCGATCAACACCACGGCGACGCTCTTCAGCATGGCAGGATTTTAGCGCACTTCGTCAGACCTGCCACTGGTGGCAGGAAGTCGCCGGGCGAACAATTGGTGCCATGACGAACCTGATTATCTTCCTCGCGATCCTGGCCCTCGTCGGTTACGCCATCGAGCGGAACCACCGCAAGCAGCGCCCGGCCCGGATGAACGGCAGCGTGAACTTCGAAGACCGGGACGAGCCAAGGCGACAAGTGGACCTGCGCGGGCTGCCGCCGTCCGCCGAGCGGACCCCGGAGGTGCGAGTACCGAAGCAGCGGACGAAAGCGCACGCCGCGAACCTGGCGGGCTTCCACCGGTCTTGACGCGACCTGCACTCGAAGGACCTCGGGCGGCACGTCGGCGGCTGTTCATGCGGCCGGCGGGCCGCTCGACGCCGTTTACTTTTTCCAGCAAGCGCCAGTTCGCCCGCCGGTTTGAGACCGCGACCGGCGAGACCCCGCACCGCTACCTGATACGACTGCTGAACCCGCGTTACGTTTCCGCGGCGGTGCTCGACGACGGGAGCCCGGCGGAGGAGTGGCCCCGCGATCGGGAGTTGTTCCACCAGCCCGGGAGCGAAGCTGCCTCACGCGTGGCTGGAAAGTGAGCACGATGCGCGATTGTCCACATTGGATCTCGTTGGCATGGGTGGTTCGCCGGATTCTCGGCTGTAACAAAGGGCGTTTCACGTAACACGCGGTTGTTCCGGATGAAACCGATCGGAAATACCTCGTGGCTGTACTTGTCGTCAACAGCGACGGTACACGGCGAGGAGGCGTTCGGTGTCTCATCCACTCGATGGCCGGCATCACTCCGTGCTCGTGATCGGCGCCGGCCAGGCCGGGCTGTCGATGAGCCACTGCCTGCGCGGTCGCGGGATCGATCACCTGGTGCTGGAGCGGGACTCGATCGGCCACGAATGGCGCGACCGGCGCTGGGACACGTTCTGCCTGGTGACGCCGAACTGGCAGTGTCAGCTGCCCGGATTTCCCTACCGTGGCGGGGATCCCGAAGGGTTCATGGGCCGCCCGGAGATCGTGTCCTATATCGAGCAGTATGCGAAGTCGTTCGACCTGCCGGTCGTCGAGGGAGTCGAGGCGACGCGGCTGCGCCTGACGCCGCACGGGTTTCTCGTGCGGACCTCGCAAGGTGACCTGACGGCAGACCAGGTCGTGCTCGCGACCGGGCCGTACCAGGTGCCGCTGATCCCCCGGCTGGCCGAGCGGCTGCCGGAATCGTTGGTACAGCTGCATTCCTCCCAGTATCGCAACCCGTCGCAGTTGCCGCCGGGTGAGGTGCTCGTGGTCGGCACGGGACAGTCCGGCTGCCAGATCGCGGAAGACCTGCATCTCGCGGGGCGCCGGGTGCACCTGGCGGTCGGCAGCGCGCCACGGGTCGCACGCCGCTACCGCGGCCGTGATGTCGTGGCGTGGCTGGACGAGATGGGCTACTACCGGCGCGGGATCGACGAGTTCGCGGACGCCGACGCGGTGCGGTTCCGGGCGAACCACTACGTCACCGGCCGCGACGGCGGGCACGATATCGACCTGCGCGCGTTCGCCCGCGAGGGAATGCGCTTGTACGGCAGGCTTTCCGGGATCGCTGGGGGCACGTTGCGGTTCCAGCAGGACCTGCGCGAGAACCTCGACAGCGCGGACGCGGTGTCCGAAAGCATCAAGAACTCAATCGATTCCTACATCGCGCAGCACCGGATCGCCGCTCCCGTCGAGGACCGATACGTTCCAGTCTGGGAGCCGGATGAGGAACTGGCCGAACTGTCGCTTTCGGACATTGGAATCTCATCCGTCTTGTGGAGCACCGGATTCGGCCGGGATCACCGCTGGATCGACATCCCGATCTTCGACGGCCGTGGCTATCCGACGCACGATCGCGGCGTGACCAGCTGTGAGGGCTTGTACTTCCTGGGCCTGCCTTGGCAATACACCTGGGGGTCGGGCAGATTCTGCGGCGTCGCGGCGGATGCGGAATTCCTCGCCAACCGCATCGACATCCTGCACCGCGGCGGCAAGAGCCATGAGGTCCGCTGGCTGGCCGGCGCGCCGCGCGGCAGCTACGAAAGCGACGACTGGGTCGCGCCCCGCACCGTCGCTTGACGGTTCCCTTGGGAGACAAGGACTTTCCATGGTATTCGACGCGCACCGTCATATCGGCGTGCTGCCGGCGTACCCGTTCTACGGCGGGCCGGCGGTCAACCCCGACACCAGGGCCCGCGCGACGGTCGCCGGGCTGATCGCCGATCTCGACGCCGAAGGCACCGAACGCGCACTGGTCATCCCGAACTACGGGGTGCCGGGTCCCGGGGTCGCCTTCGCCTTCAACGAACTCTGTGTCGAGGCCGCCCAGGTCGACGACCGGATCCGCGCCGCGCTGTGGGTTTCGCCGCTGCCGACCGACGTGCAGCGTACCGAGCAGGCGCTCGCGCTGGCGGCCGAACCGGGTGTCAAAGCGCTGAAGCTGAGTTTCCTCCTCGGCGGTCGCGCGAGCGATCCCGCCTGCCGCCCCATGCTGGACCGCATTTTCGGGGTGGCCCGCGAGCGCGACCTCGTCGTGCACGTGCACACCTCGCCCGGGGCGGCCTCGGACATCGACGAGGTCGGCAATCTCGTCGAGTGGTATGGCGATCACGTCGCCGTGCATCTGGTGCATTTCGGTGGCGGCATGAGCGGCCACATCAAGCTCGCCGGCTCCCGGTTCTTCGACTGGATCGAGGCGGGAAAGCGGGTCTACACGGACTTGTCGTGGGCCATCGGGTTCGCCCCCCGATGGCTGGCGGACGAGGTATCGCGGCGCGGCATCGGCCATGACCGGATCCTGTTCGCGAGCGACGAGCCCTGGGGCGACTGGGAAGGGGAGTACGCCCGGATGCGGGCGGCCACCGCCGACGGTGAGCTCTCCGGACTGGTGTTCCGGGAGAACTTCGAAAAACTCTACGGCTGATAAACGAAGGAGCTGGCATGCCCGAGATGACCGACCTTGAGCAGAAGAGCCTCGAGGAGATTCCGCACCCGGCCCTGCCGGAGGGGTCCACTTTGTACGGTGGGACCAAGGTCTTCCCGGACTACAAGGCGGAGAACGGCGAGACGTATTTCACCCTGGTACACGGCATCGCGCACGAATCCTCGGTGAGCTTCGTGGCGATCCTGCAGGCGACCCGGGCGCTGCGCAAGGGTTTCGAGGCCGCGATCTACTTCTATGGCCCTGGCTCGCTGAACTGCCTGGCCACCCGGGGTTTCCCGACGACGGGCAACGCGGCGTTCCCCGGCGAGCTGAACATCAACGACCAGCTCAAGACGTTCATCGCCGAGGGCGGCAAGGTGTTCTGCTGCCGGTTCGGCCTGTCGCTGCACGGCGCGCGGGAGGAGGACCTGATCGAGGGCGTCATCCCGACGCACCCGCTCGACGTGCAGGACGCCTTGATCCACTACGCCCGCAAGGGCGCCATCATCAACTCGACCTACATGTTCTAGGGGGCCGCAGTGCGCGTTGGCACCGAGCAGGACTCTTTCGAAGCCAGGGTGGACATCGCCGTCCGTGGCGTGCGCTGGGATGCGCCCGTGCGGCGCACCAAGGGCGCCGGGCCGAGCGATGACGGTCATCTGGTCGTCGACGGTGCCAACGCGGCGCTGCCCCTCAACCCGGAAAGCCCGTACACCGTCCGCGACGGACGGGTGTTCGACGGCAGGATCGACCTGGGGCTGTCGGTCGAACCGGTTGCGCGGCCTCGGTTTTACGACCTGAAGACCGCGGACGGCGTGCCTTATCAGCAGATCGCGCTGCTGCATGGCCGCGATGTCCTGGCCACGACGGTGGTGCAGACGTGCATCCGCTATGTCGAGGACCAGCGCTGCCGTTTCTGCACGATCGAGGAGTCGCTGCGCGCCGGGGCGACTGTCGCCGCGAAGACCCCAGCGCAGCTCGCCGAGGTCGCCGAGGCGGCGGTCCGGCTCGATGGGATCCGCCAGATGGTGATGACCACGGGCACAACGGCGGGTCCCGACCGCGGCGCGCGCCATCTGGTGCGCTGCGTACGCGCCGTGCTGGACGCCGTGCCGGGGCTGCCGATCCAGGTACAGATCGAGCCACCGGGCGACCTCGCTGTGCTGAGCGAGTTGGCGTCGGCAGGCGCCACGTCGATCGGCATCCACGTCGAGTCACTGGACGACGACGTGCGCCGGCGCTGGATGCCGGGCAAGTCCACGGTCCCGATGCGCGAGTACGAGGCCGCGTGGGACGAAGCCGTGCGCGTCTTCGGCCGCAACCGCGTGTCGACATATCTGCTGATCGGCCTGGGTGAAGACCCCGACGAGCTGGTCGCCGGCGCCGCCCGCCTCATTGACCGTGGCGTATACCCGTTCGTCGTCCCGATGCGCCCGATGCTGGGCACCCTCGCCCGGCGCGACGGCGCGAAGGCCCCGTCCGCGGCGCTGGTCAAGGACGTCACCCAGCGCGTCGCCGCCCTGCTCCGCGATGCCGCGATGGTTGGCGCCGACCAGGGTGCGGGCTGCGCCGCATGCGGTGCGTGCGGTGCGCTGAGCGCGGCGGGAGCCTGACGTGCGCGACGTACTGGCGATCCTCGGCGACCGGGTCAGCGTCGCGCGCCAACCGGCGTTTCAGGTCGAGCAAGCCGACGACCCGTCGACGATCGCCGCGTACCGAGCCTTGCGCGCCAACGTGTTCGTCGATGAGCAGGGCCTGTTCACCGGCCACGACCTCGACGAGCACGACGATGACCCGCGCACCGTGATCCTCGTGGCCCGCGACCGCGCGGGCGTGGTCATCGGCGGCGTCCGCCTGTACCCGGCGACAGATGGTCCAGACCTCGGCTGGTGGATCGGCGGCCGCTTGGTCGTCGCCCCGACGAGCCGTGGCCGTGTCGGCGCCGCCCTGGTGCGTGCGGCCTGCGCGTACGCGGAGAACGCTGGCGTGCTCCGGTTCGAGGCCACCGTCCAGACGCGCAACGAGACCATGTTCACCAGGCTGGGCTGGCAGCCGGTCCGCGCCGTGACCGTCGCGGACACGCCGCACGTCCTGATGCGCTGGCCCATCGGCCGCATCCAGGCCCTGGCCGACGCGACCAAGCGCGACCTCGGCTCGCTCCTCACCGGCCTGGCCGGCCCCGCCGGCTTCGTCGGCGACGACGGCGTACCCGTGCCCGGCAGTGATCTGGTCGCGGCCTGCGACGCGATCGTCCCGTCGATGGTCGAACGCGACCCGGACTGGGCCGGCTGGTGCTCGGTCCTGGTCAACGTCAACGACCTCGCCGCGATGGGCGCGCAACCGGTCGGCCTGCTCGATGCCCTCGGCGCCCGCGACCGGTCGTTCGCGAGCCGCGTGCTCGCCGGCTTACGGCGGGCCAGCGAGGCCTACGGCGTGCCCGTCCTTGGCGGCCACACCCAGTTCGGCGTGCCCGCCGCCCTGTCGGTCACCGCGCTCGGCAAGGCAGCGCACCCGATCCCCGGCGGTGGCGGCAAAACTGGTCACGCCATCCGCCTGACCGCGGACCTCGGTGGCCGCTGGCGCCCGGGATACGCCGGCCGCCAATGGGATTCGACGACGTCTCGCCGTACCCCCGAGCTGCGCGCGATGCTGGCGTCGGTCGCCCACGCCCGCCCGGCCGCCGCCAAGGACGTGTCCATGGCCGGCATCGCCGGCACCCTCGGCATGCTCGCGGAGGCCAGCGGTTGCGGCGCCGAACTCGACCTGGCGCGGATCCCCCGGCCTGCGGGGACAAGTCTGGGCGATTGGCTCACCTGCTTTCCGGGTTTCGCGATGCTGACGACGGACGGGCCGGGCACCAGCCCGCTCGAAGCCGGGCCCGCCATGTCTGTCGACTGTGGACGGTTGGTGTCCGGTCAGGGCGTGGCGTTGTGCTGGCCGGACGGGGAAAGGACCGAAGTACTCGCCGGGGGCGTGACGGGATTGGGACGGGCATGACCATCTTGCGGATGGCCGCGGTCGCGGCTCCTTTCGATCGGGATCTGGACGAGGACTTCGCCCGGATCGAACGGCTCATCGAGCAGGCCCGGGCCGACGGGGTCGGTCTGCTCGCATTACCCGAGGCGTGCCTCGGCGGCTACCTTGCCGACCTCAGCGGTGGCGCGGAAGGCCCACCGCCGCTGACACTCGACGGCCCGGAAATCCGGCGCCTCATCAAGCTGGCCGGCGAAATGGTCGTGGTCGCCGGTTATTGCGAGGACGCCGGTGATCGCCTGTACAACAGCGCGGTCTGTGTCAATGGCGACGGCGTGCTCGGCAACCACCGCAAGGTGCACCAGCCGTTGTCAGAGGACGCCAGTTACGGTGCCGGCCAGTCATTCGCCGCGTTCGACACACCGGTCGGCCGGCTCGGCACCATGATCTGCTACGACAAGGCCTTCCCCGAGTCGGCCCGTTCGCTCGCCCTGGACGGCGCCGAAATCGGCGTGTGCATCTCGGCGTGGCCCGGCAGTCGCACCAACCCGGCCGCCGACCTCGCGCAGGACCGCTGGAAGCGCCGGTTCGACCTGTTCGACCGGGCCCGCGCGCTCGAGAACCAGATCGTGTGGCTCTCGGCGAACCAGTCCGGCACCTTCGGCGCACTGCGGTTCGTCGCCAGCGCGAAGGTGGTCGACCCGGGCGGCGAGATCGTGTCCGACACCGGCGTCACGGCGGGGTTGGCGGTGGCCGAACTCGACGTGAAGCAGGCGCTCGAAACGGCGCGCCGTTCGATGGGACATCTGCGGGACCGGCGCCCGGAGGCGTATCCGGGTCTGGGCGCCGGCGAGGAAGAGCTCGCCGAAACGAGATACTAGGTTCCATGGGCCTCATCCGGATTGGTGCGGTGGCCGCGCATTTCGGCCGCGACCTCGACTTCGACCTGCAGCGCATCGGGACTTTGATCGAGCATGCGCGCAGTTCGGGGGCGTCTCTGCTGGTGCTGCCGGACGCCGCGCTGGGCGGCTACCTCGCGGACCTCCGCCATCCCGACCCGGAGGCCCTCCCACCGGCGCTGGACGTCGACGGGCCGGAGATCGCCAAGGTCGCCGCGATGGCCGCGGAAATGGTGGTGTGCCTGGGTTTCTGCGAGGTCGACGGCGATCTGCGATACAACTCCGCGGTCTGCGTGACCGGGGACGGCGTGCTGGGCCGGCATCGCAAGGTCCACCAGCCGGCGGGGGAGTCGGCGGCCTACGCGCCGGGAGAGCGGTTCGCCGCTTTCGAGACGCCTGTCGGCCGGGTCGGCATGCTCATCGACTACGACAAGACGTTCCCCGAGTCCGCCCGCACCCTCGCGGTCGACGGTGCTGAGGTGCTCGCCTGCCTGTCGGCATGGCCGACGAGCATCACGAACCGCGCGCCGCGCATGGCGCAGGACCGGCAGTCCCGGCTGTTCGACCTCTACGACCAGGCCAGGGCCGCGGAGAACCAGGTGGTGCTGGCATCGTCGAACCAGACCGGTGCCCTGGGCGGTATGCGGTTCCTGGGTCAGGCCAAGGTCGTCGGTCCCGGTGGTGACATCCTCGCGCGTACGTGGGCCAAGGCGGGGATCGCCGTCGCGGAATTGGACGTGCAGGCGGAGATCGCGACGGCGCGTCGCGTGCTGAAGCACCTCGACGAGCGCAAGCCGGAGGTCTACGGCGCATGAGGATCGCGCTCCTGAGTTACTCGACGAAGCCTCGCGGTGGGGTGGTGCACACGCTCGCGCTCGCGGAGGCGCTCGCCGCTGAGGGGCAGGACGTGACGGTCTGGACGCTCGGCCGTGGTGGCGACAGCGGTTTCTTTCGTCCCGTCGACCCGCGCGTGCGGCTGCGGATCGTGCCGTTCCCCGATCTCGACGGCGAAGCCGTCGGCCCGCGGATCCTGCGATCCATCGACACGCTGCGCGCCGGCTTCGAACCGGGTGCCTATGACATCGTGCACGCCCAGGACTGCATCAGCGCGAACGCGGTCGACCGCTGCGTGCGGACCGTCCACCACATCGACCATTTCACGACGCCGGAGCTCGCCGCCTGCCACGAGCGGGCGATCGTACGGCCGTACGCACACGTGTGTGTCTCGGCCGCGGTGGCCGGCGAGCTCCTCGACGGCTGGGGAATCACGGCCACCGTGATCCCCAACGGGGTCGAAGCCGCGCGGTTCGCCGCGGCGGCTTCCCCCGCGGCACAAGAAGAACGGCAGCGGTGGCGCGATCGCCTGGGCAGGTATGTCCTGTCCGTGGGCGGGATCGAACCGCGAAAGGGCTCGCTCGAACTGCTGGAAGCCTTTGCCCTGCTGGAAGAACGGGACGTGCGTCTGGTCATCGCCGGCGGCGAGACCCTGTTCGACTACCGCGACTACCGGACGCGATGGGAGAAGCGCGCGATCGGGCTGGACGTGTCGCCGGTCGTGCTGGGTGCGGTGGCTCATGACGAGCTTCCTTTCCTGATGGCGGCGGCCGGGGTCTTCGCCTTCCCGTCGGCGAAGGAAGGTTTCGGACTGGCCGCGATGGAGGCCGTGGCGGCTGGAGTTCCTTTGGTGGCAAGCGATCTGCCGGTACTGCGTGAGGTGTTCGGTGGGGTAGCCGGCTTCGGCTCGGACGCGCCGACCCTGGCGCGGGAGCTTTCACGGGCTTTGGCGGGACCGGATCCTGCGCGCCGTGCGGCGGGTGAGGCTCTGGCCGCTCGCTACACGTGGCGTGCGGCTGCGCGGTCCCATATCCAGCTGTACCACTCCCTGGCCTCCTGAGCGCCGGGGTTCCCCCTTTCTAGTGAACGTTTCCGGGACCGCCCCGGTTTTTGTCGGTGCCTCCCGGCATAGTGGTCGCAAGCTCACCAGTCGAGGAGGAACGAATGTCTATTGTGGATTTTATGTGGAAATTCCTTGTGGTCAAAGGAATCTCATGGTTTCGAGATCGGATAGCCCGCATCCGTGCCCGCGATCCGGTCCAGATCCATCGGGCGGATTCCGTAGCCGGTGAACCGTTCCACGGCGACCAGACCCTTGCCGATTTTGTCGCGGTAGTCGGCCAAATCGAGTCCTTCGAACACGGCCAGGTCCGGATGCGGTTCGATTCCGGGTTCGAACGCGGCCAGCAGCTCGCCGTGCTCAGCGAGAGTCAGGCGCGTCAGAGCGTTGACGTTCCAGTACATGCTGCCCGCGCGCCCACTGCGGGAAAGCGCGCGCATGATCTCGCGGTTGCCGCCCTGCCAGCCGTTGAACTCCACGGCGAGCACAGCGTCTTCGACAGCGAGCACCGTTACCCACGGCTCGATTCCGTAGCGCTGCCCCAGTTCCCGGGCGGATTCGCAGTGTGCGGGATCGCCACCGAACGCGCGGATCACGTCGTCGACCGTCGAGCCGGTCACCACCGTGACGGTCGCGGCGTCACCGAGCAGGCTTTGCCGAACCCAGCGGTAGGCCGCCTCCGGCTTCGGCCGGACGGCTGGTTCCGGTTCGCCACGCAAGCGGTGGCCCAGGCGGTCCGTGTGTTTGTGCACGATCTCGGGCGCGGCCGGGGCCGCCCACACGATCAGTTGGTAGGACTCGGTTTCGTCGCCCTCATCCCGGCCGCGTGCGTGCACGCGCAGCCGATACTCGCCCGGCCAGGGTGGCGTCTGCCGACGGAGTTGATCGGGCGCCGTCCCGTCGGGACCGACGACCGAAGCGAACCCGGTGGCAGCCCGCCAGCTCACTTCCACCACTTCGTCCCAGCCGTTCAGGTCCACCTGGTCCGGGGGCTCTTCCAAGACGCGCGACATCACATTGACCGCGCCATCCGCGATTCCGGTGTGGATCGCCGCGCCACCATCGACCACCGCGACCAGTCCGTTCGACGAGAAGTCGGCGGTCTCTGGAACGGCACCTTCGGTGAGCGCAAACCGATGCCCTGTAACGGGAATCGTGCCCGCAGCTCCCCGGGGGAGGCGGTATTCGGTGCGCTGCCTCGCGAACAGGGCTCCGGCGTAGGAGGGAGGCATCGGAAGATCGCGTAGCAATCGAGCTGTCGCGGCGAGCGCCAGACCGATCACGGCAGGCGGTTCGGCTCCGGCGATCGGTGCCCGCACCTGACCGAGCACCGCGGCGGCGGTGATCACTGCGAGTGCCAGGTGTGCGGCTCCGTGAGCGGCGGCGATGTCGGCTTCGCCGGTCGCGTCGGGGCCGGGGCGCAGCAGAGGGACGAGCGATTCGTGTCCCGCCAGTGCCGCGACGAGTTTCGCCACCAGAGTCGCGGCGCCGGGCGCGAGCTGGTCCAGCTGTCGCACCGCTTGGGAGACTTCGCTTTCGCTTCCGGTGGCCACGAAGGCGAACGGTCCGGAGCGCACGACCTCCGGCATGGTGCTGGTCAGATGTTCCGGCGCAGCCGGTGCCAGGGCGGCGACGGTGAGTTCGAGAGCGCCGAGCAGGCGTTCTGGCAGAAGGGAGCCCAGCGAGTCCAGAGCGGCCATCGTCGGTGATCGGCCCAGACGTCCGGCGCCGGAAACGGTGACCATCCGCATCCCGTGTCGGCGTTCACTGCGCGGAGAGTCGCCGGCGCCGAGGCGGCCGAGTTCGGCAGCCGGCGCTGGTGGGATGGCGGCAACGATCTGCGGCAATGCCTCGACCACAACAGCGGCCAGCGGGTCGAGCACGCCCTCGGGCACGGTGACCGGTAGCTCCGGAGCAGCAGCGGCCACCCGCGGCGCGACCGATGGCACTGAATGGATACCACGTCTATGAGGAGGAACGGCTTCGTTCATGAACGATCAACCCCCGTTTGTCGGTGACGAAAGCGAAGAGGAGGTTAGCGAAGAGGTCTGACACAAGCTCACGTTTGCTGAACCCCCGGTACCTACAATGGGCGCTTCAGGACCTCGGCACCGGAGGAGACGTGACCGGCGAAGGCGAGCTGATCGCAGGACGGTACCGGCTGGTGTCCCGCATTGGCCGCGGGTCGATGGGCGTGGTGTGGCAGGCGCGGGACGAACGCCTGGACCGGACCATCGCGATCAAGGCGCTGGTGCTCGACGACGCCGCGGACGACGAGGCCGCGCAGCAGGCAGTCCGCCGTGCGGTGCGCGAAGGGCGGCTGGCCGCCCGGTTGCGGCATCCGCACGCCATCACCGTGCACGACGTGGTCGAGCACGACGGGAAACCGTGCCTGGTCATGGAATTCCTGCCGTCGAAGAGCCTTGCCGCGCTCATCGCCGAACGCGGGCCGCTGCCGCCGCAGTACGTGGCGGATATCGGTCGGCAGGTGGCGTCGGCGCTCGTGGCCGCACATGTCGAGGGGATCGTGCATCGCGATGTGACGCCGGGCAATGTGCTCATCACGGCCGATGGCACGGCGAAACTGGCCGATTTCGGCATTTCCCGCGCGCTGGGCGAAGGCACCGTGACCGACCGCGGGTTCATCGCCGGAACTCCGGCGTTCCTCGCACCGGAGGTTGCAGGCGGGGCGGACGCCGTGTTCGCGTCGGATGTCTTCTCGTTGGGGGCGACCATGTACGCCGCCGTCGAGGGCGCGCCGCCGTTCGAGCGCGACGAGAATCCGTTCGCGCTGCTGCAAAAAGTTGCGCGAGGCGTGGTCAGGCCGCCGCAGCAGGCTGGTGCGCTCACGAGTGTGCTGGTCCGGACGTTGCGGCCGGACCCGGCCGCGCGGCCGATGATGGACGAGGTCCACGATGCGCTGACGGCAGTGGCGGCGGGAAAACCCGCGCCGCCGCCACGGGAGCCGACACTGTTGTTGCCCGGCCGCCGCAAGCCTTCGCGGCGCGTGGTTGTCGCCGGGGTCAGCGGGGCGGCTTTGGTCGCGGTCGGCGTGCTGATCGGAAGCCTGATCAACAACACCGACACCACGACCGCCGCGGGGCCCGGACCATCGGTCGCTTTGTCGACCTCGGCTCCGCCCAGTAGCAGTCCGACACCGGTGCCGGACTGCACCGCGGACTACCGGGTCACGAACTCCTGGCCGAACGGGTACCAGGTCGAGGTGACGGTCCGCGATGGTGCCGGTCGTGGTCTCACAGGGTGGACCGTCAGCTGGCAGCTGCCCGATGGCCATGCCATCAACAACCTGTGGAACGGCACGCTCGCCCGCGACGGTTCGACCGTGACCGTCACGAACGCCGGTTACAACGCCGTGCTCGCCGCCAACAGCACAACGAGCTTCGGTTTCGTCGCGACCACCTCAGGCGACGGCCCTGCGAAGCCGGATGTCAGCTGCACCAGCTCCTGAGCCGCGGCCAAGGCTCGGCGAACCCGGATCAGGCCAACGAGCACACTCCGCGTAGGTGCACCTGCCCGCGCAAGCAACCGCGGGCGCTCCACGTACGGGTGGCGGCGGCCACTCGGCGCGCAAGGAGCAGGCCGGCACGCGCCCGCAGCGGGCGCAGGCGGAGCCTAGTCCCGCCGCGGGTAAGCACCCAGCGATCAACACTTGACGGACGAGCAATACGTGGCCAAATGCCGGGCGGGCGAGCGCCAAGTGGCAATTGCCTGGCGGACGAGCACCGGACTGGCAAGCATCACGCGGCGAGCCCGGGGGAGCAACCGGCTGACTAGTACGGGACTGGCAAACGTCACGAGGGCAGGGACCAGGTGGTAACCGCCACGTGGGCAAGTGCCCTCGCGCAAGCACCAGGCGGAGTCAATGGCCAGACTGGCAAGCCCCGGACTGGCAAAGGCCAGACTGGCAAACACGGGCGGAGTCAAAGGGCACACAGATAAGCGTCCCGATCAGGCAGCCAGGCGCCCCGGCGGGCGAGGCGCCATGCGGTCATCGGCCTGGTGAGCACCACACGGCCGCCGGCCGGGCGAGCACCACAGGGCTACGGGCCTGGGGAACGCCACACGGCACCGGCCCGGCGAGGGCCGGGCCAGTGACCGCGGCGTCACTCCGGGGTGAGCCACAGCACGCCGGCTGGGGGGAGTTGTAGGACCGCCGACGCGGGCATTCCGTGCCAGGGGCCGGAATCCGCGTCGACCAGGCCGTAGTTGCCGACGCCCGAACCGCCATAGGCCTCGGCGTCTGTGTTCACGACCTCGCGCCAGCGGCCGCCGAAGGGGAGGCCTACCTGGTAGTCCCGGTGCGGGGTACCGGCAAAATTGGCCACACAGGCCAGTTTCGAGCCGTCCGAACCGTGGCGCAGGAAGCTGATCACGTTCCCGTTGGCGTCGTTCGCGTCGATCCACTGGAAACCTTCTGGGCGGCTGTCGGCGCTGAACAGGGCCGGCGACACCCGGTAGATGCCGTTCAGATCCGACAACAGACGCTGTATCCCAGCGTGCAGCGGCTGGTCCAGCAGGTACCAATCCAGCGACCGCTCCTCCGACCACTCCCGCCGCTGGCCGAACTCCCCACCCATGAACAATAATTGCTTACCCGGATGCGCCCACATGAACGCCAGCAGCGACCGCACGCCGGCGGCCTTGTTCCAGTCGTCACCCGGCATCCGGCCCCACAGCGAACCCTTGCCGTGCACCACCTCGTCATGCGACAGCGGCAGCACGAAGTTCTCGGTCCAGGCGTACACCAGCGAAAACGTCAACTCATTATGGTGATACGACCGGTGCACCGGCTCATGCGCGAGATACTGCAACGTGTCGTGCATCCAGCCCATGTTCCACTTGAACCCGAACCCGAGCCCACCCAGATGCGTCGGCCGCGAGACACCCGGCCACGCCGTCGACTCCTCGGCCACCATCACCACACCCGGGTGTCGCTTGTAGACAGTCGCGTTCAGCTCCTGCAGGAACCGCACCGCGTCGAGATTCTCCCGCCCGCCGTACTCGTTCGGCACCCACTGGCCCGCCGGCCGCGAATAATCCAGGTACAGCATCGACGCCACGGCATCCACCCGCAGCCCGTCGAGGTGGAACTCCTCCAGCCAGTACAGCGCGTTCGCCACCAGGAAGTTCCGCACCTCGTTGCGCCCGAAGTCGAACACGTACGTACCCCAGTCCGGCTGCTCACCGCGCCGCGGGTCCGCGTGCTCGTACAACGGCGTGCCATCGAACCGCGCCAGCGCCCAGCTGTCCTTGGGAAAATGCGCCGGCACCCAGTCGACCAGCACTCCGATCCCGCGCTGGTGCAACCGATCGACGAAATACCGGAAATCGTCCGGCGAACCGAACCGGGACGTCGGCGCGTAGTACGACGTGACCTGGTACCCCCACGAACCGCCGAACGGGTGCTCTGCGATCGGCAGCAACTCCACATGCGTGAAACCGGTTTCCCGCACGTAATCCGCCAGCTCGTCGGCCAGCTCGCGATAGCCCAGCCCCGGCCGCCACGAACCGAGATGCACCTCGTAGACGCTCATCGGCGCGTTCGTCCAGTTCGTCGCCCCGCGCTCGGCGAGCCACTCGTCGTCGGCCCACTCATACGACGACTCGGTGACCACCGACGCCGTCTTCGGCGGCTTCTCCGTCGCGAACGCCAGCGGGTCCGCCTTCTCGTGCCAGTGCCCGTCCGCGCCGAGAACCCGGAACTTGTAACAGGTTCCGGCCTCGATACCCGGGATGAACAGTTCCCACACACCCGACGAACCCAGCGACCGCATCATGTGTGACCGGCCGTCCCAGCCGTTGAAGTCGCCGATCACCCGCACCCCGCGCGCCGTCGGCGCCCACACCGCGAACGAAACCCCGTGCACCACACCATGCGCAGTGTCGTACCGGCGCACATGCGCGCCGAGCACATCCCACAACCGCTCGTGCCGGCCCTCGCTGATCAGGTGCCGGTCCAGCTCGCCCACCGTCGGCAGCCACCGGTACGGGTCGTCGAGCTCCGCGACCTGCCCGCCGTAGTCGACCTCGAGCCGGTAGTCACCGGGATTCTCGGGCACCGTGCCGGAGAACAGCCCGTCCACCACCCGGCTCAGCTCGAACTTGTGGTCCGCGGCCACCACCGTCACCGCGCGGGCATGCGGCAACAGTGCGCGCACCACGACGGCATCGCCGAGCGTGTGCACGCCCAGCACCGAATGTGGGTCGTGGTGCGACCCGGACAGCAACCGGTCGATGTCCGCGGGCGCCGGGGCGCCGTCGGGCAGTTCGGTCACGGGTTATTCGCCTCCTGAGCTGCTGGCCACCTCATGCGTGAGGTAGGCGATCGACGCGAGCGGCACGCCGAGCCATTCCGGCCGGTTCGCGTGTTCGTAGGCGACCTCGTAGACCGCCTTGTCCAGTTCCAATGCCCGCAACAACGAAGCGTGCGAGCGGGGATCGCCGATCGAGTCGTCGGCGTTCTTCGCGTAGCCGTCGCAGAACGCGGCACGGTTGCGCCGCGCCCATTCCAGGGCCCGCTCGGTCAGCTGCGGATCCTCCGGCTGCCCGACCAGCATCTGGTGCGCCGCATAGTCGAACGAACGCAGCATGCCCGCCACATCCCGCAGCGGCGAGCGCAGCGCCGACCGTTCGCTCACCGGCGCGGCCGGCTCACCTTCGAAGTCCAGCAGCAGCCAGCCGGTCACGGTGCGGAGCACTTGACCCAGATGCAGGTCACCGTGAATGAACTGCATCGGCACCGGACCGTCGGTCTCCCGTACGCGTTCGAACGCGGCCCGGAGCCCCGGCGCGTATTCGCGCAGCTCCGGAACCGATTCCAGCACCGAGTCGAGCCGGTCGTTCATCGCCTTGACCGTGCGGCCCAGCTCCTCGTCGTCCGCGAGCTGCTCGCCGAGCGCGCGCCGCAGGTCGTTGTGCACGGTCGCGACGGCTTGGCCCAGCCGCTGCGACTCGCCGGCGAAGTCCCCGCCGACCTGGTCGGGCGGCAGCTCCGGATCCGCCATCAGATCGCGGACGCTGGTGGTGGCCATGGCCCAGCCGTCCACGGCGTCCGTGATGAACCGCTGCAGCATGCCGACCGTGGCCGGCTCGCCGCCCAGCTCGCCGGTGATGCTGCCCAGCAGCGGCGCGACGTGGTCGGATCCCTGCTCCTGCAACGCCCTGTGCAGCCGGACATCCGGGTTCTCGCCGGGGGAGAGCTTGCGGAACAACTTCAGGATGTACTGGTTGCCGTAGACGATCGAGGTGTTGCTCTGCTCCGACGTGATCGGCCGCCCACGAAGCCCGCCGTGGACCTCCACACCGGGCTCCCGCGAGAACCGCAGCGATCCGACCTGCGCGCCTTCGGCGATCAGGTCGAGCAGCCGGCCGGTCACGTCGGCGTCCCCGCTCGCCTCGTAGCACGGCCGGCCTTTTTCGGTGCCGAGCCAGCTCGAGCCGAGGTACTCGGGCAACTGGGCTCTGCTCGCGATCAGCAACTGATACGGCGCGCTCCGCTCGTCCTGACGCACCTCGACGATCAGGTGCATCAGCAGCGGATCACCCTCCAGTAGCACCGTCGTGCCGAGCGGCCGCACACCGGTGATCGGGCGGTCCTTGCCGCCGAACCACCGTTGCGCCGGCAGCCAGCCCGGCAGTTCGCGTACCAGGGGCTCGATCAGTTCAGCCGGATCGCTCACCATCAGTCACCTCGCTGTTCACCTTTCCCAGCCTTCGCGTCCTCGTCCAGCAGCTGGAACCAGTAGAACCCGTGCCCGGGCAGCGTGAGCAGGTACGGCAGCTCGCCGATGTCCGGGAACTGCACGCCACCGGTCAGCTCCATCGGCGTGCAGCCCTCGTGCTCGGCCAGGTTCAGTTCGACCGGCTGCGGGAACCGGGACAGGTTGTTGACGCAGAGGACCACGTCCAGCACCCCGTCGGGGCGTACCCACGTGCGCTTGTACGCAAGCACACTCGGGTTCGACCCGCCGAGCTCGACGAACTCGCCCTCGGCGAACGCGTGGTGCTGCTTGCGCACCTCGATCATCCGCCGCGTCCAGTTCAGCAGCGACGACGCGCTGTCCCGCTGCGCCTCCACGTTCAGCGCCTGGTAGCCGTAGACGGGGTCCATGATCACCGGCAGGTAGATCCGGCCGGGATCGCACTGCGAGAAACCCGCGTTGCGGTCCGGCGTCCACTGCATCGGTGTCCGCACCGCGTCGCGATCTCCCAGCCAGATGTTGTCGCCCATACCGATCTCGTCACCGTAGTACAGGACGGGCGAGCCCGGGAGCGAAAGCAGCATCGCGGTGAACAGCTCCAGCTGGTTCCGGTCGTTCTCCAGCAGCGGGGCCAGCCGCCGGCGGATGCCGATGTTGGCCTTCATCCGCGGATCCTTGGCGTATTCGGCGTACATGTAGTCGCGCTCTTCGTCGCTGACCATCTCGAGCGTCAGCTCGTCGTGGTTGCGCAGGAATATGCCCCATTGGCTGTTGTCGGGGATCTTCGGGGTCTGCGCCAGGATCTCGGAGATGGGGAACCGCGACTCCCGCCGGACCGCCATGAAGATGCGCGGCATCAACGGGAAGTGGAACGCCATGTGGCACTCGTCGCCGCCGGTCGCCGGGTCGCCGAAGTACTCGACCACGTCGGAGGGCCACTGGTTCGCCTCGGCCAGCAGTACCCGCCCCGGGTACTCGTCGTCGACGACCTTGCGGCAGTTCTTCAGGAACTCGTGCGTGCGCGGCAGGTTCTCGCAGTTGGTGCCCTCCTGCTCGAACAGGTACGGCACGGCGTCCAGGCGGAACCCGTCGATGCCGAGGTCCAGCCAGAAGCGCAGGACGTCGATCATCGCCTCCTGCACGGCCGGGTTCTCGTAGTTCAGGTCGGGCTGGTGGGTGAAGAACCGGTGCCAGTAGAACTGGCCGCGCACCGGGTCGTAGGTCCAGTTCGAGGTCTCGGTGTCGACGAAGATGATGCGCGCGTCGGCGTAGCGGGAGTCGTCGTCGCTCCACACGTAGAAGTCGCTGTAGGGCCCGTCGGGATCCGATCGCGACTGCTGGAACCACGGGTGCAGGTCCGAGGTGTGGTTGAGCACCAGGTCCGTGATCACCCGGATGCCGCGCCGGTGCGCTTCGTCGAGCAGGTAGACGAAGTCCTCGACGGTGCCGAACTCGGGGAGCACCGCACGGAAGTCGGAAATGTCGTACCCGCCGTCGCGCAGCGGCGAGGCGTAGAACGGCGGCAGCCACAGGCAGTCCACGCCGAGCCACTCGAGATAGTCGAGCTTGCTCGCCAGGCCGCGCAGATCACCGGTGCCGTCGCCGTTCGAGTCGGTGAACGCGCGCACCAGCACTTCGTAGAACACCGCGCCCTTGAACCACATCGGGTTGCTCGGCGCCTGTTCGGCCGACTTGAAATCGTCGGCCTGCGGTTCGACCAGGATGCCTTCGGGGGTCATCGCTTCCCCCGTGTGCGGCACACCTTCCAGCCCGAGGGCCGTGTCGGGCCGGGGTTCTTGATCCATCAGCTCCACCTCGTCCCACCCAGATGCGGGTACGTTCCGATCACCCCCGCGTGCCTCGCCGACGCGGGGGTGCCTTGCTTCGCTCTTGTAGTCTTCAGTCGGCCAGTCGGCGTTGCAGGCTCACCACATGCGCTACCGCCCGCCACGGTTCGAGCCGAACGAAGTTCGCCTGTCCCCAGTCCCAGGTCTCGCCCGTCACCTCGTCGTGCGCGATCAGCCGGTCGTGCCAGCCGAAACCGAGCGAGGGCAGGTCGAGCCAGAGCGTGCCTTCCTCAGCACCGTAGGGGTTCAGGGTCGCGACGACGACGACGGTGTCACCGGTCGCGGGGTCCTGTTTGGAGTAAGCGATGAGCCCGCCGTTGTCGACGTGGTGGAAGCGCATGGTCCGCATCTGCTGCAGGGCCGGGTGCGCCCGCCGGATTGCGTTGAGCTTGGTGATCCACGGTTCGAGCGAGCGGCCCTGGGCGAGCGCATCCGCGAAGTCGCGCGGGCGCAGCTCGTACTTCTCCGAGTTGAGGTACTCCTCGCTGCCGTCGCGCACGGGCTGGCACTCGTACAGCTCGTAGCCGGAGTACACGCCCCAGGTCGGGGACATCGTGGCGGCGAGCGCGGCCCGCAGTGCGAACATGCCCGGCCCGCCGCGCTGCAGCGACTCGTGCAGGATGTCCGGCGTGTTCACGAACAGGTTGGGGCGCCCGACATCCCAGTGCTCGACGAGATCGACGCCGAACTCGACAAGCTCGTCCTTGCTGGTCCGCCAGGTGAAGTACGTGTAACTCTGGGTGAAACCAAGTTTCGCCAGGCCCCACAGCCGGGCGGGGCGGGTGAACGCCTCGGACAGGAACAGCACGTCGGGATGCGCGTCCTTGACCGAGGAGATCAGCCAGGCCCAGAAGTCCGGCGGCTTGGTGTGCGGGTTGTCCACCCGGAAGATCCGCACCCCAGCTTCGACCCAGTGCAGCACGACGCGGAGCACTTCGTTGTAGATGCCCTGCGGGTCGTTGTCGAAGTTGATCGGGTAGATGTCCTGGTACTTCTTCGGCGGGTTCTCGGCGTACGCGATCGTGCCGTCGGGCCGCGTCGTGAAGAACTCGGGATTCTTCATCACCCACGGGTGGTCGGGCGCGGCTTGCAGCGCGAGATCGAGCGCGACCTCCATGCCCAGCTCCTCGGCGCGGGCCACGAACGCCTCGAAATCCTCGAGCGTGCCCAGCTCCGGGTGCACCGCGTCGTGCCCGCCCTCGTCGGAGCCGATGGCCCACGGCGAGCCGACGTCGCTCTCGTCGGCGATGACGGAGTTGTTGCGCCCCTTGCGGTTCACCCGGCCGACGGGGTGGATCGGCGGCAGGTAGACCACGTCGAAGCCCATCCGCGCGATCCGGTCCAGCTCACGGGTCGCGGTGGCGAACGTGCCGTGCACCGGCTTGCCGTCGGCGTCCCAGCCGCCGGTCGAGCGCGGGAAGAACTCGTACCACGAGCCGTACGCGGCACGCTCCCGGTCCACCCAGATCCGGACCGGCTTGCCCTTGGTGACCAGCTCGCGCACCGGGTACTCGTGCATCACGTGCTCGACGTCGTGGGACAGCGCGGGCCCGATCCGTTCCGGCAGCAGCCGCACCGAGTCGCGCAGCCCGGCGGCCGCGCTGGCCAGCAGCGCGCGCTCGCGGCGCCGGTCCGGCCGGCGCGACACCCGGTCCAGCAGCTGCGCGCCGAACTCCAGGTCGTTGGCCAGTTCGGCGGCGGTCTGCCCGGCGGCGACCTTGACCTTCACGTGGTGCCGCCAGGTCGCCCACGGGTCGCTCCAGGCGTCCACCCGGAAGGTCCACATACCTTCGCTGTCCGGGACGATCACGGCGCGATAGTGGTCGAGACCTTCGCCGATCTCGGTCATCCTGGTGCGGCGGGCGACCCGGTCGTGGGGACCGCGCCAGGTGACGGTGGCGGCGAGGGCGTCGTGCCCCTCGCGCCAGACCGTCGCGGAAACCGGAACGTGCTCACCGACGACGGCTTTGGCCGGGTACTGGCCACAGCTCACCATCGGGGTCACGTCGTCGATGCCGAGCCGGCCTGTCATCGGCAGCGCCCCTCTCCTAGGAGTATGTATGGAAGCCGCGGCCATGCGCAGAAAGCGTGGCGGGTAGTCGCTACCCGATCGCGGACAAGCGCAAACCTATCGGTTGTCACTTTCTGCCGCCGGGCGACTCCTGTCCAGGGGCGCCGCACACTGGTAACGCAGGTGTCACCCGTCAGCGGGGTGCGCGCAACAGAAGCAACGCATGTGACGACAGGGTGAGCCGGGTGCCCGGTTCGAGTGGCTCGGACTTTTCCGGGCTGCCGTCGGGCGCGGTGGTGTCGAGCATCGGCTCGAACGACTCGCCGAACTCCTCGCCGGGCAACGTGACCTCCACCGGATCATCGCCGGCGTGCAGCCACAGCAACCACGAGTGGTCGGGGATCAATTCACCCTCCCGGGTGCGGGATTGGCTGTTCGATCCGTCGATCCACATACCGAGCGTGCGGCGGTCGTTGTCGAACCAATCCTTTTCGGTCATCTCGCCGGCGTCGGGCCGCAGCCAGACGAGATCCGCTTTGCCGGTGGGCGTGGTGCGTCCTTCGAAGAACTCGGGCTGGCGCAGCGCGGGGCTCTCGGCGCGCAGATGCACGAGCCGCCGGGTGAAGTCGACCATCGACTCGGCCTCGGGGCCGCCCGCCCAGTCCACCCAGGACGTCTCGTGGTCGAGGCAGTAGGCGTTGTTGTTGCCGTGCTGGGTGCGCCACAGGTCGTCGCCCGCCGTCATCATCGGCGTGCCGGTGGACAGCAGGAGGGTCGCGAGCAGGTTGCGGGCCTGGCGGCCGCGCAGCGCGTTGATCTCCGGATCGTCGGTCGGGCCCTCGGCGCCGTGGTTCCAGGAGCGGTTGTCGTTGCCGCCGTCGCGGTTGTCCTCGCCGTTGGCCTCGTTGTGTTTCTCGTTGTAGGACACCAGATCCCGCAGCGTGAACCCGTCGTGCGCGGTGATGAAGTTGACCGACTGCCACGGGCGGCGCAGGTTGTGGTCGTAGAGGTCCGACGAGCCCGACAGCCGGAAGGCGAGGTCGTCGACCCGGACCGAGCCGCGCCAGAAGTCGCGCACGGTGTCGCGGTAGCGGCCGTTCCACTCGGCCCACTGCGCGCCGAAGTCGCCGACGCGGTAGCCCTCGCCGGTGACGTCCCACGGCTCGGCGATCAGCTTGCAGCGGGACAGCACCGGGTCGGTGGTGATCGCGGTGAGCATCGCGGAGTCGCGGTCGAAGGCGCCGCCGTGCGGGCGGCCGAGGGTGCTGGCGAGGTCGAAGCGGAAGCCGTCGACGCCCATCTCGGTCGCCCAGTAGCGCAGCGAGTCGGTGACGAGCCGGATCACGGTGGGGGAGCCGGCCTCGAGGGTGTTGCCGCAGCCGGTGAGGTCGAACCCGGTGCCGCGCGGGCCGTGCAGGTAGTAGGAGGGCGCGTCGAGGCCGCGGAAGCTCAGCGTCGGGCCCTCGAAGCCGCCCTCGCAGGTGTGGTTGAAGACCACGTCCATGATCACCTCGATGTTCACCGCGTGCAACGCGGCGACCATCGTGCGGAACTCCTCGACCTCGCGGCCCGGCTCACTCGCGTACCCCGAGTGCGGGGCGAAGTAGCCGAGCGGCGAGTAGCCCCAGTAGTTGCGGCGGCCGGTGCGGACGAGGTACGGCTCGTCGGTGAACCAGTGCACCGGCAGCAACTCGACCGCCGTGACCCCGAGCCGCAGCAGATGCTCGACGACCACCGGGTGCGCCAGTCCGAGGTACGTGCCGCGCAGGTGCTCGGGGAGGAACGGATGCTGCTGCGTGAACCCCTTGACGTGCAGCTCGTAGATCACCGTCTCCTCGAACGGCACCTCGGGCTTGGCTCCGGTGTCGGGCCCGCCGTGTGAGCCGACGACCGACAGCGGGACGCTGCCCAGCGAGTCCACTTTGGACGGTTTGCCGTGCATCGGGTCGCCGACGTAGCCGAGCGCCGCGTCGAGGTCGGTCAGCGTGCCGCTGATGTGCGTGGCGTACGGGTCGACGAGCAGCTTGGCCGGGTTGCACCGCAGGCCCCGCTGCGGGGCGTACGGGCCGTGCACGCGGTAGCCGTAGCGCTGGCCGGAGGTGACGCCGGGGACCAGGCCGTGCCAGACGCCGAACGTGCGCTCGGTCAGCTCGACGCGCCGCTCGCTGCCGTCCTCGGCGATGAGGCACACCTCGACGCCTTCGGCGACGCCGGAGGTGACGGCGAAGCGGACGCCGCCCCCCTCGGGGTGCGCGCCCAGCGGGAAGGGGCGCCCGGCGAGGACGGGCGTGGCGGCTGACGGTCGGGTGGCCATCTTCCGATCTTCCCAGTCCGGTACGACATTCCGCACACGCCCAGGTCAGCTACGTCGTCCGGCTCCCGGCGGGGCCTGAGTGGCTACCCTGGAGCAAGAACCGGAAGAACTGGAGACGAGTCACGTGCGGACCGACGCGACGCAGAACCGCACCCGCATCCTGGACGCGGCGCGGGAGTTGTATGCGGCCGATGGGGTCGAGACCACGATGCGCGCGGTCGCCCATCGCGCCGGGGTCGGCATGGCCACGTTGTACCGGCATTTCCCCACCCGGGAGGCGCTTTTCACGGCGGCCTTCGAAGCGGAGCTGGCGCGCTGCGTCCGGCTGACCGAGGACGCGCTCGCCGATCTCGACGCGTGGCGGGGCCTGCGGACCGCGCTGGATCATGCCGTGGGGTCGCAGACCGAGGCCGGCAGCTGGGGTTTCACGAAGGTGTTCGCGGCGGAGTTCCCGGACGCCGGCGGGATGACCGACGGGCGGGCGCGGATCCTGCGCAACATCAGTGAGCTGGCACGCCGCGCTCAGGAGTCCGGGGACCTGCGGGCCGACTTCTCGCCCAGCGACCTGATCTTGCTGATCCAGGTGACGGACAGCCTGGGCGCGACCTCGCCCGCCGCCGCGCGCCGGCTGGTGGCGTACCTCATGCAGTCGTTCTCCGCCCGCACCGCGCCGTTGCCCGCACCGGAACCGATGGCGATGCTCGGCGTCAGCCTGGGCTGACGGCCGGATGCGAGAAATCCTTGCACCGGCGCTTCTCGGTTCTTCCCGATCGACCGGAATGGTCCGCTCCCGCTGCTAGCGTTTTCGGTGAAAGCGCCACCATTTGCGGAATGACTGGGAAAACGGATGACTACGCTTGAGAACACCGATCTGGCATCGAGTCCCGCGGAGATTTTGGCACGGTTGCGGGCGCTGCGTCCCGAAATGAGTGAGAACGGCGTCCGCAGCGACACCGACGGGACCGACGTGGCGCAGAACATGCGGCTGCTCGGTGAAGTGGGCGTGAACCGGCTCAACGTGCCGGTCGAGTTCGGTGGCCTGTGGCAGGGAGGCATGTGGGGCGGTCTGCGCGACGTGTCGGAGGCCCTGGTGGAGATCTCCGCCGCCGACGGCTCCACCGGGCAGTGCAGCGGCGCGAACTTCCTCGTCGCGCGCCAGCTGTTCGTCACCGATCTGCCGGACGCGACCAAGCAGCAGCTGGCCGGCGAAATGATCCAGGAGGGGCGGCGGCTGGTCTCCTCGGTCTCCGAGTCCGGTGGCACCGGCCGGGTGACCGGACGGGTGGCGCCCGGCGGGATCGTCGTCAGCGGCACCAAGACGTTCAACACCAACAGCGGTGGTGGCGGGCGCGACCTGCTGGTCGTCCGGCTCGCCCTGCTCGGCCCCGACGAGGACCTGGCCACCGCGACCCCGCACTTCGCGCTGGTCCGCCTGGACGATCCGAAGCTGCGACTCGCCCACGACTGGGACAACATGGGCCAGCGCGGAACCGACAGCCAGACCATCACCTACGACGACGTGTTCGTGCCCGACGGCTGGCACTGCGCCCCGCCCGCGGTGGATCCGTATTTCGTGGGTGCCGTCATGCTGGCCAACGGGACGTTGCTGCAGGGTATTGGAGAGGGCGCGTTCGACGCGGCGATCGAGTACCTGCGGACGGTCAACCGGGCCACCATGCCGCGCTATGCCTCCGCGCAGGAGGACCCGCTGATGCACCGTCAGCTGGGTGAGATGTCCGGCGAACTGGCCGCGGCGCGGGCGCTGCTGCTGAGCGTGGCCGCGGAAATCGAGGCGACGGCGGGCACCCCGGAGGAGGCGAGTGCGCGCGGCGTCCAGGCGAACGTCATGAGCACCCGGGCCAGCCTGGACGTGTCGACGCGGATCTTCGATCTGACCGGCGCCCGCAGCACCGCCAACCGGTACCGGCTCGACCGGTTCTGGCGCAACGCCAGGACGTTCGCCACCCACGAGGCGATCGACATGAAGAACGCGTTCGTCGGCGACTACGAGATCACCGGCAAGTTCCCGAATATCCCGGAATACATCCGGCTCTGAACCGGGCGCCGGTCAGGAATCCAGTAAGACGAACGTCTCCGGTGGCAGGGTCGCCATGCCGCCTGCCACCGAGGCGTCGCCCCAGGAGAGGAGGACGTCGCCGCCGAGGGGAACGGTGGCGGCGTCGGGGCCGAGGTTGACCGCCAGTCGGAGGGCACCTCGGTGCAGGACGAGCAATGAACCCTCGGCGTGCACGTCGAAGTGGTCCAGGCGCGGGTCCGTCAACTCGGGCCGGTCTCGCCGCAGTGCGATCAGGGACCGGTGCAGCGCCAGCATTTCCCGGTGCCCTGGCTCGGAAATCTCCGGCCAGCGCAGGCGCGAGCGTTCGACCGTCGCCGGGTCGATGGGGTCCGGGACGTCCGCCTCGCCCCAGCCGTGCCGGGCGAACTCCCGGCGGCGGCCCGTGCGGACGGCCTCGGCGAGCTCCGGATCCGGGAAGGACGCGAAGAACTGCCACGGCGTGCTCGCCGCCCACTCCTCGCCCATGAAGATCATCGGCGTGTACGGCGAGCAGAACACGATCGCGGCGCCGCAGGCGAGCCGGCCAGCCGAAACCGAAGCGGACAACCGGTCGCCGGTCGCGCGGTTGCCGATCTGGTCGTGGTTCTGCAAGTACGCGAGAAACCGGTGTCCCGGCACGGTTCGCGTGTCCACCGGACGCCCGTGTGTGCGACCCCGGAACGACGACCACGTGCCGGCGTGGAAGAAGACTTCGCGCAGCGTCCGGGCGAGCGCGCCGGGCGCGGCGAAGTCCGTGTAGTAGCCGCTCGTTTCGCCCGACAGCGCCACGTGCAGCGCGTGGTGCAGGTCGTCGGACCACTGCGCATTCAGGCCGTAGCCGTGCGCTTCCCGCGCTGTGACGAGCTTGGGGTCGTTCAGGTCCGACTCGGCGATCAGCGTCAACGGCCGTCGCACCGCGGCGGAAAGCGCTTCCACGTCGAGCGCGAGCTCCTCCAGCAGATGCGTGGCCCGACGGTCGGACAGGGCGTGCACCGCGTCCAACCGCAACGCGTCGACGTGGAAGTCCCGCAGCCAGCCCAGCGCGTTGTCGATCACGTAGCGCCGGACCTCGTCGGATCCCTCGCCGTCGAGATTGAGGCCCGGACCCCAGTCGTTCTGCCCGGCGAAGTACGGGCCGAACCGGTCGAGGTACGCGCCCGACGGGCCGAGGTGGTTGTAGACGACGTCCAGCACCACGGCCAAACCCCGCCGGTGACAGGCGTCGACGAAACGCTTGAACCCGTCCGGACCGCCATAGGGCTCGTGCACCGCGCCCCACAGAACCCCGTCGTAGCCCCAGCCCGTGGTGCCGTCGAACGAGTTGACCGGCATCACCTCGACGAACGTGACACCGAGATCGGCCAGATAGTCCAGTTTTTCGATCGCCGAGTCGAAGGTGCCCCCCTCGGTGAACGTGCCGATGTGCAGCTCGTACACCACACCACCGGGCAGGGCGCGGCCCGTCCACGATTGGTCCGACCACTCGAACGCGCTGTGGTCGTACACGCGCGAGGGCTCGTGCACGCCCTTGGGCTGCCACTGCGAACGCGGATCGGGCAGCGGCTTTTCGTCGTCGCCCAACAGGAACGCGTAGTCCGTGCCGGTGGCGTCCGAGTGCCACCACTCGCCGCGCCGGGTCATCTCGTGGTCCACACCATCGGCCCGGACGCGGACGCGGGCCTGATGCGGGGCCCACACGCGGAAGCTCATGCGCGCACCAGCAAGGCCACGGGGTATCGAGCCAGCAGCGCCGACAGGTGCGGCACCGCGGTCACGCCGGTCAGCACGTCGGTCCAGGAACCCGGCGGCAGCGGTAGCGCGGTGTCGCGCCAGCCACCGGCTGCGGCGAGGCCCACCGGGAGCCGGGTCGCGACCGCCACCAGCCCCGTCCGCTCGAAGGCGACCGCGTGCTCCGCCGCCGGTCCTTCGGCCTGAAGTCGTTGGTAGCCATGGAAAAGCTCCGGCCGCTCGCGTCGCAGCATGAGCGCCTTGTGCACGACGAGAAGCTTCGCCGCGCCGGTGTCGTCGATCTCGGGCAGCTCGCCGGCGATGATCCGCCTCAGCAGTTCGCGCCGCGCGTCGTAGTCGACGGGACGGCGGTTGTCCGGGTCCACAAGGGACAGATCCCACAGCTCGGTGCCCTGGTACACATCGGGCACGCCGGGCGCGGTCAGCTGGATCAGCTTCTGCCCCAACGAGTTCGACCAGCCGGGGCCCTTGATCCGCTCGGCGAACGCCGCGACATCCGGATCGCCGAGTACCTTTTCGGGCCACGCCGCGATTTCCGCCTCGAACGCCTCGTCGTGATCCGTCCACGTCGTGCGGATCTTGGCTTCCTTGGCAGCTTTCCCGAGATACTCGCGCAGCCGCTCGGCCGTGATCGGCCAGGCGCCGACGAGCGTCTGCCACGCCAGCAGGTTGAGCGCCGGCTCGTCGATGCCGTACTTCTGTGTCCAGCGCTCGACCGCGTCCGCGAACTCGTCCGGCAGCTCCGACAGTACGGCCAGCCGGGCCCGTGCGTCCTCGGAACGCTTGGTGTCGTGGGTGGTCAGTGTCGTCATCGTCGCCGGATGCCCGGCCTCGCGGGCGGCGGCCAGTTCGTGGAACTCGGCGACGGAAGAGCCGAAGCGGTCGGGCGAACCGCCGACCTCGTTGAGCGCCGCGAACCGGGTGTACCGGTAGAACGCCGTGTCCTCGGTGCCCTTCGCGACCACCATGCCCGAGGTCTGCTGGATCCGGGTGGCCAGCTCGCCGTGCGGCTCGGCTCGCACCAGCCGGTCGATCAAGTCCACAGTGGACGCCAGATCCGGCCGCCGCTCGCGGGCCTTTTCGACCGCGAGCGCCCAGTGTGCCGTGCCCTCGGGCAGGTACGAGCGGTACACCGGGAACGCGATCATCAGTTCGGCGACCGCGGCGGCCCCGTCGCCGGTGGGCACGAGCGCCCCGATCCGCCGCATCTCCGCGACCAGGATCGTGTCCGTCACCAGCCGCCGCGCCTCCTGTTCGAGCGCGTGGTAGTCCGGCGAACCGGCCAGCAGCGAGAACCGGGGCGCCGCCGAGGGATCGACGAAGATCCCGGTGATCTCGCGCAACGCGTCGTACCCGGTCGTGCCGTCCACTGGCCAGCTCTGCGGCAGATCCTCGCCCGGATGCAGGATCTTCTCCACCACCAGCCACGCGTTCGGCGCGGCCGCACGCACGGCGCGCATGTACCCGCCCGGATCGGCGAGACCGTCGGGATGGTCGACCCGCAGACCGGTCACCTCGCCCGCGGCGACCCAGCGCAGCACTTCGCCGTGCGTCGCCTGGAAAACCTCGGGCAGCTCGACCCGCACCGCGGCGAGCGTGGTGATGTCGAAGAACCGCCGGTAGTTCAGCTCGGCGTTGCCGCGGCGCCAGCCCACCAGCTCGTAGTGCTGGCGCGCGTGCACCTCTCGCGGCGTGCCGCCTTCGGTGCCGGGCGCGATCGGGAACCGGTGGTCGTAGTAGACCAGCTCGTCGCCCTCGATCGTCAGCTCGTCGCTGTCATCACCGAGGAACGGCAACAGGATGCGGCCGCGGCTCCAGTCGATGTCGAAGTACGACGCGTACTCCGACGCCGGCCCGTACCGCAGAACGTCCTGCCACCACGGGTTCGGCACCGCCATGTGGTTGGGCACGATGTCCACGACGAACCCGAGCCCCGCCTCCCGCAGCTTCCGGGAAAGCGCTTTCCGCCCGTCCTCGCCGCCCAGTTCCGGCCGCGCACGCGTGGGATCGACCACGTCGTACCCGTGCGTCGAACCGGGCGTCGCGTCCAGCACCGGCGACGCGTACAGCGCTCCCACGCCCAGCTCGTGCAGGTACTCGACCTGGCCCAGCGCGTCGGCGAATGTGAACTCGGGGCGCAGCTGCACCCGGTAGGTCGAGCTGGGCGCGCTCATCCCTTGCCCGCACCGCCCACGCGCTGCAACACCATCAGCGAGCGGGCCGCCAGCGTGACCTTGCCGCCCGCCGCGACATCCGGCTCCCCGGGCTCCTCGATGATCTCGCCCGTCGCCGTGTCGATCATGATCGCCCATTCGGCGCCGTACTCGCCGTCCGGAATGGTCAGCTCGATGTCCTCGTAATGCGCGTTGAACGCCATCAGGAACGAGTCGTCCTTCACCGGCATGCCGCGCAGGTCCAGGTCGGGAATGCCGTCCCCGTTGAGGAACACGACGACGGACTTGCCGAACCCGTCGTCCCAGTTCTGCTCCTTCATCTCACTGCCGGACGGCGTGAACCAGGCGATGTCGGCGACCTCGTCGCTCTTGCGGATCGGCTTGCCCTGGAAGAACCGGCGCCGCCGGAACACCGAGTGCCGCCGGCGGAACTCCGCGAGCCTGCCGACGAAATCGACCCGGTGCGGGTTCTCGTCGACCAGCTGCCAGTCGACCCACGAGATCTCGTTGTCCTGGCAGTAGGCGTTGTTGTTGCCCTGCTGCGTCCGGCCCATCTCGTCACCGTGCAGGAGCATCGGCACGCCCTGGGCCAGCAGCAGCGTCGCGAGCAGGTTGCGCCGCTGCCGCTCGCGCAGCGCCAGCACCTCGGGATCGTCGGCCGGGCCCTCGACCCCGCAGTTCCACGAGCGGTTGTCGTCGGCGCCGTCGCGGCCGTCCTCGCCGTTGGCCTCGTTGTGCTTTCCGTTGTAGGACACCAGGTCCTGCAGCGTGAACCCGTCGTGCGCGGTGACGAAGTTGATCGACGCGAACGGGCGCCGGCCGTCGTCCTGGTACAGGTCAGACGAACCGGCGATCCGGGACGCGAACTCGCCCAGCGTCGCGGACTCGCCGCGCCAGAAGTCCCTTACCGTGTCACGGAACTTCCCGTTCCACTCTGTCCACAGTGGAGGGAAGTTGCCGACCTGGTAGCCGCCGGGGCCGACGTCCCACGGCTCGGCGATCAGCTTGACCCGGCTCACCGTCGGGTCCTGCTGCACCAGATCGAAGAACGTGGACAGCTTGTCCACGTCGTAGAACTCGCGGGCCAGAGTCGCGGCGAGGTCGAAGCGGAAACCGTCGACGTGCATCTCGGTGACCCAGTACCGCAGCGAGTCCATGATCAGCTGCAGCGTGTGCGGGTTGCGCACGTTGAGCGAGTTCCCGGTGCCCGTGTAGTCCATGTAGTACCGCGCATCGTCGTCGACCAGCCGGTAGTAGGCGTCGTTGTCGATACCGCGCATGGACAGCGTCGGGCCGAGGTGGTTGCCCTCGGCGGTGTGGTTGTAGACGACGTCGAGGATGACCTCGATATCGGCCTCGTGCAGGGCGCGGACCATGCCCTTGAACTCCTGCACCTGCCCGGCCTGTTCGGACATCGCCGCGTAGCCGACGTGCGGCGCGAAGAACCCGATCGTGTTGTAGCCCCAGTAGTTGCGCAGGCCCTTCTCGGCCAGTCCGTGGTCGGTGATCGACTGGTGCACCGGCATCAGCTCGATCGCGGTCACCCCGAGCTGCTTGAGATGCTCCAGCACGGCCGGATGCGCCAGCCCCGCGTATGTGCCGCGAAGCCGCGGCGGCACCGCGGGATGGTTCATCGTCAGGCCGCGCACGTGGGCCTCGTAGATGACCGATTCGTTGTACGGCGTGCGCGGCGGCCGGTCGTCGGCCCAGTCGAAGAACGGGCTGACCACCAGCGAATGCGGGACGTGCCCGGCCGAATCCAGGTCGTTGCGCTCATCGGGAGCGGTGAAGTGGTAGCTGAACAGCGACTCGTCCCAGTCGACGTTGCCCGCGATCGCCTTGGCGTACGGGTCGATCAGCAGCTTGTTCGGGTTGCAGCGGTGCCCTTTTTCGGGTTCGTACGGCCCGTACACGCGGTAGCCGTAGCGTTGCCCGGCGCCGACGCCGGGGAGGTACCCGTGGTGCACGAACCCGTCGACCTCGGGCAGGACGACGCGCTCCTCCTTGCCTTCCTCGTCGATCAGGCAGAGCTCCACGCGGTCCGCGCACTCGGAGAACAGCGAGAAGTTGGTCCCGACACCGTCGTAGGTGGCGCCGAGCGGATAGGGCGTTCCGGGCCAGGGAGGCAACGTGCTTCTCCTCAGTCGTGCAGTGGGCGAGCCGCCCGCAGGGTCGTGATCAGGCGGCGGACGCGCTCATCGGTGAAGAACTCGTCGACGGTGACGGGCAAGGGTATCCGCCAGTTCGGGTACTCGCCGACCGTCCCCGGCAGGTTCGGCTGGCGGCGCTCGCCGACGACGTCCGCGGGCGCGGTGAGCAGCAGACGGGACGCGGCGGAGGCGAGCAGCGTGTGCAGTGCGGACACCATGTCGTCGTGGGGAATTCCTTGCTGGTCAAGGAAATCGGTGAGTGCCTCGCGTTCGGCCCTTGCCGAGGCGTATTCGCGTTCCGGCGGTCCGTCGAGCAGGCCCAGCTCGGCGCGGACCCGGACGTGCTCACCGTCGAGCCAGCCCGCCACCGTCGGCAGGTCGTGCGTGGTGATGCTCGCCATGGACTCAGGATCCCAGGCGGCCGGCGGCACGAACGGGTGCCCCGGGGTGTCGTAGTCGCGCTGGAACCACAGCACCGCCGAGCTGAGCACGCCGCGCTCGTGCAAGGTCTCGGTGACCTCGGGTTCGACCGTGCCCAGGTCCTCGCCGACCACGACCGCGCCGGCCCGGTGCGCTTCCAGCGCCAGCACGCCCATCATGGCTTCGGCGTCGTAGTGCACGTAGGTGCCGCGCGACGGCGGTTCACCCGGTGGGATCCACCAGAGCCGCCACAAGCCCGCGACGTGGTCGATCCGGACGCCGTCGGCGTACTGCAGCACGCCGCGCAGCACGTCCCGGAACGGCGCGTAGCCCAGTTCGGCGAGCCGGTCGGGCCGCCACGGCGGCAGGTTCCAATCCTGACCCTGCTGGCTGAACGCGTCCGGCGGAGCGCCGACCCGGACCCGGGGCGCGAACGTGTCGCCGAGCGCCCAGGTGTCGGCGCCGCCGGGGTGCACGCCGACCGGCAGGTCGTGCACGATGCCGACCGGCATGTCGCCGGCCGCTTTCCGGGCGGCGTCGAGCTGTTCGCGGCACAGGTGCTGCAACCAGCCGTGGAACGCGATGCGGTCCGCCAGCTCCTTGCCCGCCTTCGCGACCTCGGGGCTTTCCGGGTCGCGCAGGGGTTCGGGCCAGTCACGCCAGTCCGACCCGTGCTGCTCGGCGAGCGCGCTGAACGTGGCGAAACCTTCGAGTGCCGGGTCGAGATCCGGGATTTCCCGCGGCCACAACAGTTCCAGCGCGGCCAGTTTCGCGGTCCACACCGCGTCGTAGTCGATCAGGCCGGGGGAGTCGGGTTTGAGCGCGCGGATGCGGTCACGCGTCGCCTCGTCGGCTTCGGCAAACGCTTTCGTCGCCGTGACCCGCAGGTAGAGCGGGTTCGCGAACCGGCGGCTCGACGGGGAGTACGGCGAGCGCTCGACCGGATGCGTCGGGCTGATCGCCTGCACCGGGTTCACCAGCAGCACCCCGGCACCCAACTCGTGGGCGGACCGCCGCGCCATCACCGCGAGGTCCCCGTAATCCCCGGCACCCCACGACTCGGCCGAACGCAGCGCGTACAGCTGCACCATCCAGCCCCACGCCGGCGGCACCTCGGGCAACCGCGCCGGCACGACGGCAAGCGTGACGTCTTGATCCGCGGTCACCACCCGGTGCCAGCCCAGCGGCAGATCATTCGGAATGAACCGTTCGATCTCGCGCTGCGTACCGTCTTCCAGGTGCACCACCGCCTCGCCGGTTTCGTACCCGGTGCCCTCCCGGAGCACCAGGGTCGGGGGCAGGAGAGTACGTTCGCGGGTCTCACGGACGGCGTCGAGTTCGCGCCGGATCGCCTCGGGCGTCGAGGCGTCCACCCCGAACTGAGCGAGCACGGCGACCACGACATCGGCGTCGACGACGACCTCGCGCTGTTCGGCGTTTTCGTACCGGGTGGCGACTCCGTAGGCGTCGGCGAGGGCGGTGAGGTCGACGAGGTCCTGATGCACCCGTAAAGCATCGCGGTCCCGCCCGGGCCGCGCTACCGCTGGGCATGAGACAAGGAGCACGGATGGTCCGCTGGGCCGAGCACGCGATCTTCTGGCAGGTCTACCCATTGGGCTTCACCGGTGCGCCACGGGCGCTTTCGGACGCGCCCGGTGACCACCGGTTACGCCGGCTGGTCGATTGGCTGGACTATGCGGTGGAACTCGGCTGTTCCGCGCTGCTGCTCGGTCCGGTGTTCCTCGCCGAGACCCACGGTTACGACACGATCGACCACTACCGCATCGACCCGCGGCTGGGCGAGGACGAGGATTTCGACCGGCTGCTCTCGGCGGCGCACGAGCGGGGGCTGCGGATCGTGCTCGACGGGGTTTTCAACCACGTCAGCCGGAAGTTCGTGCACCGCGAGTGGTTGCGGCGCGGACCGGACGGCGGTTTCGAGGTGTTCGAAGGGCACCAGCATCTGGTCGCGCTCGACCACGGCCATCCCGCGGTCGCCGAATACGTGACCGGCGTGCTGAACCACTGGCTCGACCGGGGCGTCGCCGGCTGGCGGCTGGACGCGGCGTACGCCGTGCCGCCCGAGTTCTGGCGGAAGGTGCTGCCCGCGGTGCGGCAGCGGCATCCGGAGTCCTGGTTCCTCGGCGAGATCCTGCACGGCGACTACGCCGCCTACGCGGAACGCGGCGGGCTGGATTCGGTCACCCAGTACGAGCTGTGGAAGGCGATCTGGAGCTCGCTCAACGACGGCAACTTCTTCGAGCTGGCGTGGGCGCTGAAACGGCACGCCGGGTTGCTGGAAACCTTTGTGCCGCAGACGTTCATCGGCAACCACGACGTGACGCGGCTGGCGACGCGGCTGACCGACGAGCGGCACTTCGGGCACGCGCTGGCGCTGCTCGCGACCCTCCGCGGCATCCCGAGCATCTACTACGGCGACGAGCAGGCGTTCCGCGGCCTGAAGGAGGAACGCGAAGGCGGGGACGACGCCATCCGCCCGGCGTTCCCGCGCGATCCCGCGGAGCTGGCGCCGCACGGCTGGCCGACCTACCGGCTGCACCAGCGGCTGATGGGGATGCGGCGGCGGCATCCGTGGCTCGTGCGGGCGCAGACCTCGGTCGAGCACCTGACGAACCGGGCGATCGCGCTGCGCGCGCGGGCGCCGGAGGGCGAGGTGCTGACGCTGCTGAACACCGGCGACGAGCCGTACCGCTTTTCGTTGGACTTCAACGGTTTCTCGGTGATCGGCACGCCGTCGTCGCAGGAGCTGCCGGGCAGCCCGGTGCCCGGGCACAGCTGGGTGGTGCTGGCCAGGACACCACGGTGAAAACCGTCAGGTGGTGGTGGCGGCCTTCCCGACCTGCCGGAGCATCAGGCTGAACCAGATCGCGCCGAACCCGCGGAACACCAGGTTGATGCCGAGCCAGATGGCCAGCGTCAGGATCGTGATGCCGGGCCAGGCGAGCGCGAGCACGCCGATGATCACGGTGATGATGCCGAGCGCGAGGTACAGCCCCCACATCGGCAGGTCGCCGCGCATCGACACGGACATCGCGACCTGCATGAACCCGCCGACGATCAGGCCGATGCCGACGAGCGCGGCCAGCGCCAGCAGCGTGATTCCCGGCCAGACCAGTGCGATCACACCGACCGCGATCCACACGACGCCGAGCACGTACGCGGCCCAGCGGGTGCGCTGCCGGTCGGCGGTGACCAGCTCGTTGACGCCGTCCACGATCAGCGCGATCGCGACCAGCACGGCCAGCACGCCGACCGCTGTCGCGAGGTTGACGAGCAGCAGGATGCCGAGCACCGCGGTCGCGACCCCGAACAGGGTGACCAGCCACCACCGGCCGGTGACCCTGCGCACGGTTTCACCGATGCCGTCGGTGGTCCTGAGTCCGAACGGTTGATAAGGCTGATGTGCCACCATGCCCGCTGACAGTAAAGAGAACTCCTGTCCGGCGCCATGGCAGTCACTCAAATGGTGCGCGCTGGCGCAACTGCTCCGGAATCAGCTCGAGTAGCTGGTCAGGGCGCAGCGGCAGATCGAGCAGGCTCAACTTGACCCTGCTCCGGCTGGCATGCTTGCCGGCGGAAAGGCGGACGACCTTGCCCGCGTCCGGCCGCAGATACGCCGTGAGCACCCCGTCGGGAGCGAGCCGGCCCGCCTCGGTGCCGTCCAGCTCGAGCCCGACGGCCGCGCTGTCCTCGGCGACGTGCAGCCGGACCTCGTCGTTCGGCCCCAGCACGACGGGCCGGGAGACACCGGCCATCGGCGCGACCGGGGTGACCACCATCGCGGGCGCGGACGGGGAGATGACGGGGCCGCCGGCCGCGTAGTTGTAGGCCGTCGAACCGGTCGGCGTCGCGACCACCAGCGCGTCGCACTTGTAATACCCGAACTGCTGGCCGTTGACGGTCAGGTCCACCGACACCGCGCCGCGGCCGAGGCGGGACAGCACGATGTCGTTGAACGCCGCGTTGCCCGGCTCCGCGGTGACGAGGCAGCTGTGCGGCTCGATGGTGAAATCCTCGCGCAGCAGCTGGTCGAGCGCGTCCTCGAGGTGGGACGGCTGGACCTCGACGAGGAAACCGAGATTGCCGTGGTTGATGCCGAGCACCGGCACCGGCCGCGCGACGACGAGCCGCATCGCGCCGAGCATCGTGCCGTCGCCGCCGAGGCTGATCACGCCGTCGACCTGCGCGGTGAACTCCTCGTCGGACACCGCTTCGACGTCGGGCACGCGCGCGGCCTGCGACTCGCGCACGACCATCCGCAGCCCGTGTCCCTTGGCGTAGTCGGCGATCGTCCGCACCGACGCCTGCACCGGCTTGCTCGGATGCACCACGAGCCCGACGTTTCCGATCCCCACGAGAAGCGACTATATGCGGGTGACCGTGCGCTCGCCGTCGTGATCGGTGGGCACCCGGGGCGCCGGGCGGCGGCGCGACCGCAGGAACCGCTCGGCGGGCATCTCGACGAACCGGTGCAGCAGATCGGCCACGACCGCCGTCGTGACCAGCCCGGCGAGCACGGCGATCTCCGGGCCCACGCGCGGCACGAGCACGTTCATCAGCGGGTACAGGCAGGCGAGGTGCACCAGGTAGATCGCGTACGTCCGGCGCGACCAGCCGGCGATCACCTTCGACCGGCTGATCCGGCCGTTCGCGCGCATCATCAGCAGCAGCACCGCGGTCACCACGAGCAGCGTCCGCGACATCGCGTTGCCCTGGAAGGTGAAGCCGCCGATCCGGTCGGCCCAGATGAACAGCAGCACGTACACCGCGCCGATCGCGAGCGCCGTGTACCGGTGCACCGCGCGCGTGTGCACCAGGGAGATGAGCTGGCCGATGGCCAGGACGGGCAGGTAGACGGCCCACTGGCCGGCTTCCTGGGCCCACCTGTGCAGCGAGCCGGTGGTCGACTCGCGCGACAAGGTGGACAGCAGGATCGTGAGGAAGCAGACCGCGGCCAGCAGCGTCGGAGGCAGCCACGGTCTTCGGCGCAGCAAGGGGATCGACACCGCGACATAGCAGTAGAAGAGGACCTGGATCCACAGCGTCCAGGTGACTTCGACCAGCGCGACCGGCGGAGTCTGGAAGAAGTTCCACAGCACCATCCCCGAGAGCAGGTCACCGAAGTCCAGGCTCGGATCGTGCGTCGTGGAGACCTGCAGGCCCAGGTTGATCATCAGCCAGACCACCGGCGTGACCACCCACAGCAGCGGCAGCAGCCGGCTGATCCGCCGGTACAGGAACGTGCCCGGTCCTTCCCTGGTGGTGACGTAGGTGACGACCAGCCCGCTGATCATCAGGAACGTGCACACGTTGAGGAAATTGAGGTGCGGGTTGAGGTGCAGGCCGTCGACGGTCTGGTCCTCCACCCAGTCGGTCAGCCACCAGTGCCGGTTGGCCAGGGCGAAGTACGCGGAGATGTGCCCGAACACCACGAAGCTGGAAGCCAGTACCCGCAACAGGTCCAGGCCATGCAGGCGTTCCGTCCGGCTCACCGCACACCGCCCAGCGGGCGCTCGACGAACCGGTACCCGGCCTCGGCGGCCGCGCCGGTCACGAGCACGGCCACAGCCAGAGACACCGGCAGCGGAAGGTCGTGGTAGGCGAGGCCCAGCACGGGCCAGCCGAGTACGCACGCCGCCGCGATCAGCCACAGCGCACGCGACGACAGCCACCGGACGAGCGCCGTCTCACCGGCGACCTGCCCGCTGGGCAGCGCCAGCATGAAGATCAGCAGTGCGTACAGCGCGGTCACTGGATACCAGAATCCGTGCCATTCCGGGTACCGGTGCTCGGTCAGGAACAGGATCACGAACGCCGCGCCACCGAGCGCGCCACCGGCGTAGGCGGAGATGCGTCCGGAGCGTACGGACCACAGGATTTCGCCGAGCAGGAACAGCGGCGTGAACCCGGCCAGCAGGCCCAGCTGATGCAGCGGCGCGGAACCCTGTGCGCCCAGCAGCATGAGGTCGCCGAACACCACCAGTTGCACGGCGAGACCGCCGGCCGGTGGCAGGCGGTGGGTCGCGAGCACGAGCGCGGCGGCCAGTGCGGCGACGCCGATCGGCCAGGCGAGCCCGGCATACGGCTCACCACCGGCGAACCACACGACCGCGCCGACAACGGCCGCGACCACCAGCACCGGCAGTGTCGCTGCCAGGGTGCGGCGCACGGGGATCCCTTGTGCCACCCGGAAACCGGCGACCATCAGCAGCAGCGACACGCCCAGCACGCCGAAGTCGTCACTGATCCCGGACGGTTTGTTGAGCCAGTCCCGGATCGCGACGAGGATGGCGGGGGAGTAGCCGTGCCGGTTGAGCCACAGCGCGACGAGGTAGCTGTAGAGCACGAGCACGACGGAGATCGCGACGACGACCCGCACCCCGGGCGCGGCTCGCGTTTTCAGCTCAACCATCGGCGGGCAGCTCTTTCAGCTGGCGGTCGATCAGCTCGGTGAACGCGGGCCCGAGGTCGACGCCGGGCGCCGCGGCCAGGTCGAGCCGCACCACCAGCTGGCCGTGCGCGTAGTGCACCCGGCCGTCGGGGTCCGGCTCGCGTACCTCCGCCCGGTGCACGAACGGCGGCGCCGGTACCTGCTGCATTCCGGCGTCGAGCTGCAGCTGGTCGAGCGCGGCCGCGGTGTCCCGCGCGATCTGCGGGTCGGGCATCTTCACCACGGCCGCGACGACCCGTCCCTGCGGCGTGTCGGCCACGGTGGCCCGGGAGGCAGTGGCCTGCCCCTGCCGGAACACCGCGATCTCCTTGTCGCTCAGGAACTTCATGGCGACCACTTGTTCGAAGGTGCGCACATAGGCGTAGCCGTCGGAGTCGCCGAAGTCGGCGAGCGCGAGCCCGTCCCGCGCCAGCCGTCCTTCCTCACCTGACGCGGCGAGCGTCTGATCGTTCAAATCGGGCATTCGATAGGCCAATTGGCTGTATGTGATCGCGCATCCGATGGCAATGGCCACGACGACCGCGATCGCGACGCGCGGCCCGCGTACCTGCGCCATCACACCTCGTATCCCCCATTCGAAACCGTCACGACAGTTTCGCAAAAGGCTTGCGGGGATTCGACACGAGGGTCGGGTAACCGGCCTGGTCAGAAGACCAGTGCGGCGAGCCTTTCGATCTCGGCCAGGTCCCCGGTGCCCGGGTTGAAGACGATCTCGTCGGCGCCGAGCGCTTCGTAGTCGGCGATGGTGGCCTTCACCTTTTCCGGCGAAATGGACATACCCTCGACCACCATTCGGGCCAACTCGTCGCCCCCAGCGAGGTAATAGGCGCCGACATTCGCACGCGCCGCCTCGACGTCGCCCAGTGCGAAGTACGACAGTGCGACGAACCGCGGGGAACCTTCGCGCCCAGCCTCGGTCCAGGCGGTCTTGGCCGCTTCGTACGACGGCGCGACCATCGCGGCGGGCATCGCACCGCCGATGTAGCCGCTGCCCCAGCGGACCATCCGGGCCAGCGCGGCGGGCGCCCAGCCGCCGAAGAGCATCGGGATCTGGCGCGTCCCGGCTGGCACTGCGGGGTTCGGACCACCCCCGACGGCCTTGCCGTCCCACACGTCGCGGAACGTCTCCAGGTCACGGTCCAACCGCGCGCCGCGTCCGCGCAGGCCGTACTCCGGCAACACGAAGTCGTCCGGCCGGTTGCCAACCCCGATGCCGAGCGTGAGCCGGCCGCCGGAGATACCGTCGATGCCCGCCAGTTCCTTGGCCAGCACCGCTCCCGGCCAGGTCGGTGCGAGCAGGACACCGGGCATCAGGCCGATCCTGCTGGTCGCGGCGGCCGCTGCCGTGAGTGCGACCGTGTCGGACACGCCAGGGAAGGCATGCCGTCCAACGGTGCCGAGCGTGGAGAAGCCGGCCTCCTCGGCCTTCGCGGCCCACCGCGGGATCACGGTCGGGTCGACGTTCCGGACCTGGTTCGGGAGGCCTATACCAATTCGCACTGTCTGCGCTCCTCAAATGATTGACGTAACATAAGTCAATCTAGCGCGCCTCGCGCAGCCGTGCGACCGGGCGCACGGCTTGCTTGAAAAGCCAAGGGCTTTGGGTTGTCATCCCGTCGCCTGATGGCGTCTCGATCACTTTGGTCCAGGTCCGCAACCTGCGCCGGAACCGGCAGCCGAGAACACAAAGCTTGCGGGCCTGGACCAAAGTGATAGCCATCTGTCAGGCGACGGGATGACAACCCAACCCCGACCACCCACTCAAGGTGAGATCCCCTGGGGTCAGTCATCCTGGAGCCTGCCCGCCGGCGAGGCATTCTTTTGATCTTTTGTCTTTTGGTCTTTGAACCGGCGGCAGGTGCCCTGCCGGGCTGTGTGGGAACCGGGCGCGGAGCGCCCTCGCCCCAGCGCAGGCCCTCCCCCGCCCCGATCGTTGAGTGTTCGCGGGAAGCGGGTTTTGTCAAGGCTGGAAAGAGTACCTTGACAAAACCCGCTTCCCGCAAGGGCGGCTTGGGATCGGGGTGGGGGAGGGGGTGGGCGGTGGCGGGGTTGGTTTTCGGTGCTGGGCGGCGGTTTTGTGTTGACGGGGTGGGGGCTGTTTTGTTGCTGGGCGGCGGTTTGTTGTTGCTAGCGGCGGGCGCAGACATCCTGTAGATCGTCGATGCAGGCGTAGTACTGGAAGCCTTCCATTGTGCTTCTGCCTTCTGGGGTGAGCAAGTACGTCTTGAAGGCGGCGGCAAGCGAACCGGCGTCGGGGAGGCCTCGACTATAGACGTACTCGACTGTCCAGAATGGATAGCCCGCGCGGATATCCTCCAGGGTCGCGGTTCGCCCGTCCAGGCTGATCTGTTTCACCCCCGTGGATTGCTCCACATCGGACACGTCCGCATAGCCGATCGCGTCGTCCTGGGAGCCGACCTGGTCGGTCAGGTCCGCCGTCGAGCCTTGCTCACAGACGATCGGCTTCGTAGTGGGTGTGCCGGGGCGCCGGTCGCGGCAGGAGTCCGAGGTGGCGGTCGCCTGTGCGAGCGGTGCGCCGGGGGTGCCGAGTACGTAGTTTTCCAGCGTCCGCCGGGTACCGGACGACGCGGAGCGGCCTACCACGCGGATTTCCTTGGTGTCACGCGGATTTCCGGTGATATCGCTCCACACCCGTGCGGTGCCGGTGAAGATCCGGCGGGCGTCGGCCACGGACAGGGTGCTGATCGGGACATTCGCACTGACCACGAACGTGAACGGGACGATCGCGAGACGGCTCGGCACCAACTGCGAGAACTGCGGATCGTCGACCCTGCCGTCGGACAGCGCGAGTTGCCCGCGTGGGTTGGTGGTGTCGGCCAGCCGCCGCAAGCCTTCGAGGCTCCCCGGCGTCCGGATCTTGATGGACGACTCAGGACAGTACGCGTGATACGAGCCGGCGAGTTCCGTTGCGGCGCGGCCGAAAGCGCTGGATCCCTCCGCGGCAAGGGAACCCGGTACGCATATTACGCCCTGCGGAAGCTTGGTGAACGGGACGACGTTGTTCAGCAACAGAACCACGGCGAGCGCCCCGGCGCAGAGTGCGGTCAGGCTGCCCCAGAAAAGGGTGTCCGGCCTGATCCGCTCCCGGCCTTCGCGGGTGGTGATCAGGCCGTCGCGGAGCCCGCCTTCGACGGCGATCTGGTGCTTCTTGCCCACCTTCGTGCCGGAGAGCACGATCACCAGCTTGAACGAGTCCCCCCGCTCCAGGCCGATCAACGGCAGTTCCACCCGATCGCCTTGAATCGGCTCGAAATCGTCCTGTTCCAGCAAGTCGTGGAACACGTTCGGCAGTTTGTCGCCCTCGAATTCGGTGGCGTCGAAGGAGATTACTTTCCGGCCCGGGAAATGGAGCGCCAGCGGCGACACGTAGTCGGTCGCCGTGATCTGCGCGCCACCCGTGTTCTTGATCCGGGCCACCACCACACCGGGATCGGCGACGGCGGCCCGTTCCCCTTCCAGGCGAACGGTTTCGCCGACATCCACCTCGAACGGCGCGTCGATCCGCACCCGGCAGGACAGGATCCGCCGCCGACGGGAACGCACGTAGCTGATCAGGGCCGCCACACCGGCCACCACCGTCGCGATCAGCAGACCGTTGATACCGACCGGGCTGATGGCGGCCTCGGCGACCCAACGCCGCTCCGTGATACCCAGCACGAGCGCCACGACCGCGACCACGGCGAGCCCAGCCGAGGCGGCGATTCGCGGTCCGCGGCGCCGGACCGGGGCCGCGCGGTTGATCACCGCTGCGGACAACTGCCGGGCCCCGGCCGACGTCGAGGGCTCGGCTTCCTTGGCCCGGGTGATCCGCCGCTCGGCGAGCGCCACCTGCCCATCGATCCAGGACGGATCCTGTTCCGGGTAAGCCGCCGCGTACAGATCCCGGGTGAGGTCCGTTTTCTGGTCACTGTCCGGCATCGGCACCGACCCCCACGGGCGACTCGCTCGCGTGCCCGCATTCCGGGCACCTGCCCGACATTTCGTCCAGCACATAGGAAGCTTCGAGCACGGCCTCCCACATGGCCTGCCGCGGCCCCTTGCCCCGCTCGGATTCCCCGGCGAGCAGGAACTTTTCGACGATCATCTCCCAGTGGTCCTGGGCGAGCTTCCAGTCACCGTTGTGGCGCAACACGAACCTGATCGCGAAGTAGTGCGGGATCTCGAAGCCGTGCCTGCTGTACTGCAGCCGGTCGAGCAGGGGAATGTGCACGATCCGCCGCGTGCCCGCAACACCGCGCATTCGCCTGATGTTCCGGTTGTCGCTCACTTCGCTGACCACGTAACCGGCCACGGCGCCCGCGAACCCCGTCACCACGAGCCAGCCGGCGAGCGAGAGCGGCAGCGCGAGCGCGGGAGTCGTGGTCTGCCACGGCGAATCGATCTGCACGCTCACGTCGTAGGCCTGCCGGCCGCCGATGACGACCGCGTTGATGACGAAGAGGGCGATGAACCCGCCGAGAATGTAGTACCCGCGGATCCGCAGCCAGTACTGGATGCCGCGGAACCTGCCCAGGCCGCGCCGCCGACGCCGGATCAGGGCCCGCAGCGACTCCCGCGGGGGCGGATCGACATCGTCCGGTTCGTTCACCTCACCGGGTCCGGTCATGTGGCGCGCCGATCCCTTGGCCCCATACCTGAAAACCTACCCGACCTAGATCGTCAACTGAAGGCCGAACCGGTGGCCCAGCCGCGATTCGAGGCTAGGCCGGTTCCGCCGGGAGCGGTCCCGGAAGCCGCGGTCTATTCGTTCGCGACTGGTGCCCAGCCGCCGGCCGGCGTACAACCGGGGTATGGCCGAGCGGGCAGAGCCGCACGCGGTGGTCACGCGCGAGGTGCTGGTGCGCTACCTCGACGCGTGGACCCCGGTCGTGCTCCGGTCGCATCGCCACGCCACCTACGTCGACGCGGGGCGCGGCGATTTCGCCATGCATGCGTTGCGGGTGTTCGGCGAGTTCGCGGACCGGCTCGAAGGGCATCAGCTGGACGTCGTGGTCCTGCGCGAGTCCGCCGATCCGCTCGCCGCCGTGCTGCGTGAACTGGGCGAGCCGCCGGGGTTGTCGCTGCGGTCGGTCGAGGACCCCGGAGACCTGAAGGTGACCGGACCGGCGCTGGCACATATCGACGCGACCGCCGGCAGCACGCTCGACGAAGCGGCCGCGTGGCGGTTGGTCACGTCGCTGACCCCGGGCAAGGCACGCGAGGTGCTGCTGACGTTGCCACCGGCCGGATCCGACCAGGTGAGCGACTACCGGACCCGGTTGCGCAAGGCGGGCCTGACGGCCGCGCTCGCCGTCGAACTGGCCGACGACGACGGGCAGACGCAACTGCTGCTGTTCGCCACCGCGGACAACAAGCATCTCGCGACGTTCAAGAACGAACTGTGGGCCGCCGACGAACTCGCGGGGATCCGCTACCGGGATCCCCGCGACGCCAGGCACACGCCGGTCGACATCTCGCTCAACCCGCAGCTGGTGCCGTTGCGCGCGGCGCTGCTGGACGAACTCGCCCGGCGGGGCCGGTGCACGGTCGCCGACCTGCAGCAACACACATTGCGGGAGACGATCTACCGCCCCGCCGACACCGTCCGGGTGCTGACCTCCGCGGCCACGGCGGGCACCATCACGCGCGAGCCGCCGAAAGGCCGCATGTCGCCTCGCACGGTCGTGAGCTACCGGCCTTAGGCCGACACGGCGTTCAGCACGTCGGCCAGTTCCGTGCCCGCCCCGGCCGGCCTGGAGATGTACAGCTGGGCGTACAGCCAGCCATCGGACTCGAGCCCGTCCGGGTCCACGCCGGCACTCGCGAGCTTGTCCAGGATCTGGGTCCGCTCCTCGTCCGAAGCGAACCTCCGCTGCCGGAAGACGCCGTCGACACCGGCGGTTTCGTAACCCTGCTCGGCCAGCGTCTCCGCGACCGGTTCGTAGGAGAACATCCGCAACACGAAATGCGCCATCCACGGCCGCGATTCGGTCGCGACCCTGGCAATGGTCCGGTCCGTCACGTACCCGATGCAGCCGGTCGAGATGACGAGATCGACATCGGACAGCAGATCCTGTTGCTCCGGCGTCGGATCGTCCTGCTCCAGGTCCGCGTGGATGATTTCGTCGACGAAGCCCGCGGATTTCGCGTAGGCCAGCGCGGGGCCTGAATTGTCGAGACCGATGAAGCGGATCTCTTCGGTGCCCGCGTGCGAGCGAACCCACTTACGGTCGGCCGCGACGAGCGAGTCGTGGTCGAGGGCGAGCGCGTCCTCGCCGGTGTAGTAGTCGTAGAGCTCGTCCATCGTCGCGTCACACCGCTGCAGGACCGCGTTGACGCCGTAAGAACAGCCGACGTCGAGTACGGTCGGCTCCGCGACACCGCGTTCGGCGCGGTATTCCTCGATCAGTTTGGTGAAGTAGGGCTTGGCCAGCTGCGGGATGTGATAACCGACCCCGCCCAGCGTGTCGAAGAAGGCACGAGGATCGGGCTCGGCGTAGATGTGGTCGAAGGAGATCTTGCCTGTCGAATCGAGGGGCACCCTGGTCTCCAGACTGTGGAGCAGCGAATCGCCCGTACGGACGATCTTGTCTTCCACCGTAGTGGGCCCGGCAAGATTTCATTTCCACTCCGGGAAACCTGGCCGCTTTCCCGGACGCTACTGTGGGTGTCGTTGTTGACACTCTGTTGTCTGGAGGACGGCGATGGTCTCGGACACGTCGCAGGTTGACGCCAACGCGCCTGTCGGGGTGGATCCGACGCGGGCGAGCGTGGCGCGGGTCTACGACCACATGCTCGGCGGCAAGGACAACTACGAAGTCGATCGTAAGACTTACGAGCAGATGAAGGCCGCGTTGCCGGAGGTCATCGACGTCGCGCTGGCGAACCGGGCGTTCCTGATCCGGGTGGTCCGCTTCCTGGCCACCCAGACCGACATCACCCAGTTCCTCGACTGCGGGTCCGGGCTGCCCACCGCGGAGAACGTGCACCAGGTCGCGCAGCGCCTCAATCCCGAGAGCAAGGTCGTCTACATCGACAACGACCCGGTGGTGATCGCGCACGGCCGCGCGCTGCTGGCCGAGAACGAGCTGACCGAGTTCGTCGACGGGGACATCTTCCAGCCGCGCGGCATCCTGGAGAACCACGTCGTGCGCACCCACCTGGACTGGACCCAGCCGATCGCGCTGTTCCAGATGGCGACCCTGCACCACCACAAGGGCGACCGGCACGCGCCGGCCGAGGTCATGCGCGAGTACATCGACGCGCTCCCGTCGGGCTCCTACGTCGCGATCTCACACCTGCTGGACCCCGAGACCGAGGACACCAAGGTGGCGCGCCAGCTCGAGGACGCGGTCGCCCGCGGGTCGCTCGGCGGCGCGACCTGGCGCACCCGCGCCGAGATCGCCGAACTCTTCCACGAGCTGGACATCATCAAGCCCAGCACCGTCGCCGAGCCGGGCGTGGTGGAGCTCGTGGATTGGTGGTCGGACGGCCCGATGCTCAAGCCCCGCAATGTGGCGCACCGGATCATCGCGGGCGGGGTCGCCCGCAAGCGGTGACAATGGGGGCGGCCGCCAGCTGATCGCGAAGGAGCACCATGGCCACTTTGCTGCCCGGCGTGACCGCCCGGCGCGTGCCCACCGAGCGCCTGACCGTGAACGTGCTGGAGGTGGCGGGCCGGACCGGCACACCCGTGCTGTTCGTGCACGGCAATGTGTCGTCGAGCCTGTTCTGGCAGGAGACGATGCTCGCGCTCCCCGAGTCGTTCCGGCCACTCGCCCTGGATCTGCGCGGCTTCGGTGACACCGACCCCGAGCCGGTGGACGCCACTCGCGGATTGGACGACTACGCCGACGATCTCGCCGCGCTGGTGGCCACGCTCGATCTCGCGCCGGTACACCTGATCGGCTGGAGCATGGGCGGCGGTGTGCTGCTGCGTTACCTGCTCCACCGGCCGTCGGCGGCCGCGTCGCTGACGCTGGTCAATCCGGTCTCGCCCTACGGGTTCGGCGGCACCTCCGGCCTCGACGGCAAGCTGTACGACCCGGCGGGCGCGGGGACCGGGGGCGGTACGGCGAACCCCGAGTTCGTGCAGCGCCTGGCCGAAGGCGACACCGGCGCCGACTCACCGCTGTCGCCGCGCCAGGTGCTGCTCGCGCACTACGTCAAGCCGCCGTGTGTGCCCGAGCATCTCGACATGCTCGTCGAATCCATGCTCTCGACGCGGATTGGGGACGACCACTACCCCGGTACGAGTGCCACCGGCGACGCCTGGCCTGGTTTCGTACCGGGGGAGCGCGGCGTGCTGAATACCATGGCACCGACGCATTTCCGGATCCCGGATCTGTCCACTGTGGATCCCAAACCGCCGGTGCTGTGGCTCCACGGCACCGATGATGTGATCGTCTCCGACACGTCGTTGTACGACCTGGCGCACCTCGGCTCGATCGGCGTGGTGCCCGGCTGGCCGGGCCCGGGGGTCAGCCCGCCACAGCCGATGGTCGCGCAGACCCGGGCCGTGCTCGACACGTACGGCGCCTACCGCGAGGCCGCCATCCCCGACTCCGGGCACGCCCCACATCTGGACCAGCCCGAGGCCTTTCGCGCCCTCCTGATCGGCCACCTCGAAGCCGCGTGAGTCAGGCCCTGGCCGCGTTCGTCACGATGGCGTCGACGATCCGGGTCCACTCGCCTTCGGGCAGGTTGTGCCCCATGCCCGGGATCACCAGCAACTCGGCGCCGGGAATCGCTTCCGCCGTGGCGCGTCCGCCGCTCACATTGGTCAGCGGATCGTTCTCGCCGTGGATGACGACCGCCGGGACTTTCAGCGTGCGCAGGCCCTCGGTGCGGTCGGCCGCGGTCGCGTTGGCCGCGATCTGGCGCAGCGTGCCGGCCGGGTGGAAGGCGCGGTCGTACTTGGCGGCGGCGCGGCGGGCCAGCTCCTCGTCACTGGTCTGCCCGGGCGTCCCGAGGAGCAGGCGATACAGCTTGACCTCGGCGGCGATCGCCTCCTCACGGTCCAAGCCGGCCACGGGCACCATGGCGGTGGGGTCGTCGAGGGTGGTTCCCCCGACGGCACGGTTGCTCGTGGTCGACATGATCGAGGCGAGGCTGGCCACCAGCTCGGGGCTGTCGATGGCGAGTTGCTGAGCGATACCGCCGCCCATCGAGACGCCGACCAGGTGAACGCGGGGCACGCCGAGCGCGGTGAGCAGCCCGGCGGTGTCGGCGACCAGGTCGGACAGCCCGTAGCGCACGGTGGAAAGATCGCCCGTGAACAGCCCGGCCAGGTCGACATCGCCGAGCTCGTCGAGCCAGGTGGACAGGCCGACATCACGGTTGTCGAACCGGATCACGTGGAACCCGCGAGCCGCGAGGAGTTCACAGAACGCGTCCGGGAACCCGAGAAGCTGTTCACCCACACCCATGATCAGCAGCATCGCCGGATCGGCGGGATCGCCGAACGTCTCGTAACAGAGTTCGATGCCGTTGGACTGTGCAATTGGCACGCCAATTCCCTTCGAGTGAGATGTCGAGCAGGCCGTCTTCCGCCAGCATGGCACTGCCCGCCCACCTCGGCAACGAACGTTCTGTCTGTGGGCGTTACCGGACCTTCTTGACGCGGGTCACACTGATCGCGCCGAAGACGCCGAAGAGTGCTCCGCCGAGGAACAGGCCCAGGTAGCCGAACGAGGCGATGAGACCGGGCGCGGCCACCGGGATGAGCGATTGGGGCAGCGACTGCGCGAGGTTGGCGACACCCAGGTCCTTGGCGGCGGTGTCCGCGCTGGGCAGCACGTCGGTGATCAGGGCCAGTTCGACGGCGAAGAACGCGCCCGAGCCCGCGCCGAGAATCAGCTCCCCGAGGAGGACGACCTCGATCGACGGTGCCAGCGCGATCACGGTCAACCCGACGACCGCGATGACCGACGCGATGATCACGAACAGCTTGCGGCGTTGCAGGCGGTCGGACAGCCAGCCGAGCAGGGGCGCGACGAGGATGATGCCGACCGCGTTGGCGAGGATCGCCTGGAAGACCAGGGTGGGCGCTTCCGCGTCGGAGACCCCGAACTGGGCGATGAGGAAATAAGTCAGGTAGCTGGTCGCGGTGAACTGCGTCGTCGTCAGGAAGAACCGGGTCAGCCAGGCCCAGCCGAGGTCCGGGTACTTCCGGGGGTTGAACACGAAGGAGCTGAACAGGGCCCGGAGATTGAAGGGTTCTCTCGGGCGTTCGACCCGCACGCGGTCCTTGATCGGGACGACCATGGCGACCATCAGCACGACCCCGATCAGGCTGGGCACCAGGTACTGCACGGCGCCGGCGGGGAAGAGTTGCACGAGGAAGGTCGCGGCGACACCGCCGACGTTCTGGGCCAGGCTGATGAAGGACGCCGTCCGGCCGCGTCGTTTGGGATCGATCTGGTCCGGGAGCATCGCGACCAGGGCCGCGAGCGCGAAGTTCAGGCCGACCTGCGCGACGGCCCAGCCCACGAGCACGACCGGCACATTGGGCGCGACTGCGATCAGCAGGATCCCGGCGTAGCCGATGACGGCGCCCGAGAAGATCCACGGCTTGCGCATGCCGAGGCGGCTGGTGGTGCGGTCCGAGAACCGGCCGGCGAGCGGGTTGGCGATGATCGAGAAGAGCGCGCCGATACCGAGAATCAGGCCGAGGTCCGCTGCCGCGCCGTTGAGGTCGAGCTCACGCAACCGGAGGGCGATCGTGATGACGAGCGGGGGGACCAGCGCGATGGTGAAACCCAGGATGGCGAGCGGAATCGCGATCTGGGGGTAGCGCGACTGCCGCGCGCCGGCGCTGCCCGGCACCGAAGTCGGGGCCGTGGTGACGGCCGCCGGATCGGCGTCGGCGGGCGCAGTAAGGGGCTTTGACTCGTCCACGTTGACTTCCCTCTGCAAGCGAGCCGGGGCGTGGTGCCCCGGGCAGAGTCCCACGGTACACCGGAAAAGTTCCAGGTGGAGCTTTTTAGTCCTTGACCGGCCTGAGCAGGTGATCCAGCAGGGCCATGCCCTCGTGCATGTCCACCCGCGGGTCGAGCAGCCACTGCGTCGAGAGGCCGTCCATGGCGGCGATCACCAAGGACGCCGCCACCTCCGGTGAGATGTCGTCCCGCACGGTGCCCGCGGCCCGGGCAAGTCGCAGGATCAGCAGCGCTTCTCGCCGGATGGACTCGTAGCGCTCGACGAAGAACGTGTGCGAGTGCTCGTTGCCCGGCTCCAGGGCCCGCGCGACCATGCTGTGGCGCAGCGCCACGAGGCCGGGCGCGCGCGCCACGTAGTCGTCCAGATGCGCGGCGAAGTCGATCGTTTCCACCACGTCCGGACGGGCATTGGCCAGCGCTTGGCGATCCTTTTCGTGGAGGACCTCGATGAAGAGCTCTTCGCGGGTGTCGAAGTAGCGCCGGAGGGCCGCGTGGCTCACCCCGATCGCTTCGCCGATGGCGCGCAGGCTGGTGCCCTCGAAGCCGAACTCGGCGAACACCTCGATGGTGCGGTCGAGGATCTGCTGGCGGCGAAGAATGCCCTTGGGATACCGGCCGCGTCGTCGCGACGCCGTCTCCGAATCGGTGTCCTGGGGCTCCTCGGCACGCTCGCCCTGCGGCACGTCCGCCTCCTTGTTCGTCGTTCAGTACAACCTACCAGTGAAAAAGTTCCATGTGGAGCTTTTCTGGTACGGTGCGGCTATGCATGACAACGTCGTCCAGGTCGAGCAGCGCGTCGGCAACACCGTCCGCGATCATGTGACGCCCGCCCTGTTCATTCGGACCGCTCCGGTCAGCATCACCGCGTGGGAAGTGCCCGACGAGCCCGTGCCGTTCGCGGAGGCGGTGCAGCAGGAGTTCAAGCCGTTCGAGGTCGGTCAGCCGTGGAGCAAGCCGTGGGGCACCACGTGGTTCCACATCACCGGCTCGGTACCGGACGGCTGGGGGCGAGCGGGTACCACTGTGCAGCTGTTCGTCGATCTCGGGTTTTCCAGTCTCATGCCCGCTTTCCAGGCGGAGGGCCTGATCTACCGGCCGGACGGCTCCATCGTCAAAGGTGTCGAGCCGTTCAACCATGTCGCCGACATCGACGGCACTTCCGTCGACCTCTATGTGGAGGCGGCGTCCAACCCGAACATGCTCGAACACTTCTTCGTCTCGGCACCCGCCGCGGCGGCCGACGGACCGGCGGCTGCCCTCCCGGGGACCTTCATGCCCGCCCCCAGCGGTCACCACGCACGCCTGGGCGACAAGTCCACGGCCGGCTCGGAGCCGATCTACCGGCTGCGCAGCGTCATGCTGATCGAACGTGATCTCGAGGTCGACGCGCTCCTCGCCGACGTGTCCGCATTGACGGGACTCATGCGTGAGCTCGACTCCACCCTCCCGCGCCGGGCGGAGATCCTCCGCGCATTGGAGCGGATGTGCGACACGATCGACCCGGACGATGTCCGGGGGAGTGCGGCCGCGGCCCGGCAGCAGCTCGCCCCCGTCCTGGACGCTCCCGCGTACGCCACCGCGCATTCGATCGTGGCCGTCGGCCACGCACACCTGGACTCCGCGTGGCTGTGGCCGACGAGGGAGACCGTCCGCAAGTGTGCCCGGACGTTCTCCAATGTCCTCGACCTGATGGACATCGACCCCGACTTCACCTTCGCCTGCTCCAGCGCACAACAGTTCGCGTGGGTGAAGGAGTACTACCCGCAGCTCTTCGAACGCATCCGGCAGCGGGTGGCCGAGGGCCGGTTCATCCCGGTGGGCGGCATGTGGGTGGAGAGCGACACGAACATGCCGGGCGGCGAAGCGCTGGTGCGCCAGTTCGTGCACGGGCAGGGATTCTTCCTCCGCGAATTCGGATCGATCTCGCGCGAAGGCTGGCTGCCCGACTCGTTCGGCTTCAGCGCCGCCTTCCCGCAGATCGCCCGCTCCGCCGGCACGGACAGCTTCCTCACCCAGAAGATGTCCTGGAACGACACGAACAAGATGCCGCACCACACCTTCTGGTGGGAGGGCATCGACGGCAGCCGGCTGTTCACCCACTTCCCGCCGAACGACACCTACGGGTCGGACCTCGGTGCCGCCGATCTCGCCAAGGCGCAGCGGCAGTACGCCGAGAAGGGGGCGTCGAACGTCTCCATGACGCTGTTCGGCTGGTACGACGGGGGCGGCGGGCCGACCCGCGAAATGATCGCTGCCGCGCGCCGTACCCAGGACCTCGAAGGTTCCCCGCGGGTGACTCTCGGTTCGCCGCACGACTTCTTCACCGAGGCGAAGGCGAGCCTGCCCGATCCCGATGTCTGGACGGGGGAGATGTACCTCGAAACCCACCGGGGCACCTACACCTCACAGGCCAGGACCAAGCGCGGCAACCGGCGGAGCGAGCACCTGCTCCGCGAGGCCGAACTGTGGAGCGCGACGGCCGCCACCCGCGGGCTGATCGAGTACCCCTATGAGCAGCTGGACGCGATCTGGCGCACGGTGCTCCTCCAGCAGTTCCACGACATCCTGCCCGGCTCCGCGATCGCCTGGGTCCACGACGAGGCCGAGGAAAACTACCGGCGCATTGGGGACGAACTCGAAGGCCTCATCGCGGCCGCCCAGAGCGCGCTCGCCGGGAATGGGGACGCGACGGTCGTGTTCAATGCGGCACCGGTTGCCGACGAGGGGGTCCTGCCGTTGGGCGCGTCCATCCTCGCGTCCGACAGCCCGGACCTCGGCGCGCTGGTGCGGCCGGCCGCCGTCGCCGGTGGCTACGTCATCGAGAACGGCCGGATTTCCGCGCGTTTCGACGAGGCGGGATTGCTGGTCTCGCTGGTCGAAGCCCAGTCGGGTCGTGAGCTGATCCCGGCCGGTGAGGCGGGGTCATTGCTGCAGGTCTTCCGGGACAAGCCCGTCATGTTCGAAGCGTGGGACATCGACCGCTCCTACGCCAATACCGTCACCGAGCTGCGGACTCCGGACGCGGTCAAGATCGTCGACGACGCGCTGACCGTGACCCGCACGTACGGCAACTCAGAGATCGTCCAGCGCTTCCGGCTCGCCGCCGGCGCCGCCGAGCTCCAGATCGAGACGGCGGTCGACTGGCACGAGCAGGAAAAGCTGCTCAAGCTCGCGTTCCCGGTGGATGTGCGCGCCGACTATTTCGCCTCGGAGACCCAGTTCGGGCACGTGCTGCGGCCGACCTTCGCGAACACGTCGTGGGACGCGGCGCGATTCGAGACGGTCGCGCACCGCTGGGTGCACGTCGGCGAGCCGGGATTCGGCGTGGTGGTCGCCAATGCGTCCACCTACGGACACGATGTGACCCGGTCGACACGCGAGGATGGTGGCACGACCACCCTGGTCCGCCAATCCCTGCTGCGCGCACCGAAGTTCCCGGATCCCGACGCCGACCAGGGGTCCCACGTCTTCCACACCACGATCGGCTTCGCCGCGACGGTGCTCGAAGCGGCGGCCGCCGGCTACCGGCTCAATCTGCCGCCGCGCAGCGTGCGAGGAAACCCGGCGAACGTCGTCGATCCGATCGTGACGGTCTCAGCACCGTCGGTGCTCGTCGAATCAGTCAAGCTCGCCGAGGATCGCTCCGGCGATCTCATCGTCCGGCTGTACGAGGCGCAAGGCGCCCGGGCCGCGATCACCGTCGGGTTGGGGACGCCGTTCTCCTCGGCGTGGCGGACCGATCTGCTCGAACGGGACCTGGGCGAACCGGCCTGGCGAGGCGACGAGACGGTCAGTCTGGAGCTGCGTCCGTTCCAGATCGCGACCATCCGCGTGCGACCGTAACGCCGAGGTGGTTCGCTCACGCCGTCGGAAGCGCGAGCGAACCACCTCGCTTCCAAGTCAGATCTGGTTCTCGCCGCCGTCGACGTAGAGGTTGGCGCCGAGCATGAAGCTGCTGTCCGCGGAGGCCAGGAAGGCCACCGCGGCCGCGACCTCGTCCACCCGCCCGATCCGCCCGATCGCGATCCGGGCACCCTCACTCGCCTTGAAAGCCGCCGCGTTCTCCTCGCCCATCAGTTCGGTGACCCCCGAGGTGTCGATCGGCCCTGGCGAGATGGCGTTCACCCGGATGCCACGACCCGTGAGCTCGTTCGCCCACGCACGTGTGAACGCCCGCAGGGCCGCTTTGGACGCGGCGAAGGCGCCGAACCCCGCGGTGCCGTTCTCGGCGGCGGTGGAGGCGTTGATGATCACCGAGGCGCCCTCGTTCAGCACCGGAAGTGCTTTCTGCACGGTGAAAACCGTGCCCTTGACGTTGACGCCGAAGAGGTAGTCCAGATCCTTCGCCGTGATCGTCTCGATGGTCCCGAACGACGCCGTGCCCGCGTTGGCGAACAGCACGTCCAGTCCCTGGCCGCGAGCCGCGACCTGCTCGTAGAGGCGGTCCAGGTCGTCCGGGTCCGTGATGTCGCCCGGCACCGCCGTCACGTTCTGGCCGATGACCTCCACCGCCTCGTCCAGCTCGGCCTTGCGCCGGCCGGTGATGAACACGTGCGCACCCTCGGCCGCCAGCCGGGCGGCGCTGGCCCTGCCGATCCCCCGGGTGCCCCCGCCGGTGACGACCGCGGTCTTGCCTTCCAGCCTGCGCATCTCTGACCTCCCTATTTTTCGGCACCGATCGGTGCCGAATGCGACGCTAGCACTTATGCACCGATCGGTGCACAAGGGGTACGATGCGGTGGTGGAGAAGGCGCAGCTGGGTCGGCCACGGGCGTTCGACGCCGAGGCGGCCCTGGAGAAGGCCATGGTGGTCTTCTGGGAGCAGGGTTACGAGGGGGCCAGTCTCGTCGACCTGACCGAGAGCATGGGCATCTCCCGCAAGAGCATGTACGCGGCGTTCGGCAACAAGCAGGAGCTCTTCCGCAAGGCGTTGCAGCGCTATTCGGAAGGCCCGGGCGCCTACGTCCTCGAAGCGCTGCGCGCCCCCACCGCCCGCGAGGTGGCCGCGGTGTTCCTCGCCGGCTCGACCCAGGCCAATACCCGGCCCGGGTTCCCGGCCGGCTGCCTGGGGGTGCAGGGCGCGCTGGCCGTCGGTGAAGGAGGACGGTTCGCGCGCGACACCCTCGCCGAATGGCGCGCCCACGGCCAGATGCACCTGCGCGACCGGTTCCGGCGGGCCGTCGAGGAGGGCGACCTGCCCGCCGACGCCGATCCCGACCTGATCGCCCGCTACCTCATGACGATCGCGAACGGGATGTCCGTGCAGGCAGCGGGTGGCGCGGCCCGCGACGACCTCCGGCAAGTGGCCGACGCCGCGTTGCGGAACTGGCCGCCGGCCTGAAAGTGAGGACGGTCTCCGGCCGCCGCGGCAGCCTTGACCGGAAAATACGCTACGCGTAGCCTATTTGGATTCCGCTGCTGGCGATGGAGTCAACCGTGAATTCCGAACAGGACCGGGCACCGCGACGTCGCGGACCTGCGCGCGGCCTCAGTCGTGAGCAGGTGGTGGGCGCCGCCCTCGACGAGTTCCAGGAGAACGGCATCGACGCGGTGTCCTTCCGCGGCGTGTCACGCCGGCTGGGCGTCAACCCGATGGCGCTCTACACCTACGTCGCCGACAAGGACGAGTTGCTCGCGGCCGTTTTCGACCACGTCGTGGCCGGGCTGGGGGAGCTGTTCCCGCCCGAGGCCGGCGATCCGAAGCAGGAACTGACCGCGTTCTACACCGCCGTGTTCCGGCTGATGGTCGAGTACACCGATCTGGCCCGCCTCGTGCGGCCGGCGATCGTGGGGACGGACCTGGACCTCGCCGAGCGCGTCTACCGCATGCTCGCCGACCTCGGCGTCGCCAAGGCGCGGATCGCGGACGTCCACCTGGCCCTGCTCGACCTGACCATCGGCAGCGCGATCACCGCGGGCGTCCGGGTGCCGTCGGCGAACGAGGCCGACGCCGGGCCCGACCACCCGCTGCTGTCGGCGGTGCTCCGGCGATTCGACGAACTGGATGCCGAGGACCACTTCGCGGGTGCGTTCGCATTGGTCCTGGACGCACTCGTGACCCCTGAGCCTCCGAGGTAGCCCCGATGTCCCTACGATGGATGCGGCTCGTCCGACTTCGCCACCAGCTCGTTGATCGCGTCGACGTCGAGGATGCGGTCGAGGATCAACTTCGCGCCGCCGGTGGTCTCGGCGTGCTCGCCGGCCTCGCCGACCCGCAGGTCGAGTGCGTCGGCCACGACGGGCAAGCAGGAGCGGAAGACTTCCGCGCGGATCGCGCCCGCGTAGACCGGGATGACCGCGAGCCCGCCACCGAGCACGACGCTGTCCGGGTTCAGGAAGTTCACGAACTCCGCGAGCCGCTCGCCCACGAGGCCACCCGCCTCGCGGAGCGCCCCGACCACACGCGGATCACCGGTACCCGACAGCGGAGCGAGGTCCGCGGTCCCCGCCACGTCGTAACCCTCCCGCTGCAGGCGGCTCACCAGCGCGTGGCCACTGGCCACGGACTCGAGACATCCCTTGTGCGCGCAGGTGCAGTCCACCACCGAGGGCGCCGATGTCGGTGAGTGGCCGATCTCCCCGGCGGCGCCGCGGGTACCCGTGAACAACGCCCCGGCAGCGATGATCCCGGCGCCGATGCGGTCACCGACCTTGACGGCGAGCAGGTTGCGGACCGAGCTCGGCGCGCGCTCGTACTCCGCCACGGCCAACAGGTTCGCGTCATTTTCGAGCAGGATCGGAATGCCGCTGTGCCGGCGCAGTTCGGCGGCGAGGTCGACCCGCTCCCACCCGGGCAGCTGCGCCGAGGCCGCGACGGTGCCGCGGTTCGGATCCACCGGCGCGGGCAGCCCGAGCGCGAGACCGGCCACCGTTCGCCACGACGACCCCGCCTCTCGGACGAGGTCTTCGATGCGAGTCCAGATGGCAGCGAGAACGACGTGGGGCCCGTCGCGGGTCTCGATCTCCAGTGAACTCTGTAAGCGGACTTGGCCTCGGAAGTCCGCGAGGGCGATGTCGACCCGGGAAGCGTTGATCACGGCGGACGCGACGAGCCCACCGTCGGCTCGCACGCTCAATGTGCGTGGCGTACGGCCGGTACGACGTCCCGGTGCGCCCGTCTCCTCCAGCAGTCCGGCCCGGATCAGCCCTTCGACTCTCAGCGAGACGGTCGACGGTGCCAGCCCCGACCAGCGGGCGATCTCCCCTCGGCTGCACGCGATGCCACGCCGGACGACGTCGAAGATCACTCCCGCCGAGGTGTTCCCGGCACCCCGCGCCACCGGTGCGATCGCGCTCATGACCCGAGCGTATCCATCCCGGCATCGGACAGACCGGTCGCTCCGGCCGGCAGTAGCGCTCCGAGACGACCGGCGACCGGTCCGAGCTCGGCAATCTCCACCCGCGGTCTCCTTCTGTACAGTCCTTGTATTCGAAAATCGACTATTGACAACCTATGATCGAATGTTAAAGTTCGATTGTCAAATAGATCTTGAACACCCGCGGCCGCCCCGCCCGACACCTCCGAGGTAACCCACATGTCCCTACGACGGATGCGGCAGGGCGAGCCGAAACGCTCTACGCGCAACGGATCCGGTGCGCGAATCTGGCCCGTGCTGGCGTCGATGTTCTTGATCAATGTGGCCGGCTACGCGGCTGTCGGCGGGGTGCTCTCCGTCCTGTTGCCGACCCAGGTCAGGCTCATTGCCGGGGACGGGGCTCCATCAGCGCTGGCGCTCGTCACCGGGGTCAGCGCGATCGCCTCACTGGCCGTGCCGCCCATCGTCGGGCTGCTCTCCGATCGCACGCGGAGCCGGTGGGGACGGCGAACCCCGTGGATCCTGTTCGGCGGCCTCGCGACGGCCGCCTCCCTCCTCGTGCTCGGCGTCGCCGGATCGATCGCCTGGCTGCTTGTCGGCTGGTTCCTGGTCCAGGGCACCGTGAACATCGGGCTCAATGTCGTGCTGGCGACCATCCCGGACCGGATCCCGCCGCGGCGCCACGGTCTCGCCAGCACCGTGCAAGGGCTGGGGCTGCCCGTCGGGAGTGTGATCGGGGTGCAGCTCGGTGCGCTCTTCGTCAACTCCGCCCTGGTCGGCTACGTGGTGCTGGCCGCGGCCTTCGCGCTCGCCGCGGTGGTCTCGGCGTGGCTGGCCCGGGAGGCGCGGCACGGTGCGCCGGACGAGCGCCCGCAACGGAATATGGGTGCGGAACTGCGGCAGATGTTCGCCAGCCTCCGCTTTCGCGACTACCGCTGGGTTTTCGTGTCGCGGGCCGTGCTCTATCTCGGCTACAACATGATCAACGGGTTCACCCTCTACATCCTGCAGGACTTCATCGACCCGCCTGCCGGCGTGACGGCGGCCGACGGCGTCGCCACGTCACTGACGATCAGCCTGGTCTTCGTCACGGTGGGCACCATCGTCGCCGGCCCCCTCGTGGACCGCTTCGGGCGCCACCGTGGCTTCGTGCTCGTGTCGTCGCTGCTGCTTTCCGCCGCGCTGTTCATCCCGCTGGTGTGGCAGACGTGGTCGGCGTTCCTGGTCTGCACCGGGCTGAGCGGTTTCGCATTGGGTCTCTACCTCGGGGTCGACCTGGCGCTGGCGACCCTGGTGCTGCCGAAGGCCGGCGACGCGGGCCGTGACCTCGGCGTGTTCCACATCGCCCTGAACGCACCCCAGGTGATCGCCCCGTTCCTCGCGTCGCTCGCGGTGACGACCCTCGGCGGCTATCCGGCGTTGTTCCTGTTCGGCGGCGCCATCGCACTGATCGGTTCGTTCGCGGTCCTGCGAGTCCGTCCGGCGGCCGTGTCCGAGCAAGACCCTCGTTGGGAGAACGCATGACCGAGAACGAGCACCGCGCGGCAGCCGAGGCGGCGATTCGCCGGCTCAGTGGGTTGCCCGAGCACGCCGTCCGGGTGCGCCTCGGCGCGGAGATCGGCGACGGGTTTCGTGCCCGGTCGGCCGGTGGCGTGCTGACCGTCGCCGCCTCCGGCGCCGGTGCGGCCGTTGCCGGGTACGCCGCGTTCGCACGCCGGACGGGTGTCGCCCACGTCTCGCGGCTGGGCACCCGGCCGGTCGACCGTGCGCTGCCGGAGGATGTGGAGGTCGCCGGCGACGCGACGATCGGCCGGAGGGTTGCCTACAACCTGACCGTCGGCGGGTACACGACCCCGTTCTACGACTGGGCGCGATGGGAACACGAAATCGATCTCCTCGCGGCGAGCGGGGTGACCGCGGCGCACCTCACGCTCGGCCAGGAATTGGTCTACCTCAACACGTTCCGGCGGTGCGGCTACGAGGAGCAGGAGCTCCTGCGGTGGCTGGGGCCACCGTCACACCAGCCGTGGCTCTGGCTGAACAACATCCAGAACTTCGGCCAGGGCACCAGCAGGACTCTCGTCGACGACCGGGCGGCCTTGGCCCGCAAGGTGATCGAGCGGATGCGGGAACTCGGCATCGCCGCGATCCTGCCGGGGTTCAGCGGTACGGTTCCGCCCGGTTTCAGCGAGCACCGCGCCGACGCCCGCACCGTCCCGCAAGGCCGCTGGTTCAAGGACGTCGTCGGCCCGATCCGGCCCGACTGGCTCGACTCGACCACCGACGCCTATGCCGCGGTGGCGGAGATGTTCTACGCCGAGCAGCGGGCCGCGTTCGGCACGACGGGAATGTGGGCGGTGGACCTGATCCACGAGGGCGGCCACACCGGAGGCGCTGATCTCGGCTCGGCGGCCCGCGGCGTCCAGAAGGCGATGGCGGCCGCCGACCCCGACGCCATCTGGGTCATGCAGGCATGGGCCGGGAACCCTCGTCGTGAACTGCTCGAAGCCATCGACACCGATTGCGTCGTCGTCATCGACCTCACCGGTGAGGACCACGCTGAGGACGGGTTCGGCGGGGCCGAGTGGGTGCTGGGCATCCTGCCCAATTACGGCGGCCGGACGGCCCTTTACGGCGATCTCGCGGATGTGGCCGCCCTCCCGCGCCGGTGGCGTGGCGACGCCCGGCTGCCCGGGCTCGCGGGGCTCGGCGACATGGCCGAGGGCGTCGGGAACAACCCCGTCCTGTGGGACCTTTTCCACGACCTCACTTGGGCGGACGGCCCCCTCGACCTCGGCCAGTGGGTGCGAGACTGGACGGCCTCGCGATACGGCGCGGCCGACTTACAAGCGGACGAGGCGTGGCGGATCCTCCTGCGCACCGCCTACGGGCCGTGGCGGCATGGAGAGCGGGGTGGTCTGCCCGCCGAGACCGCGCAGGCCTTGGCCGGAATGCCGGTCGACGCCGCGGATGTGCGTGGCGTGCCCGAGTTCGCGGCGATGCTCGACCAGGTGGAGGACGCCATGTCCGAAGCCTCTTCGCCCTACGCCAGCACCGATTCGGTGATCGCGGCGGTGCCGAGTCTGGACGCGAACCAGGCCAGCTTGGTGGGCCCGCGAGCCGTCGCGTACCCGGAGGGTGCCCTGATCCCGGCGCTGCGGGCGTTGCTCGATGCCGCCGGGCGGCTGGACTCGCCGGGGATGTCCTACGACCTCGTCGATCTCGCCCGCCAGGTCGCGGACGACGTGGCGCGGACCGCCGTGCACAAGGTCGCGGCCGCCGCGCGAGCGCGTGATCTCGGGGCTTACGACGCCGCCGCCCAGCGGTTGCTCGACCTGATCGACGCGCAGGACGCCGTGCTCGGCACGAACGAGCATTTCCTGCTGGGCAAATGGGTCGCCGACGCGCGTGCGTGGGGGACGGGGGAGGACGAACGGGCCTATCTCGCCACGGAGGCCAAACGGATCCTGACCTCGTGGGGCTATGCGGACTCGACCGTGCTGGCCGAATACGCGACCCGTTCGTGGGCCGGTCTCGTGGGCGACTACTACCGCTCCCGATGGGCGCTCTGGCTGAGTGAAGTCCGCGCGACCCTCACCGGCGGGCCGACCCGGCCGATCGACTGGTACGCCGAGGCCGACCGCTGGAACGGGGCGGACACCACCTACCCCGACCGCCCGAACGGCGACCCCCGAACAGCCGCGGCCGCGGTCCTCGACCTCGCCGTCCGGATCGTCCAGGACTCGTGAAGGTGGTTCGCCGGGTCTTCACCCCCGGATGTGGGCTTGCCAGAACGAGGTGAGCGCGCGTGCGGCGCCGGCGGGGTCCTGGGTCATCCACCAGTGCCCAGCGCCTTCGAGGACGGCGACTTCGGCGCCGGCGCGGGCTGCCGATCGGCGGCGCATTTCGACCGAGCCGACGAAGTGGTCTTCGGTGCCGAGGACGGCCAGACCGGGTCGTGCCGCCGCGGCGGCGAGGTCGCGTCCCAGTTCGGCCATCACCGGTTGGGCCGCCGAGCGGTAGAAGGCGAGGATCGCCCGGCCCATCTCGGGGCCCTGGGCATCGGCCAGCTGCTCGGCGATGGCCCTGTCGATACCCCTGGTGACCATGCGCTCGGTGCGGTCCTCACGCGTGCCGCCCATCAGGTCGGCGACCGATTTCTCGCCGGCCCCGGGCGTCTGCCACCCCCGGGCGAGGTCGTGCCAGGTGTAGTCCGGGTCGAACACGCCCAGTGAGTCACTGACCCAGCTCGCCAGCAGGTCGGGCCGTGTCATCGCGACGGCGACGACGGTGCTCCCGCCGACGTCGTGCCCGACCAGGTCGACGGGCTCACCCAGCGCCTCGAGTTCGGCGACGAGCCAGTCGCGGTAGTCGTGGACGGTGCAGCCGAAGCCGTCGGGGATCGGTGAACCGAACCCGGGAGGGGACAGGCGCACGACATCGTCCCGGCCCAATTCGGCGCACAACAGGTCCCAGATCGCGGCTGCCTCGGGGTTGCCGTTGACGAACACGGCGGTCATCTCGTCTCCTGCCTCAGATGTGGATGCGACCCCTTCCAGCCTAGTTACTTGTTATCCAACACGCAAGTTTGTGCGAAGCGATATGCTCCCGGTATGGCATCGGACCAGGAGGTTCTCGCGTCCGGCCCCACCCGGCGCACGCAGGAAGAACGGCGTACCGCGACGAGAACCGCGTTGCTCGCCGCGGCCGCCGATGTCGTGGTCGAGGCTGGGGTACGAGCGGTGACACTGGCCCGGGTCGGCGAGCGGGCCGGTTACAGCCGGGGGATCGTGACCCACCACTTCGGGTCCAAGCAGGCTCTGCTCGAGGCCCTGGCCCGGTCGAGCCAGGCCGGTTTCGTGCCCGGTGTGGCCGGCCGCCCGCCGGGGCTGGACCGTCTGCTCCTGCTGGTCGAGGGCTACCTCCGGGAACTCGGCAAGCCCGGCGTCGCGGCCAGGGCGTTCCTGCTGCTGTGGGCCGACGCGGTGACGGCGACCGACCTGGCGGGCAGTTTCCGGGAGCGCGACGAGGGGTTCCGGGCGGAGCTGCGCGCCGATGTGGCCGCCGGCATCGCCGACGGCACCATCCGCGGGGACGCCGATCCGCGCGAGGTGGCGGTGGCGATCCTGGGGCAGCTGAGGGGAATCGGCCTGCAGCGCCTGCTGGAGCCGGACGTCGCCGACATCGTCCGGCTCGCGCGATCCGTGGCGCAGCAGTGGCGGTGCGCATTGGCGGCGCAGCCGGAGAACCCTGGGCCGGTTACGGGACGACCACCCGAACACCGGGCAGGGTGATGCGCACGTCGATCTCGGGGGCGAGGCGCGCGACGGCGTCGGCGTAGTGGCGCGGGTCCTGGTCGCCCCTGGTGATCATCTGGTCGCCGAGCCGGCCGCTGTGGAACGCGTAGTGGTGGGGGACGGCGAGCGCCGGCCGGAGCACGGCGGTCAATTCCGCGGCCTGCTCGGCGTCCATCACGACCTGGGCCAGGTTCGCCGGCCGGATGCAGAGGCCGTTGACGGGCAGGATCGTCAGATCGATCGACCCGAACCGCTCGGGAATCTGGTCGAGTTCGGGCACACGCAGCGAGTCGCCGCCGAAGAACACGGTGCGGCCGCCCGCCTGGATCACGAAGGTCACCTCGTGCACGCCGTGCTTGCCGGGGGTCGCGGTGACCGTGAGGTCGCCGACGCTGGTGGACTCCCACGCCTCGATGGTGTGCAGGTTGTGGAAACCCTTGTCCTTGGCGATGGTGGTGACGGTGCCCGGCCCGATGATGGGGGTGTCCGGGTTGAGACCGCCGGCGACCAGGGCGTCGAGATCGCAGTGGTCGTAGTGCTCGTGGGTGATCACGACGGCGTCGAGGTGGCCGAGCCCGGACACGGTGGCCGCGAGCTGCTCGCCCTGGTAGTAGTTGGCGTTCTGGGTGAACCACGGGTCGGTGAGGATCCGCAGGTCACCGATTTCGATCAGCTGACACGCGTGCGCGATCCGGGTGGCCGCGAGAGTGGTGCTCATTTCAGGTTCTTCCTTCCGGGAGTGATCAGTTGGTGCCGAGGTCGAGGAGGGCGCCCAGGAGTTCCTCGGGCGCCTCGACCTGCGGCAGGTGGCCGGCGCGGGGCAGCAGCGTGAACGCCGACATCGGGATCGCCGCCGCGTAGGCCTTGCCGTACTCGGGGCTCACAATGCCGTCGCTCTCGCCCCAGACGACGTGGACGGGCAGGTGGCCGATGGCGCCGAGCCGGCCCAGCAGGCTGGGGTCGGACATGGTCGGGCCGGCGTACGAGACCAGCGCCTGGATGTCCGGGCTCGGTCCGGTCCCGCCGGCCGTAGGAGGCTCGGGGGCCTTGCGCGGGTCGTGGAAGGACAGCTTCTGCAGGTCGGCGGGCGCGAGACCGGCGACGCTGGTCATGGGGTGCCCTTCCACCTCGATCCCGATCCCGTCGATGATCACGACGCCGCTGACCCGCGGGCTGCCCAGCAGCGCGATCTCGGCGGCCAGCCAGCCGCCGAACGAGTTGCCGATCACGGTGACGTCGCTGAGCCCGAGTTCGTCGAGCAAGCCGACATAGGCCGCGGCGAGATCGCGGGCGGAGTCGACGCCCGGCACCCGCGGGGTGCCGGCGAAGCCGGGGTGGGTCGGGGCCAGCACGCGAGCGTGTGTGCGCTGCGCGAGCAGTTCGGCGAAACCGGTCATCGTCGCCGGACCACCGCCGCCGTGCAGGAGGAGATAGGGCTGGGTGTGGTCGCGGTCCTCGACGGTGACCGTGCCATTGGCGAGTGGTGCGTTGACGACGCGGGTGGGCCGGAGGCTTCCGGCCGGGACGGTTGTGCTCATGGGGCGACTCCTTGTGCGGTGTGCGAGACTTGCTCGTATAAGTAACCTTATATAAACAAGCTTAGTTTGCCAAGTGTGAGGAGAGTCGCTGATGGTCGGATATCCTGCGTCGGTGTCGCCGTCGCTTCAGGAGGTCGGGCTCGCTGTGAAGCGGCTGCAGTGGCGGCACCACCGTGAGGCCAACCGCCGGCTGTCCGCGCAGGCCGGGCTTTCCCTGGTGCAGTGGGATGTACTGCGGCACCTGCACGAGCAGCCGGACGCCACGCTGCACACGTTGGCGGAACTGACGTTCCAGACCGATCAGTCCATGGGAACCCTGGCCAAGCGGATGATCGACCGGGGGTTGCTGCGCAGGGGCGATGGCCCCGGCCGGGCGACCCGGCACGCGCTGACCGACGAGGGTGAGCGGGCCTATCAGGCCGGATCGAACATCGTCGAGACCGTCATGGCCGAAACGCTCGGCACGCTGACCGAGGCCGAGCGGGCTGTGCTGCACGAACTCCTGGTCAGGGCCGCGTCCGGTGATCGAGGCCATCGAGCAGAAGGTCGACCATCCGCCGGCTGAACGTCATATCTTCGCCGGGGCCCGGGACGCAGAGGTGAGCCACGGCGCGGAGCAGGTCGTCGGCCGAGACGTCCGGGCGGATCTCGCCGGATTCCTTCGCGGTGTCCAGGAGTCCGGCGAGTGCCGGTTCCAGTCGCTGGAGCAGTCGGGTGCCCAAGCCCTCGAAGGTGGGGTCGCCCGAGTGGAGTGCCGCCGCCAGGCCGCGTTTGGTGGCGACGAACTCCGTGTACCGGTGTACCCATTTCGTCATCGCCAGTAGCGGGGGATGGGCCTCTGCGAGGACCGGCGCGGCCGCGATGCACTCGGTGACCTCGTGACTCAGCACCGCCAGCACGAGGTCCGAGCGCTTGGGAAAGTGGCGATACAGGGTCGCGACGCCCACTCCCGCTTCGTCGGCGATCACTTTGACGTGTGCGTCGACGCCGTCGCGGGCGAACACGGTCCGAGCGGCGGTCAGTAACGCGTCGATGTTGCGCTGGGCGTCGGCGCGTGGCGATCGGGCACTCATCAGGCTCGCTCCGAGTTGCTAGGTGGAATCAGGTTCCGTATAGTAAGTGGAATAGGACTCCACTTACTATAGTCAGAGGAAGACCTCCACTCCATGAACAAGTTCATCGATCTCGCGGCGCGCATCCCGGTCAGCCCGGAGACGCCGGCAGTCACGTACAACCCCGTAACGCTGCAGGATGCCGACCGCCCGCTGCCACTCGAGCTGCGCCTGACTCTCCCGGCCGGCGATGGGCGTGTGCCCGTCATCCTGCTCTCACACGGTGGGGGCGAGTCGCGGTACCTGGCCTCGAAGGACGGCTACAGCCCGCTCGCCGACTTCTACGCATCGCACGGGTTCGCGGTCATCCAGCCCACTCACCTGAGCTCGAAGATCGGCGGACTCGGCCTGGATTCCTCGGCGCCGGGGCACTCGATGTTCTGGCGCTCGCGCATCGACGACATGCGGCTCGTCCTCGATCGCCTGGGGGACATCGAAAAGCAGGCTCGCGTCGCCGGCCGGCTCGACGGCGACCGCATCGCGATCATGGGGCATTCCGCCGGGGCGCAGACGGCCGGCCTGCTGATGGGCGCCAGCCTGCCCGGCGAGCCGAGCCTGCTCGACCCGCGGATCAAGGCCGGTGTGCTGCTGGCACCCGTCGGCAACGGCGCCGGGCTGCTGCCCGCCGTGCTGGCGCGCTATCCCGAACTCGACCTCGATTTCTCGTCGCTCACAACGAGGACTCTGGTGGTCTGTGGAGACGAAGACAGCAGCCCGTACCTGACGTCCCGCGGGCCGGCCTGGCACGCCGATCCGTACACGAGCGGAGCTGGCGCCGACGCGCTCCTGACTCTCCTCGGCGGCAAGCATTTTCTCGGCGGGATCATGGGTTACGACCTCAAGGAGACCGACGACGAAGACCCGGAGCGACTCGCGATCACCCAGCGGATGACGTGGGCGTATCTGTCCTCCGCACTGGGCTGCGACGACAAGGCCTGGCCCGCCGCCAATGCCGCGCTGTCCGAGCACTGCGCGGCATTGGCGACGGTCACCCACAAATAGCCGTCAGGCGGTGCGGCCGCGCACCCCGGCCGCGAGCCGTGCGGTGAGCCGCTCGAGTGCGGTCGTGCCCTCGTCGAGGAGCTTTTCGACCAGGGCCGACCCGACGATCACGCCGTCGGCGAACCCGGCCACCTCGGCGGCTTGGCCGGCGTCCGCGACCCCCATGCCGGCGCAGACCGGCAGTTCGGTGACCGTGCGGAGCCGGCGCACCAGGACAGCGGCGGCCTCGTCCACCGATTCACGTGTCCCGGTCACACCCATCAGCGCGGAGGCGTACACGAACCCGGTGCCGGCTGCGGCGGTTTCCGCCAGCGACGCGTCTGTACTGCTAGGCGCGACCACGAACACGGTGGCCAGTTCGTGCTCGGTGGCGTGCCGCCGCCACGACGCGGACTCGGCCACCGGCAGATCCGGGAGCACACAGCCAGCGCCGCCGGCGGCGGCAAGTTCGCGCGCGAACCGCTCGATGCCGTAGCGGGCCACCGGATTCCAGTACGACATCACCAGTACCGGCTTGCCGGTGGCGGCGTGGACCTCCCGCACGGTGCGCAGGACGTCCGCGATCCGGACCCCGCCGCGCAACGCGATGTCGTCGGCCGTCTGGATGACGGGGCCGTCCAGCACCGGATCGCTGTGCGGCAGGCCGACCTCGACGATGTCCGCGCCCGCGTCGAGAGTCGTCCGGAGCGCGGCGATTCCGTCGTCGACAGTGGGGAATCCGGCCGGCAGGTACGCGATAAGCGCGGCCCGGCCGGCCCGCTTCGCACTGGCGAGCGTGTCGGTGAGCAATCGCAGCTGTCCGCTCATCGCGCGCCCTCCAGTCCGAAGTGGACGGCCGCGGTGTCCAGGTCCTTGTCACCGCGCCCGGAGAGGTTCACCAGGATGACGGCGTCCGGGCCCAGTTCGGCGCCGACCTCGAGGGCACCGGCCAGTGCATGCGCGCTCTCGATCGCCGGGACGATGCCTTCGGTCGAAGCGAGCAGCCGGAACGCGTGCATCGCCTCGTCGTCGGTCACCGGGCGGTATTCGGCGCGGCCGGATTCGTGCAGGTGCGCGTGTTCCGGCCCGACGCCGGGGTAGTCGAGCCCGGCCGAGATCGACCAGGCTTCGCTGATCTGGCCTTCGTCGTCCTGCAGGACGTAGGAGCGGGAGCCGTGCAGGACACCGGGTTCGCCCGCGACCAGCGACGCCGCGTGCTGTCCGCTGCGCACGCCGTGCCCGGCGGCTTCGCAGCCGATCAGGCGCACGCCGGGATCGTCGAGGAACGCGTGGAACAGGCCGATCGCATTGGATCCGCCGCCGACGCAGGCGATCGCCGCGTCGGGCAGCCGGCCGGTCCGCGCCAGGAGCTGCCGGCGGGCTTCGACGCCGATGACGCGCTGGAAGTCGCGGATCATGGCAGGAAAGGGGTGCGGCCCGGCGACTGTGCCGAACAGGTAATGCGTGTCCTCGACGTGCGCGACCCAGTCGCGGAACGTCTCGTTGATGGCGTCCTTGAGGGTGCGGGACCCGGAGGTCACCGGGACGACCTCGGCGCCCAGCAGCCGCATCCGCGCCACATTGACGGCCTGGCGACCGATGTCCGTCTGTCCCATGTAGACGGTGCAGGCGAGGCCGGTGAGCGCGCACGCGGTGGCGGTCGCGACGCCGTGTGAGCCCGCCCCGGTTTCGGCGATGACACGGGTCTTGCCCATGCGCTCGGCCAATAGCGCCTGGCCGAGCGCGTTGTTCACCTTGTGCGAGCCGGTGTGGTTCAGGTCTTCGCGCTTGAGGAAGACCCGCGCGCCCCCGGCGTGCGCGGCGAAGCGCGGCACCTCGGTGAGCGCGCTCGGCCGCCCGACGTAGTGGGCGAGCAGGTCCTCGAGCCGGGCGATGAAAGCGGGATCGGCCTTCGCCCGTTCGTACTCGGCGGCGACCTGGTCGATGGCGGCGACGAGCGCCTGCGGGACGAACTGACCGCCGAAGGCACCGAAGTACCCGTCGCCGTCTGGCAAAGTTCCCGGCGCGGCCGGGAAGAAAAAGTCGTGCTTCATGGCAGATGTGCTCCTGACCCGGGACGTCCCGGGTGGTTCGTGGCTGGTCGGGGGAATCACCGGAGCGCACGAACACGCGGGGTCACCGGGGAAGGTTCTCCCTCAGCGATCCCACGCGACGCGCGGCGCACGGTGCCATCGCATCCCGTCGACCTGGCCCGCCTCGGAGCCGATCGCGTACCGCACCCGGCGTCCGCGCACGCGCCGGGCGGGCGCCTGGCAGCCACGCGGCCGGCGGCCACGGGCGAAGCGGACGATGAGGGGCACGGTCGCAGCTTAACCGAAGACGCGATCAGTGAACGCCGGCGGCGTCCGGCCTCTCGTCGACGGCACGCCGGGTGAGCGTGGTCCGGCGGAACCGTCCCGGCGGCACGCCGTACTCGCGACGGAAGGCGGCCGAGAAGGCGAACTCGGTCGAATAGCCGACCTTGGGGGCGATCGTGGCCAGCGAGGCGTCGGTTTCCCGGAGCAGCCGGGCGGCGCGGCTGAGCCGCCAGCCGGTCAGGTAGCTCATCGGAGGCCGGCCGACCAAGGTCGTGAAGAGCCGGGAGAAAGCCGTGCGGGGCATCCCCGCGACCTCACTCAGCCGGCTCACCGTCCACTGCCGCTGTGGGTTCTCGTGGATCTCGCGCAGGGCGGAAGCGATGCCCGGGTGGGCGACCTCCGGCCACCCGGACGTGTCGTCCTGCTCGTGCCACAGGCGCAGTACCTGAACGAGGATCAGATCCAGCAGCGCCCGCAGTGTCGCGCCGGAGCCCGGCTGGGTCATCGAGACATCCGCGGCGAGCAAATCGACGAGCGACCGCATCGCCGGGTGGCGGTCGTAGTCCGGCGACACCGCGATGAGATCGGGCAGCGCGCGGAGGTACTGGGGTGTGCGGCCGTGTTCGAGCCGGTAGTTGCCGCACAGGAATTCGAACGACGCGGGCCCCGGACCCGGCGGGCGCGGGCCCATCTCCACGGGCGGCAGGTCCCGCAGCGTGCAGGGCTCCTGGCTCAGACCATGCTCGGCGCCGGACGAGGTGAGCACGATGTCGCCCGGGTGCAGGGGCGTCGGCTCGTCTTGCCCGATCAGCCAGCTGGTGCCGCGCATCATGATGTGGAACCCGCTGCCGTCGAACGCGGGGAACCGCACACCGCCCGGCTCGGTCTGCCTGATCAGCCGGGCATTGGCTTCGCCGACCCGCACGGTGCGGATCACCTCGCTGATCAGGTCCATACCGACGATGGTAGCGGCGCACCGGTGCGCACAGCCGCGTATGAACCGGTGCCGTGCGCGCATGGCACGGCGCTGGTGACCGGTGCTTGAATCGACGAGGTGATCGAATACGCGAGCGCGGAGACCACTGCGGTCCTGCGCACACACGCCGGGAAAGTGGAACAGAACGAGCGGCCGGCCGGCGAGGCCCTGGACGCGTTGCGCAAGGACGGCGTCTTCGCATTGCGGACACCGCGGGAGTACGGCGGGGCCTGGGCGGACGCGGAAACCATCGCGCGAGAGCTGACCGGTCTGGGCCGCGCGTGCCCGTCCACCGCCTGGATTGCCGGGACATGCGTCACGTCGAAGAACCTCGCCGCTGGCTCCTTCGCCGGCGCCGGGACGCCCGAATCGCCGGAGTTCTTCGCCGACCCGGACGCGCTCTTCTGCGGTTCGGGGGTGCCCGGTGCCCGTGGTGAGTGGGTGCCGGAAGGGGTGCGCGTCAACGGCCGCTGGCCCAACGTTTCGGGCTGTGAGGACGCGACCTGGGCCGGGCTCGCGGTGATGGTGGACGGTGCGTTCTCCTTCGCGCTGGTGCCGACGGCCGATCTCGTCGTCGAGCGGACCTGGTCCATGGCGGGCATGCGCGGCACCGGTAGCCACACGTTGGTCGCCGCCGACGTGCTGGTGCCGGCCGAGCGGATCGCGGCCGGGACGCCCTTCACCCCGAACGACATGATGCTGTTCGCGATGACGGTGCTGGGCCCGGTGGTGGGCGCCGCGCAGGGCGCACTCGACGCCGTGAACGCGATGTTCGCCTCGGACCGCAAGCCGTTCATGACCGAGTACACGAGCATGGGGGAGTCTCCCGGGGCCCGGCAGTGGCTGGCGGAGGCCACGTATCTGGTGAACCGCGCCGAAAACACGATGCTCACGGTCGCCCGCGAGGCGAACTCGGCCGCACTGTCCCCTGTGGACGTTCCCCGGCTGCGCGCGGCGCTCGCGGACGCCGGCCAGGACTGCCGGACCGCCGTCGAGCGGATGCTCGATCTGCACGGTGCTAGCGGTTTCAATACGTCCAATGTGCTTCAGCGGTTCTGGCGCGACGTCGCCGTCGGCAGCCGGCATCCGCACCTCAACCCGTACCTCGCCGTGGAGAATCTCGGTACGGCGCTGGCCGGTCAGTGACCGACGACGGAACCCAGCCAGGTGCGGAAGGCGATCACCGCTGTCGACTGTGGACGGTCCGCCCGCCACACGAAGTAATAGGTAAACCGCCCGCGATCGAGGCTGAAGTCGAATGGAGCGACGAGGGAACCGTCGGCCAGCTCCTTCTCGATGAGGGCCTTCTGGGCCATGGCGACGCCGTGTCCTTCGATCGCGGCCTGGTACGCCAGCAATGAGGTCTCGTACTTCATGCCGGTATAGGCGTTGCTGGTGCCCAATCCCGCAGCTTTGAGCCACAGTGCCCAGTCGTCGAGCCGTGCCAGCGAGTGCAGCAGCGTGGCTTCGCCGATCCGGGCCGGCTCGGTGAGCGTGGCCCGGAGCCGGGGAGCGACCACGGGCACCAGCTCATTGGGGACGAGTTGCTGGCTGGACAGCTGTGGCCAGTCGCCGTCACCGAGCTGGATGCCGGCGTCGATGTCTTCCCGGTCGAGATCGATGGGCGCCGGCGAGGTGGTCAGCCGGACGTCGATATCGGGGCGGGCACGGTGAAAACTCGCGAACCGGGGGATCAGCCAGCGCACCGCGAAGGTGGCGGGGGACCGGATCTTGAGCGTCGTACCGGGGACCCCGGCACGAACCGCTTCGGTGGCCTTCTCCAGGCTGGTGAACAGGGGCGTGATGTCGGCCAGATACCGCGAGCCCGCCGCGGTCAGCTCCAAGCCACCGTGCACCCGGTTGAACAGGGGCACACCCAGATAGTGCTCGAGAGCACGCACCTGGCGGCTGACCGCGGCGGGCGTCACCGAGAGTTCCGCCGCCGCCTTCGAGATGCTCAGCAGCCGCCCGGTCGTCGCGAACACCCTCGTGGGGTTCAGCGGCGGCAGCGGATCGCGGCGGGCTGTCACGGTCATCAGGGTAATACGGGCGATTCACTGGGCCGGGTGGTCGCGGTGCTCCGGACTCGCTCCGACCGGATTCCCCAGAACAGGGTGACGGCCAGGCACGGGATCAGGGAGGCGATCGAGTAACCGACCCCCGCCAGCTGGTTCCCGGTCAGCGAAACCAGCGACAGGCTGATCAACGGCAAGAAGCCGCCGAAGAGGATGTTCCCGAGCTGCTGGGCGAAACCGAACCCGGTCGTGCGGCTCTGGGGCGGGAACTGCTCGGTGATGAACGCCGGGAGCGGGGCCATCACCATGGCGGTCAGGATCGCCAGCACCGCGATGACCGCCGTGACCGCCGTCCACGACGAGGAGTGGGCAGCCGCGCGGATGGCGGCGAAAGCGGGGTAAGCGGCGAGCATCCACAGCACGATCCCGATCAGCATCACCCGGGAGCGGCCGATGCGGTCGGACAGGGCTCCGAAGAGCGGGTAGCACGGCGCCGCGATGAGGATGGCGATCGCGAGGGTCAGGTTGGTGTGGGTTTCGTCGACCTTGAGCACCGTCTGCAGGAAGTAGAGCATGTAGATGACCGAGGTGTAGAGCGTCACCGAGGTGCCGCCCTGCGCGCCGAACGTGGTCAGCAGGATGGCTTTCCACGACTTCCAGGTGCGCACCGTGTCCAGCAGTGGCGACTTCGACAGCTGCCCGGACTGCCGCAGTTCGGTGAAAACCGGGGTTTCGTGCATCCGCAGCCGGACCAGGGTCGCGACCAGCACGATCGGCGCGGACAGCAGGAACGGGATCCGCCAGCCCCAGCTGGCGAAGGCCGCTGCGTCGAGGCTGACTTTGAGCAGGGAAACGAGGACCAGCGCGATGAGCAGGCCGACAGTCGCGGTGCTCTGCAGCACGCTGGTGTAGCGGCCGCGCCGTCCGTCCGGCGCGTGCTCGGTTACGTAGACGACCGCGGAGCCGTACTCCCCGCCGAGCCCGACGCCCTGAACGATGCGCAGGAACAGCAGCGCGGCCGGAGCGAAGATCCCGGCTGTCGCATAGGTGGGCAGGCAGCCGATGGCGACGGTCGCGACCCCCATCACCCCGAGGGTCACCACGAAGGTCCGCTTCCGCCCGATGCGGTCGGCCATCGGGCTGAAGATCACCGTGCCCAGCGGGCGGGCCAGATAGGACACGCCGAAGGTGGCGGCGGCGAGCAGCGTCGCGACGACCGCGTCACTGTCCGGCAGGAACAGCTTGGTGAGCGTGCCGGTGAGGGCGACGTAGACGAAGAAGTCGTAGTACTCGAGCATCGTGCCGATACTCGACGCGCCCACGATTCTCAGCATTCGGTTGGTCATCACATCTCCTCATCGAGACGGCTAACGGTTCTCCAGGAACTGCTTGACGGTGGTGCGGTGCTCGTCGCCGGACAGGAGGATCGCCTGCATCGCGGCCGCCAGTTCCAGCGCGGCGGGCAGGGTGGCCTCCGCCGACTCCCGGACCAGCCGCTTGGCCATGCGCAGCGCGCGAGGCGGCTGCGCGGCGATCGTGCGCGCCAGCTCCGCGGCTTCGCGGTCCAGCTGGTCGTCGTCCACGACACGCGAAACGATGCGCAGCTCACTCGCGGTCTCGGCCGAGATGAACTCGCTGGTCAGGCTGAGTTCCATGGCCTTGGCGACGCCGACGATCCTGGTGAGGAACCACGCGCCGCCGATCCCGGACACGAGGCCGAGCCGCAGGAAACTCTCGGCGAACCGGGCGGATCGTGCCGCGACGCGCACGTCGCACATCAGGGCGAGGTCGAACCCGGCGCCGACGGCCGCGCCGTTGAGCGCGGCGACCGACGGGACTTCGAGGTCCCGCATCGCGCGGGTGATCCGGTGCAGGCCGAGACGCAGCCGGTCTTGGATGTCGGTGGTCGTCCCGGCCATCAGATCGGCGCCTCTGGCCATGTCCTTGACATTGCCGCCGGTGCAGAAATGCCGTCCCGAGGAACGCAGCAGCACGCAGTGCGCGTCCGGCCTGTTCTTGGCGTCCTCGAGCGCCCCGGCGAGCGCGTCGGTCATCGCGAGATCGAGGGCGTTCCCGGTGTCCGGGGCGTTGAGGGTGATCGTGAGCACCCCCTCCGCGAGACCGCTCGTCACGAGTGGGTTTTCGTCGTTCATGGTCTGTCCCTTCATTTCTCAGCTCGCGGCGGTGTCGGGCCGCCGGTGGCCGCCGCCGATCACGCCGTGGTCGAGCAGGCGCGCCACCTCGGCTTCGGACAGCCCGTACTCGGCGAGGACGGCTGCCGAGTGCTCCCCCGGGAGTGGCGCGGGCCGGTCCGGCTCCGCGCCGGGCTGGGACGGGCCGAGCACGAAACCCGGCATCCGCACCGTTCCCGCGGTCGTTTCGACGCCGCTCGCGCGGTATTCCTCGGATTCGACGACGTCCCGGTACCCGGCGACCGGCGCGCACAGAATGTCCCTGGCGGCCAGGATTTCCAGCCACGCTTTCGTCGTGCGCCGGGCGAACAGGCGGCTCAATTCCTCCCGTAGTGCCGGCCGGTTGGTGACGCGATCGCCATTGGTGGCGAACCGGGGATCCGCCGGCAGGTCCGGGGCGTCGAGAGCCTCGCACAGCGCGGGCCACCGCTTGGGGTCGTACGCGGCCACCATGATCCAGCCGTCGGCCGTGCGCAGCGCCTCGTTCGGCGCGGCATAGGGCGCGGCGCTGCCCAGCCGCTTCGGTTCGGTCGCGGAGGTGAGGAACGAAGCGAAACTGACCTGCTGCAACATGATCGTCGCGTTGTACAGGCTGACGTCGAGGTGCTGGCCGGGTTTCCCGTCCCGGACCTCACGAAGGGCCGCGAGGACCGCGACGGACGCGAGGTAGCCGGTCACCATGTCGGCCACCGGGATCTGCACCTTCGCCGGCCCGGAATCCGGGTGCCCCAGCGTGCTCATCAGCCCCGTCACGGCCTGCATCACCCCGTCGACGCCAGGTCGGTCGCGGGCCGGGCTTTCCTGGCCGAACGCGGAGATCGAGCAGTAGACGAGCGCTGGGTTGCCGGCGGTGAGCGAGGCGTGGTCGAGTCCGAGTGAGCGCATGACACCCGGCCGGAAACTCTCGACCAGGACGTCGGCCTGCGAAACCATTCGTCGCACGGCCTGTTGTCCCGCCGGGGTTTTCAGGTCGATGGCGAGGCTTCGCTTGTTCCGGTTGACGCTCAGGGAAATCACGCTCTGGTCCCCGAGCCACGGCGGTCCCACCTTGCGCCCGATCTCGCCGGCGAGTGGCTCGATCTTCACCACGTCCGCGCCGAGATCCGCCAGCGTCATCGTGCAGACGGGCCCGGCCACGACGTGCGTGAAGTCGAGCACACGAATCCCGCGCAGGCTTTCTCGGAACATTTCGCCACATTTCTTCGTCGGCCGAATCGGTGCGATCAGATTAAGGACGTGTTTCCGGCGAGGGCAATCAACACTTTTTGCGGTCACCTTTGACTAATTGTTCAAGGGTCGCGGGCGAGACCGTCGACACAGTGTCGATTTTTGTAGACGGGGTGTAGAGTCATGGCCATGACGAACCGAACGTTTCTGATCACCGGTGTCAGCGGTGGCCTCGGCCGCGCCTTCGCGCAGGGCGCGCTGGAAGCCGGTCACACCGTCATCGGCACCGTGCGCAAGACCGAAGACCTGGCGAAGTTCGAGGCGCTCGCGCCCGGCCGCGCCCACGCCCGGCAGCTGGACGTGACCGACGACGACGCGGTCTTCGCCGTGATCGGCGAGGCCGAACGCACCGTCGGCCCGATCGACGTGCTGATCGCGAACGCCGGCTACGGGCACGAGGGCGTGTTCGAGGAGTCCCCGATGGCCGAACTGCGCGCGCAGTTCGACGCCAACGTGTTCGGGGTGGCGGCCACCGTGCACGCGGTCCTGCCGGGGATGCGCGAGCGCCGCTCCGGGCACATCTTCGCCGTCAGCTCGATGGGTGGGCTGATGACCATCCCCGGGATGGCGTACTACTGCAGCAGCAAGTACGCGGTGGAGGGCATGCTCGAGAGCCTGTCCAAGGAGGTCGCGGGCTTCGGGGTGCGGGTGACCATCATCGAGCCCGGTTCGTTCCGGACGAACTGGGCGGGCGGCTCGATGGTCCGCAGCGAGCGGTCGATCGCGGACTACGACGAGCTGTTCGAGCCGATCCGCGCGGCCCGGAAGGCAGCCAGTGGCAACCAATTGGGCAATCCTGCCAAGGCCGCCGAGGCCGTGCTCAAGGTGGTCGAGTCGGAGAAGCCGCCGGTGCACCTCGTGCTCGGTACGGACGCATTGAGGCTCGTCGGGAACGGCCGGGCCGCGGTGACCGCGGACATCGAGGCGTGGGATGAGCTGTCCCGGTCCACGGACTTCCCGGACGGTCACCAGATCGCGGCGAACTGACCACGATGGCTGATCCGGTCAGGGCGGGCCGCCGGCGCTCCACCGCACCGTCCAAAGGAGACCTGCGCGAACTCAGGATTCTCGAAGTCCTCGGGGAGCTCTTGGCCGTCAAGAGTTTCGACGCGCTCACGACCAACGACATCGCCGAACGCGCCGGGCTCTCCCGTGCTTCGATGTACTTCTATTTCAGTTCCAAGCAGGAGGCACTTGTCGCCCTCTTCGCCAGGACGATCGAAGCGCTTCGCGAGAAATCTCGTGCGGCGGCCGACGATCCCGCGGCGCCGCGGGACGCGATCGCGACGGCCATGGCGCGCACCCGCGATCGCTGGCGTGAGCACGGGTTGATCATGCGCGTCACGATCGACCAGTCCTCGACCATCCCCGAGGTGGGGGCGTTGTGGACGGAGACGGCGGAGATCTTCATCGACGCCATCGCGGCGATCCTGGTGCGCGCCGGTGTGCCGGCCCACGACGGGCCCGACGGTGCGGCGGCCATCGCGCGCGCGTTGTGCTGGATGATCGAGCGGACGTTCTACCACGCGTCAGCGGTTTCCCCCGAGGCGCTCGATCAGGCGTGCGAAACCTGCCGCGTGGTGTGGCTCCTGGCCGCGGGGATCGAGCCCTGACCTCAGGAGAGGTCCTTGCCGAGGCACAGGATCTCGGGCAGCGCTTTGTGGAGGCCGAACTTCGGGATCTCGGCGTAGTGCGATGACGTGTAGAGCGCGATCGCCGCGGGCTGCTTGATGCCGGTCTCCAGCACCGCGCGCTTGCGCCCGGCCAGCGCCGCCGTCCGCTCCAGTTCGCGGAGGATCATCCGCGCGTACCCGCGGCCGCGCGCCAGTTCGGTGACATACATTCCTCCGGGTTCATCGGGGTGGCGTCTTCGACCGCGTAGAGGTCGACGTAAACCTGCTGCACATCGGCGATGAGCTTGGTGGCGTCCGGGTGCCCGTAGGGCACCGGGACGATCCTCAAGTCGTGACTGTGGCGCGGTTCCATCACTCCGGCAACTTCCTCGGCTGTATGTAACGATCACTCTACAGACTTCGGCCGTCGCCGGCTTGGCCCAGCGCGTGGCGCAGGCTCACCGGCCTGGCCGGCGGGAGCGGTTCGCCGGGCATTTCGGGCTCGGCGCGGAAGCTTTCCAGCAGGTAGGCGACCAGCCGGCGGGAGAGGTCGCGGGCTTGCGCCGGCGGTGCGTTCCGGAGGCCGCTGTTGGCGAAGAGGATCATGACGAGGTCACTGGGCGCGAAGTCCGGCCGCAATTGGCCGGCTTGCTGGGCACGGCGGACGAGCTTGGCGAAAGCGGTTTCGGCGTCGTCGCGTCGCCGCCGGTAGCCGGCCTCGACGCCGAACGACGCGAGAAAGGCTTCCGTGAAGCCGCGATCCTCGAGTTGCTCGGCGCAGGTGAACTCGATCAGGCGGCGGAATCCGTGCCACGGGTCCGGGTCGGCGACGGCCTCCCGGAACAGGGCTTCGCAGTGCGCGATCTGTTCGGCGAACACCTCGTTCACCAGGGCATCGCGGGTCGGGAAGCGCCGGAACAGGGTCGCCACACCGACCCCGGCGTGCCGGGCGATCGTGCTCATGGGGACATCGACGCCGCGGGCGCGATAGAGCTCACGGGCCGCCTCGATGATCCGGGCCCGGTTGCGTGCGGCGTCGGCGCGCAAGCCCGGCTCGCCGGCCGTGCGCGGGTGCGTCGATTCGGTCATTTCCCCAGTGAATCGCAAGTGGAAACGGATTTCCAGTTGGGTGGCCGAGTGATTCACTTCCGCTGCCGTTGATCTCACTTGGGCGGAAACGGATGACCTTTTCCACTTCGGCCGTTACCGTCGATGACGACGACGATTACCGACGAAGGAATCCCACTGTGACCGAAATTCAGGCCGGCATTCCGCTACCCATGCGCCGGGTCGGGTTCGACCCGGCGCCGGAGTTGCTCGCCCTGCGAGAGCACGACCGTATCGCGCGGATTCCGGCGCCGGGCGGGAATCCGGCGTGGCTGGTGACCCGGTACGAGGACGTCAAAGCCGTCCTGGCCGATTCGACCCGGTTCAGCAATGCCGCCGCCCTGCCCGGACTCGACGAGGCAGGTGCGGAACAGAAACAGGCCGTCGCCGGCAATCTGCTGCTCACCGATCCGCCGGATCACCACCGCCTGCGCCGGATGCTCAGCGGTCAGTTCACCATCCGGCGGATCCGGGAACTCGCCCCGCGCGTCGAGCGGATCGTCGAGGACCATCTCGATGCGATGGAACGGACCGGGCCGCCGTCGGATCTCGTCGCCGACTTCGCTCTTCCCGTGCCCTCGCTGGTGATCTGCGAACTCCTGGGCGTTCCGTGGGACGAGCGCGGCGAGTTCCAGGACCGCAGTGCCCGGCAGATGGACATGTCGCGACCCGAACAGGAACGGGCCGCCCTCCTCTACGAGCTGCACCAATACCTGACCGGACTCGTGGTCCGGGCCCGGACCAGTCCTGGCGACGACCTGCTCGGGATGCTCGTGCGCGAACACGGTGACGAGCTGACCGTCGCCGAGCTGGCCGGGATCGCGCTGCTGCTCCTCGTCGCCGGGCACGAGACCACCGCCAACATGATCGCGCTGGGCACCTTCGCGCTGCTACGCCATCCCGACCAGCTCGCGGTGGTCCGCGACGACCCCGCCGCGACGGAGCCGGCGGTCGAGGAACTCATGCGCTGGCTGTCGATCGTGCACACCGGTATCCAGCGCACCGCCACGACGGAGGTGGACCTCGCCGGGGTCACCATCCACGCTGGCGACGCCGTGCTCCTCGCTTTTCCCAGCGCCAACCGGGATCCGGAGTTCGTCGCGGATCCCGCCAGGCTCGACATCGGGCGCGGCGAGATCGGTCACCTCGGCTTCGGCCACGGGGTGCACCACTGTCTGGGCGCGCCGCTGGCCCGGCTGGAAATGCGTGTCGCCTTCCCCGCTCTGCTCCGGCGGTTTCCGTCGCTTTCGCTCGCCGTAAGGGACGAGGAGGTCCCGTTCCGCGTTTTCAATTCCGTCTACGGCGTCGCTGCGCTCCCCGTCACCTGGTAGCCCGGGTGCATTTCCGTGAAGGAGGTCGTTCGATGAAGATTCTGATGTTCGGTCGCGGCACGATCACGACACTCTATGGCTGGGCGCTCGCGGAGGCCGGGAACCAAGTGGATTTCTATGTCCGGCCCGGACGAGCTGCCGAGTATGGGTCCGAAGTGGACTTGGAGATCCGGGACGGGCGGACCGGTCGTGGCGTGCCCGTCCGGAAAAGCTGGCCGATCACCATGCGGGAAGAACTGGACGCCGGGCACGACTACGACCTGATCATCCTCAGCGTCAACCACTACCAATTGGAGGACGCCGTCGCGTTCCTGAGCACCCGCGTCGGCGACGCTTCCGTGCTCGTCTTCAACAACGTGTGGGCCGACCCCGCCGACGCGGTCGCAGCGCTGCCCAGTGCGCAGGTCATCTGGGGATTCCCGGGCGGGGGCGGAGGATTCACCGGGTCCACGCTTCGAGGTGGCGTCGTCAAGAACGTCTTTCTCGGATTCTACGGCGATTCGAATCGCGGCGAGCGATACCAGGCGGTTCGCGGTCTCTTCCGGGATGCCGGGTTCTCGGTGTCGGAAAGCAAGGATTTCCGCAGTTGGCTCTGGTTCCATTTCATCCTGGACGCCGGGCTCCTGACGCAAGCACTGGCTGTGGGCGGGCAGCCCGAACTCTTCGCGTCGCGAGCCGCGGTGAAGGACGCTGTTCTGCTCATGCGGGAAATGATCCCGCTGCTGAAGGCCAAGGGTGGAAAACCGGGACTGGGCGCCGCTGTCATCTCCCGCGTTCCGGCGGGGCTGCTGGCTTTCGTCCTGCAGAAGTTCCTCAGCGCGGACAACATGTACAGCTTCATCATGGAGGAGGTGGAACGCACGGGTCACATGACTCGTGCATCGGCGGGTCGCTACGCCAGGGACGTGCTCGCCGAAGCCCGAAGGCTGAGCGTCCCACTTCCCCGCCTCACGGCATTGGAGCCGGTGTTCGGGCAAGCCGATCCCGCGGGCCCTATCTCGTGAGCGGCTCCACTCCGAGGAGGGCCGCGGTCTTGGTATAGACCACGCGGGCGAGACTGTCGTTCAGGGCCAGGCGCGACGGGGTGTCCGGCTGGGACCGGCTGAAGAAGCCGCCGCTGGGGAGCGGGGCAGGCGAAGCGGTGGCGAGCAGGACGGGGGTTCGCACCCCTTCGTCCGGGGTGATGGTGAACGGGCGGAACAGGGGTGCGGTCAGCCGCATCAGGCCCCCCGCGTTGCTGTTGAACGCGGTGCCCTTGACCATGCCGGGATTGGCGTTGTAGACGCTCATACCGTCGGGCAGCCGGTGGGCGAGTTCTCGCGTGGCCAGGAGGCTGACGAGTTTGCTCGTCGAGTAGGCCTTGATCTGGTGGTAGAAACCGTCGCGCCACGATGTTCCCGCGACATCCGGGTCGGCGGTGTCGAGCTTGCCGCGCCTTTCCACGAACGACGACATGGTGATGATCCGGGCCTGGGGTGTGAGCGCTCCGGCGGCCAGGAGGCCGTGAGTGAGCAGGAACGGGGCGTGGTGATTGAGGGCGTAGGTGCGTTCCACGCCGTCGGTCGTTTGCTCGTAACGGGGGAAGGCCGCGCCCGCGTTGTTGATGAGGACGTCCACCAGGTGGTTGTCCGCGGCTAGTTCCGCGGCCAATGCCCGTACTTGTGACCACTGCTCCAGGTCGGCGGTGTACGTCCGCGGCGCAGCCGCCAGGCCGCGCAAGCTATCCGCGGCGGCCCGGGTGCGCGTCTCGTCACGGCCGACGAGGACGACGTTCAGACCGGCCTTGATCAGGTGGCGTGCCATCACCAGACCCAGACCGGACGCTCCGCCCGTGATGACCGCGGTCCTGCCGCTCACGACCGGTCCATCGCTTCGCGGAGAAGTGTGCGTAACCGCAGCCTGCTCTCGTGGTCGAGGCGGGCGAAGGGTGAGTGCTCGGTGGTGTGCTCGATGACGCGATCGCGCAGCGCGCATCCCTCAGGGGTGAGCTGGATGACCTTCGCGCGCCGGTCGACGGGATGGGGCACACGGCGAACCAGGCCGCGCTTCTCCAGCCGGTCGATCATCGACGTGGCGGTCGAGGCATCGCACTGCAGGAGTTCGGCCAGCCGGCCCGCGGTCATCTCCCGGCCGCGACTGAGCCGCCACAACGCGTCGGTCTGGGTGTCGGTCAGCCCCGCTTCGCGGGCCAGGTCCTTTAGCTCGGCATGCACCTGGGTGCGCAGCGCGAACAGGTAGTCGTGCAGCTCTTCGGTCAGTTGCCGGTCATCCACGAGCACCACAGTACATGGATAATCCAATAATTGGAAAATCCATGTAGTCCCCTATCGTGCCTTGCGGAACGCCTCCCGCAGCTCGCCGACGAGCACGTCGGGTTGTTCCCAGCCGGCGAAGTGCCCGCCGTACTCCATTTCGTTCCAGCCGGCGAGGTTGGTGTAGCGGCGTTCCGCCCAGCGCCGGACGACCGGCAACGGTTCCGCCGGGAACAGCGTGCAGAACGTCGGCACTGTCACCGGCTGCGCGTTCTGTGCCTCGGCGCCGCGCGGTATCCACCGGATGTGCTCCCAGTACCAGCGAGCGCTGGACGCGCCGGTACCGGTGAACCAGTACAACGCGATGTTGTCCAGCTGCTGCGCCAAGCTGACGCCACCACCTGCCTCGGGCCTGGAATCCGACCAGGCGGCCAGCCCCTCGCCCAGCCACGCGGCGAGTCCGGCGGGGGAGTCCAGCAGGGAGTAGCCCAGCGTCTGCGGCAGAAAACCCTGGACCAATGCGTGCGTGGGCCCGGTCATCAGGAACCTGTCGCGCTTGGCGACCAGGGCCTGCTCGGCCTCGTCGGCCGTCGCCGGGTCTTCGGGCAAGGGCCCGGCCAGCGGCATGGTCAGATGCAGGGCGGCGACCCGCTCCGGAGCGAGCCGAGCCAGTTCGGTGCTGACGAAGGCGCCCAGGTCGCCGCCGTGCACGCCGAACCGCTCGTACCCGAGCCGGCTCATCAGGTTCGCCCAGGCGCGCGCTGTGCGGCCCGCGTGCCAGCCGGTTTCCCGGGGCCGCTCGCTGAAACCGAACCCCGGCAGCGCCGGAATGACCACGTCGAAAGCGTCTTCGGCGGACCCGCCGTGCGCGACCGGGTCGGTCAATGGCGCGATGAGGTTCTCGAACTCCAGCACCGAGCCCGGCCAACCGTGGGTCATCACCAGCGGAAGAGCACCGGGCTCCGGCGAACGCACATGCCAGAACGCGATGTTCAGGCCGTCCAGATCGGTGCGGTAATGCGGTATCGCATTCCACCGCTGCTCGACCTGCCGCCAGTCGTGCCGCCGCCAGGCGTCCAGCAGGCCGCCCAGGCGTTCGACGCCGATGCCTTGCGTGCCATCGGGAACCGTCTCCGCTTCCGGCAGGCGGACCCGGTCGAGACGCTCCCGGAGGTCCTCCAATTGACGTTCGGGGACGTTCACCGGAAACGGTTCGATGTCACTCGTGATCATGGGGCCAGATTAAGGCGCCGGTCCGCCTATAGCGATCGACACAGACAAACACTGCACTCACGGGCACTCGTCACGACTCGATGATCGCCACCAGAGCCGCGGTGAACGGCGCTGGGTCGAGATCGCCGCGCACGGCGAGTTGCTGACTATAACCTTCGCAGACGGCCACGAATGCCTCGGCGATTCGTCCCGCTTCCGCCGGTTTGTGATCGGGCAGGAGTGCGGCGACCGCGTTGCGCAGGTCGTCGAGTTGCTGACGCAGGAGGGCGGCGAGCGGAGGGGAGACGGCGGCCTCGGCATAGATCTGCGCGACCAGCCGGGCGTGGTCCTCCTCGCGCGCCATGGTGCGGATGTGCTGGAGGAAGTCGTGCACGGACGCCGCCGTCAGCTCGGCGGGCAGCGCCTGGCTTCCCTGCTCACAAATGGCGGCGACGATCTGGTCCTTGCCCTTGAAGTACCGGTAGATCGCGCCGGTGGAAAGGCCTGAGGCTTCGACGAGATCGGACATCGACGTCCGCGCGAAACCGTGAGTGGCGAAGCGGGCGCGAGCCGCGTCGATGATCTGTTGGCGGCGCGCGTCGAGGTGGGCCTGGGTGACTCTCGGCATAAAGAACGACCATTCGTTTTTTGTGGTAGCGTCGCAACCATACCCCACAGCTCGTACCTCTAGGAGAATCTCGTGCGCTACCAGACCTTCGGACGACAGAGCGGATTGCGCGTGTCGGAGTACGTGCTGGGCACGTCCAACTTCGGATCGGCGCCGGCCGCCACGGGCCTGGAGGGCGCCAAGGCGATCTTCGAGGCGTTCGTCGCGGCCGGTGGCACCACGTTCGATGTCTCGAACATCTATCAGAACGGCGAGGCCGAGACCGTGCTGGGCGAGCTCCTCGGCCGCGAGCGCGACGAGTTCGTGGTGATCACCAAGTACACCGGGAGCAGGCAGGCCCAGATCCCGCCGGGGACCACCGGCAACAGCCGCAAGACCATGATCCGTTCGCTGGAGGAGAGCTTGCGGCGCTTGAAGACCGACTACGTGGACGTCTTCATGCCGCACTTTCCCGACGGCGTCACCCCGATCTCGGAGATCTTGGCCGGCTTCGAGGACCTGATCCGATCGGGCAAGATCCGTTACGGCGGACTGTCGAACTTCCCGGCCTGGCGGACCGCGGGCGCCGCTGTCAGGTCGGAGTTGAGCGGGCGCGCGTCGCTGGTCGGCATTCAGACCGAGTACAGCCTGGCCGAACGCTCGGCAGACCGGGAACTCGTCCCGATGGCCGAGGCCCACGGGCTGGGCGTTGTCTTGTATTCCCCGCTGGCAGGTGGTCTGCTCACCGGGAAGTACCGCAGTGGCGGGCAGGGGCGGCTCAGTGCCCAGGCCGCGGCGACGGGCACCCCCGGTGAGGGCACCGAGCAACGCACCGCTGCGCTCGACGCTGTCCTCGCCGTCGCCGAAAAGGCCGGCACAGGGCCGATCCAGGTCGCGCTGGCCTGGCTGCGTCATCGCGCCGCACAGGTCCAGACCTCGTTGATCCCCATTGTGGGACCCCGCACCCCGGCCCATTTGACGGGTTACCTCGACGCCCTGGAGGTCGAGCTCGATCCGGCGCATTACCAGCTCCTGGACGAGGTCAGCGCGATCCGGATGGGCGCGCCGCACGAGGACGTGGCGGGCGCATGGACGTACGGCGTCGACGGCGACCGCAGCCTCCTCGACGTCCCGCTGGTGCCGGCGCAATGACCCCGGCCCGCGTCGTCGCGATCAACCTCGAATGCACCGACCCTATTACCCTGGCCCGTTTCTGGGCCGGCCTGCTCGACGGCGAGACCGTGGTCGAGACACCGGGCTTCTGCGCGGTCAAGGCCGGCTCGATCCACCTCGGTGCGGTCCGGGTCGACGAGTACCGGCCACCGACGTGGCCATCGAACGAGCGCTCACAACAGGTTCACCTCGACCTCGCGGTCGAAGACCTTGACGCCACCGAGCGCGAAGCGATCCGGCTCGGCGCCACCAAGGAAACGCACCAGCCCGACTCGGCACGGTTTCGCGTGCTTCGTGACCCGGCCGGCCACCCGTTCTGCTTGCGGGCCTGACTACCACGGGCTGATGCACACGGCGTGCACCGCCGTATGGAGCGCCTGGCGGTGCAGGGCGTCCAGCTTGTCCAGGAGCACAGCCGATCCGGTGGCGAGGGCGAGGTGGATGGTGCACGAGACCGGTTCGCCGCGTACGTCCACTGTGGACTTGAGTTCCTGGAGCAGGGCCGTGGTCAACTGGTCGAGCCGGGTGCGGATCTGTCCGAGGTCCGGGCGCGTGGTGGGCGCTTCGTCCGGGTGAGCCGTCCAGCGGGCGAACAATCCCCGCTGTACCACCTTGCTCGCGGTGATCTGGTCCCGGAAGAACGCCGCCGCCGCGTCCGGGTCCAGCCCGAGCGCGGTGGCCTGGGTCCGCACCTGGTCGAGCACCTGTTGCTCGCGGGCGGGGTCGTCGATGGGCGAGTCGGTGCCGAACTTGGACGCGGCCACGTCGTCACTCACCCGAAGACGCTCGATGACGAGGTCGGTCAGCGCGCCGAGGCTGCCGATGGACTTGCTCGTGGCGACCGTGGCGTTCTCCGCCTTCGCGGGGGCACCCGCGGCCATGGCCTGGGGAACGCCCAGCGACATCGTGGCGGCCACGGTCAAGGCGGAGACGACGATGCCGCCGGCGATCTTGCTGCTCTTACTCAATTGCTTGCCTCGCTTTTCGATCGTGCTCACATGGTCGGGTGCAGGCCGCCATCGAGGGGGACCTGGATGCCGGTCAGGTACGAGGCCCGGGAGGACGCGAGAAACGCGATGACCTCGGCGGCTTCCTCGCCCCGGCCGGGGCGCCCGAGCGGGCCGCTGAACCGCTCCCGGAGATCGGCGCGCAGGGCTTCGAGCGTGATGCCCCTGCGGTCGGCCATTTCCTGCATCGCGACCGCGCTGGAATCGGTCTCGACGAAGCCCGGCATGACTGCCACGACGCGCACTCCCGACGGTGCGACCGCGTTCGCCAAACCCTTGCTGTAGACGTTGAGCGCGGCTTTCGCGGCGGCATAGGGAAGGCCGGTGTGCTGGGGGTACCGCGCCGCGCCGGAGGAAACGTGGATCACGGTGCCGTGCCCCTGTGTCACCATCGACGGGACCACGAGCCGGTCGAGCCGGACGGCGGCCATCAGGTTCAGGTCGAGGTTGGCCTCCCACAGCGCGTCGTCGGCGGCCAGTGGTCCTTCGGCCACGCTGATGTTGCTGCCCGCGTTGTTCACGAGCACATCGATGCCGCCGAGGAAGCTCAGCGCCTGCTCGGCCGCGTCGGAGGCGCCATCAGGTGCGGACACGTCCGCGACGATCAGGTGAACGCCGTCGGGTACGGCGGCGGCGTGCCGCGCGACCGCCGCCACGCGTGCCCCGCCGGCGAGTAGCCGGTGCACGGTCGCCGCCCCGATGCCGCGAGTGCCGCCCGTGACGAGCGCCCGGATATCGGTGAAATCAGTGGAGATCATCTTCGTCGCACCCCCAGTACGGATAGAACGTTCGGTCTAGAGGGTAGCAGAATCCGCGCAGCTTGCCACAAGTGTCGTCTCCGCCGGCGATTCCTTTTGACGACAGTCGACTGTGTTCCACGCGGGCCGCCGGAAGACTGGCCATCAGCGGCAACAGTCGAGGGAGGGCAACGCATGAGTGCGGACATGGTGGTCATCGGCGCCGGCGTGATCGGGTCGTCGATCGCGCTGGAACTCGCGCGGGCGGGGCACCGGGTGATCGTGCTCGAGCGGGCGCCGGGTGCCGGGCAGGGGTCGACGTCCGCTTCCAGTGCGATCGTCCGGTTCAACTTCTCGACCATCGCCGGGGTCGCGACCGCGTGGGAAGCGCACTTCGGCTGGCTCGACTGGGCCGGCCACCTCGGGCACGACGTCGGCGACCTCGCTTCGTTCCGGCAGAGTGGTCTGGTCCTGTTGGACGTTGATGTGGCTCCGCGCACGTCCTCGCTCCCGTTGTTCGACAAGATCGGCGTTCCTTACGAGGAATGGGACAGTGCGACGTTGGCGGAGCGAGTCCCGGGAATCGACGCCGGCCGCTACTGGCCACCGAAGCGGCTTGACGACGAGGAATTCTGGCAGGACGCGAAGGATTCGCTCGGCGCCGTGTACACCCCGGATGCGGGCTATGTCTCGGACCCGGGCCTCGCTGCCGTCAACCTGGCGGCCGCGGCGGCCGCGCACGGGGCGGAGTTCCGGTTCCGCAGCACCGTGACGGCGGTGGAAAAGGCCGGTGGGCGCGTCACGGCGGTGCGGTTGTCGGACGGCACCCGGATCCCGTGTGCCGTGGTCGTGAACGCGGCGGGCCCGTGGTCGGGCGCGCTGAACCGGCTGGCGGGGGTGGGTTCCGATTTCACCGTCGGGGTGCGCCCGATGCGGCAGGAGGTCGCGCACGTCCCGGTCCCGGCGGGGTACCACGGGCCGGCCGTGGCGGACATGGATCTCGGCACCTACTTCCGCGGTGAGGTCGGCGGGGACCTGCTCGTCGGCGGCACGGAACCGGAATGCGATCTGCTGCAGTGGACCGACGATCCCGACACCGTCGACGTCCACCCGACGGCGGCGGTGTTCGAGGCCCAGGTGACGCGGGCCGCGCGGCGGTTGCCGGATCTCGCGGTGCCGAACCGGGCGCGCGGCGTGGTCGGTGTCTACGACGTCGCCGACGACTGGACCCCGATCTACGACCGCACGGACCTCGGCGGCTTCTACGTCGCGATCGGCACGAGCGGTAACCAGTTCAAGAACGCGCCCGTCGTCGGGCAGTTGATGGCGGAGCTCATCGACCGGGTGGAGAACGGCGCAGACCACGACGCGTCCCCCGTGCGCTTCCGGGCACCGCGCACCGGACTGGAGATCGACCTCGGCGCGTTCTCCCGCCGGCGCAGCCGGAACTCCGCGAACTCCGGCACGGTGATGGGCTGATCCGCGAGTTCAGACGAGGCGCTGCATCCGGGCGACCTTGATCCCCAGGTGCAGCGCCAGGCGTTGTTCGCCGTCCGCGAGGTCGACGCCGGTGACCTGTTCGATCCGCCGCAGCCGTGGGTAGATGCTCGCCCGGTGCACGGAAAGCGCGTCCGCGACGGTCCGGACGTCGCCGGCGCGGTCGAGGAACAGTTCCGCCGTGGCGAACAGCGACGGGTCGGTTTCCAGCAGCCGGCTCACCATCGAGTCGAGCTGGCCCGGGAGCCGGTCGGGCGGGAGGCCGGCGAGCAGCCCGTAGACCCCGAGCTTCGCGAACTCCGCCACCGGCCGGAACAACGGCACGGCGTTCGCGACCCGCGCCGCCTGCAGCGCACCCCGGTAGGAGAACACCACATCCGCGAGTGTGGGGCTGGCCTGTCCCACGCCCACCACGACGTCGTGGCTCTTGCCGGTCTTGCCGAGCAGCCGCGACGCCGTGCCGTGCAGCATCCTCGGCAGGTCCGGGCAGTGGCGCAGGGCCGGTTCGGTGGTGACGAGCACCCCGTGGGCAGGGCGCACCATGCGGAGACATTCCCGGGCGGGCAACGAATGCGCGGCCCGGTCCAACGACGCCGAGAGCGCCAGCCGATCGTCCTCGTCGAGCTCCGGGCCGTCCGCGACCACCGCGAGGCACACGACATTCCCGCGAGCGGCGAACAGCCCGTGCTCGGCGAGCCGGGCCGCGGCGGAGATCCGCGTACCGGCCTCGTCGGAAATGAGGTCGCGCAACAGCTCACCACTGCGCGCGTGCTCCAGCTCCGACGAAATCCGTTCCCGGAACAGGATTTCGCCGGCCTGATCGGCGAACGCCGAGGCGACGGCCAGGTCGGCGTCGTCGATGGCGGAGTCACGCTCGATGAGCCACAGACAGCCGAAGTGCATTCCCTGACAGCGCACCGGAATCGCGACCCGCGGGTCGGCGCGCAGTACCGGGTTGGCGGGCAGCCGCACCGGTTGGGCGGCCTTCGACAGCTCGAAGCCGCGGAGCCAGGTGAGGCAGTCCGGCGGGACGTCCCGGGTGAGGACGACGGTCTTGCGCAACTCGTCGACGTCACCGCTCTGCGAGCTGTAGGTGAGCAGCCGGAAGGCGGCGTCGTCGATGGCGACGGGCCGCCGCAGCCGTTGGGCGAGTGCGTCGACGAGGTGCTGCAGTTCGTTGGTCATGGTCCCGCGCCCCTGGTCAAGGCGCCTCTGGTGAGGCGGGAGACCTAATATGCTACATCGTAGTGTGATAGCGGCAAAGGGTTCGCCGAGGTCAGCGGCGGGCGGCGAGGGCGGCGGTCTGCTGAGCGGCCAATGCGGCGAGGTAGTACCACGCCATGATCGCGCGCAGCAGTTCGTCGACATCCGAGGTGCGGTACCCGAGAGTGAGGGCGTCGAGCCGCTGGGTGCCGGGCGTCACCGCGGCGAGGTCGGCGCCCAGCGCGGACGCGAAGCCGACCTCCAGGTCCAGCACCTCGGGCACCGGTGGCGCGGAAAGGTGCGACGCCGCGGCGGTCGCCTCGGCCACGACGTCCTCGATCGCGGCGCACGCGGTCGCGGGCTGCAGCGAATCCGTCGCGGACCAGCCGATGGCCGTCTTCGTTTCGACCGTCCGCACACCGGGAAAGGCTTCCCTGGCCACGGCGCAGATCTGGTCGTCACCGGTCAGGACGCCGACGGGGACCGCCCGGTCGGCGGCGTACAGCGCGTTGACCTCGGCCTCGGACATCGGCTTCCCGTTGATCCGGAGCTGCGTGAAATTGGCCGAGAACGTGTGGGAGAGCACGCCCGGGGCGCCGGCCGCGGCGTGATACCCGAGGAAGATCGCGACGGCGGCGTCCCGGCTGAGGCCCTGGGCCATGCAGGCGGGGCGAGGTCCACCGGTGACGATCCGCGCGCGTGGGTCGAGTTCGGCCACCAGGAGGTTGTCCATCGTGCCGTGGCTGTCGCTCACAACGACCTCCGTCGCACCCCCCGCGAAAGCGCCGCGGATGGCCGCGTTCGCCTCGGCGGTCATCAGGGATTGGGCCCGGGGGTAGCCGGAGCCGCCGCGGAGGATCTGGTCGAAAGTGGCGATGCCCGCGACCCCTTCGAGATCGACGGAAATGTAGACCTGCAAGGAAAAAGTCACCTCCCGGCCGGCGGGAACCGGCCGAATGTCGTCACCCGGGCCTTTCCGGTGAACGTAGCCACGGGCCGCGCGCCGCGCGCCTGACAGCTGTCGTGTTGGACAGGCCGTCCTCTTGACAGCTGTCAGAGGTGTGACGGCCGGAGGTGACCGATGCTTCTCGGTCATGGCGGCGGAGTTGGCCGGAAAACACGCTACGCTGTAGCAATTTCCTTCCATCACCGTGCGTCACCACCGATAGGAGCAATCGTGAGTGCAGCGCAGCCCGCGACTCCGCGCCGCCGTGGACCGGCCCGCGGCTTCACCCGAGACGAGGTGGTCCGCGCCGCCCTGGACGAACTTCGGCAGAACGGCATCAACGCGGTGTCCTTCCGCAGTGTGTCACGCCGGCTGGGCGTCAACCCGATGGCGCTCTACACCTACGTCGCCGACAAGGAGGAGTTGCTCGCGGCCATGTACGACCACGTCTTCCGCGCGATCGGCGACGTGATCCCGGACGAGGCCGGCGACCCGAAACGGGTCCTCGTCGACTTCTTTACTGCCGGCTACCGGCTGATGGTCGAGTACGTGGACCTGTCCCGGCTCGTTCGGCCCTCGGCGGTCGGTTTGGACCTCGACCTCGTCGAGCGGGTCTACCGCCTGCTCGCCGATCTCGGGGTGGCCGAAGCGCGGATCGCGGACGTCCACCTGGCTCTGCTCGAACTGACCATCGGCAGCGCCGTCGCCGCGGACGCGCGCGTCCCGCCGGCCGGGCAGCTCCCGGACGACCCGGCGCATCCGCTGCTGTCGGCCGTGTTGCGCCGGGCCGGTGAGCTGAACGCGGAGGACCACTTCGTGCGCACGTTCGGACTGCTCCTGGACGCACTCGTGAATGGAGAGGGCAATGGCTGAGTACGGCAGATTCCCGTTCGGACTGTCGCAAGAGGACGAAGCGCGGGCCGCCCGGCTGCATCGTGACTCGATCATCGTCGACATGGTCTACCAGGGACCGTGTTCCCCGGACGTGTGGACCGAGCAGTTGCGTGCCGAACTCCCGGATTCGGCGGATTACGGTGCGGCGGCGACGTTCTTGATGGAGAAGGCGGTCCGCGGCGAGTTCGACGAGTACCGCACCCTGTTCGACGCCTCGGGCGCGACGACCATGCTCACGGGGGGCGTGCTCGAGACCGCGCAGGGTCTCCTCGACACCGCGGTCGAAACGGCGCGGATGATCAACGCGTTCGACTGGCTGCGCCCGGCCCGGCGTGCCGACGACATCCGCGCGGCTCACGCCGAGGGCACGCACGCGCTGGTCGGCCAGTGTCAGCTGAACATGCTGCGGCCCAGTGATCTCGACCTGCTCGACGCGGCCGCGGAGCTGGGCGTGGCGCACACCGTCGACTGCGCCTACAACACCGCGACCTTCATCGGCGCCGGGTGCACCGAAAAGAACGACCCGGGACTGAGCGCCTTCGGGAACACCTTCGTGGACCGGTGCAACCGGATCGGCGTCATCGTCGACACCGCGCACTCGGGTCCTAACACGACGATCGACGCCTGCGCCCGGTCGGCGGCACCGGTCGTGGCGACCCACACCTCGGCCGCGGCGCTGTACAAATGCGACCGGGCGAAGAGCGACGAGGAGTTGCAGGCGATCGCGGCCACCGGCGGGGTGATCGGGGTGGTCACCGTCCCGTTCTTCCTCGCCGACATCGCGACCGGTCCGGCGCCGACGATCGAGCTGACCCTCGACCACATCGACTACCTGGTGCGGCTCGTCGGGATCGAGCACGTCGGCATCGGCACCGACTGGCCGCTCGCGCTGCCGGCCGACGTGCTGGAGCGGACCCTGCTGCCGATGGCGATGTCCACCATGGGGTTCCGGCCGGAGCACCAGCTCGACGTTTCGTCCACATTGGACGGTTTCCGCGACTATCGCGATCTGGTCAACATCACCCGTGGGCTGGTCGCCCGCGGCTACACCGACCAGCAGGTCGAAATGATCCTCGGCGGCAACTTCCTGCGCGTTTTCGAGCAGGTTGTCGGCTGAACGACACGAAGGAGCCAGCAATGATCACCGCGCAAGAGTTGCAGGACCGGCTCGACCGGCTCGCGAAGGACCACAACGTCACCGGCGCCGCGGCCGCGGTGGCGGTCGGCGACGAGGTCGTGACCGCCCACACGGGCTGTGCCAACACCACGACCGCGATGCCCGTCCGCCACGACACCCTGTTCGCCGCGGGATCGGTGACGAAGGTCTTCACCGTTTCCCTGGTGATGTCGCTCGTCGACGACGGGCTCGTCGAACTGGACACGCCCGTGCAGCGGTACCTGCCGGAGTTCCGGCTGGCCGACGAAGAAACCTCGGCGCAGGTCACGGTGCGGATGTTGCTCAACCACACCGCGGGCATCCCCGGGCACTGCATGTTCAACCTGCCGCGGAGCCCGGAAGTCCTGGCGCGGCACCTCGAACTGATGCGGGACCTGCCGTTCGCCTCGCCGCCGGGCCGGTTCTGGTCCTATTCCAACGGTGGGATGGCCGTCGCCGGCCGGATCGCCGAAGCGGTCACCGGCCGGACGTGGGACGAGGCGCTCGCCGAACGGATCCTGCGCCCCCTCGGCGGAGGGGCCACCACCTACGGCGAGGAGATGGTCCTCGGCTCGACCGCCGTGGGGCATCTCGTGGACCCGTCCGGCGCGGTCACCCGCGTGCCCCGCCTGCTCCTCGACTCCGGCAACGGCCCGGCCGGCGCCACCCTCTTCTGCGATATCGACACGATGATCGCGTTCGGGCAGATGCACCTGCGCGAGGGCCGTGCCGCGGACGGGAAGCCGGTGCTCAGCCCGGAGTCGGCGGCGCTCATGCAGGCTCCGTCGCTCGCACCGCACTGGGGCCTGAGCTTCGACAACTGGGGTCTCGGCTGGTACATCCGTGGGACCGGAGCCGGGCGCACGCTGGGCCACACCGGTGCCAACGCCGGGGCGCACTCGATCCTGACGATCGCCCCGGAGCATGGTTGCGCGATCGCCGTGCTCACCAACAGCAACACCGGCGCGATGCTGAACCCCCTCCTGACCGAGGAGCTGTTCCAAGAGCTGTACGGCATCTCGGCGGCGCCCAGGCCGGAAGAGCCCGGCGAACCGCTGACCGTCGACCTCGACCGCTACACCGGCACCTACGAGGCGGAGGGCGGCTCGGTGACCGTCACGGTGCGGGACGAGCGGCTGAACGTCGAGCAGTACATGGACGAAAACCTGACCGAACACCTGGACCTGATGATGCCAGGCCTGCTGCCGCTGCCGCCGATGACGCTGGCGCCGGTCGCTTCCGACGGCCGGTTTCTCAGCGACGCCGGGATGCCCGTCAGCTTCGTCGACGATGCTTCCTACGTCTACGTCGGCCGGATCTTCCGGCGCGTCTCCGCGGCGGTGTGATGCGCACTCTCGACGAGCACGGCGTCGACGTCCGGTTCGACGAAGGCGTCACCACGGCCGACAGCTGCCGCCTGTCGGTGAACATGTTCCGGCCGTCCGGGAGCGAACCGGCCGCCACGGTGATCGTGTGGACGCCGCTGGGCAACGGGCGCGCCACCGCATTGGGTCCTTCGCCCGTTCCGTCGCTGGGCTCGCCGCGACACTGCCGTCGCCTCGCCGCCGCGGCGGGGGTAACTGTGGTGTCGGTGGACGTTCGCGGCCGCGGCGACTCGGACGGGGAGTTCGTGCCGTTCGTCCACGAGCGGGCCGACGCCGCCGCGGTTGTGGCGGCGCTCGCCGGGCATTCGTGGTGTGCCGGTCCGATCGTGGTGATGGGACAGGGCTACGGCGCCGCCTGTGCGCTCGCCGCGGCCCGCGACGCGACCGGGCTCGTGGCGGGGGCGTTCCTGATCAGCCCGCCCGGCGAGCCCGGGGACGTGTTCCCGGGACGCGACGGCGCGCGCCGCGCGGACCTGTTGGTGTGGCGCCACCTCATGGCCGGTCGGCACCCGCTGCCGACCCGTTTCGCGGACTGGGCCGAGCTGCTGCGTGGGCCGTGGAAGGAGCAGGAACACGGCCTCGGGCACGACGATCTCGGGTGGGCCGGGTTCGACGCCGCCGGGCTTGTGGGCACCGGCCCGCTGCTGGTACCGGTCACGATCCTGACCGGCTGGTGGGACCCGGCGTGCCGCCCCTCGTGGGAGCTGGCCCGCGCCTGCCCGGACGCCGAGCTGGTGGTCGGTCCGTGGACGGCCTACGCGGCACGGCACCCGGCGCAGCACGTCGGCGGCGTCGACTGGGGCCCTCGCAGTGTCCTCGACCCGCTCGAACTGCAGGTCGGCCTGCTCGACCGGGTGGGCGGATCCGCCCGGCACAACCAGGTTTTCATCACCGGGGACAACGCCTGGCACGAGCTGCCGCGCACTCCGCAGACCGTGGATTGGGTGCTGCGTCCCTCGGCGTCTCGGGACGCGCGGACGGTCGCGGGCGGCGGATATCTCGGCGACACCGCGGATACCGGCGTCGCGGAGTTCACCAGCGACTTGACCGACCCGGTGCCCGCCCAGCCGGGGATTGGGCCGGCCGTCAATGCCGATGCCCCCGCTCAGCTCGATCTCGTGTTCCTCGACGGCCGGTCCGATTTGGTGGTCTATACCTCTGCGCCGCTCGCCGAGTCGCGGCTGGTTGTGGGGGAGCTGACGCTGGAACTGGACGCGGAGAGCGACTCGCCCGCCGAGGCGTTGTGGGTGGCCTCGGTCGAAGACGTGCCCCCGGGTGGGGCGTCGAGCCTGCACCTGACGCTCGGAGTGGCCGCCGTCTCGCCCGGCGAGCGGACGGCCGTGCTCAGGCTCGGGCCGATCGGGCACCGTTTCCTGCCCGGGCACCAGGTGCGGCTGCGGCTCGCCGCCACGTGCGCGCCGCTGTTCCGCCCGGTCGACCAAGCTCCCGCGCGGGAGCAGCGCCGCGTCCACCACGCGGGCACCGTACTGCGGATACCGGAGGTCGTGTGATGAGCCCTGCCCGCCGGATCCTCTGGGCGAAGCGGATCCCCACCGGCGACGGTGATCTGGTCGCCGACGTCGTCTTCCCATCAGGGCGCGACGAGACGACCGGGCCGCTGCCCACCCTGGTCGTGCGCACACCGTACGGCCGCCAGAACTACTTGAACGACATCTGGCTGCGCCTGGTCGATCGCGGGTACGTGCTGGTCACCTGCGACGTGCGCGGTCGCGGTGACTCGGACGGCCGGTTCGCGCCATGGCAGCGGGACACCGGCGACGCCGTCGCGGTCATCGACTGGGCCGCGGCACAACCGTGGTCGGACGGACAGGTCGGCACGATCGGCGGCAGCTACGACGGTCTGACCCAGTGGTGGGCCGTCGCGGGCCGGCCGGCGCCGTTGCGGTGCATCGTGCCGATGGCCGTCGGGGTGCGCGGCCGGCCGGGTGGGCGGCCGTTCATGGACACCGGGATTCCCTGGCAGTACTGGATGTGGTGGTTCGCGTTCACCGCCGGGCGCACCCTGCAGGACGTCAGCGCGACGGCGTGGGGACGCCACTGGGCACACCGCCCGCTGCGCACCTTCCACGAAGCGGTCGGCTTTCCCAGCGCCGCCTGGCCCGACTACGTCGAGGGCCGCATCGACTGCCTCGGCGCGGGCTGGGCGCTCAGCGACGAGGAGCTCGCCGCCATCGACGTGCCGGCGCTGGTCACCGTCGGCTGGTGGGACGACCTGACCACGCTGGAGACCTGGCAGGTCCTGCAGGCCGGTCCGCACGCGGCGAACAAGCATCTGCTCGTCGGCTCGTGGGATCACGCCGGCAACATGGTGCCCCGCGTCCGGCTCGGCGGCGAGGACGTGTCCGCGGGAACCCTCGACCCGCTGGGGGTAGTCGGCGACTTCCTGGACCGCCATCTGAAGGGCGACACGACATCTCCCGAACTGCCGCGCGCACGGGTGTGGCACAGCGGCACGAACCACTGGGAGGATCTGGCCGCCTATCCCGTCAATGCCGGTGAACAGGTCCTGCACCTGACGCTGGACGAGTCCGGAACCGGTGCCCTGCGAACGGAAGCACCGGATAAGTCCACTGTGGACGAATGGCGGCACGACGCGGCCGATCCCGTCGCGACCTTGACCCCGCTCGACAACTTCGCCTTCAGTGACCCGCCGCACGACCAGCGCTACCTGGAGGCCCGGCCCGACGTCCGCACCTACACGTCCGCGCCACTGACGGAACCGGTGACGGTCAGCGGACGCGTGCGGTTCGACCTGTCGGTGTCGGCCGACGCGACCGACGCCGACGTGTTCGCCTGGGTCACCGACGTCCACCCCGACGGCCGCTCCATGGTCCCCGCCGGGATCGAGCTCGAAGGGCGGCGGCTCAGTGTCCGCAATGGACCGGCGCCCGAGCCGCTGACCGGCGGGGAAATCGTGCGCGTCGGCGTCGACGCGCAATGGCTGCACCACACTTTCGCGGCGGGGCACCGCATCCGCGTGCTCGTCAGTTCGGCGTTCACGCCGATCTGCGCACCGGCCACCGGCAGTGGCGAGCACTGGGCCGACCAGGAATACGGCCGCCCGTTCGCCATGCGGGTCCACCACGGACCCGGGTACCCGAACACCGTGCGCCTTCCGCGCCCGTGATTTCTCTGGGCTGTCCCGTCCGGCGCAGCCCGCCCTCTCCAGTCCGGAGGCACTCAATGTCGGCTCCAGTGGATATCGAAAAAACCAGCACTCGTCGCGTCGCGTCGACCGTCGTGCTGTGCCTGCTCGCCCTCACTTACTCGACTCTCGAAGGCATGGTGGCGCCCGCGCTGCCGATCCTGCAGCAGGCCGTCGGCGCGTCCCCGGCCGCCATCGCGTGGGTGTTCACCGGGCTGCTGCTGTCCGGCACCGTCGCCGCACCGCTGGTCGGCCGCCTCGCCGACGTGTACGGGCCGAAGCGGGTGCTGCTCGTGGTGGTGACCCTCGTCGCCCTCGGCACCTTGCTCGCCGGTCTGGCGAGTTCGATGGTGATCCTCGCGTTGGGCCAGGCGCTGCAAGGATTCGGGCTGGGCTTCGTGCCCCTGTCGATAGCGATCCTGAGCGGTCTGCGGCGCGGTTCGTCCGGCAAGGGCGGCGTCGGGCTGATCATCGGGATGTCCGGGGCCGGTACCGTCGCCGGCGGGCTGCTCGCCGGTCCGCTGCTCACTGTGCTCTCCTACCGGTTCATCTACTGGATCCCACTCGGGGTGCTGGTGCTCGCCGGGGTCCTGGTGATCTCGGTGCTGCCGGCCACCGCGGCGAGCACCCAGCGGCGGATCGACTGGGTGGGCGCAGTCCTGCTGTCCACAGGCCTGGTCGCACTGCTGCTGGGCATCACATTCGTCCCCACCGACGGCTGGAGTTCGGCACTGGTGCTGGCGCTCCTCGCCGGTGCGGTCGTACTGCTGTCGGGCTTCTTCGTCCTGGAGCGGCGGATCGCGCAGCCGCTGGTCGACCTGCGGGTCGGCGGCCGCTCGATGGTCATCACCTACATCATCGGGTTCGCGACGGGCTGGGCGGGCGCGGCGACATTCGTCCTGCTGCCCTTGATCGTCGCCGCGCCCGCGACGTCCGGGTACGGCCTGGGCCAGAGCCCGTTGACCACCGGCACCTTGCTGACCGTGTTCGGGCTCCTGGGCGCGGCCTCCGCACCGCTCGCCGCGCCACTGGAGAAGCTGCTCGGCGCGCGGCTGCTGCTGGTGCTGTCGTGCCTCCCGCTCGTCGCGGCACCGCTCGTCCTCCTCATTGGACACCCGGGCTTCCCCCAGTTGGTGATCGCCGCGGGGCTGATCGGCCTCGGGATCGGGCTCGGGTTCTCCCAGGCGATGAACGTCGTGGTGAGCGCCGTGCCGGTGGAGCGCATCGGCAGCGCGAGCAGCACGGTCTATGTGGTGCGGGGCGTCGGCAGCACGCTGGGCGCGCAGGTGACCGGCAGCCTGCTCACACTCGCGATCCTGCCCGCACTCGGGGTTCCGGCGTGGAGCGGTTTCGTCATCGCCCTGACCGTCGCGACCGGGGTCGCGGTCGTGGCGACTCTCAGCGCGGGAGCCCTGCCGCGGGTGAAGGCGAGCCTGCCGTTGCCGAACCCGGCGGCACTGGCCGAACAATGAGCCCTTCGTTCGAGGAGTCGAGATTGACCAAGCTTTCCGCGCCCCGGCAGGTGGTGGTCGTCGGAGCCGGCGTCGTCGGGCTCTCGTGCGCGTGGTTCCTGCAGGAGCACGGCGCCGACGTGACCGTGCTCGACCGCTCGGGCGTCGGCGCGGGCGCATCGTGGGGCAACGCCGGCTACATCACGCCGGCGATGTCGGCGCCCCTGCCGGAACCCGCGCTGCTGCGCGAAGGTGTCCGCAGCCTGCTGACCCCGGGGTCGCCGGTCACCGTCAGCGGCCGGGTTTCTGCGGCGACGCTGGCGTTTCTGGCCGGCTTTACCCGGAACTCGACCGGATCGCGCTGGCGGCGGGGGATGGCCGCGCTGGCGCCGCTGGGCCTGGCGAGCATCCCGGCGTTCGACGAGCTGGTCAGCGGCGGTGTCGCGGCGGAAGTCCACAAAGGAACATTCCGGATCGGGTTCGCCGCCGGTGAGGACCCGGCCGGTCTCGAACACGAGCTGACCACCGCCCGCGCGGCGGGGCAGCCCGTGCGGTACCGGTACACCACCGGGCACGAGCCGCCGTTTTCCAGCCGTATCAAGCAGATCCTGCATCTGGAAGGCCAGCGGTTCGTCGCACCGGGACAGTTGCTCGACGCGCTCGCCGAGTCCGTGACCAAGCGGGGCGGCGAGATCGTCGAGGGCGCGCAGGTGCGTTCGGTCGGGTTCGGTCCCGGTGGCTTGCAGGCCGACACCTGGACCGGCTCGCCGTACCGCGCCGATGCCGTCGTGCTGGCGACCGGCGCGTGGCTGCCGGAACTGGCCCGCCGGCTCGGTGTGCGGGTCCCGGTCCAGGCCGGGCGCGGCTACTCGTGCAGCGTCCCACTCGCCGAACCGATCAACGCGCCCGTTTACCTTCCCGGCGCCCGGGTTGCCCTGACGCCGTACGGGAATCGCGCTCGTGTCGCGGGGACGATGGAGATCGCCGACCGGGACGCGCCGTTCGACCGCGGCCGCCTCGATACTGTTCTGCGCTCCATCCACCCGCTCATCGACGGCGCCGATTGGGCCGATGTGCGGGACCCGTGGGTTGGTGCCCGGCCGCTGACCCCGGACGGCCTGCCCCTGATCGGCGCGACGAAGGTCGAAGGCGTCCACGTCGCGGGCGGGCACGGCATGTGGGGAGTGACCTTCGGCGCGGTCACCGGCAAACTCCTGGCCCGGCAAATCATGAGCGGGGTCGCGGTGCCGGAACTCGCTCCCTTCGACCCGCTGCGCACCGGCTGACGGCCGCGACGAAGGTGGTATCGACGAGTCCTGGTTGTCCCGCCGCGCGAGGATCATGCTGGGCGTGTGGAACGAAACGACCTTGCCGACTTCCTCCGGCGCCGGCGTGCGCGGCTCCAGCCCGCGGACGTCGGTGTTCCGGTCGGGGGACGGCGTAGGACGCCGGGGCTTCGGCGTTTCGAGGTCTCCCAGCTCGCGGGCATGTCACCGGACTACTACGCCAGGCTCGAGCAGGGACGCGGCCCGCGGCCGTCGGTCACGATGCTCACCGCGCTGGCCCGTGCGCTGCGGCTGACGATCGACGAACGCGACCATCTCTTCCGCCTCGCCGGTCATCACGCGCCGCCTCGCGTCGGTGGTGACGAGCACGTCAGCCGTGGTCTCCTCCGGCTGCTGGGCGGGCTGCCGGGGCTGCCCGCCCTGATCGCCTCCGACCTGAACATCGTGCTCGCCCAGAACCCGATGGCGGATGCGCTGCTGGGGGAGCAGACCCAGTTCCGCGGCCTCGCCCGCAGCTGCACCTACCGATGGTTCACCGGCTCGGAGCTGCGCGCGCGTTATCGCGCCGAGGATCACGAGCACGAAAGCCGTGCGCAGGTGGACGATCTGCGGGCGGCCCTCGCGGCCCGTCCGGCTGATCCCGTGGCGGGCAAGCTCGTCGGGGCGTTGCGCGCGCGGAGCGCGGAGTTCGCCGAGCTCTGGGCCCAGCACGACGTCGCGGTCCGTCGCAGCGACCGCAAGCGCATCCTGCATCCGGCGGTCGGGCTCATCGAGCTGGACTTCGACGTCCTGGCGACGGCCCGGGCCGACCAGCGCCTGATCGTGTACTCACCCGCGCCGGGCAGCGTCGCGGTCTCGCAGCTGGAGCTGCTGGCCGTGCTCGGCGAGGAACGTTTCCCCCCGGCTGGGACCGGCCCGCGCGGCGAAGCGCGGACGGATCGACCCCTCCCGAATTAGCCAGGCACCTTCGGCGCCGACGACCCCGTGCGGGCCGCCGGGCGCTCCGTCCTGCCCTGGCCCCGTCCCGCACGACCGAAGGGAAGACCATGTCCCCCCACCGAACCACCGGGCTGCGGCGGCGAGCCGCCACGCTCGGCCTCGCCGCTTTGCTCGCCGTGGCCCCAGCGGCCCCGGAGGCCTTCGCGGCCCCGGCCCGGCCCGGCCACGCTGCCAGCACCCGCCTGGGCGATGTGCGCGTCCTCGTCCATTTCGACCGGGCGGCCGGCCAGGTCGCCGAGAGTATGGCCCTGGAGCCCGGCGGCGGCGTGGTCATCGGCATGATCCCCGCCCGCCAGGTGGTGCGGGTCCTGCCGGACGGGGCTGTCCAGGTACTCGCCACCATGCCGCTACCGCCAGGCGGCGGTGGCACCACCCCGGCCGTCGGGATGCCCGTGGTCACCGGCGTCGCCCGGACGGACAGCGGCGCCGTTTACTTTCTCTACTCCTCCGGGCAGGGCGGGCTGACCGGGATCTGGCAGCTTCGCCCCTCCGGTCAGCCCCGGCTCGTGGTGCCGCTGCCTGCCGACGCCTTCCCGAACGCACTGGTCATCGACGGTGAGCGGGACCGCTTCATGGTCACCGACTCCACCGGCGGGCGCATCTGGCAGGCCCCGCTGCGCGGCGGCGAGGCCGCGGTGTGGTCGGCGGACCCGGCCCTGGCGCCCAGTGGCTTCTTCGGCGCCAACGGCATGAAAATCCACGACGGTGCGGTGTGGGCGAGCAACTCCGACCACGGCACCATCGTCCGCATCCCGATGACCGGGGACGGCGGCTCCGGCCGCGCCGAGGTCCGGGCAACCGGGCTGGAGGGCATCGACGACTTCGACTTCACCGGCCGGGACACCGAGATCCTCGCCGCGATCAACCAGGCCAGCAAGCTCGTGCGGGTGGCCCCGGACGGCACCCACGAGACCCTGCTGGACGCCGAGGACGGCCTGCAGGGGACCACGGGCGTCGCCGTTCGAGGGGATCGGGTCTATGTGACCAACGGCGCCAACCTGGCCGGGAACGACCCGACCCTGATGCTCGCGAAAATCCGGAGGCGCTGACCAACGCCGAAGAGGTGTGCGCCGCCGCGGAATGCGGTGGCGCACACCTCTGGGGGTACTAGCGGCCGGCGGCCGCGTCCTCGATGACAGAGGCGACCTTGTCGGCGTGCGAGATGTAGACGACGTGGCTGGATCCGGGGACCTCGGTGATCTTCGAGTGCGCGCGCTGGTACATCCAGCGCTCGAGGTCCGGGCTGGCGACCATGTCGGCTCCGGGGACGATGCCGTAGCTCGGCTTGGTCTTCCAGGCAGGCGTCGTCACCGTGTCCCCGAGAATGCTCTCGGAGATTTCGACCTGCGATTGGGCCATGAAATCGGCCTGCCGCGCGGGGAGGTCGGCCGCGAAATCGGCGTGGAACTTCTCCGGATTGAGCATGAGATACCCGTCACCGGCAGGCTGGATGTCATTGGTGGGGGTGGGGATCTTCTGGAGAAGTTCGCCGAGGGGCTCGCCGGCGTCGGGTGCGAGCGCCGCGACGTAGACCAGAGACTGCACCTTGGGGTCGTTGCCGGCCTGGGTGATGACCGCACCGCCGTAGCTGTGGCCGACGAGCACGGTGGGGCCGTCCTGCTGGGCGATGACGCGCCGCGTTGCCGCGACGTCGTCGGCCAGGCTGGTCTCGGGTTCCTGGACGACGCTGACGTGGTAGCCCTTCGCGGTCAGGCGGTCGAAAACGCCCTGCCAGCCGGAGCCATCGGCGAACGCGCCGTGCACCAGGACGACGTTGTGGACCTTGGGCGTCTTGTTGTCGACCTGAACGGGCGCCGCGGTGTCGTCGGCCTTGGTCGCGGCATTTACCGGTGTCGCCAGAACAGCGGTCGTCACGATTCCGGCCAGCCCGAGGGTGACCGCGGGGATGATCTTTTTCATTTTCTGGATTTCTTTCTACTCATTGAGTAGTGCTGGGAGTTACGGGGGACCAGTCTTCGTGTCGCCTCCGTGAGAACCATCGTGGTTGGCGTCCGCCGGTCCAGCCAACGGAAGATGCAGAATGTGCAACCAACGAAGAATGGCCATCGTCATGGCCTTCGGCGGAATATTCGCGCCCCTCGCGTGATCGCCGTACCAACGCCGGAGAGGTGTGCTGCGGCAGCACACCTCTCCGAGTTGGCGAACTGCGGTTTTCTAGCGGCCGGTGGCTGCGTCCTCGATGACCGAGGCGACCTTGTCCGGGTGCGAGACGTAGACCATGTGGCTGGCCCCGGGGATCTCGGTGACCTTCAGGTTCGCCCGCGCGTACATCCAGCGCTCGAGGGCCGTGCCTGCGATCAGGTCCTTGCCGGCGACGATGCCGTAGCTCGGCTTGGTCTTCCAGGCGGCCGTCGTCACCGGCGTCGCGAAAGCCTGTGCGTTGACCAGAACCTGTGATGCGCCCATGAAATCGGCCTCCCGCGCGGGGAGGTCGGCCGCGAAATCGGCGTGGAACTTCTGCGGGTCGATCATGAGCCACCCGTCAGCGGTGGGTTTGATGTCATGAGTGGGCGACGGGATATGCTCGAAGAGATTGTTCACGCTCTCGCCGACGTCGGGAACCGCCGCCGCGACATAGACCAGAGCCTTCACCTTGGGGTCGTCGCCGGCCTGGGTGATAACCTCGCCGCCGTAGCTGTGGGCGACGAGCACGACGGGCCCGTCCTGCTGGTCGATGATGCGACGTGTTGCCGCGATATCGTCTGCCAGGCTGGTTTCGGGTTCCTGGACGACGCTGACGTGGTAGCCCTTCGCGGTCAGGCGGTCGAAAACGCCCCGCCAGCCCGAGCCGTCGGCGAGCGCGCCGTGCACCAGAACAATATTGTGGACCTCGGGAATCTTGTTGTCGGCCTGGGCCGCCGACGTATTACCGTCCGCTTTTGTTTCGGCATTGACCGGCGACGAAAGAACAGCCGTCGCTACGATTCCGGCCAGCCCCAGGGTAACTGCTGGAATGATTTTCTTCATTATCCGGATGTCTTTCTATTGATGATTCAGTTCGGTAGGCGCAGCGCCTCCGCGGGAATCATCGTGCCCAGTCGCGGCGATCCTCGCCATCGAAGGTGCAGAATCTGCAACTAACGGAGAATGGCCTTGATCACGGCCGATAATGGGAATATCTCGGGTCGTCACTCGACGTGCTGGGTGTCGAGCGCGTCCTGGACTGTCACGTCGAGCGAGTCGAGCCGTACCGAGGAGCTCGGTCCGAGCACGGCGGCGAGGCGGGGGGCGAGTTCGGCGCAGGCGGCGAGCAGTGGCGGCGCGAGGCGGTGCAAAACAGGCTCGGGAAGCCGAGCGGCAGGGCCCGCGACGGTGACCGATGCCAGGGCGTGGCCGGAATCGGGGTCGAGCAGCGGTGCCGCGATGCCGTTGAGCGCCGGGTGGTTGGCGGACTGCGAAATGGCGTAGCGCCGGCGGCGGATCTCGACGAGCTGCTCGGGTAGATCGGTGCGCACCGTGGGGCTCACCTGTGCGAGGAGGACGTCGTCGACCTGCTGGGCGGGGAGGAACGCGAGGATGGCCGTGCCCGCGCACCCCGAAGTCAGCGGCGAGCGCTCGCCGAGGTGCGCGATCGGGCGGACGCCAATGCCAGGCGGCTCGGCGCTGAACACGATGACCCGGTGGGCTCCGCTGCGCAGATGCAGGCTCGCGATCTCGCTCGTGTCGGAGGCGAGCCGGATGAGCACCGGGCGCGCCCGGTGCAGGATCGCCGGCCGCAGCCCCACGAGCGAGCCCAGGGCGACCGCGCGACCGCCCATCCGGTAGCCACGGCGCCCGATGTGGTCGACGTAACCGTGTTCCTGGAGGTCCCGCAGCATGCGGTAGGCCTTGGTCCGGGGCAGGCCCGCGCGCTCGGCGATCGTGTTCAGGGCGGCCGGCTGCTGCAGCCCGGCGAGCGTCTCGAGGATCCAGAGCGCGCGGATGTGCCCGTCCTCGCTCATGACCAGGCCCTTCTCTGTTAGTTGCACATGCTGCATCTTGTGCCGTCGAGAGTAGCGGTTACCGGCGAAATCGGGCAGTAAAGTGAGGTAGAACGTTCGGTCTTGACTCTGGTCGGCCGAGGCCTCATGCTGGATCACGAGGGGTCTGGTTGTGAGTGGACCGCTGTCCCTCGGGTTCGCCGCGCCCCAGAGCGGTCATCTTCCCCGATAGAACGTTCTGTTTTGACAAATTTCAGCCGCCTGGGAATGCTCGGCTGAGATAGAACGTTCGGTCTCAGTGACGCGCACCAGCCCTACTGACTTCGAAAGGATCATCGTGACCACCGTTGACTCACCCGCCGCCGGAGGGATCGCCTCGGCGCTGCGCCGGCTGTATTTCGTGCGGTTCGGGTTCGCCATCGTCTGGGCGGCCTTGCTGTTTACGACCAAGGCGGACCTCGGCCCGCTCGGGATCACCTTGGTGATCATCTATCCGCTGTTCGATGTGGCGGCGGCCATTGTGGACTCCCGGTCGTCTCGTGCGACAGGGTCGGCTCGGGGTCTGTATGTGAACATCGGAATCAGCCTGCTGGCCGCGATCGGCCTGGCGATCACCAGCGCTTCCGGTGTGCCGGGTGTGCTGCGCGTGTGGGGTGCCTGGGCGATCGTCGCCGGGCTGGTGCAGCTGATCGTCGCGATCGGCCGCCGCAAGATGGGTGGCCAGTGGCCGATGATCCTCAGCGGCGGCCTCTCGGTGCTGGTCGGTGGGTCGTTCATCGCCGGTGCCTCCGCGGCGAACCCGACGCTGACCAATGTGGCCGGCTACGCCGTCCTCGGTGGCATCTTCTTCCTCGTTTCCGCAATCCGCCTCGGCCGTGCCGCGAAGGGAAACTGACCATGGACACCACGACTTACGACGTCATCGTCATCGGCGCCGGCCCGGTGGGGGAGAACCTCGCCGACCGGGTCATCCAGGGCGGGCTCACCGCCGCCATTGTGGAGCGGGAACTGGTCGGGGGCGAGTGCTCCTACTGGGCGTGCATGCCGACCAAGGCGTTGCTGCGCAGCGGCGCGGCGCTCCGCGCGGCCCGGCAGGTGCCGGGCGCACGCGAAGCGGTGACCGGCGAGCTGGATGTGGCGGCCGTGCTTCGCCGTCGCGATTCCTTTGCCTCGAACTGGCAGGACGACGGGCAGGTGTCCTGGCTCGAATCGGTGGGTATTCCGCTGTACCGCGGCCAGGGCCGGATCAGCTCCGCCCGGGTCGTCGAGGTGACCGGCACGGACGGCACCACCACGACCCTGACCGCACGGCACGCGGTGGTCGTCGCGACCGGTAGTGGCGCGCTGGTGCCGGACATCGAGGGCCTGCGCGCGGCCGCGCCGTGGACCAGCCGGGAAACGGTTTCGGCGAAGGAGATTCCCGGCCGCCTCGCCATCATCGGCGGTGGCGTGGTCGCCTCGGAAATGGCGACCGCGTTCAGCGAACTGGGGTCGTCGGTGACCATGCTCGCCCGCGACGGCGTGCTGCACCTCGCGGAGCCGTTCGTCGGTGAGCGAGTCACGGAGTCGTTGCAGGACAAGGGTGTTTCGGTGCGCATCGGCGCCGAGGCCGGATCCGTCAAGCGCAACGACGACGGCACCGTGTCCATCACGCTCACCACCGGCGAGCAGATCGAGGCCGACGAACTGCTGGTCGCGATCGGTCGCACGCCGAACACCCAGGACATCGGCCTGGACAACATCGGTCTCAAGCCGGGTGCCTGGCTCAAGGTCGACGACACCATGCGGATCGTCGGCGAGGACGGTGCGCTGTTCGATGACGGGTGGCTGTACGCCGCCGGGGATGTGAACCGCCGGGTGCTGCTGACCCACCAGGGCAAGTACCAGGCTCGCGCCGCCGGCGATGTGATCGTGGCGCGCGCCAAGGGCGAAACCGTCGAGGACGGCCCGTGGGGCCGGCACGCGGCGACCGCCGACGAGCGCGCGGTGCCTCAGGTGATCTTCACCGAGCCGGAGGTCTCGTCCGTCGGCCTGACCGCCGCCAATGCCGAGGCCGCCGGGCTCCGGATCCGCGTCATCGACTACGACCTGGCCGCGACCGCGGGTTCCAGCCTGCAGGCCGAGGGCTACCAGGGCCACGCCCGGATGATCGTCGACGAGGACCGGAAGGTGATCGTCGGCTTCACCCTCGTCGGCCCGGACGTCGCGGAACTGGTGCACGCGGCGACGATCGCGATCGTCGGGGAGGTGCCGCTGGACCGGCTCTGGCACGCGGTCCCGGCGTTCCCGACCGTCAGTGAGGTTTGGCTGCGGCTGCTCGAAGCCTACGGCCGCTGATTCGTCAAGCTGGTGTCTCGTTCCCGCGTGAACGAGACACCAGCACTTGCTCCTTTCCCTTCTCCCGAAAGGGTTTATCTGTCATGCGTATTCGCTTCCCCCGCCTCGTCGTCGCCGGCGTCACCGCGCTCCTGCTGCTCGGCGGCACCGTCTCGGCCACGGCATCGACCAGCAGCCACCCGGCCCCCGCCCCGAAGCCGACCATCGTGCTCGTGCACGGAGCATGGGCCGACTCGTCGAGCTGGGCCCCCGTCATCGACCGGCTGCGCCACGACGGTTACCCCGTGCGCGCCATCGCCGATCCGTTGCAGGGCCTGACCAGTGACACCGCCTACGTCACCAGCTATCTGTCCACTATCGACGGTCCCAAGGTGCTCGTCGGGCATTCGTACGGCGGCGCCGTCATCACCAACGCCGCCACCTCGGTCCCCGATGTGAAGTCGCTGGTCTACATCGCCGGGTTCATCCCGGCCAAGGGCGAGACCATCGGTGAGCTCGCCGCGAAGTCGACGCCGCCGCTGCCGCTGATCACCACCCCGGTCCCCGGTGGCGCGGAGGTCATCATCGACCCGGCGCAGTTCCGCCAGGCTTTCGCCGGTGACCTCGACCCGACCACCGCGGCCGACCTCGCCATCACCCAGCGGCCCGCCAACACCAACGCCGTCACCGACGTCAGCGCCACCGAGGGCTTCCGCACCATCCCCTCGTGGGACCTGATCACCCGCCAGGACCACGCCATCAACCCCGACCTGCAGCGCTTCATGGCCGCACGGGCGAACGCCCACACGACCGAGGTGGACGCGTCCCACGCGGTCATGCTGAGCCGCCCCGACGCCGTCACCAAGATCATCGAGCAAGCCGCCCGGTGACGCGATGACTGTCGAAGACACCACAATCACCAGCGCCAGCGCCACGCCGATGACTCACAAGCAGATCCTGCAGGCCCTGTCCGGTCTGTACATCGGCATCTTCGTGGCAATCCTGTCCTCGACAGTCGTGACGAACGCACTGCCGACGATCGTGGCGGACCTGCACGCCGGCCAGAGCGTCTACACGTGGGTGATCACGTCGACGCTGCTCGCCACGACGGTGTCCAGCCCGGTCTGGGGCAAGCTGGCCGACCTGGTCAGCAAGAAGCTGCTCATCCAGATCGCTTTGATCATCTTCACCGGAGGATCGGTGCTGTCCGGCCTTTCCTCCGGTGCGGGTCTGCTCATCGCGGCGCGGGTGGTCCAGGGGATCGGCGCGGGCGGTCTGCTCGCGCTGATCCAGGTGATCATCGCGACGATGATCCCGCCGCGGGAGCTGGGTCGTTACTCCGGCTACTTCGGCGCGGTGTTCGCGGTCGGGACGAGCGCCGGGCCGCTGGTCGGCGGGCTCATCGTCGACACCGATTGGCTGGGCTGGCGCTGGTGCTTCTTCGTCGGCGTACCGTTCGCGGTCGCCGCGCTGATCGTGCTGCAGAAAACGCTGAACCTGCCGGTCGCCAAGGGTTCCGTGCGGATCGACTGGGCCGGGGCCGGGCTGCTGACGGCCGCCGCGTCGCTCCTGCTGATCTGGGTCTCGCTCGCCGGCGACGCCTATCCCTGGCTCTCCTGGCAGACCGCGGCCCTGCTCGGCGGCACGCTGGTGCTCGCACTGGCGTTCATCGGCGTGGAACGGCGGGCCAAGGCCCCGGTGCTGCCACTGTGGTTGTTCCGGACCCGCACCGTGGTGCTGGCGATCACGGCGGGCCTGGCCATCGGCGTCGCACTGTATGCCGCGACGACCTATCTGAGCCAGTATTTCCAGCTGGCCGAAGGCAAGACGCCGACACTGGCCGGGATTCTCGGCCTGCCGCTGATCCTCAGCCTCGCTCTCGCGTCCGCCATCGCCGGGCGGATCATCACCGCCACCGGCCGGTGGAAGCCGCTGCTGGTCTCCGGCACCGTGCTGATCACCGCCGGGCTCGCACTGCTCGGTTTCACCCAGCGCGACACACCGTACTGGCAGCTCGCGCTCGCGATGGCGCTGCTCGGTCTGGGGCTCGGCGTCACCCTGCAGAACCTGGTGCTCGCCGTCCAGAACCAGGTGAGCCCGCGTGAGCTCGGCGCGGCCAGCGCCTCGGTGTCGTTCTTCCGCACCCTCGGCGGCACGATCGGTGTCTCGGCCCTCGGCGCGGTCCTGGCCGGCCGGGTCGGTCACCTCATCACCGACGGATTGACGATGCTGGGCATCCCGGTCGCCGGCGGCGGGTCGTCGCTGTCCCGGCCGGCTGACCTGCCCGCGCCGGTCCGGGCCGTGGTCGAGGACGCGTACGGGCAGGCGATCGGCGGCATCTTCCAGTACGCGGTGCCGCTGGCACTGGTCGCACTGGTGTGTGTGCTGTTCATCCGGGAAGTGCCGCTGCGCACCTCCAACGCCGTGGCAGCCGCCGGTCCCGTGGACGGGTCGCGATGACGCTCGCCGAGGAGACAATCGCTGACCTGGAAAGGGAATTCGCCGTCTTCGTCCGCCAGGACCGCGCCGCATTGGGACAGCTCGGCCGGGAGGTGCACCCGGACCTTCCGGCCGGCGCGTACCGCCTGCTGGTGCACCTGGCCGACCGCGGTCCGCGCCGGCCGACCGAGCTGGCCTGTCATGTCGGGGTGACCGCGCCGACCGTCTCACGGCGGCTGCGGCACCTGGAAGAACTGGGGCTCGTCGAACACCTCGAGGCCGAGGACGACGGCCGGGCGTACCTGGTGGCCTTGACCGACAAGGGTCGACTCCGGGTCGACGAAATCCAGGACGTCCGTGGCCGGCGGCTGGGCGAGCTCCTCGAGTCGTGGCCGGCTCACGACGTCCGCACCCTTGCCGAACTGCTGGCGAGGTTCAACGGCGGCGCCGCCAGACCTTCCCACCGGTGCCGCAGAGCTGAATAGGGATCATGAACACACATCAATTGCCGGATCTCGACTCGCGCCGGCAGGAAATCCCGCTGCCGTTCTGGTCGCGGAAGCACCTGCGCGGCGACGAGTTCCAGCGAAACACGCGACAGTGGGCGCACCGCTTCGGGTTGATCCGGGACCAGGGCACGCTCGAGAAGTTCGACGCACTCGGCTACGGCCGGCTGATGTCCTACGCGTCACCGGACGCGCAAACCGATGACCTGCAGCTGCTGGTCGACTGGAACACCCTTTTCTTCGTCTTCGACGATATCCAGGACGACGCGCTGCTGGCCGGCAAGCATGCCGAGTACGAATGGCTTCGGCAGCAGGTTCGTGAGGTGGTCGACCAACGTGAGCGCCGGCCGCACCGGCATCCGGTTCTCGCGGCGGTCTCGGATCTTTGCTCGCGTACCTTTCCCGGTCGTGGCGAGGAATGGGCGAAACGCTTCGCGCTCAATCTCGAAATCTGGCTCACCGGACACGCGAGGGAAAACGCTTTCCGGCTGGCCGCCGTGGCACCCGCGCCGGCCGAGTACGTCCGGCTCCGCCGGGACGCCTCGACAGTGCTGCCCAACTGCGACCTGATCGAGCTGACGGAAGGCGTCGAAATTCCCGACGCGCTCTATTTCCGGAGTGCTTACCAGGAAATCGTGGCCACGACCGCGGACATCATGTGCTGGACCAATGATGTCCACTCGCTTTCGGCCGAACTGGCGGCGGGTGATCCGATCAACCTCGCCGTCGTCCTCGCGGAGGAGCAGAGGCTGGAATTGGCGGATTCGGTGCGAAAAGTCGCCGAGATGATATCGGAACGGGTCGCCGAACGTGCCGCCGCGGAACGCCGTCTCGACGCCGACATGGCGAAGCTTGATCTGCCGGACGGTGTTAAGCGGGGCGTTCGCCGGTGCGTCAGGAACCAAGGGTCCTGGGCCGTGGGCATGGAGTTGTGGGACCGGACGGACACGATCAGGCACGTCGAGCCGAAATACGCCGACGACCACGGTCGCCCGGGATATGCCGAAAAATTGATCTGAATTGGGGGTTGGACATGGTTTCTCCTGAACTACCGGTGCTGGAGCCGGCGGTCGCGCCGGGAAAAGTCATCGGTCTGGGACATCTGCCGCGATTGATCCGTGATCCGTTCGGCTTCTTCGCCTCGCTCGCGGAAGTGGGCGAGGTCGTGAAACTCCTGATCGGCCCGAAGCCGATCTATTTCGTCACCTCGCCCGAACTGGTGCGTTCCGTGCTGGGCACCGGCGGCGAGGTGTTCCACCGCGGTCGCATCTTCGACAAGGCGTCCAAGATCTTCGGCAACGGTGTCATCGTGGCTGAGGGGGAAGGTCACCGCCGGCAACGTCGCCTGCTTCAGCCCGCCTTCGGCCGGCAACGCATCGCGTCCTACGTGCCCGCGATGCGCGCCGCGGTCGAGCGTGGCTCCGCACAGTGGCGGCACGGTGCGATGCTCGACATCCCCCGCGTGACCCACGAGATGGCCGTGGACTCGCTCGTCCACTCGCTGTTCAAAGCGGACCTGGCCGACGAAGCGTCCGAGCAGATCATGGCCGCGTTCCCCGGGGTCGTCTCGGGCATCATGGCGCACACCCTCTACCCCGCCGACTGGATGGAGCGACTGCCGATCGCGGTCAACCGGCGGTACCAGAAGTCCGCCGACGGGATCAGGAGTGTCGTCGACGAGGTCATCGCGCGCAGTGCCGCCTCGGATTCGGCTGATGCCAGCCTGCTGAACGTGCTCATCGCCGCGCATGAGCGGGAAGCCGGGTTCGACGGGAACCAGCTCCGGGACGAGATCGTCACCCTGCTGATCGCGGGCTCCGAGACGGTCGCCACCACCCTTGCCTGGGTCCTGCACGAGATCGCGCGCCATCCGGAGGTCGAACGGCAACTGGTGGAGGAACTCGCCACGGAACTGGGCGACACCCCGGTGCAGTACAGCGATCTCGGCCGGCTGCCCGTGCTGGACCGGGTGCTCAAAGAGGCGCTGCGGATGCACACGCCGAACTGGCTGTTGACACGGCGGATCGACGCGCCGGCGACGCTCGGCCGGTACCGCCTTCCCGCCGGCGCCGAGGTCGGGTTCAGCATCACCGCGCTCCACCGCGACCCGAGGATGTTCGAGTCCCCACAGGTGTTCCGCCCGGACCGGTGGCTCGACGAAAACCTCGCCAGCTATTCCGGCGGTTCCTTCATTCCCTTCGGGGTGGGTAAGCACAGGTGCCCTGGTGACACGTTCGCCTGGGCCGAATTGGGCGTCGGGGTCGCCACGATTCTGAAGGAATGGCACCTCGCGCACCGGCCCGGAGCCAAGGTGCGGGAGCTGCCCATGGTCACTGTGCAGCCGTCCGGGCTGCAGATGGTCGCGGAGCGCAGGTCCGCCGCGTAATTCCTGCGGAGTTCAGCCGGCGAAGAGGTCGTTCATCTTCTTCGTGTCGTAGAAGCCGGTGATCTCGGTGATGCGCCCGGCAACGACGCGGATGACCCAGCAGTACTGCATGCTGAAGTCGGTCCCGTTGGTGCCGCGGACATCGTGGCTGCGGAAGCGGACGGTGGCCCACTCGCCTTCGACGATCGTCTGCTCGATGCGGGCGCGGATTGGGGTGGCCAGCCGCTCGTGCAGCCGCGCGAGAACCTTTGCCTGGTACTCGGTTTTGCTCTCGTACCGCCCGGCAATAGGAGAAGTTCCGGTCGCGGTGAAGACGAGGTCGTCGGCGAGGGCGTCGACGAACGTCCCGGCGAAGCCGGACTCCGCGACATCGGCGAATACCCGCTCAACGGTGCGGCGGGTTTCGGCCGTTGTGGTCACTGCGATTCTCCCGCGTTGGTCCGGATGTGGGACCGGCCTGCGTCGCGGAGGAGGTCCAGAGCCGGCCCTGAGCCGTCTGCCGGCAGCAGAGTGCGGGAGGCGATGCGCCACCCGTCGTCGCCGCGTTCGAGCGTCCAGCGGTTGGCCAGCACCCGGTGGATCCGATAGCCCTGTGACACGCCGTGGTTGGCCAATTCCCGGGGCTCGCCCTGGGCGTCCGGGGTGATCAGCGCGAGGTAGGAGATGGCCACCGCGATGTCCCCGTCGATGTCGACGAGCGGCAGGTTGCCGAAGTGTGCGAGACCGCCCGCGATAGCGGTGTGGTGCTCGTCGCGGTCGACGAGCTGCGCCATCGCCTCGCGTCCGTGCGCGCCTTCGAGGTCCGCGCCGCGGTCGAAGACGACCTGGTCGGTGTAGATGGCCTCGATCAGTTCGCGCTCGCCGGTGTCGGCACTGAGCGGGTGCATGGCGAGGAGGTTGTAGATGGCCAGGCGGTCCTCGACCGTCTGGAGCCGCGCTTCGAGTGAGTGTGACACGGGCATCCTTTCTTTCCAACTGACAAGTTGGAGTTTGCCACCGTCACGACTCATCCGCAACTGCCGAGTTGGATTCTGCTTCAATGGGGGCCATGGCGTGGGACACCGAGCGGACGAAGCAGAGGCTGCTGGACGCCGCCGTGCACGAGTACAGCGAGCACGGACCGCTGGGGGCGCGGGTCGACCGGGTCGCCGAGCGCGCCGGGGTCAACAAGGAGCGGATCTACCAGTATTTCGGGAGCAAGCAGAAGCTGTTCGCCGCGGTGCTCGAACAGGAGATGGGCAAGCTCGCCGCCGCGGTGCCGCTGACCGCCGAACTGGCCGAGGATCTGGGTGAGTTCGCCGGCCAGGTCTACGACTACCACCGCGCCTACCCGCACTACTTGCGGCTGCTGTTGTGGGAAGGCCTCGAAACCGGTTTGCCGCCAGGGAAGCCGACGCCGGTCGCGGCGGCGGCCGAACGCGCGGCGCATTATGCGGACAATGTCGCCGCCGTGGCTCGCGCCCAGCAGGCCGGGATCCTGCGCGACGATGTGAGTCCCGGGTTCCTGCTCTACGTCGCGCGCGCCCTGGCGGCGTGGTGGCTGGCCGTCCCGTCGACGGCGGGCCTCATGCTCGCTGATGCGCCCGACGCCCCTGGCGAGCGCCGCCGGGTGCTGGCCGTCCTGGTCCGGGACGCCACGAAACCGCGGGAATAGGGTGTGCGCCGCGACCGGGTCCGGTAGAAGCGGCCGTCCACTACGAAGCCGTCCAGGCCGCGAGTCAGCACGTATTCCACGAGGTCCGACCGGTGGTCCTCCCGGCCCTTGATCTTGTTCAGCCGCTCCCGCATGCGGGGCACACTCGCCGACGCGAGGATCGACTGTGGGTCGCGCACCCCGATGTCATGATAGAGGGAATCGCTGAGTTTCGATTTCTCCAGCGTCTGAAGGATGTCGTCCTGGTCGAGAAGCAACTCGATGAGCGCCCGCATTGGAGAACCGGAAGCCGCGATTCTCGGTCGTCGTGGTCGGATCGGCGAGGGAGAAAAGATACTGATACATATCCTTCAAGGCAAGCGTATTGCCCTTTGGGGCAGGACGTTCTGATTGACCGTCGGAGTCATCATCGCTAGCCTCGCCTATATCGATCGCTCCATACGGAGGTCGGATGTCGCGACCCGGCAGGGGCTTCTGGAGAGAGGATTGGTTATGGACTCGGCTCGGCTCGCGCCGGAGATGGTCGAAGCGCTTGTGGCGAAGGCGCGTGCCGCGGTGCCGGTACTGGCCGCCCATGCGGCCGCGGCGGAAGAGCGGTGCCGCATTTCCCCGGAGAGCACCGAAAAGCTGCGTGAACTGGGTGCGTTCGCCTTGACCACGCCGCGCGAATTCGGCGGCCTGGGCGCGGACCTGGTCACCAAGGTTCGAGTGCTGTCCGAACTGGGTCGCGGCTGCCCGTCCTCGGCCTGGGTCGCGGCGGTCTCGGCGGAAACGAAAACGACGTTCTCGCGGCTGATGCCCGAGGAGGTCCTCGCAGAGTTCTACGCTGATCCCGATGTGCGGCTGTGCGGTGGGAGTACGCCCGGCCAGGCCGTCGAGGTGCCCGACGGGGTCAAGATCACCGGGCGCTGGGCCTACGCTTCGGGAGCCGAGGACGCTCAGTGGGCGGTGGCGATGGTCATGTTCGTGGCGGGCGATGGTTCTCCCCGGCTGGCGGGCGCGCTCCTGCCGACCTCCGATCTGGAAATCGAACGGACCTGGCAGACGGCCGGAATGCGGGGCACCGGAAGTCACACGCTGGTCGCTGACGGGGTGTTCGTGCCGACGGCGCGCGTGCTCGAAATGCCGGTCGACGCCAACGGCATGCCCGATCCCACCTTTGGGAAGCCGCTCGGTCTCATCGCGGCGTGCCCTCCGACGATGGCACCGCTGGCCGGCGCGGCGCGCGGTGCGCTCGACACGGTGGAAGCCCTTCTGCGCAAGCGCAAACCGCCGCTGGGTGCCTACCAGGACCTCACCGAGATGCCCGCGGCGCGGAACATGTTCGCCGAAGCGGAGCACCTGGTGAGCAATGGCCAGGACCGGCTGCTCGCGCTGGCGGAACGGATCCAGCAGCTGCTGGATGACGAGCGGACCTCCGACGTGCAACCGTCCGTGTTCCGGATGGAGATCGTGGCCATCATCGGGCAGTTCCGCCGTGCCGTCGACCTGCTGCTGGATTTGCACGGATCGAGTGGATTCGCCCTCAGCAGCCCGCTGCAACGGCTCTGGCGGGACCTCAATGTCGGTGCCCGGCACGCGCAGTTCACCACCTACCTGACGGTCGAGAACCGTGGTCTCGTGGCCACCGGCGCAGGAGCACCGATCCTGCCGGACTGAGCCCGTTACCGGTTCGTGCGGCGCACCTCACCCGCTCGGGGCGCCGGATTCTCGACGTCGTCCTTCCGGTGCCGGGTCGCGTGGAGGGACGCCAGCAGCTGGATGCGTTCGGCGTCCGCCGAGCCGGGTTCGGTGGTGTAGGCCAGCAGCACGGGCCCGGGGCCGCCGGGCAGGGGGTAGGTGTCCCACGTCAGGGTGATGTCGCCGACTTCGGGATGGTGGAACAGCTTGGTTCCGTGCACCGCCTCGCGGACGTCGTAGCGGGCCCACAGCCGCCGGAAGTCCGCGCTGCGGATGCTCAGTTCGCCGACGATCTCGGTAGCGCGCGGATGGGTCGGATCGGCGGCGACCGCGGTGCGCAGCATGCCCATGTACTGCAACGCGAACCCTTCCCAGTCCGCGCAGCGCAGCCGGGATTCGGGATTCAGGAACAATCCGACGAGCAGGTTGCGCTCGTCTTTGGGTCGGTCGGTGGGGTCACCGAGCAGTGCCTCGGCGAGCGGGTTCCAGGCGAGCACGTCGAGATGGCGGCCGAGCACCAGCGCCGGTGTCGCCATGGCCTGCAGCAGGTGCTGGGTGCTGGCCGGGACACGTTCCGGGCTGCGGCGCCGGGAGCCACCCGTCGATCGCCGCGCCGCGTGGGCGAGGGTGAACAGGTGCCGCCGTTCCTCCTCGTCGAGGACTAGCGCGGAGGCGAGGGCGTCGAGGATGTCGTCGGACGGCCGCACGTCGCGGCCCTGTTCCATCCGCTGGTAGTAGTCGGTGCTCAGCCCGGCCAGCAGCGCGAGCTCCTCGCGACGTAAGCCCGGCACCTTGCGCCGGCCCCCCGGCTGCAGCCCGACGTCCTCCGGACGCAGCCGGTTACGCCGGGCACGGAGGAATTCACCCAGTTCGCGAGCGTGGGGATGTTCGTCGGCCATACCGACCACTGTGCCATCTGGACGGTCGCGAAGGTAGGACTGTCATTCCCAGGGAAAACGGTGCGACGGAACCCGGCCCGAACCCGCATACCGTTGTGGCTGAACACATCCGTACACCGGCGGTCCCCTCCGGTACCCCGAAAATCGGAAGTCGGACAAGGAGTTGAAATGGGCCTTTCCCTGAGAGGATCGGCACGATGGGCGGTCGCGGCGGTAGCCGCGACGTTGCTCACCGCGGTGGCAACCGTTCCCGCGGCGGCCGCGACCACATCGGCGCAGCCGTCGTCACCCACCAGCAGTGTCGTCCTACCGGATGACGATCCCTTCTACGCGGTGCCACCGCATCTGGAAGGGAAACGCGACGGCACGGTGCTGCGGTCACGGCAGTTGCCGGCGTCCGCGCTGGCGACCCCGGCGCCCGCGCAGGTCTGGCAGGTGCTCTACAAGACGCGCGACAACGCCGGGCGGGCGACCGCGACCGCGGGCACTTTGCTGGTGCCGACGGCGCGGTGGCAGGGCCCCGGGCCGCGGCCACTGGTGTCCTACCAGGTGCCCGAGGACGCCTTGACGACCGCCTGTGCCCCGTCCTACCTGCTTCGCGCGGGTTCGACCGCGGCCGCGTCGACGATCGCGCAGGCGAACTTCGATCGGGGCCAGGTCGCGGCGGCGGTCCAGCGAGGCTGGACGGTCATGGTGCCGGACTGGGAAGGACCCCGGTCGGAGTTCTTCGGGGCCGACGCGGCCGCACATGGAGTCCTCGACGGTGTCCGTGCGGCGCGGTCCTTCGGGCCCGCGCACGTCGACCGGAAGGCCCCGGTCGGCCTGTGGGGCTACTCCGGCGGCGGCTTCGCCACCGCTTCGGCCGCGCAGGAGCAGTCCGCCTACGCGCCCGAACTGAAGATCAGCGGAATCGCCGAGGGCGGGGTGCCCGCGGACATCAACGCGGCCCTGCAGTCCATCAGCGGCCAGCCCTTCTCGGGCTGGATCCCGTTCGCGTTCGCCACGCTGGGCAACGCGTATCCGCGATTCGACATCGACCGGTACCTGAACGCGTCGGCCCGTTCCTATGCCGACGCGGATGCGCACGTGTGCGCCGGTGACGCGATCGCGGCCGGTCCGTTCAACACGAAGCTGGAAAGCTTCGAAGCGTGGCCGGGTTCGCTCACTTCGGGCACGTTCTCCCGGTTCGCTCGTCAGATCAGCCCGCTGGGCATCGGTGGCACCCCGACCGCGCCGGTGTACATGTACCACGGAACGGCCGACGAACTCCTGCCGGTCACGGCGGCGCGAGAACTGAAGGCGCAGTACCTCGCGCGGGGTGCGAACGTCGTGATGATCGAAGACCAGGGGCAAACACACGGCGGCGAGCAGGCATTCGGTGTCGCCGGAGCGGTCTCTTTCCTGGAGAAGCAGTTTTCCCAGCACCACTAGATGAACGCTGAAAATAAAGGAGCCCGGCCGGGATGTCCCGGCCGGGCTCCTTTGTTCGTGCGTCAGAGGAACTTGACGCCGGTCAGGTTTTCGGCGGCGCTCCACAATGCACGGCCGAAGGCGGGGTCGGCGGCTTGGGCGCTGGCGTGGACCTCGGTGACGTGCCCGCGCTGTTCCCCGCGGCCGGAGGGCCCGAAGAACTGCCCACCACGCACGCCTTCCGCGGTCGCGGCGTAGAGCTGGGGCAGCGTGCCCTGCTCGACCGGCTGGGCGTTCAACGCGTAGATGCGGGCGAAGAGCCGTTGGATGAAGCTGTTTTCCTGGACCGAGCGCGGAGTCAGGTTCGTCTTGGTCACCCCGGGATGGGCGACCACGCTGATGATCGGTGAGCCGGCGGCGCGCAGGCGGCGGTCGAGTTCGAGGCCGAACGCCGTGGTGGCGAGCTTCGACCGGCGGTAGGCGGTGCTGCCGTCGAAGTCGCGTTCGGACATCAGGTCGTCGAGGTCGACGGTCACGGTCTTGTGCACGATCGAGCTGAGGTTCACGATCCGGGGCGCCGCTGCCTTGCCCACCGTGTCGAGGAGCAGGCCGGTGAGGGCGAAGTGCCCCAGCATGTTGGTCCCCATGTGCAGTTCGAACCCGTCGGTCGTGGTGCTGCGCGGTCCGAGGATGACCAGGCCGGCGTTGTTGACCAGCAGGTTGATCGCCTCGTAGTCGGCCGTCAGCTTCTCCGCGAACGCCCGGACCGAGGCGAGCGAAGCCAGGTCCAGCCGGCGCACCTCGAGTTCGGCGCCGGGTGCGGACTGGCGGATCCCCGCGGCGGCCTTCTCGCCCGAGTCGGTGTTGCGCACCGCGAGCACGACCTTCGCGCCGTGCCGGGCGAGTTCGGTGGCGGTGACCAAGCCCAGCCCCGAGTTCGCGCCGGTGACGACGGCGACGCGGCCGGTCTGGCCGGGAATGTTCTTGGTGTTCCAAGTGGACATGGTGACGCTCCTGGATGTGTCGAATTCTGTTCGACACCAACGTAAGCACATTCTGGGAAATCACCGTGGCAATCGTGAACCTGGGTCGGGGAAACCCACCTTGACGAGTGAGCGATTACCGGAGAGAACCTGGATTCAGCCGGAGCAACCGGGCGGCGACGACCCGCACGCAGTCCGGCACGCCCGGGCTGCGCCGCAGATGTCCGGTCCGCGCCGCGTCGTTGATGACCGATACCGCCGCGTGCACCTCGACCTGTGCGACGGCGGGAGAGAGCCCCGGGTTCGCCTGGTGATGCAGGTGTATCCACTCGGAGAGGTAGTCGCGCTGCGCCCGGCGGGTGGCGTGGCGTACCTCCTCGGACAGGTGGCCGATCTCCATGATCAGGATCCCGATCAGATCGTGGTGGTCGAAGGCGAATCGCTGGTACGACGCGATCAACCGGAGCAGGGCCTCTTCGGCCGATCCCGCCGAGCGGTACACCGATTCCAGCTCGGTCATCAGTGTCGCGTTCCCGCGTTGGAAAGCGGTGTCGAGCATGTCCAGTTTGGTCGGGAAGTGGTTGTACACACTCGGACCGGCGATACCGACCGCGTTCCCGATGTCGTCAATGCCGACGTTGGCGTACCCGTGCGCGGCGAACATCGGCACTGCCTTGCTCAGCAACGCCTCCCGCCGTGATGCCGGCCGCAACACCGGTGCCGGCACGACGACCGGTGCCGCGATCGGGTGGGGGAGAGACAGCTCCAGCACCCGGTCGACCAGTTCGGCGAGTACGTGGTCGTAGCCGGGCCGGGGGAGGTCGGCGGTGTGGAACGAAGGGCTCGACAGCACCGAAAGCGCCGCCCAGCTGAGGAGGTCGGCGTGCCGGGGATCGAGATCGCCGCGACGCTGTCGCAGCAGGCTGGCGAGCAGGTGCGCGGTGCGGCGGACACCAGCGCGCAACTCCGTCAGATCCTCCGGGGGGAGATGGCGAGCCTCCCGCTGCCACAGCACCCCACTTCTGGCGTGGTCCAAGGACACACCCGCCATGCGAGCCGCTCCGCCGGCGGCCAGGTCCAGCTCCTCCAGAAGGTTTCCCAACGGCGCCAGGTTGTCGATGACGACGTCCCGGAGCAGGTCCTGCTTGCCGGCGTAGTGGCGGTACAGCGCGGACGGGCCGATGGCGACCGCTTCGGCGATGTCGCTCATGCCGACCTGGTCATAACCCCGCTCGGCGAACAGTTCGGCCGCGATCGCGCGGATCAGCGCTCGCCTGTTGCGGGGCCTGCTCCCCCGGGGCGGGGCTGGTCCGGGCACCACTACCTCCAAGGGGTCCGTTCGACCCGCCGAGCGTACTGCGCCGTTGGTTACCAATCCGACGGCAGCCACGGCGGACATGGGTGTCTACGAGCAGGCTGGTTGCGGACCGTTTCCGCCTACTTTCGGTCGGATTGGTAACCGTGCCATCAGATGCTCATCCCTCCGCCGCAGACAAGGGTTTGCGCGCTCACATAGTCCGACTCCGGCTGACAGAGCAGGTAGACCGCGCCCGCGGCGTCGGCCGGGGTACCGGCGCGGCCGAGCGGGATGGACCGCTCCATCATGGTCATCAGGTCGGGGCTGACCCCCACCTTGATCTCGCGGCCCTGCACGTCGATCTTGGCGTCCGCGTCCGCGGAGGCCTCGGTGAGCCTCGTCTTGATCAGTCCGAACGCGACAGTGTTGACCGTGACGTTGTAGCGGCCCCATTCCTTGGCCAGTGTCTTGGTCAATCCGGTGACCCCCGCTTTGGCGGCGGCGTAGTTCACCTGCCCGGCGTTGCCGCCGAGTCCCGCGATCGACGAGATGTTGACCACCTTGCGCGTGGGCACTTCCCGGCCGTCCGCCTTGGCCTGCTTGACGAAGCCGGCGATCACCGGCTGAGCCGCGCGGAGGATCCGGAACGGCGCCTTGAGGTGGACGTCCAGGATCGCGTCCCACTGTTCGTCGGTCATCTTCTGGATCACCGTGTCCCAGGTGTACCCGGCGTTGTTGATGACGATGTCCAGGCCGCCGAAGGTGTCCACGGCGGTCGCGACGAAGCGCTCGGCGAAGCCGTCTTCGGTCACACTACCGACGCAGGCGACCGCTCGTCCGCCGTCGGCTTCGATCGCGGCGACGGCCTCGGCGGCGGGCTGCTCGTCCAGGTCGTTCACGACCACCGCGGCTCCCTCGGCGGCCAGCTTGCACGCGATCTCCGCGCCGATCCCGCGGCCGGCTCCGGTGACGATCGCGACCTTGTCTGCCAGTTTTCCCATGTGTGCCAATGCCTTTCGAGCTCAGATCCGAGTGGTGTCGACGACCGCTTCGCCGGTGAGGGTGGTGGTGCCGTCGGCGAGTGCGACAGTGAGCGCGATGGTGGCGAGCCCGTCGTCGATCGCGACGACGCGGCCGGTGCAGACCGGCGCCCCGTGGACCGGGGTGACGGCGGCGAAACGCACCTTGCAGGACCGCACGGCTCGCTGCGGCACCCAGCCGGTGAGCAGCCGGGTGAGGTAGGCCATCGACAGCATGCCGTGCGCAAACACGTCGTCCAGCCCGGCCGAGCGGGCCACGTCGAGGTCGATGTGGATCGGGTTGTGGTCACCCGAAGCGCCTGCGAACAGCGCCAGTGTCGTGCGCGAGATCGCGGGGACCGTCAGCGGGGGCAGCTCCGCGCCGACTCGGATTTCCTGTCGCTGCAGCTGGTTCTGGGTCATGACGTGGCCTTCGCGTTCTGCACGACGAGCGTCGAAGTGGCCTCGGCCACCAGTTCGCCGCCCCTGACGAAGTCGGTCCTGCGGACGAGGAACTCGAGTGCGCCGCCTTTCTTGGCGAACACGTCGGCGATCCGCGGGCGCACTGTGACGGTCTCGCCGGCGTGCACCATGGTGTGGTACTCGAACGACTGCTCGCCGTGCAGTACCTGGCGCATGTCGACGTTCAGCTCGCGCAGGTACGCGAACGGGTCGGGTGAGGAGAGTTCGAGGCTGAAGAAGAAGGTGGGCGGCACCGGCAGGTCCGGGTGGCCGGCCTCGGCGGCGGCGGCCAGATCGGTGTAGACCGGGTCGGTCTCGCCGATGGCCTTCGCGAAGAACTGGAGCCGTCCACGCTCGACGGGAACCGTGATGACCGGCAGTTGGAGACGCTTGGCCTCGACGGCATCGATCGTCACGGGCGACGCACCTTTTCGTAGAGGGTGACCACGGCGGCGCCGCCGAGGCCGATGTTGTGTTGCAGCGCGATCCCGGCACCCTCGACCTGGCGGTCGCCGGCCTGGCCGCGCAGCTGCCAGACGAGTTCGGCGCATTGGGCGAGCCCGGTCGCGCCCAGCGGGTGGCCTTTGGACAGCAGGCCCCCCGACGGGTTGGTGACCACCTGGCCGCCGTAGGTGTTGGCGCCGTCGGCGATGAACTTCTCCGCGGTGCCTTCGCCGGTCAGTCCCAGCGCCTCGTAACTGAGCAATTCGTTGGTGGTGAAGCAATCGTGCAGCTCGACCACCGGGATGTCCTTCGGGTCAATGCCGGCGCTCTCGTAGACCTGCCGGGCCGCCTCGCGGGACATGTCGTAGCCGACCAGGCGCATCAGGTCGCCGTCGAACGACGAACTAGTGTCGGTGGTCATCGCCTGGGCGCTGATCACGACGTCGTCGGACAACCCGTTGCGCCGCGCGAAATCCTCGCTGACGAGCACGGCGGCCGCGGCACCGCAGGTCGGCGGGCAGCACTGCAGCCGGGTCAGCGGACCGAACACCTGAGGTGTGGCGAGCACTTCCTCGACGGTGACCGGCTCGGTGAAGACCGCGTACGGGTTGCCCGCAGCGTGCTTGCGTGCCTTGACCGAGATCCGGGCGAACACCGCCGGGTCCATGTCGTAGCGCTGGCAATACTCGGCACCCGCCCCGCCGAAGTAGCGGGGCGCCATCGGCGCACCGTCAGATCCGGGCAGAACGGCGTCGAGCACGTCGTCGAACCTCGCGAACGGGCTGGGCCGGTCGTCCCAATGTGCGGTGAGCGCCCCGCGTTGCATCTGCTCGAAACCCAGTGCCAGCACGCAGTCCGCCGCTCCGGACGCGATGGCCTGCCGGGCCAGATAGAGCGCGGACGAGCCGGTCGAGCAGTTGTTGTTCACGTTGATGACCGGCACGCCGGTCATCGCGACGCGGTACAGCACGTTCTGGCCGCTGGTCGAGTCGCCGTAGACATAGCCGGCGTAGGCCTGCTGCACCGCGGTGAGATCGATGCCGGCGTCCGCGAGCGCGGCCCGCGTCGCCCCTTCTCCCAGTACGTCGTAGCTCTCGCTCCTGCGTGGTGTCGCGAACGGGACCATCCCGACGCCCGCGACAACGACCCGGTCCGTCATCGAGACTCCAATCTGACTATCGATGATTCACTTAGTACACCGATCGGCTTGACAACTCCAGATGAGAAGCCGATTGTGGCATGTAGCACACTTGTAACAATTCACTAAGGACGTGCTCGATGTATCTGACCCAGGGCCTGCACCGCGCCGTGCAGCACCATCCCGGCCAGGCGATGACGATCTACGGCACGCGCGTGCGCACCCACGCCGAGGTGGCCGACCGCACGGCCCGGCTGGCGGCCGCGTTGCGCGGGCTCGGAGTCAATCCCGGCGACCGGGTGGCCATGCTGGCGCTGAACTCGGACCGCTATGCCGAGTACCTGCTCGCCGTGCCCTGGGCCGACGCCGTGCTGAACCCGGTGAACGTTCGATGGAGCGCAGCCGAGATCGCCTACTCCCTGGTGGACTCGGGCTCGACGGTGCTCTTCGTCGATGACCGGTTCGCCCCGGCGGTTCCCGCGCTGCGAGCGGCCCATCCCGGTCTTCGCACGGTGATCCACTGCGGGGACGGTGAACCGCCGGAAGGCATGTTGTCGTACGAGGAACTGATCTCGGCGCACGAACCTGTCGGCGATGCTCGTCGCGGTGGCCAGGACCTCGCCGGGGTGTTCTACACCGGCGGCACCACCGGATCACCGAAGGGCGTGATGCTGAGTCACGCGGCGCTGGCGACGTCCACCTACGGGCTGGCGGCGGGCGGCCGGACCTACGCCCCGGGGGACCGGTTCCTGCACGTCGCGCCCATGTTCCACCTCGCCGACTTCGCGGGGTTCTACGCGGTGCTGTTGCTGGGCGGAAGTCATGTGATGGTGCCCGGGTTCGAGCCGCGGGCGGTGCTGGAAGCCCTCGAACGCCACCGGGTCACCGCGACCCTGCTGGTGCCGACCATGATCCAGATGCTCGTGGACCATCCCGATGTGGCTGACTTCGACCTCACCAACCTTCGTTCGGTCATGTACGGCGCCTCGCCGATCTCGCAGGCGGTGCTCGACCGCGCCATGAAAGTCTTCGGAGGAGCGGACTTCACCCAGGGGTACGGCATGACCGAACTCGCCCCCGTGGCCACCCTCCTGTCACCCGAGGACCACCGCGACGGCAGCCGGCTGCGCTCGGCCGGACGTGCCGCGCCGCATGTGGAAGTCCGCGTCGTCGATATCGACGGGCTGGAAGTCCCCACCGGCACCACCGGCGAAATCACCGTTCGCGGCGGCAATGTGATGCAGGGCTACTGGAACAAGCCCGAAGAGACCGCGGCGGTGCTGCGGGACGGCTGGATGCACACCGGCGACGGTGGCTATCTCGACGAAGACGGCTATCTCTATGTCGTCGACCGGCTCAAGGACATGATCGTCTCCGGTGGCGAAAACGTCTATTCCACCGAGGTCGAGAACGCACTCGCCGCACATCCCGCGGTCGCCCAATGCGCGGTCATCGGCGTGCCGGACGAGCAGTGGGGTGAACGCGTGCACGCGGTCATCGTGCTCCAGGACGGTATGCGGGCGACCGCCGAGGAATTGCGCGCCCACACCAAGACCCTGATCGCGAACTACAAGGCGCCGCGCACCATCGAGTTCGCCGATTCCCTGCCGATCTCCGGTGCCGGCAAGATCCTCAAACGCGAGCTGCGCGAGAAACACTGGAACGCCACGGACCGGCGCGTGAACTAGACCGCCGGCTGGGTGGGTGTGGCACGCCTACGCAGCATGTGGCCATCTCGCTTAACGTTCCGCGTGTGGAAAGCGACAACACGGCCGGGTTCCGCTGATGCTGCTGCCGGCCGACGAAGCGGGGCGGGGGCCCGTGATCGTGCTGCTGCACGCACGGCCCACGGACCGGACAATGTGGACAGTGCACCTGCCGCTGTTCGCCGCCGCGGGTTTCCGCGTGATCGCACCGGATCTGCCGGGTTACGGCGCCGCGATCGCGCACGGCCGGGGTGAGCTGACGCCGTGGACGGATGTTCTGGAGACGCTCGACCACCTCGGCGCCGAGCGGTTCGTGCTCGCGGGCAACTCTCTCGGCGCTCTGGTCGCGTTGAATGTGGCTGTTCTCGCACCGGACCGGGTCGAGGGCCTGGTTCTGGTGGGCTATCGCCGCCACGACCAGGAGCCTTCGGCACGCCTGCGGAAGGCCTGGGACGACGAACAGACCGCGCTGGCGCGGGGCGACCTCGACGCGGCGGTGCGGGCCGGCGTCGAGGCCTGGACCTCGGCGGACGCCGCGCCCGAAGTGAAGGCGCACGCGGACCGCATGCTGCGCGAGCAGTTGACGTCCCGGCTCACGCACGGCGAAACACCCCTGGCCGCGGCACCGCTCGACGAAACCCCCGGCGCGCTCGGCACCCTGGCCGGCCCCGCGCTGGTCGGTGTCGGCGGGCACGACCTGCCCGACTTCTTCCGGGGCGGCGAGGAGCTGGCCGGGGAACTCGGCGCGGGCGAACTCGTGGTGATCCCCGGCGCGGGACATCTCGCGCCACTGGAGCAGCCGGCCGCGTTCGTCGGGCTCGTCCGGGATTTCGTGGCGTCCTCGCGCTAGACCTGGGTGAGGCCCCCGTCGACCGGCAGTTCGGCGCCCGTGATGTAGCTGGAGTCCGCCGAGGCGAGGAACAGCGCGGTGGTGGCGATGTCGGCTTCGGTTCCCGCGCGGCCGACGGGCACCTCCGCGAGGGCGTGGGAGATGAATTCCGGTGGCAGCGCCTCGAACGAGGGGGTGCGGATCGCGCCGGGACTGAGCACGTTGACCCGGATGTGCCGCTCCTTCAGGTCGGTGGTCCAGGTGCGGGCGAACGACCGCAGCGCGGCTTTACTCGCGGCGTAAACGGTGCTGGCGGGGTTGCCCAGTACCGCCGCGGCCGAGCCGTTGAGGATGATCGAGGCGCCGTCGGTCAGTAGCGGCAGCAGCTTCTGCACGGTGAAGAAGGTGCCCCGGACGTTGACGTCGAAGACGTCGTCGAAGGATTTCTCGGTCGCCGCGCCGAGTGGTTCGTTCAAGGTGTGGGCTCCCGCGCTGGCGAACAGTACGTCGACCCGGCCGCTGTGCGCGGTGACGGCGTCGACCAGGCGGTCGAGATCCTCGAGGTTGCTGACGTCGCCCTGCACGCCGGTGGCATCGTGGCCGATTTCGGCGACCGCCTCGTCCAGCTTTTCCTTGCGCCGTCCGGTGATGATGACGCGCGCGCCTTCCTCGGCGAACAGCTTCGCGGTGGTCAGGGCCATCCCGGCCGTGCCGCCGGTGATGACCGCTGTCTTGCCGTCGAGCTTCGGCATGGTGAGCTTCCGATCGTCGATAGTGAGGGGTGCCTCCGGTACGAGGCCGACATTAACATGAGCTACCCCTCGACTTATACTGAGGGCGATCTCGATTTCGAAAGGCTCCTGCCATGCCGGCCGTCGAACCCGCGCCGCCGTCCCGCCGGGACGCACGCCGCAATCGCGAGCTGCTCATCACGCACGCTCGGACCGCCTTCGTCGAACAGGGTTTGACTGCCTCGCTCGAAGGGATCGCGCGCAGCGCCAACCTCGCGATCGGGACCCTCTACCGGCACTTTCCACACCGCACGGACCTGCTGGTGGCCGTCTACGGGGCGACCCTGCGGGAGTTCCTCGGCGGCATCGAGTCCACATTGGACTCGGCCGGTCCGTGGGACGGGTTCCGCGCGTTTCTCGACGTGTTGTGCTCGGCCCAAGTGGGCGACCGCGGCTTCAGTGACTTCGTTTCGCGGCGCTTCCCCGGTGACGAGCGCACCGAGGCCCTGCACAACCGGCTCTGTCAGCTCGCGGAGCGCGCCCTTGCCCAGGCACAGAAGGCGGGCGTCGTGCGTCTGGATGTGACCAACGCCGACCTCGTCATGCTGCTCTGGGCGGGCGGCAAGATCGCCGAGGTCACCGGCAAGGTCGCGCCGGGGGCCTGGCGGCGAAACCTGCACGTGGCGCTCGACGGGTTCCGGGCCACCGGCGGGGATGCCCTTCCCGGCCCGCCGCTGGACGATGCCCAGCTCTACCAGGCGATGGCACGTTCGAACGACTAGAGAGTGCCGTCGGTGAGGGTGAAGCCGGTGACGAATTCGGGGTGGATGCGCAGGACCTGGTCCATGTGCTGGTCGACCCAGGGGCGCAGAAGGTGTTCGTACCGGGCGACGGCGTCGCGATTGGTGACCTTGCGGGCGATACCCGTGACGACGACGCTCCAGCCGGTGTGCTCGTCGGGGTGGATGTCGTTCGCTTCGTAGGCGACAACCGTGTTGATGCTGGAGTCGAGGGTGGCGCCGGTGTGGCTGCGCATGATCACATCGCCACCGTCGAGGATGTGGTTGACCGGGCGGATGGCGGGCAGCGCCTCGTCGGTGAACACGATCCGGCCGAGGCTGACGCTGCCGAGCAGCCGCAGGGCCTCGTCGCGGTCCAGGTCGGTCAGGTGCCGTGCGTTGATCATGCGGTGCGGGTCCCGTCTGCGGCGGTGGGGAGGCCCGGGGCAGAGGCACGTCACCGGGCAGTGGCGGCAGGTCGATGCCACCTCTTTCTGACTTGCTAAGATTAGCAACTGTTGAATGGCGTGCCCGGGAGGAGTAGCGGTGAGCAGGCCCCTGTACCAGCTGAAGGCGGAGTTCTTCAAGACGCTGGGCCATCCCGCCCGGATCCGGGTGCTGGAGCTGTTGTCGGAGCGCGAGCACGCGGTCGCCGAGATGCTGCCCGAGGTCGGTATCGAGCCGGCGAACCTGTCGCAGCAGCTGGCGGTACTGCGCCGCACCGGCCTGGTGACTACGCGCAAGGAAGGGTCGAGCGTGTTCTACTCGCTGACCAGCCCGCATGTGGCGGAGTTGCTGACAGTGGCGCGCAGGATCCTGACCGGGGTGCTGTCCGGGCAGGTGGAGCTGCTCGACGACCTGCGCACACCGGTGCCGGTCGCGCGAGGGCGCGGGGATTCCGCCTCGCGCGACACCTAGAGCACGCCGCACACCGCTGATTCCCGCTGTCGTGGACGATGTTGGAGCATGTAGTGCTGGGTTTGTGGCGCAAGATCCACCGTACGGGCAGGGTCGCCGAGCCCGCGCCGCCGCCCCCCGGCGGTGACCGCTCGCCGGCCGCGGCCGCGCTGGGCGGGTCGGTGCAGGTACGGCATGTGGACGCCGGGTCGTGCAACGGGTGCGAGGTGGAGATCGGGTCGGCGTTCGGGCCGGTGTACGACGCCGAACGGTACGGCGCCCGGCTCGTCGCCTCGCCCCGGCACGCGGACGCGCTGCTGGTGACCGGGCCGGTGACCCGGAACATGACCGAGCCGCTACGTCGCACCTACGACGCGGTACCCGGACCGAAACTCGTTGTCGCCGTTGGGGATTGTGCCCGCAATTGCGGAGCCTTCGCCGGGGCCTACGGGGTGACGGGCGCGGTGTCCGACGTGCTGCCGGTGGATGTGGAGATCACCGGCTGCCCGCCGCGGCCGGAGGCCATCGTCGAGGGGCTGCGGAAGCTGACCGGGCGATGAACCTCGCGGCCACAGGTCTCGGCGTGGCCGGGACGCTCGGTGTTGTGAGCGCGCTCGCGGGACTGGTCGTGCCGCGCGGGGCTCGCGCGGCGGTGGTGGGTACCGGGACGGCGCTGACCGGCGCGGCCGGGGTGCCGGCCGGGGTGGCGGCGCTGGCCGGTCAGTCGTTTTCCGTTACGTGGCCGGGATTGCTGCCGTTGTCCGGGGTCGCGTTCGGACTGGACACGCTGGGCGGGTTGTTCGTCGCGGTGACCGGCGGGGTGGCGATCGCGGCGGGGATCTACGGGATCGGCTACGCCCGGCACGGCCTGCAAGCCCGTGCCACGCAAGCGGTTTTCCCGCTGTTCGTGGTCGCGATGCTGCTGGTGCCGGCATCGGCGAGCGTCGGCACGTTCGCGGTGTGCTGGGAGTTGATGGCTGCCACGTCGCTGCTGCTGGTGCTGGCCGAGCATCGCCGGCGGCCGGAGGTGGCATCGGCGGGCCGCTGGTATGCGGTGATGACGCACCTCGGATTCGTGACCGTCCTAATAGGACTGGTGGTTTTCGCCGCGCACGCGGGCGGGGATTCCTTCGCCGCCTTGCGATCGGCCCACCTGTCCGGGGCGACAGCCGCCGCGGTGTTCGTGCTGACGCTGGCGGGGTTCGCCTCGAAGGCGGGGATCCTGCCGTTGCACGCGTGGTTGCCGCGGGCGCATCCCGAGGCGCCGAGCCATGTGTCGGCGTTGATGTCGGCGGCGATGGTCAACCTCGGGGTGTATGGGATCGTGCGGGTCGGGTTCGACCTGCTGCACGGCGGGCCGCGCTGGTGGTGGCTGCTCGTGCTGGCGCTCGGCGCCGCCTCGGCGGTGTACGGGATCCTGCAGGCGGCGATCAACAACGACCTCAAACGGCTGCTCGGCTATTCCACCACCGAAAACCTGGGCCTGGTGCTGGTCGGCGTGGGGGCGGCGGGGTTGTTCGCGGCCTCGGGGCAGCGGGTGCTGGCCGGGGTGGCGCTGGCTGCGGCGCTGCTGCACGTGGTGAATCACGCCGCGTTCAAGACATTGCTGTTCCTCGCGGCCGGGTCGGTGCTGCACGGCACCGGCACCCGCGACCTGGACCATCTGGGTGGGCTGCGCCGGTCGATGCCGGTGACGACAGGGCTGTTCGGACTGGGTGCGCTGGCGGCGTCCGCGTTGCCGCCCGGCACCGCGTTCGTCTCGGAATGGTTGCTGCTGCAGGCATTGATCCACGGGCTGCCCGCCGCCGGGGTGGCGACCGCGGTCGCGATGCCGCTCGCGGTCGCGGCGGTGGCGTTGACCGCGGGGCTGGCGGTGGCCACGTTCGTGAAGGCGTTCGGGGTCGGGTTCCTAGCCAAACCCCGCGGCACCGGCGCGGCGCAGGCGCACGAGAGCCCGCCGAGCATGCTGGCCGGGATGGGTCTGGCGGCGGTCGCCTGCGGGGTGCTGGCGGTGCTGCCCGCCACGGTTCTGCCGGGGGTCGCGGCGGCGTCGGGATTCGGCGACCCGACCACCGGTGAGGCGGTGACGCTGCGGCTCGCGGACGTCGCCGGGACGTTGTCACCGCTGGTGCTGGTCCTGGCGCTGGTGGCCGGCGCGGTCATCACCCTCGCGTTGGTGCGGGGGCTGCTGGCGCGGCGCGCCCGCCGGGAGGCGCGGTTGTGGGACTGCGGCGCCGGGCCGATGTCGGCGCGCATGGAGTACACCGCGACTTCGTTCGCCGAACCCGTGCAGCGGGTGTTCGACGACGTGGTGCGGCCGGAGACCGATGTGGACGTCGATCACCACGACGAGTCCCGCTATCTCGTCCAGGCCGTGGCCTACCGGCGGCGGGTGCCGGACCGGGTCGAGCGCCGCTTGTACGAACCGGTCCTCGCGGCCGCCCGGGCCTGGGGTTCGGCGGGCCGGTCGCTGGCGAACGGGAGTGTGCACCGCTACCTCGGGTACGGCTTCTACACCGTGTGCGGAGTGCTGATCCTGCTGGCGGTGACCCGGTGAGCGCCTTGGGCGTGGTGGGCGGCGTGGTGCAGCCGCTGCTGGTGGTGGCCGGCTCGCCGCTGCTGATCGGGGTGCTGCGGCAGGTCCGGGCGAAGCTGGAGGGCCGCGCCGGCCCCGGTGTGCTGCAACCCTGGCGCGATCTGCGGAAACTGTTGCTGCACAAGGAGTCCGTGACGCCGCGCGGGACGAGCGAGGTGTTCCGCTACGCGCCGCTGGTGCTGATGGCCACGACGCTCGTGGTGGCCGTGGTGGTCCCGTTCGTGACCACCGCTTCGGCGGTGGATCCGGTGGCGGACCTGTTCGCGGTCGTCGCCCTCCTCGCCCTGGGCGCGGTGGCGCTCGCGCTGGCCGGGCTGGACACGGGCACCGCGTTCGGCGGGATGGGCGCCAGCCGGGAGACGACGATCCTCGCGCTCGTCGAGCCCACCCTGCTGGTCGCGATCTTCGCCCTGTCGGTACGGGTCGGCTCGACGAATCTCGCCGCCATCATATCGTCCACATTGGATGATCCGGCGCGGGTGATCTCCCCGGTCAGCCTGCTGGCCGCGGTCGCCCTGATCGTGGTCATCATCGCCGAGACCGGGCGGTTGCCGGTGGACAACCCCGCCACGCACCTGGAGCTGACCATGGTGCACGAGGCGATGGTCCTCGAATACGCCGGCCCGGACCTGGCGCTGGTGGAACTCGCCTCGGCGATGCGGCTGTCGGTGTTCCTGGGACTGCTGGCGAACCTGTTCCTGCCGTGGGGCATCGCCACCACCGCCACCCCGCTCGCCCTGCTGATCGGGGTGGCCGCGCTGGTGGTCAAGGTCGGGTTGCTCGGCGCCGCGCTCGCCGCGGGCGAGGTGTTCCTCGCCAAGATGCGGCTGTTCCGGGTGCCGGAGCTGCTCGCCGGGTCGTTCCTGCTCGCCCTGCTGGCCGTGGCCGCCTCGTTCTTCCTCGCCTGAAAGGGGCCACCGTGAACGTTCAGCTGCTGGATCTGGCGTGCGGGGCGCTCCTGCTCACCGCGGTGCTCATCCTGTGGCGCCGCGAGCTGGCCGTCATCATCCGGGTGTTCGCCCTGCAGGGTGTCGCACTCGCCGCCCTCGTTGCCGTACTGGCCGCCGGCGAGGGCGCGCCCGAGCTGTGGGGCGTGGCCGCCGGGATTCTCGTGCTGCGCGCCGGTGTGCTGCCCTGGCTGCTGCGCCGCGCGCTCGCCCGTGGCGGGGCCGCCGCGCGGGAGACCCGCCCGCTGGTCAATGTCGCCGCCTCACTGCTGACCGCGGCCGTGCTGACGCTGCTGGCCTACGCGGTTTCCCCGCCGCTGGTCGCGCTTGCACCATCGCCGGCGACCCAGGCGATCCCGGTCGGGATGACGGTGGTGCTGATCGGGTTCTTCGTGCTGGTCACCCGCCGCCGGGCACTGTCCCAGCTGGTCGGATTCCTGTTGCTGGACAACGGGATCACCGCGGTCGGGTTCCTCACCACCACCAGTGTCGGCCTGCTCGTCGAGGCCGGCATCTCCCTCGACGTGCTGCTCGCGGTCCTGGTGCTGCAGATCCTCACCACCCGGATCCGGGAGACGTTCGGCGACACCGATCTCGACGAACTGCGGGAGCTGCACGACTGATGACTGTGTCTTTCCTGTCCCTGGCCGCGATCGTCGTTCCGCTGCTCGCCGCGCTCGGTTACGCCGCACTCGGCTGGCACAAGGCGACGGCCTGGCTGTCGCCGCTGGCGGCCGCCGTCGTCCTGGCCGCGGCCAGCGGCGTGGCCGTCCAAATTGGACAGTCCGGGCCGCGGACGGCCGTCGCGGGCGTGCTGCGGGTCGACGCGCTGTCGGCGTTCATGCTGATCGTGATCGGCGCGGTCGCCCTGCTCGCCACCGCCGCCACGCCCGCCTACCTGCGTGCCGAGATCGCCGCGGGCCGCGCGACCGAGCGCACCGCGACGCGGCACAGCGTGCTCGTACAGCTGTTCCTGGCCGCCATGGCCACCGCGGTGCTGGCGGCAAATCTCGGTGTCCTGTGGGTGGCGATCGAGGCGACCACCATAGTCACCGCCTTCCTGGTCGGGCAGCGCCGCACCAAGACCGCACTCGAGGCCGCCTGGAAATACGTCGTCATCTGCTCCACCGGGATCGCGCTGGCGCTGCTGGGCACCCTGCTGCTCAACTACGCCGCGCACGGCACCGGGCTCGGCCTGGCCGCACTGACGGCGGGCGCGCACGATCTCGACCCCGGGGTGGCGCGGATCGCGGTCACTCTGCTGATCCTCGGTTTCGGCACCAAGGCCGGGCTGGCGCCCCTGCACGCCTGGCTCCCCGACGCGCATTCGCAGGCCCCCGCACCGGTGTCGGCGCTGATGTCCGGGGTGCTGCTCTCGGTCGCGCTGTACGCGATCCTGCGGGTCAAGGTGATCTCCGATGCCGTTCTCGGTCCCGGGTTCGCCCGCGCCCTGCTCGCCGTCATGGCGCTGGCCTCCCTCGCCGTGGCGGCGTCGCTGCTGCTCGCGCAGCGGGACTACAAGCGGATGCTGGCCTATTCCAGCATCGAACACCTCGCCCTCGCCTCGCTCGGCGCCGCGATCGGCAGCCCCCTCGCCCTCGCCGCCGCGCTGTTGCACATCCTGGGCCACGGTCTCGTGAAAGCAGTGTTGTTCCTCGGGGCGGGCCGCATCCTGCAGATCACGGGAACCAGTCGCATCGACGGGGTGCGCGGGCTGGCCGCGCGCGACCCGCTGCTCGCCGGATGCGTGGGGCTGGGCGTGCTGGCCCTGATCGGGTTGCCCCCGTTCAGCCTGTTCGCCAGCGAGTTCGGCCTCGCCCGCGCCGGCTTCGCCGCCGGCCTCGGCTGGATCACCGCGCTCGCGTTGCTGCTGGTGCTCGTGATCGCGGCCGCGCTGGTCGGCCACACCAGCCGCATGCTGCTCGGCACTCCACCCGAAGAACCCCTGCCACACGGGGGGATCGTCACGACCACCCGCCTGTCCACCGCGCCTTCAGTCGCGCTGGCCGGCGGGTTGCTCGCCGCCGCCGTGCTCGGCGTCGCGGCGGGCCCGCTCGCGACCTTGTTGCACCAGGCCGCCGACCTTCTCACGGGAACACCATGACCGACGCCCGCACCCTCACCCCCACCGAGTTACCCGCGCAGGCCGAATCCTTGCTGGCCAAGGGATTCCGGGTGGCGCTCGTCGCCGGGCACGACGACGGCGACAAGCTGCGCGCGGTGTACCTGTTCACCGCCGCGAACCCGGACCGGCGCGTCGAACTCCACATCCCGCTCGACAAGAACAACCCGCGGGTACCCACCCTGGCCGGACTGTCGTTCCCCGCCGGCCGGTTCGAACGCGAGATGCGGGACCTGTTCGGCATCGTCCCCGAGAACCATCCGTTGCCGCGGAGGCTGGTCCGCCACTTCCACTGGCCGCAGGGCTGGTACCCGATGCTGAGCGACGCCGGGACACCGCCCGCCTTCGAGGACGTGGCCGGTCCGTATCCTTTTAGGACGGTCGAAGGGGACGGGGTGTACGAGATCCCGGTCGGGCCGGTGCACGCCGGGATGATCGAACCGGGGCACTTCCGGTTCTCCGTGGTGGGGGAGACCATCCTCAACCTCAAGGCCCGCCTCTGGTTCGTCCACAAAGGAATCGAGAAACTCTTCCAGGGCCGCCGCGCCGCCGCTGCCCTCGACCTGGCCGGACGCGTCAGCGGCGACACCACCGCCGGCCACACCCTCGCGTTCTGCCTCGCCGTCGAAGACGCCTACGGCATCGCCGTGCCGGACGACGCCCTGCGGATCCGGGCCATCCTGCTGGAACTGGAACGGCTCTACAACCACATCACCGACCTCGGTGCCCTGTGCAACGACGTCGGGCACGGCATCCTCAACACCCAAGCCCAGCGCGTCCGCGAACATCTGTTGCGCCACAACGATCACGTCACCGGGCACCGGCTGCTGCGCGGCGCCATCCACCCCGGTGGCGCCCACATTCTCAACCCGCCCGATCTCGACCTGCTGGCCGATCTCGACGCCGACATCATCGAGATCGTGGAGCTGGCCCTGTCGCACAGCGTCGTGCGCGACCGGTTCACCGGCACCGCCGTGCTCACCCGCCAGCAGGCGGCCGACCTGGGCACCCTCGGTTACGTCGCCCGCGCCAGCGGTCTCACCGGCGACGCCCGGATCGACCACCCGTTCTTCGACATGGGCGGCACCCCGGCCGAGCACACCCACACCGACGGCGATGTGCTGTCCCGTTTCATGGTGCGCGCCGAGGAGATCCGGCACGCCATCGCCCTGGTCACCCGGCTCGCCGCCGACGTCCGCGACCTGGACGCCACCGCCGCGCCGGGATTGAGCCCGGTCGCGCGGTCCGGGGTCGGGATCGTGGAGGGCTGGCGCGGCACCATCGTCCACCGCGTCGAACTCGCGCCCGACGGCACGCTGACCCGGGTCAAGATCGTCGACCCGAGCTTCTTCAACTGGCCCGCGCTCCCCGTCGCGCTGGCGGACACGATCGTTCCCGACTTCCCGCTGACCAACAAGAGCTTCAATCTCTCCTACGCCGGCAACGACCTGTGAAGAGTTGCAAGTTTTGTTAACTGCTGACATGGTAGATTGTCTATATTCGACGAGGCTGTGGCATCGGGGAGGGTTGAGGCTGGTGAATCAGTTCGCCGCGGAGCTTCGCCGCGGGATCATGGAGGCCCAGCAGGCGTCACTGCAGGCGCTGGAGGTGGGGCATCCCTATGAGGCGTACCTGCACCGGGCGCGGTTGGCCGACCTGGTGGAAGTCGCCGGCCGCCATGGCGTCGGCACCGACGCGCTGATCGCTCCGGAGATGCGCCGGGCGCTCGCGGAGGACGAGGCGGCCCTGCGGGACTGAGCACAATCGCCGCTCAGGACGCTAGAGATCCAGGACGAGGCGTCGTCCGCAGGCGCGGGAGACGCAGATCATCATGGTGTCGTTCGCGGCCTGCTCGTCTTCGGTGAGCACTGAGTCGCGGTGGTCGGGCACGCCTTCGAGCACGGCCGTCTCGCAGGTCCCACAGACACCTTCCTGGCAGGACGACAGCACGGGGACCCCGGCGTCCTCGGCCACCTCCAGGATCGATCTGTCGGCCGGCACGGTCACCGTTATCCCCGATCGGGCCAGCTCGACCTCGAATTCCGTGCCGGGGTCGTTGTTTTCCTTGGGGGAGAACCGCTCCACGTGCAGGCTGACCGACGGCCGGTCCGCGTGGCGCCGTTCGGCGTCGGTCAGCAGGGCTTCGGGGCCGCAGCAGTACACCGAAGTGCCCTCGGGCGCGGTGGCGAACAGGTCCCGTAGTTCGGGCAGGCCGCCTTCGTCGCGTGGGCAGATGCGCACGCGGTCCCCGTATTTCTGGCTCAGTTCCTGGTGGAAGGCCATCGACGAGCGGGTGCGGCCGCCGTACATCAGCTGCCATTCGGCGCCGGCTTCGTCGGCGGCGGCGATCATCGGGACGATCGGCGTGATGCCGATACCGCCCGCGATGAACAGGTAACGCTGCGCCGCCACCAGTGGGAAGTGGTTGCGCGGCCCGCGGATCCGCACCAGGTCGCCCGCGTGCAGGCCGGTGTGCACGAGTTCGGAACCGCCCCGGCTCGCGCGTTCGCGGAGTACGGCCACCTCCAGCACGGAGCGATCGCCGGGATCCCCGCACAACGAATACTGCCGCACCAGTCCGGGCTGGAGGACCAGATCGAGGTGTGCGCCGGGGAGCCACGGCGGCAACGGCTCGCCGCCGGGGTGGCGGAAGGTCAGCCGGACCACGTCGTCCGCGATCGCTTCCTTGCGCGCCACCAGAACTTCGAGGTCGAGTTCGGTCTGCGGAAGTGCGTTGACGGTCATGACTCTCCCAGTCGTCCAGGTCGTTCCAGGAGTAGTCAAAACTTTCTGGGAAACAGCCACATGGCCCGGACGTCAATTCCCTGTATCGGGATTCTCACGCCGATTCACTGGTGCGGTGAAATGCTCGATGATACGTGGGGGCAAATACCTTCCGCGCCTGTGCGAAGAATACCAGAAAAGTGCGTTGTTCGCGCTAGCCGAGGGTGAACCGGAAGGCGACCCGGCCGGGGTGGCCGTGCGACGAGAGACCGAGAACCTCGTAGTGCTCCAGGGGCCAGGCGCACACGACGACGTTGAGCCCGCGACCGAACTGGGCCATCAGTCGCTGCAGGAAATCGGCTGCCTGATCGGCGTCGAACGGACCCCGCTGAGCCTGGAAGAAAACCATTCCGCGCCGCGACATCGCGAGCAGGACGTTGACGTCGCCGAAATAGTCCCGGAAGCCGGTCATCAGGTTCTGTCCGGTCGCGACCGGGCCGCGTCCGGCGTCGGGCGGGCGGCGCGGCCTGGTCCAGGCGAGCCAGAGGGCTTCCGCGTCGTCGAGCCACTCGTCGCCGCGCGCCGGTGTGCGCTGGCGCGGTACGACAGCGGTGACGCGGCCACGCATCAGCTCCAGCAGCCGGGATTCCTCGATCAGTCCCCAGCGGGACAGGTACTGCGAGATGGTCGCGGCGCTGATCAGCACCCCGAACTCCCGGTTGATCAGCTCGGCGATCGCCTGCCGGTTCCACAGGCGGTGCGGCAGGCCGTGCCGGTCCGGGCTGCCGTCCACAATGGTCCGCACCGTCCACGCCTGCTGGGCGGGGGAGAGGGCGTACTGCTCGCCGGGGCGCCGGCCCCGCCGCTTCGGGCGGAACGCGTCGTCGCCGAGGCGCTGGTAGGACGACACCCACGCCCCGACGGTTTTCCTTGACACGCCGAGAAGGCGTGCGACCTCGGCGCGGGTGCCCCCGGCTTCGACGGCCGCGACGGCGCGCCGGCGGAGTTCTTCCAACGCTTCCGCCGAGATGCCCCGCGCGTCACGACCGGCCATGTCCAAGCCCTGAATGGTGGCGAACATCCTGTTCGCTCCGGATATCCTGAGGTAAACGAATTGTCACCGGCGACCGTTGGGCGCGGAAGGTTCGTTAATGTGTGATTAACGTCGTGGGTTGAGCACCCAGCGGCGCACGAGTTGTGCGCTGACGAGGGTGAGCACCACGAGCGCGGTCAGCACGACGGGGGAGAGCCCGTCGTCCTTCGCCGGCAAGGCCTCCGCCGAGCCCGCGGTCTGCGGCGCCGGCACCACTACCAGCGGCGGGTTCGCCGGCGAGCCCGGTGCGCCGATGGCCATCATCGGGTACAGGGCCGGTCCCGGTATCAGGTCCGCCAGTCGTGAGCCGAAGACCGCGCCGGCGCTCACGGACGGGGTGCCCGCACCCTCGTTGGACGTGAACCCCTTGCCGGTGGCCGGGGATTCGGTGGCCCCGGCGCCGGGCGTGACCGGGGCCGGGGCGGGTGGCTTCGCGGTGGCCGGTGGCGCGGGGTGTTCGACGCGGATCACGATGGCGCACAACGAGGCCAGTGTGCCGCGCACGGCGGAGGTCAGCGGCTGCAGCACTGGACCCAGCAGCGGGATTTCGCCGAGCCGCCCGATCACCGCCTGGGAGATCTGGCTTCCGGTGATCTCGGCTCCCCCTTCGGGCACGGTGCCGAGGGGGATCGGCGCCGTGCCCGCCCACGCCTTACGAAAGGCGGGGGTCAGCAGACCGAGCGGGTCCAGTCCCGCGAGCGCTCGCGTCACCGGCTCGCTCACCGAAGCCGGGTCCAGCAGGACCGATTGGCCCGGCGTGCCCTCGACCGTGCTCGAACAACTCGGTGCGGTCACGGGCTCGGCCGCGGCCGCCGGCGCACCGATCAGGCAGGTGAGCGTCACCGCGCCCGCGGCGAGAAAGTGTCGTCCCCGCATGCGATTCCTTCCCCGGTTCACTTCGGCCAGCATTCGAGCAGTGCCGTGTGGGCGGCCGGCCATTCGCGGACGAGCAGCCGGACGTCGCGGGCGAGTTGCACGCGTAAGCGCTTTCTGAATTCGATCAGCGTGGCCGCGGTGAACGGCCGTTCCCCGGCGAGGAAATGCAGCAGGCCGCGATCGCTGACGGCGACCAGGGCGTGGCCGCGATCGGCTTCGGCCGCCGAGCGCGGCCGGGTCCAGGTCACCAGGAGCGCTCCGGGCGGGCATTCGCACCACCGCGCGAACACGCCCTCTCGCCGGATCAGTTCCCAGCGGAGCAGGTAGTGGTCGATCGTGGAACTCGCGAGGGCGACGCCGAACTCGCGGTGGATCAGGGCCGCGACCGCTCTCCGGGTCCACAGCAGAGACGGAAATCCGAGCTCGTCGGGTGTCGCCCCGGTCAGCGCGGCGAGCAGCCGGGCCTGTTGCGGCCAGGACAGCACCAGGCGGTCGCCGGCCCGCCGGCCACGGGCCTGCGGCCGGAGCGCGGGTTCGCCACCGGACTTGTAGGCGCGCACCCAGTTACCGACGGCCTTCCTCGACACCCCGAACAGGCGCGCGACCTGTGTCTGGGGGAGACCTGAACCGACGGCGGCGACCGCCTGCCGCCGAAGCTGTTCCAGTTCGTCCACCGGCAGGCTCCGTGCGTCGGCCGGCCGCTGTTGAACGTCCATCTCTGCCACCCCTTTGCTCGGACCCGCGCTACAACCGCGTGGTCTCTCGTTTCTGGTCCACTTCGGACACCGGCGCTGGGCGCACCGGGCGCCGCCGGACCAATGCCACGGCCGCCGCGCCGAGTCCGGCGGCGAGCCCCGCACCCGCCAGCACCCGCGCCGGTGTGTCCGAAGTGGACTCTGCTGGTGGTGTGACGGCGGCCAGTGGCGCGACGGTGACGGTGGGCGCGGGATGCTCCGGCTCGGGCTGCCCGGGCCGCACCGGGTCGGCCCAGCGGACCGTCTGGCCGTCGGAATAGGTTTGCAGCGCAACGAAAGCGAGCGTGCCCGAGCCGGGTATCTTCCCGATCCGGACCGGGAACTCCTCGAACGTCCCGGACGGGATGGCACCGCCTTCCCACACGATCGACGACACCGTGCCGCCGTCCATCTCGTCGTTGTCGTGACCGGGTTCGGCGGGCTGGGCGGTCATCTGCTTCCGTACGTCGATCTTCCAGCCCGGCAGCGCGCGGGGGACCACGGACTCGAGCGGCTGGTCGGCGGGGAAGGTCACCTCGACGCGCACGGTCGTCGCGTCGTCGCGTTCGTTGGGCACCCGGAAGGAAAGCACTGCCGGATCCCCGGCCTGCGCGGTGTCCGGGGTGACCGAGACGTGGGCGACGGCGAACGGCAGGCCGGTGAACATCGCGGCGGCTCCCGTGCAGACCACCACCGCGAGGCGGCGGGACCACGAGAGGCCGCGACCGGCCGTACCCGGTGCGTGCGGTGCGCGCATGTCTGTCCTTTCTCGAGTTTCGCCGGACACATGTGGCGAAAACGGGATTTCGGACAATAAAGCGAGCACATGTAATCGGCACATGACGCGCCTGTTGACGGTTCATTACAAGGAGACGCCCGGAGATTTTCACGGCCGTGATCTTGGCGGATGCCGGCGCCGCACGCCGTGTCCGCGCCTGGCAAAGGTAGCACATGACCGCCGGCACCGGTGATCGACTCCGCCGGTGTTTGCACAGCTCATCGGTCTGATCGCGCCCGGCGTTCACTCGACCGAGTGAGTAACCTATTTGCGTCGACGAGCATTGGCCGGGCAACCGGCGACGTCTTGCGGGCGGCTGTAACCACAATTATCGAGCCCGCGCGCGCAACCTGGGAAAAGGCCCGGGAATCATATGTTTCGCCGAGATGAAGCGAAATATTCGACACCGCGATGGGTCTGTTCGGTGCGCTCTGGTCAGACTTCATCCGGCCATGCCATGATGGCGCGCCACGACCCGAAAATTCTCGCACGACAACCCCCGCGAACAGCTGAGAGAAAGCTTTGAAAAAGCGACCCGTTTCCGCTGGCAGGGCTTCGAAGGGACCGATGAGGATGGTGCTGGCGAAAGTCGTGACCGCCGCGGCGGCGCTGCTGGCGGCGGCATCGTGTGCCTGGTCCCTGGGTGTGGTGATAGCGGAAATGGGCGGCGATTCCGGCACGCAGGCGGCCGAAGTCCTGCCGCCGCCGCACGTCACCGCGCCGCCCGCCACGACCACCGGCCCCGCGCCGCCGATCCCCGCCGCACCGGCCGGCCCGACACCGGCGGGCCTTGTCCCGTCGCCGACGACAAGCCCGGGACGCGATGTCGGCGTTCCGGTCGGCCTGCCGGACCTGCCCACCACGACCAGCTCGACGACCCCCGCAAACCCTTCCACGCCAGGGGAACCGTCACCGACACCTCCACCGCCTCCGCCGACCCAAGTCCCCGCACCACCCGCTCCACCCGTGTCGCCGACGCCTCCGGTCCCACCGGACCCCGGCTCGCCCGACCCGGTCCCACCGCCCGCTCCGGCGCCTGTCTGTGCGCCGGACGGCTTGGTTTCCGCCGTGCTCTGCATCGTGTTCGGCCTTATCGGCGGAAACTGAGAAGTATTTAACGAAGACCGTCCGCGGACAATTGTCTTTACATATTTTCACCGCTGGAATCAATGCGAGGAAATGGGATTTCACCGGCCTGTAACAAGTATTGGTTCCGCACCGGTCGTGGTTCGTGATTCACTTTCCTCCGGCCGGTCGAACATTATCGGGATCTGGCCGGAACCCCACACAGGAAAGAAAGGAAACCCATGTCCTCTCCAGCTCCGCCGGGAATCCCGGTGAGGCGGCGTACCCGATTCCGGATGACGGTCGTGCTGGCCGCCGTCGCGGTCGGTACCTCGGCGATCGTCGCGGCACCGGCCACAGCCCAGCAGCCGATCGGCATCGGCCCGGTCCCGATCACCTTCCATCTCCGGGACGACAACGGAAAATGGTTCGACTCCGGGCTCAACCTGTTCGGTGACCAGTCGCTGGCCGTCGCGGAAATGCCACGGCTGGGCACGGTCGGCGGCCTGACGACCGGCGGCGAGCTGACCAGCCTGCTCAATTCCGATCTCGGTGGCTCGCTGAACAACCTGGTGAAGAACGTCGCCGGACAGGTGCCGTTGCTGGGCTCGCTCGGCACCCAGCTCTGGAAGGCGCTGAACCTCGACAACACGTTGTCGGCGGTGCAGTCGATCGGCGCGTCGAACCCGGCGGCCCTCCCCTCGGCCACCAAGGCCGCGGGGCTGCTCGGGCAGTTCACCCAGGAGCTGTCCGCGCTCCCGGCCGATCAGCCGGTCAACCTCAACTCCCTGCCGGTCGGCGTCGACCTGCAGGGTGCCCTCAACGACCTCGCCGCGTTCGCCACCAAGGGGCCGCCGGTGACGGTGAACTTCGTGGTGGACCCGAAGGAGTCCACCGGTATCCGTGACCCGATGGGCCTGATCGCCCCCGCGGGTGCGCAGAACTTCCCCTACGAGAACCCCGCCGGTGCCTTCTTCGGCGAACGGTCGATCCAGCTGACCGAGCCCGGCCTGTACGCGTTCACCGACATGATCACGCCGTACATGCTGGGCGCGGTGGTGGTCGACGATCCGCTCACCATCGGCCTGGACTTCGGCAAGAGCATCCAGGTCAATTCGCGGAACCTCGTCGTCCCGTCGAACTCCGATATCGTCAACCGGCTGGTGAACACGTTCTTCAACATCACCAACCCGAACAACTGGCAGCAGTTCAAGGCGGATTCGGAGAACTCGTTCGACGCGATCCAGCCGCCGGTGCCGATCCTGCAGTACGACGCTGCCGGCAACCCGGTGCTGATCCCGAATCTGGACGCCTACTTCGACAAGAAGTTCTCGTACCCGAAGACGTTGTCGAAGGGGAACCAGCCACCGGCGACGCCCGGTGTCGGGGAAGTGTGGGTCGACACCGAAGTGGAGGAATGGAACGGCAAGGACAAGGTCGGTTCCGCCACGAAGGTCAACGTCAGCAACTGGACGGTCGACCGGAAGATCGGCGCACCGTCGATCGACATGAACAACCCGCACAACATGTGGACCGACAAGGACTACAAGTACCTGTATCAGACCGAATGGTTCGCCGACAAGGTGGATGTGTTCGACCGGGAGACCGGCCAGTTCATCCGCAGCACCCAGGTCGGGCACAACCCGGCACACGTGATGACCCAGACCGGCACCGACAATCTCATCATCGGCATCAACGCCGGGAACGAGATCGTCGAGCTAGCACCGGGCGCCACGACCGTGCTCCGGAAGATCTCGGTCAGCCCGACCGGTGAGGTCCGGCATCCGCACGCGCACTGGACCAGTTCGGACGGCAAGACCGTGGTCACGCCGAATGTTCTGACCAACAACGCGTCGGTGATCGACATGCCGACGGGCACGGTCAAGACCGAGCCGACCGGGCAGTTCCCGATCGCGACCAGCATGACGCCGGACTCGTCGAAGTTCTACACCGGGGACTTCCTCGGTGAGTCGATCACCTGTGTCTCGCTGGCGGCCAATGCCTGCAACGAAAACGGGCAGAAGGTGCACAGCAAGTCGATCGACCTGTGGGCGAACTACAGTCCGCAGGACGGTCCGAAGGCCGGTGCTCCGTTCGGTGGCCTGACGATCCAGCTGCCGGTGAGCCCGGACGGCAAGGCACTGCTGGCGGCGAACGTGCTGTCCCAGACGGTGTCGGTCGTCGATCCGAAGACGGACAAGGTCGTCAAGGACCTGCCGTGTTCGGCGGGCTGCCACGGCATCAACTTCGGTGCCAAGAAGGGTGGTGGCTACTACGCCTACGTGTCCAACAAGTTCGCCAACGTCATGCAGATCATCGACGTCGATCCGAACAACGATGGCGACATCAGTGACGCGAAGGTGGCCGGCCAGCTGATGCTGGACCCGGTCGCGACGACCAAAATGGACGGTTCGATCGCCGCCAAGGCCGGTTACGGTGGCCAGGGCGTGTTGCCGATTCCGTTGGTCTACAACGGCTGGGCCCAGCAGAACCAGGGCGACTGGCGTAACCAGCTGACCTGTCAGCAGCTCAATCCCATCACCCCGTCGGCCTGCTAGCCGGCGGACCCGCAGAGCGTGGTCGGGGGACGGGTAGCCGCCCGTCCCCCGACCACGGCGTCGAGGAGTCCTGATGCCCCACCGCCAGAAACCCTTCCTCCGTGGGCTGTTCACACTGTCCGCCGTGGCGGCCTGCCTGCTGGCCGTGTCCGCGCCCGCCGCGGCGCAGGTGTCCATCGTGCCCGACCGGACCACCGGCGGTGGCACCCAGACCTTCGCCTTCCGCATGGCCAATGAGCGGACCGACACCACGAGCACCCGGCTCGAACTCGTCTTCCCCCAGGTGCCGCCGATCGCCTACGTCCAGGTCGATCCCGTGCCGGGTTGGACCGTCAGCATCCGCCCCCGGCCGCTGGACCCGCCGCTGCGGGCCGGTGACCGGACGGTCAATGAGGTCGCCGCGGCACTCGTCGTCGAAGGCGGTGCGGTCCAGCCCAGGGAATTCGAGCAGTTCCTCGTCACGATGGGACCTCTGCCGGCCGACGGGAAACTGGTCTTCGACGCGACGCAGACCTACGCCAATGGCGCCGTCGCGCACTGGACCGGGGAGTCGGCCGGGCCGGCGATTACGCTCGGTTCCGGTGCGGTACCCGGTGCCGCCCCGGGTCCGGCGCCGGTGTCCGCCTCCGGCGCGCCGGGCCAGCAGACCGTTTCCGTAGCCCCGAATGTGGCCGCTCCCCACGAAAGCAGCTCCAGCGGCGGATTGCCGTACGCCCTGTTGTGGGGCGCGCTCGGGGTGGCGGTGGCCGTGCTCGCCGGGGTCTGGTACCAGGCGCGCCGCCGTGCCGCACGCCCGGCGGAGTCCAGTGTGGACCTTTTCGACGAACCCGAGCGCACCGACGAAACCGAGGCGAGCAACCGATGACGACGGTCAAGGAACGTCCACAACGGACGATTACGCGCCGGGGCGGATTCTTGGGCCGGCTGGTCGCACTGCTGTTCCTGGTCGCGGTGTGCTGGGGCACCCTGCTCGCCACGACGCCCTCGGCGACGGGGAACCCGGTGCTCACCACGACCTCGCCGGGCAACGGTCAACTGGTCAAGTCGCCCGATCACGTGCTGCTCACCTTCGACCGGCCGGTGCCCGCCGGGCTGGCCACCGTGCGGGTCCTCGACCCCGGGACCGGCGAGCAGGTCGTCTTCGAACGACCGGTCCATCCCGGTGGTGACCGGAACACGATCTCCGTGCCGCTGCCGAAGGAGCGGCACGAAGGCACCTACGCGGTGTCCTGGACGCTGCCTTCCAGCGGGCTCCAGCCCATCAGCGGCTCGTTCACCTTCGACGTCTTCGACACGATCCCGCCCGACGGTGTGCCGGATATCGAGACCACGCACGACCTCACGGTCACGGTGTTCTATGTGGCGAGCCGTGTGGTGGCGATCGTGACGATGCTGCTGCTGATCGGCGCGGTGTTCTTCGTGGCGGCGATCGGGTCGTCCGCCGCGCGGTCGCGGCTGGTCACCAAGCTGGTCAAGTACAGCTGGTGCGGGCTGGTCGCCGCCACACTCGTCACCTTCGTGTCGTTCGGGCCCTACGCGTCGTGGGCGCCCTTGAGCGGCGCGTTCGATCCCAGGCTGCTGTCGGCCACGGCGGAGTCCGACGTCGGCGGTGCCCTGCTCACCCGGCTCTATGTCCTGGTGCCGATCGCCCTCGGCATCGCGCAACTCATGAGCAGCCAATCTGCCGAAACCACAAGGGAACGGTGGATGCGCGGCGGAACGGCGCTGGCGTGTGCGGCGGCGTTGACGGCCACCTGGACGTTCGCCGATCCCCGTCCGGAGGGCGCCCCGTCGCCACTCGCGCTGGCCGTGGACATCCTCGTGCTCACCACGGTCGCGGTCGCTCTCGGTGGCCTGGTTCTGCTCCGGGTGTCGGGCATAGGGGACCGGGATGTGGTGTCGCGGTTCGCGCGCCTGGCGGTCGGATGTGCCGCCGCGCTGGCGGTCGCCGGCGTCTACCAGGTATTGCGCGGACCGCGCGAGTTCGGCTGGCTACTCGCTGGGACGCTCACCTTGGCGGTGCTGCTCGTCGCCGTCGCCGCGATCTGCCATACCTGGGCACGCCGGGCGCCGGTGCGCGGAAAGACCGCCGTCCGGGAGGCGAGGCCGCGGCTGCGCCGGGTTCGTTCGCTGCTCCTGGTCGCGACCGGGGTCGCCGCAGCGGTGCTCGCCGGCACGGCGACATTGGTGACCGTCCTGCCTTCGCAGGCCGCGCACGCGCAGGGTGTGACGGCCCCGGTTCCCGCGGCGATCCGGGACCAGGTGGCGCCGACCAGGCTCGCGTTCGACACCGGGAAGCCCGGCGGTCAGGGCTCCCTGGACCTGGTCCTGATTCCCCGCACCGACGAACGAGGCCAGGTCCGGCTGCAGACGTACCTCACCGTGCTCGCCGACACCGGGACGCCGCGGGACGACGTGACAGTGACGGCCGTGCTCACCCTGCCGGACCACGCCACGCCGGCGGTCCCCGTCGCGTTCGGTCATCGCGCGAGTGGCTCAATGGCGGGCTCGGCGAACCTGCCCGAGCGTGGCCGGTGGCAGCTCGCGATCACCGTCCGGACCGCTGACGGGGGCACGCAGACGGTCACCCAGCCCATCGACGTGCGCTGACGCGCCCCGGCGAGGAGTTGCCGTGCACACAAGGGAAACCGAACCACGCGCGCAGGACCGGCATCGCCGGGCCCGGCGCCCGGCCCGCGCCTCGCGGCTGGGCACCACTCTTCAGCTGGTGTCCCGCCGCGTGCACTTCCTGGCCGGGATCATCATCGCGCCGTTCCTGGCCGTCCTGTGCCTGACGGGACTGGCGTATGTGTTCAGCCCGCAGATCCACGAGGATCTGTACCGGTCGGCCCTGTTCGTCAACCGGGTCGAAGGCGCGCCGCGTCCGCTGTCCGGCCAGGTCTCGGCAGCGCTCGCCGCACATCCGGAATCGACGCTGAAGTCGGTGATCATCGCGCCGAGCCCGGAGCGCACCACCCGGATCGTGCTCGCGGTCCCGGGACCGGCGGGCACCCCGGACCGGACGGTGTTCGTCGACCCGTACACCGGCTACCTCAACGGCGAGCTGAGCACGGTCGAAAACCGCTTGCCCGCCAACACCTGGTTGCGCCAGCTGCACAGCAACCTGCACTTGGGCAATCCGGGGCGGCTCTATGCCGAACTCGCCGCGAGCTGGCTCCCACTCGTCGCCGTCGGTGGTCTAGTCCTATGGCTCGCGAAGACACGCCGTAAACGCCGCTTGCGTGAGGTGCTCCTGCCCTCGGCAGGCGAGAAAACCGGCTGGCTGCGGGTGCGTGCGCGGCACGGGGCACTCGGTCTGTGGCTCACCGCCGGCCTGCTGGTCGTCAGTGCGAGTGGCCTGGCGATGTCCCAATTCGCCGGCGGACGCGGGGACGACGCGGTCGATCCGCTGCACCTGCGGGCTCCGGTGCTCGCCGCAGCGGCTGTCGCGGTGCCCGCCGGCGCCCAGCCGATCGGTATCGACCAGGCACTGGCGATCAGCCGGGCCGCGGGACTGGGCGGCGAGCTGACCGTGACCCCGCCGAAGAGCCCCGGCATGCCGTTCACCGTGACCGAGATCAGCGAAGGCCTGCCGATCCACCGCGGTGCCGTCGCGATCGATCCGTTCACGGGCGCGGTGACCGAACACATCGGCTGGCGTGACTACTCGGTCGCCGCCAAACTGAGCACCCTGGCGACGGAGTTCCACACCGGCTCACTGTTCGGGCTGGCGAACCAGATCGTGCTGGCGGTGCTGGCCGTCGCCACGCTCGTGCTGATCGCGCTGGGCTACCGGATGTGGTGGATCCACAACCCCTACCGCGGACGGTGGGCGTCGCTGCCACGCCCGGTGTCGCGGCAACTGTCGCCCCCGGCCCTGACCGTCATCTTGGTCGGTGTCGCCGCATTGGGCTGGGTGCTGCCCGTGTTCGGCGCCAGCCTGATCGTGTTCGTGCTGGTCGACGCCGGCCTCAGCAGAATCAAACGCCCCAAGGAATCCGCTGCGGCCAAGACACCCCCGAGACCGAGCCCCCGGCCGCGGCAAGCCGAGGGATGAGGTACGCCTGTGTCAGGAGCTCCACCGGTAGCGAGTCTGGGACGACTCACTACCGGTGGCGAAGGCGAATCCCTTGTCCGGCTGGACCCGGTAGAGCTGGACATTCCCGGTCCGGACGGCGTCGCCCAGGTGATGCCAGGTGCCGTCCTCGCGGGTCAACTCCCAGCCATAGGCCTGTTCGAACGCGGTCGCCACGGCGTCCCTGACGGCCTGGTCGGTGACCGGGCTCGCGGTACCTTCGATGACGTAGTCCATGCCCGTCATGGTGCCGGTTCCGGCCGTGAGCGCGCAGTGCCGGTTCGCACTGAGATTCTTGGCTTTCTGCTCGTTCTCGCCGGTGGTGAACCACATCGCGCCGAGCGCCCAGATCGCCAGCAGCGGTGTCACGTGGGGGCGGCCGTCCCGGCGCACCGTGCACAGCTGGAATTTCTGGATCCGGCGCAGTGCCCACTCCGTCTCCTCCCACGGCGTCGGGCGGGCGCCGGGTGACGAGAAGGGACCGAGGCTGGTCTCAGGGGGCATGACTTCTCCTTGTGCTCAACGGATTCCGGCGAGATGGTCGGCCAGGATCGCGGTGACCGACAGCACGGTGTCGAAGTTCGGGACCAGCCGGGTTTTCGTCAGCGCGAAGGCGATCCCACGCGCGGGGTCGGCGTAGGCGTAACTGCCGCCGCCGCCCGGCCAGCCGAAGGCCACGGAGTTCTCCTCGGCAGGGGCGCCGATCCTGCCGATCGGGAAGCCCAGCGCCATCCGCGCCGGCGTACCGAAAACCTGATCCACACCCTCGAAAGCGAGCGCGGACAGGTCGGCCAATCGCGCGGAATCCACGAGCTGGGCCTGGAGCAGGGCGTTGTACATCGCGGCGAGGCCGTGCGCGGTGGCGGTCCCCACCGACGGTATGTCGGCACGCAGGATCTCGCCGTTGTTGCCGAAATCGGCACTCGGCCGGTTTTCCCACGGCGCGAGGATCGCAGCACCGTCGTCCGGGCCGGCAGGCCATTGGGACGCCTGCTGCTCCAGGCGCGCCAACCCCGGCAGTGCCTCCTCCGGCGCGGCGAAGTAGAGCTGCCCCTCGATACCGAGCGGCGCGGTGATCCACTCGCGCAGCAGCTCACGCATGGGCCGCCCGGTGGCGCGGCGGGCCAGCTCGCCGACGAGAAAGCCAAAGGTGTAGGAGTGATAGCCCATGGCGGCACCCGGCCGCCAGCGCGGCTCGGCGGCGGCCAGTGACGCACACACCCTGGACCAGTCGGGAAGCTCGCCCGGAGTGATCTCGCGCGGCATGGCCGGGAGGCCGACCGTGTGGGTCAGTACGTGCCGCAGTGTCGCCGTGTCCTTGCCGCGCATACCGAACTCGGGCCAGAGGTCCGTGACCAGACTGTCGTAATCGAGGAAACCCCGCGCGACGAGCAGATGCGCGAGCGTGGCCGACACGTTCTTCATGGTGGAGAAACTGAAGATCGGTGTGCCGGAGGTGAGGGGTCGTCCGGTGGCCGGGTCGGCCATGCCGGCCACCGCGTCGACGATCAGCGCGCCGTCCTGATAGACCGCGACCTGCACACCGGTCTCCACGCCGGTGCCGACCAGCGTGTCGATCTGACGCTGAATCCGTTCCTGTAGCTCGCTCATCGCGTCCCAGCATGCCAAATCGGCCGCCGTGGCGCTCGCGGTCAGGCGCCGCTCCTGGTGCGGCCGCCGTCGACGTGCAGGATCTGCCCGGTGATGAATCCGGCCGCGTCGGAGACGAGGAACCCCAGCAGGTTCGCCACATCCTGCGGTGTGCAATAGCGTTTGATCGTCTGCTGGGACACGATCGAGGACATCATGTCATCAGGATCCGGGCCGTCCCCGGGAAGCCGTTCGACGAAGCCCTCGGTCTTCACGACGGTGGGCGCGATCGAGTTCACCGTGATTCCCTTGCCGCCGAGCTCGTTGGCCAGTGCCCTGGTGAGGGCGTGCACGGCGCCTTTGCTCGTGACGTAAGCCAGATCCTGCACCTGCGGGTTCAATGTGGACGACGAGCCTGTGGTGACAATGCGTCCCCACCCCGCCTCGGTCATCCCTGGTACGAACATCTGCGCGAAGCCGACGACAGGTTCCACGTTGACCGCCTGAACGCGGCGCCACACGTCCGTCGTCGTGGTGGGCAGCGTGGTCATCTTCAGGGTCGCGGCGTTGTTGACGAAGATGTCGCAGCGCCCGAACCTGTCGAGGACCCGCTGGGCGGTTTTCCTGACCTCGTCGGGAAGTCCGACGTCGCACACCATGCCCGCCTTGGTCCCGTCGCCGGGAAGGCTCGCGAGACCCTCGGCCGGATCAATGATGTCGATGACGATCAGGTTCGCGCCCTCGGCCGCCAGCCGCTGACAGAAGGCGCGTCCGATCCCTCGGGCACCACCGGTGACGACGGCGGTCTTTCCTTTGAGGCTCATGGTTTTCTCCCGTGTTCTCGGAAAACTACGGATCCGCGGATCACGTCGCCGGTACCACGGCCATCCCGTGGGCGGCGGAGATGCCTGTGAGCGTGGAGACGCGCTCACAGGTACGCAGGTCGATCACCGCCACTGTGCCGCTGTGAGAGTCGGAGACGAAGGCGAGCCGGCCGTCCGGCGAAGACGTCATGGTCAGCACCATGCCGCCGACGGGGGTCTCACCGACCGGTTCGAGCGTGCCGGCCGACCAGATCTTCAGCATTCCCTCGGTCGATTCACCAGTACCCATGGCAGTCCGGATTTCGGTGGCGAGCAAGAGCCCGCCGGCCGTCACATGCACCGCGCCGGACGGGAACTCCATCTCCAGCAGAGCCGTGATCTCGTGGCTGGCGCCGTCGATGACCCGCACGCCCGCCGGGCCGGCGGGGGCGCCCGGCAGCACGCAGGGGCCGGCCACGAACACCCGCCCGTCGAGCCCCGCAGCGATGCCCTCGCTGCCGGGCACCGGGATCCGCGCTGTGAGCTTCTCGGCGTCCAGATCGAGCACGGAGACGTACGGTGCCTCTTTGTTGGCCGTATAGGCGTAGGCGCCATCAGGGGTGAGGGCGAACCAATGCGCGGCGCGGACCTCGGCGTCGATGTGGGAGACGATGTCGCCGGTGTCGGGGTCGATCCCGATCAGCCCGCCGGGGCTGTCCACACCTGCCTCCACACAGCCCCAGATCCGATCGCGTGCGGTGTCGACCCACAGGTCGTGGATGCCGTGTGCGGTGCGCGGGCCGTCACTGAGGTCGATCAACCCGGCCAGCGAACGGGAGTCCACGTCGACGATGCTGATGTGATGGTCTGGACCATTGTTGTCGAAGTACCAGCCGCCGAGGTAGGTGTGCGACACGTAGAGGTGCCGGCGACGCGGGTCGTAGCGCACCTCATGGGGATCGCCTGGCACCGCGGAGAGGTCGACGACGGTGGGTTCGCCGCTGATGGACCCGTCGGCCTCCACCGTGTGGAGGGTGAGTTTGTGCTCGTTGATGGAGGCGACCGCCAGTAGAGCTGTTGGCGCGCTCATGATCGAACTCCCTTGCATTTCAAGTCACTGTGTACCGAAACGCTAGCAGTTACGATACAGCGTGTCCAGTTATGCCGGGGGTGCGGCTCAGGCTCAGTACCAGGCGGGCTTGTCGCCGTCGGTGCCGGGCTTGTTCACGCCGAGCGAGGCGCGGATGCCCTCCGCCGGGTTCTTTACGAGTTCTGTCACCAGCGCGGCGACACTCTTGCGGGAGACCTCCGTGCCTTTGAACGGCTCGCCCTTTTCGGTGGTCTCGTAGTCCACTTCGTCGTTGTCGGACAGCCACGCCGGACGGATGATCGTGTAGTCGAGGTCGGAGGCTTCGATGACCTGGGCGGCCGCGCTGTACGTCTGGAGGTAGCCGCCGTCGAGCATGTGGTGATTCCACTTGCCGTACTCGCCGGGTACCTCGTCATAGATGCCGAGGGTCGAGATCCAGATCAGCCTGCGCGTGCCCGCCGCGGTCAGGGCCGAGACAACCGCACGCGCCTGAGCTTCGATATCGGAGCCGCCGAGGTTCGCGTAGACGACGTCCTGCCCCTGGACGGTCTGCGTCAGCAGCTTCACGTCGAGCACGTCACCCTCGACCACCAGAACGCCATCGCTGGGCAGCTCGCGCACCCGCTTCGGGTTGCGCAGGTAAAGAGTGAGCTGATTCCGCTCGTCTTCGCGAAGCTGGGCGATCGCCAGCTTCGCGATCCTTCCTCCCGCCCCGAGCACGGCGATCTTCGGCACGATGTTGCCTCCTTGTGAGTGAGTCGGCGGGTCAGCGGTTCACGTCGACCACGAGGCGGCCGCGGATCCTGCCGTCGAGGAGGTCCGACGCGGCGGTGATGCTCTCGCTGAGCCCGATCTCCCGGCTCATTTCGGGAAGCTGGTCGAGGTCGAGTTCGCGGCTGAGTCGCTCCCAGGCGGTGACGCGCTTCGCCTGGGGCTGGGTGACGCTGTTGATGCCGAGCAGGCTCACTCCACGCAGGATGAAGGGCGCGACCGTGGCGGGCAGGTCCAGCCCCTGGGCCATGCCGCAGGCCGCGACGGCGCCTTCCGCGCGGGTGCTCGCGCAGACATTGGCGAGGGTGTGGCTGCCGACGGAGTCGATGGCTCCGGCCCAGCGTTCCTTGCCGAGGGGCCGGCCGGGCTCCGAGAGTTCGGCGCGGTCGATGATGGTGGTCGCGCCGAGGCTCTTCAGATAGTCCGCCTCGGCCGGCCTGCCGGTGGACGCGATGACGGAGTAGCCGTTGTGGGCGAGCAGTGAGATCGCGAACCCGCCCACGCCGCCGTTCGCGCCGGTGACGAGAATGTCGCCGTCGCCGGGCGTCAGGCCGTGCGCCTCGAGCGCCATCAGGGACAGCATCGCGGTGTACCCGGCGGTGCCGATCGTCATCGCCTGCTGCTCGGTGAGGTTCGCGGGGAGGAGGATCGGCCAGTCGGCTCGGACGCGGGCGCGCTGGGCGAGCCCGCCCCAATGCGACTCCCCGATGCCCCAGCCGTTCACGAGCACCCGGTCTCCGGGCGCATAGGCGGGGCTGTCGCTGTGCTCGACGACGCCGGCGAGGTCGATGCCGGGCACCATCGGCCAGCGGCGCACGATGGGGCCCTTGCCGGTGATGGCCAGGGCGTCCTTGTAATTGAGGGTGCTGTAGGCCACCCGCACGGTCACTTCGCCCTCAGGCAGTTCGGCCTCGTCGAGCTCGCGCAGTTCGGCGCGGTAGTCGGTATCGGTCTTGTCGACCAGGATCGCGGTGAACATCATGCTCCTTCGGTTCAGGTCCGGATGCCGGTGAGGAACCCGGTGATGAAGACGTCCAGTGGACCGACCGTGCGGGCGAGCCGGGCCCGCAGGACCGCACCCTCCCAGCCGATCCAGAAGAATGAGGCGAGCTCGTCGCAGTCGGTGTCCGCCGGAACGTCTCCGGCGTCCACTGCCAGCCGCAGGCACGCGGCGAGGCGTCGTTCCCAATCGCGGAGCACGCTTTCGAGCTCTTCCCGGTAGCCGTCGGGAAGGGCGAGGATCTCTTGGCCGAGGTTGCCGACCAGGCAGCCGCGTTCGAAGTCGTGCCTGACCATCCCGGCCTTGGCGTCCTCCACGAACCGGGCCAGGCGCCGCAGCGGCGGCTGATCCTCCTCCAGCAGCCAGCGGTCCAGCTTGCGCGCGAAGTACTCGGCGTAGCGCCGCAGCACCTCCAGTCCGAACGCGTCCTTGCTGTCGAAGTAGTGGTAGAAGGACCCCTTCGGTACGCCGACGCGCTTCAAGATCGTGTCGATGCCCGTCGCGCTGAGGCCTTGAGCCGTCAAGACCTCCATGCCACAACGCAGCAACTCCTCCCGCGTATCGCCGTGCTCGCGGGGAATCTTCGGCGGTCGGCCCCGACGTGCGCGGGGTGCTGGCGCACTCACGAAACCGAAATTAGACCGACCGTCTCTAAATGTCAATGCGCGTCTGGTTGCGCACCCGAGGGGCCCGCGCGCCGAACGAAATCGTCGGCCAGTGCGCGCAAATCGAGGGCCCGCGGCTCCCTTCCGCTGAGCACCCAGAAGAAGACCGGCCCCACGAGCAGGGCGGTCGCCTGGGACATCGGGATTTCCAGGGCGTCGCCGGGAAACGATCGGGCGATGACGGTGGCCGCGCTCTCGCCGAGCGGATCGCTGTTTCGCAGTAGCTCGCCGACCGCCTTGTCGTACTGCGCCTCGCCGAGCAGGGCACGGTAGGCGGCCCCGGCGGGCGAGACGGTGAGGAAAACGATCAACGCGTCGAGATAGGCGCCGAGATCCGCGGCGGCGTTGCCGTGCGCGGGAACGTCCAGTTCTTGACGGGCGTCGATGGCGCTGGCCTCGAGCAGGATCTCGGCCTTGGTCGACCACCAGCGGTAGATGGTCTGGCGGGAGACACCGGCGCGCTCGGCGATGCCCTTGAGTGTCATGGCGCCGTAGCCGACCTCGACGACGAGGTCGTCGACGGCGTGCAGGACGGCGGCACGCGCTTGCTCGCTGCGCGGACGTCCGACCTTGCCGTGCTCGCCCACCATCTCGGCTCCCTCTGCTGGACACAGTGTCGCATCAACGTAAATTACGAGACACAGTGTGAGCAAATTGTGCTCGGGCTATTTTCTGGACACGATGCACCGTTATCGGCTAGAGTTTCGGTGCACTGTGACTCGTAACAGAAGGGGGATCGCGCGATGCGCGTCTTCGTGACAGGTTCCACCGGCTGGATCGGATCGGCCACTGTGGACGAACTGCTCCGGTCCGGCCATGAGGTGACCGGTCTTGTCCGGTCCGACAAGTCCGCGGCGGCGTTGGCCGCGAAGGGTGCGGAGCCGCTGCGTGGCGACCTGGACGACCTCGGCTCCCTGCGCCGGGGCGCGGCCGCCGCCGATGGGGTCGTCCACCTCGCCAACAAGCACGACTGGGCGGACCCTGAGGGCACCGACCGTGCCGAGCGAGCCGCCGTCGAGGAGATCCTCGATACGCTGGCTGGTTCGACCAATCCTTTTGTGATCGCCAACGGGCTTTCCGGCTTCGGCCAGGGCCGCCCCGTCCTCGAGACCGACGCTTCACCGGCGGTCGGCCCCGGCTCCGATCGCGGCGGCTCCGAGAACCTCGCGCTCGAGTCCGTCGCGCGTGGTATCCGCTCGATCGCCGTTCGGTTCGCGCCCAGCGTGCACGGTCGCGGCGACTGGGGATTTGTGAACTTCCTGACCGCCGCGGCCCGCGACCGCGGAGTTTCGGGCTACATCGGGGATGGCAGCACCGAATGGTCAGCCGTGCACGTCACCGACACGGCGCGCCTCATCCGGCTCGGCCTGGAGTCCGCTCCGGCGGGCACCCGGATGCACGCGGTGGCCGAGCAGGCGATTTCGACCAGGACGATCGCCGAGGCCATCGGGAAGGCCCTCGGCCTGCCGGTCACCTCGGTCGCCCCCGAGGACGCCGATGAGCATTTCGGGTTCATCAGCGGCTTCTTCGGCCAGACCATGACCGCGTCCGGCGCGCTCACTCGCGAGCTCCTGTCCTGGGAACCGACCGGACCGGGGCTCATCGAGGACATCCTCGCCGGCGCCTACACCGCGGTCTGACCAAGGACCATGATCATGACGTCCACCCTCGAAGTGACCCGCCACGCGTACCCGCCCAAGGTGCGCACCCTCACCGTCGCCCGCACGGAAACCCTGTCGCCGACCATGCGCCGTTTCGTGCTCACCGGCGACGAACTCGAACCCGAGTTTCCCTTTCCGCGTCTCACGACCGCGACGCACGTAAAGGTGGTCGTGCCGCAGGAAACGACGGGCGTACTCGAAATGCCCACCCTCGGTCCGCTCGGCCTCGCCGCACCCGACGGCGTCGAGCTTGCCATCCGCGACTACACCGTCCGCCGCTTCGATTCCGATGCTCGCCTGCTGACGCTGGACTTCGTGCTGCATGAGCACGGCCCGGCAGGGCGGTGGGCGATCGGCGCGAGCGACGGAGATGAGCTGGGTGTGCTCGGCCCCCGTGGCTACACCATCTACCCCGCGGGCTTCGACCGTTATGTGCTCGGCGCCGACGAAACCGGCCTTCCCGCGCTCGAGCGGTGGCTTGAGGAAGCGCCCGCTGAAGCGCACATCGATGCTTTCGTCGTCGCCCCCGAGGGGGGACAGCGCGCCCTGCCCGAGCACCCGAATCTGACCGTGCAGTGGATCGACGGGTCCGGCGCCGGCGAACTCGCTCGCGCTCTCGTCGACGCGACTCCTGGCGGCGACGTCCGCACGTACCTGTGGGCGGCCGGTGAGTCCGGCATCGTCGGCCCCCTGCGTCAGCATCTCCGGACCAGCGAGTTCACACAGACTCACTTCGAGGTGTCCGGCTATTGGAGAGCGGGCCGGGCCGGGAGTGGCGACCACCACGAGGCCCGCTCATGACCACCACCCAATTCGCCCCGAGCGTCGCGACACGGCGGCGTGAAACTCTTGTCCTGATCGCAGTCTGCGTCTGCACGCTTCTCGTCGTCGGTTTCGTCGCCTCCATCAATCTGGCCATTCCGCTGCTCGCCGGCAGCGGCCTGCACCCGGACTCTTCCGAGCTGCTGTGGATCGTCGACGCGTACGTGATCGTTTTCGCGTGCCTCGTCATCCCGGGTGGGGCGATCGGCGACCGCTTCGGCCGCAAAGGCAGCCTTGTGACCGGACTGGTCGTCTTCGCCGCCGGAGCCACGGTCTCGGCTCTCTCGACGGCCGTACCCATGCTGCTGGCTGGGCGGATCGTCTCCGGCCTCGGTGCCGCCCTCGTGCTCCCGAATTGCGTCGGCGTTCTGGTCCACGCCACCAGCGAGGACCGACGCCGTCGGGCGCTCGCGATCTGGGGCGCGATTTCCGGCATGGGCGGCATCGTCGGCAACACGGCGGGGGCGGGACTGCTGAACACCGGAGCCTGGCAGACGCTGTTCTGGGGCGTCGCCCCGTTCGCACTGCTGTGCGCCGTCGCCATCGCCGTCATCGCGAAGCCGAGCCCGCGTGCGCATCGCAGCCTCGACCCGGCGGGCACCCTCCTCCTGGTGGCGGCGTCCGTCGCCCTGCTCGCTGGCATCATCGAAGGCCCTGCACGCGGCTGGGGAAGCGGCGTCGTACTCGGCTCGTTCGCTCTCGCCGTCGTCCTGGGCGCCGGCTGGGTGTTCGTCGAGCTGAGGGTCACGCATCCGCTGCTCGACCCGCGCCTGTTCCGCTCACCGTTACTGACGAGCGCGAGCCTCGGCATGCTCGTGACCTGGTTCGGCAGCTTCGGGCTCTTCTATCTCAATGCTTCGCTGCTGCAGTACGGGCGCGGGTTCACGGTGCTCGCCGCCGGCTTCGCGACCCTGCCCATTGCGATCCCCATCCTCGTCGGATCGCGGCTCATTCCCGCACTCACAGCACGGATCGGCATCCCCGTCACGCTTGCGGCCGGGTTCGTCTTCATCAGCGGCGGTCTGCTCGGCCTGTCCTGCGCGACTCGGCAACCGTTCATCGTCTACGCGCTCTGGCTCGTCGTCCTCGGTACCGGCTTCGCCCTCGCACTACCGACCCTGACGGCCGAGCTGACCTCCGGGCTGCCACCCGAACAAGCCGGCGTCGCGGGCGGCCTGCAATCCGCGACGCGTGAACTCGGTAGCGCACTGGGCATCGCCATCGTCGGGACGATCACCGTGGCCGTGTTCACCCGGCACCTGCCCGCGGTCCTGCAAACCCTCGACCCGGTGCCCCGCACGGTCGCCGAGGCCATCGCCCACCAGCCCAATGCGCACGGCCAGATCACGGACGCCTTCGTCACCGGCGCCGCCACAGCCCTTCAAACCGGCGCCGCACTCACCTTCGTCGCCGGCGCCATCGTCGTCGCCCTCGCCACCGGCGGGAGAACGCGATCGAGATCCGGCAGGTAAGTACGGTGGGGGCATGGCCCGGCCTCGTGAGTTCGACGAAGATCTTGTGCTTCGAGCTATCCGCGACGAGTTCTGGGACAAGGGCTACGCGGCGACGTCCATGGATGACCTGCTACGTGTGAGCGGGCTGGGCAAGGGCAGTCTCTACGGGGCGTTCGGAGACAAGCGAAGCCTGTTCTTGCGGGTGCTGCGCAACTACGACGACGCGAACCTGCTGATGCTGCGCGAGCGCCTGGTGTCCGCGGCGCGAGGGATCGACGTGGTGAGCGAGTTCCTGCTGAGCCCGACCGACGACCCGACCGGTGCGGTTGCGCGTCGAGGTTGTTTGCTGGCCAACAGCAACGCCGAGCTGGCCACCAACGCTCCGGATGTGGCCGCTGAGGCCCGCCGCAGCTACGACGCGATCGCCGCCATCCTCAGCGCGGCACTGGAGCGCGCCCAGCGCGAAGGCGACCTCGCCGCTGACGCCGACCCCGCCGAGACTGCCCGCGCGGTCCTCGTCACCCAACTCGGCCTCGTCGCGCTCGGGCGCACTGGCATGGACATCGACACGCTCACCACCGTGGCCCAGTCCGCCCTCGCGCGGCTGCTGCCCACCCCAGTGCATTAGCTCACTGCGCTGCACGCCTGCTGCGGGGCCACGCCGAGGAGCCGAGGGCGCCAAGGTTTTCATCACCGGTCGCCGCAAGGACGCGCTCGACGCCGCGGGGTTTCGCCGGGGCTCACGGGAATGACATGAATCGGCCCCTACCGCGTTTGCGCTGGTAGGGGCCGGTTTTGTGTGTTCAAACTGGGTGCCCTCGGCAGGATTCGAACCTGCGACACCTGCCTCCGGAGGGCAGTGCTCTATCCCCTGAGCTACGAGGGCGCATCATCGTGCGACTTGGTAGAGCCTAGCGCATGCCCCGGTCCGGGCCGCGAGTACCCCGTGTGCAAAGCGCACCCCAGGCGGTAGCCTCCAAAGGCAGGTTAGGCTAGCCTGTATTGCATACATGCGCATGTCGCTATATGTTGGCCGCAGAGAGGGGGCCCGAATGAGTCACGGTCACGGGCACGGCGTGTCGAGCGCCTCCGGCCGCTACGTGTCCCGCCTGGTGGCGGCGCTCGCGATCGGCGCCGCGTTCCTCGTGGTCGAGGTCATCGTCGGCGCACTGACCGGCTCCTTGGCCCTCATCTCCGACGCGGCGCACATGCTCACCGACGTCCTCGGGCTCGGCATGGCGCTCGCGGCGATCATGCTCGCCCGCCGCAGTGGACCCACATACCGGCGCACCTTCGGGTTCTACCGCGCAGAGGTGCTCGCCGCGCTCGGCAATGCCGTTCTCCTCTTCGGCGTCGCCGCGTACGTCCTGTTCGAGGCCATCGGACGTATCACCGATCCGCCCGCGGTACCAGGACTTCCCGTCCTGCTCACGGCCACAGCCGGGCTCGTCGCGAACATCGCAGCCTTCTCACTCCTGAGACAAGGCGCCAAGGAGAGCATCAACGTCCGCGGCGCGTATCTCGAAGTCCTCGCCGACCTGATCGGCTCCGTGGGCGTCCTGGTCAGCGGCGCCATCACGCTGACCACCGGCTGGCGCTACGCCGACCCGATCATCGGTGTCGCGATCGGACTGTTCGTCCTGCCGCGCACAGCCAAACTCGCGGGCCGCGCGCTGCGCATCCTCTTCCAGCACGCGCCCGCCGACGTCGACGTCGAGGGCATCGCGGCCGGTCTCACCGCGCTCGCCGGCGTCCGCGATGTGCACGACCTGCACGTGTGGACCCTGACGTCCGGCATGGAGGTCGCCTCCGCGCACCTCGCCGTCGAGCAGCACGCCGAACCCGCGCAAGTCCTTGTACAGGCCCAGAATCTGCTCGCGAACAACTACCGGATCAAGCACGCGACCCTGCAGGTCGAGCCCTGCGAGTCGGCCAAACGGTGCGAAGAACTGTCCTGGTGACCTACAGCGGCTGAGCGCCCCGCGCGGCGAGCATCTGCTTCATCAACGTCATCTCCGCGCTCTGCGAAGCCAGGATGCTCTGCGTCAGCGCGTCCACCGCGCCGAGCGACGAATGGTCGTGCGCGTACTGCGCCATCGCCGTGCCGCCCTGGTGGTGCCGCAGCATCAACTGCAGGAAGTACACGTCGAGATCCTTGCCGGACAACGAACGCAGCTTCGCCAGCTCCGCGTTCGTCGCCATCCCGGGCATCGGCGAGTCACTCGAGGTCGCCGACGGCATCGCCATCCCCGCCATGTCGTGCCCGGACGGCTGAGTCATCCATGTCATGTATGCGCCCGGCGACTGTTCGGGCTGGTTCCACAACATCAGCCAGCCCTTCATCCGGCCGACCTGCTCCAGCTGCGTGCTCTGGATGTCGAACGCCAGCTGCCGGATCTCCGGGTCGGTGCTGTGGTCCCGCGCCCAGTTCGCCATCGTCACCGCCTGCAGGTGGTGCACCGACATGTCCTGCGCGAACCCGACCTCCACCGAACCCGCGTCCGGGGTGGCCGGTTCGGACGAGTTCAGCGCCCGCTGGGTCAGGAACATCCCGATCACCGCGCCCACCAGCAGCACGACGACCACCGTCGCGCCGATGACCAGCGGCCGGGCGGCGGGGCGCGCGGGAGCCTGTTCCGCTTCGGTCATCAGGGAGTGCCGGTGGTCGACGGCATCGGGGCACCAGCGGTGTCCTGCTGGGTGCCCTGCGAACCCTGGTAGTCCATCGGTTTCGCGTCCGGCCCCGGCGGCGTCGGGTCGAACGGCGGCGGGTTGTCCGGGTCGAACGCGCCCGGCCCGAGCGCGTCACAGGAGGCGCCGACCTCGGGAGTGGTGTTCGGGTTGGTGCGCAGCGCGGTGATGAACTCGTCGATCCGCTGGTCGTCGGCGCTGTCCAGCTTCAGCTGGTGCCCCCAGGACTGCAGCGAGATCGGCTTGTCGAGGCCGGGGTAGGGCGACATCATCGTGTACGGCTTGCCCTGGACCTTCGACGACAGCTTGGTCAGCGCGTCACCCTTGATCTGGTCCGGGTTGTAGGTGATCCACACGGTGCCGTGCTCGAGCGCGTGCACCATGTTCTCGTTGCGGACCGCCTTCGGGTACACGATCCCGTTGCACGCGGCCCAGTAACCGTCGTGCGGCCCGCCGATCGGCGGCGTGTGGTCGTAGGCGACCCGCTCGGTCGGCAGCACGTGCACGCTGCCCTTGTAGGCCGCGGTCACGATGCCGGTGAGCTGTAGCGACGGGTCCTTGTTCGAATCGGTGGGCGCCCATTCGGCGAGCGCGCGCCGCGGAGCCGACTGGACGAGGTAGTAGGTGACGACCACGGCGGCGAGTGCCACGACCGCGACGACCGCGATCACCGTGCCCCACGGGAAGCCACGCCTTGTCACCACCGAGTTGCGCGCCGATCTCACGGCCTTCTTCGAGGAGGCCTTCTTCTTCGTGCCGCTGGCCATGGCTCCGCATCCGCTCGAGAATCGAATATCCCATGGAGGAGTCTAGGGACTGCATGTCAGAGCACGGTCAACGGCCACATACACTCGCGTGGTGACTCCCGCCGTGCTCGCCGAACTCGTTCGCTCGTCCGCCGTACAGGTGCTGACGGCGCGTGGCCTCGACCATGCCGTCCTGCCGGACTCGGTGACGATCGAACGACCCCGCAATCCCGAACACGGAGACTACGCCACCAACCTGGCCATGCAGGTAGCGAAGAAAGTAGGGATGCCGCCGCGCGAGTTCGCGCAGGCGCTCGCCGACGAGGTCACCAAGGACGACGGCGTCGACAGTGCCGAGGTCGCGGGTCCCGGCTTCCTCAACTTCCGGCTCGCCGCCGACGCGCAGGGCGAACAGGTGCGCCAGGTGCTGGCCGCGGGCGACGGCTACGGCAGCGGTGACGCGCTGACCGGGCGCAAGATCAACCTTGAGTTCGTCTCGGCCAACCCGACCGGCCCGGTGCACCTCGGGGGCACCCGGTGGGCCGCGGTGGGCGACGCGCTGGGCCGCATGCTGGCCGCCCAGGGCGCGGATGTGACCCGCGAGTACTACTTCAACGACGCCGGCGCGCAGATCGACAGGTTCGTCCGCTCCCTGATCGCCGCCGCGAAGGGCGAGCCCGCACCCGAGGACGGCTACGCGGGCGGCTACGTCTCCGACGTCGCCGCCGAAGTGCTGCGCCAGGAACCGAGCGCGCTTTCGCTGCCCGAAGCGGAGCGGAACGAGACGTTCCGACGGATCGGCATCGATCTGATGTTCGCGGAGATCAAGCAGAGCCTGCACGAGTTCGGCACCGACTTCGACGTCTACTTCCAGGAAGACTCACTGCACACCAGCGGTGCGGTCTCGCGCGCCGTCGAGGAGCTGAAGGAATCCGGGAAGCTCTACCTCGCTGACGGCGCCTGGTGGTTGCGCTCCACCGAGTTCGGCGACGACAAGGACCGCGTGGTCATCAAGAGCGACGGCGCCCCGGCGTACATCGCGGGCGACATCGCGTACCTGGAGAACAAGATCGGCCGCGGCTACGACCTGTGCATCTACATGCTCGGCGCCGACCACCACGGCTACATCGCCCGGCTCAAGGCCGCGGCGGCCGCGATGGGGCAGGACCCGGACGTGGTCGAGGTGCTCATCGGCCAGCTGGTGAACCTCGTCAGCGACGGCAAACCGGTCCGGATGAGCAAGCGCGCCGGCACCGTGATCACGATGGAGGACCTCGTCGAGGCCGTCGGTGTGGACGCGGCGCGCTACGAGCTGACGCGGTACTCGGTGGATTCGAGCATCGATGTAGACCTCGACCTGCTGCGCAAGCGCAGCGACGAAAACCCGGTCTACTACGTGCAGTACGCGCACGCGCGGCTGGCTTCGTTGCAGCGCAACGCCGCCGACCTCGGGCTGAAGGCGCACGCGGACGCGGATCTGGGCCTGCTCACGCTGGCGCAGGAAGGCGACCTGATCCGCACGATCGGCGAGTTCCCGACGATCATCTCGCGGGCCGCGGAACTGCGTGAACCGCACCGCGTGGCCCGGTATCTGGAGAACCTGGCCGGCGCGTTCCACAAGTTCTACGCCGTCGCCCCGGTGCTGCCCAAGGGCGACGAGGAAGCGTCGCCGCTCACCTTCGCGCGGCTCGCGCTGTGCGAGGCCGCGCGCCAGGTGTTCGCCAACGGCCTGCGGCTGCTCGGTGTCTCCGCCCCGGAACGGATGTAGCTCATGGCCCACCCCGCAGGTCCTCGTCACGCCGACGTGCACCCGCACGTCGACACCTCGGGCTTCCCGCCGGCCACGGCCGCGGACCTCGACCGGCTGTACCCGAAAGTCTGGCCCCGCAACACTTATCGCGCGCCGGACGGGGTCGTGCGGATCGCGGGCGTCGACGTCCGCGAGCTCGCCGCGACGTACGGCACCCCACTGTTCATTGTGGACGAAGCGGACTTCAAGTCGCGCTGTGCCGAGTACGCCGAGGCGTTCGACGACCCCGCGCTGGTGCATTACGCGGCGAAGGCGTTCCTGTGCACCGAAGTCGCGCGGTGGGTCGCCGCGCAGGGCCTGAGTATGGACGTCGCCAGCGGGGGAGAGCTCGCGGTCGCGCTGCGCGCGGGCTTCCCGGCGGAGCGGATCACCTTCCACGGCAACAACAAGTCGGTCGCCGAGCTGGAGGCCGCGGTGGGCGCCGGGGTCGGCACGGTCGTGCTGGACTCGTACTACGAGATCGCCCGCCTCGCGGATGTCGCCGCGCGCCTCGACGTCGTGCAGGACGTGCTCGTGCGGGTCACGGTCGGTGTCGAGGCGCACACGCACGAGTTCATCGCGACCGCGCACGAGGACCAGAAGTTCGGCTTCTCGCTCGCGGCCGGGGACGCGGCGGAGGCCGTGCGCCGCGTGCTCAACGCGTCCTCGCTCAAGCTCGTCGGCCTGCACAGCCATATCGGCTCGCAGATCTTCGACGCCGACGGGTTCGAGGTCGCCGCCCGCCGCGTGGTCGGGCTGCTCGGTGAACTGGCCAAGGAGCACGGCGAATCCCTGCTCGAACAACTGTCCATTGTAGACCTCGGTGGCGGTTTCGGGATCGCGTACACCGACAAGGACAACCCGCCGCCGCCCGCGCAGATGATCACGCAGATCCGTGAGATCGTGCGCAAGGAGTGCGAGTTCGCCGGCCTGCCGGTGCCCCGGATCGCGGGCGAACCGGGGCGGGCGATCGCCGGGCCGGGCACGGTCACGCTGTACGAGGTCGGCACCATCAAGGATGTTTCCCTGGGGGACAACGAAAGCCGCCGTTACGTCAGCATCGACGGTGGGATGAGCGACAACATCCGCACCGCGCTCTACGACGCGCTCTACGACTGCCGCCTGGTGTCCCGCTCTGCGGACGATGGCAACGGCGAGGTCGGTGCCGCGCTGTCCCGCGTGGTGGGAAAGCACTGTGAGTCCGGCGACATCGTCGTCCGCGACTGCTGGCTGCCCGACACACTAGGCCCCGGCGACCTGCTCGCGCTCGCCGCGACCGGCGCTTACTGCTATTCGATGGCGAGCAACTACAACCGGCAGCCCCGGCCCGCGGTCGTCGCGGTCCGCAACGGGGCGCACCGGTTGCTGCTGCGCCGGGAGACCGTGGAGGACATGCTGAACCTGGAGGTGTCGTGAGCTCCGCACTGTCCACAGCGGACGGCAAGACGGTCCGTGTCGCGCTGCTCGGCTGCGGCACCGTCGGCAGCGAGGTCGCCCGGTTGCTCACCGAGCAGGCCGACGAACTCGCCGCCCGCGCCGGGGCCCCGGTCGAACTGGCCGGGATCGCGGTGCGCCGGCCGGACAAGCACCCGGAGCTGCCGCAGCACCTGCTCACGAACGACGCCGCCGGGCTCGTCGAGTCCGATGTGGACGTGATCGTCGAGCTGATCGGCGGCATCGAACCCGTCCGCGGCTGGTTGCTCACCGCGCTGCGCAAGGGAAAGTCGGTCGTCACGGCGAACAAGGCGCTGCTCTCGGAGCACACCGCCGAGCTGTCCGAAGCCGCCGACTCCGCCGGCGCGGACCTCTACTTCGAGGCCGCCGTCGCGGGCGCGATCCCGTTGCTGCGCCCGCTGCGCGAGTCGCTGGCCGGTGACCGGATCACCAAGGTGATGGGCATCGTCAACGGCACCACCAACTTCATTCTGTCCGCAATGGACTCGACGGGCGCCGGGTACGCCGAAACCCTCGACGAGGCAAGCCGTCTCGGCTACGCGGAGGCGGACCCGACGGCCGATGTGGACGGTTACGACGCCGCGTCGAAGGCCGCGATCCTCGCGTCGCTGGCCTTCCACAGCCGTGTGACGGCCCTCGACGTGCACCGCGAGGGCATCTCGGGCGTCACCGCCCCGGACATCGCGGCCGCGAAAGCGTTGGGGCGCACGGTAAAGCTCCTCGCGATCTGCGAGCGGGTGACCGCCGACGACGGCACCGAGTCGGTCTCCGCGCGCGTGCATCCGGTGATGATCCCGCGGGGCCACCCGCTGGCCGGTGTCGGCGGGGCGTTCAACGCGGTGTTCGTCGAGGCGGACGCCGCGGGCGAGCTGATGTTCTACGGACAGGGCGCCGGTGGCGCGCCCACGGCGAGTGCCGTGCTCGGCGATCTCGTCGCGGTGGCAAGGAATCGGGTGCTCGGCGGGCGCGGCCCGCGCGAGTCCGCGCACGCCGCCCTGCCGGTGCGGCCGATGGGCCAGACCCCGACGCGCTACCACGTGAGCCTCGACGTCGCCGACAAACCGGGTGTACTGGCCCAGGTCGCGCAGGTGTTCGCGGACCACGGGGTGAGCATCGCCGCGGTGCGCCAGCGGGACCGGCTCGCGACGGCGAGCCTGGTCATCGTGACCCACCTCGCCCCGGACGCCGCCCTCGAAGCGACCGTCGCGGCGATCGGGAAGATGGACGTGGTTCGGGAAGTGGTCAGCGTGATGCGCGTGGAAGGCGAAGACGGATGAACGCAGGTCCGGGCTGGCCGGGGATCATCGAGGCCTATGCCGACCGGGTGCCGATTCCGGCCGGGGCCAAGGTGGTGACGCTCGGCGAGGGCAACACCCCGCTGATGCTCGCGCCGCACCTGTCCGAGCTGACCGGCGCCGAGGTCTTCCTCAAGGTCGAAGGCGCCAACCCCACCGGTTCGTTCAAGGACCGCGGGATGACCGTCGCGATCACGCACGCGCTGGCCAGTGGCCTGCGGGCGGTCATTTGTGCCTCTACGGGCAACACCTCCGCGTCGGCGGCCGCGTATGCCGCGCGCGCCGGGCTCACCTGCGCGGTGCTCGTCCCGCAGGGCAAGATCGCGATGGGCAAGCTCGCCCAGGCGGTCCTGCACGGCGCCCGGATCCTGCAGGTCGACGGCAACTTCGACGACTGCCTCGAGCTCGCCCGCAAGACCGCGATCGACCACCCGGTGACGCTCGTCAACTCGGTCAACCCGGTGCGCCTGATCGGCCAGCGAACCGCCGCCTACGAGGTGTGCGACGTGCTCGGCAAGGCGCCGGACGTGCACTGCCTGCCCGTGGGAAATGCGGGGAATATCACAGCTTATTGGGCGGGGTACACCGGTTACGCCGCCGACGGGATCGTCGGGAACACGCCGCGGATGTTCGGGTTCCAGGCCGCCGGTGCCGCGCCGCTCGTGCTCGGCGAGCCGGTGAAGGAACCGGACACGATCGCCACCGCCATCCGCATCGGCAGCCCGGCCTCGTGGCAGGGCGCGGTCAACGCGCGCAACGCCTCGGGCGGTTTGTTCGAGAAGGTCACCGACGAGCAAATCCTTGCCGCATATAGGCTTTTGGCCCGCCGGGAGGGCGTTTTCGTGGAGCCGTCCTCGGCCACGAGCGTGGCCGGGCTGCTGCTCACCGCCGGGGATGGGCGGCTGCCCAAGGGATCCACCGTGGTCTGCACGGTGACCGGGCACGGCCTCAAGGACCCGGCGACGGCACTGGAGGGCAACGTCGAGGTCGAGCCGCTGGCGGTCGACCCGCGTGCGGTGGCGGCGGCGCTGGACCTGTCATGACCTCGTTCACGGTGACCGTGCCGGCGTCGTCGGCGAACCTCGGCCCCGGTTTCGACGCGCTCGGGCTCGCGCTCGGGCTGTACGACGTGATCGAGGTGCAGGTCATCGAATCCGGGCTGAAGGTCGAGGTGCTCGACGCCGGCGCGGGCGGGATCGAAGACGTCCCAACAGACGAGACACACCTGGTGGTGCGGGCGATCCGGCGCACCTGTGAGCGGCTCGGCGTCCGGTTGCCGGGGCTGTATTTGCGGTGTCTCAACAAGATTCCGCACGCGCGGGGGCTCGGCTCGTCCGCGGCGGCGGTCGTGTCCGGCGTGGCCGCGGGCTACGCGCTGGCCGGGAAACCGTTGGACGCAAACGCTGTTCAAGTCGCCGCCGAGTTCGAAGGACACGCCGACAACGCGGCCGCGAGCCTGCTCGGCGGGCTCGTCATCGCGTGGTCCGAGGACGGCCGGTTCTTCGCCGAGCGGCTCACCATGGACCCGTCGATCCGCCCGGTGCTGGCGGTGCCGGCGGTCAAGTCCTCCACCGCCGCGACACGCGGCCTGCTACCGGCCGAGGTGCCGCACGCCGACGCCGCCTTCACCGCGGGCCGGGCTGCCCTTGCCATCCACGCGCTGACCTGTGATCCTTCGGTGCTGCTGGCCGCCACCGCGGACCGGCTGCACCAGCACTACCGCGCACCCGCCTATCCGGCGACCGCGCGGCTGGTGAGTGATCTGCGCGATGCCGGCGTGGCTGCCACCGTGTCCGGTGCCGGGCCCTCGGTGCTCGCGTTGACGACGGACGGAATAATTCCGGCAGGAGTGGACGTTAGTGGGTTTGTAGTCTCCGAACTGCCCGTGGATTCCAGTGGGGTCCAGGTCACAGGCCGATAGCGGGCATGCGCCGGTTTCGCGGCACGCCGGGGGTGGTTGTTGCACCTGAACCCGGTGCGGTCTACCCTCGGGGGCGTTCGATCACCGTGCGCATTCCGCACCCGGTGACGGTCCCGGGGGTATCGTTCCCGGATCGCATCTTCAGTTGAAGCCGATGATCCCGCACAGCTGTGCTGGGATGGACCTCAGGCGGGTTTCCGGTGGCCACGGTGACGAATTCAGCAGGCTCCTCTCGGAGCAGGCATCCCGTGTGGCCGCTTCGCCACCCCTGACCTGCAGGTCTCGAGCCGGCGAAGCCGCACGGGCAGTAGCGAACCGCAGCGCGATCAGACGCGGGCGGTAGTCCGCTGATCCACCTGGAGGCGTGGATCGGTCAGGAAGGACATGTGTGAGCAACACCGATCTTTTGAGCGGTGACCTGGACACCCAGGCCGCTCCGGCCGCGTCGGGATCAGCGGAACAGTCGAACGGCAGCGCGCCCAAGCGCAAGACCGGCGGCCTTTCCGGCATGGTGATCGCCGACCTGCGGGAACTCGCGGCAGAGCTGGGTGTCGGGGACACCAAGGGCATGCGGAAGGGCGACCTCATCGCCGCGATTCGGGAGCGCCAGGGCAAGACGCCGCGCAAGCGTGCCGCGGTCGACGAGACGCTTCCCTTCGACGGCGTGGCCGAGCGGCCGAGCGTCGCCGCGCCCGCGGAGAAGCGGGAGAAGCCCGTGGAGAAGAAGGCTGCCGAGCAGCCCGTGGCCGAGAAGGCCCCGCAGCCGGAGAAGAACAGCGAGGAAGCCTCTCAGCAGGGCGAAGATGGTGCCCGTCAGGGCGGCAGCCGCCGTCGTCGTGGCTCCAGCCGTCCGGCCGGTAGCCCGGAGGGCGGCCAGCGTGACAACGGGCCGCGGGACAACGCGCCGCGCGATGGCGGCCAGCGTGACAGTGGCCAGCGTGACAACGCGCCGCGTGACGGTGGGCAGCAGCGCACCGAGCAGCCGCAGCGCGAGCGTGACGGCGGCCAGGGCGGTGGCAACCGCCGCCAGCAGAACAACAACCAGCAGCAGAACAACCGCGGTCAGCAGAACCCGGCCAACGCGGACAACGGTGACGACGAGGAAGGCGGCCGTCGCGGTCGCCGGTTCCGCGACCGTCGCCGCCGTGGCGGTGGCCGCACCGAAGGCGGTACCCCGGACACCGAGATCCGCGAGGACGACGTCCTGCTGCCGGTCGCCGGCATCCTCGACGTGCTGGACAACTACGCGTTCGTCCGCACCTCGGGCTACCTGGCGGGGCCGAACGACGTGTACGTGTCGCTTTCGCTGGTGCGCAAGTACAACCTGCGCCGTGGCGACGCGATCACCGGTGTCGTCAAGCAGCCCCGCGAGGGCGAGCAGCAGCGGCAGAAGTTCAACCCGCTGGTGCGCGTGGACACCATCAACGGCCTCGAGCCGGACGCGGCCAAGAAGCGGCCCGAGTTCACCAAGCTGACCCCGCTCTACCCCAACGAGCGGCTGCGCCTGGAGACGGACTCGCACAAGCTGACCACCCGCGTCATCGACCTGGTGATGCCGGTCGGCAAGGGCCAGCGTGCGCTGATCGTGTCGCCGCCGAAGGCCGGCAAGACGACGATCATGCAGGACGTCGCGAACGCGATCACCACGAACAACCCCGAGTGCCACCTGATGGTCGTCCTCGTCGACGAGCGTCCGGAAGAGGTCACCGACATGCAGCGCTCGGTGAAGGGTGAGGTCATCGCCTCGACCTTCGACCGGCCGCCGTCGGACCACACCTCGGTCGCGGAGCTGTCCATCGAGCGGGCCAAGCGGCTCGTCGAGATGGGCATGGACGTGGTGGTCCTGCTCGACTCGATCACCCGTCTCGGCCGTGCGTACAACCTGGCGGCGCCGGCGTCCGGCCGGATCCTCTCCGGTGGTGTCGACTCGACCGCGCTGTTCCCGCCGAAGCGTTTCCTCGGCGCGGCGCGCAACATCGAGAACGGCGGCTCGCTGACGATCTTCGCCACGGCGATGGTCGAGACCGGGTCCACCGGTGACACGGTGATCTTCGAGGAGTTCAAGGGCACCGGCAACGCCGAGCTCAAGCTCGACCGCAAGATCGCCGAGCGGCGCGTGTTCCCGGCCGTGGACATCAACCCGTCCGGTACCCGTAAGGAAGAGCTGCTGCTCTCGCCGGACGAGCTGGCCGTGCACCACAAGCTGCACCGGGTGCTGCACGCGCTCGACTCGCAGCAGGCGATCGACCTGTTGCTGTCCCGCCTGCGCAAGACCAAGACCAACATCGAGTTCCTGATGCAGGTCTCGAAGACGGCGCTCGGCGCGGACGACGATTGATCGGCGGGCGCCCCGCCGCTGGAATACCCCGGCGGCGGGGCGCGTTGTCCGATCAGGCAAAATAGTTCCGCTGAAGTCCGGCTCCGGTTCACCTCGCGTGCGGGGACCCGGCGGCCATGATGAGAGGACCCCATGAAAAGCGGTATTCACCCCGAGTACGTCCCGACCACGGTGACGTGCGGCTGCGGCGCCACGTTCGAAACGCGGAGCACCAAGACGTCCGGCCAGATCACGGTCGAGATCTGCTCCAACTGCCACCCGTTCTACACCGGCAAGCAGAAGATTCTGGACACCGGTGGCCGGGTCGCGCGCTTCGAGGCGCGCTACGGCAAGCGTCAGAAGAAGACCGACGCCAAGTAGCTTGATCGACGGCGCCCGCCACCCGGACACCGGGGGCGGGCGCCGTTTTTGATGTCCAGCAGTTGTTCGCCGAAACAGAGGTCGTGAAGTGGATTCGTCTTCCCTGCGCGGGTTGCGTGACGAGTACGCGGAGCTGGAGAAGCAGCTCGCGGACCCGGCGGTGCACGCCGACCAGAACCGCGCGCGCAAGCTGGGCCGGCGTTACGCCGAGCTGAGCCCGGTGATCAAGGCGATCGGCGAGCTGGACACCGCCCGCGACGACCTGGCCGCCGCGCAGGAGCTGGCGCACGAGGACTCGGCGTTCGCGGCCGAAGCGCAGGAGATCGCCGCGCGCATCCCGGCGCTGGAGTCGCGGCTCACCGAGTTGCTGCTGCCGCGCGACCCGTACGACGGCTCGGATGTCGTGATGGAGATCAAGTCGGGGGAGGGCGGCGAGGAGTCCGCGCTGTTCGCGGGCGATCTGCTGCGCATGTACCTGCGTTACGCCGAGCGGCACGGCTGGAAGGCCGAGGTGCTCGACTCGGTCGATTCGGACCTCGGTGGCTACAAGGACGTCACACTTTCCTTGAAGAGCAAGGGAAGCGACGCCGACGGGGTGTGGTCGCGGCTGAAGTTCGAGGGCGGTGTGCACCGCGTCCAGCGGGTACCTGCGACCGAGTCGCAGGGCCGGATCCACACCTCCGCCGCGGGCGTGCTCATCTACCCCGAGCCCGAAGAGGTCGAGGTCGAGATCGACCCGAACGACCTGCGCATCGACGTCTTCCGCTCGTCGGGCCCGGGTGGGCAGAGCGTCAACACCACCGACTCGGCGGTTCGCGTGACGCACCTGCCGACCGGGATCGTGGTGTCGTGCCAGAACGAGAAGTCACAGATCCAGAACCGGGCGCGCGCGATCCAGGTGCTGCAGGCCCGCCTGCAGGCGCTGGCCGAGGAAGAGGCCGCCAGCAAGGCGGCCGACGCGCGGCGCTCGCAGGTCCGCACCGTGGACCGGTCCGAGCGGGTGCGCACCTACAACTTCCCGGAGAACCGGATTTCCGATCACCGGGTCAACTACAAGGCGTACAACCTGGACCAGGTGCTGGACGGAGAACTCGGCGCGGTGCTCGACGCACTGGCGACCGCGGACCGCGAGGAGCGGCTCGCCGCGGCCGGTTCCTGATCAACGATGTGATGCGCTGATGCCGAAGGGCGTTCTCTCGGATCGGTCGTTTCCGAGTTGGCTCGCCGCGGACTTGTCCCCGTGCGGCGAGAGGGAACTGACTTTCCGACTTTTGACGTACCACCGGATGCCAGCCCGATCACCCCCGACATGGTGCGCCAGGCTCTTGACGAGTAATCCCGTGAGCGCGCTGCTGGACGTCAACGTCCTCATCGCCTTGGCTTGGCCGAATCACCTTCACCACCGACCGGCTCGCCGGTGGTTCGACAATCGTGTCGTCGAACAAGAAAGTCATCCCTGACGCGAGCCTCCGTTCGATTTGCATCGGCTCGGCAGCCATCAACAGGTCATCGACGTTCATCTCGCCGCGCTGGCCGTGCGCAACGGAGGCACGCTCGCCACATTCGACCGAGGCCTCACCCGGGGCCTCGCACCCGATGTCCGCGAGGTCGTCGAACTCGTGCCCGTCAGCTGACCGGGATGCGCGAGTTCCACAGCCGCTTGTGGGAAAGTGAGCACCGTGAAGCGGCAACCCTTGCGTCTGGCGATCCTCGAGGCGACCAGGCTCCTGGAGCAGGCCGGCGTCGCGTCCCCGCGGACCGACGCCGAACTGCTCGCCGCGCATGTGCTCGGGGTGGAGCGCGGGCGGCTGCCGTTGATCCCGCTCGTCGATCCGCCCGTGATCGAGGCGATCGGGCAGCTCGTCGCCCAGCGGGCCAAACGGGTGCCGCTGCAACACCTGACCGGGTGGGCCGCGCTCGGCGACATCACCGTCAGCGTCGGCCTCGGCGTGTTCATCCCGCGGCCCGAGACCGAGCTGCTCCTGGAATGGGGCCTGCACCTGCTCGAGCACCGCGAGTACCCGGTGGTCGTCGACCTGTGCACCGGCTCGGGCGCGCTCGCGCTCGCGTTCGCGCACGCCCGGCCGGACGCGGTGGTCTATGCCGTCGACATCGATCCGAACGCGCTCGCCTGGGCACGCCACAACGCCGACGCCCGCGCCGCCGACGGTGATACGCCGATCCGGCTGTACTCGGGCGATGTCGGCGACAACACGATCTTCGCCGAACTGGACGGGCTCGTGGATCTCGTGGTGTGCAACCCGCCGTATGTCCCGCCGGGCGGCGAGCTGCCGCCCGAGGTGATCGACTACGACCCGGCGCAGGCCGTGTTCGCCGCCGAGGGCGGGCTCGCGGTGATCCGCCAGGCCGTCGCGACCGCGGCGCGGCTGCTCAGGCCCGGCGGCGGCATGGCGATCGAGCACGACGACTCCCACGGCGCGGCGGCGCCCGCGATCGTCACCTCGCGCAAGGTCCTCACCGATGTCCGGGACCACCGGGATCTGGCCGGCCGCCCGCGGTTCGTCACCGCCCGCCGCGCTTAGGACCCGCAACGAAAGCATCACAGGCCGCCGAATAGTCTCTGGGCCATGAGTGCGGTGTACGACTGCGGCCGGCCGGAATCACGGGCCGAGGGGTTGGCGGCGGCCGCGGGGGCGGTGCGTTCGAGCCGGCTCGTCGTGCTGCCGACCGACACGGTGTACGGCATCGGCGCGGACGCGTTCGACGCCGGCGCGGTGCGTTCGCTGCTGCAGGCCAAGCACCGCGGGCCGGACATGCCGGTCGGTGTGCTGGTCGGTTCGTGGTCCACAGTGGACGGCCTGGTGCTGGGAATGCCGCCGCAGGCAAGGGCTTTGATCGAGGCGTTCTGGCCCGGTGACCTCTCACTGGTGCTGCCGCACGCGCCGAGCCTGCAGTGGGACCTCGGCAGCACGCGCGGCACGGTGATGCTGCGGATGCCGCTGCACCCGGTCGCGCTGGAACTGCTGCGCGACGTCGGCCCGATGGCCGTGTCGAGCGCGAACGTGTCCGGGCAGCCGCCCGCGGCGAACGCCCAGGACGCCCAGGACCAGCTCGGCGAGTCCGTCGCGGTGTACCTCGACGGCGGTCCGAGCGGCGACCCCGTCCCCTCCAGCATCGTCGACCTGACCGGCAACGAACCCGTCCTGCTGCGTGCGGGTGCGGTGAGTGCCGACGCGGTGTCCGAGGTGCTCGGTTTCCCGGTGACCGTCCCGTCCTGATGACTCCCATCGCCACAGCCGGGCTCCCCATCAAGGAGTACATCCTCGTCGGGCTCATCTCGACGACCCTGACCTTCCTGCTCACCGGCCTCGTCCGCCGGTTCGCGATCCGGGTGGGCGCCATCGCCAACCCCCGCGCGCGCGACGTGCACGTCATCCCGATCCCGCGGATGGGTGGCCTCGCGATGTACCTCGGCGTGGCCGGCGGCATGGCGATGGCGCACCAGCTGCCCGTGCTGCGCCGCGCCTTCGAGTACTCGCTCGACCCGATCGGCGTGCTGATCGGCGGCGGCGTGATCGTGCTGATCGGCGCCGTCGACGACCGGTTCGAGATCGACGCCTGGACCAAGCTCGCCGGGCAGGTGCTGTGCGCGGGCATCCTGGTCATCTTCGGCGTGCAGTGGAACGTGTTCTGGGTGCCGTGGGGCGGCAACGGCGCCGCGCTGGGCCAGGTCATCACGCTCGATTCCAACCAGGGCAGCCTGCTGATGGTGGTGCTGGTGGTGTTGCTGGTGAACGCGATGAACTTCGTCGACGGCCTCGACGGGCTCGCCGCCGGCCTCGGTTTCATCGCCGCGACGGCGACCTGCGCGTTCTCGCTCGGCCTGCTCAACTCCGCGGGCGGCGACGTGGGCACGTACCCGCCGGCGCTGATCGCGGCCACGCTCGCCGGCGCGTGCCTGGGCTTCCTGCCGCACAACTTCCAGCCCGCGAAGATCTTCATGGGCGACTCCGGCTCGATGATGATCGGCCTGATGCTGGCCGGCGCCACCACCTCGGCGTCCGGCAAGATCAACTACACCCGGTTCGGCGGCTCGGACGCGCTCGCGCTGCTGTCCCCGCTGCTGGTCGTGGTCGCGGTGCTGTTCCTGCCGGTGCTGGACCTGCTGATGGCCATCATCCGGCGCACCCGGCGCGGCGAGAGCCCGTTCGCTGCGGACAAGATGCACCTGCACCACCGGCTGCTGGAAATCGGGCACTCCCAGCGCCGGGCCGTGCTGCTGATTTATCTGTGGGCCGGGCTACTCGGTTTCGGTGCCGTTTCGCTGACCCTGTTCGATACCGCCGTGGTGCTGTGGATCGTCGGCGCGGGACTGGTGCTCGCGATCATCGTTTCGGTCATCCCTAGACTGAGGTCGAGGAACCAGCAGGGAGTGTCATGACCGAGAAGACCGAAAACCCGCACGCCCAGTCCGTGCTCAAGCTCGCGGACGCGATGTACCGGGGTGCGCTCTGGCCGGCGGTGGCCACCGTCGTGATCGGTGCGGTGGTGTCGCTGATCCTGGTCGGGCTGCCCGGCCTGTTCGGCGCGATCGCCGGAGGCGCCGTCGCGTTCGCCTCCTCGCTGGTGACGCTGTGGATGATGCGCAGGACCGCCGCGATGGACCCGATGGCCGTGATGGCCGTGTCGCTCGGCGGCTACATCGTGAAGATCCTGGTGCTACTCGGCGTGATGATGGGACTGCGGCACGTATCGTTCCTGCATTCGAAAGCGCTGGCGTTCACGATGCTGGCGGTCATTCTCGTCTGGGCCGCCGCCGAGTTCGTGGCTTTCCGCCGGACCAGGATTCCGACCATCATTCCCGCGTCGGAGTCTTAAGGAGTACGCCCGTACGGCAGCCGTATACCGGCTGGTATCGTCCGGATCGTGGAGGCGGGTACCGGCCGCGCTCCCGATGGCGGAACCCCGACCAGCACTGTGGCGATCGTGATGGAGCCTCGGGCATCGGTCGTTCTGGACTCGTCTTCGGGAACGTAACGCTGAACTCCCCCGGTGGCTGATTGTTAACCCCCGGTTCACTGACGGGAGCCGCTTCCAACTACCCGAAACGTGTCGGGTACGTTAAGTCCAGATCGTGACGATTCCCCCGGCGGAGTGAACGCCGGCCGGGAGAACCGGAAGGAGCCCAGTTGGGCGCGCTGGTAGTAACCGAGGGCGGCAGTGCCTTGACGGCCTTCACGCCTCCCGGTGCCGGAGATTTCGACCTGCCGCCGATCTTCGGCGGCGTAACGAAGCCGATGATTCTCGTCGTGCTGTCGGTGATCATCATCGCGGCATACTTCCTGATCAGCTCTCGCAAGCTGAAGATCGTGCCGAGCAAGGGCCAGTTCGCCGCCGAGTACATCTACGACTTCGCGCGCAACGGCATCGCTCGTGAGCAGATCGGTTCGAAGGATTTCAAGCCGTACATCCCGCTCGTACTCAGCTTGTTCAGCTTCGTGCTGGTGAACAACGTGTTCGGGATCATCCCGATCCTGCAGTTCCCGACGCTGGCGCACATCGGCTACCCGATCGCCTTGTCGCTGCTCGTTGTTTACCCCGTCTACCACTTCGTGGGCTTCAAGCGGCACGGTTTCGTGGGCTATCTCAAGCACGCGACCGTCCCGCCGGGCGCCCCGCTGGCGATCTACTTCCTGCTGACTCCCATCGAGTTCCTGCAGAAGTTCGTGCTCAACCCGATCACCCTCGCCATCCGGGTGTTCGCCGCCATGTTCGCCGGTCACCTGATCATCCTGGTGTTCACCATCGGTGGTGAGTACCTGCTGACCCAGGCCGGTGGCGTCATCTCGAAGCCGGTTTCGGTCGTCTCGTTCCTCTTCGCGATCCTGATGATCTTCGTCGAGGCGCTGATCCAGGTCGTCCAGGCATATGTGTTCGCGGTGCTGTCCGCCAACTACATCGGCGCGGCACTCGCCGAAGACCACTGACAGGCAACGAAAACCGCAAGCCCCGATCCGCACACTGACCGCGGACCGACTGAAAGGGAAGTACCAAGTGAGCAACATCGTTCTTGCCCAGGCCACGGAAGCCGCTGTGAACCTCAACCCCGGTCTCGCCGCGATCGGCTACGGCCTGGGTGCGATCGGCCCCGGTATCGGTGTGGGTCTGATCTGGGCCGCGGTCATCAACGGCACCGCTCGTCAGCCGGAGGCGCAGGGCAAGCTGATGGGTATCGCGTGGACCACCTTCGTGCTTACCGAGGTGCTCGCGCTGATCGGCCTGGTCATCTACTTCATCGCCTCCAACGCCTGAGTTTCCCGCTCACGTTTAAGGAGTGTCGTTGTGGTGAAGACCCAGATCCTGCTCGCTGCGGAGCAAGCGCCGAACCCGGTGCTGCCGCACCCCAGCGAGATCATTCTCGGCCTCGTCGCCTTCCTGATCCTGCTGTTCCTGCTGTGGAAGTTCGCGGTGCCGCGGTTCGAGAAGCTCTACGAGGAGCGGACCGCCAAGATCGAGGGCGGCATCGAGAAGGCCGAAAAGGCGGAGGCTGAGGCGGAGGAGGCGCTGGCCCGGTACAAGGCCCAGCTCGCCGACGCCTACTCCGAGGCGGCGAAGATCCGCGACGACGCGCGGCTCGAGGCCGAGCGCATCAAGGAAGAGTTGCGGGCCGAGGCACAGGACGAGGCCGCGCGCATCATCGCGCAGGGCCACGCCGCGCTGCAGGCCCAGAAGGCACAGATCGTCGCCGAACTGCGGGCCGAACTGGGCCGGAACTCGGTCGAGCTGGCCAGCCGGATCGTCGGCGAGTCCCTCGAGGACGACGCGCGGCGCCGCGGCACGGTCGACCGTTTCCTCGCCGAGCTCGGCAGCGGCAACGGCGCGGGGAAGTAAGGGCCGATGACTAGCCCGACATCACTGCACGCCGCCAGCCGCGAAGCACTCGCCGAGGCCGGGCGCACTCTCGACGAGGTGCTCGGCCAGGCCGGTGTGCGACCGGAGGCCCTCGGTACGGAGCTGTTCTCCGTGGTCGACCTGCTGACCGCGGAGATCGGGCTGCGCCGGGCACTCGGCGACGGATCCTCCGACCCGGAGGCCCGCAAGCGCCTGGTCTCGTCGCTGCTGACCGGCAAGGTGTCCGCGCCCGCGCTGCGGGTGCTCGACGCCGCGGTCGGCCAGCGGTGGTCCAGCCCGCGGGAGCTGCTGGACGGTCTCGAGGACCTCGGTCGCACCGCGTTGTTGACCAGCGCGGAAAAGGCCGGGAACCTGGACACTGTCGAGGACGAGTTGTTCCGGATTGCTCGTATCGTGGTCGGTGAGCCCGAACTCGAACAGGCGCTTTCGGACGCGATGGCGCCCGTGGCGGCCAAGCGCAAGCTGGTGCGCGAACTCCTCGACGGCAAGGTCGGTGCGGTGAGCCTGGCACTGGTCGAGCAGGTGGTCGCCCGCCGGACCGGCCGCGGTGTCGGGTTCGGCCTGGACCAGCTGGTCAAGCTGGCCGCGGAACGGCGCCGGCGCTCCGTCGCCTACGTCGTCAGCGCGAGCGCCCTTTCCGCCCAGCAGCAAGATCAGCTGGCCGAGAAACTGCACGGGATCTACGGGCGGCCGATCGCCCTGCACGTCGAGGTGGACCCCCGGCTCGGCGGCGGGCTCGTCGTCCGCGTCGGTGACGAGGTCATCGACGGCAGCGCGGCCGGCCGGATCGCGACACTGCGCAGGCAGCTCGCGTGACACGGCGGGCAACACAGACTTTGGATACAGGTAAGAACGAAGCGAGAGCGGGAACGACATGGCGGAGCTGACGATCTCCTCGGACGAGATCCGTAGCGCGATCGAGAACTACGTCTCGAGTTACTCACCCGACGTGAGCCGGGAAGAGGTCGGCTTCGTCGTGGACACCGGCGACGGCGTCGCGCACGTGGAGGGCCTGCCCTCGACCATGGCGAACGAGCTGCTGGAGTTCCCCGGCGGCATCCTCGGCGTCGCGCAGAACCTGGAACCGCGCCGGATCGGCGTCGTGATCCTGGGTAACTACGAGAAGATCGAAGAGGGCCAGGAGGTCAAGCGGACCGGGCAGATCCTGTCGATCCCGGTCGGCGAGGACTTCCTCGGCCGGGTCATCGACCCCCTGGGCGCACCGATCGACGGCCTCGGCGACATCGCCTCGACCGAGCGGCGCGCGCTGGAGCTGCAGGCCGCTTCGGTGGTGCAGCGGCAGCCGGTGTCGGAGCCGCTGCAGACCGGGATCACCGCGATCGACGCGATGACGCCGATCGGCCGCGGCCAGCGCCAGCTGATCATCGGTGACCGCAAGACCGGCAAGACGGCGGTCTGCGTGGACACGATCATCAACCAGAAGGCGAACTGGGACAGCGGCGACCCGTCGAAGCAGGTCCGTTGCATCTACGTCGCGGTCGGCCAGAAGGGCTCGACCATCGCCGGTGTGCGCAAGTCCCTGGAGGACGCGGGCGCACTGCAGTACACGACGATCGTGGCCGCCCCGGCCTCGGACTCGGCCGGCTTCAAGTGGCTCGCCCCCTACACCGGCTCGGCACTCGGCCAGCACTGGATGTACCAGGGCAAGCACGTGCTGATCGTGTTCGACGACCTGTCCAAGCAGGCCGACGCCTACCGCGCGATCTCGCTGCTGCTGCGCCGCCCGCCGGGCCGCGAGGCGTACCCCGGCGACGTCTTCTACTTGCACTCGCGCCTGCTCGAGCGGTGCGCGAAGCTGTCCGACGAGCTGGGCGGCGGCTCGCTGACCGGGCTGCCGATCATCGAGACCAAGGCCAACGACATCTCGGCCTACATCCCGACGAACGTCATCTCGATCACCGACGGCCAGTGCTTCTTCCAGTCGGACCTGTTCAACTCGGGCCAGCGCCCGGCGGTCGACGTGACCACGTCGGTCTCCCGGGTCGGTGGTGACGCGCAGATCAAGGCCATGAAGACGGTCTCGGGCTCGCTGCGGATCGACCTTTCGCAGTACCAGGAGCTGCAGGCGTTCGCCGCCTTCGCCTCCGACCTGGACCCGACCTCACGTGCCCAGCTGGACCGCGGTGTCCGCCTGTACGAGGTGCTCAAGCAGCCCCAGTACTCGCCGGTGCCGGTCGAGCAGCAGGTCCTCACGGTGTTCCTCGGGACCAACGGGCACTTCGACGACGTGCCGGTCGACGACGTCGCGCGGTTCAACCACGAGCTGCTGGAGAACCTGCGCCACAAGCACGACGACATCCTCGCCGAGATCCGCGACAAGGGTAAGTGGTCGGAGGATCTGGCCGAGCGCGTCGTCGCGGGGACCAACGAGTTCAAGAAGGGCTTCACCACCTCGGAAGGCGGCCGGCTGGTCAACGAGGCCGAAGCCGAGGCCATGGACGCCGACCAGGTCGGGCAGGAGACCGTCAAGGTCAACAAGCCCGCCCCGAAGAACTGACCGGATAGCTGATGGCGCAACTTCGCGAGCTCCGGGCAAAGATCCGGGCGACGAAATCGATCGGCAAGATCACCAAGGCGATGGAGCTGATCGCCACCTCGCGCATCGGCCGCGCGCAGGCGCGGGTGGCGGCCTCCCGGCCCTACTCGACCGAGATCACCAAGGTGCTCTCGGCGCTGGCCGGCGCGGCGTCCAATTTGGACGATCCGTTCCTGGTGGAGCGGGTCAACCCGACGCGGGCCGCGGTGCTGGTGGTGACCAGTGACAAGGGTCTGTGCGGTGGTTACAACACCAACGTGCTGCGGGCCACCGAAGAGCTGCTTTCCTTGCTGCGCAAGGAGGGCAAGGAGCCGTCGGTGTATGTCATCGGTGGCAAGGGCCTGAACTACTACAAGTTCCGGGGCCGCGAGGTCGCGGGCAGCTGGACCGGTTTCTCCGACCAGCCGCACTACGAGAACGCGGCGGTCGCGGGCAACGCGCTCACCGAGTCGTTCCTGGCCGAGGCCGGCGTGGACGAGGTGCACATCGTGTACACCGAGTTCCGCTCCATGCTCAGCCAGGTGCCCACGGCCAAGCGCGTCGCCCCGCTGGAAATCGAGTACACCGCGGAGCAGGAGCAGCCGCCGGCGGCGGCGGACCTGCTGCCCTCGTACGAGTTCGAGCCCAGCGCGGACAAGCTGCTGTCGGCCCTGCTGCCGAAATACGTCAACACGCGGATCTTCTCGGCGTTGCTGGAGTCGGCGGCGTCGGAGCTGGCCGCCCGCCGGACGGCCATGAAGGCGGCGTCCGACAACGCCAACGATCTGGTGAACACCTACACCCGGCTGGCCAACCAGGCGCGGCAGGCTCAGATCACCCAGGAGATCAGCGAAATCGTCGGTGGGGCCGATGCGCTCGCCGCTGTAGGAAGTGATGAGTAGATGACCACCACTGAAATCCGGACCAAGGGACGGATCGTTTCCGTCGCCGGTCCCGTCGTCGACGTCGAGTTCCCGCGCGGCGCGGTGCCCGACCTGTACAACGCGCTCAAGGTCGACATCGACTTCGCCGAGCTGCGCAAGACCGTGACCCTCGAGGTCGCTCAGCACCTGGGCGACAACCTGGTGCGCACGATCTCCCTGGCCCCGCAGGACGGTCTCGTCCGCGGCGCCGAGGTGCGCGACACCGGCGGCCCGATCTCGGTCCCGGTGGGCGACGAGGTCAAGGGCCACGTCTACAACGCGCTCGGCGACTGCCTCGACAAGCCGGGCTACGGCACGGACCTCGAGCACTGGGGCATCCACCGCAAGCCCCCGGCGTTCGATCAGCTCGAGGGCAAGACCGAGGTGCTCGAGACCGGTCTGAAGGTCATCGACCTGCTCACCCCGTACGTGCAGGGTGGCAAGATCGGCCTGTTCGGTGGTGCCGGCGTGGGCAAGACGGTGCTGATCAAGGAGATGATCACCCGTGTCGCCCGGAACTTCGGTGGCACGTCGGTGTTCGCCGGGGTCGGCGAGCGTACCCGTGAAGGTACGGACCTGTTCCTGGAGATGAGCGAGGACGGCGTCATCAACGACACCGCGCTCGTGTTCGGCCAGATGGACGAGCCCCCGGGCACCCGGATGCGGGTGGCGCTGTCCGCGCTGACGATGGCGGAGTACTTCCGCGACGTCAAGAACCAGGACGTGCTGCTGTTCATCGACAACATCTTCCGGTTCACCCAGGCGGGTTCGGAGGTGTCGACCCTGCTGGGCCGGATGCCTTCGGCGGTGGGGTACCAGCCGACGCTGGCGGATGAGATGGGTGAGCTGCAGGAGCGGATCACCTCGACCAAGGGCCGGTCGATCACCTCGCTGCAGGCGATCTACGTGCCCGCGGACGACTACACCGACCCGGCCCCGGCGACCACGTTCGCCCACCTGGACGCCACCACCGAGCTTTCCCGGTCGGTGTTCCAGAAGGGCATCTTCCCCGCGGTGGACCCGCTGGCCTCCACCTCGACCATCCTCGACCCGGCGATCGTCGGCGAGGACCACTACCGGGTCGCGTCCGAGGTCATCCGGATCCTGCAGAAGTACAAGGAGCTGCAGGACATCATCGCGATCCTCGGCATGGACGAGCTGTCCGAAGAGGACAAGCTGACCGTGCAGCGGGCGCGCCGCATCGAGCGGTTCCTGTCGCAGAACATGCTCGTGGCCGAGCAGTTCACCGGCCAGCCGGGTTCGACGGTGCCGGTCGCGGAAACCGTCGAGGCCTTCGACAAGATCGCCAAGGGCGATTTCGACCACTACCCGGAGCAGGCGTTCCTGGGTATCGGTGGCCTGGACGACCTCGAGAAGAAGTACAACGAGCTGACCAAGAAGTGAGCTGACGGCGAACGGCGAGGCGAGCGTCCTTTGTGGACTCTCAGCCTCGCCGTTTTCGTCAGCCGCCCCGGGCGTATTACACTCTGCGTGAGCGGGCGCCCGGTGCCGTTATTGAGGAGAGCCACGTGGCTGAGATTTCCGTCGAGCTTGTCGCCGTCGAGCGCCGCCTCTGGTCGGGCCAGGCCACGTTCGTGGTCGCGCAGACCACCGAGGGTGAGATCGGCATCATGCCTGGTCACGAGCCTGTTCTCGGGCAGCTCGTCGAGGGTGGCATCGTGAAGATCGACACCACCGACGGCGAGACCGTACAGGCCGCCGTGCACGGCGGCTTCCTGTCGGTGACCAATGAGCGGGTGAGTGTGCTCGCCGAGTCCGCCGAGCTCGCCAGCGAGATCGACGTCGAGGCGGCGCGGGCCGCGCTCAGCGCCGAAGACGAGGCGGAACGGGCGAGAGCAGCCGCCCAGTTGCGAGCGGCCGGCCAGCCGGCCTGACGCGGGCGACGAGCGGGAGCCGGCCATGGAGATCGCCTTGGGTGTCCTGGTCGTCCTGCTCGGTCTCGCGATCCTGGCGACCTGGTACGGCCGGCGCTGGGTGCGGATGCGGCGTGCCGGTGGGGTGAGCGTCGCGCTGCGGTGGAATCCGGACAACGCCCGCGCCGGCTGGCATCTGGGTATCGGCCGGTACGAGGGCGAGATCTTCGCCTGGTACCGCGTATGGAGCCTGCGTAATGGGCCGGACCGGGTGTTCGACCGGGAGACCCTGATGATCGCGGACCGCCGCGATCCGGCGGGCACAGAGGCGTATGCCGTCCCTGCCGACGCGACCGTGCTGCGCTGCGAGTCCGAGGGACACCGGCCGATCGAGATCGCGATGGGACCGGGTGCGCTGACCGGCTTCCTGTCCTGGCTGGAGTCCGCGCCCCCCGGCCGCCGGCTGCCGCGAGCGAGTTGATTTCCGCAGGTCAGGCCGCTGGCGCATCATGATGCATAGCTCTGATGCTATGATGTTGGTATGCGGACCACGGTGAGCATCAACGACGACTTGCTGCATGATGCCAAGACTCTCGCCGTGCAGAGCGGCAAGTCGCTGGGTGCCATCCTCGAGGATGGCCTCCGGGTTCTGCTTGCGCGCCAGGCCAAATCGCGTGAGCAGGAGGAGGAGTTCCACCTGCCCACCGACAGTGGGGGCGGCCTGCAGTTCGGCGTCGATCTGGATGACAAGGAAGCCATGGCAGCGCTCTTCGGTGAGGACGCCCCGTTCTCCGATGATCATCGTTGACGTCAATGTCCTCGTGCACGCGTTCCGCCAGGACGTCGAACACCACGAGCGGCATCGCATCTGGTTGGAGAGCAAGCTCACCGGCGTCGAGCCGGTCGGGATCAGCGAACTGGTGCTGTCCGGTGTGCTCAGGATCGTGACGAACCACCGGGTCTTCCGGGCGCCCAGCACACCGGCGAAAGCACTCGAGTTCTGCGACGCGGTCCGTAGCGCCCCGGCCGCGGTGCCGGTGCGGCCAGGGCCGCGGCATTGGGACATCTTCACCGGCCTGTGCCGCACGGTCGAGGCCCGCGGAAACCTGGTTCCGGACGCCTATCACGCCGCGCTGGCGCTGGAACAGGACGCGACCTGGGTGAGCAACGACCGGGATTTCGCCAAGTTTCCCGGGCTGCGCTGGGTTCAGCCCTTCGCCTGAGTTTCGCCGCCGGGCTGCCAGAGGATGTCGCCGTCCGGGTTGGCCAGGCGCGCGAGGATGAACAGCAGGTCGGACAGGCGGTTCAGGTACTTCACCGCGAGCACGTTCGTGCGCTGTTCGTCCGCCTCGACGAGCGCCCACCCGCTCCGCTCGGCCCGGCGCGAAACCGTTCGTGCCTGGTGCAGGAAAGCAGCCCCAGGGGTGCCGCCGGGCAGGATGAACGACGTCAGCTTCGGCAACCGCTCGTTGAACAAGTCGCACCAGCCTTCGAGGCGGGTGATGTAGTCGTCGGTGATCCGCAGCGGAGGATAGGGCGGGTTCTCGACCACCGGGGCGCACAGGTCGGCGCCCACGTCGAACAGGTCGTTCTGGACTCGCCGCAGGACATCGGCGATCTCCTCGCTCAGCCCGCCCATCGCCAGCGCGAGCCCGATGACGGAGTTCGCCTCGTCGACGTCGGCGTACGCGCCCAGCCGGGGCGAGGTCTTCGGGACGCGTGAACCGTCGCCGAGCGCTGTGGTCCCGTTGTCGCCGACCTTGGTGTACACACGGTTGATCCGTACGGGCATGCCTTGAGCTTAGGACTGCTCGAACAATCGCATGGCGTCCGGCGCGTCGAAACACACCTCGGCGGGGAAGCGGGACTGCAGGTCCCGCACCAGGTTCCGGCCGCCGCGCCAGTCGCCGGGGCGGACGGTGATCATGCCGCCGTGCCGGCCGAACACGTGCAGGATCGGCAGCCGGCCGTCGGTGTGCTCGACCCCGACGCCCGCGAGATCGTCGAACCGCACGACCGCGACCGGCACCGAACTCGAGCCGTAGTACGAGGTCAGCCCCGCCGCGCCGACCACCAGCCGGAACCCGCGCGGCGCCGTCGAGCCGACCAGTGCCCGGCTCAGCTCCCGGCCGGCGACCGGCGCGAGCGGGCTGCCCGGCAGTTCCGGCAGATCCCCCGGCAGCTGGCCCTGCGGGCCGCACAGCACGAGCTTCCCGGCCAGTTCCCGGGCGGCCGCCGCGACCGCGCCGGCGCCGACCCCGGCCAGCACCTGCTTCTGGTGTGCCGCGGCCGAATCCCAGCCGGTCAGCTCGCTCATCGCGTCGTCGAACGCGCGGTACTCGATGAACTCGCGCTCGGTGAGCTGTTCCACGAGACCCGTGCGATCCGCGGCCAGCTCCTCGCCGGTCGGCCCGTTCGCGCCGAGTGTGGCCAGTTCGGTGCGGATCGCGTCGAGGACGCGGCGCACGTGCTTGTCCGGCACGTCGGTGCCGAACCCGAGCACGGCCCGGCGCCCGTCGATCAGCTGGTGGTCGAAACCGATGTCGTAGACCAGCCCTTCCAGATGCCGCAGGCGATCCGTCAGCCGGGACATCAGAATGCCTGCCGCACAAGCCATTTCGGCGGTCCAGTCGACGAGTGCGCAGGCCACGACGCCGTTGGGCACGGTGGTCTGCGCGGGTGTCGTCAGGTCGAACGGGGTGACCGGCGGCGGCTGTCGCCGCGGCCCGTCGGGCAGGGGGAGACGCAGCTCCGCGGGCGGTGGTCCGGACAGCACCAGCGCCGCGTTGCCGCGATGGAACCACCGGGCGCGCCAGGCCCGCACGTCGTCGGCGCTGGCGTGCACGGTCGCGACCTGGAGATTGCCCGCCAGGCCGAACGCCTGGTTGCCGAACCAGATCGAGGCCGGCAGCCATTCGGTCACCCCGGGTCCGTCGCTGGTGCGCTCCTCGGCGACGAGGATGTCGCGTTCGACTTCGAGCGGCCCGGTGTCGAGATTGCTCAGCGAAACGCAGATCCGGCGGAGGTGGTCGACGACGGTCTCAGTGCTGCTGGTGACATCGAAACTCGTGTGCAGCATCGCGGTCGACGCGTTGTTTTCGTACCGGCCGGTGCGCAGCGGCCGCATCGCCAGATGCTCGACGAGGTGTGTTATGCCCGTTTCGAGGAACGTCTCGTGGGCGATGCCGACTCCGAAGAGCAGGCTCGCGTTCAGCCGTCCGGGTTGGGTGTGCCAGAACACCGGGACGCCGTCCACCTCGGTCCGGTGAACCGCAGGTAGATCGGGTGCGGCCGGGCGAGCCACCATATCGGGTCTTCCTCCCCCAAGAGGGTTAAGCGCCGGACGTTCATCGCTCTGGGAGCGCGTAGTGTTTCACACTTTCGCCTGAATTGTGTTGCGGCGTGTCATCGTGTGCCCCACCGATCGGGTGGTGCGTCGGGCAGGCATGATGGCGGCCATGAGCGAGCACTTCGATGTGCATGGCGGGGCCCGGCTTGAGGGCGAAGTCGACGTTGTGGGCGCGAAGAACAGCGTCCTGAAGCTGATGGCGGCAGCGCTGCTCGCCGAGGGCACCACGACGATCACCAACTGCCCGACGATCCTCGACGTGCCGCTGATGGCGGATGTGCTGCGCAGTGTCGGCTGCGAGGTCGAGCTCGACGGCGACACGGCCACCATCACCACGCCTTCCGAGCTGTCGCACCGTGCCGACTCACCGGCGATGGGCAAGCTGCGGGCGTCGGTCTGCGTGCTGGGCCCGCTGGTCGGCCGGCTCAAGCGGGCGGTGGTGGCGCTGCCGGGCGGTGACGCGATTGGCTCGCGACCGCTGGACATGCACCAGAGCGGGCTGCGCTCGCTGGGCGCGACGAGCACGATCGAGCACGGCTGCGTGGTGGCGAAGGCCGATGAGCTGCGGGGCGCGCAGATCTGGCTGGACTTCCCGAGTGTCGGCGCGACCGAGAACATCCTGATGGCCGCGGTGCTGGCCGAAGGCACGACGGTGATCGACAACGCCGCGCGTGAGCCGGAGATCGCCGACATCTGCACGATGCTCATCGACATGGGCGCGAAGATCGAGGGCGCCGGGACCTCCACGCTGACGGTGCACGGGGTCGATTCGTTGCACCCGACGGAGCACCGGGTGATCGGTGACCGCATCGTCGGCGCCACCTGGGCCTTCGCCGCGGCGATGACCCGCGGCGACCTCACCGTGCGCGGCGTGAACCCGCATCACCTGGATCTGGTGCTGGACAAGCTGCGCCTGGCCGGTGCGGAGGTAACTCCCTTTGACGACAAGGGATTCCGGGTCGTCCAGGCGGAGCGGCCGAAGGCGGTCGACTTCGTGACGCTGCCCTATCCGGGGTTCGCCACCGACCTGCAGCCGTTCGCGGTCGCGTTGTCGGCGGTGTCCGAGGGGACGTCGATGATCACGGAGAACGTGTACGAGGCGCGGTTCCGGTTCATCGAGGAGATGGTGCGCCTGGGCGCCGACGCGCGCACCGACGGGCACCACGCGGTGGTGCGCGGGATCAACGCGCTCTCCAGCGCGCCGGTGTGGGCGTCCGACATCCGCGCCGGCGCGGGCCTCGTGCTGGCCGGCCTGTGCGGCGACGGCGTGACCGAGGTGTGGGACGTCTTCCACATCGACCGCGGCTACCCGCATTTCGTGGAGAACCTGAACCGGCTGGGCGCGAGGATCGAGCGCGTGACGGGGCAGCCGGACCGCGCCTGAGCCGTCAGAGCGCGTCGAGGCGGGCCTTGAGCAGGCAGAACTCATTGCCTTCGGGGTCGGTCAGCACATGCCACGGCTCCTGCCCCGTCTGGCCGATGTCGGCCGGGCGGGCACCGAGCGCCAGGAGGCGTTCGAGCTCGGCGTCCTGATCGCGGTCGGTGGCATTGACATCGATGTGCAACCGGGATTTCCCGGGCTCCGGCTCGTCCCGGCGACTGAGGATGATCGTCGGCTGCGGACCGCCGAACCCCGTACGTGGCCCGATCTCCAGCGTGCCGTCGTCCTCGCGGTCGAGCACGACGAAGTCCAGCACTTCGCACCAGAACCGCGCGAGCAGCTCGGGGTCGCGGCAACCGAGCACGAGTTCACTGATCCGACATGCCATCGCGAAACCTAGCCTTCCGTGGCCAACGCCACGCCGAAGCCGATGAGGGCGGTACCGGTCACCGCGTCCAGGGAACGGCGCACGCGGCGGCGCTGCAGCCAGACGCGCACCCGGTGCACCAGCGCCATCAGCACCAGGAGCCACACCGTACCCAGCACGACGACCGTGTACGCCAGTAGCAGCGCGTCCCCCGGGGTGCTGCGGCCGGGCTCGAGGAACTGCGGCAGCACGGACAAGTACAGCGCCAGCACCTTCGGGTTCGTGATGTTGGACAGGAATCCCTCGCGCCAGCGCCGGAACCCGGTGGCGCGCGAGGCGAACTCGTCGAGCTTGTGGTAGTTCCCGCGCCACGCGCCGCGCAGCGCCTGGAAACCCAGGTAGCACAGGTACAGCACGCCCGCCCAGCGCAGCGCGAAGAACACCGGTTGCGAGCGCACGATCAGCGTGCCCAGCCCGAGCGCCACCGCGGTGCCCTGCACGAGGTTGCCGACGCCGATCCCGAAGATCGCCAGCAGCCCACCGCGGGTGCCGCCCGCGAGCGCGTTCTTCAGCGTGACCATCGTGTCCGGGCCGGGTGCCAGCACGACCAGCACGACGAAGATCAGGTAGGTGCCATAGGAGCTCCACGTCACGCCCACCCACGCTAGCTCTCCGGGCACCCTCGGAGAAGTGATTTTCAGCGTGCTGCGCGGCGATGACCGCGAAGTACGCTGAGCCGGAAACCCATCGACGGAGGTACACCGTGCCCTACCCCACGGACCGTGAGCGCGACCGCCCCTGGGTGATGCGGACGTATGCGGGCCATTCCTCCGCGACGGCGTCCAACGAGCTGTACCGCCGCAACCTCGCCAAGGGCCAGACCGGACTCTCCGTCGCGTTCGACCTGCCCACGCAGACCGGTTACGACGCCGACCACCCGCTGGCCAAGGGTGAGGTCGGCAAGGTCGGGGTGCCGATCGCCCATATCGGTGACATGCGCAAGCTCTTCGACGGTATCCCGCTGGCCGAGGCGAACACGTCGATGACGATCAACGCTCCGGCGATGTGGCTCCTTGCGCTCTACGTGACCGTGGCCGAGGAGCAGTCCGGCCCCGATGCGCTGGCGAAACTCACCGGCACCACGCAGAACGACATCATCAAGGAGTACCTCTCCCGCGGCACGTACATCTTCCCGCCCGCGCCGAGTCTCCGGCTGATCACCGACGTGATCGCGTGGACGGTGCACCACGTGCCGAAGTGGAACCCGATCAACATCTGCAGCTACCACCTGCAGGAGGCCGGCGCGACGCCCACGCAGGAAGTCGCGTACGCGCTCTCGACGGCCATCGCGGTGCTCGACGCGATTCGCGATTCCGGTCAGATCGACGAGGTCGACATGGGCAAGGTCGTCGGCCGGATCTCGTTCTTCGTCAACGCCGGTGTGCGCTTCGTCGAAGAGCTGTGCAAAATGCGCGCGTTCGCAAGGCTCTGGGACGAACTGACCGCGCAACGCTACGGCGTGCGGGACCCGAAGGCGCGCCGCCTGCGCTACGGCGTCCAGGTCAACTCGCTGGGATTGACCGAGGCGCAGCCGGAAAACAACGTGCAGCGCATTGTGCTGGAAATGCTCGCGGTTTCGCTTTCGCGTGACGCGCGCGCCCGCGCGATTCAGCTGCCGGCCTGGAACGAGGCGCTCGGGCTGCCGCGGCCGTGGGATCAGCAATGGGCGCTGCGGATGCAGCAGGTCCTCGCGTTCGAGACGGATTTGCTGGAGTACGAGGACATCTTCGCCGGCTCGCATGTCATCGAGTCCAAAGTGGACGAGATCGTCGCCGGCGCGCGGGCGGAGATCGACCGGGTGCGGGAAATGGGCGGTGCGGTGGCCGCGGTGGAAAGCGGTTACATGAAGTCGCAACTGGTGTCCTCGTTCGCCGACTACCGGCGCGCGGTGGAGTCCGGCGAGCGGATCATGGTGGGGGTCAACAGGTTCGAGACCACCGAGCCGAGCCCGCTGCAGGCCGAGGGCGCCGACGCGATCGAGACGGTGGATCCGGCCGTGGAGAAACAGGCCGTGACCGCGCTCGAGGAATGGCGCCAGCAGCGCGACAACTCCGCTGTGGACGCCGCGCTCGCCGAACTCCGCGAGACCGCGAAGACCAGCGAGAACCTGTTCGAGGCAACGCTCGCGTGCGCGCGGGCCGGGGTGACGACGGGGGAGTGGGCGGGCGCGCTACGTGACGTCTTCGGCGAATACCGTGCGCCAACAGGGGTTTCCGCCGCGTCGACACCGGGCGAAGCAGCCGAATTGTCCCGTGTGCGCGATCGCGTGAAGGCCACTGGCGGGGAACTGGGCGAGCGGTTGCGCATTCTGGTCGGGAAACCTGGGCTCGACGGGCATTCCAACGGTGCCGAGCAGGTCGCCGTGCGCGCCCGCGATGCCGGGTTCGAGGTGATCTACCAGGGAATTCGCCTGACACCGGACCAGATCGTCGCGGCCGCCGTGCAGGAAGGCGTGCACGTAGTGGGGCTTTCGGTGTTGTCAGGTTCACATCTGGAAGTCGTGCCGGAAGTCGTGGACCGGCTGCGCGCGGCGGGCGCCGCGGACATCCCGGTGATCGTCGGCGGGATCATTCCGCCGGCCGACGCGAAGCTGCTGATAGAACGGGGTATCGCGCGCGTTTTCACGCCGAAGGACTATGAGCTGACCGGCATCATGGACGAGATCGTGACGGTCATTCGCGAGACGCGGGGAATGCTCCGAGAATGATCTCGTTCCGATAACGCTCTTTGACCCGATCGGTCCAGCCGCCTACGTTCGGTAGCAACTCGAAACCAGAACGGGGTGCTGCGATGGCGCAGGGTACGTGGACGAGGCGAGACTTTTTCCGGCGTTCGGCAGTGGTGGGAGTGGCCGCGATCGGCGGTCCGGTGCTGTTGTCCGCATGTCAGAGCACCGGCAGCGGGGACACGCTGACCGCGGCGAAGAACGCCAAGACGATCAAGATCGGGATCGCGAACGAGGCGCCGTACGGATACGCCGATTCCTCGGGGAACACGACGGGTGAGGCGCCCGAGGTCGCGCGGGCCGCCTTCAAGGCGATCGGTATCGACAACGTGCAGGCCAGCGTCGTCCCGTTCGACCAGCTCATTCCCGCGTTGAACGCCAAGCAGTTCGATGTCGTGGCCGCTGGTATGAACATCACGCCGACCCGGTGCAAGGCGGCGCTGTTCTCCGATCCGGACTACTCCGCGCTGACGGCTTTGCTGGTACCCAAGGGAAATCCGCAGGGCGTCCAGACGCTGCAGGACGTCGCGGCGAAGAAGGTGAAGCTCGCCGTGCTGTCCGCGGCGGTCGAGAAGGGGTACGCGACCGGCGCCGGGGTGTCCGACGGTGACATCGAAACCCTTGACACACAAGACAACATGCTGCGTGCCGTGACCACCGGCCGGGTGTACGCCGCAGCGCTGACCGACATCTCGCTGAAGTACCTGGCCAAGCAGAACCCCGACGCGGGGGTCGAGGTCACGCCGGGCTTCACGCCCACCGACAACGGTCAGCCGGTCGTCTCGGCGGGAGGGTTCGTATTCCGCCAGGACGACACGTCGCTGCGAGACGCGTTCAACCAGCAGCTGCAGACTCTGCATTCCAGCGGACAGTGGCTGCAGATCGCCGCGCCGTTCGGGTTCGACCAGAGCAACCTGCCCAAACCGGATCTGACGACCGCCAAGCTCTGCGCTGCCTGATTCCGTGTCCGGCGACTATTCGTACATTTTCTCGTCCATCCTCAGTGGACTGGACGCCACGATCGAGGCCACGCTCGGGGGCATCGCGCTGACGATCGTCCTGTCGTTCGTCGCGGGCCTCGCGATGCTCTCTTCGTCACGGTGGGTGCGGTTCGTCAGCCGGGTGTACGTCGAGGCGTTCCGCGGGACGTCGGAAGTGGTGCAGCTGTTCTGGCTGTTCTTCGTGCTTCCGGCGCTGGTCGGGTTCAAGCTGATTCCGCTGTTCGCAGGCATTATCGTGCTGGGGCTCAACCACGGCGCGTACGGCGCGGAAATCGTGCGTGGCGCTGTCCAGTCGGTGCCGAAGGCGCAGCGCGAAGGCGCGATAGCGCTGTCGCTTTCGCCGTTCCAGCGGATGTTCCGGGTGCTGCTGCCGCAGGCGGTGGTCGAGATGTACCCGCCGTTCAACAATCTGTTCATCCAGCTGCTGAAGAGCACCGCGCTGCTGTCGTTCATCTCGGCCGGTGAGATCACCGAAAAGGGTGAGCTGCTGCGACCGGTGTACGGCAGCAAGCTCGTCTTCATCTACGGCGTCGAGCTGGTGTGGTACCTGCTGCTCGCGGTCCTGATCACGGTGGTGATGCGGTTCCTGGAGCGAAGAGGTGCCAGGCGGCTCGGGCGCGAGCCGGCGGTCAGGAAACGGCGGCGGCGGGTCTCCCAGAAGGTGCCCGACACCACGGGAGCGGGGTTGTAGATGAACTGGGACTGGGAGAACGCCCGCGACTCGATTCCCTTGCTGCTGCAGGGTTTGCTGGTCACGGTGGAGCTGACGTTGCTGGGTTCGCTGGTGGCTTACGTGCTGGGGCTGGTGTTCGCGCTGCTGCGCCGGTCGCGGATTCCGGTGGTCAGCCAGGCGGTGTTCCTGCTCGTCGAATTCGTGCGCAGTACGCCGCTGCTGATCCAGGTGTTCGTCATCTTCTACCTGCTGCCCGAGGTGGGCATCCGGTTCAACGCGTTCACGACCGGTGTCATCGCGCTCGGACTCCATTACGCCACTTACACTTCCGAGGTCTACCGCGCCGGGATCGAAGCAGTCCCGAAAGGACAGTGGGAGGCCGCGACCGCGCTCAGCCTGCCGCGCGGCCGGACGTGGACGGGCATCATCCTGCCGCAGGCGGTGCCACGCGTGCTGCCCGCGCTGGGCAACTACATGATCTCGATGTTCAAGGAAACCCCGTTGCTGCTCGCGATCGGCGTGCTCGACGTGCTGAACCAGGCGAAGGAGCAGGCCGCCGTCACGTTCCGGGCGATCGAGCCCTACACCCTGGCCGGCCTGCTGTTCCTGCTGATCAGCCTCCCGTCGTCGATCCTGGTGAGAAGGTTGGAACGCCGTGTCGGACAGCTCTAGCATGATCAGGTTCGATGGCGTGGTGAAACGCTTCGGCGACCACGTCGTGTTGCGGGAGCTGGATTTCAGTGTCGCGCCCGGTGAGTTCGTCACGCTGATCGGTCCGAGCGGCTCGGGGAAGACGACGATCCTGCGCCTGCTGATGACGCTCGAACACGTCAACGAGGGCAGGATCCACGTCGGCGGCGAGTGCCTCACGCATATGCCCAAGGGCGGCAAACTGGTGCCCGCCAACGAAAAGTACCTGCGCCGGATGCGCAAGCGGATCGGCATGGTGTTCCAGCAGTTCAACCTCTTCCCCAACATGACCGTGCTGCAGAACATCACCGAGGCACCGATCCGTGCGCTCGGACTGTCCAAAGGGGAGGCCGAGGCGCGCGCCGTCGACCTGCTGGACATGGTCGGGCTCACGGACAAGACGACGGCCCGCCCGAGCCAGCTTTCCGGCGGCCAGCAGCAGCGGGTCGCGATCGCGCGGGCGCTCGCGATGCGGCCGGAGGTGCTGCTGCTCGACGAGGTGACCTCGGCGCTGGACCCCGAGCTGGTGGCGGGCGTGCTGAAGGTGCTCAAGGAGATCGCGTCCACAACGGACATCACGTTCCTGTGCGTGACCCACGAAATGCAGTTCGCCCGGGACGTGTCGGATCGGGTGATGATGTTCGACCAGGGCCAGGTCATCGAAGAGGCGTCGCCGGAAAAGCTCTTCACCCAACCGGACCATGAGCGCACGCGAGCGTTCCTGCACGCGGTGCTCGACCGCGCCTGACCAGTGGGCCGGGCACGCGGAGGGCGCCGCAGACCTGGCCGCGATCGAGCTCGGGCATGTCGAGCAACTCGTACATCGTGGCACGCAGCGCGGCCGCGGTGCCGGGCGTGGCGCCGATTTCCGGTGCGATCACCCGCCGCAGCTGTGCCGCGCGCTGCGCCGCGATCCGGCGTTGCGACAGCAAGGCTCGGTCGTGCTGCAGCCGGGGTGCGAACTGCCGGAGTACGTCTCCCGGGCCGCAGCGGAGCTGGTCGGCGCCGGTCGCCATCGTCACGGGTGCGCCCACCGCCGCGGCGTACGCGGTCGCGGAGCCGTGATCGCCCAGCACCCAGTCGGCGGCAATCAGAGTCGCCCGCCAGGCTTCTTGGACGAGCACCAGTCCGGCGTCGAGGTAGGGCGAGAGCCAGGCCCGGACCTGCCGCGGTCCGTACGCGGCCCAGACCCGGGGATGCAGCACCAGCGCCACACAGCCGCGATCGGGCGGTAATTCGGCGAGGAGCTCGCCGCACAGCTCCGGCATGGTCTCGAACACCGAGCCGCGCGACCAGGTCGAGCACATCGTGACGAGGAGGCCGTCGGCGCCGAGCGCTTCCCGGTAGGTCGCGCGGAACGGCAGGCTGGCGCGCATCCGATCCAGGCACAGGGCACGGCCGTCGGCCTCGGAGAGGATCAGGACCGGCCCGCTCAGTTGCGCGACGTGCCTGTCGTCCGCCGCGAGGACCAGCTCCCATTCGTGCCGGATCGCCTGCGACCACGGCACGACGAGCCCACCTTGCTCGGCCACGTACCGGTCCACCTCGGGCGCCGTGCCGGGCACCGTGAACACGACCCGCACCCGGAAGTCGGCCTCCACGAGAGGTAACAGATCGAACAGCCGGGCGCCCGCCGCCATGGCCGGAACCACGACGAGAACCCTGCGGAAAAGGTTCGTTTCCATGTGCCGAGCTTGTGCCGCCGTGCTGTCGCGGGCCGGTCGCCGGGTGGACAGAAATATGACAGTCGATCTTTTGAGGTGACAGCTGAATGTAAGATTTCCGATTCTCGCCCATTTCCGTGCGTCGGGTGGCATTCTGGGGAAGCCGGCAGAGGAGGTGTTGTCCGTGCGCACCACATTCGAGTTCGGGATTCTCGGCGGCACGATCGTGCATCCGCACGGGAATCCACTCGTGCAGCAACCCGTCCCGGGCAGGCAGCGCCAGGCGCTCGCCGCGTTGCTCGTCCAGCCCAACCGCCGCCTTTCCTTCGGCCACCTCGTCGACTGGATCTGGACTGACGACGAGCAGCCGCCCGCCAATCCGAAAAGCACCTTCCATACCTACGGACACCGAATACGGCGATTACTCGAGACCGCCGGCGTCACCGCGCGACTGAGCACGGTGAATGGCGGCTGGCGATTGGATGTCGACGAGCGTTTCATCGATTATTACCTCTTTCGTGACCTGCTTTCCCAAGCGCAGAACAGTCGTGCCGCGGGCGAGCACGAACAGGCGGCCGCCCTCGCCATGGACGCACTGGGGCTCTGGCGGGACCAGCCGCTGATGGACCTCGACAGCAGCCTCGCGCAGAGCTGGCGGCGGGTCGTGGTCGCCGAGGAATGGTTGCCCGCCAACGTGTTCCTGCTCGACGAGCTGATCACGCTCGGCCGCTTCGAGCCCGCGCTGGCGCGCCTCGGTGAGGTGAGCCGGCAGTACGGCTTCGACGTGCGGCTGGTCAAACGTCGCCTGCGGATCTTGCACTCGCTGTCGCGGCACCACGAGGCAACGGAGGGCTACCTCGCCGGCTACCAGAAGCTGCGCGCCCGCGGCCAGGACGCCGAAGCGGAGGAGCTGCGGCACTTCCACGACGGGTTGAAGTCTCGATTCGAGGCGGCGCGGCCGGCCGAGCCGGTCCGGCCGCGTGGCGCCGGACCGCGGTTGTTGCCGCCCGATGTCGTCGACTTCGCCGGCCGCGCCGACCTGGTGCGCTCGCTGGACGAGCACACCGGCGTCGAGGCGGGGCGACTACGCGGATCCGTGGTGATGCTCGCCGGTATCGGCGGGGTCGGCAAGACCGCACTCGCCGTTCGCTGGGCACGCCGCGCGTCGGCCCGGTTGTCGGTCGGTGTGCTGTTCGCCGACCTTCGCGGGTTCTCCCGGGCACGCCGGCTGGAGCCCGGTGACGTCGTCGACGATTTCCTTTCCGCGCTGGGATATCCGGTCGAGCACATCATCGGCCCCGCCGGTCGCGCCGAGAAACTTCGCGCGCTCCTGGAGGAGCAGCCGAGGCTGGTCGTGCTCGACAACGTGCGGAACTCGGCGCATGTGCGTTCGCTGCTGCCGTTGTTCGGCGAGTGCGCGGTGGTCATCACGGGCCGGCACCGGCTCACCGAACTCGCCGTCCAGCACGGTATTCCATCGCTGACCGTCGGCCCACTCGGTGCCACGCAAGGGATCTCGCTGCTCGCGGCGCGGATCGGCGAGCGCGCGGACGAGGCACCCGAAGCCTTGCGGGTGCTCGTGGAGCTGTGTCAGGGCTTGCCACTCGCGCTGACCCTGGTGGCGGAGCGGATCGCGAGCCGGCCGGGTGTTCCCGTGCCCGCACTGGTGGCGCAGCTGCGCGACAGCGGGACCCTGCTGGCCATCGGCAATGACGGCGACGGCGCCGATGGCAGCCTCAACGCGGTGTTCTCCCTTTCCTACCAAGCACTTTCGGTCGACGCGGGCCGGCTTTTCCGGCTGCTCGGCCTGCACCCGGGCGCGGAGTTCGGCGTCGAGGTCGCTGCGGCGCTGGGGGGCGACGGCGTGCCGCGGACGCGTCAGTGCCTCGACGAACTCGTCCGCGCGCACCTGGTCGAGCCGGCCGGCGACGTCGACCGGTACCGGATGCACGATCTGGTGCTGGCTTATGCCGCCGGCCTCGCCGAGGCGGAGGCCGCCGCCGCATCGAGGATGCTGAGCTTCTACCTGGGATCGGCGCTGAACGCGCATCGGGTGGCGTTCCCGCACATCGCGTCGCCACCGCCGCCGCCCGCGGTCGACGGAGTCGAGCCGGTGGCCTTCGCCGGTAACACCGAGGCGAATGCGTGGTACCTGCGGGAGCGGGCGAGTCTCCACAATGTTATCCATTCCGTGTATACCCGACGGGCCGAGTACGGCTGGGTGCTGCCCCATCTGGTGGCCCGGTTCATGGACCGGTTCGGGTTCTACTCCGAGCTCGTCGCCGCGTTCACCACGACCGCGGAAATCCTTGCCGAGCAACGGAATCCGGCGCTGGCGACGACGTTCAACGATCTCGGTTACTTTCAGCTCAAGCTCGGCGAGACGGACGCCGCGCAGCGGAATTTCGAACGGGCCTTGGAAATCCTGGCCGAGGTGGACGCGCCGACGGGCGTGCTGACCGTGCGGATCAACGTGGCCGCCACGCAGCGGAAGCGAGGCGACCGCGCCGAGGCCGCCCGGCTCTACCAGGCCTGTCTGGCGATGGCACGCGAGCAGCGAGATGCCGACCGGGAGGCGAAGGTCGAGCATTGTCTCGGCGAGTTGTGTGCCGAGGAGAGGCGATACGACATCGCGCAGGAGCATTTCGAGCGAGCGCTGGGGCTGCGCGAAGAGATTTCCGACGCCGCGGGTCTGGTTTCGACCCTGGCCGAGCTCTGTCACCTCGCACGAGTCCTCGGGCGCTACGGGCCGGCCGACGAGATTGCCGCGCGGGCGTCCGCGTTGCTGGAACTGGTCCACGACGTCTCGGCGGGAATCCGGCTGCACACCGTGCTGGCCGAGTTGAACCTGGACCGGCGGCGCTACCCTGACGCCGTCGAGTCCGCCAGGCAGGCGGTCGAGCTGGCCAAGCCGACCGGGAACGTCGAGGCCGCGGCACCGGCGCTCGATCTGCTCGGGCAGGGCCACGCGAAGTCGGGGGAGCCCGAGAAGGCGCGGGCCGCCTGGCTGCTGGCCGCGGACATCTTCCGGGGCCGTGGTCAGGTTTGGCGCGCCGACACCCTCACCCGGCGGGCCGCGTCGCTGCCGGAGGCGTCCATCCCCGCCGCGCGCGGCAATCCGGTCACCCGAACGGGTAGTTCACTGGGCAAAACCTAGGCACACGCTGAGTAGCACGGCTGTCACCGTTACGCCTGTTTGGACTGCTAGTACCCCCATAAGAGTTGCCATTGGTGCACGGATGGTGTGCTCGCCGCGTCCATCCGCACCGAGTCGCGGCACTTGCCGGTGGGCCGTTCCCCGGCTAGGTTCGCCGCGCTCGGTGTTGATCTAGCAGCGAGCTCCCCGATCCCCGACTTCCGTTGGAGCACACCGGTGTCAGCTCGTTCGCATCGCGCCGCCCTCGTATTCGCCTTCGTGGTCATGGCCGCCCCGCTGTGGTGGTTCTGCTGACCGCGCGCTGGACCTAGGCTCAGGACATGGCCGAGCACATCCTGGTAAAGCGAGATGGCGACACGATCACCATCACGATGAACCGCGCCGAGCGGCGGAATTCGTTGTCCGAGGCGCATCTCGCCGAGTTGCTGGCGGCGTTCCGTGAGGCGGGAGCGACCGACGCGACCGGCATCGTGCTCGCCGGGGCCGGGCCGGTTTTCTCCGCCGGCCACGATTTCGGCGACGTCGCCGCTCGCGATCTCGACGGTGTCCGCGCGCTGCTCCGGTTGTGCACCGAACTGATGCACACGATCGAGTCCGTGCCGCAGGTCGTCGTGGCGCGGGTGCACGGGCTCGCGACCGCGGCCGGCTGCCAACTCGTCGCCTCGTGCGACCTGGCCGTCGCGGCCGAGTCGGCCGGGTTCGCACTGCCCGGCGGCAAGGGCGGCTGGTTTTGCCACACGCCGGCGGTGCCCGTGGCTCGCTCGATCGGGCGCAAGCGGCTGATGGAACTCGCCCTCACCGGTGACGTCATCGACGCTGCGACCGCCCTCGACTGGGGTCTGGTCAACCGCGTCGTGCCCGACGAGCAGCTCGACGAGTCGGTCGCCGAGCTGCTCGGCCGGGCGACCCGGGGGAGCCGGGCCAGCAAAGCGCTCGGCAAGGCCACCCTGTACGCCCAGCTCGACCGCCCCGAGGCGGACGCCTACACGGTGGCCGTCGAAGTGATGGCCGCCGCCTCGCAGACACCCGACGCCCGCGAGGGCATGGCCGCGTTCCTGGAGAAGCGCAAGCTGAACTGGTGAGTCACTCCGGTCTGTTTACGCGCAGCCCCTCGAACCGCGTGAAGTCCACATCGAACGAGGTGACATCGGCACCATGCTCGGCGGCGATCGCCGCGAGGTGTGCGTCGTTCACGAGATTGCCAGCCGTACCGATGGGACGGAGCAGCCCCCGGAGCACGCCGAGGTGACGGGACGTCGGCTGGACGATCACCGCACGTGGCTGACCGAGCCAGGCCTCGACGGTCAGGACCGGCCGTCCTGCCGGCGTTCGATCCAGCCAGGTGTGTGGGGCCTCGTGGTTCGGAGCGTCGCGATTCACCGCGCACGGCAACACATCGAAAGGGCTCTCCGCCGCGTTTCGCCGGCGCGGACCGTAGTGCGGTGTTGATGGCTTCCTTGAACGACAGTTGACGCTCGGCCATCATCGCTGCGGAAATCACCGTTCCCTGAGCAACAACAGCGTGTAAGCCGCGATCGACTGGGCGTCGGTGATCTCTCCGGCCCGGATGAGGCGCTCGAACTCGGCGCGGGTGAACCAGGCCGTGCGCATGTCCTGTTCCTCGTGCTCGCGCTCGTGCGGGCCCTCGGTCAGGTCGGTGGCGAGGAAGACGCGGCCGCGCTGGCTCGACATTCCGGCGGCGACGTCGAGCAGGCCGAGATCCTCCATTTTCCCTGCGACGAGCCCGGTTTCCTCGCGCAGCTCGCGGGCGGCGAGTTCCAGCGGCTCGGCGTCGGCGCGGTCGGGGGCGGTGCCCTGCGGGAACTCCCAGCGGCGCAGGCCCAGCGGGTACCGGTACTGCTCGACGAGGTGCAGCCGGTCGCCGTCCAGCGGGATGACCAGGGCGTACTGGGGTTTGTCGATGACGCCGTAGATGCCCGCGGAGCCGTCGGGGCGCCGGATGCCGTCCTCGCGCACGACCATCCAATTGTTGCGATACACCTCGCGGGAGCTGACCTGGTGAATGGGATCCACCCGATCAGTGTGCCGAACGCGTCTTCTACCCTCCTCGGGTGCGCCTCGTGATCGCTCGTTGCCAGGTCGACTACGCCGGTCGGCTGACCGCCCACCTGCCGATGGCGACCCGTCTGCTGCTCATCAAGGCCGACGGGTCGGTGTCGATCCACTCGGACGACCGGGCCTACAAGCCGCTGAACTGGATGAGCCCGCCGTGCTGGCTCATCGAGGACGGCGACACCTGGACGGTGCAGAACAAGGCCGGCGAGAAGCTCGTGATCAGCATCGAAGAGCGGATCGACGAGGTCAAGCACGAGCTGGGGGCCGAGCCCGGGCTGCAGAAGGACGGCGTCGAGGCGCACCTGCAGGAGCTGCTGGCCGAGCACATCACGACGCTGGGCGACGGCTACTCGCTGGTGCGGCGCGAGTATCCGACCGCGATCGGCCCGGTGGACATCCTGTGCCGCGACGCCACGGGCACGACGGTCGCGGTCGAGATCAAGCGCCGCGGCGAGATCGACGGGGTCGAGCAGCTGACCCGGTACCTGGAACTGCTCAACCGGGACCCGCTGCTCGCGCCGGTGCAGGGCGTGTTCGCGGCGCAGCTGATCAAGCCGCAGGCGCGGACACTCGCCGAGGACCGCGGCATCCGGTGCCTGACGCTGGACTACGACGCCTTGCGTGGCACGGAAAGCGACGAGTTCCGGCTGTTCTGAGCCTCACGGCACCATCGGCCTCGTATGCGCCCGAACTGGCTGACAGCCCCTGGTAGCGACATCATGTGCACCGTCAATCGCGAGCCGTGACGGGGGTCGTATGCGTTCCATTCCGGAGAAGACGCTGGAGCATTGGACCAGCATCTATCTGTCCAACCGGTTCCCCAACGGTGCGTTGTGGTGGCCAGTCTCTGGCGAGGACGTCCTGGTCGAGTTGCCCCGGCTGGCCGCGTCCGGGCCAGGCAAGTCCCTGGCGCTGGAGCTGAAGACGACCGAGGCGCGCGGTACCGATCACGTGCTGGAGATCGACACGCGCCAACTGGCTCGCTACGTCAACCCGCCGGCCGGGCCGCCGCTGCCGGTCTACTACGTGTTCCCGACTCCACATTGGACCGGGCCCCTGACGTCCCATTCCGGTACTGCCCCGGCCGCTCCGAACGGGTCTGCGGCGGCGCCGCCGGAATGGTGGCGGCGGAGGATTGGCCGCGCCTGGTTCGGCGACTGGCTCTACGTGATGTCCGCACGATCCGTGGCCGCCGCGTTGCCGCACGGCTGGAACGCACCGCGTCGCAAGCGGGCGACGCTGTTCACCTTGAACAGCTCCCGAGTGGTCGGAGGCAAGCCGTCGTGGGCGAGCCTGCTCGGCCCGACCCTTTCCTCGTGGCCGATCGACTGGACCCGGTTCTGGAGGATCGTGACCCTTGGCGGCCCCTACGACGGTGTCCGGTGGCGCACCTTCGTCAGCGAGGGCAACCGGCCCGACCGGGTGCTCGTGCTCGACGGCGCCGAGGAGCGTGAGTGGTCGGTCGGCGCGCTTTTGAATCAACCCTGGCTGGAGTGGCGACCGGGACGCCCCGGTGACGCGGACACCAAGGTAGGGGACCGCGTGAGCATCGGCGGCAACGAGCGCCTGCTGTTGCATATCGCCGAATCCGCGCTCCGCTGACCGGACCGGGATCGCCCACGCGGAGCGTGGCGGTTGTCGGTGCAGCAGCCGGACCCGGACAACATCGCCGCAGATGATCTACGATTTGCGCCAGGTTCGACGGCTGTCGGGTATCTGAGCCTCAACTTTCGGCTGCGGCGTCCGGTGCGTGGACGCGCAGGCGTTCCCGGGCCGTGCGGCCGGCTCGTCTCAGCTCGATACCGCGCGCCGTACCGAGCCCGAACGTCGGCATGTTGCCGTAGACGGCTTCGTACTGTCCGGCCTTGACGAGGAACGTCTCGTGCCAGATGCCGGCGGCCTGCCCGTTGCGGCTCGCGCGCTGCCAGTACGTTTTCTCGACGTTGGCGTGGGATTCGCCGGTGTTGGCGGCGAATGCTTCGAGATGTTCGAAACTGCGCCAGTACTGGACGATGACGGGATAGCCCATCGTGAAGCCGAGCAGGCCGCTGTCGGGATCCGCGCTGAGCCGCTGCAGCATGTGCCGCATCCCGCGGCGGCCGCCCAGGTCCCGCCACCACGCGAGGGGATGGCGCGGGTTCGGCCGCGGTCCGATGAGGAACACGACGAAGTCACCGTCGATCTCGGCTGTCCATCTTCCTTTGTTGATCTCGGCCATGCCTGGCTCCCGCAGACGAAAGGACGCGATTCGACGTGAAGAAGTCGCCCGTCAGCGTGCCCGCGTTACCGGAAAAACGGTTATCCGAACAGTTTTCCGGCGAAGTCTTCGATGACGCGGGCGACCTTGGCCGGTGCACGATCGTTGGCGCCGTGGGCCTGACCAGGCAACACGACCACCCGCTCGACGCGCGGCAGCACCCGTGCCAGCGCCTCGGTCCGCTCACGTAGATGGTCGGGGCTGCGATCGCCGCGGAGCAGCACGGCCGGGATTTGGAGCTGCGCATAGGCGTCCAGCCGCACCCCCAGCGCGTCGATGGCGTCCGCGTCGTCGATCTGGCGCGCGACCCGCGGGCGCAACGTCCGGACGATCAGGACGGCGAGCCTCGCCAGTACGGCCAGCCACGCCGGCATCCGGACGATGTCGCGCAGGAAGATTTCGAGGGCCTTGCCAGGTTTTCCGGCGGCTACCGCGGCCCGGGCGCGCTCCAGCGCCTCGCCGCCGAGCGGTTCGCCGACGACCACCGGCGGCTCGTACAGAACCGCGCCGGCGAACCGTTCCGGCGCGGCCACCAGGGCTTCCAGCGCGAGCACCGCGCCGGAGGAGTGGCCGACGAGGAGCACAGGGCGGCCGATTTCCTTTGTGACCGCAAGGACATCCTCGACCTCGTCGGCCATCGTGACCGGGCGGCCGAAGTCCTGATCGGTCCGGTACTGGCGGCGGTGCACGCGCACGACGCGGAACCGCGCCGTGAGCCGGGCGGCGACGGCTTTCCAGTCGCCGGGGTCGTTCATGCCGCCGGGGAGGATGACGATCGGTTCGCCGCTGCCTTCGTCGAGATACCGGACCGTGTACGCCATGGCCTACCGCCGGTTCGCGATCTGGAAAACGTTGCCGAACGGGTCGCGGACCATCGCGCGCCGGTCGCCGTACGGGGTGTCGAGCGGTTCCTCCAGCGCGACGGCGCCGGCGTCGATCGCGCGCCTGAACGTCGCGTCGGCGTCCTCGACGTAGATGTAGAGGAAGGCGGGGAACAACTCGCGCACGCTCGCGTCGCTGATCATCACCGTCGAATCGCCGATCACGACCTCGGCCGGCCGGTCCGGATCGAACTCGCCGGACGCGCCGAAGACGTCACGGAGAAACACGACCGCGGCCGCGGGGTCGGCGACGAACATCCGCGGCGTGACCGTGTGCAGTTGCGGTGCTGAATCGCCGGTGGGCACGGGCCGAGTCTCCCACAAGCCCGGGGATTTCCAGGGTTCGCTGAGCCGCCACCGCCGCTCGAGTTGCCGCGGCGCCCTCCGCACGGTTGGCTTCTGACCAACTTCGGTCTCAACCCGGTCAAGACGCCCAGGGCGCGTTCACAGGTGGACTACCAGGTAGTAATGTGCGCTCGTCAGGTTGATCCTGGTGTTTCTTGTTGAATGGTGTTGACTCCTGGAGGTGCACCGGTGCATGTCCTAGCCGCAGCGAACCTGCGACTTGATGCGAGTGCGATCGACTACGTGTTGCTCGCGTTCTACTTCGTGCTGGTGCTCGGCATCGGCTACCTGGCCCGAAGGCAGGTTTCGACCAGCCTCGACTTCTTCCTGTCCGGGCGGTCGCTGCCGGCCTGGGTCACCGGGCTCGCCTTCATCTCCGCGAACCTCGGCGCGATCGAGGTCATGGGCATGTCGGCCAACGGCGCGCAGTACGGCCTGCCGACCGCGCACTACTTCTGGATCGGCGCCGTCCCGGCGATGCTGTTCCTCGGCGTCGTGATGATGCCGTTCTACTACGGCTCCAAGGTCCGCAGCGTCCCCGAGTTCATGCTCCGCCGCTTCGGGCCCGCCGCGCACTGGGTCAACAGCGCCAGCTTCGCGCTCGCGCAGATCCTCATCGCGGGCGCGAACCTGTACCTCCTGGCGAGCGTCGTCAACCTGTTGCTCGGCTGGCCGATCTGGGTCTCGATCATCATCGCGGCCGCGATCGTGCTCACTTACACCGCGCTGGGCGGCCTCTCCGCCGCCATCTACAACGAGGTGCTGCAGTTCTTCGTCATCCTCGCCGCGCTCATCCCGCTCACCATCGTCGGCCTGTACAAGGTCGGCGGCTGGAGCGGCCTGATGGACAAGGTGACCGGCAGCCCCGGCGGTGCGGAGCAGCTGCACTCCTGGCCCGGCAACCAGCTGACCGGGTTCTCCAGCAACTTCCTCTCGGTGCTCGGCCTCGTCTTCGGCCTCGGGTTCGTGCTGTCCTTCGGCTACTGGACGACGAACTTCGTCGAGGTCCAGCGCGCGATGGCGTCCAAGAGCATGTCCGCCGCGCGCCGCACCCCGATCATCGGCGCGTTCCCGAAGATGTTCATCCCGTTCATCGTGATCATCCCGGGCATGATCGCCGCGGTCACCGTGACCGAGCTGATGGGCCAGAACAAGCAGGCCCTGCTCGACGGGCAGAGCGCGCCCAGTGGCGCGACCTTCAACGACGCGCTGCTGTTGCTCATGCGCGACGTGCTGCCCAACGGCATCCTCGGCGTCGCCATCGCCGGTCTGCTGGCCTCGTTCATGGCCGGGATGGCCGCGAACCTGAGCTCCTTCAACACGGTGTGGACCTACGACATCTGGCAGACCTACATCAAGAAGAACAGGCCGGACGGGTACTACCTCAACCTCGGGCGGATCGTCACCGCGATCGCCACCATCCTCGCGATCGGCACGGCGTTCATCGCTTCGACCTACTCGAACCTGATGGACTATCTGCAGACCCTGTTCTCGTTCTTCAACGCGCCGCTGTTCGCCACGTTCATCCTCGGCATGTTCTGGAAGCGGATGACCAAGGCGGCGGGATGGTCGGGCCTGGTGTTCGGGACCGCGTCGGCGATCGTGGTGTTCGTGCTCAACGAGACCGGCACGATCAGCCTGCCGGGCCAGGGCGCCAGTTTCGTCGCGGCCATCGCGGCCTTCGTCGTCGACATCGTCGTCAGCGTCGTGGTCACCTACGCGACGCAGCCGAAGCCCGAGACCGAACTGGTCGGCCTCGTGTACTCGCTCACCCCGAAGTCCACGCGCGAGCACTCGACGACGGGCGACGACGCGGGCTGGTACCGCAACCCGGTCCTGCTGGCCGGTATCGCCCTGGCCATCACCATCGTGCTGAACATCGCCTTCTAGGAGGACGACCGTCATGGCAACGGAACCAACGCCGCGGACGCGCAAGGCAGGCGCGTTCGACATCCGGCTGATCATCGCCCTGCTGACGGGCGTGTACGGCATCGTCCTGACGATCATGGGCGCGGCGTTCACCAACGACGCCGACATCACGAAGGCCGCGGGTGTCAACATCAACCTGTGGGCCGGCATCGGCATGCTCATCTTCACCGCGCTGTTCGTGTTGTGGGCGCTCGTTCGCCCGATCCGGGTGCCGGAGGAAGAGCCCCCCGCCGAATAACACGGTTCGGCGTACTCGGCGAGGCCGGTGCGGTTACGGTGCAGGCGTGCGTTCTCCTGCCCGGTCCGCCCGGCCTCGTTTCGTGCTGGTCCTGGCCGCGCTGCTGATCGTGTCGACGGGCACGGCCTGCGGGCCGGATCTCGGCAGGCAGAACTTCCCGCGGACCACGGTGACCGCGTCCGCCGCGGCGGACGGTCCGATCACCGACGAAGCCGTCTCCTTCGCCACGCTGCGCACCATCGACCCGTGCGCGCTGCTCGGCTCGCAGGCGCTGGCCGATCTCGGCACGGTCCGGGCAGGCTCGCAGGACCCGTCCGCGCTCGGTGAGTGCTCCGTCGATCTCACGGACGCCGGGGGTAAGGACCTGTCGCTGCACCTGCAGTTCGACGACATCACGCTCACCAACGGCAGCACTCCCGGCGCGGTCGGCGGACTGCCGTTGCTCGTCAACGGTCCGGACGGCAACTCGTGCACCGCCACCGCCGTCACCTCCTACACGCCGGGCTACGGCATCTCGGTTCGCGTCGGCTACGACGGCGGAGATCCTTGCCGCGCCGCGCAAAGCGGGCTGCAGGTTGTCGTGCAACGCCTGCACGACAACCCCGCCAAGCTGCCCCAGCCGTCGGGGTCGCTCGTCGCCGTCGACTTCTGCGCGATCGTCGACGAGGGTCTCGTCACGAACGTGCTCGGCCGTGGCTCGAAGTCGTCGGTCTACGGGCTGCACGGGTGCACGTGGTCGGGTGGCCTCGCGACCGCGTATCTGGACTACGACATCCGGCTTGTGCCGGACGCCCGCGACGGGGCGGCGCCGGTGGATCTGGGCGGCGGCGTCACCGGCTACCAGAAGCTGGAGACCGGCGCCGGGCGACAGTGCACAATCGACTGGCTACACCGCGCGACGGGGGACGGTAAGGGCGAGGTGGTGTCGTTCAAGTACGACAACTTTCACGACGACGCGGGCAATGACGACGCCTGTGGCAAGGCCGCGACGGTCGTGAAGGGCCTGCTTCCCGCGCTGCCGGGCGCCTAGCGGGCGGGCAGGATCGAAGGTAGACAGAGTACCGGAGATCGAAGCCAACGGAGGCGGGCCAATGAAAAAGATCATCAATGATCCGGCCGATGTGGTCACCGAGTCGTTGCGGGGTTTCGTTGCCGCCCACGCCGACCTCGTGCGTGTCCAGTACGAACCGAATGTGGTGATCCGGGCCGACGCGCCCGTCGCCGGGAAGGTCGCGCTCATCTCGGGTGGCGGCTCCGGCCACGAGCCGATGCACGGCGGTTTCGTCGGTGAGGGCATGCTCGACGCGGCCGCGCCGGGCGCGGTGTTCACCTCGCCCACACCGGACGCGATCCAGGCCGCGGTCTCGGCCACCACCGGCGAGGCGGGTGCGCTGCTGATCGTGAAGAACTACACCGGCGACGTGCTGAACTTCGAAACCGCCGCCGAACTCGCCGCGGCCGAAGGGCTCGACGTGCGCAGCGTCGTGATCGACGACGACGTCGCGGTCGCCGACTCGACCTTCACCGCCGGTCGCCGGGGTGTCGGCGGGACGATCCTGCTGGAGAAGATCACCGGCGCGGCCGCCGCCCGCGGGGACTCGCTGGACGCCGTGGAAGCGTTGGCGCGCAAGGTGATCGGGCAGGTTCGCTCGATCGGGGTGGCACTCACCGCGCCGACCGTGCCGCACGTGGGGGAGCCCAGCTTCGACCTCGCGGACGACGAGATCGAGTTCGGTATCGGTATTCACGGCGAGCCCGGCCGTGAGCGCATCAAGCTCGAACCGGCCGACGCGCTGGTCGAGCGCATGATCAACGCGGTTGTCGAGGACCTACCCTACGGTGCGGGCGATCGGGTGGTGTTGTTCACGAACTCGATGGGCGGTACTCCGCTGGTCGAGCTGTATCTTGCGCACGGGATCGCCGAACGCCTGCTCGCCGAGCGGGGCATCACGGTCGAACGGCGGCTCGTCGGGCCGTACATCACCAGCCTGGAAATGCAGGGAATCAGCATCACACTGCTCAAAGTGGACGATGAGATGGTGGACTTGTGGGATGCTCCGGTGAAGACCGCCGGACTGCGCTGGAGGGCCTGAGATGAGTTGCACCGCGAGCGGGGTCGCGGATGCGTTGCGTGCCGCCGCTGCCGTGGTCGCCGAGCACCGCGTCGAGCTGATCGAACTCGATCGCGCGATCGGGGACGGCGACCATGGCGAGAACATGAACCGGGGATTCACCGCCATAGTGTCCGCTTTGGACACTGCGGTGCCGGAGACGCCGGGTGCCGTGCTGAAACTGGCCGCGACCACCCTGATCTCGAAGGTCGGCGGTGCCGCCGGTCCGTTGTATGGAACGGCTTTCCTGCGCGCTTCGACGGCTGTCGGGTCCGAATTGGACACTGCCGCGGTTGTCGCCGGGCTGCGGGCCGCGCTGGAAGGTGTGCAGGCGCGCGGCAAGGCCGTCGAGGGTGACAAGACGATGGTCGACGCGCTGATCCCCGCGGTGGCCGCCGCCGAACAAGCGGCCGGCACCGAAGGTGCGGACATCGCGGCTGTGCTGAGCGCGGCCGCGGATGCCGCTGCCAAGGGTGCTGAGTCCACTGTAGATTTGGTGGCGCGCAAGGGTCGGGCGTCGTACCTTGGTGAACGGAGCGCCGGTCATCTCGATCCCGGTGCCCGGTCCACGGCCCTGCTGCTCGGCTCGTTCGCGAGGGCGGCGCGGTGACCGTCGGACTGGTTCTGGTGTCCCACAGTGGAAAACTGGCCGAAGGACTCGCGGAGGTCGCCGAGCAGATGGCGCCCGATGTGCTGATCGTGCCCGCGGGTGGCCTGCCCGAGGGCACGATCGGCACGGACTACGACCGGGTCGTGGCGGCGGTCCAGCGTGCTGATCGCGGTGATGGCGTCGTGCTGTTGTATGACCTGGGCAGCGCGCAGATGACTGCCGAGCTGGCGGTCGAGTCGCTGCCCGATCCCGAAGCCGCTGTCGTCGCGGACGCCCCCTTCGTCGAAGGCACGGTCGCGGCCGCCGTCGCCGCCCAGGGCGGGGCGAGCCGTGCCGATGTCCTCGCCGCCGCGGCCGCCGCCGGTGCGCCGGACCTGGCAGCTCCCACAGCGACCAGGGGAGCGGACGTGGATCGCGTAGAATTGGTGCTGCACAACGAAGTTGGCCTACACGCACGCCCGGCCGCAGTGATGGCTCGTGCACTGGTAGGCGTCGAAGCGGATGTCAGCGTGGCACTCGGCGAGCAGGAGGCCGATGCCCACAGCGTCCTAGCCCTGATGTCGCTAGGCGCCCGCAAAGGCGACCGGATCGAGGTGCGCGCACGTGGCGCACAGGCCACACAAGCCCTCGACGTCGTCCGGAAGCTAGTCGAGGAAAACTTCGGCGAGGCCTAGGACACGGCCCCACCGCGCAGCACGCAAACTCACGCGCACCACGAGCAAATTCACCGACGCAGCGGGCAAACACGCCCGCGCAGTCCGCACCCGCCCCTCGGCAGACGAGCCTGGCTACGGAACGTAACCACCAACCCAGCCCATCCATATCCCCCGCAACCCCGATAGAAAGCCGCCCTAGCGGTTGGCGGGTCGTGTCAAGGGTGACCGCGCCAGCGGTCATCGCGAAGCGACGCCGAAGGCGCCCTTGATACGGCGTGCCAACCGTTAGACGATCGGCGATCGGGGTGGGCCATCACAGCCACCCGGCGCGAAGCGCCGGGACCCCTCGCGGAGCGAGGGGAAAGAAAAAGATGTCCTCGCCGGACGGGCAGGCTCCAGGATGACTCAAGCCCAAAGGGATCTCACCTTGAGTGGGTGGTTGAGTTGGGTGGTCATCCCGTCGCCTGCGGTTTCGAGTATCACTTTTCCTCAGGGCCGCAAGCTTTGTGTTCTCGGGCGCAAGCCGGGCAGGAAGGTTGCGGCCCTGACGAAAAGTGATCGTTCCTGTGTCAGGCGACGGGATGACCACCCAACTCGGCCCATGGCCTTACGGCCTTACGCCTCCCGGCGTCGCTAGTTCCCACATCCACAAGCACCGCCACAGCAACCTCCACCACCGCCGCCGCCACCACCCATGGGGGCGCCGACGGAGCCGGTCAGGGCCACTGTCGTGAGGAGCTTCACCGTGTCGGCATGGCCTTCGGGGCAGGTGGCGGGTGCGCTGGACTCGCTCATGGGCCGGTTGACCTCGAAGGTTTCGGTGCACTCGCGGCACCGGAAGGCGTAAGTCGGCATACGAACATTATCGGCCGGGAGTGCGGATGTGGGGTAGTCCCTGCCAAGCTGTGTTCGTGGATCTGCCAAGCCCGCAAAGCCAGCCCCATCTGGCCCAGGTGGTGCCGTCCGTCCTCGCCGCGCTCGACGTCCCCGGGTACGCCGACACCCTCCGGCTGCCCCCGATCACCAGCGCCTGCGTGTTGCTGATCGACGGCCTCGGCTGGGAGCTGCTCGAACAGTTTGCCGAGGACGCGCCGGTGCTCGCGGCGATGTCCCGTAGTCCGTTGCAGGTCGGCTATCCCGCGACCACTGTTGCCGGGCTTGCGGCGATCGGCACCGGGGTGACGTCCGGTGAGCATGGGATGACCGGGTACACCTTCGAGGTTCCTGGCGTCGGGGTGCTGAACGCATTGCGGTGGGCCGGGCATCCGGGCGGGCCGGATCTGCGTGAACAATTGCCGCCGGAGGACGCGCAGCCGCTGCCGACGACATTCGCCAGGGCGGCAGCCGCCGGAGTGGACTCGGCCGTGGTGTCCGACGCGCAGTTCGCCAAATCCGCGCTGACCGAAGCCGTGCAACGCGGCGGCCGGTACGTCGGGGTGTTCGCGCTCGGCGACCTCGCCGCGTCGATTGTCCAAATTCTTCAGAAACCCCGCAGCTTCTGCTACGGCTACCACAGCCAGCTCGACATGCTCGGCCACGTTTACGGCCCGGGATCACCGGCGTGGCGTCATCAGCTCAAGCACGTCGACCGGCTCGTCGAGTCTATTGTGGACAGTCTGCCGGCGGGCCGGATGCTCACCGTGGTCGCCGATCACGGCATGATCGCCCTCGACGAGTCGACCGTGGATCTCGACGCGACGCCGTGGCTGCTCGAAGGAGTGCGCGTGATCGCGGGCGAAGCACGGGCGCGGCATGTCTACGCGGACAACGGCGCGATGGACGACGTGCTCGCCGTGTGGCGGTCCGAACTCGGGGACCGGGCGTGGGTCGCCACCCGCGACGAGGCGATCGACGCGGGGTGGTTCGGACACCGGGTCAGCGACCGGGTGCGCCCGCGGATCGGCGATCTCGTCGTCGCCGCACGCGACCGGTTCGGCATGGTGCGCCGCACGGCCGAGCCGATCGAGTCGTCCCTGATCGGCCAGCACGGCTCGCTCACCACGGCGGAACAGTTGGTCCCGCTCGCGATCGCCTACGGCTCCTGACGCCGCAACCCGTCGAGCATCACTTCCACCAGCCGCGGGGCCGCGTCGGGTGAGTTCTGCGACGCGGAGCCGATGCCGTGCGCCATCAACAGCAGGTCCCGCGGCTTGATGTCATCGCGGATGGCGCCGACGTCCTGCGCCGCCACGACCATGTTCTCGGCCGCGTCGTAGAGCATGGTCTTGCACAGCGCGAACGTCTGCGAGTCGCGGTCCATCGCCGCCTTGAGCGTCGCCGCGAGCCCGTGGTTCTGCACGACGAACCCGACGTGTTCGCGCACCCACTCCGCCAGGGCGTCGCCGGGGGAGTGCGACTCCGCCAGTTCCGCCGCCCGCTCCGTCAGCTTCTCGACGTCCGCCCGGTAGACAGCTTCGATGAGCGCCTCGCGGTTGGGAAAATGCCGGTAGAGCGTGCCCGGGCCCACGCAGGCGCGGCGGGCGATGTCGTCGAGCGGCGCTTCGGGGCCGTGCTCGGTGAAGGCTTCCCGTGCGACGTTGACGATCCGTTCGTAGTTGCGGCGTGCGTCGGCACGCATGGGCCGTGGTGTCGCCGTTGATCCCACCGGCACTCCTTCTGGAAGCGGACGCAATCTCCGGATAGACTTGCGCAACCGGAGACTTCCTCCATATGATAGCTGCATAGAAGCGGAGAGTGTGTCCGCTTGCTTTCGCGCATCCAATGGAGCCTTTCTTGTCTGAGAGAACGCTGTCCACGAACGCTCCGGCGCTCACCGGGACGAGAGTCCGGCCGAACCGGCCCGGCATCGTCCTCGCCACCCTGCTCGCCTGCCAGCTGATGATCGTCCTGGATGCCACGGTGATGAACGTGGCGCTCCCGCGCATCCAGTCCGACCTGCACTTCAGCGCCACCTCGCTGTCCTGGGTGATCAACATCTACACCCTCGTCTTCGGCGGTCTGCTGCTGCTCGGCGGCCGCGTGGGTGACCTGTTCGGCCGCCGCCGCGTCTTCATCGGCGGCCTCGCCCTGTTCACCCTCGCCTCACTCGTCGGCGGCTTCGCCACCTCCGCGGAGTGGCTGCTGATCGCCCGCGTCGCGCAGGGCCTGGGCGCCGCGGCCGCGGGACCCAGCACGCTCGCCCTGCTCACCACCACGTTCACCGAGCCGAAGGCACGACTGCGCGCGCTCGCCCTGTTCTCCGGGATGTCCAGCGCGGGCTTCGCGGTCGGACTGATCCTCGGCGGCCTGCTCACCGAATGGCTGTCCTGGCGGTCGGTGCTGTTCATCAACGTGCCGTTCGGCATCGCCGCGGTCATCTTCGCCACCCGCTATCTCCAGGAGCCCGAACGGCACCCGGCCAAGCTCGACCTGCCCGGCGCCATCACCGCGACCGGTGGCATCGCGGCCATCGTGTATGGCTTCATCCGTGCCGCGAGCAACGGCTGGGGCGACAGCTACACGCTGATTTCGCTGTTCCTCGGGATCGGCCTGATCGGGGCGTTCCTCGCGATCGAGATCCGCGCCGAACAGCCGTTGCTGCCGCTGCGCCTGTTCGCCGAGCGCAACCGCGCGGCGGCGTACGTGAACTTCTGCCTCGGGCCGATGGCTGGCATGTCGATGTTCTTCTTCCTCAGCCAGTACCTGCAGGAAGTGCGCGGCTTCGGCGCGCTGGCGACCGGGTTCGCGTTCCTGCCGATGGCGCTGCTCGTGTTCGGCACGAGCCGGCTGATCCCGCGGCTGCTGCCGCGGTTCGGGCCGAAGCCGCTGACGCTGACCGGCACCGCTCTGATGGCCGCTGGTCTCGCGCTGCTCACCCAGCTGTCGGTCGACAGTAGTTACTTCCCGCTGCTGTTCGTGCCGCTGGTGCTGATGGGTTTGGGTATGGGGCTCGCGTTCTCGCCGCTGAACGTGATCATCATGTCGACCGTGCCGCCGCGCGACGCGGGTGCCGCCGGTGGCGTGCTGCAGACGATGCAGCAGGTCGGGGCGACGCTCGGGCTCGCGATCCTCGTCACGATCTTCGGCACCGCCACCCGGCACGCGACCGGCTCGCCGCACCAGGTGCTGGTGCACGGGATGACCACGGCGTCCATCGCCTCCGTCGTGATCGCGTCGCTGGCGTTCTTCGTCGCGCTCACCTTCCGGAAAGTCGCCCCCCGGTAACTTGGTCGGCGTGCCTCGCCGCAACCGACCCGACCGTGGCCGCCGCGTCGAACTCGGGGCGGCCACGGGCTGGGCGCGCGCGGAATCGGCGCCGGACGGCGAGTGGCTCGTCCGCACGGTGCCGGGTTCCCAGGCGACGAAGGTCTACCGCTGTCCGGGCTGCGATCACGAAATCCCCGCCGGCGTGGCGCATGTCGTCGCCTGGCCCGCGGACGAGACCGGTTCCGTCGCCGACCGGCGGCACTGGCATCGCCCGTGCTGGCAGGCCCGCGCCCGCCGCGGCCCGACACGCCGCCGCTGACTACGCCGTTGGTGGGCAATCACGTTTTCGGGTATTCCCCGGTCGGCCCTCGGGCCACTCTGGACGCCGTGAAGGTCGTTACCGGGAAAGGAAACCCATCATGTCGAAGATCACCGTCGGCCAGCAGAACTCCGAAGCCATCGAGATCTACTACGAGGACCACGGCAGCGGGCAGCCCGTCGTCCTGATCCACGGCTACCCCCTGAACGGGCATTCGTGGGAGAAGCAGGAACGCGTCCTGCTCGAGGCCGGTCACCGCGTCATCACCTACGACCGCAGAGGGTTCGGACAGTCCAGCCAGCCCACCATCGGCTACGACTACGACACGTTCGCCGCCGACCTCAACGCGCTGCTGGAGCGCCTGCAGCTGGAGGACGTCGTGCTGGTCGGGTTCTCGATGGGCACCGGGGAGGTGACCCGTTACCTCGGCACGTACGGCTCGGCCCGGGTGCGCAAGGCCGTGCTGATGGGCGCGATCCCGCCGTTCCTGCTCAAGACCGACGACAACCCCGAGGGCGTGGACCGGTCGGTGTTCGACGGGATCAAGGCCGCGGTGCTGAAGGACCGGCCGGCCTACTTCAAGGACTTCCTCGACAACTTCTACAACGTCGACACCTACCGGGGCACCCGCATCAGCGACCAGGCCTGGCAGAACAGCTTCAACGTCGCGGTCGGCGCGTCCGCCTACGCCGCCTACGCCTGCGTCGACACCTGGCTCACCGATTTCCGCGAGGACCTGCCGAAGATCGACGTGCCCGTCCTGCTGGTGCACGGCGACGCCGACCGGATCCTCCCGTACGAGGTCACCGCGGCGCGCCTGCCCGCGCTCATCAAGGACCTCGAGCTGGTGACGGTGAAGGGCGGCCCGCACAACATCGCCTGGACCCACTGGGAAGAGGTCAACACCGCCCTGCTCGACTTCCTCCGTCGCTGAACATTCTCTAGTCCCGGCGGAAGTGGCGGGTGAGCGCGCCTTCGTAGATGGTCTCGAGATAGGTCCGGAAACCCAGCCGCTTGGCCACGTTGAGCGACGGCTGGTTGGTCACGTTCACGCTGATCTGCACCGGATACTCCGGTACTTCCCGGTCGGCCCACGCGATCACCGCCGTCGCCATCTCCGTCGCGTAGCCCTTGCCCCAAGCCTCGGGCAGGAACCTGTAGTACAGGTTGACGATGTCCTCGCCGTTGAACCGCCGCAGCTGCAGCCCGCCGATGCCGAGCGTGTCGTCGCCGGCCAGGTCGTCGACCAGCACGTAGCAGAACCCGTCGACGCGCCAGTCTCGCAGCCACGAGTCGAACTTGGCGTTGCTCTGCTCGACGTCCGGCAGGTCCGGGTTGTACTTGTTCGTGCGCGGATCGCTCTGGATCCGGACCACCGTCTCGCGGTCGGCTTCGGTCAGCCGGCGCAACAGGAGCCGCTCGGTGCGGATGTCGGGGAACTCGACGGTCACCCCACGACGCTAGCGCGACGGTCCGACACAATAGGGCACTATGGCCGATCTGCCGCTCGTTCTGCTCCACGCGTTCCCGGTCGACGCCCGGCTGTGGAACCCGGTCCGCGAGCCCCTCGCCGCGCACGTCCGGCTGATCACGCCGGATCAGCGGGGCCTGGGTCGCAGCCCGCTGCCGGGGACCGATCGCGCGCCCAGCCTCGACGACGCCGCGCGCGATGTCGTCGCGCTGCTGGACAAACTCGAACTGGACCAGGTCGTGCTCGGCGGTTGCTCGATGGGCGGTTACCTGACGATGGCGGTGCTGCGGCTGGCGCCGGAACGCGTCGGCGGGCTGGTGCTGATGGACACCAGGGCGAGCGCGGACGCGCCCGAAATCGTGGCGAACCGCGAACGCGTCGCGACCCGCGCCGAGTCCGAGGACAGCCTCGGCTGGCTCTTCGAGGAGATGCTGCCGAACCTGCTGGCCGAGCGGACCCGCACCGGGCGGCCCGACGTCGTGGAGACCGTGCGCGACCTGATCGAGTCACAGCGGCCGTCCGGTGTCGCGTGGGCCGCGCGAGCGATGGCGGCCCGGCCGGATTCGATGGATGTGCTCGCAGCCGCCGATGTCCCGGCGCTCGTCGTGGTCGGCGACGAGGACCGGCTGACCCCGCCGGAAGACGCCCGGGCGATGGCGGACGTGCTGCCGAAGGCGGAGCTGGTGGTCCTCGCCGGCGCCGGTCACCTCACCGCGCTCGACGCCCCGGCCGCCCTCACCGAGGCGATTCTCGGCTGGCTGTAAGGAAGGCGTCCACGGCCGCCTCCGCCTCGCGACGCAGGCCGGGGAACCGCGCGGCCTTGACGAACCGCCAGCAGACGCCGAACACCTCGCGCAGCCGGAGGTACGCGTCGACCCCCTCGACGTCGCCGGGATAGGCCGCCCGCGCGGCCGGGACGAGGCAAGCGAGATCCCACGCGATCGGGCCGCGCCAGGTGTCCTCGAAGTCGAACCACCGCGGGCCGTGCTCGCTCAGCATCAGATTTCGCACATGGGCGTCGCCGTGCAACGGCTGGACGGGCAGCTCCGGCAGCCCCGCCACCACCCGCGCGGCCGCCTCGTGCATCCGCTCGTCGTCGACGAAATCCAGCGCTCGCCGCAGATCCCCGACCGGACCGGCCTCACCCAGATCGCCGGGAAACTCTCGCAGCGCCGCGTGCAGCGTGGCCAGCAGACCGCCGGCTTCCGCGGGTGCGAAGACATGCCCGGGGTCGTGACGTGTGAAATGCCACAGTGTCACCGGAAGATTGTTCGCGAAGTGCGGTCCGGGGTCTTCGTACGGCGGAATGACCGGTGCGTCCCGCTCCGCCAGGAACGCCGACAATGCGACGTCACGGGCCATCCACGCCTCGACGCCCGGGCGCAGCAGCCGCGTCGTCGCCGGCACGCGCGCGACCACTGAACCCAGTCTGACCAGCACGTTCGACCGTTCCGCGAGTACTTCCGGCGCCTCGGTCGCCAGCCCGAGCCGCCGGCCGACGGCGACCGCCGTGTCAAGAGCCGTCCGCACGAACGCGTCTACCATCGCGTGATCTTCCCAGCCGGTGCGCAGTGCTGTCGGACGCGAGGGATACGATCCGATCGGCTGCCGCGGCGGCCGCAGGCAGATACCGAGGTTCTTGGAGGCAGGAGTGACAGCCGTAGCCCCGCAGCCGATCGCTACGCGGCCGTATCCGGCGCGCGAGACGGTGAAGGGTTCGTTCCTGCTGCGGTTGTTCCGCACGACGGACCACAAGCAGATCGGCATCATGTACCTCGTCACGTCGTTCGCCTTCTTCATGGTGGGCGGCGCGATGGCGATGCTGATCCGCACGGAGCTGGCGCGGCCGGGACAGCAGTTCCTGTCGAACGAGCAGTACAACCAGCTGTTCACCATGCACGGCACGATCATGCTGCTGCTGTACGCGACCCCGATCCTGTTCGGGTTCGCGAACTTCATCATGCCGCTGCAGATCGGCTCGCCCGACGTGGCGTTCCCGCGGCTCAACGCGTTCTCGTACTGGCTGTACCTGTTCGGCGGCATCATCGTGGTGTCCGGCTTCCTCACCCCGGGTGGCGCCGCCGACTTCGGCTGGTTCGCCTACACCCCGCTGTCGGACGCGATCCACTCACCCGGCGTCGGCGCCGACATGTGGCTCGCCGGCCTGGTGGTGTCCGGTCTCGGCACGATCCTCGGCGCGGTCAACATGATCACCACGATCGTCTGCCTGCGCGCGCCCGGCATGACGATGTACCGGATGCCGATCTTCACCTGGAACATCCTGGTCACGTCGATCCTGATCCTGCTCGCGTTCCCGATCCTGACCGCGGCGCTGATGGGCCTGATCGCCGACCGGCACATCGGGGCGCACGTGTTCGATCCCGCCAACGGCGGGGTGATCCTGTGGCAGCACCTGTTCTGGTTCTTCGGCCATCCCGAGGTGTACATCGTCGCGCTGCCGTTCTTCGGCATCGTGTCGGAGATCTTCCCGGTCTTCTCCCGCAAGCCGGTGTTCGGCTACAAGGGCCTGATCTGGGCGACGCTGGGCATCGCGGCGCTGTCGGTCGCGGTGTGGGCGCACCACATGTACGCCACCGGCGCGGTGCTGCTGCCGTTCTTCTCCTTCATGACGTTCCTGATCGCGGTGCCGACCGGTGTCAAGTTCTTCAACTGGATCGGCACGATGTGGAAGGGGCACCTGACCTTCGAGACGCCGATGATCTTTTCGATCGGCTTCCTGGTCACGTTCCTCTTCGGCGGTCTGACCGGCATCCTGCTGGCCGCGCCGGCGATCGACTTCCACGTGTCGGACAGCTACTTCGTGGTGGCGCACTTCCACTACGTGCTCTACGGCACGATCGTGTTCGCGACGTTCGCCGGGATCTACTTCTGGTTCCCGAAGATCACCGGCCGGATGATGGACGAGAAGCTGGGCAAGCTCCACTTCTGGACCACGTTCATCGGCTTCCACACCACGTTCCTGGTGCAGCACTGGCTCGGCGCGGAGGGCATGCCCCGTCGGTACGCCGACTACCTGCCCACGGACGGGTTCACCACGCTGAACACGATCTCCACGATCGGCGCGTACATCCTCGGCGCGTCCACGCTGCCGTTCATCTACAACGTGTTCAAGAGCTACCGCTACGGTGAGCTGGTCACGGTCGACGACCCGTGGGGCTACGGCAACTCGCTCGAATGGGCCACCAGCTGCCCGCCGCCGCGGCACAACTTCACCGAGCTGCCCCGGATCCGCTCCGAGCGCCCGGCGTTCGAGCTGCACTACCCGCACATGGTGGAGCGGCTGCACACCGAAGGCGAGATCACCTTCACCGGCAAGCCGAAGCTGGAGAACGGGCACAAGGCGCCGTCCCAGGCGATCACCGAGGGAGTCATCCCCGGGTCCCACCGCAAGGACAACGCTTCGGAGCAGTGACTGAGAGAACCTGACGTCGTCGGCCCGGTGCGTGGGAGATCACGTGCCGGGCCACGCGTCTGTCCGGGATGCTTTTCCGTGGAGGTAACGAACACAGTGAACGAGCTGACCCCGGTCCTGATCACGACCACGGGCCCCGACAAGCCCGGCGTCACCTCCGTCCTGTTCGCGGCGCTGACCCGGCACGGTGTCGACCTGCTGGACGTCGAGCAGGTCGTGATCCGCGGGCAGCTGGTGCTCGGCGTGCTGGTCGGCGTGGAGAACGATCCCGAGGGCCTGCAGGAGGCCGTCGAGCAGGCGATGGCGACGGTGCGGATGACCGTGGACGTGCGCATCGGTTCGGCCATCGGCAAGGACCCGTTCGCGCCGGGCCGCCAGGGCTCGACGCATGTCGCCGTGATCCTCGGCCGCCCGCTGACCGCGCGGGCGTTCACCGACGTGGCGCGGCGGCTGGCCGCGCTCGGCGCGAACATCGACGCCATCCGCCGGATCGCCGACTATCCGGTCACCGGCCTCGAAGTGCGCCTGTCCGTGCCGAACGACACCGAACAGTCCGATGTGGAGCTTCGCTCGGTGCTGGCGGACGTCGCGTCCAGTGGTGGCCTGGACATCGCCATCGAGCGGGCGGGGCTGGCGCGGCGGGCGAAGCGGCTGATCGTGTTCGACGTGGACTCGACGCTGGTGCAGGGCGAGGTCATCGAGATGCTCGCCGCGCACGTCGGCGTCGAGCAGGAAGTCCGTGAGATCACCGAAGCCGCGATGCGCGGCGAGCTGAACTTCACCGCGTCGCTCGAACGCCGCGTCGCCCTGCTCGCGGGGCTGCCGGAGTCGGTGCTCGACGAGGTCGCGGACGCGATCACCCTCACCCCCGGCGCGCGGACCACGGTGCGCACGCTCAAGCGCCTCGGCTTCCGGTGCGGAGTCGTGTCCGGCGGGTTCACGCGCATCATCGACCGGATCGTCGACGATCTCGGCCTGGACTTCGCCGCCGCGAACGAGCTGGAGCTCGCCGACGGCGCGCTCACCGGCCGCGTGGTCGGCGACATCATCGACCGCGAAGGCAAAGCGACCGCGCTGCGGCGGTTCGCCGGGGACTACGGCATCCCGCTCGCGCAGTGCGTGGCCGTCGGCGACGGGGCGAACGACATCGACATGCTGCGCGCGGCGGGGATGGGCATCGCGTTCAATGCGAAGCCCGCGCTGCGCGAGGTCGCCGACACCGCGCTGTCGCACCCGTACCTGGACGCCGTGCTGTTCGTGCTCGGCGTGACCCGCGCCGAGGTCGAGGCCGCCGACGCGGCTGACGGGCTCGAGCTCGCCCGGCCATGAGCATCCTCGAACCGCTCGCTGCGCGCTACGCGTACTGGCTCGGCCTGCCCGCCGAGGAAACCGCGCTGCCGGAGGCGTCGCCGGAAGAAGTCCGTGCGATGCCGGTGATCTTGCGTATGGAGAAGGCCACCCCGCCCGGCCGCACCGCCCTGCTGGAGGCGGCGGCGAGCGCGGCGCTGGCCGTGTGCCTGGACGAGCGCGCGCAGCCGGGCGGCGAATGGCACGACGAGGTGCGGGACTGGGCGTCCAGCCACATCCGCAAGGTCGCGCGCCGCGCGCGGGGCACGCATTGGCAAGTGGCACAAGAGTTTCCGGGCGTCACGGTGACCGTCGCCGGTGCCGAGGTGCGTGCTCTCGTGCCCGGCCGCGTGGTCGATGTGCCGAAGGAGATCGCCCGGTTGCAGATCCAGGGCAGTGACCTGCCGCCCGACGAGCCGCCGCCGGATCCGGGCGAGCTGCCGTTGCTGCTGCTGAATCCGGAGGTCCCGATGACCGTCGGCAAGGCCGCGGCACAGGTCGGGCACGGCACGATGATCCTCGCTTCGCTGCTGGACGCACCGGAGCTGGCGGCCTGGGGCGAGCGCGGGTACGCGTGCGCCGTCCGGACGCCGAGCGTGGCGCGGTGGAAGCAGCTGCATCCCGGTGACGATCCGGAGGGGGCATGGCGTTCCCGGCAGGTGGTGGCGGTGCGGGACGCGGGGTTCACCGAGGTCGAGCCCGGCACCGTGACCGTCCTCGCGCAGTACCGGTAGCCGGGAACATCAGGTCCCGGTGCGCGGTTGGCGCCGGTGGAAGGGAGTAGCCATGGGTCTCGAGGTGCAACGGGTCGGGGAGCACGAGTTCGTCGGCCGCAACGAGCGGGGTGCCGAGGTTCGGCTGGGGCGCAAGGGCGCCGAGGGCGCGTTCTCGCCCGCGGAACTGCTGCAGGTCGCCGCGGCGGGCTGCTCGGCGGTGACCGCGGAGCACCTGATCACGCGGCGGATCGGCGACGACTCGAAGTTCCGGGTCGAGGTGTCCGCGGACCGGCGTGAGGGCGCTTCGGAGCTGGACGCGGTGCACGTGAAGTTCGACGTGGACGTGTCGAGCCTGGCCGAGGACGACCGGAAGGCGCTCGCGGAAGCCGTCGACCGGGCGATCGACAAGCTCTGCACCGTCAGCCGCACCTTGAAGAAGGGCATCCCGGTGACCGAAGAGTTCCCGACAGCCTGACCGAACGCAGAACTCGCCGTCCTGAACGTACGACTCGCGGGCGCACGCGCGAGTCCGACGTCGGGAACCGCGAGTCCGACGCTCGCGACGGTGAGTTCGACAGCCGGGCGGGCTAGTTGGACTCGGACTTCCAGACGACGTACGCCTTGTCGGCGTCGGTGGTCATCGCCTCGACGAACTTGTCGTTGTCGAAACCGGGCAGAGTCTGTAGGCGCTCGATGAGGGCATCCGCGGCCGGGTCACCGCTCGGCACCGCCGTGCCGTGGCCGTCGGCGCCGGCCAGCATCAGGAACACATCCTCGTTCCACGGGCCTTCGGGGATCACCCTGACCACCACGGCGGACAGCTCCGCCCAGGTGACCGACTCCTCGCTCCCGTCGGCGAGCTGGCGGCGCACCCCGATGTCGTCGACACTGACCGTGCGCGATTTCGCGCGAGGCGAGTCCTGAGACACGGCGCTCCTTTGTGCTGTCATTCACTTCACCGTAGCCCCGTGCCGATTCGTGCCTTATGCCGGGGCAGCGGCATCGAGCCTGCGCAGCGCCGCGCGGGCCACTTCCGGGTCGGTCGTCGGCCAGAACGGCGGCAGCGAAGCCTTCAGGAAGTTCGAGTACCGGGCCGTCGCCAGCCGCGAGTCCAGCACCGCCACGACGCCCTTGTCCGCGACCGACCTGTGCAGCCGGCCGGTGCCCTGCGCGAGCAGCAGCGCCGCGTGCGTGGCCGCCACGGTGAGGAAACCGTTGCCACCACGGGCTTCCACCGCGCGCTGCCGGGCCGAGGACACCGGATCGTCCGGGCGCGGGAACGGGATCCGGTCGACGATCACCAGCTGCAGCGAGGGCCCCGGCACGTCGACGCCCTGCCACAGCGACAGCGTGCCGAACAGGCAGGTCCGGGTGTCCTCGGCGAACTTGCTCACCAGCAGTGACGTCGAATCGTCGCCCTGGCACAGGATCGGGTGCTTGACGCGCTCGCGCAGCTGTTCGGTGGCCTGTTTCGCCGCGCGCATCGACGAGAACAGGCCGAGGGCGCGGCCGCCCGCGGCGTCGATCAGCTCCGCGATCTCGTCCAATGTGGACGGTTGGAGTCCGTCGCGGCCGGGCGCCGGCAGGTGCTTGGCCACGTACAGGATGCCGTTGCGACGGTGATCGAACGGCGAGCCGACGTCCAGGCCTGTCCACTTGACGACGTCGTCGTCCGCGGGCGGCGCCTTGTCCGTCGCCGTGCCGGGGGCCTTTTCCACCTTCGTCTGCGCCGGTGGCAGGCCCCACTGCCGCGCGAGCGTGTCGAACGCGCCGCCGAGGGTCAGCGTCGCGGACGTCAGGACGGTCGTGGCCGTGCCGAACACGCGCTCCCGCAACAGGCCCGCGACCGACAGCGGCGCGACGTGCAGCGACGGCGGGCGGTTGCTCATGCCGTAACGATCGGACGACAGCCACACCACGTCGCGCTGGTGCGCCGTGTCCTCGTCGAACGCTTCGAGCAGCCGGACCGCGGTGTCGTGCACCTCCTCCAGCTGCGACCGCGCGAGCTTGCGGGCCGTGGCGTCGGTGACGTCCTCCTTGCGCTCCGACCCGAGCGCGGTGATGCAGGCGTGCGCGCCGTCGCGGACCGCGGTGACGGCGCCGCCCACCGGCTTGGGCAGCGTGTCCATCCGGCCCGCCGGCAGGTCCTCGATGATCATCGCCAGGCCTTCGCTGGCCTCCTGCAGCCGGTCCGCGATATCGGCGTCGATCAGCTTTCCGCAGCGGCGCACCGCGATCGCGACGGCGGACGCGGTCAGCTCGCCGGTGGCCACCGACGTCACCCGGTCCACCAGCTCGTGCGCCTCGTCGACGATCACCAGGTCGTGCTCCGGCAGCACCTGGTAGCCCTGCAACGCGTCGATCGCCAGCAGCGCGTGGTTGGTGACCACGACATCGGCGCGCCCGGCCTGCGCGCGGGCCTGCTCGGCGAAGCAGTCGGTGCCGATCGGGCAGCGCGAGACCCCCAGGCATTCCTTGGCGGACACCGAAACCTGGCGCCACGCCTGCTCGGTGACGCCGGGCACCAGCTCGTCGCGGTCACCGGTCTCGGTGTCCGACGCCCATTCGCGCAGCCGCCCGACCTCCTTGCCCAGCCGTGACACCGCGAACGGGTCGAACAGGCCCGGATCCTCGGGCTCCTCCGGCGCGCCGGAGTCCAGGCGGTGCAGGCACAGGTAGTTGCGGCGGCCCTTGAGGATCGCGAACGTGGGCTCGCGGCCGAGCGGTTTCTTCAGCGCCTTCGCCAGCCGCGGCAGGTCGCGGTCGACCAGCTGGCGCTGCAGGGCGATCGTCGCCGTGGAGACGACGACCGTGGTGTCCTTGACGATCGCGTGCCGGATCGCGGGCACCAGGTACGCCAGCGACTTGCCGGTGCCGGTGCCGGCCTGCACGGCGAGATGCTCGCCGGTGCGCAGCGAGCGCCCGACGGCTTCGGCCATCTGCACCTGCCCGTGGCGTTCCGCGCCGCCGAGCGCCTCCACCGCATGCGTGAGGAGTTCGTTGACACCAGGGAGGTCGGCAGGGGACGGCACGGGAACAAACGGTACCCGGGCCCGCCGACAGAAATCCGGCAGCCGCGCCGGACGTGAAGGACCTGCGAGATCCACTCGTCCGAGTGGTCCGGACTGTGCCCGGCCGGCGACCCCGGCAGGGTGGCCGGAGGAAGATCACTTTTCGAAAGGAGCTGGCGATGGTGGGGGCAAAGGGGATCGTGGCGGCGTCGGCGTTGTTCCTGGCGGCGATTCCGGCGACGGCGCAGGCGCAGCCGAACGACGAGATCGGGACCGGTGCCGGGTCGGTGGGTGCCGTGCACGTCGTGATCGGCGCCCAGACGACGCACGCCGACCCGATCGCGCCCTGCTCGATCGGCGGGACGCAGCAGAACCGGACGGATCCGGTCACGTTCGACACCACGAAGTACGGCCTGTCCAGCACCAGCTGCACCCGCAATGCGGACGGCACGGTGTCGGTGCAGGTGAGCGGCGCGCGGTTCCAGACGACGGTGCTGCGGCAGTTCGGCGGCCCGATGATCAGCGCACGGACCTTCAAGTCCGGCTGCAACACGACGGAGAACGGCAGCAACGGGTCGATGGAGCTGGGCGCGGTCACCGGCATCACGGTGCCGGCGTCGATTCCGCCGAACTACGTGACCACGATCCCGGGCCGGGCCGCGGGTGACCCGCCGATGGCCGAGGTCGTGCTGAACGAGCTGATCGTGCCGACCCCGGCCGACGGCAGCCTGGTCACGAACGCGATGCACATCAAGCTGTTCCCGCAGGGCGGCCCGGCCTCGGGCGACATCCTGGTCGGCAGCGCGGCCTGCGACCCCTTCGGCGGCTAGCCCGCCGTGTTGGCCCGCCACGTCGGTGAGTTTGCCCGCTGCGTCGGTGAGTTTGCGCCGGGCGCGGCCAACTCACCGACGCAGGCGGCGAACACGCGCGCGGGACGCGAAGCTAGACGAACTTGCCGGCGAGCGCGGCCAGCTGGGAGGCGCGCTCGGCGAGTTCGTCGAGGCGGCCGCCGCAGACGGAATCGCCGATGAGCGGGGTCGCGGCCCCCACCGCGAAGGCACCTGCCCCCAGGTAGGCCTCGACCTCGCCCATGGCGATGCCGCCGGCCGGCACCAGCGGGATCTCCGGCAGCGGCGCGCGCACCGCCCGCAGGTAGCCGACCCCGCCCGACGGGCCGACCGGGAACACCTTCACCACCGCCGCACCACGGCGCCACGCGGCCTCGATCTCGGTCGGCGTCAGCGCCCCGCACACGACCGGCAGCCCGTACTGCTGCGCCCGGTCCAGCACCTCGGCCGAGAACGTCGCCGTGACCAGGAAGTCCACCCCGGTCGCGGCGCAACTGTCCACATCGGACACCGTGCGGACGCTGCCGGCGCCGACCAGCGCGTCCTGGCCCAGCTCCACCTGCATCTGCGTGATCGCGTCGAGTGCGCCCGGCGTGGTCAGCGCGGCCTCGATCACGCGGATCCCCGAGTCGTACAGCACCTGCGCGACGTCGGCGAAGTACTCGGTGTCCTCCGCGCGCAGGATCGCGATCACCTTGCTCGCCGCGAGCCGCTCGCGGAAGCGGATGTTGTGCTTCTTCAGCGTGGCGCGGATCATCCGCCCACCCGCGGGCTCCCCGTGAGTTCGACCCCGGCCTCGCGCAGGTCGGCGATCGCCTTGTCGACCGTCGCCTGGGTGGCGCCCGCGGTGAAGTCGAGCAGCACCCGCGTGGCGAAGCCCGCTCGCGCGGCGTCGAGCGCGGTCGCGCGGACGCAGAAGTCCATCGCGATCCCGACGACGTCCACTGTGGTCACGTCGCGGGCCCGCAGCCACTCGGCGAGCCCGTCGCCGGCGTCCGTGTGCCCCTCGAAACCCGAGTAGCCGTCGCTGTACTGGCCCTTGGAGAACACCGCCGCGATCGGGCCGACGTCCAGCGCGGGGTGGAACGACGCGCCCGCGGTGCCCGCTTCGCAGTGCCGCGGCCACGACCGCACGAAGTCGGGGTTGTCGCTGAAATGCGCGCCCGGGTCGATGTGATAGTCGCGGGTCGCGGCCACGTGGTCGTAGCCACCCGCGGCGAGGTACTCGGTGATCTTCGCGGCCGTGTCCGCGCCGCCGTTGATCCCGAGCGAACCGCCTTCACAGAAGTCGTTCTGCACGTCCACGACGATCAGCGCGTTGGTCATTTCTCCTCCTGGAGGAACACGGTGGGGATCGCGGGTTCGCCGCGGGACAGTTTCAAGCCTTCCCACGGCAGGCTGACGAGGCAATACCGGAGCCGTTCGCGTGCGTCGTCGAGCGACGGCAGGTCGTCGACGGGCCGTCCGCCGGTCATCAGCGGGATCTGCAGCGGCCGGTCGTAGGCGCCCAGTTCGATCGGGCAGTTCGTCGGGTAGACGATCTCCTCGATCGCGGTGCCGGTCGGTTTGTGCCGGCGCAGCGCGGTCTTCTGGCCGCCCCGCGACGCCTTGTTCTCGCTGCGCTTGGCGACCGGGCGGCCGTCGACCTCGACGAGCTTGTAGACCATGCTGGCCGTCGGCGCGCCGGACCCGGTGACCACCGAGGTGCCGACCCCGTACGCGTCGACCGGTTCCGCCCGCAGCGCGGCGATCGCGTGCTCGTCGAGATCGCCCGAGACGACGATGCGGGTGTCGCGGGCGCCGAGCGAGTCGAGCTGCTCGCGCGCCTTGCGGGCCAGCACTCCGACGTCGCCGGAGTCGATCCTGATCGCGCCCAGCTCGGGGCCCGCCACGCGGACCGCGTTCTCGATGCCTTTGGTGATGTCGTAAGTGTCCACCAGCAACGTGGTGTCCGTGCCCATTTTCTCGACCTGGGCCCGGAAGGCGTCCTCTTCGGAGTCGTGCAGCAGCATGAAAGCGTGCGCGACGGTGCCACGCGTCGGGATGCCGTAGCGACGGCCGGCTTCGAGGTTCGACGTGGTGGCGAACCCGGCCAGGTAGGCGGCGCGGGCCGCGGCGACCGCGGCGTACTCGTGCGTGCGGCGGCTGCCCATCTCGATGATCGGCCTGCCGTGCGCGGCGGCGGACATGCGCGCTGCGGCCGAGGCGATCGCGCTGTCGTGGTTGAGCACCGACAGCACCAGGGTTTCCAGCAGGACTGCTTCGTTGAAGCTGCCGCGGACGGTCAGGATGGGGGAGCCGGGGAAGTACAGCTCGCCCTCGGCGTACCCCTCGATGTCTCCGGTGAACTCGTAGTCGGCGAGCCAGGCCAGCGTCGCGTCGTCGACCACCGCGGTCGAGCCCAGCTGGGCGATTTCGGCGTCGGTGAACCGGAAATCGGCGATCGCGTCCAGGACCCGGCCGGTGCCCGCGACCACGCCGTACCGGCGCCCCTCGGGCAGCCGGCGGGCGAACACCTCGAACACGCACGGCCGGTCGCCCGTGTCGTCCGCGAGGGCACTGGCGAGCATGGTCAGCTCGTAGTGATCGGTGAGCAGTGCCGTGCTGCCCTGTGTCTCTGCGAGGGACATGGTGTCAGCCTATGAGGTAGGTGCGTGATCACCCGAACGGACCGACCGCCCGGCCACCCGGTGCTGGTTCCGTGACACCATGTTCGTATGACCACGCCTGTCGACGCCGAACAGACGCAGGTTGAGCCAACCGGTGCGGAAATGGGGGCCGTGGACAGACCGTGGCAGACCGTCGTCTGGAACGACCCGGTCAACCTGATGTCGTACGTGACGTATGTGTTCCAGAAGCTGTTCGGATACAGCCGGGACCACGCCACGAAGCTGATGCTGGACGTGCATCACAAGGGCCGGGCGATCGTGTCGTCCGGTTCGAAGGAAAAGGTCGAAGGCGACGTCACCCGACTCCACGCCGCGGGGCTGTGGGCAACGATGGAGCAGCCGTGAAGGCATGGAAACGGCGCGGCGGCCAGCTGCAGGGCGGCTTCGAACAGCAGGAGGCGGCCGTGCTGCGCGGGCTGGTGAGCCAGCTCGAGGACATGCTGCAGGCGCGCGCCGAGGAGACCCCGCAGGATCCGCTCGCGGAGCTGACCGGGATCAAGGCGGGTCCTTCGGAGTCGCCCAACGACCCGGTGCTTTCGCGGTTGCTGCCCGACTACCACAAGCTCGACCCGGACAACCCCAGTAAAGAGGACCTCGACTCGGCGGGCGTGCTGCGCTCGATCCACGAGCCGGAAGTGGTCGACGCGAAGGTCGGGGTGGCGCAGGTCGTCATGGAGACATTGCCGCGCGACGGCGGGAATGTCCGGCTGACCGTCGAGCAGGCCGATGCGTGGCTGTCGGCGCTGAACGACGTGCGGCTCGCGCTGGGTACCGCGCTCGACGTCACCGAGGACATGCCGGAGCAGCTGCCCGAGGACGACCCGCGCTCGCCACATCTGGGCGTCTACCACTGGCTCACCTACGTGCAGGAGAGCCTGGTCGAGGCGCTGACCGCGTGATCACCGACGTGCCGGGGGTGCTCGTCGGGCACTACGAGCGGCTCGGGGACGGCTGGGCGACCGGCACGACCGTGGTGCTCGTGCCCGAGGGCGCGACCGGGGCGGTCGACCAGCGCGGCGGCGCGCCCGGCACGCGCGAGACGGATGTGCTGGAGCCGGAAAACCTGGTCCAGCGGGCGAACGCGATCTGCCTGTCCGGCGGCAGTGCGTACGGCCTGGCCGCGGCGGACGGTGTGATGCGGTGGCTGGGGGAGCGTAACCACGGGGTGCGGGTCGGCGTGGCGGCGCACGAGGTGGTGCCGATCGTGCCCGCGGCGGTGATCTTCGACCTGCCGCGCAGTGACTGGGGCAACCGCCCGGACGCGTCTTTCGGTTACGCCGCTTGCGAAGCGGCTGTCGCCGGGCCCGTCGCGCAGGGTTGCGTCGGGGCAGGCGCGGGCGCGACGGTGGGGTCGCTCAAGGGCGGTGTCGGCAGTGCCAGCGAAGCGGTGAACGGCTACACGGTCGGCGCGCTCGCGGTCGTGAACGCGGCCGGTGAAGCGGTTTCGTACGACACTGGCCGCCCTTTCGCGGCGGATCACGGCGATTTCGGGGTGGTGTGGCCGGATCGGCCCGGCGAGAAGCCCACGCCGGACCGGACGATGCTGAACACGACAATCGGCGTGGTCGCCGTGGACGCGGCCCTGTCGAAGGCGGAATGCCGGCGGCTCGCGGTCGCCGCGCAGGACGGCCTGGCCCGTGCCGTCCGGCCCGCGCACACGATGTTCGACGGGGACACGGTCTTCGCGCTCGCGACCGGCGAGCGGGAGCTGCCGTCGGACGAGGGCGCCCGGGTGGTCACGCTGGACGCGCTGTGCTCGGCCGCGGCGCGCGTCTTCGCCCGGGCGATGGTGCACGGGCTGCTCACCGCCGTGGAGACCGCGGGCGTGCCCGCGTACCGGGATGTCTGGCCGGAGGTGTTCCCTGGTGGTGAGTCTCACTCTGTGGACACCTGACGTCCGGCCCGTAAGATGACGGACGTGCTTCGGATCCACCGTGACCTCGTCGATGAGATCGTCGCGCACGCGCGCCGGGACCATCCGGACGAGGCGTGCGGGGTGATCGCGGGCCCCGAGGGCTCGGACCGGCCGCTCCGGTTCATCCCGATGCTCAACGCGGCCCGCTCGCCCACGTTCTACGAGTTCGACTCGGCCGACCTGCTCAAGCTGTACCGCGAGATGGACGCGAACGACGAGGTACCGGTCGTGATCTACCACTCGCACACCGCCACCGAGGCCTACCCGTCGCGCACCGACGTGTCCTACGCCTCCGAACCGGGCGCGCACTACGTGCTGGTCTCCACCAGGGACCCCGAGGAGCACGAGTTTCGCTCGTACCGGATCGTGGAAGGCGTCATCACCGAGGAGCCCGTCGAGGTAGTCGAGGCGGAATAACTCGACCGTTCCCGACGTCTGCCCTACAGAACTCAAGCGGAGGTAACCGACCATGGCCGTGACCGTGTCCATCCCGACCATCCTGCGTACGCACACCGGCGGCGAGAAGTCCGTCGAAGCGGCCGGGAAGACGGTGCTCGAGGTGATCGACGACGTCGAGTCCCGGCACAGCGGTCTCAAGGCCCGCCTGGTCAAGGAGGAGAAGCTGCACCGGTTCGTGAACGTCTACGTCAACGACGAGGACGTGCGCTTCGCCGGTGGGCTCGACGCCGAGGTCAAGGACGGCGACACCGTGACGATCCTGCCCGCCGTCGCCGGCGGCGCACGCTGATCTGATGGCCCGCTTCGAATCGCTGCTCGACGCACTCGGCGGTACCCCGCTGGTGGGTCTGCCGAGGCTGTCCCCGACGCACGATGTGCGCCTCTGGGCGAAACTCGAGGACCGCAACCCGACCGGTTCGATCAAGGACCGTCCCGCACTGGCCATGATCGAGGCCGCCGAGCGCGAAGGCAGGCTCCGGCGCGGCTCGACCATCCTGGAGCCGACCTCGGGCAACACCGGGATCTCCCTGGCCATGGCCGCGAAACTCAAGGGCTACGGCCTGGTTTGCGTGATGCCGGAGAACACTTCGGCCGAACGCAAGCAGCTGCTGCAGGCGTACGGCGCGCGCATCGTGTTCTCGCCGGCCGCCGGTGGTTCCAACGAGGCGGTGCGGCGGGCGAAGGAACTGGCCGAGCAGAACCCGGAGTGGGTCATGCTCTACCAGTACGGCAACCCCGCCAACGCCGACGCGCACTACCGCACCACCGGCCCGGAGATCCTCAAGGACCTGCCGACGGTGACCCACTTCGTGGGCGGTCTCGGTACCACGGGCACCCTCGTCGGGGTCGGGCGTTACCTGCACGACCAGAAGCCGGACGTGCAGATCATCGCCGCCGAGCCGCGTTACGGTGAGCTGGTCTACGGCCTGCGGAACCTCGACGAAGGTTTCGTGCCGGAGCTGTACGACCCGAGTGTCCTCAATGGACGGTACTCGGTCGGTGCCTACGACGCCCTTCGCCGCACCCGGGAACTACTGGAGAACGAAGGCATCTTCGCCGGCATCTCCACCGGGGCGGTTCTGCACGCGGCACTCGCCGTCGCGGAGAAAGCAGCCGCAAAGGGCGAGACGGCGGACGTCGCGTTCATCGTGGCGGATGCTGGCTGGAAGTACCTGTCAACAGGCGCATACAGCGGCACCCTGGACGAAGCAGCCGCAAGGCTGGACGGGGAACTCTGGGCGTAAAGCCCAGGGGCCGAGTTGGGTGGTCATCCCGTCGCCTGAAACAGGAACGATCACTTTTCGTCAGGGCCGCAACCTTCCTGCCCGGCGCGCAGCCGAGAACACAAAGCTTGCGGCCCTGAGGAAAAGTGATATTCGAAAACCGCAGGCGACGGGATGACCACCCAACTCAACCACCCACCCAAGGTGAGATCCCTTGGGGTCAGTCATCCTGGAGCCTGCCCGTCCGGCGAGGACATCTTTTTCTCTTTCCCTCGTGCTCCGCGCGAGGGGCGTCGCGCTCCGCGCGATGTTGTCCGCCGGGCCCACCCCGATCGCCGATCGTCTAACGGTTGGCACGTCGTATCAAGGGCGCCTTCGGCGTCGCTATCGCGATGACCGCTGGCGCGGTCACCCTTGACACGACGTGCCAACCGCTAGGGCGGCTTTCTATCGGGGTTGGGGGAGGTGTGGGTGGGCTGCTTTCGTTGTTGCGTTTCGTTGCCAGGTGCGGGCGTGTTTGCTCGCTGTGTCGGTGAGTTTGCCCGCTGCGCGGCGACGTGTGGCAACGACGAGCGCGCAGCATCTGATTTCAGGGTTTTCACCCGAGGTCGCGGTCTTCCCAGGTCAGTACCGTGGAGGGCATGAGCACGCTGCCTGCGCCCGCGGACCCCGCCAAGCGGATTCTGCCGGTGAAGTACAAGTCCGCGGGCATCGTGGTGCTCGCGTTCACCGCCCTGTTGTACCTGATCGAGCTCGTCGACACCGGGTTGCATCACCGCCTCGACGGTGAGGGAGTCGTCCCGAGAACGCTGTCCGGGCTCGACGGCATAGTGTGGGCGCCCGTCTTGCACGGTAGCTGGACGCACCTGTTCAGCAACACGATCCCGATCCTGGTCTTCGGTTTCCTCGCGATGGCGTCCGGCCTCACCCGATGGATCGCCGTCACCGCACTGATCTGGGTGGTCAGCGGCCTCGGCGTATGGCTCACCGGTGACAGTGGCACGTCGACGATCGGCGCATCGGGCCTCGCGTTCGGGTGGCTCGCGTATCTGCTGGTCCGCGGGATCTTCAACAAGTCATTCGGACAACTGGTCATCGCCGCGGTCCTGTTGCTGATCTGGGGCGGGACGCTGTGGGGCCTCCTGCCCGGCAACCCGGGCATCTCCTGGCAGGCGCACGTGTTCGGCGCGCTCGGCGGGGTCATCGCGGCCTGGCTCGCGGCCAGGGCCGACCGGGCGAAGGCGAAGAAGGCCTCCGGTACCGTCGAGGTGTGATCAATGGTCGCTCTCCGATCGGCGTGTTCGATTCCGGCGTTGGTGGGTTGACCGTCGCCCGCGCGATCCTCGAACAGCTTCCGCACGAGCAGCTTCGCTACGTCGGCGACACCGCGCACAACCCGTACGGCCCGCTCCCCATCGCGCGGGCGCGGGAGCTGGCGCTGGCGGCGATGGACGAGATGGTCGACGGCGGGGTCAAGGCGCTGGTGATCGCCTGCAACACGGCGTCCGCCGCCTGCCTGCGCGACGCACGCGAACGGTACGACGTTCCGGTGATCGAGGTAGTGCTCCCCGCCGTCCGGCGCGCGGTCGCGGCGACCCACACCGGGCGCATCGGCGTGATCGGCACCGAAGGCACAGTCCGGTCCCGAGCGTACGACGACGCGTTCGCGGCGGCGCGCGACGTGACCATCAGCAGTATCGCCTGCCCGCGCTTCGTCGACTTCGTGGAGCGCGGCATCACGTCCGGGCGGCAGATCCTCGGTCTGGCCCAGGGGTATCTGGAACCGTTGCTACGCGCGGAAGTCGACACCCTCGTGCTCGGCTGCACCCATTATCCGCTGCTCACCGGCGTGCTCCAGATCGTCATGGGGCCCGACGTGACCCTCGTGTCCAGCGCGGAGGAAACCGCCAAGGACCTCGTCCGGGTGCTGACCGAACAGGACCTGCTCGCGGAGCGCGACGGCGAGCCCCGGCACGAGTTCATCGCGACCGGTTCGCCCGAGCCGTTCGCCCGGCTGGCACAGCGGTTCATGGGGTTCGCGCCCGGCGTCCTTTCGCCGGCAACGCGCTGACGTGGCATCGTGTCGGACGTGCGACTGACGATTCTCGGCTGCTCCGGCAGCGTTCCTGGGCCCGGCAAGGCCGCGTCCGGCTACCTCGTCGAGGCCGAGGGTTTCCTGCTGGGCCTCGACCTCGGCAACGGCACGCTTGCCGAACTGCAGCACCGGCACGACCCCTTCGACCTCGGAGCCCTCGTGCTCTCGCACCTGCACCCGGATCACTGCTCTGATTTCGGTGCGCTGACCGTGTGGCGCCGCTACCACCCGAACCCGCCGTTCGACGTGTCCGAGCACAAGCTGCCAGTGTACGCGCCGAAGAACGCGCCGGAGCGGCTGGCGAAAGCGTATGCGCCCAACGACGCCGAGCTCGCCGAGACGGATCTCTCGGACGTCTTCGCCTTCCATGTGCTGAACGGCCCGACCCGGATCGGCCCGTTCGAGGTGCAGGCGATCCTGGTGGACCATCCGACCGAAGCGTTCGGCGTGCGCATCAGCCACGGCGGCCGGACGCTCGCGTACACGGGGGACACCGGCCCGTGCGACAGCCTCGACGAGCTCGCCCGCGGCGCCGACGTGCTGCTTGCCGAGGCGACCTGGACCGACGCGCCCGAGCGGCCGGCCGGGGTGCACCTGTCCGGGAAGCAGGCCGGGACGCTCGCCCGCCGGGGTGACGTGGGCCGGGTGCTGCTGACGCACGTGGCGCCGTGGACCGACCGGGTCGCGATCCTCGACGAGGCCATGGCCGAGTTCCCCGGCGCGCGCCTGGTCGAGCAGGGTGCGACCTACGAAATCTGAGGGGCGGTCCACCGTGCGTTGCGGGTGAGGTTGGCCGCGCCCAGCCGGGCGGGGATCGCGGCCACCAACGCCGAGCGAAGCGCGACCACGACCGGGTTCTCCGCCTGGACCAACCGTGCCATCCGGTCCGACAACGCGGACAGCCGCTGTGTCCGGGGCCGCCGGGCGGCGTCATACCGTTGCAGCGCAAGGGTGACGTCGTCCGCGCCGGCGAGTTCCGCGCCGAGGACCACGGCGTCCTCCAAGGCCAGGCATGCTCCTTGCCCCAGGTTCGGCGTCATGGCATGCGCGGCATCGCCGAGCAGCGCGACCCGGTCGTTGGCGAACCGCGGAAGTGGCCGCGGTTGCTGGTAAACGTCGTGACGCAGCACCGAATCCGGTGCCGTCGCCCGGATCACCGCGCCGATCGGGTCGTGCCAGTGACCAAAGCGGGTCAGCACTTCCGCGTGGTTGTCGCCGGATGGGGCGCCCTCCGGGGCGTTGCTCGTGCCGAACCAGTACACGCGGCCGTCCGCGAGCTGGGTCAACCCGAAATCCGCGCCCCGGCCCCACGTTTCCGACAGCTCGGTCAGCGCGAAGGGCTCGTCGGTGACCCCGCGCCACGCGGTGAACCCGGTATAGCGCGGCGACGGTGCGGCGGGCCACTGCGCCTCGCGGGTCCGGCTGCGCAGGCCGTCCGCCCCGATCACGACGTCCGCCGTCAGCGCGTGCTCGCTGCCATCGACCAGGTAGCGGGCCGTCGCCGAACGGGCGTCCTGCACCACGTCCACGACCGTCGCGCCGGGCACCACGACTTCAGCCGGCAGCAGGTCCCGCAACTGCCTGTGCAGCTCGGCCCGGTGCACGAGCGACACCCCCGTCGCCGCGGACGAGCGGAACAACCATCGCCCGCCGGGCGCGCGCAGGCCCATGCCGTCCTGCACCGTTCCGTGGTCGAGGAGCTGACCGGCGCCCAGCTCCGCCAATGCCCGCGCCGCGTTCGGCCACAGCGAGATCCCGGCCCCGACCTCCCCGGGAACCGGTGCCCGCTCCAGCACTCGCACCCGCCAGCCGGCCTTGCGCAGGGCGATCGCGGCGGACAGTCCGCCGATCCCGGCACCGGCGATCACCGCGGTGTTCATCTCTGGCCCCCGTCTCGAGTCGCTACCCATGAAAGACGTTCACGAGCGGTACAAGGTAACCCCTGATCGAGGCGCTCAGGGTCGCGGAATAACCTCCACGCGTGGCACGAAAAGACGGTAGGAACGACGACGAGCTCCGCGAAGTGACGATCACGCGGGGGTTCCAGGACTGGCCGGCCGGGTCGGTGCTGATCGAGTTCGGCAAGACCCGGGTGCTGTGCGCCGCGAGCGTGACCGAAGGCGTGCCGCGGTGGCGGACCGGGTCGGGGCTGGGCTGGGTCACGGCGGAGTATGCGATGCTGCCCTCGGCCACCCACGACCGCAGCGACCGCGAGTCGGTCAAGGGCCGGATCGGCGGGCGTACGCACGAGATCAGCCGGCTGATCGGCCGCTCGCTGCGGGCGTGCATCGACCTGTCCGCGCTGGGCGAGAACACGATCCAGCTCGACTGCGATGTCATCCAGGCCGACGGCGGCACCCGCACGGCGGCGATCACCGGTGGTTATGTCGCGCTGCACGACGCCGTCACCTGGCTCGGTGCGGCCGGCCGGCTCGCCGACCCGAAGCCGCTCTCGGCGATGGTGTCCGCGATCAGCGTCGGCGTGGTCGACGGCCGGGTGCGGCTGGACCTGCCGTACGAGGAGGACTCGCGCGCCGAGGTGGACCTGAACGTGGTGGCGACCGACGCCGGCACGCTCATCGAGGTGCAGGGCACCGGAGAGGGTGCCACCTTCACGCGGTCCACTTTGGACAAGATGCTGGACCTCGCGCAGGCCGGCTGCGCCGAGTTGACCCGCAAGCAGACGGCGGCGCTCGACCTGCCCTACCCCGGCGAGTTGCCCGAGCCCCGCGCCGGCAAGAAATCGAAGAGCTCGAAGTGACGCGCGTACTACTGGCGACCCGCAACGCGAAAAAGCTGGAAGAGCTGCGCAGAATCCTTGACGCACAAGGGATTTCGAGCATCGAGGTGCTCGGGCTCAGTGACGTCGAGGAATTCGAGGAGGCGCCGGAGACGGGCGCGACCTTCGAAGCGAACGCCCTGGCGAAAGCCCGCGACGCGGCTGCCGCCACCGGATTGCCTTCTGTCGCCGACGATTCCGGTATCGCGGTGGACGCCCTGAACGGCATGCCCGGCGTCCTGTCCGCCCGATGGGCGGGCCGGCACGGTGATGACCGGGCGAACCTGGAACTGGTGCTGGCGCAGACCTCCGACACCCCGGACGAGCGCATGGGCGCGGCCTTCGTCTGCGCGGCCGCACTGGTCGTCCCAGGCGGCGAGGAATCCGTCGTCCGGGGCGAGTGGCGTGGTTCCCTCGCACGGAAACCCCGTGGCACCAACGGTTTCGGCTACGATCCGATCTTCGTCCCAGAGGGAGAGGTCCGTACTTCGGCGGAACTGGACCCCGCGGAAAAGGACGAGGTATCGCATCGAGGCCGCGCCTTGAGGGCATTGTTGCCGCACCTGCGGGAGCTTTAGGGAAAGCCGCACCGTGTGTGAGTTGGGTGGTCATCCCGTCGCCTGAAACCGGCACGATCACTTTTCGTCAGGGCCGCAACATCCGTACCCGGCTTGCGGCCGAGAACACAAAGCTTGCGGCTCTGGCGAAAAGTGATATTCGAAAACCGCAGGCGACGGGATGACCACCCAACTCGACCACCCACCCAAGGTGAGATCCCCTGGGCCCCCTCATCCCGGAGCCAGCCCGTCCGGCGAGGACATCTTTTGATCTTTTGCTTTTGATCTTTGGCTTTTGGCTCCCTGCAAGTGCCCTGCCGGACCCACGGAAACCGGGCGCGGAGCGCCCTCATCCCGGCGCAGGCCCTCCCCCGCCCCGATCTTTGAGTGTTCGCGGATGGGGGAGGGGGTGGGCGGTGGCGGCGCTTGGGTTTGTTGCCGGGTGCGGCCGGCGTGTTGGCCGCTTGCGCTGGCGTGTTGGCTGGCCGCGCTGGCGTGTTGGCCGCGTGCGACGCCAAGCCATCGACGCGGGGAGCAAACTCACCGACGTGGCGGGCAAACACGGCCTGTGGTCAGCTGGTGATCGAGAGGTCCTTGAGCAGTTTGGCTACGTGGCCGGTGGCGCGGACGTTGTACAGCGCCTTCTCGATCTTGCCCTCGGGGTCGACGACGAACGTGGACCGGATGACGCCCTGGATGACGCGGCCGTAGTTCTTCTTCTCGCCGAACGCGCTCCACTCGTTGAGCACGGTCTTTTCCGGATCCGAGAGTAGCGGGAACGTCAGGTTCTGCGCGGCGACGAACTTCGCCAGCTTTTCCGGCTTGTCCGGCGAGATGCCGAGCACCTGGTAACCGGCATCATTCAACTCTGCCAGGTTGTCCCGGAAGTCGCACGCCTGTTTGGTGCAGCCGGGCGTGCCGGCCGCGGGGTAGAAGTACACGACAACCCGTTGCCCACGGTAATCGGACAGCGAGACCTTGTTGCCTTCGCTGTCGGTCAGGGTGAAATCGGGAGCCGGGTCACCGGTGGCCAAACGCTGCATGCAAGCGAGAGTAGCCGGTCAGGCCGAACCACAGTAAACGGCGACGACGGAACTGGTCGCGGTGGGCCGCAGTGACATGCGCATCTCGGCCGGCTGCTCGGCGACCGCGAACGCGACCGTCACCCGCACATCACGCCCCGTAGGCAGGTCCTTGCCCGCGTCGACGATGCCGCTGTAGCCCTGCGTCGGATCGACGACCTGCTTCGCCGAGGAACCGCCGACCGTCGCGGAGACGGACAGGCCGGACAGGCGGTACGGCTGTGACCCGCCGTTGGCGATCGCGATCTCGAAGGCGACCGCGCGGTCACTGTGCGGATAGGCGTTCGTGCTGGGGCGGAAGGACTTCGGGGTGGACACGGTGATCGTGAGCCCGTCGTCGAACCGGTACTGCCCGCCGAAGTCGACGATCTGCTGCGCGGGCGCCGGCGCGGCCTGCAGCGCCGGGCTGCCGACGCTATTGCCCAGGTCATCCCGGGCGGCGGTGCCCGACGGTACGGGCGCGCCACACGCGGCCAGCCCGATGAGGGCAGCCGCGATCAGAGCGTGCCTCGGGGTGCGCACAGCGGCTCTTCCTTTGCTCGTCACAAGGTTCCGGCTGGGCCGTTCGGGGTAGGCACTTCTGCCGGGACTCGTCCACTCTGGCGGTCCTCGCGCGCGACGGCGAGTGACCGCGCGGGGTTGACGCGCACCTGGTGTAGGGCTGTGGCCGATCCGTGATCGGAGTGGCACCGGCCGTGAGCGCGGTCACTACCTCACGTCGCGAGCGCGAAAAACAGGATGATGCCGCCGACCGCGACCACCCAGACCGCGATCAGCCAGCCGAAGTCGCGCCACGGATCGATGGTGTGGTTGTCCTCGCCGGGCACGTAAACGCCGCGTTGCTCGAACCAGTCGGCAAAGCGCGCCGCCCAGCGGAACGGGTTGAGCTCCGGCATGACCACACCTCCGTTCCCCACGGTACGGCTTTCCCGTAAGGGCATTTCCGCTACCCCGATGTCACTCATCGTCGAAAATTCTCACGAACGGCTGTGACTGTGATCACTATGATGACAACGAACTGGTAACGCTGGTAAAGGATACCGCGGACAGTGACGAACGAAGGGCCTGTGAGCGTGCCGAGCAACAACATGAACCCCCGGCAGGGTGACGGAAGTGATCAGCTGACCGTCTACGAACTGCTGCGGCGTGAGGGCATGACGCAGGAGCTTCCGGCCGTGAAAACCCCGAAGACGCCGAAGCCCGCGAAGGTCCCCTCGATCGATGACACCCCGACCGACCGCATCCCGGTCGTCGAGCTACTGCGCCGAGAAGGACGCTGGGACCGCCGCAAGGCCGGCAAGGTGGGCGCGATCGCAGCCGGGGTCGCCGCGCTGGCCGGCATCGCCGTGACCGCGCTGACGACCGGCCAGCTGCACGACAGCGCGGCTTCTGCACCGGGCGGTGCGGGTGGCGGGTACGTCCCGCCGGAGCAGCCGAAGACGAGCCAGCTGGCCAGCCCCCCGAGCCTCGCGTCCAGCGACACCCCGACCCCGGGCAGCACCGCCCTCGGAGGGGTCGAGGCCAAGAAGACCACCCCGGCCGGCAGCGGCACGGTGCGTGGGCGGACGCAGGCCGCCGGCGGCAGCCAGGCGAGCGGCGGCAGCCAGACGGAGCAGCAGCCCCAGTCCACCGGCGCGCCCGTCGTGACCCAGCCGGCGCAGGACTCGTCGTCCACGAGTACGACGACGACCACGACGCCGAGGTCCGACGACCCGCCGTCCACGAGCACCAGCAGCCCGGCGCCTCAGCAGCCCGCGCACCAGACGAGCCCGACCACCGGCACCCAGCCGCCCGGCAACGACGGCGGCCTGCTCGGCGGGGTCGTCGACGGTGTCGGGGGCCTGGTCGGCGGCCTGCTGGGCGGCTGACCATAAACCGGATTGATGGTGGGTAGCCGAAGGAGTTATTTCTCTTAGGGGCACAACGGTTTTTAGGGTCGACGTGATACCGGTCACCGCTGACAGGAGCGTCGATGCCCCACCCGCTTACCCAGCTTCAGGTCCGGACCGTCCGTAAGCCGGCGCGGGCGCCGGTGCACGAGATCACCGCCGACGTGTGCATCGTCGGCGCCGGGGTCGCCGGGACGTCCGCGGCCATCGAGAGCGCGAAGCTCGGGCGTGACGTCGTGCTGGTCGACTCGCTGCCGGTGCTGGGCGGGCAGATGGTGAACTCGCTGATCGGCCTGTTCTGCGGGGTGTTCGGCAACGCGCCGGACTACCGGCAGCTCACCCACGGGATATTCGACGAGATCTTCGCCGACCTGGGGCCGACCGGGGACCTGCATTTCAACCGCGGCCACACGATGACCGTGCAGTACGACGAGGTCGTGCTCGGCCGCTGGATCGAGGAGCGGATCCGCAAGCTGGGCATCAGGGTCGTTCTCGGCGCCGTCATTCAACAGGTCGAGGTGTACGACGGCCGGGTCGAGTCGGTGTCGTTCGCTTCCCGCTACGGCAATCTGTCCGTGCGCGCGACCGGGTTCGTCGACTCGACCGGTGACGCCGCGCTCGCGTGGGAGGCCGGGCTGCCGTGCCGCATCCCCGAGCGCACGATCTACGGCTCGCAGCAGATCATCCTGGAGCACCTCGACGAAACCCATAAGCCGGAGGCGACGGAACTCGCCGCGCGCGTCGACGAGAAGGCCGCGGAATACGGCCTGATGCGGCATGACGGGCTCGCGTTCTTCTTCCCGGGCCGCAACACCGCGGTCATGAACATGACGCATATCGAGGCGCCGCTGGATCCCGTCGAGGCGTCCGACGCGCAACTGGAGGGCAAGGCGCAAGCCGACCGCGTCGTGCGTTTCCTGCGCACGGAGTACCCGAAAGCCTTTGGTGAGGCCAAAGTGCGCGCTTACGGCTTTCCGGGCCGCCGCCAGACGCGGTGGCTCGCGGCGTCGCACCAGCTGACCTTGGACGAGGTGCGCACCGGCCACCGCTTCGACGACTCGGTCGCCCGCACGGCCTGGCCGATCGAACTGCACGACCGGCCCGAGGGCTACGTCTGGGAGTTGTTCGAGGCCGAGCACGTGCACTACGTGCCGTTGCGCAGCATGCTCCCGCCGGACGTGCACAACCTCGTCGCGGCGGGCCGCTGTGTCGACGGCGACGCCGCGGCGCTGTCGAGCATCCGCGTGATGGGTCCGTGCGCCGCGATGGGTGCGGGGGCCGCGCACGCGCTCGACCTCGCGGGCAAGGAGAGCGTGCACGACGTCCGGCCGGGCGACCTGCACGACCGGCTCGCGGCGAACCTGGACTGAGCGCGTGCTCGGACTGTCCGATATGGACACGCGACGAATGTCTTCTTGCTCACGGTGACCGGAATCGTGATCCTGGCGGAAAGGGAGATGCCGGCATGAAACTGACGGACGACGAGAAGGCCATGCGCGACGGCGCTGAAGGCCCCGCCGTGGCCGCCGCGATGGATCTGCTCGTGCGCTACGGCGAAGCGCTGGACTGCGAACGGTTGTGCGACACCCGAAACGTGGCCGGCACGATGACCCAGCCGTCGCCCGCGAAGGCCAAGCTGGTGGCCGAATACGGCTGGGACAAGGCGTACGCGGTGATCAATCTCGATTCCGACGAGGAGTTCGAGGTTCCGGGGATGAAGGTCCCGACCTGCCAGCTGCAACACGGGTTCAGCGACGACTCGGTGGGCATCGCGCCGTACCCGAAGCAGTATGTCGAGCTGCAGTCCGACGCGGAATCCTTCTACGGCCGCAAAGGCGTCAACATCCTCGCCACCTGCACGCCGTATCAGGTGGGGAACCTGCCCGTGCGCGGCGAACACATCGCGTGGATGGAGTCCTCCGCCGTCGTCTACGCCAATTCGGTACTCGGCGCGCGCACGAACTGCGAGGGCGGCGCGTCCACCGGGGCCGCGAGCGTCACCGGCAAGATTCCCTGCTGGGGCAACCATCATGAGGAAAACCGCCGCGGCACGCACCTGATCGACGTGCGGGTGCCGGTCAAGAGCTTCCTGGACTGGGGCATGCTCGGCTACTTCGCGGGCGACCTCGTGCAGGAGGAGCGGCCGGTGATCGTCGGCGACTTCGGGCAGCCGGAACTGGTGGACCTCAAGCATTTCGGCGCCGCGGCGGCGTCCAGCGGTGGTGTCGAGATGTACCACATCCCCGGTGTCACCCCGGAAGCGCCGACGGTCGAAGCGGCGTTCGGTTCGGCGAAGCTTCCCGAGTCGGTCCACTATGGACAAGCCGAGCGTCGGCGGATGTACGAGCTGCTGAACTCCCAGGGCGACAACACCGCCGTCGACTTCGTGCTGCTCGGGTGCCCGCACGCGTCGATCGACCAGATCTGGCGCGCGGCAAGGGCTTTGGACGGGCGAAAGCTCAAGGCGCAGCTGTGGCTGATGGTGCCGCGGGCGCTCAAGGTCGTCGCGGATCGCAGTGGGTACACGGAGATCATCGAAAAGGCGGGCGGGCGCGTGCTGTCGGACTCGTGCCCGGCGATGTCCCGCTCGGCCCCGCCCGGGACGAAGGTGTTCGCGACCGACTCAGCGAAGCAAGCGCACTACCTGCCCGCGATCCTCGGCATCGAGGCCTGGTTCGGCACGCTCGAAGACTGCGTCAACGCCGCGGTCACCGGCCGCTGGACGGGGGAACTGTGATTCTCTTACACGGCAGGAAAGTGGTCCCGGGGATCGCCGAGGGCGAGGCGCTCGTGTCGCACGAGACCATCTCCGGCTGGGGCGGGATCGATCCCGCGAAGGGCGTGATCATCGAGCGGCGGCACGAGCTGTTCGGCGTGTGTTTCACCGGCAAGATCCTGGTTTTCCCCGGCGCCAAAGGATCTTCGGGCTGGTCCGGGTTCTTCCAGAGCACGCGCCTCGCGGGCACCGCGCCGCTCGCGATGCTGTTCACGAACATCACCACGAAGGTCGCGCTGGGCGCCGTCGTCACGCGCGTGCCGAGCATGACGGGGTTCGACCGTGACCCGGTGGAGGTGATCTCCTGCGGGGACTGGGTCCGCGTCGACGCCGGCGCGGGCATCGTCGAGATCAAACCGGCCGAGTAGCCGTTTTTCGCTACAAGTCTTGCCGCACAAAGGAGTGTGACCAGTGGCTTCGCCGACCGCACCGACCGTGGACGTCTATCCGATCATCGAACGACAACGCGCGGGCAGGTTCTGGATCAGCCTGTTCGCGGTGTCCTGGGCCATCACCTTCCTCGACGGCTTCGACCTGCAGATCCTGTCGTTCGCCGGCCGCTACATCAAGAGCGCCTACCACCTGACCGACACCCAGCTCGGCACGCTCGGCACCATCGGCCTGCTCGGCACCCTGATCGGCGGCCTCGGTCTCGGGTATCTCGGTGACCGGCTCGGCCGCCGCCCGTCGATCATGGTGGCGACCATCGGGTTCGGCATCTTCATGATCGTGTTCGTGTTCGCCCAGGACTACACCCAGCTCGCGGTGCTGCGGTTCGTCGCCGGGCTGTTCCTGGGCGGGATGCTGCCGCTGGCCTGGGCACTCAACACCGAGTTCGCGCCGGCCCGGTTCCGGTCCACCTCCGTGGTGATCATCATGATCGGCTACAGCCTCGGCAGTGCCGCCGGGGGACCGGTGTCCAACGTGCTGATCCCGCGCTATGGCTGGGAATCGGTGTTCGTGGCCGGTGGCGTGGCGTCACTGCTGGCGGTGATCCCGGTGGTGCTCGTGCTGCCGGAATCGGTGAAGTTCCTGGCACAGAAGGACATCAAGCAGGACCGCATCGCGAAGATCCTGCGCCGCATCGATCCGTCGCTGAAGTTCGCCGAGGGCACCCGGTTCGTCGCGGGGCTGGTGGACAAGAAGCGGTTCAACCCGGTGCAGCTGTTCTCCGACAAGCTCCGCGCCATCACCACGCTGCTCTGGATCGCCTACATCTGTTCCTCGGCGGTGGTGTTCTACCTCGCGTTCTGGGGTCCGATCCTCAACGAGCGCCTGGGTTTCTCGACCGCGGCGGCCGCCACGATCGCGGCCTGCGCGTCGGTCGCGGGTGCGGCCGGGCAGCTGCTGATCGGCCGGTTCATCGACAAGCGCGGCGCGGGCACCATCGCGTTCATGCCGCTGCTCGGGGTGCCGTGCCTGCTGCTGATCGGGCTCGCGCCGCTGGGACCGGCTCTCTACATCGTGGTGCTGCTGGTCGCGCACGTGTTCATCATCGGCGGGCACGGCGGCATGCACAGCATTTCGAGCATCTTCTACCGGCCCGCGATCCGCGCGAACGGCGGCGCGTGGGCGACCTCGGTCGCGAAGCTCGGCGCGATGCTCGGGCCGTGGCTGGCCGGCGTGATCATGGACGGCGGCATCGGCGCGCGCGGCACGTTCTTCGTGTTCGCGCTGTTCCCGCTGGTGATGTGCGGGTTGCTGTTCGCGCTCGGCCGGGTGCAGAAGCGGCTGCCACCGGACGCGGACGGCGCGCTCGCCCCGGTCAGCGCGGCAGCCGGCGCCACACGATCCGAGGAAGCAGTCGCATGACGAAGTAGACGGGGCGGAGCACGGCGGGGACCCACACCTCGCCGCGCCCGCGCCGCAACGCCGCGACGGTCGCGTCGGCGACCTGGTCGGGGGTGCTGGAGAACGGTGCCGGTGTCATGCCTTCGGTCATCCGGCCGATCACGAAGCCCGGCCGGACAAGGAGAAGCCGGACCGGGCCGCCGTGCAGGGTGTCGGCGAGGCCGCTCGCGAACCCGTCCAGCCCGGCCTTCGCCGAGCCGTACACGTAGTTGGCCTTGCGCACGCGGACACCGGCGACGGAGGAGAACACCACGATCCGGCCGTGCTCCTGCGCGCGCAGCACGTTCACGATCTCGGTGAGCACGTGCACATGCGCGAGATAGTCGGTGTGCACGACGGCCGCGGCGTGCGCGGCGTCGGTCTCGGCGCGCTGCTGGTTGCCGAGGATGCCGAACGCCACGACCACGACGTCGAGCGGCCCGTGCCGGGCGATCACGTCGTCCAGCACGGGCCGGTGCCGCGCGAGGTCGTCCGCGTCGAACTCGACGCGTGCGACGTTTTCGGCGCCCGCCTTGCGCAGCAAGGCTTCCTGCTCGTCGAGGTCGTCGCTGCGCCGGGCGGCGAGCACGATCGTGCGGCCGGGCTCCACGAGCCGTTGCGCGACCGCGAGGCCGATCTCACTACGTCCGCCCAGCACCAGAACCGTTCCGCTCACGCGGAGTAGTCTGCCATCACCGCGTCAGTGCGCGGGCGACGGCGTCGGGGCATGCAGGCGTTTGCGTGCCGGGAGGATCGCGATGATGAGGCCCACCACCGCGGTCCCGAGGTGCAGCCAGTTGTCGTTGTCGTTGAGGTTGAGCGGGTTGCCCCAGCCCGACAGGGGGTTCGACGTGATCAGCCCGGTGATCATCAGGCCCCAGACCCCGAGCAGCCCGAAACCGATGAACAGGATCCAGCCGTAGGTGCGGGCGAGGCCGGAGCTTAGCGCCATCACCAGGCCCAGCGCCCCGGCCACCACGTTCACCACGGCGTGCATCGGGTTGATCATGAAGCCGAACACCAGCACGTCATGCTGCCCGGCGAAATTGCCGAACCCCGTGCGGATGAGGCCGAAAATGCCGAACACCAGGTAAACCAGGCCCACCAGCCCCGCGAGGACCTGCACCGGTTGCAATCCCTGGACCCGGATGTCATTCGAAGTGGCCATGCTCCCGTCCCCTTTGTTCGTGGGGCCGGGGAGTACCCGGGCCGTGACCGCGCCAAACCTCAGCGTGCCAGCCGGCCCAGCAGCGCCGAGGCCACGGCGACCGCGACCGCCAGCGTGCCGACGAGCACCCCGAAGCACAGCCCGTACCGGGCGGGGGTGCCGATCAGCAGTCCGCGCAGGAGCTCGACCTCGTAGCTGAGCGGGTTGATGTGGTTGAGCACCCGCAGCCAGCCGGGCATGATGTCGACCGGATAGAGCGCGTTGGAGGCGAAGAACAGCGGCATCGTGATCGCCTGGCCGATGCCCATGAGCCGTTCGCGGGACAGCACGAGCCCGGCGATCACAATGGACAGACAGCAGAAGAACGCCGAACCGAGCACGAGCGCGATGGCCATCGCGATGAGCTTGAGCGGGTTCGCGGTCAGCCCCACGCCGAGTATCGCGGCCAGGATCAGCACCATCACCGCCTGCACGAGCGCGCGCAACCCGGCCGCGAAAGCCTTGCCCGCCACCAAAGCCGCGCGGGGCGTCGGCGTGACGAGGAGTTTCGCGAGCACGCCGGCGTCGCGTTCCCAGATGATCTGGATGCCGTAGAAGATCGCGATGAACAGTGCCGACTGGGCGAGAATGCCGGGTGCGAGGTAGTCCAGGTACGGGATGTTCCCGGTCGGGATCGCCCGGATCCGGGTGAACGTCTCGCCGAAGATCAGCAGCCACAGCGCGGGCTGGATCGCCCGGGTCACCAGCTCCGACCGGTCCCGGCGCAGCTTCTGCAGTTCTACCAGGCACATCGTGCCGACCCGGGACAGCAGCAGGCGGAGCTGCCCGAGCGGTCCGGGGTTAGCCCAGGCGACGGGCGGTGCGGCGAGCGGCGCGGACATCGCGGATCCCTCCTTCGTCGAGCTGGTCGCCGGTCACGGCGCGGAACACGTCGTCCAATGTGGACTCGGGGCCGAGCTCGGCTTCGAGTTCGGCTGGCGTGCCGAGCGCGCGGATCCGGCCGCGGTGCATCAGGGCGATGCGTTCGCAGTACTGCTCGGCCTCGTCCATGTAGTGGGTGGTGACCAGCACGGTCATGCCGGTCTCGGCGCGGATCTGCTCGATGCGCTGCCAGACGTTCGAGCGCGCGACCGGGTCGAGGCCGATCGTGGGCTCGTCGAGGATCAGCAGGTGCGGTGAGCTGACCAGCGCCTGCGCGAGTTCGAGGCGGCGGATCATGCCGCCCGAGTAGCCGGACGCCTGGCGGTCCGCGTCGTCGGTGAGCCCGACGGCGTCGAGCACCTCGGCGACACGCTCGTTGCGCTGCCGTCTCGGCACGTCGAAAAGCCGCGCGAAGAGGGCGACGTTCTCCCGGCCGGTGAGCGTGCCGTCTGCCGAAAGTTGTTGCGGGACATAGCCGATGAGCCGGCGCACGGCCATCCGGCGTTTGACGTCGAGGCCGAACACCTCGACGGTGCCCTGGGTGACCGGGAGCAGTGTGGTGATCATGCGGATGGTCGTGGTCTTGCCGGCGCCGTTCGGGCCGAGCAGGCCGAACACCTGCCCGGTGGGGATCTCCAGGTCGATCCCGTCGACCGCGACCTTGTCGCCGAAGGCGTGCCGGATACCGGTACAGCGGATGGCCGGTGGTTGCCGGCTGTCGAGGTCAGTCATGTCCGTCCTCCTCGATGGCGGTCAGCAGGCGGCCGAACGCGGGCAGCGCGCCGGCGATGGCGTCTCGGTCCACTTCGGACAGTTCGGCGAGCTTGCCCGCCACGTACTCGGTTCTCGTGCGCCGCCAGGTGGTGAGCCGCTCGTGTGCGGCGGGGGTCAGCTCGAGCCGGACCGCGCGCCGGTCCGCCGAGTCGATGTGGCGGTGCAGCATCCCGGTCTCGACGAGCTGGTTGACCAGTGTGCTGACGGAGTTGCCCGCCAGGTGGAGGTTTCGCGCCGCGGCGGCGACGCCGATGCCCGGCTCCTTCTCGACCGCGCGGAGCAGCTCGATCTGCGCCGCGCGCATCGGCGGCTCGAGCCCGGCCTGAGCGGCGACGCGTCGCCGGACCCGGCGGCGCAGTCCGGCGATCGCCGCCATCAGGCTCTCGGCGAGTGACGTGTGGTCCACGTCGTGAATATAGCTCTCAATAGGAGCTATTAGCAAGGCTCAGCTTCGTGTGGGAAGTACGCTCGGACGCATGTGCCGAAACATCACGGTCCTGCGCGGCCTCGAGCCGGCCGCGACGGCGGAGGAGATCGAGGCCGCCGCACGTCAGTACGCGCGCAAGGTGACCGGCGTGCAGACCCTCACCGACGCGACCCGCGATCCTTTCGAGGCCGCGGTCGCCGAGATCGCCGCCGTGACCACGCGGCTGCTCAGTGAGCTGCCCGCCCGCCGCAATCCGCCGGCCACGGTGCCACCGCTGCGGCGGCCCGAGGTCCGGGCACGCATGGCCCGCTGAGTCCCCGCCGCCCCGCGGCCGCGCCGCGGGGTCGGGTTCGCTGTCTTGAATGTCGGACTCGGCGTCGCGCGGGTCGGACTCGGTGTCGTGAATGTCTGACTCGCCGTCGCGGGTGTCGGACTCGGTGTCGCGGGGGTCGGACTCGCCGCCGCGCGGGGTCGGACTCGCGGAGCGGGGCGGGGGATTGCGCCGCGGGTGCGGGGCGTTCGCGGAATTCGCGCTGTTTTCGCGGGTCCGGCGCCGGTAGTGTGCGGCCATGGCTTGGTTCCGCTCCCTGACGGCGATCGGCGTCGGCGCCGTGCTGCTGTTCACCGGTGTCCCCGCGGCCGCGGCCGCCACCGCGACGGTCGACGTCGGCGGCCAGGTGAGCGCACCCGCCGACTACACGGCGGCCGATCTCGCCCAGCTGGGCGAAACCAGCTATCCCGTCACCAACTCCCCGCGCACGGTCACCGGCACCAGCCTCTACGCGGTCGTCACCAAGGCCGCGCCGATCCTGCCGCCGGGCAAGAACACGTCCCTGCGCGCGCTCGTCCGCGTCACCGGCGGCCACGGGCAGTCCACGACGTTCGCGCTCGGCGAGCTGGACCCGGCGTTCGGCAACCACCCCGCCGTGCTGTTCTCCTTGCCCGGCAACAAGATCGGGCTCATCGTGCCGGGTGACCGCGACCGGAGTCGCAGCCTGACCGACGTCACCGCGGTCCGGGTCAGCGTCTCCACGGCGAGCGCCGCGGACGTCGCACCGGGCGCCGTCCGGATTATCGGGCCGCATCGGACGGTCACCCTGCCCGGCTGGCTGCTGGCCCGCCTGCCCGCCCGGACCGTGCACGTCAGCTTCCTCGCGGGCACCGCCTCGGAGACCCACGACGAAACCGGCCCGGCACTGAGCACGGTCCTGCTCGTCGCGGGAATCCCGCCCCTGCCGGACACTTCCGTGGTCGCCGTCGGCGATGACGGCTACGGCGCGGCCGTCACGCTCGGCGAGGCCAAGGCCGGCGGCCGCCCGCTGCTGCTGTCCACTGTGGAGGATGGGGTGCCGCTGGATCGGCCCCGCCTGGTGCCCGACGGTGACGTTAAGGGCGGGCGCTACGTTTCCGGCGTGGTGACACTGCAGGCCGGCTGAGCTGCGGCGCGGCGGCCGGGCGATTACAGTCCGGGCCATGAGCCTGAGCATCCGCAACCAGTTCGACGGCACCGTCACCGCGGTCACCACCGGTGAGGTGATGGCGACCGTCCGGACGCGGCTGGCCGGCGGGCAGGAGATCACCGCCGCGATCACCCGCGAGGCGGTCGAGGACCTCGGCATCGCGGAAGGGGCCGCGGTGCGGGTGCTGATCAAGTCGACCGAGGTGTCCGTGGCCACCGGCCCGGTGCCGGGCATCAGCATCCGCAACCAGCTGCCCGGCCGGGTGGCCGCGGTCGCCACCGGCGGCGCCATGGCCACGGTGAAGATCGCGGTCGACGGCGGCGAACTGACCGCGGCGATCACCAAGGACGCGGCGACCGAGCTGGGGCTTTCCGAAGGCGCCTCGGTGGTCGCGCTCGTCAAGTCGACCGAGGTCTCGCTCAGCGCCGGCTGAGGTCTCTACGCTGCACCGCATGGAATGGGGGCTGGCCGAGTGGACGGTCCTCGCGCTGCTGCGCGAGGAGCCGCGGCACGGCTTCGCCATCGCCGCGCTGACCGGCCCGGATGGTGAGCTCGGCCGGGTCTGGCACATTCCCCGCCCGATGATCTACCGCGCGCTGGGCCGCCTGGAGTCCGAAGCGCTGATCGCACCGGCGTCCGTCAAGGCCGCTTCGGGTCCACAAAGGACAGTGTTCGCGCTGACGAAGACCGGCCGCCGGGAGGTCGACGCCTGGCTGCGGCGGCCGGTCGAGCACGTCCGCGACTTCCGTTCGGTCCTGCTGATGAAGCTCGCGCTGCTGGACCGGCTCGGGCTCGACCCGCGCGCCATGCTGCGGAGCCAGCATGACATCCTGCTGCCGATCGTCGCCGCGCTGGCCGCGGAACGCCGGCACGGCGAGGGTTTCGCCACGGTGCTCACGGCATGGCGGCACAGCAGCGCGCAAGCAGCGCTCGGCTTCGTGGCGGAGCTGCTCAGCTCGGCACGCTCAGGACGTGCGTCTCGGTGAATTCCAGCAGTCCTTCCATGCCGAGTTCCCGGCCAAGGCCGCTCTGGTTGAACCCGCCGAACGGGGCGCGCTCGTCGACCGCGGTCGCGCTGTGGTTGTTGAAGAACGTGACCCCGGTGCGCAGCTGCTTCGCGACCGCCATGGCGTGCTCGGTGTCGCCGGACCAGACCGACGAGCACAGTCCCGACCACGTGTCGTTCGCCTGCGCGACAGCCTCGGCTTCGTCGTCGTAGGGGAGTACCGGCAGCACGGGGCCGAACTGCTCCTCCGTGACGATCCTCGTGTCGCGCGGCGGATCGAGGACGAGCGCGGGCAGCAGGTAGTGCCCGTCGTGCCCGTCCGTGCCGGCGTACTCGCCGAACTCGGTCACCTCGGCGCCGGCATTCCTTGCCTCGTCACGGAGTTCGACGACGAAATCGCGCTGACGGCGGGTGTGCAGCGGCCCCATCGTCACGCCGGGGTCCAGGCCGCAGCCGACCCGCGTGCCCGCCAGCACCGTCCGCAGCCCGGACACGACCTCGTCGAACCGGCGGCGCGGCACGTAGAGCCGCTTGACCGCCATGCACACCTGGCCCGTGGTCATGAACGTCGCGGACGCGAGGCGGCCGAGCGCGGCCTCGTCGAGGACGGCGTCGCCGAGCACGATCGCGGGGTCGTTGCCGCCGAGTTCCAGCGTGACCCGGGTCAGGTTCGGCGTCGCCATCGCCATGATCCGGCGGCCGGCGCCGACGCTGCCGGTGAAGCACACATGTTTGACGCGCGGGTCCCCGACCACGACCGGACCGACCACCTCGTCGGCGCCGGTGACGACGTTCAGCACACCGGGCGGCAGCGCGAGCGCGACCTGCCGCAGCGTCCGCACCATCGAAAGCGGCGTGGTCGGCGGCGGCTTCACGACGACGGTGTTCCCCGCCATCAACGCATACGGCAGGCTCGCCGCCAGAATCGCGAGCGGCCAGTTGAACGGGACGATGATCGTGACCACGCCGGCAGGGACGTGCTCGATGGTGGTCGCGAACGGCGGGCCGTCGATCCGCCCGGGTTCGTCGAGCGCGGGCGCGAACGCGGCCGCCTGGTGGAACCGGCCGAGGAAGCCCTGCAGGTCGAGTTCCGCTTCGAAGCGGACTTTCCCGTTCTCCCGCGAGAGAATCTCGGCGATCTCGCCGGTGTCGGCATCCAGGCCGTCGAGCGCTTTCAGCGCGAGCTGGGCGCGCTCGGTGGCGGACAACGCGGCCCAGGCGGGCCATGCGGCCTGCGCGGCGCCGACCGCGTCTTCGGCGTCGGCGGCCGACGCGGCAGCGGCCTGTCCGACGATTTCCCCTTCGCGCGCGGGATCGTGAACCTCGAACGAACCGGCGCAGGTCCGCTCTTCGCCATTGATGAGCAGGGTCATCTCCATGACGTCACGATGAGCCCGATTTCGCTGTGGCACAACAGGACATCGATTCCGGGCGCGCATCGACAATTGTCGCTTGCTCGGCTTCGGTACCCTCTTTTAGGCTAGGCTAGTAACACTGTGACTAGTGTCCACGATCGGGAGGCCACGAATGAGCCTGGCGGACGACCTCAAGGCCCCGCTGCGTAACGCGGATCGGTTCTTCATCGGCGGCAAGTGGGTCGAGCCTTCGTCCGACTCGACGATCGAGGTGACCGATTCCACGACCGAGGAGCTGTTCTTCCGGGTCGCCGAGGCGCAGGCGCCCGACATGTCGCGGGCCGTGGGTGCCGCGCGCGAGGCCTTCGACGAAGGACCGTGGCCACGGCTGACGCATGCCCAGCGCGCCGAGTACCTCCGGGCGATCGCGGCGGGCCTGCGCGAGCGGACCGCGGACATCGGCCAGATCTGGCCACGGGAATCCGGTGTGCTGCATGCGATCGCGCGCGGCGGCGGGAAGAACGCGGCGCGCACGTTCGAGTTCTACGCGGGTCTCGCCGACACCTACCCGTTCGAGGAGCCGGCGCAGCCGACCGTCGGCGAGTTCGGGCTGCTCGTCCGCGAGCCGGTCGGGGTCGTCGGCGCGATCATCCCGTGGAACGCGCCGATGAGCCTGATCACCTACAAGATCGCGCCCGCGCTGCTGGCCGGCTGCACCGTCGTCCTGAAATGCTCGCCGGAGGCGCCGGGCGAGGGCTACCTGGTGGCCGAGATCGCCGAGGCGGTGGGGTTGCCGGCGGGTGTGCTCAACGTCGTCACCGCCGACCGCGAGGTGTCCGAGCTGCTGGTCCGCGACCCGCGCGTGGACAAGATCACCTTCACCGGCTCGACCGCGGCCGGGCGGCGGATCGCTTCGCTGTGCGGGGAACGGATCGCGCGCTGCACCCTCGAACTCGGCGGCAAGTCGGCCGCGGTGATCCTCGACGACGCGGACCTCGCAGCCGCGGCGGGCACGCTGTCGAGCGCGGAATGCTTCCTGTCCGGGCAGGTCTGCTCGTCGCTGACCCGGATCGTCGTGACGCGCAACCGGCACGACGAGCTCGTCGAGGCGCTCGCCGGCACGTTCTCCCAAGTGCGCGTCGGTGACCCGTTCGACGAGCGGACACAGATGGGCCCGCTCGCCGCGCGCCGGCAGCGGGACCGGGTCGAGGGCTACATCGCGAAGGGCATCGCGGACGGCGCGGTGCTGGCCACCGGCGGCGGCCGCCCGGCGGACCTCGACCGGGGCTGGTTCATCGAGCCCACCGTGTTCGGCAACGTGGACAACTCCTCGACCATCGCGCAGGAGGAGATCTTCGGGCCGGTGCTCACCGTGATCCCCGCCGACGACGAGGCCCACGCCGTGGCGCTCGCCAACGACACGGTCTACGGGCTCAACGCGTCGGTGTTCACCCCTGATCTCGACCGTGCCCGCGCTGTCGCGCGGCAGCTGCGTTCCGGCACCGTCGGCCACAACGCGATGCGCACCGACTTCGGCATCGCGTTCGGCGGGTTCAAGCAGTCGGGCATCGGCCGCGAGGGCGGTCTCGAAGGGCTGCTTCCGTTCCTGGAGACCAAAACCGTGATCCTGGACGGTCGTCCCGCCGACTACGCCTAGCCGAGATAATTCACGAGCCGTTCGGCGAGGTCCTTCGGGCGGCTCAACGCGACGAGGTGCCCGCCCGGCATCTCGTCCAGCTCCAGGCCGAGCCGTTCGCGCACGAGCGGCCGTTGGAAGTCCGGTGGGAAGAACCGGTCGTCGCTGCCCTGCAAGAACTTCGTGCGCACGTCCGGCCATTTCGCCAGCGGCCACGGCTTCGCGAACGGCGTGCCTGACTGGGGCACTTCACCCGCGGCCATCGCCTCCGCGGTGACCTCGGGCGGCACGTCGTGGAAGAAGAACTCCAGCAGGTCGAAGTTCTCGATCAGCTGGTCGTGGCCCGTGTTCGCCCACCATTCGCCCGGTGACTCGCCGGGGCGCGGGGTCATCGCGTTCACCAGGACCAGCAGGTCGGCCGGCACGCGTTCGCACACCATCGGTGCGGTGAATCCGCCCATCGACTGCGCCACCAGAACGAGGCCCGACCGGTCGCCGATCGCGTCGACCACGACGTCGGCGTACTCGGCCAGTCCGGCGGAATCGTCACCCGCAGGCAGGTCCACGGCAATCGCATCGTGACCACGGGCTTCGAGTTCGGGCACCACGCGGTGCCAGTACCACGCCTGCCCGCCCGCGCCGGGGATGAGGACGAACGTGCTCATTGCCCGCGCCGCGCGAACTCTTCGGCGCTGAGGCCACCCGGGAAGCGGGTCATGAAGTCGAAGGTGCCGACCCACGCCGGCCGGATGGCGATCCGGGCCATGCGGAGGCCGGGCTTGTCGATCTCCGCGAGACCGGCGGCGGCCTGTTCCGGCCCGAAGTACCGCTCCTGCATGGCGGCGTAGTCGGGTGCGACGCCGTCGAAATAGGTCACCTCCGCGCGGCCGCGCACGAGCAGCACCTGGGGCGGCGGGCCCGCGACGTCGATCGTGATCGCGACGTCCGGACGCGCCCGCAGCGCCGTCAGCTTGGCCGTGCCGGCGAAAGCCGCGAACACGACTTCCTCGCCGTTCCAGCGGAAAAGCATCGGGAACACCCGCGGCGTGCCGTCCGGCGCGACGTAGGCGAGGCGGGCCAGTTCGGTCGAGTTCAGCATGTTCCGGGCGATGTCGGATTCGAGCAGCCGGAGATCGCCCTGGGGAAGTGTGTCTGTCGTCATGCTCCTAATCTAGGAGTAGATACTCCTAAAAGGCAAGCTACAATGCGGAGCGTGCGTAGTTATGACGATCCGTGCGGGGTCGCCCGGGCCCTGGACCTGGTGGGTGAGCGGTGGACGCTGCTCGTCGTGCGCGAGCTGCTGTTCGGCGCGAAGCGGTTCACCGACCTGGTGCGCGGCCTGCCCGGCATCAGCCAGAACGTGCTGTCCCAGCGGCTTCGCGACCTCGACCAGGCCGGTCTGATCCGCACGCGCAAACTCGGCCCGCCCGCGAGCGCGCGCGCCTACGAGCTGACCGAGCGGGGCGCCGCGCTGGAGCCGGTGCTCATCGAGCTGGGCCGGTGGGGCAGCCGCACGTCGTTCAAGCCCGGACCGGAGCTGAGCATCGACGCGCTGATGCTCGCGCTGAAGACCACCTACGTGCCGGGGCCGGACTTCGACTGCGAACTGAATTTCGACGGCGATGTCTTCCACGTGGTGGCGGTCGACGGGCGGCTGGAGGTCGCGAGAGGCGCCGCCGAACGGCCGGACGTCGTCGCCGAGATGGCCGCGAAAATGTTGCGCGCCTTGGTTTTCGGTGGGCGCGAGAGCACCGCTGCCGAGCGTGACGGCGACCTGCGGCTGATCGGCAAGCGGGCGGTGTTCGAGCGGTTCGTGAAGTGCTTTCCGCGGCCGGAGCCGCTCTAGCCGTCGAGGAAGGTCCTGATCGCCGACCCCAGCCGTGGATCGAGCAGTGCGGTGAAATGCCCCCGGCCGCGTAGCAGCACCAGGCGCGCCCCCGGGATACCGGACGCGGTGGCGCGCAACAGGCCGGGCGGCACGATCCGGTCCCGGCTCCCGCCCACCACCAGTGCGGGCACGCGGATCTCACCGAGCCGCCCGGTCACGTCCCAGCCCCGGGCGGCCTCGACGAGCGCCGCCTCACCAGGGGCGCGTGGCGCGCGCCCGGCCAGGCCGAACGTGGTTGCGGCCAGCACGCGCACCGGACCGTGCGCGATCAGCCCGCTGCCGAGCCAGGCGCCGGAGCGTCCTTCGCGCTCCCGCCCCACCAGTCGCAGAAGCCCACGCAGACCGTCCTCGCCGATCCGGCTCGCGGCGGTGCAGAGTGCCAGGCGCCGCACGGTTCCCGGATGGTCCAGCACCAGCTGAAGGGCCGTGACTCCACCCGCCGAGGTGCCCATGACGTCCACCGGCTCCCCGAACCGTTCCCGCAGCGCGGTCGCATGCCAGCCCGCCAGATCGGCGATCGTCATCCCCGCGGGCGGGTGCGGCGGACGGTGGATCGTGTGAACCGTGCGGTGGAAACCGGTGGCGAGCATGGTGCTCGACCGGGCCACCGAACGCGGCACCCGCACGGACAGGTCCGCACCCTGCCCCAAGCCGGGCAGGACGACCAGCGGCGGCCCACTGCCGGTCGTCGTCACGGACAACCCGTCGTTCAGTCGTTCACCGCGCACACGTTCCCCAGGTCCAGTACGTAGCCGAGCATCCGGTGTTCGCCGATCACCGGCCCGCCCGGCGGGTGCCGCCCATCCTGCACCCAGCCGCGCGCGTGGTAAAAGGCCTGCGCCCGCGTGTTGAAGTCCCAGACCCACAAGCGCGCGACGGCGACCCCGGCCGCTTGCCACACCGAGACCGCCTCGTCGTGCAACGCCGTGCCGATGCCGCGGCGGAAGAAATCCGGCTGCACGTGGATCTGGTACAGCTCCGACGTGACAGCGGGGTCCGGTTCGGGGTAGTAACAGGGCCCGATCATCAGGAACCCGACCACCTCCTCGCCGAGTCGCGCGACCCGCACCACCCGGTCCCGCCGGCGGATGATGCCCGCGTACAACTCGGGATCGCGCGTGTTCTGCCGCGCCGTGACCTCCTCCGCCTGGAATCCGCGGTAGTAGCTGCTCCGGGCGGCGATGTGCACGGCGAGAATGTCGTCGGCGTCGGCTGCCCGCGCTGGTTCCACTCGCATCTCTGCCATTACGAAAAGACGCTTGTCCGTGACGGCGGTTGTGTCAAGCGAGCACGAACCGAACGCCTTCACACAATGCGATCGCGCATTCACGCATTCCGGCGTTCATGATCAATACCGGCGGCCACCTCAACCCGCTGATCGGCGAAAATCGGCCCCGGCCTAATCTCTCCGCGTGACGACGTCCCAGATCTCGACCTTGGCCGGCCGGGGGCTGTCGCACGCGATCAAGCTCAAGCACTGGGTCGGTCGGGGTAAACCCGTTACGGCCAAAGGGGTTCTGAAGCCCTCGCAGCTGCCGGCCGCCGCGGCCGCGCTCGGCGTGCAGGTGCCCGCGAAGGTCCGCACCGCCGCGGACGTGCCGCCGATCCACTGGCCGTGGGTCGCCGCGGAGGCCGCCGGGCTGATCGAGGTCGGCACCGCGAAGGCGGTCGCGTGCGAAGTGGACGGTGACCCGGCGCAGCTGTGGCTGACCGGGCTGGACGCGGTGCTCGCCGCCGAGTCGCACGACCGGGACCGCCGCGGCGCGTGCACCCTCTGCCGGGCGGTGCTCACCGCCGCGGCCGACGAGACCCCGCTGGAATCCGTAGCCGACATCGTCGCCGAGTACGAGGACGCCGGGACCGCCTACAAATCCTTCCGGCAGACCGGGGAGTTGCCGGTCGCCGACGCGGTCACCCTGCTGACCATTTTCGGCGCGCTGGACAAGGAAAAGCAGCTGACCGCGCTCGGCCGCTGGGCACACGAGAAGTTCGAGGCCCGCGCGCCCGAGTCCGTCACGCCGGACCTGCCCGCGGCCGAAATGCTCGCCCGGCTCGCGCCCTTGCCGGAGGACGAGGCCTGGCGGCTCGCGCTGCGCTGGTTCGATGACCGCCGCCCGGTCTACGGCGCGGCGCAACTGCTGTACGCGGCGGAATACGCGGCACCGGTCGAGCGGGTCGCGGCCGTCGACGTGGTCGCCGGGTTCGGCGGGGAAGCGCTTCCCGCGTGGCGGAACTGCTTGCGGTACAAGAACTTGCGCGCGCACGCGATGGCCGCGCTGAAGAGCTGGGGCGAAGGGCGTGGCGTCGACGGCGCGCAACGCCGCTGGCTGATCACCGAGTACGCGCTGGCCGCGCGGGCCCGGCGTGGTCTTGAGGACGCGTTTCACTACGTCCGCGACAGCGGTGGGCTGGCCGTGCTCGAAGACAGTGATCATCCCGGCGCCCGCGCGCTGCACGGCGCGCTGACCACGGCGAACTTCCGGGTGCGCGTGCAGCAGCTGAAGATCGCGCGCGGCGAGGACTGGTGGCGGGTGCTGGTGCCGGCCGGGACCACGCTCGGCACGCTGCACCACGTCATCCGGATCGTCACCGGTCACCGGGGCGACGAGCTGCACGCGTTCGAAGTGGACGGTGCCCGCTACTCGGATCCCTTCTACGGCTTGGCTGATCACCGGGACGAGCACGAGTTGCGACTGTCCAAAGTGTTCCCGCGGCCCGGTAACGGGCTCACCTACGCCTACGACCTCGCGCAGCCGTGGGAGTACCGGGTGACGTGCGAGAAGATCGTCGACCCCGACCCCGGCGTGCGCTACCCGGCCTGCGTGTCAGTGCAGGACACGGAGGTGGACCGGCAGCTCGCCCGGCTCAGGATGCCGCAGCCGTGGGCCTCGTGAGCCGGCCTAGCACGAACTCCCCAAGGCCGTTCACGTCGGTATCCACCGCGACCTGAACGGCGCCCTGGGCGGTCGCGCCCTCACCTTCGCCGCGCATGCCGGGCAGCCGGCGGTCGACGAGGGTGGCGCCGCGCCCAGGCCCGAACGTCGTGTCGACCTCGATCGGGTACGACTCGGTGCGCAGGATGCCGGGGCTGATCGCTTCGGCCACCGCGACCGCGTCGTGCAGCACGATCCCGTCCCAGCCGAGCGCGCGCCGGTAGGAGGCGAGGTAGTCCGGGGTGAGCGCTTCGAGCGCGGCGCCGATCGGGCCGGTCGAGGCGAGCTTTCCCAGCCACGCGGTGTCGACGGCGCACCGGTAGGTCAGGTCGAGGGGCACCATCACGCACGGCACGTCCTCTTCGACGAGCACCCGCCGGGCCGCCTCCGGGTCGCTCCAGATGTTGAACTCCGCCGCGGCCGTGCTGTTGCCGCGGTCGACCCCGCCGCCCATCAGCACGATCCGGTCGATCTTCGGCTTGACGTGCGGGTGCGCGGCGAGCAGCAGGGCGATGTTGGTCATCGGCCCGATCGGCGTGATCGTCACGGGCTCGTCCGCCGCTTCCAGCAAGGAAACCAGCAACCCGACCGCGCCGCCGGGCTCGAGTTCGCGCTCCGGCTCGGGCAGCGCGGCGGACCGGCCGGAGAGCCCGTCCATGCCGTGCACGTGTCCGGCGCGGGCGATCTGCGGATGCACCAGCGGGCGGTGCGCACCGGCCGCGACCGGGACGTCGGCGCGGCCGCACAACTGCAGCACGCGCAGGGCGTTGCGCGTGGTGTTCTCCAACGGGACGTTGCCGAAGACCGTTGTCACGCCGAGCAGGTCGACGTCCTCGCTCAGCGCGGCGAGCGAGATCGCGAACGCGTCGTCCACGCCCGGGTCCGTGTCGATGATGAGTTTCCTCGGCATACTGTCAACCTATGACATCCATGTGGGGATCGCCCGTGCTTTCCCGGCTGGGGGCTTGGCGGCGGGCGAAGCGGGACCCTCGGCAGGCGCGGTTCCTGACCGCCGAGTCGCTGCGCTGGGTGCTGCGCAACCGCGCCTACACGCCGTGGTACCTCGTGCGGTACTGGCGGTTGCTGAAGTTCCGGCTCGCCAACCCACACATCATCCTGCGGGGCATGGTGTTCCTCGGCAAGGACGTCGAGATCCACTGCCGTCCCGGATACGGGCGCCTGGAGATCGGCCGCTGGGTGCACATCGGTGACGGCAACGCGATCCGCTGCCACGAGGGTTCGCTGCGGATCGGGGACAAGGCCGTGTTCGGGCGGCAGAACGTGATCAACTGCTACCTCGACATCGAACTCGGCGCGGCCACGCTCGTCGCGGACTGGGTGTACATCTGCGATTTCGACCACGTGACCAGCGATATCCACCTGCCGATCAAGGACCAGGGCATCGTCAAGTCGCCCGTGCGGATCGGGCCGGACACGTGGATCGGCACGAAGGTCTCGGTGCTGCGCGGCACGCGCGTCGGCCGGGGCGTCGTGCTGGGGGCACACGCGGTGGTGCGCGGCGACATCCCGGACTACGCGATCGCGGTCGGCTCGCCGGCGCGCGTGGTGCGGGACCGTCGCGCGGACTACGAGGCCGACACCGCGCGGCGCGAAGCGATCAAGGACATGGCCCGCAAGGCGGACAACGCGCTGCGGCAGACCCTGGGCGAGGGCTAGCCGGTGACCGAGACAGTGGCCCGGATCTACCGGCGGTTCGGCGAGATCGAGACGGGCGGGCGGTCCCCGGTCTACACCGACATCTCGATGCGGGTGGCCGACGATCGGGAGGTGCTCGCGTTTCTCGCCGCGCTGCCACCGGTGAAGTGGCAGCCGAACATCCTGTACGGCGCCGTGCAGTACCTGTGCGGGCCGATCCGGGACTGGCCGTCGTTCCGCGCCTCGTTCGCCGACCGCACCGGCGAGATCCGTGACGTGATGCTGGCGCGGGCGACGCAGACCAACGAGCCGGCGCGGTGCGCGACCTTGTTGCCCGCGCTCGCTTCGCTGCCACAACCGTTGGCACTGCTGGAAGTCGGGGCCTCGGCGGGATTGTGCCTGCAGCCGGACCGGTACGGGTACGACTACGGCCGGGTGCGGATCCCCGGTGAGCTGATGCTGCCGTGCACAGCCAACGACGCCACGCCGTTGCCGTCCCGGGTGCCGGACGTGGTGTGGCGTGCCGGGCTCGACCTGAACCCGCTCGACGTGCGGGACCCGGATGACTGCGCGTGGCTGGAGGCGCTGATCTGGCCGGGGGAGGAGGAGCGGATCCCGCGGCTGCGTGGCGCGCTGGAGATCGCCCGCCGCGACCCGCCGCCGGTGCACCGCGGTGACCTGCGCGCCGATTTCCTTGCCCTGGCAGCGGAAGCGCCCCGCGACGCGACACTGGTGGTGTTCCACACGGCGGTCATGATGTACGTGCGCGAAGCCGCGGACCGGGAGGCGTTCGCCGCCGCGGTCGCGGAGTCGGGCGCGGTCTGGCTGTCGAACGAGTCGCCGCGCGTGACCCCCGGCATCTCCCGAGAGCACGACGCGGTGATCGCCCGCGACGGCTGCGTCCTCGCGCGCGACCACCGCCCGATCGCCCTCACCGACCCGCACGGCACCTGGCTCGACTGGCTCTGACCCCCGCGAGTCCGACGCCCGATACGCCGAGTTCGACGTTCAGTACAGCGAGTTCGACACTCATGGGGCACCCCGGAGGACCCGCGCCGCACGAGTGTCGGACTCGCCGTCCCTGGTGTTGGACTCGCCGTCTCCGGTGTCGGACTCGTCGTCGCGAGCGTCGGACTCGCGGGCGGTCAGGTCTTGGGGACGGCCGGGTAAGGGACGAAGGTGCTGGTGTTCTCGTCGACCGTGAGCTGCTTGCCGATGGTGGGGAACGCGCGTTGCGGGCAGGCCGGGCGGTCGCACACCTTGCAGCCCATCCCGATCGGCGTCGCGGCCGCGCGATCGTCCAGGTCCAGGCCCGTCGAGTACACCAGCCGCCGCGCGTGCCGCAGCTCGCAGCCGAGGCCGACGCTGAACATCTTGCCCGGGCTGCCGTACCCGCCGATGTTGCGCGCGATCGTCCGGGCGATCCAGAAGTAGCTCTTGCCGTCCGGCAGCGTCGCGATCTGCGTGATGATCTTGCCCGGCGCGGTGAACGCCTCGTAGATGTTCCACAGTGGACACGCGCCGCCGACCCGTGAGAAGTGGAAACCCGCCGCGGACTGGCGTTTCGACATGTTCCCCGCGCGATCGACCCGCACGAACGAGAACGGCACCCCGCGCATCTTGGGTCGCTGCAACGTGGACAGCCGGTGGCACACCGTCTCGAACCCGACGCCGAAATGGTCGCACAGGCGCTCGATGTCGTACCGGTACTTCTCCGCCATGGACACGAACGGGCCGTACGGCAGGATCAGCGCGCCCGCGAAGTAGTTCGCCAGCCCGACCCGCCCGAGCGAGCGCGCCGCCGGGCCCGAGAACGCCCACGAGTCCGCCAGCTCGGTGATCAGGTCGTCGTACTCGAGCAGCGCGATCTGCGACGCCATCCGGAACGCCCGCTGCCCGACCCGCAGGCTCGGCGCCATGCGCAACACCCGCGCACCGGGCTCGTACCGGTGCTGCTGGCCGGCCGCCTCGTCCAAGCCCTCGCTCGTGACCCGGACCCCGTAGTGCCCAGCGAGCCTGTCCAGCAGCGCCTGGTGCACGCTGCCGCGGCGCAGGTCGATTTCGCCGGCCAGCTGCTCGGCGCGCTCGTCCAGCTCGGCGACGTAGTTCTCGCGCTCGTAGAAGAAGTCCCGGACCTCCTCGTGCGGCAGCGGCGCCGCGGCGCTGCCGTGCAGGCCCATGCCGTTCTCGGTGACCAGCGCGGCCGTGGTCTCGACCGCGTTGCGGTAGCTGCGGTGCAGCTTCACCAGCGCCTGCGCGACGGTCGGCAGGTTCGTCGCCAGGTCGTTCAGCTCGCTGGTGGTGGCCTCGATGCCGACGGCCTCGTCGAGCATCGCTTCGCGCACGTCCGCGACCAGGCGCGCGGTGTCGTTGTTGGCGAAGAACTCGGTGTCCACGCCGAACGCCTCGGTGATGCGCAGCAGCACCGGCACGGTCAGCGGGCGGGAGTTGTGCTCGATCTGGTTGAGGTAGCTGGGGCTGATATCCAGCAGCCGGGCGGCGTCGGCCTGGCTCATCGACCGGCTTTCCCGGAGATGACGGAGCTTCGCCCCGGCGAAGGTTTTGTCCATTCCACGCCTCTCGATCGGAGATCTTCCCGGCCTGACCGATCACGGAACCGGTTCAGTCACGAAGGTTTTCAGCAGCTGCGAAGCGGGAGTTCGCAACCTTCACAACATGCTACGGAAAATTCGCAGAAATTGGCAAATTGGAGCTGTGGCGTTGTTTTCCCAGGCCATGTCATGGTCAATGCCAGGACGCGACTCATCGCAAAGTTTGCAAAGGTGGAGACATCTCATGGCACAGAACTTCGAGCAGGCGGCAGCCGAGCTGACCGCGCAGTGGGAGACCGACGCCCGCTGGAACGGCGTGAAGCGCTCTTACAGCGCGGCCGACGTGATCAAGCTGCGGGGCAGCGTGGTCGAAGAGCACACGCTCGCCCGCCGTGGCGCCGAAAAGCTCTGGGAACTGCTCCACTCCGAGGACTACGTGCACGCGCTCGGCGCGCTGACCGGTAACCAGGCCGTGCAGCAGGTGCGCGCGGGCCTCAAGGCGATCTACCTGTCCGGCTGGCAGGTCGCGGCCGACGCCAACCTGGCCGGCCAGACCTACCCGGACCAGAGCCTCTACCCGGCCAACTCGGTGCCCGCCGTGGTCCGCCGCATCAACAACGCGCTGGGCCGCGCCGACCAGATCAACTACGCCGAGGGCAACTCGGACACCGACTGGTACGCCCCGATCGTCGCCGACGCCGAGGCGGGCTTCGGTGGCCCGCTCAACGCGTTCGAGCTGATGAAGGGCATGATCGCGGCCGGCGCCGCGGGCGTGCACTGGGAGGACCAGCTCGCGTCCGAGAAGAAGTGCGGTCACCTCGGCGGCAAGGTGCTCATCCCGACCAAGCAGCACGAGCGCACGCTGAACGCGGCCCGGCTCGCGGCCGACGTGCTGAACGTGCCGTCGATCGTCGTCGCCCGCACCGACGCGCAGGCCGCGACCCTGCTGACCAGCGACGTCGACGAGCGCGACCGCAAGTACCTCACCGGCGGCCGCACCTCCGAGGGCTTCTACGAGGTTCGCAACGGCATCGAGCCGTGCATCGACCGCGGCATCGCCTACGCCGACTACGCCGACCTGCTGTGGATGGAGACCTCCGAGCCCGACCTCGAGGTGGCCCGCAAGTACGCCGAGGCGATCAAGGCCGAGCACCCGGACCAGATGCTGGCCTACAACTGCTCGCCGTCGTTCAACTGGAAGAAGCACCTGGACGACGACACGATCGCGCGGTTCCAGCGGGAGCTGGGCGCGATGGGCTACAAGTTCCAGTTCATCACGCTGGCCGGTTTCCACGCGCTGAACTACTCGATGTTCGACCTGGCGCACGGCTACGCCCGCGAAGGCATGACGGCCTACGTCGACCTGCAAGAGCGCGAGTTCGCTTCGGAGGAGCGGGGTTACACCGCCACGAAGCACCAGCGCGAGGTCGGCACCGGCTGGTTCGACCTGGTGTCGACCGCGCTGAACCCGGAGAGCTCGACCACCGCGCTCAAGGGTTCGACCGAAGAAGCCCAGTTCTGAGTTTTCCCGGGGCCGGTGCCTTCGTTTCGGGGGAGGCACCGGCCCCCAGCTCCTAGGAGGAGTCGTCATGGCTAGCAGGTTCGCGTCCCGCATCGAGGTCGCCGGTCCCGGCGGGGACCGGTTCGACGAGATCCTCACCCCGGCCGCGGTGGACTTCATCGCCAAGCTGGACAACGCTTTCGCCGGCCGGCGCCGGGAACTGCTCGACGCGCGGCGGCAGCGGCGGGAGAAGCTCGCGTCGGGTGAGCGGCCGCTCGGTTTCCTGCCGGAGACCCGGTGGCTGCGCAACGACTCCTCGTGGCAGGTGGCGCCCGCGGCGCCCGGCCTGGAGGACCGGCGGGTCGAGATCACCGGCCCCACCGACCGGAAGATGACGGTCAACGCGCTGAACTCCGGCGCGAAGGTGTGGCTCGCGGACTTCGAGGACGCGACGTCGCCGACCTGGGCCAACATCATCGGCGGGCAGCTGAACCTGCGCGACGCGATCCGGCGCGGGATCGACTTTTCGGTGGGGGACAAGCACTACGCGATCGCCGACAGCCCCGCCACGATCGTCGCGCGGCCGCGTGGCTGGCACCTGGTGGAGAAGCACATCCGCATCGACGGCCGTCCGGTGTCGGCGAGCCTGGTGGACTTCGGGCTGTACTTCTTCCACAACGCGCGTCAGCTGATCGCGCGGGGGACCGGGCCGTACTTCTACCTGCCGAAGCTGGAGAGCCACCTCGAGGCGCGGCTGTGGAACGATGTTTTCCTGATGGCGCAACGGGAACTCGGTATCCCGCGGGGCACCGTCCGGGCCACCGTGCTGATCGAGACGATCACCGCGGCGTTCGAGATGGACGAGATCCTGTACGAGCTGCGGGAGCACGCGTCGGGCCTCAACGCCGGGCGCTGGGACTACATCTTCTCGATGATCAAGAACTTCGCCGAGCACGGTGCGGACTTCGTGCTGCCGGACCGGGCGCAGGTGACGATGACGGTGCCGTTCATGCGGGCCTACACCGAGCTGCTGGTGAGCACCTGCCACAAGCGCGGCGCCTACGCGATCGGCGGGATGGCGGCGTTCATCCCGAGCAAGGACCCCGAGGCGAACGCCATTGCCTTCGACAAGGTGCGGCAGGACAAGGAACGCGAGGCCGGTGACGGTTTCGATGGTTCCTGGGTCGCGCACCCGGGTCTCGTGCCGGTGTGCGACGAGGTGTTCACCGAGGTGCTCGGCGGCTGGCCCAACCAGCTCGGACGCTTGCGTGATGACGTCTCGGTCTCCGAGGACGACTTGCTCAACGTGGCGAGCGCCGGCGGTGAAGTCACCGAGAAGGGTGTTCGCTCCAACATCAACGTGGCGCTGCGCTACATCGACTCGTGGCTGCGCGGGACCGGTGCGGCGGCGATCTTCAACCTGATGGAAGACGCCGCGACGGCCGAGATCGTTCGTTGCCAGGTGTGGCAATGGATCCGCAACGGCACGAAACTCGACGACGGTACCGCGGTGACGCCGGAGCTGGTTTCGTCGTGGCTGGACGAGGAGATGGCCTCGGTGCGGGCGGATGTCGGTGCTGGTCGCCTGGACGATGCCCGGAAGATCTTCGTCGAAACGGCGCTGGGCGAGCGGTTGCCCGGGTTCCTGACGACCGGTGCGTATGCCCGGTATCTGACGGATCTCTGACTGGTCGTTTTCCCTCCTCCTGACAGGGAAAACGGCTCGCGCTGATCTCTGGCCGGACAGCGCGGTCACAGGCCCGGTGGGGTCCCCAACCTCCACCGGGCCTGTTTCGCACTGGCGAGGAGAACGCTGGTTCTCTATGCTCGGGATCATGAGCCGCCCACCATTCCCGCCGTTCGACGAGACCACCGCCGCGCAGAAGGTCCAGGCCGCGGAAGACGCCTGGAACACGCGTGACCCCGAGAAGGTCGCACTGGCCTACACCGAAGACTCGGTGTGGCGTAACCGCGACCAGCATGTCGTCGGGCGTGCCGCGATCGTGAAGTTCTTGACGGGCAAATGGAACCGCGAACTGGACTACGCGCTGCGCAAGGAACTCTGGGGCTTCCACGGGAACCGGATCGCGGTACGTTTCCAGTACGAATGCCACGACGCGTCGGGGCAGTGGTACCGCAGCTACGGCAACGAACTGTGGGAATTCAGCGACGACGGCCTGATGCGCCGGCGCGAGGCGAGTATTAATGATGTGAGGATTGGGGAGGGCGAGCGGCGTATTTTTGGGCCGAGGTCGGTGGAGGAGCGGGGGAAGGCGCTGCCGGTCTTTTAGGGGGGCGGAACGCCCAGGGGGCGAGTTGGGTGGTCATCCCGTCGCCTGTCACAGGAACGATCACTTTTCGTCAGGGCCGCAACCTTCCTGCCCGGCTTGCGCCTGACTGACCAATGCTTGCGGCTCTGAGGAAAAGTGATATTCGAAAACCGCAGGCGACGGGATGACCACCCAACTCAACCACCCACTCAAGGTGAGATCCCTTGGGGTCAGTCATCCTGGAGCCTGCCCGTCCGGCGAGGACATCTTTTTCTCTTTTCCCCTCGCGCGAAGCGCGAGGGTTCCGGCGCTTCGCGCCGGGGTCTGGGGTAGCGGCCCACCCCGATCGCCTGATCGTCTAACGGTTGGCACGCCGCGTCAAGGGCGCCTTCGGCGTCGCTATCGCGATGACCGCTGGCGCGGTCACCCTTGACACGACGTGCCAACCGCTAGGGCGGCTTTCTATCGGGGTTGGGGGAGGTGTGGGTGGGCTGGGTTGGTGGTTGCGTGCCGTTGCCAGGTTCCGGCTGCCAGGTTCCGGCTCCGGCGTGTTTGCCCGCTGCGCGGGCGTGTTGGCTTGCCGCGCGCGTGAGTTTGCGGGCTGCGCGAGCGTGTTTGCTTGCTGCGTCGGCGTGTTTGCCGGTGGCGCTGGCGTGTTTGCCCGTGGCGTCGGTGAGTTTGCCGGTGGCGCGGGTGAGTTTGCCCGCTGCGCGAGCGAGTGGCCCGCTGCGAGGCTTCCTTACGGGGCGAAGGCGTTGCCCGTCGGGATTTTGGGGCGGCCGAGGTGTTCTTGTTCGGCGACGCGGGCTTTTCGGTACACGGCCACGGTGGCTTCGGCGATGCGGGCCCAGTCGAAGTCTTCGGCCAGGCGGGCGCGGGCGGTGCGGGCTCGGCGTTTGGCGGACTTCCGGTCCCGCAGGACGGAGTCGACCGCACGACGGATCGCGGCGCTGTCACCCGGTTCGAAAGCGAGGCCGGTGATGCCGTCGACAACCACCTCGCCCAGTCCACCCGCCGTCGACGCAACGAGCGGGGCTTCGGCGGCAGCGGCTTCCAATGCGACAATGCCGAACGGCTCATATCTGCTGGGCAATACAACGGCATCGGCCGCACATAATGCGGTCCGAAGCTCCCGGTCCGGAAGGTGCCCAGCAAAGTGTACGGCCCGCCGGACCCGCAGTTTCCGCGCCTGGGCGACCAATTCTTCCTGATGCCGACCCCGGCCGGCGACGACGAGACGCGTGCCGGGGTGGTCACGGCGAATTGAGGGTAGCGCGGCCAGCAGGTCTTGAACGCCTTTTTCCCATTCTAGCCGCCCAAAAAACAATAACAGCGGCTCCCCATCGGGCGCGAACTCCGACCGGGCACGGGCGATTTCGCTGGAGGGGACACGCCAGCCGCGCTCCTCGATGCCGTTGTGGATCACGGTGATCTCATCGGCCTGGACCTCGAACAAACCTGCGACCTCGGTACGCATCGCCTGGGAACAGGTGATCAGCTCATCCGCGCGGTTGGCCAGCCACCACTCCGCCGAGTGGACCTGCTGGTTCAGCGGGTACGACAACCACCCCGAATGCCGGCCGGCCTCGGTCGCGTGGATGGTCCCGACCAGTGGCTTGCCCGCGGCCTCGGCGAGCGCGATCGCCGGATGCGCCACGAGCCAGTCGTGTGCGTGCACAACATCCGGCTGCCAGGTGCGCAGCAGCTCAAGACCCCGCCGCACCATGGCGTGGCCCATCGCGAGCGTCCACGCGATCAGATCTTGCTCGAACGTGACGTGCATCGGGTCCTCGGCCACCCGGATCACCCGCACCCCGTCGACGATCCGGTCGGTCGTCGGGTGCGTCTGCGCGTCGGTACCCGCCACATGCCGGCACAGCACGACGACCTCATGCCCGTCGCGTGCCAGGTACCGCGCGAGCGCGTGCACATGACGTGCGAGACCGCCGACGACGACCGGCGGGTACTCCCAGGACAACATCAGCACGCGCATGGACCGAGGTTACTCACTAGTCAACTTAGGTCCGAAAGACACTCACATCAGGCGTGCGTCCAAATGCCCGAACACGCGGTCTTCCAGCGGTAACACGGTCTCACCGCGCACGAGCGCATCGAACCGGTCCGTGTGCACCCGCGCCCGGCGGCGGGCATAGTCGGCCGCCGAGTCCTTGGTGACCATGAACGCCCAGTCGCTCGACAGCGCCAGCATCGCCTCGTTGACCGCGAGATCCAGCCTGGCATCGGGGAACGGGCCCGGCCGCACGGCCAGCAGGCGACGCTGCAGCGCGGCGTTGTCCTCGACCATGTCCGCGACCTGCGCACCGTCCCACACCCGCCAGTCCTTGCCCGAGCCCCACGACGAAGCCGGCAGGTCGACCGGCGCACCCAGGTGACCGGCGTCCAGCGCGCCCCGCAGCGTGGTGACCCGCACCCCGGCTTCCGGCAGCGCGCGCAGGATTCCCTCGAGCCACGCCGGGCCCTCGTGCCACCAGTGCCCGAACAGTTCGGTGTCATAGGCGGCGACGACCAGCGCCTCCCGCCCGTGCCGCGCGCGCAGGCGGCGCAGCCGGGTCACCACCGTGTCCACGAAATCCTTGACGTGCACCCGCAAAGTGTCCGCGGCCAGCGCCGGATCGTAGGGCGCCTTGTCCTGCGGAGCGACATGATGGCCGGTGACCCGCGACGGCTTCACGCCGACTTCGTGCGCCCAGGTGTGGAAATCGCGGTAGTTCACGTGCCCGGGATAGCCGGCCTTCGGCGACCACACCCGGTACGTGACCTCCAGGTCCCGCCCGAAGCAGACGACGTCCGACGAGCCGACCGGGCGCGCGGCCGACGTGTCACCGCGCAGCGACGGGCCGTCCACCAGGAACCGCTCGACCCCGGCCGCCGCGTAGCCGTCCTCCATCCCGGGCGCGTAACCACACTCGGGCGCCCAGATGCCCTCCGGGCGGTGGCCGGTCCGCAGCGCGGTGTCGTCCAGACCGGAGCGCAGCGCGAACGAGCGGATCCGCTCGTCCAGCAGCGGCTGGAACGGGTGCGTCAGCGGCCCACCGATCAGCTCGACCGTCCAACTGTCCACAAGAGACCGCAGGACCGGCGAGAACCCGTGCCGCCACTGGGTTTCCAGCGTCTCGGTCGCCTTCAGCGCGGCTCGATGCTCGGCGGCGCCCAGATCCCGCAACAGCGGGTCGTCGCGCCACAACGTGCTCGCCTGCAGCGCGCGCAGCTGCCAGTGGCCGAGCCACTCGTGGAACGCGCGCAGGCTGTACGGGTCGTCCAGCTGCGCGGCGAGCACGGGCGTGACGCCGAGCGTGAGCACATCGCGCCGGCCCTCGCCGGCGAAGCGGCGCAACAGGTCGACGACCGGCAGGTACGAATGCGCCCAGGCCTGGTACAGCCATTCCTCGCCGACCGGCCAGGAGCCGTGGTGCGGCAGCCACGGCAGATGACTGTGCAGGACAAGGCAGAACGTGCCCTCGGCACTCACGGTCGCACCGCCACCGCGATCAGGTCGAGAGACTGCTCCAGGTCGTCCCCGGCGATCTCGAAGTCGCTCGCGCGGATCGCGGCGATGTCGGCGAGCAGCTCGGCGGGCCACTCGGCCTGCCCGGGCAGTTGCCCCAGCACGACGTCCAGCTGGGCGTCGATGATCGAGCCGCCGTAGCGTTCGTCGAGCGCCCGCACGCCCGGGCCGTGCCGCAAGCCGTGCAGGAGCTCGACTTCGAACCCGGCGCCGCGCAGCAGTTCGTCCATTTCGGACGGTTCCAGCTCGCGGGTGTGGTACGGGTTGAGCGGGGTGTCGCTGTCGGGGGTGAACGTCAGCCGGTTCGGCGTGGTCACGATGAGCCGCCCGCCGGGCCGCAGCACGCGACGGCATTCGGCGAGGAAACCGCCCTGGTCCCAGAGATGTTCGATGACCTGGAAGTTCGCCACGACGTCCACAGTGGACGATCCGAGCGGCAGGAAGGCGAGATTTCCCCGGACTGTCCCCAGCTGTGGATAACGCCGAGCGACATGCCGCACGGTCGGTTCGTCGTAGTCCAGCGCCAGTACCCGGGCCGCGCGCTCCGCGATGAGCGCGGCGCCGTAACCCTCCCCGCACCCGGCTTCCAGCACGATCGCGCCCGCGCAGTACGGCAGCAGCGCGAGATAGGCGGCCTCATGCCGGCGGAACCAGTAGTTCTCCTCCGGGATGCCCGGCACGGTGCGTTCCCCGGTGAGGTGCAGCGCCTCGGTGCGTGCGGATGAGGTCGTCACCCGCCCGACCCTAGCGGGTGAAGCTCACGGCCATTTCCGCAAGACGACCGACCACGACGAGTCGTCGACGTGGAAGTCCGGCACCGGGCTGCCCGCCCGCGCCATGGCCGCGCGGATGCGCCAGATCCCGCGCCCGAACCGGTTCACGTACCCCAGCGCCTTCATCGCCCTGGCCAGCCCGGGGTTCCGGTAGTCGCTGACCCGGTCGAAGTTGTCCGCCCGAACCTGGCCGTACGGGCCGCCCGGGTTGGTCACCTCGATCCGGTCGTCGAACCACGCGATGCGCACCGGCGCGTTCGACCGCTCGTAGTCGCGATGCATGAGCGCGTTCATGCACGTCTCGCGCAGTGCCTCCAGCGGGTAGTCCGGCAGCGTCTCTTCGCGGAAAAGGCCCTCGCCCTCGGTGAGCTTCGTGCGCAGGTTCGCGCTCAGCAGCGCGCTCAGCCGGGTCGCGGTGCCCACCAGGTTTCCGCGCAGCTCGTGCTGGTCACCGACCGGCGAGCCCAGGTCCAGCCCCTGATACCGGACGAACTGCACGTACGCGCCCGCCACGTGCGCGCTCGGATCCTTGCCGACCGCGAGCACACCGAGGTTCGTCGGCGCGCCGCCCGGCGTCGTCAGGCGCAGCCACGCCAGGTCCGCCTCGACGGGCCGCTGGTTGCCCTCCAGCGACTCGCTCGCGACGAACGACGGGAGGTACGTCGTACGGAAAAGCCGCAGGTCGAGGTCGTTTTCATCGGCGGTCTGCGCAGGCCGCGCGTCGAACGGCGCCGCGGCGAAGCGCCTGATCTCGGCGATCAGTCGTTGCTCGTCGCCGATCGGCTCACGCGTTGTAGTCGTCACCCCAGCGCTCCCTTGCCTCGGACGGCTGGGGGTGACCCTATCGGGTGACGGCTAGTGAACGTTACAGGTCCGGTCGAATGAGTGGACTACTGCGAACGGCGGCGCTTGGCCAGCTGCTGCCGCACCTTCTCCACGGCGTCTTGTGCCTGCTGGCGGCGCCGGGGATCGTTCGCGAACTCTTTCGCCTGCGCGATCGCGCGGCGGCCCTGCGGGGTGTTGGCGAGGCGGACGATCCTGGTGAACAGCGAGGCCACTGCATTCCTCCCGTATGTCGGTTTCGCTGCCCGTCCAACGAGCGGCGAAACCGCGGGGTTCCCGAGGTCAGACGGGGGAAATGGTGATGCTCATGGCGCCCGGGCCCACGTGCGAGCCGACGACGACGCTGGACTCGACGATCGACAGGTCGCGCATGTTGCGCACCCGCTGCCGCAGTTGCCCGACGACGGACAGCTCACGGTTCGTCGGCCGGAAGCACGAAACCGCCACCTCGCTCGGATGCGAGTTGGCCCGCTGCGCGGCGATCTCCACCAGCTTGTTCATCGCCCGCCTCGCGCCCGGCACCTTCGACAGTGGCGCGACCTCACCGCTTTTGACCGTCAGCAGCGGCTTGATCGACAGCGCGGTGCCGAGCATCGCCTGCGCCGCGCCGATCCGGCCGCCGCGGCGCAGGTACTCGAGGGTGTCCACGTAGATCAGCTCGGAGGTGCTGGCGAACCGTCGTTCGGCCGCCTCGATCACGCGGTTGACGTGGGCGCCCGCGGCGGCGGCCCGCGCGGCCGACAGCACGGCGAAGCCCAGGCTCATCCCGACGGTGCCGCTGTCGAGCGTGTACACGGGGATCCGGATCTGCTCGGCGGCCTGCCGGGCGGCCTGCACGGTCGCGGACATCCGCCCGGAGATGTGGATGCTGACGATCGCGCTCGCGCCCTCGCTCACGGCGTCCTGGTAGTTCCAGAAGAACGCGCCCGGATCGGGTGGCGCGGTCGCGACATGCCGGTTCGCCCGGAGCGACTCGACGAGCTCATCCCGGTCGAACCGGCCTTCGTCGTCGATCCGCTCGTCGACCTGCAGCTGGAGCTGGATGACCTTGATGCCCCACTGCTTGATCAGCTGGTCGGACAGCGATGCGGTCGAGTCGGTAACTACCGCCACGTGAGTTGCCACGGTGTGTGAGGTTAGCCCGAAAGGTCTACGCCGTGTAGCCCGAGCGCTCAGAGGTGCACTTGGAGTAGCACGATAGTATCCGGAACTATTGGGACGATCGTCCTGGTAGATTGTCATTCCAGGTGAATGCCGTCACCTCGGCGCGCCACGAAAGGGAAAGCTCCCTACTGTACTGGCAAGTAGCGCTCAACTCGGGAGGTCGAAGGGGACCCATGACGAAGATTGTTGTCCTGGTCAAGCAGGTACCGGACACCTATTCGGAGCGGAAGCTCGCCGATGCGGACCACACGCTTGACCGCGAATCAGCGGACGCGGTGCTCGACGAGATCAACGAGAAGGCCGTCGAAGAGGCCCTCAAGATCAAGGAGGCCGGCGAAGGCGAGGTCACGGTGATCTCGGTCGGACCCGACCGCGCCACCGACGCCATCCGCAAGGCGCTGTCCATGGGTGCCGACAAGGCCGTCCACGTCTCCGACGAGGCGCTGCACGGTTCCGACGTGATCGCCACCGCGAAGGTGCTCGCCGCCGCCATCGGCAAGGTCGAGGGCTACGACCTCGTCATCGCCGGCAACGAGGCCTCCGACGGCCGCGCCGGGGCGGTGCCCGCGATCCTGGCCGAGCTGCTGGGGCTGCCGCAGCTGACCCACGTGCGCCAGCTGACCGTCGAGGGCGGCAGCGTCAAGGCCGACCGCGAGACCGAGGACGGGCTGACCCACCTCGAGGCGAGCCTGCCGGCGCTGGTGAGCGTGAGCGAGAAGATCAACGAGCCGCGCTACCCGTCCTTCAAGGGCATCATGGCCGCCAAGAAGAAGCCGGTGGACAAGTTCACCATCGCCGATCTGGGCATCGACGCGGGCGAGGTCGGGCTGGGCAACGCGTGGTCGCAGGTGACCGAGGCGGCCCCGAAGCCGCCGCGCACCGCGGGCCAGCGTGTCGATGACGAGGGTGACGGCGGTTCGAAGATCGCCGAGTACCTCGTCGGCCAGAAGCTCATCTGAGAGGGACGGACAAATGGCTGAAGTTCTGGTTCTCGTCGACCATCTCAATGGCGAGCTGAAGAAACTGACGTTCGAGCTGCTGACCGCCGCGCGCGAGCTGGGCGAGCCGTCCGCCGTCGTGGTGGGCGCGCCCGGCACCGCCGGCAAGTTCAAGGAGCAGCTGGCGGGCTACGGCGCCGCGAAGGTCTACGTCGCGGAGTCCGAGGACGCCGACAAGTACCTGGTGACCCCGAAGGTGGACGTGCTGGCCCAGCTGGCCGGGCAGGTCTCGCCGGCGGCGATCGTGGCGGCGGCGACCGCCGAGGGCAAGGAGGTCACCGGCCGGCTCGCGGTGCGCCTCGGCGGCGCGCTGCTGTACGACGTCGTCGCGGTGAACTCCGACGGCTCCGTCGAGCAGTCGATCTTCGGTGGCGCGTACACGGTGCAGGCCAAGGCCGGGCACGGCGTGCCGGTCATCACCGTGCGCCCCGGTGCCGTCGAGGCGTCGGAGGCGCAGGGCGCGGCGGCCGAGGAGACCGTCGAGGTGCCGGCCGTCGACGCGGCGAAGGCCGCGAAGATCACCGGCGTCGAGCCGGTCGCCGGTGGCGACCGTCCCGAGCTGACCGAGGCGTCGATCGTGGTCTCCGGTGGCCGCGGCGTCGGTTCGGCCGAGAAGTTCGAGGTGGTGGAGAAGCTCGCCGACTCGCTCGGCGCGGCTGTCGGTGCCTCGCGTGCCGCGGTCGACTCGGGCTACTACCCGGCGCAGTTCCAGGTCGGCCAGACCGGTAAGACGGTGTCGCCGCAGCTGTACGTCGCGCTCGGCATCTCCGGCGCGATTCAGCACCGGGCCGGGATGCAGACCTCGAAGACGATCGTCGCGGTCAACAAGGACCCCGAGGCGCCGATCTTCGAGATCGCCGACTTCGGTGTGGTGGGCGATCTGTTCAACGTCGCGCCGCAGCTCACGGACGAGGTAGCCAAGCGCAAGGGCTGAGTTCTCACCCGATCGAAGGGCCCTTCCGGCTTGTCCGGGAGGGCCCTTCGTTTACCTGAGAGAAGCCTGAGAACCCGGTATTCACATAAAGTGCACGGAGTGGACATCCCCGGGGGGTCCTCGTCTTTTCCCACCCGCAGGTACACCTGGGGTATGACGCGGTCACAGCTACTCGTCAGCAGCGACGCGCAGTCCGATGGTGGTCCCCACTACTCGCTGCTCGTCGCCTCCGAGTCCGATGAAGTCGTTGCCGCGCAACGGCTTCGCCATGCCGTCTTCGCAGGTGAGATGGGTGCCGAGCTCCACTCGGAACAGCCCGGACTCGATGTGGACAGATTCGACGCGTTCTGCGACCACCTGGTCGTGCGGGAGGACAACAGCGGCGAGATCGTCGGCACCTACCGGATGCTGCCGCCGGATCGCGCGGCTGCGGCCGGCCAGCTGTATTCCGACACCGAATTCGACCTGACGAATCTCGCCGGGCTGCGGCCCTCGCTCGTCGAGACCGGCCGTTCGTGCGTGCACCCCGACCACCGGACCGGTGCCGTGGTGAGCCTGGTCTGGGCCGGCATCGGCCGGTACATGCTGCTCGCCGGGCACCGCTACCTCGCCGGCTGCGCGTCGGTCGCGCTCGCCGACGGCGGCAGCTTCGCCGCCGGGGTGTGGGACACCATCAAGGCCAAGCACTACGCGCCCGACGAGCAGCGGGTCACGCCGCTGAACCCTTGGGACAGCTCGGAAATCGCCCGGCCGTCGCGGGCCCTGCTGCCGCCGCTGATCAAGGGCTACACGCGGCTGGGCGCGAAGGTGTGCGGCCCGCCCGCGCACGACCCGGACTTCGGGGTCGCGGACTTCTTCACCCTGCTCGACCTGCACAACGTCGACGAGCGCTACCTCAAGTTCTTCCTCGGGACCGGGGAATGAGCCACGCCTGGATGCCGGCGTCGCCGTGCGGTGACGCCTGCTTGACTCCCGGCGCCCCGACGGTCCCGTTCCCGCAGCGCGTGCTGCGGATCGGCTCGGCGGTCGGCGTAGTGCTGTCCGCGGTGGTCGCCAGCCCGCTGCTGGCGTTCAGCGGCCTGCGGGAACCGTTGGCGCGCCTGATCTTCTCCTCGGTGCTGCGGGCGTTCGGCGTCCGGCTGGTGGTGCACGGCGGCAAGGACTTCCGGCGCTCCGAGCCCGGGCGCGGGGCGCTCGTCGTGAACAACCACATCTCGTGGCTGGACATCGTCGCGATCAACGCGATCCGGCCGATGCTCGCGCTGGCCAAGCAGGAGATCGCGGACTGGCCGGTGCTCGGTGGCCTGGTCGCGCGCGGTGGCAGCATCTTCCTCGACCGGGAGCGGCTTTCCACGTTGCCCGCCACGATGACGAAGCTGGCCGACGCCCTGCGCGGCGGTTCGCTGGTGAGCGTCACGCCGGAGGGGACGACCTGGTGCGGGCTCGCGTCCGGGCGGTTCACCTCCGCGACGTTCCAGGCGGCGATCGACGGTGGGGTGCCGGTGCGGCCGCTCGCCCTGCGCTACCGCCTCGCCGACGGGCGGGAGACGACGCAGCCGGCGTTCATCGGCCCGGAGTCGCTGATCGACTCGCTCCTGCGGGTCGCCCGGTTGCGCGGGCTGGTGCTGGAAGTGTTCGTGTGCGAGGAGATCGCGCCCGGCCGCGCCACCGACCGCCGGGAACTCGCCCAGCTGGCCGAGTCCGCCGTCCACTCCGCACTCGGCCACGCCCAGCTGCCACGGCAGCGCCGGGACTCCGCCGGCCCGGCCCCGGCCCACGCCGAACTCGCGGGCCTCTAGCCGCCCCGACCGCACAACTCGCCGTCCCCAGCGCACAACTCGGCGTCCTGACCGTCCGACTCGCGCGGGCCCCCGCGAGTCCGACACTCAGGACGGCGAGTCCGACGCTCACGACAGTGAGTTCGACGTTGGTGGCAAGGAAATGCGCTTGACCTCCACCGTGGTGGAGGTTGCAGGGTGAAGGTGTGATCGTCGCCGAGCGGGGACGCGGGGTGCTGTGGACGCCCGCGCATCGCACCATCACCGTTGCCAGTCTTTTGGTCGTGACCCTCATCGCGTTCGAGAGCATGGGTGTCGCCACCGCGATGCCGACGCTCGTCGCCGCACTCGACGGTCAGGCGCTGTATTCCTGGCCCTTCACCGCGTTCCTCATCGCGAGCGTGATCGCGACCGTCCTGTCCGGCAGGTGGTGCGACCGCCGCGGCCCGTCGCTGGCGCTCATCGCCGGGCCCGCGATCTTCCTCGCCGGCCTGGTCCTCTGCGGGAACGCGCAGAACATGGCGATGCTGCTGGGCGGCCGCGTGCTGCAGGGCCTCGGCGCGGGCACCGTGCTCGTCGCCGTGTCGCTGCTGATCGCACTGGTCTACACCGATCGCGAGCGCCCGGTGATGTACGCCGCGAACGCGGCCGCCTGGATCCTGCCGGCGGTGATCGGCCCGTCGATCGCGGGCCTGATCACCCAGCAGTTCGGCTGGCGCTGGGTTTTCCTCGGTCTCGTACCGCTCGCGCTGCTGGGGCTCGTCCTGCTGATCCCGATCTCCCGCCGCCTCGGCCCGCCGGAACCCGCGGAGCGGCAACGGGGCGCGAGCACCGCGGCCGCCTTCTCCGCCGCGCTCGGCGTCGCCGCGCTCACCTGGGCGGCGCAGCACCCGTCACCGCTCGCGATCGCTTACGGCGCAGGCGGTTTCGTCGCTCTCTGTTTCGCTTTGCGCAAGCTCCTGCCACCCGGAACGGTGACCGCGCGGCTCGGCCTGCCGACGGTGGTCGCGTCACGTGCCCTCCTGGGCGGCGCCTACACGGGCATGGAGGCGTACCTGCCGTTGACGATGGCGCAGGTGCACGGCTACTCGCCGGCGCTGGCCGGGCTGCCGCTGACGGTGGCCGCGCTCGGCTGGTCGGCCGCGTCCGCGGTGCAGGGGCGCAACCCGGACTGGTCCCGCGAAGCCTCGTTACGGATCGGGTTCGTGCTCGTCGCCGTTTCGCTCGTGCTGCTGGGGTTCGTTTCGCAGCCGTGGTTCCCGGGCTGGGTCGCGTTCGTGGCCGGCGTGATCGGCGGCGCCGGGATGGGCACCGGCTACCCGGCGATCACCGTGCTGCTGTTCCGGTTCTCGCCGGTCGCCGAACGCGGGTTCAACACGTCCGCGATGCAGCTGGGGGAGTGGGTCGGTTCGGCGCTCACGGTGGGTCTCGGCGGTGTGCTGCTCGGGTTGCTGGCCTCCGCGGCGCACCCGTCGAATGCCGTTGTGGCACTGGCCACAGTGCTGACCGGGATCGCACTGCTCGGCATTTTCATCACCCGGCGGTGGCCCACCCGCGAGTGAATTGGACAGACTACTCTGGGGAGGCGATGACCTATCTCGACCATGCGGCAACCACTCCGATGTTGCCCGAAGCCATTGCGGCGATGAGCGAAGCGCTGTCCACCGTGGGCAATGCTTCCTCGCTGCATTCCTCGGGCCGGCGGGCGCGGCGGATGGTCGAGGAGGCGCGTGAGGCGATCGCCGAGGCGATGGGCGCCCGGCCGTCCGAGGTGATCTTCACCGGCGGCGGCACGGAAAGCGACAATCTGGCCGTAAAGGGCATCTACTGGGCACGCCGGCACGCCGATCCGGCCCGTAAGCGGGTCATCGCGAGCGTCGTCGAGCATCACGCCGTGCTGGACGCCGTGCAGTGGCTGGAGGACGAGGCCGGCGCCGAGGTGACCTGGCTGGAGGTGGACGCGCACGGCCGGGTGCTGCCGGAGACGCTGCGCAAGGCCGTCGAGCAGGACCCGTCGGACGTCGCGCTGGTCACCGTCATGTGGGCGAACAACGAGGTCGGCACCATCAACCCGATGGCCGAGCTGGCCGGGATCTGCGCCGAGCACGAGATCCCACTGCACACCGACGCGGTGCAGGCGGTGGGCGGCGTGCCGATCGACTTCGCCGCGAGTGGCACCAGCGCGCTGACCCTGACCGGCCACAAGCTCGGCGGGCCGTACGGCGTCGCGGCGCTGCTGCTGGCGCGTGACACCGAATGCATGCCGCTGCTGCACGGCGGCGGGCAGGAACGCGACGTCCGGTCCGGCACCCTCGACGTGCCCGCGATCCACGCGTTTGCCACGGCCGTGCGGATCAGTGTCGGCGAGCAGCGCGCGCGGGCCGCGGAGATCGCGGGGCTGCGGGACGAGCTGATCGACGCGATCCGCCGCGAGGTGCCGGACGCGGTGCTCAACGGGCCGCCGCCCGGCGAGGACCGGCTGCCCGGCAACGCGCACTTCACGTTCTCCGGCTGCGCGGGCGACAGCCTGCTGATGTTGTTGGATGCCAAGGGAATCGAGTGCTCGACCGGGTCGGCGTGCACCGCCGGGGTCGCGCAGCCGAGCCACGTTCTGCTGGCCATGGGCGCGGATCCGACGGACGCGCGCTGTTCGCTGCGGTTCTCGCTCGGGCACACCACGACGCGCGAAGACGTGGCGGCCGTGGCGCGGGAGATCGGCGCGGTCGTCGCGCGGGCGCGCCAGGCCGGGCTGACCGGAATGCGGAAGGGGGCGTGATGCGGGTACTGGCCGCGATGAGCGGGGGAGTGGACTCGGCCGTCGCCGCCGCGCGTGCGGTGGACGCGGGACATGACGTGGTGGGCGTGCACCTGGCCCTGTCCGCGAAACCTGGCACGCTGCGCACCGGTTCGCGGGGCTGCTGCACGATCGAGGACTCGCACGACGCGCGCCGCGCCGCCGACATCCTCGGGATTCCCTTCTATGTCTGGGATTTCGCCGAGCGGTTCACCGAAGAGGTGATCGAGAGCTTCGTCGGCGAGTACGCCGCGGGCCGGACCCCGAACCCGTGCGTGACCTGCAACGAGAAGATCAAGTTCGAGGCGCTGCTGGACAAGGCGATCGCGCTGGGCTTCGACGCGGTCGCCACCGGGCACTACGCGCGTCTGTCGCATGTGGACGGTGTGCCGGAGCTGCGGCGCAGCGCCGACAACGGCAAGGACCAGTCGTACGTGCTCGCGTCGCTGACGCCCGAGCAGCTGCGGCATTCGATGTTCCCGCTGGGCGACTCGCACAAGACCGATGTGCGGGCCGAGGCGGAGCGCCGCCGGCTCGCCGTCGCGCACAAGCCCGACAGCCACGACATCTGCTTCATCCCGGACGGGGACACGAAGAAGTTCCTGGAGCGCCGCCTCGGCGAGCGCCCGGGCGACCTGGTCGACGCCGAGACCGGCGCCGTGCTCGGGCGGCACACGGGCGTGCACGGCTTCACCATCGGCCAGCGCAAGGGCCTCGGCGTCGAGCACCCCGCCGCGGACGGCAAGCCGCGGTACGTGCTGTCGCTGGAACCCGTGTCCGGCACGGTGACGGTCGGTTCGGCGGACCGGCTGGCGGTGCGCGAGATCGAGGCCGACCGCCCCATCTGGCCCGGTGAGCGTCCGCTCGACGGGCCGACCGAGTGCGTGATCCAGGTGCGGGCCCACGGCGGGACGGCCGAAGCGGTCGCGGAGGTCGTGCACGGCGAAGTGCGGATCCAGCTGCGGGAGCCGCTGCAGGGTGTCGCGCCCGGCCAGGTCGTCGTGCTCTACCGGCCCGACGCGCGGGGCGATCTGGTGCTGGGCAGCGCGAAGATCGCCCGCACCGCGGCCTGAGTCATCGCGGCCAGGGGTGCTCGGCCGGGACCGGCCACGCTGGATGGCGCTCGAGCCAGCGAGGACCGGCGGTCAGTACCGCCCAGGTGACCTTGCCGCCGTGCCTGTCCGGCAAGCAGCCCCACGCCTTCGCGAGGTCGGCGACGATCTGCAGGCCGTAGCCGTGTGGGCGGCCGCCGTGGCCTTGCCGCAGCACGGGATGCGCCGGGTTGCCGTCGCGCACGGCGATCGCGAGTGTGCCGCGGTGTAGTTCCAGGCGGAGCTCCAGATCGGTCCGGGCGTGCTCAATGGCGTTCTCGACCAGTTCTGAAGCGAGGCACAGCGCGTCCGCGGTCCACGCCTCGAGCTGCCACGCCTGGCAGGTTTCCCGGACGAAGTCGCGGGCCGACGCCGAGACCATCAGCACGGGCGGGTAGACCGCCAGCCGGCGGCGGCGTGGCGAACCGCCTTTCGCCGCGCCGATCGCCTGGGCGATACCGGCGTGCACGGGGACGAATCTGGCGATCGCGCTGTGGGCGAGCATGGTGCGGCGGTCGTTGTCGGTGGTGACCAGGAAGATCGGGACGTCGGGCCATTCATTGACCCGCATCCAGACCGAGGAGAAGACGCCGAGGAACGATTCGTGCCCGACGTCGAGGCGGCTCAGCACCGCGATGATGGCGCGGGGTTCTTCGAGCGCCAGCGTGAGCAGTGAGTCGCGGACGGCTCCGTAGGTGAGCGAGTCGAGGGTCCCGTCGAGGTACACGACCAGACATCCGTCGAGTTCCTCATGTGTGATCTCGACGCGGCCGGCTTCCTTCGTCATGAATGGCGCCCTCCCACGCGGGCTGGGACTAAATAGGAGGGTACCCGCATCGTGGCGTCGCTAAGCGAAACATTTCAGAGCAAGAGCTTGAATCCCAGGTGACTCTGTTCGAAGCCGAGGCGATGATAGAACCGGTGTGCGTCGACGCGGGAGACGTCCGTGGTCAGCTGTATGAGCGCGCAGCCGCGTTCGCGTGCTTCGTCCACAGCCCACCGCATGAGCTGGGCGCCCAGCCCGCCGCCGCGACGATCGGCACGAACCCGCACGCCCTCGACGAGCGCGCGGGTCGCGCCCTGGCGGGAAAGTCCGGGAATGAAAGTGAGTTGCAGTGTCCCGACGATCTCGCCGTCGTCCTCGGCGATCGCGAGAAACTGGTTCGGATCCGCGTCGATGGCTTCGAATGCCTGGTGGTAGGACTCGAGATCGTCGAGGGTTTCGCGGTGCCGGCCCAGGTGGTCGTCGGCCAGCATGGCCACGATCGGCTCGACATCTTTTCCGGTGGCACGTCTAATGTGGATCACGTACCCGAGTATGGCATCGGCGCCTGGAGGGGTTTGCCATGATTCGTTCCAGCACCGTCGCGGACGTCCTCCGGCGCAGCGCGGCGCGGGTTCCCGGGCGAACGGCGTTGCGTTTCGCGGACCGGCAATGGACTTATGCGGAGCTTGATGATGCTGTGAGCCGTGCTGCCATGTATTTGCTGGACTTGGGGCTGACCAAGGGTGATCGCGTCGCGGCTTACGGTAAGAACTCGGATGCTTATCTGATCGGTTTTCTGGCGTGTGCCCGGGCGGGGCTGGTGCATGTGCCGGTCAACTACAACCTGGTCGGGGACGAGTTACGGTATCTGCTGGACCAGTCGGGGAGTGCCGTCATGCTGGCGGATCCCGCGCTGGCGGACAGGATTCCGGGCGGGCGCGTGATTCCTTTGCGGGACCACGAAGATTCGTTGCTGGTGCACGCGATGTCCGGTGCGGTGCCGTCCGTCGAGGTGGAGATCGCCGACACGGATCGCTCGCGAACCATTCTGATTTCGCACCACTTCCCGCGCTGCGCAAGGCTTACTACGGTGCTTCGATCATGCCGGGCCCGGTGCTCGCCCGCTTGCGTTCCGCGATGCCGGACCTGGGTTTCTACAATTGTTTCGGACAATCGGAAATCGCCCCGCTCGCGACGATTCTCGGCCCGGCCGATCATGACCAGCGGCCGGACTCCGCCGGAAAGCCGGTCTTGTTCGTGGAGTTGCGAGTCGTGGACAGTGAGGATAATGATGTCCCACCGGGCGAGTTGGGTGAGGTGATCTACCGCTCGCCGCAATTGTGCCTAGGCTACTGGGACAAACCGGAAGAGACGGCGGACGCGTTCCGTGGCGGTTGGTTCCACTCCGGCGACCTCGTCCGTCAGGACGATGAGGGCTACATCTTCGTCGTGGACCGAATCAAAGACGTGATCAACACCGGCGGCGTCCTGGTAGCTTCGCGCGAGGTCGAGGACGCCCTGTACACCCACCCGGCAGTAGCCGAAGTGGCGGTGATCGGCGTCCCAGACGAGAAATGGATCGAAGCCATCACGGCAGTGGTCGTGTCCAAAAAGGACGTAACCGCCGAAGAGCTGATCGCCCACGCCCGAACCACCCTATCCCCCTTCAAAGTGCCGAAGGCAATCCGCTTCACCAACGAACTACCAAGAAACGCCTCAGGAAAAATCCTGAAACGAAACCTGCGCTAACAACGCAGCCCAGCCGCCACCACCGCCCACTCCCTCCCCCACCCCGATCCCAAGCCGCCCTTGCGGGAAGACGGGTTTGTCAAGGCACTCTTTTGATGTGCTCCGAAAATTTCGGACGCGGCTCAAACGGACTGTATCATGCTGCTTGGTGTTTGGTGAACCATTCGTCGAGCGCTTCGAGTGGTGGCCGGTATCCCAACGCTGAATGCAACCGGCGTGT
>NZ_JAJKFK010000006.1:353788-531633 GCF_021653975.1 Amycolatopsis sp. GM8 | reverse complement strand
CAACCGTCCACCGCGCCGCGGCAGTCCTGGACACAAGCGACTCCTCTCCCCACCACACTTACACTACAGTGACCACTATAGTGATGCTGGCCTCACACACCAACACCGGAGACACCATGCCAACCGAACCCCAGGCGTCCCAGTCCTCCCCTCAGCCGCCGGCCAAGGCCCGCGCACTCTCCAGTGTGCCGCCCGGCCTCCTCAACATCATGGTCACACCCTTCACCCCCGGCGAGGAGGTGGATGTCGAGAGTCTCCGCACGCTCACCCGGTGGACCGTCGACGCCGGGGTCGCCGGTCTGGTTCCGCTCGGCATCATGGGTGAGGCACACAAGCTCTCCGACCGCGAGCGGGATGTCGTCTTGGGGACGGTTGTGGACGTGGCCGGCGACGTTCCCGTCGTGGCCGGCTGCACGGCAGAGTCCACAGTTGTGGCCATCGAGCGAACGCGTCGAGCCGCCGAAATCGGTGCGACCGCGGTCATGATCGCCCCGCCCCGCGCCGCCACCACACCCACACTTCAACTCGCGCACTACATCGCAGTTGCCGACGCCGGCTTGCTGCCCATCGTGATCCAGGACGAGCCTGTCACCACCGGCGTCACGATGACGTCGGCAACAATCGGCGAACTGTGCTCGGTCGACGGGATCGCCGCAGTCAAGGTCGAACAGATCCCCAGTCCCACGAAGGTCTCCGGCATCCTTGACGCCGCACCGACCGCCTCTTGCTACGGCGGACTCGGCGGGCTCTACCTTCTCGAGGAACTGGATCGCGGCGCGGTCGGCATAATGACGGGCTTCGGCTACCCCGAGGTCCTCGTCGACATTCACCGCCGGTACGCCGCGGGCGACGTCGAAGGTGCCTGGAGGGTCTTCCACCACTGGATGCCGCTGATCCGTTACGAGGCACAGCTCGGTGTCGGCGGCGTCGCATTGCGCAAGCAGTTGCTGGCCGAGCGCGGTGCGATCGCCGGTCCCACGACCCGGCGCCCGGCCGCGGCAGGAGATGAACGCTCGCTGGGCGAGCTCCGTGAAATGGTCAGCCGCCTGTCGGCCACCGACCCCACGGCTACTGCAGGAGCGCATCTGTGAGCGGCGACCTCACCGGCCGGCACGCGCTCGTGCTCGGCGGCTCGACCGGCCTCGGCCTGGCCACCGCCAGCGCACTGGCCGCCACCGGCGCCCAAGTCACCGTCACGTCTCGGGACGCCACTCGTGCCGAGCAGGCTGCGGCCGGATTGCCCGGCCACGGCCACCGCGGCGTCGCCGTGGACCTCACTGCGTCTGAGGATGGGCCGGACGGGGTTACCGCACTCGCGACAGCACTCGCCGCAGGCCCGAGGGTCGATGTCCTGGTACTCAACGCAGGCGGTCCGCCTCCTGCGCGTGCCGTCGACGTCGACGCCGCCGCTGCCGCCGCTGCTCTCCGGCCACTGCTGCTGTCGCAGATCAGCGTGGTGCGCACGGTCTTGCCCGAGATGCTCGCGGCCGGTTGGGGCCGCGTCGTCGCCATTGGCTCAAGTGGGGTCCAGCAGCCGATCCCGACTCTTGCCTTGTCGAACCTCGGACGTGCTGCACTCGCCGCCTACCTGAAGTCCCTGGCCTCCGATGTCGCCGACCGGGGAGTCACGATCAACATGGTGCTGCCGGGACGTATCGCCACGGGCCGGGTGGCCGCCCTCGACTCGGCCCGAGCCGATGCGACGGCGACCTCGGTGGAGGAAATCCGGGCGGCTTCGCAAGCCGCCATTCCTGCCGGCCGATACGGAGAACCCGCAGAGTTCGCAGCGGCCGTGGCGTTCTTGTGTTCCCCCGGCGCCTCCTACATCACCGGAGTGCAGCTGCGAGCCGACGGCGGAATGATCGGCTCCTTCTAGCTTCGAGCTTCAGCGATCGTCGTTCGCCAGTATTCCGGCGGAGGGAAGCACCTTTGGTGCTTCCCTCCCACTTCGGCCGGTGGCTGTGATCACTCCTTCGGCGGGTTGCACGCCACCGCCATGACCAGCCCGTCGGGGCCGACGGTGTGGGTGTAGGAGAACTCGGTAGGAAGGTAAAGGGCTGTCCCGGGCAGTACATCGAGAACCCGGCCGTCGTGGACAACGACGCGTGTCGAGCCGCTGATGCAGTACATCACCACCTCATACAGCCCATCCCCGCTCACCGAGCTCTCGTAGTTCGCCGTGTAGGTGGTGATATGGAAGCTCAGCGACTGCGACCCCTGCCTGCGCTTGGTCACGAGCCGGCGAGAGTGCTCCTGGCCCGGGTCGATCACCACGTCCGGCACGTCGTGCGCGGTCACGGCCTGGATGATGCCGTGGGGGTAGTGCGCGTCGGCAGCGATGTCAGTGTTCGTCTGCGGGGTGTCCATGTTGTCCTCACTCCTTGTCTCGGGTCCGGTCAGCCGTCGAGGGCCGCGAGCCAACGCCGGTAGCGGACCTCTTCGTCGGCAAGGAGGCCGGTGAACTGCTCCGCGGACAGGTAGGTGGTGCGCTGGCGCTGTTCGCTGGTGTACTCGAGCCAGGCCGGCTGGACCAGCACCTGTGGCAGCATCTCGGCCCACGCGTCCGCGACGGAGGTGGGCAGCCCTCCGGGGGCGATCACTCCGCGCCAGAGCGGGAAGGTGACGTCAATCCCCTGCTCCCGCAACGTTCTCATGGTCTCGGCGGTCATGCCGGTGGACATGACGGGTTCGGCGCCGAATGTCGCCAGCACCTCGAGTCGCCCGGCCGCCAACTCGGCCGCGAAGTCGCTGTAGACCCCGGTGGTCCAGTTGGCTTGCCCGCGGTCGAGGAGCCTGCGGAGCTCCGCGGGGTCGTGCTCGACGATGACCGAGACTTCGGTGCCGGTCGCCTCGCTGAGGAGCATGGCCTGGATGTGGGTGTTCCCGCCTGCCTTCGGCACAACGGCAGTGGTCGCTCCGGCGAACAACTCCGCAGGGCTGGCCACGGTGCCGCTGGGGACGACGAGGATGTAGCTGTCGCTGACGAGGCCTGCAACGGGTGTCAGGCTCCGCCACGTCTCGGTCAGTCCGTGCACGACAGGAGTCGTGAGATACGCCGGCGTGCAGCTACCGAGTGCGCCGGGGCCGCCGGTCGCAACGTGGAGCAGGGCGGCTCCGCCGTCCAGATCCGAAGCGACGGTGATGGGTGGCGTCCGGGTCAGTCCCGCCTGCAAGAGCGCGTCAGCCAGGGCGGAAAGCATCAGGTGCGTTCCTGACCCCGGGGGGCCTTGACTGACGAGCTCCAGGTCGTCAGGTAGCGCGGTGGCCTTCGTGATCGAGTGAGCCGGGTTCGGGCTGTCGTGGGACGTCATGGACACGCGTCCTTCCATGGTTGGATCCGAAAATTCACTCAGCGGACTGCAGTGAGAGCCGCAGCCTGCGCTTTCATCCGTCGCACACCTTCAAGGAGGAGGTCGTCCGGCGTGGCCAGTGACAGTCGTACGTGATCGGCGAAAGCTTCACCGAAGGCGACGCCCGGCAGCACGGCCACGTCGGCCGCAGCCAGAAGGTGCCGGCTGAAACCCGTTCCGTCCAATCCGGTCCCCGAAACATCAGGGAAGAGATAGAAGGCCCCCTGCGGAGCTGCAATCCGGACGCCAGGGCAGCCGGACAACTCCTGCAGCATGACGGCGCGGCGACGGCGATACACCTCCACCATGGCGTTGACGGCGGGGGCCGACTCAGGAGCCGTCAACGCCACGACCGCGGCATCCTGCACGAACGTCGGTGCGCACGAGACCGTGTGCCCGAACACCAATGCCGCCGCGCCAACCAGGTCGGCGGGACCGTGCAGCCAGCCCAGTCGCCATCCGGTCATGGCGAAACCCTTCGACACCCCGTCTACGACGATCGTCCGCTCAGGCGCTGCCACGGCCGGGGATCGATGCTCACCGTCCAGGATCAGCCGCGCGTAGACCTCGTCGCTGATGATCGTCCAGTCACGTTCGCGAGCAACCTGCGCAACAGCCGCGACCTCGCCCTCGTCGAGCACATGCCCGGTCGGATTGCAGGGGGTGTTGACGATGACGGCAACCGTTTTGTGGCTGCCTACGGCCCGCAGGGCGTCCGCGGTCAGCCGGTATCCGTCGTCGGCACTGAGCGGGAGTTCCACGGGTGTACCGCCCCGGAGTTCGACCAGCGGTGCGTAGCTCACCCAGGCGGGTGCCAGTAGCACGACTTCATCGCCCGGATCGACGAGCGCGTCGAGCGCCGTCGCGAGCGCGAGCTTGGCAGAGCCCGTGACGAGGACCTCGGTGTCCGGGTTTCGCTCGATCGGGAGCAACGACGCGGCCTCGGCTATGGCTGCGCGCAGCTCAGGGGTACCACGTCCGGGCGCGTAGTGGGTTCGGCCCGAACGAAGCGCACGCACGGCCGCGTCGACGATGTGCGGAGGCGTGTCGGCGTCAGGGTCGCCGCCGGCCAGGTTGAGCAGGTTCCGCCCCTGGGCGGCGGCGGCCGCAATGTCCTGGGAGAGGGCGAGCGTCGCCGACGGCGGGATGCCGCGGGTGCGAGCTGCGGTCCTCGGGCGAATCTGGTCAATCTGCTCGCTATTCACAACAGTGCACACTACAGTGATGACTATTCGAAGGTCGACCACTTTCTGCGTCGTCTGCTTGAACGACGTTCCGGCCCCCGCAGCCAACCGACACCGGAAGGACGGTCTCGAGTGACCACCATCCCCGCCGCAACACTCACCGTGGTCCGCGGCGGTCTCCTGCCTGACCGCCCCGACCTGGGGCCGGTCGACGTCCTGATCTCCGGAGGACGCATCACTCAGGTCGCCGGGGCGGGCACGCTCGACGCGCCTGCCCGCCTCGACATCGGCGGCGCATGGCTGCTGCCCGGGTTCGTGGACGCGCACGTCCATCCGATCCACGCCGAGACCCTCGCCAGCGTCGGCGATGCCGCGCCCGCGAGCGGCATCACCACAGTTCTCGATCATTTCTACCCACAGCGCGACGAGTCCCTCAGATCCGCCGTTGAACGCGCCGGCCTGGAGGCAGCACGCGGAGCGGCCGACCACGGTTTTCACGTTCGCATCACCCCGGACCGGGTGGGTTCCACAACCGGGTCTGGCGAGCGCCTGCGCGACCAGCTGCGCCACATCGCAGCGGTACCGGGCGTGGTGTCGGTGAAGGCGTTCATGTCTCACGCAGATCCCGCAGTCATGGTCACGCCGTCGCAACTCACGCTTGTGCTGCACGATGCGGCCGACGCCGGCCTGCCTGTTGTCGTTCACGCCGAGCCTGGCGACGTACTGGCAGTCCTCGACAGTCTGTCGGGGTCCGCGGAGACTCTCTCCGAACACGACCGCCGGCGTGCCCCCGATCTCGAGGCCGCGGCAGTCTCTCTCGCTGCAGCAGCAGCTCGTGCCGTCGGCGCGAGGCTCTATGTCGCCCACCTGTCGTCGGAAGTCGCGGTGGCTGCGCTCAGGCGCGCCCGCCAGCTCGGCACGAGCGTCCGGGGAGAATCGTGCGCCCACTACATGACGCTCGATTCCGGTGCACCGCTCGGGTCGCTCGGCCGGGTCACGCCACCGTTGCGTTCGACGTCAAGTGTCGAGGCCATGCGCCGATTGGCCGCCGACCCACATTCGGGCATCGACGTCCTTGCCAGCGATCACTGCGGCTACGTCGCGGAAGAAAAGCCGCTGGCTGACTTCGCCCAAGCGGGCAACGGCCTTCCCGGGCTCGATTCGCTCGTGCCGCTTCTCCTTGATGGTGCAATAGGCGAGGGCTGGCTCACTCCTTCGGACATCGTCCGGCTTGCCTCTCGCGGCCCGGCTGACACCTTCGGTCTCGTCACCAAGGGCCGGATCGAACCCGGCTGTGACGCAGACCTTGTGGTGGTCGACCCGGGCGGAACGACGACGCTCCGCACCCAGCCTCCTGGGCCGGCGACCGCGCAGAGTCCGTACGGAGAAATGAGTCTTCGCGGGGCTATCACCGACGTGCTGCGCCGGGGTGTTGCGATGGTGCGCGATAGTGAGGCGACCGAAGCGACGACGCAGGGCGGTGGAATGCCCGTCGAACGGAAGGAGCCGGTGTGGTGACCAAGACCATCGCCGATCCGCCGCCGGAGCCTGCTCCGGACGCCGAGTCCAGGTCGTCACTCGTCGACCATGTCCACGCCGCCTGGTGGCGGGAGCACCATGCCACGTTGTCCGAGTTCGTAGCCGTGCCGAGCGTCTCCCCCGCATTCGATTCCGCCTGGGCCGCCCATGGCGCGTTGGTGGCTACGGTCGAGCAGGTCGCGTCGTGGCTCATCGAGCGGGCTGACCTGCCCGGCGTAACGGCGCAAGTCCTGCGACTGGACGGACGAACGCCACTGCTGATCGCGGAGATCCCCGCTTACGCTCCCGGCAATGGCGCCGACACTCAAGACCCGCCGGTGCTCGTATACGGCCATCTCGACGTCCAGCCGGCAGGTGGTGGCTGGTCCGCAGCAGATCCGTTCCGGCCGGTTTTACGCGAGTCCACTTTGTACGGCCGAGGCACTGGCGACGACAAGTACGTGCCCGTGGCAGTCGTCTCCGCCCTCGAGGCACTGCGCGCCAAAGGCCGCGCTCACCCCCGAGTCGTCCTGCTCATGGAGACCTCCGAAGAGTCCAGCAGTGTCGACCTTCCCGCCCACCTCGACGCCCATGGTGAGTTGCTGGGCCACCCCGAGCTCATCGTCTGCCTCGACACCTTCGTGCCCGACGCAGAGACCCTGTGGCACAGCTCGTCGATGCGCGGCATCATCGTGGCCGACCTTTCGGTCGCCGTAGCCCGGCAGGGCATGCATTCGGGAATGGCCGGAGGCGTCGCGCCCTCCTCGTTCCGGCTGATGCGTTCGCTCCTGGATCGGATCGAGAGCTCGGAAACGGGAATCTGCCTCCTCCCGGAACTCCACGCCGAAGTGCCCGCCGGTCACCGAGATGCGCTGCTGCGGCAAGTGCGGCGGGCCGGCGGCATCTCAGCGGGACTACCGCTCCTGCCCGGGGTCCGGCCCCAGGCAACGGGTCCGGCAGACCAGCTCATCGCCCAGTCATGGTCGCCCAGCGTGGCCTATGTCGGAGTCGACGGGATGCCTCCGACCGACGCGGCCGGCAGCGTCCTCAGAGAGTCGACAACGGTCCGCTTGTCGATCCGCTTGCCACCTACCATTCGTGCCGCCAAAGCGGCCGAGACGTTGCGCACCGTGCTGGAAGCCGATCCACCGAGCGGTGCTGCCGTGCGTGTGGACGTGCACGGCGCCGAGGACGGATGGTCGGCCACGGTTCCCGATGGTCTGCGGTCCTTGCTGGACGAGGCCGCTGCTGCCGGATATGGCGGCCCCGCGGCTGAATGCGGTGGCGGAGCCACGGTGCCGCCGCTCGGGATCCTGGCCCGGCGTTTCCCCGAGGCGACGGTCATCCCGCTCGGAATCGTCACCCCGGCGTCGAACCCGCACGGGCCGGACGAGAACATCGATCTCAACGCGGCGGTGCGACTCACCTCGGCGCTGGCCACGCTCCTCGCCAACCAGGTCAAGCAATAGCCGCCGGTCCACAGAGTGCTTGTCACGGGTACAGTCCACGCGCGACGTGAGCCGACGCGACGGCCTCGACCGCCATCAGAGTCGCAGCGCGACGCATCGAGATGCGACGTGTTCGCGCGGTCTCGACGACCTGCTCCCAGGCGGACTGCATACGCTCGCGCAGCCGGGCTTCGACTTCGCGCTCGCTCCACCAATAGGCCTGATTGGCCTGCACCCACTCGAAGTAGGAGACCACTACGCCTCCGGCGTTGGCCAAGATGTCAGGAACGACCAGACAGCCGGTGTTCTCGAGGAGCTCGTCGGCCTCCGGCGTCGTGGGGCCATTCGCGCCCTCGACCACGAGCCGCGCCCGAACCCGGTGGGCGTTCTCCTTGTTGAGCACCCCCTCGACCGCCGCGGGCACAAGCAGGTCGACTTCTTCGAACAACAAGTCGTCGCGGTGCTCGTAGTCATCTGCACCGGCAAACCCGGCCACGGCGCCGGAAGCTTCGGCATGGCGAGCGAGTGCCTCGATGTCGAGGCCGGCCGAGTTGTGAACCGCTCCATCCCGATCGCTCACGGCCACCACCCGGACACCAGCGCGGCTCAGCAATACGGCGGCGTCACGACCCACCTTCCCGAACCCCTGAACCGCGGCGGTCGTCCGCTCGCGTTTCAGATCGAGGTGGTCGAGCGCGGCCAGCGCAACGTGGACGACGCCTGCGGACGTGGCGATCGCACGGCCTTTCGACCCGCCCAGCGCCAGCGGCTTACCCGTGACCACGCCGAGCGCCGTGTGGCCGCTGTTGACCGAGTAAGTGTCCATCATCCAGGCCATCACCTGGTCATCCGTGCCGATGTCAGGCGCCGGGATATCGGTCGCCGGCCCAAGAATCGGCATGATCTCGCTGGTATAGCGACGAGTGACACGCTGGATCTCGCCGCGGGAGTACGACCGCGGATCGAAGCGCACTCCGCCCTTTGCCCCGCCATAGGGGATGTCCACGAGTGCGCACTTCCACGACATCCACATTGCGAGCGCCCGGACCTCGTCGAGCGTGACGTCAGGGCTGAAGCGCAGACCGCCCTTCGTGGGACCACGAGACATGTTGTGCTGAACCCGGTGTCCGATCAGCAGTTCGACCAAGCCGTCGTCGCGCCGGAGCGGAACCGACACCGTCAATTCCCGCCGCGGAGTAGCCAACATGGAGTACATCCCGTCGCTGTAGCCGAGCAGCGCAACGGCATCGGCCAACTGGGTGCGTGCGTCATGCAGCGGATTGGCCGCCGCGCCGGTCCCGATCGCCGAGGGCGCTGGTGTGAGAGTCATCGGTCAGTCCTCATCAGTCGAAGCGGTCGACGTCAGTTGTCAAGCCAGGTGGGGGTAGCGGTGGTCGGTCGACGGGACGACCTCTCTTTGAGAGACCGCGGCCTGAGCCAGCGCAATAGGTTGGCGGGCGCGCCGGCCTTGTCGGTCGTGCCCGAAGTCCAGGGCGCCACCGAATGATCTGCTGCCAGTTGACGTCGTCAGTCGTCTGGCTTCCGAGGTGACTTATCTGCGACGAACCGGTCGACGACCTTTTGCGTGAGCACGTCGCAAACGTACGAGCTGAGCACGGCCGTCCACGATGGACATTGAGCCGATTGCGACGTTCGATTTGTGAGACACTTGTCCAATGGGCGCCTTGGACGACCTTGTCGAGGACCTGGCTGCGGTCATGGGTGGACCGTGCATTCTCGAAGACCCCGGTTTCCGCCTTCTCGGATTCTCGGACCAGCGCGATGTAGACGTGGTGCGCCAGCGGTCAATTCTTGAACGCGGCTCGACTCAGGACGTGCGGGACTGGTTCTACTCCCACGGCATCGGCGACGCCGAGAGTCCTCTGCGAACCCCGGCCGACGATCCGCGCGGAATCGTTTCCCGGGTCTGCATTCCAGTGCGCCACCTCGGCCGCCTGCTCGGCTTCTTCTGGCTCCTTGATGCCGACGGCACGATCCACGAAAGCAAATGGCCGGAGGCCGCGCCATTTGCCGAGGCGGCAGGTGCGTTGCTGAGCTTGGCGGAGCGGCGACAAGCACACCGAGACGCGCTTTACAGAGACGTCGTCGAGGGTGGCCCGCGGTCGGCGAGGCCCGCCGCAGACGAGCTCGCCGGAGCCTCCGGACTTCGCCTGGACGAACCAGTGGTCGTCGCGTTGATCGACCGTCCCGATTTGGTCACTCAGCTCTCGAGCCGCCCCAGCCGCAGCGGAATGCTCTGGGCACGCGAGTCAGGGGGACTCTGTGCAGCGATCGTGCGCTATGGCGGTCAACCGTTGCGCTCGATGCCGCTGCCGGAGGTCCTCAGCGCACTGGGGCTTTCGCGGCGTATGCCGGAACTCGACCAGGCGACGTTCGTAGGAATTGGTCCGGTCGTTCCGAGCCTTGACGACCTCGACAAAGCACGGTCGGGCGCACTGGTCGCACTGCGCGTCGCCCGCCACAGCGGATCACACGTAACGGTGTGGGACGAGCTGGGCCCGTTGGCACTCCTCGGGATTGCCAGGGACACCGACCTTGCACGAACACTGATCCCGCCGGCCGTCGCCGGGTTCCTGTCCACAGGGCCGGAGCCGCTGGTCGAAACAGCTCGCATCTACCTCGAAGAGGCAGCCAGCGTCGCACGAACGGCAACTCGGCTGCATCTGCACCGTCACACGGTGTACCACCGCCTCAAAGCAATCGAGCACGCAACAAGCGTCGACCTCGATGCCGGCGCCGGTCGACTCACCCTTCACCTCGCGCTGGAGTTGGCGCCCTACGTTCTCCCAGCAGCAGACCGGACATCTTGACACCTTCGCCGAACCCGCTGGCCAGCGGCACCCACTTCCACTATAGTAGACGCTGTATTGGACACCGTAGTGCGCGGCGAAGGGATTGAGGTTGGCCTCCGAAGAACCCGTGGACGTCGTAGTCATCGGAGCTGGGATCGTGGGGTGCGCGACCGCGTACTTCCTGAGCCGTCGAGGATTCCGGGTCACGATCTGCGAGGCAGACACCGTCGCCTCAGGCGCGACCGGTCTTGCCTCCGGAGGTGTGCGCACTCAGTTTGCGACCGCACTCGAGATGCAGATGACCCTGCGCTCGCGCGAACTCTGGCGTTCCTTCGAGCGCGAACACGATCTGGACCTCGGCTACCAGCGCTGTGGCTACCTGACCCTCGCGGCCGACGAGGAGACAGCCGAAGAACTTGCGCGTCGTCGACCAATGCAGAACGAGATCGGAATCAATGCGATTGAGCTCGACCGGCAGAAGCTGGACGAACTGGCACCGGGAATCAACTCCGATGACGTCCTACTCGCGATCTACACCCCCGACGACGGATTCGGCTCACCCGCCGATGTCACCAACGACATCCTCACCGCAGCCCGCAAAGCCGGCGCGACACTACGGCAGCGCAGTCCCGCCGAACAGGTCACAGGCAATGCCGATCACGGCTTCGATGTCCAGCTCGCCGGGGGCGAAACCATTCAGGCACAAGCAGTCGTCAGCTGCGCGGGCCATGGTTCACCGGAGATCGGACGAGGATTCGGAATAAACCTCCCGGTGAGCGCATACCGGCAACACCAGTTCCTGACAGAACCCATCGACAACTTCGACCTGACCGCTCTCCCCAACATCCTCGACCCCGCGCTGGACCTCTACTTTCGCCGCGAAGGCACCGGCGTGCTGCTCGGGATCTCCGACCCGGCCGAAGCCGGTCGCACCGACACCACCGTGACCTGGGCGTTGCTCGAACCGCTCGGCGAACGACTCGAACGCCGTTGGCCTCGCCTTGTGGACGTCGGCATTGCCAAGGGCTGGGTCGGATGTTACGAAGTAACACCCGACCGACGTGCTCTCATCGGCGGCCATGACGGCTTCTTCTATGCCACCGGCTTCAGCGGTCACGGATTCATGCACGGCTTCGCAGCGGGCGAGACCGTTGCCGCGCTCGTTGCAAACGAAGTCCCCCCACTCAACGTGTCGGAATTGTCAGCCGATCGCTTCGCCGACCCGGTTTCCCATCAGAAAACACCCTCAACATAGGACCGGTAAGCCCAGATCACCGGCGGTTCGCTTCGTGAGTTAGGCCTGCGGGCGCGGTGTCGGTGTGACGCGTTCCTACGCGTATACCAGGAACGCGGGATGCATCCTCCGCACCGTGATCGCCGCGGAGTCCGCATCCGACCAGACCACGGCGCCGGCTGCGCAGCGCGGCGGGGACGCGATGAAATGGTCGTCCACCTCCATCCGAACAGGAAGGCCCTGCCTACGAGCACCGTCATCAGGAACGACACGAACCGCATGGCTCCGCGCGCTCGCGATCATCAGATTCCGCAGAGGAATTCTCGCAGGGTGGTGGCTGTTGGTTCGGGTTGTTCCAGCCATGGGTAGTGCGCAGCGCCGTCGATCACTGTTCGGTGGGCTTTGGGTAGGGCTGCCAGGAGGCCGTCGGTTACCTCTGGGGGGTGGAGGTCCTCGGCGCCGTGCAGGAGGAGGGTCGGGATGTCCAGCGCACGGTAGGCCTCAGCCAGGGCGTGTTCCGATATTGCCTCAGTATCCGCGGTGAGGGCCGCCTCGTAATCGTCGTTGTACGAGTAAGGTTGCGTCAATTGGTCGGCCATGTGCAACGCCGTCCGCTGGTTGGCGAAGCCGAACGAGATCCGCAGGCGCAATAATGCACGGTTTCGTTCCGCCGAAGGCGCGGAACGCACCAGTTCCGAGATTCGCTCCTGATGTGGCGCCAGTACTCCCCGCAGCCGGCGACGATAGCGGGCGGAACCGGGCCCTGCGGTGCACATCAGCACGAGATGCGTGACCCGCGCCGGAAAGGCCATCGCGTAACGCAAGGCTAGATCCGCCCCCCAGGAATGGCCGACCAGCGCCATCTCCGAGAAACCGAAATGCGCGCGAAGCTCATCCAGATCGGCCAGTGTGCGGTCGAGCGTGTACGGGCCCCGTCGCTCGGAACGGCCACACCCGCGCTGGTCCCACCGGCACACGACCGCCACCGGCGCGAGCGCGTCGGCCAGGTCGGCGAAAATGTCCCACCATCCCGGCCCGCCGTGCAAGAACACGACCGGCGCACCGGACCCGGCCTTCGAAGTCCACAATCGACACCCGTCGGACGCGGACACGAATTCCTCGGCCATTTCGCATTCCTCCTGCTCACAGTGTCCCGCCGGCGGGACAAAAAACCCCGGCAATTCGATCCCGCTCGCGCGATTGTATCGACAAAGAACCGCGGAACGAACATCATTCTCCTGGACCATGTTCCGTCGCCGGATATCCATTGCTCAGGAAAGGATCGAGATGCCAGCACGGCGCGATCTGCCCAGGTTCGGTTTCGTGTACGACGTGGGTTCCGCTTCCACCGTCGAGATCATGGCAGCCTGCCGCCGGATCTGCGAACCGGTCTTCATCCCCAACAGCGAACTCGCCCGGAGCCAGCTGCGGGGCGCGGAATGCGACATCACCGGCCTGTCCACTGAGGACGCCGCACGCGTCCTGCACGAGCACGGTGTCAAGCACATCACCACGTTCAGCGAGCGGCAGGTGCTCGCGACCGCGGAGGTCGCCGAAGCGGCCGGCCTGCGGTACCTGTCGGTGGCGGCGGCGCGAACCTGCCGGGACAAGATCCTGCAGCGCCGCGCGCTCGCCGAGACCGGGGTGGACGTGGTCCGCGCGGCGCCGATCGACAGCGTCGCCGACGTGCCTGCCGCGCTCCGGGAAACCGGGCTGCCCGCCGTGCTCAAACCCCGCCAGGGCATGGGAAGCATCGACACCGTGCGCGCGGACTCGCTCGCCGAGGCGGAACACTGGGCGTCCACAATGGCCATCGGACGGACCGGTCCCCTGGGTTTCATGGCTGAGGAACTCCTCGAAGGCGACCCCACCCGGCTCGGTCCCGAATGGGGTGACTACCTCTCCGTCGAATCCATTGTGGATGGGGAAACCATCCGGCACGTCTGCACCACCGGCCGTTTTCCCGTCACGCCACCGTTTCGCGAGACCTCACTGTTCGTCCCCAGCCCGGCCGGACCGGAACTCACCGATCAGGCGGGGGAGCTCGCGACGGCGGCCATTCGCGCACTGGGCATCACCACGGGGATCACCCACGTCGAACTGAAACTGACCGAGTCGGGTCCGCGCGTACTCGAGGTGAACGCCCGCCTCGGCGGCTGGGTGGCCGGGATGCTGCGCCGGGCCGCGGGCTATGACATCGTCGCGGCCGCCCTCCGCGCCGAGCTGGGCCTGCCGCTGCCGGACCTGCCGGCGGTCCCGACCCAGGTCTCCTACCGCTACTTCGTCCACCCGCCCCAGGAAGCCCGCCGGATCTCGGCGATCGCGGGGGAAGACAACCTGGCCGCGATCCCCGGCGTCCGGCGGTACGAACCGTCGCTGCCGGTGGGCTCGCCGGTGGACTGGCGGTCCGGGACCGGCGGCTTCGTCGGGACGATCGTCGGCGATGCCGCGGATCACGAGGCGGTGCAGACCGCCGTCAAGGCGGCGCTGAAAGCGCTTTCAATCACCTACAGCACAACCGGATAGGAGGTGGGTGGCCGGACGCAGTTCGTGGTGCGCCCGGCCACCCGATGACCGGGCGCACTCGTGATGCGCCCGATCACGCGGTGGACCCCGCGTCAATCGCCGGCCAGCGCCCGGTAATCGGTCTTGCCATTGGCACTGACCGGCAAGGTGGTGAGCGCGTGCCACCGGCGCGGCACCATCGCCGGGGGAAGGGCGCCGGCCAAGAAGTCGCGGAGCTGGTCGACCGCGATCTCCGACCCGGCGGGCACGTAGTACGCGGCGACCTCCCGGCGATCGGAGTCGGAATCGCCGGTCGCGATCACGGCGCAGTCGGCAACCGCCGGGTGCCGCCGCAGCTCCGCCTCGATCTCCCCCAGTTCCATCCGGACCCCGGCGACCTTGACCTGGCGGTCCAGCCGTCCCAGGTACCGCAGCACGCTCCCCTCCGCCACGACGCCGTCCCCGCTGCGATACAGCCGGCCGGTCGGCGAGTCCGGGTCGAGCACGTCGAGGAAAAAGGATTTCCCGGTCGCGGGTTCGTCGTTCAGGTAGCCACATCCGGGCGCGAGCCCGCCCACGAACAACTCCCCCGGCTCGCCGGGCCGCGCGGCGCGCCAGTGCCCGGCTTCGTCGACGAGGACGTAGAGCGAGGTGTTGATGACCACGGACCCGACCGGCAGGCGCCCACCGGCGAGGTCGGCGTCGCCCACGACGTGGTGTGTGACGTCGTCGGACGTTTCCGTGAAACCGTAGGCGTTGAGCACGCGCACCCCGGGCACCGCGTCCAGCAGCCGGGCTGCCAACTGACGGCTCAGCTCCTCCCCCGTGGACAGGATATGGCGCAGCCGCGGCAATCCGCCCGACGCGGCGGGCCCGTCCGCGAGCCACGCGAGCATCGTCGGGACCAGTTCCAAAGTGGACACTTCCAGCTCGCGCAGCCGGTTCACGAGCACCCTGGGGAACGACGTGTCCTGCTCCCCGAGCACGGCGACGCACCCGCCGAGCAGCAACGGCGTGAGCATCTGCCAGATGGCGATGTCGAAGGTGAGCGGTGCGGTGAACGCGACGACGTCGTCCGGGCCGAGGCCGATATCGATGATCTTCGCCCAGAGGTGGTTGATCATCCCCCGGTGCTCGATGAGCGCACCCTTCGGCGTCCCGGTGGTGCCCGAGGTGTAGAAGACGTAGCGCGGCTCCCCGCTGTCCTCGCAGCGCTCGCGCGACGGACCCGCCGGGCTCGAGGTGGACTGGACCAGTACCGGGATGCCGGTCTCCGCGGCGGCGACGGTGAGGGTGCCCGCCGCATCGGCCGGGTGGTGGTGCAGAAGGTGGGTCACTCCGGCACGACGCAGGACGGTGGTCAGTCGCGCCCGCGGCCAGGCCCGGTCGACCGGGAGGTACACGGCCCCGGCGCTTTCCAGGGCGAGCAGGATGATGATCGACTCGGCGCTGCGCGGGCCGCTGACCGCGACCACGGCACCTTGGCCGCAACCGTGCCCGTCCAGGAACTCGCGTGTCGCGGCCACCCGCTCCGCCAATTCGGCGTAGGTGATCGACCGGCCCGGGCCGGTGATCGCGAGGCGATCGGGCGCTTCCCGGGCGAACCTGCCGACGGTGCCGCTGACGGTGATCGACACGTCGATCTCGTGCTCGCGGTGCAGCCGAAGGCGGGCGGCCGCCCGCGCTTCGGCGGTGCTGATCGGCAACGGCCGCAGCGGCGGGACCAGGCTTCGTGCGTCGTCCACGATCAGCCCACCGTCGCGGGTTCGGTGCTGCCGTGGGTTTCCAGCTCGCTGAAGAACCCGTCGATCGCGACGAGTTCCCCCGCCCGCAGGCATTCCCGGTACACGAACGCGCCGAGCGCCAGGTCGAGCACGCCGAGCCCGAACGGCGAGAACAGCACCGTCCTGTCCGCTGGGACCTCGTACCCGCCGGTGAGCACGTCGTGGAGGGTGGCGTGCACGAAGTCCCGGTGGCCGACGCGTTGTTCAGTCAGGTGGACCGACGTGTTGGCCTTCAGGCAGTGCTCGACGTCGTCGACGACGTTCACCGAGTCCAGCACGATCTCCTCGGAGACGTCCCGCAGCGAAATGTGCAGCACCAGCGGGTGGTGGGAGAACCAGCCGGGATCGGACACGTGGGGTTTCCCGGCGGTCGTCGCGAACACGACCACGTCCGACTCCCGGATCAGCTCCTCCGCGCTGCCGAAGGCTTTCACCGGAATGTCTGTGCGGCCGCGGAGGTACTCAGTGAACCCACGCGTCCGCCCCGCCGCGAGGTCGTGCACGCCGATGCGGGTGAACGGCCAGCCCGCCGCGTCGAGGTAAGTGTGGATATAGCGGGAAATCAGGCCGGTGCCGATGAAGCCGACCCGCCCGCGCTCGGCGCGCCCCGCCCCCAGGCGGAGCGCGGCCAGCGCCGCCGACGCCGCTGTCCGGCTCGCGCTGATGACCGAGCTTTCCAAGCAGGCGTACGGATATCCGGTGCGGCGGTCGTTCAGCAGCAGCACCGCGGACGCGCGCGGCAGCCCGTTCGCGACGTTGTCGGGGAAGCTCGCGATCCACTTCAGACCCGCCGTGTCCACATTGCCCGCCACCGAGGCGGGCAGCGCGATGATCCGCGAGTTCGGCTGGTCCGGGAAACGCAGGAAGTAGGACGGCGGGTTGACCGTGCTGCCCGCGCCGTGCAGCCGGTAGGCCGACTCGATCAGGTCGATCACCGCGGGCTCGCGGCCGTGCAGCGCGCGCTGCACGGAACGTCCGGAGACGACGGCGAAGGACGGGATACCGGGACTCATCAGAAACACCCTCCTCAGGCGATGGAGCGCAGGTGTTGCGCACCGAAGTGCTCGGCCACCCACGAGTCGTTGTAGATCGTGTCCACGTAGCGTTCGCCGAGATCGGGCGCGATGGCGACCGCCGAGAGCTCCCGGCCGGGGTCGTTGCGGTCGAGCCAGGACAGCGCGCCGCTCAGCACCGTGCCGCTGGATCCGCCGAGCAGGAAGCCTTGCGCCGAAAGGCGGCGGCACGCCCGGATGGTGTCGATCTCGGCGACGTGCACCACGTCGTCGATCAGGCTTGTGTCGACCATCGGGGGCCGGACGCCCGCACCCAGCCCCGGGATCAGCCGGGGCCCGGCCGGCAGGCCGAACGTCACCGAGCCGACGGCGTCCACCGCCACGATCCGGGTGTCGGCGCCGTTGTCGCGGAAGTAGCGCGAGCAGCCCATGACCGTGCCCCCGGTGCCGACTCCGACGAAGAGCACGTCCAGGTGCGGGAACTGTTTGGCGATCTCCGGCGCGGTGGTCTCGTAGTGCGCGGACCAGTTGGCGTGGTTGAGGTACTGGTTCAGCCACAGGTACCGGCCGTCCTCCTCGCACAGCCGCCGGACGTGATCCTGGCGGGCACGCAGGAATCCGCCTTCCGCGCTCGGCTCGGTCACGGTCACCACCTCCGCGCCGAGCGCCCGCATGAGGTCGGCGGTCTGGCGGTTGCAGCGGGGGTCGATGACGCAGGTGAAGCGCCGCCCGATGCTCGCGGCGACCACGCTCAGCGCGATGCCGAGGTTGCCGGAGGACGACTCCACCAGGATGGAGTCCGCGCCGATCAGGCCGTCCCGTCCGGCGGCCGCCACCATGCTCGCCGCCGTGCGCAGCTTCACCGAACCGCCGAAGTTGAAACCGTCGCATTTGAGGTAGAGGCCGCGCCCCAGCAGGTCGTTCAGGTCGATGTAGACGTCGGACTCGAGGAACTCGTGGGGCTTGGTGATGACGGGCATGGGGAGCTCTCCTGACCGGGCGGGGATCCTGTTCCGAGTGCGGTGTTCAGCCGGGCGGCGATGTCCAGCAGGGGGCGGGCGCTCACGAGATCGGTGAAATCGGCGCCGGTCCACCCGGCGGCGTGCAGTTCTTCGCGCAGGAGCGGGATGTTGAGCACCCGGCCACCCGCGCCGGTGTAGTCACTGGCGAGATTCACGCTGTCCACCGGGTTGGTGGCGCACACGGCCGCGGCCAGTGCGCGTTCGGGGTCGGTGACGGCGGTGAGCCCGGACGCCTCCTCGCCGGTGCCGCTGTCGAGGACCGCCTGCGACTGCCACGACCACTCGACGGCGGGATCGTCCGGCGGGCCCGCGCACAGAGTGAACCGCCGCGGGCAGCGCACACCCGGGTCGTCGTACATCCGGCCGAGCAGCCAGGTCCGCAGCCGTGCCGGGGTCAGCGACGGATCGGCGGCGACGAGATAGGCCTCGAACTCGTCCGCGGTCCCGGCCGGGAAAACGGCTGCGACGTCGACCCCGGGATGGTCGTTGAGGCACGATGTCGTCTGCCGGGCGACGTCGGGGCTCGGCAACACCCGGAGCCCGGCTCGCTCGGCCACTTCCGGAACACGCAGTTCGGCGTCGCTGTCGGCCTGATCGACGACGAGCGACTCGCAGGCGCGCAGGAACCGTTCCACGTCTTGGGCGGACATGACGACCGTTCGCGCGCTCAGGACCAGAACCGTTGCGTCGCGGTACTCGTAGACGCGGAAGTAGATGTCGTCGCCCTGCCGGGCCCAGTCCCGCCGAGGCGCGTTCCAGTTCAGCGTGGTCCGGCGCACGCCGCAGTCCGCCGGGGCACGGCTGAGGTAGTTGTAGAAAATCCCGCTGTCGAGCGGAATTCCCTGCGTCCGGCTGTGCCGGGCGACGAGTTCCAGCGCCTCGTCGTAGGCGAAGTACCCGTTCTCACCGGCGGCGGTCATGCCCGCCGCGGTGCCGGCCACGATGTCCGCGAACGGCGCGTCCCTGTCGTGCCGGACGTTCACCAGCACCGGCTGCGCGAGGCAGGCCATGGTCTCGGCCTGCTCAGGGGTGTCCCGGTTCGCGGCATAGGTGCGGAAATACGCGCCGTTCGTCCCGGCGAAGCCCGACAGCAGCGCGGAGAACGCGGCGGTATAGACCACGTTGGGCCACACTCGATACCGCGCCGCCAGTGTCCGCACGGCCGCGACCACGGCGGGTGAGGACAGCGAGGCACCGAAGGCCTCCGGCTCACCGGCGCCGGGTTCCCGGCGGGACCGGAACATCGGGCGGTCCACAAGGGACAGCTCACGATCCCAATGGGACAGTGCCCGGCTGTGCGTTTCCTTCCCCGGCGAAGAATTCTCGTACCGCACCATGTCCGCGGGCCGGTGGCGGAGCTCGGGAAGCGCCACGGTGTCCTTACGGAGCAGGGCTTCCAGCTCCTGGTGCAGCATCTTGATCGACCAGTCGTCCAGCGCGATGTGGTGCACGACCATCAGCAGCAGTACCGGCACCGATCGGGTGCTGACCACGATGGCCCGGATCGGCCACTCGCGCGTCAGGTCGAACTCCGCCCCGGTCAGCGCGGCGATCGCCGGCGCGGGCGGGCCGGTGGACGTGTCGTGATGCTCGACCGGCAGCGGCCGGGGCGGGTGCACGACGCGCAGCGGCCCGTCGCCGGAACCCAGATGGAACGTGGTGCGCAGCGTCTCGTGCCGCGCGACGAGCATGTCGACCGCGGCGGCGACGCGCTCGCACGTCGTGCCCGCGGGCGGCTCGTACCGCAGTTCGATGTTGTACTCGCGGCGCGAGTCCGGCGGCATCGTGCTGTGGCGCAGCCACAGGTACCGCTGGCCCCAGCCCAGTTCGGTGGTCTCCTGGCCGTCCACGTTTACCTCCGTTTCTTCCGGGTAAAGGACCTAGCCACGCATGAGGCTCAGCCCGCGACTGGCGCGGACGCAGGCGAACACGCCCGCCGCGATGGCGATGCAGGCCAGCACGACCGAGGCCCGCAGCACGCCGCCGGCCTCGCCGGCGACCGCATCCTTGAGCATCGTCACGGCCCAGTAACCGGGTGAGATAGGCGCGATCGCCTGCACCCAGCCCGGCAACAGCGACACCGGGGCGAGCGCCCCGCCGAGCGCGCTGAGCAGGAGCGCGCCGACGTCGGAGATCGCGTTCAGCTCGGCGGTGCTGCGCACGACCATCGCCAGCGCCGACCCGACCGCGAGGAGGGTGAGCGACCAGACGACCACGGCGAAACCGAGCAGGACGACCGGGCCGTCGACCGTCATGCCCACCACGGACGTGCCGAACACCAGCAGCAGCGCCTGCTGCAGGACGAGCAGCGCGAACACCGGCATTGTCTTGCCCAGCAACAACTCGACGACTGACACGGGTGTCGCGCGCAGGCGGTCCCAGGTCCGCCAGACCCGTTCGGTGACCAGCGAGTTGCCGACCACGGTCAGCGACAGCACGGAGAACATCACCGTCATGCCGACCACGACCTGCGCCGGGCCGCCGGTGTTCGCGGCGCCGAACACGGGTTGGAACGCCAGCATCAGCACCATCGGCATGACCAGGTAGCTGATCAGGTGCCCGGGGTCCCGCAGCCGCAGCAACAGGTTGTGCCGCAACAGGACCGCGACCCGGTACGCGGGGTCAGCCGACATGGGCCACCTCCCGGTACAGGTCGTCCAGCGACGGCTGCCGCAACTCCACCGCGCGCACCGGCCGATCCACGCCGCTCAGCAGGGACGCGAGTGTCGTGGCCGGATCGTGTGTCGACACCCGGATCTCCTCGTCGTCCAGCACGACGCACACCTCTCCCGGCAGGTCACGCAGCAACTCGTTCGCGCTGCCGCGAGCGATCACCGTGCCCTCGCGGGCGACCGCGACGGTGGCGCCGAGCTCGGTCAGCTCGGGCAGGTAATGCGTGGTATAGACCACTGCCGCACCCTGGGCCGCTCGCGCCCGGACCGCCGCCAGGAGTGCCTCCCGCGTCTCGGGGTCCACCCCGGCCGTCGGCTCGTCGAGCAGCAGGAGCGAGGGCCGGTGCAGCATCGCGGCCGCGGCCTGCGCCCGGCGTTGCTGGCCGCCCGACAGCGTGCCCGTCCGCCTGGTGAGGAAATCGGACAACCGCAGGTCCGCGACCACCTCGTCGATGGCCTCCCGCAACGCACGCCGGCGCAGTCCGGCGAGGCCGCCGAACAAGGACAGCGTTTCGGCCACCGTCACCGTCGGGTACAACGCCAGGTGTTGCGGAGCGACGCCGAGCACGTCACGGGCCTGGCCGGGCTCGCGGCCGGCGATCAGCACCTCGCCGGATTCCGGGCGCAGCAAGCCGGACACGATGCCGGCGAACGTCGACTTGCCGGCGCCGTTGTGCCCCACCAGTCCGACGATCTCGCCCGCCGCGACGTGCAGGCTGAACCCGCGCAAAGCCCGCACCGGGCCGTAGGAGTAGACCAGTTCAGATGCCGCCAGCACGCCGGCCTCCTGCTGGGACGGGCACACGCGCGGTCACCGGAGCACCCCGCCGGGTTCGCGCAGCGCCGACTCGACGGCCGGGTGGAGCACGGCGTGCACTGTGGACAGTTCGCCCGCCAGGAACCGTTCGCGGGTGGCCCGCCGTTGCACCTTGCCGCTGGTGGTCCGCGGCACGGGCCGGTCGACCAGCAGGATGCTCGGGAACGACACGTCGAACCGGCGCACGACCGCCTGCTGGATCCGTTCCGCGAGGTCCGCCAGGCCACCCGCGCCGACCTGCCGGGCCCGGATTTCCTGGACCAGCACCAGATGCTCACGGTCGGAGCGCACCGAGAACGCCGCGCCCTGCCGGGACAGCACCGCGGAGTCGACCTGGCGGACGGCCTGTTCCACGTCCTGCGGGTAGATGTTGCGCCCCTGCATGACGATGAGGTCCTTGTGCCGTCCGGTGACGAACAGTTCGCCCTCCAGCAGGAAGCCCAGGTCACCGGTGCGCAGGAAGGGCCCGGCGCCCGAGGACGTGTGTGCCCGGAAGGTTTCCTCGCTCACCTCCGGCTGGTTCCAGTAGCCGCCGGCCACACTCGGGCCGCCGACCCAGATCTCGCCCACCCGGCCCTCTCCGACCTCGGCCGTGGTCGCCGGATCGACGATCCGGATCTCACAGCCCCGGGCCCCGCCGTGCCCGACCAGCGGCCAGCCATCGTTTGCCGGGGCGAGCCGGACCTCGTTGCGGGACAACGCGTCCAGCTGGACGTGCCGGACGCTGGCACCGTCCTCCGGTGCGGCGGAGGCCACCACGAGCGTCGCCTCGGCGAGTCCGTAACCCGCCGCCGCGATCTCACGCCGGAACCCCGCGGGCGCGAACTTCTCCGCGAACGTGTCGAGCGTGGCAGGGCGGACCGGTTCCGCGCCGTCGACCACGACCCGCAGCGACGACAGATCCAAAGTGGACACCTGCTCGGCGGTCACCTGCCGGACGCACAACTCGTAGGCGAAGTCGGGGGCGGCCGTGGCCGTGGCGCGGAACCTGCTGAGCATCTCCAGCCAGCGAACGGGCCGCTTGACGAAGCTCAGCGGCGCGCAGTGCACGCAGTTCGCGCCGGCGTAGAGCGGGGCGAGCAGCATCCCGACCATACCCATGTCGTGGAAGTGCGGCACCCACCCCGCCATCGTCGCCCCGGCGTCCAGCTGCCAGATCTCCGCGATCACCGCACAGTTGTGCAGCAGGTTCGCGTGCGTGACCATGACGCCTTTCGGCTCGCTGGTGGAGCCCGAGGTGTACTGCAGGTACGCGACCGAGTCCGCGGCGATCTCCGGCTGCCGCCACGCCGCGGCGTCGCCGATGCCCGCCGAGTCCGTGGCCGCGCAGTCGATCGGACGATCGGCCGGGACGTGTTCCGCGATCTGCGCCAGGACAGCGGCGCGGTCCTCGGCGGTGGTGAGAATCAGTTCCACCCCGGCGTCGGTGAGGATCCCGGTCAGCCGGTCCAGGCTGTGCCGGTACTGGGCGACCGGCGCGGGCACCGCGAGTACCCCGGCGTAAAGGCAGCCCAGGAAAGCCTCCAGGAACTCCGGCCCGCTGGGGTACAGCAACAGCGCCCGGTCGCCCGGAGCCGTCCGGCGGGACACCATCTCCGCTATCTCGCGGGCACGTTCGTCCAGCACGCGGAACGTGCGGCCGTCGTCGTGGGCCTCCCGCAGGAACGTGTACGTCCGGGTGTCACCGAATTCGAGCAGTTTCTCCCTGAGGTGGTCGACGAAGTTCTTCCCCATGCTTTGCTCCTCGTTCTCTCGGGTCCGGCGGCTCAGGTGCCCGCCGGGGCCGGTGGACCCGAGCGCAGTGCCCGCCACAGCGAGCCGACGGTCTTGAAGGTCTCCTCGGTCAGGGCGTCGTCGGGGAGCTCGACGTCGAACTCGCCCTCCAGGTCGGCCAGCAGCCGCACCGTGCCGAGCGAGTCCAGGCCGAGCTCGGCCAGCACGCCGGTTTCCGGTAGCGGTGCGTCGCCCGCGTACGGCAGGTGCCTGCGCAGGATCTTCGAATAGCGGTCGAACTCGCCGGCGTTGGTTTTTCCGGTCGCCGTCACAACGTCACCTTCTCCAGCTGTCCTCAGTGCGTCGCGCAAGGTCGCGACGACTCGCTCGTGCACGAGTGGCGCCTGTTCGAGTACCGCGAAATGGCCGCCGTCGAGCAGATCGAGATGGAACTCACAATTGGTCTGGACCTGCCAGGCCGCGAGACCGGCGCGATCGGCCCTCGGATCGCGGGTCGCCCCGAACACGGTGATCGGGACGGCCAACGGCGGCCGGGCGACGTAGTCGTAGGTTTCGTTCACCGCGAAGTCCGCGCGCAGCAACGGTGTGATGAACTCCAGCAGGCGACGGTCGCGCAGCACCTCCTCGCTGGTGCCGCCGAGTTCCCGCAGGCGATCCGCCAGTTCGTCGAGCGACAGATCACGCAGCGGTGCATGCCGGTCGGGCAGCTGCGGAGCCCGCCGCCCCGACACGAACAGGTGCACCGGGGGCGGGCAGGCCGTCTCCGGCAGCCGGTGCGCCAGCTCGAAGGCGACCAGCGCGCCGACGCTGTGCCCAAAGATCGCGTAGGGCATGCCCAGCTCGCCCTCCAGCTGCTCCGCCAGTGCGGCGGCCAGCCGGCCGGCCCGGTCGAACGGCCGCTCGAGCACCCGCGTCTCGCGGCCCGGTGGCTGGACCGGGCACACGTCCAGCCACTCCGGCAGTCCCTCGGCCCACTTCCGGTAGGTCGAGGCGCCCGCACCGGCGTGCGGCAAGCAGAACAGTCGCAGGCGCGCGTCCGGACGGGTCCCGAAAGGCAGCCACCGGCCCGCCGCGGGCGCCACCGTCACACCTCGCCGGTGGGCTCGAGGATGACCCGGACGTACGACGGCGGCTCTTGAACATGCTCCACTGTGGACTGAAGCACCACGTTCGCCCCGTCCCGGCCGACCTCGGTGAAACCGGCGAACGCGTAGGTGATCTGCATCATCCGGTTGCGCCCGGTCTCGACGAAGTCCGCCCGCAGCGGTTTACCGGCCTGTGCGGCCAGATTCATCACGTGGCCGAGCAGGATCGTGCCGACCCCGCGCGACATCACCCGGCACGACATCAGCAGCAGCCTCAGGTACCAGTGCTGGTCACCCTTTTCGACGAGGCAGACGCCGATTTTCCCGTAGCTGCCGAACTTGTCCGTCAGTGACGCGACCAGCAGCAAGTGATCCGGCGACCCGCGCAGCGCGTCCAGTTCCTCGTAGGAGTAGGTGACACCGGTCGAGTTGAGCTGGTTCGTACGGACCGTCAGCTCTTCCGCCCGCTGCAGATCGGCCTCGGCCGCGGGCGCGATCACGAGCGTCATGTCCAGGGTCGCCAGGAAATCTTCGCTGGTACCCACGAAATCGCGTTCGCGTTCGTCCCGGACGATCTGGCTGCGGTACATGTCCCGCCGCCGGGCCGACTCGTCGGTCACGAAGCGGGGCTGGAACCGCGCCTCGCGCAACGCTTCCGGCAGATCGGCCGCGTCGACGCAGGTGACCTCCGGGAGCACGGCGGCGACCTCGGCCCGCTCGAACTCCTGGTCGTCGACGAACGCGAGCGCGTCAATGCCGATGTTGATCGCCTCGGCCACCCGCCGCAACGAGTCGGACTTGGCGTTCCAGCTGATCTGCGGGTGCAGGAACAGCTCTTCGACGCCGAACTCCCGCAACTTCGCCAGCGCGGCGTCCTCGTCGTTCTTGCTGGCGACCGAATGCAGGACGCCGAGCCGGTCCAGCCGCCGGATCTCGGCGACCACGTCGTCGCGCAGCCGGACGTTCCCATCTTCAAGGAGCGTGCCGTCCCACAACGTGTTGTCCAGATCCCACACCACACATTTGATCTGCCCGCGCTTGGGCCGGCTGCCGGTGGCGGCGCCACCGGGGGCGAAGATTCCTGTCATGCCACACCTTCCCCGTATGCCTGGGTGGCGATGGTGACCTGCTGGACCTCGGAGCTGCCCTCGATGATCTCCATCACCTTGGAGTCGCGGAACAACCGCTCGACCGGATGGCCCGGGCCGAAACCGTTGGCACCGTGGATCTGCACCGCTTCGCCGGCATGGCGCGCGGCCGCGGTGGACGCGAAGTACTTGGCGACCCAGGTCGCCATGATCGTCGCGGCATCGCCCTCGTCCTTCAGCCGCCCCGCCCGCTCGTAGAGCAGCCGCCCGGCCTGCAGATCGGTCACCATGTTGGTGATCTTGGCCTTGATCAGCTGGAAATCGCGCAGCGGCCGGCCTTCGACGGACCGCTGCGAGGTGTAGCCCACGCACGCGTCCAGGCACGCCCTGACGATGCCGACGGACCCGGCGGCCACGCTGAACCGGCCGAGGTCCAGCGTCCCGCTCATTACCATGCCCGAGGCGAACCCGTCCGGGCCGACGAGCGCGTCCGGCCCCGTTTCCACCCCGGTCAGCACGACCTCGGCGAGCATGCTCGCCCGGGTGCCGAGGACGTCGGTGATCGGCCGCACCTCGACCCCGGAGGCGTCCGAGGGCACCAGGAACGCCGCGATGCCCTGCCCGGTCTTGGCGAACACCAGGAACACGTCGGCCCGCTGACCGCAGGTGATCCACTTCTTCACACCGTCGAGCGTCCAGCCGTCACCGGCGCGCCGCGCCGTCGTGGTGATGCGCGCGGTGTCGCTGCCCGCACCGGGCTCGGTGAGGCAGAACGCCCCGAGCGCCGCGCCGCTCGCGAACCGGGGCAGCCAGTACGCGCGCTGGGTTTCGGTGCCCCAGCGCCGGACCGCCCACGTCACCATCGTGTGCACGGTGAGCAGGCTGCGCACCGAGGAACAACCGCGGCCGATCTCCTCGTGGATCCGGCCGAGCGTCAGCATGTCCACATCGGACCCACCGAGTCCGGCCGGCAGGAACGGCGCCCACAACCCGGCGCGGGACAGCTCCGCGAGCACGTCCTCGGGGACGCGGCCCGCCCGGTCGAACTCCGTCGCCCGCGGCAGCACGTACTCGTCGACGAACCGGCGCGCGCTGTCCCGGTCGGCGACCTGACCGGTGCGCGCCTGCGCGAGTGTCACGAGACCCCGGCCGGGCTCAGGCGGCCGACCAGCCCGGTCATCGAGGTGACCGAACGGAAGTTGTCGATCTGCAACTCGTCGTTCGGGATGGTCGCCCCGAACGTCTTCTCGATGTGCATCACCAGCTCCATCGCGAAGAGGGAGTTGACGAACCCGAGCGAGAAGATGTCCTCCTCGTCGGTGAACCGGACCGTGGGGAAACGACCGGTGATGAAATCACGGATCTTCCCCGCCGTCGTGTCGGACATGACAGTCTCCTTTCCTCGGAAGCGGACGGCGCCCGCTTCACGCGGACGCGGCGCCGCTCGTCACGTGCTCGCCCGCGGTACTGGTGATCGGCTGTTCGTAGGTGTAGAAGCCCCGCCCGCTCTTGCGCCCGTGCAGGCCGGCGTCGGTCATCTGCCGCAGCAGCGGGCAAGGGCGGTACTTGCTGTCGGCGTAGTGCTCGTAGAGCACCTCGACGCTGTAGAGGATCGTGTCGACGCCGATGAGGTCGGCCGTTTCGAGCGGCCCCATGGGATGCCCGAAGCAGCTGCGGAACACGTCGTCGACGGTCTCCGCCGTCGCGACGCCTTCGTGTACGAGGAACGCCGCCTCGTTCACGGTGAGCATGAGTACCCGGTTGGACACGAACCCGCACGAGTCCTTGACCTCTAGGGGCTTCTTTCCCATGTCCTGCAACAGTTTCCGGGTGCGGAGGATGGTTTCCGGCGAGGTGTGCACGCCGGGGATCAGCTCGACGGCGGTCTTCATCGGGACCGGGTTCATGAAGTGCACCCCGATCACCCGCTCCGGCCGGCTCGTCGCGCCGGCCACGGTGGTGATCGGGATGGCGGAGGTGTTGACGACGAAGACCGTCTCTTGTGGACAGATGCGGTCGAGCTCCGCGTACAGCGCGCGCTTGCGGTCCCAGTTCTCGGTGATGTTCTCGATGACGATCCCGGCCCCGGCCAGCGGTTCGGCCGACACCGACGGCTCGATCGCCGCGAGGACGGTCGCGGCGTCCACTTTGGGCCCGCCCATGAGCCCGCTCAGGCGGCACTCCCGTTCGATCGTTTCCAGCGCCCGGTCCAGTGCCGTCTGCTCGGTGTCCACGAGCACGACGCGGTGTCCGGTCTGCGCCAGGTTGCGGGCCACGCCCGTCCCCATCACGCCGGCACCGGCGACGCCAACCACGGTCATCAGGTCCTCCCTTTCTCAGGTGTGCGAATCGGCGGTCAGTGCCTCGGCCAGCTGCCGGACGGTCGGCCGCTCCAGCAGCGTCGTGACCGGCACGGTGACCGAGAGCTCCCGGGCGAGCCGGGCCACGAGCTGGGTGGCCAGCAGGGAATGCCCGCCCAGTTCGAAGAAGTCGTCGCGGGCACCGATCCGCTCGATCTTCAGCAACCGCGACCAGACACCTGCGATCGCTTCCTCGGTGCCTGCCGAGGGCGGCTCGAACGGGGTGCTCAGCGACGGCCGTGGGTGCAGGTGCACCGGCTCCGCTTCGGCGTGGGCAGCCGGCTTCGCGATCGGCTCGCTGACGGTGTCGACGGTGAAATTCCGGCTCAGCTCGGCGATTTTCGTGAAGTCCTGTGTGGACACGACGGCGTGCGGGAGGCCGGTGGCGAGTACTCGCAGCAATGAGCGCCAGCCCTCGTCGAAGGTGATGCCGAACTTCGCCCTGTTGGCGCGGAAGAAGTCCCGCAACGCCTCGTCGTAGCCTTCGAGACCGCGTTCCCACGCGTTCCACGTCCACTCGCCCCAGCCGACCGCGACCACCGGGCGGCCCGGCGCCGACAGCTGACGGGCGTAGGAGTCGAGGAAAGCGTTGGCCGCGCAGTAATCGACCTGCCCGGGGCCGCCGCCGGTGATCGACGTGATCGAGGAGAACAGCACCAGGAAGTCCAGTGGGACCTCGCCCGGGTGGCCGAGCCGCAACGCGCGGGCCAGCGCCTGGGTGCCCGCGATCTTGGGCGCCAGCACGGGATCCAGTTCGGTGGGGTCCTTGAACTGCATCAGCCCGATGGCCGGGACTCCCGCGGCGTGGAGCACTCCGTGCAGCGCGCCGAAGCGGCTGAACGCCACGTCCACGGCACGCTGGACGTCCTCGTCGCGGCTGACGTCGCCGGCGACGATCTCGACCTCGGCGCCCAGCTCCTCCAGCGCCAGGACCGCCGCGACCCGGTCACGCGACTGCGGGGAGTGCCCAGCGAGGACGGCAGGCCACTCGTCCCGCGGTGGCAATCCGCTGCGGCCCAGCAACACCAGTCGCGCCCGGCAATCACGGGCGAGGCGCTCGGCCATGGCGAGCCCGATGCCGCCGAGGCCACCGGTGATGAGGTACACGCCCTCCTCTCGCAACGGGTGGCCGCCGGCCGGCGGCGCGGGAACGCGCTCGTAGCCGGGAACCCAGCGCTGTCCGCCGCGCACCGCGACCACCTGCTCGTCCGGCGAGGTCAGCAGCTCGGCCACCACCGCCGCCGCCCCGCCCATGATCTCCGGTACCTCCAGGTCGATCAGCCGGGTGCGCACGTCCGGGTACTCCAGCGGGATCACCCTCAGTGGCCCGGCGAGCGTGGCCCATTCCGGCCGGATCCGCTCCGTGCCGAGGACCTGCTGGGTCGCGGAGGTCACGATGTCGAGCGACCAGCCGGCGAGCCCGTTTTCCCTTGCGGCGCGGGCAAAGGCGACGAGGGTGCGCAGGCCCAGGTCGACCGTGCGGCCCTCCTCGTGCTCGCCCGGGGCGCCGGTGAGCGTCCACAGGTGCAGGACCCGCTGCGGGAGGCGGTGTTCGTCCCGCAGCCGCGCCAGCAGGGCGGCGGTGTCCTCGCGCACCCCGGGCCGCACCGTGAAGCCACCGCCGGGATCGCCGCCGAACTCGTCGCCCGGCCGCACGGTGACGATGTCCGCTCCGGCGTCGGCGAGCGCCTTGGCCAGCGCTTCGTCCTCGGCCTCGTCGCGGCGGAAGACGAGCCACAGCCCCGCCGCGTCGCGGGTCCGCGCGGCGGCCGGCTTCCCGCGCCACACCGGGACGTGCAGCCACTCTTCCTCGGGCAGGCGCGGCGTCGCGGTGATCGTCTCGAACAGCCCGTCCGGCTCCCCCGGCTCCGGTCGTTCCCGCACTACCGGTTCCGGTTCGGGCAGCCAGTATTCCTGGCGCTGGAACGGATAGGTGGGCAGCGGCACGCGGCCGGAGCCGCCTGCGTGGTAAGCGGACCAGTCGAGATCCACCCCGCACAGCCAGAACCGGGCGAGCGCGTCGGTCAGCACCTCGTCGTCGGCCCTGCGGTCGTTGGCGGCGGGGAGCGTGGCCACGATCAGCGGCCACCGCTCACGCGGGCAGTCGTGGCCGCGGACCAGCGCGCCCAGCGACTGTCCGGGGCCGACCTCCAGCACGGCGAGCTCGGGATCGGCCAGCAGCCGGTTCACCCCGTCGGCGAACCGCACGGTTTCGCGCAGCTGCCGGGCCCAGTAACCGGGGTCGCACACGAGGGCGGCGTCGGCGGGCTGCCCGGTGACGTTCGAGATGAACGGTATCGACGGCGGCGACAGCGTGATGTTGTCGCGGATCCAGGCCGGCAGCTCGGCGGCGGGACCGGTGAGCGACCTGGAGTGGAACGCGTGGCTCGTCTCCAGCCGCCGGCAAGCGACCTGCGCACCAGTCAGCCGATCGGCCAGCGCGGCGACTGCCTCCTCAGCACCGGAGACCACGACCGTCCTCGGTCCACTGTGGACAGCCAGGTCGAGCACTTGCCCTTCCAGATCACCGAACCGCTCTTCCAGCTCCTCGACCGGCAGCGGCACCGCAAGCGCGGCTCCCGGTTGTCCCGCGACCAGCGCCGCCCGGTGGGCGATCAACTTCATCGCGTCGCGCAAGGAAAAGACGTCCGCGAGGCACGCGGCGACGTACTCGCCGAGGCTGTAGCCGAGCATGATCTCCGGTTGCACGCCCCACGCCTGCATCGTGCGGGCGAGGGCGTACTCGGTGGCGAACGCCGCGGGCTCAGCGACCTCGGGGCGACGCAGCTCGTCGGCACGCGGATCCGCCCCACCTGGGTGCCGCGCACCGGCGAGGAGTCCGACGAGGTCGACACCGGGTAATTCCGTGGCACATTCATCAAACGCGGCGCGGAAAACGGGTTCGCGCCGATACAGCTCGGTGACCATGCCCAGGTGGTGTTCGCCCGCTCCGGCGAACACGAACGCGACTCGGCGGCCCGCCATCGGGTCGGTCCGCCGCAACGGCGCCGGCGCGCCCGGCCGCCCCGCGAGACTCGCGGTCAGCTCGCCGGTCCCGGAGGACACCACGGCGCGGCGGTGCGGGAAAGTCTTCCGACCCACTTGCAGCGTGTAGGCGACATCGGCCACCCGCGGCGCGTCCGGTTCTTCGAGGGCCGCACGCAGCCGCCCGAGCGTCTCGTCCACCGCGGCGTCGCTGGCGGCCGAGACCGGCACCATGTGCATCCGGCGTGACTCGGCCGGGTCCGTCGTGACGACCGCGGCCCGCGGTGGCGCCTCGACGACGACGTGCACGTTGGTGCCGCCCATGCCGAGCGAGCTGACGCCCGCGATACGGGGCCGCCCCGAGGGCCACTCGACCAGTTCCGGGCTCACCGCGAACGGCCCGTCCGCGAAGTCGATCTTCGGGTTCGGCTCGCGGAAGTGCAGCGTCGGCGGGATCAGCCCGGTGCGCACGGTGAGCGCCGCCTTGATCAGCCCGGTGACCCCGGCGGCGCGGTCGAGGTGCCCGACGTTCGTCTTGGCCGAACCCAGCACGCACGAGCCCGGGGCCAGCCCGCCGCCGAAGGCGCGAGTGAGGGCGGCGACCTCGATGGGGTCACCGAGTTCGGTCCCCGTCCCGTGCGCTTCGACGAAACCGACGTCTCCGGCGGAGACGCCCGCGTCGGCCATCGCGTCCTCGATCACCCTGGCCTGCCCGGCCACGCTGGGCGCGGTGTAGCTGACCTTGAGCGCGCCGTCGTTGTTCATCGCCGAACCGCGGACGACGGCCCACACGGTGTCGCCGTCGCGCAGTGCGGCGGCCAGCGGCTTGAGCATCACGACGGCCGCGCCGTCGCCGAACATGCTGCCGTGGGCGTCGGCGTCGAAGGCGCGGACGTGCCCGTCCGGCGAGCCCATCCCGCCGGGCTCGTACAGGTGCCCGACCCGGTCCGGCACCCGCACCGACACGCCGCCGGCCAGCGCCATCTCGCACTCCCCCGCGCGCAGGCTGCGCACGGCCAGGTGCACGGCGACCAGCGACGTGGAGCAGAAGGTCTGGACCGCGACACTCGGGCCACCGAGGTCGAACAGGTAGGACACGGTGGTGGTGAGCGCGTCCTTGTCGTTGCCCATCACCACCTCGTGGTCGCCGGCCTGCTCCTCGTCCCGCAGGTGCTGGTACCGCGACAGCAGGTAGGTGCTGAGGTTGCAGCCGCCGTAGACGCCGACCCGGCCACGGCCCTGCGGGGTCGCGTACCCGGCGTGCTCCATCGCCTCCCAGCAGACCTCCAGGAACAGGCGCTGCTGGGGGTCGGTCATCGTGGCCGCCCGCGGGCTGAAGCCGAAGAACCCGGCGTCGAACCCGCGCACCTCGTCCAGTACCGGCCGCGCGGGCACGTAGTCCGGGTGCCGCGCGAGATCGCGTGACACGCCGGAAGCGACCAGCTCGTCCTCGGTGAAGAAGCTGATGGTCTCGCGTGCTTCGAGCAGGTTGCGCCAGAGGCCGGCGACGTCACCGGCGCCCGGGAAGCGTCCCGCCATGCCGACGATCGCGATGCGCCCGTCGGTGTCCTCGGCGGTGGGCGACGACACGGCCCGGACCGGGGCCTGCGCCCGCACGGGTGTCGCATCGTCCAGGTATTCGGCCAGTGCGCGGACCGTCGGTGCTTCGAACAACGTCACCGGCGAGACGGCCCGGTCGAACTTCTTCTTGAGCGAACCGACCAGCTGCAGGCCGAGCAGGGAACTGCCGCCGAGATCGAAGAAGTTGTCGGCGACCCCGATCCGCTCGATGCCGAGCAGCTCGCTCCACAGCCCGGCCAGGGTGCGCTCCGTGGCGGTCCGCGGCGGCAGGTACGGCTGCGGCAGATCGGGCCGGTCACCACCCGTCACCCGCGGCACGCTCGGCGTCGTGCTTGCGGCAGAACGGGTTTCGACGTCGCCGACCAGGACGAGCACGAACGACTCGGGGCACGCGAGGACCCGGTCGAAGGCGGCCAGTGACTCGGCGGCGGTCATCGAGTACTGCGCCATCGAAGCGCCGAAACCACCGGCGAGCCGGGCTACCGTCGGCTCCCACGTGTCCCACGCCGCGGCGATCCACCGCGTCGGATCGCCGGCCTCGGCGTGCTGCCGGGCCAGCGCCCCCAGCGCCGCGTTGGCCGCCGCGTACGGGGCGAACCCGACCCCGCCGAGCACCGCCGAAGTCGACGAGAACACCAGGCAGAACTCCGGACGCCGTTCCAGCGGCAGCCCGGCGAGCACCTCCTCCAGCACCCGGGCACCGTCGACCTTCGCGGCGAACTGCCGCCCGAGCAGCTCCGGTGTCAGCTCACGCAACGGCTGAAGTGCGGACAGGTCTGTCTCGCCCGCGGCGTGCACGACACCGTCGAGCGTGCCCCCGTCGGCGACGAGCCCATCGACCAGCGCGCGCATGGCGGCCAGGTCCGTGACGTCGACGGGCGGCGCGCTCACGTCCACTCCGGACTCGCGCAGCTTCCGCACCGCCTCGGCCCGCTCCGGTGACGCGTCCACGCCGCGCCTGCTGGTCAGCACCACCCGCCGCGCACCGGCATCGGCCAGGTGGCCGGCGACCAGCAGGCCGACGTCACCGAGGCCGCCCGTGATCAGGTAGGTCCCGCCGCGCCGCACCCGGGTGAGCGCGGGCCCGCCGGCTTCCGCGGAAACGTAATCGGGGAGAAAGCGCTTTCCGTCCCGGTACGCGACGGCGGCGGCCGTCTCGGCGAGCCCGATTTCCCGCGACACCGCGGAGGCGTCCTGCGCCGGGTCGGTGGAGAGCGGGTCCAGGTCGATCGTGCGGATGTCCAGCCCGCTCTGTTCCTGGCGCGCCACCAGACACGCCGGGGTGATCGCGGCCTGTTCCGGCACGGTCTCGTCACTGACGCGCACGGCGCCGGCACCACGGGTCGCCACCAACACGCGCGTCTGGTCGAGACCAGACGCGTCGAGGGCCGCCACGAGCCGGCCGACCTCCAGCACACCACCGGCGCCGGGCTCATCGAGTGTCCACAGTAGACAGAAGGCGAGCTCTCGTCCGGGGTGACTTACGGTCAGCTGGGAAAGCAGCGCCTGGTACCCGTCCGGGTCACCCGGGTCGAGGGTGAACTCGGTTCCCCGTACCGAGAAGGAATCGGCACGCCGTACCGTGACGACCCGCTCGCCGCGGACCCGCTCCGCGACGCCGCCCACGTCGGCCAGCAGCACGACGACCGCGTCCCGCGCGGTCCCGGTTCCCGGCGCGACCCGCCACTGCTGCCGCAGAAGCCGCGGCCCCGCGGGTGCTTCCGGAACGGGCGCGGGAACCGCGACAGGTTTGGCCTGAGCCGGCGGATCCACCCAGTACCGCTTGCGCTGGAAGCCGTACCCGGGGGCGCCGGACCGCGAAAGCCCGCGCCCTGCCTGGTATTCCTCCCAGTCGACCGGCACGCCGGCCAGCCACAGCCTGCCGAGCGCCTCGGCGACGGTGAGGTCGTCGGGCCTGCCGTCCGCGCCGGGGAGCGTGGGCACGATCGACGGCCACCGCGCCCGGTCGCACGCCGGATGGGTGCGCACCATCGACCCGAGCGACTGGCCGGGTCCCAGCTCCAGCAGCGCAATGTCCTCATTGGACAGAATGGTCCCGATCGCGGCGGAGAAGTCGACGGGCGAGCACATGTGCTCGGCCCAGTACCCCGGATCGACGGCCTGCTCCGCGGTGATCAGCTCACCGGTCACATTGGACACATACGGGATCTCCGGCGGGGCGAGCCTGATGTGGGCGCCGATCCACGAGGCGAGCTCTGCCTTGATGGGCGCGAGCATCCGCGAGTGGAAGGCGTGCGTGGTGTCCAGCGGCCGAACCGGCACCTCGGCGGCGTCCAACGCCTCGCGCAGCACCGCGAAGTCCCCCGGCTCGCCGGTCACCACGGTCAGCCCGGGACCGTTGATCGCGCCGATGTCGAGCCCGCCCAGGCCCAGTGCCCGGATCCGCTCGCGCACCTCACCCGCCGCCAGCGGGACCGCGGCCATGACCCCACCGGGCAGCCCGGCGATCAGCTTCGCCCGGTGGGCGACCAGGGCCAGGGCGTCGGGCAGGGAAAGCACTCCGGCGAGCGTCGCCGCGACGTACTCGCCGAGGCTGTACCCGGCCATCACCGCCGGCCGGATCCCCCACGCCATCAGCTGCCTGCCGAGCGCGTACTCGACGGCGAAGACGGCGGGCTGGCTGTGCTGTGTCGCGAACTCCGGCGTGGTGGTGCCCGCGCCGGCCCGCCCGAGCAGCCGTGCCAGACCGTTCTCGGCCGGGGTGTCGGCCGGTTCGACGAGCGGCGTGACCGGATCCGTGCCGAGGTGCTCGCGCAACCCCTCACGGCACTCGTCGAGTACGGAGCGGAAGTACGGCTCGGTGCGGTAAAGCTGCGCGACCATCCCGCGGTGCTGCTCGCCCACCCCGGCGATGAGCCAGCCCACCGGCCGGTCGTGCCGCGATTGTTCGGCTGCCAGCACACCTTCTCCGCCGCGGAGGGCCGCCACCGCGTTCCCGGCGTCCGGCGCCACGAGCACGCGGCGGTGCTCGAACACCCGGCGCCCGGTCTGCAGCGTGTAGGCGGTGTCGGCGAACTTGCCGGCGTCCGCGTCCGCCAGGTGCGTGCCGAGCCGCGTGGTCGTGTCGTCCGCCGCCGCGGCGGACCGGCCCGACCACACGAGCACCTCGTGGCGCCGCGTACCGGTGGGCCGGGCCGCGGCGGCGGGGGCTTCGCCGAGCACGACGTGGGCGTTCGTGCCGCCGATGCCGAAAGCGCTTACTCCGGCGTGCCGGTGACGCCCGGACCGCGGCCAATTCCGCTGTTCCCCCACCACTTCGAGGTCCGCGTCCCCGTAGCGAAGCTGCTCGCTGGGGGTGGCGAAGTTGAGCGTGGCGGGCAACGTCTCGTGGTGCAGCGCGAGCGCCGTCTTGATCAGCCCGGTGACCCCGGCCGCGCGGTCCAGGTGCCCCACGCTCGTCTTGACCGAGCCGAGCAGGCAGTGCTGTCCCCGGAACACCTCCTGCAATGCGGCCAATTCCGCGGCGTCGCCCAGCGCCGTCCCGGTGCCGTGCGCCTCGACGTAGTCGATGTCGGCCGGGCCGAGGCCCGCGCTGCCCAGCGCCTCCAGGACGACGTCGGTCTGCCCGCGCACGCCGGGCGCGGTGAACCCGACCTTGTGCCCGGCATCGTTGTTGACCGCCCAGCCGCGGATGACCGCGTACACCCGGTCCCCGTCGGCGAGGGCGTCCTCCAGCCGCCGCAACGCGACGACCCCGACTCCGCTGCCCACCGGCGTGCCTTGGGCCGCCGCGTCGAAGGCACGGCACGAACCGTCGGGAGACGTCATTCCCCCGTCCTGGTACAGGTAGCCGACGCGATGCGGCACGGCGACCGAAACCCCACCGGCGAGGGCGAGATCGCATTCGGCCCCGGCCAGGCTCGTCGCGGCGGCGGCGACCGCCACCAGTGACGTGGAGCAGAAGCTCTGCACCGCGTACGACGGCCCGGACAGGCCGAGGGTGTGCGAGACGCGGGTGGTCAGCGAGTCCTTCTCGTTGGCGAGCCCGAGCGCCAGCTCGCCCATGGTCTCGACCAATTCCGGGCGCGTCAGCAGGTTGTTGGTGAGGTAGGCACTCCACGCGGTGCCGCCGAAAACACCGATCGGACCGGGAAAGCGGGCCGGATCGCGGCCCGCGTCCTCGAGCGCCCGCCAGGTGTGCTCCAGGAAAAGCCGGTGCTGCGGGTCGAGAATGCGCGCCTCGGCGGGCGGCATGCCGAAGAACTCGGCGTCGAACTGGTCGATGTCGTCGAGCACGGCACCGGCCCGCACATAGGCGGGATCGGCGAGCAGCTCTTCGGACACCCCCGCCGCGCGCAGCTCGTCCTCGGTGAACCGCGAGATTCCCTCCGTCCCCGCGAGCAGGTTGGCCCACAAGCCTCCGACGTCGCGCGCGCCGGGAAAACTGCCGGACATGCCGACGATCGCGATCTCGGGGCCTGCGCCCTCGACGGTGTTCTCCGGGGTCACTTCGTCCGTCCTCGCTTCCGTTCGCCTGCGATCTGTGTGCGGAGCGCCCGCCGTCGCTCGCCGCGTCCCCGGCCGGACTCGGGCGCGACGGCGGTGTCGCCGGCCGCCCAAAGCGCGAAGGCCGCCACGGTCGGGTGGGTGAAAAGCACTGCCGGCGCGATATCCAGGTCCAGCTCCTCCCCCAGCGCCCGCACCATCGCGGTGCCGACGAGGGAATTGCCGCCCAGATCGAAGAACGGGTCGTCGGCACCGATACCGTCGATGCCGAGGAAGCGCTCCCACACGGTCGCGACCCGTCGTTCGAGCTCGGTGCGCGGAGCGACCCAGACGGTGCGTAGGGACGGGCGGGCGAAGCGCTGTGTCTCGCCCGGCGCCGGTGCCGCGAGCGACTCGAAGTCGCCCAGCTTCGCCCAGAACTCGGCCGCTCCGGCCAGGGACTGCCCCAGCACCAGCAGGTTCGGCTCCTTCGAAGCCAGGGCCCGGTCCAGCACCGCGCAGCCGTCCTCGTCGCTGAACCCGTACCGCGCGCGGTAATCCCCGGTCAGCTTCGCGAGCCCGGGTGCCGCGGACTGCCAGTCGTCGTGGCGCCACGGCCCCCAGGCGACGGACAGGACTCGCGTGTGCTCGGAGTCGGCGGCCGCGGCGAAGGCATCCAAAACCGTGTTCGCCGCGCAGTAATCGCTCTCGCCCGGTCCGCCCAGCACGGTCACCGACGACGAATAGAGAACCAGCAACTCCAGCCGTTCGTCCTCGGGCGCGTCCGGGCCCACCACGTCGAGCAGGGGTGCCAGACCGAACGCCTTGGGGGCGAGCACAGCCTCGGCCTGTTCGCGGGTCTTGCGCTGGACGACACCTTCGCCGGGAACGCCGGCGCAGTGCAGAACCCCATGCAGGGCCCCGAAATGTGCTCGCGCCGCGCGCAGTGCCGCGGCCAGCTGGTCGGGGACGGCCGCGTCCGCCGCCAGCACGAGCACTTCCGCACCGGTGGCCTCCAGCGCCAGGATGTCGCGGACGGTCCGGCTGACGCGATTGTCGCGACCGGCGAGATCGGTCCACTGTGGACGTTCTGGCAAGGTCGTCCTGGCGACAAGCGCGAGGCGCCGGACACCGTGCTCGGCCAGGTGCCGGGCGGCGGCCATACCCAGCCCCCGGGTGCCACCGGTGATCAGGTACACGCCGTCCGCGCGCCACACCTCACCGGTGTCCTGCTCGATCGTGGCAGGCCGCCACGTCCGGTGCCATCGGCGGCCACCCCGCCACGCGGTGAGCTCTCCGACTCCTTCCGCGGGTTCCGCGGCGAGCTCGGCGAACAAGGTGTCGCCACCACGCTCGGCGAGGGTCGCGGCTTCGAGGTCGACGCCGCTCCACCGCGGCGAAAGGTATTCGGCCGGGACGATCCGGCCCAGGCCGTGCACCACCGAACGCTGCGGGGCGGTCGCGTCGTCCCCGGTCACGTCCGTGCCGCCCGCGGACACCGTGAGCAGGCGGACGTCCTTCCCCGCCTGCTCGCCGAGTGCCTGCACCAGCAGCAGCAGGCTGCCGAACCCGTTGTCGACGGCCCCCCGCAGACGGCCAGAGATGTCATTCGCCGGCGGGTCGAGCAAACTCCAGCAGTGCACGACCGCACCGTGTCGTCCGGGTTCGGTGGGCAGCAGGTCGGCGACGGCCCGGTAGTGGGTGGCATCGCGAGGGTCGATGGTCACCGTGTCGCCGTTCGCCTCGAACCGCTGCCCGGGCAGGACCTCGAAGGCGGTCCCCCCTGCCTTGCGGACGAGCTCGGCGAGCCTCGCCCCCGCACCGAGGGGATCCGCGAACACCACGACCACGTCCGGCAGCGCACGCACACCGAGCCGCGCAGGAGCATCGCGTTGCCAGCTCGGGACGTAGCACCACGCGGACCCGGGCTCGTACGTGTCGGCTTCTTCGGTGCGCCGCCCTTCGGGCCAGTACTTGGTGCGCTGAAAGGGATAAGTGGGCAGCGAGATGGGCGGGCGCGGCTCACCCGCGACGGTCGGCCAGTCCACTTCGACTCCGGATTCCCACAACGCGCCGATCGCGTGCAGGACGGATTCGCGCTCGTCCGTGCCCGTGTTCAAAGCGGCGGGCAGGGTCGAGAGGACGGTCGTTTCCGGGCGCACAGCGGTGTTCTGGCGGACCAGGGATCCAAGCGTGCTGCCCGGGCCGATCTCGACGAGCACGTCACGGCCGGCCAGCAGCCCGGCCCCATCGGCGAACCGCACCGGCCGGCACAGGTGATCGGCCCAGTAGCCCGGATCCACCGCCTGGCCGGGCGTCAGCCAAGTCCCCGTGAGGTTCGAGACCATCGGGATCGCGTTCGGGCGGCGCTCGACGGAGGCGACCAGCTCGTACAGCTCGTCCCGCACCGGCTCCAGCAGTGCCGAATGGAACGCGTGCGTCGTGCGCAGCCGCGCACAGGCCAGCCCTTGCGCCGTCAGGTGCCGTCGTGCTTCTTCGACCCCTTCCGGGCTGCCGGCGAGCACCGTCATCGACGGGCCGTTCGCCGCGGCGATGCTGACCGGGCCTCGTACCGAGCCGAGCAGCTCAGCGGTCTGTGACTCCGGCACGGCCACCGCAAGCATCGCGCCGCGCGGAGAGCGTCCCACCAGGCGCGCCCGCTCTGCCACCAGGTACGCGGCGTCTTCGAGGTGGAACACGCCGGCCAGGTGCGCGGCGGCGTATTCGCCGAGGCTGTAGCCGAGCAGCGCGCCGGGCCGGATCCCCCAGCCCTCCAGGAAACGGGCCAAGGCGACCTCGACGGTGAAGATCAGGGCGTGGGTCTCCTCGGGAGGAGGCGCGTCGTCCGGCGACGGCTGCCCGGAACCGTTTCGCCCGAGCCAGGACGCCAGGTCCGGACTCTCGTGGCCAGCACTCGCCGGAGCGGAGAACATCGGCTGAAGGTCCACATCGGACCGTTCTCGGAAGTGGCGGAGACACTGGTCGACGACCGCCGCGAACTCCGGCTCGTCGCGGTAGAGCCGCTGCCCGAGGCCGGCGTAGTGATCGCCCACGCCTGGCAGGAGGAACGCGACCTCAGGTCGTCCCTGCCGCTCGGTGCTGTGCGCGTCCACCGGCCCGGTGAGCATCCGCACGGCGTCGGGCAGATCGCCGCACACCACCGCACGCCGCACGCCGAACTGCGTCCGTCCATTTTGGAGAGTGTGTGCCACGTCGGCGAGATCCGGCGCGGGCTCCTCCCGCAGGCGCCCGGCCAGACGGGCCGCCTGCTCCGAGAGCGCGTCAGCGGTGCGAGCGGAGAGGACGAGCAGGTGACCGCCGTGCCGGGCGGCCGGGTTCGGCACCGGCGCGGGTGGCTCTTCGAGCACGACGTGCGCGTTCGTCCCGGACCAGCCGAACGAGCTGACGCCGGCGAGCCGCCCCGAGGCCCCGGCCGGGAACGGGATGGGCGCGGAGATGGCCCGGACGGTGCCCGACACGCCGTCGACGGGCCGGTCGAGATGCAGACTCGGTGGTATTTTGCCATTCCGGAGCGCCTGCACGGTCTTGATGAGGCCAGCCATCCCGGCCGCCGCCAGCGTGTGCCCGACATTGGTCTTGACAGCGCCCACCGGCAGCGGCCATTCGCGCGCGTCCCCGTCGAACACCTCGTGCAGCGCGGCGAGTTCGATGGCGTCACCCAGCCGCGTCCCGGAACCATGTGCCTCGACGTAGCCGATCTGGGCAGGCGCCACCCCCGCGTCCGACAGTGCGTCGCGGATCACCGCGACCTGCGCGGCCCGGTTCGGCGCCGTCAAACCGTTGCTGTGACCGTCCTGGTTGACGGCCGACCCGCGCAGCACGGCGTGGATCCGATGACCGTTGCGCCGGGCCGCGGACATCCGCTCGAGCACCACCACACCGCCGCCTTCGCCGACCGCGAACCCGTCCGCGCTCTCGTCGAACGTCTTGCACCGGCCATCGGGGGACAGCATCGACATCGCGCAGGCCTGGACGTGGAAGTCGGGATGCGTCATCAGTGAGACCCCCGCCGCCAGCGCCAGGTCAGCCTCGCCGCGACGCAGGCACTGGGCGGCCAGGTGCACCGCGACCAGCGACGAGGAGCACGCGGTATCGACGGTGTAGGCGGGGCCGCGCAGATCGAGCAGGTGCGCGATCCGTCCCGCCGCCGCACTGGACGAGCTGCCGAGACCGAAATGCGGGTCGGTCAGCGCCGCGTCCCCGTGGTGGTCGAGCTGGAGCCGCGGATACTGGCCGGTGTCCATCAGCCCGGCGACGAACGACGTCCGGGTGCCGGCGCACCGGGCGGCCGGGATCCCGGCGTCCTCCAGCGCCTCCCACGCCAGCTCCATCAGCAGTCGTTGCTGCGGGTCGGTGCGAAGCGCTTCCTGGGGCGAAACCTCGAAGAATTCCGCGTCCCAGCCGGCGATGTCCGGCAAGAAGGCGCCACGCCGGGGAACGGGGCCCGCGTCCTTGATGTCGTCGCCCCACCGGTCACGCGGCGGTTCGCCGACGGCGTCCACCCCGCGCGCCAGGTTCCGCCAGAAGAGGTCGGGTGTGTCGGCGCCAGCGGGGAACCGGCAGGCGAGGCCGACGATGACCACCGGATCTTGCTCGTCGAGGCGGTCTGCGTCATCTGGCGCCGTTACTTCGTCGCGCCGCTCGGCGTTCCCGCCGGCCAGCGCGATAGCGAGCTGCCGCGGGGTGGGCCACTCGTAGGCGGCGGTCTGGTCCACCGGTTTTCCCAGCCAGTCCTCGAGCGCGCCCAGCAAGCCGACGAGTTCCACCGAGGCCAGACCGAACCGGGCAAAGGTCGAAGTCGGGTCGATCCGCTCAGGTGAGCGGCCGAGTAAATCAGCCAGCCGGCCGGCCAGCCAGTGCTCGATTTCGTCCGCGTTCATCAATTCCACCATTTCCCCGAGCGGAAGAAAGAATTACCGGGAATCCATCCGAAAAGGAGATTCAACAGGACCGAGCAGAAGTTTCGTACAACGAAGCGAGACGTGTCAACATCAGGTCCCCCGGCACCGCGGCGAACGGGCCACTGTCTCGCCGGCGGGACAGCGCGGGACCCCGCCGATTTTTTCGTGAAAACCGCGCGGATCATTGGACAATCACGAATTGCCCGGGCGGACCATCGACACTCTCATCACGAACGACGTGACACACATCGACGGCGGACGTCGCGCTCGCACACCGAATCTGTTGGAACTTCACCAACCGTTAAAGGGGGCATCGTCCTGCTGCTCGGCTTCGGCGCCGATCGACTACGCCGGTCAGGTGATCCGTTGTCCGTGAGCATCTCACGAGGAGCGAGACACCTGAGGCGCAGCCGTACAGCTTGCCGTACGGTCTCTACTTCCAACGGCCTAACACCGGTGGTGCACCGCCGAACACCGCTGCCTTTTCGGGCAGGCCCGTTTACCTCTTCTGACATTTTCTTCGTTCGGCTGACAAGCCGAGGTCGACCACTCGGTAGTTGACACGCGACTGTCAGTTGACCAACGATAAGACGGTGCCACTTAACCGATTTGTGACACCACGAATTCCTTGCATCCGCATCGACGACGACGCTCCGCGACTCGCGTCATCCGATGATGAATCAAAGAAGAAAGTAAGGTGAATAATGGCACGGACGAAGCTAACTGGGGCCCCGGACCCCACGCTACGCGGCGGAAGCACCCCTATTGCTCCGGAACAGCCGTTGTCCACCGGGGGAAAAATCTTACTGACCGGGGTGGGATTGCAACTCCCCGATCGGCTGGAATACGAGAACTGGGAGGAAGCCGGCCAGAAACTGGCGAGGATCGCGGATTCTTCTTCGTGGTGCCTTGGTGACTGGATGATATACGGCGAGAAGGCCTATGTCGACCGCTATCGCTTTGCCATCAACGCCATCGGACTCGACTACCAGACCCTGCGCAATTACGCGTGGGTCTGCCGGCGCTTCGCGCCCGACCGGCGACGCGGAACCCTGAGCTTCCAGCATCACGCCGAAGTGGCTTCACTCGGCACCGCCGAGCAGGACCATTGGCTCGATGAGTCCGAAAAGCAACGCTGGTCCAGGAACAAGCTGCGGGAAAATCTGCGCGCCCACCGGAAAAAGCCCGGGGCGGCGGCGCCGCAACCCGCGGCCATTCCGCAGCTGAGCGTGGCGCAGGAGCGCATCGAACGCTGGCAATCCGCCGCGGAGCAGTCCGGCAGGAGCCTGGAGCAGTGGATCACGGCAAGTCTGGACCATGTCGCCCAGCAGGTACTCGGCGACGTCGGCCGGAGCGCCTGAACGCCCGCGTTACCTCAGCGCCACGGCGAGACGCGCGGCGAGTTCCTCGGCGACCGGACGAACCGCCTGGCGGAGGTCGGCCGTCGAGATCGCGGTCTCCGGTTGGCTACGGACCCGGTCGCGGTGGCCATTCGGCAGCGAGACGGAAGCCCGATGTCGAGAAGGGCGGAAAGGCGCCCGGCGAGCGCGCCGGCGATTTCGTCCCGGTCGAAGATCCAGCCGATCGCCGCCGGGTGGAGCGGTAACCAGCAGGTCCGCTGGCCGTCGCGGCCGACGGCGAGTCCCGTCTCCCGGGACCGCTCCTCGATCGTCCAAGCCCAGGCGAACCTGTCGGAATGGCCCATCCTGAGGCCCGCGGTCACCGGGAAGATCTGCTGGGCCCGGCCGACGTCGGCCAGTTCCCCGGTCACCGCCTCCAGTTCCGTCACGCCGTAGCGGACCTCGGGCGCCGCGGGGACGAGATGAAGTTCCAGGACCGGTGCTTGGGGCCGGCGCTGCGGGAACAGGTCCGTGAGCCACCCGACGGGCGGTACCTCCGGCAGCGCCACCCAGCGCGGCCGCTCGGATTCCGGTTGCGGTGCCGGTATTCCCGCCCCCGGGCCGGACCGGGGTGGGAGGCTGACGCGCGGTCCGAGCGGTGGCCGGATGTGCGCGGCCTGGCCGGTGATCGCGCGCAGCAGCCCTTCCGCCCCGCTCGTGGTGAACGACGTGACCGGGTAATAGTCGGCGGCGGAGGGCTGGAGGAAGTCCGGGATCTCCCCGACAGTATGGCCGGGCAACACTACGGGCAGGATCTTCCCGGTCCACTGTGCACGGTCGCGTTGCAGGAAGTCCCGCAGCAGCGCCGCCTCGACCCGGCCGCCGTGGTTCTGGTCGTTCGGGCCCGCGCCGTCGCCCATCTCGCGATAGCCCGCCGAGGCGATCACCAGGATGTAATCGGCGCCGGACATGCCGCGCCACGCCCACGGATACCAGTCCTGGCGCGCCACCCCCGCCCATTGATCAAGCTCCACCGCGATTCCGCGCGAAACGAGGAAACCGGCGAATTCGCGCACGTCATCGCGGTGCCGCGCACTGTCGTGAGTGTACGAGATGAAGACGTTCGGACCTGTCACCGGTGTTCCTCTTCGCGGCTGGCGTACCGGTGGAAAACGATAGCAATCCGTCCGCCGCCCCAGGTGTCCGGCGGTGACTGGACAAATCCAGGACAACTTCGGGATCCCCCTGCGCCCCCGCGGCTTTCATGAGACATTCTTGATGCGGCGATCACAGGCCGAAACGGGGGGACGAGTCTTGTTGCCGGAGCCTGGCGAGGCCACGAGGCCACCGCGGGTCTTCGTCTCGCGCGCGCGAGATTCGCCGGAGCACGAGAAGTCCGCCCGGGATTTCGCGGCCGCGGTGGCACGGCGGTTTTTCCTGGACGGGAAGTCCAAAAGCGAGATCGGCGAGGAGATGCGCCTCAGCCGGTTCAAGGTCGCGCGGCTGCTTGACGAGGCGCGGACGAGCGGGATGGTCCGCATCGAGATCAGGCAGGCCGGTCATGTCGACGTGGAGCTGTTCGACCGCGTCCAAGAGGCCTACGGGCTGACGCATTCGCTGGTGCTGGATGTCGACGAGTCCGACGTGCAGGCGCAGCGGCAACTACTCGGTGCGGGCTGCGCGGAGCTCCTCGGTGAGATCCTGAAGCAGGACGACGTGCTGGGACTGGCCTGGTCCCGCTGCGTGCGCGCGATGAGTTTCGCGCTGAAAGGCCTGCCGGCCTGCTCGGTCGTGCAGCTCTCGGGTGCGCTGATGAGTTCGCTGCGCCGGCCCGACGTCCAGGAGGACAGCACGATCGAACTCGTCCGGACCGTCGCGAAGATCGCGGCCGGGCCGGCGGCGTACTTCTACGCCCCGATGATCCTTCCGGACGCGACGACGGCCCGGACGTTGCGGCGGCAGCCGGATGTCGCGCGAGCGATGGGCCTGGTACCTCAGGTCACGGTCGCGGTGGTCGGCGTCGGATCGTGGGAGCTGTCGACGGTGCATGACGCGTTGAGCCGGACAGAACGCGAACAACTGCGCAACGACGGCGCGATGGCCGAAATCGCGGGTGTCCTGCTCGACCGCGATGGCCGGCCCGTCACGTCCGGACTCACCGACCGCATGATCACCATCCGGCCACAACAGCTGCACGATGTGCCGGAGGTGATCGGCATCGCTTACGGGGCAGCGAAAGCAGACGCCGTGCGAGTCGCGATCGAAGCCGGCTATCTCGACGGCCTCGTGACCCATCCGGCGCTGGCACGCGAACTTCTCGCAGGCAAGTAACGGACGCCCGGTTCGCCCTTTCTGTTCCGCGCGCTCAGCCTCCTCTCAGCGAGGTGTCCTTACTTTGGGGCATTGTTCTGGCGGCTACCTCCTGTGCGGTTCGGTGACAAAACAAATTCGTGCTCGAGAGAGCGGGCGGCCCGCCGAGGGCGGTGGCGATGAGGGGCTGTTCTCGGGCTCGCTCGCGACGACGTCTCCGGACGTCCTGGAGGGCAGCGCCGCCGACACCCAGCCCATCAAGCTGCCGAAGCGGAAACGCCGGCGCCCCTGGGTGCGCTGGCTGCGCCGCTCGCTGCTGGCCGCGCTGCTCGTGTTCCTCATCGTGGTCGGCTGGTCGATCACCGGCGCGCTCACCGCGCCGGGCACGGACAGCACCGCCGCGCGGCTGGCGGAATGGGGACGCGACCACGGCCTGGGCGATCTCGTGACGTGGCTGGAAAAGCAGCAGTACGACCACAACCAGCCGCCCGTCGGCGGTGCGCCCGCCGGGGGCATCCCGGTGGCGCCGGGCGCGGTGCCGACATCGCCGGTGCCGGATGGGAAAGCCGCGCACGGACTCGCCGCACCCGCGCCCATCACGTCACTCGCCGGCACCGCGCTGCTGCCGGGAGAAGGCCAGTGGCAGACCGTTGTGACCGACCACGGGCAAGCGGCGGTCCGGGTCGCGTCGCTCCGGCCGGACCCGCAGCACACCTCGTTCGTCGCCGGGGTGATGTGGATCGATCCGACCTTCGTGCGCGGGCAACTCCAGCCCGGTTTCGAGGACCCCGGCGGCAAGTGGCGGGCGGCGACCTCGATCACGCCCGCGCTCGAGCACAGCGTCGCCGCCGCGTTCAACGCCGGATTCCGGCTCAACGGAGCCAGCAACGGCGGCTACTTCAGCGAAGGCCGCACCGCGGTGCCCCTTGTGGACGGTGCGGCCAGCCTCGTCATCCGGACCGACGGCACCGCCACCGTCGGCTCGTGGAACCACGAAATCCGGATGGGCCCCGAGGTCGCCAGCGTCCGCCAGAACCTGGTCATGCTCGTCGACAACGGCCAGGTCAACCCCACCTGCGCCACCGGCGGCACCAAGGAGTGGGGCAGCACCATCGGCCAGGCCGCCTACATCCACCGCTCCGCGTTCGGCGTCACCGCCGACGGCGCCGAGGTCTATGTCGGTGGGCCCGCGCTTTCGGTGTGCACGCTGGGAAACATCCTCAAGGGCGCCGGCGTGGTGCGCGGCATGGAACTCGACATCAACCCGGCCTGGGTCAGCGGCACCTACTTCCACGACTCCCCCACCGGCCCGCCCAAGGGTTTCTCGCTCTTCCCCGCCGAGCAGGTCCCGCCGGAGCACTACTTGCACCCCGCCAGCCGCGACTGGTTCGGCTGGTACCTGCGCTGAATCGCGCCTCAGCGGCCGATGCTCGTGGCATTCAAGGCGACATTGGCCAGGAGTGCGACGCCGGTGTCGAGGGTGTCCTCCTCGATGTCGAAGGTCGGCGTGTGGTGACCCGACGGGAGGTTCATCCCGAGGAAGACGTAACTGGCCAGGCCGCCGCGTTCCTTGACGCGCCGCATCATCGCCGTGGCATCGTCGGAGCCACCTGACCGGTGGTGTGTCTGGATCCGTTGTACGGCGGGGATCTTGGCGAACTGCTCGTGCAGGAAAGGGAGCAGGTCCTCGCTGGGATCGCAGTCACCGGAGGCGCCGACGATCGTGAGACTGTGGTCGACGTCGTGCATCCGGGCCGCGCCCTCGATCACGGATCGGGCCCTGGCGAACATCTCGTCGTTCACTTCGGACGTCCGCCCGCGTGTCTCGGCGCGCAGGAAGGCTTCCCGGGCAATCACATTGCGCCCCTCACCGGCTGTCAGGGTGCCGACATTGACGCGGGAGTCACCGCCACTGTGGCGTGGGATCGCGTGGAGATTGGTGGCCGCCGCGGCCGCGGCGAGCAAGGCATTGCGGCCGAGTTCGGGGCCGCTGCCGGCGTGTGCGCCGACGCCGGTGAAACGGATGTCGAACTTGGTCGTGGCCAGATAACCGTGGCCACCGCAGGCCACTTCGGCATGCGGCACACCGGCACCGACGTGCGTGGCGACGAAGACGTCGACGTCGTCGAGGTGTCCCGCCGCGACGATGGAGTGCGCGCCCCGCACACCCTCCTCGGCGGGCTGGAAGATGATCTTGATGCGGCCGCTGAGCGCGTCCTTGTTCTCCACAAGCGCACGCGCCAGCCCCAGCCCGATGGCGGCATGCCCGTCGTGGCCGCATCCGTGCATGGCGCCGGGATTGACCGACGCGAAGCCTTCGCGCGCCGGGCGGTGCTCCCGCGAGGTGGACTCGATGAGGTCGTTGGAGTCGATGTCGACGCGGTAGGCGATGGTCGGGCCGGGGCGGCCGGTGTCGAGGAGAGCGATGGCGCCGGTGAAACCTTCGCCCATCGCGGCGATGAGCCCGGGATCACCACCCTGGGCGACGGCCCGTTCGCGTTCGCGGGCCAGCGCGGCGGGGCCGGGGACGCCCATGCGCTCGTCGTCCTGGCACACGTCGGGGCCGAAGATCACCTCGAGGCCGGCGGCGCGCAGTTCGGTGATGATCCGGGCGGTGGTGCGGAACTCGGTCCAGCCGGGTTCGGCGTAGGTGTGGAAGTCGCGGCGCCAGGCGACGAGCTGATCGTGAAGGGCGGGGGAAACGTCGTAGTGCGGGGTTTCGATGGGGGTCGTGGTCACCCTGGTTCCGTTCGTCGAATGTGTTCGTCAGCGGGCGTTCGTGACGCGCCGCAGGACCCGCATGACCGCGAAGACGCCGGTGATAGTGCCGTCGTCGTCTCTGAGGAAGGCGTACATGGTGCTGTTCGCCCCCTTGAAAAGGTCTTGCCCGGCGGGCACGAGCGGGCCGGCGCCGGTCCTGGTGACGGCCGTCAGCCCCTGATCGGTCCGGGCCACGGTGAGGGTGTTCGTCTCACTGGAGGCGTATTCGCCGACGTATTGGCCGAGATCCACGGCACCGGATTGTGGTGTGCTGGCAAGGGAATCGTCCTCGGGACTGCCGAGCCACAGACGGGTGAGGAGTTCCGCGGGACCGACCGGGTCGGCTCCGGAGGCATTGATGAGCACTGTGACGGCGAGATCTTCCTCGGGAATGCACCGGTAGGCGCTGGAAACGCCCTTGACGCTCCCGGTGTGGCCGAACCAGGCCCGCCCCGCGATCGTCCCGATCTCCATGCCCAGCCCATAGCTCGACCCGTCCGGCAACTTCGTCGGTTGCCCGGTCATTGCGCGCAGCGTGTCCGGCGTGAGCGCGGCACCCTCTGTGGACTCGTTGCGGGCAACCCGGGTGAGCATCCGCGCGAACGTGGACAGGCCGCCGGGGGTGACTTTCCAGGAGCCGTTGGTGTAGATGTCGCCGACATCCCACCAGGCGGGCGAGAGTGAGAACGCGTCGGCCGTGTCCTTGAAGGGCACGTAGAGGTCCGCGACCTTGTCGAACGCGGACAGCTCGTCATAGGTGAACGCTGTGCGGTCAATGCCAAGCGGGCCAAGGATGTTGGCTTTGACGTAGCCGCGGTAGTCCTGGCCCGCGGCGGCTTCGATGACGCCCTGCAGCAGGGCGTAGCCCTCGTTGGAGTAGTTGAACACCGCGCCGGGCTCAGCGAGAAAGCTGAGGTTCGCGGCGGAAAGTGCGGCGATCAGATCATCGACAGTGCGGACGTGTTCGTACTGCCGGCTGACCGGAACTGCGGCCAGGAAACGATCACGATCGGGGTCGGCGAGGATGCTGCGGGTCCGTGCACCGTCCACCATGGACAGACCTGGCAGGCCGGAGGTGTGCCGGAGCAGGTGCTCGATGGTAATGCGGTTGTGGGCATCTCCCGCGAACTGCAACTGCGGTAGCCACTTGGCGATCGGGTCCTCGATGTTCAGCTGCCCGCGTTGGTGCAAAAGCATGACCGCGGTCGCGGTCAGGGACTTGGACACCGACGCAACGCCGAACAGGGTGTCCGCATCGTTCTGCCCGGTGTCGCCGCGACGTCCGTGCAGGTACTCGAAGACAACCTGGTCGCCGTGTGAGACCTGCACCGCCAGCCCGGGCAGCCGGTTCGTGGTCACCCAATCGGCCAGGGCGCGGGTCATGGTCTCGTGAGTCGTGGGATTCGTGGGTTCTGTCATGGTCGTGCTGTGTCCTCCGGGAGGGCTCGGTCAGGCGAAATGGCAAGCGGCGGCGCTACCGTCGTCGAGCGGGCGCAACTGCGGGGCCTGCTCGCGGCAGATGTCCTGGGCGATCGGGCATCGCGGCGCGAACGGGCACCCGGTCTCGCCATTCATCGCGGAGGGAACATCGCCGCGCAGGACGGTCCGCTCTCGCGCCGTGGTGGTGTTTCCGGTGGGGACGGCGGAAATCAGGGCCTTCGTGTACGGGTGGGCCGGGTTGGCGATGACGTGCTGGGTCGGTCCCGTCTCGACGACCCGGCCGAGGTACATCACCATCAGGTCGTTCGAAATGTGCCGGACGACACTGATGTCGTGGGTGATGAACACATAGGCCAGGTTCAGTTCGGCCTGCAGATCGCTCAGGAGGTTGAGGATCTGGGCCTGCACCGAGACGTCCAATGCGGACACTGCCTCGTCACACACGACGAGCTCCGGTTCGCTGATCAGGGCACGGCCCAGCCCGACGCGCTGGCGCTGCCCGCCGGAGAGTTCGTGGGGGTACCGGTAGGCGAAATCGGGACGGAGCCCCATTTTCTCCAGGATGGCCATGACTTTGTCTTCACGGCCGGCCCGGTCACCGATACGGTGCACGGCCAGCGGTTCGGCCAAGGTCTCCCCGACACGCTTGCGCGGATTGAGCGAGGAATAGGGATCCTGGAACACCATCTGCGCGCGGCGCCGGAAGTCCTTGAGCTGGGCCCCCTTCATGGCCAGCACGTCCTGGCCGTCGAACGTGACCGTGCCCGACGTCGGTTCGGTCAGCCGCAGCAGCGCCTGGCCGGTCGTCGACTTGCCGCTGCCCGATTCGCCGACGATCCCCAAGGTCCTGCCCCGTGGCACCGCGAACGACACGTCCTCGGCGGCTTTGAGGGTCCGCTTGGCGCCGAGGAGTCCGCCATTGGTGGAGACGCGGTAATGCTTGCTCAGGCTCTTCACCTCGAGCACCGGAGCGGTGTCCGGCGGCACCGTATTGACGGCCGTGCTCATGCTGGTTCTCCTTCCAGTACCGCCGGCAGCTGGTCGTGGTTCCAGCACCGCACCTGATGGTCACCGGTCAGCTCGGTGGTCGAGGGTTCCTGGCTGCGGCACTGTGTTGTCGTGTAGGCGCACCGGTCCTGGAAGACACAGCCCGTGGGGCGGTCGGTGATCGCGGGGACCGTCCCGGCGATCGTGGTCAACCGGTGCGTGAGCGGGCCGGTCAAGGTGAGCGCCGAGGCCATCAGGCCACGCGTATAGGGATGGGCCGGCTGCGAGAACAGCTCCGCGACGGTGCCCAGCTCCACGATCTGTCCGAGATACATGACAGCGACCCGGTGACTGACTTCGGCGAGGAGGCCGAGATCGTGCGAGATGAACACGACCGCCATGCCGCGATCCTTCGCCAGCGTCGCGATGAGCTCGACGATCTGCGCCTGGATCGTCACGTCCAGCGCCGTCGTGGGCTCGTCGGCGATGAGGATCTTAGGTTCACACGCGATGGCGATCGCGATGACGACCCGCTGGCGCATCCCGCCGGAGAGTTCGTGCGGGTACCGGCGCAACCCCGTTTCCGGGTCGGGATAGCCGACGGCATTGAGCACCTCGATCGCCCGCCGGCGCGCTTCGCCCCGGCTGACGTTCCGGTGCGCCCGGATCGTTTCGGTGAGCTGCGTCCCGATGGTGAAGACCGGATTGAGCGCGCTCATCGGGTCCTGGAAGATCATCGAGATGTCGTTGCCCCGCAGCTTCGCCATCCGCGCCGGGCTGTGGTCCAGCAGATCGGCCCCGTCGTAGAGGATCGACCCGTCGTAGGCGACCGACCCGTTCTCCTCGTACAACCGCATGATCGACTGCGCGGTCACGGATTTCCCGCACCCGGATTCGCCGACGATGGACAGCACTTCGCCCTGCTTCAGGACGAAGGACACCCGGTCCACGGCGGCGATCTGCCCGTCCTCGGTCCCGAACCAGGTGCTCAGTTCCTTGACCTCGAGTACGTTTCGCGTCATGCGTTGCTCCCTCCCCCACTCGCCGCCACGGCTTCCTGTGCTGCCGGTATCGGCTTACGTTCCCCGAGCCTGCCGGTGAGCCTGCGGACCTGCCCGCGCACGATCCCGGACACCACACGGACTTTCCCGCCCTTGGGATCGAAGTAATCGCGCAGGCCGTCGCCGAGGAAGTTGAGCCCGAAGACGGAGACCACGATCGCGATGCCGGCGAAGACGACGATCCACCAGGCGCTGAAGATGAGGATCTTCCCGTCGTGCAGGATGCTGCCCAGGCTCGCTCCTGGCGGTGGCACACCGGCCCCGAGGAAGCTTAGTGAGGCTTCGCTGATGATCGCGTCGGCGAAGACGAAGCTGGCCTGGACCACGATCGGGGAGATGATGTTGGGCAGCAGGTGCCCGAAAATGATCCGCGCGCTGGACGCTCCCTGCGCGACCATCGCCAGCACGTAGACCTCTTCCTTCACACTCAGCGCGCTGGAGCGGACGATCCGGGCCACCTGCGGCGTGAAAACGATCGTGAGCGCGATGATCACGTTGCTGATCTTGGCCCCGAACGCGGCCATCATGCAGATGGCCAGCAGGATGCTCGGAAACGCCATCAGCCCGTCCATGATCCGCATCAGCACCCCGTCGAGGCGCCGGAACCACGCCGACGCGAGGCCGATCACCGCACCGAGGACGGTGGTGCTCACCGCGACCGCGACGCCGATCCCCAGCGAAGTCCGCACTCCGTAGGCGAGCCGGGTCGCGAGGTCACGTCCGTAGTCGTCGGTCCCCAGCCAATGCGACGCGCTGGGGCCCCGGAGCTTGTCGGCCGGCACCATGTCGAACTGCCCGTACGGCGAGAACCACGGGATCAGGATCGCTGCCGCGACCAGGAAAACCACCGCCACCGCACCCACCACGAACAACCGGTTCGAGACGAGCCGGCGGAGGTTGCGGCGGCGGCTTTCCCGCTTCAATGTGCGGCCACGATCGATGCCACGCGAAATCGATGTTTCCGCTGCCGGGGTGGCCGCGGCTGGAGTGGGTGGGGGCTGTTGATTGTTCTGCATCTGTTGCCTCATCGTTTGCTCGGCAATTTCACGCGGGGGTCGAACACGCCGTAGAGGAGGTCGACGATCAGGTTCACCAGCACGAAGATCACGGTCGTGAACAGCACCGTGCCCTGCACGACGGGAAAGTCACGGTGCAGCACGGAGTTGACCACGAGCGTGCCGATCCCGGGGATGGTGAAGATCGTCTCGGTCACCACCGCCCCGGTGATCAGGGAACCCAGCCCTTGCCCGAGGATGGTGAGCACGGGCAGGAAAGCGTTGCGCAGCGCGTGTTTGAGCACCACCACCCGCGTGCGCAGGCCTTTGGCCTTGGCGACCTTGATGTATTCCTGGCCCAGGACTTCGAGGACCGAGGACCGGGCCATGCGGGTGATCAGTGCGGCCTGCATCCCGCCCAGCGCGATACCGGGAAGAATCAGGTAGGACAACCAGGTGAAGAATCCCGATGACAACGGCTCGTAGCCGCCGACCGGGAGCACCCGCAGCCACACCCCGAAGACCAGCAGCAGGAACAGCGCGAGCAGGAAACTCGGCACCGAGATCCCGACCAGTGAGCCGTTCAGGATCACCCGGTCCAGCAGCGATCCACGGCGGGTGGCGGCGATGATCCCCAGTGGGATCGCGACGCCGATACCGATGATCTCCGCGATCAGGGCCAGCGACAGGGTGGGCGGCACGTGGTCCACGATGGTCGACAGGACAGGCGCGTCCAGGAAATACGACTGGCCCAGATCACCGGTGACGGCATGGCCGATCCAGGTCGCGTATTGCTGCCACAGCGGCTGATCGAGCCCGAGGTCGCTGTTCAATTGAGTGATCTGCTGAGGCGTCGCTTCCTGGCCGAGGATGACCGACGCCGGCGAGCCCGGCGCCAGGTGCACGACCAGGAAGACGGCGGTGAACACGGTCAACAGCACCGGGATGAGCGCGGCGAAGCGCCGAAGAATATAAGCCGGCATCAGTGATCTCCGAGCGTGGTGTTCCAGATGATCGGTCCGTCCTTGGTGGTGAAACCGTGGACGTCTTTGTTGGCTGCCGAGACGCCCTTGAACTCACCGGCCATGATCACCGGCACATAGTCCTCACGCAGGTACTTCTGGGTGTTCACCCAGATATCCCGCGCGTCCTTGAGGTCCGCCGAGCGCTGGATCTTCGTGAAGGCATCCGCGACGACCGGGGATTGCGCGTAGACCGGCCAGCTGTCGCCGAGGTAGGACAGCTGAGTGGGGTCGGACACCGTCGTGATCCCGGCGGTCGTGATGTCGTAGCCCTTCGGGTCGAGGGACAGAGCACTGTAGGTGGCCCAATCCCCGGTGCGCAGCGTGACGTTCACGCCCATTTCCTTCAGCTGCTGCTGCAGAACGACCGCTGACTTGTACTGGAACGGGTCGTCGTTCACCGTCAGCAACGTGACCGGCTCGCCGTGATAGCCGGCTTCCCGCAGCATCTTCCCCGCCCGGGCCGTGTCGCCCTGGTTGTAGGTATCGGCACCGTCGTTGGTGTACCAGTCGGGTTGGTCGACCGACATGTAGCCGGCTTTCAGGTCGTACACGTCCTTGTCGGCGAACGCGACGTTCATGATGTCGCTGGAGTTCACGCCGAGTTGGACCGCCTGCCGTTTCTGCGGGGTGTCGAAGACGCCGTTCTTGATATTGAAGGCGAAGACGACATCACCGTCGTTGTAGCTGGTGACGGTGAAATCCTTGCCGTTCTTCAGCCAGTCGTACGTGTCGTAGCTGGCGCTGGCCAGGATGTCGTACTTCCCGGTCTGCAACCCGGCCAGTTGGGTGGACGGGTCGGTGACGATGTCGAAGTAGACGTCTCGGATCAGCGCGTCCCGCCGCCCCGCGAAACCAGAGGGAGCTTCGGAACGCGCCGAGTAGCCGTCGAACTTGGTCAGGTGGATGGAGGCGTCCTTCTTCCACTCCACGAGCTTGTAGGGCCCGGTCCCGATGAACGAGGTGACGCCGGTCGGTGCGGCGTTCTGGGCGATGGCCGCCGGCATGATCGCGGGGAACTGTTTGTGGGTGGCCATCACCCCGAGCGCGCCGACCGCCGGCGCTTTCATCTTCAACACGACGGCGTATGGGCCGTCGGCGACGAAGGTCGCATCCTTGCCCAGAACGCTTTTGGCGGCGGGACTCAGTTTCAGCCACCGGGTCATCGATGCCACGACGTCCGCCGAGGTCATCTCGGCGCCGTTGTGAAAGTGGACGCCGCGGCGCAGGTCGAAACGGTAGCTCGTGCGGTCCGCGCTCTCGGTGATCGCGCTGGCCAGCATCGGGACGACCTTGTTGTCCGCGTCGGTGGTGACGAGGGTTTCGAACACGTTACGCATGACGTACTTCGTCGGTTCGGCGGTGGTCATCTGCTCGTCCAGCGTCGTCGGCTGGGCTCCCAGTGCCACGTGCAGTTCCTGATCGGAATGGGTGCGCGCGGCCAGCGCCCCGCACCCACTCAGCGCCACGGCCAGCACGATCGCGGCCGACGTCGCGACCCATCGTTGCCATCTGATCACTCGGTCCTCCTTTCAGCTCGGGGTTTTTCTGGTCGTCTCACACGCTCGCGCGCAGCGCGGCACGTTCCCCCGCGGGCGCCTGATCCCGCGGGCCGATGCGGATCACGCCCACACCGGCCTCGATGTCGATGCGGGTGCCATACGGTGCGGAGAGTTCTTGCAGCTTCTCGATTGCGGTGGTGTCGCCGGTCAGCCGGGGTTCGCCACGGCGATAGTGCGGCTCGGTGTGGCCGAGGTCGATCGGGTGCAGCCGGATCTCGATCGCGCCGTCGTCCTCGACCGTCCACTTCGCGACGACCGAGGACCAGATCTCGGGCTGGGCCGAGAATCCCCGGGTCCAGTTCCGGCTTCGCTCGCGCAACGCCTGGAACGTGTCGTCGTGGTGGGTCAGACCGTAGGCGGCGAAGAAATCCGCCGGCAGGTGGGCCACGGAATCGCTTTCGAAGATGAAGTTGCCGAGGCTGTAGAAGATCGGCTTGCCCCGGTAGATCTCGATGCCCCGCAGGATGTGCGGGCCGTGCCCGATCACCGCGTCCGCGCCGGCGTCGATGCAGTCCCGGGCGAACTTCTCCGCGAACTCGGCGGGCCGCTCCAGATCGGACCCGAGCATTTCGTGATTGTGCAAACTCACCAGCACGTAGTCGGCTTCGCCACGGGCTCGTTCGATCGACCGCACGATCCGGGCGACATCCTTGGTATCGGCGGTCGAGGTGGGCCGCGGGTCGGTGTCATCGACGAACAGGTGGCCACCGACCAGAACTGCGTTCGGATCCTCCACGGGCACGACGAACCCCGTTGCGACCGAACGGTCGTACGTGGCATTGATGCTCGTGTCCTCGAGGATCTGCCGCAAGGTGGCCAGCTGCGCCGAAGACACCTTGTGCGCCACCTTGTGATGCAGCACGTTCAGGCCCGGGCGCCCTTGCAGATCCGGGCGCTGATCGCCGGCGACCCACGACTTGTCGAACGTGCTGGTCGCCGCGACCATCCCGACGCGCCCGCGCTCGGTCTCGACGAACACCGGTGCACAAGCGGCAGCCAGGTTCGCCCCGGCCCCGGCATGAGCCAGGCCCGCCCGGGACAAATTGTCGTCCGTCGCGAGCAGCCCGCCCGTGGAGTAGTCCAGGGCGTGATTGTTCGCGGTCGAGACCAGATTGAATCCGAGCACCTGCAAATCGCCGATCACCTCCGGTGCCGCCATCGCCCAGGTGCCGCCGCTGACCGCGGCGGGATAACCCGCCCCGTCGTGCGCGGTCACTTCGAAGTTGGTGAACCTGACGTCCGCGGCACTGATCAGGCGCGACAGCTCGACGGTGGACGGAACGGTGCGCACCAATCGACGGGTGATGAAGCTGTCTCCCGTTGCTGTGACGGTGATTCTCCGGGACGCCATATTCGGCCTTTCCGCCGGCGAGATTTTGTTCCCGCCAGTATTGGGTCGGTGTATTACTCTGGCCGAAGATGCACGATTCAAGCATGAAGGGCATCAGGTTGCAGGAAACCGGCAGCAGCGACGACCAGCTCCTCAGCGAGGCCGACCTCGCGCTGATCAACGCGATCCAGATCAATCCGCGCGCCAGCTGGTCCCGGCTGAGCACCGTCCTCGGCGTCAGCGCGACCACTGTGGCGCGCCGCTGGCAGCACCTGCAGGACGCCGGTCTCGCCTGGACCACCGCCGCACTCGGGCCGCGGCTGCTGGAGATCATTCGCCTGGGGTTCCTCGAACTCGACTGCGAACCCGGTCGCGCCCAGGAAGCCATTGCCTGGCTGCAGCAACAGCCCCACATCATGACGCTCGAACACGTCACCGGCTCGCACAATCTCCGCGCACTCATCTGGTCTCCCACCGCCGCGGCCCTGTCGACCTATCTGCTCCAAGAACTTCCGGTCGCCCCGGGTATCCGGTCCGTGCGAACCCAGCTGGCCACGAGCGCGTTCGCCACCGCGCTGCAGTGGCGCCTGCAAGCCCTCGCCCGGGACGACGCGGCGGCCATTGTGGACACTCATGCCGAACCCGAGTCCCACCGCCCTTTCGACCAGACCGACAAAACCCTTTTCACGCTGCTGAGCCACGACGGCCGCGCCGAGGTCACGACCCTGGCCCGGGACCTCGATCTCAGTCCGCGCACCGTGCAACGCCGCATCACCCGGCTCATCAACGCCGGCTACATGACCATCCGCTGTGACCTCGCCCGCGGGCGAGCCGGCTGGCATTCCGGCGCGATCTTCTACCTCAGCGTCCCCGACCACGACGTCGACGCCATCGGCGCCAAACTGGCCACCTGGCGGGAAACCCGCACCTGCGTCGGCGTCTCCGGGACCGCCAATCTCACGGTCTCGGTCGGACTTCATTCGGCCGAAGACAGCCACGAGATCGCCACCCGGATCCTCACCAGATTCCCCGCCGTGCGGATACTCGACCGGCGGATCGTGCTGCGGCAGTACAAACTCTACGGACGCCTGCTCAATGCCCACGGCGCCAGCACGGGCGCCGTCACCATCAATCCTTGGCACCTCGGCTAGGAGCGTTCATGCTGAACCCGGTCCACCTCCAGACCTTGACGACCGTGCTGCGGTTCGGCTCGTTCGCCGATGCCGCTCGCCAGCTCGGCTACACCGGTTCCGCGGTGTCGCAACAGATGTCCGCCCTGGAGCGCCAGCTGAAGGTCACCCTGTTCGAACGGGACGCTCACAGCGTCCGCCCGACGCCAGCGGCGGTCGAGATCGTGAACCGCTCGGCCGGCGCGCTCGGCGCCCTCCAGGGTTTGGCGGACGACATCGAGCGGATCACAACAGGTCGCCTCGGCCGGCTTCGCATCGGCAGTTTCCCGACCGCGAGCGAACAGTTGCTTCCGGCCGGGCTCACCCGGCTGCGGCGAGTGAGCCCGCGGCTGGACGTTCATCTCGACGAGGACGAACCGGCGTCCCTGGTGCCCATGCTGGAACGTCGCGAGATCGACGTGGCACTGCTCTACCGGTACCGGGGCGTGGCGTCGCGCTGGCCGCGGACCATCAGGCTCCGTCCGCTGCTGGTCGAGGACCTGCTGCTGATCCGGGCCCACACCGAACCGTGCGAACCGGTCGAGCTGACCAGCCTACTGGAGGCGACCTGGATTTCGACCAGGGAAGACACCTCGGGCGCCGCGACGCTGCGCCAGCTCTGCCGCGCGGCCGGGTTCGACCCGATGGTGAGCTACCGCAGCAACAACTACGCGGTGATCCAGGGGCTGGTCGCCAGCGGGCTGGGCACCGCCCTGATCCCGGCGATGGCGTACCAGCCACAACGCGGCCTGTCAGCGGCACTCCTGAGCGGTACACCGGCCGCTCGCGAGGTACTGGTGGCATCGGCTCCGTCCACACCGGACGAACTCGTCGACGTCTTCGAGACCGCAATGCGGAAGTCCGCGGAGACGTTCGCCCGCGATCGCCGCGGCGTCCGGCTACTCGACCGGTAGCCCTTACCGGAAGGCCACTCAGGGGCCACCACATCAGGACACCGTCGCGGCCATCGCGGCGTGGTACACCTCCGCGACGCGATCGATGTCCTCCTCCGTCGTCGCCGCACACAGGCGTCGATCCGATGCGGTGGCCACAGTCTCAAGGACCCCACCGGCCAGCAGGGTCGATTGGTAGGCCGAATACCTGCGAGTGTCGGAACGCAATGCCTGCCGGAAGTTCCGCGGCGCCTCGTCGGTGAAGTACACGGCCCATTGCGACCCGAGGCCGGTGACCACCGCCTGGGCACCCGTGTCGTCGATCGCGGCTTGGATCTTCGATCGCAGCCGGTCCCCGAGCGCGTACAGCCGGTTGACGACGTCCTCGGTCCGCATGATCTCCAGCGTCTTGTTGGCCGCCGCGATCGCGTACGGCGAGGCGTTGTAGGTGCCATCCACCGTTGCGTGCTGCGTATCGTAAGCGCCGACGTACCGCATTGCCTCGTCGCTTCCCGCCATACCGGCCAGGGAGTAACCATTGGCAATGGATTTCCCGAAGATCGTCAAATCGGGCGTCACGCCGCAGATCGATTGATAACCACCCAATGCGGACCGGAATCCCGTCTTGACCTCATCCATGACGAAGACGGTTCCCTGACGATCGCACAGCGCGCGAATCCGTTCGAGGAATCCCGGCGCCGCCGGCACGCAGCCGAAGCTGTGAATGTAACCTTCGGCGAACACTGCGGCCAAGCTGTCACCATGCTCGGCGAAAGCGGCTTCGAGGCCGGCGAAATCATTCCATTCCACGACGACGATGTCCGCGAGCATCTGCGGGTGCAGCCCGCCCCCGTTCGGGCTGCCGAGCGGGGTGTCGGCGGTGACGCCGTTGCGGGCGCAGCCGACCGCCAGATGATCGCTCCAGCCGTGGTAGGAGCCGTGGAACTTGAGCAGCTTCCGCCGGCCGGTCAAGGCCCGGGCAACGTGCGCGGCGTGCATCGCCGCGTCGGTCCCGGACGTGCAGAAAGCCACCTTCTGCGCGGACGGCAGCAACGAGCACACCGTTTCGGCGAGCTGGACCTCGCCCAGTTGCGGACCCACCCCGGTGAGGTCGCAGGTATTGGTCGCCGCGAGTACCGCTTCGTTCACCCTGCGATCCGAGTGCCCCAAGACGATGGGTCCCCAGGCGCACAGGAAGTCGAGATACTCGCGGCCGGTTTCGTCCCACAGATGGGCACCGGAGGATCTGACGAAAACCTGGTCCCAGCCGACGCGATGACCGGACGACGCGCCGCCCGGCATCACGCGCCGCGCGCGATCCCAGGTCGTGGCCGGTGACGAGCTGACAGGAACGGTCATAGGGCACCCCGGGGTCGGACGACTGATGACGTTATCGTTACATCTAACGTGTTGGACCGGAATAGTGTAGCGTACAAAACAGTCCATGGTCTAGGCTCGCGACAACTTCAGGAGAGAGTAATGACCGACGCCAGTGCACACACTTTCGGTTTCGAGGCCGAAAGTGCCTACGGATATTGTCAAAGTCGCCGAGTGGGTGACACTGTTTACGTGTCGGGCCAGCTGGCGTGGGACGACGACGGGAATTTCGTCGAGGGCAGCTTCGCCGATCAGGTCGAGCGCACCTTCGCGAATATCGACCGCGTTTTGGCGCATTACGGCGCGGGAAGGCAGCACATCGTGCAGGACTTCACGGTGGTCGTCGACCTGCCGGTCTGGTTCAACGACTTTTCCGCACTGCACGCCGCTTACTACGGAGAACACCGGCCGGCCAGCACGATCTGCGGAGTGGCCGCGCTCGCCTTCCCGGGCCAGCTCGTGGAAATCAACGCGATTCTCGCTCTCGGGGCCTGAAAACCGCGCTATTGTGCCGATCTGAGGAGTTGATGGTGTCGCCGCTGTACGAACGCGAGCAAGCCGTGCTGGCGGCTACGCAACGGCTGCGTTTTTTCCCGCTCACCGTTGTCGCCGGCGAGGGTTGCTGGCTCGTCGAAGAAGGCGGGCGCAGACTCCTCGATCTGTCCGCCTCGTGGGCCATCGCGTCACTGGGTTACGGCCATCCGGCGATCCAAGCCGCGGTCGCGCGGGCGATGTCACAGATGGCCGGGGTCGGCCTGGTGTCGACGTGCAATGTCGAAGCCGTGCAGCTCGCCGAGGCGTTGCTGGCCTGTACACCCGGCACCGGTGAGCGCCGCGTTTACCTGGGGCACAGCGGTTCCGATGCCAACGAGGCCGCCGTCCGCACGATCCGGCACAGCACGGGCCGGTCCGGGGTGATCGCCTTTCACGGCTCATACCACGGAGGTCTCGCGGGATCCAGCCAGTTCTCCGGGCTCATCGTGGATGCGGGCGGTCACCCCGACAGTGACTTGTCGCTGCTGCCCTACCCGAGCGGTCCGTCGGCGGCCGAGACGGCGCGAGCGGCTCTCGACCAACTGGACACCTTGCTCGACCAGCAAGGCGAGAACATCGCCGCGTTGATCTGCGAACCGCTGATGTCCGACGGGGGTGTCATCGTGCCCCCACCCGGCTTTCTGGCGGATGTCCACAAGCGACTGTCGTCAGCCGGTGTGCTCCTCATTTGCGATGAGGTCAAGGTAGGTCTCGGCAGGACGGGTACGCTGCACGCCTTCGAACACGATGGCATCACCCCGGACGTCGTGACCTTCGGGAAATCGCTGGGCGGTGGCCTGCCGGTGTCGGCGGTCGTGGGTCCGGCGCACGTCTTCGATACCGCCGAGGCGTTCACCATGCTGGGTACCGCGGGCAACCCCGTCACCGCGGCCGCCGCCCATGCCGTTCTCCGGACGGTCATCGACGAAAACCTGCCGGCCGAAGCCGCGGCACGAGGCGCCCAGCTCAGGGCCGGCCTCACCCAGCTGAAAAGCGAGCATCCCGCCATTGAAGACATCCGAGGTCGCGGGCTGTCGCTCGGTATGCAACTGGGCACAACCTGCGACGGGCGCAACTCGCCAAGCTCCACCGCGGCGAAAGTCTGCTACCGGGCCTGGGAACTCGGCTTGGTGCTGTACCCGGTGGGACCGGACGCGGACATCCTGGAAATGACGCCGCCGCTCATCATCTCCCCGGCCGAAGTCGACCAAGCATTGGCACTGCTCGCGCAGGCCCTGACGGATGTCGAGATGGGCGCGGTTTCCGACGAAACAGTGAGCCGTTTTCAAGGCTGGTGAGCGGGGCGTGCACTCACCCCCACGTGGTGTTCCCCGCGATCGTGTTCGCGGGGCATTCGCTTGGGGTCGGGGCATCTGCGGCTCTCGACGCGGGCCGCGCCGCAGCGGGCTGACGAAACTGCATGCGGACAAGGCGTGGCGCCACCAGCCAAGAACCTCACCAGATTAAGACTCGCAACTACACCAGTGACGTCACCACACGGTCGAGGGCGGCGATCCCCCGGCGTAGTTCATCCTCGGTGACGGTCAGGGCGGGCCGCAAGCGCAGACTGCTGGCGCCGCAGGCAAGAACCAGGGTGTTCTCGTCGTCGCGCATCCGGCGGACGATCTCGTCCCGGAGTTCGGCGATGGGCAGCGTGATGGCGCACATGAGGCCGCGCCCGCGGGGCTCGGTGATCACGGAATGGCGCCGCGCCAATTCGCGGAGCTCCAGTAGCAGGTTCTCGCCGAGCGTCGCGGCTCGTGCGATCAGGCCCTCGGCCTCGATGACCTCAAGAATGCGCCGCGCGCGAACCATGTCGGTCAGGTTGCCGCCCCACGTCGAATTGATGCGGGACGACACGTGGAAAACGTTGTCCGCGACCTCGTCGACACGCCCGCCGGCCATGACACCGCACACCTGCGCCTTCTTGCCGAAGGCCACGACGTCAGGCTGAATACCCATTTGCTGGTAGGCCCAGGCGGTCCCGGTCATGCCGACACCCGTCTGCACCTCGTCCATGACGAACAGCGCGTCGAATTCGTGACACAGGGCCTGCATCGCTTGCAGGAACTCCGGACGGAAATGGTTGTCGCCGCCCTCACCCTGGATCGGCTCGGCGATGAAACAGGCGATGTCGTGCGGGGACGCCTCGAACGCTTCCCGTGCGGCGGCAAGGGAAACCCGCTCGGCGGCGGCGACGTCGGCATTGCCGTTGATCGACGGCGACGGGATCCGCGGCCAGTCGAACTTCGGGAACCGGGCCACCTTGATCGGGTCGGTATTGGTCAGGGTCATCGTGTAGCCGCTCCGGCCGTGGAACGCGTGCTCGAGATGCAGCACCTTCGCGCCGAGCGCCGGGTCGAGGCCGTGTTCCTCGTTCCACCGCGATTTCCAGTCGAACGCCACCTTGAGGGCGTTCTCCACCGCGAGCGCGCCGCCGTCGACGAAGAACAAGTGCGGCAACGCCGGATCACCGAGCACACGGGCAAAAGTCTCGACGAACCGGGCCATCGGCACCGTGTAGAGATCGGAATTCGACGGCTTGTTCACCGCGGCAGCGGCCAGCTCACGCCGGGCCTCGGCCGAGACCAGCGACGGGTGGTTCATACCAAGCGCCGAGGAGGCGAAGAACGTGAAGAGGTCGAGATACTCGCGACCGTCGCGCGCGTCGACGAGGGTCGACCCGTGGGACGCTTCGAGATCGAGAACGAGGTCGTACCCGTCGGCGAGCATGTGGGTCGCGATGGTCGCGCGCACATCCGCGGGTGCGATATCGGCAGCATTGAGAGTTCGCATTCGCTTCTCCTGTCGAGAATCCGCTTTCGAAGCTGATGCAAACATAACAAGCTGACCGCACATCGGTCCAGCCGTAACTTCAACTACAGGGTGGCGGGCGCGCTCACGGCTCGTCGACGGACTCGATGTCGGACAGGCGCTGCGGAACGCGGTTGCCGAGGCGTTCCACCACGGCCTCCACGAGCAGCTCGACGAGCGCGGTCGCCGCGACCAGTGAGTCGAAGGGGCTGGTGACCTCGACCTGGGCCGGCAGGACGACCTTGGCGACATCGGCGGCCGGTGACATCCAGGTGTCGGTGAACAGGATGACCTGCGCGCCGCGGGCACTGGCGTCTCGCGCGATCTCGACGATATCGGCGTCGTAGCGCCGGAAATCGAACACCACAAGGACATCGCGGCGGCCGAGATCGACGCGCGCGGCCTTGCGTTCGAGCTCGGCTTCGGGGAACTGGCTGACCTTCTGCCGGAGCAGCACCAGGTGGGTGGCCAGATAGGTGGCCATAGTGCGGCTGAACCGTCCGCCGATCGTGTGCACGGACAGTCTCGGGTCGACGATGAGTTCGACGGCCCGGTCCAGCTCGGCGCGCGGCAACCGGTCCAGGGTCGTGCCGACGATCGCGCTCAATGCGGCACTGGCCGCGGCGACGACGTCTTCGCCTGCCGGGGCCTGGGCCGGGCGCGAGAGCTGTCGTAGCGGGGATCCCAGCTGCTCCTGCACCTCGCGGATGATCGCCTGCTGCAGCAAGGGGTAGCTGGGGTAGCCGATCCGCGCCGCGAAGCGCAGCACCGTCGGAGCGCTCACACCCGCCTTGGCCGCGAGCTCCGTGGCGGCCTCCAGGCCCGCGCCCGGGTACTCCGCGAGTAGTACGCGCGCGACCTTGAGCTCCGCGCCGCGCAGCTCACTGAGCTGGTCGCGCACCTGGTCCGCGACCGACGGCAGCACAGCGGTTCGCGATCCGCGGCCGCTGGGACGCTGCAGATCGTCTGCGCTGGCCACCTGGCCCCCTCCCCCCAGTCGTCGCCCGGTCTAGGGCGTGTCCGTAGCAGATCCTACTCCCGCTGTAGTTTTCATTACATCTCGCGCCCGCTCGTCACCGGAACGCCGGCAGGCCGGTCATGGCCTCGCCGATGACGAGGGTGTGCATCTCGACCGTCCCTTCGTAGGTGAGGACGGATTCGAGGTTGTTCATGTGGCGGATGACGGGATACTCCAGCGAGATCCCGTTCGCGCCGAGGATGGTGCGGGCCGTCCGGCAGATCTCGAGCGCCTCGCGCACGTTGTTGAGCTTGCCGAGGCTCACCTGCGTCGGGTGCAGCGTGCCGGCGTCCTTGCGCCGGCCGAGGTGCAGCGCGAGCAGCATGCCCTTGACGTACTCCAGGTTCATGTCCGCCAGCTTCTGCTGGGTCAGCTGGAACGCCCCGATCGGCCGCCCGAACTGCTCCCGCTCCGTCGCGTAGGACAGCGCCGCCTCCAGACACGAACGAGCGGCGCCGAGAGCGCCCCACACGATCCCGTAGCGCGCCTCGTTGAGGCAGCTCAGCGGCCCACGGAGGCCCCGGACCTCGGGGAACGCGCACTCGCCGGGAACGCGGACGCCGTCGAGCACCAGTTCGCTGGTGACCGAGGCCCGCAGCGACAGCTTGTGCTTGATCATCGGCGCGGAGAATCCGGGGCTGTCGGTGGGGACGGCGAACCCCCGGATGCCCTCGTCCGTCTGCGCCCACACGACGGCCACGTCGGCGACCGAACCGTTGGTGATCCACATCTTGCGACCGTCGAGCACCCAGTCACCACCGTCGCGCCGGGCGCGGGTCAGCATGCTGCCGGGGTCCGATCCGCGGTCGGGCTCGGTGAGGCCGAAACAGCCGATCAGGTCGCCGGCGGCCATCCCGGGGAGCCAGCGCTGCTTGGTCTCCTCATTGGCCCACTTCCAGATGGCGAACATCGCGAGCGAGCCCTGGACCGAGACGAGCGAGCGGATGCCCGAGTCGACCGCTTCGAGTTCGACGCAGGTCAATCCGTAGCTGGTGGCGCTCATCCCGGCGCACCCGTAGCCCTCCAGGTGCATCCCGAGCACGCCCAGCTTGCCCAGATCCTTGGCCAGGCCACGGATATCCGGGATCTCGCCCGACTCGAACCATTCGGCGACATGGGGCTGGATCTCGGCCTGGCACATCGCGCGGACGGAGGCGCGGACCTCCTTCTCCTCGGGGGTCAGAAGATCATCGATCCCGGCGAGATCGAGGGGACGGGGAGCTGTGGCCTTGGTCGCGTTCATTTTTCTCCTAGCTCGGTGGCCGCCCGGACGATGTCATTCTCGGACAGCAGGACGTGCTGTGCGGACGGTCCTAAGGGGACGAAGCTGTCCACGCTGTTCACCCGGCCGACACGCCCTTCGTACCCTTCGTCGATCAGGGTGGCCACGACCGACTCCGCGACGCCTCCGCTCTTGCGGGTCTCGTCGACGACCAGGACCTTCGGATGGCGTGTGGCGATGCGGACGATTTCGCCGACCGGCAGCGGCGAGAGCCATTGGAGATCGACGATCGTGGTCTCGATTCCCGACCGGGCAAGGCGTTCGGCGGCCAGGAGGCTCATCCGCACCCCGTTCCCGAACGTCAGGATAAGCAGATCGCCGCCGTCGCGCACGGTCCTCACATGCCCCAACTCGGACGACGAGTCCGCGGGCCACTGCATCGGTGGCGCGTACGACGCAGTCCACGCCGCATCGCCGTCGTGCAGGTCTCGCTGGTGGTACAGCGCGATCGGCTCGACGAAGACGCACACCCTGCCCTCCGCCATGGCCAGGCCCGCACACTGCCGGAGCAACCCCGGAGCCGACGACGGATGACTCGGCACGGCGACGATCAGACCGGGGATGTCGCGCAGCACCGCCAGCGAGTTGTCGTTGTGGAAGTGACCCCCGAATCCGCGCTGGTAAGCGAGTCCCGCCACCCGGACGACCATGCCGTTTTCGTACTGCCCGTCCGAGAAGAAGCGGAGCGTGGCGCCCTCACCGCGGAGCTGGTCCTCGGCGTTGTGCAGGTAGGCGAGGTACTGGATCTCCGGGATGGGCAGGAAACCCGCGAGGGACGCTCCGAGGGCCGTGCCGAGAATGGTCTGCTCGTCGAGCACGGTGTCGAAGACGCGATCGGGGCCGAAGGCCTTCAGCAGCCCGCGGGTGACGCCGTACACGCCCCCCTTGCGTCCTACATCCTCGCCGAAGACGAGCGACTGCGGATACGCCGCCATCACGTCCTTGAGGGCGGCATTGATCGACTGCGCCAGCGTCAGTGGCCCGCCGTCCTCGGGCATCTTGTCCCGGAAGCCACGGGACCGGACCTCGGACGACCGCGCGGCGTGCCGCGCGACCGCGACCGGGTCCCGGTGCACGATGGGCGCGACGACTTCCTCCGCGCCGCGCAGGTACTCCCTTGGCACCCGGTCGGCACTCGCGGCCACCGTGGCGCGAGCCGTCTCGTAGCGCTCGATGATCTCCGGAATCGTCAGGACGCGGGCGTCCAGCAATGCCTGCGCGGTCGCCAGCAAGGGATCGCGCGCGTACTCGCCCTCGATGTCCCGAACCGAGCGATAGGCGATCTCGGCGTCCGACCCGGCGTGGCCCATGAAACGGACCGTCTCCAGGTGCAGGATCGCGGGTCGCCGCTCCTGGCGGACGTACGCGGCGGCGTCTCCGGCTGTGCGCATCAACTCGATCGGCGCCGTCCCGCGAGCGTGGTAGTAGTCCACGCCGGGGAAGGACCGCAGCAGGTTTTCGACCCAGCCGGCCGGCGACCGCGTGCTGATGCCGATCCCGTTGTCCTCGCAGACGAACAGCAGCGGCAGCGGCAGCCGCCGATGGGCGCAGTACGCGGTGGCATTGAGCGCGCCCAAGGCGGTCGAGTGATTGGCCGAGGCGTCGCCGAAGCTGCACACGACAATGCTGTCCGCCGGCCACGCGGACTCGAAGTCGCGCCGGGCGGGTTTGTCCATGGCCAGCGCCACGCCGAAGGCTCTCGGCAGGTGGGAGGCGATCGTCGACGTCTGCGGGATCACGTTCAGCGCGACGCTGCCGAACACCTTGTGGCGGCCACCGGAAATCCCGTCGGCCGTCGAGGACATCGCGCCGCGGAGGATGTCGTCCGCGGCGGACACCCCGGGAACCTGGCTCGCGCGCGCCGCGTAGAAACCACCGGAGCGGTAGTGCAGGAGCGCGGGATCGGTCGGCCGGAGCGCGAGGGCGACCGCGGCGTTCGACTCGTGACCGGCGGAGGAGATCGTGTAGAAGGCCTGGCCGGCAGGCTGCAGCTGGCGGGCGGCGAAGTCGGTGTGGCGGCTCAGCGCCTGCGCGTCGAAGTACGCGAGCAGCTCCCTGCCCTGGTGGGGCGCCAGGACGAGGGGGGTATCTCCGCTGCACAACTCGCCGGCCCGGCGCACGAAGTGAGCGTCGATCGCTTCCATGGCTCAGCCTTTCCTTGGTCCGGTCCAGTCTGGTGCACGACCGGGCCGAGGGCGACGACCCCAGCGACAGTGATCCTTTTCCTACCGTGACAAACCGTCGACCTCAGGCGCTCGACCGGCTTTCGCGGGTGGCCGAGGCTGGATGAAGAGATCCCGTCGAGCGAAAGCCTGTGATCGCCCTGGACACCTTCGAACTGATGGACGAGTGGGGACCCGAGAAGGTCGTGTGCGTCTCCGACCGCCGTAGCGGGATGCGGGGAGTCCTCGTCATCGACAACACCGCGCGCGGCATGGGCAAGGGCGGCACCCGCATGAGCCCGACCCTCGATGTGCAGGAAGTGGCGCGGCTCGCCCGGACGATGACGTGGAAATGGGCCGCCTGCGACCTGTTCCACGGCGGCGCGAAGGCCGGCATCCTCGGCGATCCCGGCGCACCCGACAAGGAGGCCTTCCTGCGCGCGTTCGCGCGTGCCCTGTCGAACGAGGTCCCGTCGGAGTACGTCTTCGGGCTCGACATGGGTCTCAGCGAACAGGACGCCGCGATCTTCGTCGACGAGCTCGGCGACCGAGGGGCCGCCGTCGGGCTGCCGGCGAGCCTTGGCGGTCTCCCCTATGACCAGCTGGGCGTCACCGGATTCGGGGTCGCCGAGGCCACCGACGCGGCCGCCCAGGAGATCGGCCTCGAACTGCGTGGCGCGCGCGTCGCCCTCCAGGGCTTCGGCGCGGTGGGCCAGGCGGGTGCCGAGCGGCTCGCCGAGCTGGGCGCGGTCGTTACCGCGGTCTCGACCGCGCGGGGGGCCGTGGTGGACCCGGACGGACTCGACATCGCGAAGCTCTCCCAGCTGCGTGCCACACATGGCGACGACTGCGTCATCGAGTACGGGGGCCAGCCCGATCCGTCTGTCGTCCTCGGCGTCGACACCGACATCCTGATCCCGGCCGCGCGTGAGGACGTCATCGACAAGGACGTCGCGACCCGCACGACCGCACGGCTGATCGTCGAGGGCGCCAACCTCCCGACTACTCCGGTCGCCAAGCAGGTCCTCTTCGAACGCGGCGTCGTCCTCGTCCCGGATTTCATCGCCAATGCGGGCGGGGTCGTGGCCGCGGCGCACTCGATGGACGCCCGCCACTCCCCCTTCACCGTCGACCCCGCGACCGTGATGGCGATGGTGTCGAAGAAGATGCGCGACAACTCGGCCACAGTCGTACGCGAGAGCTTGGCCCGGCGGCTGCCGCCGCACGACGCCGCCCAGGAGATGGCGAAGGAACGGGTGCGCGCAGCCATGGCCGCCCGGGGCCAGATCGCCCGGAGCTGAGGAAAGCGAAATGACCGAGCGACCCCTGGTCGGGGTGTTGGGTGGCATGGGCCCCTTGGCGACGGCGGATTTCTATCAGAAGGTCATCGAGCTGACCCCCGCGACGCGGGACCAGGACCATGTCCGCCTGGCGATCTGGGCCGATCCCACCACACCGGACCGCACGACGGCGCTGCTGCGAGGCGGCCCCTCCCCCGTCTCCGGCCTGATCCGGGGATTGCTGTCCCTCGAAGCGTGCGGTGCCCAGGTCATCGCCATCCCCTGCAACACCGCGCACGCCTATCTCGCGGAACTCCGCGCGGCGAGCAGTACGCCCATTCTCGACATGATCGATCTGGCGGTGGCACGCACGCGGGAAACGAACCCGGCCGTCACGCGAATCGGGGTCCTGGCGACGCGCGGCACCCACGCCTCGGGCATGTACGACCGCGCGGCCGCCGCCCGGGGAATCGAACTCGTGCACCTGCGCGACGACCAGCAGAGCGACTACGTCGACACGGCGATCGCGATGGTCAAGAGCGGCCGCGACTTCGACGTCGCCGAATCACTCATCGCCAAGGCCGCTCGCGTATTGAGTGACGACGGGGCGGAAGCCGTGATAGCAGGCTGCACCGAGATCCCGCCGGCCGCCCGTGGCGCCGCGCGGGTGCTGCCCGTCGTCGACGCCACGAAGGCGCTGGCGCATCGTGTGGTCACCTGGGGGCTGGCTCAGCCGAACTCGACCCCTTGCGCGAGCGGCAGTTCCGTCGAGTAGTTGACGGTGTTGGTCGCCCGCCGCATGTACGCGCGCCAGGCGTCCGACCCGGACTCGCGTCCGCCGCCGGTCTCCTTCTCGCCGCCGAAGGCGCCGCCGATCTCGGCACCCGAGGGCCCGATGTTGACGTTGGCGATGCCGCAGTCCGAACCCACGACCGACAGGAACGTCTCGGCCTCGCGGACATCGAGCGTGAAGATCGACGACGACAGGCCTTGCAGCACCTCGTTGTGCAGGCGCAGCGCCTCGTCGAAGTCGTTGTAGGCCAGGACATAGAGCAGCGGCGCGAACGTCTCGGCCTTGACGATCTCGGTCTGCTTGGGCATGTCGACGATCGCGGGGTGGACGTAGTAGCCGCCACCCTCGACCTCCGCCCGGGCGCCGCCCAGGACGAGTTCGCCACCGTCACGCCGGGCGGCAGCGATGGCGTCGCCGAACGCGCGGAACGCCGTCTCGTCGATCAGCGGCCCGACGAGGGTCGAGGACTCCAGCGGTGAGCCGATCGGCAGCGTCTCGTACGCCGCCTTGAGTCGTGCCACGAGGTCGTCCTTGATCGACTCGTGCACGATGATCCGGCGCAGCGACGTGCACCGCTGGCCGGCCGTGCCGACCGCGGAGAACACGATGCCGCGCACCGCGAGATCGAGGTCGGCCGACGGGGCGACGATCGCGGCGTTGTTGCCGCCCAATTCGAGCAGGGTGCGGCCCAGCCGCGCGGCCACCCGGGGCGCGACCTGCTTGCCCATCCGGGTCGAGCCGGTCGCCGAGACGAGCGGCACGCGCGGGTCGTCGACCAGCACTTCACCGATCGCGCGGTCACCGACCAGGACGGCGGAAAGGCCGGCCGGCACCCCGGCGCGCCGGCCGGCCTCCAGCAGCAGCGCCTGGCAGCCGAGCGCCGTGAGGATCGTCTTCTCCGAGGGCTTCCACACCACGGCGTCGCCGCACACGAACGCCAGCGCGGCATTCCACGACCACACCGCGACGGGGAAGTTGAACGCCGAGATCACGCCGACGACACCGAGCGGGTGCCACTGCTCCATCATCCGGTGGCCGGGGCGCTCGGTGGCGATCGTCAGGCCGTGCAGCTGGCGCGACAGCCCGACCGCCAGATCGCAGATGTCGATCATCTCCTGGACCTCGCCGAGACCCTCGGAGACGATCTTGCCCGCCTCGATCGAGACCAGGGCGCCGAGATCGTCCTTGTGCTCGCGCAACAGCTCACCCAATTCGCGGACGAATCGCCCCCGCACGGGCGCCGGCACGGTGCGCCACTGCTGGAACGCCGCGTGGGCGCTGCCGATGACGTCGGCGGCCTGCTCCGCTGTGTGTGAGCGGAGCCTGCCCAGCTCGCCGCCGTCGATCGGCGACCGGCACACCAGGTCGCCGTCGTCGGCGAAGGGGTCGCCGGCGCCGAGGCGCCGGAGGATTTCCTGGGTGCGGGTGGCGATACCGGTCATGTCAGATCCGTCCCTGTTCAACGAAATGGCGTCCTGCCTGGGTGGAGAAAAGCTGTTCGAGCGTGATGTCCTCTTGCCGGATGAAGCCGGTCCTGGGAAGCACGCCCCCGGCGACCAGTTCCACGACGCTGACGGCCGAGGCCGCGGTGGTCCACGAGATCGCCCGCCACGCGCGCCCGGAGATTTCGAGCGGCTTGTAGCCGCGGACGTAGTTCTCGCGCACCGGGGCGCCCTGCTTGACGCCCTCGACGGCGGCATGGATGTAGACGATGTCGTCGCTGACCGGGGGCTTCGCGTCGACCAGCAGCTTGCCCACCAGCTCGCGCCGGTCGCGAAGATTGAGCTCGTCGAACAGGAACCGCATCTGGTCGAAATGCCCGGGGTAGCGCAGCGTCTTGTAGTCGAGGCGCTGCACCGAGCCCTCGTAGGTCTGGCACATCGTGCCGAGTCCGCCGGAGGTCAGCGCGGCCTCCAGCTCGACACCGCCGATCAGCACGCGCTCCTGCTCGGTCATGGCCGGCACCATCTGGCGGCGGCCGGAGCGAAGGACCTCGCAGTCGTTGAGGTACTCGTTGACGACACCCTCGGCCGACCAGTTGATCGCGTACCCGAGCATTCCCGTCGGGTTCTGTGGCAATGCGCCGACCGTGAGCTCGATCGAGCGGATCTCGTCGAAGGTCCTGGCGATCGAGGCGCCGATGATGCCGATCAGGCCGGGCGCGAGACCGCACTGGGGCACGAAGGCCGAAGACGGCTTGGCGGCGGCGAGCTCGATGACCCGGTTGGTCGTCGGGACGTCCTCGGTCAGGTCGAAGTAGTGCACTTCCGAGTCGGAGGCGGCCTCGGCGACCTCGATGTTGAGGTTGAACGGCAGGCAGCACACGACGGCGTCGACATCGCGTAGGGCCGCACGCAGCCCCTGCCCGTCGTGCACGTCGAGCGGTTTGACCGCGAACCCGAGGTCGTCACGGGGCGCCGCGTCGTAACCGACGACCTTGAATCCCGACTCGCCCAGCATGACGGCGACCAGCTCGCCGACCTTGCCGAGCCCGAACACCGCGACCTGCTTGATGGTGCGTTCCACGCGTACAACCTCCTGCTTATAGCGTAGCTATGATTGACATAAGTTGGTCTAACGTCTGGAGTGCCGATGCCGCCACGCCCACTGCCCGACGTCACCCGGCTCCGGCTGCTGGACCAGGTGGCCCGCCGGGGATCGCTCGCGGGCGCGGCCCGTGCCATGGGGATCACCGCTTCCGCGGTGTCCCAGCAGATCAGCATCCTGGAGCGCGAGACGGGGGCGAGCCTGCTGGACCGGGGCCCGCGGGGTGTCACGCTGACCGGCGCCGGCGACGCCCTCGTTGAGCGAGCCCGCGCGATCCTGTCGCTCCTGGAGGAAACGCGGACCACGATGGACCAGCTGGGCGGCGACCTGGCGGGCAACGTCCGGATGGCGTCGATCGCGTCGGCCGCGGTCTCGATCGTCCTGCCCGCCGCCGAACGGCTGCGGGCCGCGCACCCGCAGATCAAGCTGTCCGTCACGGCCGAGGAGCCCGTGGCGAGTATCGAGAAGGTCGTCGACGGCACGTACGACCTCGCCGTGATCGACCTCTACGACCACGTGCCGGTCCCCTTTCCGGACTTCCTGCACGTGCGCGAGATCCTTTCCGAGCCGCTCGTTTTGGTGACCCCCAAGGGATTCCTGGCTCGCAAGCGCCTCGGGCTCACCGACCTGCAGGACGCCGACTGGGTGATGCCGTCGTCGGCCGCGGCCTGCGGCGCCGCTGTGCGCTACGCGTGCCGGGCGGTCGGTTTCGATCCTCGGGTGCGCTGGGAGACCGATGATCTGCTCCTGCTCGTGGAAGCCGTGTCACGTCGTCAAGGGGTCACGCTGCTGCCCCGGCTCGCGGTGGCGGACAGCGCGGCGCCCGTCACGGTGCGATCCCTCGACAACCCCGCGCTGCACCGCCGCATCCTCACGATCTGCCGCACGACCACCCGCGACCGTCCGGTCGTGCAGGCGATCCTCCGCGAACTGGAGCGCCGGCCGGTGGGTCAGACCGCCCGGTGATAGGTGTCCCGGCCGCGCCGGAGCGCGTGCCCCGCGCGGACTTCCGAGGTGACGCCGTCGCGCACGGTGAAGACCCCGTTGACGAGGACATGCGGGATGCCGATCGGTGTCGTGCGCGGGTTGTCATAGGTGGCGGTGTCGATGACAGTGCCGGCGTCGAACGCGACGAGGTCGGCGGCGTAGCCCTCGGCGACGAGACCCCGGTCCTTGAGCTTGAGCACCCGCGCCGGCACCGAGGTCATGTGGGCGATGCATTCCTCTAGCCGCAGGATGCCGCGCTCACGCACGTAGTGACCCAGATAGCGCGGGAACGTGCCCCAGCCACGAGGGTGCGGCTTCTGACCGCGCAGCGCGCCGTCCGAGCCGGCCGTGAACGCCGCGTGCTGCATCATGTTCGCGACATGCTGCTCATGGCCCATGTGGATCAGGGTCATGGTGTCGAGCTCGTCGGCGATCAGCAGGTCGAAGTAGAACTCCGCGGTGGGCCGCCCGGCCGACGCCGCCGCGTCGTCCACGCGCATCCCGACCCACTGCTGCCCGGTCTTGCTCGACCCTATTTCGAACAGGTGCCAGCCCATCGGCACGCCGTAGGCACCGTCGGAACCGGTGACCTCCATTTCGTGCGTGATCTTGCGCCTCGCGTCCGGATCGCGCAGGAGACGCAGGGTTTCCTCGGGACCACCGGCGTGCACCCAGCTGGGCAGCATCGCCGCCAGCATGGTGTTGGCCTGGTCATAGGGAAGGATGTCGAACGAAATCTCGACCCCGCGCCGCCCGGCGTCGTCGATCAACCGGATCAGATCGCGGTCACGGCCGAAGTTCTCCGGGAAGTCGATCTCGGCGTGCGCCAGATGCAGCGCGCAGCCACTGGCCTCGGAGATCTCGACGACCTCCTGGTACGCCTCGTACGCGAGGTGGCCATAACTGCGCTGGTGCGTGTCGTGGAACCCGCCGAGTTCCGCCACGACCTCGCAGATCGCGATGAGCTCGGCCTTGTCGGCGAACGAACCGGGCGGATAGGTGAGCCCGGTCGACACGCCCACGGCGCCTTCGGCCATCCCGGTGCGCACCAGGTCCCGCATCGCCTGGAGTTCCCCGGGAGTGGGCTTCCGCTGGTCGTAGCCCATGACGAGGCCCCGCACGTTGCTCAGCGGCACCACGTACGCCTGGTTGGCCTGCACACCCCGGTCGATCACGTCGAGGTACTCCCCGACCGTCTCCCACGAGCTGTCGGTGTCGTCGACCGGGCCGTAGATCGACTCGACCATCAACGGGAGCCGGAACTCCCCCTCGCGCCGCATGGGCGCGAGGGAGAGCCCGTCCTGGCCCGCCAGCTCGGTGGTCACACCTTGGGCGAGCTTCGCGGAGTGGTCACCGGGCTGGATGACGGTCATGTCCGAGTGCGGATGCATGTCGATGAAGCCAGGACAGACCGTCAGCCCGTCGACGTCGACGACCTCGGCGCCCGGCGGGACCCGCTTGACGTCGAGGGACAGCTCGCTGATGCGGCCGTCCTTGATCGCGAGGTGCCCGCGGAAGGCGGAAGTGCCCGTGCCATCGGCGATCGAGGCGTTTTTCAGGACCACGTCGTTCATATCAGCAGCTCCTACTTGCCGTACGACTCGAGAATCCCACGGCCGAACAGGTACTTGTTCGACTCCACCGGCTGCGGCAGCGCCTTCGGCGACGACAGGTCGTCGGTGTAGTAGTCGCCGATAGTGCTCTTTGTGAGGGCGACGAACGGCAGCTCCGTGAGCTCCGGCGGCTTCACGCCGGCGGCCACGGCGTCCGCCATCGCGACGGCGTAGTAACCCCACACGGACACCAGTGCATCGATCTCACCGATCCACTGTGGATTGTCGCGCAACTGCTTCAGGGCCGTCTCGCTACCGCCCTCCCCGATGACCACCGAGGTCTTGTCACGACCGGCCTCGGCGATCGCCCGCCATCCGCCGCTCGCGGTGTCGTCGTTGACCGACGAGAAGATGATGTTCTGGTCCTTCGGGATGTTCTGCAGCGCCGCCTGCACGGCCGCGAACGAACTGTCCAGGGTGTTACCGCCGTCCACGACGATCGCGTTCGCGGCGATGCGGGTGGTGCTCTCCTTGAAGTCGTCCGCCGAGATCTTCGTGAAACCGGGGACCTTGTCGGCGACCGTCAGATAGGTGTAGCGGACGGTGTCGTTGACCTCGACCCCGCCACGAGCGGAGTTGGCCAGCAGGATGGTCGTGTTGGAACCGTTCCAGCCGTTCTTGGTCGCGTAGTCGGCGGCGAGCTGCCCGGCCGCCGTGCCCAGGTTCTTGTTGATGACGTTGAGCCACGGGCAGCCGTCGACGGGGACGTTCAGGGCGATGCACTTCGCTCCGGCACGGTCGAACACGGTGAACAACGACTTGCCGATCGCCTTGTCGGGGCTGTACTCGATGGCGACGTCGGGCTTGTCCTGGACCATTAGCTGCGCGTTCTGCAGCGTCGTCTCCGCGGCACCCTTGTTGTCGTACAGCTTCGCGTCGATCCCCGCCGCCGCGGCCGATTTCTTGACCGCCGTGGTGATCGGGGCGAACAGCGGGGAGCTGTCGGCGTAGTTCGCGTAGGCGATTTTCAGGTCCTTCTTCGCGCCACCGCCTTCGGTCTGGGCTCCGGTGCCCGATCCGCCACACGCCGCTGTCACCAGCAGCAACGCCGTGGACGCCGTCAGCGCCCCCCAACGCCGTCCGTTCCTGTTCATACCGCTGTCCTTTCGACTCGTGGTGGACGTTCTGATTTCTTCCGCCTGCCGGGGAGCTTCATCTGGGCCATCGAGACGGCGATCAGCAGCACGAACCCCGTCGCGACGAGCTGGTAGAAGGCGGACACCTCGAGCAGCGCGAGACCGTTGCGCAGGGTGCCGATGATGACGATGCCGAGCAGCGTGCCGGGCACCCCGCCGATCCCGCCGTGCAGCGACGCTCCCCCGAGCACGGCGGCCGTGATCGAGGTCAGCGTCATGTCGGCGCCGATCGACGGCGACCCGGCCAGGAGCTGGCTCGACAGCACGATGCCCGCGAGCGCGGCCAGCGTCGCCGAGATCGCGAACGCGCTGGTCTTCGTCAGATCGGCCCGCATGCCGGCCAGGCGGGCGGCTTCGGGGCCACCGCCGACCGCGTACAGCGCGCGCCCCGGGATCGTCCACTTGAGATAGACGAACAGTGCCGCCGCGATGCCGATGAACACGAGCACGAACACCGGGACCCCGAACGGTGTCGAGTCGGCCAGGAAGCCGGCGCCCGCCGACTCGAGGGGCACCGTGTTGCCGTCCGTGACGACGAACGCGAAGCCCTGGCAGATCGACATCGTGCCGAGCGTTGCGATCAACGGGTTCACCTTGAGCTTCGTGACGATCAGGCCGTTCACCGTGCCGATGAGCGCGCCGGCCACGAGGACGACGACGCACACGAGGAACGTCGACATGCCCGTGTTGGCCAGGGACACGAAGATCACGGCCGACAGCGGCACGACCCCGCTGATCGAGATGTCGAAACCGCCGGCCAGCAGCACGATCATCTGACCGAGCGTGACGAGACCGAGGACGGCGACCTGGGTCGCCACCACTCCGGCGTTGCCCGCGGTCAGGAACCGGTCGGTGCTCGCAGCGAAGTAGACGATGAGCAAGACGCACAACGTCCCCGCGCCGACCATCACCGGCGAGGGCCTGGCTCGTTCGGCCAGGGCCCGGCCGAGGTTGCCCACGGTGATGCCGCCGGAATCCGCCGCACCGCTCATGTCGAACTCCCTTTCGCGAGATTGAGTGCCGTTGTCATCGCGTCGCCCCGCAGATCGCCCACCACGCGCCCGTGCCGGAACACGAGCATCCGGTCGGCGAGCTGCAGCGCCTCCTCGAAGTCGGAGGTCGACACGATGGCGGTCGCGCCCTGCTGGGCGTAGTCACGCAGGATCCGGTGGATCTCGTCGCGGGCACCGATGTCGACGCCTCGCGTCGGCTCCTGAAGCACCAGAACCCGCGGCTGGAGGCCGAGCCGTCCGGCGAGGAGGACCTTCTGCTGGTTGCCACCGCTGAGCTCGGACACCAGCTGACGCGGGGAGGCCACCCGGATCCGGTAGGCCGCGATCGCCTCGCGCGCCAGCCGTGCCTCCGCGCGCGGGCGGCGCCACATCCCCGCCGACGTCCGCCCGCGCACGTGCAGGACGAGGTTTTCTTCCACGGACAGGTGCATCATGAGGCCCTGGCGGCGCCGGTCCGGCGGGACATAGGCGATGCCCGAGCGCCGGGCCTGCTTGGGCCCGCGTGGCCGGCCGACGACCGTGCCGTCGACACTCATCGAGCCGTGCTCGGCCGGCCGGGCGCCCGCCAGTCCCTCCGCGAGGAGGTCGCTGCCGCTGCCGCGGAGGCCGTACAGCACCGTGACCTCGCCGGCCAGGAAGTCGAGCGACGTGTCCTCGATCAGGCTCGTCCCGGATCGCCACCCCTGGATCCCGAGCCCGACCGCGCGGTCGGCGCCGGCCTTGCGCTGCCCCACACTCACCTGGAACGGCCGGCCCAGCATCGACTCGAGGAGTTCCTCGCGGGTCGTCTCGGCGGTCTGGACGGTCTCGACGATGCGCCCGTCGCGGAAGACGTGCACCTGGTCGCTGCCGTCGAGCACCTCGTCGAGCCGGTGTGAAACGAACGTTACGGAGGTTCCGTCCGCCGCGAGCCGCCGGACGGCCGCGAACAGCCGCGCGCTCTCGTCCTCGGTCAGCGAGGACGTCGGCTCGTCGAGCACGATCGCCCGGGCGCCGATCCTCAGTGCCTTGAGGATTTCGACCATCTGCACGTCGGCCAGCGCGAGGTCCCGCATCTTCTGCCGCATCGAGAGGTCGAAACCGAACCGGTCGGCCTGGGCCTGCGCCGCCGCGATGACCGATCGCCGGCTGGTGAGGCCGTGCCGGTGCGGCGCCCAGCCCAGCGTGATGTTCTCGGCGACGGTCAGGTCCGGGACGAAGGCGAGCTCCTGCGGGATCAGGTAGATGCCCAGGGCGTGCGCGCCGCGCGGCCCCGCGATGGTCACCGGCGCCCCGTCGATCAGCACCTGGCCGGTGTCGGGGGTCTCGAGCCCGCACAGGATCTTGGCCGCGGTGGACTTGCCGGCGCCGTTCTCGCCGAGCAGCGCGGCGACCCGCCCGCGGTGCAGCGGAAGGTCGGCGTCGATCAGTGCCCGGGTCGACCCGTAGGTCCTGGAAACCCCGGCGAGGGCGATGTCCGGCTGTTCGTTGTCGGTCACGTCCTGACCTTCCACCGTCACGAAATGGATGTTTCGCAGACTAGCAGTCTGCGCGAGTTTGGCACTAGAATTTCAGAAGTTTACTTAACTGAAACCGTCGCTCCGGCGACTTCTGAAGGATGGACGTCTTGCCCCATGCGGGGCTCGTGCCGTTCCAGACTTCCGGGGTCTCCGCCGTGTCGGAACGTTCATTTCGGCGGTGCGCCTAGACTCTTGCCCGACCTCACCACTCCTGAAAGAGCCAGCACAGTGCCTGAAGATGACCGCCAGCCCGCCGCGGCGGAGTTCAAGCCCGGCGCCGTCGAGAGTGTCTCCGTAGCCGAACGGATCCGAGCCGCGATGGCCGATGTCTCGCCCACCGAGAAACGGGTGGCGCGCGCGTTGCTGTCGAAGTATCCGACCGCGGGCCTCGAGTCGACCGCGGCTCTCGCCGAGCGAGCCGGGGCGAGCCCGCCGACGGTGGTCCGTTTCATCGCGCGCCTCGGGGTCGGGGGTTACCGCGACTTCCAGCAACTGCTGCGCGAGGAGGTCCAGCAGCGCCGGGCCTCACCGCTCACCCAGCTGCCCCGGCTCGACGTCGAGTCGCCCAGCAGTGACCTGCAGGCGGTGAGCATCGAGGTGTTCGAGCACGAGATCTCCAATACGCTCGCCGCGCTCCCCCTCAGCGAACTCGGCGCCGCGGTCGATCTGCTGGCGGCCAAGCAGCACCGCATCACCGGTATCGGCGGCCGCTTCTCCCATCTGCTGGCCGAATACCTCGATCTGCACCTGCGCGTCATGCGGCCGGACACCCGCACCCACGCGCCCTCGCCCCATCGCGACGGGCCCCTCGTGCTCGACGCGTCGCGGCGGGATGTGTTCGTGATCTTCGACTTCCGGCGCTACCAGCGCGACGTGGTCGATCTGGCCCGCACGCTCAATGACAAGGGCGCGCAGATCCTGCTCGTCACCGATCCCTGGCTTTCGCCGGTGGCGGAGGTCGCCACCGTGGTCCTGCCCGCGCGCGTGCAGGGACCCAGCCCGTTCGACAGCCTCGTCTCGGCCACCGCCCTGGTCGAGGTCCTGGTCGCGGGTGTGCACGCCAAGCTCGGCGCGTCCGCGGCCGAGCGCATCCGCCGGACCGACAAGCTGGCCGGCGACATCTCACTACCATGAATTACTTGTTTCACATGCGTTGAGAACTTCAATGTTGAATGGTATGTTTCTGCCATCACTTCGCGATGGGAGAAACACACCATGGACTCATCTGGTCTCTTCGCCCGCGACAACCAATCCGCGGGTTGCTGAGCCATGACGTCCACCCACGACTCCCCGCCGATCCACTTCGTCGCCACCTGCGATCTCGCGGGCCACTTGCGCGGACGCTCCGTCCCGGCCTCGGCCCGGGACAAGGTCATGGCCAGCGGTGTCGGCTGGGTCCCGGCCAACCTCGCCATCGACGCCTTCGGGCATCTCGTCGAGCCCAACGAATTCGGCGCGAGCGGCGACCTGCGTCTGCTGCCCTCGGAAACGGCGCGGCTGGAACTGGCCGCCACTGAAGGCATTCCCGGCACGGTCATCCATCTCGCCGACCAGACGCGCCTCGACGGGTCGGCCTGGGAGTGCTGTCCGCGCACGTTCCTTCGGTCGGCGCTGGCGGAATTGGAGAGCCGGGCGGGGCTGCGGATCGTCGCCGCATTCGAGCACGAGTTCCACTTGCACGACAGCCCCTCGCGCCCGCCGTTCTCACTGGCCGCGCTCCGCGACGCCGAGCCATTCGGGTCGGCGCTCGTAAACACGCTGGAGGCCAACGGCTTCGCGCCGGAGACGTGGCTCGCCGAGTACGGCGACGGTCAGTACGAGATCACCGTCGCACCCGCCAGCGGCATGACGGCCGCCGACCGTGCGGTGCTGCTGCGCGCCGCCGTGCGCGATCTGGCGACCCGGCACGGGCGCCGGGTGACGTTCTCGCCCGTGGTCGAGCCCGAGGGCATCGGCAACGGTGTGCACGTCCACCTCAGCCTCGTCGACGTCACCACCGGCAAGCCGGTGCTGTTCGATCCGGCCCGGCCGGGCCTGCTGTCCGAGGTGGGCGGCCGGTTCGCGGCGGGGATCCTGGCCCACGGCGCGGCCCTCACCGCGATCTCCGCGCCCAGTCCCGTGTCGTACCTGCGGCTGGGCCCGCATCATTGGAGCACTGGCGGGATCTTCCTCGGCGAGCGCAATCGCGAGGCGTTCGTGCGCGTCTGCCCGGTCGACGCCTCTCGCCCCGACCGGGCCGCGGACGGATTCCACCTGGAGTTCCGGGCCGCGGACGCCACCGCCAATCCGCATCTCGTGCTCGGCATGCTGATCCTCGCGGGCCTGCGCGGGATCGAGCAGGAGCCGCCGGCCCGTGTCTGGTCCGGTGATCTGTCGGAGTCCGATCTCGCCACGCTTCCGGCGCTGCCCGCCTCGCTCCCCGACGCTCTGGCGGCGCTGGAGGCCGACGCCACGGCGTGCAAATGGTTCGATCCGGTGCTGCTGCGCACTTATCTGTCGGTCAAGCGGTCCGAACTCGCGCAGGTCGCCGAGCTCGACGCCGACGCGCTGTGCCGGCGGTTGAGCGATGTCTACTGAACAGCTCGCGGCCGAGCTCGACACCCTGCGGCTCGTCGACCACCACGTGCACGGCGCGCTGGCGTCCACTGTGGACCGTGCCGCGTTCGAGGAGCTCATCACCGAGTCCGACCGGCCCATCCCCCCGTTCATGACTCAGCTGGACTCCCAGGTGGGCTTCGCGATCCGCCGGCACTGCGCGCCGTTGCTGGGCCTGCCCGCGTTCGCCGCCCCGGCCGGCTACTTCGCTCGTCGCGCGGAGCTGGGCGAGACCGAGGTCAACCGCATTCTGTTGGGTGCCAGTGGGGTCGGCGCCTATCTGCTCGACACCGGTTACCGCGGGGACGCGATCCTCGACGTCCCGGGCATGGCCGCGGCCTCGGGATCGAGCACCCATGAGATCGTGCGGCTCGAGTCGGTCCTCGAAGCGGTCGCCGCCCGGAGACCCGGTGCCGGGGAGCTCGTCGCGGCCTTCCGCGACGAGCTCGCCACCGCCACGGCCAACGCGGTCGGGACGAAGAGCATCATCGCCTACCGGCACGGCTTCGCGTTCGACCCCGAGCGGCCTGGCCCAGCCGAGGTCACGAAGGCCGCCGAGACCTGGCTGGCGCAGATCGATCGCGGGGGCCCCGTCCGGGTCTCCTCGCCGGTGCTGCTGCGTTTCCTGCTCTGGGAGGGCGTGGACCGGGGGCTGCCGCTGCAGCTGCATGTCGGCTATGGCGACCCCGACGTCGACCTGGATCGCTGCGACCCCCTGCTCCTGACCCGGTGGCTGAAGCTGGTCGAGAGCAGCGGCACGCCCATCATGCTGTTGCACTGCTATCCCTTCCACCGCAACGCCGGCTATCTCGCCCAGGTGTTCCCGCACGTGTACTTCGACGTCGGATTGGGGATCAACTACACGGGCGCCCGATCCGACGCCGTGATCGCGGAGAGCCTCGAACTCGCGCCGTTCGCCAAGACCCTGTTCTCGTCCGATGCCTGGGGCCCCGCGGAGTTGCACCTGCTGGGCGCACGGCTGTGGCGGCGCGGCATGGCGAAGGTCCTGGGTGCGTGGGTCGACGAGGGTGAGTGGTCATCCGCCGACGCCATCCGCGTCGCGACCATGATCGGGCGCGAGAACGCCATACGTGTCTACGGACTCACGTCATGAGCGGTCTCCGGACGGCGCTGTTCGCAGCTCTCGCCGTCGAACTGCCCCGTGCGCTGGAGCTGCGGCGCCAGATCCACGCCGATCCGCGCGTGGCGGGCGACGAGCACACGACGATGAAGCTCATCACGAGCCTGCTACCCGACCACGTCGAGATCCACCCCGTCGCCGACGCGGGCGCGCTAATCCGGGCCGGTGGCCCGGGATCGCCGGTCGGTATCCGGGCCGAGCTGGACGCGTTGCCGGTCGAAGAGGACACCGGCAGCCCGTGGGCGTCCCAGCGCCCGGGTGTCATGCACGCGTGCGGGCACGACGTGCACAGCGCGGCATTGTGGGCCGTGCTCCGCGCAGTCGCCGCGACGCCGTCGGGCCCGCCGCTGCTCGCCGTGTTCCAGCCGCGCGAGGAGACCTACCCGTCCGGCGCCCGCGACATCATCAGCTCGGGACTCCTGCGGCAGCTGGACTGTCCGAGCATGATCGGCGTACACGTCCAGCCGGTCGTCGATTCTGGTGTGGTGGCGTGCGTGCCGGGACCGGTCAACGCCTCCTCCGACGAGTTCAGCATCGTGGTGAGTGGCAAATCAGGGCACTCGGCGTACCCACATCGCACCCACGACCCGGTCGTCACCCTCGCCAACGTTGTCATGGCGCTGCAGTCGATCGCGTCGCGCTCCGTCGACCCCATGGAGCCGGTCGTGCTGGGCGTTTCCATGCTGCAGGCCGGTCATGCGGCCAACACGGTTCCAGGTACCGCCGAAGCGCGCGGAACCGTGCGGGCCCTGTCCCCCACCGCGCGTGAGACGGTGCTCGAGCGGCTGAACGACATCTCGGTCGACATCGCGCACGCGCACGGGTGCGAGGCGAACGTCGAGATCCACCGCGGTGATCCGGTGCTCGTCAACGACGAGGATCTGACCACGAAGATCGCCGATCACTTGCGGGACAACGGCATCGCGACCACGACCCGCTTCCGGTCGGCCGGGTCGGACGACTTCTCGCACTACGTCGAGTCGATGCCGTCGTCCATGCTGTTCATCGGCACCGAAGCGCGATCGAGCCTGCACACGCCGACGTTCCTGCCCACCGACGCCGACGTCCGCCGCGTGGCGGAGACCATGATGCACGCGTTGATCGCCGCCACGTCCTGACGCGGGTCAGCGTTCGGCGGACAGCCGCGCGCCGATGCGCTGGGCCAGTCCGGGAGTCGCCACCACCAGCGCGACTCCGATCGCCAGCCAGGCCGCGACGAGGTACGGGAAAGTGTTGTACGGGGGGTCCGGCACCGGCCACACATTGCGGTAGAGCACGTAGCCCACGACGGCGATGCCGGCGATCGGGATCGCGATCTCGGCCCGGGAAATCGAGCCGGACCTCCTCCGGCCGATGAAAGCCGAAGCGCCCGCCAGGCACAGCAGATAGGCGACGAGAAGCAGCAGCGCTCCGATGGTCGCGGTCCAGAAGAACACGTCGACCACAGCGGAGGTGGCGAAAAGCCGCATTGCGACGAGCGCCAGCACCACGACCGCGAGGATGCTTCCCACGGCGACCCGTGGCACACCCGACTTGTCGGCGCTGCCCAGTTTTTCGGTGATGAAACCGTCCCGCCCCATGGCGAACAGGAGCCGCGACGCGCCGACGGTGCACGCGATCGACGAGCCGAACGCACTGAACGCGGCCCCGAGGGTCACCAGGTCGCCCACGGGACCGCCCAGGTACCGGCTGGCCAGATCCCCGACCAGCGATGGCGACGCGGTGAACGCCGCGGTTCCGTCCGGGCCGGTCCCGAATCCCAGGACCTCCGCGCTGGTGACGACGGCGAAGAAGATGCCGGCGACGATCACCGTTCCGACGATCGCGACCGGGATGTCCCGCTTCGGGTTCCGGGTCTCTTCGCCCAAGGTGGAGGCGGCTTCGAAACCGGCGAAGGAAAGGAATCCGAAGATCATCGCGGCGAAGAGCGCCGACCCGCCCACGCCGTCGGGAAGCGTGAACAACGCACTGACGTGAGCCCCGCTAGCGGGCCCACTCCCGCCGATCACCTTCGCGAAAACGACGATGGCGACGGTCAGGATGAGGCCGATCGTCACGAACTCGACGACGAGGAGCACTTTGGTCGCGGCTCTCGCCGGTCGCAACGCGAGGAAGCCCACGACCAAGAGCACCGGGATGATCACGAACTCCCAGCGAATATCGAAGTTCAGGGCCGTCTTCAGGAAATCTCCGAAGAACAGGGCGGCACCGGAGGCCGTGCACATCGCGAACGCCACGTAGGTCCCGAGCAGCAGCCACCCTCCGACGAAGCCGCTGCGGGGTCCGATCGTCGCGCCGATGAAGCCGTACACGGAACCCGCGTTGGCGATGTGCTGCGACAGCCGCGCGAACGCGTGCGCGACCAGGAGCACACCGACCATCGACAGCACGAACACGAGCGGGACCGCGGGGCCCACCTTGCCCGCGGGCGCCTGCGGGTTGATGTTGACGGCCATGCTCGGCCCCAGGAGTGCGACCGAGAGCCCGAGCGCGGCCCATACGGACAAGTTGCGTTGCAGCCCTCGCTGCTGCCCCTTCCGCCCCCGCTGCTGATCCTTCCGCGACTCTCGTTGCACCATCTCGTGCTCCCTGAAGTTCTCCGGGCCGGCGTTCAGAAAAGTAAGACGTATTTCAAGTTCGCTGTCAAGAGCCATCCCTGGAATTTCTAGTTCACGCCGTTTCGTGTGCTCGCATGGATCTTCCGCCCCGGATTCGTCAGGCGGGACGAACGAACCGGCCGGCAAACCTCCTAGGGTCGCCAGCATGCGAACACTGTTGCGGGGCGGTCGCGTCATCGACCCGGCCACGGGTTTCGACGGCACGGCGGACGTGCTGGTGTCCGGCGGCGAGGTGGCCGCCGTCGGACCGGGGCTGCCGACCGCCGATGACCAGGTCGAAATCGATGTCACCGGGTGCGTCGTGGGGCCCGGGTTCATCGATCTGCACAGCCACGTGCACTCCATCGCGGGCCAGCGGCTGCAGGCGATGGACGGCGTCACGACGGCGCTCGATCTGGAAGCCGGGCTGATGCCCATCGAACGGGCCTACGCCGAGGCGGCCGCGGCGGGACGCCCGCTGCACTACGGCTTCTCGGCATCGTGGGGTTCCGCGCGGGCCAAGGTGCTCGCCGGGATCGAGCCGGACGCGAACATCCACACCGGACTCGCGGTGCTGGGCAATCCGGCTTGGCAGCGGTCCTCGTCGAAGGCCGAACTGGCCGCCTGGCTGTCCCTTGTGGAGGGTGAGCTGGCGGCGGGTGCGCTCGGCGTCGGCGTGCTGCTCGGGTACGCCCCGGCCACGGATCCGGCCGAGTTCCTGGCGCTGGCGAAGCTCGCCAAGCAGGCCGGAGCGCCCACCTACACGCACGTCCGCGAGCTGGTCGAGATGGATCCGGCGACCCCGGTCGACGGGTCGCGGGAGATCGCGATCGTCGCGGCCGAGACCGGGGCCGCGATGCACCACTGTCACGTCAACAGCACGTCCGGGCACCACATCGACCGCGTGCTCACCGCGCTGGAGCGGAGTCGTGCCGACGGGTCGCGGGTGACGGTGGAGGCGTATCCGTACGGCGCGGGCAGCACCGGCATCGGCGCGGCCTTCCTGTCTCCCGAGCGGCTGAGGCTGAAGGGGCTCGGCCCGAGCAGCGTGCTGATGCTGGAGACCGGCGAACGGATCGCCGACGAGGCGCGGCTGCTGCAGGTCCGCGCCGAGAACCCTGGCGCGCCCTGCATCCTCGAATTCCTCGACGAGGACAACCCGGCGGAACGCGCGATGCTGCACCGGTCGCTCGCCTTCCCGGACTCGATCGTCGCGAGCGACGCCATGCCGGTTTACTGGCGCGACAACGGCATCGAGTCGACCGAATGGCCGCTGCCCCCGGGCGGCGCGACACACCCGCGCACGGCGGGCACGTTCTCCAAATCGCTGCGGCTGATGGTGCGCGAGACCGGGGTTTGGACCTGGCTGGAGGCGTTCCGGCGCTGCTCCTACCTGCCGGCGCGGGTGCTCGACGAAGTCGCGCCGGGCGCGCGGACAAAGGGCCGGCTCGATGTCGGCGCGGATGCGGACATCGTCGTCCTCGACCCGGCCACCATCACCGACGCCGCCACGTACTTCGATCCGGTCCGGCCCGCAGTCGGCGTCCGGCACCTGTTCGTCGCGGGCACCCCGGTGGTCCGCGACGGCGGGCTGCTCACCGACGCGTTCCCCGGCCGGCCGCTGCGCGGTGAGCCGCGATGACCGGATTCAGCCTGGGCGCTCTGCTCGCCGACATCGAAACGCTGGTGTGCTGCGAATCCCCGTCGTCCGACCTCGACGCGGTGGCGCACAGCGCCGACGTGCTGACCGGCGTCGGCACGGCGTTGCTCGGCGTGGCACCGGAGCGAATCGTCCTCGACGGCCGGACGCATCTGCGCTGGCGGTTCGGCGACGGCCCGCCGCGGGTGCTGCTGCTCGGCCATCACGACACCGTCTGGCCGCTGGGTTCCCTTGCGACGCACCCGTTTTCGGTGCGGGACGGCGTCCTGCGCGGGCCGGGTTGCTTCGACATGAAGGCCGGCGTCGTGATGGCGCTGCACGTCGCGGCTTCGCTGCCGGACCGGACCGGAGTGTCCATTTTGGTCACTGGTGACGAGGAGATCGGCTCGCCGTCGTCGCGAGGGCTGATCGAGGACGAGGCGCGCGGTTGCGCGGCGGCGTTCGTGCTGGAGGCGTCGGGGGACGGTGGCGCGCTCAAGACGCGGCGCAAAGGCGTTTCCCGGTACCGGATCGAGGTGACCGGCCGCGCCGCGCACGCCGGGCTCGAACCGGAGAAGGGGATCAACGCGGGGATCGACATCGCGCACCAGGTGCTCGCGCTCGCCGCACTGGCCGATCCCGGCCGCGGGACCAGCGTGGTGCCGGCGGTGCTTTCCGCCGGCACCACGGTCAATACCGTGCCCGCGGCGGGTGTCGTCGAGGTCGACGTGCGGGTCTGGGACGAAGAAGAACAGCTCCGCGTCGATCGGGCAGTCCGCGCGTTGCGGCCGGTGCTCGCGGACGCGCGGGTGACGGTCGGCGGCGGGATCAACCGTCCGCCGCTGGAAGCCAGTTCCTCGGCGGGCTTGTTCGGGCTGGCGCGGGAATTGGCCGCGGAACTGGGGTTGCCGGAGTTGATCGAGGCGGCCGTCGGCGGCGCGTCGGACGGCAATTTCACCGCCGGCCTGGGCGTGCCGACACTCGACGGTCTGGGCGCGGTCGGCGACGGCGCCCACGCGGATCACGAACATGTCCTCGTCGAAGAACTGCCGCGCCGGACCGCATTGCTGGCCGCGCTGGTGGAAAACGTGCTGACGAAGGGAAACCGGGAAGGGATCGTTCCGTGACGAATCTGGAGACCCGCGACGAGGCGATCGCCGCGGCGCGGGCGGCGGCCGCGGCGTCGGGGGTCGAAGTACGAGAGATCACCGAGATCGACGAACTGGGCGCGGTCAGTGGGCTCTTCGGGACGGTCTGGCGGGCGGCGCCGGGCACCCGGCCGATCACCACGGAGCTGCTGCGCGCGCTGTCGATGGCCGGGAACTACGTCGCCGGCGCGTTTGCCGGCGGCGAAATCCTCGGTGCGTGCGTCGGCTTTTTCGGCGACCCCGGAAAAGGCGGTCTGCACAGTCACATCGCCGGCGTCGCCGAGGCCGGCGCGGGCCGCGGAATCGGGTACGCCATGAAACTGCACCAGCGCGGCTGGACCTTGGCGCGGGACGTGCCGGCGATCGACTGGACGTTCGACCCGCTGGTGTGCCGCAACGCCTATTTCAATCTCGGCAAACTCGGTGCGCTCCCCGTGGGATACCAGCGCGACTTCTACGGGCGGATCGAGGACGGCATCAACGGTTCGGACGACACCGACCGGCTGCTGATGTCGTGGGACCTGACCAGTGCGGCGGTGCGGACCGCCGCGTCCGGCGAGCCCGTCCCGACCGACGCGAAGGCCCTGCTCGGGCAAGGAGCCGCGCTGGCGCTCTCGGTGGCCGCCGACGGCGGTCCGGCGACGGGCCCGGCGGCCGCCCCGGTGGTGCTCGTCGCCGTCCCGCCGGACATCGAAAGCCTGCGCGGCACCGACCCCGGCAAGGCCGCCGCGTGGCGGGCCGCGCTGCGCGAAGCACTCGGCGGGCTGATGGCCGCCGGGGGCCGGGTGACCGGTTTCGACCGGGCCGGTTTCTACGTGATTTCCCAGGAGGAGCAGTGAAACTCAGCGGTGTGGAACTGCGGCGGGTGCGGATGCCGCTCGTCGCCCCGTTCCGGACTTCGTTCGGCACGCAGGCCGAGCGCGAACTCCTGCTGCTGCGGGCCGTCACGCCCGCGGGCGAGGGCTGGGGCGAGTGCGTGACGATGCCCGGCCCGCTGTACTCGTCGGAGTACAACGACGGCGCCGAGCACATCCTGCGCCACTACCTGATACCCGCGCTGCTGGCCGCGCAGGACGTGACAGCGGCAAAGGTGACGTCGTTGCTGGCCAGGTTCAAGGGCCACCGGATGGCCAAGGGCGCACTGGAGATGGCGGTGCTCGACGCCGAGCTTCGGGCGAGCGACCGCTCGTTCGCGGCCGAGCTGGGGTCGGTGCGGGACACCGTTCCGTGCGGCGTCTCGGTCGGGATCATGGACACGATCCCGCAGCTGCTCGACGTCGTCGGCGGGTACCTCGACGAGGGCTACGTGCGGATCAAGCTGAAGATCGAACCGGGCTGGGACGTCGAGCCGGTGCGCGCGGTCCGCGAGCGTTTCGGCGACGGCGTGCTGCTGCAGGTGGACGCCAACACCGCCTACACCCTGGGCGACGCGCCGCACCTGGCGCGCCTCGACCCGTTCGGCCTGCTGCTGATCGAACAGCCGCTGGAAGAGGAAGACGTCCTCGGCCACGCCGAACTGGCGCGCCGGATCCGGACGCCGATCTGCCTCGACGAGTCGATCGTGTCGGCGCGCGCGGCGGCGGACGCCATCAAGCTCGGCGCGGTCGGGATCGTGAACATCAAACCGGGGCGCGTCGGCGGCTACCTGGAAGCGCGGCGGGTGCACGACGTGTGCGCGGCGCACGCGATCCCGGTGTGGTGCGGCGGGATGATCGAGACCGGCCTCGGCCGCGCGGCGAACGTCGCGCTGGCCTCGCTGCCGGGCTTCACGCTCCCCGGGGACACGTCAGCGTCGGACCGGTTCTACCGGACCGACATCACTGAGCCGTTCGTCCTGTCCGGCGGGCACCTGCCGGTGCCCACCGGGCCGGGCCTCGGCGTGGCGCCGATTCCGGAACTGCTCGACGAGGTGACCACCGCGAAGGTGTGGCTCGGTTCGTAGCTCGGTGCGAATTCCGGGGGTAGATTTGGTCGGATCGAACCAGCTGGTTCGAGGGAGGCCGGATCTACCTTCGGGAAGTGCTGACACCGGTGCCGAGCAAGCCGCACACGAGCCTGGGCCGCGTCCTCGAAGCCCTCGGGGACGTGCTCCTCGAGCCGGTCGTCATGGGGCCGGACACGCGGCGGCGGCTCGGCGGTGTGGTGATCCACGACCCGCACGACGACGCCGAGTTCCCGGCCAACGCGGTGGTCCTCGGGGTCGGCGTGCGCGAACCCGGCGAGATCGTCGCGCTGCTGCGCACCGTGGGCGAACGCGGGGCCGCCGCGCTCGTCGTGCGCTCGCCGGTTTCCGCGTCGGCGCAATTGGTGCGAGCGGCCAACTCCACCGGTGTCGCGCTGATCGGGCTGGCCAACGGGGCGTCGTGGGCGCAGCTGGCGGCCATGCTCCGCACGCTGCTCGCCGAGGGCGACGTCGGCGACGTCTCGCCGCAGACGCTCGGCGGGATACCGTCCGGCGACCTGTTCGCGCTCGCCAACGCGGTCGCCGCGCTGCTGGACGCGCCGGTCACCATCGAGGACCGCGACTCGCACGTGCTCGCGTTCTCCGGCCGCCAGGACGAGGCCGATCCGTCGCGGGTCGAAACAGTTCTCGGCCGCCAGGTGCCCGAACGGTTCACCCGCCGGCTGGGGAAGCAAGGTGTCTTCGAGCGCCTTTACCGGGGCCAGGGGCTGGTTTACGTCCACCCGGACGGCGACGACGAGAACTTCGCCGTACCGCGCGTGGCGGTCGCGGTCCGCGCCGGCGATGAGGTGCTCGGCTCGATCTGGGCCGCGGTCGGGCACGAGCTCAGCGAAGAACGCACCGCGGCGCTCGTGGACGCCGCGAAGATCGTTGCGCTGCACATGCTCCGGCTGCGCGCGGGGGCGGATGTCGAACGCCGGTTACGGGCCGATCTGGTGAGCACCGCGCTCGAAGGCGGCTCCGGCGCACCGGAAGCCATCGCGCGCCTCGGCCTGCTGGGGCAGCCCACCGTCGTGCTCGCCATGGGGTTGCTGGAGGCCCCCGACGACGACCTGCGGCTCGCCGCGGAACGCCAGCGCGTCGCCGACGCATTGGCCATGCACCTGAGCGCCGTCCAGCCCCGGTCGGCGGTCGCGCTCGTCGGCGATGTCGCGTACGGGATCGTCCCGATGCCGGGGAACCACGGCGATGACCGCGAACGCTCGGTGCGGGTCGCGTCGGCCTTCCTGGAACGCACCGGCAGCCGGGTCACCGCCGCGATCGGCGTCGGCCCGCTGGCCGTCGACGGCTCGGGCCTGCGCGCGTCCCGCGACGGGGCCGACCGGGCGCTGCGTGTGTTGCGCACCAACCATGGCGCGAAGCGGGTGATCACCGCCGAAGACGCGCACACCGACGCGTTGATGCTCGAACTGGCCGACCTTTCCGCGGCGCGTGGCGACGTCGCGACCGGGCCGATCGCGCGATTGCTGGCCTACGACACCAAACACCACTCCCAGCTCGTCCACACGCTGCGCTGCTGGCTCGATTCATTCGGCGACATCGGTGCCGCGTCAGCCGCCGCCTACGTGCACCCGAGCACCTTCCGCTACCGCTTGCGCCGGGTCGCCGAGGTAGGCGGCATCGATCTCGACGACCCCAGCGACCGCTTCGCGGCCATGGTGCAGCTGCGTTTACTGCCACGCCTCGAAAGTCCTAAGTAGACAACCATCGCGTGCGGACCGCGACCACCCATCAGCTGAGCGCGATGGCGACGACCCCGGCCGAGGCCACCACGACCTTCGGCCTGATCTCCGGCGCCGGCGCTCTCTTCGGTCTGGTCGCGAATCCGATCGCGGGACGCCTGAGCGACCTCACCCGCGCGCGTTTCGGTCGCAGGCGGACGTGGATCCTCACTGGTGCCCTGGGAGGCGCGGCGGGTCTTGTCGTCATCGGCTTCGCCACCTCGGTGTGGCAGGTGGCGGTGGTCTGGTGCCTCGTCGCCGCGGTGTTCAACTTCCAGTACGCGGCAACGCAAGCCACGATCGCGGACCAGGTGCCCGCGCACCGGCGTGGTGGCGTCTCCGGCCTGGTCGGCATCGGGATCACCGTGGGACCTCTGGGCGGGATCGCGCTGGCCAATACCCTCCCCGCTGGCGGGTCGGCGCAATGGTTCGTCATCGCCGCGGTCTCGGTCGTGCTGGCCCTGATCGCCATCGCCCTGCTGCGCGACCGGCCTGCGGTGCGCCGCCAGGAGAAACTCGGCTTGAAGGGGATTGCCCAGACGTTCTGGCTCAATCCGCGCAAGTATCCGGCGTTCGGCTGGGCCTGGCTGGCCCGGTTCCTCCTCACCTGCGCGCTGGCCAGCAGCACCTACAACATCACCATCAGCCTCACCGCGCTGGTCGCGGTGGTGTTCGGCTACATCTCGGACACGGTCCGCCGGCAGAAGCCGTTCATCATGGCCGCAGGCGGGATCTTCACACTGGGACTCGTCGTCCAGGCGCTCGCGCCGTCGGTGGCGATCGTGTTCGCGGCAGCCGGCCTGCTGGGTATCGCCTCCGGCCTGTTCCTGGCCACCGACCTGGCGATGTGTGTCCGAGTCCTGCCATCGGGCGAGAACGCCGGGAAGGACCTCGCGATCATCAACATCGCGAACACACTCCCCCAGTCCCTGGTCCCGTTCGGCGTGCCCGGCATGATCGCCGTGACGAAGGTTCCGGAGATCGGGCAGGAAGCGGGCGGGAAATACGTCGTGCCGATCCAATCGCCGCGCTACCAAACGGGAAACGCGTGATCACACCGCGCGTGTTTCCGGCAACGCGCTGGGAAACGGGCCGACCGCCATCGCGCCGCCGTCGACGAGATAGATCTGGCCACTGATGTAGCTCGCGAGCCCCGACGAGAGGAACACCGCCGTATTGGCGATCTCCTGCGTCGTCGCGAATCGCCGCATCGGCACGTTCTTCAGTGACGCGGTGACGCTGGCATCCGTGAACTCCGCACGCCGCCGAGGGGTGTCGACCACACCGGGAGCCACGCCGTTCACGCGGATCGAGTAGGGCGCGAGCTCGACCGCGCTGGACTGGATAAGGGAGTTGAGCCCCGCTTTCGCGGCGCTGTAAGCCACGCTTCCGATATGCGGCAGGAATCCCGTGGCGGAGCCGATGTGCACAATGGACCCCGCGATTTCCCGCTCACGCAGGTACCTCGCGAACACCTGCGTCACCAGAAAGTTCTGCACCAGGTTGAGCCGGAAGTTACGGTCCCAGTCCTCGTCGGAGATCTCCAGGATGCCGAAATTGAAGGCAAGCCCGACGATGTCGATCACCACGTCCGCACCACCGAAGACCGAATCGGTTTCGTCCCGCAAGGCCTCGACATTGGCCCGTACCGTCACGTCGCCGACGAAACTCGCGGCCTTCCCGCCGGACTCGGTGACAGCCCGCGCGACCTCGGCCGCCCGCTGCTCGTCGATGTCCACACACATCACGGCGGCACCCGCCGACGCGAGCGTCATCGCGCAGTCCCGTCCGATGCCCAGTCCCGCACCTACAACCACTGCGTGCTTGCCCGCGAGCCCATAGTCGAGAGTCACTTTGCTCAATCCTCCGAAACATTCCCGAAGCGGCACCGGATCGGAGCGTATCGGCCCTCGGTCCAGCCCGCAACAAAATCTATAGACTTTCGCCACGGTCGCTGTTAGCGTCGCCTCACACGAGCGGCAACCGAGGGAGGGGTACGACCCATGAGCGACCCGGCCGGCAACCCGCGACAGTCCCGGCCACTCGACGGTATCCGCGTCCTCGACCTGACTTCCGGCATCGCCGGCCCGATCGCGGCGATGCACCTGGCCGACTTCGGCGCGGACGTCCTCAAGATCGAGCCTCCCGCGGGCGACCCGGACCGGAGCAGGCCCGGCTTCGCCATGTGGAACCGCAACAAGCGCAGCGTGGTGATCGACCCGGCCGACGCAGAGGATCGCGCCCGTCTCGAAGAGTTCATCGGGTGCGCGGATGTTCTCGTGACCTCCGGGACGGAAGGGCCGTTCGCCCGGATCAGGGCGCCCGAGCGGGCGCGCGCCGGCAACCCGGGTTTGGTCCACCTGCATCTTCCGGCCTTTCTCCGCGATCATCGCTGGGCCGGGGACGGCGAATCGGCGGGACTCGTCTGGGCACTGTCCGGAATGTGCTTCCGGCAAAGCTCATTCGACGGCACTCCGGTGGACAACGCGTTTCCCTGGGTGCTTTATCTTCAGGGCGCGTGGGCCGCCGCGGCGGCGACAGCGGCCCTCATCGAGCGGCACACGTCCGGCGAGGGCCAGCTCGTCACGGCGGGCGGGCTGCACGCGACGATGGTGGCCTATGCCTATCTGATCGACCCGTCGGTCCCCGAAGTCCCCGCGAATTACGGGCCGGGCGGACTGAACCCGATGTACACGCGCTATCAATGCGCGGACGGCCGCTGGATCCTCCTCGCCACCCTCACCTCGAAATTCCAGCGGCAGGCGCTCGAAGTCCTTGGCCTCACGGACATCCTGGCCGACGAGCGGGTCGGCGACGATCTGGAAACCTTCCGGCTCCCGGTCAACCGGACCTGGATCCGCCGGCGCCTCGCCAATCGGTTCGCGACCCGCACGAGCGCGGAATGGCTTGACGCACTGGGAAAAGCCGATGTTCCGGTCGGCCCGCTGCTCGAACGCGACGACTGGTTCGACTCCCCGTTGCTGGGCCCGATCGGCGCGCGCCTCGAGATCGACGATCCCGAACGAGGGCGAGTCGTGATGCCGGCGAGCCCGGTGAACCTGACCGGGACCCCGGCCGACATTCGCCGCCCCGCGCCGAGATTGGGCGAGCACACCGAGTCCGTCGAGCATTGGGCCCCGCGTCCGGAGCCTGCCCGGCGCCTCGACGCCGTTTCGGGCTCAGGCCCGCTCGCCGGTGTCCGCGTGCTGGATCTCGGCACGGTCCTCGCCGGCCCGTTCACCGGCACCCTGCTCGCCGACCTCGGCGCCGATGTGATCAAGGTGGAGATTCCCGCGGGCGACGACTTCCGCCACCGCGGCATGCCCTATATCCGTGGTCAGCGCTGTATCGCCATCGATCTGAAGTCGCCGGATGGTCACGCGGCCTTCCTGCGGCTCGCCGAGACGGCGGATGTCGTGGTCGACAACTATCGCGCCGGGGTGCTCGCCCGGTTGAAGATCGACTACGAGCATTTGCGCGAGGTCAATCCCGACATCATTTCCCTGTCGATCACCGGCTACGGCGAGGGTCACGCGTTTTCCGCGCAGCCCGCGTTCGATCCACTGCTGCAGGCATTGAGCGGAATGATGACCGCGCAGGGCGGCGACAGCGAGCCGGTGATGGGGATCGTCGGGATCAACGACGTCGAATCGGCCGCGCTGTCCGTGCTCGGGTCGCTGCTCGCTCTCTTCCACCGCCTCCGGGGCGGACGCGGGCAGCGCGTGTGGCTGAGCCTCGCCGGGACGTCGACCTATTCCCAGTGCGAGGAAATCATCCGGATGGAAGGCAGGACTCCGGCCGGTGTCGGTGGTCGCGACTTCCGTGGCCCCGGCCCGGCCGATTGTTTCTACGAGACGAAGGACGGCTGGATCCGCATCCAGACAAGAGAGGACGCGCTCATCGGCGCGGGAATCCTCGACGGGAATCACGCGAGCAATGACGACCTCGGAATTCGACTGACGGCGAGCTTCCTTGCCCTCACCCGCGACGAGGCCATCAGCAAGCTCGACGCGGCCGGGATACCCGCTGTGCCGGCGAGGCGCCAGCGGGAACTGATCGAGGACCCGGAGTACAAGGCGCTGAACGTTTTCGATCCGATGGACACAGCGGATGGCAAGCACATCTTCGTGCCCGGACGCTACACACGTTTTTCGCGCTCACAGCACGATCGTGTCCTCACGCCACCCGGAGTCGGCGAACACAGCACGGACGTCCTCCGCGAAGCGGGCTTCAGCGAGGAGGAGATCACGGCGCTCCTCGACGCCAACGTCGTGCGCCAAGGCATCCCTATGCGGTACCGCACCCTCACCGCATACCGCTAGGACCGCCGGTCAGCCGTCGTTCTCGGGAGCGAGTTCCTGCGCGCTCGGCGTCGCGAGCCAGTCGATGATCGCGAATTTCGTGTTGTGCATGTGGTCCAGCGACGCCTTGGCCGCCTCCTCCGGGTCACCGGCGAGCACGGCGTCCCGGATCCGCTGGTGCTCGCCCTGCAAGATGGAGCGTTTCCGCACCGGCAGGGACAGCCTGCGATAGCGGGTCGACTGGTCCATGAGAATCGTGGTGAAGCGCAACAGGATCGCCGAGTCGCATTCGGCCACGAGGGTGCGGTGAAAGCGATCGTGCGCGACCTCGTACGCGGAATGCGTGTCGTCGGTGGGCTTCCTGGACTCACTGGCCGCCGCGCGGGTCATTTCCTCGAAAGCGCGCCGGACCGACTCCACACCGGCGTCACTGCGCTTCTCGGTCGCCTTTCGGACCGCGAGTGGTTCGAGTTGCTCGCGAAGCTCGTACACCTCGGCGAGTTCACTCATCGAAAGGTCGGCGACGCGAACCCCGCGCTGCGGGAGGTAGGTGACCCAGCCCTCTCCGGCCAGCCGGGCGAAGGCCTCGCGCAGCGGCGTCTCGCTCACCTGGAAACGCTGCGCGAGCGCCTGCGCCGCCAAGCGCTCACCAGGGGTGTACACCCGGGCGATGATCGCGCGACGCAGCTCGTCGGCGACCCGGTCGGCACGCGATTCAGGTTGGGACACGAGGCGATTATGGCATGAAGACGTGCCGCGGCGAGGACACCGGCGTGCCGTGGAGCGGACCGGCCGGGCACGATAAAATCTACAGATTCTCTTGATCCGGTCGCCTTGCACCGTTTAGACTCGGCCCGTCGGGCGCCGGCGATCAGCCCGTATTCCGGTGTCCTCGAGTGTGAAGGCGGGCATGATGAGAACAGTCCGAACCGTCGTGGACGGTCGCGGGACGATACGTCTGGAGGCCTTACCCCTCCCGTTCGCGGGTCCGGCCGCCACGGACGAGGACGCACGCCGCGCCGGCGAACTTTCGAAGGCGGCGATCGAGGTTCTCCCGTTCGCCCGCCCGGCCGACCTACCGCGTCCCGCCGCCGATTCCCGCTTCCTCATCTTCGTCGTCGCAGGCGGGCTCGACCTCGAAGCATCGGACACACGAGCCCGGCTCCACCCCGGAGACGTGCTCCTCACCGGAACCGGCCCGGACGCGCTCTGCTGCATCAGCACACCGCCCGGGACACGCCTCCTCGGGATACGTGTGAGCGATTCATGGGCCCCCGGCGGCACCGTCCCACCCGCCACCGAGCCCACCGGCGGGCCGCGAGAACCCCTGCTGGAGGAGATGTTCGTCCGGGACGGCATCGCTCACTTCCGCCGGTTCGACCGCCTGTTCGCCGACGCGCCCGCGACGCAGGCGCTCAACGGCCTGTCCTTCCTCGTGTTCTCGCCAGGTCACGCCGGTACCTGGCACACCGACACGAACATCAACCTCGTGTGCGTGACCTCAGGCGCGCTGGAACTGGAGGTCGGCGGTGACTCCGCCGTCCGCCGCTTCGGTCCCGGAGACGTCTGCCTCGTCCAGGACCAGCACGGACAGGGGCACATCCTGCGCGCCCACCGGGAAACCCGGATCCTCGCGGCCAGGCTCCCCGGCCTGCACCGGTGGAACACGACCCGGCAGGGCGAGCAATGAGCGAACCCCTGACCCCGGATCTGCTCACCGAGGCGCACCAGGCCAGCTGGGACGAGCGGGGCGCCCGGATCGGTGCGCGCTACGAGGTCTCGCCGTGCCCGTACTCGGCGGCCGAGCTCGAATCGTTGCGCGACAACGGATTCCGCGTCGGCTACCTGCCCGCGGAACTCGCCACACAACGTGCGCGGCACCACCTGGCGGAGATCTTTCCCGGCATGCACAGCTACGCGCTGGGCGCGGACAACGTCGTGACCAATGTCGACGATCCCTACGGCTGGTTCGACTACGAAGCCGGCCTGGACTGCCCGTACTGCGACACCACCGAAGCCGAGCTGATGGCACGGATCGCCGCCGAGGGCCGGGTGTTGCTCACCCTCAATCAGTACATCGTCGCCAGCCAGGACAGCCGCGTCCGCACCGGCCACGTGCTCGACGAGCGCGGCTACTGGATCCGGTCCCACTCGCGCGTGGACGGGCGGATCGCCTCCGCCCGGTTCGACGGGTCCGCCGAGGCGCCCGGCGGCCCCGCCTACCGCGATCCGGTCGAAGGCAGCCTCCTGGTCGGCTACGACCTCGGCGCGGACGACCACGGACCGACCCACGGCGCCCGGACGACGGCGGCGCGAGGCCGGCGCGTGCTGAGCGATCCGCCGCCGCCACGCACCGCCCTCGGTCCGACGCCGGAGCACGCCGGCCTGCCCGATGGTCTGGACCTCGATCGTGAGTGGCAGCGCCTGACCGCGCTGTACGTGACGTTCGGGTACCACACCGAACTCGGGTTGTCCGCCGAGGAGTATCTCCGTTCGCTGCCGCGCCTTCTCCCCCAGCCCGCCGCCTACCGCGGCCGGTTCGACATCCCGCTCGTCATCGAGACCCGCATCCCGTGGGCGCGCCAGGCCGCGCTTGCCGGGGTCCGATTCGTCGCGCGTACCTCGGATTACGCCCCGGTCGACGACCGGAGCCGGATGCCCGAAATTCTTTACTCCGCCTGGTACACGGTGTGGGGCCGGCGGTTTCCCGAGCCGGTCTCCCCGGCGGACGCCCGGGCCGGACTGGGCGACGGTGAGATCGGCGGGAACGTCGTCGAGCTGGTCGCGATGGCCGCCGCACACCCGGAGATCAGCCGTGGCGGCCGCTTCTTCGACGCGATCGGCTACCAGCTTCCGTACCTGGAAGCGAAAGAGGACCTGACCTACGTCCAGGAGCTGCGGACCCCGTGCACCTACTACTGGCGGGGCGCGCCCGAGATCGGGGCGAACATCCATCCACGCGCCTTCTCCCTGTTCCGGCCACTGGCCCGGGGCGGGAAAGTGGGCACGGCGTGACGCGACTGGTCTTGGATGGACTCTGTTTCGCCGAAGGTCCACGCTGGCACGAAGGGAGGCTGTGGGTCTCGGATGTCTTCGGCCAGCGGGTGCTGGCCGTCACCGAGGACGGCGCGGCCGAGGAGATCGTGCGTTTCCCGGGAACGGAACTGCCGGTGGGGCTCGGTTTCCTGCCCGATGGCCGGCTCCTGATCTCGAACCTGGACTACCCCAATGTGCTCCGGCTCGACGCGCCCGGGCAGGTGGTGGTCCACGCCGACCTGTCCCGCTTCGCGCGCGGCGTCGTCAACGACATGGTCGTGGACCCGCGGGGGCGGGCGTATGTGGGCGCCGTCGGGCTGCGCGATCGCACGGCGTCGGCGGTACCCGGTACCGGCGCCGTCATCCTGGTCGAGCCGGACGGATCCGCGCGCATGGTGGCCGACGACATGGTCGCCCCGAACGGCCCGTGCCTCACGCCCGACGGGTGCTACGTCGTCGCCGAACTCCCGGCACGCAGACTCACCAAGTTCGACCGGGGACCGGACGGGTCGCTGCACAACCGCCGGGTCTTCGCCGAGCTGAGCCCGTTCACGGCGGACGGAATTTCCGCGGACGCCGAGGGTGCGGTGTGGACATCGTCTACAGGCGACGGGGTTTTCCGGCGCATTGAGGACGGCGGCGCGGTCACCGACGTCATCAAGATTCCCGGGCGGCGCGCCGTGGCCTGCTGCCTCGGCGGTGCCGACGGGCGGACACTGTTCCTGCTCAGCAACGGCACCAGCGAGATCGCCCAGCAGTGGGCACGGCGCAAATTCCACGACGACGGGTCGCGCCCGGCGCCGGGCCCACCGGTACGGGACCTGGCGCGGCTGATGGCGGGCAATTCGAGAATCGACAAGGTCCGCGTGCGGGTTCCCGGCTGCCACGCGGACACATCAACAACGGGATCAGGTGGCGAGGTATGAAGATTGGCGTCCTGTTCTACGTCACGGGATACACGATCGACCCGGTGACCATCGCGAAAGCTGTGGAGGACAGCGGCTTCGACTCGTTCTGGGTCCCCGAGCACGCCATCCTCCCCACCGATTTCCGGACGCCCTACCGGATGACCGGTGGCGCCGTCCCGGACGTCTACGGCCAGATGGCGGACCCTTTCGTGCTGCTGAGCTACATCGGCGCGGCGACGAGCCGGATCAAGCTGGGCCTCGGCGTCTGCATCGTGCCCGAGCACCATCCGCTCCTGCTGGCCAAATCCGTGAGCACGCTGGACAACTTCTCGCACGGTCGGGTCATCTTCGGCGTCGGCACCGGATGGGCACGAGAGGAGATCGAGCTCTTCGGCACCGACTTCGACACCCGGTTCCGGTACACGCGGGAAGCCGTCGAGGCGATGAAAAGCCTTTGGCGGGACGGAGTCGCGAGCTACGAGGGTGAGCTGGTGAGCTTTCCCAGCGTGCGATGTGACCCGCGGCCCGTGCAGCAGCCACATCCGCCGGTCGTCCTCGGTGGCAGGCCCGGCGAAGCCCTCGCCCGCCGGGTCGCCAAGTGGGGCGACGGCTGGATCGCGTCCAACATCTCCGCCGCGGAGGTCGGGACGACCCGGGACCAGATCGCCGTGGAGTGCGAGAAGATCGGGCGGGATCCCTCGGAAATCGAGATCTCGGCCATCGTCCGGGGCGCCACGCCGCGCATTCAGGACGCGTACGAAGCCGCGGGCGCGTCGCGGCTGGTGGTCGCCCTCTACAACCACTCGGGTACGCCGATCCATATCGACGATTCCGCCGAGGACTACCTTCGCGTGGCCGCGGCGAGCCATGCCGCGCCGCCTCCCACAGCCGACGAGACGCTGCGAGTCCTCGACGAGGTCCGCGCATTGGCGAAGATCTGAGGCGCATGCGAGCGATCGTCTATACGCGCGACGGTGTCCTCACCGAGGTCGATCTCCCGGCGCCCGAGCCGCGGGCGGGCGAAGTCCGGGTGCGAGTCGGTGTCTCCGGCGTCAATCCCGCGGACTGGAAGAACCGGCAGAGGTACTCGGGAACCGCAGCCGTCGTGCCGCATCAGGACGGTGGCGGGGTGATCGACGCGGTGGGAGAAGGCGTTGATCCCGGCCGGATCGGGCAGCGCGTCTGGTTGTGGGAGACCGCGCGCCAGCGATGCGGTGGCACCGCCCAGGAATTCGTGGCGGTGCCGGAAGCGAACGCCGTCGAAATCCCGGACGGCGTCTCCTTGGCCGCCGGTGCCTGCCTCGGCGTCCCGGCGATCACCGCACACCGCTGCCTGACCTGCGCGGAAAACGGACCGGCGCTGTTGAGTCCCGGCGCGCTCGCGGGCCGGACGATCCTGGTCGCGGGCGGGGCGGGAGCCGTCGGCCACGCGGCGATCCAACTGGGCCGCTGGAGTGGTGCGACCGTGATCACGACGGTCAGCACGCCCGACAAGGCGGCGCTGGCGTCGGCGGCCGGCGCACACACTGTCGTCAACTACACGACGGAAGACGCCGGCAACCTGATCCGGGACGTCGCGCCGCACGGTGTCGACATCATCGTCGAGGTCGCGCCGCACGCCAATGCCGCGCTCGACCAGGAGGTGCTCGCCCCGGGCGGGACGGTCGCCGTGTACTCGGGCCGGGTGTCGGGGCCCGTCCCGGTGGAGATCGGGCCCGCGATGGCGGCCAACGCGCGATGGCAGTTCGTGTCGGTCTTCACCATCAACGACAAGGCGAAATCGTCGGCCGTCGAAGCGGTGACCGCCGCGGTGGCCGGCGGAATACTCCCGGTCGGCGTTGAGGCCGGCCTTCCCCTGCACCACTTTCCTTTGCACCGCACCAACGACGCGCACGAAGCCGTCGAGCAGGGCGCTATCGGCAAGGTCCTCGTAGACGTGGCGTGAACGACCATACGGAAGGATCAAACGTTGGGGACGTTCGACGGAAAGGTCGCCATCGTCAGCGGGGCGACGAAGAGCATGGGCGCGGAACTCGTCCGGCGCCTCACCGCGGACGGTGCGGCGGTCGTCGGGCTGGGCCGCAGTGAGTCCGGTGAGTCCATCGCCCGCGAGGCCCGCCGCAACGGGGGCCGCGCGATGTTCGTGCCGACCGACCTGACCTCGGAGGAGGCCGTGCGCCGTGCCGTCGAGGCGACCATCGCGGAGTACGGCCGGCTCGACATCATCGTGAACAACGCGGCGGCGAGCGACATCCTGCGGGGCACCGGGGAGCGCCCAGTGGCCGAGGAACCCGCCGAAGTGTTCGACCGGATCATGAAGGTCAATGTCTACGGGCCGTTCTACCTTGCCAAGTACGGCATCCCGCACCTCGTCGCGGCGGGCGGCGGTGCGATCGTCAGCGTGTCGAGCATCAGCGCGCACCGGGTCTACCGGTCCTCGCCCGCCTATGCCACGTCCAAAGCGGCGCTGGAAGGCCTCAGCCGCCAGATCGCGATGGACTACGCGGAGTCCGGGGTGCGGTCGAACGTCATCGTCCTCGGGTCGATCTTCAGCGAGGAGACGGCGGCGACCTTCAACGACCCGGTGAAGAACGCAGCACGGCGGAACAACCGGATGATCGCCGACCCCGCGACCGTGACCGATGTCGCCGACCTGGTCGCCTTCCTCGCGTCGCCCGCGAGCCGGTACATGACGGCGGCCCTGGTGCCGTTGGACGGCGGGGCGCTCGCCACCTACCCAGGCGCGGTCGCGAGCGCCGCCCGCTAGAAAATGTTTTGAAGGTCGCTTGCGTGGCGGTGCGGGTAGCGGTATGAGCTGACGGCCCACCGCAAGCGGCTCCGCCCCTTTCAAATCACCTTCACGCGGCGCGGCGCTCCCGGAACTAGCGTGGTTTCGGGCTGTAGATCAGCTTCTTGTTGACGAACTCGTCGATCCCCAGCGCGCCGAGTTCGCGGCCGATGCCGGAACGTTTGGTCCCGCCGAACGGGAGGTCCGCGGCCGACCCTTGTGGACTGTTGATCCACACCATCCCGGTGTCGAGCCGGTCCGCGACCTCCTCGGCCTCCGCCTCGTCGCCGAAGACGACGCCGCCGAGCCCGAACGGCGAGCTGTTCGCCAGCTCGACCGCGGCATCCACGTCGCCGGCCCGGTAGACCACCGCGACCGGCCCGAACAGTTCCTCGGTATAGGCACGCATCTCCGGTGTGACGCCGGTGAGCACGGTCGCCTCGACGAACGAACCCGGCCGGTCCACCCGGTCACCGCCGGTGCGGACCTTCGCGCCCTTGGCGACGGCATCCCGCACCTGGTCCAGCAGGCTCTCCGCAGCCGCTTCCGACGCGAGCGGACCGAATCCGGCGGCCGGATCGGTGGGGTCGCCTGGCCGAAGCGAACTCATCGAGGTGGTGAACCGGTCGACGAACGGCTCGTACTGATCACCGACGACGATAATCCGCTTCGCCGCATTGCACGCCTGCCCGGCGTTACCCATCCGTGCCGCGACCGCGGCTTTGACGGTGGCATCCAGATCCACCCCGTCGAGCACGATGAAGGGATCCGACCCGCCGAGTTCGAGCACGCATTTCTTCAGGTTCCGGCCCGCGATCTCCGCGATCGCGGCGCCCGCCCGCTCGCTGCCGGTCACCGACACACCCGCGACGCGCGGGTCGGCGATCATCGCGGCAACCTGGTCGTTGGTGGCGAAAACGGTGCCGTACAAGCCTTCGGGCGCGCGGGCGTCGCGGAGAATGTCCGCCATCGCCAACGCGGACTCCGGGCATTGGGGCGCGTGCTTGATGATCACCGGGTTGCCGGCCATCAGGTTCGGCGCGACGAAACGAGCGACCTGATAATACGGGTAGTTCCACGGCATGATCCCCAAAAGTGCGCCTATCGGCTCCTTGCGCACCACTGCGGATCCGCCCATCCGAGGGCTCAGGTGGGTGTCCGCCAGCAAGTCGGCGGCATTCTCGGCGTAATAACGAAAGATCGAGGCGACAAGCTTGATCTCGCCCCGCGCCTCCCGGGTGGGCTTGCCCATCTCCCGGGTGATGATCTCGGCGAGCGCGTCGATCCGCTCCCGATACGATTCGGCGACCCGTCCCAGCAACGCCGAGCGATCGGCCAGCTTTCCCTTGCGCCAACGCAGAAATGCGGCCTGGGCATTGGCCAGCACGTCCTCGATCTCGGCGTCGGTGGCCGTCGGATACTCACGCACCAGCTCGTTCGTCGCGGGATTCAGGACCCGATATCGAATTTCGCTCACGAAGCACGCTCTCTCGTCATATCGATCCCGTGGTGATCAACGGGTAGAGCCGATCGACCGGGGTCGCGGTCATGATCTCGCCGGCCCGCCGTGCCCAGTGCTCCCCGGTCCCCCATTCCTGCCGCCAGGACCACAATCGGCGCGTGAAATGGTGCAGCGGGTACTCCCGGGTCATCCCCATCGCGGCGTGAATCTGGTGCGCGTGCGCGGCGACCACCGATGCCGCGCGGGCGGCGGTCGTCTTGGCCGCGGCGACCTCGAAGGCCGCGGCCGTCCCCACCTCCCCGAGCCGTCTCGCGGCAGCGACCGCGGCGAGCGACGTCAGTTCCGCCTCCGCTGCCAGTTGCACCAGCCGCTGTGACACGGCCTGGAACCGGATGAGTTCACGACCGAACTGCTCGCGCTGGTTCACATAGGCGACAGTGAGGTCGCAGACCGCCTCCAGCGCACCCGCGATCAGCAGCGCTCTGGAGAGGCCGCCGCGCAGTTCGAGCTCCGCCAGCACATCCGGATCGACCAGCACTATCTGGTCACCAGACAGCGCGACTTGCTCGAACACCAGCGTTTCCCTGGGCTCGCCCGCGACGTTGCCGCCGGGGCGGATCGTGGCGGTCCGCGGATCCAGCACGACCACGGCGGGACCGTCCGATGTGGACACCGTTCCGATCACCAGCTCCGCACGGGCGGCCCACGGCACCCGTTCGAGTCGCCCGGTCACCGTGTTTCCCGGGCCGATCCCCAGATCGTCGGTCGAACTCGTCGGCGCGAGGGTCACCGGCCCCGCCGGAACCCGCAGCCCCGCCTTGTCGAGCAGCCAGCCGCCCAGCATCGTGGTCTCCGCCAACGGAAGCCCGACCGCGTGCCGGCCCGCGAGGCGGACGAGCGAAGCGGCGTCCGCGAGCTCGCCCCCCGAACCGCCGGCGGATTCGGAGACCCCCACCCATTGGAACCCGGCGGCGGAAACCGCATCCCAGGCCTCGGGCGCCCAGCCGGATTGTTCGGCCTGCTCCCGATTCTCCGGGCCGCTGAGTTCGCTGAAAAGGCGTTCGACCGTTTCCTCGAACGAGCCGTGGCCAGGCGCCACCCGGCCGCTGCCCGAGCGCAAACCGCGGGCCGCGACGGAGCGGAGCACTTCGGTGGTCCCGCCCGTGATCGTCCAGGACGGTCCCATCACCAGGGCGCGCGCCAAGAGGGCGTCGAACACGTCGCCGGAAGCAGGATCCGGGTCCTGCTCGACGATCACCTGGAGTTCCGCGACGGTTTCCTGCTGGAAGGTGGTGCCGAGGTCCTTCAGGATCGACACACTCAACGGGCTCACTTGCTCCTGCTCGATTCCGCGAGCGACCGCGAGGGCCAGCTGCCGCAGCGCCCAGAACCGGGAGCCGATTCCGCCGATCCGCGATTCGTTCCCGGCGAGGTTCTTGCGGCTCTGCGAGAGGTAGGCCTCGAACAACGGCCACACCGCAAGGAACCGCTCGGGTCCGGCCCGCTCGTGGGAGAGCTCGGAATTCATCAGGTCCCAGCCCGAACCCGGTTCGCCGAGCACGAGATCGTCCGGCACGAACACGTCGTCGAGGAAGACCTCGTTGATGCGGTGCCCGCCGTCCGGGAAGTAGATCGGCCGGATCGTGACCCCCGGCGCGTGGAGGTCCGCGATCAGCAGGGACAGGCCCTGATGCCGGTCCCCGTCCAACTCGGCGGTCCGGCACAGCACCGCGATCCAGTCGTTGGTGTGCGCGCCGCTGGTCCACATCTTGGTGCCCGACAACTGCCAGCCACCGTCCACTTTGGTCGCCCGGCATCGGACGGCCGCGAGGTCGGAGCCCGCCTCGGACTCCGAAAAACCCAGCGCCATATAGCATTCGCCCGCGGCGATCACCGGCAGGAAACGCCGGCGCTGGTCCTCGGTGCCGAACGCCAGCAGCATCGGCGCGGTCTGGCGGTCGGCCACCCAATGCGCGAGCAGCGGGGCTCCTGCCGCCAGCAACTCCTCGATGACGACGAACCGGTCGAGATTGCCCCGTCCCTGTCCGCCGTACTCCGGCGGGATCGCCATCCCGACCCAGCCCTTGGCCGCCAGCTTCCGGCTGAACTCCGGGGCGAAGTCCATGTACCCGGGACCGCCGACGAGCCCGGTTCCGTACCGCTGCGGCCGCGGGAGTTCCTCGGCGAGAAACGCCCGGACCTCGGCGCGCAGGGTCCTCTCGTCCTCTTGTGCTGTCATGGTTTCGCTTGAATCCTTTGTGGAGTGATGAAGGAATCAGGCGGGGGTGACGCCCGAACCGATCGCCTGCGGATTGGTACCGGACAACCCGACCTCCGGGTTGTAGGCGGCGTTCGCCGCGTGCAGCCGCGGCAGGACCTGATCGGCGAAGAGCCGCATGGACCGTTCCGCGTCGGCCACCGGCATCGAGGTCATCCGGAAACTCAGCACGAACTCCTCGGCGCTGGTCAGGCGCTGAATCTCGAGTAGACGGTCGAAAACCTGATCCGGCGTGCCCCATGCCTGCGGCTTTGCCGCGCTCTCCAGGGCTTCTTCCTCGGTCCGCACGTGCTCGCGCAACTTGGCGTACTGCTCGTAGCCCTTGGTGTTGCGGAAGCGCTCGATATCGGCGAACTCGTAGTGCACGCGGCTGCTGCGCTGGCCTTCGAGGGTGTACCGGCGCATGATCTCCCACGCCTCCTGCTCGTCCTCGAAGCACGCGACCCGCACGATGACCGTGGGCTGGCTGGGTTTCCAGCCGTGCTCGGCGCGGATCGCGTTGAAGTTACGCACATCGGCGCCGTACTCGACGAAACTCTTCTGACCGGTCATCAACATGCCCAGACCGCCGTGTGCCGCGGGCGGCAAGGACTCCGGACTGGTCCAGGCCACTCGCATGCGCTCCAGGATCCGCTCCGGGTTGCGGTACATCGGGCGCACGGTGGTCTTGGGGACCTTGAAGATCTCGCCGTCGAACGAGAACCATTCGTCCTGTAAGGACCGCTTGATCACCTCCAGGCCCTCGTTGTACCGGATCCGGGACTCCCCCATCGGGATCCCGAAGGCGTCGAACTCACGGATCGCGGCTCCCCGGCCGAATCCCAGCGTCAGCCGGCGGTCCTTGAGGATGTTGTCGATCATGCTGATCTGGTGCGCGACGTGAATGGGCTCGTGCCAGGGCAGCACCGTGACCATGGTGCCCAGATCCAGTGTCGAACTCCGCCCGGCGAAATAGGTCAGATGATTGAGGGCGCCGCCGGTCATGGCATAGGGGGAGGTGTAATGATCGATCGCCCAGTACGAGTCGAAACCGAGCGGTTCGACGAGGTCGGCGAGATACAGGTCCTCATCGTAGATCTGGGCGTCCGTAATCTCCGGCGGCCCCGGTTTCTGCGCGAGATAACGATCCCAGTCCATGTAGTTCTGGAAATTGAAATAGCAGCCAACCTTCACGGCGTTCCTCTTCCAGGTAGGCGCACGACAATCAGGATTTCGGCGCACGGCGGATCGCTGCCTCGCGGTACGTGCGACGCGCGGGCAGACCGATCACGACCTGACGGATTACGGGCGCAGGTCAACGAGTACGACGACGGATCGCGTCGCCGCAAGAAAAAGTGCCGCCTGCACAACGGAGCTTAACCGCCGTGCCGCGGCACACGCAAGAGAATCTATAGTTTTTTCGGGACAGACGTCTGCGACCTGGGCGCAGCAGGCAAACACGCCGACGCAGCAAGCCAACACGCCGCCGCAGCAGGCAAACACGCCCGGCAGGCCGGGGCTTGCGGGCGTGTTGGCCCGTTGCGCGGGCGTGTTGGCCCGTTGCGCGGGCGTGTTGGCCCGTTGCGCGGGCGTGTTGGCCCGTTGCGCGGGCGTGTTGGCGCGCGGCGCCGGTGTGTTGGCGCGGCACGCGGGCGTGTTGGCGCCTCGTGCGCGCGTGTTGGCCCGTTGCGCGGGCGCGTTGGCGCGCCGCGCGGGCGGGTCAGTTCAGCTGCAGCTGTGCGCGGGCTTGCGCGACGTCGGCCACCATGAGGTCCAGGTCCAGTGCCAGCGTGCGGGCACGGCTGACGAGCGGGACGTTGCCGTCGGCCAGTTCGCCCTTGCGCAGGTACAGGGTGTCCTCCAGACCCGCGCGGCAGTTGCCACCGAGGGCGAGTCCCATCGCGGTGAGCTCCAGGTTCGCCTTGCCGATGGCGATCACCTGCCAGATCGCGCCCTGGGGCAGCCGGTTGACCATCATCAGCAGGTTGTCGGCCGTCGCCGCCATCCCGCCGCGCACACCCAGCACGATGCTGAACTGCAGCGGGTCCGCCAGCAGTCCTTCGGCCTGAAGCCGCAGGCACGCTTCGAGGTGGCCGGTGTCGTAGATCTCCAGTTCCGGCTTGACCCCGAGCTCGCGCATGCGCGCCGCGAGCCGCCGCACCCCGTCGGGCGGGTTGCGGAACTCCCCGGCCCCGAACGACATCGTGCACGGGTTGAGGGTCGCCATGGCCGGCCGCAGCTCGACCAGTTTCTCCCGCTCCTCGAAGGGGACGGTGAGGCCGACGCCGGTGGACAGCTGGACCAGGATCGGGCACCGCTCCCCGATGAGCTCCACCGTCCGGCGGGCGATGTCGAGGTCCGCGGTCGGCAGGTCGTCGCGGTCGCGCAGGTGAATGTGCGCGACCGACGCGCCGGCCTCGTACGCGGCCGCCACCTGGTCCGCGATTTCGGCGGGCTGGGTCGGCAGTGCCGGGTTGTCGGCCTTCGAGGCGATGGGGCCGGTCGGAGCCACCGTGATGATCACGCTCATCGTCACGCCTTCCGGTGAGAGTCGGGTCGCTGTGACACATCCGCGTCGCGGCGATGCTTGGGAGTTCGACGATATATGAGGTACCGTATCTTGCCAAGCGCCCGTCATCGTCAATGACCGGGCTCCGCGGCCTCATCAGAGGCCGGCCGAGGCGCCCCCCACGGTCCGAGCCGAGCAGGAAGTTCAACGTGGTCGATCCAGTCACGGTCTCTGTCGTCACCCACCGCCTCGAGGCGATCGTCCAGGAAATGGGCGAGGCGATGCTGCGGACCGCCTATTCACAGATCCTCAACTCCAGCCGCGATTTCTCGACGGCGATCACCGACGGCGAAGCGCGGCTGATCGCCCAGGCCGAGCACGTGCCGATCCATGTGGGCTCCATCTCGTGGGCGGTCACGGCGGTCGCGGAGTTCTTCGAGGGGCAGGTACGTCCCGGCGACGTCTACCTGCTCAACGACCCCTACCACGGCGGCAACCACCTGCCGGACCTCACCGTGTTCGTCCCGGTGTTCTCCGGTGACCGGCTGCTCTTCTGGTCGATCAACCGGTCGCATCAGAGCGATATCGGTGGTTCCACCCACGGCGCCTACAACCCGGGCGCCACCGAGATCTGGCAGGAGGGCCTGCGGATCACGCCGCTCAAGCTGTACGACGCCGGGCAGGTGCGCGAGGACGTCATGCGGATGATCGCCACCAACGTCCGGCACGCCGACGACTTCCTCGGCGACCTGCGGGCGATGATCGGGTCGTCGCGGGTCGGTGAGCGGCGCGTGCACCAGCTGCTCGACGAGTACGGCGCGGAAACCGTGCTCGACTCGATCGACGCGATTCTCGACAGCGCCGAGCGGGAAACCCGCGCCTGCATCGCCGGCTGGCAGGACGGTACATACCACGGCGAGGCCGTTCTGGACGACGACGGCCACGGCACCGAGGACGTGTACATCCGGGCCGAGGTCACCATTCACGGCGATTCGATGACCGTCGACCTCAGCGATTCGCACCCGCAGGTCACCGGCTTCATCAACTCCTCGTACCCGAACATGATGTCGGCGGTGTACATGGCGCTGGCCTTCCTGATCGAGCCACGCACGCCGAAGAACTCGGGCACGTTCCGCGCCGTCGAGGTCATCGCGAAACCCGGCACGGTCGTCTGGGCCGAGCCGCCCGCGCCGGTCACGCTGGCGACCAACCACTGTGCGCAGGAGATCGCCGAGTCCGTCATCAAGGCGCTCGCCACGGCCTGTCCCGACCGGGTCATCGCGGGCTGGGGCCGCCGGTTCCGGATCGCCATCAAGGGCACCGATCCGCGCAACGGGCGGTCGTTCATCTGGCACCTGTTCCACGCGCGCCCGGGCGGCGGGGCCTCCCCCGCCGGCGACGGCTGGGAGACCGCGGGTGAGGGACAGGCGATGGGATCGTCGAAGTTCGGTTCGGTCGAGGTCGCCGAGGCACGGTTCCCGCTGTTCTTCGAACACCATGAGTTCCGGCCCGACTCGTTCGGCGACGGTCGTTATCGCGGCGGTGCCGGCTCGGTCCTGCGGCTGCGCATGGAAACGACCGCGCCCGCGGTCGCGAACACCGCCGGCGACGGGATCCGGCACCCCTCGTTCGGCACGCTCGGCGGCCAGGACGGGAAACCACATCGGTACCGGCTGCTCTCGGGCGACACCGAGCGGGTGCTGAAGACCAAAGAGGTGGACATCCCGGTCGGTCCCGGCGACGTGTTCCTCATCGAATCCGCCGGCGGCGGCGGGTACGGACCACCGGCCGACCGTGATCCGCAGACCCGCGCGGCCGACCGTGCGAACGGCTTCGTGACCGGACAGGAGGGATGACCGTGTATCGCATCGGCATCGACATCGGCGGTACCTTCACCGACCTCGCCGCGGTCGACGAGACGGGACGGGTGATCATCGCCAAGTCCTCCTCCACCCCGGCCGACCCGTCGGAAGGCCTGCTGCACGGGCTGACCGCGCTCGCCGCCGAACTCGGCGTGGAGCGGGCCGAACTGCTGGCACAGACCGAACGCATCGTGCACGGCACCACGGTCGCCACCAACGCGTTGCTGGAAGGCAAAGGCGCCAGCGTCGCGCTGCTGACCACCGACGGGCACCGCGATGTCATCGAGATGCGCGAGGGCATGAAGGACGACCGGTACAACGTGCGGATGGCGCCACCCACGCCGCTCGTGCCGCGCTCCCGGCGCATCGCGGTGCGGGAACGCATGCGCTACGACGGAACGGTCGCCACTCCCCTGACCGCCGAGTCGATCACCGAAGCGGTGGAGGCGGCCGCGGCGCTCGGCGTCGAGGCCATCGCGGTCTGCTACCTGCACTCCTATCGCAATGCCGCGCACGAAGCCGAAACGGGCCGGGCGCTCGCCGCGGCACTGCCCGACACCTATGTCTCGCTGTCGTCGGACGTCCTGCCCCAGATCAAGGAATACGAACGGGTCTGGACCACGGTCGTGAACGCCTATGTCGGGCCCGTGCTCTCGTCGTACCTGTCCCGGTTGAGCGGGAAACTGCTCGACGCCGGCTACCAGGGCGAAGTGATGATCATGCACTCACACGGCGGCGTCGCGACCATCGCCGACTCCAGCCGGCTCGCGGCCGGCGCGGTGCTTTCCGGCCCGGCGGGCGGGATCGCCGCGGCCACCCACGCCGCGAAACTCCTCGGCGAGCCCGACCTGATCACCTTCGACATGGGCGGCACCAGCACCGACATCGCCCTGCTGCAAGGCGGCGCCGCGCAGCTCACCGGCGAGAAACAGGTCGGCATCGCGAAGGTGTCCCTGCCCACGCTCGACATCCACACCCTCGGCGCCGGCGGCGGTTCGCTGGCCCGGGTCGCGGGCAGCATCCTGCACGTCGGGCCGGAAAGCGCCGGGGCGACCCCGGGCCCGGCCTGCTACGGGCGCGGCGGCACCCAGGCCACGGTCACCGACGCGAACGTCGTCCTCGGCTTCCTCGACGCGAGCAACTTCCTCGGCGGGCGGATGGCGCTCGACACCGCCGCCGCGGAGGCCGCCGTGGCCGCGATCGGCGACCAGCTCGGCACCAGCACGATCGAGGCGGCGGAAGGCATCTCGAAGGTCGTGAACACCACGATGGCCGAGGGCATTCGCATCGTCTCGGTCCGCCGCGGGCTCGACCCGCGCCGCTTCACCCTCGTGTCCTTCGGCGGCGCGGCGGGCCTGCACGTCACCGAAGTCGCGCGGCTGCTCGAAATCAAGCGTGTGGTCGTGCCCAACGTCGCCTCGGTGCTGTCGGCGTGGGGCATGCTCGCCACCGACCTGCGCTACGAGCTGGTGCGCTCACACGTCGGCGAAGCGTCGTCGACCACGGCCGACGGATTGCGCGAGCTGCTCGGGCGGATGGCCGAGGAGGGGCTCGCGCGGCTGACCGGGTTTACCGGCGAAATCGAGGTGCGGCACGCGCTCGACATGCGTTACGGCGAGCAGATCTACGAGATCACCGTGGCCGTGGACGACGTCGACCTCGCCGCGCCCGATCTGATGGAGCAGATGGTCGCGCGTTTCCACCGCCGCCACGACGAGCTGTACGCGTACCACGCGCCCGGCCAGGAAGTGGTGATCGTCAACGCCCGCACCACGGTCGTGGGCAAGCTCCCCGAACTGCGCGCCGAGCCGCTGGCCGGCCGCGGTGGCGAGAGCGCGGCCGTCTCGTCGCGCCGGGTGTACCTCGGCGAGTGGCGGGAGGTTCCGGTGCACCGGCTCGACGCGCTCGCGCCCGGGACCCAGATCGAGGGCGCCGCGATCTTCGACTCGCCGACGACGTCGGTGCTCATCCGCGACAACGAACGAGCCACGGTCACCGCACACGGGTGGCTCGACATCGAGCTCGACTGAGCGTCCGCAAAGGAGAAACCGGCATGCTCGACACCCGTGACGACGCGCTCGCGGCGGCGCTGGAAGACAGCCAGCAGCGCTACACGACCCGAAACCCCATCAGCGAAACGCGTTTCCACGAAGCGGCCGAGACGCTGCCCGGCGGCAACACCCGCACTTCGCTGTACTACAGCCCGTTCCCGGTCGCGTTCGCGTCGGGACAGGGGAAGCACCTGACGGACCTCGACGGGCACGTCTACACCGATTTCCTCGGCGAGTACTCGGCCGGGCTGTACGGCCACTCCCACCCGGTGATCATGGCCGCGGCCCGGGAGGCACTCGATCACGGCATCGCGCTCGGCGGCCCGAACACCTACGACGCCGAACTGGCCGCGCTACTCGTCGAGCGGTTCCCGTCGCTCAAGCTGGTGCGCTTCACCAATTCCGGCACCGAGGCCAACCTGATGGCCATCGCCACGGCGCGGGTCGTCACGGGGCGGCCGGCGATCATGGTGTTCGAGAACGGGTATCACGGCAGCGTGCTCAGTTTCCGCGGCGCGTCACCGATCAACGCGCCGTATCCGTTCGTGGTCTGTGAGTACAACGACGTGGACGAGGCGCGCCGGCTGTTCGAGGAGCACGGCGACGATATCGCCGCCGTGCTCGTCGAACCCATGCTCGGCGGTGGCGGCGCCATCCCGGCGACCCGGGAGTTCCTGGCGGCACTGCAGGAAGGCGCGGCCGAGTACGGCGCGCTGTTCATCCTCGACGAGGTCATGACGTCCCGGCTCGGGCCCAGCGGGCTGCAGGGCCCGTACGAACTCCGGCCCGATCTGACCACGTTCGGCAAGTACGTGGGCGGTGGGTTCAGCTTCGGCGCGTTCGGCGGCCGCCGTGAGCTCATGGCGCGTTTCGACCCCACGGCGGCCGGCTCGCTCGGGCACCCGGGAACGTTCAACAACAACACTCTCAGCATGGCGGCCGGCGCCGCCGGGTTGCGGGACGTGTTCACCCCGGAGGTCGCGGTCGCCCACAACGCGCGCGGGGACCTGCTGCGCGAACGGCTCAACGCGATGTTCGCCGAGCGGAACGTCACGATGCAGGCCACCGGGATCGGGTCGATCATCGGCCTGCATTTCCAGACCACGCCGATCGCCAGGGCCCGCGACGTGGTGCCCGCCAACGCCAAGCGGGCGCTGCTGCACCTGGAGATGATGGCCCGCGGGTTCTACTTCGCCCGCCGCGGTTACCTCGCCCTGCCACTTCCCTTGGAACAGAAGGACTTGGACGATTTCGTCGGCGCCATGACCGATGTCGTCGAGGAATTCTCGAACGTCCTGCGCTGAAAGAAAAAAGCGGCTCGCCCCCGGTGGAGGCGAGCCGCTTTTCTGTGCCTGCCCTAGGCTTTGGCGCGGTCCAGATCCAGTTCGAACAGGCGGATCGCGTTACCGCGCACGATCCGGTACGTGGTGTCGGCGTCGACACCCTCGAACTGCCCGGCGAGGTGCTCGAGCGTGTGCGGGTACGGCCCGTCCGCGTGCGGGAAGTCGACCTCGAACATCAGGTTGTCCGCCCCGATCTTGGCGGACTGCTCGATGGCGTGCCGGTCGGCGAAGATGCAGCCGAACATGTTGCGGCGAATGTAGGTCGAGGGCAGCTCGGCCATCGGCTCCTCGCCGTGACCCCACGTGTGGTGCAGGTACGCGTGGTCCATCCGCTCGATCGCGTACGGCATCCAGCCGGCCTGGCCCTCCGAATAGGCGAGCTTGAGCCGCGGGAAACGGTCCAGCACACCGGAGAAGATGAAGTCGGCCATCGACGCGTAGGAGTTGGTGAACTGCAGCGTCGGCGCGACGATGTCCGGCGCTTCCGGCGGCATCGGCATCATCTTCGACGACGAGCCGATGTGCATGCAGATGACCGTGCCGGTCTCCTCACACGCCTGGAAGAACGGGTCCCAGTTGCCGTGGTGGATCGAGGGGTAGCCGAGGTGCCCGATGATCTCGCTGAACGCCACCGCGCGAGCGCCGCGCGCCGCGTTGCGCCGGACCTCCGCCGCGGCCAGTTTCGGGTCCCACAACGGCACCACGGGAAGCGGGATGAGCCGGCCGCCCGAGTCGCCACACCATTCGTCGATCATGAAGTTGTTGTAGGCCTCGACGCAGGCCAGCCCGAACTCGCGGTCGTCGGTGGTCTGCTCGCTCAGCGCCTGGCCGCAGAACCGCGGGAAGGTGGGGAACGACAGTGATGCCTCGACGTGCTGGGAGGCCATCACCTCGACCCGCGCCTTCGGGTCGTAGCACGCCGGGTGCATCTCGTCGTAGGTCGCGGGTTCGTTGCCGCGCATGTCGGCGGTGGTCTCGACACCGTCGAGCACCAGGATCGGCCGCCGCAGCACATAGGCCGACTTGCCGAACAGCCACACGTCACCGGGAATGCCGTCCGGGTCCTCGACGAGCCCGGTGAACAGCTTCGACTCGGGGCTGATCTTCTTGCGCTCGACGCGCGGGGCACGGTCGGCGTACTTGGCGGGCAACCAGCGCTGGAACAGCGTGGGCGGCTCGATGATGTGGTCATCCACGCTGATGATCATCGGGAGGCCGGTAGCGGTCTCGGTAGCGGTCATTGTTCGTCCCTTCCTTTCACCACGCCGACTGAAAACGCCGGACTCATATCCGATATCTCATGTACAGCGTATCAACTTCGGGCGAGTAAGACGATGTCTCCGAGCGCCATCACGAGCGCGACCTCGGCGCCGGCCACCTGGTTGGCCGCACTGGACCCGCGCAACTGCCGGACCGCCTGCACCACCCGCTGGTTGCGCTGCGACTCCCCGGTGTGCGAATGCGACATCGTGCCGCCGTCGGTGACGATCGGGTACCGGCCGCCGACCTCGATGGCGTCGCCGGCGACGAAGGCGGCCCCTTCGCCGACCGGGCAGTACCGCAACGCCTCGAAGTACCGGATGATCTCCCAGGAAAAATTGTCGTACAGCTCGAACACGTCCACATCGGACCGTTCGAGCCCGGCACGCGCGAACGCCCGGTCACCGGACGCGCGGCCCAGCATGCCGACCCGGTCGTAGGTCGGCGGATGGGTGTAGGCGGGGCCCCAGCTCTCGGATCCCCCGCCGAGGACGCGGATCGCCGTGCCCGGCAGGTCGCGCGCCCGCTCGGCCGTGGTCAGCACGAGCGCCGAGCCGCCCTCCGCGGTGGTCGCGCAGTCGAGCAGGTGGTACGGGTCGGCGACCATCCGGGAGTCCAGGATGTCCTGTGCCGTAAAGGGTCCACGGCCGTGGTAGATCGCTTCCGGGTTGCGCGCGCCGTTGTTCCGGATCACCGCGGCCACATGCGCGACGTCGAGCGGGTCGACGTTGAACCGCACCATGTATTCCTTGGCCGACAACGCGAACTCGGCCGGGGTCATCAGACCCCAGCACTCGATGAACTCGTTGGACGGCCGGGTCCACGGTGCGACGGTGGCCCGGTCGGTGTGCAGCCCGGCCTCCCCCGCGGCGATGACGACCACGTCGGCCATGCCGCTCTCGATCGCCAGCGCGGCCTCGTACACGGCGGCCGGACCAGGGGCGCCGCGACCGACCCAGAAGTACTGGATGCCGAGCGCGTACCCGAACGACCGGGCTCCGCGCTCGTAATCCAGCCCGGGCAGGATGTTCACGCCGTCGATATCGGCCACGGCCAGCCCGGCGTCCGCCAGCGCACCGCGGATCGCCGCCAGCGTCACGGTCGCCGACGTCTCCCCTTCCAGCCGCCGGGCCTGGCGGGTGTTGAACGCGCCGGCGATGACGGCTTCCCGGCCCGTCACTGTGCGTCCTCCGCGTCCGGATCCAACCGGAAGCACGGCAGCGTGATCTCCGTGGTCACCGGCACGAAATGGACTCGCACGGCGGCCCCGATCCGGACCTCTTCGGGCGGGACGCCGACGATGTTCGTGAGCATTTCGTACCCTTCCGCGAGCCTGACGACCGCGACCACATAGGGAACTTCGAACGCCGGGGTCTGCGCACGCCACACAGCGGTGTAGGTCACGACGGTGCCGCACCCGGAACCGACCACCCATTCAAGGGTTTCGCCATGACAGAACGGGCAGAACTCACGCGGGATGAAAACGTGCGCACGACAATTGGCGCACTGCTGCACCAGCAGCTTGCCTTCCCGGCACCCCGCCCAGAACGGCTCGGACAACGCCGTCGGGCGCGGCAAGGGACGGGTGAAATCGGCGGGGGCGCTCATCGGCGACACCCCGCATCGACGCGGAGAGCCCGCGGGCCGCTAGGCCGTGCGCTTGCGGCCGCGCCCAGTGCTCTTGCGTGCCGGGGACGCGACGCCGTCGCCGGATGTGGCTCCCGCGGCGTCCGGGAACGCGTCGAGCAGCTGGACCATGATGCGCTGGATGTGGCCCGCCGAGCGCTCGCTCGCCAGGTCGGCGTCGCCGGCCTTGATGGCTTTCGCGATGCCGACGTGTTCACGCGCGTCGGGCACGAAGTCGCGGTCAACATGAATGTCCCGCTGCCGCAACGCCTGCGTGAGGACGCACGCGTTCTCGACCGCCTGCGAGAGCACCTGGTTGCCCGTCGCCGAGGCGACGGCGAGATGGAATTTCCGGTCGCTGGCGAGGAATTCGGCCGAGCGCCCGTCCTTCGCCGACCGCAGCGACGCGTTCGCGAACTCGAGGATCCGTTCGTGCTGCGCGGCCTTCGACCGCATGGCCGCGTAACTGCCCGCGATGGCCTCGATCCCGGCCCGGTACTCGAACGCGTCGCGGATCGCCACCGCAGACGGCTGTGCCACGCGCAGCCCGCGGGTGGTCGGCTCGACGAGCCCGATGTAGCGCAGCTGCAGCAGCGCCTCCCGCACCGGCGTCTTGCTGACCTGCAACTGTGCCGCGAGACCCGCTTCGCTGACCGAGCTGCCGGGCGGGAGCGACGCGTCGACGATCTTGTCGCGAATCGCCGCGAAGACGACCGAGGTCAGGTTGTCGGGCCGGGCGGCCGGGCTGAGCGGAGCCGCCGGATCGGACGAGGTGGCAGGCGGCATCGTTGCTGGCGACCTTTCCGGTGCAGAATCGGAGAGCTGGGACAATTCTCCACATTGTATCTCTCCCTTACAGATCCGCGGCACGAACCGCTCCCACCGATACGATATATGAGGTACCGTATCTTGCACTAGCGTGATGTGGTGACGAAAGAGGTCGGATGAGCGACGAGCGTGCCGAGCCAGGGTTCGAGGGGTTCCTCGACGGCATCCGGGTCATCGAGATCGGCGACGAACTCGGCGAGTACTGCGGCAAGGTGCTCGCGGGATTGGGCGCCGACGTCGTCCGCGTCGAACCGCGGGGCGGTGAGGTCACCCGCACGTACGGGCCCTTCTACCACGACGAGCCGCACCCGGACCGCAGCCTCTATTTCTGGCACCACAACCTGGGCAAGCGCTCGATCACCCTCGATCTCGACGACGCGGCGGACCGGGACCGGTTCGCCGCGCTCGCCGCGACCGCGGACGTGCTGCTCGACAGCCGGCCGCTCGGTTACCTCGACGAGCGCGGCCTCGGCTTCGAGACCTTGCGCGCCACCAATGCGGGGCTGATCCACGCGCGCATCAGCCCGTTCGGCGACACCGGGCCGTGGGCGGGCTACGCGGGCAGCGATCTCGTGCACCTCGCGCTCGGCGGGGTCATGATGAACTGCGGCTACGACCCCGACCCCACCGGTTTCTACGAGACACCACCGATCGCGCCGCAGATGTGGCAGTCGTACTACATCGCCGGTGAGATGGCCGCGATGTCGATCGTGACCGCGCTCGTGCACCGGCTCGGCAGCGGGCGCGGGCAGGCGCTGTCGACCAGCGTGCACGAGGCCGTCAGCCAGAACACCGAAACCGACCTGCCGGACTGGGTGTTCCTCGCCCAGACCCACCGCCGGCTGACCTGCCGGCACTCGACCACGTCCGCGCGCAGCCCGTCCATCTCGATCACCAAGGACGGCCGGTACCTGCTCCCCTACCGCACCTATGTGCGCTCGCAGGGCGACGAGTGGGACAGCACCGTGGGGCTGCTGAAGGAATTCGGGTGCGAGGGCGATCTCGAGGATCCCAAATACGCCACGGACCACCGCAACACCGCCGAGGCGCGCGACCAGCTGGCGCGGCAGGTGGACCGGCTGGTGGGCAGCTACCTGTTCGATCGCGACGTGTGGCGAGCCGCCCAGGATCGCAACCTGCCGTGGACGCCGATCCGGCGGCCGGAGGACAACACCGGCGACCCGCACTGGCTGCAGCGCGGCGCGTTCTTCGAGGTGTACCACCCCGAACTCGACGAGACGTTCCTCTACGTCGGCGGAAAGTGGGTCACCGAAGGGATGCCGTGGCGGCGCGGACCGCGGCCGCCGCTCGTCGGAGAACACACCGGCGAGGTGCTCGCGGAATGGAGTGGCGCCAAGGCCACCCGCGGACGCGTGTTCGCCTCGCCGCGGACCGATGCCGAGCCGCTGCTGAGCCCGCGCGGGAAACCGTTCGCACTGCCGGAAATCCGGGTCGTCGACCTGAGCTGGATGCTCGCCAGCGCCGGCGCCGGACGGTTCCTCGGTGCGATGGGCGCCGAAGTGATCAAGGTCGAGCACATCAGCCGCCCCGACCGGATGCGGTTCAGCCCGCTCGGTGCCTGTCCGCCCGGCGGGCGGACGGAACGTGAGGCCGCGACCGGTCCACTGCCGACGCCGCGGTTCGAGGGCCTGGAGGACAATCCGGACCGCAGCGGCTCGTTCATGGAGATCAACGCGAGCAAGCTGAGCATGTCGCTCAACCTCAAGCATCCGCGGAGCAAAGCACTGCTGGAAGACTTGATCCGCGACGCCGACATGATCGTCGAGGGTTTCTCGCCGGGCACGATGAAGCGGATGGGCCTGGGGTACGAGCGGCTCAAGGAACTCAATCCGAGCATCATCTACGTCCAGCAGAGCGGTCTCGGCGAGGCCGGCACCTATGGCCGCGCCCGCACGTACGGCCCGAGCGCGCAGGCCATCTCCGGGCTGAGCGACATGTCCGGGCTGGCCGAACCCTTCCCGCCCGCCGGGATCGGGTATTCCTATCTCGACTGGTTCGGCGCGTACAACATGGCGACGGCCATGCTGGCCGCGCTTTACCGTCGCGACGTCACCGGCGAGGGCTGTCACATCGACGCCTCGCAGGGCGAGACTGGTCTGTACCTGACCGGAACGTCGATCCTCGACTACGTCGTCAACGGCCGCCGGTGGTCGCGCTACGGCAACCGTTCCCCGTACAAGCAGGCCGCGCCGCACGGCGCCTATCGCACCGCCGGAACCGACCGATGGATCGCGATCGCCGCGTTCACCGACGAGCAGTGGGCGGGGCTGGCCGAGGTCCTCGGCCGTCCCGAGTGGAGCGCCGAGGAGCGCTTCGCCACTCTCGCGGGCCGGGTGGAGCATCAGGACGCGCTCGACGAATTGCTCGGGGCCGCCACCCAGGACCGCGACGGGTTCGAACTGATGGGCGCGCTGCAGGCCCGGGGTGTGCCGGCGGGGGTCTGCCAGACCGCCCAGGACCGCTACGAGACCGACCCCCAATTGGCGCATGCCGGCTGGCTCGTCGAACTGGACCAGAGCGAGATCGGCCGCTGGCCGGTCAAGGAGCACCCGGTGCGTTTCTCCGACACACCAACCTATATCGGCGGCCGCTTCGACCGTTCCGGACCGAGCTACGGCGAGGACACCGAATACGTGCTGGGGAAGATCCTCGGCCTGAGCGGGAACGAGATCGAGGCCCTGCGCGCCGACGGCGCGTTGTGACCTCAGCGGGACGACCGCTGGTCGACGGCGGCGAGGACCGGGCGAGGGCGCGCGGTCAGGCAGACGGCGGCGACCACGAGATCGCAGATCCCGGCGACGGCGAAGCAGATGAAGAACTGGCTTTGCGCCGGGACGCCGGGCAGGCCCGCGACGCTTTTCGCCTGAAGGATGCTGGAATACACGGCGGGGCCCAGCGCGCCGGAGATGGTGAGGATGATGCCGATCATGCTCGTGCCCATGCCGGCCAGTTCTCGTGGCACCGATTTCTGGATCGCGCCGAAGAGACCGACCCCGACCAGGCCGCCGCCGACGCCGTAGATCGAGGCCGCGACGACGACGGAGCCCGCACCGGAAATGGTCGTGATGAACACGGCCGCGGCCGTGGCGTGGCAGATCGCGCCAAAACCGGCGATGAGCAGCGGGCGGGTACGAGCTATCAGCAGCCCGCCCGCGACTCCGCCCACCGCGCCGAGAATCGAATAGGGCAGGAGAACCAGCCCGGTGTCGAGCGCGTCGTAGCCGAACCCGTAGCCGGACCGTGCGGACATCTGCACGTAGAACGGGATGAGGAAGGTGACGGATTGGATCGCCAGCCCGATGGTGAATCCGGCGAGTACGGTTCGCGCCACCGTCGGGGATTTCAAGAGCTCGAGTTTGAAGACCGGTGACGAGCTACGCGACTCCAGGAAGATCCACACCGCCGCGCCGGCAAGGCCCGCGGCGCCGAACCCGAGTGCCTTCGGCTCGGTGATCCCGTCGGCGGCCGCGCTTTTGATCCCGTACAGCAACGCCACGATCCACGCGACCAGGACCGCCAGGTTCCCGATGCCGAACCCCGCGCTGCGGACACGCGCGCCGCTCGGGATGACGACCCAGGCGAGAAGTGTGACGACCGCGTACACCACGGTCGCGCCGAGAAAGAATCCTTGCATCGACAGGTGACTCAACGACAGTCCACCCGCGACAAGGCCGACGCCTGCCCCGACCGCCTGCGCGACCTGCGTGACGGTGACCGCGGTCCGGATCGAGGCCTCGCCCAGATGCCGCCGCAAGGTGCCGACGCCGACCTGGCTGGCCGCGGTGCCCAGTCCCATGATTCCCGCCCCGGCGAGGAGCGCGGGATAGGTACCGAAGATTCCCGGAATGGCCGCCCCGATGGCCAGCAGTACGGTGCCGAGCGTCGCCGCCCCTCGATCGCCGAGGACATCCGCGGACCGCGGCAGCAGAATCGTGCTGACGCCGCCACCGATGAGCAGCAGTGTGAGTACCCAGGCGATGTCGCCGACCGACAGGTGGAATTCCTGCTGGAGAACGGGCAGGAGCGGGGTGAGCATGAACATCACCGCGCTCGCGCTGAAACCGATGATGGCGGTGACCGCGATCAGCGGACCCCGCCCTCGTGTCGCGCCCTGAGTCCTGGCCGGATGGTCGAGTTTCGGAATCGCGCTCTCGGTCATGGGTCGCTCCTTCTCGTCGACGTAGTATGTGATCCCGCGCACTCGTCAGGCGAGTAAAGCGTTCCGGTAGGGAGAACATGGGCCGCGGAAAGCTCAGTCCAAAGCGGACGCGACCGCCGGCTCGTCCCGGTCGGGAAGGGGCAAGCGGCGCCGGGCAAGGAAACTGAGCGCCGCCAGGACAGCGGCGATCCCCAGCGCCTTCGCCACCCCCAGCTTCGCCACGAGGCCCCACAGGGCGCTCGCCGCGGCCACGACCGTGCCCGACGTGACGACGTAGGCGGCCATCACGCGCGCCCGCATCGACTCGCCCACCACTCGCTGGGCGGCCACGACGGCCGCGGTGGCGCCGAGCGTGTACGCGATCCCGGCCACCAGCAACGCGGCCGCGACCACCACCGGCTGGGTCACGAGCGCACTAACAATGAGCGCCGCGGTCAGCAGAACCGTCGACAGGACCATTCCCCATTCCTCGCCGCGGCGTTCGACCGCGGGCCAGATCACGACGGACAGCGCGGCGCCGGCGCCGAACATCGCCATCAGCACGCCGAAGCCGGTACCGGTGAGGTGCAGACGATGCGCGGCGAGCACCGGCATCAGGGCCGTCACCGACGCCGCCGGGATGAAGAAGACCGCGTACCGGAGCAGGATCTGACGCTGTGGCGCGGTGGTGATGCACCGGATCCCGGAGCGGAACGAGGTGATGAACGAGTCCGTCGGGCGCGGCGCGGTGACCGGTGACCGCCACACCAGGAGCGTCACCACCGTGCAGGACAGCGTGGTGGCATTGATCGCGAAGACCCACCCGGTGCCGACGGCCGCGATGACCAGGCCGGCCAGCGCGGGGCCGAGTGCCTGCGCGACGTTGAACGTGAGCCCGTTCAGCGCCATCGCCCGGCCGACGAGATGCGGGGGCACCAAGGCCGGCTGGATTGCCGTCCACGTCGGCGCGGCCAGCGCTGTGCCGAGGCCGATCGCGAAGGTCAGCGCGAGGACGACGTTCGGCTGGGAGCCACCGGCCAGCGACACGACGAACAGGGCGGTGGCACTGAGGGCCATCCACGCCTGGCAGGCCACGAGCAGCAGGCGGCGATCCACGCGGTCGGCGAGGGTCCCCGCGGCGAAACCCAGCACCACGAGCGGCGTGTACGTCGCGGTCTGGACCAATGACACCTCCACCGCGGAACCGCCGTGTTCCTGGATACTCCACGCGGATCCCGCCGCCTGCATCAATCGCCCGACGTTCGCCACGAGCTGGGTGACGAAAAGAACCCGGAACGCCCCGTAGGCGAACGGTGCCCACGCCGAAATAGGCCGGTCCGACCGGCGCTTGCTCATTCGTGCGCTCCTAGGAAGTGGCGTCAGGGCGGCGAGGGGTACCGACGGTACTGACGTCGAACACCGCCCCGGTCACGGTCCGCGATTCGTTGCGCGACGCGAGCAGGACGTAGGTGTCGACGTAGTCCTCGGCACGGGGCGCGATGTCCAGCGCGGAATACTGCCTCAGCCGGTCCTCGGCAGGAAGAATGTCCTTTATGGACTGATCGGCCAGCCCCATCGCCGCCGGTCCCCGCAGATCGGTCGCCATGCCACCCGGCGCCACCGCGTTGACGCGCACGTGGGGCGCGAGCTCGTAGGCCAGTTGGGAAACCACGCCGACGCCGGCGTGTTTCGATGCGGTGTACAGAACGCCGCCACCGCGGGGAAAGAGAGCCGCGTTCGAGAGGGTGAAGATCATCGAGCCGGACCGCTCGGTCAGCGCTTTCGCGCTCGCGCGCGCCCCCACGAGGTAACCCTTGACGTTCACGTCGAACAGTTCGCGGTAACCTTGTTCGAGGTCGTTCATGGTCATGTCGAGCAGTGGCTTACCGAAGTCCCACAGCCCGGCGTTGCCGACGAAGGTGTCCAGGCCTCCGAATGCCTCCAAAGCGGCTTCGACGGCGGCGACGTTGTCCTCGCCGGAAGTGACGTCGCCCTGCACGGGGCGGATGCTGTCACCATGGGACGCGACCAGGTCGCGCAGTTTTTCGGGCGAGCGTTCGAGCACCGTCACGACCGCACCTTCGGCGAGGTAGCGTTCGACGATGGCCCGGCCGAGCCCGGACCCGCCGCCGGTGACCAATGTGGACAGTCCAGCGAGCCGACCGGGCATCAGTGCTGCTCCAGGAAGTGCTTGACGATGGCGTTGAACTCGGCGGCGTGTTCGAGCTGGGCCCAGTGACCGCAGCGATTGAACATGAGCAGCCGGGAATCCGGGATGACCGCGTGTGCGCGCAGGCTGATCTCGTAGTGCACGGTGCGGTCGTCACGGCCGTGGATGATCAACGTGGGCACCGTGGACGTCGCCATCTTCTGACCCGCTTCCACGAAGCCCGTGCCACCCAGGCCGGCCCTCATCAGCTCGAGCCAGTTCCGCAGGTGCTCGGGCTTGCTCAGCGCATTCCGCGAGCGTTCTTCGGCGAGTTCCTTGGTGGCGAACGACGGGTCGAAGCACATGACGTTCACCAGTCGCTGGAAGTTCTCGGTGGACGGATCCTCGTAGGTGTCGACGAGGGCCTGCATCCCCTCCGACAACCCGGCCGGGGACAGCACGTTCACGCCCCAGATCCCGGAACCCATGGTGATCAGGTGGGAGACCCGCTGGGGTTGCTCGGTCGCCACCACCATGCCGACGGCGCCGCCCATGGAGTTGCCGATGATCGCGGCGCGGTCGATGCCCATCGTGTCCATCAGCTGCGCCACGGCACGGCCCTGATCGCGTCCGGTTTGGACGCTCTGCGGGCTGGAGTCACCCCATCCCGGCATCGTGACCGCGACGCACCGGTAGGAGGACGACAGCGCGCGGATGTTCGGCTCGAAGTTGGACCAGCCCGTGGCTCCGGGCCCGGAGCCGTGGATCAGCAGGATCGGGTCTCCCTCGCCAGCCTCGTTCACCTGGATTTGGTAGTCCGCGGTGTCGACGAGACGATAGGTCGAGTCGTAGGTGATCTCTTCGGTCATGGCGGCTTGCCCTTCCTAACTGGCCAATGTGGATTCCGGGTTCGCGCGGACGGCGTTCTGGTGCTGCTTGAGAAACCTGCGCAGATCGAGATCGCGGCCGAGCAATTGCGCGCGTTCGACGGGGACCCGTGCGGCCATCAGCCTTTTCACCACACCGACTTCACGGGAGGCGGCCATTCCCGCGACGGCCCCCACATAGCCGTCACGGATCCAGAAGGCCAGGAACTCCCCCGGCGACGCGCCGTCCCGCAGCACGAGGTCGTCATCTGGGCGGGGGCGCCCCACGATCTGCAGGGTGGCGCCGTACTGATGGGACCAGGCATAGGGTGCCTCCCGATACCGGGTCGGGGTCCCGGCGATCGTGGCGCCGACCGCAGCGCCGTGTCGTTGCGCCGTGTCCCAGTGCTCGATGCGACCACGGCGCGCCAATGCGGGGTGATTCTGACTGGCCACGTCGCCCGTCGCGTAGATCCACGCACGGCTCGTCTGGCCGAACTCGTTCACGGGGATACCAAAAGTATCTACCTCAATCCGCGCCGAAACGGTCAGCTCGGTGCGCGGCTCCACTCCCACACCGACGACGACGGTGGACGCCGGCAGGCGGCGCCCGTCCGCGAGCCGTACTTCTTCGACACGGCCCGCCGACCCCGCGAACTCGGCGACGGTGGCGCCGGTCAAGAGCTTGACGCCGTGACCCCGGTGCAGCTCCATCAGCAGGGACGCGACGTCCGCGCCGACAGCATGGGTCAATGGCCGCGCCTGCGCCTCGACCACCGTGACGTCGATACCGCGTTCCCGGGCGACGGCCGCCAGCTCCAACCCGATGAAACCGGCACCGATGATCACGAGCGGACCTCCGCTCGCCAGCTCTTCGGCGATCCGGCGCGCGTCGGCGGCATCCCGAAGGGAGAGCACGTTTTCTGCGTCGGCCCCGGCGACTCGCAGCCGCCGGGGCGACAGTCCGGTGGCGAGCACGAGACGGCTCACCGGAACGGCGTCACCTCCGTCGAGACGCACCGTGAGCGCCGCGGGATCGACGGCCGTCACCTTCTCACCGAGGCGTAACTCGATGTCGAGGTCGCGATAGATGGGTGCGGGTTGAATCGGAACGAATCCGCGCGAGCCCGCGCCCAGGACGGACTTGGACAACGGCGGCCGCTCATAGGGAAGGTTCGGATCGGCGTCGATCAAGGTGACCGCGCCCGTGTATCCGTTGTTGCGAAGCTCAATAGCGACGGCGACACCGGCGGCACTGGCACCGACGATGAGGCAGCGCGGCTTGTTCATCGGTCACCTCGATCTTCAGTTCTCATCGGGTGCCTCGACCATGACGTCGGAGCCGTCGATCCGGACCTGGTACGTGCACAGCGGGGCGGTGGCCGGCAGCGTGAGCGCCGCACCGGTCCGGAGGTCGAACTTCGCGAAATGCCAGGCACATTCGACCTGGCCGCCCTCGATGTAGCCGTCGGCGAGTGAGGACTGGCCATGGGTGCAGACGTCGGCAAGAGCGAGGAACTCTCCTTCGACATTGAACACGGCGATCGGCGGCGTCGTGTCGAGCCGAAGCGCGTCACCGTCATCGAGTTCGTCAACGGAACATGCGCGTATCCAGGTCATCGGTGCGAGGGCTTTCGTTCGTGGTCAACAGCGGGTACGGATCAGAAGAAGTTGCTCAGGTTGGCCGACTGGAGAACCGTCTGGTCGAGATAGATGAAGCGCCGGGCGATCGCCAATCCGGCCCCGGTCCGGCGCAGGGTGTCCTCACGCCGCCCGACCCACTGGTCGATGTCCGCCTTGAGGCGGGTCCGGTACAGCATGAAGTTGCTGTGCACGACCATCTCGGTATCCGTGTTCTCGGTGATCCGGACGTTCGTGATCAGGTGCCGGGTCCGCGACGGCGGATCCTCCGCCCAGGACGTCCCGGTGGCCAGCTTCTGGGCGCGCTTCTCCAGGAACTCCTTGTTCTCGTCGAAGTAGGCCATTTCGCCGGGGCGCGTGAATTCCAGGTGCAGCTGGCGCCTGGTCATGGTCCGCCGCAGGGGCATGAAGTAATGGGTGTCGTCGGTGAACAGGCTCACCCAGTCTTCGTACCGGTGGCTGTCGAGCAAGGTGGACTCGTGATAGTAGAACTGCTCGACCTCGTGCTGCAGAAGCACTTCCTCGAGCGCCTGGTTCGCGGCGGGGGCCGCGGTGTCGGTCGTCATCAGTGTCTCCCTTCAGAGTCGCTCGCCCGGAACCGTGCGCTGCCGCAGCTCTTCCCAGGTCGGGTTGCGGAGCCATTCGCGCCACGCGTGGTAGGTCCAGAGCTGGGCGTGTTCGTTGATCGGAGCGTCGATGACCGCGAGGCCGTCGTCCTTGATGATCTCCGAGGTGCCGAGACCCATCTTGAGCCGCTGGGGAATTTCCCGGCTCTGCAGACCGCGGGTCTGCAGGGTCGACTGAGCCCAGTTCTCCCCGTCTTCCTGCTCCAGCATCCCGGCGGGCCCGAAGAAGTGAATGTGGTTGCTCAACAGCGCGGCCTGCTGCTCCGGCGAGGCGTTCTTGTCCCGGAAGGAGAACCACCAGATCTCGGTGACCCCGGGGCTCCGCGGCACCCGCAGGCTCAACTGCCCGTTGGCGGTGACCCAGGTCGTGGGGAAGATGTGCGGGTGACCCGCGACCCGGCTGCCGTGCTTGCCCAGTTTCGCCACCGTGTCGGGCTTGTACCGCCAGGCGAACGGGTCCCGGGTGCCGGTGTTCACTTCCAGGGAGTCCTGGTCCGGTCCCGAGATGGCGTGGCCGTACTCGCCCACCATGACGACGTTGTGCAGATCCGTCGGCAGGAAAGGAACCTCGAGATTCGCGCCGCTCTCGGTCTTCGCCCCACCGTCGACGAAGTCCTCGGGTGGCGCCGGGATCAGGCCGACCGCGAACGCCGACATGTGGGTGATCTGCGGGTGGTAGTAGTCGAAGACGTTGTCCACGGTGAACTTCCAGTTCGTGTCGACCACGAACTTCTGGACACCCGGGACCGCCTCGATGTCGCCCCGCTCCGCGAGGAGGTCGAGCCCAAGCCGTCCGGTCGGGCCGAGGTACTCCTCGAGCGGCGGAGCCGTCTCGTCGAACGTCGCGAAGACGAAACCACGGTAGGACTCGAGCTGCGCGACCTTGCGCAACGGATACCGGGAGAGGTCGAGCTTGTCCTTGTAGAAAAGGGACTTTCCGGGGACGCCGACGAGTTCGCCGTCGAGGCCGAAGGTCCAGCCGTGATAGGTGCACATGAAATTGCGGACGTTGCCCTCTTCGGCGCGGCACACCGCGTTTCCCCGGTGCGAGCACGTGTTCAGGAACGCCTTGATCCCGCCGTCCTTCTGGCGGACGACGAGCACGTTGTCCGTTCCCATCGGCGCCTCGAAGAAGTCACCGCGCTTGGGGATCTGGGTTTCATGGCACAGAAAGAGCCAGGCGCGACCGAAGATGTGCTTCATCTCCAGGTCGAAGATCTCCTGGTCGCTGAAGATCCGCCGGTCGATCTCGCCACGCTCGACCGAAACGAGCTCGTCCAGCTGATCCGCCGGGCTCGTGGTGTCCTTCATGGTCGTCTCCCTTCGATGAGATGGCGCTCAGTGGGTGTGGTCGCGGTCGTGGCCCCAGAACTGGGCGGCGTCCCAATTGGTGACGGCCCAGGTCTCGTCGTCGATCAACTTGCCGGACGTGCCGTACTCGACGCCGATCCCCGAAGGCGACTTCATGTAGAACGACACCATCTCGTCGTTCGTGTGCCGGCCCAGGCTCGCCGTCACCGAGATTTCCCTTGTGCGGACCTGGTCGAGCGCCCGGCCGACCCCGTCGAGGGTGTCGACTTCGAGCATGAAGTGGTCGATGAACGGCTTGCGCCCCTCCGGCGCGGGCGCGAACGCGAGCGAATGGTGGCGCGGATTGACGTGCGCGAACGTCAGCACGAGGGGCTTGAAGGTGATGTAGTCACTCACCTTGAAGCCGAGGACGCGGAGATAGAAGTCGATCATCTCGTCGGCGTTCGGGGCCACCAGGACGATGTGTCCGAGGCCCAGGTCGTTGCCCTTCGGGTCCTTGGTGACGAACCGGACGCCCGTCGGGGACACGAAGGCCGTCGACACCACGGCCGCGCCATAGAAGAGTTCGAGCTGGAAACCCGCGGGGTCCTGCGCCCGGATGAGCCGGTTGACGCCACGCAGCTCGGCGAGCTGCGGGTCTTCCTTGACGGCGACTCCCGCGGCCTCCAGGTCGCGGGCCTGCTGGTCCAGGTCGGCCTCACTGGCGACCTCCCAGCCCACATAGGACAGTTCGTCGTCACCGGCACGCACGGCGATCCGGTGGTGCCGGGAGTCCATGCGGAGGAACAGTGTGTCGGCGTTCTCGGCGTCCCGTACGCGCGTGACCTGGAGGCCGAGGATCCGCGTGGCGAACTCCTGCCACGCGTCGAGATCTTTCGCCCCGATTCCGATATAGCCGAGAGCTCTGATGTATCCCACGAACCTTCTCCTCAGGATGAGCGATAGCCGGAGACCAGGAATTACCGCACCCGGTCATCTTTGCGATATTGCTGGAATTGCGCCACCAAATCGTTCCGTCAGACAGAACCCGTCAGCCGCGACTCCGCGTCAACGCATCGGAGAGCTGGTTCGCCGTATTCAGCAACGCGGTCTTGAAGCGGTTCGGCGAATGGCCGGAAACCGTGGACGACAATGAGATCGACGCGACGGCCCGGCTCTTGTCCGGCGACCAGATCGGCGCGGCGAGGCACGTCACACCGAGGAACGACTCCTCGTTGTCGGTGGCGAAACCGGCCTCCCGGACCCTGACCAGCGACTGCCACAGTCGCCGCCCGTCCGGCACCGTGTAGGCGGTGAACTGCCGGAACTTCCGGTCGAGGTTGCGCTGGACCTCGGCCTCGGGCGCGAAGGCGACGAGGGTCTTCCCGAGCCCGGTCGCATAGGCGGGACGCCTTCCCCCGACCCGGGTCGCCATTTTCGGCATCCCCACTCCCGAGGCCTTGCCGATGTAGAGGATATCGACTCCGCTGAGAACGGCGAGATGGATTGTCTGCCGGGTGGCCGCGAACAGCTCGGCGACATAGGGCGCGGCGGCCTCCCGTAGCCCCTTTTCCGGACCTACCTGAACCCGATTCCCGAGTTCGAAAACACGTTCCGCGAGCAGATACCGCTCACCTTCCTTGGCGACATACGCGTGCCCGGCCATCGTGTTCAGCAGCCGGTGGATCGTGGACTTCGCCATTCCGGTCCGGGCCGCGATCTCGGAAATACCGAGCGGTGAGGGCGAGCGCGCCAATGCGTCCAGGACCATCAGGCCCTTACCGACCGAAGTATCCGGCGCGTGCCCGTGGGCTTCGCTGGTGGACATCGCTCCTCCTCGAGCGTGTGAGGCCTGCTCCCGACACTAAGTGAGTGTTGGCTATCAGTTAATCCGAGTGTAGGGTGGCATCAGTCACAAACGCAAGTGAACGGAGAAACTCGGTGGCGGACAACGCCGCGGCGTCGACGCGGCGCCGCCGCCCGAGAGCCGACGCGCAGCGCAACATCGAACAGATCGTCCGCGCGGCCGAGCTGCTCATCGCGCGCCACGGCCCCGCGGTGGCGCTGGAGGAGGTCGCCCGCGAGGCGGGTGTCGGACCCGCGACCTTCTACCGGCATTTTCCCAGCCGGATGCACCTGTTCGAACGGGTCTACCGGGACCGCACGGCCCGCTTCGCCGAGCGGGCGGTCGAGCTGGCAGCAGCCGAAGAACCGCGGGAGGCGCTGATCCAGTGGCTGCGCGAGTTCATCACGCTGGGCATCGAGGTGCGCGGCGTCTTGTCGGCCCTGATCTCGCAAGGGCTACGGGAAAGCGATCCAGAAGGCAACGCCGAGTGGGGTCACACGGTCCTGATCAAGGCGGCGGCCGGCCTGCTGGAACCGGCACAAGCGGCCGGCGCGATCCGGCGGGACATCGATGGCGAGGATCTCGTCACGCTGATCCACGGTGTGATCGTCGCCCCGGAAGCGCGCGCCTCGGTCGACTCGGCGCACCGCCAGGCGAGCACCGAGCGCGCGCTGCGCGTCATCATCGACGGGCTGCTCGCGCATTGACCGTTTACAGACTCAGGCTGGTCGCCACCCGCTCCAATTGGTAGGCCGCTCCCCCGAACAGCACGTTTCCCGCGATCGCGTTCTTGTAGAAGAAATGCGCGTCGTGTTCCCAGGTGAAGCCCAGACCACCGTGCAGCAGCATGGTCGTCATGGCCGCCCGCACATAGGCGGGCGAAGTCAGGGCCCGGGCCGACGCGGCCGCGAGCACGAGTTCCGCCGAGTCCTGGTCGGCGGCCTCGGTCGCGGTGCGCAGCGCGGCATCGGCGAGCGCCGAGGAGGTGTACAGATCGGCCAGCTTGTGCTTGACCCCCTGATAGGCCCCGATCGGCTGGCCGAAGGTGAACCGGTCCTGGGCGTACTCGACGGTCATCGCGAGGCAGGCCTTGATCGCGCCGACCTGCTCGGCGACCAGTGCGAGATTGGTTGCGTCGACGACTCGGCCAAGGATCTCCGCCGCGTCGCCGGCCACAGGAACAGCAAGGCATTCCTCGAAGGTCACGGTCGCGAGACTCCGGGTCGGGTCGATCGACTTCGCCCGCTCGACGACCACACCGGGGGCGGACGCCTCGACCAGATAGAGTCCGGCCTCTCCCCCGTCTGCCGCGTGAACGAGCAGGATGTCGGCTTCCGGTCCATTGAGGACGGCCGACTTGCGGCCACTCACACGCAGACCGGACCCGTCGCCGGTCACCACCGTCCGCGGTCGAGCCGGAACCCAGGGCTCGACTTCCGGCTCGCTGACGGCCAGCGCGCCGATCACCGAGCCGTCCGCGATCCGTGGCAGCCAGGTGAATTTGAGGTCCTCGTCCACACTGGCCAGCAGAGCTGTCGCGGCGAGGACGCCGGAAGCCACGAGCGGCGAGGGCACCAACCCGGCGCCGAGTTCGCGCAGCGCGACGGTGAGATCGGCGACCGATCCGCCGGCGCCCCCGTATTTCGCGGGGACGATCACACCGGTCAGACCGAGTTCGTCGCTCAGCGCTCGCCAGAGCGGCACGTCGAACGGGGCCTCTCGGCCCGCGACCTCACGGACAACCGAAAGCGGTGCCCGCTCGGCAACGAAACGCCGGACCGCCTCGGCGAGTTCGACCTGTTCAGTGGTATAGACCAGTGACATCGCGTCATCCCTCGGCTTCGTGGCCGGCGCGACGCGACGTGCGGATCCGGTTGAAGGGCGTGTTCCGGTCGGCGATCCCGCCGTCCTTCGGCAGCCCGAGGATGCGCTCGGCGATGATGTTGCGCTGGATTTCGTTGGTCCCGCCGGCGGTCGCCACACCCGGTGCGGCCACCATGCCCAATGCGACGGCGTCGAACTCGGGGTCGCCGAGCGCCACATCGGGGCCGAGGATTTCCTGGGCGACACTCGCTTGCCACAGTCTCAGCTCGGCGCCGGCCAGCTTGGCGACCGATCCGCGAGGTCCCACCTCGATGCCGGCCTTGCCCTCGGCCTGCAGCACGCGGCCATAGGCCAGCACCGCCGACTCGCGGACGTAAGCCTCGGCGAGCCGCCGCCGCACCGTCACATCACCGGTGACACCCCGGCGCCGGGCGAGTTCGGCGAGGTTGTCGAAACCCAGTGCGTTGGCCCGCTTCTGGACCCGCGTGCCGATCGAAACCCGCTCGTGGCGCAGCATCGCCACAGCGGCCTCCCAGCCGCGGTTCACTTCTCCGAGCACCGCGTCCTGCGCCACGAGAACCCCATCGAGCACGACCTCGTTGAACGGCGCCTCGCCGGTCGCCACGACCAGGGGCCGGACGGTGACTCCGGGTTCGCGCATGTCGACGATGAACATCGTGATGCCGCGGTGTTTCGGCGCGTTCGAATCGGTCCGGGCCAGGATCACGCCGAAGTCGGCCCATTGCGCGTTGGACGTCCAAACCTTCCGCCCGTCGAGCAGCCAACCGGCGTCGGTGCGGACCGCCTTCGTCCGCAGGCCTGCCACGTCCGACCCGGCATCGGGCTCGGAGAACATCTGGCACCACACCTCGTCGCCGCGGAGCAAGGCGGGGATATATCGCGACTTCTGCGCGTGCGTGCCCAATTCCAGGATCGTCGGCCCGGCCATGCCCATGCCGATCGACAGCGGGATGACCGGCAGCTCGAAGTCGGCGGCGGCCTCGTTGAACGCCACCAGTTCGTCGGTGCTCAGGCCCTGGCCGCCGTACTCGGGCGGCCAGGTGATCCCGGCATACCCGGCCGAGAAGAGCGCGTGCTGGAACCGTTTGGCGCGCTCGATCTCGGACTCGTTCTCGTCGCCCGGCGAGGCATTCGCCACCAGCCACCGGCGCGCCCGCTCGCGATAGTCGTCCAACCCGGTCACGGCATTTCCCTTCTACGGCAAGCGGTTGGCGAACACGAGGCTGCCGGCGGCGCCGAAGAACATGCCGACGCCCTGCACGAAACTCACCTCGGCGTCGGGCACCTGGGCCGGTGCCTCGCCCCGTAGCTGGCGCACCGCCTCCTGGATCGCGAACATCCCGTACATGCCGGTGTGGGTGTAGGAAAGCCCGCCGCCGTTCGTGTTCATCGGCAGCGTGCCGCCCGGACCGGTGTTTCCGCTCGCGACGAACGCGCCCGATTCACCGTGACTCACGAAACCGAGATCCTCGAGCATGTACAGCGGGACGTGCGCGAACGCGTCGTAGGCCATGAGGTGGTCGACGTCGGCCGGCATGATTCCGGCGGTGGCGAAGGCTTCGGCACTCGCTCGCCGGAACGCGCCGAACGAGGAGACATCGTCCATTTGGGACACCAGCGAGGACTCACTCGCCTCCCCCGAGCCCAATACGTAAACCCGCCTGTCGCCGTTGGGCAGATCCGCCGCGCGCTCGGCGCTGGTGAGCACGAGCGCGCCGCCGCCATCGGTGACGACGCAGCACATGTCGCGGGTGAAGGGATAGGCGACCGGTGGCCGGTCGAGAACTTCGTCGACCGTAATCGGCTTCCTGCGAAACGCACGCGGATTGCGAAACGCCCACTCGCGCTGCGCGACCACGACCGCGGCGAGGTCACGGCGGCTCATGCCGCGGTCGTGCAGGAACCGCAGCGCCGGCACGGTGAACGACGAAAACGGGGCGGTTGAGCCGAACGGAGCCTCGAACTGCCCCTTGAGGGAATCGGGACCGATGCTGTAAGGCGTGACGCCGACCCGGGACCGTCCGGACTCCCCGTGGGTCACGAGCACGACGTCGGCGGCCCCGGCGGCGATCGCGGCCGCCGCGTGGCGCACGTGCAGCATGAAGCTGCACCCGCCGACCGAGGTGCCGTCGAGCCAGCGCGGCGCGATCCCGAGGTGATGCGCGATCTCGACCACGTTGTGGCCGGCGGTCGCGATGCCGTCGACGTCACCGGGCTGGAGACCGGCGTCGGCGAGGGCGTTGCGCGCCGCCTCGCCGTGCAGCCGCAGCACCGAATGTTCGGGCAGCGCCCCTACTTCGTCGGTCTCGGCGGCGCCGGCGATGACGACACCGCCACCATGCATCGTGGTCATGAGGCTGCGCCCTCCAGGCGGAAGACCGGTATCGCCTGGTCTCCTCGAACTTCGAACTCGACGGTCAGGCGCGCGTCCAGGGGCAACAGGTCGGGATCCGCGTCGACGCCGACGATGTTCGTCATCATCCGCGGCCCCTCGTCGAGCTCGACCAGCGCGATGATCGGTTGCCTGCCGGCGGAATCCGGCTGGCGGTGGTTGATGATGTAGGACACCAGCCGGCCATGCCCGGACACCTGCCGCCACTGGATCCGGGACGATCCGCAGTAACGGCAGGAGACTCGCGGATAGAAGTAGTGCCGGCCACAGTCGTCGCACTGCTGTAGCCGCAGTTCGCCCCGCAGCGTGCCCGCCCAGAAGGGCGCCGACTCCGGCGTGGGCACCGGAACTCCGTCCATCGTCACAACGGAAATCTATAGAAACCAGCCACCGCAGTCAATCCTTGACGACGCCTCGTGCCGAACCTACTTTAGGCTTATCTATAGATTTTCGCACCGAGGTGGCCATGAGCGCGATGCACGACATCCGGGTACTGGACCTGACCGAAGGCACGGCGGGACCCATCGTCGGCATGTTCCTCGCCGACTTCGGCGCCGATGTGGTGAAGGTCGAACAGGCCATCGCCGACCCGGCGCGGCACCACACCGGGTTCGCGATGTGGAACCGGGGCAAACGGGGCGTTGTGATCGACTCGTCGGACGCCACGCAACTCTCCTGGCTGCGCCGCCAGGCCATGGGCGCCGATGTCCTGCTGACCAGTGGAGCGCCACAGTTGGCCGCCCTCGGCCTCGACTCGGGCGAATTGCTGCGCCACAACGGCCGCCTGGTGCTGGTCGAGATGCCGCCCTATCTGCCCGGCGGCACCCCGTGGGCCGGCGGCCACGAGTCGGCCGCGCTGCTCGCCGCGCTGGGCGGACAGGCGTGGCGACAGAGCTCGTCGTCGGGGGAACCGGTGGAGTCGGTCTACCCCACCGTGCTCTACAGCCAGGGCTTGTGGGCGACGGCCTGCACCGTCGCCGCGCTGATCGAACGGGAGCGCTCGGGGTGCGGGCAGCGGGTCACGGTGTCCGGCGTCAACGGGCTCATGCAGTTGCTCACATCCGGTCTCGTCGTCAACCCCGATGCCGGGGATCTCTCGACCGCCGTCGGTCTGGGTGGCCGGCATCCCACCTACACACGGATCCAGGCGGGTGACGGGGTGTGGGTCGCGGTCGGCGCATTGGGACGCAAGTTCGAGGCCGAGTTCCTCCGCATTCTCGGCATCTCCGACATTCTCGCCGAGCCGCGGATGGGCGGCCTGACCGACAATCTCGTGCTGCCGGAGAACTTCGCCTGGGCCAGGGAGAAGGTCGCGGAGGCCTTCCGTGCGGCGCCGAGCACGGACTGGGTCGCCGCACTGGACGCCGCGGGGATCCCTTATGCGATCGTCGCGGATCGCCGGGAGTGGCTCGATCACCCCCAGATCCGCGCCATCGGCATGCGCGCGGAACTCGACGATCCCGAGCGCGGCCGGGTCGTCATGCCCGGAATCCCGATCCAGCTCAGCGCCACACCGGGGCGGGTGCGCGGGCCGGCACCGGTATGGGGAGGCCGCTGCGACACCATCGCGCCCTGGGACGAGCAGCCGGCCCCCATCGCAGGCCCGATCCGGCCGGGCCCGCTGCACGGATTGACGGTGCTGGTCACGGGTGCGTTCGTGGCGACGCCGTTCTCCGGGTTCCTGCTGGCCGAACTCGGCGCCGACGTCATCCGGGTCGAGCCGGTCAGCGGCGATCCGTTCCGGCAGAACGCCTACGCGGTCAGCCGCGGCATGCGAAGCCTGGCCATCGACCTCAAGTCGGCTGGCGGGCGGGCGGCGTTCTACGACGTCGTGCGGCACGCCGACGCGCTGATCGACGGGCTGCGGCCCGGCGCGACAGCGGCACTGGAAATCGACTACGACCACCTCGCGGCGGTGAACCCGCGGCTCACCGTCGTCTCGATGTCGGCCTATGGCCACACCGGCCCGATGAGCCACCTGGGCGGCGTCGACGTGGTGATCCAAGGCCTGTGCGGGATGATGCGGGCCGAGGGCGGAGACGGTGAACCGGTCGTCAACACCATCGCGGTCAACGACAATGCCACCGCGGCCATGTCGGCCGTCGCCGTCACCCTGGGCATCTTCAGCCGGCTGCGCACCGGAGTGGGCCAGCACATCTTCGACTCGCTCATCGGCACCGCGACCTACCTGCAAAGCGGTGAACTCACGACCTACCCCGACGCGGCCGACTCCCCCGCCGGCGCGCCGGACTACAAGGGCCCGGGCCGCTACGACCGCATGTATCCGGTGAAGAACGGGTGGATTCGTATGCAGGCCCCGGACAATGACGACACCCGGGCTCGGCTGACGGCCGCGTTCGGGGGCGACCTCGCCGACGCCCTGCTCGCGTTGGAGCCCGACGACGCGGTGGCGGCCCTGACCGCCGCCGGTGTCCCGGCCGTGCGCGTCCGCAAGATCGGTGACGTGATCCGCGATCCTCGCCTGCTGGAGTCGGAGTTCCTGCACCTGGTACCGGCGTCGGATGGTCGTTCCTTCATTTCGGCGCCCGGCCGGTACGCGACGTTCAGCCGCACCGGCCGCTTCGGCCCACTGGTTCCGCCGGGCCTGGGCGAGCACTCCCGGGCCGTACTGGTCGAGGCCGGAGTGGCACCGGAGCGCGTCGACGAACTCGTGGCCGCCGGCGACGTCGCCGAGGGCGGACCGATCGAGCGAACACTCAAGGCGGCATACAGGTAAGCCCCACCGCGACGATGAATCGCGGTGGGGCTACAGGGTTCCGGGTCTAGTTGAACGTGGCTTCGAGGCCGTCCGAGGGCCGCTCGGCGCTGGTCTTGCCGCGTTGTGCCCACTCGGCCTCGTGGCGGCGGAACATGTTCTGCGCCGCGGCCTCGCGTTTGCCGCTCAGCTCGGCCTGGTTGCGTGTCACCCACTCATAGGAGTTCCGCCGGGCGGCATTGCTCCGGTCGAAATGGGGCATCACATAGCGGGCGTAGAGCTCGAACGACTTCATCGTCTGCTCGCGATCCGCCCAGTCGTGCCCGAGCAGCAGCACCGCGCCGAACTGGCCGTGTTTCTCCTGCAGCCGTTCGATCCGTTCGATCACATCGTCCGGCGTGCCGATGACCGCCGTCCGGCGCTCGATGTACCAGTCGACCGTGTCCTGCCCGTCCGGGACGACCAGCCGCGGCATGTTGTTGTTGAGGTAGTCGATCTGCTCCTTCAGCCCGAACCGGACGTCCTGGCGCGCCTGCTCACGCGTCGCCGCGAGGTGCACGCCCAGCACCAGCCGCACCCGGCTCGGATCCATCTCGTGCCCGTGCTCGGCCGCGACCTCGTTCGCGATCCCCCAGTTCACCCCGAGCGCGTCGAAACCGGCGGTTTCGCCGGCGGCGACGCACAACATGCCGAGTCCGTACTTGCCGGCCAGGCGACCGCCCGACGGGGTCACGGCGCTCGCGACACACACCTCGGGATGCGGATAGGTGTAGGGCGCCAAATGCAAAGCGGCTTCCCGCAGCGTGTACCACTCGGTCTGCTCGGTGACCACCTCGCCGCGGAACAGCCGCAGGAGGACGTCCAGTGCCTCGGCCATCCGGTCGCGCTGGACCTCGGGGTCGATGCCCAGCATGAAGGCGTCCGAAGCGAGCAGGCCCGGACCGACGCCGAACATCACCCGGCCGCGGGTCTGGTTGTCCAGCTGGATCATGCGATCCGCCGCCATCAACGGGTTGTGGTACGGCAGCGACACGACACCCGTGCCGAACCGGATCCGTTTCGTGCGCTCGGCCGCGGCCGCGATGAACAGCTCGGGCGAGCCGATCGTCTCCATCCCCGCCGAGTGGTGCTCGCCGATCCACGCCTCGTGGAAGCCCAGCCGGTCGAGATGCTCGATCAGCTCGAAGTCGAGCTGGTACCGCAAGGCGACGTTCTCGGTCATGGCGTGGAACGGGGCCATGAAGATGCCGTGTCGCAGTGCCGGGCCATACATCGTTGCGTCAGTAGCCATGGTCTCTCCCTTGTTGCTGTGTTCACGGGTCGAGCTCGAACGTGGCCGTGGCGGCGACGGCCAGGCCGCCGGTCTGGCGCACGCATTCGAGGCCGACCTCGGCGTAGGAGTGACCGTCCCGTTCGGACACGGAGGTCACGACCCCGCGACAGGTCAGCATGTCTCCGGGCCAGACCTGCTCCTTGAACCGGATGCCCAGGCGCCGGATCTGCTCGGCCCCGAGCCATTCGGTGGCGAACCCGGCAAGAATGCCGGCGTGGTACATCCCCATCGCGAACACGGTCGGGAATCCCGAGCCGGTCGCGAAACCTTCGTCGTAGTGAATGGGGTTGAAGTCGCCGGACGCGCCGGCATACCGGACGATGTCGCCCCGCGTCACGGGACCGAACACCTGAGCTGTGGCCTCGTCGCCGACCGCCAATCCGCGAGCCATCTCAGGTCCCTTCCGGGGGTTTGGCGGTCTCGACGGCCGTCGCGATCGACTCGGCCACGAGTTCGCCGTCGGCGTCGCGGTACTCGGTGACGACGGTGACGAACCGGAGCGCGCCGCCACGGCGGCCTTCCTTGTGCCACTCCTCGCCGATCCGGGTGCTGACGCGCAGCGTCTCGCCGGCCCTCGGGACACGCCCGTGGAAGCGGAACTCCTCGCCCGCGTGGAGGGTCCGGCCGCGGTCCAGCCCGAGACCCGGGACCGGGTCCTCGTCGTCGGTCTTCCAGAACGCCCTCGCCGCGAGGAACGTCGGCGGGATCACGGCGTCATCGGACCGGTAGGCCGGATGCCCGGCGTGCGTGGCCCGGGCGAACTCCCTGATCTTGCCCCGTTCGAGGGGGAACTCGAAGCTCATCGCCGCTCACCTCCCGCCGCGAGCGCCGCGGCCGGCCCGATCGCCGGGCGCTGCTCGGCCAACCGGGCCATCAACCGGAGGACTTCGGGCTGGTCGGTCACGACGATCAGACCGGTGATGCCGGAGTCCGCCCAGGCCGCATAACCGTCGCGAATCCGGTCCGGCGAGCCGAACAGCGAACGACGCTCGATGTACGCGTCGGGCACGGCGCGAGCCGCCTCTTCCTTGCGGCCGGCCAGGAACAGCTCCTGGATCTTCGCGGCCTCTTCGGCGAAGCCGGCCTTGACCATGTCCTGGTTGTGGTAGTTCTGTTCGCGGGCACCCATACCACCGGCATAGAGGGCGATCAGCCGCTTGTTCTCGGCCATCGCCGCGTCCAGGTCGTCGGTCAGCCGGACGTGCACCATGGCGTTGATCTCGAAGCCGTCCCAGCCCTTTCCGTTGCCCGCCTTGGCAAACCCGTCGAGCAACCAGGGTCCGATCTCGGTCATCGAGTCGGCCGCCATACGCAGCGGCAGGATGCCCTGGCACAGTTCGCCGGCCAGCCGGGTGGTGGCCGGCCCGCCCGCCCCGAGCCAGATCGGCAGATCCGGGTTCGGGTGCAGGATCGACTTCAACGGCTTGCCGAGCCCGCTCGATCCTTCGGCGCCGGCCGGATAGGGCAGCACGATCTCGCGACCGGCGTGGCTGACGGGTCCCTTGCGGGCAAAGATCTTCCGCATGATTTCGACGTAGTCACGCAGCCGCCAATAGGGGCTCCCCCACGGCTCGCCGTACCAGCCTTCGACGATCTGCGGCCCGGAGACACCGAGCCCGGCGATCATCCGGCCGCCGCCCGCGAGCGCGTCCACGGTCTGTGCCTGCATCGCGCACATCGCGGGCGGGCGGCCGGCCACCTGCATGATCGAGGTGCCCAGGCGCAGCCGCTTCGTGTGGGCCGCGATGAAGGCGAGCGGCGTGATCGCGTCGGACCCGTACGCCTCCGCCGTCCACACCGAGTCGTAACCGAGCCGTTCGGCGAGCAGGATGTTGTCCAGGGGCAGCTCGAGCCGCGCCCCCGAGTATCCGACGTTCATCCCCAGCTTCATCGCGTTCCGGCCCTTTCGTGCGAGGCGCTGCGCAGTGACATGTAGCCCTCCGATTCGCGGCGCTCAGCCGAGGTCGATCTCGTCGCTCCAGGTGATCTCGCCCCATTTGGCGGTGGCGCCGGCGAGTTCCCCGATCGTCCACCGGCGGTCGATCGTGATCTTGTCGACGACGGTGTAGGGGCGGAACAGCTGCACGGTTCCGCCGCGGACGAACACGGTTTTCCCGGCGATAGGGCAGTCAGCGGTGGCCAGGTACGCGACGAAGGGCGAAATGTTGGCCGGGTCGGTCTTGTCGAAGCCCGTCTTGGCGGCCTCGGCCCGATTGCGTTCCCGGCGCTCCTCGAAACCGGGCACCGTCGCCGAAAGGCGGGTCACCGCGGCCGGGGCGATGGCGTTGACCCGCACGCCGTAGCGGCCGAGCTCTTTCTGCGCGATCTCGGTCATCGTGGCGATACCGGTCTTGGCCGCCCCGTAATTCGCCTGGCCACCGGTGGACAGCAGCCCCGACGTCGACGAGGTGTTGATGACCGACGCCTGGACCCGCTCGCCCGCCTTCGACCGTTCCCGCCAATACATGGCGGCGCATTTGAGCGTCAGGAAATGCCCGCGCAGATGCACCCGGATCACGGCGTCGAACTCGTCCTCCGTCATATTCACGATCGTCCGGTCGCGCAGGATTCCCGCATTGTTGACGAGGACATCGAGGGTGCCGAACGCGTCGATCGCTGATTGGACGAGCCGTTTGGCTCCGTCGTAATCGGCGACGTCGTCACCGTTCACCACGGCATCGCCGCCCATGGCTTTGATCTCGTCAACGACCTCCTGCGCCGGGGAAATGTCGCGGCCGGTGCCGGTCTCGGTGGCGCCGAGGTCGTTGACCACGACCTTCGCGCCCTCCTGGGCGAACAGCCGCGCGTGCTCGCGGCCGATTCCCCGGCCGGCACCGGTGATGATCGCGACGCGTCCGTCGAGTGCGCCCATGTTCCGCCTCTCCACATCGGGAATTACGTCCGTCGATGAAAATCTATACAAAATTGCGGGGGTGTCAACGAATCAGTTCCGCTAGGCGAAATGCGACCCGGAAGGCGCGCCGTCGAGGATGACGAATTTGGTTTCCAGATACGGCAGCAAACCTTCCTTTCCGCCCTCACGCCCGATTCCGGACTGTTTGAACCCGCCGAACGCCACCCCGTAGTCCGAACGCCACGCGTTGTGGCCCACCGTGCCGGACCGCAGCCGGCGCGCCACGCGCTGCGCACGGTCCACATCTCCGGTGAACACCGACGCATTGAGGCCGTAGATCGAGTCGTTGGCCGCCGCGATCGCCTCGTCCTCGTCCGCGACGGGAACCACGCTGAGCACCGGTCCGAAGATCTCCGCCTGCGCGATCGTGGACCGGTTGCCGACGCCCGCGAACAGGGTCGGTTCGACGTACCACCCGTGGTCGAGGTGTTCCGGCCGGCCGCCACCGGTGACCAGGGTGGCGCCCTCGTCCAGGCCGATCGCGACGTAGCGCTCGACCGCGTCTCGCTGCCGGCCCAGTGCGAGCGGCCCCATCTGGGTCTCCGGCCGGAAGGGGTCTCCCACCTGGATCGCCGACAGGTTCGCGGCCAGGGCCGCCACGAGCTCGTCGTGGTGCCGGCGAGTCACCACCACGCGGGTCAGCGACGAGCACACCTGACCCGACAGAAAGCGGCCCTGTTCAGTGATCGCGCGAGCGGTGGCCTCGAGGTCGCAGTCGTCGAGGACGACCGCCGCGCTCTTGCCGCCCAGTTCGAGCGTGACGCGCGCGATGCGTTCCCCGCACAGCGCGGCGATGCGGCGGCCCACGGTGGTGGAACCGGTGAAGGTGACCTTGTCGACGCGCGGATCCCGGACGAGCGCTTCGGAAGCCTCCCGCTGCGCGGTCAGGACATTGAGCACGCCCGGTGGCAGGCCGATCGCCTCCGCGATCTCGGCGACGACGTACGCCTCCCCCGGCGCCTCGGGCGCGGGCTTGAGCACGACCGTGCACCCGGCCAGCAGCGCGGGCGCGACCTTGGCCGCGATGAGCGGGAGGGGCGCGTTCCACGGGATGATCGCCGCGACCACGCCGACCGGTTCGCGGACCAGGAGCCCGTAGTCGCCTCCGGCCGTCGGCGTGGCCGGTTCTTCGAACGCGAAGGTGCTGGCGAGATTCGCATAGAACTCGAAGCGGCGGGCCGCCGCCTCGCCGACATACGAGGCCAGCTCATGCAGGATTCCCGACTCGCGTGGCCAGATGTCGGCGAAGTCCGCGGAGCGTGCGCGCAGCCCGCCGGCCATGGCCCGCAGGTATTCGGCCCGCTGTTCGTGGGTCAATCGCGGCCACGGGCCTTCGTCGAACGCGCGCCGGGCCGCCGCGATCGCCCGGGCCATGTCCGCCGGCCGCGCCGCCGCCACGCGCAGATAGGGCAGCTCGGTGGTCGCGTCGATCACGTCGACGCCACTGTCGGACGAAGGTGTTTCCCAGCGCCCGTCGAGGTAGAACCGGTTGGCGTGACGAAGTGGAGCTGCGCTGTCGAGCAGCGTCATGGCGCCCTCCTGGGAGACGGTAGCGGGATAAATATATAGATTTTCTACCGCAGCCGCTACGTCCTTGTGCGGCCACCCCGGAAAATTCTATAGTTTCCGAGTTCACGGTAGGCGAGGTAAGGAGTGCCGCAATGACCCAGCGCACGGTGGAAATCGTCACCGACGACGGCGTCTGTGACGCGTCGCTGCACATCCCGCCGGGCTCCGGCCCGTGGCCGGCCGTACTCATGTACCCGGACGCCGCCGGACTGCGGGATGTGTTGCGGGACATGGGTTCCCGGTTGAGTGCGCTCGGCTACGCGGTGCTGGTGCCGAACGTCTACTACCGCCTCGGTCCCTTCGAACCCATCGACCTGTCGGCGATCGCCGACAACCCGTCCGAATGGGCGCGCGTCAGCAAGATGGCCGTCTCCCTCGATGTGGAGATGACGACGCGGGACGCCCGCGCCTTCGTGGCCTATCTGCGTGGCCTGCCCGAAACGACCGCGACGGTCGCGACGACCGGCTACTGCCTCGGCGGTCGCCTGGCGCTGACGATCGCCGGGCGCCTCGGCGACGAGATTTCCGCAGCGGCGTCCTTCCACGGCGGCAATCTCGGCGCCGATGGCGACCCGACCAGCCCGCATCTGGTGGCCGGCGGCATCACCGCGCCGGTGTACCTCGCGTGCGCGACCGACGACGCCTCGTTCCCCGACGACCAGCAAGCGCGGCTACGCGAGGCATTCGCCCAAGCGGGCGTGACGTACACGTGGGAGACCTACCCGGCCGGCCACGGGTTCGCCGTAACCGACAACCCGACCTTCGATCTCGCGGCGTCCGAACGCCATTGGGACACGCTCGCGTCATTCCTCGCCTCGGCTCTCCCCGCACGCTGATCGTGCGTCCGGGCCCGCGGGTCACACCAACCCGCGGGCCTCGGCCTCCTCAATCGCGCCGTGTTCACCGAGGTAACTGGCTTCCAGAAGTTCGGCGTCGTCTCGTAGTTGCGCCGCGCTGCCCTGCGCAACCACTTCACCGTGGGCGAGAACGTATCCCCGGTCGGCGATGCTGAGCCCCGCCATCACATGCTGCTCGATGAGCAGCACACCCATCCGGCGCTCGTCCGCGATCGCCCGCACCGTGCGCAGCAGTCGTTCCACGATGATCGGCGCCAGGCCGAGGCTCATTTCGTCGAGCAGCATCACTTTCGGGTCGGCCACGAAAGCACCCGCGAGTGCCAGCATCTGCTGCTCGCCACCGGAAAGCAGTCTCGCCTGCCGGTTCAGCAACGGGGTGAGCATTGGGAAATAACCCAAGACCTCGTCGATCTCCACGCCGGACTGCCGGTGCCGCCGCAGCCGCAGGTTCTGTGCGACGGTCAGCTTCGAGAAGAGGCCACGGTCCTCGGGAACGATGCTCACCCCGCGGCGGGCGATTTCGTGTGGGCGTGCCCGGGTGACTTCGTGACCGGTGACGCGCACCGCTCCCCCGAGCTTGGGCAACGCGCCGGCGATCGTCAGCAGAGACGTCGTCTTACCGGCGCCGTTCGCGCCCAGGAGGCACACGACCTCGCCCGCGGCGACACTCAGATCCAGCTCGCGCACGACCGGCATCCGGCCGTAGCCGCAGATCAGGTTCTTCGTCTCGATGAGGTTCACGCCCGTCCTCCCGGTTCCGCCGACGACACGCGATCGTCGTCGGGCTGGCTTTCCGCGCCCAGATAGGACGCGACGACAGCCGGGTCACGGCGCACCTGTTCCGGATTTCCCACCGCGATGAGACGACCGAACTCGATGACATAGACCCGATCGCACACGCCGAGCACGAGACGCATGTCGTGATCGATGAGCAGGCACCCGACACCGGTGGCGGCGATCCGTTCGAGATGGGCACCGAAGGCGACGCTTTCCGCCGTGTCGAGGCCCGCGGCCGGTTCGTCGAGGAGCAGCACTTCCGGCTGCAGCGCGAGCGCTCGCGCGACATCGAGCGACCGCTGCCGGCCGAGCGAGAGTTCACCCGGCTTGCGATCAGCGACATCGGTCAACGACATCAGGGCAAGCGCGTCCCGGACAGCCGCGGACGGTCTCGGGTTCGGCAGCACCGTGTCCTTGAACAGTTTCATGGTGTCGTGCCCGACGTCGTCGGAGACCCGGACGTTGTGCTCGACCGTCAGGTCTTCGAAGAGCTCGCCGGCCTGCCAGGTGCGCGCCAGCCCGGACCGGGCGCGCTGGTGTGGCGGCAGCTTGCCGATCGCGCGGCCACCGAGGACGACTTCCCCACGGCACGGCGCGAAACCCGTGATCGCGTCGATGAAGCTGGTCTTGCCCGCGCCGTTCGCGCCGATCAGCCCGACGATCTCCCCTCCCCGCACCTCGATACTGAGGTCGTCGACGGCCGTCACACCGCCGTAGGTGACGGTGATTCCCGCCGCGCGCAGCCGGACGTCACCCACTGTCCGCGCGACCGCGGCGGCGGCTTCCTCGACGGGCTCGGCCGCTGGCTCGACCGGCCGATCGCGGCGGAACCGGGCGAGCAGCCGGTCGACGTCGGCGCGGGTCTTACCGGCGATACCAATGGGATTGAACAACACCGACAGGATCAGCCCCAGGCCGACCAGCAGCGAATAGTAGTTCCCGATGTGGAGGTTGCCGACGAGGAACACGTAGACGATTCCGAGCGCGCCGCTCGCCCCCGCGAGCAAAGCGCCGCTCACGCTCGTGATGCCCGCCAGATAACCCGTGGCGAGCAGGCTCAGGCCCACGAAGACCCCGAACGAGTCGGCCGACAGCTGCCCGCGGCTGTAGCCCAGCAGCGCGCCGCCGAGCCCGGCGAGGAAAGACGAGAGCCCGAACGCGGCGAGCTTGATCCCGGAGACGTCGATCCCGATCGCGGCCGCCGCACGCTCGTTCGACCGTACGGCCAGCATTTTCCGCCCCGTTCCCGCCCGCATGAGATTGCTGACCAGAACGAACACGACCACCACGACCGCCAGCACCAGCAGGCCGAACTGCAGGCGGGCGACATTGCTGCCGGCCCGTACCGACAGGTCCCACCCGAAAAGCGTCGGTCCCGGAATGACGTCCGTCGTCGCCGAGACGAACGACGGATTCGCGAACACGAACTCCTGCAACGTCAAAGCGGCGGCGAGCGTGACCACAGCCAGCTGCGCGCCACGAATACGCAACGCCGGTAATCCGACCACGACACCGGCCGCGGCCGCGATCACCGCGGCCAGGATCATCGAAAACGGAAAAGGTATCGCTGCGCCGAACTTCGACACCATGATGCCCGCCACGCCAGCGAACGCCGCCTGGGCCAGCGAAATCTGGCCGACCATACCGGTGAGCACGACGAGCGACAGCGCGATCAGCGCGAGCCCGAGGCTGGTGATGATGCCGAACCGGTAGGTGCCGCCGCTGACGACCAGAACAACGACACCGGCCGCGACGAGTAGCGCGATGACCAGTGGGCGGTTGCGGGGCAGGATCACCGGCGGCAGCTTGGTCCGGATGTCGTCCCCGCGCGTCGGGACCTTCCGGCCGAGCACCGCGAGTGCGATGACGATGATGATGAACGGAACGACGTTGGTCAGCCCGTGCTGGGCCCAGCCCGGCCACCACGCCTTGGTGAGCGACATGAACTGCAGCTCGGACTGCACGACGCCGAGGACGAGCGCGCCGGCCAGACCGATCCACAGTGAACTCAGCCGCGCGATGAGGGCGCCGGCCAGAGCGGGCACGACCAGCAGCGAGATCGTCGCCGGGTCGAGCACCCCGGTCGCCGGCCCGGCCAGGACCATGATCAGGCTGCTGAAGGTGGTCGCGAGAACCCACGTGACCATGCCGAGGGTCCGCGGGGAGAGCCGGGCGAACGACGCCGCCCGCTCGTTGTCCGCAGCCGCCTGGATCGACAACCCGGTCCGGGAATGGCGGAACCAGAGGGCGAGCCCGGCGCCCAGCACCACGACGATCCCGATGAGCCACAACCGATCGGTGCTGACGCCGGCGCCGCCGATCTTGACCACCCCGGCCGGCAGCACGGTGCTGCGGGGCTGGGGGTCGGTGCTGTACTTCAGGCCGACTTCCGCCTGGACGGTCAGCATGATCCCGACCGCCGCGACGACCTTCGCCAACGGCGGGGCCGTCCGCAGCGGCCGGGAGATGCCGAGTTCGACGAGCGCGCCGAGAAGCGCCCCGACCGCCAGCGCCACGAGAATCCCGATCCACACCGGAGGCGCCCCGCCGATGTCGAACGAGGGCAGCCAGGGAATCGGCAAGGTCAACTGGCCCTGCTGCAGGTTCTCGTACACGTAGATCGGCACGGCCGCCATTGCCGCGGCGGCGAAGTTGATGACTCCCGTGCCCTGATACGTGAGGACGATGCCCAGTGTGAGGGCGGCGTACACCGCCCCGACGCTGAGGCCCAGGAGCAAGAACAGCATGTATTGACTCATGATCTCTGTTCCCGTCGCTCGGATGTGCTCGGCAGGTGCGTCAGGAACTCGGGCGCACTACCGAGCTGTCGATGGGCTGGTTCGCCAGCGGCGCGAGCATCCCCTTACCCGTGGGCGTCGAGAAGATCTGCCCGGTGAAGCAGGACGTCGTTCCCGGCCAGGCCGGCTTCGAGCAGTCGTAACCATTGGTGCTGAACATCGTGCTGCCCTTGGTCGTGCCGATGCCGTCGTGCACGGCCTTCGCGGTCAGCGGGTCGGCCTGGATCTGCCGCAGCTTGTCAGCGGCCTGCACGGCGTCGAAGAAGCCGAGTTGCGCCTGCTGGACGGCCTTCACCGCCGCGCCGTCCTTCTTCATGTAGGCGTTGAAGATGTCGATATCCGCCTGCGCCTTTGCCGGTACCCCGACCATCGTGGGTTGGTAGATCGAGCTCTCGAAGTTGACGTTCTTCGTGAGATTCCCTTTGAGTTGCGGGATGATGTCGCTGTTGGCGAAGGCGTCGATCTGACCGGCGAAACCGTTGGCACGCAGTGCGGTGACGGCGGCCAGGGCATCCGGCGTGTTGACCGAGAGCGAGATCGCATCCGGGCTGGTGGCGAGAACTGTCGCGGACAGTGTGGTCCAGTCGGCCTGTGCCGGCGAATAGAACACCTTCGACGTCATTCCCAGCTTCTGCGCGGCCGGGGCGATGATGGTGGTGTACGTGGCATGGTTGGCCGCATTGTCGACCATCACGACGGCGAGCGACTTCGCCCCGAGGTTGTGCTGGTTCACAACATCGGCGGCATAGCCCTCCTTGGTCGACGTGCCCGCGAAGTAAGCGTCGCCGATCGCCTGGTCCATGCCCGGCGTCAGCGGAGTGGCGCCGGTTTCGATCACGCTCGCCGACTTCAGGACGCTCAACATGGCGTCAGAACCGAAGTCGATACCCACCACCGACAGCACCACATTGCTCTGGACGAATTCGTTCGCACAGTTCAGGGACGATTCCGGCGTGCCGTCGGTCTTGCACTCGACACCCTTCATCGGGTGGCCATTGATGCCACCGAGCTGCGAATTCACGTAGTCGATACCGGCCTCGAAACCGATGCGGAGATCGGGCAGCGAAATCGACCCGCCCTCCAGATTGTGGAAGCCGACGAGAACCGGGGACTTCGCCGGATCGGCCTGCTGACCACCGCCGATGACGGTCCCCGAAGTGCCTGCTGACGCTGGATCCGGCGCGGGCGAGCTCGCGGCGCAGGCCGAACAGAGCGCGACGGCGACACCTGCCGCGAGTCCGGCGATTTCTTTCGAGCGCTTCACAATTCCACCTTTCTAGCCAAGGTTGGGGCGTTACGTTTTTGTGGCAAAATGGAAGCGCTTTGGACGCTCCGTTGCGCCTCGTAAAAATGGGCAGCGACAGCCGGCTTGCCACGCGTCTCAGGCGATTTTGTCCACTGCGACGCGCGCTATCGTGTGGCCGGCATCCTTCGGGATGGACCGTCCACATTGGTCGTTGCCGGCCGCAGGCGCGCGTGGTCTCCTTCGATGCTCAGCGCGAATGCCTCCGGGTCACATGGGCGATGGTCCGCCACCCAGCGGGCACAAGTCTATAGATTTTCGGGGGCGGTATCAAGACGCAATGTGGACGGCGCGACGTCGGCCTGAACCAGCTTCCGGGCCAGCTCGTAACTGCGCGAAAGAGTGCCGAACGGGAACGGCAGTGTCGCGAGAGCGCCCTCGTGCAGCACGAACAGCTGGGTGGCGAGGACGGCGGGATTCGCGCAGTGCGCGGCGGTGGCGAGTTCTTCGAACAGGTTCAGCAGCCAGCGCTTCTGGTTCGCCGCGATCTGGTGCGCGGGGTGCGCGGGATCCGGGAGTTCGGCCAGCGCGTTGATGAAGGCGCAGCCGCGACTGTTGGTCTCACTCCAGACCCGCAGCGCGTCGAAGGGCGCCGTGACGGCTTCGGCGGGATCGGCGCAAGCGTCCACAGTGGCCTGCACGAGTGACCGCCAGCGCTCGTCACGTTCCGCGAGATAGGTGGTGACGAGGTGATCCTTCGTGCCGAACTGGTTGTACAGGGTCCGCTTGGTCACACCCGAGTGCTCGGCGATCAGATCCACGCCGACCGCCGTGATCCCGCGGTTGTAGAACAGTTCTTCGGCGGCCGCGACGATCCGGCGGCCGGCCGGTGTCCTGTGTTGAGCTTCCCGCACTGCTGCGACCTTCACCGATCGGTGTACCGTGATGTATATTCACAGATCAGTATACCTAAGGTGGGGCTGGGCAATGGGCGTGACCGAGACCATGCGCGCGGTGCGGATCGCGAAGCACGGGGGTCCCGAGGTACTGGAACTGGTGGAGGTGGCCGTACCCACACCGCGGGCCGGAGAGGCGCTGGTCCGGGTCAGCGCGGTGGCGCTGAACAACACCGACCTGTGGACCCGCGAGGGGGCCTACGGCCGCCCGGGCGACCCGACGGCCTTGTCGGGCTGGCGGGGTCCGATCGACTTCCCGCGGATCCAGGGGGCCGACGTGGCCGGCCGGGTGGTGGCGGTCGGCGCGGGCGGGGACGAGAGCCTCATCGGCCGCCGCGTCATGGTCGACCCCGCGATCTACGACAATGCGGGGCCGGACGCGAATCCGGTGGGCCTGATGGGCAGCGAGCGCGACGGCGGATACGCCGAGTACGTGACCGCCCCCGTCGAACGCATCCACGATGTGACGGACTCACCGCTCACGGACGATCAGCTGGCGACGCTGCCGACCGCCTACGGCACGGCGCTGGGCATGATCGAGCGAGGCCGGGTGCGGAAGGGCGAGACCGTGCTGGTCTCGGGAGCCTCCGGCGGGGTCGGCCTGGCACTGATCCAGATCGCCCGTGCCCGCGGCGCCAAAGTGCTGGCCATCAGCGGCGGGCGCAAGATCGACGCGGTGCGCGAAGCCGGTGCCCATGCGGTCCTCGACCGCGCCCGGGACCTCACCGGCCAGATCCGCAAAGCCGCCCCGGAAGGGATCGACGTCGCGCTCGACGTGGTCGCCGGGGCCCTGGTGAGTGACGGGCTGCCGCTGTTGCGCGAAGGCGGCCGGTGGGTCGTCGCGGGTGCCCTGGGCGGGTATGACGTGTCCCTGGACATCCGCCGGCTCTACCTGCACAACGCGCAGGTGATCGGGTCCGCGATGCACACCCCCACACATTTCGGCCTGCTGGTGGACCTGGCCCGTCAGGCCGAGATCCAGCCCGTCATCGCGGCGACGTTCCCCTTGTCAGACGCTGCGCGGGCGCAGGAACAACTGGCGCGCCGGGAACATGTGGGAAAGCTCGTCCTCCACCCCTGACGCTCACAACTCGGTGACCTTGCCGTCGGTGACTTCCAGGCGACGGGTGACGTGCACGGCCTCGAGCATGCGCCGGTCGTGGGTCACCAGCAGCAGGGTTCCCGGGTATCTGTCCAAAGCGGACTCGAGCTGCTCGATGGCCGGCAGGTCCAGGTGGTTGGTCGGCTCGTCGAGGACCAGCAGATTGACCCCACGCGCCTGGAGCAGCGCGAGCGCCGCCCGGGTGCGCTCACCTGGGGAAAGCGTCGCCGCGGGGCGCAGCACGTGCGCCGCATTGAGGCCGAACTTCGCCAGCAGCGTCCGGACGTCGGCGTCGGCGAGCTCCGGGACCGCGTGCGCGAACGCCACGGCCAGCTGCTGGTCATCGAGGAACAGCCGCCGCGCCTGGTCGACCTCGCCGATCACCACACCGGGCCCCAGCGCGACCGACCCGGCGTCCAGCGGCACCCGGCCGAGCAGCGCCGCCAGCAGGGTGGACTTCCCGGCGCCGTTCGCCCCCGTGATCGCGACCCGGTCGGCCCAGTCGATCTGCAGGTCGACCGGCCCGAGGGTGAACGCGCCACGGCGCACCACGGCACCCCGCGCGGTGGCCACGACCGCGCCGGCCCGCGGCGCCGCGGCGATCTCCATCCGCAGCTCCCATTCCTTGCGCGGCTCATCCACGACCTCCAGGCGCTCGATCATCCGATCGGTCTGGCGGGCCTTCGCGGCCTGCTTCTCGGTCGCTTCGGCGCGGGTCTTGCGGCTGATCTTGTCGTTGTCGGAGGCCTTGCGCCGGGCGTTCCGGACGCCCTTCTCCATCCAGGACCGCTGCGTCCGTGCCCGTGTTTCCAGTGCCGTGCGAGTCGCCGCGTACTCCTCGTAGTCCTCACGGGCATGCCTGCGCGCTACCGCGCGCTCCTCCAGGTACGACTCGTATCCGCCGCCGTACAACCGGACCTGCCGCTGTGGCAGGTCGAGCTCCAGCACGCTGTCCACGGTCCGGGCGAGGAACTCGCGGTCGTGGCTGATCAGCACGGTCGCCGCGCGCAGGCCGGTGACGAACCGCTCCAGCCGCGCGAGCCCGTCCAGGTCGAGGTCGTTGGTCGGCTCGTCGAGCAGGAACACGTCGTACCGGCTCAGCAACAGCGACGCCAGCCCCGCCCGCGCCGCCTGCCCGCCGGACAGTGCCGTCATCGGCTGGTCCAGGTCGACCGACAGGCCCAGCTCGGCGGTGACCTCGCCGGCCCGGTCGTCGAAATCCGCGCCGCCCAGGGCAAGCCAGCGGTCGAGCGCCGCGGCGTAGCGATCGTCAGCGCCCTCCGCGCCCGACGCCAGCGCTTCGGTCTCCGCGTCGAGGTCCGCCTGGGCCGCCGCCACCCCGGTGCGGCGGGCCAGGAACGCGCGGACGGACTCCCCCGGCCGTCGCTCCGGTTCCTGCGGCAGGTACCCGACGGTCGCCGACGGCGGGGTCAGCCGGACCTTCCCGTCCTCGGGCTTGGCCAGGCCGGCGAGGATCCGCAGCAGCGTGGACTTCCCGGCGCCGTTGACGCCGACCACCCCCAGCACGTCGCCAGGAGCGACCACCAGGTCGAGCCCCGAGAAGAGGGTGCGGTCGCCATGCCCGGCCGTCAGGCCCTTCGCGGTCAGAGTCGCGCTCATCAGGCAACCCTAACGACGAGCCGGGAACCGCGTTGCCGCGCCGGTCCGCTCCCTTCTACGGTGGTGCCGGCATGATCGGCCAGGGACGACGGGGGAACCAAGATGGTCACGGCCAGTGAGAACGCCGCCAAGCTCGCGGTGCTCATCGACGCGGACAACGCGCAGCCCGGCAAGACCGAGGCGCTGCTGGCCGAGGTCGCCAAGTACGGCACCGCGCACGTCAAACGGGCCTACGGCGACTGGACCGGCACGAGCCTGAAGGGCTGGAAAGATCAGCTGCTCGCCCAGTCGATCCAGCCCATCCAGCAGTTCGCCTACACGACCGGCAAGAACGCCACCGACGCGGCGATGGTCATCGACGCCATGGACCTGCTGTACTCCGACCGCTTCGACGGGTTCTGCATCGTCTCCAGCGATTCCGACTTCACCCGGCTGGCCGCGCGGCTGCGGGAGTCGGGCCTGACCGTCTACGGCTTCGGCGAACGCAAGACGCCCAAGCCTTTCGTCGCGGCCTGCGACAAGTTCATCTACATCGAGAACCTCACCTATGCCGACAGCGACGTGACGCCGGCCGACACGGCACCCACCCCGAAAGCGGCCATCCCGGCCGCCCAGCTCAAGAAGGACAAGACGCTGACGGCCCTGTTGCGCAATGCCGTCGAAGCCGCCTCCGATGACGACGGCTGGGCGTCGCTGGCCTCCGTGGGCAGCATCGTCACCAAGCAGCGCCCGGACTTCGACTCACGCACCTACGGCTACGCGAAGCTCAGCGACCTCATCACCGCGACCACCCTGTTCGAGCTGAACCGCCGCAGTCCCGGTGAGAACAAGCCGGAGGTCATCTATGTGCGCGAGAAACGACGCCGAACATCGAAGGCCGCCCAGACAGGTTCGTGAATTGCCCATCACCGCCCGTCTTGTCCAGGTAACGACACCCGGCGGCGCACCGACTTGGAGGCACACACAACGCCGGCCGTAGGAGTTGGTAGCCGATGGACCTCGTCGACTTCTGGGCAGCCAGCCTGGCCCGGGAACCGCTCGACCGGACGGCGGTGTCGGCCATCCATGCCGCCGACCGTGCGCTCGCCGAACTGGCGCAGGCTTGGGACGAATTCGAGGAGTTCGCCGACGGAGATTTCCGGGCTGATGAGGTTCCCGTCGGCTGGGCGTTTCGCGACGAGCCGGGCATCGGCGGCATCTGGGGCGTCGGACTGACGACTGGTGAGAGCAGGGCCTCGCTGCGACCGGCCGTCTTCGTCGACCGGTCGTCGCTCGAAGTACCCGAATACGGTCTTCCGCTCCCCGAAAGTCCTTACGCACTGCGGCGAATCGGCGAACTGGGACTGCCGGAGCGGCTTACCCGCCCGGATTTCTGGGTCTACGGACGAGATCCCGTCGAGCCGCAGCACTGCCATTCCTCAGCCGTCGTCGATCTTCCCGGCCAGAAGGCGACCCTGGGCTGCCGGGTCACATTGGCGAACGGCCGACCGGGCGTGACCACGGCCGGGCACGGTGTTTCGATCCCGTCGACCATCGCCCGCGTGGCGAATCAGCGCATCGGCCGCGTGGCCGACACGATCTGCCCGCGGCAGGTCGGCCCAGGGCGCGCGGTCGCGGATATCGCTCTCGTCGAACTCGACCGGCGGCATGTCGAGGGCACCGGCATTCCGGTCGCCGGCTACACCACCGTGACCCCGCTGGTGGATATCGTGGTGCAATTGTCGACGGGGTTCCAATTCTCCTGGCCACGATCGGCACTCACAACGCTGTGGGAAAATCGCCGGGCCGGCGGCTGGGGAAATGTCGTCGAAACGGACCATCCGGTAACTCAGCACGGTGATTCCGGCGCGCCGGTTTATCTCGGCGATCCGTTCCCGCCGGGCCCGCCGTATGCTCACCTCACCGCGCACGTCGTGGCCGGCGACGCGGTTCGCACAATCATCCAGGATGTGGATTACCAGTTGCGCTGGTTCAATGCCCAACTGCGGCCCTGAGGGCGGGAGTGACGCCGAATGATCATCGCACTGTGGATCGTTGCCATGGCGGCGGTACTGGGTGCCGTGATCATGATCGCCGTGGGCCTGACCCAGGACGTGTACTACGGCAAGCCGGTCCGCGAAGCGGCCAAAAAGGCCATCGAGGCCGGGCAGCAGGCGATTCAGGCGAACGCGGACCTCATGGCCGAAGCAAAGCAGGGCGAAAACACCCCCGAGGCCGCGCAGACATTGACCGCCCAATCGGCCGCGCTCGACACGCTCGGCAGCTCGTTCGAGGGCTTGGCGAAATTCGCGACCGCCTTGAAGGATCTCGACGCCGCCACCCGCGCCTATCTGCTCGCGGTGATCTTCCTGTTGGTCGCCGCCGCCACCGCCAGCGTCGGGCAGATCACGAGCTCAGCGGCAGGCGAGCCGGCCGGAAACCAGTCAGCGGCCGCTGATGCCCCGCACCATCAGGGCCAGTTGCAGGGTCATCAGGTCGGCCGGGTTCGTGAGGTCGAGCCCCGTCGCGCCGGCCGCGCGCTTGATGCGGTAGCCGACCGTGTTCGCGTGCACGAAAAGCTTGGTACCGGCCTCCCGGTTGGACATGTTCGACGCGAACCAGGTGCGCAGTGTCGTCAGGATCTCCCCGCTACCGTGTTCGTCGAGCGCGTCGACCGGCGCCAGGGTCGCGTCGGCGAACTCACGGAGCGCCTCCCCCGCGCCCGATTCGAGCAGCAATCCGTGGACCCCGTAATCGGCCATGCGCGTCACCTCGCGGGAGGCGGGGGTGACGAGCGAGCCGGCGCGCAGCACGACGGTCAGGCCTCGCTCCACTTTGGTCAGTGACGGCACCGTCGCCCCGACGACACAGCGTGCCGAACCGTTTGTGCGGTCCCGGACACGTTCGACCATCCGGGCCAGCAACTGCGAGGCGGTCTCGTCGGGACCGTTCGCCGTGGTGCTGGGGATCAGGGCGACGACGTAGTCCCCGACCGAGCCGATGACCGGCCGCGGTTGCACGTCGCGGGCCACGTCGAGCAGCGCGCGGGTCAGCTCCGCCGGGGGTTTTCCGTTGGCCGGCACCAGGAACACCGCCAGCGTGTGCGGCTCGTGCGGAGCGTGGCGCAGCGCGGCCGCCCGGGCCATCACCGACTCCGCGTGCACCATCGCGGCCGGGGACAGCAGGTCGGACAACAGGTCCTTGGTGAGCCGGGCCTCGGCCTCGGCCCGCCGTTCGACGCGGCTGCGTTCCAGCGCGATCAGCAGGGCGCACCCCTCCATCGCCCAGCGCTCGTCGTCGTCGAAGCGTTCCGGGGAGTTCCGCGCCGCCCACAGCCGGGGCCGGGACGGCCCGCCGGTACTCACCGGAACCAGGCAGATCGCCGACGCGCCGTGCCACACCAGGTTCCCCGCTCGCCCGGACTCGATGATCCGCGCGATCTGCGTTTGGACGCTGTCGTCGGTGAGCACGGCCGCGATGTCGCGGCGGGAACCGGACCCGGCCGGGGCGGTCGCCAGTTCGGTGCCGTCCTCGGTGTCGATGGTGATCGTGGCATTGAGCTGGCGGGCCAGGAATTCGGCGATGCCCTGCAGTCCGACGTCCTGCAGCAGCAGCCTGGTGAGATCGTGCTGCAGGTCGCGCAGGCGCGAGACCGTGCGCTGGTGTTCGACCAATTCGTCGTTGGCGCGGGAGAGACGCGTCACCGCGTCCCGCTCGCGGTCGCGTCGCCGCGCGGCCACGATCGCGGCGGCCGCGTGCTCACTGAGCAGCGTGAGCAGCCGGATGGAATCCATGTCGAACCGGCGGCGTGCCGTGGTGTAGCCGGTGATCGTGCCGATCGGGGGGCCGTCCGCGGTCTGCAGCGGTGTCGCCGCGACGCCGCGCAATCCCTCGGCGCTCATGCTCCGGTGCCACCGGTCGAGGCCGGGCTCGACGAACGCGTCCTCCACGAACACGGGCAGACCCGTCAGCGCGGCACGGGCCGTGGGCGGTCCCGAACTGGCGGTGCCCTCGTCGAGCCGCATCGGCTCCGCGTTGGCCCAGTCCACATAGGCGGGTGTCAGACCGTAGGAGCCTTCGAGCCGGAAGGTCCCCAGTTCGGGATCGAGCACGTACACGGCACATTTCTGGAGGTCGACCAGCTCGCACGCCTGGCGCGCGATCATCGCCAGGACCTTGCTCAGGTCCTGTTCGGCATTGATCGCGCGAATACTGTCGGTCATCGCGCGCATCCAGACCGAGAGCACCTCGTCGGGCGATCCCGGCGGCCTGCCGACCGCGGATCTGCTCACCGTGCCATCCTCCCTGCCGAACGGTCCGCACCTCCTTGTGCGACGCACAACAAATGTACGTTCTGTCGTGCGCGGAAACATAGACCCGCGGCCTTTTCCTGAGCGAACCTGCGTTCTCAATGGGCTTCCACAGCGCAGCGTCGCCCCTACTAATCCGACGAAAAGTAGGCGAACCCCGAGCGGGTGCGTAACCGTTGCTACGCAAGCTGGATAGCCGTGACTGTCGTCGGATTAGTAGCGACCAGCACAGTAGGAGATGAGCCAGCGATGAATCCCCGTACCGGCCTGCCCACGCAGGCACCACTCCCCCCACTGAACGTGTCCACCACCGACGACCCGCGGGTCGTCCGCGAGGCCGCCACCGAGGACTACTCCCTGCACGTCGTGCCCCGTAGCTGGCGGCTGGGCCGCCTGCGGCTGGCCATGGCGTGGTCCTCACTGCTGACGGCGATGTTCTGGATCGTCGTCGGAGCCACGATCGCGCTCGCGGTCGGCACCGTCGACGCCATCATCGGGATGGCGCTGTCCGCCGCCGTCTACGGCGTGATCAACTACGCCCTGACCCGTGTCGCGACCACCAGCGGGCTGACCGTCGCGCTGCTGTCCCGGGGGCTGCTCGGCTATTTCGGGGCCGCCGTCGCGACGCTGGTTTTCGCGGCCGGCGCCATCTATTTCGCCACCTTCGAGGCTTCCGTGCTCTCTGTCGCTTTCCAGGCACAATTCGGCGGCTCGATCGCGCTCTGGTACGGGGTCACGATCCTGTACGCATTGCCGCTGGTCATCGGCGGCGTGCGCCGCTGGCTCGACCGGCTCAATGCCGCGCTCCTGCCGCTGTTCGTCGTCGGCGTGATCGCGGCCGTCATCTGGTCCGTCGTGAAATACGGCTACTCGGACAAGTGGCTGCACATTCCGGCCGCATCCGGGTCCGGAATCGCAGGACCCGGCTGGCTGTTCGCGTTCAGCGTCTTCATGGGCGTGTGGCTGATCATGTTCTACACCGTGGATTTCGCCCGGCTCGGCAAGACCGAGCACGCCAGGTTCAACGGAGCGGTCACGTTCGGCCCGGTGTTCTACACGTTCGCGATTCTCGCCAACGGCCTTGTCGGCATCTTCCTCACCAGCACGCTGCCCTCGTCGGGCACCGTCAGTGAAGCGTCACTCGTGGTGGGAATCGTCAACCTGATGGGGATTTCCGGGCTGATCTTCATTTTCGCGACCCAGACGAAAATCAACAGCGCCAACCTCTACCTGGCCTCCGCCAACCTGGAGAGCTTCTTTTCCCGGGTGTTCGGGGTCAGGCTGCCGCGCTGGTTCTGGGTCGGCGTGGCCGGGCTCGCGTGCTACCTGTTCATGCTCACCAATATCTTCACATTCCTGCTGAAGGCGCTGAACTACCAGGCGACGGTGGTCGTCGCGTGGGTGGCGATCGTCCTCGTCGAACTCGCTTTCCGGCGCGCACGGCGGGAAGGCCTACTGGACTTCCGGCCCGGCCGGGTGCCCGCGGCGAACGTGCCCGGGCTCACCGCCTGGATCGTGGCGAGCGCGCTCGGCATCACGCTGCTGGTCGCCACCCCGGCGTTCGCCGGGACCTGGGGCGCGCCACTGACCTTCGTCGCCGCCGTGGCGCTCTATGCCGTCCTGCGCGGACGGTTCGGGAACCCGACGGACCGGCGCCCGCGCCCGAACGACCCCCGCGACGAGGTTTCGGACGTCTGGGGCGACCGGGTGCGCTGCCACCGCTGCGAAAAGTCCTATGTCGCGGTCGAGATGGACCGGGACCCCAGCGCCTCGTACGCGCCGGTCTGCGCTTCGTGCGCCACAAGTCCGGCATTTCTCTCCGCGGCGTGGCGGGAGATGCGGCCACACCAGTGAAACATGAGCCGCATTGTGCGCGGCACAACGAATCGACCCCGTTTTGATGAGCGCAAACATAGACGGCGCGGGCACCTGACCGCGAGCATCAGTCTGGATGACCCAAGGCGCAAAGGAGCGACGAGTGACGGCACCGCGGACGCGGACCGGGCAGCTGCCCGGGACGCAGGGCCGAGCGGATGAAGTTCCCGAAGGAAGCGAAATCCTTCACGACTACATCCGCCGCTGCGGCAACTGGGGCCGCTGGGGTCCGGACGACGAGATCGGCACCCTGAACTACGTCGGCCCCGAGCAGGTCCGGGCGGCGGCGGCACTCGTCAAGAAGGGCGAGGTCATCCCGCTGAGCCTGCCGTACGACCAGCACGGCTGCCAGGACGGCGGCTTCCGGCAGAACCCGCAACTGCTGGTGAAGGCCTCCGGCACGGACTACGCCGCCGGCGCCCAGGAACCGACCCCGTGGGGCCCGGCCAAGGGCTTCGGTTTCTCCGACGACGTGGTCATCCTGCCGACCCAGGCCGGCACCCAATGGGACTCGCTGTCCCACATCTTCTTCGACGGGAACATGTACAACGGCCGCCCCGCCACCCTGTCCACCGCGACCGGCAGTACCCGCAACGGCATCCAGGCCGGAGTGGACAGGTTCGTGATGCGTGGGGTGCTGCTGGACGTGGCGCGCCAGGCGGGCGTGCACAGCCTGGCGCCCGGGCATGCCATCACCGTCGAAGAGCTCGAGCGAGTGGCCGATGCGGAGGGTGTGGAGATCCGGCGGGGCGACGCGCTCCTGGTCCGGACCGGCTTCCTCGGCGCTCGCCGCGGCCGGTGGGGCGACTACGCCGGTGGCCCGGCGCCCGGCCTGTCCCTGCACACCGCGCCCTGGCTGCACGAAAAGGAGGTCGCCGCCGTTGCCACCGACACCTGGGGCGTAGAGGTCCGCCCCAACGAGATCGCCCACGTGCAACCACTGCACACCGTGGCGCTGGTCCACATGGGACTGGCGATGGGCGAAATCTTCGATCTGGAAGCACTTTCGGCGAGCTGCGACGCCGACGGCGTGTACGAATTCCAGTTCGTCGCACCTCCCCTGCCGCTCAGCGGCGCGTCCGGCGCACCACTGAGCGGCCTCGCCATCAAATAACCGTCAGAAAAGCCATCAAGAAAGACAACGCTGTCCCAACCGATGGAGCGAACAATGAGCAACCGCATACTGATCAAAGGTGGCCATGTCGTCACGATGGACCCGGATCTCGGTGTCCTGGAAACCGGCGACGTCCTCATCAACGGCGACACGATCGAAGCGGTCGGCGCGAACCTGGACGCCCCGGGCGCCGAAATCGTCGACGCCGCGAACCGCCTGGTGATTCCCGGCATGGTCGACACCCATCGCCACACCTGGCAGACGCAGATGCGCGGCCTCTGCGCGGACATGTCCATCAGCGCTTACATGAACACGCTGCGGATGGCCATTTCGCCGAACTACACCCCCGAGGACGTCTACATCGGAAACCTCGTCGGGGCGCTCGAAGCGATCGACGCCGGGGTCACCACCGTGCTCGACTTCTCGCACTGCAACAACAGCCCCGGCCACGCCGACGGCGCGATCGACGGACTGCTCGACGCCGGGATCCGTGCCGTTTTCGCCTACGGTTTCTTCGATTCGGCCCCGCCGGTCAAGGGTTTCGAGAGCCATGCCGACCGGGTGTCGGACTACAAACGGCTCGTCGACAAGCATTCCGGACAGTCCCGGGTCCGCCTCGGGGTCTCGGTCAACGAACTCGGTTTCGTACCGTTTTCGCAGACCGAAGTCGAAATCGCGACCGCACGCGAAACAGGCGGCCTCATTGCCTTCCACACCGCGTGCTTCTTCGGCACGCCACTGTCGAATGGGATCAAGGACCTGCACAAGGCCGGGCTGCTCGGCCCGGACCAGGTGCACATTCACTGTGTCGCGCTGGACGATCTCGAATGGCAGTACCTGGGCGAAGCGGGCGCGAAGGTGTCCATCGCGGCCGAGACCGAGCTGAACATGGGCATGGGCTGGCCGCAGATGGAGAACTGCCGGCGGCACAACATCAAGCCGACATTGAGTTGCGACATCATCTCGCTGAACTCGGGTTCCCTGGTGCCGCAGATGCGCCTGGCGCTCGCCGCGGAACGGCACGCGCAGAACGAGCCGGTCAACTCCAGCGGTGCGATGCCGGAATCGCTGCAGACGAATGTGCTGGACGTGCTGCGGTGGGTGACCGTGAACGGCGCGGAAGCCTGCGGGCTGGGCGACGTCACCGGTTCGCTCACCGTGGGCAAGAAGGCCGACGTCGTGATCGTGGGCAATGCCGGCACTTTCACCGGCCAGCCCGCGATCAACCCGGTGGGCAACCTGATCTTCCAGTCGACGCCGCAGGACATCCTCGACGTCTTCATCGACGGCCGCCACGTCAAGAAGGACGGGAAGCTGGTCGGAGTCAATCTGCCGGAACTGTTCGCCCGATCCAACGCCTCCGCCGACGAGGTGCTGCGCAAGGTGCACAAGGAATTCCCCGTGCTGCCACCGCCCGTGGGCGGAAGCAAGTTCGAGGAACGCGAGAAGGAAGCCAAGGAGAACATCACCGCCTGACCGTCTTGCCGGTGGGGTCGCGGCCCGGCCCCACCGGCTTTCCATCCCCGTGAACTCGCGAGAAAGGCATGAGATTGGACGCCAGCGACGCTGTCCCGCTGTGGCAGCCCTCCGATGAGGAGTACCGCGCCGCCGCGGTCAGCCGGTTCGCGCGATTCGCCGGGCAGAGCGAGCATTACCCCAGCCTGTGGCGATGGTCCATTGAGGACATTGAACGGTTCTGGGCGACCGCGGCCGAATTCCTCGGCGTGCGCTGGTCGACCCCGCCCGAACGCGTACTCGGCCGCCGTGCCATGCCGGGTACCGAGTGGTTGCCCGGCGGCCGGTTGTCCTTCACCGAGCACATTTTCGCGGGGCGGGATCCGGAGAAGGTCGCGGTGTGTTTCGCGAGCGAAGCGCGCCCGGACGGCACCTGGACCTGGGGTGATCTCCGCCGCGAGACCGCGCGGATCCAAGCGGGGCTGGTCGCGAAAGGGGTCGGCCCCGGAGACCGGGTAGCGGCCTATCTGCCGAACGCGCCGGAAACGGTCGCCGCGTTCCTGGCGACGACGGGACTGGGCGCGATCTGGTCGTCCGCCGCACCCGAATTCGGTGTTCCCGCGGTGGTTTCGCGGTTTTCGCAGATCCAGCCCAAGGTTCTGCTGGCTGTGGACGGGTACCGCTACAAGGGCCGGGACGTCGACCGCGAGGCCGACGGGCGCTCGATCGCCGAGGCGATTTCCGCCGAGTATGTCCGGCTGGGCTACCTAGACGGCACCGGGTGGGAGCCGGGTTTCCTTGGTGCGCAAGATAGCGCGCTGCGCACGACACCCGTGGACTTCGATCATCCGTTGTGGGTGCTCTACAGCTCGGGCACCACGGGGCAGCCGAAGTCGATCGTGCACAGCCACGGCGGAATCCTGCTCGAACTGCTGAAAACCAGTGTCCTGCAACTGGGTCTCCGGCCGGCCGACCGCTTCTTCTGGTTCACCACAACCGGTTGGGTGATGTGGAACATCGTGGTCGGCGCCCTGCTCGCCGACGCCGCCATCGTGCTGTACGACGGCAATCCGGGCGGCGACGAGCTGTGGCGGCTGGCCGCGCGAACCGGTACCACCTTCCTCGGCACCAGCGCCGCCTTCCTGGACTCGTGCCTGCGCAACGAAGTGAAGCCGCCCGAACAGTACGATCTCACGGCGCTCCGCGCGATCGGCTCGACCGGGTCGCCGCTGGCGGCGGAATGCTATGACTGGGTCTACCGGACCTTTCCCGAGCGCACCTGGCTGCTGTCGATCAGCGGCGGCACCGATGTCGTCGGCCCTTTCCTCGGGGCCGCGCCGACCGTGCCGGTGTACCGGGGCGAGCTGGGCCCCGCCGCTTTGGGGGTCGATCTGCGGTCCTATACCGACGATGGACGAGCACAGACCGGGGCCGTCGGTGAAATGGTGATCGGGCAACCGATGCCGTCGATGCCGGTCTATTTCTGGGGTGACGACGACGGGCAGCGCCTGCGCGACTCCTATTTCAGCCGATTCCCCGGCGTGTGGACCCATGGCGACTGGCTCGAGCTCACCGCGCGTGGTACCGGCGTCATCACCGGGCGCAGCGACGCGACGATCAATCGCGGCGGGGTTCGGATGGGGACCGCCGAGATCTACCAGGCACTGCTCGATATGTCCGAAGTGGACGATGCGATCGCCGTCGACCTGTCCCGGCCTGGTGCGCCGGGCCGGTTGATCCTGCTGGTCGCGCTCGCCGACGGGCATCATCTCGATGACGCACTGCGACAACGGATCCGGACCGCGATCCGGACCGGCTGCTCGCCGCGGCACGTGCCCGACGAGATCGCCGAGATCCCCGAAGTGCCGCGCACCTCGTCCGGCAAACGGCTGGAAATACCCGTCAAACGCATCCTCCAGGGCGCGGACCCGGACTCGGTGGTCAGCCGAAGCAGCCTCGCCAACCCGGCCGCGCTCGACGCGATCGTCACCTACGCCCGGCAGAGCTGAAGGGACCGTGCATGCTCAACCCCCAGGACGTAGTCATCGTCGAGGCCGTGCGCACCCCGATCGGGCGCGGCCATCCGGTCAAAGGCATCTTCCGGGACCTGACCCCGCACGACCTGCTGGGTACGGTTTACCGGGCCGTGCTCGACAAAGCCGGGCTCGACGCGGGCAAGGTCGACGAGGTCATCACGGGATGCGTCCAGCAGATCGGCGAGCAGGGTGTCAACATCGCCCGCAACGCCTGGCTGCACGCCGGCCTGCCGGTCGAGGTGCCGGCGAGCACCGTCGACACCCAGTGCGGCGCTTCGCAACAAGCGGTGAACCTCGCGGCGGCACTGGTCTGGTCCGGGGTGCGCGACATCGTCGTCGCTGCCGGGGTCGAGCACATGGGACGCGTCCCGTTCGCCACCGGTGTCCGCATCCAGGAGGAGTACGGCGACGCCATCACCCCGTCGATGATCGAGAACTACGGTCTGGTCAAGGCGCAGAACCTGGTGGGACAGGGCCGTTCGGCGGAGCGCATCGCCGAGGCGTGGCACCTTTCCCGCACCGATCTCGAAGCGTGGGCAGTCCGTTCACACCGGCTGGCCGCGGCGGCGACGGACGCCGGCCGGTTCGACCGCGAGATCTGTCCAATCACGACAGACGACGGAACCCATCGCAGCGACCAGGGAATCCGGCGAGAGACCACGCCCGAGACACTTGCCGCGCTGCGACCGGCCTTCGCCGAAGACGGGCGCCTCACCGCGGGAACGTCGTCTCAGGTGTCCGACGGCGCCGCCGCGGTGCTGCTGATGTCGGCACGGAAGGCCGCGGAACTGGGCCTGACGCCACGGGCTCGCGTCCGCGATCATCTCGTTCTGGGTGACGATCCGTCGATGATGCTCACGGCCCCGATTCCGTTGACACGCCGGATTCTCGACCGCAACGGTTTGAAGATCGGCGACCTCGATGTGGTGGAGATCAACGAGGCCTTCGCGTCGGTGGTGAAGGCGTGGCTCGCCGAACTCCGCCCCGACGAGGACCGCGTCAACCCACGCGGCGGCGCGATCGCCCTCGGCCACCCCCTCGGCGCGTCCGGCGCCCGGCTGATCACGACCCTGGTGCACGAACTCGAAGACCTCGACGCCGAACTCGGCTTTCTCACCATGTGCTGCGCCGGCGGCATAGCCACCGGAACCGTGCTCGAACGCGTCTGAAAGCCCGCGCCGCCGCAGGTTCTGAGGTGGTTCCTCGCGAGGACAGCGCCGACGTGGTGAATTGGTCATTCATGAGGAGGCCATCCCGGAGCGAGGGCCGCCTCAGGTTGTGGACCCTGCGCGGGGTCGGGATCAAGGCCGAGCGGTTCCCGATGATCCTGGGCATGGACGGGGTCGGCACGCTCTACGACGGCACTCAGGTCGTCGTCCATCCCGTCGTCTCCGATCCGGCGTGGACGGGCGACGAGACGCTCGACCCGCGACGGACCCTGCTCACCGAGTTGCACCAGGGCACCTTCGCCGACTACGTCGTCGTGCCCGCGCGCAACGCGGTTCCTTTGCCGGACGGGGTTTCGGCCGCGCACGGCGCGGTGATGGGCACCGCGTGGCTGACCGCGTACCGGATGCTGTTCACCAAGTCCGGCCTGCGGCCCGGGCAGACGATGCTCGTGCAGGGCGCGTCCGGCGGCGTGTCCACCGCCCTCGTCCAGCTCGGCCGGGCCGCCGGGATGACCGTGTGGGTCACCGGGCGCAGCGAGGAAAAGCGGGCGCTGGCGGAGAAACTGGGCGCTCACCGCGTGTTCCCCACCGGCGCGAAGCTGCCCAGCCGGGTCGACGCGGTGTTCGAGTCCGTCGGCGAGGCGACCTGGGGCCACTCGCTCCGGGCGCTGCGCCCGGGCGGCGCGGTGATCGTCTGCGGGTCGACCAGCGGGCCCAACCCCGGCGCGGACCTGCAGCGGGTGTTCTTCCTGCAGCTGCGGGTCGAAGGCTCACGATGGGCACCCGGCAGGAACTCGCCGATCTGCTGACCTTCGTCGCGCAGAGCGGTATCCGGCCCCAGATCGGCCTGGACGTCCCAATGCGCGACGCGGAAACCGCGTTCCGCGCGATGGAAGCCGGCGAGACCACCGGCAAAATCGTCCTCACCGCGACATGACCTAAACGACGATCGAGTCAAGTCGGTGGGCCAGCGCCCGCAGCCCCGGCATCGGTCCCTCGCCCGGGGCGGGCAGGACCTGGACGGCGACGTGGTCGGCACCGGCGGCGAGGTGGGCGGCCAGTGCGGCGGCGACCGTGTCGGGCGTGCCGTGCGGGATCAGGGTGTCGATCAGCCGGTCGCTGCCGCCGTCCACGATGTCGGTCTCGTCGTAGCCGTGCCGCAGCAGGTTGTTGACGTAGTTGGACAGCCGCAGATAGGGATCACCGACGAAGGCGCGGCCGCGCCGCCGGGCCTCGACCGGATCCGGGTCCACCACGACTGTCTGCTCCGGCGCGAGCAGCGGGCCGGGTCCGAGCAGGCGACGGGCCGTCCGGGTGTGGGCGGGCACCGTCAGGTACGGGTGGCTGCCGGCGGCGCGGGCACCGGCCAGGCGCAGCGCGCGTGGCCCGAGCGCGGCCAGCACGCGCCGGTCACCCGGCACGCCTCCGGCGTCGAGGGTGTCCAAAAAGGACTCCATCCGCTGGTACGGCGACCGGTACCCGGCGATCGACTCCGGGTGGCCGACGCCGGCGCCGAGCAGGAAACGACCGGGATGGCGCGCTTCCAGCCGCCGGTACGACCGGGCGAGGGTGGCCGGGTCGTTGGTCCACATGTTGACGATCGCGGTCCCGACGACGACGTGGCGCGTCGCGTCCAGGACCCGCTCGGCCAGCCGCAGGTCACTCTCGTCGCGCTGGCCCAAACCGAGCCACACCGTGCCGTAGCCCAGATCCTCGGCCTCGACCGCATACTCGATGCGGGCCGCGTCGCCGTCCAGCGGATGGAGCCAGGCCCCGTACCGCCCCAGTCCCCTCACGGTTCGATGACCAGTGCCGCGATGTGACCGTCGCGCAGGGTGAACTGGAATCGCAGGTCGGCGACGCCGCCGGGGAAATCGCCTTCCAGGTGGTGCACAGCCACGTAGTGCTCGTCGTCGGTGCGCTGGGCGGAGACCAGTTCGATGGTGTAGGTGTACTCGCTCGCGGCGCGGGCCAGCCAGTCGCGGATCTCACGCCGGCCGCGGTAGGTGTGGCCCTCGTCGACCGCGACGGCATCTTCGGTGTAGCAGGCCAGCGCCGGGTCGAGGTCCCGGGCCTGGTGGGCGGCCAGGTAGCAGGTGATCACCGGGGGCAGTGCCCGGGTGTCGATCGGTTCACTCATGCCCGCCACGGTGGGCCCTCCCGCGGGGAGAGGGTCAAGCGCGCCGGGCCGGGTGGGTGCACAGTGGGGGAATGTCACGCGGATTGACGATCGGCGACTTCGCCCAGTTGACGCACCTGAGCGTGCGGACCCTGCGCCGTTACCACGAGTCCGGGCTGCTGGAGCCCGCCTCGATCGACCCCGTCAGTGGCTATCGCTACTACGCGGGCGAGCAGATCCCCACCGCGCAGGTTATCCACCGGTTGCGCGAGCTGGACGTCCCGCTCGCCGACGTGGCCAAGATCCTTGCCACCGAGGACGCCGAGGAGCGCGCGGGTTTGATCAGCGGGCACCTGCGGCGGCTCGAAGCGGAACTGGACCGGGCCCGGGCCGCCGCGACCTCGCTGCGGCGGCTGTTGCGTCCCGACGAGGGTGGGCTGCCCGTCGAACTTCGCTCGGTGGCCGCCCGGACGGTCGCCGCGGTCGACGGTGTCGTCGCTCAGGGGGACGTGCTGGTCTGGTACGAGGAGGCGATGGCCGAACTCGACGCGGCGATCGCCGGTGTGCCGTCGCTCGGGCCGGCGGGTGGGCAGTACGCCAACGAGTTGTTCACCGGCGGCCGGGGAGCGGTGCTGGTGTACCGGCCCGTCGCCGATCCGCCGCGGCGAGGCCGGGTGCGACCGGTGGTGCTGGCGCCCGTCGAACTCGCCGTGATCGTCCACTTCGGACCGCACGACGACATCGACGTCACGTACGGCCGGCTCGGCGCCTGGGTGGTCGAGCACGCACTCGCCGTGGACGGCCCCGTCCACGAAACGTATCTCGTCGGCCCGCGCGACAATCCTGATCCTGCGGCCTGGCGCACCGAGATCGGCTGGCCCGTCTTCCGCCTCTCCCCCGCCGCCGACTGACCACAGTGGACCCACTCACCCCGACACCGACTCTCCCACGGCCGCCACGACGGGCGGGACGACCTCACCGACAAACCGCACGATCTCCGTCACCGCCTCCACACTGCGCGGCGCGTCCGGATACCCGAGGTGCCACACGTGCGGGACGCCGTCGAAGAGCTGGATTCTCGCGGTCGGAACCGCGGCGCCGAAGGCCACCGCGTCGTCGCGCAGGCTCTCGTCCCGGCTGGCCTGGACCAGGATCGGCGGCGTGTCCGCCGGCCAGGTGCCGAGCAGCGGGGACACATAGGGATCGGTCGCGGGGTGACCACCCAAATATAGCGCGGCGGCCTGGTCGGCCGACTCCCGCGGGAAGAGCACGTCCCGTCCCGCATTATCCACAAAGGACTGTGACTCGTTCCGCAGGTCGAGCCACGGCGAGCAGAGTACGGCCGCCAACGGCCTGGGCAGCCCGCGATCCGCCGCGGCCAGCAGCAGCGCCGCGGCGAGGCCGCCACCCGCGGACTCGCCGCCGACCAGCAGCCTCCGTGATCCGAGCAGCGCGGTGTAGGCCAGCACAGCATCCAGCAGCGCCTCGGGATACGGCCGCTCCGGCGCGAGCCGGTAGTCCACCGATACGATTTCGCAGCCACACGCGACCGCCAGCCGGCAGTTCCAGCCGGTGAACCCGCGGGCGGAACCGAGCCGGTAGCCCCCGCCGTGGAACCACAGCAGCGTCCGGTCGCCGGCCACGTCGTCGGGCCGGACGGAGATCGCGGGCACCCCGTTGAGCACGATGTCCGACACCGTCACCCCGGGCGGAGGCGGCACCCGCGCACCCGCGTCCGCCGCCAGCCGGCGCTCGGCGAGTGCGCGCTCCGCCGCGGGGCCGCGCGTCACGACAACCATGGGATCACCTCGATGTGAATGGCACGCCAATACCTTCGAGAGTGGGATAACTTTCCGGCCGGCGCAAGCGCGGTCCCGATTTTCGCGCCATATTTCGGAATAGCGAAATGCTCTTCCCTTTTGCCCGAAAGCGTGCTTGCGTCGGCTCGTGAAGTTTTCCATGTCCTTGCCACTGGTGCGTGATCTCAGCGACCGCGCGCCGTACCGGAAGACACTCGAACTCCTCGCCCTCGCCGAGGAGGCGGGGTTCGACACGGTCACGATCGGCCAGCACCATTTCCGGCAGGGCGATCCGGCAGATCCGCTGACCCTGCTGGCGGGGTTCATCACGCACACCGAGCGGTTGCGCTTCGGCACCGGGATCCACATCCTGCCGATCCACCATCCGCTGCTGGTCGCGGAGCAGGTCGCCACCCTCGACCAGCTCAGCGGGGGCCGCGTGACACTGGGCGCGGGCATCGGCTGGAACCAGCAGGAGTACCGCGTCTTCGGCGCCGATTTCGCCCGCCGCGGCGAGCTGATGGAAGAGGCGCTCGAAATCCTCAAGCTGGTGTGGGAGCACGAGAATACCGCCTATCAGGGGAAATTCTTCGATTTCGAGGAACTGACCGTGTACCCCCGGCCGGTGCAACGCCCGTCGCCGCCGTTGTGGGTCGCGGGCGCCAGGCATGTGGCGGTGCGGCGAGCGGCGCGACGGGGCGACGCGTGGTTGTGCGGGCCGGTCCAGGCGCTGAGCTCGGTGCTGGAGCTGTTGCCGACGTATCGGTCCGCGTGTGCGGAGCTCGGCAAGGAGCCCGAGTGGGTGCTGCGCCGGTTCGGCTGGGTGAAGCCGACCCGGCGTGAGGTCGAGGAGGGAATGCTGCCCCGCTATGTGCGCGGTCTGGTGGCGCATTGGCGGGAGTCCAGCGAGGTCGCCGAGCCGCGGGCGATCGTGCGCCGGCTGGACGAGGGCGAGGACGTCCCGGCGGCGGAGATCGCCCAGGACCGGCTGCTGTGGGGCGCGCCGGACGACGTGATCACGCAGATCCGCCGGTTCGAGGAGCTGACCGGGGCCGGCCACGTGCACATCGCCTTCGGCGCCGGGATCCCCGCGACCGGCGTCGACAACTCGTTCGTCGGCGAGTTCGAGGAGCTCGCCGACATGATCCGGCTCTACGGCAGGCACGTCATCGGCGCCTACTGACACAATCCCGGTCCGACCTTTGGCAGGTGGCACGTGCCGACACCCTCGGCGAGATCGGCGACCCGGGCGGTCGCCGTCCTCGACTACTTCACGACCCATCCCACCCGGCCGTGCACGCTGTCGGAGCTGGCGGTCGAGGTCGGCGCCAGCCCGTCCTCGCTCACCTCGGTCCTGCAGGCGCTGACCGACACCGGCTACCTGGTCCGGCACCCACGGCACAAGACCTACGAGCTCGGCCCCGCGCTCATCGCCGTCGGCCGCGCCGCGAGTGGCCGGCACCCGGTGGTGGATCTCGCCCGGCCGGAGCTGCGGGGCCTGGCCGAGCGCTTCGACGCCGACTGCGTGGGCAGTGTCCTCGTCGCGGACGAGATCCTGATCCTCGTCGTGGAGGGCCGGGCGTCGCAGAACACCCGCGGTGTCTCGATCGGCCACCGGATCCCGCTGGTGCCGCCGTTCGGGGAGATCTGGCTCGCCCACAGCGAACCCGACGCCGTCCGCCGGTGGCTCGCCGGCGTGCTGCCGGAGGAGCCGGACGAGGCGCGCTCAGGGGCGGCCGACACCGAGCGGCGCCTGCACGAAGTCCTGCGGCGGGTGCGGGAACGCGGGTTCGCGGTCAACCTCCGCAGCGAGTGGCTCGACGCGTTCCAGCACGCGCTCCTGGGCCAGCGCGCCTACGGCGACGACGCCCGGGGGCAGCTCGCCCGGATGGCCGCTTCGTACGACTCCTACGAGCTGCTCGACGAGAGCCCGGACGCGACCTACGAACCGGAGATGATCATCGCCCCGGTGTTCGGGCCCGACGCCTCCGTCGTCTTCGCCATCACCCTGACCGGCCTGAAACCGTGCACGGGCTCGGAGATCGACCACATCGCGGCGGGCGTCGCGGAGACCGGGCTATGGCTGACCAGGGCCATCGGCGGGCGCGTCCCGTCGGGCAACGGGTACGACCGCACCGCGTGAGGACGCTGTCAGGCGGAGGCCCGCACCGATCGCGCGTGCGGTGCGGGCGCCGGGCGGACGTCCGCGCGCGGGAGGCGCCCGGCGCCGCCGGCCACCCCACCGATCTGCCGGGTCACCATCCGTCCGGCGGAGGCGATCTCGTCACCGATCCGCCGCAGCTCGTGGCCGCTGACCTCGGGCAAGCCGCACGCGGTGATCGCGAAGACCACCTCGCCGTTCTCGCCGAAGACCGGCGCGCTGATCAGCGAGACCGGGTACCGCCGGTCCGGCTTCTCGTCGACGAGCTCGTAGTCGTCGCCCACCGACTGCACGGCCACGGCGAGCTGGGCCCGCAGCGCACCGTCGCGGGGACGGCGGGCGAGGCCGGCGAGGATGACGCGGACCTTGTCGAGTTCGGGACTGGCCAGGTTGACCGCGTAGCCGCGCGCGTGCACGTGACGCAGTGAGTCGAGCAGGCGGCCACGTTCCGGCGACCGGACGGACTCGCCCAGGCCCCGGGTGATCCAGGACTCGATGGCGGCCGGGTTGCTCCAGGCCAGGAACACCTGGCCGAACGGCGGCACCAGCGGGACGCGGTCCCCGAGCGCGAGCGCGTACGACCGCGCCGACGGGCGCCCCGCGAGGGCGAGCATCAGGATCTCGTCGCCGACCACGACCGAGCCGACACATTCGGTGCCGATCGTCTCGGCGAGGCGCCGCATCTCCGGGCGCGCCAGCTCGACGAACGGGTGCCGCTGGTTCGCCGCCTGCCCGATGGCCAGCAGCGCCGCACCCAGCTCGTAGGTCTTGTGGCGCGGATGGCGGGTGAGGTACCCGGTGTCGGTGAGCGAACGCAGCACCGACGACAGCGACGCCAGGTTGATGCCGAGCGACACGGACAGCTCCGACAGCGTGAAGGACCGCCGTGGATGAGCGGTGAAGAAGTCGAGCACGGCGATAGCACGCGACGCGGCCAGTGCGGCGGGACTCATCCGGTACTCCCTCGGACCGAGACGGGTGGTGTACGCGCAGCGACGCTCGCCTGCGACCGGTGACAGCCTCGCCACCATCCGTCCACCATTAAACCTCCTGACTTCGGAGAATTCAAAAGGATTTCGGTATGCCGAAAAGTTCTTCGCGCCTCCTACCAGACGAGCGGCGCGCGGTGTACCGCCGGGCGGGCCCCGGCCGGGCCTGTTGACACCGGGTCCCGGCCCATGATTCATTCTTCGTGCGGAAAATGAACGGCCAACCTTTTTTCATATATCAAAACAGATTCTTTTGATATCTCGAAAAAAGGGTGAGTGCGCATGCCCGTCGACACCCCCCACCGGAGTGAGGAAGACATGGAGCTCGGACTCTTCGTGCAGAACTACGTCCCCGCCACCCGCTGGCGTGGGGTGCCGGACGCGGAGCATCGCGTGATCGAGCAGGACATCGAAGTGGCGGTCACCGCCGACCGCTACGGCTGGAAATATCTGTGGGCGAGCGAGCACCATTTCCTCGAGGAGTACTCGCACCTGTCCGCCAACGACGTGTTCCTGGCCTTCGTCGCCGCCCGGACCTCCCGGATCCACCTCGGATCCGGGATCTTCAATCCGCTGCCCCAGGTCAACCATCCGGCGAAGGTCGCGGAGACCGTCGCCTACCTGGACCAGATCTCCGGCGGCCGCGCCGAGTTCGGCACCGGCCGCGGCGCGGGCAGTCACGAGATCCTGGGCTTCCTCGACCACGCCGAGATCACCGAGACCTCGACGACGAAGGAGATCTGGGAGGACGTCATCGGCGAGTTCGCGAAGATGTTCACCCACGATGTCTACCCGGGGTACCGGGGCAAATACTGGTCCCTGCCCGAACGGCACATCCTGCCCAAACCGTACGGCGGTTCGCACCCACCGATGTGGTACGCGGCGGGCAACCCGAGCAGCTACGAGATGGCGGCCCGCAAGGGATTGGGGGTGCTGGGCTTCTCGGTCAGCGCCATCGCCGAACTCGAACCCGTGCTGGCCGCGTACAAGGGCGCCATCGGGCAGGCCGAGCCGGTCGGCGCGTTCGTCAACGACAACGTGCTGGTGACGATCCCGATGTTCGTGGCCGAGGACGCGGCCGAGGCACGGCGCAAGGCGCTGCGCGGCGGGCTCGGGTATCTCAACAGCCTGGTGTTCCGTTACCACGACACGTTTCCGAGGCCCGCGGGCGTGCCGCAGTGGCCGGCGCTGCTGCCCGACCCCGACGCGGACGGGCTGGAGGAGTCCATCCGGAGCGGACGGATCATCTGCGGCGACCCGGACGAGGCCCTGGAACAGATCCGGCGCTGGGAGTCCGCGGGGGTGGACCAGCTCTGCTACGCGTCGCCGCCCACCACACACGAGGACTCGCTCGACACGATCAGGCTGGTCGGCGAGTACGTCATCCCGAAGATCGACGGTGCCGCGGAACACCGGACCGCGGCCTTCCGCAGGACGGCGGCCTGACATGACGAAGACCGGGTTTGGCCTGCAAGGGAAGAACGCGCTCGTCGTCGGCGGCGGCTTCGGCATCGGCCGCGAGACGGCGCTGCTCCTGGCGCACGCCGGCGCGAACGTGGCCATCGCGGACATCGACGTCGACCGCGCCAAGGCGGTCGTCGCCGAACTGGAGGCGATCGGCGTCGGCGCCGCGGCGGTGGCCGGTGACGTCACCGTCGAGGCGGACGCGATCCGCATGGTGGCCGAGACGGTGGCGGCGTTCGGCAGTCTCGACGTTGTCGCGAACATTGTCGGTCTCGCCGCCTGGACGGACTTGATGTCGGTGGATGAGCGGAGCTGGGATCTCGACCTGCGCCGTAACCTGACCCATCACCTGTATCTCGGCCGCGCCGCGGCACGGGTGATGATCGATTCCGGGGCCGGGGGCGCCATGGTGATGGTGGCGTCGGTGAGCGGGGTCTACGGCGCGCCGATGCACGCCGCCTACGGTGCGGCCAAGGCGGGTTTGATGGACCTGGTGCGGACGATGAGCCAGGAATGGGCGCCGCACGGCATCCGGGTCAACGCCATCGCGCCGGACAGCATCGCCACGCCACGGGTCGTCGCCGCGATGGCGGCGTCGGGCCTGACCTGCGACGACAACGCGATCGCCAACGGGGTCCCGCTCGGGCGCGCCGGCCTGCCGGACGAGATCGCGGGGCCGCTGGTGTTCCTGGTCTCCGACCTCGCGAGCTTCGTCACCGGCCAGACCATCATCGTCGACGGCGGCATGCGCGCCGTCTTCCCGCACCGCGGCGGTGGCGCCGCCATGGCGCGGAAGGCCTGAGCCGGGACCGTCCGATCAGGACACCTGCCGCACACCGGCCGGTTTCCGCTCGCCGAGCACCAGCCCGGGAGGCAGGCGTCCTGGCCGATGTGCGGCATGTCGTCGTTCAGGACGCTGCGCGGTGCGTGGCGTCGAGGGACTCGCTGGGATGATCCAGCGCCGTGTCAGGCGCCAGACCAACCGGCCAATGGTGTTCGCGCCGTCCACCGGGGCCCAGGTGGGCCACCGGTGCGGCGCCGCGTCAGTTCTCCTGGAACTGGGCGATGTGCGCACCGGACAGGTCGGGGCGCCCCGAGGGTTTGCGCGGCTGGGGGCCGGTGTAGCCGGGGACGAGGTCGTGGTCGGCGCAGAACTGCTGGGCGAAGATGGTGTGCCCGTTGAGTTCGGCGGCTTCGGGGGCGGTGGCCAGCCAGGCCACCACGGCGCCGACGACCTCGGGTGGTTCCCCGTTCGCGGCGAACCCGAAGCGGGCCATGTCCTGCGCGATGCGTTCGGTGGCGGTGTAGCCGGGATCGACGTTGAACGCCTGGATGCCGTCCGGGCCGTGCTCGACGGCCAGGATCCCGGCCACCCGGTGCAGCGCCGCTTTCGTGGCCCCGTAACTGATGCCCCATCCCCCGGCGCCCGCCGGCTTCAGCGGGTCGCTGAATCCCGACGAACTGGTCAGGTCGATGATCCGGCCGCGGCCGCGCTCGATCATCCGGGGCAGGAAGATCTTGTTCAGCTGCAACGGGGCGAAGAAGTTGCCCTGCATGTGGTTCTCGATGACCGACAACGGCGCCCCCAGCAGGGTGTCCATGTGCCCCGGCCCGATGTAGCGGGCGTTGTGCACCACCACATCCACCTGGCCCCAGCGTTCCAGCACGGTCGCCGCCGCCACCCCCAGCGACGGCCGGTCCAGCAGGTCGGCCTGGAGCAGCAACGCCTGCCGGCCCTCTTTTTCCACCAGTGTCGCGGTTTCCCGCAAACTTCCCGGCAGTGCGGAGGTGTCCGACGAGTGGAACGACGCCGAATGCTCCCGCTCCTCCCCCGGCTCCACGGTGCGCGCCGTGATGGCCACATCGAACCCCGCGCGCGCCAGCGCCACCGAAATCGCCTTGCCGATCCCCCGGCTGGCCCCCGTCACAAAGGCAACCCTGCGATCCGACATCACAACCTCCTCCGGCAGCGCGGAAACCACGCCATCCGCATCGACAACTCGGTATCCCACAAGCAAGAACGGCCCGTCAGCTGAGCCCGTACCGCCGCACCACCTCGGCGACCTTCATGACCTGACCGGACCGGGCACCGAGGTCCTCCTCGGCGTAGATCTGCCGCACCGCCAGACCGGTCAGCCGCGGCGACTGGGCGCGGTCCTTCCAGTCCGGGGCGAAATCGTGCTCGTGCATGATCGCGCGCTCGGTGATCTGCATGCCCGGTCTGACCTCGATCGACGCCACGCCGTGGGCGCGCAGCTCGTGCGCCATGTCCGCGGACAACCTGCTGACGGCCGCTTTGCTCACCCCGTAGGCGGTGCCCAGGATGTAACCGTCCGCGGCGGCCGACCCCAGGTTGACGATGGCGGCCCGGTCCGAGCGCAGCAGCAGCGGTACCGCCAGCGCGCTCGCCACGTAGTAGGAACGGACGCCGACATCGTGGTAGTCGTCCCAGACATCGAGCGGCTGGGTCCAGAACCCGCCGTCGCCGTAGAGCTCCGGCGTCCGGTCGAACCGGGAGCCGAGGGCGCTGTTGACCAGGAGGTCGAGCCGCCCCTGTTCGGCCTCCACCCGGGCGAACAACGCGCGGGTCGACTCGTCGGAGGAATGGTCGCATTCCACCGCGATCGCCTGCCCGCCATCGGCGACGATCTCGTCCCTCGTGTCGTCGATGGTGCCGGGCAGGATCGAACTCCCGCCACGGCGGCTGCGGCCGGTCAGGTAAACGGTCGCGCCGGCCGCACCCAGGACCAGCGCGACCGCGCGCCCGACGCCCCGGCTGCCACCGGTGACGACTGCGACCCTTCCCTTCAGCGGCTCCACGATCGAAACAGTAAAAGGACGGTGGTCCCGGCGTCAACGAGAACAGGGTACTCAACCGTGCGACGCGAGCAGAAAGTCCACAAAGGACAGCACCGTGCCAGGTCTTGACTTCCCGGCGCGCGAGCGCAATATAGTACCGTGAGCGATCCGCGCCTTCCGGTATTTCTCAGCCGCACTTTTCGATATCCCGAATTCCAGTTTTGACATTTCGAAGAGGAGCCTGATGATGACCCTCGGCCTGGATGTCCCGGAGACCGACTTCGACTTCGGCGACGAGAGCCGCGGCCAGACGCAGGACCTGCACGCCCTGTTCCGCGAGTGGCGGGCCGAAGCGCCCGCCCGGCGGGTCCGGGTGTTCGGGCAGCCGGCCGTCGCGCTGCTCAGTTACGAGTTCGTCGCCGACGGTTTCCGCGACGAGTCGACGCTCCCCGCCGCGACGTCGTACATCGCCACCTCCGCCCATTCGCTCGGCCGGTTCGTCTCCACCTTCACCGGCGACGAGCACAAGGTCCGGCGGGCCATCCTCACGAAAGCCTTCCGGCGCAACGTCGTGCCGCGCTATACGGACCTGATCCGCCGCGTCGGCCGCGAGCTGGTCGCCGAGATGGCCCCGAGGGGCCACGCGGATCTGGTCACGGACTTCACCAAGAGGTTCCCGCTGCGCATCATCTCCCGCCTGCTCGACCTGCCGACCGACCGCGAGGATGCGACGCTGGCCACGATGGCGATGGATCTGATCCGCTGGTCCCATGATCCCGAAAAAGCCATGGCCGCCAAGGATGCCTACGTGGACATGGTCACGCCGCTGATCGAACAGCGGCGCGCGCATCCGGGCGACGACCTCATCTCGGTGGTCGTCACCGCCGAGGTCGACGGCGAGAGGTTCAACGACGACGAGGTGCACGCCTTCATCCGGCACCTGTTCCCGGCCGGCGCCGACACCACCTACCTGGCGCTGGGCAACGTGTTGCGCGCGCTGCTCACCGAACCCGCGCTCCTCGACCTGGCCCGGGAGAACCCGGAAACCCGGCTGCCGATCATCAAAGAGGCGATCCGGTGGGATTCCCCGGTGGCCAACCTGCCGCGCTCGTCGCCGCCGGACCGCTCGGTCGTCTGGCACGGCATGAGCCTGCCGCCGTCGACCCCGCTGGTCTACTCGATCATGTCGGCGAACCGGGACGAGAACGCGTTTCCCGATGCCGACAAGCTCGATCCGGCCCGCAAGCTCAGCACCGCGGCGCTGACGTTCGGCCTCGGGTCGCACCTGTGCGCCGGCCTCCACCTCGCCTACGCCGAGCTGGAGATCGCCCTCGACACGCTGCTCGGTGGGCTGCCGGGGCTCCGAATGGCACCGGGGGCGGTGGCCCGCGACACCGGGACGATCCTGCGGGGCCCGGCCGAGCTGCCCGTCCTGTTCCACGCGAACGATTAGGAGTCGAAGCCATGGCTGGCAAGCTGGAGGGCAAGGTCGCCTTCATCACCGGGGCCGCGCGCGGGCAGGGCCGGGCCCACGCCGTCCGCCTCGCGCGAGAGGGTGCGGACATCATCGCGATCGACGTGGCCGGACCGCTGCCGCTGGTTGTCTACGAGTCGCCGACCGAGGAGGACCTGCGCGAGACGGCCCGGCTGGTGAAGGCCGAGAACCGCCGGATCGTCGCGGAACGGTGCGACGTCCGTGACCTGGCTACGATGCGGTCCATTGTGGACGACGGCGTCCGGCAGCTCGGCCGGCTCGACATCGTCGTCGCGAACGCGGGAATCTGCATTCTCGCGCCGTGGGACGAGACGACCCCGGAGAACTTCCAGACCACGATCGACACCAATGTCGTCGGCGTCTGGAACACCGTGATGGTCAGCGCACCGCACCTGATCACCGCGGGCGGCGGTTCGATCATTCTCACCAGTTCGTATGCCGGCAAGAAGATGCAGCCGTTCGCGGTGGGCTATACCGCCAGCAAGCACGCGGTCACCGGACTGGCCCGGGCTTTCGCCGCCGAACTCGGCAGGCACCGGATCCGGGTCAACAGTGTTCATCCGGGCACGGTGAAGACCGGAATGGCCACCGCCGATATGCAGAACGCCATGGCCCGCGCCATCGAGACCAACCCGTCGCTGGGCAACATGGGTACCCCGTTCCTGCCGGCCTGGGCCATGGAGGCCGAAGACATCGCCGGCGCCGTGGCCTTCCTCGCCTCCGACGACGCGCGCTTCATCACTTCCGAGCACCTGAGCATCGACGCGGGAATGCAGTACTTCTGAGCCCATCGGCAAACAGACGTGGGGCCGGGCGGGGGGGCGGGCGGGCCCCCGGCGGGTTGGCCGGGGCGGCTGGCTAA
>NZ_JAJKFK010000006.1:0-353778 GCF_021653975.1 Amycolatopsis sp. GM8 | reverse complement strand
GCAAACAGACGTGGGCCCGGCCGTGCTATCGGCCGGGCCCACGTCTGTTTGCCGGTCGCGTCTCGAAATGCTTTTTTCGCAATATCGAAAGGCGCGCGAATATCGGCCGCACGTGTTGACAATGACGCCGCGGTCTCCGCACACTGGCCGTGGATCTGAAAACGCTTTCGAAATGGCGAAATCGGTGGGGAACAATGGAGTTCGGCATCTTCATCCAGGCACCGGTCTACGAGTCGAATCGCCGGAACAATCCGGATTACGAGCACCAGTCGCTGATGAACGACCTCGAGGTCGCGATCGCCGCGGACCGGGCGGGGTTCAAGTACGTGTGGGCCTCGGAGCACCATTTCCTGGACGAGTACTCACATCTGTCGGCCAACGCGGTCATGCTGGGTTACCTGGCGCACGCCACCGAGCGCGCCCACCTCGGCTCGGGGATCTTCAACCCGCTGCCCGCGGTCAACCATCCCGCGAAGGTCGCCGAAACGGTGGCGATGCTGGACCACGTCTCGGGCGGGCGGTTCGAGTTCGGCACCGGCCGTGGCGCCGGCAGCCATGAGATCCTGGGTTTCCTGCAGGACCTCGGGATGGACGACCTGTCGAAGACGCGCGACATCTGGGAAGACGTCATCGCCGAGTTCCCCAAGATGTGGCTGAACGACGAATATCCGGGCTACCGCGGGAAATACTGGTCACTCCCCCCGCGCAAGGTGCTGCCGAAGCCGTGGGCCAAACCGCATCCCCCGATGTGGTACGCGGCGGGCAGCACGTCCAGCTACGAAATGGCGGCCCGCAAGGGACTCGGCGTGCTCGGCTTCGGCGTGGCCTCCATCGCCGAACTCGAGCCCGTGCTCAAGACGTACAAAAAGGTGATCACCGAGGCCGAGCCCATCGGCGCCTTCGTCAACGACAACATCATGGTCACCACCGTCGCGTCCGTCGCGGAAGACGCGCGGGCCGCCGTCGAGGTCGCGTGCCTGCCGGAGATGACCTACCAGCAATCACTGGTCTTCCGCTATCACGACACGTTCCCGCACCCGGACAACGTGCCGCGCTGGCCCGAGGTACTCCCCCCGCTCACGCCGGACGACATGCCGCGTGTCCGCGAGGCGGGGCGCCTCATCGGGGACCCGGACCACGCGCTCGCGCAGGCCCGGCGCTGGCAGGCCGCGGGGTGCGACCAGCTCGTGTTCAGCACGGGCTGGCAGCCGAAGGAAGCCATCCTGGAGACGATCCGGCTGCTGGGCGAGCACGTCATTCCCAAGCTGGACACCGATCCCGTGCACCGCACCACCAGGTTCCGCCGGCGCGCCACCAACTCGGAGGAGAACGAGCAGTGATCGATCTGGGGCTCAACGGAAAGCGGGCCATCGTCTCCGGTGCCGGCTACATCCCGGAACGGGCCGGGCACGGACGATTCAGCTCGCTGAACCTCGCGGCCGCCGGTGCGACCGTGGCGTGTATCGACATCGACGAAGGCCGCGCGAAAGCGATCGTCGAGGAGATCCAGGCCGCGGGCGGGAACGCGTTCCCGGTCATCGCGGACATGGAGTCCTACGCCGAGGCCGAGCGGGCGATCGCCGAGGCGGTGCACGGCCTCGGCGGCGTCGACGTCTGCGTCGACATCATCGGCGAGGCCACCTGGGACCGCGCCGAAGACTTCTCCCCGGCGGTCTGGGACACGACGATCCAGCGCAATCTCTCCCAGGTTTTCTACTTCTTCCAGCTCGCGGGCCGGCACCTGATCGCACAGGGCACGGGCGGGTCGATCGTCGCGCTCGCGTCGGTCGACGGGTTCGTCGCGGCCGCGCAGCACGCTCCCTATGGCGCGGCCAAGGCCGGTGTGGTCTCACTGGTCAAGACCTTTGCCCACGAGTTCGGCAAGCACGGGATCCGGGTGAACGGGGTCGCCCCGGGCAATGTCGGCAGCGGCAACGAAGACCAGCCCGAGGGCGAGTACGCGGTCAACGGGGTCAACCCGCTCGCCGCGCCCCGCGCCCACGACATCGCCAACGCGGTGCTGTTCCTCTCCTCCGCGCTCGCCGAGCGGATCACCGGGCAGACGCTCGTGGTGGACGGCGGCGCCACGATCAAGGCGATGTGGGAGATGGACGACGCGACGCTGGAGGGGCTGCGGTGAACGGCGCCAACCCCGTGACCAACCCGACCAACCTGACCGATCTGACCGGCCGCACCGCGATCGTGACAGGTGCCGGCAGCGGGATCGGGCGGGGTATCGCCGAGATGTTCGCCGCCGCGGGCGCGATCGTGTCCTGCGCCGACGTCTCCGGCGACACGGCCGAGGAGACCGCCGAGCGGATTCGCGCGGCCGGTGGCCGCGCGCGAGCCGCGACGGTCGACGTGAGCCACCGCGAGGAAGTGACCGGGCTGGTCGACGCGGTGGTCGCCGACCACGGCCGGCTCGACATCCTGTGCAACAACGCCGGAATCATCATCGACGTGCCGGTGCTGGACCTCGGCGAGGCCGAGTTCGACCGGGTGCTGGGCATCAACTTCAAGGGCGCCCTGTTCGGCTGTCAGGCGGCCGGCAAGGCGATGGTCGCCCAGGGCGGCGGCAGCATCATCAACCTGGCGTCCGGCGCCATCGACCAGGCCACCCCGAACCTGCTGGCGTACGGCGTGTCGAAGGTCGGCGTCGTGCAGCTCACCCGCACCCTCGCCGTGGAACTCGGCGCGTCCGGGGTCCGGGTCAACGTGATCGCGCCGGGATTGGTCGAAACCAATATCACCCGGCGGCATTACTCCCGTGTGGACGGTTCCATCGACGAGGAGAAGCGTGCGGCCACGCTCGCCCCGATGCGGGCCCACTCGCCGCTCGGGCTGATCGGCACCCCCGAGGACGTGGCCTGGGCGGCACTGTATCTCGCCTCCGACGCGGCCCGGTTCGTCACCGGGCAGATCCTGCGGCCCAACGGCGGCATCGCGATGCCGTGGTGAGGGAGGAACCGCATGACGGAGACGACGCGACGGACCGGCAACTGGCAACGCTGGGGCGAAGACGACGAGCGTGGCGCGCTGAACCTGCTCACCCCCGGCGTCGTGCATGCCGCGACCCGGGTGTGCCGGACCGGCAAGACCTACAGCCTCGCGCTGCCCATCCAGCGCGACGGCGTGCCACTGGTCCCCTACCGGGGCGCGCCGATGCGGATGACGCTGACGAACTCGACCGATGACGAACTGTGGGCGGCTTACGGCGCTGAGGGCACCGGCGCCAACGAGGACGTGCTCGTGCTGGCCTCCCACAACGAAACCCACATGGACGCGTTGAGTCACGTGTTCCACGAGGGCAGGATGTACAACGGTTTCCCGGCGACGGGGATGCGAACCCATACCGGCGCCGAGCACCTGGGCATCGAGAACGTCGGCTGTGTGGCCGGGCGCGCGGTTCTCCTCGATCTGGTCCGCTATCTCGGCGAGGCGGAGCTGACGGACCGCGTGTTGAGCACGCAGGACCTGGAAGGGTGTGCCGCGGCGCAGGGAGTCGCGGTCCGGCCGGGCGACATCCTGTTGCTACGCACGGGATGGCTCGAGCGGTACCGCCGCTCCCCCGGCACGGTCGGCCAGCAGCCGCAGCCGGGCCTGGGCATGGACGCGGTCCGGTTCGTGCGCGAGCACGACGTGGTCGCGGTGGGTGCCGATAACTCCGCCGTCGAGGCCTTGCCTTTCGACGGAGCGTTTCTCACCGTCCACATCGAACTGCTGGTCAAACTCGGCGTGTACCTGCTGGAGCATCTCGTGCTGGAAGAACTGGCGCGCGACCAGGTGTACGAGTCGCTGCTCGTGGTGGCACCGCTGCCCGTGCCCGGCGCCACCGGCAGCCCGATCAACCCGATCGCCATCGGGTAGTAACCGGTTTTCACAAGGAAAGGACAGATCGTGAAACTCGACTTGTTGTACGAGATCGACGCACCGAAGCCCTGGCCGGGCAAGCACCCGTACGGCCAGAAGAAGGTGGAGCAGACCGCTTACCGCGAGGCCATCGAGCAGATCAAGCTCGCCGACAAGCTGGGCTTTCACACGACCTGGCACGTGGAGCACCACTTCCGCGAGGGCCGCTCGCACAGCCCGGCGCCCGAGGTGCTGCTGGGCGCGCTCAGCCAGGTGACCGAGCAGATCCGGCTCGGGTTCGGGGTCACCCTGCTGCCGCATCCGTTCACCCCGCCGATGCGGGTGGCGGAAAAGGTCGCCACCGCGGACATCCTTTCGCACGGCCGGGTCGAGTGGGGCACCGGCCGCTCCACGCCGATGGAGCAGACCGCGTTCGGCGTGCCGCGGGACGAGTCGCGCGAGATGTGGCAGGAGGCGATCGAGGCGATCGTCGGCATGTGGGAGTCGGAGTACTTCGAATTCCATGGCAAGTACCTGGACTTCCCGCGCCGGATGGTGACGCCGAAGCCGTTCCAGGATCCGCACCCGCCCTGCTGGGTCGCGGCCAACAGTGACAGCAGCGCCGAGATCGCCGGCCGGATGGGGCTGGGCCTGCTGTCGTTCACCACGCTGCGTCCGCTCGCCGACCTCAAGAAGCAGGTCGACACCTACCGCGCGGCGGCGAAGAACGTCTCGCCGATCACGCGGGTGCGGCAGAACAAGATCGCCTCGTACACGCTCGTGCACTGCGCCGAATCCATGGCCGAGGCCGAGGACAACGGCATCTGGGAATCCGTCTGGTGGTGGTACCAGAACCTCGCGGAGTTCACGATCGAGTGGGAACTGCAGCACCTGCCGCAGGAGGAGCAGGACAAGGTCTTCCCGCAGCGCGCCGCGATGCGGGACGGCAAGTTCGACCCGAAGTCGTTCCACGAGGCCGACATGATCATCGTCGGGGATCCGGAGCGCTGCCTGCAGAAGATGAAGCGCTACGCCGATCTCGGCGTGGACGAACTGATCTGCTATGTCCAATTCGGACACCTGCCGCACGAGTCGGTGATGAAGACCATCGAACTGCTCGGCAAGGAGGTCATCCCCGAGATCGAGGCGTACGTCCCGAAGACCAATGGGTGAGTTCCCGCGCGGTGGCGCGTCTGCCATCACTTATCTGTACTGTGACAAAGGAGTCGCATATGCGGAAGAGATATCGGCGCGTCACCGCCGCGCTGGCGGCGGTCGGCCTGCTCGCCGGAGCTTGTGACAGTTCGGCGAGCGGGAGCGGTGATTCCGGTTCGGGCCCGATCCGGATCGCGGTCATGGCCATCCTCACCGGCCCGAACCATTCGGTCGGCTGGGACAACGCGTTCAAGCTGGCGGTCGACGAGATCAACGCGAGCGGCGGCATCCTGGGCCGTCAGGTCGAGTACAAGGAATTCGATACCGGGCTCACTCCGCAAGGAGCGGCCGACGCCACCAACCTCGCCCTCGAATACCAGCCGAACCTCCTGCTCGGGTATTCCGTCTCGGCGGGCCTCAAGGCCTCGGCCTCCGCGATCAACAACGCCGGTATCCCGGTCATCCAGGGCACGCGGTCCGCGCTCACGTCACCCGATTCGCTCGACTCGAAGCTCACGTTCCGGATCGTGCAGACGAACGACCAGTTCGCGCTCGCCGGCATGCGGTATCTGACCGAGCAAGCCGGCGTCAAATCGATGATGCTCATCAACACCCAGGACGCCGCGCCGACCGAGGGCGCCGACAACGCCCAGACCCAGGCGGCGAAGGCGGGGGTGCGAACCGAGCGCCGGGGCGTCTCGCCCACGGTGACCGACCTGACCGAGCCCATCCTCGCTGCCAAGGGCATGGACGCGATCAACGAGTGGGGTTACCCGACGACCGACGCGCTGACCGTGAAAACCGCGGCGGCCAACGGCTACACGGGCCAGATCATGACGGCCAGTGCCTCGAACGCCGTACGGTCCGGTCTCATCCCGGCCAGCCTGCTGACCGACAAGGTGCACGCGGCGCCGTGGTGTGCGCCCGACATCGTCGACACACCCGCGGCCAAGAAGTTCACGCAGGCCTACACCGCCAAGTACGGCGAGGTGCCGACCGAATCGACGTACTCGGCGTACTACGACGCCCTGTACATCTTCAAAACCGTGGCCGAGCAAGGGAAATCGATCGAGCCGGACAAGATCGCCGACGGGCTGGCCAAGGTCGACTACCAGGGTGCGTGCGGTGAGGAGAAGACCGACGCCCACCACAACATGCTGCACTCGGTACCGATCCTGAGCTTCCCCGGCGGCAAGACGAAGCTCGACCTGAACGTGACCGGCCTGGAATCCGGTTACTGATTCCACACTCGTGGCCGGCGCGGCAGCCGGGCCGGCCACGAGGAGTCAGTGGGACCGGATCGCTTCCCCGTCCTGGGCATCCTCGGAGTCGACGCCGTGGCCGAGATAGGAGTCGATCAGCGCTTCCCGGTCGCCGAGTTGCGCCGCCGTCCCCGACAGCGCCTCGCGTCCGGACAGCAGTACGTGTCCCTTGTCGCACAAGGAAAGCGCCACTGCCGCGTTCTGCTCGACGAGCAGGACGGCGAGTTCGGACTTGATCTGGCTCAGCGCCTGGTACACGGCCTTGACGACGATCGGGGCCAGGCCCAGCGACGGCTCGTCCAGCATGATCAGTTTCGGGGCGGCCATCAGCGCGCGCCCGATCGCCACCATCTGCTGCTCGCCGCCGGACAACGACCAGCCGTACCGCTTGCGCAGCGGGACCAGCGCGGGAAACAGGTCGTAGATCGCGTCGAGGCCGAAGAATCGCTTGCGGCGGCCACCGGCGGTCTGCCCGACCAGCAGGTTGTCGTTGACCGTCAAGGTCGCGAACACCCGCCGGCCCTCGGGCACGTGCACCAGCCCCATCCGGGACAGTTCTTCGGGGCGGGTGCCGGTGACATCGTCGCCGTCGAAGACGATGCGGCCCTCGCCGCGGACCAACCGTGAGACGGCCCGCAAGGTGGACGTCTTCCCGGCGCCGTTGGCGCCCAGCAGCGCCACCGCCTCGCCGGAGCCGACGGTGAACGAGAAGTCGTCGACGGCACGGGTCGAACCGTAGGACACGCCCAGTCCGGTGACTTCAAGCATCGATGACCAGCTTTCCCAGATAGGCGTCGACAACCTTCGGATCGGCCCACACCTGCGCCGGCGCGCCGGCCGCGATCTGCTTCCCGAGTTCGAGCACGATCATCCGCTGGCACAGGCTTTCCAGGAAGTCGATCTTGTGTTCCACGATCAGCAGCGCGGGCCCGCCGTCCGCGCGCCACGTCGTCAGCAACTCGACCAGGCCCCGGGTCTCGCGCTGGTTCAGCCCGGCCGCCGGCTCGTCGAGCAGCAGCAGCCGCGGCCGGCCCACATAGACCCGGGCCAGCTCCAGCCTGCGACGGTCCCCATAGGACAGTGCGCCGGCGAGGGTGTCCTGCGCGGCGGCCAATCCGACGTAGGCGAGCGCCTCGTAGGCCTGCTGCCAGCGCCCGCGTTCGGCCCGCGCCATCGCCGGCCGCCGGAACCACGCGGCGGGCAGCGAACGCAGGCCGCGCTGGGGAACGCCGATCAGGACGTTCTCCAGGCAGGTCAGCTCGTCGTGCACCTGCGGCGTCTGGAAGGTCCGCAGCACGCCGCGCCGCGACACGCAACCCTGGCGGCCGAGCCGGATCCGCTCGCCGTCCACCCGGACGGTGCCCTCGGCCCGGACCAGCCCCGTCACCGCGTTGAGGAACGTGCTCTTCCCCGAGCCGTTGGGCCCGACGAGACCGACGATCTCGTCCTCACCGACGGTGAGTGACACGTCGTCGACCGCGACCACCCCGCCGAACCGGACCGTGATGTTATCTGCCTCGAGCACGGCGCACCCACCTTCCGGCGACCCGGCGGATATCGGCTATGCCGCCGGGGAACGCCACGATGATCACGAGCACGAGCGCCGCGTAGATGACCTCCGAGTACTTTTCCGCGCCACGCAACAACTCGGGCAGCAGGACCACGATCGCGGCGCCGATCACCGGCCCGTAGATCGAGCCGAGGCCGCCCAGCAGCACCATCAGCAGGACGCTGAGCGAGATGTCGACGCTGAACGACTCCAGGCTGAAGTAGCTGGAATTGTGCGCGTAGAGGGATCCGGCGACGCCCTGCATCGCTGTGCCGACGGCGAACGCGATCAGCTGCAGGGTGCGCGGGCGGAGCCCGGCGGTCGCCGCGACCGGCCCCTTGTCCCTCGCCATCGCGAGTTCGCGCATGACCGGCGACCGGATCACCGCGATCGTCAGGGCGAGGAACAGCACGAGCAAGGCCAGGATCAGGTAGTAGCGCTCGTGCGTGAGATTCAGCTTGTCGCCGAAGAACACCGGGATCTTGATGTCGCCGACACCGTTGTAGCCGCCGGTGAAACTCACCCACTCCCGGAACAGGATCAGCATGAGACCGCCGAGGCCGACCGTGGCGATCGCGAAATAGATCGGCGAGAGCCGGGCGAAGACGAGCTTGGCCAGTGCGCCCAGCAGGCCGGTGACCACGGCCGCGCTGACCAGGCCGAGCCAAAAATCGCCGAAATAGTTGGCTCCCCACACCGACACGTAGGCGCCGGCGGCGTACATCGCGAAAACGCCGAACGTGAACTGGCCCGCCAGGCGGAAACACCAGTAGAACCCGAGCGCCAGGATCGCGTTGATCAGGATCTGGTTGAGGATGCTGTCGTGATACGCCGAACGGCCGTAGATCTCCGGTACGAACCAGGCGACCACGGCGAACAGCAGCAGGAACAGCCATTGCCGGCCGCGATAGGCCGGTGGTGGCACGACCTTTCCGGCCGCCAGGTCCTTGAGCGTCGCCCGGGCCTCAGAAACGGACACCGCGCACCACCTTCACCAGGCCCTGCGGGCGGATGGCCAGCACCAGGACGAGCACGATGAACGGGTAGGCGTCCGACAGGTTCGGCGAGACGTACCCGGTGGCCAGCGACTGGAACAGCGCGACGAAGATCGCGGCGAACGCGACCCCGCCGAGCCGTTCCCCGCCGAGGATGACGGCGGCGAAGGCACTGAGCAGCATGTTGAACCCGAGGCTCGGCGACACGGAAAGCGCCGGCGCGATCAGCACACCCGCGACCCCGGCGAGCGCGCTGGACAGGCCGAAGATCAACGGTGACAGCCGGTTGACCCGGATTCCTTGCAGCAGCGCGGTTTCCCGGTCCGCGGCCAGCGCGCGGACCTGGCGGCCGAGGCTGGAGCGCTGCATCAGCAGGTACAGCACGACGCCGACCACGATGGTGACGCCGATCGTCAGCAACGACTGCCACGATGTGGCCGCGCCGAAGATCGAGACCGTGCCGCTGCCGAACGGAGAGGGCAGGTTGAGCCCGTCCGAGCCCTGCCAGGCGCCCAGCGCCGAGCGGATCGCCAGTCCCAGCGCGAACGTCGAGATGACGATCGTGAGCGGTTGCCGGTTGCGCAGCGGCGCGTAGCCGATCCGTTCCAGCGCCACCCCGGCGACGAACATCACCAGGATCACGACCACGTACATCAGCACCGGGTTTCCGTGGTTCTGCACCAGAAACCAGAACCCGACATAGGCGCCCAGCGTGATCAGGTCGCCCTGGGCGAAGTTGATGACACCCGTGGCGTTCTGCAGCAGCACGATGCCGAGCGCGATCAGCGCGTACACCGAACCCTGCGTCAGGCCACTGATGACTATCGCGACGAAGTGTGCCATTCGGTGCCCTCTCGGGAAGCGAGTCAGAAGCCGGCGTCCAGGTTGTTCATGGTCGAGTCCACCTTCTGCTTGCCGCCGGCGAAGCTCAGGATCGACACCGAATGCGACAGGTTGTGCTGGGCGTCGGCCTTCTCCTCACCACACGCGCCCTGGTAGTCGACCTTGGCCAGCCCTGCGACGATCTGTCCCGGGTCCACGGACTTGATCTGCTCGGCGACGTTCTTGAAGATGTACACGGCGTCGTAGTACGAGGAGGTCGACGAGTTCCCCGGCGGGACGCCGTACTTGGCGGTGTAGGCCTGCTGGTACTTCTGGGCCGCCGGCGTGTCGAGCACCTCGAGGGGACAGAAGGACATCGCGTGCACCTTGTCGGTCAGCAGGCCGGCCGGGATGAGGTTGTTCTGGGCCGCCGCGGCTGTGTTGAAGCCCAGGTACTGGCCCTGGTACCCGTTGGCCGCCGCGGTTTTCACGGCCAGCGCGTCGGTTTCGTTGTAGCCCCAGACGAAGAGCGCGTCGCTGCCCTTGGCGGCGAGCACGGGCTCGGTCAGGTCCGTGACGGTCGGCGAGACGGCCCGGTGCTCGACCCGCACCCCGCCCTTGGCCGCCTCGGCCTGGAACTCCCCGGCGCCTTCGGCCGGCGAGGCGTCCTGGGTGTTGACGAGCGCGATCGACCTGGCGCCCGCCTTCTGGGTCAGGTACTGGTAGCTCGCGGTCGCGTACTGGTTCCCGGTCGGGCTGAGCCGGAAGGTGAGCTGGGAGCCCAGCGAATCGGGTGAGGTCAGCTTCGCCAGTGTGTTGTGGATGACCGGCACCCCGGCGGCGTTGATCCCCGGGATCGACGCCTTCAGTCCCGCCGAAACGCTGTACCCGATGATGAGATTGGGCTGGTACTCGACCGCGAGGTTGGTGGCGTCGGCCGCCGCCTGTGGCGTGATCCCGCTGTCGAATTCCTTGTACTCGATCTGGCGGCCGAGAACGCCACCGGCGGCGTTGATCTCGTCGACGGCCAGCTTGAACGAGTTGTCCCAGCCGTCGAGATGACTCGGGCCGGTGATGATGCCCATCAGCGCGATGCGGATGGGGCCCGAACCGGAATCGCCGCCACCGCTCGCGGAACTGTCACAGGCCGCGGCGAGCAAGGCCACCGCCGAAAGCGCCACCGCGGCACGCCGATACCTCTTCCGCATTGTGCGACTCCCTTGTCACAGCCCCCGGAACGCGCGTTTTTCTTTTCAGCTGCTCGATATTCGGACGCTAGCAGACGCTTGTGCCGTGGCGCGAGACTCTCCGTCCGGCTCATTTTTCGAAATGCCGAAAAAAGAAGAGGAGCCTGAAACCGGCTAGGAGATCAGGGCTTCGGGGACACCCTTGAGCTGCAGCGGGAACCCGTCGTTGAGATCGGTCCGGGACGGCATCGTCAAGGCGCCGAGCGAGTGCAAGTCGTCCTTCGTGCCTACCCGGCGTAGCTCGCGCCGCTCGGCGAAGTCGAACCGGCGGCCACGGTGCAGCACCGACCTGTTGTCCCACAACACCACATCGCTCGGAGACCAAAGGTGAACGTACACATTGTCCGGCTGGGTGGCCTGTTCGAGGAGGTCACTCGCGAGCGCGCGGCCTTCGGGTACCGACAGCCCGGAGATCTGGCACAGCGGCTGCCCGACCCACAGCACCTTGCGGCCCGATCCGGGGTGCGTGCGGATCAGGGGCCACTCGACCGGCGGGTAGATCCCGTGCGTCTCCGGCGGATCGAAGATCCCGAGGCGGATCCGGTTGTACGCCGACCAGAACGCGCCGGTCCGGGCCGACAGGAAGTCACGGGTCCGCGGGTCCAGCCGGTCGTGCGCGGCCCGCAGGTCCGCGAACTCCGTCTCCCCGCCCCACGCCGGGACCGCGACGGCGGCCAGCATCGAATAGCGGAACGGCCGGTGGTAATGCGACCCGTCGCTGTGCCAGAACGCGTTGCCGATGTTCATCACCGTCTGGCGATCCAGCCGGGCGGCGACATCGCCGCGGGCATCGACGTTCGAGATGTCGGTGACGACGTCACTGCCGAGCCGGTTCGCGTCGATCCGGTTGAAGTAGCGCTGCACCTCGGTGTCCAAGGGACCGAAGGTCCTCAGCCAGGCGGCCTGCTGCTCGGCCGAGATCGCCTGGTTCCGGAAAACCAGGACCGCGTAACGGTCCGCGGCCTCGACGATGGCACTGTGCCGGGCCTCCGACGGCGGCATGGTCAGGTCCACATCGAGCACCTCGGCCGCGAGGCTCTTGCCGATCGGGACTGTGCGCATGCGGGAAAACGTAAGTTCCCGGCGACATTCCTGTCCACGGCGCGATCCCGGTGACCGGTACGGAAAACCCGGGGTGACATCCGGACTGTTGACCGCGACGCGCGAAACACTAGGCTTGTGACAGTCGGGTGCCAGTAGTTCGGGATCGTTCTTCACAGACGGCGTTGTCGAAGACGGAGGACACTCTTTATGTTCGGACGGACGCTGGAAGGCAAAGTCGCGCTGGTGACCGGTTCGACCTCGGGCGTGGGCAGGGCGACCGCGCTCACCTTCGCGCAAGAGGGCGCCGCCGTGGTGGTGATCAACGGACGCGACGAGATTTCCGGAAAAGCGGTTTGCGCGGACCTCGCGGCGCAGGCCCCCGACGCCGAGATCCACTTCGTCCGCGCGGACATGAACAGCCGTGCGGACATCGCGGCACTGTTCGCCCGCACCGCCGAGATCGGCGGCGGGCTCGACGTCTTCGTGCACAGCGGCTACGGCGGCTCGGGCAACGGCAAGCCCGACCTGTTCGAGAACATGGACCTCGACGAACTGGAAGGCGTCATCAGCTCGGTGTTCACCAGCCTGGTGCGCTGCTGCCACCACGCGGTGCCGCTGCTGAAGGCGCGCGGCGGCGGATCGATCCTCGGCGTCATCTCCGACGCGGCGAAAGTGCCGACCCCGGGCGAAAGCGTGCACGGTGGCGCGCTCGGCGGTTCGGGCATGTTCCTGCGCGGCCTGGCGCGCGAAGTGGGGCGCTACGGCATCCGGGTCAACGCCGCCTGCCCATCGCTGATCCGCGACACCCGCAACTACGACAAGGTGATGGCCGACGGCTTTTCCCGCAAGCTGTTCGAGAAGATCGAAAAGCGCGCGACGCTGGGGCTGCCGGGACCCGACGACCTCGCCAACCTCATCACGTTCCTCTCCGGACCGCTCGCGGCGCACATCACGGGCCAGCTCGTGAGCATCAACGGCGGGATTTCCGGCGCATGAAACCACCAGTGGACACCATCCCCGGCGTACTGGCGCGCGCCGTCGCGGCCGTGCCGGACAAGGTCTTCCTGGATTTCGAAGGGAAGACGCTGACGTATCGAGCGTTCGACGTGCTGTCCAACCGCTACGCGCACGGCCTCGCCGCCATGGGCGTGCGGGCTGGCCGGCCCGTCGCGCTGATGCTCGACAATTCGGCGGAGGCGATCCTGTTCTGGTTCGCCGCGAACAAGCTGGGCGCGATCAGCGTGCCCGTCAACACCGCATTCAAAGGCAGCTTCCTCTCGGGCCAGATCGCGGACTGCGGCGCCGAAATCCTGCTGATCGAGGACGACTACGCCGATCGCCTGCCCGAAATCAGGGCCGACATGCCGGCACTGCGGCAGGTGGTCACCCGCGGCGAATTCGCGCGGCTGCTCTCGGATCGCGACACCGCCCCCGAGGCGACGATCGACCCGTCGGAGACCGCCCTGATCGTCTACACCTCCGGCACGACCGGGCCGTCGAAGGGCTGCATGATCTGCCACAACCATGTCTGCACCATGGGCTGGTACAGCTTCTTTTCGCGCGGCGTGCGGGAAGACGACGTGTTGTGGACCTGCCTGCCCCTGTTCCACATGAGCGCCCTCGGCATGACGGTGCTGTCGGCGCTGGTCGCCCACGCCACCGCCTCGATCGTGCCGCGCTTTTCGGTGAGCCGCTTCTGGCCGGAGATCGAGCGGTCCGGCGCGACCGAGGTCAACATGCTGGGCTCGCTGGCGCAGCTGATCGCGCAGGCACCCGACAGCGCCGAAGCGCGCCGCTGCTCCGGGCAGCTGCGGCGGATCGTGGCCGCGCCGTATCCGGCCGCGCTGGCGCGGATCTGGGAGGACCGCTTCGGTATCCCCGCCAAGCCCACCTCCGGCTACGGCATGACCGAATGCGTCATCGCCACCCAGGCCCCCGACGATCCGCCGGCACCGCCCGGCTCCTGCGGCCGCAGCGGGCTGTTCTTCGACATCATGATCGTGGACGACCACGACCGGGAGCTGCCGTGCGGGGAGGTCGGCGAGATCGTCTGCCGGCCGCTGCATCCCCACATCATGTTCAAGGGCTACTGGAACAAACCCGAGGCGACCGTCGCGGCCTGGCGCAACCTGTGGTTCCACACCGGCGATCTGGGGCGGATGGACGAGCGTGGCTATCTCTATTTCGTCGACCGGAAAAAGGACTACCTCCGCCGCCGCGGCGAGAACATCTCGTCCCTCGAACTGGAGGCCGTGTTCCGCACGCACCCCGCGATCCGCGACGTCGCCGTGCACGCCGTCTTCTCGCCACTCGGCGAGGACGAAGTGAAAATCACCGCCGAACTCAAGGAACCGGGCCTGATCGACGAGGAAACGCTGTGCCGGTGGTCGGCCGCCCGCCTGCCCTATTTCGCGGTGCCGCTCTACATCGAATTCCGCGAAGAGCTGCCCCGCACACCGACCGGCAAGGTGCAGAAAGGCCTGCTCCGAGACGAGGGACGGACCGCGACGACCTGGTGCCGTGAGGATGCGGGCTTCGTACTGGAGAAGCGCTGAAAAACGGGTTTCCGCGTGGTCAGTTCACGGCGCCGTTGATCTTCAACTCGATGATTTCGTCCATGCTCTTACCGAGTTCGGCGAGCACCTCGTCGGTGTGCTCGCCTGTCTGTGGCGCGCGGGTGATGGCCGGTGTGTGCTCGTCGAACTGCACCGGGCCGGCCACGAGACGGTGCGCACGGCCCTCGTAATCCACCTCGGCGATGTAGCCGTTGGCGACCACCTGTGGATCCTCGATCAGCTCCTGCGCGTTCTGCACCACCGCCCAGACCCCACTCAAACCGTGGAGTTTCTTCCGCCAGTCGGCGAGTGAGTGCGCGGCGAACTCGGTCTCCAGCTCGGCCATGCAGGCTTCGAGATTGCGCACCCGCACCTCGGCGGACGAAAAGCGGTCGTCATGGGCGAGGTCCGGGCGGCCGATCCGTTCGCAGAACTCGGCCCAGTAGCGGTCGGCCTGCAGCATGGCCAGCCAGATCCACCGGCCGTCCGACGTGCGGAAGCAGTTCGCCAGCGGGTTGCGCACCACGTCCCGCGACAAGGTGGGCAGCCCACCGGGAACCAGTGCCGCGGCACACACGTCCGGGCTCATGACCCAGGCCGCGGTCGCCAGCAACGAGATATCGATGACGGACGGCTCTCCGTGCCGTTCCCGGCCGTAGAGCGCGGCGGCGACCGCGCCGGCCATCCCGAGCCCGCTGATGCCGTCCCCGAACGACGGGCGAGGCGGAATCGGCGCGTCGGCGTCGGCCGGGGTCAGATGATGCGCGACGGAACCGCGCGCCCAGAACAGGGCCGAGTCGAACCCGCCGCGTTCTCGCTCGGGGCCACGGTTTCCGGCGGCGTGGGCCCGCGCGTAGATGATGCGCGGGTTCACCGCCCGGATGTCCTCGACCTCGAGCCGCAGCTTGCCCCGCACACCCGGGAGGAAGCTCGTGATGAACACATCCGCTTCGCTGATTAGCTGGTCCAGCACGGCGCGACCTTCGGGATTCGCGATATCGAGGCCGATACTGCGCTTCCCGTGGTTCGCCTGCTCGAACATGAAGTTGATGTCGGTCGCGTCGGCCGCCAAGCCCGAGGTGACGAGGCCGCGCAGGGGGTCGCCGGTCAACGGGTGCTCGATCTTGACGACCTCGGCGCCCCACTCGGCGAGGAGCGTGGCGGCCGACGGTGCGAACCACCACTGTGCGACCTCGACGATCTTCACCCCGCGCAGTACGTCCTGCACTACGCCGACACCTCCGAAGCGGCCGGGCGCAGATGCTTGGTCGAGCGGATGCTGACGTCCCAATCGACGGCCTGCGCCCGCAACGCGCCGACCGTCGCGGCGCCGCGCTCCATGCGCGCGAACGGGTCGTAGGAGAACTGCCGCATCGCGTTGAGGTGGGTGATCTGGTCGATCTCGTTGTCGGGCAGGCCATCGAGGTACTTCATGGCCGCTTCCGGCGAATGCGGCCAGGTCGAATCGGAATGCGGGTAGTCGCATTCCCACATGATGTTGTCCAGGTTGAGGTGGTGGCGGTTCTCGACGCCTACCGCGTCATCGATGAAGCACAGCAGCACATGCTCGTTGAACACCTCCGACGGCGTGCGGCCGCCGCCGAGGTCCATTCCGGACCAGTGCTTGGTGTGCCGGTAGATGTAGTCGATCCGTTCGGTGAAATAGGGAACCCAGCCGACGCCGCCTTCGGACAGCGCGACCTTGACGCTGGGGAACTTGCGGAAGAGCGGGCTCCACACCACGTCGGCGGCGGCCTCGATCAGGTTGATCGGCGACAGCGAGTAGATGCATTCGATCGGCGCGTCGGGCGACGTCGTCGGAACGGTGGACGACGAGCCGAGGTGCATGCACACGACCGTGCCTTCGTCGGCGCACGCCTGGAAGAACGGGTCCCAGTGATCGGTGTAGAGGCTCGGCAGGCCGAGCGCGTGCGGGTTGGACGTGAAAGTCACCGCGTGGCAGCCTTTTCGAGCGACCCGGCGTACCTCTTCCGCGGTCGCCTCCGGATCCCACAACATCGGCAGCGCGAGCGGAATGAACCGCTCCGGGTACGCTCCCGCCCAGCCATCGAGGTGCCAGTCGTTGTAGGCGCGCACCATGGCCGCCGCCTGATCGCGATCGGTTCCGGTCTCCATGAACAATTGCCCGCAGAAGCGCGGGAACGACGGGAAACACATCGAGCCGAGCATCCCGTTCGCGTTCATGTCCATGACTCGCGCATGGATGTCGTAGCAGCCGGGCCGCAACTCTTCGATCGTGGTGGGTTCCTTGCCGTACTCGTCCGGCGGGCGGCCGGCGACGGCGTTGATGGCCAGGTTCGGCATGTCCCGGCCTTCGTAACGCCAGGCCATCGTGCCGTCGTCCCGCCGCACCAGTTTCGGCGCCTTGTCCTGGAACTTCGCCGGAAGGCGGTCATCGAACATGTCCGCGGGCTCGATCACGTGATCGTCGACGCTGACGAGAATGAGATCTGCGATGTCCACTGCGTTTTCCCTCCGATTGGCCTGTTCGGTCAGGACGCGGCCGGGCTGAACACCGGAACGCGGAAGTCTCCGCCCGCCAGTTCGGTGAACCGTGCCTCGACCCGCATCCCACAGGAAACCTCTTCCGGGGCAATGCCCACAACACGCCCCGGCAGCCTGAGGCCGGTTTGTTCGTCCAAATCCACCAATGCCACCACATACGGCGTCTTGTCGAGGTAGCCCGCGACCGCCGCCTGCCGTTGCACGATGAAGGTGTAGATGACACCGGTACCCGCGACGCGCTCGAACGCCGTCGTCCCATCGCAGGCGCGGCACCGTTCGAGCGGCGGTTGCATCCAGAGGCCACAGGACTGGCATCGGCAGACCGTCAGTTCGTCCTTGGCCGCGGCCTCCCAAAAGGGCTTCGTGTCCGCGTCCGGTACCGGCTGCGGTGGATAGCGGAACGCCTCCGGCACGGTCCTCTTGTCCACGGTCTGGGTCACAGCGTTGCCTCCGTCCCGTACACCAGCGCCCCGCCGTACGGCCCCGCGCCCGAGGTGACCAAGGCGGTTTCCGCGTCCGCCACCTGGCGCTCCCCCGCCTCGCCGCGAAGCTGCAGCACGGCCTCGTAATGGTGATTGAGCCCGTGAATGTATCCCTCGGACAGCAAACCGCCGTGCGGGTTCACCACCACATCGCCGTCATACGTCGCGCGGCCTTCCCGGAAGAAGTCGCCGACCTCGCCCTTCTCGCAGAACCCGAAGTCTTCGAAGGTCGCCATGACCGTGAAGGTGAAACAGTCGTACATCAGCGCGATGTCCATCTCGGCGGCGGACAACCCGGTACGCGACCACAGGCGCGGCGCGGTGTCCCGGGAGTACATGCAGGTCATGTCGTCCCACTGGTCGACCGACCCGCCGAAGCGGTTGCTGTCCGCGGCGCCGAGCACGTGGACCGGCTTGTGCCGCAGGTCCTTCGCGCGTTCCGGCGTGGTCAGCACGATCGCGGCGGCACCGTCGACCTCGTAGCAGCAGTCGAAGACCCGGAACGGCTCGGCGATCCACCGGCCCGCGAGGTAGTCGTCCATCGTGATGGGCTCACGCGCGACGGCATGCGGATTCCGCGCGGCGTGCTGCCGGCTCTGGATCGCGATCGCGCCCAGATCCTCCGCGGTGGAGCCGTATTCGTACTGGTGCCGCTGGCAGAACATCGCGAACCACTGCGGTGGCACCAGATATCCGTGCGGCCCGGCGAACTGTCCCTCGCCGCCGACCTCGATACGCCCCGATGCCTTGCCGTAGCGCGTATCCGCGCCGAGCACCCGGTAGACGACCACGACCTCGGCCTGGCCGGAGGTGATCGCGCCGACCGCGTTCGTCACCGTCGTCGTGACGATGTTGCCGCCACCGGCGACGCTCAGGCACCAGCCGAGGTCCTCCACCCCCACGGCATAGGCAACCTGACTGGGCCGCAACGAATCCGTGCCGTACGCGGTGATGCCGTCGACATCGGCCGCCGACAGGCCGGCGTCCGCGAGGGCATTCCGGACAGCCTCGGCCGCCATCGCCAACGGCGTCCGCCCGGAGGCACGTACGTAAGGGGTTCGCCCGATCCCCACCACGGGCGCGCCGCGCAGCGAACGATTCATCTGACCTCTCCACCGTTGGCAGTCATCTGCCATTTGAGGCTAGCGCGCGGCTGCCTGTTTAGCCAGGAACATGCGAGGCACTACGCAGAAAACGGCTCTTGACACTGCCCTGCCCCTACCTGGCCGGGTCAGTCCTGGCAGGCGATCTCCCGCAGCAAAGCGAAACCCTCGTCGATGTGCTCGGCCAGATCCCGCTTGGACGACAGCCAGCCCGCGTACGCGTGCCGGATGGCAATGGAAACGAGCTCCGCCGTCATCCGGCACCGGGCATCCGGCGCCCTCAGCGAGCGGCGCGTGGCGAGCGCGTCGGCCAGGCTGGCCTCGTGCCGGGCGAGCGCGGCACTGTGCTGACCGAGCAACTGCGGTGAGTCCTGCACGGCACGGAAGTACAGCCGGATCCGGTTCTTCAGCGGCGCGACCATCGAGCTCAGCGCCCGCTGGGTGGCGGCGACCGCGGCGAGATCGCCCAGCTCCGCCGGCTGATCGGGCAACTGGCGGACCACCGCGGCGTTGTACGCGTCGCCACCGAAGAAGAGGACACGATCCTTGCTGTCGAAGTAGCGGAAGAAGGTTCGCGGTGAGACACCCGCCCAGTCGGCGATCTCGTCGACGGAGGTGGCCTCGTAGCCCTTGGCCGCGAACAGCGTCAGGGCCGCGTCGATGAGCGCCTCACGGGTCCGCTGCTTGTGTTCGCCGCGGCCGTCCACGCCCCGGGCGTCCGAACTCGCGGACACACGACCTCCCGCCGCCAATGACACCTGACTGCCACTTACTGTACTCGTGGCGTCATCGACGGCCCGGGCCGGTCGTTTCAGCCCTCCGGCGGCTCCTCGATCCCGGGGAACATCTCGTTGAACGCGTCGATCGTGATCCGCCGCCGCACCTGCTCGGGCACTCCGTCGAACAACCCGTGCAGGGTCTCCTGGGTGTGCCCGAAGGTGCCTTCCAGGTGCGGATAATCGCTACCCCAGACGACGTTCTGCCAGCCCATGTACTGCATCGCCGCCACGGCCGACTCGTCGTGCTGGAACGACGCGTACACCTGGTCGTAGATGAATTCCTTCGGCGATTTCGAAAGCGGGCGCCGCACGTACATGGCGTGCTGGCGGAAGGCCTCGTTCATCCGGTCACCGACGGCCGGGCCCCAGGTCGCACCACCTTCGGAGACCAGCACCTTCAGGTTCGGGTGCCGGTCCAGCGCGCCGGAGGCCACGAGTTGCATCACGCAGGTCTGGCCGCCGAACGTGTTCACCGAGTGGTTGAGGATGGCTCCCCCGGGCCCGCGGAAGACGACGCCCGCGGGGACGTCGGCCGACCGGGGCTCGGTTCCGATGTGGAAGGCCGCGACCATGCGGGCGGCTTCGAGCGCCGCCCAGAGCGGTTCCCAGTCGTCGTAGTGATACTGCTTCACCGACGCCGGGGTACCGGTGGGCAGGAAGGCGGCCCGGAAGCCCAGAGCCGCCGTCCGTTCGACCTCCGCGACGGCGTCCTCGATCGACAACATCGGCACCGACGCCGTCGGGAGCAGACGTGGCGACGCGCCCGCGATGTATTCGTGGGCCCAGTCATTCAGTGCCTGGACGCCCGCTTTGACCAGTACAGGATCCTCGATCGAACTCGTCCAGATGCCGATCGAGGGGAACGTCAGCTCGGTCCAGATCCCCTCGTTGTCGAGATCCTTCAGCCGCAACTGCGGGTCGTTCGCACCGGGCGCCCGCGCGTCGATCATCTCGCGCATGTCCTGGGTGCCGGGGTTGGGTTTCGGCATGTTCCGGCGGAACTGCTTGCCGTCGATGGTGAGGATCTCGTATCCCTCGAACTTCTCACTCTTCGGCATCCGCGCGGCCAGGGACGGTGGCAGGGCGTCGTCGAACAACGTCTCGGGCTCGACGAAATGCGAATCAGCCGAGTTGGCCCAGATCTTTTCGGAGGACATCTCTTATCCTGTCGTCGCCGCGGTCTCGGTTGAACGAGTTATGGTGAAGTGCGCGTGGTTGATCGCGTGGTGCGCCTCTTCATCCCCTTGCTTCTCGACGGCAAGGGAGATGTGCGCCAGGGACAGCAGGATCCGCATCAGCTCCTGAGCCGGCTCGTCCCACGTGTCGAGCGGGATCGTGTCGAGATAGGCCAGCCCCCGCGCCGCCAGCGGTGTCGCGGCCTCATAGAAGGCCTGCCGCTCCTCGGGGGTACTGCGGATTCTGGCCTTCTTGCGCTCGTCGCTCGTCTCGATGGCCCACTGACCGGCGAACCGCTCGAGTTCCCCGAATCCTTCCGGTAGACGATTCTCGCCGCTCACAATGCCTCCCCCGACCGCTTGGCGGCGACCTCCGCGCGGTAGTCGGTCACATACCGGTCCACGGCGGCCGCGAAATGCCGGCAGGTGACTTCGTGCACCTGGAACAGCACGGTGTCCAGCGCCCGGCTCGACAGGCCTTTCTGCGCGGCCTCGATGATGTCCCGGTCCTCGCTGTGGATATCGAGCAGCGCCGCCATGCGATATTCGCGGGCGAATCGCGTCGACGCGTTCTTGTCCGCGCCCGTCCAGTACATCCGGATCACACTGCGGCACCGCGCCGGGCCGAGCGGCCAGATGGTCTGCGTGAAGGTGTACAGCGGGCTGCTGAGCACGGTGATATTCGGAAAAATGTAGTAGTGCTCGGTCGACGGCCGTTTCGCACCCGACACCGGTCCCTTGGCCATGCCCGCGCGGGTCAGTTCCGACGCGAGGGCCTCGATCGGCCCGTCCGGGGTGAAATGCGGGTTGTTCCACAGTGTTTTGCTGCGGTGCAGGTTTTCCTCGCGGAACGTGTACTTCGTGGGATACCCGAACGGATTCTCCGGAGCCATCGTGGAACGGCCGATCGAGCGCGGGTGGACGAATCTACCGTGGTAGATCTCCTGGAAATTGTCGTAGGCCACCTTCCAGTTGGCGTCGACGTCGTAGACGTATTCGCTGAACACATCACTGACGTCGATGTTGAGGCCTTCGAGACTGTCCGCCCAGGTGCCGAGATACTCCCGCAGTGTCTGCTTCGGGTGACGGTCGAGGTTCACGAAAACGAACCCCGCGCAGACGTCGAGCGCGACCTCCATCAAGGGGAACTTCGTCTTGTCCAGATCGAAGAAGTTCCCATTGTCCGGGACACCGCGCAATTCACCGGTATTGGCGTACGTCCACTTGTGATAGGGGCAGCTGAAACTACGCGCGGTGCCTTCGGTCGCGCACACGAGTTCGGTACCCCGGTGCATGCAGACGTTGTGAAAGGCCCGCAGGTTCCCATCGTTTCCCCGGACGATCAGCAGGGAGACGCCGACGGCCTCGATCTCACGGACGATGAAGTCACCCGGGTTGGCCACCTCGTCGATTCGCCCGACATGCAGCCAGACCCGCCGGAAGATCGCCTCTTTCTCGTCCTCGTACCATTGTTCGTCGACGTAGGGCTTTGTCGGAACGGGACCTGTTCCGACAAAGGCGACGTCTTCCTTCGTGACGGGGACGTACTCGACCGAGCCGTTCGTCTCCGTCTTCCGTGGCGGGCGTACGTCGATGTCGCTCATGCGTCCCCTTCTCTCCGGCTCCGCTGCCGAGTTACAGAACCGCCGTTCTGAAACTCCAGGTCACGTTAACCGCCGAACCCGAATTCCGTCAAGGACAAGGCCTGTCAACGCCTTCATCGTGCTCCGCCGGCCGCGCAGCTGGGGCTCCGACGCGACATGTGACCGGGTCAACTCTCTGACCATGGCGGAGATCAGCCGCGCGTGCAGGGCGGGGATCGCCCCCGGCATCGATCCGTCGGCCCGGCCCGCCTCGAGCGCCGCAACCAGGGGCGTCAGCTGCAGCTCCAGGATCTCCCCGGCGACCGCGGCGTCGATCACCGCCGTGGCCTTGTCCGAAAAGATCGCGACGTGGCTCGCCGTGCGAGGGTCGAACACGAGCCGGAGCATCTCGTCGACCCATGCCTCCAACCCCTCCACCGGGTTCGACGCCGACTCGACACGCCGCGTGAGAATCCGGGCGAGCTCGATCCCGTTCTCGCGATAAATCGAAACCAGCAACTCGTCCTTGGACGCGAAATGGCGGTAGAACGCCGTCGTCGACAGCCCGCTGTCGGTCAGCACATCGCTCACACTGACACCCGCGTAGCCGGCAAGGCGCATCAGCCGCTGACCGGATTGGAGCAGAAGCGACCGCTCCACCTCGGGTTCGAGCCGCCGCGGCCGGCCACCATTCCCACTCGGCTTACGCGCACCTGCCATGCGGCGCAGCCTACGCCGGGCATGGCGCTTGCCCACTCGGCCCAGAAACAGGACACTGAATGCCGTGCGACAACGCGACTTGGGAAATGGCCTCACCGTATCGGCGCAGGGGCTCGGTTGTATGGCGATGAGCCAGACCTACGGCCCGGCCGACGAGGCGGAATCGATAGCCACCATAAACCGGGCGCTCGACTCGGGGATTTCGCTCCTCGACACCGCCGACATCTACGGACAGGGCCACAACGAGCAACTCGTGGGTCGGGCGGTCGCAGGACGGCGCGATCAAGTGGTGATCGCCACCAAGTTCGGCTTCGTGGCAGGTGGCGGGGGTAGGCGGCTGGCCGGTGAACCGAGCTACGTCAACGCGGCCTGCGAGGCCTCGTTGAAGCGGCTCGGGACGGAGTACATCGATCTGTATCTCCAGCACCGCGTCGATCCGGCGACCCCGGTGGAGGAGACCGTGGGCGCCATGGCCGATCTCGTCGCGGCGGGAAAGGTCCGGCACATCGGTCTCTCCGAGGCCTCCGCGGAGCAAATCACCCGCGCCCACGCGGTCCATCCGCTCACCGCCGTCCAAAACGAATGGTCATTGTGGACTCGCGATCACGAGAGCAACGGGGTCCTGGCCGCGATGCGCGAACTGGGCATCGGCTTCATCGCGTTCTCGCCCCTCGGGCGCGGGTTCCTCACGGGGGCGCTGAATGGTCCGGACAACCTCGCGCCCGCAGATATGCGGCGGACCAATCCGCGCTTCCAGGCCGGCAATTTCGCCAAGAACCTGGAACTCGTCGACCACCTCCGGGAACTGGCCGCACACAAGGGTTGCTCGGTCGCGCAACTGGCCCTGGCCTGGGTCCTCGCCCGCGGCGAAGACGTCGTGCCCATACCGGGGACGAAGAAGTTGAAGAATCTCGAAGCGAACATCGCCGCCGACGCCATCGAACTGAACGACGACGACCTCGCCGCACTGGACGACAGCTTCCCGCTGCACGTGGCCGCGGGCGCCCGCTATCCGGGCAAGTCGGAGTGACGGATCGATAGGCGCGGTGGCTTCACCTCAGGCCAGGTCGAGGACGGCGGCGAGCAGGCCGGGGAATCGCTGGTCGAACTCCGGGCGGAGCGAGTGCCAGCAGCGGGTGCCTTCCGGCCTGATGAACACCACACCGGCGTTGCGGAGGGTCGTGAAGTGATGGCTCAACGTCGACTGCGAGACCTGCACATCGAACTTCGAGCCCTGATGTTCCTGGCCGTCGCGGAGCATCCGCACGATGGCGAGGCGGACCGGGTCGCCCAGGGCTGACAGGGCTTTGGCCAGGGCGACTTCGTCGAGGTTCGGGTGATCGAGGCGGCGCACAGCGAACAGTGTACCTTTCATCGATGTTCGACGTTTATCGATGAAAGCGGGGATTGCTGATGATCTTGATGACGGGTGCGACCGGGATGATCGGTGGAGCCTTGGCGCGCCGTCTCGCGGCCGAGGGGGTGCCGTTCCGCGCGCTGGTGCGCCGGGCGGGCGTGACGATCCCGGGTGCGGAGGTGGTGGTCGGCGATCTCGACGATCCCGCGACGCTGCCGGCCGCGTTCGCGGGTGCCGACCAGCTCTTTCTGAACACCGCCGGGCCTTACCCGGATGAGGAGCCGGTGATCGCTCAGCAGCTCGCCGCGATCGACGCCGCGGTCGCGGCCGGGGTGGAGCATGTGGTCAAGGTGTCCACCATCGGGGTGCGGGCGGGTGGACCGATGCCGATCGGCACGCACGCGAAGATCGAGGCCTATCTCGCGGACTCGGGGCTCACCGGGACCGTGTTGCGGCCGAACAACATCATGCAGAACCTCGTTCGCGGGGTCACGATGTGCACGCCCGACGGCGAGCTTTTCGAGGCCTTCGGTGGAAAACTCGCGCATGTCGACGCCCGGGACGTCGCGGACTGCGCGTTCGCGGTGCTCACCCGGTCGGCGTTTCGGGGTGGGGCGTACGACGTCACCGGGCCCGCGGCGTTGAGTGCGGCGGAGCTGGCGGCGGCGCTGTCGGCTGGTCTGGACCGCGAGATCGGGCTGGTTCAGCCTGCCCTCGACGAGCTCGAACCGATCCTCGTCGGCCGGGGGATGCCGGAGTCGTACGTGAAGCACTTCGTCGAGTTCGCACGGCTCGTCACCGCAGGCGCGCTCGCCGACGTCACGACCGCGGTCACCGACCTCACCGGGAACCCGCCGCGCTCGATCGAAGCGTTCATCGCCGAGCATCGCGACCACTTACGCGGGGATCCGGCAAAGTCCTTCTGGGCTTAGCCGCCCGCCCGACCCTGGACAAGCACGATCATGGTGCAGAAGGATTCCGGAATGACCCAAGAGTCCGCCACGCAGGCCGAAGACATGCCCATCCCGCCGTACGGTCTCCGCTGGGGCGTCAAGACCAGCTTCGTCGGCTACGTCGCCCGGATGCCTGACGGGCAGGCCTACCTCGGCGAAGGCGCCGCGGTGAACGAGCGCAACGAGCTGATCTTCCCGCTCTCCGAGGAAACCCCGGCCGAGGCCGACGCGGAGCAGGCCTTCGCGTTCGGCGGCGATGTCCGGTTCAGCGGCCATTTCGGCATGCTGTTCGTCCGGATCGCCGAGCCGCGCATCGCGGTGCGCGGCGGCGAGGCCGAGCTGACCGTGGTCGACCCGGAATCCGAGGAGGACAAGCGGCTGCGGCTGGTGACCTTCACCCTCACCGGGCCGGAGACCGAGGACGGGACCGAGCGCTGGGAGGGCGCCGACGTGCGCCTCACGGCCGAGGGTGTGGAGCTGTTCGGCGACGTCTACCAGGCGGGCGAGCCGTTCGAACCGCTGACGGTGACCGTTCCCGTACGAGAAGGTCGCTGACACACCGTCAGTGCTTCAGCACCTCGGCGAGCACGGCCGCCTGGCTGATCGACGGGTCCCTGGTGGCGGTCAACAAGGTCAGCACGCCGCCGCGCGCGATTTCGCGCAGCCGCTCGACGGCCGCCGCCCGCTCCGGCTCGGCCAGCTCTGCCCGGTACCGGGCAGCGAAGTCCTCGAACCGCGCCGGATCATGTGCGTACCACGAGCGCAGCTCCGTCGACGGCGCCACCACCTTGCACCATTCGTCGATCTGCGCGTGGTCCTTCGCCAGCCCGCGCGGCCACAGCCGGTCGACGAGAACCCGGGTCCCGTCCGCCGGCCCGGCCGGCTCGTAGACGCGCCGCACCCGCACTCCGTCGGAGGCCATACGCACAGTGTCGTCCCTCATGGGGTGCACGGCTAATCTGGACGGGACATGACGGGCGTGGCTCCCCAGCGCAACCGGGTGACGCCGACCGGTGAGATCGTGGCGCTGCCGCTGCGCGGCGCGTGGACCGGCAACCGGGGCGGCGCACTGCACCGCGGGCGCGAGATCGTCCGGCCGTACGCGAGCGATCTGTGGATCACCTGCCGCCTCGAGTTCCGCGGCCGCTGGCGCGAGCAGTGGCTACCCCACCGCTACACGCACTTGTACTTCTACGACGAGGCCGTGGCCTTCGCGGCGGGACACCGGCCCTGCGGCGAGTGCCGCCATCAGGACTATCTCGCTTACCGCAACGCCTGGGCGGCCGGCACCGGAACGGAGACCCCGTCGGCGCGGACGATGAACCGGGTGCTGCACGCCGAACGGCTCGACCACCGCGCGCAGCGCGTGCACGACCTGGGCTGGGGCGGCCTTCCCGACGGCACGTTCGTCCTCCGCGACGGCGTGCCCGCGGTGGCCGTGGCGGACCACCTCGTGGACTGGACCACCGACGGTTACGGCTCGCGCCACGCGCGGCCGCGCACCGGCACTGCCCGGGTACTCACGCCACCGTCCACCGTCGCCGCCTTCCGCGCCGGCTACCGGCCGCAGATCGACGACTCCGCGCGCTGACCGCACGCCCGCCGGAGGTTTCCCACTATCCGGGAAATCCTGTTGCACGATGGTGAATTTCCGCCGGCTTGTCTAAGGTTCCGTGGTCCAGTCCACTGAACCGAGGAACCCGTTGTCCGACCTCCTGTCGCCGGGCGGCGCGCCGGTACCGCCGGCCGCTCCCGCCGCTTCACGCGGTTTGTGGCGTGCGTTGCGGCGTGACCGTTGGGCACAGGCGAGTGCTCTCGTCATCGTGCTGGTGATCATCGCCGCCCTGGCCGCACCGTTGCTGGCACTCGCCGAGGGCCAGGACCCGTACACCTACCACACCGAACTGCTCGACCCGGCCAACGGCACCGGCGCGGGCACGCTCGGCGGAATCAGCGGGCGCCACTGGTTCGGCGTCGAACCGCTCACCGGGCGGGATCTGTTCGCCATCGTCGTCTACGGCGCGCGCACGTCGTTCCTGATCGGGCTCGCGGCGACCGTCGTCGCCATCGTCGCCGGGGTGCTGCTCGGCGCGAGCGCGGGCTACACCGGCGGCTGGTGGGACACCGTGGTGAGCCGGGTGACCGACGTGCTGCTCGGGTTCCCGCAGCTCATCTTCATGATCGCGGTCGGCGCTGTCGCGCCGGCCGCGATCCCGCGGCCCCTGCTGCTGATCGCGGTGATCGGCCTGTTCGGCTGGCCGCGGATCGCCCGCGTGGTCCGCGCTCAGACGCTGAGCCTGCGCGGCCGCGACTTCGTGCGCGCGGCGCGGGCACTGGGCGCGGGCGGTGTGCACGTGTTCCGGCGCGAGCTGCTGCCGAACCTGTGGGCGCCGATCATCGTGCTGACCACCGTCACCATCCCGGCCAACATCGGGCTGGAGGCGGCGCTGTCGTTCCTCGGCGTGGGCATCCCGCCGCCCACGCCGAGCTGGGGCCGCTCCATCAGCGACGCGATCAACTGGGTGCAGACCGATCCGATGTTCCTGATCTTCCCCGGCGCCGCGCTGTTCCTCGCGACGCTGGCGTTCAACATGCTCGGCGACGGGCTGCGCGACGCGCTCGACCCGAAGACGGCGGTGCGCCGGTGAACCGCACGCTGCGCTTCGTCGGCGTCCGGCTGGCCGGGATGATCGCCGTGCTGCTGGTGGTCAGCTTCGGCACGTTCGCCGTGTTCTACCTGCTGCCCACCGATCCCGCGCTGATGTCGTGCGGAAAGCCGTGCACGCCGGAGAACCTGGCGGTGGCACGCGAGTTCATGGGCTTCGACAAGCCGTGGATCCAGCAGTACTTCGACTTCCTCGGCGCGATCTTCACCGGCCGCACGTTCGGCACCGGCGCGACGGCGATCGTCTGCCCGGCGCCGTGCTTCGGCTATTCGTTCCAGCAGAACGAAAGCGTGCTGGCGCTGATCGGCGACCGGCTGCCCGTCACGGTGTCGCTGGCGGTCGGCGCGGCGGTCATCTGGCTGGTGGCCGGGATCGCGGCGGGCGTGGCCTCGGCGCTGCGGCGCGGCCGGTTCACCGACCGGGCGGCGATGACGGTGACGCTGGCCGGGGTGTCCGCGCCGGCGTATCTGGTGGGGCTGCTGGGAATTCTGCTGTTCGGGTTCACCCTCGACGTGGTGCCGGTCAGCGGGTACGTGCCGCTCGCGCAGAGCCCGGTCGACTGGGCGTGGCATCTGGTGTTGCCGTGGCTCGTGCTCGCGTTCATCAACGCCGCGGTGTACGCGCGGCTGTCTCGCGGGCAGATGCTGGAGGTCCTCGGCGAGGACTTCATCCGCACCGCGCGCGCGGCCGGCCTGCCCGAGCGCACGGTGATCGGCAAGTACGCGCTGCGCAATGTGCTGCTGCCGGTGGTGACGGTGTTCGCCATCGACCTCGGCACGCTGCTCGGCGGCGCGGTGATCACCGAGCGGGTGTTCGCGCTGCCCGGTCTCGGCGGGCTGCTGGTGGACGCCGTGCACCAGGTGGACCTGCCGCTGCTGATGGGCGTCAGCCTGTTCGCCGCCTTTTTCGTCGTCCTCGCGAACTTCGTCGTGGACGTGCTCTACGGGGTATTGGACCCGCGTGCCCGGGTCAGTTGAGAAAGGGAAAACCATGGACCGCAGGGACTTCCTGAAAGCAGTGGGCCTCACGGCCGGTGTCTCGGGAGCGGGCGCGCTGCTCGCCGCCTGCAACGCGAACGAGCAATCGGGCGGCGCCGGGACGGTCACCGTCTCCTCCGGCGGCACGCTTTACGTGCTCTACGACGTCACCTCGCAGCGGCTCGACCCGGCGAAGAGCTCGAGCCTCGCGATCACCACGTCAGGCCTGATCCACCGGCGCCTCACCGCGTGGACGACCTCGGCCGACGCCCCGGCGACGGTGGTCCCGGACCTCGCCACCGACACCGGCCGCGCGAGCGCGGACGGCAAGACGTGGACGTACACGCTCAAGCCCGGGCTGAAGATGTCCGACGGCACGCCGATCACCAGCGCGGAGATCAAATACGGCATCGAGCGCTCGTTCGACGCGGCGTTCTCCGGCGGCCTCGGCTACCACAAGACGTTGCTGGACGGCGGTTCTTCGTACACCGGCCCGTTCAAGGGCGGTGACCTCGCCTCGATCGAGACCCCGGACCCGCAGACCATCGTGTTCCACCTGGCGCGGCCCTACGGCGACTGGCCGTGGATCGTGAGCATGCCGGCGTTCGCGCCGGTGCCGAAGGGCAAGGGCACCGACGCGAACTACGACAGCAGCCCGATCGCGTCGGGCCCGTACCAGGTCGCGTCCCTCACGAAGGGCGTCGAAATCCGGCTGACGCGCAACCCGAACTGGGACGCGAAGACCGACCTGGCGCGCACGGGCCTGCCCGACGAGATCGTCTACCAGCTCGGCCAGGACAGCGGCGTGATCGCGCAGCGGCTGCTCGCCAGCAGCGGCAACGACGCGTTCGGCTTCGGCGCGTCGTTCGTCAATCCCGCGCAGCTGGCCCAGATCCGCACCAGCCCGGCGGCGAAGAACCAGCTCGTCACCTCGAAATCCGGTGCGCTGGCCTATCTCGCGCTCAACGTGCGGCGCGGACCGCTGGCGAATCTCAAGGTGCGTCAGGCCTTCCAGTACGCGATCGACAAGACCGCGTTCCAGATCGCGACCGCGGGCAACGCGGATCTCGCCGGCCCGGTCGCCTCGACCCTGATCACCCAGGGCATCACCGGGCGCGAGGAGTTCGACCTCTACCCCGCGCCGCCGAACGGTGACGTGGCCAAGGCCAAGCAGTTGCTCGCCGAGGCCGGTTTCCCGAACGGGATCGAGAACCTGGACTTCCCGGTGTCCACGGCCAACAACAGGGCGGACCTCGCGCAGGCCCTGCAGGCGGCGCTGCAGCGCGCGGGCATCCAGACCAAACTCCGGCCGCTGGACGACGACGCGTGGACGGCCATCGCCACCGGCAACGACGACAACGCCTACGATCTCACGCTCAGTTCGTGGCAGCCGGACTTCCCCAGCGCCAACTCCAACATCCAGCCACTGTTCGGCACCTCGGAGATCGGCAACGGCGGCTACAACCTGTCCCGCTACTCGGTGCCCGAGGTGGACGCGCTGATCACACAGGCGCAGGGCACCGTGGACCCGGCGGCCGCGGGCAAGCTGTGGGCGCAGGCCGACCGGCGGATCCTGCAGGACGCGCCGGTGGTCCCGCTGATCTACACCCGCAACTCCTTCTTGCACGGCTCGAAGGTGGGCGACTTCGTGATCGGCGAGTTCCCGGCGTACCCGAACTACCTGCAGCTGGGGCTGGCGAAGTAGTCCCGTGACCGACGCCCTGCTCGCCCTTCGCGACGTTTCGATCCGCTTCGGCGACGTCGAGACGGTCCGCGACGTCGCCTTCGACGTACACCCCGGCGAGGTCGTCACCCTCGTCGGGGAGTCCGGTTCCGGCAAGTCGGTGACCGCGCTGTCGCTGCTCGGCCTGTTGCCGGACACGGCGACCGTCGAGGGGTCGGCGCTGCTGTCCGGCCACGATCTGTACACAGTGGACAGTCGTACGCTGCGTGCGGTGCGCGGCGGCGAGATCGGCATGGTGTTCCAGGAGCCGATGAGCGCGCTGAACCCGGTGTTCCGCATCGGCACCCAGCTCGTCGACGCGGTGCGCGCACACCGGAAGGTGTCGCGGCGCGAAGCCCGGCAGCGGGCGCGGGAACTGCTCGAATTGGTGGAACTGGACGCGGCGCGCGTGCTGCGGTCGTACCCGCACGAGCTGTCCGGCGGCCAGCTGCAGCGCGTGGTGATCGCCGCCGCACTGGTGCACGAGCCGGCGCTGCTGATCGCCGACGAGCCGACCACCGCGCTCGACATGACCGTGCAGGCCGGAATCCTGCGGCTGCTGCGCTCGCTGCGCGACCGGCTGGGCACGGCGATCCTGCTCGTCACGCACGACATGGGCGTGGTGGCCGATATCGCGGACCGGGTGGTGGTACTGCGGGACGGGCGGGTCGTCGAGCAGAACACCGTGACCGGGCTTTTCCAGGCGCCGCAAGCGGAGTACACCCGGGAACTGCTGGATTCGGTGCTGTCACTGGGATCCGGGCCCGCCACGGTGCGGGAGACCGAGGCCGCGGCGCCGCTGGTGACCGTGACGGATCTGGCGGTGACCTACCGAGTGGGCGGTGGTGCGCCGCCGGTGCGTGCGGTCGACGGCGTGTCGCTGACCATCGGCGCCGACGAGGTGCTCGGCCTGGTCGGCGAATCGGGTTCGGGTAAGAGCACGATCTCGTCGGTGCTCACCGGGCTGGTGTCGCCGTCCGCCGGCTCGGTCCAGGTGGGCGGCGTCGATCTCACGCGGGCGAACCGGCGGCAGTGGCGTGAGGTCCGGCGGCAGATCGGGATCGTGTTCCAGAACCCGGCGTCGGCACTCAACCCGCGCGCGACGATCGGTGCGAGCATCGCGGAACCCCTTGTGGTGCACGGAGAACGCGGCGACCACGGGGCCCGGGTGGCGGAGCTGCTGACCGCCGTGCGGCTCGATCCCGGCTGGTCCGGCCGCTACCCGCACGAGTTGTCGGGCGGGCAGCGGCAGCGGGTCGGCATCGCCCGGGCGCTCGCGCTGCGGCCGCGGCTGCTGATCGCGGACGAGCCGACCAGCGCGCTCGACGTGTCGGTGCAGGCTTCGGTGCTGGAACTGCTCGCCGGGCTGCAGCGGGAGCTGGCGTTCGCGTGCCTGTTCATCAGCCACGACCTGGCCGTGATCGAGCGGGTGGCCGACCGGGTGGCCGTGCTGCACCGGGGCAAGGTCGTGGAGGAAGGCCCGGTGGCGGCGGTGCTCGGCGCCCCGGCCCAGGACTACACCCGCCGCCTGGTCGCCGCCGCGCCCGTCGCGGACCCCGTGCGCCAGCGCGAACGCCGGGAGGCGTCGCGGGCACTGTCGAGTTGAGACGTCATTGGTGCCGCTGCGAGCGGCGCGGCAGCTTGGCGGCGCCTTCGCGGCGAGCGAAGGCCGGGCCGAACGCAACGCCGGGTACCGGTGCTTCGTGCTCGTACATGTTCGTGAACAGCCAGACGAAGCCCAGCGCCAAGGCCGCCGATGAGTCTGGTGCGATGAGTCCAGTTTAGGCCGGGTGCCCGCGAAGCGGCAGTCTGTCCGGATCGCTTCCCAGCCCGGCGCTCCTGCGGTACAAATGCGGCACCATCACATGGGGGGGCGCATGACCGGCACGTTGTCCTGGAACCAGACCCTGCTGCTCGTGCTGATCGTCGCGGTCGCCGTGCTGGTCGCGGGGCTGATCGTGATCCTGGCGAGGAGCAAGGGAAAACAGGCCGACCCGGGCGGCAGCGTGGTGCGCAGCTGGATCGCGGTCAGCCTCGTGCTGGGGCTGGTGCTGTTCACCGCGTTCACGTTCGCGATCAACGACTCGAACCTGCGCAGCACCCTGGTCGGCGGGCTCACCGCGAGCGTCGGCTCGGCGATCGCGTACTACTTCTCCACGAAGTCCTCCGACCAGGCTCGCCAGGACCTGCTCAGCGCCACGGTCGGCACCGAACCGGTGCCCGCGCTGGCCGGCTTGACCGAAGCGGATGCCTTGATGGCGCTGGGAAAGACCACGCTGAGGCTCCAGATCGACCCGGCGACGCCGAGCGCCGCGCCCGCCGTGGTCCGCGAGCAGACCCCGCCGGCCGGCACGCCGATCCCGAACGGCGGCACGGTGCGGGTGCGCTTCGGGGCGCCCTGACCGGGGATTCACGATGTGAGACGAGTCGTGGGTGGGCGTGCGCTGCACCACACTGGGCCTCTCGTACGCACACCGAGGAGGACCCATGACCACGACCGACCTACCCGTGGACAACGGCGTCAACGTGGAGGCGCTGCTCGGCGCCCGCGCGGCGCTCGGCGAGTCCCCGGACATCGCGAAGTTCACCTGGCGCACGGTGAACTCCTGGGTGAAAGGCACCCACAGCCAATCCACCGTGGAAACGTTCTACGGCCTCGGCGACGAGCAGCAGCACAAGTCGACGTTCTCGTTCGAGGCCGACCACCCGGAGGTGTTCGCGGCCGAGGACAACGGGATCACCCCGGTGGAGTTCGTGCTCGTCGCGCTCGGCAGCTGCCTCACCGCGGGTGTCGCGGCCGTCGCCCAGCAGCGGCAGATCCAGCTGCACTCGGTGAAGGCCACCATCGAGGCGGACTTCGACATCCACGGCATCCTCGGTGCCGACCCCGACGTGCGCAACGGTTTCAGCGACGTGCGGGTGTCCTACGACATCGAGGCCGACGCCAGCCGCGAGGACATCCAGGCCCTGGTCGCGCAGTCGCAGAAGCGGTCCGCGGTCTACGACATCCTCACCAACCCGACCAGCGTCACCGTCGAAGTGGCCTGAGCGCCGTGCCGAGGACGACGACGGTCGTCATCGGTGCGGGCCACTGCGGGCTCGCGATCAGCCGCTGCCTCGCCGAGCGCTCGATCGACCACGTGGTCCTCGAGCGCGGCGAGGTGGCGAACTCGTGGCGCACCCAGCGGTGGGACTCGTTCCGGCTGCTCACCCCGAACTGGATGACCCGGCTGCCCGGTTTCTCCTACGCCGGTGACGATCCCGGCGGGTACCAGACCGCGCCCGAACTGGTCCGGCTGATCGGCGAGTACGCGAAGACGACCGGAGCGCCGGTCCGGGCGAACACGACCGTGGAATCCGTGTCTCCACAAGAAAACGGCTTCCTGGTGCGGACCGACCAGGACGTGTGGGAGGCGCGGACGGTCGTGATCGCCTCCGGCGCGCACAACCTGCCACGGCTGCCGCCGGTCGCCGAAGCCTTGCCGGACGGGCTTTTCGCACTGTCCGCTTTGGACTATCGCGCGCCCGGGCAGCTGCCGGACGGCGGGGTGCTCGTCGTGGGCGCGTCGTCGAGCGGGATCCAGATCGCGCACGAGGTGCACCGGTCCGGGCGGCCGGTGACACTCGCCGTCGGCGAGCACGTCCGGATGCCGCGCACCTACCGGGGCCGCGACATCCTGTGGTGGATGGACGCTTCCGGCGTGTTCGACGAACGCTACGACGAGGTCCCCGATCTGGTGCGCGCCCGGAACCTGCCGTCGATGCAGCTCACCGGTTCCGCCGCGACGCTGGACCTCGCCACGCTGAGCCGCCTCGGGGTGCGGCTCGCGGGCAAACTCGCCGGGGTGCGCGACGGGCGCGCGCAGTTTTCCGGTTCCCTGCCCAATGTCTGCGCCCTGGCCGATCTCAAACTGGGGCGGCTGCTCGACACGTTCGACGCGTGGGCGGCCGACACCGGGTTCACCGACTGTGGGCCGGTGGCCCGCTTCCCGGCGACCACGCTGCCGGAAAAGCCGCCGCTCACGGTGGATCTCGGCGAGATCCGCAGCGTCGTCTGGGCGACCGGGTTCCGCCCGGACCTGTCGTGGCTGGACGTTCCCGTGCTCGACCGCAAAGGCCGGATCACGCACGACGGCGGGGTCACCACCTGGCCCGGGCTGTACCTCATCGGGATGCCGTTCCTGCGCCGCCGCCGCTCCAGCCTGATCGACGGCGCCGCCGCGGACGCCCGCGACCTCACCGCGCACCTGGCGGGTCACCTGGCCTGACACCGCACTCCCCCGCACCCCACCGCGGTCCACAGTAAAATCACTTCGGTGGGGAAAGTACGAGGGGGTTCGGACTGGTGGGCGGGCCACCGCTGGGCGGTTCTGCTGGTGGCCGTGGTGTTCAGGGCCGCGGTGGGTCCCGGAGTTCGGCAAGGTCAGGTTCGCCGTCACGACGACGGACCAAGCGGCGGCCGCCGGCATCGCTGCCGCCTTGTCCGAGGCCGGGCTGCGGGTGTTCCGGCGCGGTCGACCCGTTCACGTCGATCTCCGTGTCAGTGCTGGGAAACCTGCGCAACAGCCGGGTCCTGTTGGCCTGCTACTCCGCCGACTACCCGACCCGCTCGGCGTGCCAGTACGAGTTCGCGACCGGCACCTGACCGGGCAGACCGAGGGCGGTCCCCTGCGCCGCGTGCTCGCGGTCAACCACTAGCGCACCGTCGACCACATCGAACCCCGGCAGCTGCGCGATGTCCTGCTGCCCACCAGGGCAACGCTGGCCGACATGGTGAAAGCGGTGGCCGACCGGGTCGCGGCCATCCCGGGCGTCATGGGTGAGGTCCCGGAGCCCACACCGCAGCCGGGCGCCGCCGTGCACCCGCTGAACGACTTCACCGGGCGATGGCGTGAGCTGTGGTGGCTGCACTCGGCGCCGCATCCCGACGTCGGCCCGCTCACCAGCCGGGCAACCGCGCCGATCGTCGTCATGCACGGCCCGATTGACGTCGGCAAGACCGCGCTCGCCGCGCAGTACGTGCGCCGCTTCGGCGCGGCCTTCCCCGGCGGAATCGTGTGGCGGTCGGCGCCCGCGAGGGAGGAACCCACGGCACGGCCTGGCTCGCTGTGGGTTCTCGACGATGTCGAGGACGAACCCGGCGAGATCCCGTCCGGCACCTCCTGCCTCGTGCTGACCCGCGACCCCAGGCTGGGCACCGGACTTCCCCTCGGGGATCTCGGCGAACCGAGTCGGCTCACCTGCTGGCGGCCCATGGACTCGCCGCCGATCCGGGCGCGGCGCGGCAGCTCATCGACGCCACCGCGGGCAGCCCGGAGTTGCGCGCCCGGGTCGCCGAACTCGCCGCGAACGCCGGCCGCGCTTACGACCCTGCGCCAGCCGGTCTCACCACTGCCGGTGACAGAAGCGCTCACCCGGGAACTACGCGCGACCGGGGAAACCGGCTGGGAGCTGCTGCGGGTACTGACGGCGGCCGTGTCCACGAGTTCGCCCCGGTTCCCGAGGCGATGACGGACCTGCTCGCCCACGGCATCGTGCCCGCGGGCCGGACGAAATTCGAGCTCGCGCTCCCCGCCGCCACCGTGCTCGCCCTCCGCCGGCTCGATCCCGATCCCTACCGCGCCGAAACGGTGCGGGCGCACAGTACGGACTTTGCTGCGGCCCCAGGCGACACCGGCACCCCGCCTCAAGCCGGCGGGCGACGAGCCGGCGCGAGCGGCGCATCAGATCAGGACCGAACTGATCCACCGGATCACGGGCGTCCCGCTCACCGGCGACGAAGGCTCGCTGCGCGAGGCACCGTTTCACCGGCCAACCTGCGTGAAACACCCTCGGGCGCCGGCTCACCCATTGGCACATCGAACTGATCGCGTACGAGGAGGCCCGGCCGAGCGGCACCGGCCGGATCGAACACGAACGCCGCCGGCCCCAGAACGCGAAGCTCCGCGCGGAGCTGCTCGCGATCCACCGCGAGGCGGCCGACGTCGCGGACGGGCTTGCCCTGATCGCCGGCGAAACCTAGCGTCCACAGTGGATCAGTCGCCGAGCCGGATCCGTTCTCCCGCACGGACGATCCGAATCGGACCGGTGTACTCCGACGCGGCGTCGTCGCGAAGGTGCTGCAGCCAATGGCGTTCCGTGCACGTGAAGTGCGTCAGCGCCAGTTCCTTCACGCCGGCCCGGGCGGCGATCCGGCCCGCGTCACCGCCGCACAGGTGCCCGTGCTCGGTGCGGTCCGGGTGGCTGAGCGTCGCTTCGGCGAGCAGCAGATCGACGTCGGCGGCGAGCTTCACCGCCTCGTCGGTCATGCCGGTGTCCCCGGTGTAGGCCAGCGACACTCCCCCGGCGTCGACCCGGATCCCGCAGTTCGGCTCGACATGCTGGAGCTCGCGCAGGCCGATGGTGGCGTCACCGATCTCGAACACGTCACCCGAGGTGTACTCGCGCACGTCGAAGGCGCGCTCGAAAGCCTTGGCCATCACGGGCATCGTGGTCACCGGGAACAGCGCCGCCCAGCGGGCGAACAACTCCCGCGCGCCCGCCGGTACCAGCACCGGCACCGGACGCACCACTTCCACCCGCGGTTCCGGCCCGCCCGGGAAGCGCATTGTCGCGCTCAGCAAGGACTTCGCGACCGGGAGCAGGTCGTAGCAGTGGTCCGCGTGCAGGTGGCTGATGACGACCGCGTCCAGTAGGGTGACGTCCGAAACGGCGGACAGCGCGGTGGCGATGCCGGGCCCGCAGTCCAGGAGCACCCGCGCCGAAGAGGTCTCGACGAGATAACCGGAGCTCGCCTGACCGTCGGCGGGCATTCCTGACCGACAGCCGAGAACAGTGAGCTGCATACGTGCCTTCCGATCTGCCGTTGTTTCTTTCTGGCGCGTGCTCCGGAGACCGGTTGCCCGCGCTGGCTTTCTGGCACTATGACTGGCGAAAACGCTGGACGGAGCCGCGCGCGGTCAAGACCAAACGATCGATTCGCCGTGCCTATCGCGTCAAACGTCCAATACCAGCCGTGCCGAGCGGGCCCGCGAGACGCACACCATCATGCTTTTCCCCGCCGCCCGCTCCGATTCGGACAGCACCGAGTCGCGGTGGTCGACCTCGCCCTCGAGCACCGGGGTCTCGCAGGTGCCGCAGGTGCCCTCGCGGCACGAGGACGGCATCGGCACCCCGGCCGCGTCCAGGACATCCAAAATGGACTCCCCCGGCGCCACCCGGATCGTGTGCCCGGACATCGAGGTGACCACTTCGAACTCCCGCTCCGGCTCGGTGACCTCGATTTCCCGCGGGTGGAACCGTTCCAGCCGCAGCCGTTCCGCTGGGCAGACCCGTTCCACCGCGGCGAGCAGCGGTTCGGGGCCACAGCAGTAGACCGGGTAACCGGAACCGGCGACGATCCCGGCCAGCGGCAGCAGGCCGTGCTCGTCCTCCGGCAGCAGCCGGACCCGCTCGCCGTGGCGGGCGAGCTCCGTGGTGAACGCCATCCGGTCGCGCCGCCTGCCGCCGTAGTGGAGCGTCCAGTCCGCGCCGGCCCGCTCGGCCTCGCGGATCATCGGCAGCAGCGGCGTGACGCCGATCCCGCCGGCCACGAACGTGTAGCCGGGCGCGGGCTCCAACGGGAAGTTGTTGCGCGGCTCGCCCGCCCGCAGCGTGTCACCGGGCATGATCACGTCGTGCAGGTGCCGTGAGCCGCCCCGGCCGGGTTCCTCACGCAGCACGGCGATCCGCCACCGGCCACGGTCGGCGGGATCGCCGCACAGCGAGTACTGCCTGGTCAGGCCGGGCCGGATCTCCAGGTCGATATGGGCACCCGGCGTCCAGTCCGGCAGCTCGTCGCCGCTCAGCACGAACGACACCACGCCTTCGGCCTCACCGGTCTTCGCGGTCACGCGTACTTCTCGCACACGCCCAGCGTGGGCGAATCGGCGGGCAATTCGTCAGGGCACGGCGCGGTTTCGATTCGGCCGATTGAATATCACAATAATGTTCGCCGGTGCGATAAATGATGGCTATCGGTTGATAGTCAGCTCCGATCGGGTCCCGATTGGCGCTGCCGATCGAAGTGCCCGCGATTTCTATTGTTCCTGCAGGACAACGGGTTCGTCGGTGCTGGTGACCCGCTATCGGGGCCACCGTTCACCCCCTATACATTCCGGCGTGCTGGGATTCTCCCGCGAACACGACCGACTCGAAAGGGATATTCGGTGGGCCAAATCCGAATCCGGGCGGCGACCAAACGGTTTGGCGCCGTCACCGCGGTCGACGGGGTGACCCTCGACATCGCCGACGGCGAGTTCCTGGTCCTGCTCGGCCCCAGCGGATGCGGCAAGTCGACCCTGCTGCGCGCCATCGCGGGACTGGCGCAGCTGGACGAGGGACAGCTGGAGCTCGACGGCCGCGACATCACGCACGTCCCGCCGCGCGACCGCGACCTGGCGATGGTGTTCCAGAGCTACGCGCTCTACCCGCACCTGTCGGTCGAGCGCAACATCGGCTTCCCGCTGCGCGCGCGGCGCCGCCCCCGCAAGGAGATCGACCGCAAGGTCACCGACGTCGCCGAAGCGCTCGAGCTGACCGAGCTGCTGCGGCGGCGCCCGCGTGAGCTGTCCGGCGGGCAGCGCCAGCGGGTCGCGCTGGGCCGGGCGCTGGTGCGCGATCCCGGCGCGTTCCTGATGGACGAGCCACTGTCCAATCTGGACGCCAAGCTGCGCGCGTCCACCCGTTACGAGCTCGTGGAACTGCACCGGCGCCTGCGCGGCACGTTCGTCTACGTCACCCACGACCAGGTTGAGGCGATGACCATGGCCACCCGCATCGCCATCCTCTCCGGCGGGAAGCTGGAGCAGGTCGGCACGCCGACCGAGGTCTACGACGAGCCCGCGTCCACGTTCGTCGCCGGGTTCCTCGGCTCGCCGCCGATGAACCTGATCCGCGCCAAGGTGTCCAGCCGCGGCCGGATGCTGTTCGCGGCGGCGCCCGACATCAACCTCCCGCTCGGCCGGATCGGCGTCGTGCCCGAGACCGAGGTCGTGCTCGGCATCCGGCCCGAGCACCTGCGCCCGCACGACTCCCGTCCCGGCATCGAAGGAATCGTGCGGCTGGTGGAGAACCTCGGTGCCGAGGAGGTCGCGCACTGCGACGTCGGCACCGCGCGCGTCGCGGTGCGCGGCCCGCGGCCGCTCGGGCTCGCGCCGGGCGACCCGGTCCGGCTCGCCGTCGAACCCGACCACCTGCACCTGTTCCACCCCACCACCGGCCGGCGCCTGCTGTGGCAGGACGACCCGGCCCCGTCCCCCTCCCCTCGCAACGACGCAACGGAACAAGGAGTACTTGCATGAGAATCACCCGTTTCCACGCCGGCGGCGTACTCGCCGCGGCCACCCTGCTCGGTGTCACGGCGTGTGGTGTCGGCGCCCCGTCGACCTCGGACTCGTCCGCTGTCGCGCAGGCACCGGAGCTCGCCGCCGGCCAGCAGGTGTCGATTGTGTTCGAGAGCTACAACTTCGGCCTCGCCGGCGCCTGGACCGACACGTTCAACGCGCTGATCGCGAAGTTCCAGCAGGCCCACCCGAACATCAAGGTGACCGCGCAGAAGCCGCAGGGCACCGACCCGAACCCGGCCAAGAACGCGGCGTCGAGCGTGCAGACCGAGACCGCCGCCGGCAACCCGCCCGACGTGGCGCAGCTCGGGTTCGACACGCTCGACTTCGCCGCCGGGCAGCTCGGCGCGAAGCCGCTGGACGACCTGGTCACCAAGCAGGCGGTGCAGGACAACTTCGGCGGCCAGTTCCCGTACGCGGCGCCGATCCGCACGCTCGGCGACTACAACGGCAAGACCTACGGCGTGCCGTTCGTGCTGTCCACGCCGGTTCTCTACTACAACGCGACGCTGTTCCAGCAGGCCGGTCTCGACCCGGCGAACCCGCCGAAGACCTGGGCCGAGGTCCAGCAGGACGGCGCGAAGATCAAGCAGGCCACCGGCAAGGACGGCGCCTACGTCGACTGCCTGACCCGGTCCGCGAGCGACTGGTGCTTCCAGAGCCTCGTGCGCTCCAACGACGGCCGGGTGCTCTCGGCCGACCGCAAGACGCTGCAGTTCGCCGACCAGCCGTCGGTGCAGACGGTCAAGACGATGCAGGACATGGTGACCGCGAACGCGATGCCGAAGCTTTCGCAGGTGCAGGCGGTGCAGGGCTTCACCCGCGGTGACCTCGGGATGATGCTGGAGAGCAGCTCGCAGCAGGGCACCTTCCAGAAGGGCGCGCAGGGCGCCAAGTGGGACCTGCGGGCGACGACGCTGCCGACGTTCGACGGGCACGCGGCGGTGCCGACGAACTCCGGTGCCGCGCTGTTCGTGTTCTCCGCCGACCCGGCGAAGCAGCGGGCCGCCTGGGAGCTGATCCAGTTCCTCACCAGCCCCGAGGCCTACGACATGATCACCAGCAAGATCGGCTACCTGCCGCTGCGGCTGGATCTGCTCAACGACCCGGCGCACCTGAAGACCTGGGCCGCGCAGAACCCGATGATCAAGCCGAACGTGGACCAGCTGAACACCGTCGAGCCGTGGATCGCCTTCCCCGGCAACAGCTACCAGCAGATCCGCGACACGATGATGGACGGCGTCGAGAAGTCGGTGTTCCAGGGCGCCGACCCGGCCTCGACGCTCACCGGCGCCCAGCAACAGGTGACGGCATTGCTGCCCGGTGGCGGCAAGTGACGGTTCCCGAACTGACGCTGATCCAGCTGTCGGACACGCACATCGGTGCCGACGGTGAGCTGATGCACGGTCTTGTCGACACATTCGCGCTGCTGCGGCGGGCGATCGAGACCGTGCTCACCGCCGGTGTCCCGGTGCACGGGCTGCTGCTCAGCGGCGATCTCGCCGACTCGGGGAAGCCCGAGGCGTACCGCAGGCTGCGGTCGGTCGTGGATCCGGCGGCGCGCCTGCTGGACGCCGAGGTCGTGTACGTGATGGGCAACCACGACGAGCGGTCCGCGTTCGCGGCGGAGCTCCTGTCCACTTCGGACTACGGGCCGCTCGACTCGGTGCACTGGATCGGCGGCCTGCGGGTGATCGCGCTCGACAGCACGTCCCCCGGCCGGCACGAGGGCATCCTCGACCGGGCGCAGCTGGCCTGGCTGAGCACGGAGCTGGCGAACCCGGCGCCGCGCGGCACCCTGCTCGTCGTGCACCATCCGCCGCTGCCCTCGCCCGCCCCGGCGCCGCACCTGTTGCGGTTGACGGAGATCGACGAGCTGGCGGCGGTGCTGAAGGGCACCGACGTCCGGATGATCCTCAGTGGACACGCGCACCACACCGGATGCGGACAGCTGGCCGGGATCCCGGTGTGGGTGTCGCCCGCGATGGCCTACCGAGTGGACACGCTGCCGCCGAAGGGCCTGTTGCGCGCCCACGCCGGTGCGGGCTTCACCCGGATCGACCTGATCGACGGCACGCTCGTCGCGACGGCGATCGAACTGAGTGACACCCCCACGGTGTACGAGCGGGACCGCGACACGACGGTCCAGCGGATCACCGAAGCGCTCTCGCGGGACAGGTAGCCGATGTTCGTGGAAGTTCCGGCGCCGGCGGTCGTGGCACCCCCTCGGGTGGCACGGCCGTCGGTGCCGCGGCGCCTGCTGCGCGCCGCACCGCCGTATCTGTACGTGGCGCCCGCGCTGGCGCTGCTGGTGATCTGGACGTACCGGCCGCTCGTGCAGACCGCGCAGCTTTCGTTCTATTCCTGGAACCTGCTGCCGACCTCGCCCGCGACCCCGGTTGGTCTGGACAACTATGCCCGGCTGTTCACCCTGCCCGCGGTGGGCGCGTCGGTCTGGCGCACCCTGGAGGTGATCGGTGGCCTGCTGCCGTTCACCGTCGTGATTCCCGTGCTGGTCGGGCTGCTGACGCAACGCATCCAGGGCCGCGCCCGCGCGGTGTACCAGGCGATGGTGTTCGCGCCGCTGCTGGTCGCGCCGGTGGCGAGCGCGACGGTCTGGGAATGGCTGCTCGATCCCGGCGCCGGTCTGCTGAACAAGATCCTGGGCACGAGCACGAACTGGCTGCACGACGCGACCTGGGCGCAGCCGGCGATCATCGTGATCACCGGCTGGCACCTGCTCGGGTTCGCGGTGCTCGTCGTCGCCGCCGGCCTGGCGAACATCAACCGGGACTACACGGAGGCGGCGCTGATCGACGGCGCGTCGCGCGGGCAGATCACCCGGTGGATCACCCTGCCGCTGCTCTCGCCGACGCTCGTGTTCCTGGTGCTGATGACCGTACTGTTGTCGGCGCAGTGGACGTTCCCGCTGATCGACACGATCACCCAGGGCGGTCCGTCCGGTGCCACCACGAACGTCTACTACCTGCTGTGGGACTACAGCTTCCACAGCTTCGATGCCGGGCTCGGCACGTCGGCCGGGATCCTGCTGTTCGTGGTATTCGGTCTCGTGGCGCTGGTGCTGGTCTGGCTGTCGGAAAAACTGGCCTTTCACGACAACTGAGGATGTCCACTGTGGATGCTGTGGTGGCGGAACGCTCACGGTGGCGCACCGTGTCGGGGCACGCCGTGCTGACCGTGCTCGGCGTGCTGTGCCTGTTCCCGATCTACTGGCTGTACGCGACGTCGCTGCGCCGGCCGGAAGACGTGCTTTCCCTGTCGCCGCTGCCGTGGCCGCTTTCGCTCGGCAACTACACCGAGGCCGCGCACCTGGTCGACGTCGGCAGCCTGTTGTTCAACACGACGCTGGTCTCGCTGCTCACGGCCCTGGGCCAGCTGCTGACCGGCCTGCTCGCCGCGTACGCCTTCGCCGCTTGGCGGTTCCGGTTGCAGCGCCTGTGTTACCTGCTGTTCGTCGGGACCTGGCTGGTCCCCTTCCAGGTCACCATGCTGCCGAACTACGTGCTGTTGTTGCAGCTCGGCCTGCTCAACACGCTCGCCGGGGTGATCGTGCCGAACCTGTGCTCGGCGCTCGGTGTGATTCTGTTGCGCCAGCACCTCGACTCGTTCCCGAAGGAACTGATCGAAGCGTCCACAATGGATGGCCGTTCCTCGTGGGCGACGCTGTGGACCGTGGTGGTGCCGAACCTGCGTGCCCCCTTGGCGGCGCTGACCATCCTGCTGCTCGTGACGTCCTGGAACGAGTACTTCTGGCCGGCCCTGGTGCTGCAGCGGACGAACGCGATGCTGCAGCTCGGGTTGCGTAGCTTCATGATCAGCGAGGGCACGCAGGGGACCTACTGGGGTCCGCTGATGGCGGTCGCCGGTCTGGCTTGTCTGCCGATCTTTGTGCTGTATCTGGTGCTGCGGCGGCATATCGTCAGTGCTTTTGTTCGTTCCGGGTTGAAGTGAGTTCTGGGGTGTTGTGGGGAGGGCGCTGAGCGCCCTCGGTTTGCGGGTTGCCCTCCCCCGCCCCGATCTTTGAGTGTTCGCGGGAAGCGCGGCTTGGGATCGGGGCGGGGGAGGGTATGGGCGTTGGTGGGATATCAGGTTCGATGGCCTGGGCTAAGCTAACCCACCACCCGCGCGAGATATCAAAGCTGCCCCTCCCGAATGTGCGGGAGGGGCAGCTTTGTCGTTCCGGAGCCAAGGCCCCCTAACCCCAGGGAGCAGACCCGGGCTCCCGCAACTCCACAGCCACATCGGTCAGCTCGTAGATCCGCATCCCGGGCTTCCACACACTCGCCTCGCCGACCACGCGCACCCGGCCGGGGCGGCGCTCCACGGACTTGATGTGCACCTCGAGTGTCATCTCCCGGTCCTCGGCCAGGATCTGGCCCCGGTAACGCCACGACAGCGCCAGGTTCGCCGGCACCACGAACTCCGGGTCCCGCAGGCCATCCGCCAAGCCGGTGTCGACCGCCCACTCCTGCATCGTCTGGAGGACGGCCTCGACGCCGAGCGAACCGGGCATCACCGGGTCCAGGTGGAAGTGATAGGAGAAGTACCAGTCGTCGGCCCGGATCGGGCGCACCGCGTGCAGGTAGCCCGCACCGAACTTCCCGCCGCCGTCGACGACCGTCATGGCGTCCAGCACGGCCATGTGACCCTGCGAGGCCTTCAGACCGCCCGCCGAAGAACGCCGCGCCGCGATGTCGACCGTGCGGGTCTCAGGGCGCTCAGAATCCAGCCACGGCGGGACGTAACCACCGTTGTCCAAACCGTTCTGATTGGCCAGCGCCGTCTCGTTGAAGAAGCCGAACAGCGACTCCCCCGCGTAGAACGGCTCGCCGTCCACGGACAGCTCGTACGAGAACGACTGCAGCACCGCGCCCACGAGCACCGTCGTGTTCAACAGCCGGCTGGTCTGCTGGATCGTCTTGTCCCGCAGGTCGACCTCGCGCAGCACGGTCGCACTGCCGTCCAGGTTCCGCAGGCAGTAGTCCTCCTCCGGCGCGGTCAGCGTCGCACCCAGGAAGTAACCCAGCAGCAACGCCGACTGCAGTGACGTCTCCATGTACACCACGTTCGGCATGGACGCGTTCGCCGATTCCGCGTAGTACCAGGAATCCGCGGGCGAGTCGTACTCGGTGTGGCCGGTGGCGCCGGTCAGGTTCCCCCGCTCGCCGTCCACCGCCATCACCCGGTCGCACAACTGCAGCCCGTGGTTGGGCATGCGGGTCGCACGACGTCCCGCGGTCCGCGCGAACTCCGGGCCCAGCGCGATGTCCAGACCACCGCGCGCGCTGTGCGTCATGTGGAACTCGCCGAGCAGCGCGCGCTGCCCGAACACGTTGCGGCGGCCGAAGAAGCGCGGGATCACGCCGCCACGCTCCGGTCCGATCGGCGCGCCCGGCTCCTCCACGATCCGCAACGTCAGGTCCCGGACCCGGGCGACCACCGCGCCGTCGCGGCGCAGCTCCGCGTTGACCCGCAGCCACGGCCGCGGGATCAGGTCGATCTCCACCACGTCCAGCGTCAGCTCACCGACGCCTGCGGCCATGGTCTGGACCAACTCCACCTCGCACGCGTCCGGCACGGCTTCGAACCGGGCGCCGGCGAGGCACAGGTGCAGGCCGACCTGGATCGCGAACACCTGCGCCGCCTGCCAGGTGACCTCGACGGCGGCGGTGAGCCCCTCGTCGTGCACCCGGTACGCCGCGTGCAGCTGCCCGCGATTCCACGGCCCGCCGTGGCGGGCCAGGTCGGAGACCGCCGTGAGCGCACCGTGGTCGCACGCCGCCAGGCGGATCGCCGGGTTGACGCCCTCCTGGTCGTAGGCGGGGCCGAACACGGGGGCGATCGCGCCGTGTGCCAGTTCCGCGAGCGCGGACTCGTCCAGCGACACGACGGGCGTCCGGGCGAGCGCCTTGAACGCGCTCATCGTGGACGCGGGTTCCGGCGCGGGGGGACGGGCCGCACCGGCGCGCCACGGCTCCGCCGCCACCGAAAGACCGGTGTCGAGCGAGTACCCGACCGTGACGCGGTAAGCGCTTTCCGCGGCCGCCGTGACCACCGGGGCCGCCGGGCGCACCGGTGCGGGACGGCCGAGCGCGGCGAGCCGGTGGCGCTGCAACCCGGTCTGCACTTCCATCGCGGAGGTGTGCGCCGCGATCAGGTCCTGCCGGAAGTCCTGCAGCAGCTGGGAAACGGCGTCCTCGCGGGCCGGTGCCGGCTCGGCCCGGGGCCGCGGTGACGGCCGCGGGCTGGGCCGCACCGGCTCCGGCAGCGGGATCGGGGCGAGCACGGGCAGCGGCGGCGCCGGCTCGGCCAGCTCCTCCACCGTCCAGGCGAGGGCGTCGAAGGGCTCGCCCGTGAAATCGAGCGCGTCCAGTTGGGCGGTCATCGGTTCTCCTCCCGCAGCCGCACGGCCTCGGCGAACTTCGCGGTCATCTCAGGGGTCGCGATCACCGACAGGTCGGTGTAGCGCTGCAGCACCCGGCCGTCCGGGTCGCTCGCGGTGACGGTCACCGTGACTTGCGTCCGGTCGGAGTTCGCGCGCAGGTCGCCGACCTCCGCGACGAACGGGCGGTCACCGGGCAGCGGCGCGAAGTACTCGATGCGGCCGACCGTCAGCGGCAGGCAGCCCGAGGCCATGAACCACACGCCCAGCAGCGATCCGGCCTGGATCACCACGTCCGACAACACCGGGCTGTGCAGCCCGCCGGCGAACTCGCCGTGTCCGAGCGGCGTGTCCGGCAGCCGGCATTCCGCGACGAAGTGCCGTTCCTCCCGCCGGAGGATCCGCCGGATCCCCTGCAGCAGCGGGCCGTGGAACAGCGTCGCGCTGCGGTACACCTCGAGCCCGTCCTCTTCGCCCGCACCGAGGGCATACGCGGTGCCCGTGGGCGCGGCCGCGGGGCCGGCCGCGAGCACGAACGTGCCGGCGAAATGGGACGGTGGCAGGGTTTTCCCGGGTTCGGCGCTGCGGATCCACGCCTTCACGGTGAGCCGGTCGCCGTCGAGGACACCGGCCTCCACGTCGAGCCAGTAGTCACGCTCGTGGCCGCCGTCGTACACGATGCCCTTGAGGACCTCGAAGCCCGAGACCTCGACCACGCGCAGCCCTGGGTTGGCCCGCTCCAGCACGTTGATCGCCCAGCCGAGCCCGGCGGCCGCAGGGAACACCGGGAACCGGCCGACCTGGTGGTCGAAGATCACCGGGTCGGCGGCGAGCCCGGCGAGGTCGCGATGCGCCTTGAACGCGGGCGTCCGGGCCGGAATCGCGGGCGGGGCAAGGGGATTCGGCGGCCCGGCGAGCACTGACACGTCGTCGGCGCGGGCCGGGGTGAGCTGCTCGGCGAACAGGCGCGCGCCGGCGTCCATCCCGAGCAGTGCGACACCCCGGGAGAGGAACACCTCCCGCAGTTCGGGGGTGACCATGCCGCCGTCCCAGGCACCCCAGTTGATCGTGGTCACCTGGCTCGCGGGGCGCTGGCGCTTCCAGCTGATCCCGACCCGGTTGAGGGCCTCGTTCGCGACCGCGTAGTCAGCCTGCCCGGGGTTGCCGAGCACACCGGCGACCGAGCCGAACAGGATCACGTGCCGCAGTTCGGCCTCGGCGAGCGCGGCGACGACGTTGTGCAGACCGTCCACTTTGGTCGCGAGCACGGTGCGGATGTCCGCCGGGGTCTTGGCGGGCAGCAGCGCGTCGGCGAGTGCGCCGGCGCCGTGCACGATGCCGGTGACGCGCTGGTGGTACGGGGCAAGCGCTGCCTTGGTCGCTTCGGCGTCGGTGACGTCGACCGCGACGTAGTGCACGCGGGCGCCGGTGGCCGCGATCTCCTCGACCGTGGCCCGGATCTCGCGTTGCGCCAGCAGATCGCGGGTGACGCGGTCGATCTGCTTCGGTTTCTCGCCGCGCAGCGCGGCGATGGCGGCGGGCTTGAGCGCGCCGTCGGCGACTCCCGTCGCCCAGGCCGGCTCGTCGGTGAGCTCGGTGCGGCCGAGTAGCAGGAACTCGCACGGCCGGCGGGTGGCCAGTTCCTTGACGCAGTGGGCGGTCACGCCGCGGGCGCCGCCGGTCACGACGAGCACGTCGTCCGTGGTGATCGCCGGTTCCGCGGCAGGGTCCGCGGGTTCGCCGATCGGGCGGGGGCGGATCGTCCAGCGGGTGCGGTCGGCGTCGATCGCGACCTCGCGGGCGTCGGTGGCGGCGTCGGCGAGCTCGTCGAGGACGGCCTCGGTCAGTGCCTCGTCCGTGAGCTCGGGGGCGAGGTCGAGGGCCCGGCAGAACAGCGCGGGCGCCTCCTGGGCGAGGGTTTTGGTCAGGCCGGCGACGCCGCCGATGAGGGACGCGGCGGCGGGCCGGTCACCGCGGTGGCCGAGCGCGCCGTCGATCCGGGTGACGGTGACGAACGCGGCGCGACTGCCGGTGGTGGCGGTGAGGCGGTCATGCACCAGCTTGGCGGTGAGGATGGTGTCGGCGAGGCGGCGGGCCCCGGCCTGCCACTGCCCGTCGGCGGGCAGCACGGTCAGGCAGAGGTCGAGCCGGGTGGCGGGTTCGAGTGCCTTGCCGACCGTGTGCTCGATCCGATCACCGTCCCATGTGGACAGTGCGGCGTCCTCCTGGCCGCCGGCGTCGGCGCGGTGCACGGTCCAGCCGCGCTGTTCGAGTGCCGTGGCGAGCACCTCGGCGGCCGGTTCGCCGTGGTCGATGACCAGAGCTGTCTTGCCGGTCGCGTAGGGCTCGTCGAGCCGGTCGACCGCGGGGAGCCGCACCTGCTCGATCCGCAGCAGCACGGGCTGCTGCTCGGCGGCCGGTGCCAGGGTGTCGCTTGTGGACGGTTCCACGGTCTCGGCGGGCGCTCCGACGAAGGCGACGATGTCGTTGAGCGTCCGCAATTCCGCGACCTGCTCGGGGCCGACTGCGGGGACACCCTCGACGCGATCCTTCAGCGCACCCAGGATCTGGACTCGCTTGATCGAGTCGACGCCCAGGTCGGCTTCGAGGTCCATGGAGAGGTCGAGCATTTCCGGCGGGTAGCCGGTCTTTTCGGAGACGATGTCGACCAGGACGGATCGGACATCCGCGCCCGAAGGTGCGGTCTCAGCAGGCGCTCCGACGAAGGCGACGATGTCGTTCAGCGTCCGCAATTCCGCGACCTGCTCGGGGCCGACCGCGGGGACACCCTCGACGCGATCCTTCAGCGCGCCCAGAATCTGGACCCGCTTGATCGAGTCAACGCCCAGGTCCGCTTCGAGGTCCATGGACAGGTCCAGCATCTCCGGCGGGTAGCCCGTCTTTTCGGAGACGACCTCCACCAGGACCGATCGGACATCCGCTCCTGCCGGGGCCGGCGCGGGCGCTCCGACGAAGCTGACGATGTCGTTCAGGGTGCGCAACTCCGCGACCTGCTCCGGTCCCACAGCCGGAACGCCAGGAACCCGATCCTTGAGCGCGCCCAGGATCTGCACTCGCTTGATCGAGTCGACCCCGAGGTCCGCTTCGAGGTCCATGGACAGGTCCAGCATCTCCGGCGGGTAACCGGTCTTCTCCGAGACCACCTCCACCAGAACCGACTGCACATCGACCCCCGCCGGGGCGGGAGCGCCGACGAAGGCGACGATGTCGTTGAGGGTGCGCAGTTCCGCGACCTGCTCCGGTCCCACGGCCGGGACGCCAGGAACGCGATCCTTGAGAGCGCCCAGAATCTGGACACGCTTGATGGAATCGACGCCTAGGTCGGCTTCGAGGTCCATGGACAGGTCGAGCATCTCCGGCGGATATCCGGTCTTCTCGGAGACGACCTCCACCAGGACTGACTGCACGTCCACGCCCGCCGGGGCGGAGGCAGGGGCAGGGGTGCCGACGAAGGCTACGATGTCGTTCAAGGTCCGCAATTCCGCGACCTGCTCAGGGCCCACAGCCGGGACGCTGGGAACGCGATCCTTCAGGGCACCCAAGATCTGGACACGCTTGATGGAATCGACACCCAGATCCGCTTCGAGATCCATGGACAGGTCCAGCATCTCCGGCGGATAACCGGTCTTCTCCGAGACCACCTCCACCAGAACCGACTGCACGTCCACGCCCGCCGGGGCGGGGGTGCCGTTCATCGACGGCGGTTCCGGGCTGGCGTCGAGCTGCTGCGGGATGACGGGGTCCGGCAACGCGGGCAGGTCGGCGGGCTCGGCGTAGGCCACCGGGTGGTGGCCGTTGCCCGCAGCACCGTTGTCCCCAGCGCCGTGATCTCCGGTCCCATTGGTCGTGGTGGGCACCGGAGCGCCGCCGAACTCCAGGGTGGTCAGCGAGGCCAGGATTTCGTTGACCCGCGTGTGCGTCTGGCCGAGTGCGAGGCTGTGCTCCTTGACAGCGTCGACGGTCGCGTACAGCCGGTCGTCCACCCCGCCCGTGCGCTGGGCCTCGCGCAGGACCGAGACGAGGTCCTCGGCGACGCGCAGCTGACCTTCGGCGTAGTGGCTGTGCAACTCCAAATGCTGCTGCGCGACTGCGTCCACGCCGGGTCCACTGTGGACAACCGGCGCCGCCACGGGAGCGACCGCGGCGACAGGAGCCGGAGCGGCCACCGGAACCAGCGGAGCGACTGGAGCCGCCACCGGAGCCGGAACCACCGCAGGGGCCGCCGGAGCCGCGGGCACCGAAGCGGCACCCGCCGCCCGGGCCGCCGCCACGGCTTCCAACTCGACCTTCTCGCTCAGCCCGGTCTGGTAGGCCTGCCGCCGCGAGTCGGGCACGTAGTCGCGGCCCGTCAGGCGCACCACCATGCCCTGCGGCTCCGCCTCGACGACCGCCGGCGCGTCGTGCCGGTGCACCGCGCGCAGCGGCACACCGAGCACGGCCAGCCGCAGCGCGGCCTTCTTCAGCGCGACATCTCCGTCGCCCGTCGGGCCGGCGTCGGTCGCGATGGCGACCACGTCCTCGCCCAGCGTCCGCTGCACCAGCTGGGTCAGCACACCCTTCGGCCCGAACTCGACGAACACCCGGCAGCCGTCGGCGTGCATCGCCTGCAGGCCGGCCACGAACTCGACCGGCTTGAGCAGCTGCTCGGCCAGCACCCGCCGGTTGGTCGCGACCCGCGAGCCGTACTCGGCGCCCTCGGAGTTCGCGTACACCTTGGTCTTCGGCGCCCGGATGCTGACGGCTTTCACGGCCTCGCGGAACGGTTCGACCGCGTGCGCCACGTACTTGGTGTGGAACGCGGCCGCGACCGGCAGCTCCCGCACGGTCAGCCCGCGCTCGCGGCACGCCGAGACCAGCGCGGCGACGGCCGGGGAACCGCCGCCGACCACGATCTGGGTCGGTGCGTTGTGGTTGCAGATGCTGACTTCGGGGTGGTCGCGCAGGATCTCGGCCACGTCCTCGCGGCTCGCCTGCACCGCCGCCATCGTGCCGGGGTCGCCGTCGCCGGACAGCGCCATCGCCTCGCCGCGGGCCTTGGCCAGCGCGAAGAAGTCGGCGTCGTCGAGCGAGCCCGCCGCCCACAGTGCGGTCAGTTCACCGAAGCTGTGGCCGAGGAACCCGCCGCACTCCAGCCCGCGCTCGGCGAGGAACCGGTACTGCCCCGCCGCCAGCGCACCGATCGCCGGCTGGGCGTATTCGGTGCGCCGCAACACGTTCTCCTGCTCGTTGCGCTCCTCCGGGTCGAACACCGGCGGCGGGAACACGACGGGCGCGAGCGGGCGCGGCGAGTCGGCGAACACCGCGTTCGCCTCGTCGAAGGCGCCCGCGACGGTCGGGTTGTTCAGCACGGTCGCCAGACCCATGTCGACGTACTGGCTGCCCTGCCCGGCGAACAGCGCACCGACCTTCAGGTCGGCCAGCGCGTGCCGCCGGTAGAAGATTCCCTTGGGGTGCGACCATTCCGGTTCGTCCACATGGGACTCGACCTCGCCCGCGGCCAGCTCGCGCAGCGCCGCGGCCTCCTGCTCGTCGCGCGCGACGAACCCGACCCGGGCGTGGTCCGCCGGGATCTCGGCGTCATCGGCGGGCGCGCTCGACCGCACCAGCCCGGCCAGCTCCCGCGCGTCGGCCGCGTGCCACAGGTGCACCTGAGCGGTGCGGTGCATGGTGCGCAGTTCCGCGCGGTCCGAACTGGTTTCCTCCAGCACGGCGTGGAAGTTCGTGCCACCGAAACCCATCGCCGAGGCCGCCGCCCGGCGCCGCGGCCGGTGCGGGTCCAGGATCCACGGGCGGGTCCTCGTGTTGATGTAGAACGGGGAGTCCTCGCCCAGGGCGCGGTTCGGCTTGGTGACGTTGATCGTCGGCGGCAGCACCTTGTGGTACAGCGACATCGCGAGCTTGATCAGGCTCGCCGCGCCCGCGGCGCCCTTCGTGTGCCCGATCTGCGATTTCACGCTGCCGATCGCGGCGTAGCCGTTCTCCTCGGTCGACTCGCGCAGCACCGAGGTGAGTGCTTCCAGTTCGGTCGCGTCGCCGACCCGGGTGCCGGTCGCGTGCGCCTCGAACAGGCCGATCGACGAGGGCGAGCAGTCCGCGTCCTCGTACGCGCGGTGCAGCGCGGCCTGCTGGCCCTCGGCGCGCGGGGCGTAGATGCTCTTGAACCGGCCGTCGCTCGACGAGCCGATGCCGCGGATCACCGCGTAGACCCGGTCGCCGTCGCGCTGGGCGTCCGCGAGCCGCTTGAGCGCGAGCATGCCGACGCCCTCGCCGACGAGCGTGCCGTCGGCGCTGTCGTCGAGCGGCTTGATCTGCCCGGACTTCGACAGGGCGCCGACCTTGCTGAAGCACATGTAGCCGAAGATCGAGTTCTCGGTGTCACAGCCACCGGTGATCATCAGGTCGGACCGGCCGGACACCAGCTCGCCGATCGCGACGTGCACCGCGGACAGCGAGCTCGCGCAGGCGGCGTCGATCGTGCAGTTCATCCCGCCGAGGTCGAGCCGGTTCGCGACCCGGCCGGCGATCACGTTGCCCAGCAGGCCGGGGAACGAGTTCTCCTCCCACGGGGCGAACGCGGCCGCGTACTTCTCGGCGATCTGCTCGGCGTCGGCCTGGGTGAGCCCGCAGCTGCGGACGACCTCCTTGAGCACCGGGGTGGACAGCCGCGCCGCGAGCGGGTGCGACAGCGTCGTCGGGCCCGCGACGCCGAGCACCACACCGGTGCGCTCGGGCCGGTACCAGTCCGCGCCGGGCGCGCCCGCGTCGGCGAGCACGTCCCGCGCCACCAGCAGGCTCAGCAGCTGGACGACGGTGGTGACCTCGAGCTGGTTCGGCGGCAGGCCGAACTCGGTGACGCTGAACGGGACCTCGGGCACGAAACCGCCGCGCCGGCAGTAGGTCTTGTCCGGCACGGCGGGGTCCGCGTCGTAGTAGTCGTCGATGTTCCAGTGCGTCCCGGGCACCTCGGAGGTGCAGTCGGCCGCGCCGACGATGTTCTGCCAGAACTCGCCGAGGTTGCGCGCCATCGGGAACAGGCTCGACATCCCGACGATCGCGACCGGGTTGTCGGCGAGCCGCCGGGTGGTGGTCTGGTGGTGGTCGTTCACGTGCCAACCCCTGTCTCAGGCTGAGGTTCGCTGATCGCCGTTGATCAGGATTTACGTTCGGTAGGTCAGGGCTTCGTCGATCAGGTCGGCCATGGCGATGCCGATGGCCTGGTGCCCGGCGGGGCTCGGGTGCATGCCGTCGGCGCACCACATGACCGGATCGGTGGCCAGTGGCGCGTTCGCCAGGTCGAGGCAGACCAGGTCGAGCTCGAAGACGAGCTTCTCCAGGAACTCGTTCGCCTCGGCGAACCGCGCCCGCAGCAGGGCGCGGGTGGGGCCGTCGAGGCCGGGCAGCCGGTCCGGGATGCCCGGCCAGCTGGTGGTGAACACCAGCCGCCCGGGCTGGACGAGACTCGTGTAGACGTGCCGCAGGTTGCGCTCGAACCGGTCACGGTCGTAGTCGGTGACGAGATCGTTGCCGCCGACGATCACACCCATCAGCGGCGCGGGGTTGTCGAGCGCCACGGACAGCTGGTGGTCCACGGCGTCGCGGGTGGTGGCGCCGAACGAGCCGAGGTTGAGCACTCCGTCGGCGACGCCGAGCGCCTGGGCCATATGCACGACGAAACCGGTGAAGGTGCCGTCGGCGCGCACGACGCCACCGCGGCCCTCCGCGCAGCTGTCGCCGAGCACGGTCAGCTTCCGGTGCGGCATCGGTGTCACACCTGGGCGCCGGTGCCGAGCAGTTTCGCCATCCGCTCGGGGGCGAAGAACTCCTCGCCGGTCATCCCGCCGCCGATCATCGCGTAGAAGTCCTTCGCGTATTCGGGGTTGGCGCCGAGCGCCTGGAATACCGCGAGCAGCTGCGGGGTGAGCTCAAGGGTCGAAATGGCGCAGGTGAACTCGAAGCCGGAATGGGACTTCTCGTCGCGCTCTCGCTGGTATTCGGCGAGCGCCTCGGTCATCGGGCGGTCGCCGTTGAGGCCCTCGCGCACGCGGGCGGCGAGCAGTTCGGCGTATTCGAACGCGTCCGAGATACCGAGGCCCGTCAACGGGTCCTTGTGGTATCCGGCGTCGCCGACCAGTGCCCAGCCGTCGCCGTGGGACTGGCGGTAGTAGTTGTCCGGGTACCGCATCGGGTAGAAACGGTCCTCCCGCTTCCCCTTCGTGGCGAGCTCCTCGGCGAATTCCGGCACGATGTTCCGGGCGATCTGGTGGAAATTGCCTTCGACGTCTTTCCGGAAATCCTCGAAAGCGTCGATCTTGCGCATCACGGCGACCAGGGTCTGGTCATTGTGGGTCGGCCAGATACCGATCTGCTCGCGGGCGCCGATGCGGCTGTGGAAATCGGTCTTGACCCCGCTGAAATAGGTGTAGTAGATAAAGCATTCGGCGGGCACCTGCTGGTAGATCGCGGCGTCGACCGCGCTCGCGACGAACGAGTTGCGGCCGTCCGCGCCGATCACGATCCGGGCCCGCTCCTCCTTCACCTCGGCGCCGGCGTACCCGCCGCGGATGCCGACCACGGCACCGTCTTCGATGATCAGGTCACGCACCGTATAGCCCTCGCGCACCTCGGCGCCCGCCTCGCGCGCGCCCTCGACCAGCACGGTGTCCAGCACGGTGCGGCGCGGCGCGCAGGTGAAGTCGATTCCCTGGATGGGGTCGGCGAAACCGGCGATCAGGATGTCCAAATAGGACACGTTCATCTGGTTGATGCGGGGAACTCCCGTGGCCATCAGCTTGTCCAGCAGACCCCAGGCGGCGAGCCGGGCCAGCCCGCGCTGCTGGAGGTAGTGCGTGGAGATGGTGTCACTCGGGAAGGTCGACCGGTCGACCACGAGCACCCGGTAACCCTGTTTCGCCAGCAGCATGCCGACCGGCGAACCCGCGCAGCGCGCGCCCACCACGATCGCGTCGTACATTACGGCGCCTCCCACCGAATCACTCGTTCTTCCGACGGCAATAGTCAACCGCAAGGGGCACGCGCGCGGAGATCACCATGCGCAGCATCGATCGGATCATTTACAAAGCCGATGAACAGCGATTATTCAATTCTCGTTCACCATGGATTATCGCTGCCGTGCCGTAATTGAACGCATGCCGACAGGAAATGGGCCCGCGCCGGGTATCGCCGCGGCGCAGGCGGAACTGCTGAAGCTGGCCGGTGCCGGGACTCCCGGCTACGAGCAGATCCGGCGCACCGTGGACACCCTCGTACCGTTCGTGAACAAGGTGGGGGTGCGGATCACGGAGCTGGGTCCCGGCTCCGCGGTGGCGGAGGTGCCGGAGCAACCGGACATGATGAACCATCTCGGCACCGTGCACGCCGGCGCGCTGTTCCTGGCGGCGGAGGTCGCGTGCGCCGGGGCGTTCTCCGGCGCGGTCGCGCCGCGCATCCTGCACGTGCGGACGTTCGTGTTGCGGGACTGCCGGTCCACGTTCCTCAAGCCCGCCCGCGGCCGCATCCGCGCCCGCGGCACCGTGAGTTCGCCGGCGCTGGCGGCGGCCGTGCGCAGCCGGGCCGAGGAACAGTTCGACCTCACCGGCAAGGCGCTGTTGTATGACGACCGCGAGAACCTGATCGCGAAGGTCGACCTCGACTACCTCTGCTGGCTCGGCGCCGCCTGACCACCCCGGCGAGTCCGGCACCCGAGCCGGACTCGCCGAGGGGGGCGGTCAGGAGTACAGACTCTCGATGGTGTCGGCGTAGTCGCGTTCGATCTCGGCGCGGCGCAGGCGCAGGGACGCCGTCATATGTCCTTTTTCGACTGTGAAGTCCTCGGGCAGGATCGCGAACCGGCGGATCGACTCGGCGCGGGACACCAGTTCGTTCGCCGCGTCGACGGCCGAGGAGATCTCCGCACGCACCCGCTCGTCGTCGAGCCCCGCCGCCGCGGCGTCGAGGGTGATCAGCGCCGCGACATACGGACGCGCCTCCCCCACCAGCATGCAGTTGGCGACCAGCGGATGCAGCCGGACCCGGTCCTCCAGCGGCGCGGGTGCCACGTTCTTCCCGCCGCTGGTGACCAGGATTTCCTTGCGCCGCCCGGTGATGTGCAGGAACCCGTCGTCGTCGAGCCGGCCGAGGTCACCCGTCGCGAGCCACTCCTCGCGGCCGCCGTCCGGCCAGTACCCGGGGTAGACCTGGTCGCCCTGCACCAGAATCTCGCCGTCGTCGGCGATCGCGATCGTCGTGCCCGGCACCGGGCGCCCGACCGCGCCCCGGCGGATGGCGCCCGGCGCGCTCATGCTCACCGTGGACGACGCCTCGGTGAGCCCGTAGGCGCCGATGATCTGCACGCCCAGCTCGGTGAAATAGTCCGCTGTGGACGGTTCGAGTGAGGCGCCGCCGGCGATCACATAGGACAGCCGGCCGCCCAGCATCCCGCGCACCTGCTCGGCGGTGAGCGCCCGCGCGGCCTTCCGGATCTTCTCGAGGACGTAAGGAACTCCGACGAGGAACGTCGGCCGGAACGCGGGCAGCTCGCCGACCAGGTCGGCCGCGCTCGTCACCAGACCCGTGTGCACCCCGGACCAGACACAGCCGAACTGCACCACCCGCCCGTAGACATGCGCCAGCGGAAGGAAAAGCAGCGTCGACGCGTCCGGGGCCCGGAAGAGCGTGTCGAGCAGTTCCACCACGTTCGCCGCGGCCGCGAAGATGTTGCGGTGGGTGAGCATGCAGCCCTTCGGCAAACCGGTGGTGCCGCTGGTGTAGACGATCGTCGCGAGATCGTCGGCACGCACCTCGCCGCGACGTTTCCCGGCCAGCGCGTCCGGCACGCCGGCGCCGAGCGAGATCAGCTCATCGAGCGAACCGAGCAGCCACGACCGGACACCGACCAGTTCGGTCTGCTCGGCGGTTTCCGCGAAGCACGCGACCGGGCCCGAGTCCGCGACGATATGGCGCACCTGCTCCGCCGACGCCGTGGGATAAACGGGCACGACCACCGCGCCGACGCTCAGCAGCGCGAAGTCCGCGGCCGACCATTCGACGCTGGTGCGGCCGAAGATCAGCACCCGGTCCCCGGCGTTGATCCCGGCCGCCAGCAAGCCTTTCGCGAGACCGTGCACGAGCGCACCGAACTCGCCGTAGCTCACGTCCTGCCAGCCATCGGCGGTTTTCCGGCTCAGCACCGGGGATTCCGCGCGGGAAACCGCTTTCTCGTAGACGACGTTCACCAGATTGTCGTCGTCCGCCAGCTTCACGAGCGCTGGAACGCTGTGTTCCCGCACGGCTTTTCCTCCCGGTCAGAGCGATTCGATGAACGTCGTGTCATGCTCGGCCGCGCGGAAGCGCGGGTGGTCCAGTACCTCGCTCAGGAACTCCGCCGTGGTGGCGACGCCCGGGCCGCGCACCTCGACCTCGGCGAGCGCGCGGCGCATCCGCGCGATCGCGGCGTCGCGGTCGGGCGCCCACACGATCACCTTCGCCAGCATCGAGTCGTACAGCGGCGGCACCCGGTATCCCGGGTACACATGCGTGTCGATGCGGGTGAACGGGCCGCCGGGCAGCCGGCACACGTCGAGCACGCCCGGCGCGGGCGCGAAATCGCGCGCCGGGTCCTCCGCGTTGATCCGGCATTCGATAGCCGTGCCGCGGGTGACCACGTCCGCCTGCGTGTAGCCGAGCGGCTCACCGGATGCGATCCGCAACTGCTCACGCACGAGGTCCAGACCAGTCACGACCTCGGTGACCGGATGCTCGACCTGGAGCCGGCAGTTGACCTCCATGAAGTAGAACCGGCCGGCCCGCGGGTCGACGAGGAACTCGAAGGTGCCCGCGCCGACATAGCCCGCGGCCTGCGCGCCGCGCACGGCGGCCTCGCCCATCTCACGGATCAGGTCGTCCGGCAGCGAAGGCGCCGGCGACTCCTCCACCAGCTTCTGGTGCCGGCGCTGCAACGAGCAGTCACGCGCGCCGAGATGCACGACATTTCCGTGCTGGTCGGCGAAAACCTGGATCTCGACATGCCGCGCGGACTCCAGGTACCGCTCGACGTACAGCCGCCCGTCGCCGAAGACCGCCTGCGCCGCCGCGCGCGTGCGCGCCCACGAGCGGGAGAACTCGGCGGCCGAGCGCACCACGCTCATGCCGCGCCCGCCACCGCCCGCGACCGCTTTCACGATCACGGGGTAGCCGATCTCGCCGGCCAGCGTTTCGGCCTCGTCCGCCTCCAGCGCGTCGCGGCTGCCCGGCAGCAACGGCAGTCCGGCGCCGGACATGATCGCCCGCGCGCTCGACTTGTCGCCCAGCTGTGCCATCACCTTCGCCGGCGGCCCGACGAACGTCAGGCCCTCCGCCTCGCACACCTCGGCGAAGTCCGGGTTCTCCGACAGGAAACCGTATCCGGGGTGGATCGCGTCCGCGCCCTTCGCCCGCGCGGCCTCGATCACCGCCGGAATGCTGAGATAGCTGTCCTTCGCCGGGCCGGGTCCGATTTGGACGGTCTCGTCCGCGAGCCGCACCGCGGCCGAGTCACGGTCGGTGCTCGAATGCGCGACGACCGTGCGGATGCCCATCTCCGCACACGTGCGGACGACGCGGACCGCGATCTCGCCGCGGTTGGCGACCAGTACGCAGCCGATCACGAGACCGGTTCCAGCAGCATGAGCGCCTGCCCGTGCTCGACGGGCGTGCCGTCCTCGACACAGATCTCGACGACCCGGCCCTGGCGGTCGGCCTCGACCGGGATCATCAGCTTCATCGCCTCGATGATCGCGATCTGCTGGCCGGGCCGCACGGTGTCGCCCACCGCGACGAACGGTTTCGCGGTGGGTTCCGGCGCCCGGTAGAAGGTGCCGACGGTGAGCGCGCTGACCGCGACCGTCCCGGCCTTGACCGGTGCCGCCGCCGCGGGAGCCGCGACGGGTTCGGCCCGCGGCACCGGGACCGCTTCGACCGGCGCGGCCGCCACGACCGGAGCCGGTGCGGCGGGGGCGAGCGGCCACTCGACCTCCATGGAGACGTCGCCCGCGCTCAGCCGCACCGCGCTGGGCAGCTGCGGCGCCTCGGCGCACAGCGCGAGCACCTGCTCCCGCAGCACGCTCACGACCTGCTCCACGTCCAGCGACGCGACCGCGCTTCCGTTGATGCTCACCGGGCATTCTCCGTTTCGTCCACAGTGGAATCCATCAGTACCGCGCCGCTCGCGCCGAACTTGCGGAAGCGCTTGCGCCGCCCCGTGACCAGGCTCATCTGGTCCAGCGGCACCAGCTTCGCGAGGCTGCCGGCGAGCGCGGCGCGCAGGTTGTCGGCCGCCCGCAGGTGGTCGGTGCCCGCGCCGCCCTCGGGTTCGGGGATGACGCCGTCGACCACGCCTTGGGCCAGCAGCGAACGCGAGTCCACGCGCAGCGCCTCGGCGGCCTTCGGCGCCGCCGCCGGGTCCTTCCACAGGATCGCCGCGCAGCCCTCCGCGCTGATCACCGAGTAGACCGCGTTGGCGCACATCAGCACCCGGTCGGCGAACGCCAGCGCGAGCGCGCCGCCGCTGCCGCCCTCACCGGTCACGACCGCGACCACCGGCACCGGCAGCCCGGCCATCAGCTTGAGGTTCTCCGCGATCGCGACGGCCTGCCCGCGTTCCTCGGCCTCGATGCCGGGGTAGGCGCCCGCGGTGTCGATCAGCGTGATCACCGGCAGCCCGAGCTTGCCCGCGAGCCGCATCACCCGCGCGGCCTTGCGGTAGCCGGCCGGGGTGGGCATGCCGTAGTTGCGCTCGGCGAGCTCGCCCGCCGTGTGCCCCTTCTGGGTGCCGATCAGCACGACCGGCTGGCCCTCGAACCGGCCGATCCCGGCCACCAGCGCCGGGCAGTCCTCGGACATCCGGTCGCCGTGCAGCTCGTGGAAGTCCTCCAGCAGCATCGACACGTAGTCCAGAGTGGACGGACGGGTCAGCGCGCGGGCGGCCCGCACGCACTCCCACGGCGAGCGCTCCGGCAGCTGCTCCGGGTCCGTGATCAGCGCGCCACCCGGGTCCCGCTGCACCGGCGGCACGCTCGCCGGGCGGCGGGTCGCGACCGACAGCAGCTGGCCGAGCGTCGAGCGCAGTGCGGCGCGCGGCCGGATCATGTCGATGATCCCGTGTGTCGAGAGGAACTCGGCGGTCTGGAAACCGTCGGGCAGGGTCTGCTTGATCGTCTGCTCGATCACCCGCGGCCCGGCGAAGCCCAGGCGCGCGCCCGGCTCGGCGATGATGATGTCGGTGGACGTCGCGTAGGACGCGGCCACCCCGCCGAACGTCGGGTCGGTCACCAGTGACACGGTCAGGATGCCGGCCTCGTCGAGCTGGCCCAGCGCCTGGCTGGTCTTCGCCATCTGCATCAGCGAGAGCACGCCCTCCTGCATGCGCGCCCCGCCGGAGGCGGTGACCAGCAGCAGCGGGGTGCGCTCGGCGAGCGCGACCTCGCAGGCGCCGGTGATGGCCTCACCGACCGCGGTGCCGAGGCTGCCGCCGAGGAACCGGAAGTCCATCGCCGCCACCACGACCGGGTTGCCCTCGATCCGGCCCCGGGCGCACAGCACGCCCTCGACCAGTCCGGTCCGCCGGCGCGCGTCGACGAGCCGGTCAGCGTACGGCTTGGTGTCGGTGAACCCCAGCGGGTCACTGTCGGACACAGCGAGTTCGAGCGGCCGGACCGAGCCGTCGTCGAGCAGGCTGTCCAGCCGCTCGGCGGCGGTCAGTGGCGCGTGGTGCCCGCATTCGGGGCAGACCCGGCCGGCCTGGGTGAACCGCTTGCCGTACAGCATCTTCTTGCAGCCGCCGCACAGTAGCCACGACGGTGCTTCCTTCGGTTCGACCGTCTGCAGAGCGGTCATGAGGCCTCTTCCGTCAGGGGAGCGGGAACATACGTGGAGCACGCCGCGGGCAGCCGGACCCCGGCGGCGCGCAGCTGGTTGACGCGGGTGGTGAACGCGGCGCCGCGCATGATCTGCGTGGCGAGATCGGCGACGTGGCGGTGCCCGGGCGCGGCGAGGTAGGTCCCGGCGACCCACTCGTTGAAGCCGCCCATCGCCGGGCCGCACCAGATCTGGTAGTCGGCGACCCGCGCCGGGTCGGCCGCCATGCTCCAGCCCGAGGAGCGGCCGAGATACCAGCGGAAGATCAGCGCCATCCGCCGTTTCGGGTTGCCCTCGGCGCGCGCGATCTGCTCCGGGTCGCGCTCGGTGAAGTAGCGCACGCAGTCGGCCCACACCTCGTCGAAGGACCGCTGGAAGATCCGCTGCTCCAGCTCCGCGCGCTCGGCGGCGGGGATGTCGTCGATACCGTCGCGGGAACGGTAGGTGTCGTACAGTCGCCGCGCGCGGCTCGCGAACATGGTGCCGCGCTTGAGCACCTGCACGTCGACACCCAGTTCGAACATGTCCGAGGACGGCGCCATCTCCGTGTCGGCGCTGCTCGCCTGGGCCAGCAGCCGCTTCGCCGGCTCGGACTGGTCGGCCTCCAGCGAGGCCTGGTTGATCGACCCGGTGACGATGTAGGAAGCGCCGAGCGCGAACGCCGCGGCGGCCGCCGCCGGGGTACCGATACCGCCCGCGGCACCGATCCGGACCGGCCGGGCGTAGCCGGCTTCGCGCCACACCCGGTCACGCAGGGCGAGCAGCGACGGGATGAGCACCGGCAGCGGCCGGCGGTCGGTGTGCCCGCCGGAGTCGGCCTCGCCGGTGATGTCGTCGGCCATCGGCACCGACGCCGCCAGCTCGGCCTGCTCGGCGGTGATCTCGCCCGCGGCGAGCAGCTCGCGCACGAAGCTCGCCGGTGCCGGGCGCAGAAACCGCTCGGCGACCTCGGCGCGGGAGACCTTCGCGAGCACCCGGTTGCGGGTCACCACGCGCCCGTCGCGGTCGCGGCCGAGCCCGGCGAGCCGGTACTTGACCACGAACGGCGTCAGGTCGATGAACGCCGAGGCCTCGACACAGCGGACCTCGTGCCGCAGGCAGGCGTCCACAATGGCCCGTTCCAGCGCGGGTTCGCTCGGGCTGTGGATGAGGTTGCAGGAGAACGGCTTGCCCTGGGTCTCGCGCCGGATCCCGGCCAGCGCCTCGTCGATCTTCGCCGGGACCACCCCGGCGGCGCCGAACGAGGACAGGAACCCGGCCCGCGCGAGCGCGGTGACCAGGCGGACCGACGCGATGCCGTTCGCCATGGCGCCCGCCTGGTAGGCGTAGCGCACGTCGTGGTGGGTACGGAACTCCGGGTCCCCGAGGGACTCCGGGCGCAGTGCGGGAACCGCGGCGAGCACCTGCGCACGCCTTGCCGTGCCGGCGTCCGTGGTGACGGCGAGACCGCCACCGTCTCGGACGACGAACACCGGGCTATCTAAAATGGACAGTTGATGGTAGATCGACGCCTCGTCGCGTGCCAGTGCCGGTGACGTGATTGCGATGCTCACGGCTCAATTCTTCGGGCAGTCGGGAATCGCGGTCAATGAAGGTCGCGGGAACTCATGACCCGATTGAGTTGCGTAATGGCGGACTGGAGAACGGGGCCACCGCGTCGAGGCAGGCGAGGAACGAGTTCCGGAGCTGATTGTTCTGGTTGTCGCGCCAGGCGGCATACAGGTCGACCACCGGAACCGGGTCGTAGAGCTGTACCGGAACCACCTGCGCCCCGCCCACGACGGCACCCGCCAGCATCGCGCGCGAAACAGACGCGAAACCTACTACTGGTTTCGCTGTAACAAGGATCTCGATCGCGCCGGGATCGTCGATCTCGTACGCGATGCTGAGCCGGATGCCCGCCTGGTCGGCACCGCGCACGATCGCGTCGTACATGGCCGGGGAAAGTTCCCGTTTGAACAGAACACAAGGCTGGCCGGACAGTTCCGCGAACGGGACTCCGGGCCGCCCGGCCCATTTGTGCAGCCGTCCCACCACGGCGACCATCGACAGCCGCAACAGCCGCCGGTGCTGGAACTTCGACGTCAGCGGACGGCCGTAGACCAGTGCCACGTCGAGCGAGCCGTCGTCGAGCGCCTGCAGCTGTGGCCCGGTGCGTTTTTCCTCGAGCACCACCGACACGTCCGGGAAGTCGGCCTGCATCTTCTCCAGCGCGGCGGGCAGAACATGTTGCCCCGCCGGGAAGTTGTAGCCGACCCGGATGGTCCCGGAACGCCCTGCCGCCGCTTCGCGCGCGGACCGGCGTGCCTTTTCCACCTGCCGCACCAGGGCGCGTGCCTCGACCTCGAACGCCTTGCCGGCGCGGGTCAGCCGTACCTCGTGTGTCGTCCTGGCCACCAGCTCGACGCCGAGCGTGCGTTCCAGACGCTGGAGCTGCTGGCTCAGCGAGGGTTGAGTGAGATGCAGCTTCGCTGCCGCGCGGCCGAAATGCAGTTCGTCTGCGATCGCCAGGAAGGCGAGGACGTGCCTGAACTCCATCACCACCTCCGCACGTGGTGATGTCATCGTGCTACCCCAAGGCGAACGCAGGATGAACCGCGGCGAGAACGGAAACGGCGGTCGGACGTCGGGTCACTGCGGGGACTTTCCCTCGGTGATCCAGGCCGCGACAACGGGGGCCACCTTGTCACTGTCCTTGATCCAGGCGGCATGACCGATGTGCGTCAGACCTGAGGATTTTTCGATATGCCAACGAGTAATGCTCGCCGAGCGCAGCCGGCCGTACAGGAATCGCACGGTGGACTCGGGCCCCAGCCGGTCGCGGTCCAGGGAAATCGCCAGGAACGGCAACGAAACCTCGCGCAGCAGATCGTCGTACTTACGCGTGCTGCCCCGCGGCCGGAACCGTCCGGTTCGCGCGTACCGCGCCCAGTCGATCATCACACCGGCGGTCATCGGCCCGATCCCGCCGCCACCGGGCCAGCGCCCGCGCAGCCGCGTCAGCAAACCGACATACTGGGCCGTGACAAGCATTTCCGCCCAGCGCTTGACCGGGAACGCGCGCCAGTAGACCGAACCGGTGCCGATCGTCGTGACGCTGGTGACGCGGTCCGGTTCCGCCGCCGAGTACAGCAGCGCGAGCTGCCCGCCGAGGCTGTGCCCGAACAGATGCAGCGGCGCCTGCGGGAACCGTTTGCCGAGCGCGTCCACCACGGCGGGCAGATCGGTCTCGATCAGCGCGCGGTAGCCGAAGTCCGGGCCCTTTCCCAGCGCGGGCGTGCTGTCGCCCTGCGCGCGCAGGTCCACCGTCGCCGCCGACAATCCGGCCTCGTGCAGCGCTTTCAGCAGCGGCAGGTAGAACTTCGCCTTGATCGCCATCGCGGGCAGGACGAGCACCACCGGCGCGGCCGGGTCCGCCACGGGCAGCACGCGCAACGCGAGGCTGGCCCCGTCCGGTGTTTCGACGGTACTGGACTCGGGTTCCGCGGCGCCCGTGTCGCTCATCACGCCTCCGGCGCCATCGTGCACACGTAGTCCAGCTGAACCTTGCCCACGAGCACGTCCTTGGCGTCGTACAGCAGCGCGCGGCCGTCGACGTCGACGCGCTCGTCCGGGCCGGCGGTCAGCACCGCCTGGATGTCACGCGGGTCCAGCATGCCGACCGCGCGGATCCGGCCGAGCGCGGGCTTGCGGAACGACGTGCGGGTGTCGCGCAGCACGAACGAGCCGATCGACGCCAGGTTGCTCGCGACGGCGCCGACGAACGCGCACGCGCCCGCGATGTCGGCGGCGAGGAACAGCGCGCCGGCGTGCACGGTGCGCAGGTGGTTGGCGAGATGCGGTTCGTCCGGGATCTCGGCGACCGCGTGGTCCGGGCCCAGTTCGGTGACCTCCACCCCGGCGTGCGTGCCGAACGGGATCAGCTGGGTGACGATACGCCGCAGCAGCGCGAAGTCCGGGTTGTCGGGGTCGACGGCCGCGAACACCGCGCCGAATCCAGGTCGCGTCTTCGCCTCAGTTGTCATGGCCCTCATTGCGCCAGAGATGGGCGCCGGATTCGAGGGGCGATTACCAGAACCAATCGCTCAAGTGTGGTCCGGTCGCCACACCCCGTCCCGTGATCGCGCTGGTTACGCTCCTTGCGTCCGATGGTCTCTCGTGACGAGGTTGAGCCAGCATGTCCGAAGACATTGCCCAGTCCACCAGGGAACCACGCCGGAAGGTCATCAGCAGCCCCTACCTGCACAAGCTGCAGCGCCGGCATTTCCTGCTCTTCGACATTCTCCCGATCGTCGGCACCGCCGCCGCTTTCGCGTTTCTCGCGGTATATCCGTTCGGCGTCACCGAAATCGTCCTGCTGGTGTCCTTCTGGCTGCTGACCGGACTCGGCGTGACGGTCGGATATCACCGGTTGTTCACGCACCGTACGTTCAAGGCTGCACCGGCAGTGGTCGCGGTGCTCGGCGTGCTGGGGTCGATGGCGGGCCAGGGCGGGGTGATCTCGTGGGTCGCGCTGCACCGGCGCCACCACGAGTGCAGCGACCGCGAAGGCGACCCGCACTCCCCCAACCTTTCCGGCAGCGATTTCAAAGGCCGGTTGAAAGGCCTCGCGCACTCGCACTTCCTGTGGATGCGGCGGCACGAGTACCCGAACATCGTGCACTACGCCCCGGACCTGCTGAAGAGCAAGCTGATCGTGAAGGTCGCCCGCTACTACTATTACTGGGTCGTGCTCGGCCTGCTGCTGCCCGCGCTCATCGGCGGCCTGGTCACGATGAGCTGGCTCGGCGCGGTGAGCGGCCTGCTCTGGGGCGGGTTCGCGCGGATCTTCGTCCTCGAGCACATCGTCTGGGCGATCAACTCGTTCCTGCACATGTTCGGCACCAAACCGTACGAGTCGCGCGAAAACAGCCGCAACGGTGCCGTCTTCGCGCTGATCACACTCGGCGAGTCCTGGCACAACAACCATCACGCGTTCCCGGATTCCCCGTCGTTCGGGCTGGAGTGGTACCGCCTGGACCCGGGTTTCTGGCTCATCAAGCTGCTTTCGGTCACCGGTCTCGCCTGGGACGTCGAGGTCCCCGCGAACGACCGGCGGGCCGCGAAACGTATCGTCCCGGCGTAAAGGAAAAGATCCACAATGGACACCAGCAAGGAAGCCATCGCCAAGTGGTGCCAGGGGTACGTGGCCGAGCTGCTCGAGGTGCCGGCCGAGTCCCTCGGGCTCGACACGGACTTCGACAAGCTGGGCATCGACTCCGCGCTCGCGGTCTCGCTGCTGATGGAGGTCGAAGAGCGCTACGACGTCGACCTCTCCCCCGAGACCCTGTTCGAGAACCCGAACCTGAACGCGGTCGCCGGCTACCTCCACGAGCAGCTGCAGCAGCGCGTCGCGCAGTCATGACGACCGCGCAGGCGGCCGCGGCGATCCGGCATCACTACGACGTCGGCAACGAGTTCTTCCGGCTGTGGCTGGACGAATCGCTGACCTACTCGTGCGCGATCACCCAGGGCCGCGACGACTCACTGGACGCGGCGCAGGACCGCAAGCTGCGCTACCACCTCGACGCCGTTCGCGCGTCCGAAGTGGACAGCGTGCTGGACATCGGGTGCGGCTGGGGTTCGATCCTCTCGCGGCTGCCCGGAACGTGCCGAGGCGTGGGCCTGACGCTCAGCGTCGAGCAGGCGGCCCACGTCTCGCGCACCTTGCCCGGCGCCGAGGTCCGCGTCGAGAGCTGGACCGACTACGAGCCCGGCACCCGATTCGGCGGGATCATCTCCATCGGCGCGTTCGAGCATTTCGCCCGTCCCGGCCAGTCGGCCGCCGAGAAGATCCAGGTGTACCGGGACTTCTTCACCCGCTGCCGGGACTGGCTCGAGCCGGACGGCGCGCTGTCGCTGCAGACGATCGCCTACGCGAACATGGCCCGCGAGGACGCGAGCGAGTTCATGCAGCAGGAGATCTTCCCCGACGCCGACCTGCCGACACTGGCCGAGATCACCGCCGCCGCGGAAGGCGTGCTCGAAGTCCATTCCGGACAGAACGGGCGGCTGGACTACGCGTGGACGTGTGAGCAGTGGGCGCAGCGGTTGCGGGCCCGCCGCGCCGAGGCCGAGGCGCTGGTCGGCGCCGAGATCGTGCGGCGCTACGAGCGGTACCTGAAGTTGTCCGCGCTCGGTTTCCGGATGGGCAAGATCTGCCTGTACCGCCTGGTCCTGCGGCCGTACGCGTCGCGGTGGTCGCGGTGAGGGTCCGGTTCAACCCGTTCAGCGCCGAGTTCCGCCGCGATCCCTATCCGCAGTACCGGCAGCTGCGCGAGAACCAGCCGGTGCACCGGACACTGGGCATGTGGGTGCTCACCCGGCACGCCGACGTGCAGGCCGTGCTGCGGGACCGCACGTTCAGCGCGGGCCTCATCCCGCAACTGGTCGCCAAGCAGGCCGACCGCGTGTCAGGTGAGAACGTCGCACGCATCGAACGGCTCGGGCGCAAGTCGCTGGTGTTCACCGACAACCCGGACCACGCGCGGCTGCGCGGGCTGGTGAACCGCGTGTTCACCGGTCCCGCGGTCGCGGCGCTCCGGCCGCTCGTGCACGAGATCGCCGACCGGCTCACCGAAAAAGCCTGTGCCGAAGGCGCTGGAACATTCAAAGACATGGACGTTATCGCGGACCTCGCCGCGCCCCTGCCGGTGACCGTGCTGTGCGAGTGGATGGCGCTGCCGGCGGGCCTGCGCGAGCAGGTGGCGGGCTGGACGCACGACATCCGGTTCCTGCTGGAGCCCGGCCTGATGCGCGGCGACGACTTCACGCACGTATGCGAAGTGGTCGAGAACTTCGTGGCAGCACTGGAAGAAGTCGTCGACGAGCGACGGAACGAGCCGGGCGAGGACCTGATCAGCCGGCTGCTCGCCGCGGAGACCGGCGGCGGTGACCGGCTGAGCGACGAGGAACTCGTGTTCGTCTGCATCATGTGCTTCGTCGCCGGGAACGAGACCACCAAGTCCCTCATCGGCAACATGATGCTCGCGCTGCTGCGCAATCCGGAGCAGTTCGCGCTGCTGCGCGCGAAACCCGGACTGGTGGAGTCCACTGTGGACGAGGCGCTGCGCTACGACTGCCCGCTGCAGCTGACGAAGCGGCTGACCACCCAGGAGGTCGAGGTGGGTGGCACCCGGATCCCGGAGGGCGAGCAGGTGCTGTTGTGCATGGGTGCGGCCAACCGCGATTTCGACGTGTTCGAACGGCCCGACGAGTTCGACATCACGCGCGCGCCCAAGGGGCATCTCGCGTTCGGGTACGGCATGCACGGCTGCCTCGGCGGGATGCTGGCCGAACTGCAGGCGGAGATGGCGCTCGAATGCCTGCTGCGCCGCACCGAGAGCATCGAGCCGCTGATTGACGAGTACGAATGGCAGGACCACAGCTTCATCGTTCGCGGGCTGCGCAGCCTCCCGGTCGCGCTGCGGAGCGCGGCATGACAGCAAGCACAACATGGCTGCGGCAGGAACCGTCGACCGCGGCGGTCCGGCTGGTCTGCCTGCCGCACGCGGGCGCCGGGGCGACGTCGTTCACCCGCTGGCTGCCCTTGTTCCCGCCGGAGATCGCGCCGGTGCGCGTGCAGTTGCCGGGGCGCGAGGACGTCGTCGCGCGACCACCGCTGCTCAGCATGGCGGAACTGCTCGACGGGCTGCTGCCGCAAGTGTCCAAATTGGATGCGCCGATCGCGCTGTATGGGCACAGCATGGGCGCGCTGGTCGCGTTCGAACTCGCGCGGGCGCTCGAGACACCGCCGATGCACCTGTTCGTTTCCGGCCGGCGCGCACCGCGGCTGCCCTCCCGGAAGTCGCCGATTCATGATCTTCCGGACGAGGAGTTCGGCCGGGCGCTGGCAGCACGCGGACTCGGCGGGATCGGCCACGCGGCTTTCCAGCGGTACGCGCTCCCCCTCATCAAAGCGGACCTCACGGTGTCCGAGGACTACGAGTACCAGCCGGCGCCCCCGCTGCCGTGCCCGCTGACCGTCTTCTACGGCAACGACGACCCCATCGTCGAGCGCGACCAGGCCGAGGCCTGGTCGGTGGAGACGGCCGGCGCTTTCGCCTTGCACACCTTTCCCGGCGACCACTTCTTCCATCATGACCACCGCGCGGCCATCGTGGCGGTCATGAGCGAAGCGCTGGAGTGAGCATGTTGCTGCCCGAGGCCCTGCGCGAGCGCGCCGCCACCGATCCGGGACGGTGCGCGTATGTCTTCCTCGACGAGAGTGGCGAGGAAACCGCGCGGCTGACCTACGGTGAGCTGCACACGCGGGCGCTCGCGGTGGCCGCCCGGCTGGCGCGGGACTGCGCGCCGGGTGACCGCGCGCTGCTGGTTTTCCCGCAGTGCCTGGACTTCATCGTCGCCTACTTCGGCTGCCTGTACGCGCAGGTGGTCGCGGTGCCGGTGAACCCGCCGCGCCGCAACCGGGTCCAGGAGGCCACCGGGCACATCATCACCGACTGCGAGCCGGCCGCCGCGCTCACCGTTTCGACGATGAAGTCCACAATAGACGGTCTACAACGGATCGATGTGGACACGCTGCCGGACGCGCCGTTCGAGCCGAAGGCGGTGACTCCGGACTCGCTGGCCTTTCTGCAGTACACCTCCGGTTCGACCTCGGCGCCGAAGGGTGTCATGGTCTCGCACGGAAATCTCGTCGCGAACCAGCAGATGATCTCCTACGGGTTCGGCCACGACGAGCATTCCACCGTCGTCGGCTGGGCGCCGTTCTTCCACGACCAGGGCCTGATCGGCAACGTGCTGCAGCCGCTCTACGTCGGCGCGACCGCGATCCTGATGTCCCCGGCCGCGTTCATCCGCCGCCCGCTGCTGTGGCTCACGACCATCTCGCGGTACCGCGCGCACACCAGCGGTGGCCCGAACTTCGCGTTCGACGCGTGCGTCGCGCACGCCGCCCGCGGCAAGCTGCCCGAACTCGACCTGTCGTCGTGGCGGATCGCGTTCAACGGCGCCGAGCCGATCCGGCCCGAAACGCTGCGCAGCTTCACCGAAACGTTCGCACCACACGGGTTCCGCGCGGACGCGATGTACCCGTGCTACGGGCTGGCCGAGGCGACCCTCATCGTCACCGGCAGCCGCAAGGGCCGCGGCCCGCGCACCCTCGGCGTCGATCCCGAAGCGCTGGGCGAAAAGCGGCTGGTGCCAGGCGATCGCCTGCTCGCCGGGTCGGGCACGGTGCTGCCCGGCGAGGACGTGCGGATCATGGACCCGGAGACCCGGCAGCCGTGCGGGCCCGGTGAGGTCGGCGAGATCTGGGTGGCGGGCGGGAACGTGACGCAGGGCTACTGGAAACGGCCCGACCACGAGAGCTTCGTGGAAGGCACCTGGCTGCGCACCGGCGATCTGGGCGTGTTCGAGGATGACGAACTGTATGTCGTCGGGCGCCTGAAGGACCTGATCATCATCCGCGGCCGCAACCACTACCCGCAGGACATCGAGCAGACGGTGGAGTCGGCGCATCCGGCGCTGCGTTCCGGCGCTTGCGCCGCGTTCACCACGGACGTGAAACTGGTCGTGATCGCCGAGATCCACCGCGAGCAGCGGCACGACGTCGACATCGCCGAGGTGAGCGGCGCGATCCGAGCGGCCGTACTGGCCGAGCACGAGCTTTCCCTCGGCGGGCTCGTGCTGGCGCGGCACGGCGAGTTGCCGAAAACGAGCAGCGGCAAGATCATGCGAGCGGCGGCCAGGAACCTTTACGCGGCCGGTGCGTTCGAGAGGGGTATCTAGAAATGGAAGCAGCCAACCCGGACTTCGCGCAGGCCGTGACCGGCGTCGTGCTGAGCATGCCGGCCGCGAAGCACCTCGGCTTCTCGTTCGGCCGGCTCGAACCGGGCGAGGCGGAGATCATCCAGCCCTACCGGGCGGAACTGACCCAGCACGACGGCTATTTCCAGGCCGGTGTGCTGGGCTCGCTCGCCGACTACGCCGCGGGTTCGGCCGCCGGTACGCTGCTGCCGCCCGGCTGGGTGAACATGACCGTCGACTACACGGTGAAACTGCTGGCTCCCGCCAAGGGCGAGAAGATCATCGCCCGCGGCCGGGTGGTCCGCGCGGGCCGCACGACGAGTGTCGCCGCGGCGGATGTCTACGACTCGGAAGAGAACCTGTGCGCCACGGCGCTGGTGACCATGCGCAACATCAAACTGCCCGGGAGCTGACGTGTTCGACCCGTTCGCCCAAGGTTTCTCCGACGACCCGTATCCGCAGTACGCCGAACTGCGCGAGCACGCGCCCGCGCACGAGCACCCGCTGGGCTTCTGGATCCTGTCCCGCTACGACGACGTGGCGAAACTGCAGCGGTCAGGGCATTCGGTGGACGAGCGCTACCTGACCAACCTGCCCGCCTGGAAGAGTGACTCGGCCAAGCTGGGCAAGGAGAACCGGATGATGCGCGGACTGTCCCTTGTGGACCAGGACCCGCCGAACCACACCCGGTTGCGCAAGCTCGTCGGCAAGGCCTTCACCCGGCGCGCGGTCGCGGACCTCGAACCGCGGATCACCGAACTGGTCGACCGGGCACTCGACCGCATCGCCGAAGCCGGGCGCGCGGACCTAGTCGCCGAGCTGGCGTTCCCGTTGCCGTTCACGGTGATCTCGCAGCTGCTGGGCATGCCGGAGGTCGAGCACAAGCGGCTGCGGGAGCTGACCGGCACGCTCGCCCGCGGCCTGGAACCGCTTGCCTCGCAAGAAGTCCAGGCGGAGATCCGGGCCGCGAGCGCCGAGCTGACGGCGATGGTCGGCGAACTGGTCGGCTGGAAACGCGAGCATCCCGGTGACGACGTGTTCACCGCGCTGATCGCCGCCGAGGACAACGGCGACGTGCTCAGCGAGGAGGAACTGGTCGCGCAGATCAGTTTCCTCTACGTCGCGGGCCACGAGACCACGGTGAACCAGATCGCGGGCGGCATCCTCGCGCTGCTGCGCAATCCCGGCGGGCTGCGCGAGCTGCAGGCCCGGCCCGCGCTCGTCAGGAACGCGGTCGAGGAGCTGCTGCGCTACGACACCCCGGTGCACCTGATGCGCCGGATCACCATCGAACCCCTGGCCACGCAAGGGAAAGTGATCCCGGCCGGCAGCTGGGTCGTGGCCTGCCTCGCCGCGGCCAACCACGACCCGCGGTACTGGGGCGACGACGCGGGCGAGCTGGTCCTCGACCGGCCGAACGCGCACCAGAACGTGTCGTTCGGCGCCGGAGTGCACCACTGCGTCGGGGCTCCACTCGCACGGCTCGAGGCGCGGATCGCGTTCGCCCGGTTCACGCAACGCTTCCGCGAGCCCGTACTCGAAGACTTCCGGTGGAACGGCCGCATCAACGTGCGCGGCGTCGAGAGCCTGTCCGTGGCGGTGAGGTGACCATGCCGATCATCGACGTGAACGAAGCGACCATCGCCTACAGCGACACCGGGCCGCGTGACGCGCAGCCCATCGTGTTCGGGCACGGCCTGCTGTTCAGCGGCTGGATGTTCCACCGGCAGATCGCGGCGCTGAGCGACCGCTACCGGTGCGTCACGATCGACTGGCGCGGTCAGGGCGACAGCCCGCCCGCGCGCACCGGGTACGACATGGACACCCTCACCGGCGACGCGGTCGCGCTCATCGAGAAGCTGGAGCTCGCGCCGGTGCACTGGGTCGGCCTGTCGATGGGCGGGTTCATCGGGCAGCGCCTCGCCGCCCGGCACGGGGAGCTGCTGCGCTCGCTGACCCTGCTCGACACCAGCGCGACCGCCGAGGGGCCGAAGAAGTCCGGCCGCCAGCGGCTGCTCGCCCGCGTCCAGCAGGTGGTCGGCATCAAGGCGTTGATGAGCCAGGTGAAGCCGCTGCTGTGGGGGCCGGAGTTCCGCGCCGATCCCGCCGGCCGGGCCATGATCGACGAGTGGGTGCGGCGGGTCTCCCGGATGGACCGCGGCGCCGTACGCGACGCGGTGTTCGGCGTGACCGAACGGCAGCCGGTCACGGGCGAGCTGTGCGCCATCACGGTGCCGACGCTGGTCGTGGTGGGCGCGGACGACGTCTCCACACCGGTCGCCGAGTCGGAACGGATCGCCGCCGCGATCCGCGGTGCCGAGCTGCGCGTCGTCCCCGACTGCGGGCACACCAGCAGCCTCGAACAGCCGGCCGCGATCACCGCGTTGCTGGAGAAGTTCCTCGCGGACGCCTGAAACGGCCCGATCAGGCCGTCTTGGCCTCCGGGCCGGACTGGTCGAACCGGGTCAGTGCCGGCACGTCGAACGGGCCGACCGCCTCCAGGCACTTCAGGAACGCGGTCTGCAGCCGGCTCGGCTCGCCGTCGCGCCACACGACGTACAGGTCGATCATCGGCACCGGCTGGTAGAGCGGCACCGGCACCGGCCGCACTCCCCCGATCGGCGCGCCCGCGAGCATCCCGCGCGACGCGGAGGCGAACCCGACCAGCGGCTTGACCGACACCAGGATCCCGGTCGCGCCCGGATCGTCCACCACGTGCGCCACGTTGAGCCGGATCCCGGTGCGCTCGGCGGCGGACAGGATCGCGTCGTACATGGCCGGGCACTGCTCCCGGCCGAACAGGATGCACGGCTGGTGCGCCAGCTCCGCGAACGGCACCCCGGGCCGCCCCGCCCACTTGTGGTTCTGCCCGACGACCGCGATCATCGGCAGCCGCAGCAGCCGCTTGTACTGGAAGTCGCTGGTCACCGGGCGCCCGTAGACGAGCGCGATGTCCAGTTCGCCGTCGGCGAGCGCCTGCAGCTGCGGCCCGGTGCGCTTCTCCTCGAGCCGGACCATCACGTCCGGGAACTCGGCGTTCATCTTGGCCAGGGTCGCGGGCAGGATGTGCTGTCCCGCGGGGAAGTTGTAGCCGACCCGGACGGTCCCGGTACGCCCGGCGGCGGCCTCACGGGCCGACTGGGCGGCCTTGTCCACCTGCGTGACGATGGCACGCGCCTCGACCTCGAACGCCCGTCCCGCCGAGGTCAGACGCACCTCGTGCGAGGTGCGCGCGACCAGCTCGACACCGAGCGTGCGTTCCAGGCGTTGCAGTTGCTGACTCAGCGATGGCTGGGTGAGATGCAGTCTCGCGGCCGCCCTGCCGAAGTGCAGCTCCTCAGCGATCGCCAGGAATGACACCAGATGCCTGAACTCCATGTGTTCCGACCTCCCGAATTACCTTCAGCCTCATGCACGCTGGAGAACACCCGGTGAACCATCGGGCATCGGGACGAGGACAGTTAGGCAATGGTGCGGCAAGCGTCGACGAAGCCCACCAGCTCGCCGAGCCGCTCGCTGGGGGTGTCCACCGCCCGGTTCATCACCTTGATGAGGTGCTCGTACGCATCGGTGTGATCGTATCGGGCGGTGTCCGCGATCTTGAGCGCCCACCGCCAGTAGCCGCGGATCGTGCCGGCCAGCGGCATCCGGAAGTCGGCGATCACCTCGCGGATCGGGTCCAGCACCGCGTCGCCCTGCACCCGCAGGTACGCCGCGACCACGTCCGCCATGAACGTGAAATGCCGGGCCTCGTCGCGGGACAGCCTGGTCAGCACGTCGGCCAGCACCGGGTCCCCGGCGACGGCGCGGAGCTGCTGGTAGTAGATCTGGGTGGCCTTCTCCTGCACGAGCGCGTAGGCGAAGTACTGCACCGGGTGGTCGAACGGCAGCTCGAACCGGCCCTGGCCGGGCTCGATCAGGGCCTTGCGCACGCCCGCCTCGTCCCGCATGCCCGACGCGGCCTGGTACCGGGTGAGCGCGCGGGCGTGGGTGTCCTCTTCGGCCGCCCAGCGGACGGTGAAGTGGTACAGCTCACGGTTGTGCTCGTACTGCTCCGGCTCGACCGAGTCGTCGACCGGGAAGTTCCCGGTGTAGAGGGAGAAGTAGCCGGGCAGGTGGTCCTCGATGATCGTGATGAACTCGACCGCCGAGAGCTGGCCCTCGGTGAGCCGCCCGGCGTCCGCGGCGGCCCAGTCCATCGTGGTCTCGACATTCCACTCACGCGCCTGTGCCGCGGTCGCGAAGTACTTCCCGACCGCGTCCGCCATGTCCTGCGCGGGAAGAACGTTCATGGCCCTCTCCTTGTGCGTGTCCTCGTGGCGCGGCGTGTTCGCCGCCCGCGCGGGCGTGTTGGCCGTCCGTGTCGGTGAGTTGGCCGCGCCCGGCGCAAACTCACCGACGTGGCGGGCAAACACGCCGGGTCAGCGGGTCTTCGAGCAGACCAGGGCGTAGTGCTTCGTGGTGTAGCCCCAGCCGGCGTTGGCGATCTCCAGGTAGTGCATGAGATCCGCGCGCTGAGGGCTCTCGGGCTGGGCGCGCAGGTTGTCGATCCAGCAGTCGATCGTGCGGCGGTAGTCGTCGGTCAGGTCGTGTACCGCGCTGACCGAGAACCCGGCCGACTCCGCGCCGGCGACCAGTTCCGACAGCGGCCGCAGCTCGCCGTTGCCGAAGATGCTGTTGCGCACGAACTCCGTGCCCGGCCGCTCGTCGAACCCGTCGCGGATCGCGGCGTTGCGGAAGCAGCTCTCCGACAGGTACAGCCGCCCGCGCGGGCGCAGCGCGCGCCGGATCTTCGCGAACACCGCGTCGAGGTCCGGGATGTGCACGACCGAACCCAGCATGGTCACCGCGTCGTACCCGCGCGCCTGGGGCTCGTACGTCTCGAACGACGCGACCTCGGTGGTCACCAGCTTCTCCAGGCCCAGCGCGGAAACCCGGGACGCGATGTACTCGTGCTGGTTCGCCGCCGGGCTGATCCCGGTGACCCGGCAGCCGTACTCCTTTGCCATGAACAGCAGCAGCGAGCCCCAGCCGCAGCCGACGTCGAGCAGCCGCTCGCCGCCCATCAGCCGCAGCTGCCCGGCCACGAACGACAGCTTCCGCCGCTGCGCCTGCTCCAGCGTCGTGACGTCGGCCTCGAACAGGCCCGACGAGTACTTCCGCAGCGGGTCGAGAAACCGCGCGAACAGCTCCGGGTCCAGGTCGTAGTGCTGGTTGGTCGCGGCGGTCATCCCTGCGCCAGTGCCTTGTCGACGACCGCGATGACCTGGTCGATCGTGGTGAGCCCGAAGATGTCGTCGTCCTCCAGCTCGATGTCGTAGGTCTGCTCGATCTTCGCGATCATCCGCAGCACCTTGATCGAGTCGGCGCCCTCGACGGCACGCAGGTCGGTGTCGCCGGTCAGGGTGCCGGGCGCGCGGCCCAGTTCGGCGGCGACGATCTCGGTGACGGTGGTGGACACGGACTTGTCCAGATCGGCGGTCATACATCGCTCCTCGGTCGGTAGGTGGCGGTCGCGGTGCCGAGGACGACACCGTCGGGGTCGAGTACTTCGGCGCTGGTGCGCACCAGGCCGTCGCCGAACTCGGCGCGCGCGACGCAGCGGTGCAGGGCACCGACCCGCACCACGCCGACGTAGCGCGTCCGCATCGACGTGGTCACCGCGGGCACGCCGAGCCGCATCACCACGAGGTTGCCCATCGTCTCGTCGCAGATCACGGCGAGGATCCCGCCGTGCACGACACCCGGGTAGGACTCGTAGTGCTTGTCCAGCTTGAATTCCGTGCTCAGCGAGTCCCCGTGATCGGTGAACTCCAGCGCGAGCCCGACGGGGTTGGCGGCCGAGCAGCCGAAGCAGTGGTGATCCGCGCGGCCCGCCCAGGGCACGGTCGCGGTCATCCCAGCGCCGTCGCGAGCGCGCGGCGCACCGCGCGGTTGGTCGACAGGTCGTACCCGGTCAGCGAAGCGAACGTGCGGCGGATCTTGCCCTGCAGCTCGTCCAGCTCGCCGGTGTCCGCGACGGTGTCGAGGAACAGCTCGAACCCGGTGTCGATGGTCTCGGCGTCGGACAGCTCGGCCAGCCCGGCCTTGAACACGCCGACCGGGTGCTTGATCTTCTCGTCGGCCGTGTAGAAGTACAGCGTCTCCAGCACCGAAGGCACCTCGTCGGGGTGCTCCTGCAGGCGCTTCGCGGCGAAGTGCCGGAACTCGCGGGCGTGCCCGGCCTCGTCGCGGCTGGCGCGCAGCAGCAGGTCCTTGAGCACCGGCTCGTCGACCCACGCCGACACCGCGCGGTAGACGTGGTTGACGGTCAGCTCGGAGATGATGTTGGTGGCGAGCGTGGCCGACGGGGTGGTGCCCGGGTCGTACGGGGCGCGCATCGCGGCCACCGCGCGGTTGTCGACCTTCTCCCCGATCGCCTGCAGCCAGGAGGTGAACGCGTAGTGGTGCTGGACTTCCTGGTAGCCCCAGATCACCGCGAACGCGGAGAAGTCGTAGTCGTCGGCGAACTCGTTGAGGAACCCGTGCACAGCGGCGATCACGTTGGACTCGCCCATCACCGCGCTCTTCACCAGCGTGATGTACTCCGGTTTCACCAGGCTCTTGTCGACCTCGTCGAGCGGCACCTCGTCCAGCCGCCAGTGGCTGCGGTCGTAGTGCCGGAAGACACCGAGGCTGTGCATCTGGTCCATGTCCGGTGCGGTGGTCACGATGCCTCCTGTTTTTTGTACAGCTCACGCATGCCCAGACGCTGGAGCTTGCCGCTGGTGGTGCGGGGAATCGTGCGCGCCGGGACGAGCTTGACGTCCAAACCGGACAGTCCGAGCTCGACCGAGCAGCGCCCGGCGATGTCGTCGGTCAGGCGCTGCCGCTCGGCCGGGTCGCGCAGCGCGGTTTCCACGCACACGATGATCCGCTCGTCGTCGACGAACGCGACACACCGTCCTTTGTAGACACCGGGAACGAGCTGGGCGATCGCCTCGACGTCCAGCGGGTACACGTTCTCGCCGCGCACGGTGATCATTTCCTTGCTGCGGCCGGTGAAGAACAGCTCACCGTCGCGCAGGTAGCCGAGGTCACCGGTGCGCAGCCAGCCGTCGGCGGTGAACGGCCCGTCGGGACGGCCGAGGTAGCCGCTGGTGACCGCGGCGCCGGTCACCTCGATCTCGCCGACCTCACCCTCGGGCCGGCCGCCGGCGATCCGCACGCGCATCCCCGGCACGGCGCGGCCCAGCCCCACGATCCCGCGGGCCGACGAGCCTTCCGCCACCGGAAACGCCTTCCCGGCCGCGGCGAGCGCGGCGCGGTCCACCCATTCGTACACCGGTCCGCGGTCCAGCGGAGGCAGCGTCGCGACCAGGGTCGCCTCGGCGAGCCCGTACGCCGGGGTCATCGTCTCGGGCCGGAAACCCGCGCGGGCGAAGCGATCCACGAACGCGCTCACCGAGCGGACGGAGATCGACTCGGCGCCGTTGAACGCGACGCGCCAGTGCGACATGTCCAGTTCGCGGTCCTCCGGCACGGTGGCCAGCAGGTAGTCGTAGCCGAAGTTCGGCATCGCGCAGATCGTCGCGCCGGTGGCCAGGAACTGGTTCAGCCAGCCGGCCGGGCTCTTCACGAACGTGACCGGGGACCACACGTTGAGCGGGATCCCGTTGAACAGCCCGGTGACCGTGCCGAACAGGCCCATGTCGTGGAACAGCGGCAGCCAGCTGCCCCAGGCGTCGGCTTCGGTGATCTTGATGGCCTCGCTGATGGAATCCGCGCAGGACACCACGTTCCGGTGCGTCAGCACCACGCCCTTCGGCGCGGCGGTGCTGCCCGAGGTGAACTGGAGCACCGCCGTCTGGTTCTCCCGCGCACCCGCCAGCGGGGCGTGGTCGTGGCGCACCAGGTCCGCGGCGTCGAACGCGTACACGCCGGTGAGCTGGTCGGTCACCACCCGCAGCTTGGGCACGGTGACGATGTACTCGACCCGCCCTCTGTCCACAATGGCCTGTGTGCGGCGCAGGTAGCCCGCCAGGTCACGCATGCCCATCGGCAGTGGCATCGGGCAGGCGGCGGCACCGATCCGGCCCGCCGCGAGCACGCCCTGCAGGAAGGCGGCACAGTTCGGGGCGAGTACGCCGATCGCGTCGCCCTCGCGGGCACCGGCCGCGGCGAGTCCCGCGGCCATCCGCCGCGACGAGTCCTGGAGTTCCGAGTAGGTCAGGGTTTCCTGCTCACTCGGCAGCGAGATGACCTGATCCGGGTAACGATCGGCGGCCTCGTCGAACCGTCCCGGCAGCGTCCCATTCACGACCTCACCCCCATCGAGTTGCGGCACCGCCAATCTCCGGCAGAACATTCCGGAAGGCAACGGAAATCGGCAAGCGCCTATCGATCAATCGGGATCCACGGTGAACGCGGGAAATGTCAGCACCGGTTCAGCGGCCGTTCATCCGGGTCGAGCAGACTCCGCGCAATGGCCGAAACACCGACCATGCCCGTACACATCCGGCGAACCGAATTCGACCCCGTGCCGGAACTCGCGCGGTTGCGCCGCGAACGTCCCGTTTCGCGAGTGAGCCTCGTCACCGGTGGCACCGCGTGGCTCGTCACACGCTACGACGACGCCCGTGCGGTGCTCGGCGACCCGGCGCGATTTCCCAGTCACCCGAACGCCTTCGTCGCGAAGCCGGGCGAGAGCGCGGACGGCCCGTCGCCCGGCATGCTGCTGTCCTACAACCCGCCGCGGCACACCACCTTGCGCCGCAGGCTCGCGCCGGCGTTCACCGTCAAGCGGATGCGGCAGCTGCGGCCACGGGTCGAGGCGATCGTGGCCGAGCACCTCGACGCCGTCGAACAGGCCGGTCCCCCGGCGGATCTGGTGTCCGCGTTCGCGCTGCCGATCCCGGCACTGGTGATCTGCGAACTGCTCGGCGTGCCGTTCGCGGACCGCGCGGACTTCCAGCGGCGCGGCGTGCGCCGCACCGATTTCCAGGCCAGTCTCCAGGAGCGCACCGCGGCGTTCGCGGAATCGCGCGCGTACATGGTCGAACTGGTCGCTGCGCAGCGGGCCGATCCGGACGACAGTCTGCTGGGCATGCTCGTGCGCGAGCACGGGACCGAACTCAGCGACGCCGAGCTCGTCGGTATCGCGGACCTGTTGCTGCTGGCCGGGCACGACACCACCTCGCACATGATCTCCCTCGGCACGCTGCTACTCCTGCGGCATCCCCGCTACTTCGCCGCGGTGCGCGACCACGACGACCGGATCGACGCGACGATCGAGGAGATGCTGCGGTACCTGTCCGTGGTGCACTCGGGAATTCCACGGGTGGCGCGCGAGGACGTCACACTCGGCGGCGAGCGCATCGAGGCCGGTGACTGGGTGGTGTGCTCACTGCCCTCGGCCAACCGGGACGACGCGCTCGGCGCCGACCCGGACCGGTTCGACCCCGAGCGCAAGGTCCCCGCGCACATCGCGTTCGGGCACGGCATCCACCACTGCATCGGCGCGCCGCTCGCGCGGATGCAGCTGGGCATCGTCTTTCCCGCGCTGCTGCGCCGCTTCCCCGCGCTGCGGCTCGCGGTGCCCATGGCGGACCTGCGTTTTCACTCGCATTCCGTCGTGTACGGCCTGCAGGCGCTGCCCGTCAGCTGGTAGGGCGACGGGCCCGGACGGCGAACAACGCCGGCCCGGCCACGAGGTGCGCCTGCGCGCGGGTGACCGCCCACCAGCGGTCCACGTCGCCGGCCGACATGAGTCCTTTGTGGACGATCTGGTCCTGGAACTGCTCGACGAGCAGCTGCCAGGGCAGCCAGGATCGTTCGTGCCGCGACTGGGTGCCGCGGAACTGCGCGGACACCTGGGTGAACCCGAGGTCCAGCATGTCGCCGAGCAGGTGGTGGCCGTAGGTGGTGTCGAACCCGGTCATCACCCCGGTCAGCGCCGCGACCATCGCGGTGTGCACGGGTTCGTCCGGTTCGGACCGGTCCGCGTAGGTCCAGTCGACCTCCTCGACCAGCAGCCAGCCGCCGGGCGCGACCGCCGCCGCGAGCCGCTCCAGCGCGACCGGATGCGGGTGCAGGTGCGCGACCAGCAACCGTGCGTGCACCAGGTCGAATGAGGCGGGCGGCAGGTCGTCTGTCATCAGGTCGGCGCTCAGCGCCTCCGCCGGCGCGGGCAGGTCGTCGAGGAACCTCGTATCCCGGTCGACGGCGAGCACCTGCCCGCCGGGCCCGACGATTCCGGCGAGGGCACGCGCGATCGAACCGGTGCCCGCACCCGCCTCCAGGCACCGGTGGCCCTTGCCGATGCCCAGCTCCCCGACGATGTGCAGGGTACCGGGATCCCAGTTGCGCGCCATCGCGTCGAGCCGGTCTCGTTCACTCGGAAAACTCTGGTCCAGAATGTAGTTCGGCACGCGTCCTCGGTATCCCGCCCGCGCCGCGCGGGCAATGACGCGCCGCCCGTTCCTATGGCGGGATTCGACGCTCCGATAATCCGTGCGGTGCAAGCGATCTTATCGCTAGGAAGGAGACAGGTACTGCGCCGCTGGTTACCAAGCCGACCGGCAGTCACGGCGATCGGCGAAACGTAGGCCGGCTGCCAGTTGGTCTGCTTGGCCTACTTTCAGGTCGGCTTGGTAACGGGCCGAGGAGAGGATCTTCGCCGTGTCGGTCGTGTTCGACGCCTTCCACCCCGCTCACCGGTCCAATCCGTATCCTCGCTACGCCGCCCTGCGCGAGCACACCGCGTTGTTCCCGCTCAAACCGCGCGTGCACATCGCGACCCGGTATGCCGAGGTTTCCGCCGTGTTGTCGGATCCCGAGTGGGGGCACGGCTACGACGACGGCATCAACCCGCTGCGGCCCGGGGTCGCCCCCGACGATGTGCCGGGCGGCATCGTGCGGATGGACCCGCCGCAGCACACCCGGGTGCGCGGGCTGGTCAACCGGCCGTTCACCCCGCGCCACACCACGGGGCTGCGGCCGCGGGTCGAGCGCCTGGTGACCGAGTTGCTGGACAAGGCGATCGCGGCCGGTGAAGTGGACCTGATGGAGTCCTTCGCCCGGCCGATGCCGTTCACGATCATCGCCGAGCTGCTCGGCATCCCGCGCGAGGACTACCGCCAGGTGATGGACTGGTCGATGGCGCTGGTCCACGGCACCGACCCGGACATCCTGCAGACACCGGAACAACTCGCCCGCCGCGATGTCGCCAAGGCCGAGTTCGAGGCGTACTTCGGCGCACAGATCGATCACCGGCGCAGGTACCCGCGGCAGGACATGTTCAGCGACATGGCCGCGGCGCTCGAAGCCGGCACCGCCAGCGACATCGAGTTACGTGGCCTTTCCGTCGGCCTGCTGATCGGCGGCTACGAGACGGCCACCGACCTGATCGGCAAGGGCACCGTGGCGCTGCTGCGCAATCCCGACCAGATCGAGCTGTGGCGCTCGCAGCCCGAACTCGCGTCGTCCGGCGCCGACGAGCTGCTGCGCTACGAGCCGCCCATCCAGTTCACCCACCGCGTTGCCTTGGCGGACAAGGAACTCGACGGCCGGACCCTGCCGCGCGGGGAAGGCGTGGTGGTCGTGATGGCCGCCGCGAACCGCGATCCCGAGGCATACGAGGATCCGGACCGGCTCGACATCGCCCGCTTCGCCGGGCAGGCACCGCCGCCGCGGCCGCTGTCGTTCGGCGGCGGCGTGCACTACTGCCTCGGCTCGCATCTCGGGAAACTCGAAGTGCAGCTCGCGATCGACGCGCTGCTGCGGCGCGCGCCGGATCTCGCGCTGGCCGGCGAACCCGTCTGGCGGGACACGGTCGCGATCCACGGTCTCGACACCCTGCCGGTTCGGCTGCGGAAATGACCGCGTTCGCAGGCTTCGACCTGGAGTACCGCGCGGATCCGTACCCGCAGTACCGCGCGCTCCGCGAAGCCACCCCGCTGTACCAGTTGCCCGGCGGCGTTTCCCTGGTGACCCGCTACGAGGACTGTGCCGCCGCGCTCAGCGAAACGAAATGGGGCCGTGCCGACGCGAACGGCTTCAACCCGTTCGCGCCCGAGCTCTCGCACGAGCACCTGCCGTTCCTGTTCCTCGACCCGCCGGACCACACCCGGCTGCGCGGACTGGTCAGCAAGGCTTTCACGCCGAGGATGATCGCCGGGCTGCGCCCGCTCATCGAGTCCACTGTGGACGAGTTGCTCACCGAGCTGCTGGCCGCCGACGAGGCGGATCTGGTCGAGTCGTTCGCCTACCCGCTGCCGCTGCGCGTCATCTGCGCCATGCTCGGCGTGCCCGCGCGGGACCGGCCGCTGTTCGGCGGCTGGTCGAGCGCGCTGGCCCGCGGGCTCGACCCGGGCCCGCTGCTGTCACCGTCCGAACGGGACGCTCGCGCGCACGCGATGCAGGACGGCAAGGCATATTTCCGTGACCTGCTGGCGAAACGGCGTGCCGAACCGGCCGATGACCTGGTGAGCGCGCTGGCGGCGGTCGAGGAGCAGGGAGACGTGCTCACCGAGTCCGAACTGCTCAACACGTTCGCTTTGCTGCTGTCGGGCGGGTTCGAGACCACGGTGAGCCTGATCGCCAACGGAACCCTTGCCCTGCTGAGGAATCCGGGCCAGCTCGCGCTGTGGCGGGAGACGCCGGACCTGGCGCCGCACGCGATCGAGGAGCTGGCGCGGTACGAGCCGTCGGTGCAGATCGCGGCGCGCGTCGCGCAGGGGCCGCTGAAACTCGCCGGGCACGCGTTCGGCAACGGCGACGGAATCGTGCTGCTGCTGGCATCCGCCAACCGCGACCCCGAAGCCTTCGAGGATCCCGACCGCCTCGATCTCACCCGCTACACCCGCCCCGCGCCCGCACATCTGAGCTTCGCCAAGGGAATCCACTTCTGCCTCGGTGCCGCACTGGCGCGGCTCGAGGTGGAGATCGCGATGGACGCGCTCGTGCGGCGCGCGCCCGGCATCGAGCTGGTCACCGAGGACCTGACGTATCTGCCCAATGTCTCCATCCGGCGGATGCGGGCGCTGCCCGTCCGCCTGCGCTGAGAGGGAATGATGACCGAGACACCACTGCAGCGCCGGCTGCGCGAGCTGAAGTCCTTGGTGGAATACGGGGTCGAGTCCGGCATCGGCGTCGGCCACTCGCTGGGCGTGCTGCTGGAAACCCTCGAAGAGGGCCGGACCGTGTGGACGCTCAAGCCCTCGCCGGCGACGGCCAACGCACTGTACACAGTGCACGGTGGCGTGATCGCCACGCTGCTCGACACCGCGATGGGCAGCTCGGTCTTCACCGCGATCCCCGAGGGGGCGCTGTACACGACGCTGGAGCTGAAGGTCAACTTCATCCGCCCGGTCGCGCTCGACGGTGACCAGCTCACGTGCGAAGCGAAGGTCGTGCACGTGGGCAAGCGGACCGCGACCGCGGAAGGCCGGGTCACCGACCCGCGCGGCAAGCTCATCGCGCACGGCACCACGACGTGCATGGTGTTCCCGCCGAACGGACCGTCCACTGAGGACGCTCCGGCGCCGGCGAACCCGGGTGCCGCGCTGGACGCGCTCGACCCGAAGCACTGGCCGAACCCGTATCCGCGCTACGCCGCGGCCCGCGAGACGAAGCCGGTCATCGCCACCCCGCTCGGCGTGCACCTGGTGACCCGCTACGAGGACTGCGCGGCGGTGCTGCAGGACAACAACTGGAGCCACGCGCACGAGGCCGAGCTGTTCCACCCCGGTGTCGAGCACGTCGACCTGCCGACGTCGTTCCTGTGGATGGACCCGCCGGACCACACCCGGCTGCGCGGCCTGGTCAGCAAGGCGTTCACGCCCAAGACGATTTCCGCGCTGCGGCCGCGGATCGAGGCGCTCGTCAAGGAGCTCTTCGACGCGATGGTGACCACCGGGGAAGCCGACGTGATCACCTCGCTGGCCTACCCGCTGCCGCTGACGATCATCGCCGAGCTGCTCGGCGCACCCGCCGAAGACCACCCCAACCTGCAGCGCTGGTCGCGTGCGCTGGCCCGCGGGTTCGACCCGGATCCCTTGCTGCTACAGGAAGAACGCGAAGCCCGCACGCAGGCCGCGCGCGAGTTCGTGGACTACTTCCGCAGCCTGATCCGGCAGCGGCGCGCGGACCCGCAGGACGACCTGATCAGCGGGCTCGCCGCGGTCGAGGAACAGGGCGACGTGCTCACCGAGGACGAGATGCTCGCGACCTGCGTCACGCTGCTGGTGGCCGGGCACGAGACGAGCGTGAACCTGGTCGCGAACGGGATCCTCGCGCTGATCCGGAATCCCGGCCAGTACGAGCTGCTGCGCGCCAAGCCGGAGCTGGCCGGGCCCGCCGTCGAGGAGATGCTGCGCTACGACTCGCCGGTGCACATGACCACCCGGCTCGCGCACACGCCGACGACGCTGGCGGGACACGAGTTCGCCGCGGGCGACGGGGTCGTGCTGCTGTTCGGCTCGGCCAACCGCGACCCGGAGGCGTTCGAGAACCCCGAGACGTTCGACATCACCCGCTACGCCGGCTCGGCGCCGGTCAAGCGCCACCTCACCTTCAGCCTCGGCATCCACTACTGCCTCGGCGCGCCGCTGGCACGGCTGGAGATGGAGGTCGTGCTGCACGAGCTGATCAGCCGCGGGCTCACCATGACGATGACGACCGATGAGCTGCCGTACCGGCGCAACCTCGTGCTGCGTGGCATCGACCGCTTCCCGGTGCGCTTCTCCTAGTCCCGGGGCTACCGTGCAGGCATGACCGAACCTCTGACGATCGGCCTCGTCGGTGCCGGGCCGTGGGCCGGGGTGTTCCACGCCCCGATGATCCACAACGGGCCCGGCACCCGACTGGCCGCGGTGTGGGCGCGACGGCCGGAAGCGGCCGAAGAGCTCGCCTCGAAGTACCAGGCGAAGGCCGCCGCCAGCTTCGAAGAACTGCTCGACCACTGCGAAGCCGTCGCGTTCGCGGTGCCGCCGGACATCCAGGCCCGGTACGCGCCGCTGGCCGCCGCGGCCGGGCGGCATCTGCTGCTGGAGAAGCCGCTCGGGTTCACCCTCGCCGAAGCCCGCGGGGTCGCGGACGCGGTGGCTGACGCCGGGGTGATCAGCCAGGTCGTGCTGACCAACCGCTACCGCGAATCGGTGCGCGCGTTCATCAGCGCGACGCGCGCCGCCGGCCCGGTCGGGGCGATCGGTGAATATCTCGGTGGCGGCTCGCGGCCCGGGTCGATGTTCGCGACGCCATGGCGGGTCGAGCGCGGCGCGCTGCTCGACCTCGGCCCGCATGTGCTCGACCTGCTCGACGCGGCGGTCGGGCCGATCACCAGGGTCCGCGCGGTCGGTGACCCGACCAAGTGGGTGGCGCTCACCGTGCGGCACGAGAACGAGGTGCTGAGCCAGGCCGCGCTGTCGATCACCACGCCCGTGCCGGCCCAGGTGCTGGACTGCCTCGTGATCACCGAGGCGGGCCCGATGTCGCTGGTCGACTCACCCGGCTACGCGCTCAACGACTTCGCCGACGTGCAGCAGACGATCATGCGCGAGTTCGCCGAGGCCGTCCGCGAACGCCGCCCGCATCCCCTCGACGCCCGGCGCGGGCTGTTCCTGCAGGAACTGCTCGAAGGCGCGCTGAGCGACTCCTGAGCGGAGGAGGGTCTGGTGCACAGCATGTTCGCGGGTCTCGGCCTGTCGGTGCCCGTGGTGGCGGCGCCGATGGCCGGGGGCCCGACGACGCCCCGGCTCGTCGCCGCGGCCGCGGCGGCCGGGGGTATCGGTCTGGTGCCCGCCGGGTACCAGACCGCCGAGGCGTTCGGGCGGCGGCTCGCCGAGGTGCGGGCGCCCTTCGGGGTCAACCTGTTCGCGCCGAACCCGGTCCCGATCGACGACGCGAGCTACCACCGGTACGCGCGTGAGCTGCAGGGCGAAGCCGACGACTACGGCATCGACCTCGGCGGGATCGCGCGCACCGAGGACGACGACCACTGGCGCGACAAGATCGACCTGCTGCTCGCCGACCCGGTCCCGGCGGCGACGTTCACGTTCGGCATCCCGGACGCGGCGGTCCTCAAGGCGCTGCGGGCCGCGGGCACGCTGACCGGGCAGAGCGTCACCTCCGCCGCCGAGGCACGCCAAGCCACTGACGCGGGCGTGGATTTCCTTTGTGTGCAGGGGATCGCGGCAGGCGGGCACTCCGCCACCCTCACCCCGGACCGGCTGCCGGCGGATGTCCCGCTCGCCGGCCTGGTCCGCGAAATCGCCCGGGTGACGGATCTTCCGCTGATCGCCGCGGGCGGCATCGCGACCGCCGACGCGGTCGTGGAGGTCCTCGAAGCCGGGGCCGCGGCGGCGATGGTCGGCACCGTGCTGCTGCGGTCCGACGAAAGCGGCGTGTCGGAGACACACCGGACCGCGCTCGCGGACCCCGCGCGGGACCGGACGGTGCTGACGCACGCCTTCACCGGCCGCCCCGCGCGCGGCCTGGCGAACGCGTTCACCGACCGCTACGACGAGGTCGCGCCGCTGGGCTATCCCGCGCTGCACCACCTGACCAGCCCGCTGCGCAAGGCGGCGGCCGCGGCCGGCGACAGCGACCGGCTGCACCTGTGGGCGGGCACCGGGTACCGGCACGCCACCGCCGAGCCGGCGGCGGCGATCCTCCGCCGCCTCACCGCGAAGCTGTGACGGTCAGTCGAAGTCGCAGCCGGGGTTCGGCACGTCAACGGCCAGCGGGCTGCCGACGGGGTCCTGGTAGAACACTTCCAGCACAACGGGTGTGCTGCCCAGGTTCCGTCCGATGTGGACATACCCGGGGCCGCTCTCCTCGCTGATGGGCTGGCCGCGGTGGTAGAGACCATCGACGCCGCAGTCGGACTCGTTGTGCGTCAGCACGCCCTGCTTGACCAGGCCGTGCACCGGGCCGGGGTGGTAGTGCCAGCCGGTGCTGCCGCCGGGGGCGAGGGTGATCTCCTTCAGCACGTACTCGGTGTCGCCGATGGTCTTGTCGAAGATCGTGACGGCGGTGACGCCGCGCCCGGGGGTCGCGCTCGCGGTCCCCGGCACGGCGACCACCGTCACGCCGGCCACGGCCACCGCGCTCAGGGCGATTCGTACGGTCTTGTGCATGCGAGCACGATAATGGCTCCCCGGCGGCGCCGGCAGTGGCCGTGCGGGCAGTGTCAGTGTCCTTTTCGGTCACCGCCACCGCTGTTTCGTCTATTGTGGACGGTTTCCGGGACACTGCGTCCATGCCCATCACCCACCTCCGCCGGTTCGCGGCGCGCGCCGCAGCCCGGTCGACGGACTGGCGCGGACGGTGATGTTCAGCCAGGCCGACGTCGTACCCAACTCACCGATCACGGCGAAACACGCCGGGACCGGCGTGCTGATCCGCGCGGCCGTACCCGCGGACTGGCCGGTCGCGGACAAGACCGGCACCGCCGATTACGGAACGCGCGACGACATCGCGGTGATCTGGCCGCCGGAACGCGCCCATCGTCCTTGTGATCCTGTCCGACCGGTCCACCAAGGACGCCCCCACCAGCGACGATCTCATCGCCAAGGCGACGGCGACCGCCCTCGGGGCGTACAGATAGTTGACCCCACCCCGGCCGTGCGCTCGATCGGGTGGTTGCCCCGCATTTTCCGTAACACTGAACTGCGGAGACGCGTAAAGCCAGGTGTGACTCGCTGGTGTCGGCTGCCGCGACGGGGGCGGCAGCACCGCCGGCGGCCGCGCCCGCCGGAACCCCGCAGGCGCCCGGTCACCGGGGTCCCTCGACCCGCGGCGGCGAATCGGACAAGCGCGGGGAAGCCGGAACAACCCCCAGCTAAGCTTGCGCGCATGGGTGACGGGCTCTGGACCGACGTGATCAACTACGTGCGCCTGCGGTACGAGGTGCTGGAAGACCGGGACGGCTGGCTGCGCTTCCAGCTCGAGACCGAGAACGGCCGCACGCAGCAGGTCACCGTGCACCTGCTGCCCGGCGAAGACGGCACGTCGTGGGCGGAGATCTCCTCCGCCGTCGGCTGGGCCGACAAGATCGACCTGCGCCGCTTGCTGGAACTCGCCGGCTCGGTGACCGTCGGCGGCGCGGCCGTGGTGGACGGCGTCGCGCTGATCAAGCACACGGTGCCGCTGGGTGCGCTGGACCTGCAGGAGGAGTTCGCGCGTCCGCTCGCCGCGATCGTCGCCCAGGCGGACGCGCTCGAACACCAGCTCTCCGGCGCCGACGAGTTCTGACGGCTCCCGGCGGGTCAGCGCCGCGCGTGCACCGCGCGGAACCGGGACGGCGGGATGCCGAACCGCGCGACGAACGACTGCCGCAGCGACTCGGCCGAGGCGAAACCGCACCGGCGAGCGATCGCGGTCAGCGGTTCGCGCGTCCCGGCGAGCAGTTGCGAAGCGGCTTCCAGGCGCGCGTCGCGCACGAGCTGCCACGGTGTCCGGCCGACATGCTCGACGAACAACCGGCTCAGGTGCCGTTCGCTGACACTCACCAGCGCGGCCAGCCCGGCGGCGCTGAGATCGCCGTCGAGGTGGCTCACCACGTGGTCGATCACTCGGTGCACCACGGCGTGCTCGGACCGCGGGATCCTGGTGAACAGGCTCATCTGCGCCTGGTTCCCGGGCCGCTGCAGGTAGGTGACCATGCCGACGGCGACCCGGCGGGCGATCTCCGCCCCGTGGTCCTCCTCGACGAACGCGAGCGCCAGGTCGAGTGACGCGGTGACCCCGCCCGAGGTCGCGATCCGGCCGTCGCGGACGTAGATCGGCGCGGGGTCGACGTGCACCCGCGGGTAGCGCTCGGCGAGCCGCGTCGCCTCGTACCAGTGCGTCGTGGCGCGGCGGTGGTCGAGCAGCCCCGCGGCGGCGAGCACGGTGGCGCCGGTGCACACCGACGCGATCCGCCGGGACAGCCCGGCCAGCCGGCGGACCTGGCCGAGCAGGCGCTGGTTCGCCGCCGCGGCCTCGTGCCCCAGCCCACCGGAGATGACCATGGTGTCGATCCGGCCCTCGATCCCGTCGAGCCGGGACTGGCCGTGCAACTGGAGCCCCGAGTCGCACCGCACCGGCCGCCCGACCGGCGTCGCGAACAGCACCTCGTACGCGGGGTCGGCGCCCATCCGGTTGGCGTAGTCGAACCCGGTCGTCACGCAGGCAACGTCGACGAGCTCGATCCCATCGAACCCGACAACCACGACACGCCGCCCAGTCATGCCCTCACCGTACGATCGGCGTCACCGTGTCCGGTGGACAGGAACCCCCGGAATCCGGACGTCCGGGATCCTGGGGCTCGGTCTCTTCCTCCCTGTGTGGGGACTCAGCTCGCACCGCCTCAGGTTCCGCCACCCGCACCGCCACGCAAGCCACTTTCACAACACTCTCAATCATCGCGGGCGCGTTTGATGACCTCTTCGACGGTGAGCGGGCTGCTGGGGTGGTGGGTCAGGCACAGCGGCGTGGTGATCTGGCGGAAGCCGAAGGACTCGGCCGAGACGTAGAACTGGGCGCGTTCCAGCCGCGAGATGTCGGCGACCGGGCTGCCCTTCGCGCGGGCCATCTCGTTCGCGGCGGCGATCTGCGCGGGGCTGTTGAGCCGCCCGAAGAACTGGGTCATCGCGTTGCCGACCACCTGGTTGTGCAGGCCTTTCGGGGCCTGCGTGGCGAACAGCAGCCCGAGCCCGTACTTGCGCGCCTGCGACGCGAGCACGATGGTGCTGCGGGTGCTCGGGGTGAGGGTGCCGGACGCGGCCAGGGTTTGCGCCTCGTCCATCACGAACAGGCCGCCGAGCGGGCGCTCGCCCGCGGGATTCCTTTTGATCCAGGCGAAAAGTTCCATCTGCAGCTGGTTGACGAAGTTCTGCCGCTGCTCCTCCGCCGGCAACCCGATGAAGCTGATCACCGACACTCGGGCGCGTTTGCCCTCGGCCGGGGTGAGCAGCGTGCCTGGGTCGACGGGTTCCCCGCCGCCCGCGAACAGCGAGTCGTTGATCGTCGCCGCCTTGAGCGTCTCGGCCAGGCCCGCGGCGATGCGCTTGCCATCGTTGAGGATGCTGACGTCCTCGGGCAGGTCGGCGAGCACCTCGATGAGCCCGGGCAGGCTGCGGGACCCGGTCCGGGCGTGGTGCAGGACCGCCTCGCGCAGCACGGCGCGGCCGATCTTCGCGCCGCGCGCGGTTCCGGTGAGCCCGACCTGCGGGGCGATGGTCGCGACGGCCACCTCGACGGCGAGGGTGAACTCGTCCTCGTCGTCGAGGACCCCGGCGAAGTCGGGCAACGGCTGGAAGGCCAGCGGCCGCCCGTTCGCCCGGTTGGGGGTCCAGACCACCACGTCGGTCCCGGCGAGGTACCGTTCGGCCAGCTTCGCGTCTCCTGGCGCCCACGCCTCGGGCGGTTCGGGCCAGGCGTCCCCGAGCCGGGCCAGGTCGTTGTTCGGGTCGAGGACGATGGCGGAAACCCCGTTGAGGGCACATTCTTCGATGATCCGTCGCAAAAGGACGGTCTTGCCGGAGCCGGACCCCGCGAACACGGCGGCGTGCTTGCGCAACGCGGAAAGCTCGATCCGCAATGGCTTTTCGTCCACCGTGCCGAGCGTGATCCGCCCGTCCGCCGAAGGCGGTCCCTTGTCGGGCTTGCGCTCAGTGGATTTTTTTGGCATCACCGCGGAAAGCAGATCCGACCGCCCGGCGGGGCGCCGGTCGATCAGCCACTCGTGCAGTTCGGTGTCCACTTCGGACAGCATCTGTTCGAGCGCCCAGAAAGTGCGCACATCCGACGGCGTGAGCACGACCTGCAGCCCGCCCTTGTCCCGGAAGTCCTCGAGCTCCAGCCTGGTCTTCTCCCCTCGCCATTCCCGATGCCGCAGCACGATCAGATGCTGGGTGTCCCCGCCCTGGCGCTGTCCTGTCGCCGATCGCGTCTTCCGCAGGCGGGACAACGCCGAACGCGGGTCCTTGACGGTGATCGCCCGGAACGCCCAGTACTCCTCCACGTCGGCGGCCTCGTTGATGGTGCGGGTGAGCAGAGCGTGCACGTGGCTGCTGCCGTTCTCCGACTCCGAGTTCCACTCCATGGCGTCGTTGCCGACTTCGATGATCCAGGCCCGGAGTGCCGCGTCGAGCAGTTCGGGCATCACCTCGCCCTCGACCTCCTGATCGAGAAGCTTCGTGGTGTCGGCCCGTGCTTTCAGCTCCTCGAACCGCTTGTCCAGCTGGGCGAATCGCCCGGGCGTCACAGTGGGCACCGGCGCCGGCGCGTGCGAACCGTCGTCTCCGAACGACGTCAGCTCGTAGGCCTGCCCGACGCGCAGGCAGTTGTCGATATGGGCGCCGACCCGTTTGAGCAGTTCGCGCGGCGCGTACGGCTCCCAGGTGCCGTTGAAGGCCGAGTCCGCCACGGGCCAGGCCGGGTGCGGTGGCACGAATCCCATGCCCTCGTACGCGACGCCGAGCCGCCGTTCGACGACCGCGCGCCCCAGTGCCGCGTCGGTCACCCGGCCGACCATCAACGTCTCGCGGAACCGGTCGGGCACGGTGTCCGCGGCCTTCTCCTTGATCTGCGTCCAGGTGACGGGCAGGCATGCGAGCACCGTGATCGTCCTGCGGGTCACCTCGCGCAACCCCATCAGCCCGTCGGCGATCTGCGCGACCAGCAGGTCCTCGTCCTCGACCGGCCCGGAATTCGTGGTCCTCTGGGAAGAACGTCCGATCAGCGTGTCCAGCTGGTCGACCCCGATCGCGACCGGCCCGGTCAGCGCCAGCAGCCGGGTGATGTCGTGGACCTGCCCCAGCGCGGGCTTCAGCCGGGGCCGGATCCCCCATTTGGCCCGCTCGCCCTTCTTCGTCTCCTCGTATCCCTCGAGGTAGTCCGCGCCAATCTGGTTGACGTTGGTGTCCTCGCTGTTGTAGAGCACCAGCGCCCGCGCGACATCGGCGCATTCCACCGCGACCTGCTCGTCGATCCGGCGCAGTCCCGCGACGAACGTGTCCACATCGGACCGGGCGAGCCGGCGTCCATTGAGGATGGTCGCGGTGACCCGCTGGTCGGCTTGTGCCCGGTGGCACGCGCGCAGCAGGAAGCTGGACAGCTGGGAGCCACCGGAGTCGTCGCGCCGCAACAGCCCGGACCGCAAGGCATCCGCGGTGTTGTCCCAGAACACGTTGCCACCGCTGAGGTTGTCGAGAAAGAAGTAGCCGCCCGCCTGGTGCACCCGCCGGCGGACGAGCGAGAGCAGGTGGGTCTTGCCGACGCCCTTCTGCCCTTGCAGCACCAGGCCGATCGGGCTGGGACCGTCGCTGCCGGCGGCGTCGCGGATGCCCACGTCGATCGCGTTGGCGACTTCGGGGTGCAGGTCGTCGACGTGGTACGGGGAATCCCGCCAGACATGATCAGGGGTGTCGGCCCAGTCGAGGCGCAGCGTTCGCAGCGCCGCCAATGGTTCCATCAGGACACCTCGATGGACAGCAGATGGTTGTCCTCACCACCGACCCGGATGGCCGCTTCGCGGTCGGCCGGAGTAAGCGTTTTCCGGTTGGACTCCGGCACGAGGTGCACTTGCCCGGCCCGGTTCAGCTCCTTGAGCACGGCGTCGACGTCCTGAGCGGGTGCGCCACCGAGTTCCGTTCGCAGCTCTGCCAGGCCGACCCAGTCCCGCGGTGACCGGGCCAGCTTGCGGTACGCCGTGCGGATCCGGCTCTCGATGTCCTCCGGCGTCTCCTCCGCGGTCACGTCCGAGGTGGGCGCGAAGATGTCGGCCAGCCGGAGGCCTTCCCGCCGCCGGTATTGGTCTACACCACTAAGCAGGACGTACAACGCGACGCTGAGTACGCTGCGAGGCCGGGGCGACGGCGGGGTTTCCTGGCCCAGCTCGCCCTCGCACCACGCCCACCCGCGCTCGGTCAGCTCGTGCGCGAACGACCGTCCCTGCTTGTGGCTGGCGACCAGGTCGAGCTCGTTCAACCGGCGGCGGTCCTGGCCGTCGAGCGTGAAGCCCACGATCGCCTGCAGCTCGGGATTCGACACTTCGCGGGCGAGCGCCATCAGGGTGAAGACCACCGCGGTCTGCTTGTGTCCCAGTCGTTTTTCGGTCATCCGAGTTCCTTTCGCTCGATGGATGTTTCGAGCGCCTTGACAGCGCTTTCAATCGCGGTCCGGATGGCCGGGGGTACCGGCGTGCGGCCGTCGTCATCGCCGCGAGGCCGGATCACCAGGGCCAGGTCGGCGGCGAGGTCCTGTGCCGTCGCGTCGTCGGCCCTGGGCAGGTCGCGGACGATCTCGTCCACCAGCAGCCACATCACCGGGCGCAGCCGGGCACCGGCGGTTCGCCGCAACAGGGCGAGCACGTCGGGCTCGGCGGTGGCGGTGCCGTTGAGCTGGTCGACGATGTCGCGCGCCACGTTCGCCGGGCCGCGCGCGGGGCCCAGCCGCAGGTAGCGGAGGTTCCCGAAGTAGCCCGGCAGAGCCGTGGCGTCCGTGCCGGCGGTGAGCACCGGGATGACCCGGCGGTCCTGGCCCAGCGTCCGGTGCAGGAACAGTTCCAGCTCCGCCGACTGCCAGCGGCTCAGCTCCCGGTCGACCAGCAGGCACAGGTGCCGGGCATCGTCCTCGGCGCGGTTGAGCATGGTGCGGTTGCCTGACAGGGAAAGCGTCGCGTGCACGTCGAGCTCGCTCAGCCATTTCACCAGATCGGTTGCGATGTCCACAGTGGACCGTGGTGTGCTGATCCGGATGTCCTGGCGGAACTCGCGCTTCTTCGAGCGGACGGCGGCGACGTAGGCGTCCCGGTTTTCGGCCAGCAGATCGGTGCGATCGAAGTCGTGCGCGATCACCGCGGCGATCGTTTCCAGCGCATAGCTGATCTGGTCGGAGCCGGGTTCGGTCTCCTCGCGGACCGGCAGTTGCTCGCCGAAGCTCCAGTAGGAGACGTAGGGCAGGGTCAGGTGCCGGGCCATCGCGTCCGGCGACACCGTCTGATGAAGCCAATCGTGGTACAGACCTTTGGTTTCCTGGAGGCAGATGCGCCGCCACTCCTCCGCCCGGCTGTACTCCTCGCGCGAGTCGAATCTCGACAACACCGGCAGAACCGTGAGCTGCGGCCGGTCATACGGCAGGCGGTCGCGCGCGTCGTTCGCGCGCCGGGCGATGTCGACGGCACCCCGCACGCTCTGCAAATTGGCCGTGTACAGGACGACGAGCCGGTCCGGTAGATGCGCCGTGCAGATGCTGCCGATGTCCGAGACACCGGTCCGGCTGTCGAGCAGCACGAAGTCGTAGTCGGTGATCCATTGTTCCCGGCATTCTTCGAGGTATTCGCCGAATCCCCGCTCGTACAACCGTTCCCAGTCGATCTCCTGCACCCGGCCGACGTAGCGGGAGTCGGCACGCCCGGCCGCGATGAGGTCGAGCGCGCCCGCCCCGGTCAGCCGCGCCGCGTGCGCGGCCGGCCGGACCCGGCCGGCCAGGAAATCGTCGACGAGATCGACGACCCCCGCCGCGGGTTCGGCGCCCAGCAGCGGCCGGAAGTATTCGTGCAGGCCCGGCGCTTCCAGGTCCCAGTCGAGACAGAGCACGCGGTATCCCCAGCGCGCCAGCAGGACCGCGATGTTGGCCGTGGTGAAGCTCCGCCCGACGCCGCCCTTGTACGAGTAGAACGTGACAACGCTGCCCACCATCGCGTCAGAACCTCGGCAGTCGGGAAGGGCCGAGCGAACCTGGCTCGGGGGTCTCGACCGGCCAATCGGGCCGCCACGGCGGGACCTGCTCGAACAGGTCGGTCAACTCGGTCGCGATCCGCTCCATCTCGCGGTGAAAATCCAGGTAGGCCGGGGCGACCTGGAAGTGTTCGTAGGGCTGGTTCCACTCCTTGAGGCTGCGCATCCGCCGTTCGTGCGCGTAGGCCGGAAAGTTCTCGGAGTCGTTGAAGATCACCGGATAGATCAGTCCCTGCGGCCGGTCCGGTATCACCAGCTCCTCGCGTTTCGCCATGGAATGCCACTCCGCGAGACACCATTCGTTGAGAAAGTACTTGGGCGAGCACACCGCGACCAGAATGCGGGTGCGTTGCAAAGCGGACCGCAACTCGTACGGCCATTTTCCACCACCCTGGACGTCGCCGTCGAAAAAAATCTTCACGTCGCGGGCGAGGTTCTCGTCCAGCAGCTCGCACAGCCGCGGGTGGAAATGATTGCGTACCCAGGCGGGAACCAGGCGTCCTGTGCGCTGGTAGCTGATGAACACGTCGTACTCGTACACGCGTGTCATCGCTCCCTCGAACGCTCTCCCCAGACCGGTCTGATAGTAGATCCACGAGTCGCGCCGAAAAAAGACATTCCAGTTGACAAAAACTGGACAGAATCCGGGCAGTTCTCCCCGGAAAAGAAGACAAAAACTGGACATTCACGCGATGGGTGGCCGGTGTCGGCGACAATGCGTTACATGACCGAGGCGCCGCTCGTGTTCGTCACCTATTCACACGACACCCCGGAGCACGTCAGGCAGGTCCGGACCTTCGCGACGTTCCTGCGCACCCGGATCGGCCTCGACGTGCGGCTGGACCAATGGGATGACAACATCCGGATGGACTGGTCGTTGTGGGCGATCGAGCACCTGGACAAGGCGGACTACATCCTGGCCATCGCCTCCCCCGCGTACAAACGCCGGGCCGAGGGAACCGCGCCACCGGACGAAGGCCGCGGCGCCCAGTTCGAGGCGGCGCGCCTGCGGGACATGCTCACCAAGAACCTGCGGGAGGCGACGGAGCGGATCCTGCCGGTCGTGCTGCCGGGCCGGTCGATCGAGGAGATCCCGTCGTTTCTCAACACCTACTCCACCACGCGGTACTCGATCGACCGGATCGACGAGGAGAGCGTGGCGGGCCTCATCGCCGCGATCACCGGCAGGGGCGCGCATCCCATGCCCGAACGGGGGCTGTGGCCCGGCACCGGAAAGCGCTTACTGAAATCGCTTACCGACGAAATATCCTGGCCTGAACAGAAGCCCGGGATCGGGCGGGACGTCGCGGACATCGGCGGCACGCGTTACGAGCACGGCCTCGTGTTGCGGGGCAAGGCACAGGGTTCCGTCGAACTGGAGCTCGACGGCAAGTACGTGCGCCTCACGTCGGTGGCCGGGGTGCTCGATGACGCCGCCGAGCCGTACCAGGTGGGGATCTTCCGGGTCGTCGTCGACGGCCGCCCAGCGGCTGAAGCGACGGTCTCGCGGGGCAAACCGGCGACGATCGACGTGGATCTCACGGGCGCGGAACGCTTGCGGCTGGAGATGTCCCGCCCCGGCGCCGGTCCTTCACCGTCGCATTCCGGTGGCACGGGAAGAGCGGCCGAACTGGCCTGGGGAGACCCGACGTTGTTCTAGTGGCTCACGAGAACAGCGCGCTGTAGCCGTTGAGCGCGGGCTGCCCGCCCAGATGTGCGTACAGCACGGTGGAATCGCGGCTGATCTCGCCGCGGCTGACCAGATCGATCAGGCCCGCCATGGACTTTCCCTCGTACACCGGGTCGGTGATCATCCCCTCGGTCCGCGCGGCGAGCCGCATGGCGTCCATTGTGGACTCGTCCGGGATGCCGTAGGTGCCGGCGTGAAAGCGCTCGTCCAGTTCGATCTCATCGTCGCGCAGCTCGCGGTCCACGCCGATGCTCGCGGCGGTCTGTCGCGCGATCCGGGCGATCTGGTCCCGGGTCTCCCCCGGCTTCGCCGAGGCGTCGATGCCCAGCACCCGGCGCGCGCGGCCGCCCAGCGAGGCGAACCCGGCGATCATGCCGGCCTGCGTGCTGCCGGTCACCGAGCAGACGATGATCGTGTCGAAGAAGACGTCCAGCTCCCGTTCCTGCGCGGCGACCTCGTGCGCCCAGCGGGCGAAGCCGAGCCCGCCGAGCGGATGGTCCGACGCGCCGGCCGGGATCGCGTACGGTTTCCCGCCACGGTCGGCGATCTCGCGCAGCGCCTGCTCCCAGCTTTCCTTGAAGCCGATCCCGAAGCCGGCCTTCACCAGCCGGACATCGGCGCCGGCGAGCCTGCTCAGCAGGATGTTGCCGACCTTGTCGTAGACCGCGTCGGGCCAGTCGACCCAGCTTTCCTGCACCAGCACGCATTTCAGGCCGGCCCGCGCGGCGACGGCCGCGACCTGGCGGGTGTGGTTGGACTGCACGCCGCCGATCGACACCAGCGTGTCGCAGCCCTGGGCGAGCGCGTCCGCGACTAGGTACTCCAGCTTGCGGGTCTTGTTGCCGCCGTAGGCGATTCCGGAGTTGCAGTCCTCCCGCTTGGCCCAGATCGCGGCGCCGCCGAGGTGCGCGCCGAGCCGGTCGAGCGGGTGCACCGGCGATGGGCCGAACAGCAACGGGTAGCGCTCGAACGCGTCGAGGGACATGGGAAGTGCTCCGTTCGTCAGTCGGCGAGCTGTTCGAGTTCGTGCCAGATCCCGGTGGTGACCCGCACGGCCTCGTCCGCGTCACCGGTCCGGCAGGCCTCGATGAGCCGCCGGTGCGCGGCGACCGACTCCTTCGCCGCCGGGGCACTGAACCGCGCCCGCTCCAGGCGGCGGATGACCGGCGTATAGCGATCGATCGTGGCGGCGACCGCACGGTTTCCGCAGGCGCGCACCGGCACGTCGTGCAGCTCGTCGTCCGCGGCGAGCGCGGCATCGACGTCCCCGGTGCGCACGGCGACGTTGAACCGCCGGTTGGCGGCCAGCATGTCGCTGATCTGCCGGGGAGTCAGCACCGGCACGGCCGCGCGCACGGCGACCTCGTGCATCGCCCGCACCACGGCCGCCGCGTCCCGCACCTCGACGGTGTCGATCGGGGTGACCCGGGTATGGCTTTGCGGCTTGGTGCGGACGAGCCCTTCGTCCGCCAGCCGCGCGAGCGCCTCGCGCACGGGCGCGCGGGACAGCCCGAGCTGCTCGGCGAGCTGGGCATCCCGCACCACCGCGCCCGGCGCGATCTCGCCCCGCACGATGGCGTCACGGATCAACCGGTGCGCGGTGTCGCGCAGGAGTGGACGAGCAACTGGTTCCAACACATCTAACATGTTAGATTCCAGTGACTGGAAGTCAAGCTGCTGAGCTGTCCAGACGCTGAAAGAGCGCCAGCGGGAAGGACCCGGTGCGCACGACCGTCCGCACCATCCGGCGGCGATGTTTCGCCGAGGTCGAGCGAACCTGCCCGGCCGGCACCCAGCGGATGTCGTAGATCCACATCGGACCTTCGCGGCGCAGCACGCGGTCCAGCGACGACACGACCGCGGGCACGTCGGCCCAGTGGTGCATGCTCGCGGTGGAAACGATCAGATCGACCGAGTCGTCCGGGAACGGTAGGTCCGCCAGGTCCGCGACGGTGAACTGGACGCGGTCGGCGATGCCCGCCCCTTCCGCACGCTCGATGGCGGTCTCCACCATGCCGGGTTCGAGGTCCACACCGCGCACACGCAGGTCGGGGCGCCGGGCCGCGATCTCCGCCGCGAGCCGGCCGGTGCCGCAACCGGCGTCCAGGACCAGCCCGCCCTCCGGCGCCGCCGCGGCCACATCCTCGGCCACCTGCCGGTGCAGGCCGCGGAACGTCTTGCCGGCGTGCCGGTCGTACGCGTGCCCGTTCGCGAACAGGTGCCTCTGCCCGATCCGGTGCAACACCTTGCGCATGATCACTCCTATCATGGTTGACATTGGCAACTGTGACCGATGCTAGCGTCAACAGTTGCCGCTATCAACCATGGAGGTGTCAGTGACCGGGACCGAACCGCTGGAGCCCCTGCTCACCCGGGTCATGCGGCTGGTCGCGACGCACGGCGAGCAGCCGGTGGACGACGCCGGGGCGGCGATGACCATGACCGAGGGCATCGTGCTCGTCGAACTGCTCGGCGCCGGCGAGGTGACGCAGCAGCAGCTGAGCGGGCAGTTGCACCTGGACAAGAGCCGGGTGAGCCGGCTGTGCTCGGCGCTGGAGCGCAAGCAACTCGTGACGCGCGAGCGGGACGAGCAGAACCGGCGGAACCTCCTGGTGCGGATCACGAAGCCCGGCTCCGCCGTCGCGACCCGGCTGCGCAAGACGTGGCGCGAACGGCACGAGCGGATGCTCGGCGCGATGACCGCCGAGGAGCGGCGCGCGCTGCTGCTCGGCCTGCGCGCGCTCGCCCGCGAACTCGACGGATCCCACGGCTTCGACCACGGCTAGCCGCCTCGGCCTGGGGGTTCTGGCCGAATGACGCGCTCAGCTCGTGTCACCGGCGTCCGATCGGCGGTCCTCGGCGAGGTGCTCGATCGCCCGCCGACTCGGCCGTGGTCGAAAAGAGATGAAATATACCCGGGTGGGGCCTTCCGCTCGTGATCCAGGACTGATCCGGCGACCTCGATCCGCCATCCCGGTACACTTTCGACGTTGATCGTCCGGCAGCCGATACGGGAGGTAGCACCATGGGCCAGTCGAGGTCCCGCTACTCCCTGTCCCGGATCGACCCGTTCGCGCTCTGCGCGATCATTCCGGCGCTCGCGCTGGCCGGGTTGTGCGGGGTCAGCGGCTTCATCCCGGGCGCGATCGCGATGGGGTTGCTGGCGGTCGCGATCGTCGGGCTCGAGGTGTGGGTGCACCGCCGCGACCCGGCCGCGCCCCCGCCGCGCCGGGCACCCGCCGCCCGCCAGCAGCAGCCGACGCGAGCCCAGCCGGCCCGGTCTCAGCCGCCCCAGGCCCAGCCGGCCCGGACCCAGGCCCAGCGGCAGCCACCCCCAGCCGCCCAGCGGCAGCCACCTCCCCCGCCGCGCCGCAACCCCGCGGGCGCCCCGCCCCCGCCGGCTCACCGGCAGCAGCAACCGCCGCCCCGCCCGCGGATGCGCTGACTTGGTCGCGCACGTCTAGGGAGAGCAGTCGCAGGTCCCGCACGCCGAGCGCGAGCAGCGCCTCTCGACAGCGGGCCCGCCAAGCAGTCACCTGCGCCGCACCCCGGACCTCGCCGCGCTCTGCTCATGCATGCCAAGTGGGAGCAGCGGCCTTCCGACAGCGAACCCGCCGAGCAATCACCCACGCCGGGCCCGGACCTCACCGGGCACCCCGGCTCACGCACGCCCGTAGCGAGCAACTACCTCCGCCACGCCCGGCCGCGCCAAGCACCCGCGGCTCCAACCCACGTCCAGGCCGAGCAGCCATCCACGCCGCACCCCCGAACCCCGCCAACCACCCCCAGGCTCACAGCACGCCGAGAGCGAGCCACCACCGACCGCCGCCCCACCGAGCAATCACCCACGCCGGGCCCGTGCCTCACCGAGTACCCGTGGCTCCAGGCGCACGCCGAGCGCATCCGCGGCGGCCCAGTGGTCGGCGGCGGCGGCGGGCTCGCCGCGGGCGGCGGCTACGTTGCCGAGGCCGGTGAGCGCCCGGGCGCGTTCGTAGTCGCTGACCGCCAGCACCGCCAGCTCCACCGCCTCGCGGTAGTGCGCCTCGGCCGCGTCGAGATCGCCGGCGCGGAAGTGGATCCACGCCAGGCAGTTCACCGCCATAAGCGTCTCGACGGGTAGCGCGGCCAGCCGCCGGGCCTCCGCCGCGTGCTCGAGCGCATCGGCGAAGCCGCCCAGTTCGGTCTCGGCGAGGGCGATCCCGCGCAGGGTGATCGCCACGTTCCGGGTCCGCCCGGCCGCCCGGTACACCCCCAGCGACGCGGTCAGATCGCGCACCGTCGCCGCCGGATCGCCCTGGTAGAGCCGGACCCAGGCGAGGCTCGACAACGCATCTGTCGCACCACGCTCGTCGCCCGCCTCCGTGCACCGCGCCAGCGCCCGGCGGTGACAGTCGGCCGCCCGGTCCAGTTCGCCGAGCTCCACGTACGCCATGCCGAGGTTGTTGAGGATCAACCCGGCGGCCCCCGGACCGGCCGCCTTCAGCGCACACTCGTGCGTCCGCAGCCAAGGCTCGAAAAGCTTGTCACGAAAGAAAAAGGCCCGTAGCACGAAGGCGATCTGCCAGCACCGTTCCGGCCGCCCGTACTGGCCGGCCAGCTCGACGACCCCGGCGATCGCCGGCCACCACGCGCGCAGCCAGGCGAGCGCGTCATCGGCGTCACCGAACGGCAGCCGGGCCGGGCGCGGACAGTCGATCTCGGGCCGGAACCGATGCGGTTCCACGAGTTCGTCTGCGGCGACCAGCAGTCCCGCCGTGTACTCCACGAGCCGCGAAACCGCGGACGCCCGTTCCCCGGCACTGATCCCGGCCAGCGCGTACCGGGCCGCGAAGGCCCGCATCAGGTCGTGCAGGTCGACCAGGCCGTCCGCGTCGAGCGTGATCAGGTGCGCGTCGTGCAGGCGGTCGAGCAGGGTGTCCACCTCGCTGCCGGCCAGCGCCGCGGCGGCCGCGCTGTCGATCGCGGTGGCCGGGTGCAGCGCGAGCAGCCCGAACAACCGTCGCTGCTCCGCGGGCAGCGCCTCGTACGAGACCGTGAACGCCGCGGCCACGCTCCGCTCGCCGTCGTCGAGCGCGGCCAGCGTGGTCGCCGCGAGCCGGTCCCGCAGCCGCTCCGCGCTCCAGCCGCCCGCGACCAGCCGCGCGGCGGCGATGCGGATCGCCAGCGGCAGGAACCCGCACAGCCCGACGATCTCACCGGTGATGTCACCGCCGGACCGCCCGCTGATCGAACCGAACAGCGCCAGCGCGTCGGCCCGCGACAGCATCCCGACCGGCAGGTGCCACGCGTCGTCCAGCGCCGGCAGCCGGCCGCGGCTGGTCACGAGCACCCGGCACGCCGGTTCGGCCGGAATCAGCGGCAGGATCTGCGCGGCGGTGCGGACGTTGTCGAGCACGAGCAGCATGCGGCGGCCGGACAGCTTGTCCCGCACCAGGTTCGCCCGGCCGTCCACCCCGGGCGGCACCTGGTCGCCGGGCACGCCCAGCAGGAGCAGCAGCTGCTGCAGGCCTTCCGCGGGCGAGAGCTCCGGCACGCCCGGCGTGTGCCCGTGCAGGTCGAAGAACAGGCAGCCGTCGGGGAAGCCGGGTGCGGCGCGGCGGGCGGCGGCGACCGCCAGCGCGGTCTTGCCCGCACCCGCCATCCCGTGCACGACGCAGACCCGCACGTCGTCGGAATGGCTCAAGGCCGTCGCCAGTGCCGCCAGTTCGGCTTCACGGCCGACGAAATGCCGGGTCCGGCCGGGCAGGCCCACGATCCCGGGATCGCGCCCCGGCGCCTCCTCCGGCACCAGCGCGCACAGCTCGCCACCGGCGCCCAGCGCTTTGTCATAGGCCTCGGCGACACCCCGGTTCACCCGGGCACGGCCGTTTTCCACCTTGCTCAGATAGCCTTTCGTGAAATGCACCAGTTCCGCCAGTGCACTCAGCGACAGGCCGGTCGACTCGCGCCGCCGCCGCAATTCCGGACCCAGTTCCGACATGGTTCGATTCTCCCTCAGATGGACCGGAAAAGGAACTCCGGCCGGCGGGAAATCCGCCGGCCGGAGCAGGGATTTCTCAGCCGAACAGTGCGCTCAGCAGCTCCAGGATGATCACGAAGTGCGTGTGCATGACAAATTCACCCCTTTCAGTGCGGATTTCGCCGGAATTCGCTCCGGCCCATTAATCGTGAATCCGCGAAGGGGTCAGAAAAAAGGAGTTTCCCGTTTCCTGTTCCAGGAAACGAAGGAAACCCCGGTTCACCGGCGCCGTTTCCCGCTATGGGAAACGGGGCCGCGGGTATCGCTCCGGACCGGGCTCGCTGGGTAGACTGCCCGGTTGACGAGCCGAGGCAGGAGTGAGTCGTTGAGCCTGAACGCGCGGGACGAGATCGAAGCGCTGGTCTCGGAGCTGAAAAAGGTACGCAAGGGTTTGGGGATCCAGGCCAAAGCGCTGCCGGACACGGCGGGCCCGCCGCTGCGCCGCGTGGCCGGGGTGCTCGACACGGACCCGCCCGGCACGGTCCGCGAAAAGCTCGTGCGCACGCTCGGCGACCTGATCACCCGCCTGCCGGAGGGCAATCACGCCATCGCGCAGGCGGTGCTCGGGTTCGGCGCGACCGCCGGCAAGCTGTACACCCACCGGCTCGAGGAGCTGGGCCGCGAAGCCGACCGCGACATGCGGACGATGCAGCGTCGCGCCGACGAGGTCGTCTACCTGCTCGCCGAGCTGGCGGCGACCTCCGCGCCCGCCCCTCCGCGGCCGGAAAGTCCTTGGCACACCACGGCACTCGATGTCGACCTCATCCCCGACGGGGCGGGCGCGGAGGTGTTCGAGAAGCGCGAGATCGTCAGCCACGTGCCGGATCTGGCGGAGATCGAGCACGGCATCTCGCTCGGCCGCGTGCTGGGCCGGCCCGGGCCGGTGGACCTGAAGGACGTGGGCATCGAGGTGCTCCGCGGCGGCGAGGTGCACTCGGCGCGGATCCTCTCCTCGAGCCGCGTCGGTTTCCAGCTGCGCCCGCCGCGGGTGCTCGGCGTCGGCGACCGGCACGAGTTCTTCTTCCGGATCAACGTCCCCAAGATCTCCCCGTTCTACTGCTGCACCCCGGAATTCCCGTGCGAACGGTTCCGGCTGAACGTCCGGTTCGACCGGATCCCGCCGCCGCTGCGGATCTGGCGGATCGACGGGGAGTTCTCGAAGGACGCCGAGGATCCGCTGCCGGTCCGGAAACCGTTGTCGCTGGACGGTTTCGAGGTCGGCGCCGATTTCGAGAACCTGCAGCCGGCCCGCTCCTACGGCATCGGCTGGCAGCCCGGCTGAGCCCGCGGCCGCGCGCGGGTGAACCATCGCGCGACCGGGCCCGGCAGCCCGGCGAGTTCGGTGGCGGCTCTCGCGGCGGAAACCCAGTGCTGCCAGGGACCGTCGTGTTCGTGCAGTGCTTTCACGGCTTCGGCCAGCAGCGGCCTGGCGCGCCGCACGTGGTTCAGCCTGGCCAGGCAGACGCCGAGTTCCAGCCGGGTCAGGCGGGAGTCGGGGTGGCCGGCGCCGAGCGCCAGTTCCTGGCGAGGCGCGAGTTCTTCGAACAGCCGCGCGGCGGTTTCCCAGTCGCGCAGGCGCATCCGGGCGAGCGCGCGCCGTTGCCGTGCCTTGAGCGTCAGCGGATGTTCGGCGCCGAGCCAGGACCCGGCCCGCGCCTCGACGTCCGCGAGCAGCGCGATCGCCTCGCCGCCCTGCCCGTCGTCACTGAGCGCGTGCGCCTCGATGATCCGCAGCTCCAGCGTCTGGGGATCGTCTTCGCCGAACCAGGCGGCGGATTCGGCGGCGGCGTGGCGGGCCTGCCCGACCTCGTGCTCCCCCTCGGTGAGCACGGCGACGGCCGACCGGGCCAGGCGGTGGCGCGACCACCCGGCGCGCGCGAATCGGTCGGCGAGCAGGCCCGCCACTTCGCGGGACCGGGCGATGTCCCCGGCCAGCAGGAGCAGCCGCGCGTCTTCCAGCGTCGCGAGCGGCCAATCCCCCCGGTGGCTGCCGAACGGTTGCGCGCGGCGGATTTCCGGCAGGACCGCGTCGAGAAGTTCGCGTGCCAGGCCGTATTCGCCCCGAACCCGCAGCGCCTGGACGCGGGCGAGCCGGACCTCTCGGCGTTCCTCCGCGCCGAGCCACACCGGCTCGGGTCCCTGCGACGTGACGAGCGGATGCCGGTAAAAGACCTTGTCGGCGCACGCATACGAGCCGAGTGCGTCGTGCGCGGTCGCGGCGACGAACCGGGCGCGGTGTTCGGTGCGGACGTCGCGAGCACGCCGGGCGTCCTGGATGAGGCGCGCCGTGCGGTGGATCGCGGCCCGTGGGTCGCCGGTTCGCACGTCCAGGCGCGCGGCGGTGAGTACGTCCTCGGGATCGCCGTCGTCCGCGACGAGCCGCCAGACCTGCGCGGCGGCCGGGGTGTCGCCGCGTTGTTCGTAGCCGCGGGCAACGGCGCGCAGGAGTCCGGGCCGCTGCTCGGCGGCGGCCGGATGCCCGGCGACTTCCAGGGCGTGGCGGTAGATCTCCAGCCGCACCGGCTCGGCGAGGAGCCGTTCGAGGATCGACGCGGCCCGCCGCACGCTGTCCCCGGGTGGCGCGAACCGGTAAACCGCTTGCCATGCCGGGGTTTCACCGGGGACCGGGCGCACGAACTCCGCGAGTTCGGTCAGCGCGTCCGCGACGAGCATCGGCGCGCGTGGCCCGAGCAGGCCCGACACGCCGGACATCAGCAGGTCCGCGGTGATCGGCGCGGGAGCGAGCGCGGCGACGAAGTCGAGGACCACGCGAGCCGGGCGACTGAGCGGGCCGGGCTCGATCGCCGCCGGGCCGAGGTCCTCGCCCGCCACCGTCCACCGCACATCCTTGGGTGCACGCTCGCCGAAAATCCGTGCGGCATCAGCGAGTTCCAGGCCGTGAGTGTCCACTTCGAACAGTTCGGCGGCCTCGCTGACCGCGGCGGCGAGGTGACTTTCGTGCTCCGCCGCGGGCCATAGCTGTACTACCCGGTTCACCCCTGCCACGATGCCTGATCCCGGCGCGAAAAGGATCGACGAGAACCGGACACAAACATGACAGTTCGCCGGCACGCGCCGGGGCGCGGTCAGGTCGTCGCGAAGAGGCGGCGGCCGACCACGGCCAGGATGGCCAGCAGCAGCACGGCGAACCCGGCGAGCGCGACCCGCAGCGAGACCAGTTGCGTCGCGAGGCCCAGCGCGACGACCGGGATGGCCAGCCCGACATACGCCGCGAGGAACAGGCCCGCTAGCGCCTCGCCGCGGCCCTCGGGCGGGGCCAGGGACAGCACGATGCTCACCGAACCCTTGAACGCCGCGCCCGCGCCGCCACCCGCGAGCACCCCGCCGACGAGGAACAGCGCCAGGCTCGGCACCTGAACCCCGGCCGTGAACACGACGATCCCAGCCACGAGCAGCCCGAGCCCGAGTCCGAGCTGCCGCCGCAACCCCGCGCGGGCCAGCAGGATCTGCGAGATCGCGCCCGCGGCGAACACCGCGAACGACACCGCCCCGGCCAGCGCGTGCGAATGCTGGTGCAGCACGTTCGCCAGGAAGGCCGGCGCCAGCGAGGTGAACAGGCCGAACACCGCGAACTGCGCCAGCGCCGCGGCACCGGCCGCGAAGAACCGGCCCCGCGCCGCGCGCGGCACCGAAACCCGCTGCGGCCGGTACTTCACCCGGGCCACCTCGACGGTTTCCGGCACGAGCGTCACCGCGATCGCGCCGATCAGCATCAGCGCCTGGAACACCAGGTACGGCACGTGCAGCGGGTCGCCGGCGTACTGCGCGAGCAGGCCCGCGACCAGCGGTCCGAGGCCGATGCCGCCGAGGTTCGCCGCGGTCGCGACGAGGTCCGCGCGGGTCCGCGAGGCGCCGGGCCGCGCGGCCAGGTGCAGCTCGGCCAGATGCGCGGTGGCGGTCGCGGTGAGCATGCCGATGCTGATGCCGGACACGAACCGGGCCACGAGCAGGGCCGGCACCGAGGACCAGGCAAGGAAGATCACCGCCGCGACCACGTTGATCAGCACCGCGGGCACCAGCACCCGCCGCCGCCCGGCCCAGTCCGAGATGTGCCCGGCGAGGAACAGGCTGGCGATCACGCCGACCGCGTAGGCGGCGAAGACCAGCGTGACCGTGAACGAGCCGAAACCGTCTTTCGCTTGGTACAGCACGTAAAGCGGCGCGGGTGCGGACGAGAACGCGATCGTCACCGCGAACGTGTAGGCGACCAGCCAGAAGCCCCGGCCGTGCCGCCGGGAACCCTCGACCGCCACGGCGGGCAGGCTCCCACAGGTATCGCTGCTCGTTGTCACGCCTCCACTGTCCGCCCGCCCAGTCATCACGTCCAACGAATGTTTGTGCATGCAGCTATCACCGAAATAGATTGCTGACGTGGAGTTGCGGCAGCTGGAGTACTTCGTCGCGGTCGCCGAGGAGCTGAGTTTCACCAAGGCGTCCCGGCGGCTGCGGGTCGTGCAGTCCGGGGTGTCGACGGCGATCCGCGCGCTGGAACGGGAGGTCGGCGCGTCGCTGTTCGACCGGGACAGCCGGCACGTGCGGCTGACCGGCGCGGGCGCGGCGATGCTGCCGAACGCGCGGGCCACCCTCGCGGCCGCCCGCGCCGCACACGACTCGGTGCAGGAACAGCAGGGCGAACTGCACGGCTCGATCGTGATGGGCAGCATGGTCGCCACGCCGGGCGTCGACGTGGCCGGCGTGCTCGGCCGCTTCCACCGGGCGAACCCGGCCGTCCGCGTCCGGGTCCAGTACTCGCCGTCCGGCTCGCGCGGCCATGTGCGCGCGCTGCTCGAAGGCACCACCGACGTGGCGCTCGCGTCGTTCCCGCGCCGCCCGCCGGCGGGGCTGTCGGTGGAGGTGCTGACCGACGAGGTGCTCCTGCTGACCTGTGGTCCAGACCATCCACTCGCGGGCGCCGGACCGGTACGGCTGGAGGAGCTGGCCGACGAGATCTTCGTGGACTTCCCCGAAGGCTGGGGCACTCGTGACAGCGCCGATCTCACGTTCGACCGGCTCGGGTTCGGCCGGTCAGTACCGCTGGAGACGCCGGACTACACCACGACGGCGGCGCTGATCCGGCAGGGACACGTCGTCGGGTTCCTGCCGGAGAGCGTGGCCGCGCTGCACCCCGAACTGGTCGTCGTGCCGGTCAGCGGGGAGGCCCCGACGTGGAACGTGTCGCTGGCCAGCTCGGCGTCACGGCCGCTGTCCCGCCCGGCACTGGCGCTGATGGCCGAGCTGCGGCGGTCGGTCAAACGGTGAGCTTTCCTCAGGTGCCGAAGTCGTACCCTGACCTGCGTGGCAAAGCTGCGCATCACCGACCTGGCCAGGATGGCGGGCGTTTCGGTGCAGCAGGTCCGCAACTACGTCGAGCTCGGGGTGCTGCCGCCGGTGGCGAGGACGGCGAGCGGGTACCGGGTGTTCACCGACGCGCACTCCGAGGCGCTGCTGATCGTGCGGCAGCTCGCCGAGGGGCACGGCTGGGAGCGCACCCGGACGATCATGCGCGCCGTGCACGCCCGGGATCTGGCGACGGTGCTCGCGACCGTCGACGCGAGCCATGCCGAGCTGGACCGCGAGCGGGCCGGCATCGCCCGCGTGCTCGGCGCGTTCGACACGCTCGGCAACGGCCCGGCGACCGGGCGGCCACGGCAGCCGCTGCGGATCGGTGAGGTCGCGGACGTCGTCGGGGTGCGCGCGCCGGTGCTGCGTCTGTGGGAGCAGCGCGGCCTGCTCGCGCCGGACCGCGAAGACGGCACCGGCTACCGGCTGTACGGCCAGGACGAGCTGCGGAAGGCGGAGGTGATCGCGTTGCTGCGGCGGGGAAACCACCCGTTCCCGGTCGTGCGGGCGGTACTGGCGGAGCTGGGCCCGCAGGGCCGCCCGGACCGCGTGCGGGCGGAGCTGGCCAAGCGCGAGCAGGAGCTGAACGAGCGCAGCCTCCGGCGCCTGCGCGCCTCCGCCGCCCTCTCGGCGTACCTGGAGCGTTGACCGCGCGCCATGTTTGCCCCTCACGTCGGTGAGTTTGCCCGCGGCGCGCAAAGTCACCGACGCAGCACGCCAATTCACCGACGTGGCGAGCAAACACGCGCAGCGAGCGTCGGACTCGGCGACGTGAGGGTCGGACTCGCGGGGGTCAGGTGCGGTGGAGGGTGAGGGTGGTCCAGGCGCCGACGTGGATGCGGTCGCCTTCGGTGAGGGGGTGGGGGGTGTTCGGTTTGAGGGGGGTGCGGCCGTAGTTGACCGTGGTGCCGTTGGCGGAGTTCATGTCCACCACCGACCAGCCTTCGCCCGCCGGGACGAGCAGCGCGTGCAGCCGCGAGACGCCGATGTCCTCGGGCGGTCCGGTGAGGTCGATGTCGGGCGAGATACCGCGGGTGTGACTGTGGCGGCCGATCGTGATCTGCTCGCCCACCAACGGAAAGCTCCGCTCGGGGCAGAACGGCGGGAACTCGATCGGGTCGGCGTCCGGGCCACCGTCCGCCTTGACCGCGCGGAAGTACCGCTCGTCGGCCGACACCACGACCGACCAGGTCAGCGCGGCAGCGACCGGCGCGGCCGGAACCGGAACCGGCGCGGACACAGGCGCGGGCACCGGCTCGGCGAGTGAGTCCGCGCCGCAGTTCTCGCAGAACCGCCCATCCAGCTGCGCGCCGCACGACGGGCACGGGCGTGGGGCGGCCGGCGGCGCGGGCTCCGCTTCGGCGACGGCCACCGGCGCGGCCCGCTCGAACGCGAGCCCGCACACGTCGCAGAACTCGTCGTCGGCGGACTCGTGGCCCTGGGCGCAGATCGGCATCAGGCCGCACCCCCGTCAGCACCATCGGCACCGTCGGCAGCATCGCCAGGGAGCTTCCCGACCCGCTTGGTCACCTGCGACCGGCTTTCCAGCGTCATCGCGTCGACCGCGCTCACCTGGCGCTTGAGCCGGACCGTGCCGCGCACCGGGTCGACCACGTCCACCACCTTCGCCAGCAGCTTCGCGGTGTCCTCGTGCCCGGACGAGTTCGCGAGCGCGACCGCCCGGCCCAGCTTCGCGGTCGCCGTCTCGATCTGCCCCTTCCGCTGCGCCTCCAGGCCTTCCTCGATCGCCGACGCCAGCTCCGCCTGACCGGTGTAGTGCGCGACCTCCGGGCTGATCTTCGTCGACAGCGCCATGTCGTCAGTCCAGACCGCGAGCACCTGCCCCTTGCCGAGCACGTCGCCGGAGCCCGCGGCGACGAGGCTGACCCGCGCGGCGAGCATCTTGTCCCCGATCGACGCGGGCGGCACCTGCACGCACACGTGGTAGTCGCGGCTCTCCGCGCCCCACGCGCCGGTCGGGTAGTCCCCGCTGCGCGGCCCGGACTCCGCCCGCCGCGCCGTCAAGTCCAAAAGGGACGGTTCCACCTGCTTGACGAACTTCACCGTCGCGCCCTGCGGCGTCCACACGCGCAGCGCGACGTCCGCGACCTCCTTGCCCATCGCGGCTTCGGTCATCGCGCGGAAGTCCGCTTCGAGATCCTCCGGCTCGGCGACGATGTCCACCGAGCCCAGCAGCGTGTCCGCGATCTTGCGCAGCTCGCGGACCTCCCAGTCGGTGCCGACCCCGCGGCAGTCGCACACGAACTGGCCGGACACCTCGCCGAGGATCCGCTCCAGCTTGTGCGCCCGCTCGTGCACGTTCTTCCCGTCGGTCAACAGGATCGCGTGCCGCAGCGCGGTGGGCTGGGTCGCGAAGACGTCCTTCGCGAGCAGCAGCCACTCCCCCATCGCCGTGCCGCGGTCGGCGTGCAGCCGGCTGACGGCCTGCTTCGCCTCGGCGCGCGTCGCCGCGTCCGCGGCGACCATGCCGAGCCGCCGCGGGTACACCAGTTCCGCCGTGTCGGTGCCGGCGATGACGGCGAACGTGACCCCGTCGCGCAGCGTGTCGATCGCCGCCGCCGTGGCGCGTTTGGCCGCGGACATCTTGGTGCGCGGGTGATCCATCGAGCCCGAGCAGTCGACGATGATCACTTCGGCCGCGGTGGTGACCTCCTGCGCCGGTGCGCCGCCGGAGGTGGAGGTCACCGTCACGATCGCGTTGACCTCGGACGCTCCCTGCGGCAGGAACTCGTTCTGGTAGACCTCGACCTGGAATTCGCTCATGGTGTCCCCTGACGATCGAACGGGTACGGGACGGCGACGACCGTGATGTTGTCGCCGCCGCCGAGTTCGTTGGCGGCCGCGGTGAGCTTCGCGGCCATCTCGGCCGGACTCCCCTTCGCCTGGGCCGCAATGGTTTCCGCCGCGGGCAGGTAGTTCCACAGCCCGTCGCTGCACACGATGAGCGTGCCCCGCTCGCCCGCCGGCACACCGGCGACCTGCGGCAGGACCGGCTCGGCGTCCGCGCCCACCCACCGCGCGAGCGCGTGCGCGTTCGCCTCGGCGGAAGCTTCCTCGACGGTCATCCCGGCCGCGACCAGCTGCGCGTGCAGGGTGTCGTCGACGGTCAGCTGGCGGGAACCGTCCGCGCTGAGCCAGTACGCCCGGCTGTCGCCGATCCAGCCGACGGTGATGCCCTCGTCAGTGGCCACGGCCGAGACCAGCGTGCACGACGGCGCGAGGTCCGGCGAGCCGGGTTCGGCCAGCAGCCGCACGGCTTCGAACGCGGCTGCCGATCCGTCCACTGTGGACTCGTACGGGTCCTTGCCGGCTTCCAGGCAGTCCACGATCCGCGCCAGCGCGGCATCCACCGCCGTCTGCGACGCCTGGTCGGCGCGTTCGGTCGAGCCGACGCCATCGCACACGATGACGACGACGGCGGTCGGCGCGTCCCGCGGTCCGAGGATCGCACAGCCGAGCGAGTCCTCGTTGCGCACGCGCACCTGACCGCGGTCGCTGACGCCGGCGGCGAACCCGAGGTCGAACTCCATCAGGTCGCGCGGCGCGGGCTGCGCACGGCCGCACTGCTCACAGAACCCTTCGGCGTCCACGGTTCCACCACAGCTCGCACACGACCCTCGCGGTGTCCGAAGTGGACCGCCTTCGGCGGTTCGCCGCCGCATCAGGCTCAGCCCGCAGTTCTCGCAAAACCGGTCCTCGGCGGTGACCGGCTGGGCGCAGTCCGGGCAGGAAAGCGCCATCAGAACCAGGTCCTCGGCCGGATCCGGTTGGCCTGGTCGACCAGCGCGATCCGGTCGCGCCGCCCGGTGGCCTGGCGCGCGAGGCGCAGATACCAGGTCTCCAGCCCTTTCCGCAGATCAGGTTCGCTCAACCGGCAGCCCAGCACGGATCCGTTCCCTCCTCCGTTGGCGTTCCCGCCCACCCAGTCCAGCGCCGCGGTCAGCAAGTCGCGGGAAGCCAGCGCGCGGCGGTGTTCGTCCAGGTCCAATCGCGACAGTCGCTCGCCCGCGGTCACCAGGTCCTCTTCGGACAGTGCCGAAGCCCCGGTGCGCGCCTGGATCGCGGCCAGCTGCGCGGCCAGGTAGTTGCTCGACGTCTCCGGCACGGATTCCAGCACGTCCACGGCCTCCACCCGGTTTCCCTTCTCCAGCAAAGCCCTGGCCAGGCCGAAGGCAGCGCTGATGAACGTGCGATCGGTCCGCCACACCGTGCGGTAGTACCGGTCGGCGTCCCCGGTCTCCCCCGACCCCTCCGCGCACGCCGCGATCGCGAGCTTCGGCGCGACCTCGCCGGGCGCCAGGTCGTAGACGGTCTCGAACGACTGCCGCGCCTGGTGCGGCTTGCCCTCCGCGACCGCGGCGAGGCCGCGGTACCACTCGGCGCGCCAGTCCCCGATGCCGAGCTTCGTGGTATTGAGCGTTTTCCGTGCGTCGGCGGGCTTTCCGGCGTCGATCTGCGCGCGGGCGAGGCGCAGCTTGATCTCCACGCTCTGCACCGGCGCGTCCGACAGCTCTTCGACGAGCGCTTCGGGATCGCTTTCCGCCAGTGCGGCAAGGAAACCGGCGCCCGGGTCGGTCAGGTCCACCCGCGGCACCGGCAGCGCGGCCGCGACCTCGCCCGGCTCGGGCGCGCCCGGCACGCCGAACGTCCGGCGCTCCGCGGTGAACTCCGTGGACGTGCCGGCCCGTGGCTGACCGTCCACAGTGGCCGCCACTTCGCGGAACACGCCCTCCAACTGATCGCGCATCTCCTCGGCCGAGCCGAACCGCTGGTCCGGGTCGGCGTGCGTGGCGCGCAGCAGCAACCGGTGGAACGATTCGAACTGCGCCAGCAGCGGCACTTCCTCGGGCGGTGGCAGCGTTTCCCGGTAGGCGTGGTGGAAGTCGAACGGGAAGGTCATCACCGCGAGCGCGCGCCCGACGGTGTACACATCGGACACCGGTGACGGCAGCTCCTTGCCGATTTCCGGGGCCTGGTAACCGGAAGTGCCGTAGATCGCGCTCGTCTGGTCGGTGATGTGCCGGACCGCGCCCAGGTCGATGAGCTTGAGCTGGTCCTCGACCTGGATCGCGTTGTCCGGCTTGAAATCGCAGTACACCAGGCCGCTGCCGTGCAGGTGCCCGAGCGCCGGCAGGATTTCCAGGGTGTACGCGATGGCCTGGGTGATCGGCAGGCACGCGGTCGGCTCACCCTGCTCGCGCAGCTGCTTCATCATGTCCTTGAGCGACGTGCCGCCGACGTACTCCATCACGATGTAGCCGGTGCCTCGGTGCTCGACGAAGTTGTAGATGCGCACGATCGACGGGTGCTCGACCTGCGCGAGGAACTTCGTCTCGGCGATCGCGGCGGCCATCGCGTCCGCGTCCCCGGTGTCGAGCAGGCCCTTGAGCACCACCCACCGGTCGGCGACCCGGTGGTCGGCGGCGAGGTAGATCCAGCCCAGCCCGCCGTGCGCCAGGCAGCCCAGCACCTCGTACTGGTCCTGCACCACTTCGCCCGGCGCGAGTTTCGGCGTGAACGAAAACCCGTGCCCGCACTGCGGGCAGAACCCTTCCACCCGGCCGGGTTTCTCGTCGCGGCCGCGGCCGACCTTGGCGCCGCACGCGCTGCAGAACCGCTTGTTCTCCGGCACCTGCGGGTCGGTGAGCACGGCCTCGCGCGGGTCGCGGCGCGGCACGCTCGGCACGTCGATCACCCCGCGCCCCAGCATGTTCCGGCTGCTGGCGCGAGCCGACCCGCGGGCCGGCCGCGAGGCCGAGGAGTCGACCGGCGTGCTCCACGAGACGTTGGTGGGCGCGGAGAACCCGGTCGACGACGTGGCCGGGCCAAGGCTTCCCGGCTGGCTTCCCGCCGGCGGTTCGAGACCGCAGGTGTCGCAGAAGCCGTCCTCGATCGTCCCGCCGCACCCGGCGCGCGGACAAGCGCTCATCCTCGCTCCTCCCTGCGTTCCTGCAGTGCCCGCTGGTAATCCCGCACCGCGATCGTCGCCGCGCGCAGATCGCACGGAATCGTGTACAGCAACTGATACGCCGTCGCGTGCAGCCCGGCCAGGTCCAGATCCTCGACATGCCCCAGCTGCCGCGCCTTGGCACGGTACGCGTCGAGCCGGCCACGCAGTTCGAGCCGGCGGTCCAGCAGCCCGGTGGCGAACGCCAGCTGGGCGCGCACGTCGTCGAGCGCGGCCTGCGCGTCACGGTCCAATGTGGACATCTTGCGGGACAATGCCTGCCAGCGGCGGGCCTGCCAGATGTCGGCCAGCTCCGTCAGCCGGGCCCGCAGGGCCGGGATCGCCTTGCCCGGCGGGGTGAGATCCGGCGACGCGATCTTCTCCAGCACCGTCGCCTGGACGGTGCGGACCTCGGCTTCGACGGCCGCGATGCGGTCGACGACGGCCTCCAGTTCCTGTTGCCGGTCCGCGAAATCGTCGCGGACGGCGACCAGATCGTCCAGCGTGGCCTGGACGTCCGCCAGCTCAGCGGCGAGCCGCTCGGGCACCCGCACGTCGGCGGCGAGCGGATCGGACAGCGCGCTCTGCCGCAGCCCGGCGAGTTCCGCGATCAGCCGGGCGAGCCGGGGCTCCTCGACGCCGAGCGACTCGGCGAGCGCCTGCGCCGAGCGGACCCGCGTGTCCAGCGGATCGAGCCGCTCGGCGGTCTCCTGCCAGGATTTCTCCGCCGCGTCGAGGACTTGGGTGATCGTCGACAGCGACTTCTTCATGCTCGTCGCCAGTTCGGCCAGCTCGCCACCCAGCGCCGTGGTCAGCTCGGTCAGCTCCGGCGGACCGGGCCGTGCCTTGCGGGCCCGGATCTCGCGGGCGTGCTCGACGAGGTCACGATGGCGCGCGAACTGTTCCCACAGCACGCTCATCGCCGCGCTGGCCTCCGCCCAGCGGCGGGCTGTCACACCGGTCAGGTCCGCGCCCTTGAGCAACCGGTGACCGGCATGGCCGTCCATCGCGACCAGCGCTTCGGCCATCCGGTCGCTGTCCGCGCCCAGTTCCGCCAGCGCACGATCGGCTTCATCGGTGTCCAGCACGGCATCAGTCCTGGTATTGCGGTGCGGGCGGGGCGGGCACCGGGCCGGGCAGCAGCCCGAACAGCCAGTGCTGATAGGACGCCGCCCAGGTGCCGCTCGCGCGGACCCGGTCCAGCACGCCGTTGACGAACCGCGCCATCTCGACGTCGCCCTTCGGCAGCGCGATCCCGTACGGCTCCGCCGCCAGTGACGCGCCGACGACCTCGGTGTAGCGGTCCTGTGCGGCCATCCCGGCGAGGATCACGTCGTCGGTCGACACAGCGTCCAGCTGGCCCTGCTGCAGCAGCACGAGGCAGTCGGTCCAGTCCGCGACCGAAACCGTCACCGGCTTCTGCGGCAACGCCTGCAGGGTGGCGAGCGACGTCGAGCCCTTCGTGGCGCACACCCGTTTCCCGGCGAGCTGATCCGGCCCGCTGATCCCGGAGTTCTTCTTGACCAGGATCCGTTGCTGCGCCTCGTAATACTCCGAGGAGAACGTCACCTGCTGGCGGCGGTCGCAGGTGATCGTCATGGTGCGCACCACCATGTCCACGTCACCGTGCTGCAGCGCGGGGATCCGCTGGTCCGAGGTGAGCGCCCGCAACTGGATCGCGTCCGGGTTGCCGAACAGCGCCTGCGCGACCGCGCGCGCCATGTCGATGTCGAAGCCCTGGATCTGCCCGCTGAACGGGTCGCGGAAACCCATGTTGAGGGTGTTCTGGTCGACACCGACGACGAGCTTGCCGCGCTGGGCGATCTTGGCCATCGTCGACCCGGCCGGCATCTGGCCCGGCGCGGGCATCGGGGTGAGCGGGCGCGGGCTGGCGAGCAGGTCGGGGCACTGCTCGGCGGCGGGCGGCGCACCGGCCGCGGCGGTGGCGGCACCGCCGGGCGTCGGCACCTGCGCGGGCACGGTCGGCACGGACGTCGTCGTGGACACGGCGCAGCCGCTGAGGACCAGCGCGGCGAGTGCCAGGGCAAGCAGACGTTTCATCGGTAGTCCCTCAGCCGTCGCCAGATGCCCAGCGCGGAGCCAGCCGCGACGACGACCGCGAGCACCGTCACCGCGGCCATCGCACCGGCGAGGCTGCGGCTGGCGTCGTTCACCTCGGCGCCGAACGTGTCGCGGGTGCGGTCGATGGCGCCCTGCAGATCCCGGTCGAGCCGGTCGAAGACGCCGGCCGCGCCGGCGGGTCCGGCGTCCGTGGCGCGCTGCACGGCGGTCACGTAGTCGCCCTGGTCGTCGGCGGCGCGGATGCCCGCGTGCGCCCCGGCCCACGTCTGCGCGTCCGCCTTGGCGGCCTGGACGTCGCGGTCCACCTCGGGATCGGTGGCCAGCGCGCCGGCCCGGTCGAGCAGGCCGGTCAGCTGCCCGGTGACCTTCACGTAGTCATCCTGGTAAGCGCTTCCAGCGCCGCGCGCGACGAGCGTCAGCGTCTCGTCCGCGCGGGCGTTCAGCGTCGCGATCCTGGCCTGTGCCAGCACATCCACCTGCCCGGAACCGTTCGTGCGGCTGTCGGAGGTGTTGTTCGTCGCGGACACCGTCGCGACCAGCACCCACACCAGGGACACGACCGCGGCCGCGCTGGCGACCAGCAGCCCGGCGTTGAACACCCGGTTCGTGCGCCGCCGCAGGAACCCTTGTGCGACAACGAGAAGCGCGATCACGATGAGCGCCAGCAGGATCTCCGCCCACGGCACGGCGGTCGCGCTGTCCTGGTCGGCCGCGAGCTGGTCGGCCTCACCGCGGTAGAGCGTCTGTGCCGCGGGCAGCAGCTGGGTGCGCATGAGGTTCGACGCTTCGCGCTGGTAGGCGGCGCCGAGCGGCAGGCCCTGCCGGTTGTCGGCACGCGCCGTCTCGACCAGTCCGGTGTAGACCGGCAACTGCCGGGCGAGGGTGCCCAGCGGGCTGTCCTGCGCCGTGACGTCCGCCGGATCCCGTGCCGCGATGGCGATCGCGAGCGCGTTGCCCGCCTGCGCGACGTCCGCCTCGTAGCGCTGGCGGGTCGCGACGGGTTCGAGCCCGCCGGTGAGGAAGGCGCCGGTGGCGGTCGCGTCGGCGTCCGACAGCGAACGGTAGATCTCCTGCGCGGCCGCGGTGAGCGGGCCGCTACGGGTCGCGAGATCGTCGATCGCCCTCCCCCGCGCGAGCACGCTCAGTGAGGTGAACAACCCGGCCAGCAACGCGACCACGACGAGGAGCAGCGCGAGCGCGGTCAGCACCCCCGGCGTGGTCCGCGCGAGCGCACTCGCTTCCCGGACCGGCCTGCTGGTGAGAATCGCGGTCATCCGCGGCCCTTCGACTTGCCTCGGCTCGCCACAACCCCACCCTCCCCGCGAAACCAAACTGTGCCCGCAACAATCGTCGACTCACCCGATCGCGCTAGGGACTGAGCCCAGTTTGCGGCGACATTGGTGCCTATATGTAATCGAATTAGTCGATTCGGCGGATCCTGATCGGCCACGGGCCTCATGTACGCAGCGTATTGCGGGCCGGCCGGGAGCCCTCCCGGCCGGCCCGCACAACCGGCGCTAGGCCGCGGGTGCCTCGTCGTCGCGCACGGTGAGGTGGGCGAAGTTCTGGCCCACCACGGCGTTCACCGGGTCCACGGCGAACACTTTGTACACAGTGTCGGCCGCCGGCTCGGTGACCGCGTCGTCGACCACAGGGATCCGGACCTGCGCGCTCGTCCGCCCCGGCGGGATGACGACCTGTTGCGCGCCGTTCACGACCTGCGTGCCGGTCCCGGCCAGCGCCTGCACGTTCACGACCACCGGCTCCCGGCTGCGATCCGAAAGCCGCAGCGTCACCGTCGCGGTGCCGTCGTGTTCACCGGCCGCCGCGTCCGCGATGGACACCTGCGGCAGCCGGCTCGGCCCGCCCGCGCCCACCGCGAAGCTCTGGAACGCCAGGTCGGACAGGAAGACCCCGCCCGCCGGGCTCGCCGTGGACACCACGATCTTCCGGATGTCGTGCGTGTTCACCCGCTTCAGCTGCGAGAGCGGCCAGCGCACGGTCAGCAGCCAGGTCTTCGGCAGCAGCGCGGTCGCGGTGCCGGGCAGGGGATCCAGCGCGCCGCCGAGTTCCGACACCGCCACCGACTGGCTGCGGCCGAAGCCGTCCACCACGGTCAGCGTCAGGTCCGCCGAGGCACTCACGTCGTCGAGCGCGGCCCGGACGGTCAGCGCGTCGTAACCGGCCACATCGGACTGTCCTCTTGGGACATCGATGGTCATCGACCGCGGCGCGGTCCAGCTCAGGTGCAGCAACGGGGTGGCGGTCACGTTCGGCCCGTAGTTGGCCGCGGTGAACGACGGGAAGCGCGCGGTGGACGTGGACTGTGTGCACGAGGGCAGCCCGCTCTGCGGCGACCTTCCGGCCATGCTCGCGCAGTACTCGCCGAACGGCGTGTGCACGCCGGACGCCGGGCCCTGCAACGGCGCCACGTCCAAGCGCCGCGGGGACTGGCTCTCCTGCAGCACGGTGGCCGCGCCGACGGTCGCGGTGCCACCGCCGAACATCGGCGAGAACGCGGTCTCGTGCCCCATCACCAGCCGGAAGAAGCCCGCGATGTAGTCGACGCCGACCTGGTACTGGTCGGCCGCGGCCAGCCGGGTCGTGGTCGGTGAGGCGGTGCCGCACGTCGGGTCGCTCTGGTTCGACCAGTCGTCGTTCGCCGGGGCGACCGCGACACCCGGCGTCCACTCGGTGTTGAAGAAGTTGTGGTCCGCGCCCAGCACCATGACCGACGAGCGCATCACGCCGTCATCGGTGTCGGCGTAGCGCGAGTCGTCGTAGAAGTGCTGGCCCTGCTGGTTGGACACATCCCCGTCGCAGTACGGGAGAATCACGGCCATCGGCACGTCCGGCAGCGTCTCGCGGCCGAAGTCGATGGGCGCGAGCGGCAGCACCGCCCGGACGCCGTACGGATGCGGGCGCGCCGCGTTCAGCAGCGCGGCCTTCACCACCCCTTCGCCGCCGCGCGAGTGCCCCATCAGGCCGACGTCGCCGAGGTCGAGCTTGCCGCGCAACAGCTTGCTCATCCCGGGCGCGATCCCGAGGTTCGCCTTCGCCAGCAGGTCGAGATGGTCGAGCACGAGCTGGCCGCGCGCTGTCGTGCCCGCGTCGTCGCTGTACGGGTTGTCCTGCGCGTTGATGCCGTCGGCGCTGATCGACACGACGACGTAGCCGTGGCTCGCGAGCACCTGCGCGGACTGGTCGTAGCCGTGGAAGCTAGGGATCGGCTGGAAACCGGTGATACACGGCCAATGTGTGTTGTCGGTCGCCCTCGTCTCGGGGTTCCAGCACGCGGAATGCCTGCCGTGCAAGAAAAGCACCACCGGGCGCGGCCCGGGCGCGGACGGCACCCAGACGGCGGCACGCTCCTCCGCGACCCGGCCGCCGAGACCGGGCAGGGTGACCGCGCTGTCGCCGAAGTCGTAGTCCGCGCGGCTCACCGGGAACCGGCCCGGTGCGGACGGGTCGGCCGGCACCGGGGTGCCCGGCCGCGGCTTCCCGCCGCCGCGCGACGTCGTGGCCGGCTGCGTGCCCGGCACTTCGCCGTTCCACGCGACCTGCACCGATGCCGGGTCGGCCGCGGCGGGATCGGTCGTGACGACCGTCAGCGCGCGCCCGTCCGGCGACTCCTGGGCGAACCCGGCCGAGACGCCGTCGATCGCCAGTTCCGGCAGCGCGTCCCGCGTCTCGAGCGGCGCCGCGAGGTTCAGCGTGACCCGGTACCCGCCCGCGACGGGCGTGACCGACCACGGCTCGGCCGCCCGCGCGGGCTGCACGACGGCGAGCCCCAGCAGTGCCGAAAGCAGCACTCCGGGCAGCACTAATCGACGCATCAGCACTCCTGTCCGAAACAACGGGGGAACGGGAGAAATGGTTGCCGGGAAACAATGGCGATCTTCATCATCCGACCGCCACCCTACGCCGGATCCTTGCAGCAAAACAAGATTCGGCCGAACGGCGTAACGATCATGACCGATCCGGAAATCTGATCGTAAGCGGGAGAAACGTGGCCGTAATGAATTCCGCTTAGCGTTCGGCCTGTTTTTCCCCGCGTCCCGGAGTGAAATGAGGCGTTCTGGTGGAATCCGCGAGACTGACCCGGCGGGCCGTGCTCGGCACGGCCGTGGCCGGCACCGCACTGACCCTGGCCCCCGGTGGCACGGCCGCCGCCGACCCGTCGTTCCTGCCCGCCCCCGGCCAGATCCCGCACCGGCCCCGGCTGGTCGACTACGAGATCACCGAGCTGGCCGCGATGCTGCGCACCGGCCGGACCTCGAGTGTCGAGCTCACCCGCGCCTACCTGGACCGCATCGCGCGGCTCAACGGCCCGTTCGAGGTCTACGGCGACAACGGCGGGTACAACGCGTTCGTGCGGATCGACGCCGCCGGCGCGCTGGCCGCCGCACGGGCGGCCGACCAGCAGCTGAACGCCTACCGCCGCCACGGCGACGCGATCTCGCCGCTGTGCGGGATTCCCATGGGCATCAAGGATTCCGTCGGGATCAAGGGACTCGCGGCGCAGGATGGCAGCCCCGCGTTCGCGGGCAACCTCGCGCTCCAGGACGCCACCGCGGTCGGCCGGCTGCGTGCCGCCGGGGTCGTCCTGCTGGGCAGCACGATCTGCTCGGCGTTCTCGGGTTCGATCACCGGCACGTTCGCCGGGAATGCCTGGAACCCCGATTACGTGCCCGGCGGCTCCAGCCAGGGCTCGGGAGTCGCACCCGTGGCCCGGCTCGCCGCGGCGTGCATCGGCGAGGAGACCGGCGGGAGCATCATCTGCCCGTCGGCGGCCAACGGCGCGAGCGGCATCAAGCCTTCCCTCGGCACGGTGTCGATCGCCGGGCTGATGCCGCTCTCCCCCGGCTACGACGTGCTCGGCCCGATCTCCCGGTCGGCGCGCGACTCGGCGCTGATCCTGAGCACGATCCTCGGCCCGGACGGGGTCAACGACCCGCAGACGCTGTCCGCGCCGAACCCGTTCCCGGCGCTCCCGCTCGTCCCGCGAACGAGCCGGAAACCCTTGCAGGGCTTGACGATCGGCATCCCGCAGACGGACTGGATGAACGTCGGCGGCAGCATCAAGACAGGCGTCGCGCCGCAGTCGGTCTACGGCGCCGGGCACCGGCAGGTGTTCGACCGGCTGGTGTCCCAGCTGACCGGTCTCGGCGCGAAGGTGATCCAGTTCCCCGGCCTCGACATGACCGACCCGGCACAGAATCCGTACTACTCCTCGGCCGATGTACTGGCCACAGTGGACGGTTCACCGGTGTCCCCGTCGGCGGCGGTGGTCAACGCGAACCGGTACGAGGTCCGGTACGTCGACGCGATCGCGGACTTCTGCGCGAGCGGCATCCCGTCGGCGGACGCGATCGCCACGCTCACGAACCAGTACGGCCGGCGCGCGCCCGGCGAGACCACGGCGAGCTTCGCCGCCGCGAACCGGTTCAACGGCGGGATCCCGGCATCCGTGCGATACGAGGGCGAGCAGCGGCGCCGGAAGCTGATCGCCAACTACACCAAGGCATTGCGGGACTCGGGTGTGGACTTCATGCTCGTGTTCACCCTCGGCGACGTGATCGGCAAGCGCAGTGGCGGCACCGGGTTCCCGGTGTTCCGCGCCTACTACCAGGTGCCGAACGCGCTGGGCTGGCCGATGGTCAGCTTCCCGGCGGGCTCCGCGGGAGGGCTGCCGGTGTCGGCGCAGTTCTGGGGCCCGCGGTTCTCCGAGCCGGAGATCGTCCAGGCCATGATCGACTACCAGGCCCGCTACCCCGAGTACCACACGGCGGCCCCGGCCGACCCCGCGTTCCCGGCGACCCCGAAGCTCGCGCCGCGCGCGGTCCCGGACGAGGGCCCGTCGAACGACCCGGTGCTCGGTGAGCAGGCGGTCCGGGAGGCGCTGGGCCGATGAGCGGAGTCCAAGAACCTGCCCGGTTCCTCACCGTCGCCTTCGGCACGCCCGCCGACATCGGGTTCCTCCCGCAGAATCCCACGGGTGCGGAGGGTGAACTGCTCACCGTCGGCTGGCACGCCAAGCTCGGCACCTCGTTCCTGCCCTACGACCCGGCGGACGAAGAGATCGGCAAGCCGTGATCACAGCATCGCGCGCAGCTTGCTCAGCGCGCGGTGCTGCGCCACCCGCACCTGCCCGAGACTGAGCCCGAGCACCGACGCGGTCTCGTCGGCCGACAGCCCGGTGGCCACGCGCAGCAGCACGATGTCCCGGTCCAGCGGGGGCAGCGTCGGCAGCAGCCCGGTGAGATCGGACCCGGTCGCCGGCAGCCCGCTCGGTGCGAGCTCCTCGACCGTCCGGGTCAGGACGTCGTACAGCAGCCGCAGGAACGGGCCGCCGTGATAGCCGGGCACGGCCGCGAGCACCGCGCGCCCGGCGTCCGCGGCGACCTCGTCGGCCTCCCGGTACGAGGTGCCGCGCCGCCCCAGCCGCGCCCGGCAGTACCGGACGAGCAGCGGCGCGATCTCCGCCAGCAGCCTGGCGACGAGCTCGGGGTCGCCGGTGGCGGCGTCACGCGCGATCCGGTCCAGCCGGGACTCGGCCTGCGGCGCCGCCGCCACCGCGTCACCCCTCGACTCATCACTCACGGTCAAGGGGCGGCCGTCGGGTTCAGCCTGATCACCCCGAACGACGCACCGGCCGGGTCGCCCAGCACGGCGAACCGGCCCACCTCCATGTCCGCCGGCTCCATCATCACCCGGCCACCGAGCCGCGACGTGGCCGCGGCGGTGGCATCGGCGTCGGAGACCGCGAAGTACGGGAGCCAGAACGGCGGCATGTCGGCCGGGAACTGGTCGCCCATCGGGAACATGCCGGCCACGCCCGCCTCGCCGATCTGCCAGATCGTGTACTCGGTGTCGCCCATCGGCTGCCGGCTGGCGTCCCACCCGAAAACCGCGTGGTAGAAGCTCGCCGCCGCGTCCGGATGCCGGGTGACCAGCTCGTTCCAGTCCAGCGAGCCGGGCTCGTCGACCAGCGCGGCACCGATGAACGGACCGGCCTGCCACACGCCGAACGCGGCGCCGCCCGGGTCGGCGTACATCGCCGTCCGGCCCGTGCCGGGAACCTCCATGGGCTCCATCAGCACCTGTCCCCCGGCGGCGGTGACCGCCTTCGTGGTCACGTCGGCGTCGGTGACCGACACGTAGTTGTTCCAGGCCGGCGGCATGCCGGGCCGCGGCAGCGGCGCGATGCCCGCCACCGCCTTGCCCCGCAGCTGGGCCATCCGGTACCCGCCGTACTGCTCGCCCTGGTCGATCACCTCCCAGCCGAACAGCTCCGCGTAGAACCGCGACGCCCCCTCGACGTCGGATGTGGCCAGGTCGACCCAGCACGGGGTGCCGGGCTCGTACGCCGTCTTCTCCACCTCAGAAACACCCTCTTCCGCTTCCAGGCACACCCTCCCCGTCGAGAATCGCGTTTCGGGCCCGCTCCCGGTTAGGGCCTAAAGGCCCCTATCCCGATCCGCAGGCGGACCCGGCCCGTGCCGCCCGATCGCTCCACTGTGGACTTGGTGGGTGGCGAAAACCGTGCTGTGACAGCGGGAAGTGACGGCAAGTTCGTCCATCCGATGACTTGTCAGCGTCGCCGGCCCGTCCGTAACCTCAACCGAGGGTGATGGACATGGCACGAGAAGTGATGGTTGACCTGCTGCCCGCCCTCCTGCGCCGGGCGGTCCGGGTAGTGCCCGCACAGGAGGACGACGACGGCGCACCGGTGCACGCGGGGCTGGCCCGCCTGGTCGCAGGCGGCGTGCTGCACCGGCTGACGCCCGGCTACTACGCGCTCGTGGCCAGCGACAAGATCGGCCAGGGCTGGCAGCCGGACCTCGAAGCGGCGGCGTGGGGCATCGCCGCCGCGGACGACGGGCCGCGCTCGGTCGCGCTGATGGGCCTGTCGGCGGCGCAGGCGCACGGCGCCTTCGAGGACTCGCCGGGCGTCGGGGTCGTCGCCACCACCCGCAACCGCCCGTCGCTGCGGCTGGTCGACCGCCCGGCCACGGTGTCGTTCGTCCGCCGGGACGCGCGCCGGCTGAAGATCGAGCGGTACACCTGCTCGCTCGGCGCCGGCTGGGTGACCACGATCGAGCAGACCCTGCTGGACCTGGCGGCGTACCCCCAGCTCGGTGGCCGCCCCGACCTCGCCGACGAGGGCATCACCGCGCTGATCGACAAGGCCGACCCGCACATCCTGTACAGCCTGGCCAGCGCCCAGCGCCGGCTCGGTGCCCTGGACCGCATCCTGCTGCAGATCTGACGCCGTGTTGGCCCGCCACGTCGCTGAGTTGGCCCGCTGCGCGCAACCCGGCGACGGGAGCGGCAAACTCACCGACGCCGCGAGCAAACACGCCGACGTGAGGGGCAAACACGCCGGGGCTAGCCGGTGAAGGTGCGGCGGAGGCCGCGCCATACGTCGTCGTAGTGGGGCTGCGCGGCCGAACGCGCGGCTTCCGTGGTGACCAGGGGCCAGCGGGTCTCGAACATGAAGGCCAGCGTGTCCTCGATCTTCTGCGGCGCCAGCTCCTGCGCGCTGGCCTTCTCGAACGTCTCGGCGTCCGGGCCGTGCGCGGACCACATGTTGTGCAGGCTCGCCCCGCCCGGCACGAAGCCCTCCGCCTTCGCGTCGTAGACACCCTTGACCAGGCCCATGAACTCGCTCATCACGTTGCGGTGGTACCAGGGCGGCCGGAAGGTGTCCTCGCCGACCAGCCAGCGCGGCGCGAAGATCACGAAGTCGGCGTTCGCCTGGCCCGGGGTGTCCGTCGGCGAGGTCAGCACAGTGTAGATCGACGGGTCCGGGTGGTCGAAGCTGACCGTGCCCATGACGTTGAACCGCGCGGTGTCGTACTTGTACGCGGCGTGATTTCCGTGCCACGCCACGACATCCAGCGGCGAGTGATCGTAGTCCGCGGCCCACAAGCGGCCACCGAACTTCTGCACGACCTGCACCGGCTCCTCGCGGTCCTCGAACGCGGCAACCGGGTACAGGAAGTCACGCGCGTTGGCGAGCCCGTTCGCCCCGATCGGCCCCAGCTCCGGCAGGGTGAACGCCTGGCCGTAGTTCTCGCAGACGTACCCGCGGGCCTGCTCGTCCAGCAGCGCGACGCGGAACCGCACGCCGCGGCCGATCACCGCGACCTCACCCGGGTCCACGCGCAGCCTGCCATACTCGGTGGCCAGCAGCAGCCCGCCCAGCTGCGGGACGAGCAGCAGCTCGCCGTCGGCGTCGGCGAAGTAGCGGTCTTCCATCGACTTCGTGGCGAGGTACCAGTGGACGGCGATCCCGGTGCGCTGCAGGACGTTTCCGTTGGCGCCCACCGTGTACAGGCCGTCGACGAAATCGGTCGGCGACTCCGGCAGCGGCGGCGCGTTCCAGCGCAGCCGGTTCGGGTCCGCCACCCCGTCCTCGATCGGCGCGCTGCGCAGCAGCCCGCCGTGGTACGGCCGGAACGGCGGGTGCGCGGCCGACGGGCGGATCCGGTACACCCAGCTGCGGCGGTTGTGCGCGCGAGGTTCGGTGAACGCGGTCGCGCTGTGCTGCTCGGCGTACAGGCCGAGCGGCGCGCGCTGCGGCGAGTTGCGCCCGGCGGGCAGGGCGCCCGGCACGGCCTCGCTGTGATGTTCGTTGCCGAAGCCCGACGAATACTCGAGTTTCGTCCCCGCCGGGGTCTCGATCGTGCCGGTCATCGCCCCTCCTCGTCTCGGTCCAGCGTGCCAGCCCGGTCAACCCGGGGCGATCTAGAGTGTTGACGTGGTGAGGATCAGCAGTGGTGAGCTCCGCGGACTGACCATGCCGTCCGGGCTGACCGTGTTCCGCGGCGTCCCCTACGCCCGCGCCGGCCGGTTCGCGCCGCCGGAGCCCGCCGAGCCGTGGGCCGGGGTGCGCGACGCGACCGAGCACGGCGAGATGAGCCCGCAGCCGCCGGCCCGCGTCGGTGCGGTGATGGGCCTGCCCCGCGTGGAGCGCCAGGGTGAGGACTGCCTGAACCTGACGATCGTCACCCCCGGCGCGGACGATGGGAAGCGGCCGGTGCTGGTATGGCTGCCCGGCGGCTCGTACGTCACCGGCGCCGGTTCGCTCGACATCTACGACGGGCAGCGGCTCGCGGCCGAGGGTGACGTCGTGGTCGTCGGGGTGAACTACCGGCTCGGCGCGCTGGGCTACCTCACGCTCGACGGCGTTTCTCCCGGCAACCTGGGGCTGCTCGACCAGATCGCCGCGCTGCGCTGGGTGCGGGACAACATCGCCGCGTTCGGCGGAGATCCGGACCAGGTCACGGTGTTCGGGCAGTCCGCGGGCGCGCATTCGATCGCCTGCCTGATGGCCGCGCCCGCCGCGGACGGGCTGTTCCGCCGGGCGATCCTGCAGAGCACGCCGATGGCGATGAAGATCGCGAAACCGGCCCGCGCGGCCCGCGTCGCCCGGCTGTTCACCGCCGCCCTCGGCACCGACCCGCGTACCGCGAGCATCGCGGAAATCCTTGCCGCGCAAGAGAAAACACTCGTGCGTGCGGCCGGGCCCGGCGGGCTGTACTCGGTGCCGCCCTTCTGTCCCGTCGCGGAAACCGATCCACTGCCCACGGTCGCGGGCTGGCTGCCCACCGCCGTGCGCCGGGCCCGCGAGGTCGACGTCATCGTCGGCACCGCCAAGGAGGAGATGAACACATTCCTCAACGGCAAGCCCGGAATCGCCCAGCTCGAAGCGATTCCCTTCGGCCGCGCCGGGATGACCGCGACGAAGACCGCTATCACCCGCTGGATGTTCGACTCGCCGTCGCGGCGGTTCGCGGACGCGCTCGCCGCCGCGGGCGGCCGGGTGTTCACCTACCGGTTCGACTGGGCGGCGCCCGCGTCGGGCTTCGGCGCGTGCCACTGCATCGAGCTGCCGTTCCTGCTGGGCGACCGGGATTCCTGGATGTCCGCGCCCATGCTGGGTGGCGCCGATTGGGACGAAATGTCGGAACTGGGCCGGAAAATCCGTGGTGCGTGGGTGTCGTTCGCCAAGACCGGCGCTCCTTCCCTTGGCTGGCAACGACATTCGCCCCGCGCTTCGTTCGGTCGCACCTGGGCGGGCAGTGGTCCGGACCGCGGGGCTCGCGCCGGTCACACCGCCGGTGTAAGGTGACGGCCGCCGATCTTCGGGGGGTGCCATGCGAATTCCTGGCCGTTCGCTGCAGCTCATGCTGGCCATCGCGCTGGGCGGGGTGTTCGCACTGAGCGGAACGTCGCACGCGCAAGGACTTTCGCCGCGCCAGGAGGCCGGTCAGCGCGTCATCTACTCGTACCCGGGGCTCACGCCGCCGCAGAGCCTGCTCGACCGCATCCGCGCCGGCGAGGCCGCCGGCGTGATCTTCTTCGGGGAGAACATCTCCGGCACCGCCCAGATCTCCGCCGTGATCCGGCAACTCGACGACGCGAACGCGCAGAGCCCGGTCAAGGCGCCGCTGCTGCTGATGACCGACCAGGAAGGCGGCCAGGTGCGGCGGCTGCCCGGCGAGCCCACGCTGTCGGAGAAGCAGGTCGGGCAGGCGGCCGATCCGGTCGCGGCCGCGACCCAGGCCGGTACGGGCGCGGGGCAGAACCTCGCCGGTGTCGGGATGAACGTCAACCTCGCGCCGGTGCTGGACGTGTACCGCGCCGACGGTGATTTCCTGGACCACTTCGGCCGCTCGTACAGCAAGGACCCGGCGGTGGCCGCGCGGCTGGGCCAGGCGTTCATCGGCGCGCAGCAGCGGACCGGGGTGGCGGCGACGGCCAAGCACTTCCCCGGCCTCGGCTCGGCGACCCGGGACCAGAACACCGATGCCGCCCCGGTGACCCTCGACGTGCCGCTGCCGACGCTGCGGGATGTCGACGAAGCGCCTTACCCGGCGGCGTTTTCCGCCGGGGTCAAGCTCGTGATGGTGTCGTGGGCGACGTACCCGGCGCTCGACGCGAGCCACCCGGCGGGCTTGTCGGGCCCGGTCGTGCGGCAGGAACTGCGGCAGCGGCTGGGTTTCGCGGGCGTGACGATCACCGACGCGCTGGAAGCCGGTGCGCTGCAGGGCACGACGGGGCAGCGCGCGGTGTCGGCCGCCGCGGCCGGTATGGACCTCATCCTGTGCTCGGCGCGCGACGCCACCCAGGGCGACGCGGCGTCCGACGCTCTCGTCAGCGCGGTCCAGTCCGGCCAGCTGGACCAGGCCGACTTCACCGCGTCGGTCAACCGGGTCACCACCCTGCGCACGGGCCTCTGACCGCGAGTCCGACACCCGAGACGCCGAGTCCGACGTCGGAGACGCCGAGTCCGACGCTCGCTACTCGCCACGCTCCTGTTGCTCGGCGAGGAAACGCTCGAACTCGGCGCCCAGCTCCTCGGCCGTCGGCATCTGCGTGACCTCCTCGGCGAGCAGGTTCTTCTTGTCCATGGCGTCGACGAACGCGTCGTACTGCCGTTCCAGCGCCTCCACCACCTCGGCGACCTCGCTCGACTCCGCCACCTGGCGCGCGATCTCGGCGTCGGTGCGGCGCGCCGACTCGACCAGCGCCTCGTCCGGGATGGACAGGCCGGTCATCCGCGAAATCGAGCCCAGCAGGGTCAGGCCCGCGGCGGGATAGCGTGACTGCGCGAGGTAATGCGGCACGTGCGCGGCGAACCCGCCCGCGTCGTGGCCGGACTCACCGAGCCGCAGCTCCACCAGCGAGGCCGCGCTGCCCGGCACCTGCAGCCGGTTGAACACCGCCTGGTAGTCGCCGATCAGTTCCGCGCGGGTCGCGTGCGCCGTGACGCCCAGCGGCCGGGTGTGCGGGGCGCCCATCGGGATCCCGTGGAAGTGCACCACCATCCGCAGCTGCCACCGTTCCACGAGGCTCCGCACCGCGGACGCGTAGCGCTCCCACTCGTGATCCGGCTCGGGACCGGTGAGCAGCAGGAACGGCGTGCCCGCCTCGTCGTGGAACAGGCGCAGCGACAACTCTGGAGCGTCGTAGGTCTCCCAGTGGTCCGAGGCGAACGTCATCATCGGGCGGCGGGCCCGGTAGTCGACCAGGCGGTCCACGTCGAACCGGCCGACGACGGTGTGTTCCAGGCGGGTTTCGAGGTGCTCGGTGACGGACTTGCCCGCCATGCCGGCATCCACGAACCCGTCGAGCTGATGCAGCAGCACCGCGCCGGTGAGTTCGGGAAGCTCGGAGTCCACCTCGTAGAGCTCCTCCGGATCGAACACCTTAGCCTCCTGCGTGCCGTGAAACTGTCCTTCTTGAGGATGAACGTACTGGGGCGCCGGATTCATCCCGCGACGGCCGGCGGCCAGGCAACCCCCCGACGGAACCAAATCGCTGGGCCGGTAGGACGAAACCCCGCCTTATTGGCAGCTTGTGGTGATACTTTGGGTATCTCCCTGTCACAGCAGCCGCAAGTCCGCGGCGGGGTTCGTCACATGTTCGCCGCCGCGATTCCGGGGGACTCAGATGAATTTGGCGGATCAGGCTCAGCAACTCCTCGCCGAAATGACGGCGGACTCCTTCGGGGATTTCTCCCCCTCACTCTACGAAACGGCCAGGGTGGCCGCGCTGGCACCCCGGCTGGCCGGCCACGAAGGGAGAATTCGCTTCCTCCTTCGCGCACAGGAACCAGCCGGAAACTGGGGCGGGCCGGGCGAATACGCCCTGCTGCCGACGTTGTCGGCGGTCGACGCGCTGTTCGCCGAGCTGGCCAGGGCGGCGGATCCCCAAGTGGGACAAGCGGTCCACCGCGGACTGCACGCGTTGTCCCGGATGCTGGAACCGGAGATCTCGCTGCCGGACACGGTGGCCATCGAGATCCTGGTTCCCTGGCTGGTGGCCGAGCTCAACACCAAACTCGCCGCACTCGAGACGAAACCGTTGCCAGGATTGGGTTTCTGGCGTTACGGGCGACGGCTATCCTGTCCCTCCGGCACGTATCCGGAAATCCTGATACAGCTTCGGGAAGCGGTCGAGCACGGTGCCGCACTGCCCGAAAAGCTCTGGCACTCCTTGGAAATGCTCGGCCCGGTGGCACAGGGCGCGCCGTTCGTGCGGGCCGGGCGGTACGGTGTCGGCTGCTCCCCCGCCGCGACCGCCGCCTGGTTCGGAACCGAAGCGGCACAAGGAAATCCGCATCCCGGCGTACGGTACCTGGAACACCTGCAGGCACGCCACGGCGGCCCGGTGCCGGTCGCCGCGCCGCTCGATGTGTTCGAGCGCGCGTGGGTGCTGACCACGTTCACCGACATCGGCCTGCCCGTCACCGTCCCGCCGGAGCTCGTCGAGGGACTGCGCGCGGCGTTCACCGAGTCCGGCGTGGCCGGTGGCGCGGGCCTTCCGCCCGACGCCGACGACACCTCGACGGCCCTGCACGCGCTGGCGAACCTCGGCGCGGCCTACCCGCTGGACTCCCTCTGGGAGTACCAGGTGGACGAGCACTTCGCCACCTTCCCAGACGAGCGCACCCCGTCGGTGACGACGAACGCCCATGTCCTGCAAGCGCTCGCGGCAGACCCGGGCGGGGGCCGCCGCGTCGCCGACACGATGGTCGGCCTCACGGAATGGCTGTGCGGCAGGCAGCACGAGGACGGCAGCTGGACCGACAAGTGGCATGCGTCGCCGTACTACGCGACCGAGACTTGCGTCGTGGCGCTCGCGAGCTACGGCGAAAGCACGGCTGCGGCACGGAAAGCCGTGCGGTGGGTGCTCGACACCCAGCACGCCAACGGTTCCTGGGGATTCTGGGACGGCACCAGTGAGGAGACCGCGTACGCCGTGCAGATCCTGTTGCGCGCCAAGGCGGTCCGGCCGGATCCGGCGATCGAGCAGGCGGCCGCGCGCGGCTGCTCCTACCTGCTCGATTCCGGGGACAACCCGTCACCACCGCTCTGGCACGACAAGGATCTGTACACCCCGGGTCGCATCATCCGGGCCGAGACCATCGCGGCCCTGCACGTGGCCGGCACGCATCCGCGAGTGGCGGCCCGCCTCGCGCGGCAGGACGAGCGCACCGAACGGACGGCCTGATGAACCGCACGGAATTCGAACTCGCCTTCCGCACGCTGCCTTTCCTCGACGCGCACGCCGATCTGCCGAACGGGGTGCTGCCCATCCGGCCCGGCCGCCTGATGGTGTGGGAACCCCAGGCGCTGGACGAAATCTTCCGGGCAGACCGGGGACTGCGCCATCCCGGCAGCCGGTCGCTCGGCCCGCTGCTCGGGCCGAAGTCCCTGCTGTGGGCCGACGGCGAACGGCATGCCGCGTACCGGCGGGTGCTCGGCACCCCGCTGCGCGGCCGCAACCTCGCGCGCTACCACGGGATGATCACCGAGGTCGTCGACGACGCGGTCGGGAAACTGGTGCCCGGCAAGACTTTCGCGCTCGCGGACTGGACCCGCCAGGTCGCGCTCGACATCGTCGCGCGGATCATCGTCGGCAGCGCCGACCGCACGGTGCTGGCCGCGTTCACCCGCTGGATAGACCGCGCGCTCGGCTCGCGCCGCCGCACGCTCGCCTACCGAGTCCTGCGCGGCAGCCTGCCCGAGTCCGGGGAAGATCTGGACCGCGCGCTGGTCAGGCTCGCGAAGTCCACTTCGGACCCGCACAGCCTGGTCGCGCTCATGCTCGCCCCGGACAATCCGATCGGCCGGATCGACGACGGCGAACTGCGCGACCAGATCGTGTCACTGCTGTTCGCCGGGCACGAGACCACGGCCTCGGCGACCGCGTGGACCCTGTTCCAGCTCACCGAAAACCCGCGGCTGCGCGAGGGCGTACTGTCCGAACTGGACACTGCCGGGAACGCGAGCGATCCGGCCGAGGTTCCGTTGCTGCAGGCCGTGATCCAGGAGGTGCTGCGGCTCTCGCCGCCGGTCGAGGTCGCCGGGAACCGCATGCTGACCGAGGAGACCGAGCTGCTCGGGCACCGCTGCCCGGCCGGCACGGTGGTGACCCCGGCGATCTACCTCGCGCACCACCGCTCGGACGTTTTCCCGCAGCCACGGCGGTTCGACCCGCACAGGTTCCTCGGCCGCAAGGGAACCCCGGCCGGCTACCTTCCCTTCGGCGGCGGCACCCGGTTCTGCCTGGGCAGCCAGCTCGGGCAGCTGGAGATCCGGATGATCACGGCCGCCGTGCTGCGGCGGCGCACGCTGCGCTGTGTCAACCCGCGCGCCGGGAAACCGGCGTTGCGGGGGCACGCGATGGCACCGTCGAACCGGCTGCGGATGCGGGTGGTCGCGTGATGCTGGAGAAGGCGACCCGCGGCCTGTGGCAGGACCTCGTTTTCGTGCACCGCCTGCAGTTCCCGTTGCCGATCAGCTACCTCGGCTACGCGCTGATGGGCGCGTGCTTCGCGGTTTCCGCGCCCGGTCAGCTGCTCTCCTGGCCGGTACTCACCGTGGCCGTGGCGAATGTGCTGCTGATCGTGGGACCGCTCGCGTTCAATGTCGCCGTCGATGTGGAATTGGACAGCGGGCATCGCGAGAAAGGGTATCTCGCGGTCGCCACGAGACATTTCGGCGGAAACGGCCTCCTGATTCTTTCGGCCGCGGAAACGGCGGCGGGAGTGGTTCTCACCGGCGCGGTCTCGGTGCTGCTCGGCAGGCCGCAACTCGCCGCCGCCGCGCTCGGCACCGTGCTCGCGCACGTGCTGTACAACGTCGAGCCGTTCCACCTGAAGCGCCGTGGCCTGGCCGGGGCGATCGTGTTCGGGTTCGGCGCGACGACCGGCCCCGCCCTGGTCACCTACCTCGCGGTCGCCGCGGGCGTGCCCGCGCCGGTCTGGCTCGTGTTCGCCGGGCTGGGCGTCATGGCGGGCGGCCGCACCGCCTGGTGGTCGCTACCCGACCGCGCGGCCGACCTGGCCGCGAACCAGGACACCCCGGCGGCTCGCTACGGGCTGCGGGGCACGTCGGCGCGGGCCTGCCTGCTGATGGGCGCCGGCCTGCTCCTGCTGGCGTGGGGACTGTCGTGGCTGTTCGGGCCGGTGTGGTGCGTCGCCGGGATCGCCGCGTACGCCGTCTTCCTCGCGGACGTGCTGAAGACGGGCCGACATCCGGCGAGCGCGAAGCGCATGCTGCGCCGCGCGATGCCGGTCATCGCGCTCGGTGACCTCTTCCTCGCCGTGATTCCGCTGGTGGCGGGCTAGCGCTTGCGGCCGAGGCCGGCGAAGACCTCGGCGAGATGCGGGTTGCGGTCGATGTGCTCGGAGTCGGGCCGCCACATCGGCACCGGCACCAGGCCGGGCTCGACCATCTCGAGACCGGTGAAGAACCGTTCCTGCTGCTCGCGCGACCGCAGCGTCACCGCCGGTGGCATGCCGAACATCCGGCTGAAGATGTTCAGCCCCTGTTCCAGGTCCTCGTTCTGGCTGAAGTGCGAGATACCGATGTAGCTACCGGAAGTCAGGCCCGCCACGTAGTCGGCGACGAGCCGCACGGGCCGCGCGCTGTCGGGCAGGTGCAGCAGAGTCTCGATCATCAGCACCGCGACCGGCTGGTCGAGGTCGAGCAACCGCTGGGTCTCGGGCGCGCCGAGCACGTCCGCCGGGTGCCGGATGTCGGCCCGCAGGTATTCGGCGTTCGGGTTGTCCGCGAGCAGCCGCGCGCCCTCCTCGGCGAGGCTGGCGTCGATGTCGACGTAGACGACCTTCGCGTCGGGGTTGGCCGCCTGGGCGATCTCGTGCACCTGGCCGTCGGCGGGGACGCCGGATCCGAGATCGAGGAACTGGGTCATGCCCTGGCTGGTCAGGTACCGGACCATCCGGGCGAGCAGCTGCCGCTGGGCGCGGACGAGGAACGGCAGGTGCGGGGCACAGGTGAGGATGTGTTCACCGACCTCACGGTCCACGGACGTGTGGTGGCTGCCGTCGAGCCAGCAGTCCCGGATGCGGGCAATCGTGCCCGGATCGTCGGCGCCTTCGACAGACGGGGTCTTCATAGGCGATGCCACTTCCGGTACGCCTCCTCGAGGTACCTCTCCACCGATGGTGGCTGATCTTCAGTCACCGAGGTGAGCGATTCTACTGCGATCAGCCGCGGCATGGCGCGTTCAGTACCGCAGAGTTCACCAACCGACCGAACGAGGGAGGTATCTTTCGAACTACCGATATCTACTGACGGTCAGTGACCAGGGGTTTCACTCACGTGAGTGGTCGCGAGGACACGGATCGCATCCGGCGAGACGCGGCAGCAGCCGCCGGCAAGATCAGCTCCGGCCACCCGTTCGGGCGCGTAAGTAGCCCGTCCGGCCCACCGGCGGGTCGCCGCGTCCCACTCTTCGCCACTGTTCGGATACGCGATGACGGGCTTGCCGCTGACCTCCCGCGCGAGCGGGATCGCCCGCGCGGCGTCGTCCGGATCACAGCAGTTGACGCCGACCGCGATGACGTCGTCCCGGCCGGCGGCGACGGCGAACGCCTCTTCGAGCGGCTGGGCGGCGCGGGTCCGGTCGCCGGAGATCGTGAAGGACAGCCAGGAGGGCACCCCGAGCCCCTCGACCGCGGCGAGCATCGCGACCGCCTCGTCGACATCCGGCACCGTCTCGAGCGCGAACACGTCCGGCCCCGCTTCGGCGAGCACCTCCGCGCGCGGCCGGTGGAACGCGGTCAGCTCGGCGACGCTCAGCCCGTACCGGCCGCGGTACTCGGAGCCGTCCGCGAGCGTGGCGCCGTACGGGCCGATCGACGCGGCCACCCACCGCGCCCCGCCGGCGGCTGCTTTCCTTGCCAGCTCGACACTTCTGCGCAACAGCACGCTCGTCTGCCGGCCGTCGAACCCGCGCGCGGCGAACCCCGCGAAGCTCGCCTGGTAGCTCGCCGTGGTCGCGACCTGGGCGCCCGCCCGGAAGAACGCCTCGTGCGCGGCGACGATCGCGAGTGGATCGTCGGCGAGCAGCCGTGCCGACCACAGCGCGTCGGACAGGTCGTGGCCGCGGGCTTCCAGCTCCGTGGCCAGCCCGCCGTCCAGCACGATCATCTACGGCCTTCGCGCAACAGCGTCAGTTCGCGGAACCAGAGATCGGCGAGGATGTCCAGCATCTGCTGGCGGTCGTGCTCGACACCGCGCACGATCCAGTGGTAGCACAAGCGCTCGAGCTGCAACACCAGCAGCGAGGCCCGGGTCAGCCCGACCTGATCGTCGGCGCCGGGCCAGCCCGCGAGCCGGACCGCGTCGACGATCCACCGGTAGTGCCGGGCCGCGACGGACGGGTCCGCGGCCATGGCGTGGTTGACCGCCTCGACCTCGACCCGGTGCCGCGACCAGAACCCGAGCACGTGCTCGTCGAGCCAGACGCGCACGATTTCCCGGTTCAGCTCAGGGAATTCCGCGACCCGGTGGTACATCGCGGCCCCCGCCGGGAGCGTCCGCTCGAACAGGCAGGCCGCGATGTCGGCCTTGTCCCGGAAGTGCGCGTAGAACGTCGCGCGGCTGCCGTTGGCGGCCACGACGATGTCCGCGACCGTCGCCGCGTGATAGCCGAGCCGCTCGAAAACCGTGCCCGCGCAAAGGAGATAGCGCTCGTGCGCCTCGCGCCACTGCTGCTCGCGGAAGGCGTTGCGCGCCGGGGCCGCCGTCGTTCCGGACCTCACCCATCCCATGGTAATGCCGGAGAAACCCCACCGCCGCACGGAAACCGAAACCCGCCGGAACCCGATGCCCCGGGAGGCGCACCGCCGGTGGCGACAGGTGCGCCGACAGTCCTAAAGCGACACTCCGCGAGTGTCGGACTCACTGTCGCGAACGCAGAACTCGCCGTCCTGAAGGTCGGACTCGGCGTCTCGGGCGTCGGACTCGCGGGCGTGGTGCGGGGACCGCCCCTGCGCGGGCCCCGCACCGCCGCGCCGGCCACCGCGCCACCGTGCCCACCCGCGGTGGCCGGCCGGACGGCGGGTGGAACGGCACCCGGCGCCGGGTATCGGCCCGGGACAAGGAGACATCCCGGCGACGAGTGCCTTCCTCTAGGCTGAACGATGGAATTACGCGCGGAAACGAACTGCTGTTGCACTTGTGGTGTACTTGCCACACCCCGCGCCGGTTAACCTCATCGAGTGGCTCCCGGAGACCCTGGTCAGGTAGCCGCGACCGCGCACCACTGGAGTGGGCGCGAGGCGCGGCTGCTGAGGCACGCGATGCGGCTGTCGGTCCGGGCGTTCGCCTCGTACCTCGGCGTCGCGGCCAGGACGGTGGCGAAATGGGAGTCCGGCGGGGCGGGCACCGTGCCGCGCCCCGACACCCAGGCGATCCTCGACACCGCGCTCGCCCGCGCCGAACCCGAGGCGCGGCGCCGGTTCGACGTGCTGGTCCTGCGACCGGACGAAGGTGCCCTGCTGGTGGCGCAGGTGGCCGGCTACGACTACGAGGCCTGGGCCGACGACCTCGACCGCACGATGGCCTGCGTCGGCCGCCAGGAGTTCCCGCTCGCCCGCACGCTACTGGACCGCTGGCTGCGCCGTTTCCACCCCAACAGCAACGACACCCGCGGTATGCACCTCTACGGCCGCTCGCTGCGCCTGCTCGGCGAAGTGTTGCAGGACCAGGGAGTCATCACCGGCCCGGCCTCGGCCGAGCACACCTACCGCAAGGCGCTGCGGGTGTTCACCGAACTCGGCACACCGCGCCGGATCGCGCAGATCGAACTGAAGCTCGTCGTGCTCGAGGAGATGTCGGGCCGGCTGGAAATCGCGGCCCGCCACTACGAATCGCTCACCGCGGACGAGCGCCTGTCCGAGCACGACCGCACCCGCGCCCGGCTGTGGATCGGGACGGCGCTGAGCAAGCGCGGCCTCAACGAGTCCGCGACCCGGCACATCGTGCCCGCGATCCACGATTTCGAAACGCTGGAAGAGCCCGAGGACTGGTCGGTCGCGCACCAGAAGCTGGCGCTCGCGCACCGCGGGGCGGGCGATCTCGGCGCGGCCGGGCAGGCGATGGAAGTCGCGCTGACGCACCGGGTCAACGACACTCCCCTGCAGAAGGTGCGCCTGGACACCGCGCACGCGCACATTCTTTTGTCGGACCGGGCGACCGCGGGTAACGGGCTCACCATTCTCGACCGCTGCGCCCGCATTTCCACCAGATTCGGGCTGTTGCACCAGTTGCAGAGTATCGACGGAATTCGCCGTGCTTTCGAGCGCCAGGCGTGAGGATCGGGTCCCGGCTCGAATGCGGAAAGAACTGATCGACCGTACCTGGGCCGACGCCGAGATCATCTGGTGTTATCACCGGCTGAACCACACGCCGCGGAAATGCGGTGCCGCGATCGTGCTCGGCTGCCATGACCTGAGTGTGGCCGCGCACGCGGCGAAACTGTTCCACCGTGGACTTTTTCCGGTGATGGTATTCAGCGGGGCGAACAGCAGGGAGACCTTCGACACGTTCCCGCGCGGCGAGGGCGTGCACTACCGCGAGCGCGCGCTGGAACTCGGGGTGCCGGAGGACGCGATCCTCGTCGAGCCGCAGGCGACGAACACCGGCGAGAACATCACACTTTCGCGTGAAGTCCTGAGTATGGCAGGGGTTTCGGCGGAGTCGATCATGCTCGTGTCGATGCCGTACATGGAGCGCCGCGCCTACGCGACGACCCGCAAGGTGTGGCCGGAGGTCGAGCCGGTGTGCGCGTCCGTGCCGCTGTCGCTCACCCAGTACACGCAGGACAGGGACCACGGCACGGAGCTGATCGACATGATGATCGGTGATCTGCAACGGATCATCGAGTATCCCGGTCAGGGCTTCGCCATTTCCCAGCAGGTCCCGCCGTCGGTGCTGGCCGCCTATCAGCGACTGGTGGCCGCCGGATTCTCGAGCCGGATGCTGTGATCGAATACCGCCCGTGGCCGTCACCGACCCGAGATCCTGCGCAGTCCATCAACCGAATTTCTTTCCCCGCCTGTCGACAATCGCGAAGATATTTCAGGCCGACGTGTGGGTCGTGCTGGACGACGTCCAGTTCAACGCGCGCGACTATCAGCATCGTGCCCGGCTGGCCCCGCCCGGCGACCCGGTCGTGCAACGCTGGCTGACCATTCCGGTCCACCGCCCGCGCGGGCGCGACAGCCGGATCAGCGAGCTGCTGCTCGCCGATCCCGAGCTGAGCCGGCGCCGCGTCGGCCAGCTCGTGCACCAGTACTACCGCCGGGCGCCGCACTGGGCGCGCACCCGCGACGCCCTCGACGAGGTGCTCGCCGCGCTGGAGCTGAACGACCGGGTCGCCGACGTCGCCGAGGTGTCGGCGCGCGCGCTGCTGGCGCAGCTGGGCTGGCGCGGCGAGGTCGTGCGCAGCAGCGCCCTGCGGGTGAGCGACGACCGCTCGGCCCGGCTCGCGGACCTGACCAGCGCGGTCGGCGCCGACACCTATCTGTGCGGCCGCGGCGGCGCCCGTTACCTCGAGGAAAGCCCTTTCACCGCACGGGGTCTGACCGTCCGGTACCCGCCGCCGCCCGAACTCGCCGGCAAGGACGGCATGCGCACGCTCAGCGCGCTGTGGGGCTTCGCCGTGCTCGGCCCGGACGCCGTCCGCGCCGAGATCAGCGCGGCCGTGCCGGTCTGACCGGCCACGGCCTCAGGTCGCGAACCGGTCCAGCGCGCGGATCTTGTTCGTCGCGTCCAGCGCGGCGACCTTGTACGCCTCGGACAGCGTCGGGTAGTTGAACACCGCGTCCACGAGGTAGTCGACCGTGCCGCCGCAGCCCATCACGGCCTGTCCGATGTGGACCAGATCGGTCGCGCCGGTGCCGAACACGTGCACGCCCAGCAGCGTCCGGTTCGTGGTGGAGACCAGCAGTTTCAGCATCCCGTACGAATCGCCGGCGATCTGCCCGCGCGCCAGCTCCCGGTAGCGCGCGGTACCGACCTCGTACGGCACGGCCGAGGCCGTCAGCTCCGCCTCGGTCGCGCCGACGTAGGAGATCTCCGGGATCGTGTAGATGCCGATGGGCTGCAGCGAGCCGAGCTCGTTCGCCGGCTCGCCGAACGCGTGGTACGCGGCGAGCCGGCCCTGGTCCATCGACGTCGCGGCGAGCGCCGGGAAGCCGATGACGTCGCCCACCGCGTAGATGTGCTCGACCGGCGTCCGGTAGTGCTCGTCCACCTTGAGCCGCCCGCGGTGGTCGGCCTCGAGCCCGGCGGCGGCCAGGTCCAGCTCCTCGGTCATGCCCTGCCGGCCCGCCGAGTACATCACCGCGTCGGCCGGGATGCGCTTGCCGCTCACCAGCGTGGTCACCGTCGCGTGGTCGTTCACCTCGACGTTCGCGACCTTCTCCCCGAACCGGAACGTGACGGCGAGATCGCGCAGGTGGAACTTGAGCGACTCGACGATCTCCGGGTCGCAGAAGTCGAGCATCCGCTCGCGCTGCTCGACGACCGTGACCCGGCTGCCGAGCGCGGCGAACATCGAGGCGTACTCGATGCCGATCACCCCGGCGCCCACCACGACGAGCGTGGACGGGATCTCCTGCAGCTGCAGGATCTCGTCGGAGTCGAGCACCCGCGCCGCGTCGAAGTCGACCTCGCTGGGCCGCGCCGGGCTGGTGCCGGTGGCGATGACGACCTTGTCACCGGTGATCGTGTGCCGGTCGCCGCGGTGGCTGCCCTCGACCGCGATGGTGTGCGCGTCGAGGAACCGGCCGGTGCCGGTGAGCAGCTCGACGTGGTTGCGCAGCAGCTGGGCGCGCACGACCTGGATCTCGCGGCCGACCACGTGCTGGGTGCGCGAGAGCAAGTCCGCGATCGTGATGTCCTGCTTCACCTGGTAGCTGGCGCCGTAGAGCTCACGCTGGCTCATGCCGGTCAGGTACAGCACCGCTTCGCGCAGTGTCTTGGACGGGATGGTCCCGGTGTTGACGCAGACGCCGCCGACCATGTCGTGCCGGTCGACCACGGCCACGTGCTTGCCCAGCTTCGCGGCGGCGATGGCCGCCTTCTGTCCCCCAGGGCCCGACCCGATGACGATCAAGTCGTAGTCGTATTCGGTCACGCGCCCAGCCTGGCCATCCGAGGGTGACCGCGCAAGCCTTTCCGTCGGAAATTCAAAGGAAAACCATCGAATGGTAATGGGAAAACCCACAACAGTGGTCTCACCGAATACTGACTATCGTCGGCTGGGTGCAGCTTTCCCGTAATGTGCCCAGATTCCTCGGTTCGTGCGCGCTCGCCGGTGTGCTGGTGGCCGGTGTGCTGGCGCCGATCGCGATGGGCGCCGGCGTCCTGTCGAACCAGGTGAGCGACTCGGTCGACTCGATCTCCGCCTCGCTGGCCACGAGCGAGCAGCCGCTCGTCACCACGGTCACCGACCGGGCCGGCAACCCGATCGCGACGCTTTTCGACCAATACCGGCTTCCCGTCACGTATGACCAGATCGCGCCGACGATGACCGCCGCGATCGTGTCGGTGGAGGACCGCCGGTTCTGGAGCGAGGGCGGCGTGGACCCGAAGGGCATGGTGCGCGCGGCGCTGCACGACAGCTCGGGTGGCAGCACCCAGGGCGGGTCGACGATCACCCAGCAGTACGTGAAGAACTACCTGATCAACGTCGTGGACCGGACGAACAAGGCGGCCCAGTTCTCCGACCGCGCGGACACCCTCGCGCGCAAGCTGCGCGAGGCGAAGATCGCGGTACAGCTGGGCCAGACTCAGTCCAAACAGGACATCATCACCGGCTACCTGGACGTGGTCGAGTTCGCCGGGAACGTCTACGGCGTCGGCGCCGCCGCGCAGGCGTACTTCCACACCACGCCGGACAAGCTGAACGTGCAGCAGGCGGCGCTGCTCGCGGGCATGGTGAACAACCCGAACCTGTACAACCCGTACACGCATCCGCAGCAGGCACTGCAACGGCGCAACACGGTCATCGACGACATGGTGACCAACCGGATGCTCGCCGCGCCGGACGCCGCGATCGCCGAGGCGAGCCCGCTCGGCGTGGTCGACAATGGTCCGGACATCCCGTCGAGCAGCTGCCTCGGCGCGCCCGCGGACGCCGGATTCTTCTGTGCCTACGCGGAAAGCTACCTGCAGCAGGCCGGGTTCAGCGCCGACCGGCTGGAGACCGGCGGCTACACGATCAGGACCACGATGGACCCGGTGGTCAGCCAGACCGTCAAGAACGCGGTCGACGCCAACGTGCCGACCACCCAGGACGGGGTCGCGAACACCTTCGCGGTGATCTCGCCGGGCCAGAACACCCACGAGGTGCTCGCCATGGTCGCGAACCGGAACTACGGCACGGATCCCGCGCAGGGCGAGACGTCGACGAACATCGTTTCGGGCGCCGGCAACGTGTTCGGCGCCGGTTCGTCGTTCAAGATCTTCACCTCGGCGGCGGCGCTGGAGGCCGGCAAGGCGGGGCTCGACACTCCCCTGCCGAACCCCGGCGGGCAGTGCTTCACCCAGCCCGGCGCGAACCGGTACACCCCGCCGTACTGCATCCAGAACGACGGGACCTACGGCGACCCGATCTCATTGCGCGACGGGCTCGCCACCTCGCCGAACGTCGCCTTCGTCAACCTGGAGCAGGAGGTCGGCCTGCCGGCGGTGCTCGACATGGCGCGCCGGCTGGGGCTGCGGAACACGCTCAACACCAACGATGCCGGCGCCACGCCGGACCCGAAATCGTCGAGCACGCAGTACAACGAGCCGCAGTCGCAGTACTTCCAGAACAAGCTGTCCTTCACACTGGGCGACAGCCCGGTGAGCCCGCTGGAAATGGCGAACGTGTCTGCGACGCTGATGAGCGGGGGCATGTGGTGCCCGCCGAACCCGATCCTGTCGGTCACCGACCGGTTCGGCAAGCCGGTGCCGGTCAAGCAGCAGGGCTGCGAGCAGGTCGTGCCGCCGGGCCTGGCGAACAGCCTCGAAGCCGGCCTGAGCCAGGACACCATCACCGGCACCTCGGCGCAGGCGGCCCGCGCGGCGGGCTGGGGGCACCAGGACATCGGCAAGACCGGGACGACGCAGCAGAGCGAGTCGGTCGCGTTCGTCGGCGGGGTCGACAACTACGCCGTGTCGTCCATGGTGTTCGCCGACGGCCCGCACCCCGCCGAGATCTGCCCCGGCACCCCGGTGCACCTCGGCAGCTGCGGGCACGGCGCGTTCGGTGGCACGGTGGCCGCGCCGCCGTACTTCCACGCGTTCAGCCAGCTGCTCGCCGGCAAGCCGGACACCGGGATCCCGCAGCCGGACCCGGCGTATCTCAACGCCCGCTGAGCTCCGGTCAGACCTCGATGATCTGGGCGATGAACGCGTCGATGTCGAGCAGTTCGGTCTCGGTGCCGGGTGCCACGACCTGGCAGGTGGCGTCGACGAACTTCTCGACGTCCCGGCGGCGGATCTCGACGATGGCGTACCCGTCCGGCGATTCCAGCTCGATCACCAGGATCTCGTCGGTGAACGCGAGGTCCGGGCGGACGCGCACGTCGCCGAGCCCGGCGGGCACCTCGAGCCCTTCGATGAGCAGGTCCCTGGCGAAACTCCAGTCGATCCACTCGCCGCGCTGCGTGCGGAAGGCGAGGGTGACGACATAGGGGTCGCCGGCGACATAGGTCCACCGCGAGAACACGGGGGTGCCAAATCCGTTGAGGGTCACGAACTGGTGCTGTTCCACGAGGTCGGTGTGCACGGCTGTCCTCCCCTGCTACTTCACCTTTCAGCGAGAAGACGCCCGAAGGTCCGTGACGTTACGCGGATTCCGGTCACAAGTTCGCACGCGCCCGACCCGGCGGCGGGCGGGCCGGAAACGATGGGCACGATAGCGCGGTGGCACGTGACGACCTTTCCGACGCCGAAACCGGCCCGATCCGCCGGATCACGGACGACCCGCCGCGCGCCCGCAAGCCCGCGCCGAAGGCGAATCCGCCCGCACGGCGACGTGCGCCCACCGGACACGGACACGGGCACGGCCACGGCCACGGCCCGGCGGCGCCCGCGTCCCGCCGGGTGCGCCTGCTGCTGATCTGGCTGCTGGCGCCGATCGCCGTCGCCGCGCTGGCCGGCCTGCTCGTGCTGTACCCGTGGGGCACGGCGAAGCCCACCGCCAGCTACCAGCAGGGCCAGCCGGTGCACGGCACCATCACGACCGCGCTGAGCGGCCCGTGCCTCGCGCCCGGCCAGGTGCACGTCGGCGACCAGGGCACGCCGGACGAGCCGGACCAGAAACCCTGCCTGACCACGGACGTCCAGCTCACCGACGGTGCCGCGGCCGGGCGTTCCATCAAGCTCATCGTGCCGATCGAGCCCAGCACGCCACGGTTCAGCGCCGGGGACAAGGTGGTGCTGGCCTACAACGGCGGCGACACGAAGGACTCGAACTCCTACCAGATCGTCGACTTCCAGCGGGGCCTGCCGCTCGCGCTGCTGGCCGCGCTGTTCGCGATCGCCGTGGTGGTGCTCGGGCGCTGGCAGGGCCTGGCCGCGCTCGGCGCGCTGGTGATGAGCTTCGTCGTACTGGTGCTGTTCGTGCTGCCCGCGATCCTGGCCGGCGAGGACCCGTTGCTGGTGGCGATCACCGGGTCAGGGGTGATCATGTTCATCGCGCTGTACGTGACGCACGGGCTGTCCGCGCGGACCTCGGTCGCGGTGCTCGGCACGATGGTCAGCCTCGCGCTCATCGGCCTGCTGTCGGTGGTCTTCTCCGCCGCGGCCTCGCTGACCGGGCTCGACGACAGCACGTCCAACCTCATCGGTTCGCTCGGCCACGGCATCGACGCGCGGGGCCTGCTGCTCGCCGGGATCGTGATCGGCGCCCTCGGGGTGCTCGACGACGTGACCGTGACGCAGACGAGCGCCGTCTGGGAGCTGCGCCGGGCGAACCCGGACCTCGGCTGGCAGGAGCTGTACCGGGCGGGCCTGCGGATCGGCAGGGACCACGTGGGCTCGGCGGTCAACACGCTCGTCATGGCCTATGCCGGCGCGGCGCTGCCGGTGCTGCTCTACTCGTCGCTCTCCGGCATCGGGCTCGGTGCGATCCTCGGCTCGCAGGACATCGCTGAGGAGATCGTCCGCACGCTGGCCGGCAGCGTCGGTATCGTCGCCGCCGTCCCGGTGACCACGATCGTCGCGGCCCTCATCGCGAGCCGCGAAACCGTTCCCAGTGACCACAGGAGTCACAGGAGTACACGCAAGCCACAGGTCAAGGCCCCGGTGTCGCCGCAACGGGAATCGTGAGGTACGAAGTCCGGAAGCGAACAGGAGGGATCTCGCGATGGATCTCGCACTGCCGCGCCGGCTGTCCCGCGTCGCCCGGACCATGTTCAAGGCCGTGCAGAGCCTGCCCCGGCTGACGATCGTGCTGACCGATCTCGGGGACACGGTGAAGCAGATCGAACGGCTCGCCACCTTCGCCGCGCAAGAACTGCCGGAGGTCGTGTACCAGCTCGAGAAGGTCCGGGACCAGCTGGCGGAGATCGAACGCCGGCTGGCGGCCGCGCCGTCCCGGGAGGCCGACGCCGCGATCAGCCCGGCGCGGCGCCGGGATCCTCGCCGCGCCGCCACGCCCGGCTGACGATCCCGGCCCGGCGCGTCAGTCGAGGTGCGCGACGAACCGGCTGACGGCGTCCATCGTGAACCGTTGCGCCAGCCGGCCCGCCGGGGCCGCCGAGGCGAGCCGGTAGAGCGGGCGGTCGGCCGCACCGTCCCCGCGGGCCTCGGACTTCAGTTGCGCGACCAGCAGTTCCGAGAAGACCATGCCGTTGGCCTCGATGTTGTTCATCAGCGCGTTCGCCAGCCTGCGCAACGCCAGCACGCCCAGCTCACGCCCGCCGGTGCCCGCGTACACCGCCAGGTCGATCTTCACGACCTTGCCGCGCTGGCCGGCGTTGAGCAGCAGGCTCACCGTCCGCATCCCGCGCACGTCGCTCACCAGCAGGTCGATCCGGCTCGCTTCGACGACGCTCACCCGTCGCGTGCGCCAGGTGCGCACCAGCACCGTGCTGCCTTCGAGCCAGAGGCGCCGTCGCGCCGCGTACAGCACGACGTACACCAGCGGCAGCGCGACGACCGCCGCGACGATCAGGCCGGGCAGCTGGCCGCCGATCAGCCCGGCGATGCCGCCGAACGCGGCCGCGACCAGCACGGCCCCGATCAGTCCCGACACCAGCCGCCGGCGGCGCAGCCGGGGGTCTTCCTGGTGCAGTGGCAGGCGTTCCGGTTCGGCGGCGGGTGTGTTCGGCTCGGTCACCGGGCCACCGCCACAGGCACGAACCAGTAACGATTCGCCCGGAAAACGCCGGCGACGAATCCGACGACGAGCACGAAAAGCACCTCCAGTAAGTCCGGCGCGTTCACCCTAACCGGACCTGTACGGGGTTCTCACAGGCTGTGCCCATAGACTGCCGCCACCCGATCGGTGACGACGAACAGATTCTGGAGGGGGCAGGTGGCGACCAACCAGCAACGCCGTGAGGCCGCGAAGCGCAAACTCGAACGGCAGCTCGTCCGCCGTGCCGAGCGCGCGCGCCGGCGCAAGATCATCGGCGTCGGAGCGACCGTGGGCGTGGTTGTGGTGGTCGCCGGGCTGGTCGTGTTCTTCGTGACGCGAGGCGACGACGGCTCGACCCCCGCCGCGTCGCCGACGAGCGCGCCCGAGAGCAGCCCCATCCAGATCCCGACCCAGCGGGTGACCGAGGCGAAGCGGGCCACCCCGCTGCCGAACCCGACGACGTGCGACTACCCCGCCGCGGCGGCCGACCAGCAGGGCGCGAAGAAGGCGACCGTGCCCGACGGCAAGAACGTCCCGTCGACCGGCACCGTCAACGTCACGCTGAAGACCACCGTCGGCGACATCCCGCTGACGCTGGACCGCGCGCTCGCCCCGTGCACCGTGAACAGCTTCGTGAGTCTGATCAACCAGGGCTTCTACACCGACACCTCCTGCCACCGCCTCGGCACCGAGGGGCTGCAGATCCTGCAGTGCGGCGACCCGACCGGGACCGGCATGGGCGGTCCCGGCTACACCATCCCGGACGAGGCCTTCCCGCAGCTGACCTACGGCCGCGGCATCCTCGCGATGGCGAAGACGTCGCAGCCCAACAGTGGTGGCAGCCAGTTCTTCATGGTGTACGGCGACGCGCAGCTCGACCCGGACTACACCGTGTTCGGGTCCATTTCGGACACCGGGCTGCAGGCGCTGGACAAGGTCGCCCGCGACGGCGTCGACCCGGCTTCCGCCGCACAGAGCCAGGACGGCACCGGCGCGCCGAAGACCCCGGTCAAGTTCACCGGCGCCACCGTCGCCGCCTGACCCGCGAGTCCCCGTTCCGCACGCGGAGCGGGGACTCGCGCGCGTCAGCGGTAGGGGAACTCCGGGGTGCGCCGTTCCAGGAAGGCCGAGACGCCTTCGGCGTAGTCCTCGCCGTGCACCGCGGCCAACCGGATCTCCTCGATCTCGGCGTCGGTTTCCGTTTGCCCGGTCAGAATCTTCTCGATGACCCGGTTCATGCCGCGGATCGAGGCCTGCGAGCGCGAGCACAGGGTCGCGACGAACGCCGCTACCTCGTCCTCCAGCGAGCCGAAGACGTCGTTGACCAACCCGATCTCCGACGCCCGCGCCGCGCCGATCAGCTGACCGGACAACAAGAAGTACCGCGCGTGCGCCGGCCCGATCAGGGACACGAGCTGCCGGGTCGACCGGAAGTCGTAGACGATCCCGAGCTTCGCCGGGGTGATCCCGAACCGCGAATCCGGTGCGGCGAAACGGAAATCGCACGCGACGGAGACCTGGCAGCCACCACCGATGCAGTTACCGCGGATCATCGCCACGCTCGGCTTCCGCATCCCGGCGAGCGCCGAAACCGCACCGTCGACGACCTTGTCGTAGGCCGCCGCGCCGTCCGCGCTCGCTCGCAGCGTCCGGAACTCGCCGATGTCCGCGCCGGCCGAGAAATCCCCGCCCGCGCCGGTGATCAGCAGCACCTTCAGGTCCGGATCGGACTCGACCCGTGCGACGTACTCCGGGATCGCCGACCACATCTCGTGCGTGATCGCGTTCTTCTTCTCCGGCCGCGTGAAGGTCAGCTTCCCGACCTCGCCGTCCCGCGCGAACTCCAGCCCTGATGCCATAGACGGCACCCTAGCCGGATCGATCAGGACGCCGACGTGACGCGATACACGTCGTAGACGCCCTCGACGCCGCGGACGACCTTGAGCACGTGCCCGAGGTGCTTCGGATCGCCCATCTCGAACGCGAACCGGCTCACCGCGACCCGGTCCCGTGACGTGGTGACCGACGCGGACAGGATGTTGACCTTCTCGTCCGCCAGCACCTTCGTCACGTCCGACAGCAGGCGGTGCCGGTCGAGCGCCTCGACCTGGATGGACACCAGGAACACCGAGTTCTCCGACGGCGCCCACTCGACCTCGACCAGCCGCTCCGGCTGGTTGCGCAGGTCCTCGGCGTTGGTGCAGTCGGTGCGGTGCACGCTCACGCCACCGCCGCGCGTGACGAAGCCGAGGATCTCGTCGCCGGGCACCGGGGTGCAGCAGCGCGCCAGCTTGGCCCACACGTCGCTGGCGCCCTTGACCACGACACCCACGTCGTTCGAGCCGCGCCGCCGGTGCACGGTGGACGGGGTGGACCGGGCGGCCAGTTCCTCCTCGGCCTCCTCGACCCCGCCGATCAGCGCGACCAGCCGTTGCACGACGTGCTTGGCGCTGGTGTGGCTCTCGCCGACCGCGGCGTAGAGCGAGCTGATGTCCGGGTGCCGCAACTCCGCCGCGAGCGCGCCCATGGACTCCGCGTTGACCAGGCGCTGGATGGGCAGCCCGATCTTGCGGATCTCCTTGGTGATCGCCTCTTTGCCCGCCTCGATCGCCTCGTCTCGGCGCTCCTTGGCGAACCACTGCCGGATCTTCGCGCGCGCCTTGGGCGAGCGGGCGAACGTCAGCCAGTCCCGGCTGGGCCCGGCGTTCTCCGCCTTGGACGTGAAGATCTCGACCACGTCGCCGTTCTCGAGCTTGCGTTCGAGCGCCACGAGCCGGCCGTTGACGCGGGCGCCGATGCAGCGGTGCCCGACCTCGGTGTGCACGGCGTAGGCGAAGTCCACCGGCGTGCCGCCGACGGGCAGCGTGACCACGTCTCCCTTGGGCGTGAACACGAAGATCTCGCGGGCGGCGAGCTCGTAGCGCAGCGAGTCGAGGAACTCCCCCGGGTCCGCCGCCTCACGCTGCCAGTCGAGCAGCTGCCGCATCCACGCCATCTCGTCGATGTCGACCGCGTGCGCGGTCGCGTTGCTGTGGGTGCCGCGGGTCTCCTTGTAGCGCCAGTGCGCCGCGATGCCGTACTCGGCGGTGTTGTGCATCTCGTAGGTGCGGATCTGCACCTCGAGCGGCTTGCCGTCCGGCCCGATCACCGTGGTGTGCAGTGACTGGTACACGCCGAACCGCGGCTGCGCGATGTAGTCCTTGAACCGGCCGGGCATCGGCTGCCACAACGCGTGCACCACGCCCATCGCCGCGTAGCAGTCGCGCACGTCCTCGACCAGGATCCGCACGCCGACGAGGTCGTGGATGTCGTCGAGATCGCGGCCGCGGACGATCATCTTCTGGTTGATCGAGTAGTAGTGCTTCGGCCTGCCCTCGACCTTCGCGGTGATCCGCGAGTTGGTCAGGCTCAGGTTCAGCTCGTCGATCACCTTGCGCAGATAGATGTCCCGCGACGGGGCGCGGTCGGCGACCAGGCGCACGATCTCGTCGTACTTCTTGGGCTGCAGGATCGCGAACGCGAGGTCCTCCAGCTCCCATTTGACGGTGGCCATGCCGAGCCGGTGCGCCAGCGGGGCGAGCACCTCGAGGGTCTCTTTCGCTTTGCGGGCCTGCTTTTCCGGCGGCAGGAAGCGCATCGTGCGCATGTTGTGCAGCCGGTCGGCGAGCTTGATGACGAGCACCCGCGGGTCGCGCGCCATCGCGATGACCATCTTGCGGATGGTCTCGGCCTCCGCGGCGGTGCCGAGCTTGACCTTGTCCAGTTTGGTCACACCGTCGACGAGCTGGGCGACCTTGTCGCCGAAGTCCTCGGCCAGCTGTTCCAGCGAATAGCCGGTGTCCTCCACCGTGTCGTGCAGCAGCGCGGCCACCAGCGTGACGGTGTCCATGCCCAGCTCGGCGAGGATCGTGGCGACGGCGAGGGGATGGGTGATGTACGGGTCGCCGGACTTGCGCCGCTGGTCGCGGTGCAGCTCCTCGGCGACGTCGTAGGCACGCTGCAGCAGGCTGAGATCGGCGTTCGGGTGCAGCTCGCGGTGGATCGCGGCGAGCGGTTCGAGTACCTGCTTGACCGAAGCCGCGCGCTGGGCGGTGATCCGCCGCGCGAGCCGGGCCCGGACGCGCCGCGTGGCCGACGGTGCCCTGGTCGCACCCTGGTGCGTCAACGCGTTGTCGGCGGGCGCCCCGGAATCGAGTTCCTGGCTCACCCCCACCTCCTGCTCCTCGCGGTGACCCTCTGGAACAACAAGCGTAACCCGCCTGGGCCGGATGGGTTCGTGCTCCCCGCGCGTCCGGCGGGATTCAGCCGAGGATCTTGACGGGGCAGGCGATCCCGGGCGCCCGGGCCAGCCGGTCGTCCGCGGTCAGCAGCCCGCACTCGTACGCCTCGGCGGCCGCGACGTACGCGGCGTCGTAGCTGGTGAGGTTGTCGCGCAGCTCCCACATCCGCGGCAGCAGGACCCGGGTCTGCGGGACCATGACCCGCAGGCTCGCCAGGCCCTCGACCGCCTCGGCGGCGTGGTCCGCGCAGATCTTCCCGCCGAGCAGATTGCCGCGGATGATCGACAGCACCTCGACCGTCCAGTGTTCGGGGGCGATCCACCGGTCGTCCGCCGCGAGCAGGTCACGGCACTGGTTACCGGTCGCGCCTTCGTCGAGCAGCGCGTACCCGAGCGCCGACGCGTCGACGACGATCATTCGCTCTCCGGCCTGGTTTCGGGCCACTCGTCCCGGATCGTCTCGTCCCGGGCGGCCCTGGCCTGGTGCAGCGGCGACAGGATGTCCGCACGGGTCAGCCGGGTGCCGTGCCGGCCCTCGCCGAACCGGCGCAGCACGGCCAGGTTGTCCTGCCGCCGGACTTCGTCACTGACCAGGTCCAGCAGATACGACTGCAAGGACAGCCCCCTTTCCCTGGCGAGCTCGGCGAGCCTCGCTCGCACCGGTTCCGGCACATCGCGGATCTGCAAAGCCGTCACGAGATCATGCTACCGGATCCGCATGCGTGAGTGCATGCGCTCGATCAGGTGGCCTGCAGTGAGTGCACGCGGCGGCCGGCGAGGGTCGCCCGGCCGGGCAGGGCCGCCAGCTCCAGCACGACCGAAACCCCCGACACCACCGCACCGGCCTGTTCCAGCAGCTGGCAGGCGGCGTTGACGGTGCCGCCGGTGGCGAGCACGTCGTCGACGACCGCGACCCGTGCCTGCGGCGGGACGACGTGCTCCGGCAGTTCCAGCGTCGCGGTGCCGTACTCCAGGGCATAGTCCACCCGGGCCGCGACCGACGGCAGCTTGCCGGGCTTGCGCACCAGCACCACACCCAGCCCGCGGGCGTAGCCGACGGCCGCGGCGAGCATGAACCCACGCGCCTCCACCGCGGCCAGCAGATCGACCTCGGGATCCACCGTCGCCGCGAGGGCCTCGGCGACGGTCCGGAACCCCTCGCCGTGCGCGAACAGCGGCGAGAGATCCCGGAACAGCACACCGGGCTCGGGAAAGTCGGGGACCTCGGCGATCAGGCCGAGCGCGGCGTCGAGGTCCACGGCTCAGCGCTTCCGCTTGCCGGAGGGACGTCCCCGGCGAGGCTGTTGTGGCCGGGTGCCCTTCGGGGTGCGGGCCGGCACGCTGGCCGCGGCCGCGTATGCCTTTTCCTTGCGCAGCTCGGCGGCGAGCGAGTCGTCGTCGGAGGCGTCGAAGTCGTCCTCGCCGTGGGCTTCGCGGTCGGCGGCCTTGCGGGCGAGGTTCGCCCGGCGGGCCCGGACGCGTTCGGCCTGCTGCTTGTACCTCGGGTCGCGCATCTTGAAGTCGACCAGCAGCGGGGTGGCCAGGAACAGCGACGACAGCACACCGGCGAGCATGCCGGTCAGCTGGACGAGCGCGAGGTCCTGCAGGGTGCCCGAGCCGAGCAGGATGTACCCGACGACCAGCAGGCCCAGCACCGGCAGCAGCGCGATGACCGAGGTGTTGATCGACCGCATCAGCGTCTGGTTCAGCGCCAGGTTCGCCGTCTCGGCATAGGTGCGGCGGGTCAGCCCGAGCAGGCCGCGCGAGTTCTCCTTGACCTTGTCGAACACGACCACCGTGTCGTACAGGGAGAAGCCGAGGATCGTCAGCAGGCCGATCACGGTCGCCGGGGTCACCTCGAAGCCCACCAGCGAATAGATCCCCGCGGTGACCACGATGTCGTGCACCAGTGAGATCAGCGCGGCCAGCGCCATCCAGCGTTCGAAGTAGATCGCCAGGAAGATCGTCACCAGGACGATGAACACCCCGAGCGCGATCAGGGCCTGCCGGGAGATCTCCCCGCCCCACGACGCGCTGACCGCGCTGTCGCTGATCGCCTGCACACTCGGCTGCCCGTTCGACCCGATCGGCTGCAGCTCGCTGAACAGCGCGTCCTTGACCTTCGACACGTCGGACTCGGCCAGCGTCTCCGAGCGCAGCTGCACGGTCGCCGCATTGCCCACGCCGACCGTCTGCGCCGAGGCCGCCTGCCTGCCGAGCGCGTCCGCGTAGACCTGCTTGGCCTGGTCCGCGGTGATCGTGCCGTGCACACCGTGCGCGGGCAGCTGGATCTGGGTGCCGCCCTCGAACTCGATACCCCAGTTGAAGCCGCGGGCCCCGATCGAGGCGATGCACACGAGCACCAGCGCGCCGAAGAAGATGTACCAGCGCCGGCGCTTGCCGATGATGTCGAACGCGCCCGTGCCGACGTACAGCCGGTGGAAGACGCTGCCCCGCTTACCCTGCTCCGTGGCCGCGGGCGTGCTCTGCTCGCTGGTCACCTCACGCCTCCTTCGTGGCCGCGGCGGCCGCTTTGCGTGCGCTCCGGCGCTCGTCGGCGAGATGCTGCACGCCACCGAGCCCGGTCAGCTTGGGGTTGGACAGGGACTTGGACCGCGACGCCAGCGCCACCAGCGGATGGGTCACCAGGAACACCACGACCAGGTCCAGCACGGTCGACATGCCGAGGGTGAACGCGAAGCCCTGCACGTCCCCGACCGCGATCGCGTACAGCACCGCCGAGGCCAGGAACAGGATCGCGTCCGAGGCCAGGATCGTGCGCCGCGCCCGCGTCCAGCCGCGCGGTACCGCGGAGCGGAACGAGCGGCCCTCGCGTATCTCGTCCTTCAACCGTTCGAAGAACACCACGAAGGAGTCCGCGGTGACACCGATGGCGATGATGAACCCGGCGACACCGGCCAGGTCCAGGGTGAACCCGATCCACCGCCCGAGCAGCACCAGCACCGCGTACACGACCAGCCCGGACAGAGCCAGGGACACGATGGTCAGCGCGCCCAGCAGGCGGTAGTAGAACAGGCAGTACACGAACACCAGCGCCAGCCCGACACCGCCGGCGATCAGCCCGGCCTCCAGCGAGGCCAGCCCCAGCGTCGCGGACACCGTGGTGGCGTCCGACGAGGTGAACGACAGTGGCAGCGACCCGTACTTGAGGATGTCCGCCAGGTCCTTGGTCTGCTGCTGGGTGAACTGGCCGCTGATCTGGGTGTTGCCGTCGACGATCGCGCTCTGGATCGTCGGCGCGGACACCACCTGGGTGTCCAGCACGAACGCGGCCCGCTGCTGGATGTTCTTGGTGGTGAAGTCCGCCCAGATCTGCCGGCCCGCCGACTTGAACGTCAGGTCCACCGTCCAGCCCGGCTTGTTCTGCGCCGGCGGCGAGGCCACCGCGCTGTCGATCTCGGTGCCCTGCAGGAAGACCGGGCCCAGCAGGTACTTCTCGGTGCCGTCCTGGTTGCACGCCAGCAGCGGCGCGTTGGGATCATCGTTGCCGCGCAACGGATCCTGCGCCGAGCAGGTGAACGCGGCCAGCGTCTGCTGCGCGGTGGCCGACTCCGCGAGGCTGTCCCCGGAACCGGTGACCAGCGCGGGATCCTGCCGGGTCGCCTTCGCCTGCTGGATCTGCTGCGGTGACTGCTCGTCGGCCGACGGCGCCGCCGGGGTGGGCGGCGCGGTGGCCTGCTGCGCGTCGAGGACCTTGCGGAAGCCGAGCTTCGCGGTCTGGCCGAGCTTCTTGGCCTGGTCGCCCTGCTCGCCCGGCACCGTGATCACGATGTTGTTGCCGTCCAGGACGACTTCGGTACCGCTCACCCCGATGCCGTTGACCCGCTTCTCGATGATCTGGCGGGCCTGGTTCAGCGAGTCCTTCGACGGCGCCGAGCCGTCCGGGGTCCGCGCGGTCAGCGTCACGCGCGTGCCGCCCTGCAGGTCGATCCCCAGCTTGGGCGCCGGCTTCCCGCCGCCGGTGAAGAACACCAGCGCGTAGAGCACGACCACGATCAGTGCGAACAAGCCGAGATAGCGTCCCGGGCGGATCCGCCCGGCGGGTGGTGCCACGGTGGTCGTTCTCCTCGGGACTGGTCAGAACTCGGGCTGGTGGCCCGTTGCCGGCATCGAAACAGTACTCGGTGCGGCGTGAGCGCAGCGTTGTCCCCCCGGCGCCGCCTCAGGGCGCCAGGGGTGCCGATCTTGGCAGAGCCTTTTACTTCTTGCCGTGCTCGAGCGGCGGCGCGATCTGCGGGCCGGCCTTCTCCTCGGCCGGGGTCTCGTCGACCTCGTCGACGTCGACCGGAGCGGACTCGCCGGGGGTCTCCTCGAACTCCTCGTCGACCGCCGGCGCGACCTTCTCCCGCACCGCCTGGCGCAGCCAGGTGGTCACCACACCCGGCGCGATCTCGACATCGATCGTGGTGTCATCACTCGTGTCGGCCACGGTGCCGTACATGCCGGAGGTCGTCATCACGCGGTCGCCCTCGGACAGGCTGGACTGCAGGTTCTTCTGCTCCTGCGCGGCGCGCTTCTGCTTCCGGCTGCCCATGACCAGGGGGATGGCCACCACCAGTATGAGGAGCAACGGCAGGAAAAGCTGGTTCATGATTCTCCATTCGGTGCACGGGGCTCGCGCACCTCATTTGTCCGGATGTGCTCTTTCGAGTGTGCCAGGTGCCACCACGGTTCTCACCAGTGGCGTGCTAATCGAACAGCGCCGACTGGTCCGAACGGCCGTAGTCCGTGGGCGGACGGAGGCCGAGATGCTCCCACGCGGTCGCGGTGGCCACCCGTCCCCGTGGAGTCCGGGCGAGCATACCCGCGCGTACCAGATACGGTTCGCAGACCTCTTCCACCGTGGTCGGCTCCTCACCCACGGCGACCGCCAGGGTGGACACCCCGACAGGCCCGCCGCCGAACGAGTTGACCAGCGCGCCGAGCACCGCGCGGTCGAGCCGGTCCAGCCCCAGCTCGTCCACGTCGTAGACCTCGAGCGCGGCCCGGGTGACCTCGAGCGTGATGTGCCCGTCGGCCCTGACCTCGGCATAGTCGCGCACGCGGCGGAGCAGGCGGTTCGCGATCCGCGGTGTGCCGCGCGAGCGGCGGGCGATCTCCGCGCTGCTCTCCGCGTCGATCCCGATGCCCAGGATCGAGGCAGCCCGGCGGACCACCAGGTCGAGCTCCTCGTCGGCGTAGAACTCCATCTGGCCGGTGAAGCCGAACCGGTCGCGCAGCGGGCCGGTCAGCGCGCCGGACCGGGTGGTGGCCCCGACCAGCGTAAACGGCGCGATCTCGAGCGGGATGCTGGTCGCGCCCGGGCCCTTGCCGACCACGACGTCGACGCGGAAGTCCTCCATCGCGAGGTACAGCATCTCCTCGGCGGGGCGGGCGATCCGGTGGATCTCATCGATGAACAGCACGTCGCCCTCGACGAGGTTGGACAGCATCGCGGCCAGGTCCCCGGCACGCTCCAGCGCCGGGCCCGAGGTGATCCGGATCGACGCGTCCAGCTCGGCGGCGATGATCATCGCGAGGCTCGTCTTGCCCAGCCCGGGCGGGCCGGACAGCAGCACGTGATCGGGCGGGACGCCGCGGCGGCGGGCGCTCTCCAGCACCAGTTCGAGCTGCTCGCGGACCCGAGGCTGGCCGACGAACTCGGCCAGCTTGCGCGGCCGCAGCGTCGTCTCGACCTCGCGCTCGCCGGTCTGCGGCAGCGCCGAGAGGGTCTCGTCGGCCTCGAATTCGGTCACGTTGTCATCGTGCACGCCCGGGGCCTATCGCTTGCGGCCGAGGGTGGTCAGTGCCGCGCGCAACAGCGTCGAGGTGTCCGCCTCTTCGGCACCGGCCAGCACCTTCTCGACCGCCTGTTCCGCCTGCTTGAGCGGGAAGCCGAGCCCGGTGAGCGCTTCGGTGACCTCCGCCCGGACGGCCGAACCGGCGGCGGGCATCGCCTCCGTGCCGGTGCCGGCGGCCGCGGTGACCTTGTCGCGCAGCTCCAGCGACAGCCGTTCGGCGCCCTTGCGGCCGATGCCGGGGACCTGGGTGAGCACGGTGATGTTGCCTTCGGCGAGCGCGGTGCGCAGCTTGTCGGGGTCGAGCACGGCCAGCGCGGCGAGCGCAAGCCGCGGGCCGATGCCGGACACGGTCTGCAGCAGCGTGAACAGCTCGCGGGCCTCGGCGTCGGCGAAGCCGAACAGCGTCAGGGAGTCCTCGCGGACGACGAGTGCGGTGTGCAGCCGGGTCTGCTCGCCGCGGCGCAGCGTCGCGAGCGTGGACGGCGTGGCCTGTACCGCGAGGCCGACCCCGCCCACCTCGACGACCACATGGTCCAGCCCGACCGACAGCACCTCTCCGCGCACCGACGAGATCATCGCGCCGCTCCCTTCTGTGCCTGCCTGGCCGCCGCCGCGAGCCGGGCCCGGTGCTTCTTCGCCAGCTCGGCGGCCCGCGCCTCGGCCTCGGCGAGCCGGGCGCGCATCGGTTCGCGCCACAGGTGGCAGATCGCCAGCCCCAGCGCGTCCGCCGCGTCCGCCGGGCTCGGCATCTCCGCCAGCCCCAGCAACCTGGTCACCATAGCGGTGACCTGCGCCTTGTCCGCCCGGCCGGACCCGGTGACGGCGGCCTTCATCTCACTCGGCGTGTGGAACACGACCGGCAGGCCGCGGCGGGCGGCGGACAGTGCCACCACTCCCCCGGCCTGCGCCGTGCCCATCACCGTGCGCACGTTGTGCTGGCTGAACACTCGCTCCACCGCGACGGCTTCGGGCCGGTAGCGGTCGAGCCACTCGTCCACGGCCTCGGCGATGCGCAGCAGCCTCGTCGCGAGCGCCGCGTCGGGCGGCGTGCGCACCACGTCGACCGCGACGCAGCTGACCGTGCGCCCGGTGCCGCCGTCGACCACCCCGAGCCCGCACCGCGTCAGCCCCGGGTCGACACCCAGCACCCGCATGATCCGCCCTTCCGTCCGAACACCAGTTCGGAGGTTACCGGGCGGGTGGCCGATCGCCGGGCAGGACGCGCCGTGCCGGCGGAATGTCCACTATGGACCGTCGACGCCGGGGGTCCAGCTCTCGGGACGGCCGGAGTCGGTCAGCACGGGCTGCCACTGCGCGAAACCCTCGGGCGCGTCCGCGTCCCACGGCCATTTGCGTTCCTCGGGGGTGGCCACGATGATCTGCAGCGCGGGGAAGTCGCCGTCCGGGTACACGAGGAAGGCGCTGCCGAAGTACTCCGGGTAATGCCCGGGATTCACCCGTTCGAAGGTAACCGGCACGCCGTCGAAGAAGTCGTCGCAGATCTGGCCGGGGGTGAACGCGCCGCCGGTGGCCGCGCGGTCCACATAGGCGTCGAGCAGGACCTGCGCCATCTGCTCCGGCAGCCCGACGACGACCGCCTCGGGGATCTGGTGCATGGCCCACACGCAGGCGGTGAAGCAGTAACCGGATCCGTTGGCGTCACGGGGAACCGAGATGACCGCGTTTCCTCTGCGCTCGGCTTCCGAGACGATCCACTCGAGAAGCTCGTGATCTTCGGGGGCGAGCACCCCGGGAGTCGTCTCGGTCGTCACGGCCGTCATTGTGCCGGATCGGCTCGCATGCGGACAGTAGTGGCACGTAAAAAATCCCGGCATGCCAGGCACACCGGGATTTTTCCGCGAATCTTTTCGCTCAGCCGACTTCGGCGAGTACCTCGTCCGAGACATCGAAGTTCGCGTAAACGTTCTGCACGTCGTCACAATCTTCGAGGGCGTCGATCAGTTTGAAGACCTTCTTCGCGCCTTCGGCGTCCAACGGCACGTTCACCGACGGCAGGAAGCTCGCCTCCGCGGACTCGTAGTCGAATCCGGCGTCCTGCAAGGCTTTCCGCACCCCGACGAGATCGGTGGCCTCGGAAACGATCTCGAAGCTGTCGCCGAGGTCGTTGACCTCCTCCGCGCCCGCGTCGAGGACGGCCATCAGCACGTCGTCCTCGGCGAGGTCATTCTTCGGCATGATCACGACGCCCTTGCGGTTGAACAGGTACGCCACCGAGCCCGGGTCGGCCAGCGAACCGCCGTTGCGGCTCAGCGCGGTGCGAACCTCCGAGGCGGCACGGTTGCGGTTGTCGGTGAGGCACTCGATGAGCACCGCGACCCCGCTCGGGCCGTAACCCTCGTAGTTGATCGTCTGCCAGTCGGCGCCGCCGGCCTCTTCACCGGCGCCGCGCTTGCGGGCACGCTCGATGTTGTCCTGCGGGACCGAGTTCCGCTTCGCCTTCTGGATGGCGTCGTAGAGCGTCGGGTTGCCGTCCGGGTCGCCACCGCCGGTACCGGTCCGCGCGGCGACTTCGATGTTCTTGATCAGTCTCGCGAACAGCTTGCCACGCTTGGCATCGACGGCGGCCTTCTTGTGCTTAGTGGTCGCCCACTTGGAGTGGCCGCTCATCTCTCCTCCGTACTGTCGTCATGATGGAGGCTTAGTGGCCGCCACTGTGACATCCCAAACCGGGAGTGGCCGCTCATCTCTCCTCCATCTACGTCGTTTCCCGCACCATCCCCACGAAGAGTCGGTGCACGCGCTCGTCCCCCGTGAGCTCCGGGTGAAAGGCGGTGGCGAGCACCGGTCCTTGCCGGATCGCGACGATCCTAGCCGTCCCGTCCCCGGCCACGGCCGTGTGAGCCAGTATGTCGACCCCGTCGCCGGCCTTCTCCACCCAGGGGGCCCGGATGAACACGGCGTGCACGGGCCCGCCGTCGAGGCCGGCGAAGTCCAGGTCGGCCTCGAACGAGTCGACCTGCCTGCCGAACGCGTTGCGCCGCACGACGACGTCCAGCCCGTCGAGTTGCCGCTGGTCGGGCCGCCCGTCGAGGACCTGGCGGGCCAGCAGGATCATCCCGGCGCAGGACCCGTAGACCGGCAGCCCGGCGGCGATCGTCTCGCGCAGCGGTTCCAGGAGTTCGAACGTCCCGAGCAGGCGCGACATCGTGGTCGACTCGCCGCCCGGCAGCACCAGTCCGTCCACCTCGGCCAGCTCCGCCGCCCGCCGCACCGGCGTGGCCCGCGCCCCGGCGCGCTCCAGCAGAGCCGCGTGCTCACGCACGTCGCCCTGCAACGCCAGGATCCCGATCCGCGGTTCCATCCGACCTCCTCAGTCCACTCTAAGCTGCGGTTTCACACCGCGTCGCACCGCGACACGGACGCACAACGACGCGGTTTCCTGTCGGTGCCGGGCGCTAGCCTTGACGCCATGACCGATGGCGGCCCCTTCGACTTCGAGGCGTACCTCGACCGCCAGCGAACCGAGTCCGCAGGCGGTCCGACGATGGCGGAGATCCTCGACGACATGGATCGGTATCGCGCCGACGGCCTCCCGGGCGACCTCATCGTCGAATCGCTTCGTGCCAGCCGCGATGAACGCGAAACCCAGCTGGACGGCGCATGACCGGCAAACGCCACGACCTCGAGGCAGATCTCGAACGCCAGTGGGCCGAGTTCGCCGATGGCCCGAGCGTGGCCGAATTCCTCGAGCGGGCCGAAGCGCCGGGCGGACGGCGTGCCTCGCGAGATCATCGCCGCCACCGTCCGAGAGGACCGGGACACCTGAACATCGAACTCGCCGTCGTGAACGTCGGACTCGCGCGGGTTACCAGCCGCGGTCGGCGAGGCGGTGGGGTTCGGGGACGTCGTCCACGTTGATGCCGACCATGGCCTCACCCAGGCCGCGCGAGAACTTGGCGATCAGGTCCGGGTCGTCGTGGAACGTGGTGGCCTTGACGATCGCCTCGGCGCGTTTCGCCGGGTCGCCCGACTTGAAGATGCCCGAGCCCACGAACACGCCTTCCGCGCCGAGCTGCATCATCATCGCCGCGTCGGCCGGGGTCGCGATACCGCCGGCGGTGAACAGCACGACCGGCAGCTTCCCCCGCTCGGCCACCTCGCGCACCAGCTCGTACGGCGCCTGCAGCTCCTTCGCCGCGACGTACAGCTCGTCCTCCGGCAGCGACGTGAGCCGCTTGATCTCGGCGCGGATCTGGCGCATGTGCGTGGTCGCGTTCGACACGTCGCCGGTGCCGGCCTCGCCCTTCGAGCGGATCATCGCGGCGCCCTCGTTGATCCGCCGCAGCGCCTCGCCCAGGTTCGTCGCCCCGCACACGAACGGCACGGTGAACGCCCACTTGTCGATGTGGTTGGCGTAGTCGGCCGGCGTGAGCACCTCGGACTCGTCGACGTAGTCCACCCCGAGCGCCTGCAGCACCCGCGCCTCGACGAAGTGCCCGATCCGCGCCTTCGCCATCACCGGGATCGACACCGCCTCGATGATGCCGTCGATCAGGTCCGGGTCGCTCATCCGCGCCACCCCGCCCTGCGCGCGGATGTCGGCCGGCACCCGCTCCAGCGCCATCACGGCCACCGCGCCCGCGTCCTCGGCGATCTTCGCCTGCTCGGCGGTGACCACGTCCATGATCACGCCACCCTTGAGCATCTCCGCCATCCCGCGCTTGACGCGCGCGGTGCCACGCTCGGACTCATGCGAACCAGAGGACTGAACTTCGGACACGACCACGCCTTTCGAATGGGGTACACGTCCAGTTTAGAACCAGGTGGACCGCTTCCCCAGGCCAGTAAGCCACGATTCCGGAAGGCCACTTTCGCCACCGGGACCGGCAGACGGGTGTCCTGGTGGACACGGGGTTGCCGGGGCGTGTCCGACGGGTGTGTGATCGAAGGCACACCATGAACAGACGCCGAAGTCCCGGGGAGGCCTGCCATGCCCGAAAAGCAGTCCAGAAACGGTGATGCCGGGGCCGCGGTCGCTGTAGACGACCCCCGCATGCTGCGCAATGTCGTCCTGGTCGGCCCATCGGGTTCCGGCAAGACCACTCTCACCGAGGCCCTGCTCGCGGTTTCCGGCACCGTGAGCAGGGCCGGTTCCGTCGTGGAGGGCACCACGGTCTGCGACCACGACCCGGCCGCGGTCCGCCAGCAGCGGTCGGTGGGCCTGTCGGTGGCGCCGGTCCTGCACCACGGCGTCAAGATCAACCTCATCGACACCCCCGGCTACGCGGACTTCGTCGGCGAGCTGCGCGCCGGGCTGCGCGCCGCCGACGCGGCCCTGTTCGTCGTGTGCGCGGCCGAGGGCGTGGACCCTGCGACGGTCACACTGTGGGAGGAGTGCGCCGCGGTCGGCATGCCGCGCGCGGTGGTCATCGCGCGGACCGACCACCACCGCGCCGACGTGATGACCGAGATCGCCGCGTGCCAGGAGGCGTTCGGCGCCGGGGTGCTGCCGCTGTACCTGCCTTCGAGCGGGAACGGACCGGGCCTGGTCGGGCTGATCACGCAGCGGCGCTACGACTACTCGCAGGGCTATCCGCCGGCGCTCGCCGAGCCCGACCCGGCGGACCTGGACCGGATGGCCGAAGCCCGCAACGAGCTGATCGAGGGGATCATCGCCGAGAGCGAGGACGAGGGTCTGATGGACCGCTACCTCGCGGGTGAGGAGATCCCCGAGGCGACGTTGATCTCGGACCTGGAGATCGCGGTCGCGGGCGGCACCCTGCACCCCGTCATCCCGGTGTGCGCGACCAGCGGCCTCGGCCTCGCCGAGGTGCTCGACGGGATCGCCCGCGCGTTCCCGTCCCCGCTGGAGCATCCGGTGCCGGAGGTCAGCGCGGTCGACGGCCGCCCGCACGACGGGTTGCGCGCGGACCCGGGCGGGCCACTGGCCGCGGAGGTCGTGCGCACCGCGGTGGACTCCTACGTCGGGCGGGTGTCGCTGGTGCGCGTCTTCTCGGGCACGCTGCGGCCGGAGAAGCCCGTGCACGTGTCCGGGCACGGGCTCGCCGAACGCGGCCACGAGGACCACGACGCCGACGAACGGGTCGCGCACCTGTACTCACCGCTGGGCGCGAACCTGCGCGAAGTGCCCTACTGCGTGGCCGGCGACCTGTGCGCGCTCACCAAGATCGGCTCGGCGGAGACCGGCGACACCGTGTCCTCGCCGGACGACCCGGTGCTGATGCGGCCGTGGACGATGCCCGAGCCGCTGCTGCCGGTGGCGATCGTCGCGCACAACCGCAGTGACGAGGACACGTTGGCGCGCAACCTTTCCCGGCTCGTCGCGGGTGATCCGACGCTGCGGCTGGAACGCAACGCCGAAACCGGCCAGCTGGTGCTGTGGTGCATGGGCGAGGCGCACGCGGACGTCGTGCTGTCCCGGTTGCGGGCGGGCGGCGCGGAGGTCGACACCGAGCCGGTGAAGATCAGCCTCCGCGAGACGTTCGTGAGCCCGGCGAAGGGCCACGGCCGGCATGTGAAGCAGTCCGGCGGGCACGGTCAGTACGCGGTGTGCGACATCCAGGTCGAGCCGCTCCCGCGTGGCAGTGGTTTCGAGTTCGTGGACCGGATCGTCGGCGGCGCGGTGCCGCACCAGTTCATCCCGAGCGTGGAGAAGGGCGTGCGCGCGCAGCTGGCCCGCGGGCTGGCGACCGGGAACCCGGTGGTGGACATCCGGGTGACGCTCGTCGACGGCAAGGCGCACAGTGTCGACTCGTCCGACGCGGCGTTCCAGACGGCCGGTGCGATGGCGCTCAAGGATGCCGCCGCGGCGGGCCGGATCTCGTTGCTGGAGCCGGTGGACGAGGTGACCGTGCTGCTGCCGGACGACCACCTGGGCACGGTGCTCGGCGACCTGTCGTCGCGCCGCGGGCGGGTGCTCGGCACCGAGACGGCACACGGCGGGCGGACGCTCGTGCGCGCCGAAGTCCCGGCAACGGAACTGCTGCGGTACGCGACGGACCTGCGCTCACTCACGTCGGGTACGGCGACCTTCACCCGCCGGCACGCCCGGTTCGACCCGATGCCCGAAGGAGTCAAAACCGGCTAGCCGCGTCGAACTCGCGAGCAGGAGTGTCGGACTCGGCGTCTCGAGTGTCGGACTCGCGTTAGAAGAAGCCGCCGGCTCGGCCGTTGCGGTCGGCGAGCAGCCCGGCGAGGGTGGCGATCGCGATTTCCGGCGGGGTGCGGGACCCGATGTTGAGCCCGATCGGCCGGTGCACCCGGTCGATCCGCTCGGGCGCCACGCCGAGCTGTTTGAGCGCCTCGACATGCGGGCCGGGGTGGCGCGGGTTACCCATCACGCCGATCCAGCGGACCGGGTACTCGAGGACGTCGCGCAGCACCTCGCCGAGTTCGTCGCGGTGGTGGTCGGTGACGACCACGTCCGCGGTGCGATCGAGCGCGGGCAGCTCGCCGTCCTTCGGGTCGTGCAGCACCGTGCGATAGCCCAGGTCACTGCCGTACTTGAGCAGGTAGTCGGCGACGGGCGTGGCGAACACCGCCACCAGGGTGCGGGTCTCGGTCTCCGCCTCGGCTTCGCCGTGCGCGACCGCGCAGGAAGGGTCGGTCATAGGCCCCAAGCTACAGCTCGGGTTCCACGATTTCGAAGTACTCCGGTCGCGGTGCCGTGCCGGCCAGCTTGAAGTAGCGCACTTTTCGCCGGCGCCGCAAGGCAAGCGTGTCGCGCACGGCGTCGTTGTGCACGTGCCGGGCGATCACGACGCGCTGTTCGGCGTCGGCCAGCTCGTCGGCCAGCCGCGGCGGCAGCTGCTCGCGCCGGACCGTGGCCAGCAGTTTGGTCAGCTCGTTCTCCGCGGCCTCGCGTTCGGACCGCCGCGCGGTTTCGGCGGTGTCGGCGGCCTGCAGCACCGCCGTGGCCTCCGCGCTGAGCGGCGCGCCCGCGGCGACGGTCCGGGCGACCACCGCGCGCCGGGCGAGCGCCGCGTCCAGCGCCGCCCAGCCCGCGTCCAGCCGGATGTGCAGGCGATCGAGCCGGTTCGCCGTCGCCACCAGGAAGAGCCCGCCGAACAGGATGATCGCGGCGAGAACCACAAGCAGGACAACGAAAACGCTCATTGCGGCAGTTCCTCGTGCGCGCTGACCCGGCGCGGGTCGGCCGCCACCGCGATCTCGTACACGCGCAGCACCTGCGTCACCACGACCGGCCAGTCGTACATGGCGACCCGCTCCCCCGCCGCCGCGGCGAGCGAGCCGCGGCGCGCGGGATCGTGCAGCAGCTCCCGCAGGGCATCGGCCAGCGCGCCCGCGTCACCGGGTTCGGTCAGCACCCCGGCGCGGCCGTCGTCGAGCACGCGGCGGAACGAGTCGAGCCCGCTCGCGGCAACCGCGGTGCCCGCGGCCATCGCCTCGGTCAGGATCATGCCGAAGCTCTCGCCGCCGAGGTTCGGCGCGCAGTAGACGTCCACGCTCCGCAGCGCGCGGGCCTTCGTCGCGTCGTCCACCTGGCCCAGCAGGTCGATGTGCGGTGCGAGGTCCGGCCCGGCCATCCGCCGCAGCTCCTCCGGCTCGCCACGGCCGACGACCAGAATTCGCAGCTCCGGGAACTCCGGCAGGATCCGGCGCGCGGCCGCCAGCAGGACGTCCATCCCCTTACGGGGTTCGGTGAACCGGCCGACGAAACCGAGCGTGCCGCCCGCGCGCGGGTAACCGTCCAAAGGGGACGCCCGGGTGAACAGGTCCACGTCGACCCCGTTCGGGATCTCCACCGCGTCCCCGCCCGCGTGCTCGACCTGGACCCGCCGCGCGAGCGCGGACACCGCGATCCGGGCGGTGATCTTCTCCAGCAGCGGCCGCAGCACGGGCTGGAACGCCGAAAGCGTGCGCGAGCGCGGGGTCGAGGTGTGGAAGGTCGCCACGATCGGCCCGTCGGCGACCTTCAGCGCGAGCAGCGACAGGCTCGGCACGACCGGCTCATGCAGGTGCAGCACGTCGAAACCGCCGTCGCGCAGCCACCGGCGCACGCGCGCGTAGGACACCGGGCCGAACTGCAGCCGCGCGACCGAGCCGTTGTACGGGATGCCGAGCGCCTTGCCCGCCGGATGCACGAACGCGGGCAGGTCCGCGTCCTCGTCGGCCGGGGCGAGCACGGACACCTCGTGGCCGCGCGCGATGAGCGCCTTCGCGAGGTCCACCACGTGCCCCTGCACCCCGCCGGGGACGTCGAACGAATAGGGACAGACGATGCCGATCTTCACCCGGTCGCCGCCTCCTCCGCGACGGCGGGTGCGGGCTCGTCGAGGTCGGCGGTCCACAGCTTCTGCAGCATGTGCCAGTCCGCGGGATGCGCCGCGATGTCCCCGGCGAAGATGTCCGCCGTCGCCTGGACCGCGGCGGGGACCTCGCTCCGCGAGGTGACGCGGATGCGCGGGTGGATCCGCGTGCCCCAGCCGTCGTCGGTGAACCAGCAGCCGGCCGGCAGCAGCGCGGCGCCCGTGCTCAGCGCGAGCCGGGCGGCACCGGCGGGCATCGTCGTGCGCTCACCGAAGAACTCCACGGGCACCCCGGATCCCGTGAGGTCGCGGTCACCGACGAGACACACCACCTTGTTCTCCCGCAATCGCCGCAGCAGCAACCGGAACGAGCCGGTGCCACCGGACGCCGGCAGGATCTCGAACCCGAGCGATTCGCGGAACGCCACGAACCGGCGGTACACCGAGTCCGGTCGCAGGCGCTCCACCACGGTCGTGAACGAGCCGGCGTAGCCGACCAGCCACAGGCCCGCGACATCCCAGTTTCCCATGTGCGGCAACACGACCACGGCACCGTTGCCCTCCCCCAGCGCGGCGTCGAGGTTCTCCATACCGGTGAGCGCGCTCTGGAACCGGCCGCGCACGGAATTCACGTCCATTGTGGGCAGCCGGAACGCTTCCTGCCAGTAGCGGGCGTAGGAGCGCATGGCCTGCCGGGTCAGCTCGTCCAGTTCCTGCGCGCCCGCCTGCGGCACCACCCGCGCGAGATTGCGGCGCAGCTGCAGCACGCCGGGACCGCGGCGGCGGGTGGCGAAGTCCGCCGCCAGCCCGAACGCGGCGGTGGCCAGCCCGGCGGGCAGCCGCCGGACCAGCCGCCAGCCCGCGGCGTAAGCGAGATCGCTCGCGTGCTGGGACAGGCTACTCACGGATTCGCCCCCCGGGCGGACGCGGCGAGCGAGAGCAGGCGCTGCACCAGGGTCACCGCGGACAGCACCAGGAGCAGCCACTGGGTGCCCTCGACCAGGTACGGCACGCCGAAGCCCTGCAGCCCGGTCCCGACGAGCGCGATGATGAGTCGCTCGGCGCGCTCGATCAGCCCGCCGTCTGCCGCCAGCCCGACCGCCTCGGCGCGTGCCTTGACGTACGAGATGACCTGGCCGAGCACGAGACAGCCGAGCGTCGCGCCGGCGGCACGCAGGTTGCCCCAGTCGACGAAGCACCACCAGGCGATGCACGCGAACAGCACGCCGTCGACCAGCCGGTCGCAGGTCGCGTCGAGGGCGGCGCCGAACGGGGTGCCGTGCCCGCGGGCGCGCGCGATCGCGCCGTCGACCAGGTCCAGCATCGCGAAACCCCACACCGTGAACGTGCCCCACAGCAGCAGCCCGGCCGGGAAGAACCCGATGGCGGACGCGATGGCGCCGACCGTGCCCAGCACCGTCATGACGTTCGGGGTGACGCCGGCGCGCAGCAGCACCTTGGCGAGCGGGTCGAGGGCGCGGGACACCGAGGCGCGCGCGAAGATGTTCAGCATCAGATCTGTACAGACGGTGCGGGCTTGCTCATCGCTGTCAATATCACCTGGGTGCGGGATGGGGATCGTTCCAGCGCAGCGTAACCACCCCTGACCAGCGACCGGTGGCCCGGCGCGCCGTTCATCCCGCGGAACCGGCCTCGGCCGCGTCCGCCTCGGCCATCGCGGCGGTGCACGGCGCGGTCAGCCGGTTACGGATCGCGCCGGCGATCTCACCGAGCGCACGCATCTGGTCCGGGGTCAGCGCGTCGAACAGGGCTTCACGGACGGCTTCGACATGACCGGGCGCGGCGGCCTCGATCGTGGCGAGCCCGTCGGCGGTGAGTGTCGCGTTGGCGCCGCGCTTGTCGGCCGCGCAGCTGTCGCGGCGGACCCAGCCGTTCTCCTCCAGCCGCGCCACGGCGTGGGAAAGGCGGCTGCGCGACGACCGGCACCGCTCGGCCAGCTCGCTCATCCGCAGGGTGCGGCCGGGCGCCTCGGACAGCACGACGAGCACCTCGTAGTAGGTGTGTGGCATCCCGGAATCACGCTGCAGGCGGCCTTCCACGTGCCCGCGTACCATGTCCACTGCCGCGGAGAAATCACGCCAGACGCGTTGCTCCTCGTCGCTGAGCCACCGAGTTCCCGCCATGCGGACAATTCTACCTCTGGTTGAGCCCTCAATTAGATTTGGTAGAGTCCGGTTGAGAGCTCAATAGATAGCATGGCTAAGCAAAGGAGTCCCGGCATGAGCGCACCCACGACGGAGATCCCCGGCTACACCGCCGGTACCTGGAAGATCGACGGCGCCCACTCCGACGTGACATTCGTCGTGCGGCACCTGGGGGTGTCGAAGGTCCGCGGCCGCTTCGACCAGGTCGACACCACGATCGTGACCGCCGAGAACGTGCTCGACTCGACGGTGACCACGACGATCCAGGCGACCAGCATCGACACCAACAACGAGCAGCGCGACGGGCACGTCCGCAGCGGCGACTTCCTGGACGTCGAGCAGTTCCCGACGCTGACCTTCACCTCGACCGCGATCCGGGTGGAAGACGGCGACTACCTCATCGACGGCGACCTGACCATCCACGGCGTCACCAAGCCGGTCACCCTCGCCGCCGAGCTGGGCGGCTTCGGCGACGGCCCCAACGGGAAGGTGCTGGGCATCTCGGCGTCGACCGAGGTCAGCCGCACCGAGTTCGGCGTCGGTGCCGGCGTCCCGGGTGCCGTGGTCAGCGACAAGATCAAGATCGAGCTGGACATCGAGGCCGGGCTGCAGGACTGAACCCGCCTACGAGCGAGAACGCCCCTTCGTCAAACGGCGGAGGGGCGTTCGGCGTCTGCCGGTCACTTCCAGGCGGCGGCCAGCAGCGCCCGGGTCTCCCCCAATAGCTGCGGCAGCACCTTGGTGTGCCCGAGGACCGGCATGAAGTTCGCGTCGCCGCCCCAGCGGGGCACCACGTGCTGGTGCAGGTGCGCGGCGATCCCAGCACCCGCGACCGGGCCCTGGTTCATCCCGATGTTGAACCCGTGCGCACCCGAGACCGAGCGGATCACCTGCATCGCGTGCTGGGTGAACTCCGCCAGCTCCGCGGTCTCCTCGGTGGTCAGGTCCGGGTAGTCCGCGATGTGCCGGTACGGCAGCACCATCAGATGCCCCGGGTTGTACGGGTACAGGTTCAGCACCGCCCAGACCTGCTCGCCGCGCGCGATGATCAGCGCGTCCTCGTCGGGCAGGTCGAGCAGGCGGCAGAACGGGCAGCCCTCCGGTTCGTCGCCCTCGGGCTTGTCCTGGCCCTGCACATACGCGAGCCGGTGGGGCGTCCACAGGCGCTGCAGCGCGTCGGGGACGCCGATGCCGTCCTGCGGAACGATCTCGGGCTCGGTCACCCCAGAACCGCCCCGAGCGCCTCGGCGGTCGGCGAGCTGTTCTCCCGGCGCGCGATCCAGCCGGCGATCGCCTCGACCGCGTCGGCCACCGGTACCGCGTTGATCTGGCCGCCGTCGCGGAACCGGAACGACACCGCGCCCGCCTCGGCGTCCTTGGCGCCGGCCAGCAGCAGGAACGGCACCTTCTGCGTGGTGTGGGTGCGGATCTTCTTCTGCATCCGGTCGTCGCTGGTGTCCACCTCGACGCGGATCCCCTTGGCCCGCAAGGCTTTCTCGATCGCCCGCAGGTGATCGACGTGCTCGTCGGCGATCGGGATGCCGACCACCTGCACCGGCGCGAGCCAGGCCGGGAAGGCGCCCGCGTAGTGCTCGGTGAGCACGCCGAAGAACCGCTCGATCGACCCGAACAGCGCGCGGTGGATCATCACCGGCTGCTGCCGGGTGCCGTCGGCCGCCTGGTAGCTCAGCTCGAACCGCTTGGGCTGGTTGAAGTCGACCTGGATGGTCGACATCTGCCAGGTGCGGCCGATCGCGTCCTTGGCCTGCACGGAGATCTTCGGCCCGTAGAACGCGGCACCACCCGGGTCCGGCACCAGGTGCAGCCCGGAGGACTCGGCGGCCGTCCGCAGCGCCTCGGTGGCCTCTTCCCACTCGGCGTCCTCGCCGATGAACTTCGGCGAATCGTCCCGAGTGGACAGTTCGAGGTAGAAGTCGTCGAGACCGTAGTCGCGCAACAGGTCCAGCACGAAGGTCAGCAGCGAGGTCAGCTCGCCGGGCATCTGCTCCTTGGTGCAGTAGATGTGCGAGTCGTCCTGGGTCATCCCGCGCACCCGGGTGAGCCCGTGCACCACGCCCGACTTCTCGTACCGGTACACCGATCCGAACTCGAACAGCCGCAGCGGCAGCTCGCGGTAGGACCGCCCGCGCGAGCGGAAGATCAGGTTGTGCATCGGGCAGTTCATCGACTTGACGTAGTAGTCCGAGCCCTCGAGATGCATCGGGGGGAACATGCTCTCGGCGTAGTAGGGCAGGTGGCCCGACGTCTCGAACAGCCCGCCCTTGGTGACGTGCGGGGTGTTCACGAACTCGTAGCCGTGCTCCTCGTGCTTCTGCCGCGAGTACGCCTCCAGCTCACGGCGGATGATGCCGCCACGGGGGTGGAACACCGGCAGGCCGGAGCCCAGCTCCTCGGGGAAGGAGAACAGGTCCAGCTCCGCGCCGAGCTTGCGGTGGTCACGCCGCTCGGCCTCGGCGAGCATCTCCAGGTACCCGTCCAGGGCCTCCTGGGACTCCCATGCGGTGCCGTAGATCCGTTGCAGCTGCGGGTTCTTCTCGTCCCCGCGCCAGTACGCGGCGGCGACCCGGGTGAGCTTGAACGCCGGGATGTACTTGGTGGTCGGCACGTGCGGGCCGCGGCACAGGTCGCTCCAGACCCGTTCCTTGGTGCGCGGGTCGAGGTTGTCGTAGATGGTCAGCTCGCCAGCGGGATTACTGTCGACCTCCATCACCTCTGATGTGTCCACAGTGTCCACTTCGGACTTGAGGTCCACCAGCTCCAGCTTGAACGGCTCGTCCGCCAGCTCCTCGCGCGCGGCCTCGACCGACTCGACGACGCGGCGGGAGAACTGCTGCGAGCCCTTGATGATCTGCTTCATGCGCTTCTCCAGCGCCTGCAGGTCCTCGGGGGTGAACGGGGTGTCGACCTGGAAGTCGTAGTAGAAGCCGTCCTTGACCGGCGGGCCGATACCGAGCCTGGCCTTCGGGAACTGCTGCTGGACAGCCTGGGCTAGCACGTGCGCGGCGGAGTGCCGGATGACGCTGCGGCCGTCGTCGGTGTTCGCCGCGACGGCCTCGACCGCGGTTTCCGCTTCAGGCGCCCAGGCCAGGTCGCGCAGCCGGCCGCCGGCGTCGCGGACGACCACGATCGCGTCCGCGCCCTTCGTCGGCAGGCCCGCCTCGCGGACCGCCGTCCCCGCCGTGGTCCCGGCCGGTACCACCACGCTTGAAGCGGGGGCGGCTGCGACGGACGACGGTAGGTTCACGATGGGCTCCTCGTGCGCGAAAACGGTGACCCACCGATGCTATCCGCCGTCCACCGCAAGCTTTCCGCCAGGGATCAGACGGTCTCCACGACCTCGTCGTAGTCGAGGCGCGGCAGCCGGCCGAACCACGGGTTGTCGCCCGGCTTGCCGACGTTGACGACGACCAGCGACTTCCACTTGTTGCCCGCGAAGAACTCACCGTCGATGCCGGCGCTGTCGAAGCCGGTCATCGGGCCGGCGGCCAGGCCCGCGGCGCGGACGCCGATGATGAAGTAGCCGACCTGCAGCAACGAGTTCAGCCGGGCGAAGCCCTCGCGGCCCTCCTCGCTGCCGACGAACAGGTCCTTGGCGTCCGGCTTGTGCGGGAAGGTCTTCGGCAGGTTCTCGTGGAAGTCCGTGTCGGCGGCCAGCACGACGGTCACCGGGGCGCTCGCGGTCTTGGCGCGGTTGCCCTCGGACATGTGCGGCAGCAGCCGCTCCTTGCCTTCCGGGGTGCGGACCACCAGCGCGCGCAGCGGCTGGGTGTTCATCGACGTCGGCGCCCACTTGACGAGATCGTAGATCGCCTGGAGCTGCTCGTCGGAAACCGGCTCCGCACTGAAGCTGTTGGCCGTGCGGGCCTCGCGGAAGAGCAGGTCCTGCACGTCCTGCGGCACTAGCAACGCATCGGTCAGGCTGACGCTCGAAGTCATGAAATCTCCCTGGAGTGCTGGTACATCAACACCCTAGGGCAACCTGGTTGAGCGTTTGACTATTTCCCGCCGCTCCTGTGGGCAGCATCACGCTCAGTTGTCGTAAATGCGCACCCAGTCGATCTGCACCGAGGATCGCACGGGGACACCCGGGTGCTTGCGGTTGTAGTTCTGCTGGATCACCAGGTGCATCGGTTTCTGCGGGATGAACTGCTTGTCGAGGTAGGCGCCCCAGGGCTGGCCGTCGATGTAGAGCGTGATCCGGTCGGGCTGCCAGTCCACGGCGTAGTTGTGCCACTGCGTCATGTCGAACGGCTGGCTGCGGTAGTAGCCGCCGTCGGTGTTGCCGGGGCCGTGCAGCCAGCTCTGCACGTACTGCCGGGCCGGGTCGTACTCCTCGGCGAAGTCGATCTCGCCGGTCTGCATCCAGTTCGCGTCGTCGGCGGGCCAGAGCAGGAACACCGGGTTGAAACCCGCGTCGGCGGGCGCGGGGAACCGCGCGCGGATCTCCCACCGGCCGAACGTCCGGTTCTGCTTCCACGCCATGCCGCACGTGGTGCCGGCGTCGTTGGCCAGGCCGGTGATCGTCAGGATCCCGCCGGAGAGGCTGCACAGGTTGGCGTCCAGGGTTTCCTTGGACGCCGTGTTGTACCCGTCGTAGACCCGCCAGCGGGCCGAGCTGACCTTCGTGCCGGTGAACTCGTCGGCGTCGGCGCGCGGCCAGTTCAGGTCGACCCCGGCCTCACCGCTGGAGGATCTGGTGGGGATCACGCTCGGGAGGCTCGAACCCAGCGTCGGCACCACCTCTTGCGCGTCGGAGGAGTCGAATCGTGCCGCCGTGGCGCGCACGGCGAACACCGCGCCGACGGCCAGCACCACGCAGACCACGAGGACGATCACTCGACGTTTCACCGCGACAAAATACATCCCTCATTCGGGTGTATGTCAGCCCTCCACGTACTTCCGCGCGAGCCGGTCACTCCGCGCGTTCGGCCTGATGCTTGGCCAGCAGGAACAATGCCTGGCGGCGAAGCCGGGCGCCCGGTGCCAGCGCTACCCCGACGAGCCGGTCCCGTTTCCGGATCTCCCAATCGGGTGATGCCGCCAGGCTCTCGCTCAGGTCGCGCTGCTCGGCGTACTCCGCGCGCTGCGCCCGTGCCGACACCGAGCCGCGGTTGATCCGGAAGGCGGCGAGCGACTCCTCGATCCCGTAGAAGTCACCGAGCTCCAGCAGCCGGATCCACAGCGCGAGGTCCATCGGGAACCGCCACCGCGCGTCGAAACCGCCGACCTTGTCGAAATGCTCGCGGCGGAACAGCGCGCCGCCCGGCTCGCCGAGCGGGTTCCCGCCGTGCCGGACGATCTTGCGGACGACGTCGGCGCTGGGCCGCCTCCCGAGCAGACCGCGCAGTCCGCGGTTGCGAGTGATCATCCGGGCCTGCTCGTTGATCAGGTCGCGGCGGCTGCACACGAGCGCGAGGCCGGGCTCGGCGGCGAACGCCGCGTGCTGCTGTTCGAGGCAGCGCGGGTGCAGCAGATCGTCGGCGCACAGCAGTTTCACCAGCGGGGCGGTAGTTTCGGCGACGGCCCGGTTCCAGTTGTCGGCCAGCGGGAGCACGTGCTCGTTGCGCACCACGCGGAGCCGCGGATCGTCGAAGCCGGCGAGGATCTCGGCGGTGCGGTCGGTCGAGGCGTTGTCGAGCACCACCAGCTCGAAGTCGGCGAAGGTCTGGGAAAGGACGCTCGAGACGGTGTCGGCGAGGTACCGCTCGGCCTGGTATGCCGGAACGCAGACGGAGACCGCGGGTCTCACGACGATTCCTCCTTCCGGTGTGATCCGCCGGCGGGCGCGGCGGTGATCGGTCCCGCATGATCAGGATCATGGGCATCCTGGCGATGGTGGCCGCGCTCGTGACGGCGCTGATGCTGTGGCTGCCCGCGCCCGGTCAGCACGAGCCCGACGGAACGGCGGGGATGATGCTCGGCGTGACACACGGGCAGTACAGCCTGGACTCGTGGCTGCCGCCGGACCAGCGCGCGAGCGGCGAGCGGATCCTCGGCGCCACTCCCCTGCTGCAGAACCAGCACATCATGGGCTTCGGCGTGGGCAACCCCGAACCGGCGCCGGGCGACTACGACTGGTCCCGGCTCGACGAGCGGATGGACCTGATCGGGCGGACCGGCGGCGTTCCGGTGATCACCCTGTGCTGCGCACCGGACTGGATGAAGGGCGGCCAGGCCGGTACGACGAACTGGGACGATCTCGCCGCCGCGCCGCAGCCCGCGCATTTCGGCGACTTCGCCACGCTGGCCGCGAAGGTCGCCGAGCGCTATCCGCAGGTGCGCTACTTCCAGGTGTGGAACGAACTCAAGGGGTTCTGGGACGACAGCGCCGGCGGCTGGGACATCGCGGGCTTCACCGACTTCTACAACCAGGTCTACGACGCGGTGAAGAAAGTGCGCCCGGACGCGCTGATCGGCGGGCCGTACGTGGTGCTCGACCTGTTCGCCGCGACCACCCATCCGTCGGCGATGCGGGGCGCCTACGGGGTCGTCGACCAGCGTTCGCTCGACGCCATCACGTACTGGAACACGCACAAGCACGGTGCGGACTTCGTCGCACTCGACGCGTCGACGCTGACCCGCGACCAGGGCCTGATCACCTCGCCGGGCGCCGCGAGCGCCATCTACGCCGACGCGACCCGCTGGGCGCGGAACCTGACCGGGCTGCCCGTGTGGTGGTCGGAGTTCTACCCGCAGGCGCCCGAGAACACCGACCAGGCGCGGGCCGTGGTCACCCTGGACGCCGTCGCGAGAGCCGCCGAAGCGGGTGCGGCGGCCATGTTGCTGTGGCAGCCGCAGGCGAGCGCGGACCTGCCGTACGCCGCGTTGTGGTCGGCGCCGCCGGACGTCGGGCCGACGAGTCTCACGCGGGCGTGGACCTGGCTCGCGCCACGGTTGCGCGAGGGCTCGGTGCGGATCACCCGCGACGTCCCGGACAGCCTCGTGCGCTTCACGGACGGCCCGGAAACGTTGACGCTCAACCTTTCCGGCTCGGCGCAACAGCGGCTGGCGCCGTACTCGATCACGCTGGACTGAGGTCATACGGTCAGCCCCACCACGATCCGCCAGACCGCGCCGATCACCGTCAGCACGGTCAGCGCCAGCGCCACGATGTCCAGGGTGCGGATCCGCACCGTGCGCGCGCTCGCCGAGTCGGTGGAGCGGCGGCCGACGGCGAGTTCCTTGAGCACGGTGCGGACCACGAGCACGACCAGCAGCGCCACCCCGAGGACCGCGGTGACCAGCGTCAGCACATCGGCCGGGCTCATGGTGTGTCCACCGTCGTCTTCCGGACGAGCCGCGCCGGCACCCCGGCGTACACGCCCGCGACCGGGCAGTCGCGCGTCACGACCGCGCCGGCCGCGATCACGACGTCGTCGGCGATCCGGACACCGGGCAGGATCTGGGCGCGCGCGCCGACCCACACCCGGTCGCCGATCTCGACCGCGCGGCCCTCGGCGATCCGGGACACCGTGCCGTCGGGCAGCGTCGGGTGGTGCGAGGTGACGATCATGGCCTGCGGGCCGAACTGGCAGGCCTCACCGATCCGGATCGGCGCCACCGGCTCCAGGTAGCACTCGGCGTTGAGGAACGTGCGCCGGCCGATCTCCAGGTTCCGCATCGAGCCGTAGACGCGCAGGCCGGGAAAGATGTTGCCGGAACGCACCTGCGCGCCGAGCAGCTTGTAGCCGGCCAGCCGCAGCGGGCGCGGCATGACCGCGCTGCCGAGCAGCCCGTTGACCACCGCGCCGACCGTCATCGCCCAGAGCTCTATCCGCACCTGGCCCATCAGTCTGCGGCCAAGCGGCGGTTCGGAGCGGCGGAGCCGCTCGCTGTGGGCTGTCAACCGGCGCCGCCGCGGGTTCTGAGGTGGTTCCTGGCGAGGACAGCGCCGACGTGGTGAATTGGCATTCATGAGGAGGCGATCCCGGAGCCAGGGGCCGCCTCAGGTTCCGCCACCCGCACCGCCACGCAAGCCGATCCGAGACATTGTTCCAAGTCGCTCACCCTGTTCCTCCACCACTGCCCTGGATGTTGTTGTCCGCCGGCGCGGTCCTGGCCAGCACCAGCGAGCCGTCGTCGTTGAAGGCGAGCCGGTACAGCCCGGTGTCCGCCAGCCCCTTGACGAGCCGGTCGCCGTAGTCGGCGGGCACGCCGTCGAAGATCTTCAGGTACGCGATCTGGGGCGGGGTGAGGACAAGATAGTCCGGCCCCGACTCGCGGACGCACGCGACGAGCGGGTCGAGCTGGTCCAGCCGCGGGCAGTAACCGTCCACTTCGTACTGGGTGACCTCGCCGACCCTGCTGAACGACAACGGCACCGAGTTCACCAGCGAGTCCACCCGCTGCCCGGGCTTGGCCTGCTGGACGGCCCACGCCGCGGCGGAGATGTCGCTGCGGGTGAAGCTGGTGTACGCGTCGTTGCCACCGCGCGCGGTGACCGTCGTGGCGATCAGCCCGGTCAGCACGAGCCACGGGATGCCGGCGAGCAGGACGGTGCGCGTCGGCCGGTTGCGCCAGCGCATCCGCCGCGCGCTGGTCGCCGCCCGTTCCAGCACGATCGCCGCGGGCAGCGCCAGCACCGGCAACGAGTACAGGAAGCACCGCACGAACACTTCGCCGCCGTAGGGCTGCGCGACCGCGATCCCGAACGGCGCCAGGCACAGCACCGGCAGCAGCCACGAGCGCAGCGCCTCCCGGCGCATCAGCACGACGCCGACCGCGCCCAGCCCCATCACGAACACGGTGGTCACGACGCGGACCGCGAGCACGATCAGATGCCCGGTGCCGCCGGCGAACCGGTTCACGATGCCCTCGTCCACCGACGAGCTGACGTCGCCGAGCGGGCTGAGGATCATCTGGATCAGCTGCCCGCTCCAGAACTCCGACGCGCCCAGGGAGAACCAGACGACCGCGGCGCCGAGCACGAGGAACGGCAGCCACGCCGGCCACAGCCTGCCGAACAGCAGCAGCAACAACAGGAGCGCGCCGAGCAGGAACGGCGTGAGCTGGTGGGTGAACGCGAGCGCGAGGCCGATCAGCACCACCGCGCCCTGCGCGACCAGCCGGGCCTTCGGGCTGGAGCGGGGTGCGAGGCGGGCCCGCAGTCTCGCCTTGACCGGTTCGGTGAGCCGGGGCCGCACCAGGTGCCGGAAGGTGAGCGTCAGCGCGGCGAGCAGCAGCACCATCGCGACGCCCTGCGGCGAGAAGTAGTCCTGTTCGGTCCAGTCGGCGGCGAGGAAGATCCACGGCGCGATCCAGGACGCGCGCCGGTTGCCGAGCGCGGACACCGCGAGCGCCCGCACGCCCAGCACCATCAGCCCGGACAGCACGAGCGGCGCCCAGTTCAGCAGCGGGACCGCGTCCGGGATCCCGGCCGCCTTGGTGATCATCGCGACGAGGGAGAAGAAACCGGCCCAGGAGAACCGCGCGTCGTAGTTGTGCAGGATGTCGCCGTGGGTGGCGATGTAGTCGGCGAACCCGACGTGCAGCCAGCCGACCGGAAGCCGCGCGACCTGTTCGACCGCGGGCTGCAGCCCGTACACGAACACGACGCCGAGCAGCGTGTACCCGGACAGGAACGGGGTGCGCGGGGTGTAGCGCAGCAGTTCCAGCACGAGCGCCGCGACCAGTATCGGATAGGACAGCAGGGTCGGGATGGACAGCTCGGCGACGATGCCCATACCGCCCATCTCCGACGGCGGGATGGGGTGCAGCCCGACGACCCACAGGATCAGCGCGACCGCGGCGAGCGCGGGCCCGGCGAACGGGTCGGCGAGGATCGCGGGGCGGCCGGCGCCCTGGCCGAGCCGGGGCCGTGACTCGACGGCCCGCTTCGGCGGTGCCTTGGCGTCCGGTGGTGCCGGTGGGCCGAGCTTGCCCGCGGCCGGGATGTAGCGGGTCGGGCTGCTGGGCGGCGGGTAGTGCACCGGCTGGTTGCGGCCCGGGTAGCGGCGGACCGGCCGGTTCGGGCGGAACGGCCGCAGGAACCGGGTGGGCAGGTTCGTCACGAGCGGGCCCCCGGCAGCCGGGTACGCAGGTCGGCGAGCACCACGACGGCGAGAACACCTTGCGCGACAAGCATTCCGATGCCGAACGTGAGCTGGCTCGGCATCACCAGCGCCAGCACCACGGCGGCCAGCGCGGTGACCGCGTGCAGGGCGGCGACGCCCAGGCCCCGGCCCGCCGCCAGGTGCACCCCGACCGCGAGCACGACGGCCAGCCGCGGCAGCTGGGCGGCGAGCAGGATCCGGAGCAGGTCGGTGCCCTGGGTGTAGTCCCGGCCGAAGATCGCCAGCAGCAGCCCGGCGAGCACACCACCGATCAGCAGGACCGGCGCGAACACGAGGAACAGCCGCCCGCCGGCGCCCCGCACCAGGCTCCGCGCGTGCTCCGGCTCGGCGGACAGGCGCACGACGAGCGGGTTCACGAACGCGGTGGCGGCCACGTCGAGCGCGTTGATCGCGGTCCAGACCACGAAGAAGACCGCGTTCGCCTCGGCGCCGAAGCGGTGCAGGATGATCAGCGGCACCAGGTTGTACAGCACGACGACGCACACGGTCGCGGGGTAGGTCGGGGCGAGCAGCCGCACGACCTCCCGCCGGTCCGGCAGCTCGCCCGGCCCGGCACCGGGGCGCACCCGGCGGAACACCAGCACTGTCACGACGACGACACCGAGCACGGTCGGCACCATCCAGGACAGCACCAGCCCGAGCGAGCCGACGACCGGCGCGAGCGCGCCCAGCAGAGCCAGCCGCAGCACGCTGAACGACCCGTTCTCCACCGGGACCCAGCGCGCCTGGCCGAGCCCGGTGAGCACCGCGTCCTGGAACTGGAACAGCGTCCAGCCGACCGCGGCGGGCACGAACAGCAGCACCCCGGCCGGCAGCCGATGCACCACGTCGGCGCCCGCGGGCACCAGCACGAACACCGCCGACCCGGCCAGCCCGCCGAGGAGCACCGCGAGATAACCGCGGGCGAGCAGCCGCCGGTTCTTCGCGCCGGACCGGGGAAGCCAGCGCAGGATCGCCGGGCCGAGGCCGAGTTCGGCCACCCCGGCGATGAGCAGGAACCCGGACACGAACGCGGACGTGTCGCCGACCTCGGCCGCGGGCAGCAGGCGCGCGGCGAGCACCCAGCCGACCATCCCGGCGACCGCGGTGATCCCGGCACTGGCCGACAGCGCGAGCCCGTCGGCCACCATTCCCTTGCCCGCGCGCCCGGGCTTCGTCTGGGTCACGACACGCTCCGCGGGCGGCTGCGCAGCACGTGGTGCACCAGCAGCGCCGCCGTCGCGATCGCCATCCCGACCACCGCCGCCTCCGGATGCCACTGATGGGTCAGCACGAGCATCTGCGCCACGATCAGCCCGACCGACAGCGACAGCCCGACCGCGCTGATCCAGGTGACCGACAGGTGCCGCACGTTGACGTAGGAGATCAGCGCCCAGCCCGGCGCGGTGCCGACGAACAGCAGCACCGCGATCGTCCGGATCGGGCTGTCCAGATCCAGCACGATCAGGAGCACGGTCACGAAACAGACACCGAGCAGGCCGTACGCCGTGAATCGGCGGATCCTGAGCTGCTCGGTCACTGCCACCCTTCCGTTCGAACGCGACGGCAATTCTCTACCGGGGGCGTGACCGTGCATCCAGCCGGTGCCGTTTCCATGCCCTCGCCAGTGCGAGCGGGCCGTCGAGCATGCCGTACCGCTCGTCGCGGCGCAGCTGGCGCAGCCGCGAACGGGCCGCACGATCCGACAGCGGCAGCTCGGGTGTCCGCGACGCGAGCCGCGCCATCCCGCGCGGGACGCGGCGGATGATCGAGAACACCCCGATCGGCCGTCGCACCACCGACAGCAGCAGCATCGCGGAGAGCCCGACGCCGTAGCCGCGCATCTGCTCGCGCAGCTCCAGCCAGTCCGCGCGGTGCGTGTGCCGGGCGACCGCGTGCGGGGTGTAGACGACCGTGCCGCGGGCGCGGGCGAGGCGGACGAACAGGTCCAGGTCCTCCCCCGACATCGCCGGCGTGCCCGCGCCCAGCAACGGGTCGAACCCGCGCAGTCCCTCGAACGTCGAGCGGCGCCACGTCGTGCAGCTGCCGGGGCCGTAGCGCGCCATCGACAGCGGGTACAGCGGGTCCTCGCGCACGGTCTCGCGGTCCAGCCGCTGGCGGCGGACGGTGTGGCTGTAGCCCTTGAGCCGCTCGAAGAGCACCTCGGCGTCGGTCTCCAGGCTCGCCGGCAGCACCATCGCGGTCACGCAGCCGACGTCCGGGTCTGCGACGAACTCCTCGGCGACCGCGTCGAACCAGCCGGGTTCGACGCTGATGTTCTCGTCGAGGAACGCGATGAACTCGCCGGTGCTCGCCACCGCACCGGTGTTGCGCGCGGTGCTCACGCCCTTGCGCGGCTCGACCAGGTAGCGCGCGCCGAGCCGCTCGACCTCGCCGCGCAGCCGGTCGTCCCCGTCCGGCTCGGCCGGGAAGTTGTCCACCACCAGGATTTCCAGCCGGGGATAGCCCGCGGCGAGCGCGGCGCGCACGCTTTCGACGGCCTGGTCCTTGCGGTGCGCGGTCGGGATCACGACGCTGATCAGCGGCCGTTCGAACTCCGGTTTCGGTGCCACCGCGGGGGTTCCGATGCCGATCAGGTCGAGCCGGACCGCGCCGCGGTGCACCGGCAGCAGCACCACGTCCAGCGTGCGCTCGCCGTCGCGCACCAGTACCTGCGCCGCGCGATAGTGCCCGACCGCGCGCGACGGGACCTGCAGCCGCGCGGGCATATCCCGAATGTCCACAGTGGCCACATGGATCGGGCCGTGCACGAGTTTCGGGGTGCTGACCCGGATCCGCAGCCGCTGCCGGGTCAGCTTGCCGCGCGCGTACCCGGCCGCGGTCGCGCCCACCACGACGAACAGCGCGACCAACCCCGAGAAACCCTTGCCGCGCAACGAGTTCCCGAACTCACGCAGCACGGCGGCCGGGATGACCCGGCGGAGGTAATCGCGTTCGGTGGACAGCGCCGCGTCCGCCCCGACCGACCGCGAGACCAGCGCCTTCGAGATCCCCTCACCCCAGCCGCGACGACGCAGGTAGCGCCAGGTCAGCCGGTCGGGCGTGACCCGGTGGCGCACCACCGACGAGGGCCGGAACACGATCAGCGCGCCCGGCGAGGCCTGCTCCAGCCGGATGCACAGCTCGGTCTCCTCGCAGCCCAGCGGCGTGCGCCCGACCCGGCCGAGATCCTCGGTGAACAGCCCGGCCAGCTGGAACGCCTCACGCCGGAAGGACATGTTGCAGCCCATCAGGTTCCGCACCGGGGTGTCGGTCACCGGCTGGCCGGTGTAGGTGCAGCCGACGACCCAGTCCAGCTCGCCGGTGCCCGCCCCGCGCGCGGGCAGCAGCCGCGAGCGCTCGCCGTCCGGCCACACCGGGCGCGCGGCCCCGCCGACGGCGAGCACCCGCGGGTCCCGGTAGCCGTCGAGCAACTGCTCGAGCCAGTCCGGTTCGGGCACGGCGTCGTCGTCGAGGAACGCGAGCACGTCGCCCTTGGCGAGTTCGATCGCGGTGTTGCGCGCTCCGGAAAGCCCGCGCCGTCCCGTGTTCGGCACCACGAGCACGCCGGAGAACCCGGCCGCGGCGCGCTGTTCGAGCTCCGGGTTGTGGTCGATCACAAGGATGATCTCGGCCACCGGCGCGGTCTGCGCCCGCACTCCCGCCACGGCGGCGACCAGGTCGTCCCAGCGCCGCTCGGTGTACGCGCAGATCACCACCGTGGTGGCGGGATCGGTGTCGGTCATGCTCTTTCTGCTCTTTCGATCACTCTTTCGGCCGCCTGCGGCAACGTGGCCGGGGTGAACTCGCCGAACCGGCGGGTACGGCGCTGGCGGCCGACGCGCTGCCACTCCGCGACGAGGGTGCGCAGCACGCGCCCGCCGTCGGTGAACGTGCGCAGGTTCGTCTCGCCGTAGATGCGCTTGCGCTCGACGCTCGGCACCTCGGTGATCCACAGGCCGAGTGCGGCGGCCCGGCAGTTGATCACGGTCTCGATCTCGAACCCGTCGCCCCACAGCATGTCCGGCTCCGGCGGCGCGAACACCGGCGGCAGCGCCAGGCGTGGCACGAGGTCCCGCCAGAACGCGTTGTAGCCGTAGCACAGATCCGTGAACCCGCCGGAGAACAGCGTGTTGGACAACCGGTTCAGCCCCGAGTTGCCTGCCGCGCGCAGCGCCGTGATGTCGTGGCTGCCGCCGCCGGGGGCGAACCGGGTGCCCTTTGCGAAATCCGCACCGCCGACGAGCGCGTCGACGAACCGGGCGATCTCGGCCGGGTCCGCGGAGCCGTCGGCGTCGAACATGACGATCAGGTCACCGGAGGCGGCCTGGAACCCGCACGCGAGCGCGTTCCCCTTGCCACGGCGGGTCTGCTGGATGACTCGGACCCCGGGCAGCGCCTCGTGCGCGGCCTGCAGCGTGTCGTCCCCGGAATGCCCGTCGACCACGATGACCTCGTGCACCCGGGGCAGCTCGGGCAGCACGACACGCAGGTTCGCGGCCTCGTTCTTGGCCGGGACGACGATGGTGACGTCGGGTTCGAGACGGCGCTTCGGGATGTGCCGGGCGGCGCGGGCGATCGCGTCGCCGAGGTTCTCGAACTCGGGCTGCTGCGCGCCGGTGACGCTACGCGGGGACTCGGTGATCGTCACGCGCTGGTTCCTCACGGGGGCCGGGGGAGATTTCGGGGAGGGGGATATTGGTCAGACGCTTCGCGGGCGATCAGGTTCCGCTGAGCCGCAGATCTTGTGCCAGCAGTCCACGATCCTGCTGTCCGCGCAGGTGAGCGAGCCGGGTGTACCGCTGTTCGAAGGCCTCGGCGGTCAGCCCGTGCCGGGTGTAGGCGTCGGCGAGTTCGCGGGCGCCCGCCGGCACCGTCCAGGCGGCTTCGAACCCGGGCAGCGCGGCCCGGATGCGCGAGAAGTCCACCCGGTAGGACCGGGGGTCGGGCCCGGATTCGCCGGTGATCAGCAGTTTCGAGTCCGGCACCGCGTCCGCCACGGCTTCGGCGATCTGGCGCACCGTCAGGTTGTTGACCTCGGTGCCGACGTTGAACGCGGTGTCGTGCACCGCGTCCACGGGTGCGGCGAGTGCCTCGGTGAAGGCCGCCGCGATGTCGAGCACGTGCACGAGCGGGCGCCACGGCGTGCCATCGGACAGTACCCGCACCTCGCCGGTGAGCACCGCGTGGCCCACCAGGTTGTTGAGCACGATGTCCGCGCGCGGCCGGGGCGAGAAGCCGAACGCGGTCGCGTTGCGCAGGTAGACCGGGCTGAACGAGTCGCCGGCCAGCTCGTGCAGGTCGTCCTCGACCCGCACCTTGGACTCGGCGTACGGGGTCACCGGCCGCAGCGGCGCGTCCTCGCCGACGAGGTCCTCCCCCGCCGCGCCGTACACCGAACACGTTGAGGCGTAAAGGAAGCGGCGGACCCCGGCGTCCTTGGCGAGCCTGGCGAGGCGGACCGACGCGGCGTGGTTGATGTCGTAGGTCAGCTCTGGGCGGAGCGAGCCGAGCGGGTCGTTGGACAGCGCGGCGAGGTGGATCACCGCGTCGAAGCCGGCGACCCGGTCGGCGGTGACGTCACGGAGGTCCACGGGCTCGCCGGGCGGGTCGTCCGGCTTCGGCCCGAGCACGCATTCCGCGAACAGCCCCGAGTCGAGCCCGGCGACCTCGTGCCCCGCGGCACGCAGCACCGGCGCCATCACCGAGCCGAGATAACCCTGGTGCCCGGTCAGCAGAACCTTCATGCCGCCGCCCTTTCCCACAGCATCCACGGCCGCGCGCCGCTTTCGTACGCGGCGTCGAGCGCGGCGCGCTCCTTGAACGTGTCGGCCGGCTGCCAGAACCCGCGGTACGGGTACGCGACCAGGCGGCCCTTCTCGGCGAGCGTGCCGCAGGCGTCCTCGACGAGATCCCCGTTCTCCGGCAGGTGGTCGAAGACCTCCTGGCGCAGCACGAAGAACCCGGCGTTCTCCCACACCGGCAGCTGGCTCGCGGAACTGATCGAACGCACCTGCCGCCCGTCCAGCTCGACGCAGTGGAACGTGGACTGCGGCGGCACCACCATCATCGAAGCGCCCGCGTCGGCGGCGGCGAAGTTCGTGATCATCTCGTCCAGCGGGGCGTCGGTGAGCACGTCGGCGTAGTTGGCGAGGAAGATCTCCTCGTCCGCGACGTACTCGCGGACCCGGCGCAGCCGCTCGCCGATGGTCGACTCGGTCCCGGTGTGCACGAAGGTGATCGACCAGTCGCTGATGTCCGTGGACAGCAGCTCGACCTGACCGCCGCGCAGCACGAAATCGTTCGACGCGGTCTCGGTGTAGGTCAGGAAGAAGTCCTTGATGTGCCGCGCGCCGTAGCCGAGGCAGAGCACGAAGTCCTTGTGCCCGAAATGGGCGTAGTAGCGCATCACGTGCCACAGCAGCGGTCGCGGACCGACCAACTGCATGGGTTTCGGCACGTCGTCCGCGGGGCCGTTACGCATGCGCATGCCGTAACCGCCGCAGAAGAGCACCACCTTCATGCTTGTCTCGCCTCTCTGTCGGGGGACACGATCTCGAGCCGCGGGATGGGGAACACGAGCCGGCCGCCCCAGTCCGCGATGTACGCGAGCTGCGCGCTCAGCTCGGTCCGCAGGTTCCACGGCAGCACGAGCACGTAGTCGGGCCGGTCCTCGGCGATCCGCTCGGGCGCCACGATCGGGATCCGGGTGCCCGGCGTGTACCGGCCGTGCTTGTAGGGGTTGCGGTCCACTGTGTACGGCAGCAGGTCCGGCCGGATACCGCAGTGGTTGAGCAACGTGTTTCCCTTGCCCGGCGCGCCATAGCCGACAACCCGCTCGCCGCGGCATTTGGTCTGGACCAGGAAGTCGAGCAGGTCGAGCCGGACCCGGTCGACGCGGGCGGCGAAGTCCTCGTACCCGCTCAGCTCGTGCAGCCCGGCGGCCTTCTCCTCGGCGAGCACCGCGCGCATCCGCTCGCTCGGCTCACCGGCGACGGCCTCGGGGCGCGCCCACAGCCGGATGGACCCGCCGTGCGTCGGCAGCTTCTCGACGTCGACCACCGCGAGCCCGGCGGTCTTCAGCGCCCGCTGCGCGGTTTCCACCGTGTAGTACTGGAAATGCTCGTGGTAGATCGTGTCGTACTGGGTCAGCTCGATCATGGTCAGCAGGTGCTGCACCTCGATGGAGAGCCAGCCGTCGTCCGCGACGAGCTCCCTCAGGCCGCGCGTGAAGCCCAGGATGTCCGGGATGTGCGCGTAGACGTTGTTGGCCACCACCAGATCCGCGGGCCCGTGCTCGCGCCGGACCGCCGCGCCGGTCTCCGCGTCGAGGAACGCCGTCAGCGTCGGCACCCCGGCGTCGCGCGCAGCCTGCCCGACGTTGACCGACGGCTCGATGCCCAGGCAGCGCAGCCCGCGCCCGACGACGTTGCGAAGCAGGTACCCGTCGTTGCTGGCGACCTCCACGACGAACGACGAGTCGCCGAGCCCGAGCCGGTCGACGGACGTCGTGACGAATGCCCCGGCGTGCTTCAGCCAGGAGTTGGAGAATGACGAGAAATACGCGTACTCGGTGAATGTCTCGTCGGGATCGAGCAACGGCGGCAGTTGCACGAGAAAACAATTCGCGCACAATCGCAAATGCAGCGGATACGTCAATTCGGGCGCGTCCAATTCCGCGGCCGCGAGAAAGGACTCGCACGGCGGGCTCGCCCCGAGGTCGGCCACGCTGACGAGGTCGGCGTCTCCGCACAGCCGGCACGACAGCCGCTCGACGCCAAGCATGATCGCGCCGCCACCCCGTTTCGTTTCCTCAGGCCCGCCCGCCTGATTGATGTTCATGGTGACTATAGGTCTGTCACGCTCTGGTGTTACGCGCAACTGGGTGATCGATCCGCATCTATCGGGTGATTGCCAGAGCGCTCCGTGCCGGATTCAGCACGACGTGTGAGCTGACCTGCGTGAACGCTATGCCAAGATCCACTCAGCGTGCCCGGCGAGCTCCGGGAACGCGGCACGCACCTCGGCGAGCAGGTCGGGCACGAACAGCAGGACGGCGTCCGGAAGATCGCCGCGCAGGGTGTCCGGACCGACTATCGGAATTGCACTCGCGGGCATTCGGCGCCCGTGCTTGGCGGTAGAAATATCTACTATCTCGGGCAGCAATTCCGGACCGATACCGGCGTGCCGCAGCAGTGCGACGGCCCGTGAGGCGGCGCCGTACCCGACCACTCGCCGGCCCGACCCGGCACAATCGGTCAATCGATCACGTAACCGGCGGGCCCCGGCGCCGGCCGCGTGCCCGAGCCCGGCGACCCGGACGGGGTCGGTCACGCCCGCCGCATGTTCGCGGCGCAGGAGTTCGTCCGTGGCGGCGTCGGGGGTGGCGTCGCGGCGCAGTTCGAGCAGCACCGTGCCGCCGTAGAGCGGGAACGTCCAGCTACGGCCGGGGCGCAGCCCGGCCGGCGCGGCGAGGGCGACCGCGGCGGGCGCCGAGTAGTAGGCGAAATGCCCGTGCCGCAACGCATTCCACTGTTCCTGGGCGAGGATCGAGGCGAGCGAGTGGAACTGCATCAGCAGCGCGCCGCCAGGGGCCACGCGCTCGGCACGCGCCGCCATCGCCGCTCGCTGATCGGGTTCGTGCATCAACCCGAAGCAGTCGAGCACGAGATCGGCCCGCTCCCCCGTTTCGCGCATCCCTTCGGCGCGCAGCAACGGAAGCCACGAACCTCCGTGCGGGCTGCCGTACTCGGCGACCGTCGCGCCCGGCCGCACGATGCCCGCCTCGGTGAGCGCGCGGACGGCGTCGGCGGCCTGCTCGGTCAGCGCGCGCGGCTCGATGCCTGCCGGTTCCTCGGCGGTGCCGGGATCTTCGACGAGCTGCGCGAGCCCGCAACTTCCGCACAGCCACATGCGAAGCGGGAACACCGGATCTGGACCGGGGTCGGTGACGAGCGGGAACAGGTCGCACGGCGCCTGCTCGCCGAGATCGAGGACCAGCGCGCCCGCGGCCGCGCCACAGGACCGGCAAGATGGCACGGGAACTCCCGAAGATCAGGTGACCGGAGACAGGAGCAACTTAGCCGTGCAGGTGACCGAGACCGAGATCGAGGGCGTCGTCGTGTTCGCCCCGCAGCCGCACCACGACGACCGCGGGTTCTTCACGCGGACGTTCGATGCCGCGATCGCCCGCGAGCACGGGATCGAACTGGGCGCGCTCGCCCAGGATTCGCAGTCCCGCTCGCGGCTGGGTGTGGTGCGCGGGATGCACGGGCGTTCCGGCGACGGCGAGGCGAAACTCGTGCGCTGTGCCCACGGCGCGGTGCTGGACACGGTGATCGACATCCGGCCGGCCTCGCCGACGTTCGGGACGCGGCTGGAGTTCCGGCTCGACGACACGGAGTTCGCGCACCTGTACGTGCCGCCGGGGATGCTGCACGGGTTCCAGGCGCTGACCGACGTCGCGGACGTGTGCTACCGGATCGACCGGCCGCACGACCCGGCGGAGGATCTCGCCGTGCGGTACGACGATCCGGACCTCGCGATCACCTGGCCACTGCCGGTGACCGTCGTCAGCGCCCGCGACGCCCGAGCCCCCTCGTGGCGGGAGTTGCTGGTCAGCCTAGGTCGAGCCTGAGCTTTTCGACGTGGAAGGCCTCGGCGTAGCGGGTGTGCTGCTCGACGCCGCGGAGGCGGGCGAGGGCGAGGAACGTTTCCTCGTCGTACCAGTCCTTGCCGTGCTGGGACGGGTAGTGCTTGGCGAGCAACTCGGCCTTGCGCCGCGCGGTGTCCTCGGTCAGTGGCTGGTACCCGCCGGGCTGGCTCAGGTCGCCGTCCCACTTGAGGATCTCGTAGCCCAGCACGAGGTGGTCGCGGAACACCTGCGGCACGATCTCCGCCAGCAGCCGGTGGTCCTGGTGCCGGTCGTCGCGGTGCGGGGCGAGCACCAGGTCCGGGTCGACCCGGCCGCGCAGCGCGGCGACGGCTTCCTTCGCCCGGAGCCAGTGCGCGGGCATCCGGCCGTCCGGGAGGTCGAGCACGGTCAACTCGAGCCGGGCGGGGGCACAGAACTCGATGAGCGCGGCGCGTTCTTCGTCCTCGCGGGCGGTGCCCCCGCCGCCGAGCACGAGGGCGTGCACTTCGAGATCGGGCCGCTGCACGCACATCGTGAGCAGGCTGCCGCCCGCCCCGATCGCGAGGTCGTCACAGTGCGCGCCGAGCAGCGCCACCCGCCGGACTTCCGGCAGCCGCAAGGAAAGCATCAGAACTCCCCACTCGGCGGGCACGGCGACGGGGCGCCGTACTTGTGCCCGAGCTTGGCCGCGATCTCGTCGCGGACGAGGGCCTCGATCGAAGTCGCCGCCGGGAACGCGGCGGACAGCTGCGTGACCCAGGCGTGCAGGTCGGCCCCCTCGACGGGCAGGACGGTGATCGACGCGGGCAGCGCCTCCACGCGAGCACTACGCACCAGGTCGGGAGAGTCCTTGAAGATCTCCCGGAAACGCACCAGCGCTTCCTGTTTGGTCTCGGAGTAGAGCCGCTGCGCCCGATGGTCGTTGCGGACCACTTCGGCGATCTGGCGCATCGTCTCGTCGGTTTCCACGCGGATCACGATGTCGTCGGCGCAGACCTGGTGCCCCGTCAGGGAGATCACCGGCGCGGGACCGGTCGCGTGCTCGGTGCGCGGCCACAGCACGACGGTCGCCACGGCACCGGCGATCACCACGACGGCGACGGCCAGGAACACGATCAGCGGGCGGTGCGAGGGCCGCACGGGTCTGTCAGGGAGATCAACCACGTCGCGAACTTAGTACGCGCCCTTCCCGCCCAGGACGGCGCGGGCCGTCTTCCACAGGATCACCATGTCCAGCGCCAGCGACCAGTCCTCGACGTAACGCAGGTCCAGCCGGACGCTCTGGTCCCAGCTCAGATCACTGCGCCCGCTGACCTGCCACAACCCGGTCAGCCCCGGCTTGACCAGCAGCCGTCGGCGGGCGGCGCGGTGGTAGCTCTCGGTCTCCTTCGGCAGCGGCGGCCGCGGCCCGACCAGCGACATCCGGCCGCTGAGCACGTTGAACAGCTGCGGCAGCTCGTCGAGCGAGTACCGGCGCAGCACCGCGCCGACCCGCGTGACCCGCGGGTCGCGGCGCATCTTGAACAGCGGGCCGGCGCCGTCGTTCGAGTCGAGCAGCTCGTTGCGGATCTGGTCGGCGTTCACGACCATCGTGCGGAACTTGATCATCATGAACGTGTCGCCGTCCCGCCCGACGCGGCGCTGGCGGTAGAACACCGGACCGTGGTCGTTCAGCTTGATCAGCACCGCGATCAGCAGCAGCAGCGGGGAGATCGCGAGCACGCCGAGCCCCGCCATGGCGCGGTCGAAGACCTCCTTGACGATCCGCCGCCCGCCGGAGAACGCCGGCGCGCTCACCCGCAGCAACGGCATGCCCAGCACACCGGACACGTTGAGCCGCGGCCCGGCGATCTCCATCAGCACCGGCGCCACGACGAGCTCCGCGCCCGTGCCTTCGAGGTCCCACGCGAGCTGCTGCAGCCGGGCGGGTGTCCAATGTGGATCGGCGGTGACGGCGACGAGCCGGTAGCCGCCGCGGCGCACCTGGTCGGCGACGTCGTCGAGCCGGCCGGCCACCGCGATCCCGCCGACCTCGCCGGTCCCGCTGTCGGTGCAGACCGCCTCGACCCGCCAGCCGACGTGCGAGTCCTCGCGGGTGCGCTCGATCAGCGCGAGCACCGTGTCCGTCGCCCCGGCGGCCATCACCGGCAGCATGCAGGTGCCGGCCTTGTTGCGCGCGTGGTGCAGGACCTTGCGCAGCACGTACCGCTGCGGCAGCGCGATCAGGCCGACCGCCGGCACCACGAGGAACACCCAGGGCTGCACGTCGAGCGCGCCGAACAGCAGCCCGGCGAGCGCCACCACGACCGCCGCCATGATCAGCGCCCGGCCGAGCCGGCGGTACTCTTCCGCGCCCTCGCCGAACACGTGCTGGCTCCACGCGCGGTTGAGCGGCAGCGAGCAGAGGATCGCCACCGCGGTACCGGAGGCGTGCAGGAAGTACGGTCGGCCGGTGAGGTCGAGGATGACGAACGCGGTCGTCGCGATCACCAAGAGTGTCGCGAAGGTGTCGCAGCCGATCACCCAGGCGCGGTAACGCCGCTCCCATCGGGTCGACGAAGCCCGCGCCGGAATCCGGACCGCACCCGGCCGCGTCCGGTGGCGCTCGAACCCGGTAACCGCATCGGTAGCGGGAAATGTCTCGTCCATCCGACCTCCGTCCATCGGCTGGCAGTGGGGACCGGCGCGACCTCTCCGCGCCACAAACGATTACGGTAAGTGACCGTTCGACTGAGCGGTGCCTACCTCATTCGTGCCATACCTGCCGGGGAATCGGTGAGTCTCGTGCCGGTGTTACAGGCCGGATGCCTGGCCCGCCGCCATGCGGTGGGCACGGTTCGGGCACGCGGAGATCACGGCGCGGCTACCGTTACCGGACGGCCAACAATCACGGAATGTAGCCGGTAAATTCACCACCACACATGGCGTGCCGGTGAATGAAACGTCAGTTTCGAATTAGCTCGGATGGAGCATTGTGTGGCAGGCCGCCAGATACCACGATGAGACATGTCGGCGGTCGCCATCACGCCGTCAGGACAGCCGGTCGCGTGTGAGCCCCTTAGGCCATTGACGACCGCGGCCGGCCGTCGGAACCCCGGCACGAGATCCGCCCTCCCCACGTGCCGGGGTTCCACTCATTTCCGTTGTCAGGCAATGACTTGCGCGGCTCCGAACGAGTGGCTCACGACAGCACCGGACCCGGCGGGCCGGGAATCGGCCGCGCCGGCGGCGTTTCTCACCGTACGGTTCGTTACCGATCCGACGGCGGCCATCGGATCGGTAACCCGTGGTTCAGGCGGCGTCGTCGTTGTTGCCGGCCCTCGGCCGCGAGACGATCCGGGCGGCCACGTCGAGCAGCGCCTTCGCGGCGCGGCCGACGTCCTTCACCGGGAACCGCGCGGCGGGCGCGCTCAGGCTGATCGCGGCCGGCACGCTGGTGCCGAGCAACGGCACGGCGACACACCGGCCGTCGGCCTCGTTCTCCAGGTTGTCCACCGCGTAGCCGAGAGTGCGCACGGTGTCCAGCGCGACGAGGTACTCGTCGATCGTGGTGATCGTGGTGGCGGTGCGGCGCGGCAGGCCCGAACGCGTCAGCATGTCGCGGACCCGCTCCTCCGGCAGGTGCGCGGCGATGGCCTTGCCGAGCGCGGTGGAGTGCAGCGGATCCCGGTCGCCGCGCGCCGCGGCCAGCCGGACCCCGCGGCGGCTCTCGATGATGTCGACATAGATGATGCGGTCGCTGTCGAGCACCCCGAGGTTCGAGGTCTCACCGAACTCGTCGCGCAGCTTCTCCAGCCACGGCCGCGCCACCTCGCGCAGCAGTTCGAGGTGGCGGGACTGCATCCCCAGGAACCCCAGGCCCAGCCGGCACAGACCGGTCTCCTCGTCCCGCTCGACGTAACGGTGCTGTTCGAGCGTCCACAGGTACCGGTACGCCGAGGATTTCGGCATGCCGGTGGCCTCCACGACGGTGTTGAGACTGATACCGTCCACGGATTGCTGCAGCAGGTCGAGGATCGCGCAGACCCGGTCCACCGCGCGCAGGGAATAGTCCCGGTCCTCCGTCAGAGGCCCGTCGCCCTCCTCGGGATCGGGAATCCGGTCGGCAGCCAAGACTCACACCTCGTTTCAGTAGGCAGAGTGAGCGTTTCAGATGGTACCGCCGCGGTGCGACGCGGAAAACCCCGCAAAGGTCGTGCCGCCGGCAACTGCCGCGAACCGCTCGGCGCGTGCTGCCTACCTCGACTTGAAGAACTCGCGGCCGCGCTTCTCGTCGCGGCGCATCTGGTCGATCAGCTCGCCGACGGACGAGAACTTGACCTGCGCGCGGATGAACAACTCGACCGTGACCTCGGCGACGCAGCCGTAGAGGTCCTCCTCGAAGTCGAGGACGTACGCCTCGATCGTCCGGGTCGTGGCGCCGAAGGTGACGTTCGAGCCGACGGACACCAGCACGGGCAGCGGCTCGGGGAACTCGCGCCCGTCGGGCGAGGACAGGATCCGGACGTGCCCGGCGTAGACGCCGTCCGCCGGGATCGTGGCCGCCGGATCGAAGTCGATGTTCGCGGTCGGGAAGCCCAGCTCCTTGCCCCGCCCCTCACCGTGCACCACCGGACCGGTCGCGCTGCCCAGGATCTCCACCATCCGCCTTTCCTCGTTACGACAGCCAGCAGCCTAAGGGACCGGCCAGATGCCGGCGAGCTCCTCGGCGCTGCTCAGCACCGCCACGTTGAGCGCCAGCTGGCCGAGCGCGTTTTCGTGCACGGCCGGGTCGTGCGCGGCGACGGCGTCCGCCGGGACCAGCACCGGCCAGCCGAGTTGGAAGGCGTCCGTCGCGGTGGCGGTCACACAGCATTCGGTGGTCAGCCCGGCGACCGCGACCCACTCGATTTCCCTTGCCCGCAAAAGGTTTTCCAGGTCGGTTCCGAGGAACCCGCTGTAGCCGCGCTTGGCCACGCGCGGCTCCCCGGCCGCCGGCGCGAGCCGGTACCACTCGGCGCCCGGGGTGCCGAGCACGCACGGCTCGTCCGGGCCGAACGGGGCATCGGCATCGCCGCCGCGGAACCAGGCGCTGGCCCGCCACGGGTTGGCCGGGTCGCTCGCCAGCTCGATCCAGACGACGGGCACGTCCCGGTCACGCGCGGTGTCCACGAGCCGGGCCATGACCGAGATGGCGTCCTCGAAACCTGGGCCGGCGAACGAGCGTTGCACGTCGACCACGAGCAGCGCCGGGCGACGCCCGCGGAGGTGGTCCAGTTGCCGGGCGCGCAGGTCCGTCACGCGGGCTCCTCGTCGAGCGCGCGCAGCGCGGGCAGCACGGTCTCGCCGAACAGCAGCATGTCCTGGTCGTACTCGGGGAAGATCAGCATCAGCCCGTCCAGCTCGCCGCCGCGGGTGATCCTCGCGATGTGTTCGACGACAGTCTCGGCCGAACCGCTGACATACGGCGTCTGGAACGCTTCCTCGCCGGTCGCGCCTTCGGCCCAGACCCGCGCCCGTTCGTCCGGGACACCCCACGACCGCCGCATCGCGGCGAGCGCCTCGCGGTCGACGCCCGCACCCCAGCGCTCGACCTTTTCCCTTGCGGCGGCGTCGGTTTCGGCTTGCACGACCGTCAGCATCGAGTACGTCTTCACCCTTCGCCCGCGCGCGGCGGCCCGTTCGTGCACGTCCCGGGAAAGCGCTTTCATCTCGTCGAGGGTGTTCGCCGAAAGGAAGGCGCCGTCGGCGTAGGTGGCCTGGAACTCGCGGCCCGCGGGCGAGCGGCCGGCGCTGATGATCGTCGGCCTGGTCTCCGGATGTGGCCGGGATTCGCAGTCCTGCAACGTGAAGAAGTCGCTCTTCATCGTGACGGAGTCCTCGGTCCACAACCGGATGAGCGCTTCGGTCCAGTCGGCCGTCATCCGGTAACGGTCCTCGGTGGACATCTCCTCCCACAGCCCGAACTGCTGGAATTCGTCGGCATAGGCGCCGTTGACGATGTTGATCCCGGCGCGGCCGGCCGAGATCTGCTGCAGCGTGGTGTACATCTTCGCGACGACGCCGGGGTGGTGGATGTTGGCGTGCGTGGTGGCCCAGATCTTGACCCGCTCGGTGGCCTCGGCGAGCCCGGCCATCATGGTCATCGACTCGAGGCTCTCGCCCCAATGGTCCGTGGTGCCGCCGAAACCGCGCCATTTCGCCATCGACATGACGAAGTCGAGCCCGATCGCCTCCGCGTGCAGCGCGGCGCGCTTGTTGTCGGCGTAACTGGCTTCGGGACGCGGCGCGGTGGTCGACAGCAGCCAGCCGCCGCTGCCGATGGGGAGGAAGATCCCGTACTCCTTCGCGGACACTGGCACACCCTCGTCGGCGCTCATGTCCTCATTGTCCCCCGCCGTGGTCAGGCGGGTGGGCGCAGCGCGCTGAGCCGGCTGGGCAGCGGCGCCAGCTCCGCGGGTGAATCGGCGCGGAGGGCCTCGACCGTCGCGTCCAGCAGCGCCCAGTACGCCTGCTTGTCCTGCCATTCCAACGAGATCGTGGCGATCCGCGCGGCGCAGCAGCGGATTCCCAGCCTGATCCGGAGCACGGTGTGCTCACCCTGGTAGCTCGGCCGCTCCCAGAGCGCGTGCGCCTGCGGCAGGTCGGCGAGCAGCGCGGCATGCGCCTCGCGGGCATCGGTGCCCGGACGGCCCTCGCGCACGCGATCGGCGGCCCCCTGCAGAGCGGCGGCGACCAGCATGACCACGCCGGCCTTGATGATCTCCTTGAGCACGGACTCCCCCGCCGCGACGGCGCCCGCCGCGGCCGAGGCGACGGCCACGACCACCAGCACCGTGAACTTCGAGACGAACGCGAGGAGCCGGTCCAGCAGAGACTGGTCGCGGGTGAGCTCGACCTGCCGCAACTGCCCGCGCAGCCACTCCACCTGCTGGAGCGCCTGATGACGGTCGGCCGGGGTGATCCCGCCGTGCCGGCGGAGCGCTGCCAGCACGTCCTCGACCTGTTCCCGGGGCAGGTCGAGGAACCCGGCGACCTCGCCGAGCGGCAGCGCGGCCACCCCGGACATCGCGAGGAGCTGGGGCGCGGCTGTCCGTACCCGCTGCCGCGACAGGCCTTTCCCGCTCTGGCGCAGGTGGTCCGCGGCGGTGTCCAGCAGTTCGTCGAGATCACCGACGACCTGGCGGAGCGCCCGATCGGCCAGCTCGGTGTCCCCCGCCGTGCGCGCCGCCGTTCGCGCGTCCTCGTGCTCGCGCAGGCGGTCCAGCACCGGCGGTCCGGCGGCGGCCACGTGCTCCTCGGATCGCGCCGGGTACGAGCTGACGGTCGCCGTGTCCGGGACGTCCTGCTTCGCGGCCAGCTCGTCGGCGGCCTGCCTGGCCTGGGCGACCAGGTTGTCCTCTTTCTTGCGCCGCATCCTGAAGAACGGGTCCTCGGGCCCGGGGGCCGTGTAGCTCATCGCGCTCCTTTCCGGAGCACAAAGCCTATCCAGTGGACAGTTTCGGCGGTCAGGCGATCTTGCGGCCGAGGAACTCCCGGATCAGCGCGGCGACCTCGTCACCGGCGCTCTCCAGTAGGAAATGCCCGCCGTCGAGCAGGTGGATCTCGGCGTCCGGCACGTCCCCGGCGAACGCGCGGGCGCCGTCCGGGCCGAAGATCTCGTCGCCCCGGCCCCACACGGCCAGCACCGGCGGCTGGTGGCGGCGCAGGTATTCGTGCAACGCCGGGTACAATGGCGGATTCGTCGCGTAGTCGCGGAACAGCGCGAGCTGGATCTCGTCGTTGCCCGGCCGCGATACGAGCGCGAAATCGTGCTCCCAGGTGTCCGGGCTGACCAGGCTGTCGTCGGGGACGCCGGTCAGGTACTGCCATTTGATGGCGTCGATCGTCAGCGCGGTCCGGATGCCCGCCTCGGTCTCGGGAGTCTGGGCCCGCTGGTAGTCCCACACGGTTTTCCAGAATCCGTCGATGAAACCGGCGTCGTAACCGTTGCCGTTCTGGGTGACGATCGCGGTGATCGCGTCCGGGTTCGCCACGGCCAGCCGCCAGCCGATCGGGGCGCCGTAGTCCTGGACGTAGATCGCATAGCGCGAGACGCCCAACTGGTCGAGCAGCCCCGCGGTCAGCGCCGCGAGCGCGTCGAAGGTGTAGGCGAACTCGTCCACCGGCGGGGCGTCCGACAGCCCGAAGCCCAGGTGGTCCGGCGCGATCACGTGGTAGCGATCGGCCAGCGCGGGAATCAGGTCGCGGAACATGAACGAGCTGGTCGGAAAGCCGTGCAGGAGCACGATCGTCGCGGCGCCGGCCGGGCCGGCCTCGCGGTAGAAGAGCCGCTGTCCGCGCACCGTCGCGTAGCGGTAGTGAACCATACCTAACCCCTTACATCAGTAGTTGGTGGTTAGAGCAGAGCATCGCATGCTATAACCTGTCAAGTAGAACTTTGGAGGTTAGACGGTGACCGAGGCCGACGAGACGCTGCTGCTCGACCTGCTCAACACGACCCCCGTGGTCGACGGGACGCGGCAGGACCTCCTGTCCGACGCGGGTGCGGGCCGGCGGTGGCTCACCGCGCACGGCCAGCCGTCGTCCGAAGCGGAGTGGCGCACCGCCCTCGGCGTGCGCGCCGCGCTGCAGGACATCGTCCGCGGCGACGGGACTCCGGCGTCGCTCGCGCCGTTCGTCGAGGGTGTGTTCAGCCGTGCGTCCTTCGGCGAAAACGGCGTAGCGTGGACCGTCGAACTGCCGAAGGGCCGGTCCGCGGCGGCGAGGGCGGTGCTCGCGTGGGACGCGCTGCGGGTGTCCCACCCCGGGCGGCTGCGGCCGTGCGCCAACCCGGAGTGCCGGCTCTTCCTGATCGACCACAGCAAACCGAACAGCGCCCGCTGGTGCTCGATGGCGGTCTGCGGCAACCGGCTGAAGGCCCGCCGGCACTATCAACGCACCCGGCCCGCACGCGAGGACTGAGCCGATGGCACACCTGCTGTCCCTGAACGTCGGAATGCCCAAGGACGTGCCGTGGCAAGGCCGGACCGTCCACACCGGAATCTTCAAATATCCCGTGCACGGGCCGAGAATGGCCCGCAGGCTGAACATCGATGGCGACGGGCAGGGCGATCTGGGCGGCCACGGCGGGGAAATCCGCGCCGTGCTCGTCTACCAGCGTGAGTCCTACGAGCACTGGCGACGGGAACTCGGCCGCGACGACCTCGAATACGGCCAGTTCGGCGAGAACTTCACCGTCGAGAGCCTGCCCGACGACGAGGTGCACATCGGCGACCGGTACCGCATCGGCGAGGCCGAGTTCGAGGTGACCCAGCCGCGCGTCACCTGCTTCCGGGTCGGGATGCGCCTCCGCACGCCGGAGATGCCGTCGCTTTTGGTCGCGCACCACCGGCCGGGCTTCTACCTGCGGGTCGTCACCGAAGGCGAAGTCGAGGCCGGGGACGAGATCGTGCGCACCCGCGTCGGCCGGCACCGGATGAGCGTCGCCGCCATCGACGGGCTGCTGTACCTGCCCGAACGCGATCCCGAGCTGCTGCGCAAGGCCCTCGACCTCCCCGCGCTCAGCCCGGGCTGGCAGGCGTCGTTCCGCGAACTGCTCGACGCCGAGGAGTACGAGACACCGGCGGTCGCGGGGACGGAACCCGTTGGCTGGCCAGGATTCCGGCCGCTGCGGGTGTCCCGGATCATGCCGGAAAGCGCTTCCGTCACGTCCATCCACCTGACCACGCCGGACGGTCCGCTCCCCCGGCCCAGACCCGGCCAGTACCTCACCCTGCGCGTCGCCGGTGCCGGCGATCCGGCGCCGGTACGGAACTACTCGCTGTCGGCCACCCCGTCGGACCGCGAGTACCGGATCAGCGTCAAACGCGACGGCGTCGTCAGCACCTATCTGCACACCCGGCTGAAAGTCGGCGACACCATCGATGTCGCCGCGCCACGAGGCGATTTTGTACTGTCCGAAGAGGACAGTCGGCCGGTGCTGCTGCTGTCGGCCGGGGTCGGCGCGACCCCGGTGCTGGCGATGTTGCACGCGCTCGCCGGGAGCGGGCGCGATGTCTGGTGGTTGCACACCGCGCGCTCGGCCGCCGAACAGGCCTTCGCGGCCGAAGCCCACCAGCTGGTCGCCGGCCTGGACCACGGACACGAGCACATCTTCCACACGAGCACCGGACACCGCCTCAACCGCGAAACCCTCGCCGCGCTTTCCTTGCCTGCCAACGCATGCGTGTACCTGTGCGGCCCCAGCACGTTCATGGCGGACATGCACGACGCGCTGGTCGGGCTCGGCCTGGACGCCGGGAACATCCACTCCGAACTGTTCGGCGCGCTCCCGGCGATCAACCCGGGACTCACCGACGCGATCCACACCCCGCCCCACCAGCCGCCAGGCCCGGGCGGCACCGGTCCACGGGTGACGTTCACCCGCAGCGGGCTCACCGTGGCATGGAACGACAACTACCCCGCCGTGCTCGAACTGGCCGAAGCTTGCGACGTCCCGACGCGCTGGTCCTGCCGCACCGGCGTCTGCCACACCTGCGTGACCCCGGTCCTGTCCGGCACGGTCCGGTACCGGCCGGACCCGCTGGAATCGCCGGAACCGGGCGAGGCGCTCATCTGCTGCTCGCGACCGGCGAGCGATCTCGTGCTCGATCTCTGACCGCTCCGGATGTTCGGGCTGTCCACGGTGCCGCCGGCTGGGTAGCGTCGGCGGTGTGCCCGGCTCCCCGCTCACGCCCGCCGCGGTCGCGAGCACGTTGTTCGACTTCACGCTGCGGCCGTCGCAGAACCAGGCCGTCAGCGCGGTCGTCGCCGGCCGGGACACCCTCGCCCGGCTGGACCGTGGCGAACTCGACTTTCTGTTCGTCGGACCCGAGCAGCTGACGAACTCCGAGACGCGGGACGCGATCCGCGCCGGCGCCGGTGACGTCGGGTTGTTCGCCATCGACGAGGCGCATCTCGTCAGCGAGTGGGGCCAGGAGTTCCGGCCCGCGTACCTGCGGCTGGGCGACGCGATCACCGAACTCGGCCGGCCGCCGGTCCTCGCCCTGACCGCCACGGCCGCGCCGCCCGTGCAGACGGACATCACCCGCCGGCTGGGGATGCGCTCGCCCGAAGTCGTGGTCTCCGACTTCGACCGGCCGAACATCTCGCTCGCCATGCGGCAGACGCAGCCCCGCAAACGCGAGGACCAGGCCGTCGACGACCGGTGCGCACCCACCTCGGCGACGCGACCCTGCACATGATCGTCGACGCCATCCAGAACGCGTCCGGGCGGATCACCGTCGACGAACTGGTGTCGGCGGCCGCCGTGCCCGCGCAGTCGGTCGACCGCGTGGTCAACGAGCTCGCCGAACTGGGTTTCGCCGATCTCACCGGGTCCGGTCGCCACCGCGTCGTCGAGCCGCGGCGCCGGCTGCCACCGCCCGCCGACCTGACCGGGCAGCTGGAAGACTTGGACCAGCGGCGGCAGGCGGTGCTCGCCAGCCGGATCGACGCGGCCCGTGAGTACGCGGAAAGCACGCGATGCCGCCGGGCGGAACTGCTCGCCTATTTCGGCGAGACCTACCCGCCGCCGTGCGGCAACTGCGACAACGACCAGCAGGCGAAGGCCGAGTCCCCGGACCGCCCGTCGATCACCGGCGGGGTTCCCGTGCGCCACCGGTTGTGGGGCGAGGGACAACTGCTGAGCCGCGATGACCACGAACTGCTGGTCCACTTCGACAGTGTCGGGTACAAACACCTGACCGCCTCGGCACTGGCTTCAGGGATCCTGCACCGGCGCTGAGCTTTCCGACGACAGGAGTTCGTGATGGACCTTCGGCTGCAGGGCAAAACGGCGCTCGTCACCGGCGCCAGTCGCGGGATCGGGCTGGCGATCACGCGATCCCTGATCGACGAAGGGGTCACGGTGGTCGCCGCGGCCCGCAATGTCGACGGGGACCTGAAGTCGCTGCCCGCCGAGGCCGTCGCGGTCGACCTCGCCGCGGCGGACGGTCCCGCCCGGCTGGTCGACGAGGCGGTGTCCCGGGCCGGCGGGATCGACATCCTGGTCAACAACGTCGGCGGGGTCCGGCCGCGGCCCGGCGGGTTCGTGTCCGTGACGGACGACGACTGGCTCCGGACGCTCAACCTGGACCTGATGTCGGCGGTCCGCACCACCCGGGCGGCGTTGCCGTCGCTGCTGGAACGGACCGGCACGATCGTGACCGTGTGCTCGGTGAACGCGACCCTGCCCGATCCGCTGGTGATCGACTACAGCGCGGCGAAGGCGGCCTGCCTGAGCTTCTTCAAGTCGCTGTCGAAGGAGGTCGGCGGCCGTGGTGTCCGGGTGAACACGGTCAGCCCGGGCCCGGTCGCGACGGATCTCTGGCTCGGCAAGGGCGGCGTCGCGGAGACCGTCGCCGGCGCGTCCGGAAACGAGCCGGGCAAGGTCGCGGCGGGCGCGGCCGCGGAATCGGTGACCGGCCGGTTCACCCGGCCCGAGGAGGTGGCCGACCTGGTGGTCTTCCTGGCCAGCGACCGGGCCGGCAACCTGACCGGCACCGATATCGTCATCGACGGCGGCATGACCCAGACGATGTAGCGGGCTACCGCTTCCCGGCGGTGTAGGTCAGGTGGGTCACCCGGGACGAGGCGTCCGCACGGACCTGCTCGAGGGCGATACGGTCCGGGTCCACGTGGTCGAACAGGCGGATGCCGGTGCCGAACAGCACGGGCGCGAGCGTGACCGAGAACTCGTCGATCAGGCCGCTGTCCAGGTACTCCTGGATCGTCTCGGCCCCGCCGGCGATGCGCACGTCGCGGTCGCCGGCGACCTCGCGGGCCTGGTCGAGGGCGCTCTCGATACCGTCGTTGACGAAGTGGAACGTGGTGCCGCCCGGCCGCTCCCACGGCTCGCGCCGGGTGTGGGTGAGGACGAACACCGGGGTGTGGAACGGTGCTTCCTCCGGCCAGGACGGCTCGCCGGCGTCGAACATCCGCTTGCCCATGACGCTCACGCCGGTGCGCTCGTACGTCGCGCGCGCGATGTCGTTGTCGAGCCCTTCCTCGCCGTCGTCGCCGAACTTGAGGTTCTGCCGGAAAAACCTCAGTGGGAACGCCCATGCCTGCAGTTCCGACCACTTCGACTGCCAGCGCTGGACCCTCGGGTCGCTCTGGCCTTCGGGCGAGAAGACAAGCTCGACGGGCTCGGGGTCGGGCGCCATGAAGCCGTCGAGCGACATCGTCACGCTGAAGAACACCTTCCCGGCCATCAGTCCTCCGCTCCCTTCGGGGTGAGTTCGGCGACGTAGGCCGCCAGGTTCCGCAGCGTCTGCTCGCCGCCCTCGATCGCGTGGTATTTCTCCACGGCCTCCGCGCGGAGTTCCTTGGTGGGGAACACCGTGCGCATCGTGATCCGGGTCTGCTCGCCGGCCGGCTCGAACGTCAGGACCGACTCGAAGGCGTTCGGGTCGTCGCGGAACTCGCCGTGCAGCATCGCGATCCGCTCCGGCGGGACGATCTCCCGCCAGGTGATCCACTCCTGGTAGTCCGTCCCGTCCGGCCCGTGCATCACGAAGTCCCAGATCCCGCCGGCCTGGAACTCGAAGGACCGCGTCGTGGTCGTGAACCCTTCCGGCCCCCACCACCGCGACAGGTGCCGGACCTGCGTGAACGCCTCGAACACCAGCTCCCGTGGGGCGCCGATGGCCCGGGAGATCACGATCTCGCGGTCCGCGATCGGGTGGCCGGCCTGGCCGCCACTGGTCGTCGTCATCATCCGATGGTTCCTCCTGCTTCGTCCTGTTTCAGGTTTCGCATGTACTCGTCCAGCCGCTCGAAGCTCTCGCTCCAGAACCGCTCGAAGCCGCCCACCCACTCGTGGACCGGCCGCAACCCGCCGGCGTCCAGGCCGTACAGCCGCTGCTTGCCCGCCTCGCGGACGCGCACCAGCCCGACCTCGCGGAGCACGCGCAGGTGCTTGGACGCCTGTGGCTGTGTCATCCCCAGGTCCCGCGCCAGATCGGTCACCGGCCGGTCGCCGCCCCGCAGCAGCACCAGGATCTCCCGCCGCCGCGGCTCGGCGATCGCGTTGAACGCATCCGAGGTCGTCGCCGCTCGTGCCATGGCGCCCATCATATGCCCATATCGGAATGCGTCAATCCCCGGCGGCCGCTGCTAGCGAATCGCCGTCATCGGTTGCGGCGACTCAGGTAAGACCCACCTGGCAAAGCAGATCGCGGCGGTGCTCGACCTCCCGGTGACCCGCGGCGGACAGCACCCGAACGACGGCGTCTTCGACCGGATCACCATGTCGTTCGTCCGCTACATCTGGGGCTACCGGCGGACCATGCGACCGAAGGTCACACGACTCATCGCCGAGCACGGCGGCCACGCCCGCCTCGTCACCCTGACCAGCCGCCGCCAGAGCGCACGCTTCGTCCGCCGGACCCAAGCGGCCACACAAGTCCAGAGCTGATCCACCCAGCTCGACATCCCACACCTGCCTGCCACCCGGAAGCGCAGCTAGAGCACGCAGATCCAAGCGGCCACACAAGAAACCCCCAGTGCGGCGGCTCACGTTGCCACGCCTCCCCACCAGGTTCGATAATGACCTTATGCATAAGCGGGTTATGGACCCGGCCGACACGGGCCGGAGTCTCATGCTGGTGCTCGAACCGCTGGTCCGGTTCATGCGCCGGTCGGCGGCGTCCGGGGACCTGAGCCCCGCGGCGTCGTCGATGCTCAGCCGGCTCAGCCGCGAAGGGCCGCAACGGCTCACGGAGCTCGCGCGGGCCGAAGGCGTTTCGCAGCCGGGCATGACGCAGCTGGTCACCCGGATGGAACGGGACAGCCTGGTCCGCCGCACCGCCAGCGCCGGCGACCGGCGGGGCGTCGTGGTCGAGGCGACCGGCGAGGGACTCGAACTGTTCGAGCGCCGCCGGTTCGAACGGGCGCAGGCGCTGCAGCACATGATCGACCAGCTCGATCCGGCCGACCAGGCCGCGCTCGCCGCCGCGCTCCCCGCACTGACCCGGCTCGTCAACGCCGGCGAATAACCATCCCCAGAAGTCCCGGAGGGTCCGCGGAAGTGTCCACAATCCACGCAAAACCTGCCAGCCCGTTCAAGCAGCCCCGCGCCGTCTGGGCGGTCGCCTTCGCCTGTGTCATCTCGTTCATGGGCATCGGCCTGGTCGACCCGATCCTGCCCGCGCTGTCCTCGAGCCTGCACGCGACGCCGAGCCAGGTCTCCCTCCTGTTCACCAGCTACCTGGTCGTGACCGCGGTGGCGATGCTGGTCGTCGGCTGGTTCTCCGGCCGCTTCGGCGCCAAACGCACGCTCGTCATCGGCCTCGCGCTGATCGTGGTGTTCGCCGCGCTGGCCGGCATGTCCGACTCGATCGGCGGGATCGTCGGGTTCCGCGCGGGCTGGGGTCTGGGCAACGCGCTGTTCATCGCGACCAGCCTCGCCGTCATCGTCGGGTCGGCCAGCGGCGGCTTCGGCGGCGCCATCATCCTGTACGAGACCGCGCTCGGGCTCGGCATCGCGGTCGGCCCGCTGGTCGGCGGCGAACTGGGCTCGATCAGCTGGCGCGGGCCGTTCTTCGGGGTCGCCGTGCTGATGGCCATCGCACTGGTCGCCACCGTCGTGTTCGTGCCGTCGATGCCGAAACCCCGGCAGCGGACCTCGCTCGCCGCGCCGCTGAAAGCCTTGCGGCACCGGGGTTTGGCGACGATGGGCGTGATGGCGCTGCTGTACAACTGGGGCTTCTTCACCATGCTCGGCTACGCCCCGTACCCGATGAAGCTCGGCGCCCAGCAGCTCGGCCTGGTGTTCACCGGCTGGGGCCTGCTGGTGGCCGCGTTCAGCGTGTTCTTCGCGCCACGGCTGCAAAACCGGTTCGGCACGGCGCCGGTCCTCTATGTCAACCTGCTCGGGCTCGGGATCGTGATGGCCGTCATCGCCATCGGCGTGAACAGCCCGGCCACCGTGATCGTCGCGGTCATCGCCAGCGGCGCGTTCCTCGGGATCAACAACACGCTGACCACGCAGGCGGTCATGCTCGTCGCGCCGGTCGAACGCTCGGTCGCCTCGTCGTCGTACGGTTTCGTGCGGTTCATCGGTGGCGGGCTCGCACCGCTCGCCGCGGGCAAGATCGCCGACGCCACCAACCTGAGCGTCCCGTTCTACGTCGCCGCCGGGGCGTTCGTGCTCGCGATCGGCGTCCTGGCGACCGGCCACAAACTGATCAGCGCGGCCGAACACGGCGAAGCCGAGGGCGAGCCGGTCCGCCTCGAGCCCGTCGGGCCGGTGGCCGCTCCCGGGCAACGGCCCGTCATCGTCGGCGTGTCCGGCAGCGCCGCCGCGGCGTCCACTGTGGACACCGCCGCGGCGCTGGCGCAGCAGGCCGGGCGGCCACTGGAAATCGTGCACGTGCGCGAAACCGTGGTCGTCGAGGAGCAGATCGTCGAGGTGGAAGACGCCGACCAGGCGCGGGCCGCCGTGCTGGCCCACCTCGACCGGCTCGCCCGCCGCGGTATCGACGCCACCGGGCAGGTGCTCGTCAGTGTCGGCGACCTCGCCGCCGCGGGCCGCGTGCTCGCCGAGCACGCGACGGAGGTCTCCGCACGGGCGGTCGCCGTCGGCCGGTCACCACGCGGCCCGGCCGCGCAGTTCGCCGACGAGAGCTTCGCTTCCGCGCTCACCCACCACGCCGGCTGCCCGGTCGTCCTCATCGAGCCCGACGAGGAACCGTACCGGCTCACCGCGGACTCGCTGAAGGAACTGCGCGCGCAGGCCGCATGACCCCGCGTTGACCTGCGGAAGCCGGACTTCCGCAGGTCAACGCCGGTTTCCGGGCACTCAGCCGGCGCCGAACCACCGCGCCAGCCGGCTCTCCAGCTCCTGCTGATCCTCGCCGACCCACGCCACGTGGCCGTCCGGCCGCAGCAGCGCCGCGGGCGCGTCGAGTTCCTCGCTGACCTCGACGACGTGGTCGACCCGGTCCGCCCAGCCCGCCACCGAAAGCCGGCCGGTCTGGTCGAGCAGCAGCCCGCGCCCGTCGTGCATCAGGTCGTAGAGGCGGCCGCCCTTCAGCGCCACGTCCCGCAGCCGCCGGCCGAGCAGGTCCGGTCCCTCGCCGAAGTCGTAGCGGACACCGACCGCGATGATCTTCTCGATGAGGTACCGGTTCACCTCCTCGAAGTCCATCAGCTCCGACACCAGCCGGCGGACCGCCTGGGGACCCGGCTCGGTGGACAGCATCTCCATCTGCGCGCGGGTGTTGTTCAGAACATCGGCGGCGACCGGGTGGCGTTCGGTCTCGTAGCTGTCCAGCAGCCCCTCCGGCGCCCAGCCCTCGATCTCGGCGGCCAGTTTCCAGCCGAGGTTGAACGCGTCCTGGATGCCGAGGTTGAGCCCCTGCCCGCCGGTCGGCGGGTGGACGTGCACCGCGTCGCCGGCCAGCAGCACCCGGCCGGCGCGGTAGTGGTCGGCCAGCCGGGTGGCGTCGCCGAAGCGGGACAGCCACCGCGGTGAGTGCACGCCGAAGTCGGTGCCGGCGACCGCCCGCAACTGCTGCTTGAAGTCCTCGAGGGTCGGCGGAACCGCGCGGTCCTCGGCCACCCCCGCGGCGGGTACGACCACGCGGTACACGTCTCCCCCGAACGACCCGAGGCCGAACCGCTTCTCGGTCTCGCGGACCTTCGCCACCACGGCGGTGACCGTCTCCGCAGGCACCCCCACCTCCATCTCGCCGAGCAACGTCTCGACCCTGCTGGGCTCGCCGGGGAAACCGATGCCGAGCAGCTTGCGCACGGTGCTGCGGCCCCCGTCGCAGCCGACGAGGTAGCGCGCCCGCAACTCCGTGCCGTCGGCCAGCGCGACGGTCACCCCGTCGTCGTCCTGGCTCAGCCCGGTCAGCTCGGTGCCGCGCCGGATCTCCGCGCCGAGCTCGATGGCGTGCTCGGTCAGCAGGCGGTTGACGATGGGCTGCGGAATGCCGAGTGTGTAGGCGTGGCTGGTGTCGAGCCGTTCCGGCTGCGGTTTCGGGATGGCGGCGAAGAAACCGGCGAGCGGGTACTGCTTGCCGAGCTCCAGGAACCGGTCCAGCAGGCCGCGCTGGTCCATCACCTCGATGCTGCGCGCGTGCAGTCCCAGCGCGCGCACGACGAGGGTCGGCTCCGCGTCCCGCTCCAGCACCACCACCCGGACGCCGTGCAGCCGCAACTCGCCGGCGAGCATCACCCCGGTCGGGCCGCCCCCGGCAATGATCACGTCGATCATGAAATCCCCCGTCACGAAATCGCGTTTCGATACTCGGCCGCAGATTGTGCGGCACGACCCGGGTCTTGCGGCAAGTCCCCAGGTGCGTTATACGTTGAACATGGCAGGGAGAATTCTCCTTGCCCCTTTTTTTGCCCGTGATGAGGCCAACGGTGCAGATAGAACGTTCGGTCTCTATGCTGGGCTCATGGTGAGCACCGATTCGAGTCCGCGGGACCGGCTGCTGGCGTCAGCGCGCCGGCTGTTCTACGCCGAGGGCATCCACACCGTGTCGGTGGATCGCCTGATCACCGAGGCCGGCGCGACCAGGGCGACCTTCTACCGGCACTTCGCCGCCAAGGAAGACCTGGTCGAGGCCTACCTGCGCGCCACGGACGCGGACCTGCGCGCGGCCGTCGCCGACCGGCTGGACCAGCCGAACCCGCGGCAGGCCGCCGCCGCGCTGCTCGAGTTGATCGGCCAGATCACCTGCTCGGCGGGATTCCGTGGCTGCCACTTCATCAACGCCTCCGCCGAGTACCCCGATCCCACGGACCCGATCCGGGTTGCCGTGGCCGAGCATCGCGCCTGGTTCCAGGAAACGGTGACGCACCTCGCCGCCCGGACGGGACACCCGGATCCCGGCTATGCCGGCCGCGTCCTGGTCCTCCTGCACGACGGCGCGCTGTCGGCGGCGGAACTCGACGACCCGCGGCAGGTCAGGGAAACCGTGATCCGCGCGGGGAAGGAGTTGCTCCGGCTCAGCGCGTGAGTCACCGGTACGCGGTGCGCGACTCGTGGTCGGCCGCTCGGATGGGTTCGGGCAGCCGGTAGCGCGGCGCGAGTTCCAGGACGAGTTCGACGGCAGTCTCCAGGGTCACTTTGTGGCCCGGTGAAACGAAAACGGGTTTGACGCCGGCTTGGGTGCGCAGGGCGTAGCCGACGACCTTGTCCTCCAAGCGGATGGGCGTCCGGGATCCCCGGGCCTGGTCGGGTTCCGCGTAGTTGCCGACCATCGGGTTCTTCGCGACGCCGATCGTCGGCAGGCCGGTCAACAGCCCGAGGTGACAGGCAAGGCCGAAGAACCGTGGGTGGGCGATGCCATGCCCATCGCAGAGCACGAGATCCGGGATGACCGAGATCCGCCGCAGTGCGGTCACCAGGGCCGGCAACTCACGGAACGCGAAAAGCCCTGGGACGTAAGGAAACTTCGGGACCTCCTCGGCGGTCGCACGCTGCACGAGCGAAAGATCCGGCGCGGTGAGTACCACCGCCGCGGCGACGCTCCGCGGGGGCACCGATCGGTAGGCGACATCGACCCCCATGACGACTCCGGGCCGATCACTGACGTCGTCTTCGAGGCGCACCAACGGACGGAGCTCATTCTGAATCCGGATCGCGTCGGTCTCGTCGCGCGGCGCCGGACCGAGATCATGAAGATCCATGTCAGCGAGCGAGAATCGTGTGGCGGACCAGGCGTGCGATGAAGGCCTGGTATTCCTCGGCCGACTTGCCCTCGTAATGCACGAACCGAACATAGCCTTCGACGCTGCCGATGACGCCGAACGCCTCGACGAGGTCTTCGAACGGGAGGTCCGTGCGCAGCCAGCCTCGTTCGGCGGCCAGGCGGAGCACCGTCTCGAACTGCTGCCTGATCCAGGCGAGCCGTTGCACGAGGTGGCCGCGCAACTCGCGGTCCGCGCGGGCGGCTTCGGTGACCGCGGTCCAGACACCCGCCGCCAGCTGGTTGATCCCCAGCAGCACCTCGCCCGCGAACGTCGCGAACCGCTCAGGATCGCGTACCTGCGACAACTCGGCGCCTTGTGGTGTGGCCATGAAGTCGACCTCGGCGCCCTCGACACCGAACGACGCGACCTCGACCGCGGCCCACACCAGCGCCGCCTTCGGACCGTGCTTCTGCACCGTCTCGACCGAGACACCGGCCCGTTTCGCGATCTGCGCCAGCGTGGTCGCCTGGTACCCGTACTCGCTGAACATGTCCCGGGCAGCCTCGACGACCCGCGTTCTCGTCTCCGCCGCCTGGCGCTGCCGGTGTTCGGAACGGTACGTGCGACTCGGGTCTCCTGCCACTATTGACTTGTATCACATACAGATGAATACTGCCGCAGGGGGCTCAAATCCGCTGGATCCATCGCAGCCTGTAGGGGGAGGCGTCCTCATGGCGTCCATCATCATCGCGACCGTGCCCATCCACGGGCACGTCACGCCACTACTCGCGGTCGCCCGGCATTTCGCCGACCGCGGTGACCGCGTCCGGTTCCTCACCGGATCCCGGTTCGCCGGGAAAGTCGGGGCGGCCGGAGCCGAGCACGTGCCCTTGCCCGCCGAAGCCGATTTCGACGACCGGCTGAACTGGGACGAAGTCCTGCCGGGGCGCACCGCCTTGAAGGGCACGAAGGCGCTCGCCCACGACATCGAGCACATCTTCGTCCGCCCCGGGCGGTCCCAGCACGACGCCGTCATGGCACTGCACGCCGCCGAACCGGCCGACGTGGTCCTGACCGACCCGGCCTTCGCGGGCGGCGCGTTCCTGCTCGGTCATCCACTGGGCGCGCGGCCACCGATCGTCATGTGCGGCGTTCTGCCGCTGACCATTTCCAGCCACGACACCGCGCCGTACGGCATGGGGCTCACGCCGATCCCCGGCCCGGTCGGCCGGCTCCGCAACGGCGTGCTCGCCGTGCTCAGCAACAAAGTCGTGCTCGGTCAGGTGCAGCGGCTCGCCGATCAGATGTTCCGTGACCTGCACGGGCGCCCGATTCCCTTCGCGGTATTGGACTGGCCCCGGCATGCCGACGCGATCGTGCAGTTCACCGTGCCGGAGTTCGAATATCCGCGGTCCGACGCGCCCAGCACGCTGCACTTCGCCGGGCCGATCTCGGCGTCGGGCTCGCAGGCGCCGCTTCCCCCGTGGTGGGAGGACCTCGACGGCTCGCGGCCCGTCGTCCACGTCACCCAGGGCACCGCCGCCAACCATGACTACGGCCAGCTCATCGAGCCCGCGCTCGAGGCACTCGCCGACGATGACGTGCTGGTCGCCGTCTCGACCGGCGGGCGCCCGGTGGACACCCTGCCGCCGCTGCCCGCGAACGCCCGGGCCGCCACGTTCCTGCCCTACGACGATCTCCTGCCCAAGACCGATGTGTTCCTCACGAACGGTGGCTACGGCGGCGTACAGTACGCGCTGCGGTATGGCGTACCGATCGTGGCCGCCGGCACCACCGAGGACAAACCCGAGGTCATCGCCCGGGTCGCCTGGACCGGTGTCGGGCGCCGGATCAAGGCCGAGAGTCCGTCGGCGGACGAGATCCGCCGGGCCGTCCGCGCCGTGCTCGGCGACCACCGGTACCGGGACGCCGCGCGCCGCATGTCCGGCCACATGGCGGCCACCCGCGGGGTCAATCTACTGGCCGACATCATCGACGAGCTGATCAAGAAGAGTCAGTAACCGCGGCGGTATACCGTGACGCCGTGGGCGAGGACACCTGGGCAGGTTTGGCAGACCAGTTCGTCGACGGGGCTTATGCGTCGGTGAAGGGGTACGTGCGCACTTATGTGATGCACCACCAACTGATGGAGCAGCTGCCGCCGGCGCCGGCATCGGTGCTCGACGTCGGCGGCGGCGCGGGCCATCAATCCTTTCCACTGGCCCAAATCGGTTACGACGTAACGGTTCTCGACCCGTCGCCGGCGATGCTGGACAAGGCCCGGCAGCGACTCGAACAACTGCCCGCCGAGGCCAGGCGACGGGTGACGCTCTTGGCGGCCGACGGCGAACGCGCCGAGGAAGCGGTGCAGGGCCGGCGTTTCGACGCCGTGTTGTGCCACGGCGTGCTGGGCTACCTCGAACAGCCGGAGCCGTTGGTCGAGCAGCTGTGCCGGTGCGCCGCTCCCGGCGGGGTGGTGTCGATCATGACCGGCAACGCCCACGCGGCGGCGGTGCGCCCCGCCATGGAACGGCGGTGGGAGGACGCGCTGGCGTCGTTCGATGCCAGGACCGAAATCGGGGTGCTCGGCGTGCGGGGCCGCGCCGACACCGTGGAGGAACTCAGCGAACTCGTGCGCGGCTACGGGGTGGAACCCGCGCGCTGGTACGGAGTTTGGCTGTTCGCCGACTGGTTCGAGTTCGGCGGAGTCGAGTTGGACCCCACCGATGCAGAGCGAATCGCCGCCGTCGAACTCGAAGCCGGCCGGCGTGACCCGTACCGCCGGCTCAGCCGCGTCTTCCACCTCGTGGGACGCAAAGGCGCGCGCTGAACGAAGTCAGCGAATCCATTGACCGGACAGGATCTTTCAGGCTTCGGCTGCTGCGCGTCGGTTCGATCTCCGTTCTCACCGCCGGACCGGACGGCGGTGGCGACGGCGGTTGCCGAGCTCCCGGACTAGGGCGACGATCGGGCCGCTGATCAGTGCCCCGCTGGCGCCGAGGAAGTCGAGGCACCTCCGCATCCGAACCCCACACCGGCTCGGATGGTCGCAGGCACGCCCCGGGACCGCTCCCGGATTACGCCGGGTGCGCGCTGTAGAGCTCGGCCTGGTCGTTCAGGCCGGCGAGGCACAGCGCGAGCAGCTTGTCGACCACCTCGATCACGTCGCCGCTCTCGGACCACGCGACTTCCGACTCCGCGAAGGGATCCGCCAGGCTGAACGTGTCCGCCACCCGCACCGCCACCGCGTACTCGGGGCCACGGATCACGACCGAGTCGACCCACCCCAGCCCGGTGCGGGTGGCGTGCAGGCCATCGACCTCGCCGAACGGATTGGGCAGCGGCCGGATCACGAAACCGTTCGCCCGCAGCTGGGCGATGCGCCCGTACGCGGCCGGGTTCACGACGCCGCTCTCTCGGATGCCACACCGGGAAGCGGTCGTCTCAGCCGCATCGTGCACCTCGATCCAGGAACGTCGCGCTGCGTCGGGCAGCTCCCCCAAACGGCGGAGCACACCGACTCTCGTTGGCTACCGCTGAGTAGGCCACCCCGCCGTGGGTCGCATCACATCAACGGAAAGCGCGTTCTGGCGTGCGCGGCGGGCACTCGATGTTGCCCGGCGACGGGGTGCGTCCGGTGACCGGGGGGTAGCCACAAAGGGGTGGCTCATGGTCGTATGGGTGACGCGGGACCCGCTTCGAAGGCCTTCGGGAAGCCATACGGAGGGTGTGCATGCGCAGCGAGAAACTGGATGACCTGGTCGTCGGCGACGTGCTCCGGCACCGGGCGATCACGCACCGTACCGAGACGTTCCTCAAGTTCCACGAGGGCGAGCTGAGCTACGGCGACGTCGACTCGATGACCGACCGGGTGGCAGGCGGCCTCGCCGCGCAGGGTGTCGGCAGCGGCCAGCACGTCGCGGTCATGCTGCCGAACTGCCCCGACTTCCTGTTCACGATCTTCGCGCTGGCCCGGCTCGGCGCCGTGGCGGTACCGGTGAACACCGCGCACCAGGGCGAACTGCTGGGACACGTGCTGGCCAGCTCCGACTCCTCGGCGATGATCATCGACGCCGCTTACGCCGACCGGCTCACGCCGCTGGCGCACCGCCTCCCGGGGCTGGGCCGGGTGATCGTCCGGGGCGCACTGGAGCGGCCGATCGGGAAGGCGGTACTGCCGTTCTCCGAACTGCTGGCGCACGGCGCTGAGCCGGTCAGCCGCGCCGTGGCGTTTTCCGATCTGCTGGCGATCATGTACACCTCGGGCACCACCGGCCCGTCGAAGGGCGCGATGTGCTCCCACGCGCTCGCGCTGACCTGCGCCATCGACTCGCTCGACTACCTGGACCGGTGGGGCAAGACGATCTACTGCCCGCTGCCGCTGTTCCACGCGGCCGGCCTGTGGGACGGCGTGTTCTCGGCGATGGTTGGCGGCGGCGCGATCGCGGTGACCGACCGGTTCCACGCCTCGCGGTTCTGGGACGACGTGCGCGCGTTCGACGCGAAGGTGTGCATGAGCGTGTTCTCGATGATCCCGATCCTGCTGAACAAACCGGAGACGCCGCGGGACAAGGACCATCCACTGGAGACGTTCTACATGGGAAAGTCCATTTTGGACGAACCATTGCTGGCGCGGTTCGGGGTGCGCTCGGCGGAGACGTACACCAGCACCGAGGCCGGGATCGTCACCGGCAGCCCGTACGGCGAGTGGCGGCTCGGCTCGTGCGGCACGCCCAACGAGCGACGGTTCGACGTCGGCGTGGTGGACGCCCACGATCATCTGCTCGGCCCCGGCGAACCCGGTGAGCTGGTCGTCCGGCCCAAGCAGCCGTTCGTGATCACCACCGGCTACTACGGCGCGCCCGACGCGACCGCCGAGGCGTTCCGGAACCTCTGGTACCACACCGGGGACCGAGGCTACCGCGACGAGGACGGCTACTACTTCTTCCTCGACCGGATGAAGGACGCGATCCGCCGCCGCGGCGAGAACATCTCCGCGTTCGATCTCGAGTGCGAGGTGAACCTGCACCCGGACGTGGTCGAGTGCGCGGCCACCGGCGTACCGTCCGAATTGGAGGAAGAGGACGTCAAGCTGACCGTCGTGCTGCGGCCGGGGTCCACAGTGGACCCCGAGGAACTGGTCGCGTTCTGCGAGGACCGGTTGCCGCGGTTCATGGTGCCGAGATACATCGAGTACGTGGACGCGCTGCCCAGGACCCCGACGGACAAGGTCGCCAAGTACCGGTTGAAGGAGCAGGGCGACCACGGGCTGACGGAGGCGACCTGGGATCGCGAGGCGGACAGTCGCACGGAAAGGACGGCGTGAGGCGGTGAACTGGGAGGACTCGCCCGAGGAGGCGGCGTTCCGGGCCGAGGTGCGCGCGTTCATCGGCGACCGCTTCCCCGCCGGCTACGTCCCCGACCACGACGACGAGCACTCGATGGAACCGGAGGACGTCTGGGGCTACAACTGGCCGGTGGACCGGGTTTCGGCGGACCCGGCGCGCCGCGACGGCGCGCGTCAGTGGGCGGAAGCGTTGGCGGACAAGGGATGGATCACCCCGCACTGGCCCGTGGAGTACGGCGGCGCCAGGCTGCCCGCGCTGCTGGAGTTCGTCCTGCAGGAAGAGATGATGCGCGCGCGGGTGCCCACCGTGAACGGCATCGGCGCGTTCCTGCTCGGCCCGACATTGCTCGCGCACGGTACCGCGGAACAGAAGGCCGAGCACCTGCCGAGGATCGCGCGCGGCGAGGCGACGTGGGCGCAGGGGTTCTCCGAGCCCGGCGCCGGATCGGACCTCGCGGGCCTGCGCACCCGCGCGGTGCGCGACGGTGACGACTACGTGGTGACCGGCCAGAAGGTCTGGACCTCTCTGGGCCAGTACGCCGACTGGCTGTTCCTGCTCGTGCGCACCGATCCCGACGCGCCCAGGCACAAGGGCATCACGTTCCTGTTGCTGGACGCGAAAACCCCCGGGGTGACCGTCCGCCCGATCACCGACATCCGCGGCGCGGCCCCGTTCGCCGAGATCTTCCTCGACGAGGTGCGGGTGCCGGTGGCCAACCGCGTCGGCGAGGAGAACAAGGGCTGGTACGTGGCGATGGACGCGCTGTCGTTCGAGCGCGCGGGCATCGGGGCGTGCGTGAAGATGGAGCAGGCGCTCGCTGACCTGGTGACCTTCCTGCGGTCCGAGGAGGGCCGGCGGTTCGTCCGCGCCGACCGCGACGCGCTGCGGCACGAGATCGCGCGCCGGTACACCGAGATCAGGATCGCGTACAACCTCGCCCGGTACACGGTTTCCGTGCAGGCGAACGGCGGTGTTGTGGGCTACGAGGCCTCGGTGAACCAGCTGTTCGGCGCCGAGCTGCTGCAGCGGCTCGCGCGGACCGGCGCGTCCGCGTTCGGCCCGTTCTCCCAGTTGTGGCAGCGCCACGATTCACCATTGCGCGCCACATATGCACATCTGCGCGCGGACGCCGTTGCGGCTACGTTCCTGGGTGGGACGACGGAGATCCAGCGCAACGTGATCGCCACCCGCGGGCTCGGACTCCCCCGGAAATAGAGAAAGAGAAGGAGCGCATGGACGAGACGCTTGACGTACGGATCAAAGATCGAGTCGCCTGGCTGACGCTCGACCGCCCGGAGAAGCTGAACGCGCTGACCCCGGGCACGCTGCACGAGCTGCGCCGGGTGTTCGCCGAGATCGACGACGACGAGAACGTCTGCGTGGCTGTGCTCAGAGGTGCGGGAGAGCGGGCGTTCTGCGCCGGGATGGACGTGGACTGGTCCGAAAAACTGACCAAACAGGAACGGGTGGAACAGGGGCGCCTCGGCGAGAAGACGTTCGCGATGATGGCGCGGCTGTCCATCCCGGTCTTCGCGGCGGTGCACGGTTACGCCGTCGGCGGCGGGCTGGAGCTGGCGCTGGGCGCGGACTTCATCGTGGCGCACGAGAACGCGAAGCTGGGGCTGGTGGAGATCACGCTGTCGGCGCGCCCGCCGTACCAGCCGAAGTTCATGGACGGCAAGGAAGACCCGGACCAGCCGGAGGTCGGTGGATCCGCGCCGGGCTGGGGCGGGGTCAAGCGGCTGCCGCAGCGGATCGGCAAGGCGCTCGCGATGGAGATGCTGTTCACCGGGGTCCGGCTGGACGCCCAGCGCGCGCTGCGGATGGGCCTGGTCAACGACGTCTACGCCGCGGACGAGTTCGACGCCAAGGTCGAGGAGCTGGCGACGAGGATCGCCGCGATGAACCGGTACAACCTGCGCCTGGTCAAGGAACTCGTGCAGAACGGCTACGACTGGATCGAACCCCACCCGTCCTGAGAGAGGAGCCACCCGATGCGGATCTACCGGATCGACCACGTCGCACAGCTGACGCCCGACCTGGACGGCCAGGTTTCGTTGCTACGCACCGTCTTCGGGTTCCGCCCGACCCGCCGCTGGGACAACCCGGAGCAGGGTGTCAAGGGCGTCCGGCTCGCCGTGCCCGGCAGCTGGGGCCAGGACTGGGTGGTGCTCGCCCCGTCCGGCCACAACTCGCCGCTGCAGTCCACATTGGATGAGCAGAAGGGCAGGCCGGGGTTCCACCACGTCGGCGCCGAGGTGCCCGACCTGGACGCGGCACGCGCCGAGCTGGACAAGCGCGGCCTGTCCTATGTGGACTCGGGGCATGGCTGGATCGAGGCGTCGCTGACCCCGCCCGAGCACGGGCCCGGTGTGCGGTTCCGGCTGCGTGGACCCGGCAGCCTGGCGCTCGCCGGTGACGAGAACTCCTCACCCACCGACGATCTGTCCGAAGTGGATGGTCCGGCGGTCGGGATCGTGACCATGGACCACATCTGCCAGGCCTACCCCGACCGCGAGGCCCTCGCCCAGTGGTACGCCGACCTGGCCGGGTTCCTGCCGATCTGGAAGACCCCCATCGACGAGCTGCCCGACATGGCCGACCTGGTGCTGAACATCCCGGGATCCTCGGTGTGCTGGGAGATCATCATGCCGCGTGGTGAGGACTCGTTCATCGACCGGTTCCTGGCGAAGAACGGGACGTCGGTGCACCACGTGACGTTCCAGGTCGCCGACTGGGACGCGGCCCGCGCCGCGCTGGCCGCGCACGATATCGAGCCGTTCGACGACGAAGAGGGTGTCACCGACGGCGCGGCCTGGAAGCACACCTTCGTGCACCCGAAGCAGACCGGCGGGGTGCTGGTGCAGCTGTTCTGGGAGGAGAAACCGGGCGTGTGGGTCCGGTCCGACAAGATCCCGGTGGGCGCCTAGTGGACCTCACTCTGACCGAGGACCAGCAGTTGGTCCAGTCCACCGCGCGGGAGTTCCTGGCCGGGCGCTCCGGTGTGGACGGAACCGGGCTGTGGAAGGAGATCGTCGAGCTGGGCTGGGTCGGGCTGGCCGTGCCCGAGTCCTACGGCGGTGTCGGCGCGGACTTCCTCGACGCGTGCCTGATCGCCGAGGAGCTGGGCCGTGCTGGCGTGCCGACCCCGTTCGTGCCGACCGTGGCCGGCGCGCTGACCATCTCCGGATCCGGTACCGCGCAGCAGAAGCAGGCGTGGCTGCCGGCGGTGGGCGGCCGGGCGATCGGCTACGCGCGCGCCGAACCGGGCGGGCATTGGGGCGCCGCCGGATCCGATCTCACCGCGACGCCGTCCGGCGATGGGTACACAGTGGATGGTTCGGCGCTGTTCGTGCCGTTCGCCCTGGAGGTAGCCGACCTGCTGGTGGTCGCCGCGACGCCGGACGGACTGGCCGCCGCCCTCGTCGACGCCGCCGCGCCGGGCGTCACCGGCAAGCGGCTCGACACGGTCGGCAACGAGCCCGTGTACACGGTGACGTTGGACAATGTTCCCCTTGCACTGGAACGGTTTCTCCCCGTCGGGGAATCCACTGTGGACTCCATGACGGCGTACGCGACGGTACTCACGTGCGCGGAGATGGTTGGCGGCGCCCAGGCCGTGCTCGACGTGACCGTCGAGTACGCCGGGCAGCGCCGCCAGTTCGACAGCCCGATCGGCGCTTTCCAGGCGGTGCAGCATCACTGCGCGAACATGGCGATCGACGTGCTGGGCGCCAGGTTCGCCGCCTACGAGGCGGCGTGGCGGCTGGGCACCGGTTCCGACGCCGGCGCCGAGGTGAGCACCGCGAAAGCGGTCGTCAGCGAGGCGTACCAGCGTGTCTGCGCGCTCGGCCAGCAGGTGCACGGCGCGATCGGCTTCACGGCCGAACACGATCTGCACCGCTATCTCCGCCACGCCACCGCCGCCGCCCTCGCCTACGGCGACGCCGACTACCACCTGGCCCGGCTCGCCACCAGACTCGGGGTGTAGCAAGGGCCGTCAGCGCCGTTCGGTCGTTTCGAGGAGCTGGGCGGTGGCCTCCCACAACCGGCGTTCCCGGTCGCGGTCGTGGGCGAAGGGCTGTACCTCGATCACCTTGTCGATCAGCACGAACGCGCCGTCGCGCAGGTGCGCCCACTTGTCGTCGAGCGCGACCGAGGCCAGCGCCGGGCCGGAACGCACCGGAGTGGACACCCCGGGCAGACGCGCCAAGCCACGCCCGATCGCCTGCATCGCCGGCGGTGTGCCCCGGCTCAGTCCGGTGCCGGGCATCCAGCCGGGTTCGAACACCGTGACGCCAACCCCGGAACCGACGTGCCGCTGCAACTCGTGGGCGTAGTACAGGATCGCCAGCTTGGCATTGGAGTAGGCGACACCGGCGGCGGTGAAGCCCGGCGGCTTGTCACCGGTCGCGGGCCGGGCGATCTCTAAGGGATCGCGCCAGTCCGCGGCGGGCACGCCCATCAGCCGCCGCCAGAAGTTGGCGTAGTAGGTGTTCGAGCCGACCAGCACGATGCGGGCGGGCTCGATGAGCGTGCCGAGCAGGTCGCCGATGAGCTGGGCGTGCGCGAGGTAGCTGACGGCGAAGGTCAGCTCGTAGCCGTCGGCGGACGCTTCGCGGGTGTCGGCCGACATGCGACCGGCATTGGCGACCAGCGCTCGCAGCGGCCCGACCGTTCCGGCGTCGACCAGGTCCCGTACGGCGGTGGCCGCGGCACGCACGTCGGCGAGCCGGGACAGGTCGCACCCGATCTCGTGCACCTTCGCCCCGCGGGCGCGCGCCTCGGCGGCGACGTCGGTCAGTCCCTTTCCGGGACGGCCCACCAGCAGTAGCTCGCCGTCCGGGCGGTCCGCCATGGCCAGGGTGGCGGCGCGGCCGAGACCCCCGGTCGGACCGGTGATCAGTGTGGTTGTCATGGTCGCCAGCCTCCGGCAATGACGGACCGCCGGCCATTCGTCCCGTTGTCATAGGACTGCCGGGGCCAGGACAACGGCGGCACGGGCGCGCACACTGACCGGGTGGAGTCGTGGGAGTTCGGCCGGACGGTGCACCGCTGGCGGGACCGGGTCGCGCCCGAGACCGTGGGCGTGCCGGTCGGCCGCCGGCGCCGGGCCAGCGGGCTGCGCCGCGAGGAACTGGCCGGGCTCGCCGGTATTTCCGCCGACTACCTGACCCGGCTCGAACAGGGGCGGGCGACCACGCCGTCGGCGCAGGTGGTGGAGGCGCTCGCGCGGGCGCTCCGGCTGTCCGACGCCGAGCGTGACCTGCTGTACCGGCTGGCCGGCCATGCCGCGCCCGGGCTCGACGTCGTCCCGTCGCGCCTCCCCCCGAGCGTCCAGCGGCTGCTCGACCGGCTGGCACACACCCCGGTCGTCGTCTACGACGCCACCTGGACGCTCGTACACGCGAACGCGCCCTATGACGCGCTGATGGGCGAGACCACGTCGTGGCGCGGGATCGAGCGCAACGCCATCTGGCGCAACCTCGCCGGCCCCGGCACCCGCACCGTCCACACCGGACAGGAGCAGGCCGACCACGAGGCGCGGCTCGTCGCCGATCTGCGCCTGACCGCGTCCCGCTACCCCGCCGACCGCGCACTGCGGCAGCTCATCGCCGAACTCACGGACTCGAGCCCCCGCTTCGCCGAACTCTGGGACTCCGACGCCCCTCCCCCGCTCCCGGACCCGTCCCGCCACAAGACGATCGACCACCCAGCGGCGGGCCACATCACCCTGGACTGCGACGCCCTTATCGTCGCCGGCGACGACCTGCGGATCATGGTCTACACCGCGGAACCCGGCACCCAGGACGCGGAACGCCTCGCCCTCGCGGTCGTGCTCGGCACCCAGACGCTCGTCGAGTGACTCACGACGTTTCGCCGGCCGCGCGACCCCGGTACCGGCCGATCTTGGCGAGGTTGCCGCAGCGCTCCATGGCGCACCAGCGGCGCCGGCGCGCCTGAGAGTCGTCGAGGAACACCAGCGTGCACTCGGGGTTCGCGCATTCCTTCACCCGCCCGGCAAGTGGACCGCTGAGCAGGTCGATCGCGTCGCGCGCGATCGTGGACAGGGCTGCCGCGACCGGCGCCGGGCCGTGCCACGCGGCCGTCAAACCGCCGGCGCCGATCTGGAGCCGTGGGACGAGATCCGCGTCGTGGGCCAGCCGGTTGACCACGGCCGCGTCGTGCTCGCTCGGGCGCCGGCGGTCCAGGACGCAGCGCACCAGGCCATAGACGGCCTCGCGCAGCTCGCGGGCGCGTCGCACGTCGGCCCCCGTGGCCTGCGGCGGCGAGGTGGCGAGACCGGCTTCGACCAGCCACCGACCGAGGCGTTCGCCGTCGGGCAGTCGCTCGATGTCGTGGCTGCCGCGCTTGGCAACCGTGTCCACCAGGTCCAGACATGGCCGCCCGCCGACGAAAACGAACGCCGGTGGCGGGTCGATCGAGGTTCCACGGGCTGGCACGGGACCCACTCTACCGTTGACACCGGTTCAACCGGTGTTTCATGCTGACACCAGTTGAACCGGTGTCGAGGAGGATCGTCGTGCGTGCTGTCGTGGTGGAATCGTTCGGAGGCCCCGAGGTTCTGGGCGTCGTCGAGGTGCCCGACCCGGCACCGGGCCAGGGCCAGGTGCTGATCGAGGTCGAGGCGGCCGGGGTGAACCGGGCCGACGTGCTCACCCGGGCCGGGGAGTACCACCGCGCCGGCCGGCCGCCGGTGGTGCTCGGGCTGGAGGCCGCGGGCACCGTGACCGCGCTGGGCGAGGGCGCGAGCGGGTTCCGGGTCGGGCAGAAGGTCGTGGCGATGGGCGCGGCCGGCGCCCCGGGCTTCTACGCCGAGCAGGCCGCCGTCTCGGCCGAGCGCGTCGTGGCACTGCCCGATGGACTCGACCCGGCACAGGCCGCCGCGCTCCCGGTCGCCTGGCACAGCGCCTGGTACTGCCTGCACAACCTGGGCCGCGTCCAGCCCGGGGAGACGGTGCTGATCCACGCGGCGGCCAGCGGGGTCGGCAGCGCCGCCGTGCAGATCGCCGTCGCCGCGGGCGCGCGCGTGATCGCCGCGGCCGGCACGCCGGTCAAGACCGAATGGGTCGCGGCACTCGGCGCCCACGAGGTACTCGACTCACGGGCCCTCACCGGTGACGAGCTGCTCGCCCGGGTCGCGGACCTGACGGACGGTCGCGGCGCCGAGGTGGTGCTGGACACCGTCGGCGGCGACGTCTTCGCGTTGAGCCTGAAAGCGGCAGCGCACGGCGGGCGGGTGATGGCGCTGGCCAACGTCGCCCTCGCGCCGAGCACCATCGACACCCGCGACTTCTACCCGAAGAACGTGAGCATCCACGGGTACCAGTCCACGAACCTCATCGAGCACGGCTACGACCCGCGCGGTGATCTCGGACAGCTGATCGCGAAGGTGGCGCACGGCGAACTGCGCGTCCCGGTGGACTCCGTCTTCCCGCTGGAGGACGCCGCGGGCGCGCACCGGCGGCTGGAATCGCGTGCCACCCGCGGCAAGGTCGTGCTCACCACCGGCGCGCCGGCCTGAGCGTGCCGCTAAGGTGATCGCCGATGAGGAGCTGGCTGGGGCCCTCCGCGGTCACCCGTCTCACCGGCGCGGTAGTCGTGGGCGCGGTGATCGGCGCGGTCGTGGGGTTTGTCGCCACCGTGCCCTTCGGCGTGCTCGCCGGCGTCACCGCGACCGAGACGATCTTCGTGGCCTCGGGCTGGACCGTGCTCTGGCCGATGAGCGCCGACGAGACGCACCGGAACGCGGCGCGCGAGGACTTCCGGCCGCTCGCCGAGGAACTGGCCGTCGTCGGGGCGGCGCTGTGCGGGCTGATCGGCATCGTGTTGTTCCTGCTGCTCGGCAACTCCGGCGGCGGCCCCGTCGCGTCCGCGGTGGCGCTCGCCGGCGTGTTCATGGCCTGGGCGGCGCTGCATCTGATGTACGCCGCGCGCTACGCGTACCTGTACTACCTGGAGACCGCGGGCGGGATCGACTTCAACTCCGACGAACCGCCGTCCTACCGGGACTTCCTGTATTTCAGCTACAACCTCGGCATGACGTACCAGGTCTCCGACACCGCCGTCTCCAGCTCGGCGATCCGCTCCGTGGTGCTGCGGCACACGCTGCTGTCCTACGTGTTCGGCACCGGGATCCTCGCCACCACGATCAACCTCGTGGCGGGCACGGTCACCAGCTGACGTCTCAGCCTCGGCGTCGCCGGGTCAGGGCGATCAGCAGGGTGCCGACGCCGAGCAGGGTCGCGGCGAGCCAGATCGAGGGCAGCAGGTCCTCCCCGGTGGAAGCCAGTCCGCCCGCGGGCGAACCCGGCTCCGCGGGCGGGGGCGGTGGCGCAAAGGCGTTCGTCACCGTGCACGTGATGTCCTGTCCTTCGTGGACGGTCACCGCATCGCCATCGCCGACCGGGGTGCCGCCGGATTCCGCGCACTGCCAGGGCGAAGCCGCGTACGGGGCCGGACCGCCGGTCTCGGACAAGTGATAGGTGCCCACGCGCACCGGCATGCCGGTGACGTCCGCCGACCCGGTCGGGCCCGCGATCGGCAGCGGGCCGTCGGCGTGCAGGGTCCACTCCCCCGGCGTCGCACCGGGGCCCGCGGGGTCGAGCTGCTTGACCAGGGTCAGGTGCGGCGTCCGGGCCGTGTTCGTAATGGTACAGATCACTGCGGACCTCGGTGGAACGGTGACGATATCGCCTTGCAGGGCACCACCTTCGCACTGCCAGGCGCTCGCGTCGAAGCCGGCGGGACCCGTTTCGGACAGGTCGTACGAACCCGGCTCGACGGGAACGTCCTGCACCCCACCGGGCCCGGAGACGCCGCCTTCCCGCCCCTGGGCGGTGAGCACGAAGTCGTCCGGCCCCGCGGTGGATCCCGAGTCGCCGGGGTCGACGATCTTGCGCAGGGTGAGCGTGGCCGGTGTGTCGTCGTTGGTGGCCGTGCACGTCACGCCGGCGTCCGGACCGTCGTCGGCGCTGAGCAGCACATCGTCCGCGCCGCTCGTGACCGACGACGGGTCACACCCGAACTCCGCGAGCTGATAGCCGGGCGGTCCGGACTCGGTCAGCCGGTAGACGACGCCGGGCCGCAGCAGCACCGGCGCTCCGGGGCCCTGCACGGTGACCGGGCCGAGCCCGGCGGGAACGTTGTCGCCGGTGGGGGTGAGCGTGAGCTGCCAGTCGGCGGGGGTGGCGGTGCCGCCGTTGTGGTTGGCGACCGCCTTCACGAGGTCCAGCGTGGCGACGCTGTTGGTCATCACGCAGGTCACATGCTGACCGAGCGGCACCCGGACGGCACCTTCGATGCCGTCGATGTAGTTCGCGCCGGTCGACTCGGTGCAGGTCCAGGATCCGCTCGAATCCGGGTACTGCAGGTTCCCGCTGGCGTCACGGGTGCGGCTGTCGGCCGGGGCGTACCGCGGATCGCCACCGGACTCCGACAGCACATAGGTCCGGTCCGGGGTGACATCGGCCGTGACACCGGTCTGGCCGGACGGTCCGTCCACAGCGGACCCGTCCTGTTTGGTCGCGGTGAGCGTCCAGTCGTCCGGGTTCGCCGGTCCGCCCGACACCTCCTTCACCAGGGTCAGCTGCGATCGGCAGTGGAGATAGTTGGTCACGGTGAACACGTTGAGCGCCGGGTCGGCGTCGAGCGTGACGTTGTGCTCCCGTTCGAGCGGGACCGCGACCCCGTCGGCGCCGGTCACCGTGGGCCCCTGGCTCTGGGTGCAGCCCGGCAGGCCGATCTGGGTGCTCTCGGAGATGGTGGCCTGGCTGCCCACCTGATACTCGGGATATTCCTGGCCCCAGTGCGGATCGGTGATCGCGGCGCCGGACGGCCCGGTCAGCCCCAGCTGGGCTTCGAGGCCGTCGGGTTGCGCGCCCTCCTCGACGATCCGCCCGTCGATGTTCCATTGCTTGCCGACCGTGATCGAGGTCGTGCCCGCCGGGGCCTGGTTGTAGAGCGTGCACGTGGTGGCTTCCGCGGCGGGCACGCCCAGCACATGGAACCCGGCGGCGTCACCCGGCGAGGCGGTCACGGTGAGCTGAACCTCTTGCCCGGTCGGCGATTTCGTCACGCAGGCGGCCGGATCCCCGGCGTCGTTGGCCGGGATCTGGGTGTAGCCCGGATGCTGTGTCTCGACGATGTCCAGGTCCAGCTGGGGCTCGGTGGCGCCGGTGAGGTCGAACTGCACCGCGCCGGTCCGGTCGGTGCTGGTCGTGCGTGACTCGCCGGGGAAACCGGGGCCCGCGGCGGTGAGCTCCCAGCCGGGGCCCGCCGGCAGCGCCTGCGCGATGGTCTGGCCGGGCAGCACGATCGCCTTCACCACGTTCAGCGTGCCCTGGCAGCCGGTCAAGGCGAGTTGCCGGAGCGCGGTGCCCGCCGCGGTGTAGTCGGTGTTCTGGTAGTAGTCGGCGGTCCGCGCGTTGGTGCCGTCGTACTTGACGTCACCGGAGATCGCGGCCAGGTTCAACGCCGCGGCGGGGTCGCTCACCCCGGTGCCCACCCCCATCGCGATGAGCCGGGTGCCCAGGCCCTTCAGCTCGTTCGCCGAGAAGATCGCGTCCTCCATCTCGGCGAACCGGTTCGTGATGCCGTTCGCCTGCCCCTGCACGCCGCGGGAGGTCGGGTTGCCGTCGGTGAGCATGACGGCGAGGTCGTAGTCCGGTGCCGAGCCCGAGGCGACCCGCAGCGCCTGGTCCCAGTTGGTGCTGCCGCTGGCGTTGAAACCCCGGTAGGCCGCCTTCACCTGGTCCACCCCGGCGGGCGTGGAAACCGGGGTCAGATCGGGCGAATTCGGCTTCGCGCTGATCGGCGAGGTGGTGCTGAAGTTGATCACCGCGACGCTGGACGGGGTGCCGGCGAGCCCGTTGACGAGCGCGTCGGCCGCGCCCCGCAGGTTGGCCTCCTGGCCCTGGACCGAGGTGGACCAGTCGATGATGAGCGCGACCCGGAGGCCGCAGCGAGCCGGGAACTCGGGGTTGACCCGGGATTGTTGCCAGGTACCCGTCGACCCGTTCTCCGGTCCGTTCACGATGTCGGCACCGTTCATGAAACCGTTGTCGTCGTTGCTGCCGCTCGTGTAGGTCTGTCCTGCTTGGACTTCGGGCGTGAGGAACGCGTAGTCGCGCGCGGTCGATCCCGGGCCGCCACTGGCCGGCCCGGTGCGCAGCTGGGTGTTCATCTGCCAGCCGGCGGGGACACTGACCTGCTTGACCCAGTAGCGCACACCGACTTCGGTCACGGTGATGAGGCACTGGCCGTCGCCACCGGAGACACAGCTCGCCACCGGTGTCGCCGCGAACTCGGCGGCGCTGAGCCGGCCGTCGCCATCGTCGGGAACCACGCCGAGCACGACACCGGCGAGCCCACCGACGTTGCCCGCCTCGGCGCGGGCGCCGCCTACCCCGACCTCGATCACCGCGCCGCCGGCGGGCTGAGCCGCCACCGGTCCGGCGCCGAACACCGCCACGAGCGCGAGACAGCCGAGCACGGCCGCGACTTTCCTTGCCACGCAGGGACCCTAACCGCGGGTTCACGCCGGGTGGACCCGGAAAAAGGCCCTGTCAGCCCACTGGGCGACAGCAGCACGGGTGAATCCGTAGTCGCCGCGGCGCGGACGTGCGGTCACCCGCGATGAGCGATGCCGCCTCTGGGAGAGCACGACATGCTGGGCACGCGCCAGCCCCAGGCGCACCGGTGGCCGCGACTGGCCAACGCGGCCACCGGTCTCCCCCCGACAGGCGGTGGTGAAACCCATGCCGGTAACGGGCGAAGAAATCCTGCTGATCGGCCGGCTGCGACCAGGCGCGGCCGGAGAGACATCCCGGGCGGCCCACCTGTTCCTGCTGCCGCCCCGGCGAACCTCCTTGATCACGACCCTGTGCGGGAAAGTATTGCGGTGCGCGGACATCGAGTTGCTGTCCGTACCGTCCGGGATGCCCTGTGAACGGTGCCTGGTGCAGACCTGCGAGCAGCCACCAACGGGTGATCACCCCCTATCGCCGGGTCGGGTGAACTAGCCCAGGCGGGCCACCGGCGCTACTGCCCGCCGGGCCGGCGTTTTCCTAACCTCACGGAAGCGATGATCGTTTCCGGGAGGGGCAGTGACGAGTTCCGGTGGCACCGGGCAGGTGACAGCGCTTCTGCTGACCGCGGCCGACCTGGTCTCGTCGGGCGCGGACGGCGAGCAGTATCGCGGGCGGTTCGCCGATCTGCTCAGGGCTGTCCGCGGGGTGCGTTCGGTACGCGCGGTACCCCGGCCGGAAAGTCAGGCGCGGCAAGGGTTTTTCCTGCTACCGCTGCCACCTGTCCGTGGCCGGGCGGGCGCGCGCGAGGCCCTGCTCGTCGAGCTGGCACGGATGGGAGACCGGCGCTGGAGCGGGCGCGCGCAACGCGACCGGCTGGAGTCGGTGCTGGTCTTCCTGTCGCACGCGCTGGCCATGCCGGCGCTGCGCGACAGCGTGTCCGCGGCACCGCTGCTGCTGCTCGGCCTGACCCGGGACAGCTGGTTTCCCTGCACCGGCCGCACGGCGCGGGAACTCGGGACGCCCCAGGACCCGGACCGGGCCGCCGGCCCGCTGACGATGGTCGACCCGCGCGACCGGATCACCGCGCTCCGGGCGTTCGCGAAAGTCCACAGTGGACTCAAAACCAGTGCACGGGCACACCTCCGGCTGAGCCGCCGGGCGGGGGACGAGCTGACCGTCAACGCCTTCTTCATCGACCTGACCGGGGTTCCCGGTATCGACGGGATCATCGTCGCCGGTCACGACGTGACACAGGCCGGGGCGGACCGGGCCGCGGTACGGGAACTGCTGCCGCGTCTCCCCCACGCCGCGTTCCTCATCGGGCACGACGGCGCGGTGGTGCTGGCCAACCGCCGGTTCGCGCAGCTGACGGGTACGCCCGGCTGGCCGGGCACCGGTGAGGATCGGGCACTGTGGACGGTCGCCGCCGGATGCCAGGACCAGCAGGACGCCTTCCGGCGGTTCCAGTCCGTGCTGACTGCGCGCCGGGGCACGGCCGACGTCACGCTGGGTGCCGGCCGGACGCTCGTCGCCGAACGCCGGCCCCTCGTGGAATCCGGCACCGAGACCGGTGCGTTGTGGACGTTCGAAGTACGCGATGACCGACCGGCCGCAGAGGAACCGGATGCCCGCCACGGCAAGGCGCTCGCCGCTGTCGCACAAGAGGTCAGCGCTCCGGTCACCGCCCTGCTGAGCCTCGGCGGGCTGCTCGGCGACACCCGCCTGGGCGCGGGAGCCATGGAGCAGCGCTCGACCGCGGAGGTGATCAACCGCAACGCCGGGCGGTTGCGCCGGCTGGCCGATCATCTGCTGCTGCTCAATCGCCTCGACCGCGGCGAACTGCGGGTGCGGCGGACCGAAGTGGATGTGCCCTCGCTGGTGGCGGAAGTGGTCGCGGCGACCGCGAGCGGTGCCATCCGGCAGGTCGCCACGCCGGGGCCCACGGCGCATGTCGATTCCGCGCTGCTGCGCCAGATTCTCGGTGAGGTACTCGAAAACGCCGTGCGGTACGGGGAAAGCAGGAGCATCCGGGTGACCACCGGCTTCGCCGCCGGGTGGTGGACCGTCGAGATCGCCGACTCGGGAATCGGGATCCCGCCCGGCGAACTCGACCGGGTGGCACGCCCGTTCGAACGCGGCACGAACGTGGTGAACGGCGGCTACCCCGGCGCGGGGCTGGGTCTCGCGATCGCGGAGGAACTCGTGAAGGCGCACGGCGGAACCCTGCGGCTCTCCAGCGTGTTCGGCGTCGGCACGACCGTCGCGATTGGACTGAAAGCCTGACGGGGCACTGGTGCCGCCACACCAGTGCCCCGCCGGTACTCAGCTCTGCGACGCGTTTTCCGGCGCGCAGGGCACGTTCTCGAGGGCGTTGGCCAGGTTCGCCGTGAGATCGTTCAGCAGCTGGATCAGCTCCGGCCGCGGCATTGTGGCGATCATGTTCCGCAGGATCTGGAACCTCGACACCAGCCAGTCGTAGGTCGGCTCCAGCGCGCTGGGCAGGACCGGCGGATACTCCTGCAGCAGCACGATCACCGCACCCAGTTCGACGTCGATCAGCGCGGGGTCCGTCGCGTGCGAAAGGTCGTAGAGCGCGCCCTGCAGAGCGTCCACTGTGGCGCACAGGACCGGCTTGCCCGGCGTGGCAGGCAGCGTGTCGGCCTGCGCGATGCCCGCGGTGCCGCCGAGTACGCCGGCTATCACCAGCGTGCCTGCGACGGCCGAACGGACGGGATGGGATAACACGAAGAACCTCCTGGAAACACAAGGAAACAGGTCAGCCGTCGGCCGGGAAAGGTGGAACCGGCAGTCACCACGGGGACCAGGAGGTAGCGGAACCAGCGCCGGAAGAACGTTCGCGGCGTCGGGCAACGGAAGCCTTCACCGTGTGTGGATCTCCTGTCAACCTGACCGCGCGGAAAACCGGAGAACCGTGAAAACACCGCACTTTCGCGTGAACCCCGCACGCGCGATCACAGTCTTTCCCTTGCCTCCAACCGATCCCGCAGCCGCTCCACCGCCTGCACCGACAGCTGGAACACCCGGGAGTCGCTGAGGCCCAGCTCCACGGCGATCTCCGCGATCCGCCGCTGCTGCATGAACCGGCTGGTGAAAATCATCCGCAGCCGGTCCGGCAGCCGGTCGATCTCCATCCGGACGACCCGGAGCCGTTCCCGGCTCAGCACGATCTCCTCCGGGCCGGGCGCGGTGTCGGACAGCCAGCCGGCGATGTCCTGTGAGGTCAGCGGTTCGACGTCCACTTCGTACGGTGCCGGGGCCTTCGGCCGGGCGTCCGTCATGAATCGCCTGCTCTCCTGCGCCGCGGCGGTCCGGATGGCCCGCTCCAGCCGGGGCTGCGCGAAGCGGGAGAACGAACGTCCTTGCCTCGCCCGGAAAAGCTCGGCCGACACCACTAGTGCGTACACCCCCGCGGCCGTGATCTCCTCGATGTCCGCGTACGCGGGGAGCCCGGGGGCCAGCGTGCGCACCCAGTCGTGCACCAGCGGCAGGTGGGCGCGGATCAGCTCATGCCGTTCGGCCATTCTCGCGGGTCACCTCGCGGTGGACTTCGGTTCCACGGCGAGCAGGGGCGCGACCGTGGGAGAATGGGCGATCACCGCCCGCGCCACCTCGGTGAGCCGGCTGCGGCCCCGGCGGGCGAACCCGCGCATCAGCTCGAACGCCTGCTCGGGATTGAGTTCGTGCCGCTCGGCGAGCACACCTTTGGCCTGCTCTATGACGATTCGCGTGGTCAGCGCGGTCTGCAGCTGGCTGGTCCGCACCTCGGCCGCACCCAGGGCGCGCCGGTCCAGGATGGCCGCGGTGACCACCGTGGACAGTGCGGTGGCGACCGTGGTGTCCTCACGGCTGAGCGGGCCGGGCCGTTTCCGGAACAGGGTCAGCGCGCCGAGCCCGTCCGTGTGCCGGCACAGCGGAATCACGTGCACAGCGCAGAACCCCGCCCGCAAAGCGGTCGTGCGGAAGGTTTCCCAGTGCCGCGCCTCGTTCAGGTCCGGCACGTGCACCGGGCCGCGGGTACGGAAACCGATCACCGCCGGGCCGTCGTGGAACCGCAGCTGGAGAAGCTGCAGCAGCCGCACCGTTTCGCACGACGCGGCCACCTCGGACAGTTCACCGTCCGGGCCGGACAGCAGCACCCCCGCCGCGTCGACATCGAGCAGTGCGGCCGAATGCCCGGCGAGGAGTTCGAGACAGCGCGCCTCGTCGCGTGTCTCGCCGGGGATGTCGCACAGGTCGACCAGCGCGGCGGCGAGATCCGACGCGCGGGGTCTTGGGGTCCGGCAATGGTCATTGGTCATGCGCAATGCCTATCGTCACCGGCGCTCGCGCGAGAACCGCTGGCGCGGCGTTCACCTGCAACGGGTGAACTGGACTCGCTCACGCCGTCGCCGCCTTCAGCACCTTGACCACCGCGGTCGTCACGTCCCGCATCTCGTCGGCACCCAGTCCGGGATGGATCGGGAGCGTGAAGGAGGTCCGGCCGAGTTCCGCCGCGGCGGGCAGGAACGGCGGCGTGCCCTCGACATCGGCGAACGCGCGTTCGCGGTAGATCTCCGTGTTGCCACCGGGACCGCACGGAATCCCTTCGGCGTTGATCGCGTCGATCACGCGGTCCCGGTCCCAACCGCTGCCGAGCCGTTCGGGCCGCAGGTGCGCGTAGAAACGATGATAGGAATGCTCCACATGGGCCGGTGGATCCTCGGCCCGCACCGCGGGCAGGGTGCGCAGCACGTCGAGCAACAGCGCGGCGTTCACGCGGCGCTGCTTGACCCATTCGTCGAGCCGGCCGAGCTGGATCCGGCCGATCGCCGCCTGCAGCTCCGTCATCCTGGCGTTGGTGCCGAAGCCGTCGTGCAGCCACTGCGTCCGCCCGAGCTGTGACCGTTGCACGGCGGCGACGTTCTTCCCCTGGTCCTTGAACTCCCAGCAGGAACGCCACAACGCCAGGTCCGACGTCGTCACGGCACCGCCCTCGCCGCCGGTGGTGAGGATCTTGTTGTGGCCGAACGACCAGGCGGCGACGTCGCCGAAACCACCGACCGGCTGGCCGAAGTAGCGGGCACCGTGGGCCTGGGCGCAGTCCTCGACCAGCCGGATGTCGTGCTCCCCCGCGAACTGGATCAGCGGGGCGAGTTCCGCCGGATGCCCGGCGAGGTGGACCACCACGACGGCCCGGGTCCGCCGGGAAAGCACCGGCTCCACCGTCTCGCGGCTGAGACACCGGCTGCGCACGTCCACATCGGCCAGCACCGGTTTCGCTCCACAGCGGACCACCGCCGAGGCGGTCGCCATCACCGTGACCGCCGGGACGACCACTTCGTCGCCGGCCCCGATGCCGAGACCGCGCAACGCGAGTTCGAGCGCCACCGTCCCGCTCGAGACCGCGACGGCGTAGAGGGTGCCGGCCCTGGCCGCGAACTCGCGCTCGAACGCCCGCCCGTGGGGGCCCGTCCAATAGCTGATCTGCCCCGAGCGGAGCACGTCGGAAGCCGCGGCGATCTCCGCCGGCCCGAACACCGGCCAGCCGGGCAACGCGGCCGTGCGCACGGGCCGGCCACCGTCAAGGGCGAGTACGGTCATCGATTTTCCTTTTCTCTACCGGGGAAGGTGCTCACGCGGGTACCTCCGGCGGGTTGCTGGCGGGTTTGAGGAACTTGACGAAGCGATAGACGGCGGATTCGACGAGAGCCACCGAAACCGAGTAGCCGTAGTCGGAAAGCCGTGCCGGGTCGGGAATGTCGTCGGACTCGGGGGTGCGGTGGGCGCCGGCGGCACGCAGCTCCCGCCCGGACTCGGCGGCCGCTCTCGCCCGGATCAGCGGATCGCGGGGCAGGCGCAGCGCGTCGATCATGGGCAGCAACCGGACGAGCTCCAGCATGCAGAAGGTCCGCCCGCGCGCGCCCGGTTCGAGCGCGAGCACGGCGGCGCCCTGCCGGCGGGTCGCCGTCAGCACGAGATCCGCGCCGCGGATCTGCCGTCCGGAAAGGCGGGTCGACTGGAACGCCCTGGCGTCGTCGTCGAGCCCGCGTGACGCCAGTACTCGCACCGCCCGGTGGTCCATGGGCGTGCCGGGTGCGGCCTCCGTGCCCGCACTCGACACGGCGAACCGCGATACCACGGCGCCCAGCGCGGTGCGGAGCAACTGCCGGGCGAGCAGTTCGGCGATGGGCGACCGGCTCACGTTGGTCGTGCCGACGAACAGGATGCGGAACGCCCCCGTAGTTTCCCGATCCGACATGAGAAGCCCCCCCGGCAGCATGGTCAGCGGCGGTGCCCGGCCCCGTTCCGCGGCAGCCCGCCGGCCGGGCGTTCGCGTTTGCGGCCGTTCACCTGCCCGGCCGGAACGCGGGCGACGGCCGCGAGCGGGATGGTCGCCTGCGGGTCCGCGCCGGCGGTGTCCTCGGCGGACTCCGGCGTCATGGTCAGGACCGTGCCGTAGAGCCGCGCACCGGTCGTGCCCAGCTCGGCCAGCGCGGCTTTGATCTGGCGCCGCGTGGTTTTCGCGTGCCGCACGGCGAGCAGCGCGCCGTCGCACTCGGCCACGAGCACGGCGGCACCGGTGCCGGGCTGCAGCGGCGGTGCCTCGATCAGCACCATGTCGTACCGGCAGCGGAGTTCGCCCAGCAGGATGCGCATCCGCCCGGAAGCGAGCAACCCGCGGGGATCGGGCGGGGCCGCGCCGGCGACGAGGACGTCGAACAGCGAACCGGCGGACGGGCGCAGTGCCCGGTCGAGGGTGACCCGGCCGGACAGCACCGAGGTCAGTCCGGGCACCTTGTCGAGCCCGAGACAGCCGGCCAGGCGCGGCCTGACGAGATCGGCTTCGACCACCACGACCTGGTGCCCGGCCGCGGCCAGCACGATCGCGAGATTGCACAGCAGGGTCGTCTTGCCGGCCTCCGGCAGCGCACTGGTGAAGGTGATCACCTTCCGCGCGGAGTCCACGTCGACGAACTGCAGATTTCCCCGCAGCGCCCGGAAAGCGTTCGCCTGGGGCGAGTGTGGACGTTCCCGCACCGTCAGCGGGAGCCGTGGCGCCTGCGGGTCGTCGCCCAGTACGCCCAGGGCCGGCACGCGGGTGAGCGACTCCAGGTCGTCCACCGTTTTCACCATCCTGGGCCGGATTTCGCGCAGCAGGGCCAGCCCGCACCCGGCGACGAGCCCGGCGAGGGCGCCGAGCGCGAAATCGAGCGAGAGGTCGGGGCTGACCGGCGAAGCGGGCAGGGCGGCCGGTGCCACGACGGTGGCCACGAGCCGGTCACCCGGCGCCGGCTGTGCCAGGTCCTCGACGAGCTGGGTGAACGCGGCGCCGGACGCGTCCGCGATGCGCTGGGCCTGCACCGGGGACCGGTCGGTCGCGGTGACGGTCAGCAACAGCTGGTCCGCGGACGCGTCGAGTTTCCGCGCGATCTCCGCGCCGGGAATGGACAGGCCGAGCCGCCCGGCCACGTCCTGTCCTATCCGGTCACTGGTGAGCAGGCGGGCGTAGGAATCAATACGTTGTTCGGGCGCGGGCACATAGATCGTTATCTGCGCGGCGTATTCGGGCGGCGTTCGCCAGACGAGAACAGCGGCCCCGCCGAGGCCGCACAGGAACCCGAGCAAGATCGCGGCCCACCTTTTTCTGGCCACTCGGGGAAAATCGTGCAAGATCACCAGTTACCTCCGGCCGGTCGAAAGAGAATCTGAGTCGGCTGGGGCCTGGCCGGAAGGGTGGGGAATTCGCTGAGACCGCGCGGGCCACAGAATGACCTGATGCGAGATCGGTTACCAGGGGGCGTTTTCACCCTGTTTTCGACGGCGAGCCGGGGTCCCGGGCCGCGTGGGAGTCACACCTTACCGCCGGCGGGCGGGTGCATCCGGGCGGGCACCCCCTTCGCGACACGGCGTGCGGGCAGGTTCCCGGTCACCACCGCGCCGGCGCCGATGTAGGTCCCCGCCCCGATCACGAGCCCCGGCAGCACACAGGCGTTGCTGCCGACCGTCACGTCGCCGTGCAGCACCACACGGCCCGCCACGTTCGCTCCCGGCAGCACGGTGACGTAGTCGTGCAGCACGCTGTCGTGCCCGACGGTCGCGTTGTACTGCACCTGGGTGTGGGCCGCGACATGGCTGCCCGTCGCCACATAGGTGTTGGCCAGCACGATGCAGCCGCCGGCCACGGAGACGTCGTGGGCGACGGTCGCGGTGGGGTGCACCACGACGGACGGGATCAGACCGCGGCCCAGCATCCGTTCGGACAGCGACCTGCGCACCGCCGGGTCCGCGACCGCCACCACGTACCACCCGTCCGCCGATTCTTCCGGCCGCCGCACGGGAACACCGTGCAGTTCGGTGAGGGATACGTGGTCGTCGACGAGGACCAGACCACTCGGGCGGTGTCCACATGCGAAGGCCGCGTCGAGCGTCTCCCGGCCCAGCCCGCCGGCCCCGACGATGTGCAGGCGCGCGGACCGGCTGCGAGTTGCGGTCATTTCGGTGCTTCCTCGGTGAAAAGTTTCGAATGCGCCCGAAATGGGCCTCGGCAATTCGTGGATGCTCACTGCAGCCGAGCCGGAGTGCTTCACCCGCGGCGGGTGAATACACCACTAATAGTGCCCATTCCTGTGAATCATTACCCAAAAGTGGGCAGTTTGGCGTCGCAAGGGCGGTCACTAGCAGTACGAGACACTCCGCCAAGCGGGTGAATACCCGCGAAACCGTCATCCATTCGAGGGGCAACCTGTCGTTTGGGTAGAGCAATGGCACTTAAATACGGGAAGTTCTCGTAGCCTTGTCCACTGTGCAATCGGGGGAGGGAATGCTCATTACGCAGACCGTTCCGGTCGCAAAACTCACGGTCCCGGAGATTCCACGCGGAACGCGTTGCCGCGAACGCCTCGGGAGCAAGATGCCGGATGTGCGGACGTCCGCTCCCGCGGTGACTTCGGTGTGCGCACCCGCCGGCTACGGCAAGACCGCGCTGCTGTCGGCCTGGACCCACCGGCTGGGCTCCCGGGTGGGCTGGATCCGCGTCGACGAGTCGGACAACGATCCCGCGACCTTCTGCCGGACCGTCCTCGCGGCGATCCGCAACGCCGTCGACGACCGGCCGGAGCCGCCCGGACCGCCGCGCCAGCGTGCCGGCGAGGTCGCGCTGGTCTCCGCACTGGCGGACCTCCTGGAGCAGCAGGACAGCCCGGTGTTCCTGATGGTCGACGACATCCACCGGCTGCACGAGCCGGCGGCGCTGCACGTGCTGGAGCTGCTGACCCAGTGGCTGCCCGTCCCCTTGCGACTGGTCCTGTCCGGCCGGCGCGAGGCGGCCGTGGGGCTGCACCGGTTGCGGGTCGCCGGCCTGCTGTGCGAGATCCGGGCCGCCGACCTCGCCCTCCAGGAAGACGAAGTGGCGGAAGTCCTTGCGGACGCGGGAATCAGCCTCGACGGGCCGGACATCGCGCGCGTGCTGGCACTGACCGCGGGCTGGCCGTCCACCGTCCGGCTGGTCGCGCTCGCGATGACCCGCACCGGGGATCGCACCGTCCTGGACGAGAAGGTCGTGATGACCGATCCCGCGGTCCGGGACTACCTCGAGCGTGAGGTCCTGGCGGACCTGTCCGCACGGGAGCGCGCCATTCTCGAACGGATCTGTGTCTGCGAGGAGTTCACCGCGCCCGCCGCGGCCACGCTGACCGGGTGCCCGGACGCCTTGGTGGTGCTGGAAAACCTGGAGCGGGACGGCGATCTCGTGATCCGGAACCGGGACGGGGTCACCTATCAGCTGCATCCGTTCCTGCGGTCCTATCTGTACACCATCCTGTCCAGCCGGCAGCCCGTCGTGCTGGCCTCACTGCACGCGGCCGCCGCACGCTGGTCGCTGAAGGTCGGCGACACCGTCACGGCCGCGACGCATTCGGTGCGCGGCGGTGACCCGGAGCTGATCGCGAAGATCGTGCGCGCACACGGACTGTCCTTCGTGCTCAGTGGCGAGGCCGGGCTCCTGACCGAGCTGCACGCGCAGCTGTCCCCGGAACTGGCGGCCCGGCCGGAGATCGGCCTGGTACTCGCACTCGGCGAAATGGCCTTGGGCGACCGGGGTTCCGCGGAGCTGCGCCTCGCGGGGCTGTCCGGGCCCATACCGGACTCCGGTGACACCGCGCTGCGGGATCTGCAGCTCATCGTGCGCACCCACTGGGCACGGCTGACGGGCCAGCTGTTCCCCGGCATGACCGAGCTCGACGAGCGGCTCGGCCGGATGCACGCCGTGGACCTGACCGTGCTCGGGCTGATCAACCGCGGCACAGCCGCACTCTGGCTCGCCCGGTACGACGCGGCGGTGCGCGATCTGGAGCAGGCGATGCGACTGTCCGAACGGCACGGTTTCGACGTCGCGGTGATGCACTGCCTCAGCAATCTCGCCGGGGTGGCGGCCGCCCGCGGCGATCTCCCCCGGTCGAAACGGCTCGCCGAGCAGGCGATCCAGTTCGCGCGGCATCGCGAGCACATGCCGCAGCCGTCCCGCTGTTACGCCTACACGATCGGCGCCTGGGTCGCCTATCAGGAGCTGGACGAGAAAGCCGCCAAGGCCCATATCGGCCGGGCCCGGGAGCTGCTCGGGCCGACCAACGACCGCGTCGTCGAGCTGGGCGCGCTGGCGCTGGGCGCGATCATCGACTTCGAGCACGGCGACGATCCCTATGCGGCGCACGTGCGGCTGCGGCAGCTGTGGTCGGAGGTCGGCACGGACGGACCGGTCCAGCCGGCGCTGGCCGCGTACCTGGTCTCGATCGAGCAGCGGATGGCGCTGCGTCTCGGCCGCCCCGGCTGGGCGGCCGAGGCGGAACGCCGCGCCGCGATGTGGCTCGGCGAGTCCGGCGACGTCGAGCTGATGCGCGCCCGGATGCTCTGGCACCAGGGCCGGGTGACGGCCGTCCGCGCGCACCTGCAGAAGATCATCGACGGCGAACTGGGCTGCCGCGCGGTCACCACCCGGATCGAGGCGTACCTCCTCGCGGCCGTGCTCGCGCACCGCGCCGGGGACGAACCGCACGCCGACTCCGCGCTGCGGGCCGCGGTGGCGGTCGCGGGACCACGCCGGATGATCCGCCCGTTCTGGGACACCGGCGCGGAGGTGCGCGAGCTGCTGGTCGTGCGGCAGGGCCGGTTCGGCAGGCTCGACGAGTTCGTCGCGGACGTGCTGGCCGCGCTGCCGCCGAGCCAGCCGGTGGAACCGGAGCTGACCACCCGGGAAGCCCAGCTGCTGCGCGAACTTCCTTCGCTGGCCACGGTCGACGAGATCGCGGCCTCGCTCTACGTGTCCGCCAACACCGTCAAGACGCATCTGCGGAACGTGTACCGGAAGCTGGGCGCGAGCTCACGGCGGCAGGCGATCGTGGTGGCCCGGCAGCGCGGCCTGTTGTGAACCGCGGCGCTCACCACGCACTGGACTCGATCGAGACCACCGGGAGGAGCCCGTTCTTGAGCGTCTCGAGGAAGGTGACGATTTCGGCGGCGACCGAGCGGTGCTGGAGGTCGTTGAGGACGTCGTGGTGCGCGCCGTGCACGATCGCGAGGCGGGCCGAGGGCAAGGCCTTCACGGCCCGGGTGAGCGTCTCGCGGTCGGCGAGCGGATCCGCGTCGCCGGCGAGGACGAGGTGCGGGATCTCGGCCGCGCCCGCGTAGGCGGCGTCGAGCAACGCCTCGGGCACCGCCACGGCGAGTGAGCCGCGCTCGACGGACGTGTCGCCGGTCAGCACACCGCGGTGCACCGGGCAGGAGGTCCGGGCGTCGAGTTCCTCGTCCCAGCTCTTCGCCGCACCGGCCGCGTAGCCGGGCAGTCCCGCGAGCACGACGGCGTCCGGCCACCAGGCGGCGCCCGCGTCCCGCCGCGCGCCCAGCGCCGCGATCGTGACGGCACCGGTGTCGGCGCCGGCCAGCACGAGTGGGCGTGGCAGCTGGGGGTGCGAGACCGCCGCGGTCAATTCGCCCGCGAACCGCTCCAGCGAGCCCGCGAGGTCGGTGGCGTCGATGCGGGGCGCGTCGACGACCCGGACGCGGTAGGCATCGGTCGCCAGCCGCCTGCCGAGCCGGGCGTAGGTCGCGTGGGTCTCGCCGCGGCCGGGCACGACGAGCACCGTGCCGCGCACGCGCAGCCCGTCGGGTCCGGGAAAGTCGGTGTACCGGCTCATCTCACGCTCCTCGTAGCTCGGGCTGTGGCTCGGGCCGGGTCGCGGACTGGGTTGCGGGCCGCCAGCCCAGGGCCGGGGCGATCTCGGTCGCGATGAGCTCGAGCGCCCGGATCGCGGCGTCGTGGTCCGGCACGGCGGGGTTGAACTGGGTGATCAGGTCGGTGGCGACCGGCAGCACGCGTTCCCGTCGCAGCTCGGCGATGATCTCGTCGGGATGCCCGTAGAAGGCGTGGAAGCGCCGCAACGCCCCGTCGAGGTCCAGGTTCGGCGGGAACGCGCCGCGCTCGCCGAAACGGTGCGCGGCGCGCTGGACGTCGTCGCCGATCTGCGCCAGCGCGGTGCGGCGGTCCGCGGCGGGAAAGACGAACCGGGACAGGCCGATCCGCGGCTCGCGCGGTGTCTGCCACGCCGCCAGGTAGGTGTCGGCCCAGGGGCGCTGCACCTCGTCGGTCGGCGCGTCGTAACCGTAGGTCGCGCGGTTGAGCAACAGGTTCGAGCCGGCGGCCGCCGCGTATTCGGCGCCGGGCCCGCTGAACACGCCCTGCCAGATCCGGTCGGTGAATCCCGTAGCCGGGGGCTGGATGGTGAAGCCCTCGGTGCCGGCCTCCTCGTTGGCCAGCGCCGTGCGCAGCACCGCGAGATGCTCGGTGGTCAGCTCGCGTTTGCGGCTGACGTCCCGGCCGAACGCGGCGTACTCGAGCTCGCTGGCGCCGCTGCCGACGCCGAGCTCGACCCGGCCACCGCTGAGCGTGTCGACCACCGAGACGTCTTCGGCCAGCCGGACCGGGTCTTCCAGCGGCAGGATGGTGATCGCGGTGCCGAGCCTGATCCGGCTGGTGCGGGCCGCGGCGTGCGCGAGGAAAGGCCACGGCGAGGACAGCCCACCGCCACCGTCCGGGACGTGGTGCTGGGCCACCCACCCGATGTCGAAGCCCAGCTCGTCGGCGGCGACGAACAAGTCCTGCGCGTTGCGGTAGGTCCGGACCCAGTCGTCGCCGTGCCCCTGGACGTGGGTGAGGAACCCGAGCCTCATCACGCGTCCACCAGGTTGCGGGCGCGGGTGTGGCGGTTGGCCGGGATCGGCAGGCCCAGGTTCTCGCGCAGTGTCGTGCCCGCGTACTCGGTGCGGAACAGGCCCCGCTGCTGCAGCAGCGGCACCACGCCGTCGACGAAGCGCTCCAGGTCCTCGTTGTTGCGGAACGCGAGGTTGATGCCGTCGAAAGTACCCGCGGCGAACCACTTCTCGATCGTGTCGGCGACCGTGCCGGGCGCACCGACGAACGGCGTTTGCCTGCGCTCGCCGAAACTCTCGGCGACCTGGCGGAGCGTGAGGTTCTCGGTGCGTGCCCGCGCGATGATCTTCGCGGCGCCCGTGCGACCGCCCTTCTCCGCGAGGTGGGCCACGTCGGGGAACGGCGCGTCGAGGTCGTACTGGCTGAAATCGTGCGCCCCGAAGGCACGGCCGAGCAGCGCGACGTTGCGGTCGAAGTCGTTGTCCTCCTCGAAGATCTCGCGAGCGCGCCGCTGGGCCTGCTCGTCGGTGCCGCGGACGATCGGGCCGCCGTGGATGAAGATCTTGATGTGCTCGGGGTCCCGGCCCGCCGCGGCGGTCCGCTGCTTGATGTCGGCGTAGTAGGCGCGGGCGTCCTCCAGCGTGGCCCCTGGCGCGTAGATGCCCTCGGCGACCTGCGCGGCCAGGTTGCGGCCCTCCTCTGAGACCCCGGCCTGGAAGATCACCGGCTGGCCCTGCGGCGAACGGGAGAGGTTGAGCGGGCCGTCGACGCGGAAGTGCTCGCCGGCGTGGTTGAGCGCGTGCAGCTTCGCCGGGTCGAGGAACACCCCGCTCGCCACGTCGGCCGGGAACGCGTCGTCCTCATAGGAGTCCCACAGACCGCGGATCACCTCCACCGCTTCGAGCGCGCGCCCGTACCGAGTGGTGTAGTCGAGGTGCTCGTCGAGGCCGTAGTTCCGGCTGGTGCCGGTGTCGAAACTGGTGACGACGTTCCACCCGGCCCGGCCACCGCTGATGTGGTCCAGTGAGCCGAACCGGCGGGCCAGGTTGAACGGCGAGTTGTAGGTCGAGCTCGCCGTCCCGACCAGCCCGATGTGCCGGGTGTGGGTGGCCACCGCGGACAGCAGGGTCAGCGGTTCCAGCCGGTTGAGATAGTGCGCCGGGTAGGTGGCGTTGATGAACTGACTGTCCACAATGAACAGTGCGTCGAACAGTGCGTGTTCGGCCGCCTGTGCCTGCTGGATGTAGTAGGTGATGTCGATGCTGGCGTTCTTCGCGATACTGGGGTCCTTCCACAGGCCGTGCTGGCCCGGGCCGCCCACACCGTAGGGGTGCAGGGCGAGATGGATCTTGCGGCTCATGGCGTTTTCCTTTCAGGCGGCCAGATGCGAACGCAGCGCCGCGCGCTCCGCACGGCCGGCGGAGGCCGTGCGCAGCGTCGGCGCGGAGCTGATGAGCAGGCGGGTGTAGGTGTGCCGGGGATTGGTGACGACGTCGCGCGCCGGTCCGGCCTCGACCAGTTCGCCCTGGTAGAGCACCGCGATGCGATCCGCGAGCCCGGCCACCGAGCCGAGGTCGTGCGAGATGAACACGAAGGCGACGCCCGCCGCGCGCAGGTCCTTGACGATCTCGAGGATCTGCACCCGGTTGGCCGAGTCCAGGGCACTGACCGGCTCGTCGAGGATCACCAGTTTCGGTTCGGTGACGAGCGCGCGAGCGACGGCGACCCGCTGGCGTTGCCCGCCGGACAGTTCGCCGGGCAGGCGTTCGAGCAGTTCCTCGTCGAGCCGGACCCGCGACAGGTAGCCGCGGGCCCGTCCGGCGGCGTCGGCGCGGGAGCTCCCACGCACCAGCAGTGGTTCGACGAGTGAGTCCATGATGGACAGATCAGGATCGAGGCTGCGCAAGGGATCCTGGAACACGTACTGGACCACGCCGCGGCGGCGCAGGGCCCGCCACTGCCGGTCGCGGTACCCGGTGACGTCCTCGCCGTCGACCACGATCCGGCCCGACGAGGCACGCACCAGCCCGAGCACCGCACGGGCCAGCGTGGACTTGCCAGAACCGGTCTCGCCGATGAGACCGACGATCTCGCCCGGCGAAACCGTCAGCGACGCACCGGAAAGCGCCCGGCGCCGCCGCCTTCGCCGTCCATAGTGGACATCAAGGTCACTGATCTCGAGGATCATCGCCCCGGCTCCGTCCGGTCGAGGAAGGCGTCCAGGCCGTACTGCTCGTGTTCGCCGATGAGCAGCCGCGTATAGGGGTGCTCGGCGTGGTAGAGGACCTGGCTCGTGGGGCCCTGTTCGACCACCTCGCCCTCCCGCATGACCAGCACCTCGTCGCACAACTGCGCGACCACGGCGAGGTCGTGTGACACCACCACCAGCGCGAGGCCGGTGCTCTCTCGCAGGTCCGCGAGCAGGTCGAGGATCTCCGCCTGCACCGTCACGTCGAGCGCGGTCGTCGCCTCGTCCGCGATGAGCACCCGCGGGTCCGCGGCGATCGCGGCCGCGATCAGGATCCGCTGGAGCATCCCGCCGGACAGCTCGAACGTGTACTGCGTGTAGACCAGCGCGGGGTCGCGCAGGTGCACCGCCGCGAGCAGGTCGAGCGCGCGGCGGCGGGCCTCGCGGCGCCCGAGCCGCTTCTTCACCCGGATGACCTCCGCGATCTGCGGTCCCACTGGGATCGAAGGGTTCAGATAGGACGCGGGATCCTGGAACACGGCGCTGATCGACGAGCCACGCAGCGCGGTCCACCGTGCCGGTGTGAGGGTCGCGATGTCCTGGCCGAGGATGTGCACGGTGCCACCGGAGATCGCGAAATGCTCGGGCAGGATGCCCAGTGCGGCCCGGCAGGTGATGGTCTTGCCGCTGCCCGACTCCCCCACGATGCCGACTACCTTGCCCGGGGTGAGCTCGAAACTCACCCCCCGCACGATCTCGCGGCCGTCCACCTGATTGGAGACATGGATATCGCGCACGGCGAGTACCGGGTCGGCGACATTGGTGACCGTGGGGCTTTCGGCGAGACTGGTCATGCGGCACCTCCGGTGGCGACCTGGTTGGCCCGGACCTTCCGGGCGTTGATCAGGGCCCGTCCCGCCTCGCCCGACACGTCACGGATGGCGTCGGCGAGCAGGTTGCACGCCCACACCGTGAGCATGATCAGCAACGCGGGCACGAACGGGGCCCAGGGCTGGTAGCTGAGGAAACCGAGATCGGACGCGAGCAGGCCGCCCCACGTCGGGGCCGGTGGCTGCACCCCGATCCCGAGAAAACTCAGGCTGGACACGACGATGAAGCCGATCCCGACGATGTAGGCGAGTGTCACTGTGATGGGCGGCAGCACCTTGGCCCACACGTGCCGCCGGACGATCCAGCCCAGCGAGGCACCGGAGATCAGCGCCGCCTCCACGTACTGCGATCGCGCGACCGACATCGTCGCCGCCCGGCCCACCCGGTAGAACAGCGGCGACACGAGCACGCCCGTCACGAGCATCGCCTGCGTGATCCCGTTGCCCAGCAACGCCGTCACCGCGACCGCGAACAGCAGGAACGGCAGCGCGACGAGCGTGTCGGCGAGCCGCAGCGTCAGCCATTCGAACGCCCGGCCCAGATACACCGACAGGATGCCCGGGATCGCGCCCACCACCAGCGCCGTCGCGGCGACCTCGAGCGAACCGAGGATGCTGATCCGGGAGCCCTCCAGCAACCGGCTGAACACGTCCCGGCCGAGATTGTCCGTACCCAGCAAGTGATCCGCCGACGGCCCGGCCAGCAGGTCGGTGCTCGTGGCCAGCGGATCGTGCGGCGCGAGCAGCGGCCCGAAGATCGCCAGCAACGCGATGACCGTGAGGATGACGACCGCCACCCGCCCCGAAACGAGCGCGAAGATCCCGCGTAGCACGTCTCACACTCCCCTGCGCGAGGCCGGCGCGACCCGGCCGAGGACGATGTTCACGATCAGGTTGAAGACCACCACCATCACGACCGACACCACGAGCACGCCCTGCACCTCCGGGACGTCGCCGGCCTGCGCGGCGTCATTGGCGAACCGGCCGAAGCCCTGCAGACCGAAGATCCACTCCGCGACCACTGACTGTCCTATCAGGATCGGGAACCGGAACCCGAGCGTCGCCAATGCCGGTCCGAGACCGTTGCGCAGCACGTGCCGGAAGAAGATCCGGCGAGGGCTCAGGCCGCGCACTCGAGCGCCGATCACGTAGTTCTCCCGGTACGCACTGACCAATCCGGTACGCAGCTGCCGCGCCACATCGGCCACGATGTCGACGCTCAGCGCCAGCGCCGGCAGGATGATGTGGGCCAGCCACGGGCCGGCCCCGTCCGCCACCGGCACGTAGCCCGCCGAGGGCAACCAGCCGAGCCCGACCGCGAAGATCTCCACCAGCACGATGCCGACCACGAACGCCGGCATCGTGGAGATGACGGTGACGAAACCGGTGATCGCGCGGTCGATCCACGTCGTGCGGCGCAGCGCGGCCAGGGTGCCGAGCGCGAAGCCCGCCACCACGCCGATGACCAGCGCGAGCAGCGCCACCGACAGGCTCACCCCGAGCCCGAGGCCGATCAGGGTGGCGACGTCGGCGCCGTTGGACCAGCTGGTGCCGAGGTTTCCGTGCAGCACACCGGTGAACCAGCTCCAGTACTGCGCCAGGAACGGCCGGTCCAGGCCCCACGAACTTTCGAGCTGGTGGATCGCCTCCGGTGTCGCGTCCTCGCCCAGCTGGAACCGCGCGGGGCTGAGCCCGCTCAGGCCGCGCAGCGCGAACGTCACGAAGGTGCCCACGACGAACACCGGCACGAAGATCGCGACCGAGCGCGCCAGCGTCACCAGGACCTGGCCACCGGTGCGGCGCGCCCGGGTCAGGAACACCGGGCGGGCGGAGACGAAAACCTCACCGGCCACCGATCGTCACACCCGTCCAGTCGATATGCGCCGGGTTCTTCGGCAGGTCCGAGATCGACTTGCTCTTGGCGACCAGGTTCGGCTGGGAATAGGTGAACACCAGCGCCTTGCTCTGCAGGCCCACCCTCGTGGCGGCTTGCAGCACCTGCGGGTAGTCGGGCGCGTCCAGCGGGGTCTGCCGGACCTTCGCCGCCGCGTCCTCGAAACCGGCCGGCTCGTACGGGGTGCTCAGATTGAGCGGGCCATTGGGTCCGAAGTGGGCGGTCAATGTCTGCAGCGCGGAGTCGCGGCCGGTGGTGCCGTACAACGAAAACGTCAGGTCCTTGGCGAAGAACGGGGTCGCCCAGTTCTTGTTGACCTTGATGTCGACGGTGATGCCGACGGCCGCCAGCTGGGACTGGACGATCTCCGCGGCGGGATCGGCGGTGGGGATGACGAGATCGAGCTTGATGTCCCCGGGCTTGTATCCGGCCTCGGCGAGCAGCTGCCGGGACTTCGCCGGATCGTAGGGATAGCGGTTCTTCGACTCCGGGTCGTAGGCGACGTAACCCTCCGGGAACGGCTGGTCCGTGGCCGAGCCGTAGCCGAAGGTCAGCTTGTCCACGAACTCCTGCCGGTTGGTCGCGTACCGCACGGCGTCGACGACCTTGTCATTGTTGAACGGTGCTTTGTTGATGTTCAGACTGATGTTGGACGCGTTGAAACCGGGCTGGACGAACACGTCGAGACCGGCCTTCTTCGCGGCATCGGCCTGGCTCGGCGGAATGTCCGCGAAGTTGTAGACCCCGGTCTGCAGGCTCGACACGACAGCCGACGCGTCGGGCGCGGACGTCAGCTCGACATTGTCGATGTGGATGTTCTTGGCATCCCAATAGTCGGGGTTCTTCTTGAGCACGACCTTGGTGCCCGGGATCAGCTGGGTGACGACGAACGGGCCCGCGCCGATCGGGGCCTGGTCGAGCTTCGCCGGGTCCTGCGCGGCCTTGGGGCTGGCGATCTGCAGTACCCGTTCGCCGAGCAACTGCGGGATCTGGTGGTCGACCTGGGTCAGCTGGACCACCGCGTCCAGACCGTTCGCGGTGACCGACTTGATGGACGTGAGATCGCCGAACAGTGCGGAGTTCTTCTGGCTCTTGGCCCGGTCGATGGCCGCCTTGACCGCCGCCGCGTCGACCGGTTCGCCGTCGCTGAACTTCAGTCCCGGCCGGATGTGGAAGGTCACCTGGTCGCCCGTGCTGTTGTAGTCCCAGCTCTGCGCGAGGTCGGGCACGGCGCGGCCCTGGTCGTCGGTCCGGGTCAGCGAGGCGTAGACGAGTGCCAGTTCCCGGAACTGGGCGCCGCTGCCCGAAACCACGGGATCCCAATGCGTCGGGAAATAGGAACTGGCCCATTTGAGCGTGGCGCCACCCGAAGTGGACGCCCCGCCACTACCGCAGGCGCTGAGCACCGCGGCGAGCGCCGCGACCAGGACGACCCCGAGGGCGGAGCGGATTCTGTTGCGCAGGAACATGTTCTGTCTTTCTCTGGCGGGTCAGGAAGCGGGGACGGACAGGCGCGCGGCGGTGTGGCGGTTCTCGGGGACCGGCAGGCCGAGGTTGCCGCGCAATGTGGTCGACTCGTACTCGGACCGGACCACGCCGCGCTCGCGCAGGATGGGCAGCACGCGATCGGTGAACAGCGCGAACTCGGCCGGGGCGTTGACGGTGATGTTGATGCCGTCGAAGCCGCCTTCGTCGAACCAGTACTGGATGGTGTCCGCGACGGTCTCGGGCGATCCGACGAACGGCGACCGTGCCGAGCCGGTGAGGTGCTCGACCACCTGGCGCAGGGTGAAATCGTTGTCCCGCGCGAGTTTCTTGATGGCGTTCGCCTGGGTCCGGAAGCTTCGCTGCCCCGCGTCGCCGATGTCCGGGAACGGCGCGTCCAGGTCGTGCTGGGTGAAATCGTGCCAGCCGAAGGGACGACCGAGTTCCTTGAGCGCGCGATCGAAACTCTTGGTGCCCAGCAGTGCGTCCTCTTTCGCCCTGGCCGCGTCGTCGGTGCCGGCGATGACGACGTGGATCCCGGGCAGGGTCAGCACTGTTTCCGGGTCGCGCCCCTTGGCCGCGGCCCGTTCCCGCATCTCGGTGCGGAAGGCCCGTGCCTGCGCCAGCGTCGCGGCGTGAGTGAAGATCACTTCCCCGACTGTGGCACCGAGATCGCGGCCCTCTTCGGAGTCGCCGGCCTGGAAGATGACCGGCTGTCCTTGCGGTGAACGCTCAAGATTGAGCGGGCCGACCACCGAGAAGTACTCGCCCTTGTGGTCGAGCCGGTGCTGTTTGGTGGCGTCGAAGAACACGCCGGATTCCTTGTCCCGTGGGAAGGCATCGGACTCGTAGGAATCCCACAGCCCCTGCGCGACGCGGATGTGCTCCAGCGCGCGCCCGTAGCGGGTGGCGTAGTCGTAGTGCTCGTCGCGGCTGTAGTTGCCGGCGGTGCCCGCGTCGCCGCTGGTCACCACGTTCCAGCCGGCACGGCCCGAGCTGATGTGATCCAGTGAGGACAGGCGGCGGGCCACGTTGAACGGTTCGTTGTACGAGGTCGTGATCGTGCCGACGAGGCCGATGTTGCTGGTGTGCACGGCGACCGCGGACAGCAGGGTCAGCGGTTCCAGCCGGCTCAGGTAGTGGTTCGGCGAGTTCTCGGTGATGAACTGGCTGTCGACGATGAACACGAGGTCGAACTTCGCCGCTTCCGCCTGTCGCGCACGCGCGATGTACCAGCGGATGTCCACGCTGGCGTCGGCCGGGATCCCGGGGTCGAGCCAGGTGCCGTGCTGGCCGGGTCCACCGACGCCGAGCAGGACGGCGCCCAGCTTGAGAGTGCGACGGGACATGATGATCCGTTTCTTTCCGTGCCGACGGAAGAAGTTGGGAGAAAAGGGGCGCGCTGGAGTCAGGCGGCCGGACAGATCGCGGTGCCGCAGCGGGCGTGGTCGAGCCAGCGGCGGCTTGTCAGGGACAAGCGCGTGATGCCGGCAGACCGCTTCATGTCCCTGAGCATGCAGGGTGGGCGCGAACCATGTCCAACGATGTTTCACGATGCGGATGCATTACCGTCCACGATGAATGCTCCCGTAGCTTTCCGGGGCATGGACCAGATACTGGATATCGTGCCGCTGCGCAGTTTCGTGGCAGTGGCCGATCGCGGCGGTTTCCAGCGCGCCGCGACGTATCTCCACCTCAGCCAGGCCGCCGTGAGCCAGCACACACGCAAGCTCGAAGCGGCGACCGGGCGGCGCCTGGTCGCCCGGGACGGCCGCCGGTCACGGTTCACCCCCGCCGGCGAACAGCTGCTCGGCTACGCCCGGCGGATCCTCGCCCTGCATGACGAGGCGCTCCGCAGTTTCGGCGTCGAAAACGAGGAAACGATCGTGATCGGCTCCACCGAACACGCCGCGGCGCAGCTTCTCCCCCACCTGAGCGCCACCCTCGGCACCGCACTGCCCGACCATCGCGTCCGGTACCGCCTCGATCGCGGCACCGCGCTTCGGGAAGCCCTTGCTACGGGAAGGCTCGATCTCGCACTGCTACCCGGCGCGACCGACGATCCGCGAGCGACCCCTGTCGGCGATCTCGAACTGACGTGGTACTCGGCGCCGGGATGGACACGGCCCACGGGGCCGGTGCCGCTCGTCGCCTTCGACAGCCCGTGCGCGCTCCGCACCAGCGCGCTGGAAACCCTGGCAGGCCACGGAATCCCGGCCGAGATCGGCGCCGAAGCCAACCAACTCGCCGGCGTGCACGCCGCCGCGGCCGCGGGCCTGGGCGTCGCCCTGCTCGCGACCCTCGGCCAAACCCCGGAAGGCCTCATCCCCCGCGGCGACCTTCCCCTCCCCGAGCCACTTCCGCTCACCGCCTGGCGCCGCCAAGGGCTCGACCCCTTCGTGTCCGGACACGCCATCCGATCACTCCGCGGCCTGCTCTCGGCGGACCCGGAAATCGCCATCGCACAAGGAGCCTGAGCCGTTCCGCCCGGATGCCGGAAACCGACCGGCGCTCCACATGACCTGCGGGAAATACCGGCCACCACCACACCGGCGGACACCGCGTCCGGCGGTGATCTTCAACCGGCCCGGCCTGCGGCCGAGCTGGCGCGACACGGTGTGCGTCAGGATCGACACCCTGCACCACCGGGTCAGCGACCTGCCGCACGTGGGCTCAGCCGCGCGCCCGGGCCTCGCCGGAGTGCTCGAAGTGGCGCAGCCGCAGGCTGTTGGACACCACGAACAGCGACGACAGGGCCATCGCGGCCGCCGCGATGAGCGGGTTGAGCAGGCCGGCCGCGGCCAGCGGCAGCGCGGCGATGTTGTACCCGAAGGCCCACCGCAGGTTGCCGCGGATCGTCTTGAGCGTGGCGCGAGCCAGCCGCACGGCGGCGGGCACCACGGCGAGATCCGTGCGCATCAGGATCAGGTCGCAGGCGCCCACGGCGACATCGGTCCCGGTCACCAGCGCCATCCCGAGGTCCGCGCCGGCCAGTGCGGGACCGTCGTTGACGCCGTCGCCGACCATCGCGACGGTGCGGCCGTCCGCCCGCAGCCGGGCGATCACATCCGCCTTGTCGGCAGGCAGCACCTCCGCGATCACCTCGCCGATGCCGATCTCGGCGGCCACGGCACGGGCGGTGGCCGCGTTGTCACCGGTCAGCATCACCGTGCGCAGGCCGAGTGCGTGCAACTCCGCCACGGCGTCCGCGGCACCCGGCCGGACGGTGTCGGCCAGCGCGAGCACCCCGGCGACCTCGTCGCCGATCGCCACCGCGACCGTCGTGCGGCCCCGCGCCTCCCAATCCGCGCGGGTCTGCTCGAGCGCGTCCGGGATCGCGACCCCCTCCGCCCGCATCAGCCGGACGGTGCCCACCCGCACCTCCTGCCCGCCGACACGGCCCCGCACGCCGAGACCGGACAGCGCCCGGAAATCCTCGACGTCGGCGAGCGTGCCCAGTTCCGCACGGGCCAGGTCGGCGATCGCGCGGGCCACACCGTGTTCGGACGCGTTCTCCACCGCGCCGGCGTGGCCGAGCACGGTGGCCCGGGAAACCCCGTCCGCGACCTGGATCCCGGCCACCGCCATCCGGCCGGTGGTCACGGTTCCGGTCTTGTCCAGCACGACCGTGTCGATGGCGCGCGCCGATTCCAGCGCCTGATGTCCCTTGATGAACACGCCCAGCTGGGCGCCGCGGCCGGAGGCGACCAGCAGCGCGGTGGGCGTGGCCAGGCCCAGCGCGCACGGGCAGGCGATGATCAGCACGGCCAGCCCGCAGCTGACGGCCCGCTCGACCGGGACACCGCCGAGCAGCCAGCCGCCCAGGGTCGCCACCGCCAGCGCGATCACGACCGGCACGAACACCCCGGCGATCCGGTCCGCCAGCCGCTGCACCGCCGCCTTGTCGCTCTGCGCCCGTTCCACCAGGCGCACCAGCTGGGCCAGCTGCGTGTCCGCACCGACCTTCTCCGCCCGCACCACCAGCCGCCCGCCGAGCGCGACCGTGCCGCCGACCACCGCGTCACCGGCCATGACCTCGACCGGCACGGACTCTCCGGTCATGGCGCTGGTGTCCACCGCGCACGCGCCCGACACCACGACACCGTCCGTGGCCACCGTGTCGCCGGGCCGGACCACGAACCGGTCACCGACCCGCAGCCGCGCGATCGGCACCCGGTGCTCGGCGCCGTCGTCGCCGAGCACCACGACATCGCGGGCGCCCATCTCGGCCAGTGCGCGCAACGCGGTGCCCGCGGTGTGCTTCGCGCGCGCCTCGAACATCCGCCCGGCCAGCACGAAGATCGTCACGCCCGCGGCGACATCGAGGTAGCTCGATCCGGCGGGCTGCAGGATCAGCCCCCACACGCCCTGCGCGTGCGCGCCGCCACTACGGCCGAACATCGTGTAGATCGACCAGCCCGCGGCGGCGATGATGCCCAGCGACACGAGGGTGTCCATCGAACCGGTGCCGTGCCGGGCCGCGCGCAGCGCCTTCGCGTGGAATGGCCAGGCGCACCACGTCACGACCGGCAGCGTCAGTGCGAGCAGAACCCATTGCCAGCCCGGGAAACGCAGCGAAGGCACGAGCGCGAGGGTGATCGACAGATCGGCCAGCGGCACCCCGGCCAGCAGGGCGACCACGAGCCGCCGCCACAGCGAGCGGAGCCGGTCCCGCCCGTCCGCGCGGTCGCCGCGCTCGATCTCGCGCGCGGTGTAGCCCGCGCCCTCGACCTGCGCGATCAGCCGTGCCATCGGAACCGGTGCGGTCAGCGTCACAGTGGCGTGTTCGGTGGCGTAGTTCACGGTGGCCGCGACGCCGTCGAGCTTGTTCAGCTTGCGTTCGACCCGCGCCGCGCAGGCGGCACACGTCATCCCGCCGATCGCGAGCTCGACCGGTTCCGTGGTACGGCTGGGCAGCACTTCGGTCATGACCGGATCAACTTCTTCTTTCGTGCGCGTTCCCGGCGGCCGCGGGCGGCCTGCTCGTTCGCCAGTATCACCCGGTGCCACAATGAGGGTTCAGCGGCCCCTTTCGAGATCGAGTGTGAGAACCGATGCGTCCTCCCCTGACGTGGCACGCCGCGGTGACGGACTGGGACATGCCCGTCGTCGTGGCGATCCTGTTGCTGGCGGCGGCGATTCTCTACATCATGGGCCTGGTCCGGGTGCGGGATTGGCGGCGCCGGGACACCCTCTGGTTCGCCCTGGGCCTGGTGATTTGCGCGATCGCCACCGGCGGCAGTGTGAACGCGTACAGCACCACGTTGTTCGCCGTCCACATGGCACAGCACCTGCTGCTCATCATGGTCGCGCCGACGCTGCTGATCCTCGGCCGCCCACTGGAGTTGCTGCGCCGGGCGTGCGGGCCGCGATCGCGCGCCGCACTGGGCAAGATCGCGCGAAGCCGGGTCGTCGCGGTGCTCACCCACCCGGTCTTCGCGTTCGTGTACTACGCCGTAGTGGTCGCCGGCACGCACCTCACCCCGTTCCAGCAGAGCGCGGCGACGATCCCGTGGCTGCACGGTGTGGAGGAACTGCTCTACCTCAGCAGCGGTTACCTTCTCCTGCTGCCGATCGTGGCCGCGGAACCCGCCGGCCGCCGGCTCGCCCCGCTGCTGCGCCTGATCGTGCTGCTGGCCGGCATGGTGGTGGACACCGTGGTCGGGGTGACCCTGCTGATCACGCCGCGCGCCCCGTTCCCCGCCTACATCGTCCCGGACCGCGGCTGGGGGCCGGACGCGGTGACGGATCTGCACTGGGGCGGGGCGATGATGTGGGTCGGCGGTGACCTGCTGATGGCCGCGCTGGCGATCATCGTCATCACCGCCTGGGTCTCCTCGTCCGCCGAGGGCAGTGATCTCGGTTCCTGGCTGGAATCGGCGCGCCGGTCGGCGTTGAGCGGGGCTGTGGGCGCGCTCGACGAGGACGTGAACGTCGACGAGGACGAGGAAGCCCTGCGCGCCTACAACGCCATGCTCGCCAGAATGGCCCAGCCCCGGGACCGCGAACATCCCTGAGCGGCGTCCGTCCATTGTGGTCAGCCGGATTCCGCCCGCACTGTCCGCGCCAGCTGTTCGTAGTCCGCGAAGCCGCTTCCGTCGTCACGCGCCCAGCGGGCGAGCAATGCGCCCAGCGCCACCAGCAGCGTCAACTCCCCCAGCACCAACGCGATCAGCCCGGCGGCACGCTGGTCCGCGGCCAAGTCCGGCACCCACGGCAGGGCCAGCGCCTGGTACAGGTTCGACGACGCCGGCCCGTTGCCCACGATCCGGTCGCCGCCGATGAGGATGGCCCCGAAGAGGATGTCGGCGGGCATCGCGGCCAGCAGCACGCCGAGCCGGGCGATGGCGGGCAGCGGACGGGGCGCCGGATCCTCCCCGGCGACGACCCAGAAGAACAGGTAGCCCACGGCGAGGAACCACACGTTGATCAGCAGGTGACCCCAGTGGAACCGCACCAGCGCGTCGAACAGTCCGGTGAAGTACAGCAGGAACGGGGACCCGGCGAAGAGCACCAGCGCGACCGCCGGATGGGTCAGCACCCGCACCAATCTCGTGCCGGCCAGCCGCCGGGTCACCTCGGCGAACCCGGGCAGGCCAGCCGGGGCGGCCCGCGCCAGCAGGCTCAGCGGGGCGCCCTGCACCAGCAAGGCCGGGGCCAGCATGGACACCAGCATGTGACTCGCCTGATGGACGCTGAACATGGCAGCGGCGTACCGGCCGATCCCCGAGCAGGTGGCCAGCACCAGCACGGCACAACCCGCGATCCACGCGGCGGTCCGGGTGCGGGGCCAGTCACCGCCGAGCCGACGCACCGCGATCAGGTACCCCACCAGCAGGAGCAGCGCCAGCGGACCGAAGAACAGGTCCGGCCGCCAGTCGCCGAGCAGGCGCAGCACTGTCGGCGGCCCGGCGAGGTCGTAGCCCAGCAAGGTCCGCGTGGTGCTGAGGACCTTGCCGAGGAAACCCGGCAAGGGCAAATGGCTCAACCCCACCGAAAACCCGACGACCGCCGACAGCAGCGTCACCTCGGCCGCGGCGAACGCCAGCACGCCACGCCGGTCCCCGGGCCGGGTCGCCAACTTGCGCGCGGCCCGGCGGGCCAGCAGCCGCCCGGCGATCCCGGCGGCGACCGCGAGCACCATCTTGGTCACCAGTGCCAGGCCATAGGCGGTAGTGAACAGGTCCGCCGCCGGGACGAGGACGCCACCCAGGACCAGGCCGGACAGGGCCAGCACGACCCAGCACCACAAGGCGGCCCGGTCGTAGCGCCGCACCAGCGACGCGAGGTCACCGGACGGACGCCGGGCCTGGCGCAGCACCGCGAGCAGCAGGCCGAACCAGATCATCGCGGCCGGCACGTGCACCACGATCGCCGCGAGTGACAGGTCATGGCCCGTGTCCGACGAACCGTGTGCGGTGACCAACGGCGGCAACGCGGCGAAGACGGACACCCCGCACCACAGGGCGGCAGGCGCCCAGCGCAACGTCATCCTGGCCCCGGCCGCGACCAGCAGCGCGAGCAAAGCCGTGCACAGCCAGGCTTTCGGCTGTTCCAGCGCGCCGAGCAGGCCCGGCAGGTTCGCCAGCACCACCGGCAGCGGCAGCCCGCCCGTGTCGGCGGCGCTGAACGGCACCAGCAGCACGGCGGAGACCGCCCACACCCCGGCGGCCACCGCCGCCCACCGCACTTCGCCATAGCCGGCGCCGGTCAGCTTTCCCTCGCGGGGCCGCGTGCACGTGACGACGAACACCAGCGCGCCCACACAGACCGTTCCCGACAAGTCCGCCAGCAGCCGCAAAACCGGCGCGCCGACCGACACCAGCAGGCCTGGATCGCCGTTGCCGACCTGGGTATAGGGAGTCCCGCCGGCCAGCGCGGCCAGCAGCACGACCACCCCCAGTGCGACCGCCGCGCCGCCGGCCAGCCACTGCGGCACGGACCGGGTCCAGCCGCTGTCCCGGTGCATTCGTCCGTCCTCTCTCCACGCCGCGACGGATCCTCTCACCCGGACCGCGAGGTCCCGAGCCGGACCGGCGAACGCCACGCACCGGAAATTTCTTCATGATCCGCGGGAACTCGCACCCCGTCTCGTCCGACTGGTGGTGGAGACGTTGCCGTATCACGAGGATTCCCGTGCGCATTGAACGCGAAGACGACGACCGGGTCACCGCGCTGGCCATCGCCGCCGGTCGCGGAGACCGGCGTGCCCTCGCGGATTGGGTGCGCGCGACGCAGGCCGATGTGTGGCGCCTGCTCGCCCATCTCGCCGACCCCGATCGCGCCGACGACTTCACCCAGGAAACCTATCTGCGCGCGTTCGGCAGCCTGCCGCGCTTCGCCGGCCGGTCGTCTTCACGGACCTGGCTGCTGTCCATTGCCCGCCGGGTGCTCATCGACCACATCCGCGCCGCCGGGTCACGGCCACGGCTGGTCTCGCGCGGCGAGTGGGACCAGGTCGACCAGCCGCGGCACGGGGCCGGGTTCGAGGACGTCGTCGAACTCCAACTACTGCTGGCCGACCTGGACCCCGCGCGACGCGAAACGCTTGTGCTCACCCAGGTTCTGGGACTGTCCTATCAGGAGGCCGCGCAGGTCTGCGGCTGTCCCGTCGGCACCATCCGGTCCCGTGTGGCCCGCGCCAGAGAAGACCTCCTGGCCGCGGGGGAACTTCGTGATGACAGCGCGCTCTGAGCGGCTTCAGTCCTTGCCGGCGTCGGTGCCCGGGTCGAACCAGCCGGTCTCGCCGTGCGCGCCGCCGCCCGGTGGTGTGGCGGGGGCCAGCACCGTGCTGACGGCTTCCTCATACAGTGCGGCGATCGTGGTGAGTGCTTCTTGGGCCCGCTCGGTGAGCCACCCGTCGTCGCTCTCCGGCGGCTTGTCCTGGTCGGTGTTCGCGGCCGCCGGCGTGTTGCCGGCAGGCTGGTCGGTGACACTCATCTGTCTGCTCCCTCCAGCACCGTGGATCGTCTCCCACTCCACGTCCGGCCATCCTGTCCCCGCGATCGCGCCCCGGGATCACCCAGCACGGGCGAGCACAGCCCGCCGTTGGCGTCCAGGACCCCGGCGGCGACCGTGCGGCAGTCGGCACAACCGGCGAGATGGCTGGTGATCACACCGGCCCGGCGCGCGGGTAACGCGCCCCGGATCCAGGCCCCCAGCTGCAACCGGGGCGCCCGGCAGTCGAGCGCACGGGCATCCGGGACCTGGGCCTGCAGGTACGCCTGGCGCAGTCCCTCGCGCGCCCGCACGGCGAGCGAGGCGACCGCGTTGGGCGAGATCCCGAGCCGTGACGCCAACTCCGCCGGCACGCGGCGTTCCACTTCGGCATGCCACAGCACCGTCCGCCACCGTGGCGGCAGGCCGCTGAACGCGACCGACGCCAGCCCGGCGTCGCAGTGTCGCAGCGCGACGTCGTCGGGCCGAGCGACCACGGCATCACGGACATCGTCTTCGCCCGGTGCTGTCCCGTAGAGCTCGACCCGCCGCTCCCGCCGCCACCGGTCGTTCGCCACATGGCGCATCGTCACCAGCAGATACGGCAACAGGTTCTCTTTCGGGCCCCCACCCCCGCGCAGCGCCGCCAGCACCCGGGCGAACGCCTCCGCGACCAGTTCCTGCTGCTCCACACCCCCGCCGGCCCACCGCCACGCGAGCCGGCCGGCCGCCTCGGCGTGCCGCCGGAACAACTCGGCGAACGCCTCCTGATCACCCCCGCGAACAGCCTCCAATAACACCGAATCCCCGGTGTCGCGCACAGCATGCGTCATCGCGTCGGCCTCCGTCTCCCCATCACGACCGAACTGACTGGGCAGCAATGTATCAGGTACATCGCAGTACCACTAATGGGTCGACCACTAAACTATGGGTATGCCCCCACCGCCGCCCACCCCGCGCGACGGCCGGGCCGAACGCTGGGCCGGGCAACGGGAACGCCGCCGCCGCGACTTCGTCGACGCCGCACTGCGCGCGATCACCCGGCACGGGCCCGACGTGTCCACCGAGCAGATCGCCGCCGAAGCCGGCGTGGCCCGCACCCGGCTCTACCGGCATTTCGCCGACGCCACCGACCTGCACCAGGCCATCGCCAGCCACGCGGTGAACCTGGTGACCACCGAACTGGCGCAGTTGTGGAACCTGCGCGGCACGCCGATGCAGATGATCCGGACGGCGATCGACGCCCACATCACGTGGCTGTCGGCCAACCGCCACCTCTACCGCTACCTGAGCATGCACTCACTCACCAGCACTGCCGGCGGCCGCAGCGCCGCGGCCGATGTCAAGACCACCATCGGGCGCTACCTCACCGACCTGTTCGAACAGTTCAATAAGGCCTTCGAAATGGACACCCGCGCGGCCGAACCGCTCGCGTTCGCGCTCGTCGGCCTCGTGGACTCCAGCACCACACAATGGCTCGAGCATCCCGGCGACCTCGACCACCCGGAGTTCTCCGCACTCCTGACCCGGTGGGTGTGGCGCCTGCTGGCGGAAACCCTGCTCACGAACGGCCTGACGCTCGACCCCGATGCCCCACTGGCCCTGCCCGAAGTCCCCTTCCCCGGACCGCCCCCACAGAACACGTAAAGACTGCTCACCTCCGCGGGGCCATGAGGTAGAACTTGGCCGCGTGCCCGCCATCACGGTCGATCTTCGCGACCACGGTGACGGTGATCGGTGGCGGGATCGCGCCGGCGTCGCGAAGTTCCCGGGCCAGGGCGGCCTTCAGGCGATCCGGGACATCGGATGCACCCGGACGGTTCCGCCGCCCCGGGCCGGCAGGGTGACGATGTCGCCGCTGCGACCATCCACTGTGGACAGCCGGTGGAACGGCCAGCCGGCCGGGCCGGGGCCGGGTGTGAGGGTGACCGAGTCGGACAGTTCGTACCGGATCAGCGGCTGCACGCGGTTGACCACGTTGGTGATCAGCACCTTGTACCCGGCGACTCCGGGGGGCGACGGGCCGGCCGGCCACGTCGGCCACCTCGACGAGCACCAGGTCTTCCCACAGGTTCAGGCAGCGGTTCACCGCGCAGGTCATCGAAAAGCTCGAAGGCGTCGACGATCCGGCCGAGCGGCTGGACCTCGGCCTGAAACCTTCGCCGCGGCCCATCCGATCTGGTTCCCGAGGGCCGGCGATCAGTGAAATCATCGACCTGCTCCGCCCGGCCTGACCACCGCGCCCGCGGCACTCAGCCGCCCAGGAGCCGGGCCAGCGCGTCCCGGGCGGTGGCGTTGCGCTCCGCCAGCCGGGTGAGTTCCTCCGCGAGTGTGCCCAGCCACTCGTCGACGCCGACGGCGCGCCGGCTGATCACGACACCGTGCACGACCTGCCGGATCTCGGCGGTCACACCGCCCCGCCGGGCCGAGCGCAGCTCCAGTTCCCGCCCGGCCGCCAGCACCCGCACGGCGACGGGCTCACCGTCACCGCGCAGCCGCCGACGGCGCTCCACCTCGACCATGCCCTCGGGCAGCGCCTGCCCGAGGGTGTCCGACAGGATCCGCGCGTAGGACTCGACGTCGGTCCGGTCCGCCCGCAACGCCGCCGCGAGCAGGTGCACTTCCAGCATGTCGCCCGCCATCAGTCGGTCAGCGGCAGCACGAGCTGCGGTTTGTCGATGACGTGATCCGGGCGCAACGGCCGGACCGCGGTCCCGATCGCGAAGAACTCCGTGGTGTGACCACCCCAGCGGTGCGGCAGCGACAGCAGCTGCACGCCCACGATCCCTTCCGCCGCAAGCTGTTCCGCCTCGGTCTGCATCCGGCTCATCGCCAGCTCACGAGCGTCGTAGAGGGCTTCGGTGAACTGCGGGATCTCCACGTTCTGGCCGATGTTGCCCAGCGCCTGCCACACCCGCTGGTGCGCGATGTGGTAGACGCACGAGCCCATCACCATGCCCAGCGGCGCGTACCCGGCCTGCACCAGCGTCCAGAAGTCCTGCCCCGACAGGTCGGAGGTGAACGGCTTGCCCCGGTTGTCGCGCCACTGGCCCGGTTCCTCGGCCTTCACCGCCGTCCCCACAGCGATGAACTCGGCGAGGTCCGTGCCGAACTCCTTGAAGTCGATTTCCAGCCGCACGGCCACGATCCCGTCCGCGCCGAGCAGGTCGGCCTCGGCCTCCATCCGGTCCATGGCGAGCTCGCGGGCGTGGTACATGGCGGCGGAAAGCGTGGTCAGTTCCTGGTTCCGGCCCCACCGGCGCAGCTGGAAGCCGACGTGGTAGATGCTCGAACCCAGGACCAGCCCCAATGGCCGGAATCCGGCTTCGCGCACCAGCAGGAACTCGTTGACACTGAGGTCCGAGGTGAACAGCTCGGTCGACTCGCCGGGCCGCATCTCGGCCAGCCGCCGCCGCGCGTCCTCGGGCAGCCCGTCGGTCTGGGTCATTTCCTCCCCTTCAACGGCATGATCGTGAGTGCCCCGGCCGGGCCGGCCGGTGCGGTACGAACGATCGCGGTGCCGAAGGTGTCCGCGCGCACCCCGGCGCCGCTGTCCTCGATGCGCATCGTCTCGACCGACATCGACGAGACGATGCCCCCGTGCGCGTGGATGCCGCGCAGCTGCTGCGCGAAATCGTCACGGACGGCCGAGCGCGCCTGGTTCACCATCGTCGTGAGCGAGTCCACCTCGCCGTTGCCGGCAAGGACCGAGGTCTGCTGCCGGAACGAGTAGTCGCGGTAGAAACCGCCCATGGCGACCGCGGCGATCACGTCGATCGGGGTCCAGCCACCAGAGCGGAGCTTGGCGACGTCCGCACCCGGCAGCGTCGTGGCGAACGGCCGCCCGCGGTGCCGCCCCGAGCGGTCACGGACCGCGGTGCCCAGCGCGACGACCTCCTCGACCAGGTCGTCCATCGGCCGGCGGGTCAGCCGGATCCCCACGACGCCGTCGGCGCCGAGCAGGCCGGCCTCCTCACGTAACCGGCTCAGCGCCTTGTCCCAGCCCTCCCGCCACGCCCGGACATAGGGCCGGTAATCCACATTGAAGGTCAGCGGTGTGAGCACCAGCGGCGGCAGCCGCTGCTGGACGACACATCCCATCGCCTCGCCCACGGGATCCAATCCGGCGCTCTCCACCGCGACGGCCGCCGGCACCGAAAGGAGCGAAGTGTGCAGGTTCGACCGTTTCGCCCGCGCTATCCGGTCCGCGGCAATGGGGGGCAACCCCCGCCCATCCCAACCGGCCACGCGCGTGTCCTTCCGTCCTCACCATCTTGGCACGAGGAGCCGGTTCGAAGGACAGGAAAGCGATCAGGTCCTGATCGGCAGGCGCGCGAGCGGCACGTGGTGCTGGCCGGCGTGCATGTCGCGGTCCCGCAGCGAGCCCTGGCTGATCGGGCGGGGGAAGGAGATCTTCACGACATTGAGCGACGGGATCCGGAAGATCTGGACCGTGCTCTCCTCGACCCGGTAGAGCTCCGCGATCACGTGCTCGTTCAGCAGCGACTCGTCCGCGGCGATCCGGTAGCCCTCGGCGTCGCGCAGGAACAGTTCCATCGTGACCCAGAACGGGCCGGCGTTCTTGGACCGGACCTCGTACGCGAGGTCCGCGAGGGTCGTCTCAGACACGGGTCTCCCCCATCTCGGTGCGGAACAGGCTGGTGGGGACATCACAGTCGACGACGTGGTTCAGCACGAACTCGTACGCCGCGCCGCGCTCGACCTCGGCCGGTGAGGACGGGAACGCGAGGCTCGGCAGGTAGTCCATCTTCGGGGTCGGCAGGTGCAGCATCAGCGGGTTGGCGACCTTCGCGACGGCCGTGGCGGTCGCCTGGTCGAGCGCGTTGACGAGCAGCATCACGCCGACCTCGCGGGGCGGCCCGGTCTCGGGTTCCAGCTCGTTCAGCACGGCGTTGTGGCCGTAGAGGCGAAGATCGAAGGCGTACTCGTCGTCCGCCAGCCCCAGTGTCTGACGCACCCGATCGGTGATCACCGTGCGCATCAGGTCCGCCCAGGCATCGATATCGGCGAGGATGAGCGGGTCCCGGATCGCCGTGAAGGACATGGTCTCGTAGCCGGTGATCCGGGCGCCCTCCAGCTTGATCGTGTACTGGTCGGCGATGTGGAACCGCGACCCCTCGACCCGGACGATCCGGTCGTCGACGGCGACGTACCGCGCGTCGCGGACGTCGAGGGTGCCGTCAGGCTCCCGCATCTCGAACGGGTTCGCGGTCTCGTAGAGCATGTGCGCGGCCACCGTGACCGGCGTGCACGCCGCCGCGGGGTCGAGTGGTTCGATGGTGAAGCCGTCGGCGTCGATGGTGGCCAGGACGCCGCCCGCCCGCGGGTTGCTGGTGCACTGGCCGCCGCATTCGATGATCTTCGCGGCGTGCCAGGTGGGTCCGGCCGGCATCCCTTTCATGAGCGGGTAAGCGGCCGCCACCGCCGTGTCGGTCGCGCGTCCGGCGAGCACCACCTGGGCACCGGAGCGGAGCGCCTCGACGATCGGTTCGTGCCCCATCGCGCCGACGATGTGAGTGCAGCTTTCGAGCGTCTCGGCCCGCAGCTCCCCCAGCGGCGGCAACGGGTGGACCCGGCCGGCGTCGAGGTGCTCCTTCAATTCGGCCGCGTTCTGCTCGCTGTAGATCTTCGCGACTTTCAGGTCCAGGCCCTCTTCGGCCATCACCTCGGCGGCGATCCCGGCGACCCAGTCGACCCCGCTGTCGGTCCCGCTCGTGCCGCAGGAACCCACGATCACGGGAATGCCCGCACCGGCGGCGGCCGTCAGCAGGCTGCGCAGGTCACGGGCCACCGCCTTGGCCGTCGTCTTGGGGGTCGCGGCGCCGAGGTAATAGGGACCGGAGTCGGTCGACCCGGCGTCGATGCTGATCACGTCGGCGCCCAGGGCGATTCCGCGCTCGACCGTCGCGTGCTCCCAGCCCGCGCCGAGCATGCCGCTGGGCGCCAGGACGCGGACGGACTTCACCGGTTCGGTGTCCATGTTCCTCATTTCTCTCCGTGTTCGGCGTTCACCACGAACCGGGCCCGGCCTTCGAGCGCGGCGACCAGTTCCGCGGCCCCTTCGCGGCCCGCGGCGGCTCGTGCCTCGGCCGTCTGCCCGGCCATGTGGGAGTAGACGACGATGCCGTCCACGGTGCGCAGCGGGCTGCCGGGCGGGAGCGGCTCGGTCCCGACGACGTCGAGCGCGGCGCCCGCGATCTCCCCGGTCCGCACGGCCGCGACGAGCGCGTCCTCGTCGACGATCGGGCCGCGGGCGGTGTTGACCAGCAGGGCCGTCGGCTTCATCTGCTTGAACTCGACTTCGCCCAGCAGGCCCCGGGTCCGTTCGGTGAGCGAGGTGTGCACCGAGACGTAGTCCGCCACGGCCAGCAACTCGGGCAGCTCCACGAACCGCACCTCGGGGTCGCTCCGCAGCCGCGCGGGCACCGAAGTGGTACAGACCACCCGAAGGCCGAAGGCGCGGGCGAGCGGCACCACCGCCCGCGCCGAGGCGCCGTACCCGATCAGGCCGAGGGTCGACCCGCGCAGTTCGTGCCCGTCCTCGCGTGGCCATTTCCCTTGTGCGACACCGGAAGCGGACTGCACGAGCCGGCGCGCCCCGGCGAGCAGCAGGCCGAGCGTGTACTCGGCCACCGCGTTGGCGTTGATACCGGGCAGGTTGCTCACGCTGATCCCCAGCCGGGCCGCGGCGGCGACGTCGATCGAGTCGTACCCGACGCCGGTCCGCACGATCACCCGGAGTTTCGGCGCGCGGGCGAGCACATCGGCGGTCAGCGGTTCGTTGGCCACCAAGGCGGCGTCGATCCCGTCCAGCGCCGCGACGAGCTGTTCGGGATCACGCCGGCAGACCATGGGCGAGTACACGGTCTCCAGCCCCGCATTCCGCAGGAACCGGTCGACCTCGTCGCCGGCGCGCAGGTAGTCGGCGGTGATCAGGACTCGGGGCATCTGTTCCTCACTCACAATTGGCGGCCGTCGGTCCGGCGCCGCTGCAACATGGCGACGCGGGCGACCGCCAGCACTGCCACGACCGTCACGGCCCCCACGTCGAGCAGCATGAAGCGCCAGCCCGTCCCGTCGACCATGGCGCCGACCAGCGCCGGGCCGACGAAGCCGCCGCCGGCCCAGCCGACCGTGTAGAGGCCGGTGTAGGTGCCCAGCAGGCGGGAGGAGGGGGCGAGGTTCCAGAGCACGACCGCCATGTTGACCATGAACGCCGACGCGCCCGCGGCCGCCACGCAGAAGGCGACGATGGCGCCGGTAGGGGTCTGCACGACGGTGCCGAGCACCATCGCGGCCGCGAACACCACCATCCCCACCAGGATCACCCGCAGCCGGCCGAAATGTTCGGCGAGCCTCGCCACCGGGTAGGCGGCCACGATGAAGGCCACCCCGCTGGGCAGCGTCAGGCCGCCCGCGTCGCCGCGCGACATGCCCAGGGTTTCGATCCCGTAGTTCGTGACGAGCGAGCGCGAGGCGAACCACGCGCTCCCGAAGGCGAGGATGGACACGATCACCAGCAGCCTGCTGCGGTCGCTGTCCCGCACGAGATCGAGCAGAACGCGGCGCATCGGGATGCGGGGCGACGCCTCACCGTGCCCCTCACGGTCCTCCTCGACCGCCGCCTGGTAGGCCGGGGACCGGCTGTCCCGCACCTTCACGACGAGCACGGCCACGGACACCAGCATCAGGACCGAAGGGATCACGAACGACAGATTCGGGTAGTCGTCGATCAGGAAGATGCTGATCAGCGCCGAGACGATGACGGTGATGCTGGAGGCGATCTTGACCACGGCGTTCGCCCGGCTCCGCCGGTCGGCGGCGATGAAGTCCGGGAGCAGGGACTCGGCGATCGGCTTGAACGAGTTCGCGACCAGCGCGTAGCTGAACAGCACCAGGATCAGCAGCGGCAGCGAGCCCGCGGCGTGCGGGATGGCGATGAACAGCAGCGCCGCCACCGGCATGCCGACCGCGAGATAGGGGATGCGCCGGCCCCACGACGTCCGGGTGTTGTCCGAGCGGTGGCCCATCCACGGCTGGATGAAGATGCCGAACAGGTTGTCCATGCCCATCAGCAGGCCGATCAGCGCCGCGCTGCCGATGTGCTCCCGCAGCAGCGGCGGAACCTGCGCGTCGTAGAGGTTCCACGTCGACTCCTGGGCGAAGACCGCCAGTGCCACGAAGAACGTGATCCGCCCCGTTCGCGTGCGCTGCGATGTCGTCGTCGTCATCTCGGCACCGTCCCTTCACCGTCGTCGTGGCGACCATCACAGTACTTTTGCTATAGCAAGAAGGTCAACTATGGCAAACAACTTTCCTATGGCAGATATTGTTGAGTCCATGTCGAACGACACGCTGGCCGACCGCGCCTATCGCGCCATCCGAGACGCGGTCACCACCGGTGAACTGCGCCCAGGGCAGAAGGTCACCGAGCGCGGGCTGGCCGAGCGGTTGTCGGTCAGCCCGACGCCCGTCCGCGAGGCGATCCGGCGGCTTGAGCAGGACGGCCTGCTCGAACGCACCGGCCCGCGGACCGTCAAGGTCACGTCGTTCGGGGACATCGCGGTCCAGGACCTCGCCGAGGTCGAGGTGGCGCTGCGCGGGATGGTGGCCCGCTTCGCCGCCCGGCACGCGAGCCCGGCGCAACTGGACCAGCTCGACGCCATCCTCGACGACGCCGACGACCTGCTGATCGTCGTCAAGCAACGCCACCAGGCCGGGCAGGACGTGTCGCGCTATCTGAGCCGGCTCCTCGATGCCATGCAACGGTTCAACGACGTCGTCGAGTCGTGCGCCGGCAATCCGGTGCTCGTGCGCTTGCTCGACCAGACCCGGGTGTTCTCCTGGTCGGAGCGGCGGTCCAGGCTGATCGAGCGGATCAACCAGGACGACACGTTCGGCCTGGACCGGTACGCAAGCCATCGCGCGCTCGTGCGCGCGCTGCGGGTACGCGACTCGGCGGCGGCCGAGGCGATCGTGATCGAGGACGCCCGTGGCGGGCTCGGGGACCTGCTCGCCGGGGCCACGAAGCCGGCGACGTCGGCCCCGATGGCCCGTTGACCTCGGGCGATCACTGCCCGAGGTCGACGAGGAGCGTCAGATCGGGGTCGACGCGGATGCGGCACTCCGGCCCGAAGCAGCACGAGGACTCCCGTTCTTCGAAGACGGCGGGTCCGGTGATCTCCGTTCCCGGCCGCATTCGGTACCGGTCCCACACCGTGGCCTCGAGCCAGCCGTGGCCCGGGATCCAGACGTCGCGGGTACCGAGCTTCGGGTCGCCCTCGATCGGTTCGCACGCAAGGGAAACGTCGTGGCCGGGCAGGTGTGCCGAGAGCCGCCAATTGACGACTTCGGCGGGCCCGTCGAGGGAGCGCCCGTAGGTCGCCCGGTAGGTCGCGTCGAACGCGTCCCGCAGGATGTCCGCCCGGCCGAAGTCCTCCTCGCCGAAGGGGACCTCGATCGGGAAGCCCTGGCCCAGGTACCGCATGTCGACCGTGCGCCGGAGGCGGATCGCTTGCGCGTCAACGGGTTCCAGCACCGCCGTGGCGCGCGCGGCCAGCTCGTCGTACACGGCCGCGACGCGATCCCAGTCGACCTCGGTCAGCGCCGCGGGCAGGCTGTGCGCCTGGTCCACCGTGGGCGCGGCGACGAGGAACCCGTACGCGGACATGACTCCCGCGCGCATCGGGACGACGATCCTGGTGATCTTCAACTGCTTCGCCAGGCCGTAGGCGTGCACGGGACCCGCCCCGCCGAACGCCACGAGCGCGAAACCGGCCGGGTCCCGGCCGTGCTCGGCGAGGTGCATCCGGGCCGCGGCCGCCATACTCGCGGTGGCGACCTCGACGATGCCCGAGGCGGCATCGATCCGGTCGAGGCCGAGTGGTTCGGCCACCTCGCGGTCGATCGCCTTGTGGACCTCGGTCGTCTCGAGCCGCATCTCGCCGCCGAGGAACGAGGCCGGGGCGAGGTGGCCGAGCACGAGATCCGCGTCCGTGACGGTCGGCTGCTCGCCGCCCCGGCCGTAGGCGACGGGACCCGGCACGGACCCGGCGCTGCGCGGGCCCACCTTGAGCAACCCCAGCGAGTCCGGCGCGGCGATCGACCCACCGCCCGAGCCGATCTCGATCATGTCGACGACGGTCAGCCGGACCGGCAGTCCCGAGCCCGGCTTGAACTTGTCGACCCGGCCCGCCTCGAAGTCGTGCTTGCGGCGCGGCGCGCCGCCGCTCACGATCGCGATCTTGGCCGTGGTGCCGCCCATGTCGAACGAGATGACGTCCGGTTCCCGCAGCCGGCGCGCCACCGCGGCGGCAGCGATGACGCCGGCCGCCGGGCCGGATTCGAGCAGGCGGACGGGAAACTCCTTCGCGTCGGCCAAGCTCGTGACCCCGCCGCCGGAGAGCATCACGTGCAGCGGCGCGTCGATGCCCATCGCGCGCAGGTCGCCGTCCAGCGCGTCGAGGTAGCGCGAGATCAGCGGCTGCACATAGGCGTTGAGGCAGGCTGTGCTGGCTCGCTCGTACTCGCCGACCACGCCGGCGACCGCGCTCGAGATCGTGACCGGCAGCCCGGGATGGGCCCGCGCGAGCAGCTCCCGCACCCGCCGTTCGTGCCTGTCGTCGCGGTAGGAATGCAGGAACGCGACCGCCACCGCCTCGACACCCCGGTCCAGGAAGTCCCGCACCTGTGCCAGCACGGCGTCCTCGTCGAGCGGGTGGAGTTCGGTTCCGTCAGCCGCGATCCGGCCCGGTATCCCGCGGCACAAATGCCGTGGCACCAACGGGGTTGCCGGGCGGGCCAGCAGATCGGTGGTGTCGAACCTGATCTCGCGCGCCATTTCCAGGGTGTCCTGGAATCCCGCCGTGGTCAGCAGCCCGACGACGGCGCCGGTGCGTTCGAGCACGGTGTTGGTCACCAGCGTCGTGCCGTGCACGACACCGGCGACATCGCCGGGCGGCGTGGCGGTTTCCGCCAGCAGGCGGGCGATACCCGCGGTGATCGCTTCGTTGGGGGCGTGCGGTGTGGTGGGCAGTTTGCCGGGCCAGGTCAGGCCGCGAGCCGGGTCGTGCAGCACCAGGTCGGTGAACGTGCCGCCGACATCCACGCCGATGCGGACGGTGCGACTCATGCGCTCTCCCCGGGTGTGTATCCGCCGAGTTCGTCGGCCAGGATCAGGTCCGGTTCCCGGTCCTCCGGCGCGCCGAACCCGCCCCCGCCGGGGAACGAGATGACGACGGAGGCACCGGGCGCCAGCTGCGAGATCGATTTCAACGGCACGCGTTCGCCGGAATCCAGCACGGCCTGTGCCGTCGCCCCCGGCTCCCCGCCCGCGAGCCCGAGGGCCGGATGCCGTTCGCGGTCCCCCAGCAGCACCAGCTGGACCGGACGGCGGGTCGGGTTGTGCACCTCCACGTCCTGACCCAGACCGCCGCGGCGCCGCCCCCGACCGCCGGAGCCCGCCCGGAATTCCTTGCGCACGAACCGCAACGGGGACGCGACTTCGAGGGCCTCGATGCTGCCACTGCCGGAATTGGTCGGGAACGCCGTCGTGGAAAGGCCGTCCTTGTCCCGCGAAGCTCCCATGCCGGCGTTGGCGAAGAGCATCTGCGAGAAGGGACGGCCGGCGTCGTCGACGCCGGCGAACCGGACGCGGAGCGCGGGCGCTCCCCCGCTGTCAGCGATCACGGAGCCGGGCAGTACCGGCGCGAGCGCGCGGTAGATCGCGCACGAGAGCAGGTGCCCGGTCAGATGCCGGGCGACGACCGGCGCGGGGAACGTGGGATTGACGATCGTGCCCACCGGGGCGGTCACGCCGATCGCCTGGTAGGAACCCCAGTTCGTGCGCGTGGCCGGGTCGAGCAGGATCTTCAGCGGGTACACCGAATAGGCGCGCGTGTAGTTCAGCGTGGAGTTGGTCGAGAACGGCACCTGCGCGGAGCTCCCGGTGTAGTCGATCCCGATCCGGTCACCGTCCACAGTGACCGCGCACTCGATGTGCGTCGGGTGCCCCTCGATGCCGTCGGCGTCGACACCCGCCCGGTAGACGCCGTCGGGCAGCTCGCGGACGGCCGCCCGCATCGCGGCATCGGTCACGGCGTGCACCTCGGCGGCGAACCGCTCGAAGTCCGGTTCGCCGAAGTCGTCGAGGAACTCCTGTGCGCGCCGCCGGCACACCGCGTGCGCGGCGGACTGCGCCTCCAGGTCACCCCACACCTGGCCGGCGAGGCGGACGTTGGCCAGCAGGAAATCCTTCACCCCCTGCTCGACCCGGCCTTCCCGGAACAGCCGCAGCGGCGGGATCAGGATGCCCTCCGAGAGCAGGTCCGCGCTGCCCATCGACGGGGTCCCGCCGATGTCCGGGGAGTGCGCGGCGGTCCCGGCGTAGCCGACCAGCGTTCCCCGGTGGAAGACCGGGGTGATCATGGCGATGTCGGGCAGGTGCCCGGTCGCGATCCACGGGTCGTTGGTGATGACGCAGTCGCCGTCCCGCCACTCCGCAGCCGGGAACCGCTCCAGGACGAGTGCGGTCAGCGAGCTCATCAGGGCCGCGAAGCCGGGGATACCCGCCCGCGACTCGGCCATGGTGCGGCCGTGGGCGTCCATCAGCACGACCGTGTAGTCGTTGGATTCGCGGATAATCGTCGAGAACGCGGTGCGCAGCATGGTGGACGCGGCCTCGTCGGTCGCGGCGGCGAGCCGGTCCCAGCGGACTTCCAGGCCGATCGGGTCGAAGCCGGTCATGACACCGCGACTTCCGTGCGCCGGGCGGCGATCTCGGCGGCGATCGCCGAGCCGAGCCCCTCGGTCGTCCCGGCGCCACCGAGGTCGGGGGTGAGTACCTCCGGCTGCTCGTCGAGCACGTTCTCGATCGCGGTCACGACCTGTGCCGCCGCGGCGGACTCCCCCAGGTGGTCGAGCATCATCGCGCCGCTCCAGATTTGCCCGACGGGGTTGGCGATCCCCCGTCCGGCGATGTCCGGGGCGGACCCGTGGACCGGCTCGAACAGGCTCGGCCAGGTGCGGTCCGGGTTGATGTTGGCGCTCGGGGCGATCCCGATCGTCCCGGCGCACGCCGGCCCGAGGTCGGAGAGGATGTCGCCGAAGAGGTTGCTGGCGACGACGACGTCGTAGTGGTCGGGCCGCAGCACGAACTTGGCGGTGAGGATGTCGATGTGGTCCTTGTCGGCCGTCACGTGCGGGTACTGCTCGGCCATCGCGGCCGCGCGCTCGTCCCAGTAGGGCATCGAGATGGAGATGCCGTTGCTCTTGGTCGCCCACGTGAGGTGCCGGCGCGGGCGGGCGGCGGCGAGTTCGAACGCGTAGCGCAGCACGCGGTCCACTCCCGTCCGGGTCATCACGGTCTCCTGCAGCACCGTCTCACGTTCGGTGCCCTCGAAGATCCGGCCGCCGACGCTGGAGTACTCGCCCTCGGTGTTCTCGCGGACGACGAGGAAGTCGATGTCCCCGGGCTCGCGGTCACGCAGCGGACTGCGGACCCCGCGCAGCAGCCGGACCGGCCGCAGATTGACGTACTGGTCGAACTCGCGGCGGAACCGCAGCAGGCTGCCCCACAACGACACGTGGTCGGGCACCACCTCCGGCCAGCCGACCGCGCCGAAGAAGATCGCGTCGAAACCACCGAGCACCTCCCGCCAGTCCGGCGGCAGCATCTCGCCGTGCCGCAGCCAGTAGTCGGCGCAGGCGAAGTCGAACTCGGTGGTCTCTAGCTCGAACCCGTGGGTTTCGGCGGCCGCCCGCAGGCACCGCAGCCCCTCCGGGACGACCTCCCGGCCGATGCCGTCGCCCGGGATGACCGCGATGCGGTAACGGTGTGCCAAGGGGCGCTCCTTCGACCTCGAAGTGGGTGCGGGCCACCCACTCTGGGCCGCGCCGGACACCACGGCAAGCGCGCGGGAGGCAACCTATCCTTTCGCCTATGGAAAGACACCGGTCCGCTGTGGACGACCTCCAGTTCTTCCACGTGGTCGCCTCCAGCGAGACGCTCACGGCCGCCTCGCGGGAGTTGGAGTGCTCGCTTCCCGTTGTCAGCAAGCGCTTGAGCGCCCTGGAACGCCGGCTCGACGTGCGCCTGGTGCACCGCGGCACCCGCCGGCTCGTGCTGACGTCGGAAGGGGAGCTCTATGCCTCGCGCCTGGAGCGGATCCTCGCCCAGGTCCGCGAGGTCGACGACCTGATCACCCACCGCTCCGGGGACCTGCGGGGGTCCGTGGTGGTCCAGGCCACGCTCGGCCTCGGGCGGGCGCATGTGGCACCGCTCGTCGGCGGGTTCACCGCACTGCATCCTCACCTGAACGTCCAGCTCGACACATCGTCACTGCCGTTGCGGCCACACCGGCGCGAGTTCGACATGGCCGTGCACGTCGGCACCCCGCCGGACTCCACGCTGCGGATGCGCCGGCTGGCGAAGAACCGCCGCGTGCCCTGTGCCGCACCGTCCTATCTGGCACAACGGGGAATGCCCGAACGGATCGAGGACCTGGCCGACCACGACTGCATCGTGCTCCGCGAAAACGAGGGCGGCTACGCACTGTGGCACTTCGGGGACGCCCGCCGCCCGCGCCAGATGCGCGTGCACGGCCGTCTGTCGAGCAACGACGGGGACGTTGTGACCGACTGGGCGCTGCAGGGTCACGGGGTGATCATGCGTTCGGAGTGGCAGGTCCGGCCCCACCTCGACAGCGGCGCCCTGGTGCGCGTCCTGCCCGGCGTGCCGACACCGCCCGCGGACATCTACGCGCTCCTGTCCGACGACGTCCACGTGCCCCGGCGGATCAGCGAACTGGTGGAGTATCTGGCCGCCCGCCTCCCGGACCGGATCGCGGGGCGCGACCAGGCCGTCTAGTGCTGCGCCCCAGGGTTCCGGCCCGTTCGGCGTCGTCGCCGACGAGACCGCCCAGCACATCGGTCGCGCCCGCGTCCGCCACGGCGTCCTCGTCCCCGGCGACGATCGTCTCCGCGACGTTGCGCTTTCCCCAGGCGGCCGAGGAGCGTCCGGTAATTGGCGAAGCCCGACGCGGCGCCGAGCGCGGCCAGCAGCAGCGGCGGGGCTGCGCTCCCGGCACCCGGACGTGGCCGCTGCCCGAGAGCTCGGCGCGGAGCGCGGTCACCTACTCGCGCGTGTGCCGCCCGGGCCGACGGCCTGCGCGCGCATTGAGTGCCCGAAACCGCCTCGGCGTCAAAGCGAGCTGATCACGAGTTTGCCCAGGTTTCCGCCGGCCTCCTGGCGGCGATGAGCCTCCGCAGCCTCCTCCAGCGGATAGACGCCTGCTACCACTGGTTGCAGGTGACCGTCGTTCACCCGCTGGGTCAGCGTGGCCAGGTCAGCGGCACGCAGCCGGCCGCTGAAACTGCGGATGCGGCGGCTGCCGAAGACGGTCGACGCCGCGACGGTGGCCAGGGCACCCGGCTGCGCGAAAGCGATCGTCACGGTCCGCGGCGCCAGCCTGCGGTAGGCGGCGAGGTCGGTGCCGACCCCGTCGACGACCACGTCGTAGCCCGGCAGATCCCCGGGATGGATCAGCCGGCGGTCCAGAACTTCCTTGGCGCCCAGTTCGCGCAGCGCGTCGAGATGCCGGGCGCCCGCCACCGCGGTGACGTGCACACCCAGCGATGCCGCCAGTTGCAGGGCGGCGCTGCCGAAGCCTCCGGCGGCGCCGCGCAACAGCATCCGCTGGCCTTCCCGCAGCCGCGCGTGCCGCTGCAGCGCGATCAGCGCCGTGACCCCCACACCCGGCAAAGCCGCCGCCGTCACGAGGTCGATTCCGGCCGGTGCAAGGGAAAGTTGTGTTCGCGGGACGAGCACGTAGTCGGCCGCGGCGCCGTTCTGACCGCGTGTGAAGCCACGGACGCCACCCCAGACACGGTCCCCTTGGCGCCATCCGGTGACACCCGGCCCGACCGCGTCGATTTCGCCGGCGAAGTCCAGGCCGAGGCGGCGCGGGAAACGACGCCCGCTCAGCAACCGCGCGGCGCCGGAGCGCAGGGCCACGTCGACCGCGTTCACGCTGGATCCGTGCACCCTGACCCGGACCTCTCCCGGTCCGGGCACCGGAATCGGCGTGGTCGCGATGTGGAGGACATCCGGAGGGCCGTATCGGTCGTAGCGCGCGGCGCGCGAAGTGGTCGTCACACCGATCACACTGCGGCGCGCGGGCACCGGCAGGCGAGCAACTGCGAAACATCCGCGCCGCGAATGCGCACTTCACTCGCGTAAATTGGGATCATGCGCACGGACGCCGAGGAGAACCGCACCCGGATCCTGACAGCGGCCCGGGAAGTCTTCGCCGAGGCCGGTACGAGCGCGCCGATGGCACGGGTCGCCCGGCGCGCCGGGGTCGCCGTCGCGACGCTCTACCGGCGGTTCCCCCACCGCGACCAGCTGGTCGCCGACGCGTTCGCCGACCAGCACGCCGAATGCACGGCCGCGGGCGCGGCGGCGTTGCGCGATCCCGATCCGGCCCACGCCTTGCGGTCCATGGTCCACACTTTCTGCGCCTACCAGGTCGCCGACAAGGGGCTCACCGCGGCGTACACCACGGCGCTGATCACCGGGCGGGGCATGGAACAGCAGCGCGCACAGGTCGAGCAGGTGGCGACCACCCTGCTCCGGCGCGCCCAGGCGGACGGGACCATCCGGCCCGGTGTCCGGCCCGACGACTTCTGGTTGCTGGTGGCCGGCAATGCCGGCGTCATCGCCGCCGCGGGCGCGGAGGCCGCGATGGCCTCACGCCGGTACGTGAGTCACATGCTGCGCTCGTTCGAGCCCCAGGCCCGCACAGCCTGATCCGGAACGCCGGACCGGACGCCACCAGCGGTTACCCTGGCAGGGTGGCTTCTTCCTCTGAGGTGAGTTGTTCTGTCGAGCGGGTGCTCACTCTGCTGGGCCCCACGTCGTCGCTGCTGGTCATGCGCGAGGCGCTCTGGGGGACCCGCCGGTTCGACCAGTTCGTCGAGCGGTTGCCGCTGACCGAGGCGACCGTCGCCGCCCGGCTGCGGCATCTGGTCGACGTCGGCCTGCTCACCAAATCCCGGTACGTCGAGGCGGGGCAGCGTCCCCGTGAGGAGTACGTCCTCACCCCGATGGGCCAGGATCTGATGCCCGTCATCATCGGGCTCATGCAGTGGGGTGACCAACATCTCGGGTCGGACTGCGCGCCGATGCAGGTGATCGACAAGGCCACCGGGCAGCAGGTCCGGCTCGGCTATGTGAACGAGTCCGGCGAGCAGGTGCCCCCGGAGTCGGTGCTGCTGACGCGTGCCCCGGTGCCGGCCATTTGACTTTAGTGATCTAAAGCCAGCTAGACTCTGACTTGAACCAACTCAAGTCAGAGGAGTCCCGCCATGACTGGCGTCGTGATCTCGAAACGGAGCTTCTGGACGGTCGCGCTCGCGGTCCTCCTGGCGCTCTGGGCCAGCAGTGCCCCGTCAGTGCTGTACCCGGTCTACGCGGCCGACTGGCAGCTGCCGACGGTGGTCACCACGGCGGTTTTCGCGGTGTACCCGGCCGTGCTCGTGCTGATGCTCCTCCTGTTCGGCAACGTCTCCGACTACATCGGACGCCGGACCGCGATCCTCATCGGCCTCGTGTTCCTGCTGGCCGGCACCATCGTGTTCGGCTTCGCGCCGTCGATCGCCATCGTGTTCGCCGGGCGGATCCTGCAGGGCATCGGCGTCGGCCTCGTCATCGGCTCCGCCAGCGCCGCGCTCGTGGACTACAACCCCTACAGCCCCCGCGCCGTCGGCCCGCTGAATTCCGCCGGCCAGGCCAGCGGTGTGACGCTCGGGATTCTCGTCGGGGCGCTCTTCGTCCAGTTCGCGCCCGACCCGCTGCATTCGCCGTATTGGTTACTGGCCGCGGTGTTCGTCGTGGCGATCGTCCTCACGACATTCCTGCCGCGGCACAACCCGGCGGCGTTCGAGGCTCCCGGGCGGTGGCGGCCCCAGGGTTTGGGCATCCCGCGCGGTCTCGGCATGCCCTACGCCATCGCCGCCGTCACCGCCTCCGCCGGCTTCGGTATCGGCGCGGTGTTCATTTCGCTCGGCTCCGACATCGCGCAGAGCATCCTGCGCGACGCGAGCCCACTGGCCATCGGCCTCATCCTGTGCGGCTCGACCGCGCTCACCGTCGTGGGATCCTGGCTGGCCGGCCGGTTCACCCTGCGCCGCGCCATCATCATCGGCGCCGCTTTCGCCATCCTCAGCCTCGTCGCGCTCCTCCTCGCGGCCGCGACCGGGACCTTCGCGATGTTCATCGTGTCCTCCGTACTGGCCGGCCCCTCGGTCGGCCTACTGATGGCCGGCGGTATGGGTACCGCGGCGGCCGCGGCACAGCCGCACCACCGGGCAAGGCTCATTTCGGCCGTCTTCCTCGTCGGTTACCTCGTGCAGGGCGGCATCGCGCTCGGCGGCGGCGCGATCGCCACCGCTTCCGGTCTCACCCGGGCGGCCATCTGGGTGTCGATCATCATGTGCGTCTTCTGTGTCGCCGCGATCGTCCTCGTGTCCGCGCGGCGCTCCACACGCCAGGAGCCGACTGGTCAGCTTCTCGCGCCTATCGCAGTACCAAGGGAAAAAGGAAAGGTATGACAGTGGAAAACAAGGTCGCTCTCGTCACGGGTGGCAGCAGGGGCATCGGCCGGGCGACGTCCGAACGGCTCGCCCGCGACGGCGTCGTCGTGGGTATCGGTTACGCCCACGATGAAACGGCGGCTCTCGACACCGTCGAACACATCAAAAAGGACGGTGGGCAGGCGTTCGCGGTGCACGCGCGACTGGGCGGCGCCGGCGACGCGGCCCGCCTCTGGGACGCCTTCGATGCCGCGGGCAAGGAGTTCACCCCCGACGGAAAGCTGGACATCCTCGTCCACAACGCCGCCGCCGGGAGCCCCACCGGGCTGGCCTCGCTCACCGAGGAGAACTTCGACGAGGTGTTCGCGGTCAACGTGAAGGCGCCGTTCTTCATCACCCAGCTCGCCCTGCCGCGCCTGCGCGACGGCGGCAGCATCATCAACATCTCCAGTGCCGCGACCCGCATCTCGAGCCCGCACATGATCGCCTATGGCGCCAGCAAGGGCGCCCTGGACGTGTTCACGCTGGCCCTGGCCAAGGAAGTCGGCCCGCGGGGGATCACCGTCAACTCGGTGTCCCCCGGCATCGTCCTCACCAGGAACAACGCGCACCTGCAGGACAACGAGGAGGCCTCGGCACAGGCCAAGGCGCGCGTCGCACTCGGCCGGCTCGGCCAGTCCGACGACGTCGCCGGCGTTGTCGCGTTCCTCGCGTCGGACGACGGGCGCTGGGTGACCGGCCAGGTCATCGACATTTCAGGCGGCCTCGCGCTCTGAATCCGGGAACACCGTTCAACGAGCCACGCGACGACACCGTCGCGTGGCTCGTCTGGTTCCAGGGGAAAACAGGTACCTCCATCGCCGCCACAGCGAGACCTCGCCGTGTCCGGAAGAAACGTTTTGCAATGCTTCCGGCAAGTGTTACTGTATGTCCGATTTCTACCGGTCCGGTGGCCCGAGCCAGCTCGTGACAGCCATCCGGCCGGACAACGTTTCAGGTCGACGTCGCTGTTGTGCGACGCGGATTTCCCAGCTCTGACCGGGATTCCCGTCGCGGAGGGTGCAGAGCCGCATCCGAAGGAGGAGCTTCATGGCGGACACATAGCCTTCGCCCGCCGCCTGACCGGCCGTGCCCTCAGCCCCTGGCGACGATCCGGCCCGTTCTCTCGACACACCCGGCGGTCTCTCCGCCGCGGTTTCCCTGTTGTTGATCATGTTTGGATGAAAGGACACCGTCGCGTGTTGGCAAAGCACCTGCGAGCTATCACCGGGCTTGCGCTGGTCTCCGTGTTACTGGTGGCCTGCGGGTCGGGCGCGTCGGAAAGCGGGAGCGGCGACGCCGACGCCGGGCCCCCACGGCAGGGTGGGTCGCTGACCGTGCTGCAGTCGACCGAACCGCGAACGCTGGATCCGCGCACCATGCAGAACAACGGTGCCGTCAACGCCATGGTCGGCAACTCACTGTTCGGCCAGCTGCTCATCGACAAGACCGGCGGCGGGTACGAGTACGGTCTGGCCGAGAGCCTCAGCACCACTGACGGTGGCACGAACTGGACGCTGAAGCTGCGCGATGGCCTGGTTTTCTCGGACGGGACGCCGGTGGACGCCGCCGACGTCAAGGCCAACTGGGAGCGGATCAACGCGCCCCAGGTGGCGCCCAGGAACCGGGCGGCGGCCGCCCATCTGAAGAACCTGGCCCCGGCCGGGCAGACCCTGACCTTCACCCTGTCCGAGCCGATCCCGCAGTACCCGAACAGCATCGTCGAGAGCTCGATGAACTGGATCGCCAAGCCCGAAGCGCTGCAGGCCGGTCCGGCCGCGTTCGACGCCGCCCCGATCGGTGCCGGCCCGTTCGTGCTCGAGTCCTGGCGGCGCAACGGGCCGATGGTGCTCGCCAAGAACAACTCGTACTACGACAAGCCGCGGCCCTATCTCGACAAGCTGACGCTGCTGCCCAACGGCGACGAGAACCAGGTGCTGTCCGCCGTGCTGACGAAAACGGCCGATGCCGGTATCGCCTTCTCCGCCTCGATCATGAAGCAGGCCCAGGACGAAGGGCTGCAGACCACGACTCAGGACTTCAGCGGCGGCCGTCTCTACAACCTGAACACCCGGCTGGCGCCGTTCAATGACGTCCGGGCCCGCGAGGCGGTCCTGCGTGCCGTGGACCGGGAATTCATCAACGCGAGCACCGTGGACGGCAAGGGAACCGTGCCGCAGACCCTGTTCCACAAGGGCTCCCCGTTCTACAGCGACGCCCCGCTGCCGCAGCACGACCCGGCGCGGGCGCAGCAACTGTTCGACCAGCTGGCGGCCGAGGGCAAACCGGTCTCGTTCTCGATCACCAGCTACACCACGTCGGTGAGCGTCAAGACCGCGGAAGCGGTGCAGGCGCAGCTGCGCAAGTTCAAGAACGTCACCGTGCAGGTCGAGGTGCTGGACTTCCCCGCGGCCACGGCCAAGTCGGCGCAGCAGACCTTCCAGATGATGGCCGGCGGTGTCCTCTTCTCCGAGCCCGAACCCCAGCTGTACGAGGCCCTGCACAGCGGCGAGGCCAACAACACCATCGGACTCGGTGACCCCCAGCTCGACGCGGCACTGGAGGCCGGGCGCCGGGGCGCCACCCCCGAACAGCGCAAGCAGGCCTACGCCGATGTGGCCAAGCGCTACAACGAGCTGTACCCGTGGCTGATCTACCTCGCGCCCGACTACTCCATCCTGGCCGGCCAGCACGTGCACGGGGTGAAGCTCTACGCACAGGCCAACCTGCGCACGGATCAATTGTGGACGTCGAAGTGACCGTGGCCGCCACTGGAATCCGACCCGGAGAAACGCATGCTTCAGTTCTCGGTGAAGAGATTGTTCCGCGGTGTGCTGGTGATTCTCCTGGTCACCTTCCTGGTGGTCGTCCTGCTCAGCCTCGCGCCGGGTTCCGCCGCGTCGGTGATCCTGGGCGAGAACGCGAACCCCGCGGAGGTCGCCCGGCTCGAGCACGAAATGGGTCTGGACCGGTCGGTGTTCGTCCAGTGGCTGTCCTGGTTGGGCTCGGCCGCCACCGGTGACCTCGGGACGTCGCCGGTGACGTACCAGCCGGTGACCACCGCGATCCTGGAGCGGCTGCCGGTGACCCTGGAAATCGCGTTCCTGGCACTGCTCATCGCGCTGGTCATCTCGATCCCGCTGGCCACGATCGCGGCCCGGCGCCCGGACAGTGGGGTCGATCGCGGGATCAATGGCCTGACCTCGATTTTCCTTGCCATTCCGGCATTTGTGGCGGCGCCGGTGCTGGTGTACTTCCTCGCTGTGGAGGCGCGGGTGTTCCCGGTGATCGGCTGGGACCCGCTGTCGGAGGGGCTCGTGGCGAACCTGCGGACCGCGTTCCTGCCGGCGTTGTGTGTGGCGTTGATCGAGGTGGCCGCGTTCCAGCGGATCCTGCGCGCGGACCTCGGCACGACACTGCGGGAGGAATACGTCGAGGCGGCTCGCGCCAAGGGGATGACGGCCCGCTATGTCTTGTGGCGGCACGCGTTCCGCCCGTCGTCCTTCTCGCTGCTGACCGTGGCCGGGATCAGCCTGGGCCGGCTCATCGGTGGGACGATCATCGTCGAGACGTTCTTCTCGCTGCCGGGTATCGGCCAGCTCGTGGCGGGCGCGATCAGCTCGCGGGACATCGTGATGGTGCAGGGTGTCGTCGCGTTCGTGGCCGTCGCCTATGTCCTGGTCAACACCCTCATCGATGTGGGGTACGGCATGCTGGATCCGCGCGTTCGAGTGGCGGCGGCACGATGAGCGCCGAGAGTGTGGCCGGTTCGGTGGCGGCACCGGTCGTGTCGCCGGTGCGCAGGCGCCGCAACGTCCTGGTGTGGTTGTCCACCGCGTGGATCCTGCTGGTCATCGTCGTGACCGTGTTCGCGGGCGTGCTGCCGTTCGCCGACTACGGGGTGCCGGTGGGACTCCCCCGGGCGGATCCGTCGGGCGATTTCCACCAGTTGCTGGGTCTGGACGGGCAGGGGCGCAGTGTGCTGTCCCGGCTGGTCTATGGAGCTCGGGTGTCGCTGCTCGTCGGCGTCATCGCCGGAACCGTCGCCACGGTCATCGGCATGGTGCTCGGGTTGATCGCGGGTTACTTCCGCGGCATCGCCGACACGATCATCATGTACGTGACCGACGCGCTGCTCGCGTTCCCGCCGCTGGTGCTGCTGCTGGCGATCTCCTCGATCCTGCGGCCCAGTTTCTACACCCTGTTGATCGGGTTGACCACGCTGGTCATTCCCACCTTCGCGCGGCTGGCCAGGGCCAACACCCTGAACTGGGCGTCGCGGGAATTCGTGCTGGCCGCCCGCAATATGGGCTGGGGCCCGTTCCGGATCGCCTTCCGGGAGGTGCTGCCGAACGTCATCCCGTCGGTGCTGGCGTACTTCCCGACGGTCGTCGCCGCGTTGATCGTGGCGGAAGGATCGCTGAGCTTTCTCGGTCTGGGTGTTCCCTCGCCCACGCCCAGCTGGGGCAGCATGATCGCGGACGGCAAGGACTACCTCCGCACCGACCCGTTCCTGGTGTTCGTGCCGGCGGCGGCGATCTTCCTGACCGTCTTCGCCTTGAACCAATGTGGCGACTACGCCCGCCACCGGTTCGACCGGGCAACTCGCGACTAGCCGTTTTCAGACCATCCACAAAGGACACGATTGGTGAGGCAGGAGCCGCATTCCATGAGGTCAAGTCCGTTGCTCGAGGTGGACCACTTGCACACGTTCATCCCGACCCCGTCAGGGGTGGTGCGCGCGGTGGACGACGTGTCGGTGAAGCTGTACCCGGGCGAGGCGCTGAGTGTGGTCGGCGAATCCGGTTCGGGGAAGTCCGTTCTCGTCCGCTCGATCATGGGCCTGCTCCCGCCGAAGGCCGTTCGTTCCGGGGTCATTTCGTTCGACGGCCAGGATTTGCTGGGCGGTGACCGCGCGCGGCTGGAGGAGCTGTGGGGGCGGCGGCTGGCCATCGTGTTCCAGGATCCGAGCAGGTCGCTCAATCCGGTCGTGCGCGTGGAGCGTCAGCTCACCGAGGGGATGCGCCGGCATCTCGGGATCAGCCGGTCGGAGGCGCGCGGCCGGGCGCTGCGGCTATTGCAGGAGGTCGGTGTGCCCGACCCCGAGCGGCGGTTGTCGAACTATCCCGGCCAGATGTCCGGTGGTATGCGGCAGCGCGTGATGATCGCCGTGGCGCTGTCGTGTGAGCCGGACCTGCTGATCGCCGACGAGCCGACGACCGCGCTGGATGTCACCATCCAGCGCCAGATTCTCGATCTGCTCGATGAGCTGCGGCGCGCCCGCGGCATGTCATTGATGCTCATCAGCCATGACCTGGGTGTCGTCTCGGGGCGCACCGACCGGGTGGCCGTGATGTACGCCGGGCGGGTCGTCGAAGCCGGTCCGACCGGGGCCGTCTTCGGCGCACCACGGCATCGCTACACCGAGGCGCTGCTGGGCGCGACGCCGTCGCTCACCCTGGGCCGGCACAGCCGGCTCGAGGTCATCAGGGGCGGGCTGCCCAGCGCGTTCGACCCACCGCCGGGATGCCGGTTCGCCGCCCGGTGCGACCACGCCACAGCCGAATGCGACTCCCCCGAACAGGTCTGGACCACACTGGCCGGCACGGAGCACGGCCACAGTTGCCGTCATCCGTCATCCCGCGAGACCACCCCGGTCACGCCGAGAGGAGTGAGTACCGTTGGCCGGTAGCGGCACGGCTCATCTGCGCCCGCAGGACGAGGCGCTGCTGTCCGTCGAAGAACTCCGTGTGGATTTCAAGACGGCCACCGGCACGGTGCAGGCCGTGTCGGGCATCAGTTTCGACATCCGCCGCGGCGAGACCCTCGGTATCGTCGGCGAGTCCGGTTGTGGCAAATCCACTGCCGGACGGGCGATTCTCCGTCTCGGCCAGGTGAGCGGCGGACGGGTCCGGTTCGAGGGCACCGATCTGCTCGGCGTGCCCCACAAGCAGCTGACCCGGCTGCGCCGCCGCCTGCAGATGATCTTCCAGGACCCGGTGGGCTCACTCAATCCGCGGCGCCCGGTCCGCCGGCTCGTGGTCGAGGGGCTGGCTGCCACCGGTGTGTCGGCGCGGGAACGCGACAAGCGGGCCAGGACGGTGCTGGACAGCGTAGGCCTGGACTACGACCGCTTCGCGGACCGCCTGCCCCGCCAGCTCTCCGGCGGGCAGGCACAGCGCGTGGCCATCGCCCGGGCGCTCGCGGTCAACCCGGAACTGCTCGTCTGCGACGAGGCCGTCTCGGCCCTCGACGTCTCGGTGCAGGCCCAGATCATCAACCTCATCGAGGACATCAAGGCCGAATTCGACCTCACCGTCGTCTTCATCGCCCACGACCTCGGCGTCGTGCGGACGATCAGCGACCGGGTAATGGTCATGTACCTGGGCAAGATCTGCGAGTTCGGCGAGCCCGAGGCTGTTTACGCGAGCCCCGCGCACCCCTACACCCGTGCCCTGCTCGACTCGGTACCACGCCCCGACCTCGACGGACATTTCGCCGGCCCCGCCCTCACCGGGGACATCCCGTCCCCCCTCGACCCACCCTCGGGCTGCCGGTTCCGCTCCCGCTGCCCCCGCGCGCAGGACCTGTGCGCCACCGAGGAACCCCAGATGGCGGCCACCAGCACCGGCCAGTACGTCGCCTGCCACTTCCCCCTCACACCAGCCGAAACGTAGGGCCGGCAAAGGTTCACTCGCGAATCTCGCCGGCCATGGCCTTGCCGACCAGGGACTCGGGGGGCAGGAAATGGTCGCCGTACCGTTGCGCCAATTCCCTGGCGCGGGCCACGAAACCGGGCAGTCCCCCCGGGTACTGGTTGACATAGTGGATGACGCCACCCGTCCACGGCGGGAAACCGATCCCGAACAGCGAGCCGATGTTGGCCTCCGGCACCGAGGTCAGCACACCTTCGTCGAAGCACTTGACCGCTTCCAGCGCTTCAGCGAACAGCATTCGCTCCTGCAGGTCGATGAACGGGATCCGCCTGCTGCCGGAATTGAACGCGGTGCGCAATCCTGGCCAGATCCGCACCCGCTCACCGTTTTCGTAGTCGTAGAAACCGGCCCCGGCGAAGCGGCCCGGCCGGCCGAAGTCGTCGATCATCCGGGCGAGCACCGCCTCCGACGCGTGCGTGTGCCCTATCCCGCCTGCTGTCAGGGTCAGCTCGTCCATCAACTGCAGAGGTGGCGCGGAATAGCCGGCTTGTGCACCGGCCTGCTCGATCGAGGCCGGCTCCACCCCTTCTCCGACCGCGGCGACTGCCTCGCCGAGGAATTGGGCAATCAGCCGCGAAGTGAAGAAACCACGGCTGTCGTTCACCACGCCGGCGAACGCGTCCCCCGGCCGCGAGCCACCCGCCTTGATGTGCTGGACGTCGAAGAAGTACGCCTTGATCATGTTCTTCGCCACCTGTCCGGTCACCAGGTGCACGAAGTACCGTGTCTCGATCCGCGAAGCCGTGTCAAAGCCGACCTGGGCGCCCTCGACCGCGGCGGCCAGGATCGCACGCGGCGCGGGCATCGGTGCGCCGTTGAGTTGCTTTCGCAGGGTGGCCGCCCATGACAGGCCTGCCGGCGTTCCGCCGGGGATGCGAAAGCCGTTGACATCCCACGGTTGCACGGCGCCGGGATGGGCGTTGATCCACTCCTTGGCCCTCGGCACCAGCTCGTCCACAGTGGACACCAACTCATCCACCAGACCGAGCTCGAGCGCCTTGGCCGGGGCGTGCCGCTGGCCCCGGACCAACCAGTTCTCCATCGCAGTCTCGACGCCCACCATCCGCACTGTGCGCACGATCCCGCCACCGCCGGGAAGCATGCCCAGCGTCACCTCGGGGAAACCCACGAGCGTGCCGGGCCGGTTCGTGGCGATCCGGTGGTGCGTCGCGAGCGTCAGCTCCAGCCCGCCGCCCAGTGCCGCGCCGTCGATCGCGGCCACGACCGGCCGGCCCAGCGTCTCCAGGCGCCGCAGGTGTTTCTTGATCTCGTCGACGGTCCCGGCGAGCTCCTCCGCCTGCTCCGGCACGAACTGCCGCAGCGCCTTGAGGTCGCCGCCGGCGAAGAAGCTCTTCTTCGCGGACGTCAGCACCACACCGGTGATCGAGTCCTTTTCGGACTCCAGCCGGTCCACGGTCCGGCGGAAGGAATCGCGGAAGTCGGCGTTCATCGTGTTGGCCGACTGGTTCGGATCGTCCAGCGTGAGCACCACGATCCCGTCGGCACCCTGATCCCACCTGACGGTCCCGGTCATCAGCGCGGCGCCATCCGGATCGCTCCGTCGAGGCGGATCACCTCGCCGTTGAGCATGGGGTTGGCGACGATGTGGGCCACCAATGCGGCGTACTCGCCGGGGTCGCCGAGTCGCCGCGGGTGCGGGACCTGAGCCCCGAGCGAGGCCAGTGCGTCGTCGGGAAGCTGCTGGAGAAGCGGGGTCAGGAACAGCCCGGGAGCGATCGTGTTCACCCGGATCCGGTGCTGTGCCAGGTCGCGCGCGACGGGCAGGGTCAGCCCGACCACTCCGCCTTTGGAGGCCGAGTACGCCGACTGACCGATCTGCCCGTCGAACGCGGCCACCGACGCCGTGTTGACGACGACACCACGTTCCTCCCCTTCGGCGGCCCGGGAAATCATGGCGGCCGCGGCCAGCCGGATCACGTTGAACGTGCCGATGAGGTTGACCTCGACGACTTTCCGGAAGGCGTCGAGGGGAAGCGGGCCGTTCTTGCCGACGGTGCGTGACGAGTACCCGATACCGGCGCAATTGACCGCGATGGCGAAGTCCCCCAGGGCGGCCGCTGTGGTGACTGCCTCCTGAACCTGTGCCTCGTCGGCAACATCGGCCGCGACGAAGGTGGCCGCGGACCCGAGGTCGGCCACGATCTTCTTCCCGTCCGAGGAGGGCAGGTCGACGATGACAACCCCGGCGCCCTCGGCGACCAGCTTCCGTGCCGTGGCAAGGCCCAGCCCGGACGCACCCCCGGTCACGAGGGCGGCTTTTCCGGCTATGTCCATCGGTTCTCCTTCATCGTGCGAAGCACGGAATCACGTGCGTCGCGAACTGTTCGAGCTCATCGAGGGGAAACGGCGCGACCACCCGCAGGACGATCATGTCGGCTCCCGCATCGACATAGCGGCCCACCTCATCGGTGATCTGGCCCGCCGAATTGCCGTCGGCGGGATCGAAACTCAGGTTCACCGCACTGACGATCGACCCTGGATCGGCAGCCGCATCCATGACGATCGCGCGCTTGCGGGCGAACTCCTCCGGCGTGACGGACGAGCAGTTCCAGCCGTCGTTGACCGCGGCGACCACCGCCAGCCCGAGTCGTTCACCCGAGGCGCCGACCCAGATCCGTGGCTTCTCCTGCACCGGCCATACCCCGCAGCGGGCGCCGCGAAGCTGGTAGAACTGCCCTTCGTAGTCGACGATCTCGTTGTCCCACAACAGCCGCACCACTTCGATGGCTTCACGCAGCCGCCGGAGCCGGACCGCCGGCGCCTCGAAGGGGAACCCGTACGCTTCGTACTCGTCGCGGTGCCACCCCGCACCCAGTCCGAGTTCCAGGCGCCCCTGTGACAACTGGTCGATGGTCGCCGCGGCCCTGGCAAGGATGCCCGGGTGGCGGAACCCCACCGAGTAGACCAGGGATCCCACCCGAACCCGATGCGTCGTCAGCGCGAGGGCGGCATGGCACGCCACGGAGTCCAGCGACCCCGCGTCGAGCGGGCGAACGGCCGGGTGGAGGTGGTCCCACACACTCACCCAGTCGAACCCCAGGTCCTCCGCGTGTTTCCAGGTGGTGCGCAGATCCGCCACCGTGCAATTCTCGAGCGCGGTGTGGACCCCGAAGCGGGTTCGCGCCATGGATTGTCCTCTCACACCGAACGACGGACGGCCAAAATGGACGCGAGACCGATGACGGTCCCGCCGATGACCCAGTACGCCGGCGCCAGCGCGGAACCGGTCCACAGCACGAGTTGCGCCGCGATGAACGGGCCGAACCCGCCCGCGACGGTCACCCCGATGTTGTAGCCCACCGCCATGCCACTGGCCCGGACGCGGGTGGGGAACAAATGTGTGACCAGTGCCCAGATCGGCGCCGCCTGAGCAGCCGAGATCTGCATGAAAACGGTGTGGAAAATCACCGCGACGGCGATGCTCTTCGCGTGGGCCAGCCCGAGGAAAAGCGGATAGGACAGCACCAGGAACGCGATGTTCGCCCCGATCAGCATCCTGCGCCCACCGACGCGCTCGGACAGCAGTCCGTACAGCGGTGTCGTCAACGCGGCCAATCCGATCGCGATCGCCGTGCCCCAGTACACCTCGTTCTTCGGAAAACCGCGTTCACCGATCAGGAACACGGTGACGTAGATGAGGCCCAGATACCCTGGCGCGGACTGGCCGATCGAGATGCCCACCACGGCGAGCAGCGATTTCGGATGCCGGAGGAAAACATCGCGAATCGGGCGCCGGCTCAGCCGGTCTCGCGCTTTCTCCCGGACGAATTCGGGTGAATCGTCCAAACCCTTCCGGAGCCACAGGCAGACAAGGGCGAGCGGAAGGCAGAGCAGGAACGGGATTCGCCAGCCCCACGACGTCATCTCGCCGGAGGTCACCGCAAAGCCGAGAACGCCCGCGATGACAGCCGCCAGCACATAGCCCCAATAGCCACCGCCGCCGATGAACGAACTCAGGAATATGCGGCGTTTCGACGGTGCGGACTCGACCGCGTACGCCGCGGCGCCCATCAGCTCGCCGGCGGTGGCGAATCCTTGGACGAACCGCAACAGCGTCAGCAGGACAGGCGCGGCGACCCCGATGATCGCGTAGCCGGGCAGCAGCCCGATCGCCCCGGTCGCCAGCCCCATCACGAGTACGGTCAGCAGTAAGGTCGTCCGGCGGCCGTAGCGATCCGCGAACCTGCCCACCACGAACCCGCCGACCGGCCTGGCGATGTTGGAAACGGCCAGCGTGCCCAATGCCGCGACGGTGGACACGGCGGGGTCGTGGGATGGGAAGAACACCGGTCCCAGAAAAACCGCGAGCAACCCGTAAAGGCTGAACTCGTAGTATTCGATGACCGTACCGAGAGTGCCCGCGATCGCTATTCGGCTCCCGCGCGCCGCGGCGAACTCCGGCGCGCTTTCGGTGGCATCGTCGTCGAGTCGAGAGTCGACCGGCTCAGCAGTTGGCATGTCTTGTTCCTCGAAGATCTTCGTTGATTTCGGGTGATAGAGCGTCGTGACACCTTGCAACTGGTCAGATACTTAGCGTGGTGACACTTCCCATGTTCTGAGTCGTCTCCGTACCGAGCCGACTGTAACCGAACACCGATTGGATTTCTAGGGCGAGTCGCGCGGCACCTGGGCCCGCGGGACCGCCATCGTCAACTACACTCAGCCCATGGAGGCTGGCGAATCATCGACTTCCACAATGGCTCGGCCGGTCGATTCCGGCTTCACCGAATGACGAAGGAGCTCTCGCCGTGGGCCGCCCCAAAGTGCCTCTCATCTCGAAGCACACCACTCTCGAGGCCGCGCTTCGCATCATCGACGAAGAAGGCATCGAGGAACTGAGCATCCGCCGTCTCGCCCGTGAGCTCGACGTCAACGGTGCTTCGCTGTACCACCACTTCCGGAACAAGGATGAGATCCTGCTGGGCGCCGCGCGGCTCGCGCTCGAGGACGCGCGTTTACTCGGCTCCACCGATGTCGACTGGCGGGAATGGTTCATCGGCCAAGCACGGCTTTACCGCCGGGCGCTCCTGGATCACCCCGCTCTCGTGACCATCATCCTGAAGCAGCACCCGCATCGCATCGCACTGGAGTTCTACGACGAAGCGGTTCGTGTCCTGCGCGAGAACGGTGTGCCGACGCCGTCGATCATCCCGCTCATCGAGATGATGGAGTCCTTCACATTCGGGTCGGTGCTCTACATGGCCGCGGCACGCAACGACGACGATGACCTCGGCGAGTCCTACAAAGCACTGGCCGAGGCACGGCGTCGCGCGGCAGGTCACGTCGACGACGAGCAGGTGTGGGAGGCGGCCGCCAGGGCGATGGTCGACGCGGCGCTGGAAGTGGGAACGCGGCGAATCCGTCCCGCGCGCAAGCGCGCGAAATCGTCATGACGACTCGGTGACCGCCGCACGATAGGGACGGAAGAATTCGCGAAGCTCCTGCGCGTACAGTTCGGGCTCCTCGAACGGCGCGAAGTGCCCGCCACGCGGAGGCTCGGTCACCCGCACGACATTGGTGGTGCGCTCGAGCCACGCCCGCGGCGGGCGCACGATATCCCCACGGAAGAGCGAAAAACCGGATGGCACCTCGATCCGGCGGGCATGCTGCTCCGGCGGGATCGCGGCGTCCGCGTGGTACATGCGCATCGACGAGCCGATCGTCCCCGTGAGCCAGTAGAGCGTGACATTGGTGAGGATCTCGTCCTTCGTGAAGACCCGCTCGATATCGCCGCCACAGTCGCTCCACGCCCTGAGCTTCTCGACAATCCACGCGGCGAGCCCCACTGGCGAGTCGGCGAGCCCGAATGCCACTGTGTGGGGTTTCGTGCGGTGTATCGCGCCATAGGCGCCCTCGGCCCCGCCCCAGGCCGTCGCTTCCTCGATCCAGGCGCGTTCCTCGGGCGTGAGGTCGGCGGGGTCACCGGTGTAGACCGGCAAGCCCGCGTCCATGCGGTGCACGGCCACGACCCGGCCGGGGTGATCGAGCGCGAGGTACCGGCTCACCAGGCTGCCCTTGTCCCCGCCGACGGCGCCGAACCGCGCATAGCCGAGCACGTCCATCAGTTCGGTCCACAGACCGGCGACGGCGATGGCGTCGAGGGGCGGCCCGGTGGGGCGTTCGGAGTACCCGAAGCCCGGCAGATCCGGTACGACCACGTCGAACGCGTCGGCGGGGTCCGCGCCGTGCGCACCCGGATCGGTGAGCAGTGGGATGACCTTCAGGTAGCGCCAGAACGAGTCGGGCCAGCCATGACTGAGGACCAGCGGGAGGACCGGCCCGGCCGGCGCGACGGCCCGCTTGTGGACGAAGTGAACCCCGAGGCCGCCGAGCCGGACGCGGAACCGGGGAAGCCGGGCGAGCGCCGCTTCCTGTGCCGGCCAGTCGAACCCGTCCGCCCAGTAACTGACGAGCTCGCGCAGGTACGCGACGTCCGCGCCCAGCGACCACCCGGCGTCCTCGGGTGTGTCCGGCCAGCGCGTCGCGCGCAGCCGCGCACGGAGGTCCTCGAGCGCCGCGGGATCGGCCCGTGGACGATAGGGCTCGGGGTCGCGCATTACTTCGGGCCTGGCTCGAAGGCTTCGGCGAGCTCGCGCCACTCGGTCACAGGGATCTCGCGGTCGCCGCGCAGGACCTGCACCGCGACATGGTTCGCACCGGCGTCGAGATGGTCCCGGATGCGATCGACGGCCCGCTCGACACCACCCCAGGCGACGACGCCGTCGACCAGGCGGTCCGAGGCCGCCTTCGGGTTGGCCCAATCGTCGTCGGAGAAACCGAGCCGGCGCAGGTTGGACAGGTACCCGGGAGCGCGCAGGTAGTAGCTGATCGCCGCGCGCCCGATCGCCCTCGCCACCGACGGGTCCGGCTCGAGCACGACCATCTGCTCGGGCGCCAGCAACGCTTCTGGGCCGAGAATCTCGCGGGCGGTGCTGGTGTGCTTGGGCGTCGTCAGGTACGGGTGCGCGCCGCTGGCGTGGCTGACGGAAAGTTCCAGCATCTTCGGGCCCAGCGCGCCGAGGATCCGCTGGGGCGGCTGGTCCGGGCCGATGGCGTGAAACGGGGCGCGGTCCATCGCCTCCAGGTAGTCCTTCATGTACGTCAGTGGCCGGCTGGGGTCGTGGCCGCGCACCTTCTGGACGAGCGCCGGACTGCTGACGCCGAGGCCGAGCAGAAACCGGTCCGGATAGGCCTCCGCCAGCGTCTTCTGAGCTGCCGCGGTCGTCATCGCGTCGCGGGCGTAGATGTTGGCGATGCCCAGCGCCACAATGAGCTTCGACGTCGCCGACAACAGCATTCCGGCCATGACGAACGGATCGCGTCCGGTCGTCTCGTTCAACCACAGCGTACGGTAGCCGAGGTCTTCCAGCTCGCGGGCCGCCGACCGCGCCGCCGCGGACGGGTGGCCTTCGAACGCCGCCGTCCAGATCCCTACTCGTCCAAGTTCCACGGCATCGCACTGTACACCACTTAGCAATCAATGTTTGGTTATTGGCCGTCACGGATCGAGCCTGGCGGTCGCGCGCCCGGCCACCACTGGTTTCCCGTCCTGATTGACCGTGGTGACGGTGAAATCGGCCAGGCGCTTTTCACCATGCACGGCCTCGACCGTCGCCGTCGTGGTCAGCGTGTCGCCCGGGCAGACCACGTCCACGAAGCGCACGCTGTACTTCGTCAGCCGCCCGTCACCGACCCAGTCGGTCAGGACCTTGCCGGTCGCTCCCATGGTGAGCATGCCGTGTGCGAAGACCGTCCGATACCCGGCCACCTTCGTGACGTACACCTCGTCGGTGTGGAGCGGGTTGTAATCACCGGACGCGCCGGCATACATCACGATCCGCGTTCGCGTGAGGTTGTCGAGGACCACTTCGGTGCGGCTTTCGCCGACCGTCAACCGTGCCGCGCTCAGTGCCATTGAAGACCTCTAATCCTGGGCCGCTGCCCGCGAGGGCAGCACGTACACGAAACGGGCGGTGACGACGACCTCTCCCGTCTCGGCGCTGTGATAGTCGATACGGCGCTCTTCGAACTCAAGCGTGCCGCCGCGGTTCGATTTCTTGGCCCACTTCTCACCTGCGTATTCGGTGGCTGTGAGCACTTCGCCGGCGACGAACGGCCGGTGGTACTCGAAGTGCTGCTCCGCGTGCAGCCAGCCGGTATCACCGATCTCGGCGCCACTCGGCTCCTTGCCCGAGCCGAACCACGCCTGGCCCGCCATCGGCCGTAACGCGTACTCCGGATCGAATTGGGCCGAGGCCATGGTGAATGTCGGCGGGGCGATGGCACCGCCGAACTCCGCGGCCGCCGGTGAACCCGGATCGGTGTAGACCGGGTTCTCGTCACCGATCGCTCTGGCGAACATCAGGATGTGGGTGGCCTCTACCGGAAAGCGATAGAAGCTCATCTCATTCCTCCAGGAATTGCTACCGGGCCACGACTCCGCGACCCGTGACATGGTTCGCAGCCGTAAGTATGCACACAACCGAGCACTGTTGGAATACACTCCCCCCATGCACGCCCCACAGCGACGCACCTCGGCCCTCGTCACCGGCGGCGGGACGGGCATCGGCCGGCGCATCACGGAGAGACTCGTCCAGGACGGCTACCTCGTCACGATCATGGGCCGCCGCGAGGAGCCACTCCGTGCGACGCGGGCCGAACTGGGCGACAGCGTCTCGATCATCGTGGGGTCGGTGACCGACGAGTCCGAGATCGAGCTCGCGGTCGAACTGGCGGACCAACGCGCTCCGCTGCGGATCGCCGTGCTCGCCGCGGGCACGGGAGGACGACCCGCCCGGCTCGCCTCGATGCCGCTCCGTTCGTGGCGGCGCGTGCTCTCCACGAATCTCGACGGCGCGTTCCTCACCCTCCGCGCCAGCGCCGCGCGGATCGCCCGCAACGGCGGCGGGTCGATCGTCGCCGTCTCGTCGATCGCCGCCACCCGGCCACATCACGGGATGGCGGCGTACGCGATCAGCAAGGCCGCCCTCGAAGCACTGGTGGCCAACGGGGCGAACGAGCTCGGAGACCAGGGCGTCCGCGTCAACGCGATCCGGGCCGGCATCGTCGACACCGACATGACGGCCGGCCTCTACGGCGACGGCGACTTCGTGGTGCGGCAGCTGACCGAGACACCGATCGGCAGGCTCGGCGCCACCACGGATCTCGCCGACGCGGTGTCCTTTCTCGTGGGACCCCAGGCATCGTGGATCACCGGAGTGTGCCTCGCCGTCGACGGAGGAAACCATCTGCGCGGAACCGTCGAGGTCGATCCCCGGCGTCCCGGTGTGCTAGACAGTAATCAACCAGTGTTTGATTCATAGTTCGAGGAGGCAGGATGCCCAACGATGAGCGTCAGCGCTCCGGTGGCACGCGCCGGTTCGGCGAACTGCCGGTCGAGGAAATGGACAGCGCACAGCGCGCGGTCAACGACCGGCTGGTCGGGTATCTCTATCCCGACCGGGCCGGCAGCGGCGCGGCGATCGGCGGCCCCATGACGGCGTTGTTGCGCAGCCCGGAGCTGGCTGACGCGGTCGGGCGCCTCGTTCCCCTGATGTTCGAGGGCCTTTCAGTGCCGCGAGCGGCGACTGAGGTGACGATCCTGCTGACCGCCCGGCATTGGGACTGCGACTTCGAATTCCACACCCATCGCAAATACGCGGCGCGCTACGGGGTAGAGGACGCCGTGGTCGAGGCCATCGCGAACGACGTCAAGCCCGAACTCGGCGACGAACTGGCCGACACCTACGACTTCGTCGCGCGGCTGCTCCGCGAGGGTGATGTGGACGACGCGACCTTCGCTTCGGTGGAGCGGCGGTGGGGCCGCCAGGGCGCGATCGAACTCGTCACGACAGTAGGCTTTTACACAATGCTCGCGCTCGTCCTCAACGTCGACCACTACCCCGCGCCGGAACTCCCCGCGCGGGCGAGGAAGTGATGTTCATGGCCGAGCAGTCACACGTCGTTGCCGTGCCCGAGAAGGGGTCGTTCGTCAGGGCCACCCTCCGGGAGGTGCGTCGCTGCCCTGCCCGCGCGGACTTCATCGAGCTGTGCTTCTCCTCCGAGGCGGGTCCGTGGAAGTGGTGCTTCCACAAGCCGGTCGAGCAGGTCCCGGCACCGTCGGGCGAGCACACGCTGGTGCTCGTGCTGGGCCGCTACGGAATTCAGGCCCATCTCGTCGTCGACCACGGCATCGGCCCTGCCCTGTCGAGCTCCGAAGCCATGCCGCTAATCCTCGATGGGTGCCGGCCCTTCGTGTCGCGCGAGCTGATCGAGCGGGGGCGCTGAGCCCGGGCGCGTCACCGCGCCCGGGCGAACACGATCGAGCTGGGCGACGGGACGTCGACCGGCGCGCCGACCGGCCGCGGGTGACGATCGCCGCCCACCGCGAAAACCGCCACACCGTTGGAATCCCAGTTGCCGACGAGCAGATGCCGGCCGGACGGACTCACCCTGACCGCACGCGGATTGCTCCCCTGACTCGCTTCGTGCCCGAGCAGCCGGGCCCCGCCGCTGTCGTCGACGTCGAGCACCGCCACCACGTTCGCGCGCCGGAGCCCGACGAACAGGGTGCGCCCGTCGGGATGCAGATGGAGTTCGGACGGGAGGGCCGCCCTGGCGCCCGCGGGCGCGAGCGGCACGCTGCCGATGATCCTGAGCGGGACATGCCGGCGTGCCTCCAGCACGTACAACGTGGCGTCGCCCTCCCCCACCACATACGCCACCGTCCCCGACGGATGGAACTCGACATGTCTGGGCGAGCTTGCCTCCGGGAAGCCGACACACGCCAGCGGCAACGCGGCCTTCCGCGCGGTCGGGTACGAAACCACAGTGTCCGTCCCGACGTCGGTCACGACGAGCGCGCCGCCGTCCGGGGTGACCCGGACCTGGTGGTCCTTGGAGCCGGAGCCTCGGTAGGCGAACCGCTCGCCGGTCCCGGATTGCCCGGCTCCGCTGGCCGGCACGATCGCCTGCACCTCCGCGATCCCGCCCCGATCGTCGAGCAGGCACGCGGTGACCGCGCCGTCGTCCAGATGCCCCACATACGCGACGCCCCCCGAGGGGTCGACGGTCACGGCGACCGCCATCCCCCCGAGAGACTCCACGGCGGCTCGCCGCGTGAGCCGGCCCGCCGCGTCGATGTCGATGACCGCGAGCCGGCCGGGCCGGGTGAACTCGGCGGCATAGAGCACCGGCAGCGTCGGATGCGGCGTCACGTACTGCGGGCTCAATAGGCCGTCGAGGGCGGGCCCGTCGTGGCGCAGGCGTCCGGTGACATCGTCGAACCCGAGCCGTTCGATCCCGCGAGACGGACGCGTGGTGTCGGCGCCCGGACGCGGGAAGTGCCGCCAGAGATCCTCCGTGAAGCACCCGACGAAGACGTGCCAGCTCGTCATGCCCCTCCTCGATACCCGTGGCCGGAGCGACTCAGACCCGCACCGGTTCCTTGCCGGGCAGCCATTCGCCCGGCAGATCTTCGGTGGCCTTCCCGTCGACCTGGCTGAGCACACCATTGACGGCGGTGGCGCGATAGCCGCCCGCCGGCCTGCGGTAGCGCTTGGCGCCGCCCGGGAAGTCGAAGACCGCCTCGGGCCGGCCGAAATTGAGCGCGTCGAGATCGAACACGGTCAGGTCGCCGCGCTTGCCGACCTCCAGCCGGCCGATGTCGCCGAAGCCGTACAGGTCCGCCAGGCGCGAGGTCACTTCCGCGACCGCCTTTTCCAGCGTCAGATCGCCCCGCTCGCGGACGTAGCGCGTCAACAGCAGCGTCGTGTCGCCGGTGTTGCAGTGGGAGATGATGTGCGCACCGGCGTCGCTGGCCGACACGAACGTCGACGGGTCATTGAGGAAGGCCGCGATCCGGTCCGGGTTCGCGTTGCCCGTCGTGTACGCCAGGCCGGGGTGCAGGTTGTTCAGCTCGATCCAGTCGGCGAGGGCGTCCGACGGGTGACCACCACGGTTGTGGGCCCACTCGCCGAAGGACTCCCCGACGAACTTCTCCAGGTCCGGCCCTTCGACGGTCTCGATCCGGACGCGGTCGAGATCGTGGTGCGGGAAGGTCGTCTTGGGGACGCGGTCCCAATCGGCCGCCGCCCGGACGCGCCACTCGGGGTCCGCAAGCATCCGGCTCTGTGCCGCCTCGTCGGGCGCCTGCAGCAGCTCGTTCCAGGCGGGCACACTGAGGAAGCCCATGCCGCCCTGCCAGTTCGCCATGAACTCCTGCGGGTGCGGCGAGAAAGTCGGGTACGCGCGCAGGCCCTGTGCCCGGAAACGCTTCGCCAGGTCCAGATAGCCCTCGATGATCGACGGATCCTTGTCCCAGTCGATGAACCCGTTCCAGGTCATCGCCACATCCGCGGCGGAGCACAGCCGGGCGCAGCGCTCCAGCTGATCCATGGAGACGGGATGGTCCATCATCTGCGTGAGGACCTCGAAGTGCCCACGGTGCGCACCGTTCACCGCCAGCAGGGCCTCGAGTTCGGCGTCGTCGGCCAACGCGGCCGGCACGAGCCGCCCGTCGGCGCCGCGGTCGAAGTACGAAGTGGAGAAGCCCGAGGCGCCCGCGCGCAGGGCATCGTCGAGCAGGGCGGCGATCTGCCCACGCTCCTCCGGCGTCGACGGGCGCTCCCATGCCTCCTTGCCGAGCACGTAAAGCCGCAACGCCGACAGCCCGACCAGGCCGGCCACATTCACGCCGAAACCGCGGGACCGCATCGAGGTGATGTACTCGGGATAGGACTCCCAATCCCACGGGATGTGGTCCGAGAAACCGAGTTCGGGAATCTCCTCGATCACCGCGAACGTCTTGCTCAGGCCCGCCCGGTCGCTCTCACGGACCGGCGCCAGAGACAGTGAGCAGTTCCCGAACAGCACGGTCGTGACGCCGTGCTGTGGCATCGGATCGCAGCTGGGGTCCCAGAACAGCGACGGGTCGTAGTGGGTGTGGCCGTCGATGAATCCCGGGGCCACGATGGCCCCGCCGGCGTCGATCTCCCGCTCGCCATCGGGGGCCAGGCCGGGCCCGATCTCGGCGACCACGCCGCCTTTGACCCGCACGTCGGCGCGGCGGCGAGGACCGCCGGTGCCGTCGACGAGGGTGCCGCCTCGGACAATCAGGTCGCCCCCAGTGGTGTCCGGCTTGTGAGCTTGCACGCCCTATCCCTCCTGTGCTTTGCGGATCCTGCTGCTGCCGGTCACACTAACCGAACACTGATAGGATTTCTACGGGTGGCAGGGCGGAAGGAGCTCGGAACATGCCTGAACTGCACGTCACGACGCGCGGCGGCGACACGAAGACCGTGCGCGGACGGTCGGGAATGTCGACCATGGAGGTGATCCGGGAGGCCGGCTTCGACGAGCTCATGGCGCTCTGTGGCGGCGAGCTGTGCTGCGCGACCTGTCACGTGTACGTCGATCCCGCGTTCGCCGGCCGGCTGCCCGCCATGAGCGAGGACGAGGACGAGCTGCTGGACAGCTCTGAGCATCGCGAACCCGGCTCGCGGCTGTCGTGCCAACTCCCGTTCGGCGACGATCTGGACGAGCTGCGCGTCACGATCGCCCCGGAGGACTGAAGTGGCGAGCACCCACGACGTCGTGATCGTCGGCGCCGGGCACGGTGGCGCGCAGGTGGCCGCGGCCTTGCGCCAGCACGGATTCACCGGCTCGGTCACGCTGGTCGGCGACGAACCCGGCCTGCCCTATGAACGACCGCCGCTGTCCAAGGACTACCTGTCCGGCGAGACGCCGTTCGAGCGCCTCCTCATCCATCCACCCGCGTTCTGGCGCGATCGCGACGTCGAGGTCCGTTCCGGGCGACGCGTCATCGAGGTCGACCCCCGGGAGCACCGGGTGGTGTGCGACGACGGCAGCATGATCGGGTACTCCCACCTGGTCTGGGCGGCCGGCGGTGCCGCACGCACCCTGAGCTGCCCCGGCCACGACCTGCGCGGGGTGTACACGGTGCGAACCGTCGCTGACAGCGACCGCATCCGCGCTGAACTCCCTGCGGTCACCCGGGTCGTGGTGATCGGCGGTGGCTACATCGGACTGGAGGCCGCGGCGGTCCTCGGATCCGCCGGGAAGCACGTGACGGTCGTCGAGGCGCAGGATCGGGTGCTCGCCCGCGTCGCAGGCGTGCAGCTGGCCCGGTTCTACGAGAACGAACACCGCGCGCGCGGAGTCGGCATCCGGCTCGGCGCGACCGTCGAATGCCTGGAGGGCAACGACTCCCGGGTAGCCGGGGTCCGGCTCGCCGATGGTGAGCTGCTCCCCTGTGAGCTGGTGATCGTCGGGATCGGCATCGCCCCGTCGGTCGGACCGCTGCTGGCTGCGGGTGCCCAAGACGGCGGACGCGTTGGCGGGGTTGCCGTCGACAAGTCCTGCCACACAACGCTTCCCGACGTGTTCGCCATCGGTGACTGCGCCGCGCACCGCAATCACTTCGCGGACGGGGAGCTCATCCGGCTCGAGTCGGTGCAGAACGCCAATGACCAGGCGGCGGTCGTCGCCCGCACACTGTGCGGTGAGGACGCCGAATACGACGCCGTGCCGTGGTTCTGGTCCAAGCAGTACGACCTGCGCCTGCAAACGGCCGGCCTGTCGAGCGGTCACGACCAGAGCGTCGTGCGCGGCGACCCAGCCACGCGCCGCTTCTCGGTCGTATACCTCCGGGACGGCGTAGTCGTCGCGCTGGACTGTGTCAACGCCGTGAAGGACTATGTGCAGGGCAAGAAACTCGTCACTGGGCGCCTGTGGGTCGATCCCGCGACGCTGGCCGATCCCGCGGTCGCCCTCAAAGACCTCACACCATCGGCAACCGCGGCCCCGCATTGACCGCGAAAGCACGAATGGCCGCCGGCATGACCGGCGGCCATTCGTCGTTTCAGCGGAGCGGGGGTCCGAGCGAGGCTGGATCCGAGTATTCCTCCGCGAGCTGCCATTTGAGCACCTTCCCGGACATGTTGCGCGGCAACGGGGACGGCCGCAGCACCACATAGCGCGGCAGCTTGTAGTCCGCGAGGTGGGTCTTGCAGTGTTCGCGGATCGCGGCCGGCTCCAGGCCGGCGTCCGCCGCCGGGTGAATGATCGCCGCGGCGGTCTCGCCCCATTTCTCGTCGCCGACCCCGATCACGGCGCACTCGGCGACGCCGGGAATCTGCTCGAGCACGCCCTCGATCTCGGCGGGATAGACGTTGATACCTCCCGAGATGAACATGTCCTTGCTGCGCCCGACGATGAAGAGAAACCCCTCCTTGTCGAGCCGGCCCAGATCGCCGGTCCGCAGCCACCCGTCGACCAGCGTCGCCGTCGTCGCCGCCGGGTCCTCCCAATAGCCGAGCATCACCTCCGGCCCCTTGACCACCACCTCCCCGACATCGCCCGCCGGCACGTCGACCAGCTCAGCGCACGCGTGGTCGACGACGCGGATCCGGTTGTGGATACCGGCCCGGCCGACAGAACCCGGCCGATGCCGGCAGTCGTCGAGGCTCTGCCAGGTCGTGGAGCTCGCCCCCTCGGTGAGCCCGTAGGCGTTGCGCACCGGGAGGCCGGCGGCCCACATGCTTTCGAGGAAGGCCTCGCTGACCGCGGCGCCCCCGGTCAGGCACGTGCGCAGGCACGAAAGGTCGAAGCGCGCGAAATCCGGGTCGCGGCGCATGCCCTCCCAGATCACGGGGACGGCGGTGAAATGGGTGATCCGGTGCCGCTCGACGACTTCGAGGGAGCGCCGGGCGTCGCTCACCGTGTCCAGCACGGTCAGGCCGCCGCCCACATAGGTCACGGCCCACAGCATCACCAGCGTCCCGGTGAACGCGAGCGGCGCCGGAAGGTAGAGCCGCGCGGTTTGCCCGAGGTCGTCGGCGATGTTGCGGTAATGGGCGGTGGCGAGCACGTTGCCGTGGGTCAGCATCGCGCCCTTCGGCCTGCCCGTCGTACCGCTCGTGTAGCAGATGAAGGCCACATCGTCGGACTCGACCGCGACATCGGAATCGGCGACGTCGTCGGAATACAGCGCCTGCAGCACCTCGCCGAAGCCGGGCTCGAACCCGACCCGGACGACGTCCCGGGCGGGCAGGTCGTCGAGTGCCTTCGCAGTCGTCTCGGCGAACGTCGCGTGCGCGATCACCGCGCTACAGCCCGAGTGCCCGATGATGTAGCCGAGCTCGCCCGCCGTGAGCCGGTGGTTGAGGGGGACGGTGATGGCACCCAGCTTGAACCCGGCGATCACGATTTCGAGGTACTCACGGCAGTTCGGGGCGATCAGCCCGACGCGGTCGCCCTTGCCGATGCCGCGCTGCCGAAGCCCATTGGCGAGGCGGTTCGTCCGCTCGTCCAGCTCGGCCCACGTCGTGACGACGTCGCCGTCGATGATCGCCTCGCCACCGGGGCACGCCCGCGCCCAGAAACGGGCGAAATCTCCCAGACCCTCACGACTCGTCATGTATCCAGCCCATAGTCACTCGAACCCGCACCTTCGCGGACTCACCACGATAGTCGCCGCCACGTCGTCCGCGCCTCATGCGACGAACGGGCGCGGCACGTTGACCGCGTCTTCCTTCAGTAATTCACGGGCCAGGAAGGCCCGGTGCACCTCGTTGGCGCCCTCGGTGATCCGGAACAGGCGGATCGTGCGCATCATCCGTTCGATGGGATAGCGATCCGTGTAACCGATGCCGCCGAGGATCTGCAAAGCGCGGTCGAGCACCGTCCACGCCATCTCGGTGCCCATGATCTTGACCATGGCCGACTCCATCCGGCACCGCTGCCCGGCGTCCAGCTTGCGGGCGGTGTCGTGCGTGAGCGCGCGCACGGCGCTGATCTGCATCGCCGAATCGGCCAGCATGAACTGGATGGCCTGACGGCTCGCCAGCGGCTCACCAAACGTCTGCCGCCGGTTCGCGTACGCCGCGGCGATCTCCAGGGCCCGCGCCGCGGGACCCAGCATGCCTGCCCCGTAGTAGAGCGTCCTGATCCGGCCGAACCACTTCTGCCCCAGCACGAATCCCTGGCCGACGTCCCCGAGCACGTCGTCGTCGGCGACGAAGCAGTCGGTCAGGCGGATCCAGGTCGCGACCTTCCCGGACATCGTGCCGGTGTCCCCCTCGACCGCGACCCCGGGGTTGTCGGCACTCACGATGAACGCCGTAATTCCGCCCCGTGACCGCTTTTCCGAGTCGGTCACGGCGAATACGATCCCGAACCGCGCCAGGAAGTACTCGCTCATCATTCCCTTGACGCCATTGAGGAGCCAGCCGCCGTCGACCCGCGTCGCCGTCGTCTCCATCATGCCGCCGGGGTCGGATCCGGCGTCGGGCTCGCTCATCGCGATGAAGTAGCCACAGCCTTCCTCGACGACCGGACGCGCGTAGAGCTCGCGCTGCCGCTCGGTGCCGTGCGACAGGATGATCGCCGGCGGGTTGCCGCCGAAGATGCCCGCGCCGTAATAGCCGCCGCTGACCCCGCTGACGGTCGTGCGCATGATTTCCTCGAGCAGCACGGCATTGTCCAGGACGTCGAGTCCCTGCCCGCCGAACTCCACCGGCGCCGACAGGCCCCAGAATCCGCCGGACCGGGCCTCCGACTGCAACTCCTTGAGCAGCGGCTCCTCGGGCAGGCCCTCGACCGGCAGATCTCGTTCGAGCGGAACGAGCCGCCGCTCGACGAAGTCGTGCAGCGCCGCGCGACGCTCCTCGAGCTCGCCCTGATTCACGATCCGACCTCGCTTTCCGAGCCCACTGCTCGCTGTGTTTCCGCGCCGGAAACTGGCTGCGCGGTGTAGAACTGCCTCTTCCATTTCGTGAAGGTCCGGAACGGCACGACCTCTTCGGCGACGAGATGCGCCTGCGCGCCCGGGCGGCGGTGCGTCCAGATGACCATGTCGTTCTCGACCTGCCGGCAGGCCATCTTGAACCGGGCGAGCTGTTCGCCCGTCGGCGCGTCGGAACCCGATGCGTTGCGCGGCAACACCATCGTCATCAAGATCTCGCACTGCGTGTCGTCGACCGGCGTCTGGGCCTGGATCAGCGAGGCGCCGTCGGAGAACCGGGCGAGGATGAGGCCCAGACCCCAGTTCGTCACCTCGGTCACGGCGTCCACGATGTCGCCCCCGCCGTCCGGGCGATACAGCTTCATCGGCATGGAAAACCGGACATGGAATCGGTGGTCGACCGGGTCCAGCTCCAGAATCGTGCCGATCTCCGGTGTCTCGTGCACGAACTTGAAGTGGCTCATGTCCACTGTGTTCTCGGTGACGAAGTCGATGTGCATCGGGAGATCGGCGTACCGCCGCGCGGTGTCCGGCCCGACGGGGTAGTACTCGGGCTTGCCCATTCCGGGGAGTTCGGCCTCGCCCGGCGGATCGTACTGCGGGCCGGCCCCGTCGGGGCTGTACCACGCCAGAATGACGGACCCGCCGAGCTCCGCCACATGCCACGCCCGCAGGCCCTGCGAGCGGCTGACCCGCGAGCTGTAGGGAATGTGCGCGTTGCAGCCGGACCGGTCGAAACGCCAGCCGTGGTAAGGGCAAGCCAGTGTCTCGCCGATCGTGCGCCCGCCGTGCCCGATGTGGGCGTTCATGTGCGGGCAGTAGGCGTCGAAAAGGCCGATGTCGCCGGACTCGTACCGGCACAGCACCAGGTCCTGGCCGAAGAAGCGCAGCGGCCGCACCTCACCGCGGGCGACTTCGTACGACCAGCCGATCTGGAACCATCCGGCGGGAAAGGTGCGCTCAGGCTCTCGAACTTGCATCGTCTTCCCATCACTGGAGTTGCATCGTCGCTACCCGTGCGGCCTCGCGACCTCGCCGGGCAGCGCCGAGCCGACTATAATCCAACAGCGATTGGAAAGCCACACATCAAGGAGATGACGGATGCGCGACGCAGTGATCGTGGACGCGGTACGAACCCCGCTCGGCAGGCGGAAGGGAATCCTCTCGACCGTCCATCCGGCCGACCTCTCGGCCCACGTGCTGACGGCACTGGCCGGGCGCAGCGGGATCGATCCGGCCGTCGTCGACGACGTCGTCTGGGGCTGCGTGAGCCAGATCGGCGAGCAGACGTTCGACATCGCGCGCACGGCGGTGCTCGCCGCGGGCTGGCCCGAGACCGTGCCGGGCACGACGGTCGACCGGCAATGCGGTTCATCCCAGCAGGCCGTGCATTTCGCCGCGGCCGGGCTCATCGCCGGCCAGTACGACGTGGTCGTCGCCGGTGGAGTCGAGTCCATGACGCGGGTTCCCATGGGTACGGCGATGGGTGACGCCGATCCGCTCGGCGAGCGCTACCAGGCCCGCTACGGCCCGGGCTTCCCGAACCAGGGACTGGGCGCGGAAATGGTCGCCGAGCAGTGGGGCTTTTCCCGTACACAGCTCGACGAGTTCGCCTTGGCCAGCCACGAGAAGGCTGCCTCAGCACGAGGCGAAGGCCGGTTCGAGGGCCAGATCGTCCCGGTCACGCTGCCGGACGGCACTGTGGTCAGTGAGGATGAGGGCATCCGTCCCGGTGGCACGCTGGAGGGGCTCGCCAAGCTGAAGACAGTGTTCAAAGAGGACGGTGTCATCCACGCCGGGAACGCCTCCCAGATCTCCGACGGCTCGGCCGCGTTGCTGATGACCACCTCGGAGAAGGCGGCCGAACTCGGGCTGACCCCGATCGCGCGGGTGCACACCGCCGTCCTCGCCGGCGCGAACCCGGTGGTCATGCTGACCGCGCCGATCCCCGCCACACAGAAGGCGCTTGCCAAGTCCGGGCTCGAGCTCGGCGAAATCGGCACTTTCGAGGTCAACGAAGCGTTCGCGCCCGTGCCGCTCGCCTGGCTGGCCGACCTCGGGGCGGACGCGAAGGCGCTCAACCCACTCGGCGGCGCGATCGCGCTGGGCCACCCGCTGGGCGGCTCCGGTGCCCGGTTGATGACCACGATGGTCCACCACATGCGCGACACCAGGATCCGCTACGGCTTGCAGACGATGTGCGAGGGCGGCGGCCAAGCCAATGCGACGATCCTCGAACTGGTCTGAGCACCCGAGTAGCTCGGCGACGGCGCCCAATTCCTGGCAGCGCTTCGGCACTGACGACGACCAGGTCGACGGCGAGCGCGGCGTCATCGTCAATGCGGCCTCCGTCGTGGGCCTTCGACGGGCAAATCAGCCAGGCAGCCTAGTCGGCACCCAAGGGCCGGGCTACCCCTGCCCGTGGCGCGCGATCTCGCGTCGGCGCGGATTCGCGTCGTCACCATCGCGCCCGGCCTGTTCGACATCCCGCGGAATGCCCGCCGGGTACGGCGCTTCGGCACTGAACGCCTTTCCCACGACGACGGCCTACCATTCCAATCAACGTTGGATTATGCTCTCGCCACACGGCCGCCCCGGCCACTGAGTACGACAGTCAAGGGGAAACGATGCACACCACTGGCAGTGTCGCCAGCGACGAGCACTCCCGGACCGGCGACGACCACCGGCCCGCGGTGCCGGCCCGGCGCATCAGCCTGACCGACCGGCGCCCCGCCCAGATGACCGCACGCCGGGCGTCGGCGCTGATCCTCGTCGGCGTCGTCGCCCTGCTCTGCCTGCCACCCGTCTACTTCGTCCTCGACGCCGCGCTGAGCGGCGGGGGCATCGGGTTCCGGCAGATGATCCAGGACCGCACGCTGGGCCGGACCGTGCAGATCACGATCACGCTCGCCCTCGGGTCGGTCGTCATCAGTACGGTGCTGGGAATCCTGCTCGCCTGGGGCGCGCAGGGGCTGAGCCGGCGCAACCGCTGGCTCGGCACCATCCCGCTCATCCCGCTGGTGATGCCGGCTCTCGCCGCGGTCACCGGGTTCGGGTATCTGCTCAACCCCAGCATCGGGTTCGGCAACCTGTTGCTGCGCAAGGTCATGTTCTGGACGGACATCCAGTCCGGTCCCTTGGACATCAACACGGTCCCCTTCATCGTGATCGTGACGGCGACTCTCCTGACGAGCTTCGTCTATCTCTTCGTCCGCAGCGCACTCGCACAGCTCGACCAAGGTGTCTACGACGCGGCCGCCGCATCGGGCGCGTCACCACTGCGCGCGTTCTTCACGATCATCCTGCCCCTGCTGCGACCATCCATTGTGTACTCTTCGCTGACCGTCATGCTGCTCGCCCTCGGGCAGTTCGCGGTGCCGCTTTTCCTTGGCCGCCAACAGAACCTCAACGTGCTGTCGACGGCCATGTACGTGAGCATGTCGCAGGCTCCGCCCAACATCCCGCTCGCCGCGGCCTACGGGCTCCCGATCGTGGTCGCGGGCGTCGTGTTCCTGATCATCCAGCGCGTCGTGCTGCGCGACCAGGACCGCTTCGCCGGCACGGGAACGAAAGGCGCCGCACGGTCATTGAGCAAGAGCGGCTGGTTTTCCCATGCCGCATTGGTGGTCTACGGGCTCCTCGCGGTGGCGGCGCCGATCGTGTGCCTTGCGATCGTGGCCTTTCAGCCCTACTGGTCCAAGGACATCGTCGTCAGCGACTTCACCCTCGACAACTTCCGATCGGTGTTCGACAACCCACGACTGACCGACGCCATCGTCAACACGCTTGTCTACTCCCTCAGTGCCACCGTGATCGCGGTGCCTCTCGGCTATCTCTGCGCGAAAGTGCTCCATCGCCGACGCCACCAGAAGGTGATCGCCAATCTCGTCGACGTACTGGTGAGCATGTCGCTGGGCATCCCGGCGGTGATCTTCGGAGTCGGTTTCCTGCTCGCCTTCACCTACGGTCCCCTCGACCTGTACGGCCGCGGGGCCGGGCTCGTGGTCGTCTACATCGTCGTGACATTGCCCTTCATCACGCGGATGGTCCTCGTCGGCCTGATGACCCTGGGCACCAACCTGGTCGAGGCGGGCGGGGCGTGCGGTGGCCCGCTGTGGCGGCGAATCCTGACCCTGGAGTTGCCGATGCTCCGGCCCGCCCTCGGCAATGCCATCGCGATCTGCCTGATCCTGACCGCGCAGGAATTCGGCGCGTCGATCCTCGTCCGGTCCAGCCAGACCCAGGTCATGTCCACCGTGCTGTACGACCAGTTCGCCAATGGCAGCAACTCCCAGGTCGCGGTGATGGCTTTTCTCATGTGTGCGATCACGGGAATCGGCGTGCTGCTCGCCCTGCTGATCGGTCGCCAATCCAGCCCGAAGGAGAGCTGATCCCGCGATGTCCGATCTGAAAGTGAAGGACCTGCGCAAGGTGTTCGGGCGGCGCGCCGGCGTCGTGGCCATCGATGACGTGTCGCTCGAGGTACCCCAGGCCGAGATGCTGGTCCTGGTGGGCCCGAGCGGGTGCGGGAAGTCCACCACACTGCGCTGCCTCGCCGGTCTGGAGAACCCGAACGCCGGTGTGATCGAATTCGGCGACCAGACGATTTTCGACGCCCAGCGCAAGATCGCCGTTCCGATCCACCGGCGGGACATCGGCCTGGTGTTCCAGAACTACGCGCTGTGGCCGCACCTGTCCGGCTGGAACAACATCGCGTTCCCACTGAAATCCCGCTGGATCTCCCGTGCGGAACGACGACGCAGGGTCGGGGCCATCGCGGAGGTCGTCGACCTCGATCGCGCCCTGCTCGACAAGCGACCCGGCCAGCTCAGCGGCGGTCAGCAGCAGCGCGTCGCGCTGGCCCGGGCGCTCGTCGCCGAGCCGAAGATCGTGATGTTCGACGAACCGCTGAGCAACCTCGACGCGGCGCTGCGCGAACAGCTGCGATCCGAAATCCGGCGGCTGCACGAGGAAATCCGCTTCACCGGGGTCTACGTCACCCACGATCTCGCCGAGGCGATGGCCGTCGGCGACCGGGTCGCGGCGATGACCGACGGGGCGATCGTCCAGCTCGGCCGTCCCGACGAGCTGTTCACCACCCCGGCGACCAGCCGGATTGCCCGCATGATGGGCTACCGGCGGGTCTGCGTGATCACCCGCGAGGACGGCCGGTGGAGCGGCACCGACTGCGACTTCTCCGGTCCCGCACCAGACGGACCCGCAACTGCCTATGAGCTGCTCGCCCGCCACGATCGCATCACGGTCGCCCGGGCAGGCGCGGCCGACTCGTCCGATCACGTGCATCGCGTCCGCGGCGGCGTCGTCGCGGGCGTGGGCTATCTCGGTAGCGAGCAGGAACTGAACGTCGACTTCAAGGGCCGGGACGTGCGGCTGGTCCTGCCGCTGGACCGGACCTTCGCCCCGGGCGACCGGGTCGACCTGACGGTGCGGGTGACCGACACCCGCACCTTCCCCCTCACCGAACGGATCGACGCCTCAACCGACCAGGAGACGAACACATGACGACAAGAGGTCACAACGGAGTGATCAGCCGCGTGACGCGAGCCTTCGCCTTGGCCTGCGTGATACCGCTGGCTGTCGCCGCATGCGGCAACTACAGCGGCAGCGGCAGCGGAAGCGGGGGCAACACGCCCGCCCCGGCACAGGGACCCGCGGCCGCCTGGCCGGACGTCCTCAAGGCGGCGGACACCGAGGGCAAGCTCCAGGTCTGGTCCGTCCTCAGCCCGGCACACAACGCCGAAGTCGAAAAGGCGTTCGAGAAGGCTTACCCGAAGATCGACATCAGTATCGCCCAGTACGGGCCCCCGGACATCGACACTCGCGTCGACGCGGAGCACAAGGCGGGGATCAACTCGGTCGACGTACTCCTGAGCACCGACCGGATGTGGCACGAACAGCATCTGGGCGACGGCTACTTCCAGAAGATCGCCGGCCCCGACGTCGTGGCGGCCGACAAACTCGTTCGTGGCACCGCCGCGCCGAGCACCGACGGCACGCCGAAGAGCACGCAGGCGCTCTACGACAACGACACTCGCGTGATCACGTTGTTCGCGCCGTGGGGCTACGCCTGGAACACCGACGCCGTCAAGACCCCGCCGCCGAGCTTCGAGTCGCTCTTCGCCGGCAACACCTACCAGGGCCGCATCGGCATGAACGACCCCAACACGAACTCGGTGAACACGGTGCTCTTCGGAAAGCTCAGCGAGCGCTACCCGGACCTCTTCCAGCGGCTCGGCGCGCTCCACCCAACCTTGTACGCGAGCTCCGGCCCGGCTTCCGAGGCCCTGGGAGCGGGTGCGGTCAACGCCATCCTGGCGATCTCCGCGGCCGCGGTCGCACCCGTCAAAAAGGCCGGTTTCGCCTTCGACACGAAGTTCCCCGCCCTCGCTACCCCGGCGTATGGCGAGGTGCTGTCCTCCGCGCACAGCCCCAACGCGGCGCAGGTGTTCGTCAACTGGCTGATGACCCCGCAGGGCCAGGCCGCGTGGGCGTCCGGGTATGCCTCGGTCCTGCCGAACATCCCCACTGCGAAGAACCCCGCGGCCGGCATCGAGGTGTTCGAAGCGGAGACCGTCGACCCCAAGCAGGTGGCGGCCTGGAAGGACCAGCTGAACAAAGCACTGGGACGCTGACCGGGTATCTCACGGCGATTTCTGCCACGAGTTCGGCATTGTGAGAAATTATCAATCCTCAGCCGAAGCACTATTCATCCAGCGCCCGCCTACGCAGCTTTCGTTGCGGTTAAGCCAAGAACTATTGCCAGAATAGCCGTCCGGCGATGTCACGAAGCGTCGTTTGATCACTACCAGATTTGATGATCTGTGTCCATTCCCACGGACTATGTACACCGGAAGTTTCTTTTTCGTAATCTTCTCGCGTTTTTGCGGTGACCTGCGATCTACCCCGAGGATCAGCGGCCGCAAGCCATCGCGAACCTCCGGCTCCGCGGCCTCCCCAGGCATGGAGACGACCGCGCGGTGTGAGTGAGAAGGAGCCCCACCCCCGTGGGACGTCACAGCAAGCCCAGTAAAACGAAAACGGTCCTCAAGCGGACCGGTGCGACCGCGGCCATCGCGGGCGCGACACTCGGCGGCATCGGCCTTGCCGGAGCCGGCACGGCCAACGCATTCCCCGGACAGTCCGGACTGGTCAGGTGCGAAAGCGGCGGCAACCCGGCCGCGGTCAACAACACCGCGGCCGGGCAGCGCGCCGGCCGGCCCGCCGGTCTGTTCCAGATCGTGACCGGCACCTGGCTGGCCAACGGCGGCGGGCAGTTCGCGCCCACCGCGGACAGGGCCACCGCGGCTCAGCAGCAGATCGTCGCGGACCGGATCTATGCGAAGCAGGGTTCGGCGCCGTGGGAATGCGGCACCGGCTCGGGCCCCGGCCAGTTCTCGTTCTTCGGCGGGCAGGGCGGCGGTGCCGCCGCGCCGGAGGCCCCGGCCGTCAAGTCCCGGCCGAGCAAGCCCGGCGTGAAGGCGCAGCCCAAGAAACACGAAGCGAAGGCGCAGCCGAGGAAAACGGCCCCGGCCGCTGCGACCGGATCGAACCCCAACGGCGACTACACCGTCGTCGCGGGCGACACCCTGTCGGGCATCGCGCAGAAGTTGAGTGTGTCCGGTGGCTGGCAGCACCTGCAGCAGCTGAACTCGCGGTACATCCCCAACGCCAATTTGATCCTGATCGGACAGACGATCGCCACCAAGTGATCCGTCCACGGGCCGCCGGCCCGTCCGCGTCGCGTTCCCCCGTGCGACGCTGACGCGGCCGGCGGGCCGCCGACCGGTTCCCCGCCGGCGGCGCGCTCGGGCGCCGTCCCCGGACCCGCGGCGGCAGCATCGCGGGGTAGGCAGGCTCCGTGGACGGGATCACCGACCCGCCTACCCCGCCCGCCTTACCGCGATGCGCCGATATCCGACCGAAAGCCTCCAGACGGCATGTGAGCAACCGGAGAGAGCCGGTTCCGCTTGGCACAGGCTCGGCGTACCGAACTCGATTTGGGACAACCCGGTCTGGCCGGACCGGGCGAGCTCCAACGCGTCAGGTGTACCGCATCTGACCGAGCGGATGCCGCAGCAATCGGCCGGCGGCTTCATTCAGCTCACCGAACTGGCCGGCACCGCGGCGAGCGTTCCGATGATCCAAAAAGGGGCCGAGCGGGATGTTAAGGGACTCAAACCCCTGACCCCCTTTCGCTGCCGGTGACCCTTGGTGCACGCGCAGGTGTGCCCCAGAGTTGCTCCAGCAAAACGGCGCGAAGCCCGATCACGGAACGCACTCCCGGCACCGTGGTCGCCGATGAGCCTCTGGCAGGGCCAGCGTGAACTGGGCATGACCTGGGTGGGTGACGTCAACCTTCCTGGCCGAAGGCCTTGATCTCGTCAGCCTCCTGCGCGGACAGCTCGCGGGGGACCTCGCCGAGATCGACTTTCTGGCTCTGCACGTGGTGCCGGATGTCGTCGACGATCTCCGGGTTCGCCAGCGTCGAGACATCACCGACATCGGCGAAGTTGGAAATGCCGGCGATCACGCGGCGCATGATCTTCCCGGACCGGGTCTTCGGCATGTCGGACACGATCCACACGTGCTTCGGCCGCGCGATCTTGCCGATTTCCCGGTCGATCGCCGCGGAAACCTTGTCCGCGACCGCCTTGCCCGGCTGCTGACCCGGTTTGAGCGAGACGTACATCTCCACGGCCCGGCCCCTGGTTTCGTCGATCACCGGCACGGCCGCGGCCTCGGCGATCTCCTCGACGGTGAGGCTCGCGGACTCGAGTTCCTTGGTGCCCAGCCGGTGCCCGGCCACATTGATCACGTCATCGACCCGGCCGAGGATCCGGAAGTAGCCGTCCTCGGCCTGCACCGCGCCGTCCCCGGCGAAGTACGGCCAGTCGCGCCAGTCCTTGCTTTCCGGATCACGGCAGTACTTGCGGAAGTAGGTGTCCACGAATCGCTCGGGCTGGCCCCAGATGGTCTGGAAGATTCCCGGCCACGGGTTGCGGATGCACATATTGCCCGCCCGGCCACTGCCCGGTTCGACCGTATTGCCGTCCTCGTCGTAGATCACCGGATAGACGCCGAGCACGCCCGGGCCGCAACTGCCGGGTTTCATGGGCTGCAGCGCGGGCAGTGTGGCGCCGAGGAAACCGCCGTTCTCGGTCTGCCACCAGGTATCCACGACCACGGCCTCGCCCTTGCCGACGACGCGGTGGTACCACCGCCACACCTCGGGCTCGATCGGCTCGCCGACGGTGGTCATGTGCTTGAAGTGGTAGTTGTAGCGGGCAGGCTCCTCCGGGCCGAGCTTGCGCAGCATACGGATCGTGGTCGGCGCCGTGTGGAAGATGGTCACGCCGAGCCGTTCGGCGATCCGCCAGCAACGACCGGCGTCGGGATGGGTTGGTGCGCCTTCGAACAGGACGGTCGTCGTGCCCAGCGCCAGCGGGCCGTAGACGATGTAGGAATGCCCGGTGATCCAGCCGATGTCGGCACAGCACCAATAGGTGTCCTGCGGGTGAATGTCCTGATAGTACTTCGAAGTTCCGGCCACATAGGCCAGGTAGCCACCCGTGGAATGCTGGCAGCCCTTCGGTTTCCCCGTGGTCCCGCTGGTGTACATCAGAAACAACGGAGCCTCGGCCGGCATCGAGACGGGTTCGACCACCCGGCCGCGGAATTCGGGCAATATGTCATCGACGAACACGTCGCGGCCCTCGACCATCGGTGTGGGCGAGCTGTAGCGGTCCCGGTGCCGGCGGAAGACGAGGACCTTGTCGACCTGCTGGCCCTGTTTCGCCGCCTCGGCAACGGCTTCGTCGGCTTTGGCCTTGTGGTCGGCCAGCTGGCCGTTGCGGTAGTAGCCATCCATGGTCACCAGAATCCGGCTGCCCGAGTCGGCCATCCGGCCACCGCAGGCGGTACCGGAGAACCCGCCGAACACCTCCGAATGGATCGCACCGAGCCGGGCACACGCGAGCATGGCGACCGGCAGTTCGGGCACCATCGGCAGGTGGAAAGTGACCCGGTCGCCGGTACGCACGCCACAGTAGTCCCGTAGCAGCGCGGCGAACTCGTTGACTCGCCGGTACAGCTCCTGATAGGTGATGACCGCGTCCGGCTCGTTCTCCGGCTCGGCAACCCAGATCAACGCGGCCTTGTTGCGGTCCTTGGCCAGGTGCCGGTCCACGCAGTTGTAGGAGGCGTTGAGCCTGCCGCCGGTGAACCACTTCCAGAACGGCGGGTCGCTCGTGTCCAGGACCGTGTGCCAGTAGGAGTCCCAGCTGAGCAGCTCGGCGTACTCGGTGAAACAGTCCGGGAACCTGTCCTCCGCATATCGATCCACAATGGACGGATCGGATGCGTTGGCCTGCCCGATGAACTTCGGCGGCGGCGAGAAATAGCCTTCTTCACGCCAATGCACCGCAATCTCCGCCTCGGACAACGGAATCTCTCGCTCGACGGTCATAACAATCCCTCTTTCCGGCAAAAGCAACACGGGCAGACCGCGGTTATGCGGCCTGCCCGGTCAGGTTCAGTGATATGTCAGTGATGCGGTGCTGACGAAAGCGGGAAGACCGGAAGAACAGTCCGTTTCCACGTGAAATTCGTGACGCCGGCAAAAGAGGCATACCACGCGGCCACCGCGGTGACCAGGCCGAGCCAGCCACCCACCTTGTCCATCATCGCCTGGCCGGAGTAAGCCCCGATCGTCAGGAACAGGAAGGTGAGCGTCAGGAACACGAATACGCCCAGCACGGCGCCATTCACCCGGGCGGCCGCGATCGTCATGTACGCGGTGAAAATCGTCCAGGCCAGCAGGTACAAACCGGTCGCGGTAGCCGCGCCGCCGCCGAGCGCGGGCACAACAAACTTCACATATGCCGCATATGACAGCCAGAACGCGCCGAACGAACTGAAGGCGAGGGCCCCGAAGGTGTTGCCCTTGCGGAATTCCCACATACCTGCCAGCAATTGGGCGATTCCGCCGTAGAACAGTGCGAGCGGGAGCACGACGGCTTCCAGAGTCACATTGGTGACGAGCTTGGCGTTGAAAACGCTGAGTACGAAGGTCGTCATCGCGAATCCGGCCAGGCCGAGCGGCGCCGGATCAGCGATGTTCGGGGCGGGTTCTGTCTGCCGCGTGTCAGGAGTTACAACGGAGGCTCCTGTTTCTGTATGTACCATCAGCCACTCCTTTCACCAGGCTGACCGGCGTTTTACCGGACACACTCATCAGGTGTGGGCAGATTTCAGGCTAGTACCGGGAGCAGATGTTCACATGCCAAGCAATTGGCCGGTCGGTCAACCGGTACGAATCGGACGTTCACAACGCGGGCAATCGCTTCCCAGAGCCGGCCATTTTCCCGCGCAGTAGCGGCAGTAGTACCGCCGCGCCCACCACACGATGGCCACCACGGGCAGGACGGCGGTGAGCACCAGCCCAGCGATCAGGCATGCGGTCATCCCGCGCAGGTCGCCGAAGGCGACCAGTGAAACACCCACCGCCACCGCCGCGGTCAGCGCCAGCACCACGTGCAGTGAGGCCGGCCCCGCCTGTCGCATCCCGCTGAGGCGACGGTCGAGCACCGGGTCGGCTGCGCTCAGCGCACGCTCCAGCCCGGCCAGTTTCCGCTCTTCGTCATCACTCAACTTCACGGCAGCAGGATAACCGGATCGGTGCGCATTCCGATACGGCGCGGGCCTCACCATGCGCCGACTCGACCGCCGGATCTGTTGGCACGTCGCCTCGACCGCAGCATCGTCCACTCTGGACCAGTCGTCCGATCGAACCCGAGGACGCCGGCTCAGGCGCCGGCGAGGGTGACGGTGGCGTCGGGCCCGGACGCTCGCCGTTCGCGTCCTGCGGCCGCCCGGTCGAAGTGGACCAGTCCGAGCAGTCCCACCCCGACAGTGATCGCAAGGACAACCCCGTTGCCAAGCGCCTCGCCGCCCTGGTCGTGGCTCAACGCCGAATCGATCGGCTCCCAGGCGTGGGCCAGCACGTCCCACAGCAGGAACACCACGACGCCCGCTCCGCCACTTGCCGACCGGCGAAGCGAGGTCGGGCACGGTGGGGACCGAGCCGGAGCTCCCCGACTCCATCGGTTACCTGGATGCCGTATGACATCTCCCACTTCCGGGAGTCACCCCATCCGCACCTGCCACCGCCAGCCTTTCCGCGATGCGCCGCCACGTGTCAGAGGTCGGCAACAGGGGTACTCGACTCTCCATGCGTATAGCCGCACTGGACATCGGGTCCAACTCTGCCCAGCTTCAGGTCATCGACGTCGCCGCCGGGGCTCCTCCCCTGCCGGCGCACGCGGTGAAGGAGCCCACCCGGCTCGGTGAGGAACTGGAGCCCGACGGGACCCTCAGCGAGCGTGGTGCACAACGCGCCGCGGCGGCGGTCCGGCGCTCGGTCGAAGCGGCCACCCGGCTCGGAGTGGAACAGTTGTACCCGTTCGTCACGGCGGCGATCCGGGACGCCGCCAACCGTGCCGAGGTCATCGACCTGATCGAAGCCGAGTCAGGGATCCGGCCACAGCACCTGTCCGGGGAACAGGAAGCGCGCCTGACCTACTTCGCCGCACATCGTTGGTACGGCTGGTCTTCGGGCCACCTGCTGCTCATCGACATCGGCGGCGGCTCCATGGAACTCGTACTCGGCCGCGACGTGGAACCGGAACTCGCCGTCTCGCTGCCGCTGGGCGCGGGCCGGCTGACCCGGGAACTGCTGACCACCGATCCGCCCGGCCGCCGCGAGATGAAAGTCTTGCGCCGGCACGTCCGCGACACCCTGTCCGAGGTGCTCGACCGGCTACGCTGGGAAGGCACGCCACGACGAGTGGTGGCCACCTCGAAGACGTTCAAGCAGCTGGCCAGGATCACCGGCGCGCCGCCCCAGCGAAAAGGCCCGTTCGCGCGACGGGAACTGTCCCTGGCCGACCTGCGCGGCCAGATTCCCCGGCTCGCCGCCACCGGCACCAAGAAACGCGCCAAGCTCAAGGGCGTTTCCGGCCCCCGCGCCAGACAGGTCGTGGCCGGCGCGCTGGTCGCCGAGGTGACGATGTCCGCGCTCGACCTGAAGTCCGTCGAGATCTGCCCATGGGCCCTGCGTGAGGGAATCCTGTTGCACCACCTCGAAGCGATGTCGGCCACACCCGAACTCCCCCTGCAACCACTGTCCAGAAACACACCGGCGCGGCGCGTACTCGCCCCCGCCGCATCCTGAACCGCAACGCCCATGTGCACGTGGTGGACTTCGGTTCGCGGCGAAGTTGTGCGATTTCGATCCCGCCGGCCAGGTCGCCGTGGATCACGTCCAGCTCGCCTTCGCCGCCGACCAGTGTTGTCCCGTCGCAGTGCGTCACGCCGGCTCGACCGGATGCTGGCCCGACACCCACACACCACCGTCATCTGGTGCCACGCCGGCGTCTCCCGCCGGGTCAAGCCCGGTCGGCAGCACGACGTCGTCGAAGACCTGCTCGGCAAACACCCGCAGTCGCAGGTAGACATCTTTAGCGACTGCTCGACCTCGTCCTCTCCGGCAACGGCGGCCCTTGTCCGGAATGGACGGACGTCAGCACCCGGACCGGTTCGTGCTCGGCACGGATCTCCTCAGTTGCCGGCCACGATTACTGCGGGATCGCCACCCCGGCCAGTGCGAGCCCGGTCCCGGCCGCGGCGGCGGCCAGTAGTGTGAGCACCACGCCCCGGCGCAGGGCCAGTAGCACCACGAGCGCGCCGCCGAGGACTGCGAACTGCCAGGGCTGGGTCAGCGTCAACGCCAGCGGGACGGCCGATCCGAAGATCGCGCCGATCGCGGCCGGCCCGGCACCGTCGAGGAACGCCCGGACGTTCGGGTTACCGCGCAGCCGGTCGAAATGCCGGGCGCCCAGCAGGACGAACGCGAACGACGGGCTGAACGCGATCACCGACGCCAGCACCCCGCCGGCCAGCCCGGCGGCGGCATACCCGACCACGGCAACGGTCTGGACCACTGGGCCGGGGGTGATCTGGCCCAGCGCGACGGCATTGAGGAACTGCCCGCCGGTCATCCAGTGGTAGTGGTCCACCGCGTCGGCGCGCATCAGCGGGATGATCACGAACCCGCCGCCGTAGGACAGCGCACCGACCTTGATCGCCACCCACGCCACCGACGCCAGCACCCCGGCCCCCAGCGCTCCGACGGCGAGCGTCTTGCCCGGGACCATCACCGGCGCCACACCGAACGCCGCGCCCGGCCGCCCGGCGCGGCGCACGACCAGTTCGATCGCGCCGCACGCGAGCAGCACCAGCACCAGCCACGGCCCGAGCAGCGCCGCGGCGGCGATCCCCGCGACCAGATACGCGATCCAGCGCACCCGACGCGCGCTCTGCCGCCAGCTCGCCGGGACCAGGCCGGCGCCGGCGTGCACCGCGACCGCGGCGACGGCGGCCCCCGCCCCGGCACCCGCGCCCCGCACCCAGGCCGGCGGGGTGCCGGTCAGGAACAGCGCGGACAGCGCCAGGATCACGATCAGGCCGGGCACGATGAACGCGACCCCGCCCACCAGCGCCCCAATGCGGCCGCGCACCTGCCACGCGCAGAAGATCGCCAACTGCGTGGACGCCGGACCGGGCAGCAGGTTGCAGGCGGCGATGGCGTCCTCGAACTCCCGCTCCGCCAACCATTTCCGCCGCCGCACGCACAACTGGCGCAACAACGCGATGTGCGTGGGCGGCCCGCCGAAGCCGATACACCCGATCCGGCCCCACTCCAGCACCACCGTCCCGAGACCCGGCCGCGCCGTGTCCGAAATGGACTCCGGCGTCATCGGCCCGCGGGCTGGAACAGTTCCACCGGGTTACCGGAGGGATCGTCGAGCACGATCTGCTGACCACCCGGACCGGTCACGATGTCGCTACGAAAGGGCACCCCGGCCGCGCGCAGCCGGGTCACTTCGGCGGCGATGTCGCCGACGATCAGGTGGATACGGTTCCAGCCGCCGGGCCCTGGCTTGGTGCCATCGGGCATTGCCCGCCCGGCGGAACTCGCCGGGCCGGACAGCAGCAGCCTCAGGTGACCGCGGGTCACGTCGGCGAACGCCGGTGCGGCGCTCATCCGCACGGCGAACCCCAGCTGCCGGGTGTAGAAGTCGATCGCGGCGCCGACATCGTCGACCAGGTACCGCACACTGACCAACTCCGCCAGGTCGGCTGTCAATTCACATCACCCCGTCTTCTCGAATGCGGGCGCCTCGGTGAGACTCGCTGTCAGGTAACGAATCCGGCCGTCCAGTTCCGCCGCCGTGTGGCGGTAGGCCGAGACGGCACCGCCGTCCTGCGCGGCGGGATCGGGCATGCTCCAGTGGATCAGCCTGGGGTGGCTGGGGAATTCCGGGCAGACTTCGCGCACCCGGTCGCAGAGACTGACCACCACATGGAACCGCCGTCGCCGCAGAGTGTCCACATTGGTCGGATCATGGCTCAGGGTGATGCCGTATTCGGACATCACCCGCACCGCGTTGGGGTGTAACGGTTTCGGCTGGCTGCCCGCACTCGCCACCTCGACGCGGTCGCCGGTCCGGTGCCGCAGCAAAGCCTCGGCCATCGGCGACCGGCCACTGTTTCCCGTGCACAGAAACAACACCCGCCAGCGCGCCACCGGAGACGGCGGCGCGGCGGGTTCGAGCCGCAAGCCGGGATGCAGCGCGGTACCCGTGTCCGTCAGGGCTTGCGCGCAGCGGTCGAGATCGAGGTGGTAATAGGTGTCGCGCCCGTCGAAACTGCTGCGCCGTCCCGTGACCAATCCGGCGGCACGCAGCCGCCCCAGGTGGTAGGAGACCAGACTCTGCGGCTGTCCGACCGCCTCGACCAACTCACGGACACGCCGATCGCCGCCCACCAACTCGCGTAACAAGCGCCAGCGCAGCGGATCACCCGCCAGCCGTACGAAGGGCGGCGGCTCGGACGTCACGGTCGATGCCACCGCCCGACAGTACATCAATACAGCTTGATGGATCTACCCCCCGATGCCCGCGGAATGTCAGGCCAGTGCGAGGAACACCTTTTCGAGCTTCTTGACATCCACGCTGTCCGGTCCGCCTTCCTCCAGGCATTGCTGGAGCCCGGTGGCGACGAGGGCGTAGGCGCCACGGCCGATGGCCTTGTTGACAGCGGCCAGCTGGGTGAGGGCCTCCTCGCACTCGGCACCAGCTTCGAGCATCCGGATCACCGACGCGAGGTGGCCGTTGGCCCTCTTCAGCCGCGTGATGACCGTCTTGACGTCGTCCGGTTCGAGCCGCATCTGCTTCCTCCTGTTCGCCGGCGATCCCTTCGCCGAGCACGATCATCATATCCCCCCGGGGGGATCTGGTACGGTGGACTCAGATCCCCCCGGGGGGATATCCGTCAGACCTCAAGGGACGAAACGATGACCGCGACCGCACAGGCCTCCGACCACGGCAAGACAGTCCTTCACGAACTCGCACCGCTGCATCGCCAACTGCGGCAAGCCATCCCGGACGTGTACCGCGGCTTCGGTGAGCTCTCGAACGCCGCCTTCGCCGACGGTGAACTCCCGCGCCGGACCAAGGAACTCATCGCCCTCGCCATCGGCGTCGTCGAAGGCTGTGACGGCTGCATCGCCTCACACGGCCAGGCCGCCGCGCGCGCCGGCGCCACCCGCCAGGAAGCCGCCGAGGCCATCGGCGTCGCCTTCCTCATGCACGGCGGCCCCGCCACGATCCACGGCGCCCGCGCCTACGACGCCTTCTGCGAGTTCGCCGACGCCCTCGACACCGCCGACACCGCCGACTCCCCCGCCTGACGGTCCACGCATCCTCGGCCGATAGGGCCGGTCCGCACTAGCCTTTACACGACGCATCTCAAGGAGCGGCCACTATGGACTATGCCCGCACGATCACGCTGAAGGATCCCTACGAGCAGGCGGTGCCGAAGGTCAAACAGGCGCTGCTGGAGCAGGGCTTCGGCACGCTGACCGAGATCGACGTCCGGGCCACCCTCAAAGCCAAGCTCGGGCAGGACATCGAGCCCTACGTCATCCTGGGCGCCTGCAACCCCCAACTCGCCCACCGGGCGCTGGATGTGCAGCGCGAGATCGGCTTATTGCTGCCGTGCAACGTCGTCGTCCGCGACGCCGGCGGCGGGCGCACCCTGGTGCAGGCACTGGATCCGCAGATCATGGTCGCCGTGCCCGAGGTCGATGACCTGCAACCGATCGCCGACGAAGCCACCCGCCGCATCCAGGCCGCCCTCGACGCGCTGACGGCCTGAAACCGCACCGCCGTTTCACCGCGGCGCCGGTTACCGTATGACCATGAGCAGCGCCACCCGCCACCAGGTGACGCACTGGCTGCTGCTCACAGTCCTCGCGCTGGGCCTGATCGCGATGCACCACGCGCCGGCCGAGCGCGATTCCATGACTCACGGCACCATGTCCGCGATGACCGCCGAGCCGGCACCGACATTGTCCGCAGCGCCACAGACGGACGATCACGACATGGCCGCGATGCTGCACCAATGCCTCGCCGTGCTCGGACAGCTCACCTTCGGCGCGCTCCTGCTTCTTCTGCTGCTCCTGGGCGTCGCCCTGCTCGCGGCCGGGCATCGCGCGCCACGCGTCCGGGCACGCGCCCGCGCGCCTGACCACCGGGCCGGTCCGGGTGGCCGGTCCCTGCTCACTTCGATGTGCGTGTTGCGGCTGTGACGTGGTGCGCGGCGCCTCCGGGTGCCGTTTCGCCTTGCTCACAACCACACACGACATCGAAGGAAACATCGTGAACAAGACAATTCTGGGTATCGCCATGTCCATCGGCCTCATCCTCGCGGGGTGCGGCACCGGCGACTCCTCGCACAACGGCATGGGCATGATGAGCAGCAGCCCCGCGCCCGCGTCGGCCCACAACACCGCCGACGTCACCTTCGCGCAGGCGATGATCCCGCACCACCAGCAGGCCATCGAAATGGCCGGGCTCGCCGCGTCGCGCAGCACCAACGCCAAGGTCAAGGACCTGGCCGGCCGGATCCAGAGCGCGCAGGACCCGGAGATCCAGCAGATGCAAACCTGGCTCGCACAATGGGGCGAGAGCGCCATGCCGGGCATGAACCACGGCTCGATGACCGGCATGATGACCGACACCGACATGGAGAAACTGCGGCAGGCCGGCGGCCTCGCGTTCGACACGCTGTTCCTGCAGCTGATGGTCCAGCATCACCAGGGTGCCATCGAGATGGCCAGGACCGAGCTGGCGCAAGGCTCCAGCACCGATGCGAAGGCACTGGCCCAGCGGATCATCGACGGCCAGACCGCCGAGATCACCGAGATGCGGCAACTGCTCACCACGATGTGAAACGCCGCGGCCCTGTGTCGCGATGTTCTGCTGACGGCGATCGCGGGGAGCAAGGAGCTGGGGTGTTCGGTCTCGGTGACCTGGAATCCGCGGTGATGGCCGTGCTGTGGAATTCGGCGGAGCCGCTGAAGGTCCGTGGGGTGCTCGAGCGGATGAGCACCCCACGGCAGCTGGCGTACACGACCGTGCTGACGGTGCTGAACAACCTGCACCGCAAGGGCTGGGTCGAACGCGAACTGACCGGCAAAGCCTTCATCTACCAGGCCGCCATCGGCCATGAGGAAGCCGCGGCCCGCGCCCTGCGCGACATTCTGGAGTCCTCCACCGATCCCGAAGCCGTGTTGCTGCATTTCGCCCAATCCACGTCTGCGGAAGAGTCCGAGGCGCTCCGCAAGGGCCTGCGCCGGAAAGCGCGCCGGAGATGATCGCCGCGTTCGCCCTGCTCCTCGGCGCGCTTGCCGCGGCGTGGGCGGTTCCGCGGCGGCTGTCGGTCGCCGACCTGCGGCGGCATGATCCCGCCGTCCTCATCGTGGCGTGGTTGCTGTCGATGTTCGGCGTCCTCATCGCCGTCGTGACCGGCGTGGTGCTGCTCCTGCTGCCCAGCCACGGTGACGTCGGCGTGCTGCTGGTCTCGGTGCACCACTGCTGGAGCACCATCCAGCACGGGGCCTCCCCCGAGACCGAGGAGTTCGGTGGCCTGGTGGGCGTGCTCGCGGTTGTCACGCTCGCCGTCCGGCTGGCCGTCGTCGCCGTCCGTGGCATCCGGCGCCGGGCGAGGACGCGCCAGGATCACCTGGCCACGCTGCGCCTGGCGGGACGCTCCGATGGCGGGTCGCCCGCGACGTTGTGGGTGGCACACGAGCGCCCGCTGGCGTTCAGCATCGGCGGCCGTCGCGGCGTCATCGTCGCGACCGAGGGACTGCACCGGCACCTCTCCGGCGAGAGCGTGGCCGCCGTGCTCACCCACGAACGCGCCCACCTCACGGGACGGCACCACCAACTGCTCGCCGCCGCCGACGCCCTGCGCGCGGCGTTCCCCGTGCTACCCGTGTTCCAGCAGGCTCCCGTGGCGCTCCGCGAGCTGGTCGAGATCGCCGCCGACGTGACCGCCACCCGCGCACACGGCCACGCCGCCGTTCGGGCCGCGCTGCTGTGCATGTCCGAGCGTGGCGCGCCCGGAACCGCCCTGGCCATAGCCCGTGACGCCGTTCCACCGCGCCTCGCCCGCCTGGATCGCGGCACCCGGCCACCGGGCCGTGTGCGCCGGCTCATCGGATGTGGCGCGGCAGGACTCGCCGCGGCACTCCTCCCCGTCACCGTCGCGGCCACCTCCGCCGTCGCCGCGGTGATCGTCGCTTGTCCCTGAACAAAAAGGAACTTCTAACGCGAATAGTAGGTACGGGACACCTGCGGTAACGATCTACTATCCGGCTTCGTCTTACGACGGGTAGTAGGTGGCGAAATGGACCGCAGGAGGCGCCGATGTCGCGCACCCACACGAAAACACCAAGCCGGGCCGACGCCGTCACGGCGCAATTCGCCGGCTCACCCGAAGTGTCCGAGTACGCGGCGGCGCACAGCGGCGGCGGCACGCCCGCGCGGTACTACCGGTCCCGGTTTCATGCGGTGGACAGCGTGCTGGCGGGCTGCCCGGGCGGCGAACTGCTGGACGTGGGGTGCGGGCCCGGCATGCTGGTCGAGCACCTGGTGCGGACGCGACCCGACGCGTTTTCCATCACCGCGTGCGATCAGTCCGTCGCGATGATCGATGCGGTGACGGCGAAGGTCGGGCACCGGGAGGATGTGCGGGTGTCGCTCGGCAGCGTCGAGAAGATGCCGTTTCCCGATGCCTGCTTCGATGTCGTGCTCGCGACCGGCGTACTGGAGTACGTCAATGTGGACCGCGCATTGCCGGAAATCACCCGGGTGCTGCGCCCCGGCGGCGTAGCGGTGGTGACGATGCTCAATCCGCTGAGCCCGTACCGGCTGGTCGAATGGGGCCTGTACTGGCCCGCGCGCCGCGTGCTCGGGCGGGTCGAAGCGGCGCTGGGCGTGCCGCCGCAGCACCGGCACGGCGCACGGCGCACCGGGATCCGCGCTCTCCCGGCGCGACGCCTGCGCCACAAGCTCAGCGGTGCCGGTCTGCTGGTCGAGGACCTGGTCTTCTACGACGTCACCTACCTGGTGCCACCGCTCGACAGGCTGCGCCGCCGGCGGGACGATCCGGATTCGACAGTGCGCCGGCGTGGCGTGGGTCGCATACTGGGCACTGCCTACCTCATCGCCGCGCGGACCCCCGGCAGATCGGCCCCGTGATCACAGCAATGGCCCAGGAAGGCGGACGCGATGCCTGATCACACCAGCGCCGCCGCTCACACGACCGTGATCCTCGACGTCGGCGGGCTGCTGCGGATGTCGGAGCAGAACGTGGTCAATGCCCGGCTGCGGCGCCAGGCGGGCGTCCTGGGGGTCGAGACGAATCCGGTTGCCCAGACGGCGACGGTGACGTTCGACCCGGCGCGCACGTCGGTGTCACAGCTGCGGCAGTGGGTCATCGAGTGCGGCTACCACTGCGCCGGCCAATCGGTGCCGCACCACATCTGCGATCCGCTGGCCGAACCCGGCGAGACGGTCCGCTCGCCGCAGGAGGCGATGGGGCACGGCGGGCACGCGGGGATGTCGATGGCGGCCATGGTCGCCGACATACGCAACCGGTTCCTGGTGGCGCTGGTGTTCTCGATCCCCATCCTGCTGTGGTCCCCGATCGGGACCGACGTGTTCGGGCTGAACCTGCCGGTGCCGTTCGGCTCGCGGCCGGACGTGTGGTCGCTGGTGCTGAGCCTGCCGGTGATCTTCTATTCGTGCTGGATCTTCTTCGACGGCGCCGTCCGCGCGCTGCGGGCCCGGACGCTGGACATGATGGTGCTGGTCGCGGTCGCGGTCGGTGCCGGGTGGCTGTATTCGCTGGTGATCACGCTCACCGGTGGCGGTGACGTGTTCTACGAGGCCGCCACCGTGCTCGCCGCGTTCGTGCTGCTCGGGCATTGGTTCGAGATGCGCGCCCGCGGCGGCGCGAACGACGCGATCCGCGCCCTGCTCGATCTCGCCCCGCCCAAGGCCGTCGTGCTGCGCGACGGCGAGGAGGTCGAGGTCCCCACCGCCGAGGTCGCGCAAGGTGACCTGCTGCTGGTGCGGCCGGGCGCCAAGATCGCCGTCGACGGTGTGGTCGAGGACGGCGAGAGCGAGGTCGACGAGTCGATGGTCACCGGCGAAAGCCTGCCGGTGCACAAGGCTCCCGGCGCGCAGGTGATCGGCGCGACCATCAACGCCAACGGCACACTGCGGGTCCGCGCGACGAAGGTCGGTTCCGACACAGCGCTGGCACAGATCGTGAAACTGGTGCAGGAAGCCCAGAACTCCAAGGCACCCGGGCAGCGGCTGGCCGACCGGGCCGCGTTCTGGCTCGTGCTGGTCGCGCTCCTCGGCGGTGCCGCGACGCTGGCGGTGTGGCTGGCCACAGGGAGCACTTTCGCCACCGCGATCTTGTTCGCCATCACCGTCGTCGTCATCACCTGCCCCGACGCGCTCGGGCTCGCGACCCCGACGGCGATCATGGTTGGTACCGGGCTCGGCGCCAAGCGGGGTGTGCTGTTCAAGAACGCCATGGCGCTGGAAACCTCCGCCCACATCCAGGTCGTCGTGATGGACAAGACCGGCACCCTGACCAAGGGCGAACCCGAGGTCACCGACGTGATCACCGCCGACTCCGACCAGCTCCGGCTGGTCGCGGCGGTGGAACGCGAGTCCGAACACCCACTGGCCGAAGCGATCGTCCGGCACGCCGACGCGCGCGGCCTCGCCGGCGCCCGGGTCGAGCGCTTCGAGAACGTGCCCGGTCACGGCGCCATCGGCCAGGTCGGCGGGCACCGGGTGGTGGTCGGCAATCGGCGCCTGCTCGATCGGGAAGGCATCGACCTGGGGCCGCTGGCCGCCCGCCGGGACGAACTCGCGGCGACGGGCCGCACCGCCGTACTGGCCGCCGTCGACGGCACCGCCGCGGCCGTGATCGGGATCGCCGACGCGCCCCGCGACACCTCCCCCGCCGCGGTCGCCGCGCTGCACGACCTCGGTGTCGAGGTCGTCATGCTCACCGGCGACAACCAGGCCACCGCCGACCGCATCGCCCACCAGCTCGGCATCGACACGGTCATCGCCGAGGTGCTCCCTGGCGACAAGGCCGCAAAGATCGCCGAACTCCAGCAGACGGGCCGCACGGTCGCGATGGTCGGCGACGGCGTCAATGACGCCCCCGCGCTCGCCCAGGCCGATCTCGGCATCGCGATCGGCGCCGGCACCGACGTCGCCATCGAAACCGCCGACGTCGTCCTCATGCGCTCCGACCCCCTCGACGTCCCCACGGCCCTGCGCATCGGCCGAGGGACCCTGCGCAAAATGCGGCAGAACCTGGGCTGGGCCATCGGCTACAACGCCGTCGCCCTCCCCATCGCGGCCGGTGTCTTCGTCCCCGCCTTCGGGCTGATGCTCCGCCCCGAGATCGCCGCCCTGTCGATGTCCGGCTCCAGCCTGATCGTCGCGCTCAACGCACTCGCCCTCAAACGCCTCCGCCTACCCGCGGCGTCCACAGTTGTTTCGACACCGGAGCCCCGTCCGGTCACGCCGACCCCAATCGCAGGCTCCTGACGGGATCTGACCCCGCCTGCTCAGGACTTTGTGCTCCGCCCTTGGCGACCTTGTCCCATCACCATGAGCAGCCAGGAGCACCAGGCTCAGTGACATCCTTTCCCAGGAGCGTCAGGAGAATTCGTCATGATGTACTGGTACGGCAACGGAATGAGCGGCTGGGGCTACGCACTCATGACCGTCAGTACCATCGTGTTCTGGGCAGTGATCATCGCCGGAGCCGTCGCGCTGGTCCGCTACCTCGGCCGCCGACCGCAGAACAGCGTCGAGGCACGCCCGACTCCCGAGCAGCTACTCGCCGACCGATTCGCCCGCGGGGAAATCGACGCCGGGGAATACCAGCACGCCCTCGACGTGCTCCACCAACGACACCGTTCCGATTCGGACTTCTAGCTCGCCCGGCATTCAGTGGTCCGGCAGGAGTTGAGCCGCGAGCGATCGGGCTGTGGCGGTGAGTGTGGCCGTGTCCAATCCGGTCCGGCTCATGAACACGATCCCTTGTTGCGCGGCCAGGAGAGCCCGCGCCAGCGCGATCGGATCCGTGTCGGCCGGCAGGTCGCCCTCGCGCTGGGCGCGGGCGACGCAGTCACCGATCAGCGCGGTGGACGTCTCGTAGGTGCGGTGGGCGTGGGCGAGAACCTCCGGATCGGCACTACCGAGCTCGCAGGTGCTGTTGGCCATCAGGCAGCCACGCCGTGTGCCAGCGTCGGTCGGGTCGTCGATCGGTGCCTCGAGGAGCATGCGTAGCGCGTCCACGGCCCGTGGTGCCTCGGCGAGGGCTTCCCGAAGAGCACCATGGCTGTCCTCGGTGTAGCCGCGCAACGCCCGCAGGAAGAGCTGACGCTTGTCGCCGAACGCCGCATAGAGGCTGCCTTTGCCCAGCCCGCTGACCCGCATCAGGTCTTCCAGCGAAGTCGCGGCGTAGCCGGCGTCCCAGAACTGATCACGGACGGCGTTGAGCACCTGCTTCTCGTCGAACGATCGCGGACGTGCCATGTGCACCAGGATAGAGATTCTTGACCGCTCGGTCCACCATGCTTATGGTGGACCGAGCGGTCAAGAATTCCACCGCGCGTCGCACCTAGGGAAGTGGGAAGCACACATGGGAAAGCTGGACAACAAGGTCGCGATCGTGACCGGCGGATCGCGGGGCATCGGGGCGGCGTCGGCGCTGGCGCTGGCTGACGAGGGAGCCGATGTCGCGATCAGCTACTCGTCCTCGCCGGATCGGGCCAAGACCGTGGTCGCCGACCTGGAGGCGAGGGGGGTGCGCGCGGCGGCCTTCCAGGCGGATCAGGCGGATGCGACGCAGGCGGCGGGCCTGATCCACAGCGTGGTCCAGGAGTTCGGAAAGCTGGATATTCTGGTGAACAATGCGGGCGTGACCGTCGCTGCCCCGATCGACAGCGAGCTCGCCGACGAGTCCGCTTTGGACCGCCAGCTCGCCGTCAACTACACCAGTGTGGTGGCCGCGATCCGGGCGGCGTTCCCGCTGCTGCCCGACGGCGGGCGGATCATCAGTATCAGCTCGGGTGTGGGAACGCGGGTGGGTTTCTCCGGGATGACCGACTACGCGGGCACCAAGTCGGCCCTCGAAGGCTATAGCCGGGGCGCGGCCCGCGATCTGGCCCACCGGGGCATCACGGTCAACGTCATCCAGTCCGGGTTCATCGACACCGAGATGAACCCCGCCGACAGCCCGGCCGCATCCATGTTCCTTCCGACAACGGCGTTGGGGCGGTACGGCAGGCCGGAAGAAATCGCCGCAGGCGTCGTCTTCCTCGCCAGCCCGCAGGCCTCCTACGTCACCGGCGCCGTGCTGAGGATCGACGGCGGATACGGCGCATAGCGCGACCGCAGGCGGCCACGGACGGCGGTGACGCAAGAGTACGGCCCCTTTGGCGAATTTCCGGGCCACTTCTGTCACGCGGCCATCCGTGGCCCTCAGCGGGAAGCCTATTCGTTGCGCGGGAATCCGAGGTTGAGCTCCCCCTGATGCGGCTCGGGCCAGCGGGAGGTGACCACCTTCTGCTGGGTGAAGAACCGCACGCCGTCCGCGCCATGGGCCCTGGTGTCCCCGAAAAGGCTCTGCCGCCAGCCGCCGAAGGAGAAGGTCGCGACGGGCACCGGAATGGGCACGTTGACGCCGATCATGCCCACCGCGACCTCGTTCTGGAATCGGCGTGCGGCGCGTCCGTCGTTGGTGAAGATGGCCGTGCCATTGCCATACGGGCCGGAGTTGACCAGCCGGATCGCGTCGTCGAACGCCGAAACCCGCACCAAGGACAGAATCGGGCCGAAGATCTCGTCGGTATAGACCCTCGACGTGGTGGGGACGCGATCGATGAGTGTGGGGCCGAACCAGAAACCGTCACCGTCACCGTCCACCTCGATCTTGCGGCCGTCCACGACCACCTCCGCGCCGTCCTCGATCGCGACATCGACGTACGACGCGACCCGGTCGCGGTGCTCGCGGGTCACCAGCGGGCCCATGTCACACGAGCGCCGGCCGTCCCCCACGCGAAGCGCCGCCATCCGCGACGTGATTCTCGCGATGAGTTCGTCGGCGACCGGCTCGACGGCGACGATCACGGAGATGGCCATGCAGCGTTCGCCCGCGGAGCCGAATCCGGCGTTGATGGCGGAGTCGGCCGCCAGGTCGAGATCGGCGTCGGGCAGCACCAGCATGTGGTTCTTCGCGCCGCCCAGCGCCTGGACTCGCTTGCCGTGGCGCGCACCGGTCTCGTAGACGTACCGGGCGATAGGGGTGGACCCGACGAACGAGACCGAGCAGACGTCAGGGTGGGTCAGCAGGCCGTCGACCGCCACCTTGTCCCCCTGCAGGACGTTGAACACACCGTCCGGCAGGCCGGCCTCCTTGAACAGCCCTGCGATCCACACGGCCGCCGACGGGTCCTTCTCACTCGGCTTCAGGACGACGGTGTTCCCCGCGGCGATGGCCACCGGGAAGAACCACATCGGGACCATTGCGGGGAAGTTGAACGGTGAGACGACCGCGACGACCCCGAGTGGCTGGCGAATTGAGTGCACGTCGACACCGGTCGACACCTGCTCCGAGAACTCGCCTTTGAGGTGGTGTGCGAGCCCCGTGGCGAACTCCACGACCTCCTGGCCGCGGGTGATCTCACCCAGTGCGTCCGAAAGGACCTTCCCGTGCTCCGCGGTGATGATCTCCGCGAGTTCGTCCTTGCGCTCGTCCAACAGGTCACGGAACCGGAACATGATGGCCTGACGCCGGGCGAGCGACAACGCCCGCCACCCCGCGAACGCGTTCCGGGCGGCCAGCACCGCGGTCTCGACGTCCGTGTCCTCGGCGAATGCGACGTGCTTGGTGACGGTGCCCAGCGCGGGGTCGTACACATCTCCGGTCCGCCCACCGGCACCCGCCCACGGCGCACCGTTGATCCAATGTGGAACGACAGGCAGGCCTTCGCCGTGGTCCGTCGTGGTCATGTGTCTTCCTTCCTCAGGGTTCATGGCGCCATTCACGGGCCGACGACCCGCGCGGCACCAGAACGGGGTCGTACCGTCCCGGTGTGTGTGACATGGAGACCTGATCGGTGACCCCCTGGTACCGGCCCAATGCGGTCTCCGCCGTGAACGTCTCCGGATCGAGGTAACGGTGCTCCTCCGACTTATCGGCCACGCGTGTGACCCACCCCTTGTCCAGGATTCCGAGGGACAACAACCACAGCGCCACTCGCGTCAGCGAGACGTGCACGTGGTACGAGCCGCCTTCCGTCGCCCGGCGCCGTAAGGCGGCGACCACACCGACCTGGGACAGCCACGACACGATGTAGTCGTTGACCACCATGATCGGCGGCAATGCGGGCTGATCGGGGGAACCGTGCAACGCCATGATGCCGGACACGCACCCGGCCACCTGATCGAATCCGGGGCGCTCCGCCCACGGGCCGGACAGACCGTGCAGCGAAATGGTCACATACACGATCCCCGGGCGTTGCCGCGCCGCCTCGGCCGCGGTCATCCCAATGCCGCGCATGAATGAAGGACGACGATTGTGGAAGAACACGTCCGCGCCGTGCAGCAGTCGCAGGAGCTCGGCACGGTCGGCCCGCACGTCCAACCAGGACGAACGGACGCCCACATTGGCGGTGGCGTAGAGGTAGTCGTGCTCGCCCTTGCCCGGCGTCCACAGATTCAGGACATCGGCGCCGTGCAGCGCGAGCGATCTCCCCACTCCGGCGCCCGCGATGACATGCCCCATGCCGAGAGCCCGAAGCCCCGAGAACGGCAGCTCGCCGGCGGGCGGGAGCGGTTGCGGTGGCGCGTCCCCGATCCTGGTGACCTCGATCAGGGGCAGGTCGGCCAGCACTTCCGAGTACTGTGACTCCGCCAGCAGCTCGGGCAGCGTCCGCACCAGCGGCATGGGGACGCCCAGCGCGGAGGCCGCCTCCTCGAGGTCCCGCCCCTTCCACCTGGCGATGGCCCTGGCGACGGGCTCGTACGTCAACGGAGCGTCCAGCAATTCTTGCGCTTTGAGCCGGAGACCGGCGTAGAACGCCTGCGGAAGCACCCACCGATCGTCGGCCGTGCGGAAGAAGGTCAGGCCGGTCACATTCCCGACCTCCAAGGAGGTCTGGACCGGATAGCCTCCGAGCCGTTCCCAGGTGGCGTCGTAGAACGGGCACAGCCGGTGCGGGGTGCGGCGCACGTCGACCGCGATGTCCTGGCCCGGCCCGCCCCGATCCCGGTGCAGCGCGGCCGCCGCGACGGACTTGGCGAGCAGGCCTATCGACGCGCCCGCGCCTATCCGGAGTGGACTGGCGACGATCGGGTCGGTCCCGCCCTCGGCCGCGACCGTCCCGCCGCCGTCGTCGAGCGAGATCCCGACACCGCCCAGAACCGCCGACAACTCGGCGAGAATGTCGAAGTCCGCCCATTTCTGCGGTGAATCCCAGGCCCGTCGCAACTGTTCGGTCAGTTCTTCAGCCATGCTCGAAGCCCCTTCCGCTCATGCCGATGAGACGGCTCCGTCGCGCGCCCGCCGCCACGACTCCTGCAACGCGTCGGCGAGCATTCCCGGGCACGAAAGGAACGGCGAATGTGAGCTGTGCAGGTTGACGACGGTCGTCGGCCGAACGGAAACGGTGTCCAGCTCGGCCACGAACCGTTTTTGCAGCGCTGGCGGAACAATCTTGTCCAGATCGCAGGTGAGGTAGCTGTGCTGAATGGACCCGAACCGCTCCCTCGTGACGGAGATTGGCTCGGTGGCCATCGCCAATGGCGCGTCATGGGAGAGCGAATCTATTGCCGCCTCGGCCGTCCGGTCGTCGACATCATGGTAAAAGGCCGACTGGACGCGGTTCCGTAAATCGTCGCTCCCCAGATCCAATCTCGATGCCCCGCTTTCGGCCGGATCCCCGGTGAGCAGTGACAGCACGACGGAGTCGGCCGCCTGTTCCGAGGTGAGGTAGTCGAGCGCGGAAATTCCCGACACCGGGGCGAAGGCCGAGACATAGGTGACCGAGTCGAAAAGCTCGGGACGCTTCTCGGCCGCCACCGTCACGACAGCACCACCCATGCTGTGCGCCACGACCGGGCAAGGCGAGCCGCCACCCAGTAGTTCGATCTCCGCGAGAAGCGCGTCGGCGGCTGCGGACGCGCTGACCGATGCCACCGGAGACTTCTCCCGGGAAAACGCGGCCAGGTCGAAAGGGCGCCTCGACGCAGATGCCGGAGGTTTCCGGTTCAGGCCGTGACCGGCCAGATCGACGGCGACCGACCAGATCCTCCTCGACGCCAGCTCTCGCACCACGGGTGTCCAGCACCATGAACCATGCCAATAACCGTGGACGAGCACGGTCGGCGGAAACGATGACGACATTGTCAACTCCCATTCTGTGACCAGCGAGCGGAGCGGTCATGGGGCACATCGTCACCTGGAGGAGACCCATAGGGCCAATACCAATCCTGACCCACAGGTATTCGCGGCAAGTATGGCCGGCCGCGACCGGGTCAGGCCTGATCCACGTCAGGCCTGTGCCTCCAGTGCTCGGGTCCGAGCACATCGGGCTCCGGAGTGGACAGTGCGGAGCGCAGGAACCGCCGCATCACCGGGGAATCCTCGTCGGGCCGCCAGAGCGCGGCCGTCTCGACGACGGCCGTGTGCTGGCGCAGCTGCCGCGCGACCAGCCCCTTCCAGGTCAGCGCCACGTATTGGGCAGGCAGCAGAGTGACTCCCGCGCCGGCCTCGACGAGGGCGAGCGCGTGCATGATCGAACCCACCTCGTGGCGGGCTCCGGTGTCCGCGGCGATGGCCTTCCACACCGCGCGGGTGTGGGCGGCGAATCCCTCCCCGGCGGTGTCGGTGAGGACGACGCGCGGGCCACGCAGGCTCACCAGGTCGACCCTCTCCTCGGACGCCGCCGGATGCCCTTCCGGGAGCACCGCGACGAGCGGCTCCCGGGCGACCACCGCCACCTCCAGCCCCTGTGCCCGGCCGTGGATGTGCCGGGTACCGCCCGGAACCGCCGGCGGGAGGTGCAGCAGCCCGGCATGTGCCTCGCGATGGTGCACCCGCTCGACCACGTCGACGTCGGAGACCTCGCTGAGCAGGAGGTCGACGTCCGGCCCCAAGGTGGCGCTGTCGGTCAGATGCGGCAACAGCCGTGGCGACACCGTGTGGCCGACCGCCACGCGCAGCGTCCCCCGCGTTCCCGAACCGACCGCCCGCACCATGTCGGTGGTGGCCGCGAGGTCGGCGAAGTGCCGCCGGCTGCGTTCGGCGAGCAGCCTCCCGGCCGCGGTCAGATCCACTCCCCGCCCGTGCCGGACCAGGAGTTCGGTCCCCAATTCGCGTTCGAGGGCCTGCAGGCGCACCGTCAGCGGCGGCTGGGTCATGTGCAGCGCGGTGGCCGCCCGGCTGATCGAGCGCTCCTCCGCAACGGCCAGAAAACACTCCAACGCACGCAGATCCATACGCTGAGGCTATACGAGGGCTCCCGGATCAATATTGGACGAATGCATCGCCCGGTCCATACGCTGCTTTGTGAGCCGAGGCACACACTTTGCCCGATCGCACCTGAGAGACGAGGCGGCGTGAGCGAGACCCGACAGACCTCCACCAGTACGACCGACAGGTCCGGGGCTGTGCTGAATACCGACGTGCTGGTCATCGGCAGCGGCCCGGCCGGCGCGTCGGCCGCCCTGTTCCTGGCCACCTACGGCGTGGACCACATCGTGATCACGAAGTACCGGTGGACGGCCAACACCCCCCGGGCCCACATCACCAACCAGCGGACCGTGGAAATCCTCCGTGACATGGGGATCGAGGACGACATCCGGGCGCAGGGCACACCGTCGGCACTGATGGGCGACACGGTGTTCTGCACCAGCCTCGTGGGCGACGAGATCGGCCGGGTCCGGACCTGGGGAACACATCCGGCCCGGCGCGCCGACTACACCCTGTCCAGTCCGTCGGACAACTGCGACCTCCCGCAGACCCTGCTCGAGCCGATCCTGATCGGGCACGCCGCCGAGCGCGGCAGCCGGATCCGGTTCGACACCGAGTACCTCTCCCTGGAGCAGGACGACGACGGCGTCACCGTCCTGGTCCGCGACCGGCTCTCCGGGCACACCTACCCGATCCGGGCCAAGTACGTGATCGGCGCCGACGGCGGCCGCAGCCAGGTGGCCAAGGACGTCGACCTGCCCTTCGAGGGGCAGATGGACGTCGCAGGCAGCATGAACATCGTGTTCCACGCCGACCTGACCCGGTTCGTGGAGCACCGGCCGAGCGTCCTGTACTGGGTGCTGCAGCCCGGGTCGAACATCGGCGGCATCGGGATGGGCCTGGTCCGCATGGTCCGGCCGTGGGACGAGTGGCTGATCGTCTGGGGTTACGACATCGCCCAGGCCCCGCCCGAGATCGACGACGCGATGGCCACGAAGATCGTGCACGACCTCGTCGGCGACGACACGGTCCCGGTGACCATCCGCTCCACCTCGTTGTGGGGCAACAACAAGATGTACGCCACGCGCTACCGGGCCGGCCGGGTGTTCTGCTCCGGTGACGCGGTGCACCGGCACCCGCCGTCGAACGGGCTGGGCTCCAACACCTCGATCCAGGACTCGTACAACCTGGCGTGGAAGCTCGCCGCAGTCCTCTCCGGCCAGGCCGGGGAGGAGTTGCTGGACAGCTACGACGCCGAGCGCGCTCCCGTCGGCAAGCAGATCGTGTTGCGCGCCAACAAGTCCATCGAGGAGTTCGGGCCGATCTTCGAGGCACTCGGGTTCACCGACTCCGACGACCCCGCCGCGCAGCTGGCGAGCATGCGTGCCCGGGCGGAGGACACCCCGGAGGCGGCCGCGCAGCGGATCGCGCTGCGCGAAGCCTTGGAGCTCAAGGACTACGAGTTCAACGCCCACGGGGTGGAGCTGGGCCAGCGGTACCGCTCGGGCGCGGTCGTCGGCGACGACACCCCGGAGCCGGAGTACGACCGCGACCCGGAGCTCTACTACCACCCGACGACCTGGCCGGGTGCCCGGCTGCCGCACTGCTGGCTCGGCCACGACGGGCACAAGGTGAGCACGCACGACATCACCGGCAAGGGCCGGTTCACCGTGCTGACCGGCATCTCCGGGCAGGCCTGGGCCGAGGCCGCCGCGGGCGCCGCCCGCGCGCTCGGGATCGAGGTCGAGACGCACGTCATCGGTCCCGGCCGCGAGTACACCGACGTGTACGACGACTGGGCCCGGCTGCGCGAGGTCGGCGAGTCCGGCGCGGTGCTCGTCCGGCCGGACGCCCACGTCGGGTGGCGGGCCCACGAGCTGCTCGCCGATCCCGAAAAGGAACTCACCGAGGCTCTCGCCCAGCTGCTGTCCCGATCCTGACCCGATCCCGCCGCATTCCCGGACCGTCACCGACGCCGCTCTCCAGGGAGACACCATGACCATCACCCCGCCCGCCACGATCACCGGGCCGCGCTCGGACCTCGACATCTACGCCGACGCCGCCCTGCTCGACCCGTGGCCCGCCTACCGCGAGCTGCGCGACGCCGGGCCGGTCGTGTTTCTCGACCGCTACAACATGTACGCCGCGACCCGCTACGACGCCGTCACACACATCCTGCGCACGCCGGAGGTCTTCCCCTCCAGCGAGGGCGTGATGATGAACGACGAGATGAACCAGGTGCTGCGGGGAAACACCCTCTGCAGCGACGGCGCGGCGCACGACGCGTCGCGCCGCGTGATCGTCAAGCCGCTCACGCCTAAGGCCCTGCGGCCCCTGCAGGACGACATCCGCGAGCAGGCCCGCGGGCTGGTCGACCGGCTGACCGCCCGCGGCGGGTTCGACGCCGTCACCGACCTCGCCCAGTACCTGCCGGTCACCGTGGTGTCCAACCTCGTCGGCCTGCCCGAGGAGGGCCGGGAGCGGATGCTGGTCTGGGCGTCGGAAATGTTCAACTGCTTCGGCCCGATGAACGACCGGACCCGTGACTCCTTCTCGGTGCTCGGCGAGATGATGGAGTACGCGACCACCCAGGCCGTGCCGGGCAAGCTCAAACCGGGCAGCTGGGCCGAGGCGATCCACGACGCCGCGGCCCGCGGCGAGGTGGCCGCGGACAAGTGTCCCGTCATGATGATCGACTACATGGGGCCCAGCCTCGATACGACGATCTTCGCCATCAGCAGCGCCATCTGGCTGTTCGCCCACAATCCGGACCAGTGGGACCTCGTGCGCGAGGACCTCTCGCTGGTCCCTTCGGCGATCAACGAGGTCCTCCGGCTCGAGGCGCCAATCCAGGACTTCTCCCGCAGCGTGGCCGCCGACCACGAGATCGACGGGGTGATGCTGCCCGCCGGTTCCCGCGTCATCACCTTCTACGGCGCCGCCAACCGCGACGAGCGCCACTACCCCGACCCCGACCGGTTCGACGTGCGCCGCAACCCCACCGATCACCTCGGGTTCGGCGCCGGCCCCCACGCGTGCGTCGGCATGAATCTCGCCCGTCTCGAAATGCGGGCCCTGTTCGAAGCCCTCGCGGCGAAGGTCAGCCGCTTCGAGATCGTCAGCGAAGAGCGCGCCCTGCACAACATCCTGCGCGGCTTCACCCGCCTCGACGTCTCCGTCCACGGCTGACCGCACAACCGACCGCAGGAGGCAAGAATGCCGAAGATCACTTATCACGTCGGCGAGGAGGTCGTGACCGTCGACGCGGCACCGGGCAGCACCGTCATGCTGACGGCGGTGCAGAACGACGTCGGCGGCATCGTCGCGGAATGCGGCGGCAACGCCATGTGCGCCACCTGCCACGTCTACCTCGAAGACGGCCCGGTCGACGAACTGCCCGCCATTTCCGTCGCCGAGGAGGAGATGCTCGAGTGCACCGTGTCGCCGCGCACGCCCGCCAGCCGGTTGTCCTGCCAGCTCCCCGTCACCGACGCGGTCGACGGGCTGGTCGTGCGGGTCGCCGACGAGCAGAGCTGACCCGAACCGAGAAGAGGAACTCCATTGGTGACGAGCTTCGTCCGCACAGCCCACCCGGCCCGGATCGTGTTCGGTGCGGGCACCCTGGTAACCGTCCCTGACGAGGTCGAGCGCCTCGGCCGCGCCCGGGTGCTGGTGCTCGCCTCACCCGATCTCGCCGAGCTCGGCGACCGGGTCGAGAAGGCCCTCGGACCACTCGCCGTGGCCCGCTTCGACGGCGCCACCATGCACACCCCCGTCGAGGTGACCACGACCGCGCTCGGGGTGCTGCGCGAGGCCGGGGCCGACTGCGTCGTCGCGGTCGGCGGCGGCTCCACCACCGGTCTGGCCAAGGCCCTCGCCTCCCGGACCGGGGTGGACCAGGTCGTTCTCCCGACCACCTACGCCGGCTCAGAGGTCACACCGGTCCTCGGCGAGACGGCGGACGGCGTCAAGACCACCCACTCGTCACCGGAGATCCTCCCGGAGACCGTCATCTACGACGTGGAGCTCTCCGCCGACCTGCCCGTCCCGATGTCGGTGACCAGCGCTGTCAACGCGCTTGCCCACGCCGTCGAGGCGCTGTACTCCCCCGAGGCCGAGCCGGTCACGGACGCCCTCGCGCTCGACGCGATCACCCTGCTGACCCGCGGGCTGCGCCGGCTGCGTCAGGACCCCCGCGACCTCGGCACCCGGGCGGACCTCCTGCGGGGGGCCTGGCTCGCCGGGACCTGCCTCGGCTCGGTGGGCATGGGCCTGCATCACAAGCTCTGCCACACCCTCGGCGGCAGCTTCGACCTGCCGCACGCCCCGACCCACACGGTCGTCCTTCCGCACGCCATGGCCTACAACGCCGCGGCCGCCCCGGACGCGATGCGGCGCATCGCCGAGGCGATCGGTGCCGTTCGCGGCGAGGACGCGCCGGCCGCCGTGTTCGACCTGATCCAGGAGGCCGGCGGACCGACGTCACTGTGCGAACTCGGACTCGCCGAGACCGACCTCGACCGGGCGGCCGAACTGGCGAGCGCCACGCCCTATCCCAACCCCGCCGCGCTGACCCGGGACGGGCTCGCCGGGCTCCTGCACCGAGCCTGGGTGGGCGAACGTCCCCCCGGCGGTACGGCGCCGGCAACAGCCCGCATCACCGAGCAGGTCGTGGAGAGCTTCGCCGGGACGGAGGACCCGCGTCTTCGTCACCTGCTCACCGACCTCGTGCGGCGCCTGCACGCCTTCGCCGCCGACAACGACCTCACCCAGTCCGAATGGCAGTACGGCATCGACTTCCTCACCCGGACCGGTCAGCTCTGCAGCGACACCCGCCAGGAGTTCGTGCTCCTCTCCGACACCCTCGGGCTGTCGAGCGTGGTCGATCTGCTGACGAACTCCCGCACGCCCGACAGCACACCGTCCGCGGTGCTCGGTCCGTTCTACGTGCAGGGGCCGCCAGAACTGCCGCAGGGCAGCGACATCAGCCGCGGTGCCCCCGGCACCCCGTTGTACGTCGACGTCCTGGTCACCGACACCGCCGGCCGACCGGCTGCGGACGCGATCGTCGACGTCTGGCAGTCCAATGACGACGGCTTCTACGACGTCCAGCTGCCCGACCTCGACGGCCCCGTCCTGCGCGGCCGGCTGCGCACCGACGGCGAGGGCAGGCTGCGGTTCCGGTCCATCCTGCCCTCGGAATACCCCATTCCCGACGACGGTCCGGTCGGCGCCATGCTGAGCGCGACCGGCCGGCATCCCTACCGGGCCCCGCACCTGCACTTCTTGATCCAGTCCCCCGGCCACCAGCAGTTGGTCACCCAGCTGTTCGTGCGAGGCGGGCCCTACCTCGATTCGGACGCGGTCTTCGGCGTCAAGGACGACCTCATCGTCGACTTCACACCGCGCACCGGCCCGGCACCCGACGGGCGCACCGACGCCCGTGAGTGGCGCGAACTCACGTTCACGTTCCGGCTCGCCCCGGCAGCGGGCGCCGGCTCGTGACCACGACCGGAACCCTCGCGCCGGGAGCGAGTGTCGTCGTCGTGGGGACCGGCCAGGCAGGCTTCCAGTTCGCGGCGTCACTGCGCGACGCCGGGCACACCGGTCCGCTCACCCTGGTCGGGGACGAACCTGGTCTTCCCTACCAGCGTCCGCCGTTGTCGAAGGCCTATCTCGGCGCGACCGCGGACGGGTCGGCCGTACTGCTGCGCACCGAAGCCTTCTACACCAGCCGCGACATCCGTGTGCGGCCACGAACGCGGGTCAGCGCGCTCGACACAGCGGCGCGACGGCTGGAACTCTCCGGCGGCGAGCGGCTCCACTACGACCACCTGGTCCTCGCCACCGGCACCCGGGCCCGCCCGCTCCCGGTGCCCGGTACCGACCTTGCTGGGGTCGCCGTGCTGCGCACCCTCACCGACGCCGACTCGCTGAGAGTGGCACTCGCTGAACCGCGCGACGTGGTGATCATCGGGGGCGGCTTCATCGGGATGGAGGTCGCGGCCGCCGCGGTCGTGCGCGGGCACCGCGTCACCGTGGTGGAGAGCCTCGACCGCCCGATGGCCCGGGCGGTCGCTCCCGCGATCTCCGGGTACCTGACCGAACTGCACCGTTCCCACGGGGTGCGTCTGCTGCTGGGCCGCGCCGTCCGCGAGCTCCACGGCAGTTCGGGCGCCGTCCGCTCGGTCGAACTCGACGACGGCGAGAAGATCGACGCCGACCTCGTGTTGATCGGGATCGGCGCCCTGCCCAACACCGACCTCGCCGCCGAGGCCGGGCTCGGCGTGTGTCCGGTCACCGGCGGGATCGAGGTGGACGAGCACCTGCGGACGTCCGACCCGCACATCAGTGCGATCGGGGACTGTGCCAGCTATCCCAGCGTCCACGCCCCGGGCCCGACCCGGCTGGAGTCGGTGCAGAACGCCGTGGACCACGCGCGCCATCTCGCCGCCCGGCTCACCACCGGTGTCTCGGCGGGCTACCGCAGCGTGCCGTGGTTCTGGACCCACCAGTACGACGCGAAACTGCAGATCGCCGGCCTCGGCACCCCCGGCGACGACCACGTGCTGCTCGGGGACGACACGTCGGGCAGCTTCTCCGTGCTCCGTTTTAGCGGAGACCGGCTGGTCGCCGTGGAGTCGGTCAACAAGCCATCCGACCACATGGCGGCCCGCAAGATCCTCGCCCCCGGTGGTCGCCGACCCGAACCCACCGACGCCCGGCAGGACGGCTTCGAACTCCGAACCTTCCTCAGGGGCCGCTGACCGGGGATGGTGAATTCCCAAACCGTCCCACAACACACCAACGGCCCGCCGGCGAAGATCACCGACAGGCCGTCTGACCAGCATGAACAGATGGTGCGCGATACTGGGATCGAACCAGTGACCTCTACCGTGTCAACTATGCTCCGCCAACCGTCCTAGCTGCGGAAACGGGACTTCCGCAGGTAGGACGGCTTCGTTGAGAGACGTTAGTGGCTGAGCAGGGATGTTCAGCGCACATGTTTGCTCCCGATCTGCTCCCCACGGTGCTCCCATTGCCAAGCCGCAACCGTCGTCCGCGCAAGCATCCGAGTCGTTCGACAGCCGCCGAGTATTAGCGTGGGTTCGTACCCCCCACGCGGTACAACCAACACCCACTCCGCGCAATACAGGCCGTAACCTGCGGATTTCCGCAACTTTGGGGATCACCCGGAACCGCAGAGCGGAACACCGCGAATGAAGCAACGACGAGCCATAACCGACGCTCAACCAGCCCCATTTTCGGCTCTTGGTTCTAACTGACTCGCACGTGGACCTAACGTGTCAGCATACGAACCGCGAAGTGCTGGTCGACGGTCCTGAGATCACGATCTGCCCGGTGGGTACCCGTCGTCTGGCGGCAGGTGGTTCCCGATGAGCCGCGACACGATCGTCGCCAGGATGACCGCCCGGCAGGCCGACGGGCTGGCCTGCGTGTCGTGCGGAGCGGACTGCCCCCATGTCCACGTCCCACATGTTCCGGTCGGCCGGTCGGTGACCGGCTCGCAGGTGTTCGCCTGCATCGGCTGCTGCCCGGACGAGGGTCGGCGTGCGGCGGGAGGTGTGCTGCGGTGAACACCCCGGCATCCCCGGCCCGACGGGACCGCTCGCTGTGGGTGCAATGCGCCTGTACGGCGCTGGTCGCGCTCGGCGCCGCCTACGCCCCCTACCGACACGGCAGCCAGTTCGCAATGCGCTTCGGTGCCGACGAGGCCACGGCCGCGATCTGGCCGCTGATTGTCGACGGCTTGTTGACTATGGCCACGGTCGAGCTGTGGAAGACCGGCCACGGCCGTCGTGCCGGCGGCCGGTGGGCGGCCTGGTTGGCGTTCGTCTTTGGCATCTGTCTCTCGCTCTGCGCGAACGTGGCGGCGGCGCCGGAGTTGAGCGTGTTGGCTGTGGCCGTGGCGGCGTGCCCGCCGCTCGCGCTGCTGCTGGCCGTCGAACTGCTCAACCGTGCGCTCAAGCGCCACCGTGCCGAGACCGCGAACGAGACCATCACCGAGACCGGCGAGACAGCCGAGATCGGGCCCGAGATGGGGCGGGTGGTGCGTCTCGCGGTAGTCCCGGAGCAGTCTCAACCGCCGGCCGAGCCGACCGCCGAACAACGGATGTGGGCGTACTACGTGACCCAGCGCGCCAAGGGGCGCACGCCGACCGGCGCGGAGCTGGACCGGATCGCTGGGACAAACAACTACGGCCGGAAGGTACTGCGGCGGTGGCGGCAATCCAGCCACTTTCCACCCGCTGGGGCCTCGCCCCGCAACCGCGCTGACGGACCAGCCCAGCTAGAACCGGCCTACACATCGTCGGACGGGGTTGTGTGAGTGCGGCCCGCAGCCGGTCATCGGTGTGTGGCCCCGCCGAGGCCACACCTACGCGAGTCCTTTGATGTACGCGACCCGGCCTGCGATTGCTGCTGTCAGGTTGCGTGTGGACACTTCCCGCAGTGGTTCGTGGTGAATGCCTTCGCCCTGGACTGTGCTGATGAGGCACGCAGCGTCGTAGAGGCGTTCGCGGACGAGGCGTTGGAAGAGCAGTTGATAACGGCTTGTGTACGAGGAATTGTCGAAGGCTGGGTCAGTTCGGTACAGCGGCTTGCCCTGGTCGCGGACGGGTGCTAATGAACCGGGAGCACGTTCAAACACGAGGGCGAAGCCAAGCCATGGCTTGATCGTCCCCACAAGCCCGGCATCGTAGGCACGCCACAGGTCAACAGCGTTACCGATTGCTTCCTCGGTCCGGTTGTTGAAGTTGTTGCCGAACGAGCCGACCTGGGACTTGCACTCGATGGCTGCTACCAAGATGTCGTTGTAGGTCACCACGATGTCCCAGTTCTTCGCGCGCCTGTAGTAACCAGGAAGCGGGATGATGCCGGTCTGTCGCACGGTGGCGCCGAGGTCAGCAAGCGGAGCGAACTCACGCGCGATCAACTCTTGCAGAGCGTTGAGATGCAGCCCACCGGTCACCGACCCGCGGGCGCCAGCGTCCACCTTCCCCGTCTCGATCTGCTTCTGCGTCTGAAGATCCCGGCCCGCCCAGAATGCCTTAACAGCTGCGTTGTAGTCCTCGTAGCTCGCCGTCACGTCGCGTCCACCCCGCCCCCATGAGGCATCAGGTCGTATTCCTTCAGGTCTATGCCGTAGGCAGCAGCTGCCGCCTGTGTCGCCGCGTTGGTGTCGCGGGTCCGAAATGCGCCCCGTAGGGCCTGCTCGATGTCCGCATCGATCTTGTCAGGCTTCGGTACCCGGATGCGCTTGAGGTACTGGGCCTGGAACCGAAGGGTGCCGCCGCGCATCCGCACGCAGTACGCCTCGATGAATGCCTGCGCGATCTGGGACAACAGGATGCCGCCGAGGACTTCCATGTCCCAGGCATCAGAGATGACGTAATACAAGTTGTGGTGCGGGTAGTAGCCGCCCGTCTCCAACACGGGGTGGATGGTCGTCTTCATGTCTTGGAGGAGCAGTTTCGACTTGCCGGTGAGGCTGGACTGCACCTTGTCGATCGTGCGGTACCAGGACCCCGGATCCTTCTTCGCCACGAACCGCTCACGCAGAACCGGATGGTTCGACAAGTAAGCCGCCATCTGGGGATAGTCGGCGAGCGATACGAGCGACCCGTCCTCGGCCCACGGATTGATCAGGTAGTTGCCCTGCCACTCGAACGTGCCGGACATGAGATCGCGGCGCATTGCGAGAGGGAGAACACGGTCTGATTCCACAACGGTGGGGTCCTGGATGACGTACACCTTGTCCGCGCCGGTCGCGACCCCGATGGACACCTTCGTCTGGGTGTCCGGGTCATGCAGAGGACCGAAATTGTCGTTGAGGTACTCGATCAGCGCCAGCCGCGCGGGAGAGCCGGTGGGCCACAGTTCACCGCCGTCGAACCAGTGCGGAAGCCGATGAGCCTTCACCCCTTTACCGACGAACTCCTCGAAACCCCCGTCCTGGACAGCCTTCACCAGCGCGTGCGCGCTGGCAGCCCCGAACTCACTGGTCGTGTCAGCAACAACGGCTGACGCCTGAGCGTGGTTGCCGAGCACCGTAATCGCTGGGTACGCCGAGACCGACCGCTCGAACGCGTCCACGTCGTGCATCGTCCAGATGTGCTCAACCGCGTAGTCGCGCGCCACCAATTCTCGTAGGTCAGCCCCGTACTGGTTCCGCATCCACCGGTCGGCGCAGATGAAACCGACCTTGCCACTGGGCTTCAGCAGCCGGAGTGACCGTTCGATGAACCCGACGAAGATGTCACCCCGGCCGCGCATCGTCGGCCAGGTACTGCGGTACCGCGCTGCGAGGTCATCCGAGAGGTCGTCGTAGCGAATGTACGGCGGGTTCCCGATCACAACGTCAGCGGCACTGCCACTCACCTCGTGTAATAGGAAGTCGGCGTGATCAATCCACTTCTCCGCCAGCGCTTCTGCGGTGGAGCCGGGTGCGCCGGCTGCGATCAGGAGGTCGCGACAGAGCGCGCGGGAAACCGCCACGTGCTCGGCTTGGAGGTCGTACGCCCGAATCGCATCGCCAAGTGAGGAGAACTCGCGTTCGTAGGACTGGGTACTCGCGATGAGCCGCTCGACGATGGGACCGAGGAATGCCCCAGAGCCGCATGACGGCTCCACCAGGCGCAAGGAACCAAGATCACGGTCGGCGGTGTAACCGGTCAGATCGAGCAGTACCTCGACCACCCACCGGCGGGTAAAGACCTCGCCGTAGTTCTGGATGCCGGGGATCACAAGTGTCACGGGCACAGCTTAGGGACCGGCACTGACAGGCCCGTCGTAGACACGCCCCAACGTGCGCCGCTTGGTAGATGGGATCGCCGGGTAGCGCGAGGTGTAGTGCCCAGCTAGGGGTCGTTGGCGAGGTGCTCGCGACAATGTGCGGCGCTGACCGATAGCCTTCGGCCCGACCGGACATGATCGCGTCCGCCAACCAGGAGTGGCCGTCAGCGTTCGATGACGAACGTTCCCTTCACGGGGACTGTCTCGACGAGGCCGCGGTCGCGTAGCTCGGCGACGGCGCGGCGTGCGGTGAGGACCGAGACGCTGTAGTCGGCGGCCAGGTCGCGTTCAGCCAGGAGTCGGGCGCCGGGCGGTAGGTCGCCGGCTGCGATGCGGGCGGCCAGGTGGTTGGCGACCTGGATGTAGATGTAGACCGGGCTGTCGTGGTCTGGCTCGAACTGGTCGATGCGCGGCCTCATCCATTCACCGGGGATCATCGTCATCACGACTTACGGGGTACACGGGGTGTTCGGCATGGTGTGCACGAGGTTGAAGTCGAGCACTGCGCTCAAGCTGGCAGCAGCCGCGACGACGGCATCCAGGGCGGCGAGAATCGCCAGGTACTCGGGTGTGTCCTGCCGGACCGCAGGCGTGTCGGCCACGAGCGCTTGGCGCACGGCCCGCAGTTGGTCCAGTTGGACCGGGATGAGTTCGCGGAGGCCGGGCGAAACGACGCGCGGGTTGTTGCGGTCTTCGGTGATGACCTCCACGGTGTCGATCGCGGCGTCGAGGTCGGCGCGTTGGATGCCGCCTTCGAGGAGCGCGCTTTGGCCCATGCCCAGCAGGTAGTGGCCGAGGCGTTGGAGTTCGCGGGTCGCCGCGATGCCGTCGTAATTTGGCATCCATGAACGGTAGGAGCGCCTTGTCGATCTCTGGCTCTAGCTGGTGGATCTGCTTGTCTACGGCCATGCCGGGCTCCAGGGTTTACACGGTGGGGGCGGCGGTGGCGGGGCGTTGGGTGGAGAGCGTGAGTACGAGCCCACCGACGTGCAGGACGCGCGTGTCGTACTGCGGCTTGGTCGGAGCGTCGGGTGCCTCGCGCACCCGGTCGTTGAGGGCGGTCAGGACGCTCAGTACGGCCGCGTCCAGCTCGGTGCTGTCAAACTCGGGGACGGCGCCGAGCATTTCCATGCCCATTTCCAGCGGGCACAGGGCGATCCCGGCCAGTTCGTTGACGGCGGTCTCGCCGGCATCTTTGCGCTCGAAGAGCGGGACGGTTTCGGTTTCCAGCGCGCGGGATGAGGGGTGGTCGGCGATGTAGGTGCCCTTGGCACGGAGGGTCACGACCAGGCCGCGGTAGCGCAGGAGCCGGGTGGCATGGCGGGCCGTGCCCAGGGAGACGGCGTACTCCTCGGCCAAGCGGCGTTCGTTCGGTAACGGTGTGTTCGGTGCCAGCTCGCCCGATTCGATGCGCGCGGCCAAGTGGTCGGCCATCTGGTCGTAGACGTAGCCCGCCGCGTCGTTGGGTCGGAAGTCGGTCATGGTTGTCTCACTGGCTCCGCATGCGGCGGACGGTCCGGGTCCCTGCTCGGCCAGCACCAGCCGGACGGGAGGTTCGCGGTCTGCGAATGCAAGCGGTCGGCGGGCTGGGTCGTCCGCTCCTGCTGGATGCGGGCGATGAGCTGGGCGACCGGTATCCGCCGCCGACGCGCTCGGCGACGCTGTAACCATTGGTGTGTCAGGAAGAACAGGACGGCCAGGATCAACGGTCCGAAGTAGACGAGGCGACCAGCACCACCCGGCTCATGACGTGACATGGTCGGTCCCGCTGTGCTCCGGCGTCCATAGCGTCCGCTGCCGCGCGACTTCAGCCGGTTCGGCCACAAGGTCTGCGTGCTGGTGCAGCAGTTCGCCGAGCTGGATGAGCAGCGAGCCGAGTTCGTGCTGCCGGTCAGGGCTCAGCTCGCCCTCGCGAAGCTGAAGCGCCGCGATCGGCAGGTTGGCAGCGTTGTGCACCAGGGCGCTGACGACGACATCCGTCTCAAGGGTGGACTCCGACATGGCTTAGAACCCCTCCCGCAACCGGTACGCCAGCCGCACCGGCTGGCAGGGCCACGCCGCCCCGCAACTCGCGCACGAGCCCACACGGTCAGGGGCGTGCAGGTTCAGGGCGAGAACGCAGAGGCTGTAGAGCTGGGCCGGTTCCGGCACTCGAGGCCCGGTCGTCGTAGCCCGTGCGTTACGGACTCGCTGCCAGCACGTCGGGACCAGGGTTCTGGTGCGTTCGACAAATCGAATAGTCATGACGAAGCGCTCCCGTCTTAGGTCGGTTTCGGTGCAGTGCGGTGATCCGCACTGGGGATCGAACGCGCAGACCGTATGACGGTTACTGACGAGTAACCCGAACTGTCAGTTCGGGTGGACTAGCCGTTCGGGCGGACTACAGGGGGCAGGCCGACACGCCCGGCGAGCAGGGCGGCCTGCTGGGCGACCGGCCGTCGGCCCCGCTCGGTGACCGTGCGCAGGATTTGGTGGGCGGCGGGTCGGTAACGCATGTCTTCGGGCGCTTCAGCCTCGGCCGTCTGCAGCGTCAGCAGGGCGCTGGCGTAGTCACGCCGCTGCCCGTAGCCCTTGGCCTGGTCGAGCAGGAACGCGACCCGCCGCTCGATGGACGGCGAGCGGTCGTGCTCAACGACGGCGATCACTGTGGGCCAGCCACTTCGTGACTTCGGGTGCGGCGTGAGCGGAGAGGTTGTCCAGCACGACATGCACACCCAGCCCACGCGGGACGGTCTTGTCGATCTGTTTGAAGAACCGCAACACATCTGCACCGGCGTGGCCTTTACGCAGTTCGGTGAGCACCTCGCCGGTGCCGATGCTCATCGCTCCGAACAGATCGATCGTGCCGTGCCGCTTGTAGTCATGGGTCATTGTCTGCGCGCGACCGCGCTTCATCGGCAATGACGGCTAGGTCCGATCCGGCGCCTGGCAATGCGTTTTCTCATCGAAGCTGAACACCACGTACACCCCGACCACATCAACCAGCTTCTCCTCGAAGCGTGGATCGTTGCTGATCTTGAACGTGTCCACCTTCCACGGTTTGAGGCCGTGGTTGGCCCAGATTCGGGCCACCGAGTCCCTGCCGATGCCGATCCGGGCGGCCATCGTGCGGGTGGTCCAGTGCGTGGCCCCGCCCGGTGGCATGTCATGCGCGGTGGTGTGCAGCACCTGTTCGACGGTGCCCGGCGGCGGGCTGGGCTTGCGTCCCCGGCCCTGGGCCATGCGCCCGACACCCGCGACGCCCGCCTCGGTGAACCGGGACCGCCAGCGGCGCACCGCATCGGAGTCCACACCGGACCGGCGTGCGTTTTCCTCGTTGGCCACGCCATCCGCCGCCCACAGCAACGCCCGTGCCTGCACCGCCTGCCGGTGCGGCAACCTCGACGAAGCCGCCATCCGGCCCAGCTCGGCACGCTGCTCATCAGTCATCGACAAGGCCGCATCACAGACACACCGCTAGCGCAGGGCAACCTGCCGGGAAAACAGTCTTCCCGCTCGTCCGTGACCTGGCCCCGGCCGCCCCCGTTACCTTCTGCGTGGCTCTTGATCAAGGAGCTGCGGTCGCCAGGCTCGGCATGATTTGATCCCCCAGTCGAAGGCATGATCCGGGGGGTGGTGTCACCGAGTCCGGTGGCATCGAGGGAACGCTGATAGGCACATGGCCGCCACAAGGTAGGTCTCGTCGTAGCGTGGCTGCCAGCCGTCGGTGCTTCACTGGCGACCGGCACACGACGATACGAAAAACCACTTGGGTGACTAACGGCTACTCCGTCTATCTCGGGCTTGACGTGGGCAAAGGCGAGCATCACGCCGTCGGCTTGGACCCCGCCGGGACACGGTTGCACGACGACGTCTGTGCCGATCCGCTCAGGTCTATCCCGGGCTGTACAGACGACCAGCGCCAGCTACTCAACCACGCGCTTCCGTCGCCCCTCACGTCGCCGATCCGGGGAACTTGGGGACTCGAACCTCTGACCCCCTCACTGCCAGGGCATCATCCGGTGCCCACAGCGTCGCGCGGTAACCACCGCGAAGAAGGCCGTACCGGAACCAGTTTCTACTTTGGTTCGTAATAGCCCGGTCTTGCTACGAGCACACTTTCAAAGTATTGCCAATCGTCCTCATCGGGCTCCTCCGGAGATCCTGAACGCCAAAAGCCGAGCAATAGGTCGCTCGCTGTATACGAGCTTCCTCGCTCGTGTTCCTTTACCTGCGCACGCTGGCTCAACCGGGAAATTAACTCGCCAACCGGGGTTGCGAAAACATCGATGCCCGCATAAGAAACTTGAACACCGGTCGTCGGCCTACCAAGCTCAACGGCCTCCACTAACTCGTTTTGATCAAAAAATACGAATATGCTTAGACCAGATCGTCGATCGTACACCACCCAGGTCGGATAACTACCCCCCTTATCAACTTCATTGATCGCACCATATTGACCCAAGGATACTCGAGCTTCATCGCGCGAAGACCCGATTCGGACAAGACCGGCGCTGTCGGGCGGCGCCAACTCAATAACCATCGCGACCTGGCTCCTTCTCGGTGGTCACCATTGCACTCGACCTCTTCATCATAGGAAACCCAGCATCTCCAGGATCGCATCGTCGTACTTGCTACCGGTGCCGGCCTGGTGGGTATCGATCCCCCGATCGGATCACCCGCCGAGTTAGTGCCATGGGCGTAATTGAAGATGCCGTTCGATGACCAGTTCTCGCCTCCGCATCCCTGAACATTCAGCGGCGGTGAGGTCTCGTCATCCACGATGATCGCGTTACCCGGGACCTTGCTGGTGTCCAGATTGCATGTCGGCGGGTCTGGATCCGGGTTCCCCGGTTCGGTGGATCCGGTGGCGTAGGCGTAGGCGCTGGTCACGCACGTCGTTGTGCAGCTCGGGATCCACGTCACCGGCTGATGCCACCAGCACTCGTAATCATTGAGCTGGCAGTGCCCGGCGTCTGGGTTGGTCGGGTTGATCGTGTTCGGGTCACAGTGGTTGTCGGGCACGTCGCAGAACGAGGCGAACGGCGCGATCTGCAACCAGCTCTGGCCACCGTGATAGGTCGGTGTCGTGTAGGCGCGAGCGCTGTAGCGCAGCAGCGGGGAGGCCATCCAGCCCATCACGCGTTCCTGATAAGGCCAGCTCCCCGGATGCGCCGCATCCGCATACGTGTCCTGCAGATACGGGTCGCGGTTCGGCGGATACACTGGGTTTTCCGGGTTGTTCGCCCACCCAAACCCCACGTCCCATCCGGACCGGTACACGACGAGCCCGCCGTGCAGCCGGTCGGGTCGTACGAGCCGGTGGGTTCGATCCCGGAGTTGTAGGCCCACGCGGCATAATACCAGTTCTCCAAATAGCGCGGATCCCCGTTGTTGGCGAGGATCCCGTCGGTATAGAGCTGATTCCACGTGGTCTCCAGGATCTGCAGGCCCGCGGCGATGTTCTCCTGATAGTCCACCGCGACCTTGATCTGCCCATGCGCCGACAGCGACGTGTCCCCCACGTGCATCGTACCCAGACCGTCTGCGGACCCCACCAAGCCCAGATCGCGACCGTTCTATGAGACGACGAGCGCGAGTGACCTCGTGAGCAGTTCATTCATCGGACTCAGCGGAAGCGCCAGCGATGAACGAGAACGCCGTACCGCTCGGCGCCATCTGTGATTCCGAGGTTCATGGCGCCAGTGAGCCCGGAGGCGTCCGCCGACCTGATCCGTACGTCCCGGATGGACGATGACATCGTGGTTTCAAACCTGCTGCGCAACAAGGAGCCCAGAGCGAAGAGCTTGCCGCCGAGAGCGATGTCGACGACCTCGTCGCCGACCCAGGCGACCCCGGCCTGAGCTGTCGCGGCGAGTTCGTCTGCTGCGGACTGCACGATTGCTTCCGCAGTGGAGTCGCCCTGCCCCGCGACATCGAGCACATCACGCGCGAATTGTGCGACCGCGTTCACCGGTCGGACGTGGCCGTACACGGCTTCTCGCAGTTCGGGTATGGGTCCGAAGCGCTCAGCAGCCACGTGGGAGAGCGCGGTGGCCGCTCCGACGCCGTCGTGCCGGCGGAGCACCGACCGGATCGCGCTGGCGCCGATCCAGAACGCGCCGCCTTCGTCGCCGAGGAGGTAGCCGTTGCCGTCGAACAGGCGCGGTTGCCCTGCCCGCGGTAGCGCCAGGCACGCGACGCCGGTGCCGGCGATCAGGGCCACGCCAGGGGTCCCGGAGAGTGCTCCGTAGTGCGACGTGACGGAGTCGTCGGCGACCCAGACTTCGCTGGCGCCGATCGCCTCCCCGATGAGCGCGCACAGTGCCTCAGCTCGCTCGGCGTCGGGAGGTGCGGTCGTCAGTCCGAGAACGGCGCGGTCAACCTGTGGTGAGCCTGCTCGCCGCCATACTTCGACGATCGCTTCGGCGGTTCCCGTGACGAGATCACCTTCGAGCCTGCTGACGCCTTCGACCTCGACACTGCGGTCGGAGGAAGAGTGTCGAAGCCGGATGGCGGACTGTCCGCCGTCGACGGCGAGGACCGTCACCACGTGGTCACCGAGTCCGTTCGGAGCGCCATGTCCAGACCCTGACGCTTGTGGATCGCCTGCACGAACCAGGAGGTGATGGTCGTCGGGTCGGTGATCGCGGTCCCGACCACGACGGCATGCGCCCCGAGGGCGATGGCTTCGGCCGCCAGCTCCGGCGTGCGGATGCGGCCTTCGGCGAAAACTGGCACGGTCAGCGCAGCGACGGTCGTTCGGAGCAGGTCGAAATCCGGTCCGTCTCCCTTGTCTCGGGTGTCGTCCGTGTAGCCGGAGAGCGTTGTGCTGACCATGTCGGAGCCTGCGTCCTGCGCGGCGGTCGCGTCCGCTGCGGTCGCGACATCGGCCATGACCAGCGCGTTGGTGCGTTCGTGGATGGCCGTGATGGTCTCGCGCAGCGTCAGCCCGTCTGGCCGCGGCCGTCGCGTGCCATCGATCGCAATGATTTCCGCTCCCGCGCGCGCGACCGCCAACGCGTGCTCGAGCGTCGGCGTGATGAAGACACCGTGAGCGGGGTGGGTCTTCCACAGGCCAATCTGCGGCAACGGGATGTCTTGGTGGATCAGCGCAACGTCGTCGGGTCCCTGTGCCCGGATGCCGACGGCTCCTGACGCCAGGGCCGTCCGAGCGAACATCGCCATGGCTGCTGAGCTGTGGAACGCTTCGCCGGGATTGGACTGGCAGGACACGACCAGTCCGCCCTGCAACGAGTTCAGCAGCTGCTGATGTGCTTCTTCCACTAGCGTTCGTTTCCATCTCTCGTCACGGCCAGATGGAAGCTGTATCGGTCGGCGCGGTAGATATCGCACGCGAATTCGATCAGTCGCCCTTGGTGCGACGAGCTCACTCGGAGGACGCACAGCGCCGCGGATCCATCTGGCACCTCGAGCAATGCACACTGGTCATCGTCGAGTTCGATTGCTTTGATTTCTTGTTCGGATCGGATGATCTCGTGCCCGTCCTCGGCGAGCTGGGCGTAGAGGGACTCGCCGAGGCGGAGTCGATCGAGATCAAGGATCGACGTGGGGAGGTACGCTTCTTCGATCGCGATCGGTTTTTCGTCTGCCAGTCGCAATCGTCGGAGGACCGTGCACGGTGAGCCGGTCGGGATTGCCAACCTTCGCGCGAGCTCCTCGTCGGCCTCGGACACGTATGCTGCGAGCACCCGGGACGACGCACGGAACCCGCGACTGGTCATGTCCTCCGTGAACGAGGTCAGTTTCGGCGACTTGGAGAAGATGTCGCGGGAGCCCACGTAGGTTCCGGATCCGTGGATGTTGTAGACGAGGCCCTCGTCGATGAGGCGGGCGATGGCGGCACGCACCGTCATTCGGCTGACGTGGTAGATCTCCATCAGTTCACGCTCGGACGGGAGCGCGTCGTGTGGGGAAAGTGATGAGGCGATCAGCTCGCGGATACCTCGGGCAACCGCCTCATACTTGTGCGCCATCGTTCCTCCCCATCCCACCACCCTAGGTCTTCATCTGCCGCATCGACCGTCTCACAGGGCACGATCCCGAAGGTGATCAGGTGGCGGCCCTCGCATCGTCGAGAGGAGCGTCCCCGTCGTCGATCGTTGAGTTCGACTCGGTGCCTGACATCGCGGTCCCCGCTCGACGGAGTGTACCGAGGCTGCCACTGGTGGAGAGAACGGCGACGATGACGCCGCCGACGACGAGCCACACGATCGCAACGATCGGCGCCCACGCGTTCACACCGGTCGGCAGCGGGAAGAGTGTCTTGTACCCGACGTAGAGCAGCAGCAGGCTGGACGCGATCGGAACCATGAGGTGCGTGAGGATGCTGTACTCATCCCGGTACTTCGAGCGGTACAGGCGCCACACTGCGACGTTGCCGCTGATGTAGACGACGATGATCAGGATCGTGATGATGATGCCGGCGAACGCGAACACGCCGGTCGTGCCGAGCAGGAAGCCGCCCCCGACCGAAACCACGAGCGTCACGAACGACTGCAAGAGCACAGCGTTGGTCGGAGTCCTTCGCCTGGCGTGAACGACGGCGAGGGCTGGCGGGAGCACCCGCGCTCGCGCCATGCCGAAGATGACGCGGCTCGACGCGTTCTGGACCGCGATCCCCACGCCGATGATCGAGTTGATGAACGAGATCAAGACGAGGATCCACAAGGGTCCCCAGGCGCCACGGGCGAATGTGAGAACCGGAGAGCCGTCGGCGACGAAAGATGTCACGTCGTTCGTGCCCCAGCCGGCGAGCGTGCCCCAGCCGACGATGAGGAAGAAGACGATCGTGGTCGCGAGCGACAGGATCACTGCGCGCGGCAGCGTCTTGGTCGGGTTGGCGCTCTCTTCGGCGAGGGGTGCGACTGCCTCGAAGCCCGCGAAGGTGAAGATCGAGAACACCACCCCGAGGAAGAGGCCGTTGAAGCTGGCCGCGTGTGTCGGCATGAACGGCTCGAAGTTGAACCCGCCGTTGCCGGGGTGGATCAGGCCGGTCACGGCGAGTGCGACGCCGATCGCGATCTCGAAGATACCCATGCCCACGACGAAACCGATCGAGAGCTTCAGCCCGAACAAGGAGATGACGGTGAGCAGGGCCGTCCCGACCAGTGCCGTGATCCACCAGGGGAAGTCAAACCCGTAGGCGTTCTTGAGGGTCGATTGGATGATGCCGCCCATGAAGGACAGATTGATTCCGGCACCGATCGGTTCGAAAAGCAGGAACGCCCATGCGACGACGAAGCCGGTTCTCGGCCCAATGATGTTGCTGACCCAGGTGAAGTAGCCGCCGGCGGAGGACATCTTCTTCGACAGCTGGATCACGGACACGGCGACCAGCCCCATCGCCAGGCCACCAATCCCGAGGGCGACAGGTACTGCGACACCGGCGACACCGGCAATCGCCTGCACGGTGAAGAGCAGGCCAACCGCGGGCCCGATGTGGGTGATGGCCTGCATGAGGACACCGGGAAGAGTGATCGCTCCGGCCTCGAGCGTTGAGTCGTTCGCTCCGTCAACGTGCGAGCTCACGGCCGTCTCCCTTCTCCGAACGGACGTCGTTGCCTTGCGCTTCGTTGCATGTGGTGCGGCCGCTCGACGCTGATGCCGCCGGCAGCGTCAGCACAGCCCGAGCGCCGTTGGTCTCCCTGTGCATAACCTCTCCTAAGTGGTCCGTACCAGTTGAGTTGGCCCACCTTGGCATCGAGCATTGTTTTCTGTCAACAGCCGAAACTCGGCGTTAACAACTTGATAAAGTGGTACGGTCCAGTACGACGGTGAGTGATCCGATTGTCCTAGCGATCGCGAAGCACTGCCCACTCGACCAACGGAGGAACACGATGGAATACGACTACCTCGAGCTGTCTCACCGCACCATCGATCGCATCGCTGCGACGCAGCTCGGGAATGTCGACGCTGCCGTAGAGCTGATCGCCGAATCAATGCTTGCAGGCGGCGTGCTGCAAGCCTTCGGCACCGGACACTCGCGCGTGATCGTCCACGAGATGAGTGGACGCGCCGGGGGGCTGCTTCCCGTCAATCTCGTGCGCATCAGTGACCTGTCGACCTACGGCGACCTGGATCCGAAGGACCTTCTCGACCCAACGCTCGAGCGGAACCCCGCGTTTGCGCAGTCCGTTTTCGACTTCACCGGGGCACGTCCGGAGGACTGCTTCCTCATCGTCTCGAACTCGGGCATCAACGGCTCTGTCGTCGAGATGGCTCGGCTTGTCACGGAGCGCGGCCACAAGCTGGTCGTGATCACCTCGATGCAGCACAGCTCGCAGGTCGCTACCCGCGCCACGTCGGGCAGGAAGCTCTACGAATACGGCGACGTCGTGATCGACACAGGTGCCCCGACCGGAGACGCCGCACTTGAACTTCCCGACGGCACCCGCACGGGAGCTGTCTCCTCGCTCGCAGGTGTGGTGATCGTCGAGCTCCTGACCGAAGGCATCTGCCGCAAGTACATCGAGGCGGGACTGCGGCCGCCGGTCTACCGGTCAATGAACCTTCCCGACGGCGATACCGCCAACGAGGCCCTCGAGGCAATGTACGCCCAGCGGGTGCGGCCGATCGAGCCCTGACGCTCCTCGCACGGCCTCACCATGCCCCTGTTGTGTGACTCAACAACTGGCGAAGGAATGCCTCTTGGAGATCATCATCCTGTCCACGCCGGCTGAAGTCGGTCGCGTCGCTGCGGCCAAGATCGCCTCGGTCGTCGCGAAGAAGCCGTCCGCCGTCATCGGTCTTGCGACCGGTTCCAGCCCGCAGGGTATCTACGCCGATCTGCAGCGCCGGGTCGACGCCAGAGAGATCTCGTTCGCCCAGGCGCGCGGGTTCGCCCTCGACGAGTACGTCGGCATCCCGCCCGAGCCCCCCGAGTCGTACGCATCGGTGATCGCTCGGGACGTCGTCGGTCCGCTCGGGTTCGGCCCCTCCCGCGTGCGGATGCCGGACGGCCTCGCCGACGACCTCGAGTTCGCGGCGAATGAGTACGACGCCGCGATCCGTGCCGCGGGCGGTGTGGACGTGCAGATCCTCGGCATCGGTGCCAACGGGCACATCGGGTTCAACGAGCCGACGTCGTCGTTCGCCTCCCGGACGCGCATCAAGACGCTCGCTCCGTCCACGCGTGAGGCGAACGCGCGCTTCTTCGACTCGCTGGACCGGGTTCCGACGCACTGCGTGACGCAGGGGCTCGGCACGATCCTCGAGGCCAGGGAGCTCGTGTTGGTGGCACAGGGGTCGGCGAAGGCGGACGCCGCCGCGGCCTCGGTCGAGGGGCCGCTGTCCTCGTTCGTTCCGGGCAGTGCGCTGCAACTGCACGAGCACGTGACGGTTGCCGTTGACGAGGCCGCGGCGTCGAAGCTCAAGCATGCGGACTACTACAAGTACACGTACGCCAACAAGCCGAACCGGCAGCGCAACCAGTGACCGACACTCCTACCAAGACAACGTTGCTGCGTGCGGCGCGCGCCATCGACGCCTACACCGACACGACCGACGCCTGGATTTTCGCCGCTGGCGGCATCATCCGCGCCGTCGGCAGCGGACCGGACGCGCCCGCCGCGGACCAGTTCGCCGATCTTGGCGACGCCACCCTCGTGCCCGGATTCATCGACCTCCACGGGCACGGGGGTGCAAGCGGGGCTTATGACAACGCCGCTGACGAGATCCTTGCCGCCCTCGCGATGCATCGCCGCCACGGCACCACCCGGTCGGTACTCAGCCTCGTCGCAAACCCAATCCCGGCCCTCACCCGGTCCCTCGCCACGATTCGCGAGGTCATGGCCGAAGACCCGCTCGTACTCGGCGTGCACCTCGAAGGCCCGTTCCTCTCCGCTCATAACCAGGGGGCGCATGAACGCGGTTTCCTCCTCGACCCGGCCCGGCAGACCATCGACAAGCTCCTCGAAGCCGCCGACGGCGCCCTCCGGCAGGTCACAATCGCACCCGAGCTGACGGGGGCAACCGACGCGATCCGGCACCTCGTGGACCACGACGTCCTCACCGCCGTGGGACACACCGTCGCCACCTACGACCAGGCCCGCGCTGCCTTCGACGCTGGCGCAACCCTGCTCACACACACGTTCAACGCGATGCCCGGTATCCACCATCGCAACCCAGGACCGGTCGCGGCTGCCGTCGCCGACGACCGAGTCAGCCTCGAACTCATCCTCGATGGCGTCCACGTCGCACCGGTCGTCGCACTCACTCTGTTCCGTGCAGTACCGGACCGCGTCGCGTTGATCACCGACGCAATGGCTGCTGCCGGCTCTCCGGACGGGACTTACCGGCTGGGATCCTTGAGCGTCAGCGTCAACCACGGTATTGCCCGCGTTGCCGGTACTGACACGATCGCAGGCTCGACGCTCACCCAAGACATCGCACTCCTGAACGCCGTCAAGCTCGGTGGCATGACGTTGCGGCAGGCCGTCGCGGCGCTCACTGCTGTCCCAGCCGAAGCGCTCGGTCTGGCGAGAAGGCTTGGTGCGCTCGCTCCCGGCTATGCAGCCGACGTGGTGGCGCTCAGTCCCGACCTCGCGATCAAAGCCGTTTGGGCTGCTGGCGTATCCATCACGCCTCGCTGACTTAGCGTCAAACGAGGCGTGCGCGAGACGGAGCCATGCTGTTCACACGTTGGGGTCTGTAACAAGATCGAACGGTGTTTTCGGCGCTGGCCGAGCGCCGAGAAGTACTAACCGCAAACACCGATGTCATGACACGGCCCGCTGCAGCCGCCGACGGGTGGGCGGGTACCCTGGCGCGCCGTCGCTCGGAAATCCTGCACCGCGCCTTCGATTGCTGATGCGCAACCAGAACCAGCTGACCGAGCTGATCGTGGGCGAGAACGGCAAATCACGAACGGACGCCCGTGGCGACGTCGCCTTCGCGGCCGAGTTCTTCCGTTGGTATGCCGAACAAGCCGTGCGCCCCAACGGACACTATGGACCATCCCCGGCCGGCGGCACCCGCACGGTGGTGACCCAACGGCCATCGGCATCGCCGCACTGGTCACGCGGGGGGAACTTCCCCGCCGCCATGATCACGCGCAAAGCCTGGCCCGCGCCCGCGATCGCATGGCGCTCACCGAAGCCGGCATGCCCGACAACGTGGTCAACATCGTGACGACGAGCTCCGCCTCCGCCGTGGTCGGTGCCTGGCTGGCCGATTCCCGGGTCCGCAAGCTCCCCTTCACCGGCTCCACACCGGTCGGCCGGACACTGCTGCGGTAAGCAGCCGAGCGGGTCGTGAATGTATCGACGGAACTGGGCGGCAACGCCCCGTTCGTGGTGACCGCGGACGTCGACCTCGACGCCGCGGTGGACGGGGCCATGATCGCGAAGTTCCGCAACAGCGGACAAGCCTGCACCGCGGCGAACCGCTTCTACGCGCAAGAGCTTCCCACCGATAGCAAAGGGAATTTCTTCGCATCCACCGTACTCACCAACGTACCGCCGGACGCCCGAATCATCCACGAGGAAATCCTCGGCCCGGTCGCACCCATCGTCCACTGGCGACACGAGAACGAACTGCTGCGCATGGTCAACGAGTCCGAACAAGACCTGGCCGCCTACGTCCACGCCGGCGACCTGCGCCACGCGATACGACTCGGCGAGGCCATCGACGCGGGCATGGTCGGCATCAACCGCGGGCTCGTTTCCGAGCCATCAGCACCCTTCGGCGGCGTCGAGCAAAGCGGCCTCGGCCGCGAAGGCGCATGCGACGGACTCCACGAATACCTCGAAACTCAATACCTCGCAGTGGGCTGGCCCGCCTCCTGGGGTCGCTCATCACATCGCTGAGCCCACCGCCGTCATCACCCTCATGTCCGCACGCCCGGGGATCTCCCTTCAGTGCCAAGCCTGTTGGGCGTCCACGAGTGCGGTCTGCCGGACAGGGTCAAGAAGCCCGGGAAACTAATCGTCGAGCTCCGCGCGGCGCAGCACAGGGATAGCAGCTTTGACAGGTGATACGAGCAGGTCGACGTGGGCGGCGACACCAGTTCCGCAATCGCACCCGCCGTGCGCAACTCACCATCAAGCAGCAACCGCACAACGGTGAGTCGGCTCTCGTCACTAAGCCCAGCGAACACCTTCGCCAAGCGGTTTCCAACAAGTCGGAAATTCGGAATTCAGGGAGCCCACCATGCCAGATCACGATCGGATCCAGTGCCGCATCGACCGGATCGAGATTCAGGACAAGGTCGCGCTCTATTTCATCGGCGAGCCCGACGCGATCACGGAAGGCCTGGTGAAGGACGAAGCCGTCAGCGCCGCGGACACTCTTCTGGTCACGATCCCCAACCTGCTCGGCGTGACCGAGAACCTCCGGCTGCTGGACAACATCGCCGAACACGTCGCGCCGAACCTCGGCTGGCGCAGAAACAGCTGAAGGCCTCCACCCGGCGGCTCCACCCGGCCGGGTGGAGCCACCAGCTACGGTGCCGCTGGCGCGATGAAGACGTGCTCCATCTCCCCGATTCCCTCGATCCGGGTGCGGACCACGTCACCGTCGGCGATGTACCGGGCGGGAACGCGGCCCATGCCCACACCGGCGGGAGTACCGGTGAAGATCAGGTCGCCCGGGTAGAGCGTGCACACGGCCGAGATCCGTTCGATGAGTACGTCGACGGGGAGAATCATCTGACCGGTGTGTCCATCTTGGACGAGTTCGTCATTGAGCCAGCAGCGCAGGCGCAACGGCGCGTCGCGGTCGACTTCGTCCGGCGTCACCAAAGCCGGACCGGTCGCGCCGAAGCCCGGAAAACTCTTGCCCAGCGAGAACTGTGGCGGTTGCCCGCGCATCTGGACTTCACGATCACTGAAGTCCTGCCCGACCGTGACGCCCCCGATGTGATCCCACGCATCAGCGGCGGTGATGCCGCTGGTGGTCTGGGCCATCACAACAACCAGCTCGACCTCCCAGTCGACCGACGACCCGCTCAGCGTGATCCGGCCAGCCGGGCCGGTGAGCGAACTGGCGAACTTCGTGAACACCGAAGGCGTCTGCGGCGCCGCCGACAACCCGGTCTCGTCGGCGTGCTCCGCGTAGTTCAGACCGATCGCGAAGACCTGACGCGGCCGGGGAACCGGCGCATGCAGATCCGCGGTCCGGTAGGGCAAGGCGCCATCCCACGGCGCGTCGGCGGCCCAGGACCGGAACTCCGGCCATTGTGGAAAGAGGTCCATCGGGTCCGGACCGAACCGGCCCCCGCTGGCCTTGGCGATGTCGATCGCGCCCTGCCGGGAAATCAGGTGTGCGCGACCGCTGAGATTGACTAGACGCATGATTCTACGGTTTCTCCAGAGCGGCCAGTTCGTTGTCAGTCGACCCAGTCGATGCGGGACTCACAACGACCGTCGTCGAGTTCCGGGGTGACGACGACGCGCTCCTGCTCCAACGGGTCGGTGCGGGCGACCACGAAGGTCGCGCCCTCAGAATGGCTGCGGCTGAACGTCTTGTGCGGCGTGAACGGCGGAATGTACACGAAGTCACCGGCCTCGACCTCGAGCTTGACCTCCAGCTCGTCACCCCAGAACATCACGGCCTTCCCCTCAGTGCAGTACAGGGCCGTCTCGTGATCGAGGTGATAATGAGTGATGGTGGAGCCCTCGACACCGGGTCCGCACACCGTCACCAGCATGCAGATATGCCGTGTGTCGACGGTGTTTTCGTTGATACCTTGATAAGCGTCGATGTTCTGCTTGATGCGGTCCGCGTCCTTCACACGGACGGCCGTGACGACCCGGTCCCACTTCCCCGCCTCGGCGAGGGGAATCCACGATGCGGTAGTGCCGCACATTTCGGTCACCTTTCTGTTGTTTCGTTTCTCAGGGAATCTTTTTCCAGCGTCACCCGGTGGTTTCCGCGGTGGCGGTCAACACCGCGCGACCGAGTATGTGGGTGCCGGCTGTGAAAGTGAGAAAGGCGGGCGTGGTGTTCTCGTCGACCCCGATGCTGGGCACATCCAGCGCCAGCACCACGATGAAGTACCGATGCCGGCCGTGGCCCACCGGCGGGGCGCCGCCGATGTAGCGGGCAAGACGAGCGTCGTTGGGGATCTGAAGCGCGCCTGGCGGCAGCAAATCGGCCGTGCCATTGCCGGCGTCCGCGGGGAGTTCGGTCACCGAGGCGGGAATGTCCGCGACGGCCCAATGCCAGAAGCCCGATCCGGTGGGCGCGTCCGGGTCGTACACCGTGACGACGTAGCTCTGCGTGCCCTCCGGGGCACCGGACCACGACAGCTGCGGGGAGACGTCCTCACCGCCGGGAATTCCGAAGATGCCCGACAGTTGGGCCGGCGGAAGCGGTTGTCCTTCGGTGAGGTCCTTGCTGGTCACGGTGAACGCGGGGACCTCGCGCAACCGCGCGAAGGGATTGTTCTCCGACATCGGTCTCACATTCTCTCTCTCTGACATCTGCCGGCGTCCGGTTCCAGACACCGCGAAGAAAACGAAGCGCGGGCTCGATGACACCCGCCGTGTGGAAGACGGGGTCGGCGTGCCCGGCTCCCGGGACGACGGCGAGCGTCGATTCGCCGCCCCGGTCGAGTAGCGCGTCGTGTAAACGGGTGCTCTGGCTGAGGGGACTACCAGCGTCCCGGTCACCGTGGCCCAGGTACATAGGCGGCAGATAGCGTGCCCCGCACGCCGCGGCGATGCACGATGCCCCGGCCGCAGCCACGTCATGCCCATTCCCGGACAGACCGAGGAAGGACGCGATGCCGGGAAACGCGGGGTGGGTGGCGAAGTCGGCGGTCAGCAGCGCCGGAAAATCCGTTACGGGGTAGTGGAGCACGACCGCGGACAGGCGGGCGGAGACCTCGAGGTGATCTCCGATCGGATGTCCGACCGGGATGTCGTCGCACAACGCGGCCCGCGCGATGAGGTAACCGCCCGCCGAACTCCCCCAGCCCGCGATCTTTTCGACGTCGATCCCGTAGTCGGCGCCGCGAGCGCGAAGCCATCGGATGGCCGCCAGCACGTCCTCGACCGGCTCCGGATGGCCTGCCTCCGCAGCTAGGCGGTAGTCGATCGTGGCGACGGCGATGCCCTCGGCCGGCAGCGTCGCCCAGGGCCCCATTCCCCGCGAACCGCTGATGAAACCGCCGCCGTGTACGTAGACCACCGCGGGTACCGGAGCCACGCTCTCCTCCGGGAGATGGAGGTCCAGCACGAGCGGCCGCCAGCCGGGCTCGGTGGCATAGGTGAGCCCGAGGCGAGAAAGCGCTTTCTCGACCGGCATCGTCATGTTTCGGGTACCAGGACCGCCCGGCCCCGCACCCGGTTCAGCGCGAGATCGTCCAGCGCTTCCGCCGCGGCCGGCAACGGGTACCGCTTGGTGCGCATGGTGACCTTGCCGGCCTCCGCCAGCGTGACG
>NZ_JAJKFK010000005.1:309695-595947 GCF_021653975.1 Amycolatopsis sp. GM8 | reverse complement strand
GGACCGCCTTCACCACCTCGGCCTTCAATTCCGGCGAATACCTTCTCTGTCTCCTGGCCATAAAAACTCCTCCGGATCCTCCACCAGCCTACTTGGAAGACATGTCCGGAAACCTCGGAGCACCTCACTTTCCAGCCTTGACAAACCCGTCTTCCCGCGAACACTAAAAGATCGGGGCGGGGGAGGGCCTACGCTGGGATGAGGGCGCTTTGCGCCCGGTCTGCGTGGTGGTGAGCCGAAAGATCAAAGGACAAAAGACAAAAGATCAAAAGATGCCTCGCCGGCGGGCTGGCTCCGGGATGAGGGGGCCCAGGGGATCTCACCTTTTCGAGGTGGTTGAGTTGGGTGGTCATCCCGTCGCCTGCGGTTTCGAGTATCACTTTTCCTCAGAGCCGCAAGCTTTGTGTTCTCTGCTGCACGCCGGGTACGGATGTTGCGGCCCTGACGAAAAGTGATCGTTCCTGTTTCAGGCGACGGGATGACCACCCAACTCGAGCCGTGGGCTTTACGCCGCGGCGTAGTGCCTGACGCCGTCCACTTCGGACATCTTCAGTTTCCCTTGGTATGCCAGCAAGTCCAGGTGTGCCTTGGTTTCGGTCACCGCGAGCATCTGGTTGAAGGGGTCCATCTCGGCGAGTTTCCGTTGGTGCCGCGTCCAGGTCAGCTTTGACGCCGCCTCATATGCCGTCGAGGCGCCTTCGGACAGTGCTCGCGCCGAGCGTTCCAGGCGATCCTCGTGGTGGGCGAGGAGTTCATCGATCCGGGCGTGCACGCTGGGCGACACGAGACCGTGCGCGGGCAGCATCCGGCGGTCGGGCATGCCGCGCACCAGGCGTAGTGAGTCCAGGAAATCACGCAGCGGCAGCTCGGTCGCGCCCGGTTGGAAGCCGATCGAGGGCGTGATGCGCGGCAGGACATGGTCACCGGTGAACATGAGGCCCGCCGCCCCGTCGTCGAAGACCACGTGCCCGGCAGTGTGCCCCGGAGTGTGCACGATATCGAGAGCACGGCTCCCCAGAACCGTGCGCCGGCCCGGGGTGAGCCACTCGTCCGGCAACTCCCAGACGCTCGTCTCGGGCTGTTCGCCGGCGAAGAAGTTCCGCAACTCCACGAGCAACGGTTCGGCACCCGACTGGGTCAGCAGGTCCAGCTGCGTGGTGGCCGGGCCGCGGTTGGTGTCCATGGTGAGCTCGAGCGAAGTCCGCTCCAGCTCACCCAAGGCGACCCGGTTGCCGAACTCCCGCCGCAGCGCCACGGCCTGCGTGTAGTGATCGCGGTGCACGTGGGTGACCAGGAACTGGCTGATGTCCCCGAGTTCGGCGCCGATCCCCTTCAGCGCGGCCTGCAGCAGGTCACGCGCCTCGTCGAGGGCCCAGCCGGAGTCGATCATGACGAGCTCGGTGCCATCGGTGATCGCGTAGACGTTGACCGCGCGCAGGCCGTCGTTCGGCAGCGGCAGCGGGATCCGGTAGACACCGGGCGCTACGTCGTAGATCCCCGGCTCGGTCCACGACCGTGTTGCGTCCTCGGCAAGTGGTTCCACGCGAACTCATCGTCCTTCCATCCCTGAGTATTCACTTTGAAACGCTAAGGGATGGATTGTCCACAGCATGCTGTTGAGACGCCGCTCACGTATCGTGCTGGTCCTGCTTCAGCGCGGTGTCGACGGTCAGCGCGGCGGCGACGACCATGCTGGCGAGCGGGTCGGACAGGTGCTCGTAGACCTCGACCACGTAGTTGTCCGCGGTGGTGAACGTCTCCTTCAGCATCCCGGCGAAGGTTTTCGTGACGCGGGCGACCTCCCGGCCGGCCGCGCCGGTGATCGAGAAGTCCCACGCACGCCAGTTCTCCGCCCGCAGCTGGCCGACCGGCTGCCCGCCGGCGGTGAACGAGAACCGGATCTTGCCGAATACGTTCTCCTGGGCGATCTCGCCGATCGGGCTGCCGTCGGCACGAGTCACCAGAAACCGCGACCGGACCATTTTCGCCGGTCTTGTCACTTTCAGCACGACACTTCCGCCCGCGTCGCGAACTTCGAAAATATGGGTGAGAAACTGGTCGTAATTCGTGAACAGCCGGATCGCTTTCCGCAAGCGGCTCTGCCCGACCTCGACCACCGCGCCGAGCGGCTGCCCGTTCTGGTCGAAGACACCGAATTCCGTGGCTGTCTCGACCAGCTTGGCCTTCTGGTTCACCACCAGGATCGGCTCGGTGAACAGCGTGCCGCCGCCGGCCCGCCGTGAATCACTCGTCATGTGCCCGAAGCGTAGCCAGGGAAATCGCGACGCGGGAGCATCAAGGCGAATTGCGGAGGAATGTCGGAATTGTTTAGCGGGCGGCTGGCCGGGGTGCGTGCAGCGGCGCGCCGGACCACCGGCCACAATGACCTGGTGAGCGAACGAGCCTGGCCAGCCGGTGCCGCGACCGGTATCGGCTCCATGCCGGGGACGGACGTGGCCGAGGCGGCCGCGATCGTCTTCGGTGAACTGCCCGAGTTCCCGCACCTGCCCGAGCTGCCCGCCCGCGGCGTCGGCGCGGACCTGCTCGGCCGGTCCGCGGGGTTGCTGGTCGACCTCGCCGTCGAGGTGGTGCCCAGCGGCTATCGCGTCGCGGCGCACCCCGGCAGCGACCACCGCCGCGCGGTCGACCTGCTGCGGTGGGACCTCGACGCAGTGGAAGAGGTGGCTGCCGGCGCGAAGGTGATCAAGACGCAGCTGGCCGGGCCGTGGACGCTGGCCGCGGGCATCGAGCTGCCGCGCGGACATCGCGTGCTCACCGACCGCGGCGCCGTTCGCGAGTTCACCGAGTCGATGCTCGAAGGCCTCGCGACGCATGTCGCCGAGCTCAAGGCCCGCACCGGCGCCGAGGTCGTCGTCCAGTTCGACGAGCCGACGCTGCCGGACGTGCTCGCCGGGTCTCTGTCGACGCCGTCCGGCTACGGCATGGTCTCCGCCGTCGAAGAGCCGGAGGCCCGCGACCTGCTGGCGGGAGTGCTCGAACGCGCCGCGAAGATCACCGGCCAGCCGGTCGTCGTGCACTGCTGCGCGCCCCGCCCGCCGGTCGGTCTCCTGCGTTCGGCCGGCGCCGGCGCGCTCGCACTCGACGCGACGTTGCTCGACGGCTCGCCCGCGAAGCTCCTCGACGAGCTCGGCGAGGCCTGGGACAGCGGCGTGCACCTGTTCCTCGGTCTCGTCCCGGCCCTCGCCCCCGCGAGACCCCCGACGCTGCGCGAACTGGCCACGCCGGCGCTGCGCCTGACCGACCGCCTCGGCTTCAACCGGTCCATCCTCGCCGAACGCGCCGTGCCCACCCCGACGTGCGGTTTCGCCGGTGCCCGGGCGGATTGGCTCCGCCGCGCGCTGGCCTTGGCGCGCGATCTGGGCAAAGCGTTCGTGGAGCCACCGGAAGGCTGGTAGACACACACGAATGCGATGGTTCCGCCGCACCAAGGAAGAAGACGTCCCCGACCCGCGCACGCCGTGGCCTGAGCAGCCCGTGCCCGAGGACCCGGTCGCGGCGGCGGAGGAGTTCTGGCGCACCTGGTTCGACCTGCTGCCCGCGATCAACGCGGCGCTCGGTGACCGCGAGCCGCAACGCGTCGAGCACGAGCTGTCCATGGCCGTCGCCGCGCTCCACCCGGATCTGCATTACTCGCTCGAACGTGGCCAGCGCGCGATCTATGCGCTCGTCCTGAGCGCGCAGGAGGATCCCGCGCTCCGGCCGTACACGGACGCCTGGCGGGCCGCCGCGCCCGAGGAGGACGCGATCTGGGAGTACCACGATTCGGTGCCGCCGGTGCCCGACCCGTCCGGCGTGACGGTCAACCTGGGCGAGCACCGGATCGCACTGGGCGAGTTCCGGGTCGCCGCCGAGGTGGTGGACGGGACGGTCGACGTGGAGGTGTATCACCCCAAGCTCGCCGAGCTGGACGAAGCGGCCCGCTCGGCGCTGACGTTCCTGCCGCTCGACGCCACACTCGGCGAGCGGTTGGCAGGCGAACGGTTACGGAGAGTAGAAGCCGTCGAGGCCGAGCCCGTGGACTCGATGTCGCTGGTCGAATTGCGTGAGCTGGTGCGGGGCCTCGCCGAGGTGAAGTAGCGAATCTGTCGGGGGTACTGACTAGGCTAACGGGCTGTGAGTGAAGTGCCAGCGGTCGAGGAAGTCGCCGAAGTCCCGGACGTGCCCGCCGACGTGCGGGAGCGGTACGGCGAGCTCGCGGAGGAGGTCCGCGGCCACCAGTTCCGCTACTACGTGCTGGACTCGCCGACGATCTCCGACGGCCAGTTCGACGACCTGCTGCACCGGCTCGAGGCGATGGAGGCCGACTACCCGTCGCTGCTCACGCCCGACTCCCCGACACAGAACGTGGGCGGCACGTTCTCCACGGAGTTCGCCGCGTACGACCATCTCGAGCGCATGCTCAGCCTGGACAACGTGTTCGACACCGAGGAGCTGCGGGCCTGGTTCGAACGCGTCGAGCGGGAGGTCGGGTCCACCCAGTACCTGGCAGAGCTGAAGATCGACGGCCTTGCCATCAACCTGCTCTACGAACAGGGCCGGCTCACCCGCGCGCTCACCCGCGGGGACGGGCGCACGGGCGAGGACGTCACGCTGAACGTCCGGACGCTCGACCAGGTCCCGGAACAGCTCACCGGCACCAGCGAGTTCCCGGTGCCCGCGCTCGTCGAGGTGCGCGGTGAGGTGTTCTTCCGGGTCGAGGACTTCCTGGACCTCAACGCGAAACTCGTCGAGGCGGGCAAGCCGCCGTTCGCCAACCCGCGCAACACCGCGGCGGGATCGTTGCGGCAGAAGGATCCGCGGGTCACCCGCAGCCGCCGGCTGCGGCTGATCTGCCACGGCCTCGGCAAGCGCGAGGGCTTCGAGCCCGACCGCCAGTCGCATGCCTACGAGGCGCTGAAGGCGTGGGGGCTGCCGGTTTCCACGCACACCTTGGTGTTCCACACCGCCGACGAGGTGTTCGGGCACATCGCGTACTGGGGCGAGCACCGGCACGACGCCGAGCACGAGATCGACGGCATCGTGATCAAGGTCGACCAGGTGTCGCTGCAGCGCAGGCTCGGCACCACGTCGCGCGCGCCGCGCTGGGCGATCGCGTACAAGTACGCGCCGGAAGAGGCGATCACGAAGCTGCTCGACATCCAGGTGAACGTCGGGCGCACCGGACGCGTCACGCCGTTCGCGGTGATGGAGCCCGTGAAGGTGGCCGGATCCACGGTCGCCATGGCCACGCTGCACAACGCCGAAGAGGTCAAGCGCAAGGGGGTGCTGATCGGCGACCGGGTGGTGATCCGCAAGGCCGGCGACGTGATCCCCGAGGTGCTGGGCCCGGTCGTGGACGCCCGCACGGGTGACGAGCGCGAGTTCGTGATGCCGACCCGCTGTCCCGAGTGCAATACCCTGCTGGCGCACCAGAAGGAGGGCGACGTCGACATCCGCTGCCCGAACGCGCGGTCGTGTCCCGCGCAGCTTCGGGAGCGGTTGTTCCACCTCGCGGGGCGCGGCGGGTTCGACATCGAGGTGCTCGGCTACGAGGCGGCCACCGCGCTGCTGGAGTCAGGAGTGGTCGTCGACGAGGGCGACATCTTCGATCTGGACGAGGAAAAGCTCGAGCAGGTGGAGCTGTTCCGCACCAAGGCGGGGGAGCTGTCCGCCAACGCGCGCAAGCTGCTGGCGAACCTGGACACCGCCAAGGACCGTCCACTGTGGAAGGTCCTGGTGGGCCTGTCGATCCGGCACGTGGGGCCGACGGCGGCGCAGGCGCTCGCGCGGGAGTTCGGTTCGCTGGACACGATCGAGGCCGCGACCGAGGAGGAACTGGCCGATGTGGACGGTGTCGGGCCGACCATCGCGGCGGCGGTCATCGAGTGGTTCGCGGTGGACTGGCATCGCGAGGTCGTGGACAAATGGCGCCGGGCCGGGGTGCGGATGGAGGAGGAGCGGGACGAGTCGATCCCGCGCAACCTCGAAGGCCTGTCGATCGTTGTGACGGGCTCGCTGACCGCGTTCTCGCGTGACGAGGCCAAAGAGGCCATCATGTCGCGGGGCGGCAAGGCCGCGGGCTCGGTGTCGAAGAAGACCGCGTTCGTGGTGGTCGGCGACGCCCCAGGCACGAAGTACGACAAAGCGGTGCAGCTGAAGGTCCCCGTGCTCGACGAAAGTGGCTTCCAGGTCCTGCTGGACCAGGGCTCCGAGGCGGCGGCGGAGGTGGCCCTGCCGACGGAAGAGGAGGAGCCCGGTGAGTGAGATCGTCGTGCGCCCCGCGCTGCCGGAGGAGTTCCCGGCGATCGGGGCGCTGACGGTGGCGGCGTATCAGGCGGACGGCCTGCTGGCCGGAGACCCCGAGTACGTGCACAAACTGTCCGACGCGGCCCGTCGCGCCGAGCACGCCGAACTGCTGGTGGCGTCGAACCCGGCCGGCGAACTGCTCGGCTCGGTCACGGTTGTCCGTGCCGGCACGGCGTTCGCGGAGATCTCGCGTGCGGACGAGCTGGAGTTCCGGATGCTCTCGACCGCCCCGTCCGCACGCGGCCGGGGTATCGGCGGAATCCTGACCCACGCGGTACTCGACCGCGCCCGGCAACTGGGTTTGCGGCGCGTGGTGCTGTCCAGCCTCGACGCCATGAAGACCGCGCACCGCCTGTACGAGCGACTGGGCTTCGTCCGGTTACCGGAGCGGGACTGGCAGCCTGTGCCCGGCTTGTGGCTTCGCGCCTACGAAATCGAGGTATGAGCGGATTCGCTTGCCGTGGATATTCACCGCGGCAAGCGAATCCGTGTTACCGCGATTACCTGGTATCCATTGCCCGGCGCTGACTCGCCATGCGGAAATAGCCGGCCAGGGCGGCGGCGGTCAGGGTGAATCCGGCGACTCGCAGCACCACTGACACGGTGAGCAAAATGCCGATCACCGTCACCGCTACCACCAGCAGCAGGATCGCGGTCCGCCAGAGCTGCGACGAATCACCGGTGACCCACTTGGCAAAACGCCAGAACGGCGTGTCCGGCAGCCTGTGACGATCGGGCGCCGGTGGCTGGCGGCAGGCCGGTGGCTGCACGATGACCAGCACCGATGGCGACAGTCGCATGTCCGGTGCCGGGTCGGCACCGGCGTCGAGCAGCTCGTCCAGGCCCACCTCCACGGGGCTGGGCTTACCGGCCTTCCCACGTGTCGTAACCCGGTCAGGCGATGGTTTCCCTGGCCCACGAGCAGGCTCCCGCTGTAGTCTTCTCAAGTTCGTAGCTGTCCTTTCCTTGCAGGGGTTGGATATACGGACTCCGGCGGCTCCCTGTGCACAGCAGGGGGCCGCCTTTTGGTGCGGCGCAGAGCGCCACGCCGCGTCCGCATCCACATCTTGGCAAACCGCCGGCGCTCGAAGCGCCCTTACGGATCAGTAGCTTTTTCTTGTCTGTGACCGGTAGTCGATCACCGTTGAACGGTGTTCGCCTCGTGTCTCCAAGGGAATTCGGCGATCATCATTCGAACGAGTGACAAGTGCGGTCGAATTCTCGAAATCGACTGTTGAAAACCCCGTTTCGGCAGCCTGCACGCGGCCGAATCCACTCCAACGGGTGACCAATGGTCGACGGCGGCACGCAGGACCGCTACGAAGCGACGCCCCCCGGACGGCATTGCACCTGCACCTGCACGTGCCTCCGATCGTGCAAGGGGCGCTCACGCCGTTCGTCGAATATCCGTGACCATTCGTCGTGACGACATACCCCAGCAGGTGATATGTCCCGCCGTACCGCCCCTCGGGTGGGCGAGTTGGCTCAACTGTGAGTAGAGGTGCAGCCGTCCGCGCACATGCCTCGCCACAGCAGGTCGATGAGGCTCGAGGTCTGGTCCCGCCAGTCGTCCGCGTCGAGGTAGAACAGGCCGCCCAGGCCGCGCATGACTGTTTCCGGGGCCAGATCGGCGCGAACCGTGCCCGCCTCGACGTTGGCCTTCACCAGCATGGCGACCGCGCTGAGCACGGCATCGAGGGCGCTCCGCGGCATTTCCACGCGTGACGCCGTCGCCGCGCCCAGGGCCTTGGCCAGGCCGCGCTTCGTCATCATGTGATGCGCCAGGTGATCGGTCGTCCACCGCCGGAAGGCCTCCGCCGGAGCGTGCTTAGCCAGCAGCTTCGGCACCACCTCGACGAGATGCCGCACTTCCCGTTCGTACACGGCCAGAATGAGCGCTTCGGCGGTGGGGAAATGCCGGTACACCGTGCCGACCCCCACCCCCGCCTTCTTCGCGATGGCGTTGAACGAGACCTCGCCCGACGAGGTCAGTGCCTCCGTGGCCACCGCGAGGATGCGCTCGTGATTACGCCGGGTGTCGGCACGCCGAGGACTCACCGATCCCGTCGTCATCATTCCTCCCGGTTGCCCGATCGTTGACCCCTGCTTGCCCCTGGAGTCGCTCCAGGGTGCGAAGCGGATTGTAATCCGCTAGCGTGGACCGTGCGATGGAGCGGATGAACATCCGGTTCGCCTCGGCGGCGGGCCCTGCTTCGCTTCAGTACAGCCTATGCCTTCACCACCACAAAAAATCTGGCGGAAGAGATCCAGTTGGACATCTCACTCGAAGTGAACGGGAAGACGGCACACCTGAGTGTCGATCCCGGTGTGACGCTCCTGGACGCGTTGCGGGAACGCCTCGACATCACCGGCCCGAAGAAGGGCTGCGACCGCGGCCAGTGCGGCGCCTGCACCGTCCATGTCGACGGCAAGCCGGTGCTTTCCTGCCTGACCCTGGCCGCCACCGTGAAACAGCAGGTCACCACGGTGGAAGGACTGTCCACCGACGACGGTCTGGCCCCGGTCCAGCGGGCGTTCGTCGAAGCCGACGCCCTGCAGTGCGGGTTCTGCACGCCCGGGCAGATCATGTCCGCGGTGGCCGCGGTTCGCGACGGCGTCGAGGACGTCCGCGAATTCATGTCGGGCAACATCTGCCGCTGCTCGGCGTATCCGAACATCATCGCGGCGGTCGAGCAGGCGAGGCAGGCCGATGCGTCCGTTTGAGCTCACGGCACCCGCGACCGTCGAAGACGCGCTCGCCTCGCCCGGCACGTTCCTGGCCGGCGGGACCACCGTCGTCGACCTGATGAAGCTCAATGTCCTGACGCCGCACCAGGTTGTGGACATCAACGAGCTGCCGTTGCGCGGCGTCGACACCAGCGACGGCCTCCGGATCGGCGCGCTGGAGCGGATGAGCGCCGTCGCCGCGCACCCCGGCGTGTACCCGGCGATCTCCCGCGCGCTGCTGCTCAGCGCCTCCCAGCAGCTGCGCAACATGGCCAGCATCGGCGGGAACCTGTTGCAGCGCACCCGATGCACCTATTTCCGCGATGTCGCCATGCCGTGCAACAAGCGGCAGCCGGGCAGTGGCTGCGCCGCGATCTCCGGGGCCAACAGGATGCACGCCGTGCTGGGCACGAGCGACAAGTGCGTGGCGACGCACGCCAGTGACCTGGCTGTCGCACTGGTCGCGCTCGACGCGGAGGTCCGGCTGGCCGGCAGCACCGGAAGCCGTACCGTCCGGCTGGCCGATTTCTACCGCGTGCCGGGCGAAACGCCCGAGGTGGAGAACGACCTGCGGCCGGGCGAACTGATCACCGAGGTCGTGGTGCCGCGGCTGGACTGGGCGTCGCGTTCCACCTATGTCAAGGTGCGGGACCGGCAGTCCTACGAGTTCGCGCTGTGTTCCGCCGCGGTCGCGCTGGACATCCAGGACTCGCACGTCGTCGACACCCGGATCGCGGTCGGCGGCGTCGCGACGATGCCGTGGCGGCTACCCGCGGTCGAGGAGGCCCTGCGTGGCGCGCCCGCGACCCTCGAGTCCTTCGAAGCCGCCGCTTCCGTGGCGGGCGAAGGCGCCCGGCCGTTGGCCGCCAACGGTTACAAAGTCTCGTTGCTGAAGCGGACCATCGTCCGCGCACTGCTCGAACTGACCGAGGGGAGCCGCTGATGACGAGCCGGTTGGACGGGCCGCTGAAGGTCACCGGCCGGGCCCAGTACGGGCTGGACCACAACTTTCCCGGCATGGCCTACGGATATGTCGTGGTCAGCACGATCGCGCACGGCGAGATCGCGGCCATGAACGTCGCGGCGGCCGTGAGCGCTCCGGGCGTGCTCGGCGTGTACTCGCCGTTCGACCCGCTGGAGCTGCGCACGCCGAGCTCGCCGATGCTCGGCGACACCTGGGTTCCCTTACAGGACAAGGAAGTCACGTACTACGGCCAGCCGATCGGCTTCGTGGTGGCGGAGACCTTCGAGCAGGCCCGGGACGCGGCCGCGCTCATCGAGGTCACCTACCACGAGCGGCCGGCGCGGACGTCGCTGGAGGACGGGCTCGACGACGCCATCGAAGCGGCGCCGATCACCGGCCACGAACCGCCGTTCATCGAGGTACTGGCGGACGGTGTCGAGTCCATTGAGGACGCACTCGCGGCGAGCCCGGTCGTCGTCCAGGCGACCTACCGTACCGCGGGTCAGAACCACGCCGCGATGGAACCGCATTCCGCCGTCGCGGTATGGGAATCAGGCGTCCTGACTGTCTACAGTGGAAACCAGGGTGCCTTCCTGCAGGCCGCGGAACTGGCCGGTGCGCTGGACCTCGACCCGTCGTCGGTGCGCGCGATCAACCCGTTCGTCGGCGGCGCGTTCGGCGGCAAGGGTCGCACGTCCGTCCCGGCGTTCCTCGCGGCGGCAACGGCACGGGCGCTCGGCCGTCCGGTCAAGGCGGCGCTCACCCGCGAACAGGTCTTCACCGCGACCGCGGGCCGCGCGGCCACGGTGCAGAAGATCTCACTCGGCGCCGAGCCCGACGGTTCACTGATCGCGCTGCGCCACGACTCGTGGTGCAGCACCGACGTGGACCGCTCGTTCGTCGAGCCGACCTCACACGGCACGTCGCGTGAGTGGTACGCCACGCAGAACCTGGCGATCAGCCAGAAGATCGTGCCGTTGAACGTCCCGCCGACCACGTTCATGCGGGCGCCGGGCGAGGCGCCGGGCTCGTTCGCGCTGGAGAGCGCGATGGACGAGCTGGCGGTCGCGCTGAACATGGACCCGATCGAACTGCGCCTGCGCAACAACTCGACCGCGCCGCCCGGCAGGGACCTGCAGTGGTCGAGCAAGCATCTCGACGAGTGCTTCCGCATCGGCGCGACCCGCTTCGGCTGGGCGAACCGCTCGCCGCAGGGCCACACCGACGGCGATTGGCTGGTGGGCCACGGCGTCGCGACCGCGGTGTTCCCCGCGCTGCGGTTCCCGGCGACCGTCGAGGTGACGCTGCGGGCGGACGAGACGGCCGTGGTCGCGACCAGTGGTGCGGACCCGGGCACCGGCCTGCTGACGGTGCTTTCCCTGGTGGGCGCCGAATCGCTGGACATCTCGCCGGACGCGATCACACCGCGGCTGGGGGATTCGGCGCTGCCGCCGGGTGGCATGTCCGGGGGCTCCACGGCGACCGCGAGCGCCAGCACGGCCATCATGATCGCGGCGGCCACGGTGATCGACGACCTGCTCGCGGCGGCTTCGGCCCCGGGCGCGCCGTTCGAAGGCGAGGACGTCACGTACGCGGACGGTCAGGTGCTGGGCGGCGGCCGGTCGATGCGCTTCGGCGAGGTGCTCCGCGCGCTGGGTCGTGAATCGTTGTCCGCGCAGGGTTCTTCGGCGCCCGGCGAAGAAATGACCAAGCACTCGTTCGCCTCGTGGGGCGCGCAGTTCTGCGAGGTCCGGGTGCACAAGTGGACGCGGGAGACGCGCGTGTCGCGCCTGCTCGGGGTGTTCGACGCGGGCCGGATCATCAACGACAAGACGGCGCGCAGCCAGATCAGCGGCGGGATGATCTGGGGTGTGTCGGCGGCGCTGCACGAGGCGCTGGAGATCGAGCCGAACGGCCGCCCGGCGAACGCCGATTTCGCGGGCTATCTGGTCCCGGTCAACGCGGACATCCCCGATATCGACGTCCACTTCGTCGAATACCCGGACACGCTGCACAACGCCATCGGCGCGCGCGGCCTGGGGGAGATCGGCACCGTCGGCCTGGCCGCGGCGGTCGCGAACGCGGTCTACAACGCCACCGGCATCCGGGTCCGCCACATCCCCATCGTCATCGAAGACCTCCTCGACTAGCGGCGGGGCCCGCAGGTACTGCCACCAGCAGTGCTTGCGGGCCCCCGGATTTCTCCGATGGTCTGCGCTTCACGCCTGTTCGGGTCGGTGGCGCGGGGTGACGCCGACCCTGCGAGCGATATCGACATCCTGGTCGACCTCGAGCCCGAGGGTGGCAATCCACTCATCAGCATCGTGGCCACTCGCCGGCGCGATCCGCGACCACCTGCGAGCCGCGGGCGGGTAGTCAGCCGTCCAGGACGACGGCCACGATGCCGGCGAAATGCGCCAGCCGGGCCACTTCCGCGGCGCGGAACATCGGGCCACCGGGGCGCCCCACCAGCAGCGCCTTCCCCGGTTTCCCGAGCGGCGTCGCGGCCAGTTCCGTGCCCAGCTCCTGCCACGTCTCCGGCACCCAGTCGTCCTCGCCGTCCAGCACCGTGGCGCGTTCGAGCGGCAGCCACGGCAGGTGCGTGATCGGCACCTCCGGCGCGGCGCTCGACGAAGCCAGCCGCTGGAGGCCGTCTTCCGTGGCGGCCACCACGATCGACCAGCCCGCCCGGATGATCCGTGGCACACCTTCGACCAGGATCTCCAGCCCCGACGCCGGCTGACCCGCGATCTCCTCCACGAGTTCCAGCTCGCGATGCGTGTCGAGCACGCCCGCGTACGGCCGGACCGCGTCGACCTCGACGCCGGGAATGCTTTCCGCCGCGGTGATCAGCGCATCCGGCAGCCGACCGGACGGCAGCTCGATCACCAGGTCGTCGATCGCGACGCCGCCGGTGCGCTCGACCACGTCGACGCTGAGGATGTCCGCCCCGATGGTGCCCAGCGCCGTGGCGACCGCCCCGAGGGTCCCTGGCGAGTCCGGGAGCTGAACCCGGATCAGGAAGGACAACGCGAACCCCTCTCGCGAGTGTGCGCTTCCGCCTTGCCCGGAAGCGCATGCCGGCCGCTGATTGTGACAGACCCAGCGTCCCACCGGGAGTCGCTGTCCGCGTTCCGAGACCGATCCGGTGGCAACCTGTGCATAACCCAGTCGAGCCGGTCGGGCCGCTCGCCATAGACTTGCGGAAACGAAAGCTCATTGATCAGCACAACCCGGGAGAAGCCCGCGTGCCCAACATTTCCCGTGCCGAGGTCGCGCATCTCGCCAAGCTCGCACACCTGGCGGTGACCGACGAAGAACTCGACGTCTTCGCAGGTCAGCTGGACCAGATCCTGGACTCGGTGGCCAAGGTCGGCGAGGTCGCGGGCGAGGACATCCCGCCCACCTCGCACGCCGTGCCGCTGACCAACGTCTTCCGTGAGGACGTCACGCAGCCGGGGCTGACACAGCAGCAGGCGCTGTCGGGCGCGCCGGCCGCGGAAGAGGGCCGGTTCCGGGTGCCGCGGATCCTGGGGGAGGAACAGTGAGCGAGTTAACACGATTCACGGCCGCCGAGCTGGCCGAAAAGATCCACGGCCGCGAGGTGTCCTCGGTCGAGGTCACGCAGGCGCACCTGGACCGCATCGGGCAGGTCGACGACTTCGTGCACGCGTTCCTGCACGTGGACGCCGACGGTGCGCTCGCCGCGGCGAAGGCGGTCGACGACGCGATCGGCGAAGGCGCCGCGCCGGCGTCCCCGCTCGCCGGTGTGCCGCTCGCGCTCAAGGACGTGCTGACCACCAAGGACAGCCCGACCACCTGCGGGTCGAAGACGCTAGAGGGCTGGATCCCGCCGTACGACGCGACCGTCACCCGGCGGCTGCGCGAGGCCGGCCTGCCGATCCTCGGCAAGACCAACATGGACGAGTTCGCGATGGGCTCGTCCACCGAGAACTCGGCGTACGGCCCGACCCACAACCCGTGGGACCACGCGCGCATCCCCGGCGGTTCAGGTGGCGGCTCGTCCGCTTCGATCACCGCGTTCGAGGCGCCGCTCGCGATCGGCACCGACACCGGGGGCTCGATCCGCCAGCCGGGCGCGGTCACCGGCACCGTCGGCGTGAAGCCCACGTACGGCGGGGTTTCGCGGTACGGGCTCGTCGCGTTCTCGTCGTCGCTCGACCAGGCCGGCCCGTGCGCGCGCACGGTGCTCGACGCCGCGCTGCTGCACGAAGTGATCGCCGGGCACGACCCGATGGACTCGACCTCGATCGACGCACCGGTGCCGCCGGTCGTCGCGGCCGCCCGCGAGGGCCGGCGCGGGGACCTCAAGGGCGTCAAGGTCGGCGTGGTCACCGAGCTCTCCGGCGACGGCTACCAGGGCGGCGTGCTGCGCTCGTTCGAGGGCGCGGTCGCGCAGCTGCGTGAGCTGGGCGCCGAGGTCGTCGAGGTGTCCTGCCCGCACTTCGTCTACGCGCTGCCCGCTTACTACCTGATCGCGCCGAGCGAGGCGTCGTCGAACCTCGCCCGGTTCGACGCGATGCGCTACGGCCTGCGCGTGGCCGACGATGGTGCGCACAGCGCCGACGAGGTCATGGCGCTGACCCGCGAGGCGGGTTTCGGCCCGGAGGTCAAGCGCCGCATCATGCTCGGCACGTACGCGCTGTCGTCCGGCTACTACGACGCCTACTACGGCTCGGCGCAGAAGGTGCGCACGCTCATCACGCGCGACTTCGACGCCGCCTTCGAGAAGGTCGACGTGCTGGTCTCGCCGACGACGCCGACCACGGCGTTCAAGATCGGCGAGCGTGTCGACGACCCGATGGCGATGTACCTCTCGGACATCTGCTCGATCCCGTCGAACCTGGCCGGCAACGCGGCCATGAGCGTCCCGAGTGGACTGTCCGATGAGGACGGTCTGCCGGTGGGCCTGCAGATCATGGCGCCGGCGCTGGCCGACGACCGGCTCTACCGGGTCGGCGCGGCCTACGAGCTGGCGCGCGGAGAAATCCTGGACCGTCTTCCGGAGCTGAAGGGGGTGTCGGCGTGACTGCGGTCGCCGACCTGATGGACTACGCCGAGGTCATCGAGCGGTTCGACCCGGTGCTGGGGCTCGAGGTGCACACCGAGCTCAACACGAAGACGAAGATGTTCTGCAGCACGCCGAACGTATTCGGCGGCGAGCCGAACACGCACGTCTGCCCGACGTGTCTCGGCCTGCCGGGCGCGCTGCCGGTGCTCAACGGCAAGGCCGTGGAGTCCGCGATCCGGATCGGGCTCGCGCTCAATTGCGAGATCGCGGAATGGTGCCGGTTCGCGCGGAAGAACTACTTCTACCCGGACATGCCGAAGAACTTCCAGACCTCGCAGTACGACGAGCCGATCGCGTTCAACGGTTACCTCGACGTGACGCTGGACGACGGCGAGGTCGTGCGGGTCGAGATCGAGCGCGCGCACATGGAAGAGGACACCGGCAAGTCGCTGCACGTGGGCGGCGCGACCGGTCGTATCCACGGGGCGGATTACTCGCTGCTGGACTACAACCGGGCCGGCGTGCCGCTGATCGAGATCGTCACGAAACCGATAGTCGGAACGGGCGACAGAGCTCCCATGGTCGCGCGCGCGTATGTCAACACGCTGCGGGATCTGTTGCGGGCGCTGGATGTTTCCGACGTCCGGATGGACCAGGGCTCGCTGCGCTGCGACGCGAACGTGTCGCTGATGGAGAAGGGCGCGGCGCAGTTCGGGACTCGTACGGAGACGAAGAACGTCAACTCGCTGCGCAGCGTCGAGCGGGCCGTGCGGTACGAGATGACGCGGCAGGCGGCGGTGCTCGCCGGCGGTGGCACGGTCATCCAGGAGACGCGGCACTTCCAGGAGGCCGACGGTACGACTTCTTCGGGGCGTATCAAGGAAACCGCGGAGGACTACCGGTACTTCCCGGAGCCCGACCTGGTGCCGATCGCGCCCTCGCGGGAGTGGGTCGAGCAGTTGCGGACGACGTTGCCCGAGAAGCCCGCGGACCGCAGAAAGCGCATTCAGACCGAGTGGGACCTGACCGCCGAAGAGCTGCGGGACCTGTTCAACGCGGGCGCGGTCGAGCTGGTCGAGGCGACCGTCGAAGCCGGTGCGAAGCCGGACGAGGCGCGCGGCTGGTGGGTCAACTTCCTTGCGCAGGAAGCGAATTCGCGTGAAGTCGAGCTGGCCGAGCTGCCGATCACCCCGGCGCAGGTCGCGCGGGTGACGGTGCTGGTGGCGTCCGGCGAGCTGACCAACAAGCTCGCGCGCGAGGTCGTGAAGGGCGTGCTGGCCGGGGAAGGCGAGCCGGACGAGGTCGTGGAGAAGCGGGGCCTGAAGGTCGTCTCGGACGATTCGGCTCTGCTGGCCGCGGTGGACGAGGCATTGGCCGCGCAGCCGGACATCGCCGACAAGATCCGGGGCGGGAAGGTCCAGGCCGCGGGTGCGATCGTCGGCGCGGTGATGAAGGCGACCAAGGGCCAGGCCGATGCGAAGCGGGTGCGGGAGCTGATCATCGAGCGGGTGGGCGCCTGAGTTGCCGCGCGAGGCTCCGGCGGCGGGTTACTCGCTGACCCGGGTTTCGTGGCAGGAGTGGGTTGCCCTCGGTGCGGGTATTGTTGCCGTGGGCGCCCTTTTCCTGCCGTGGACCAATCTCACGGCGACCAGGCAAGATGTCGAAGACGCGCTGAACTCGCTACCGTCGAGTGAGGTCGCCCGGGATGCCTTCACCACCGGATTCTTGGCATGGTCTGGACCAGTGGTGTTGTTGCTTGCCGGGGTCGCGGTTGTCCTCCTCGGGCAGCGTCCCGCCCTGCGCCGCAGCGGTTTGCCGCACCTGTGGCTGATGGCCGTCGCGGTAGCTTTGGTGCTGATGCTGCTGGCGTGGCTCGGGATCAGCTGGCAGTTTTCGGCGGACGTGCGAGATTTCCTCAGCCAGGAAGCAGGCGTCGCGTTTTATGGCGGCGTAGGCCGATATCTGGCGCTGCTGTGCGGGGTGGTTTCCCTTGTGGCGGCGATAGTGGACGTACGGGCGGCGCGGCGGCGGGCGTAAAGCCCAGGGGCCGAGTTGGGTGGTCATCCCGTCGCCTGAAAAGGGCACGATCACTTTTCGTCAGGGCCGCAACCTTCCTGCCCGGCTTGCGGCCGAGAACACAAAGCTTGCGGCTCTGAGGAAAAGTGATATTCGAAAACCGCAGGCGACGGGATGACCACCCAACTCAACCACCCACTCAAGGTGAGATCCCTTGGGGTCAGTCATCCTGGAGCCTGCCCGTCCGGCGAGGACATCTTTTTCTTTTCCCTCGCGCTCCGCGCGAGGGTCGCCCGGCGCTTCGCGCCGGGTTGGAGGTAGCGGCCCACCCTGATCGCCGAGTGTCTAACGGTTGGCACGTCGTATCAAGGGCGCCTTCGGCGTCGCTTCGCGATGACCGCTGGCGCGGTCACCCTTGACACGACGCACCAACCGCTAGGGCGGCTTTCTATCGGGGTTGGGGGAGGTGTGGGTGGGCTGGGTTGGTGGTCGCGTTTCGGTGCCAGGTTCCTGGCCCCGGCGTGTTTGCCCGTGGTGCGCTCGTGTTTGCTGGCTATGCGGGCGTGTTTGCCCGTGGTGTCGGTGAGTTGGCCGTCCGCGCGGCTGAGTTTGCTCGCTACGTCAGTGAGTTGGCCGTTCGCGCGGGGTGGGGCGGCTGGAGAGTGGTCAGTCCTTGCCGTTGCCGCCGCCGGAGCTGGGGTGTAGTTGGATGATGACGACCCGGTCATCGCTCGAAACTGGTTGGCCGCCGTCCTTGTTCACGGTGCCGACGAACGCGTATTGGGTGTCCAGCGGGTCCATCCCACCGTACCGCCCATAGCCCGTCCCGTTTTTACCATCCATGATCGCCTTCGGCTGGCCGCCGACCGAACCATCCAGGGTGATCGGGACCTGCTGCACGTTCCCCGCCACCGAGGTGCCGATCATCAACGACTCACCACTGTCGGCGCAGCCCGCGAGACCCGGCTTGTCCGGCCACGTCCACGCCGGCGCCACCAGCGAAGTGCCCCCGGCCACCCGGTACACCAAGTCTGCCGTGTCCCCATGGTCAGTCACCCAAATCCGACCGCCATCCGCGGACTTGCACAGGCCGCCCGGCGAACGCAGGCCGGTGGCGAAGACACGCGAACCGGGCGTCGGGTTGCCGGCGGCGGCGTTGCCCGCGGTGTCGATCCGCAGGACCTTCCCCGCCAGCGAGTTCGGATCCGCACCGGCCGAAGGGTTACCCGCATCACCCGTGGCCACGAGCAGCGCACCCTTGCCATCCGTCAACAGTGCACCGCGATTACCCGCGGCGCCCTTCGGAATGCCTGTCAGGATCGGCTTCGCCTGCTGGCCCTTCGTGAAACGCACCACCCGGTTGTCCGTCGGCGTCGTGATGTAGGCGAAGACCAGCTGATCTTCACTGTAAGTCGGCGACAGCGCGAGCCCGGTCAGACCACCATCACCGGTGGCGTCGACGTTCAGCTTGATCAGGTCCGCCGCCGGCGAACCACTTTCGACCTGCACGACCCGGCCGCTCTTGCGCTCGCCCGCCAGCGCGGCCGGCCCCGAGTCGGTGCTGGGCAGGGCCGCGACGGCGGAAACGGTGTCGAGACAGGTGGCGATGACCGCCTTGTCGAAGTCCGTGCACCCCTGCGGCGGTGGGATCGGCGTCGGTGCCGCGTTGGGTCGCGGCGTGTCGGAACCCGAATTGCCGTCGATCTCCGGCAACTGCGGCTGCGGACCGGCCGGCGCGCTCAACTCGGGCGCAGGCTCGAACGTCTGCCCCGCGGCCCGATCATCGAAGCTCGCGCAGCCTGCCAGCACGACGCCGCAAGCCGCGACCAGCCACGGAGACCGTCCCCACCGAATGCGCATAGACCTCCAGCCTAGGTGGGCGTCCGTGAGCCACCCGTGAGTCCCCGGGATACGGTCCAATCATGACCGTCACGGTGCTGGTCCCAGGCGACGACGGAGTGCGGGCGCTCGCCGGGATCCCCGAAGTCGAAACGGTGCGGTACACGCCCGGCGAACCGCTGCCATCCGAGGCCGACAAGGCCGAGGTCCTCATCCCCGGCCCGACCCCGGCCGAGAGCCGCGCACGGCTGCTGGCGCGGCTGCCCAACCTGAAGCTCATCCAGCTGCTGTCCGCCGGAGCCGAGGACTGGACGGGCGTGCTGCCCGACGGCGTCCTGCTGTCCACCTGCCGCGGCGCGCACGGCGGCAGTACGGCCGAATGGGTGGTCGCGGTGCTCCTTTCGATGCATCGCGAGCTGGACTCGTTCGCCGCGGAGCAAACCGCCGGACGGTGGACCCGCCGTGGCACCGACACGTTGCAGGGCAAGCGAGTGCTGATCGTCGGGGCGGGCGACCTCGGCAACCAGCTGCGCCGCAGGCTGGAACCGTTCGACGCGATCGTGACGATGGTCGGCATGCGCGCCCGCGACGACATCCACTCCGTCGACGAGCTGCCCGAACTGCTCGCCGACCACGAGGTCGTGGTGCTGATGGTGCCGCTGACATCCCGCACCCGCGGCATGGTCGACACCGATTTCCTGGCCCGCATGGCGGACGGTGCCGTACTCGTCAATGCCGCGCGTGGTGCGATTGTGCACACCAAGGCGTTGCTGGCCGAATTGAACGCTGGTCGCCTCCGCGCGGCACTAGACGTGACCGAGCCCGAGCCGCTACCCGCCGGTCATCCATTGTGGACAGCACCCAACCTGGTGCTGACGCCACATATCGCGGGCACGGTCCGTGACGCGCAGAGCCGTTCGTACGCCGTCGCGGCGGCGGAAATCGCGCGGTACGCGGGTGGCGAACTGCCCCGAAATCTGGTGCACGGCGAATATTGAGCGCGGAAACGGTTCACTCGAACGGGTGTTGTGCTCTACTCTGCGCGGCGTGACAAGCGAAAGTGAAGACTACGGTCGGCGCACCACGTACAAGGATTCCGGCGATTCCGGCTATTTCACCGCCGCCGGTTCCGACACCACGCTGTCCGAACCCGAAGATCGTCTCGGTGGATACGAGGAAGACCGGTTACCGCAGTGGCACGGCGGCCTGAGTTTCGGTCTGCTCGTGCTGAGACTGGTGCTCGGTGGCACGCTGGGTGTCCACGGGGTGCAGAAGGTGTTCGGCATCTGGGGCGGCCCGGGAATCGGCGAGTTCTCGCGGATCCTCGGCGACCAGGGCTACACCAGCCAGCTCACCGTGCTGTCGTGGCTCGGCGGTGTCACCGAGATCGCCGGCGGCGTGTTGCTGATCTTCGGGCTGTTCACCCCGGTCGCCGCGGCCGCGCTGCTCGCGGTCGTCGCGAACGCCGTTTACCTCAAGTACCAGGCGGGTTCGGGGTACTTCCTCGGCAACGGCGACGGGTACGAGTTCCACGTGGTGCTCGGCGGGATCGCACTGGCGCTGTTGTTCACCGGCCCCGGCGGGGTCTCGATCGACACCAACACGCCGTGGCGCCGCCGGCCCGTGTGGTTCGGCGTCGTCGGCCTGGTGCTCGCGGCGGCCGTCGTCGTCGCCCTCACGTACTTCTTCCGCCGCTGACCACGTCCGGCGCGGTCAGCGGCGGAAGCCCCGCTCAGCGGGTGACGTCGCGGACCGCGCCGGTGTCGGCCGAGGTGGCCATCCGGGCGTAGGCGCGCAGCGCGGCGGTGACCGGGCGCTGCCGGGACGCCGGCTGCCACGGGCGCTCGCTGGCGTCCATCTTCGCGCGGCGCTCGGCGAGCACCTCGTCCTCCACCAGCAGTTCCAGCGTGCGCTCGTGCACGTCGATGAGGATCCGGTCGCCGTTCTCCACCAGGCCGATCACCCCACCCGAGGCCGCCTCCGGTGAGATGTGCCCGACCGAGATCCCGGACGAGCCGCCGGAGAACCGCCCGTCGGTGATCAGCGCGCACTTCTTGCCCAGGCCCGCGCCCTTGAGGAACGCGGTCGGGTGCAGCATCTCCTGCATGCCCGGCCCGCCGGCGGGACCCTCGTAGCGCACCACGAGCACCTCGCCGGGCTGGATCTCCTTGCCCAGGATGACCGAAACCGCTTCCTCCTGGCTTTCCACGACTCGCGCCGGGCCTTCGAACCGCCAGAGCGCCTCGTCGATTCCCGCGGCCTTGATCACCGCGCCGTTTTCGGCGAGGTTTCCGCGCAGGATCGCCAGCCCGCCATCCTTGGTGTACGCGTGCTCCAGATCGCGAATGCACCCGCCCGCGGCGTCGGTGTCCAAAGAGGACCACCGGTTCTCGGTCGAGAACGCTTGCGTGGTGCGGACTCCGCCCGGCGCGGCGTGGAACAGCTCGACCGCCTCCGCCGACGGCGCCTCCGCGCGAATGTCCCACGTGGACAGCCACTGGTCGAGCGTGGGCGAGTGCACCGAATGCACCTCGGTGTTGAGCAGCCCACCCCGGTACAGCTCACCGAGGATCGCCGGGATGCCGCCGGCGCGGTGCACGTCCTCCATGTGGTAATCGGAGTTCGGCGCAACCTTCGACACGCACGGCACGCGGCGGCCGATCGCGTCGATGTCGGCGATCGTGAAGTCGACCTCGCCCTCCTGCGCCGCGGCGAGGATGTGCAGCACGGTGTTCGTCGAACCGCCCATCGCCATGTCGAGCGCCATCGCGTTCTCGAACGCGGCCTTGGTGGCGATCGACCGCGGCAGCACGCTCTCGTCGTCGTTTTCGTACCAGCGCTTGCACAGGTCGATCACCGTGCGGCCGGCGCCGGCGAACAGCGCGCGCCGGGCGGCGTGCGTCGCGAGGGTGGAACCGTTGCCCGGCAAGGAAAGCCCGAGCGCCTCGGTGAGGCAGTTCATCGAGTTCGCGGTGAACATGCCCGAGCAGGAGCCACAGGTCGGGCAGGCCGACCGCTCCACAATGGACAATCCGTCCTCGTCGACCTCCGGGCTGGCTGAGGCGGAGATCGCGGTGATCAGGTCGGTCGGGGCCTGGGCCACCCCGCCCACCACCACGGCCTTGCCGGCCTCCATCGGGCCGCCGGAGACGAACACCGTCGGGATGTTGAGCCGCATCGCGGCGTTGAGCATGCCCGGGGTGATCTTGTCGCAGTTCGAGATGCACACGAGCGCGTCGGCCTGGTGCGCGTTGACCATGTACTCGACGGAGTCGGCGATGATCTCGCGCGAGGGCAGCGAGTAGAGCATGCCGCTGTGCCCCATGGCGATCCCGTCGTCCACGGCGATCGTGTGGAACTCGCGGGCGACCCCGCCGGCCTCGGCCACGGCCTCGGCGACGATCTCGCCGAGATCCTTGAGGTGTACGTGGCCCGGCACGAACTGGGTGTAGGAGTTGGCGATCGCCACGATCGGCTTGCCGAAGTCGCTGTCGGTCATGCCGGTGGCCCGCCAGAGGGAACGGGCGCCCGCGGCGTTGCGGCCGTGGGTGGTGGTTCGGGAGCGCAGAGCTGGCATGGGTTCGAGGTTACGCCCGCGCCGATCACCGCTTTCCCGGGGCGGCGCGGTGCCCCGGAATTTCGGCGGAATTGCGACCGGAATGTGGGAAACCGCAGGTCAATCCGTTTCCGGTGCGGTGTGGAATCGGCGTAACCGGGCGCACCGAAAGCGGATACGCGCCCGCAATACGCCGCTGACAGCGTTCGGCCACCTCGAGCGAAGGGATCAAGAATGGGCCTCGCTGACAATCCGCAGATGGAGGACTACTCACTGCGCTACACCCCGGCGGCATTCCGGAAGTGGTCGCCGTGGATGGTCTTCCTGTCCTGCCTCGTGGGCATTTCCGCGATGGCGGGCTACGCACTCGACGCGGCGTTCGTGGACGCCTTCGGGTTCGCCAACGCGCTGACCGGTTTCCTCGTCGCGGCCGTGGTGACGCTGCCGCTGACCCTGGTGATCGCGTTCGCGATCGCCCGCAAACACGTCGACATCGACCTGCTCACCCGCGGTTCCGGCTTCGGGTATCTCGGCTCCACGCTGACCTCGCTGGTCTACGCGACCTACACGCTGATCTTCCTCGCCTACGAGGGCGCGATCATGGCGCAGGCGGTGACCGCGCTGACCCATCTGGACATCCACCTGTCCTACGTCGTGGTGTCCGCGGTGATGATCCCGCTGACGCTGTACGGGATGTCGTTCTCCTCGAAGTTCCAGGCCTGGACGTGGCCGATCTGGATCGCGCTGATCGGTATCGCGCTCGGCACCGCGGCGACCGCGCCGGACGCCGGGCACAACATGGTCCACCCGGCGACGGTGTCCCCGGCGGGGCTGGCCGGGCTGACGGTGATCGCGGTGTTCACCATCGCCGCCGCGAACCTGTCGCTCGCCGCGCAGGTGGGGGAGCAGGGCGACTACCTGCGCCTGATGCCCGACCCGACGAGCAAGAACCGCGGCAAGTGGCGGCTCGCGGTGATCATGGGCGGGCCGGGGTTCGCGCTGTTCGCCGTCGGCATCTTCTTCGCCTCGACGCTGCTGGTCGGCTACGCCTCGACGAAGCTCGACGCCGGGCACGTCGGGGTGCCGGTGGACCTGTTCACCGCGGTCTACGAGCGGCTGACCGGGAACCACACGGTCGCCCTGATCCTCGCCGGGCTGCTCGTGCTGCTGTCCCAGATCAAGATCAACATCATGAACACCTACTCGGGTTCGCTGTCCTGGTCGAACTTCTTCTCCCGGTTGCTGCACCGCCATCCCGGCCGGGCCGCGTGGGTGTTCCTCCAGGTCGGGCTTTCCCTGGTGCTGATGGAGGTCGACATCTTCACGCATATCGTCGACGTGCTCGCCTGGTACTCGAACGTCGGCATCGCGTGGATCGCCGCGATGGTCTCGGACCTGGTGATCAACAAGCGCTGGCTCAAGCTCGCGCCGCCGGACCTGGTGTTCCACCGCGCGCATCTCTACCACGTCAACCCGGTCGGCTTCGGCTCGATGATCGTCGCCGGGGCGATCTCGATGGTCGCCTACTACGGCGCGTTCGGCACGACCGCCGCCGCGCTGTCCCCGTTCATCGCGCTCGCCGTCGCGCTCCTGCTGCCGCCCGTCGTCGCGCTCGCGACCCGTGGCCGGTGGTACATCGCGCGCCTTTCGGAACTTCCGGCCAATGACGGCGTCCTGCCGTGTTCGGTCTGCGAGGGCAGCTACGACGTGGTCGACATGGCGACCTGCCCGCACCACGGCGGCACCATCTGCTCGCTGTGCTGCTCGACCGAGGGCGCCTGCCACGACGCCTGCAAGCCCAACGCCTGGCGGCCGCCGAAGGGTGCCACGCCGCTCGGGATGCCCCGTTTCAGCCCACCGAAGGAACTGGAGGTCACGCGATGAAGGCCATGATCGTCGTCGATGTGCAGAACGGCTTCTGCCACCCGGACGGCTCGCTGCCGAAGCTCGGCCTGCCGCTCGAAGGCGCCGAAGCCGCTGTGGCCAATTCCGCGCGAGCCGTGGAAAGTGCTCGTGCGCAAGGGATTCCGGTGATCTTCACCCGGCACGTCTACCGGCCCGGCTTCTACGACGAAGGCCCGTGGCTGGCCGGTCGCACCGCCGACCTCGCGTCCGTGGGCGGGCTGCTCGCGGGCAGCTGGGACGGCGACGTCGTGGATGACCTCAAACGCGGTGACGACGACCTGGTCGTCGACAAGTGCCGGCTCGACGCGTTCCAGTGGACCTCGCTCGAACCGCTCCTGCGCGGCCTCGGCGCCGCCGAGCTCGTGGTGTGCGGCGTGGTCACGAACTTCTGCGTCGAGACCACCGTGCGGTCGGCGATCATGCGTGACTTCGAGGTCACGCTGCTCGAAGACTGTTGTGCCGCACAGACTTCGCGGCTGCACGACATCGGCATCGAAGTGATGCGCGACTGCGGGTTCGCCACCGTCACGACGGTCGCGGAGTTCGCCGGGGCAGCGGTGCCGGCATGATCGGGCTGGCTAGGCCCGCGCCGACGGTTACCAATCCGACGGCAGCCACGGCGGAGACGGGTATCGACGAGCAGGTCGGGTGCGGACCGTGTCCGCCTACTTTCGGTCGGATTGGTAACGGCGAGGTCATCGGCCCGAGACCGGCGGGCAACGGCCGGTACTTACCGTCTCGACGTGTGAGGCCTGTTTCCCCGCAGCAGCGGGTGCACGAGGTGCGCCGGTTGCGGGACATGCTGCGCGGCGCCGTCCAGGGCGGTCATTTTCCCGGCGGGCAGCTGCCCGGCGAGGGCGAGCTGATGGCGTCCCACGGCGCGTCGCGGGCCACCGTGCGGGCGGCGCTGGCGCTGCTGCGGGCCGAAGGACTGATCGAACGCACCCAGGGCGTCGGCACGCACGTCGTGATCAGTCCGGTGAAGACCTCGTTGCCCGAGGCACACGGGGTCATCAAGCCGTCCAGGGAGAGCATGTTCAACCAGCGGATGCGGCCCCGCGAACTGGACCGCTCGGTGGTGCCGGCCCCGCCGACCGTCGCCGCGCGCCTCGGTGTGCCCGACGGGACGCCGTGCCTGCGGCTGGACTACGTGTCGCTGCACGACGAGGAACCGATCGCGGTCGCCACGAACTACGTCCTGTTCCCCGAAGGCGGGCAACTGCGCGACACGCCCTTCGTCTCCGACTGGTACCGGCTGCTCGACGACGCCGGCGTACGGCTCTCGGACTCCGAATTCATCTTCAACTGCGAGCTGGCCGACGCCTCGCTCGCCGCGGCGCTCGGTATCCGCGAAGGTGCCCCGCTGATCGCGATGGAACAGCTCATCTACGACCTCGCCGGGCGCCCGTTCGACCTGGCCTTCATCCACACCCGCGGCGAACGGTTCCGATTCGTTTCGCGGGGCAGCAGCAGGGAGTTGTCATGACACCGCTGACAGTCACGGACGCGGCCAAGGCGCTGCGCGAAGGCACGACCACCTCGGTGGCACTGACCGAAGCCGCGATCGGCGCCGCAGACGCGCGGGACCCGGAGATCGGCACCTACCTCGCCCGCTTCGACGAGTACGCGCTGGAGCGTGCCGCACAGGCCGACGCCGAGCTGGCGCGCGGCGAGGACCGCGGCCCGTTGCACGGAATTCCCTTTGGTGTCAAGGACATCCTCGCGATGGCCGAGGGGCCTACGACGGCGCAGAGCCTGATCCTGGACCGCACCTGGGGCGCCGGGAAGGACGCGCCCGTGGTGTCACGGATGAAAGCGGCGGGTGCGGTCATCACCGGCAAGACCACCACGATGGAGTTCGCGTGCGGGATGCCCGACGCGAGCAAACCGTTCCCCGTCCCGCGCAACCCGTGGAACCCCGAAACATGGCCCGGCGGATCGAGTTCCGGCACCGGTAGCGGGGTCGCCGCGGGCATGTTCCTCGCGGGCCTCGGCACCGACACCGGCGGCAGCATCCGCATCCCGGCGGCGTTCTGCGGGGTCAGCGGGCTGATGCCGACGTTCGGCCGGGTGCCGAAGTCCGGCTGCGTGCCGCTGGGCTACAGCCTCGACCACATCGGGCCGCTCGCGCGCAGCGCACGGGACTGCGCGGCGGTGCTCGAGATCCTCGCCGGGCTGCACGAAAGCGACCCGGACTGCGTGGACGCGCCGTTCACCGCGCCGGAGTTCACCGGCGACCTGTCCGGGATGCGGATCGGTGTCGTGCGGGAGCACCACTTCCCCGACGGCAGCGACCCCGCGCTGGCGCCGAGCTTCGACGCCGCGCTGGCCGTGCTCGCCGAGCAGGGCGCGACGCTGGTCGAGACCGAACTGCCGTACTGGCACGAGATGATCACCGCGGACATGATCACGATGGGCTGCGAGGCGCTCGCCTATCACCGCACGGATCTGCTGTCCCGGTGGCCGGACTACTTCGTCGCGACCCGCGCCATGATGGCCACCGGCGCGCTGTACTCCGGCGCGGATTACGTGCAGGCGCAACGGGTCCGGCGCGTCGCACAGGACGCGCTCGCGGGCCTGTTCGAGACCGTCGACGTGATCGCGTGCCCGACGGCGTCGGCCGGGGCGCCGAAGGTCGAGGACCTCGCCGGGCCCGACGGCCAGCCCGACGTAGGTGCGCTGTTCTCGCTGGTCCACACGCCGTATTGGGACAGCGTCGGCAATCCGGTACTCGCCGTCCCGATGGGCTTCACCGGCGACGGCCTGCCGCTGTCGTTGTCGCTGGCCGGGCCCGCCTTCGGCGAGGCCGCGATCCTGCGGGCCGGTGACGCCCTGCAGCAGAGCACCGACTGGCACCTGCGCGTCCCTCAACCGGTTGCAGAAGGAGTGGCATGACACCCCTTGTGTCGACCTCAGGGTTGAAATCAGGCCGAGCCGTTCTCAACCGCACCTCAGGGGAACGTGACGCAAACCAGCCACAAGTACGTGACCAAACAGAACCGTCGTTCCACGACGTGACCAACACAGTGAATTCCGGGGAGGCGGATCTGTCATGACCGAGGTAGTCAAGACCCTGCTCGCCGCCGCCCAGTTGCCGGCCTCCGAAGCGGAGATCGCGGCTTACGTGAAGGGCTACGAATCGCAGCGGGCGGCCGTCGACGCGCTCTACGACGTCGAGGCCGCCCGGTATGTGGACCCGGCGCTGCGCTTCCGCGCCGGCGCCCGGATCATTCCGTGGGCTTCCGCTCCGGCGCGGTGATCAGGTCGTCCACCAGGCCCGTCGGGTCCTCCAGCCGCCCGCCCGACACCAGGGCGAGCACCGGCAGGTGACGCGTGCGGACCGACGGCAGCGGGATCGTGCTGTCGTCGGTCAGCACCGCGCGCACCTTGGCGCGCTTGGTGAGCGACAGGCCTTTGAGCGCCTCCCACGGGAGTTCGCGATGGCCGAACATGGTCCGCACCGCGAGCCCGTGCGGCGTCGCGACCGTGCGCGTCCGTACCACGAAGAGGATGAGCCCCAGCGGGATCACGTACAGCGCCCACAGCCCGGGCACGTCGGCGAACGCCGTCGGCGCGAGGCAGATCATCAGGCCGAAGATGGCGAGCAGGCCGATCAGCGGTACGCGGAACGTCGCCTTCCTGCGCTTGACGGGCAGTTCGGGGTCGGTTGTTTCGGACACCTTCAAATGGTGCACCCCGTTGGCACGCCTGGAGAAGCCAGGGCCTCCAACCATAGGAAAGCCCAGTATCCGGGATCACGATCCCGGATAGTTGACACTGCTCGCAACGACCCGTTAACGTCGTGGCCGTGAAACCGCAGACCGGCATCGTACTTCCCGAGCGCGTCGACGCTTAGGGATTCACTGCTGCGTCGACGCGCGACCCTCGTGCGACCACTCGTGGTCGGCGGGGGTTTTTTGTTGCCCAGCCCCGACCGTCACCCGATCAAGTGAACACGAGACCCCCGAGGCAGAACTGATGACAAGCGCCACCTCGCGATCGGAAGCGAAGGCAGGACCGACGCCGACCCCGGCGTCGCTCGGCCGACCCAAGCCCACCCCGCCCGCCGGCACGCCGGTACGGGTCACCGGCGCGCAGTCTCTCGTCCGCGCACTGGAAGCGGTCGGTACCGAGGTGGTGTTCGGGATTCCGGGTGGCACGATCCTTCCCGCCTACGACCCGCTCCTGGACTCGACGAAGGTGCGGCACGTGCTGGTCCGGCACGAGCAGGGGGCCGGGCACGCGGCGACGGGTTACGCGCAGGCGACCGGCCGGGTCGGCGTGTGCATGGCGACCTCGGGTCCGGGTGCGACGAACCTGGTCACCCCGCTGGCCGACGCGAACATGGACTCGGTGCCGGTGGTCGCGATCACCGGGCAGCAGACCCGGTCGCTGATCGGCACGGACGCCTTCCAGGAAGCGGACATCTGCGGCATCACGATGCCGATCACGAAGCACAACTTCCTCGTCAAGGACGCGGCGGACATCCCGCGGATCATCGCCGAGGCGTTCCACCTGGCCTCCACCGGCCGGCCCGGCCCGGTGCTGGTGGACATCCCGAAGGACGTGCTGCAGGAGCAGACGTCGTTCACCTGGCCACCGGAGATGCGGCTGCCGGGTTATCGGCCGACGCTGCGCCCGCACGGCAAGCAGGTGCGCGAGGCGGCGCGGCTGATCGCGCAGGCCCGCCGTCCGGTGCTGTACGTCGGTGGCGGTGTGCTCAAGGCGCAGGCCTCGGAGCAGCTCAAGGAACTGGCGGAGCTGACCGGGATCCCGGTGGTGACCACGCTGATGGCGCGCGGCGCGTTCCCGGACTCGCACCAGCAGCACCTGGGCATGCCGGGGATGCACGGTTCGGTCGCCGCGGTCGCCGCGATGCAGCGCGCGGACCTGCTGATCGCGCTGGGCGCCCGGTTCGACGACCGGGTGACCGGCCGGCTGGACTCGTTCGCGCCCGAGGCGAAGGTCGTGCACGCGGACATCGACCCGGCTGAGATCTCCAAGAACCGCAAGGCGGACGTGCCGATCGTGGGGGACTGCGCGGAGATCATCACCGAGCTGATCGACGCGGTGAAGGCCGAGGCGGAGCGGGCCGGTGAGCCGGACCTGACCGCGTGGTGGACCCAGATCGAATCGTGGCGCGGGACGTTCCCGGTCGGTTACGAGTGGCCGGCCGACGGCACGCTGGCGCCGCAGTACGTGATCGAGCGGATCGGCGCGCTCGTCGGCCCGGACGCGATCTACACCGCCGGCGTCGGCCAGCACCAGATGTGGGCCGCGCAGTTCATCGGTTACGAGAACCCGCGCACCTGGATCAACTCCGGCGGGCTCGGCACGATGGGCTTCGCCGTGCCTGCCGCGATGGGCGCGAAGTTCGGCGCCCCGGACAAGCAGGTCTGGGCGATCGACGGTGACGGCTGCTTCCAGATGACCAACCAGGAGCTGGCCACCTGCGCGATCGAGGGTGCGCCGATCAAGGTCGCCGTGATCAACAACGGCAACCTCGGCATGATCCGGCAGTGGCAGAACCTGTTCTACTCGGAGCGGTACTCGCAGAGCGACCTCGGCACGCACAAGCACCGCATCCCGGACTTCACGCTGCTGGCCGAGGCGCTCGGCTGCGCGGGCCTGCGCTGCGAGACCAGGGAAGAGGTCGACCAGGTGATCCGCCGGGCGATGGAGATCAACGACCGGCCGGTCGTGATCGACTTCGTGGTCGGCAAGGATGCCCAGGTGTGGCCCATGGTCGCGGCGGGTATGGGCAACGATGAAATCATGGCGGCGCGCGGCATCCGCCCGCTGTTCGACGACGACGAGGTGACACCGGCATGACCACTCATACGCTCAGTGTGCTGGTGGAGAATGTGCCCGGGGTGCTCGCCAGGGTGGCCGGGCTGTTCTCCCGCCGTGGTTTCAACATCGAGTCCCTCGCCGTCGGGCCCACGGAGAACCCCGAGGTGTCCCGGATGACGATCGTGGTCGCCGTTGAGGAGCTACCGCTCGAACAGGTGACCAAGCAGCTCAACAAGCTGGTGAACGTCATCAAGATCGTGGAGCTCGAGCAGGCCGTGTCCGTGCAGCGTGAACTGCTGTTGGTCAAGGTCCGCGCCGACGCCACCGTGCGCAGCCAGGTGCTGGAGACCGTGCAGCTCTTCCGTGCCAAGGTGGTCGACGTCTCGCCCGAGGCGCTGACCATCGAAGCGACGGGCACGGGGGACAAGCTGTCAGCCCTTTTGCGCATGCTCGAGCCGTACGGGGTCCGTGAGATCGTGCAGTCGGGCATGGTCGCAGTGGGCCGCGGCGCGCGCTCGATCACCGCCACCTCGCCTCGTTAAAAAGCAGAACCGGAAGGAACAAGTTCCCCTCATGTCAGTCGAAATCTTCTACGACGACGACGCCGATCTCAGCGTCATCCAGGGTCGCAAGGTCGCCGTGATCGGGTACGGCAGCCAGGGCCACGCGCACGCGCTGAGCCTGCGCGACTCCGGGGTCGATGTGCGCATCGGTCTGCCGGAGGGGTCGAAGTCGCGCGCGAAGGCCGAGGAGGAGGGCCTGCGGGTGCTCACCCCGGCGGAGGCCTCCAAGGAGGCCGACCTGATCATGATCCTGGCGCCGGACACCAAGCAGCGCTTCATCTACACCGAGGACATCGAGCCGAACCTCAAGGACGGCGACGCGATCTTCTTCGGCCACGGTTTCAACATCCGCTACGAGCTGATCAAGCCGCCGGCCAACGTGGACGTCGCGATGGTCGCCCCGAAGGGCCCCGGCCACCTGGTGCGCCGCCAGTTCGTGGACGGCAAGGGTGTGCCGTGCCTGATCGCGGTCGAGCAGGACCCGTCGGGCAACGCGCAGGCGCTGGCGCTGGCGTACGCGGCGGCGATCGGCGGGGCGCGCGCGGGCGTCATCAAGACCACCTTCAAGGAGGAGACCGAGACCGACCTGTTCGGTGAGCAGTCCGTCCTCTGTGGTGGGACGACCGCATTGGTCCAGACCGGTTTCGAGGTGCTGACCGAAGCCGGCTACGCCCCGGAGATCGCCTACTTCGAGGTGCTGCACGAGCTGAAGCTCATCGTCGACCTCATGTACGAGGGTGGCATCGCGCGGATGCGCTACTCCATCTCGGACACCGCCGAGTACGGCGACCTCACCCGCGGCCCGCGCGTCATCACGCCCGAGGTCAAGGAGAGCATGCGCCGGATCCTCGCCGAGATCCAGGACGGCAGGTTCGCCCGGGAATGGGTCGGCGAGGACGAGGCCGGCCGGCCGAACTTCACCAAGCTGCAGCAGGCCGGTGAAGAGCACCCCATCGAGGAGACCGGCCGCAAGCTGCGTGGCCTGATGTCCTGGGTGGACCGTCCCATCACCGAAACCGCCTGACCGGCATCTCGTTCGCCACCTCGGCGGGGTCACCCCCGCTGAGGTGGCGTTTTCGGCGCAGGAGCTACCGTGTCGCCATGAGCGATCACCACAACACTCCCGCCGACGACAAGTCCGGCGTGCGAGATGTGCTCGATCTGGACGGTGCGCGGTGGCAACGCGCCGAGCCGGCCGGACAGACCATTCCGGACGCGATCGAGTTCGCGTTCGTCCCGCACACCGACGGTAAGACCTACACCGCCCTGCGTTCCTCGGCCGAACCGGATGGGACGGTCCTCGTGTTCACACCGTCCGAATGGGACGCTTTCGTCGCCGGCGCCAAGGACGGGGAGTTCGACCTCCCGGCGAACTGATCGCGGATTTCCGCAAACGCTACCGTGCCAGTAGGCCGTTCATGAAAAGAGCGAGCAGGCGGTCGGCTTGAGCGGAGCCGTCCGGGCTGTCCTGGGCGGCCCAGGCGACAGCGCCGATCATCTTCAGCACATCCGCGTCGTTCGCATCGGCGACGACCACGCCTGATTGTCGCGCCCTCGCCAGCAATGCGGCTCCCGCGTCGAACATTTCCGCATGCCACCGCGAAACCAGCCCCTTCTCGCGGTCGAGTGCCGAGTTCATCACGGCGGCCGACAGGCCTCGATAGGTCAGGCCGTGCCCGAGCACGGCACGCAACCAGGTGGACAACGCGTCGAATTCGTCCTCGGCAGTCAACAGCCGGCGGCCGAGTTCGACCAGCTCGGCTATCTGTTCGGCGAGCACCGCCTCGATGAGATCGAGCCGAGTGGGGAAATGCCGATACAACGTCCCGCTGGCCACCCCGGCACGGCGAGCGATCTCGTCCAAGGACGCGTCCACGCCGAACTCGGCGAACGCGATTCGCGCCTGCTCGACCAACTGCTCGTAGTTGCGCCGGGCATCCGCGCGCCTCGGACGCCCGGCGCGCGACCGCGGATCGTGGCCTGCCGGAACCATCACCACACCCTTGCTAACCGGGGACACAGTCCGCTACCTTGCCACCTAACCGGACCATGTCTCACTTTACGGGTGTGGCTCACCCGGAGCCTGGAGGGCCGCCCCATGGCGATGACCGAACAAGACCGGATCGACAGCACTGCCCGGCGAGCGGCACCCGGCAACCACGAACTCGGTCCTCGTGAGGTTCTGGAGCGTTACCGCCGAGCCGCGATCAACCAGTCCGCCGACGACATGAGGCGCGTTTACGCCCTCGACGCGGTCCATGAGTTCCCGTTCGCCTACCCGGGCGTGCCGTCCCGGCTCGAGGGCCGGGACGAAATCGTAAACTGGATAACCGCGGGGTGGCAGGCCAATCCGCTGAAGTACGAGCGTTACCGCACTCTTGCCATCCACGACACCGGTGATCCGGAAACGATCGTCGTCGAGCAGGAAGCTCTCGGGACCAGCGCCTCCACCGGCGAGTTCGCGCTTCCCAACATCGTTGTACTCACGGTGCGCCACGGGCGGATCGCCCATCTCCGCGACTACGTCAACATTCTGGCCGCCGCGACCGCGATGGGACACGATCTCAACAGGTAACGCGGTGGGATGCTACCTCTGCCCGTCCTCGCCGAACACCTCGATCAGGATCTGGGCGATGTTCTCGCCGTTTCCGGCCGCGAGCCGTTTGTCGAACGCTTCGCCCTGAGCGGCGATCTCGGCGCTGCGCGGGAACATCGCTTGCTCGTACTCGGTGAGCGCGGCCTCGGCGTCGCCGGGGTGCGCGGTGAGCGCCTCGCCGAGTTCGGCGGCGTCGAGCATCGCCAGGTTGGCGCCTTCGCCGTTGGGGGCCGTGAGGTGCGCGGCGTCGCCGACCAGGGTCACGCCCGGCACCCGGGCCCACCGGTGCTCGAACGGCAGCGTGTAATGCGGGCGCAGCACCGGCGCGGTGTCGCCGTCGGTGATCAGCGCGGTGAGTTCCGGTGCCCAGCCGTCGAACTCCCGCGCGACGCGTGCGGCGGCCGCGGCGGGATCGGTGAAATCGATCGCAGTGAACCAGTCCAGCGGCCGGTCGATCAGCACGTAGGTGTGCAGGGTGTCGCCGCTTTCCCGATGCGCCATGATCGCCCGGCCCGCCGCGGGCGCGCCCATCGATCCGCCGCCGACCGCTTTCGCGCTGGCGGCGTGCCGGGTGTCGGCGTCGAGCAGGTAGGTCTCGACGAACGACGCGCCGGCGTACTCGGGCACCGCGCCGGACAGCAGAGGCCGGACCTTCGACCACGCACCGTCCGCGCCGACCAGCAGGTTCGTGCCGACGGTGCTGCCGTCGGCGAACGTCACCTCGTGCCGGCCCTCGCCGAGCGCACGGACGTCGCTGACCTTGTGCCCCCACCGGACGGTGCCGGCCGGGAGTGACTCGAGCAGGATCCGCCGCAGGTCACCGCGCTGCACCTCGGGACGCCCGCCCGTGCCGTCGTCGGCCTTGTCGAACAGGACGGTGCCGTCGCGGCCGAGGATCCGCATCTGCTGGCGTCCTTCGAGGATGAGGTCGCGGAACTCGTCCATCAGGCGGGCCGCTTTGACGGCGAGCTGGCCGTTGTAGTCGTGGATGTCGAGCATCCCGCCCTGGGCGCGCTCGGCCGGCGAGGACTCCGCCTCGTAGACCGTGGCCGGGATGCCGTGGACGTGCAGGACGCGGGCCAGGGTGAGGCCGCCGAGTCCGGCGCCGATGATCGTGACCGGGGTGTGCAACGGGTGCTCCTTCGGGTTCAGGTGTTCCTTGCGGCACCCGAAGGTTGGCGCGCGCTGCTGGCACGGAGCGCACACGTCACTGACGCGTCGCTGGCACGCGCCTGATACTCAGCGGGCCAGGAACGGGATTCCTACCACGGGACGGTCTTGCCGTGGCGATCCAGGAACTGCAGGCCCGGGGCGCCCGCCTGCGCTTCGAGGACATCGACGACGGCCGGGATGCTCTCCTCGGGGAGGAAGGGCGCGCCGGGCCCGCCGAGCCGGGTCTGGTTGTGGCCGGGATCGATGAGCAGCTTGGTCTGCCCGTCGCCGGCATGGCGGGTGGCGTAACTGCGCATCAGCTGGTTGAGCGCGGCCTTGCTGGCCTTGTAGAGCTCGTAGCCGTCCTCGGTGTTCAGCGAGATGCTGCCCTGGTCCGAGGACATGATCGCGACGGTTCCGCCGGGCGTGACGAGTCCGCGCAGGGCCTCGATGGCGCGCAGCGGGCTCAGCGCGTTGGTGATCATCACCTCGGTGAACATGTCGGTCGGGACCTCGTCGACAGGCAGATTGCCGCGGTCGATCGCGGCATTGACGAAGAGCAGATCGAGCCGGGAGCCTGCCAGGCGCTCGCGCAGCGCGGCCAGCTCGTCGGGGCTCGTCATCTCCAGTGATTCGACCCTCAGCCGGCCATTCGAGGAATCGGCATTCGCCTGCAGTTCGCCGCCGCCCTGGCGCGTTGTGGCGATGACCTGCCAGCCACGCCGGGCGAGTTCGTTGGCGAGGACGAGCCCCAGTCCTCGGGAGGCGCCGATGATCAGGGCGTGGCGATCGGATGTCGCGGACACGGTTACTCCTTCGTGGTAACGGTGATTTCCAGACTAGACTAGACGTCGCGTCTAGACAAACCGTCCCGGGTATCGTCTCTCGCATGCCCACCGCGAACACCGAGTCCCCCAGGCCGCGCTCCGGCAACCGGCGCGACGAGACCGCGCGGCTGGCCGTGCTGCACGCCGCGGACGATCTGCTCGTGGAGAACGGCTTCGGCGCGCTCACCGTCGAGGCCATCGCGCGTCGCGCCGGTGTTGCCAAGCAGACGATCTACCGCTGGTGGCCCTCGAAGGTCGAAATCCTCCTCGACACGCTCATCGAAGACAGCGACAAACAGCTTCCCGTCCCGGCGGAAACGCCCACGGCGGAAAGCATCCGCGGTTATTTGCGTGGCTTCGCGCGCTTCCTCACCCGCGACCCGGCCGGCAAGGTGCTGCTGGCGCTCCTCGCCGAGGCACAGCACGATCCCAGCACGGCCAAAAGCCTGCACACGCGCTATCTCGGTCCACGCCGGGCCCAGGAACGCCAACTGCTCGCGGGCGCGATCGACGCCGGCGAGATCTCACCCGAACTCGGCCCCGACGCCACGCTCGACGCTCTAGTCGGCCCGATCGTCTACTGCGCCCTGACGGGCTCGAGCATCCCGCGCGGTCTGGTCGACACCCTCGTCGCGGACCTGCTCAAGCCTCGCGCCGGCTGACTGTCGCGCTCGCCAGCAGTGCCTTCGCCTCGTGCCGGTCGAAATGCGTCGCCCAGCCCAGTGGGGTGCTGCTGAACAGCTCATCCTCGATCGACGGGTCCGCGCCCGCCTCCAGGAGCGCGGTGATCACGTCGAGCCGGTTGTTCTGCGCGGCCAGGTGCAGTGCCGTGATGCCCTGGCCGTGACCGGGCCCGCCGAACGTGCCGCGCCGGTTGACGTCCGCGCCCAGTTCCAGCAGCGCCCGGACCGTGGACTCCTGCCCGCACGACGCGGCCCAAGTCAGCGCGGTGCCGCGATAGACGTCCGCGTCGAGATCGGCGCCGCGGTCGGCCAGCGCTCGCACCGTGTCGACCCGGCCGTTGCGGGCGGCCCAGCTGAGCGCCTCGTCCCGGACCTCGGCCGGGTCGTCGCTGGGGCGCCAGAACGGGAAACCGCTGTGCGGCCGGTAGAACGCGCGCGGCGCGCCCGGGCTGTCGAGCAGGTCGACGCGGCCGAGCCCGGCGGCCACCCGCAGGTTGCCCGGCGCGAGGCTGTGCCCGGCGAGCAGCTCCGCGAGTTCGCGGTTTCCCCAGAACAACGCGACGACCAGCGGGGTGCCACCCGCACCGCGCCCGGACACGTCCAGTGGCGCACCGGCTTCGAGCAGCATCCGGGCGAGCCACGGGAGCCCGCTGTAGGCGGCCTGGTGCAGCGGCGTCCAGCCGTGCACGTTGCCGCGCGCCGGGTCCGCGCCGTGGTCGAGCAGCACCCGGCACAGCCGCTCGTCACAGGTGCCGGCGGCGAGCCCGAGGAGATCGTTGCCGTTCGTACCGGTTTGCCCCACCAGAGCGGGAAATTCGGTGAGCAGCGCGGCGAGGCCGTCGAGATCGTGGGCTTCGATGGTCCGGTAGGCGCGCGCGAACGGCTCGTCGTCGAGATTCGCGACATGTGCCGCCAGCTCGTCCCAGACTGTGAAACCGTGTTCGCGCGCGACGACCGTCCGGGCGTCCACGTCGGACAGTTCCGCCCCATACCGGTCGAAAGCCCCCACCGCGGCCGGATTGCCGTCCCGCGCGGACGCGAGCAGACCCGCGGCCCGCTCCGCGTAGTAATCGATTTCGCTCCTGAAGGCGTGCTGCACGCTGCTGAATTTAGCGCCCGGTAACGATCCTGTGAACAACGTGACTAGACTCCGGGGTATCCGCCGAGCTGCGTCTTCTTTGGGAGTCTGACTGTGACCAACCCCAGTAAGCCCGTCGTCCTGCTCGCCGAAAAGCTCGCGCCCTCCGTGCTGAGTGTGTTCGGCGATGAGGTGGAGGTCCGGCATGTGGACGGCACCGACCGCCCCGCGCTCCTGGAAGCGGTGAAGAGCGCCGACGCGCTGCTCGTCCGATCCGCCACCCAGGTCAACGCCGAGGTGTTCGGCGCGACCAGCAAGCTCAAGGTCGTCGCCAGGGCCGGTGTCGGGCTGGACAACGTCGATGTGCCCGCGGCCACCGCGCGCGGCGTGCTCGTCGTCAACGCGCCCACTTCCAACATCGTCTCCGCCGCCGAGCACGCCGTCGCGCTGCTGCTCGCCGTCGCCCGCCGCGTGCCGGCCGCCGACCAGAGCCTGCGCGGCGGCGAGTGGAAGCGCAGCTCTTTCACCGGGGTCGAGCTCAACGGCAAGACCGTCGGCGTCATCGGCCTCGGCAAGATCGGTCAGCTGGTCTCGCAGCGCCTCGCCGCGTTCGGCACCACGATCGTCGCCTACGACCCGTACGTCTCCGCCGCGCGCGCCGCGCAGCTGGGTATCGAACTGCTGAGCCTGGACGAGCTGCTCAGCCGCGCCGACGCGATCTCGATCCACCTGCCGAAGACGCCCGAGACCAAGGGCCTCATCGACGCCGAGGCGCTGAAGAAGACCAAGCAGGGCGTGATCATCGTGAACGCCGCGCGCGGTGGGCTGATCGACGAGGAGGCCCTGGCCGACGCCATCCGCAGCGGCCATGTCGGCGGCGCCGGGATCGACGTGTTCGTCACCGAGCCCACCACGGCCAGCCCGCTGTTCGAGCTGCCCAACGTCGTGGTCACCCCGCACCTGGGCGCCTCCACGGCCGAGGCGCAGGACCGCGCGGGCACGGACGTCGCGCACTCGGTGCGCCTCGCGCTGCGCGGGGACTTCGTGCCGGACGCGGTGAACGTGTCGGGCGGCGGCGCGGTCGGCGAAGAGGTGCGCCCGTACCTGTCGCTGACCCAGAAGCTCGGCACTGTGGTGTCGGCGCTGAGCCAGCAGGCGCCCTCGTCGGTCACCGTGAAGGTGAGCGGCGAACTGTCCAGTGAGGACGTGTCGGTGCTGCAGCTCGCCGCGCTGCGCGGGGTGTTCTCCGGCGTGGTCGAGGACCAGGTGACGTTCGTGAACGCGCCGCGGCTGGCCGAGGAGCTGGGTGTGGGCGTCGAGCTGGTCACCGAAACGGAGAGCCCGAACTGGCGGAGCCTGGTGACCGTGCGCGCGGTGCACAGCGACGGCAGCTCGGTGTCGGTCTCGGGCTCGGTCAGCGGCAAGAGCGAGGTCGAGAAGCTGGTCGAGGTCAACGGCCGGCATTTCGACATCCGCGCCGAGGGCAACATGCTGCTGCTCGAGTACCCGGACCGGCCGGGCATCATGGGCCGCGTCGGCACGCTGCTCGGTGAGGCCTCGATCAACATCGAGGCCGCGCAGATCAGCCAGACCACCGACGGCACCGACGCCGTGATGCTGCTGCGGGTGGACCGCGAGGTCGACGCGCACCTGCTGGAGCCGATCGCCGCGACCGTGGGCGCCCGGACCATTCGCGCGGTTACTTTCGAATAACACGGTTCCCCAACAAAAGTCGGATTCCTCCATTTCGCCCTAGAAGGCCGCCGGGTTCCGGGTTAAGTTCGCTGCCTCGCCATGATCAGGAGAGGACTCGGATGAGAACCTGGGCCCGGCGGTCTTCCGCGGCCGTTTTCGCCATCGCCTTGACGGCCGCGGTCGTCGGCACGGCCAGTGCGGCACCCGAGGACGCGCTCGCGCCCGGTCTTCCCACCGCGAAGGTGGACGCGACCGGCCTCGTGGGCAAGCTGTCCCAGCGCATCACGGCCGCGCACGGCACGACGACGGCGTTCATCGAACTGGCACCACAGCCGGCGGTCGACGCCTTCAACGCCGAGCAGGCGAAGGGGAGTGGCACCGAGAAAGCCAAGCAGGCGGCCAATTCCGCCAAGGCCGGCGTCACCGGAGCGGTGAACGCGGTGCTCGGCCAATTGCGCTCGCTCGACGCGGGCACCAAGAAGCTTTTCCAGACTTCGAACGCGATTTCCGGTGTGGTCGTCACGGCGGACGCGGCGAAGATCCGGGAGATCGCGCAGCGTCCGGACGTCGTGGCCGTCCGGACGGTCGTGCCGAAGAAGCGCGAGAACACCAGCGCCGCGCAGCTGACCAACACGCTCACCGCGTGGCAGCAGACGGGCCGGTTCGGTGACGGCGTCAAGGTCGGCGTGATCGACGACGGCATCGACTACACGCACGCCGACTTCGGTGGCCCCGGCACGAAAGAGGCGTACCAGTCGGTCGATCGGACGAAGCCGACCCCGTTGTTCCCGTCGGCCAAGGTCGCCGGTGGCACCGACCTCGTCGGCGACGACTACGACTCAGCGGGCACGTCGGGTTCCCCCGACCCGGTGCCCGACCCCAACCCGCTGGCCTGTGGCGAGCACGGCACGCACGTCGCCGGCACCATCGGCGGCTTCGGCGTCGGCGCGGACGGGAAGACCTTCACCGGCGACTACGCGAAGCTGACCGCCGACTCGCTGGGCGCCATGCGGGTCGGCCCCGGCACGGCGCCGAAGTCGCTGCTGTACGCGATCAAGGTGTTCGGCTGCGAGGGGTCGACGAACGTCACCTCGCAGGCGCTGGACTGGGCGCTGGATCCCAATGGTGACGGCGATTTCTCCGATCACCTCGACATCGTGAACCTGTCGCTGGGCAGTGACTTCGGCGCGCCCGACGACCCGGACTCGCTGTTCGTGCGCAAGCTCGCGAAAAATGGCGTGCTGTCGGTGATCTCCGCCGGCAACGGTGGCGATCTGTTCGACGTGGGCGGTTCGCCGGGCAACACGCCCGAGGCGCTCACCGTGGCGAGCACCCGCGACGCCTCCGTGCTGCGCGACGCCGCCGACGTCACGGCGCCCGCGAACCTCGCGGGCCGCAAGGGCGGTCAGTACAGCCAGAGCTACACCGGGTACGACACGCTCGACGCGACGAATTCCGTGGTGAAGCTGTCCACGGCGAACGCCGACGGCTGTGCTGCCTACAGCGCCGCCGACAAGGCCGCCGTGGCGGGCAAGTACGCCTGGCTCGAATGGGACGACAACGACGCGACCCGCGCCTGCGGTTCGGCCGCGCGGGCGAACAACGCGCAGGCGGCCGGGGCGAAGGCTGTGCTGCTTTCGTCCGGTGTGGAGCATTTCGCGGCCGGGATCGCGGGCAACGCGGCCATCCCGATGTTCCAGTTCACCGCCTCCGCGACCACGGCCGTGCGGCCCGCGCTCGACGCGGGCACGCTGACCCTCCGCCTCTACGGTGCCGGCCGGGCGAGCCTGCAGACCTTCGACCAGTCCATTGTGGACTCGCCGAGTTCCTTCACCTCGCGCGGTGTGCGCGGCCCGGCGGTGAAGCCGGACCTGGCGGCGCCGGGTGACACGATCTCGTCGGCGTTCCGCGGCAGCGGCAACGACCGGACCGTGCTCTCGGGCACGTCGATGGCCGCGCCGCACACCTCCGGCATCGCGGCCCTGGTGCGCCAGGCGCATCGGGACTGGACGGTGGAAGAGGTCAAGGCCGCGCTGATGAACACGGCGGGCCACGACGTCACCGCGGGCGGGAAAACGTATGCGCCGCAACGGGTCGGCGTCGGCCGGCTGGACGCGAAGGCCGCGCTCGACACGTCCGTGCTGGCCTATGTCAGCGACGACCCGGGCACCGTGAGCGTCGGCTTCGGCACGGTCGAGGCGGGCAAGCCGCTGTCGCTGACCAAGACGATCAAGGTCGTCAACAAGGGCAACCGTGCGGTCAACTTCCACGTGGCCTACCAGGTGATCGACCAGCTGCCCGGCGTGCAGTACACGCTGTCCACCAGCTCGGTGCGGCTGGTGCCGCACGCGACCGGGCTCGTCCGGGTCACGCTGAAGATCACCGACCCGGCCGCGCTGCGCAAGATCATCGACCCGACGATGCAGACCGCGCAGGCGGACCTTGCCCGGCAGTTCCTCGCCGACGCCTCGGGCCGCGTCGTGTTCACCCCGCTCGCCGGGGCCGTCCCGCTGCGGGTGCCGGTCTACGCGGCGCCGAAGCCGGTTTCCGCGATCACCGTGCCGAACTCGCTGGGCTTCAGCGGTGACCAGGCCGTGCTCGGGCTGTCCGGTCGTGGTCTGGACCAGGGCAGCGGCAGCCAGCGGTACCAGTCGCTGATCAGCGTGCTGGAGCTGCAGGCGACCTCGCCCAAGCTGCCGCCGTGCCGCGGCGATCTCACCGAGGGCTGCACGATCAACGGCACCGCCAAGGGTGGCGACCTGCACTACGTCGGCGTCGCTTCGACGGCTCCGGCGGCGAAGCAGGCGGGCTCGCCGCAGGACGCGCTGCTCGCGTTCGGCATCGCGACCTGGAGCGACTGGGCGAACCTGGGCAGCAACACGATCCCGTTCGTCGACATCGACACCACGGGGGACGGCCGGCCGGACTTCGAAAGCTACGTCACGAAGGCGACCGGCACGGACGTGCTGCTGGTCAACACGGTGAACCTGAACGTCGCCGGTGAACCGTCGGTGGGCCTGGCGGCGGTGAACGGCCAGCTCGGTGATGTGGACACGAACGTGTTCGACACGAACGTGGTGGTGCTGCCGGTCAGCCTCACCGCGCTCGGTATCGACCCGGCGGCCGCGAGCCACCGGATCAGCTACACCGTCGGCGTGGCCGGTTACTACCCGGCGCCGGGCAGCCCGAACTCGATCATCGACGCGGTGAGCACGCCGTTGTCGTTCGATCCGCTCGCGCCCGGTTACACCATCCAGGGCTCGGGCGGCCCGGCGCTGGTGTACACCGCGAAACCGGGCGGCCAGCTGCTGGTCACCCGCAACCCGGCGGCCGCGGCGGCGGACACCGGCGACGGCCTGCTCGCGATCGAGCACCACAACGGGACGGGGTCGCGCGCACAGGTGATCAATTTGCGCTGAGTCGGTGTGGAGGGGCGCCGCACGCCCGTTGGGGCGTCCCTTCACCCACCCGTTCGAGTGTCTCGTGCCGTGGGAAGTTACGGCATAAGGGTGGTGCCGCTTCGACTGATTGGCAACGCCCGGTAACCTCCCCGTCGCAGCAGTTTTCGTGCGAATGGGGCTCGACGGACCTCACCGCACTGGTCGACGGAGGTGTCTGGATGCGACTCGCGGTGATCCCAGGAGATGGGATCGGACCTGAAGTGATCTCCGAGGCGCTCAAGGTACTGGCCGAAGTCGCGCCTGGTGTGGAAACCACTACCTACGACCTGGGTGCCGCCCGCTGGCACTCGACCGGGGAACTGCTGCCCGAGTCCGTGCTCGGCGAGCTGCGCCAGCAGGACGCGATCCTGCTCGGCGCAGTCGGCGATCCGAGCGTGCCGAGCGGCATCCTGGAGCGCGGCCTGCTGCTGCGCCTGCGGTTCGAGCTCGACCACCACGTCAACCTGCGGCCGGCGCGGCTGTACCCGGGGGTGCGCGGCCCGCTCGCCGACAGCTCCACCGAGATCGACATGCTCGTCGTCCGCGAAGGCACCGAAGGGCTGTACGCGGGCAACGGCGGCCTGCTGCGCAAGGACACCGAGCACGAGATCGCGACCGAGGTCAGCGTCAACACCGCGTTCGGGATCCGCCGGGTCGTCGCCGACGCGTTCAACCGCGCGGAGGAGCGCCCGCGCAAGCACCTGACGCTGGTGCACAAGACGAACGTGCTGCTGCACGCCGGTTCGCTGTGGTCGCGGATCGTCGAAGAGGTCTCGCTCGAGCACCCCGACGTCACCGTCGCGTACTCGCATATCGACGCCGCGACGATTCACCTGGTGACCGACCCGTCACGGTTCGACGTGATCGTCACCGACAACCTCTTCGGCGACATCATCACCGACCTGGCCGCCGCGGTCACCGGCGGCATCGGGCTCGCGGCCAGCGGAAACCTCGACATCACCCGCCGCAACCCGAGCATGTTCGAGCCGGTGCACGGCAGCGCGCCGGACATCGCGGGCCAGGGCCTGGCCGACCCGACCGCCGCTGTGCTGTCGGTCTCGCTGCTGCTGGACCACGTCGGCCAGCGTGAGGCGGCCCGCCGGATCGAGGCGTCGGTCGCCTTCGACCTGGCCACCCGTGACCAGGCGAATCCCGGTTCGACGCACGCGATCGGCGACCGGCTCGCCGCGCTCGTCTCTTCCAACACCCGCCCCGCCGCCTGAGTTTCCGCGCACCCGCCGGGTTCCGCGCCCGGCGTGTGTGTGGCATAGTGGATTCATGACTTCGTACGCCGTGATCATTATCGGCAGGCGCGCCGGGTAGTGTCCGCATCGGACACCGGCGCGCAAACCTCTCGCACCCTGCGGGAGGTTTTTTCTTTGCCTTCAAGCAGTTCGAGGAGACGATCGTGATCCGCACCGAGCCCGCCGGTACCCCACTCGGCGACGAGTTCCACCTCTACGACACGACCCTGCGCGACGGCGCGCAGCGCGAGGGGATCTCGTACTCGGTGACCGACAAGCTCGCGGTCGCCCGGCTCCTCGACGAATTGGGCGTGGGCTTCATCGAAGGTGGCTGGCCGGGCGCATTGCCCAAGGACACCGAATTCTTCGCGCGGGCCGCCGCCGGCGAACTTTCCTTGCGGCACGCGGTACTCGTCGCGTTCGGCGCCACCCGGAAAGCCGGCAACACAGCGGAAAACGACGCACAGGTGCGGGCCCTGCTCGACGCGCGGACTCCGGTCGTGACGCTTGTCGCGAAGTCCGACCGCCGCCACATCGAGCGCGCGCTCCGGGTCGACGTCGACGAGGCGTGTGCGATGGTCTCCGACACCGTCTCGTTCCTCGTCCGCGAGGGACGGCGGGTTTTCCTTGACGCGGAACACTTCTTCGACGGTTACGGCTACGACCCGGACACCGCGCTGCGCGTCCTCGACGCCGGTGCGAACGCCGGTGCCGACGTGGTCGTGCTGTGCGACACCAACGGCGGCCAGCTGCCGCTCGATCTCGCCGAGACGGTGCGCGAAGTCAAGGCGCGCACCGGTTTCCGGCTCGGTATCCACTGCCAGGACGACACGTCCTGCGCGGTGGCCAACAGCATCGCGGCGGTACAGGCCGGCGCGACACATGTGCAGTGCACCGCGAACGGTTACGGGGAGCGGGCCGGCAACGCCGATCTGTTCGCCGTGACGGGAAACCTCGTGGCCAAGCTCGGGATGGCGGTCCTCCCGACCGGTGGACCCGCCGAGCTGACCCGCGTCTCCCATGCCCTTGCCGAAATCGCGAACATCGCCCCCGACACCCACCAGGCCTACGTCGGGGCATCGGCCTTCGCCCACAAGGCGGGGCTGCACGCGAGCGCGATCAAGGTGGATCCGTTGTTGTACAACCACATCGATCCATCGACCGTCGGCAACGACATGCGGGTCCTGGTCACCGAGATGGCCGGCAGGGCCAGCCTGGAGCTCAAGGGACGTGAGCTCGGGGTGGACCTTGCCGGCCGGCCTGAGGCGCTCACCAGCGCCGTGGCCAAGGTGAAGCGGCTGGAGGCCGAGGGCTGGTCCTTCGAGGCCGCCGACGCTTCGCTGGAGTTGTTGCTGCGCAAGGAAGCCGGGGAGAGCCTCGACGACACACCGTTCACTTTGGAGTCCTACCGGGTGGTCCTGGACCACCGCGGCGACGGCGAGGTGATCTCCGAGGCGACCGTCAAGGTGCACGTCAAGGGCGAGCGGGTGATCCAGACCGCGGAGGGCAACGGCCCGGTGCACGCGCTGGATGCCGCGCTGCGCAAGGCTTTGCTGCCGTATCTGTCCTGGTTGGACACTGTGGAGCTGGCCGACTACAAGGTGCGCATTCTCGCCGGGCACCCCGGCACGGACGCGACCACGCGCGTGCTGCTGCAGTCCAGCGACGGCGATCGCGAGTGGACGACGGTCGGCGTGCACCCCAACATCGTGGAGGCCAGCTGGCTCGCGATGTGCGACGCCCTGGTGCACAAGAACCTGCGCGGCTGAGCTTTGTTGCTAGGGTGGGTTCGTGCGGTTAGCTCGGATTGCTCATGCCGGTGGTGTCGCGTTCGCGTCGATCGAAGGGGACGAGGTCCTCGAGATCGCGGAACATCCCTTCGGCAACCCCAACTTCACCGGTAAGCGCTGGCCACTGGCCGACGTCCGGCTGCTCGCCCCGATCCTGCCGTCGAAGGTGATCGCGGTCGGGCGGAACTACGCGGCGCACGCGGCGGAGTTCGGCAACGAGGTGCCCGCCTCGCCGATGACCTTCCTCAAGCCGTCGACGAGTGTGATCGGCCCGAACGCGGCCATCAAGCTGCCCGCCGAGTCCGAGCGGGTCGACTTCGAGGGCGAGCTCGCGATCGTGATCGGCCAGCCGGTGAAGAACGTGCCGGCCGCGCGTGCCGCGAGCGTCATCCTCGGTTACACGATCGCCAACGACGTCAGCGCCCGCGATCTGCAGAAGGCCGACGGGCAGTGGGGCCGGGCCAAGGGTTACGACACGTTCTGCCCGCTCGGCCCGTGGATCGAGACCTCGATCGACGCCTCGGACCTCGCGCTGCGGACCGAGCTGAACGGTGAGGTCAAGCAGAACTCGCGCACCTCGCTGCTGATCCACAAGATCCCCGAGCTGGTCGAGTTCGTGTCCGGCGTGATGACGCTGCTGCCCGGTGACGTGATCCTCACCGGCACCCCCGAGGGCGTCGGCCCGATGACCGACGGCCAGTCCGTGTCGATCACGATCGAGGGCATCGGCACGCTGACGAACCCGGCCCAGAAGGCATAACGCATCGTCGGATTCCGAACACGCACCCGGCGCCCGCCCGATCGGCTTGTCCTCTAAGCTCGCGCCCGTGACGATTCCCGAGCGTACGTCGGACTTCCTGAATTCCCTGGTCGTGGGCGAGCCCGGTGACTGGGCGACCGGAAAGGGACACATCGCATATCCCACCCGGGCCCAGGTCCTCGAGATGTCCGTGGCGATCTCCCGCGATGTTCCCGGGAACATCGTCGAGTTCGGCACCTGGCAGGGCCATTCGACGCGGGTCATCCGTGACGAGCTGTGGAACGCCCGGGTGTGGAATCCGGGACGGCGCAAGCGGATCTTCGCCTGCGACTCGTTCGAAGGGCTCGCCGAGGACTACGAGCACCTCAAGGCCGGCACGTTCAAGACCGCCGTGCCGCGGCTGACCGGCGTGCGGATCGTCAAGGGCTACTTCGACGACACCCTCACACCGGAGCTGGCGAAGGAGGTCGGCACGGTCAGCCTCGCGCACCTCGACGCCGACCTGTACAGCTCCACCGTCACCGCGCTGAAGTGGCTGACCCCGCTGCTGCGCCCGGGCAGCCTGCTGCTGTTCGACGAGCTGCTCGGCGAGGACCCGGCCGAAATGCGCGCGCTGACCGAATGGGCGGACGAGACCGGCACCCGGCTCGCGCTGATCGGCCTGTTCGGCCGCCACCCCAGCGGTCGCGGTGACATGACCGACCGCCGCGGCCTGTTCCAGGTGGTGGGCGAGGAGAAGGTCCGCACCCCGCCGCCGCTGCTCCCGACGCGCCTGCGCCGCAAGATCGCCTCCACCTGGTAACCGCGAGTCCGACCCCCACGACCCCGAGTCCGACGCCCAGGACGGCGAGTCCGACACTCGCGACGGCGAGTCCGACGTTCGCGATCCTGAGTTCGACGCCCAGGACGGCGAGTTCTACGGTCGGCGCGCGAATTCGGGGGCGTGTTCCGGCAGGAGCCCGACCCCGATCAGGTAGGCCGGGATCCGCTTCGCACCGGGGATGAGGCCCAGCACTCGGGCGAGCATCTTCGGCGGACCGCTGCGGCGGCCTTCGATCGCCGGCCGCACGATGACGCGGTGCATGAGGCGCTGGATCGCCTGCACCAGCTTCGTCGGCAGCCAGCGGCGCCGGTGCACGCGCGCCAGGTCGCGCCGGGTCACCCGGCCGTCCCGCAGCGGGCCGGCGAGCAGCCGGGCCGTGGCGACCGCGTCCTGTACCGCGAGGTTGATGCCGACCCCGCCGATCGGCGACATCGCGTGCGCGGCGTCGCCCATGCAGAGCAGCCCGTCGGCGTGCCAGCGGCGCAGCAGGTTGAGCCGCACGTCGAGCACGTGGACGTCGTCCATCGACTCGAGCTTGCCGACCTGGTGGGCCAGATCCGGCAGCACCTCGGCGACCCGGGCGCGGAATGCGTCCAGCCCCTCGGCCCGCAACTGCGCGTCCAGGCCCTTGCGGGCGAGGTAGGCGATTTGGAAGTAGCCCTCGCGCGGGATGACGATCGCGAAATGGCCGCGCCGCATGCCCGGCACGAGCGCCGCGCGCTCGTCTCCTTCGCGTGGCAGCCGGAACCACCAGGTGTCCATCGGCACCGGGAACTCGTGCGGCCGCAGGCCCGCGAGCGTGCGCACGATCGACCAGCGCCCGTCGCAGCCGACTGTCAGCTCCGCGGCGATCTCCCCGAGCTCGCCGCCCGCCGTCCGGTAGCGCACCCCGGCGACCCGGCGCTTGTCGTACCGCAGGCCGATGACCTCGGTGTTCATCCGCAGGTGGAAGTTCGGCTCGTCGCGCCCGGCGTCCGCGAGCAGGTCGAGCAGATCCCACTGCGGGACCATCGCGACGTACGGATGCGGCACGTCCAGCAGGCGGAAATCGGCCACCGTGAGCGTGGCGCCGCCCTCGGTGGGGAGCGAGACCTCGTTCAACCGGCTCTGCGGCAGCGCCGCGAACTTCTCGCCCAGCCCCAGTTCGTCCATCAGCGTCAGGGTTGAGGGGTGCACGGTGTCGCCGCGGAAGTCCCGCAGGAAATCGCCGTGCTTCTCCAGCACCGTCACGTCGACCCCGGCCCTCGCCAGGAGCAGCCCCAGCACCATCCCGGCCGGCCCGCCGCCGGCGATCAGGCAGGTCGTGCGTTCCGTCATCGCCCCCACCCCATTTTCATCATCCGTTGAATAACTCCAGGATGGCCCAGGGAAATGCCGTCGTCAAGCCGGATAGTCTGGATGGGCTATGACTGACGTACGCGCACGCTTCTCGCCCTCGCCGACCGGCACCCCGCATGTCGGGCTGATCCGCACGGCGCTGTTCAACTGGGCCTTCGCCCGCCACCACGGCGGCACGCTGGTGTTCCGGATCGAGGACACCGACGCCGCGCGGGACAGTGAGGAGTCCTACGAGCAGCTGCTGGACGCGTTGCGCTGGCTCGGCATCGACTGGGACGAAGGCCCCGACGCCGGCGGCCCGTACGGCCCGTACCGGCAGAGCGAGCGCCGTGAGACCTACGCCGACATCGCGCGCCGGCTGCTCGAGGCCGGTGAGCTGTACGAGGCGTACTCGACCAACGACGAGGTCGAGGCGCGCCGCAAGGCCGCGGGCCAGGACCCCAAGCTGGGCTACGACAACTTCGACCGCGAGCTCACCGACGAGCAGCGCGACGCGTTCCGTGCAGAAGGCCGCGCGCCCGTACTGCGGCTACGCATGCCGGACAAGGACCTGGGCTGGACGGACCTCGTGCGCGGCCCGATCAGCTTCCCGGCCGGCAGCGTGCCCGACCCGGTTCTGGTGCGTGCCAACGGAGATCCGCTGTACACGCTGACCAATCCGGTCGACGACGCGCTGATGAAGATCACGCATGTGCTGCGCGGCGAGGACCTGCTGCCCTCGACGCCGCGGCAGATCGCGCTGTACGAGGCGTTGCGGCGGATCGGTGTCACCGACTTCACCCCCGAGTTCGGCCATCTGCCGTACGTGCTGGGGGAGGGCAACAAGAAACTGTCCAAACGCGACCCGCAGTCGAATCTCTTCAACTACCGGGACCGTGGGTTCATCCGCGAAGGCCTGCTCAACTACCTCGCGCTGCTCGGCTGGTCCATCGCCGACGACCGGGACGTCTTCAGCGTCGACGAACTGGTCCAGGCCTTTGACATCGGCAAGGTCAGCGCCAACCCGGCTCGGTTCGACGTGAAGAAGGCCGAGGCGATCAACGGCACGCACGTGCGGGCGCTGCCGGCCGAGGACTTCGTGCAGCGGGTGATTCCCTACCTGACCAGCGCCGGTGTGCTCCCGGCGCGGCCGAGTGACGAGCAACTGGCCACGCTGCGGACGATCGCGCCGCTCGTGCAGGAGCGCGTGACCGTGCTCGGCGACGCGGCCGGGCTGGTGCGCTTCCTGTTCGCCGATGAGGAAAAGTTCGCGCCCGAAGAGGACGCGGCCACGAAGGCGCTCGGACCCGACTCGGAGCCGGTGCTGCGCGCCTCCATCGAGGCACTCGAAGGGCTGTCGTCGTGGGAGGCGCCCGCGATCGAGCAGGCGCTCAAGAACGCCCTCGTCGAAGGGCTGGGTCTCAAGCCCCGCAAGGCTTTTGCCCCGATCCGGGTGGCTGTCACCGGGCGCACCGTATCGCCGCCGCTGTACGAGTCGATGGAACTGCTTGGCCGGTCGACATCACTCGGTCGGCTGATGCGCGCACTGCCGGACAACCGAGCGTAGAGGGTTACGATCGCGAATCGACCGGCCCAATCACCTTGTCGGTCGAATCGCGAAAACGCTCTGTCCCCTAGCCTCGCTGGGTGGATTTCGCGCGCCCCCGTTCCGCTGCCCCGTTCATCACTCTCGGCACCCCGGCTGACCCCTGGAGTCCGCCGAGCCTGCGGCTCGTCTGCCTTGACATCGATGACACCCTGATCGACTTCAGCGCGGCCTGCCGGCGCGCGCTCGCCGTGCTGATCGGGCGTTCCGATATGTGGCCGCTGTGGGAGAGCATCACCGACCGGCATGTCGCGCTGGTGGTGGCGGGGGAGCTCGACTACGCCTCGATGCACTTCAGACGCACCCAGTGCTTTCTGGGGGAACTGGGTGTGGTGGTGGACGCGGAGGATGTCAGACGGTTCGAGGTGCGGCGCAAGGACCTGGTGCGCCGGTCGTGGCGGTTGTTCGACGATGTGCTGCCCTGCCTGGACTGGCTGAGAGCCGCAGGTGTGCTGCTGGCGGCCGTGACCAACGCCTCAGGCGCGCATCAGCGGGTGAAGCTGGCCGACCTGGGGCTCGCCCGGTTCTTCGATTATGTCGCCATCGCCGGTGAGATCGGGGTCGCCAAGCCTGATCCCGTGATGTTCCACTCGGTGTGCGCGCGCCTCGGCTGCGACCCCGGTGAGGCGGCGCACGTGGGGGACAAGCTGGGGACGGACGCCGTCGGGGCGCGGGATGCCGGCCTGGAGGGTGTCTGGCTGGACCGGCACGAATCGGGCACCGACGCGCCCGAGGGGGTGCACGTCATCAGCGGCCTGGACGAGCTGCCGCAGCTGCTGGTCAGCGAGTTCGCCCGGATCGGCGTACCGGCGCAGCGGTGATCCCCGGCCCCGGTGCGGGGCTGTGCAGGGGTGTGAGCTACTATTTTTTCTCGGCGGTGCTGGTCCGGATCGCGACCGGAACAGCGAAACCGTTGGGGTATGGTGTAATCGGCAGCACGACTGATTCTGGTTCAGTTAGTCTAGGTTCGAGTCCTGGTACCCCAGCTGCGAAGAGGCGAAGTTACTCTGGTAAGTTCTTCTCCGCAAGAAAACCTAGCCCCCGTCGTCTAGCGGCCTAGGACGCCGGCCTCTCACGCCGGTAGCGTGGGTTCGAATCCCATCGGGGGTACGTACAGCATGCACACGAACGGCGCCTACTCTACGGGTAGGCGCCGTTTGCTTTGCGGGCGGTCATGTGGCCGGTCCTTTCTGGCTGGGTGGCGATAGTCGATAGGTCGGCCGCTGGAAGCCGGATCTCGATCCTGGTCCCATCGGTGGCGCCTGTCAGGTGCGCGGTGGGCTGGGGCATCTCGAAGAGTCGTCGTTGGGCTTGCCGGGGTTGGCCTCGGCGGAGGCGTTGAGCTCTGCTCCGGTGGCGAGGGCTATTCTCCTTTGGGCTTCCAGCTCGTCGTAGGTGGCGCGTAGGCCTTGGATGACGGCCTCGTCGGGGCCACTGTCTCGGGGTGCTGCACGTTGCCGGCCATCCTGCGTCCGCAGGAAACCATGCCGCGCAACAGGTACGTGCGATAAGCGTCGGCGTGCTGCGCGGCGGGCTTACATCCACTTTGGAATCGGCGGTTCGTGGATGGGGTTGGGTGACCAGACCCACTTGACCGGGTCGTTGACGTTGCCTCGCTTCGAGCGCATCGCCCCGCGGTTGAAAACCTGGTTGGGGTGCGGATTATATTTGCCTTGTAGCCGTGCGGTGGAGCCGCGCCCGCGCTGGGCGGCGTCAGACAGCAGGTCTGCGATCCCGCCGTCCTGGGCGATGGGGATGTCGAACCGTTCGTACTTTTCCTTGCGGACACGCCATGCTATTGACTCCACTGGGTGGAAAGTGATCGTGGCGATTGGTGGCTCAGTCCCCGAGACCGCCGATCAGCGGCAAACGATCCTCGTGGAGTCGCAGGAATGGGTGTTGGTTCTGGGCCCAGCCGACGAAGCGCTTGCCGTCACCGTGCGAGGCCGTTCCGGTTGTGGTGAAGCGCCCGCCGTGGAGGACGTGTGCGAGCCCGTCCGCAGCGGACTCGAGGGTGGTGCCGTGGGTCTGCTGCGCAAGCCGTTCCGTGTGTGCGGATTGTGTTGCGGGTTCGCAGAAACTGAGCAGGAACACGGCCTGCCGCCAGGCGTAGGCCGCCTGTTTCACCTGGATGAGCGCGGCGTGCGGGTGTGTGTTGGGCTGGATCATCCTGCGGATCGCCCAGTCGAACGCGCACCATGACAGCTCCGGTGCGACATCGCGCAGGGCATCGGTGAGGCCCAGGCCGTCGACCAGCACGGCCAGGTTGTGGGTGGTGAGGATCTGGCTCTGCTCCAGCACCATCCCGTTGGCCGCGACCGACCAACCCGAGGTTGCCGCCCGCTGGTGACACAGCTCTGCGAAGTCTGCTGTGGTTTTCTTGCCCCAGCGCAGCACGGTGCGCTGCTTGTCGGGCCAGTTCGCGGGCAAGTCGTAGTAGCGGGCGTAGACCGTGCCGGCAAGCAGCCGGCTCGCGACCACCGCGGCTTCGCGCCATTTGGGCGTGAAAGTGCCCATGAAGATGTCCGCGGCGACTTCCTCTACGAGAGGAAGGTTCAGCTCAGCTTGCTTGGCGAGCGCCTTGAACTCGGATACCAGGGGGTTCGGCAGCAGGGCGTGCGGGAACGAGGTGAGCGCCAGCATTGTGGTCTGCCGCAGCGTGTGCAGCGCGGCCGAGGCGATGCTGGGCCGCTGTGAGCGGAAAGGTGTGAGCGCGGTCACCCAGGGCAGTTCGGTGAACTGAACCTGGTGTTCGAGGTTGAGCAGCAGCAGGCTGCGGCGGCGGCGGAACGCCGTGTAAGCCTGCTCGTAGAGGCCGGAAACAATCGGGTCATCGATCGCCGAGCTCAGGAGCCGGGCGGTGAGTTGCGGCAGCACTGTGGCCAGCGTGTCGCCCGAGGTGATCACACCCAAGCGGATGAGCTCGTCCGCCGGTGCCTCCAGCGAACGCATCGCCTTGCGCACCAATGGCGCCGGGATCCTGGTGCCGTCAGGAACCTCGGCGTTGGCCTCTGTTTCAGACACCTGCGCGGCCGCGATGTCCGGCGACGGCAGACCTCCGTCCGGCGGATAGCGATCCAACCGACCCGCCAGCACACCAGCGATCGCCGCGTTGGTAGGTGCCGCGATCGTCGCCGCTTGCGCCGCGCGCCATGAGTCGCGTTGCGGTGTCTTCGGAGCTCCGCGGTGGCTGACCGTATTGGCAATTGTGCGGCGAATCCAGCCGACCTCCCGTGCGGAAAGCAGGCCGCTGCCATCAGGGCAGGCTTCCAGCGCGAAACGCAGCCTCGCGAAGTTGTTCCTCGGGTTGTTCTGCCTCCCCGCCGGCCTGTGCTGGCGGCATGCTTCGGCGAAGTCGAAGAGCCAGTCGGCCCTGGTCTGGACCCAGTCAGCGGGCCAGCGTCGGCAAGGCCATCCACCGCGGACTTGCGCGTTGTCATCCAGACTCGGCAACTCGCCTTCAACGGTGCGACACCACATCGCGACCAGCCGCTCGTATAGCGGATCCCACACGGTCAGCGCGGCGCGCATCGTCGCAACCTGCGGCGGTACACATATCGCCCGCAGCGACCCAGCGGCATCCCGCACCGAGATGACCCGCACAGTCGACGGCGCCGGCCGGGCGGCCGATTCGAACCGCGGTGTGAGCCGCAGCCGGTGCATCAGCGGCCGCAACTCCGCAACCAGATCCAGCGCCTGCTCGGCGAAACCCCGATCAAGCAACAAAGCCACCACCGGAAGAGCCGCGTCCTCGGGCACCTCAACCCGAAAGCGCCCAGCACGGACAGCGTCCACCAGTTCAGCCTGTCCCGCATCGCTGAGGTACCACAGATTCAGCCGTTCCCGGTCGTTCACCCCGGGCACCTCCGCTGGGAGTGCGGCCGCCCGCGTGTTCTCGTCCTCCGTCAGCGGCACCTCAGCCAGATAGCGGCCGGTCGCGAAACCGCCCTGCGCGACCTCCAGCGTCACCCACGCCGGGGTATCCGCGACCGGGGTACGCGAACCCACCGTCAGCGTCCCGTCAGCCATGCCCCGAACGACATCGTCCCAGCGCCGCACCTTGCGCAGGGCTCGCTCACGATCCGCGCCGCGACCAGCGGCGCTCGCCGCGGCCAACGCCTGCGCGAGCCGATTGGTCGCGTAATCGGGCGAAGCGATGCGGAACTCATCGGACACAGCGGACTCCCCACGTGGGCAGACATGGAGGCGGGACTCGAACCCGCGCCCTCCCGGTCCCGAGCCGGGCGATCTACCGCTGATCTACTCCATGAGGTGCGCCGATCCTAACCACAGCCACAGATCCGACGCTCGGGAATTTACGGTGCAACACCCCGGATGGGGTCACTGCTGACGCTGTTGCCCTCTGCCGTGGTGGACGGGCCCCCGCCGCGCTGTGCGGCTGCGTGCTGGCCTGCTGGAGGGAACAACGCGCCCGGGCTCACGACACCGTCCCGGCTGGGACCCAATGGGTCGAACACCATGCATCGGCCATCACCGGATTCGCTGTGTCCGCTGCGGTGTTCGTCGGGCTGCGAAGCCGTCATCGGCATTCCCACCATGGGTGTCGGTGCCGTTGCCGGCGCGGCCCAATCCGGCGAATTCTCCTGGGCTGAACTACGTAAAGGCACCCTTATCGGCGCTATCAACCGGCCCACTCGACGCCCCGACCGGCAAGGCCCTCAGCTGGGCAGGCGGCAAAATCCTCGGTGCCCTCGCTCGGGGCTGGAGCGCGGCAGCACCGTCGAGGCCATCGGCGCGGTCGCCAACCGAGAAGTCTCCACCGCCGCAGGACCACGGCTCGCGCCGGCACCACAGTCACCGCGGACGCGGTCGAGGTGACGGCCGCCAACACTGCAAGACCCGGTCCGCGCACTGGGCTGCCACCGCTTCGACCCAGCCACCCCCGCACTGCTCGCCAGCGGTCTCACTAAAGCCGTCGGCGACATCCACGTCGGTGACGTCGTCCTGTCCTCCGACCCCAAACCGGTCGAACCGAACCAGGGCCCGCGACCGCGGTACACACTCGCCAACCCCGACGGGACTACCGCCACCGTCGAGAACATCGCCAACCACATTGCCGCGAACCTGATGCGCGACCTCACCGTCAAGCCAGCTCTACACCTACACCTGCTCGCAGGCTCCACACCCATCCTCGTCCACAACTGCGGACCAGTCGCCGGGGTCGAAGAATTCAATCCGGGAATCCTTTCCGATGGCACGAACTGTGTGGGGCCATCAGACTGCCGAGAACCCTGATCGTCCTCAGTGGACATTCGGCCGAGGGGTCACGCCGCGCGGGGGAGGGTGAGGCGCAGGATCGCGCCGCTGGTGGGGGAGTTGTGGGCGGAGACCGTGCCGTTGTGGCGGGCGGCGATTTCACTGACCAGGGCTAGGCCCAGGCCGTAGCGGCGGCGGTCGCCGGGGGAGGGTGGGCCTGAGGCGAAGCGGGCGAACATGGTGGGCATCACCGCGGGGTCGATGCCCGGACCGTCGTCGGACACGGTGACTGTGACGTGCTTGGCCGAGGTGACTACGGCGACTGTCAGGGCGTGGGCGGCGTGGCGGATTCCGTTGTCGAGCAAGGCAGCCACCGCGCGGCGTAGGGCTACTTCGGTGCCGTTGACGACAACCGAATCGCCGAGAGCGAGGTCGAGCCGGACGCCTGCCTCGTCGGCGGCGGGCTGTGCGGCGGACACGGCATCACGCACGACGCTCGTCAGGTCGATCCGCTTGCGCGGGGAGTCCTGGCCGGGATCGGCAGCCAGCAAGAGATCTTCGAGGATTTCGGTCAGCTGGCGGGCGTCGGTAACGAGGTCGTCCACTTCGGACTTGAGCGGGGTCTTCGCGGCATGGCGTTGCAGCAACTGGGCGCGCGTGCTGATCAGGGTGAGCGGGGTGCGCAGCTCATGCCCGGCATCGGCGACGAACCGGCGTTGCAGGGACAGCGCGCGGGCGAGGGGCACGATGGCGCGCCGGCCGGACCAGGTTCCCGCGGCGGCGGCCAGGACGAGACCCGCCGCGCCGGTGACCAGCAGTGCCTTCAACAGCCGCCCGCGCTCGACATGAGCCGGGTGCAGGTCGAGCACAGCCTGCACGACCTCGTCACCGCGCCGCTCGGTGAGCGTCCGGTACTGGCCGTGCCGCACGGAAATGTCGGACGTGCGGGTGGCGCCGTCGGCCCGGGTGGCGGCGAGCGCGCCACGGTCGAGGGCCTCGGGCGGCATACCGGGGCCGACGTCGAGGTGCCCACCACGTTCGATGGCCAGCCAGACCCCGGCCGGCGGGTCGGTGACGTCGTCGGTCCGCTGCACGGTGGTGGTCAGCAGCGTGTTCTGGTCAGCTTGCTGGCTGCGCAGCAGCACCAGGATCGTGACCCCGCACAACACCCCGACGGTGACCGCGACCGCGAGCGCCGCCTGCAGGCCGGCGGCCAGCGCGGTGCGGCGGATCATCCCGGCCTCGGGTGCGGAGTTGCCGTGGCTCACGCGGCCCGGCCGAGCTGGTAGCCGCGTCCGCGGACGGTGTCGACGATCCGGCGACCGAGCTTGCGCCGCAGGTAATGGATGTAGGTGTCGACCACGGCCTCGTTTTCGGCGTCGTCGAAGACCAGGGAAAGCAGCCTGGTCCGGGAGAACACGTGCCCTGGCCGGGTGGCCAGCAGCGCGAGCAGGGCGCATTCGCGTTCAGACAGCCGGACCGGCTCGGTCCCGTCCCGGGTGACCAGGCGGGTGTCGAGGTCGAGCCGCGCGCCGGGCAGGGGCAGGGTGCGCGCGGTGTCGAGGTGCCGCCGGCGCAGGGCGCGCAGCCGCGCCAGCAGTTCGTCGATGTCGAACGGTTTCGCGAGATAGTCCTCGGCCCCGGCGTCCAGACCGACCACCCGGTCGGCGGGATTCGCGAGCGCGGACAGGATCAGCGTGGGAGTCACCACGCCGCGCCCGCGCAGGCGGGCGAGCAGGTCGAGCCCGTCGACCGCGGGCAGCCCGCGGTCCAGCAGCAGCACGTCGTAGCCGCGGGTGAGCCCCAGGTGCAGACCGCGCTGGCCGTCGGCGGCTTCATCGACGTCGTAGCCCTCCTCCGCGAGCAGCCGGGTGAGCATGGCCAGCAGCCGCGGGTCGTCCTCCACCACCAGCACCCGGGGGTTCATCACGCCATTGTGCCTGGTGAGACGAGCAGATCGCGCAGCGCGGCGGAGCGGTGCACCCGGCGTTCGGCATCGACGGCGTGTACGAGACAACCAGGCTGGGCGGCGGCCCAGCTGATCCCGTCGCGGCCGAGAGCGAAGGCGGCTGTGGAGACCGCGTCGGCGGTCGTGAGGTCGGCGGCGACCACGGTGAGGCTGACCAGTTCTCGTGCGGGCCGTCCGGTGCGGCCGTCGAAGATGTGCTCGCCGCGTTCGTAGCTGCCGGAGGTCGCGACCGCGCGGTCGCGGACGGCGAGCACCGCGCACACCGCCATCGGCTGGTCGGGGTGGCGGATCCCGACCGACCACGTGCGGCCCGCGGCGATGACATCACCGCCGGCATTGAGGCAGAACCGCGTCACCCCGGCCGCACGCAACAACTCGCCCGCGCGCTGCGCCGCCCAGCCCTTGACGATGCCGGACGGATCGAAACCCCGGCCCGGCAACCGGGCGCGAAAAGCGCCGCCGCTGAGCCCTTCATAGGTCTCACACAAGCCCACGATCTCGCGCATTTCCGCGCTGTGCGGCCCGTCCGGATCGAACTGCGTGACCTCACTGTCGTCGCGGAACGGGCTGAATCTCCGGTCCACCTCGCGCAGCCAGGCGAAGGCCCGCTCGGCCGCGTCTTGTTCATCGTCGGGCAGGTCGAGGGAGATCGGCAGGCCCATGATCTGCCGTACCAGCCGCATCAGTGTCCCTTCGCATCCAGTGCGCCTTGCAGCGACTGCGCATAGGCCTCACTGGTCGCGGTGGCGCCGGAGACGGTGTCGATGTGCGCGCTCTGCGCCTGTAAGGCTTCCTGCCGCAGGGTCGGCGCGGCGGCATTGGCGATGCGCTGGCTGTGCCGGTCGCCGGGTTCGGTGATCAGTGCGATATCGGTGATCCGGGTGCCGCTGAAGGTCACCCGCACTTGGTATGGACCAAAGTCGCTGTCGACTTCCGGACCGTCCACAACGGACTGGTTGCCGGGCGGGTTCGGCGGTGCCGAGGCGATGGACGAAGACGCCGCGGGTGCCGGGGCCGCGACGGGGTGTGCGCCGGCGGGCGCCGGCCGGTAGCGCACCAACGGCAGCACGGCCGCGATACCCAGCAACGCGATGACGAGCGCCTTGCGCATCGGGAGCTCCTTTCAGGCCGCGAAAGCGAAACGTTCGGTGTGGCACTGCCTGTCGGGGACGCCCAGTTCGGCGAGCGTGCTCCGGACGGCGTCGGCCATCCCGGGCGGGCCGCACAGGTAGACGTCGCGGTGCCGGATGTCGGGCACCATCGCGGCCAGATGCTGGGGTCCCATCATCGGACCGAAGCGGCCGATCGCCGTAGACGGCCCGAGCACCACGAAAATGCGCGCGCCGCACTGGGCGGCCAGCCACCGCAGCTCGTCGGCGAGCACGGCGTCGCGGCTGGTGCTTGCCCGGTAGATCAGCGCGATGTCGTCCCGCCGCCCGGCCACGAACTCCTCCAGCAGCGCGCGTACCGGGGTCACCCCGACACCGCCGGCGATCAGCAGGACCTTGCGCCGGGTCCGGCGCCGCGCGGTGAACGCGCCGTACGGGCCCTCCGCGAGCACCCGCGTACCGGGCCGGACATGCCGCAGCCAGGCGCTGCCGTCGCCGAGCGCCTTGACGGTGATCCGCAGCCGCCGCCCGTCCGGCATGGCGGACAGCGAATAGGGATGGGCCTCCCACCAGTGGCCGCGGGTGAGGAACCGCCAGAGGAAGAACTGCCCGGCCCGCGCCGGCAGCATGCCCAATGCGCGGCCGGTGATCACCACCGACACGACATCGGGGCTTTCCGCCACGACCGACTCCACCCGCAGCCGGTGCCGCAGGTTGCGCACTAGCGGCAGCCCGATCCGCGAGACCGCGACCACGCCCAGCGCCAGACCGTAGAGCGACCACCAGTACAGGCGGCCGACCGGCGCCCCAATGAAGTCCTGGCCGATGCTCACCTGGTGCAGGAACCCGAGCACGACCGCCAGGTAGGCGAGTAGGTGCACGAGATGCCACGACTCGTAGCGCAGCCGCCGCCGTGCCGCGCGGGCCGAGGTCACGCCGACGACGAGGAGCAGGACGAACGCGATTGCCGCCAGTAGCACGTCGTCGGTGTGGAACACCAGCGTGCCCACCTCGCCGAGCACGGACGAGCCGTCTTGCGCCGCGTACCCGAGCGTGATGAACACGACGTGCGCGACGACCAGCCATACCACCCAGAACCCGGTCCAGCGGTGCCACAGGGTCAGCCGGTCCAGGCCCAGCCGGCTTTCCAGCCACGGCAGCCGCGAGATCAGCACCAGTTGGAGCACGAGCGCGAGAGCGCCGTAGAGCCCGGTCAGCCGGCCCACCGCGGTCAGCATCCCGCCGGGCGCGTCGAGTTCGTGACCGAGGACGAACAGGTCGGTGACCCACGCCGCGTTGAGGCCCACCAGGGCGAACAACCACCATCTCGCGTTCACGAAGCCCAGTCTCGGCGCGTTTTCTGGGTGAAACCTTGGAGCGCCCCGGCTCCAAGAAAGCTCCCAGATTTGCCCGGAAGGCTGGGCGCGTCGAGATCGTCAATGGGGAGTTCGCCTTGCCTGTCTTCATCTCTGGTCTGCCGCTGCACGTGCTGGTCGTGCATGCGGTGGTCGTGCTCGTGCCGTTGTCAGTGGTGGCCGCGCTGACCGTCGCGCTGTGGCCCGCGGCGCGCCGCCGCTACGGCTGGATCGCGGTGGGTCTCACCGCCGTGGCGACGGTGTGTATCCCCGTCGCGACCAGCAGTGGGGAGGACCTGCGTGACCGGCTGGCGTCCAACCCGCTGATCCGCCAGCACGCGGAACTGGGCGACCAGCTGCTGATCTTCGTGGCCGCGCTGCTGGTGGTGCTCACCGCGCTGGTGTGGTTCGCCCGGCGCGCGCCGCGCGAGGCACCCGGCGCGGCCCGGCGCCCGATGCGAGTGGTGGTGCCGGTGCTCATGGTGCTCACCGTCGGGTTCGCCGCGGTCTCGGCGGTGCAGGTGGTGCGCATCGGTGACTCGGGCGCCCGCGCCGCGTGGAGCGGCGTGCAGTACACCGCACCGCAGCACCACGGCGACGAGGGCTGACACTCCTGGCGCGGGTAACAGGCTCTTCACAGTTGAGGGTGTAGGAGTTGGGGCCTGAAGCTGCCGGTCTCGAGCAGGCTGCGGGCGATGTAGTTGGTGAGGTTCCTGAACCCGAGTGCGCTGCCGCGGAGGTGTTCGAGCCTGCCGTTGATCGCCTCCGTGGGGCCGTTGCTGGTGCCGGGTCGGTCGAAGTAGGCGAGCGCGTCGGCGGCCCCGCTTCTGCAACGTTCTGCCGAGCTTGGCGACCTCGGCCAACGCCTTGGGTACGCCGGTCTCGAGGTCGTCGATCAGCCGTCCATCGCGACCACCTCGACCGCGTCGCGCCAGGGACCAGGGCGTTCGATGAGCCAAGTCTTGAAGGCCTGCTTGGAGCGACCCTCGACCATGTCCAGCAGGCGCGCAGGTCCGGTGCCGTCGCGGACCGGTGTGAGGTCGGTGATCACGGTGACGTACTTGTCACCACGGCTGATGTGGCGCCACACATGTCCGCAGCCGGTGCAGTTGTGGCGGCGGATCGTGACCAGCAGCGTCGTGGGCCGCCAGCCGAGCGGCTCGTGGGCCAGGCGCCGGGGCAAGCAGAAGGTTGTCAGATCGGGGTGGGCGAACGTGTGCGAGCGGTCGCAGACGGTGGCGTCGGGCACGTGGTGGGATCCGCGGTCACGGCTGATGGCGGAAGCTGATGCGCATCAGTCGGCTGTCAGCCCAGTCTTCGAGCCGGGTCGGCCGGATGGTGCCGGGGTCGTGGGGCTGGTTGAGATCCGCGACGATCTCCGCCAGCACGGCCTGACGTTCAGCTGGGTCGGTGACGGGCGTGGCGTGTGCAGGCAGGTCTGCGCGGATCCCGTTCTTGAGGTGGAAGGTGAAGTTGGGATTGGCGAGCAGGTTCGCATGCCAGTCGGTCGCGGCACCGCCGGCGCCGCTACACAGGTAGGTGGTGCCCGCAGCTCGGTAGAAGAAGATCTCGATGCGGCGTGGCCGGCCGGTGCGGCGCCCCAGTGTCGTGATGTCGATGATCCGTTCGCTGGTGCCCGCGGCGGGGGTGATCTCGATGCCTCGCCGGATGTGAGCGGGCAGGTGCGACAACGACGCGTCCCGTGCGGGGTCGTTCCATCCGGTCGTGTCTGGAGTGCTCATGCGGCCTCGGCCTGAAGGGCGGGGCCGAGCAGGAGTCCACCGTCGATGACGTACTCCGACCCCGTGATGAACGACGCGTCTGCTGAGGTGAGGAACAGGAGAAGCCGGGTGACATCGGTCGGCTCTCCAAGTCGGGGGATGGCGAACGGCTCGGGTGAGTAGAAGTCCGCGATTGCCGCGGTGGCGCCGGCTGCTGGTTCGTGGATGAAGGGGGTCGCGATCACGCCGGGGTGGATGGTGTTCACCCGGATGTGGTCCCGGCCGAGCTCGAGCGCTGCCGTTTGGGTGAGGCCTCGCAAGGCCCACTTGCTGGCGACGTACGGCGCGTAGTGCGCCGTGCCGCCCAGGCCCATGGTGGAGGCGATGTTGACGATGGCTCCCCCTGTTGCGCGGCGCAGAGCGGGGGCTGCGACCTTGATGCCGAGGAAGGTCCCGGTGAGGTTGATGTCGAGGATGCGCGACCACGTGGCCTGGTCCGTGTTCTCGATTGTTGCCGGCGGGTTCTGCACGCCCGCGTTGTTGACGAGCACGTTCAGGGCACCGAAGGCGCTCTCGGCCGCTAGCACAGCGGCGGACCACGAGCTTTCGTCGGTCACGTCAAGGCGGACGAAGCGAGCGCGGGTCCCGAGCTCGTCGGCGAGAGCGGCGCCGCGTGCGGTGTCGATGCCGCCGATCACCACATTCGCTCCCTCCGCGTGAAAGGCGCGCACGTGGCTCGATCCCTGGCCACCGGTCCCACCGGTCACGAGCACGGTCTGGTTGTCGAAGCGGAGCATCAGATGTTCCTTCGATAAGTGGGTAGCTGACCGGATCACCGGTGATGACCGGCGGCCAGTGGTGAGCCGATCGACTCACCACTCCCTCGACACTAGGCCGGCGACAGTGGCGAGTCAAGCCACTCACCTCGTATGCTCGGCCCATGAACAGGGTCGTACCGACGTATCACCAGCGCGTCGCCCAGGAGAAGCGCGCGCTGATCGTGACGGCCGCGACCGCACTGTTCCTCGAGTTGGGCTACGACCGGACGTCGCTGGCGCGGATCGCAGAGCGCTCGGGCGTTTCGCGGGCCACCTTGTTCAAACAGTTTCCGAGCAAAGCTGCCCTCTTCGACGCCATCGTGACCGAGTCCTGGTCAACCGCTGACGAAGAAGATCCGCCGCCGGCAGGCAACGTCGTTGACGGGCTCACCATCATCGGTCGCCGTTACGCCGAGCTGCTAGGCCGCGCCCAGATGACCGACCTGTTCCGCATCGTGATCGCCGAACTGCCGCGGTTCCCCGAGCTGGCCCATGCGCAGTTCTCGCACGGGAAGATGCCCTACTTCGAGTCCGTGCGCGGCTACCTCCTGGCTGAGCACGAGGCGGGAACGGTGCGGGTCGAGGACGTGGACCTCGCAGCCACCCAGTTCCTGGGCATGATCTCCAACTACGTCTTCTGGCCGACACTCCTGGTACCGGGCTGGGAGGTGAGCGTCGAACGCGTCGCTCAGGTAGTCGACGAGGCCGTCCGCACCATCGCCGCCCGGTACGCCGCGACCGGACCAGGGGCGTCCGCCAACGGTTGAGTCGGGCCGTCACCAAAGGGGGCGGGTGCCTCAGTCGAGGCCGTCGGCACCAAGGGGCGTTCGACAGCGAGAGCGGTAGCCCAAGACCCGCAAGCCCGGCCCTCGCAGCCACACCCTCGTCTGTGATGACCCGGGTGACAGCCGAAGGTCCCCGGTACCAGTGACCTCGAACCCTGTTCGTGGGGGAGAGTTCCGGCGTTTCGTCTGTTCCCGACTATCTCGGAAGGGAACGGATATGGCGGCACGGGTGGCTATCAACGGGTTCGGCCGGATCGGGCGCGACTTCCTGCGGTGCGTGCTGGAACAGCCCGAACGAAGCGTGGAGGTGGTGGCGGTCAATGATCTCGTTCCGCCGGAGACCTTGGCGCACCTGCTGGAGTTCGACTCCACCTACGGCCGGCTCGCCCAGCCGGTGCGGGTGCACCGGTCGACGATCTCCGTCGGCAGCCAGACCATCCACGTGGCGGGTGAGGCGGATCCCGCGAAGCTGCCGTGGGGTGAGCTGGACGTGGACGTGGTGATCGAGTCGACCGGCCGGTTCCGCACCCGCGAGGCCGCGGCCGCGCACCTGGCCGCCGGCGCGCGGAAGGTGATCATTTCGGCGCCGGGCAAGGATGTCGACGCCACGATCGTGATGGGGATCAACGACGACACCTATGATCCGGACCGGCACGCGGTGATCTCCAACGCGTCCTGCACCACGAACTGCGTCGCCCCGATGGCGTACGTGCTGCATCGTGCGTTCGGAGTGCGGCGCGGACTGATGACGACGATCCACAGCTACACCAACGACCAGTCCCTTTTGGACGGTCCGCACAAGGACCTGCGGCGCGCGCGGTCGGCCGCGGTGAACCTGATTCCGACGAGTACCGGCGCGGCGCGTGCCATCGGCGAAGTGTTGCCGGAGCTGGCGGGACGGCTGGACGGGGTCGCGGTCCGGGTGCCGGTGGAGGACGGTTCGCTGACGGACCTGACGGTGGAACTGGCCGAGCCGGTCACCGAGGGGCAGGTGAACCGGGCCTTCGCGGAGGCGGCGGCCGGTGATCTGAAGGATTTCCTGCGTTACACCGAACAGCCGATCGTGTCGCGCGACATCATCGGCGATCCGGCGTCGTGTGTGTTCGACGCGAGCCTGACCAAGGCCGGCGGGCAGCTGGCGAAGGTTTTCGGCTGGTACGACAACGAATGGGGCTACGCCCAGCGCACGCTCGACCTCGTCGGGCTGGTCGCCCGGCAGCTGGGCTGACCGGGCGGGGCCGACGGTGACCAACCGCCCGGCGCGCCGGCGGCAGGTGCGGCTGGTGTTCGACGTGGTCCTGGCGGCGGCCGGCGTCGGCGTCGCGGTGTGGCGACTGTCCACAGTGGATCGTGTCGCGGTGCGGCCGGTCAGCGCGCCGTGGCTGCTGGCGGCGGTCGCGAGCGCGGTGATATCCCTTGTCCTGTACGGCGAACTGCATCGGCGGCTGCTGTGGGGCGCCGGGGCGCGGGTGCCGGGACGGACGGTGCAGGCGGTCAACTTCGCCGGCAACGCGATCGCGCAGACGGTGCCCTCCGCCGGATCGACCGTGGGTGTGGCCTACCAGGTCGCGGCGCTGCGTGCCCGGGGTGCCGATACCGCGGTCGCGCTGTGGTCCAGCACGGTCGCCGCCCTGCTGGCGGGCGGCGTGCTGCTGGTCCTCGCGCCCCTCGTCTCGGCCGCGACCGGCTTTCTGGGCTGGCCCGCGGCGGCGGCTCTTTCGGTGGCCGTGGGAGTCCTGTGCCTGCTGGTGTGGCGGTTGATCAGGAAACCCAAGGCACTGCACGGAATCGCCCGGCGAATCGTCGTACTCGGCCGGCACCTGCCGGTCATCCGCGGGCAGCAATGGGTCACCGCGAACCCGAACCCGCTGGAAACACTCGCCGAGCGCCTCGCCCGTTTCCGGCTGCCGCCGCGTACCTGGGTGGGCGCGCTGTCCTGCGCGCTGGCCAGCTGGGGAACGGACTTCCTGGCCCTGGCCGCCTGTGTGGCGGCGACCGGGTATCAGGTGCCCTGGCCGGCTGTCGCTGTCGGATATCTCGCCGTGCAAGCGAGTATCGGGATCCAGCTCACCCCGGCCGGAGCCGGGGCGGCCGAGACGGGACTGCTCGCGGCGCTGATCGCGGGAGGCTTGCCCGGCCCCGATGCCGCCTTCGCCGTCGTGCTGTACCGGGCGATCACCTGGATCGGGCTCAGCGCCGCAGGCTGGGTCGTGTTCGCCGTGACCGCGGCACTCGCGCGCCGACGGACTGTCGTGTGAGGACAGTCCGGAAAGGACGAATCCGCGTGAGCACGTGCGCACGCGGATTCGGGTGTGCCGGTTTTCAGAGCAGCCAGCGGTTCTGGTTGACCAGCTGTGCCCACCACCGGCCGAACCCCCAGGTGTTGCCGGCGTAGACGGCGGCGAGCGCGATGAGTACGATCGCGTACAGCAGGTGGTAGTCGATGATCGGGTTGGTCGAGCCACTGGCCTGGCCCGTCTCGGTGAACCGGGCGAGCGGCCATTCCGCGATCCACATGAACAGCAGCAGCAGCGTGCCGGCGCCCGCGGCGATCCGCAGGCCGATGCCGGCGATCACGGCGACTCCGAGGGCGAGCAGGCCGAGCATGAACAGCCAGTCGGCCCACGGCGCGCCAGCCCAGGAACGCAGTGTCGAGGCGAGCGGACCGACTTCGACGTGGCTGAGGAAGCCCTTGGTGGGCGACCCGCCGTTGATCCAGGCCTGGGCCGAGGTGGTGGCGTAACCCCAGCCGAACAGCTTGTCCAGGAAGGCCCACAGGAAGACCAGGCCGGTGGCGACGCGCAGCACCGCGATCACCTTCGCCCCGCTGGGGGTCATCACCGCGCCGTGCATCCGCGCGGTCTGCGCCGCGCGCTGCGGCGGAACCTGCAATTGGTCAGTGAGCTTCGGCTCGGATTCGATGGACATCGGGACTCCTTTTCTCGGTGGTCTCCTCATAGGAGATTCCACCGCGGTTCCACGGCGCGGTCTCGGGGAGAAAGTCCTTTGCCCGGGGGACGAACGCCAGCGGTCCGATGCCGCCCGTCTCGCTACTTTTCCTTTGACGAGAACGAATCGAGGAGTGAGCGGCGATGCAGAACAACACGGGTGTGCTCGTGGTGGGCGTGGATGGCGCACGCGGTATGCCGCGCGCCGTGCGGTGGGCGGCCCGAGAGGCGGCTCAGCGACATCGTGGACTCCGGCTGGTGCACGCGACCGACGAGCTGTCCCTGAACTACCCGCACAGCCTGCCGGTCAGCGACGACGTGCGGGCTGTGGCGCGGATGCGCGGGCAGCGACTGCTTCGCGCGGCGCGGGACGCCGCGCGGGAGGTGGCACCGGATCTGCACGTCGAGGTGGAGCTGAGCCATGAGGCGCCCGCCGCGGTATTGCTGGAGGAGGCGCGGTCGGCCGCGCTGATGGTGCTGGGCACACCCGGACTGCGGCCGCTGGGCCGGGTGTTCGGGGGTTCGCTCTCGACGGCGCTGGCCGCCCACGCGGCCTGCCCGGTCGCGCTGGTGCGGCCGCACGTCGCCGAGGACGAGTCACCGTCGGAGGGGCCGGTGGTGGTGGGGGTGGACGGGTCGCCGTCGAGTGAGGAGGCGGTGGCGCTCGCGTTCGAGGAGGCGTCGTGGCGGGACGCGCCGCTGGTGGCGGTGCACACGTGGGACGACGCGTTCGTGGCCGCGGTGTTCGAGCAGACGCACTGGACCCCGGACGAGGATGCCGTCGAGGCCAGGGAGTCCGAGGTGCTCGCCGAACGGCTGGCCGGCTGGCAGGAGAAGTATCCCGATGTGGTGGTGCGGCGGATGGTGACCCGGGGCCGGCCGGCGGTCGCGTTGCTGGACCTGGCCGACGCCGCGCAACTGCTCGTCGTGGGCAGCCGCGGGCGGGGCGGGTTCGCCGGCATGCTGCTCGGTTCCACCAGCCAGAGCGTCATGTCCTACGCGCTGTGCCCGGTCATCGTCGCGCGGCACCGGGGGTGAGCACGATGCGCGAGCTCACGGTGGCGGATCTGATGACGCATCCGGTGGTGACGGTCTCGCCCGCGACGCCGTTCAAGAACCTGGTGGCGATCCTGACCGAGTACCGGGTTGGGTCGGTCCCCGTGCTCGACGGCGCGGGGCGGCCGGTCGGCGTGGTGTCGGAGACGGACCTGCTGACGAAGGAAGAGCAGCGTGGCAATGTCCCGCCGTCGCTATGGTCGACGCCGCGGCGGTGGCGCCGCTGGGGCCGGAGCCGGGGGACGACCGCGCGGGATGTCATGACCAGCCCGGTGCACGTCGTCGGCCGGACCGACCCGGTGGGGCTCGCCGCGCGCCGCCTCGTCCGCGAGAACCTGCGGCGGCTCTATGTCGTCGACGGCTCCGGGCGGCTGGCGGGTGTGCTGGCCAAGCGGGACGTGCTGCACGTATTCCTGCGCCCGGACGACGACCTGCGCGAGCAGATCGAACGCGAGGTGCTGCGGCGATGCCTGTGGGCGGACCCGGCCGAGACCGAAGTGCGGGTCCGTGACGGGGAGGTGACCCTGCTCGGATCGGTCGAACTCCGCAGCGAGGGCCGCCGCGCCGTGGCCCTGATCGAAGCGATCCCCGGCGTCGTCGCGGTGTCCGACGAGCTGACGTTCAGCGTCGACGACACCGTGGGGGCGTGAGCGCGGACGGCGTGGTGCCGTGGGGGACGGCGGTTCGGGCTTCCGCGACGACCGCGGTGCGGTGGGGGCGTGCGAGGCCCGGCGCGCTGGTGACCGCGGTGCGCACCTGGCTGGCGCCGGGAATGGCGGACTCAGCTCGCATCTACGAGCGTGAACGGACGGCGGTCGCCGGCCGGTTGGCGGGGCTGGCCGCGGACTTTCCGTAGGTGCCTGTGGACCGTCATGGTCGGGCGTCTGTGAGCACCTGACCGGCAGGGGGCGATACGCGAACCTCCGGCAGGGTAGGGAATTCGGCACGGCGGTGGGTGACCACGACGGTGGGCCGGGTGGCGGCCACTGCGGCGATGTCCGTGGCGAGCGCGGTTGCCGTGGGGGCGTCGAGGTGGGCGGTCGGTTCGTCGAGGAGGAGGATCGGGCGGTCGGCGAGCAGGGCACGCGCGACGCCGAGTCGTTGGCGTTCGCCGCCGGAGACCGTGGTGCCGTGTGCGCCGAGTGGGGTGTCGAAACCTTGTGGCAGAGCGGAAAACCACGAACCCAGGCGGGCTCGTACCAGTGCGTCGAGCAGGTCCTCGTCGGACGCGGACGGCCGCGCCAGCAGCAGGTTCTCGCGCAGGGTGCTGTCGAACAGGTGGGTGTGCGGACCGCACCAGCCGAGGGTCGCGCGCACGTCGTCGCCCGTGCAGGACCGGGTGTCGGTCTCGTCGAGGCGCACCGTGCCCGCGCGAGGATCCAGATAGCGCATCACGGCCGCCAACGTCGTACTCTTGCCCGAACCCGACGGCCCGGTCAGCACCAGGCTTTCGCCGACCGTGAAGTCCACATCGGACACGGCATCCCGCACGGCACCCGGCCAGCGCGCGGAAAGGCCGGTCACGGTCAGCGAACCGGCGCGGTCCAACGGTACCGGTGAACGAGGTTCGGTGACCGGCGAGGCGGTCTCGTCGAGTTCCGTCAGCCGGCGGGCGCTGTGCCGCGCACCCAGGAACCGTTGCGCCGCTTCGGGAAGAGCGGCGACGAGTTCCGCGGCGGCCAGCGGCGTCAGCGCCAGGACGGCCAGTTCCGGGCCCGGCAGCCGGCCGGCCCGCAGCGCGGCGATCCCCGCCAGCAGACAGCCGATCATCGTGGCTCCGAGCGACAACGTGCCGATCCCCGCACCGAGTCCCCGCGCGCGGGCCGAGCGCCGAAGCGTCGACGTGAGCGTGGCATCGGTCTCCCGTAACGCCGCGCGCCGGCCGTTCGCCGCGCCGTAGGCGATCAAATCCGGGGCGGCTTCGAGGGCTTCGACTGTGCCGGAGGTGACTTCCGCGCGCAGCCCGGTGGTCTCGTGTTCGGCCCGCCGGGCCGCGAAGGCCGACAGCGCGGGCGCGAGGACTCCGGCGCAGAACAGTCCCAGCAGCAACAGGATTCCCGCCTCGGGTAGCAGCGCCCCGAGCAGGCCGGAAGCGGCCACGGCGACGACGGCCGCGGACACCCCGGGCACGAGCACGCGTACCAGCAGATCTTGTTGAGCGTCCACATCGGACACCATCCGCTGCAACAGGTCCCCGCGGCGGAGGCGTTCGGTCAGCGCCGGGCCGAGTCGCACGAGGGTCGACCAGACGCGCACCCGCAGATCGGCGAGCGCGCGGAGGGCGACGTCGTGTGAGAGCAGGCGTTCGGCGTAGCGCAGCACCCCTTTCGCCAGCCCGAACGTGCGCACGGCGACGATCGCGACGGTCAGCGTCAGGATCGGCGGGTGCAGCGCGGCGGTCGAGATGAGCCACGCGGAGGTCGCGGTGAGCGCGACACCGCTGCAGAGCGCGAGCGCCCCGGCCACACAGGCCAACGCAAGACGCCACCGGTAAGGGCGGACCGCCCGCGCCAGCCCTCCGCCCTCAACCGGCTCCGCGGAATCCTCCTGTGGCGCACGGGGAATCCGGACCGGTGCGACCGTGGGTGCGGCCACCGGCGCCGGTGCGGGCAGCGCGATCACCCGATCGCACACCGCCAGCACGGCTTCCCGGTGCGTCACGATCACCGCGGTGCGCCCGGTCAGCGCCGCGGGCAGGCAGCGGAGGATCTCGGCTTCCGTCTCGGCGTCCACGCCCTCGGTAGGTTCGTCGAGCAGTAACAGCGGGCGGTCCAGCAACAGTGCGCGGGCCAGCGCGACGCGCCGTTGCTGGCCGGTCGACAGGCCGGACCCCAGCTCGCCCACGGGAGTTTCGAGCGGGACATCGAGACCGGCCGCACGGGCTGCATTCTCCACTTCGGACAGTTCGGCATCGGGCCGGCCGAGCCGGATGTTCGACGCCACCGTGCCGGCCAGCAGGCGTGGTCGTTGCGGGACCCACGCGATCCGTCGCTGCCAGGCGGCCCGGTCCACGTCGGCGAGATCCACGCCGTCGGCGAACACCTGCCCGGCATCCGGCGGGTACCAGCCGAGCAGCAGATCGAGCAAAGTGGACTTCCCGGCACCGCTCGCTCCGGTGACGCCCACGACCGATCCCGGTTCGATCCGCAGGTCCACGGAATCGAGCACCGGCCCGGACCGGCCATGCACGGTCACGCCGCACAAGCGCAGCGGCACCACCGAAGGATCCGGGGCGGGCGCGCGAAACCCAGTCTGCGCAGGCTTTTCGTCCAGTAGCTCGAGAATATCGTTCGCCGCCGCGACACCTTCGGCGCTGTCGTGGAACCGGGCTCCGACGGCGCGCAGCGGGAGGTAGACCTCCGGCGCCAGGATCAGCACGACGAGTGCGGTGTGCAGGTCCAGTTCACCGGCCACGAGGCGCAGCCCGATCGACACGGCCACCAGCGCCACGGACAAGGTCGCCAGTAGTTCCAGCGCGAGCGCGGACAGGAAGGCCACCCGCAGTGTGCGCATGGTCTGCAGCCGGTAGGTGCGGGTGATCTCCCGCAGGCCACGGACCTGCGCGCGGGCCCGGCCGAACGCGGTGAGTACGGCGAGCCCGGCCACCAGATCGAGGAAGTGGTTGCCCAGCAACGACAGTGTCCGCCACTGCTTGCCGGTCTCACGCTGGGTGTAGAGTCCGATGAGGATCATGAAGATCGGGATCAGCGGTACGGTGATCCCGACGATCAGCGCGGAAACCCAGTCGGACAACAGGATGCGCGCACCCACCACGGCTGGCACGACGGCGGCGACGAGCAGCGTCGGCAGGTAGCGCGCGAAGTACCCGTCGAGCCGGTCGACTCCGCGGGTCGCAAGGGTGGCCAGCTCGGCGGGGGAGCGCCCGGCCTGCCGCGTCGGGCCGATGCGCAGCGTGTGGTCCACTACCGCGGCCCGCAGTTGGCCCAGTACCGCTGCCGACGCGCGGTGCGCGGTGGTCTCGGCGAGCCAGGAGACGAGTGACCGTCCTAACACGACAAGGGCGAGCAAGAGTACCGGTACCACCAGAATCCCCGCGCCATCAAGGAAAGCGCGTGAGATCGAGGTGGCAAGCAGATCGGCCTGGGCGAGCACGAGGCCCGCGGTGGCGACCCCGAGCGCCGCGCATCCGATGATGAACGGACGCGCGGCGCGGGCATGCCGCAGCAGGCGTGGGTCGAGCGGTTTCACAGGCCCTGCCCGGCGGGGATCGACTCGCGGGTGACCCGCTTGCGGAATACCCAGTAAGTCCACGACTGGTACAGCAGCACGATCGGGGTGAACGCGACCGCGACCCAGGTCATGATCTTCAGCGTGTACGGCGTCGATGAGGCGTTGGTCGTGGTGAGGCTGTTCGCCGTGTCCGTTGTGGACGGAAGGACGTCCGGGTAGAGCGACCCGAACAGCAGGACCGTGGTCGCAACGATCGCGGTGGCGGTGAGCAGGAAGGCCCAGCCCTCCCGCCCCAGCCGCGAGGCCAGCACCCCGCCGGCCAGCACGGCGGCGGCCACCGCGAACGCGATCCACGTCCATCCCTTGCCGTGCACCAGTTGTGTCCACAGCAGGAACGACCCGGCCAGCAGCACCGCGAGCAGTCCCAGCGGCCAGCTCAGCGCCTGCGCGCGGCGGCGCAGCTCACCCGTCGTCTTCAGTGCGAGGAAAACCGTGCCGTGCAAGGCGAAAACGCTCAGCGTGGTCAGCCCGCCCAGCAACGCGTACGGGTTGAGCAGCGTCAGCAGGTTGCCGGTGAAGTGGTGTTGCGCGTCCAGCGGGACGCCGCGCACGATGTTGCCGAACGCGACACCCCACAGCAGCGCCGGCACCAGAGACCCCACCACGATCGCGGTGTCCCAGGAGGCGCGCCAGCGCGGGCTGTCGATCTTGCCGCGGAACTCGAACGCGACCCCGCGAATGATCAGCGCCACCAGGATCAGCAGCAGTGCGAGATAGAACCCGGAGAACAGATTCGCGTACCACAGCGGGAAAGCCGCGAAGGTCGCGCCGCCCGCGACGAGCAGCCACACCTCGTTGCCGTCCCACACCGGGCCGATCGTGTTGATCATCACCCGGCGGTCGGTGTTGTCGCGCGAGAGCACCGGCAGCAGCATGCCGACGCCGAAGTCGAAGCCTTCCAGGACGAAGTATCCCGTCCACAGCACCGCGATCAGCAGGAACCAGACATCCGTGAGAGCCATCGTCTTCTCCTAGTACACGAACACGCCGGGACGCTGTTCGGCGTCCACTTCGGACTCTTCGGGCGCCGGCTCGGGTGGGCCGGCCTTGGCGTAGCGGACCATCAGCACCCCATCGACCACCGCGAGCGCCCCGTACAGCACGGTGAACACGATCAGCGAGGTCAGCACGGTGCCCGCGCCGACGGTCGGCGAAACCCCGTCGGCGGTCTTGAGCACCCCGAACACGGCCCACGGCTGGCGGCCCATCTCGGTGAAGATCCAGCCGACCGAGTTGGCCAGGAACGGCAGCGCGAGCGAGGCGATCGCGGCTCGGTAGAACCAGCGTGACCGCGGGATCCGGCCCTTGCGGAACAGCCACAGCCCGACCAGCGACAACAGCCCCATCAGGAACCCGAAGCCGATCATCAGGCGGAAAGTCCAGTAGGTGACGGGAATGTCGGGCGTGTACGTGCCCGGCCCGTACTGCTGGGTCTCGGCGGCCTTCAGATCGTTGATGCCCTCGACCGTGCCGTCCCAGCTTCCGGTCGCCATGAAGGACAGCACTTTCGGCACCCGGACCGAGAACACTTCCTTCGACCCGTCGAGCGAACCGACCGTGAACAGCGAGAACGACGCGGGGGACACCGTGTCGTAGAGCGCCTCGGCGGCGGCCATCTTCATCGGCTGCTGCTGCGTCATCAGCCGGGCCTGCAGGTCACCGGTCACCGCGACGCCGAGGCTCGCGATCAGCACGGTCACCAGCGCCAGTTTCATCGACGGCCGGTACACCTCCGGCGAGCGTTTGCGCATGAGCTGCCACGCGCTGATGGCCACGACGAAGATCCCAGCGGTGAGGAAGCACGCGGTGAGCGTGTGCGCGAACGCGCCCACCGCCGTCGAGTTCGTGAGCACCGCACCGAAATCCTTCAGCTCGGCGCGACCGGTCCGCGGGTTGACCGCGTAGCCGACCGGGTGCTGCATCCACGAGTTCGCGGCCAGGATGAAGTACGCCGACAGCACGGTGCCGATCGCGGCGAGCCAGATCGTGGCCAGGTGCAGGCGTTTCGGCAGCCGGTTCCAGCCGAAGATCCACAACCCCAGGAAGGTCGACTCCAGGAAGAACGCCAGCAGTCCCTCGATCGCCAGCGGGGCACCGAAGATGTCGCCGACGAACGTGCTGTAGTCGCTCCAGTTCATCCCGAACTGGAACTCCTGCACGATGCCGGTGACCACGCCCATCGCGAAGTTGATCAGGAACAGCTTGCCCCAGAACTTCGTCATCCGCAGGTAGTGCTCCTTGCCCGTGCGCACCCACGCGGTCTGCATTCCGGCCACGAGCAGGGACAGCCCGATCGTGAGTGGTACGAAAATGAAGTGGTACACGGTGGTGATGCCGAACTGCCACCGCGCCAGGTCCAGCGGGCTCATCAGTACTCCCCAAGTCCGGAACAAGATCGGGACCAGGTTCGCGGTGCGCGGCCCGCGCGAGCGAGGGTCCAAGGTCCTCGGCATCAGGGGACTACGGCCGCGTCGCGTCCGCGTCCCGCGTAGTTGTCTCGGTGGTGCAAGCGAAATCGGGAGAAAGGAGAATCGATGAGTGCACTGCTGCCGCGCCCGAGGATGACGTTCCCGGTGCTCGCGGACCTCTTCGACACCGGCTGGCCGTTCGGTGAGCACAACATCGTGCGGATCGAGGAGTCGGTGGAGGAGGGCAAGTACACCGTTCGCGCGGAACTGCCCGGCTTCGACCCCGAGAAGGGCATTCGCATCACCGCGGACGGGGGCCTGCTGACCATCGCCGCCGAACGCGAGGCCAGGACCGAGGAGAAGGGTCGCAGCGAGTTCCACTACGGCTCGTTCCGCCGCACCGTTTCGCTCCCGCAGGGAGCTGACACGTCGAAGATCGCCGCGACTTACACGGACGGGATCCTCGAGGTCAGCGTGCCCTACGAGACGGCGAAGCCGAGCCGGCACGTCGAGATCGAAGTCAAGAAGAACTGATCGCACGACCGGATGCGGGCGGGCGGGTGCGCGCCCGCATCCCCGGGGGAGGAAACGATGCCGAGGGACGAGGGTGCCAGCGCGGTGCTGGCCGATGGCGAGGTCGTGCTGATCCGCCCGCTGCGACCGCGGGACGTGGACGCGGTGCTCGCCCTGCACGAAGGGCTCGACGAACGCGACCGGTATCTCCGGTTCTTCGGCTCCCCGTCCGGGCTCGACCGGCTCTGCGCGCGCATCGCGGGTGAACTGGGGCCGACCCATGGTGCGGTCGGCGCGTTCCGGCAGGACCAGCTGATCGGCGTAGCGCATTTCGAGGCCGGCGGTGATCCGGCCGAGGCCGAGGTGGCGCTGGCCGTGGACGGTCACGCGCAGGCGCACGGCGTCGGCACGCTCCTGCTGGAGCACCTGGCATCCGTGGCCCGCGCGCTCGGCATCCGCCGGTTCACCGGCGAGGTGCTCGCCGAGAACACCCGGATGGTCCGGGTCTTCGCGGATCTGGGCCTGCCCTACCGGATGTCGCCGGGCGGACCGGAACGGCAGTTCGTGCTGGTGCTCGAACCGGGCGAGAACTACTGGACGGCGCTGGCCGAACGGGAACGGGTCGCCGATGTGGCGAGCCTGCGCTCGGTGCTGCAGCCCGAGTCCGTCGCGGTGATCGGCGCGAGCCGGTATCCGGGGTCGATCGGTCACGCGGTGCTGCGGAACCTGCTCGACGGCGGCTTTCCGGGGAAGCTGTTCGCGGTGAACCCGCATGCCACCGAAATCTCCGGCGTGCCATGCGCACCGAGCGTGCTGGACCTGCCCGAGTGCCCCGACCTGGCGATCGTCTGCGTGCCGGCCGCAGCCGCGGCGGACGCGGTCGAACAATGCGGACGGTGCGGCGTCCACGCGGTCGTGGTGATCTCGGCCGGGCTGACCGGCACCGGATTCGGTGAGCGGGTGATCGCCGCGGCCCGCACCTACGGCATGCGGCTCGTCGGGCCGAACTGCGTGGGGGTCGCGAACCCCGGCGCCGGGCTGAACGCCACGTTCGTGCCCGGGGCCGTGCCGGCCGGGCCCGTCGGAGTGGTCAGCCAGTCCGGCGGGTTCGGCATCGCGTTGCTCGAATCCTTGCGGCGGCTGGGGATCGGCCTGTCCAGCCTGGTGTCCACCGGCGACAAGTACGACGTGAGCGGCAACGACCTGCTGATGTGGTGGCAACGGGATCCGCAGACCGAGATCGCCGTGCTGTACCTGGAATCCTTCGGCAACCCGCGCAAGTTCGGCCGGCTGGCTCGCGCACTCGCGCGTGAGAAGCCGGTGGTCGCCATCCGCACCGGCGAGACGGAGGTGGCGCAGCGCGCCGCCGCTTCGCACACCGCGGCCGCGGTGACCCCGGCGGTCACCCGGGACGCGCTGTACGAGCAGGCCGGGGTCATCGCCGTCGACAGCATCAGTGAGCTGGTCGAGACCGTTGCCGCGCTGTCCTGGCAGCCGCTGCCCGCCGGCAACCGGGTCGCGGTGCTCAGCAACGCCGGTGGGGCCGGGGTGCTCGCTGCGGACGCGTGCGCGCGGCACGGGCTCACCCTGCCCGATATCCGTGACGAGACACGGGAAAAGCTCCACGCGTTGCTGCCCGAGCACGCTTCGCTACGGAACCCGGTCGACACGACCGCGGGCGTGGACGCCGCCGTGTTCGGTGCCTGCCTGGACGCCGTGCTCGCCGATCCCGGGATCGACGCGGTGCTCGCCGCGACGGTGCCCACCGCGCTCGGCGACCCGATGACCGCCGTGCCCGAGCGAGCGCGCCGGTCGGCCAAACCCGTGCTCGCGGTGCGGCTGGGTCAACTCGGGCACGTCGAACCGCTCGCCGACGACCGCGGACCCGCGACCCCGAGCTACACCGACCCGGCCGGCGCGGCGGCCGCGCTCGGGCACATCACTCGGTACGCGAGGTGGCGCGCGACCCCGGCCGGGACTGTGCCGGAACTGTCCGATGTGGACGCGGCACGCGCGGTGTTGCTGGTGCGTGACTACCTTGCGGCCGGCCGCCGCTGGCTGGCGCCGCTGGAGGTCGCGGATCTGGTGCGCTGCTTCGGTTTGCCGCTCGTGGAAACCCGGTATGTCACCGACGAGGACGGTGCCGCGGCGGTGTTCGGCGAGCTCAAGCGGCCGCTGGCACTGAAGGCCGATGTCGAGGGCGTGCTGCACAAGAGCGCCCAGGGCGGGGTCGTGCTCGACGTCGCCGACGAGGCCGAGGTGCGCGAGGTGGTGCGCGGCTGGCAGCGGCAGTTCGGTGCCGCGTGGCATGGCGCGGTGCTGCAACCGATGGCCGAGCCCGGCCGGGAACTGCTGGTGGGCATCAACTCCGACGCCGTGTTCGGGCCGCTGGTCGTGTTCGGACTCGGCGGCACCGACACCGACCTGGTGGCCGACCGCGCGGCCCGGCTCGCCCCACTGACTGGCATTGACGCCGACCGGTTGCTCGACGGCCTGCGTTCGTCGGCGAAACTGTTCGCCGCTGTCGATCGCGCCGCGGTGCGTGACGTGCTGCTGCGGATCGGCCGGCTCGCCGAACTGCTCCCGGAAGTCGCCGAGCTGGACTTGAATCCGCTGGTGGTGCACGCGTCGGGCTGTGTCGTGCTGGACGCCAGGATCCGCATCGAGCCCAGGACCCCGGTCGACCCGTTCCTGCGCCGGTTGCGGACCTGACGCCCGGTCAGGAGCGAGCCGTCGCCTGCACCAGCGCGTGCAGCTCGTCGATGGACAGGCACTTGCCGCGCTGCACCGGCACCTTCGGCGGCTGCGGCCGGATATCGGTGGCCTTCAGGCCGAGCATGTCCAGCAGCTCTACGAGATCCTCGGCGTCCCGGGCACTGGCGGCGACGGTGCGGACGGCGTGGGCGCGGCGTTCGCACTCGGGCATCTGCGGCTTGTCCATGGTTCGATGCTCGCAGTAATGGCCTCGCCGGCTCGCCGGGCCAAAGGCCCCAGTCATGGGGACGTTCGGCTTCGCGTTGGTCCCTGTCCCGGAGGGACCAACGGCCCTGGCCGCCGGCTCGCACGCGGATCATCGTGACGAGATGCCCTCTCGCCTGCTGGACCGCGCCGTTCCCGGGATCGCGCAGTTCCGGGGCTACCGGCGAACCTGGGTGCGTGGCGATGTACTGGCCGGTATCACCGTCGCCGCGTACCTGGTGCCGCAGGTGATGGCGTACGCGGAGATCGCGGGCCTGCCGCCGGTCGTGGGACTGTGGACCGCGATCGGGCCGCTGGCCGTCTACGCGCTACTGGGTACTTCGCGGCAGCTGTCGGTGGGGCCGGAGTCGACGACGGCGCTGATGACCGCGGCGGCCATCGGGCCGCTCGCGGCGGGCGATCCGGGGCGGTACGCCGCGCTCGCGGCGATGCTCGCGCTGCTGGTCGGCGGTATCTGTGCCGTGGGTGGGCTCGTGCGCGCGGGGGTGGTCGCGGATCTGCTGTCGAAACCCGTGCTGGTCGGCTATCTCGCGGGCATCGCGGTCAGCATGATCGTCAGCCAGCTCGGCACGCTGACCGGCGTTCCGGTGCACGGCCACGATCTGCTCGCGCAGCTGAGTTCCTGGTTCGCCGGTCTCGGCGCCGTGCACTGGCCGACGCTCGCGCTCGGCGCGTCGGTGCTGGTGTTCTTGCTGCTGCTGGCGAGATTCGCGCCCGGGCTGCCCGGGCCGTTGCTGGGGATGGTGCTCGCGGCCGGGTGCGTGTGGGTCTTCGGCTGGCAGCATGCGGGCATTCAGGTCGTCGGGACCGTGCCGACGGGCCTGCCCGTGCCGGGGCTACCGCAGGTCGGCGGCGCTGACCTGCCGCTGCTTTTGTTGCCGGCGCTGGGCATCGCGCTCGTCGGCTTCTCCGACGTCGTGCTCACCGCGCGGGCGTTCGCCCCGCAGGACGGGCGGGCGGTGGACGCGGACCAGGAGTTGCGGGCCCTGGGCGCGACGAACCTCGTCGCCGGGCTGTCCCACGGGTTCCCGGTCAGCTCGAGTGGCAGCCGGACCGCGATCGGGGTGTCCGCCGGCAGCCGCACCCAGCTGTACTCGCTGGTGGCGCTCGCGACCGTGCTCGTCGTGCTGTTCGCCGGCCGTTCGGTGCTCGCCGCGTTCCCGAGCGCGGCCCTGGGCGCGGTCGTGGTGTACGCCGCCTTCAAGCTGATCAGGCCGGGTGAGTTCCGGCGGTTCGCCGCGTTCCGCCGCAGCGAGCTGGTACTGGCGCTGGCGACCACGGCCGGGGTGCTGGGGCTCGGTGTGCTCTACGGTGTTCTGGTCGCGATTGGACTGTCCATTCTGGATTTGCTGCGGCGGGTGGCCAGACCGCACGCCGCCGTGCTCGGGTTCGTGCCGGGAGTGCCCGGGATGCACGACATCGGCGACTACGCGGGCGCGGAGAAGGTGCCGGGACTGGTGGTCTACCGCTACGACGCGCCGTTGTGTTTCGCCAACGCGCAGGACTTCCACGACCGTGCGCTGCGCGCGGTCACCCCCGGTACCGAATGGTTCCTGCTCAACACGGAGGCCACGGTCGAGGTCGACGTCACCGGCCTCGACGCGCTCGACGGGTTGCGCAAGGAGCTGAACCGGCGGGGCATCAGGTTCGCGCTGGCCAGGGCCAAGCGCGAGCTGTACGACGAGCTCGTCGCGGCCGGGCTGGTGCGGAAGATCGGGGAGGAGAACCTGTTCCCGACCTTGCCCGCCGCGGTCGCGGCTTACGTGCGTGGCTACCGCACCGCACATGGGCGGCTGCCCGAGGGGATGACCGCACCGGTCCTGCCGCCCAACCCGATGGCCCCTTAGGCCTGGCGCAAAGGGACTTCAGGCTCTCGCCACGGCGCACCGCGTCCCAGGACGCTGATCGCAGACCGAACCAGGAGGATTCCATGTGGGGCACGGATATCAAGCGTCCGGAGGAGAAGGCATGAGCTGGGGAATCGTGGCCGGAGTCGACGGCACCCGGGCGTCGCTGCGGGGTGTGTCGTGGGCGGCGGAGGAAGCGGCGTTGCGTAACGAGCCGCTGTTCGTCGTCAACGCGTTCGGGATCGCGGACGTGTTCTACGGTGGGGCGCTGCCACCGAGCGGCTGGCTGGAGGCGCGGCGAACCGAATCGGAGACCATCGTCGGAGCGGCGGTGACCGCGGTCGAAGAGCGGTACGCCCGGCTGGAGATCGTGCGGGAGTCCGTTGTGGACGCTCCGATCCCGTTGCTGCTCCAGCGTTCCGAGGACGCCCGGATGATCGTGCTCGGTTCCGCCGGGCGGGGCGTGCTGGGTGACCTGCTGGCGGGCTCGACCGCCTCGGCGCTGGTCGCGCACGCGAAGTGCCCGGTGGCGGTGATCCGCGGCGAGGACCGCCTGGAGGCCCCCGTGGTCGTTGGCGTGGACGGCAGCGCGGCCGGCGAGCCCGCGCTGGTGATGGCTTTCGAGGAGGCCTCGCTGCGCAAGGCGCCGCTGGTGGCCGTGCATTCCTGGTCGGACGCGGACTCGGCGCAGGTGTTCGCTGCGGCGCGGGCCGCCTATGGCGACTTCGAACCGTTGCGGGACGCGGAAAAGCGTGTACTCGCCGAGGCGCTGGCGGGCTGGCAGGAGAAATACCCGGACGTGACGGTGCAGCGGGTCCTCGAAGAGGACCGGCCGCGGCAGCGGCTGCTGGACTGGAGCCGCCGGGCGCGACTGGTCGTGGTCGGCAGCCGCGGCCGGGGCGGGTTCACCGGGCTGCTGCTGGGTTCCACCAGCCAGGCACTCGTCCAGCACGCCGAATGTCCTGTACTGGTGGCCCGTTCCGCAGCGAAGGACGGCGGGTCATGAGTCGCTGATCGCGTGGCGGGCGGCGGCCCGCAGTGTCGCCGCCTGCACCGCTCCGACGAACGGCGCGACAACGGTCCAGTAGGCGCGGAACTTGTTGCGGCTGGTGGCATCCGTGAGCGCGACGCGGATGTCGTAGGTCAGCAGTGACCGCGACTGCCCGTAGGGCGCGGCCGAAAGGGAGAACACGATCTTGCCGTAGCCGGGTTCGTCGAAGTCGATGAACTCAGCCAATTCCGTGTGCCGCCATTCGATGACGGGCTTCCAGAACTTGCCGATGACCCCGGCCGCGATCTCCGCGCCGGGCCGCTCGCCGAGAATGAGCCATTCCGAGCCGGCGGCCATGTCGTCGAACTTCAGCCGGGTCGGCGTGCGCGGCGGCCGGTGATGGCGGTCGTGCCAGCGTTCGGGCAGCCCGCGCACCCAGAACGCGGCGTTCACGATGCCGCCGCCGACCTCCATGAAGTCGAGGTCCCGCAGCGCGCGGTAGGCGCGCTCGACCGGCGCGGCCACCACCAGGTGCCGCGTCTGCATGAAGTCGTACCGCGGCGCGAACTTGTCGACGAGCAGCTCGCCGCGGGTCTCGGTGGTGGTCATCTTCAGCACCGCCTTTCTGTCGTGTCACCTCGACCGTCATCCGCGGCGGCCCCGCGCGAAAGAGCCGAAGGTCCCCGGACTCCGGCGGACGTTCGGCTCTGGTGCCGCGCCCGCGCGCGGCCGAGGCTGGCAGTGATCCACAATGGACGGGAGAAGTGCCATGAACGAAAGGGAAAGCGCCCAGGCAGCCCGCGAGGCACGGGAGGCCGCGGGTGAACGCGCGTCGTCGCACACCACCGAGCAACTCGCCGAACGGGCCATCAAGCAGTACCTGATGACCCAGCACCGGGACGACCAGCACGAGGACGTCGAGAAGAACGACGACGACAAGTGACCCGGCCGGCGGCCGGGCGCACGCAGGCCACGGACGAGCCCACCGGCTTCCACTCCGTTCCGGCCGAGGTGGCCGCGGCGCGTCTGGGCACCGATCCCGCCACCGGGCTGACCGCGGCGCAGGCGAAGGAGCGGCTCGACCAGTACGGGCCGAACAGGCTCGAAGCCGCCCGGGGTCCGGGCGTGCTGCGGCGGCTGGTGGCCCAGATCCGGGACCCGCTGGTGTATGTGCTGCTGGCGGCCGGGGTGGTCACGGCTGTGTTCGGTGGCTATCTCGACGCGACCGTGATCGCCGGGGTCGTCGTGCTCAACGCCGCCATCGGGTACGTGCAGGAGTCCCGCGCCCAGCGGGCCCTGGACGCGCTCGCCCGGATGGTGCGTGCCGAGGCGACCGTGGTCCGCGACCACCTCGCCGTCCGGCTGCCCGCCGAGGACCTGGTGCCGGGGGACGTCGTCGAGCTGACCGCGGGGGACCAGGTGCCCGCGGACGTCCGGCTCGTCGAGACGCATCTGCTCGAAGTGGACGAGTCCGCGCTGACCGGCGAATCGCTGCCGGTCGGCAAGCAGACCGGTGAGCTGCCGGACGGCACCTCGCTCGCCGACCGGGTGAACATGGCCTACTCGGGCACGATGGTGACCCGCGGCTCGGCCCGCGCGCTCGTCACCGCGACCGGCGCGGGCACCCAGCTCGGCGCGATCCACCGGATGGTCGCCACGGCCGGCACCGTGACGACCCCGCTGACCCGCAAGCTCGCCGGGTTCTCGCAGCAACTGAGCATCGGCATCGTGCTCATCGCCGCGATCGCGTTCGCCATCGGCGTCCTGCGCGGCACGGGCATCCCCGAGATGTTCACCGCGGCCGTCGCGCTGGCGGTCGGCGCGATCCCGGAGGGACTGCCGGCGGCCGTGTCGATCGTGCTCGCCATCGGCGTGGTCCGGATGTCGCGCCGCCGCTCGGTGGTGCGGCACCTGCCCGCCGTCGAAACCCTCGGCAGCACCACGGTGATCTGCACCGACAAGACCGGCACGCTGACCCGCAACCGGATGACGGTCACGGCGATCTCCGCCGCCGGCCGCACCGTCGAAGCGAGCACGCTGCCGCTGGAGATCGACGAGGCGCTTCGGGAGTGCGCTCGCGCCGGGGTGCTGTGCAGCGAGGCCGGTCTGTCCTTTGTGGACGGACATTGGACCGGTCAGGGCGACCCGACGGAGACCGCGCTGATCCCGGTCGCCGAGCTGGCCGGACTCGACCCGGGTGCGCTGCGCGCCGAGTGCCCGCGCGTGGACCTGCTGCCGTTCGAGTCCGAACGTCGCTTGATGGCGACCGCACACCCCGGCGGCGTCGCGTACGCCAAGGGGGCGGTGGAGGAGATCCTCGCGCGGTGCGACCGGGAACTGCGCGCCGACGGGAGCACCGGCCCACTGGACGCCGAGCGGGCGCACCGGGTGCAACAGGAGATCGCCGGACAGGGGCTGCGGGTACTCGCCTTCGCCCGCTTCCGCCACGACGTCTCGCTGGCGGAAGAGATCGACGAGGGTGGCTGGATCCTGCTGGGTTTCCAGGCCCTGCAGGATCCGCCGCGGCCCGAGGCGCTCACCGCGATCGCGGCGTGCCGCAGTGCCGGGATCGCGGTCAAGATGATCACCGGCGACCACGCGGACACCGCCCGCGCCATCGGCAGGGCCGTCGGGCTGGCCGAGGAGCCGGTGGTCGTCACCGGCGCCGAACTCGACGAGCTGGACGACGACCGGCTGGCCGAGACGGCGGACCGCACGACGGTGTTCGCGCGGGTGTCGCCGGGCCAGAAACTCCGTCTGGTCAAGGCTTTCCAGGCCGGCGGGCAGATCGTCGCGATGACCGGGGACGGGGTGAACGACGCGCCCGCGCTGCGCCGCGCCGACATCGGGGTCGCGATGGGCCGCGGCGGCACCGACGCGGCGCGGCACGCGGCGGACATGGTGCTCACCGACGACGACTTCGCCGCGATCGAGTCCGCCGTCGAGGAGGGCCGCGGGGTGTTCGACAACCTGCGGAAGTTCCTGGCCTGGACGTTGCCGACCAACATCGGGGAAGGCATGGTCATCCTCGTCGCGATCGTGCTCGGCGCGACGCTGCCGATCGTGCCGGTGCAGATCCTGTGGATCAACATGACCACCGCGGTGTTCCTCGGTCTCACCCTGGCGTTCGAACCGAAGGAACCCGGCATCATGCGCCGCGCGCCGCGCCCGCCGGGCCGGCCGCTGTTCACGCCGGACCTGATGCGCCGCACCGGGCTGATCTCGCTGCTGCTCGTGGTCGCCGCGTTCGCCGCCTATCAGTGGGAACTGGACGCCGGGGCGTCGGTGGCCGCAGCGCGCACGGTCGCGATCGACCTGTTCGTGTGCGTGCAGATCGGGTACCTGGTCAGCTGCCGGTCGCTGGACCGGCCGGTGCTGCGGGCGTGGCCGCGCGGGAACCGGATGTTCGCCGCGGGCATCGGCATCACGGTGGCGCTGCAGCTGCTGTTCACGTATCTGCCGGGGATGAACACGATCTTCCACACCGCCCCGATCGGCGCCGGCGCGTGGTTGCGGATCCTCGGCGCGACGGTGCTCGCGTTCCTCCTGGTGGAGGTGGACAAGCTGGTGTGGAGCCGGATCCGGCGGAACAAGGTCAGGCGTCGATCTCCGGCAGGGGCTTGCGGCCGAAGCGCAGGTAGGCCAGCGGTCCGATGAAGTTCACCGCGATCGCGATCGCCCAGGCGAGCTTCGGGCCGCGGACGGCGGCGGCCGGACGCCGCGACAGGTCCCACCAGGCGAACCCGGCGAGCGTGAACTGCACCGCCGCCGTGCCGATGATGGCGCCCCGCTGCCCGGGGCTCAGCTGCGACCATCTCTTCTTGCCGTCCATGACTTTTGTCCTTCCAGCCGGGACGTGCGGCCCTGTGCCGAACGATGCCAGCTTCGCATAGTGAGGGCATGAGCAGACTCGAGTGGCACACCGAGACCCGGCGGCGGCCGTGGCTGGCCGCGTTCACGGGTCTGATCGCGATCCTCGCGTTCGCCGGCGCGGCCGGACTGATGACCGGCACGCTCGGGCTCGGCGACGACATCATCGCCCGGCTTCCGTTCGGTAGCGCGGTGTTCGGCGGCATCGCGCTCGCGCTCGTCGTCGGCGTGCCGATGGCCGTCGTGTGCTACCTCGGTTCCCGGCCCGGCACCCGGACCAGCGGCGCCGCGGTCGTCGCCGGTTCGCTGCTGATCGGCTGGATCGCCGTCGAGATCGCGTTCGTGCAGACCTACAGCTGGCTGCAGCCGGTCTTCGCGTTCGCGGGCGTCGCGGTCGCCTACGCAGGGCTGCGGGACGTCAGGAAACGGTGAGGCTTTCCGCAAGGACGGCCAGCACGACGCTGCCGTCGACGGTCTCGTGCTCCATGAGCTGCCCGGCAAGACGGTCGAGCGCGGGCCGGTGCCCAGTGAGCAGGGTGACGGCGCGCTTCTCGGCTTCGCGTAGCAGGCGGCCGATCTCCTGGTCGACAATGCGTTGCGTCTCCTCCGAGTACCGGTGCCCGCCGTCGTTCACCGCGCCGGGCAGGTAGGCCGCGTCGTTCGACGGGTAGCCGATGGGGCCGAGCGCGGGGGACAGCCCGAACTCGATGACCATGCGGGTGGCCAGTTCCGTCGCGCCCGACAGGTCGTTCGCGGCGCCGGTCGAGCCCTGGCCGAACACGACCAGCTCGGCCGCGCGCCCGCCGAGCCGCACGGCCAGCAGGTCCATCAGGTAGGCCTCGCTGTAGAGGTGGCGTTCGGCTTCGGGGAGCTGTTCGGTGGCGCCCAGGGCCATCCCGGCGGGCAGGATGGTCACCTTCGCGACCGGGTCGGCGTGCTCGCACAGCGCGGCGACCAGCGCGTGCCCGGACTCGTGCACGGCGACCGACCGGCGTTCCTCGGGCAGCAGCGCGTTGGAGGTTTCGCGGCGGCCGAGCAGGACCCGGTCCCGTGCCGCGGCCAGGTCCTCGCCGGTGATCACCGTGCGCTCGTCGCGGACGGCGTTGATGGCGCCCTCGTTGACGAGGTTCGCCAGGTCCGCGCCCGAGAAACCCGGTGTGCCACGGGCGATCCGCTCGAGATCCACGCCGGGCGCGAGGTGCTTGTCCGCCACGTGCACCCGCAGGATCGCGGCCCGCTCGGCCTGGTTCGGCAGCGGAACGGTGACCTGCCGGTCGAACCGGCCGGGCCGCAGCAGGGCGGCGTCGAGCGTCTCGGGCCGGTTGGTCGCGGCCAGCACCACGGTGCCGCCGCCCTGGTCGAACCCGTCCATTTCGGACAGAAGCTGGTTGAGGGTCTGCTCGCGCTCGTCGTGCACGCCCACCCCGCCGATCCCACGGCGGCTGCCGACCGCGTCGATCTCGTCGATGAAGATGATCGACGGCGCGCGGTCGCGGGCCTCGGTGAACAGGTCCCGCACCCGGGACGCCCCGACACCGACGAACATCTCCACGAACGCCGAGCCGGTGACCGACAGGAACGGCACGCTCGCCTCGCCGGCGACCGCGCGGGCCAGCAGCGTCTTGCCCGTCCCCGGTGGCCCGACCATGATCACGCCGCGCGGCCCTTTCGCCCCGGCCGCGGCATAGCGTTCGGGGTTGCGCAGGAAGTCGACGATCTCGCTGACCTCCTGCTTCACGCCTTCGTAGCCGGCGATGTCGGCGAAGCGGGTGGTCGGCCGCTCGGCTTCGATGATCTTCGCCTTGGACCGGCCGAACCCGCCCAGCCCGCCCGCGAGCGAACGTTGTGCCGCCCGGCCGCTCCACGCGATGAACGCGACGATCAGCGCCACCGGTCCCAGGATCAGCAGCATGGTCACCCAGGCCGGTGTGCCCGAGGACACCTTGGCGGTGATCGGCACGTGGTGCGCCTCCAGCCGCTGGTCGAGCTGCGGGTCGCCGAGCGCGGTCGGGACCTGGCTGGTGAAACCCGAATTGTCGGCCAGCGTGCCGGTCACCGCCCCCTTGTCGTCGATCTCGACCGACTTCACCTGACCGGCGTCCACTTTGGACAGAAGGTCGGTGTAGGACAGGGACGGCGTCGCCGGCGCGCTCAGCATGCTCGGCAGGAACAGCAGCAGCATCCCGGCCAGTAGCCCGAGCGGCCAGATCCACGCCCGCCACCCGGACGGCCGCGGGGGTTCGGGCTTGGGCACGGGGTCCGGGGGCGGACCCGACTTCGCCGTACGCGACATGACGGTCCTTTCGTCGCAACCCAGCCAACCGTGGCGGAAGGGCCTTGGGGAGCGGCGAAAGTCCTTGCGCGCCGGGGCGGAAGTCTCTCCCGCGGGCGCGCCGGCCCTGCCTACCTTCGGATCGACCGATCATGGAGGTAGAAGATGCGAACCCTGACTGTCGGCGAGGTCATGACCCGGGACGTGTGCGCGGTCCCGCCGGACGCCGAGTTCAAGGAGATCGCCGTACTGCTGGCCCGCCGGCGGATCAGCGCGGTGCCGGTCGTCGAGAACGGCGGAACCCTGCTCGGCGTGGTTTCCGAGGCGGATCTGCTGCCCAAGGAGGAGCACGTGGGTGAGCGGACCCGGCACGCCGGCCACCGGGTACGGCGGCACAAGGCGGAGGCGTCGCGGGCGCGGGATCTGATGACCGCGCCGGCACGCACGATCGACATCGACGTGCCGCTGCCGGTCGCGGCACGGGAACTGGCCGCATCCGGGATGCGCCGGCTGTTCGTAATGGACGGCGAGCGGCTGGTGGGGGTGCTGGCCCGGCGCGACCTGCTCGGCGTGTTCCTGCGGCCGGACGGCGAACTCAAGGCCGAAATCGAGACCGAGGTGTTCGGGCACGCGCTGCTCGCGTCGCCCGGCTGCTACTCGGTGACCGTCCGCGGCGGCGAAGTCCTGCTGCTGGGCCGGGTCGAGCGCCGTAGTCAGGTCACGGCCGCCGGCAAGCTGACCGCACTGGTGCCCGGCGTCGTCGAGGTCCGCAACCGCCTCGACTACGTCTGGGACGACCAGCACTGACCACATCAGACAGTCGATATAGGACAGTTAAGGAGAACGCCATGAAAGCCGCAGTGGTCCCGGAACTCGGTGCCAAGCTGGAAATCCGTGAGCTGCCGGTACCCGAGCCGGGGCCCGGGCAGGTGCTGGTCCGGATGGAGGCCAGCGGGGTCTGTCACACCGACATCCACGCCGCGCACGGCGACTGGCCGGTCAAGCCCGAGCCGCCGTTCGTGCCGGGGCACGAGGGCGTGGGCGTCGTCGAGAAGCTCGGCCCGGGTGCCGGCCTGCACGGGGTGGGTGAGCGGGTCGCGATCGCGTGGCTGGGTTCGGCGTGCGGTACCTGCGGGCACTGCGTGTCCGGCTGGGAGACCTTGTGCGAAGCACAGCAGAACAGTGGTTACTCGATCGATGGTGCCTACGCCGAGTACGCCGTCGCGGACGATCGTTACGTCGTCACCGTCCCGCCCGAGGTCTCGTCGTTCGAGGCGGCGCCGCTGACCTGCGCGGGGGTGACCACGTTCAAGGCCATCAAGGTGTCCAGGCTGGCGCCGGGCGAAACGGCGGCCGTGTTCGGCATCGGCGGCCTCGGGCACCTCGCCCTGCAGTACGCCCGGCTGGCCGGTGCCCGGGTCATCGCCGTCGACCTCGAAGACGAAAAGCTGGACCTAGCGCTCGATCTCGGCGCGGACGAGATCGTCAACGCCCGGCGCCGCGACCCGGTCGAAGCCATCCGTGCGTACGGTGGCGCCGACGTGTCGGTCGCGCTCGCGACCTCGTCGCAGGCGTTCGACCAGGCCTACGGCGCGCTGCGGCGCGGCGGCCGGCTGGTGTGCGTCGCGCTGCCCGCCGACGGGCGGATCGACTTACCGATTTTCGACACGGTGCTCGGGGGCAAGTCGGTCATCGGCTCGATCGTCGGTACCCGTAAGGACCTCGCCGACGTGTTCGCGCTGTACGCCGCCGGCCGGACCAGGATCATCGCCGAGACCCGCTCGCTCGACGACGTCAACGTGTGCTTCGACGACGTGCTCGCCGGCCGGGTCCCCGCCCGCCTGGTGTTCGAATTCTGACGGCCATGACCGAAACCCTGGAGGACGACCCGGCGGCGTGGCTCGACCCCACCGAACGAATCGACCTGTTGCTGCGTGACCTGCGCAGCGCCAGGTCGGGGCTGACCGATCGCGAGGCCCGCCGCCGTCTCCTCACCGCGGGCCGCAACGAGTTGCGCAGGCGCGGCGGCTGGACCTGGCCGCGGCAGCTGGCCCGCCAGTTCACCCACCCGCTAGCGCTGCTGCTGTGGGCGGCCGCCGGACTGGCCTGGGCCGTGGGCATCGAACCGGTGGCGGTCGCGGTCATCGTGGTGATCCTGATCAACGCCGTGTTCGCGTTCGTGCAGGAACGACACGCGGAACGCGCCGTCGAGGCACTCGCCGCGTTCCTGCCCCCGCGGGCGAAAGTGCTGCGGGACGGTCAGGTCCGGGTGATCGACGCGGTCGAACTGGTGCCCGGCGATGTGCTCGTGATCGAGGAGGGCGACCGGATTTCGGCCGACGCGCGGCTGATCGGCGGCGGCGTCGAGGTGGATCTGTCCACTTTGACCGGTGAGTCGATGCCGGTGTACCGGGCGGCGGACCTGCTGGACACCCAGGTACCCGTGCAGCAGGCCCGTGACCTGGTGTTCAGCGGCACGACCTGCACCGGCGGCGAGGCCCGCGCGGTCGTCTTCGCCACCGGGATGCACACGGAACTCGGCCGCATCGCCGCGTTGTCGCAGCGGGTCGAACGCGACGAAAGCCCGCTGGAGAAGCAGGTGCGGCGGGTGGCGTGGCTGATCGCGCTGATCTCCGTGGTGCTGGGCGTGGCGTTCCTGCCGATCGCGACGTTCGGCGCGGGCCTGTCGTTCGTCAACGCGGTCGTGTTCGCGGTCGGCCTGCTGGTGGGAAACGTGCCGGAGGGGCTGCTCCCGGTCATCACGCTCGCGCTCGCCATCGGCGTGCGTGGGCTGGCCCGGCGGGGTGCGGTCGTGCGGCGGTTGAGCGCGGTCGAAACCCTCGGCTCGACCGACGTGATCTGCACCGACAAGACGGGAACCCTTACGGAGAACCGGATGCGGGTCACGGCCATCGAGCCGCCGCGGGACGAGGTGGCGCTCGCGCGCTTGGCGTCGGCGATGGTCCTGTGCAACAACGCCCGCCTGTCCGAGGACGGCATCGGCACCGGCGACCCCACCGAGGTGGCGTTGCTCGAGGCCGCCGCCGATCTGGGCCCGATGGAGTCCGGTGAGCGCGAACGGCAGTTCCACTTCGATCCCGGGCGCAAGCGGATGTCCACTGTGGATCGACGGGCCGAAGGGCTGGTGATCTCCGCGAAGGGCGCGCCGGAAACGATGTTGCCGCTGTGCTCGGCGGAACTCGGTGCCGGCGGGACGACGGTGCCGCTCACGCCGCGGCGGCGCGAAGAGCTGGAGTCGCTTGTGGACGGTCAGGCGCGGGAGGGCAGGCGGGTGCTCGCAATCGCCGACCGCCGGCTGGAACCGGGGGAGTCCGTACCGGAGAACCCCGGCGACGCGGAGCGGGACCTCGTGCTGCTCGGTCTGGTCGCGATGGTGGACCCACCGCGCAAGGAGGTCGCGGTCGCGGTCGCCGACTGCCACACCGCGGGCATCCGGATCATCGTCATCACCGGTGACCACGGCCTCACCGCGACCGCCATCGCCCGCCAGACCGGCATCGTGCGGGGCGAGCCCGCCGTCGTCAACGGCGAGGACCTGGACCGCCTGAGCGAGGACGACCTCGACGCGCTGCTCGCGGGCCCGGATGAGCTCATTTTCGCGCGCTCCTCACCGGAAGCGAAGCTGCGCATCGCCGACGCCCTGCGCGCGACCGGTCACGTCGTCGCGATGACCGGCGACGGCGTCAACGACGCACCCGCGTTGCGGCGCGCGGACATCGGTGTGGCGATGGGCCGCTCGGGCACCGACGTGGCCCGCGAGGCGGCGACGATGGTGCTGACCGACGACAACTTCGCCACCATCACCGCGGCCGTGCAGGCCGGGCGGCGGGTCTACGACAATATTCGTAAGTTCATCTTCTACATCTTCGCCCACGCCACCCCGGAAGTGGTGCCGTTCCTGGTGTTCGCGCTGTCCGGCGGCACCATTCCCTTGCCACTGACGGTGTTGCAGCTGCTGGCCTTCGACGTCGGCACCGAGACACTGCCCGCGCTGGCACTGGGCAGGGAACCGGCCGAGCCCGGCCTCATGGACCGCCCGCCGCGCAAACGCGGGGCGTCGGTCATCCAGACCCCGATGCTGTTGCGGGCCTGGCTTTTCCTCGGCGTGCTGTGCGCCGCGCTGGCGATGGGCGGGTTTTTCTATGTCCTGCTGAAAGCGGGCTGGCATCCCGGCGACCCGACCGGCGCCGGGACACCGCTGAACCACGCCTACCGGCAGGCCACCACGATGACGTTCTTCGGCATGATCGCCGGGCAGATCGGCACCGCGTTCGCCGCCCGCACCGACCGTGCCTCGCTCCGTTCCATCGGCGTGTTCTCCAATCCCTTGCTGCTGTGGGGAATCGCCTTCGAACTCGCCCTCGCCGCGGTCATCATCTACGTGCCGGCCCTGCAGGACCTGCTCGGCACCGCGGCCCTCACCCCGGACATGCTCGCGCTGACCGCCCCGTACCCCGTCATCGTCTGGGGCGCCGACGAGCTACGCCGCTGGTTCATCCGCGCCCACGGCGCCCGTCAGGCGGCGACCAGCGTCGACCAGGAGTCCGCCGAAGTCCATCGCGCGGGTTCGGCCAGCAGTTCGTCGCGCCGCACCCCGGGCAGGACCGCGTAATCGATCGACGCCGGATCGCGGCCGTGCACCCACCGCAGCCGGAACCCGACCACGAGCACACAAGGGTCGGCGGGCGGCGGACCGTCCACTGTGGTCTCCCGGTAGACGCGGCGGGGTCGCGCGAGCGGTGGCTACTGGCCAAAGCGGGCGCGGCGCCGATGACGGTGGTCACCGGCGCCGGATTGCGGCGACCATTGCCGCGAACGGGGGGACCTTCGTCCATGGCGGGCCTTCCGCGCCCGGCCGACCATGGGGGGCGAGGAGGTGGTCAGCCATGACCGAACAAGGCACTCCGGACGAGCCCGACCGCCGCGCGGAGGCGATCGCCAGGCTGAAGAAGAAGCGGGAGTTCTTCCAGCACCTGCTGGTCTACGTCCTGATGAACGGGCTGATCGTGGTGATCTGGTGGCTCGTCGCCGACGGCGGCTTCTTCTGGCCGGTCTTCCCCATCGGCTTCTGGGGCATCGGCCTGGTCATGCACGGGTGGGACACCTTCGCCCCGGGACGCGTGACCGAACGACGGATCCGCCGAGAGATGGACCGCCTGCCTTGACCCGTGCGCCGACGGAACCACGGGAAAGGGCCGTTGGTCCCCTCGGCGGTATCCCGATGACTCTGACCACCGTGCACGCCCGCGCGCATGGTGGGGCCGGAAGGAAGGTGCGTCATGAAGGTTCTTGTCGCTGTCGCCAGTAAACACGGCGCCACCCGGGAGATCGCCGACGAGATCGGCAACACCTTGCGGGCGAAGCTGGGCGAACGTGCCGAGGTCGAGGTGCTGTTCGCCGCGAACGTCGCCACGATTGCCGGCTACGACGCGGTCGTGCTGGGCAGCGCTGTCTACATGGGACACTGGATGACCGAGGCCACCGATTTCGTGCACCGGTACCAGGAGGCGCTGCGCACGATGCCCGTGTGGATGTTCTCCAGCGGTCCGGTCGGCACGCCGCCCAAACCGCTCGAGGAACCGCTGGAGATCGGGAAACTGCGGTGGCTGGCCTACGCGCGGGGACACCGCGTGTTCGCGGGCCGGATCGACCGGCACCGGCTCGGCCTCGGTGACCGTGCCGTGGTCGCGGCGCTGCGGGTGCACGACGGGGATTACCGGAACTGGGAGGAAATCCGGTCCTGGGCCGCGACGATCGCCACCGCGCTGAGGCGTGTGCGGGAGCGCGCCCACACGCCATGACCCGGGGCACGGCGGTGCGCGAGGTGGAGCGCAAGTACGAGCTGCCACCGGGGTGTGACGTGCCCGCGTTGTCGGAGGTGCCCGGTGTCGGGAGCGAGACCGGGCCGGAGCGTGTGACACTCGACGCCGTCTACTACGACACGGCGGACCTGCGCCTGCTCAGGCACGGCGTGACCCTGCGCTGCCGCCGCGGCGGCGACGACGCCGGTTGGCACCTGAAGATCCCCGCCGGAGAAGACGCTCGCACCGAGATTCGGCTGCCCAGCCAGGACAGCGTGCCGCGCGAGCTGGCCGCCATGGTCCGCTCGTACACCCGGGCCGAGCCATTGGCACCGCAGGCTCGCCTGCACACCGACCGCACGCGCCGCGTATTGCTGGACTCCGGCGAAATCCCGCTGGCCGAGGTCGTGGTGGACCGGGTCGACGCCACCGGTCCGGACGGCCAGCCGCACCGATGGTCCGAAGTGGAGGTCGAACTGGCCGCGGGCGGTCCGAGCCTGGCCGACGCGGTCGAGGCCCGGTTGCGGGACGCGGGGATCACGCGGTCGGCCAGCCCGGCGAAGGTCGCGCGCGTGCTCGGTGTCCCGCGCCGGATGGCACCGGAACTCGACCGCGAGTCCACGGCCGGCGAGGTTGTCCTGGCGTACCTGCGTGAGCAGGCCGCGGTGCTCGCGGCGTGCGATGTCGCGGTTCGCCGCGACGAACCCGATGCGGTGCACCGGATGCGAGTGGCGGCCCGCCGGGCCCGCAGCACGCTGCGCAGCTACCGGACGTTGTTGCGCAATCCGCCCGATGCCCTGGCCGGCGAGCTCGGCTGGCTCGGTGTCCAGCTCGGCGCGGCCCGGGATGTCGAGGTGCAGTGGGCCCGGCTGGTGGCGCGCCTGGACGAGGAGCGCGAGCCGGCTGACGAACGGGTTCGCGCGCGGCTGGACCGGTTCTTTGCCGATCGGGCGGAACGGGCACGCGGAGTGGCCATCGAGGCGCTGGACTCGGATCGGTATCTGCGGTTGCTCGATGCCCTCGATCTGGTTGACACGAACGCCAAGGCCGAGCACGGGGCTGTGAAGGTGATTCCGAAGGCCCTGGCGGCCGTGGTGTCTACTGTGGACACCAGGGTGCGGGCCGTGGACGCCGCTCCGCCGGGCGCGGACCGTGATGAGCTGGTGCACCGGGTGCGCAAGGCGGCCAAGCGGTTGCGGTACGCCGCCGAGGCCGCCCGCCCGCTGAATCGGTCGGCCGCTCATGCCGCGCTGGCTCGGTTCATCGGACTGCAGGATCTGCTGGGCGAGTACCAGGACGCGGTCGTCGCGCGGGCGCAACTGCGCGAACTGGCGGCGGATTCGGGCGACGGGTTCGTCTTCGGCGTGCTCTACCAGCGGGAACGGGAGATCGCCGACGCGCAGGTGGCACGCCTCGACCACGCCTGGCGGCAGGCTAAGCGAGCCCTCAAGCCGTTGCTGGTCCACGAGTCGTGATCCGTTGTCATCCCGGCTTCCCGCCGAACGCCTGGTCGGCGAAGACCAGCAGGTACGGCAGGGTCGCACGCGCGGTGTGCCAGGTGTGGTTGAACCCGTGCCCGATGTGGACGACGGCGATCTGCCCCCGGGCGCGGAGCGCGGCGGCGATCCGCTGAGCGGTCGTCACGTCGGCAGGGGCGCCGCTGCCGCCGGTGAGCAGGACCGCGACCGGCCCGGTGAACTTCATCGTGGGCAGGTAATCCCGGGGCGTGTTGGCTGCGAGCAGTTTCCGGTCCGTGCCGAGCAGGCCGGCGTCGTCGCCGAGCGTGTCGTACGGCAGGGTCAGCAGCAGTACGCCGAACCGGCCGACCTGGTGCAGGCCGACATTGAGCGCGGCGAAAGCACCGCCGGACATCCCGCCGAGTGCGCGGTGGGCACGGTCGGCGACCGTGCGGTAGCGGTGGTCGATCTGGTCCACCACGGTCCGGGTCAGGTAGGTCTCCAGCCGCGGCCCGCCCGGTACGTCGAGACCTTCCCAATCCCGGCTGGGCTGCCCCGCGGTGAGGTCGACGCTGACGACGATCGTCGGCGCGAGCGCCCGATGGTGATAGAGCAGCCGCAGTGTCGTTAGTGCGTCGCCGGCGGTGAGCCAGTCCTCGGGACCGCCATAGGGATACCCGTGGATCAGGTATACGACGGGGTACCGCCGCCCGGCATTGACCGGATCCGCGTAACCCGGCGGGAGCAGTACATAGCTCCGGCCGGAGGGCACCGCCAGTGCCGGGTCGGGCAGGTCCACCAGCTCGACCGACCCCGCGTCCGGTCCGGCCGGCAGGTGGTCGCGCCACGGACGGCTTCTGGTCGGCGCGGGCTCGCCGCCGCCGAGCAGGCCGCCCAGGGCGCGGGCGGGTCCGCCGCCTCGTGCCAGGAGACGGCCGAGGTCGTGCACGGTGCGGACGTAGCCGACATAGCTGTTGAGCCCGGTCACGCCCGCGAGCAGCGCACAACACACCGCGACGACGACAACCCGGCGGCGGACGCGCGTGCGACGGCGGAAAACGATTGCGAGAACCACGCAGGCGACCGCCACGGCGGTGAAAGTGGCCCAGATCAGAGGTGACTCCAACGGGCCGAGCTGACGTGCCTCCCGGGCGACTTCGTCGGGGATCGTCGGGTCACCCGGGACCGCGAATCTCATCCCGGCACTCGGTCCAGGCCCAGCCGCTGGGCGAGCCAAGGCAGCGACTGGCGGAAGAACTCGGCCCACAGGCTCCACTCGTGCCCGCCCGGCAACGTTTTCCACTGCACCTGCATGCCCGCGCGGCGGCACGCCTGGAAAACGGTCTGCTGCTCGGACGTGTACGGCTCGTCGTCGGCGCCGACCGTGATCATTCCCGCGGTGCCACGGAACGTCCGCTGGGCCAGGATCGCGAGCGGGTCCTGACGGCGGTAGGCCGTGTTGTCACCGGCGAAGATGTCGTTCACGGCCGCGGCGACCGTGTCGTGCATCGGGCGTTCCTCACCGGAGAAGTCGGCGAACGTGGGGAACTGCGCCGGGTGGCGCACGGCCAGCTCGTAGGCGCAGGTGCCGCCGTAGGACAGCCCGGCGACCGCCCAGTGCCGGGAATCCGGGTCGGCGGCCAGGTTCTGGGTGACCCAGCGCGGGACGTCGCGGCTGAGGTACGTGTCCAGCTTGGCGCGCGGGCTGTCCATGCACAGCAGGTCTTCGTCGCCGGTTCCGGTGTCGTCGGGCGCGACCACGATGGGGGCCACACCCGCGTGCCCCGCGGCGAACTCATCCAGCGCCGGCTGGATCTCACCGCTGGTGAACCAGTCGCCGGTGTTGCCGGGCACACCGGCCAGCATGACCAGCACGGGCAGCCGCTGGGCCTGACCGGGGTGGTAGCCGGGCGGCAGGTACAGATGCGCGTCACGGGCCGCGAAACCCGATGCGGTGGCCGGAATCGTCACCGTCGAAACCGTGCCGGTCACCGGCGGCGGCGGGTCTTCCGACACGAGGTCGGGACCGGCGGGCGCGTCACCGCACGCCGCGACGAGGGCAGCGGCCAGCACCAGCACGGCGAGCACCGCAACATTTCGCGCCATCGTTCCCCAGTCGTCCTCCCGGTCGTGCCCGCACAGTTCACGACCGGTGCTGTGAGGACGCTGAGAAGGCCGACACCGTCGCGACCGCCGCCGAGAGACAGGCCGGCCACGGCGTTCCGGAGCCGTACACCGCCGCGTCGATCTCGGTCACCCGAACACCGCTTGCCCGCTCCTCGGCACGAAGTGCCTCCGCGAACATCCGCATTGCCGACGCACTCGCCCGTCCGACCACGGATCGCTCCGGCGAGACCGGCCGCTCGATGATCACGTGGCCGTGCTCGCGACGCAGCGCGGGCAGCAGCCGCCGGGTCACCGCCGCCACGGTGAAAATGTCCCGCCGGAAAACGTCCGTCCATTGTTCGACCGGCGTGCCGGCGACCGACCCGGCCACGGCAGGCGCGGCGCAATGCACCAGCGCGCACACCTTCGTCATCCCGGGCGGACGATCATCCCGATCGATCCACCAGCACCGGCCGCGCGGCACACCGAACGAGTCCGCCTGGTGCGTTTCGAAGTCGTCGTGACAGGCCAACCACACCGTGAAGTGGGTCGCCAATGCGCCGACGACCGCGCCGCCGCAGCTCCCGGCGACCCCACTGACCACCGCGACCGGTCTCGCATCCATCAGCCCACCGTCCTAGCCTCGGCCCCAAGCTAGCCACCCTTCGTTGAGCGGAAGCTGAGTGCCGACGCCGGTGCGAGATCGTCTGAGCCGCCGCTGGGAGGCAGGCCCCGGTTGGCGCTTCGCGATGGGCGACATGTTGCGTTCGTACTAATTTAGTCTATGGTGGTTGACATAGAGTTGGTCTCCTTGTTCTACTCTCTTGCCCCCCCGAGACCGTGACGACGCCACTACATGGACCCGAGGACGACAGCCAGATGAAGACCCGCCGTGCCCTGCCCCTCAACGCCGAGGAGGTCCAGATCCATGTCTGAAACCCAAGAGCCGAAAATCCAGGCAGCCCGGGACGAGCATTCGGTCCGCACGCCACCGCTGTTCGCCGGGCGGTCGCGGGCCCGGCAGTCCGTCGCTGTGATCGTCATTCCGATCCTGTTCGGTGTCGTGGCGGCCTTCATGCTCAAGTGGGCGGAGCCGGCCTGGTGGACGTGGCAGGGCCTCGGCATCCTCGGCGCTACCATCGCCGGGCTCGAGCACCTGCGCTGGTGGTCGGCCGCCCTGCGCGGAGCCGTCGCGGGGCTGGTCGCCGCCCTGACCGTGGTCGGCATCCACACCTTCCTGCCCGGCAAGGACATGACGGACTTCGACCCGGTGGCCTTCCCGATCTACGCGTTCATCGCGTCCGCCGGACTGCACGCACTCGGTACGGTGCTGCGCCGCCGCACCCCCGCCACGGGTGTGGACGCCGCATAGTGGATTCGTTCGAACCGGCCCTGGCGGGCCTGCGGGTCGTCGATCTGAGCTCCACCCTGATGGGGCCGTACTGCACGATGCTGCTGGCCCAATGGGGCGCCGAAGTGGTGAAGGTCGAGCCACCCCAAGGGGATCCGGCCCGCTACATCGACGACATCCACGGCACCGGGATGGGCCCGTTCTTCCTCAATGCGAACCGCGGCAAGCGCAGCGTCGTGCTGGATCTCAAGTCACCGGCGGGCGCGGAGTCACTGTCCGGGCTGCTGGACTGGTGTGACGTCGTCGTGCACGCGCTGCGGCCCGATTCGGCGCGGGACCTCGGTTTGGACGCCGACAGCATCGTGCGGCGCCATCCGCGCTGTGTCGCCCTCGCGTTCCGCGGCTTCGGCCGGGGCGGTCCGGCCGCCGACGAGCCCGCCTACGACGACATCATCCAGGCCCGCAGCGGCGTGGCCGACCTGCAGCGGACCGGAGCCGACCCGGCCTACGTCCGCAGCGCGCTGACCGACAAGGTCGTCGGGCTCTACGGGACCGCCGCCCTGCTCGCCGCGCTCCGGCAGCGGGACCGGACCGGCCGGGGAGTCGCGCTGGACATCCCGATGCTCGAGACCATGACCGCCTTCAACCTCGTCGACCAGCAGGGCGGACACGTGTTCGACCCGCCGGCCGGGCCGCCGGGCTACGGCCGGACCGCGTCGAAACACCGCCGCCCCTACGCCACCAAGGACGGCGCCGTGTCCGTCCTCATCTACACCGACCGGCATTGGCGGGTGTTCTTCGACCTCATCGGCCGGCCCGAACTGGCCGAATCACCCCGCTACCGCACGATCCGCGAACGCACCCAGCACATCGACGAGCTCTACCAGCTCGTCGCCGAAAAGCTCGCCGAGCGCACCAGCCGGGAATGGATCGACCTGCTGGGGTCCCACAAGATCCCGATCGGCCCGGTCAACCGGCTGGCCGAGCTGGCCGGCGACCCCCAGCTCGTCGCCACGGGCTTCTTCACCCCGGTCGAGCACCCCTCCGAAGGTCCCTTGCGGTTGCCCCGCGCGACCGGGCCCACCGGCACCAACCCGCCACCACAACGCGACTGGGCCCCGCTGCTCGGCGCCGACACCGAGAGCGTGCTCGCCATGCTCACCCCCGCCACCACGAATGGGACGGTCGATGGCTGAGCTGGACTACGACAAGACCGGGCCGGTCGCGACCATCACCCTCAACCGTCCGGACCGCAAGAACGCCCTCACCATCGACATGCTCGGCGACTGGGTGCGGGCGTTGCTCGACGCCCAGGCGGACAACGCGATCCGAGCCATCGTCGTGACCGGAGCCGCTGACGCGTTCTGCTCCGGCATCGACCTCGAAGTGCTGGCCGAGCACGGCAACGACCCGGTCTGGGTCAAGCAGGCGCTCACCCGGCACGTCCATCAGGTGGCCCTCACGCTCGAACAGGTCGACAAGCCAGTCATCGCGGCCATCCCCGGGGCCGCGGTCGGCGCCGGCATGGACATGGCCCTGCTGTGCGACTATCGCATCGCCTCACCCGCGGCCACCTTCAGTGAGGGCTACATCCGGGTCGGCGCCGTCCCCGGTGACGGCGGCTGCTGGCTCCTCCCGCGCGTTGTCGGCACTTCACGCGCGCTCCGTCTACTGTGGACCGGCGAATCCGTGCCCGCCGAGCAGGCCCTGGCGCTCGGCATCGTCGACGAACTCACCGACGATCCGTTAGCCGCCGCCGCTGAGTTCGCCGAACTGCTCGCCAACCGGCCACCCTTGGCGGTCCAGGTCATCAAGCGCGCCGTCCGGCAGGGCGCCCGCCACGACCTGCCCACCGCGCTCGACCTCATCTCGTCACACTTCGCCATGATCGCCGCGACCGGCGACGCGACCGAAGCGCTCGACGCCTTCCGAACCGGACGCGCCCCCACTTTCCACGGAAACTGACCGGGTAGAGGACTGTCATGAGTTCGACCATCGCCTTTGACTCGCTGGAGAAACCGGGCCGGATGCTGATCGCCGGCCAGTGGCGTGCGGCCCGCAGCGGCAACGTCTTCGACGTCCGCGACCCGGGCACCGGGGAGATCGTCAGTCAGGTCGCCGAGGCGGCCGAGTCCGATGTGGACGATGCGGTCGCCGCGGCACGCGAGGCCTTCGAGGACGGCCGGTGGGGCCGGCTGTCCGGCGCCCAGCGCGCCGCCGTGCTGTGGCGGGTGGCGGATCTGGTCGAAGCGAACCTCGACCAGATCGCCGACCTGGAGAGCCTGAACCTGGGCAACCCGGTCCCGCAGGCGCGGCTGATGCTGGGCGAGGTCGTCAGCCAGTTCCGCTACTACGCGGGCTGGGCGGACAAGATTCACGGCACGACGGTCGATATCGGGACGGCGGACCGGCGGTTCGAGGGGCGCACCCTCCGCGAGCCCGTCGGCGTGGCCGGGATGATCGTGCCCTGGAACGCGCCCTTGGCGGCCGCCGCGCTGAAGGTGGCGCCGGCGCTGGCCGCCGGGTGCACCTGCGTGCTGAAGCCCTCGGAGGAGACCCCGCTGTCCGCGTTGTGGCTCGGGCGGATCCTGCTCGAAGCCGGTGTGCCCGATGGTGTCGTCAATATCGTTACGGGGTACGGAGTTCCGGTGGGCGCGGCCATTGCCGCGCACGACGACATCGACAAGGTGAGCTTCACGGGCTCCACCGCGGTCGGCCGGAGCATCGTCCGCGCCGCGGCCGGGAACCTCAAGAAGCTGCAGCTCGAACTCGGGGGCAAGTCGCCCGTGATCGTCCTGCCCGACGCGGACCTCGACGCGGCCGTGCAAGGCATCGCGTCCGGCATCTTCTGGAACACCGGTCAGATCTGCGCCGCGGGCACCAGGCTTTTCGCCCATGACGACGTCTACGACGAGCTGGTCGAGGGAATCGCGGCCGTCGGGCAGTCCCTCAAGCTGGGGTACCGGACCGAGCCGGGGGTCGATCTGGGCCCGTTGATCTCCGAACGGCAACTGGAGCGCGTCACGGGCTATGTGCGGGGCGGTGTCGCCGAAGGGGCGAAGATCGTGACCGGTGGCCGGCAGGTCGGGGACCGCGGCTACTTCTTCGCGCCGACGGTCGTCACCGAGGTCGATCCCGCCATGACGCTGATGAAGGAAGAGATCTTCGGGCCCGTCATCGGCGCGATGCGGTTCTCCGACGTCGACGCGGCGGTGGCGGCCGCGAACGACAGCACGTACGGCCTCGCCGCCAGTGTCTGGACCCGGGACGTCGGCTGGGCGCATGCGGTGGCCCGCCGGCTCCGGGTGGGACGCGTCGGCGTCAACGTGCATCGCGCCGGAGGCGTGCAGATGCCGATGGGCGGCTACCGCCAATCCGGCTGGGGCCGGGAGAACGGCTTCGAAGCGATCGACGGGTATCTGGAGACGAAGTCGGTCATCACCCTGCTCGATCGTTGATACACGGACCGCTTGGCAGGAAAGGAAAAAGAGCATGCGCACGCGTGGAGCAGTCATCGCCGAGGTGCCCGGCCGGCTGGAAGTGATCGATCTCGAGGTCGACGAGCCGAGGGCCGACGAACTCGAGGTCAAGGTCGTCGCGTCGGGCATGTGCCACTCCGACGACCATCATGCGACCGGCGATTCGCATGTGGGCATCCTGCCGTTCGCGATGGGGCACGAGGGTGCGGGCATCGTGACCCGGCTCGGCGGCCCGAACACCAAGGGAATCAAGGAAGGCGACCACGTCGTCTTCAACCCGCTCCCGTCGTGCGGGCACTGCCGGCGGTGCGCCACCGGACACCAGAATCTGTGCGACCTGGGGGCCGGTGTCCTGGTGGGGGCACGATGGCGGGATCCCAGCAGCTATCGCCTGCACACCGTGGACGGCCGGCCGGTGGGCCAGATGTGTGGCATCTCCACGTTCGCCTCCACCACGCTCGTCTCGATCGAGTCCGTCGTGAAGATCCCGGACGACATCCCGCTCGACAAGGCCTGCCTGGTCGGCTGTGGGGTCAGCACGGGATGGGGCTCCGCGGTCACCATGGCGGAGGTTCAGCCTGGTCACACCGTCGTGGTCATGGGCACCGGTGGCGTCGGGGTCAACGCCGTCCAGGGCGCGGTCCACGCCGGAGCCGCCCACATCATCGGGGTCGATCCCGCCGAGTTCAAGCGCCAGGCGGCGCTGGAGTTCGGTGCCACCCACGCCGTCGCGACCATGGACGAAGCGGCCGAGCTGGCCCGGCAGTTCACGAACGGCCAGGGGGCCGACGCGGTCGTGGTGACCGTCGGCGTGCTGCAGCCCGACTACGTGGCTCAGGCATTGGGCGCCCTCGGCAAGGGCGGCATCTGTGTCGTCACGGCGGTCGGCAACGAGAAGTCGGTCGGGGTGCCAATCCGGATGACCGAGCTGACCTTCTCCCAGAAACAACTGCGCGGCACCGTGTTCGGCGGCACCAACGGCAACTGGGACGTGCTGCGGCTGCTCGACCTCTACCGTGCGGGCAGGTTGAAGCTCGACGAGCTGATCACGCGTACGTACACCCTCGACGAGATCCAGAAGGGGTACGACGACCTGCTTTCCGACCAGCTCGTGCGGGGGGTCGTGCTCCACGACTGAGCGGCCTTCAGCCGGTCCGCGGCGCGCGCCGCTTGGTGAGCGCCGTGGCCATGGCCGACTGCGCGGCCCCGGTCAGCGCGCCGATCGCCTGGGCGCGCGCCTCGGTATCCAGATGGTCACGCAACGACGAGCCCAGGCCGGCGTCGAGCAGTCTTTTGCTGGCTTGCACGCCATAAACCGGTTGCCCGGCCAGCTCCGTCGCGAACTCCGTGGCGGCCGTGAGTGGGTCCGCGCTGATGCCCGCGGCGAGTCCACATGCGACAGCTTCCTCAGCATCGAGGACCCCGGCGGAGAAGAACAGATGCGCGGCGCGGCCGTGCCCGATGATGCGGGGGAGCAGCCAGGAAAGCCCGAAGTCCCCGACCGTCATCCCCAGCCGCAGGAACGGGGCCGAGAACCGGGCATCGGGCCCGGCCAGGCGGACATCCGCCGCCGCGGCGAAGGCGAACCCGGCTCCGACCGCGTGCCCCTGGACGGCGGCGACGACCGGCTGCGGGATCGTCCGCATGGCCCACGTGACGGCCGCACCCGCCGCCATGCCCGCCTGGGTCGCCTCGACCGGATCCGCGATCGCCGGGTCGGCCAGGCCGGCGTCGAGGTCGAGGCCGGCGCAGAACGCCCGCCCCTCACCGGCCAGCACCACGGCACGCACATCGCGCCGGTCGCCCAGTTCGAGCAGGGCGGCACGAAGCTCGACGAGCAGCTGGTAAGTGATCGCGTTCAGCCGCTCCGGCCGGGTCAATGTCACCGTCCCGACGCCGTCGCGCACCCGCACCCGGACGGTGCGTCCCGACCCTTGTGATGTTCCAGCCGTCATGACAGGTGTATATCACTCAACACAGACTTGATCGGCATGACAAGTCACGAGCATACTGAAACCAGCTCACCGAAGAGAGGAGATGCCATGTCAGGGAACGCGGTGGTCGCCGGAGTCGGGATGATCCCGTTCACGAAGGCCGGGCACAGTGACAGCTATGACGTGATGGGCGCCGAGGCTGCGCGCCGAGCGCTCGCCGACGCCGGCATCGGGCTCGCCGACGTCCAGCAGGCCTACGCCGGCTACATCTACGGCGACTCGACGTGCGGGCAGAAGGCCCTCTACAAGATCGGCCCGACCGGTATCCCGATCATCAACGTGGACAACAACTGTTCCTCGGGTTCCACGGCACTGTTCCTGGCCCGCCAGGCCGTCGAGAGCGGCACCGTCGACGTGGCGCTCGCGCTCGGGTTCGAGCAGATGGAGGCCGATGTCGAGGGCCGCTGGCCCGAGCGGCCGCACCCGCTGGAGGAGCTCGTCAAGGTCGTCATCGAGAAGCAGGGCCTTCCCGACGGGCCGATTCCCGGTGCCGCGTTCCTGTTCGGCGCGGCGGGTGCCCAGTACGTCGAGGAGTACGGCATCGACCCGAAGGTCTTCGCCCACATCACCGTCAAGGCCCGCCGCCACGCGGCGAACAACCCCTATGCCGTGTTCCGCGAGCCGCTCACCGTCGACGAAGTCCTGGCGTCGCGCCACATCTCCGGCCCGCTGAGCAAGTACCAGTGCTGCCCGCCGTCTTCCGGTGCCGCCGCCGCGGTCGTGGTGTCCCAGGAGTACGCGAAGAAGCACGGGCTGCGCGGTGACGTGGTCATTGCCGCCCAGGCGATGGCGACCGACTTCCCGAGCACCTTCGAGGGCGACATGAAGCGACTGGTCGGCTACGACATGGCGGTCGCGGCTTCCCGGGCGGTCTACGAGAAGAGCGGCATCGGCCCCGAGGACGTCCGCGTCACCGAACTGCACGACTGCTTCACCACCAACGAGTTCATCACCTACGAGGCGCTCGGTCTCACCCCGGAGGGCACGGCCGAGAAGTTCGTCCTCGACGGCGACAACACCTACGGCGGGAAGGTCGTCATCAACCCCTCCGGCGGGCTGATCTCCAAGGGGCACCCGATCGGCGCGACCGGTCTAGCGCAGTGCGCGGAGCTCGTCTGGCAGCTGCGCGGGCAGGCGGAGGGCCGCCAGGTCGAAGGTGTCACCACCGCGCTGCAGCACAACCTCGGTCTCGGTGGCGCGGCCGTCGTGACGATGTACCAGAAGGTGGACGGCTGACATGGGAAAGCTCGAAGGCAAGTCCGCGCTCGTCACCGGAGCCGGTCGCGGCATCGGCCGCGCGATCGCGCTCAAGCTCGCCTCGGAGGGCGCGTCCGTCGTCGTCAATGACCTCGACGCCGAGCCCAGCACGGAGGTCGCCGACAAGATCAAGGCCGCGGGCGGCCGAGCCGTCGCGGTGCCCGGCAGTGTGACCGGCGAAGGCTTCGCCGACCGCTTCGTCGGTGCGGCCGTGGAGAGCTTCGGTGGCGTCGACATCGTCATCAACAACGCCGGCTACACGTGGGACAACGTCATCCAGAAGATCTCCGACGAGCAGTGGCACGCCATCGTCGACCTGCATCTCAAGGCGCCCTTCGACATCCTGCGCGCGGCCCAGCCCGTCATCAGCGCCGCGGCCAAGAAGGAGCGGGAACAGGGCGTCGTCGTGCACCGCAAGGTGGTCAACATCTCGTCGGTGTCCGGGCTGCACGGCAGCTCCGGCCAGGCCAACTACTCGGCCGCCAAGGCGGGCATCGTCGGGCTCACCAAGACCCTCGCCCACGAATGGGGCCGCTACCACGTCAACGTCAACTGCGTGGCGTTCGGCTTCATCGAGACCCGGCTCACCGCGCCCACCGGCGTCTCGAAGATCGAGGTCGAGGGCCGCGAGATCAACGTCGGCGTGCGGCCCGAGGCCATCGAGGCGCTCAAGACGCTGATCCCACTGGGCCGGGCGGGCACGCCCGACGAGGCCGCCGGTTCGGTGGTGATGCTCACGTATCCCGAAGCCGACTTCGTCTCCGGTCAGGTCATCACCACCGCCGGCGGCTATGAATACTGACCCGTCACCCGACAAAGGAATCCGATGAATTCACCTGACAATGGGCCGGCACCCGGACCCGGCGGCATCACCGACTTCGCCGGGCGGGTCGCCTTCGTCACCGGTGGCGCGCGCGGGATCGGCCTGGGCATCGTGCGGGCGCTGCTGCGCCGCGGCGCGAACGTCGCGGTCGCCGACGTCGACGCCGGGGCGCTGGAGCGGGCGCGCGAACTCCTCGCTGTCCCACCGTCGCGGCTTCGCTGTTACCAGCTCGACGTCACCGACCGCGAGCAGTACGCCACCGTCGCGGCCGAGGTCCGTGATGATCTGGGCGAGGTGTCGCTGCTGTTCAACAACGCCGGCATAATCGACTCCGCCAGTCCCAGCAGGCTGACCTTCGAGATGTGGGACCACGTCGTCGGGATCAATCTTTCGGGCGTCTACAACGGATTCCAGACGTTCGTGCCCGGGATGGTCGCCGCGCCGCACCGCTGCCACATCGTGAGCACCTCCTCCGAGGCGGGCCTGGTCGAGGCGGGGTCGGGGTTCCTCTACCACGCGAGCAAGTACGCGGTGGCCGGGCTGAGCGAGTCGTTCCGCCGGGAGCTGGCGCATTTCGGGATCGGCGTGTCGGTGCTGTTCCCCGGGCCGGTGGCGACCGGCATCGTCGAGAACACGCGCCGATTGCGGCCGGACACCGCGCCGACCCACTCGGCGCGGGTGACGCGGATCCTCGACACCGCTCACCAGCTCCTGAACGAGCAGGGTGCCTCGCCCGACGGCGTCGGTGAGCTGGTGCTCGACGCGGTGGAGACGAACGCGCCCTATATCGCCACCCGCAACGAGATCGGGGATGAACTGCGCCGGCGGACCGAGGAGCTCACCGCGGCGATGGAGCACGCCGAGACGTTCCTGGCGAAGTTCGCGGCCACCACCGGCCAGGTCGCCGGCTGATGTGCCGGGGAATGGAAGGGGTGCCGGATCTAAGATGACGATCGTGAGTTCCCCAGGACGGCGCCGGATCGACGAGATCGGCGACGAGAGCCGAAAGCGCATCCTCGACGCGGCCGAGGCCCTGTTCGCCGAACGCGGCTTCGATCGCACGTCCTTCGTCGACATCTCGGAGCGGTCCGGCATCAGCCGGGGCAGCATCCCGTGGCACTTCAAGAACAAGGACGGCCTCGTGATCGCCGTCGTGGAACGTGCCATGGACCGGTACATGGACCCCGGCCACTACGGCGAGTCCTTTCCCTCGCTGGCCGAGGTCCTGCACGACTACGCCACCTGGGTGCGCAGCGGCAACTCGGCGCTGATGTTCATGATCCTCACCGAGGCGATGAGCAGCACGGGTGCCGTCCACAACCAGTACCAGGAGTTCCTCGACGAGCGCCGTAAGGGCGTCGAGCGGTGGCTGCGCGTGCAGCGTCCCAGTGGGGTGGATCCCGTTGTCGCGGCCGAACAGGAGCGTGCGGTCGCGATCGCGCTCAACGGGGCTGTGATGGGTATCCATCTCCAGTCACTCATCGACCCCGACGGCGTCGACCTCGACGGGGCCCTGCAGTCGCTGGCGGTCACGGTCGGCAACAACCTCGCCGACGTGTGGGCACCATCGGACGCCGGCGCGACGCGGCCCACCGTCACGAAGAAGCGCGGCGGCGCGAGCCCCCGCAAGCGCAGCGCCGGCTGACGGGTTTCCCCGCTCGTATCCCCGGCCGTCCAGGGCCTGACCTGGGACGGCCGGGTGAAGGCCGCGCTCGAATCACAGCCTATGCCGTTCTATGTTGTTTGACATAGACTTGTCCTGCCTGACGTGACGATCGAGAGAGGTACGAAACATGGACGTTTCGGAACTGGGGCAGCTGATCGCGGCGAGCCCACCAGAACCGTTCGTGCGGACGATGGCCCGGCTCGCGGACGAGGACCCCGATTTCGTCGCCATCAGCCACGGGGACGACTCCGTCACCCGGCGCGGGCTCGAGCAGCGGTCCAACCGGCTCGCTCGCGTCTACCTCGAAAAGGGCGTGAAGTTCGGTGACTATGTCGCCGTCGCACTGCCGAACGGGATCGACTTCTACGTCGCCTTCTTCGCGGCGCTCAAGGTCGGCGCGGTACCGCTCCCGCTCTCGTACCGCCTCCCGGTCACCGAACGCCAGGCGATCATCGACCTCGCCGAAGCGGCACTGCTCGTCGGTGTGAACGAGGCGGACCACCCCGGGAACGTCGCGCTGCCGGCCGGTTTCGAACCGGACGCCACCGTGAGCGACGAGCCCCTGCCCGAGGTCGTCTCCCCGGCGTGGAAGGCCCCCACATCGGGCGGCAGCACCGGGCGTCCCAAGATCATCCGGTCCGGCACCGGCGCCGAAGCGTCGCCCGCGATCAATCAGCTCGTGTTCCGCTACACGGCCGAGGACACCCAGGCCGTGGTCGCGCCGCTTTACCACAACTCGGCGCTCGGGATGTCCGTCGGTGGCCTGCTCCTGGGGCAGCACATCGTGGTCATGAACAAGTTCGACGCCGAGGAGACCTTGCGGCTCATCGAGAAGCACAAGATCACCTGGCTGATGCTCGTGCCCACGATGATGCACCGCATGCACCGGGCCATCGAGGCCGGCGCGAAGTACGACCTGTCGTCGATCCGGCTGCTGTGGCACACGGCGTCGAAATGCCCCGAGTGGCTCAAGGAGAAGTGGATCGAGCTGCTGGGCGCGGAGAAGGTCCTGGAGCTCTACGGCGGCACCGAGTCGATCGCCATCACGGTCATCACCGGCGAGGAGTGGCTCACCCACCGCGGGTCGGTGGGCCGGCCCTGGCTCGGCGACATGAAGGTCCTCGACATCGACGGCAACGAGCTGCCGCCGGGCGAGATCGGCGAGATCTACATGAAGGGAGCCGAGGGCCTCGGACCGAGCTACGAATACGTCGGCGCGCAGGCCCGGTCCATCAACGGCTGGGAGACCCTCGGCGACCTGGGCCAAAAGGACGAGGACGGCTACCTCTACATCAGCGACCGGCGCGTCGACATGATCGTCAGCGGCGGCGCGAACGTCTATCCCGCCGAGGTCGAGAACGCGATCGACCAGCACCCGAAGGTGCTTTCCTCGGTCGTGGTGGGCCTTCCCGACGACGACCTGGTCCAGCGGGTCCATGCCATCGTGCAGGCCGAGCCCGGCACGACGGCACAGGAGGTCCTCGACTTCCTCGCCGACCGCCTGGTCCGCTACAAGATCCCGCGGTCGCTCGAGTTCACCGACCAGCCGTTGCGCGACGACTCCGGGAAGGTGCGCCGCGCCCGGATGCGCGACGACGCCATCGAAAGGATGAAAACCCATGCCTGAGCCCACCTTCGAGCGGATCCGCTACGACGTGCCCGCCGAGCGGGTCGCCCGCATCACGCTGGTGCGCCAGGAGACCCGCAACGCGCAGGACTACCGGATGCTCCACGAACTCGATGAGGCGTTCCAGCGGGCCACCCTGGACGACGACATCCGGGTGATCGTGCTGGCGGCGGACGGGCCGCACTTCTCGTCCGGTCACGACCTGGGGAACACGGCCACCGGAGCCGATTTCGAGCCCCGGAACATGACCGGTGGCTACCTGCAGCCCGGCCAGGCCGGCGGCATGGCCAACGAGGAGGAGTTCTACCTCGGGATGTGCTGGCGCTGGCGCAACATCCCGAAGCCGACCATCGCGCAGGTCCAGGGCAAGGTGATCGCCGGCGGGCTGATGCTGGTGTGGCCGTGTGACCTCATCGTCGCCAGCGAGGACGCGAGTTTCGCCGACCCGACGGTCGCCCTCGCGGTCAACGGGCACGAGTACCACACCCACCTGTGGGAGGTCGGCGCGCGCAAGGCCAAGGAGATGCTCTTCCGGGGCCATGCGCTCACCGCGCGGGAGTGCGAGAGCCTCGGCATGATCAACCACGTCGTCGCGCGCGAGGACCTCGAAAACTTCACCCTCGAACTGGCCGGCGAGATCGCCGAACGCCCCGCGTTCGGGCTGAAACTGGCGAAGATGTCGGTCAACCAGGGGCTGGAGGCGCAGGGGCAGCTCAACGCCCTGCACACCGCGTTCGCCCTGCACCAGACCGGCCACGCCAACGCCCGCGCGGTCTTCGACGGGCTGCCCGTCGACCCGTCCGGCATCGAGGTCATGCGGAAGCTGTCCAAGAAGTAGCCGCCGGAATGGCGGCGATGGGGGCGGTGCGCCGGTGGCCGTACCGCCCCCCAATGGCCGTCAGTGGGAGGCCTCTTCGCCCGCCGGAGCGGGAAGTGAGTCCAGCAGGGCCTCGCTCCGCATGCGCAGGTAGGGCCGCAGCGAGTCGTCGGTGTGGATCCAGGTCGCCCCGGCCTCCATGCCGGCGATGACCATCTCGCCGACGGCATCGATGCTCACACCCGACTTGAACGACGCCTCGGTCTGCTGGCGCTGTTCCCCCTGCGGGAAGCCGGAGTGGCCCGCGCTCAACGACTCGGTGTTCTCCAGGATGCGGGTGTCGACGAAGGCGGGACAGAGCACGCTCACGTCGATGTCGTACTTGCTTGCCACCTGCTTCAGCGCCTCCGAAAGCCCGACCACCGCGTACTTGCTGGTCGTGTACAGCACATTCGCGTGACCGACCAGCCCCGCACCCGAGGCGGTGTTCACGACGTACCCGCCTTGGCCGCGCTCGATCATGCGAGGCAGGAAGGTCTGGAGCCCGTTGACCACGCCGTTGACATTGACGCCGAGAGCCAGGTCCCACTTCTCGTAATCCAGGTCCCGCAGGGACGAGACCGGCGCGATGCCGGCGTTGTTGAACAACAGGCTCACCGCGCCGAGCTTCGACTCGGCCTCGTCCGCGACGGACGCGAACACCTCCCGGTCCCGCACGTCCAGCCGGAAGGTCTCGACGTCCGTCACCTGCGACAGCTCGTCCTTGCTGGCGGCCAATGCCGCCTCGTCGATGTCGGCCAATGCCAGGCACACGCCCCGCTTTCCCAGCGCGCGGGCGATGCCCAATCCGATGCCCTGGCCACCGCCGGTGATGAAGGCGACCGACCCGTTCCACTCCCGCACAACACTGCCCTTCGTCGATGGTGCCCTCGCGGGCCGTACATATGGACCAAGTCTATGGTAACCGACATAGACCTGGATCATCAGAGGGCGGTGCGCTCGCCGAACATCCACTGTGGAATGAGCCGGCGCCGGGGTGAAGCGCGGTTCCGGCGTCGTGCCGCCGGTAGCATTGGGGACGTGAGCGAGACAAATGCGGTCAAACCGCAGTACCAGCGGGTTGCCGACGAGTTGCGTCTCAAGATCATGGCGGGGGAGTACCTGCCGGGACAGCGGCTGCCCGCCGAGCCCGACCTCGACGGTGTTTCGCGGAGCACCTGGCGGGAGGCGATCCGGACGCTGCAGGCGGAGAGCCTGGTCGTCGCGACGCGGGGCGTCCGGGGTGGGGTGTTCGTCGCCGAGCCCACGGCCGACGACGTGTCTCGCTATCTGCGCAACTCGCTGACCTTGCTGGCTCGCGGCCGGCTTCGGCCGGAACAGATTCTCGAGGTGCGGCGGATGCTGGAGGTGCCGGCCGCGGGCCTCGCGGCGCAGCGGCGCCGCGAGGCCCATCTGGAACAGCTGGCGGACGCCCTCACGGACTCGCGGGAAAAGCGGGGCCCCGAGCAGTGGGCGGCGAACTACCAGTTTCACGCTGTCCTGCTGGACGCGACCGACAACCCGCTCACCTCGGCCATCCTCGACCCGCTGACGACCGTGCTGCGGTCAGCGCTCGACCGCGGCCAGGCGGATGAGGCGTTCTGGGCCGTCGTCTGCGGTGATCACGACGAAATCCTCACCGCGATCCGCGACGGCGACCCGGCGGCGGCGGAACGGGCGATGAGCCATCATCTGGACCACCTCGCCAAGACCTACGGCGCGATCAGCCGCCTCGCCGACGACTGAGGCGTCACGCCACCGTTCCGTTGTCGCGCAGGTTCCGGCGCCGGTCCGCGTCGAACCCGAGATCGGCCAGGATCTGGTCGGTGTGCTCGCCGAGCAGCGGCGGCCCGAGTTCGTTGACGGCGGCCAGCCCGGATATCTGTGGCGGATAGTCGAAGACCTTCACCGGGCCGACGGCGCTCTTCACTTCCCTGACCAGACCACGGTGGTGCACTCGCGGATGGTCCAGTCCTTCGGCGAAGGTGTTCATCGCACCGGCCGGAATACCTACCTCGTGGAAACGCCGCAACCAGTAGTCCTGTGGCTGTGCCTTGATGGTCGTCCGCACGATGCGGTCGAGGGGCTCGCGGTTCCGCATGCGTGACCGGTTGGTGGCGTAGTCGGGATCGTCCACGAGTTCGAGATGCTCCAGTGCGGTGCAGAACTTCTCCCACTGCGCCCGGCTTCCGGCGCCGGCCGCGACGATGACACTCCGGCCGTCACCGCATTCGTAGGCCCCGTACGGAAACATGGTGTGGTGGTTGAGTCCGACGCGGCCGGGAAGTTCGTGGCCGTACCACCACATGTAGGGAAAGTAGCCGCTCCACGTCATGACCGCGTCGAACAGCGCGAGGTCGATGAGCTGCCCCTCACCGGTCCGTTCGCGGTGGTACAGGGATTCCAAAATGGACACCGAGGCGTACATCGAGCCGGCGATGTCGCACAACGAGACGGACAGTTTCGCGGGCTGTTCGGGGGTGCCGTTGGTGCTGATGAGGCCCGTCTCGCCCTGGATGATGAGGTCGAGCGCGGACCGGTCGGCATAGGGGCCGTCCTGGCCGAATCCGGAAATGCGGCACACGATGATTCGCGGGTTCCGCCGCCGCACCGCGTCGATGTCGATACCGAAGCTCTCCAGCGTGCCCGGAACGAAATTCTCGATGAACACGTCCGCGTCGGCGAGGAGCCGTTCCAGCACGTCGATGCCGTCAGCGCTGCGGAGGTCGAGGGCGATGCTGCGCTTGCCCGGGTTGACCCAGGCGTGGCCGGACCCCATGCCGTTGACGATGTCGTCCCAGGCCCGGATGGCGTCGCCGCTGCCGGGCCGCTCGATCTTGATCACGTCCGCGCCCATCTGGGACAGCAGCCGGGTACAGAACGGCCCGGCCACCCCCTGGGTGACATCGACGACGCGCAGACCCTCAAGCGCTGTGGGCATGAGTCACCTCCGTGGTGTGACCGTCGGCGGCGGCCCAGTGCTCGCGCCGTTTGAGCAGGACGGTGCGCAGGCCGGTGGCGACCTCGGTGCCGTCGGCCTTGCGGCCGGTGAACCGGTAGGTCAGCAGCCCGGCGTCCGGGCGGTCCGCGTCCCGGAGCTCGATGACCTCGCTGCGGGCGTAGAGCGTGTCTTCCCGGTAGACCGGGTTGGACAGGCGGATGCCGGTGAGACCGATCTCCGCGATGGCGTTCTCGCTCATGTCCTCGGAGGTGAGCCCGATGACGATGGCCAGGGTGACCGCCCCCATCACGAGACGCTCGCGGAAGGCGCCGTCCATCAGGTCGCGCATGTAGTCGAGGTTGAAATGGCCCTGCGCGGTGTTGAGGGTGAGGTGCGTGATGGCCAGGTTGTCCTCATTGGACACCGTCCGGCCACGGACGTGCTCGTGCACGGTGCCGGTGCTGAAGTCCTCGAAATAGCTGTCAGGACTGGTGTAAGCCATGGTTTCCTTCACTGTTCGGTGATGCGGCGGGCGATGATCTCCCGCTGGATGTCGCTGGTCCCCTCGCCGATCGGCAGCAGTCCCGAGTCACGCCAGTACCGGTTGACCGGCGAGTCCAGGGCGAATCCGGCGCCGCCGTGGATGTAGAGCGCGTCCCAGCACACCTTGTGCGCCATCTCGGCGGCGAACAGTTTCGACATGCCCGCTTCGAGGTCCGCGCGCTCACCCGCGTCCAGCTTGGCCGCCGCGTTGTAGGCCAGTGCGCGGGCGGCCTCGATCTGGGTGCGCATGTCCGCGAGCTTGAACCGCACCGCCTGGAACCGGCCGATCGGCTGGCCGAACTGCACGCGCTGCTTGCTGTAGATCAGCGCTTCCTCGTACGCCGCCTGGGCGAGCCCGATGCACCGGAAGGCGAAACCCGCGCGGGCGATCTCGTAGCCGCCCATCAGCTGTTTGAACGCGGCGCCTTCCTGGCCACCGACAAGGTTTTCGGCCGGCACTTCGAGGCCGTCGAAATAGAGCTGGTAGGACCACATTCCCCGGTAGCCGACGGTGGCCAGGTGGGTTCCGGTCAGCTTCGGCGGGAGGAACTCGCCCCGGGGCTTGTCGACGACGAGCAGGCTCAGCCCGCCGTGCTTGGATTCGTCGCTGGTGCGGACGTAGACGAACAACGCCTCGGCGATGTCCGCGTTGGTGCACCACTGCTTGGTGCCGTGCACGACGTACGAGTCCCCGTCGCGGCGCGCCCGGGTGGTGATGTTCGCGGCGTCCGAGCCGGCTTCCGGTTCCGTGCCCGCCGAGGCGGCCTGGATCGCCCCGGTGGCCAGCCGCTCGACATAGCGTTCCTGCTGTTCCGGGGTGCCGTGGCGCACCAACAGGTCCGCGGTGACCGCGTTGCGCTGGATCAGGCTGCCGACCGAGAGGTTGGCCCGGCAGAGCTGCTCGGTGACGATGCCCAGCGCGGTGACGTCCATGCCGAGCCCGCCGAAGCGTTCCGGGAGGTTGACGCCGAAGTACCCGATCTCCGCCATCTTCTCGTACAACGCGTCCGGGATGTGGGCGTCCTCGGAGTCCAATGTGGACGCCAATGGCGCGACCTCCTTCTCGGCGAACTCCCGGGTGGCTTCGCGCAGCGCGAGATGTTCGGGGCTCAGTGTGACCGACATTCGTTCTCCTAGTTGATTTCCTCGAGGGTCTTGCCCGTGGTGCGCTCGCCGAACAGGCCGAGCACCAGGCCGCTGGCGAGCATGAAGATCGCGGTGGCGACGAACACGCCCACGAAGCCGAGGCCGGCGAAGATCGCGGCGATGATGAACCCGCCGGCGAACCCGGCGAGGCGCCCGGTGCCGTTGGCGATGCCGGAACCGAGGCCGCGCAGGTTCGTCGGGAACACCTCGGGCAGGTAGGCGTACACGATCGCGGTGTTGGTCTGCAGCAGCAGGGTCACCACGAAGCCGGCGCCGACGAGCAGCCAGTAGTCATGGCTCAGCGCGAAAACGACCATCGCCACCGCGACCAGGACGCACAGCACGAGCGCGATCCGCCGCCGTTCCCAGCGGTCGGTGATCAGCAGAGCGCCCGCCGCGCCGGCGAAGGGGGCGATGGACAGGATCGTGGTGATGGTCAGCGCGCTGGCCGTGCTCAGGCCTCGTTCGACCAGCAGCGTGGGCACCCACGCGTTGAAGCCGTAGAAGCCGAGGATCGCGAACACCATGGTGACCGACGCGACCACGACGCGGCGCCTGTTCCCCGGCCGCCGCAGCAGTTCGCCGGGACGGTGCGCGGGCTCGGCGCCGCGCTCGACGGGATCCGGCAACGGCGAGCCGGTGCGCGAGCGGACCTCGTTCTCCAACCGGGCGACCAGGGCTTCCGCGCGCCCGGCCTGGCCGTTGAGTTCCTGCCAGCGCACGGATTCCGGCAGCACGAACAGCGCGAGCAACCCGGGTACCAGCCCGATGGCGCCCACGACGAACAGCCAGCGCCAGGTCGAGGGCCCGAGCGGCACGATGATCCGCGCGGCTCCCGCGATGAGCGGCACGCCCAGCAACCCGATCGCGAGCATGATCGCCTGGTAGCGGCCGCGGGAGTGCCGCGGGAACATCTCGGCGACGTACACGATCAGCACCCCGGTGACCGCCTGCAGGCCGATCCCGGTCAGGATCCGGAACACCGCGAGGACCGGCACGCTGCCGGCCACCGCGCACAACAGCGAGGCGGCGGCGTAGAGGACGGTCGCGGCGACCAGGATCTTCTTCCGCCCGAACCGGTCGGACAGCCGCCCGCCGAGGAAGCCGCCGACGAACATGCCGAGGAACGAGTACGACGTCAGCTCGCCGATGGTCGCGACGGAGACGCCCCATTCGGCGCGGATCGCGGGCGCCGCATAGGCCATCGCGTTCAGGTCGGCCAGGTCGCACAGGAACAGTGCGCCGAGCAGGACGACCCAGCCGGCGTGGGCCCTGGTGAGCCGGGGCAGGCGGTCCAGTCTCGCGGTCAGAGAGGCCGTCGCGACCCCGGCGGCCGGCGGCGTGTTTATGTTCATCGCTCTCCCTTGAGCAGTGGAAACAAAAACTCTGAGTTTTTACGCTAGCTGCCGCCCGTCGCCGTGGACAAGAGCCTTGACAGAAAAACTCTGAGTTTTATAGTGGCTGTTCAGAAGCGAATGAACGGAGACTGATGGCAATGCGGCCAGTTGTGCGGCAACGAGGTCTGTGCTTCGAGGACTTCTCGATCGGCGACGAGTTCGACCACCATTGGGGCCGGACGTTGCTGCTGGGCGAGAGCATCGCCTACAGCACGCGCATGATGCAGTTCAATCCGCTGTACTTCGACGCGACCTACGCCCGGCGACTCGGTTACGCGGCGATCCCGATCAACCCGATGCTGGTCTATTCGACGGTCCTGGGCCTGTCGGTCGAGGACCTGTCCGAGGCGGGCGGCCCCTTCCTCGGCGTCGAGGATCTCGAGTTCGGCGCCACCATGTACGACGGCGACACCGTCCGCGCCTCCTCGGTGGTGCTCAGCAGCAAGCCGACCCGGTCGCGGCCGGGCTGGGGCGTGGTCGAGTGGGCCACGACGGGACGCAACCAGCGGGACGAAGTGGTGGTCGGCTACCGCCGGTCGAACCTCTCGCGGATGAGGGCGGCATGAGCGGGCCCACGACGGCGCTCGCGGAGATGGTCGCCGGCCTCGAGATCGGTGACCTGCCTGACGCGGTGACCGACGTGCTCGGGCAGTGCCTGCTGGATTTCGTGGGCGTCACCGCCCTCGGTAGCGACGTCGAGTCCAGCCCTCCTCTGCTGCGCGGGGTGGACACGGTCGGGGGCGGTGGATCGTCCACAGTGGTCGCCCGGCGCGAGACCTACTCGCTGGAAACAGCCGCGCTGCTCAATGGCACGTTCGCCCACAGCCTGGACTTCGACGACACCAATATCGACTCGGTGATCCATCCCGGGGCCGCGGTCGTCCCGGCCGCATTGGCGGTCGCGGAACACCTGGGTTCGCCGGGCACCGAACTGCTGGCCGCCCTCGCGGCCGGCTACGAGACCGCGTGCCGCATCGGTCGCGGCCTCGGTGAAACCGTGTACCAGCGCGGTTTCCACCCGACGGCGATCGCCGGGACCTTCGGGGCGGCGGCCGCGGTCGCCCGCTTGTTCCGCCTGGACAGCGAAACGATCGAACACGCCTTCGGCCTGGCCGGCTCGATGGCGGGCGGCACGATGCAGTACCTGGCCAACGGCGCCTGGAACAAGCGGCTCCACCCCGGTCTCGCCGCGCGAGGTGGGCTGCTTGCCGGGGTGTTGGCCCAGAACGGTTTCCGCGGCGCCGCGCAGGCTCTCGAAGGTGAGCACGGAGCCTTGTCGTTGTTCGCGATCGAGCCGTCGGACACCCGGGTCACGGCGAACCTGGGGCAGGACTGGCTCCTGCTCCGCACCGGATTCAAGCCGTATCCGTCGTGCCGTCTCACGCACGCCGCAGTCGACGCCGCGCTCGAAGCACGCGAGAAACTGGGCGGCCCGCCCGACAACGCCGTGTCCATCCGGCTGTCCGCCACGGCGTACTCGATCGTCGGCGGGACCGAAATGCACAAGATTCATCCGTCCAATGTGGTCGAAGCGCAGTTCAGCGTCGTGTTCCAATGCGCGGTCGCGCTGCTGGACGGGCGGGTCGACTGGAACTCCTACGACCGGATGGCCGACGCCGATGTCCGCGCGCTCAGTGACCGGATCACGGTGTCGGCGGACCCGGACCTTGCCAGCGCCGCCGCCCGGCTGCGATGCGACGACCTCACGATCGGCGTCGACGAGCCCGCCGGCGAGCGACTCAGCCGTGCCACCTGGCCCGCCGTCGAGGCGAAGTTCCGCGCGAATGCCGCCGGTGTGCTGGGAAACGACCGAACCGAACGACTCGTCACCCTCGTGCAGGCGTTGGCATCACTGGAATCCGTCGACGAACTCATGGAGGCGTTGCGCTCGGAAGGGAGTGACGATGCGCCGCCGCCGCAGTGAGCTGGTCACCCCGGCCACCAGCGAACGCATGATCACCAAGGCGCTCGGCGGACCTGCCGACGTGCTCATCCTCGACCTCGAAGACGCCGTGAGCCCCGAGCGAAAACACGAGGCTCGCGTGTCGGCCGCGCGCGCGTTGACCCGCGACGACTGGGGAACGCGTGGCCGCGCCGTGCGGATCAATCCACCCGGCGGCGGGCTCGCGCTCGACGATCTGCGTCAGGTGGTCGGGGAAACGCGGGCAGCACTGGATTTCGTCGTGATCCCCAAGGTCGTCGCGCCCCGCGACGTGTGGTGGGTCGACACGACCCTCACCGAAATCGAGCGTGGCCTGGGCCTCGACCACCGGGTCGGCATCGAGGTGCTGATCGAAGACGTCGCGGCGATGCCCGAACTCACCGCCATCGCGGCCAGCAGCCCACGGGTGGAAGCGCTGGCGTTCGGGCCCGGTGACTTCTCCGCGTCACAACACCTGGACCTCGACGCGGCCGGCAACGACCGCGAGGACCTCTATCCGGGCGACGTGTGGCACCACGTCCGGAGCGCCATCGCTATCGCCGCGCGCATCGCCGGTGTCGCCGCCATCGACGGCGCCTACGCCGATCTGCGCAACGCCGACGGCTACCGCCGGGAATGCGTCCGTTCCCGCACCCTCGGCTTCGACGGGAAATGGGCCATTCACCCCGATCAGGTCGCCGTCGCCAACGACGTCTACACGCCAGGGCCCGAGGCGGTCGAGCAGGCACGCGCCGTCCTCGACGCCTATCAGGCCGCGACCCGGGACGGAGCCGGAGCGGCCGCTCACAACGGGCACCTGATCGATGCCGCGACACTGCGTGCCGCGCGTCAGGTCGTCGCCGCATCCCTGAGCACAGAAGGAAACTCGTGACCAAGACCATCGCCGGCGACCTCGCCGGGTTCGTCACCGACCTCACCACAGCCGACCTGCCCGACGCGGTGCTCCACACCGCCCGCCTGCACGCCGTCGACGCGCTCGGCATCGCGCTCGCCTCCAGCCGTATGGACTTCGGCGAAGCCGCTCACAACGCGGCACGCGCACTCGGGACCGGAGACGACAGCCGGTCCCTCGGCTTCGGCACCGCGATGCCAGCGTCGTCCGCCGCGCTCGTCAATGGCGTGCTGATCCACGGACTCGACTTCGACGACACTCACATCCAGGCCATCCACCACGCCACCGCCCCCGCCCTCGCCGCCGCGCTCGCGGTGGGTGAAGCGGAAAACGCCGACGGCGCCGCCACCATGCTCGCCTACGTCGCCGGCCTCGAGATCGGCTGCCGCCTCGCCGCGGCCGGTGCCGGGCGCTTCCACGACCGCGGTTTCCATCCGACCGGCATCGCGGGCACCTTCGCCGCTGTGTGCGTCACCGCGAAACTGCGTGGCCTGCCCGCCGACGTCCTGGTCAACGCACTCGGCCTCGCCGGCAGCCAGGCCGCCGGCATCTTGGAGATCAACGAGTCCTGGCTCAAGCGCCTCCACCCGGGCTGGGCCGCCCACTCCGGCATCATCGCCACCACGCTCGCGCAGCACGGTTTCCGTGGCCCCGCAACGGTGTTCGAGGGAACTCACGGCCTGTATGCCAGCCATCTCGACGGCGAGCCCGACCTGTCCGCCCTCGCTCCGGGAGACCTCGGTGACCGGTGGCTCGCGTCTGACATCGCACTCAAACCGTACCCGTGCTGCCATTTCACCCATGCCTTCGTCGACGCCGCATTGGAGTTGCTCGGCACGCTCGGGCGCTCGAACCTCACCGCGGACGAAATCGACACCATCACGTGCCCGACCACACCCCGCCTGATGCCCGCGGTCACCGAACCGGCCGACCGTAAAACGGCACCGGTCACCATCTACGACGCACTGTTCAGCGTCCAGTACGCCGTCGCATTGGCCCTGACAAAGGGAAGGGTCGATCTGGCCGCCTTCTACGACGAACCGCTCGACGACCCCGGCGTGCTCGCCGTCGCACGCAAGGTCAGCTGCCCACCCGACCCGGACAGCGACTACCCGGCGCATTTCCCGGGCGAGGTTGTGCTGCGCCTGGCTGACGGGCGGGAGCTACGCAAAAGGGTTCCGGCGAGCAGTGGCACACCCGACAACCCACTCGACGACCAGGCAGTGCGAGAGAAGTTCGATTCGAACGCCGGCCGCGCGCTCCCCAGCGACCAGGTGCGGCGACTCGGCGAGTGCGCGCTGCGGTTCGACACACTGCCCGCGATCGGCACTCTCGTCGACGCCTGCGTCGTACCGGCCTGAAACGTCTGTCAGCGGTTGGCAGCCGTCCAGCTGGCGAGGAGGTCGATTGCTCGTCGTGAGGGTGAGTCGGGTTCGGTGGTGTAGATGTACAGCGTCATGTCGGGGTCGCCGGGTGGGGTGAGGGTTTCGGTGTACGCGGTGTTGTTCCCACCATTGGTCGAACTCACGGCTGTGTTCGCGTAGTTCGGTGACGAGGGCGGTGGTGGTGGTGTCGGGGTCGCGGCGCGGGCTTGGTCGGGCCAGTCCACGAACAGGGCGCGGGCGTCCTGGTCGAGGAACATCCAGCGGGCGTACCACGTCGTCAGCGACGAAGGCCCACTACGCCTGCTCCTCGGCTCAGACGCCCACGCCTACGCCACCGCCAAAGTGGACGCACTACGCGCCAACCTCGACGCCACCGCACAGACCGCCGCCGCCACCGACCACGCCTGAAGTTGTCAGTCGGCCCACCGGGAGAGGCGGCGCACGGCGGCGCCCAGCAGACGCACGGTGCAGAACGTCAGGATGATGAAGGTGAGGGCGATGATCATGACCTCGGAGATCTGGGTGAACCCGAGGGCCTGTCCCATCGCCCAGCCCAAACCGTCCTGAATGCCCCAGAGTTCGGAGGCCAGCAGCACACTCCACGCCAGCACGCTCGCGACCGACAGTGCGCCGGCCACTTCGGGCACGATGCTGCGCGGGACGACCTGGGTCCAGATCCGCCAGTGACCGGCACCCAATGTGCGGGCCCAGGCGAGCTGGTCCGGGTCGAGGCGTTCGACCGCGGTCGTCGTCGCCATCAGCATGATCGGGGCGACGCTGAACACGATGAAGGCGATGCTGGCCGCGCTGCCGGCACCGAACCACAGGGTGAACAACGGCCCCATGGCCAGCAGCGGCATCATCCTCGACAGGTTCGCCACGCCACCGAAGGCGCCGCGAAGTGGACGGGACCAGCTCATCGCCAGACCGGCCGTGACGCCGATGACGACGCCGCCGGCCAGCCCCAGGACCACGCGGTACAACGAGGTCAATGAGTTGTCGACGAGAGCCAGGATGCCCAGCCAGGCCGACTGGCTCCCGCCGAGCGCGGGCGGGTGCCCGCCCAGGCGTCCCGAGTAGTAGTCCGAGAGCCCGGGCAGCCCGGTCCGCAGCGCGTACCACAGGTCGGGCATCACGTATTCGGGATGGGCGACGGTATGGGCGAACACGAGCGCGATCGCTTCCCACGCCACGGCGAAGAGCACGATTCCCGCACCCAGGGCCTTCAATGACGGGCGCGTGCGGGTCACCGTGCCGCTGCGCGATGCCCGCGACGCGGTGACAACCGGGCGCGTGACGGTCGGAGCGCTCATTTTTCCCCCAGCCGGCCGATGAGTTCCTGACGCAGCTCGATCGCGGCGGGGTCCGAGCGGAGATCGTCACCGCGCGGCCGGGCGAAGGGAACTGTGATGTCCTGAGCCACCCGGCCCTTGCCCAGGATGACGATCCGGTCGGCGAGCAGCAGTGCCTCGTCGACGTCGTGGGTCACGAACAGGACGGTCTTGGCGGTCTCGGCCCACAGTTGCAGGAGCAGCCCCTGCAATTTCTCGCGGGTGAAGAAGTCCAGTGCGCCAAAGGGTTCGTCCATGAGCAGGATGCTGGGTTCGTTCGCGAACACGGCGGCGATGGCGACCCGTTTGCGCATCCCGCCGGACAGTTGCCGCGGCCAGGCTCGACGCCACTCGTCGAGGCCCACCTCTTCGATCAGGTGGTCCACGGTGGGCTGGTACTCGGCGCGGGGCACGCCGCGCAGTTTCGGGCCGAACGCCACGTTGTCCTGCACACGCAGCCACATGGGGATGGCGTCCTGCTGGAACACCATGCCCCGCTCGGCTCCCGGTTCGGTCACCGCGCCTTCGGGTGTGGTGATGCTGCCCGCGTCGGGCCGGGTGAGACCGGCCACGGCCCGCAGCAAGGTGGACTTGCCCTGTCCGGACGGTCCGAGGATGCAGACCAGTTCGCCGCGCCGCACCTGGAGGTCCAGACCATCGATGGGCGTGATCGTCTTCCCGGCCGCGGTGAACGTGATGGTGAGGCCACGGACGTCGACGGCGACATCGTCGACTGTCTGGCCGGTTGTGGCCTCGGTTTGGGTCAACCCGGTCATGAGGGCTCCTTGTCGGTCTGCCACTGGGCGAACTGCCGGACGATGAGGGACAACACGGCATCACAGAGCAGCGCCAGGATTCCCAGCGCGAGAATGAGCGCGATGACCGAGGCGATGTCACCGGTGCCGGCCCGGACGGCGATGGCACGCCCGATTCCCGCCGGCGCGCCCAGAAGCTCGGCCACGACCTCCAGCCCCCACGCCTGGCCGAGCGCGGCGCGAAGACCCGTCAGGGTCGTGGTCAAGGTGGCGGGGAAGACCACGCGGCGCAGCCGGGCGGACGAGCCGCCGCCGAGGGTGGCCGCGTATTCCTCGTACCGCAGCGGCAGGGCCAGCGCGGCGGACTGTGCCACCACCAGAACTGTTGCCGCGCTGAAGAAGACGATGAGCAGGAACTTCCCGGTTGTGCTGGTGCCGAACCAGACCAGCGCGAACGGCGCTGCCACCAGGATCGGCACCACGCCGAACACCGTCGTCACCGGTTCGACCAGATTCCGGACCCATTGGGTGCGCGCCGACGCCAGCCCGGTGACCACGCCGATGACAGCTCCGATCAGCCAGCCGCTCAACACGATCGAGCCGGTGTAGCCAAGGTTGCCGACGTAACTGGTGACGTCCAGGCCGAGATACTTCAGGGCCGGTGAGCCGTTGAAGTTCGCGGCGAAGTTCTTCGCCACTTCCCACGGCCCGGGCAGCACCGCGCTGCTTCGCACCAGCGCGGCCAGGAGCGCCCACACGAGCACGAATCCGATGACACCGACGAGCGGCCAGAGCCACGCTGTGCCCGGCCGGGCACGCGAGCTGCGGCGGTCCGGGCCGCCGGTTTCCGGTTCGGTCGTGGCGCCGAGACGTGAAGCCAGAATGGTCATGTCTATCCCTTCGTCGCGGCCAGCGCGTAGCGATACGCGTCGAGATAGTCGTAGTCGTCGTAGAACTTCTGCGCCTGGCTGTGCAGTTGACCCGGCGGCGCCGTCGCCAGCAGGGCCCGGGCCTGGTCGCGGTAGGTGCGCAGATCGTGATAGACGCGGTCGGCGAAACTGATGTCGGACGCCGAATAGTGCCCGCCCGGCAGCACGGCCTGAGCCTGCAAGCGCTGGATCTGTGCGTTGGTCTGGGTGGGGTAGTCGGTCGCGTGGTTCGGCGGCGGATTGGGCGGTGTCGGTCCGGCCACGGCCTGGTAGTTCTCGAAGGTGTTCAGCTCGTAGATGCCGTCGGTATAGAGGTGCGAACAGTCCTCGGCGGTCAGGTGGCTGCCGGTGTAGCTGTTGATGTAGTCGACGTAGCTCGCGCAGGCGCCCACCGGGTCGGCGTCAAGGTCGTGGATGATCCGGAACAGCACCCCGGTGAACCGCAGGATCGCGTTGTAGTTCTCGGACGCGAAGTTCTTGGTCGTCACGAATCCGGTGTAGGTGTTGGCCATGTTCAGTGTTTCCGACGGCAGGTTGGTGATGACGTCGGACACGATCATGAGCGGCTCCCAGCCGGCGCTCTGCAGCTGCGAGACCTGGACCGCGCCATTGGGCGAGGCGAAATCGCCCTGCCCGGAAAGCGCTGCGGTCACCATGTCCGGATCGCCCATGTACTGCGTCTTGACGTCGCCGAGGGTCAGCCCGGCAAGCCCCAGTGCCACGTTGTAGAACTGCGGGTCCACTCCGGTGTAGAGCAGCATGGTCTTGCCCTTGAGCTGTGCCATCACCTCCTGCGCCGCCTGCCGGAACGGAATCCCCTGTGCCATCAGGCCGCTGAGGGTCTTGTACTTCCCTTTGGGCGCCAGGATCCGCTGGACGTGTGCCGTGGTCGGCAGCGCGAAGGTCGTCACGCTCTGCACCGTGGACATCTGCGGGGTCAGCAAGGGCATGTACGTGTCGCCGATCTCGATCTGCCCGTTGAGCATCGGGGTCATCGAGGTCAGCAGATTGCTCTTGTAGCCGTTGGTGCGGGTGAACTCGATCCCGGCGTCGCGGAAGTATCCCCGGCGCTCGCCGATCAACGGGATGAGGCCGTCGCCGATGGGCGACCAGCCGGCGCTGATCGTCAGTTGAGGGATGTCGATGCCCGGTTCCGGGGCCAGCCCGGCGGGCAGCGTGAGTTCCCGGACCCGGATGCTCGGTGAGCACGCGCTGAGCAGGACCAGCATCACCGCCATCGCGACGGAGAATGGAGCTCGGCGTTTCATCTGACTCCTCCAAGAATTCGCGGCCCGCGCCTCGCGGCGCGCACCAGTGGACCGTACTGGCACCAATCCACAAAAACTTTGGCGACAACATGCTTGTTACCAGCGTTTACGACGCCGTAATGGGCGCAGAGGAGTTCCTGTAACACTCAGATTAAGACCAGAGACGGTCTTGATTGGTGCCAATCCATGGCTAAGATTGGAGCCATCATTGTTGGCGGGGCCTGCCAGAACCGAGGCCCACCCTGTCCCGTCGCCGTGCCCACCCTAGAGACGAGGAACCACGCCATGCGCAAGATCGCCGTTGTCGGAGCCGGCCCCGCCGGCTGCATCACCGCCTACGGGCTCGTCCAGGCCGGATACGAGGTGACCCTGTATTCCGACCGGACCCCCGACGAGTGGCTGAACAAATCACGACCGACCGGGTCGGCGTATCTGTACGAAGACGTCATCGACGTCGAGCGCAGCTATGGTATGGACCACTGGTCCTCGTCCTCGTTCCGTGGCCAGGGCTTCCTGCTGGATTCCCTGGCGACCGTCGGGGGCCCGCGGATGACCGTCACGGGCCGCACCGAGTTCGGGCGCCGGGGCGCCGGCATCGACCAGCGCATGCGGGTGAGCCGGTGGCTGTCGGACTTCGAGGGCATCGGCGGCAAGCTGGTCATCGGCTCGGTCGACCTGGACTGGATCGACAAGATCGCGCTGGCCAACGACCTCACGATCCTGGCCGCCGGCAAGGCCGAGCTGTCGAAGGTGATCGAGGTCGACCCGCGGTGGTCGCCTTTCTCGTCCCCGCAACGCAATCTGGCCATGGCGGTGGTGAAGAGCCGCTCCGGCAGGCATGTCTCGGAGTGGTTCGGCGACCGCCTCGACTACGTGCCCACCAAGTTCAACCAGTTCGGCGATGTGGGGGAGTACTTCTGGGTGCCCTACGAGCACAAGACCGAAGGCGCGACCTTCGCCCTGCTCTTCGAGGCGCGGCCCGGCTCGATGATCGACCGGTTCGGGGAGGCGGCCTCCGGTGCGGACGTCGTCGCCATCGGCAGCCAGATCGTCCGGGAGACCGCGCCCTGGGAGACTCACATCGCCGACGACATGGTCTATGTCGACGACGATCCGCACGCCTGGCTGACGGGCCGGTTCACCCCGGCGGTGCGCAAGGCATTCGGTGTCACACCATCGGGCGGGCGCGTCATCCCGGTCGGGGACACCGCGATCAGCTTCGACCCGGTGTGCGGGCAGGGCGGGAACTTCGCCAATCGCAGCGCCAAGTTCCTCGTCGACGTTATCGCCGCCAGGGGCGAGCAGGCCTATGACGACGCCTGGCTCGCGCAGGTGGGACAGGACCTGTGGCTCGATCACGGTCGCACGGCGTGGGAATTCAACAACCTGTTCCTCGAAAAGCTCCCCGCGAGCGCCACGCGCGTGCTGGAAACCGCGAGCACGAACCCCGCGGCCGGGGACGTCCTGTTCAACGGGTTCCCGCACACCGACCGCGTCCTGCCGATCCTGATGTCCGAGCCGCTGTCACGGGAATTCGCCGACAGGTACTCGCTGGGAGCGACACGGTGATGCCCACCGGGCTGGACGCGCAGTTCCGCGAGGGCATGGCCCGCCTCGGATCAGGGGTCTGCGTCATCACCTCCGACGGGCCCGCCGGCCGCCTCGGATTCACCGCGACGGCCGTGTGCAGCGTGACCGACACCCCGCCGACGCTGCTGGTGTGCATGAACCGCCGCAGCCAGCAGAGCGAACCGTTTCGCCGCAACGGAGTGCTGGCCGTCAACGTGCTGGCCGGCCACCACCGGCAACTCTCGCAACTGTTCTCCGGCGCCACCCAGGACATGTCGGCGCGTTTCGCGCACGCCGAATGGCTTCCGTCGGTCACGGGCGCGCCGCTGCTCTCGTCGGCCGTCGCCGCGTTCGACTGCACCATCGAAAACCTGCTCGACATCGGCACCCACAGCGTCATGCTCGGCCGCGTGATCCAGGTCGTCGCGGCGGAGTCGGACACGGCGCTGGTCTACTACCGCCGCTCGTATCACGAGGTCGGCAACGCGCACACATGACGAGCGAACCGATGACGCGCAGTAGGATCGACAGCGTTGAAGCTGAAGGGGGTGCTCGCCACTTGGTCACCATGAGGCCGGCCGGGGCGACCGCGGACGACCTGGCCGCCGACCCGGTTTACGACCGCATCTACGAGGCGATCCTGGAGCACCGGCTGCCCCCGGGAACCAAGCTGCCCGAGGAGAAGCTGGCCGCCGTCTTCAAGGTCAGCCGCGCCCGGGTGCGCAAAGTGCTGGCCCGGCTGGGGAACGAGAACCTCATCGGGGTGGTGCCCAACAAGGGCGCGTTCATCGCGCGGCCGACCTTCGAAGAGTCCTGTGACATCTTCGAAGCGCGCCGGGCCCTGGAGCCGGCCATCGTGCGACGGCTCGCCAAGCGCGCGACCCCCGGCGATGTGGACCGGCTGCAACAGCATGTGGAGGCGGAGTACCAGGCGCGCGCCGCGGACGACCGGCGACCCGTCATCCGGCTCTCCGGCGAGTTCCACAATCTCGCCGCGGACCTGGCCGGAAACGAGGCGATGGCCCGGCCGATGAAGGAACTCAGCGCGCTGACCTGCCTGGCCATCCTGCTCTACGACTCGCCCACCAGCACCACCTGCCGGCCCGACGACCACGCACACATCGTGGCGATGATCAAGGCCGGCGACGGCGAAGGCGCCGCCGAGGCCATGACCGGGCACCTCGCCGCCATCGAGCAGTCGATGAGCTTCGAAGACAAGACCGCCCCGGTCGACCTCGGCGCGATCTTCTCGTAGGTTCTGCGCCGTGCACTGGCACTCCGCAGCCGCATTCTGAAGTGGTTCCTGGCGAGGACCGCGCGATCTGGTGGTGGGCCGGCGGGCGGGGCCGCCATCCGCGCCGCCATGCTTGCCGAAACAACGCGGGTTCAGCCCGGCGAACGGGGCTATCCAGGATGGCTCGGAGGCCGTGATCACCCCAGCCACGCCAAGATCATCTCACCTGTGACCGGCGGAGCCTAGGGCTCTAAACACGGCCTCGCAGTTGCATTTTCGTCAGCAGCGCGAGCAGCGTGCGCTGTTCCTCCGCATCGAGACCGGTGAAGAGGCCGGAGGCGTGAAGTCGCGTCCTGAGCACCTCCCATAGGCCGTGCCCGCGTTCGGTCAGGGCAAGGGTTCGCTTGCGGCCGTCGGAGGGGTGCGGCCGGCGGGCGATGAGTCCCATGCTCTGGAGCTTGTCGGCGGCGAGACTGACGGTCGAAGGATCGCAGCGGAGGCGGGCGGCCACGTCCCGCATTGTTGGCGGCTCGGTACCCGGCGCGAGCGCCCACAGCGTGCCGGCGACGGAGGCCGGCACCCCGAACTCCCCGAGCACCTGGGCCACGACGGCGTCCGCGGAGTGTCCCACTTCCACGAGAACACGGACGATCTCGGCTTTCCGCTCGGCGTCCGCGCGGTGCGTCGTCGGTGTCGTCGCGTCACGGTCGGCAGTCACGGACTCATGTTACCCTCCTAATATCAATGAGAAACTCAATGAATATGGAGAGGTAGATGACTCGCAGTAACGGCAGTGAGACAGTGCTCGTCACGGGCGGAACCGGCTATCTGGCGGGCTGGGTGATCACGGGCCTGCTCCAGCGCGGCTACCGGGTGCGCGCCACTGTGCGCAGCCACGGCAAGGAGGAGCAGGTGCGTCAAGCCGTCAGCGGCCGCGCGGGCGCGGAAGCGGCCGGGGGCATCGAGTTCGCTGTCGTTGATCTCCTCAGCGACGAGGGCTGGGACAGGGCTTTCGAGGGCGCCCATTACGTGATTCACACCGCGTCACCGATGCCTTTCGACTCGGGCGCGGATCTCATCAAGACCGCCCGCGAGGGCACCCGGCGTGTCCTGGGCGCCGCCGCCCGGGCCGGGGTGACGCGTGCGGTGCTCACGTCGTCCGGCCTCACGGCCTATGCGGGCGACTCGAACGCGCCCGCGAGCGAAACGACCTATGCCGAGCCGTCCGGCACCCCACAGCACGCCTACCCGGACTCCAAGATCCTCGCTGAGCGCGACGCCTGGGAACTCGCCGACGCGACCGGGCTCGAGCTGACCGCCGTCCTACCGACCTTCATGCAAGGCCCCCCGCTGGGCGCGCGGACCGCGGCCGGAACGACCGACGTCATCCGCCGCCTGCTCGCCCGCCAGATCCCCGCGATCCCGAACATCGGCTGGAACGTCGTCGATGTCCGTGACGTCGCCGAACTGCACATTCTCGCCATGACGAGTCCTGCCGCCGCAGGCCAGCGCTTTCTCGCGTCGGGCAGCTTCCTGTGGTACCGGGACATCGCCCGCATCCTGCGCGACAAGCTCCCGGACCAAGCCACCAAGGTACCCACACACACGATGCCCGACATCATCGTCAAGCTGCTGGCCCGAGTGAACCCGCAGCTGGCGATGGTGCGCTCCGAACTCGGCCGCACGAGGCTCGGCGACAGCAGCAAAGCACGCACACTCGGCTGGCAGCCCCGCCCCACCGAACAGACGATCGTCGACACCGCCACCGCGCTCACGGCGACAGACTCGCCCAGCAAGTAGCTGCTGCCTACTCGCCGGCAGGGCCCTGGAAGGTGCGTCCGGGAGTGAACCGATCGGGCCGGTAATGCGCGAGGCCGTCGAAATCCGGATCGCTCAGGTCGTCCACGATGAGATCGGCCATTCCGGCACCGAGGGTGATCCCGCTGTGCATGACGGCGTAATAGAGTCCGTTGACGCCGGGATCGAACCCGACGATCGGATACCCGTCCTCCGGCAGGGCTCGCACTCCGCGCCGGAACGCCTCGAACGGGACGTCGTACAGTCCGGGAACGAGTTCCGAGAGCCGGTCCCGCAACTTCTTGATCTCTGGCAGCTCAGCGGAAGGCACCATATCGGCCGGAACGCTGAGCAACGAGTCGGATGTGGCCAGAATCCGGCCGCCGCCGTCCGGCCGGATGAAGAGGTCCGGCGCGATGACCACGTGCTGGATCATCGCCGGCGCCGGCGCCGTGACCGCGAGTATCCCGAAGTTGGTCTCCACGGGCAGAACCGCGCCGGCGAGAGAGGCCAGTCCGGGGGAGTCAGGACCGGCGGCCAGGATCACCACATCGGCTTCGAGACGATCCCCCGAGTCGAGGACCACCCCGGTGACCTCACCCGGTCCGCCGAGCATTTCCGTCACCGTGGCATTGATGACCCGGGCGCCGTACTCGCCGGCGGCACGGTGTAGCAACGAACGGATCATCAGCGCCGGTTGCAGCCAGCCCTCGTCTCGAATGTGAAAGACGGTCTCGACCTCCTCCTTTTCAAGGGAGAGTCCCGGCTCGACGGACCGGGCGAGTTCATCCGGTGTGTACGCGTCCACACGCGCCCCCCACGTCTGAAGTCGCTTCAACGACTCCGTCAGCTCGAACTGGCTCTGCCCCGTGGAGGACACCCAATGCAGCCCACCGTTGAGGGTCAGCCAGTCGCCGGAAAGCTCTTGCTCGAGCTCGCGGTGCGCCCGGATCGAATTGGTGCGCAGCCGGTAATAGTGTTTGGGGAAGTTGCCCAAGGCGTTGAGCCAGGCGAAACTGTTCCCGCTCGTGGCCCCGCCCGGATAGCCGCGCTCGACGATCGTGACGGTCGCGCCTGCCTGCGCCAGCCGGTAGGCGGCGCAGCTACCGACCGCACCCGCGCCGACGACGATGATGCGGGCATCGGCCAATACGCCCAGTGAAGGCACTTCAAGGCTCCTAACGTTTCGATTTTGGTGGGGACGGATGAGTGCGGACGCGTCAGCTCACGGCCAGCTCCTGTGGCACGGCCGGGTCACCGAGGTGACACGACACCGCGTCCGATGCCTCCTGGTCGACCGGCCGCTCGACGGGCTCCACGGTGGCGCACGTCGGCAGGGCGACGGGGCAGCGGGTGTGGAATCGGCAACCCGCCGGGATATTGCTCGGGCTGGGCAGTTCGCCCGCCAGCAGCACATGGTCGCGCCGGCGTTCGACGACGGGATCCGCCGATGGCGTCGCCGCGAGCAGCGCGCGCGTATAGGGATGCTGGGGCTGGTCGAAGACGGCGTGTGCCGTCCCTCGCTCCACCACGCGCCCCAGGTACATCACCGCGACCCGATCGGAGATCCGCCGGACCAGCCCGAGATCGTGGCCGATGAACAGCAGCCCGAGGCCGAACTCGCGCTGCAGATCGAGAAAGAGATTGATGATCTGCGCGCGAATCGACACGTCGAGCGCGCTGACGGGCTCGTCGCAGATCAGCATCCGGGGCTCGACGGCCAGTGCCCGGGCGATGGCGACCCGCTGCCGCTGGCCCCCGGAGAGCGCCGAGGGCATCCGGTCGGCGTGCGCGGCCGACAGTCCGACCAGCTCCAGGAGTTCGAGGACGCGTGCCGGCCGGGATGAGGGCCGGCCGATCCGATGGATGTCGAGCGCCTCCGCGACAGCCTTGCCGACGCTCAGCCGAGGACTGAGCGAGGAAAGCGGGTCCTGGAAGACGTATTGGACTTGGCGGCGATAGGCGCGCAGTGCCGAGCCGCGCAGGCTGCTCACCACCTGGCCGTCGAAGACGACCTGGCCGTTCGCCGCGCTGTGCAGCCCGACGACGGTGCGTGCGAGTGTCGACTTGCCGCAGCCGGACTCGCCGACCAGGCCGACGACCTCGTCGCCGTCGACCGAGAGGGTCGCACCGTCCACCGCCGTGACCGTCGTGCCGCCGCTGGAGAACTTCACGGTGAGGTCCTCGATCGTCAGGAGGCTCATGACTGGACCGCCGTCTCTTCTTCGGTGAGCGGTTCGTGGCGTGGGTGCTTCCAGCAGGCGGACGTCTGCCAGCCGCCGGGGCGAGTGCGCAGCGGTGCCAGGACCGGGAAAAGGTCGGCGCAGGACGCTTCGGCGAGTTCGCAGCGGTCCGCGAATCGGCAGCCCTCGCCCACACCCGCGAGGTCCGGCGGTAGCCCGGGCAGCACCCGGAACGGCTCTTTCGCGCCCGCGCGCGGATCGGCGATCGAGGCGAGGAGCCCGGAGGTGTAGGGGTGGTCGGGATCGGTCAGCACACTGATGGCGTCGCCGTACTCCACCATCCTCCCGGCGTACATGACGGCGATCTTGTCGGCCATGGACGCCACGACTCCCATGTCGTGCGTGATGAGCACCAGCGCGAGACCACGTTCGGCCTGGATTTCCCGGAGCAGTTCGAGCAATTGGGCCTGGGTCGTCACGTCGAGAGCGGTCGTCGGCTCGTCCGCGATGAGGACCGTGGGCTCGCCGGCGATCGCGAGGGCGACCAGGGCGCGTTGCCGCATCCCGCCGCTCATTTCGTGCGGGTAGGCCGAGTATCGCGCCCGCGGGTCGGCGATTCCGACCTGTGCCAGCAGTTCGATCGCCCGCTGCCGCGCGTTCGCCTTGTCCAGGCCGAGATGCGTCCGCACGCTGTGGGCGATCTGAGGGCCGATCCGGCGCATCGGATTGAACGCGGTCAGCGGGTCCTGGAAGATCACCCCGACGTCGCTGCCGAGGATCGCCGCGCGCTCGGCGTCGACGAGATTCAGCACGTCGCGGCCGCGGAGCAGCACCTGCCCGCCGGTGTCGGCGGCCACATTGGCAGGCAACAGGCCGAAGATGCCCAACGTCGAGACGGTCTTCCCGGAACCCGATTCGCCCACGACGGCCAGCGTCTCGCCCGGCGCCACCGACCAGCTCACCTCGTCGACGATGGTGATGCTCTGCTCGCGAGTGTGTAACCGGAGGGAGAATTCGCGAGCTTCGAGGACCGGCCCGGCGGTCATTGGGACACCATCCTCTTGGCGCGGTCGGGGGCGACTCTGACCCGCGCGGCCCGGGGCGCCAGGCTGGGCAGCCGGCCGAGGCGGCGAGCGAGCGTCGCGCGGGGGAGCGCGCCTTGGCTGGAGCGCAGCGCGATGGACCGGCTGAACACGTTGAGCGTCACCACGAACAGCGTCAGAGCCGCGCCCGGCAGGATCACGAGCATCGCGTCGGATTCGAGGTAACGGGTGCCGTCGACGAGCATCTGACCCCACTCGGACTGGGGCGGCTTCACCCCCATGCCGAGGAAGCTGAGGGAGGCCACGGACAGGGCGACGAGCCCGGCGTCACCCGCGGCGTACACCAGTGCCGGGCCGATCGCGGCGGGCACCAGGTGCCGGCCGAAGATCCGCACCGGACTCGCGCCGAGCACCTTGAGTGCCTCGATGTGGGGCTGTTCCTTGGTCGAGAGCACCACGCTGCGGGAGAGGCGGGCATACGCCGACCACCAGCCGAGCGTCAGCGCGATGATCATCGTGAGATAGCCGGTGCCGAAGGCGCCGATCACCGCCAGCGCGATGACCATGCTCGGGATGCTCATGAAGACATCCGTGACACGCATGACGATCTCGTCGACGATGCCGCCGATCGCCCCGGCGAGCACCCCGATCGTCCCGCCCACCACGATCGCGCAGCCGATCACCGCGGCCACCGCCGTGATCGTCGTCTGGGACGCCAGAAGGAGGCGGCTGAGCAGGTCGCGACCGAGCTGGTCGGTGCCGAGCAGATGGTGGGCGCCCGGGCCACCGAAGGCGTTGCCGAGATCGATGGCGTTCGGGTCGTACGGTGCGAGCAGGGGCGCGACCAGGCTCACCACGACCATGACGAGCACCGCGATGCCGGCGGCCCTGGGCAGGCCGCGAAGAGCGGTGACCACAGTGCGGATCATCGGGTTCCCTCCCGGAGCGAGCGGCGGACCCTCGGGTCGAGGATCCCCTGGATGAGGTCGGCCACGAGGTTGAGGACGATCAGGACGACGACGAACAGCAGCAGCACGGCCTGGATCACCGGGAAGTCCCGGAACAGCAGCCCGCGCAGGAAATAGTCACCGATGCCCGGCCAGGCGAAGATCGTCTCGACGATGGTCAGGCCCGGCAGCACCGTGAAGCCGATCTGGGTGAGGAAGACCGTCACCGCCTGGGGCGCGATGTTGGGCAGGACATCGCGCACCAGGACGGCACCGGGCAGTGCGCCGACGCTGCGACCGGTGATGACGTACTGCTGTGTCATCGCCTCCTCGACCAGGACGCGTACGACGATCGCGAAGATCGCGGCCGAGCCACAGCCTAGGGTCAGCGCGGGCAGCACCCACGACGGCGGACCACTCTCCCCAATTGCCGGGAACACAGGCGCCTTCAGCGTGAACGCCAACAGCAGTAGCGGGCCGAGGAAGAACGTCGGCACCGACACCCCCGTCATCGCCACACCGCGTGTCGCGCGGTCGATCCAGCCACCGGGGCGCCAGGCACCGAGGCCGGCCAGTAGCACTCCCAGCACGAGCGCTACCAGCGCGGCACAAAGGACGAGGATCAGGCTCACCCCGACCTTGTCGGCGAGATCGTGCGCCACCGATCGGCCGTTCTGGAACGAACTGCCGAAGTCGCCCCGGAACGCGTGCCCGATCCAGGACAGGTACCGCTCCGGGGCGGAGCGGTCGAGCCCGAGCTCGGCGCGGACCTGCGCCACGTTCTCCATGGTGCTGGTCGCCCCGAAGCGCCGCTCCGCCAGCAGTTTCGCGGGATCACCCGGGGCGAGATCCACCAACAGGAAGATCAGCACCGACGCCAGGACGAACGTGATGACGGCGACCCCGACCCGGCGAACGATCATGCGCAGCATGTCAGTCCCCAGACACCCAGACCCCGGCGAGCGGGAAGTCGTAGTCGGTCGGTGCGAGCGTCAGGTTGTGCACCCTGGGACCGGCGGCCCACAGCCGCTGCGGGTACACGAGCGGGACGAAAGCGCTGTTGTCGTCCAGGAAGCGGTAGACGCCCGAGAGGTCGGCGTCCCGCTCCGGCTCGGACGGCGCCGCGACCGCCTTCTCGATGAGGGGATCGAGCCGGGCGGGATCGGTCCAGATCTTTCCGTCGGTGCTCTCCAAGGTGCTCAAGAACGAGTTCGTGAGCGTGCCGAGCGGGTCATAGGGCGCACCGATCGTGTAGAAGATCGTCATGTCGTACTGTCCGGCGGGGACGGCGTCATGCGATGTGGCGTGGTCCACCGCGTCGATCTGGACCTGGATGCCGATGTCCTTGAGGGTCGCCTGGATGATCTCGGCCAGCTGCCGCACGCCGGGCTGGTTCTCTTCCGCCACAAGGATTTCGAGCTTCAGCGGGACCCCGTTCTTGCTGCGGGTGCCGTCACCGGTCCAGCCCGCGGCCTGGAGCACCTGCTTCGCCGCATTGAGGTCGGGCGGCGGCGCCGTCTTGCCTTCACCGGTCGGCACGGTGCTGGGCATGAGCGAACCCGCCGGTTCCGCGAAGCCGAGGTTGCGGTTCTGCGCGATCGCTTTCCGGTCGAGGGCAAGGCTGATCGCCTTGCGGACCGCCGGGTCGGAGGTCAGCCGGGACGGCGCGGGGTTGAAGCCCAGCAACTGCGTCGTCGTGCCCGGTGCGGTGGTGAGCTTGACGCCGCCGCCCGACCGGTTCTTCAGTTCCTGCGCGTCCTCGGGCAGCATCGGACCGGTCCAGTCGCCACCGATCAGATCGATATCGCCGCTGCGGAGCGCCGTGAGCCGGGTCTTCGCGTCCGGGATCACCTTGAGGTCGACCTCGGCGAACTCCGGCGCGGTACCCCAGTAACCCGGGTTGCGGGTCAGCACCGTCTCGGTGGGTCCGTTGCTCTTGACCACCCACGGTCCCGTGCCGATCGGCTGCCCGCCGTACTTGCCATCGGCGCCGAACGCCTTCGGGCTCAGGAAACGCACCGGACGGACGAGGCTGAGGTCCCGCAGCACGTAGGCGTAGGGCTTCGACAGGCTGAGCGTGAGCGTCAGGTCGTCGGTGGCGGTCACCGCGGAGACGACCGCGGAGGTCACGACGAAGTCTTTCAGGTTGGCATCGCCGATCCACATGTCGAGGCTCTTCTTCGCCGCCTCGGCAGTCCAGGGCGTGCCGTCGGAGAACTTCACGCCCGGGCGCAGATGGAACGTGTAGGTCTTGCCGTCCGCCGAGGTGTCCCAGGACTCGGCGAGCGCCGGCAGGATCTTGCCGTTCTCGCCGGAGGCGACCAGCGGCTCGAAGATCATCGACTGGACATCGAAGATCCCCTTGAAGGCGAACGGATTGAGGTCGTCCGCGGCGCGGTTGATGCCGACGGTCAGCACACCGTTGGGGTTCTTCACATCCGAGGCGCCACTGCCCGAGCCACCGCAGGCCGCCGTGGCGAAGAGGGCGGCGGCGGAAAGCATCAATGCCGCGCGGCGGACACGGTGCCGGCCGGCGCGTTGTGCGGGGTTTCTTGCCATGTTGGTCTCCCGTGATCTCTCGGGTGGGACTACCTGAAACGGGTGAGACGGAACGGTTCGAGCGCTTCTTCGGGCCGACCGGACAGCAGCTCGCGAGCGATGAGCTTGCCGAGAATGGGGGCGAGGCTGACCCCGCTGTGAGTGACGGCGACATACACGGCGGGGACCGCGGGACCGGGCCCCACAATGGACACGCCGTCGTCCGGCAGGGGGCGCAGGCCCACACCGGCGGCGATCACTTCCGAGCCGCGCAGAGCGGGCACGGTTTTGCCCGCCAATGTGAGCAAAGCCGCGGCACCACGGCTCACCGCCTCGGCCGGGGTGCCGGTGGTGAGCTCCAGGCCGTGGCCTTCACCGGAGAGCAGTACCTCGCCGGACCGGTGGGGCCGGACCACGAAACCGGAGCCCAGGACCTGGTGGCGCAACCCGCCAGCGGGGGCCGTGGCGCGGACGACGAGACCGGGGACGGAGGCCTCGGTCCGCGCCACCATCGGCACGGTGACCCCGGCCAATGCGGCAAGGTCGGCGGTCCAGGCGCCGGCCGTCAGGACGACCCGGCCGGCGCGGATCTGTTCTCCGGAGCTGAGCCGGACTCCGGTGCTCCCGGCGGGGCTGCTCTCGTGGTCGAAGCCGACCACCTCGCCAGTGCGGAAACGGACGTTGCTCCCGGCGAGCCGGTGAACGATGTCGTCCACGAGCGCCGGCCCGTCGATCCAGCCCTCGGTGGGGAACCAGGCGGCCACGGTGCCCTCGTCCACATCGAGTTCGGGATGGTGGAGCACTAGTTGGTCGTAGCCGAGGAACTGCGCGGCGTACCCGAGCCCGACCAGCCGCCGCACGTCCGCCTCCAATTGGGCGGCGCCGTCGGCCGGCACGAGCTCGAGGTTGCCGGTGGCGTGCAGCCAGTTGCCCGGAATGTCGAGGCCCAGTTGGTACGACTCGCGCGAGCCATTGACGCTGAGCTCGACGTATTCGGGCACATAGCCGCGCCGGACCTTGCTGCTCGCGTTCATCCACGCGAAGGTCCACGTCGTCGTGGCGCTGCCCGGCTCCGCACGGTCGATGACCGTCACGTCGAGTCCCGAGTCGCGCAGGTTCCACGCCAGCGTCGCGCCGACGATTCCCGCGCCCACGATGACGATGTCCGCTTGGTCCACGATTCCACTCCGGGGGCTAACGATTGATTGTCGAACAATTGATTGGTGCTCATATAACAGGTAGGCTGTTGCCAGCGTCAAGGGTTCATCGACAATTGATGTGGCCCGGTGGCCGACCCGGCCGTGACGGAGGCATTGGGGCCTCGGAGTGAGCGAGTACAGGGGGAATCAGGTGTTGCCGAAGTTGAGCGTCGAGAAGGTGACCACCGTGGATCGGGTCGCCGAGGCGCTTCGCGTCGAGATCCTGGGAGGTGGCATCGCGCCCGGCACGCCGCTGCGCGAGGTCGAGGTCGCCGCCACCACGGGGGTCTCGCGGGGCTCGGTCCGCCAAGCCTTCAGCGTCCTGGTCAATGAGGGCCTGTTGAGCCAGAACTCCTACCGCAGCGTGATCGTCACAACCCTGGACGAACACGACATCCGGGAGATCTACCAGGCTCGCCGCATGATCGAACTGTCCGCGGTCGAAGCCACCGCGGGGGCGGACGAGGAGCACATCGCGGTGCTGCGAAAGGCTTACGAGGAATTCGTCGCCGCGGTCGAAGGAGCCGACCGCAACGGGATCCACCTGGCCGACGTCCAGGTGCACGCCGCGCTCGTGGCCGTGCTGGGCTCGGGCCGCCTCAGCCGCGTGCACGCGGGACTGATGAGCGAACTACGGCTCGCGGCCACGGCCCAGTACAAGAGCCCGCCCGAAGGAGCCACGCTCGTCAAGCGTCACGGCGACTTCATCGACCTCGTCACCGCCGGCAAGACCGATGAGGCCCGCACCCAGCTCGCCGACCGGCTCGACAACTCCGAGGAACTACTGATCACCGCGTTTCGTGAGGCTCGCGCACGTCAGGGGTGACCCGAGGACGCGCGGGGTGTGCGACCAGGCTGGAGTTCTCCACATTGAACGAGGTCACGAGGACGCCTGCGCGAGGGCCCGGACGGCCGCGCGAACCTCGTCGATGAAGATCGACGGCTGTTCCCACGCCGGGAAGTGCCCGCCGCGGGCGGGCTCACCCCAGTGCACGATGGTGGAGAAGACGCGCTCGGTCCATCGCCGCGACGCCCGCATCATCTCGCGCGGGAACATGCTGAACGCGGTCGGCACCGTGACCTGCCGGCCGTCCGCCAGGTCACCGAGCCCTTCCCAATAGAGCCGCGCCGACGAGGCGGCGCTGTTGGTCAGCCAGTACGTCGTGATGACATCGAGGATCTCGTCGCGAGGCAGCAGTTCTTCGACGTCGCCGTCGTGGTCGGTCCATTCGTGCAGCTTTTCGTAGATCCAGGCGGCCTGACCGGACGGCGAGTCGGCGAGCGCGTACCCGATGGTCTGTGGGCGGGTGCTCTGGAGCGCGTAATAGGCCGAGCCGTCCTGCTGGAACCGCCCGGCGTCGGCGAGCATGGCCTGCTCGGCTTCATCCGCGTCGCGTACCTCGTCGGGGGTCGGGAAGGTCAGCGCGCCGGTGATGTGGGCGCCGAGGAAACCCGCCGGCTCCTGCCGGGCGATGGCGAGCGCGACCGCGGCGCCCCAGTCGCCACCGTGGGCCGCCCAGCGGCTGCCGTAACCGAGCCGGTTCATGAGCTCGATCCAGGCACGGCCGGTCCGCGCCAGATCCCAGCCGGTTTCGGCCGGCTGCCCCGAGGCGCCGTGGCCGGGCAGGAACGGCAGCACGAGATGCAGTGCCGTGGACGGGTCTCCGCCATGCGCCCGCGGGTCGGTGAGCGGGCCGACGACATGCCGGAAATCGAGCGGCGAGCCCGGCCAGCCATGTGTCATCACGACCGGCACCGCCCCGGCTTCGGGCGAGCGGATCTCGAAGAACCGGATGGTGAGCCCGTCGATCGTCGTCTGCTGGGGCGCCCAGCCGTTGAGCAGGGTCTCGCAGCGACGCCAGTCGTAGGAGTCGCGCCAGTATGCGCACAACGCCTGCAGGCGGGCGAGCGGTACGCCCTGACTCCAGTCGTCGACCGGTTCGCGCGGGGGCCACCGGGTCGCGTCCAGCCGCCGTCGCAGGTCGTCGAGCCGTTCGGCCGACGCGGCGATGGGATGCGGGGTGAGTTCGCTCATCGGCGCTCCTCGTGCTCGTGTTGTCTACAGTGTATACGGACTGTTTACACCGTAGACTGAACGGCGTCGAGTCGGCTACGATGCGCCGCATGGCTGAGCCGGGGAAGTCGCCTGCGTGGCCGCGGGCCGGACTGGACCACGCGGCGCGGGCCAGGGAGTTGACCGTCATCGCGCTCCGGCTGATCGATGCCGACGGGCTGCCCGGGCTGACCATGCGCCGGCTGGCCGCCGAAACCGGGATGACCGCGATGGCGGTCTACCGGTACTTTCCGGACAAGCGGGCCGTCCTCGACGCGGTCACCGGCCTCATTCACGAGGAATTCCTTGCTGAGCGGGAAAAGCAGGCGGCCGCCCGCGAACCGAATGCACCGAGCTGGCTGGACCTCCTGATCAGTTCGGTGGTCAGTGTGCTCGTCCGGCACCACCGCGACATCACTGTGCTGGCCCAGGCGCAGGTGTCGGGTTCGAGTAGCGCACATCTCAACGACGAGGCACTGGACAACTTCGAGCGCACCCTGCGCCAATTCGCCGGCGTCGGCATCAAGGGCGTCGCGGCCGTGCAGCTCTCCTTCCTGATCAGCCAGGGCGTGTTCATGCTGGCGCTCGCGTGCCGGGGCGACCCGGACAACGACATCTCCGCCGACGCACAGCTCCGCGCGCAGTGGGAGTCCTTGAGCGACCTGCCGTCCGAGCGCTACCCGTTGGTGCGGGAGGCGGCGCACGCGTTCGCCCGCGACGAGGATCCGACCACCCTGCTGCAGCGCGGCACCGACCTGTTCACCGCCGTCCTGCGACTCGGCGCCGGGTGACCGTCACCAGTCCAGGTGGATCGGCAAGAACGGGCTGTCGGTCACCGCGGCCCGGTGCGCCGCCAGGATCGCACGGGCCCGGTCGCCGATCGGCAGCCGCAACGGCGGGTCGTCGAGTTCGGCCGCGTCGGCGATGGCCACGCCGACCTCCCTCGCACTCAGCATCGTGGCGGGATTGATGCCGAGCTGAGCGAACAGGCCCGCATAGGGATCGTCACGCATGCTGTAGGTACGCGCGTTGTGCAGGGCGCCCGAGCTGACGGTGTTGGGCTGCAGCAAAGTGGCCCGGATGCCCCAGTGGCGCACCTCTGTCGCCAGTGCTTCGACGAGTGCTTCCAGCGCCCATTTCGTTGCTGCGTAACCGGAACTGCCCGGCCGGACGACCCTGCCGAGGACACCCGACACGAACAGCAGGCGACCGGACCGGCGCCGGCGCATCTGCGGCAGGACCGCTTGCACGACCCGGATGGTTCCCGAGGTGTTGTGGGCGTACAGCAGTTCGAGTGCTTCCGGCGGAGTCGCCTCGACGGCGCCCCAGATGATCGGCGCACCGGCGTTCGACACCAGGATGTCGATCTCGCCCGCCGCGGACACTGCGCTGTCGACGGTCTCCTGATCGGTCACGTCGAGTTGTAGCTTCTGGTCGACGTCGAGTCCGGCGAGTGCGCCGGGGTCACGTGCGGTGGCCACGACACGGTAGCCCCTCCTCGCGAACTCGAGCGCGACGATCCGTCCGATACCTCTGGACGCGCCTGTGACGAACACTGACGGCATGTGGGATTCCATTCTTATCCGTGCGATCCCCGCAGAACCGGATTGACGGCCGCCTGCACGATGTCGACGACGAGATTGAGGACGACGAACGTGGCGGCGATGACGAGCATCGCACCCTGAACCGTCTGCAGGTCCCGGGCGCCGATCGCCGCGTAGACCAGCTTGCCCATGCCCGGCCAGGAAAAGATCGTTTCGATGAGCACCTGCCCGCCGAGCAGGTAGCCGAGCTGCAGGCCGGACGTGGCGAGCACGGGGTTCAGCGAGTTCTTGAACGCGTGCCACAGTATGCGCGGGACGCGCAGTCCCTTGGCCCGCAACGTCTCGACGTACTCGGCGTCCAGTGCCTCGATCATCGCCGCTCTGGCGACCTTCGCGGTGAGCCCCTGGGTCACCAGGCCACCGGCGACCATCGGCATGATCAGATGCAGGATGAAGGATCCCGCCCCGTCGCCGAGCCCGGTTCCCTGTGTCGGCAGCAGCCGCAGTGTCGCGCCGAAGATACCGAGCAGGACGATCGCCAGCCAGAACGACGGAACGCTCAGCCCGGTCAGGGACACGCCGGACAGCAGGCGGTCGATCCACTTGCCGCGGTGATAGGCGGCGGTGACGCCGAGGGCGACGCCGCTGAGGATGCCGAAAGCGGCGGTACACAGGGCGAGGATCGCGGTGTTCAGCCAGGCCGCGGCGATGAGCGAGCTCACCGTTCGCTGCTGGACCGCCGAATATCCGAGGTTTCCGGTGAACAGGTTCGTCAGCCAGGTCCAGAATCGGAGCGGCAACGACTGGTCGAGACCCAGTGAATGCCGCAGTGCGGCGGTCTCCTCGGGGCCGGCGCCCGGCGGCAGGATCGAGGCGACCTCGTTTCCGGGCAGCACCTGCATCAGCACGAAGATGACCAGCGAGATCCCGACCAGCAGCGGGACGGCGGCCAGCAGCCGGCCGGCGATGAACCTGGTCACCGGGTGCCTCCCGGGCCCGGCACGTTGAGGCACGCCGCCCAGTGCGTCCGGCTGCGCGCGCGTGCGGTGGGGAACCCGTTCGTCCAGCAGGCGGGTTTCGATTCGGCGCAGCGGGGCGCGAACGAGCAGCCGGGGGGCAGCCGGGCCAGGTTCGGTGGCGCGCCCGGGATGATCGCCGGCGGCCGCGTCTGTCCGGCTTGGACATTGGCGCCGAGCAGGCCTCGGGTGTAGGGATGCGCCGGCGAGCCGATGACGTCGGCCACCGGGCCCTGTTCGATGACACGTCCCGCGTACATCACCGCGATGTCGTCCGCGACCTGGGAAGCGGCGGCGAGATCGTGCGTCACGATGACCATGGCCATGGTCCGCTCCTGCTGGATCGACGCGATGAGCGCCATGACGCGTGCCTGGACCGTCGCGTCCAGCGCGGTCGTGGGCTCGTCGGCGAGCAGGATCTCGGGCTCACCGGCGAGCGCCATCGCGATCACCACCCGTTGCCGCATGCCACCACTCAGTTCGAAGGGATAGGCGTTGAACCGGTGTTCCGGCGCGGGTATCCGGACGGCTTCGAGAAGTTCGAGCGCCCGCGACCGGGCGGCCGGCTCGCGGAGCCGGTGGTGCCGGCGCAGCGTCTCGGTGAGCTGCCGGCCGATCGTGAAGACCGGATCCAGCGCCGTCAGCGGGTCCTGGAAGATCATCCCGATCCGGGATCCCCGAACGGCTTCCCGTTCCTTTCGCCGGACCGCGAGGAGATCGCGTCCGTCGAGAAACACGTTCCCGGTGATCTTCGCCGACCTGGGCAGCAGCCCGAGCACCGATCGCAGCAGTGCGCTCTTTCCCGATCCGGATTCCCCGATGATCGCCAGTGCCCGGCCGCGGTACACGTCGAGCGTCACCTGGTTGACGGCGCGAAGCGGGCCGTCGTGAGTCCGGAATTCGGTGGTGAGGTTTCGCAGCCCCAGCGCGATGTCGCGCGGCGGGGCGGTGAGTTCGGCAGTCAACGGGGCCTCACGGGTTGCTGGGCGGGCGGGTCGTCTGGAATTCGAGCCGGACACCGTCGGCGCGGCCGCGCGAGTAGGCCAGCGCCGCCGGGCGGCCCCCGGTCACGCGGATCAGGGTGCCGAGCAAGAGGAGTGGGGTTCCGGTCGGTACGGCGAGTACGCGGGCCACCGCCTCATCCGCCGCGGTGGCCTCGACGGAGTGTTCGGACCCGGCGATTTCCAGGCCGAGCCCCAGTTCGATCACCTCGAAGAAACCGATGTCGGGCAGGTCCACGGCACCGTCGAGGATCGGCTCGGCCAGCACGAACGGAAGCCAGATCGAGGCGAGTGAGACGGCCCGGCCGTACTGACGGGTCATCCGCTCGATGAAGACGACGCGGTCCCGCGGATCGATCTCCAGTTGCGCCGCCACACTGGGCGACGCGACCTCGGCGGAGACCGACAGCACCTCATGGCTCACGTCGTCACGGTCCCGGCGCGGCCCGGCCACGCCACGGTTGGGTCCCAGCGACACGGGGCGCTGCCGGTCCGCGGTGACAATCGTGCCGACCCCCTGTACCCGTTTCACCAGTCCCTCCGTACGAAGAAGATCGAGGGCCATCCGCACGGCCGTGCGACTTGCGTGTTCGCTGGCCATCAGCGTCGATTCCGACGGCAGCAACCCGTCCGGGTAGCGCGCGGACCGGATGTCACGGCGCAATGAATCACGTACCCGGCGCGCTACTTCTGCCCGGCTCTGCGGCGTTCGAGACGTTCTGTGAGTGGTCATGGCCGAATCGTCAGCATCGCGTGTTATCCGCGCATGTCCGGCCGGTCGCGGCAGGGTTTCGCCAGCTGGGGCGATCATGACCCCACCGCGATGATCGCGTCCCAGTCGACCGAATGCTCGTACGCGTACGCGACCCGGAGCAGCAGAGGATCGTCGAAGAACCGCCCGACCAGTTGCATACTGACCGGCAGGCCGCTCAATTTTCCCACGGGCACGGCCAGCGCGGGATGCCCGGTGTAGTTGTACGTGAAGGTATTGCGCGCGGCGGTCCGGGCGCTCGTGATCAAGTCGTGGCGCAGCGCTTCCAGGTAGCTTCCGGGCGCCTCGTAGACGGGCGCGGTTTCCGGGCAGGTCGGCATCACCAGCACGTCCACCTCCGCGAAGGCTTTGGCGAACTGCTTGACGTAGTACGGCCGGCTGTTCTGCGCTTTCGCGTAGACCCGGCCGTGATAGGTGCGCCGGGTGAACTCCGCTTCGATGTACCCCAGCTTCGTGCGTGGCGCCAGCAGATCCGGCTGTTCGGTCCAGAGCCGGTGCACCGCGGCCAGCAGCGTCGCCGGATAATAGGTCTTGGTGAACGCACCGTAGAACCCGGTTTCGAACAATGCCCGCGATCCCTCGGGCATCAGCGCTGCCTGCGCGATACCCGCCGTCGCGTGCGCCGGCACGGAAATCTTCGAGACCACGGCACCTTGCTCGGCCAGCACCTCGATCGCGGCCACTACCAGGTCGTTCACCTCGGGCGACACGTCGTGGAAACCTTCTTCGAGCACGCCGATCCGCAGGCCTTGCACGCCGTGGTCCAGACCGGTCAGCACGTCCATCGATTCGGGGACATCGCGGCCCTGCCTCGGGTCGTACCCGTCGTATCCCGCGGTGGCCTGGAGTGCGGCCGCGACGTCCGCCGACGTGCGGGCCATCGGTCCGGTGTGGTCGATGCTCTGGTCGGTGCCGAAGCCGACACCGAAATGGGACACCAGGCCGAAGGTCGGCTTGAGCCCGATCGTGCCGGTCATGGCGGCGGGGATGCGGATCGAGCCACCCTGGTCGCCGCCGAACGAGATGTCGACATCGGACACGGCGACCGCGATCGCGGAGCCCGCCGACGAGGCACCGGTGACATGGTCGGGGTTGTGGGGATTGAGCGGGCGGCCGTAGTCGCCGATACCGCCGCCGATGCCGAATCCGCCGCCCAGGCCGTTCTGGATGTTGTGACCGGTCACCGTGCCACCCGCGGCGAGCACCCGGGTGACGATCGTCGCGTCGAAATCGGGGATGAATCCGTCCAAGGCGAAGGACCCGATGCTCATCGGCATCCCGGCGATCGCCACCTGGTCCTTGTAGCTGATCGTCCGGCCGGCCAGGATTCCCTCGCCGGCACCCTCGATCCGGCATTTCCAGGTCCAGGCGTTCAGCGGATCTTCCGCCCGGTTCGGGCGGTAGCCCGGCTCGCGTGCCGGATACAGCAGCGGCGGACGTTCCTCCTCGATTCTGGACTGGACGAAATCATCTCGTGCGGCCAGTTGCACCTCGAGGAATTCGCGGTAGATGACCGCCTCCTCGGCGGTCACGTGAATCCCCAGTTTTCGCGCGACCTCGATGATCTGACCGGTGTCAGGAACGACGAACATGTGCTTCTCCTTGTGGTGGGTAGAGATGGCACGCGACCCGCTGGCCCTGGTCGTGTTCTTCCAGTCGCGGGGTGGTGGCGGCGCAGATCTCCGTCGCATGTGGACATCGAGTACGGAACCGGCACCCGCTCGGCGGGTCCAGCGGGCTCGGCACGTCGCCGTCGACCACCGGCGGTTCGCGCACCTTGGTCCCCAGCTGGGGAACAGAGGCGAGCAGCGCCTTCGTGTAGGGATGCAGCGGCCGGCGGTAGAGCTGTGCCGGGGTACCGGTTTCGACGATCCTGCCGAGATACATGACCGCGACCTGATCACTCATGTACTCCACGACGTTGAGGTCGTGGCTGATGAACACGAAGCTCAGGTTCTTCTCGGTGCGCAGCTCACGCAGCAGGGCGAGAATCTGGGCCTGGACGGACTTGTCCAGCGCGGACACCGCCTCGTCGCAGACCACCAGCCTCGGGTCGAGCGCGAGCGCACGGGCGATGTTGACCCGCTGCCGCTGACCCCCGCTGAGCTGGTGAGGGTAGTAGGAGGCGTGGTTGGCGTGCAGACCGACCTGATCGAGCAGGGCGCGCACCCGGCGCCGGGTCTCCGCCCGGTCGTGGCCGTGCACCCGAAGCGCCAGCCCGACGCTGTCACCCACCGACGCCTTCGGGTTCAGCGCGGAGTAAGGATCCTGGAACACCATCTGGATGTCACGCCGGGCCTCGCCCGATCGCTCGGCGGGTAACGGCTTCCCGTCGAAGCTGATCCGGCCGCGATCCGGCTGTACCAGCCCGACGATCATCCTGGCGAGGGTGGACTTGCCGCATCCCGATTCACCGACGATGCCCAGGGTGGCACCGGCCGCGACGCTCATCGTGACGCCATCGACGGCCGAGGCCTCCCGGCCGCCGCGGAGGCGAAAGGTCTTGTGCAGATCGGCGACCGCGAGGAGTTCGGATTCCTTGTCACGAGGACCGGACATTCATCGCCTCCTGGAATGCGTCGGACATCCGGTTGAACGCGATCGAGGTGAGGAAGATCATCGCGCCCGGAAGCGTCGCGACGATCGCCGCGCCGTAAATGCTGCCGCGCAAGCTCTGGAGCATGAATCCCCATTCCGGCGTCGGCGGCTGAATTCCCAGTCCGAGAAAGCTCAGGCTGGCCGCGATGATCATCGAGATGCCGAGCAGACCGGACGCATAGGCGGCGACCGGGGTGAACACGTTGGGCAGGATCTGGGTCCGGACCAGCCGTACCGTGCCTGCTCCGGTCATCCGAGCCGCCTCGACGTATTCCTTCACCGCGATTTCCCTGGTCGCCGCCTGCGCAATGCGGCAGACGGGCGGGACGAAGATGATGGTCGTCGCGATCATCGCGTTGGAGATCCCGGGCCCGAGAGACGTGCTGATCGAGATCGCCAGGAGAATCGCCGGGAACGCATAGAGCACGTCCATCGACCGCATGATCACGTTGCTCGTCAGCGGCCGCGAGAGCCCGGCCCACATGCCCAGGGCGAGTCCGGCGACCGTGGCGCCCAGCACCGGGACGAATCCGTTGAGAAGCGAAGTCCTGCCGCCGTAGAGCAGCCGCGCCGTCATGTCCCGGCCCAGTTCGTCTGTGCCCAGCAGATGCCCGCTGGACCCGACCGGCAGCAAGCGGTGCAGCGGATCACTCGCGCCGGGGTCGTATCCCGTCAGCAGCGGCGCGAAGATCGCGGAGAGGACGAGCACGGCGAGTACGCCGGTCGCCACCATTCCGCTGACATTCCGTACGTACCGCTGACCGACCTCGCGCCAGTACGACCTGGGCGACACGGCCGGCTCTTCGCTGTGCCAGGCAGCCTCGGCGAAACTGCTTTCCACGGCAGTCATCAGCCGACCCACATCTTCGTGAAGTCGACCCACCGGGATTGAGCCTGGACATAGCCGTGCACGGTGCTCGCCATCGACCGCAGGTTCCGGTCGTTGATCCAGAACAGCACCGGCGCGTCGTCCAGGAGGACCTTGTTCATCTGTCGCAGGTCCTTGTTCTGGGTGTCGATGTCGAAGCTCGCCGCCGCCGCGTTGTAGGCCTGGTCGACCGCCTGGTCGCAGTAGCCGACGGCGTTCGCGACACCGCCCAGCGAGCAGAGGTTCAACCTGGCGAACCCGGTGGGCAGCATGCCGGCGGCCGGTGCCGCCCAGATGATGTCGTACTTCGACCACTGCGGCGCGCTGAGGCCACCCGGGGTGGCATAGATGGACAGGTAGCTGTTGAACTCCAGTGGGGTGAGCGTGAGCTTGACTCCGATGGCGCCGAAATCGGCCTGCATCTGTTCGGCCATCGGTCCGGGGAACATGTTGCCCGAACCGTCGGGTGGGTAGACCATGTTGAGGGTCAACGGCGCCTTGCCGGGCCCATATCCCGCTTCGGAGAGCAATTGCTTCGCCTTGGCGAGATCGTAGGCGTATCCCGGCTCGTCCTTGACGTAGTACGGGCTGGCCTGGACGACATACTGGTTCGCGGGCGCGCCGGCGTTGTTGATCGTGGCAGCCGTCGCGGCGCGGTTGAGGGCGTAGTTGAGTGCCTGTCGCAGCTTGAGGTTGTCCTTGAACGGGGCCCTGAACATGTTGAACTGCGGCATGATCGCCGCCGGGCTCGCGTCGTCCAGGAACACCTGGTAGTCCTGTCCTTTCAGGAGGGAAATCGAGTCCGGCGAAGGGACCTCGGCCCAGTTCACGGCGCCGGACTGCAGCGACGCCACCCGCGAGGAGGCTTCCGGTTGCGGGTAGAGCACGATCTCGTCGAGTTTGGCCGGGCCATCCCAGTAGTCCGGATTGCGTTTGAGGGTCATCTCGACGTTGTTCTCGTATTTGTCGACCACGAATGGACCGGTGCCGGTGGCATGGTTGAGGTAGTCGGCATTGCCCCATTTCTGTACCGCTGTGGGGCTGGCGATGAAGACGGTCAGCAGATCGTAGGGCAGAAAAGAATACGGCGCCTTGGTGGTGATGGAGACCTGATGGTCGTTGTCCGCCGTGTAGCTCTTGATCTGCTGGAAGTAGGGGCCGGTGCGCGCCGCGACGATCGGGCTGTAGTACTGGAACCCCTTGTCGCTCGCCCGGCGCAGATTGAACAGCACGGCGTCGGCATCGAACGGCGTGCCGTCGGAGAACTTGACGCCCTGGCGGAGGACGAAGGTCCAGGTCAGGTTGTCGGCCGAGCGTGTCCAGGAGGTCGCCAGGCCTGGTTGCGGCGTGGGCAGTGTGCTGGCCTGGTCGAGGTTCAGCCTGGTCAACCCGTCGTAGATGTTGTTGGCCACGAACCGGATTCCCTCTTGCCCCTGGTCCGGCAGGACCTCGGGCTGGGGCACGTTGCCGGCGGACATGGCGATCTTCAGTGTCCCTCCGGTGCCGTCGGCACCGCCCGTGTCCTGGGCGCCGGTCGCCGTGCAGCCGGTGACGAGAAGCGACGCGGCGAGCACTCCGGCCGCGATTCGCAATAAGCGAGACAGCATGGAAATTTTCCTTCGACTAGCCGGGAAGCGGCGCTGCGGGGCAAGATCTTTCTGGCTCGGCACCCCGGGAGCGTCACAAACCCACGTTTCGGGAAAGTTGTGTTTCGTCTCGGCGAAGTTACGCGTGGCAAAGGCCAGGTATTCGACGCTTTCCGGCGCAGAAACGCGCCACCCTGCGATCCACGTCACGGTCCCGAGCCGGGTCCACGATCATGTCCGGCCCTTCCGGGACGTTCCTGTTGCCCCAGTGGGTACAGTGCGGCTTTTTGGTGCGTTACCCGTGGTTGGCACGCTGATACTGAAAAGTATCGGTTGTCAATTTCTCGAGGAGAACACTGTGGGCGCAGTCGGCAGACGACGTAAAGCCTTGTCGCTCCTGGCGGTGGCTGTGCTGGGATTTCTTGGCGTGTCGGTGTTTACGGCGGGGAGTGCGGCGGCGACGCCGGGACCGGTGTGTTCGGAGGTGACGGTCCCGGTGCGGATCCCGACGGTGGTGCCTCCGTTGCTGCCCACGCCGGGGCAGATTTCCGGCACGTTGTGTCGCCCGGCGGATCCGGGCCCGAAGGCGCAGACGATTCAGTTGTTATTGCATGGTGGTGCGTACAATCGGTCGTACTGGATGTTCCCGTACGACCCCGCGACGTACAACTATGTCGATAACGCGGTGGGGAACGGCTATACGACGCTGGCGATCGACCGGGTGGGTTATGGCGGTAGTACGCATCCGCTCAGTGCGCTGGTCACCGAGCCCACCACGGCGGACACGGTGCATCAGGTGGTGCAGTACATTCGCGACGGTGGGCTCGGTCGGAATTTCGCGCACGTCGCGCTGGTGGGGCATTCCATGGGGTCGATCGCGGCGATCCAGGAAGCCGGGATCTATCACGACGTCGACGGCATCGTGATCACCGGGATCGTCCACAACCAGGGCGCCGGACTCGTGCAGACGGTGGCCTCCATGGGACCCGCGATCCTGAACCCGAAGTTCGCCGGAAGCGGCCTCGACCCGGGCTACCTGGCGGTCAATTCAGGAGCACGCGAGAGCCTGTTCTATGTGCCCTCGAATACCGACCCCGGCGCGGTCGCCGCGGACGAGGCCACGGGGGACACGTTCCCGGCGGTCGAGGCGACCGGATATGTGCAGGAAGTCAATCGTGTCCCGCTGCTGTGGCAGGCGCCGAATGTCATAGTTCCCGTCCTCGTGCTGGAGGGTGACCACGACATCCTCGGCTGTGGCGGTGCCTTGGATTGCGGCAACACCTCTGCGGTCGTCGCGAGTGAACAGTCGGCTTACGTGAATTCGCCGTCCGTGAGCGTGCAGGTCATCCCGAATGCCGGTCACGATCTGAATTTGCAGAAATGCGCGCCCGAGGTGTTTCACATGATCGGTTCGTGGATCGATAACCACATCTGAGAATTCAGATCAGGTCGCTCAGTTCCGGGCTCGGCGCCGGCCGGCGGGCGCGGTCGAGGATCGCCTTGTGCACCCGGCCCAGGTGCGTGCGCATCAATTCCGCCGCCCGCGGGCCATCCTCGGTGCGCAGCGCGGCGGTGATGGTGATGTGGTCATCCAGCGGGCATCCCGCGTTCGGGGGGACGGCGTACTTCGCGATGGCGAGGCAGGTCAGCGCGGTCAGCTCGACCAGGTACTTGACACAGAAGGGATTACCGCCGGCCTCGGCCAGCGTGACGTGGAACGTGCCGGACAGTTCCACCGCGGCGGCCAGCTCGCCCGCGCGCTGGTGATCGATCTGCTCGGTGGTGATCCGGTCGAGTTCGGCCAGCGCCGCCTCGTCGATCCGTCCCGCCAGTCGCGCCGCCAGGTCGCCCTCGATGGCGATCCGCGCGTCTCGCACATGCTCGACTTGCTGGTCGGTCGGGCTGGCTACGAACGCTCCTCGTTTCGGGTAGTACTCGACGAGCCCGTCCGAGGCCAGCCGGATGAGTGCGCGACGAACCACCTCGCGATTGGCGCCAAAGAGCTCGCACAGCTTCACTTCCGCGAGTTTGGTGCCGGGCCCGATCCTGTTGCGCAACACCGACTCACGGATCCGTTGGTAGATCTCGTCTCCTGGTAGGTCCTGCTGGTGTCCGCGCAACCCGCCCTCCGGAGTCCGTGCCCATCTTGTCAACAAGATAGGTCATTCTTGTTGACAATGATAGTGGGCCGATGTCAGTGTGAACGCTCCGTACCTGCGCGACGCGGCGCGACCATGCGGAATTCGATCACGCCGGAAGTCGCCCCCAGGAGGAACGCATCATGTCGGATCAGCACGAAGACGGTGTCGACCTGGTCGTCACCGGGGGCATAGTCGTCAACGCGTCCCACCGGCAGGCCGCGACCGTGATCGTCCACAATGGACAGGTGCGGGGCTTGCTCGCGCCCGGCGCGCCGGTGCCGGTCGCTCGCCGCACGCTCGACGTCGAGGGCCGGGTCCTGCTTCCCGGCGGGGTCGACCCGCACTGCCACATCGGCGAGATCGTCGGGGACTACGCCGGGCAGGACGACTACGAAAGCGCCACCGTCGCCGCGCTGCACGGTGGGACGACGACGGTCGTCAACTTCGCCATCCCCGAGGCCGACGACGAGACACCGCTCGACTGTGCGCGGCGCCGGCTCGATGAGGGGGCCTCGGCCCGGATCGATCACGCGTTGCACGGTGGGCTCGTCCGCTGGGACCCCGGGTTGGGTGAGCAGATCGCGGAACTGGCGAAACTCGGTATCCGCACGATCAAGATGTTCACCACCTACCGTGGCGAGCGGATGGTCGAGCCGGAGACGATCCTCGAAGTCCTCCGGAGCCTGCACCGGCAGGGCGGCATGGGATACGTGCACGCCGAGGCCGACCATGTGATCGAGGACGCGCTGGCCCTGTGTGCCGAGGCCGGTCGCATCGACGCGTCACATCTCGCCGAAACCCGGCCCGCACTCGCCGAAAACGCCGCCGTGGCACAGGTTCTCGCGACCGCGCAGCACCTTTCGGCGCCCGTCTATTTCGTCCACCAGTCGACGCCGGAGGCCGTGGCACAAGTCCGCGCCGCACGCCGCGAAGGCCTGCGGGCCTACACCGAAACCTGCCCGCACTATCTGCTCCTCGACGACTCGGTCTACGGCAAGCCCGGAGCGGAAGGGTTCGTGTGCTGCCCGCCCCTGCGGGGCCACGAGCTGCGCCGTGACCTGGTGACCGCCGCACTGGTCGGCGACGTCGACACGATCGGCTCCGACCACTGCTGCTTCAGCCTCGAACAGAAATCGGCGAGCAGCCACGACGTCCGGCACATGCCCAACGGCCTCCCGGGCGTCGAGACCCGCATCCCGGCCGCGTTCACCGCGCTCGTGGCGGAAGCAGGCGTGTCCCTCGAGCGGTTCGCCGCGCTGACGTCGACGAATGCCGCCCGGCTCAACGGCCTGCACACCAAGGGGTGGATCGGGCCGGGTGCCGACGCCGACTTCTACAGTGTCGACCCGGCGGCGAGCCGCACCACCGACGCCGCCGACCTCCACATGGCCACTGATTACACGCCGTACCAAGGCATGACGCTGTACGGCTGGCCCACGGACGTCGTCTCCGCGGGCCGTGTCGTGCTCGACAGTGCGGGATTCCACGACCCCGGCCCCGTCGGACGGTTCCTGGAAACGCACCCACTCGACGATGCTCTCCTGACGTAGAAACTGTGGACGACCAACCCACCGATCAGGAGTTTCCAGCGATGAATCGAGACAATTCCGCACCACCGGACACCGTGCTCGTCACCGGGGCCTCCGGCCTGCTCGGCAATGCCGTCGTGGCGCGCCTGCGTGCGCGAGGCAGCCGGGTCGTCGCGACCGACCTCACCCCCCGGTCCAGCGACGTGATCGCCTGCGACGTCACCGACGGGGCCGCGCTCGATGCCATCGTCGTCCGGGAGGGCGTGACCGGCATCGTGCACTGCGGCGCGATCTCCGGCCCGATGCTGTCCCGGGACGCGCCACGGACGATCATCGACATCAACATCGGCGGCACCACCAACGTGCTCGAAACGGCCCGGTTGCGGCACTTGCGGCGCGTGGTGTTCTGCTCGTCCATCACCGTCTACGGCAACACCGCCGAAGCCGCGGTGCCGGAAACCACCGCGACCACGCCGACGAGCGTGTACGCGGCCACGAAAGTCGCCGGCGAAGCGCTGATCAGCGCCTACACCGCGCAGTACGGAGTCGACGGGATCGCGCTCCGGCTCGGCACCGTGTACGGCCCGGGCCGCCGCACCGCCTGCTTCGTCCGGACGATGCTGGAGAACGCCCGGGATGGCTCGCCGACCGTGCTGCCGTTCGGCCGGGATTTCCCCCGGCAGTACATTTTCGTCGACGACGCGGCCGAAGCCATCGTCCGGGCGTGGGACGTGGAATCCCCGGAACACCGCGTCTTCAACGTGACCGCCGGTTCGCACCTCACGATGGCGGGGGTGGCGGAGGTGGCCGCCGGCGTCGTGCCGGGCATCACTGTGCGACTCGAAGACGGACCCGACCCGGACGACCCGGACCGGCAGGGCCCGCTGTCGCTGGACCGCGTCGAGGCCGAACTCGGATTCCACGCGCATTGGACGCTCGCCGAGGGCATCAGGACCTACGCCGGCACGCTCTTCGAGGAGGCAGGAAACCATGACTGATCCGTTCGACCTCACCGGCCGCACGGCCCTGGTCACCGGGGGCAGCCGGGGGATCGGGCGGGCGATCGTGGAAATCCTGGCTCGGCACGGTGCCGCCGTGGCGTTCTGCCATCTCGATGACGACGACGCGGCGGTGACCTTCACGAGCGAGCTCACCGGCGCGGGTCACGAGGTCGCCTCCCGCTCCTGCGACGTCTCCTCCGCGGCGGATGTCGACGGGCTCGCCGCCTGGGCCGCCGACACGGTCGGCCACGTCGACATCGTGGTCAACTCGGCCGGTGTCGGCGGCGGGGACCGGCCGTTCGAGGACGTCGATGTAGCCGAGTGGGATCGCGTGGTGGGGATCAACCTGCGGGGTACCTATCTGGTGGCACACGCGTTCTACGAACCGATGCGCCGCAAGGGCTGGGGGCGGATCATCAACATCGCCTCGCAGCTCGCCTACAAGGGCGCCACGGGTCTTGCCCACTACTGCGCTTCCAAGGCCGGGGTCGTCGGGTTCACGCGTGCCCTGGCGCTCGAAGGCGCCCCGCACGGCGTGCTGGTCAACGCGATCGCCCCGGGACCGGTGGACACCGCGCTGCTGCGGGGGCACAGCGAGAGCTGGCTGGCCGACAAGCGCGCGTCGCTGCCACTGGGCCGGGTCGGCGAAGTCGAAGAGATCGCACCCACCGCACTGCTGCTCGCCTCCGCGGCCGGGAACTACTACGTCGGTCAAACCCTCTCGCCCAATGGAGGGGACGTACTGCTCTGATCCCTCGACGCCGAGGGTGCGTGCGGAGACGCTGGCTCACAAGGGCTGATCCGCCCGGCGGATCACTACGACGGCCGCCAGGGTCAGCCACAGAACCCCGAAGCACCAGCCACCGAACACATCGGTCGGCCAGTGCACGCCGAGGTAGACCCGGGTGAAGCCGACGACCGCCGCGCAGGCGGCCGCCGCGAGCCAGATCAGCGTGCGTGCCCACGGCCGCGTGAGGCGCCGGGCGATCAGCCACGCGCTCAGGCCCGCGGCCAGCGTCGCCTCCGTCGTGTGCCCGGACGGGAACGAAAAACCGGCGGTCGTGGTCGCCCAGTCCGCCAGCGGTGGCCGGGCCCGGTGCACGGCGATGGAAATCGCCGTCCGGCAGAACCCGCCCGCGGCGATCACGGCGAGCGCGATCGCCGCGTGGACGGCACGGGTGCGGACCGGTCCGGGGGTGGCGGCGAACGCGATGAGCGTCGTCAGCGGGGCGGCCACCCAGGCGATACCCAGCGTGGTGACGGCCTTGGCCAGCGCGATCCCGCCCGGCGTCCGGACACTCACCGCCCAGCTGTGGATGGCCTGGTCGACCGGCATTGTCGCGGACGTCAGCACCGCGGCCAGCGTCGCGGCGAACAGCACGGCCGCGATCACCAGTCCTTTGTGGAACCCCGTCACGCGACCAGTGTCGCCCATGCCGGGTTAACGGAAGGCTAGGCGTGTACCCGATAGTGCAGGTGCACGACGCCGCTCCCGAAGCGATGCTCGTCCATGAGTTCCAGCTGGAGCCGAACGCCGTCCGGCAGTGCGCGTTTCCCACCGCCGACGAGGATCGGCCCGAGGAGCAGGTGAACTTCGTCGACCAGTCCCGCGGCGAGTGCCTCCCCGCCGAGTTCCGCGCCGCCGATCGAGAGGTCGCGGTCGGCCGATGCCTTGAGCCGCTGGATGGCGGCAGGATCGAAATCGGCCTCGATCCGCGTCCGCACGGTCGATGGCTTCTGGAGCGTCCGGGAGTAAACGATCTTCTCGGCCGCTCGCCAGATCTCCGCGAAATCCTGGAATGCCTTGGACTCATCGGCGCTCGCCGGCACGGTTTCCCAGTACATCATCGTTTCGTACATGCGGCGCCCGTACAGATAGGTGCCGATCGGCCGCTCGAGCTCGTTGACGAACGCGTGCACCTCCTCGTCGGGAGCCGCCCATTCGAAACCGCCGTGCTCGTCCTCCACGTACCCGTCCAGAGACGCGATCGCGGAGTAGATCAGCTTCGCCACGGGAACCTCCTCGTTCTGTTCGAGGGCCCAGCAAAGCGGACGAAGCCCGGGCGAGCAACCCTGCGCGTTCAGGAGGTCTTCTGCAGACGGGCCCAGTACGCGGTGGGATATCCGCCGGTGCGCCACTGCGCGGAGTCGACCTCCCACCGCCGCGACCGGCCGTGGGGGGAGTCCTCCCACGCCTCCTGCCGCCCGTACGCGGTCAGGTCCAGCAGCCCGTACGTCGGCGACATGACCTCGACGCCACGGCCATTGGTCCAGTACGTCTCGAACACCCGGTCGCCGTCCCGCAGATAGCACACCAGGAAGAACATCCCGGCCTGCCGCCCGGGCAGCAGGGCCTCGGCGGAGTCCTGAGCCGAGTACCACGGCACGTCCAGGCCCATGAAGTCCTTGTACCGCACGCTTTCCTCGTACGGGCCCTGGCACAGCACGGCATAGGTGACATCGCGGGCGTGCAGGTAGGACAGCTCGCGAACCTGCGTGCTGTAGTACGTGCAGCCCTCGCACTGGTCGGCGGCGGACCCGCCGGTGTGCCACATGTGGAAGTACGCGATCAGCTGCTGGCGGCCTTCGAACGCGTCCAGCAGCGTGACCGGCCCGCGCGGCCCGACCAGCGGGATCGCCGGGTCGACTTCGACCATCGGCAGCCGCCGGCGGTCCGCCGCGATCGCGTCGCCCGCGCGCGTGTGGGCCTTTTCCCGGACGCGCAACGCGTCCAGCTCGGCCTGCCAGGTCGCCCGGTCCGTCACCGGGGGAAGGTCATCGGTCGTGTCCATCTTGGTGCTCCTTGTCCAGGTGTCTGGTCAATGCGTCCAGCGGGCTGTCCCAATCGCGGGCCAGCGCGGCCAGGAACTGTTGCGCCACTTGCATGGGCGCGGAGTGCAGCCGGTAGCGCACCCGGCGCCGTTCCCCCTGTTCGGCCGTGACCAGGCCGGCTTCGGCGAGCAGCGCCAGGTGTTTGGCGATCGCCTGCCGGGTGATCGGCAGGCGGGTCGCGAGGTCCGTCGCCGTGGCCGGGCCGCCCGAGGCCAGTGCGCTCAGGATGGCGCGCCGGCTCGGGTCGGCCAAGGCGACGAAGACCTGTTCGGCGGTCGCTTCGATGTCAGGCGGCATCGAGATATTCGACCAGCTCGCCCAGTTCGCTCTTCCAGCCGCCGGTGTTGCCGTCGAACGCCTTCTGGTGCGCGTCGTCGGGCAGCTGCGCGAAACCGGACTCGACCACGGTCAGCCGGGTGCCCGTGCCGGCCGGTTCGAGCGTGAACTCGACATAGGTGCGGCGTGGGTCCTCGTCCGGCAGCCCGTAGATGTGCCAGGTGTAGCCGAAAACCCTCGGCTCCTCGACGCGTTCGACGCGCATCTCGGCCCGGTGGCCGTGATCCCAGGTCATCTCCGCGGCACCGCCGGGGCGCAGGTCGATCTTGGCCTGGTTGCCGAACCAGGTGCCCAGCCCCTCGGCCGTGGTGAGCGCTGCCCAGACCTTCGCGGGCGCGTGCGCGATCTCGACGGTCCGTTCGATGCGATCAGGAAATCCCATTTCGTCCTCCACTCTGTATTGCAATCAACTGGTTGCCACATTATGGCAACCGATGGGTTGCGTCAACAGGTGGTTGAAATATGCGTGACACGAAAACTTGCGCGTCACGCAAGTTCTGCTACCGTGGTGGACATGGGGTTGCGGGAGCGCAAGAAGGCGGACACCAGGGCGGCGCTGGCCTGGGCGGCGATCCGGCTGACCGTCGAGCGCGGGTTCGACAACGTCAAGGTGGAGGACATCGCCGAGGCGGCCGACGTCTCGCCGCGCACGTTCAACAACTATTTCTCCAGCAAGGGTGAGGCCATCGCGTCCCACCATCTCGATCGATGCCTGCGGATGGCCGAGGCGCTGCGCGGCCGCCCGGCGGAAGAACCGTTGTGGGAGGCCATCACGGCTTCGGTGGTGGGCCAGTTCGCCCCCACGGCGGCGGTCGCGGCGCACCCGATCACCGACCGGGATCGCTGGACCGCCGGGGTGCGGCTGATGGTCGCCGAGTCCGGCCTGCAGGGCGAGATGCTGCGGGCGGGGGCGCAGGCCCAGGCGGAGATCGCCGCGGCCGTCGCCGAACGCACCGGCACCGACGCCGGGCACGACATGTATCCGCACCTGGTGGCGGCCGCCGTGCTGGCCGCCACGAACGTCGCCACCACACACCACCTGCGCACCGACCCGCCGGAGCCGGTCGAGCGCCTGCTCCCGGAAGCCCTCGCGCAGCTCGCCGCGGGGCTGCCGGCCCCCTAGTTCATCCGTCCACTGAGGACAGACCGGCGGCTGCCGGACCGATGTCCCCTGCCCGGAAAGAGGTTTCGCCATGATCGATGTCGTCATCGCGGGCGCCGGCCCCAACGGCCTGATGCTCGCCTGTGAGCTCGCACTGGCCGGAGCACGCCCCGTCGTGCTGGAACGGCTCGCCGGACCGGCCCCCGAGCCACGCGCGAACGGCCTGGTCGGCCAGGTCGTCCGGCTGCTAGACCGGCGCGGCCTGCACGAACGGCTCACCGGCAACGATGAGCCGCCCCGCCCGGCGCCGGGCTTTGTGTTCGGTGCGTTCCCGCTGCAGCTGCACGACTTGCCGGACAACCTGCTCTACACGCTGCCGGTGCCGCAGAACCGGGTCGAGCAGATGCTGGCCGAGCGTGCCGCGGAGCTCGGCGTGGAGGTCCGTCGTGAGCACGAGGTCGTCGGGCTGACGCACCACGAGAACTCGGTGACGGTGGAAATCGAGGGCCACGAGCCGCTCGAAGCCGCGTTCCTCGTCGGTGCGGACGGCGGGCACAGTGTGGTCCGCAAGCTGGCCGGGATCGACTTTCCCGGTGTCACCACGGACGATTCGGTGTCGCGCACGGGAAGTGTGAGCGTGCCGCCGGAGAGCGTCGGTGCCGACGGAAGCCTGCTGGTGCCCGGATTCGGTGCGGTACCGGCGTTCCGGCACCTGCGGACCGACCGGGGGCTCGTCGCGTGGGCGCCGTTCCCCGGCCGCAGCCCCGGGCTCACCACGGTGGAGTGGGACCAGCCGGAGGAGGGCGAGGCTTCGCTTGCGGAGTTGCAGGCCAGTGTGGAGCGCGTGCTGGGGGCGCCGGTGCGGATCGGGCCGCCCACGGGTCCGGGGCCGCACCTGATGCGACGGCTCTTCGGCGGCAACACGCGGCTCGCGTCGCGGTATCGCGCGGGGCGGGTTCTCCTGCTCGGCGACGCCGCCCACGTGCACTCGGCCATCGGCGGTCCCGGGCTCAACCTCGGTCTGCAGGACGCGGTCAACCTCGGCTGGAAGCTGGCCGCCGAAGTGCGCGGCGACGCGCCCAAGGGGCTGCTGGACACGTACGAGTCCGAACGGCGGCCCGCGGCCGAACGGGTCACGATGCACACGCAGGCGCAGTCGGTGCTGATCCGGCCCGGTTCCGACGTGACCGCGCTGCGGGTGCTGTTCGGCGAGTTGCTGGAGCTGCCGGCGAACCGGCAGCATGTCGCGGATCTGCTGGCGGGCGTGGACATCAGGTACGACATGCCGGCCGCCGGGCCGCTCGTCGGCCGGCCGGCGCCCGAGGTGCCGGGCCTGCGGGAGCTGACCCGCACCGGGCGCCCGCTGCTGCTCGACCCGGCCGGCGAATTGCGTGCCGACCGGGTCGACGTCGTCCCGATGCCGGGCCTCGACACGGCGCTCCTGCTGCGGCCGGACTGCTATGTGGCCTGGCAAGGCACCACCGCAGACGGCCTCGACGAGGCGATCGCCACCTGGTTCGGCACCCCGTGACCCCCGCGAGTCCGACGTTCAGGACGCCGAGTCCGACGTTCAGGACGGCGAGTCCGACGTTCAGCAGTCGCGGAGCTCCGGGGTCTGGTTCAGGAGCTGGCCGCGCGGCGAGATGAACGCGCGATAGTCGTCACTGTCCACAGCGGACGGACGGAACGCCGCGACCCGGTGGCAGTTCTGGAAAGCGAGCTTGACCCCGAAGTGCCGCTCGAGCCCGCCGCGGATCGCGTCGGACGCGAGGGCGCGCAGCAGCTGGCCGCGTTCGATCTCGCTCGGCGGCGGGGTGACGTTGTCGGCGAAACCGGCGGTGTCACCGTGCAGATCGGCGACGACGCCGCCGATCACCTGCCAGGCGTACGGGAGCGAGTCCCGCACGCACGCGACGAACTCGGCGTCGGCCACGTCGCCTTGCTCGGCGCGCTCCAGCAGTTCGGTGGGAACATCCAGCGACATGGTCCTGCCCTTCACGTTCGGCTGTTGTCCCCTCTACTGGTACTGGTTGTCGTTATCGATAGGCAAGCGGTCCCGGCCATGATCACCGGGATGGACGAGACCGCTTGCTTTTCCGGCCGTTACTTCCGGTGGCCGTAACGCTGGTAGAACTTCTCGACCTGCCCGGCGCTGTCCATGATCCGCCGCCCGCCGGTCCAGAACGGGTGCGAGTACGAGCTGACATCGACCAGCACCATCGGGTAGGTGCTGCCGTCACTCCACTCGATGGTCTTGTCGGACTTGACCGTCGAACGGGTGAGGAACGCGTCGCCGGTGGAGGAGTCCTTGAATACCACCGGGTGATAGTCGGGGTGAATGGTGCGCTGCATGGTGGTGCTCCTTCCTAGCCCTGGCGTGCCTTGACGCGCGGATCCCGCTTGTTGATCACGAAGACCTTGCCGTGCCTGCGGACCACCTGGGACCCGGGTCGCTGCTTGAGCGACCGTAATGACTTGCGGACCTTCATGATGGTGATAACCATTTTCAGGATGGATATATGCCCGGGCGGGGTGCCAGGTGGGAGGAGGTGGCCGGCGTCGAACTCGGCGTCCGGAACGTCGGACTCGCGCGCCTGAGTGTCGGACTCGCGCGCTGGAGTGTCCGACTCGCGCGGAACGCGGGATTCACCGGCATGCGCCGCGGGACTCGCGCCGCGGCGGTGGGCTGGGTGGGGAGCCCGCGCGAGGCGCCCCACCCAGCCCGGGGCCGGTCAGTGGCGCGAGGTGACCGTGATGCGGATGGTGGTGGTGTGGGTCTTCGCCGGGAGCTTGGTCGTGTCGATCGCCAGGTACTCGCCGTCGTCCTGCTGACCGTTCGGCAGCGTCTTCGCGTGCAGCTGGAACGGCGGCGCGTCGTTGGTGACGCCGTCGATGCCGAAGTCGTTGTCGTTGCTGATCACGATCGTGCGCCCGTGGTCGACGGTCGCGACGCCTTCGACCTTGTCGTGCCCGAAGAAACCGCCGGTCGGGTCGAGCGCGGTCAGCAGCCCGCCCACGTCGACGGCCAGGCTCTTGCCGGCCGGCCGGATGCCCGCCACGGTGAGGGCGGCCGTTGCGGTGGCGGTGTCACCGGCGCCGACCGTGGCTTCGATCGTCTTCTGACCGAGCAGGAGCCCGCCCTTGCCCGCGTCGTAGGTCGCGCCCGGGACGTTCGCCTTCGGGCCCACATCCGTCGCGTGCGCGAGGTCGATCTTGAACAGCTTCTTGAACGCGCCGGGCTCGAACTTCCCGTCCCGCTCGTCGACCAGGAACGTGGTCGCGCTCAGCGCCGTGATCTCGCTGACCGCGCCGCTGTTCTGCTTCGGGTCGTCGAGCAGGTACAGGTATTCGTGCGTGGCATGCGTGCGCAGGTCGTAGGTCACGATCCGGACCGGCGCCACGTTGCCCGGCTTCGCCGTCAGGTCCGGCTGCTGCAGCGCGGACTGCATGATCCCGACCAGCGTCCGGCCGTCCGGGGTGACGGTCAGACCTTCCATGCCCTTGTTGGGCACCCGGTTCGCCAGCTCGGCCGGCAGCGACCCGTCGAACGGCGACAGCCGCTCGATCGCCCGGCCGCGCGCGTCGAAATGCGTCATGAACGGGCCGTACTCGTCCGACACCCAGAACGTGCCGTCCGGCAGCGCGACCAGCCCTTCGGAGTCGTAGCCGTTCTTGTCGGCGGGCAGCACGTTGCCGTTCAGGTCGACGATCGTCTCGCCGGTGTTCGCCTGGGTGCTGACGCGTCCGTTGTACGGCGTGCCGTCCTTGGCGCGCAACGGAATCGTCTGCTTCAGCACGGCTTTCCCGTCCACCAGCTGGAATCGGCCGATCGCCGGGGTGAAGTCCGGGATGGGCTCGACCTTCTCGCCGTTCGGGCCGTCGACGTTGGGGCCGCGGTCGGTCAGCCCGTAGAACTGGCCGTCCCGGCCCGGCACCGGGGCGAGCGAGGAGCCGTACGCGCCGCCGGTGATCGGCACGCCGCCGATCGTCGCGAGCGGCGGCAGGTCCGTGGGGTAGAGCCGGACCGCGTTCGTGGTGGTGTAGGTAAAGGTGTCGGTACCGGTGAAACCCGGGTTCGGCACGTACCGGAACGACCCGTCCGCGCCGATTTCGAGCGAACCGTGTGCCGGCGACGAATGCGCGACCACGGTGCCCGGCGTGTGCCCCCGCAGCACTTCCCCGGCGCGGACATGGTAACCACCGGCCTCGGCGGTCCCCCCGGCCGCGAATGACGCGGCGAGCGCACCCGCGATGACAACAACCCCTGCACGTTTCATGTAAGCCCTCCTCAGAGCGACGCACGAGTTTCACCGACAGAGGTGAACGGAAAATGTTGCAGAGGCTACGGTTTCTCCCGGTCGGCGAGCACTGATCGCGCTGGTGCCGGCGTGTTCGGCGGATCCCGCGCAACGGCGAGGAGCCGGGCCGCGGAGTCCTTTATCTTCCGCGACGGCGCGTTCGCTGGTGCCATCCACTGCGCCACCGGTGAGTTCGTCGCATGGTCCATCGGCCCCGATCCCGGGCCCGGGGCGGGCTGATCACTACCATTCCCCGAATGACCACCTACGACGATCTTGACGCGTTCGAGCACCTGGACGCCTCGGCGCTGCCGCCGCGGCAGCAGCGGATCCTGGTGACGATCCGCGACTGGGTGGTTCGCCACGGGTACCCGCCCAACACGCGGCAGCTCGGCGAGGCCGTCGGGCTGCGGTCGTCCTCCTCGGTGTCCAAGCATCTCGCGGCGTTGGAGGACAAGGGTTTCCTCCGCCGCAGCGCGACGATGTCCCGGCCGATCGACGTGCGGATGTTCCTTCAGCCCTCGACGCGGGAGCCGGACGCGGACTCGGTGGCCGTGCCCGTCGTCGGCGACATCGCCGCCGGCACCCCCATCTCGGCCGAGGAGCACGTCGACGACCTGCTGACCCTGCCCCGCGAGCTCACCGGGCGCGGCACGGTGTTCGGCCTGCGGGTGCGCGGGGACTCGATGATCGACGCCGCGATCTGTGACGGCGACATCGTCGTGGTCAAGCAGCAGCCCGAAGCCCATTCCGGCCAGATCGTCGCCGCCATGATCGACGGCGAGGCCACGGTCAAGGTGTTCCGCCGTCGCGACGGGCACGTCTACCTCGAACCGCGCAACCCGGCCTACGACGTGATCGACGGGGACGAAGCCGTCGTGCTGGGCACCGTCGTCTCGGTGCTGCGCAGCGTGTGAGGGTCCACAGTAGACACCCAGAAGGTGACAGAAATCCGTTAAGCCGGGCGACGACCGCTGGCGGCCGGCGCCCAAACCCGGTTACATCGTGTGACGACCAGTCGAAGGGACGGCACGATGCGCGACGTCTACCACCAGCAGCTCGATGACCTCGTCGACCAGCTCGCGGACATGTGCGATCGCGTCGGGACCGCGGTGCGGGGCGCGACCACGGCGCTGCTCACGGCCGATGTCGCCGGTGCCGAACGGGTCGTCGCCGGTGACCGAGAGGTGGACGACGACCGGGCCCGGATCGAGCGGCTGGCGCAGGTGCTGCTCGCGTTGCACGCACCCGTCGCGACGGACCTGCGCACGATCGTCACGATCGTGCGGTCCGCCGAGAACATCGAGCGCATGGGCGACCTGGCGCATCACGTAGCGGTCGCCGTGCTGCGGCGCCATCCGGAGCCGGTGGTGCCCGACCTCCTGCACGCGCGGTTCCGGCAGATGGGCGAGCTCGCGTTCGGCCTCGCCGTCGCCGCGGGCGCGACCCTGCGCGCGCACGACCTGGTGCTCACCGGCGGCCTGCGCGAGGCGGAGACGGAGATGGACGACCTGCACCGCTCGCTGTTCACGATCGTCGGCCGGCCGGAGTGGACGTTCGGCACGATCCCGGCCGTGGAGGCCGTCCTGCTCAGCCGCTACTACGAACGCTTCGCCGACCACGCGGTGTCGGTGACCCGGCGGGCCGCGTTCATCACCGGTGACCCCGTGGAGTACGCCGCCCGCTGAGGTGTCGAACCGTGATCGCGGGCGGCGCACACTGGCGACATGGAACCACTGTCGGTGCCGCCCCCGCGGGGCGAGCTCCGGATCTACCTCGGAGCGGCGCCCGGCGTCGGCAAGACCTACGCGATGCTGGGCGAAGCGCGCCGCCGCCGCGACCGGGGGACCGACGTCGTCGTCGGCTACGTCGAGACCTACGACCGGGTCAAGACCACGGAAATGCTGCAGGGCCTGGAGATCGTGCCGCGCCGCACGGTGGAGTACCGCGGCACCGAGTTCACCGAGATGGACACCGACGCCGTGCTGGCGCGCCATCCCGAGGTGGTGTGCGTCGACGAGCTGGCACATACGAACATGCCCGGCTCGCGGCACCAGAAGCGCTGGCAGGACATCGAAGAGCTGCTCGACGCCGGTATCACCGTGCTCTCCACGGTGAACATCCAGCACCTGGAAAGCCTCAACGACGTCGTCGAGCGCATCACCGGCATCACGCAGCGCGAAACCGTGCCGGACGAGGTCGTGCGCCGGGCCGGGCAGATCGAGCTGGTCGACATCACCCCCGAGGCGCTGCGCCGCCGGCTCGCGCACGGCAATGTCTATCCCGCGCACAAGATCGACGCGGCGCTCGGCAACTACTTCCGTCCCGGCAACCTCACCGCGCTCCGCGAGCTGGCGCTGCTGTGGGTGGCCGACCAGGTCGACGTGGCCCTGCAGCGCTACCGGGCGCAGCACGAGATCACCGAAACCTGGGAGGCCCGGGAACGTGTCGTCGCCGCCATCACCGGCGGTGGCGAGAGCGAGACGCTCATCCGCCGCGCCCGGCGGATCGCCGCGAAAGCCGGCGGTGATCTGCTGGTCGTGCACGTGCTGAAATCGGACGGCCTCGCGGACGTGTCACCGCAGGCGGTCGCGAAGTATCGGCGGCTCGCCGAGGACCTCGGCGCCACCTTCCACACCGTCGTCGGCGACGACGTGCCGAGAGCACTGCTCGACTTCGCGAGCGGCGTCAACGCGACACAGCTGGTGCTCGGCACGTCCCGCCGGCCGCGCTGGAAGCGCCTCTTCGACGAGGGCATCGGCGCCGCGACGGTGCAGGAGTCCGGTCATATCGACGTGCACATGGTCACACACGAGGAGGCCGCCGGGAAGCGTCGCACCCGGAGTGCCCGGGACGGACGCGCGCGGCGTTCCGGGCTCGCTGGGTGGTCGCTCGCCGTAGTGCTGCCCGCGCTGATCACGCTCGCCGGAGTGCTGCTGCGCGGGCACCTCTCGCAGGCCACCGACGCGGTCGCGTTCGTGTTCGTGACGGTGGTGGTGGCGATGGTAAGTAGCCTCGGCCCGGCGCTGATCGCCGCCGTACTGTCCGGTTTGCTCTACGACTACTTCTTCACCGTGCCCTACAACAGTTTCCGGATCGGCGAGCCGCAGAGCATCGTCGCCGTGGTGGTGATGGTCGTCGTCGCGGTGATGGTTTCCCTGCTGGTGGACCGCGCCGGGCGGCTGGCGCAGCAGGCGGCCGGCGCGCAGACCGAGGCGGCGCTGCTGTCGTCCTACGCGCGCACCGTGCTCGCGCAGCCGCACCCGTTGCCGGCCCTATTGGAGAAGGTGCGGGAGAACTTCGGCCTCACGTCGGTCGCGTTGCTGGAAAAACGGGACGGGCATTGGGAAACCGCGGAGTGCGCCGGCCTGGACCCGTGCCGCGAACCCGACGAGGGCGATGTCGACGTGCCGGTCACGGCCGACGTGCACCTCGTGCTCAACGGCCGGAACCTGCCCGCCGCGGACCAGCGCGCGCTGGAAGCCGCGGCCGGGCAAGCGCTGCTCGCGCTGCGGCAGCAACGCATGACCGCCGAAGCGGCCGACGCGCGGCGGCAGGCGGAGAACGTCGAACTGCGGACCGCGCTGCTGTCCGGGCTCGGGCACGACCTGCGCACCCCGCTCACGTCGATCAGGGCCGCCGTCGACGGCCTGGTCGATCCGCGGCTGCGCCTGTCCGCCGAGGACTCGCGGGAACTCGTTGACACCATTGCGAAATCGACTGACCGGCTGCGTGGTGTGGTCGACAACCTGCTCGACTCGTCGCGGCTCGCGACCGGCGCCGTCGAACCGCGGCTGGCGCCCGTCCGCTACCTCGACGTCGTGCGCTCGGCGCTGTCCGGTTTGCGTGATCGCAGCGGGGTCGAGGTCGAGGTGGACGAGCGGCTGCCGCCCGCCCGTGCCGACGCCGGGCTGCTCGAACGCGTCATCGCGAACCTGGTCGACAACGCGTTGCGCCACGGCAAACCGGTGCCGCGCGGGGATTCGGCGGCCGGCGAACCCGCGGTCGCGATCCGGGCCAGCGCATACGGCGGTTCGGTCGAGCTGCGGGTGGTCGACCGCGGGCGCGGGGTGCGCAAGGGCGCGACGGACAGCCTGTTCACGCCGTTCCAGCATCCGCGCGACCCCCGGCCCGGGGCGGGTTTAGGGCTGGGCCTGTCGGTGGCGAAGGGTTTCGTCGACGCGATGGGCGGCAGCATCACCGCGGAGGACACTCCCGGCGGCGGCCTGACGGTGATCGTGTCGCTGCCGGTCTTCGAGCCCGCGACCCAGGCAGCGCCAGGATCCCGTTGAGGCGCGGCGCTTATGCGTCCGGCTTCCGCGACACGTCCAGGTTTGCCAGTGCCGCGTCGACGTCGAGGACGCGTGCGTCGTCCAGGTCGTTGAAGATCCGGCGGGCCTGGAGGAATGCGTCGCGAGCCTCGTCGTGTCGGCCGAGCATGACGAGTGCCTCGGCGAGGCTCAGCAGGCTGTCCGCCTCGCCCCACTGTTCACCCGTCGCGCGGCGCAGGTCGCGTGCCTGCGTGAACTGCTCGATCGCTTCGTGCGGTTCTTCGTTTCTTTGGTGCAGCAGGCCGAGTTGGTGGTGTGACCGGCTTTCCAGCGGCCAGATGCCGAGCTCACCGGAGATCTTCAACGCCTCCCTGGCCGCCTCGAACGCGGGCCCGGTCCAGCCTTCCTTTTCGAGGGTGGCGGCCATGCTGGCGAGCGCGATCGCCGTGCCGAACCGCCAGCCGGACTGCCGGAAGTGCGCGAGCGCGCCCTCCAGCTGATCCCGCGCTTCGGGGTAACAGTGCAACGCGGTCAGCACCTCGCCATACATGTGCGCGGTCAGCGCGCGGCCGCGGGCGTCGTCGATCTGCCCGTACAGCTCCATCGCTTCTTCCAGATGGGGCCGTGCTTCCGCGTCCCGGTTCAGCTCGTGCAACACCCAGCTGAACGCGTGCAGGCTCCGGGCGACCGCGAGCCCGAGCCCGGACCGGCGGGCGATTTTCACTGCTGTGCGGGCGAAATCGAGGCAGAACTCCCAGTGCTTCGTCAGGTACATGAACGGCAGGTAGTGCACCGGCAGCTGCCACGCCTCGGAGTTTTCCTCTTCCGCGTCGTGGAGCAACGCGAGCGCGGCGGCGAATTCGTTGTCCAGCCAGGAAACCGGCGCCCGGCGGTCGGTTCCGGCGAACTCCGGCAGGGTCAGCCCGGTGGTATCGACCTCCATTGCCTGCCCGGCCCAGCCGGGCGCGAGCGCGTGGCCCGCGACGGCGGTCGCGCAGACGTACCAGTGCAACAGCCGGCGCCGCGCCTCGGCGAGTTCCGTACTGCTCGTGCGGTCGGCCGCGTAGTCGCCGAGCGCGCTGACGAGCCGGTAACGCTGGTCGCTCAACTCGACGAGCCCGTACCGCACCAGCTCGCCGACCGCCGCCCGCGCGTCGGGGACGTCGACACCGGCCAGTGCGGCGATCGCGAACACGTGCAGGCCGGCGCAGGGCTGGCTACCCAGCAACCGAAAGGTCCGCGCGGCTTCGGGCGACAGGGTGCGGTAGCTGGCGTCCATGGCTACCGATACTCCCGCGTCGACCTCGATTCTCGTAACCATTCGAGTGGTCGAGCCACCCGCTTCGAGTTCGTCCGCGAGTTCGGCCATGGTCACGTCCTTGCGCGCGGCCAGCTGATCACCGGCGAGGCGCAGCGGCAGCGGCAGCCGGTTGCACAGCCGGATCACGCGCTGGGTCGCGTCGGGATCCGCGGCGAGCCGGTCGGCGACACCGGCGGGCAGGCTCAGCAGCCGCCGTGACTCCTCGATGGTCAGCGCGTCGAGGGGCAGCGTGATGCCGGGGAGGCCGGGCAGGGGCGTGCGGCTGGTGACCACTAGACCATTGCCCGGCGCGGGCCGAAGGTCGTCGACCTGTCGAGACGACGCCGCGTTGTCGAGTACGACGAGGACGCGCTTGGTCTCGGTGACGATCTTGAACAGACCGGGCAGCTCGCCGGGCGCGGTCGAGGCGAGGGAAACGCCGAGCCGCCGCAGGAAGCACGCCAGCACGGCCTCGGTATGGCCGTCGGTACCGTTCAGGTCGGCGTAGAGGCAGCCGCCGGGGAACCGGCGCTGGGCCCGGTTCGCCCACCAGACGACCAGAGTGGTCTTGCCGATGCCGCGCGGGCCGGTGACGGTGACGATCTCGGCGCCGGCGACCTCGTCGAGCAACTCGACCTGGCGGACGCGGCCGACGAGATGCCGGACAGGGGCGGGCAGCGCGGTCGTGCCCGCTCCCTCGAGTTCCATCGCGTGGTTACCGCCCGTATCGAGACCACCACCTGGTTGGCCGCATGTTAAGCGGATCAGGTAAGTGCGTTTCGGACTATGAAACCACGGGTCGCGGTAGGACGCGCCTTGTTGCGGCAATCGAGTTCAGCGAAACACCCCCACCGGGTCCCCGCCGAGGGACGGCGAGGACCCGGTTCCGGCTCAGTGGCCGAGCGGGAGGTCACCGTGCAGCAGGCCGCCGGTGACGTCGCTGACCTCCGGCACAGCCGCGTGGGCGGTGTCGAGGAGGCCGCCGTGGGTCACCGAGTCGGTCAGCGAGGTCGCGTGGGTCAGCGAGCTCGCGTGCGAAACGGTGGTGTCGACGGCGTCCGGCACGTTCGGCAGGGCCGGCAGCGCGGCGGGCAGGTGCTGCGGAAGGTCGGCCACCACGTGCACCGGCAGGTCGGCCGGCAGGTGCACCGGCACGGCCACGGGCAGGCTGGACGTGACGCCGGTGGCGAGCGAGGTCACCGAGTTCACGTGGCTCGCGACATCCTCGCCCGCACCGGCGACGGTCCCGCCGAGGCCGGCGGCCGCGGTGGAGACGTGGTCGCCGGCCAGGCCCGTCACGCTGGAGACGGTCGAGCTGGCGAGGTCCGTGCCCTGGGCCGCGTAGTCCGTCACGTTGGAGACGGTCGAGACCGCGAGGTCGGCACCCTGGGCGGCGTAGTCCGCCGTGGCGTCGGTCATCGGGTTGCCCGCGCCCAGCGCGCCCGCGTCGAGCGTGCTGCCCAGGTCGCTGACCGAGCCGAAGTCCGGCAGCGACAGCGCGTCGGTGGACAGGCCGTAGGTGCCCAGCGGCGAGTCGACGCCGGTGCCGAGGGCGCCGTCGGCCGTCGCGGCGAGCGCACCGGTCACGTCACCCAGCGGGGTGCCGGCGAGCACGCCCGTGGTGAGGCCGTCCGTGGTGGCGTCGAAGGTGCCCGAAACGCCCGCGGTGTCGGTGACGCCGGACAGGGTCCCGAACGCGGTGTCGGGCACTCCCTGGGCGACCGCGGCGACGGTCTGCAGCTGCGCGACCGCGGAGCTCATGTCGTTGACGCCGAGGGTGTCGGTGGGCAGCGAAGCGAGCCCGGTCTCGACCGCGTCCGCCACGGGTGCCGGCACCTGGTCGGCGATCAGCGAGGTGACCTCGGAGACGTCGGTGCCGGTGATGTCGGTGAGGCCGGCGGCGGACAGCACGCCGGTCGGGTCCGCGAGGAACTCCGAGCCGAAGGCGTTGTCGGTGATCAGGTTGAGCACCAGGTCAGGCAGTGTCTGGGACAACGGTTACTCCGCAATCTAGGGGAAGGGGGACGCGCGCGCGGCGGGGAAAAACCGTCACGCGACCCGATCGAACCTAGAGATCAACTTGCGCGGGGACATCGGGGATGGATCCCGATCTCTACCCAGAGTTGCCACTGTCCTCTTTAGGGGGTTAGGGGATTTCACCCTATCGAGCACTACTGTGGGGCCGGAACGCCCGGAGCCGGGGCGCCGTGATCACGGCACCCCGGCTCCGGGTCGTCAGCTCAGAACCACCACTGGTTCTGCGCACCCGCGACGTAGTCCCACAGCTGCACGATGGTGCCGTTGCGGCCCTTCGTGTTCAGGTCCGCGTCCAGGTACCGGCCGCTGGCCGCGTTCTGCAGCCGGAGGTAGCCCTCCGGGATCTCCGAAGCGGCGAACCACTGGTTGCGCGCGCCGGCGACGTAGTCCCACAGCTGCACGACGGTGCCGTTGCGGCCGATAGTGTTGAGGTCCGCGTCGAGGTACCGGCCGCTGTAGACGTTCTGGAACCGGTAGTAGCCCTCGGGGATCTGCCGGATGTACCACGCCTGGTTCGCCGACGTGTCGTTGCAGGTCCACAGCTGCACCTTGGTGCCGTTGCGGCCGATGGTGTTCAGATCGGCGTCCAGGCAACGGCTCTGGTCCGACACCGGGCCGAGCAGGTACGCCGGCTCCTCGGCCTGGGCCGTCATCGCACCGGCCTTGGCGGTGCTGTGCAGGTGAGCGGGCCTGAGCGTCAGGCCCGCGATCGACGGCACCGAGTTGGTGTCGGTGGTCGCCGCGGAGGCCGCGGGCGCCGCGATGAGCGAGGCCAGCCCGGCCGCCATGGTCGCGGCCGCGAACAACCGCTTGAGATTACGCATCAAGTCCCCATTTCCGATGTCGAGGTGCCGTTTCCCGTGCCCCGACCGGCATCTCCGAGCAAGATCCTCCTGCGGGGCGGGGATCGCGTCGAGGAGATTTCCCGGACGCTCAAAAGCCCCGTTCAGACGTGTAACGGGCGGGCCACGACGGCGATTCATTTCATACCGTCGACGTGACGGTGCGAAAGGAACCGTCGGCGTGCGAATCGAACTGGAGCCGCGTGATGTCGCGCGGATCGGGCTCGTCCCGTCCGTGAACCCGTTGTGGGAACTGGCTTCCAGCGTCCGGCTGCTCGCCACGGACGACGGGTTCGGCTGGTGGCGGCGGCGGGTGCGCCCGCACCTGCCGGACGGTATGCCGGTGCTCGAATGGCTCTGTGGCGGCGAATCCGTACCGGGCTTCCTCGTGCCCGACCTCGCCGATCCCGGCGCGGGGCTCGCGGCCGTGCTGGCCACCGCGCCCGCCCGGCTCCGCGCGGACCTGCGGGGTTACCGGCCCGAACCGGGCCTGCCCGGCTGGGCTTCGGCGCTGGTCAGCGGCAGTGTGGCCGGGCTGCCGCGGCTGGTACAGGTGATGCGGACGTACTTCGCGACGGCGATCGAGCCGTACTGGGACGCCGTCCGCGCGCAGGTCGAGGCCGACCGCGAACTGCGCACGCGGGTGCTCGCGGACCAGGGTGTCGACGCGTTGCTCGCCAGCCTCGGCCCGGCGTTGCGCTGGTCCTCGCCGACGCTGACGGCCGGGGCCCCGGAGACACCGGTCACGCTCGACGGCGCGCGGCTGCTACTCGCGCCGACGTATTTCGCGGCCCGGCCGGAAGTCGTGCTGTCGGCAGGACATGTCCGCCTGGCATACCCGGCATCGACCCCGACCGTCCGGCGGCGCGCGGTCCGGCCGTCCGCGCCCAGCCGTGCGCTGTCGGCGCTCCTCGGCCCGACCCGGGCGGCGGCGCTGACCATCGTCGCGGCCGGGTGCAGCACCTCGGAACTCGCCGCCCGGCTCGGCGTCACGCCGTCCGCCGTGAGCAAGCACACGTCGATCCTGCGCGCCGCCGGGCTGATCGCGACCCGCCGCGAGCGCAACACGGTGCTGCACACGCTGACGCCCCTAGGGGTTTCGCTGCTCGACAGCTAGAGAGTGTTGTGAAAGTGGCTTGCGTGGCGGTGCGGGTAGCGGCCCCTCCCGCCAGCCCACCACCACCCTTCGGCAACAGAGCGCAAGCTGCTGGCCCACAGCGAGCGGCTTCGCCGCTTATAAACAGCGCCTAGCGGCGGCACTCCGCGAGATCGGTGTAGAGCGAGGCGCGCGAGATGCCCAGTCGTGCGGCGATGCGCGGGGCCGCGCCGCGCACTGCGAACACGCCGCGCTCGTCCAGGTTTTTGAGCAGCCGCAGGCGTTCCTGCCGGGTGAGGCTGTCCACCGGCTTGGCCAGCGCCAGTTCTTCCGCGCGGACGACGGCGTCGACGACCTCGTCGAAGTCGTCCGCGAAGGTCGTCGCCGGGACCGTCGCCGGGGCGAGCCCGGCCAGGTCGGACAGCAGGTCGCCGACCTGGCGGAGCGCGGTCACGTCGAGGTTCACGCACAGCGCGCCGAACACGTGCCCGTCCGCGTCGCGCAGCGGCAGCGTCGAGGACTTCACCGTCCGCCCCGACTGGGTGCGCGTGACGTAGTTGAGCTCTGCGCTCGCCTCGTCGCCCCGCGCGAGCATCCGCAGTCCGATCTCGCTCGTCGCGCCGCCGGCGTGCCGGCCGGTGACCTCGCCCGCGACCGTGACCACCGACCGCTCGCCGAGCCGGTAGTCGTGCAGCACCACTTCGCAGGATCGGCCGAACGTCGCCGCCAGGCCGGGCACCAGGTCCTTGAGCGCGTCCAGGATCGCGTCGGCCGTCTCCACCCGGTCAGTCTAGATGTCAGACACTTTGTCCAGGGGAATCCGCCCGACCGCGCACAGGCCGACCTGGCGGGGCGCGTCCTCCTCGTCCGGCACGTAGCCCGGGTCCACGGGACGCCAGTCCGGCAGCGGCACGAGGCCCGGCTCGACGAGGTCCAGACCGGTGAAGAACGCGCCGATCTGGGCGCGGTCGCGGATCGCGAGGCTCTCCGAAACCGTCTTGTTGTAGACCCGGCTGGACTCCTCCTGCAGGGCGCCGATCCGCCCGCCGGCCTGGGTGAGGTGGCTCAGCGCCAGGTAGCTTCCGGGCGGCAGCGGCGCGAGGTAGCGCCGGACCAGGTCGACCGCGTCCGTGTCGTCGGTGACGAAGTGCAGCACCGAGATCAACAGCACCGCCACCGGCTGGGAGAAGTCGAGCAGCTCGCGGACCTCGTGCGCGGCGTACACGGAATCCGGGTCGCGCAGGTCCGCCTGGAGCGTGGTCGCGAAGTCGTTGCCCTTCAACAGTTCCCGGCCGAGCTGGACGGCCTCCGGCTCGTAGTCCACGTACACCACCCGCGCGCCCGGCGCCTCGGCCTGCGCGATCTGGTGCACGTTCCCCGCGGTCGGGATGCCCGAGCCGAGGTCGAGGAACTGCCGCACCCCGGCGCCGGTGAGGTACCGGACCAGCCGCCGCAGGAACTCGCGGTTGTAGCGGGCGCCGACCGCGGCCATCGGGAACGCACGCAGCATCTGCGCGGCCACCTCGCGGTCGACCGCGTAGTTGTGCGTGCCGCCCAGCAGGTAGTCGTACACCCGGGCGGCGGCGGCGACCGCGGGCTCGGGACTTTCGGGCATCAAAATTCTCCTTCGCGGAAACCGCGTAGTACTTCGCGCAGGAAGCGCCGGGTCGAGTCGGGGCTCAGCGCACCGATGGTCGCGTTGAGCCACAGTCTTTCGTATGCCTGGACATTGTCGTCGGGGTAGAGGCGGCCGCCCACCAACGTGAAGGCGAAGTCCAGGTGACGGCGGAACTCCCCGATGACACCGGGCGCGGTCAGCCGCAGCAACGCGAACCGCTCGGGCACCGAGTCCACCGGCATGCCCGGCGGTGGGTCGAACGGCACCATCTGCAGGGTGATGTTGGGCCGGGCCGACAGTCGCAGCAGGTGCTCGATCTGGCCGGCCATCACCCGCGAATTCCCGCGGATTCGGCGCACGCACGATTCGCTCAGCACCACGTACACTTCCGGCGATTCTTCCCGGGACAGCACGCGCTGCCGCTCGCGAATCGCGACCAGGTTTTCCTCCGCCGGCGCGCCGACGCGCAGATACGATTCGCTCCGCAATATGTCGGGAATCTCTTCGACGCCGACGAGCCGAATGAGTTCGGCGTCCTCTTCGAGATCGACGTACTGGCGGAACGACTCGGGATGGGTCGCCCGTGGCCCGCGCCAGCGGCCGCGCTGGGAGGTGCCGGTGTTGAGCCGCAACGCCAGTTCGAGCGCGACGCCGTTCGTTGTGCCGTATGCCTTCAGCAGCGCGTAGAGATCGTCCTCGCTGATCCCGCCGTCGCCGTTCTCCAGCCGCGTGATCTTGTTCTGCACGCTGCGCGGCGAGGTGCCGGGCCAGATCAGCCCGCCGACCTCTTCCTGGGTCAGGCCCCGTTGCTCGCGCAGGTGCCGCAGGAGCGCGGCGAGCTGGAACCTGCGGCCGGTCGGAGTCCGGGCCACCGGAGGAACTGTCACACGGAAATCTTTCGATCTGACGTAGTCACGGAGCCCGAATTCTAGACAACGCGACCCGGTGGAATCCAGCGTCCATTGGCGTGGCAGAAGTGGTTTGTTGTGATTGGTCCCGTGTTCGCCTTTTCGGCGGTACCATCAACCGTGCTCTCGCACGCGTGGCCGCGGACTTTGCGCTGGCGGGTGTACGCACTTGTCGGCGGTTTGCTTCTGCTGGTCGTGGTCTCGGCCGTGGTGACGACGGCATCCCGGCTCTACGCGACGTCGGTGGGCAACCACGTCCGCGAATCGCTGCGGCCCGCCCAGCAGTCGGCGGCCGTGCTCAGCCACGACTACGTCGACATGGAGACCAGCGTCCGCGGTTTCATGCTCACGCACGACGAACAGTTCCTCGCGCCGTACGAGTCCGGCCGGGCCGATGTCGCGCGCCAGGAGCAGCGCCTGCGCGAGCTGCTGTCCTTCGACGAGCGTTCGCTGGCGTTGGTGGACGGTGTCGACGCGGCCGCGGAGACCTGGCAGCGGGAGTCGATCGAGCCGGGTATCGCGGGCACTCGCGACGGCACCCTCGACGTCACGGCGAACGCGCAGGTCGGCCGCATGTCGTTCGATGTGGTGCGGGCCCGGCTCACGGACCTGCAGGCCCATATCGACGAGCTGACCGCGGCCGGGCTGCAGCAGTCGACCGCCGCCCAGAACTCGACCAACCTGATCACCATCGCCTGCGCCGCGCTTGCCCTGGTGCTCGGCGCGATTGTCGTGCTCCTGCTGCGAAGTTCGCTGGACGCGCCGCTGCGGCGGTTGCTCGGGCAGGTTCGGCGGGTTTCCGACGGCGAGTTGGACCGCCGGGTCGACGCGGGCGGCCCGGCGGAAATCGCGGAGCTGGGGCAGGCGGTCGAGACCATGAGGGTGCGGATCCTGGATGAGATCGGCCGCGCCACGGAGACTTCCGAACAGCTCGGCCGGCTCGAGGAAGCCGACCGGATCGCCCACGAGCTGGGCGACACGGTGCTCAAGCGGATGTTCGGGATCGGCCTCGCCCTCCAGTCGGGCTCAGCGCGCTTTCCGGCCGCGAGTGCGGTGTTCACCCGTGCGATCAGCGATCTCGACCAGGCCATCAACCAGCTGCGCTCGTCGCTCTACGGGCATGCCTCGGCGCTGAGCGTCCCGGCGCTGGGGCTCGCGGTGCAGACCCTGGTCAGCGAGCTGGAGTCGGAGGTCGGTGCGGTGCCGGAGCTGGTGCTGACCGGCGATCTGGACCGGGGCCTGCCGGAGCCGGTGGTGGCCGAGGTGCTGGACGTGCTGACCGAGGCGATGGGCGTGCTGCTCACCCCCGGCGCGACCGATCCCGTGGCAATCGGCCTGACCAGGGACGACGGTGTCATCCGGCTGCGGGTGACCGGTCCCGAGCCGGCTTCCGTGACGTCGCTCGAAGCGCTGGGGGAGCGGGCACGGCTGCGCCACGGCGACGGTGAGGTGAATTATGTGGACGGGCGGGCCATCCTGAATTGGTGGGTTCCGGTATGACGGATACCCTGTTCGGTATGCGGAATCCGGGTGGGTGCTTACACGAGGCCGCCTTGTATTCTTCAGACGACGAATTTCTCGATATTCTGGTGCCTTTTCTCGAAGCCGGAATCGCGCTGGGAGAACCGGCGCTGGTGGCGCTGCGGCCCGCGCACCAGAAGCTTTTGTGCGGCGCGATGGATCCGGCGAAGCTGACGATCATTCCCGCCGACGAGCAGTATCCGCGGCCCGCGGTCGCGATCCGGCGATCACGGGAACTGTTCGCCGGGTGCCTTGCCGAGGGCGCCACCCGGATCCGCGCGGTCGGCGAGGTACCCGCGCCCGTTCCCGGTGAACCGTGGGACTGGTGGGCGCGTTACGAAGCGGTGGTCAACCACGCCTACGACGATTTCCCATTATGGGGTTTGTGTCCGTATGACACCCGGAGCACACCGGAACACGCGGTGGCCGATGTGCTGTGCACGCACCCGTGGCTGGCGACGCGGGACGGGCATGTGTACAACGAGGATTACCGGGATCCCGTGAGTTTTCTGGGTTCCTGGCGTGACGCGCCGCGCCCGGAGCCCGAGGCCGGTTCGCCGGTGGCGGATTTGACCGATCCCAGCGCCGGTGATGCGCGGCAGACCGTCCGCACCGCACTCGGCTCCACGGCGATCGACCCCACGCGGGCCGAGGACTTCGTAATGGCCGTGAGCGAGGTGGTGACCAATGCCCGCGTGCACGGGAAACCACCCGTGCGCCTGCGCCTCTGGTGCGGCGCGGCTCGTGCGGTCGCAACGATCACCGATGGCGGCGACGGTCCCGCCGATCCATTCACGGGCCTGGTAGCCACAAGGGACAGCCGGTCAGCCGGGGTAGGACTATGGCTGGCACACCAGACCTGCCGCCACGTCTCGATGTACCAGGACGACGAAGGCTTCGTCGTAAGGCTCGTCTGTTAGCAGAGCAGACGGCAGGAACGGGAGAGGCGGAAGCCCACGGCCCGAGTTGGGTGGTCATCCCGTCGCCTGAAACAGGAACGATCACTTTTCGTCAGGGCCGCAACCTGCGCCGGGTCCGGCGGCCAAGAACACAAAGCTTGCGGCCCTGAGGAAAAGTGATAAATGAAAACCGCAGGCGACGGGATGACCACCCAACTCAACCACCCACCCAAGGTGAGATCCCCTGGGCCCCCTCATCCCGGAGCCAGCCCGCCGGCGAGGCATCTTTTGATCTTTTTCCCTCGCGCTCCGCGCGAGGGTTCCCGGCGCTCCGCGCCGGGGTCTGGGGTTGTCGCCCACCCCGATCGCCGATCGTCTAACGGTTGGCACGCCGAGTCAAGGGCGCCTTCGGCGTCGCTTCGCGATGACCGCTGGCGCGGTCACCCTTGACACGACGCGCCAACCGCTAGGGCGGCTTTCTATCGGGGTTGGGGGAGGTGTGGGTGGGCTGCTCTGGTGGTTACGTTTCGTTGCCGGGTTCCCGTTTTTAGTGGCGTTGTTCCAGTTTTGCCAGGTCTCTTGTGGTGTATCTGTGGTGTTCGATTTCTTCGTTCATCACTACGCGCAGGCATTTTCGTACGGTTCGCGGTTCTTCTGGATGCATGGGCGACGGGCGGCGCATACAGATCCGTTCCAGTTCGGCGTCCGTCAAATTGTCCACGATCCTGCGTACCACGGCCATCCGGTCCGTTCGGGCGGCCAGTACTTCTGCGAAAGACGGCGGTGCTTCGTCCCGGGGGTATTCCGAGGGCGGGAGACCCAAGTGGTGAAAGGGCGCCGGCTGGTCGAGGATGGCGCTGCCTGCCCAGGCGTCGGTCGCGAAAACCAGGTGCCGCAAGGTTTCCGTGAACGACCACTCGTCGTCGACGCGCTCGTCCGGAAGGCGTTGTCACCGAATTCGTCTCGAACGAACTCGACAAGCGACATCCAGAGCGTGTGCGATTGCGGGAAATGCGCACGGCTGATGATCATCGCGCGATATGGGACACGATCGAACGGATCTAGGCGGCGACCGTCATCTGGGCGGAACCTTGAGTTCGCGCAGATCGCAATCGCGGAAACGCGCGCCGCGGAACTCGTCCGTCCCCTCGTAATCCACCGCGAGAGCCTACGGCTTGCGGGCGACGATGCCGGCGATGCAGTGCCCGGCAGTGCTGATCGGGGTCAGGCGCGGGCCGTCCGGCCACCACTCGTCGCACACCACGAGGCCCGGTTCGGTCGTGGCGTTGGGCTTCACGATGTCCAGACCCGGCAGCATCGCGAGGATCTCGTCCTCGGTGCGGAACCGGCCGGCGCCCATCGGGCCGTGCACAAGGATGTTCTCGATCTTCTTCGCCAGCGCGGTCAGTTCGGGCACCTGCGGGTCGTAGAAATGCGAGAACACCACGTACGAACCCGGCGCGAGCGCGTCGATGTACTCCTGCATCACGGCCGGCCCGCCGTCGCCCTCGAAATGGTGCAGGGTGCCGACGTGCAGCAGCACCATCGGCTCCGTGAAATCGAGATGCTTGCGCACGATCTCGTGCTGCAGCACGGCGGGCGGGTTGAAGATATCCGCCTCGGCCATGTGGACGTTTTCGTTCTCTTCCAGCAGCGCGCGCCCGTGCGCGAGCACCACCGGGTCGTTGTCCATGTAAATGACCCGCGCGTCGGGATTGCTGCGCTGCACGATCTGGTGCGTGTTCTCCGCCGTGGGCAGGCCGGAGCCGCAGTCCAGGTACTGTTCGATCTTGCTCTGCGCCGCGAGGAAACGGCAGGCGCGGTTGAGGAACCCCCGGTTACCCTTGGCGATGTCCACCGCCTCCGGGACCGCTTCGCTGATCTTCCGCATCACGGCCCGGTCCACTTCGTAGTGATCCTTGCCGCCGAGAAAACCGTCGTAGATCCTGGCGATACTCGGCCTCGTCGGATCCACTCCGACGGGGGCCTGGCTCGGTGATGGGGTGGGCGGTGCACCGGACATGGGCTGCCTCGCAGAAGGTGTGGTCAGCTGACCTACCGAGAGTAGTGCGCCATGTCACCGCGGTAAACGCCGGTGCCCGCCGGGTTCGGGTGATCTACAAAGGACCACCCGAAGTCTCTCCCCAGTTTCGGCTACGGCCTTCAGATCAGGCCGTGACGCAACGCGTACGAGACGGCGTGCGTGCGGTTGCGCAGGCCGAGCCTGCTCGTGAGCTTGTGCAGGATGTTCTTCACGGTGCGCTCGGAATACGCCATTTCGGCCGCGATCTCGGCGGTGTCCTGTCCGTCGGCGAGCAGCCGCAGCACGGTCACCTCGCGGCTGGACAGCCCGGTCGGGGTGAGATCGTTGGGCACCAGCACTTCCCGGTGCAGCCGGGCCAGGCCCTGCAGCATCTGCCCGAGCTGTTCGGGCGGCAGGTGCCCGCGCCCTTGGTGCGCGTCGCTGATCGCGCGGCGCAGCCGTTCGGTGCTTGCCTCCTTGCGTGGTACGAAGACGATGAGACCGCTCTCGATCGCCGCCCACAGATCGCCCGGCTGCGGTGGGTCCGCGACGAGGACCAGGCGGGCGTGCCGGGCGGCATCACCGACGAGATAGGGGAGGGTCCGGATGTTGTCCGTCACGGCGACCAGCACACTCGCCTGGTTGCCGTCGACGAGCCGGACACCCGGCTGCCCGCGAAGGGCGCTGAGCAGACCCGTGCGCAGGAGCGGGTCGGCCGCGAGCACGCCGACGGCCACCGCGGAGGTGAGCTGGCCGAATGCTGGTTGTTTGGTGCCCGTGTCCTCCATACGGGCTATACCGATTGACATGAGGCCAGGTAACCGCGACGACCCGGTCGCTGCCAGGAAGAATGACCAGCAGTTTTTCCCGCCCGTAAGTTCTGCCGGTTTAATGACGTGGTGAGCGAGACGACCGCTGCCGAAGAGCCGGCCTTCGGAGAGCTCCTGCTGAGCCTGCGCCGCGACGCCGGGCTGACCCAGGCGGAGCTGGCCGAAGCCTCGGGCATGAGCGTCCGTGCGCTCAGTGACCTGGAGCGCGGCCGGGCCCGTGCCGCGCAGCGCCGATCCACCGAGGCACTCGCCGACGCGCTCGGCCTGACCGGTGCGGAACTTACCCTTTTCCTCGACAGCGCCCGGCAGGGGCGTCTGCGCGGTGCGCGGTCCACGCCGCTGACCGGCACGGTCGCCCTGCTGCCGACGGCGGTGTCCGGGCTGGTCGGCCGGGCCGCCGAGCTGGACCGGCTGCGGTCGGCCGCGCTCGCGGCCCCCGACACCCCTGGCGGCGTGGTCGTCTCCGTCGTCGGACATCCCGGTGTCGGCAAGACCGCGCTCGCCGCGACCGCGGCGCACGAGCTGCGGGAGGAGTTTCCCGACGGCTGTTTCTCCATCGACCTGCGTGGTATGGACGACCAGCCGGTCACCCCGCGCGCCGCGCTCGACCTGCTGCTGCGTGCGCTGGGCGTGCCGGTGCAGCAGATCCCGCTGACCGTCGCCGAGCAGACGGGCCTGTTCCGCTCGCTGCTCGCCGGCCGCCGCACGATGATCCTCCTCGACAACGCCGCGGACGAGACCCAGCTGCGCCCGCTGCTCGCCCGGACCACCGGCTGCCTCACCGTGATCACCTGCCGGCGCGCGCTCGCGGGACTCGAGTCGGGCCGCTGGATCTGGCTGACCGCGCTGAGCCGCACGGACGCGGCGTCGCTGGTCGGCACGATCATCGGCGCGGACCGGATCCGGGCCGAGCCGGAGGCGGCGGCGGAACTGGCCGAGCTGTGCGGAAACCTGCCGCTCGCGGTGCGGATCGCCGGGAACCGGCTGGCCAGCAGGCCACATTGGACGATCAGCCATCTGGTGTCACTGCTGCGCGACGAAGGCACCCGGCTCGCCGCGTTGTCCGCCGGCGATCTGCGAGTGCGTTCCGCCTTCGAGATGTCACATCGGCGGCTGACCGGCGAGGCTCGCCTGGTGTTCCGGCGGCTGGCGCTGATCCCGGGCCCGGACTTCGGGGTGGAAATCGCCGCTGTGGCAACGGGTCTGCCCGACGCGCAGGTCCGGCTGTACATCGATGAGCTGGTCGACGCGAACCTCCTGCAGACCTCGGCGGAGGACGGCCGCTACTCCTACCACGACCTGATCCGGTTGTTCGCGTCCGAGCGGCTCGCCGCCGAGGAGGAGCCCGGCGAGCAGGGGGACATGCACTGCGCGGTGGTGTGCCACCTGCTCGACAGCGCGTGCCAGGCCGCGAGGTGGTTCTTCCCGGAGGCGATCACGGTTCCCGGCGGGTACTCCTCGCGCGAGGACGCGGGGCGCTGGCTGGACCGGGAGGCTTCGGGCTGGCTTGCCGCGTACCGGACGGCGGTGGCCGAGGGTGAGTGGCGCCGGGTGATCGACGTGGCCGAGGCGATGCACTGGTACTCCGACGTGCGCCAGCGGCAGTACCCGTGGGACGAGGTGTTCGAACTCGGCGTCGCGGCCGCGCGCGAGCTCGTGGACCGGCACGCCGAGGCCAAGCTGCTCAACTTCGTCGGCTGGGCGCGGTACATGTGCTTGCTGGACGCGGAAAGCGCGCTGGCGCGGCACGAGGAGGCGCTCGCGCTCGCCCGCGAGATCGGCAACCGGGCGGAGGAGACCTGGGCGCTCGCGTACCTCGGTGCCGTGCTGATGCGGCTCGGCCGCGCGCAGGAGGCGCTCGAGCACATCCGGCCCGCCGCCGCGGCGTCCGTCGAGATGGGGTTCTGGTCCGCGCACTGGTCCATTCGCGCCGGGCTCGGCCAGGTGTTGCGCGCGCTCGGCAAGGCCGAGGAGGCGCTGGCCGTGCACCGGCAGATCCTCGCCGAGATGGAACTGCATCGCGGCGACACCAACCCGGGCACCTATCTGACCTTCCGGGCCGGGATCTTCCGGCACATCGGGGCGGATCTGGCGCTGACCGGGGACTGGCCGGCGGCCGCCGGGGCGCACCACACCGCGCGCACGCTGGCCGCGGAGTCGGGTGACCTGACCGGTGCCGCCGATTCCGCGCTGGCGGAAGGCAAGGCGTGGCGCGGGGCCGGCGACTATCCACTTGCGATCGAAGGCCTGCGGGTCGCACTCCGCGAGTTCACCGAACCGTTCACGCGCTGGGAGCGGGCGCAGACCCTCGCCGAACTGGCCGCGGTGCTGGAGCTTTCCGGTGATCACGCGGCGGCGCGCGATCACCGGCACGACGCACTGGTCCTTTGTGGACAGATCGGCAACGAGGCCGCCGAGCGGCTGGCGGCGGAACTCGGCGTGCCCCCCGGCTGACCCCTCCCGCGCGCCGGACACGGAAACCTTCCCGGGCGGGAAAGGGTGATCCGGATATTCCACCAATCGGGGACATGTGCATACTGGCTTCGCCACTGGGGGCGATCACCTTCCCGAAATGCGCTCGTCCCGCTCATTTGTCTTTGCGGAGGAACGATGTCTGCTACACGAATCAGCCGCGTGCTGGTACTGGCGGCCGCCGCGTCGCTGGTGCTGGGCGCCTGTGCCGCGCGCGGCGGCGACGCGTCTTCGGCCGGCGGCAACGGCTCGGCCGCGGCACCGACGGCCGCCGCGAACGCGGCGAACCCCGCCGGTGACGGCAAGGCCGTCTGCTCGGGCGTTTCGATCGCCTACATCGGCACGATCAACGGCAACAGCGCCGCGTTCGGCCAGAACACCCTGCGCGGCGCGGATCTCGCGGTGAAGCAGCACAACACGGCCAACCCGAACTGCCAGGTCACGCTCAAGCGGTTCGACAGTGAGGGCAAGCCCGACAAGGCGCCCGGTGTGGTCACCCAGGCGATCGCCGAGGCCGACATCATCGGCGTCGTCGGCCTGCCGTTCTCCGGTGAGTCGAAGGCCGCGGGCAACCTGTTCAACCAGGCCGGCCTCGTGAGCGTCACGCCGGTCGCCACGAACCCCGGCCTGACCCAGAACGGCTGGAAGACGTTCTTCCGCGCCGTCGGCAACGACTCGGTGCAGGGCCCGGCCGCAGTCAAGCTGATGACCGAGAAGCTCGGCGCGCAGAAGATCTGCGTGGTCGAGGACGACTCGGAATACGGCATCGGGCTCGCCAACCAGGTCACGCAGGCGCTCGGCGCGAAGGCGAGCTGCACGGACAAGGTGAAGACCGGTCAGACCGACTTCTCCGCCGTGGTCAACAAGATGTCCTCGGAGAGCCCGGACGCGATCTTCTACTCGGGCTACTACCCGGAGGCGGCGCCGTTCGCCCAGCAGCTGAACGACAAGGGCGTCACCGCGAAGTTCGTCGGCCCCGACGGCGTGAAGGACACCGAGTTCCTCAAGGGTGCCGGTGCCGGCGCGAACAACGCCTACTTCACCTGCCCGTGCGTCCCGGAGGACAACTTCAACGACTTCACCGCCGCGTTCAAGCAGCTGGAGGGCGCGGACCCGGGCACGTACTCGCCCGAGGGCTACGACGTCGCGACGATCCTGCTCAAGGGCATCGACTCGGGTATCAAGGACCGGGCCGGGCTGCTGAACTTCGTGAAGAACTACGACGGCCAGGGCCTGACCAAGCACTTCAAGTGGGACGACAAGGGCGAGCTGTCCGAGACTCCCGTGTGGAGCTACCGCGTCGACAACGGCAAGATCGTCAACTACGGCCAGGTCAGCTGACCCGGCCTTTTATTTCGGCGTGCCGGCTGACGCCTGGCGGCGGAATTCGGCGCGCCAGCGGTCCGATTGCTCGATCCGCACCACCGCGAGGCCGTCACCCGCGAAGGCTTCGATCTCTTCGCGGGTGGGCGGCCACGGCGGCCCGCTTTCGTCACCGTCGCCGCGCGAGGCGATGACGAGCAGCGTGCCGCCCGGCGCGACCAGCCGGCGCACGTTCGCCGTCGCGACCGCGCGGTGGGTCCGCGGCATCGCCTGCACGGTGAAGATCTCGGCGACGAGATCGAAGGCGCCGATGAATTCCGTTGGCGGGTCGAGCAGATCGGCCACCCGGTAGTCCACTGTGGATCCCGGATGGCGGCCGCGTGCGGTGTCGACCGCGGTCGGCGAGATGTCGAACGCCGTCGTGGTGAAACCGAGCCTGGCGAGGAACTCGGCGTCCGCACCGAGCCCGCACCCGACGACCACGGCGCGCCCCGGCTCGAAGGTCCGTTCCCCGGCCCAGTCGACGAGTGGGGGAGTGGCGGTGGCGCGGTCCCACGGCATCGGGACCTCGCCCGCGACACCCGCCGAGTACAACCGGTCGAACCAGCCCGTCGGATCGCCGTTCTCGAGCGAGCGCGCCGCGAGCCGGTCTGCCTGCGCGTCCCAGCCGCCGGACGTGTGCCGCAGCACGGCGGGCACCACCGTGTCCCACCACGATCGCGGCGGCAGCTGGTGCCCGACTCCGTTGAGCGGCAACAGTTCCGCGCCCGGGATCGCCCGCGCCAGCGCCTCGGCGTGGCCGTACGGGAACATCGGGTCGGCAGTGCCGTGGATGATCAACGTCGGCAGCTCAATCTCGCCGAGCCGGTCGCGCACCGGCTCGCCGCCTTCGAGGAACGCGTGGTTCTGCGCGCTGGCGAAGTTCTTCGAGCGGGCCACCACCTGTCCGGCGAGCGCCCGTACCTGGTCCTCGTCGAAGTACTCGGGCGTCTCGAAATGCCGTTCCGCGTCGACGAGATACTCGACCACCGCCGCGTCATCGGCCCAGTCCGGCTGCGTGGCCGTCGCGAAGAATTCGGTCACCTCCGCGGACATCGACGGCAGGCCTGGCCCGCCCGCGGTGGTGGACAGCAATGTCAAGGACAGCAACCGGTCCGGGTGGTGCACGGCGAGCTGCTGCGCGACCGTGCCGCCCATCGAGATCCCGGCTACGTGCGCCCGCGCGACGCCGAACGCGTCGAGGATGCCCAGCGCGTCGGCGGCCAGATCCGGGAACCCGTAACCCGGTTTGCCGGGTGGGTAGTGCACCGACTGGCCGGTGTCGCGGCTGTCGTACCGGATGACGAACCGCATGCCCGCGGCGAGCCGGCGGCAGAGGTCCGCGTCCCACCAGTCCATCGCCGCGGCGCCGCCGCCGATCAGCAGGATCGCCGGATCGCGCCGTTCACCGAAGGTCTCGACAGCCAGTTCGACCCCGTTGACGTTGAGTATCTCGGCCATGGGCCGACGATAGTCTCCTCGCATGAGCCTGCACGCGGCCGTGAAACTCGTCGAACAACGAGGCCGCGTCGCGCAGCTGTGCGTACTGCGCGGCGACGAGGTGCTGCTCGACCGGTCGTTCGGCTGCGCGCCGGACGCGCTTTTCTGGATCTTCTCCGCGAGCAAGCCGTACACGGCTGTCCTGGTGCACCTGCTCGCCGAGCGCGGGCAGTTCGACCTCGGCGCGCCGATGGCGAAGTACTGGCCGGAGTTCGCCCGCCGCGGCAAGGACGGCATCACGATCCGGCAGGTGCTGCAGCACCGGTCGGGCCTGGCCACCGGGGGCTCGGCGCTCGGGGACGCGCTCGCGATGACCGACTGGCGGCGCTCGGTTCGCCGCATCGAGCGCGCCCGGCCGCGCTGGCCCGCCGGCGCGGTTCCGGCCTACCAGTTCCTCGCGTTCGGTTTCATGCTCGGCGAACTGGTGCAACGGGTGACCGGCCGCCCCTTTCGCGATGTCCTGTCGACGGAAGTGCTGACCCCGCTCGGCGTCCGCGACACCCATCTCGGCCTGCGCGGCGAGCTGTGGCCGCGGGCCGTGCCGGTGCTCGCGCCCGGTCCGGTCGCCGCGACCCTGAACCGGCCGCCGGCCCGCGCCGCGGTGATTCCGGCGGCCGGGATTTCCACCACCGCGAGGGATCTCGCCGCGTTCTACCGGATGCTGCTGCGCGGCGGTGACGGGATCATCAGCGCCGCGAGCATCGAGCAAGCCCGCATCCCGTCCAGCGACGGCGAAGTCGACCGGTACGTCAGGCTGCCTATCCGGTGGTCACAAGGGTTCCAGCTCGGCGGCCCGCGCGACACGCTCAGCCCGCTGGGGCGGCTGAGCAGCCCGAACACGTTCGGCCACAACGGAAGCAACTGCTGCGTCGCGTGGGCGGACCCGGACCGCGACCTCGTGTACGCCTACCTGACCGACAGCGTGCGCGGGCAGGCCGCCGCCGTCCGCCATCACGCGGCGGTCGCGGACGCCGTTCTTCAGGAATTCCCGGTGAGTCCCAGCAACTCCCGGTAGGCGTCGAGGCGCAGGTGCCTGCCCTTCGCCTCGGCAGTGCCTTCCGGACCGAGGAAACCTCGGTCCTCGGAGTAGGAAGCGCCACCGGCCGGGCCCAGCGGCAACGAGATACCGGGCGGCGGCGGTGTGTAGGAAATCAGCTCGCCGCCGTTCGCGAGCGCGGTGATGTTGGCCGCGACGACGGCGGCGTGCTGGGCGGCGGCCCTGGCCATCTTCGCTTCGGGAAGCGCTGTCAGGTCACCGATCGCGAAGACGTTGTGCTGCCCTGGCAACCGCAGCTGGCCGGTGACCTCGACATGCCCGTCCGGCCGGCGCGCCGCGGCGAGCGCGCCGGAGAGGTAGCCGGTGGCCGGAACGACGCCGTAGCAACGGAACCAGATGTCCGCGGTGAGCTCGCTCCCGTCGCCGGCGAGCACGGTGAACGTCTTGGCCACGGCGAATTCCACCGGCGGCTGCTCGCGCAACGACGTCCCCAGGAGCAGCTGGATGCCGAACTCGTCGAGCTGGCGGCGCAGCTCCGCGCGGAGCTCCCCGGAGAACTGACCGGACAGGATGTCCGGCGCCGGGTCGACGATCGTGATCGACTTTTCCGGCCAGGCGGCCCTGATCTCACCGGCCAGTTCGAGCCCGACCGGGCCGGCGCCGAGCAGCAGCACGCGTTCGGCCGGGGCGAGTGCGGCGTGCGTTTCGCGGATCCGCGCCGTCGCACCGGAACTGTCGGGCGCATCCATCTTCGCCGGGAACGGGTAGCCCGAACCCGTTGCCAGCACGACGAAATCGGGCGTCAGGCGAGCGCCGGACGCCAGGGTGACCCCGGTTTCGTCAACGCTCGTCGCCGTGTCGCGCACGACCCGGCCGCGGGTGAGCAAACGCCGATACGGCAGAAAGATCTGATCGGTCCATTGTGGATCGACGAGCGCCCGCAGGGTGGCGACGGTGTGCACGAAGGTGTCGCGCGGTTCGACGAGGACGACATCGGCGACCGGGTCGAGTGCCTTGGCGACCGCGACGCCGCCATAGCCACCGCCCACGACGGTCACGCTGGGTTCCATGGTCCGCTCCTTAGTTCGTAGTACGAATCAAGTTAGTTCGTACTACGAACTGGAGTCAAGTACACTCGGCGCGTGGAGACGATCGGGTTCGCGGCGGCACTGGTGCGGCTGTCCCATCTCGTGCAGCGCACGTTCACGGAGATGAGCCGCCGGCACGAGCTGACCCCGCAGCAGGCGCAGCTGCTGTGCCTGCTCATCGACGGCCCGGCGCGGATGTCCGAGCTCAGCCACGCGCTGAACCTGGAGAAGTCCAGCATGACCGGGCTCGCCGACCGTGTGCAGCGGCGCGGGCTGATCGCCCGCGTGACCGACGAGCAGGACCGCCGGGCCTGCCTCGTCGAGCTGACCCGGGACGGCGACCGGGTCGCGCGCGCCGTGCACGAGGAAGTCACGGCGGCGCTGGAAGACCTGGCGGCGGAGCTGGAACCGCGGGCACGGGTGGAGCTGATTTCCACCGTGACCCGCCTGATTGCCGATTCGGCGCTCGCGGGGGTCCGGCGTTAGTGCTTGTCCACATCGGACCGCAACCGGTGAAGGCGGTTCAACCTGGGGCTTCTTCCGGACCGGGCACTCAACTCTGGGTATTCTTCAGGCACCTGGTCAGAGAGCCCCGAGGCGGTACGCACGAAATGAACGAGGACAGGGCGGCCAGGATCTGGGCGTCCATCGTCGGTCTCGCGCACCGCGAAGGTGTTCCGATTTCGCTACGTCAGGTATGCCTGGCCTGCGCCGAAGCGACCTCGACCGGTGTCGCGGCATTTCTTTCGACCAGTACCCTGCAAGTGGGGCAACTGGTGTTCGCAACGGACCCAGTCGGCGAGGAGCTGGTAGAGCTGCAGACCACATCGGGAGAAGGTCCCGCGGTCGATGCGGCCGCGGGATTCGAACCGGTGCTCGTACCGGATCTCGCGGACGCACGGAGCCGGGCCCGCTGGCCGGGTTACGTGCCCGACGCCCTTCGTGCGGGGGTGAAAGCGCAGTTCTCCATCCCGCTGCGCATCGGTGCGGTGCGGGTGGGTGCGCTGGACCTCCACCGCCCGGAGCCCGGCGAGCTGGCGCCTGGTCCACTGGCCGACGCGATGATCTGCGCGGACGCCGCGCTGGCGGTCATCCTGGACAGCAGGGCGGGCGGCACCGGCGAGGACGGTTTCCTCGGCCAGGGCGCCGAGTTGCACCAGGCCGCCGGCATGGTGTCCGTCCAGCTCGGGGTCCCGGTAGGAGATGCCATGGTCAGACTGCGCGCACACGCATACGCTCACGGTGAGCGGCTGGGGGAGGTGGCGAGGGCAGTCGTGCAACGTCGTCTCCGGTTCGCCGCCAACGACAAGTCCGAAGGGGAGCACCGATGAGTGTGCCCGACGCTCGGGTGACGAGAACGTTCGTGGAACTCGCGGACACCCTGGTCGCCGACTTCGACCTGATCGAATTCCTGCATCTGCTCACGGTCCGCTGTGTGGAGCTGCTCGCGGTCGACGCGGCCGGGTTACTGCTGGCCAATACGCACGGGGTGCTGAACGTCGTCGCCGCCTCCGGGGAACAGGTGCGCCTGCTCGAGCTCATGCAGCTGCAGAACCACGAGGGCGCGGCGATCGACTGCTATCGCGAGGGGCGCGCCGTGCAGGCCCCGGACCTCGCGAAGGCGCCGCACTGGCCGGTGTTCGCGCAGGCGGCGCAGGAGGCGGGATTCTCGTCGGTGACCGCGCTCCCGATGCGGCTGCGGAACGAGATCGTCGGCGCGGTGAACCTGTTCGCGGGCAAGACGGGTGAGCTCGACGCGGACCAGCTGAGCGTGGGCCAGGCGCTCACCGACATCGCGACGATCGGCATCCTGCACGAGCGCACCCTGCGCCGGCACGAGGTGCTCGTCGAGCAGCTGCAGACGGCGCTGACCAGCCGGATCACGATCGAGCAGGCGAAGGGTGTGCTGGCCGAACGGCTGGGTATCGCGGTGGACGTCGCGTTCACGGCGCTCCGGCTGTACGCCCGCAGCAACCGCCGCCGGCTGGTCGAGGTGGCCACGTCGGTGATCGAACGCCTCCCCGAAGGCGACGAGGTCGTCGCCGCCTACCAACGCACCCGCTGACCACGCGCGTTCGCCCGCCACGTCGCCGTGTTGGCCCGCCGCGTCGGTGAGTTGGCCCGCTGCGTCGGTGAGTTGGCCTCGCACGCGGCGAACACGGCTACTCGGTGTCGGTCGCGCGTTTCGCGGCTGCTTTCGCGGCGCGTTTGGCGGCGGTGACGGCCTTGCGCGCGTCAACGACTTCGGCACGCAGCGCGCGTTCGGCCTCGGTGGCTTCGGCGAGCCGGGCGCGAAATTCGGCGATGTCGTCGGCGGCTTCTGCCACCCGGCGTTCGAGTCCGGCCAGCGCCTGCTCGGCTTCGTCCTGGGCTTTCGCCGCGGCCTCGGCTTCCCGCCGGGCCTGCTCCCGCGCCGCCTTCCGGCGCTCCTCTTCTTCCCGCTCCTTCTGCTCGCGCGCGATCGATTCCTGGTCGAGCACGGCCTTCAGGCGTTCCCGGCCCGGCTCCTGCCGCGGTCGCGGTTTCGGTGGCGCTTTGGGCGGTGCCTTGGTTTCCTTCCGCGGCACGGGTTTCGCGGGCAGGATCGCCGCGGTGAGCCACTGCTCCGGCGAACCCGGCGTCAGCGTGGCGCTCAATCGAGCGGCCCGCACCGCTTCGAGGGCCTGCTCGTCGGACACCGCGGCTTCGAACGTATCCGCGATCTGACGCCCGGTCGTATCGCTGAACGCGTAGCCCGCCTTGCGCGCCAGCCACTGCGCCCGCTTGCTCAGCATTTCGATCAGCTCGTGCCGCCGCCGCGACAGGTCGCGCAGATCCTGTCCCGCGAGCCGCTGGTGCGCCAGGCGCAACGCGTCGCCGAGCTCGGCGAGCTGGTCGATCTCCTCGGGGTTGTTGCGGCTGACCTGGTTCACCAGCCACGCGGAGACGGTCGGCTTGCGCAGCACGGCCAGCCGGTCCACCAGCGCGCGATCCGGCCGCGCCTGCTTGGCCCGCTCGTCGCGCAGCACGGTGAAGTCCTCGCGCTTCGCGGCGTACAGCTCGTCCGACACCACCTCGAAGTCCACCGGGCCCAGTGTGAAGCACGATCGCGCCGGCCGCACCGACGTTCGATTGGCATAGACCATGGCTGCGCGCCGCGATCATCGAGGCCACCCGATCGGGTGATGTTTCGTCGCTGGTGATGGTCGGAGAAACCGCGTGAATCCGGGCCTGGATATCAAGGACGGATAACGAAAGAATTGCGAGTCGGTCGGCGCTATTGAACCGGGAATAGCCACTATGGTGACGGACATGAGCGAAGCGGTGCGGGCGGAGCGGCGCGGTCCGGTGTACACGGTGATCCTGCATCGCCCCGACGCGCGCAATGCGGTCGACGGCCCGACCGCCGCCGCGCTGCTGCGTGCCTTCGAGGAGTTCGACCGTGACCCGGACGCCTCGGTCGCGGTGTTGTGGGGCGAGGGCGGCACGTTCTGCGCCGGCGCGGATCTCAAGGCGGTCGGCACGGAGCGGATGAACCGGCTCGCACCCGACGGGCCCGGCCCGATGGGGCCGACGCGGCTGCGCCTGGGCAAGCCGGTGATCGCCGCCGTCGCCGGGCACGCGGTCGCGGGTGGTCTCGAACTGGCCCTGTGGTGCGACCTGCGGGTAGTCGCGGAGGATGCGGTCTTCGGCGTGTTCTGCCGGCGCTGGGGAGTCCCGCTGATCGACGGCGGCACGGTCCGGCTGCCCCGGCTCATCGGCACCAGCCAGGCGATGGACCTCGTGCTGACCGGACGTCCCGTCGAGGCGGCCGAGGCGCTGCGGATGGGGCTCGCGAACCGGGTCGTGCCGAAGGGGCGGGAGCGGGCGGCCGCGGAGGAGTTGGCCGCGGAGATCGCCCGGTTCCCGCAGACCTGCCTGCGCCAGGACAGGCTGTCCGTGCTCGAGCAGCACGGGCTGACCGAAGAATCGGCGATATCCGGAGAATGGCGCCACGGAATGGTGTCATTCGAATCGGACGCGGCCGCCGGTGCGAGTCGTTTCGCGGCCGGGGCCGGACGCGGTGGATCCTTTTTCGATATCGAATAGTTCATCGGTTCGAATTGATGGTACAGGCCTCGTCGGTCACTATCCGTGATCATGGGCCGACATACTTTCGGACGATGTTGTCACCGCCCGTGCTCGTGCCAGCATGGGTGCACGGGATCGATCTTTCCCGCGCGGGCACGGCAAACCGGGCTGTGATCGGCCGCTCAAAGCGGTCTTGGTCTCGTTCACGAGCCAATTCGCGGCCGGTGCGGCAAAGTGGATATCGCCAAGTGTGTTCACCACATAGCTGGGAAAGGGGGACTCTGACAGTGAACGGACCATTCGGGCGTATAGCCCGACTCTGGCGCCGTATCCACCTTGGTCGTAATCCGTTGGCCAGACGATCCGACCGGGTCGAAGCCGCGATGCTGATCGTCGTTGTCCTGGGGTTGTTGACAGCGCTTCCACTGTCCGGGCTGATCGGTTCCACCACTTACCGCGGCCAGCTCGCCGTCTCGGTCGAGCAGCAGGCCACGCGCCATCTCGCCACCGCGACCCTCGTCGAAAACGCGCCGTCGCCGGTGCCCGCCACCGATGGTGCGTACCTGGGCGCCAACGGCGGTACGACCGGGGTGCAGGCGCGCTGGACCCTGCCCGGCGGCGCCGAGCAGGTCGGCATGGTCAACGCCGATCCGGGTGCCACCGCGGGCACGCGGGTTCCGGTGTGGCTGTCGGACACCGGCAACGTCGTACCGGCGCCGATGACGGCGTCCGACGCGGTGACGACGAGCATCCTCGCCGCGATGTTCTCGTGGATCGTGGCCGCGCTGGGGCTCGCGGCGTTGTACTGGGTCGTCCGGCTGATCCTGGATCGCCGCCGTGCCGTGCACTGGGACCGCGAGTGGCTGCACGCCGGGGACCGCTGGGCCCGCTCGTAAGGCAGAAGTGGCGGAGCCGCTTGCTGTGGCTGTGCGACAGTCTCCAGTTCAGCGGACGCCGCGGGGGCGGAACTGAATGCTGATGCGCGGCCCGACCGGCTTGCCGGTCTTGGGGATCGCGTGTTCCCAGGTGCGCTGGCACGAGCCGCCCATCACGATCAGGTCGCCGGGCCCCAGTGCCCGGCGAATGGCCTGTCCGCCGCCGCGGGGCCGCAACGCCAGGCTCCGCGCGGCGCCGATCGACAGGATCGCCACCATCGTGTCCTCGCGTGAGCCGCGGCCGATCGTGTCGCCGTGCCACGCCACGCTGTCCCGGCCGTCGCGATACAGGCACAGGCCCGCGGTGCGGAACGGCTCGCGGAGCTCGTCCGCGTAATGCCGGCTGAGCGCCTCGCGGGCCTCGTTCAGCGCCGGGTCGGGCAGCTCGTCGTCCTCGTCGTAGAAGCTGAGCAGCCGCGGCACGTCGACCACGCGGTCGTACATCCGGCGCCGTTCGGCGCGCCACGGCACATGTTCGCTCAGGCGCTCGAACAGCGTGTCGGCGCCGGCGAGCCAGCCGGGCAGGACGTCGATCCACGCGCCGTCGGTCAACGGCGTCCGGCGCACGGCTGACAGCGGCTGGAGCGACGTCTCCCCGGCCGCTCCGAACAGGGAGCCCTGCAGTCCCATGGTCATGCCGCGAGTGTACACCGCGTTCGAACACCTGTTTGAACGCTTCGCGGGCCGGTGGACAAAGAATCATGGACAACGCTCCGGTCCGGCCATCGGATTACCCACCGTCCACACCGGAAGGTCGTGAGGACTTCCTACCCTGGAAAGGTTTCCGTCCGGCGGTGTGTGCTGGGTCACATGACCACTTCGATGGAATCCCTACGCGCGCGGGTGCACGGCGCGGTGATCGAGCGCGGCGACGAAACCTACGACGAGGCAAGGAAGGTGTACAACGCGATGATCGACCGCCGGCCGCGGGTCATCGTGCGGCCGGCGAACGCCGGTGATGTCAGCGCCGCGGTGAACTTCGCGCGGGACAACGACTTGGAGCTCGCCATCCGCGGGGGCGCGCACAGCGTGCCCGGTTTCGGCACGGTCGACGAAGGCGTGGTGATCGACTTCGTGTCGATGCGGGGCGTCCGGGTGGATCCGGTGAGCCGCACCGCCCGCGCCGAAGGTGGCGCCACGTGGGCCGACTTCAACGCCGCCACCGGCGCCTTCGGGCTCGCGACGACCGGCGGCATCATCTCGACCACCGGTGTTTCCGGGCTGACCCTGGGCGGTGGCATCGGATATCTCGCCCGTGGTGCCGGACTTTCCTGTGACAACCTGATCTCCGCGGACGTGGTGACCGCCGACGGCCGGTTCCTCGTCGCGAACGAGCACGAGAACGCCGACCTGTTCTGGGCGCTGCGCGGCGGCGGCGGGAACTTCGGCGTCGTGGTGTCGATGGAGTTCCGGCTGCATCCGGTCGGCGAGATCTACGGCGGGCCGATGCTGTTCGAACTGGACGCGGCCACGGATCTGCTGCGCTTCTACCGCGAGTTCATCGCCGACGCACCCGAACAGTTCGGCGGTTTCCCGGCGTTCCAGATCGCGCCGCCGCTGCCGTTCATCCCGGAAAACCGGGTGGGCGAGCCGTTCGCGTTGTTCGTCGCATGCTGGTCTGGTCCACTCTCGGAAGCCGAGCAGGCGCTCAAACCCTTGCGGGAGGTGGCCCCCACGGTCGCCGAGCACGTCGGGCCGATGCCGTACCCCGCGCTGAACGCCGCTTTCGACGGCCTGGTGCCGCCGGGACTGCAGCACTACTGGAAGGCGAACTTCGTCACCGAGCTGACCGACGAGGCGATCGCCGCGCACCTCCAGCACGGCCCACGGCTGCCGGCGCTGAACTCGACGGTGCACATCTATCCCATCAACGGCGCCTGCCATCGCGTGGCGCCCGACGCGACCGCCTTCGCCTATCGCGACGCGAACTTCGCCACCGTGATCGCCGGCATGTGGCCCGACGCCGCGCAGAACGTCGAGAACATCAAGTGGGTGCGCGACTACTACGACGCGACCGCGCCGCTGTCGGAGGAGGGCGGCTACGTCAACTTCATGGCCGGCGACGACCAAGATCGCGTCCGCGCGAACTACCGCGACAACTATGATCGGCTCGTCGAGGTAAAGAAACGTTATGACCCCGACAATCTTTTCCACCTGAACCAGAACATCAAGCCATAGCGGCGCTTCACGGTATCCGCATACGCGAGGTGATTTGCTCTTCAGGATGAGCAAGTCCCGTTCCGCGCACGTCACGGGCAGAACCGTGGTGGCTTTGGCGTCCGTTCTGGTGTTCGGTGCCACGGCCCTGGGCTGGGCCCAGGTGCACCGGCTCACGTCCGGACTGTCCACAGCCGACGTGATCGACCCCGGCGCGAACAGCTTCGCGGGCGAACAGAACATCCTGCTCGTCGGTCTCGACACGAGGACCGACGCGCAGGGCAACCCGCTGCCCCAGGACCTGCTCGACCAGTTGCACGCCGGCGACCAGAGCGACGGCGGCGACAACACCGACACGATGATCCTGATCCACATCCCCGCGGGCGGCGCGAACGCCGTCGCGTTCTCGATCCCGCGGGACTCGTACGTCCAGCTGGCCGGCGGATACGGCAAGCACAAGATCAACTCGGCGTACACCTACGCTCAGGTGGCAGCCGTGACCTCGTTGCGCGCGCAGGGAGTGAGCGGTCCACAGCTGAACGTCCAGGCGGCACAGGCGGGGGCGAAGAACGCGATCCAGACCGTCGAAGCGCTGACCGGCCTGACGGTGAACCACTTCGCGGCGGTGAACCTGGTGGGGTTCTACGACATCAGCCAGGCGGTCGGGGGTGTTCCGGTGTGCCTCAACGCACCCGTGCGCGATCCCTACTCCGGCGCGGACTTCCCGGCGGGACAGCAGACGATCTCCGGTGCGCAGGCGCTCGCGTTCGTGCGCCAGCGGCATGGGCTGCCGAACGGCGACCTGGACCGGATCCGGCGGCAGCAGGCGTTCCTGGCGAGCATGGCGCACACCGTGCTGTCCGCCGGCACACTGACGAACCCCGGCAAGCTGAGCGGTCTGATCGACGCACTCGAGAAGAGCGTCACCCTCGACCAGGGCTGGGATGTCTTCTCCTTCGCGCAGCAGCTGCAGAATCTCAGCGGCGGGAAGATCCAGTTCCAGACCATCCCGGTTGGTAATGTCAGCCTGCAGACTCCGGACGGGGACGCGATCCAGGTCGACCCGGCGCAGGTCAAGGCGTTCGTGCGGCAGGCGACCGGCGAGGCCGCACCGTCCACAGTGGCCCCGACGACGAGTGTCGAGGCGAGTACGGGTGTGATCGTCGATGTGGACAACGCCACCGGCATCGACGGGCTCGCCGGGCGCGTTTCGGCTCAGCTGGGCGGGCTCGGGTTCACCGCCGGCGATGTCGCGACCGTGTCGTCGCGGCACACCACCGTGGTCGACTACGCGACCGGTGACCGGGCGGATGCCGAAAAGGTGGCGGGGTTCCTCGGCAACGGCGTGCGCACGGTCGCGGACTCCGCGTTGCGGCACGGGCACGTTCGCGTGTACCTCGGCACCGACTACACCGGCCCTGGCGCCACTCCCACCTCAAGCGCCCCGCCACCGCCCGCTGCTCCCGCGACCCCGGTGATCACCGCCGGCAACACCAACTGCGTGAACTGACCGTCGAACTCGCCGTCCCTGATGTACGACTCGTCGTCCTGAACGTCGGACTCGCGTGGGCCCCCGCGAGTCCGACGCTCAAGACAGCGAGTCCGACGTTCGCGACGGTGAGTCCGACGTTCGGCGAGGTGTCTACTGTGGTCAGAGGCGTTCTTGGAGGGCTTCCGCGGCGGCCAGGAGGTCGGCCGCCCAGCGGGCGCCCGGTTTGCGGCCGATCCGTTCCACCGGGCCGGATACCGACACCGCCGCGACGACCGAACCCGCGGAATCCCGCACCGGCGCGGAAACGCTCGCTACCCCCGGCTCGCGTTCGGCGACGCTTTGTGCCCAGCCGCGGCGCCGCACCTCCAGCAGGGTCCGTTCCCCGAACACCGCGTCTGCCAGGATCGCCCGCTGCGTATGCGGATCCGCCCACGCCGCCAGGACTTTCGCCCCCGAACCCGCGGTCATCGGCAGCCGGCTGCCGACGGGCACCGTGTCGCGCAGCCCACTGCTGGGCTCCGACGTGGCGACACAGATCCGCTGCACCCCGTCGCGCCGGTACAGCTGAACGCTTTCCCCGGTGATGTCCCGCAGCTTCGGCAGGATCGAACCGGCCGCGTCGAGCAGCGGATCCGTGGTGCCGCCGGCGAGTTCCGCCAATGCGGTGCCGGGCCGCCACCGCCCGTCGGGCCCGCGGCGCAGCAGCCGGTGCACCTCGAGGCCGACGGCGAGCCGGTGCGCGGTCGCGCGCGGCAAACCCGTGCGGCTGCACAGTTCCGCCAGCCCGCACGGATCTTCGGCGACGGCCTGCAGCACGGCGACGGCCTTGTCGAGAACACCGATACCGCTGTGTTGGTTGGAAGGGCTATGCTGTCCCACGAAGCGATACTAACTTCCCGAACTATGGGAAGTCCACAATCTGGGATACATCGGACCCGAGCTGCCCGACGCCGCGGCTCGACCCGCGGGCCGTAGATCGAGTTCCTTTGCTCCCAACAACCTCATTGGGAGGAGCGCAGATGACCGCGTCACGGCCCCGCACGCTGGCCGAGAAGGTCTGGGAGGCGCACACGGTGCGCCGCGGTGAAGGCGCCGAGCCCGACCTGCTCTACATCGACCTGCATCTGGTGCACGAAGTCACCAGCCCGCAGGCGTTCGACGGCCTGCGGCTGGCCGGCCGCAAGGTCCGCAGGCCCGATCTCACCATCGCCACCGAGGACCACAACGTCCCCACGGTCGACATCGACCTGCCGATCGCCGACCCGGTGTCGCGGACCCAGGTCGACACCCTTCGCCGCAACTGCAAGGAGTTCGGCATCCGGCTGCACCCGATGGGCGATGCCGAGCAGGGGATCGTGCACGTCATCGGCCCGCAGCTCGGCCTGACCCAGCCGGGAACCACCGTGGTGTGCGGGGACAGTCACACCTCCACGCACGGCGCGTTCGGCGCGATGGCGTTCGGTATCGGCACTTCCGAGGTCGAACACGTGCTGGCCACCCAGACGCTCCCGCTGCGTCCATTCAAGACGATGGCGATCAACGTCGACGGCGTCCTCGGCGAGTCCGTCACCGCCAAGGACATCATCCTCGCGGTCATCGCGAAGATCGGCACCGGCGGCGGCCAGGGTTACGTCCTGGAGTACCGCGGCAGCGCGATCCGCGCGCTGTCGATGGAAGCCCGGATGACCGTCTGCAACATGTCCATCGAAGCGGGTGCGCGCGCCGGCATGATCGCGCCGGACGAGATCACCTACGCCTACCTGAAGGACCGTCCGCACGCGCCGAAGGGCGCCGACTGGGACGCCGCCGTCGCGAACTGGAACGAGCTGCGCACCGACGAAGGCGCCGAGTTCGACGCCGAAGTACACCTCGACGCCGCCGCGCTGACCCCGTTCGTCACCTGGGGCACCAACCCCGGGCAAGGGCTTCCGCTGGGCGAGAACGTGCCGGACCCGGAGGCGATCGCGGACGAGAACGAGCGTATCGCCGCGGAGAAGGCGCTGTCCTATATGGACCTGAAGCCGGGCACACCGCTGCGGGAGATCACTGTCGACACCGTGTTCCTCGGCTCCTGTACCAACGGCCGGATCGAGGACCTGCGGGCCGCCGCGGGAGTGCTGGCGGGCCGCAAGGTGGCCGGTGGCGTGCGGATGCTCGTGGTGCCGGGCTCGATGCGGGTGCGCGCGGCGGCCGAAGCCGAGGGGCTGGACAAGGTCTTCGCCGACGCCGGCGCGGAGTGGCGCCAGGCGGGTTGCTCGATGTGCCTTGGTATGAACCCGGACCAGCTGCAGCCGGGTGAGCGCAGCGCGTCGACCTCCAACCGCAACTTCGAGGGCCGCCAGGGCAAGGGCGGCCGCACGCACCTCGTCTCGCCGCTCGTCGCGGCCGCCACGGCCGTCCGCGGCACCCTGTCCAGCCCCGAAGACCTGAACTGAAGGAGCCGCCCACCATGGAGCCGTTCAAGACGCACACCGGCATCGGGGTCCCGCTGCGCCGGTCCAACGTGGACACTGACCAGATCATCCCGGCCGTCTACCTGAAGCGGGTCAGCCGTACCGGTTTCGAGGACGGACTGTTCGCCGCCTGGCGCGGAGACGAGACGTTCATCCTCAATCAGGAGCCCTTCAGGGCGGGAAGTGTGCTGGTCGCGGGCCCGGACTTCGGCACTGGATCCTCGCGCGAACACGCTGTCTGGGCATTGCAGGACCACGGGTTCCGGGTCGTGATCTCCGCCCGGTTCGCGGATATCTTCCGTGGCAACGCGGGCAAGGGCGGCCTGCTGGCGGCCCAGTGCGAGCAGCAGGATGTCGAGCAGCTGTGGAAGATCCTCGAGAACGAGCCGGGGACGGAGGTCTCGGTGGACCTCGAGGAGAAGACCGTGCGGGCCAAGGACTTCGTCGCGGGCTTCGCGATCGACGACTACACCCGCTGGCGGTTGCTCGAAGGTCTCGATGACATCGCTCTCACCCTGCGGCATGCCGAAGAGATCGACACCTTCGAGTCGCAGCGTCCCAACTGGAAGCCGGTGACCATCCCCGCGGCTACTTCATAGCTACAGATTCCCTGCTCAGCAAGGGAATCGAGCACTCGCCACACGACGCCGAACGGCGCGCGGAAGGCCCGCACAGGGTCGCTCGGAGGGCGGAAACCATGCCCCCGGCACGAAAAAATTCCGCGCGCCGTTTGGAATTTCCGGGGGATTGGTAATACCGTGTGCGCAAGTCGGCCGAAGTGGCCGTATGACAAGTAGTTCTTCATGGAGGACTGGAATGGCCAACAAGGCCCAGCTGATCGAGGCGCTCTCCGAGCGTTTGGGCGACAAGAAGGTTGCGTCGGAGGCTGTCGACGGTCTCGTCGACATCATCATCCGGACAGTCAACAAGGGCGAGAAGGTGAACATCACCGGCTTCGGTGTGTTCGAGAAGCGCGCCCGTGCCGCGCGCACCGCGCGCAACCCGCGCACCGGTGAGACCGTGCGCGTGAAGAAGACGAACGTGCCCGCCTTCCGTGCCGGCACCACGTTCAAGGATGTCATCAGCGGCGCGAAGAAGCTGCCGAAGGCGACCGCGGTCAAGCGGACCACCACCGCCACCACCGCCGGCCGCACCACCGCTTCGCGGGCGACCACCACCACGACGCGTGCGACCACCACGCGCAGCACCGCGACCCGGCCGACCGCCACGCGCAGCACCACCACGCGTACGCCGCGCGCCGCCGCTGCCGCGACCAAGGCCGCGCCGAAGCCCGCCGCCGCCAAGGCCGCCACCACCACGGCCAAGAAGCCGGCCGCCGCCAAGGCCGCGCCGAAGGCCGCCGCGGCGAAGGCGGCCCCGAAGGCCGCCGCCAAGAAGACCGCCACCCGCGGTAAGAAGAAGTAGCAGAAGCCCGTTCAGCCGAACGGTTCCCGGCAGGGCCCCCGCGAGCACCATCGCGGGGGCCCTGCCGCGTTTACGGATCTGTCCGGCTGCCGCGAGTGGTTCGCCGCTTGCGAGCGAAGTGCCCGGAGTCCGGAAAGCGATTCCCGATGGGCCCGAATGAATAGGCCGTCAGGGGCGAGTGGGCGCCGGATGGGGCAGTGCGGTCGGGTAGTAGTCGGCCGCCGCGAGATGGGGGCCGCCATTCGATTCGCCGGTGTGGAATGACAGCACCCACACCGAACCCTTCTTGCTCGGCGCCATCCCGCCGCGGCCCGCCGGCAGCGCCAGGCCCGCCTGCCGGGCCAGTGCGGACACCACATCCGGGATCACGCCGCCCTGGCTGCACACCACGGGAGTCCCGTCCCCGGCGACGATCGTCAGCAGCCGCCACAACCCCCGCGCGGGGTCGGCCCAGTAGCCTTCCTCCGCCAGCAACGGTTCCTGGATCACGGCGGTCCCGAGATCATCGGCGACACCCTCGACCGTCTGCACGCATCGCACCCGCGGCGCGGCGTACACGCGGTCCACTCCGAACAGCGGCGCGAACTCCCGCACCGCCTGCGCCTGCCGGAACCCGGCGGCCGAAAGCGGCCGCAGATGGTCTTCTCCGGTCCAGTCCTCCCGCTTGCCGGCCTTCGCATGCCGCACCAGCAGAACGGTGCTCAGCGGCCCGGACAGCGCCGTGAACGCCCGCAGCACATCGACATCCGTGTCGTAGCTCAGCGCGGAGACGGCTTCCCCGATCGGCAGCCACCGCACCGAGTCGACCTCCCGGTTCGGCGTGAAGGCGCCGCCGACGGCCGGCGCGCTGTAGTACTCGACGAACTTGTCCCCGGCCGCCGCGCGGTACCGCACGGTCCGCAGATGCCGGCCGAGGACGGCCCGGAACCCGGTCTCCTCCTCGATCTCGCGCACCGCGGTCGCCGGCAGTGTCTCGCCAGGGTCGAGCTTTCCCTTGGGCAGTGACCAGTCGTCGTAGCGCGGCCGGTGCACGACGCAGATCTCCACGCCGTACTTGCCCTCACGCCACAGCACACCACCCGCGGCGGCGATCGTCACCCGTTGGCTCCGTGCTTTTTCATCAGCTCGACCTGGTGGTCGCGGACAGTGGAACCGTCGGCGGGGAACGGCGTCCATTCGCCCGTCGACTCGAGCACCCAGCAGCGGGTGGCGGGATCGAGGCTGGAGTCGAGCACCTCGTCCAGCTGCGCGGTCAGCTTCGGGTCCTTCACCGAAACCAGCGCCTCGATCCGGCGGTCCAGGTTGCGGTGCATCATGTCCGCGCTGCCGATCCAGTGCGAGCCACCGGCGCGGAAATGGAAGACCCGGGAGTGCTCCAGGAACCGGCCCAGGATCGAGCGCACGGTGATGTTGTCGCTCAGGCCGGGAACTCCGGGCTTGAGACAGCAGATCCCGCGCACCACGATCTGCACCGGCACACCTTGCTGCGAGGCGCGGTACAACGCGTCGATGATCTGTTCGTCCACCAGCGAGTTGCACTTGATCCGGATGCCCGCCTGCTTGCCGGCGTGCGCGTGCTCGATCTCCTCGCCGATGAGCCGCAGGATGCCGCGGCGGATCCCGTTGGGAGAGGTGAGAATGTTCCGGTAGGTCTCCTGGCGCGAGTACCCGGTGAGCACGTTGAACAGGTCCGTCAGGTCGGCGCCGATCGCCGGGTCGGCCGTCAGCAGCCCGAGGTCTTCGTACAGCCGCGCGGTCTTCGGGTTGTAGTTGCCGGTGCCGACGTGGCAGTAGCGGCGCAGCGTCTGCCCTTCCTGCCGCACCACCAGACACACCTTGCAGTGCGTCTTCAGCCCGACAAGCCCGTAGACCACGTGCACGCCCGCGCGTTCCAGCTGGCGGGCCCAGGTGATGTTGGCTTCCTCGTCGAAGCGCGCCTTGATCTCCACGAGCGCCACGACCTGCTTGCCCGCTTCGGCGGCGTTGATGAGCGCGTTGACGATCGGCGAGTCACCGGAGGTGCGGTACAGCGTCTGCTTGATCGCCAGTACCCGGTCGTCGGTGGCGGCCTGCTCGATGAACCGCTGCACGCTCGTGGAGAACGAGTCGTACGGGTGGTGCACCAGCACATCGCCCTCGCGCAACGTCGCGAAGACGCTCTTCGGGGTCTCACGTTCCGCGAACGCCGGATGCGTCGCCGGCACAAAAGGGCGGTCCTTCAGTTCCTTGCGGTCCAAACTGGACAACTGGTGCAGGCACGTCAGATCGAGCAGGCCCGGCACCTCGACCAAGTCGTGCGGGTCGACTTCCAGCTCCCGCAGCAGCAGCTCGAGCATGTGCTCGCTCATGTCCTGCGCGACCTCGAGCCGCACCGGCGGGCCGAACCGCCGCTGCGCCAGCTCGCGTTCGAGGGCCTGCAACAGATCTTCGTCGCGATCCTCTTCGACCTCGAAATCGGCGTTGCGGGTCACCCGGAACACGTGGTGCTCGGTGACCTCCATCCCGGTGAACAGCTCGCCCAGATGCGAGGCGATGAGTTCCTCCAGCGGCAGGAAGGTCGCGGTCCGGCTTTCCCGCACGGTTTCCACCCGGATGAGCCGCGGTACGTTGTTCGGCACCTTCACGCGCGCGAACCGCTCGGTGCCCTCCTCCGGGTCCCGCACGGTGACGGCGAGGTTGAGCGAGAGCCCGGAGATATAGGGGAACGGGTGCGCGGGGTCGACGGCGAGCGGCGTGAGCACCGGGAAGATCTGCTCGCTGAAGTAGTTCGACAACCGTAGCTGGTCGGGGGCTTCGAGATCGGCCCAGCCGACGAGGTGGATGTCCTGCTCGGTCAGCGCGGGCCGGATGTGGTCCTCGAACGCGAGGGTGTGCCGCTCGACGAGGTCCTGGTTTCGCTTGGCGATGTACGCCAGCTGCTCGCGCGGGGTGAGGCCGTCGGCGCTGCGCACCGGCAGCCCGGTCTCGTCGCGCCGTTTCAGCCCGGCGACCCGGACCATGTAGAACTCGTCCAAATTGGACGCGAAGATCGCGAGGAACTTCGCGCGCTCGAGCAGAGGCTGGGACTCGTCCTCGGCGAGCGCGAGCACCCGGGCGTTGAAATCCTGCCAGGAAAGCTCGCGGTTGAAGTACCGGTCGTCGGGAAGCGACTCCGCCGAGGCGGCCGGCACGGGCGCCGTCACCGCGGGCGGCGCCGACGGCACGGCACGGAACTGCACGTGCCTGCCCGGATCAGTGGCGGGTGCGGTTGTTTCCGTGGTGATGGTTTCGTCGCTGCTCACACGTGCATTGTGACTCACTTCGAGCCGATTTGCCGCTACGCCGATCGCCGCATTCAGTAGCTCGCTGGTGATACGGACCGTGATCTTGAGAAGTTGACCCGGTAGACGCGAGAAGTTCACGCCGCGCTCCCTTCGTAGAGCAGGGCGCCGGTCCGTTTGCCGAGCCCGAGCGCCTCGGCGTGCGCCAGATCCGCGGCGGTGTCGACGTCGCGGCGCAGGCCCGGGGCGGCCAGGGTGAGCGCGATCGCGTCCGTGCCGGTGTGCGCGCGGGCGGAGCCCGGCCCGAACCGAGGCCACAGCGGGGCGCCGGGCGCGGACAGCAGGAGTGTCGTCCCGGTGCCCTCCCAATCGGCGACGAACGAGCGGCGGCCCGCAGCCTCGGTGAGTGCGGCGGCCAGGTCCTCCGGGCGCAGCGCGGGCAGGTCCGCCTGCAGCGCGCCCAGCACGGCGTCCGGATCGTCGGCCCGCAGCAGCGCCTCACCCCGGCGCAGCGCGGCGTTGAGATCACCGGCCCCGTCCTCGTCGACGATCTCCGCGCCGAAGTCCGCCAGTGACGCGACGGCGTCCGGATCGCCCGCGACGACGAGCACCCGGCGGGCGACCCCGGCCGCTGCGGCGATCGTGTCCGACGCGAGCGCCAGCACCAGCGCCGGATGCAGGGCGTCGTCGACCGCGCCGCGCAGCCGGGACTTACCCAGCCGCGGCGGCTTCATCGGCACGATCAGATCCACGGGCACAGTCTCCATCTTTACCCGACGCGCACCCTAGGATCGGCGGGTACCAGTTGAAACCACAGCAGGAGGAGCCTTGGCCGGTCGTGAGAAGGGCGGGTTCTGGGTCGGATTCGCCGCGGTCCTGTTGTACCCGGTCACGTACTTGAGCCGGCGGGCTTACCGGGGCGGCGACCGCATTCCCCGCGAAGGCGGCGCGCTGGTGGTGATGAACCACATCTCACACATGGACCCGGCGGTCGACGCGGTGTTCATCCACCGGCAGGGGCGGGTGCCGCGGTTCCTCGGCAAGGCCAGCCTCGCCACCACGCCGATCTTCGGCAAGATCTTCCTTGGCGCGGGCAGCATCCCGGTCTATCGCGGATCGAGCAGCGCGGGCGACAGCCTGCGGGCCGCTTTCCAGGCGCTGCGGGACGGCAAGATCGTCGTCATCTATCCCGAGGGCACCATCACGAAGGACCCGGAAGGCTGGCCGAAGCGCTCGTTCACCGGCGTCGCGCGGCTCGCGCTCGGTACCGACGTCCCGGTCATCCCGATCGCGCGCTGGGGCACCAGCGAGATCCTCGACTTCTACAACAAGAAGCTGCGCCTGTTCCCGCGCCGGACGATCACGCATTCGGTGGGCGAGCCGGTGGACCTGACCCCGTACCGGGACAAGGAGCAGACCGCGGCGGTGCTGCGCGAGGTGACCGAGCTGATGATGGGCGAGGTCACCGAGCTGCTCGCCGACATCCGCGGTGAGCGGCCGCCGGCGCAGAAGCCGGAGCCGGCGGACGGCGAGTGATGGACGTCCAGCGCATCACGGTGCTCGGTGCGGGTTCGTGGGGCACCGCCTTCGCGAAGGTGCTCGCGGACGCGGGCCGGGACGTCACGATGTGGGCCCGCCGCCCGGAGGTCGCCGCGGAGATCCGGGACGTGCGCGTCAACGCCGGGTATCTCCCCGATGTGCCGTTGCCGGAGAACATCACCGCGACCGCGGATGCGGCCGAGGCGCTCGCCGGGGCCGAGGCTGTGGTGCTCGCCGTGCCGAGCCAGAGCCTGCGCGCGAACCTGACCGGCTGGCGCGCGCTGCTGCCGCCCGGCGCGATCCTGGTGAGCCTCGCGAAAGGTGTCGAACTCGGCACGCTCAAGCGGATGAGCGAGGTCATCGCGGAGATCTCGGAGCGGCCGGAGAACGAGATCGTCGTGGTGTCCGGGCCGAACCTCGCGCGCGAGATCGCGCAGGAACAGCCCGCGGCGGCCGTGCTCGCGTGCACGGACCACGAGCGCGCGGTGGCGATCCAGCGGGCGACGTCGAACGCGTACTTCCGGCCGTACACCAACACGGACGTGGTCGGCTGTGAGCTCGGCGGCGCGTGCAAGAACGTGATCGCGCTCAGCTGCGGGATGGCGGTGGGCATGGGTTACGGGGCCAACACGGTGGCCACGCTGATCACCCGCGGGCTGGCGGAGATGGCGCGGCTGGGCGCGAAGTTCGGCGCCGATCCGCTGACGTTCGCGGGCCTCGCGGGGGTCGGCGACCTGGTCGCGACGTGCTCGTCCCCGTTGTCCCGGAACCGGACCTTCGGCGAGCGGCTCGGCCATGGCGACACGGTCGAACAGGCGCAGCAGGCCGCCGGGGGACAGGTGGCCGAGGGCGTGATGTCGTGTTCGTCGATCCGGGAACTGGCCCAGACCACCGGTGTCGACATGCCGATCACGGACGCGATGCACCGCGTCTGCCACGAGGGCCTCGACCCCCGCGCGGCCGGCGCCGAGCTATTGGGCAGGCAGAACAAGCACGAGTGGTCCTGACCTCGCGATTCCACGTGATGGGATCGGTTTGACCTGACTGGTTCGTCCTGGTTCGCTGTGCGCCATGTTCGCGTTGTGTCCTTGTCGCTGATCCGCCCCAGCGACCCCTTTTCCTTCTCCCTTTCCAAGGACATCAGCGCTCATGTTCGCCGTTCCGGACAACACCGTTGTCATTGCCGAAAACCGTGCCGCCCTGCGGCATCCCGTGCGCGTCGCGCTCGAGTACGCGGCCGCCAGGGACCGCTGGCGCCATCTGCTCCGCTACGACCCCGACCACCGGTTCTCCACCAAGATCGCGGGAGACGCGGCCGAGGAGGTGTGGCTGATGGGCTGGCTGCCGGGCCAGCAGGCGGACCTGCACGACCACGCCCAGTCCTCCGGCGCGTTCACGATCGTCAGCGGCCGCCTCGCGGAAACCGTGGCCCGGCCCGGACTCACCGAGTTGCACGCGCTGAATGCCGGGCAGTCGCGCGTGTTCGGGCCCGGGTACGTGCACCAGGTCCGCAACGACGGGCCGGATCCGGCGATCAGCATCCACGTCTACCGCGCCGGCGGCCGCGCGATGCGGCCGTACCACCTCGACCCGGTCAGCGGGCCCGTCCGCGACTGACGTGCGCCGGGACGGGCACGCGCGCGTAGTCCGCCGGGACCGGCTCGCCGAAAGTGGTCTGGACCGGCACCACACCGGCCCAGATCTCGTTGGCGGACAAGTCTTCCGGCTCCTCGCCGGGCCCGCCGGCGCGGGCCTTCACCGACGCCTCGGCGAGGTCGAGCGAGAGCACCACGACCGAGGCGAATTCCTTCGCGTTGACCGCACGCGCGTGCTGCCACGAACCGGGCGCCAGGTGTTCGGTGATGACCTCGAGTCCGCGCATCCGTTCGCCGTCGTCCTCGACCAGCCGGGCGCGCCCGTGCACGACCGCGCTGCGGTAGTTCATCGAGTGGTTGTTCAGCGAGCGCGCGTAGACGATCCCGTCGAGCAGGGTCACGGTCGCGCACACGTCGATCCCCTGCGCCGCCGCGCGCAGGTTGCCCGCGCCCGTCGACCCGTGCAAGTACAGCGTGTCGCCGTCGCGACCGAACCCCGTGGGCAGCACGACAGGAGAGCCATTCAGCACGAGCCCGAGGTGGCAGATGAGCGCCTCGTCGAGCACGTCGTACAGCGCCTGCCGGTCGGTGGCGGCCCGGTCCTTCTTGCGGGTCAGGGTGCTGCGAGGGGTGGGCGAAAGCGTCATGCGTCCAGCGTGCATCAGCGAGGTGGCATCGTAGAATAGCCACTATTGGCGCATTTGAAAGGTCCACTTCTCGTGACGCATTCCGGAACCGCCCTGCCCGTGACGCTCGACCGCGAGTCCTCGGCGCCGCTCGCGGTGCAGCTCGCCGACGCGTTGCGGGAGTCGGCGTCGAGCGGGCACCTGCGGGGCGGCGACCGGTTGCCGTCGACCCGGGCGCTGGCCGAGCGGCTCGGGGTGAGCCGCACCGTGACCTCCGCCGCCTACGAGCAGCTGCACGCCGAGGGCTGGATCGCCGGGCGGCACGGCTCGGGCACCTATGTGACCACCTCGCCGCCGAGTGACCGGCCCATCCATCGCACGGTACCCGGTGAGCAGCGGGAACCCGATGGAATTCTCGACCTGACCCCGGGCACGCCGTGGGCTGCGGGTCTGGACCGGGCGGCGTGGCGGCGTGCGTGGCGCGCCGCGGCCGACGCGCCTCCGCTGTCGCGCGCGCACCGCGCCGGACTGCCGGACTACCGCGCGGCGATCGCCGAACACCTGTTGCGGCACCGCGGGCTCGCGGTCGGCACGGACTTCGTGCTCGCGACCGGCGGCACCACGGCGGCGGTCGTCGAGCTGGCCGGGGCCGTGTTCACCGCGGGGGATCTGGTCGCGGTCGAAGAACCGGGGTACCAGCGGGCCGTGCAGGCGCTGCGGTCCGCCGGTGTGCAGGTCGTTGGGGTGCCGGTCGACGACGAGGGGCTGCGGCCGGACGCGGTTCCCGCGGGCGCACGGGCCGTGTATTGCTCGCCCGCGCACCAGTATCCGATGGGGAGCAGGATGAGCGCCGCCCGCCGGGTCGATCTCGTCGAACGCGCGCGGCGGGGGAACATGCTGGTGATCGAGGACGACTACGACGGTGAGCTGCGGTTCGACGTGGCGCCGCTGCCGCTGCTGGCCGCGCTCGCCCCGGATGTGGTCGTGCATCTGGGTACCACGAGCAAGATCCTCACACCGACGCTCGGCGCGGGCTGGATCGTCGCGCCGCCGGGGGTCACCTCGGCCGTGCTCGCCTACCGGGACCGCACCGGTACACGCCCTTCGCCGGCCGGGCAGCGGGTGCTGATCGAGCTGGCCCGGCACGGCGATCTGGGCCGTCACCTGCGAAAACTGCGGCGTGAGTTGTCGGAGCGCCGGATGCTGCTGGTGGCCGCGCTGCGGGCGGCGGACGTGCCGGTGCTCGGCGACGAGGCGGGCGCGCATCTGGTGGTGCCGTTCGCGTCGGCGGAGGTGGAACGCGAGCGGCTGCGCGCGGCGGAACGGCGGGGCATCCAGCTCGACGGCCTTGCCCGCCATTTCACGGGCACGCCCACGGCTTTCGGCGCGGCGATCGGTTACGCGGGCTGTTCCCGGGAGGCGCTGCGCGACGCGCTCGGCTCCCTCGTCGAATTGCTGCGCTGAGCCGTGGGCCGCAAGCGCCCGGTAGGGTGACGCTCCATGAGCAACGGGAAGACGCGGGTTGCCGTGGTGTTCGGCGGCCGCAGCACCGAACACACGATCTCCTGTGTCTCGGCGGGGAGTGTGCTGGCGAGCCTGGATCCCGACAGGTTCGAGATCGTGCCGGTCGGCATCACCCAGCAGGGCGGTTGGGTCCTGGGCAGTTCGGACCCGAAGACCCTGGAGATCCACGGCAGTGAGCTGCCGACCGTCGACGAGACCGGCCAGGCGCTCGTACTCGCCGGTGACCCGACCCGGCGCGAGCTCGTCACCCTCGACTCGGGTGCGGCGGCGCTCGGCGAGGTCGATGTCGTGTTCCCGGTGCTGCACGGTGCTTTCGGTGAGGACGGCACCATTCAGGGCCTGCTGGAACTGGCGGAGATCCCGTACGTCGGTGCGGGTGTGCTCGCCAGCGCGGCGGCGATGGACAAGGAGTACGCGAAGAAACTCCTTGCCGCGGAAGGACTTCCGGTCGGATCCTATGCCGCTCTGCGGCGCGGACAGTCCACTTTGGACGAGGCGGATCGCGAACGGCTCGGGCTGCCGGTGTTCGTCAAACCCTCGCGTGCCGGCTCGTCGATCGGCATCAGCAAGGTGACCGATTGGTCGCAGCTCGACGACGCCATTGGTTTGGCGCGCCAGACGGATCCGAAGGTCCTCATCGAAGCGGCGGTCGCCGGACGCGAAATCGAATGCGGCGTACTCGAATTCCCGGACGGCCGGGTCGAGGCATCATTGCCCGCCGAAATCCGTGTTCTGGGTGACGATGCCTGGTACGATTTCGAAACCAAGTACATCGGTGACGATGCCGAACTCGACATCCCTGCCAAACTCGATGACGCCGTGACGGAACGGTTGCGTGCCATGGCCATCCGCGCCTTCCACGCCCTCGACTGCCAAGGCCTCGCCCGCGTCGACTTCTTCGTCGGCGAGAACGGCGAGCTGACGGTGAACGAGGTCAACACCATGCCCGGCTTCACAGCCACCTCGGCCTACCCGAAAATGTGGGCAGTGACAGGTATGGACTTCAGGACACTGTTGACGACACTGGTGGACACCGCAGTCGCACGGGGAACCGGGCTGCGGTAAGGACGCGGCGGGCGTAAGCCCATAGGGCGAGTTGGGTGGTCATCCCGTCGCCTGAAACCGGCACGATCACTTTTCGTCAGGGCCGCAACCTTTGCTGGGTCCGGCGGCCGAGAACACAAAGCTTGCGGCTCTGAGGAAAAGTGATATTCGAAAACCGCAGGCGACGGGATGACCACCCAACTCAACCACCCACCCAAGGCGAGATCCCCTGGGCCCCCTCATCCCGGAGCCAGCCCGCCGGCGAGGCATCTTTTGATCTTTTGCTTTTGAACCTGGCCCGTGCGGGTGCCCTACCGGACCCACGTAACCGGGCGCAAGGCGCCCTCGCCCCAGCGTGGGCCCTCCCCCGCCCCGATCTTTGAGTGTTCGCGGGAAGCGGGATTCGTCAAGGCGGGAAAGAGTACCTTGACAAATCCCGCTTCCCGCAAGGGCGGCTTGGGATCGGGGTGGGGGAGGGTGTGGGCGGTGGCGTGGTTGGTTTGTGTTGCTGGCCTCAGAACCGCAGTGGGATCGGCGCCAGCGTTTTTGCGACGGTGTCCGAGATTGTTTGCAGGGGGCCGGTGCCTGCGGAGTCTGGCACGGTTAGTCCTATGTAGACGTTCCGGTCGACTACGTACCATGTTGATGCGCCTTGGCCTTCGACTGGCAGCCATTGCACGCCCGAGACGACTCGTAGTTGTGCGGTCTGGGTCAGCTCCGGGGGGCGGTCCAAGCCGCACCGCAGGACGATGGCATCTGGGGCGCCCCAGGCAACCGTCGCGGGTGGGGCTGGTTCGGCGATCTCCCGCCGGTTCAGGGTGGCGCCGTTCGAGATGAGCTGGGCGGGTAGCGCGGGGACGAGCGCGGCGCATTCCGGGGAGTCCGATTGCGACGCGGGCACGGGCACGAGGGCGAGCGGGCCGGTCTCCGGCTGCTGGTTCGAGGACCGGTTCACGATGGCGAGCACCGCTACGACCACGGCAAGCGCCACGGCCAGGGCAGCGGCCAGGATGATCAGGCGCCGGGGTGGGGCGCCACTTTGCACGTCGGGCACGTCAGAGGTGTACCACCGGGCAGGTCAGGGTGCGCGTGATCCCGTCGACGCCCTGGACCTTCGCGACCACGAGCTGCCCGAGCTGGTCCACGGTGTCCGCCTCGGCGCGCACGATCACGTCGTACGGGCCGGTCACATCCTCGGAGGTGGTGACCCCCGGGATGCCCGAGATCTCCGACGCCACCGCGGCGGCTTTGCCGACCTCGGTCTGGATGAGGATGTATGCGTGGACCACGGCGCGCCCCTTCGTCTTCTTCGTCGAACTCAGGGTAGGAACGTGGAAAGAACCTACCTCAATGGGGAGACGATAGGTCATCCGATGTTCCGGCTTACGAGGGATGGAGCGGCAAGTGTCGTCACAGAACGTGCCGAAGAGCGGCTCGGTAGCCGAACTGGGTGAGTTCGGCCTCATCCGTGCTGTGACGGAGAACCGAAGACAGCCCGAGACCACTCTGCTCGGCCCCGGGGACGACGCGGCGGTCGTCGCCGCGGGAGACGGGCGGGTCGTGGCGAGCACCGACGTCCTGGTGCAGGGTGTGCACTTCCGGCTCGACTGGTCCACTCCGGACCAGATCGGGCGCAAGGCCGTCGCGGTGAACCTCGCCGACATCGCGGCCATGGGCGCGGTCCCCACCGCCGTCCTCGTCGGCCTCGCCTGCCCCGCCGAAACCACCGCTGACCTGGTGAAAGGTATCACCGACGGGATGTGGGCCGAGGCGTCCGCCGCGGGCGCGGGAGTCGTCGGCGGTGACGTCGTGCAAGCCGATCAGCTGGTGCTGAGCATCACCGCACTGGGTGATCTGCGTGGACGGCAGCCGGTCACGAGGTCGGGCGCGCGCCCCGGGGACATCGTCGCCGTGTCGGGCCGGCTCGGCTGGGCGGCCGCCGGGCTCGCCGTGCTGCACCGCGGCTTCCGCTCGCCGGTCACCGTCGCCAACGCGCAGCGCTACCCGGAACCGGTGTACGCCGCCGGTCCCGCGGCCGCCGAGGCCGGGGCGACCGCGATGATCGACATCTCCGACGGGCTGCTCGCCGACCTCGGGCACATCGCGGAACAGTCGGAGGTCGGCATCGACATCCGCGTCGACCGGCTCGACGTGAACCGCCGGCTCGTCGAGGTCGGCACGGCGCTCGGCGCCGACCCGCTGAGCTGGGTGCTGACCGGCGGCGAGGACCACGCGCTCGCGGCCACCTTCCCCCCGTTCGCCGAACTGCCCGAGGGCTGGCGCCGCATCGGGGCGGTCACCATGCCGGACTCCGGCGTGACCGTCGACGGCAAGCCGTACGTCGAAGAACCGGGTTGGGAGCATTGGCGTTGATCGCACCCGGTGTGGACCTGCGCGTGACACCGTTCGACCATCCCGACGCGGTCAAACTGATCGAGTCCGTCCAGCAGGAGTACGTGATCCGCTACGGCGGCCCGGACGCGACCCCGACCGATCCGGCGGAATTCGCGCTGCCGCAAGGACTTTTCCTCGTCGGGTACGCCGAGGACGCGCCGGTCGCCTGTGGCGGCTGGCGAGCACGCGACAAGCCGCGGCCCGGGGATGCCGAGATCAAGCGCATGTACGTCGCGGAGTCCGCGCGGGGCAAGGGTTTCGCCCGGGCCATGCTGGGCGAGCTGGAACGGACGGCGCGCGACGCGGGACACCGCCGGGTGGTGCTGGAGACCGGCCTGAAGCAGCCAGAGGCGATCGCGTTGTACGAGTCGTCCGGGTACGCGGAGATCCCCGGCTTCGGCTACTACGCCGGGGAGACGTTGAGCCGGTTCTTCGGCAAGGACCTCGCCGCACTCGCGTGAATCGGGCCGCCGCGAACGTCACGGCGGCGAGGGCTATCCGGCCGGGCGTGCCCGTGATCCAATCGCAGACGCAGCGAGTTTCATGGTGATTGGAGCCCAGGTGGCGATTTACGCGCTCGGTGACCGCGTGCCGCAGATTCATCCGGAAGCCTATGTGCACCCCGACGCGACGGTGATCGGTGACGTGCGGATCGCGGCGTACGCGTCGGTGTGGCCGCAGACCGTGCTGCGCGGCGACAACGGGTACATCGAACTGGGGGAGCGGTCGAACATCCAGGACGGCTGTGTCCTGCACTGCACCAGCGAGGACCCGACGATCCTGGGCCCGTCGTCCGCAATCGGCCACGCGGTGCACGTCGAAGGCGCGAACATCGGCACGGGTTGTCTCATCGCGTCCGGTTCGGTCGTCCTGAACGGCACCGTCATCGAGGACGGCGGGATGGTGGGTGCGGGCGCGGTGCTGTCGTACCGGTCCCACGTGCCGTCGGGGCACATCGCGCTGGGCGTCCCGGCGAAGACGCGGCCGAACACGTCCTTCGGGCCGGACGCGATTCAGCAGGTGGTCGAGAAGTACGTGGAGCGCGCCAAGTTGTACCGTGCCGAGCTTCGCCGCCTGGACGATGACGGCTACTCTCGGCGACCGTGAATGCGAAACCGTTGTCCGACGTGATGGAAGCAGGCTGGGCGCAGGCGCTGGAGCCGGTCGCCGACCGGATCACGGCGATGGGCGATTTCCTGCGCGCCGAGATCGCGGCGGGGCGGCGGTACCTGCCGTCGGGGGAGAACGTGTTGCGCGCGTTCAAGCAGCCGTTCGCGGACGTGCGGGTGCTCATCGTGGGCCAGGACCCGTACCCGACGCCGGGGCACGCGATCGGCCTGTGCTTCGCGGTGGCGCCGGACGTCCGGCCGCTGCCGAAGAGCCTGATCAACATTTTCCAGGAATATCGTGACGATCTCGGGCTGCCCGAACCGTCCAATGGGGACCTCACCCCGTGGACCGAGCAGGGCGTGTTGCTGTTGAACAGGGCGCTGACCGTGCGTCCCGGCTCGCCGAACTCGCACAAGGGCAAGGGCTGGGAGGAGATCACCGAGCAGGCGATCAAGGCGCTTGCCGACCGCGGTGGCCCGCTGGTCGCGATCCTGTGGGGCTCGAACGCCCGCAGCCTGAAGCCGCTGCTCCGGGGACTGCCTTCGGTCGAGTCGGTGCACCCGAGTCCGATGTCCGCCCACAACGGCTTCTTCGGTTCACGCCCGTTCAGCCGCGCGAACGACCTGCTGGTCAAGCAGGGCGCGGAGCCCATCGACTGGAAGCTGCCGTAAGCGTTCGACCTCATCGCACAAATCAGCGGCCAGCCGATGGAAAATTGACGACCACCCTCAAACACTCGGCAATACACGCAACCACCAAAGCAGCCCATCCACACCTACCCCAACCCCGATAGAAAGCCGCCCTAGCGGTTGGCACGTCGTGTCAAGGGTGACCGCGCCAGCGGTCATCGCGATAGCGACGCCGAAGGCGCCCTTTACACGACCTGCCAACCGTTAGACGATCAGCGATCGGGGTGGGCCCGGTGCCCGTCACGTCGCGCTCCGCGCGACGCCCTCGCGAAGCGAGGGGAAAGACAAAGGATGTCATCGCCGGACGGGCAGGCTCCGGGACCGCGGTTCAGCAGTGGAAGGCGCGGCGGACCGCCTCGGCGAGGGTCTGCTCGCGGCGGTCGTGCTCGGCGGCCGGGGTGTTCTCCGTGCCGGCGCCGCCGAGGTCCGACCAGGTCAGCGCCATGGACGTGACCAGCGCGAGCACGTCGTCCGCTCGTGCCGACGAGGTGACCAGTCCAGCGCGCTGGGCTTCGGCGATGGCCTCCAGTTTGTCGTCCCGCCCAGGGGCGCCGGCCGGAGTCGCCACCCCTTCCAGCCGTGCCCACGCGGTTAGCCTGACGAGCTCGGGGTACGCCAGCGCGGCCCGGTAGAGCCCGGCCGCGTAACCGCCGAGGTCGTCGGCAGTGAGCGGCACCGAGTCGACGACGGCGCGCGAGTGCGTGCGGAAGACCGCGTCGAAGAGGCCGTCCTTGTCGCCGAAGTACGCGTACAGCCTGGCCTTGTTGACGCCCGCCGCCGCGGCGATGCGGTCGACGCGGGCGCCCGCGATGCCATGCGCGGCGAAGTCCTCCGTGGCGGCTTCGAGCAGACGTCGGCGGGTTTCACGCGTACGCGGTGGAGCGGGCAGGCGGACCCGTGCGGTTGCGCCACTACGAACCGGCCCCGCTGGGCCCGCTGGAAGTGGACATCGAGGTGACTCACTGTGGCATCTGCGACACCGATGTGAAGCTGATCGACGACGCTCACGGCATCACACGGTTCCCGCTGGTCGCCGGGCACGAAGCCGTCGGGCTGATCGTGGCGATAGGCGACGCGGTCGACCGGTCGGCACTGGCTGTGGGGCAGCGCGTGGGCATCGGCGCGCACGCCGGCTCCTGCTTCGCGTGCGAGTGGTGCCTGACCGGGCGGCAGCACCTGTGCCCCAACGGCGACGCGACCGTCTTCCGTGGCGAAGGCGGCGGGTTCGCCACGCGGCTGCGGGCGAGCGACTGGCGGCACGTGGCCGTGCTGCCGGACACCATCGCGTCCGAGGAGGCCGGGCCCCTGCTGTGCGCGGGCGCGACGGTGTTCTCGGCCATCGTGCGCCACGAGGTTCGGCCAACCGACCACGTCGCGGTGGTCGGGATCGGCGGTCTGGGCCACCTGGCGATCCAGTTCCTGGCCAAGTGGGGCTGCCACGTCACCGCGATCTCCAGGACGGCGGACAAGGCTGGCGACGCCCGGCGCTTCGGCGCGCACGCGCATGTCGCGTCCGGTGACGGGCTCGACGGCCTGTCGGGTTCGTTCGACTTCGTGCTGTCCACGGCACCCGGTGCGCTGCCCTGGGACGCCTACTTCGCCACGCTGCGCCCTCAGGGCACCCTGTGCGTGGTCGGTGTTCCGGAAGGCGGCGTCGCCTTGCATCCGCTGAGCATTCTGACGGGCGAAAAGAAACTCGCCGGGGGTCTCACCGGTTCACCTGACGAGACCAGGCAGATGCTCGACTTCGCCGCGCGCCACGGGATCCGCCCGGCGACCGAGGTGTTCCAGGCCGACCGCCTGGACGAAGCGCTGGAGCATGTGCGTCAGGGCAAGGCCCGCTACCGGGCCGTTCTGCAGATGTGACGCTTCTTGGACACGGCAAAAGGCCCGGGCGACTTCACGTCGGCCCGGGCCTGGAAGCTGAAGCACTCAGCCCCGAACGACCTTGCCGGCCTTGAGGCACGAGGTGCACACGTTCAGGCGCTTGCGCTGGGAGACACCGACCTTGGCATGCACGGTCTGGATGTTCGGGTTCCAGCGGCGGTTGGTACGCCGGTGGGAGTGCGAGACCGACTTGCCGAAGCCCGGTCCCTTGCCACAGACGTCGCACACGGCAGCCACGTCGAACTCCTTTGACAATCAGGGAAGACAAACAACGCCCAGCGGGGCCGGGCAACTTGTCCATAGTAACGACTGTGTGCGCGCCACCCGCGCCCGGGTCGATACGCTGCCACGAAGCCGGGCGAGGAGGTCGAGGAGTGCGCGCGTTGGACGAGGCTGCGATCGTGGCCTGGGCGTCGGCGTGCGTGCACAGCCTGGAGGTGCTCCGCCCCGCGATCAACGGCATCAACGTGTACCCGGTCGCCGATTCCGACACCGGCTCCAATCTCTTGCACACCATGACCGGCGCCCGCGACGCGCTCGCCGGTGGGGAGCTGACCGGCGCGGGCCAGGCCCTCGGCCTGCTCGCCAAGGGCGCGGTGCGCAGCGCGCGCGGCAATTCCGGCGTCATTCTCTCGCAGGTTCTCCGCGGCCTGGCCGAGTCCGCCAGCACCCCGGAACTCACCGGAACGGACCTGGTCAAGGCACTCGCACACGCCGACCGCGTCGCGACCGAGTCCGTCGCGCGGCCGGTCGCGGGCACGATGCTGACCGTGTTGCACGCCGCCGCGACGGCCGCGACGGGCGAGTCCCTGCGGGACGTCGTGACGGCGGCCGCGAAGGCCGCCTCGGCCGCGCTCGAACAGACACCCCAGCAACTGCCCGTCCTGGCCAGCGCCGGGGTCGTCGACGCCGGCGCGCGGGGGCTCGTCGCGGTGCTCGACGCGCTCGCCGGGGTCGTCACCGGCACATCGACCGAGCCGGTGCACTCCTGCGAAGCCGGCACCCAGGTCGCCACGACCGTCCCGCCGTACGCGTGGGAGGTCATGTATCTGCTGGAGGACGTCACCGAACGGGACCTGCCCCGCTTCCGCCGGGTGCTGAGCGAGCTGGGCGACAGCGTCACGGTGGCGGGCGACGGCAGCGGCTCGTACGCGGTCCATGTGCACTGCGCCGACATCGGCGCCGCGATCGAAGCGGGGCTCGACCTCGGCCGCCCCCACCGGATCCGGGTCGAACCGCTGATCACGCCCACCCCGCTTGAACCACCGGCCGGTCCGGACCGCACGGTCGTCGCGCTCGTCCGTGGCGACGACATCGCGGACCTGCTGCACGAGGAGGGCGTCGCGGTGCTGGCCGTGCCGCAGGGCACGAAGCCCAGCGTGGAGGAGATGCTCGGCCTGGTCACCGACCGTGCCGTCGCCCATATCACCATCCTGGCCGGGGACCCGCAGCTGACCGAAGCCGCCGACGACACCGCGGGGCACGTGATGATCGGCGACCGCGAGGTGGTCGTCATCCCGTGCGCCTCGCCGGTCCAGGTGCTCGCCGCGCTCGCCGTGCACGACCCGGCGCGCCGCGTGAACGACGACGTCGTGGCGATGGCCGAAGCCGCCGCGGCCACCCGGCGTGGCGAGCTCGTGGTCGCCGGCGAGGAGTCGATAACCTGGGTGGGGCTGGCCCACGCCGGCGATCTCATCGGGTTCGTCGACGGCGAGGTCGTGCTCGTGGAGTCGTTGTCGGACGAGAACCTGGTGGCCGCCGCGATGACCGTGCTGCACCGCATGCTGGCCGTCGGCGGCGAGCTGGTCACCGTGCTGACCGGGGCCGCGGCGCCCGAGGGGCTCGGCGGGGAGCTGGCCGACCGGCTGCGCGAGGAGCGGCCGGAGGTCGAGTTCGTGAGCTACCCGGGTGGCCAGACCGAGGCCGTGCTGCTGATCGGCGTGGAGTAGAGATGACAGTCCTGAGCGACAAGCTGACCTCGTTGCTGGGCGCCAAGACCGCCACCGCGCTGGGCGAGGCGCTCGACATCCACACCGTGGCCGACCTGCTGCGTCACTACCCGCGCCGCTACGCCGAACGCGGCGAGCTGACCAACATCGCGGGGCTGGAGATCGGTGAGCACGCGACCGTGATGGCCCGGATCGAGAAGGTCAACAAGCGCCGGATGCGCAACAAACCGGGCTGGATCGTGGAGATGACCATCACCGACGGGCAGCGCCGGCTGGAATGCGCGTTCTTCGGCAACGCCCACCAGCGGGAGCGCGAACTGCAGCTGGGCAAGACCGGCCTGTTCGCCGGCAAGGTCACCGCGTTCCGCAACAAGCTGCAGCTCGCGAACCCCGAGTACCAGATGCTGGATACAACGGGCGACTCCGCAGATGGCTCTACGCTGGACGATTTCCTCGGCGCGATCATCCCGGTCTACCCGGCGGCTTCCGGCATGCCGTCGTGGTCGATCGCGCGCTGCGTGCGCCAGGTGCTCGACACCCTGGAGCGCGAGGACGACCCGATGCCGCAGGAGTTGTTGCAGCGCTACGGGTTCGTCGAGCTGTTCGACGCCCTGCACGGCATCCACCGCCCGCAGGACCAGGGCGCGCTGGAGGCCGCACGCGAGCGTCTCAAGTGGGACGAGGCGATGGCGATCCAGCTGATCTTCGCGCAGCGCCGGCAATCCGCGGTTTCGCGGCCCGCGCCCGCGTGCCCGGCCAAGCCCGGCGGCATCCTCGAGTCCTTCGACAAGCGCCTGCCGTTCGACCTGACCAGCGGGCAGCGCGAGGTCGGCGACCAGATCGCGGCCGACCTGTCCGGCGAGCACCCGATGAACCGGCTGCTGCAGGGCGAGGTCGGCAGTGGCAAGACGGTCGTGGCGCTGCGCGCGATGCTCCAGGTGGTCGACGCCGGGCGCCAGGCCGCGATGCTCGCGCCCACCGAGGTGCTCGCTTCGCAGCACGCGCGTTCGCTCCGCGAGATGCTGGGCGAGCTGGGCCAGGCCGGGGAACTGGGTGCGGCCGACGACGCGACGAAAGTGACGTTGCTGACGGGTTCGATGTCGGCGAAGGAACGCAAGCAGGCGCTGCTCGACGCGGCAAGCGGGGCCGCGGGCATCGTGGTCGGCACCCACGCGTTGATCCAGGACACGGTGTCGTTCGCGGATCTCGGCTTCGTCGTCGTGGACGAGCAGCACCGGTTCGGGGTTGAGCAGCGGGACGCGCTGCGCACCCGGGGCGCGGACGGCACGAGCCCGCACGTGCTGGTGATGACCGCGACGCCGATCCCGCGCACGGTCGCGATGACGGTGTACGGCGATCTGGAAACGTCCGCGCTGCGGGTGATGCCGGTCGGCCGCTCGCCGATCTCGACCACGGTCGTGCCGGTCGCGGAGAAGCCCGCGTGGCTGGACAGGGTGTGGCAGCGGGTGCGCGAAGAGGTCGAGAAGGGGCACCAGGCGTACATCGTGTGCCCGCGCATCGGCGACGAACCGCCGTCGGACAAGAACGGCGACAAGCGGCCCCCGCTGGCGGTGCTGGACGTGGCCGAGGAGCTGGCGGCCGGGCCGCTTTCCGGGCTGCGCCTGGGAATCCTGCACGGGCGGCTGCCCGCGGACGACAAGGATGCCGTGATGCGGGCCTTCGCCGCCGGGAAGCTCGACGTGCTCGTCGCGACGACCGTGATCGAGGTCGGCGTGAACGTGCCGAACGCCACCGCGATGGTGATCATGGACGCGGACCGGTTCGGGGTGAGCCAGCTGCACCAGCTGCGTGGCCGCGTCGGCCGGGGTTCCGTGGCGGGCCTGTGCCTGCTGGTCACCGAGGCGATCGACGGCACGTCCACCCGGGAGCGGCTCGCGGCTGTCGAGTCCACAACGGACGGTTTCGAGCTGTCGCGTTTGGACCTCGAACTGCGCCGCGAGGGCGACATCCTCGGCGCCGCCCAGTCCGGCACGCGATCGAGCTTGAAGCTGCTGTCCCTGCTGCAGGACGAGGAGACGATCGCCGAGGCGCGGCTGCGGGCGCAGGAGATCGTGGCCGGCGATCCCGGCCTGACCGGTCATCCGGGCCTGGCGCAGCTGGTGGCCTCGGTGGTCGACGACGCCCGGGCCGAGTATCTGGAGAAGTCCTGACCCGATAGTGGGACAGCGTTTGTCCCGATGTGGGTGACGGAGCGACCCTGGCGGTCGTGATCAACTTTCCGGCACGCACCGCTGTTTCGCTCCTGCTCACCGCGGCCGTCGTGGCCGCGGCGCCGCCGGCCTGGGCCGACCTCGCCGAGCAGGAGAACCCGCCGAGTTGGGGCCTCGACCGGATCGACCAGCGCGGTGGTCCGCTCGACCAGCGCTACTACTACGACACGACGGCGGACGGCGTGACGGTGTACGTGATCGACACGGGGGTCGACGCGACGCTGCCGGAGTTCGAGGGCCGGGTCGAGCCGGGCCGGAACTTCGTCAACGGCACCACCGACACGAGCGACGGGAACGGCGACGGCACCCGGCTGGCGAGCATCGCAGGCGGCAAGGACTTCGGCGTCGCGAAGAAGGTGCACATCGTGCCGGTCAAGGTGCTCGACGACGGCGGGAACGGGAACCTGCCGGGCATCATCTCCGGGATCGGCTGGGTCACCCAGAACGCCGTGCAACCCGCGGTCGCGGTGCTCGGGATCGGCGGGCCGGGCAACGTTCCGCTCGACAACGCGGTGAAAGCGCTTGCCGCCGTGATGCCGGTCGCAGTGCCGGCGGGCTGGTCGTCGATGGATGTGAGCACGTCGTCGCCGGGCCGGGTACCCGACGTGCTCACCGTCGGCGCGATGGACACCACCGGCGCCGTCGCCGCCAAGTCCAATTTCGGTGCCGGGGTGGACGTTTTCGCGCCCGGTGTGGGCATCCCGACCGCGGTGCCGGGCGACCCGGCGTCGGGCACGTCGATGGCGGCGGCGTTCGTCGCCGGCGCGGCCGCGTTGTATCGCGCCGACCACCCCACCGCGACCCCCGCGGACGTCTCCCAGGCGATCGTCGACAACGCGACTTCCGACGCGCTCACCGGCGTTCCCGGCGGCACCGCGAACCGTCTCCTCTGCACCGTTTCCGAAACCGGTCCAGTGCTCGCTCCGGCGGCCGGATGATGTCCATCACCCGGTGCTGAACTCCCGTCGTGCGGGACCGGCAAGGTAACGTCAGCGGCCAGCCGATCCGCACTTTCAGGAAGGACCGGGCATGTTCCGGAAGGTACTCGTCGCCAACCGTGGTGAGATCGCCATTCGTGCGTTCCGCGCCGGCTATGAGCTGGGGGCGGGCACGGTCGCCGTGTTCCCCTACGAAGATCGCAACTCGCTGCATCGGTTGAAGGCCGATGAGGCCTACGAAATCGGGGTGCAGGGCCATCCGGTGCGCGCGTACCTGTCGGTCGAGGAGATCGTCGGCGCGGCGCGCAAGGCCGGGGCCGACGCCATCTACCCCGGATACGGCTTCCTGTCGGAGAACCCGGATCTCGCGCTCGCCTGTGAGCAGGCGGGCATCACGTTCATCGGTCCCAGCGCGGAGATCCTCGAGCTGACGGGCAACAAGGCCCGCGCGATCGCCGCCGCGCGGGAGGCCGGGGTGCCGGTGCTCGGTTCCTCGCAGCCGTCGGCCGATGTGGACGAACTGCTCGCCGCGGCCGGGGAAATCGGGTTCCCGATCTTCGTCAAGGCCGTCGCCGGCGGTGGCGGCCGGGGCATGCGCCGCGTCGACAACCCGGCGCACCTGCGCGAGTCCATCGAAGCCGCCGCGCGCGAGGCGGAATCCGCGTTCGGCGACGCCACGGTGTTCCTGGAGAAGGCCGTGATCGACCCGCGGCATATCGAGGTGCAGATCCTCGCGGACGGCGCGGGCAACGTCATCCACCTGTTCGAGCGCGACTGTTCCGTACAGCGGCGGCACCAGAAGGTCATCGAGCTGGCACCCGCGCCGAACCTCGATCCCGCGATCCGGGAACGCATCTGCGCCGACGCCGTCTCGTTCGCCCGCACGATCGGCTACCGCAACGCGGGCACCGTCGAGTTCCTGCTCGACAAGGACGGCAACCACGTCTTCATCGAGATGAACCCGCGGATCCAGGTCGAGCACACGGTCACCGAGGAGGTCACCGACGTCGACCTGGTGCAGTCCCAGATGCGGATCGCGTCGGGGGAGACCCTCGAAGATCTGGGGCTGTCACAGGAAAAGGTGTACCTGCGCGGCGCCGCGATGCAGTGCCGGATCACCACCGAGGACCCGGCCAACGGGTTCCGCCCGGACACCGGGATGATCAGCGCCTACCGGTCGCCCGGCGGCTCCGGCATCCGGCTCGACGGCGGAACAGCCTTCGCCGGCACGGAGATCAGCGCGCACTTCGACTCGATGCTGGTGAAGCTCACCTGTCGTGGCCGCGATTTCGAGACCGCGGTCGGGCGCGCCCGCCGCGCGCTGGCGGAGTTCCGGATCCGTGGTGTCGCCACGAACATCCCGTTCCTGCAGGCGGTTCTGGACGACGAGGACTTCCGGCACGGCCGCGTCACCACGTCGTTCATCGAGGAGCGCCCGCACCTGCTCACCGCGCGGCATTCCGCCGACCGCGGCACGCGCCTGCTGACCTACCTCGCCGATGTCACGGTGAACAAGCCGAACGGCGAACGGCCCCGGCTGATCGAACCGGCCACCAAGCTGCCGGAGCTGCCCGCCGGCGAGCCCCCCGCCGGGTCGAAGCAGAAGCTGACCGAGCTGGGCCCGGCGGGTTTCGCCCGCTGGATGAAGGAGCGGGCGACGGTCGGTGTCACCGACACCACCTTCCGCGACGCGCACCAGTCGCTGCTGGCCACCCGCGTGCGCACGAAGGACCTGCTGGCGATCGCGCCGGTCGTCGCGCACACGGTGCCGGAGCTGCTGTCGCTGGAATGCTGGGGTGGCGCGACCTACGACGTCGCGTTGCGGTTCCTGGCCGAGGATCCGTGGGAGCGGCTCGCCCGGCTGCGCGCGGCGGTGCCGAACATCTGCCTGCAGATGTTGTTGCGTGGCCGCAACACCGTCGGCTACACGCCCTACCCGGCCGAGGTGACCACCGCGTTCGTCGAAGAGGCCACGAAGACCGGTATCGACATCTTCCGGATCTTCGACGCCCTCAACGACGTCGAGCAGATGCGCCCGGCGATCGACGCCGTCCGGGAGACCGGGACGGCGGTCGCGGAGGTCGCGCTCTGCTACACCTCGGACCTCTCGGACCCGGCCGAGAAACTGTACACATTGGACTACTACCTGAAGCTGGCGGAGCAGATCGTCGGCGCGGGCGCGCACGTGCTGGCGATCAAGGACATGGCCGGGCTGCTGCGCGCACCCGCCGCGGCGAAGCTGGTTTCCGCGCTGCGCAAGGAGTTCGACCTGCCGGTGCACATCCACACGCACGACACGGCGGGCGGCCAGCTGGGCACGTACCTCGCGGCGATCAACGCCGGTGCGGACGCGGTGGACGGCGCGGTCGCGTCGATGGCGGGCACCACGTCGCAGCCGTCGCTGTCGGCGATCGTGGCCGCGACCGATCACTCCGAGCGGCCGACCGGGCTGAGCCTGCGCGCGATCGGGAACCTGGAGCCGTACTGGGAGATCGTGCGCAAGATCTACGCGCCGTTCGAGGCGGGCCTGGCTTCGCCGACGGGCCGGGTGTACGACCACGAAATCCCCGGCGGTCAGCTGTCCAACCTGCGTACGCAGGCGCGGGCGCTCGGGCTGGGCGACCGGTTCGAGGACATCGAAGCGATGTACGCGGCGGCGGACAAGATCCTGGGCCACCTGGTGAAGGTCACGCCTTCGTCCAAAGTGGTCGGTGACCTCGCGCTGCATCTGGTCGGCGCCGGGGTGTCGCCGGAGAAGTTCGAGGCGGAGCCGAACAAGTTCGACATCCCGGACTCGGTGATCGGCTTCCTGCGCGGCGAGCTCGGCGACCCGCCCGGCGGCTGGCCGGAACCGTTCCGTACCAAGGCACTCGAAGGCCGGGCCGAACCGAAGCCGGTCGCGGAACTGTCCACTGAGGATCGTGAAGCGCTGCGGGCCGACCGGCGGCGCACGCTGAACCGCCTGCTGTTCCCGGGGCCGACGAAGGATTTCGAGGCGCACCGTGACGCGTACGGCGACACGAGTGTGCTGCCCAGCAAGGACTTCTTCTACGGCCTGCGGCCGGGGGAGGAGTACCAGGTGGACCTGGAGCCGGGCGTGCGGCTGCTCATCGAGCTGGAGGCGATCGGCGAGGCGGACGAGCGTGGCCTGCGCACCGTGATGTCCAGCCTGAACGGGCAGCTGCGGCCGATCCAGGTGCGCGACCGGTCGGTGGCGGCGGACCTGCCCGCCGCGGAGAAGGCCGACAAGGCGAACCCGAAGCACGTCGCCGCGCCGTTCGCCGGGGTGGTCACGCTGTCGGTGGCCGAGGGCGATCGCGTCGAGGCGGGCGCGACGGTCGCCACGATCGAAGCGATGAAGATGGAGGCCGCGATCACCGCGTCGGCCGGTGGGCGGGTCGGCCGGCTGGCGATCAACTCGGTGCAGCAGGTCGAGGGCGGCGATCTCCTGCTGGTGCTGGAGTAGCAGACGGACGGTGGACTTTCCCGCGGATTCGCTGTGGGAAAGTCCACCTCCCCGCGATTCGGGCGTTTCGGGCGAATCCGCATTACACCTCTGGGCGTGAAGTCCGCATGAGTGCTTGAATGAAGTGCGTGGCTACCTCGCATAATGCTGCGAGCGCCGTACACACCTTGGTGCGTGCCGCGCTCGGCAGCGATCTCCCGCTCCATATCCGCTGCTGGGACGGTAGCGAGGCGGGCCCGCCAGATGCCCCGATCCGGCTGCTGCTGCGCCGCCGCCGTGCCCTGCGGCGGTTGCTGTGGGCGCCCAACGAACTCGGTATCGCGCGGTGTTTCGTCTCGGGGGATCTCGACGTCGAATCCGATTTCTTCGAAAGCCTTTCCCAGCTCGAACGTGTCATCGGCAATCAGTCCGGGCCGCTGGACGTGGACCGGGACGTCAAGCTGGACATGATCAGGTCGGTGCTGCGGCTGGGTGCGATCGGGCTGCCGCCGAAGCCCCCGGCCGAGGAGATCCGGCTGGGCGGGCGCCTGCACTCGAAGCGGCGGGACGCCGAGGCGATCAGCCACCACTATGACGTCGGCAACGACTTCTACGCGCTGGTCCTCGGGCCGACGATGACCTACTCGTGCGCGGTCTGGGGCGAGGGCGTCGAGTCGCTGGAGGATGCGCAGATCGCGAAGGTCGACCTGGTGGCGCGGAAGCTCGGGCTCGGCGAGGGCAAGCGCGTACTCGACGTCGGTTGCGGCTGGGGCACGTTCGTCATCCACGCGGCGAAGGAGTACGGCGCGCATGCGGTGGGCGTGACCCTCTCGCAGGCCCAGGCGGACTTCGCGCGCAAGCGGGTCGCCGAGGAGGGATTGTCGGACCTGGTGGAGATCCGCGTCCAGGACTACCGCGATGTGCACGACGGGCCGTTCGACGCGATCTCGAGTATCGGGATGGCGGAGCACGTCGGCGAGGCCATGCTGCCGACGTACACGAAGGCGCTGTACGACCTGTTGAAGCCCGAGGGGCGGTTGTTGAACCACGCGATCTCGCGGAAGGTGGGCGTGAAGGGCCACACGGGAGAGCGGACGTCGTTCATCAACCGGTACGTCTTCCCGGACGGCGAGCTGGAACCGCTGGGCGTCATGGTCGACGCGATCGAGGACGCCGGTTTCGAGGTGCGGGATGTCGAGGCGCTGCGTGAGCACTACGCGCTGACGCTGCGGGCATGGGTCGCGAACCTGGAGTCCCGCTGGGCCGACGCCGTGCGCCTGACCAGCGAAGGCCGGGCCCGCGTCTGGCGCCTGTACATGGCGGCTTCAGCCCTGACCTTCGAACGAGGATCGATCGGCGTCAACCAGGTACTAGCGGTGAAGACAACCGACAAGGGCAACGCGGGCCTACCCAGAACGCGGACCGCACTGCTGTCGTAAAGCAGCAACCAGAGTTGGGTGGTCATCCCGTCGCCTGAACCAGGAACGATCACTTTTCGTCAGGGCCGCAACCTGCGCCGGAACGCGCAGCCAAAAACCCAAAGCTTGCGGCCCTGACGAAAAGTGATATTCGAAAACCGCAGGCGACGGGATGACCACCCAACTCAACCACCCAGCCAAGGTGAGATCCCCTGGGCCCCCTCATCCCGGAGCCAGCCCGCCGGCGAGGCATCTTTTGATCTTTAGTCTTTAGTCTTTGGATCACCCGCGCCGGGCGCTCACCGCTCCCGCCCTGCGGCGGGATAATCAACCCCACCGGCCAACAGATCAAAAGCCTGCCCGATCAGCTCCGAATCCGGCGCGTCGCGCCCGGTGGCGCGCCATGCGGTGATCGTCGTCTGCACCGCGCACAGCACGATCGAAGCCACCAGCTGTGGCCGTGGATCCGTGGCCGGGTCGACGCCCATCCGGGCGCCGACCAGCCGCGCGATCTCGTCCAGCCGGGCGATGCCGCGCTCGATACGGGCGGCCGCCAGTGTCGAGCTGGTCGAGATCAGCTGCTGCATCAGCTGGTGGCGCGTCTGGTCCGCACTGCTCGCCTCCGCCTCGTAGGCCTGCACCAGTTCGACAGCGGCCTGCCGCATCCCCGTCAGTACCGGCACGTCCGCCGGCTGCGCGGCGAACTGCTCGAGCATCGCCGTGATCTGCTCGTCCGCGAGCGCGAGCGCCACGTCCTCCTTCGAGGTGAAGTACCGGAAGAAGGTGCGTGGTGAGACGTCGACCGCCTCGGCGATCTGGTCCACGGTGGTGGCCTCGAAGCCGTTGGCACAGAACAACGACTGCGCCGCGTCGATCAGCGCCTCACGGGTGCGGTGCTTCTTCCGCTCGCGCAGGCCGGGCTTCTCCATGGCACCAAGACTAGAACAGCGTGACACTACACGCCACTTGGCAGTTGGTGAAACTTGTCAGTGTCTGCCACAATGGCGGTATGCCAAAACCTCCCGCATCGACGTCTCCGTACTGGAAGCTGCAACGCCAGTGGGCGCGCCTCAACACAACGCTGTTCCGCAGGACTCGGGGCAAGGTGGGCGGCCGGTTCCTGGGCGGTGCCCCCGTGTTGCTGCTCAACCACGTGGGCCGCAAGTCCGGCGAGGCCCGCACCAGCCCGCTGATCTACCTCGACGACTCACCGCGGCTGGTCGTCGTCGCGTCGAAGGGCGGCACGGACACCCACCCGGCCTGGTTCCACAACCTGATGGCCATGGAGTCCGCCGAGGTCGAACTTCCGGGTGGGCAACGCCGCCGGGTCCGGCCGCGCATCGCCGAGCAGGACGAACGGGCGGCGCTGTGGGAACGGGTGGTCGCGATCTACCCGCCTTACGCGACCTATGCCACCTACACCCAGCGCCAGATCCCGGTCGTCGTGCTCGAGCCCGCCGGCGACTGACGCCGGGCAGCGGCTTACGACGGCGGCCGCCCGGTCACCGGAGCGTTGACCAGGACGGTGGCGGACTCGGCGAGCGGCGTGGCCTGCTGTGCGGGTCGTGTGTGGGTTTCCCCGATGGAGTTGGAAACGCGGAGCAATACGGCGAGCACGAGGTAGTTCGCCAGGAGCGAGGAACCGCCGTAGGACACGAAGGGCAGCGTCATGCCGGCGAGCGGGATGAGTCCGGTGACGCCACCGACCACGACGAACACCTGTAGCGCCAAGGAAAACGACAGCCCAGTGGCGAGGAGCTTGCCGAAGTCGTCCGAGACGGCGAGTGCGCCGCGGAGCCCTCGGGTGGCGATCAACAGGTACAGCACGACGATCGCCGCGATCCCGGTCATGCCGAGTTCTTCGCCGAGGGCGCCGCTGATGAAGTCGGTGCTGGCGAAGGGCACGAGATCGGGCCGGCCGGCGCCGAGGCCGGTCCCGGTCAGGCCGCCGGTGCCGAGTCCGAACAAGGATTGCGAGACCTGGTATCCGCCGCCGGGCTGGTCGTAGGTGGCGAGCGGGTCGAGCCAGGTGGTGACGCGCTGCTGGATGTGGTTGAACAGGAAGAAGGCGGCGACACAGCCGATCGCGAACAGGGCGAGGCCGACGACGACCCAGGAGACGCGTTCGGTGGCGATGTAGATCATGGCGAGCGCGACCCCGAAGAACAGCAGGGCGGCGCCGAGTTCCTTTTCGAAGGTCACGACGCAGACCGACGCCAGCCACACCAGCAGCAGTGGGCCGAGGTCGCGGGTGCGGGGCAGTTCCATGCCGAACACGCGTTTGCCGGCGGTGGTGAACAGATGTCGTTTGCTGACAAGGAATCCCGCGGCGAACACGATCACGAGGACCTTGGAGAACTCGCCCGGCTGCAGCGACAGGGGGCCGAGCCGCACCCACAGCTTGGCGCCGTTGACCTCGGAGAGGCTGGCGGGGAGTACGCCGGGCAGGATGAGGAATCCGAGTCCGAGCGCGCCGGCGAGGTAGGTGTAGCCGGCGAGCCGCCGGTGGTCGCGGACCAGCACCATCGTGCCCGCGAACAGTGCGATGGAAATGCCCATCCAGAGCAGCTGGCGGGGCGCCTCTTGGGCGGGGGCGGAGTGCCCGGCCTGCGCGGCGGCGAGCGCGCCGGCCAGGTCGAGGCGGTGGATCATGGTGAGCCCGATGCCGTTGAGCAGCGCGACACACGGCAGGAAGACAGGATCCGCATGGGGCGCCACAAAACGGACCGTCAGATGAGCGGCGAGGCACAGGACGGCGAAGATCAGCGCGAGCTGCGGCGCGGGCCAGGACGCGACGGGCTGCTGGTTGAGGTCGACCAGTTCGAGTGCGGCGAAGACCAGCAGCAACGCGAAAATCAGCAGGCGCAGCTCGGTCGTACGGGACCGCCGCACGAGCGCTGAACTGTCCACAGTGGTCTTTCCGGGTCGGGATCCCTGCCGGGGTTCCAGCGTTCACGGCCGGCGCTGTGCGGACGCTGAGAAACCCGGGTTGTTCTCAGCGTCCACTCAGGAAGCACGATGGACCGTGCAGGCAACACCGAAGGGACCGACATGACGACCGACCGCGAGACCTCCTCCGAGCATCTGGATCGGGTGCGCGCCGCCCGCGCGGAGCTGCTGCGCCTGGAGGAGCTGCTGTGTCATGGCGAGCATCCCGTCTCCGGCGCCGCGCGCCGGGTGCCCGCCTGGTTGCGGGTGACAGAAGGCGAGCAGCGCTGGGCGGTGACGCTGGCGATCGCACTCGCGGTGACACTGCAGCTGGTGCTGCCCGACCGGTTGGCGTTCCGGCCGCATTGGCTGCTGCCGGCGCTGGAACTGGGGCTGGTGGCGGTGCTGATCGGGCTGAACCCGGTGCGGATCTCCCGGAACCATCCGTGGCTGCGGCCGCTGTCGACGATGCTCATCGCCGTGATCAGCCTGGCGAACGCGTGGTCGGCGGTGCTGCTGGTGATGGATCTGCTCGGCGCGCGGGCGGGGGAGGAACCCGGCCCGTTGCTGGGGAGTGGGGGCGCGATCTGGCTCACCAACGTGATCGCCTTTTCGTTGTGGTACTGGGAAATGGACCGCGGTGGTCCGGTTTCCCGCGCTCAGGGACAGCAGCCGCGGCCGGACTTCCGGTTCCCGCAGATGGAGGAACCGGAGGCGCATCCCGAGTGGGAACCGCACTTTCTGGACTATTTCTACCTTTCGTTCACGAATGCCACCGCGTTCAGCCCCACGGATGTGATGCCGATGTCGCGGTGGGCGAAAATGCTGATGCTCAGCCAGTCCGCGATCTCGCTCGTCACCCTCGCGGTCGTGATCTCCCGAGCGGTCAGCCTGTTCAAGTAGTGGAGGTGGCCGATGCTGGGACTGAGCTGGATGCACATTCTGGTGCTGCTGGCGGCCGGGTTGTTCGTCCTCGGGCCGGAACGGTTGCCGCAGGCGGCGGCGTGGCTCGGGAAAACCGTGCGGCAGCTTCGGCAGTTCACCCAGAACGCGCAGCGGCAGTTGCGCGAGGAGATGGGGCCGGAGTTCGAGGAGTTCCGCCGGCCGTTGGAGGACCTGCGTCAGTTGCGGAACTTCGATCCGCGCCGCGCCATCACCCAGCATCTGTTCGACGGCGAGACCGACCCGTTGGGCCTGGCGGGTGGCGCTACCCGCCAGGGCAACGGCGCACCGGTGAAACCGCCGCCGATCGACCCGGATGCCACCTGATCCGGCGTCGCGGCAAGGTCATTTCACGCAGGGGATGCCGCCGCCGCTGATGGCGTCCAGCCCCGCGGCCTGATCCGACGCCGGCGCCGATGCCGGGGGAGTCGGGGTCGGGCTGGGGGTGCTGGTGGGAGGTTTCGCGGCTCCCTGCGGCTCGCCGCCACCACCGCTGGGGAGCCGGAAGTCCGCACCGATCACCAGCTGCACGTGCCCGGTGGCCAGTTCGGTGGACCGGGTGACGGTGATCTTGCCGCCGAGCGCGGAGGCGAGCGACTTCGCTGCGTCAGCGGCACCCGAGCCGTAGAAGATCGTCGAGGCGGCCAGGTGACGGGTGTCGCTGCCGACGGTGGCCACGGTGAACCCCTGGCCGGTGAGGAACTGCTGGGCCTGGGCACCGAGCCCGCTGCGGCTGGTGGTGTTCACGATGGAGACCGTCGCCGCGGACGCGGCCGGTGCCGTGCTCGTGGCCGACGGCGAGGCGCCCGGTGGCGCGCCGATCAGCTGGGCGACCGTGGCGCGGATCTGGGGGAGGTCGACAAAGTTGACGTCCTCGCCGCCCGGGTTCTTGCCGAAGTGGTCGATCGGCAGCGTCACGAAGGTGACGTTGCCGCCGGTCAGGTTCGACGCCTGTTTCGCGAACGTCAACAGGTCGAGATGCGAGTCGAGCGCGGTGTTCTGCTTGGCCACGTCCGAAATCCGCTGCAGTTGCGCGGGATTGGTGAACGCGCCGCCCTGCTTGAGCTGGTACGCCAGCGAGATGATGAACGCCTGCTGCCGGCGGGCGCGGTCCAGGTCGGTGAAGTTCAGCTGCGGGTGCACGTAGTCGCGGCGCTGCCGGACGAACGCGACCGCCTGCTCGGCGTTGACCTGCTGCTGTCCTTTGTGGAAGTTCGCGCCGGAGTAGCTGTCCTGGGTGTCCTCGTTCACGCACACCGTCACCGGTTGCACCACTTGGGCGATCTGGAAGAACGCCACGAGGGTGACCTCGACGAAATGGTCGACCGGGACCCCGCCGAGGAACTGGCGCACGGTGTCGATCTCGGCTTTGCGGCCGGCGTCGCGGGCCTGCTGTTCCCGCTGCGTCTTGTCCGTCGCGCCCTGCGCGACCAGCTGCTTGGCTTTGGCGTCGAAGGCGTACCCGTAGGCCTGCTTGATCTTGCCCTTGCAGATGCCGTCCGGGCAGCCGGGCAGATCGACGTAGTCGTCCCGCGGGATCGAGATCGAGGTCGCCTTGCTGCCGTCGCCGGGCACGTGCAGCAGCATCAGCACGTTCGCGTTGTAGCCGCCGTCCTGCTGGTCCCCGGCGTGCAGCGCGTCGTAGATGTCCTGCGGCAGCGGGTTCCCGTTCTCGTCCAGCCGCGAGTCCAGGCCCATGATCAGGATGTTGGTGTCCCCGCCGAGCGACCCAGCCTCGCCATCCAGCGCATCCGAGGTGCGCAACCCGGTGGCCAGCCCGTGCAGCATGGTCCAGCCGTAGCCGGTCGCCACGAGCACCACCGCCGCCACCACCGCGAGCGCGGTTTTGCCGACCAGGGCGCTGTTTCGGCGTCGAGTGCGGGCGGGCGCGATTTGGCGCGTCGGGTCGTCCCACCCAGTGCCGCGCATCGCCATCTCCGCTCCCACACGCCCGTCCCGTGTCGTGAACGGCGCGTGTCGATGTTACCGGCGTAGTCCGGCCACCAGCTCATAGGATCGAACCCGGTCGTCATGCCCGTGCACCATGGTCGTCACCATCACCTCTGCGGCACCGGTGTCGGCGACCAACCCCGAAAGACGCGCACGCACGGTCTCCGGGGAACCGATCAGAGCGCTCCCGAACCGAGCCTCGATCAACTCCCTGTCCGCATCCGCGTACGCGTACTCCGCAGCCTCCTCGGGCGGTGGCAACGGAATCGGCAGACCCTGGCGCCGACTCAAATAGCGCAGCTTCGCCGACCCGGCAAGCCACCCGGCCCGCTCATCGGTCTCCGCGCACACCACCGTCACACTCAACAAGAGCAGCGGCTCGGACAGCGTCGGCGAAGGGCGGAAAGAATCCCGATACAGCCGCACCGCCGGCAAGGTGTTCCGCGCCGCGAGATGATGCGCGAACGCGAACGGCAACCCCAACCGCCCGGCCAGCCGCGCGCTGAACCCGCTCGAACCCAGTAACCACACCGGCGGCCGCCGCCCGATCGCGGGTACCGCGTCGACCCCACGCGCCGGATCCGGCTCGAAGTAGTCCAGTAACTCGCTCAGCTGCTCGGGAAAATCATCCGCCGAAGCCGAATTGCCCCGGATCGCCCGTGCCGTCCGCTGGTCTGTACCAGGCGCACGGCCGACGCCGAGATCGATCCGGCCGGGATGGAACGCCTCGAGCGTGCCGAACTGTTCGGCGACGATCAGCGGCGCGTGGTTGGGCAGCATGATCCCGCCCGAACCGACCCGGATCCGCGAAGTCGTGGCAGCCACCTGACCCACCAGCACCGCCGTCGCCGCGCTCGCGACGCCCGGGATGTTGTGGTGCTCCGCGATCCAGTACCGGTGATACCCCAGCCGCTCCGCGTGCCGGGCGAGATCGACCGTGTTGCGCAACGCTGTCGCGGCGTCGGCGCCGCCCGGGATGGGGGACAGGTCCAGAACGGAAAGCCTCACAGCCATTCCCGGTCGGAGGCCACCACCGTCAGCTGCTGCGTCGCCCGGGTCAGCGCGACGTACAGCACCCGGCGGCCCGTCGTCGACTCCGTGATCAGCTCGGTCGGCTCGACCAGCACGACCGCGTCGTACTCGAGTCCCTTGGCGTCCAGGCTGCCGACGACCTTGAGCCGCTCGTCCGCCCGCCCCTGCAGCCAGCCCTGGACCTCCGCCACCCGGTCCATCGCGCAGATGACGCCGACCGTGCCTTCGACCGCGTCCATCAGCTCCTTCGCCGCCGTCTGCGTGGTGCCCTCGATCCCCGCCCGCTCGACGATCCGGAGGTCCGGCTCGAGCCCGGTGGTGCGCACGGCCTTCGGCAGCTCGCCGGCCTCGGCATGCCCGGCCACGACCCGCGCCGCCAGGTCGAAGATCTCCGCCGAGTTCCGGTAGTTCGTGCGCAGCGTGTACCGCCGCCGCGGGGTCCGCGGGCCGAACGCCTGGTCCCGGGCCTGCGCCGCCTCCGCCGGATCCGGCCACGAGCTCTGCACCGGATCCCCGACGACCGTCCAGCTCGCGTACTTCCCGCGGCGCCCGATCATCCGCCACTGCATCGGCGACAGGTCCTGCGACTCGTCGACGACGATGTGCGAGTACTCGTCGTAGTGCTCCGGCCGGTGCGGGCCGTGGTGCTCCACGCCACGTGCGGCCGGCGCGGCATCCAGCTCGACCGACTGTGCCCGGCGCTTGCGCTTCGGCGGCTGCCCGGTCAGCACGCGCAGCTCGTCCAGCAGCGCGATGTCCGCGACCGTCCAGTCCTTGTCCCGGTCCGCGAACGACGCGGCGAGCGGGGCCACCTCGTCCCGCGCGAGCACACCCTTGCCCACCCGCGCGAGCCGCGCCGGATCGCCCAGCCAGCGCAGGATCTCACCGGGATAGAGCACCGGCCACCACACGACGAGGAACCGGTGGAAGTCGATCCGCTCGCCGAGCTCCGTGATCAGCTCCGCGCGGTCCACCGACCGGCCGTCCGCGCGCGCGTGCTCCTCGGCCTTGTCCGCCAGCGCTTCCAGCAGCGTCTCCGCCGCGCGCACCCGCGACCGGTTCGGCGGCCCGCCGTGCCCGTGCACCTTGCGGCGGACCTTCTCCAGCTCCTTGCCGCGCAGCTTCAGCACCTCGCCGCGGTACACGATGCGGATCTCGTCGGGCACACCCGGCGGGGCGTCCCGCATCGCGCGCGTCAGTACCTTCCGCATCCGCAGCGAACCCTTGATCGCCGCGAGCGGCGCCGGGTCCTGCCGCGTCGCCACGACCCCGTCGAGAACCTCGCCGAGCGCCCGCAGCTCCACGTTCGTCTCGCCCATCGAGGGCAGCACGCGCGAGATGTAGTTCGTGAACACCCCGGACGGGCCGAGCACGAACACGCCGGCCCCGCCGAGCTGCCGGCGGTGCCGGTAAAGCAGGTACGCCGCGCGGTGCAGCGCGACCGCCGTCTTGCCCGTCCCCGGGCCGCCGGTGATCTCCGTGACGCCCCGCCACGGCGCGCGGATCACCTCGTCCTGCTCGCGCTGGATGGTCGCGACGATGTCGCGCATCTTCTCGCCGCGCGACCGGCCGAGCGCGGCCATCAGCGCGCCCTCGCCGACCACCTGCATTTCTTCCGGGACGGCGTCCGGGATCAGCACGTCGTCGTCCACGTCGAGCACGTTCTGGCCGGAGCAGCGGATGACGCGGCGGCGCACCACCTCCATCGGCTCTTCCGCGGTGGCCTGGTAGAAGGCCGCGGCGGCGGGCGCGCGCCAGTCGGTGACGAGGTTGTCGAACTCGGCGTCGCGAATACCGAGACGGCCGACGTAGACCTTCTCGCCGCTCGTCTGGTCGAGCCGGCCGAACACCAGGCCCTCGTACTCGGCGTCCAGCGTCTGCAGCGTCTGGTTCGCGTGGAAGACCATCATGTCGCGCTCGAACAGCATCGACGCCTGCTCGAAGACCGCCTCGCGCTGGGCGCCGTGCCCGATCTCGTACCCCTTGGTGCGCATCGCCTCGGCTTGGGCGCGCAGCTCGGCCAGCCGGCGGTAGACGCGATCGACGTGCTCTTGCTCGATGGCGATCTCGGCCCGTCTGACCCGAGGTTCCGACACGCAGTGCTCCTACAGCTCACTCGCCGGCAACAGGAAGAACGACTCTACGCGTGCCGTCCGAACGGTTCACCAAGTCCCGGCGAAAAGGGTGGTGGTGAACATGGCCGAAAATGCCGGAGTGACCAGGATCGTCGCCGGACGGGCGGGAGGCAGGCGGCTCAAGGTGCCGCCGCAGGGCACCCGGCCGACGTCCGAGCGCGTCCGCGAGTCCCTGTTCAACGCGCTGGAATCGGCCGGTGAGCTGGGCGGCCGCCGGGTACTGGACCTCTACGCCGGCTCGGGCGCGCTCGGTCTGGAAGCACTCTCGCGCGGCGCGGCGCACGCGTTGTTCGTCGAGTCCGACCGCCGGGCGCTGCAGGTCCTGCGCGGCAATGTGGCCGAACTCGCGCTGGGCGGCCAGGTGCGCGCGGGACAGGTGGAGAGTGTGCTGGCCCAGGCCGCCGAAGAGCCCTTCGACCTGGTGCTGGCCGACCCGCCGTACGCGCTGGACGCCGGCCGGCTCGGTGTGATGTTGGCCGCGCTCGCGGCCGGCGGCTGGGTGGCGGAGGACGGGCTGGTGATCATCGAACGCGCTCAGCGCGACGGCGAACCCGGCTGGCCGGCGGGATTCGTCCCGCTCCGTACGATGCGGCACGGCGATACGGCGTTGTACTGGGCGGAGTACGTCACTTCGCCACGCGATGACCGGTGAGCACCGGGTAACGTCCGCGCCATGGTGCGAGCGGTCTGTCCCGGTTCCTACGATCCTGTGACGAACGGTCATCTGGACATCATCGAACGATCGGCGAAGCTGTTCGACGAGGTCGTCGTCGCCGTGCTGATCAACAAGAACAAGAAGGGCCTGTTCTCGATCGACGAACGGCTCGAGATGATCACCGAGATCACCGGTCACCTGCCCAACGTGCGGGTCGACTCGTGGCACGGGCTGCTCGTCGACTACTGCCGGCAGCACGACATCGGCGCGATCGCGAAGGGCCTGCGGTCGGTCAGCGACTTCGACTACGAGCTGCAGATGGCGCAGATGAATCGCGAGCTGTCGGGCGTGGAGACGCTGCTGATGTCGAACAACCCGCGGTTCGGTTTCGTGTCCAGCTCGCTGGTCAAGGAGATCGCGACCTACGGCGGGGACGTGAAGAACCTCGTGCCGGGTGTGGTGTTCGAGCGCCTGATGGCGAAGGTGGCGGCTCAGTAACCTGAACGGCTGACACCGTTCGTCGGGAGTTTTCCAGCGGGGCCACCTGGTCCGGTTACGGTTCGAAAATGACCAACAAACGCTCCCGCTTGCTGTCCGGTCTCTTCGCTCTCCTCGTCACGTTGTTCGCCGGGTTCGGCGTCGCGGCACCGGCGCAGGCGGCGGTCGCCTCGCCGGCCGCCGTCACTCAGGCCGAGTGCGGCGACACCTCGGGCTTCACCGTCGACGCGCTCAGCTCGCTGCCGCCCGAGGCGACCGACACCTACGACCTCATCCAGCAGGGCGGCCCGTACCCGTACAAACAGGACGGCACGGTGTTCTCCAACCGCGAGGGCCTGCTGCCGGACTGCGCCAGCGGCTACTACCACGAGTACACAGTGGAGACTCCCGGCAGCCCCGACCGCGGCGCCCGGCGGATCATCGCCGGCAGCGGCGGCGAGTACTTCTACACGTCCGACCACTACGAGAGCTTCGATCTGGTCGACACCAATTCCTGACACTCCCACAGGTGTGTCGTTCATGGCCTTTCCCCGCTGACCCGGCAGACTGGAACGAGCCAGCGGGGAAGGCCAGCTAGGGAGTTGCCGTGTACCGGGTGTTCGAGGCTCTCGACGAACTCGTCACGATCGTGGAAGAGGCACGGGGAGTGCCGATGACGTCCAGCTGCGTGGTGCCGCGCGGCGACGTGCTCGAACTTCTCGACGACGTCCGGGACGCGCTGCCGCGCGAAGTCGACGACGCCCAGGACGTGCTCGACAAACGCGACGAACTGATCGACAAGGCGCGCGCGGAGTCCGACGCGATGGTCAACGGCGCCCGCGCCGAGGCCGACTCCACCGTCACCGGCGCGAACGACGAGGCCCAGCGGATGATCGAGGACGCGCGGGCGCGTGCCGAGCAGATCATGGCCGACGCGCACGCCGAGTCCGAGCGGATGGTCGCCGCCGGGCAGGCCGAGTACCAGAACCTCGTGGAGCGTTCGCGGGCCGAGTCCGAGCGGATGATCGAGGCGGGCCGCGCCGGTTACGAGCGGGCCATCGAGGACGGGCGGCACGAGCAGTCGCGGCTGGTCTCGCAGACCGAGGTCGTCCAGGCCGCGCACGCCGAGTCGGCCCGCATCGTCGACGAGGCCCACGCCGAGGCCGACCGCCAGCGTGTCGAGTGCGACGCGTACGTGGACGGCAAGCTCGCCGAGTTCTCCGAGCTGCTCTCGACGACCCTGCGCACCGTCGACTCCGGCCGCAACCACCTGCGCACCCCGCCCACCATGGCCGGGCGCACCCCGCTCTACGACTTCCAGCCGTAGAGAATGTCTTGCACCGGCTTGCGGGGCGGTGCGGGTGGCGGAACCTGAGGCGGCCCCTGGCTCCGGGATCGCCTCCTCATGAATGCCAATTCACCACGTCAGCGCTGTCCTCGCCAGGAACCACCTCAGAACCCGCGGCGGTGCGGGTTGACGGCCCACAGCAAGCGGCTCCGCCGCTTGAAAACAACAAGGGCGCGGCCGGTAACCTGGTGGGGTTGCTTGTCTCACCGATGATCAGAGTCGAAAATGCCTGACGACAAGAGTCCTCTCGACACCCGTAACCCGTGGGTGGTCGATACCCGTGAGCTGGGGCGTCGCCCGGGCCTGAGCCGTGATCTGCGGCTGAGTGCGCCGGTGCGGACCGAGCTGGGCGTCCCGGGTGTGATCGCCGTACCCAAGGGCTCCGAGATCGAGCTCGACCTGCTGCTGGAGTCCGTCGTCGAGGGTGTGCTCGTCACGGGCACCGCGTCGGCGCACACCACCGGCGAGTGCTCCCGCTGCCTCGACCCGATCGGCGGCGACGTCGAGATCGACCTCACCGAGCTGTTCGCGTACCCCGAGTCGACCACCGAGGCCACCACCGAAGAGGACGAGGTCAGCCACCTGATCAACGACCGGATCGACCTCGAGCCGATCGTCCGGGACGCGCTCGTGCTCGCCCTCCCGCAGGTGCCGTTGTGCAGCGAAGACTGTGCCGGGCTGTGCCCGGAGTGCGGCGGGAAGTGGGCCGATCTCAAGCCCGGACACGGGCATGAGACCATAGATCCTCGGTGGGCCGCGCTGGTCGAGCGTTTTGATGACGCTCCGGCGGGCGGCCCGGACCAGGAAGCCTGACGAGCGCGAGCTCGCACAGCCAGTAAGCAGGCTCGCGTCAGCGAGTGGACTTGAACGAGGAGAGTTAGTCGTGGCCGTCCCGAAGCGGAAGATGTCGCGCGCCAACACGCGCACCCGCCGGTCGTCGTGGAAAGCGGCCCCGGTGCAGCTGGTGCCCTGTTCCAACCGCGCCTGCCGGCAGCCGAAGCCGCAGCACGTGGCCTGCCCGACCTGCGGCCAGTACGACGGTCGGCAGGTCGTCGAGCCAGCCTGAGGCTGACCGACATGGGGGGCAAGTCGAAGCCGGGAGGCCCGGCGACCGACCCTGCGCCATTGCTGGAAGCGCTCGGCGTCACTCTGGACGCCGAGCTGCTTCGTCTTGCGCTGACCCACCGCTCGTACGCCTACGAGAACGGCGGGCTGCCGCCGAACGAGCGGCTTGAGTTCCTCGGTGACGCCGTGCTCGGCCTCGTCGTCACCGATCACCTGTACAACACCCACCCCGATCTGCCCGAGGGGCAGCTGGCGAAGCTGCGTGCCAGCGTCGTCAACATGCACGCGCTGGCCGGTGTCGCCCGCGGGCTCGGCGAGGGCGGGCTCGGCGCGCATCTGCTGCTGGGCAAGGGTGAGGAGCTCACCGGTGGCCGGGACAAGGCGAGCATCCTCGCCGACGGCCTCGAAGCGATGATCGGCGCGGTGTACCTCGCGCAGGGCATCGAGGGCGGGCGCATGCTCGTGCACCGGCTGTTCGACACACTGCTGGCCGAGGCGCCGCTGCGCGGGGCCGGGCTGGACTGGAAGACGAGCCTGCAGGAGCTGACCGCGTCGGCGGGTCTCGGCGTGCCCGAGTACAAGGTCGAGGACACCGGTCCGGACCACCGCAAGGAGTTCAGCGCGACGGTGCTCATCGCCGGCCGGGACCTCGGTCACGGAGAGGGCACCACGAAGAAGGAAGCGGAACAGAAGGCCGCCGAGACGGCCTGGCGCTCCCTGAACGAGGAACTCAACCAGGACGACGAGTAGCGGGGATGCCGCGAACGTCGGACTCGGCGGCGCGAGCGTAGAACTCGCCGTCTCCAGTGTCCGACTCGCGGTCTGGAGCGTCGGACTCGGCGTCTCCAGCGTCGGACTCGGCGTCTCCAGCGTCGGACTCGGCGTCTCCAGCGTCGGACTCGCGGGGCGGACAGTAATCTGGTGTCGTGCCTGAGCTTCCCGAGGTCGAGGTGGTCCGCGCCGGGTTGCAGGCGCATGTGGCCGGTCGCGTCATCGCGCGGGTCGACGTGTTGCATCCGCGCGCGATCCGGCGGCACGCGCTCGGGCCCGAGGACTTCACCGGCCGGCTCGCCGGCGCCCGCATCGAAGCCGCGCGCAGGCGTGGCAAGTATCTGTGGCTCGAGCTGTCCGACAAGGAAGCCCTTCTCGCGCATCTCGGCATGAGCGGGCAGATGCTCGTCCAGCCCGAAGGCGAACCCGACGAGAAGCACCTCCGGGTGCGCGTCCGCTTCACCGACGGCGGGCCGGAATTGCGCTTCGTCGACCAGCGGACGTTCGGTGGGTTCGCGCTGTCCGATCTCGTCGACGCCGACGGTGAACTCCTCCCGTCGACGATCGCGCACATCGGCCGCGATCCGATGGACCCCCAGTTCGACCCGAAGCAGGCGGTCCGAGCCCTGCGCTCGCGGCGCACCGAGGTCAAGCGCGCGCTCCTCGATCAAACCCTGGTCTCCGGGGTCGGCAACATCTACGCCGACGAAGCGCTCTGGCGCGCGAAGCTGCATTGGTCGCGACTAACGGAGAAGCTCACCAACGCGCAGGGCACCCTGCTTCTCGAGTCGGCGGCCGACGTCATGGCCGAGGCTCTCAAAGCCGGCGGCACGTCGTTCGATGCCTTGTATGTCAACGTAAACGGCCAGTCCGGCTACTTCGAGCGGTCGCTCAACGTGTACGGCCAGGCCGACCGGCCCTGCCCCCGCTGTGGCACCCCGATCCGCCGCGAGCCGTTCATGAACCGCTCCTCGTACTTCTGCCCGCGCTGCCAGCCGCGCCCCCGCCGCAAGTAGAAGAGGGCCCCGCGCCGCCGAAGCGAGCGAGGCCCTCCGAAGGCACTACCTAGCTGTTCAACCCCGCGTGCGCGGCCATGGTGGACAGCAGCTCCCGGCCACGCTCGGCGTTACGCGGCTGGCTCAGCACGTCGTACCGCCGCGCCACGAGCTGGCTCTGCGACACGAAATCCCGGCGGCCGCGGGTGGCGCCGTAGCTCAGCGCCGCGAAGACCACGCTGAACCCGACACCGGCGACCAGTCCGATCAGGATCGGCAGGATCCCGGCGCCGGTGCTGAACAGGCTCAGCAGCAGCCCGACGAACAAACCGAACCAGGCACCCGACATCGCGGCGCTACCGAGCACCCGGCCCCAGCTGAGCTTGCCGGCGACACGCTCGACGAGCATCGGCTCGACGCCGACGATCGTCAGGTCGGCCACCGGGAAGTCGGAATCGGCAAGGTGGTCCACCGCCCGCTGGGCCTCTTCGTACGAGGCGTACGACCCGATCGGCCACCCGGTGGGCAGTGTCGGCAGCTTCGGGTTCGCGGGAGCATTGCTGAACGCGGTCTGTGTGAAGGCTGTGGTCATCTCTCTCACCTCTCTGCCGTGTTCAACGGATACCCCATGCCGGTTGTGCCTTATGCCGGGATTTCACAGCGAATTTTCAGGTGTGCCGCCGCTCACCCCAGCTGCAGCTCCGGCCGGTAGATGTCGAACCAGTGGTGCAGATCGAGCACCCGGTCGAGGCCGTGCCGGGTGAACTGGTCGATCGAACCCGGGTCGGCCGCCACTGCAGAGGTCAGCCAGTTCTGGTCCATCACGGCGAACACCGGGTTGTCCCGCTCGGCGAGCACTTCCTTCGCCTGCTGCTGCAGCGCCGCCGCGTAGCCGGGGTCCTGAGTGGACGGATACGGGCTCTTCACGCGGTCCACAACGGACGGTGGCAGGACATGCTTCGTGGCGTGCCGCAGCAGGCTCTTTTCCCTGCCGTCGAACGACTTCAACGACCACGGGGTGTTGTAGACGTACTCCACGAGCCGGTGGTCGCAGAACGGCACGCGTACCTCGAGACCGACGGCCATCGACGCACGGTCCTTGCGGTCCAGCAGCATCCGCACGAACCGGGTCAGGTGCAGGTGGCACACCGTCCGCATGCGCCGCTCGAACTCGCTCGCGCCGTCGATGTGGTCGACCCGCGCCACGGCGGTCCGGTACTGGTCGGCGACATAGTCCTCCACGGAAAGCGTCTGCCACAGGTCCTCGCGCACGGTCTCCGGCCGCTGGTTCAGACCAGTCTGGTACGCCAGCCACGGGAACGTGTCGGCGTTGCGGGCCGTCTCGTCGTGGAACCAGCGGTAGCCGCCGAACACCTCGTCGGCCGACTCGCCCGACAACGCGACCGTCGACTCGCCCCGGATCGCCTTGAACAGCAGGTACAACGAGGTGTCCATGTCGCCGAGGCCGGCCGGGATGTCGCGGGCGGTGATGACCGCGCGGCGCACCTCGGGATCGCTGAGCGCGGCCGGGTCGAGCACGACGTCCTCGTGCTTCGAGCCGACGAGCTTCGCGACGTCGCGGATGAACGGCGAATCCGGGGTGCCGCGCATCTCGTCGGGCTGGAAGTTTTCCTCCTGCCCGAAGAAATCGACCGAGAACGTGCGCAGTTGTTCGCCCCGTTCAGCCAGCCTCGCGGCGGCGAGACCGGTGACGGCGCTGGAATCGAGGCCGCCGGACAGCAGCACGCAGCGCGGCACGTCGGCGACGAGTTGCCGGTGCACGATGTCGGTCATCAGCTCGCGCACCCGGGCGACGGTGGTCTCCTGGTCGTCGGTGTGCGGGACCGCGTCGAGCTTCCAGTAGGTGCGCGTGTGCGTGCCGGAGGAGTCGACCCGGACGATGGTGCCCGGCTCGACCTCGCGCATACCCTGCCACATCGCCCAGCCCGGCGTCTTGACGAACGTGAACAGCTCGCGCAGGCCTTCGGTGTCGACCACCCGGCGGGCCAGCGGGTTCGCGAGGATCGCCTTGGGTTCGGAGCCGAACAGCACGCCGTCGCGGGTGGGGTAGTAGTAGAACGGCTTGATGCCCATCCGGTCGCGGATCATCACGAGCTTCTCGTCGCGGGCGTCCCAGATCGCGAAGGCGTACATGCCGTTGAGATGGTCGGCGAGGGCCTCGCCCCATTCGAGATAGCCGTGCAGCACGACCTCGGTGTCGCTGTCGGTCTCGAACTTGTGGCCGAGGCCGGCGAGCTGCTCGCGCAGTTCGGTGAAGTTGTAGGTCTCCCCGCTGTAGACCAGCGCGATCTCACCGGTGGGCGTGCGCAGCGACATCGGCTGGCGGCCGCCGGGCAGGTCGATGATCGCCAGCCGCCGGTGTCCCAGCGCGGCGTGTGGCGCGATCCAGGTGCCCTCGTCGTCCGGACCGCGGCAGGACATCGTCTCCGTCATCGCGTCGAGGGTCCTGCGCTGCTGGGTGAGATCGGCGTCGAAGGAAACCCAGCCGGTGATACCGCACATACGTCACTGCCTCCCATTTGCTTAGCGACTACAAGTATGCGTAACGCAGTGGTAACACAACTGAGCGTTCGCTGTCTGCGCGAAATGCCGGTTCTGCCGGGTCCCATTACGCTCGGTGTGTCCGGTCTCACCGGGCGTCAAGAACGCGTAAAGGCGCTGGAAGTACGCATCAAGAGGCCGTCAGAGCAGGTCATCCGCGTGCTCGGCGGCCGCACAGTGTTGCCGGAGCGGTCGCCAGTCGGGTGACCCGCTATGAAAGGTGCGAAGTGGCGGACTTGCTGTACGCCGTGCTGCTGATCGCCGTGTTCGCGGTGCTCGCCCTCACGCTGCGCGGACTGGAGAAGCTGTGAGTGGCACGGGCGTGGTGGCCAACGTCGTGGCCGGCGTGCTGGCACTCGGATTGATCGTCTACCTGTTCCTCGCATTGATCAGGCCGGAGAAGTTCTAGATGAGCGACGTCGCTGCCGGCCTGGTCCAGGTCGGCATACTCCTCGTCGCCCTCGCGGTGGTCTACAAACCGCTCGGCGACTACATGGCCAGGGTGTTCACCAGTGAGAAGCACCTGGCCGTCGAACGGGGGCTGTACAAGCTGTTCCGGGTCAAGCCGGACGCCGAGCAGCGCTGGCCCACCTACGCCATGGGCGTACTGGGCTTCTCGTTCGTCTCGATCGTGTTCCTCTACCTGCTGCAGCGCCTGCAGGCGTTCCTGCCGCTGAGCTTCGGCCGCGGCGCGGTGAGCCCCGCCGTCGCCTTCAACACGGCCGTCAGCTTCGTCACGAACACGAACTGGCAGTCCTACGTGCCGGAAACCACCATGGGCGACACCGTCCAGATGGTCGGCCTGACCGTGCAGAACTTCCTGTCGGCGGCGGTCGGGCTCGCGGTGGCGATCGCGCTCGTGCGCGGGTTCGTGCGGCGGCGGACCGACCGGCTCGGCAACTTCTGGGTCGACCTGACCCGCGGTGCCGTCCGCATCCTGCTGCCGATCTCGGTCGTGTTCGCGATCGTGCTGATCGCGATGGGCGTCACGCAGAGCCTCAAGTCCGGTGTGGACGTGACGGGCCCCGGCGGCGCGCAGAACACGATCGCGCTGGCGCCGACGGCGAGCCAGGAGGCCATCAAGGAACTCGGCACCAACGGCGGCGGCATCTTCAACGCCAACTCCGCGCACCCGTTCGAGAACCCGACCGCGTGGACCGACCTCATCGAGATCTTCCTGCTGCTGGTCGTCCCGGTCGCGCTGACCCGCACCTTCGGCACCATGGTCGGCAACCGCAAGCAGGGCTACGTCCTGGTTTCGGTGATGGGTGGCATCTGGGCCGCCGTGCTGGCGTGGGTCTGGCTCGCCGAGACACACCCGAACGGTCCCGCCGCACTGCTCGCCGGCGCGAATCTCGAAGGCAAGGAACAACGCTTCGGCATCTCCGCGTCCTCGATCTTCGCGACGAGCACCACCGGCACCTCGACCGGCGCGGTGAACTCGTGGCACGACAGCTTCTCCGGCCTCGGCGGCGGTGGTCCGCTGCTGAACATGCTGCTCGGCGAAGTCGCGCCGGGCGGGGTCGGCACCGGCCTGTACGGCATCCTCGTGGTCGCGGTCATCGCGATGTTCCTGGCCGGCCTGATGGTCGGCCGCACGCCCGAGTACCTGGGCAAGAAGCTCGGCAAGACCGAGGTGACCACGGCCGCGATCTCGATCCTCGCGATGCCGACCGTGGTGCTGCTCGGCGCCGGTGCGGCCTTGCTGTTGCCGGACACCACGTCGGCGCTCAACAACAGCGGCGCGCACGGGCTGTCCGAACTGCTCTACGCCTATGCCTCGGCCTCGAACAACAACGGCAGCGCGTTCGCCGGCATCACCGTGACCAGCGACTGGTTCCAGTCCTCGCTGGGCGTGGCGATGCTGATCGGCCGGTTCGTGCCGATCCTGGCCACGCTCTGTCTCGCCGGCGCGCTGGCCAAGCAGAAGAAGGTCCCCGAGACCTCGGGGACGCTGCCCACCACGGGCCCGCTCTTCGGTTCGATGCTGGCCGGCACCATCATCCTCGTCGCGGCGCTGACGTTCATTCCCGCGCTCGCGCTCGGCCCCTTCGCGGAGGGTCTCGCATGACCGTCACCCAGGAGAAACCAGTGACCGAAACCCCGGTCGAACAGCACCGGGTCGGGGCGGGCGCGTTCAGCCCGCGCCAGCTGCTGACGTCGCTGCCGGACGCGCTGCGCAAGCTCGACCCGCGGCATCAGGTCCGCAACCCGGTCATGTTCGTGGTGTGGGTCGGCTCGGTGCTGACCACGGTGTTCGCGATCGGCAACCCCGGCGTGTTCACCATCGGCATCGCGCTGTGGCTGTGGTTCACCGTGGTGTTCGCGAACCTGGCCGAGGCGGTGGCCGAAGGCCGTGGCAAGGCGCAGGCGGAATCCTTGCGCCGCACCAAGAAGGAGACCATCGCGCGCCGGCTCACCGAGCACGGCGAGGAGCAGGTCCCCGGGGTGGAACTGCGCGTCGGCGATCTCGTGGTCGTCGAGGCGGGCGAGCTGATCCCCGGCGACGGCGACGTCGTCGAGGGCATCGCGACGGTCGACGAGTCCGCCATCACGGGCGAGTCGGCCCCGGTGATCCGGGAGTCCGGCGGCGACCGGTCGGCGGTCACCGGCGGCACCACGGTGCTGTCCGACCGGATCGTCGTGAAGATCACCACCAAGCCCGGTGAGTCCTTTGTGGACCGCATGATCGCGTTGGTGGAAGGCGCTTCCCGGCAGAAGACGCCGAACGAGATCGCGCTGACCATCCTGCTCGCGGTGCTGACGATCATCTTCCTGATCGCGGTCGTCGCGCTGCAGCCGATGGCGAAGTACTCCGGCAGCGAGCAGTCGGTGGTCGTGCTGACCGCACTGCTGGTCTGCCTGATACCGACGACGATCGGCGCGCTGCTGTCGGCGATCGGCATCGCGGGCATGGACCGGCTGGTGCAGCGCAACGTGCTCGCCACCTCCGGTCGCGCGGTCGAGGCGGCGGGCGACGTGTCGACCCTGCTGCTGGACAAGACCGGCACGATCACCTTCGGCAACCGCAAGGCGACCGAGCTGATCCCGGTCGGGTCGTCCACAATGGACGAACTGGTCGAGGCGGCCCGGCTGTCCAGCCTCGCGGACGGGACCCCCGAGGGGCGCAGCATCATCGAGCTGACCGGCCCGGCCGACGGGAATCCGGGTGGCGAGTTCGTGCCGTTCACCGCGCAGACCCGGATGAGCGGGATCGACCTCGGCGACCGGCGGATCCGCAAGGGCGCGACCGGCTCGGTGCGGACCTGGGTGCGCGAGCACGGCGGGGAGTTCCCCGACCAGACCGAGCGGGTGGCCGACGAGATCGGCCAGCAGGGTGGCACCCCGCTCGCGGTGGCCGAGATCGTCGGCGGGCGCGCCGTCGTGCGCGGCGTGATCCGGCTGTCCGACGTGGTGAAGCCCGGGATGCGCGAACGGTTCGCCGAGCTGCGCACGATGGGCATCCGGACGGTGATGATCACGGGTGACAACCCGCTCACCGCGAAGGCCATCGCGGCGGACGCCGGTGTCGACGACTATCTCGCCGAGGCCAAGCCCGAGGACAAGATGGCCCTGATCCACAAGGAGCAGGAGGGCGGCCGGCTCGTCGCGATGACCGGTGACGGCACCAACGACGCGCCGGCGCTCGCCGCGTCCGACGTGGGGGTCGCGATGAACACCGGCACCTCGGCGGCCAAGGAAGCCGGGAACATGGTCGATCTCGACTCGAACCCGACGAAGCTGATCGAGATCGTGGAGATCGGCAAGCAGTTGCTGATCACCCGCGGCGCGCTGACCACGTTCAGCATCGCCAACGACCTCGCGAAGTATTTCGCGATCCTGCCGGCGATGTTCGCGTCGATCTATCCGCAGCTGGGCGGGCTGAACATCACGCACCTGCACTCGCCGCAGTCGGCGATCCTGTCCGCGGTGATCTTCAACGCGCTGATCATCGTGGCCCTGATCCCGCTGGCGCTGCGCGGCGTGCGGTACCGGCCCTCGACCGCTTCGGCGTTGCTGCGGCGAAACCTGCTGATCTACGGCGTGGGCGGGATCATCACGCCGTTCCTCGGCATCTGGCTGGTGGACCTGCTGGTCCGCCTCATCCCGGGAATGTGAGCTGGTCGTGATCAAGGCAATGGTCAAGCAGGCGTCGGCCGGGCTGCGGGTGCTGCTCGTGTTCACGGTCCTGCTGGGCGTCATCTATCCGCTCGGGATCTGGGCCGTGTCGCGGATCCCGGGCCTGCAGTCGAAGGCGGAGGGCTCGGTCATCTCGGTGAACGGGCAGGCCGTGGGGTCGTCGCTGATCGGGATCGACCCGGTCGCGCCCGACCCGGCGCACGACCCGTACTTCCACACGCGCCCGTCGGCGACGGCGAAGGACGTGCTCGGCCCCGGTGACCCGTCCACTTCGGCCGGGTCGAACCTGGGCGGGTTCAGCGACAAGCTGCTCGGCCAGATCCAGCAGCGCAAGGCCGCGATCGCGCAGCGGGAGGGTGTCCCGCTGGACGCCGTGCCGCCGGACGCGGTGACGGCCTCGGCGTCGGGCATCGACCCGACGATCAGTGTCGCCTACGCCGATCTCCAGGTCGCGCGGGTCGCCCGGAACACCGGGCTGTCCGAGGACAAGGTGAAGCAGCTGGTCGAGCAGAACACGACCGGCTACGGCATCGGCATCCCGGGCGTGAACGTGCTGGAGCTCAATCTCGCCGTGGCAGGGGCACACTGACGTAGTGGACGAACAGCAGGACAGGCCGCGCCGGGGTGAGCTTCGCATCTACCTCGGCGCGGCTCCTGGCGTGGGGAAGACCTTCGCCATGCTCGGCGAGGCCTGGCGCCGCAAGGAGCGTGGCACGGACGTGGTCGTCGGCCTGGTCGAGACGCACGGCCGCAAGAAGACCGCGGATCTGATCACGGGGCTCGAGATCGTGCCGCGCCGGCACGACGAGTACCGCGGTCACGAGTTCACCGAGATGGATGTGGACGCGATCCTGACGCGGAAGCCCGAGGTGGCCGTCGTCGACGAGCTGGCACACACGAACGTTCCCGGCTCCCGCAACGAAAAGCGCTGGCAGGACGTGCTGGAGCTGCTGGACGCCGGGATCGACGTGCTGTCCACGGTGAACGTCCAGCATCTGCAGAGCCTCAACGACGTGGTGGAGAAGATCACCGGCGTGCCGCAGCAGGAGACGGTGCCGGACGAGATGGTGCGCAAGGCCGAGCAGGTGGAGCTGGTGGACATCACCCCGGAGGCGCTGCGGCGCCGCCTCGCGCACGGCAACGTCTATCCCGCCGAACGGATCGACGCGGCGCTCGGCAACTACTTCCGCCCCGGGAACCTGACGGCGCTGCGCGAGCTGGCGTTGCTGTGGGTGGCCGACCAGGTGGACGTCGCGCTGCAGCGGTACCGGCAGCAGCAACAGATCACCGACACGTGGGAGACCCGCGAACGGGTCGTCGTGTCGATCACGGCCGGGCCGGAGAGTGAGACGCTGATCCGGCGCGCCAGCCGTATCGCCGCGCGGGCCGGGGCGGAACTGCTGGTGGTGCACGTGATGCGCGGCGACGGGCTGTCCGGGCTCGGGCCGACCGAGATCGGGCGCTACCGCAAGCTCACCGACCAGCTCGGCGCCACCTTCCACACCGTCGTCGGCGACGACGTGCCGACGGCTTTGCTGGACTTCGCGCGCGGGGTCAACGCGACCCAGCTGGTGCTCGGCACTTCGCGCCGGTCGCGCCTGGCGCGGCTGTTCGACGAGGGCATCGGCGCGACCGTGGTGCAGCACTCGGGCCCCATCGACGTGCACATGGTGACGCACGCGGAAGCCGGCGGCCGGCTGCGGAAGCTGGTGCCGCACAGCTCGATCGCCGGGTCCCGGCAGATGTGGGGCTGGGTGCTGTCGATCCTGCTGCCCGGGCTGGCGACCGCGATCGGGGTCGGGCTGCGCGGGCAGCTCGACTATTCGACCGACATCGTCGACTACTTCCTCGTGGCGGTCCTGGTCGCGCTCGTCGGCGGGCTCGGCCCGGCGCTCCTGACGGCGATCCTTTCGGCCGGGCTGCTCAACTTCTTCTTCACCGAACCGCTCTATTCGCTGTCCGTGCATTCGCCGCGCAACGTGGTGACGCTGGTCGCGATGATCGTGGTCGCGACACTCGTCGCACTCGTCGTGGACACCGCCGCCCGGCTGGCGAAGCAGGCATCGTATGCGCGCACGGAGGCGTCCTTGCTGGCGTCGTATGCGCGCACGGTGCTCACGAATACCGCGCCACTGCCGCGGTTGCTGGAGAAGGTGCGCGAGAACTTCGGCCTGGAGGCGGTAAGTCTCGTCGAGAAGCAGAACGGCGAGTGGCGCCGGGTCGAGGAGTGCGGGCCGAACCCGTGCGGCGATCCCGACGAGGCCGACGTCGACGTCCCCGTGACGCCGGACGTGCACTTGACGTTGCGCGGCCGGGCGTTGCCGGCGGAGGACCGGCGGGTGCTGGAGGCTGCGGCCGGGCAGGCGCTGCTCGCCCTGCGGCAGCAGCGGATGGCCGCGGCGACCGCGAAAGCCGAGCGGAAGGCCGAGGCGACCGAGTTGCGGACGGCGCTGCTGTCCGCGCTGGGGCACGACCTGCGGACGCCGCTCACGTCGATCAAGGCCTCGATCGGCAGCCTGCGGGCGCAGGACATCGAGCTGTCCCCGGAGGACACCGACGAACTCCTTGCCACGGCTGAGGAATCGACCGACCGCCTGGCCGGGCTGGTGGACAACCTGCTCGACTCCTCGCGGCTGGCGACCGGTGCGGTGCGGCCACAGCTGCGGCCCGTCGGGTACGACGAGGTGGTGGCACACGCGCTGTCCAATGTGGACAACTCGGGTTCGGTGGTGGTCGCGGTGGACGAGCGGCTGCCCGCGGTGCTCGCCGATCCCGGGCTGCTCGAACGCGTGGTGGCGAACGTGATCGACAACGCGCTGCGGCACGGCAAGGGGGCCGAACCGGTGTCCGCGCGGGGCAGTACCCATGCGGAGTACGTGGAGCTGCGTATCGTCGATCACGGGCGTGGGCTGAAGAAAGGTGCGACCGACTCGGCTTTCGCGCCGTTCCAGCGGCTCGGGGACCGCGACAACACGCCCGGGATCGGGCTCGGCCTCTCCGTGGCGAAGGGGTTCACGGAGGCGATGGGCGGCACGATCAGGGCGGAGGACACGCCCGGCGGCGGGCTCACGGTGGTGATCTCGCTGCGGGCCTACGCGGCGCCTCAGGTGGTGCCGCTGGTGGATCTCGAGGAGCGAGTGCGATGACAGGATCCACGACACTGGCGACGGTTCTCGTGGTGGACGACGAGCCGCAGATCGTGCGAGCGTTGCGGATCAACCTGTCCGCGCGCGGCTACAAGGTGATCACGGCACACGACGGCGCGGCGGCGCTGCGGGCGGTGGCGGATACGAAGCCCGATGTGGTGGTGCTGGATCTCGGATTGCCCGACATGGACGGGAACGAGGTCATCGCGGGCCTGCGCGGCTGGACGACGGTGCCGATCATCGTGCTGTCCGCGCGCAGCGACTCACCGGACAAGGTGCAGGCGCTCGACGCGGGTGCGGACGACTACGTGACCAAACCGTTCGGTATGGACGAGCTGCTGGCCCGGCTGCGCGCTGCCGTCCGCCGGTCCTCGGTGTCCACTTCGGACGGTGTGGACGCGGTCGTGACGACCGATGCGTTCACCATCGACCTGGCGGCGAAGAAGGCCGAGCGCGACGGCCACGAGGTGCACCTGACGAAGACCGAGTGGGGTGTGCTGGAACTGCTGGTGCGCAACCGGGGGCGGCTGGTTTCGCAGAAGCAGCTGCTGCGCGAGGTGTGGGGCCCGACGTACGAGAACGAGACCCACTACCTGCGGGTGTACCTGGCCCAGCTGCGCCGGAAACTGGAACGGGAACCGTCGCGCCCCCAGCACCTGCTCACCGAACCGGGCATGGGCTACCGCTTCGAACTCTGACCCCGCGAGTCCGACGCTCACGACGCCGAGTCCGACGTTCGGGACAGTGAGTTCGACGTTCGGGCCGCTCAGCGATAGCGCGACTGGTCGTCGTAGCGATGGGTGTGGTTGATCTTCCAGGTGATCTCGCCCTGCATCGGCTGTGGCAGCGCCATGGCCATGAAGCGGATGTCGCCGTCTTCGTGCTGGCCCAGCTCCTGCTGCAGCTCGACGATCTGGTCCAGGACGCGGTAGAAGATCCGGATCGCCTCACCGGTCGCCTCCCGCAGCGAGCATCCGCTGTTCCACGCGATCACCGCGGGGAGGGTGAAGGACATCGCCGGGTCGGGCTCGGTGTGCAGGCTCATGATGTCGTTGACCATTCCGCAGCCCTGCCCGGCGAGGCGGCTGAGGCGGCGGATCCCGGGATCGGCGATGACGCGCAGCGGGACCCGGCGTCCTGCGACGATGCCGAACACGTCACCGAACATGGAGTGGATGGCACACGACAGCGGGCGCAGGGTGAGGTAGGTGTCGAGGTCGGGCAGGGTTTTCGCCTGCCGGTACGGGGTCTCGCACATCTGGCTGTGCAGGTAGACCTGGGTGCACCGGGCGAAGCGCCACTGCGTCTCCCAGCCGTCCAGCTCGGCGAGTTCCAGGCAGAGCTGCTGCCAGATGCGCAAAGCGGGGTCGTCGCTGTCCGGTGGTCGCGTGGGTTCGTCGTTGATCGCGGCCATTCCCATCACGAACCGGCTGATGTCCTCGTGCTGCCCGGCGCGTGCGGCACGCTCGTAACGGATGTCGTCGACGAAGAGGGCGAAGTAGGCGGCCTTGGTCACCAGGCCAATCGGACGGGGTCGGTGCCGTACGGGTAGCAGCCGGCGATGAGTTCGGTGTACCTGAGCCGCTCTTCGGCGCCCGGATCCATTTCGAAGACAGGATTTTCGCCCAGCCAGGCGACGAAGGCGTCGCGCGCGTAGTCGATCTCCGGATGCACGAGAGCGGGAAACGGTGTCTCCAGCACGACGCCGGTCATCGGCGCACCTCCCCGCTGGGGAAGGCGACGGTGATGGTCTTGTTGCTGCCGCGGGTGCCGATGAGGGACGAGACCGCGGTGAGATCGGTCAAGGCGGCCGCCGGAATGGGCAGGGTGCCGAGTGTCGTGATGGCGGTGGTGAAGCGCCGGCGGACCTCGGCCTCGGTGGCGTCCCGCCCACCGGCTCGCTCGATCAGCGTGGCGGCACGCGGCAGATCGCCTTCGGTGAGGCCGGTTTCCAGCAAGGTGCGCAGCTCTTCCGCCGCGGGGTGGCCGGAGCCGAGCGCGGCCAGCAGCGGGAACGTCTTCTTGCCCTGGCGGAGATCGTTGTAGGGCAACGCATCCGCGGGCCCGCCCCACAGGTCGAGCAGGTCGTCCAGCACCTGCCAGGCCATGCCGAGGCTGTGCCCGGCGCCCGCGAGCCCGGTGACCAGGTCCGGGGGAGCGGCGGCCAGCACGGCGCCCAGTGAGTAGGTGCAGGCGAGGATCGAGCAGGTCTTGTTGCGGGCGACGCCGCGGAAGTCCTCCAGTGTCATGGCGCCGGAGCCGGTGAACGGGCGGGTTTCCGCGCTGATGTCCTGTGCCTGGCCGAAAGTGCACCGGTCCAGTGCGGCCATCAGGTGGGCGGTGGCCGCCGCCCCGCCGGCGCCGTGCGCGGCGAGTAACTCGAACGCGGCGGCCTTCGCGGCGTCCGCGGCGAGCACGGTGCGGGGAACGCCGAAGCTGGCCCACGCCGACGGGCGCTCCCGCCGCACCGTGTCGTTGTCGATGATGTCGTCCTGCAGCTGGGTGAAGTCCTTGGCGAGCTCGATCGCCGCCGCGGCGGTGACGATCTCGCGATCGGTGGCGCCGGCGGCTTTTGCGGCGAGCGCGGCCAGGCACATCGTGCCACCGAGCCCGCCGGCGTCGCCTGGCTCCGGATTGCCCGCCGCGTCGTTGAAACCCAGGTGGTAGCCGACAATCCTGCCAAGATATATGTCCTTTGTAGACAGTAGATCAACGGTTTCGCGGAGAGTGGGGACGAGTCTGGCGTTCGTTCCCCTCAGCACGGGCAGGGCGGCGGCGCGCACCGCCGCGAGGTCCTTGGCGAGACCGGGAGCACTCATCCGTCTGCCCTCACTGTGCCGGCGACCGCCGTGTTGACGGTGTGCCACGCGATCGCCATCGGTTGTTCGCACCATCGGCGCGCGGGCGAGGCGGGCGCGAGTGCGTCGACATGCCGGTCGGCGAGCAACAACTCGCGCCGCGCGTAGTCGTGCATGCGCCGGTGATCCCAGCCCGGCGGGACGAAGCTGACCCCACGCTGGGCATCGGTTTCCTTGTCCTGCATGATGTTCGCCGCCTGGATGCCGCGGCCGTAGCCCACCAGCCAGGTCCGGTTGCAGCGGGTGCCGTCGAACCAGGTCCAGACATCACCCAGCATCAGTGCGAGCGACCCGGCGACGGAATAGGTGTACCGGTCGAGATCATGCTCCGATTCGATCCGGAAATCCGCGCGTACCCAGTCGGCCATCCGTTCGCCCATGGTCGCGAAAGCGTCCAGCACACGTGGCCCGATTTCGTCCGGCAGCAGCCGTGCCCAGTCGGCGATCCGTAACGTGACCTCGGGTATCGCGGGTCCGTGCGTGGAGCACAGGGAATCGATCGCCTTTTCCGTGAGGCGGCCCTGAATGGCCTGGCTGACGCCGTCGAGCAAGGCGGTTTTGCTGTCCCCGTCGAGATCGGGGTGATCCTCGATCTCGTCGATTCCCCGCATGATCAGGTACGCGGCCAGCTTGGTCTCCTGGAGCACGGGCGGCATGACCAGGATGGGTTCGACGTAGTTGGTGCTGTGCCTGCGCAGAACGGTGAACGCTTCCTCCAGCAAGGACATAGTGCCGGAGTACCCGCTGGCCGGGGTGCGGACAAGAAGCGGGCAGGGGAGGCGCTTTCCACTGCCCGCGTGGGACGCGCTAGCCGGCGGGGGTGCTGCTGCCGGGGCCCGAACTGGCGGTACCGCTGCCGCTCGACGAGGTGTCCGACGTCGGTGCCGATGAGCTGCTCGACGGAGCGCTCGAGCTGGAACTCGGCGGCGTCGACGACGAAGAAGACGGCGGGGTCGTGGACGACGAAGGCGGCTTCGTGTGTGTCGTGCTGCTCGTCGGCGGCGGGTCGTCCCCGCGGGGCGGGCTCGTCGGGTTCGTCGGCGGGATCGTGGTGCCCGGCGGGATGAACGTGCCCGGCGGGATCGGCGCGCCCGGCGGCAGCACGACCGGCTGCTGGTTCGAACCACGCGGCGGCACGATCGTCACCACGGGCGTCCCATCGGGGCCGACGCTCACCACGGCGACCGGCGACGTCGTCGGGTCCGGCTGGGTGCCGCTCACCGTCATGGTGCCCGGCACCGCGCTGCCCGAGATGACCTGCGGGCCGGACGGCGCGCCGGCGTTGCCGGCCTTGATGTCCGCACCGGCGTTCGTCGACGGGGACGCCAGCTCGGCGATGCCGCCGAACGCGGTCGCGAGCACGACACCGCTGACCGCGAGCAGCACGTAGCCGCTGCGCTTCACCCGCGACGCCGGATCGCGCGGCGGGGAGACCTCGGTACGACCCGAACGTGACCCTGACTGGGCCATGGTGGCTCCTTGCTGAGGGATTTTCGGCCTGTTTGCCCGGGCGAAGTAGCCCAGGCGGGTGGACCCGACGGGGAGGTTAGCACCGTCGGTTAACGGTGTGCGAGCGGCTCGAAGCCCGCTGTTAACTGTCCGCAGTCATGAAGGTGCGGCACCATGGGGGCCGTGCAGGACAACGACAACACGGTACGGCTCACGGCCTGGGTCAGCGGCCGGGTACAGGGCGTCGGTTTCCGCTGGTGGTCACGATGCCGCGCGCTCGAGCTCGCTCTGGTCGGCAGCGCGGAGAACCTGCGTGACGGCCGGGTCGAGGTTATCGCCGAGGGCACAAAAGATCACTGTGAGCAGTTCTTGTCGCTGCTGAGGTCCTCCTCATCACCCGGAAGTGTGGATCGGGTTGTCGAGCGATGGTCACCGGCTCAAGGCGGGATCGAGGGTTTCGTGGAGAAGTGAGGCTGCTGCGACTGGTGTGACGCCTGGGGTGGGCGGCACGCCGAACCGGACGGGACTTCCCGCCATCGCCAGGGGCACGTCGGTAGACTCGTCCAGATCCAGCGGCGTTGCAGCACCGGAGGGGTCCCCGCCACGTGCACCTGAAAACCTTGACGTTGAAGGGCTTCAAGTCCTTCGCATCCGCCACCACGTTGCGTTTCGAGCCGGGCATCACCTGTGTGGTGGGCCCGAACGGCTCGGGCAAGTCCAACGTGCTGGACGCACTGCGCTGGGTCATGGGCACACAGGGCGCCAAGGACCTGCGCGGCGGCAAGATGGAGGACGTCATCTTCGCCGGCACCTCGGGCCGCGCCCCGCTCGGCCGCGCCGAGGTCACGCTCACCATCGACAACGCCGACGGCGCGTTGCCGATCGACTACTCCGAGGTCTCGATCACCCGCCGGATGTTCCGCGACGGCGCGAGCGAGTACGAGATCAACGGCAGCTCGTGCCGCCTGCTCGACATCCAGGAACTGCTGTCGGACTCCGGTATCGGCCGCGAGATGCACGTCATCGTCGGGCAGGGCCAGCTCGCCCAGATCCTGGAGTCCAAGCCCGAGGAGCGCCGCGCCTTCATCGAAGAGGCCGCGGGCGTGCTGAAACACCGTAAGCGCAAGGAAAAGGCGCTCCGCAAGCTCACCGCGATGCAGGGCAATCTCGACCGCCTCGGGGACCTCACAGCGGAGCTGCGCCGCCAGCTCAAGCCACTGGGCAAGCAGGCCGAGATCGCGCGCAAGGCGCAGACCGTGCAGGCCGAGCTGCGGGACGCGCGGCTGCGCCTGTTCGCGGACGACCTGGTCACCCAGCGGTCCGCGATCGCCAAGGAGGAGGCCGACGAGGCCACCGCCCGCGCCCGCCGGGCCGAGGTCGAGCAGGCGCTGGAAATGGTCAGCGCCGAGGAGAACCAGCTCGAAGCGCTGCTGGCCGAGGACGCGCCGCTGCTCGCCCAGACCCAGGACACCTGGTACAAGCTGTCGGCCCTCGCGGAGCGGCTGCGCGGCACGGTGCGGCTCGCCGTCGAGCGGCAGCGGCACCTGTCCGCCGAGGTCGAGACCCACCAGTCCGGGCGCGATCCGGAGGAGTTGCTCGCCGAGGCCGAGCAGGTCGCCGAGCGCGAGGACGAGCTGAACGAGGCCGTCACGCAGGCCCGCGCGATCCTGTCGGAGGCCGTGCAGCGCCGCGAACAGCTGGAGCACGCGGTGCAGGCCGCGGAGAAGGCGCACATGGCCGCGGTCCGCGCGATCGCCGACCGGCGCGAGGGGCTCGCGAAGCTGACCGGCCAGGTGGAAGCCCTGCGCAGCAAGAACGGCGCCACCTCCGAGGAGATCGACCGCCTCACCGCGTCGATCGACGAGGCCGCCGAGCGCGCGGAGATCGCGGTCGAGGAGCTGGAGGAGGCCAAGGCCGAAGGCGGCGCCGAGGAGTCCGACGACCTGGAGCTGAAGGCCCGCCACGATCGCGCGGTCGAGGCGAACAAGACGGCCAAGGCGCGCGTCGACGAGCTGGTCAAGTCCGAGCGCGCCACCGAGCGCGAGATCGCCTCGGAGAAGGCCCGCGTGGACGCGCTGTCCATGGGCCTGCGCCGCAAGGACGGCGCGGGCGCGCTGCTCGCCGCGTCCGACAAGCTGCCGGGCCTGCTCGGCTCGGTCGCCGCGCTGCTGACCGTGGAGCCGGGTTTCGAGGTCGCGCTCGCCGCGGCGCTCGGGCCGGTCGCCGACGCGGTCGCGGTGCAGGGCGGCGAAGACGCGATCGCCGCGCTGAAGTACTTGAAGGGCAACGATTCCGGCCGTGCGGGTGTGCTGCTCGGCGGCCAGGAGTACACAGTGGACACCTCGTCGTGGCCGTCGCTGCCCGGCGAGGCCCGCTGGGCGCGCGAGGTCGTCAGCGCGCCCGAAGCGTTGCGGCCGGCGGTGGAACGCGCGCTGGAGCGGATCGCCGTGGTGTCCGATTTGGACAGTGCGCGGCGGCTCGTGGCCGTGTATCCCGGGGTGCGCACTGTGACGGCCGAAGGTGACGTCTTCGGCTCGCACTGGGCGGTCGGCGGTTCTTCGCGCAGCGAGAGCGTGATCGAGGTGCAGGCCGCGGTCGACGAGGCGCAGGACCGGTTGCTGGCCGCGGAACGCCTGCTCGAACGCACCGCCGCCGAACTGGAAGGCGCCCGCGCCGAACAGCAGGCGCGCAGCGACGAAGTCGGCCAGGCCAAGGACGCGCTGGGCGAGGCCAAGGTCCGCAACGCCCGGTCCTCGGAGCGGCTGAACCGCCTGCAGCAGGCGGCCCGGTCGGCCGAGGCCGAGGTCAGCCGGCTGCACCAGCAGCGCGCGAAGGTCGAAGCGGGCCGCGAAGACGCGGTGCGGCGCCTCGCCGAACTGGAGGAGCGGCTGTCGCTGGTCGCCGAGGAGTCGCTCGACGAGGACCCGGACACCAGCGAGCGCGACCAGATGGCCGAAGAACTCGCGGTCGTCCGGCAGGAAGAGGTCGAGGCACGGCTGTCCCTGCGTACCGCGGAGGAGCGGGCGCGCGGTATCGCGGGACGGGCGGAGTCGCTGCGCCGGGCCGCGTACGCCGAGCAGCAGGCCCGCGAGCGCGCGGCGAAATCCCGTGCGGCACGGGAGAAAGGCGCCGCGATCGCGGCCGCTGTCGTCGACGCCGGTGAGCTCGCACTGGACCGCATCGAGCAGTCCGTGCAGCGCGCGGCGGCCGAGCGGGATGAAGTGCAGGCCGCGCGGCAGGGCCGGGAGACGGCGCTCGCGCAGGTGCGCAGCCGGGTCCGCGAGCTGGCCGGTGAGCTGGAGAAGCTGACCGACGCAGTGCACCGCGACGAAGTGCTGCGGGCCGAGCAGCGGCTTCGGCTGGAGCAGCTGGAGAGCAAGATCTCCGAGGACTTCGGGATCGGCCTGGAGGATCTGGTCACCGAGTACGGGCCCGACGTCCCGGTGCCGCCCGGTGCGGGGGAGATGGCCGAGTACGAGGAGGCCCGCGAGCGCGGCGAGTCGGTCACCGCGCCGCCGCCGATCCCGTTCGACCGCCCGACGCAGGAGCGGCGCGCCAAGCGTGCCGAGAAGGACCTGTCGATGCTCGGCAAGGTCAACCCGCTCGCGCTGGAGGAGTTCGCCGCGCTGGAGGAGCGCTACAAGTTCCTGTCCACGCAGCTGGAGGACCTCAAGGCGACGCGCAAGGACCTGCTGATCGTGATCAAGGAGGTGGACGACAAGATCCTGGAGGTCTTCACGTCCGCCTACTACGACGTCGCGCGCGAGTTCGAGACCGTGTTCTCGGTGCTGTTCCCCGGCGGCGAGGGCCGGATGGTGCTGACCGAGCCGGACGACATGCTCGCCACCGGTGTGGACGTCGAAGCACGGCCGCCGGGCAAGAAGGTTAAGCGGCTTTCGCTGCTCTCCGGTGGCGAGAAGTCGCTGGTCGCGGTGGGCATGCTGGTCGCGATCTTCCGTGCCCGTCCGTCACCGTTCTACGTGATGGACGAGGTCGAGGCCGCGCTGGACGACACGAACATGCGGCGGCTGATCGGCCTGCTGGAGCAGCTGCGTGACTCGTCGCAGTTGATCATCATCACGCACCAGAAGCCGACGATGGAGATCGCCGACGCGCTCTACGGCGTGAGCATGCAGGGCGACGGCATCACGAAGGTGATCTCCCAGCGGATGCGTGAGGAAAAGGTCGAAGCGCCCGCGCCGGTGGGCTAGCGGTAGGGGAGCAGGCGCCGGGTCAGCCCGGGCCGGTTGTCGCTGGTGCTGAACGCCGGGCGCCGCCCCGGATCCCGCCGCCCGGCGAGCACCTCGCGCACGAACCTGGCGACCAGGCGTGGCTCGGGCACCGCGTCGTCGCCGAAGTAGGCCAGCACGGTGGACGGCGCGGTCTCCACCGCGACCGCCCAGCCGGTGCGCTCGCTCCACACCAGCATCAGGTCCTCGCCGGGGCGTCGCGCCGCGTGCCGGAGCGCCAGATACGCCGTCGCGGTATCGCTGATCTCGAAACTGGTGCCTTCGGCGGGAAGTTCCAGCGCGGCCGCGACGGCCCGCACGTATCCCGCGAGTCCCTGGCTGAGTGCGTGCGTGCTGTCGACACCCTGATCCATGCCTTCGACCTTAGGCGCAGTGGCCGGAACTTTTCCGTACGCCAGGTCGTTGGTGGGACAGTCGCATGTTTTGCGTGTCGTGCCGCCAGCGCGGATCGCGGAGCCCTCGGCCTTCCGTGTCCGACCACAATTGTTGGGTGGCAACCGAATATGACCGACACGTCCCTCGCGCCGGCCCGGCCCGGCAGTGACTTCACGCAGCTCACCCGGGCCATCAACCAACGGGGGCTGTTGAAACGCCGCCCGGGCGACTACGCCCGCCGGTTCACTCTCAACGGACTGCTGCTGGCCGGCGGCTGGACGGCGTTCGTCCTGGTGGGCGCCTCCTGGTGGAACCTGCTGACCGCGGCGTTCCTCGCCGTCGTCTTCGCGCAGCTTGCCTTCATCGGCCACGACGCCGGGCACAAGCAGATCTTCCACGGCAAGCGTGCCAACGACTTCGTCGGGCATCTGCACGGCGCGCTCGTGGGGATGAGCTACGGCAAGTGGGTCGGCCAGCACAACCGCCACCACGCGAACCCCAACCACGAGGACGACGATCCCGATCTCGACATCCCGGCCCTGGCCTTCACCGTCGAGCAGGCGCTGGGCAAGCGTGGCCTGCCGCGGTTGATCGCCAAGTACCAGGCGTTCCTGTTCTTTCCCTTGCTGCTGCTGGAAGGTTTCAGCCTGCACCAGAGCGGCATCAGCGCGGTACTTCGCCGGGAAGTCAAGGCGCACAAGCTCGAATCCGTCCTGATCTTCGGGCATATCGCGCTGTACCTGGCCGCCTTGTTCCTGGTGCTCTCGCCGTGGCAGGCGCTCGTGTTCATCGTGGTGCACCAAGGGCTGTGGGGCGTCTACATGGGTTGCTCGTTCGCGCCGAACCACAAGGGCATGCCGACGCTGACCGCCGCGCAGAAGCTCGACCACCTGCGCAAGCAGGTCCTGACGTCCCGCAACGTCCGTGGCGGCCGCGTCGTCGACTACGCGCTGGGCGGGCTGAACTACCAGATCGAGCACCACCTGTTCCCGAGCATGCCGCGGTCGAACCTGCGGCACGCCCAGCCGCTGGTCCGCGAGTTCTGCGCCCGGCTCGGGTTGCCTTACCACCAGACCACGGCTTTGGGCTCGTACGCGCAGGTGCTCAGCCACCTGCACGCGGTCGGCGCCCCACTGCGCGCTAGCTGATCGGCGCGCTGCCATCCCATTCGGACAGCGGCGCGCAGTGCCACTGCCACTTGTTCAGCCTCGGCAGGTCGCCGAGCGGCGCGCGGCCGTTGGCCCACAACAGCGTCGGCCACGGCTCGGTGTCGGTGGGCGACCACGGGAACAGCCGGTACAGCGTCGCGGCGGCGAGCCGGGGCGGCGCCTCGAAGTCGGCGCCCAGGCCGCGCGCGGCGTCGTAGGTGTGTACCAGCAGCTCGTCGCACGCCATCGCGGCGTAACCCGACACGTCGGCGAGCCCGGCCGGATGGTAGCCCCGGGCGTCCGGTGCCGAGCTGTGCAGGACCGCGGCCAGCACTTTCGCGGTGGTACCGAGCGTGACGAGCAGCTCGGCCGGCGCCGACTCCGGCTTCGTCCTGATGTCCATTGTGGACAGCTCGGTCGGCCCGGCGGCCAGATCGTAGGCGTACCAGTGCACACAGTCACTGATGTGCGCGACGACCTCGGCGACGGTCTGCTCCAGGTCGGGCACCTTCGCCGCCCAGTCACCGCCCAGGTGCCCGGAGAGGAACTCGGCGCACACCTGGGCGCTGCTGAGCAGGATCTTCGCGTCCATCTACACCGGCTCCGGTTCCTTGACCGCCTCATCGACCCGCGGGTCGCGGGTCCGATGGCGCAGCGAAAGCGCTCCGCCGACGACCAGCGTAATCAGCACCCCGAGCAGCGTGTACCAGGGGAAGGCCAGTACGACCGGTTTCGCGCCGGGCGCCGGCGGGATCTTCACGCCCAGGACGACGACGGCCATCGCCGCGACGGTCACCACGAACGCGACGACCGCATCCAGCTGCCGGGCCCGCTTGACCCACATGCCGAGGAAGAACGCGCCGAGCATCGCGCCGTAGGTGTAGCCGGTGATCGACAGGCCCTGCTCGATCACCGGGTTGTTCCGGCTGGAGAACAGGGACCCGAACACCGCGAACACCACGGCCCACACGAGTGTCCACACGCGACCGTGCCGCAGCAGCTTGGAGTCCTCCGGCTTGCGCTTGGTGAACCGCTGGTAGAGGTCGGCGACGGTCGAGTTCGACAGCGCGTTGAGCGCCGAGGCCAGCGCGCCCATGGTCGAGGCGAGGATGGCGGCGATGAGCAGCCCGGCGACGCCGACGGGCAGTTCGCTGGTGATGAAGTTGGTGAAGATGTCGTCGCTGCTCTTCACGCCGAGATCCTTGAGATTGTGGAACCCGTTGTGCGCCCACAACATCGCGCCGATCACCAGGAACAGTCCGAATTGGATGGTCACGGCGATGCCGCTGCCGATCAGCGCCTTGCGCCCGTCGGCGATGCTGCGGCAGGCCAGGAACCGTTGCACGATCAGCTGGTCCGACCCGTGCGAGGCCATGGTGAAGATCGCGCCGCCGACGACCGCGGTGAGGAACGCGTACTGGCTGGTCAGCAGGTGCAGCCCGGAGAAGTTGAAGTCGAACACGCGGAAGACGCCCGCGTCGGACGCGCGGGAAGTCCAGCCGGCGGGCAGTTTCGTGGCCAGCACGATCATCGCGACGATCGCGGCGCCGATATAGACCGTCAGCTGGATGACGTCCACCCACACCACGGCCTTGATCCCGCCGACGAGCGCGTAGATGACGGTGAGCGCGGTCAGCACCACCACGATCTGCCAGTACTGCGTGTGCACGCCGTAGTGCGACAGGATCACCTGGATCGGGATCGCGCCCGCGAACAGCCGCACCCCCTCGGCGAGTAGCCGCGTCACGATGAACGCCACGCTCGACACGCCCTGCATCGTCGGCCCGAAGCGCTCGCCGAGGAACGCGTACGCCGTGGTCTGCTTGCCCTTGAAGTACCGCGGCAGCAGCACGAACGCCACCAGCGTCCGGCCGATGATGTAGCCGAACGGCAGCTGGAGATAGGTGAACCCGTTGTAGCTGCCGGATGCCGCCCAGATCAGCCCGGGGGTGCTGATGACGGTGAGCGTGGAGGTCTCGGTCGCGACGATCGAGAAGCACACGGCCCACCACGGCAGGCTGCGCTCGCCGATGAAGTAGTCCGCGGCCGATCGTTGCCGGCGCCCGACGAGCACGCCGATGGCGGGCATGGCGGCGAGGTAGACGACGATGATCGCCAGGTCCACGGGATGCATTCGTCTCTCCTACTCTTCCGGCGTCCCAGTCGCTACCCGCAGCCGGGTAACGATCGCCGTATGTGGTGGGGGGAGGGTCAGGGGTGTCCGGCCGGGGGTGATGCTGCCGAGCAGGCGGGGTCCGCGCGCACCGGTCAGTCCGTTCGCCGGCAGGCCGTGCCAGGTGAGCCAGCCGAGCAGCGCGGTGAGATACGCCTCCTTCGCGGCGCGGGGGAGTCCGAGTTCGTCGCTTGTGACGAGCCGGGTACCGGGCAGGTTCCGCGCGAGAGCGCGCATCAGGGCCGGATTCTGCACGCCGCCGCCGGAAACGACGACGGTGCGGGTGTTTCCGCAGGCGTCGGCGATGGTCCGCGCGGTCAGTTCGGTGAGCGTGGCGAGCAGATCCGTCAGCTCCAGGTCGATGCCGTCGAGGTAGTGCGTGTGGAACAGTTCCTTGCCGGTCGACTTCGGCGGCGCGGCCGCATAGTAGGGCTCGGCGAGCAGCCGGGTCAGCAGCTGATGATCCACTTTGCCTTGCGCGGCAAGGGTTCCGTCGACGTCGTAGGCCAGCCCGGCGCGGCGTGCCGCGAGGTCGAGCAGGGCGTTGCCGGGACCGGTGTCGTAGGCGATGGCCTCGCCGTCCGGCTGGACGACGGTGATGTTCGCGATGCCGCCGATGTTCAGCGCGACGGCCGCTTGCCCGGCGGATTCGGCGAGGCCGCGCAGCCACAACCTGTCGAGGGTGCCGGCGAGCGGGGCGCCGTGCCCGCCGGCCGCGACGTCCCGGGCGCGCAGGTCGGCGACCACCGGCAGCCCGGTCCGCTCCGCGATCCACGCGGGCTGCCCGAGCTGGAGGGTGCCGCGGGCCTGGCCGCCGTCGACCCAGTGGTAGACGGTCTGGCCCAGCGACGCGACGAGATCGGCCGGACCGAAGCGGTCGATGGCCTGCGCCGCGGCGTCGGCGAACGCCTGGCCGACGCGGGTGTCGAGCTTGGTGAGCTGCGCGGCGGTCGTCGCCGCGGGCGGCAGCGCGGCCAGCAGGTCGCCGCGCAGATCCCCGGGATACGGCACGTCGAGCGCGCCGAGCGGGGTCAGCACGATCTCTTCGCCGTCCAGCCGCAGGTCGGCCACGGCGACGTCGATCCCGTCGACCGAAGTGCCGGACAGCAGTCCGGCCACGCGCTCACCCATGGAGGAGTGGTTTAGTCCGGCTTTGACGTGATCGCAAGCAAGGTCGTGAGTTCTTGACCGAACCGAGCTTCGGCCGGGGTGTCCCCGCCGGTCACCCGATGGATGCGAGTATAAGGACGTGTCGAGCAACCTGTGGTTTTGGGTCATCCTCGTAGTCGTCGTACTGCTGGCGATCACGCTGGTCACCGGTCTGACCGTGGCGCGGCGGCGCCGGATCAGCCTGCGCGAGCCCGGCCGGACCGACGGTGAGACCAAACCGAGAGGCGGCGGCTACCAGGCCGGCGGCGGGATCGCGCTCGCGCCTGGTGGCGAGCAGGCGCCGCCGCATCCGGCGGGTGAGCGCACCGAGGTCGACGGGCAGCCCGGCGTCGGGGACGACGCGTCGGTGCCGCGTGACGCGCCGCGGCGCGGGATCGTCGATGTGAAGCTGCCGACCGAGGAGGCCGTGCAGCCCGCACCTGTTCCGGTCGAGGAGATCGAGCCCGCGGCGGGCCGCCTGGAACGGCTGCGCGGGCGGCTGTCGAAGTCCCGCTCGATGTTCGGGCAGAGCCTGCTGGGCTTGCTCGGCGCGGGCGACCTGGACGAGGACTCGTGGCAGGACATCGAGGACACGCTGCTCGTCGCGGACCTGGGCGCGGCCACCACGACGGAGATCGTGGAGCGGCTGCGTGCGGAGGTCAGCGTCCGCGCGGTGCGGTCGCCGGAGGAGGCGCGGCAACTGCTGCGCGACGTGCTGAGCGGCGCGTTGCAGACGGAGGCGCCGCGGGCGGTGCGCGCGTTGCCGCACACCGTCGACGGGCAGAAGCAGCCCGCGGTGGTGCTGGTCGCCGGGGTCAATGGCACCGGCAAGACGACGACCACCGGCAAGCTGGCGCGGGTGCTCGTCGCGCAGGACAGCCGCGTCGTGCTGGGCGCGGCGGACACGTTCCGCGCGGCGGCGGCCGACCAGCTGCAGACGTGGGGCGAGCGCGTCGGTGCGGAAGTCGTGCGCGGCAAGGAAGGCGCGGACCCGGCGGCGGTCGCTTTCGACGCGGTGAAGCGCGGCATCGAAGCGGGCGTCGACGCGGTGCTCATCGACACCGCGGGCCGGCTGCACACGAAAACGGGCCTGATGGACGAGCTCGGCAAGGTGAAGCGGGTGGTGGAGAAGCAGGCCAAGGTCGACGAGGTGCTGCTGGTGCTGGACGCGACCACCGGGCAGAACGGGCTGGCCCAGGCGCGGGTCTTCGGTGAGGTCGTCGACGTGACCGGCATCGTGCTGACGAAACTCGACGGCACCGCCAAGGGCGGCATCGTGTTCCAGGTGCAGCGGGAGCTCGGGGTCCCGGTGAAGCTCGTCGGCCTCGGCGAGGGCCCGGACGACCTGGCCCCGTTCGAACCGGACGCCTTCGTGGACGCCCTGCTGGGCTGAGGGCAGATGTTGGATAAGTGAATAGAAACGAACAAGATGTCGGAAACTTATCCGACATCGTGCGCTAAACTATCTGCATGTTGTTCGAGCCGCCAAACCTCGACCGGCGAGAACTGGACGTTCTCGACCAGGTCGAGGAGTTGAAGACGAACCTGCGCCACCAACTGGCCGAACCGCGCCGATGGCTCGGGTCGTTGCGTCGCGTCTCGCTGGCGCGCGCGATCCAGGGTTCGAACAGCATCGAGGGTTATGACGCCGGTCTCGACGACGCGATGGACGTCGCGGCCGGTGAAGAACCGCTCGACGCCGACGAGGAAACCCGGCTCGCGTTGCGTGGTTATCGCCAGGCGATGACCTACGTCCTGCAGGTGGCCGAGGACGATGACTTCAGCTACAGCGACCAGCTGTTCAAGAGCCTGCACTACATGATGACCAGCTACGCGCTGAAGAACAGGCCAGGCAGGTGGCGCGCCGGTTCGATCTTCGTCCGTAACGATGCGACAGGCGAGATCGTCCACGAAGGTGCCGATGTCGACCATGTACCCACGCTGATGCGGGAACTCGCGACGGCCCTGAACGAGGAGTCGGCGTGCCCGGATGTCGTCCGTGGCGCGATGGCTCATCTGAACCTGGTCATGGTGCATCCGTTCCGGGATGGCAACGGACGAATGGCGCGTTGCTTGCAAAGTCTCGTGCTCGCCCGCAGCGGTGTGCTGAGTCCGGTTTTCATGAGCATCGAGGAGTATCTGGGGCGCAACACGCAGGCGTACTACGACGTGCTCGCGGCGGTCGGCGGAGGTTCGTGGCAGCCTGACCGTGATACGAGGCCGTGGATCCGGTTCACCATGACTGCTCATCTCCGGCAGGCACGAACGATGCTCCGGCGCATCAGGGAAAGCAGCCGGATGTGGTCGGAGCTGGAGTTGCTGGTCGAGAAGAACCGGCTTCCGGAACGGAGCATCATGGCGCTGTTCGATGCGATGGTCGGGCTTCGTGTGCGCAACGCTACCTACCGCGCCTACTTCCAGGACACGCCGGAGGAGATCACCGACGCTACGGCAAGCCGGGACCTCCGGACGCTGGTCGCTGCGGGTCTTCTCGAAGCCGCAGGTGAGAAGCGGGGTCGTCACTACGTTGCCCAGCCCCAGCTTCGAGCGATCTACGAGCAGGTGGTCAAGAACCGGGTCTCGGACGACGACGCTGACCCGTTCGCAACCTAAGCGCTCAGGTCCTCGCTCGCCAGGTGGGCCGACAGCGTCGCCGCGACGCGTTGCACCGCGGGGGCGATCCGCGAGACGGCTTCCTTCGTCAGCCGGCCCTCGGGGCCGGAGACCGAAACCGCCGCGGGGGCGGGGGTGCCGATCAGCGGCGCGGCCACGCACCGGACGCCCAGCTCCTGCTCGCTCTCGTCCACCGCGTACCCCTGCGCGGCGATCGTCGCGAGGTGGCGCAGCATCACGTCCGGCGAGGTCACGGTGTGCTCGGTGTACGACGGCATCCCGGTCCGGTCCAGCAGCGCGCGCACCTCGTCCGGGGGCAGCCGCGACAGGATCGCCTTGCCCACGCCCGTGCCGTGCGGCAGCACCCGCCGCCCCACCTCGGTGAACAGGCGCATCGAGTGCTTCGACGGCACCTGCGCCACGTACACCACCTCGTCGCGCTCCAGCACCGCGAGGTTCGCCGTCTCACCGACCTCGTCGACCAGTTCGGCCAGCAGCGGGCGCGCCCACGTGCCGAACTGCATGCTCGCGTTCTCGCCCAGCCGGATCAGCCGCGCGCCCAGCGCGTACCGCCGGTTGGTGTTCTGCCGCACATAACCCAGCGACACCAGCGTCCGAATCAGCCGGTGGATGGTCGGCATCGGCAGGCCCGACGTGGCCGCCAGCTCGGACAGGCTGGCCTCGCCACCGGTGTCGGCCAGGTGCTCCAGCAGCTCGAAGGCGCGGCGCAGCGACTGGACGCCCCCATCGCGTCCCGGTTTCTCGTCGGCCACCGGCTCTCCTCACATTGAGCTTCCGCTATGCAGAAACTATAGTCCGAGATGTAAAAACCGTACGTCTGTCTTATGGAGAGTGTTGCCGCATGTCTGAAGCCCAGGTGCTCGGCGGGTCGGTCGAGCGAGGCGACGAGATCCTGACGCGCGAGGCGCTGGCATTCCTGGCCGGTCTGCACGACAACTTCGCCGCCCGCCGCGACGAGCTGCTGCAGGCCCGCGGCAAGCGCCGCGAGGAGGCCAAGCGGACCGGACGCCTGGACTTCCTGCCCGACACCAAGGAAATCCGCGAGAGCGACTGGCAGGTGGCCGAGGCGCCCGCGGCGCTGCGCGACCGCCGCGTCGAGATCACCGGCCCCACCGACCGCAAGATGACCATCAACGCGCTGAACTCGGGCGCGAAGGTGTGGCTCGCGGACTTCGAGGACGCGAACACCCCGCACTGGCGCAACGTCGTCGGCGGCCAGGTCAACCTGTACGACGCGATCCGGGGCGACATCACGCTCGACAGTAACGGCAAGCACTACGAGCTGAAGAAGGACGCGCCGCTCGCGACGATCGTCGTCCGCCCGCGCGGCTGGCACCTCGACGAGCACAACCTGACCTTCGGCGGCCGCAAGGCCGTCGGCGCGCTGGTCGACTTCGGGCTGTACTTCTTCCACAACGTGCGCGCTCTGCTGGCGAACGACGCCGGCCCGTACTTCTACCTGCCCAAGATGGAAAGCCACCTCGAAGCGCGGCTGTGGAACGACGTGTTCACGCACGCCGAGAAGGAGCTGGGCATCGAACACGGCACGATCCGGGCGACCGTGCTGATCGAGACCATCCCCGCCGCGTTCGAGATGGAAGAGATCCTCTACGAGCTGCGCGAGCACGCCTCGGGGCTCAACGCGGGCCGCTGGGACTACCTGTTCAGCATCATCAAGTACTTCCGCGACGCGGGCGAGAAGTTCGTGCTGCCCGACCGCAACAGCGTCACGATGACCGCGCCGTTCATGCGTGCCTACACCGAGCTGCTGGTGAGCACCTGCCACAAGCGTGGCGCGTTCGCGATCGGCGGCATGGCCGCGTTCATCCCGAGCAAGGACCCGCAGGTCAACGAGACGGCGTTCGCGAAGGTCCACGACGACAAGGCGCGCGAGGCGGGCGACGGGTTCGACGGCTCGTGGGTCGCGCACCCGGGCATGGTCGGCATCTGCCGCGAGGAGTTCGACAAGGTCCTCGGGGACAAGCCGAACCAGCTCGACCGTAAGCGCGAAGAGGTGTCCGTGACCGCGGACGAGTTGCTGAACGTGGCGGCCACCGAGGGTTCGGCCACCGCGGCCGGGCTGCGCGCCGCGGTTGACGTCGGCGTCCGGTACATCGCGTCCTGGCTGGGCGGCAACGGCGCGGCGGGCATCCACAACCTGATGGAGGACGCCGCGACCGCCGAGATCTCCCGGTCGCAGATCTGGCAGTGGGTGCAGAACGGCACCACGCTGGACAACGGCGAGAAGGTCACGCGCGAGCTCGTGAAGACCGTGCTCGACGAGGTGCACAAGGAGCTGGACGGCCAGGTCCCGGGCGAACTGCTGGCGCCGGCGATCGAGCTGTTCGAGGAGGTCGCGCTCGCCGAGCAGTACGTCGACTTCCTGACCCTGTCCGCGTACGAGCGGATTTCCTGACGGTGGCAGGGCGGCTCGCCGAGGAGACGTACGCCGCGGCGGATGCTCGACTGTCCGAAGTGGACGCGAGGGTCGCCGCCCGCTATCCCGGCGAGCCGGCCGGGCGCCAGCCGGTGCACACGGTGTACGTGCCCGCGCACCGGTACGGCCCCGGCCTGCTCGCCGAGTGGGGTGCGCGGGCGGCGGAGATCTTCGCGGAGCGCGGGGACGAGCTCGGGCTGGACGAAGGCATCGCCGAGCGGGTGCGGCGGAAGCTCGCCGAGGAGCCGATCGAGGATTTACGGATCGACTTCGAGGACGGCTACGGCAATCCCGGTGACGCGGCCGAGGACGCGATCGCTGTCGAGTGCGGCCGCGTCCTGGCCGCCGCGCCCAAGCCCCCCTTCGTCGGGATCCGGTTCAAGAGCTTCGAGCAGGCCACCCGGCGACGCGGAATCCGCACGCTCGACCTGTTCCTCGGCGGGCTGCTGGCGGACGGCGAGCTGCCGCCCGGGTTCGTGGTGACGCTGCCGAAGGTCACCGCGGTCGAGCAGGTCGCCGTCGCCGCGGAGATCCTCGGCGAGCTGGAGAAGGCGTACGGGCTGGCGGAACGCGCGCTGCGGTTCGAGGTCCAGATCGAGACGGCGCAGTCCATTGTGGACACCGATGGCACGGTCGCGGTGGCGCGGATCATCCAGGCCGCCGACGGCCGGTGCAGCGGCCTGCACTACGGCACCTACGACTACAGCGCGGGCCTGGGGATCGCCGCGGCGTACCAGAGCATGGAGCATCCGGCGGCGGACTTCGCGAAGGAGCTGATGCAGGTCAGCGCCGCCGGGACCGGGGTGCGGCTGTCGGACGGCTCAACGAACCGGCTGCCCGTGGGTGACGCCGTGCTCGAAGGCTGGCGCGAGCACCTGCGGCTCGTCCGGCGGTCCCTGGAGCGCGGTTTCTACCAGGGCTGGGACCTGCATCCCCACCAGTTGCCGACGCGGTTCGCCGCGACGTACGCGTTCTTCCGCGAAGGCTTTCCCGCTGCCGCCGCCCGGTTGCGGGACTATGTGTCGCAAGTGGACAGTGGTGTGCTCGACGAGCCCGCCACGGCGCAGGCGCTGGCGAGCTTCCTGTGCCGGGGCCTGGACTGCGGGGCGCTCGACCAGGACGAGATGCCGCTGACCCGGGACCGCCTCGACGCGTACGCCCGGCGGGCCTAAAGCGAGGTCAGCGCCGGGGCGAGTTCGACGAACTGGTCGACGCCGGTGGCGTAGTCGGTGTCGATGGGGAGCATGAGCTCGACGTGGTCAGCACCGGCGGCCAGGTGCTCGCGGACCTTCGCGGCGATCCGGTCCGGGCTGCCGTAAGCCACGAGCGCGTCGACGAGCCGGTCGCTCGCCTCCGTCACGTCCTGCTCCGTGAAGTCCAGGCCAGCGAAACTCGCCACGGCGTTGGGCATCGCCAGGAAGGGCGCCACCGCCGCGCGGGCGGCGGCGCGGTCGCCGTCCGGGATCACCGTCAGGCCCATGACCAGCAGCTTGCCGGGGCCGAGGATTTCCCGCGCCTGAACGGTGAACGCGGTCGGGCGGGTCGCGGGCAGTGCGCCGTCGGCGATCTCGGCGGCCAGCGCGAGCATCTTCGGCCCGTTCGCCGCGATGAGCCGTGGGTAGGCGCCGTCGGCTGCGGGCGGCCACGTCGGTTCGTCCATTTTGGACACATAGTCGCGCATCGTGGCCAGCGGGCTGCCGAACTCGCGCCCGACGGCTTCCGCCTGCTGCGGGTAGCCGACGCCGAGCCCGAGCGCGAACCGGCCGGGATGGGCCTGTGCCAGCAACGCCGCCGCGGCGTGCGTCGTCTGCGGTGCGCGGACCCAGATGTTGGCGACGCCGGTGCCGAAGGTCATCCGCTCGGTCGCGGCCAGCAGCACGCCGAGTTGCACGAGCGCGTCCTTGCCGAGGACTTCGTTGGTCCAAGCGGTCCCGTACCCGGCGGCCTCCAGCTTCGCGGCCGCGTCGCGCTGCAGATCGGCGTGCGGGGTGCTGCTGAAGGTGATCGGCAGGGCCACGCCGACCCGGCCCAGAACCGTGCTGTTCTCCATGCCGCCATCGTCGGCCCGGGACTCGCGCGCGTCCAAGGCCCGTTTCGCATCGGGCAATGCGGTTCGGGCATCACGCCTGGAGTGCGAGGTACACGTCCACCTGGGTGGTGAAATCGTTCAGGTCCAGCCCCAGCAGTTCCGAGGCACGCGCGATGCGGTAGCGCAAGGTGTTGACGTGCACGTGCAGCGCCTTCGCCGCGGCGGTGGGGGAGCTGGAGCACTCCAGGAACACCCGCACGGTTCGCACGAGATCCGTGCCCTGTGCGGTGTCGTACGCCAGCAGCGTGCCCAGGACGCGTTCGCGCACCGAGCGCCGCAGCTCGTCGGGCGCACCGGCGATCAGCAGGCGGTGCGCTGGGATGTCCTCGCCCGCGACGACCGCCAGCGGCTCGCCGCGACGGGCCGCGACTTCCACGGCGTGCACGGCTTCCTGTGCCGCGCCGCGCAGGCCGTCGACGGTGGCCGGGCCGCTGACGCCCGCGAACACCCGGGAAACGTCGATAAATCGCTCCACAGTGGACAAACGGTGGCGTGCGATCGACGCCCACTGAGGAGGCCAGCGCTCGTCGGCTTCCACGACGGCGTAAGCATCCTCGCCGACGACGCCGAACGACGCCGGCGCCTCCGTGAGCAGGTCGGTGAGCAGTTCCGAGGCCAGGGCCGGCCCGTCGTCCGGGGTTCGCGCCAGCACCACGCGCACCGGAGCCGTGCGGCCCGAGGAAGCGAACGCCGCCGCGAGGTCGCCGGAACCGCCGGCCAGCGCAGTGAACAGCGGTTCGGCCGCCCGGTCGGCCATCCGCCGCACCTGGTCGGCACGGGCGCGCGCGAGGCTGATCAGCCCGGCGAGCTCGTCGGCCAGGTCGTCGGTCTCCGGCGAGCGCACCGCGAGGATCCACGGGATCACGAACCGCCCGCCGATCGGCAGCAGCGAGTACTCGTCGTGCACCGTGCGCTCGCGGCCGGGGTTGAACCACTCGACCGGCGGCGCGGCCGGCACGGTGCCGCCGATGACGCGCCCGGTGCCGGACAGGACCCAGCACGGCACGCCGAGTTCCTCCGCGCCCTGCCGCAACAACACCGGCAGCGAAGCGTCCGCTGTGGACAGTAAGCGCTTTCGCGCGCCGCTGGGCGCACGGCCCCGATCCGCCGCGAGCGCCAGCACGACGCGTTCGGTGATCACCGCGAACGACAGGTCCGCGGGTACTTCGAGCAACGGGATCCGGTGCTGCGTGCAGGCCCGCACGACTTCCTCGGGGATCCCGCCGGTGTCCGCGCCCGATGCCACGACCGCCGCGACCCCGGCGCGGGCCAGCGTGGCCACCCAGGGATCGGCGTCACCCAGCTCGCGCCACCACAGCAGGCCGGTCAGCACGACCTCGCCCGCGGAGACGTACCGGCCCGGATCGGGCAGCTCGGTCACGTAGATCCGGCTGATCTCGCGGGCGAGCAGCGCCGACCCCGTGCGCAGCCGCAGTCGCAGCTCCGGGATCTCCAGCAGGGTCTTCACGGCGGTCATAGTCGGCCGATCGTACCCGAGCTATTTAAGCCTTGACTTATATAAGCGCATACTGGCACGATTCGGGCCGTGCACGCGTTCGACGTCCTCGGGGATCCCGTGCGCCGCCGCATCCTCGAGCTGCTGGTGGCGGGGGAGCAGACCTCGGGCGCGATCAGCGCGGCCATCCAGGATGAGTTCGGCATCTCCCAGCCCGCGGTCTCCCAGCACCTGCGGGTCCTCCGGGAGAGCGGATTCACCACGGTGCGCGCCGAGGGCGCGCGCCGCCTGTATGCCGTGGACGCCGGGCCGTTGGCCGAGGTGGACGCGTGGCTGGACCGGTTCCGCGGGTTCTGGAACCAGCGTCTCGACGCGCTCGGCACCGAGTTGTCCCGTGGTAAGCGAGAACGTAGGAAGGAGACATGATGGACATTTCCGAAGAGATCAACGCCATCCGCCGGGAGGTGCGCGGCCGGGTGGTGGTCCTCCGGCGCGAGTACGACGCCGAGATCGAGGACGTGTGGGACGCCTGTACGAATCCCGAGCGCATCCCGCGGTGGTTCCTGCCGGTCACCGGCGACTTCCGGCTCGGCGGGCGCTACCAGCTCGAAGGCAACGCGGGCGGCGAGATCCTGAAGTGTGAAGAGCCGACGCTGCTGCGGGTGAGCTGGATCTTCGGCGAGATGCCGGCCACCTTCGTCCAGGTGCGGCTGAGCTCCGTCGACGGCGGCACGCTGTTCGAGCTCGAGCACTCCGGCGACGTGGACGAGAAGTTCTGGGACCAGTTCGGGCCGGGCGCGGTGGGCGTCGGCTGGGATCTCACGCTGCTCGGGCTCGTCCTGCATCTGTCGGGGCAGGCGAAGCCGGGTCCGGAGTGGGAGACCTCGCCCGAGGCGGCGGAACTGATGCGGGCCAGCGCCGCGGCCTGGCGCACGGCGCACGAGGAGTCGGGCGAGGACCCGGCGCAGGCGAAGGCCGCGGCCGAGCGGACCACGAGCTTCTACGTGCCGAAGCCCGAATAGTTTTCCCCGGCGTCATCCGGTTTGTGTGAAAGTACGAACGGAGGCCCGTGACCAGGGCCTCGGTTCATACTTCCGCGCCGTTGCCGTGGTCTGGGTCACGGCGTTCTACTGACCAGGTGGATTTCCTGCGACCCCAGAACCTCGCGGAGGCGCTGGCCCTCAAGGCCGAGCGCCCGGACGCGGTGCCCATCGCCGGCGGCACCGACGTGATGGTCGAGCTGAACTTCGACCACCGGCGGCCGGCCGCCCTGCTCGATCTCAACCGCGTCGGTGAACTTGCCGGTTGGTCTGCCTCGGACGCCGGGGTGCGGCTCGGCGCCTGCGTGCCGTACACGCGGGTCATCGCGGAGCTGGGCGACCGGCTGCCCGGGCTGGCGATGGCCGCGCGGACCGTGGGTTCGCCGCAGATCCGCAACCGCGGCACGGTCGGCGGCAATCTCGGCGCGGCCTCGCCCGCCGGGGACACGCATCCGGTCCTGCTCGTCACGGGCGCCCGGATCGAAGCCGCGTCGACCCGGGGTACCCGGCTCATCCCGGCCGACGAGTTCTATGTCGGTGTCAAACGGAATGCGCTCGCCGACGATGAGTTGATCACCGCCGTGCACCTGCCGGCGAGCGAGGGGGCCCAGCAGTTCTCGAAGGTCGGCACGCGCAACGCGATGGTCATCGCGGTGTGCTCGTTCGCGCTCGCCATCGAGAACTACCAGGTGCGGGCGGCCATCGGCTCGGCGGCGCCGACCCCGCGCCGGGTCCCGGAGGCCGAGGAGTTCCTCGCCGGGGAACTGCCCTGGGGCTCGCCGCTGCCGGACTCGCTCAAGCGCCGGTTCGGTGAGCTGGTCGCCGCGGCCGCGCGGCCGATCGACGACGTCCGCGGCACCGCCGCCTACCGCAAGCACGCCCTGTCCGTCCTGGCCCGGCGCACGCTGGGCTGGGCGTGGCAGGACATCCTCGGGAGGGATTCCGCATGCGCCTGAACGTGACCGTGAACGGCGAGGCCAAACAGGCCGACGACGTGTGGGAAGGCGAGAGCCTGCTGTACGTGCTGCGCGAGCGGCTCGGTCTCCCGGGCTCGAAGAATGCTTGCGAGCAAGGGGAATGCGGGTCCTGCACGGTGTATCTCGACGACGTGCCCGCGTGCTCGTGCCTGGTCGCGGCCGGGCAGGCCGAGGGCCGGGAGGTGCGCACCGTCGAGGGCCTGGCCGACGGCGAGCGACTCGACCCGGTGCAACAGTCCTTTGTGGACGCTGGCGCGGTGCAGTGCGGGTTCTGCACGCCGGGACTGGTGGTCGCGGCGCACGACCTGCTGAACCGGGTACCGGATCCGAGCGACGAGGAGATCCGCGAGGCGCTCGCCGGAAACCTGTGCCGCTGCACGGGATACGAGAAGATCCTGGACGCGGTGCGGATGGCGAGCACACGATGAGAACGGTCCTGAACAACGCGGCGATCGCGACCGTCGACGCCGAGGGCACCGAGTACCGCGACGGGCACGTGGTGATCGAGGACGAGCGAATCGTCGCGGTCGGCTCCGGGGCGGCCACCGGCGACGTCGAGATCGACGCGCGCGGCTGCCTGATCACGCCGGGCCTGGTGAACACCCATCACCACCTGTACCAGTGGGCGACCCGCGGTCTCGCCGCCGACTCGACGCTGTTCCAGTGGCTCGTCGAGCTGTACCCGATCTGGGGCAGGCTCGACGCGCGGATCACGCACGCGGCCGCGAGCGCGGGGCTCGCCCGGCTCGCGCTGACGGGCTGCACGACCGTCGCCGACCACCACTACGTGTTCCCGCGCGAGGGCGGCGACCAGGTCGCGGCGCTGGTCGAGGCCGCCGGCCGGATCGGCGTGCGCGCCCACATCGTGCGCGGTTCGATGGACCGCGGCGTGTCCGACGGCGGACTGCCACCGGACAACCTGGTCGAGACCACCGAGGCCGCGCTGCTCGGCACCGAGCAGGCCATCGACGCGTATCACGACGCCTCGGAAAACGCGCGGATCCGGATCGCGGCCGGCCCGTGCTCGCCGTTCTCGGTGACCGAAAAGCTCATGACGGGCGCCGCGGAACTGGCTCGCCGCAAGGGAGTCCGGCTGCAGACGCACCTCGCCGAAACCCTCGACGAGGAACAGCAGTGCCTGGCCGAGTTCGGCTGCACCCCGGCCGAGTACGCCGACAAGGTCGGCTGGCTCGGCGCGGACGTCTGGATGGCGCACTCGGTGCACCTGGCGCCCGCGGCCGTCCGCCGTTTCGGCGCGACCGGCACCGGCGCCGCGCACTGCCCGACGTCGAACGGGCGGCTGGGCACCGGAATCGCGCCCGTGCGTGACCTGCTCGACGCGGGCGCCCCGGTCGGCCTCGGTGTCGACGGCGCGGCGTCGAACGAGTCCGGCGGGCTGGGCGAGGAGTTGCACCAGGCGTTGCTGCAGGCGCGGCAACGCGGCGGCCCGACGGCGCTGACGGTCCGGGAAGCGTTGCACATGGGCACGATGGGCGGTGCCCGATGCCTTGGCAGGGAAGGGGAACTGGGCTCGCTGGAGCCGGGGAAGCTCGCGGACCTGGCCGTGTGGGACCTGGGCGGTCTGCTCTATGCGGGGATCGAGGATCCGGTCGCGGCGCTGGTGCTCGGCGCCACCCCACCGCTGAAGCTGGTCATGGTCGGCGGGGAAACCATTGTGGCCGAGGGAGAACTGCGCACGGCTGACGAGTCTGTGGTCGCCGGTGAGCTCGCCAGCGCCGCAAGGAGGCTGCGATGACGACGACCGAGCAGGCCACCGGCACCGCGAACGGGATCGGCACGAGCCCGCGCCGCCCGGACGGGACCGGCAAGGTGCGCGGCGAGTTCGCGTACTCCTCCGACCTGTGGCACGAGGACATGCTGTGGGGCGCGACCCTGCGCAGCCCCCACCCGTACGCGCGGATCAAGGGCATCGACCTCACGGAAGCCGTTGCCGTGCAAGGGGTTTACGCGGTGCTGACGCACGAGGACGTGCCCGGCGTCAACCGGTACGGCCTGGAGCATGCCGACCAGCCGGTGCTCGCCGTCGATGTCGTGCGGTACCAGGGCGAACCGGTCGCGCTCGTCGCGGCCGACCATCCGGAGACCGCGCGCCGTGCGATGAAGCGGATCAAGGTCGAGTACGAGGTGCTCGAGCCCGTGACGGACGTCGTGAAAGCGGTTTCCGGCGAGGGTGCCCGGCTGCATCCGGGCGGGAACATCGTGCGGCATGTGCCGATCCGGCACGGGAATCCGAACGCGACGGCCGAGGTCGTCGTCACCGGCTCGTACGAGGTCGGCATGCAGGACCAGGCGTTTCTCGGCCCCGAGTCGGGGCTCGCGATACCGGCGGAGGACGGCGGCGTCGACCTGTTCGTCGCCACCCAGTGGCTGCATGTGGACCAGCGGCAGATCGTCGCCGCGCTCGGGTTGCCCGAAGAGAAGGTGCGGCTGACCCTCGGCGGGGTCGGCGGCGCGTTCGGCGGCCGGGAGGATCTGTCGATCCAGGTGCACGCGTGCCTGCTCGCACTGCGGACCGGCAAGCCGGTGAAGATGGTCTACAACCGCGAGGAATCCTTCTACGGCCACGTGCACCGGCATCCTGCGACGCTGCACTACGAGCACGGTGCCGACCGCGACGGGAGGCTCGTCTACGTCAAGGCGCGCATCTACCTCGACGGCGGGGCGTACGCGTCCTCGACGCCCGCCGTGGTGGCGAACGCGGCGACGCTCGGCGTCGGACCGTACGACGTGCCGAACGTGTCGATCGACTGCTGGGGCACGTACACCAACAACCCGCCGTGTGGCGCGATGCGCGGATTCGGTGCGGTACAAGCGGGTTTCGCCTATGAGTCGCAAATGGACAGACTCGCCGAAGCGTGCGGGCTCGACCCGGTCGAGGTCCGGCTGCGCAACGCGATGAGCGAGGGTTCGGTGCTGCCGACCGGGCAGGTCGTGGACTCCGCGGCCCCGGTCGCCGAGCTGTTGCGGCGCCTCACAGCCAAGCCGCTGCCGCCCGCGCCGCTGGAGGAACGGGATCTGCGCACGCTGCCCGGCGGGGTGTCCAACACGACGCACGGCGAAGGCGTGGTGCGCGGCGTCGGGTACGCGGTCGGGATCAAGAACGTCTGCTTCTCCGAAGGCTTCGACGACTACTCCACCGCGCGGGTGCGGCTCGAGGTGGTCGGCGGGGAGCCGGCCGCGACCGTGCAGACCGCGGCGTGCGAGGTCGGTCAGGGCCTGGTCACGGTGCTGCAGCAGATCGTGCGCAGCGAGCTGGGCGTCGAGCGCGTGACGATCCTGCCGATGGACACCACGATCGGTAACGCCGGATCGACCTCGGCGTCCCGGCAGACCTACGTCACCGGCGGCGCGGTGCGTGCGGCGTGCCTTGCTGTGCGCGAGGCGCTCGGCCCGCTCTCGCCGTACGAACTCGGCGACAAGGTGCTGGACGAGACCGTCGAATGGCGGCACCGGCCCACCGAGACGCTCGATCCCGAGACCGGCGCCGGGAACGCCCATGTGCAGTACGGGTTCGCGGCGCACCGCGCGGTGGTCGACGTCGACGTGGACCTCGGGCTGGTGAAGGTCGTCCAGCTCGACTGCGCGCAGGACGTCGGCAAGGCGCTCAACCCGCAGGCCGTGCTCGGGCAGATCCAGGGCGGGTCGGCGCAGGGGCTGGGGCTCGCCGTGATGGAGGAGATCCAGACGCGGGACGGGAAGATCCGCAACCCGTCGTTCACCGACTACCTCATCCCGACCGTGCTCGACATGCCGCCGATGTCCATCGACGTGCTCGAGCTGGCCGATCCCCACGCGCCGTACGGGCTGCGCGGGGTCGGCGAACCGCCGACGATCTCGTCCACCCCGGCGATCGTCGCGGCGATCCGGGCGGCCACCGGCCAGGCGCTCACCCGCGTCCCCGTCCGCCCCGAACACATCACCGGAACGTAGAACTCACCGTCCCGAGCGTCGGACTCGCGGGCCCCCGCGCGAGTCCGACGCTCACGACGGCGAGTTCTACGTTCACGACCGCGAGTTCGACATTCCAGACCGCGAGTTCGACATTCGTGGCCGCGATTCTGCGCGTGCCCGCGAGGAGGCGAGCATGATCCAGCTGCGCACCAGGCCCACCCCCCGAAAGTCCTTTGTGGACTCCTACTTCGGCATCTCGCGCCGTGGCAGCAGTGTCGGGCGGGAGATCCGCGGCGGCATCACCACATTCGTCGCGATGTGCTACATCGTGCTGCTGAACCCGTTGATCCTCGGCGCGTCCGCCGACATCACCGGCGCGAAGCTCAGCACCGAGCAGGTCACCACCGCGACCGCGCTCGCGGCGGGTGTCACCACCGTCCTCATGGGACTGTTCGGCCGCGCACCGCTCGCGCTCGCCGCGGGGCTGGGCATCAACGGCGTCGTCGCGTTCCAGATGGCGCCGGAGATGACCTGGGCGCAGGCCTTCGGGCTCGTCGTGCTCGAAGGTGTGTGCATCGTGCTGATGGCGGTGTCCGGGGTGCGCGAGCGGATCATCAACGCGATCCCGATGGCGCTCAAGACCGCGATCACCGTCGGCATCGGCCTCTACATCGCGCTCGTCGGCCTGGTCAGCGCCGGGTTCGTGACGCGGACCCCGGACTCGGCGGACTCGACGGTGCCGGTGCGGATGGGCCTCGACGGGCATCTCACCGGCTGGCCGATCCTCGTCTTCTGCGTCGGCCTGCTGCTGATGATCGTGCTCGTGTCGCGCAAGACACCCGGCGCGGTGCTGATCAGCATCGTGGTCGCCACCGTGCTCGCGATCATCGTGAACGCCGCGTTCCACCCGTCCGGGTGGGGCCTGGTAAAACCGACGGTACCGACGCATGTCGTCGCGACCCCGGATTTCAGCCTGCTCGGGCATATCGACCTGTTCGGCGGCTTCGCCTCGGCGGGACCGGTGACCGCGTGCGTCTTCCTGTTCACCCTGGTGCTGTCCGGGTTCTTCGACGCCATGGGCACGATCACGAGCGTGTCCGAGGAAGCCGGGCTCGTCCGCGACGGGCGCGTCGAGGGCATGGGCCGGATCCTGCTGGTCGACGGCTTCGGCGCGCTCGCCGGCGGGCTCAGCGGTTCCGCGCCGAACACGGTGTTCCTGGAGTCCGCGGCGGGCGTGGGGGAGGGGGCGCGCACGGGTCTCGCGAGCGTGGTGACCGGCGGGCTGTTCACCGTCACCCTGTTCCTGACCCCCATCGCCGCGATCGTGCCCGCGCAGGCCGCCGCGCCCGCGCTCGTCGTCATCGGCGGCATGATGATGGCGCAGGCACGCCGGATCCCTTGGCAGGACATCGATGTCGCGATCCCGGTGTTCCTGATCGCGGCGGTCATCCCGTTCACCTACTCGATCACCAACGGCATCGGCGCCGGGCTGATCGCCTACGTGCTGATCAAGATCGCGAAGGGCCGGGTCCGCGAGGTCGGCTGGCTGCTCGGGGTGCTGGCCGCGATCTTCGCGGTCTACTTCGCCGCGGGTTCCTTCATGAGCTGACGCGCCATCGTGGCGGCGGTTTCCCCGGCGACGGCGAGCGGCTCGACGTCGCGCAGCGAACGGCTGAGCACGAACGCGCCCTCCAGGCTGGTGATCACCGCGATGGTGAGCTTGCGCGCGTCCTTTTCGGACAGTCCGAACCGGGCGAACGTCTCGGTTCCCTTGTCGATCCAGGCGTTGAACACCTCCGCGGTGGCCAGGCGCAACGGTTCGCTGGTGCTCGCGACCTCGAGCGCGACGGTCGCGATCGGGCAGGCGTCGGCGTAGTCGGTTTCCTTGAGCGTGACCGCGGCTCCGGCGAAGGCGGACTCGATACCGCTCACCGGGTCGTCCGCGGGGGTGATGAAGATGTCGAACAGCTGGCCGTAGAGCAGGCCCGACTCACGGATGACCTCCGCGCCCAGTTGTTCCTTGCCGCCGGGGAAGAAGTGGTACAGCGAGCCGAACGGCGCGCCCGCCGCGGTGACGATCTGCTTGAGCCCGGTCCCGGTGTAGCCGTTGCGGCGGAACAGTTCGGCGCTCGCGTTCATGATGCGCTCTTTGGTGTTGCCCACCCGGCGAGTCTACGTTACCGTCCAGCTAGAGCGATCTATCAAATTTGGGGAGGGCGTCATGCCCGAGGTAGAGCTTTCCGCAGGCCCGATCGAGTACTCGGACACCGGTGGGGACGGTCCGGTGCTCGTCCTGCTGCACGGTCTGACGATGGACGGCACGTTGTGGCGCAAGGTGGTGCCGGGCCTGGCCGGGTACCGCTGCATCCTGCCGACACTGCCGCTGGGCGGGCATCGCACGCCGATGCGCCCGGACGCGGACCTGTCGATGCCCGGCATGGTCCAGCTCATGTGGGAGTTCCTGGAGAAGCTGGACCTACGGGACGTCACGCTCGTGCTCAGCGACTGGGGCGGCGCGCAGTACCTGATCTCCGAGGAGAAGGCCGACCGCGTCGGGCGCCTCGTGATGGTCGCCTGCGAGGCGTTCGACAACTACCCGCCGGGTCTGCCCGGCTGGCTCATCGTGCAGGCGGCGCGGATGCCCGGCGGGCTCGCGGCGGTGATGAGACTGTTGCGGCTCCAGGCTTTCCGGCGGGCCCCGGGCGGCTGGGGGTGGATGAGCAAGCGTCCGGTGCCGCGTGAGGTCATGGACGGCTGGTTCCGGCCCGCGACCGATTCGGCCGAGATCCGCCGCGACATCAAGAAGTACGGGCTTTCGGTGCCGCCGAAAGAAACTCTGCTGGAGTGGGCGGACCGGCTGAAGGCCTTCGACCGGCCGGTGCTCGTCGTCTGGGCGACCGAGGACAAGGTGATGCCGCGCGAGCACGGCCGCCGCCTCGCCGACCTGTTCCCCGACGCGAAGCTCGTCGAGGTCGAGGACAGCTACACCCTCATCCCCGAGGACCGCCCGGACGTCCTGATCAAGGAACTCCGCGAGTTCGTCCCCGCTTGACCGGCGTGTTCGTCCCTCCCGCGCGCGTGTTTGCCCGCTGCGTCACCGAGTTGGCCCGCTGCGTCGGTGAGTTGGCCTCGTGCGCGGCAAACTCACCGACGTGGATTGCCAACTCACCGACGTGGGCGGCCAACACGCCCGCGCGGGCGGCCAACACGCCGCGGGGTCAGGACCAGGCGAGGCCGGGGTCTTCGGCGTCGTCGCGCTGCACGGTGCCTTCGATGAGGCCGTACGGGCGGTCGGCGGCGTAGAAGACCTCGTTGTCGTTCTCGAGCCCGAACGGCGACAGGTCGACCAGGAAGTGATGCCTGTTCGGCAGCGACAACCGGATCTCCGCCACCTCCGGCCGCGCCCGCAGCACCGCCTCGCCCATCGCGTACAGGGTCTGCTGCAGCGAATAACTGTGCAGCGTCGCGAACTTCTCCAGCATGATCCGCCGGATCTCGGTAAAGCTCTTGCCCCAGTCGACCTCCGAACCCTGGTAGCGCCAGCGCGCGGTCACGGCCGTCGCCAGGATGCGGTCGTCGGTCTCGGCCAGCGTCGTGTACTCGTCGCGCGGGAACCCGTGGAACTCCGACCCTGTGGACTTGAGCACGACGAGGTCGCGCAGCCCGGACACGACCCACGCGCGGTCACCGTCGATCGTCACCGCCGTCGTGCGTTTTTCATCCCCCGCGCGGGAAAACGAGTGGTCGTGCGGCTTGCCGTCGACCGTGATGCGGTCCCAGCCGTGCTCGTCGATCAGGATCCGCGCCCCCGTGATGTTCCCATGCACAAAGTGCCGGGCGAGCCGCAGCGCGAAGTCTTCGATCTCGCCGACCGGGGCCTGCTTCGCGAACGCGTAGACGGTGTTCTTCTGCGTGTCCGTGGCCAGCACGCCCGCGTTGTCGCCGGTCAGGTGCGTCGCGGCGAGGTCACCACGCAGCGAGGTGGACACGGTGAGATCCTTGATCGCGTGCACCGGACCGCTGCGGTTGACCGTGACCAGGCGGACTTCGGCCTTGCCGTACTGGTTGGGGCCCAGGGTGATGGCCACGGCGATCAGCTCCCTCGGTAGGTGGAGTAGGCGAACGGGCTGAGCAGGATCGGCACGTGATGGTGCGCGGCGCCGTCGGTGATCCGGAACGTCACGGCGATCTCCGGGAAGAAACCGTCCGGGCCCAGGTAGGCCGCGGTGTCGAAGACCAGGCGGTACACACCGGGTTCGAGCGTCTCCGGGCCGAGGTCGCGGATGCGGCCGTCGTCGTCGGTGCGCCCCTCGGCGACGAGCTTTCCCTCGGATTCCAATCGCACGGGCAGTCCGGCAGCAGGGCGCCCGGCCGCGGTGTCGAGGACATGCGTTGTCACCAGACTCACGCGGTCACCAGCTTTCCCAGTCGCAGCAAGGCGATCTTGACCAGTTCCCGCCCGGCGACGGCGAGTTCGGTGTCCGGGTCGTTGCCCATCCGTTCACGCAGGTTGGCCAGCAGCTCCTCGCCGCTGCGACCGCTCGCGCACACCAGGAACACGTGCCCGAACCGCTCCTCGTACTCGACGTTGGCCGCGCGGAACTTCTCCGCGGCCGCACTGTCCACACCGGACTGCTCGGCCTTCGACACGCCGGCCGCCTTCTCGCCTATCCGGGGATGCGCCGCCATCGCACGATGGATCTCGGCGGGCTCCAGCGCGATCTCCGCGCGCGACCGCAACGCGCCGACGTCGGCATACGGCCGCCCGGCCAGCACGGAAGAGACCCAGCGCGGCACGTCGAGACAGCCCGCGAGGTCCGCCTGGAGCCGGGAGGGCGGCGCGGAGTTGAAGCCGGCCAGGTCGAATGCCACGGCACGATCCTCCTTCAACAGTTTGTTGAAGTCAATGCTGGCGGTTGAGGTAGTTGTAGACGGTGAACCGGGTGACCCCCAGCGCCGCGGCGATCGTGACCACGGCTTTCCGCATGGCGAAGGCGCCGCGTTCCTCCAGCAGGCGCACCGCTCGCTGCTTCTCCGTGCGGTCGAGATCCAGGAGGCTCCCGCCCAGTTGGGCCTCGACCTCGACGATGAGCCGTTCCAGCGTGTGCGGGGGAGTGTCGGAAGGCGGCTGGGCGTCATCCGAGGAAAGCTGGAGCGTGAACCGGGTGGCGCCACCGTCGAGGGCGGCACGGGCGATCGCGGGCAGTGCGTCGATCAAGGCTTCGGACTCGCCGCGCGCGGTCGTGCCGAGCGGGCCGAAGTCCACGGTGAGCCCGGCCTTCGTGGCGGCTTCGCGGGCGCGGACGGCGTGTTCGGGCGGCTCACCTTCGCCGCGGAACGGTTCGGTGGTGAACTCGGCCTTCAGTTCCACGACCCGCACGGTATCCCGTTGACGCCCGAGCCGCTACGGAGCTATTCTCGTTTTACGGAAATAAACTTCCGCTATACGGAAGAAGAGGCCATGCGCTACGACGTGAACCTTTCCATCCTGTTCACCGAGCTTCCCGTGCTCCGGCGAGCCGACGCCGCCCGCAAGGCCGGTTTCACCGCGGTCGAGTACTGGTGGCCGTTCGATACGGCGAGTCCCGGTGACCGCGAAGTCGACGAGTTCGTCCGGTCGGTCGCCGACGCGGGAATGAGCCTGGTCGGCCTGAACTTCTTCGCCGGGGACATGCCCGCCGGTGACCGCGGCATCGTGTCCTGGATAGGGCGCGAGCAGGAGTTGGCCGACAGCGTCGACATCGCCGTCGGGATCGCCGACCGGCTGGGTTGCCGCACCTTCAATGCCTTGTACGGCAACCGGGTCGACGGCCAGGATCCGGTCGCACAGGACGAGCACGCACTGTCCACATTGGAGGAAGCGGCGACGGCGGTCGCGCGGATCGGCGCGCGGCTGGTACTCGAACCGCTCTCCGGCGCGGACCGCTACCCGCTCAAGACGGCGGCGGACGCGCTCGCCGTCATCGACAAGGTGGGCCGGGACAACATCTTCCTGCTGTTCGACCTGTACCACCTCGGCACCAACGGGGACGATCTCGGCGCGGTGATCCAGCAGCACACCGCGCGCATCGGGCACGTGCAGATCGCCGACGTCCCCGGCCGGCACGAGCCCGGCACCGGGCACCTGGACATCACCGGCTACCTGGCCGAACTCGCGGCGGCGGGCTACGACGGGCACGTCGGGCTCGAGTACAAGCCGAGTGGGCGCAGCGAGGAGTCCTTCGACTGGCTGGAGGGGAAACGATGACGAAGATCGGGTTCATCGGGCTGGGCATCATGGGCGGGCCGATGGCGGCCAACCTGGTCAAGGCCGGGTTCGAGGTCACCGGCTACAACCGCTCACAGTCCAAAGTGGACAAGCTTGTGGCGGCGGGTGGCCACGGCGCGGCCGGTGTCGCCGAGGCGGTGCGCGACGCGGACATCGTGGTCACGATGCTGCCCGACTCGCCCGACGTCGAAGCGGTCGTCCTCGGCGAGGCCGGCGTGCTCGCGCACGCGAAGGAAGGCGCGCTGCTGATCGACTGCAGCACCATCCGCCCCGACGTCTCGCGCGCGATCGCCGGGCGCGTCCGGGCGCTCGACGCGCCGGTGTCCGGCGGCGAGCAGGGCGCGATCGAAGGCACCTTGTCGATCATGGTCGGCGGCGCGGACGCGGACTTCGCGGCCGCGCGCGACGTGCTCGAAGCGGTCGGCAGCACGATCATGCACGTCGGCGCCGCGGGCGCCGGGCAGACCGTCAAGGCCGCCAACCAGCTGATCGTCGCCGGCACCATCGAACTGGTCGCCGAGTCACTGGTGTTCCTCGAAGCGCACGACGTCGACACCGACGCGGCGATCAAGGTGCTCGCCGGTGGCCTCGCCGGCAACCGCATCCTCGACCGCAAGGCCGCCGCGATGGTCAAGCGCGAGTTCACCCCGGGCTTCCGGGTCGAGCTGCACCACAAGGACCTCGGCATCGCGCAAGCCGCGGCGCGCGAGGCCGGCGTCGTGATCCCACTCGGCGCGGTGGTCGCGCAGCTCATGGCGTCGCTCAAGGCCCAGGGCCACGGCGGCCTCGACCACGGCGCGCTGCTGAAGCTCGTCGCCCAACTCTCCGGACGGGAGTAGCCATGCCCAGAATCCCCGTGATGCAGGCCGTCGTCGAGATCCTCGCGAGCGAGGGCGTCGACACCGCGTTCGGCTGCCCCGGCGCCGCGATTCTCCCGCTGTACAAGGCAATGGAGGACCACGGCGGCATCGAGCATCTCGTCGTGCGCCATGAGGAAGGCGCTACGCACATGGCCGACGGCTGGGCGCGCACCACCGGCAACGTCGGGGTCGCGATCGGCACCTCCGGCCCGGCGGGCACCAACATGATCACCGGCCTGTACACCGCGCAGGCCGACTCGATCCCGATCCTGTGCATCACCGGCCAGGCGGTTTCGTCGAAGCTGCACCAGGAGGCGTTCCAGGCGGTCGACATCGTCGAGATCGCCAAGCCCGTCACGAAATGGGCCGTGCAGATCAAGGAAGCCGCGCAGGCGCCGTGGATCTTCCGCGAGGCGTTCCGGATCGCGCGGTCGGGCCGCCCGGGCCCGGTGCTGATCGACCTGCCGCTGGATGTGCAGAAGCAGGAGATCGAATGGGATTCGAGCATCGACTGCCCGCTCCCGGTCCCCGTCGTCACCCCGTACCGGCCGCGCGTCGAGCGGGCGCTGGACCTGCTGCTCGCGGCCGAGCGCCCGATGATCCTCGCCGGCGGGGGAGTAGTGCTGAGCGAGGCCGCCGAACAGCTTCGCGCGGTCGCCGAGCGGCTCGGCGTACCGGTGCAGGTCACGCTCATGGGCAAGGGCAGCTTCCCGGAGGACCACGAGCTTTTCGCCGGGATGGCCGGCATCCAGACCTCGCAGCGCTGGGCCAACGCGGCGTTCCTCGAAGCGGATCTGGTGCTGGCACTGGGCGCGCGCTTCGGCGACCGGCACACCGGCGAGCTTGAGGTGTACCGCGGTGACCGGAAGTTCATCCACGTCGACATCGAGCCCACCCAGCTGGGCCGGGTGTTCGGCCCGGATCTCGGCATCGTGTCCGACGTGCGCGAGTTCCTGAACGTGCTGGTGGACGCCGTGCGCGACCGCGAAGTGGTGGCGGATCGCGGGGAGTGGGTGAAGCGCATCGCCCAGCTGAGGCAGGACCTGCCGCGCCGCGAGGACTTCGAGACCACGCCGATCAAGGCGCCGCGGGTGTTCCGTGAGATCAACGACCTGTTCGGCGAGGACACGTACTTCGTCACCGCGATCGGGCTGTACCAGATCTGGTCGGGCCAGTTCCAGCGCGCGCACCGGCCGCGGCACTACCAGGTGTGCGGGCAGGCCGGGCCGCTCGGCTGGGAGATCCCGGCGGCGATCGGGGTGAAGAAGGCCCGCCCGGAGGCGGAGGTCGTCGGCATCGTCGGGGACTACTCGTTCCAGTTCCTGGTCGAGGAGCTCGCCGTCGCCGCGCAGTACGACGTCGCGTTCGTGCTGATCATGCTCAACAACGAGTACCTGGGCCTGATCCGGCAGGCCGAGCGCGGCTATGAGATGAACTACCAGGTCGACATCCACTACGACCAGCACGGCACGGACAACGTGAAGATCATGGCCGCCTACGGCTGCACCGGCACGCGGGTGACCGAGCCCGGCGACATCCGTTCGTCGATCGAATGGGCACGCAAGGAAGCCGTGCGCACGAGCCGTCCGGTGCTGGTGGAAATCGTGATCGAGCGCACCGGAAACGCGGCCATGGGCACTTCGCTGGCTAACGTGGTTGAGTTCGAGGGGGTATGAGTCCGCCGGGGTAGGAGGAGGTTCTCGTGGAGCTGGTGTTCCGGACTCGGCGTGCGGTGACGTCCGCGGGCGAGGGGTCGTTCGACGTCGGTGTGGATGGCGGTCGCATCGTGGCCGTCGCGGCCTACGGCGAGCTGGTCGGTCCGCGCGTCGTCGAACTGGGCGACGACGAGGTCCTGTTGCCGGGGCTCGTCGACACCCATGTCCACGTCAACGATCCCGGGCGCAGCGACTGGGAGGGCTTCGAGACGGCGACCCGCGCGGCGGCGGCCGGTGGCATCACGACGATCGTCGACATGCCGCTGAACAGCCTGCCGCCGACGGTCGACGTCGCCGCGCTGGAGCTCAAGCGCAAGACCGCGGCCGGGCGCGTGCACGTCGACGTCGGGTTCTGGGGTGGGGCGATCCCCGGCAACAGCGCGGATTTGGGTGCCCTGCACGAGTCCGGGGTGTTCGGGTTCAAGTGCTTCCTGCTGCACTCGGGCGTGGATGAGTTCCCGCCGCTGGAGACCGGGGAGCTGGAAGCGGACCTGCGGATCCTGGCCGATCTCGGCGCGATGATGATCGTGCACGCCGAGGACCCCGACACGATCGAGCAAGCCCCGCAGGCGCACGGCGGGCACTACGCCGACTTCCTGAACTCGCGGCCGCGCGAGGCGGAGAACGTCGCGATCGCCCGGGTGATCGAGCTGGCGCGGCGGACCGGGGCGCGCGTGCACATCCTGCATCTGTCCTCTTCGGACGCTCTCGCGATGATCGGCGCGGCGCGGCGCGAGGGGGTGGCGCTCACCGTCGAGACCTGCCCGCACTACCTGACGTTCAGTGCCGAGGAGATCGCCGACGGCGCCACGCAGTTCAAGTGCTGCCCGCCGATCCGTGAGTCGCGCAATCGGGAACTGCTGTGGCAGGGCCTGGCCGACGGCACGATCGACTTCGTGGTCAGTGACCATTCGCCGTGCACGCCGGAGCTGAAACGGTTCGACATCGGCGATTTCGGCGAGGCGTGGGGCGGGATCGCGAGCCTGCAGGTCGGGCTGCCCGCGGTGTGGACGGGCGCGCGAGACCGCGGGTTCACCCTGGCCGACGTGGTCCGGTGGATGGCGGAGCGGCCGGCCGCGCAGGCCGGGCTGGCGCGCAAGGGGCGGATCGAGATCGGTGCGGACGCGGACTTCTGCGTGTTCGCGCCGGACGAGCAGTTCGTGGTGGATGTTGCGAACCTGCGGCACCGCAACCCGGTCAGCGCCTATCACGGCCGGGCGCTGACCGGGGTCGTCCGGTCGACCTGGTTGCGGGGCAAGGAGATCGGGTCGGTGGCCGAAGGTGAGTTACTGGTACGAGGAGGGATTTCGTGAACGACCGTCCAGTGTGGACGAACGAGCCGGATCTCGCGTCGCGGCGCGTCGGCGGCGGTGTGGTGTGGGCCAACGACGAGCTGTTCGCCGAGCGGGAAAACCTGGTCAAGCCCGGGAAGCCCGAGTTCCAGCCGTGGAGCTTCGGGCACAAGGGGCAGATTTACGACGGCTGGGAGACGCGCCGCCGCCGCGAGCCGGGAGCCGACCAGGCGATCGTCCGGCTCGGCCTGCCCGGTGTGGTGTCGGGCGTCATCGTCGACACGGCGTTCTTCACCGGGAACTACCCGCCGTTCGCCTCGGTCGAAGCTGTTGCCGTTGAGGGATATCCGAGCCCGGTCGAACTGTCCTCATTGGACTGGACGACGCTCGTGGACAAGTCCCCGTTGCGGGGCGATGCCGAGAACTTCTTCGAGGTGTCGTCGGCACGGCGCTGGACGCATGCCCGGTTGACGATCTATCCCGACGGCGGGGTCGCCCGGTTCCGGGTGCACGGCGCGCCGGTGGCCGACCCGCGGCTGCTCGATCTCGGCGCGCTGGACCTCGCGGCGCTGGAGAACGGCGCGAGGGTAACCGAGGCGAGCAACATGTTCTACTCGTCGCCGAGCAACCTCATCTCGCCCGGGTTCGCCTCGGTGATGGGGGAGGGCTGGGAAACCGCGCGGCGGCGGGACGACGCCAACGACTGGGTAGTGATCGCGCTCGCCGGTGCGGGCGTGCCGCGCCTGGCTGAGCTGGATACCAGTCATTTCAAGGGAAACGCGCCCGGCTGGGCCGCGTTGTCGGGTTCCGTCGACGGCGATTCGTGGTTCGAGGTGCTGCCCCGCACCCGCCTGCAACCGGACACCCGGCACCGCTTCCCGCTGGTGGAGGTCCCGGAGCTGCGCTACCTCCGGCTGGACATCTACCCCGACGGCGGGATGGCCCGCCTCCGCCTGCACGGCGGCCTGACCGAGCAAGGCCGTAAGGACTTCACCGCCCGCTTCCAAGCGGCCCAGCCTTCCTGACCGTCGAACTCGGTGTCCTGAACGTACGACTCAGCGTCTGGAGCGTCGGGGGGGGGGGGGGGCCCCCCCCGCCCACACGCGCCGACCGGTGGGGGGCAC
>NZ_JAJKFK010000005.1:0-309685 GCF_021653975.1 Amycolatopsis sp. GM8 | reverse complement strand
ATTGGCTGAGCCTGGACAACGTGACAGTCGCACCAAAAGGAAACCTGGCACCCCGCGAGTCCGACGCTCGCGACGGTGAGTCCGACGCTGGGGACCGTGAGTTCGACGTTCGGGCTAGGCGGTGGGGCGGCGGGTGACCAGGGTGATGGACTCGCCGGGGTCCAGGACGCGCAGGCGTTCGCTCAGGCCCGCGTTGGCGAAGGCCTTGCGGATCGAGTCCGGGCCTTCCGTGAAGTGGCCCCAGCCCCGGGTGTGCAGCGGGATCACGACCTTCGCGTTCAGGATCCGCGTCGCCTCCGCGGCGGCCTCGCTCGTCAGCGTCAACGGTGCGCCGTCGAACAAGGCCGTCCTCGCCGCGCCCGCGAACAGCAGCGCCACATCGACCGGGCCGACACGCCGCGCGATCGCGCGGACCTGCTCCAGCGACGCGTTGTCGCCGGCCACGTACACCGACGGCAGATCGCGCCCCCGCAACACGAAGCCGGTCACCTCGCCGACCACACCCTCGGCGCCTTTCGGGCCGTGCTGGGCCGGGACCGCGATCACCTCCACCTGGCCGAGCGTGATCGCCGCCCATGGCGGCAGCCCCTGGGCCGTCCCGCCGAGCCGCCGCGCGCCGCTGACCGTGGTGAGCGTCAGCAGAATGCGCCCGACGAGCTCGCGGCCGGCCGGGTCGAGGTTGTCGACGTGCTGGTCGTGCGAGAGCAGCACCGCGTCGACGGGCTCCACCGACTCGAGCGGGACAGCCGGGTCCTCGGTCTTCGTCAGCGTCCGCCCAGGCGCGGTCTCGTAGTCGCCGGCCGGGCTGAACGTCGGGTCCGTGAGCAGTCGCTTGCCGCCGATCTCCAGCAGCGCGGTGGGCCCGCCCACGAACGTCACCCGCAGTTCTCCGGTCATAGCAAGGACAACCGTTCCGAGTTCACGATTCTTCCTTTCATGGCGCGGACTGCCGCCGCGAACTGACGACTCCGGTATTGAAACCCGCGAGATGTAAGCCACCCGCGAAGCGCGCGTGCTCGATCTTCACGCACCGGTTCATCACCACGTCCAGCCCGGCCTCCGTCGCCCGCTGCGCGACCGGCTCGTGCCACAGGCCGAGCTGCAGCCACAGCGTCCGCGCGCCGGCCTTGATGACCTCCTCGGCCACGTCCGGCAGGTCGCTGTGCTTGCGGAAAACGCTCACCAGGTCCACATCCGGGACATCGGCCAGCGACGCGTACACCGGCTGCCCGAGCAACGTCTTCAGCCGCGGGTTGACGAAGTTCACCTGGTACCGGCTCGACGACAACAGGTACGTCGCGACGAAGTAGCTCGGCCGGGCGGGGTTGTCCGAAGCGCCGACGATCGTCACCGACCTCGTCCGCGCCAGGATCGCCTGCCGCTCCCGGGCCGTCGGCGGGGTCCACGACACCGGCGGGTCGGCGAGCACCGCCCCGTGCGGTACCGAAGTTTCGAGGATCATTCCTTCACCGCCGTCGCGAGAGCCTGGTCGATGTCCCAGCAGATGTCGTCGAGATCCTCCAGCCCGACCGACAACCGGATCAGGTCCGGCCCGACGCCACCGGCCGCCAGCTGCTCGTCGGTCAGCTGCTGGTGCGTCGTCGACGCGGGATGGATGACGAGCGTGCGCGCGTCCCCGACGTTCGCCAGGTGCGAGAGCAGCTCGACCGACTCGACGAACTTCTCGCCCGCCGCCCGGCCGCCCTTCACCCCGAACGAGAACACCGCGCCCGGCCCCTGCGGCAGATACTTCTTCGCCCGCTCGTGGTGCCGATGCCCGGACAGCCCCGCGTAGCCGACCCACGCGACCCGCTCGTCCGCCGCCAGGAATTCCGCGACCGCCTGCGCGTTGCGCACGTGCGCGTCCATCCGCTGCGGCAACGTTTCCACGCCCTGCAGCAGGAGGAACGCCGAATGCGGCGACAGCACCGCGCCGATGTCCCGCAGCTGCTCGGCGCGCAGTCGCGTGCAGAACGCGTACTCGCCGAAGTTCTCCCAGTACTTCAGCCCGCCGTAGGACGGCACGACCTCGGTCATCCGCGGGAACTTCCCGTTGCCCCAGTTGAACTTGCCCGACTCGACGACGATGCCGCCGAGCGTCGTGCCGTGCCCGCCGAGGAACTTCGTCGCCGAGTGCAGCACGATGTCCGCGCCGTGCTCGATCGGGCGGCACAGGTACGGCGTCGCGAGCGTCGCGTCCACGACGAGCGGGATGTCGTGCGAGTGCGCGAGATCCGCGAGGCCCGAAATGTCCGCTATATCACCACTGGGATTCCCGATGACCTCGGTGAAGATGAGCCGCGTCTTCTCGGTGATCGCCGCCGCGTAGGCGTCGAGGTCGTCCCCGGGGACGAACGTGGTGTCCACCCCGAACCGCCGCAGCGTGCCGTCGAGCTGGGTCACGGTGCCGCCGTAGAGGCCGCTCGCGGACACGATGTGGTCACCGGCCTCGGCGAGCGCCGAGAACGTCAGGAACTCCGCGGCCTGCCCGCTGCTCGTGGCGACGCCGCCGATCCCGCCTTCGAGGCTGGCCAGGCGTTCTTCGAACGCGGCCACTGTCGGGTTGCCGATCCGGCTGTAGATGTTGCCGTACTTCTGCAGGGCGAACAGGTTGGCCGCGTCCGCGGCGTCTTCGAACACGAAACTCGTGGTCTGGTAGATCGGCACCGCCCGCGCCCCGGTCGCCGGATCGGGCGTGCCGCCGGCGTGCAGGGCACGGGTGCGGAAACCCCAGCTGCGCTCAGTCACACCGAGGACGTTACCCACGACTTGCGAGGCGGGCCAAGATTCTCACGGCCTGGAAGGCGGCTTCCGGTACTCCTGCAACACGAACGACGCAGTGACGTCGAGCGGTTCGCGGACGTCGTCCAGCCGCTTCAGCCGCTCCGGATGGTGCGCGTTCGGCCCCATCATGACCGCTCTGCGAACGTCCATTGCGGACAGTGTGAGCCGCTCGGTGTACTCCTCCTTCGACACCGGCTCGAAGCGTCCCCCGAGCACGTTGTCCAGGCGTTCTTCCTTGCGCTCGTCCACTTCGAGCAGGTCGGCCACCGCCGCCAGCTCGCGCAGGTGACCGGGCCGCGGTGACACGACGAAGAGGCTGCCGCCGGGCCGCAGCACGCGATGGAACTCCGCGCCGTTCCGCGGGGCGAACACGTTGAGCAGTACCGAAACCGAGCCACTCGCGACGGGCCACGGCTCCCAGAGATTCCAGACGGCGGCGCCCAGGCGTTCGTGCGCCCGGGCCGCGCGCCGCAGCGCGAGCGCCGAAACATCGAGCGCGAGTCCCGTCGCTCGGGGTTCCTTCGCCAGTACCCGTGCGAGGTAGTAGCCGGTGCCCGCGCCCGCGTCCAGCACCAGCCCCGACGTCGTCACGCGAGCGACGAGCCGGTCCGCCAACCCGTCGTAGTGCCCGGCGCCCAGGAACTCCGCCCGCGCCGCGACCATCTCCGCGGTGTCCGCGGTGCCCGACGGCACCTTCGCGTGCAGCAGGTTCACGTAACCCTGTTTGGCCAGGTCGAACGCGTGCCGTCGGGCGCAGCGCAGCGCGCGGTCCGCCAACTCGACCGGCTCACCGCACACCGAGCAGCGCAGCGCGTCCACGACGGCGGGAGGCAGGACCATGGCTCCATTCCACCAGGAACCGAGTTGCGAGCGTTCGACGACGTCGCGTATTGTTGATGTTGGAGCCAGTTGGTCTGCGGACGCAGCTGGAAGTGAGGGCCTGGACTCCCGTGGGATAGCGGGACCAGACCTTTCGCGCATTCAGAGTTCGTGTACGTCGATGCACTGGGATCGATCGAGTAGGTCCACACCCATGGTGGCTGTTCATCGGTTTCGTTCCCGATCGACGCGCAACAAACTGCTGATTTCCTTGGTGTGGCGCCACCAGGAGACACCCCCTGATCATGACGATCGCTGGCGCGCGAGTTGGAGCCGACGGGACGTTCGCTCGTCGCGCCAATGAAGGTGGTCCTGCTTGGGCGGGCGCCTCGTCGAGCATGCGTTCGAGGCCGGGGCACTGTTCGGCACACCGCGCGAAGAGTATTCGGCCCGTTACCCTTCGCGACCCGCGGTCCTGCGCGTCACAGCACCGGCAGCTACAGGCACCCGTAACGGAGCAGTGGAGCCGTGCCGTTCACTGTCCGTATCTGACGACGACGTTTCGTGAAAGGACATCACAGGCGGGTCTCCGGGAAACGTGCTCGTAACAACGCCGAGACGACAGTTCACACCGGCGAAACGTGCCAAGCGGCCGAGTGAAACACCCGAAATCAAAACTCCCGGCAATATCTCGATCCGGGAGGAAGATGTGCTGAACGCAGGAGACACCGCATGGGTGTTGGCCAGCGCCGCGCTGGTCATGCTCATGACACCAGGACTGGCGTTCTTCTATGGCGGCATGGTTCGCGCGAAGAGCGTCCTCAACATGCTCATGATGAACTTCATCTGCTTGGCGATCGTGTCCGTGCTCTGGGTGCTCTACGGCTTCGGTGAGTCGTTCAGTACCGACGCCTTCAGCGGGCTGATCGGCAACTTCGACCACGCCGGCTTCGCGAACACGTGGGGCCAGCTCGCCGGGTTCGCCACGACGGCGACCAGCACCAGCCCCGCGGTCGCCTGGCCGGGCGCGGACGCCCTGCCGGTGCTCGCCTTCGCGATGTTCCAGCTGATGTTCGCGGTCATCACACCCGCGCTCATCTCCGGCTCCATCGCCGACCGCACGAAGTTCTGGGGCTGGGGCCTGTTCGTGGTCCTGTGGGTCACGATCGTGTACTTCCCGGTCGCGCACTGGGTGTTCTCGTTCGACGGCTTCATCAGCCCGGACGCGCTCGGCGGCTGGATCTCCAGCAAGCTCAAGGCACTGGACTTCGCCGGTGGTACCGCGGTCCACATCAACGCCGGTGCCGCGGGCCTCGCGCTCGCGATCGTGCTCGGCAAGCGCAAGGGCTGGCCGAAGGACACCGGCCGCCCGCACAACGTGCCGTTCGTCCTGCTCGGCGCCGCGCTGCTGTGGTTCGGCTGGTACGGCTTCAACGCGGGTTCCGCGCTGTCGGCCGGTGACCTCGCCGGGGTCGCGTTCACCAACACCACCGTCGCCACCGCCGCCGCGTGCCTCGGCTGGCTGCTGGTCGAGCAGCTCAAGTTCGGCAAGCCCACGACCCTGGGCGCCGCGTCCGGTGCCGTCGCCGGCCTGGTCGCGATCACCCCGGCGTGTGGTTTCGTCACGCCACTGGGCTCCATCGCGATCGGTGTCATCGCCGGTGTGGTCTGCGCGCTCGCGGTGTCGCTCAAGTACAAGCTCGGCTTCGACGACTCGCTCGACGTGGTCGGCGTGCACCTGGTCGGCGGTCTCGTCGGCACCCTGCTGATCGGCTTCTTCGCCACCACCAAGGTCAACTCGCTCGGCGCGGACGGCCTGTTCTACGGCGGTGGTTTCAGCCAGCTGGGCAAGCAGGCGGCGGCCGCGTTCGCGGTGCTGGGCTACTCCTTCATCCTCACCCTGATCATCGGCTTCATCATCAAGGCCGCCGGCGGGTTCCGGGTCAAGGAAGAGGACGAGGTCAGCGGTATCGATGAGGCGCAGCACGCCGAAAGCGCGTATGACTTCGGTCAGTCCGTCCTCGGCGGGCACAGCGGTAGCAGCCCGGGTTCGGTAGCGGCGTCGAAGGACGGCGTGGCACTGGAAGGAAGCAAGGCATGAAGCTGATCACCGCCATCGTCAAGCCGTTCACTCTTGACGACATCCGGTCGGCGCTCGAACAGCTCGGCGCACTGGGCATGACGGTCAGTGAGGTGCAGGGCTACGGCCGGCAGAAGGGCCACACGGAGGTGTACCGCGGCGCCGAGTACGCGGTCGACTTCGTCGCCAAGCTGCGGGTCGAGGTCGTGACCGACGACGCGAACGTGGAGAAGGTCATCGAGGCGATCGTCAACGCCGCGCACACCGGCAAGATCGGTGACGGCAAGGTGTGGGTCACGCCCGTCGAGACCGTCGTCCGGGTGCGCACCGGCGAGCGCGGCACGGACGCGCTGTAGACGGATGGTTCTCGGGGGGGAACTCGCCAAGGCGGCGAGCCGGCTGCTGGAAGGTCGCCACGGCCGGCTCGGCGCCGCCGCGTTACGGGCCGCGCTGGTGGACCTGTACGAGTTCTGGCTGAGCAAGGCCGCGGCGGCGGCCGGTGTCGACACCGCTGAACCCGGTGTCGCACTGGTCGCCGTCGGCGGTCTCGGACGGCGCGAGCTGGTGCCGTTCTCCGACCTCGACCTGGTGCTGGTGCACAACCAGAACGACCAGGTCGCCGAAATCGCCGACGCGCTGTGGTACCCGCTGTGGGACGCGCGCATCGGTCTCGACCACGCCGTCCGCACGCCCGCCCAGGCGCTTCAGGTCGCCTCGGAAGACCTGCGGACCGCGATGGGGCTGCTCGACGCGCGGCATATCGCCGGGGACACCGACCTGGCCGACAGGCTCGCCGCCGCGGCCCGCGACCAGTGGCGGCGCACCGCGCGCAAACGATTGCCGGAGCTGGCCGAGTCGACGCACAAACGGTGGCAGCGCAGCGGTGAAATTGCCCAGTCCGCCGAGCCGGATCTCAAGTACGGCAAGGGCGGGCTGCGGGATCTGGGTGTGCTGGAGGCCCTCGCGGTCGCCCAGCTCACCGATCGTCCCGGCGAGGAACTGCGCGATGCCAAGGAACTGCTGCTCGACGTCCGCACCGAGCTGCGGCGGGAGCTGCGCCGTGACCGGGACGTGCTGAGCGCGCCCGACGCGGAGCTGGTGGCCGCCGAGCTCGGCTTCGGTGACCGGTTCACCCTGGCCCGCAAGCTCGCCGGCGCCGGCCGCACCGTCAGCTACGCGGTGGACGTCGCGCTCCGGTCCACTGTGGACGTACCGAAGAGCCGGTTCGGCCGCCGTCCCAGCCGGACCCCGCTCGACGAAGGTGTCGTGTTGCACGGCAACGAGGTCTCGCTCGCTCGGGACGCGGTGCCGGCGAAGGATCCCGCGCTGCTGCTGAGGGTCGCCGCCGCGTCTGCTCGCACCGGCGTGCCGATCGCCCACGGCACCCTGCGCACGCTCGCCGACTCCGCGCCGGAACTGCGGACGCCGTGGCCGGTGGACGCACGCGACGCGCTCACCGAACTGCTCGGCGCGGGCGAAGGCCTGATCGACGCGGTCGAAGCGCTCGACCGCACCGGGTTGTGGGCTCGGCTGTTCCCCGAGTGGGGCGCGGTGCGGGACCTGCCGCCGCGCTCGCCGGTGCACGCGTGGACGGTCGACCGGCATCTGGTCCAGACCTGTGTGGAAGCGGCGAAGCTGACGACCACCGTGGCCCGGCCCGACCTGCTGCTGCTCGGCGCGCTGCTGCACGACATCGGCAAGGGCCGCGAGGCCGACCATTCCGAGCTGGGCGCGGCCATCTCCGCCGAGGTCGCCCGCCGGATCGGGTTGCCGGAGGCCGACGCGTCGATGGTCTCCCGGATGGTGCGGCACCATCTGCTGTTGCCGCACACCGCGACGCGCCGGGACATCGAAGACCCGACCACCGTGCATCGTGTCGCGAAGACCGTTGACAACGATGTCGTGCTCCTCGAACTCCTGCAGGCACTGGCCCAGGCCGACTCGCTCGCCACCGGGCCGGGCATGTGGAGCGACTGGAAGGCCGGGCTCCTCGAGAACCTGGTGTCGCGCTGCCGGCAAGTCATGCAGGGCAAGGGATTCAGCCCACCCGAGCCGCTCGGCCAGGAGCAGCGGGAGCTGGTGGCCACGGCGGTCCGGACCGGTCGCGTCGAGGTCTCGATCAGCCACGACGGCACCATGGCGACGGTCGTGCTGGCCGTGCCCGCCCGGACGGAGCTGCTCGCCCCGGCCGCCGGGGTGCTCGCCCTGCACTCGCTCGAGGTCCATACCGCGACGCTGCGCGGCCACGGCAACGGGCGTGTCGGCATCTTCGTCGCCTCGCCGAAGTTCGGTTCGCTGCCCGATTCCGCGCTGCTGCGCGAGCAGCTTTCGCGGGCGGTCGCGGGCGGGCTGGCGCTGGAGCAGAAGCTCGCGGCCAAGGAACGGGACTACTCCACACCCGTGCGTGTCGTGGCGAGGCCGAAGGTGCTGTGGTTCGACGACGAGACGTCCGGGCCGAACAACGTCGTGCTGGAGCTGCGGGCGCCGGACCGGATCGCCCTGCTGTACCGGGTCGCCGGCGCGCTGCAGTCCTGTGACGCCGAGGTGCGCTGGGCGAAGGTCGCCACGCTCGGTGGCGCGGTCGTGGACTCGTTCGCGGTCGCCCCGCGCGGGGTGCGGTTGGACCAGTCCTGGCGCCAGCGGGTCGAACAGGCGGTCCTCGCGGCCGCTTCCTGACCGCCTCGGGGTGTCGTGCGGGCGGTCGGTGACCGCGATGGCAGGATGTCCGCCATGCCGGAGCTCGAGCCGACCGTCTTCCCGGCCACGGTTGCCGCGTCGCATCTCCGTGCCTGCGCCGCCGAACTCGACAGCGCCGAGGAGATGGAGCTCGCCGACCTCGCCCCCGTGATCGCCGATCTCGTGAACGGGCAGCGGCTGCTCTCCAGCGCCCTCACCCGGCTGGCGGAGCGCGTTGAGGACGGACAGTCCGGTGTCCTGGCCGCCGCTCCGTCGCCCCAAGTGGGGGCGCTCGCGCAAGTACTCCAGGCGGCGGCGGGCGCTTTCGGCTATTCGGCGGACGCGCTCGCCGAAAGCGAGCCGTTCGCGCGGATCGCGGCCGAATTCGCCGGCCCGGACACCCGTTTGTAGCTCCAGGTCCCCCCGTTCGGGGCGTGATCAGGCGAAATCCCCTCACCGAAAAAATCTTGAAAAACCGCGTCATGGGTCTCGCCGCCGGGTGTCCCACCCGTGCGCCGGGCAACGACGGCACACTTGAGTAGATCTACCTAGCGCTACTTGGGTGTTGTCACGCTGCCGGGTGACCCCCGAACCGGGCAGGCTTACGGACATCGCGTGGAAGTCCGCGAGCCGGTCTCGCCCGGTACTGGGGGTCCGGGCGAGGGTCGTGACTCTTGCGGCTCCGGCGCGACCATGCGGGTGGCTCGGCGAGGGGGCGAGCCACCCGCATGAGTGTCCCCCGCGAGTCCGACACCCACGACGCCGAGTCCGACACTCAGGACGCCGAGTCCGACGTTCGCGACGCCGAGTTCGACACTCGGAGCCGGAGCCTCAGCTGTCGGCGAGCCGCGACATGATCGTCGCCGCGATGCGCAGCAGTTCGAGCTCGGTCTCGCTGAGCGTCCGCGCCATCGCGTCCGCGAGCCACTCCTCCCGCTGCACGCTGTACGCGCGCAAGGTCGCCAGCCCGCCGTCGGTGATGTTGAGCAGCGACCGCCGCCCGTCCTCCGGATCGGGTCGTCGCGCGACGAGGCCCTCGCGTTCGAGCGTGGCGAGCACTCGCGTCAGTGACTGCGGCTGGATCTTTTCCCCGTCCGACACGGATTTCGGGGTCTGCGTGCCCGCACGGTAGAGCCGGCTGAGCACCTGTAGTTCCAGTGCGCTCGGCCCGCCCGAGTCCCGCTCCGCCCGCATCCGCCAGTTGAGCCTGCCGACAGCTTCCCGTACGACGTGGGCGAGATCCATGTCGGCGTCGTACATATGTGTCACTCTAGGAGATCTCACCCCGGACCAACCGGGTGTAGCGCCCGCCCAGCGCCATCAGCTCGGCGTGCTTGCCGCGCTCGACGATCCGGCCTTCGTGCAACACCACGATCTGGTCCGCGTTCTCCACAGTGGACAACCGGTGCGCGATCGTGATCGTGGTGCGCTGGGCGGCCAGCCGGTCCAGTTCCTCCTGCACGGACCGCTCGGTGCGGTTGTCGAGCGCACTGGTCGCCTCGTCGAGAATGAGGACCGGCGGGTTGCGCAAAAGGATCCGGGCGATCGCCATCCGCTGCTTCTCCCCGCCGGAGAACCGGTACCCGCGCTGCCCGACCATCGTGTCGTACCCCTCGGCCAGCGTGGCCAGCGTGTCGTGGATGTGCGCCGCCCGTGCCGCCCGTTCGATCTCCTCGTCGGTCGCGTCGGGCTTGGCGAAGCGCAGGTTCTCCCGCACCGAGGCGTGGAACAGGTAGGTCTCCTGCGCCACCAGGCCGACCGCGCCCGCCAGCGAGCGCAAGGTGACGTCCTGGATGTCGGTGCCGTCGATCAGCACCCGGCCCTGGCCTGGTTCATACAACCGCGCCACCAGGTACGCGAGCGTCGTCTTGCCCGAACCCGTCGCGCCGACCAGCGCGGTGGTCGAACCAGCCGGCACCTCGAGGTCGATATCCCGCAGGGTCCACCGGTCCTCGTACTTGAACGACACACCGCGCAGGCTCACGGCGCCGTCCCGGACGACCAGCTCGCCGGCGCCCGGCCGGTCGGCGATCTCCACCGGCAGGTCCAGCACCTCGAAGATCCGCCCGAACAACGTCGTCGCCGTGGACAGGTTCTGGCCCACGGTCTGCATCGCCGTGACGGGACCGATCAGCCGGTTGAGCATGCTGGTGAACGCGACGACCGTGCCGAGGCTGATCGGGCTCGCGCCGTGCGCGATTGCCATGCCCGCGATCCAGTACACGATCGCCGGCACGCAGGTCAGGGCGATCCGCCGCGAAGCCATCTGCCAGCGCCCCGCGAGCGCCGACTGCCGTTCCAGGTCCGACACTTCGCGGGACTCCGCGGCGAACCGGTCGCGCAGCTCCCGCCCGTTGCCCATCGTCTTGGACAGCAGCACGCCGGACACCGACAGCGACTCCTCGACCATCGTGGTCAGCCGGGCCATCCGCCCCTGCCTGCCGCGCGCCAGTGACCGGCGTTTCTTGCCGAGCCGCAACGTGAACAGCAGGAACAGCGGGATCACGATCAGCCCGAGGATCGCCAGCTGCCAGTCCATGATCAGCAGCGCCACCGCGATCGCGATGGTGGTGATCCCGTTCTGCGCGATGGAGCTGGCGGTGGTGTTGACGACGTTGTCGACACCACCGATGTCGTTGAACACCCGCGACAGCACCTCGCCGGTGCGGGTCCGGGTGAAGAAGGCCAGCGACATGCGCTGCAGGTGGTCGTAGACGTTGACCCGCAGGTCGTTCATCACCCGCTGGCCGATGGTGTTCGCGATGCCCGTGCTGTTGACGCTCAGCGCGCCGCTGCCCAGCGACGACACGATCATCCCGGCGGCCAGCAGGGTGAGCAGCACGGTGTCGCGGTGGGGGAGTGCGGTGTCCAGGATGCCGCGCAGGAAGAACGGCGCCGCCACGCCCAGCGCCGCCTGCGCGATGATCACGGCGAACAGGCCGGTCATCGCCCACCGGTAGGGCTTGAACAGGGCGAAGATCCGGCGTAACGGGACACGCTCGTCGTCGTCCTGATCGCGCTCGATCAGAGAAGTCATACGCATGAGCGTAGTAATCTCGGCAACGCTTTTTCCTCATACCAAGGTTTGATCTCTCGGGTTGATGCGCATCCGTTTAGTATCGGTTTAGGTGGATTTCGCGGTACCCGCAGGTCGGGCTCAGCGGGCCGCTACCCTGGACCGCGGAGCAACCACGACAGCTGGAGCGTGCACACCCGTGTTCGACACCCTCTCCGACAGGCTCACCTCGGCCCTGCAGAACCTGCGGGGCAAGGGGAAGCTGACCGACGCCGACATCGACGCGACCGCGCGCGAGATCCGCATCGCGCTGCTGGAGGCCGACGTCGCGCTGCCCGTCGTGCGGGAGTTCATCGCACAGATCAAGCAGCGCGCGAAGGGTGCCGAGGTCTCGGGTGCCCTCAACCCCGCGCAGCAGGTCATCAAGATCGTCGACGAGGAGCTCGTCGCGATCCTCGGCGGCGAGACCCGGCGGCTCAACCTGGCCAAGAACCCGCCGACCGTGATCATGCTCGCCGGTCTGCAGGGTTCCGGTAAGACGACGCTCGCCGGCAAGCTCGCGATGTGGCTGAAGAAGCAGGGCCACGCGCCGCTGCTGATCGCCGCCGACCTCCAGCGCCCCAACGCCGTCACCCAGCTCCAGGTGGTCGGCGAGCGCGCCGGGGTCGCGGTGTTCGCCCCCGAACCGGGGAACGGCGTCGGTGACCCGGTCGACGTCTCCCGCCGCGGTATCGACGAGGCCAAGCACGCCCAGCACGACGTCGTCATCGTCGACACCGCCGGCCGGCTGGGTGTCGACGAGGAGCTGATGAAGCAGGCCGCCGACATCCGTGACGCGGTCAATCCGGACGAGACACTGTTCGTCGTCGACGCGATGATCGGCCAGGACGCGGTGAACACCGCGGAGGCCTTCCGCGACGGCGTCGGCTTCTCCGGCGTGGTGCTCACCAAACTCGACGGCGACGCGCGCGGTGGTGCCGCGTTGTCGGTCCGCCAGGTCACCGGTCAGCCGATCCTCTTCGCGTCCAACGGCGAGAAGCTCGAGGACTTCGACACCTTCCACCCGGACCGGATGGCCAGCCGGATCCTCGGCATGGGCGACCTGCTCACCCTGATCGAGCAGGCCGAGCAGGCCTTCGACCAGGAGCAGGCCGAGAAGGCCGCGGCGAAGCTCGGCACCGGCGAGCTCACCCTGGAGGACTTCCTCGAGCAGATGCTCGCGGTCCGGAAGATGGGCCCGATCGGCAACCTGCTCGGCATGCTGCCGGGCGCCGGGCAGATGAAGGACCAGCTGGCCCAGGTCGACGACAAGCAACTCGACCGGCTGCAGGCGATCATCCGCGGCATGACCCCGGCCGAGCGCGAGAACCCGAAGATCATCAACGGGTCCCGGCGCGCGCGCATCGCCACGGGTTCCGGCGTTGCCGTACGCGAGGTCAACGACCTGGTGAACCGGTTCTTCGAGGCCCGCAAGATGATGCAGCAGATGGCGGGCCGGTTCGGCTTCGGCGGTGGCAGCGCCACCAAGAGCCGCAAGGGCAAGAAGGGGAAGAAGGGCAAGGGGCGCGGCCCGACGCAGCCGAAGGTGCGCGGCGGGTTCCCGGCCGGGATGCCGATGCTCCCGCCCGGCGGCGCCGGTGGTGGCATGCCGGATCTTTCCCAGCTGGGCGGCGGGATGAACGACGTGCCCGGCTTCGACCCGTCGAAGTTCAAGCTGCCGAAGAACAAGTGATGCACCTGCGTGGTGTGGTCCTGCCCGGTGACGAGGTGCGGGACCTCTGGATCGATGACGGGCAGTTGACGTTCGAGCCCGTTGACGGCGCGGAAACTCTTGTCACCGAAGGGTTTCTGGTACCCGGTCTGGTGGATGCGCACTGTCACCCCGCGATCGGCGTGCATGGTCCGTCCACAGTGGACGAGGCGATCGCGCAGGCGATGCAGGACCGCGACGCGGGCACGCTCCTGATCCGCGACTGTGGCCAGCCGATCGACACGCGCGCGTTGCAGGACCGTGCCGACCTGCCGCGGATGATCCGCTGCGGCCGGCATCTCGCGCTGCCCAAGCGGTACATCCCCGGCCTGGGCATCGATCTGGGGTCCCCGGACGAACTGCCCGACGCGGTCGCCGAGCAGGCCGCCGACGGTGACGGCTGGGTCAAGCTGGTCGGCGACTGGATCGACCGCTCGACCGGCGATCTGGCGCCGCTCTGGCCGGACGACGCGCTGGCGGAGGCGGTCAAGGTCGCCCACGCGGCGGGGGTGCGCGTGACGGCGCACGTCTTCGGCGAGGACGCGCTGCCGGGCCTGATCAACGCGGGCATCGACTGCCTGGAGCACGGCACGGGCTTGTCGCCGGAGCTGCTCGCGGAGATGGCCCGCCGCGGTACCGCGCTCGTTCCGACGTTGATCAACATCGAGAACTTCCCCGGTATCGCCGAGAAGGCGACCAAGTACCCGGTCTATGCCGCACACATGCGGGCTTTACACGCCGGCGTGCGGGACATGATCGCGTCGGCGCTGTCGGCGGGCGTCGCGATCTACGCTGGCAGCGACGCGGGCGGGATGATCGCGCACGGCCGGCTGGTCGACGAGATCGAGGCGCTGTGGCGGGCGGGCATGTCCCGCACCGAGGCCCTCGCCGCCGGCTCGTGGTCCGCTCGCGAGTGGCTGGGGCACCCGTCGCTGACCGAAGGCGCTCCGGCGGACCTGCTCGTCTTCGACAGCGACCCGCGCGAGGACCTGTCGGTGCTGCGCGATCCGCGCCACATCCTGCTGGGTGGGGCCGTTTTCCGCTGACCGCTCACCGCCCGGGTTCGCCCGATCGCACGGCGCCACCTAGCCTGGGCAGCGTGAATGGGGGAGCGTGCCTGGGTCTCGTCGCGCACGCCGCCACCGAACCGCCCCCGGCATCGCCGTTGTTCACCTGAACGGCGGCCACCGTGGCGACTAGGCTCGGGCAGTGGTTCGGCCGGATGGGATGGAGGCAGCGGGTGACGACGACTCAGCCGGACGAGCCACTCGACTCGATCGGCCTGCCGGACTCGGTGACGGCGCCGGAGCACCGTTGGGGGTTCGGCGCGTTCCTCGTCGTCGAGGCCGTCCTGCTGGCCTCGGCCGCGTTCCTCAGCGTGCTGCTCGGCCCGGTCAGCGCGGGGCAGCCCATTCCCGTCCGTGACGTCCTGCTCGGCACGATCATCCCGACCGTGCTCGCCGCGCTGGTCGCGGTGCTCTTCACGGTCGTGCGCGGCAACGGCCCGCGGATCGACCTGCGCTTCGAATGGCACTGGGCGGACATCCGGATCGGCTTCAAGTTTGGCCTGCTCGGTCTCGTGCTGACCACGATCAGCGCGTTCATCTGGACCGAGGCCGTGGGCGAGCACAACGCGGGTTCGGCGATCGGCGCGCTGGTCGAGAACCAGCCGATGTCGGTAACCGCCGCCATCATCATGTTCGTCTACCTCTGGCTGCTCGGCCCGGTCTGCGAGGAGATCATCTATCGCGGCCTGCTGTGGGGTGCGGTCGAGCGGCTGCCCTGGGGCAGTGAGCGGTGGACAAGGCTCGCGGCGTTCCTGCTGTCCACGGCCGTGTTCGCGGTCAGCCACCTCGAACCGCTGCGCACGACGCTCCTGCTCGTGATCGCGGTGCCGATCGGCCTGGCCCGGCTTTTCACCGGCCGCCTGCCCGGCGCGATCGTCGCGCACCAGATGAACAACTTCCTGCCGGCGCTGGCGTTGCTGCTCACGACGCTGGGCGTGCTGACCCTCTAGCGCACGGCCAAGCGACGTCTGGCACAATTGACGCTTGCCTGCTACGGCCGGTCCCTCTCACCGCGCCGTGGCGACCCAAGCTTCGGGTACTCGTGTCCGGTTCCCCACTCGGATCGTGACCCGGCACCCAGCGAGCACCGAGAAAACCAAGGAGTACCCACACCCGTGGCCGTCAAGATCAAGCTGCAGCGCCTCGGCAAGATTCGCGCGCCGTACTACCGCATCGTCGTCGCCGACGCACGCACCCGCCGCGATGGCAAGGCCATCGAGACGATCGGCAAGTACCACCCCAAGGAGGACCCGAGCTTCATCGAGGTCGACTCCGAGCGGGCCCAGTACTGGCTGGGTGTCGGCGCGCTGCCGACCGAGCCGGTGCAGCGCATCCTCGAGATCACCGGGGACTGGCAGAAGCACAAGGGCCTGCCGGGTGCCGAGGGCACGCTGAAGGTGCGCGAGCCGAAGCCGTCGAAGCAGGACCTGTTCAACGCTGCGCTGGCCGCGGCCGGCGAGGAGCCCTCGACCGAGGCCACCACGGCGAAGAAGAAGGCCCCGAAGAAGGCCGCCGAGGCCGACGAGGCGGGTAAGGCGGAGGCGTGAGCTTCCTCGCCGACTCTCTCGAACACCTGGTGCGCGGGATCGTCGACAACCCGGACGACGTCCGGGTCGAGCTGGTCACCACGCGGCGCGGGCGCACGCTCGAGGTGCACGTCCACCCCGACGACCTGGGCAAGGTCATCGGCCGGGGGGGCCGCACCGCGACGGCGCTGCGCACGGTGATGGGCGGTATCGGTGGCCGCGGCGTCCGGGTGGACGTCGTCGACACCGACCGCTGAACCCCGCACCGTGGAGGTCGTGGTCGGGCGGATCGCGAAGGCGCACGGAATCCGCGGCGAACTCGCCGTGGACGTGCGCACCGATTCGCCCGAAGAACGGTTCGCCGAGGGTGCCGTGCTCGCCGCGCGGTACCGCGACGGCCGCACTCGTTCGCTCACCATCGCGGCCGCCCGCACACACAGCGGGCGGCTGCTGATGAGTTTCGAGGAGATCCACTCCCGCACCGACGCCGAAGAGCTGCGCGGCGTGCTGCTGCTCGCCGACACGGCGGACCTGCCGCCGTCCGACGATCCCGACGAGTTCTACGATCACGAGCTCGAAGGACTGCGCGCCGAGCTGGCCGACGGCACCGTTGTCGGCACAGTGCAGGAGATCGTGCACGCACCCGGCGGCGAGCTGCTCACACTGGACCGCGAGGGCCGGACAGTGCTGGTGCCGTTCGTGCGGGCGATCGTGCCCGTCGTCGACGTGGCCGCCGGCCGGGTCGTGCTCGACCCGCCCGAAGGCCTGCTCGACGAAACCGAGTGAGTGAGGCCGCCATGCGGATCGACGTCGTCACGATCTTCCCCGAGTACCTGGACCCGCTGCGGGCCGCGCTGCTGGGCCGCGCCATCGAGCGCGGCCTGATCGAGGTCGGCGTGCACGACCTGCGCGACTGGACGCATGACGTGCACCGCGCCGTGGACGACGCGCCGTACGGCGGTGGCCCCGGCATGGTGATGAAACCGCAGGTGTGGGGCGACGCGCTGGACGCCGTGTGCGGCGAGGCGACGCGTCTCGTCGTGCCCACGCCCGCCGGCCGCCCGTTCACCCAGGAGACGGCGCGGGCGTACGCGCGGGAAGAACACCTGGTGTTCGCCTGTGGCCGGTACGAGGGCATCGACCAGCGGGTCGTCGAGGACGCCGCCCGCCGGATGCCGGTCGACGAGGTGTCCATCGGCGACTACGTGCTGGTCGGCGGCGAGGCCGCGGTGCTGGTGATGGTCGAGGCCACCGTCCGGCTGCTGCCCGGCGTGCTGGGCAACCCGGTGTCCGCGGAGCAGGACTCGTTCTCCGACGGCCTGCTCGAAGGACCGAGCTACACCCGGCCCGAGGTGTGGCGCGAGCTCGCCGTGCCGGAGGTGCTGCGCTCCGGCAACCACGCGCTCATCGAGCGCTGGCGGCGGGACCAGGCGCTGGAGCGCACCCTGCTGCGTCGCCCGGAGCTGCTGGACCGGCTGCCGGAGGGTAATCTGGACAAGCGCGATCTCGCCGTGCTCGACCGTGTTCGCGGGGAGCAGTGGCAGGCCGGGTGAGCCCGGCACGATCGCGTCTGCCATACTCGACACTTGGTACGCCGCTGGGCGTGCGTACCCCATGAACCCCCGGGTCGATCGCACACCAGCTGGTCCGCGCCCGGAATCACGTAGTCAGACGAAGGACGAGGACGGAATCCCGATGAACACCCTGGACAGCCTGGACGCTCAGTCGCTGCGTTCCGACATTCCGAACTTCCGCCCGGGTGACACGCTGAAGGTGCACGTTCGCGTTATCGAGGGAAACCGCGAGCGCAACCAGATCTTCCAGGGCGTCGTCATCCGCCGCCAGGGCGGTGGCGTCCGCGAGACGTTCACCGTGCGCAAGGTTTCGTTCGGCGTCGGCGTGGAGCGCACCTTCCCGGTGCACTCGCCGAACATCGCCAAGATCGAGATCTTCAAGCGCGGCGACGTGCGCCGCGCCAAGCTGTACTACCTGCGCGAACTGCGCGGCAAGGCAGCGAAGATCAAGGAGCGTCGCGAAGCCCCCACGGCGTCCTGACAGGCGCCCTAGTAGCCTGGCGACGTGGTTGAACCCGTGACCTCGAGCGCTGCCGAGGACGAGCCGGAACGCGCCGAAAACGGCGAAAACAGCGATACCGGCGCAAAAGGAAAGCGGCGGCACCGCCAGCCCAAGAAACAGCGTTCGTTCTGGGTCGAGCTGCCGATTCTGATCGTGGTCGCACTGGTTCTCGCCTTTGTTTTCCAGCAATTCTTCGCCCGGGTCTACACGATTCCGTCCGGGTCGATGGAAACCACGCTGCACGGCTGCACCGGCTGCTACGGCGACAAGGTGCTCGTCGATAAGATCACTTATGACTTCACCGATCCCGGTCCGGGTGATGTCGTGGTGTTCAAGGGCCCGGAACCATGGCTCGAGAACGAGGCTCCGGCGCAGCGGTCCAGCAACCCGGTCGTGCGGTTCTTCCAGAACGTGGGCTCGGTGTTCGGGCTCGCACCGCCGGACGAGCGCGACTTCGTGAAGCGCATCATCGCCACGGGCGGCCAAACCGTCCAATGCTGCGATGCCCAGAACAGGGTCGTGGTCGACGGCAAGGCGCTCAACGAGCCGTACATCCATTGGGAAGACCCGTCCGATCCCCGGCAGGACACGTTCGATCCGGTGACGGTGCCCGAGGGCGATGTCTGGGTCATGGGTGACAACCGCAACAACTCATGCGACTCGCGCTGCCAGGGCGGCGGCGGGCTGCGCGGCGTCGTGCCGGTCGCCAACATCATCGGCAAGGCCCGCATCATCGTGCTGCCACCCAGCCGATGGGGCGGGGTGAGCGACACGAACCCGCAGGAAAACGCGCAGCCGGTCGCACTCGGCATGAGCGCGCCGGACTGGCAGCAGGGTGTGCCGCTCGGGATCGGAGCCGCCGCGGCATGGCCCGTGATGTCGCTCAGCCGCAGGCTCGGTTCCGGCGTGCGCGAGGCGGTCAAGCGAAAGCGATAGCCAGTGGGTAGCTCATCGGCGCTCGCGGACCCGATCAGACCACCTCGGGCGGTCGTCCGCGGGGAGCTTTTCTGGGGCATGTTGTCCGCTCTCGACCGGCGTGGGCTGGGCCCGGTCGCCGGTGTCGACGAGGCGGGCCGAGGAGCCTGCGCGGGTCCGCTCGTGGTGGCGGCGTGTGTGCTCAAGCCCGGCGACGCCGCGAAGCTCACCGAGCTGACGGATTCGAAGCTGCTCACCGCATTGGCTCGTGACCGCGTCTACGACCGGGTGATATCGCGTGCGCTGGACTACTCCATCGTGGTGATTCCGGCGGCCGAGGTGGACCTGCTGGGGATCCATGTGATGAACATCGAGGGGATGCGGCGCGCGATCACGGGGTTGCGGACCAATCCCGGCTACGTGCTGACCGACGGGTTCAAGGTGCCGGGGCTGCCCGCGCCGAGCCTGGCGGTGATCAAGGGGGATCGGGCGGTGGCCTGTGTCGCGGCGGCGTCGGTGCTGGCCAAGGTGACCAGGGACCGCATCATGTCCGACCTGCACGGGGAGCATCCGATGTATGGGTTCGACGTGCACAAGGGGTACACCACGACCGAGCACGGCGCGGCGCTCACCGAGTACGGGCCCAGTGCGGTACATCGGTGGTCGTACGCGAACGTGGCGACGGCGGCCGCCGCGCACGGGCGGCAACCGCCGCACAAGGTGATGCTGACCGTGGCGGCGCTGGAGCGATCGGAGCCGCCGGTGCGTGCTCTGGACGACGTCGTGAGTCAGAATGATGGTTCCGCCGCCGGAAGTCGGTCGAGCTCGCGAGGAGGGGCGCGGATTTCATGAGCGCAGAGGATCTCGAGAAGTACGAGACCGAGATGGAGTTGTCGCTGTACCGGGAGTACCGCGACATCGTCAGCCAGTTCTCGTACGTGGTGGAGACCGAGCGGCGGTTCTACCTGGCCAACGCGGTCGACGTGCAGGTCCGCGACGGCGGCGGCGAGGTCTACTTCGAGGTGCGGATGTCGGACGCCTGGGTGTGGGACATGTACCGCCCGGCGCGGTTCGTGAAGAACGTCCGCGTCATCACGTTCAAGGACGTCAACGTCGAAGAGCTGGAGAAACCCGACCTCCGGCTGCCCGAGGACGGTCCGTTCTCGGGCTGATCCGGGCTGTTTATCCACAACGGGTGGGTTATCCACAGCTGACCTGATTCGTGCTGGCGCGCCCCGCGTCGAACCTGGCACCGTCTTTCTGACGGTAAGGATTCGACCACTGGGGGTAACAGTGACGGACACTGTGGCACGGCCGGAAGCGGCCCATCTGGCGCTCGGCCGGCGAGGTGAGGAGCAGGCCGCTCAGCACCTGGAATCGCTCGGTCTCGTGGTGCTGGACCGGAACTGGCGCTGCCGCGAGGGCGAGCTCGACATCGTGGCCACCGACTATCGCTCGGTCATCGTCTGCGAGGTCAAGACCAGAGCCGGGCTGGACTTCGGCGATCCGGGTGAGGCCGTGACCGGGGAGAAGATCGCCCGCATCCGCCGGATCACCAGTCACTGGCTGCGCGATCGCCGGGTGCCCTGGTGCCCGATCCGGTTCGACGTGGTCTCGGTGCTCGTCAGCCCCGGCGGCGAGCTTCAGCTCAAGCATTTTCCGGCGGCCTTCTGATGGCCCGCGCCCACCACCGCCCGGCGGTGTCGTGATGGCGATCGGACACACCTGGTCGGTCGCCGTGCTCGGGATCGACGGCCGGGTCATCGAGGTGGAGGCCGACCTGGGTGGCGGCCTGCCGAGCACGAAGCTCGTCGGGCTGCCCGACGCGGGGTTGCGCGAAGCCAAGGACAGGGTCCGCTCCGCGGTCCGGAACTCCGGGCAGCAGTGGCCGGGGGAGAAGCTGACCCTCGGGCTGTCACCGGCGAATCTGCCGAAGCTGGGCTCGGGGTACGATCTCGCGATCGCGGTCGCCGTCCTCGCGGCGGCGAACAGCGTCCCCGCGACCAGGCTGCCCGGCACGGTGCTACTCGGTGAGCTCTCGCTCGACGGGCGCGTCCGCGAGATCCGGGGTGTGCTGCCCGGGCTGATCGCGGCGCGGAACGCTGGGATGAAGCGAGCAGTGGTGCCGGAACAGTCCTTGTTCGAGGCCGTCCTCGTCGAGGGTCTCGACGTCTTCGGCGCGGCTTGCCTCGCGGATGTCGTCGCCTGGCTGAAGGGGGAGGCCTCTCTGGTCAGGCCGGAGACCGCGGCCGAGAGCGCGCCACCGAAGGTGCCAGACCTCGTCGATGTGGTCGGCCAGCCCGAGGCTCGCTGGGCCCTCGAGGTCGCGGCCGCCGGCGGTCATCACCTGCTGTTCACAGGGCCGCCGGGCGTCGGCAAGACGATGCTCGCGAAGCGCCTGCCGGGCCTGCTGCCCAGGTTGTCCACCGAGGAAGCCCTCGAAGTCACCGCGGTGCACTCCGTGCACGGCTCGCTGTCGCAGGCATCGCCGCTGGTCACAGTGCCGCCGTTCGTGGCGCCGCATCACTCGGTGTCCGTCGCCGCCCTCATCGGTGGCGGGAGTGGTCTGGCCAGTCCGGGCCTGATCAGCCGTGCCCATTGCGGCGTTTTGCTCCTCGATGAGGCTTGTGAATTCTCGGGTGCGGCCTTGGACTCGCTGCGCACGGCACTCGAAGACGGCGAGGTCCGGATTGCCCGGTCCAAGGGCTCGGTTCGCTACCCGGCACGTTTTCAGCTCGTCCTCGCCACGAACCCGTGCCCGTGCGCGCCGCCACGCGAGACGGAATGCACCTGCACTCCGACGGCCATCCGCCGCTACCGGAACAGGCTCTCGGGCCCGCTGGTGGACCGGGTGGACATCCAGGTCCGGATGCGCCCGATCACCGCCATGACCAGCCACACCGAAGAATCCCCGGAACCCACGGCTGTCGTGCGCGACCGCGTCATGGCCGCCCGGGAGCGTGCCGCCGCCCGCTGGTCCACCCACGGCTGGCGCACCAACGCCGAAGTCCCCGGCCCGGTCCTCCGCCGCCAGTTCCCGCTGCCGTCCCGCGCCACCGCCCTGCTGGACCGCAGCCTCCACCAAGGCCACCTAACCGCCCGCGGCGCCGACCGGTGCCTACGCGTCTCCTGGACGCTCGCCGACCTGTTCAACCTCCCCGAGCCCAGCGCCGACCACGTCGCCGCCGCCCTGGAATTCCGCGACCGGACCGCCGCATGACCCCGCCCCCTGTCCGCCGCAGCCGCCGCCGTCGCGCCGCAGCACCTTCCCACCGAGGGCACCGAGGCCACCTTCCCCAGCCGCTTCCCGGCCATCCTGCGGTGCTTCCCGCAGCTTCCGCGTGTGGGGTTCCCAGCGCGAGAGCATCGTTCCTTCCTGGAGCCCAGCTCGCCTCGTTGGCCACCGCCCTGACGTTCCGCAGCCGGAGCGCCGCATGACTCCGACTCCTGTCTGTCGCCCGCCCGCCGTGGCGCTGTGGCGCCTTCTCACCGAGGGCACCGAAGCCAACTCTCCGCAGTCGCTTCCCGGCCGTCCTGCAGTGATTCCCGCAGCCTCCGCGTACGGCACTCCCGGCGTGAGCGTCCTGCCGTCCTGGAGCCCAACTCGCCCCGTTGGCCACCGCCCTGACGTTCCGGAACCGGAGCGCTGCACGACGCTCACGCTTGTCCGCCGCCCTCGCCGTCGTGGCACGCCTCAGGTCTCATCCCGGTGCCGCATGTCCTCACAGAGCGCCCGGCCAGCTTTCCCGGCCCCTTCTTGGCCTCGATCTTGCGGTGGTTTCCCCCAGCGCGCGCTCCGCGTCCTGCGTTCCCAGTGCGCGAGCGCCCTGCCTTCCTCGAACCCCGCCCGCCCACGTGGCCACCGCCTTGGAATTCCAGGACCGGAGCACCGCATGAACTCCGATCCCCGTCCGCCGCCCCGGCGGTTGCGGCACGCCTCAGGCCCCAGCCCAGGTGCGGCGCCTTCACAGGGCAGCGAGGCAGCTTTCTCAGCTGCTTCCGGGTCGTCGTCCCGCAGGATTCCCTGCAGCACACTCCCGTATGGGGTTCCCGGTGCGGGAGCGTCCTGCCTTCCCCCGAACCCAGCGGCGCCCACGCTGCCGCCGCCCTGGAATTCCGGGACCGGAGCGCCAGATGACTCCGCCCCTTGTCCGCCGCCCCGGCCGCTGTGCCGCGCCTCAGGTCCCCGCCCTGGTGCGGCCCTCCTTGCAGAGGGCACCGAGGCGAGCTCTTCCCACCCGCTCCTCGGCCGTCTTGCGCTGGTTTCCCGCAGCGCGCTCCGCGTACGACGTTCCCGGTGCGCGAGCGCCCTGCCTTCCTCGAACCCCGCCCGCCCCGGTGGCCGCCGCCCTGATGTTCCGAGACCGGAACACCGCATGACTCCGACACCGGCCCTGCCACCACCCGCTGTCGCGCGCCCCAGATCCCAGCCCGATACCACTATTCGTTACAGGACAACCAGATGAACTCTCCCCACCTGCCCCTCGGCTGTCGCCCCAGGCCGACATCCCACGCTCCCACCGCCCGCCCGCGCAGCTCGCGCATCACCTCTGCACCGCAGCTCCAGTGCCGCACTTTCTTACAGAGCAACGAAGTCCCCTCGACGCGCTGCTCGCTCGGGATTCCTCCCGTCGCACCGTCCTGGACTCCCGCGCCGGGCCGTCCGGTGGCTGCCTCCGGCACAAGGAGGCGAGCATGCCGATGACCGAAGAGCGCCTCGCGCGGGCCTATCTGCTGCGGGTCGCCGAACCACCGGCGGCCGCGCTGGCCAGCTTCGTCAAGGAAATCGGGCCGATCGCCGCGGCAAACGCGGTCAAAGAGGGCCGGTGTCCGCCGCGCGTTGCCGACGAAACGGCGGCCCGGCGATCGATCGATCGGGCGGAAGCAGATCTCGAAGCGGGGGAGCGCCTAGGAGCTCGCCTGGTCATCCCGGAGGACGACGAGTGGCCGGCGTGGCCACTGCATTGCCTAGAGATCGCAGGTCAGCGCGGAGTGGAGAACGGCGTGGTCCCGCTCGCTCTCTGGGTGCACGGCGATGCCCGCCTGGACGAAGCCGTCGAGGCGGCGGTCTCGATCGTCGGAGCCCGGGCATCGAGTCGTTACGGCGAAACTGTCGCCGGGGAGTTCGCCTACCACCTGTCCAGACGCGAACTGTCCGTCGTCTCCGGTGCGGCCTACGGCATCGACGGTGCCGCACACCGCGGAGCGCTCGCCGCCGACGGCCTGACCGTGGCACTGAAAGGGTGTGCCTTGGACTTCGAGTATCCAAAGGGGCACGTCGCTCTGCTGAAGAGGGTCGTCGAACAAGGCGGCCTCGTTGTCAGTGAGTATCCGCCGGGAACTCAGCCGGCACGCCACCGATTCCTCATCCGCAACCGCCTGATCGCCGCGCTGAGCGAGGGCACCGTCGTCGTCGAGGCGGGCCGCCGGAGTGGAGCACGTAACACCGCGTCGACCGCTATCTCGCTCGGCAAGATCGTGATGGCCGTTCCGGGGCCGATCGACTCCGCGACGTCGGAAGGCTGCCATGACCTCATCCGGAACTCCACCGCGTTGCTAGTCGGTTCGGTCGATGACGTGGTCGAGATCGTCGGCAAGCTGGGCACACACACGGCTGAGCGGGTCCGGCCCAAGCGCCGTACTGACGGTCTCGGGCAGGACGCGCTCCGGGTGCACGAGGCGCTGGAGCGAAGTCGCGGCAAGTCGGCCGAGCAGATCGCGATGGAGTCCGGAGTGCCCGTGCTGCGGGTGCGAGCGGTGCTGCCCGCGCTCGAACTCGATGGTTTGGCGCGGTCCGGCGAAGGCGGCTGGCAGGAAGGTCGCGATGTCAGGAAATCCCAGGCAAGCGCCTAGCGTCGGGACGCTGTCCGGGGCAATGCGAGGAGGTGACGCGATCGGTAGGTGATCCGGTGTGGCGATGCTTGACCATCGGGCGATATTCGCCCAGCGTGAGTACCCATGAGGGTGGTTCATGGGGAGCGCTCGATGGGTGAACGCGTGTACGCTCTGCGCACTCTTAACTCCGTCGTGTGGCGGGTCGCGGAGCCTTCAGGCGACGGCGAGAAGGCGCGCGGGTAGCCATGGCGGCACGAAAGGACGACGAGAGCCGGATCGACCTCCGGCAGGTTCGGGATGCGCTGCCGGCGGCCGCGGCAGGGTTGCTGGACGACTTCGAGCGGCATCTGCGGCTGGAGCGGGGGCTGTCCGAGCACACGATCCGCGCCTACGTCGGTGACATTGTCTCGCTTCTCGGTTTCCTGCACCGTGACTACGGGGCCGACGACAATCGCGCCGCCCTGGCTGGGCTGGACGTGGTGGTGCTTCGCGCCTGGCTTGCCCACCAGCATGGCAGCGGCGCCAGCCGTACCACCCTGGCTCGCCGCTCGGCGGCCGCGCGGACCTTCACGGCCTGGGCGCGACGGCAGGGGGCGCTGGAGGTCGACCCGGGCGCGAGGTTGGTGTCACCGCGAACGCACCGCACCTTGCCCGCGGTGCTCCGGCCGGACGAGGCGGGCGAGGTGCTGCGGGCCTCGAATGCCGGTGCGGCCGAGTTGGACCCGGAAGGTCTGCGGGACAACGCTGTCCTGGAGTTGCTCTACGCGACTGGTGTCCGCGTGTCGGAGCTGTGTGGCCTGGACATCGGCGACGTGGACTTCGGCAGGCGGGTCGTGCGGGTCCTCGGCAAGGGCGGCAAGGAACGCGTCGTGCCGTTCGGCGTGCCGGCCGAACGCGCGTTGCGGTCGTGGTTGGCCGGCGGGCGTCCGGTGATCGTCGGGCAGGCCGGCAAGGTGAGCTCTTCCGCGCTGTTCCTGGGAGTTCGTGGCGGCCGGCTGGATCCGCGCGCCGTGCGGCGGGTGGTTCACGACGCCGTCGGCTCGGTGCCGGGCGCCGCTGACATGGGCCCGCACGGGCTGCGGCATACCGCGGCAACCCACCTGCTTGAGGGTGGGGCGGATCTTCGCAGCGTTCAGGAACTGCTCGGTCACGCTACGCTGGCCACGACGCAGCTCTACACTCACGTGACAGTCGAGCGGCTGAAGGCGATACATGACCGAGCCCACCCCCGCGCCCGATGACCTCGGGACCCGGCCGGGGCGGACCAGCGGGACCGCCCTCACCATCACCGACCAGACATGAGCCCGGAGACCGAACTGAGCCCGTTGCCGAGAGCGGCCGTCGCGTGAAGGCCGACCTGCGATTCACCGACACGAACCGTTCGGAAGCCCGCCCGAACGGCCAGGTCGGTGTACCCGCTGACGCCACTCGTTCAGCTCAGCGCCAGAGCGGTGTCCACCAGACCGACGAGGGTGCCGACGGGGCCGATCCGGCGGTCGCCAACGGTCGCACACATGCCGCTGACCCCAAGGCCGCACCCGCACCGACTACAGCGGACAGCGCCCCCGATCGCGGCGACATGCTCCCCAGCGGGCGCACGCCCACCGGGGACGTCACCCTCACCGGCCACGATGTCCCCGCCGGGGAGGCCACGCTCGTCCCAGACAACGCCGGGCCCGCCGAGGACAACGCGCGCGACAGGGACGTCACGCTCACTGGGGACTGCGCCGGGCTCGCCGAGGACGCCCCGCCCGGCCATGACCGTGCGCCCGCAGGACGCGACGAATGCAGCGGGGAGGCGCCGTTCGCGGGGCGCGTTGGCACGTCTGGCGCCGACAGTGCGCTCGGCGCGGACGACACATCCAGCGGTGAGGACGCCCTGCGCGTGAGTGGAGACCACGTGCCCGCAGCGGGCTCGACGCTCACCGCTGAGAGCGGTGGCTCGCCCAAGGGAGATCGCGGTCTTGCTGGGGATGCGGCTGTGATGGGGGCCGGGGTCGCGGGGCGTGGTGGCTCGCCCGGTGGTGGCAGTTTTGCTGAGGATGCGTCTGTGGCGGGGGCTGGGGTCGCTGAGCGCGATGGCTCGCCTAGCGGTGGTCGTGGTCTTGCTGGGGATGCGGCTGCGGCGAGGGCTGGGATCGCCGGCGGCGGTGGCTCGTCGAATGGCGAGCGGGGCCTTGCTGGGGGTGTGGCTGGCGGAGATGGCGCAGTCAACGAGGTGGACGCCGCCATCAACGCGCTTTGGCGGGAGTTTCAGGCGGGGCCGAACCAACGGTTGCGCGAGCGGCTGGTGCTGCACTACGCACCGCTGGTCAAGTACGTCGCCGGGCGGGTGGGGACCGGGTTGCCCACCCATGTCGACGTCGGTGACCTCGTTCAGTCTGGCATCTTCGGGCTGATCGACGCGATCGAGAAGTTCGATCTCGAGCGCGGCTGGCGGTTCGAGACCTACGCGATGCAGCGCATCCGTGGTGCGATCCTCGACGACCTCCGATCACAGGACTGGGTGCCCCGGGTAGTGCGCAGCCGGCTCCGGGAAGCCGAGCGTGCGCTGGAACGACTAGGCGCACGGTTGCACCGCACGCCGACCGACACCGAGCTGGCCGAGGAACTCGGCATCGGCGTTGACGAGTTGCGCGACCTGTACGGCCAGTTGCGGCTGACCAGCGTCGTCGCGCTCGAGGACCTTGTCGCGGCCGGGAAGGACAGCGGGTCCCTCGTCGACACGCTGCCCGACGACGACGCCGTGGACCCCGTCGCCGTGCTGGTCGACCGCGACAACCGGCGGCAGCTGGCCGAGGCCATCGCCCAGCTCACCGAGCGCGACCGGATCGTGGTCAGCCTCTACTACTTCGAGAGCCTCACCCTCGCGGAGATCGGCAAGGTCCTTGGTGTCACCGAATCGCGCGTCAGCCAGCTGCACACGCGGGCCGTGCTCCGGTTGCGGTCCCGGCTCACCGGGTAGCAGCAGCTACTAAGGCGGCGTCCAGGGCTTCAACCTGATCACCGACTCCGTGCGGATCAGCGCCAGCGGGTTCAAATACTCCTCACCCCGGCGGACGCCCCAGTGCAGGCAGGCGGCGACCGTACAGCCGGGATGGCCCGGGTTCACGGTGGCGATCGGTTGCCCGATGAACACCTGCGTGCCGATCGGCACCGTGGGACTGACCGGCTCGTACGTCGTGCGCAGGCCGCCGTCGTGGTCGACCGAAACCACGCCCTGGCCGGCCACCTGACCGGCGAACACCACGACACCTGTGCCCGCCGCGAGGACCTGCTGCCCCGGCGCGGCCGCGAGGTCGACACCGCGATGGCCCGGGCCGTATGGCGTCGCCGGCGGCTCGAACGGCCTGGTCACCTGCGGCACCGGCGACAGCGGCCAGGAGAACCGAGGCTCGATGGCCGCCGCCGTGGCAGCCTCCGTCGCTGGGACCGCTGGGACCGCTGGGACCGCTGGGACCGCTGGGACCGCTGGGACCGCTGGGACCGCTGGGACCGCTGGGACCGCTGGGACCGCTGGGACCGCTGGGACCGCTGGGACCGCTGGGACTAGGGGGACTGGAGGGACTGCTAGGACTGGCAGGACTGGCAGGACTGGCGGGGCTGGCGGGGTTGGCGGGACTGTCGAGGCCGCTGGGGCCGCTGGGGCCACGACCGGGGCAGTGGCGGCCTCCGCCGCCGGGATCGCCGGGATCGCCGGGGCTGCCGGGACCGTGACCGCGGCCGTGGCAGCCTTCGCCGCCGGGACTGCCGTGACCGCGGTAACCGCCGGGTTCGCCGGGGTGGCTGGGGCTGAGGGAGCCGCTGGGGCTGCGGGAGCCGCCGTGGCGATCCCCGCCGCTGGGGCGGCCGGGGCGACGACGGCGAACAGCACCACCACCCCCGCCAGCAGCGGGAGGCTCGAACGCGGGATCAGGGCCATGTCTCCACCCTTGCGGACCAGGCGGGGGCGTGGGGAAACAGAACGGGATTCTGTGGACAACCGAGGGGCATGTGGACAACCTGCGGGTTTCGCCTTGCCCGTGGTGAACGTGCGCCCGCCCCGGCGTACACTGTCTGGGCGGCCTGTCCAGCACAGGTCGACTTCGCGTGTACGTACATGCCCCACCATTCAAAGATCGGCCGGTGGGACGCGTGGCGCCCGGGCGGTCCCCGTCTCGACGGGGTCCGGGCACCGGTACGGCACCAGGGCTGACGGCCGCCCGGCCGGCAGCGACAAACCGACCATGCGGGCCGGCGAAACCCGGCGCGCTCCAGACAGAAGAGGTGCGAATCCGGCCATGGCCGTCGTCACCATGAAACAGCTGCTCGACTCCGGTGTGCACTTCGGGCACCAGACGCGGCGCTGGAACCCGAAGATGAAGCGCTACATCCTCACCGAGCGCAACGGCATCTACATCATCGACCTGCAGCAGACGCTGACCTACATCGACCGCGCCTTCGAGTTCATCAAGGAAACGGTCGCGCACGGCGGCACGATCATGTTCGTGGGCACGAAGAAGCAGGCGCAGGAAGCGATCGCCAGCGAGGCGCAGCGCGTGGGCATGCCCTACGTGAACCAGCGCTGGCTCGGCGGCATGCTCACCAACTTCCAGACCGTGCACAAGCGTCTCCAGCGGCTCAAGGAGCTCGAGTCGCAGGAGCAGACCGGCGGTTTCCAGGGCCTCACCAAGCGCGAGATCCTCACGCTCACCCGTGAGAAGGACAAGCTGGAGAAGACCCTCGGCGGTATCCGCGACATGGCGAAGGTGCCGTCCGCCGTCTGGATCGTGGACACCAAGAAGGAGCACATCGCCGTCGGCGAGGCGCGCAAGCTCAACATCCCCGTGGTCGCGGTGCTCGACACCAACTGCGACCCGGACGAGGTGGACTACCCGATCCCGGGCAACGACGACGCGATCCGGTCCGCCGCCCTGCTGACCAAGGTCGTCGCCGAGGCGGCGGCCGCCGGCCTGCTGGCCCGGTCGGGCCGTAACGGCTCCGCCCCCGAGGGCCAGGACAAGCCGGAGCCCGGTGTGGCCTCGGACGAGCCGCTGGCCGAGTGGGAGAAGGAGCTCCTGGCCGGCAGCGAAGGCGAGCAGCAGCCCGCCGAGCAGACCACCTCTTCCTGATCCAAGCTCCCCCTGTGCGGCCGCTCGCCGGCGGCCGCACAGGAACCCGAGACTTCAGAAGGAAACACGATGGCGAACTACACCGCGGCGGACGTGAAGCGTCTCCGCGAGCTCACCGGCTCCGGCATGATGGACTGCAAGAAGGCCCTCGAGGAGAACGACGGCGACTTCGACAAGGCGGTAGAGTTCCTGCGCATCAAGGGTGCGAAGGACGTCGGCAAGCGTGCCGAGCGGGCGACCGCCGAGGGCCTGGTAGCCGGTGACGGCGGCGTGCTGATCGAGCTCAACTCCGAGACCGACTTCGTCGCCAAGAACGAGCAGTTCCAGGAGCTGGCCGACAAGGTCGTGGCGGCGGCCAAGGCCACCCGCACCGACGACGTCGAAAAGTTGAACGCGGCGCAGGTCGACGGCGGCCGGACCGTCAACGACGCCGTGCAGGAGCTGGCCGCGAAGATCGGCGAGAAGCTGGTCCTGCGCCGGGTCGTCGCGTTCGACGGCACGGTCGAGACCTACCTGCACCGCCGTGGCGCCGGCCTCCCGCCGGCTGTCGGCGTGCTCGTCGAGTACACCGGTGACAGCGCCGAGGCGGCCCGCGGTGCGGCGCTGCAGATCGCCGCGCTCAAGCCGAAGTACCTGACCCGCGACCAGGTGCCGGCGGAGCTTGTCGAGAACGAGCGCCGCATCGCCGAGGAGACCGCGCGGGCCGAGGGCAAGCCGGAGCAGGCGCTGCCGAAGATCATCGACGGGAAGGTCAACGCCTTCTACAAGGACACCGTGCTGCTGGAGCAGCCCTCGGTGACCGACAACAAGAAGACCGTGAAGCAGCTGCTGGACGCGGCGGGCGTGACCGTTACCCGGTTCGCTCGCTTCGAGGTGGGCCAGCAGTAGGCTCTGGCGGCCGACGCGTATCGTGCCCCGTCTCCGGTGACATCGGGGACGGGGCACGATGGTGAGTGAGCACTGACGGGCGAAGCGGTACCCAGCGGAGGTGAGGGGCGTGACGGACGAACGAGCCGACGGCGGCTATCGGCGGGTATTGCTGAAACTGGGCGGGGAGATGCTCGGCGGCGGGTCGCTCGGTGTCGACCCCGACGTCGTGCACTCGGTGGCCGTGCAGATCGCGGATGTGGTCCGCACCGGCGTGCAGATGGCGGTGGTCATCGGCGGCGGTAATTATTTCCGCGGCGCGGAACTGTCCCAGCGAGGTATGGACCGCGACCGTGCCGACTACATGGCGATGCTGGGAACCGTCATGAACTGCATCGCGATGCAGGATTTCCTGGAGAAAGAGGGCGTGCCCACCCGGGTGCAGAGCGCGATCACGATGGGTCAGGTCGCCGAGCCCTACATCCCGCGCCGCGCCGAGCGGCACCTGGAGAAGGGCCGCGTGGTCATCTTCGCGGCCGGCGTCGGGATGCCGTACTTCTCCACCGACACCGCCGCCGCACAGCGCGCTCTGGAGATCGGGTGCGAGGCCGTGCTCATGGCGAAGGCCGTGGACGGTGTGTTCACAGCCGATCCCAAGATCGACCCGGGCGCCAAGATGTTCGAGGAGATCACCCACCGCGAGGTCCTGGAGCGCGGGCTCAAGGTCGCCGACGCGACGGCGTTCAGCCTCTGCATGGACAACAACATGCCGATCATCGTGTTCAACCTGCTGACCGAGGGAAACATCGCGCGGGCGGTGCGCGGTGAGAGGATCGGGACACTGGTGAGCACCCCCACCGGCGGGCCGGACGCCTAGTCCTGGTGGGATTACCGGAGACAACGAGAGCACAAAAACGGGAGTAGCCGTGATCGACGAGACCCTCCTCGACGCCGAGGAGAAGATGGATAAAGCGGTGTCCTTCGCGAAGGAGGATCTGTCGTCGGTGCGGACAGGTCGAGCCAGCGCCTCGATGTTCTCTCGCGTGGTCGTCGAGGCGTACGGCTCGACGATGCCGCTGAACCAGGTCGCCAGCGTCAACATTCCCGAGGCGCGGATGGTGATCGTCAAGCCGTACGACCAGGGACAGCTGGGCGCCATCGAGAAGGCGATCCGCGACTCCGATCTCGGTGTGAACCCCAGCAACGACGGCCAGATCATCCGCATCGTCATCCCGCAGCTGACCGAGGAGCGGCGCCGCGAGATGGTCAAGATGGCCAAGGGCAAGGGTGAGGACGCCAAGGTGCACATCCGCGGGGTGCGCCGCAAGGCCAAGGAAGAGCTCGACCGGATCGCCAAGGAGGGCGAGGCCGGCGAGGACGAGGTGGCCAGGGCGGAGAAAGAGCTGCAGAACCTCACCGACAGCTACGTCGCTCAGGTCGAGGAGATCGTCAAACACAAGGAATCCGAGCTACTCGAGGTCTGATGGCCCAGGTGAGTGAAGAACGGGAGAGGGCGCCGATGTCTTCTCCGGAGCCGGGGGAACCTCCCCAACCGGCGAAGAAACCGTCGAGGGCCGGGCGTGATCTCCCGGCGGCGATCGGCGTCGCGCTCCTGCTGGGGGCGGCGATCCTCGTTTCGTTGCTCACCGTGCGGTACCTGTTCATCGGGGTCATCGCGGCCGCGATGGCGGTCGGCACGATCGAGTTCGCCCAGGCCGTGCGCCGGGCGGCGAACATCAGGCTGGCCCTGATCCCGCTGCTGGTCGGCGGTCAGGCGATGATCTGGCTGACCTGGCCGTTCGGGCTCGAAGGCGCGTTGATCGCGTTCGCGCTCACCGTGCTGGCCTGCCTGCTCTGGCGGATGCCGGGTGGTGCGGCGGGTTATCTGCGGGACACCTCGACGTCCGTTTTCGTGGCGGCCTACATTCCGCTCTTCGCGTCGTTCGCCGCCATGCTCGTCCCGCCCGCGGACGGTGTCGGGCGGGTGCTGACTTTCATGATCAGCGTGGTCGCCTCCGACACCGGCGGCTACGCGGCGGGGGTGCTCAAGGGCAAGCACCCGATGGCGCCATCGATCAGCCCGAAGAAGACGTGGGAAGGCTTCACCGGCTCGCTGGTGGCGGGGATCGCCGCCGGTGCGCTGTCGGTGCACTACCTGCTCCACGGCCAGTTCTGGCAGGGTGTGCTGTTCGGTCTGGCGATCGTGCTCACCGCGACGCTCGGCGATCTGGTCGAGTCGCTCATCAAGCGTGACCTCGGGGTCAAGGACATGGGCACGATGCTGCCCGGCCACGGTGGGCTGATGGACCGCCTGGACTCGATGCTGCCCTCGGCCGTCGTGTCGTGGGTACTGCTGTCGGCGTTCGTCGGCGGCTAGTCGTCGTACGGGTCGTCGACCTCGGCGCGGCCGTAGTCCTCCAGGATCTGGCTGCGGTCGATCACCGAGAACACCCCGCCACCCGGGTCGGCGATGACCGAGATCCGGCCCCACGGCGAGTCGTAGGGCTCGACGATGACGCGTCCGCCCAGCATGATCGCGTGCCCGGCCGTCGCGTCGGTGCCGCGGGCGGGGTCGACGTCGAAGTAGACCATCCAGTGCGGCAGCGTTTCCGCCGGGTACTCGGGGCCCATCACATAGCGGTACAGGACCGGCTGCTGGTCGAGGATCCACTCGACGTAGTCCACGCCGCGGCTGTCCCCGATCTGCCGTGACGAGTAGTTGAACAGGCGGCAGAAGAACCCGTCGGCGGCGTCGCCGTAGTGCGTGTTGAGGTCCGCGTTGGCGAACGTGCCGGGCGCGCCGGTCAGGAAGTCCCAGGTCGGCGTGGGTTGCCAGAAGACGGCGGGCGCCCCGGCCGGGTCGGTGACGTGCACGATGCTGCCCCGCTCCGGGATTTCGACCGGCTCGAGGGTCACGGTGCCGCCGAGGTGTTCGGTCCATTCGGCCGCGTTCGCGACGCTGTGCACCGAGATGTTGACCATCCAGAGGCTGGGTTGCCCGGCGGCCGCCCGGTAGATCCCGGCGACGTCCCGCGCGCCGAGCGACGCGATCAGGTAGCGGCCGTTGGCGGTGGCGGGATCCCGGTTGAGGTGGAAGTTCCAGCCGAACAGGCCCGTGTAGAACCGCTGCGCGGCGTCTTCGTCGGGGGTGGCCAGTTCGACCCAGCACGGCATACCCGAGGGGAGTATCGATTGGCTGGCCCTCGGATCGGCTGTCATGGCGTGCCCTCCTTGCCCCCGGGCGTTCGAGTCTACGGGCCGTGACAAGATTTTTTCGTGCTGTAGTCCGTATGCTGCGGTTATGTGGAGAGCCGCCCGTCGCGGGCTGAAAGCGCTTGCCCGCGACGGCGGCGTGGTGCCCAGCCCGAACATCTGGTACTTCCCCGACGTCTATGAGCTGGAGAATCGCGCGCAGGACGTCGACGGCGAGATCTGGCGGGTACTGGGCGAGGAAGCCCCGTGGGCCGGCCGCGATGTGCTCGACGTCGGCTGTGGGGACGGTTTCCACCTGCCGAAGTTCGCGGCGGACGCGCGCACGGTGATGGGTGTCGAGCCGCACGAACCGTTGGTGCGCAAGGCAACGAATCGGCTCGACGGGCTCGCGAACGTACGGGTGCTCGCCGGCTCGGCGCAGCGGATCCCGGTTCCGGACGCGAGTGTCGACGTCGTGCACGCGCGTACCGCGTATTTCTTCGGCCCCGGTTGTGAACCCGGGCTGCGCGAAGCCGACCGGATCCTCCGGCCGGGCGGCGCGCTCGTGATCGTCGACCTGGACGCCACCGCCGAACCGTACGGCCGGTGGATGCGCGCGGACCTGCCGCACTACGACCCGCCGGCCGTCGAGAACTTCTTTGCCCGCAAAGGGTTTCGCCACCGCCGCGTCGATACGCGCTGGCGGTTTCGCACCCGGGCGGAGCTGGAGTCGGTGCTGAAGATCGAGTTCAGCCCGGAGATCGCGGCACGCGCGATCGAAGATGTGTTACGTGTCAACGCTTTCGGCGAAGACGGGTACACGGTGCCGGTGGGGTATCGCGTGCATGTCCGCGAGAAGCCCACCGGCCTCGTGCTGCCCGGTCACTCGTCGTCTTCCTCGGAGTCGATCTCGCCGAGGATGCTGTAGAGCGACCGCCGTGCCTCGTTGAGGACGGTGACGGCGCGCCTCTTCTGTTCCGGCGTGCCGGCCTGTGAGACCTGGATCGCCGCGGCGGCCAGCGTGGCGCCGGCCTTGCGGAGGTCGATCTCGGTCGGGTCGACGTCGTGCGCGATCTGCTCCCACGGCGGGGCGCCGTCCTGCCGCTCGGCGGCGGCACGGCCCTCGTCGGTGAGTTCGAACAGCTTCTTGCCGCCTTCGTCGCGGCTCGTGACCAGACCTTCGTCGGCCAGCAACTGCAGCGTCGGGTACACGGAGCCCGGACTCGGGCGCCAGAAGCCGCTGCTGCGCTCGGCGATCTCGCTGATGATCTCGTAGCCGTGGCGCGGCTGCTCGGCCAGCAGGGTCAGGATCGCCGCGCGGACGTCACCGCGCCGGCCGCGACGACCGCCGCGGTGGTGACCACGGCCTTGCCCGCGGAACGGGCCGCCGGGACCCCAGCCAGGGGGGAAGTCGCCGAAGCCGCGGGGCCACGGGCCGAACGCGCCGCGGCCTTCAGGACCAGGACCAGGAAAAGGTGGACGGTATCTCATGTCGGTCTCCTTTCGACTTGTTCCGACATGTTCACGATATATCGGAAACAGTCGGCACGCAACTGTGCAGGTCATGGCACACTGGAACGGCTATGACTGCCCTTCCCCTGGTCTTCGACGCGCCCAAGCGCGGGCTGCCGCCACGGCATCTCGCGGACCTCACCGTGTCCGAACGCGCCGAGGCCGTCGCCGACCTCGGTGAGAAGCCCTTCCGCGCCAAGCAGTTGTCGAACCACTACTTCTCGCGGCTGACGGTGGACGCCGACGCGATGACCGACATCCCGGCCGCGTCACGCGATCGGCTGGTCGGCGAGCTGATGCCGCCGCTGCTGACCGAGGTGCGGGCGCTGGAGGCCGACGAGGGCACGACGCGCAAGACGCTGTGGCGGGCGCACGACGGGACGCTGCTGGAGAGCGTGCTGATGCGCTATCCGGACCGGGCGACGCTGTGCATCTCCAGCCAGGCCGGGTGCGGGATGGCGTGCCCGTTCTGCGCGACCGGGCAGGGTGGTCTGGACCGCAACCTGTCGACCGCGGAGATCGTCGACCAGGTGCGCTCCGCCGCGGCGGTGATGCGCGACGGTCTCATGCCGGGCGGGCCGGGGCGGTTGTCGAACATCGTGTTCATGGGTATGGGGGAACCTCTAGCGAATTTTCGGCGCGTTATATCGGCGATATATCGGATTGTTGATCCGGCTCCTGCTGGCCTCGGTATTTCCCAGCGGTCAGTGACGGTGTCGACGGTGGGGTTGGCGCCGGCGATCCGGAAGTTGGCGGATGAGGGTCTTCAGGTGCGGTTGGCGGTGTCGTTGCATACGCCGGACGATGAGCTGCGGGACACGCTGGTGCCGGTGAACAACCGCTGGCCTGTGGACGATGTGCTGTCTGCCGCTCGGTATTACGCGGATACGTCGGGTCGGCGGGTGTCGATCGAGTACGCGTTGATCCGGGACATCAACGACCAGCCGTGGCGGGCTGAGCTTCTATCCAAACGTCTTCGGAAACACCTCGGCCAGCTTGTGCACGTGAACGTGATTCCGTTGAATCCGACGCCGGGGTCGAAGTGGGATGCGTCGCCGAAGCCGGTGGAGCGCGAGTTTGTGCGTCTGGTGAACGCGGGCGGGGTGGCGTGCACGGTGCGGGACACGCGCGGGCAGGAGATCGCCGCGGCCTGTGGGCAGCTCGCCGCGGAGGGGTAGCTCTCAGGACGTCGGCGTGCAGTTGGCGGCCCTTGAAGTGCGCTCAGCGGTATGTGTGGATGTTCGGCAACGCGGGGAGCCGTCGGATCGTCGGCGTGGTGCGCCGCTCGTGGCGGGCCGGACACTACGAGCGGGTACGCGAGGCTCGGGTCCTGACCCGGGTGCTGGGCCGGCGGCGGGTGGAGATCACTGACCGGGCCGGGGTCGGAATGGTGGTGTCGCTGGATGCGCTGGACCCGGCGGCCTGGTGTCGCTACGGCACCACTGGGCACGTTCAGAGCGACGCGGCGGCGGGTCACGCGGCTGGGGTGGTGACTCGGCGGGGGTGGCGACCGGTCGGCCGCATGCAGAATTCGTTGCCGTCCGGATCCGCCAGTACGACGGTGCCGTTGTTAGGGCGTCGAGCCGAGCGGCGCCGAGGGAGATCAGCGCGTCGACCGTCACCCGCTGGTCGCCGGCCGCCGGGGGCAAGCGTTCAGACGCTCGAGCAGCGCGGTGACCGCGGCAGCCGAACCAGGCCACGCGCGGCTCACATGCGCAAAAGCTATTCGTCAGCCGCGGCTGACCCGGAGTCCGGTCGCCGCGACGGGACCGGCTTGCGTTCCTGTTGGAGCTGGTCAAGCACGGCGAGCGCATGCTCGCGTTCCTTCGGGCCTTTGGCAGTGAGCGCGGCCTTGCGAACGGCGCGACGGTCGCACGCCAACATCCACCGGTCGACCGCGTTGGCCAGGCGGTCGGCATTCTTCACGACAAGCCCGATCCCCGTGATCACCAGCGCGATCGCGAGCGCCCACCCGGCGGGCTGGGCGGCGTCGATCAGTGCTCGCAGGACACTCCCGGGCATCGGGAACGTCTCCTTGCCGCTCGATTCGGGGAAGCGTCTGGCCACTGGACGTGGACCTTCCGGGCGGTACTCATCGCGACACCCGACGCCAGCGCTCGTAGTCCTCGACGACCTGCTCCAGCCGCCGCACCGCCTGGGCTGCGTGCGCGTCGAGGCCGGTAGGGAAGTTGCGCGCCTCCTCCAGGACCGCCTGGACGGCCGCGACGAGGTCCGCATCAGAAATCCGATTCTCTCCGGCCGCGGGCGCGCTCTGGGCCTGCGCGTGGGCCGCCCGGAGAGCGACCTGCTGGAACGCGCCACCGACCGCGTCGTTCCCGACCGCCGCATGCACTACCTGAGTGAGGGCCTGACGGAGGGGGGTTTGCCCGTTACCGAACAGCAGATCCATCACCTCGTTGGTCACCCGCACCCGTCGCTCGGTCCCGTCGGCCAGCCGGACCTGGACCGAGTAGAAGGAGACGTCTTGGTCGCGGCGGCCAATGCGGACCCGCAGCACCTGGCCCGCGAACCTGTTGTCCTGCGGGTTGGCCGGGTTGAACGGCAGCATCGCGGTGACGAACTCGCCGGGGACATCGTCACCTGGCGGCCACCACCGGTCGTCCTCCGACTGGAAGGCGAACACGGCGTCCACTGCGGACTGGTTGCTGGTGGGCTTGGTCTGCTGCGCGCGGACGGTGACGATCGGGCCGCCAGACGACCATTGGCGGAACACTGTTTCGCGAGGTAAGCCGATGCGGTCGCCGATCTGGGTCCAGGGCAGGTGCGCGTCCTGGCACTCCTCGACAGCCGACCGCAAGGCCCAGGCCAGCTGCGGTTGCGCTTCGGCGAGGATCTGCGCTCGCTTGATCGGATCCGTTGCGGTGCAGGCCATCTTGATCATTTCCACAGCATTCGTCGCCAGCGAGTCTGTCGTCACTCGCCGGGGGGAGGGAGGCATCTTCATCACCATCATCAAGTAGGTCATCACTCTCAATACCTCGATGAGACTACACGGTGGATGCCCACTCACGCACGCTTGTGCGTGATGTTTCATCACGCGCATTCCGAGGGTCGGGTCACGTTGCCGGCCGGCCGCAAGACGGCGGGGTCTCAGTATCAAAGGATCCACCGCAAACTGGAGGACGACGGCGACCATGGTGGTCAGCCTGATGATCAGCCCGGGCTTGCGTCATCGCTGCCACCGGGTCTCCTTGTCCGCCTTCGGCTGATCTGCGCCGCCAGTGACGTGATCACGGAGTCACCGTTCGTGCTTGCCTGACTGTCGACGACGGTGACGGTGTTCTGGTTTCCCGTGGCGATGAAGTGTGCGGCCGCATCGGCGGCCTGTCTGCTCGGTGTCGGGTCGGTGGCGGGCGTCGCGGCGAGCAACTCGCCGATCGGTTGGGCTTTACATATTGACATGCTCCAATTGATGATGCCTACTATCGATGTCAATAAGTCATGGGAGGTGGCCATGCCGGACGGCGACTACATCGCTTGGCACGCTGCCGCGAAGTGGCGGAAGCTGGCCAACCTGATGCGTTCGGGCGTTTCGGCGGTCGAGATCGAAGACGCCGCTGCCTCGGCGGCGGCGAAAACCATCCGCTCCATAGGCGGCTTGCCCGACTTCACCACCGTTGCTCAGCGAGTTTGTGCTGCCGTGGCGGGGAACGAGGACTCCGCCTGGACCGGGCGAAGCTCGACCGGGAACGGGTTGATGGACCAGCTCGTCGACGCGTCAGTCGACGCTTTGGCGGCGAAGCTGCAGCGCTCGATGCGCCTGGTCTCGCCGGACCAAGCCGCTTTGCTGCTCGCGCGCCAGATCATCGGCCGGGTCGTGGTGGCAGGGGTGGATCACGCTGTCCCGACGCTGGTTGGCGAGGGGCATTTCACCGCGGGGGAGTTGCAGACCGCGATGCGGCAGATGATTGACTCGACTCCCATGAAGGACCTTGCTGTCCGCTGGGTGGCGCACCCCACAGGCGCCGGACTCCAGGCCCCGAAACGCAGAACCGCTGCGAAGCCGATGGACGTGCTGCTCGGCACCGCGTTGGACGAACTGTGACTGGCCGCGAGGCGGTCTCACGGACCGTGGTGTCTTTCCGTGCCGCCGGTGATCTGTCGGAACGGCGCATCGCGTTCGGCGTCGACGCTCGTCTGGATGGCAGGGGAGTGTCCGATGTGCTGGCGAATCAGCTGGAGTCGCTGGCCGCCGATCTGCTCGAGGTCGCGGCGGCGATCTACGCGGCCGACCGGTGCGTGCTGCGTCCGAGCTACCCGGGCTTCGGACGCGGGCATCACTGGGCGCGCGAGATCAGCGTGTCCATTCCGGTGCGGGAGCCCGATCGCTGGGCCGTAATACATCCAGACCTTATCCGTCTGCTCGAGTGGTTGACAGACGACAACTGGTCCGTCGCGTTCACCGCCGCTGAGAGGCCCGCTTTCTCAGGTGGCCAGGGCTACCTGATCAGCACGCTTCCCGACGAGATCGAACCCGCGCTGTTCTCCGGTGGACTGGATTCCTCCGCTGGTCTCGCCCTCCACGCCGGATCTCATGCACTGCTTCCCGTCAGCGTCCAGACGAACCCGCATATGACGGCAGTGCAGGATAGGGTGCTCGACGGCCTTCGTGCGATGTCCCGAACGCCGTTGCCGGCTGTCCGCTTCCGGGTCAATCTGAACCGGAGTCTGACCGGGACACCGGGCATCAAGCAGGAATCGTCGCAACGGTCGAGGGGTTTTCTTTTCCTTGCGGCGGGGATCGCGGTCGCTTTGACCATGGGCAAGCGTCATCTCTGGTTCTTCGAGAACGGGGTGGGCGCGGTCAACCTTCCGTACCTCCGGTCGCAGATCGGCTCGCAGGCCACCAGGTCGGCACATCCCCGGACCGTGCACGAGGTGGCGCGCCTGGTGGGCAAGCTCGCCGGCGTTGAGTTCCGTATCTCGACTCCGCTGCTGGGGATGACCAAGGCCGAGGTGATCTCGGCCGTAGCCGCCGAATACGAACACGTCATGGCGGAGAGCGTCTCTTGCGATACAGGGTTTGCCAGCCGGATCGCCGGGCACCCGCCGTGCGGCGTGTGTACCTCCTGCTTGTTGCGGTTGCAAGCAGTCCTGGCCTCCCGGTACCCGGCGATCGACCGGGCCAAGGAGTTCCGGAAAGCTCCTGACCGCCAGACCCCCGAACTCGCGGCCATGCTTTGGCAGGCGTCCAGAATGGAGCGCAGAATCGCCGAGGAGGACCCGTGGGCCGGGCTCGTGGAGGAATTTCCCGAGATCCTGCACGCCTCCGGGTTCTTGCCCGCAGAGGACTTGGTGCGGTTGTTCCGAGCCTATGTCCTCGAGTGGCCGCAGCTACTCACCTCGGCGGGGCTCGTGGTCGGTGACTGGTTCAGTGAGCAGGTTCGAGCGTCTTGACGACAGGAAACATGATGGATCAGGCGGAACCGGATCAGGCGCTGGCGGCGCGAATCCGGGGGGCTCGAGAATCGGCGAAGCTCACCCAGGCCGAGGCGGCCGTCGAACTTGGCGTCAGCAGGCCGACTCTCATCGCCATCGAGAAGGGCACCCGGTCGGTCAGTCCAGGCGAGCTGGTCAAGCTTGCTGGTGTCTACCGTCGGGATGTCGCGACCTTGCTGCGCCCGACACAACCTCCGGCATCCATCCGCGCCAAGTTCCGGACCGCGTTCACGAATCGCTCCGACCACGGCCGGCAACTCGAGGCGGCGGTGGAGGAACTCGAGTCGCTGGCCGACAATTATCTGGACTTGCTGCGCCGATCGGGTTCGACCCCGCCGGGCCGGCAACCTGCGAGCCGGGTGCTGGACTACCTGCCGCCGGATCGGGCAGGTGAGGACCTCGCGTTGGAGGAGCGCAACAGGCTGGGGCTCGGTGACGGTCCGATCCAGCAGTTGCGCGAGATGCTGGAGGTCGAGGTCGGGCTCCGGATATTCTTCCTGAATCTGCCGTCGAAGATCGCGGGGTTGTTCATCTACGTCGCTCCCTTGGGCGGGTGCGTCGGCGTCAACCGGAATCACCCCCACGAACGGCGGCGATGGACGATGGCGCACGAATACGCGCACTATCTCTCCTCTCGAGACCGCAGCGAAGTCACGCAGATCGGAGCCGGTGGGCGTGCGCCCGACACAGAACGGTTCGCCGAAGCCTTCGCCGCCAACTTCCTGATGCCCCGTAGTGGTATTGCGCGCCGCTTGCATGAACTGAGCCGTGATAGCGGCGGCAAGCCGACACCGGCGACGTTGGTCCAGCTCGCCCATGTTTACCGTGTTTCGGTACAGGCAGTCTGCCTCAGGCTGGAAGATCTGGGGCTGGTCCGTCCCGGCACCTGGGACCTTCTCAAGGATCACAACTTCCAGCCGCGAGTGGCAGCCGAACGGCTGCGCTTGGCGAGCATCCGCGACAGTGGTGCCCAGCTGCCCTACCACTACCGGACCATCGCCACGCAGCTCTACGTCGACGGCGATATCACCGAAACGCAGTTCGCCCGCTATCTCGGCACCGACATCGTGAGCGCACGGGAGGAATTCCAGCGCCTGACTTCCACTGCGGATGTGGGCGACGACGGCCAGATGCAGGTACTCGAACTTCTCGACGGCGTGGAGTGAGTAGTGCCGCAGACCTCGCTCATGCTTGACGCGTGCATCGCCATCAACCTCGCTGCCACCGGGCGCTCGCGGGACCTGGAACAGGCTCTGCAGCTCAAGTTCCTCATGGCCGTTGAGGCGGCGAGGGAATGCGGGTCGATCGACCTCACGGGCGAGCGGTTGGTCGTGTGTCGCAACGCGGATGACGGAGGCCAGGCTTTTGTAGCCGGAGTCCTCTCGCTGCTGGATTCCGAGCTAGCCATGTACGTAAAGCTCGCTGCCGACATCGACGACGGAGAAGCAGCGACAACGGCCATCGCGCATGCGCGTTCTGTGGCAATTGCCACGGACGACCGGAAGGCTTGTCGAGTGATCACCGGCCTCGGTCTGCCATCGCCGGTCAGTACGTCTTCTTTGCTCCACGATTTTGAAAGCGTCGCTGGATTGTCGCCCGCCGAGGTCGGTGAAACCCTGCGGCGGGTGCGGGACAAGGCCAGGTATGTGCCGCGCCGCACCGACGCGCTCTTCAGCTGGTGGGAGGACCGGATCCAGCGATAGCAGACGCGGACCAAGGGCAAGGACCGAGCGACAGATCCGTGAACCGCTTCAAAGTGTCTTCAGGGGCAGACGAGTGAGAGTCGTGGAAGTTTGTCGCCTGTGGCTGGTTGTGTCATGTCCGTTGACCTGCGAAAATGCGTTCAGTGGATGGTTGTAAAAGGGTGGGTATGGGGGAGCCGCTCGCGAACTACCAGCGAGTGGTGGCGGCGGTGCGGCGGATCACCGATCCCGCGCCTTCCGGTCTGGGGATTTCGCAGCGTTCGGTGACGGTGTCAACGGTGGGACTGGCGCCGGCGATCCGCAAGCTGGCGGACGAGAAGATGCAGGTGCGGCTGGCGGTTTCGCTGCACACGCCCGACGACGAACTGCGCGACACACTGGTGCCGGTGAACAACCGCTGGTCGGTCGACGAGGTTCTCTCGGCAGCTCGGTACTACGCCGACACCTCCAGGCGGCGGGTGTCGATCGAGTACGCGCTGATCCGCGATGTGAACGACCAGCCGTGGCGGGCGGACCTGCTGGCCAAGCGGCTGCGCAAGCATCTGGGCCAGTTGGTGCACGTGAACGTGATCCCGCTGAACCCGACGCCCGGCTCCCAGTGGGACGCCGCCCCGAAGCCGGTGGAGCGCGAGTTCGTCCGGCGCGTCAACGCCGGGGGTGTGGCCTGCACGGTGCGGGACACGCGTGGGCAGGAGATCGCCGCCGCCTGCGGTCAGCTCGCCGCGGAAGGCTGAGACGACCGCCGCCGGCGTGGATCTGGACGCGCAGATCCCGCACCTCCGCGTCCTTGGCCGGCGCACGGCGGGATTCGCCGCGGGCTGGCTGATCGTCGCGGCCGCGGCGGTGGCCGGGTTGGTCCTGATGTCGCAGGCCGCGCAGCACCTGTTGGCGACGGGAACCCGGGTGACGGGCGTCGTGCTGCGGGAATACGTGTACGGCAAGAGTTCCCGGGCGATCGACGTGCGTTATCCGGTGCTCGGTGAGGCGCGCACAGCCCGTGTCGTGCTGAGCGACGATCGCACGCTCGAACCGGGGCGGCAGGTGGTCGTGATCTACGACCCGGCGGATCCCGGCCGGGTGCGTACTCCCGAGGACAGCAACGAAAGCACTGGGCTGCAAGGGTTGTGCATCGTCGCGATCATCGTCGCGAGCCTGCTGGGCCTGATCGCCGCGATGTTGAGCGTCGGCTGGTTCCGGCGATACCGGGCGGTACGGCGCACGGGCTGGCAAGCCGTGACGGTGACCAGGTCGCTGGTGGCGCAGCGAAGCACGGAACTCACGGTTTACGTGCCGGGCCGCGAAGATCTGAACGTCGTGGCTCCCAAGACGATCCACCGCGTGCCGTGGTCGGTGCGCTCCCGGCCGAAGCCCGCGTGGCTCGGTGGCGACGGGGGCATGCTCGTGCTGCTGTTCCGCGTCGACGACAGGTTACGTGCCGTGCAGGCCCGGCCGCGCGGCGGCAGGCACCAGCGGGACTAGCGGCGCCAGGCCGTGCGGCGCTTCTTGATGTCGACGAGCAGCGCGATCGCGATGCCGAGGGCGATGCCCACCAGCCACACGTTCTCGGTGTTGTTCTCGTGGTTGTTGTAGACCATCGCGAGCAGCGCGATGACGGTGGCCCAGCCCGCGACGCGGGACGCCCGGGGGAAGCTGCCGTGCCAGCCCCACTCGGCCGAAGGCTCGTCACGCGGGTCCACCTTCGCCGGCTGGGACTGCTGCCGCTTGACGACCGCCTTGCTCGCCACGATCACTCCTCGAGAGCCTTCTTTTACCTGCGTACCGATAATCCCACATGCGCTCGCGCGCCGCGCCAGCCGGTTCGGGACAATGAAGGTGATGAACACGACCCGCACCGTCCTCGTGCTCGGTTCGACCGGCTCGATCGGCACCCAGGCACTGGACGTCGCCGCCCGTAACACGGACCTGTTCCGCATCGCCGGGATCGCCGCCGGCGGCGCCGACCCGGCCGCACTGGCCGCGCAGGCGCTCGCCCACCACGTGGACGCCGTCGCGATCACGCGGGCGACTGCGGCCGAAGACCTGCAGCTCGCGCTGTACGCGGAAGCCCAGAAGCGCGGCTACGCCCAGGGCGAGTTCAAGCTGCCGAGGATCTTCGCGGGCGCGGACGCGGTCGTCGAGCTGATCGGCGCCGTGCCCGTCGACGTCGTGCTCAACGGGATGCCCGGATCGCAGGGGCTCGAACCGACCCTGCGCGCGCTCGAGACCGGCGCGATGCTCGCCCTGGCGAACAAGGAGTCCCTGATCGCCGGTGGCCCGCTGGTGCTCAAGGCGGCGAAGCCGGGCCAGCTGGTGCCGGTCGACTCCGAGCATTCCGCGATGGCACAGGCCCTGCGCGGCGGGCGGGCCGAGGAGGTCGACCGGCTCGTGCTCACCGCGTCCGGCGGGCCCTTCCGCGGCCGTCGCCGGGAAGAACTGGAGTTCGTCTCCGTCGAGGACGCGCTCAAGCATCCGACCTGGTCGATGGGCCCGCTGGTCACGATCAACTCCGCGACCCTGGTCAACAAGGGCCTCGAGCTGATCGAGGCGAAGCTGCTGTTCGGCGTGCCGTGCGACCGGATCGACGTGGTGGTGCACCCGCAGTCGATCGTGCACTCGATGGTCACCTTCACCGACGGCTCGACGCTGGCCCAGGCCAGCCCGCCCGACATGCGGTTGCCCATCTCGCTCGCGCTGAACTGGCCGGACCGCGTCCCGGCCGCGGCCGCCGCGTGCCGCTGGGACGAGCCCGCGGCATGGACGTTCGAACCACTGGACGGCACGGCGTTCCCCGCTGTCGAGCTGGCGCGGCACGTGGGCACCGTGGGCGGCTGCCTCCCGGCGATCTTCAACGCGGCCAACGAGGTGATGGTGGCGGCTTTCCTCGCCCAGAACGCCCGCTTCACGTCCATCGTGGACACTGTTGAGAGGGTGGTTCAGGCGGCCGGCGAGTGGCAGCGCGAACCGCGTGACCTGGAGGACGTATTCGCCGCGGAGCAGTGGGCGCGCGCCCGCGCCGCTGCGCTGAACTCAACCGAGAGGAAGTAGGGCTTGCTCGCCTACGTTTTCGGCGTCGTGCTCTTCGCGCTGGGCATCTGCCTGTCCGTCGCGCTGCACGAGGCGGGCCACATGGTCACCGCCAAAGCCTTCGGGATGAAGGTCCGGCGCTACTTCATCGGCTTCGGGCCCAAGGTGTTCTCCTTCCGCCGCGGCGAGACCGAGTACGGCCTGAAGTGGATCCCGCTCGGCGGGTTCTGCGACATCGCCGGCATGACCGCGCTTGACGAGGTGGCCCCGGACGAGGCGCCGCGCGCGATGTGGCGGTACAAGACCTGGAAGCGGACCGTGGTGCTGGCCGCCGGGTCGGTGACACACTTCATCCTCGGGTTCGTCGTGCTCTACCTGATGGCCACCACGATGGGCCTGCCGAACCTCGCGGGCACGCCGCAGATCGCCGGGGTCCAGGACTGTGTGCGCAACGCCCAGACCGACGAGGAATTCGCCAACCCGCAGTGCCAGCCCGGGGACCCTGCGCCGGCCAAGCAGGGCGGACTGCTGCCCGGCGACACGGTCGTCTCCATCAACGGCAAGAGCACCCCGACCTACGCCGACGTCACGGCGGCCGTCCAGCCCCTGTCCGGGCCGGTGTCCTTCCAGGTCGAGCGCGACGGGAAGACGGTCCCGCTGACCATCGACGTCGTCCAGGTCGACCGCCCGGTCCCCGACGCCAGCAACCCCCAGGGGCCCGAGCAGGTCATCAAGGTCGGTTCCCTCGGTGTCGGCTTCGCCCGGAACTTCAGCTACAACCCGGTCAGCGCGTTCGGCGGCGCGGGTGCCTTCACCGCGGACATGTTCGGGCAGACCTGGAACCGGCTGCTGGAGTTCCCCGAGCGCATCCCGGCCGTGGTGCGCGCGATCTTCGGCGGCGAGCGCGACCCGAACACCCCGGTCAGCGTCGTCGGCGCGAGCCGGATCGGTGGCGAGGCCGTGCAGTCGGGCCTGTGGTCGCTGTTCCTGCTGCTGCTGGCCAGCCTGAACTTCTTCGTGGGCGTGTTCAACCTGCTGCCGCTGCTGCCACTCGACGGCGGGCACATCGCGGTGACCTGGTACGAACGGGTCCGCGACTGGGTGCTCAAGCTGCGTGGCAAGGCCGCGGGCGGGCCGGTCGACTACACGAAACTGTCCGCGATCACGATGGTGCTCGTCTTCCTCGGCGGGGCGGTAACCCTGCTCACCGTGACGGCGGACATCGTCAACCCGATCAGGCTGCAGTAGGTAGGCTGGGCACGTACGCATCCCTTCGGCAGTCGCAGAGGATTCGATGAGCGTCGCGCTTGGTATGCCTGCTCTTCCGCCGCCCGTACTCGCGGACCGTCGTCCCACCCGTCAGCTGCAGGTTGGTGCGGTCGGGGTCGGCAGCGATCATCCGGTCTCCGTGCAGTCGATGACCACCACCCTGACCGCGGACGTCAACGCCACGCTGCAGCAGATCGCGGAGCTGACCGCGGCCGGCTGCGACATCGTGCGGGTCGCCTGCCCGTCGGCCGATGACGCCGAGGCACTGCCGGCGATCGCGAAGAAGTCGCAGATCCCGGTCATCGCCGACATCCACTTCCAGCCCAAGTATGTGTTCGCCGCGATCGAGGCCGGTTGTGCCGCGGTCCGGGTGAACCCGGGCAACATCAAGAAGTTCGACGACAAGGTCAAGGAGATCGCGCAGGCCGCGAAGGATCACGGCACGCCGATCCGGATCGGCGTCAACGCCGGTTCGCTCGACCCCCGCCTGCTGAAGAAGTACGGCAAGGCCACCCCGGAGGCGCTCGCGGAGTCGGCCATGTGGGAGGCCTCGCTGTTCGCCGAGCACGACTTCCACGACATCAAGATCTCGGTCAAGCACAACGACCCGGTCGTCATGGTGCGGGCCTACGAGCTGCTCGCCGAGCAGTGCGACTACCCGCTGCACCTCGGTGTGACCGAGGCGGGCCCGGCGTTCCAGGGCACGATCAAGTCGGCCGTCGCGTTCGGCGCGCTGCTGCGCCAGGGCATCGGCGACACGATCCGGGTGTCGCTGTCCGCGCCGCCGGTCGAAGAGGTCAAGGTCGGCACGCAGATCCTGCAGTCGCTGAACCTGCGGCCGCGCAAGCTGGAGATCGTGTCGTGCCCGTCGTGCGGGCGCGCGCAGGTCGATGTGTACAAGCTGGCGGACGAGGTCACCGCGGGTCTGGAGGGCATGGAGGTGCCGCTGCGGGTCGCCGTGATGGGCTGCGTCGTCAACGGCCCCGGCGAGGCGCGCGAGGCGGACCTCGGCGTGGCCAGCGGCAACGGCAAGGGCCAGATCTTCGTCCGGGGCGAGGTCATCAAGACGGTGCCCGAGCACCAGATCGTGGAGACCCTGATCGAAGAGGCGATGCGCATCGCGGAGGAGGCCGGGGACACCGAAGGCTCGGGCGAGCCGGTGGTGACCGTCGGCTGAGCTGTCAGCGGGCTGATCACGGCTGGTTAGGGTTGTTTCCGCTGAGGCGTTGGGTGCGCCTTTGCCGCTATCCTTAGCTGGAGCCGAGCGCAGGGAACGGGGTGGGCCATGAGTACCGCAGTCGTCGGTACCTCGCTGAGCTGGGACTACCTTCTGGATACCTGGCGAGAACTGGATGTCCCCGAGGGATGGCGGCCGGAGCTGACCGTCGAGGGGATCCACATGACGCCGCCCCCAGGGGGACCGCACAACCTGATCGCCGACCTCGTGCACCGGGCGCTGATCGGCGGCTGCCCGGACGACTGCGGGATCTTCCAGACGCAGGGTGTGGGCATCAGGCAGATCGGGGGCATCTACGTGCCCGACTTCTGCGTCGCGCCCCGGGCGGCCATCCCGCACAACTCCGATCCCGTGCCCGCCGAGCATGTGCTGCTCGCGGTCGAGATCACCTCGAAGAGCACGGCCCGGCACGACCGGGCGAAGAAGAAATGGGCCTACGCGCACGGTTCCATCCCGCGTTACCTGCTGATCGACCAGCTCGATGATGAAGGCCCGGCGGTCACGCTGTTCGTCGAGCCGATCGACGGGGTCTACAGCAAGACCATCCGGGTCCCGTTCGGCATGCCGATCGAGATCGGCGAACCCTTCGGCATCGAGCTGGACACCTCCCGGTTCTGAGCCCATGCCAGGCGCCGAATGGGCCGTCCGGCAGCCACATCCGGGGCTGCGGCGGCTCGTCTCGCGCTATATCGGGTACACGCAGCACGATGTCACGCTCGGCGTGCATCGCGGGCTGCCGTCGCGACACGTCACGTTGATCATCAGCCTCGCCGAGCCGATCCGGCTGGTGGGGATGCCGCGCGCCGGTGAGGCGCCCGCGGACCTGGTCGCCCCCGTCGGGGGTATGCACGTCAGCCCCGCGCTCATCCGGCAGGACCGGTTCCAGTCCGGTATCCACATCGAACTCGACCCGCTCGCCGTGCCGTCGCTGCTGGGGGTCTCCGCGGCCGACCTGAGCGAGTACGTCGTGGACCTGGCCGACCTCTCACCACGGCTGGCGGGGCTGCCCGAGCGACTCGCGTCGGCCGACGGCTGGGACCGCCGGTTCGACATCCTCGACGAGACCCTGCAGGCCGAAGCCGCCGACACCGCGCACTCCCCGGAAGTCGGCTGGGCCTGGCGGCGTCTGCGCACGGCCGCCGGACGGGTCCGGGTCGGCACGCTCGCCGACGAGGTCGGCTGGAGCCGGCGGCATTTCACCGAACGGTTCCGCCGCGAGCTGGGGCTCTCCCCGAAACAGGCCGCCCGCGTGCTGCGGTTCGAGCGCGCCGGCGCCCTGCTCCGGTGCGGTCACACCGACCTGGCCGGGCTCGCGGCCGACTGCGGCTACTACGACCAGGCCCATCTGACCAACGAGTGGCGTGCTCTCGCCGGCTGCCCGCCCAGCGTCTGGATCGTCGAGGAGCTCCCATTCCTCCAAGACGGTGCCGCCCCCGTCGCCGCAGACTGACGGCATGACACAACCGACTGTGTGGCCGGCCCTACGTTTCGACGATGCCCCGGCCGCGATCCGCATCATCGTCGACGTCTTCGGTTTCCGGGAGGCGCTGGTCGTGCCCGGCGAAGGAGGCCACGTCCAGCACGCCGAACTCCGCTGGCCCGAGGGCGGCGGCGTGATGCTCGGCAGCACGAAGTGCACCGACGGCACGCACGCCGACATGAAGCCCGGCGTCAACGCGGTGTACGTCGTGACCGACGACGTCGACGCCGTGCATGACCGCGTGACGAAGGCCGGGCTGGACATCGACGAGCCGCTCCACGACACCGAATTCGGCTCGCACACGTTCACCGCGCGCGATCCGGAGGGCAACCAGTGGACCTTCGGTACCTACCGCGGCGCGCCCTGACCGGACGCGGTTTCCCGTAACCGGGGTTCATCTGGCAATCTGGACCTGTGTTGCGGCTTGCCGGTGCACGGCTGCTCGGTGATCGGGACTATCCCGCGGTTCGTGCCGTCCTATCGGCCGATCCGGTAGCGAGTTGCATGGTCAGTGCCCGGGTCGAGGTCGCCGGTCTGGACCCTTGGCGACTCGGCGGCGAGCTGTGGGCCGCCGACTACCGGGGCAGCCGGTCCAGCCGCCTGCCCGGGCTTTGCTTCTCCGGCCCGAACCTGATCCCGTTGCGCGGCAACGCCTCCGCGCTGCGCTCGTTCGCCGACCGGGCCCTGCGCAAGCAGCGCATCTGCTCGTCGCTGGTCGGTCCGTCCGACCAGGTGCTGGGCCTGTGGGACGAGCTCGCGCCGGAGTGGGGGCCGGCTCGCGAGGTCCGCGCCGACCAGCCGCTGATGGCCATGGAGGGCGCGCCCGCGGTATCGCCGGATCCGCAGGTGCGGCCGGTCCGCCCCGATGAGCTGGACCGCTACCTGCCCGCGGCGATCTCGATGTTCATCGAAGAGGTGGGCGTCGACCCGCGCGCGGGTGACGGTGGCGCGAGCTACCGGGCCCGGGTGGCCGAGCTGATCGCCGGCGGCCGCGCGTTCGCCCGGTTCGAGGGTGGCGAGGTCGTCTTCAAGGCCGAGATCGGCGCGCTGTCCCGCAACGTCGGGCAGATCCAGGGGGTGTGGGTGCACCCGGACCGGCGCAGTCACGGCCTGGGCACCGCCGGCACGGCGGCCGTGGTGAACCGGCTGATCAACGGGATGGGCCGGACGGCGAGCCTGTATGTGAACTCGTTCAACGGCCCGGCGCTGACCGCCTACCGGCGCCTCGGCTTCCAGCAGGTCGGCCGCTACGCCACGGTCCTGTTCTGAGTCGTAGGCTGGGCGTATGCCTTTGCGTGCTCCACTGAACCCTGGCGAGCAGACGCCGCGCCGCCCCGTTCCCGCCAGCATTCCGCGCCCCGAGTACGTGGACAAGCCGGCGCCGAAGCGGTACGACGGCAGCGATGTGCGTACCCCCGAGGTCATCGAGGCGGTCCGCGTCGCGAGCCGGATCGCCGCGCAGGCGCTGGAGGAGGGCGGCAAGGCCGTCAAGCCGGGCAACACCACCGACGACGTCGACAAGGTGGTGCACGAGTTCCTGCTCGACCACAAGGCGTACCCGTCGACGCTCGGCTACCGGAACTTCCCGAAGTCCTGCTGCACCTCGCTCAACGAGGTGATCTGCCACGGCATCCCGGACTCGACGGTGATCGAGGACGGGGACATCTGCAACATCGACGTCACCGCGTTCATCGGTGGCGCGCACGGCGACACGAACGCGACCTTCCTGGCCGGTGACGTGCCGGAGGAGGCGCGGCTGCTCGTCGAGCGGACGCACGAGGCGACCATGCGCGCGATCAAGGCCGTGCGGCCCGGCCGCCAGCTCAACGTGATCGGCCGGGTCATCGAGGCCTACGCCAAGCGGTTCGGCTACGGCGTGGTGCGGGACTTCACCGGGCACGGCGTCGGCCCCGCCTTCCACACCGCGCCCACGGTGCTGCACTACGAGGACCCGTCGGTGACCACGGTCATCGAGGAGGGCATGACGTTCACGATCGAACCGATGATCACGCTCGGCTCGATCGACTACGACGTGTGGGACGACGACTGGACGGTCACCACGAAGGACAAGAGCTGGACGGCCCAGTTCGAGCACACGCTGGTGGTCACGCCCGCGGGCGCGGAGATTCTGACTCTTCCCTGAGCAGCAGCTGATCGATGAAGCCGCCGGCCTCGGCCGCCGCGCGCGCGGGGTCGCGGTCGGCGATCGCGTCCAGCAAGCCCTGGTGCCCGATCTCGACCCGCTCGGTCAGGTGGTCCTGCGACGTCGTGGCGACGCTGGCGGTGACCGCTTCGGTCAGCCCCAGGTACAGCTCGGCCAGCAGCCGGTTATGTCCACTGTGGACGACCATGAGGTGGAACTCGGCGTCCGCGCGGACGAAATCCTCGAACGGCTCCTCGTCCAGCGCGCGATCCCGCACGGCGAGCAGCTCGGTGAGCTTGGCCAGATCCTCCTCGGTGCGCGCTTCGGCGGCCAGCCGCGCGCCCTCGACCTCCAGGCTGCGCCGGACCTGCAGCACCTCCCGCAGCTCGGTCCCGGCCAGCCGCCGGATGGCGCCGGAGACCTCGCTGGTGGCGCGGACGTAGGTGCCGTCGCCCTGCCGGACTTCGAGCAGCCCGCTGTGCGCGAGCGCGCGAATCGCCTCGCGAACCGTGTTGCGGCCCACGCCGAGCGTCTCGACCAGCTCGGTTTCGGTCGGGATCCGGCTGCCCACGGGCCATTCGCCCTGGGCGATGGCCTCGCGCAGCTGGCCGATCACCTGGTCGACGAGACCTGTGCGGCGCGTTGTGGCAAGCGGCACGACAAATGTCCCTTCACCCAATCATCCTATGTCTGCCATAGTAGCGGACGTGGTCGAAACATCGGTGAAACAAACTCCCCGCGTCCTGATCGGCAGCGGACTGCTCGGGGTGGCCGTCGTGCTCGCCGCGCTGAACCTGCGGCCGGCGGTGACGGCCGTCGGTCCGGAGCTCGACGAGATGCGGGAATCGCTCGGGGCGACCGCGACCTGGGCGGGCGCGCTGACCACGCTGCCGGGCCTGTGCTTCGCCGCGGCCGGGCTGGCTGCGCCGTGGGTTGCCAAGCGGGTCGGCATCGGTCCCTCGGTGACCGCGGCGCTGGTGCTGCTGACCGGCGGCATGATCCTGCGGGTGCTCGACGGGCAGCTGATCGTGCTCGGCGGCACCCTCGTCGCGACGGCCGGGATCGCGCTGGCCAACGTGCTGCTGCCGGTTGTCGTGAAGGAGTCGTTCGCCACCCGGATCGGGCTGGTCACGGGCCTCTACACCGGGGCACTGCAGGCGGGCGGCGCGTTCGGTTCGGCGGTGACCCCGCCGCTGGACGACGCGTTCGGTGGCTGGCGGCCGGGGCTCGCCAGCTGGGCCGCGCTGTCCGGGCTGGCGCTGGTCGTCTGGCTCGCCGTCGCGCGGACGCGGCCGGCCACCGGCCACGGCGCGGACTCGCCGGAGACCACGCCTCGCTCGTTCCTGCGCAACCGGCTCGCCTGGATCGTGACGCTCTTCTTCGGGCTGCAGGCCTGCCTCGCCTACATCGTCATGGGCTGGTTGCCGCAGGTGTTCATCGACGCGGGCATCAGCCGTGGCGAAGCCGGCCTGCTGCTCGGCCTGGCCTCGATCATCGGCCTGCCGGTGAGCCTGATCGTGCCGCCGCTGGCCGCCCGGACGGGCACCGAAAGCTGGTGGATCCTGGCGCTGTGTGTCTGCGGGTTCTCCGGCGTGCTCGGCGTGATGGCCGCGCCCAGCGCGGCCCCGCTGGTGTGGTCGGTGCTGCTCGGGCTGGGGATGGCCGTGTTCTCGCTCGCGCTGACCACGATCGCGCTGCGGGCCCGCACCGGTGGTGACACCGCCCGGCTTTCCGGGATGGCACAAGGGATCGGCTACCTGTTCGCGGCCGCGGGCCCGTTCTTGTTCGCCCTCCTGCACGATCTGACGGGCGGCTGGACGGTACCGTTCGCGATGCTGCTGGTCGTCGTCGCCGCGCAGGCGGTGTTCGGCTTCATGGCGGGCCGCCCGCGGTACGTCTAGACCTCGATCGCGACCGCGTCAGCCGATTTTCAAGCCCAGTAGCGCGTTCTCGATCAGCTCAGGCATCGCCGGGTGGATCCAGTACTGGCCGCGCGCCATGGTGTGCGCGTCGAGGCCGAAGCTCATCGCCTGGATGATCGGCTGGATCACCGTCGACGCCTGCGCGCCGATGATGTGCGCGCCCAGCAGCTGCCCGGTTTCGGGATCCGCCAAGAGCTTCGCGAACCCGGTGGTGTCCTCCATCGCCCAGCCGTACGCGATTCCCGCATAGTCCTGTTTGGACGTCACGTACTTCACCCCGCGCTCGCGGGCCTGTGCCTCGGTGAGGCCGACGGACGCGATCTGCGGCGAGCTGAACACCGCGTGCGGCACGAACCGGTGGTCCGCCTTGATCCGCTCGTCCGGGTGCAGCAGATTGTGTTGCACCACACGGGCTTCGTGGTTCGCGACATGCTTCAGCTCGTACGGCGAGGACAGGTCGCCGAGAGCGTAGACACCGTCCACAGAGGTCTGTTGGTAGTCGTCCACGACCACGCGCCCACCGTCCACTGTGGTCACTCCGGTCGCGGCGACGTCGAGCAGGTCCGAGTTGGGGCGCCGGCCGGTCGCGATGAGCAGCTCGTCCGCCTCGACGGTCTCGCCGCCGTCCAGCTCCAGCTCGATACCGGATTCGGTCCGCCGTACCCGCCGCGTCTTCCGGTTCAGCCGGACGTCGAACCGGTTGCCCGCGAGCTCCGTGAACCGGGCACTGATGTCCTCGTCCTCGTTGCGCAGCAGCGCACCCGAGCGCGCGATGACGGTGACCTCGACCCCGAACGACGCGAAGACGTGCGCGAACTCGGCCGCGATGAACCCGCTGCCCACGATCACCAGCCGCGACGGCAGCTTGTCGAGCCGCATCACGGTGTCCGAGGTGTGGTAGCCGACCTCGTCGAGCCCCTCGATGTCCGGCACGACCGGACGGCCACCCGCGGCGAGCACGAACCGGTCCGCGGTGACCGTCTCGGTGCGGTCGCCGAGCTGGACGGTCAGCTCCTTGTGCCCGGTGAAGCGGCCTTCGCCCGCGTAGACGGTGACGTTGGCGTTGTCGGCGTGGTTCTGCCGGTATTCCCGGCCACCGGCCGCGATCGGGTCGATGCGGCCGAAGATGCGGTCGCGGATGTCACGCCACCGCACGTCGAGCAGTTCCTCGTCCACGCCGAGCCGGCTGCTGGCCGACGGCGTCGCGGCGACGTCCGCGGTGTAGACGAACATCTTGGTCGGGATGCAGCCGACGTTGAGGCAGGTGCCCCCGAAGACGCCCTTCTCGACGATCGCCGTCTTCCAGTCGGCGAAGCGCGGATCGAGAATCGAGTTCCCGGAGCCGGTACCGACGATCACCAGGTCGTAGTGGGGCACGTTGTCATCCTTCGCCGTGGGCACAATCCTCCTGCATGAACTGTCCCATGACGGCTGTTGTTCCCTCACCCGCCGGGGGAATGGTCACCTGCCGGTCCACACGACGCTCAGCTCGGCAGATGGGCGAGACCACCCGATTCAGTGACACCAAGTCGAAGGTCTGTCCACTACTGTGACGACGCTGCAATCTTACGCGCCGGAGTCCTGTGAACGCCGAGCGCGACAACGATGGCTGGATCCGGTAGAGGGGGCACTTCCATGGCAAAACACGCCCGGCGGGACCGAAAGTTCCGTTTCCTGCTCGCGGCCGCGGCGGCTGCCGCGGTGTCGCTGCCGGTCGCGGCCGTCGCGGCGACGAGCGGCACCGAGCCGCCCGCGCCGGCGCCGCAGGTCCAGCCGCGCATCGTCGGCGGCACCGAGGCGTCCATAAAGGACTATCCGTACGCGGTGTTCCTCACCGACGCCAAGGGAAACCAGTTCTGCGGGGGCGTGCTGGTCAGCTCGTCGGCGGTCGCGACGGCGGCGCACTGCGCGGCCGCGGTGTCCCAGGCGGACGTGCGGGTCGTCGCCGGGCGCCAGCAGAAGGACGGCAAGGACGGGGTGGTCGCGCGCGTCACCCGGGTGTGGACGGAGCCGGGCTTCTCCGATCCCGGCAAGGGTGACGACGTCTCGGTGCTGAACCTCGACCGGCAGCTGCCGTACCAGGCGGTCTCGCTGCCCGGCCGGTCCGACACGTCGATGTACGCCACCGGCACCAAGGCGACCGTGGTCGGCTGGGGCCGCACCAGCGACGGCGGCGCCCGCGCGACGTCGCTGCGCAGCGCGGTCGTCCCGGTGGTCAGCGACTCCAGCTGCCTGTCCAGCTACGGCAACTACGACGCGAACAGCATGGTTTGCGCGGGCTATCCGGACGGCGGGATCGACGCCTGCCAGGGCGACTCCGGCGGCCCGCTGGTCGTGGGGGACACCTTGATCGGCATCGTCTCGTGGGGCGACGGCTGCGCGAAGGCCGGCAAGCCCGGCGTGTACACGCGGGTGTCCACCTACGCCGACGACATCAGGGCGCAGTCCCAGCAGCGTGGTCTCCTCTGGTAGCAAGGACCGGTGAACGTCACCGGACCCGGGCTGACCACGAGCCAGCTCTACGACCTGCTGCGACTGCGCGTCGACGTGTTCGTCGTCGAACAGAACTGCCCCTATCCCGAGCTCGACGGGCGGGATCTGCTGCCCACCACCCGGCACCTGTGGTCGGCCGGTGAACAGGGCATCGAGTCCTACCTGCGGGTGCTGGACGAGGGGGAGCACTACCGCATCGGGCGAGTCGTGACCGCCGAGCGTGCCCGTGGCCGCGGTCTGGCCGCACAGCTGATGACCGAGGCGCTCGAGATCGTCGGGGACGCCGACAGCGTCCTCGACGCGCAGACGTACGCGCAGGGGTTCTACGCGAAGTTCGGTTACGTGCCCGAAGGTGCCGAGTTCCTGGAAGACGGCATCCCGCACATCAGGATGTGGCGGCGCGTGGCGGCGCGGACGCGCTGATCACCTTCACCGCGGTGTCCACATCGGACTCGCTGAGGTCCGCGCGTGCGGTAAGGCGCAGCCGAGAGATACCGTCGGGCACCGACGGCGGCCGGAAACAGCCGACCCGCACGCCCTGTTCGGCACAGCCCGCTGCCCAGCTGACGGCATCGTCGGCCGACGGGGCCTGCACCGAGACCACCGCCGCGTCGGGCCGGCTGACCCGGAAACCGGCGTCGGCGAGCTGCTCGGACAGCCGCGTCGCGTTCGCCAGCACCTTGCCCGGCAGGTCCGGCTCGGCTTTGAGGACACCCAGCGCCGCCAGCGCGGCGGCCGCGCTCGCAGGGGCGAGCCCGGTGTCGAAGATGAAGCTGCGCGCGGTGTCCACGAGGTGCTTGATCACCCGGCGCGAGCCGAGCACCGCACCTCCTTGCGCGCCAAGGGATTTCGACAACGTCACGGTCATCACGACATCGGGCGCGCCGGCGAGCCCGGCGTCGTGGACGGCGCCCCGGCCACCGTCGCCGAGCACGCCGAACCCGTGTGCGTCGTCGACGAGCAACGCCGCGCCGTGCTCCCGGCAGACCCCTGACAGGTCGTTCAGCGGCGCGAGATCGCCGTCGACGGAGAACACCGAGTCGGTGACCATCAGTGCGCGTTCGGTGCGCCGGGTCGCGAGCGCGTGCTTGACGGCGGCGACATCGCTGTGTGCGACGGCGGCGATCCCGGCGCGGGACAACCGGCAGCCCTCGATGAGCGAAGCGTGGATGTACTTGTCGGTCACGATCGCCGAATCGGCGCCCGAAAGTGCCGTCACCGCACCGAGATTCGCGGTGAAGCCCGAGGAGAACACCAGCGCCGCCTGGAAACCGCAGAACCGGGCCAGCTCGTGCTCCAGCTCCGCGTGCACCTCGGTCGACCCGGTGACCAGACGCGAGCCGGTGGCACCCGCACCCCAGCGCAGCGCGGCCGCCGCGGCCGCGCCGGCGACCCGCTTGTCCCGCGCCAGCCCGAGATAGTCGTTGCCGGCCAGGTCCAGTTCGGTGCTCGACGCGGGCCGCGGCCGGAGCTTGCGGGTCAGCCCCGCGTCAGCGCGCCGGGTCGCTTCCGCGTCCAGCCAGTCGAAAACCTGCTCAGGCGCTGATTTCTGGGCTGCATCCACCCCAGCAGTGTCTCAGGCCGGTCCCGCAACGCAGTGGAGGCCACCGTCACATTCGACGATGGCCTCCGTGAGCTGCGAAAATCAGTCGCGCGTGCGGCGCGCCGGTCCACGACCGTCCCGCCGCGGCGGACGGGCGCCACCCTCGCGGAAGCTGCCCTGACGGTGCCCGCCGAAGCCCCGGCCACCACGGCCGCCGCCGCCCTGACGGTCACCGCGCGGCGCGCCGCCCCGGCGGGGCTGCGGCTCACGACGACGCTCGGGCACCGGCACGCCACTGGGCTCGCGGGAACCGGTGATCCGGGTCAGCTCCGCGTCCCCAGGCCGCACCACGGCCGACTCGGCGCGCACCCCGGCGCGGTCGGTCATCCGCCGCACCGTGCGGCGCTGGTCGTGCGTGACCAGCGTGACCACGGTGCCGGACGCGCCCGCGCGGGCCGTGCGGCCCGCCCGGTGCAGGTAGTCCTTGTGGTCGGCCGCCGGGTCGACGTGCAGCACCAGGCTCACGTCGTCGACGTGGATACCGCGGGCCGCGACGTCGGTGGCGACCAGCACGGGGGTGTGGCCTTCCTTGAAGTCGGCGAGCACGCGGTTGCGCTGCCCCTGGGTCTTGCCGCCGTGCAGCGCACCCGCCGCGACACCCTTCGCGCGCAGGCGCTCGGCGAGCCGGTCGACATGGTGCTTGGTGCGCACGAACATGATCGTGCGGCCCTCGCGGGCGCCGATCTCGGTGACGACGGCCTGCTTGTCCTGGTGGGACACCTGGAGCACGAAGTGGTCCATGGTGTCCACGCTCGCGGTGACCGGCGCGACCGAGTGCTCGACCGGGTCGGTCAGGTAGCGGTCGACGAGCTTCTTGACGTCACCGTCCAGCGTGGCGGAGAACAGCAGCCGCTGCCCGCCGGGCGAGGTCAGGTCGAGAATCTCCCGGACCTGCGGCAGGAAGCCCATGTCCGCCATCTGGTCGGCCTCGTCGAGAGCGACGAAGTTCACATCGGAGAGCACACAGGTGCCCTGCCGGACGTGGTCCGACAGCCGGCCCGGGGTGGCGATCAGCAGATCGACGCCCCGGTTGAGGACATCGGCCTGCCGGGTGAAGGCCATCCCGCCGACGACCGTGCGGCACCACAGGTTCATGGACCTGGCCAGCGGGGTGAGCGCGTCGGCGACCTGCATCGCCAGCTCACGGGTGGGCACGAGCACCAGCGCGCGCGGGCGCTTCGGCCGTGCCTTGCCGCCACCCAGCCGGCCCAGCAACGCGAGGCCGAAGGCCAGCGTCTTGCCGGAACCGGTCTGCGCGCGGCCCAGCACGTCACGCCCGGCGAGCGCGTCGGGAAGGGTGGCCGACTGGATCGGGAACGGGGCTTCGATCCCCTGCTCCCGCAGCGCCGTCAGCAGCGACTGCGGAAGGTTGAAGTCTTCGAACGAGGTCACCGAAGTGGACTCGAAAGCGATGCTCACTAACTGCCTCTCGGACGTGGTACGTCGCAAGGAGGCCCAACTGCCCGCTTCGAGCAGGGCGCAGTGTTGTCCTGGGCGTTCACAGGGACGGACCCGGCGCATTCGGTGCGCCGTTGGTGGGTGGATTACCGCGAGCCTGTCGGGCTGGCTTGGCCGCGAAGAACAACACCTGTCCACGCCGCCGGTTGCGGTCTTGGGAAAGTCTACCTGAGCCGTCGTGCTCACCGGAGACCGGCCCGTTCGGACAGGCTGCCGACGAGGCCCGGCACATCGATGTCCAGACCCTTGCCGGCGAACCAGCCCGCGAGATTCGTCACGTCACGTGCCAGGTAGCCGGCGCCGCCGGGGTTGGCGAACACGTCGATCATCTGCGGCAGGTCGATGAGCACCAGCCTGCCGTCGTGCACGAGCATGTTGTAGGCGGACAGGTCACCGTGCACGAGACCTTCCACGGCCAGCCGCTCCAGCACCTTCTCGGCCTGGAACCACAGGTCTGCCAGCTGGTCCTCGCCCGGCCGCAGCTCCGCCAGCCGCGGGGCCGCGTTGTCGTCCTCGTCGCCGAGGAACTCCAGCAGCAGCTCGGTCCCGTTGCGCTGCACCGGATACGGTACCGGCAGCCCGATTGTCCACAAGCGACTCAACGAGGCGAACTCGGCCACCGCCCACTGCTCGGCGATGAGGTTGCGGCCGAAGGATGTGCGGTTGGCCATGGCACGGGTCTCCCGCGAACGGCGCATCCGGCGTCCTTCGAGGTAGCCCGAGTCACGATGGAACTGGCGATGTTCGCCGGAGCGGTAACGCTTCGCGGCGAGCAGGCATTCCCGTGCGCTATCGGGCACCCCGCGGCGCACCAGGTGCACGTCGGCTTCCTTGCCGGTCTTGAGGATGCCGAGCTCGGTGTCGACGGCGGCGAGGTCGGTGACGACCCAGTCCGGGTACGGCTCCGGGCCGCGCTCGCCGGTGTCCCAGGTGGAGTAGCGGTCCCCGTCGCCGGGGACCTTGTCTTCGTCTTCATCAGCCAGACGAGCGCGTTCGTATTCGGTCAGGCGGCCGCGGCGGGTGTAGGTGTCTTCGTCGAAACGACGGCGTTTGTCACGCACGGGTGGGGTTCTCCTCGCGAGGTGCCCCACCGGGCGCGTCTCAGCGGCGTGGGGCGAACGGATGGGAAAGGGCACGGTCCAGCACGGGAACGGCCATGAGCGCGCCTCCTTTCTTCCGTCGAGGGCATGAGCATGGGCGATCGGCCGGTGCGCGCGCAACCGATTTGCCGGAGACTGGCGATCATGCGGGTAGCCGTCATCGGATCGGGAATCGCGGGCGCGAGCGCCGCTCACCAGCTGGCGCGGCGAGGCGCGGAGGTCGTGGTCGTGGACGCCGGGCGCACCGGAGTCGCGACGGCGGCCGGCGCGGGCATCGTGTGCCCCTGGACCTCGCGGGCGGGGGAGGAGCTGTATCGCATCGCGTCGGTCGCGGCGGTTTACTACCGCACGCTGGTCGAGGAACTGGCCGAGGACGGGGTGACCGACTCGTCGTTCGAGGTCGTCGGCGGCATGGTCGTCTCCGCGGATCCCGCCGAGTTGGACGAGGCTTATGAGCGGATCAGCGCGCGGGCGTCGTCATCGCCGGTGGCCGGCGAGGTGCGGCGGCTCGATCAGGCGCGGGAGCTGTTCCCGGCGCTGGCGCCGGAGCTGGGTGCGGTTCATGTCGCGGGCGGCGGTCGCGTGGACGGGCGGCGCCTGCGGGACGCTTTGCTTGCCGCGGCGGCGAAGCGGGGCGTCGAGCTGGTGTCCGGCGAGGTCTCGTTGAACGGCGGCCAGGTGCAGGTCAACGGTTCGGTACTGGTCGCGGACAAGATCGTCGTCGCGGCGGGAGCGTGGAGCACGGAGCTGGTCGCGCCGCTCGGCGTGTCGCTGGGTGTGACGCCGCAGCGCGGGCAGATCAGCCATTTCGAGCTGCCAGGTGTGGACACCGGGCCGTGGCCCGTCGTGCTGCCGGTGTCGAGCCACTACCTGCTGGCGTTTCCGGGTTCGCGGGTGGTCGCGGGTGCGACGCGGGAGACCGGCTCGGGGTTCGACTACCGCGTGACAGCGGAGGGGCAGCGCGAGGTGCTCGAGCATGCGCTGTCGGTCGCACCGGGCCTGGCCGACGCGACACTGGTGGAGACCCGGATCGGTTTCCGGCCGGCGTCGGAGGACGGCTTGCCGCTGCTGGGCGCGCTCACCAAACATCCCGATGTGCTGGTCGCCTCGGGTTTCGGCCCGAGTGGGCTGACGCTCGCGCCCTTCTCGGGCACGCTGATTGCGGATCTGGCGCTCGGCTCGACGCCGTCGCTGGATCTCGCGGCGTACGCGCCGGAGCGGTTCAGTGCACGATGACGAGGTCGATCTCGTGGTCGCCGGTGCGCCTCACGTCGAAGCCGGCCTTCGACGCCGCCGTGAGCAGACCCTCCACAGTGGACGGTTCACGGGTACCCTTCGCGAGGGTGGCGGCGAGTTTTCCCTTGTACGCCTTGTTGTGGTGACTGATCGTCCTGCCGGTCGCGGTGACCACGCGGACGGTCACCGAGCAGGGGATCCGGGCCAGCACCGCGTAGGCGCCCGAGCGGAGGTCCACGATCAGCTCGTCCATGCCGGCGAAGACCGGTTCGAGGACGGGGCGCCAGAGTGTCCGCAGCGCGCCGAGCGCGGGGAGTGAGCTGCCGCCGGAGAGACGGTAGGCGGGGATGCGGTCCTCGCCGCGCGCGATGCCGAACAGTGCCGATGCGACGGCGAGGCGTCGTTGCGCCTTGGCACGCTGGGCTTTGGTGAAGCTGCCGATGTCGAGCGCGTCGTAGAGGACGCCGGTGTAGCGCTCGAGCACGGGGACCGTCGGTGCGGACCACAGTGCGGCGTTGCGGGCGACTTCGTCCTCTTGTCGCGGCGACAGCTCCAGCGCGTCGAGGCTGGCGGGCACGTCGGCGGCGAGGTCGACGAGCGCGTCGGCCAGCTTCCGGCGGACCGGGGTGAGCTCAGGGTGCGAGAGCTCGTCGAGGTTCAACGGTGGGCCGTCGCCGCCGGGGGCCTTGGTCTCGGAAGGGGGCAGCAGCACGAGCACCTTCGCAGGTTAACCGTTCACCGGAAGCGGCCCGGGCCGGGAGGTTGACGCGTCGGGGTCGATGTGGGGACACCTGCGACGACGCTGTGGCCGCGTCCAGGGTTCATGTCCCAGCGGGTCGCAGGTCGCGGTGCGTGGCGACATGCACGGTTCGTGTCCTAGCCGAGCCGGAGGTCGCGGCATATGGCGACGCGGCGTGCGGGGCTCGTGTCCTGGTGGGTCGCAGATCGCGTTGCGTGCCGACGGGACGTGCAGGGTTCGTGTGCTAGCCAGGCCGCAGGTCGCGGAGGATGGCGACGTGCAGGGTTTGTGTCCTAGCGGGTCACGGGTCACGGGTCACGGGTCACGGGTCACGGCGTATGGCGACGCGGCGTGCAGGGTTCGTGTGCTAGCCGGGCCCCAGGTCGCGGCGCATCGCGACGCGTGGCCAGGCGTCAAGGCCGAGTTCGGTCTCGTGGCGGCGGATGGCTCGCAGGCCCGGCGCCAGCGTGGCGTCCGGCAGGCGGTGGAAGCCGAGCCGTTCGTAGTACGGCGCGTTCCATGGCACGTCGGCGAAGGTGGTCAGGGTCAGTGCCGGCGTCCCGGCCACCATGGCGCGCCGGGCGGTGTGCTCCAGCAGCACCCGGCCGATCCCGCGCCGGGCATGGTCGGCGTGCACCGAGACCTGCTCGATGTGCCAGTTCCGGTCGATCGGCTCGGCGGTCAGGTATGCGACTGGCTGGTCGTCGGTGTCGACGGCGACCCACGCGAGCCCGGCGGATTGGTGGCGGGCCAGTGTCTCGACGGTCGGGGGCTCGTCGTCGGCGATGGCGGCCATGCCGATGTCGCGGAAGATCTCGCCCGCCGAGCGCTCGATCTCGCGCAGCCGGGACAGGTCGGCGATGTCGGCTGCCCGGATGTGGGTCAGGGGATCGGCCACGACGACCAGCGTAGGCGTGCCGTCGTCGTCCGGTATGACGGTTTCCGATCGCGCCTGGCCGGGGCGCTGCCGACACTGCCCGGACTGACGATCTTGCGGCATGGGCTGTCCCCCGGTCAGCGGGGGTGAGGCCGGTGCCGCCGCCGATCGCCCACTGCTTTACTTCACGTATGGAACCCAGTGGGTCACTGACGCTCCGGTATGCCGTCGCCACCGATGTCGGTCAGCGGCGGGATGCGAACGAGGACTCGGTTTACACCAGTTCGCAGCTGCTCGCCGTCGCCGACGGCATGGGTGGGCATGTCGCGGGCGAGGTCGCCAGCTCGGCGGCGATCGCCGCGGTCACCGAGCTGGGCGAGCGGCTCGGAGCCGGTGAGCTCGATCCTGCCGAGGCACTGACGGAGACGGTGACCGACGCGGTTCAGCGCTTGACCGACCTCGCGGAGGAGGACCCGGCGCTGCTCGGTATGGGCACCACGCTGACCGCGATGCTGTGGGATGGCAGCAGGTTCGTGGTGGCGCACGTCGGGGACTCCCGGGCCTACCGGCTGCGGGACGGCGAGCTGGAGCAGATCACCCGGGACCACACGGTGGTGCAGGAGCTGGTCGACCAGGGCCGGATCACGCCGGAGGCCGCGATGACCCACCCCAGCCGGTCTGTGCTCACGCGCGCACTGCAGAGCGGCGGCCATGCCGACCCCGACGTCTTCGCCGTCGACGTCAAGGCCGGCGACCGGTACCTGATCTGTTCGGACGGCCTGTCGGATGTCGTGCCGCCGGACGTGCTGGAGGAGACCCTGGGCTCGGTCACCGATCCCGATGCCGTGGTGCTGCACCTGGTCGAACTGGCCAACGCCGGCGGCGGCCCGGACAACATCACGTGCGTCGTCGCCGACATCAGCTGACCCAGCCGGTGGCTCGCGCGAGCCGATCTTGAGCCGTGGTCGGCGCCAGCCGGCGTGAGCCGACTTGAGCTACTGCCAGGGGCAAGCTGACCGCGGTGGCTTGCTTGAACGACCCCGAGCCGGGCGCCAGCGCGAGCTACCTTGAGCCGGGGCGAGCGAGAGCTGACTTGAGTCGGAGCCGTCGTGACCTCACTTGAGTCACAGCCAGGGCAAGCCGACCCGGGCCTGGCGCCAGCCGACGCGAACTGCGGCTAGGGCAAGCTGACCCGAGCCGCGGCCCAGCGTGAGCCGACGTGAGCTGCGGCTATGACAAGCCAATCCGAACCGGGCTAGTGCGAGCTGAACTGAGCCGAGCAATAGCGCAAGCTGACTCGGGCCAGGGCCGCGGTCGCGCTCGAACGGCCTGCGCCGGAAGGTCGCATCGATAGGCTGGGCGGGTGCGGAGGCAGCGTCAACCTGCCTCCGCACCGTCGTTTTCCGCGGTTAGGCGGCCACGAACCTCATGCGCCGTTTCTCGACGTCGATCTCTGCGATCCGGACCGGAATCGTCGAACCCGACCGCGGCTCGGTCTTCCAGTCGGATTGCGGTAGCAACCCGTGGACTCCGGGCGCGACTTCGAGGAACGCGCCGAACGGCAGCACCTTGGTCACCGTCGCACTGACCACTCGGCCGTCACTGTGCTCCGCGATAAACTCACGCCACTGCGTGGACTGGGACATGTTTCACCTCCTTTCGCCATCCCAGGAAAAGGGAAATACAAAGAAGGCGGGCGGGCCTCTGGCCCACCGGAGGATCACGGAGCGGCCGGGAATCCTGTCCGCTCACGGCTTTGCGCCGACCCGGCAGTCACCGGGACACAGTAGCAACGACACCTCCTCGGGCTCAATGACTCGCTAGGGCACATGTGGTTGCGTAGGGTGCCGGTCATGATCGAGGTCGAACCCGAGCACGTCTGCCCGCGCCCGCAACTGGTCCGGCAGGGCTGGATCGACCTGTGCGGGCAATGGGATTTCGCGTTCGACGACAACGATCGCGGCCGGTCCCATGGGTGGCACGCCGATCCCGCGGGCTTCGACCGGCGTATCACCGTGCCCTATCCGCCGGAGTCGGAACTTTCCGGTGTGCACGATCCGGGGCCGCACACCGTCGTCTGGTACCACCGGGAGATCGAGACCCCGCCGCCGGTACCCGGGTTCCGGCTCCTGCTGCACTTCGGCGCGGTGGACTACCGCGCGTCGGTGTGGGTCAACGGGATCCACGTCGGCGAGCACACTGGCGGGCAGACTCCTTTCTCCTTCGACATCACCGAAACACTGCGCCCGGGCGAACAGGCCATTGTGGTTCGTGCGGAGGACAGGCCGGACGACGCCGCCCAGCCGCGCGGCAAACAGGACTGGCGCACCGAGCCGCACGACATCTGGTATCACCGGACGACCGGGATCTGGCAACCGGTGTGGGCCGAGGTCGTCCCCGCCGTGCACCTGACGGAGTTGCACTGGACGCCCGATCTCGTTCGTGCGGCGGTCCGGTGTGATGGCGAACTGTCCGCCGCGGCCGCCACCGTGCGCGTCGTCCTTCGGCACGAGGGCGAGATCCTGGCTGATCAGTCGGTGCGCGTTGACGGCAGCAGGTTCACCTTCGACGTCGCAGTCCCGGCCTTACGCCACGGCCAGGACCGGATGCGGTTGCTGTGGGCGCCCGAGCATCCGCGACTGGTCGACGCCACCGTCGAAGTGCGCCCGCATGACGGCCCGGTCGATGAGGTCAGCAGTTACCTGGGACTGCGCGAGGTCGGCACAGCCGACGGCCGGTTCCTGCTCAATCACCTGCCGTACTTTCCCCGCCTCGCACTGGAACAGGGCTACTGGCCGCAGTCGCATTTGGCCGCACCGGACGCGCGGGCCCTCCGCCGGGAGGTCGAGCTCATCAAGGAACTCGGCTTCAACGGTATGCGGGTGCACCAGAAGGTCGAGGATCCACGCTTCCTCTATTGGTGTGACCGCTTGGGCTTGCTCGTCTGGGGTGAGACTGCGAACGCCTACGAGTTCGGACCCACCGCCGTCGAACGGCTGACCCGCGAGTGGCTGGAGATCCTCGGCCGGGACCGAAGCCATCCATGCATCGTCACCTGGGTGCCGCTCAACGAAAGCTGGGGCGTGCCCGACGTAACCCTTTCGCCCGCACAGGCCGATTTCGCCCGCTCGTTGTATCACCTCACCAAGGCCATCGACCCCTCTCGTCCGGTAATCGCCAATGACGGCTGGGAAATCGCCGAAGCGGATATCTACGGCGTTCATGACTACGCGCCCACGGGTTCGTCCCTTCGTGCTCGTTACGGTGACTTCGACTCGCTCCGCAAAACCCTCGCGACCGGCCGCCCTGGCGGCCGCAGGCTCGTGCTCGGTGACATCGATCCCGGACGGCCCGTGATGCTGACCGAGTTCGGCGGACTCACCCACGCCGCCGCGGAAGGTGAGAACTGGTTCGGCTATTCGACCGTGACGGACAGCGCCGACCTGGTGCGCAAACTCGACGACCTGGTCACCGCCGTACTCGATTCACCTGCCCTGGCCGGGTTCTGCTATACCCAGCTCACCGACACCGAGCAGGAGCGCAACGGACTGCTCACCGAGGACCGCACACCGAAAGCCGACCCGGCCGAGATCAGGGCTGTCCTGGCCAAACCCGCGAAGGCGCTCCCCGGCGACGAACTCCGCGCACACCGCGAAGCCGGTCCGGACCAACCCACGTCATAGCGGACCCGCGCCAGGACGGGATCAGCCACGCGAAGGTCCACACGCGAAGTCCGGTCGAGGCTTGGGAAACCCGCGGGTGCACCGTGGAAACTGGGGCGGTGCGGTGCACCCGCGGGCAGGGGCCGTCCAGGGAGAACGGCCCCAGGACGGCTCGGCCACCGGACAGTGAGTCCCCAGGAGCGGCGGCCGGCCGCCACGTCAGAACACCAGGGGCTAGGCCATGTCCCAGATCTTCACCGCGCGCACCACGAATGGCGCCCGGGGAACGAAAGTGCCGTGTCCTGGATAGGTGGTGAAATCGCCTTCGGTCGTGCATTCGGCGTCCTGGTACACCGTGACGTCCCGGTCCAGCTGGTTGACGAACGATCTGGCTTCGACCTCGCCGGGGAGCACCAGACATTCCTCCGGATTGGCCGTACGCAAATCGATGCGCTGCATGACATCGGCGTAGGCCTCGCCGGTCCACACGCAGAACTCGCCCCGCTCACAGCTGTTCTCGGGGCGTCCCGGGTCCGCCTGCGCGACTCCTGACCCGGCCAGCAGGCCGAGCGTGGCGATAACGAAGATTCGCGGCAGATATGCACGCAGGTTCATGTTTCTCTCCCCTGGAGAATGGTGGCCCGGCTGACTGCCGCGGCGCTGACGAACTCAACAATGGCGGTTCGGCAAGCGAATGTCAGCAGGCATTTTTACTTCTGTGGATAAGTAGATTTCGTTCCCTCGATCGGGCCATCGTTGTCCACAATTCCGCAGAATCCGTTGTGGGGGCGAGAACCGTCTGCTAGTGCGCGGGCGCGGTCGATCCGCGGACGATCAGTTCGACGTCCAAAGTGGTCGGCGCCGGGGCACGATGCCCGGCGAGCAGATGCAGCACGAGCTCGCCGGCCAGCTTTCCCTTGCGTACCAAGTCCTGGTGGACCGTCGTTAGCGGCGGCTCCGACCAGCGTGCGGCCTGGGTGTCGTCGAAACCGACGATGGACAGGTCGTCCGGAACGGACAGCCTTCGCTCCTTCGCGGCCGTGATCGCGCCCAGCGCCAGCTCGTCGGACATGCACAGCAACGCCGTCGGTGGCGACGGCCGGTCGAGCAGCGCGGTCGCGGCGACCATCGCGTGCTCCCGCGAAAGCCCTGACACTTCCCAGATCGGCACGTCGTCACCGGACACGCCAGCCTCGCGTAGCGTGTCGAGATAGCCGCCGAGCCGTTCCCGGTTGTCGCGGAACAGCGACCGCGCGGCCTCGTCGGCGGTCAACGGACCACCCCGCGGCGCCGAAAGGCATTGGGCGGAAAGGATTCCGAACCTCCGGTGCCCGAGTTCGAGCAGGTGCCGGGCGGCGGCGACCGCCCCGCCCCGATCGTCCGTGCCCACCCGCGCGGCCCCGGCAACGAACGGCTGGTCGATCACCACCAGGGGCAGCCGCCGCTGCCGGACGGCGCGCAGCGCGGGCGCCCCGTCGGCGAGCGCGTAGGCGACCGCGAGATCCGCCTGCGCGGCCAGCACCCGGTCCGCGCGCGGACCGCCGTTGTCCCCGCCCGGCAGCAGGAGCAGCGCGTGTCCTTCGGGATCGACCGTGGCGGCGAGCGCGTCCAGGGTGATCGACAGTGCCGGATCGGAGAACGCCGCGGACAGGCCAGCGTCCAGCATGAACGCGATGGCGCCGGTGCGTTTCGTCGCGAGGCTGCGCGCGATCGGGTTCGGTCCGGTGTATCCGAGCCGCTTCGCCGCGCGCAGCACTTCTTCGCGCAGCTGGGCCGAAAGCTGGTCCGGGCGGTTGTACGCGTTGGACACGGTTGCCCGGGAGACGCCGACGGCGTCGGCGACGTCGTCGAGCGTCGGGCGTCGCCGACCTGTCATTGGGCCAGTGTAAACAGCTGGACTTTCTGAAGCGCTTAAGTCAAGGTGGAGCAAGGAGGTGGGCGCGATGGTCGGCAACCGGGCCGCGGTGTTCGTGGTGTTCGGGCTCAACGGCGCGGTCTACGGGACCTGGGCGCCCCGCGTCCCCGCGCTCGCGGAACGGCTGCACGCCGCACCGGGTTCGCTGGGCCTGGCGCTGCTCGGCGCGAGCATCGGGATGGTGATTGCCGCGTCGATGTCCGGGCATCTCGTCGAGCGGTTCGGCGCCCGCGCCGCGATCGTCGCCTCGACACTGCTGTCCTGCGTGATCCTGCCCTTCGTGGGTGCCGCCGGTTCGGTGGTCGCGCTCGGTTTTGTCATGTTCGGCCTGGGCGCGTCGGTCGGTGCGCTGGACGTGTCGATGAACATCGCCGCGGTCGGTGTCGAGCGGCGCGCCGGGCGCGCGATCATGCCGGTCTTCCACGCGGGGTTCAGCTTCGGCGGTCTCATCGGATCCGCCGCGGCGGGTCTCGCGGCCTCGCAGCACTGGTCCCCGTTGCGGCATTTCGTCGTCGCGGCCGTCGTCATCCTGGTCGCGTTGCTGATCGTGCTGCCCGGCCTTCCCCGGTCGGCGCCGCGCGCGGAACAGACGCGGCCAGCGGCACGTGTGGCCCCCATCCGCCGGCCCGTGCTGTGGCTGCTCGCGGCGATCGCGTTGTGCTCCGCGGTCGCGGAGGGTGCCAGTTCCGACTGGTCCGCGTTGCTGCTGGTCACCGTGCAACACGTGGACCAAGCGGCGGCCGCGCTCGCGTTCTCCGGGTTCTCGCTGACGATGGCGTTGACGCGGCTGGGCGGCGCCTGGGTCCAGAACCGCTTCGGGGCGACGCGGACGCTGGTCGCAGGAGCCGCGCTCGCCGGGTTGGGGCTGGTCGTCGCCGCGGTCGTGCCGGTCGCCGGCTTCGCGTACGCGGGATTCGGTCTCGCCGGCGCGGGGCTGGCCGCGTCGTTCCCGATCGCGCTCGGTCTAGCGGGCGCGGCCGGGAAGCGGGACGACGACAGCGGTGGGGAACGCGAGATCGCGTTCGTCACCACGATCGCGTACAGCGGCTTTCTCGCCGGCCCACCGGTGATCGGTGGGCTCGCCCAGCTGACGACGTTGTCCGTTTCTTTCATCGTGGTCGGTTTCCTCGCCGCGTTGATCGCGCCCGCGGCCGTCGGCGCAGGTCGCGCACGTCACCGCGAGGTCACCGCGGCCACAGCCGCGTCTTGAGCCGGGCCTACTCTCGTACCGTGGAGCTCGAAGTCCCCTCCCGGCGCAAGACCAGCGTCCTGCCACTGCTCGCGGTCAGTGTGATCCTCGCCGCGGTTCTCGCGGTCGCCCTGGTCGCGGTCACTGGCGGAGCCACCTACGTCATCGCGGGGCTGCCCGATCCAGGTGTGGTCACGCATTACGGCCTCGGTGTCGTGCGCGTGCTGGCGGACGCGGCTTCGGTCGTCTGCGTCGGCTCCCTGCTGCTCGCGTCGTTCCTGGTGCCGCCGCAGGAATCCGGCACGGTCGCGCGCGACGGGTACGCGGCCTTGCGGACGGCCGGGATCGCGGCCTGGGTCTGGTTCGCCGCGGCGATGGCTTCGGTGTTCTTCACCGCCGCGGACGGCGCGGGCAAACCGGTCACCGAGGTCTTCTCGCCCGTGGTGCTGCTGGATCTGATCGACGCGATCGAGCAGCCGAAGGCGTGGCTGGTCACCGCGGCGATCGCGCTCGTGGTCGCGGTGGGCTGCCGGCTCGCGCTGTCCTGGGGCTGGGCCACGGTGCTGTTCTTCGTCTCCGTCGCCGGCCTGGTGCCGGTCGCGGTAACCGGTCACTCCGCGAGCGGCGGCTCGCACGACATGGCGACCAACAGCCTGCTGTACCACCTGATCGCCGCTTCGCTGTGGGTCGGCGGGCTGTTCGCGCTGCTCGCGCACGGCTGGCGGCGCGGCGACCACCTGACGCTCGCCGCGACCCGGTTTTCGAAGCTGGCGCTCGTGTGCTGGATCGTGATGGCACTGTCCGGCGTGATCAATGCGCTGGTCCGGATCGAGCTGGGTGACCTGTTCACCACCGACTACGGCCTGCTGGTGGTCGCGAAGGTCGTGGCGCTGCTCGTGCTGGGGGTTTTCGGGCAGCAGCAACGGTCTCGCGGCGTCCGGTCGCTGGTGGACGGCCGTGGCGGCGGTCAACTGCTGCGGCTGGCCGCGGTCGAGTTGCTGATCATGTTCGTGACGCTGGGCATCGCGACGGCGCTCGCCCGCACGCCACCGCCGGCGGACGCGGTGACCCAGCCGTCCGCGACCGAGGTGCTGATCGGCTACGACCTGCCCGGTGCGCCGACCGTGCTGCGGCTGCTGTTCGACTGGCGGTTCGACCTGATCTACGGAACGGGCGCGCTCGTGCTGGCCGGGCTGTATCTCGCGGGTGTGCGGCGGTTGCGCCGGCGTGGCGACCCGTGGCCGGTGGGCCGGACGGTGTCGTGGCTCGCCGCGTGCGCGGTGCTGCTGATCGCGACGTCCTCGGGACTCGGGCGGTACTCGCCGGCGATGTTCAGCGCCCACATGGGTGTGCACATGCTGCTGTCGATGGTCGCGCCGGTGCTGTTCGTGCTGGGTGGCCCGATGACACTCGCGCTACGCGCGCTTCCCGTGGCGGGTAAGGATTCCCCGCCCGGGCCGCGTGAGTGGGTGCTCGCGTTCGTCAAGTCACCGCTGGCGAAGATTCTCACTCATCCGGTTGTCGCGCTGTTGCTTTTCGTTGGCTCGTTCTACGTTCTGTACTTCTCCGGACTGTTCGACGCCGCGTTGAACTATCACTGGGCACACCTTGTGATGAATGCGCATTTCCTGCTGACGGGCTATATCTTCTACTGGCCGGTGATCGGTATCGACCCGTCGCCACGACGGCTGCCGCACCTCGGCCGGCTGGGCATGATGTTCGCCGCGATCCCGTTCCACGCCTTTTTCGGCGTGATCCTGATGTCGAAGCAGACCGTGATCGGCGAGTCGTTCTACCGGTCGCTGAACCTGCCGTGGGTGACGGATCTGCTTGCGGATCAACGACTCGGCGGCGGGATCGCCTGGGTTTCGGGTGAACTTCCCGTGTTGCTGGTGCTGATCGCGCTGCTCGTGCAGTGGGCGCGGGCGGACGAGCGCGAGGCGAAGCGCACGGACCGTCGCGAGGAACAGAGCGGCGACGCGGATCTGGCCGCCTACAACGCGATGCTCAAGCAGATGGCGGATCAGGGCAAACCGCAGGCGTAAGCCGCGGTTGTCCACATACCCCCGGTTGTCCACAAGCAGGACAATTCCCTCTTCCCCGAAGCGTTCCGAACCGGCCAGGCTGGTGTCACGGCAGGAGTTCGGAACACGAGAAGGGAGACGAGGGCGATGCAGTCTCGGTCTGTACCTGAGGTTGAGACGTCGACGGCCGGGTGCGCCGGCTTGACACGGTCAGGGCCGCTCGCACGCTCGTCGCCGGGGCAGGGGAGGTGGTGGCGAAAAGGGCACTCATCGAGCGGGAGCGGCTCGTGACGATCTCGGAACCGGTTCCAGTCCTGAGAAGGCAGGTCAGCGCACCGCGACAAGTGATGTTCGCGCGGTGAGCAGGGGGTAACGCTGGGTCGTTGGATGGTGACCGCCGTTCGGCCGGGTAACGCACGGCTCTACGATCGACCTCATGGCCGAGTTCATCTACACCATGAAAAAGGTGCGCAAGACCGTCGGGGACAAGGTCATCCTCGACGACGTCAGCACCGCGTTCTACCCCGGCGCCAAGATCGGCGTCGTGGGTCCGAACGGTGCCGGCAAGTCCACCGTGCTGAAGATCATGGCCGGGCTCGATCAGCCGAGCAATGGGGAAGCGTTCCTCCAGCCGGGAGCGTCGGTCGGCATCCTGCTCCAGGAGCCTCCGCTCAACGAGGACAAGACCGTGCGCGGGAACGTCGAGGAGGGCCTCGGCGAGATCAAGGTGAAGCTCGACCGCTTCAACGCGATCGCCGAGCAGATGGCCACCGACTACAGCGACGCGCTGATGGAGGAGATGGGCCAGCTCCAGGAAGACCTGGACCACGCCGACGCCTGGGAGCTGGACTCGCAACTCGAGCAGGCGATGGACGCGCTGCGGTGCCCGCCGCCGGACGAGCCGGTCACGCACCTCTCCGGTGGTGAGCGTCGCCGGGTCGCGCTGTGCAAGCTGCTGCTGTCCAAACCGGACCTGCTGCTGCTCGACGAGCCCACGAACCATCTGGACGCGGAAAGCGTGCTGTGGCTGGAGCAGTTCCTCGCCTCGTATCCGGGCGCGGTCCTGGCGGTCACGCACGACCGGTACTTCCTGGACAACGTCGCCGAATGGATCATGGAGCTCGACCGCGGCCGGGTCGTCGGCTACGAGGGCAACTACTCGACCTATCTCGAAAAGAAGCGGGAACGATTGGAGGTGCAGGGCAAGAAGGACGCGAAGCTCGCCAAGCGGCTCAAGACCGAGCTCGACTGGGTTCGCTCCAACGCCAAGGCGCGCCAGACCAAGTCCCGCGCCCGTCTGGACCGCTACGAGGAGATGGCCACGGAGGCCGAGCGCAACCGCAAGCTCGACTTCGAGGAGATCCAGATCCCGCCGGGCCCGCGGCTGGGCAGCGTCGTGGTCGAGGCCGACGATCTGGGCAAGGGCTTCGACGACCGGCCCCTCATCGAGGGCCTCTCGTTCAACCTGCCGCGCAACGGGATCGTCGGCGTGATCGGCCCGAACGGTGTCGGCAAGACGACGCTGTTCAAGACGATCGTGGGGCTGGAGAAGCCCGACGCGGGCGAGGTCAAGATCGGCGAGACGGTCAAGCTGTCCTATGTGGACCAGAACCGGGCCGGGATCGACCCCAAGAAGACGGTGTGGGAGGTCGTGTCCGACGGGCTGGACTACATCCACGTCGGCCAGACCGAAATGCCGTCGCGGGCCTACGTCTCGGCGTTCGGGTTCAAGGGCCCGGACCAGCAGAAGCCGGCAGGCGTGCTCTCCGGTGGTGAGCGCAACCGGCTGAACCTGGCGCTGACCCTGAAGCTCGGCGGGAACCTGATCCTGCTGGACGAGCCGACCAACGACCTGGACGTGGAAACCCTGGGCTCCCTCGAGAACGCGCTCGAGCAGTTCCCCGGCTGCGCCGTGGTCATCTCGCACGACCGGTGGTTCCTCGACCGAGTGGCCACGCACATCCTCGCCTGGGAAGGCGACGACGCCAACCCGGCCAAGTGGTTCTGGTTCGAAGGCAACTTCGAGGGCTACGAGAGCAACAAGATCGACCGTCTGGGAGCGGAGGCGGCCCGGCCCCACCGGGTGACTCACCGCAAGTTGACGCGCGACTGAGCGCGTCCGCGAGCACGCTTGAGCCGAACACTGAAGCGGAGTCCCCATTGGTAGCCACCAAGCACATCCGATCCAGCCCGCCCGTGTTACGCGTGGGCGGCTGGAACGCGGCCGGCAGCGGTGAGAACTATGCGATCGAAAGCCTGCTGCGGCATGCGGCAGCGCTCGGTCTGCGTGCACCGGAGCTGACCGTGGTCTTCGGCGAGCGCGCCGCGTCGCTCGCCGAGTCCGCCGGGTCGGACAAGCTGTGGGTGCGCGCCGAGGGCCTGGTCGTTTCGGGCCGGGTCCGGCTCGGGCTGCGGGCCGAGACCGTGGGCCGGGCCGTCGCCGCCCTGCGCGCGGCGGAGGATCTCGGTGAGACGGTGCTGGCTGCCAGGTTGCGGACGGACCTCGCTGTCTGTGCGCGCAGCGCCGGGGTGCCGCTGACCGGGCTGGCCGCTCTGCGGCCGACGCTCGGTGTCGCCGGATTCTCCGGTGCGGCCAAGGCCGCGGCGCTGTGTCACTTGGTCGGCTGCCTGTCGCAGTTCGGGCGGAAGCCCGAGCTGGACCGGATGCTGGCCGAGGCGGACCGGTTGTGCGGCGCGGACGACGACCTCGACGGGGACGACCGGCTGCTTGGTCGCGCGCTCGTCCGGGTCGCGATGTCGGCACACCGCCGGCGCCACGCCGACGTGATGGGCGCGGCCGACGCCGCGCGTACCGGACTGGGCCTGCTCGACCAGCTCGACGATCCGGGCACCGACGGTGGTGTGGTCCGGGTGCGGCTGATCCTGCAGCTGGTGTGCTCGCTGCTCGACCGTGGCGACAGCGAAAACGCCGCGGAGATCGCGGAATCAGTGCTGATCGAGTCGCCGCGGGCTGCCGCGGTCGCGCCGTTGGGGTGGCTCCGGATGGCGGTGGCGACGCGGGTTCTGCTGCCCGCCGGTTCGGTGAACGCGGCGGCGGTCGTGCTCCGGGACGCGGTGTACAGCACCGAACGCCACGGTCTGCACGCGCTGACGTCACGGCTGTGGGCGGAGCTCGCGCACGTCGAGGAGCGGCTGGGCCGCTCGTCGGAGGCCATCGAGTGCCTGCACCAGAGCCGGGCCGCCGAGCACCTGTACGCGCGCTCTCGCCGGCAGGCGATGGGTTTGCTCGCGGGTGCGTTCGGCAACGGTGGTCAGGCCTCGCTGGACCTGGATGAGGTCCTCGCCGCGATCGCGCCCTCTGCTGCCCAGGCGCCTGCCGCCATCGCGGAGACCAATGGCGGGCATTCGGCCGGGCGGAACGGGAAGACCGCCGCGCATCGCCCGGCGGTACAGGACGCGCGTGCCGCGGATCAGGGCGGGCACGTGCGGTCCGAGCCTGCCGCGGCTGAGCGCACAGTGGTTCTGCCGCGCATCGTTGAGGCGGCCGGTGAACGGCGGCCGGCGAGTGTGAACGGAAAGCGGCGTGCCGAAGAAACGTCGGCACCGGCGGCGAAGCGTGCCGTCGAGGTGGCCAAGCCGGTGGTGAAGCTCGCCCCGGTGCCCGTCGACCGGTCCGTTGTGCCGGACCTGCCGCTCGCACCGCCACCGGCCGACGAGCCCGCGCCACGGGTTTCGCTTGCGTCCGAACGCAAGCCGGCGGCGAAGAGCGATGCGCCGGACAACGAAGAGGCCCGCGCGACGACCCGCCACGATTCGACCCACGGCTCGGTCGCCGCGCGATCGGTCCTGGACCGGCTGGGCATCTCGGCGGGTTCCGGCGGTGGCCGCCGCCGCGCCGCGGACGACTCTGGAGAGTCGCGTCCAGCCGCGGAGGCGGCAGACTCGGGCCGGGAGGGGGGTACGGCAGGTTTCGCCGCGAGCGCGGAGCCAGCCGAGACTCCGCGGAACGGGGCGGGCTCGGCGCACAGTGCGGAGCCGGCACGGGGTGCAGAGTCGGCGCAAGCCCCGCGGAACGGTGGCTCGGGGGGCGCGGGACACCGCGCCGAACCGATGCGGAGTGCGTACAGCGCGCAATCGGCGGAGGCCCCGCGGAATGGTGGCTCAGCGGGCTCGGGACACAGCGCGGAGTCAGTACAGAGCGCGACACCGGCGCGGGGTGCGGACTTCTCGTGGGGCCAGGAGCTGGCGGAAGCCTTGGGAGTGAGCGAACCAGCCGCTCCCACGTCGAGTGAGAAGCGGACGGACGCGGCTCAGCACGGCCAGTCGGGAGGCTCCGCTCGCAACCACGCTGCGGGCGAGTCCCATCGCGACAGCGAAGCGCCGGACACCGCTCGTGCTGCTGAGACGGCTGCACGGGCCGCTGCGTCGGATGTCGCTCGCACCCTGGAGACAGCGGCCCACCACCGAGCGCCGGATAGTGCTCGGGCCGACGAGGCGATATCGAATGCCGCTCCCGCCGCTGAGACGACCGCGCACCATCGGGCGCCAAACGATGCTCACGCTGCCGGGGTGACCACACGCGACACAGCGTCGGCGGAGTCCGCTCACGTTATCGGGGCGACCGTAGGCGACACAGCGGCCGAGTCCGCTCACGCTGTCGGGGCGACTGCGCACGACACGACTTCGGCAGAGTCCACTTCCACTCAGGCGGCCGCGCACGACACCGCGCCGTCGGGGGATGCCAAGGCGGAAGCCGACGGGAATCCGTTCGTCATCAACGATCCGTGGCTGCCGCGGCTCAAGCTGCCGCCGTCGCTGGAACCGTTCGAGGACTTCTCTGAGGGCGTTCCGACCTCGGCGTCGCACGAGACCCATTTCACGAGCACCCCGGTCATCGAGGACGGCGGCCTCGGCGAGCCGTTCCGTAGTGAGTACACCTCGCCGCTCGACGACGACCTGCCCGCCGACGCCGGGCTCGCCGACCTCCTCGCGAGGGCGCTGGCCGAGCACCAGGCGGGCACGTCCAGCGCGGCCGCGCTCGTGAAACGCCTGGGGAACCAGTCCGCCGACGACCGTCGCACCGTCAACGGGCACGGCCGCAACGGCGAACCACCGGCGAACGGTCACCACAACGGCGACCATTGACCGCCATGGCCGCCGACGCCGCCGATCGTAGGCACAGCCGCACGGGCCAAGTGGTCGGCGACCGGCATAGCCGCGCACGCCGCCGACCACGCACCGCCATAATCGGCGCCGTTGGCGAAAGCGCTGGGGACAGGCCACGGCCGCAGGCGCCAAGCGGTCGCTGACCCGGCATAGCCACGCATGCCGCCGACCACGCACCGCCCCAACTGCAGGCGTTGGCGAAGGCGCCGCGGACAGGCCGTGGCGGCAGGCGCTGGCGAAGGGCGCCGCAGACACCCCAGCGCCGCAGGCGCGGCCGCCCGTTACGCGCGGCGCCGCCACAGCGGGCGGTCAATTGATCACTGACCGGGGCCCGCCGCTACGGCGGGCGTCGAACGTTCACTAACCACTGCCCGCCGCCACAACGGGCGCCGGACGATCACCGGCCATCAGCGGTCGAGCACCAGCCGTGCCCGGCGAGGCGCTCCCGGGAAGCACGCGACCCTCGACGAGAGCAGGCTCACTGTCGCCCGAGACTGCCCGTCAAACACCAAAACCGCCTGCTCATCGTCCACCTTGAGAACCTCCGCGAGTTTTAGCATCGGCGGCGGGGATCGATGTACGGCCATCCGGGAAAGCCGGCCGAAAGGGCGCACTATGGTGGATCTGTTCGGCGTGATCGCGTGATCAATGCTCAGTGGAGAGTTACCTGAAATGAGCTCGACAGGTGTTTCGTCCCGTCCTGGTGTGGCCTCCGGACGCGATGACCTTCAACGGCCGCCGGCCAGTCCTGAGCAGATCCGGGACGACCTGATCGAAGCCGCCGCCGTGTACGCCCCTGACACAGCCGACCTCATCCGCCTCTACTACCGCCACCTGCCCGCCGAAGAAGTCCTCGGCGACAACCCCGTCGACCTCGTCGGCGCCGTCCGCTCCCACAACCAGTTCGCCGCCCAGCGCGCGCCCGGCCGGCCCGGCGTCCGCCTCCTCAACCCCACCACCGCCGAGGACGGCTGGACCCGCGACGCGACCGTCGTGCAGATCGTCACCGACGACATGCCCTACCTGGTCGACTCGGTCACCGCGAAGCTCACCCGCGACGGTATCCAGGTGCACCGCCTCGTGCACCCGATCGTCGTCGTCAGCCGCGACATCACCGGCAAGCTCCTCGAGATCCACCCGACCGCCGACGCCGGCCAGCCGCCCACCGGCGCGGCCGTCGAGTCGTGGATGTACGTCGAGATCGACCTCATCACCGACCCGAACCGCGCCCGCGAGCTCGAGACACACCTGACCTCCGTCCTCGCCGACGTGCGCGAAGTCGTCGAGGACACCGACAAGATGGTGCACGCGGCCCTCGACGTCGCGTCCCGGCCGACGGAAAAAGCGACCGGCGAACTCCTCGAATGGCTCGCCAACGGGCACTTCACCTTCCTCGGCTACCGGCACTACGAACTGGCCGAGGGCCAACCGGGGGACGACGGCCCCGCGATGCGCCCGTCGCTCGCCGCCGGCCTCGGCGTGCTCCGGCACGACAACCTCGCCGCACGCAGCCTCACCAAGGGCCCCGACGCCGCGTCCGACGCCCTCCGGTCCGAGCCGCTCGTACTGACCCAGGCGAGCGCCCCCTCGACCGTGAACCGGCCGGTCTACCCGTACTACGTCGGCGTCCGCACATTCGACGAGCACGGCGCCGTCACGGGAGAAGACCGCTTCCTCGGCATGTTCACCACCAGCGCGCTGCACGAGGACGTCCTCGACATCCCCGTGGTCTCGCAGAAGGTGCGCGACGTCATCCACCGCGCCGGCTATCCGATGGAGTCGTTCTCCGGGCAGCGGATGCTCGAAGTCCTGCAGAACTGGCCGCGCGCCGACCTGTTCTCCGCCGACCGGGATTCGCTGTACTCCACCGCGATCGGCGCCATCACGCTGTCCGATCGCCGCCGCCTGCGCCTGTTCCTACGCCGCGATCCCTACGGCCGCTTCTACTCCTGCCTCGTGTTCCTGCCCCGCGACCGGTACACCACCCGCACCCGGCTGGCGATGCAGGAGGTGCTGCTCGACGAGCTCGACGGCACGAACCTGGAGTACGGCACCCGGGTCGGCGAGACCGCGCTCGCGCAGATCCACTACACCGTGCACACCGACCCGAACCGCCGCCGCGTCGAGCCGGACACCCTGCACATCCAGGAACGCCTGAACGAGGCCGTGCGCAGCTGGGACGACCTGATGGTCGAGGCGATCCTCGCGGAGCGGCGCGAGAGCGGTCCGGCCGCCGGCTCGCTCGGCGAGGAGTCCGCGACCGAACTGGGCCAGCGCTGCGCCAGCGTGTTTCCCGAGTCGTACAAGGAGGACTTCGCCGCTGCGGACGCGCTCGCCGACCTGCGGCGCTTGCAGTCCCTGGGCACCGAGCAGGACCTGACGATCTGCTTCTATGTGCCGGAGGACGCCGAGCCGGGGGAGCGGCGGTTCAAGCTCTACCTGCTCGGCGAGGGCGTCACGCTCACCGCCGTGCTGCCGGTGCTGCAGCGGATGGGCGTGGAGGTCGTCGACGAGCGGCCGTACGAGCTGCACCGTGAAGACGGCGCCCGGTGGTGGATCTACGACTTCGGGCTCCGGATCAGCCAGCGTTTCCTCGACGAGCTGACCGAGGAGGCCGAGCGGGACCTGCGGGTGCGCTTCCAGGACGCGTTCGCCGCCGCGTGGCGGGGTGACTGCGAGGTCGATGGCTACAACTCGCTCGTGCTGCGCGCGGGACTGACCTGGCGGCAGGCTTCGGTGCTGCGCGCCTACGCCCGGTACCTGCGCCAGGCGCGCACGCCGTACTCGCAGGAGTACATCGAGTCCGCCGTGCTCGCGCACACCGACATCGCCACGAAGCTGCTCGACCTGTTCGAGCACCGCTTCGACCTGAGCACCGACCCGGAACTGGACTCGCAGGCCGACGTGCTCGTCGGCGAGATCGCCGAGATGATCGACGAGGTCAAGAGCCTCGACGAGGACCGCATCCTGCGCCGCCTGCTCGCGGTCATCTCCGCGACGCTGCGCACCAACTATCTCGTCACCGACAACGACGGGAACCTGCGCCCGTTCCTGTCGTTCAAGCTGGACCCGAAGAACGTGCCGGACCTGCCGGAGCCGCGGCCGAAGTTCGAGATCTTCGTGTACTCGCCGCGCGTCGAGGGCGTGCACCTGCGTTTCGGCGCGGTCGCGCGAGGCGGGCTGCGCTGGTCGGATCGCCGTGAGGACTTCCGCACCGAGATCCTCGGGCTGGTCAAGGCGCAGGCCGTGAAGAACGCCGTCATCGTGCCGGTGGGCGCGAAGGGCGGGTTCGTGGTCAAGCGGCCGCCCGCGCCGACCGGCGACCCGGGGGTCGACCGTGAGGCGCAGCTGAACGAGGGCATCGCCTGCTACCGGATGTTCATCTCGGGCCTGCTGGACCTGACCGACAACCGGGTCGAGGGCCGCACCGGACCGGCGAAGAACGTGGTCCGCTACGACGCCGACGACACGTACCTGGTCGTCGCCGCGGACAAGGGCACGGCGACGTTCTCCGACATCGCCAACGAGGTCGCGGCGAGCTACGAGTTCTGGCTCGGGGACGCGTTCGCCTCCGGCGGTTCCGTCGGCTACGACCACAAGGCCATGGGCATCACCGCCCGCGGCGCCTGGGAGAGCGTCAAGCGGCACTTCCGGGAGCTGGGCGTCGACACCCAGCGCGAGGACTTCACCGTCGTCGGCATCGGGGACATGGCCGGCGACGTGTTCGGCAACGGGATGCTGCTCTCGGAGCACATCCGGCTGGTGGCCGCCTTCAACCACCTGCACATCTTCCTCGACCCGGACCCGGACGCCGCGGCTTCCTTCGGTGAGCGGAAGCGGCTGTTCGCGCTGCCGCGTTCGTCGTGGGAGGACTACGACCGCTCGCTGATCAGCGAGGGCGGCGGCATCTTTTCGCGCAGCGACAAGACGATCCCGATCACGCCGCAGGTGCGCCGCGCGCTCGGCCTCGCCGAGGACATCGAGCACCTGTCCCCGGCCGAGCTGATCAAGGCGGTCCTGCTCGCGTCGGTCGACCTGCTGTGGAACGGCGGGATCGGCACGTACGTCAAGGCGGGGCAGGAGACGCACGCCGACGCGGGCGACAAGGCCAACGACGCGGTGCGCGTCAACGGCGGCGACCTGCGCGTCAAGGTCGTCGGCGAGGGCGGCAACCTCGGGCTCACCCAGCTCGGCCGGATCGAGTTCGCCCGGGCCGGCGGCAAGATCAACACCGACGCGCTGGACAACTCGGCCGGGGTGGACTGCTCCGACCACGAGGTCAACATCAAGATCTTCCTCGACCACCTCGTCGCCGCCGGGCAGCTCGACCGCGAGCAGCGCAACGCCCTGCTGCACGAGATGACCGACGAGGTCGGCGATCTGGTGCTCGCGGACAACTACCACCAGAACTCCGTGCTCGGCATCAGCCGCGCGCACGCGCCCGCGATGCTGGGCGTGCACGAACGCCAGATCGAGGCGCTGGAATCCGCGGGCGCGCTCGACCGCGAGCTGGAAGCACTGCCGAGTGAGCCCGAGTTCCGCGCACGGGAAAAAGCACAGCAGGGCCTGACCTCGCCGGAGCTGGCGACGCTGCTCGCGCACGTGAAGCTCGAACTGAAGGACGAGCTGCTCGCCAGCGAGCTGCCCGACGCCGAGGTGTTCGCGCGCCGGCTGCCCGAGTACTTCCCGAAGCCGCTGCGGGAACGCTACGGCCAGCTGGTCGCCGAGCACCCGCTGCGCCGCCAGATCATCGCGACGATGCTCGTCAACGAGGTTGTCGACGGGGCCGGGGTGTCCTTCGCCTACCGGCTCGCCGAGGAGATGAACGCCACCGCGACCGATGCGGTGCGGGCGTACACGGTGGTCACCCGGGTGTTCGGGCTCGACTCGCTGTGGCAGGCGATCCACGAGCTGGACAACGAAGTACCCACGGCCATCACCGACACGATGATGCTCGAGTCGCGGCGCCTGCTCGACCGGGCCGCGCGCTGGTTCCTCGCGAACCGGCCGCAGCCGCTGGCCGTCGGCGCGGAGATCAGCCGGTTCGGCGCGGCCGTCGCGGCACTGGCGCCGAAGGTCGGCGGGTTGCTGCGCGGCCGCGAAGCCGAGGCCGTCGCGGAGCGGACGAACCGGTTCTGCGCCGAGGGCTGCCCGCTCCCGCTGGCGCACAAGGTCACGCTGCTGCTGGACGCCTACGGCCTGCTCGACATCATCGAGGTCACCGAGCTCGCCGAGCGGGAGGCCAGGGTCGACACCGAGCGCAGCCCGCGGGAGACCGCCGAGCTGTACTACGCGCTGTCCGCGCATCTGAATGTCGACCGGCTGCTGACCTCCATCAGCGCGCTCGAACGCGGCAACCGCTGGCACGCCCTCGCCCGGCTTTCGCTGCGCGACGACGTGTACTCGTCGCTGCGGACGATCACCCTGGATGCCTTGCGCCACAGCGATCCCGAGGATTCCGCCGACGAGAAGATCGCGCAGTGGGAGAAGGCGAACTCCTCGCGGCTGGCGCGGGCCAGGGTGACGCTCGACGAGATCGGCCAGTCGGGCAGGCTGGACCTGGCGACGCTGTCGGTCGCCGCACGCCAGCTCAGGAGCACGGTGAGGTAACCGGGTGTACGTCGCGATGGTCCGGCCGCGCTGGTCGGACATGGATCTGTTCGGGCACGTCAACCATGCGCGCATGGTGACGCTGCTCGAAGAGGCCCGGGTGCCGCTGGTGTTCAGCGAGGCGAAGCGCTACGGGCTCGACGAGTTCGCCAAGGGCATGGTCGTGGTCAAGCTGTCGGTGCACTACCGGGCGCCGGTCGTGGCGGACTCGCAGGAGCTGCGGGTCGAGATATCCTTGCGGGACTTGAAGTTCGCCTCGCTGACGCTCGACTACAATGTCTACAGTGGACCGTCCACCGAGAACGGGGTGGCGGTCGTCGCGGACACCCTGATCGCGCCGTACGACGTCTCGACCGGACGGCCGCGGCGGTTCACCGGCGCCGAGCGAGAATTCCTGCGGGAGAGACTGGCGGATGACTGAAAGCACCCAGACCCGGACCACCGAGCTGCACGTCCCGGACGCCGCCGACCGCGAGACGCTCAGCGCGTTCGTCGCGCGCGCGGTCCGGCTCGACGGGCAGTGCGCGGTGCGGCTGCGCAACCGGGACGCCCAAGTCGTCGAGGCCTGGGTGGTGACGCCCTTCGAGGTGCTGGCCACGCGCGCGGTGCACGGGCAGATCACGCCGCGCGACGTGACGGTGTCGGGCAACGAGCTGCTCGCGGCGCTCACCGTCGCGCCCGGCGAGCGGATGGACCCGGGCCCGGCCAGGGATCTGCTGTGGCACGCGGAACTCCCCGCCGGCGGTCAGTGGCAGCAGGTGGACGACCTGCCCGTCGAGGTCGTCGGTGAGCTGACCGACCGGGGTGTCACGCTCGCGCGGGAGAACGCCGGCCCGCACGGCACGCCGCCCGCGTCGCTGATGGACCAGACGGTGCTCACGGTCAGCGGCGATGACGGGCCGCAGGTCAAGATCCCGATGCGCTGCCTGTTCGCGTTGTCGGGTATGGGTTTCGCGGACTCGGCGATCGCCGGCGACGTGGTCCGCGTGACGGCGACCAGCTCCTGGCTACGCCTCGACGCGCGCTACGGCGCGGTGCTGCGGCGCCGCCAGGCGTTGCTGCCGCTCCTGTTCTGAGACCCGTCAGACCCAGCTGTTCATCATGCTCTGCGCGGCCATCTCAAGGTATTGCCACAGCTGCCGGTCAAGTTCGGGCGGCAGCTGCGCCTCGTCCACACCGATGCGCATCGCCCGCAGCCACGCGTCCCGTTCCATCGGGCCGATCTTGAACGGCGCGTGCCGCATCCGCAGCCGCGGGTGGCCGCGGCGGTCGGAGTAGGTGTGCGGGCCACCCCAGTACTGCATGAGGAACAGCCGCAGCCGCTCCTCGGCCGGGCCGAGATCCTCCTCGGGATAAAGCGGGCGCAGCACCTCGTCGGTCGCCACCTCGGCGTAGAACCGGGCGATGATCTTGTGGAACGTCGGCTCGCCGCCGACGGCGTCGTAGAAGGACGGCGGTTCTGGTTCGGACACGCTTCTATTGTGCCGTTCCCGCCTGACCGATGAACCGGCCCATCGGCGGGTCGAACCCGGCCTCCTCGAGTCCGGAGATCACCTTGGCCCGCAGCACGCGCTGTACCGACCACTGCCGGCCGGGCCGGACCTTCACCGTCACCCGGATCGTCATGCCCTCCGGTGTGACGGTCTCCACGCCCAGCACCTCCGGCGGCTCCAGCACGTCGCCGGACAGCGGCTCCGCGGACACCGCGGCGATCGCGCTCGCGGCGAGCACGTCGAGGGCACGGTCGACGTCCGCGGTGTAGACGAGCGGCACGTCCACCACGGCGTTCGCGTAGCCCTGGCTGGAGTTGCCGACCCGCAGCACTTCGCCGTTGCGCACATACCAGACGGTGCCTTTCACATCACGCAGCGTCGTGATGCGCAGGCCGACGGATTCCACGGTGCCGGTGGCCGACCCGATGTCGATCACGTCGCCGACGCCGTACTGGTCCTCGAGCATCATGAACATCCCGGACAGGAAGTCCTTGACCAGGTTCTGCGCGCCGAAGCCGAGCGCGACACCGACGATGCCGGCGGACGCGATGATCGGCCCGAGGTTGAGCCCCAGCTCGCCGAGTACCTGGATGAACGCGAGCCCGTAGATGATGAACGACGCCAGTGACTTGAGCACCGAGCCGATCGTCTTCGCGCGCTGGCGGCGCCGCTCGACGACGGCCGGGCCGAGCAGGTCCGGCGCACGCTCGCGCAGCGGCCGCAGCAGCGCGGGCAGCCGGCGGTTGTTGTTGCGGGGGATCTCGGTCACCCGGTCGATGATCTTGCGCACGACGAGCTTGATCAGGACCGCGAACAGCACGATGACGACGATCTTGAGGGGCTTGGCGATCAGCCAGCCCGCCGATGCCGCCAGCCATTCGTTGTGTGTGACCCGGTACACCTCGAAACACCAGGTGGCTTGGTCGCTGATGCAGGTCGGGGTCTCGGTCAGCAGCGAGTTCACGGAGCTACGGGGTCCCTTTCTCGCGTTTTGTGCCCTCGTTCACATGAACGTCCGACGGATGTCACAGGACACGTCTTCTAACACAGGTGCATTTCCGGTGTGATCTGTGGTCGACTATGGCTGCACCGGTGGAGGTGGTCGAGTGCCAGACCGACAACCGAACCCTCCCGGCGCCGACGACCACAATCCCGTGGCCGAACCGGCGCCGGAGGTAGTCCTGTGTGCCTATCCGGGCGGGGCCGCTCCCAGCGGCCACCATGCCAGTGGGCCACCTTCGCGCGGCGGCGGGCGGACTGCCCGCCCGCCCGGACAGCGTAGAGGGCGGGACCCGGCGGTCGGTATGGCCCCCACGAGCTGGGGGCGGCGGCGAGTTCTCCTGCTCAACGCCACTTACGAGCCGCTGACGGCGCTGCCCCTGCGGCGCGCTGTGGTGCTCGTCATGTGTGGCAAAGCCGACGTGGTGCACGGCGATCCTGCCGGGCTGACCCTGCACGCGGCCACGGTGTCGCTGCCGGTGCCCTCGGTGATCCGCCTGTCGACCTATGTCCGGGTGCCCTACCGCGCGCAGGTGCCGCTGACCCGCGCCGGACTGATGCACCGGGACCGGTATCGCTGCGCTTATTGCGGCGGGCGGGCCGACACGATCGACCATGTCATACCGCGCAGCCGGAGCGGACCGCACAGCTGGCAGAACTGCGTGGCCTGCTGCGCGAAGTGCAACCACCGCAAGGCCGACCGGCTCCTGTCGGAGCTGGGCTGGCATCTGCGCGTCGTGCCGACCGCGCCGCACGGCCCGCATTGGCGCCTCCTCGTGCACAGCGGCGAGGCGGACCCGTTGTGGCGGCCCTACCTGGGCGTAGCTGCCTGAACACACACCGGGGCCCCGGCCGTTCGTCTCGCGGCCGGGGCCTTTCTGGTGCCCGGAGTCCGGTTTCAGGCGGCGGTGACGCGGGTGCCGCAGGTGACGCGCGTGCCGCGGGTGACCCGGGTGCCACGCGTGACGCGGGTGCCGGCCGTGACGCGGGTGCCCCGGGTGACGCGAGTGCCGCGCGTGACCCTCGTGCCCGCGGTGACCCTGGTGCCGCGCGTCACACGGGTGCCCCTGGTGACGCGGGTGCCGGCGGTCACCCTCGTACCGCGGGTAACCCGGGTGCCGCGGTTCTCCAGCGTGTCGATCAGTGACTCAGTGTGGTCGGCGTTGGGCTGAGCGAGGGAAAGGGTGATGGTCATGATCTGTCCTCCGGGGACCCAGGGCGTTACTCGGCGGGTAGGGGAGCGGGGCGCAAGGCCCGTACAGGTGAAAAACTACGAGGATTTCACGCTGGGGACAAGCCAATAGCGTTGAGTGCGGCCGGCCGCACGGTGAGTTGCCACCTTTCGCGCAAGGGCCATTCGGCCCTACGCGTGAACCGAAGGTCGGCACACGGCGGACGGCGGCCGCCATACGACGAACGGTCCCGGCATGGTCATCGGGCGGCCACCGGGTGCCGGCGGCCCATCGGCTAAAGTTCAGGGCGTGAGCATCGTCCAGACGATCCTGGTCTTCGCGCTGATTCCGGCGGCTATCTACGGCGTCGTCGCGCTGGTGACATTGCGTTCGAAGTTCGCCGGGACTCCGCGATACCGGCCGGGTCAGCCCTGGGAGTATCCGCCGATCTGGTGGAGCGGCAACCCCGAGGGTATCGGTGCACATCGTCAGGTGACCTCCGGCGAGACGTCGGGGACGGCAGTGGGAGGTGCCCGTGGCAGCTGGTGAGCTGGTCCAGCAGTCCGAGTCCGGGGTCGCGCCCCGGCACGCGGCCGGCGAGCCGGAGGAGTTCGGCGTCGGCGTCCTGTCCACCGGACGCCGTTCGGTCGCCAAGATGTACGAAGAGACGAAGCCGACCGTCCCGTTCAGCGTGCCCCAGCTGGCGCGCCTCGACGAGGCGCTGACGCTGGCGAGCCGCGAGACGGGCATCGACTTCAGCGTGTACCTGGGCGAGCTCGGCGGGGACACCCGCGAATCGGCCGAGAAGCTGCACGCGTCGATCGGCGACACCGCGCCCGACTCGGTGCTGATCGCCGTGTCGCCCGGCGAGCGCGTCGTCGAGGTCGTCACCGGCGCGGAGGCGTTCCACCGCCTGCCGGACCGGGCCGCGAAGCTCGCCGTGATGAGCATGGTCGCCTCGTTCAAGGAGGGCGACCTCGTCGGCGGCCTGGTCTCCGGCCTGCGCATGCTCGCCGACCAGGCGGGTCACGCCCCGGCCTGAATCTTCCAGCGACAGAACAGCCGGCCTCCCACGCGGGACGCCGGCTGTTCTTGTTCTCAGCTCTCGTCGAACTCCCGGGCCGCCAGCGCGCGGACGATACCGGCTCGCCCTTCCGACACCAGGCGCCGCAGCGCGGCCGGCCGCTCCGCGGCGAGCCACTCGTCGGCGGCGTCCACAGTGGACTGATCGACGGCCCACGCCGGGAACAGCCCGACGACCACCGACTGCGCCCGCTCGCTGGAGCGCCGCTGCCACACCTCGCCGATCACCCCGAAGTACTGCCCGACGTACTCGCCCAGCAGGTGCTTCTGGCCCGGATGCGAGAAACCGCCGACGATCGCGTTGCTGATCGCGTTGGGCAGCTCGTCATCGTAGACCGCGCGCTGCCACGCCTCCGCCTTGGCCTCCGGCGTCGGCCGCAGCGCCCGCGCGTGCTCGGCGCGCCGCCGGCCCGTCGCGGTGTCGTCCCGGGCCAGCTCGGCATCGATCTCGGTGTCACCGGCTTTTCCGTGTGCCACCAAGGCATTCAGCAGCCGCCAGCGCAGGTCCGCGTCGACGGTCAGGCCCGGCAGCGGCGCCGTGCCGTCGAACCACCCGGCGAGCACGCCGAGCTGCTCCTCGTCGAGCACCGAGCCGGCGAGCGAGTTGACGAACGCCAGCTGGTGGTCCGAACCAGGCTCGGCGTCGCGCGCCAGCCCCAGCAGCCGCGCGGTGAGCTCCGGCCAGCCGCGCTCGTTCGCCCAGGCCCGCTCCGCGTAGGAGTTGAGCGCCGTCTGCGCCTGCAGCAGAAGCCGTTGCACGACACCGAGTTCGGTCTCGGCGTGGATCCCGTGCGAGACGATCGCGACGAAGTCCCGCGCCTTGAGCTCGGCCTCCCGGGTCATCTCCCACGCCGCCGACCAGCACAGCGTGCGCGGCAGCGGTTCGGTGATGTCGGCGATCCGGTCGACGAGCGTGGTCAGCGAACCGGTGTCGAGCCGCATCGTGCAGTAGGTGAGGTCGTCGTCGTTGACCAGCACCAACTTGCCGGCCGGGGCGCCGATCAGGTCCGGCACCTCGGTGACCTCGCCCTCGATGTCCAGCTCGACCCGCTCGACCCGGACCAGCTTGCCGTTGACGTCGTCGTAGACGCCGACCGCGATCCGGTGCGTACGCAGCTCACCGGCACCCGGCCTGGCTCCGGTCTGGACCACCGCGAACGACGTGAACCGCCCCTCGCCGTCGGTGTCGAAGCGCGCGCGCAGCGAGTTGAGGCCCGTGGTCTCCAGCCACTGCGCGCTCCAGCCGGACAGGTCCCGGCCCGAGGCCTGCTCCAGTGCCGCGAGCAGATCGGCCAGAGTCGCGTTGCCCCAGGCGTGCTTGCCGAAGTACACCCGCAGCCCGGCGAGGAAGTTGTCCAGCCCCACGTAGGACACCAGCTGCTTGAGTACGCTCGCGCCCTTGGCGTACGTGATGCCGTCGAAGTTCACCTCGACCGCCTGCAGGTCGACGATGTCGGCCGCGATCGGATGCGTCGAGGGCAGCTGGTCCTGGCGGTAGGCCCAGGACTTCTCGATGTTGGCGAAACTGGTCCACGCGTGCGCGTACTCGGTCGCCTCGGCCTGCGCCAGCACGCTCGCGAACGTCGCGAACGACTCGTTCAGCCACAGGTCGTCCCACCAGCGCATGGTGACCAGGTCGCCGAACCACATGTGCGCCATCTCGTGCAGCAGCGTCTCGGCGCGGCGCTCGTAGGAGTAGCGGGTGACCCGGCTGCGGAACACGTAGTCCTCGAGGAACGTGACCGCGCCGGCGTTCTCCATCGCGCCCGCGTTGAACTCCGGCACGAACAGCTGGTCGTACTTGGAGAACGGGTACGGCGTGGCGAACGCCTTGTGGTAGAAGCCGAAACCCTGCTTGGTCTCGGTGAACAGGCGCTCGGCGTCCATGTGCTCGGCGAGCGAGGCGCGGCAGTAGATGCCGAGCGGGATCGTGCCGTGCTCGTCGGTGTACTGGTCGTGCCACTCGGCGTACGGGCCGGCGACCAGCGCCACCAGGTACGTCGAAATGCGCTCCGACGTCGCGAACACCGTCTTCGTGGCGCCTTCCGGCGTCTTCTCGGTGGACTCCACTCGCGCGTTGGAGACGACCTTCCAGTCGTTCGGCGCGATCACGGTCAACCGGTACACCGACTTCAGGTCGGGCTGGTCGAAGCAGGCGAACATCCGCTTGGCGTCCGCCGTCTCGAACTGGGTGTACAGATAGACCGCGTCGTCGACCGGGTCGACGAACCGGTGCAGGCCCTCGCCGGTGTTCATGAACCGGCAGTCGGCGCGCACGACCAGTTCGTTGGCCGCGGCCAGCTCCGGCAGCGCGACGCCGTCGTCCTCGACGTAGCCGGACACGTCCAGCTCGCTTCCGTTGAGCGTCGCGGCCCGCACCCGCTCGGCCACGATGTCGATCCACGAGCCCGCGCCGGGCCGGGCGCTGGAGAACCGGATCGTGGTGGTCGAGTCGAACGTCTTCTCCCCGGGACCGCCGTTACCATCGGTCAGGTCGAGGACGATGTCGTAGGACTCGACTTCCAGCAGGTCCGCACGCTCTTTGGCTTGGTCGCGGGTCAGGTTTGGGGCGGGCACAGGCACCTCGTAGCACTAGCGATGGGCGTGATGGTTTGTCTCGTCATCCAATCACGGATGACCGGGGGAACAAGCGGAACACGAAAGCTGTTGGCGTGGTTGGCAACTGACCTATAGGGAGAACTGTGATGCCCGATCGCACTCGCGTCGATTTCTACTTCGACCCGGTCTGCCCATTCGCCTGGATCACCTCGCGCTGGATCCTCGAGGTCGAGAAGCACCGCGATCTCGACCTGCGGTTCAAAGTGATGAGCCTCGCGATCCTCAACTCCGGCCGCGACCTGCCCGAGCAGTACCAGGCCTTGATGGACAGGGCATGGGGCCCGGTCCGGGTCGCCGTCGCGCTGGCCCAGTCCCGCGACCAGAGCGTGCTGCGGGACTTCTACACCGAGTTCGGCACCCGGTACCACAATCAGAACAACAAGGACGTGCCGACGGTGCTCAAGCAGGCGCTGGAAGCGGTCGGCGCGTCGGCCGACCTCGCCGCGGCGGCGGATTCCACCGACTACGACGAGGCGCTGCACAAGAGCCACCACGAGGGCATGGACCCGGTCGGCATGGACGTCGGCACGCCGACCATCCACATCGACGGTGTCGCCTTCTTCGGCCCGGTGCTCAGCTCGATCCCGCGCGGCGAAGACGCGCTGAAGGTGTTCGACGGCGCCCGCGCGCTGGCTTCGTACCCGGACTTCTTCGAGCTGAAGCGCACCCGTACCGGGGATCTCAACTTCTCCTGACGAGCTGCCGCCGGACGAAGGCGGCGTCGACGGGTTCGCCGTGCCCGGGCACGATCGTGCCCGGGCCCCGGGCGAGCAGCCGGTCGACCGCCCGCGGCCAGTCCGTGGGATGCCCGACCTCCGGCGGCGCGCCCTGCTCGACGAGGTCACCGGCGAACAGCACGCCGGCGCTGGGCACGTCGACCGCGACGTCGTGGTCGGTGTGGCCGGGCCCGGGGTGCAGCAGCGTCACGATGCGGCCCCCGAGGTCCAGCGTGACCTCGGCGGTGAGCGTGTGGGTGGGCGGGACGAGTTCGGCTTCCACGAGCCGCTCGGCGAGCACGTGCTTGTGCTCGCGGTGGAAGGTCTCCACCCACTCGTCGCGGTCCGCGCCCATCGCGGCTTCGCACCGTTCGTGCGCCCAGACCGGGCACGGCAGGAACGGCTTCGTGCCGAAGTGATGGTCGAAATGCGCGTGCGTCAGCACGACCAGCCACGGCAGCGTGCTGATCTCCCGGATGGCGGCGAACTCGGCGCCCTGGACCTCGTCGCCACCGGTGTCGACGACGAGGCACCGCTCGGCGCCCACGACGAGTCCGAGCGTCTGGTCGAGATGCTCGTACCGCCGCGCGAACACGCCTTCGCCGAGCTCGATCCACCGCGCCATACCCAGAGCATGCCCCTGCCGGACCGGGATGGCAGACTCCAGCCCGTGCGTGTCTACTTGGGATCCGACCATGCCGGTTTCGAGCTGAAGAACGCCCTGGTGGCCTATCTGAAGGGCCAGGGTCACGAGGTCACCGACATCGGCCCGGCCGTCTACGACGCGGCCGACGACTACCCGGCGTTCTGCGTCGAGACCGCCCGGCGCGTGGTGGCGGACGAGGGCAGCCTCGGCATCGTCATCGGCGGCTCGGGCAACGGCGAGCAGATCGCCGCGAACAAGGTGAAGGGCGCCCGCGCGGCGCTGGCCTGGAAGCCGGAGATCGCCCAGCTGGCCCGCGAGCACAACCACGCCCAGCTGATCGGCATCGGCGCGCGGATGCACACGCTCGAAGAGGCCACCGCGATCGTCGACACCTTCCTCGCCACCCCGGTGTCGCCGGAGGAGCGGCACGCCCGGCGTGTGCAGCAGTTGCTGGACTACGAGACCACCGGCGTCCCGCCCGCGCTGCCTGCCTGATGCCGGAAGGCCACACCCTCCACCGGCTTGCTCGCCTGCACCAGCGGCGGTACGCGGGCAAGCCGGTCGAGGTGAGCAGCCCGCAGGGCAAGTTCACCGACGCGTCCACTGTGGACGGACGGGTGCTGGTCAGGGCCGAGGCGTACGGCAAGCACCTGTTCCACCGCTACGACGCCGGGACGGTGCACATCCATCTCGGGCTCTACGGGACCTTCACCGAAGGAACGCTGCCGGCGCCCGCGCCCGTGGGGCAGGTCCGCATGCGGCTCATCGGGAGTACACAGTGGACGGACCTGCGCGGCCCGAACCGTTGTGAGCTGCTGAATCCGGACCAGGTCGACGCGATCAAGGCGCGGCTGGGTGCGGACCCGCTGCGCCGGGATGCCAAGCCGGACCAGGCTTTCGAGCGGATCTCGTCGTCCCGGACGTCGCTGGCGGCGCTGCTGATGGACCAGGCGGTGGTCGCCGGCGTCGGGAACGTGTACCGCGCGGAGCTGCTGTTCCGGCACGGCGTCGCGCCGATGCTGCCGGGAAAGTCGCTGGATTCCGTGCTGTGGAAGGAAATGTGGGCGGACCTGGTGACGCTCATGCGCTACGGCGTGCGCACCGGCCGCATCGACACGGTCGCCGACGAGCACCTGCCGGAGGTCACCGGCCGGGCGCCGCGACAGGACCGGCACGGCGGTGAGGTGTACGTCTACCGCCGTACCGGCCAGCCTTGTCTCGTCTGTGGCACGCCGATCGCGCACCAGGTGCTGGCGGGCCGGAACCTGTACTGGTGCCCAGCCTGCCAGCCCGGCTAGCGGTCAGAAGTCGAAGCCCCCGCCGAAGTCTCCGCCTCCGAAGTCCCCGCCTCCGAAGTCGCCTCCGCCATAATCGCCGCCGCCGTCACCACCGAAGTCGCCGCCGTCGCCACCATCCCCGCCATCGCCGCCATCACCACCGCCATCTCCGGCGTCGGCGGCCGCATCCTCCTGGCCGGCGTCGTACCCGGACTCCCACGCGTTCGCGGTCGCGATACCGCTCATCCCCGAGAACATCGCATCGAACAGCAGCACCGAGCCCAGGCCCCAGGCACCGGCGACCAGCGCGGTCTTCCACCACGGCTCGCTGTACCAGCCCTGCGGCACCGGCCGTCCGGCGACGCGGCCGCCGGGGTAGTAGTACGGCGTGTTCGAACCCGGGTCGGGGGAGGCCTCGTAGCTCTGCCCCTCGACGTCGACCTTGCGGTGCTCGGACACCTTGCCGGCGCGCTCGCGCTCCAGCTCCTCCGGCAGCTTCGGGCCCGGGTCGATGCCCATGGCCGTGCGCGCCGCGCGGACGTAGTAAAGCCCTTCGAGTGCCGTCTCCTTGACCAGTTTCGCCTGCTCGGCGGTGCGGGCCTGGTCCAGCTGCGAGCCGGCGGCGTTGTAGCGCTCGGCCGCGTCGGCGAGCGCCTGCTGCGACGCGGTGTCGGTGCCCGTGAGGTTGAGCACCTGCCCACCGAGCCGCTCCACGAGGCGGCGGGCGTCGGCCTTGGCGTCGTCCAGCTGGCGCTGCCGTTTGGCCGACTGTGACCTGGCGAAATACGCCACGCCACCGATGATGATCAGAAGGAGCACGATCAAGGTGACCGCGGTGCCCATCGGTTACTCCCACGAGTTCGGGTTTCTTGAACCGGACAACGCGGACACTACGCGGAGAGTTCCCGTGCTCGCGGGGGACCTCTCGACGAAGACTAGAACACGTTATAGTCTCGCGGGTATGAAGTTCAGCCTCTCGGTCGCCATGAACCCCCTGGACCAGTTCGCCGAACTCGCCCGCACGGCCGAGGAGAGCGGCTTCTCCTCGATCGTGCTGCCCGACTCGTTGTTCTATTCGGAGTCGGTCTCGGCGGAGTACCCGTACACCCCGGACGGCAGCCGGTTCTGGAACGCGGACACGCCCTGGGCCGACCCGCTCGTCGCGGTCGCGTCGATGGGGGCGGTGACGAGCGAGATCGGCTTCTACACATCGGTCATCAAGCTCGGCTCGCGCAACCCGGTGCTGCTCGCCCGGCAGGTCGGGTCCGTGGCGGTGCTGACGAACAACCGGTTCGGGCTGGGGCTCGGGGTCGGCTGGTCGCCGGAGGAGTTCGAATGGTGCGGCGCGCCGTACGCCAACCGCGGCAAGCGCGTCGACGAGGCGATCGACGTGCTGCGGCTGATTCTCGACGGCGGGATGGCCGAGTACCACGGCAAGTTCTTCGATTTCGACAAGCTGCAGATGAGCCCGGCGCCGTCGAAGCGGGTGCCGTTCTACATCGGCGGGCACACCGAAGTCGCGCTGCGCCGCGCCGCGCGGGTGGCGGACGGCTGGTCGAGCGCGATGATGAAGTTCGACGACCTGCGCGACACGATCGAGCGGCTGGCGGCGTTGCGCGCGGAGTACGGGCGGGCGGACGTGCCGTTCGAGATCCAGGCGGTGTGCATCGACCGGTTCGGCGTCGACGGCTACCGGGAACAGGGCGAGATCGGCGTGACCGACATCGTGACCCAGCCGTGGGTGTTCGACGGCATCGGCTTCGGGGATCCGATCGGGCCGAAGAAGGACGCCATCAGGAAGTTCGCCGACGAGATCATCGCGAAGGTGTAGCCATGGGCATCGAGGTCTGCTGGGACACAGAAGCGGAGCAGCCGCCCGCGCGGACGGCGGCGTGGCGCTCGATGAATGCCGTCGTGCGCGGCGCGAAGGGCGAGTGGGTCGCGCTGTTCGCGCCCGACGGCGTCATCGAGGACCCCGTGGGCCCGTCGATGTTCGACCCCGAAGGCGCCGGCCACCACGGGCACGACGGGATCAACGCGTTCTGGGAGCTGACGATCGCGAAGGTGGAGCGGTTCGAGTTCACCATTCGCGACTCGTTCGCGGCGGGCGGCGAGGTCGCGAACTACGGCACGATCACGACGTTCCTGCCCGGCGGCTACCGGGTCGATACGGACGGCGTTTTCGTCTACCGCGTCAACGAAGCCGGGCTGGTGACGTCGATGCGGGCGTTCTGGGAAACCGAGCGCGCGATGGCGACCGCGCGCCCGGTCGAGTGAACGGTGCGCTTCAGCCCGCGTAAGCCTTCTCGAGCGCGGCGATGTCGAGCTTCCGCATCGTGTACATCGCCTTCATGGTGCGTGCGGCCTTCACCGGGTCGGCGTCGCTGATCAGTTCGGTGAACCGGGTCGGCACGACCTGCCAGGACAGGCCGAACTTGTCCTTGAGCCAGCCGCACGGGCCTTCCTCGCCACCGCCGGCGGTGAGCTTTTCCCAGTAGTAGTCGACTTCTTCCTGGTCCGCGCACGGGATCTGGAACGAGATGGCCTCGGTGAACCTGAACTCCGGCCCGCCGTTGAGCGCGATGAACTTCTGCCCGTTGAGCTCGAACTCGACCGTCATGACCGAGCCGGGTGTGCCGTGTTCGTCCTCGACGTACCGCCCGATGTCGCCGATCTTCGAGTCGGCGAAGATGCTGGCGTAGAAGTTCACGGCTTCCTCCCCGTTGCCGTCGAACCAAAGGCACGTGGTGAACGATTTGTCGGTCATGGCTCCTCCTCGAGTGGTAACGGTGTCGACAGTGTGGACCGGCGCACCGGAAAGAACTCATCGTCGGCTCGGCCGCACCGGTGACTTTCGGGGGGAGCCGTGGTCGATAGCTCTGGACGCACCGAAGGACCTTCCGTGGAAAGGAATCCAGGCATGACGAGACCGTTTCGATTCGGGGTTGTCGCACCGATCAGGACTGACGTGCCGGCGTGGCTCGACCAGGCGCGCCGCATCGCCGACAGCGGCTACTCGACTCTGCTGATGCCGGATTTCCCGAGCCTGCAACCGGCGCCCGGGCCGACGCTGGCCACTGCTGCGGCCGTTACCGACCTGCGCGTGGGCACCTGGGTGTATGCCTCGCCGCTGCGCCCCGCGTGGCTGACGGCGTGGGAGGCGCACTCGCTGTCGGAGCTCACCGGCGGTCGCTTCGAGTTGGGGATCGGTACGGGCCGGCCGGGCATCGAGGACGAGCTGCGCGAAAAGGGGATGCCGGTCGTCCCGCCGGCCGAGCGGCTGGCCCGGATACGTGAGACCGTCAGGGTGCTGCGAGATCTCGATGGCCCCGACCGCCACACGCCTGTGGCGATGGCTGTGCGGGGCCCGAAGGCCCGTGCGCTGGCGGCTGAGGTCGCGGACACGGTCACGTTCGTGCAGATGCCGGATGAGTCGCGAGTCGAACTCGCGCAGCTGGCACGCGAGTTCCGCGCTGTCCGGGATGTCGAGCTAGCGCTCCACGTGTCGGTTGTGGGCGACCGGGTCGCACCTTTCATGGCGTCCCCCGACACCGACCCAGCCGCCGTCCGCGCGGCGGACTCGCTCGCCGCCCTCCCGGCCGACCCGTCAGCCGCCGCCGACGAAATCCAGCGGCGCCGCGAGGAACTCGGTTTCTCGTATTTCGTCTTCGGCGCCGACTTCGCCGATATGTTGGCTCCGGTGGTCGCCAAGCTCACCGGACACTAGTCGGCGTGGCGGCCCGGCACCGGTGGACCTCCATGCCCGCTGCGCCGCCGCCGATCGCGCGGCGGTGCCTGTTTTTCTGAAGTCCGGTTTGTGCGGCGCCTGATTGCAGCGCGCCGGATCGCGCGTTCGATCCCACGGTGGATCGCGCAGATGAAGAACACGCATCCTGGGTTTCCACTTCGGCGACCTGCGCAGGAGGGACAGTTGGTGCGCAGGCTCCCGTCGGCTATGGCCCGTCAATGGCCCACACGACACGAGCGGCGTTCTTTGTGATGGGAGCGCCGCTCGTTTTGTATGCCTGACCTGCGCCGGAGCGGGCGACGGGAATCGAACCCGCGTAGCCAGTTTGGAAGACTTCAAGATCGCCGAGGATCATGGCGCTGACCTGCGGTTGAGTGGGTCCGGAGCGGCCTGCGTTGACCGTGGTTGACCGCCTCTAATGGCACGCTAATGGCACGCGCGTGGCCCGCTGAGCTGGCACCGCGCACCAGTCACGCGGCACCATTCCCGCGATCCAAAGCCGCCCACAGCCGGGACGGGCGCCGTCAACCCTGTAACCGATCACGCTGTACTGGCGACTTACGTTCCGTGACTGGGCGGACGCAAGGTGGCCACCCCCGGCGTGATCGGCGCGAAGCGGGGTTGACGGCGTTCGGCCCGGCTTTGACCATTCGGCGATCGCGGGGATGGTGTGCCTTCCGGCGGCGGCCTGTCTTTCGTGAGTCCCTTGAGTCTGGCGCCCTCCACGTCGTGCGCGCGGCGGCCGACGGCGTTCTGCGCGGCCGGGCCGAGCGGAGCGGGACAGCTCGGCCGCGCGCCAGTTCGGCCCGCGCGCCCGCCCGACAGGGCGGCTTGAAGACGTAACGAAAATTCTCACAGTACACACGGAACTACCGAGTCGAGGGAAAATGTTGGAATCGATGGATCTTGTTGTTACTGCGTTGACCGCTGGTGCGGCGGCCGGCATTCAAGACACCACCAAGGCTGCCGTGAAGGACGTCTACGACGGCCTGCTAAAGCTAGTGCGCAGAAGAATAGACAAGAGTGACGATGAAAGTGAATCACTGGTTGACGACTTCTGCGCAGACCCCAAGGCGAACGAAGAAGCCTTAAAGGCCGCCTTGCTGGCAAGCGACGTCGGCAATGATGAGGTTTTGATCGCCGCAGCTCAACGAGTCCTAGAGATTGTTGATCCGGACGGCGCGGCAGTCGGGAAGTATACCGTCGATATACATGATTCTAAAGGTGTGCAGATTGGAGATCAGAACACCATGAATCTCAATTTCTGACACGGGACTCAACATGAGTGAGCCGACGAGCGGTGTTAATCCTGGAACGCGCCAGTCACAAAACCTCTCAAACCAGACCATCGTTAATGCGACAAACGATTTTGGGATTCAAGTTGGCGACAATAATACGATGAATATCGTCATGTCGGCCGGGCTTGGGACGGTGTGGCTGACAAATGATGAATTCTTTCGCCCAAATCTGTCGCCAGGAGCAATTCTCAGCCACGCGTGGGAATTCGTCGGACGTGCAAGTGAACTAGAAACGATATACAACTTCGTCTCGTCCGACGGTCTGGTTTTCGTGATTAGCGGTCGAGGTGGACTCGGAAAGAGTCGATTGCTGCGGAAGATCGCATGCCATGTTGAACAAGAGCATCAAGATCGGACGGTACTATTCCTCGCCCCGCAGCATTCGTTCCAGCCTGAGAGTATTGACAAACTCCCGCTGGGATCTTATCTACTCATAATTGACGATGTGCATGATAGAGACGACCTGGATTTGGTCGTGTACACCGCAGCACGCTCCTTGCTTGATCTAAAAATCATTTTCGCTACTCGGCCATACGGGAAGTCGAGCCTAATCGCCGACCTGCGTACGTATGGCATGATTGGTATCGGAGAACCTCCCCTTCTCGACCTTAGTGACATAGAATTGGGCAACCTTGAGCTACTTGCTCGTGAAGTGCTTACGGCCCATGATGGGCCCGTGGACGCGAGTCAGGTAATTGCCCGCACTACTCGTGATTGTCCACTATTTACCGTAATCGCCGGCCAATTAATAGCAGCTGGAGTAGCGCAACTCCACGACCTCGTTGACAACGACACTACCAGATCATTTCTGGTGAAACGGTTTCGAGACGACCACCTGGGCAGACTCGGGACAAGCAGCGATCATTCTGCTTTACAGGGCATTCTCGAATTAGTCGCGCTACTCCAGCCTGTAATTGTCAACTCTGACGAATTTAGGGAAGTTGCGGTTCGGGTCATAGATGAGCGATGGGACTATCTCGTACGACTAATAGGCTCACTGGAGGAAGCTGGTGTGCTTCTTCGGCGTGGACGCAAGGTTAGAGTCGTGCCCGATTTGTTGGGCGATTTCCTAGTTGCAGAAGCGTGCTTCAATGCAAGTCTTCAGATGCCTACCGGGTATGCTGACCTTGTCTTCTCTAAAATTTCCGGTACTATTGCTCAAAATTTGATCGTCAACATTGCCAAGTTAGATTGGCGGATATCCATCGAGCATGAGACTGAGTCTCGAATCATGGAGCAGATCTGGCAGTCCTTGACCTCAGAGTTCATGGCTTCAGGAATTTTGGAACGCCAAGCCCTTCTGACTTCCTTTTCGAATATTTCATACTATCAGCCAGCTAGATCCATTGCATTGGCGAAAGCTTTGATTGAGAACCCTGTGGAAGTCGATGAGTCAGCGGCAGCCTTGGGGCCAAAGTTAGGCGGCTACAACTGGGTATTGCGTGCGATCCCGCAGTTCCTGCGTGGCGCTGCACTTCATATTGAGCATGTATCTGGCGTGTGCGACATCCTGTGGACACTGGGGAGGGAATTTCCGGCCAACCTAAATTCGCAGGCGGATCACGCGGTTCGAATATTGCAAGACCTTGTATCTTACCAACCTAACAAACCTGTCGGGTTCAGCAGCCGTATCGTCGATCGAGCAATTACATGGACCGCCGATCCGAGTCTCGCTGGGTACTTTCACTCCCCGCTCGACGTGCTAGATTCGGCGCTTGCGACAGAGGGATACAGTACGGAGGCAAACGGTCATGCGTTAACAATGCGACCATTCGCTGTCAGGGCGGAGGCCGTGTCGCCTTTACGCGAGCGAATAATCAGCCGCGCAATTGAATTACTTTACCACTCCGACTTGAAGGTCGGCGCGAGGGCGGCAAGATCGTTAGGTTCGGCGCTCCAATACCCAATCGGCTCCTTTGGACGCGAGATCACCGAAGACGAGCGCGCGAGTTGGATTCCTGAATTCGTGCATACTCTTGAGAATATAAAAGGTGTTCTGCAAGGTCATCATCCAGATGCCTTAGTTGAGGACGGTATCCGCCAAGCGGTCAGTCGGCACGCTCGTTATGGTGAAGGAAGTATTCGGGAAGCGGCTCGTGAAATTCTCGATCTCCTTAGCGACGATCTGACTGCGAAACTGACGAGGTCCTTACTGCATGGCTGGGCTCATTCGGCATTCTTTTCGGACGAAGACGACTACCTCGAACGAGAGCAACAATGGCATGATTTTCAGCTCGGGGTCGCTCGTCAACTGCAACGTGAGGTTCCTAATCCACATGAGGCACTCGGTGCAATTTCTGAGCGCATCATTTCAGTCCTGGAATTAGGGAATGAATCTGGCAATTCTGGTTCCTTCATGTCAATACTTTGCGATGATTGGCCTGATCTGGCTGTGCAGATTTTAGAGCATTGCCTTAGTGGCCCGGATAGCCCCTTTTTCGCGCATTCCGGTGCTGCACTCGCTTCTGTCCGAAGATCAATGCACGAGAAGTACGCTGTTCTACTCCAAAGGCTACTTGAAAGCGGACTCGATGAGCTTATCGTAAATGCGGCTTGGACCCTTTTATGGATAGGTCGCTCAGAACCGATGTCTCAGGCGGAGCTTCAGATATTGTCGACGTTGGCATCTTCTGATAGTGATTTAATCAAAAATACCCTAGCTCGCGGCCTAAGTCTGCCTTCCGAAATTGAAGCTGCAATCAGGATAGATTTGCTAACTACCATTTCTATTAATGGCAGTACGTCGGTTGCGAGCGAGATCGTCGGAAGCTTCGGTCAGCACGGAGAGCTCCACTATCAAGATCTGTCTGATGGTCAAATCGGCGACTTACTTGAATCCATGATTGACTGCCCAACCATTGACGACTATAATATTGAGTCGTTCTTGGCTGAAGTTTCAAAAACAAAGCCGTTTGCGGTACTCGCAATGTTCGAGCGAAGGGTCGCTCGCGCGGCCCAAAGCGAAGGCGTGCCCGACTATCAGGCTCTGCCTTACCTGTCGCCGGGCCATCTTGAGTTCAGGTTCCGTACTTCGAGATCGATTGTGCCGCTAATAAGACTCGTGGCAGATACCGTTCTTGTCAAACTTGACATATGGCAGTATCGGCACTGGTGGCCATACATCTTTAAGATGGTGGTGGGGCATCTAGATGATGAAGTGTTGCACGAGCTAAATCAATGGGCCGGTTCGACTGAACCGCGGCGGCTCCAGGTGGCCGCGCTACTATTGGGGAAAATGTCCAGGGAATTTATCTGGACTAAATTCGGCTGGGTCCGAGACCTGTTAGAGCGCGCAGACCAGATTGGCTCTGAGTGTTACTCCGAGGTGTCGCGTTATCTTCATGGTGCGGTCCTCGAAGGCATTAGGCACGGTACTCCAGGTGAGCCATTTCCGGAAGATGTTGAACAATACGAGAAGTCTCGCGCTATTGCGTCAACGATCCCAATCGAAAGCCCAGCTCATGCCTTTTATGTTGCACTGCAAAAAAGCGCTAAGGAAAATATTAACTGGAGTGTGCAACGAGACGAAGAGCAAGAATTTGAGTAACGCGATGTAGATTAGTCTATGTCCAGTCTGAGCCTAGGCGGGCAAGGAGTCCGAGAATCGAGACATTCAAAACTTGACCGACGTGACGCAACTCGACGATGTCCAATCGTCGCTGCCCGGACTCGTATCGGCTGACGAAGGACTGTGGTACCCCGAGGGCCTCGGCCACCTGGACTTGAGTCAATCCTGCCTCGCGCCGGAGTTGTCGCAGGAGGTCGCAGACCTGCTGGTACTCGGCCGAGTAGATCGACTTCTCCACGACATCAGGTCACCCCAGTGCTTGCGAATATCTAAAATTCGCATATTCTGGCGGTGCGTCCTGGTGCGGCGGGCCTGGTTACCGCGCAGAGCACGGCGCTTGTACGTCCCGTGGGGGATAGGGCCGCACCGTGGCTCGCGTTCAGCTCCTGGCTTGCTCGGCGATGATCGTGCCGGCGTGGTTGAGCTGGACCGACGGTTGGCGGCAGTTGATGTCCGACTGCAACCAAACGGAGGTAGATCCATGTCGTTCATGTTCGATCCCGACGCGATCGGCTATCTGTATGAGCAGATGGCCGATCTCATTGAGGCTCGGATCAGGGCTGGTGAGCTGCGTCCCAACGAGCCCCTGTTCGCCGAAAACAAGCTCGCGAACGAGTACGGGGTGTCTCTCGGGACATCCCGGCACGCGGTGCGGATCCTGCGGGAGCGCGGGCTGGTGAGGACCATCCCGAGTAAGGGCGTCTATGTGGTCCCGCTCGATCAGGTCGCAGATGTGGGTGTACAAGCTCAGGAGGTGGCGCCTTGTAGCTGCCAGCAGCCGTAGATCGAGAAATAGCCCCGACACGCCAAAACCCCGGCCGCTTGAGTCAGAGGCGAGCCGGGGTCTTCATAGATCATGGTACACGATGCCTGAGCTGAGTCACCTCGAATCGTGGTTCTCCCGCGATCGTCTCGCCCCTTACCGTGCTGCGACTACCAGTCACGGCGACGCGGCGGCCCTCTACGAGTGGAACGCGGAGGTTTCGGCGGCCTTCTGGCGGACGCTGGGCCACGTCGAGGTCTTGGTGCGCAACGCGCTGCATCGCGAACTCACCGCATGGTCGCAGCGCCAATATGGCACCGATCGCTGGTATGCGGCGATCGAGCCCATGGTCAGCCAGCAAACGCGCAAGGACATCCGGGAAGCCATCCGCCGGGGTACCCGCAACGGGCGGCCAGAGACACCCGGCCGGGTGGTCGCCGAGCTGAACCTCGGGTTCTGGCGGTTCCTACTCGCTCGCCGCTACGACGGCACGCTCTGGCGCTACTGCATGTACCGGGCCTTCCCCGGCAAGCGCCGGGCGGATGTCGAGCGCGCGGTCTCGACGCTGCACGTGTTGCGGAACCGGATCGGGCATCACGAGCCGGTGCACAACCGGCCGCTGGACGAGCTGCTCACGTTGGCGCTTGACGTCGCCGGCTGGATCGACGCCGATGCGAGGGACTGGATCGCGGCCGGCGACCTGACCCCGAGCCTGCTCGCGCGGCGCAGCAGGCCGTAGCCGCGGGTACCCTCCGCCCATGTCGTTGGTGAGCTGGGCGCATGACGTGGCGGCTGAGAAGCTCGCGGAGCCGCTGCCGCGTCGGTGGGCCCATGTGCAGGGCGTCGCACGGCGGGCGCGCCAGCTGGTCGGGGTGCCTGGCCTGGACGTGGAGCTGGTCGAGGTCGCGGCCTTGCTGCATGACGTCGGCTATGCGCCGGACCTCGCGGTGCTCGGTTTCCATCCGGTCGACGGCGCCCGCTACCTCGCGAGTATCGGCACGCCGCCCCGGCTGGTGAACCTCGTTGCTCATCATTCCGCGGCTCGCCAGGATGGGGAGATCGTCGGCCTGGCGCATCTCGTCGACGAGTATGAGGACGAGCAGACACCCGAGCGGGACGCGCTGTGGTGGGCGGACATGACGACGGGGCCGGATGGGGAGACGCTGACGTTCATCGAGCGCATGACCGAGGTTAAGGAGCGCTACGGGCCCGAACATACGGTCAGCAGGGCAATCGACCTGTCGTGGCCGGAACGGCTCCGCGCGGTCGAGCGCACCGAGGCACGGTTAGCGGCGGCTCAGGTGAAGAACGCCGACTGACGTTGCTCGAAGCCGTGCTGGATGCGGAGCCGGATCGATGGGTGCACGTTGAGGTCGGCGATCGCGTCGCGCGGCACCCAGTGGACTTCCTTGCTCTCGGAGCTGGTGCGCAGATCGCCGCTCACCGGCTGGGCGCGGAAGCAGAGCGAGAACTCCTGCCGGACCTCGCCGTCGTCGTACGCGATCACGTGCCGTGGATTCGAGTACGCGCCGATCAGCTCGATCACCTTGACGGTGACTCCGGTTTCCTCCTGCACTTCGCGGACCAGGGCTTCACTCAGCGTCTCGCCCAGCTCAAGGCCACCGCCAGGCAGGGCGTACAGGTCGTTGTCGGTGCGGCGGATCATCAGCAGCTCGCCGCGCTCGTTGAGGGTGAACGCGCTGACCGCTACGCCGATGCTGTTCGCGGCCGGGGCGTTGGGGTCGTTGAAGTAGTCAGTTCGCGTCAAGGTTCGCCTCTTCTAGCGTTGCGGGTTTCGAGGTCCGCCAGATTTCTTCGAAGCTCTGGACGTATGTGTCGAACAGGGTGCCCGACGACAGTCGTCGTAGGTGCATGGCGGGGGCGTGCGCGCCCTGGATGCCGTACACATGGGTGTTCACGATCATCTCGTCATCGAGTCGGAAGATCGAGTTGTACAACGTGGTCCGGTGAAACCGGATCTCCGGCTCGGCCATCTCGAACAGCGGGCGGTAGAACGCCAGAGCGTTGCGGATCCGCCCGGCAAGAGTGTGCTTGCCCAACCGCTCTTCCTCGCTCCTGCGCGTCACCTCACGGCTTGCGGGATCGCCGAACGTCAGTCGGATGCTGCATCCGCTTCGAGACTTCGTGACCAATGACTTGACGAAATTTGGGCGCTCTACAAGGAAAAGTCCCGTGTGGACCACGATGTCGATTCGCTCGGTCGTGTCGTTGATCACTCGTTCCCACAGCTCGGTCGGGATCGAGTTGCGGTGCGGGAAGAACGTCACCAGCTCCGACTGGCTGACTGTGGCGGCTTCGTCGCGGCTCAACGCGTCCGGCCAGAGGTAGTTCTCGGTGGTATGCAGGCGTGCGGCAATGTGGCTGCGGTACTTCCGGTACGGCACCCGGCCTTTTGTGATCCACCGCTCGACCGTTTTCGCGTCCACGGCAAGCTCTTCGGCCAGCGCATCGGCAGCGACCCCGGCTGTTGCCAGAGCATCCCGAAGCCGTTCGTTTCGCATGGGACGACTTTAGGACGTCCAGGACGTCCTGAGAAGTCCTTCGTTGTGGTGAAGTGGTCCCCGCGTCCGGAGGCATCTTGGTTCAGCGCACCGCAACCTACCGCGTCACACCGCGCGGGGCGCTGAGGATCAAGTAACTGCCTTGGAGGCCAGTAGATATGCGATTGATGATCGACACTTCGCAGGTCACGTTCACGGTGGGCCGTGAGGCTCAGCCGAAAACCGACCAGAACGGCGTGCAGCGCGTCGAGCGCAGCACGAACATTCCCATGTGGTCTGTGCAGCTGGTTGCCATGGACAACGGCGGGGCTGAGGTGATCAGCGTGACCGTGGCGGCCCCACAGCCGCCGAAGGTCCCGATTGGTACACCTGTCACCCCGGTGGAGTTGCAGGCGATTCCGTGGGCACAGAACGGCCGCAACGGCGTGGCTTTCCGCGCGACCGACATCAAGGCCGTGTCTGGTTCGAAGTCCGGTTCGAGCACGTCCGCTTCCTGAGGCGCGACCCATGCGACCCGGTGATGTGCAATATCCGCTCGATCCAACCGATCCAGCTGAGGACGCTCGGTTCACCTTTGGATTGATCCACGACGTAGCCGATCTCTTGGCGGTCAAAGGATATCCCAAGATTAAGAGCGATCCGGACCTCGTCCGGCTGCGGCAAGCGCTGTATGAGTTCTTCTACAGCAGCGAATTCTGGCACTACTTCTGATTGATCACGAGAGAGCACGGGGCCGGTTCGGTTCTTGGCGGTTCCTGTCCGGACCCGTGCCTCTCGTCGACAACTCCGCCCTGGAGGTGCGAGAGTCGTGGCCAAGTCTATTCGCCGCTCGCGGGGAGCGCGACGGCTCGATGTGATGGAAATCTGGCAGGACCCGAAGCGATCATGGTTCGTGCTGATCGTTGGTGTCCTCGTGCGCTGGCGCGCCGAGATCTTCATGGTCTCGGTCGTCGTGACCGGACGCATCTGGCTCGGGCACGAAGTCGGAGGCGTTATCGCGTGGCTGATTTTCGGCGGTGTGGCACTGGTGATCGTGCTGGTTCCACACACTCGTTGGTTCGTGTACGCGCGGTTCTGGTGCCTCGTTGACCGGCATCGCCTCCGGACCTGCCTGCGGCAAGCGCGGGCACGCACGATGAACCTCGACGGCGCGTTGCCGTTCATGCTGTGGGCCCGGCCGACCAAGACCGGCGAACGGATCTGGCTGTGGTCGCGCGCCGGTTCCTCGTCCGGCGATATCGAAGAAGCGCTGGAATACATCGCGCCGGCCTGCTTCGCCCGGGACGCGCGCCTGCACAAGGTGCGCAAGCTGTCGACCTTGTTCGCGGTCGACGTCATCCGCCGTGACCCGCTCGACAAGTCGACCCCGATCGACTCGCCGCTGAGCCAACTCGGCTCGCTGCTGGGTGGTCGACTCCCGCGTGAGGATGCCGAACCCATTACCGGCGCAACGGTCACGGCCCTGCCGGTGAAACGGCCCGCCGAAAAGCCTGCTGACCGAGGCAAAGCGGTAGGCGATGACCTCTCCGACTGGATCGACTGATGTCCAAGAAGAACACCGTTCCCGTTGCTGGACTGTCCATTTACGACCCAGTGCACCTCGGTATCTACGAGGACGGGTACGGCGTTGACATCGAGCTGATTTGGCGGAACATCCTGCTCGCGGGGGAGCCCGGTGCGGGGAAATCGGTAGGGCTCAACAACATCGTGGCGCACAGCGCGCTGTCCCCGGATGTGTCGCTGTGGCTGTTCGACGGCAAGCAAGTCGAGCTCGGCCTGTGGCGCGACATCGCGGATCTCTTCGTGGGCCCGGACATCGAAGCTGCACTCACTGCCCTGGAACAGCTTCAGGCGGAGATGGACCGCCGATACCGCGAGCTCGACAGAGTGCGGCGCCGCAAGATCGACCGTCGTGACCCGATCGACGTGATCATGGTCGTCATCGACGAACTGGCCCTGTTCTCCGCCACCATGGGCGGTAGAGACCAGCAGGACATGTTCGTGCGACTGCTGCGCGATCTCGTCGCACGTGGCCGCGCGGCCGGAGTCATCGTCGTGGCCGCCACGCAACGCCCGTCCGCCGACATCATCCCGACCTCGCTACGGGACTTGTTCGGCTACCGCATGGCTTACCGCTGCACGACGGACTCGTCGTCCGACATCATTCTCGGTCGCGGCTGGGCCAGCCAGGGTTACGACGCGTCCGCCATCGCCCCGGAAGAACGGGGAGTGGCGCTGCTCCTGGCCGAGGGCGGCATGCCTCGCCGCATGAAGACCGCCTATCTGACCGACGCGCAGATCTATTCCCTCGTCGATTACGCGCGAGAACTGCGCAGCCGGAAAGCCTTCGCCTGAAAGCAATTCCGTATTCGTCTTGCAGGAGAGGACTGTCCACAATGCTCACCGCAAGTATGCCGATCGCGACCACTCCGGATCAGGTCTGGGTGTTCGTCTCGGCCCCCGACGGCGCGGTCGACGTCGTTCGACTCGCGTACGCCCCAGGCTCTCCGCGGTTCGTGGGGCTGCCTATCGAGGCGTTCGACCCGTCGGCCGTGCTGCCGACCTATAGCCCGACCGGCGAACTCGTGAACGGCTTCCGCTGGGCCACTACCGCCGACGTCGACGCATACGCCTACCTGTTCTGAGAACCGTGACCGTCTCGACCATGACTCCGAGCCCCACCGCCCAGACCGTGGTGGGGCTGGGAGCCGTTGCCGAGGCACAGATCGTGGCCCGGGCTTCTCAACCCGGCTACCGGTGGTGGCTCGCGCACGTCCTGCCCGCAGCCGCCTGCTCGCGGCCCGTCCGGCTCCGGCTCGAAGCCACCTGGGACGACGGCACCACCGAACGGCCAACCGACGACATGCCCGACGGGCGGCTGTACGTCGCCTGCAAAAACCGGCGCTCTTCCGTGTGCCCGGCCTGCGCGGAGACCTACCGCGCCGACACGTACCAGCTCGTCAAGGCCGGGCTCGTCGGCGGCAAAGGCGTGCCCGACACGGTGACCGAGCACCCGTGCTTCTTCGTCACCCTCACCGCGCCCGCATTCGGGCCCGTCCACACCCGCGTCGTCGGCTCCAACGGCCAGGTCCGGCCCTGCCGTCCCCGGCGCCACGCCCCGCTCTGCCCGCACGGCCGGTCGACCGAGTGCCGGATCCGGCACCCCGACGACGACCCCTCGGTCGGTGAGCCGATCTGCCGGGACTGCTACGACTACGACGCCCAGGCAGTCTGGAACTTCCACGCCGGGGAGTTGTGGCGCCGGACCGTGATCACCCTCAACCGGTACTTGGCCGCCGCGGCGAAAGAGCGGGGCGTCAAGGTCCGGCTCTCCTACGCGAAGGTCGCCGAGTACCAGCGGCGCGGGACGGTCCACTTCCACGCTCTGATCAGGCTCGATGGCGTCAACCCCGATGATCCGGATACCATCATTGCGCCGGATGCTTCGATCACGCCGGAGTTGCTGAGCAGCCTCATCGACACCGCTGCGACCGTCACGCGCTTCACCACGGCGTCCCACCCCCGGCATCGCACCGGCTGGACCCTGACCTGGGGCACACAGACCGACATCCGTCGGGTCCGGCTCAACGCCGGTGACCATGACGACCACGGTGTCCTCTCGTCGACCGCCGTGGCGGCGTACCTCGCCAAGTACGCCACCAAAGGCACCGAGGAAGCCGGGCACGTATCGAGGAAGCTGACCCAGCAGGCCGCCAACATCTACGCCGACCAGGACACCCACCAAGCCCGGCAACTCACCGCCTGCTGGTCCCTCGGCCAACGCCCCTGGTACTACACGTCGGAAGCCCAGCGCGAAGCCTGGGAAGAAGGCTGGGGCCGCCTCCAGAAGTGGGCGCACATGCTCGGCTTCGGTGGCCACTTCTCCACCAAGAGCCGCCGCTACTCGACAACGCTGACGGCCCTTCGCGCTGTTCGTCGGGCGTTTCGCCTTGGCGACGAGACTGGCCACCCTGACCCGGAATTGTCGGCCGATGCCGACATCGCGGGCGACGAATCTGCTGTGACGTTGAACTGGCTCTTCGACGGGGTCGGTTGGCTCACCATTGGTGATGCTGCCCTTGCCAATACCGCTGCCGCAAAAGCTCGCGAGCGCAAGCGAATCGCGCGCGAAGAGATCGAAGACAGCATTGGCCAGCTGGGACGTGAGTAATGAAAACGTATGTGGGAGTTGAAGAAGCGGCCGCGTACCTGCGCACGTCGGTCCGGTTCGTGCGGCGTTTGATATCCGAACGCCGGATTGCGTTCTACCGGGTCGGACGGCATGTTCGGCTGGCCGTCGAGGATCTCGATTCGTTTGTGCAGGCCGGGAAAGTCGAACCCATTGTGCGTTCCCGGTCGCGCGGAAAGGTCGCATAAATGGCGAACAAGAAAAATCACCGCCGCTTCGGGGCTGTGCGTGAGCTGCCGTCGGGGCGGTGGCAGGCGCGGTACCTCGGGCCGGATGGGTTGATGCACCCTGCGCCAAACACGTTCCCTGGAAAGCGGGACGCGGAACAGTGGTTGTCGGTTATCGAGTCGGAGATTCTGCGGGGCGAATGGTTGGACCCGGAATTGAGTCGAGTTCCCTTTGGGGAGTACGGGCGGAACTGGCTCAGGGAAAGGAAAATATCGCAGCGGAGCCGTGAAGAGCACACGAGCGTCTGGCGCAACCATGTGGAGCCGTTCCTCGGTCGGCACCGGCTGGATGCGATCGGTCCAGAGACAATCCGGCGGTGGCGGGCCGAACTACTGGAGAATGGGCGTTCCGAAGATCGGACGGCCAAGGCGTACCGGTTGGCCCGATCGATGTTCTCGACGGCCGTCGACGATGGGCGAATAAAACGCAACCCATGCCGGATCAAGGGCGCCGACCAGCATCGGCTCCTGAGCGGCCACATGCGTCGATCTCCGAGGTGTATCGGCTGGCGGACGTGATGCCGCGCCGATACCGGTTTCTCGTGCTGCTCGCGGCCTTCTCCGGACTGCGGTGGGGCGAACTGGCTGGGTTGAGGGTCCGGGACATCGACCGAAAGAAGATGTGCGTCCGCGTTTGGCGGAAGGTTGCCCAGATGAAGGACGGTGAGTTGGTCGTCGGGCCGACGAAGTCCGCGGCCGGCGTGCGCACCGTGGCTCTGCCGCAGTTCCTGGACGAAGACCTGGCGGAGCACCTTCCAGAGTTCGCGGAGGCGGGGCCGGACGGCCTCCTGTTCACCGGCAAGCATGGTGGTGTGCTTCGGCGGGGCAACTTCCATCGGGAGACCGATTGGGTGCGCACGGTGGTCAAGGCGGGGCTGCCAGCGGGCTTCCACTTTCACGACCTGCGGCACACCGGCAACCAGATGGCCGCAGAGGCCGGGGCGACTACCCGCGAGCTCATGCAACGGATGGGCCAGAGCACCGTCCGGGCGGCGATGATCTACCAGCACGCCACGAGCGTCCGGGACCGGCAGATCGCGGATGAGCTGAACGCGCGAGTCGAGCAGTTGCGGGGAGGTGAGCGACGATGACCCGGACGATGGGGCTGCAGGCGTCCTGGCCTCGGTCGGTTAATGGCACGTTAATGGCACGAATGAGGCAAGCGGCAGCCCTCATGATCGAGAACCACCGCTCGGAAACCGCTTCTGACCTGCATGTTCGTGCTGGAGCGGGCGACGGGAATCGAACCCGCGTAGCCAGTTTGGAAGACTGGGGCTCTACCATTGAGCTACGCCCGCGTGCACCTCGGTGACCGTGGTGCACAGGCAGTTTAGCGGGTCAGGCTAGAGTGATCGCAGCGCCCCGCCGGGCGTGACCGGGATGTGGCGCAGCTTGGTAGCGCATCCGCTTTGGGAGCGGAGGGTCGCAGGTTCAAATCCTGTCATCCCGACCAGCGGTAGGTCTGTGACCTGCGGAGACCGGGGCACGGCCAGATGATCGGCCGTGCCCCGGTCTCAGTTTGGGGCTCAGTTGCGCCGCTTAGACGGCCTTTGGAAGCCCCGCCGTGCCATCGTCGCCCTGGTCATCGTCCGCCGCGAGTTCGCCCTCGTTGAGCACGTCGGCAAGCAGCGCGAGCAGGGCCTTCCGCTGCTTGTCGGTGAGCCCCTTCGTGGACTTGCCCGAGGTCTCCTTTCCAGCGGCGGCCCATAGAAGCCCCTCGACTTGGCCAGCGATGCCGAGAATGACTTCATCCGGGACGTGCACGTAGCGCTTCGCCACCGACGCTTCGCCCCAGCCCATCACCTCCATGATCGCTGGTAGCGGCACCTTGAGCACGAGCAGCATGGTCGCGGCCGTGTGGCGGGCGTCGTGCAGCCGAGCGTCCCGAACGTTCGCCTCCGCGAGCAAGCTCTTCCACTCGTCGTGATCGGCGCGTGGATCGATCGGCCGGCCGGTGGGCTGAGTGAATACCCAGCCGTCCTCGTGCCATTCCGTACCGGCGTGCTCGCGTTCGGCGTCCTGCGCTTTCTTGTGCTCTCGCAGCGCTTCGAGCAACGGTTTAGGAATGCCGACCGTTCGCTTTCCGGCCCGTGATTTGACCTCGACCTCCCGCAGTCCGCCGCCGTGGCGTTTTGGGCAAGCCGCTGCATGACCGGTGCAATTCGGCGGGCACACCGGAGGACACGGTTTCTTGTGTCGCGTACACGTCGGCCTGCACGGCCTCGTTTTGTGAAGCACCTTCCCGCATTCGTGCGGGTCGTCGCAACCGTGCTTCCACTTATGCCGCTGGAGTTGTCGAGGTGTGTGCAGAACACCCGCGTCCAGATCGACGCGCGACCATTTCAAGCCAAGGGCTTCACCTTTCCGCAGCCCGAGCGAGAGCGCGACGGCGAACCGCACGCCATTCCGACGCTTGGCGGCAGCGGCGAGAATCCGCTGTGCCTCTTCGACCGTGAACGGGACAATCTCGTCCTCATCGATTCGCGGGGCCTTCGCGAGCTTGGCCACGTTCTTGATGATGTGGCCACGCGCCATCGCCACGAAAAGGGCGGTCTTGATCGTGCGGTGTACCTGGTGCGCGGTCCCTGGCTTACCACCTTCCGCCATAATTCGTGCGTAGAGCTTTTCGAGGTGATCCGGCTCTAACCGGTCGATTCGGTGGGCTCCGATTCCCGGAATCAGATGCTTGTAGACGGCCGTCCGATACCCGGCGAGTGTGGTGTCACGAACGGACGGAGCGGCCACGTTCTCCACCCAATGCCTTAGCCACTTTTCAACGGTCCCCGGCCGACCAGGATTACGAACCTGCCCGCTTTCCCTTTCGCGTTCGAGTTTCCGCACGGCGTCGATGACGTCAGCTTCCTTCTTTCGCTTGACGTGACGCCGGTCCGGTTTTCCGTCGTCGCGGACTCCCATTGTCACGCGACCGTGCCACAACTTGTCATATTCGCTGTAGTAGATGCTCGACGCGCCATTCGGTGCGCGTTTTCCTTCGGTTCGTTTCTTGCGCGGCATTCGTCAGGTCCCCCTTTCAAGCGGCTTGCTGGTCGGTAGCGAGTTGCTGGACGTAGGCCGCGAGCGCGGCAGCTGGTACGCGGCGAAGGTGGCCGACGCGGACGCTTGCAATGCGTCCGGCCTTGATGAGGGTGTACATGGTGGTGCGGCCGATGCTGAGCGCCTGGGCGGCTGCTTCGACGGTCAGTAGTACGCGGCCGGGGTTGGTGTGTGGCGTGTCCATCTGGCGGTGCTCCCGTGGGTCGTGCGGGCGTGTGGACGCGGTGATGGCACGGTCTTCTCCTTTCGTTGGCGCACCGGTTTTTGGGCGCGCGGAAGCCCGAAACGGGTGGGTGGGTGGCGGGTGCCTGGCGGGGTGGATCGGGCGGTGCCGGGTGGATTTCCACCCGGCCTCCCACCCGGTGCGGGCACCCGGGTTGAACTGCGGGGACGCCCGAAGGGTGACTGGGGTGGCCAGGGTGGATCGGCCCGGCCGGTCCCCTCGGGACCCCGGTTTTCGCGGGTTCTGGGTGTGTCGTGGCGGGGCGACGCTAGACGCTAGGTGCCTGGTCGTCGGGTGTTCGGGACGCTAGCGGGCATGCTAGGTCTAGCGTCGGGCGCCGCTCGCGCCGTAGTGGAACGCTAGAGGCTCCCGGCCGGTGTCTGCGGCGGCTGGTGTGGCGGGTGTGGGCATGCGCCTCCTGACGGGGTCTAGGTGGCTGGTCAGCGGGGCCGTGGGGGTCTAGGGGTGGGGTCTAGGTCTAGAGGCGCCCGGGTCTAGACCTAGAGTGACAGCGCGGTCGAGAACGGGGCGGGTTAGTTAGCTCGCGCCGCTGTCCCGAGAACCCCGGTTTCCAGGGCTGGCAGAGGATGGTCTAACCCGTGTAACCCACCTAACCCGGCTAACTTCGCGCTGGTCAGGGAGAAGATCGGCCGGGTCAACCCCGGAGTTAGAAATCTAACCCGCTCCCGGCGACCTAACCCGGGAGTTAACCCGTCTCGGCGGGCCCCGACCGGTCACGCAGTGTGACGTTCGTCCCGCTCTCTGGGTTAGGGAGGGAATGGCCGGGTGCCCCCCGTATCCGCGTTTTTCGGGGGTCGGACGGGCCGTGTCGGACACGCCTCCCTTGGTCCCTTGGATTCCCTTGTGCAGGTCAGCGCTAGGGAATGCGGCAGGGAGGCGGCGAGGGAAAATTCCCTTCGACTCTCGCGGTTCCCTGGCGATTCCCTGTGCGGACGGTGATGGCGGATACGGGGGTGAGGCGGGCCGACCGGGTGCCGTACGGGATGTCCGAAGGTGACGCGAAGGCGTCGAAGATGACGGGGTTTTGGGAATGGTGGCGCCTTCGTCACCTTCGGCGTCATCTTCGGTCTGTGGCGAGTATGTGACCGTGGTGCGGGTGGTGGCGTGCGGGAAGTGACGAAGGTGTTGGTCTTCGGATCAGGCGTCATCTTCGCCACCTTCGTCACCTTCGGGGGCCGGGAGCCGCCATTGCCATCCGCCGCGCATCCCGTCCTTGTGGGGCTTGGGGATCTTGAGTTTCTTCTTCGCGCGGCGGATCTGGGACTCACTCCACCCGCCGGCGGCCTTGCCCTGCTCGAAGATCTCGTTCACCTCAGCTGATCCGCCCGCGGCGGCGAGGTAGTCCCTCAACCACTCTGCGACCTCGCCCGCGTCCTTGGTCTCGTCCTTGCCGCCAGGGGCTTCGTCCAGGAGATCGTTGACGTGCACGTCGGTCTCACCGAGCATGACGAGTTGTCCCCACTGGGCGGGGCCTTCCTCGGTCTCCAGCTCCACGGAGTCCACGCGGTAGCGCAGGGAGGGCAGGTCCAAACGACCGAGGTTGTTCTTGACCTGGGAGATGACGGCGGTGCCGTCGTCGGTGGTGTTGTCGCGAGCGAAGGCGATGGCGGCGCGGGCGACGGCGGAGAAGGCGCGGCCGCCCATGATGCGGGAGAGGACGTCAGTGCCGGTGGCTTTGTTGAAGTGCGCCAACCCGAACACGGCACAGTCGGTGCGGTCGGCCAGTTCGGCGAGGGGTTCCAGGGCGCGGCGCAGGTCGGCGTCCTGGTTGGTGTTCAAAGAGCCGTCCACAGCGGAGATGAGGGGATCGACGATGAGCAGTCCGATGTCGTGGCGGATGATCTCCGCGCCGAGGGCGTTGCAGTCCACGGGCAGGGACAGGGGGACGTGGTGCCCGGTGATGTGCTCGACTTCGACCCGGTACACGCGCTGCATGTCGGCTCCGGCGACGACCAGGCGCCCTGCCAGCGTGCGTTCCCACGAGTCCTCGGTCGCGGCGTAGATCACACCCTTGGGTTGTCCATAGTGGACGCCGGGGAGTTCGCCGCGGGTGACCCGCGCGGCGAGCCAGGAGCAGAAAAGGGACTTGCCGATGCCTTCCCGGCCGGGGCCGATCGTGAGCGCGCCGTGGGGCATGCGGCCGTCCCAGAGCCAGAACGTCGGCCGGAGCCGGATACCCGCGGCCGGGGTGAGCTTCACCCGCCGGGCACCGTTCACCGACCCGTCGTCGGGCGTGGGTTCGTGAACCGGCTCGCTGGGGGTGTTCACGGGCCGCAGGTGCCGGTGGTCGGCGTGCGGGGAAGTCACGATCGATGCTCCTCACGACAAGGCGTTCGTGAACGGGTCGAGTCGGGGGTGGGATCGACCCTCAACCACCCTCGACCCATGCAGGTCAGCACGGTGTCGTCGAGGAGTGGTGATCCGTCGCGCGCGGCCGTAGCCGACGCGTCAGGCGGATCGACGAATCGAGGGTCGATCCCGGGTGGCTGGTTGGGCGTCCCGGCCCTGCGGTCGCGTTCAACGCCACGGACCAGGGTCTGTGGCGGGCGGTTCGAGCCGCCGGGCCGGGGTCAGTTAGCGCCGTCGCTGCCCGGCGGTCGTCATGCCGCGTCCGCCAGGTCACGACAATCTACGGCTGCGCAACTGCGCGGGTGCGGCACGGCGTTCAGCGCGGGCGCCGTGCCCTGCGCACGCCGGCGACGGGGCGGGCGGGGTGGTTGTGCGATGGCGTGGAACGCGTCCAGCGCGGCGGCGGACACCATGAGACGGCCGTTGACCCGGTGCGCGGTCAGCCGCTGATCCTGGATGGCGGTGTGCAGCCCCCGCGCGGACCGGCCGGTGCGGATGGCCGCCTCCGCGATCGTGTACAGCACCGTGCCGGCTGCCGGTTCTGCCCGCTGCTGTGCGGGTACCTGCGGCACCAGGTCGCGGCGGAGCCGCTTGACTGCGGTGTAGCAGTTGTTGTTAACCGCGCTTTCGGTGCACTCGCACAGCGTGGCCACTGTGGACGCTGGCAAGCCTTCGAGGTACCGCATCTGCACACACCGACGCTGTGCCGCGGTCAAGCCGTCGAACGCGGCCGCCACCTCCGAGGACAACTTCGCGTCCGCCGAATCCTGCTCAGTCGAGGACCCATCGCTCGCGTCGCGCTGGATGCGATCGGTCTCGATGCTGACTGCCTGCTGATCAAGCCACCAGCTCCGGCGGTGAGCATCAAGCACCATCTTGGCCACAGCGATCAGCCACGCCACGAAAGGCTTGTCCTCACGCCGCTGGTACGTGCCAACTAGCGACATCGCCTTCAGGAACACTTCCTGCGCCAGTTCCTCAGCGTCATCGTCATTGCGCACCCGCCGCTGAAGCCACACCAGAACACGCCGATAGAACCGCCGGTACAGCTCGCCGAACGCATCCCGATCCCCCGCCTTGCTCGCCAAAGCCACAGCGTGGACCTCATCCTCGTCGTAGTCATCCCACGCCATCCGGGGCGGAAGCCCACACACCCACGCCGTCATTCAGGCCACCTCCCCCGCCACGACATCGGCCTCAACGACCGGGGCACCCTCGACCACGTACGCCTGGTACGCGGCCTCAGCGCAGGCGTTGACGTAGACGTTCGCGGCCGTGCCGGTGATCCGGATCGTGCCCTTACCAGTGCCGATCTTCAGCGCGTCCAGCTTCCCGGACTCAATCGCCCGGTAGATGGTCGCCACCGAGACATCTAGGGCCTCAGCAACCGCCTTGACCCGGTACATGCGGCTATCCTCGAACTGCATCGTGACTCCCAGCGTTTCGATGTCCGCCCCGGCCGGTGTTCCAGCACTGGTCGGGGCTTCCTGCTTGGTGCCGGGGATTCCGGCGACAAGAGAGACGTTAGACAGCTCTGCTAGTGAAGTCAAGCTAGCTCTACTAGCAGTCTAGAGAAAAGGTGTTGGTTCACCTAGATGGCCTAGCTGTTGTGCCCGTATCCTGGCTCGCATGGATGAGCTCGAAGCACTTGACCCGGAAGATCCCCGCCCCCCGTTCCAGCAGGTAGTGGGCGTGCTGCGCGCCGCCATCCTGACTCAGAAGCTCCAGCCGGGAGACAGGCTCCCGTCGTTCGCCGAACTGGCAAGACATTTCAGCGTGGCTCCAATGACGGCGCAGAAGGCGGTGGGCATCCTTCGGGACGAGGGCCTGGTCGTGACGCGCCAGGGGAGAGGCTCCTTCGTTCGACAGCGCACGGAGCGGTCTGTGGGCTTGCGACCGCACGTCGAGCAGATCTTCGAACAGGGAGACGTCTCCATCGACTTCGCCGGGTTCTCCGGCGAGACCCTGTACGGCGTGGTAAGCGAACCGCTCGACAAGATCAGAGCCGGACGCCTTCAGCCGTCAAGCCTTCGCTTTCGGATCTTGCTGCCGGACCTTGCGCAGCCGATCGGTCTACCAGCTCCCGTCGCCGAAGATGGCGATTCCGCAGCTGTTCGGGCACGGACCGAGAGAATCGCCCGTCGGTCGATTCAGGGACTGGTCGATGCGGTAGAAGAACTGGCCGCCCTGGGCCTCATCGATTCGGCAACCGCGCAAGTACGGACCTATCATGCCGCTCCACTTTTCAAGCTTTTCATCCTTAATGGATCTGAAGCGTTTTTCGGCTTCTATCCGGTTGTCCAGCACTCGGTAGCTATCTCGGGAAGGCCAGTGGAAATATTCGACCCGATGGGGAAGGATGCGGTTTTGTTCCACTACGCGACGGCAGACGACGAGACCTCGACGAACTCACAGTTTGTCGAACAGTCGAAGAAGTGGTTCGACAGCGTGTGGGATTCAGTCGCGAAGGACTTTACGGAGTGACTACGGACGCGCGTGGCTCGGTTGTCGAGATGCTGCCACGGGCAGATGTCGTGCTCTTCGACTTTGACGGCCCAATCTGTGACGTATTCGCCACTGTTTCGCCGGAACGGATAGCTCGGGATCTTGAGAAGAGGTTCGGAAGGAAAATCGCAACCGATGATCCGCTTGATTTTCTGAATAGATGGCAAAAGGAATTGACTCCCCGCGCTGTAGAAGACGCGCTCATCGAGGCTGAACTCGTCGCCGTCGAGGGCTCTATTCCAACCGTTGGCGGCATAGAATCAGTGCACGCCGCGATCGAAGCCGAGAAGCGGGTGGGGATCGTCAGCAACAACGCGGGAGCGGCAGTGGAGCGGTTTCTCGCACGCGTTGGGCTGGCCGGTCAGGTATGGCCGGTGATCGGGCGCGCGTATCGAATGCCGTACCGAATGAAGCCTCATCCGTGGCCGTTGACAACGGCCCTGGATGCGCTGGCCGTACGACCCGAAGCCGCAGTCTTCATCGGTGACTCAGAGACCGACATTCAGGTGTCGCAGAACTGTGGTGTGCCCTGCATCGCCTACGCAAATAAGAACGGCAAGCGAGAGCGGTTCGAGGCGGCTGGCGCAGTCGTAGTGGACAGCATGTGGGAGATCCATGCCGCGATTCAGGCTCACGTCTCTACCGCCGAAGGTGACGCTCGAAGGTGACGGAGGTGGCCACCTTCTCCAAGCCGCGTCATCTTCGTCATCTTCGTCATCTTCGGCGCCGCGCGGCACGGCGAACCGGCCCTCGCTGGGCGCGGCGATTAGAGCGCTCGGTAAACCGCGCCGCGCGGTGCCACACGCACAACCGTGACGATCAGTCGGTTGTCCTCGATTGTGTAGACCACGCGGTAATCCCCGATACGGATTCGCCACAGGTCTGACGTGCCAGTGAGCCGGACAACGCCGTGCGGGCGCGGATCATCAGCCAGAGCGGCAATCTTGCGCAGGATCCGGGCACGGACGGGGCGGTCGAGGCGGTCAAGCTCCTTACGTGCCGCAGGACGCCATTCGATGCCGTACGGGTCGCTCACCGCTCGTCGGTGTCCGGGTAGGCGGCAAGGTCATCGGCGTATTCAGCCCAGACTTCAGCCATCGGGATACTCGGTTCCGGGTCGGCCAGCGCCGCGCGGGCCGCGCGGATGTCGTCGGCATCTTCCAAGGCTTCGAGTGCACCGGCTCCGGCCGTGGCAACGTCGGTCGGCACGATGGCCGCGATCGCCTCGCCGTTGCGGGTCAGGTACACCACCTGCCCATCAGCGGCAGCGTCTACCGCCTCCGCAGGTGCACCCGCGTGCGGAGGTAGCTCGAAGTCGTGGGCCGTGCTCATGGCATTCAGGATACGGCCTGCGAGCGGCGTCGGACAGGCCATGTGACGGGCGGGGCGGCAACCGGTCTCGCCTGTCACCGCGTCATTTGCCCAGCTACGGAGCCGGATCGACCTGTCACAGGGCCTGTGACGGGTCGAGACGGCTGGAACAGGAGCGGGGTGCCCGTGGACTCTTGGCCGTCTGCGTCACGCTGAGAGCCAGCAAGAGGCCGAAAAACGCGGCCTCAGATGGCCGCACAAGCGCTGTCCGGGGTACTTCGGTGTGATCGCACGCTGGAAACGGCATGCGGCGACTCAGCGACCCGCCGCCGATGCTCGTACCTGCGCGGGCAGGGGCTCAAATCGGGGCTCAGTTCAACCCCGTACGGACCGCCCCAACTGTTTCAGCAATGGCTCTGACCAGGGCAAACGTACTCGTTCACACGACCCTGAACGTGATCTCCGGGTCTTTGGGAGCGGAGGGTCGCAGGTTCAAATCCTGTCATCCCGACAACGAGACTTTGACCAGCGATTTTCCCCCTTTTTGGGTCGTCGGATGCGGCCCGGGAGCTAGCGCGGCGCTCAGTGACACTCCGCTTTGAGAGTTGATCTATGCCAATTTCAACGCTGCCGCCTGCGCCCGAGCCCTATCAGACGTTGATCGATGAGTGGGCTCGGTCACTACGCGCCGAGAACAAATCACCCCGCACCATCCGCACCTACACCGATGCGGCGCGGTGGCTGCACATCTGGCTCGCCGATCCCGTGGCACCGCCGGAGGAGGACGACCCGCACGCGTGGTTCGCGGCGCTCGCCGACCCGCCGGAGGAGGCGGCTGGTGTCACCAAGGGGCATGTGCGGGACTGGCTGGCCTGCCGCCTGGCCACCACGAGTCCCGGGAATGCGATCCCCTGCACGACAACGACAAATCCGCGTTCCGCGCCTTCATCACCCAACGAGCTGCCGCACTCGAAGATCTCCGCTGAGTCACGTCGCCCGTCCGCGTGCACCCTGCCGCGCGGTGAAGTGACGGGCAGGAGCGGGACGTCAAGCGACAGCCGGGAAGAATACGTGCATGACGGCTGCTGGTCTGGAACGCGCACGGCAGGCCCTGCGCCGGGATGATCCCGGCGCGCTGGTCGGTGAGCGGGAGTGCGTCTGGCTCGACGTGAAGGACGGCATCTACCCGCTGGGCCAGCCCAAAGGCGCCGAAGAACTCGCGAAGGACGTGGCGGCCTTTGCGAACACCGCCGACGGGGGCTTGCTCCTGGTGGGGTTCAGCACTCGCAAGGAGCACGGCGAGGAGATCGTCGACGCGCTCAACCCGGTGCCACGGAAGCTGATCGACCTCGACAAGCATCGCCAGATCATCGCCACCAGGGTGTTCCCCCCCGCTGCGGCACGTGGCGGTGGACTGGATCTCGTGCACCGACGAGCTGGGTGTGCTGGTCATCGACATTCCCGCCCAGCCGCGCTCGAGCCAGCTGTTCGCCGTGCCGGCACCGAACGGCACCACCGAGCCGAGCAAGATCGCCGTCGGCGTCCCGATCCGGCGCGGGGACGGGACCACCTGGCTGCGCCCGCACGAGATCCAGCACTTCGTCGGGTTGGGCTGGGTGAACTCCGGCGACGAGATCGCCAAGCTGGCCGCTGCCGTGGCCAGCATCCAGGCCCCGCAGCGCGCCGAGGAGCCAGCGCACACCATCGGCGGCGGGGAACCGGGCTGGAGCGGAATATTCCAAAAGGCGGTCGGCGACCTCGCCGGGCAGGGCCTCGTGCTGGGCGAGCCGGTCACCGACGTCGACCCGATCGGGCCGGGGGTGGCACAGCACTTCGCGGTGCCGGGCGAGCCGTCCGGCTGGGTGCTGTGTGCCCAGCCGAAGTACCGGCCGGTCGCCGTCGCCGAGGAGATCTGGCAGGCGTTGCAGGATCACGGCAGCGGCGCACCGGACGGGGACGCGCTGGCCGCCCTGGGTTTTCCCGCCGGCGACGCCACCGCGACCGGCGTCATCGACCGGCACGCCACCGAAGTGCCGTTGTCCGGCGGCCGCTGGTGCCCCGGTCGGCTGCTCCGTGATCGAGGAGGGCACGGCTGGCGGTGGGACCCCGATCCGATCGCCACCACGACGACGTCGGCCGCGACCCGCAACTGGACCGCCGCGGCGACGCCGCCGCAGCTGCGGGCGCGGGTGCTGGCGACCCTGCCCTGGGACGACCTCAGCGGCGTGAAGATCACCCCGGACCGGCTGAACGCGCTGCTCCCCGAACTGCCGATCAGCCAGCTGGCCGGGTTCACCACGAACCTGTCGCGTCGCCGCGGCCGGGACCTGCCCGCCGGCACATGGGGCATGGGCCCGAACGACAACGCGAGCGACGGGCTCAGCTACGCCAGCGAGATCACCGCGCCGGACGGGGAGATCGCGCTGTCCGCCGAGGTGATGATGACGCTACCGCCGGCCGCGCGCAGTTCCGCGGTCATCACCTGTGCCGAGGTGCGCGTCGAGAACTTCGACGCCTGGGCCAGGGCCCTGCACGCAGATCCGCGGCCGGACCTGCGCTGGACGGCGGACGATCTGCTCGAATTCTTCGTGGCGGCCTGGGAGACCGCGACCGAGCTGCTGCCCCGGCTGATCCGGAACCCCGCGGCGGCGTCGCGGTGGAGCGGGGCGCCCCTGGTCGAGTTCTCGGTGTGCACCGAGCAGCGGCACGACCAGGCCGGCGGCCAGCTGGTGCTGCGCGACGTCCTCGACCTGGAGCCCTTCGGGCCGAACGGGAAACGGGGCGGCGAGCTGCCCGGGCTGTTGGTCTCGCTGCCCACCGTGCCGGGGCTGGCTGCGGACACCCGGCGCAGGCGAGCGCGGTCAGCGCTGGTGGACATGGCGCACAGTTACGGGTTCATGCAGGTCCGGGAGGACACCTTCTGACCCTGGCCGTGTGTCACGGCGACGCGGGCGCCCGCTGGACGAAGGCGCCGGTTCGCTGCCCGGTCATGTCCGCGATCACGAAGCGGTACTGGGCAAAACGCGCGGCGATCCGCTCGAGGACCGGCACCAGGTCGGCGGAGGCGTGCACGACGGCGCCGACCTCGTCGTACCAGCGCACCTCGCCGTCGACCAGGCGGGCGGAGACCAGCCGGGCGGTGCGGCAGCTCCAGCCGGTGCCGTGCGCGGCGAGGAGCTGGTCGACCTCGTCGGGCTGGTGCTGGACAAGGTGAAGTCGAAGGCCCGCGATGGGTACCAGCGGAACATTCAGGTGATGACTACGGCGGTCGTCTGCCGGGGCACCGAGGCCAAGCGCGCGTTCGAGCAGGTGGTCGAGGAGGGCGGCTGGGGCGCGGCCGGGAACGTCATCAAGATCGCTGGTTCCGGGGCGGGCCGGTCCTTCGACCACGCCGTGAAGAAGATGCGGGAACGGCTCATCGCCGGCTGGGGCGGTTATCCCATCGTCGGCACCCCGAGCAACTCGGTGCCCTGAACGAAGCGGGTGTGCGGGGTATGATCGTCGAGCTCGAAGGCGGGCCTGTGCCACTGACCCCCTCAGGAGGCAAACGGACGCTGCCTGCTGGACCGTTCGGGTCAAGCGCGACCGGCGAGAGCGGGTGGAGCAAGATCCTGTTCGCACCGGCATGGGCCGGTTTGGGTACGTTGCGGATTTTGGGGAGTTCAGCGTGAGCAAGTGGTGGGGGATTTTCGTTGTCGCGGGCGCGTTCGCTCTGGGGGCGGCGGGCTGCTCCGGTCCTGCGGCGGGACCGTCGCTGCCTACTCCGGCCGGCGAGACCGCGGTGGCGGGCGCGACGTCGACGACCCCGCCGAAGCCGTACCTGACCTCGACGCCGACGCTCGAGCTCAACGACCGGACGACGAAACCGGGCACGAAAATCAAGTTCGGCGAACAAGCCGTCGTGCCGTTCAACAGCATGTACGAAAAGGGCCTGCTCGGGATCACCATCACCGTGGACAGCGCGCCCGCGCCCGACGCCGACATCGACAACCTGCCGCTGAAGGACGAGGACAAAGCAAAACTGCGCGGGAAGATGTTCTTTTTCGTGCGCGTCAAAATGGTCGACATGGACGGCGCGAACTTCAAGGAGATCTTCCCGCCGACCCTGTTCCCCCGGACCCGCAGCGGCGGTTTCCCGGGCGTACTGATCGGCGGCGCGTCGACGGACGTCACCGGGTGCGAGAGCGAATCCATGGCCCCGAGCGACTTCTCCACGCCGGGCGCGGTTTTCGAACAGTGCGAACTGTTCTTCGGCACGTCTTCGGACCCCATCGTGGCGGTCGCCTATGCCCAAAAGCCCTATGAGGACACCTCGAGCCGTGAAGTGACCTGGCGCAAATAGCACACCACCGCCGTCCGGGCCACCCGACCGGTTCCCGTCGCCGGCCGGCACCGGCACCGCGACGGTGAACCGCAAGGTGATGCTGCCGAGACAGATCCCCGACAGCCGGATGATGCTGGTCCCGAGCACCGCCCCGATCGGGACGGACACAGCCAGCGCGGCCAGCGGCGACGCCCGCACAGCAACACACGTGGATCGCTGAGCAAGAACACCACTTCCCTCGTCCCTGCCACCCGCACCTGGGTTTGGTCAAGTCATTTGGCCCAGTTGTCTGCGCCAATTTCGGCCCTGCCGGTTTGGTGTGTGACATCGTCGGCTGGTGAACGGTGAAGAACGCGAGGTCTCCTTGCCGGAGTCTCTCTCCTTGGTTGAGGCTTTTCGAGCGGCGTACTACTTGGCGGAGCAGTATGTGGCGCTTGAGGCAAACCCCGACGCCGGGCTGGTGTTGTTCTTGCAGTACTTGAACAGCGATCCGGCGAGGTCGGACGACTGGAGGCAAGCGGTCCGGACGGCGCTCTCCGACGGAGGTGCCGCGAGCCCGCTCACGTAGCGGTCCCGTCGCGTGGTGTGACGCTGCTTCTTCGGCGCGTTTTTGTCCTTCAGCAGCCAGTCGTCGATGACCGCCGCATAGGGATCGATCGCTGGCCGCGGCCGGTCCGGATAGGTCTTCCCCGGCGGCGGGACCGCACCGGCCAGCGCCTGGCGGACCGTGCGCCGGTGGACGTGATGTCGCTCGGCCAGCTCCCGGATCGACAGATCCTCGTCCCGCTAGTCCCGCCTGATCTTCTCGAACAACTCCACCCTCGACCGCGCCGTCCCGAACCTCCCCGCCGCCGACATCGAGGGCCGCTTCCGGAGCGCGACGGGCAGTGCGGCCGGGCCGCGCATGGAGATACTGGCGCGGTATTCGGGCTCGTCGGTGAGCACGGTGAAGTCCGTGCGGGCGCAGAGACGGTCGAACACGATGGCGCTCTCTAGCCGGGCCATCGGTGCGCCAAGGCAGAAGTGTGAGCCGTGACTGAACGCGAGTTGTTTGGGTGGCTTGGCACCGGAAAAACGGGTCACGTCAAGACGATCGGGGTCGGCGAAAACCTGGGGATCACGGTTGGCCGAGGCCAGCAGCAGCACGAACCCGGTGCCGCGCGGGAGCCGCTGCCCGGCGACCTCGACATCAGTCAGCGCGACCCTGGTCGGGAACGGCACGGGGGTGTCGTAGCGGAGCATTTCCTCCACCGCAGCCACCGGATCGACCCGTAGCGGCACGATCTCCTGCGGATTCCGGTGTAGCGCCAGCACTCCGCTCGAGATCAGGTTCATCGTGGTCTCATGCCCGGCGACGAGCAGCAGCACACCGATGTCGGTGATTTCCTTGACCGTGAGCCGATCCCCGCTTTCTTCAACGGCGACGAGGCCGCTCAGCAGGTCGTCGGCCGGGCGCTCGCGCCGGTATTCGATGAGGCCGCTGAAGTAGTCGGCGAAGTTGTCCACCGCCACTTGCCGGGCCTTTTTCTCTTCCTCGGCAAGGACCGTGTCGGGGTCGAGGCCTCGGCTGATGTCGTGCGTCCAGGCGCCGAACAGTGCGCGGTCGGCCACCGGCACTCCGAGCAGTTCGCAGATCATGGTGAGCGGCACCGGATACGCCAGCGCCTGCACGATGTCCACCTCGCCCGCCGCGAGCGCCGTGTCCAGCAACTCATCCACGAGCGCGACGACCCTGGGGCGCAACGCTTCGACAGCGCGCATCGTGAACGCCTTGCTCACCAGCGACCGGAGGCGGCCGTGCTCCGGCGGGTCGAGCAACAAGAACGAACCCGGTAGCGACGCCGGGTCGACGCCGGGCCGGAACGGGTTGATCCCGGCGGTGTAACCGTGGCCGAAGTCGGGATCCGCCAGGATCCGCGCGCAGTCGGCGTAGCGGGGAACGAGCTGCACCCCGGACTCCGTCGGATGCAACGCACCGGTTTCCCGCAGCGTCCGGTAGATGCCGGTGGGGTCGCTCCGCAGTGCCGGGTCGAAGACGTCGATCACTGCCGCGCCTCGAACCGCACCGGCAGCTCGGCGAGACCGCGCACGATCAGGTTCGGCTTGTACCGCGGTTCTTCGGTCAGCAGTGTCATGTTGCCCACCCGCTTCAGCAGTTCGTGCAGCAACACTTCCATCTCCAGCAGTGCCAGCGGCGCGCCGAGGCAGTAATGGATGCCGAGGCTGAACGCGAGATGCCGGGGTGGGGGATTGGTCCGGTCGTGGTAGCGGGCCACGTCGAGCCGTTCCGGATCGACGAATGCCTCGGGGTCGCGGTTCGCGGCGTTGATCAGCACCACGACCCCGTCGCCTCGCTGGAACTCGTGCCCGGCCAACGTGATCGGCTCCTTCGCCGAGCGGGTGGTCATCTGCACCGGCGGTTCGTAGCGGAGCAGCTCGTCCACCGCGCTCGGCACGTACTCGGGATGGGCGCGCAGCCTCTCGAACTCACCGGGCTCGCGCATGAGCGACAGCAGCCCGCTGCCGACCAGATTCACGGTGGTTTCGTGCCCGGCGACGATCGTCGTGACGCAGGTGGTGAGTAGCTCCGTCTCGGTGAGCACGTCACCGCGGTCCTCGACCGCGGCGAGCGCGCTGAGCAGGTCGTCCTCCGGCTTGGCGCGGCGGATGTCGATCAGTTCCCGGAAGTATCGCTGGAACTCGCGCGACGCGGCACTGCGTGCGGCGTGGGCTTCGGAGGTCATCAGCGCGTCCGGATCGAAGCCGCGCGCGAGATCCTGCGACCACTTCTGCACCGCGCGGTGGTCGGCGGCGGGGACGCCGATCAGCTCGCACACGATGGTGAGCGGCAAGGGGTAGGCGATGAGATCGATGAGGTCGAACTCGCCTTTGTCCAAGGCGGCGTCGACGAGTGCCACACACAGCTGCTCGATCCGCGGCCGCAACCGGGTGACCGTGCGCGGGGTGAACGCCTTCGACACCAGCGTGCGCAACCGGGTGTGGTCGGGCGGGTCCATCCACAGGAACGACGTGGGCAGCTCCTCGGCGGCTTCCTCGGCGGAAACGCTGGGATGCAGCTGCCCGGCCTCGTCCGCGTGGCTCCACGCGTTGTTCTGCAGCACGGCCGCGCAGTCGGCATAGCGGGTCAGCACATGCAGGCCCAGCGGTGTGCGGTGTACCGGGCCCGCCTCGCGCAGGCGGCGTGCCGCGGTATAAGGATCGGGGCGCTTCAGGAACAACTCCGCCATCGCCGCTTCGGTCGTCGCAGTGTCCATAGTGGACTCATCTCCCTTGGTCGACGGTTCGTGACTGTGCGCCCCGTGGATGAACGGACCCTGAACCGCCGCCGAAGAACGCGCGATCCGCACGGCATGTCAATGACGCGATAGGGGCTGCCGTTCTTCGTTGCCAGCCGCTGACCGCTGACCGAAAGTAGGCAGCGGAGGTGGTGCCCGATGCGACAGGCCGTCGTGCTGGGCGCGAGCATCGCCGGACTGCTTTCGGCGCGTGTGCTCGCGAGTGTCTATGACCGGGTCCTGATCGTGGACCGCGACGAGATCTCCGGGGCCGCCGCCCGCCGCGGCGTCCCGCAGGCCCGGCATCTGCACGGCCTGATGGAGCGTGGCCGGGCGATCCTGGAGGAGTTCTACCCTGGTCTGACCGCCGACCTCGCCGCCGAAGGCGCTCCCACCACCGAGGTGCTGCGCGGATCGCGGTGGTATCTCTCGGGCCTGCGGGTGCGGCCGACCGACACGGGCCTGATCACGTTGCTGGCGAGCCGCCCCATGCTGGAAAGTGGCATCCGTACTCGCACCCTCGCACTGCCGGGCGTCGAGCTGCGAACGGGCTGTGCCGCGACAGGGCTTGTCGGCAACGAGCGCATCACCGGTGTTCGGCTCGCCGGGGGCGAGACCGTGTCCGCCGATCTGGTGATCGACGCGACGGGGCGGGGTTCGCGCGCGCCCGACTGGCTCGCGGAATTGGGGCACGAGCGGCCCGCCGAGGACCGGATCGACGTCGATCTCGGCTACGCCTCGCGGACCTACCGTCGCAAGCCCGAGCATCTCGATGGTGACCTGGCCGTCGTCGTGTCCACAATGCCCGGGTTCCGCGGCGGTGGCGCGATCACGCTCGAGGGCGATCGTTGGCATGTGACGCTCGCGGGCATGCTCGGCGACCACCCGCCGACCGATCCCGACGAGTTCGAGCGTTTCGCGGCGACGCTGCCCGTCCCGGACGTGCACGAAATCGTGCGCGAAGCCGAACCGCTCGACGACCCGGTCCCGCATCGGTTCCGTGGCTCGCTGCGTCGCCGTTATGAGAAGATTTCCCAGCCGGTGCAAGGTTTCCTCGCGATCGGGGACGCCCTGTGCAGTTTCAATCCGTTGTACGCGCAGGGAATGACGGTGGCCGCCCAGGGAGCGCTGGTGCTGCGCGATTGGCATGCCGATCCGCGGCGGTTCTATCGCGAGGCTGCCGCCGTGGTCGATGTGGCGTGGCAGATGTCCACCGGATCCGACCTCCGATATCCGGGTGTCGAGGGGCCGCGCTCGGTGCGCGGCCGGGTCGTCTCGGCTTATTCGCAGCGCGCGCAGGTCGCCGCCCACCGCGATCCGCTCGTCGCGCGTACGTTCATGCGGGTAGCCAACCTGACTCTCCCGCCCACGGCGCTACTCGCGCCTGACGTCGTGGTGCGTGTTCTGCGAGCACGACCGCCAACGCGCTAGTGTCGTAGGTCGTTGATTCTGCTGCCGATCTTCGGCGTGTTATGGGTGGCGTCGTTGTCCAGCACCAAGTGCAGATCCAGCTCCTGGGCGAGCCACCACCCCACTCATTTCAAGATCGACTATGGGAGTGCGACCGTATCGGGCAGGATCGACCGCCGCGTTCAGGCTGTTGTCGTTACCGCACAGGGAATGAGAACAGAGCTAGCGAAGCCTGGGTCAAATTGCGCCGACAGCCACGCGACTCTCGGCGGTCGGGGTGCGCCTCGCCGAGAACACGGGTGTGGGCGTCGAGTACGGCGCGGTGTTCGGTCGCCAGCTTGGCCATCACGGAACCGGTCACGCTCAGCGCTTCTGCGAGGACGGAGTGAGTGATGACGCTGTGCAGGCCCACATCTTCCGACCGCTGCCGGCATTCGGCGGCGATCTCGCGCGGGTCTGCGACCGCCTCCTTGTATTCGCTCGCGCCGGGCCGACAGGAGGCCACTGCGGAACGGGCGGCTCGTTGGGTCAGAGGCGACGATGAACTCGCGCAGCATGGCCTCCGCCCCGGCCCAGTCGCCGCTGCGGAAGCTCAGCGAAGCGGCCATCGGTGAGCAGGGCTTGGGCATCCCGAGTGCGGGCACGCAGCACAGCGGCGCGCGCCACGCGCTCCCGCCGGCGCCGGTACCAAACCACCATGGCCACCACAAGGACAACCACGACGACGACCATGGTGGTGGCGATCGACACGACGTTGAGCCACGGGTCCGTGAGGACGTGACGTGCATCCACCAGCCCACCCGCACCTTCCACCCACCAACGTGCGGCAAGACGCTGCCAGCCCGCCACGTCGGCGAGTAACCTTCCCGCGTCAGCGTCCCTCAGGTGGGCCGCGCTCCCTGGAGGACGTTGTCGTGAGTACGTCGGCCGATGCTGCGACCGTGCCCGCACCCACCGAGATCGTCGTGTTCGAGCCGCGATGCGACCGGCCGGCCGCGGAGGATCCCTGGATCGGGCCGGCGGTCCGGGGCGCCGGCGGGCGCGTTCGCGCCCAAGTCGGGTGGTCGTTGCTGATCCTCGCGGCTTGCATCTATGTACTGGTCACGTTCTCTTCCCGCACAGGGATTGCATTACCGGCCGTGATGGCGATCGCGTGTGCGAGGTTGATCCAGGTCCGTGTTCGTGTGTGGCTCAGATGCGGCCCGAAGTCGCGACAGCGGTTGCTTCAGGCCCCATTCCGGAAGATCGCCCTGACGGTGGACGATGTGCTGACGGTGGGGCGCGCCACGTTCCTCCAGTTGGCGCCGGACCGGTGGCTCAGAATCCGGCCCGCGTCCGTCTACGGGCCATTGTTCGCGCGCAAGCCGCACGCCTGGGTACTTGGCCCCGACCCGGCTGGACGTGTCATCGTCGTCGCGCCCGGCATTGTGTCCCCCATCATTGGCCGGGTCACCCAAGCACCGCCCCCGTCGGCCAAACCGCTCGAACCCGTCGCACCGATGCTTGAACCTCCGAGGGACGACGCGGTCTTGCGGTCATCCATCCGCTACTCGTGGCGTGTCCAGATCTCAGCCACCATCCTGAACCTGGCGTTCGTAGCATGGCTCGTCGCCACTTACCTCCCGCCGCTCTTCCGTAACCAATCCAGGACCGACCACGTCCTCGGCGCCGCGATCCTGTGGGGTCTGGTGCTGGCCGCATGCGCCCTGTACACCAACGCCCGAGTGGTACTACGGCTCGGACGCATGTCCCGCGCCGCAACGGCGGAGCTGTGGACGCCGCTACCGGTCACGTTCGATCGCATCGCGCGCCAGGGTGTCCGGGTTCAGGAGCTGACGGGACGGCTACACCTGCCCGACGGACAGACGCGCTCGATAGAGTTCCACCGGGTTGGCCGCAGTGTTGCCGCCGCGACGCGGGTCTCCGGCGTGCTGTGGATCGCCGGCGAAGCGAACAAGGGGTACCGCCCGGTTGGCTTGCCCGGCTATCCGGGGCTGGCCCTCGCGAAGGTGGGTCGCGCTCGCGTTCCGCGGCAGTGACTTGGCGCCCACCACGCACCGCTGGACTGACCGGAGTCGGCGACGGATACCTGCCGTTCTGGCTGGTCGGGGTGGCGGCGTTCATGTTGATCGCCGCTGTGGCGGTGTCGGCCAGCTTGCCTCCGGCGCCCGTGGCGATTTTGGTCATTCCGGTGTTCATGTTCGCGATGGGATTGTGGATCGCGGCGGTGGGCGCGCAAGCCGGCCGGAAAGACCGCGCCGAGTGATCGTGCCGTGTTCAAAGTTGCTGCGCCTGCCGCCGGTCCGCCGCCGCTCGCGCTGCGCCTGACATGATCATCTTGACAATTTCACCGAGAATCGGTTACCGATGTGTGCTTGAGCAGGCCCGACGCGGACCCGGTCCTTGGCCCGTGGCTTGGGACCCACGACGGTCCACATGGATTTTCTGTGTCGACAGTAAGATCAACAAGTCGGGGCCCACGGGGCGCGCGCACCGCACGCGGCCTCCCGATCCAGCGTCGGCGTGTGGCGGGCACTACCGCACGGCGTCATGTGTCTCCGTGTGGGCTCCGTTGCTCATTCGCGGTGCTCGGCCGGGCCGGTTCAGCGCGTCGGCAGCGACGGCGGGACACGCCCGGGGACACGCCGCCCAGGCGAACACCGCAGCAGAGATTTCCCCATGACCCCAACGAAAATCGAGCGCTTCCCCTACATCAGCCGTCGGCCATCCGCATACGCTGAGTGCGCCCGGTAGACGGTCCAAATCAGGCGAGCGGCCGATCATCCGACATGAGCAGGTTGCTTGCCCCTTTCATGGTTCCAGCTCGGCTGTGCAAGGGGTCGCGGGCAGGCGCTGGGACTACGTACGGGTCCACTTTTGCCGTAGGCGTCGGGCCGGGGCCAGTAGGTCCACCGTGCCAGCGACCCGGAAACGCTGGTGTACACCGATCAACACCACGCCCACGACGAGCAGTACCACGCCCAGCGCGGGCGAGTGCATGCTCGGGTCGGCGACGCCCAGTGCACCGAGCACGACACTGCCCACCCCGGCGCCGAAGACCCAGGCGAGCGCGGTCTTCCGGTATTCGATCCGTAGCCCCGAACGGACTTCGGCGGGCAGTGCGGCGGATGTCCGCATCCGCAGCCAGGTCGCGACACCACCGCCGATCGCGGTGAACAGGAACCACAACACGGAGTAGGTTCCGAGCGACAAGCTGTTCTTCTCGACGCTGCCCACCATCAGCCGGACCGCCAGGTACGCCGTGATGAGCCCACCCGTGGACAGGCTCACGCTCGTCAGCGCTTTCCGGGGACGGTCATTACTCGGATCGCTCCTCGCGGCCGCCAGGAAGACCTGCCCTGCGTCGTGGTGCCTGCCCAGCTTCTGCAACGTCTGCCCGAGCCCCAACGCGGCCTCGGTGTTGTCCGGATCCAGGCGCAGCGCCTCCAGGTACGCTGCCTCGGCATCCGCGTACTGGCGTGAAACCCGCAGGCACAACCCGAGCGTGAAGAAGGCGACCGAGCTGTCCGGGTTCAGGCGCACGTTGTGCTTCGCGAGCGACAGCGCCTGCCGCCGTCGTCGGCAGGCGAGCAACGCAAGACACTGCACGTGCAGTGTTTCGGGGCGTTCCGGCTCGGCTCGCACCGCCTCCTGCGCGGCGGCCAGTGCGCTTCTGCCCATCCGCCGCCGCAGGTAGCTGATGGCCAGCAACCGGTGTGGCCATTCACCGTGTTCACCCGCGGCGAGCGCGGACCGCGCCGCTTCCTCGGCGGCCGTGAGTTGCCCGACTCCCAGGCGGCATTGGGCGAGCAGGCAGAACGCCACACCGGCCGTCCGGTCGTCGGTCAGGGCAGGCTCCAGTGCCACTATCGCGTCGCCGTACCGCTTGATCTCGATGAGGGTTCTCGCGCGCGTGACAGCGTCGTACCCGGTCACGCCATCCGCCGGCTTTTCAGGTACGCGACGAGATCGTCGTACAGGCCCGCGCTGTTCGCGAAGAGGGCGACGTTGCGTGCCGTCTCCAGCCAGGCGCCGGTGGATGGTTTGACCTCTCGCAGCGCGGCCTCGAAATCCCGCATGCCGATCGGCCGCGCTGTTCCCGTGCGCAGCGAGTCCGCCATCGCGCCTTGCGCCGCTGTGTCGCAGAGGAAGGCCAGGTCCGCGCCCGAGAAGTGCTCTGTTCGCCGCGCGAGCGCCGTCGTGTCGACGTCCGCGAGCGGCCGGTCGCGCAGGTGATAGCGCAGGACGCCCTCGCGCGCTGCCCGGTCCGGCGGCAGGACGAGCAGTAGCCGGGCGAATCGACCCGGCCGCAGCAGCGCGGTGTCGACGTCCCAAGGGTGGTTTGTCGCGCCCAGGACGAACACGCCGTTGTTGGCGCCCGCCATCGAGTCCATCTCGCTGAGCAACTGGTTGACCGTGCCCCGCATCGCCGGTGAGGACTTCAGGTGCGAACGCTTCTGCCCGAGCGCGTCGACCTCGTCGAAGAACAGCACGCACGGCGCGTTGCGGCGAGCGGTCTCGAAGACCTCGTGCAAGTTGCGTTCGCTGGAGCCGATCCACATGTCCAGCACGTCGGCCAGTGACACGGCGTAGAACCGCGCCCCCATCTCCCCGGCCAGCGCCCGCGCGAGGAACGTCTTCCCGCAACCCGGCGGGCCGTAGAGCAGCAGACCGCCGGACAGGCTTCGCCCGTACATCCGGCCCAGCTCGGGATTGCGCAACGGGGCCAGCACCGCTAGCTCGAGCCGCCGCTTCGCCTCGTCCATCCCCGACACGTCGGCGAAGGTCACCGCCGGCTCGTCCACGTCCTGCGCGTCATCGAGCGAGATGCCCGCGACCTGTGACTCGGCGGCCGCCCAGTCGAACGTGGCCGGTTCAGCGCCCGGCAGCTGCCCGGTGGCCCGTCGCAGCAGCGTCAGTGCTTCCTGGTTCGCCGGTTCCCGTTGCAGCGCGAGCGAGCATTGTTCGAGCGCCTGTGGCACGTGGCCGTGTTCGAGCAGCAGCCCAGCGAGATGCAGGCGCAGCGCCGTGTCCTCCGGCCGTGCTTCCAGCGCCGTCAGTAGGCTCGCCACCACCGGTGGCAGATCGTCGGCCATGACTCCCCATCGTTTTCCCTGTTCGAGCGACTCGATCATCGACGGCCACCAACCAGAAGCCAAGCGAGTTACCCGATCCGTGACCAGGAACCAGACGCGTGCTCAATCCAATCCGGGACTGTTTCAAGATCGGTGGTGCGGACCATCGTAACCATTTCATGCCGCCGCTTTGTCAGGGATTTTCGTTGTCTGTCCGGAGCGGAGGCGGTGTTACCCTCGATCGATGTCGCTGTCACGAAGACGTGTGCTGAGGCAGGGCGCGGCGGTGGCCGCGTTGGTCGTTGTCGGCCAGAGTGCCGCGGCGGCGAGTGCTACGGAAATGTCCTCTGTGGAGGGCGAACTTCTCGAGGCGATGCGCCGGTTGCGTGGCAGCCCTGGCGGGCCGCCCGCGGTAGTTGTGGCATTCGGGAAGCGTGCACAGGTTGTCGGCGTCGCCGATGTGCTGCGTCGGCGACCTCCGCGCGCGACCGACCACACTCGCGTGGCCAGTGTGGCGAAGGCTTTCAGCGGCGCGACCGCGCTTGCTCTGGTCGCCGGCCGCCGGTTGTCGCTGGAGGACACGATCGGCGCACGGGTGACCGGCCTTCCGGCGGCGTGGTCCGCGGTCACCTTGAGCCAGCTTCTGGGCCATACCAGCGGCATTCCCGACTTCAGCAAGTCGGGGCGGTTCCAGAAGGCATTGTTCGCGTCGCTGCAGAATCCGCCGCCGCATCGCACACTGCTGTCCTACATAGACGATCCCAGGCCCCATTTCACGCCCGGCTCCCGCTACGAGTACTCCAACAGCGACAACATCATCATCGCGCTCATGTGCGAGGCCGCCACCGGGAATCGGTACGAGGACGTGCTGCGACGGCGAGTGCTCGACCCGTTGGGACTGTCCGAAACCAGCCTGCCCAACGGTTCCGCGATGCCCGCACCGTTCCTGCACGGCTATGGCGTGAGTGCCACCGAGCCACCGGAGGACGTCAGCACCCTCGTCGCCGCCGGATGGAGCTGGGCGTCCGGCGGGATCGTGTCCACCCCCGCGGACACCGTCCGGTTCATCCGCGGCTACGTGCGTGGGGACACCACCAACAGCGCGGCACATCGCGCGCAGTTCCAGTTCCGGCCAGGCAGTTCCGAACCGCCAGGCCCCGGCGTGAACTCCGCTGGGCTGGCAGTGTTCCGCTACGACACCCGGTATGGCACGGTCTTCGGGCACACCGGAAACACGGCGGGCTACACCCAGTTCGCCGCCGCCACCGGTGACGGCCGCCGGGCAGTGGCCGTCACCGCGAGCGCGCAGATCACGCCGACCGTGAACGAGCGGTTGTTCCCGCAGCTTCAAGACGTTTTCGAACTGGCTGTGGGCGCCGCGCTCGCTTAGCGTGCGTGGCTTCTGATCCTTTGCGGGGCACGGACCTGACCTGGCAGCCGACCCGCCTGAATTCGACATCGAGGCCCGTGACCTGGTCTGCGAACTCGTGTTGAGTCTGCACTATCTCCGGCACGTCGATCTGGACATAGTGGGTGCGGAGCTGAGTCTGGCCATACCCACCCAGCATCCGGACCCGTCGCAGGCCGGCGACGTAAAGTCGCTGTCCAAACGTCAGCGGCTCGACGTGGCGTTCGACGCCATCGCACCGAGTGACCACTCCGCTGTGTGCGCTCGCTTCCTCCAGCACGCCGATCTGACGATCGAGCTGCGGAACCGAGTCGAGGACCTGCTCTGGTCACGAAAGAACTGGCCGCAGATCACCGTCCGGACCCGCCGCGACGTCGCCGAGGCGTTGGATGCGTTCGACGCGATCTGGTTGGAGGCCGGCGGGCTTCTTGACCTGGTTAAACGCCACTGGGTGCTGACCTCGCCCGAATGGTCGGTCGACTGGAAGGACCCCTACGAGCCGGTCGACCGGCACATGATCCGCAACCCCGGCGACTGGACGACCATGGAGTTCTTCAAAGAGATCGGTGCTCTCGACGGTGGAGATCGCCGGTTCGCGCTGTTCGTTGAGGGGCTGTTGTCGGGTTCGGTGAACCCGAAGGAGGCGCGACAGCGGGAGCTGGCCGCGGCGATCTCGCCGAGCCTTGCCCGTGCGGGCCTGAAGATTGTGGAGTCCGGCACGACAGACGGCTACCCGGACTTCGGTATCGTCGCCGCGCGAGCCCGACCTCGCCCGCCCCAACTCGTCCTCTTTGCCGGCGGGCACGGCAAGCCCGCGCTGCGGGTACGCGACGTACTCGATCAGAGCATCGAGATACTCGCCGGAGACAACACGGTGCCCCGCCGGCACCGCCACCTACCACTACGACGGAGCAGGCCTGCGCGTCAGCAAAACCATCGGCTCCACCACCAGCACTTTCATCTGGGACGACGCCTCCACAGCCAACGTCCTCAACGATGGCACCAACTCCTACCTCTACGGACCAGACGGCCTGTCCATCGAACAGATCGGCGCCAGCGCCTCGTTCTGGTTCATCCACGACCAGGTCGGCAACACCCTCCAACTCCTCGACAAAACCGGCGCGACCGCCGGCAGCTACACCCCCTACGGCTTGCCCACCCACACCGGCACGGCCGCCACACCGCTGCTCTACACCGGCCAATACACCGACCTCGAAACCGGCGTCGTCTACCTCCGCGCCCGCTACTACGACCCAGCCGCCGCGGAGTTCTTGAGCCTTGACCCTCTCGTCAACGTGACCGGCACTCCCTACGCCTATACCGACAACGACCCACTTAACGGCACGGACCGCACTGGTCGCCTCTTCGGCTGGGATAACCTAATCGGTGGTTTGATCGGCGGCATCGCCGATGGTGCGGGCGCGCTCGTCAACGGGCTGATCCAAGGGAATGTCAACTGGACAGACGTAGGAATCGCCGCGGCTTCGGGGGCAGTGTTCGGCGCCGCCTTCACTGAGTGCGGTATCTGTGCCGGTGCTGCCAGTAGCTTCACCGCGAGCGTGCTGACGCAGTGGAATGACAGCGGCTCGGTGAATTGGGGTGACGCCGTCGGAGAAGGGGCAGTCGGCGCATTCGGCGGGATTATCACTGACGGTTTGGGAGGCTTTGCCAAATCCGTCAACCCTGAGGATCCGTACACTACGTTGATTTCGGGCTACGGCGGATCGCTCACGACGGTGCTGGGCGGTCTCGATCCCTATCCGCTCTTCAAGAAATACGGGCAGAATGCAAAACGTAACCGGCAGATTAACCAGGCAAAAATCTGCAATACGGGCGGCTAGCCGGTGCGCTATCATCATGGCACCCAATAGACTCGCGAGAAGGCGCACGGCGGCATGGATCACGTTCTGACGCTCAGGCCGTCGCTGCGGCGCGGCCCCACGGCATTGCTGTTCTTCTCCTACGTTCTGCTTTTGACATTTTTGATACTGATCGTCCCCTTTGTTCCATCGGTCAGCCCTATCGGGCGTGGCGGATCGCAGGTGTTCTCGTGGGCGGCGGGTATTGGTTTTTTTAGCCTGATCATTTTTATGTACATGCGCCAAGTTTTCATTGCTATCTCCGACACGGAGGTCAAAGCGGGAAGTATGTATTTCCGTTCCAAAGTAGTTCCGCGGGATAAGATATCCTACATCTCGCGAGGCCGCAGGAGCGGTGGGTGGATGGCGTTCGTCGGGCACGACGGTCACTCGCTGGCCGTGGTCCGAAACGTGTGGACCGAGACCCAAATCGAGCAGCTAAAAACAACACTGGGCGTCCCGATTCGCCACCCAGGTCAAGTTGGCCCGAGCCATTGAGTTCTGAGCGCTCCTGGACCGAGGACGCGCTCGGACTGGATGTGCTGGAAACCGGTCCACAGCCGGTGCGACCGACCAGGACGCCATGAAGGCCGGCCTGAGGAGCGCCCCGATCTTCACCTCGGGGTAGTACGGCAGGTGCCACCTCTGCCATTTGGTTTTGTTCGTCGGTTGTGACCGCGTTTCTCCGCGCCAACTGACCGCACCCCGTCGGGTGGGGAGGCTTGTGTTGCTGAGAACTGACCGCACTCATCCTGGGCCCCGAGATGGGCCTGTCCGAGCTGCGGGGACGAGCTCATCCCACGGGCCGTAGGTGGTGGAACCCCTTAAGCTGGAGTGCGAGCACGTGGGCGACGGTCGCCGTCGTGGCGGTCAGCGTTGTGGCAACAGTTGTCACCGACGGTGCTCTCGCCCCGGAAGCGGCTGCGTTTGATGCTGAGTTTATCGCCGGCGAGCAGGTCGCAAGCAGTTCGATGCAGGCTCTCCGTCTGGGACTGAGCCTGGCTAGCACTCAGCAGCTCGGCGAAGAGGGTCGGTTATTGCCGGCGAGGGCTCCAGCTCCACGCTGCGCGCTGCGGATCGATTGGTCCGCACCTATGGTGGAAAAGTAAGCGACTGGGTCAAGAAGAGCAGTTCAGAGTACCGCGCCCGGCGACAAGACATCGGTCACCGACGCCCTGGGCAACAACGACAAGCTCACGACGGTCGCCAACGGCGCCACCACCGCCCTCACCGTCGGCCACGACCCAGCCGAACAGGTCACCACGTCGCAGCAGAACGGCGCGCCGCAACAGAACTACACCTACAGCCCCAGAGAACAACTTGCCTCCGCCACCACCGGCGGCACCACCACGCCCTTCGCTTATGACGCTGCAAACAACCCAGCCACCGTCGGCGCGGCCAGCCAATCCTTTGACCCCGCCGGGCAGCTGTGCTGGACGCTGCCGTCGGGCGCCGTACCCAACCCCACCTGCGGCACTGTCCCGACCAGCGCCACCACCTACACCTTCAACCCCCTCGGCGAACGCACCGGCAGCACCCCCACCACCTACAGCTACGACCAGGCCGGGCGCCTAACCACCCTCAGCGGGCCGGGCGGGTCTGCCACATACCACTACGACGGGACCGGGCTTCGGGTCAGCAAGACCGTAGGGTCCACAACCAACACCTTCGTCTGGGACGACGCCGCTACACCCAACGTCCTCACCGACGGCACCAATGCCTACCTGTATGGACCCGACGGTCTACCGATCGAACAAGTCGGCGCCACCAGCTCCTTGTGGTACATCCATGACCAAGTCGGCAACACTCTCCAATTGCTCGACAACACCGGAGCAACCGCCGGTAGCTACACCTACAGCCCCTACGGCACACCCACCCACAGCGGCACCGCATCCACGCCCCTGCAATACACAGGCCAATACACCGATAGCGAATCCGCCCTCGTGTACCTCCGTGCCCGCTACTACGACCCGGTTACCGCCGAGTTCCTCACCCTCGACCCGCTCGTCGAGAAAACCGGAACACCCTACGCCTACGCGTATGGCAATCCGTTGATCATCGCCGACCTCACCGGTCAAGGGTTCTGGGACATCGTCGCCGACGTCGGCGAGGAAATCGCCACGGGCGGCGGTGCCACCCCATTCCTTCCGAAGAAGACGCTGCCCTCGCCGCCGGATCAACAGCGTTCGCTCGCTGATCGGTGGCCTCGCCAAAGGGCAAGTACTCGACAACACCATCAACGACCTCGGCGCTGGCGACGCCGGCGGCGGGTCAGCCGCAGCCGGCGGCGGCTACAGCGGCGGGGTCTACAAGGACCTCCAAGGCGGCTCGGGTATCGAACGCCACCACATTCCCTCCGACTCGGTCAACCCGGCGTCGAGACGAAACGGCACTGCGATCGAAATGGATGCCGCGGACCACCGGGACACCGCCAGCTGGGGTCGGGGCGCGGATGCACGCGCCTACCGTGACGACGACGCGATCCTGGAGATGCTGGGTTTCCTATAATGACGACGTCAAGTGCAACGTGATCGCCGAGAAGGGGCCGTCGCGATGGTTATTGAGTTGGCGCCACCCGCCAGCGCGGGTCTTGTGCGAATCGGGTCTTCGCGTGATGAGGCTCGAGTATCCTTGGGTCAATATGGTGCGATCCAAGAAGTTGATAAAGGGGGTAGTTATCCGACCTGGGTGGTGCACGATCGGCAATCTGGTCTGAGCATTTTCCTATTCTTTGATCAAAACGAACTGGTCGACGCCGTCGAGCTTGGTAGGCCTACGGCCGGCGTCGAGGTTACCTACGCGGGCGTCGACGTCTTTGCAACTCCGGTTGACGAGTTAATTTCCTGGCTGAGCCAGCGTACGCGGGTAAAGGAACACGAGCGCGGAAGCTCGTACACGGCGAGTGATCTGCTGCTCGGCTTTTGGCGTTCAAGACCTGCCGAGGAGCCAGATGAGGACGATTGGCGATACTTTGAAAGTGTCCTAGTAGCAAAACCGGGCTATTACGAACCAAAATAGAAACCTGTTCTGTGTCTCCGGCGTAGCGGGTTGATCCCCGCCACCTTTGTGGATCATGGACGATGTCTGCGGACGGTCGTCCGTCCTATGAGGAGCTTGCTGCCGAGAACGCGGAACTCCGGGCGATGATGGCGACGTTGCGTGGCCAGGTCGTCGACTTGACGCGCCGGGCGGGCCAGAACAGCCGGAACTCGTCGAACCGGCCGTCGTCGGACTCGCCGTTCGCCAAGCCGGCTGAAGCCGCCGCCGTCAGGTACACCTCCACCATCTACGGCGTGCCCACCCACGCTGGCGCCGCCACCACGCTGCTGCTCTGCACCGGGCAATACACCCACAGCGAATCCGGGTTCGCGGCTTGTTCGTCGGGCCACAGGCGGCGCTCGCCGCGGACCACGGACGGTTCGCCGCGGTCGAGGACCAGGTGCGCCGGGTGTGGTGTTGAACTCCGCGTACGAGGAAGTACGGCCCATGCGAGCTCTTCGATAAGGAACTCCTGCCCGACCACTGCCAGCCGGGCCCACTCGTCGTCGGGACATCCCTACCTCACGGTCGTCTCACTCCTTTGCAGAGGGCGACCTGCTTCGTCGGGAGTCGCTCGACGTCACGCCTGCGCTCCACCCACCGTTCGAGTCGCACCAAGCATGGTGCAGGTGGCGGCGCCAATCAGGTTCGTCTTGGAGGCCCGCGGCGTCTGGTGTCGGGTACCGGCCGGTTCAGGTATTCGGTGCCCCGAATCTCAGTAACCGAGGCCGGTGGACAGGTTGTCGCGCGTGGTGTCGTCGAGTTGTCGAGTTCGTTCTCGATGTGATCGCGGTTGGTGGTGCGACGGGCCTCGTCCTCGCGGAGGCCGTCGGCGTGAGCTTCGACGCCGGCGCGGTAGTCGGTGGCGAGTGCCTCGTGGGTGTCGCGGCGGGTTTCGTCGACGGTCACGGCATCCGCTTCGATGTTGTCACGGTCTGATGCGGTCATCAGTGGCCTCCATTGCGTCGTGATGTGTTGCCAGGCTTGGGTTTTGGGCCCGTTGCCGGTGGGTTGTGCACCGAGGGGGGAGGCGGCGTCGGTGGTGGTGATTCCGTAGGTTTCACGGTAGGTTGCGGCCAACTCGACGGTCCCATCGCTGCGCGCGGATGGCATCGTTGGGTCGGGGCCCGATGGCGGTGGCCCACGTGGCTTGTTTGGCATGCGACGTGCTCGCGTAGTTGTTCGGTCCGGGCGGCGATTTCGGCGTTGAGTGTGTCGAGGCGTTCGAGGGTGCCGCGGTGGTCGCCGGGGCGCCCGAAGTCCGGGTGCGCTTGCCAGGGCAGGGGATGGTGGTGTCCTTCGCCGTCGTGGTGTCGTTCGGTGAGGGCTGCGACGAGTGCTTCGCCGGTGCGCCCGTAGTCGCCGTCCGCAGCGCCGGTGGTGGTTGTTGCGAGGTGGGTGGTGGCGTCGGTGAGTGCGGCGTCGGCGTCGAGTCCGAGGGCGTTTCCGCCGGCGGCGTGTCGCCACACAATGTCCCATTGCGGGCTGCCGACCGGCGCGTCGGGTAGGTGGTGGGCGACGATGGTGCGCCAGCGGTCGCGTTGATCGTCGGTGGGGACGCCTATTCGCGCGGGCGCACGGTGCTCGCGGGTGTAGGTGGAGACGCGTTTCGTGAGTGCGGCGGCGGGGTCGTCGGCCCAGCTGAATCCGGTCTTGTCGGTGACTGTGCGGACGAGACGTTCGGCCTGCCAGCCCTGGTCTTGGGTGCGGGATAGTGTCGCTGCGAGAACGCCTTCACCAGCTCGACCGGTACTCCCGCGAGCTGTCAGACCGGCCGCGTGATATCGACACCCTCGGCGCCACGCTGGACCCATGACGCGCCGCGCTCACGGAACAGATCGCGTAACCGGGAGTCGAAGTACTCGCTGGCGGTGACCGTGGCAGCGAAGATGGTGCGGCCGTCCAGGGCGGTCCATTCGCCGTCATCGGCACGCTGCACCTTCGAGGAGACCAGTGCGTGGATGTGCAGGTGCGGATCCGAGGCGCGCGAGTCCCAGTGCTCGAACAAGGCCGCCGTGATGCCGTGGAGGTCGACCTGAGCCTCACCGATCGCGCCGCGCCGGGTGAATGCCGCATTGCGTTCCACATAGGACAGTGGATCGTGGGCTGCTTGACGCACCAGGTTCGCGATGAGCTCCCGCTCGCCGGGCCCCGCCATGGCCCAGGCGATCGACACGGACTTGTCCGGTGCGAACACCATCTCGAAGCCCGACACCGCCGACTTCAGGCTGCTAATCTGTGCGGCCAGCCACTTCTGCAGCTCCGCGCCACCGACGGGTCCCTGGCCCTCGTGATCATCCTTGAAGGCCTGGACCTGTACTCCGTGGCGCAGCCGGGCACGGATCTCGGCCGAGATCGGCGCCCCGACCGGGCGGTCGTGCGCGCGGTTGTAGTCCTTGTAGGCCTGACTCACCTTGCTGCGCAGGTGATCCACAGCGGAGTACTGCGGGAACCGACGCCTCAGCCTGGTCACCCTCAGCGCGTCCCGCGCGCTGACCCCATCGGCGATCAGCGCGGCCTCGATCGCGTCCGCGTTCGGATGCCGCCCCTCACCGAAGAGCGCGTTCATCTGGGCAGGAGTAACTACGCCGGAGAGCCCTAAGGCTTCTGCTCCGGCGCCAAACCATTGGCCTGCCGGGTAACCACGGGAGAGGTAGTAGTCACTCAACAACTCGCCGGGCTCGAGCCGCCGGTCACGATCCCGCGCAAGCGACCGAATTGGTGAGGTACTCATGACCACCAGGGCTCAGCTTGCGCAAGCCCATCACGTCCACATCAGACTACGCCGAAAATCCGGTGCCGCCCACCTGGTTACCGGTAACGTCACCGATTCGGCAGTCGCCAGTTGTCGAAACAGATACCTGGATCTTAGTGGTCGGTTTCGGAAGTTCTTCGAGATAGTGGTGGGTGTCAGGTGGCTGGGTTGTCGAGGTGGCTTCTTCGGGGGTGCCGGGTAGAGTCACAAGGGCAGCCAGACCGTGAGGAGATCACCTCAGACGGGGCGAATTCGCAGCAACATCCCGACAAAATATCCCGGTTTTCCTTGTTCATGCGGTTGCCGACTTGTGCCGACTTTCACTCGTCCCGCTCGGTGGCCACGGAGTTGAGCGCTTCGGCACTCGTGCCGTCGAACTGATCCCACTGGAGATCGTTCATGGTGTGGCCCGGTATCCGCTCGGGCAGCCGGGCGCTGATCACCGCCGGCGAGCGTAGCCACACGTACCGGACGTATGCGAGCCGGGTAGCCACGTGGTGGTTGGCTGCACTGCGCCACGCCTCGATGGCCTCCGGCTTTCGCTTGTCAGCGGAAGGTCCGGAGCTGGTAGCCCTGCGGTTCGGGCGCGACGCGCCGTTGCTGCTGCAACACCGTTCCTCGGCGACGCCCCGGCACGCAGATCAAGCCGGACCGGCATCTGTGCCGGCTCGGTGGGATTCGAGCCAGTCGCTGAGGCTTTCAAGAGGCCCCCTTCTCATGGTGTGCGCAAGACGCTCGTCCAATGTCATTTCACCGAGTGTCAAGCCTGTGCCGTCCACTTCGAAGATGGGAGTCCATCCGCCCAGGCCGCCTCTCGGTGGCACCAAACTTCCTTGCAGGCTCCCAACCCAAATGCGGGTCTCTGTGCCGTGGAGCACCCCGACCGCACTCACGGCCGTGGCCGCCGTCGAGTCCCCAGCGAGAATTTGATACAAAAGGGGGAGAGGTAAGTTCCGGACAAACCACTTGACCAAGGCGCCTGGAAGGCCATTCCAGCCGTCGACGTGAAGCGCGGTGTCCTCAACAACAACTGGACGCGTCGGATGAAAGCCGGCTAATCGTGCCAATTTGTGCTTGACTACCTCTTCGGCGCTCACCGACTGTATTTCGGGTAGCTCAATATTCCACACTTCAACATCGCCGACCAGAGCGCGCACTTCTTCGATCTTGATGGCGTTCGTCGATGCAAATAATGGAATCAACGCCCCTCGGCTCACGAACCCGCGCCGAACGGGCCGTCGTTCACAAGGCGTCGCCGCAGCGCAACCAGCCGCTTCACCGAGCCGTTCACCTCTTGAAGAATTTGAGCGGTAGGCGGCCTGGGAGATTCAAATCCAGGTAGGTACTCACGATCAGACGCGCCGACGACCTCGACGTCAAGGCCATTGTTCAGTCCCAGTACCTCGATGGCAACCGCGCCTTGCTGATAAAGATATAGAGGTTGTGTGATCACCAAAACGCGCCGGAGCGATGTTAGATCTCCAACACATTTCAGCCAGGACTCAAAGGTGTCCATAGTTGTGGGCCTTTTGCCGTTGACATTTTCCGTGTTTACCACGGAAATCAAGCAGGTAGTGGCGGTATCGTGGAAAGTCGCTGGAAAGTTGATCGAAGACGCAGCGTTACTCTGCTGCAGATCGCGGTCGCCCAAGGTGGCAATGCGCGAAAAGATCTTCTCGATGATCGTGACCATCAACGAGTACTCGTCGGTCCCGCTGAGTGTCAGTTGACTCAATGCGTCCAGCTCGCCTGAATACAGGGGACGCCCCGACCCCAGCCCGACGTATCTATCGCTCGAGACGCCAAGGTTGCGTAGCTCGTTCATATATCCCACGCGCATCACCATCGGCCAAAGCTGGCTCCCTGGCGCGATGACCGCATCATAGTGATCATGATGTGGTGCCGACGGGCTCGTCAGGCCCAAATCCTGAGCCAGGGTGCGCACTTCGTCGTGCAGGTGCGCGGGAACCTCTTTATATTTCGTTGCGTAGCGCTCGGTGGTAACGATGCCCCGTGAGTTCCAGCGATCGTCCACGAAATCCACGAATGACTCATAAAAGGACTCGGTGGGTGCGAACTGTGGCCGCCAGCCTCTCAGGAAGAGTCCGGCCAAACGCTTCATCGAATCACCGCAAAGCCATCCATCAATTCGCTCGATAAGTTCTTCTCGTGAAACTTTGCCGCCAAATTTAAATGGATCGCTCACGGGTTCCGCCCTTCCTTCCGCCACAATCGCTCGTATCCTATCTCATCCCCCTTCGCGTCCCTGACCGCTTCGTACTCACCGACGGAGACTCGTCCATAGGTCTTCCAGTCCGCACGGAAATTTTGCTCCGTATCGACAAGCAGCTCCTCGATCGAGGCAGCTGATAGTTCTCGCACGCCGGCGCCGGTGGACCCCGCGGCGGCCCAGGCAATCCTGGCGGCCGAGATCTCGATCCCCAGCCTCAGGCATTTGACTACATCCGCACTATCCTGTTTCCCCACTTGCAGGCCCATTCTCTCCCGAAGAGATGCCAGGAGAGCCTCGTGAGCCGCAACGAGCTGCACCGATTCGTCGGCAATGGCCGCAGGGTATGGGTCATCCAACTCCGGAGCAGAGATGAACTCCGCAGAAATTCCTAAGATCTCGTCTTCGGATCTAACCTCCGGCCGAATGCCGAGTAATGCACTGTAGTAGAAGCACAACGCGCGGCCGTATTCGGCGGCGGCGCGACGCGGGTGGTTCCCGCTATAGCCGTGAAGGTCATGGATCGCGTTTCGCACCAGAGTGTACATGTGCAGTGAGTCGCCGAGGAAGACTCGTGCTCGTACAGGGTCGTCAGCGGCGCTCTTACCGAGGTCCAGACTGATGGCGGCAACATTGAACAAGGAAAGTTCTCGCTCGACGCTTCGGCGCCAATCTGCCGGTCCGACAATTTCAGCTCGGCCGGCAACCGATTCAAGCAGCATTTCTTTGGCGCCTTCGAGTTCGCTCATCAGCGGCCCGCCTCGGAGGGATCTCTTTGCCAGTTGCCGGCGCACGTGTCCCTGCATCGCAACGCATTGATACCTGACAAGTTTCTCCGCGCGGCTTACGCCCTCCGGTAACCGGGAGATCATGTCGGTGACCGAATCCAGCGCCCCTTGCAGAGAGGCGGCGTCCTTGACATGGTTCTTGGTGTGCCGCACGACCCTCAAGTGAGCCAAAGCGGCCTCGGAAACAGAGAGTTCGTTATTTGGGCGCGCGAAGCAAAGGCCGGCGACACCGGCAGCTTCGGCGGACATGCCACGGAGTTCAAGTACCTCCGAAAGCAGGTACAGCGCTCTCACCTGTTTCAACGAGTACGCGCAATTTTCAGCCAGGCTGATCAACCGTAACAGAACTGACTCTTCGGCGCGCTCCGCAAGAACTGGCACCATATGCTCGTTCATCATCAGGCGTACCAGCCGATTGCGGTGGGCAACGGGGGTCTCGGGATCCCACTTTCGGATTTCTGCGGCAATGGCTCGGTGCATCGTTACCGTCGCTGCTCGCGAATGAACCAGACCGAGCAAGCCGAGTTCCTCCAGCTCTCGCAAAGCTTGTGTTCTCAAGCGCGAAGGCCTGCCCATGACCGAACTTACATCCAACGCCGCGGCGGGCGCCCACGCGATGTCGATCGCGATCTCTTGGATAGATGTGGACAGCTGGCCGCGGCACGATGCGACCAGCTCGGCCAGGTCGTCATCTTCGAAAACGACACTACGCTTGAGAAGACGTGACCGGATATCAACTTCAATCGCTCGTCTCGGCGCGTGCGGCGTCACAGCCACCCCAGGTGATACACGCGAGCCGTCCAGTCCCATGCGACCAAACGTCAGACATCGGTCGGCCCAGGAAGACCAAGCCGGATGCGTAGATGTCACGATCACGACTTGTCCGGGCCAGGCGGGAATAGGCAAAAGGTCGATGATAGAGCTGGGTTCATTGTCCGCATTGTCCACGACCACCACCCATGGCATGCGGCTCTGCCCCAGGCGCCGGAGCGCCGCACGGCTCAGCGCAATCTGGTCGTCCTCGATCTGACTGGTCGCTAACGATCGAGAACGCTGCATCAGCTCGACGTACGAAAGTTCTGCTTGCAGAGTCGAGCGATCGGCCGCATTCACGAACCATCCGTACCCATTGTCCCAATCGGCGGCGGTCAGATAGGCGATCGTCGACTTCCCGGTTCCGGATTCACCCACGATGGCAATTTTTCCATCGGTTGCCCGAACAGAGTCGAGCAAGTGGTGAGTATCTGCAAGCGGCGGGGGAACGTACCGCTGGGGCAAGCGAGTCCACACCGCAGATGCGCCGGTCGACTCATTCGGGATGGGATACGGTGCACCCGCTTGTTGCTGAATAGCTGAAGCGACGTCGAGCACGATGATGTTCTTGAACTTCGTGTTATCGCGGATGAGTGCGTTCGCCGATTCTTCTGCTTCTTCGTATGTCAGCTCCTCCGGCCCCACTGTGGCCGACGTGGGGTCGAGAAGCACGAAACCATCCGGTAGCCCCTCTTTCGGCATCCGGAAGGCATGCTGGCCGTGGCTGGTGTCCCGCGCGAACGGAAGATGGGCCGTCGCTGGCTTCATCATGGCATCTTGCAGAGGAATGCGGGTGTCGGCACCGACGAGAACGTGGCTCTCGACGTTTACTCTGCCCTCGATGAAGAAGAGCAACGGCCTGAACTGACAACGCAAGAGGATGCTGACATAGAGGACAGCCATGTCCAAGCAGGTTCCGCAATCTCTGCGAACCAGGGCCGGCCACCTTATTCTTTGCCCTTTTCCGGAAATCCACGGCTCGAGGCCGTAGCGAATGCGTAGCGACAGAAGATAGCGGTAGGTCTGCGAGAGCAAGGCGAGTGCGTCGTCTTCGCCACCGTAGTTGAAGCGGACCCAGGGGGCGATTGCGGCATCTTCCAGTTCGGCCGGGTTGATATATTTTACTATGTCATCGAAGGAAAGGCCATCCCAGTCCGGCCATGGTGCCGAACCACTTCTCTCGTCAGCAAAGCTGCCGGGTGCAGCGCTCATCGCCGCAGGTCGCCTTTCACAGAGTTTGCAAGATGAAGACCGAAAGGGTGCCGCAGCCCATCATTTGAGCCCCGAGCCCGAACCACAACGCGGCCGCTTTGACTCTGTTGGCCGCACTGAGACTGACGTAGTCGGCTATATGCGTCGAAGCGATTCGTTTCCATATATCAGGCGCGTTGTGCAGACTAGTGCGCTGCACTTCGGCCAGCAGAGCGGAGGGATCGGTCTGCCGAAGCCGAAGAGGAAGATTCGCCACGATTGAGGACAGGATGGATGTCAAGAACAGGAGGAGGGCGATCACGACGGCGATCGTCGCGCTTCTGGGGACACTGATATGTGTTCTGACGCCGATTGCCGTCGCGGCTGTCAGGATCGCAATAACAGCGGCGGATACGGTCGCGAGTCCGGTCGCACGGCTCTCGAGGGTCGCTTTTCGCCGATCCTCTCTTTCCGTGAGGTGTACCAAAAATGGAATCCAGTCGTCCGCCTGGCTCGGCATCAAGACTCCCCATCGGAGCTCTGGGATTCGGGTGGCGACGAGAATCTTCGTCTCGTGTTTTGGCGCCAGACTGGAACCATCGGAAGAGCTTCCCATTCGTTCTGTGAGCCGCCCTTCGTGGCATCTTCCTCGCTTGGGAGGTTTTCGACCGATTTCGTTTCTTCCGAATTGGGCTCGGAAGGTTCTTTGGCCACCCCTGGGCTCCATCCGTGAATCAGGTCACTTCGTTCGAATTGAGTGTAGTCGACCGTGTAGAGGCAAACAACTCGACTGGAGCATTCAAGCATCCGCTCGAAGGCTGCGCAGCGGGTCTCGGTGCTGTCCGCGTTTCTGGTTGATGATTTTCCGCCCGTCGGGAATGGGTGTTCGTCCGCACCGTCTCGCGGTACCGTGCGTTCAACGAATGTGCTGCCGGACTAGTCAGTATTTCCACCACTCGATCATTGGATCACCCAGATGCAGCGGTTTGACATATTTTTGTGCTTCTGTAGGGGGTTGCCTGTCCAGGGCATCGTAGGGCTTGCCTGACCGGTCGAATGCCTCCCTGATCGTGTGTTTGATGTGCACCCGCTGATGTTCCTCAAGTCGGTTGCGAGGAAGCAATTTGTGGAAGCTGTGCTCCGGTTGAAGCATGACGTAGCCGTAGGTTCCTTTTTGTATCGATCGTGGGTTTCTGGCTGGATATAATGGGCTGAACAGTGTGGCGAAAACTCTGGTCCGATGTATCTGGAGCTGCCAACCCGGTGTCAGTATGTTCCCGGCTATCTCGTGGTCGGACACCAGGTTGAGCAACCGCCGGAAAAGCCGGGCATGGTCGTCGATCGTTTTTCCCAACTCCGAAAAGTGGATGGCCACTATGAGGGCGTCTGTCCCGGGATCGGCGAGCCATGGCTGACGTTTCCGAAACATAATCAAGAAATCTGGAGACTTCGGCGAGTATGGGACCGGCACGAAGCGAGTAGTCGCTAGCCGCGCGTACGGACATGCCGTCGATTGCAGGAGTGCGGTGAATCCTTCGAACAGGTTGCGATGGGGATCCGGCATGACGTCCTATCTGGCGCACTCGAGCGGTGACGGTCCTGGTTGGGACCCACTGGTTTGCAGCCGGAAATTCTCCGGTCGTCCGCGCAACTCATCCCTGTACTCCGATCCGTCTTCCCGGGAAGGTCGCGCAGAGGCGCTGATCTGTTACTGGGTAAGGAAAAATCACTTTGCTAACGCTTACTCCAATTCGGTGATCCGCAAGGCGCATGTTTGCCGGCGTTCGGCGACACGGGCGAGACGGCACGCGGATCAAGCCGGCCGGCCGCGCCGAACCCACCGTGGGGCTAAGACCGCCTTCAGACGTCACCCAGCTGCTCGGCCAAATCGAAGTCGAGACCGAGCGCGCAGCCAAGGCGCGGGTCTACGACTGGGAATGAGGGGTTGGCGACCAGTCAGGTCAGGGCGGGGATTATCTCGCGGGTGAGCAGTTCCGCGTGGTGGAGCCGTTCGTGGAGGGGGTGAAGAGGATCAATTCGGCGACGGCGTCGATCACGTCGCGAACGGCGCGGCGACAGCCTGCCGTAGAGGCTGGTCAGCTCGACGTTGACACGGTCCCTGGACGCGGACCGGGTCGGCGTCGATCGAGATGTAGACGCGCTTGGCGGTCTCGACGCCGCGTGCGGGGTCGAGTGACCAAAGCTGCCGACCCTGGTCGGCGAAGGCGCTGGTCGGGTGGAGCCCGCGCCGAAGGCCCGGTGCGAGTCCGGCGGCCGGGCGCAGGGCGGTCGGGCCGCTGCCGCCGAGCCACAGCGGCGCGTGCTGTTCTGGAACGGGGGCGGGGTGATGCTCTGACCGGCCAGTTGCCAGAACTCGCCGTCGTGGTCGACCAGGTCCCGCGTCCACAGTTTCTTGGCCAGCCGGACCGCGCGGCGAACCGGGCAGGTAGCGGTCCGGTCGCATCCCAAGCCCCGGGAACGGCCGGTGCTTGCCGCTGGAACCGACGCCGACCTCCGGGCGGCCGCGGGACAGCTGGTCGAGTGGGTTCTTCGCGTAGTTCGAGGATTGTGAGTATTTACCCCTCCTGCTGTGACCAGAGTGTGAGGAGGGACGTTCCGTTTTTGATGTGCTTCAGGCCAGACTGTTCTCGGCTGGATTGGTCGGTAATGAGCTGGTCCATGCGAATTCCTGCGACCAGACTTCGTGTCGCCATTCGAAGCGCGTCGCTGAGTTCCGCTGGCAGTTGTCCTGCCGACAAGAGTTGACCCAGTTCCGGTGCGGATTCGGCAAGAGGCAGGCGGATCCATCCCGACGCCGCGTTGCCGCATCACTGCGGTTCGCGATCATGCCGAGCAGCACATTGACCATCGCCAGGGCATCGCTTGGGACGGATCGCTTCCGCAAAGTTGCCACAGCGCGAGCAGCGACCTGGTGCGATGCGTCACGGTCTGCATGTCCGGTTCTGGCTTTCGGGCACAGTCAACCACGTCCGTCGAAGCAGCTTCGATACAACTGTCGAAACCGTGGGCTTCTCCGACTTCGATGCCTTCGCGGTCCTGACCGCGGAGGCCACCGAGACGAGACTTGAACGACGCAGCGCGATCGCCGGCCCGCCCAAGGATCTGGCTGGCGTACTGCCTGGCTATCACGAGGCCCGGGAACGCGAACAACAACTACTGGCTGCTGGAAGAAACCACTGTATGTGCCGCAGCCGCAGCCGATCATGCTTGGCGCGCTCGATCATCCGGATGCGGGTGATCGGACACGGAATCCTTTCGTGCCGCGGCCAGTCAACCCCTCAGGAGGCCAGGGTGAGGGCGAACGGAGCGAAGCCCCGGCTGCGCAGGACGTGTGGCACCAACAACACCAGTGCTTCCGTGCCGCGGGCGGTGTTGATGCCGCCCAGGTCCATGATCCACTCCGGTGGCCAGCCGAGGTCACCGAGCAGGTCGCTGACCACGACCTTGGCGTCGGGGTCGTCACCCGACAGGAAGGCCGTGGGTGGAACGGACAGGCTGCAGGGATCGGCCATGACGCTGTACAGCATGGTGTTCAGTGTCTTGACGACCCGAGTGGTGGGCAGTGCGTCCTGCAGGTGTTCGGCGAGGCTGCTGCCGGGGTAGCGCAGGGCGCCGGGCATGCCGTCGGCACCGTGCCGGGTCGCGTTCGAGACGTCGACGAGGATGCTGCCGGCCAGGTCTTCGCGCAGTGCGGCGAGCCGTTCCAGCGCGCTGTCGCCCGGGGTGGCATTGATGACGATTTCGGCGTCGCGTGCCGTGCCGCGGTGGTCGGCGAACGCCAGGTCCGGCCCGGTCCAGTCGTCGGGGCGGGTCGCCGTCCGGGTCCCGACGGTGACGTGGTGCCCGGCGCCGGCCAGCTTGCCGGCAAGCGTGGCACCGACCCGGCCGGAGCCGAGGATTCCGATGGTGTGCAAGGGTTTCTCCGTATCCGTGCGTGGTGTGTTCAGTGGATCGCGGACAGGACGTCGACGGCGGCCGGGTGCACACCTGGTGCGGCGGCGAGGAAATCCTCACTCGTGAGGCTCCAGGGCTTGCCGTGGGTGTCGGTGACCCGCCCGCCTGCCTCGGCGACGAGCAGCGCACCGGCCACCAAGCCCGAGCGCACCTGGCTGTACTGCCAGAAGACGTCCATGCGACCGGCCGCGACGTGGATGAGTTGCAGCGTCGCCGGAACCGACACGCGGGTGACGAGTGCGGCGTTGAGCATCGCGGTGACCGACCGGCCGATCAGGTCGAAGGTCTGGGAGGTCTCACCCGGTTTCGCCTGACCGGTCCCGACCAGTGCGCCGTCGAGCCGGGTTTTCGCCGAGGGACGCAGCCGAACGCCATTGAGGTGGGCGCCGCCGCCCCGGACCGCGGTGTAGGTGTCGCCGGTGAGGGGAAGATGCACTGCGGTCAGCACGGGCCGGTTGTCGCGCACGAGGGTCGCGGTCACCGCCCAGTCGGTCATGCCGTGGATGTGGTTGATGTTCCCCTCGACAGGGTCGGTGACCCACCATTCGCCGGCCGGGAGCGCGCCGCTTTCCAGTTCGTCCTCGGCCCAGCCCGCACCGGGCCGGGCGCGCTGAAGGGGCTCGCGCAGGATCGCCAGTGCGGCGGCGTCGTTGGCGTGAATCGCGGCGACGACGTCCTCGCGGCTGTCCAACGGCGCGTGCGGGCTGAAGCGGTGACGCAGGTGCTCGCCGGTGGTCTTGACCGCCGCGATGACCGCGGGCAGCAGGGCTTCGTCCTCGGCCGATTCCGGAGATGTGGGCATGATCGGCTCCTTTTCTGTGGAGATGGCGAGCGGTGTTTCCGCCGCGGTTTCCACGCTAAGAACGCCAATACATAACGTCAAATGCATGTTTGTAACGAGTAAGATGACTTGCATGCAATTGGATCTGAACCTGCTGACCGCGTTGGACGCCTTGCTGGAGGAAGGCAGCGTTGCCGGTGCCGCCGATCGCCTGCACCTGACGCCGCCGGCGATGAGCCGCGCGCTGGGCCGCATCCGGCGGGTCACCGGAGACCAGATCCTGGTCCGCACCGGCCGGACGATGACTCCCACACCGCACGCGCTGGCGATCCGCGGAAAGGTCCATGCGCTGGTGCAGCAGGCGCACGCTGTCCTGACCCCCGCCCACGACCTGGACCTGACCACGCTCGAACGGACCTTCACCCTGAGATGGCACGACGCTGTCATGACGACCGTCGGCCCCGCAGTGCTCGCCGCCGTCCAGGCGCAGGCGCCCGGCGTACGGCTCCGGTTGCTGGCTGAGGCAGACGCCGACGACAACGACCTGCGCCACGGGCAGGTCGATCTCGAACTCGGCGCGGACGAGCCCGATCTCGCGGACGTCCACGCCGAAACGGCCGCGCATGACCGGCTCGTCGTCGCCATCCGGCCGGAACATCCGCTGGCCCAGGGCACGCTCACGCTGAAGCGCTATACCGAGGCCGACCACCTCACCGTGTCCCGCCGCGGCCGGCTGCGCGACCCCATCGACGACGTGCTCCACGAGCGCGGCACCAGCCGCCGGGTCATCGCCGCGGTACCTACCCTCACTGCCGCGCTGCGCTTCGCCCGGCAGACTGACGCCCTGGTCGCCGTGCCGGAACACATGAGCCACCCGATGATCGGCGAGACAGGCCTCGAGACCCGCCCACTACCGCTCGAACTGTCACCCGTCCCACTCGTCCTGGCCTGGCATCGGCGTTACGACACCGACCGGGCACACACCTGGCTGCGTGACATCGTCCGCACGACCGTGCGAACGATGTCACCAGTCGAGTTGGAGAAACGGTAGCGTCTCGAGTTCGAACCTTCGGTGGGAGAGATCGCCGACTCCACCGACCGGACAGACACTCGGAGGAACCAGCCATGCCCTATGCCGTGGACTTCGACACCGTATCGACGGTGGGCCTGGAATCGTCGCCGGTCGCGGATGCGCTTGCCGGGCTGCGGGCGAACGAGGCCCGGTACTTCAAGAACAAATACAGCCACGTCTTCACCGTCGAGCCCGCCGGCGACGCCACGTCCACGATCGACTGGGTGAGCCGGATCCTCCAGGAAGAGCGTGGCATCGTGATCTCCTCCCAGCCGCTCGAAGCGACCGCGTTCCAGGTCGAGAACATCCGGATGGCCTACGTCTTCTACGAGAACGGCCTGTCGATCAACGTGATGTACACCGTCGACGACAACGGGAAACGGGCGGTCGGGTTCAAACTCTCCGACGGGATGGAAATCCCCGCGGAACTGGGCTCCTTCAAGTTCGCCCGCCAGAAGTCGAAGCTGGCAGGCACCATCCGCGGCTCCTACTTCGTCATCAAGAACGAGTACTGACCTCGATGTCGTACCGCGGTACCACTGGTTCCGCGGAGTTCCGCCCCAGGTACCACGGATCGCGCCGGCGCCGCTCATAGCGTTGCGGGAGACGGGCCGGGCAAGCCGGCCCGCGCAGGCACAGGGGTGATTCATGATCGAGGTACGCCAGCTGACGAAGCGCTACGGCGAGAAAACAGCCGTGGACGGGCTGGACTTCACGGTCGAGCCCGGAACGGTCACCGGCTTCCTGGGGCCCAACGGTGCGGGCAAGTCCACCACGATGCGGATGATCATCGGACTGGACGCGCCGACCAGCGGCACGGTGACGGTCAACGGCCGCCGCTACGCGCAGCACAGCGCGCCGTTGCAGGAGGTCGGGGCGCTGCTCGAGGCGAAGTCCATCCACCCCGGCCGGTCCGCGTACGACCATCTGCGCGCGCAGGCCTACACCCACGGCATCCCGCGCCGGCGGGTGGACGAGGTGATCGAGCTGACCGGGTTGACGTCGGTGGCGAAGAAGCGCGCCGGCAAGTTCTCACTCGGCATGGGGCAGCGGCTCGGCATCGCCGCGGCGCTGCTGGGGGACCCGGCCACGGTGATGCTCGACGAGCCGGTGAACGGGCTGGACCCGGAAGGTGTCCTCTGGATCCGTAACCTGCTGACCAGCCTCGCCGCGGACGGGCGCACGGTGTTCGTGTCCTCGCACCTGATGAGCGAGATGGCGCTGGTGGCCGAGCATCTCATCGTCGTCGGACGGGGCCGCCTGCTCGCCGACACCACCGTGCAGAACCTGGTCCGCGAGGCCGGTGGTGACCTGGTCAAGGTGGCGACCGCGGACCCGGGCAGATTGCGCGACGTGCTGGCCGGACCGGGCGTCGAGATCACCGGCCACCCCGGCTCCGAGCAGCTGCAGGTGGCCGGGCTGTCCGCACGCGCGATCGGGATCAAGGCCGCCGAGCACGGCATCGCGTTGTTCGAACTCACCGAGAAGACCGTCTCCCTGGAAGAGGCCTTCATGGACCTGACCCGCGACGCCGTGGAGTACCACGGCACCACCGAGGCGCTCGGGAGGGCGGCATGACCACCACGATCTCGACCCCCGCCCCCGCTCCGGCTCCCGCGCAGGGCACCCGTCCGGTGTACAAGGTCACCGCACTGCGGGTCCTGCGCTCGGAATGGGCCAAGCTGTGGTCACTGCGCTCCACCTGGATCACCCTCGGGCTCAGCGTGCTGTTCCTGGTGGGCTTCGGGGTGATCGCCGCGGTCCAGTTCAAGTCCCGGCTCGACTCCGGCGAGCGCATGGGCGGCGACTTCGCCCAGTCGACGGCGGTCAGCCTCTCGCTGTTCGGCACCATGGCCGCGCAGCTGGCGCTGGGCGTGCTCGGTGTGCTGGTCACCGCGGGCGAGTACTCCACCGGCATGATCCGCTCCACCCTGGCCGCGGTGCCGCGCCGCCTGCCGGTGTTGTGGGCCAAAGCGGTGGTGTTCGGCGTGATCGCACTGGTGGTCGCCACCGCGAGTGTGTTCGTCACGTTCTTGATCGCCAGCGGCATCCTGTCCGGCACGCACGCCGGCATGACGCTGTCGGATCCCGGCGTGGTGCGCAGCCTGTTCGGGGCCGGTCTCTACCTCGGTCTGGTCGGCGTCATCGGCGTCGCACTGGGCGCGCTGCTGCGGTCGGTGGCCGGCGGTATCGCGACGCTGGTCGGCGCGTTGATGCTGGTCCCCGGCCTGATCTCGCTGCTGCCCACGAGCTGGCAGGACAACATCAGCCCCTATCTGCCGAGCAACGCCGGGCAGTCGATGTACGCGCTGACCCACGACGCGACCAGCCTGTCGCCCACAGCCGGGTTGTTCGTCTTCCTCGGCTGGACGGTGCTGGTACTGGCCGGGGCCGCCTACCGGCTGGCCCGGACCGACGCCTGACCCCTACCGTCGGCGCGGTGCCCCGCACCGCGCCGACATTCTCGTCCACGATGGCCAGGTGACCTCCGTGAGCAACCCGATGCCGGGACACGCCATGATGGCGTGGCTGACCCGGACCGGCCAGCGCCTCCGGCAGCTGGACCGGAACCACCTGTGGGTGCTCGACACCGCCGTGATCGTGGTGGTGTTCCTGCTGTTCTGCCTGCCGGACCTGCTGGGCGACAATGACGGCCCGCGCGGCCCGGAGCACGCGCTGGTCACCTTCACCCACCTGCCCCTCGGCGCCAAACTGGCGTTGCAGATCGCCTTGCTGCTACCCCTGTTCTGGCGCCGCCGGGTGCCTTTCACGGCGTTCGCCGTGATCGCGGCGGTGTTCGTGGTGCAGTGGTCGCTGGGGGCGTTCCTGCGCGCCGACGTCAGCCTGCTCATCGCGCTGTACAGCGTGGCTCTGCACGGGCGCCTCCGGCTGCTGCCCTGGGCCTGCGCGGTGATGGTGGGCGTCCTGATCCCGGTGGCCATCCGGGTCGCGGTGATGATCTCGGTGTGGGAGGTGCTGTTCTTCCTGCTCAGCGTCGCGACCGCGGCGGTCGCGCTCGGGTTCGCGATGCGGGTCCGCCGCGCGCAGCTCACCGCCCTGCGGGAGCGGGCGGCGAGCCTGGAGATCGAACGCGACCAGCGCAGCAAGCTGGCCGCCGCCACCGAACGCACCCGGGTGGCCCGGGAGATGCACGACATCATCGGCCACAACCTGTCGGTCATCATCACGCTGGCCGATGGCGGCGCCTACGCGGCCGAGACCAGCCCTGAACGGGGCGCCGAAGCGCTGCGGCTCGTCGGGGATGCCGGTCGCCAGGCCCTCGGTGAACTGCGGCGGCTGCTCGGTGTCGTGCGCGAACAGTCCGACACCCCCGAGCTCAATCCCCAGCCCGGCATCGCCGATCTCGAGGCCCTGTGTGCGCGGATCCGGGCCGCCGGACCGGATGTGCTGTACCACTCCGGCGGCGACCTGGACTCGCTCGATCGCGGCATGCAGCTGATGGCGTACCGGATCGTCCAGGAGGCGCTCACCAACTCCCTCAAGTACGCCGGGCCCCGCACCCGAGTCCTGGTCACGGTCAGCCTGGTCGGCGCGCGCCTGTTGGTCCGCGTCACCGACTCCGGACCGCCTGAGGGAGCCAAGCGACCGGGCCCGCCTCCGGAGCCAGGGCACGGACTCGCCGGCATGCGGGAGCGGGCCGCGCTCTACGGCGGCACCGTCGTCGCGGGTGCCGCACCGGACGGCGGGTGGGCGGTGCAGGCTGTCCTCGACGTCACCTCGAACCCCGGCGCACCAGGCGGCCCCGCATGACCACCATCCTGATCGTGGACGACCAGTCCTTGCAGCGCTTCGGTTTCCGCATGCTGCTGGACGCGGCGCCGGACACCGAGGTGGTCGGCGAAGCCGCGCACGGCGCCGAAGCCGTGCGCCGCGCCGCCGAACTACGGCCCGACGTCGTCCTGATGGACATCCGGATGCCCGGGATGGACGGGATCGAGGCGACCCGGCACATCGTCGCCACCGGAGGCCGGTCCCGGGTCCTCGTGCTGACCACGTTCGACCTGGACGAATACGCCTACGCGGCGTTGCGCGCGGGAGCCAGCGGTTTCCTCCTGAAAGACGCCCGCCCCGAGGAACTGCTGGCCGGGATCCGTGCGGTGGCGGGCGGCGACGCCGTCATCGCGCCCGCCGTCACCCGTCGGCTGCTCGACACCTACGCCCACCACCTGCCCTCGGGACATGAGCCGCAGCAAGGAGATCCGCGCTGGCAGGCGCTGACCGAGCGGGAACGGGAAATCCTCGTCGCCATCGGACAGGGCTGGAACAACGCCGAGATCGCCGAACGCCTGGTGCTGTCGGAATCCACCGTCAAGACCCACGTCGGCAGGGTGCTGGCCAAGATCGGCGCCCGCGACCGGATCCAGGCCGTGATCGTCGCCTACGACCTGGGCCTGACCCGCCCCAACGACCCCGGCGCGCCCTAACTCGCGCTGCAGCCAGTGGTTTGCGTCGCACCACCGGCCGGCACTCGTCCGGTCACGGCTAACGTGGTGGGCGACCAGTCGGGTATCCGACTGCAGAGTCGAGAGGGTGAGGTTCGTCGTGACGGGTAGCGCCTCGCGCCGCCAGCTGGTGGAGAACGAGCTGCTGGACCAGGCCGCGGCGCTCTTCGCCGAGCGGGGTTTCGAGGGCACCACGCTGCAGGACATCGCGGAGGCCATCGGGATCACGCGGCCCTCGCTCTACCACTACATCAAGAGCAAGGACGATCTGCTCGGCATGCTCGTGTCGGGCCTGACCGAGACACTGGCCGGCGAACTGGCCGAGATGGAGGTCAGCGACCTGCGCTGGTCGGAGCGGCTGTCCGGGGCGGTGCACGCGGTGACGTTGCGCATCTGCGCGCACCCGTCCCGGTTCCGGCTCCTCGTCCGCAGTGAGCACATCCTGCCCGAGGCCGTCCGCCGCCGGCATCAGGCCGCGCGGCGGGAGATCCTCGCGCATCTGAGCGCGATCATCGACGGCGGTATCAAAGCCGGCGAATTCTGGCCCACAGACGGGCGCGTCGCGGCGTTCTCCATCCTCGGCTCCTGCAACTGGGTCGCGTGGTGGTTCAACCCCGGCGCCCCCGGCGCGGACGGGAAGGCGGTCGCCGACCAGCTGGCCGTGATGGCGCTGCGCTCGGTGGCGCGGACCGATCCGGCCTCCTCCCCGGCCGGGCCGCGGGCCGCGCTCGCGGCCATTCGTGCCGACCTCGAATATGTGGAACAGCATCTGCCTGCCGAGGACGGCTTGGCCTGACCGGCACACCTGGGGTCAGCGGGCCGCCGGGCCGGTGACATTGAAGCGTTGCAGCACCTCTTGGGCGAGCTGTTCCTCGGACGTGGTGCGGAGGATTTCGAGCATCGCGTTGGAGGTCGCGTCGGTGCCGTAGCGCATCGGGCCGTCGTCGTCGAGGATCGCGTCGACGATGGTGGCGGCCACCTCCGAGGCGGGCGTCGCCGGCGGGATCTCGCTGTTCAGCTCGCGCTGCCGGTGCGCCATCGGTGCGTACTCGGGGAAGCGCACCGCGTCGGCGACCCGGCCGAGCACCGAGTCCTCGTTGATGCCGCTGACCGTCGCGCCCGGCATGATGTCGACAACCCGGATCCCGAACGGCGCCAGCTCCACGCGCAGCGACTCGCACAGGTTGCTGACCGCCGCCTTCGAGGCGCGGTAGGCGCCCAGGAACGGCATCGGCCGGAACAGCGAACCCGAGCTGATGTTGCAGATGACCCCGGTACCGGCCTTGCGCAGCACCGGGATGGCGCGCCGGGTGATCTCGACCAGCCCGAAGAAGTTGACGTCGAAGGTGGCTCGCCAGTGCTCCTCCGGGGCCATCTCGACCGGGAGGTAGGCGAGCCGGATCCCGGCGTTGTTCACCACGACGCGCAGCTCGTCCGGGAAGGCGAAGTCGCCCGGTTTCGTCACGTCCAGCACCACGGTTTCGACGGAGCCGGGCAGGCCCGCCGTGTGCTCGCGCACCGTCTGCTCCATCGGCTCTTCGAGCACCGTTGCCAGCACGTCGATCCCGCGCCGGGCGAACTCAACCGTCAGTGCGAGCCCGATTCCCTGCCCGGCTCCGGTCACCGCCGCGATTCCGTCGATCTTCATGCCAGCACCTTTCCCACCGAAACCGGAAGCTCCACGACGCCGCGTGCGTAGGCCGGCCGCCACCGGATCTCGTCGGTCGCGAGCTGGAGATCACCGAGCCGCTCCAGCACTTTTCCGAACATCAGCCGCGCCTCCAGCCGGGCGAGCGACGAACCGATACAGAAGTGGATGCCCGCGCCGAACGTGATGTGCCGGGGGCCCTTGCGCCGGATGTCGAAACGGTCCGGGTCGTCGAACACCCGCGGGTCGCGGTTGGCCGCGTTGAGCATCAGCATCACCTGCTCGCCCGCCGCGATCGTCTTGCCGCCCAGTTCGATCGTCTCGTCGACGGTGCGGGACTGCCCGCGGTTCGGGGTTTCGTGCCGGAGGATCTCCTCCAGAGCCTGCGGCATCAGGTCCGGATCGTCGCGAAGCAGTTCGAACTGCTCCCGGTCCCGCAGCAGGGCCAGGGTGCCGTTGCCGATCAGGTTCGCCGTCGTCTCGAACCCGGCGCCGATCAGGAGCACCACGGTGCCGAGCAGTTCCTCCATGGAGAGCCGGTCGCCCGCCTCCTCCGCCTGGATCAGCACCGACAGCAGGTCCGTCCCCAGGTTCTTGCGGCGTTCCTCGATCAGCTCCCGGAAGTACTCGACCTGGCCGAGCATGCTCTGCTGTGTCTTCGCGCGCAGATCCTCGTCCGGGGCCGGGCTGGCGCCGCTGCCACGGGTGGTCATCACCTTGGAGTGGCTGAGGCTGCCGGGGGTGCCGGTCGCCCGCGCCATGTCCTCGAACGGCACCCCCAGCAGGTCACAGATGACCCGCTTCGGCAGCGGGTAGGCGAGTTCGGTCATCAGATCGAACTCGCTCTTTTCGGCGGCCTGTGCGACCAGGTCGTCCACGATCGCTTCGACGCGCGGCTCCCAGGTCGCGATCGTCCGCGGCGTGAACGCGTGCGACACCAGCCGCCGGATCCGGGTGTGCCTCGGCGGATCGAGATTGAGGATCGACGACAGGAACATGTCGATCGCTTCGACGGTGTCGGCGGGGTCGATGTCGGGCTGGGCGAGATAGCGGTACTGCTGGTTCGCCGCCGGTTCCCGGCGCACCGCCGGGTGGACCAGGAACTGTTCCGTCTCCGGGTAGCCGGTCAGGACCCAGGCGTTGTACCCGCTCCAGTGCACCGGCGCGAGGTCGCGCAACCGCCGGAACATCGGGTACGGGTCGGGAAACAGCGATGGGTCACGGAAGAACGTGACCAGCTCGCCGTCCACCGACGCGAGGTCGCTGTCCTGTGCCAACGCCATGATCGAAACCTCTCTTCGTCGAGCTGTTACCGATGCCGTAGACCGCTGGATGAGTATACCCAATTACCTCGTTTATCTGGAGGTCTATTTGGTTGAGCGCGACGGATTGTCGGGTTCAGGGCCCGGTACTCGACCTTTTCTTGACGCCGGAACGCGTGCTACGTAGAGTCCCGACTCATAAGTTGATTAAACGACTCACGAGTCGGAGGCTTGATGGACAAGGTTGTCCCGCTCGGCGAGATGGCATCGGCCGTCGAGCCGCGCTCGCTGGTCTCCTTCGGCGGCGGGGGGATGGTGCGCAAGCCGATGGCGGCCGTCGCCGCGCTCGCGCTGCGGGAGACGCCGGTACGGCTGGCGGTCTTCCTCGGCGGCCCCGATGTGGATCTGATGCTGGGCGCGGGTGTCGTCGAGCAGTTGCAGTTCGCCTACATCGGTCTCGACGCCCTCGGCTTGTCGCCGAACTTCCGCCGGGCCCGGGAATCCGAGGGGCTGCCCGTCGTCGAATGGACCGAGGCGATGTTCATCGCCGGTGTGGAAGCCGCGACCCGGCGGGTTCCGTTCATGCCGACGGTGAGCGGTCCCGGCGCGGACCTGATGGACGTGCCGGGAACCCCGTTCCGGCGCTTCAACTGCCCGCTCACCGGCGAAGAACTGACCGCCGTCCCGGCGATCCGGCCGGACGTGCTTTTCCTGCACGCCAACGAAGCCGACCGCGAAGGCAACGTCCGGATCACCGGTGACGGCTTTCTCGACCCGCAACTGGCCCGCGCCGCGTCCACGGTGTTCGTCACCGCCGACCGAATCGTCGACCGGATCGGCGGATCCGTCAGCGAACACGAGACGACCATTTCCCGCCTGTGGGTCAGCGGTGTCGCCGAGGTTCCCCGCGGCTGTGGCTTCACCGCGTCTTTTCCGGACTGGCCACTGGATTACGCCGCCGCCGCCGACTACGTCAGCCACTGCCGTGACCGCGAGTGGCTGCGCGATCATGCCGGCGCCCTCGCCCAGGGAGTGACGCGATGACCGGGTTCACCGTCGAAGAGCAAGTGATCAGCGTGCTGGCGCAGATCTACCGCGGCGAGGTCATCGCCGCCGCCGCCACGGTGTCGGCCGATATCGCCGCGCGGCTCGCGAAAGCCTTGTATGCGCCCGAAATCGTGCTGATGGCCGGTGGCAGCATGGCCGGATACGACTGCGCGCCCACCGCGAAAGGACTCAACGACGAGTGGATCTCGTCGACCGGCGCGGTGCGCGGGTCGGACTGGATCGAGGCGTTCGACCTGATCTCCGCGGGCAAGTACGCGATCTGCATGGGACCGGTGCAGGTCGACCGCACGGGGTCCTGCAACATCTCCGTGCTCGGCGACTGGCAGCATCCGAAGGTCGCGATGATCGGTTCGCGCGGCATTCCCGACGACATGGTCCGGCTGTCCGAGATGACCTTCCACGTGCGCAAACACAACCCGCGCGCGCTGGTCGAACAGGTCGACTTCCGCTGTGGTCTCGGCTTCGGGCCCGACCGCGACCGGCTCGGTCTCACCATGGGGGTGCCGCGAATGCTGGTGACGGACTTGGGCGTCTTCGATTTCGACCGCGACGGCGCCGGGATGCGGGTGCGCTCACTGCACCCGGGAGTGAGCTTCGACGACGTCGCCAAGGCGACCGGTTTCGAACTGCTTCCGCCGCAGGGCACCATTCCCGTCACGCCGCCGCCGTCGGAAGAAGAGCTGTACTGGATCCGCGAGCGCCTCGACCCGCTCGGCGTGCGCAGGCTCGACAGCCCGAAACCACCGCCCGGGCTGATCGCCGAACTGGCCGAGCGGGAACGGTCGCTGTGGACCACACCGGCCGGAGGTGCGCGATGAGCTGGGACTTCAGCACCGACCGCGAGACGGAGGCCGAGCTGGCCTGGATCCGGGAGTTCATCGACACCAAGGCCGTCCCGCTGGAGGCTCTCGACCTCCCCGTCCCCGAGTTCGACCGAGCCGCCGCACCGTTGATCGACGAGGTCAAGGCGCGCGGCTTGTGGGCCGCCCATCTCGGCCCCGAGCACGGCGGGACGGGCCGCGGCCAGCTGCGGCTGGCCCTGATGAACGAGATCGTCGGACGGTCCCGCGTCGGGCCCACGCTGTTCGGCACGGCGCCGCCGGATTCCGGCAATCTCGAACTGCTCGCGGCCCACGCCACTCCCGCGCAGCGCGTGCGGTATTTCGCCCCGCTGCTGGAAGGCACGGTCCGTTCCTCGGTCGCGATGACCGAACCCGGTGCGGGCGCCGACCCGACCCTGCTCAGCAGCCGGCTGGAGCGCCGCGGCGACGGCTGGGTCCTCAATGGACACAAGTGGTTCGCGACGAACGCGTCGCTCGCCGACTTCCTGCTCGTGCTGGCGGTGTCCGATCCGGACGCGCCACCACGGGAACGGGCGACGGTGGTGATCGTCGACCGGGACACCCCCGGGGTGGACATCCGCCGGGACATCCCGTCGATGGAGGACCCGGAGCCACGCCCGGCGCAGATCGAGAACCACTGCGAGATCACGTTCACCGAGGTCGCGCTGCCCGCCGGCGCCGTGCTGGGCGAGCCGGGCCGGGGCTTCGCGATGATGCAGGAACGCCTCGGTCCCGCCCGCGTGCACCACTGCATGCGCTGGATCGGACAGGCAAAGCGGGCGCTGGACATGCTCTGTGAGCGCGCCACCTACCGCTACTCGCACGGTTCCACACTCGCGGAGAAGCAGACCGTGCAGAACTGGATCGCCGACTCGGCCGCCGAAATCGCCGCCGCACGCCTGCTGACCCTGCACGCGGCCTGGCGCATCGACACGGTCGGGTCGAAGGCGGCACGCGAAGACATCGCGCTGATCAAGTTCTACGGCGCGAAGGTCCTGCACGACGTCATCGACCGGGCGGTGCAGGCCCACGGCTCGCTCGGTTTCTCGGCCGACCTGCCGCTGGAAGCGATGTACCGCCGTGCCCGGGCGGCCCGGATCTACGACGGGCCTGACGAGGTGCACCGCCAGAGCGCCGCGCGGCTGATCCTGCGCGGGTTCACACCGCCCGCGGACGGGATACCCACCGAACACCTGCCCACCCGGCGGCGCGCCGCCCGCGAGCAGTTCGCCGATCTGCTCGATCTCGAATTCCGCTGATCGATCAGGCCGATCAGCACGAAAGGTTGCCGATGACGTCATCCATTCGCTACGAGATCCCCGAACCGGGGATCTGCGTGATCACCTTGAGCCGCCCGGACAAACGCAACGCGCAGGACGTCCGGATGACCTACGAGCTCAACGACGCCTTCGACCGTGCCGCACGCGACGACGCGGTGAAGGTGATCGTGCTGGCCGGCGACGGCCCCCATTTCTCGGCCGGGCACGACCTGCGGGACGTGGTCTGGCACGAGGAGTTCGGCCAGGTCGGCACGTGGGGCGGGTTCGGTGAGCCCGGGGCGGAAGGCTGGGTCGCCCGGGAGGAGGAGATCTACCTGGGGATGTGCCAGCGCTGGCGCGACCTGCCGAAGCCGACGATCGCCGCCGTGCAGGGCAAGTGCCTCGGCGGCGGGCTGATGCTCGCCTGGGTGTGCGACCTGATCATCGCCGCGGACGACGCGAGCTTCGCCGACCCGGTGGTGTCGATGGGTATCTGCGGCGTCGAGTGGTTTGCGCATCCGTGGGAACTCGGTCCCCGTAAGGCGAAGGAACTGCTTTTCACCGCGGATTCCTGGACCGCCGAGGAGGCACGCGGTTTCGGGATGGTCAACCATGTCGTGCCCCGCGGCGAGCTGACCGGATTCACGCTCGCGATGGCACGCAGGATCGCGGCGAAGCCGATGTTCGGGCTGCGGCTGACCAAGGAAGCCGTCAACCAGGCCGTTGACGCGCAGGGCCAGCCGACGGCCATCCGGTCGGCCTTCGCGATGCACCAGCTCGCGCACACCCACAATCTCGAGCGGTACGGGATCTGCCTGGACCCGGCGGGCATCCCGCCCGCACTGCAGGAGTCGTTCCCTGCCACCGAACCCGACGACGAAATGCGGGTGAAACGGCGCACTGCCCGCGCCTCGCACTCCAACGGAAAGGCGGAATCATGACACCAGAGGTGGAATCAGGCCGAGTCGCTCCCGGCCGGACCTCAGGGGAACGTGACGCAAGCCAGCCACAAGTACGTGACCGAACAGAACCATCCTTCCCCAAGGTGACCAACACCAAAAATTCCGGGGAGGCGGGACAGCGTTATGTGATCGGCATCGACGTCGGCGGAACGTTCACCGACGCGGTCGCGTCCCGTGACGACGGCACGATGATCTCGACGAAGACTCCCTCGACACCCCCGAACTACGCGGACGGGGTGATGCAGGTGCTCGAAGGACTGGCCGAACGTGCCGGTGTCGGCCTGCGGCCGCTGCTCGCGGACACGTCCTACATCGCCCACGGCACGACCTCGACGCTCAACGCGCTCGTGATCGGGGATGTCGGCAAGGTCGGGTGGCTGACCACCGTCGGCCACCGCGACTCGATCTACATCATGAACGTCGTCGGCCGCTACGCCGGCAACAGCCCGGAGCAGATCCAGGACATCCTCGCGACCCGCAAACCCGCGCCGCTGGTGCCCAAGCGCCGGGCGAAGGAGGTCATCGAGCGGGTCGACTACAAGGGCAGCGTCGTGGTCCCGCTCGACGAAGACCAGGCGCGCCAGGCGATCCGGGAGCTGCTCGACGAGGAGGTCGACGCGATCGCGGTGTCGCTGCTGTGGTCGTTCCGCAATCCCGCGCACGAGCGCCGGTTGCGGGAGCTCATCCACGAGCAGGCCCCCGACATGTACGTGACGCTGTCGAGCGAGCTCTCCCCGCGGATGCGTGAGTTCTCCCGCAACGCGACCACGATCATGAGCACCCAGGTCGGCCCGACGCTCGCCCGGTACCTGGAGCCGCTGACGGATCGGTTGCGCGACAACGGGTTGCGCGGCCCGCTGCTGATCATGCAGGGGACCGGCGGCACGCTCGCCGCGCACGAGGCGCCCAAGACCGCGATCACCACGGTCGGCTCCGTGCTCACCGGCGGAGTGACCGGGGCGACCCGGCTGGCGGGCCAGCTCGGACACCGCAACGTCATCTGTACCGACGTCGGCGGGACCACGTTCCTGGTCGGGCTCATCGTCGACGGCGAACCGATGCAGACCACCACCGCGGTGATCAACCAGCATGTGATCGACGTCCCGATGCTCAAGGTGCAGGCGATCGGCAGCGGTGGCGGAGCCATCGCGTGGGTCGACGCGGGCGGCAACCTGCGGATCGGCCCGCGCAGCGCGCAGGCCGTCCCGGGGCCCGCCTGCTACGACCAGGGCGGCACGGAGCCCACCGTCACCGACGCCGATCTGGTGCTGGGCATCCTCAACCCGGACAACTTCCTCGGCGGCCGCACCAAGCTGTCCGTGTCACGGGCACGCGAGGCCATCGACAAGCACGTCGCCACTCCGCTCGGGCTCAGCATCGAGGACGCCGCCGCCGCGATCTTCGCTGTGCAGAACGCGCAGACCGCGGACCTGGTGCGCAAGGTCGTCGTCGAATCGGGGGAGGACCCGCGTGACTTCGTCGCATACGCGTTCGGCGGCGCCGGTCCGGTGCACTGTTTCGCCTATGGCGCCGAATTGGGCGTGAAGTCCACCATCGTGCCGCTCGGCCCGTCGGCGGCGGCGTTCTCCGCTTACGGGCTCGCGGCCAGCAATGTCGCCGTGGTCAAGGAAGTCTCCAAGCCGTCCACGTTCCCGGTGCCCGCCGACGAGGTCACGAAGACCTTCGAGGAACTCGAGGCCGAGGCCCGTACGGCACTGGAGCAGCAGGGCGTCGAGCTGGTCGATATCGTGCTGCGCCGCGAGGTCGACGTCCGGTACACCATGCAGCTGGCCGAACTGCCCACGCCCGTGGCGTCGGGGCCCCTCGGCGAAACCGACCTCGCGGATGTGCTCAAGAACTTCGAGGCCCGCTATCACCGTGCGTTCGGCGCGGGGACCGGCTACGCGGACGCCGGTTTCCAGTTCATCACCTACCGCGTCCACGCCACCGGCGTGCTCCCGTCCCAGGTGATCCTGCCCGAGGCCGATCCCGCGTCCGGGCGAGGTGTCGAGGACGCCCTCACCGGCCGGCGGCCGGTGCTGCTCGACCCGGCGCGCGGGTTCGAGGAGACCCCTATCTACGACTACCTCCGGCTTTCGCCAGGGCACCGCATCACCGGCCCGGCGATCGTCGAAGTACCGACGACGACGGTCACGATCTCCCGTCACGACACCGCGGAGATCGACCGGTTCGGCAACCTCGTTCTGCACCACACCACCGAGGAGCGCTCATGAGCAGCCCGATTCCCGGAGCCGACGTCTTCAACAGCCGCCCGGTCGACGTCGACGAGCTCCGCGCGAGCGTGCCGGCGAGCCTGCGGCTGCACACGGTCGGCCAGGACGCCATCGACAACCTGGACCCGCTCACCTACGAGGTGATCCGGCACCGGTTGTGGTCCATCACCGACGAGATGGGCGAGACGCTCAAGCGGATGTCCGGTTCGGTGGTGGTCACCGAGGCCAACGACTTCGACTTCGCCCTCTGCGACGAAGTCGGCCAGGAGGTGCAGATCGGGCTGTACAACACCTTCCTGTCCGCGTCGCTGGACCTGGCCGTCTACTGGACCCTGCGCCACCGTGCGGACAACCCGGGCATCAACGAGGGCGATATGTTCCTCTGCAACGATCCGTGGGTCGGTGGCGGGCTGCACCAGAACGACGCCACCGTGTTCGCCCCGTTCTTCTTCGACGGCGAGCTCTTCGGCTGGTCCTCGGCTGTCGCTCACCAGCTCGACGTCGGTGGTGTCGCGCCCGGTTCGTGGACCCCGCGCGCCCAGGACGTGTTCTGGGAGTCGCTGCCCACCCCGCCCATCAAAGTGGTGCGCGACAACGTGTTGCAGCGGGACGTCGCGGACATGTGGACCCGCCGGTCCCGGACGCCGATGTTGCTGTCACTCGATCTGCGTGCGAAGGTCGGCGCGAACAACACCGCGCAGACCCGGCTGCGGCGGCTGCTGGAGACCTACGGGCCCGACACCGTCAAGGCCGTCATGAAGCGGATCATGGACGACGCGGAACAGCGGCTGCGCGCGAAACTGCGGGAGCTGCCCGACGGCACCTGGCACGCCACCGGGTACCAGGAACACTCCGGTCAGGACGATCGCGGCCTGTACCAGATCGTGCTCGCGATGACCAAGACCGGTGACCGGCTGACGTTCGACTTCCGTGGCACCGCCCCACAGACCGGCATGATCAACTGTCCCTATTCCGGGGTGCGCGCCGGGATCATGTCCGCGCTGCTCCCGGTGCTGGCCGGGGACATCCCGTGGGCTGGCGGCGGTCTGATGCGCTGCTTCGACATCATCGCCGACGAGGGCACGATGATCAACGCGTCGTTCCCGGCCGCGGTCGGCAAGGGCCCGGTCGGCCCGGCGTGGGCGGCGGGCAACCTGGTCAACGAGTGCCTCGCCAAGATGCTCGATTCGCGGCCGCACTCCCGCAAATCCGTCCAGTCGGTGTGCGGTGGCACCTTCGACATGGTCGCCCTCGCCGGTATCGACCAGCGCCAGTACCCGTTCGTCTCCCTGGTGATGGACACGATGGCCGGTGGCTACGGCGCCGGCGTCGACCGCGACGGCGTCGACACCGGCGGCATGTTCGTCATCCCGATGGGGCGTGCGCCCGATGCCGAGATGACCGAGTTCACCTCGCCGGTGCTGCTGCTGTGGCGCCGCGAGGAGACCGACTCCGGCGGCCCCGGCGCCCAGCGCGGTGGGGTGAGCGGGTCGGTGTGTCTCATCCCGCACGACACACCGGCTCCGCTCGCCGGGGTCTTCTCCGGCTCGGGCAAGGCGACGACGCAGAACGCCGGGCTGGCCGGCGGGTACCCCGGCAACACGCAGCTCGACATGGTGCTGCGGGGCAGCGATGTGCTCGGCGCGTTCGCGGCCGGCCGGGTTCCGCGCGGCCTCGACGACATCACGGCCAGTCGCGACGTCATGGGTGGCGAGGTCGAGACCATGATCGGCCTCGAAGACGCGGTGTACGTCCACTGGCAGAGCGGTGGCGGTTACGGCGATCCACTGCGCCGTGACCCGGCCGCGGTGGCCGAGGACGTGCGCGAAGCGAAGGTCTCCGGGCAAGCTGCCCGGGACGTCTACGGCGTCGTCCTGGACCCAGACGGTGCCGTCGATGTGGAAGCCACTCAGCAGCTGCGTGAACAATTGTGGGCCGCGCGCCGCAGCGCCGCCGGCATCCGCGCGGACGCGGGCGCGCGACGGGCGGACGTCGCGGGCGCGGAGAACCTGGACGTGAACCAGGCACTGGTCGACGGCGAGACGGTCGTGTGCCGTCACTGTGGCACGGTGCTGGGCACCGCGGGTGAGCCCTATCTGGCCGCGCTGCCGCGCATTGAGGCCGGTCCGTCGGCCGCGGGACCGCACGTCTGGCCGGACTCCTCGACCTACGTCGACGAGACCGTCGTCTTCCGGCAGGCGCTCTGCCCCGGCTGCGCGACCGCGCTGGTGAGCCAGGTCGTGCCGGCCGGCCACCCGATGCCCGCTGACAGCCTCGGGAGCCGGGATGCCCGCTGACCGGCTCCTGCCCCGGCGGCCCGAAGCGCTCGCTGCGCGCTATCGGGCGGCCGGCGCCTGGGGCAGTACCGCGATCGGTGCGGTGCTGCGCGCCACCGCCACCCGTCTGCCCGAGCGGGTGGCGGTGGTGGACGCCGAGCGGCGGCTCACCTACGCCGAACTCGACCGGCAGGCGACCGCTGTGGCCTGCGGGCTGCTGGACCGCGGGCTGCGCCCGGGTGACGCCGTGGTCGTGCAGTCCGGCAATGTGGTGGAAACGCTCGTCGGGTTCTACGGCCTGCTCAAGAGCGGGCTGGTGCCCGTGTGTTCGCTGCCCCAGCACGGGAGACGTGAAGTCGGTGACCTGATCGCGCTCACCGGTGCCCGAGCCCATCTGATCCAGGCGGATTGGCCACGAGCCGACCTGCCAGCATTGGCGGCCGAGCTCGCCCAGACCCACGAGAGCGTCCGGTTCACGATCGCGGCGCGGGGGAGCGGTGGCGTCACATTGGACGAGCTGGTCGCGCACCCGCCGGGGCCGTTGCCCGATGTGGGCGCCGAGGACCTCGCCGTGCTGCAGCTGTCCGGCGGCACCACGGGCACGCCGAAGCTCATTCCGCGGCTGCATTGCGACTACCTGTGCAACGCGCGGGCCTGGGCGGACCGCTGGGATTGGGACGAGCGGACCGTGGCCATGCACGCTCTGCCGGTCATGCACAACGCCGGTATCGCGTTGTGTGTCCTGCCCGCCATGCTCACCGGCGCGACCGTCGTCCTGGCGCCGCGGGCGGACGCGGAGGTGATCGCCGGTTTCGTCGAGCGCGAACGGGTCACCGACATGGTCGCCAATGCCACCGTCGCGTACCGGCTGCTCGAATCGGAGGCGGCGCGTGCGGCCGACCTGAGCTCGCTGGTCCGGCTGAACGTCGGCCCGCAGACCCCCGAATACGCGGCCCGGCTGGAGTCCGAGCTCGGCATTCGCGCGCTCGGCGTGTTCGGCATGGGCGAGGGGATGATCATGGGTACCCCGTGGGACGCGCCGGCGGACGCCCGCCGGACCACGGTCGGCACCCCGATCCACCCGCTGGACGAGGTGCGCATCCTGGACGACGAACTGGCCGATGTGGCGCCGGGCGAGGTCGGGGAACTGGCGTGCCGCGGGCCGTACACGATTCCCGGTTACTTCGCCGCGGCCGAGCACAACGCGGTCGCGTTCACCCCGGACGGCTTCTTCCGTACGGGCGACCTCGCGCGTGCCCACGACGTCGGTGGCACGACGTTTTATTCGATCGAAGGGCGTATCAAGGACAACGTCAATCGTGGCGGCGAGAAGATCCACGCCGACGAGCTGGAGCGGATCCTGGTGACCCACCCCGGCGTCGCCGAGGTCGCGGTCGTCGGCATGCCCGACCCGGAACTGGGCGAGCGGGTGTGCGCCTACGTCGTGCCGCGCGCGGACGTTCCGGTCCCGACCGTGGCGGATCTGGCCGAATTCCTGCTCGCACAAGGGGTCGCGAAGTTCAAGCTCCCCGAGCGGGTCGAGGTGCGCCCCGAGCTGCCGGTCACGAGCATCCGCAAGGTCGCGAAGAAGCGCCTGCGTGAGGACATCGCGGCGAAACTCGCCCGGGAGCGGCAGGCCCGGACGGTGTCACGATGACCGCCGTGGCGATGGAACGGCTCGGACCGTGGCTCATCGAGCGGGTGCCGGATCTCCAGCCGCCGCTCACATCGACGCTGATCGCCGGCGGCCGCTCGAACCTGACCTATCGCGTGGACGACGCGACGGGGCACCGCGTCGCGCTGAGGCGTCCGCCCGCGCGAATCGATGTGAAGGGTGCCCATGACGTCGCCCGAGAGTTCCGGATCCAGCAGAGCCTGCATCAGCGTTCGCGCGTCCATGTTGCTGCCCAGCTTGCCTTCTGCGACGACGAGGACGTGATCGGCGCCCCGTTCTCGGTGATGGAGTTCGTCGGCGGCATCATCGCGCGGGACACCGCGAGTGCGGTGGCGCTGGCGGAACCGGCCCGACGCCGGGCCGGGCAGGCGCTCGTCGACGAACTCGTTGAGCTGCACCGGGTTTCCCCGGCCGAGCTGGGCCTCGCCGATCTGGGGCGCCCCGAGGGATACCTCGCCCGGCAACTGCGCCGGTGGTCGGCCCAGATCCACGGCGAGCCCGCCACCGTCGCCCTGCTGAGCGAAGGGCACGATCGGCTCACCGGCCGGATCCCACGCCAGCAGCGCACTTCCTTGCTGCACGGCGATTTCCGGCTCGACAACGTGGTCCTCTCCGAGGCCGGTGAGGTCCGCGCGGTCCTGGATTGGGAGCTGTCCACCCAAGGGGATCCCCTCGCTGACCTCGGCTGGTTGCTGCTCTATTGGCAACCGGAAGATCGCCTGGCCAAGGTCGTGCCACGGGGGAGTGAACTGATCGGTTTCCCTGCCGCGGAAGAACTTTCGGCCCGCTACGCCACCGGAACCGGGCTCGATCTCACCGAACTGCCGTACTACATCGCCTTCGCGGCCTGGCGCCTGGCGGTCATCACACTCGGCGTCGCCGCCCGATACCGCGGCGGCGGACGAGCCGGTTCGGACCTCGCCGTGGACGGCCTGGCCGCCGAGGCCGGGTTACTGGCCGAGTTCGCCCTCACCAGGCTGGACGCCTGAGCCATTTTCTCCTACCCACCAACGACTTTCCCCGGAGGCCCGTCACATGCCCGACGCAGTCATCGTGTCGACCGCCCGTTCGCCCATCGGCCGGGCGGGCAAGGGATCGCTGGCCGCGATGCGGCCGGACGACCTCGCCGCCGCGATGGTTTCCGCGGCCCTGGAGAAGGTCCCGTCGCTCGACGCCACGCGCCTCGACGACCTGATGCTCGGTTGCGGGTGCCCCGGCGGCGAGCAAGGACACAACATGGCGCGAGCGGTCTCCGTCCTCTTGGGACTCGACACGGTTCCCGGCACCACCGTCACTCGCTACTGCGCCTCCAGCCTGCAGACCCTGCGCATGGCGTTCCACGCCATCACGGCGGGCGAAGGCTCCGCGTTCGTGGCCGCGGGCGTCGAAACCGTCAGCCGCTTCGACAAGGGCAACAGCGATTCCTTGCCCGACACCATGAACCCGAAGTTCGATCGCGCTCGCGAACGCAGCGCCCGAGCCGCCGATGGCGGCGTCGAGTGGAGCGATCCCCGCGAAACGGGTGAGCTCCCCGACATCTACATCGCCATGGGGCAGACGGCGGAGAACGTCGCGCAGCGATACGGGGTGAGCCGCGCGGACCAGGACGAGTTCGCCTGCCGCAGCCAGCACCGCGCGCAGGAGGCCATCGCGAACGGTTTCTGGGCGCGGGAGATCACCCCCGTCCGCACGCCGGACGGCGAGCTCGTGGCCCACGACGACGGGCCGCGGCCGAACGTCACCCTCGACGGACTCGGCGCGCTCAAGCCCGTGTTCCGGCCGGACGGCACCGTGACCGCGGGCAACTGCTGCCCGCTCAATGACGGCGCCGCGGCGCTCGTGGTCATGAGTGACACGCACGCTCGCGACCTCGGACTGACGCCGCTGGCGCGGGTGGTCGCCACCGGCGTGTCCGGATTGAGCCCCGAGATCATGGGCACCGGCCCCGTCCAGGCGAGCACGAAAGCGCTCGCCAATGCCGGGATGACCATGGCCGGAATCGATCTCGTCGAGATCAACGAAGCCTTCGCCGCGCAGGTTCTCGCATCGCAGCGGGAACTGGCGATCGATCTGGACCGGCTCAATGTCAACGGCGGTGCGATCGCGGTCGGGCATCCGTTCGGGATGACCGGGGCACGCCTGGTCACCACGATGATCAACTCATTGCGGTGGCACGACAAGCAAACCGGGCTGGTGACGATGTGCGTCGGCGGGGGACAGGGCATGGCGGTCGTCCTGGAGCGACTGTCGTGACGCGCCCGGCCGCCGACGCGACGCGGGCAGAACGGGCGACAGGCACCCCGATGGTGTTCTCGCCGCTGCGGTTGCGCGACGTCGAGTTCAAGAACCGGGTGTGGCTGGCGCCCATGTGCCAGTACAGCGTCGAAGCCCGCGACGGCGTCCCGACCGACTGGCACCTCGTCCATCTCGGCGCCCGCGCGGCCGGCGGGTTCGGACTCGTCCTGACCGAAGCCACCGCGGTCGTCCCGGAAGGACGGATCAGCCCGCAGGACACCGGGCTGTGGAACGAAACCCAGCAGGCCGCCTGGGCCCGGATCGTCGAGTTCGCGCACAGCCAGCACACGGCGATCGGCGTGCAACTCGCCCACGCGGGACGTAAGGCGTCCACCTGGGCGCCCGCGCTGCGCCGCGCCGGGACGATCCCCGCCGCCGAAGGGGGCTGGCGCATTGTGGGCCCGTCGCCGGTAGCGCTCGACGGTCTCGACACGCCCCACGAGATGACCCGGGACGACATCGCCGGCACTGTGCGCGGGTTCGCCGCCGCGGCGGCGCGTGCCGACCGTGCGGGCTTCGACGTCATCGAACTGCACGCGGCACACGGCTACCTCATCCACCAATTCCTCTCCCCGCTGTCGAACTTCCGCACCGACGACTACGGCGGATCGTTCGACAACCGGATCAGGCTGCTCGTCGAGATCGTCGACGCGGTGAGGACGGAATGGCCTGGCCGCAAACCACTTTTCGTCCGGTTCTCGGCGAGTGAATGGGTCGAGGGCGGGTGGACGGTCGAAGACACCGCCGAACTGGCCGCCCGGATCCAGCCCCTCGGGGTCGACCTCGTCGACGTCTCGTCCGGCGGCGTGGTGGCGCCCGGTCGCATCACCGTCGGCCCCGGCTACCAGGTTCCGTTCGCCCGGCAGGTGCGCGGCGCCGCTGGGATCCCCACCGCCGCGGTCGGCTTGATCACCGACCCGGAACAGGCCGAGCACATTCTCGCCGAAGGCTCCGCGGACGCGGTCCTGCTCGCTCGCGCGGCGTTGCGCGAACCCTCGTGGCCGTTGCGGGCGGCCCATGTCCTCGGCATCGAGCGCGACGAGGCGCCCTATCCCACCCAGTACCTGAAGGGCGCATGGCGCCGGCACCACTAGCGGCGGCCGCGCTTCCAGAACGGAGGAAGCCAGTCATGGCAGGAAAAATCGTCTCGATCATCGGTGGTGGACCCGCCGGCCTGTACGCGGCGCGGTTGCTGAAACGGCGCCGGCCCGAGTGGTCGGTGACCGTTTACGAACGCGCCGCGCACGACGAGCCGTTCGGGTTCGGCGTGAGCCTCACCGGCAGCGCCCTGGCCTCGTTCGAGGCGGCCGACCAGGAGACCCATGCCGAGATCGCCGCTTTGGGGGTCGCCGCTCCGAGCGCGGAGTTCCGGCTGGCCAGCGGAACGGTGCGGATTCCCGAGTTCAGCCGGGGGCTCGCGGTGGCCCGCCGGGACCTGTTGCGGGTGCTGGCCTCCGCGTGCCGGTCGGCCGGTGTCGACCTGCAGTCCGGGACCAAGGCGGATGTGCACGAGTTGCGGCGGCGGTCCGACGTCGTGGTTGTCGCGGACGGCGCGAACAGTGCCAGCCGGGCCGCCCTGCGCGACGAACTCGGCGCCCACGAAAGCTTCGCCCGGGACACGTTCATCTGGTGCGCCGCCGACGTCGTCCTCGACTCCGCGGTTTTCATTCCCGTGGAGACCGAGCACGGCGTCTACGCGACGCACTCCTACCCCTTCACCGCGACCCGGTCCGGCCATGTGATCGAAGCGTCACTCGAAACCGTCCGTGCGGCCGGTATGGCCATCGGCCCGCGCCAGGACGGGAGTTCGGACGCTCAGGCGCTCACGTACCTGGCGGAGGTGTTCAAGGATCTGCTCGACGGCGCCCCCTTGATCGGCAACCGGTCGGTCTGGGGCCGGTTCCGCTGGGTGCGGTGCGACCGCTGGCACCACGAGAACGTCGTGCTGATCGGCGACGCCATGGCGACCGCGCACTTTTCGCTGGGATCGGGCACGAAACACGCCATGGAAAGCGCGATCTCGCTCGCGGACGCGCTCACCACCACCGATTCGCTGCCCGACGCGCTGGCCGGCTACGAGGCGACCCAGCGGCCGGCCACCGCGCTGCTGCAGGACCGGGCCTGGCGCAGCAACCTGTGGTGGCAGTCGATCGACCGGCGGCTCGACCTGTCCCCGGCGCGGATGGCGGTCTCGTACCTGACCCGGTCCGGATCGATGTCGCTCGGCAAACTGCTCACCTCGGCGCCCGAGCTCATCAACGAAGCCGCACAGAGCCTCGGCGGGAACCCGCCCTCTGACGCCGGAGCCTTCGGGGAATGGCTGGTCCACCGCCCGCTGCGCGTGCGCGACAACGTCGTGCTGGAGCACCGCGTGCTCGGACAGGATGGCGGCGCTGTGGCTGTGGTCTCGCTGGGCGAGGTCGCCGCGGCACGAGCGCGCTATGCCGCACCGGCGATCCTGGCGGAAATCACTGTGGACACCGATGACCCGTGGGGCGCCGATGCGACCGCGCTCGTGAAACGCGCCGAGGCGGCGATCGCGGCCGGTGCCGACGGCGTACTACTGAGCGGTCGGTCGGAGCGCGGCTCGTTACTGGACCGGGTCGCGCTGGCCGAACGCATTCGCACGTCGTGCCGCACGACCGTGGCCGTCCGCGGTCCCGCCGAGTTCCGGACCGACCTGCTGGAAGGTCTGCTCACCGGCCGGATCGACCTGATCGCCCACGAGCCCAGCGGTGGTGGCCGGGCCTGATCATCACGCGGTGCCCCGAACCTCAATACGACCCGAGGTGCGAAACGGGTCTGGTCACGGCATCTCGGACATTGTAGAGTGAGCGTTACATACATGATCCGGAGTGCCCCGTACCCGGAAAACGCTCCCACCTGCAGCCCACGGGTATTCCGCCGAATCGACCGTCGCAACGAAGCGAGGTTCCCTTGAACGTTCTCGAGCAGATCAAAAGATCACCCATGAGTCGCGCCCAGATCGGGGCGGTCTCGCTGTGCCTTGTCATGAACCTGATCGATGGCTTCGACCTCCTGATGATCTCGTTCGTCGGGCCGACGATCGCCAAGGCCTGGCACCTGGCCCCGTCCCAGCTGGGACTCCTGTTCAGCGCCGGCCCGGCGGGGATGGCCTTCGGGGCCCTGTTCCTGGCCCCGCTCGCCGATCGCATCGGCCGCCGCCGCTTGACCCTCATTTTTCTTGCCGTGGCTTCGCTGGGCATGCTGGGCGCCTCCGTGTCGCAGGGATTCGGTCAGCTCCTCGCCGCCCGGGCGGTCACCGGCGTGGCCATCGGGGTGATGGCGGCCAGTCTGCCGGTGCTCGCTTCCGAGTACGCGAACAACAAGCGCCGGGGAATGGCCGTCGCACTGATCACGACGGGCTACGGCCTGGGCGCGATCATCGCGGGGATCGCGACGAGCCAGCTCGTGGGCCCGTACGGGTGGCGGTCGGTCTTCGTGTTCGGCGGCGTCGCCACGGCGATCATCTTCGCCATCGGCCTGCGTTACCTGCCCGAGTCGATCGACTACCTCGTCGCGCGGCGTCCTGACAACGCGCTGGCCAGGCTCAACCGTATCCTCGTCTCGATGGGCCGCGCCCAGGTCGACGAGCTGCCCGAGAAGGCGCCGGCACCGCGCAAGGTGGCGCTCGAATCGCTCTTCCGCGGCAACAACGCCGTCCGGACGGTGCTGGTCTGGGTCGCGTTCGTCGCGGCGCAGACGACGTACTACTTCACGAGTTCGTGGACGCCGAGCTTGCTGCTGAAGGCGGGTATGTCCACTCAGCAGGGTCTCAGCGGTGGCGTGCTCTTCGCCATCGGCGGGGTCCTGGGCGCGGTGTTGCTGGGTGTGCTGGCATCTCGCTTCGAGGCGCGCCGGCTGACCGCCGCGTACTTCGTCGCCGGCGCACTCGCGCTCGTTCTCTTCTCGGTGTCGCTCGGCTCCTTGGGCAGCGCGCTGGTCGTGGCGGTGCTCGTCGGCCTTCTCGCCACCGGCACGGTTTCGGGCATCAACGTCATCGTGCCGGCGCTCTATCCGACGGAAGCCCGCGCGACGGCGCTCGGCATCGCCGGTGCCGTGAGCAGGGTCGGTGCCATTCTGGCGCCCCTGTTCGCCGGCTTTCTCGTGCAGGCCGGCTGGGGTCCGGGATCGATGTACCGGATCTTCGCGCTGGCGCCACTGGTCGGCGCCCTCGCGACGATTCTCCTCGTCCGCGGGATGTCCGCCCGCGGCGCGCGGGGCTCGTCGCCTGCCGCGGCCGAAGTCGCCGAGGGAACGGCGACACAGGCATAATCCGGTGACCAAGAAGCTCCGGCCGCCGGTGGCCAGGCCCTGGCCACCGGCGGCCGGACCTGGAACGGACGACCGCCATGCCTGACTCACATTCACGGCTCGCGCCGGTCCGTGTCGAGATCGCGGCGTCCTGGCGGCGCACGGCGCAATCCAGCCTGCCGACGAGTGCGAGGCTCGACGAACTCCCGGTGACCGACGTCGACCCCGCGAGCAGGCTCATCGAGGCGGCCCGGCCCGTCCTCGACCGCATAGCGGGCGAAATCGCCGGCAGCCGTTTCACGATCATGCTCGCCGACCGTTCCGGCCGTATCGTCGACCAGCGGTTCGGCACGTCTTCACTGCGCGCCCGGATCGAGAACGTCGGCGGGGTCGTCGGCCGGCAGTTCGTCGAGGAGAACACCGGCACCAACGGTGTGGCGACGGTGCTGGAGACCCGCCACGGTATCGCGGTGCACGGCGGCGAGCACTACATCGAGGCGCTGCGTCCCTACAGCTGCTACGGCCATCCCGTCTTCGACCGCACGACTGCCCGGCTCGCCGGGGTACTCGACATCACGTGCGCCGCCGCGGAGAGCAACGCGTTGATGCGCCCGGTGCTCGTCCGCGCCGCGGAGGAGATCGAGCTGGCGCTGATCGCCAGTGCGCGGGTCGCCGACCAGCGCCTGCTCGCGGCCTTCCGCGCCGTGTCGCGCCGCCGTGGGAAAGCGGCCGTCGTAGCGCTGGGCCGCGATGTGGTTCTCACCAACGACATCGCTCGCGACACGCTCGACGCCGTTGATCTTGCGCTCCTCAGCGCATTGGCGGAGCGAACCCCGGGTGACACGATCAGCCACCTGCGCCTCAATTCGGGCCGGGCGGCGGTAGTGCGTACTCACCGCATCGGCACGGACGGCGGGGTGATCATCGAGATCAGGGTGCGGCGGCTGACGGCCGGCTCAGCCGGCATCGACACAGCACGGCCGGTATTGATCTCCGGAGAGCCGGGAACGGGCCGAACGACCCGAGCCACCTCCCTCCTGCCGCGTGAGCCGCGCATCTTCGACGCGGCGGCCCAGGCTGTCTCCGCACCCGAGCTGAGAGAGTCCCTTTCGGCCGGCGGTGCCGTGCTCATCGAGTCGATGGACAGGCTCGATGACTCGGTCGCCCGCGACCTCGCGCATGCGCTGGATTCCACCGAAGCCCACGTCGTGCTGACGAGCGGACCGGTGGAGGCACTGCGCGATGAGCACCAGGCGATAGCCGCGCGCTGCCCGGCGAAGATCGAACTGGCGCCGCTTCGCCATCGGACGACCGAGATCCCGGGCCTCGCACGGGAAATCCTGTGCGACACTGGCGCCCGCCTCACCTCGGACGCTCTTCGGGCGCTGGCCTGCCGGCCCTGGCCGGGCAACCTCACCGAGTTGCGTTCGGTGCTCATGTCGGCCGCGGCGCGGGCCGGGCACGAAATCACCGTGGCCGACCTGCCAGGCGGTCCGAGCCGAGCCTCCTCGCGCCCGCTGTCACTGGTCGAACAGGCCGAATGCGCGACCATCAGGCACGCGCTCCAGGCCTGCGGGCACAACCGGCGTGCGGCGGCCCGGATGCTGTCGATCAGCCCGACCACCCTGTACAAGAAGCTTCGAGCCTTCGGCCTCGATGCGCTCGAGCACGCGCGCTGACCGTCCAGAAGTTGGACGGTCGGCGGTGGGTTTCCTCGATTAGCGTCGCTTCCGTTCACGGTTCACCCGGCCAACGGAGGCAACGTGTACCCGCACCAGGATTCGCTGTTCATCGGGGGTGCTTGGGTGACCCCGCACGCGCAAGAGAAGATCACGGTCATCGGTTCGAGCACCGAAGCCGTTCTCGGCAGCGTGCCACACGGCGACGAGAAGGACATGGACGCCGCCGTGGCCGCGGCCCGCGCCGCTTTCGACGATCCGGACGGCTGGCCGGCGTGGTCGCCGGCCCGGCGCGCCGAGGCTCTCTACCGGCTCGCCGACGCGCTCGACCGGCGCAAGGAAGACATCACGCGCACCGTCACCGCCCAGAACGGTATGACCATCACGGTCTGCGAACAGGTGGAGGGCATGCTGCCGGGCACACTGCTGCGCTATTACGCCGGCCTGGTCCGCGACGAGTCCTTTGAGGAGGTTCGGCAGGGCATGCTCGGCAGTCCCGTCCATGTGCGCAGGGAACCACTGGGCGTCGTGGCGGCGATCGTCCCCTGGAACGCACCGCAGCTGCTGTCGGCGACGAAGTACGCTCCCGGTCTGGCCGCCGGCTGCACGTTCGTGCTCAAGCCCTCACCCGAGGCCGCGCTGGACTCGATCCTCTTCGCGGAGGCCGTCGCCGAGGCGGGCCTGCCGGCCGGGGTGATCAACATCGTCCCGGGTGGCCGCGAGACCGGCGCGTACCTCGTCTCACATCCCGGCGTCGACAAGGTCGCGTTCACCGGCTCCACCGCCGCCGGACGGCGGGTGGCCGAGGCGTGCGCGAGCCGCCTGCGCCCGGTGACCCTGGAACTGGGCGGCAAGTCGGCCGCCATCGTCCTCGACGATGCCGATCTCGACACCGCGATCGCGGAGCCGTTCTTTTTCGCGACCATGCTCGCCAATGGTCAGGCGTGCTTCGCGAGCACGCGAGTGCTGGCCCCGCAAAGCCGGTACGACGAGGTGGTCGACGCGGTCGCCACGCTCGCGAAGGGCTTGACCGTGGGAGACCCCATGGATCCGGCCACCCAGGTCGGCCCACTGGCGAGCGCTCGCCAGCGCGACCGGGTCGAGGGTTACATCGAGAAGGGCAAGGCCGAGGGCTCCCGGCTGGTCGCGGGCGGGTCGCGTCCCGCGGAGTTCTCGCACGGGTATTACGTCGCCCCAACGGTGTTCGCGGACGTCGACAACAGCCAGGTCATCGCGCGCGAGGAGATCTTCGGTCCGGTGCTGTCCATCATCGGCTACACCGACGAGACGGACGCGGTGCGGATCGCGAACGACTCCGAGTTCGGTCTCGGCGGTTCGGTGTGGACGGCCGATGAGGAGCGCGGGATGCGGGTCGCGCGCCAGCTGCGCACCGGCACAGTTGGTCTGAACCACTACACCGTCGACCCGGCGGCCCCGTTCGGTGGAGTCAAGTCGAGTGGACTCGGCCGGGAGTTCGGGCCGGAGGCGCTGCTCAACTACCAGCAGCTGAAGTCGATCTACCGCTGACAAACGCGACGGACGTTGGGACGAATACGGATGGCGCTGCAAGACTGTGTGATTGCCGGCTACGCGGAAACAGAGCTCCGCTACAAGAGTGGAAGCGAGCCCTTTGCGCTCGGCGGCGTGATCATGGACAGCCTGTTGAACTCGACAGGCTTTTCCAAATCGGAAATCGACGGCCTGATCGTCACGCCGTCGGTGTCCGCGGCGGCGACGGCGTTCTGGGCACAGAGCTTCGTCGAGTTCCTGGGCCTGGAGCTGAATTTCGTCGACACCGTCGACCTGGGCGGGTGCGGGGCCGCCGGATCGGTCGCACGGGCGGCCGCGGCCATTGACGCCGGTCTCTGCTCGACGGTTCTCGTGATCTGCAGCGACACGCCGACGAGCCGATTCGACTATGTCAACTATTCGTATCACGAGGAGTGGTCCGACCCGGTGGGTCTGATGGGGCCGCCGGGTTCGTTCGGCCTGCTGTCGAAGCGGTACGACCACCAGTACGGTCTCGATCCCGAGGCTCTCGCCAAACTCGCCGTGACACAGCGGAATCACGCACTCCTCAATGACAACGCGTGCCAGAAGCTTCGCACGCCGATCACGCGTGAGGACTACCTGAACTCGCGCATGATCGCGGAACCGATCCGGTTGCTCGACTGCGTGATGTTCGCCGACGGTGCCAACGGGCTGCTGGTGACGCGCCGCGATATCGCGAAGGCGCGCAAGCTCGACCGGTTCGTCGTCCCGATCGGGTACGGCGAGGTGACCAATGTGGGCGGTGCTTCGAGCTTGGTCGACATCACCAACGCCGGTCACACCAGCGCCGGCGCGCGGGCGTTCGCGCAGGCCGGGTTGACGCCCGGCGATATCAATTCCGTCCATCCGTACGACGATTTCCTGATCGCGATCATGCTGCAACTGGAGATGCTCGGCTTCTGCAAGCCGGGACAGGGCGCTGACTTCATTCGCGAGACCAATTTCGCCTTCGACGGCGATCTGCCGCTCAACACCGGTGGCGGTCAGATTTCCGCCGGGCAGGCGGGTCTTGCCGGCGGTGGGACCAACCTCGTCGAAGCCGTCCGGCAACTGTTCGGCCAAGGCGGACCGCGACAGGTGAAGGACACCGAAAACGCGCTCGTCACCGGGATCGGCTGGATCAACTACGGGCGCAACTGGGGATCGAGTGTTGTCCTCATCCTGGCCCCGGACGCGTGAGGTGATCATGGCAAAGCTCAATGACACAGTCGATGTCTCCCGCGGTTCATTTCGCGAGCTACCGTTTTCGCACCCGTTCTGGGAAGCGTCGCGCGAGAAGCGGCTCCTGCTTCAGCAATGCCCGCGTACCGGACAGTTCCAGTTCTTCCCCCGGCCCGTCAGCATCGCGACGGGCCGGACCGACCTCGAATGGCGGGAGGTCGACGGCAGGGGTGAGATCTACAGCTACACGCTCACCCACCTGGGCCCCGGGCCGTTCAAGGGCCAAGATCCTTACGCGGTGATCATCGCGCGCCTCGATGCGGGAGTGGACATCGTTTCGAACCTGGTGCACGCCTCGACCGAGGACCTGTGCATCGGCCGGCGTATCCGGCCGTACTGGATGCCACTGGACGACGGCCGGCATCTTCTGCTCTTCGAACCGGACAGCGAGGTGCCGGGAAAATGACCACACACGACGGAATCGAAAGCCTTTTGCGCCCCAGCTCCATCGTGATCTTCGGCGCGTCATCGCGTCCCGGAACCGCCGGCCAGATCATCCTGAACCAGTTGCTCGAAGACGGGTTCGAAGGCGACATCTTTCTCGTTGGACGTACCGCCGGACAGGTCGGATCACGGCCTATCCTGGCGGATCCCCTCGATCTTCCGGAGGGGATCGATCTCGCCATCCTCACCGTGCCCGCGGCGGGTCTGCGTGACGCTGTCGTCGCGTGCGTCGATCGCAAGATACGCGGCGCCGTCAGCTTCGCCTCGGGCTTCGCCGAGGTGGGAGACACCGGGCGCGGCCAGCAGGAGGAGATCGCGGCGATCGCCGCGGCGGGCGATCTGGCACTGCTCGGACCCAACACCGTTGGTTATTACAACTTCGTCGACGGCCTGACCGTGATGATGATCGAACAGAAGGCACCGCCCGCCTTACCGCGCGACTCCGGCCCGGCGGTGGCCGTCATCGCACAGAGCGGCGGTATCGCCAATCACCTCTCCGGATCTCTGCGGGCACGAGGCGTGCCGATCTCGTACGTCATGACGACCGGTAATGAAGCGGGCATCGATGTCAGTGACCTTAGTGGCCATTTTCTCGAAGACGAGCGGACCTCGGTGGTCGCGGCGTATGCCGAGCAGATCGGCTCGCCGGAAGAATTCCTTGCCCTAGGCGCGATCGCCCGGGCGAAGAACAAGACGATCGTCCTGCTGCATCCCGGCCGTACCGCGAAGGGGCAGGAGGCGGCCAGTTCGCATACCGGCTCTCTTGCCGACGACTACGCCGCGATGCGGGTCGCCATTGAGGACGCGGGGATCCTGCTCGTCGAGACCACCGAGGAGCTGATCGATCTCTGTCAGCTGCTGCTGTATTCCCCGATCCCGCGCGAGGGTGGCCTGGGCCTGGTGACCACCTCCGGTGCACTGTGTGCGCTGAGTGCGGACTATCTGGACTCGCGCGGGCTGGACACCCCGGCCCTCGGCGCGCCACAGATCGAGGCCCTGACCGACCTGCTTCCCGACTACCTGTCGGCGCGCAATCCGCTGGATCTCGGCACCCTGCCCGCCTGGAAGCCGGAGATGGTCGGGGACGGCGCCCGGCAACTCCTTTCCGATCCGGCGATCGGCAGTGTGCTGGTCTCGCTGCCGCTGACGGAACCGGACCGGATGATGGCCTGGCTGAGTTCGTTCGCACAGGCCCACAAGGAGCAACCCGCACCGGCGATCTTCGTGCTCGCGGGCGAGGACTGCCCCTTGCCACCCGAACTGCTGCGCTACGCGGCGGACAACAACATCGTCGTCACGCGCTCGCACGAGCGCGCGATCCGAACCCTGGCGACGTATCACCGCTACGCCCGCCAGGCGCGTCGCACACACGATCAGGCTCAGGCGACAAGCTTCAGCGGACTGCCCGGGCTCGGCTCCGGCACACACGCGGAGTGGTCGGGCAAGAAAGTCCTGGCCGCGCTGGGGATCACAGTGCCCGAGGGCGGCCTCGCCGGCACCGCGGATGAGGCTGTGTCGATCGCGCGGACCGTCGGCTACCCGGTCGTCATGAAGGCTCAGGCGGCGTCGCTCGCGCACAAGAGCGAGGTCGGTGGCGTGCTCCTTTCGCTGGGCGACGCCGACGCGGTTCGTGACGCGTGGGACGAGCTTCACCGCAACGTCGCCGCTGCCCGGCCTGGATTGGAGCTCGACGGCGTGCTCGTCGAAGCGATGGGCCGCCACGGTGTGGAGCTGGTTGTCGGTGCCAAGCGGGACCCGAAGTGGGGGCCCGTCATGATGGTGGGACTGGGCGGGGTCTGGGTGGAGATGCTCAAAGATGTCCGGCTGTTCTCACCATGGCTCACGCACAGCGACATCGTCGGCGAATTGAACCAGCTGAGGGCCGCGAAGCTGCTGCACGGTTTCCGCGGTTCCGCGCCGGTGGACGTCGACGCGGTCGCGGGCGTCGTGCGGGCGGTCGGCCGGCTCATGATCACCGAGCCCGACATCGTGGAGATCGACGTGAATCCTCTCGTCGCCCTGCCAGGCGGAGAAGGTGCCGTAGCGCTCGATGCGCTCATGGTGACCAAGTGAGGACTCGATGAACAATGACCTCGTGGTGCTCGAAGTCGACGGGCCGATCGCGACGATCACGCTGAATCGGCCGGAACGGCGCAATGCGTTCTCGCGAGCCATCGCCGATGGGCTCGACTCCGCACTATCCGGCTTGCCTGACGAAGTACGAGCTGTCGTGCTCGCGGGAACCGGAGATCATTTCTGCGCCGGCCTCGACCTGAAAGAGCACGAGCAGGCGGCGCCGTTCGAGGCCGTGAAATTCTCCCGCTCCAGCCAGGCCATGCTCGCACGCTTGCGTAACTGTGGCCGCCCGGTGATCGCCGCGCTGCAGGGTGCTGTCATCGGCGGCGGGCTGGAGATCGCCTGCCAGGCCCATGTCCGGGTGGCCGACGAAACCGCTTTCTTCGAACTCCCGGAGGGAAGGCGCGGAATTTTTGTTGGCGGTGGCGCCAGTGTGAGCGTCGCCAAGATCATCGGAACCGACCGCCTGATCGAGATGATGCTCACCGGTCGCCGGTACGAGGTGCGCGAGGGCGAACGGCTGGGCTTGGTGCATTACGTGGTCGAGCCGGGCAAGGCGATGCAGAAGGCGCTGGAGATCGCTCGCACTGTCATCCACAACGCCCCGATCTCGAACTACATGATCCTCCACGCCCTCCAGGAAATCGGGGAGATGCCGGCATCCGCGGGCTATTTCACCGAAAGCCTGGCGCAGGCCATGACGCTGACGTCCGAAGACGCGAGGGCCGGGATGGAGGCGTTCTTGCGGAAACGCTCGATCACATTCTGATCGGCGCCCGCGTCCGAGCATGGACCGGCGGAGCGACAGTGTCGTACTTTGGTAGCCGATGACAACGCTTCTGGACGGCTTGCGGGTGCTCGACCTGTCCCTGTGGCAGCCTGGTCACTACGCCACCCAGCTACTCGCCGATCTCGGCGCCGAGGTCGTCAAGGTCGAGCCACCCGGGGGCGACCGCATGCGGCCGGTGGGCGACCGGTTCGTGAACTTCAACGGGCACAAGAAAAGCGTGGTGCTCAACCTGAAGGACGACCGCGACCGGACCGCGCTGCTGGACATGGTGCGCGATTGCGAAGTGGTGGTGGAGAACTACCGGCCGGGTGTGGCGGCCCGGCTCGGTGTCGGCTTCGACCAGCTGCGTGCCGTGAACCCCGCCATCGTGCTGTGTTCGATCTCCGGGTTCGGCCAGACCGGTCCGCTGGCGGGCACAACCGGGCACGACGCCAACTACCAGGCGTACGCCGGTGCGATGACCGTCGCCGACGGCCACCCACCGGCCCCGGCAGGTCTGCTCATAGGCGACCAGGGATCAGGGCTCGCGGCCGCCTTCGCCATCCTCGCCGCGGTTGTGTGTGCGCGGCGGACCGGCGAGGGCGAGCACATCGACGTCTCCATGACCGACCTGCTCGCGACCTGGGTGGCGCCGCTGGGCGCCGTGGACCCCCGGCGGGCCGGGATGCGGACGTCGGACGATCACGGCGGCGCTCCCGCCATGGGCACGTTCCGGACCAGGGACGACCGCTGGATCGTCCTGGGGGTCTACAGCGAGGATCACTTCTGGGACGCCCTGTGCGACGCGCTGGGGCTCGGCCGGTACATCGGCCGCACCATGGCCGAACGCTCGGCCGGCGCTTCGGCACTGAGCGCGGACATCGCGGCGGCGGTGGCGACGTTCGAGCAAACCGGCCTCATCGAAGCCCTGGAACAGCGCGGAGTGCCGGTCGCGCCGGTCCTCACCCGGGCCGAGATGCTCGAACACCCGCACTTCCGCGAGCGCGGCGTTCTCACCACGGGCGTCGACGGCTACCTCACGATCGCCCACCCCATCCGGTACACCGTCCACCCCGCGCTTCCGCCAGGGCCGGCGCCCTCACTGCCCGAACGCGACACCTGAGGACTGCGGCGCCGCACGACCGGCCTGATCGCCTAATCTCCCAGACATGACGACTGATCTCTCGGGGCCTGACCTTTCCGCTCGCCGCGCCATCGTGACCGGTGCGGCGAGTGGGATCGGTGCGGCTGTGGCGACCCGGTTGGCGGCTCTTGGTGCCCATGTTGTGGTGTGTGACATCGATGCGGAGGGTGCGGCTCGGACTGCTGAGCGGATCGGCGGTGAGTCGCTGGTGCTCGATTTGAGTAATACCGCCGATTTGGCTGAGCGGGTGTTTGAGGCGGATATTCTGGTGAATAACGCTGGTGTGCAGCATGTGGCGCCGATTGAGCAGTTCGATCCGTCGCGGTTTGCGTTCATGTTGCGGTTGATGTTGGAGGCGCCGTTCCTGCTCAGCCGGGCTGTGCTGCCGCATATGTATGAGGGTGGCTGGGGGCGGATTGTGCATATCTCCAGCATTCATGGTTTGCGGGCTAGTGCGTTCAAGTCGGCGTATGTCAGTGCCAAGCATGGGTTGCTGGGGTTGTCGAAGGTGATCGCCCTGGAGGGTGCGCCCAACGGGGTCACCAGCAACTGCGTATGCCCGGGGTATGTGCGCACGCCGTTGGTCGAGAACCAGTTGGCGGACCAGGCGAGCGTGCACGGGTTGAGCGTGGATGAAGTGGTCTCCGATGTGCTCTTGGCGCGGTCGGCGGTGAAGCGGCTGATCGAGCCTGAGGAGGTCGCCGGTGCGGTCGCGTACTTGTGCTCGCCGGAGGCCACGTCCATCACCGGCACCGAACTGGTTCTCGACGGAGGCTGGAGCGCCTCCTGAGACGTCAGCGGGTCATCAGGTCTCGTAGCGCCGCCAATGTCTCCTTCGGGCTTTCCTCGACGACGAAGTGACCGCCGGGGACCTCGACTCCGACGGCGTCCGGGGTGAAGGTGCGGCGCCAGGCGGACAGGGGTGATTCCGTCCCGGCCCCGAGGAAAGTGGCGCCCCAGATGATCGTCGTGGGGCAGGTGACGGCCCGCCCCGAGGCGAGGTACTCGTGATCCGCTTCGCGGTCGGTGGTCGCGCCCGCGCGATAGTCCTCACAGAACGCGTGAATCCGCTCGGGCTGCCGCCAGGTTTGGCGGTACTGCTCCAGTGCCGCGGGCGAGAAGCAGTCGAGGGTGCCGTCGGCGGTGTGTTTCCGCACCAGGTCCTCGATCCCTTCGACATCGAGTCCCGCTTCGGCCTGCGGGCTCGGCCGGGCCATTTCGGTCCAGTGCGGGAGCGCGCCCGGCGTTGCTTCGATCATTTCCCAGACCGTGTGGACGGGCAGGTTGTCGAGCACCGCGAGACGCTCGACATGCCGCGGTGTGGCGAGCGCCATCTGGTAGGCGACCTGGGCGCCACGGTCATGCCCGGCGACGGTGAACCGGTCATGGCCCAGCTGCGCCATGAATTGCACGCATTCGGCGGCCAAGGTCCGTTTGGCGTAGGCATGCCGCCCGCCGTCCCCGGCCGGCGCCGCGGAATCGCCGTAGCCCTTGAGGTCGAGGGCGATGACGCGAAAGTCTTCGGCGAGGTCGGTGGCGATGGGGTGCCAGCACAGATGCGACTGGGGGTACCCGTGCAATAGGAGCAGCGGGGGTGCCTTGTCCGGACCGCCGGCGCGGGCGATCAGGGTGCCGCCGCTCGTGGGCAGGGAAACCCTGGCGAAGCCGGGAAACAGGTCGGTCATGCCGGTTCGACGGTGTCGAGTTCCACGTCGACGTGCTGGGAGCCCTGGCCCGGGTAGCCGAGTGCGAAGGCGAGGGCGCGGAAGGTCTCCGCGGACTCGACCCGGATCTGGTGTGGCGTATTGGGTTCCGTGTAGATCAGGTCACCGGCCTTGATCGTCCGGGCCTCGTCGGCGACCTGCATGATCGCTTCACCCTGCACGACGAACCAGAACTCGTGGGTCGGATGGTGATGAGCCGCCATCGTCGTGCCACCGGCCACCTCGAACACGGAGACGAGTGCCAGATACGTCCCAGAGGTGGCTTCCTGCAAGGATTCCTTGGGAATGAGGTACTTGCTGCTGGCGGTGCCGAGGTGTTCGGGTACGGCCTGGATATCGGCGGACCACACGTTCACGGGCATTCCTTTCCTGATGGTGTATTTGGTTCTGTTTTGTAAGCGGCGGAGCCGCTTGCTGTGGGCCGTGCACTGGCGCCGCTGCGGGTTCTGAGGTGGTTCCTGGCGAGGACAGCGGCGACGTGGTGTATTGGCATGACGTAGCCACGCGCAGCGTGCCCGTTGAGGGTGGTGGTGGGCTGGCGGGAGGGGCCGCTACCCGCACCGCCACGCAAGCCACTTTCAAACACTCGTTAGAGCCGGACGCCGTAGCGTTGCTGGAGGTCTTCTGTCCACTCGGGAACACCGGTGACCCCGAAGCGTTTCTGGAGTTCCGTGCGTGGTCCGGCGTCGTCGGGAGCGAGTGCGGACATCGCCAGGAAGTAGTCCTCAAAGGACGCCGGTGCGCTGATTTCCAGGATTCGCACCGGCCGGTCGGTCGCGTTCCACACGGTGTGCGGGATGAGACGCGGTTTGGCGATCGTCTCCCCGGCGGGCGCGGTCCACTCCCGATCCCCGATCCGGACACCCAATTCACCGTCGAGGACCACGTTCACTTGGTCGTGATCGGTGTGCACGTGCGGCCAGAACAGCCGCCCGGGAGCGATGACCTGCTCGACGACGCTGACCTGCCCGCCGGTGTCGGCACCCAGTGCGCGGAAGATCGTCGGCATGCCACCGATATCGACCTGCTGGTCCTGCCGCGGCCCGGTCATGCGCGGTCCCGGTACATCGGGATGTCGACCGGCGGCTGCGGGATGACGCCGCCGTGTGCTTCCGCCTGCGCGTAGAGGTACTCGTGACTTTTATCCATTGTGGACAGTGCGGCATCGACGTCGACGTGGATCAGTTTTCCTCCTCGTTTGACGATGGACCCGGCGACGAGGACGGTGTCCACGTTGCCGGAGTTCGTGTGGCCGATCACCGCGCCGATCGGATCGTTGCGGTACCAGCCGGCCTGGCTGATCCCGCGCATGTCGAGCAGGACGATGTCGGCCTGCTTGCCGGGCACCAGCGATCCGACGCGATCTTCCAGCCCCGCGGCCTTGGCCCCGTTGACGGTCAGCCAGGTCATGGCGTCACGCGCGGTCCACGGCATGGTTTGCGGGGCGAGCCATTGCTGGTAGCCGGGGTCGGCGGATTTCCAGCGGCTGACCTGGAGGGTCAGCCGGGCCATGCCGATGAGGTCGCCACCGGTGCCGATCACGCAGTCGTTGCCGATACTGGGGCCGTGTGTGAACCGGGTCGCCTCCGCGATGGCGGGAAAGCCCATGCCCATCTGCATTTCGGTTTCCGGGCAGATCGACACCGAGGCACCCGCGTCGTGCAGCAGCTGCCATTCGTACTGGCTCATGAAGCTGCAGTGCACGAAAAGCATGTCGGGACCGAGGATCCGGGCGTGCCCGAAGTGAGCGACGTCCGCGTACATCTGGCGTACGCAATGCTGGTTGGCGTGCACCACGATCCGGGCCCCGAGGGCACGGGAATCCTCGACTTCGCGGGCGATTTCGGCCATCGGCGCGATCGGCAGCTCCTGGGGACAGATGCCGAACGTGAGCAATTGGTCCGGGCTGGCGAAGTACTTGTCCCGGATCTCGGTGGCCAGCGCGAGCCGCTGCTGGTAGTGGTCCAGTTCGCCGGCCGAAATCTCGTCGGACGGCGACTCGTCCCAGCCGTTGGAGGTCACCGGGGTCAATGCGTGACCGTAGAGCGCGCGGATGCCCGCGTCGCGCAACCCGGCCACGGCCGCGTGGGCGTGGTCGCCGGTGACGATGTTGTGGCAGTAGTCGACCACGGTGGTCACGCCGCAATTGAGCGCGTCGAGCGCGCCCAGGTAATTGCCGGCATACATGTCCTCCGGCCGGTACAGCTCGGAGAACTGCAGCCGGACGCCGCGGATGTAGTCGGGGACGAGCCAGTCGACGCCGACGCCACGCATCGGCGTCTGCCACAGGTGGCGGTGCGTGTCGACCATGCCGGGCATGGCGATCATGCCGCGAGCGTCGACGATCTCCGCGTCAGCACTGATGTCCGGCGCGACGGCGGCGATTTTCCCGTCCTCCACGAGGATGTCGCAGTCACGCAATTCGCCGGCGGCGGGATCCATCGTGATCACGTCGGCGCCCTTGATGAGGGTTTTCATACGAGGTCTCCTTTGACTTCTCTAGCTGCCGATGTCGAGGAAGCCGGTGCGGCGACGTTTGAGCTGGGCGGAGAAGATGATCGCGAGCACGACCGCGCCACCGTTGAACACGTCGGTGACCCACGGCTGCACCCCGAGCAGGGTCAGCCCGCTGATGGTGGTGCCCAGGAAGAACAATCCGAGGATCGTGCCCTGCACGTTGTAGGTGCCGGGGTGCCAGGTCGTCGCCCCGAGGAACACCGCGGCCAGCGCGGGCAGGATGAACGGCAGCCCGCCGATGGTGGGGTCGCCGTTGCCCTGGGCGCCGACCTGGAGGACTCCGGCGATCCCGGCGAGCAAACCGGAGCCGACGAAGCTGAGCAGGACGAGCCGGTTGACCCGCAACCCGGTCAGTCGTGCCGCCGCGGCGTTGGAGCCCACGGCGGTGAGGTGCCGGCCGAACGGGGTCTGGGTGAGCATGAACCAGGTGGCGAGGGCGAGCACGAGCATGATCACGAACAGCACGGGCAGGCCGGCGACCAGCTGGGTGCTGATGGTCGCGAGGATGGGGGAGAGCCCTGAGCTGATCGGGACGCCCTTGGTGTAGGCGGTGACGAGGCCACCGATCACGGTGCCGGCGCCGAGGGTGGCGATGATGGAGTTGACCCCGAGATAGGCTACGACCGCGCCGTTGATCGCCCCGACCAGGCTGCCGACGACGATCGCGCCGAGCACCGCCAGCGGAAGCGGCAACCCGGCCTTGCTCATCAAGGTCGCTGTGACGATCGAACAGAGACCGAGGTTCGCGCCGACCGAGACGTCGAACCTGCCGCCGACCAGCGGCAGCATCAAGGCCAGCGCGGCGACGGCCAGCACGGATTGGGAAATGGCGATGCTGCGGAAGTTCGCGGCGGTGGCGAAGGTGTCCGGGCGCGCCGCCGTGAACACCACGATCAGCACGACGAACAGCAGCAGGAGCCCGAACCGTTCGAGCAGCAGGGCCGGTGACGCGGCGGAACGGCGGCGTCCCGTCGCGGGCGCCGGTGGCGACTTCGTAGGGGGTGCGTCGGTCGATGAAGTGGTCACGGCGTGTTCTCCTTGGTGAAGACCAGTTCGGTGAGGCGTTGGCGATGCAGCTCGGCGCCGCGCACCTCGGCGGTGATCCGGCCGTCGCGCAACACGAGCACGCGGTCGCAGGCGTGGGCCAGCTCGTCGAAGTCGGAACTGACGACGAGCGCGGCCATCCCGCCGGACACCGCGCCCCGGATCGCGGCGTAGACGTCGGCCCGGGCACCGACATCCACGCCCTGCGTGGGTTCGTCGAGCAGCAGCAGCCGCGGCTCGCGGCGCAGCCACCGGGCGAGCACCACCTTCTGCTGGTTGCCGCCGGACAGTGACGACATCAGCGCGTCCTGCCCGCTGGTGCGGATCGCGAAGTCCGCGATCGCGCGATCCGCGTCGCGCCGCTCGGGCGGGCGGCGCAGGCGGCCACCCACCCAGTACTTCGTGATCTCCGCCGCCGACAGGTTTTCCCGGACCGACAGGTCCAGGTAGGCGGCTTCGTGCTCGCGGTCCTCAGGCACGTGCGCGATGCCCAGTTTCATGGCCTGGCCGGGATTCCGCGGCTGGACGGCCGTCCCGCCGAGCCTGATGGTGCCGGCCGTGCGGGGGAGGTCGCCGAAGATCATCCGGAGCAGTTCGGTGCGACCGGTGCCGAGCAGGCCCGCGATGCCGACGATCTCGCCGGACCGCACGGTCAGGTCGACACCGCGCAGCGGCCCGCCGGACAGCCCGGTGACCTCCAGCAGCGGTTCGCCCGCGGCCGCGTGTTCGCCCGTGGTCTCGGCGAACACCCGCTCGACGGGACGCCCGACGATGTGCTCGATCAACTCGGCTTCCGTCATGCCCTGCGTGGAGCGGGTGATGACGTGCCGGCCGTCGCGCAGCACCGTCATGGCGTCGGTGATGTCGAGAACCTCGTCGATGCGGTGGCTGACATAGAGGATGGTCTGTCCCGCGCGGGCGTAGCGGCGCAACGCGTCGAGCAGGACAGCCACCTCGTGCTCGGGCAGGGACGCGGTCGGTTCGTCGAGCACCAGGACCGAGCCCGCGCCCTGTGCGTCCTGCAACGCGCGGGCGATCGCGACCATCGTCTGGTCGGCCGGACGCAGATCGCCCAGCCGGTCGCGGGGATCGGCGTCGATCTCGAACCGCTCCAGCAGGGCCGCGGTGCGCTTGCGCAACTGCGCCCAGCGGACCCGGCCCGCACTGGTCGGGAACCGGTCACCGATCGCGATGTTCTCGGCGAGGGTCAATTCCGGGAAGGTGCTCCGGCTCTGGTGCACGAACCTCAGGCCGCACCGGCGGGCGAGCGCGGGAGTGGTCGCGTCGGCCGGCACGGTCTCCCCGCCGATGCGGAATTCCCCGCCGGGATCCGCGGTGTGCACGCCCGCGAGGATCTTGATCAAAGTGGACTTTCCTGATCCGTTGCCCCCGAGCAGACCGTGGATCTGCCCGGCGGCAACGGAGAAACCGACGTCGTCGAGTGCGCGGGTGGCACCGAAGGTCTTGGACAGGTGCCGGACTTCCAGGTCGGTCATTGCGCACCACCTGACCAGACCTTCTCGCGGATGGTCTTGAAGTCGACCGGGGTGGCGATCGGCGCTCCCACGGCGGGCAGGCCGTGATCCTTGTCCACGTAGATGAACCCGCCGCCCTGGTTGGGCAGGCTCGCCGGCGCGACGCCGGAGAAGATCCGGTTCAGGGAGTCCGCGGTGGCCCAGATGTCGTACTCGTAGGGGATCAGGCTCGTCGCGGTGACCAGGCCGTCACGGATGAGCTGCGTACCCGACACCTGGCCGTCACCGCAGCACACGACGAGACCGCTGCGACCGGACTGGCGGATGGCCGAGGCGAACCCGCCGGACATGAACGAGTCGGAGTCATAGGCGACCGCCGCGGCGTCCGGGTTCGCGGTGAGCGCGGTCTTGACGATCTGCGTCGCCGGGTTGGGGAATCCGGTGATGTTCCAGACCACCGGGACCAGCTGACAGCTCGGGCAGGCGGTCGCCATCTCCTTTTCGAAGGCGGCCCAGCCGTCGGCGTGGATGACCTGGTCGACGTTCTTGACCACCAGCACCTTCGGGTTCTTCGCCCCGCGCTGGGCGAGTTCGGCGGCGAGGAACTGGGCGTTGTAGCGGCCCCGTTGTGCGTAGTAGTCGCCGGTCTTGGCCGAGCCCATCGTGTTCAGGGTGGCGGCGAAAAGTGGTTGCCCGGAACCGAAAGCCGGGTCGTCGCAGTCCAGGGCGGCGTAGTTGAGCACCGGGACGCCCGCGGCCTTCGCGGCCAGCAGGCCGCTCTTGATCTGCGGGCAGTCGAAGGCGGCGGTGACGATGCCGTCGGCACGCGCGGCGATCGCCTGGCCGATGGCGGTGTTGGCCGCGGCGGGCTGGTACTTGGTGTCGACCACGTTGACGTTCCAGCCCAGCTTCTGCGCGGCTTCGGTGAACGAGGACGACATGGTGTGGCAGGCCTCGAAGTTCTCGCCGCACGAGATGAACCACACCGTCTTGCCCTTGACCGCGGCGGGCCCGGTGGCCGGCGGCGGCTGGAACACACCGGCATAACCGGCGTCGAGGACCTTTTGCTGTTCCGGGGTAACGCTGCCGCCGCCGGCGTTGCTGGACTGTGGCGCGGTCGTGGTGCTGCACGCCCCGAGCGCGACGGCGCAGAGCAGGGTCAGCAGGCCGGCGAGATATCGGGGGAGGCGCCGGTAGCGGGTGTTCGATGGCTTCTTTGTCATCAGGGGTCTCCTACGTATCGTCATTGATACCGCGATGTGTCCACAGTGGACGGAGCCGTCAGCCGGGCTGGTGGGCGCCGGTCATGATCTCGGCGAGGTCGTCGGGGGCCAGGAAGGAGGGCGGCGGTGGCGGTCCCCAATTGAAGAGGCCCCGCGCACCTTCGAGCGTCTCCGGCGACCAGAGCTGGTCGTCGATGATGCAGTCCATGTCGGAGTAGTACTCGGAGAAGTTGCCGGCGGGATCCTTCAGGTACCAGAAGAAGTTCGATCCGGCGTGGTGGCGGCCGAGGCCCCACACATGCCGTTCCGGGTGGTCGGCGAGCATGGTCGCGGCGCCGCGGCCGACCTCGTCGACGTCGTCGACCTGCCAGGAACTGTGGTGCAGAAAGGTGACCGGGGCATGGAGGACGAGGACGTTGTGATGGTCGGTGGAGCAGCGCAGGAACGCACCGTGCCCCTTGATCCGGTCGCTGACCTTGAAGCCGATGAGATCGGTGAAGAACCGGATGCTCGCCTCGTAGTCGGTGGAGCCGACGACGACGTGGCCGAGTTTGCGCGGCCGTACGGTCGTTTCGCGCAGCACACCGGGGGCACGGCCGGTGCCCCGCTCGATCCGGCCCGGCCCGTTGTACGGGGTGGCCGGTGTCGGGGGCTGCTGGATCGGGCCGGCGATCTCGACCACGACGCGGGTTCCGGTCACGGGTTCGACCGTGTTCAGGGAGGTCCCGCTCTCGTCGGCGAGTGCCCCGGCCGCCCGCAGGCGGTGGGCGATGGCGGCGATGTCGTCGAGGTGCTCCGCGCCGATCCTCAGCTCGATCAGCCGCCGGGTCGGCGCGTGCACGACCCGCAGCTGCCGCCCTCCGTCGGTGCTGGCCAGCCATCCTCCGGGCTGCGCGCCCAGCCCGAACTCGGAGTAGTACGCGATCGTCTCCGCGACATTGGGCACGCCGATGGTGATCGCGGTCAGTCGGTGGAGCGGCATCGTTACCGCCCTCCTTTCCTTGTGTCAGGCGGCAACCAGCTGATGGCGCATCTCGCCGACACCTCGGACGTAGCTGACGAGCTCGTCGCCCGGCTTGAGCCAGCGGGGCGGCGTCCGGCCGAGGCCGACCCCGGACGGGGTGCCCGTGAAGATGACGTCGCCGGGCAGCAGCGGCGTGACCGCGGACAACTGGGCGATCAGCTCGGACACCGGGAAGACCATGTCGCGGGTGTGGCCCTTCTGCACCTGCTCACCGTTGATCAGGCAGCCGAGCTCGAGATCGTCCCGATCGGGCAGCTCGTCGGGAGTGACCACCACGGGCCCGATCGGCCCGAAACCCGGATGCGACTTGCCCAGGCTGAACTGTGGCGCCGGACCGCTGCGCTGCAACACGCGCTCGGAGATGTCCTGTCCGACCGAAAGACCGGCCACATGTGACCAGGCGTCCTCAGCCGGTACGCGATGTGCGTGCCGCCCGATGATGGCGACCAGCTCGACTTCCCAGTCCACCTCACCGGGCGGCACCGGGATCGTCCCGAACGGTCCGGCCAGCGAGGTCACGAACTTGGTGAACACGGTCGGGATCTCGGGCACCGCGAAATGCGATTCCGCCGCGTGCTCGGCGTAGTTCAAGCCGATCGCGAAGATCTGCCGCGGTGCGGGCACAGGGTTCTCGTAGGACTCCTCGGGCACTTCGCGGGCGTCGGACACCCCCCCGGCCGCCGCGAACTCCAGTACCTCGTCCCAGCGCTCGTAGGCCTGCTGAGGGTCGGCCGGCAGCCGGCCGCCGCTCGCGGTGTTGAGGTCCAGCACCCGACCAGGGGCGATGACCTGGTGGAGCCGACCGGAGATGGTGGCAAATCGCACGCGACTACTCCTCGTTAAGGCTGCCGCCTCGGCGGCCGCACTGGCTTCGCTGCCGGTGGACCATGTCTACGCCCCGTCGGTCGAATGGTCAATACTCTTTCGAAAGTTAGGACAACGTTCGCATTAGCGGGTAAGGTACGAAGCGTGGCGAAACAAGGAACGGCCGGGACCCGCACCGACGAGGTGCACCGCCGGCTGCGCAGTGACATCCTCGGCGGGCGGCTGGTGCCGGGTGCCCGGCTGAAGTTCCCGGAGTTGTGCGAGAGCTACAGCGTCAGCGTCGGCGCCGCGCGCGAAGCGCTGACCCGCCTGATGGCGGAGGGGCTGGTCAAAAACCAGGCCCACCAGGGTTACATCGTGACCCCGCTGTCGCACGAAGACCTGGCGGACCTCACCCGCGCCCGGGTCGAGGTCGAATCGCTCGTGTTGCGCCTGTCCGTGCTGGAGGGCGACGTGCAGTGGGAATCACGGGCGGTCGCGGCACATCACGTGCTCGAACGCGCGGTCTTCCTCAGCGACGACGACCCGGGGCACCCGACGGACGAGTGGGCGGCCGCGCACGCCGCGTTCCATCTCGCCCTGATCGACGGCTGCACCAATCGCCGGCTGCTCAGTACCGCGCGCAACCTCCGCGAGGAGGCCGAACTCTACCGCCAGTGGTCGGTGTCGTTCGGTCAGGAACCCGACCGCGACCTCGCCGGCGAGCACCGGGCCCTGCTGGAGGCGGCCATCGGGCGCCAGGCCGAGCAGGCCGCCCAGCTCATCCGCGACCACATCGCCCACACCGCCCAGTTGCTGATCAGCGTCGCCACCGACGAACCCAACACCAACGGCTTGCGTTCCCCGGCGAAACAGGAGAAATGATGACCAGGATCGCCGTTCTCGGCACCGGCGCCAACGGCGGATCGATCGGCGCCGACCTCACCCGCGCCGGTCTGGACGTGACCTTCATCGAGCAGTGGCCCGAACATGTCGCCGCGATGCGCGAACACGGGCTCCGCGTCGAGATGCCGGACGCCAGCGAAGAAACCCCGGTCCGCGCCCATCACCTCTGCGAGGTCGCGACCCTGCGCACCCGGTTCGACGTCGTTTTCTTGCTGGTAAAGGCTTATGACACGCGCTGGGCCTGTGAACTGATCAAGCCGCTCGTCGCCGGGGACGGCGTCGTCGTCGGCGTCCAGAACGGCATGACGCTCGAAACCATCGCCGACGTCGTGGGTGCCGACCGTGCCGTCGGCGCCGTGATCGAGGTCGCGTCGAACATGTTCACTCCCGGGGTCATCCACCGCGACACGCCGCGCTCGCAATCCTGGTTCGCCGTCGGCGGCCTCACCCCGGACTCGCAGGCGCGTGCCACGCAGGCGGCGGCGTTACTGCGGAACTCCGGAACCGTCGAGGTCTCCGACGACATCCTGTCCTCGAAATGGATGAAGCTCGTGGCCAACTGCACCGAGCTCGTCACCTCCGCGGTGCTGAACCTGACCGTGCACGAAGCCGCCGCCATCCCCGGCGTCCGCGAGATCATGGTCGAAGCCGGCAACGAGGCGGTCCGCACCGGGATCAGCCTCGGCCACACCATGCGGCCGGTCCTCGGCCTCACCGCCGCTGACTTCGCCGACCCGGAGAAGATCGCGGCGACCCTGCTGGACACCGTGCACGACAAGTTCGTCACCCCCGGCCAGCAGACCACCGTCCTGCAGGACTGGATCAAAGGCCGCCGGAGCGAGGTCCACCAGATCAACGGCCACATCGTCGCCCAGCAGGCCCGCCTCGGCGGCCGCGCCCCGGTCAACGAGCGTGTCGTCGAGATCGCCGCCCGGATCGAGGAGGGCGAGCTCGAACCCGAGCCTGCGGTGGCCGACCTCCTGCTGAGCGCGACAGTCGGCTAGCGACCGGCCCGGTCTACGTGGCTTCGAGGTGGGCGATCGCGTAGAGCCGGGCGCCACGGGTCACCGTGTGAAACGTCGCGGCGACTGCCCGATGGAGCGCGGAGATCCGGCCCATGACGTCGTGCTCTCCGCGCAGCGTCCAGCCGGGAGCCAGCCCGGCCAGTCGCCGACCGACCCGTCCGTGCTGACCCGCATCGACGACGGCCCCCTGCTGGACGGGCTGAACTCCGCCTGGCGCGCCACCCATCCCGGCGCGGCCGATCTCGTCGCGCACTCGGTCGACGACGACGCCATGCTGCTGTGGTTCACCGACCGCTCCCCCCCGCGATCGCGTTCGCCAAGAACTACCTGCTCGCGCAATCCGGCACCGGGGCGACGTCAACTCCGACCCACGTCACGCCTGCCGGGACCGAGCCCCGCAGCCGCTGGCGGCGGGTGCACAGGCCGATGCCCGCGGAGATCACCAGGCCGTCGGGATGTGCCTGGCAGAACCGCTCGGTCAGGTCGTCGAAGATCGCGGCACGCCAGACGGCGCCCGCGACGTTGCCGCGATCGCGCAGCACAACCGGCGCGGTCACGTCCGCCGAGGCCAGCAGTCCGGCGGCGAGCGGATCGGTGAAACCCGCGCCCGGCACCAGTTTCGCCGCGTGGGCGCGGGCGTACAGCGGGGTGTACAAGGTCATCGCCACCGGGTCCAGGGCAGGTCCGCGCATGCCGTTCCCCTTGGCTCGTGATTAGGTAAGCCTAACCATATACGCCGATCCGGCGTGCGGCCAAGAGTCAGTCGAGGGCGGCGAGCCGGTCCGGGTCGGCGAACACGTCCAGCGCCGCGATTTTGTCGTGGACGACGGTGAACGCCAGCACCGTCACCATCCGTCCATTGTGGACAACAATCGCGCCGGCGGCGTTGTTGACCAGAGCGGGCCGGACGAACGGGGCCAGCTGGGCGAACATGACAGCTTGTTTCGCCACCTCGCGCGCCCCGCGCAGCACCCGCGACACGTTCGGCCGGGCCGCGCCGCCGTCCCCGCGCAGCACGACGTCCGGGGCCAGAACCTCCACCAGCGCACCGAAATCGCCGCTCCGGGCCGCGGCGAAAAACGCGTCGACCACCTCGCGCTGCCGGATCAGATCGGCGTCGGGAACCGGGGTGCCGTGGACGCGGCGGCGGGCCCGGCTGGCGAGCATCTTGGCCGCCGCCGGCGAGCGCTCCAGCAGCACGGCGATCCGGTCGAACGGAACCGCGAACATGTCGTGCAGCACGAACGCCAGCCGCTCCGCCGGGGTGAGCGTGTCGAGGACGACGAGCAGCGCGAGGCCCACCGCGTCGGCGAGCACCGTTTGATCTTCCGGTTGATCGTCCGCCGGCCAGGGCTCGACGATCGGGTCCGGCAGGTGCACCCCGAGCGGTTCCTCCCGGCGCGCCGCCCGCTGCCGCAGCATGTCGAGGCACACGCGCGCGACCACGGTCGTCAGCCATGCCGACAGGTTGTCGACGTCGTTGGTGTCCGTCCGGCTCAGCCGCAGCCAGGTTTCCTGCACCGCGTCGCCGGCGTCGCTGCGCGAACCGAGCATCCGGTAGGCGACCGCGGTCAGCTGCGATCGCCGCTCCTCGAACCGGTGCACCAGCCAATCCTGATCGTCCACCGCGTTACCTTCCCGCCTTCTTCGCCGTCATAGCAGAGACGGAGCGCGCCGGCGAAAGGTAACGCGAGGAGGTCACCCATGCCACGTATCGAGGGAATCAGCGACACCCGCGCCGGACCGGCCGTACGGCTGGTCTACCACTTCACCCGCCGCGGCCTCACCCGGCTCAGTGACCAGGCGCCCGAGGCGATGCTCGACCCGCTGCGGCTCTACGCCCACCTGCCGGGTCTGCTTTTCGGTTACGCCGCACTGGAAACCGCCACCGGCAGGCTCAAGCGACTGGACCGGCGGTTACGGGCGCTGGCCGAGCTCAAGGCCGCCAACCTGGTGGCCTGCGCGTACTGCATCGACCTGGGTTCGGTGGTCGCGCGGCGCTGGGGCCTGGCCGACGCCGAAGTGGGCGCGCTGGCCGCCTACCAGGACAGCCCGCTGTTCACCGAACTGGAGAAGCGGGTGCTCGACTACGCGGCCGGGATGTGCCGCACCCCTGCGCATGTCCCGGACGAGGTGTTCGCGGCGCTCCGCGCGCACCTCACGGACGCCCAGCTCGTCGAGCTGACCCATGTGATCGCACTGGAGAACCTGCGCAGCCGGTTCAACATCGGCCTCGGCATCGGTGCCGCCGGGTTCGTCACGGAAGGAGAGCGCTCATGACCATCGCACCGGCGAGAGAAGACCACGCACTGAAAAGCGCACCGGGCTTCACCGTCCTCAATGGACTAGTGTTGCTGGGTGTGCTTTTCCAAGGCGTGTCAGCGGGTTTGTTCATGGGCCGCCTCGGCACGGCGTGGGTACACGTGCACCAGATCACCGCGGTGGCGATGGCGCTCGTCGCGCTGGCCGCCGCGATCCTGGCGATCGTGACCCTGCGCCGCCGCCCGGTGCTCGTCGCGCAGTCCGTGGGTTTGTTCGTCCTGCTGGTCGTCGAGACCGGGCTCGGCGAAGCGGCCGGGGACCGGCACAGCCTGGTCGCCGCGCACGTGCCCGTCGCCATCTTGATCACGGCGTTGAGCGCGTATCTCACGGTCGCGGCGGCCAGGCCTTCGCGTTGAGCTACCGCTGGTCGGGCAGCACCTGCGTGTGCTCGATCCGGACCGCCTGCAGCGCCGACGGGTTCAGCCGGAGCAGGCTGAGGATGGTCGGCGCGATCTGGGTGGTTTCGACGGTGCTGCCGACCACGTCGTGTGCCACGCGCGGACCGCTGACGACGAGCGCCACGTCACGGTCGTCCGGGGCCGCGCCGCCGTGCTCGGCGATCTTCTTCTTGCCACCGGTGTAGACCACGCCGTACTGGGCGACCCCGAAGAGATCCGGCACCCGCGCGTCGCCGGCGGACACGTGGAAGTAGTCCGCGCCGGAGTAGACCGCCTGCAGTCCGGAGTGGACGAACGACTTCGGCTGACCGTTGATGCCGTTACCGGTGCCGGATTGCGCGAGCAGGTAGTTCTTGGCGAATGCGATCGCGGCGGGGGAGCGGTCGGTGAACCACAGCAGCATGGCGTCGTCGTCGACCGAGTGCGCGACGAGATCGGCCGCGCCGGGGTGCGCGGCACGCCAGGCGGAGTTCAGCCCGTCCAGCAGGGGGCCGTCGTCGATCCGGGTCAGCGCGGACGGGTCGATCGGCGACTGGCCGTGCTTCGCGGACAGGATGATCGTGGTGTTGCCGGCGAGGTGCTCCTTGCGCAGCTCGTCCCGCATCGCGCCGACCTGCCCGTTGACCCAGTCCAGGGTGTCCGACAGCAGTGGCCCGGGCGTCCCGTCCGGGAGGTAGCCGCCCTGCTTTCCGTCCGAGGCAGGCAGTTTCTGCGCGGTCGACACGGCTTGGAAGTTCATCCCGAAGACGGCCGGCGTGCCGGGTTTGGTGGTGCGGCTGTGGTCGTAGCCGTCGATCTCGTTGAGCACCGCGCGCACCTTGTAGCCGTCGTAGGTGCGGGTGTCGGCGTTGTCCGTGGTCCAGTCGCCGGTCGCGGTGCTGCTGTTGATCTCCGGGGTGAACAGGTCGTCGATACCCGCGCCGGACGGCCCGTTGAGCATCTCGTAGGCCGGGTGCTTGTCCGACCACGCCGTGCGCAGGCCCGCCTGGTGCGCGACCTCGAACACCGTGTTGACCTTCAGGTACTGGTCCGGGTAGACCGGCTTGCAGGTCGCCGGGTCGACCGGCAGCGCGGCGGGGTTGAGCAGGGTCTGCGGCTTGCCGGTCATCGCGAGCACCCCGTTCGGCAGGCCAGGAAGCCCCTGCCCGGCGTCGATGCTGTTCTTGTTCTTGTCGAGATCCTCGGTGTAGTCCACCTCGGCGCCCGGCTTGGCCCCGGCACACGACGTGGTGCCGGCGGGCAGCAGGCGCGCGTTGTAGGTGTCGTCGTAGTAGACGCCGGTGGTGCCAGGATTGCCGCCGGTGACCTGCGCGACCATGCCGGGAAATGAATCCGACGGCACGGGCGTCCGGGCGTTCGTGTATTCGGTTCCCTGGTGCGTCAGCGCCGCGAGCGCCGAGCCGGGATGCTTCGCCACGTACCACGCGAGATCCGACTGGTGCAGACCGTCCACACTCAGCAGGAGCACATGTGCGCCACCGGGTTGCGCCTGTGCGGCCGGCACCGCCGCCGTACACCCGAGCAGCCCCACCGCCCCGGCCACTGCGGCCTGCCTCCATCGCTTACGCACCAACGGATTCCTCCTCGTACACGCGGCCGCGGGCCGCTCTGGACAACGCGTGCCACCGTGCGCCGTGGTGGTGAAGGATCCGGATTCGCAACAATAACAGGAAGCCACGTGAACATTAACAATGACAATTCCCGGAAAGATAATTCCGATTTCGGTGGAATTTGCCGACCGCTAACTCTGCACAATTCGGACGCCGCCCGAGGGGTGGTGAAACGGTGATCAGCACGACCGATTGACCCCACCGACGCGTTGACCGGCAACCGGCCCGCCGTGTGGCCACCGCCGGGGTTGGGCGGCAACGGGAACTCGCGCAGCGGTCGGCGTTGGTCACACGCAGCGGGGGCCGAGGTCAGCGCCTCTGCCGGGTGGGTGTGAAGAATCAGTGATCGCCCAGCACTGATCGGGCGGCGTCGATTTCGCCGGTGAGTGCTTCGCGGAGTCGTGGCGCATGGTGGGCGACGACGTCCCAGACGATGTCGTCGTCAACGGTCCAGTAGTTGTGGGCGATGCGGTTACGCATGCCTTTGATGAGGCGCCACGGCACGGTGGGATGAGAAACGATCCATGGCTCGCCGAGACGCTCGAGATCGGCCGCGAGCCGGATGACGTTGTACTGGCAGGCGCGAGCGACTGCGATGTCCGAGTCGTACGCCGGGCGGCCGCGTGCTGCCAGCTGGGTCATTTCGACCAACGTGGCATCGACGTAGAGCAGGCGTTCCGCGGTGCGCTCGTCCATGTCAGGCGGCGAAAGTAAGCGGACGGCGATGGCGGTTCACGCCGCGGCGGAGCAGGTCGTTGGACCGCAGTTCGGCGGTGGTGACGACGTCGACGGGACAGCCGAGCACGGCGGCCAGTTCCTCGTCGAGGCCGAGAATGTCCGCGACGGAGGCGTTCTGATCGAGCTCGATCAGCAGGTCGAGGTCTGAGTCGGGACCATCGTCGCCTCGGGCCACCGATCCGAAGACCCAGACCCGCGTGACGGGGTAGCGCGCGAACACCTCGCCGGCGGCCGCCCGGTGCTGCTCCAGCAATCGGGACGGGCGAATGGTGTTGACCAGTCGCGTCTCGAGGTGGAAGCCCGCGGCCTCGAGGAGGCGTTCCAGCATCGCGACCGATGGCTGCCGCCCGCCGGACTCGACGGTCGCCACCGTCGACTGGGGCACCCCGGCCGCGCGGGCGAGTTCTCGTTGCGACATGCCGCGCCTGTCGCGCGCTTCGGATACGAGCTTGGCTGCGGTGGCAGATGCGCGACCGGTCGTGCTGTCCGCTGCGGTCATGACCCGATGATAGCGGATCCGCTATCACCTCCGGCGACCCCACGACGTCCGGGCCGGCCGCGGTGAGCGGCCGGCCCGGAACGTGGTGGTGCATCAGGCGATGTCGTACCGGTCCAGCATCATGACCTTGTCCCACGCGGCCACGAAGTCGCGCACGAACTTCTCCTTCGCGTCATCCGCGGCGTAGACCTCCGCGACGGCGCGCAGTTCGGAGTTCGCGCCGAACACGAGGTCGGCGCGGCTGCCGGTCCACTTGACCTCGCCGGTCGCGCGGTCGCGGCCTTCGAAGGTCTCCTGGTCCTCGGACGTCGACTTCCACTCGATCCCCATGTCCAGCAGGTTCGCGAAGAAGTCGTTGGTCAGCGACCCCGGCGTCGAGGTGAGCACGCCCAGCTTGGACTGCTGGTAGTTCGCGCCCAGCACCCGCAGCCCGCCGACGAGCACGGTCAGCTCGGGCGCGCTCAGGTTCAGCAGGTTCGCGCGGTCGATCAGCAGGTACTCGCTCGGCAGCCGGTTGGCCTTGCCGCGGTAGTTGCGGAACCCGTCGATCGCCGGCTCCAGCGGGGCGAACGACTCGGCGTCGGTCCACTCCTGGGTGGCGTCGGTGCGGCCGGCGGTGAACGGCACCTGGACGTCGACCCCGGCGTCCTTGGCGGCCTTCTCCACCGCGGCGACTCCGCCGAGCACGATCAGGTCGGCCAGCGAGACCTTCTTACCGCCGGACTGGGCGCTGTTGAAGGACTCCTGCACGCTCGCGAGCGTGCTCAGCACCTGGGCCAGCTGGTCGGGCTCGTTGACCTCCCAGCCGCGCTGCGGCTCGAGCCGGAGCCGCGCACCGTTGGCGCCACCGCGCTTGTCACCAGTGCGGAACGTCGAAGCCGACGCCCACGCGGTGGAGACGAGCTGCGCCACGGTCAGGCCGGAGTCCAGGATCTTCGCCTTGAGGTCCGCGATGTCCGCGTCGCTGACCAGCTCGTGGTCGACGGCGGGCACCGGGTCCTGCCAGATCAGCGTCTCCTGCGGCACCAGCGCACCCAGGTAGCGCTGGACCGGGCCCATGTCGCGGTGCGTCAGCTTGTACCAGGCACGGGCGAACGCGTCCGCGAACTGGTCCGGGTTCTCGTGGAAGCGCCGGGAGATGGGCTCGTACACCGGGTCGAACCGCAGCGCGAGGTCGGTGGTGAGCATGCTCGGCTTGCGGGGCGGGTCACCGGCCTCCGGGCCGGGGATGATCGCCTCGGCGTCCTTCGCCACCCACTGGTTGGCACCCGCGGGGCTCTTGGTCAGCTCCCACTCGTAGCCGAACAGGTTGTCGAAGAACCCGTTGCTCCACTGGGTCGGCGTGGCGGTCCAGGTGACCTCGAGGCCACTGGTGATCGCGTCGCGGCCCTTGCCGGTGCCGAACTTGTTCTTCCAGCCGAAGCCCTGGTCCTCGATCGGCGCGCCCTCGGGCTCGGCGCCGACGTTCTCGTCGGCGTCACCCGCACCGTGGGTCTTGCCGAAGGTGTGCCCGCCGGCGATCAGCGCGACGGTCTCCTCGTCGTTCATCGCCATCCGGCGGAACGTCTCGCGGATGTCCCGCGCGGCGGCCAGCGGGTCCGGGTTGCCGTTCGGGCCTTCCGGGTTGACGTAGATCAGGCCCATCTGGACGGCGGCCAGCGGCGCCTCCAGCTCGCGGTCACCGGAGTAGCGCTCGTCGCCGAGCCAGGTGCGCTCGGGGCCCCAGTACACGTCCTGGTCGGGCTCGTACACGTCGGCGCGGCCGCCGGCGAAGCCGAAGGTCGTGAAGCCCATGGTCTCCAGCGCGCGGTTGCCCGCGAAGATCATCAGGTCGGCCCACGAGATCTTGCGCCCGTACTTCTTCTTGACCGGCCACAGCAGACGGCGGGCCTTGTCCAGGTTTCCGTTGTCCGGCCAGCTGTTCAGCGGTGCGAAGCGCTGCATGCCGGCGCCCGCACCCCCGCGGCCGTCGTCGATCCGGTAGGTGCCGGCGCTGTGCCAGGCCATCCGGATCATCAGGCCGCCGTAGTGACCGAAGTCCGCGGGCCACCAGTCCTGCGAGGTCGTCAGCACCGCGTCGACGTCGGCGGCCAGCGCGTCGAGGTCGACGGTCTGGAATTCCTTGGCGTAGTCGAAGTCCTCGCCCATGGGGTTGGCCACGGCCGAGTGCTTCCGGAGGATCGACAGGTTGAGCTGGTTCGGCCACCAGTCGCGGTTGCTGCCACCCTCGGTCGGGTGCGCGAAGCGTCCGGTGTGGACCGGGCACCCGCCCGCGCTCTCCACGTTGAGTTCGCCTACTTCGGCGTTCGGGCTGTCAGACACGGGAATCCTTCCGGGAATCAGTGTTGGTTGCGGTGGAACAGTCGGGGCACAGGCCCCAGTAGATGACCTCGGCTTCGTCGATCGTGAAGCCGTGGTCGTCGGACGCGGTCAGGCACGGTGTCGCGCCGATGGCACAGTCCACGTCCTCGATGGCGCCGCACGAACGGCACACGACGTGGTGGTGGTTGTCTCCGACGCGCGCTTCGTAGCGTGCGACGGAGCCCGTCGGTTCGATGCGCCGCACCAGGGCGGCCGCGGTCAACGCGCTCAGCACGTCGTAGACGGCCTGGTGGGAGACTTCGCCGAGATCCGCACGCACGACATCGATGATCGAGCCGGTGTCCGCGTGTGGATGGTCGTGCACCGCGGACAGCACAGCCAACCGGGGGCGGGTCACCCGCAGAGCCGCCCCGCGCAGCATGCGCTCGAAGTCCGAAGTCGTCGGCACGCCCCGCAGTCTGCCGCATAATCTTGAATGAATCAAGATTGGGCCCCCGATGGTGTCAGCGACGCCGGGTGAGCCACCAGGTACCGCCGATGACGAGCAGCGCGAAGACCAGCAGGCCGCCGCCGAACGTCGCGATGATCCCGATCCGGTCGCCGACCGAGAGCGTCCCGGCCAGCGTGACCTGCAGCGACCCGACGGCGAACGCGATCGCGGCGGTGAAGAGGGTGACCAGCTCCATGGCGCGGACGGTGGAGGTCGCCACGGTGCGGCGCAGCTCGGCGTTGCCGGCTTCCTGTTCGGTCCAGCGCCGCTGCTGCTCATCCGACCACGCGGCCAGCTGCAGGCCTGTTTCGATCGTGGTGCGTTCCCGGAGGAACTGTTCCTGCAGGAGTTCGTGGCTGCCGCGGTTCCCGGTCGCGGGCAGCAGCAGGAGCGCTGTGTCGATGCTGTCGAGTGCCTTGTCGTGATCGCCGCACATCCGCTGCCCGGCGGCGAGGCGGAAACGGAAAATGTGGTTCTCGGGGAACGCCTCGACGGCCTCTTCGGCTCGTGCGCACAGAAGTTCGCCCTTGCCCTCGAACGGCGGCGAGGCCGAGATCCCGTGTAGACAAACGTCCAGCACGTGCTCCGTCCGGCCCGGAAAGGTCCAGGCCAATTCCAGCCGGGTGAGGGCGTGTGCGGTGGTGATCGTCCGGCTGCCGAAGGCGGAAAGCGCTTCCAGCGCGACGAAAAGCGGATCCGTACGGTATTCGTGACAGGCGAGCGCGAGCAACGACGAATCGAGGAACCTGCGCAGCTCGTCGAAAGCGAAGTTCGACCGCAGCTTCGCGGCGTGGTAAAGCGTTGCGAAGAAGGCGATCGCGGCCGATCCCCGGTGTTCTTCGAGGATCCAGCCGCTGGCTTCGGTGAGCTCCCCGGCGGCCTCGACGTTGTCCCTGGTGATGAATCCGTAGCCCAGCGCCCATTTCTGAGTGACCACCGTGCGGTGGCCGTCGTCGACCGAGCGGGCCAGCCAGTCCGCGCAGCGGGCGGCGGTGTCCACGGTGGGCAGTTCGAGGAACCGGAGCCGCCAGTACCGATCGGCGCAGATGAGGAAGGGATCGGCCGCGAAGTCGGCCGAGTGCACCTGGAACGGTGGTTCCGCGCCGGCCGTGATCAGCTCGGCCGCGGCCGACTCGCAGATGCGGTCCAGCTCGCGTGAGCCCGTGGTGGCCGCTTGGCGCAGGCTGTCCACGAGGGCCTTCTCGTCCATGTTTCCCTCCACCAAGTGTGATCGACCCACTACTTACCACACTCGGTGGCTGGGTAAGTGGTAAACACAAGCGGTGTGGGTTGACGTGGTGACCGCGGTGCACGCTGCCTATGCGTCCTTCCTTCCCGCGGCCTACGCGTCGCTGCGGGCGCAGACCCATCCGTCGTGGCGATGGCTGGTCCAGATCGACGGGGTCAACGATTCCGCCGTCCGCACCGTGCTGGAACTGACCGGTGCGGCGGACGACGACCGGGTCCTGGTGGACAGCAATCGGGACCTCACCGGCCCGGCGATCACCCGGAACATCGCGGCGGCGCGGGCCGAAGCGCCGCTCCTGCAGAACCTCGACGCCGACGATCTCCTGGAGGCGGACGCCATCGGGCTACTGGTGTCGGCGATGCGAGCGCATCCGGCGGCGGGGTTCGCGGTCGGCCACGCTCGCGATCTCCTGCCAGACGGTTCCTTGCGAGAACACGAGCTGTCGCTCGCTCCTGGCGTGCTGGCGCGGGGAACGTTGTCCGACGCGTGGTTGAACGATCCCGGGAACGATCGGCTTCCCGTCCACCCGGCCGGGGCGATGTGGCGGCGTGCGCTGGTGGTCGAGCTCGGCGGCTGGACGGCGTTGCACGGCATGGAGGACACCGGCCTGCTCATGGCGGCGTCGGCGGTCGCCGAGGGAGTTCTGGTCGACGCGCCGACGCTGCGCTATCGCAAGCACCCCCGCCAGCGGTCGATTCGCACGAAAGAGTCGAAATTCGCCGGAGGGGGGGCACACATTTCGCTCGTGCGGCAGCGGGTCGAGATCCTGGCCGCGGGGCCCGGCTGGTCAGGATCGGGCCGCGGTGACCACCACCGCGCTGTAGCGCATCGTGAAGCCGCCGCCGATTTCGTCGATCGCGGCGGCGAAGCCGGCCAGTAGTTCGTCCACTGTGGACTTCGGGAATCCGCTGGCGCCGCCGAAGGTGGGCGCCAGTTCCAGCCACTCGTCGCGGGTGTAGTACCGCTCCCAGTCGAACCGCCACCGTTCGGACTCGCCGAACGCGCCGGTCTGTGCGATGCCGTCGGCCGCCTTCGTCAAGAACGCCGAATACGCGTCCACGCCCGGCAGCGCCACTCGGCCTGCTGGGGAGTCGGGCAGTATCCGGCGGTAGACCGCGGCGAACGCTTCGCCCAGACCGGGCGGTGGCTCGAACGCGTTCCAGAACAAGGCGATCCGGCCGCCGGGGCGCAGTGCCTCGGCCGCCTTTGCCGCTCCTGCCACCGGATCCACCCAGTGCCACGCCTGCCCGGCGATCACCGCGTCGAAGCTCCGGCCGGCCGGATCCCACGCTTCGAAGGTCGTCACCTCCACGTCGAGACCGCGGTGCCGCGCCAGTTCGGCCATCCGCTCGTCCACCTCGACGCCGAGCACGTGGCAGCCCGCCGCCTGGAACTGCCGCGCCGCGATTCCCGTGCCACAGCCGACATCGACGACGTCCGGTCCGGGGCTGGCGGCGGCGATCGCCGCCACCATGGCCTCGGGATAGCTCGGCCGGGTCCGGTCGTAGCGCTCGGCCTCCGCGCCGAACGACTCCGCCACCTCACGCTGCCGGTGTGGATCCGAGGGTGCAGTGGACATGCGTCCACTAGAGCACCGGAAGGGGAGCGGTGCCACCCGGGGGCAGGCCCGCGGCCTGTTGCGGCGGCATACCGGGTTTGTCTGGCCTCGGATTGGTGGCCCCTCGTCGTGGTCTTCGGCATTTAAAGGACAAGTTCGCGATCCAGCGTGCCCAGGTGGAGCACATCCCGTACGAGCCGAGGACGAGCTCTGGCTGGTCGACGGCGGAATGGGCGACGCGCTCAGCGGGCGGCGCCCGGCTGGTAGCCCGCCCACTGCCGGTCGCCGAGTTTCATCAAGTGTTCCAGCAGGGTCGCGAGCACCTTCTTGCCCGGCTCGCGGCGGCGCGCGTCGCACAGGACCACCGGGATGTCCTGGTCCAGATCGAGCGCGTCGCGCACTTCCGCGGCGTGGTACACGGGTGCGTGGTCGAAACAGTTGACCCCGACGACGAACGGCACGCCCCGGCGCTCGAAGAAGTCCACCGCCGCGAAGCTGGTGTCCAGCCGCCGCGTGTCGGCGAGCACGACCGCGCCGAGCGAGCCGCGAGCGAGTTCGTCCCACATGAACCAGAACCGTTGCTGGCCCGGCGTTCCGAACAGGTAGAGCACGAGTTCGGGACTGATCGTGATGCGCCCGAAGTCGATGGCGACCGTCGTGGTCGTCTTGGCCTCGAGTCCGTTGAGGTCGTCCACCCCTGATCCGGCGTCGCTCAGGATCTCCTCGGTGCGCAGCGGGCGGATCTCGCTCACCGCGCCGACCATGGTGGTCTTGCCGACGCCGAACCCGCCCGCCACCAGGATTTTCACCGCCGTGGCCAGCGCCGGGGCGGTGCGCTCAGAGCCTTCTAATGCCATCGAGGACCGCCTGGAGTAGTTCTCTGGTGGGGATTTCCGTGCTGGGCGGGGACCGGTGGATCAGGTACCCGCGCTCGATCAGGTCGCTCAGCAGCACCTTCACCACCATCAGCGGCAGGTCGGTCAGCGCCGAGACCTCGGCGACCGAGCACGGGTCGCGGCACAGCCGCACGATCTGTTCGTGCTCGGGGCTGACCGTCTCCCGGATCCGCTCGGTCACCGTGACCACCAGCGTGATCATCTCCAGGTCGGTGCGCGCGGGGCGGCTGCGCCCGCCGGTCAGGAAGTACGGCCGGACCAGCGGACCGGACTCGTCGTGCGCCGGATCGTCCATCAGCCTCACCGCCGGTCATGGGGCCCGCCGTCCGGCACTTCCGCAGGCCGCGGCGGCGCCGACATGTTCACACCGACCCGTTGCACAAGGCGGTTCATCTCGTACGCGACGAGGCCGAGATCGGCCCCGTGCCCGGCGAGCGTGGCCAGGCATGCGCCGCGGCCCGCGGCCATCACGAACAGGAAGGCGTTGTCCATCTCGACCAGCGTCTGCCGCACCCCGCCGCCGTCGAAATGCCGGGCGGCGCCACGGGAAAGGCTCTGGAACGCGGACGCCATGGCCGACAGGTGCTCACCGTCCTCTTCGGACAGTCCGTGCGAGCGGCCCATGAGCAGCCCGTCGGCCGAGAGCAGCACGGCCCGGTCGATGGTCACCACCCGGTCGACGAAATCGTCGAGCAGCCAGTTCAGGTCCACGTTTCTGGTTGTCTGTTCCACAGTTTCCTCGTCGTCTTCGCGGCGGCTCAGCCGAGCCACGTGTCGTCGTCGCCGGCCCGGCCGCGGCGGGTGCCGTCCTGGAAGGCGGCCATCAGGTTCCGTGCTTCGACGGCCGTCGCGTCGGGATCGGCCTCGGCGGTCGTGGTTTCGGGTTCGGGCAGCTCGTGCAGTTCGGGGGCGAGGCTCGCCTGGCGCCGGCGTTTCGGCAGCGGTGGCCGGTCGTCCGACGGCGGCAGCGCGGGCCACGCCGGGTTGCCTTCGGGCAGCATCGCCACGGTGGCCCGGTGTTTGGTCCGGGTTCCGGCCGTGGGGCTGATTTCCGGGGCGGCGCCCGCCTGCGCGGGCACCACGGTGTCGAACCAGTCGGTGTGCCTTTCGCCGTTCGTTTCGAGGTGTTTCACCGAGGCGAGCGCGCTGTTCGGAATCACCACCACGGCACGGATACCGCCGTAGGAAGATTCCAAAAGGGACACTCGGATGTCGTGCTGGCGGGCGAGCCGCGCCACGACGAAGAACCCGATCCGCGAGTCACCCGTCAGCGCCATCACCCCGAAGTCCGGTGGATGCTCCAACATGGTGTTGATCCGCTCGCGCTCCTCGACCGGCATGCCGAGCCCCTGGTCGTCGATCTCGAGCACGGCGCCCTTGCCGACCGGGTTGCCGCGCACCTCGATGCGGGATTCCGGTGGGGAGAAGGCGATCGCGTTGTCGACCAGCTCGGCGAGCAGGTGCATCAGGTCGGCCACCGCGCGTCCCGTCACCTGCAGCTGCGGGACGCGGCCGAACGTGATCCGGTGGTACTGCTCGGTTTCGGCGACGGCGCTGCGCGCGATGTCGAGCAGACTCACCGACGTCCGCCACTGCCGGGTGAGTCTGCCGCCGCCGAGCACGATCAGGTTTTCGGCGTTGCGGCGTTCCCGGGTGCTGAGGTGGTCCAGCTGGTAGAGCAGCTCGACCTGGTCCGGATCGTCGGCCGCGCGTTCGGCCTTGTCGAGCACCTGGAGTTGCCGGTGCACGACGGCCTGGCTGCGGCGGGCGATGTTGAGGAACACCGTGTTCGTGCCCTCGCGGAGGCGGGCCTCCTGGACCGCCGCGGCGACCGCGGCCTGCTGCGCCTTGGAGAACGCGTCGGCGACTTCGCCGATCTCGTCGGTGCCGTAGTCGAGTGCGGGCACCTCCTCGGTGACGTCGACGTGCTCGCCTTCCCGGATGCGGCCCACCACCTGCGGCAAGCGTTTGTCCGCCGCGATCGTGTCCGCGCGGAGCCTGCGCAAGCGGTGCACCAGGTTGTTGCTCAACCGGATCGCCAGCAGCAGCACGATGATCACGACCAGCAGGCTCGCGGCCGCGATGATCACCGAGCGCCGCAGCGTGTCGTCGGCGGTGCGCTTCTCCAGTGCGGCCGCGGCGCTGCCCAGGTCGCCGAGACCCAGACCGCTGATCTCGCCGGAGACCTGGCGCACCGCGTCCTGCCACTGCTGCATGGTCACCGGCAGCGAGGGGGTGGCGCCGGGGGAGAGCGGGCGCGGGTCGTAACCCTGGCGCACCATGGCGTTCTCCACGTCGCCGAGCAGGTTCCAGTCCGAAGAGGACTGTAACTGGGCGATCTTCTGCTGTTGCGCCAAGGGAAGCTGTGGACTGAGGCCGCTCAGCTCGGCGCGGTAGGCGCGGGTCAGCGAGTCGTAGGCGGCCAGCTCACCGGTGGTGAGCCCGCCGTTCCGGTACGCCGCGAGGGCGAGTGAGTTGCTGCGGTCGAGCCAGTCCGACACGCGCATCAGGTCGGCGGCGTGCGAACGCAGCAGTGCCACGTCCTTGTCCGTCGAATCGCGGCCGATCGCGCCGGCCGCGACGATCATCGCGTCGGCGATCGAGTTGTACGTGTCGTACACGGCGAGCCGGCCGACCTGGCCCTTGTCGATCTGCTCGCGGATCGGCGGCACCTGCCCCATCGTCTGCACGAACCGGCCGATCGAGGCGCGGGACTCCGGCGGCATCGCGTTCGCGACCTGCGTGGACACCTCACCGAACGCGGCCAGGAGCTGGTTGAAGCCGTTCCGGGCCGCGTCGAGCGCGGCCCTGTTCTGCGGCGAGGGATCGGCCGCGTAGGCGATGCTCGCGCGGCGTTCCTGGGTCATCGCCGGCATGAACGGCACCGCGAGGCTGTACCCGCGGGTCAGCAGCACGGCGGTGTCGCGTTTCTGCACGGCGGTGGTGATCAGATAGGCGTTGATGCCCACGCCGGCGGCGAGCAGCACGAAACCCGGAATCAGGGCGATCGCGAGCACGCGGGTCCGCAACGAGATCCTGGATTTGCGCCGGACCCGGGGCGAAGATCGGAGGGTCGTACTTATGTTTCCAAATTTCTTGGGCACTTCGTTGCCTTTCGACGAAAACGCTGGAGCTGGGCGCTCTCGTACGATCGGGGGACGGGGTGAAGAGCGGACGGGGTACACAATTAACCCAAGAGGCGGCCCGCGTCCAGTCCATTCGGCTGTTTTCAGCCGATTACCTTGAGCTACCGAAACTCAGTCGTTCGGAGTATTTCCGAATATCGGGATCTGCCTTAGGTTTCGGGTGCTACCAACGCGGTTCATGGACGCCGTACAACTCGGTCACATGATCGAATCACATGACGAGGTCAGTATTGTTGACGCGCGCACACCGGCCGAATTGGCTTATGACCGTATTCGGCATTCGGTCGATATGCGGCTTTCCCGGCTGGCGCTGATGCCCTGGAACCGCCGTTAGAGGGTGTCACTCGGTGGCCGGATCGGGATGAGCGCGTTGACTTCGGCCTTGAAGAGCTCCGCCGGGTCGAAACCCATTCCGTTGAAGTGGCCCGCGAGTTCGAGGCTGATCGCCCCGTGCATCCGGGTCCAGAACGCGAGCGCCAGGCGCGGCACGCCCCGTGGGACGGCGCGCTCGGTCACCCAGTCACTGTGCTCTTCCAGGTGCACGTCGAAGGGTGTGCGCCGGCCGGTGTCGCAGTGCTTGAACGCCTTGATCAGCATGGCCATGATCTCCGCCGCGATCTTGGTCGTCTCCGGCGGCGCATGGTACCCGGGAATCGGCGTGCCATGGAGGAGGAAGTAGCGGTGCGGGTTCGCGAGCGCCCACTGGCGTAGCGCGTCCGCGAGGAAATGCGGTTCGTTCCCGGTCCGCTCGGTCGCGTGGCGCAGGGCGTCGGCTTCCATCCGGTACGCGTCGACGACCAGCGCGGTGATGAGCTCGTCCCGGTTGGCGAAGTAGCGGTACAGTGCGGGGCCGCTCAGGCCCATCTTCTTCGCGATCGCGTTGAGCGACAGCGCCGAGGCGCCGGACGCCGCGATCTGCTCCCAGGCGTGGTCCTTGATCTCCGCGCGGACCTGTGCCCGGTATCGCTCACGTGGGCTTTCCACGAGCGACCCCCTTTCGACGCGCTTCAACTCTAGCTTGACCCTCTAACAGGTGCGTCATGTGATAACGAACCTGTTACCGATGTCACTGGCGCTAGCAGCTGTAACAGCATCGTGCTTCAGTTAGAACCTGTAACGAGGTGGACAGCTACTAACGGAGAATGTGATGACTCAGCTCAGGGAAGTGGTCCTGCCAGGAAAAGTGGAGCCCGAGGGGCTCGAACTGAGGCAGGGCCCGGTGCCGCGACCGGGCGCGGGACAGGTCCTCGTGGAGGTCGAGGCCACCGGCGTTTCCTTCGCCGAGCAGCAGATGCGCCGGGGCCGGTACTTCGACCAGCCGCCGTTCCCGTTCGTGCCGGGCTACGACCTGGTCGGCCGGATCGCCGTCACCGGCACCGGCGTCGACCCCGCGCGGGCCGGCGCCCGGGTGGCCGCGATGACGAAGATCGGCGGCTGGTCGAGCCATATCGTGCTGGACGCGGCGGATCTCGTCGACGTCCCGGACGGGATCGGCCCGGCCGAGGCGGAGACCGTCGTCGTCAACGGCATCACCGCCTGGCAGTTGGTGCACCGCAAGGCCCACGTCCGCGCCGGGCAGACCGTGCTCGTGCACGGTGCGAACGGCGGCGTGGGCATGGCACTCGTGCAACTCGCCCGCGCCGCCGGCGCCCGGGTGCTCGGCACGGCTTCGGCGCGGCACCACGACGCCCTGCGCGAGCTGGGCGTGACCCCGATCGACTACCGGACCGAGGACGTCCCCGCCCGCGTCCGGGAACTCGCCCCGGACGGCATCGACGCGGTGTTCGACCACGTCGGCGGGCGCGGTGTCATCGACTCCTGGAAGCTGCTGCGCCGGGGCGGCACCCTCGTCTCCTACGGCACCGCGTCGACCAGGGACGACACCGGTTCCAAGCGGTGGCCGCTGCTGAAGATCCTGGGCCGGGTGCTGCTGTGGAACGCGATGCCGAACGGCCGCCACGCCTACCTGTACAACATCTGGGCCGGCCGGAAGTACGCGGCGAACACCTTCCGCGCCCGCCTCCGCGAGGACCTGACCGCCGTCTTCGAGGCCGTGCGCACCGGCCGGATCACCACCCGGGTCGCGGCCGAGCTCCCGCTCGAACGCGTCGCCGACGCCGTCCGTCTCGCCGAGTCCGGCACGGTTGCCGGCAAGGTCATCCTCAAGCCCTGACCGGAAGCCGGGAAGGCCGCGCTACTGCTGGTAGTGCTCGACCTCGCTGATCGGCCGGGCGTCGGCCGAGTTCTCGTCCTCGCCGAACTCGCGCCGGGCGCGGCGCTGGCGCAGCAGGTCCCAGCACTGGTCGAGTTGCTCTTCGAGGCTCCGGATCCGGGTGCGGTCGGACTCGTCGAGGCCGCCGGCGCTGGCCTTCGAACGCAGCTCGTGCTCCTCGGCGATGAGCTCGTCGACTCTGCCGATGATGTCCTTGTCGGTCACGCGACCACGGTACCCCGCGCGCCCGCTCACGGCCGGAAGCAGCGCGGCCGGCGGATCCGCGCTACGCCGATTCCCGGATTCGCACGGAAACCGGCAGAACCTGTCGCCGCGGTCGCACCGCCTCGCCCGCCAGCAGTGCCATCAGGGTCGCGACCATCTGCTGGACCTGTGCCGCCGGATCCTGGTGCACGGTCGTCAGCGGCGGGTTCATCGCCGACGCCAGCGCCGGGTGGTCGTCGAAGCCGATCACCGAGACGTCGTCCGGTACCCGGCGGCCCGCGTCGTGCAGCGCGCGCAGCGCCCCCGCGGCCATCAGGTCGCTCGCCACGAACACCCCGTCCAGGCCGGGTTCCCTTACCAGCAAACGATTCATCGCCGCGCGGCCACCGTCCGAAGTGAAGTCGGCCTCTTCGGACAGTCCCGCCGGGTCGAGTCCGACCCGGGTCAGCGTGTCGCGCCAGCCCGAAAGCCGGTGCACCGCGGCGGTCTGGTCCTGTGGCCCCGCGACCGTCGCGATCCGCCGCCTTCCCTTGTCCAGCAAGTGTTCCACGGCCAGCCGCGCGCCGTCGGAGTTGTCGAAGTCGACGACGTGCACCCCGCGCGCGAGGTTCCCCGCCGGACCGCCGAACACGATCGGCAGCCGCAGCAACCGCAGCGCGCGGGGGAGCGGGTCGGCGCGGTGCGGCGCGAACACGAGCGCTCCGTCGACGTGCCCGCCTTCGAGGAAACGCAACGTGCGTGCGTGATCTTCCCTGCCGTCGTTGAACATCAACACCATCTGGCTGCCCGACGACGCGAGTTCCCGGTAGCCCGCGCGCATCACCGCGGTACGGTACGGATCGCCCAGCACGACCTCCTCCGGCTCGGACAGCACGACCGCGACCGCACCCGTGCGCCTGGTGACCAGCGACCGTGCGGCCTGGTTGGGGGAGTAGCCGAGATCGCGCGCGGCGGCCAGAACGGCGTCCTTCGCCCGGCTGCTGACGTTCGCGTCGCCGTTGAGGGCGCGCGAAGCCGTCGAGCGGGACACCCCGGCGAAGGCCGCGACATCCTCCAATGTCGGCCGGTCGTCCGGGCTGTGCGTCACGATCAACGTCCTCTCTGTGGGAGCGCTCTCAACTTTAACGCATCTTGACACCGGACGTGGCAAGGAACACACTCCACTCGGGTTCTGGGAGCGCTCCCAGTTTCTGTCCAAGACCCAGAGCAAGGGGTTGACGTGCGACACCTTCACAAGGGCGTGAGCTTCGCGATCGGACTGGCGGTGCTGGGCGCGAGCCTGGCGGCGTGTGGTGGTGGGGACTCCTCGACCGGGGCGAACGAGTCCGGTGGCCAGATCGAACTGACCATCGGCACGTTCACCGAGTTCGGCTACGAGTCCCTGCTGCCGGAGTACGAGCGGCTGCACCCCGGCATCAAGATCACTCACCACAAGACCGGTGAGGGCGGTCCCTATCACCAGAACCTCATCACCAAGCTGGCGGCGGGTTCCGGGCTCGAGGACGTCACCGCCGTCGAGGAGGGCCACTTCTCCGACATCGTCGACAAGGGCGGCAAGTTCAACGACCTGACCGAGATCGGGCCCAAGGACGTGACCGCGGATCGTTGGCTGGGCTGGAAGTACGACGCCGGCAAGGACTCCGACGGCCGGCTGATCGGCTACGGCACCGACATCGGCCCGCTCGCCCTGTGCTACCGCAAGGATCTGCTCGCCGCGGCGAACCTGCCCTCGGATCCCGCGGGCGTCAAGGCGCTGTTCGCGAGCTGGGACAGCTACTTCGCGGCCGGCCAGAGCTACGTGCAGAAGACCGGAAAGCCCTGGTTCGACGCGTCTTCGCAGCTGTACAACTCGATGATCAACCAGCTCGACGTCGGTTATTTCGACCGCGGCAACAACCTGACCATCGAGTCCAACCCGGGTATCAAGGCGGCCTGGGACCGGGTGACCACCGCGATCGGCCAGGGCCAGTCGGCCAAGCTCGTCGCGTTCGGCAACGAATGGAAGACCGGGTTCGCCCAGGGCGCGTTCGCCACGACCGTGTGCCCGTCGTGGATGCTCGGCGTGGTCAAGGAGGACGCGGGACCGGCGAACGCCGGCAAGTGGGCGGTCACCGACGCGTTCCCCAACGGCGGCGGCAACTGGGGCGGTTCCTACCTGACGGTGCCGAAGCAGAGCAAGCACCCGAAGGAGGCGGCCGAGCTCGCCGCCTGGCTGACCGCACCGGAGCAGCAGCTGAAAGCCTTCCAGGCCAAGGGAAACTTCCCCAGCCAGACGCAGGCGCTGACCTCGCCCGAGCTGCTGAACCAGACCGACCCGTACTTCGGCGACGTCAAGACCGGTGAGCTGTATGCCGAGCAGGCCCGCAAGGTGACCAAGGCGCAGTACAAGGGCCCGGGTGACGGCCAGATCCAGGAGAACGTCACGAGCCCGGCGCTGCAGGCGGTCGAGCAGGGCAAGTCCCCGGCGGACGCTTGGCAGCAGGTCGTCGACGGCGCCAACAAGATCGCCAAGTAGTGACAAGGGGAACAGGCCGAGATGACGACGAGTACCGCGCTCGAACCGCGGCAGCGGGCGCCACGCGGCGAACCGGTCAGGCCGACGCTGAGGGAGCGGATCGCCAAGTGGGACGTGAAGGTTTCGCCCTACCTGTACATCGCGCCGTTCTTCGTGGTGTTCGCGATCGTCGGCCTGTTTCCCTTGCTCTACACGGCCTATGTGTCTCTGTTCGACTGGGAGGTCGGCGACGACCACCCGAAGTTCCTGGGGCTGAAGAACTATGCCGAACTGCTCGGCGACGGGCAGTTCTGGAACTCAGTGGTGAACACGTTGTCGATCTTCGTGCTCTCCAGCGGGCCGCAGGTCGTGATCGCCGTGCTGCTCGCCGCGTTGCTCAACACCCGGTTGCGCGGGCCGACCGGCTGGCGCGTCGGGATCCTGCTGCCGTACGCGGCGAGCTTGGTGGCGATCGGGATCATCTTCGCCAACCTGTTCGGCCCCAACTATGGGCTGGTGAACTCGATCTTCGAGAGCCTCGGGCTCGGCCGGGTCGACTGGCAGGCCAACCGGTTCGCGAGCCATCTCGCGATCGCGACAATGGTTAACTGGCGCTGGACGGGCTATAACGCGCTGATCGTGTTGGCCGCGATGCAGGCGCTACCGAAGGACGTGCTCGAGGCGGCGGTCGTCGACGGGGCCGGCGCGATCCGCCGGTTCGTCAGCGTCACGCTGCCGATGCTGCGGCCCACGCTGATCTTCGTGGTGATCACCTCGACCATCGGCGGGCTGCAGATCTTCACCGAGCCCAAGCTGTTCGACGCGATGCCCGGCTCGAACAACGGCGGCTCCACCCACCAGTTCCAGACCGTGACGCTGTACATGTACCAGTCCGGGTTCGAGAGCTTCGACCTCGGCTACGCGTCGGCGATCGCGTGGGTGCTGTTCCTGCTGATCGTGGTCATCGCGGTGCTCAACTTCCTGATCACCCGGCGGATGGGGCGGATCCGATGAACGCACGCCTGGGCCGTCCGAACGCGTTCGTCTACGTGACGCTGATCCTGTTCGTGCTGGTGTCGTTCTTCCCGTTCTACTGGCAGTTCCTGGTGGCCAGCCGGGACGCGGGGATGCTGTCCGATCACCTGCCCTCGCTGCTGCCGGGCGGCAACTTCTTCCGCAACGCGGCACGCGTGTTCGATGTCGTCGCGTTCTGGAAGGCGCTCGGCAACAGCGTCATCGTGTCCGGCACGGTCACCCTGACCACCGTCCTGTTCTCGTCGCTCGCCGGGTTCGCGTTCGCGAAACTGCGTTTCCGCGGCAGCAACCCGTTGTTCCTGTTCATCGTTGTAACTCTTGCGGTACCCACTCAGCTCGGCATCATCCCGTTGTTCATCGCGATGTCGGAGTTCGGCTGGGCCGGGCACCTGCAGGCGGTGATCGTGCCGAACCTGGTCACGGCGTTCGGCGTGTTCTGGATGCGGCAGTACACGGTGGACGCCGTGCCGTACGAGCTGATCGAGGCCGCCCGCGTCGACGGCTGCAGCGTGTTCCGGATCTTCGTGAACGTGTGCCTGCCCGCCGTCCGGCCCGCCGCGGCGGTGCTCGCGATGTTCACGTTCATGATGTCCTGGAACGACTTCCTGTGGCCGCTGATCGTGCTCAACGCCGAGAACCCGACCGTGCAGCTCGCGCTGGAGCGGCTGCAGAGCGGTTACTACGTCGACTATTCCCTGGTGCTGGCCGGCACCACCCTGGCCACCATCCCGATCCTCATCGTCTTCCTGCTGCTCGGCCGCCAGATCGTGGCCGGGATCATGCAGGGCGCAGTGAAAGGCTGAGCATGTCCGTACTCGGTGAACAGGTCGCCGCGGGACTCGAGTTCCCCCCGGGTTTCCTGTGGGGCGCCAGCACCGCCGCCTTCCAGATCGAAGGAGCGACCACAGTGGACGGTCGCACCGATTCGAGCTGGGACGCGTTCTGCCGCCGCCCCGGAGCGGTCGCCGGCGGTGACACCGGCGAACCGGCGGCCGACCACTACCACCGGTACGCCGAGGATATCGCGCTGATGCGCGATCTCGGGTTCGGCTCCTACCGGTTTTCCCTTGCCTGGTCCCGGGTCCGGCCGGACGGCGGCGCGGTGAACCCGCGCGGGCTGGACTTCTACGACCGGCTCGTGGACGAGCTGCTGCAGAACGGGATCCAGCCGTGGGCGACGCTCTACCACTTCGACCTGCCGCAGGCGTTGGAGGAGAAAGGTGGCTGGGCGAACCGCGACACCGCCTACCGGTTCGCGGAATTCGCCGCGACGGCAGCGGAACGCCTCGGCGACCGTGTCCCGTCTTGGTCCACTTTGAACGAACCGTGGTGCTCGGCCTTCCTCGGCTACGCGTCCGGTGTGCACGCGCCCGGCCGCCAGGACCCGGCCGCCGCCGCGGCGGCCGCACACCATTTGCTGCTGGCACACGGCCTCGCGATGCCGGAGCTACGCCGGTACGCGCCGTCCGCGCGGTCGGGTATCACGCTCAACCTCTATCCGGTGCAGGGGCCGGATCCCGAGGCCGTACGCAAGATCGACGGGCTGCAGAACCGGCTGTTCCTGGACCCGGTGCTGCTCGGCCGCTACCCCGAGGATCTGCTGGCGGACCTGGCGCCGTTCGGTTTCCCCGTGCGCGACGGCGATCCGGAGATCATCGCGGCGCCGATCGACATGCTGGGCATCAACTACTACCGCGGCTACGTCGTCACCCGTACGCCGTCGCCCGCCACCGAACCGGCCGGGCCGGAGTGGATCGGCGCGGGGGAGGTCCACTTCGTACCCGACCCGCTGGCCGGGCGCACCGACTCCGGCTGGCAGGTCGAACCGGAAAAGCTGGCCGGCACGCTGCTGCGGGTGCACCGCGACTACCCGCACATTCCCTTGTACGTCACGGAAAACGGGGCGGCGTATCCGGACGTGGTGACCCCGGACGGCGAGATCGTCGACGAGGACCGGATCGAGTTCGTGGCCGCGCACCTGCGGGCCGCGCACGCGGCGCTGGCACAGGGCGTCGACTTGAGGGGCTTCTTCTACTGGTCGCTGCTGGACAACTTCGAATGGGCCGAGGGCTATGCCAAGCGTTTCGGCCTGGTGCACGTCGACTACGAAACCCAGCGCCGTACGCCCAAGCACTCCGCGCGCTGGTACGCCAAGGTCATCGCCAGCAACACGGTTTCGTGAAGCCGCCCGGGTCAGGCGGCGGCGCGAAACGGCACCGTGCGGACGTCGGCCGGCGCGAACTCCGCGAACATCGCCGTCGCGTTGTCCGGACCACCCGCCGCGAGCGCGGCTTCGGTGAGCGCGGTGGCCGAGTTCGCCGGCTGCCGCAGCACCTCCGCCATCGTGGCGAGGGTCAGCGTCTTGTGCACGCCGTCGCTGGTGAGCAGCAGGCCGGCGGGGGAGCGGACCTCGGCGCGGCCGAACTCGGTCGCACCCGCGGTGCGCACGCTCGTGGTCACCATGTGCTCCATGTGCGGCGCGGGCGTCGCGTCGTGGTCGCGGAAGTACTGGGCGAGCGTGTGGTCCTTGGTCAGCTGGGTCAGGCCGGCCCCACTCCACGCGTACGCGCGGGCGTCGCCGACCCAGGCGAGGCGGTAGCCGCCGTCGGACGGCATCGCCACCACCAGCACGCAGTCGCCGGCCGTGGCGTCCGCCCGGACCGCCCGCTGCGCGGCGAGCAGGGCCTCGACCGGTCCGTCGGCGGCCGCGACGCGGACCGCGGCCGCCGCGGCGAGCTGTGCGGCGTGCGCGGCGGCCGCGGTGTCGCCCACGCCGTCTGCCAGCGCGAACACGACCTGGTGGGTGCCGGGATCGGCGTAGGCGTCCACCGCGTCGGCGTTCACCGTACGCGGCCCCTGCGCGCTGGCCGTCTGCCACACCGGAGTCCTGCCAGGGCTCATGCGCCCACCTCACCGGCGCGCGGCGTTGGTGATTCGCTCGCAATCTCCCTCATGGCACCCTCCTTCACCCGCTGATCCCAGTGTGGCCTGTTCGCCTGTGGTTCGTCTAAGGATCAGGTGAAAGTGCCCTGTGGGTCACGTCGTCAGGTCGTAGACGGTCGTGCCGTCCACGGTCGTCGCGGTGTAGTTCTGCGCGACCCATTCGGCGATCTGTTGCGCGTCGTCACTGCCGGACGTGCCGCGCATCGAGGAGCCGTCACCGACGAAGTAGTGGATCTTCCCGCTCCGCACGTACTCCTGGAATTGCGCGAGCGTCGGCGATGGGTCGGTGCCGTTGAACCCGCCGACGGCCATCACCGGCACGTTCGCCGCGAGCTGGTAGCTCGCCGCCGGGTTCGAACCGACCGTCGCGGCCGCCCACAGGTAGGTGGTGCTGTCCTTCCGCAGCAAGGAAACCAGGGCCTCGCCCGGGGTCGAGGTGCCGAGCAGGCTGCCCATGCCACCGATCCGCCCGCCGCCGGCCGGTGCGCCACCGGTGAAGGTGCCTCGCGGCATCCCGCCACCGAAAGCGCTTCCCGTCGGCCCGGCGGCAGGAATCGCGCCCGTATGCGGGATCGCGGCGGTGGCCACCGTGTACGCCCCCGTCGCCGACAGCGAGGCGACGAGCGCGAGTACCGCCACCCCTCGAGCCGCCGTCCTTGCCAGGTGGCCGGAGACCAGCAGCAGCACCGCGGCGGCGAGTCCCAGCACGAGCACGAAGTACCTGAGCCACGGCTGCCAGTCCGATTCGTTGCGCAGCACGAGAAATGCCGTCAGCGCGGTCAGCCCGACACCGCTGGAGAGCAGTCCCGCCGCGACCGGATGGGCGCGCGTCGCCCACAACCGGGCGGCACCCATGCCCACGAGCGCGGCCACCGCCGGGGCCAGCGCGATCGTGTAGTACGGGTGGATGATCCCACTCATATAACTGAACACGGCGCCGGTCACGAGCAGCCAGCCGCCCCACACGATCGCGGCGGCGCGGGTGCGATCCGTCCGCGGCGCACGCCAGGTGAGCCAGATCAGCGCGCCCAGCGCGAGTATCGCCGCGGGCAGCAGCCACGCGATACCACCGGCCATCTCACTGCCGAAGAGACGAGCCCAGCTGCCACTGCTCTGCGCCCCGCCGAGGCTGCCCACCTCGTCGCCGGTGATGCGGCCGAAACCGTTGTAGCCCAAGGTGAGTTCGAGGATGCTGTTGGTCTGCGAGCCGCCGATGAACGGGCGACTGCCCGCCGGCCACAGCTCGACGATCGCGAGGTACCAGCCGGCCGAGACGAGGACCGCGGCGAGCGCACCCAGCAGATGCAGAAAGCGCTTACCGAGCGACGCCGGCGCGGCGACCAGATAGGCGAGCGCGAAGGCCGGCAACACCAGGAAAGCCTGCAACATCTTGGCCAGGAAGCCGAATCCGACCGCGACCCCGGCGAGCGCGATCCACTTCGGACTCGCCTTCTCCACCGCGCGGACCGTGCAGTAGGCGCCCGCGATCAGTAGCAGCACGAGCAGCGCGTCCGGGTTGTTGAAGCGGAACATCAAGGCCGCCACCGGGGTCAGCGCGAGCACCGCGCCCGCGAGCAGCCCGGCCCCCGGGCCGTTCATGCGCCGGACCGTCGCGTACAGCAGGGCGACCGACGCGATGCCGAGCAGCGCCTCGGGCACCAGGACGCTCCACGAGCTGAGCCCGAAGATCCGTACCGACAAGCTCATCAGCCACAACGCGGCCGGGGTCTTGTCCACCGTGATCGCGTTCGACGGATCGCTGGACCCGAAGAACAGCGCCTTCCAGCTCTCGCCGCCTGCCTGCGCGGCGGCGGAGTAGAAGGCGTTGGCCCAGCCGGAAGCGCTCAGGTCCCACAGGTAGAGCGCCGCCGTCGCCGCCAGCAGTACGGCCAGTCCCGGGCGGACCCAGCGCGGGTCGGCGGATCGGCGCCGGAGCTGGGGCGGGCTGTCGGACACGGGCTGGGCGAAGGTCGTCATGAGCTCACCTTCTCGGTGCGACCTTGGCCGTTGTTGTGCCGTTCCTGTGCGAAACCTGTGCGTGGCAGGCGCACTTCGAACTCGGTCCGGCCGGGCCTGCTGCGCACCCCGACATGCCCGTGGTGCGCGCTGACCACGGCGGCGACGATCGCCATGCCGAGCCCCGTGCTGCCGGCGGCGCGCGAACGCGACGAATCCCCGCGGGCGAAGCGTTCGAACACGTTCGGCAGCAGGTCGGGCGCGATGCCCGGCCCGTCGTCGGTGACCGTCAGCACGGCGCTGTCGCCGAAGGGGGCGAGCCGCGTCGTGACGGTCGTGCCCGGGGGAGTGTGCGTGCGCCCGTTTGCCAGCAGGTTCGCGAGGACCTGGTGCAGCCGTTGCGCGTCACCGGTCACGACGACCGGCCGGTCGGGCAGTTCGAGCCGCCACCGGTGCCCCGGCCCCGCGATCTGCGCGTCACCGACGGCATCCGCGACCAGCCTGCTCAAGTCCACTTCGGACTGTTCGAGCGGACGCCCGTCGTCGAGGCGCGCCAGCAGCAGGAGATCGTCGACGAGGGTGCCCATGCGGGCGGCTTCGGACTCGACGCGGTTCATCGCGTGCGCGATGTCCGGCGGCACACGGCCGCCCGAGCGGCGGGTCAGCTCGGCGTAGCCGCGGATCGCGGCCAGCGGGGTGCGCAACTCGTGGCTCGCGTCGGCGACGAACCGGCGTACGCGCATCTCGCTCGCCTGACGTGCGTCGAGCGCGTTGTCGATATGCCCCAGCATCTGGTTCAGCGCATGGCCGACCTGCCCGACCTCGGTCGCCGGATCGGTGTCGGTCACCGGAAGCCGCACGGACAACGCGACGTCACCACGTTCCAACGGCAATTCGGTGACCTTCGCGGCGGCGGCCGCGACCCGGTCTAGGGGACGCAACGTCCGCCGCACCACCAGGGCGCCGACGATCCCGGCGCCCAGCACGGCCGCCGCCGCGACCCCGCCCAGGATCAGCCCGACGGTGAGCAGCGTCGCGTTGGCCTGCGCCATCGGCAGGCCGAACACCTCGGCACCGCGGCCGGTGTTGACGGCGAGCACCCGGTACTCGCCGAACGAGAGTGAGACGGTCTCAGCAACGCCAGTGGTTGGTACGCCGCCGAGAACCTCCAAGTCCGCGTCACCGAGGGGCCGCGGGCCGGGCAGGTGCGAGTCCGGCCCGGTGTCGAGGATCGCGCCGCGCGGCTGGGTGCCACCGACCCAGGCGTGCACGGTGCCGGTGGCGGTGCCGGACGCGGCGAGCGCGTCGCCGTTGTCCACATGCGCGAACATCTGCGAGCGTGCCACCGTGTCCTGCAGCTGGCCGTCGACCTGTCGGGTCAGGAACACGCCCAGCGCGAACTCGCTGATCACGCCGATCACCACGCACACCACGGTGAGCAGGGCGACCAGTGCCGCGATCAGCTTCGTCCGCAACGGCCGGACTCGGCGCCGGCGGGCAGACTTCGGCACGTTCACACCCCGACGATCGCCGCCGATCGTGTGGGCGTCTTGTGTGCTTCCTGTGAGGTGGCTGTGGAACCCCTCAGCTCAGCTAGACCTCATAACTCCCACAGGAACGGCACAGAAAGCCGTCGGAAACTCGGCCGCATGACTCAACAATGGCGCGAGAAAGGCATCCGGCGGGTCGCATACGTGACCGCCGGCATCGCGGTGGCCGGTGTGGCGGGCGCGACGATCGCGGCCTACGCGGTCACCGACACCACGGCTACGACCAACACGAGCGACCAATCGTCCACTTCGGACAGTTCAACAGCACCCGGCAGTTCAACGGCACCCGGCTACAGCGGTGGCGGGATCTCTTCGGACAACGGGCAGGCGCACAGCCAGTCGGGAGGTTCGTGATGACCGCGTTACTCACGGGCGACACCGTCGCCCAGTGGCGGGTGTGGAGCACGACGGCGCGCGTCGTCGTCACCGATCCCGCGGCGCTGGCCGACGCGCGAGCGCTCGTCGAAGCCGAGCTGGCGGCCGTGGACGCGGCGTGCAGCCGCTTCCGGCCCGACGCCGAACTCGCCCTCGCCGAGGGCGCGGGGGAGGTCGAGGTCAGTGAGCTCCTCGCCGAACTGGTCGGCGTCGCGCTCGCGGCGGCCCGGCACACCGATGGGGACGTCGACCCCACGCTCGGCGACGCGCTCGCCGAACTCGGCTACGACCGTGACCTGCCGCTGGTGCCGCTCGACGGACCGGCGATCCCGCTGCGGGTGCGCCCGGCGCCGGGCTGGCAGCGAATCAAGCTGGCCGGGCGCCGCCTGACCGTGCCGCCCGGAGTGCACCTGGACCTTGGCGCGACAGCGAAAGCGCAGACCGCGGACCGGTGCGCCCGGTTGACGGCAGGCGCCCTGGGCGTCGGGGTGCTCGTGGAGTTGGGCGGTGACCTCGCCACAGCGGGTCCGGCCGGTGACTGGCGGGTACTCGTCGTCGACCAGCCAGGCGATCCGGCGTGCGTGGTCGCGGTGCCGAGCGGAGCCGCGATGGCGACGTCGAGCACGAACAGCCGGAGCTGGCGTCGCGGCGAGCGCCTGCTGCATCACGTACTCGACCCGCGCACCTGCCAGTCCGCGCCGCGCGTCTGGCGCAGTGTCACGGTGGTCGCCGACCGCTGTGTCGACGCCAACACCCTCACCACGGCGGCCCTCGTCCGCGGCGAGGCGGCACCGGAATGGCTGGCGGCGCACCGGGTGCCCGCTCGCCTCGTCGCCGCAGACGGCCGGGTTCACGTCCTCGGCGGCTGGCCGGAGGAGCTGACCAGGGAAGCAAGCCGACCCGTGGCCGCTCGTCAACCGGGCGGTGCGGCATGAATACCGCCCTGTGGGATTTCGGCCGCGGCACCGGCGTCGTGGCGCTCGTCCTGCTCACCGTGTCGACCGTGCTCGGCATCGCGACCCGCTCGGGCCGCCCGGCGCCGTGGCTGCCACGGTTCGCGATCACCGAGGTGCATCGCAACGTCAGCCTGCTCGCCACTGTTTTCGTTGCCCTGCACGTGGTTCTGCTGCTGTTCGACCCGTACGCGATGCTGCGCCTGTTCGACCTCGTGGTGCCGTTCGCGGGCAACTACCGGCCGTTCTGGCAGGGCCTGGGCACACTCGCCCTCGACATCCTGCTCGTGATCGTCGTGACGAGCCTGCTGCGCCACCGCCTCGGCCACCGGACCTGGCGCGCGATCCATTGGACCGCCTACGGCCTGTGGCCCGTCGGGTTCGCGCACGCGCTCGGGACCGGCACCGACGCTTTCAGCACCTGGTTCCTCGCGCTCGCCGTGGTCTGTGCCGCGGCCGTCATCGGCGCGCTGTCCTGGCGGCTGTCGACTCGTTTCACCAAACTGGAGGCCCGGATATGACCGCGCTCGTCCATAAGATCACCGGGCTGCTCGACGCGGCCGCCCCCGATCTTGCCACCCATCTCGCGCGCAACGGCCCAGTCCCTTGGCGCCGCTCCGCAGCGCTTGTCGGCGAACTGCGGGAAGCCGGGCTCACCGGCCGCGGCGGTGCGGGATTTCCCGTGTGGCGCAAGATTTCCACGGTTGCCGAGGGACGCTCGGCGGTCGTGATCGGCAACGGCGCCGAGGGTGAGCCGGCCAGCGACAAGGACCACACACTGCTTGTCCGCGCGCCCCATCTCGTCCTCGACGGACTGCAACTGGCCGCCGAGGCCGTGCGCGCCGCGGAGGTCTATCTGTACGTCCCCATCGGTCCTGCGGCCGACGCCGTCCGCGCCGCGCTGGCCGAGCGCACCCAATGGGACGCGATGCCGGTGACCGTCGTGACCGCGCCCGGATACTTTGTCGCAGGCCAGGAATCGGCCGTGGTCGCCGCGGTCGAGGGCCGCCCGGCGCTGCCCGCGGACCGGCTCGAACTGACCCCGCGCGCCGGCGTCCACGGCCGCCCGACGCTCGTGCAGAACGTCGAAACCCTGGCACACACGGCACAGATCGCGCGGTACGGACCGGCGTGGTTCCGGCGGCGTGGCACCGCCGAGGAGCCGGGCACGTTCCTCGTGACGGTCAGCGGCGCCGTCCCTCGCGGGGTCCGTGAGGTGCCGATCGGTGTCCCGCTCGGCGAACTGCTCGCGGGCGCGACGACCGGACTGCGCGCGGCCCTCGTCGGCGGCTACCACGGAACCTGGGTGTCGGACCTGTCGACTCCCTTGTCCCGCAAGGCACTCGTGCCCGTCGGCGGCTCGATCGGCGCCGGTGTCGTGATCGCGCTCGACAACGTCCACTGTGGACTGAAGGCGGCCGCCGACGTGACGCGGTACCTGGCGGGCCAGAGCGCCCGCCAATGCGGCCCGTGCCGCAACGGCCTGCCCGCGCTGGCCGCGACGATGACCGCGCTCGCCGACGGCGGTGGACCGGATTTGCCGGAGCGGGCGCGGAAACTGGCGGACCTGGTCGAGCGCCGCGGCGCCTGCGGCCACCCGGACGGCACAGCGCGGTTCGTGCGCAGCAGCCTCGCCGTGTTCGGCGACGAGATCGCGCGGCACCAGCGCGGCACCTGCGTAGCGAGGAGCGGACGATGAGACTGCACATCGACTGGACGGCCTGCGACGGGCGCGGCCTGTGCACCGAGTTGCTGCCCGAAGTGCTGGCCCACGACCCGTGGGGCTTCCCGGTCCCGCGAGACGGCGCCCGTGAGCCCGCGATCCACCCGGAGCTACGGGCCCATGCCGAACGCGCTGTCCGCCTCTGCCCGACGCTCGCCCTGCGCCTGCGCGAGACCAGCTAGGACACCGGCTCGCAGAACCGCTCGTCGCGCACCGCGTCGGCGGGCACATGGTGTTCCGCGAGCAGGGCACGCACCGGGCCGGCGATGTCCCGCGGCGCGCACAGGAGCCACTCGTCGATCTTCGCGGGATGCAGCCGGCAGTCCAGCCACGATCCCAGCCGCCGGGTATCGAGCGGGCCGGCGTGGTAACGCTCGTCGGGGATGACGAGCGCCGACGCGATGCTGTCGAACGTCGAGCGGGCCTGCCGCAGGACCGGATCCCGTTCGTCGGTACGGAAATGTTCCACCCGCAGGCGGCCCTCGAACCGCCGCACCAGTGCGCTCAGCTCGTCCGCGAACATCGTGTCCGCGCCGCTCCGGTTGACGTACAGCAGCGTCGCCCGGCTCCGCGGCGAGGTCGCGAGCAGGTGCGACAGCATCGGCAGCACGGGCGAGATGCCGACCCCGGCCGCGATCGCGACCACCTCCCGCGCCGGGCTCACCGTGAAGCCGCCGGACGGTGGCCGCACGTCGAGCCGGTCGCCCGCGCGCAGCCGCGTCGTCGCATACGTCGACATCAGCCCGCCCGGTATCCGCTTGACGGCCACCCGCAGCTCGCCGGGGCACGAGCTGATCGCGTACGGCCGGGCGACCGGCTCACCGTCGATCATCGCCCGCAGCACCACATGCTGCCCCGGCGTGAACGCGAACTCGTCCCGCAACCGCGGCGGCACCGCGAAACCGACCTCGACCGCGCAGCGGGTCAACGGTCGCACGCTCGACACCGTCAGCGTGTGGAAGACGCCGGGGCACGCCGCCGGAGGTGCGGCCGGCGACACCATCCGCTCCGCGCGCCACGCCTGCGGGTACCGGTAGAACGGCAGGCTCGGGTGCCGGCTGTGCACGCGGTGATAGCTGTAGGCGTCGGGGGGCAGCCGCCGCGGGTACCAGTCGAACCACCACGCCGCGAGCCCGAGCGCGATCCGCTGCGGCAGCAGGTACACCACCAGCAGCGCCCAGCCGTGACCCGCCCAGATCACCGCGGCCAGCGTGCCGGGCAGCAGCGTCAGCATCACCAGCGTCTCGGCCGCCTCCGCCTGCGGCCGCCCGGCCGTCCGCCGCAGATAGGCCCAGGCGTGCCAGAAGTCGGTCAGCATCCAGCGCAGCGGGAGCTGCCAGGCCGGTCCGCGCACGTTCCACGGCGTCAGGTGCTCACCGCCGTCCTGCACCCGATGCTGTTCGAGATGCACGTAGCGGGCACCGGGGAACCCGCTGAGCACGGAGACGAACGGGATCGCGAGCCGGCCGGCCACGTCGTTCAGCCAGGTCAGCCGGCCCATCGCGTGATGGACGCATTCGTGCGTCACGACGAACATGCCGAAGATCGCGGCGACGTGCATCGGCACCGTCACCATCGGACTGGCCAGGTGCTCGAGCGCCAGCCACGCCGCGAACATGCCCAGCGCGAGCGACCCGGCGAACAGCAGCAGCGTGGGGGCCACGACATCGGGCACCCGGAGCCGGGGTTTCCGCAGCGCCGCCGCCTCCGGCGGGACCCGCACCACCTCTACTCCGGCCACGACGGCTCCTCGCCGAAAATGGGGATCTGCTGCACGAAAAAGGTAGACAAGACCAGCGCAAATGTAAACTTTGGCCCTGGTGAGCAGGGCCAGCCCGAACGTGTCAAGTGGCTGGCCTAGACTCGGACTTCAGGCATGCGCGCGTATGCCTGTCATCCAACCCTGTACGGCTCGAGGAGAACACGTTGAAGAGCACCGTCGAGCAGCTCAGCCCGACGCGAGTCAAGATCAATGTCGAGGTGCCGTTCGACGAACTGAAACCGAACTTCGACCGCGCCTACCGCAAGATCGCCCAGCAGGTGCGCATCCCGGGCTTCCGGCCCGGCAAGGCGCCCGCTCGCGTCCTGGAAAGCCGGATCGGCCGCGCGCCGGTGCTCGATGAGGTCGTCAACGAGGCCATCCCGGCCAAGTATCTGGAGGCCGTGCGTGCCGGCGAGGTGCGCACCCTCGGCCAGCCCGACTTCGAGGTCACCAAGCTCGAGGACCGTGACGTGCTGGAGTTCACCGCCGAGGTGGACATCCGGCCCGAGATCACGCTGCCCGAGCTGGAGGGCCTGACGGTGAGCGTCGACGACGTCGAGGTCACCGACGAAGAGGTCGAGGCCGAGCTCGACCAGCTGCGCGCCCGGTTCGGCACGCTGACCGGCGTCGAGCGCCCCGCCGAGGACGGCGACTTCGTGTCGATCGACCTGTCCGCCACGGTCGACGGCCAGGAGGTCGAGGAGGCCGCCACCACGGGGCTTTCCTACGAGATCGGCTCCGGCCAGCTCGTCGAGGGCATCGACGAGGCGATCATCGGCGCCAACGCCGGCGAGACCAAGACGTTCACCACCAAGCTCGTGGCCGGCCAGTTCGCCGGGCAGGACGCCGACGTCGCGGTCACCGTGCAGAGCGTCAAGCAGCGCGAGCTGCCCGAGCCGGACGACGAGTTCGCCCAGCTCGCCAGCGAGTTCGACTCGATCGAGGAGCTGCAGGCCGACCTGCGCGACCGGCTCGCCAAGATGAAGAAGGTCCAGCAGGGCGTCCAGGCCAGGGACAAGATCCTGGACGAGCTGCTGGAGACCGTCGAGGTGCCGCTGCCCGAGAAGGTCGTCGAGGCCGAGGTGGAAAGCCGCAAGCACGACGCGATCCACGACCTCGACCACAGCGAGGAGGCCCTCGCGCAGGTGCTCGAGTCGCAGGGCAAGACCCTCGAGGAGTTCAACACCGAACTGCAGGCCGATGCCGAGAAGGCGGTGCGCACCCAGCTGCTGCTGGACACCATCGCCGACAACGAGGAGACCAGCGTCAACGACGCCGAGCTCACCGAGCGCATCATCTACCAGGCGCAGCGGTTCGGGGTCAGCCCCGACGAGTACGTGCAGCGGGCACAGCAGTCCGGCCAGCTCTCGGCCATCTACGCGGACGTGCGCCGCGGCAAGGCGCTCGCGTCGATCGTGCGCAAGGCCACGGTCACCGACGCCTCCGGCGAGACGATCGACCTGGAGGAACTGTTCGGGCCCGAGCAGGCCGAGGAGACCCCGGCCGTGGTCGACGCCGAGGTGGCTGAGACCGAGGCCACCGAGCCGGCGGGCGCTCCCGGCGAAAAGTAAAGCTCTCAGCGAACTCGGGCGGTGTCAGGACTTCTGCGCCGCCCGAGTTCGTTAGGGTCGATGGCAAGATCTCACTCTTTGTACGAGTCCACAGTGGATCTCCTGCGACGGAGTCCACGGCGGCGAAAAGGCAGGCAGACGTGACACAGCACCAGCCCGAGGCGCGGACCAGCACCGCGGGGCTCAACCTGACCGACTCGGTGTCCGAGCGGCTGCTCCAGGAACGCATCATCGTGCTCGGCTCCGAGGTCAACGACGAGATCGCGAACCGGATCACCGCGCAGCTGCTCCTGCTGTCCGCGGAGGATGCCGAATCCGATATCCGCTTGTACATCAACTCGCCGGGCGGCTCGGTCACCGCGGGCTTCGCCATCTACGACACCATGCAGCTCATCGAGCCGGACGTGGCGACGTACGCGATGGGCCTGGCGGCCTCGATGGGGCAGTTCCTGCTGTCCTCGGGCACCCCGGGCAAGCGGTACTCGCTGCCGCACGCGCGCATCCTGATGCACCAGCCCTCGGCCGGCGTCGGCGGTACCGCGTCCGACATCGCGATCCAGGCCGAGGTGTTCGGCAAGTGGAAGCAGGAGCTCGCCCGGATCACCGCCGAGCAGACCGGCCAGACCATCGAGCAGATCATCCGCGACGGCGACCGGGACCGCTGGTTCACCGCGGAGGAGGCCCGTGACTACGGCTTCGTCGACCACGTGCTGAGCCGCGAGAACCAGCTTCCCTCGCCCAACGGCAGCCGCTGACCGGGCGTAACCAGGAGACAAGAAAATGAGCGAATTCCAGCTTCCGCAGTCCCGGTACATCCTGCCCTCGTACGTCGAGCGCACGAGCTACGGGGTCAAGGAGTCCAACCCGTACAACAAGCTCTACGAGGAGCGGATCGTCTTCCTGGGCGTCCAGGTCGACGACGCGTCGGCCAACGACGTGATGGCCCAGCTGCTGCACCTCGAGCACGAGGACCCGGACCGCGACATCACGATCTACATCAACTCCCCGGGTGGCTCGTTCACCTCGCTGATGGCGATCTACGACACGATGCAGTTCATCCGCCCCGACATCAGCACGGTGGCGCTGGGCCAGGCGGCCTCCGCCGCGGCCGTGCTGCTCGCGGCCGGCACCAAGGGCAAGCGGATGGCGCTGCCGAACGCGCGGGTGCTGATCCACCAGCCGGCCACCGAGGGCACCTACGGTCAGGTGTCGGACCTGGAGATCCAGGCCAACGAGATCGGCCGGGTGCGGCGCCTGATGGAGACGACGCTGGCCAGGCACACGAACAAGACGCCGGACGAGGTTCGCGACGACATCGAGCGCGACAAGATCCTGACGGCCGAGCAGGCCAAGGAGTACGGGATCATCGACGAGGTGCTGCCCTACCGCAAGGCCTCCGACAGCTGAGCCCGGCGGCGGGCCGGTGCGTGTCCTTCCGGACAGGCACCGGCCCGCCGCACTAGGGTCAGGCTGCGGCGCGCCGGCGCCTCCGTGTGCGGGTGGGGCGGGGAAGTGGCTGGCGGGGTGTAGCTCGGGGACCGAGGGTCCTCCCGCCGGGCGCTCCGGGCGGGTACCGTCAGGGGCGAGGCAGAGCAGGGACACGGAAAGGGCGCGCCATCCGGCGCTCCGGAGGGGACAGGTCAACGATCATGGCTCGGATCGGCGACGGCGGGGACCTGCTGAAGTGTTCTTTCTGTGGGAAGAGCCAGAAGCAGGTGAAGAAGCTCATTGCCGGCCCCGGCGTGTACATCTGCGATGAGTGCATCGACCTGTGCAACGAGATCATCGAGGAAGAACTGGCCGAAGCCGGTGAGGTGAAGCTCGACGAGCTGCCCAAGCCGTTCGACATCCACGAGTTCCTCGACCAGTACATCATCGGCCAGGGCGACGCCAAGCGGACGCTCGCCGTGGCGGTGTACAACCACTACAAGCGCATCCAGTCCGACGACAAGACCGGCCCCAAGGATGCCAAGGACGAGCCGGTCGAGCTGGCCAAGTCCAACATCCTGCTGCTGGGCCCCACCGGATGCGGCAAGACGTACCTCGCGCAGACGCTGGCGAAGATGCTGAACGTGCCGTTCGCCATCGCCGACGCGACCGCGCTGACCGAGGCCGGGTACGTCGGCGAGGATGTCGAGAACATCCTGCTGAAGCTCATCCAGGCCGCGGACTACGACGTGAAGCGCGCCGAGACGGGCATCATCTACATCGACGAGGTCGACAAGATCGCCCGCAAGTCGGAGAACCCGTCGATCACCCGCGACGTGTCCGGCGAGGGTGTGCAGCAGGCGCTGCTGAAGATCCTCGAGGGCACCACCGCTTCGGTGCCGCCCCAGGGTGGGCGCAAGCACCCGCACCAGGAGTTCATCCAGATCGACACGACGAACGTGCTGTTCATCGTGGCGGGCGCGTTCGCCGGTCTGGAGAAGATCATCAACGAGCGGGTCGGCAAGCGTGGCCTCGGCTTCGGGGCGGACATCCGCACGCGCACCGAGATCGAGGAGAGCGACATCTTCTCGGACACGATGCCCGAGGACCTGATCAAGTTCGGGCTGATCCCGGAGTTCATCGGCCGGCTGCCGATCGTGGCCAACGTGACGCATCTCGACAAGGACTCGCTGGTGCGGATCCTGACCGAGCCGCGGAACGCGCTGGTCAAGCAGTACAAGAAGCTGTTCGAGATGGACAACGTGGAGCTCGAGTTCACCAAGACGGCGCTCCAGGCCATCGCGGACCAGGCGGTGCTGCGCGGGACCGGTGCCCGTGGGCTGCGCGCCATCATGGAAGAGGTCCTGCAGCCGGTGATGTACGACATCCCGAGCCGCAACGACGTCGCCAAGGTGGTCATCACCGAGCAGACCGTGCGGGAGAACGTGAACCCGACCATCGTGTCGCGGCAGCCGTCGCGCCGCCGCAGCACCGAGCGCGGTGAGAAGACCGCCTAAGTTCGCACGGGACGAGCGGGCGTGCTGTGCTCGCGAGATGCGCTCGCCGGCCTCGTCCCGCCGTAATTCTTGGGGGGCGACCCCCAAACCCCCGCGGAGTAATGACCCGTTGCCCGAATGGGGTGGGGCGCGGGTGGATAAGCTGTGCGAATGAGCGTCGAGGGGGCGGGCCCCGGACAGGGGGCCGAAACCGCCGCGGACACGGTCGTCCCGGAGGGCCGGGGGGACGTGCGGGGGATCAGCGATCTCACCTACCGGATCATCACGCCGTACCTGCGGCACCCGCTGGTGCACCGCACGACGCGGATCGTGTTGATCGTGCTCACCGTGCTGTGCCTCGTCGCGACGGGCGTACGTCTCTCGGCGCTGCCGCTGGTGCCGATCCCGCTGTTCGCGTTCAGCTACTACTGCCTGCGGCGAACCAACTCCACCGGCGACGACGACCGTTCGCTGTCCCTGTGGTGGTTCCTCCTGCTGGCGAGCCTCGTGGTCGGCTTCTGGTCCCTATCCGTCGTGGCGAACCACGTCGCCAGGTAGATTACGCTCCGTTCGTAGCCAGACGCGGAAAGTGGTAGCGTCGGGCGAATCGAACGTTGGGGGAGCGGCCTACGTTGGTCCGTCGAGCGTCGGCACCGCATTCAAGTTGATCTTCGGAACTCATTACGAAGCACACCCTGGTCCAGGACTACAGAGCTACGGAAGGCCTCGGACGCCTACCGGCAACCCCGGTGGCCTGGTGGACCAGATCAGTGACCTGCTGAGCCCGGCGAAGTGGATCCAGGAGGTCCTCGAGGCCTTGATCGGGGTGAACCCGTTGGAACGCGCGGTCGAGCCCCGGCTGGGTGACTGGAAGGCGGTGGCGAAGGCATCCGGCGCCTTCCATTGCCTCGCCTACTTCTGAGGCGACGCGAGCCGCAACATCGGCCAGAACATGGATCTGGTCCGCGCGGACTGGCAGGGCCACGCGGCCGCAGCGGCGGAAGGCTATTTCAAGAATCTGGCGGCGACCCTCGACAGCTATCGACAGGGACTCGAGCAACTTCGCGACGAGTACGCGCGCACCGCGAAGGGAGTCGCGGATGCCGCGAAGGCCGCGGCCGATGCGATCTCAGACATGATGGACAACGTCTTCTGGGCGGCGGTCGCGGCCGCCGCGGGCGGGGTTCTCGCGGCGACCGTGGTCGGCCCGGCGCTCGCTGCCGACCGCCGCCGGCTGCTCGAACTCGTCGCGGGAAAAGGTCGGAATCCGGTCCTCGCGGAGATGGCGAAAGCGTTGCTCGCCGGACAGTTGACCCCGCGAGCTGCGATGGCTTCGGCTGCCTGCGGTGAGGCGCTTCATACGCACGTTCGATACTTCATCACGTGGTACCAGTCCTTGTCCGAAGTTGAGCGGGACGAAGTCGCGGCGGTCGGCGAAAATGCGCTCACACCAGGGGACGTTCCGGTGCACCGGCAACGACCACTGCCGGAACGGCAGCGATCGGCCGAAGAGGAAGCTCCCTACGACGAGATCGACTGGAAGCGGCGATGAACGCGAACGACGACGACTTCGGGATCCCGTACAACGCGAACCGCCCGGGTGCCGGGCGGGACCCGGGCCAGGAGGTCTTCCGGGCCAACTACCTCAGTGGACTGAGGGTGTACCGCGGGTCAGTCGCGCTCACGGGCCTGTTCTTCCTTCTCGCGATCGCCGCGGTCGTACGGCGTGGGGACGCGCTGCCGTTACTGCCCGCAGCCGCCTTCGGGGCGGGGCTGTTCGCGTTGTGGCGAGTCCGGACCGTCGCGACGCAACGGCGGTACAACATCTACGCGGCCGTCTTCGTCGCCGGTCTGATCGGTGGCCTTCTGCTGCTGGTGCTGGTCGCGAGCCGCTAACCCAGCTGACGCCCCAGGAAGCCGATCACGCTCGGCACCACGGTGCGGTTGAACGAGTCGCCGTGCTTGCCGCGCGCCGTGTAGGCCACCTGGGGGTGCGTCGCCGCGATGAACCGGCGGGTGCCTTGGATGAACGGGTCCTCGGTGCCGCACCAGACGCCGGTCGCCACACCCGCCGTCGCCGACAGGTGTTTCAGCGGGTCCATCGACGCCCAGTCCGTCGCGTTGTGGAAAGCGTCCCGCTTCGCCATTTCCTGCCACGACAGGATCAGCGCCGGCGCCAGTAACGCGAGCGCCCGCATCCGCTGCCGCCGCTCGCCCCGCCGGCGCGCGTAGAGCAGCCCGCCGAAACCGCCCATCGACATGCCCAGCACCCCGAACGGCAACCCGTCGGCGCCGCTGAGCCCCCGCTGCCGCAGCCACACCGGCACTTCCTCCAGCAGCATCGCCATCGGGTCGTCGCCGGGATGGTTCTCGTGCCAATAGTTGTCCCCGCCGTCGACCGCCACGAACCCGAACGGCGCCACCGCCCCGCGCGCGATCTGAGCCGTCAGCTCCGCGAGCGTGCCCGTCGGCGCCGCGGCCTGCGCGCGGCCGTGCAAACCGTGGAGTACCAGCACCATCGGCAGGCCCGGCGCGGGCGCCGGGGGCAGCATCGTCACCAAGTCGACTTCACGGCTGCGCGCCGCCGACCACACCCGCTCCACTCGCGAGGAGGACACAACCGCCCGCTGCACGGTCGGTTCGGCCGGCAGCACCGCGAACGCGGCCACGCCCAGCCCGGACGCACCGGCGACCAGCATCGACCGGCGGCTGACGCGGAACCTCATGCCACAGCCGGTTCGAGCACCCGTCGCTCGCCGGTGTACAGGTTCATGCTCGTGCCGCGCAGGAACCCGATGAGCGTCATCCCGTTCTCCTCGGCCAGCTCCACGGCGAGCGAGGACGGGGCGGAAACCGCTGCCAGCAAAGGGATCCCGGCCATCGCGGCTTTCTGCACGAGCTCGAACGACGCCCGTCCGGACACCAGCAGCCCGACCTCGCCCAACGGCACCAGACCCTGCAGCAGTGCCCAGCCGAGCACCTTGTCCACGGCGTTGTGCCGCCCGATGTCCTCCCGCACCACGAGCAACGTGCCGTCGGCGCGGAACAGGCCCGCGGCGTGCAGGCCGCCGGTGCTGTCGAACACCTTTTGCTTCTCCCGCAAGGCATCCGGCAGCCCGGAGAGCACCTCCGGCAGCACCGAGAACGTCGACTCGCCGGGCGCGAAGCGGGTCTTGAGTTTGACCGCGTCGAGCGCGGCCTTGCCACACACGCCACACGAGGATGTCGTGTAGAAGTTGCGCTCCACGCCGGTCTCCGGCGGCGCGACCCCGTCGGCGAGCGTCACGTCGAGCACGTTGTAGGTGTTGCGGCCCTGATCGTCGACACCGTCGCAGTAGCGCGCGCTGAACACGTCGTCCGACGAGCCGAGCACACCTTCCGACAGCAGGAATCCGTGGGCCAGTTCGACGTCGTGTCCCGGGGTGCGCATGGTCACCGCCAGCGCCTTGCCGCCGACCCGGATCTCCAGCGGTTCCTCGGCGGCGAGGGAATCGGGCCGCCGCCGCTGCCCGCTCTCCGACAGCATTCGCACTGGTCGCCGTACGGTCACTCGGCCCATGATCCGTTTCTCCCGCCGACGTTGCCCAAAAGTTCCACATGTCAGTGATGCACCGACAAACTTTCGGTACTAGATTGCTCTCTCACTAACCAGCCTAGGGGAGGCTCACTGTGGCCGTCACCTTTCTCGACCGTTCCCATACGGTCGCACCCGCGAACTGGAGTCGCTGGCTCATCCCGCCGGCGGCTCTTTCCGTGCACCTGGCCATCGGCCAGGCCTACGCCTGGAGCGTTTTCAAGCCACCGCTGGAGAAGGCCCTGCACCTGTCCGGCACGCTGAGCGCGCTCCCGTTCCAGCTGGCCATCGTGATGCTGGGCCTGTCCGCGGCGTTCGGTGGCACGTACGTCGAGCGCAACGGCCCGCGCTGGGCGATGTTCGTCTCGATGACCTGTTTCTCCACCGGTTTCCTGGTGTCCGCGCTCGGCGCCGCGACCTCGCAGTACTGGCTGGTGGTCCTCGGCTACGGCCTGATCGGCGGGATCGGGCTCGGCATCGGCTACATCTCGCCGGTGTCGACGCTGATCAAGTGGTTCCCGGACCGGCCGGGCATGGCGACCGGCATCGCGATCATGGGTTTCGGCGGCGGCGCGCTGATCGCCTCGCCGTGGTCGAGCGAGATGCTGCAGGCGTTCGGCAGCACGCCGGGCGGGATCGGCACGTCGTTCCTCATCCACGGTCTCGTCTACGCGCTGTTCATGTCGCTGGGCGTCTTCCTGATCCGGGTGCCCGCGGACGGCTGGCGGCCGAAGGGGTGGGAACCGCCGGCGGTCAACGGCAACGCGATGATCACCACGGCGAACGTCTCGGCCGCGAACGCGATCAAGACCCCGCAGTTCTGGCTGCTGTGGATCGTGTTGTGTTTCAACGTGACCGCGGGCATCGGCATCCTGGAGAAGGCCTCGCCGATGATCACGGACTTCTTCAAGAACACCGCGGTGCCGGTCGGCGCGGCCGCGGCCGCCGGGTTCGTCGCGCTGCTGTCACTGACCAACATGCTCGGCCGGTTCGTCTGGTCGTCCACTTCGGACCTCATCGGGCGCAAGAACATCTACCGCGGCTACCTCGGTATCGGCGCGATCCTGTACCTGATCATCGCGCTCACCGGCAACTCGTCGAAGGTCGTGTTCATCCTCTGCGCGATCCTGATCCTTTCCTTCTACGGCGCGGGTTTCGCGACCCTGCCGGCGTACCTGAAGGACCTGTTCGGCACCTACCAGGTGGGCGCCATCCACGGCCGCCTGCTCACCGCGTGGTCGGTCGCGGGCGTGGCCGGGCCGCTGATCGTCAACGCGATCGCCGACAGCGAGAAGCAGGCCGGGAAGGTTGGTCCGGACCTCTACACCACGTCGTTCTACATCATGATCGGGCTGCTGGTCGTCGGCTTCATCGCCAACGAGTTCATCCGGCCGGTCCGGCACACGTTCCACGAGCCGAGCACGCCGCAGGCGGATGTCGCGGCCGGAAAGGAAGCGGCATGAACTCCTCGCGGCGGCCGTGGCTGCTGACCCTGGCCTGGCTGTGGGTCGGGCTTCCCTTCGCCTACGGCGTGTACGAGCTGATTCTCAAGGTGATTCAGCTCTTCGGCGGCTGAGCCAGCCCCTTGAGCAGCGCGCGCCGCGCGCTGTGCACATGCTCTTCCGCGACCTCGGCGAGGCGCTCGGTCTCGCCGTCGCGGATGAGCCTGGCCAGTTCGCGGTGCTCGCGCCACACGTTGGTCCGGTAGTTGTCGCCACCCACGCGGATGCGGTGGGTCTGGAACAGGTGGACCTGCGACCGCACGGCGTGCCAGGCGTCGAGCAGCCGCCGGTTGCCGGCCGCGCGGTAGACGGCCTCGTGGAACTCCAGATCGAGGGACAGCACGCGCGCGCCGTTGTTCTCGTGGACCATCTGGCTGACCACGCGGTCCAGTTCGTCGAGGTGTTCGGCGGACGCGCGCGTCGCGGCGGTGGTCGCGGCGAGCCGGTCGAGGGCGCCGCGGACGGCGTAGACCTCGTCGATGTCGGACTCGGTCAGCCCGATGACGTGGGTGCCCCGGTGCCACACGCTCCGCACGAGTCCCTCGCGCTCCAGCACAGCCAGTCCTTCGCGGACCGACCCGCGACTCACCAGCAATGACGCGGCGAGTTCGACCTCGCGCAGTGCGCTGCCGGGCGCGAACCTCCCGGCGAAGATCTCGTCACGGATCCGGTCGGCCGCCTCCTCGGCGAGACCGCGGCGTTCGGCTGGCTGCATGTCCGAATGTTGACATTCGGACGTTCCGAAGGTCAAGCTGGGGATACGACGACCTGAGGAGTAGCCGATGACCCGCCCGGGCTTCCATCTCGCCATCCCGGTGGACGATCTGTCCCGCGCCCGCGAGTTCTACGGCGGTGTCCTCGGCTTGCCGGAAGGCCGGTCCGCCGCGGCGTGGGTGGACTGGAACTTCCACGGGCACCAGGTGGTCACGCACGTGGTGCCCGGCGCGCGCACCGAATCCGGCCGCAACCCGGTGGACGGGCACGAGGTCCCGGTGCCACATTTCGGGCTGATCCTGTCCATCGCGGACTTCCACGAGCTGGCCGGCAAGCTGCGTGCGGCGGGCACCGAGTTCGTTATCGAGCCGTACCAGCGGTTCGCGGGCGAGCCGGGGGAGCAGTGGACGATGTTCCTGCACGATCCGGCCGGGAATGCCTTGGAGTTCAAGGCTTTCCGCGACGAGTCCCAGTTGTTCGCGAAATGAGCCGCGGCATTCTCGTGACCGGTGCGGCTGCCGGGCTCGGGCGAGCGGTGGCGCTCGCGTTCGCCGAGCGCGGTGATCGTGTCGCGGTGCACTACCACTCGCGCCAGGCCGACGCCGAGGCGACGCTGAATTCCTTACCCGGCAACGGACACACGCTCGTCCAGGGCGATATCACGGTCGCCGCCCGGCAGATCGCGGACACTGCCGAGGAGGCTCTCGGCGGCGTCGACGTGCTCGTGAACAATGCCGCCGTCTTGACCACGACGGAGACAGCGCATCCGCTCGCTGGCACGAGTTTCGAGCACTGGCAACGAATGTGGCGCGAGTCGGTCGACGTCAACCTGCTGGGCGCCGCCGATATGACGTTCTGCGTCGCGCGGCACATGATCGAGCGTGGCGTCGCGGGCCACGTCGTCAACGTCGGCTCGCGGGGGGCTTTCCGCGGCGAGCCGGACCATCCGGCCTACGGTGCGACCAAGGCGGCGCTGCACTCGCTGGGCCAGTCGCTCGCGGTTTCCCTTGCGCCCCACGGCATCGCGGTCGCTTCGGTGGCGCCGGGATTCATCGCGACCGAACGCGTCGCCGACTGGCTGACCGGCGAACGCGGCGCGGAACTTAAAGCGCAGAGCCCGTTCGGCCGCGTGGCCGAGCCGCGCGAGATCGCCGAAGCCGTGGTTTACCTCGCGGGCTCGCAGTGGGCATCGGGCGCCGTCCTGGATCTGAACGGCGCGTCGTACCTCAGGACTTAGCCCGCCGGGCGAGTCCCCGGTTCGCTGAGCGTGAGTTCGGCGTTCCATGTGTGCGAGTCACCCGTTCCCCGCGCGTGTCGCCCATTGTGTGCGCGTGAGTCCCGTGTTGTCGCCGGGCCAGTTCCGCGTCCCGCGCGCGGAACACGAGACTCGGGCGGGCCTATCGGCGCATGGCATCGCGGTCACGTCGGTGGCGCCGGGTTCATCACGACCGAACGCGTCGCCGGCTCGCTTTCCCGGCGAGCGCGGTATCAAGCGGATCCCCCGTTCCACGTGTGCGAGTCCCAGGTCCGTGCCCGCGCGGAACTGGGACTCGCCCGCGCGAGGCGCGGGCGTCAGAGGCGGTGTTCCAGGCGGATGACGATCGCCTTGGAGACGGGGGTGCCGGACTTCTTGGCGACGGAATCGAGCGGTACCAGGGCGTTCGCCTCCGGGAAGTAGGCCGCCGCGCAGCCGCGGGCGGTCGGGTAGGCCACGATCCGGAACTCCGCCGCGCGCCTGTCGCCGTCCTCCCATTCCGAAACCAGGTCGACGATCTCGCCATCGGCGAAGCCCAGCTCAGCGATGTCCTTGGCGTGCACCAGAACCACCCGCCGGGCGTCCTCGATCCCGCGGTACCGGTCGGAAAGCCCGTAGATCGTGGTGTTGTACTGGTCGTGGCTGCGCATCGTCTGCAACAGCAACCGCCCCGAAGGCACCTGCGGGAACTCCAGCTCGCTGGCCGTGAAGTTCGCCTTGCCGCTGCCGGTGCGGAACTCCCGCGAGTCACGCGGCGGGTGCGGCAGCACGAACCCGTCCGGCTGCCGCACGCGGGCGTTGTAGTCCGCGCACCCCGGCACCACGCGGGCGATCCGGTCGCGGATCAGGTCGTAGTTCCCCTCGAACTCGCGCCACGGCACCGCATGGCCCTCGCCGAACACCGCCCCGGCGAGCCGGCAGATGATCGAGACCTCCGACAGCAGGTGCGAACTCGCGGGCCGCAACCGGCCGTGCGACGAGTGCACCGCCGACATCGAGTCCTCGACCGTCACGAACTGGTGCCCGCTCGCCTGCACGTCGCGCTCAGTGCGCCCCATCGTCGGCAGGATCAGCGCGGTCCTGCCGTGCACGACATGCGAGCGGTTGAGCTTCGTCGACACCTGCACGGTCAGCTCGCACGCCCGCAGCGCGCGCTCGGTCAGCTCCGAATCCGGCGTGGCGGCGGCGAAGTTCCCACCCATACCAAGGAAAACCTTGCCCTTGCCGTCCCGCATCGCACGGATCGCGGCGACGGTGTCGAACCCGTGCTCGCGGGGCATCGGGATGCCGAACTCGGCTTCCAGGCTGTCCAGGAACGCCTCGGGCATCTTCTCCCAGACACCCATCGTGCGGTCGCCCTGCACGTTCGAGTGGCCGCGGACGGGGCACAGCCCCGCGCCCGGTTTGCCGATCATGCCGCGCAGCAGCGCGACGTTCGTGATCTCCTGGATGGTCGCGACCGCGTGCCGGTGCTGGGTGACACCCATCGCCCAGCAGTACACGGTGCGCCGCGAGTCCGCGATCAGCCGGGCGAGCCGGACGATCTGCATCCGCTCCAGCCCGGTCGCCTCGTCGATCGCGGCCCAGTCGATCTCGCGCAGGTTCTTCGCGTACTCCTCGAATCCGTGCGACGAGCCGTCGATGAAATCGTGGTCGAGCACGGTGCCCGGCGCGGCGTCCTCCCAGGACAGCAGCAGATGCCCGATCGCCTGGAACAGCGCGAGATCGCCGCCGAGCCGGATCTGCGCGAACTCGTCGGCCAGCGCGGTGCCCTTGCCGACCACGCCGCGCGGCGACTGCGGGTTCTTGAAGCGCATCAAACCGGCTTCCGGCAACGGGTTCACCGCGATGATCTTCGCGCCGCCCGCCTTCGCCTCCTCCAGCGCGGACAGCATCCGCGGGTGGTTCGTACCGGGGTTCTGCCCGACCACCACGATCAGATCGGCGTGGTGCACGTCGGCGAGGCTGACCGAGCCCCTGCCGATCCCGGTCGCCTCCGTCAGCGCGGTGCCCGAGGACTCGTGGCACATGTTGCTGCAGTCCGGCAAGTTGTTGGTACCGAAGGAACGTACGAGCAGCTGGTACAGGAACGCGGCCTCGTTGCTGGTGCGGCCGGAGGTGTAGAACACCGCTTCGTCCGGTGTGGACAGTGCGCGCAGCTGGTCGGCGACGAGCGTGAAAGCGCTTTCCCAGCTGATCGGCTCGTAGTGGGTGCCACCCTCGCGCAGCACCATCGGCTCGGTCAGCCGGCCCTGCTGGCCGAGCCAGTAGTCCGTCTTGCCGGCGAGTTCCGCAACGGGGTGCGCCGCGAAGAATTCCGGGCCCACGCGGCGTTTCGTGGCCTCCTCGGCCACGGCCTTCGCGCCGTTCTCGCAGAACTCGGCGAGTTTGCGATGCTCGCCGTCGGCCTGCTGCGGCTCGGGCCAGGCACACCCGGGACAGTCGAAGCCCTGCTGCTGGTTGAGCAGCCGGAGCGTGCGGACGGTGCGGCCGGTGCCCATCTGCTCGACGCTGCGCAGCAGTGACACGGCAACCCCGGTCACGCCGGCGGCCCACTGTTTGGGCTGGTGGATCTCGAGCTGGGCCTCGTCGATGTCGGCCTTCGGCGCGTTGCGTGTCACGTCATCATCTTCCGGCCCTGGTCGCCTTCTGACGAGCGGACGTGCGCAGCGACACCGGGTCGGCGAGCGAGGCCGAGCAGCGCCTGCGCGAGGTGCCGCGGGCCTACCCGCTCGCCGAAACGCAGCGCTATCAGCGTGGATGCGGCGATCGCGCCGAGTACGGGGCGGTGCCCAGCCGATACTCGGGCACCTCGCCCTAGAGCACTGTTCGATTGGTCACACCCGCTCCGCGCGGATCAGTGACAGTTGTCCCCGGTGGGCATGGGCTGGTTCGGATCGAACCGGCCGGGCTCGGGAGTGAGGGACGTGGGGTTGAAGTTCGGTTCGCTGAAGACCGGCGCGATCTGCCCCTGGTCCGAAGCCTTGCACGCGGACTCGGTGAAGTAGAGGTTGCTCGGGCCGAGCCAGAGGCCGTAGCTGCTCTTCTTCCAGTGCGGTCCCGAGCGCAATATGTAGTCCGCGTCGGTACGGACGTAGGGCTCCATGTCGCCTGGGCCGTAGACCTGGTGGCTGCCGGGGTCGAAGGCGTACGCGACCAGGTAGGTGACATGCACGATCAACTCGCCTTCGTCGCCGGGCCGCACGCTCGCGGTGCCGTTCAGCCGAGGCGGGACGGGCAGGAGGTGGTTGCCGTCCGCGATGGGGGTCAGGTAGTGGGTGGGGTTCGCGCGGGCATCCGCCCTGGCGTCCGGGGCCAGCAGGCCGACGTACTTCTCGAACTTGTGCTGCTGAAGCACGTCGAGGTCCAGCGAGGACTCGACGATCGCCTGTTTGACCTGGTCCTGGGCGGACTTGACCTGTTCCGCCGAGAAGGTCCCGACCTTTGTCGCCGGGGGCATGACCAGGCCCGTGATGTTTTCGGCCCAGTTCTGCGCCGGGGTGTTGTCGAACGGCCGGGTCAGGTCGACGCGGGCGAAGTCCGGCAGGTCGCTCGGCGGGGTCGTCGTCGCCGTGGTGAGGGGCTCGCCGCCGCCCGCGTAGTGGTCCGAGGTCGCCTTGCCCCAGCGGTAGATCGCGATCCCCGCGGCGACCACGACCACGAGCACGACGACCCAGATGCCCAGCCGCCTGGTTGTCCGCCCCCGGCGCTGGTTCCGGCGATGCTCGGTCCACGCCTCTTTCACGGCGTGCCGCTGCCAGTCCGGGTCCATCAGGTCCGGGTGGTTCTCGATGTCGCGCTCGTCCACTGGTTATCCCGTCATCTCGTGATATCGCACCGAAGATCGGCGGAATCGCGGGGGCGTTACGGGAACGGGGACAGCGCAACCAATTCGGTACACAGTTGACAGTCGCTCCCGGCGCCGGGCAAGCTCGGGCTGCCGGAGCCGAGAGGCGCTGCGACGGATCCGATCCGCCACGCTCGGTCCCGGTCTCCACGCACCAAGGGCGCCTCCTTTCCTTCGGAGGCGGGATGCGAACCGTCGGCACGGTCGTGGGGTTGTGGCGGTATCCGGTCAAATCGATGGCCGGGCAGGAGCTGGCCGGGACGGACGTGTCCTGGCACGGCCTGGCCGGGGACCGTCGCTGGGCGTTTCTCCGGGATGGCGTGCCGCGCAACGGGTTCCCGTGGTTCACCATCCGTCAGCGCGCCGAGCTGTGCCGGTATCGCCCGTGGTTCGCCGATCCGGCCGAGCCCGATTCGTCGAAGACCTTCGTCACGACGCCGGATGGCGGCACGTACGAGGTGATCGATCCCGCGCTGGCCGCCTTGCTGGGCGGGGGAGTCCGGGCCGTCAAGCTCGACCGCGGCACGTTCGACGCGCTGCCGCTGTCGCTGATCACCACCGGATCCGCCGGCGCGCTGGACGTCCGGCGGTTCCGGCCGAACCTGGTCATCGACGCGCCCGCTGGGGCGGAGGACGACTGGGTCGGCAGCGTGCTGCGCGTCGGCGGCCTGCGCCTGCGGGTGGACCGGCGTGACCGGCGCTGCATGATCGTCAACGTGGATCCCGTTACCACGCAACGGGATCCCGAAGTCCTCCGCACGATCGCACGCGAGCGGGACCTGTGTCTCGGCGTCTACGGCTCGACGGTCGAACCCGGTCCGGTCGCTGTCGGTGATGCCGTGCTCGTGGACCGGACTCAGTACAGCGCGGCGTAGACGATCTTCGCCAGGCCGGTCATCCCGGACAGGTTCGGGTGGTACGGCGCCGCGGTGAGCTGGTAGTACTGGCCGTTGATCCACGCCGCGCGGCCGGCGCACGCGTCGTGCCCCAGCGACGGCGTGAAGGTGTCCACATAGGACGTGTCGCCGTCCTTCTCCGCGGCACCGGAGATCGCGGCGTTGAGCGCTTCTTCGACGCTGCTGAGCCACGCGTAGTCACCGTCGGCGAACGGCAGCACGTCCGGGCAGGTCCCGCTCACCGGCGCGATCCGCGGGTACCCGATCGCGAGCACCTTCGCGTGCGGCGACCGCTCGTGGATCTCGGCCAGCACCGCGGTGACGTTGGCCTGGGTCTGCGTCAGCTGCGCCTCGATGACGTCCACGCCATCGGTGGTGAAATGCCGCTGGCACGGGTTTCCGGCCGGGTCCGACGCGCGCAGCCCGGGACAGGTCCCCACGAGCGTGCCGAACACGCCGTAGTCGTTGCCGCCGATGCCGAGCGTCACCAGATCGGTACTGGGGCGCAGCGCGTCGAGCTGCGGCGGGTTGACACCCAGCGTCACCGACTGCGGGCCGGTCATGTTGGTGGTGTCGGCGCCGCTGCAGCTGACGTCGGTGTACGACCGCGTGTGCAGCCTCAGCGCGAGTTGCGCCGGATAGTTCAGAGTGGACCGGAAACAGCCGAGCGGGTCGAGGCGCTGCAAGGGGATCAGCGGCCCGGCCGTGTAGGAGTCACCGAGCGCGACGTAGCGCTCGTAATGCCGCGGCGAGGCCGAGGCGGTGAAGGTCGACACCAATACGGTGCAGACGGCGAGCAGAGCGATAACGAGTCCCCGACGAACGCGCATACTTCTTTCCTAGCCCGCGCAAGGCAGCCGTGGCGCCGCCGATCGGGTGGCGTTTGCGCAGTTCACCCGGTCCGGTGGATCGCCTCGCCGATGGAACAGACCAGCGCCTCCTGCCCGCGCGGCCCGACGACCTGAGCGCCGGCCGGGAGCCCGCTCGCGGTGCGCCCGGCCGGGACCGACAGCGCCGGATGCCCGCTGACGGCCGCGAGCGCGGTGAGCCGGTAGTAGGCGGTCTCGACGTCCTCGGTGCGGCCGTTGACCTCGACGGTGTCCGCGTCGTGCGGCGCGGCGGTGACCGGGACCGTCGGCAGGAGCAGGGCGTCGACGGTGGTGAACACGGCGTCCACCTCGTCCCGGATCTCACCGGCGAGCTTCAGCGCCTGCTCGTAGTCCGAAGTGGACACCTGGGAACCCGCTCGCAGCTGGCCGATCGCGCGTCCGGCAAGACCTTCCGGATGTTCCTGGTACTCGGCCCACCACCGTCGCGCGGACTCGAAAAGCATGATGGTGTAACCGGTTCCGCGCGCGTGGCGGCGCGAGACGGGCAACTCGACCTCGACGATTTCCAGTCCCTCGGCCACTTTCTCGACCAGCCGTAGCACCTCGGGATCGATCCGGTCGCCCCACAGGCCGGACGGCCAGCCCACGCGAATACCGTCGACCGGCTGGATTTCGGCGGTCGTCTCGGCGAGGAGTCCGTGGATTCGCAAGCATTCCGCCGCGGTGCGGGCGATCGGGCCGACCGTGTCCATCGACGGGGCGACCGGCGTGATCCCGTCCATCGGCACCGAACCGTGCGTCGGCCGCAGTCCCGCGACCCCGCACAGCGCGGCCGGAATGCGAATGGAGCCACCGGTGTCCGTGCCGAGGGCGACCGGCACCGCGCCGGTCGCAACCGCGACTGCCGAGCCGCCGCTCGACCCGCCCGCGTCCCGCGTGGGGTCGAACGGGTTGCCGCAGCCGGGTGTCCGGCCCGACCAGGCGAGCTCGGGCACGGTGGTGCGGCCGGTCACGACATAGCCCGCCGCGCGCAGCCGCGCCACGGCCGTGGCGTCCTTCGCCGCGACCCGGTGCCCGAGACCGGGAGTGCCATTGCGGACCGTCTGGCCCGCGACGTCGATCAGGTCCTTGACCGCGAGCTGCGGATACGTCTCCACGAACACCCCTCGTTCATAGCAGGGGAGCGCGGTAGCTGAGCAGGTACCGCCAGAACACCAGCGTGCGGACGGCGCGGCCGGGCAGCAACCGCGCCGACTCGCGACGGATCTCGGTCATCGTCATGGTCTCGGGCCGGATGCGCGGGATGATCGTCCGGTCGGGGCCGCCGTTGAGGCCCTCACGGTGCCGAACGGCATGTGGTGCAACGACGCCAGGCAGGAGATGAAGTCGTAGGGCGCTGGGCAGGTCGGCCGTCGTGATGTCCTGCTGCCGGAACGCGACACCGTTGCCGAGCGCGCGGGCGGCGGCGATGGCGTCCGCGTCCGGATCGACCGCGTCCACCGCCAGCCCCTCGCCCGACCACCACCGGCGGAGCGCTTCACGCCGACTACATTGGGCTAGGTGCAAGAGGACTATCCCGCCGAGCTGTCGACCGGCGACAACTTCGTGGCCGGGCCGCTGCCCGACGATCCCGAGGACGTCGAGCGGGCCGACCCCGAGGTGACCGAGCGCCAGGCCCGCCAGGAGCTGCTGAAGGTCGAGGCCGAGCTCAACACGCGCTGGCCCGAGACCAAGATCGAGCCGTCGCTCACCCGGATCTCCGCGCTGGTCAACGTGCTCGGCGAGCCGCAGAAGACGTATCCGGTGCTGCAGGTCGCGGGCACCAACGGCAAGGGCTCGACGGCCCGGATGATCGACGCGCTGCTGACCCGGATGGGCCTGCGTACCGGCCGGTACACGAGCCCGCATCTGCAGCTGGTCACCGAACGTATCGCGCTGGACGGCGCGCCGATCTCCGCGTCGAAATACGTGGACGTGTACCACGACATCCTCCCGTACGTGGGCATGGTGGACGCCGCCGGCGGACCGCCGATGAGCAAGTTCGAGGTGCTGACCGGGATGGCGTTCGCCGCGTTCGCGGACGCTCCGGTCGAGGCCGCCGTGATCGAGGTCGGCATGGGCGGCACCTGGGACGCGACGAACGTCGCCGACGCGCAGGTCGCGGCGATCACCCCGGTCGGCATCGACCACGTCGAGTTCCTCGGCGGCGATCTCGCCGGGATCGCGCGGGAGAAGGCCGGGATCATCAAGCCCGGCGGTGTCGCGGTGATCGCCGAGCAGGATCCGGTGGCACAACGGGTTTTGCTGGAGCGTGCGGTGGAGGTCGACGCGACGGTGGCGCGCGCGGGCAGCGAGTTCGCCGTGCTGCGCCGGGAGATCGCGGTCGGCGGGCAGATGCTGAGCCTGCAGGGCCTGGGCGGGGTGTACGACGAGATCTTCCTGCCGCTGCACGGCGCGCACCAGGCCGCGAACGCGGCGCTCGCGCTGGCGGCGGTCGAGGCGTTCTTCGGCGCGGGCAAGGACAGGCAGCTCGTGATCGAGGCCGTGCGCGAGGCGTTCGCCGAGGTCGAGACGCCGGGCCGGCTGGAGCGGGTGCGGGCCGCCCCGGCGGTCCTGATCGACGCGGCGCACAACCCGCACGGTGCCCGCGCCCTCGCGGCGACGATCACCGAGGAGTTCGCGTTCCGGCGGCTCGTCGCGGTGGTCGGGGTGATGGCGGGCAAGGACGCGCGGGGCATCCTGGAGGAGCTGGAGCCGGTGGTGTCCGAGATCGTGGTGACCCGCAACGGTTCGCCGCGCGCGATGCCGCTCGACGAGCTGAACGAGCTGGCGCTGTCGGTCTTCGGCGAGGACCGGGTGGTCGCCGAGCCGAGCCTCGACGCGGCGATCGAGACCGCGGTCGCGCTCGTGGAGGAGACCGGCGATCCCGAGGAGCCGCTCGCCGGCGGCGGGGTGCTGGTGACGGGTTCGGTGGTCACGGCGGGCGAGGCGCGCACCCTGTTCGGTAAGGAGCCGATGTGAGTTCTCCGGAACAGCCCGAGAGCGCGGCGTCCGTCAAGCCGCCGGCGAAGGACCCGATGAAGTCGTTCCGCGGGGTGATGGCGGGCACGCTGATCCTGGAAGCGATCACGGTGGGCCTCGCGCTGCCGGTGGTCGCGCGGCTCGGCGGGGGCGTCGGCACCGTGAAGGGCTGGACGGTGATCGCCGTCGCGGTCGCGCTGGTCCTGTGCTGTGGCGTGCTGCGGCGGTCGTGGATCGTGCCGGTGATCCTGGCGCTGCAGGTCGTGCTGATCGTGTTCCTGTTCTTCATCACCGCGATCGGCGTGATCGGCCTGCTGTTCCTCGCGTTCTGGCTGTGGGCGTTGTGGCTGCGCCGCGAGGTCGCCCGCCGGATGGCCGCGGGCACCCTGCCCTTCCAGCAGCAGTAGGGCGAGCCCCGATCCAAAGCGAGAGCACTGCTCTTGACAATGTTCGTCGATCCGATGATGCTGTGTTCATGAGAGAGCGTCGCTCTCGAAAATGACCAGTGATCGGAGACGAGACATGCGCACCGCGATCCGGACCGGTAACGGGGTCTTCGGCCTGCTCCTGCTGGCCTTCGCCATCTTCGAAGCGGTCAAGCACGGCGGCTGGGCGACTCCGCTCCTGTTCGTCGGCCTGATCGCCCCCGACCTGGTGTTCCTCATCGGCATCGGCGTCCACACCGAGCGGGGCGTGCTGCCGCGCCGCGTGGTGCCGTTCTACAACACCACGCATTTCTGGCCGTTGCCCGTGCTCCTGCTCGTCTACTTCACCTTCTTCGCCGGCGCGAACTTCGTCCCCGGCTTCACCCTCGGCCTCGCCTGGCTCGCCCACATCTGCCTGGACCGCTCCCTCGGCTACGGCCTCCGCCGCTGGGACGGCACCCAGGCCAGTTCATTCGCGCGAAAGCCCGAGTTGGCCCGGCCGTCCGGATCGCGGGCTAGAAATCGGGCATGACCGAACAGACCCGCCGTTCCCTGCTCAAATCCGGCGCGATGACCGCCGGTGCCCTCGCCGCCGGTCTCGTCGTTCCCACCACCGCACAGGCCGCCCCGCTCGTCCGCCGCGACCGTCCCGTGCTGACGCACGGCGTGCAGTCCGGCGACGTGACCGCGGACTCCGCGATCGTCTGGACCCGCGCCGACAAGCCGTCCCGGATGGTCGTCGAGATCGCTCGCGACCCGTCCTTCCGCCATGCCCGCACGATCCGGGGCCCGCTGCTCACGCCGGACACCGGCGGCACCGGCAAGGTCCGCATCCCCGGCCTGGCCCCCGGCACCGACTTTCACTACCGCGTCACCGCCGAAGACGGCCGCGCCACGAGCGAAGCCGTCACCGGCCGCTTCAGCACCGTGCCGCTCGGCCGCACGGACACCCGCATCCTGTGGTCCGGCGACGTCGCCGGCCAGGGCTGGGGCATCAACCCCGACATCGGCGGCATGACCGGGTTCGCCGCGATGGCCGCCCGCCGCCCGGACCTGTTCCTGCACAGCGGTGACACCGTGTACTCCGACGGCCCGCTCACCGAGTCGGTCACGCTGCCCGACGGCCGGATCTGGCGCAACATCGTCACCGCCGAGAAGTCGAAGGTCGCCGAGACGCTCGACGAGTACCGCGGGCAGTTCGCGTACAACCGGCTCGACGAGAACGTCAAGGCCTTCACCGCCGCCGTGCCCAGCTATGTCCAGTGGGACGACCACGAGGTGCTCAACAACTGGTACCCCGGCGAGATCCTGGATCTGGCTCAGTACACCGAAAAGAACGTCGACGTGCTCGCCCGCCGCGCGTTCCAGGCCTTCCACGAGTGGCACCCGATCGACGCGAAGCTCGCCGTCGACGGCCGGGTCTACCGCAGCTTCCGCTACGGCAAGCACATCGAGATCTTCGTGCTCGACATGCGCAGCTACAAGGACGCCAACACCGCCGACCAGACCAAGCCGGGCCACATCCTGGGCGACAAGCAGGCGAAGTGGCTCGTCGAGGGGCTGAACCGGAGTACCGCGACTTGGAAGTTCGTGCAGAACGACCTGCCGGTCGGGCTGGTCGTGCCGGACGGCGCCGACATCGAGGGCGTCGCGAACGCGCTGCCCGGCGCGCTCGGCGGCCGCGAGACCGAGATCGCCTGGGTGCTGCACCAGATCCGGCGCGTGCCGAACGTCGTGTGGCTGACCGCCGACGTGCACTACACCGCCGCCCACCACTATTCGCCCGACCGCGCCGCGTTCGGTGATTTCTCGCCGTTCTGGGAATTCGTTTCCGGTCCACTGCACGCCGGCGCGTTCGGCCCGAACACACTCGATCCGACGTTCGGCCCGGAAGCCGTTTTCGTGCACGCGCCGCCGGTCGCCAACGCTTCGCCGATGGAAGGTTTCCAGCATTTCGGGGAGCTGAACGTGGATGGTCCGGGTGGCGAACTGACCGTGGATCTGCGCGACGGGAAGGGCGTTTCGCTCTGGTCGAAGACCCTCCGGCCCGAGCGTCATTGAGGCCGCTAGGCTTTCGGCACCGTCAAAAAGTAATTAGAGGAGAAGCAGAGTCGTGAGTGAGCGCACGCTGGTTCTGGTCAAGCCCGATGGCGTCGAGCGCGGTCTCGTCGGCGAAGTCATTTCGCGGATCGAGCGCAAGGGCCTGAAGCTGGTCGCACTGGAACTGCGCACGGTCGAGGTCGCCCTCGCCGAGGAGCACTACGCCGAGCACAAGGAGCGGTCGTTCTTCGGCGACCTGCTGGAGTTCATCACCTCGGGCCCGCTCGTGGCGATCGCGGTCGAGGGGCCGCGCGCGATCGCGGCGTTCCGGCAGCTCGCCGGGGGCACCGACCCGGTGGAGAAGGCCACCCCGGGCACCCTGCGCGGCGACTTCGCGCTGGAGACCCAGTTCAACCTGGTGCACGGCTCGGACTCGCCCGAGTCCGCCGAGCGCGAGCTGAAGCTGTGGTTCCCCGACCTGTGAGCTGATGCCGGGCCCGGGACGTTGTCGCGTCCCGGGCCCGGCGGTAATCCGGTCGAAAACTGTCGGTACCCCCGCCTAGTGTTCCCAGGGTGGACGAAGAACCGACCATGGTCCAGGCCAAGGCGCTCACGAAGCGCTTCGGCGAGTTCGAAGCCGTCCGGGGGATCGACGTCGAGGTCCGCCGGGGCGAGTCGTTCGGCTTTCTCGGCCCCAACGGCGCCGGGAAGTCCTCGACGATGCGCATGATCGCGTGCGTCTCACCGCGTTCGGACGGTGATCTGAAGGTCCTGGGGCTGGACCCGGAAACCGACGGCCCGCGTATCCGCGCGCGGCTGGGCGTGGTGCCACAGCAGGACAATCTCGACGTCGAGCTGTCCGTGCGGCAGAACCTCCAGGTGTACGGCCGGTATTTCGGCCTGTCCCGCGCGCAGACCCGGCGCAAGGCTGATGAGCTGATGGAGTTCGCGCAGCTGTCCGACCGGGCCGACGACGAGGTGGAACCCTTGTCCGGCGGCATGAAACGGCGGCTGACCATCGCCCGCTCGCTGGTCAACGAGCCGGAGCTGCTGCTGCTCGACGAGCCGACCACGGGGCTGGACCCGCAGGCCCGGCACCTGTTGTGGGACAGGCTGTTCCGGCTCAAGGCCCAGGGCGTCACGCTGATCATCACCACGCATTACATGGACGAGGCGGAACAGCTGTGCGACCGGCTCGTCGTGATGGACGGCGGCCGGATCGTGGCGGAGGGCTCCCCTGCGGCGCTGATCGCGCGGTACTCCACCCGCGAGGTGCTGGAGCTGCGATTCCCGCCGGGGCACGAGGTGCCGCCCGAGCGCCTGACGGACCTGGCCGAGCGCGCCGAGGTGCTGCCGGACCGGATCCTGTTGTACACCGGCAGCGGTGAGACGGCGCTGGAACACGTGCACGCGCGCGAGCTGCGGCCGCTGTCCACCCTGGTCCGCCGCAGCACCCTGGAGGACGTGTTCCTCCGGCTGACCGGACGGACGCTGGTGGACTGATGGTCGTCTCCACGGGGCAGGTGGTCGGTTCCTGGCGCGCGGCCTGGCTGCGCGTCGAGGGCAGCTGGGCGTGGTACCGGCGGTACTGGAAGTCCAATCTGTACTCCTCGGGCCTGCAGCCGCTGCTTTTCCTTGTCGCGCTGGGGCTGGGCTTCGGCTCGCAGGTTCAGGCCGGGCCGGCGACCGGCGGGGTGTCGTACCTGGAGTACATCGCGCCCGCGTTGCTGGTTTCGGCGGCGATGCAGAGCGCGGTGGGGGAGTCGACGTATCCCGTGCTGTCGGGATTCAAGTGGCAGAAGGACTATCTCGCCGTGACGGCCACCCCGGTGACGCCGGGCCAGCTGCTGGGCGGGCATTTGCTGTGGGTCGCGTTGCGGCTGCTGTTGTCGGCATCGGTGTACGCGCTGATCGCGCTGGCCTTCGGTGCGTGGCTCAACGCCGGCGCGCTGCTGGTGATCCTGGTCGGGATCCTCACCGGACTGGCCTGTGCCGCACCGGTCACGGCGTTCGCGGCGACCACCTACGACGAGGGTGTTCGGTTCAACGCGCTGTTCCGGTTCGTGGTGATCCCGATGTCGCTGTTCGCCGGCACCTTCTTCCCGATCGGACAGATCCCCATCGCGCTGCGCTGGCTCGCCTGGATTTCCCCGCTGTGGCACGGAAACGAGCTCGCCCGCGGGGTCACCCTCGGCGGCGTCGGCCCGCTGGCGATGGCCGGGCACGTCGCGTTCCTCGCCGCCCTGCTGGCCGTCGGCGTGTTCTTCGCCCGCAAGTACTTCTATCGCCGGCTGGTGCTCTGATGACGGTCCTCGACCAGCGGCGCGGGCTGCTGCTGCGCATCCTGCCGCCGGGCCTCTACGCGGGCCGGGCGAGCAAGCTCGTCGAACGCTCGATGCTCGCCTACTCCCGGATGTGGCTGGTCTTCGTCTCGGGTGTGCTGGAGCCGCTGTTCTACCTGTTGGCGTTCCAGGTCGGCTTCGGCAAGCTCGTCGGTGAGGTCGCGGGCCCCGACGGCAGGCCGATGAGCTACGTCGCGTTCGTCGCGCCCGCGCTGCTCGCTTCGTCCGCCATGAACGGCGCGATCTTCGACAGCACCTTCAACGTGTTCTTCAAGTTCCGGTACGCGCGGACGTACGACGCGATGCTCGCGACGCCGATCGGCCCGCTGGACATCGCGATCGGCGAGATCGGCTGGGCGGTGCTGCGCGGCGGGCTGTACGCGGTGGCGTTCTTCGGCGTGATGCTCGCGATGGGGCTGGTCACCTCGCCGTGGGCGGTACTGCTGATCCCGGTCGCGGTGCTGGTGGCGTTCGCGTTCGCGGCGATCGGCATGGCGTGCGTGACCTTCCTGCGCTCGCCCTCGCAGTTCGATCTCATCAACCTCGCGCTGATGCCGCTGTTCCTGTTCTCCACGACGTTCTACCCGCTGACCGTGTACCCGGAGGCGCTACGGATCGTGGTGCAGGTCTTCCCGCTGTACCACGGCATCGAGCTGATGCGGCAGCTGTCGGTCGGCGCGCTGAGCTGGGGCATGCTCGGCCACCTGGCGTACCTGGTCGTGCTGGCGGCGGTCGGGGTCTGGGGTGCGGCGCGGCGGATCAGCCACCTGCTGCTGCGCTGAGCGCGCTGGCCGCGTCCACCATGCCGCGGCCGTAGAAACCGTTGTACCCGGTGTATCCGGCGCAGAACGCGTCCTGCCGCCCGTCACCGGTGAGGTCGTAGTCGTCCGGGCACGGCATCGGCCGGGCGCCCTGGTACAGCGCGTTTCGCAGCTGCCCGGCGGTGAACCCGGGGTGGGCCGAGGCGACCAGCGCGGCCACCCCCGCGGCATGCGGCGCGGCCATCGACGTGCCGCACATCTTCGCGTAGCCGCCGGGCACCGTGGACAGCACGCAGTCGTCGCCCGCCCCGCCGGGCGCGGCGAGGTCCACGACCCCCAGCCCGTAGGAGCTGTAGCCCGCCTTCGTCCCGTCGGGGCCGACCGCGGACACGGTCACCGGATCCCGCAGCCCCGCGGGCAGTTCCTCGCACCCCGATGACGCCGGCGCGCCGGCACCCGGCGAAGGCGTCAGGTTGACCGCTTCGTTCGTGGCCGCCGCGATGTCCAGCGTTCCTTGCGCCGTCGCGTATTCGACCGCGCGGGCGATCGCCTCGTGCACGACCTGGTAGCCCGCGCGTCGCGAGCACGGCACGTTCCACGGGTCGATCGAGAAGCTGGTGTTGACGATCGGCAAGTGCCGCGCGGCCGCCCACATCAGCCCGCACACCGCGGCCTCGGGCGTCACGTACCCGCTGTCGTCGATCACCTTCACCGACGCGACCCGCACCCCGGGCGCGACCCCGGTGATGCCCTTGCCGTCGTCCGCGGCGGCGATGATCCCCGCGACGTGCGTGCCGTGCGCGGACGTCGTCGGCGCCCACGCGCTGGGCGAAGTATCCGGCACGCCGGTCAGGCAGCCGGCGGAATCCGCGCGGTCGACCGCGCCCGCCAGGTCGGGATGATCCGCGTCGACTCCGGAGTCCAGCACGCCCACCACGACGTCCGGGCTGCCGCGGTACCCGTTGGCGTCGATCATGGTCAGGTTCCACTGCTGATCGGTCCGGTCCGCGACCGGAGTCCCTCGCCGGGCCGGGAGTTCCGGGCGCCGCTGGGTGTGCCGGAGCTGCTGCGCGCTGAACACGCGAGCGGGGCCGAAGTTCGCCGCGAAACGCGGATCGGCGGACTTCACCACACCTATACTGACCTGGGGATAGTAGATCGCGGTTTCCCCGCAGGCCGCCCGGACCTGGCTGCCGGCCTCCTGCTCGGAAGTGCCGCGATCCAGCACGACGAGGTACCGCACGACACGCCCGGCGTCCCCGCACGCCGCGTCGGCGAAGGCCGGTACGGGCACGGGGGTCAGCAGCAGCGCACCCATGCTGAGCGCGAGTGACCGTCCCAACCCGGACACGGCACGAACCTCCAGGGACCAGCGGTACAGGCGCACGCTAGGGCACCGCCGGAGTACCGACAAGCGGAACGGCCGGGCTCGCCCCGAAGGTGCGTGCGCGCCTCCCGGCCGGGCCCGTGTGGGATACTCGGGGTGGCCGCTGGGCCGGGACGCCCGTCGAACGAGGTGCGAACCGGCACCGATGGCCCGGTGACGTGCGGGAAGAGCGCCACGTCGTCGCCGCCCCCCGCGGGTGGCTCGACGACATGGCAGGCGGAGCGGGAAGCCGCCGGCTCGGCCGGCACGTGACCGAGCAGACCTGCCGTCGACGGCCGCCGGGGTTCCGGCGTCGTCGTGGCGAAGAGGCAAGGATTCCCGTCAGCGGTGACCACCGCGGCGGAACAGACAGGAAGGGGCCCCTGCGCGGCCGCGTCCTTCCAGCGTTTGCGCTGGTAGACGCGCCCGGGGGCGGAGGAGACAGATGACGAACGCGGAAACACCCGCCGAGCAGACCGGCGGGGACACCGCCGCACCCAACAACCCGCTGGGCGAACTGCCCGAGCGCGTCCGGGTGCACGCCCTGGCGAAGCTGCTCGGCTTGAACAGCAGGGACGTGCTGGCGAAACTGACCGACCTCGGCGAGCCCGTGCGCAGCGTGCAGTCGAGCGTGCCCCGGGATGTGGCGATCAAGGTGGCCGAGGCGTTCGCCCCGGCCGACGAGCCCGAACCCGCAGTGCCTGAGCCCGCCGTGTCGGTGCCCGAGCCTGTCGCCGTCGTGCCTGAGCCGGAACCGGAGCCCGAGCCCGTGCGGCCGTCCGTACGGATGCCGGTCTTCGCGGCGCCTTCGCCGGTGTTCCTGCCGCCGGAGCCGCCCGCCGCGCGGCCCGCGCCGCAGCAGCGGGAAGAGGAGCCGGTCGAGGAGGAACGGCCCGAGCCCGTCGAGCGGGACAAGGACGAGCGCGACCGGGACGAGCGCGACGACAAGGACGACGACGGCGACGACGTGAACGGTCGCCGCCGCCGCCGTCGTGGCCGTCGTGGCCGGGGCCGTGGCAAGGGCGGCGACGAGGGCCCAGCGGGCGAGGACGAGAACGCCGACCAGGCCGACGAGTCCCAGCCGCAGGAGAAGGCGGAAGCCGACGGCGAGGACGAAGACTCCGACGACGAGGGGGGCAGCCGTCGCCGGCGCCGCCGTCGTCGCCGCAAGAGCGCCGAGGACGAGGCGGCCGAGGCCACCACGGGCGACGACCCGCCGAACACAGTCGTGCACGTCCGAGAGAGCAAGGGCGACGAGAAGAACGGCAAGGAAGCCAAGCCCGACAAGGGCGACGGCGTCCGCAGCGTGCGCGGCTCCACCCGGCTGGAGGCCAAGCGCCAGCGCCGCCGGGACGGTCGCGAAGCGGGCCGCCGCCGTGCGCCGATCCTGTCCGAGGCCGAGTTCCTGGCCCGGCGCGAGGCCGTCGAGCGCACCATGGTCGTGTCCGAGCGCGGCGAGCACACCCAGATCGGCGTGCTGGAGGACGGCGTGCTGGTCGAGCATTTCGTGACCGCCGCGGGCAGCGGTTCGATCGTCGGGAACGTGTACCTCGGCCGCGTGCAGAACGTGCTGCCCTCGATGGAGGCGGCGTTCGTCGACATCGGCCGCGGCCGCAACGCGGTGCTCTACGCCGGTGAGGTGGACTGGGACGCCGCCGGGCTGGAGGGCAAGTCCCGCAAGATCGAGCAGGCGCTGTCCACCGGTGACAACGTGCTGGTGCAGGTCACGAAGGACCCGGTCGGGCACAAGGGCGCCCGGCTGACCACACAGATCTCGCTGCCAGGCCGGTTCCTGGTGTACGTGCCCGCCGGTGGCGCCACCGGGATCTCGCGGAAGCTGCCCGAGAACGAGCGGCGCCGGCTCAAGGACATCCTCAAGCGGATCGTGCCGGAGGACGCGGGCGTGATCATCCGCACCGCGTCGGAGGGCATCAGCGAGGAGGAGCTCGAGCGTGACGTCCGCCGCCTGAAGGCCCAGTGGGAGGTCATCAAGGAGAAGGCGGACTCGGTGTCGGGCGGCAAGAAGTCGGCCGCGCCGACCATGCTGTACGAGGAGCCGGACCTGCTGGTGAAGGTCGTGCGCGACCTGTTCACCGAGGATTTCGCGAAGCTCGAGGTGCAGGGCGACATCGCGTGGGACACGATCAACGCCTACGTCGGCCATGTCGCGCCCGACCTGGCCGCGCGGCTCAGGCGCTATGTCGGCACCGGTGACGTCTTCACCGACTACCGGATCGACGAGCAGATCACCAAGGCGCTGGACCGCAAGGTGTGGCTGCCCTCCGGTGGTTACCTGGTGATCGACCGCACCGAGGCGATGACCGTCATCGACGTCAACACCGGCAAGTTCACCGGTTCGGGTGGCAACCTCGAAGAGACGGTGACCCGGAACAACCTGGAGTCGGCCGAAGAGATCGTGCGCCAGTTGCGGCTGCGTGACGTCGGCGGCATCATCGTGATCGACTTCATCGACATGGTGCTGGAGTCCAACCGCGAGCTGGTCCTGCGGCGGCTCACCGAGTGTCTCGGCCGGGACCGCACCCGGCACCAGGTGGCGGAGGTGACTTCGCTGGGGCTGGTGCAGATGACCCGGAAGAAGGTCGGCACCGGTCTGCTGGAGGCGTTCTCGGTGCCGTGCGAGCACTGCAAGGGCCGGGGCGTGATCGTGTCGACCGAGCTGCAGCGCGCGTCCAACGGTTCCAACGGCAACGGCGGCGGTCACCAGCACGGCGGTGGTGGCTCGTCGCGTCGCTCGCGTGGCCGCGGCAAGGCCGAGGAGCCGCAGCAGGAGGCCGCACGGACACCCGAGCAGCGGGAGTCGGTGGTGTCCGCCGTCCAGGCGATGGCGAATGCCGCGAAACTAGCCTCCGGCGGCAAGGCCGACGAGGCCGAGGACACGCCGGTGCCAAGCGGCCGCGATGCCGCGGAGGCCCCTGTGGCTGAGTCACCGGCGGCTGAGGCCCCCGTGGTCGAGGCACCAGCGGTCGCGACACCTGTGGCTGAGGCCCCTGTGGCTGAGGCACCTGCTGCCGCGACACCCGCGGCCGAGGCACCGGTGGCTGAGGTCGAAACGGTCCCCGCCGCCGCACCGGAGCCCAACCCGGGCGCGGAAACCGCCGCCCGCTGGGCCGAGGCGGCCGGCGTGACAGCACCAGCCGACACCGCCGCGGAGCCCCTCGCCACCCCAGCGGATGCTGATGGGGCGGCAGCCACCCCGGAATCCACCGAGGCGACCGAGGCCGCGGGCGAAAGCCCAGCCGAGCCCACACCGGAGGCCACCGAGGTCACCGAAGCCGCCGAGGCCACGGGCGAGACCCCGGCCGAGCCGACACCGGAGGCCACCGAGGTCGCTGAGACCGAGGCCTCCGCGCCGGAGCCGGAACCGGCCGAAGTCGCGCAGGCTCAACCGGAACCCGCGCAGCCCAAGGTGAACCCGTGGAGCTGGCACAACCCGACGGCGACCCAGCCCACGGAACCGCCGGCCGCCGAGGGCGAAACCGCCCCGGCCCAGCCAGCGGACGAGCCCGAGACGGCGCAGCCCACCGAGCCGATCCCGACCGGATCCGTGGAGGCGGCCCCGGTCCAGGCAGCTGCTGAGCCCGCGGCAACGCAGCCCCCGGCAACGCAGCCCGAGGCAACCGAACCCCCGGCGACCGAGTTCCCGACAACGCAGTCCGCGGCGGCCCAGTTCGAGGCAACCGAGTCTCCGGCAACCCAATCCCAGGCAACCCAGCCTGAGGACGTCGAGCCCCTGCAGGCCGCTGCCGCCCTGACCGAGTCCGCCGAGGCCCCGGAAGCCACCGAGCCGGAGGCGGCCGCCGAGGCCGCCACGGCCGAGCCCGAGCCCGAGCGGGCCGCACCGGAGCAGGGGGAGACCGCGGAAACCGATCCCGGGGTCGACGTGCCGACCCCGGCGGTGCGCACCACCCACCGCCGGCCGCGCCGGACGGCGTCGCGCCCGGCCGGTCCGCCGGTGCACGCCGACAACAGCTGACCAGCGAAGAGCACCCCGGTGCGCACGAGCACCGGGGTGCCACGTAACCTATAGAGCGGCCCGCCGCATGCGGGCCATGGCGCGATCACCGGACCGCCCCGAGCGGGCCAGGTCGCAAGCCCCCACCCATTGTCGAGTTAGCAGGAGACTTCCGTGTCGGCGTACGCGATCGTCAAGACCGGCGGCAAGCAGTACAAGGTGGCCGTCGGCGACGTCGTCGAGGTCGAGAAGCTCGAGGGAGAGCCGGGCACCGAGCACACCTTCCCCGCCGTGCTGTACGTCGACGGCGGCGAGGTCACCACGGACGCCGACGCGTTGGCGAAGGTCTCGGTCACCGGCAAGGTCGTCGAGCAGACCAAGGGTCCCAAGATCCGCATCCACAAGTTCAAGAACAAGACCGGCTACCACAAGCGGCAGGGTCACCGGCAGAAGCTGACCCGCGTCGAGGTCACCGGAATCAGCAAGTAAGGGGCTGAGCACTTATGGCACACAAGAAGGGTGCTTCCAGCTCCCGCAACGGTCGTGACTCCAACGCGCAGTACCTCGGCGTCAAGCGTTACGGGGGCCAGGTCGTGAAGGCGGGCGAGATCATCATCCGCCAGCGGGGCACCAAGTTCCACCCCGGCGTGAACGTCGGCCGTGGCGGTGACGACACGCTGTTCGCCCTCGCCGCCGGTGCGGTCGAGTTCGGCGTCAAGCGTGGCCGCAAGACGATCAACATCGTCCCGGCCGGGGTCTGAGCGGCCCGCCGAGACATTTAGCACCTCCCACGAGGGGCGGGCCCGGAACAAATCGGGGTCCGCCCCTCGTGTTTTCGTGAGCAATCCTGAACAGACAGAAAGGCCCGAGATGGCGTCCCGGTTCGTTGACCGTGCGGTGATCCAGGTGGCCGCCGGCAACGGCGGGAACGGTTGCGCCTCGGTGCACCGCGAGAAGTTCAAACCGCTCGGCGGTCCCGACGGCGGCAACGGCGGTGACGGCGGGGACGTGCTGCTGGTCGTCGACCAGAACGTGCACACCCTGCTCGACTTCCACTTCCGCCCGCACGCGAACGCCGGCAGCGGCAAGCAGGGCCAGGGCAGCCACCGCGCCGGCGCGGCCGGCGAGACGCTGGAGCTGAAGGTCCCGGCCGGCACCGTCGTGCTGAGCGAGAGCGGCGAAGTCCTGGCGGACCTGACCGGCCTCGGCACCACGTTCGTCGCGGCCCAAGGCGGGCGCGGCGGCCTGGGCAACGCGTCGCTCGCGTCGAGGGCACGCAAGGCGCCGGGTTTCGCGCTCCTCGGCGACCCGGGGGAGGCTCGCTCGCTCGTGCTGGAGCTGCGCTCGGTCGCGGACGTCGGGCTGGTCGGGTTCCCGTCTGCGGGCAAGTCGTCGCTGATCTCGGTGCTGTCGGCGGCCAAACCGAAGATCGCGGACTACCCGTTCACCACGCTGGTGCCGAACCTCGGTGTTGTGACCGCAGGGGACACCGTCTTCACGATGGCCGATGTGCCCGGCCTGATCCCCGGTGCGAGCGAAGGCAAGGGGCTGGGCCTCGATTTTCTCCGCCACATCGAGCGATGTGCCGTGCTGGTGCACGTCGTCGACTGCGCCACCTTCGAGCCCGGCCGTGACCCGGTGTCCGATGTGGACGCTCTCGAAGCCGAACTTGCCCGCTATACCCCGGGATTGGGTGGTGAGCTCGGCAAGCGGCCACGCGTCGTGGTGCTGAACAAGATCGACGTGCCGGACGCCGCCGACCTGGCCGAGCTGGTGCGCCCCGAGTTCGAGAAGCGTGGCCTGCCCGTCTTCGAGATCTCCACGGCGACCCGGGCTGGCCTGCGAGAGCTGACCTACGCGCTCGGCGCCATTGTGGAGAAATTCTGGGCGGAGCAACCGGCTCCCGAGGCCGAGCGCATCGTGCTGCGGCCGCAGGCGGTCGACGACGCCGGCTTCTCCGTCGAGGCCGATCCGGAGGAGCCGGGTGGCTTCATCGTCCGGGGTGGCCGTCCGGAGCGGTGGATCCGCCAGACCGACTTCGGCAACGACGAGGCCGTCGGCTACCTCGCGGACCGGCTGAACCGGCTCGGGGTCGAGGAGGAGCTCGCGCGCATGGGCGCCGAGGCGGGCTGCCCGGTCACGATCGGCGGTGTCACCTTCGACTGGCAGCCGTCCACACCGGGCGTCGTGCAGCACCTGTCCGGGCGGGGCACGGACATCCGGCTCGAGGACCACAGCCGGGTCGGCGCCGCACAGCGCAAGGAAGCCCGTCGCATCCGCCGGGACGGCGTGCCCGACGAGCTGGACGAAGACTAGTGAGCGGCAGCGTCGCCGGCGCGGCGATGAACGTCGGCGAGGCGGCGTGAGCGTCACGCGGAAGGCCGTGTCCGATGCCGAGCGGCTGGTCGTCAAGGTCGGTTCGTCGGCGCTCACCACGGCCGGCAGTGGCCTGGATGTCGAGCGGCTCAACGCGCTGGTGGACGCTGTCGCCGGCCGCATCGGCCGGGGCAGTCAGCTCGTCCTGGTGTCCTCGGGCGCGATCGGCGCCGGGCTCGCGCCGCTCGCGCTGGGCAAGCGCCCGCGCGACCTCGCGACGCAGCAGGCCGCGGCGAGCGTCGGCCAGCTTCAGCTCGCGCACGCGTATGCCGAGTCGTTCGGCCGGTACTCGCTCACCGTCGGTCAGGTGCTGCTGACCTCCGATGACGTCGTGCGCCGCGCGCACTATCGCAACGCGCAGCGCACTTTCTCCCGATTGCTCGCGCTGGGCGCCGTGCCGGTGGTGAACGAGAACGACACCGTCGCCACTGAGGAAATCCGGTTCGGCGACAACGACCGGCTAGCCGCACTCGTCGCGCACCTCATCGGCGCCGACGCGCTCGTCCTGTTGTCCGATGTGGACGGTCTGTACGACGGCGATCCCCGCGACGGTGCGACACGCAGGATCTCCGAGGTCGCGGACGACGCCGACGTGCGGGACATCACCGTCGGCATGTCCAGCTCGGGGCTGGGCACCGGTGGCATGGTCTCGAAGCTCGCCGCCGCCCGCACGGCCGCGGCCGCGGGAATCCCCGTGCTGCTGGCCGCGGCCGCCGAAGCCGCGAGCGCACTGACCACCGCCGAGGTCGGCACCGCGTTCGCCGCCGCCGGCTCCCGGCTTTCCGCCCGGCGGTTCTGGCTCGGCTACGCGGCCGGCCCGACCGGCCGGCTGCAGCTCGACGACGGCGCCGTCGCGGCCGTCGTCCGGCGCCGCCGTTCGCTGCTCGCCGCGGGGGTCACCGGCGTGAGCGGCGACTTCCAGGCGGGCGACGTCGTCGAGCTCGTGGATCCCGCCCAGCGAGTGGTGGCCCGTGGGGTGGTCGCGTTCGACGCCGGTGAGCTGCCCGAGCTGATCGGCCGCTCCAGCCACGAGCTGCCACCGGAGCAGCGCCGCGAGGTCGTGCACGCCGACGACCTGGTGCCGCTGCACCGTTAGCGCAGCTCGCTCCCGCGCGTCTCCGGCAACGTCAGGACCACGAGGAACGTGATCAGCGCGCCCACGGCGACGTACCAGAAGAACGCCATCGACGCGTTCGCCGCCGCGAGCGCACTGATCACCAGCGGCGCCGTGCCGCCGAACACCGCGACCGTCAGGTTGTACCAGGCGCCGATGCCGAGCCCGCGCAGCGACGTCGGGAACAGCTCGCTCATGATCGCCGGCGCCAGTGACGACGATGCCGCGTACAGGCCGAGCCCGACGCAGAACACCACCGCCAGCCCGCCGAGTCCCGGTCGCACCAAAGTGGACAGTGGCACGACCAGGATCGCCATTGCCGCCGACCAGACGTACAGCTGCGGTTTGCGGCCGACCCGGTCCGCCAGCATGCCGAACGGGTATTGCAGCACGACGAACAGCGCGGTGCCGATCGACAGCGCCAGGAACACGTCGACGTCGCTCGCATGCCGCGTCTTCACCGCGAACGGCGCCAGCGCGCTGAAGAACGTGTAGTAGCACAGCGTCGACAGCATCGTGATGCCTACGAGCTGCCCCACCGCCTTCGGATGATGGCGCAGCGTCGCCAGCAGCGGCCGCCGCACCCGCCGTGCCGCGGTCTTGTTCTGCTCGAACTGCTCCGTTTCGCTCAGGCTCCGGCGCAGCCACAGCCCGATCGCGCCCAGCACCCCGCCCAGCAGGAACGGGATCCGCCAGCCGTAGGCGTTCAGGTCCGCCTTGTCCATGGTGCGTGCCAGGACGAACCCGAGCACCGAGGCCACCAGCACCGCCGAGCCCGTCGAGATGTAGAAGAACGACGAGTAGCGGCCCCGCCACTTCGGCGGCGCGATCTCCCCGAGGTACGCCGACGCGTTCGACACCTCGCCACCCAGGGACAGCCCCTGCGCGATGCGGGCGAGCAACAGCAGGACCGGCGCGAGCCAGCCGACCAGGGAGAAGGTCGGCAGGATGCCGATCACCACCGACCCCCCGGCCATCAGGCTGATGGTCAGGATCATCGCGGGTTTCCGCCCGCGCACGTCCGCGAACCGGCCGAGCAGGAGCCCGCCGAGCGGCCGGAAGAAGAACGCGAGCGCATAGGTGGCGAAGGTGTTGATCTGTGCCAGTGCGTCGTTACCGGAGGGAAAGAACGCGGTCGCGAAGTAGATGCTGAACGTCGCGTAGATGGTCCAGTCGAACCACTCCAGGGCGTTCCCGACGCTCGCCGCGAACAGCTTGCGGACGGGCAGGCGGTGCCTCAGCGGGGACTCGACCTTCGGTTCGACCATGGCTGCCTCCACGGAATCGCCGGATTGGTGGAGATTGCCATACCGTCGGCCGTTTTGGAAGGTCTCTGGCGAGAGTGAGCCCCGGCAAATGCCCTAAGTCGTAGCCGCGAGCGCGAACGGGAGGACCGCGGGCACACCTCCCTTCCGCAGCAGGCGGGTGGCCAGCGTCATTGTCCAGCCCGAGTCCACGAGATCGTCCACCAGGAGTATCGGTCCCTCCACAGTGGACAATTCGCGGGCCAGTTCCTCGGGCAGGACAAGGCGTTGCCACAGATCCGCCACCCGCTGCGCGCTGTTCGCCCGTCGTGGCGCCGGACCCTGCGCCGCCAGGGTGCCGGCGAACTTCAGGCGCCCGACCTCGGCCAGACGCGTGGCGAGACCGTGCGTGAGCCGTGGCCGCGCGCTCGACGGCATCGCCACGACCGCCACCGGCCGCTGCGCCCAGTCCCAGGCGGCGAGCACCGAGATGCACGCCTGGAACACGGAGTCGGGCACCTCGCCGTCGGATGCCGCCGGGCCGACCAGTTCGCGCAACCGGTTGCCCCAGCCGATATCCGTGAGCCGCCCGAGCGCCCGGCCCGGTTCGGCCTGCTCGCCTTTCGCGATCCGGCCGGACAGCGGCACATCGAGGGTGCCGAGCCCGGTCGGCCACTGCCGTCGCGGGCTCAGCTCGACACCCGGCCGCTGCAAGCGGGTGCCGGTCTCCTCGACGACCTCGGCCGAGACCGCGGTCGCCCGATGTTCACCGGTGCAGTTGTCACACCTGCCGCACGGCTGCGCGTAGGGATCGTCCAGCTGGCGCAACAAGAACTCCATCCGGCAACCCTCGGTCGCCTGGTACTCCAGCATCGCCCGCTGCTCCGCGCCTCGCGCCTCGCTCACCCGGCCGTAGCGGCCCGAGTCGTACTCCCAGCTTTCACCCGTCGACTCCCAGCCACCGCGGACCCGCCGGACCGCGCCGTCGACGTCGAGCACCTTGAGCACCATCTCCAGCCGCGTGCGGGACAGCTCGACCATCGGCTCGAGCGCGGCTGTCGAAAGTGGACGGTCGGCCGGCGCGAGCGCGTCCAGCACCTGCGTCACCCGCCGCTCGTCGGGGAACGCGAGCGAGCTGAAGTAGTTCCAGATCTCGCGATCTTCCGTGCCGGGCAACAGGATCACCTCCGCGCGGCGCACGCCGCGCCCGGCACGACCGACCTGCTGGTAGTACGCGATCGGCGACGACGGAGCGCCCAGATGCACGACGAAACCGAGATCGGGCTTGTCGAACCCCATGCCCAGCGCGGACGTGGCGACGAGCGCCTTGACCCGGTTGGCCAGCAGGTCGTCCTCCGCCGCCTCCCGTTCCGCCGGATCCGTCTTGCCCGTGTACGCCGTGACCTCGTACCCGTGTTCGCGCAGCAGCCCCGCCACGTCGTGCGCCGCGGCGACGGTGAGCGTGTAGATGATCCCCGAACCCGGCAGCGCGGCCAGTTGCTCGGTGAGCCAGGCGAGGCGCGCCTCCGGCGTCGGCAACCGCGCGACCGACAGGTGCAGGCTTTCCCGGTCGAGCGGACCGCGCAGCACCACGGTGTCCGCGCCGTTGCCGAGGCCCAGTTGCTCGGCCACGTCGGTCACCACCCGGTCGTTCGCGGTGGCCGTGGTGGCGAGAACCGGCACTCCTTCCGGCAGGTCCGCGAGCAGCGTGCGCAGCCGCCGGTAGTCCGGCCGGAAGTCGTGCCCCCAGTCGGAGATGCAGTGCGCCTCGTCGACCACGAGCAGCCCCGCGGTCGCGGTGAGCTTGGGCAGCACCGAGTCCCGGAAATCCGGGTTGTTGAGCCGTTCCGGGCTCACCAGCAGCACGTCGATCTCGCCGCCGGCGATGCGCGCCTGCACCTCGTCCCACTCCTGCGCGTTCGCGGAGTTCATCGTCGCCGCCGCGATCCCGGCCTTGGCGGCGGCCGCGATCTGGTTGCGCATCAACGCGAGCAGCGGCGAGATGATCACCGTGGGCCCGGCACCTTGTTCCCGCAGCAGCGCGGTCGCCAGGAAGTACACCGCCGACTTGCCCCAGCCCGTGCGCTGCACGACCAGCGCCCGGCTGCGTTCGGCGACCAGCGACTTGATGGCGGTCCACTGGTCGTCGCGCAGGGTTGTGCCCGCGCCGGCCAGCGCGTGCAGCAGCGAATCGGCTCGTTCGCGGAGTTCCTGGATGTTCACGGGTCCACGTGTACCGCATGGGTCCGACAACGGCCGCTCGAAAACTTCACGACTGGCCCACTCGTGCGGTTTGTGACGATGAACACCAGGCCGGATCGCGTCACCTCGGCGATTCGGCCCGGTCACCCCGGTGTCACCGGAGGTTCCCCTCGGATCACCGGCGGCGCCAACGGGTGTGGGTCGCCTTTCAGGCGGCCCACCCACCCTCGATCGGTCTATACGCTGCATTTATGTCACCACGGCGTATCGGGGTCATGGGCGGTACCTTCGATCCCATTCATCACGGCCACCTCGTCGCCGCCAGCGAGGTCCAGTCCCGGTTCGGGCTCGACGAAGTGATCTTCGTGCCGACCGGGCAGCCGTGGCAGAAGACCGGCCGCGTGGTCACCCGCGCCGAGGACCGCTACCTGATGACGGTCATCGCGACCGCGTCGAACCCGGTGTTCTCCGTCAGCCGCGTGGACATCGACCGCGGCGGCGAGACGTTCACCGTCGACACCCTGCGGGACCTGCAGCGGGAGTACCCCGAGGACCACCTGTTCTTCATCACCGGCGCCGACGCGCTGGAACAGATCCTGACCTGGCACAACGCCGACGAGCTGTTCACCTACGCGCACTTCATCGGCGTCACGCGGCCCGGCTACCGGCTCAACGACCACCATCTGCCCAGCGGCAAGGTGAGCCTGGTCGAGGTGACCGCGATGGCGATCTCGTCCACCGCGTGCCGCGAGCGCGTCGAGAACTGCGAGCCGATCTGGTACCTGGTGCCGGACGGCGTCGTGCGGTACATCGACAAGCGGAAGCTCTACCGCAAGCCGGAATGAGCCGTCCGCCAGGTACCCTCGGTGAGCCGACAGATGCCCAGCCGTAAGGGAGCAGGAGTGGCAGCGACGTCCCAAGCACATGAGATGGCAACCGTGGCCGCCCACGCGGCGGCCGACAAGAAGGCCACCGATGTCGTGGTGCTGGACGTCTCCGAGCAACTCGTGATCACCGACATCTTCGTGATCGCCTCGGCCCCGAACGAGCGCCAGGTGGGCGCCATCGTCGACGAGGTCGAGGAGAAGCTGCGGCAGGCCGGCCACAAGGCCGTGCGCCGCGAGGGCGCGCGCGAAGGCCGCTGGGTGCTGCTCGACTACGTCGATGTCGTGGTGCATGTCCAGCACGACGAGGAGCGCTCGTTCTACGGCCTCGAACGGTTGTGGAAGGACTGCCCGCGCGTCGAGATCCCGGACCTGTCCGAAGCCGGAGAAGCCCGGTGACCTTCCGGCGCCTCGTGCTGTGGCGGCACGGGGAGACCGACTACAACGCCGCGGGCCGGATGCAGGGGCATCTCGACTCGGCGCTCACAGAGGTCGGCTGGAACCAGGCGCGGTTCGCAGTCCCGGCTCTCGCGCGGTTCGAGCCGGACCTGGTCATCGCGTCCGACCTACGCCGCGCGACGGATACCGCGACCGTGCTCACCGACGCGATCGGCGTGCCGCTGCGTATCGACAAGCGTTTGCGCGAGACCCATCTGGGCGACTGGCAGGGCAAAACCGGGCCCGAGGTCGACGAAGGGTGGCCGGGGGAGCGCGACCGCTGGCGGGTCGACGCGACCTGGGCGCCGCCCGGCGGTGAGTCGCGGGTGGAGGTCGCCGAACGGGCCGGTGAGGTCGTAGCCGACCTGCTGTCCGAAGCCGACCAGCGGGAGACCGTCCTGCTCGCCGCCCACGGCGGCCTCATCACGGCGTTGACGGCGGGCCTGCTCGGGCTGCCGGTCGAAGCGTGGCCGCAACTGGGCGGGATCCGCAACTGCCACTGGGTCGAGCTCGCCCTGCGGACCGGCAAGTGGCGGCTGTACGCCTACAACGCGGGTATGTACGGCTGATCGTGCCCCGGCTGCTCGTCTTCGGCGATTCGCTGAGCTTTCACGGCCCGGACGGCCCCTGTGCCGCCGACGAGCCGCGCCTGTGGCCCAACGTCGCGGCCGCCGCCCTCGGCGGTAATGCGGACCTGGTCGCCGGCTTCGGGTGGACGGCGCGTGACGTGTGGTGGTCCCTGATCGGCGACCCGCGGGTCTGGGCGGACCTGCACCATGTCGACGCGGTGCTGCTGGCGATCGGCAGCATGGACACGCTGCCCTCGCCGCTGCCCACCTACCTGCGCGAAGGACTGCGCTACCTGCGGCCCGACGGCCTGCGCAGGGCCGCCCGCAAGGCGTATCTCGCCGCGCAGCCGCGGCTGGCCGTGGCGCTGCGCGGCCGCCCGACCGTGCTTCCGGCGAAACTGACCGTGCACTATCTCGACACCGCTGTGCGGGCGCTGCGGATCCTCCGGCCGACGCTGCCGATCGTCGGCGTCCTGCCCAGCGTTCACCGGGCTGATTCGTACGGGCGCGTGCACACGGCCCGCGACGGTGCCGCGGCGGCGATGGCGGCGTGGGCGGCGCGGGTCGAGGTGCCGCTGCTCGACCTGCCCGCGCTCGTCGGCGAGCACGTGCTCAGCGGCCGCGGCAATCCCGACGGGATGCACTGGGGCTGGGAAGGGCACGCGTCGGTAGGCAAGGGGATGGCCGCGTTGCTCGGTCCGCTCCTCAGGCCCGACGCCGCGCCGGGCGACACGTAGGCTTGCGGCGTGCCGGTCGCCGTCATCACCGACTCCACCGCTCATCTGCCCGAGGGCTTCGCGGAGCGGTTCGCCATCCGGGTGGTCCCACTACACGTTCTGATCGACGGCGAGGCGGCGCTCGACGGCGTTGACGTCGGGCCGGCGGCGCTCGCGGAAGCCTTGGGGCAGCGGCGAATCGTGACGACGTCGCGGCCGACGCCGGGGGAGTTCGCGACGGCGTTCCGTGCCGCGCTGGACGACGGCGCCGACGCGGTCGTTTCGTTGAACCTGTCGAGCGAGATCTCGGGCACCTGGGAATCGGCGGTACTGGCGGCCCAGGAGGTCGGGCCGGATGTCGTGCGGGTGGTCGACTCGCGCGGCACGGCGATGGGGCTCGGTTTCGCCGCGCTGCATGCCGCCGCGGCCGCCGCGTCCGGTGCGAAGCCCGAGGAGGTCGAGCAGGTGGCGACGGCGGCGGTGCGCTCCTCGAAGACGGTGTTCGTGGTGGAGACGCTCGAATACCTGCGGCGGGGCGGGCGGATCGGTGCGGCGGCGGCCTTGCTCGGGACGGCGCTGGCGGTGAAACCGTTGCTGCACATCGACGACGGGCGGATCGAGCCGCTGGAGAAGGTCCGGACCATGCATCGCGCGGTGGCGCGGCTCGTGGACCTGGCGGAGGAGGCCGCGCGGGGCGAAGCGGTGGAGGTCGCCGTGCACCATCTCGCCTCGGCCGAACGCGCCGCGGAACTGGCGAACAGCCTGGAGGAGCGGCTGTGCATCCCCGGGGGCTGCCTGGTGTCGGAACTGGGCGCGGTCATCGGCGCGCACACCGGACCGGGTGTGATCGGTGTGGTCGTGCAGCGGGAACCGGCTGATCGTTCCTGAGCGGGTTCGGCGCCAGGTTATCCACAGACCCCCAGTTGTCCACACCCGACTCGACTCCCACTGGCCAACCCGGGCCCACCCTCCATAACGTCGATCGCGTGTTCGAACAAACCTTCCCCCAGACACCGGCACCCCAGGCCCGCGACCGGCTCCAGCAGCTCGCCGCCCAGGCGCTGACAGCGGCCCGCGAGCCACCACTCGTGGGCAAGCTCGTCGAGCGCTGGGTGCCGCCCGCACTCACTCGCAGTCCGGCCCGCCGCCGGCTCACCGCGGTGCTCGCGGTGCTGGCCGTCGTGGTGGCCCTGGTCGGCGGCTCCATCCTGCTGCTCGGCGGCGGCCCACCCGCGGAGCAGGCCCCGCTGCTCCCGGCCGCGCGTGATCACCCGCCGACCGTCGCGGCACCGTCGAAGGCGGCCGACAGCTCCCTTGTGGTCAGCGTGGTCGGGAAAGTCCGGTCGCCCGGCCTCGTGACCGTCCCGAGTGGAGCCCGTGTCACCGACGCCCTGAGCGCGGCCGGCGGAGCCCTCGACGGCACCGACATCACCGCGCTCAACCTCGCCAGGAAGCTGACCGACGGAGAGCAGCTCTACGTCGGGGTCGCCCCGCCGCCCGACGGGGCACCGCAGCGAGCCGACGTCCCCACCGCACCGGGAAAACTCAACCTGAACACGGCGTCGGCCGAGCAGCTCGACTCGCTGCCGGGCGTCGGCGAGGTCACCGCGAAACGCATCATCGACTGGCGCACCCAGCACGGGTCGTTCGACTCGATCGACCAGTTGCAGGAGATCGACGGCATCGGCCCGGCGAAGTTCGCGAAGCTGCGTGACCAGGTGACGGTCTGATGCTCGCCGACCCCGAAACCCCGGCGTGGCAAGACTTCCGGCTGGTTCCGCCGGCGCTCGTGCTGTGGCTCGGCGTACTGACCGGACTGCTGTGGAGCTGGTGGGTCGCGCTGGGAGCCGGGCTGGTGTCGGTGGGCGTGGCGTCCTTCTTGCTGTGGCGCTGGCGAGTGACCCGGCCGCGATGGTTCGCAGGAGCGGGTGCGTTGCTGATCGCCGGCCTCGTTCTTGCCGGTCCGCTGACCATCCGGCTGGCCCAGGCCCAGCACGATCCACTGTCCACTTTGGCCGCTCGGGGCGCGACGGTCACCGTGCGGGTCACGGTGGACGAGCGTCCGAAGCCGATCGAGTCCGCCGGCTACGCCGGTCAGCAGGCGGGCGCCCGCTCGGTCGTCATCGCGGCGACGGTCGACCAGGCCGAGGCGGCGGGAAAACCCGTCGCCACCCGAGGGCGTGTGGTGCTGCTCGCGCCGTTCCAGTCGTGGTCGAGTCTGTTGCCCGCGCAGGACGTGACCGCGACCGGTTCCCTTGCGCTGCCTCGTGACGCCGACCTGACAGTCGCGGTCGTCTACGTCCGTGGGCCGCCGGTCGCCGCCACGAAGCCGCCGTGGTGGCAGCGAGCGGCCGCCTCCACCCGAGAGGCGCTTCGGCAGGCCTGTTCGGTGCTGTCTCCGGACGCGGCGGGGCTCTTGCCCGGGCTGGTCGTCGGTGACACCAGCGGTGTATCGCCACAGGTTCAGCGTGAGTTCAAGGACGCCGGGTTGTCGCACCTGATGGCGGTCAGTGGCAGCAATCTCGCGGTCGTCGCTGGAGCGGTCCTGCTGCTCCTCCGGGCACTGCGGCTCGGACCGAGACTGTCCGCGGCGGTGGCCGGGCTGGCCCTCGTCGGTTTCGTGATCCTCACCGGGGGCGAGCCGAGTGTGCTCAGGGCCGGGGTGATGGGTGCGGTCGCTCTCCTGGCTCTGGCGCTGGGGCGGAAACGGTCCGTGCTACCCGCCTTGGCGGCGGCGGTGTGCGTCCTGGTGGTCTACGACCCGGCGATGGCGGTGAACTTCGGCTTCGCGTTGTCGGTGGTCGCCACGGCCGGGCTCGTGCTGCTGGCACCGCGCTGGGTCGACGCGATGACCAGGCGGGGCGTGCCGCCGGGGCTCGCCGAGGGGCTGGCCATCCCGCTGGCCGCCTTCCTGGTGACCGCGCCGGTCATCGCCGGGATGGCGGGCCAGGTCAGCGTGGTGTCGATCGCGGCCAACGTGCTGGCCGCACCGGTGGTCGCCCCGGCAACGGTACTGGGGGTGGTGACCGCCGTGCTGGCCACGTTCTGGCCTGCCGCGGCCCACGTGCCCGCGCTCGCGGCGGGACCCGAGGCGCATTGGCTGCTGATCGTCGCCCGGCATGCGTCGCGTGTCCCGGGCGCGGTACTGCCGTGGCCGGACGGCTGGTGGGGCGGGCTGCTGGCGCTCGCGGCGGTGATCGTGCTGATCGTCGTGCTCCGGCGGCCCCGGTTGCGGATGGGGGTCGCACTCGCGCTGGTGTGCGTGCTGCTGGTCGTGGTGCCGGCCCGGGTGATCGCGCCGGGCTGGCCGCCTGCCGGGTGGGCGATGGTCGCGTGCGACGTCGGCCAGGGTGACGCGGAAGTGCTGTCCATGACCGAACCCGGGCGGGCGATCGTCGTGGACACCGGGCCCGAGCCCGGGCCGGTCGACGAATGCCTGGCACGGCTGGGTGTCGATCGGGTGCCGCTGGTCGTGCTGAGCCACCTGCACGCCGACCACATCAGCGGCCTCGACTCCGTGTTCGACGGTCGTTCCGTCGGTGCGGTGGGCGTCGGGCCCGGGCGCATGCCGGCGTGGGCGTGGCAGCAGGTGGCGCAGGTCGCGGCACGACACGGCGTGCCGCTGCTGGAACTGGAACTCGGCCAGCGACTCGACTGGCCGGGACTAACCCTGGAGGTGATCGGACCGCGCTACGTCAGCCCACGGCAGGATGACGACGACGCGGATGGCACGAACATCAACAACGCCTCGATCGTGCTGCGCGCGTTCACGCCGGCCGGGCGTGTCCTGCTCACCGGCGACGTCGAACTACTCGCACAGGCCGATCTGCTCGACAGCGGAACCGATCTGCACGCGGAGGTATTGAAAGTGCCACACCACGGAAGCCGCTTCTCCAACCCGCGGTTCCTGGCCGAGGTGGCTCCCCGGCTCGCACTCATCAGCGTCGGCGCGGGCAACAGCTACGGCCATCCGAGCAAGTCCACTGTGGACGCGCTCACGGCCGATGGTGCGCTGGTCACCCGCACCGACACCGACGGCGACGTGGCGGTCACCACCGACAAGGGAGAACCGGCGGTGGTGCGTAAGGGAAAGTGACTCAGCCCTCGAGCGCCTGGCGCACCGCGTCGACCGACGGCGGGACCGTCGCCTTCGGACCGATCCGGCCTTCGACCGCGTCGAGCGTCTTCAGGCCGTCACCGGTGATGAGCAGGACGGTCTCGGCATCCGGGTCCAGCTTGCCGGTCTCGATGAGCTTCTTCGCCGTCGCCACGGTGACGCCGCCGGCGGTCTCGGTGAAGATGCCCTCGGTGCGGGCCAGCAGCCGGATGCCCTCGACGATCTCCTCGTCGGAGACGTCCTCGATGGCGCCGCCGGTGCGGTTGACGACATCCAGCACGTAGGGGCCGTCCGCCGGGTTTCCGATGGCGAGCGAGCGGGCGATGGTGTCTGGCTTTACCGGCTGGACCACGTCATGGCCGTTGCGGAACGCGGTGGACACGGGGGAACAGCCGGTGGCCTGCGCGCCGAACACCTTGTACGGGGTCTCTTCGACCAGGCCGAGCTTGCCGAACTCGCGGAAGCCCTTGTCCACCTTGGTCAGCTGCGAACCGGAGGCGATCGGCACCACGATCTGCTCCGGCAGCCGCCAGCCCAGCTGCTCGGCGACCTCGAAACCGAGCGTTTTCGAGCCCTCGGAGTAGTACGGCCGGACGTTGACGTTCACGAACGCCCACGTCTCGTGCTCGGCGGCGAGCTGGGTCGCAAGCCGGTTGACGTCGTCGTAGTTGCCGTCGACGGCGATCAGGTTGCCGTCGTACACGGCGGTGGTGAGGATCTTCGCGCGTTCGAGAGAGGAGGGAATGAGCACGACCGACTGCCAGCCCGCCCGGGCGGCGGCCGCGGCGACGGCGTTGGCGAGGTTGCCCGTCGAGGGACAGGCGAGCGTGTCGAAGCCGAACTCGCGGGCCGCGGCGAGCGCGACGGCGACCACGCGGTCCTTGAACGAGTGGGTGGGGTTGCCGGTGTCGTCCTTGACCCAGACCCGCTTGAGGCCCAGCGCCTTGGCGAGCCGGTCGGCGCGCACCAGGCGGGTGCCGCCGGGCTCGGTGTTCGGGATCTCTTCGACGTTCGAGGGCACCGGCAGCAGCTTCTTGTAGCGCCAGATGCTGCGCGGCCCGGCCTCGATGTCCTCGCGGCGGACACGGCCGAAGTCGTAGGCGACCTCGAGCGGCGAGAAGTCCTCGGCGGAGACGAACTCGGGGGCCAGCGGCTGGCGGTGCCCCTCCTCCTTGGAGACCAGCTCCACGGCGGGACCCAGGTCCAGGGTGTGCTTGGTGGGACGGAGGGCTGCAGTCATCGCGAGGTCCTTTCCTCATCTGTCCCGCTGGCGCGGGCCGGAATTGGCACCGTGATCGCCAGCTACCTCGCGGAATCGAGATGACAGGCTGACGCCGGTTGCCGGGGCTTCAACGGGCCGTTCCCTCTGCCCCTCTGGATGAGCGGTATTCGGTTGTCGGCGTGCCACTGAGAGCAACGCAGCTGTAACAAACATACGACACGGGTCGTGGTCCACGCCATGCCCCTGCGGGCTTCGTCACCGTGGCAGGATCGTGGGGTGACCGCGCCAGCCACCACCACGTCGCCGCTGCACCTCGTCCTGGGCGAGGAAGAGCTGCTCGTCGAGCGGGCCGTCCGGGCCGCGCTGGACTCGGCGCGGCTGGTCGACCCGGCCGCCGACATGACCCGCGTCCGCGTGTCCGATTTGACCCCGCCTGCCCTGGCCGAGCTGGTGAGCCCCTCACTGTTCAGCGAGGGGCGGGTCGTCGTGCTCGACGCCGCACAGGACATCTCGCAGGAGCTCGCGGATGCGGTGATGTCTTACGTGAAGTCGCCCGCCGACGGGGTCGTGCTGGTCGTCGTGCACACCGGTGGCGGCCGGAGCAAGGCGGCCAAAGCACTGCCGGCCGCGCTGCGCAAGGCCGGCGCCCAGATCACCGACTGCCCCAAGATCACCAAGCTCGCCGAGCGGGAAGCGTTCGTGCGCAACGAGATCCGGCAGGCCGGCGGCCGGATCGACGCGGCCGCGGTCGCCGCGCTCATCGACGCGGTCGGCTCGAACCTGCGCGAGCTGGCGTCCGCCGCGGCACAGCTCGTCGCCGACTCCGGCGGCAAGGTCGACCAGGACGCCGTGCGCCGCTACCACCGCGGGCGGGCCGACGTGACCGGCTTCGCGGTGGCCGAGAATGCCGTCGCCGGCGATCGCTCCGCCGCGCTCGAATCGATGCGCTGGGCCGAGCAGATCGGCGTCCCGCACGTGCTGGTGGCCGACGCGCTCGCCGATGCCGTCCGGACCATCGCGCGGGTGTCGGCGGCCGGCCGCGGCAACCCGAACCAGATGGCGGGCGAGCTGGGGATGCCGCCATGGAAGATCCGCAAGGCACAGGGCCAGGCGCGCGGCTGGGGCGCGGCCGGCCTGAACAAGGCGATGGCGATCGTGGCCCGGGTGAACGCCGAGGTCAAAGGTGCGGCCGCCGACCCTTCGTACGCGCTGGAACGAGCGATCCTCGACCTCGCCGACGCCCGCGACCTCCGCTGACGCCGCCGCCGGCGTTTGCGGCCCCTCGCCGACGGCAGTGCCCCTCGCTGACGTCGCTGTCGGCGATTGGGACCCGCGCCGACGCTCGTGACCCTCGCTGACGCCGTCGGTGGCGGTCGTGGCCGCGCGCCGGGCCGTCAACGCGGCCTCGGGAGCAGGCGGGGGCGCGACAGGGACGGGAGCAGGCCGGAGACAAGAAGGGAAACAGGCCGGAGCGCAAAAGCGGCTTCGGAGCAGGCCGGCGCACAAAAGGAGCAGGCCAGGCACAAAAAGCGCTTCGGGGCAGGTCGAGCCACAAAAGGAGCAGGCCGGAGCACATAAAGGGATCAGGCCGGGCACAAAAAAGAAACCCGCCGCGGGTGCGGCGGGTTTCCGGGGAACTACGAGCGAGCTCAGAGCTCGTTCGCGCGCTTCGCCATCGCGGACTTCTTGTTGGCGGCCTGGTTCGCGTGGATGACACCCTTGCTGGCGGCCTTGTCCAGCTTCTTCGCGGCGGCGCGCTGCAGCTCGATCGCCTGGTCCTTGTCGCCGGCCTCGGCGGCCTCGCGGAACTTGCGGATCGCGGTCTTCACCGAGGACTTGATCGACTGGTTGCGCTGGCGAGCCTTCTCGTTCGTCTTGATGCGCTTGATCTGGGACTTGATGTTGGCCACGCGGGCGCTCCTTGATCGTTTCGGCGGGTTCGCTGCCGCGTTTCGGTGGCCCCGGCGGACCGGGCTTCCTCCCTGGCGGAATGCCACACGGCAACGACCAAAAAGGCTACCAGTCGCGATTCCGGCCCCGCGCGGCGCCCGGCCTCAGGGACGCACGGCACGCAACTCCGCCGCGGTCGAGCCGAAACCCGGCGGATCCCAGGTCCACGTCTGCAGATCCGTGAACCCGGCCGCGGTGACCTCGGCGGCCAGCTCGTGTCTCGGCACCGGAAGCCATCGTTCGTGCGCCGACAACACCAGCCGGCCGCCGGGGCGAAGTACGCGGCGCAGCTCGGCGAAGCCGGCGGCCCGGTCTTCCCACAGTTGCACGTTGTTCACGCTCAGCACGACATCGACCGACTCGTCCGGCTGCCCGGTCCGCTCGGCGGTGCCGAGCCGCAGCTCGGCCTCGGGACAACGGCCGTGCGACAGCGCGAGCATCTCCTCCGACGGGTCGACACCGATGACCGTGCGTCCCTCGCCTGCCGCCGTCGCCAGCCCGACCCCGGGACCAGGGCCGATCACTAGCACGGTCTCACCCGGAGTGAGCCGCGCCACGTGCACCACATGCCGCTCGGTCGCGGCGTTGCCCGCCGCCATCACGGCGCCGCCGATTCTGCCGAGCAGCCCGCGCGGATGGCCGAAGGTCCGGTCCAGCACCTGGGTATATGCACTGCTCATACCTCCAGATCAGCACGGGCACGGTGATCCGGCATCGGGGATGACCCGGAAATCACCCGGCCGCGCGCATGGGACACTGGAGGGGACCCCGAGAAGGAGCCAAGAGTTCAGTGACGTTCGCCGACACCACGTTCACGCCACCGGAGCTGATCCGGAACTTCTGCATCATCGCGCACATCGACCACGGCAAGTCCACCCTGGCCGACCGCATGCTGCAGCTCACCGGCGTGGTCGAGGAACGGGCCATGCGCGCGCAGTACCTCGACCGGATGGACATCGAGCGTGAGCGCGGCATCACGATCAAGGCGCAGAACGTGCGCCTGCCGTGGCAGTCCGGGGGGCAGGACCATGTGCTGCACCTGATCGACACGCCCGGCCACGTGGACTTCACCTACGAGGTCTCGCGGGCGCTCGAGGCGTGCGAGGGCGCGATCCTGCTGGTCGACGCCGCGCAGGGGATCGAGGCGCAGACCCTGGCCAACCTGTACCTCGCGCTCGACAAGGACCTGCACGTCATCCCGGTCCTGAACAAGATCGACCTGCCCGCGGCCGACCCGGACAAGTACGCGGCGGAGCTCGCGCACATCATCGGCTGCGAGCCGACCGACGTGCTGCGCGTGTCGGCGAAGACCGGGCAGGGCGTGCGTGAGCTGCTCGACGAGGTCGTCCGGCAGGTGCCGCCGCCGCAGGGGGAGGCGAACGCGCCGGCCCGGGCGATGATCTTCGACTCCGTGTACGACACCTACCGCGGCGTCGTCACCTACATCCGCGTCGTGGACGGGCAGATCACCCCGCGCGAGCGGATCCGGATGATGTCCACCGGCGCCACCCACGAGCTGCTCGAGGTCGGCATCATCTCGCCGGAACCCAAGCCCAGCAAGGGACTCGGCGTCGGCGAGGTGGGTTACCTGATCACCGGCGTGAAGGACGTCCGGCAGTCCAGGGTCGGTGACACGGTGACGTCCGAACGCAAGGGCGCGACCGAGCCGCTGACGGGGTACCGCGAGCCGAAGCCGATGGTCTACTCGGGGCTGTACCCGGTGGACGGTTCGGACTACCCGGAACTGCGTGAGGCGCTGGAGAAGTTGCAGCTCAACGACGCCGCGCTGACGTTCGAGCCGGAAACGTCGGTGGCGCTGGGCTTCGGCTTCCGCTGTGGCTTCCTCGGGCTGCTGCACCTGGAGATCACCCGGGACCGGCTGGAACGCGAGTTCGGGCTGGACCTGATCTCGACCGCGCCGAACGTGGTGTACCGGGTGGTGCTCGAAGACCACAGCGAGCACACCGTGACCAACCCGTCGGACTGGCCGACCGGGTACAAGATCGCCGACGTGCACGAGCCGCTCTCGAAGGTCACGGTGATCGCGCCGGCCGAGTTCATCGGGGCGATCATGGAGCTGTGCCAGGGCAAGCGCGGTCAGCTGCTGGGCATGGACTACCTGTCCGAGGACCGGGTGGAACTGCGCTACCACCTGCCGCTCGCGGAGATCATCTTCGATTTCTTCGACTCGCTGAAGTCCCGCACCCGTGGCTACGCCTCACTCGACTACGAGGATGCCGGCGACCAGATCGCCGACCTGGTCAAGGTGGACATCCTGCTGCAGGGCGAGCCGGTCGACGCGTTCTCCGCGATCGTGCACAAGGACGCGGCGTCCGCCTACGGCAACAGGATGACCACCCGGCTGCGGGAGCTGATCCCGCGCCAGCAGTTCGAGGTGCCGATCCAGGCCGCCGTCGGCTCGCGGATCATCGCGCGCGAGACGATCCGCGCCATCCGCAAGGACGTCCTCGCCAAGTGCTACGGCGGTGACATCTCGCGGAAGCGGAAGCTGCTGGAGAAGCAGAAGGAAGGCAAGAAGCGGATGAAGAACATCGGGCGGGTCGAGGTCCCGCAGGAGGCCTTCGTCGCGGCGCTGTCCACCACCGAGCCCGCCGACAAGGGCAAGAAGAAGTAGCTCAGTTGCCGTAAACCCGTTGCGCGGCAAGGAAAACCGCGCAGCGGCGTTCGGCGGCCATCACCCGGTCGTATTCGGCCCAGTCGTCGTGCGTGCCCGTCGCGGCGATGAACACGTCGCGCAGCAGGCGGGGGAGACCGGCCGGGTCGAAGGCCGGATCCGGGTCGTCGGGCCCGATCAGCCGCACCGGGCCCTGGACCGAAGCCCATTCCCAGCCGCGGCGGAACACGATCGTGCCGTTGGCGCGCTCGCGCAGCAGGGCCAGCTTGCGCGTGCCGCCGCGGGCGACGAAGCCGACGCCCGGGGTGCCGGTCACCGGATCGTCGATGAGCCCGGCGTTCACGACCGACGAGTGCACGGTGCCGTCGGCGCGTGCGACGGAGATGGTGGCGAGCCCGTGTTCGGCGAGGGCGAGCTTGCCCACGCGGGAAAGATCTGCCATGCCCCGACCGTAGCGCGAAAACTCAACCGGCGATCGGCAGCGCCGCGGCCTTCGTGCGCCGGGCCTTGCGCTTGCGCGTCACGTCGGTGGTGAAGTAGCCGATCAGCTCGGCGAGCGTCGACGGGTCGTCCAGCTGCGGGCAGTGCCCCCAGTCCTCGCGGATGAGCAGGCGGCTGTGCGGCACCAGGGAATGCAGGCGCCGCCCCGAGTTCGCGGTGACCAGCCGGTCCTTGCCGCACGCCACGACGAGCAGCGGGGTCGTGATGTCGTCGATCCCGTCATACGCCTGGGAGAGCTCCTCGACGAGCTGCCGCGCCTGGTCCAGACGTGTCGTGGCCGAGCGGTAGTCGGGAAAGAGGTCGATGAAGCGGCGCACGTGTTCGTCGGCCGCGACAGCGCGGTCGGCGTACAGCAGGCGCGGCACGACGTACTCGGCGACGCCGCGCACGACGAAGTCCGGTACCGGCAGGGGCAGCGAAGCCCACAGTCGCAACGGGTACGTGCCGATCGCGCGGATGAGCCACGAGTCGACGAAGCCGGGCGCGGCGATCGAGACGACGCCGGCGATCGGGCGCCGGGCGGTGTGCGCGGCGCGCAGGCCCATCGTGCCGCCGAGCGAGTTGCCGGCCAGCACGACCTTGCCGTGTTTCGTCTGCTCTTCGAGCACCGCGTCGACGAACAGGTCGAGCTGGGGGAGCATCGGGCCGGCGCGCAGCGGGTCGGCCTCCCCGAAGCCCGGCAGGTCGACCGCGACCGCGGAGATCCCGGATTCGGCGAGCTGTTCGAGGACCGGGCGCCAGGTGTCGGCGCTGTCGCAGTAACCGTGGAGGAGGACCAGCCTGGGAGCACCGCGGGTGAGCCGCTTCGGGCCGACTTCGAGCACGCGCGTGCGGACGCCGGCGTAGCTGCGTTCGCCGGCCCGGATCAGCTCCGGGCCGGCGAACAACGCCGGGGTCTCGGGCCGCGCCCGCTCCATTGCGGTCATGTCTCCAGATTAGCGAAGAGATCTCATGTTCTTCGGTCAAACCGTGGGTCACAAACACGTGTCGGCCTGATGTCGGCACCGCGTCTGTGCAGCTCAGGGCATGAATTCGTGGTGTTAGCGAGTGAAAACGATTTTTCCCGCGGTGTGTCCGGCCGCCATGTCCCGGATGCCTTTTTCGGCATCGGTGAGCGGCAGTTCGGCGCCGATCTGGGGCTTGATCCCGGCCAGGTCGACGTACTCCAGCAGGCTCGCCAGCTCGTCGCGGGTGCCCATGGTCGACCCGACGACACGCAGCTGCAGGAAGAACACCCGCTGCAGGTCTGCGCTCGGGTCGGGGCCGCTGGTCGAGCCGGACACGACGACGATCCCGCCCGGCTTGAGCGACTTCAGGGAATGACCCCAGGTCGCCTTGCCGACCGTCTCGAACACCGCGTCCACCCGTTCGGGGAGCCGCGCGCCCGACTCGAACGTCTGGTGGGCGCCGAGCTGCTCCGCCAGCGCTCGCTTTTCCTCACTGCGGCCGGTCACCCACACGCGGAACCCGGCCGCGCGGCCGAGCTGCACGAGCGCCGTCGACACGCCGCCGGAGGCGCCCTGCACGAGCATCGTCTGGCCGGGGCGAAGGCCCGATTTCACGAACAGCATCCGGTACGCGGTCAGCCACGCGGTGCCCATCGTCGCGGCTTCGGTGAAAGACAGGCCGGCGGGCTTGGGGACGGCGTTGCGCGCGGGCACGACCACCTGGTCGGCGAAGGTGCCCTGGTACTTCTCGGTCAGCAGGGTGCGCTTCGGGTCGAGCGTGTCGTCGCCCTGCCAGCCAGGCGCGTTGACCACGGAGTGCAGCACGACCTCGGTGCCGTCTTCGAGCACCCCGGCGCCGTCGCAGCCCAGGATCATCGGGAACTGCTCGGCCTTGATGCCCACTCCGCGCAGGGTCCAGATGTCGTGCATGTTGAGGCTGGCCGCGCGGACCGTGACCTTCACCCAACCGTCCGGCACCTCGGGCTCGGGGCGCTCGCCGACGACGAGGGAGTCCAGGGGGTTGTCGTAGTTGGCTTCTTTGGCATACACGGCGAACATGCCAGCAAACTACCTCGCGGCATCCCGCGTAGGCTGTGACTGTGTTCGCAGGACTGGGCAACTGGTGGGACCAGGCGGAGCTGTGGCTGGCGCAGCTGTGGTTCCCGCTGCAGTTCGTCCTGGCCATCGTGGTCCTGGCGCCGCTGTGCGTGGGCGCGGCGTGGCTGATCGACCGGATCGTGGACCGCGTCGCGGCCTGGTTGCGACCGTCCCGTGACGAGGACTGTCCACGCCAGTCCTAGAGTTGCGCGGGTGTCAAGCAGACGGCGGATCACGGTTGCGCTGATCGGGCTCCTGGTGCTCGTGGCGGGCGGCTGGCTGATCAAGGATCTCGGCAGCGGTGGCAGCAGCAGCGCCGGTTCCGGGATGGCGACGAAGGCGCTGTCCACGTTGCCGGCCGAGGCGAGTCAGACCTGGCGGCTGATCCAGCGCGACGGTCCGTTTCCCTATCCGCGCAATGACGGGGTCGTGTTCGACAATCGTGAGAAACGGCTGCCGGACGAGCAACGCGGTTACTACCATGAGTACACGGTGCCCACGCCCGGCAGCGCGGACCGTGGCCCGCGGCGGCTGATCACCGGCGGGGGACACGAGCTGTACTACACCGGTGACCATTACGCGTCCTTCGTCGTCGTCGATCCCTCCAGATAGCAAGTTGAAGGCCATGGAGCACATCAGCAACAAGACCATCGCCGACCAGGCGCGCGCCCGCGGCGCCTACTCGCACGTGATCGCGGGCCACCCGGTCGACAAACTGTCCACATTGGACGCCATCGCGGCGGCGCTGTCGTTCCCGGAGTGGTTCGGCCGGAACCTCGACGCGCTCTACGACGGTCTCACCGACCTGTCCTGGCTGCCCAGCGGGGAACACGTGCTCATCTGGAGCGGCTCGGACGAGCTGAAGGCGGCGGACCCGCGGGCGTACCTGGCGATCCGGAGCGTGCTGTCGGACGCCGAGCGCGCCCTGGCGCCGGGCGGCGACCGTGCTGACAGCCGCCGCCTGACACTGGCGCTTTCCGACGCCGACTAGTCGGCCGGCACCCAGTTCGGTGTGCGCTTCTGCGCGAAGGCGACGATGCCCTCCTGGCCTTCTTCGCTCGCGAAGAACTGGGCGGACAGGGCGTTCATCGCGTTGAACCCGGCCGACGGGGTGGGCGGCTTCGGGCTCGCCAGCAGTTCCTTCGTCGCGGCCAGCGCGTTCGGGCCGCCGAGTGCGAGCGCGCGGACGTAGTGAGCCACCTCGTCATCGAGCTTCTCGACGTCCACCGCGGCGGTGATCAGGCCGATCTCGGCGGCGCGGGCGGAGTCGAACGTCTCGCCGGTGAGGAACAGTTCCTGCGCGGCGCGCGGGGTGATGCGGGGGAGCACGACGAGCGAGATCACCGCGGGGACGACGCCGATCCGGACCTCGGAGAACGCGAACGTGGCTTCCTTCGCGGCGACCACGATGTCGCACGCGGCGACCATCCCGACGCCACCGGCCCGCGCCGGGCCGGTGAGCCGCGCGACCACCGGCTTGGGGCTGTTCCAGATCTGTTGCAGGATCTCGGGAAACTCGTTGACACCCTGGTCACCCGCGCCCGCGCCGCGGGCCTCCTTCAGGTCCATACCGGCGCAGAACACCGGCCCCGTGTGGGTGAGCACGATGACCCGCACGGTGTGGTCGCCATGGGCCTTCGCCAGGGACGCGCGCAGCTCGCGGCGCAGCTGGGCGGACAGCGCGTTGCGGTTGTGCGGCGAGTCCAAGGTGATCGTCGCGGTACCGCTCGACATCGAGTAGTGCACCAGTTCGTCAGCCATGGCCGTCACTCTAACGACGCGGTGTCAGGCGCGAAGCCGGTTCAGGTCGAGTTCGATCGGGAACGGTTCCTTCGTGCTGAAGGTGCGGGTGGCGGCGGGAGCGTCCTGATAGCCGAACTCGCCGGCAAGATGGCCGGCGACAAGGGAAATCGGGTCATCGAGGTCGACGATCCAGTAATGCGGGATGCCCGCGTCGGCGTACTCGCCGTGCTTGACGACCGTGTCCATCCGGTGCGAGCTGGGCGAGACGATCTCGATGACGATCAGCACGTTGGCGGCCCGGATGAGTGTTCCGTCTCGCTCGGCGTGTTCGACTGCTTCGCGCTCGACCACGATGAGATCGGGGCGGCGCGAGAACCCCGGTTCGTCCGGCGAAGTGAGTTCGAGATCGATGTCGATGTCTTGAAAGACTTCGTATCGTTCGGGTATCTGGGCATCGAGTTGATACGCAAGTCTTTTTGATGCGCGATTGTGCGCGGGTCGCGGGCTCGGCGACATCAAGAGGTGGCCGTCCTGAAGCTCTGTGTAACCAGGCTCGGTCTCACCGAGCGCCGCATACTCCGTGACCGTCAGCAGATGGGGCTCTCCATCCACCTGGGGCTGTGGAAGCGCAGTCACAACTTCTCCTTACGTCGCCACCAGTCTTGCAGGCGTTCTGCCAGCCGAAACCGCGCTCTTCCGCGTCTGTTCGAGCCAGTCATCGCCCATCATCGCCCAGGAAATGCCTCGTTGCCAGCCGCGTCAGGTCTGCCGGGGTACCAGCTCCCGCACGAAGGCGTCCAGGAATTCGCCGAACGGCTGCGGGCCGCGGTGGTGGACCACGAACTTCGTCAGCCCCGCCTCGATGTAGCCGTCGAGCAGGCGGTGCAGGTCCGGCCAGCTGCCGGCCAGCATCTCCGCGGGATCGGCGCCGGGGCGGCGAGTGCGGGCGGCCGCAGCGAGTTCCGGGGTGATGCCGCCCTCGACGAGGCTCAGGCTCAGCCCGTAGTGGTCCGGCTCGATCTCCCGACCCGCCTCGGCCGCCGCGGACTCGATCGCGAGCCGGGCCGCGCGGGCGTCGGCGGCGGGCAGGAAACTGCCGAGCCAGCCGTCGGCGTAGCGGCCGATGCGGCGGAACGCGGCCGGTGCCGCACCGCCGAGCCAGATGTCCAAGGGAGCGCTCGGCACAGGCCCGACCCGCACGCCGTCGAGTTTGAAGAACTCGCCCGCGAAATCGCCGCCGCCGTGCAGGGTCGCGCGCAGCAGCCGCAGCGACTCGTCGAACACGTCCGCCCGGCGGCCGTCGGGGACCTCGAACAGGTCCCATTCCGAACGCCTCGCCGGACGCAGCCCGAAGGCCGGCAGCACCCGTTTCGGCGCCAGCGCGGCCAAGGACGCCAGCTGTTTGGCCACCAGCACCGGCTGCCGCCCCGGCAGGACCGCGACCGACGTGCCGACCTTCAGGTGTGTGGTGCGCGCCAGCGCGTGCGCCATCCCGATGAACGGGTCGACCGCGTCCGAGTACACCAGTTCCGACAACCACAGCGAGTCGACCCCGGCCGCCTCGAGCCGGTCGACGATTCCGGTGAAGTCCGCCGGTGCGGTTTCCGCGCCCAGACCGATACCGATGCGGATTTTCATACCGCCCACGATACGCAGCCGAGCGCCGCGTGGTACCGCGCCAGCACCAGGTCCGCCACCCGCGAGTCCGGTGCCAGGGAATCCGCCAGTAGCACGGAAGGTTCCGCCACGCGCGCCGCGGCCGCGATCCGGTCCGGCAGCAAACCCGGTGCCAGGAACCAGGAAGCGACCGCGAACCGCCGCGCGCCGCGGGCGCGGAGTTTCGCGATGGCGGCGGCGACATCCGGCTTGGCCGTCGCGAACGCGGGCGCGACGAGCATCGGGTACCGCGAGTTCCACCGCCGGGCGAGCGCCGTGACCGCCTCGTTCGCGGGCGCCTGCGAGGAACCGACTGCTGCCAGCACGACACCGAGCGAGGGATCATCGGGATCCGCGCCGGCGTCGCGCAAGTGGTCCAGCGCCACGGTCTCCAGCAGCGGATCCTGCCCGAGAACGTCCGCAATGGACACTCGCAGTCGCGGCACCTCGCGCACCAGCGCGGGTAGGTCCACCCGGGCGTGATAGGCGCGGCCGAGCAACAACGGCACCACCACGGCGTCGCGGTGCCCCTCGGCGTACAGCGACCGCAGCACATCGGTCAGCAACGGTTCGGACAGGTCCAAAAAGGACACCCGCGCGTCCAGTGGCAGCGCGCGAATCGCCTCGGCGGAACGGGGATCCCGGCTGCCGTGCGCGACCACCACGAGCGGCGCGCGCACCTACGCCGTCCCGCTCAGCCCGCGCGTGCGCAGCACCTGCCGCTCCAGCGGGCGGAACACCAGCAGCTCGATCCCCACGCCCACCAGCAGGATCAGGATGATCGCCGAGATCACCGTCGGGATGTCCGACAGCGTCCGCCCGTCGTCGAGGTACGCGCCGAGTCCCTTGCCCAGCAACGGGGACGCCGCGATGATCTCCGCCGCCATCAGCGAACGCCACGAGAAGGCCCAGCCCTGCTTGAGTCCCGCGAGATACCCGGGCAGCGCGGCGGGCAGCAGGATGTGCCACGACGCCTGCAGCCGTCCCGCGCCCAGCACCTTGCCCACCCGCGGCAGGATCGGCGGGACCTGGTCGATCCCGGCGACCAGGCCGTTCGCGATCGACGGCACGCTGCCCAGCAGCAGCACGGCGTACATGGTCGTCGGGGTGATGCCGAACCACAGCACCGCGGCCGGCACCCAGGCCACCGACGGCAGGCTCTGCAGCCCGGACAGGAACGGCCCGATCGCCGAGCGGATCAGCCGGATCTTCGCCACCGCGAGGCCGAGCGGCGTCGCGATGACGATCGCGATGAGGAAGCCGAGCACCGCGCGGTGCACCGACGTCCAGATGAACCCGAAGGCCTGCCCGTCGGCGATCCGCGCCCACAGCTCGTTCCACACCGCGATCGGCGCGGGAAGCTGGTATTCGGGCCAGAAAGCCGCCGCCCACAAGGCTTGCCAGATCGCGATGACGACCACGAGGAACGCGACGGGCGGCAGCACCGCCCACAGCACCCGGCGCAGGCGGCCGTGCGCCGCCCGCTCCCGCGGGGCGTCGAGGGCGTCGAGGCCCGCTTCGACCGCCGCGTCGAGGTCGTCAAGCCGCGGCATGACTGGAGATCACCTCGCGCAGGCGCTGGTTGATGACGGTGACGGTCTCGGCTTCGTCCGCGGGCGACAGGTCGGCCACCTGCCACTCCTGCACGACGCGGCCCGGCCGCGAGGACAGCAGCACGACACGCTGCCCCAGCCGCACGGCCTCGCGCACGTCGTGTGTCACGAACACGGCGGCCGCACCGGTCGAGCGCCACACCCGCACCAGCTCGGCCTGCAGCACGTCGCGGGTGATCGCGTCGAGCGCGGAGAACGGCTCGTCCATCAGCAGCAGCGACGGCAGCGAACCGTCCGACGTGTGCAGTGCCGAGGCGAGCGCGCGAGCCAGCGCCACACGCTGCCGCATCCCGCCGGACAGCTCGTGCGGGCGCTTGCCGCCGACACCCGACAACCGCACCAGATCCAGCAGCTCGATGGTCCGGTTCTTGCGTTCGGACCGTGAGATTCCGGCCAGGCGCAAGGGAAGTTCGACGTTCGCGGCGGCGGTGAGCCACGGCATCAGCGCGGCCTCCTGGAACATCACCGCGGGGCGCGAGCTGTTGCGCTCGATCTCGCCCGCCGTCGGCTTCTCCAGTCCCGCCACCAGGTTCAGCAGCGTCGTCTTGCCGCAGCCGGACGCGCCGAGCAGGCACACGAACTCGCCCGGTGCGACGTCGAGGTCGACGCCGGCGAGCGCGGTCACGCCACGCTCGCCCTGGCCGAAGGTCTTGTGCACCCCGGAAAGCCGCACGGCACTGTCCGTCGCGGGCCGCACGGTCGACTCGTCCAGCGTCGCGGTCATCCGTTTCACTCCTCTACTTCTGGTCGAGCCCGGCCGCCGAAACAGTCGGCTTGCCGGCCGCGGTGAGCACGGTGTTGAGCGCGGCCAGGTCGAAGAACCCGTTGAGTTTCGCGGGGCTCTTCGCGATGCCCGCGGTCACCTGGTCCTGCGACAGCTGCGGGAACTCCGAGGCCAGCGGGTCGGTGGTCAGTTCGATGTTCGCGAACGAGCTGTCCAGCACCGGCTGTGCGAGCGCCGAGCCGGTGAGCGACTTCAGTTGCCGGTTCACCGCGGCCTTCGCCTCGTTCGGGTCGGTCGCGGCGAGGTTGTTCGCGTCGAGCACCGCCTTGAGCACCGCCTGCACGGTCTGCGGGTGCTGGGTGAGGAAGTCCTTGCGCACGATGATGACTGTTGTCGGGAACTTCCCGTTGGGCCACAGGGACTTCTCGTCCACCAGAACCTTGGCGCCGGCTTCGGAGACCAGCCGCGAGGACCACGGCTCGGGCAGCCACGCGCCGGCGATCGCGCCCTTGCGGAACTGGTCCAGGGTGACCGCGTTGTCCTCGCTCTGGATGTTGACCCCGGTCAGCTTCTGGTCCGAAATCCACTTCTTGAGCGACACGTCCTGGGTGTTGCCGGTCTGGGGGTCGGCGACGATCTTGCCCTGCAGGTCCTGCGGGGTGTTGATCTCCGGCTTCACGACGAGCTGCGCGCCGCCGGAGGTGGCGCCGGCGACCAGCCGGACGGTCTCGCCGTCGGACTTGGAGAACGCGTTGATCGCCGGGCCCGAACCGATGAAACCGATGTCGACGGAACCGCCCAGCAGCGCGGAGACCTCGTCCGGGCCCGCGTTGAACTTGGTCGGCGTGAGCTTGGTGCCGCTGCCCAGCTCCTGGGTGAAGTAGCCCTTGTCCAGCCCGATCAGTGCCGACGCGTGCGTGACGTTCGGGAAATAGGCCAGCCGCACCTCGGTCGCGGGCGTACCGCCACCGGTGGTCGCCGGCGACGAGCTGTCGCTGGTGGCCGCTCGGGAGCAGCCGGTCACCACTGCCAGTAACGACAGTGTGACCGCCAGGACGCGCACAGTTTTCACGGACGGGCCTTTCGTTCTCAGGGACTCGGGGAGAGCATGGGCAGGGGAGCGCCGACGAGGCCGGCGGCGAGCGTGCTGCCGTCGCCCGCGTCGATCACCAGGAACGACCCGGTGCGGCGGTTGACGGCGTAGTCGTCGATCGGCACCGGTTCCGCGGTGCGGATGCGGACCTGTCCGATCTCGTTGAGCTGCAACGATCCTGGATTGTCCACAGTGGACAGCTTCTGTTCGTCGAAGCGGGTGGGCAGCTCTTCGACGAAAGCCTGCACGGTGCGGGTGCCGTGCTTGACGAGCACCCGGGCGCCGGGCTGCAGCGGCTTTTCCGACAACCAGGCGATGGTCGCGCCGAACTCGTCCGCCGGTACCGGCGCCTCTTGTGCCGCCGCGATGATGTCACCGCGGGAGATGTCGAGATCATCGGCCAGTAGCAACGTCACCGAGCGCCCGGCGGCCGCCTCGTCGAGCGGGCCGTCGGCGGTGTCGATGCGTTCGACCGTGGTGCGCAGCCCGGCGGGCAGCACCACGACCTCGTCCCCGCGGCGCACGGTGCCGGCCGCGACCTGTCCCGCATAACCGCGATAGTCCGGGTATTCGGGGGTACGCGGGCGGATCACGTACTGCACCGGGAACCGGAACGCCGCGTCGTGCGGATCCGGTGCGGCGGGCACCTCTTCCAGGTGCTCGAGCAGCGTCGGCCCGTCGTACCAAGGGGTTTTCGCCGAGCGGTCCACCACGTTGTCCCCGACGAGCGCGGACACCGGGATCGTCAGCACCGAGCCGGGCCGGTAGCCGAGCGACGCGGCGTGGTCGCTGAACTCCTTGGCGATCACGGTGAACGTCTCCTCGTCGTAGTCGACGAGGTCGATCTTGTTGACCGCCAGGACGAGCCGGGGCACGCCCAGCAGCGCCAGCACCGCGGCGTGGCGGCGGGTCTGCTCGACGACGCCGTTACGCGCGTCCACCAGCAGGATCGCCAGCTGCGCCGTGGAGGCGCCGGTGACGGTGTTGCGGGTGTACTGGACGTGACCGGGGGTGTCGGCGAGCACGAAGGAACGCTTGGGGGTCGCGAAATACCGGTACGCCACGTCGATCGTGATGCCCTGTTCGCGTTCCGAGCGCAACCCGTCCACGAGCAGCGAAAGGTCCGGAGTGGACAGTCCACGATCGACACTCGCGCGGGTCACCGCGTCGAGCTGGTCGGCCAGCACGGACTTGGTGTCGTACAGCAGCCGCCCGACGAGCGTGGACTTCCCGTCGTCCACGCTGCCCGCGGTGGCGAGCCTCAGCAGAGAACTCATCAGAAGTAGCCCTCTCGCTTGCGGTCCTCCATGGCGGCCTCGGACAACCGGTCGTCGGCGCGGGTCGCACCGCGCTCGGTGAGCCGGCTCGCGAGCACTTCGGCGATGACCTGGTCCACCGTGGTGGCTTCGGATTCCACCGCGCCGGTGCACGAGCCGTCGCCGACCGTGCGGTAGCGCACCGAAAGGTCCTTCACCTCTTCGCTCTCGCGCGGGCCACCCCACGGGCCTTCGGTCAGCCACATCCCGTCGCGCCGGTAGACCTTGCGGCGGTGCGCGTAGTAGATCGAAGGCAGCTCGACGTTTTCGCGCGCGATGTAGTTCCACACGTCGGCTTCGGTCCAGTTCGACAGCGGGAACACGCGCACATGTTCCCCCGGCCGGTGCCTTCCGTTGTAGAGGTTCCACAATTCGGGACGCTGGCGGCGCGGCTCCCACTGGCCGAACGCGTTGCGCAGGCTGAAGATCCGTTCCTTGGCCCGCGCGCGCTCCTCGTCCCGGCGGCCGCCGCCGAACACCGCGTCGAACTTGTGCCCGGTGATCGAGTCCAGCAGCGGCTGGGTCTGCAGCGGGTTGCGGGTGCCGTCCGGGCGCTCGGTGAGCCGCCCGTCGTCGATCCAGTCCTGCACGTTCGCCACGATCAGGCGCAGGCCGTACTTCTCGACGACCGCGTCGCGGAACGCGATCACCTCGTCGAAGTTGTGCCCGGTGTCCACGTGCAGCAGTGGGAACGGCACCGGCGCCGGCCAGAACGCCTTGATCGCCAGGTGCAGCAGCAGGGTCGAGTCCTTGCCGCCGGAGAACAGGATCACCGGCCGGTCGAACTCACCCGCCACCTCACGGAAGATGTGGATGGCCTCGGATTCCAGGGCCGCCAGATGATCGGTGGCGGCGTCACTCGCGGGGACTTCCAGCGTGGTCATCTCTCTCCTCAGCCGTGCAATCCGCATTCGGTCTTGGCCTGGCCGGCCCAGCGGCCGCTGCGCGGGTCGGCGCCGGGCGCGACCTTCGCGGTGCACGGGGCGCAGCCGATGGACAGATAGCCCACCGACACCAAAGGGTTCTCCAGGATGCCGTGCTCGGTGATGTAGGCGCGGAACTCGTCATCGGTCCATGCCGCGATCGGATTGATCTTGACCAGGCCGTTGCGCTCGTCCCAGGTGACGATCGGGGTGTTCGCGCGGGTGGGCGCATCCACCCGGCGCACGCCGGTGACCCACGCGGAGTAGTTCCCGAGCGTCTTGCGCAGCGGCACCACCTTGCGCAGGTTGCAGCACAGGCTCGGGTCGCGATCGTGCAGTTTCGGCCCGTACTCGGCGTCCTGCTGGGCGACCGACTGTTCGGCCTGGGCGTTGACGATCCGCACGTCCGGGTACACCGTCGCGACCGCGTCCCGGGTGCCGATGGTCTCGGCGAAATGGTACCCGGTCTCCAGGAACAGAACGTCCACATCGGACTTGACCTGGGTGGCCAGGTCGATCAGCACCGCGTCCTGCATGTTCGAGGCAACGATGAAATCGTCGCCGAAGGTTCCCACGGTCCATTCCAGCGCCTCGCGCGCGCTCGCCTCGGCCAGTTCCTCGGATGCCTTGTCCGCCAACGCTTTCAGGTCCTCGGTGACCGCCGTCATTTCGCTCCTTCGGGTAGCCGGATTCCCAGGAAACTCACAGTGAAGACCCGCCGGCAGGCACCGCACAGCCAGCCGTGCTCCTCCTCGACCGGACGAAGGTCTTCATCACCACAGAACGGGCAGTAGAACGGCGTTGCGCGTTCAGTCATCGCAAGTCGTCCTCGTCGGCGCGCGCGACCCACTGGGCGAAGCGTTCGCCGTCGGTGCGCTGCCCGTGGAACTTGCGCACGATCCGTTCCACATAGCCGATCAGCTCGTCGCCGGTGACCTTGTGCCCGCGCAGCTTCCGGCCGAACCCGGCGTCGAGGCCGAGCCCACCGCCCAGGTGCACCTGGAAGCCCTCGACCTGGTTGCCGTCGGCGTCGGTGACGATCTGGCCCTTCAGCCCGATGTCGGCGGTCTGGATCCGGGCGCACGAGTTGGGGCAGCCGTTGAGGTGCACCGTGACCGGAGTGTCCACATCGGACTGGATATCGGCCAGCAGGTCCTCGAGCGCTGCCACCAGCTCGCGGGCGCGGGCCTTGGTCTCCACGATCGCGAGCTTGCAGAACTCGATCCCGGTGCACGCCATCACCCCGCGCCGCCACGGGCTCGGCTCGGTGGGCAGGCCCAGTTCGGTGAGTTCCGCTTGCAGGCCCGAGACTTCCGCCTCGGGCACGTCGAGCACGACGAGCTTCTGCTGCGGCGTCAGCCGGACCCGGTTCGACCCGGCGCGCTCGGCGGCCTTCGCGGTCGCGATCAGCAGCGAACCGGACACCCGCCCGGCGATCGGCGCCGCGCCGACGTAGAAGTTGCCGTCCTTCTGCCGGTGCACGCCGACGTGGTCCCGCTGCACCTCGGGCACCTCGGGCGCCGGACCGTCGATCAGCTTGCGGTGCAAGTACTTCTCTTCCAGCACCTCGCGGAACTTTGCCGCGCCCCAGTCCTTCACGAGGAACTTGATGCGCGCCCGCGAGCGAAGCCGCCGGTAGCCGTAGTCGCGGAAGACGGAGATGACGCCCTCCCACACGTCCGGCACCTCGTCGCGGGGCACCCACGCGCCGAGCCGCTGCCCGATCATCGGGTTCGTGGACAGCCCGCCGCCGACCCACACGTCGAACCCGGGGCCGTGTTCGGGATGCACCACGCCGACGAACGCGACGTCGTGGATCTCGTGCGCCACGTCCTGCAGGCCGGACACCGCGGTCTTGAACTTGCGCGGCAGGTTGGCGTACTCGGGCTTACCCAGGTAGCGGCGTTTGATCTCGTCGATCGCGGGCCGGCCGTCGACGACCTCGTCCTCGGCGATCCCGGCCAGCGGTGAGCCGAGGATGACGCGCGGGCTGTCCCCGCACGCGGTCATCGTGGTCAGGCCGGCGCCTTCGAGCTTTTCCCAGATCGTGGGCATGTCCTCGATCCGGATCCAGTGGTACTGGACGTTCTGCCGGTCGGTGATGTCCGCGGTGTCGCGCGCGTAGGTCTGGGAGACCTCGCCGATCACCGTGAGCTGCTCGGTGGTCAGGTCGCCGCCGTCGATCCGGACGCGCAGCATGAAGAACTCGTCGTCCAGCTCCTCCGGTTCGAGGGTGGCTGTGCGGCCGCCGTCGATCCCGGGCTTGCGCTGCGTGTACAGGCCGTACCAGCGGAAACGTCCGCGCAGATCACCGGGGTCGATCGAGTCGAAACCGCCGCGGGAGTAGATGTTCTCGATCCGCGCCCGCACGTTGAGCGGGTGGTCGTCCTTCTTCGAACGCTCGTTGGGGTTGAGCGGCTCTCGGTAGCCGAGCGCCCACTGGCCCTCGCCGCGCCGCTGCTTGGTGCGTGGGCCGCGGTTGGGGGAAGTTTCGCGCGTCGGCGAAGCCATGAGGAGTCCTCCGGTCATCGGAGGGCGTCGGCGCGCGGCAACCCCGCGAGTGAGCGGCGGGAAGCGTCCGACACCCGGTGTCCATACGTGGTGGGTGGTGTCAGTCGGACGTGCGGCACAGCGCGCTGGCGACACGCCGGAGGTCGACGTGGCGACGCGCCACGAGGAGCACACCGGCATAAGTCACCTTTTCAGCGTGCCACGAGCCCAGATGGTGGTCCAGCCGCGTCCGCATGCTGGGAGCAGGATCACGCCTCTTGACATGGGGGAGACTGGGGGTGTGTTCGGTGTCTATGTCCATGTGCCCTTCTGCGCCACGAGGTGCGGCTACTGCGATTTCAACACCTATACGGCGGGGGAGCTCGGCTCGGCCGCGTCGCCCGCTTCGTGGCTGGAGGGACTGAAGCGTGAACTCGACCTAGGCGTGCGGCGGATCGGCGCGCGCCCGGCCGAGACCGTCTTCGTCGGCGGCGGTACGCCTTCGCTGCTCGGTGCGGACGGCTTGGCGTCGGTGCTCGACGCGGTCCGGGGCAGCTTCGGGCTCGCACCGGGCGCGGAGGTGACGACCGAGTCGAACCCCGAGTCCACGTCGCCCGAGTTCTTCGCCGGAATCCGCGACGCCGGGTTCACCCGGGTATCGCTGGGCATGCAGTCCGCCGCGCGGCACGTCCTGCGGGTGCTCGACCGGGTGCACACGCCGGGCCGGCCGGTCGAGGCGGCGAAGGAGGCGCGGGCGGCCGGGTTCGAGCACGTGAACCTCGACGTCATCTACGGCACGCCCGGCGAGCGCGTCGAGGATCTCCAAGCGTCGCTGGACGCGGTGCTCTCGGCCGGGGTGGACCACGTGTCCGCGTACTCGCTGATCGTCGAGGACGGCACTGCGATGGCCCGGCGGGTGCGGCGCGGCGAGCTGCCTATGCCCGACGAGGACGTACTGGCCGAGTACTACGAGCTGATCGACGCGAAGCTGGCCGCGGCGGGCCTGACCTGGTACGAGGTGTCGAACTGGGCCGCGTCCGGCGACGCGCGCTGCCGGCACAACCTCGGCTACTGGCGGGGCGGGGACTGGTGGGGCGCCGGCCCGGGCGCGCACAGTCACGTCGACGGCGTGCGGTGGTGGAACGTCAAGCACCCGGCGCGGTACGCGGCGCTGCTGGCCGAGGGCGAGTCGCCGGAAGACGGGCGTGAGGTGCTGACCGACGCGGACCGGCACCTGGAGCGGATCATGCTCGAACTGCGCCTCGCCGAAGGACTGCCGCTCGACGCGCTGGACGACGACGGGCGGCGGGAATCCGCGGCCGCGGCCGGCGAAGGGCTGCTGGAGCTGCGGGAAGACCGCGTGGTGCTGACCGATCAGGGCCGCCTGCTGGCGGACGCCGTGGTCCGCCGCCTGGCCGCCTAACGATCTTTTTCCCGCGCACTGCAACCGGACGGGGCGCGGCGGCATTACTACGGTGTGCACTTCGAGGACTTCGCCCGGGAACAGCTGCCCGGGCTGGTGCGGTTCGCGGCCGTGCTGACCGGGGACCGCGAGCTCGCCCAGGATGTGGTGCAGGACGCGCTCGTGCGCGCGCACGAGCGGTGGCGGCGCGTGTCCTCGACCGACCGGCCCGACCTGTACCTGCGGAAGATGGTCGTCAACGGCTACCTGTCGTGGCGCCGCCGCTGGTATCAGCGGGTGGTGCGCCCGACGGCCGACATCACCCGGTTCCGCGAGCCGCAGACACCCGATCCGGCGACGCGCGTCGCCGATCACGACCAGCTCGGCCAGTTGCTGGGCGAGCTCAGCCGGGCCCAGCAGGCCGCGATCGTGCTCCGGTTCTATGAGGACCGCGACGACGACGAGATCGCCGAAGTGCTCGGCTGCGCGACCGGGACCGTGCGCAGCCACATCTCACGCGGCCTGTCGGTGCTGCGGCTGCGGATCAACGACGAACAGGAGGTGGCCTGACATGACAGAGCTGGAAGACCTGCGCGACGCGTTGCGTGCCCGCGAATCGATGGCCCCCGAACTCGACGTGGTGCTCGCGGGTGCCGGCCGCCGGATCCGCCGGCGCCGCGTCGCGGGCGTGTCCGTGGTGGTCGCGGCGATGATCGTGGGGGTGACCGCGGGTGTCGTCGCGCTGCGCCAGGCGGGCGGCGACCCGGACCGGCTGCCGGTGGCCGCGCCGGTGACGGCCACCCTGTCCGCGCCGGTCGTGCCGTTCACGCCCGCCGGTTACCGGCTTCTGTCCTGGACCTCGGACACGCACCAGATCACGGCGCAGTATGCCGACAACGCCGGGCGGCTCCTGGACATCACGGCGCAGGACAGCGAGCCGGCGCCGGATCCCGCGCAGCGCACCACCGCTCTCGACGGGAGGGTGGTGACCGTGAGTGCGCATTCGGTGTCCTGGCTCGACGTGCCCGGCCGGTGGATCACCGTGCGGTCGAGGAGCGTGAGCGCGGAGCAGTTGCAGGCCGTCGCCGGTGGGCTGGCGACGATCCCGGCGCCGCCGACCTCTCCGCTGCGATCGCTACGGGTGCCGCCAGGGTTCGGCCTCGTCTCGTGGCAGGGCGATGCGTCGAACGACGTCGTCGAGCTGTGCCCCGGTGGGCAGGCCGGGGACGACCGCTGTGTGACCGTGCAGGTCACGCGGACCCTGGGGACACCGCTGCCGCCCGCCCCGGCCACCGCGACGCCACAGACCACCATGACGAAGGCGCCGCCCGAGGCGGTGACCCGGAGGCCCTTCCCGGTGGACCCGCGCGAGTCGATGGCGAGACAACTCGACGCGACCCACACGCTCACCGTCCGAACCGCGGCCGGCGACCAGGCCCTGGCGGTGTCGATCGCCGACTCGGTGGCGGTGGACTGAGCGTCGGACTCGCGCGGCCTAGCTCCAGATGGTGACGTAGACCGGGGGTTTGAAGCGGGACGGCGGGACGCCGGCGCCGGGGGAGCGCATGACCTGCATCGCCGCCGGGGTGGTCAGGAAATGCCGCAGCGAGGCGGCCGCGGCGGAGAGGCGGTCGCGGGGCAGCGTGGTCAGGTGCCAGCAAAGGGTCGCCGGCGTCGCGGGGGTCGGCACGATCGTCAGCTCGCCGCGGCGCAGCTGGGGCGCGACGAGATGCTCGATCGCCACCGAGACGCCGGTTCCGCTCGCCGCCGCGGACCAGGCCGCGGTCTGGTTCGGGAACACGCTGATCTCCTCGTCCGGCACGCCGAGCCGCTTCAGCAGTTGCGCGGTCTCGCTGTCCGGATCTGCGCCCGACGGGTCGAGCAGCCACGGCCACTTCGCCGGGCTGCCCCGGTGACGCGACTTCGGCGACGCGACCGCGACCAGCGAGCAGCGGAAGATCGGCGTGCTGTCCAGGCCGCCGTTCAGCTGCGGCCCGAGCGCCGCGTCGGCGAGGCGGCTGCCCACCAGCACCCCCATCTCGGCGGTGCGGGCGAGCCCGGCGGACGCGTCCACCGGCAGCCCCGACCGTTCGCCGAACGCCTCCAGCAGCGGGTTCGCGACGAACTCGGCGAGCGTGCTGGTGACCGCGACCTGCAGCCGTTCGGCCATCCCCTTGGCCTCGCGGACCGCGGCGTCGGCGTCCGCGCCCAGCGCGACCATCTGCGACGCGATCGGCAGCAGCCGGGACCCGCCCGCCGTCAGCGTCATCCCGGTGCCGGTGCGCACGATCAGCTTGTCCCCGTGGTGGCTGCGCAGCGCGGCGAGCGCCTGCGAGACCGCCGGCTCACTCACCCCCATCGCCCGGGCGGCGTCGGTGACCGAACCGAGGCGGGCGACCAGGACGAACGCGCTGAGCTGACCGAGCGTCACGTTTACCATTCTAGATCGATCGGAGGCAGTTGATCTGCCTTCATAACCGAACCATTATCCGGCCGTTGCGCCGATTGGCCGCCGGGGGAAACCTCACGGCATGCAGGTACCCGCCCAGTTCCAGTACGAGAAAGCGACCAGCGTGGCGCACGCGCTGAGTTTGCTGGGGAAATACGGTCCGGAATCGAGGATCGTGGCCGGTGGCCACAGCCTGATCCCGATGATGAAGCTGCGGCTCGCCCAGCCGCAGGCGCTCATCGACATCAACGAAATCACCGAGCTGAACAAAATCAGCGTCGAGGAGCACATGCTGTACATCGGCGCGATGGTCCGGCACGCCGAGCTGCTCGCCTCGGCACTCGCCGGCGAGCATTTCCCGATCTTCCACGACGCCGAGAAACTCATTGCCGATCCGGTCGTGCGGAATCGCGGCACGGTCGGCGGTTCGCTGTGCCAGGCCGATCCCTCGGAAGACCTTTCCGCCGCATTTGCGGCGGTACGCGGGGAAGCGGTCATCGAATACGGAGAAGGACGGCGAATAGTTCCGATTCGCGAATTCTTCGCCGGACCCTACGAAACCGCGGTCGGTGACGCCGAGTTGCTGGTCGGGGTCCGGGTGCCGATCCGGTCCTCGGCCTCGGCGTACCAGAAGGTCGAGCGCCGCGCGGGGGACTGGGCGGTCGCCGCGGCCGGCGCGGAGCTGCGGCTCGAGGGTGACACCGTGGCCGAGGCCGGGATCGGCCTGACCGCGGTGGGTGCCACCAACTTCCACGCGCCCGAGGCCGAGGAGTTCCTCGTCGGCGGTCCCGCGACCGCCGAGCGGTTCGCCCGCGCCGGCGAGATCGCGGCCGAGCACTGCGAACCGGTCGCCGATCAGCGCGGCCCCGCCGACTACAAGCGGCATCTCGCCGCGACCCTCACCGCCCGCGCGCTCGGCGCGGCACTGTCCCGTTGGCACGGCCGGCATCAGGAGGCATGAGATGGAAATCAGCGTGACCGTCAACGGCGAGGTGCACGCGCGTGACGTCGAGCCCAGGTTGCTGCTCGTGCACTTCCTGCGGGACGAGCTGCGCCTGACCGGGACGCACTGGGGCTGCGACACGTCGAACTGCGGCGCCTGCGTGGTGTGGCTGGACGAGGTGCCGGTCAAGTCGTGCACCGTGCTCGCGGTGATGGCCGACGGGCACCGGGTGCGCACGGTGGAGGGCCTGGCGAACGGCGGCGGGCTCGACCCGGTGCAGGAGGGCTTCCGGCAGTGCCACGGGCTGCAGTGCGGGTTCTGCACGCCGGGCATGATGATGACCTCGCGGTGGCTGCTGGACCACGATCCGGATCCGTCCGAAGAGGACATTCGCGAGGCGATCTCCGGCCAGCTGTGCCGGTGCACCGGCTACGAGAACATCGTGCGCTCGGTCCGCTGGGCGGCCGAGCACGAGGCGGCGGAGGTGCAGTCGTGACCACCACGGAAGAGACGCCGATGGGCTTCGGCCGGATGCACCGCAAGGAAGACGTGCGGTTCGTGCGCGGGCACGGCAACTACGTCGACGACGTCACGCTGCCCGGCATGCTGCACGGCGCCGTGCTGCGCAGTCCCTACGCGCACGCGAAGATCCTCTCGATCGACACCAGCGCCGCCGAGGCCCATCCGAAGGTGCGGGCCGTCATCACCGGTGAAGCACTGGCCGGGCTGAACCTCGCGTGGATGCCGACGTTGTCGAACGACGTGCAGGCGGTGCTCGCCACCGACAAGGTCCGCTTCCAGGGCCAGGAAGTCGCGTTCGTCGTCGCCGAAGACCGGTACTCCGCCCGGGACGCGCTGGAGTTGATCGACGTCGACTACGAGCCGCTCGCACCTGTCGTGGACGCGCGGAAGGCGCTCGACCCGGACGCCCCGGTCATCCGCGACGACGTCGAAGGCCGCACCGACAACCACATCTTCGACTGGGAGACCGGCGACAAGGCCCGCACCGACGAGGTGTTCGCGAACGCGGAAGTCGTTGCCACGCAGGACATGCTGTACCCGCGCGTGCACCCGGCCCCGCTGGAGACGTGCGGTTCGGTCGCGGACATGGACCCGATCACCGGCAAGCTCACCATCTGGACCACCACCCAGGCCCCGCACGCGCACCGCACGCTGTACGCGCTCGTCGCCGGCCTGCCCGAGCACAAGATCCGGGTGATCTCACCGGATATCGGCGGCGGTTTCGGCAACAAGGTGGGCATCTACCCGGGTTACGTGTGCTCGGTCGTCGGGTCGATCCTCACCGGCAAGCCGGTCAAGTGGGTGGAGGACCGCTCGGAGAACCTGATGAGCACCTCCTTCGCCCGCGACTACCACATGCACGGCGAGATCGCGTCCACAAAGGACGGAAAGATCCAGGCGATCCGGGTCAAGGTGCTCGCGGACCACGGCGCGTTCAACGGCACCGCCCAGCCGACGAAGTACCCGGCCGGGTTCTTCGGCGTGTTCACCGGTTCCTACGACATCGAGGCCGCGCACGCGGAGGTCACCGGGGTCTACACCAACAAGGCGCCGGGCGGGGTCGCGTACGCCTGCTCGTTCCGGATCACCGAGGCGGTGTACCTCGTCGAGCGGATGGTCGACGTGCTCGCCTACGACCTGGACATGGACCCGGCCGAGTTGCGGATGAAGAACCTGCTCAAGCCCGACCAGTTCCCGTACCAGAGCAAGACGGGCTGGGAGTACGACTCGGGCGACTACCCGCGCACCCTGCGGATGGCGCTCGACCTGGTGCACTACGACGAACTCCGGGCGGAGCAGGCGAAACGGCGGGACGCCGGCGAGCTGATGGGGATCGGGGTCGCGTTCTTCACCGAAGCCGTCGGTGCCGGGCCGCGCAAGCACATGGACATCCTCGGCCTGGGCATGGCCGATGGGGCGGAGCTGCGCGTGCACCCCACCGGCAAAGCCGTGCTGCGGTTGTCGGTGCAGACCCAGGGGCAGGGCCACGAGACGACGTTCGCCCAGATCGTCGCCGAGGAGCTGGGCATCTCGCCGGATGACATCGACGTGGTGCACGGCGACACCGACCAGACCCCGTTCGGGCTCGGCACCTACGGGTCGCGCTCGACGCCGGTGTCGGGTGCGGCCACCGCGGTGGTGGCGCGCAAGGTCCGCGAGCGCGCGAAGATCGTCGCGTCCGCGATGCTCGAGGTGAGCCCGGACGACCTGGAATGGGAGAAGGGCCGGTGGTTCGTCAAGGGCGACCCGGCGGCCGGAAAGTCCATTCAGGACATCGCGATGGCCGCGCATTCCGGGCTGGAACTGCCCGAAGGCGTCGAGGGTCACCTGGACGCGACGTGCGTCTACAACCCGCCGAACCTGACCTACCCGTTCGGCGCCTACATCTGTGTCGTCGACGTGGACGCCGAGACCGGCCAGGTGAAGGTGCGGGACTTCGTCGCGGTCGACGACTGCGGGGTGCGGATCAACCCGATGATCGTCGAGGGGCAGGTGCACGGCGGTCTCGCCGACGGCCTCGGCATGGCGCTGATGCAGGTGATGGCGTTCGACGAGGACGGCAACCACCTCGGTGGGTCCTTTATGGACTATCTGCTGCCGACGTCGATGGAATGCCCGTCGTGGCGGCTCGGCGAGACGGTCACGCCCTCGCCGCACCATCCGATCGGCGCCAAGGGTGTGGGCGAGTCCGCGACCGTCGGGTCCCCGGCGGCGGTCGTCAACGCCGTGCTCGACGCGCTGAAACCGCGCGGCGTGCGGCACGCGGACATGCCGCTCACCCCGGCGGCCGTGTGGTGCGCGGCGCAGGGCCACCCGTTCCGGACCGACCTGGCGATCACGTGATGGCCAGATCGGACCTGCGCGCGCAGGCTGAGTCACTGCGGGAGCACCGGCGGCCGTTCGTGCTCGCGACGGTCGTCCGGGCCCAGCGGCCCACGAGCGCGAAACCCGGCGACTGCGCGCTGGTGCTGCCGGACGGCACGATCGAAGGGTTCGTCGGCGGCGACTGCGCGGAGTCGACGGTGCGGCTGCAGGGGATCAGGCTGCTCGGCACCGGGCAGTCCGCGCTGCTACGGATCACGCCCGAGGCGAACACGGAGAAGACCGGGGAAGGCAGCGAGGAAGGCGTTGTCACCGTGGGCAATCCCTGCCTTTCCGGTGGCGCGCTGGAGATCTTTCTGGAAGCGCAGTTGCCGCCGGCGCTCGTCGTGGTGCACGGTGACGCGCCGGTGGCGCGGGCGCTCGTCTCGGTCGGGAAGGCGCTCGGCTACGACGTGCGCGCCAGCTCGGATCCGGTGGCCGAGGACGCGGACGCCGTGATCGTCGCGTCACACGGCCACGACGAGGAGCGGGTGCTGCGGGCGGCGGTGGCGGCCGGCGTTTCGTACATCGGGCTGATCGCGAGCCGGCGCCGGGGCACCGCGGTGCTCGGCGCGCTGGGCCTGGGCGCGGACGTCGTGCACACGCCGGCCGGGCTGGACATCGGTGCGCGCACGCCGGAGGAGATCGCGGTTTCGGTGTATGCCGAGCTGATCGCCGTGCGGCCGCGGGTGCGGGTGGCGAAACCCGAGGAGCCCGCGACGTCCACGGATCCGGTGTGCGGCATGACCGTCGCGATCACCGGGGACACCCTCCGGCTGACCCGGGACGGCGAGGTCTTCTACTTCTGCGGACCGGGCTGCCGGCAGGCGTTCGCCGATGGGTGAGACCGTCCAGGAGCTCGCCGCCGACCTCGCGGCGGCGGGCTATCTCACCGACGAGGCATTGGCGACCGCGCTGTTCCTCGCGGTGCGGATGCCGCAGCCGATCCTGCTGGAAGGCGAACCGGGAGTCGGCAAGACCGAAGCGGCGAAAGCGCTTTCCCGGGCGCTGGACACGAAGTTGATCCGGTTGCAGTGCTACGAAGGACTGTCCTCTTCGGACGCTCTGTACGAGTGGAACTATCCCCGGCAGCTGCTGGGGATCCGGCTCGCCGAAGCCCGTGGGGAGGCACTGTCCGAAGCGGACTTGTTCAGCAACGACTATTTGCTGGCACGTCCGCTGCTGGCCGCGATCGAGCATCCGGGGCCGCGGCCCGCCGTGCTGCTCATCGACGAGGTCGACCGCGCCGACGACGAGTTCGAGGCGTTCCTGCTGGAGCTGCTCGCCGAGGCGGCGGTGACGATCCCCGAACTCGGCACCCGCCGGGCCGTGCTGCCGCCGATCGCGGTGCTGACCTCCAACCGGACCCGCGAGCTGCACGACGCGCTCAAACGGCGGTGCCTGTACCAGTGGATCGCGCATCCCGATCCGGACCGGGTGGCCGCGATCATCCGGCTGCGGGTGCCCGGCGTCGCCGGGTGGCTCGCCGAGCAGGTCGCGACGTCGGTGCAGCGCCTGCGTGGATTCGGGCTGTACAAGCCGCCGGGTGTGGCGGAGGCGATCAACTGGGCTTCGGCATTGCACGTGCTCGGCATCGAAGTGCTCGACGAAAACGCTGTCGGGCACACGATGAGCGCCGTGGTGAAGTACGAAGAGGACAGAGCGGTCGTCGAGTCGGCCGGGCGGTGGTGGTGACCGATCTGGCTGTGCTCGCCGCGCGGTTCGGCGAGGCGCTGCGGGCACAGGGCGTCGCCGTCGGGGCCGACCGGTCGGCGCGGTTCACCCAGGCCGTGCTGCTGGTCCGGCCGCAGACGACCGACGAGCTGTACCGGTGCGCGCTCGCCACGCTGGTGTCCACACCGGACCAGATCGCCGTGCTGGAACGGGTTTTCGCGGTGGTGTTCGGTGAGGGTGATCCGGCCGAGTTCCGTGGTGACCGTCCAAACGAGACGGTGTCGACGGCGGAGAACCGGCAGGTGACCGCGAGCAACGGCCAGAACGGCCGCAAGGTCGAGAAGCCTGTGCTCGGCAGTGCGGCAGAACGCCTGGCCGCCCGCGATTTCGCCGATCTCGACCCCGGCGAGCTGGCGCAGCTGCGGGATCTCATGCGGCGCTTCCGGATCGCGACACCGCGGCGGCTTTCCCGGCGGAAACGCGTCGCGCCGCGCGGGCGGCGCGTCGACATGCGCGAAACCCTGCGCCGGGCGCGTCGCAGCGGTGGCGAACCGGCCGTGCTGAGCCGGTGGGTCCCGCGTGAGAAGCCGCGGAAACTCGTGGTGCTGTGCGATATCTCCGGTTCGATGGAGGCGCACGCGCGCGCGATGCTGCAACTGCTGGTGTGTGCGAATCTGGGCGTGAAGGCGGAAGTGTTCACGTTCGCGACCCGGCTGACCCGGCTGACGAAAGCGCTTACCGCGGACCCGGCGAAGGCGATGCGGCAGGCGGGGGAGGTGGCCCCGGACTGGTCGGGTGGCACCCGGATCGGCGCCGCGCTCAAGGAGTTCCTGGATTCCTACGGTGCGCGCGGGATGGCCCGCGGCGCGGTCGTGGTGATCATCTCCGACGGCTGGGAAACCGGTGGCACCGAACTGCTCGCCGCGCAGATGGCCCGGCTCGCGCGGCTCGCCCACCGGATCGTCTGGGCGAACCCGCGCACCGCCCAGCCCGGCTACCGGCCGCTGGTCGGCGGGATGGCTGCGGTCTGGCAGTACTGTGAGTTCGTCGTCAGCGCGCACCGCCTCGACGCACTGGACGAGTTCCTGGACGCCCTGCACTGACGCGAGTCCCACGGGTAGGGCCAACCCCACCTTCAACCCGGGTGTGCGCGGCAATGGAATCGGGCCGCCACGCTGGTTGTCTGAGGCCATGACGAATGCGATCGAGCTCCAGCGGGGCACGGCGGGCGAGCTGCGCGACGTGACCCGGGAATACGGCGGCAAGCAGGCCCGCGTGCGGGCGCTCGACGGTGTCAGCCTCGCGTTTCCCGAGGGAACCTGGACGGCGGTGATGGGACCGTCGGGGTCGGGCAAGTCGACCCTGCTGCACTGCGCGGCGGGGCTGGAACGGGTGAGCAGCGGCCAGGTCCTGCTGGCGGGCCAGGACATCACGGCGGCCAAGGACGACGAGCTGACCCGGGTGCGCCGCCGCCAGATCGGGTTCGTGTTCCAGAGCTTCAACCTCATCGGCTCCCTGACGGCCGAGCAGAACGTCGCGCTGCCGCTGCGCCTGTCCGGCCGTCGAGTGTCCAAAAAGGAGGTTCGCGCGGTGCTGGCCAGTGTCGGCCTCGCCGACCGGATGCGCCACCGCCCCCGCGAGCTGTCCGGCGGCCAGCAGCAGCGCGTCGCGATCGCGCGCGCCATGGTGACCCGCCCTTCGGTGCTGTTCGCCGACGAGCCGACCGGCGCGCTGGACTCGGCGTCCGCACGCTCGGTTCTCGGCCTGCTGCGCGGCATGGTCGACGAGGCGGGCCAGACCATCGTGATGGTCACGCACGACCCGGCCGCCGCGGCCCGCGCGGACTCGGTGGTCTTCCTGTCCGACGGCCGGATCGTGGACCGCGCCAGCCGTCCCTCGGCGCGTGAGGTCGCCGACCGGCTCGCGGCCCTGGAGGCGTGATGTTCGCGCTCTCGTTGTCGACGTTCCGCGAGCGGTGGCAGCTGTTCATCGGCGCCATCGTCACGGTGCTGCTCGGGGTGGCGCTCGTGCAGTCCTCGTTGCTGGTGCTGCTCGCGGCGACCTCCCATGCCGAAGCGATCGTGCTGGTGGCGATGACCCTCGGGATCGCCGCGTTCCTCGCGATCTTCATCGTCAGCTCGACGTTCGCGTTCACCATCGCGCAACGGCGGCGCGATCTCGCGTTGCTCCGGCTCGTCGGCGGCAGCCGCGGGCAGCTACGGCGGCTGTTGCTGTCGGAGGCCTTCCTGCTCGGCCTGATCGGTACCGCGCTCGGCGTGCCGACGGGGCTCGTCACGATGCGCGTCCAGTCCTGGCTGCTCACCGATCTCGGGTTCGTGCCGAGCCCGTTCCCCGTCGCGTGGCACGACTGGATCCTCGCCGTGTCGGCGGGCATCGGCATCGGCGTGTCGCAGCTCGGGGTGCTCGCCGCGTCGCGCCGGGGTTCGCGTGTGCGGCCGCTGGAAGCGTTGCGGGACAACGGAAACGCGGCCCGCGTGATGACCGGCGCCCGGTGGTTCTTCGGGTTGCTGTTCCTCGGCGGCGCGATCGCGCTCGCCATCGTTTCGCAGTCCGTCAACGTGGACGGCGCGATCCCGACGGCGATCAACGTGTCGCTCTGCGGCGCCGTCGCGCTCAGCGCGCTGAGCCCGCTCGTGGTCCCGCTGGTCGGCCGGCTGTTCGGGGGCGTGTTCGGCCGCACGACACTCGGCGGGCTCGCGCACGCCAACCTGCGCGACGGCGTCCGCCGCAGCGCGTCGACCGCGGCGCCGCTGCTCGTGCTGGTCGCGCTGGTGCTGGGGATGGCGGGTGCGCTCTCGACGCTTTCCGCGGCCGGGCACCGGGAACTGGCCGAGGACGTGCGTGGCGATCTCGTGGTGAACGCGCCCGTGACCCAGCCGGTGCCCGGGGTCGCGTCGGCGTCGACGGAGTACCTGCTGCCGGTCACGGTGACGACCGGTTCGGGCGAGGACGAGGACCATGACAACAGCGACGCCCTGGCCGTCAATGAGGCGGATTACCAGCAGGCGCACCGGATCGCGCCGGTCAGCGGATCGCTCGCCGATCTGCACGGGATGACTGTCGCGGCCGCCGGGGCCTCGCTCGGCGACACGATGCGGTTGTCGGTCGGCGGCCAGGATCTGCGGCCGCGGGTGGTCGCCGTGCTGCCGGACAGCGTCAATGGCGCGCCGAGCCTGTTGCTGCCGCGCGAGATCGTGCCGCCCGCGGCGCTCGGACCGGCTCGGACCATCGTGCGGGTACAGCCGGGTGCCGATCCCGCTGCCGTGGCCGCCGCGCTGCCGCAACCCGTGTCCACTGTGGACGAATGGGTCGCGGCCAGTGCCACGGAACAGGATTCCACCAACTCGGGCATCATGACCGTCCTGATGGGCCTGGCCGGGCTGTACGCGCTGATCGCCGTGATCAACGCGGTGGTCATCGCGGCGGCCGAGCGCAAGGCGGAGTTCGCCGCCGCGCGGGTCACCGGGCTGCGCCGCCGGCAGGTCGTGTGGATGGCGCTGCTGGAGTCCTGGGTGGTCGTCGCGGTCGGGCTGCTGCTGGGTGCGGTGGCCGCGGCGGGGACGGTCGCCGGGATCGCCTCCGCGGTGGGCCTGGTGTCGGTGCCGTGGGGGATGGTCGGCGTGGTCACAGCGGGATCTTTCCTGGTCGTCGGCGTGACGAGCGTGTGGACCAGCCTCTCCGCGACGCGGCCCGCGCCGGTGACGTTGATCGGGGCGCGCGAATAGGAGTGAGTTTAGGGTAACCTAAGTGCGGGACGAGGTGAGGAGTAGCGAATGGCGGACAAGCCCGCACGCAAGAGCCGGCCCGCGGTCCGGCTGGAGGTGCTGCGCACCCAGCAGCTGACACCGCACATGATCCGGATCGTCGCCGGCGGTGACGGTTTCGCGGCGTTCGCGCCGAATGAGTTCACCGATCCGTATGTGAAGGTTTTGTTCCCGGTGCCGGGTGTCTCCTATCCGGACTCGTTCGACACGGGTCAGATCCGGGCCGAGTACCCGCGCGAGCAGTGGCCGGTGATGCGCAGCTACACGGTGCGGCACTACGACGCGGACGCCCGCGAGCTGGCCATCGATTTCGTGCACCACGGCGACGAAGGCGTGGCCGGACCGTGGGCGCGGCAGGTGAAGCCGGGCGACGTGCTGCTGTTGAACGGGCCGGGCGGGGCTTACGCGCCGGGCGAGGAGGCGGACTGGCACCTGCTCGTCGGGGACGAGAGCGCGCTGCCCGCGATCGCGGTGACGCTCGAGGCGATGCCCGCCGGGGTTCCGGTGCGGGCGTTCATCGAGGTCGAGGACGCGGGCGAGGAACAGCCGCTGGTGTCCAAGGGGGACGCGGAGATCCGGTGGATCCACCGTTCGGCGGGTGCGGATCTGGTGGCGGCCGTGCGGGAGCTGGAGTTCCTCGACGGGACCGTGCAGGCGTTCGTGCACGGCGAGGCCGGTTCCGTGCGACAGCTGCGGCGGTATCTGCTCGACGAGCGAGGTGTGCGCAAGGACCTGCTGTCGATCTCGGGCTACTGGCGCCGGGGCGCGACCGACGAGCAGTGGCGGGCGGAGAAGGCCGCGGAACGTGCCGCGGAGGAGGGCCGCGCGGGATAATCCGGCGCATGACACTGAAGACGGACACCGATCCCGCCGAACTCGGTTTCGATGCGGGCAGGCTCGCCCGGATCGACCGGCATTTCGCCCGTTTCGTCGACGACGGCCTGCTGGCCGGCTGGCAGATCGTGGTCAGCCGCAAGGGAAAGCTCGTGCACGTGTCGGAACGCGGGCAGCGGGACATGGAAGCCGGGAAACCGGTCGAACCCGACACCCTGTGGCGGATCTTTTCGATGACCAAGCCGGTCACGGCGGTCGCCGCGATGGTCCTGTTCGAAGAGGGCGCGTTCGAGCTGACGGACCCGGTTTCCCGCTGGCTGCCCGAATTCGCCGAGCCGCGGGTCTACGTCAAGGGCTCTGCGGTCAACGCGGTCACCGAACCGGCCACCGAGCCCATCCGCGTTTGGCATCTGCTGAGCCATACTTCGGGTTTGACCTACGGTTTCCATCACACGCACCCGGTCGACGCCATGTATCGCGCGGCGGGTTTCGAATGGTTGAGCCCGCCCGGGCTGGATCTTGCCGGGTGCAGCGAGAAGTGGGCACAGTTGCCGCTGCTGTTCCAGCCGGGCAGTGAGTGGAACTATTCGGTCTCGACGGATGTCCTCGGCCGTCTCGTCGAGGTCGTTTCGGGGCAGCCGCTGGACGAGTTCTTCGCTCAGCGGATCTTCGCGCCGCTGGGCATGGTCGACACGTCGTTCGGCACCGATGACCTGGATCGCTTGGCGGCGCTCTATGTTCCGCGGCCGGGCACCCGGAAAGCCGTGCGCAACGAGGCTTTCGGCAAGGTCGGTGTCGGGCGGCCGGACTATTTCTCCGGTGGTGGTGGACTCGTCTCGACCGCGGCGGACTACCACCGTTTCACGCAGTTCCTGGTGCGGGGCGGCGAGTTGGACGGTGTACGTTTGCTGGGCCCGCGGACCGTGGCTTTGATGGCGAGCAACCATCTCCCCGGCGATGCTGATCTCGAGGAGTTCGGCCGTCCGCTGTTCCCGGGAATGCCCTTCCACGGCACCGGTTTCGGCCTGGGCTTCGCGGTTTTGCGTGACCCGGTGAAGGCGAAGACACTGGCGAACGCGGGCGAGTACTCCTGGGGCGGTGCGGCTTCGACGGCGTTCTGGGTCGACCCGGTAGCGGAAGTCACCGCGATGTTCTTCACGCAGCTGCTGCCGTCGAGCACCCATCCGATCCGGCAGGACATGCGGCAGCTGGTGTATCAGGCTTTGGTGGCTGCGTAGGCCGGGGGGGCGGGCGCGGAGCGCCCTCGTTTTGTGGTGGGCCCTCCCCCGCCCCGATCTGTGAGTGTTCGCGGGAAGCGGGGTTTGTCAAGGCTGGAAAGTGATGTGCTCCGAAAATTTCGGACGCGGCTCAAACGGACTGTATCATGCTGCTTGGTGTTTGGTGAACCATTCGTCGAGCGCTTCGAGTGGTGGCCGGTATCCCAACGCTGAATGCAACCGGCGTGT
>NZ_JAJKFK010000004.1:122935-1006536 GCF_021653975.1 Amycolatopsis sp. GM8 | reverse complement strand
CAACCGTCCACCGCGCCGCGGCAGTCCTGGACACAAGCGACTCCTCTCCCCACCACACTTACACTACAGTGACCACTATAGTGATGCTGGCCTCACACACCAACACCGGAGACACCATGCCAACCGACATTCTGGTCACACGGGTTCATGATGGCGAGCAAACGGATGTCACCTGGACGCCAGATCGGCTCGACCGTGCCCGCGAGCAGATGGCCGAACTCGGTGTGGACGGGCTGCTGGTCACGCCCGGCTCCGACCTCGTGTACACGGCGGGCTACCACATCCCCGCGCTGAGCCGGCTGACCTGCTTCGTCATTCCTTCGCAGGGCGAACCGGCTCTTGTCGTGCCGAGTCTCGAGGAGGCAGAGGCGGCGAACAGTGCGGCCGGAAGGTCCGGCGTCACGATCAGGACGTGGCATGAGACCGGCGATCCCGCTGCGCTGGCCATATCGGCACTACCCGAGAGCGCCGAGCGGGTGGCGCTGTCGGGACGCACCTGGTTCGACCACGCGATCGCATTGCAGCGTGCGTTCGGCCGAGGTGAGTTTCTTTCCGCAGGCCCGATCCTCGGTCCGCTGAGGATGCGTAAGACGTCGGCCGAGGTCGACGCACTGCGTGACGCGTCGCACGCGATGGATCGTGTCCACGACGCTCTGGCTGCTGGTGAGGTGCCCGTGATCGGGCGCACCGAGCGCGAGATCTACCGGGATCTCCGAGAACTGATGCTGGCCGTGGGCCACCTGGAGGCCGGAGGCAACGTCGCGTCAGGGCCGAACAGCGCGAGCCCCCACCACGCTCCGGGTGCTCGACGCGTGGGGGAGAAGGACGTCCTCGTCGTCGACCTGGCCGGGCCGACAGACAGTGGCTATTTCTCGGACTGCGCGCGTACCTACTGCGTCGGTGACGTGCCCGACGACGAGTTCGCCCGCTACTACCGGATAGTCGACGAGGCGAACGCCGCAGCGTTCGCAAGCGTGTCAGCCGGTGTTCCAGCCGGGGAAGTCGACCGAATGGCGCGCGACGTCATTACGGCGGCCGGGTACGGCCCGGCATTCGGCCACCGAACCGGCCATGGGATCGGATTGGACGTGCATGAGTCACCGTTCATGCGCGCGGGCAACGAGCAAACCCTGGAACCGGGGATGTGTTTCTCGATCGAGCCCGGCATCTACCTACCGGGGCGACACGGCGCCCGAATCGAAGACATCGTCACCGTTACCGGGAACGGGGCGGAACGTTTCAACCGAGCTACTCACGACCTAGTCGTTCTGACGGCCTGAGACCTGGAGGAGAAATGGAAATCGCACACATCGACCCCACCCCCGGCGCGAAGTACACGCCGGCGGTCGTGGGCGCAGGGCTGGTCTTCACGTCAGGTCAGGTGGGCGAGGATCCGGAGACAGGCGCAGTCCCCGATGGATTCGACGACGAGGTACGGCTGGCGCTCGCGAATCTCGAGGCAGTCCTGGTCGCCGCCGGATCCCGCCTGAGTCACCTGGTGAAGATCACCTGCTACATCGCGGACGTCGAGCTCGCCGACACCTTCAACCGGATCTACCTCGACAGCGTGCCCGAGCCCCGGCCGGCCAGGGCGACCGTGCAGGTACGCATGCTCGCGCCGTACCGCATCGAACTCGACTGTGTGGCCGCACTCGCCGACCCGGCCACGAACTGAGGAGGGATCGTCGTGACAGCCAAAGCTCGCTGCATTCCGTGCTTCCCAGGAGACATCGCAGAAAGTGAAGGACTCGCAGCTCTTGCCGCGGCCGCCGGGTTCACGGCGGAAGTGGGGACCTGTCTGCTGACCGCTGCGGACCTGCCGACCCTGCTCGTCGGCTGCGGAAATCCGGAGAATCTGACCGAGGCAATCCTCCGAAACGCGTTCGCCGCCGCCGGTCGGGGAATCGGTCCCCTCGAAGACGTCGAGATCGACGTGACGTCGATCGGCCCTGCCATCCTGCCGGCCGACGCGCGCGACAGAGAGGTCGCGCAGGGACTACTGCTGGGGTCCTACCGTTTCGACAAGCACCAGCAAAGTCCTGCGCGCAGGCCACACTGGCGTCCGCGTGTCAACTCCGGCGCCTGGGACGAAGGCGTGCGACTTGCGACGGCCGTCAACGCGGTTCGTGACGTGGTGAACGAGCCCGCCAATGTGATCAATCCCGGGTCCCTGGCCGATTACCTCGTGAAGCTCGGTGAAGCCTCGGGACTGCGCGTCGTCGTCCGCGACGAGGAGTGGCTCGAACGCGAAGGCGCCGGCGGAATCCTGGCCATCGGGCGGGGATCTGCCGAGCGACCCAAGATGGTCGAGATCATCCACGAAGGCAGTGGCGGTGACGTCGATCTTTGCCTGGTGGGCAAGGGCGTCACCTTCGATGCCGGCGGACTGTCCCTCAAGAACGAGACCGCGATCATGCTGATGCAGTCCGACATGGCTGCTGTGCCCACGATCGCGCATGCGATGGCATTCCTGTCCGCCGTGGCGCCGTCCCTTCACGTACGCGCGTTCTGCCCGCTGGTCGAGAACATGCCGGGACCGTACTCGACCCGCCCGGGCGACATCGTGACCGCCCGGAACGGCAAGTCCATCGAGGTCCTCAACACCGACTTCGAAGGCCGGGTGATCCTGGCCGACGGTCTGGCATTTGCCGCCGAGCATCATCCGCGCCACATCGTGGACGTCGCCACGTTGACTTACGGAGCGCCGAACGCCCTCGGAACGCGGATGGCGGCCCTGTTCGGACAGGGAGCCGCTCCAGAGTTGATCGAGCGAGCAGCCGAGACGTCGGCCGAAGCCGTGTGGAAGCTGCCGATGCCCGAGTATCTGATGCCGACCATCCGCTCCCGAGTGGCGGATCTGAAGAACTTCCCGTACGAGACGAAGGCGCGCGCATCGACCGCCGCAATGTTCCTCAGGGAGTTCGTCCCTGCCGGCGGCTCGTGGGCCCACGTCGACATCGCCGGACCCGCCTGGACCGACACGGAGTACGACGCGAACCCGATCGGCGCGACCGGTTACGGAGTGCGGCTGCTACTCGAACTGTTCGGAGTCCTCCGCGACGCGGATCGCGCGACGAGCTGACCTGATTTCGCCCGCCTTTCAACCGTCTCGGCCAAGCCCCGAACACCCGAACCAACCCACTGGAGTGCCAATGGAGCCCATCTTCCTCTCGCCCGAGCAGGTCCTCGCAGCTGTCCCGATGCGCGAAGCAATTGAGGCCGTGCGCCAGGCATTCGTCGGCGTCTCTCGTGGTGAATTCGAGGTGCCGTTCCGGACCAACCTTCGCGACGGTCAGTTCCTTGTCATGGCGACGCACCACATTCCCACCGCCACTGCCGTTGTCAAGACGATGAGCCTGAACTTCGACGGACGTGACCCGGCGATCGTCGGCACCGTGAGCTGGAACGACCTGCATCGCACTGGCCACCTGCTCGCCGACGCTTCCGCCATCACGGCACTGCGGACAGGCGCAGCGTCTGGCGTGGCAACCGACCTCCTCGCACGACCGGACGCTGCGACCCTGACCGTGGTCGGTTCAGGCGGACAGGCTGCGATGCAGGTTCGAGCCGTGTGTGCGGTCCGACCCATCGCCGCCGTCATCTTGGTCGACCGCATCGCAGAACGAGCGGAGGCGCTGGCGGAGGTGCTGCGCCGCGAGATGCCGGTCCTGCAGATCAAGGTCTGCACCGACGTTGTCGATGCAGTGACGGACGCCGACATCATCTGCTGCGCCACCACTGCGACGGAACCCCTTTTCCCCCTCAGCGCGCTGCGGCCTGACGTGCATGTCAACGCGATCGGGGCGTTCCGCCCGACAATGCGTGAACTTCCCGACGACTTGCTCGCGGACGCCGGCGTCGTCTACATCGACCAGCAGGAAGCAATCCTGGAGGAGTCGGGCGAAGTCATCCACGCGCTGGCCTCTGGCGCCCTCGACGAAGCGAATCTCGAAGAGATCGGTCGAGCACTCCAGGACACCGGGTTGCGCCGGGACGGCCGCACCGTCTTCAAGACCGTTGGCATCGCTGCGCAGGACTGGGCAATTGCAAGGTTGCTCTCCGAGCGCAATGCCGCCACGGAGTCCGCTCACGATTGACACGCAGGCACGACCGAGGCTGAGGTGCCCACGGCGGCGGCAAGCCTGGTCCCGGGCGGTGGTGGGAGCCGCTCAAGTGCTGCAACTCGCTTCTACACCCTCGCCGCAGTCGCAAAGAAGGTGTCGGTCAGCGGGATGTGCCAGTGCATTTCGGCGTGAGCCAGTCATTCCGCTGCGAAATACTGCCCCCAGACGGCGTGCGGTAGCCCGGCTGTGGCTTGACCCCTGTTCTGGACTCTCTTGCGTGCCGAGAATGTGTAGAGGCGCGCGCGGCAGCGACGCGCGACTGGCCGCGGCCGAGTTCAAACAAAAAAACCGCACGGACCTTGATCCGATCTCGCTCTGATGCAATGCTACGGCCTACACCATAGTGAACACCACGGTGAGACACGGCGATGCCGCTCAGGAGGATGGGAATGACTTTGTCCGGTCGATACCGCGTGGCGCTGGACATCGGTGGGACGTTCACCGACGTGGTGGCCTACGACGAACAGACAGGCACGTTCTCTGTCGCCAAGTCGTCCACGACGGATCACGACCTGGTCGAGGGCGTGCTGAGCGCCCTCGACCAGGTCGTCGACGCGCCGGAGGCGATCGGATTCCTCGTACACGGCACGACGCAGGGGCTCAATGCGCTCCTGCAGCGCCGCGGTGAACGGGTGCTACTCCTGGCGACCGAGGGTCTCGGAGACGTGTTCCACATCGCCCGCGGCAGCAGGGGAAGCCTTTACGACCTGCACTACCGCAAGCCGACGCCGCTCGTTCCGCTCAGTGACATCGTGGAGATCGGTGGGCGGCTCGACGCGCGTGGCACTGAGCTCGCGCCGCTGGACGAGCAGGCGCTGCGCAAGGCTGCCGGGCGCGTGCGCGACGCTGGGATCTCGGCTGTTGCGGTGGCGTTCCTGTTCAGCTATCTGGACCCGAAGCACGAGCTCTTCGCGGAGCGGATCTTGCGCGAGGAACTCGGCGACGATGTCGCGATCACGCTCTCGCACCGCATCGCCCGCGAGTGGCGCGAATACGAGCGGACCTCGTCGGCGGTCACTGACGCGTATATCGCCCCGACCGTTCGCCGGTACCTGAGGCGGTTCGACGAGCAGCTGCGCGGACGCGGCCTGGACGTACCCATCCACATCATGCAGTCGAGCGGCGGTGTCGCCACAGCGGCGGCGGCCCGCGAGTACGCGCTCAGCACGCTCCTGTCCGGTCCGGTCGGTTGCACGATGGGAGGCGTGGCGCTGGCCAAGCAACTGGACCGCCCGAACCTGGTTTGCGTCGACATGGGCGGCACGAGCTTCGACGTGAGCCTGGTCGTCGACAACGAGCCCGAGGTGGTCTCCGAGACCCAGCTCGAGGGATTTCCGCTGTTGCTGCCGGTGGTCGAGATCCACACGGTCGGCGCGGGCGGGGGGTCCATCGCGTACGCGGAAGGTGGTGGCTTGCGGGTCGGCCCGGCGAGCGCTGGAGCTGTACCCGGACCGGCCTGTTATGGGCGCGGTGGAACCAGCCCGACCGTCACCGACGCCAATCTGGTGCTGGGCCGTCTCATCCCCGACTCGTTCAGCGGCGGCCGCATGACACTCGACCGCGGCCTCGCCGAGGCGGCGGTCAGCCGTCTCGCCGACGAACTCGGGATGTCCACGGTGCAGCTGGCCGGCGGCATCGTGGAGGTCGTCAACGCGACGATGGCGCAGGCGATCCGCACACTCACCGTCGCGCGCGGGATCAGCCCGCGTGACTTCTCCCTGGTGGCGGTCGGCGGCGCTGGTGCACTGCACGCGGTCCACCTTGCGCGTGAGCTGGACATCGCCGAGGTGCTCGTGCCGCCGAACGCGGGAACGTTCTCCGCCTGGGGCATGCTCTCGACGGACTTCCGTCACGACGGGTCCCGGCCGTTCCTCACCACAGTCGACGCCGGCGCCATGGCAAAGCTGCCGGAAATGCTCGCCGAGATGAGCGTCGAAGGCAGCCAGATGCTCGATGCCCAAGGGGTAGAGGAGTCACTGCGCAGCGTCAGCTACGCACTGGACCTGCGATACGTCGACCAGGCCTACACGCTCACCGTGCCGCTCACCGGAATGGACGAGACCCGCAGTCCAGAGTTCGCGGCTGCCATCGCACAGCGCTTCCACGACGCTCACAAGCGCAGGTACGGGCACGCCAACGTCGGGGCTCCGGTCGAGTGCGTCACGATCCGCGCCACCGCGGTCGGGGACATCGGCAGCAGCCGGGCAGCAGCGGCCCCGGTCGAGACGACCCGCAGCGTCCCCGCTCCCGCGGGCACCGCAGAGGTCGTCTTCGACGGCGTCCCGATGGCCACCGAGATCCATCACCGCGACGAGTTGCCGCTGGGTGCCGAGGTACGCGGCCCTGCCATCGTCCTCGAGGCGACGACGACCAATGTGATCCCACCCGGCGCGGCGCTGCGGGTCGATGCCAGCGGAACCCTGGTGATCAACGTTCGAGAGGACAGCTGACGTGAACCCGACAGACACCGTCACCGACCCGGTCACCACCGAGATCATCAGGTGTGCACTGGGGGCAGCAGCAGAAGACATGAACCAGACGCTGATCCGATCGGCGTACACGCCCACCATCTACGAAATGAAGGACTGCTCCGTCGCACTGCTCGACGAGCACCACCGTGTGCTCGGCCAGTCCCTCGGCGTGCCGATCTTCCTCGGCAACCTCGAAGTGGTGACCCAGCACACCGAACGCGAGCACGGCCGTGACGGTTGGCGAGCCGGTGACGTGTGGATCCTCAACGACCCCTACATCGCCGGTACACACCTCAATGACGTGTCCGTCTACGGCCCGGTGTTCGCCGGAGAGGACCTGGTCGGATTCGCCACGTGCCGGGCGCACCTGCGCGACCTCGGCGGTATGCGACCCGGTCTGTTGACGAACTCCACGGAGATCTACCAGGAAGGGCTCAGGCTCGGCGCCATCAAGCTGGTCGAGGGCGGCGAGCCGAGACGCGACATCCTCGACATCATCACCCGCAACAGCAGGTACCCCGACCTCGTCCACGGCGACCTGTTCGCCATGATCGCCTGCGTCCGCGAGGGCCAGGCAAGGCTGGACGCGGTGATCGAGCGCTACGGACTTGCGACGTTCCGTGCAGCGCGTGACGACGTCTTCGCCCAGACCGAGCGGATGGAACGTGCGGCCGTCGCCGCGATCGCCGACGGCGTCTACGAAGCCGAGGGTCACATTGACAACGACGGCGTCGGCGACACACCGCTGCGGGTACACGTACGAGTCGAGGTGTCGGGAGAGAACATCCTGATCGACCTGAGCGGAACCGACGACATGACGAAGGGACCCGTGAACTGTGGTGCCCCGCAGGCCGTCGCCGCGGCCCGGGTCGCATTCAAGTTGCTGGTGAATCCTGATGGCCCGCTCACTGGAGGTGCCTTCCGGCCGCTCTCGGTCAATGTGCGGGAGGGCTCACTGTTCGCAGCGGAAGAGCCGGTGCCGTGTTCGTACTACTTCACGCCGCTGGGCATGCTCATCGACCTGGTGGCCAAAGCGTTGGCACACGTGCTTCCCGAGCGCGTGGCAGCGGCCAGCTACGGCGACTCGATGGTGGTCCTGTTCGGTGGCACGAATCCTGACACCGGCCAACGCTTCTCGTTCTCGCAACCGACGGTCGGCGGTTGGGGCGCGTGGCACGGAACGGACGGCCAAGACGCCATGATCAACAACGTCAACGGCGCGATGAAGGATCTCAACGCAGAGGTGATCGAGTCCAAGTTCCCGATTCGGGTCACGAAGTATGCGATCCGCCCGGACTCGGGTGGGCCGGGACAGTGGCGCGGCGGAAACGGCGTCGAACGTGAGTTCGTCTTCACCGGCGATGACGGGTACGTGAACCTGTGGTGGGACCGGTCCGTCACGCCGGCGTGGGGAATCTTCGGCGGCTCGTCCGCCCAACCGCCCGAAGTCGTCATCAACCAGGGCCGTGCCGACGAGCGACGGCTGATGAAGGCGACCGGTCACCCGCTCCAGCACGGAGACGTTGTCCTTACCCGCAGCGGCGGTGGCGGCGGGTACGGCGACCCGTCGCTGCGCTCGGTGGACGACATCAAGGCCGACATCCGTGAGGGCCAGGTCACCGAAGCCGGCGCTCAGGACGGTTATGGCTGGGACGAGGGTGTCGGCTCGTGAGCCTGGTGCTGCAAGTAGGCGCACTTCCGCAGTGGCTGACGGGTGCACTCCGTGACGAGTACCGCGCGCTCGTCCTGCCCGACGATGGTGAACGGGACGCATTCCTCGCCGGTCCCGGCCGGGACGTCAGGGTCGCAGCCACGAGCGTCGCGACTGGCGTCTCGCGCGAGCTGATCCTGGCACTGCCGTCCCTGGAGGCGGTCGTGAACTATGGGGCCGGCTACGAGACCACAGATGTGCACGCTGCCATCGAGCGCGGCGTGGTGGTCTCGAACACGCCGGACGTGCTCTCCGACTGCGTCGCCGACACGGCACTCGGACTGACCATCGATGTGCTGCGTGGCCTGAGCGCAGGTGACCGGTTCGTGCGCCGCGGTGATTGGGCAGACGGTGCGTTCCCGCTGATGCGGAAGGTATCCGGTGCCCGGGTCGGCATCCTCGGACTAGGTCGGATCGGGCGGGCGATTGCGACGCGCTTCCAGGCCCTCGGTTGCACGATCAGCTATCACGATCGGCGCGAATTCGAGGATTCTCCCTTCGCCTACGCCTCCTCGCCCGTGGAGCTGGCGGCCGGAGCGGACGTTCTGATCGTCGCCGCGGCGGGAGGGCCGGCGACGCATCACCTGGTCGATCAGGCCGTGTTGGAGGCTCTGGGGACGACGGGCTACCTGATCAACATCGCTCGAGGAAGCCTTGTGGACGAGGAAGCGCTGGTCAAGGTCCTCATGGAGGGCGGTATCGCCGGCGCCGGCCTCGACGTGTTCGCCCATGAGCCACACGTGCCCCCGGAGTTGCTGACGCTCGACAACGTTGTGCTGTCGCCGCACCTGGCGAGTGGAACCGTCGAGACGCGCGCAGCGATGGAGGAAGTGGCGATGGCCAACGTCCGCGCGTACATGACCGAGGGGCGGCTGCTCACGCCCGTGCCGGAGATGCAGCGGGCCGCCGGATGAGCGATTCGCCCACGCCCCTTGCCGAGGAGAACGCCGTGACTGACGAGCGAGGGGCGCCCGCTCAGGGACATCCGCTGAGAAGCGCCAAATGGTTCGCGGGCGATGACGTCCCCCCGTTCATCCACCGCTCGGCATTGCGGGCCGGAGGCTGGCCAAGATCTGCTTTCGAGGGTCGACCGGTTGTGGGCATCTGCAACTCGTGGTCGGAAGCAGTCGCCTGCAACATGCACTTTCGCGGTCTCGCCGACTCGGTTCGCAGAGGAGTGCTGAGGGCCGGGGGCCTTCCGCTGGAATTCCCGACGATCTCCCTCGGCGAACAGCTGATGAAACCGACCACAATGCTGTTCCGCAACCTCATGTCGATGGACGTCGAGGAGTCGATCCGGGCCTATCCCTTCGACTCGGTCGTGTTGCTCGGGGGGTGTGACAAGACCACTCCGGCGCAACTGATGGGAGCCGCCAGCGCCGACGTACCCGCGATCATGCTCACCGGCGGCACCGCGACACCGGCCGTTTTCAACGACAGGCAGATCGGCGTCGGCAATCTCTGGAAATACGTCGACGAGGTCAGAGCCGGCCGGATGTCGATGGCCGAATACGAACGCCTGGAGGCTTCCGCTAGCCCGTCCATGGGCCACTGTCCCGACATGGGCACCGCCTCGACGATGGCGGCGATCGTCGAGGGACTCGGGATGACGCTTCCCGGGGCGGCAGCCATCCCGGCGATGGACTCGCGCCGAATGCAAATCGCCGAGGACGTCGGCGCCCGGGCCGTGGAGATGGCGCGAGAGGGGTTGCGGCCCTCACACGTGCTCACGCCCGAGGCGTTCGACAACGCGATCACCTTGATGCTCGCGGTCGGCGGTTCCACGAATGCGGTGATCCACCTGCTCGCCATTGCCCGTCGAGTGGGCGTCGACCTGCGGTTGGACCGGTTCCACGAGCTGTCCTCCCGCACACCTTTGGTGGTCAACGTGCGGCCGGCCGGTCAGCACCTGGTCGAGCAGGTTTTCCACGCCGGCGGCATCCCCGCCGTCCTCAAGGCGCTCGAGCCGCTACTGCACGTCGAAGCACTGACGGTCACCGGACGTCCGGTGCGGGACGGACTGCCCGAGAAGCCGGCCGATGCGCCGGAGGTCATCGCCACGTTGGACGCGCCGTTCCAGGGTCCTCAGGGCCTCGCAGTGGTGCGCGGTAACCTCGCTCCGAATGGCGCGGTGATCAAGTGCAGCGCGGCGACACCCGAGCTGCTCGACCACCGAGGTCCTGCGGTCGTATTCGACAACATGCCGGATCTGCTGGCGCGGTACGACGACCCGGATCTGCCGGTCACTGCCGACTCGGTTCTCGTGCTGCGTTCGGCAGGCCCGAAGGGGGCTCCGGGAATGCCGGAGTGGGGTCAGCTCCCTATTCCGACCCGGCTGCTGCGCGAAGGCGTGACCGACATGGTTCGCATCTCCGATGCCAGAATGAGCGGCACCTCGTTCGGCACCTGCGTCCTGCACGTGAGCCCGGAGTCCGCAGCGGACGGACCTTTGGGACTGGTCCAAGACGGCGACATGATTCATCTCGATGCATTGGCCGGCACACTGTCGGTTGAACTCACCGCGGCCGAGTTGGAACAACGCCGTCAGGCGGTTACGGAGACCGGTGCCGCGCCCGCGAGAGGCTATGCCGCGCTGTACGTCGATCACGTCCTGCAAGCAAACGACGGCTGCGACCTCGACTTCTTGGTCGGGCGTTCCGAAGATCCGGACAGTGAACCGAAAGCACTCTTCCGAGGCTGGGTCGGCGGTTGGTGACCTTTTCCGCGCTGGCGGTGGCTCACCGGAGCACGAACCCCGGCGTGAGGGTGTCGTCGGGGTCGACGGTGAAGTGGTGTTCGCCGGTCTTGTGTGCGGTGCCGGTGACGACAGGGAGCACCGCCGCGTGGCCCTCGGAGGTGGTGAGTCCGGCGATTCGTGCAGTGAAGACCGAGTCGACGATGGATCTGTGGATCAGCATCTGCTCGCTGTTCAGGGCGCCGGTTGCAGCCAGGGTCGCTACGCGTGCGCAAGTGCCAGATCCGCAGGGAGAGCGGTCTACCTCTCCGTCGGCGAACACGGTGACGTTCGTCTGCTGGACGTTCCCGTGCTCGTCGGGGCCATCATCCGTGAAGAAGATGACGCCGTAGATGCCGTCCAGCCGGCTGTCCGAGGGATGTTCGGAGTACTTGGTGCCGGTCAGTTGGGCCTTGATCCCGCGGGCCAGCCCGATGAGCCTTGTCAGGTCGGCGCCGGTGATCTGGATACCGGTCTGCGATGTGGCGACCTGGGCGTAGATGGCGCCGCCGAAACTGATGGCAACGTCCAGTTTGCCGGCCGTGGTGTCGACCTCGACACGGTCGTGGAGGACGTAGCTCGGCACGTTGACGAAGTCGATACTGGAGATCCTCCGGTTGCGTGAGTGAACCTTGGCTGTCACACGTCCGGATGGCACGTCGATGATGATGTCGGTTGTTCCCGAGGGATCCTCGGAGACCCGGCCTGTATGGATGGCCCACGCTCCGAGAGCGATCGTTCCGTGGCCGCAGGCCGTCGAGAAGCCGTCCTTGTGCCAGAACAAGACTCCGAAGTGTGCGCCCTCGTCGTCGGGAGGCGTGATGAACCCGCCGTACATGTCGGCGTGGCCGCGTGGTTCCGAGCACAGAAGCCTGCGGGTCCCGTCGATTACCGGGTCTATAGGCGCGTTGATCCTCTTCTCGGCGACCGTGTCACCGGCAATATCTGGTACGTCTGTGACGATCCGGAAAGGTTCACCGCCGGTGTGGTAGTCGACCGTGTGGATGCTCCCCGGGATCATTGATGTCCTTTCTGCGGTGCCTCCGGCAAGTTGCGCAGGGCGCATCGCTTGACTTGGCAACCTGGGCCATTTGCCTGCAACAGGCAACACTGTAGTGCAGACAGCGGTGAACGGGCCCGGTATAGGCGAGATCGCGAGCAGCTCGGCCTGTCGCTCAATGCCGTGAAGACCTATCCGCAGAACGTGACGCAGAAGCTGGGCGCTCGCAACCGTGCACAGGTGATCACCAACGCCCGGGCTGTGCTGAGTCCTGACCGCCACATTTCATGGCGACAGGAGTAGGTGATCGAGGCAGAAGTCCAGGCCGGCTTCGAGGTGGTCGGCTGATCCGGTGGCGATCAGCACGCAGACCCCGCCCTGGAACGCGGCGACTATGGCCGCGGCCGCGCGGTCGGCGTCAAGGGTGGGGTAGGCCTCGCCGGCGGCCTGGGTGACTTGGATGGCGTCACGAAAGCACTGTTGCAGTTGCCTGATCAGCTGTGCCGTTACGGCCTGCGCGGCGGGGCTGTGTCGACCGACATCGGCGATCAGCACCGCCAGCGGGCAGTTCAAGCCCTGATCGCGATGTCGCTCCACGATGGCGTCGCGCCACACCAACCAGGAAGCGCGCGAATTGAGCTCACTGAGATAGGGCTGCTGGTCGCCGAAGACGCTGTCGGCCTCATGCTCGGCGACCTCCAGCAAGAGCTGCTCACGACCACCGGGGAAGTAATGGAACAGCTGGCTCTTGCCGGTGCGGCTGCGCCGGCCCACGTCGTCGAGAGTGACCACGTTCGTGCCGCGCTCGCGCACCTCGGCCGCGGCGGCCTCGATGATGCGCCGCCGAGTCGCGGCGCCCTTCTTCGTCGGCACCTCCCAAACTGTACTTGCGGGTACAATTTTGCGTCAATAGCGTGACTGGCATGAAGGCAATCGTGATCAGGGAAGCAGGCGGACCCGAGGTCCTCCAACTCGACGAGCGGCCGGCACCGCGCCCCGGGCCGGACGACCTCCTTGTGACGGTGCGTGCGGCCGCGGTCAACTTCTTCGACACGGTCGTGCGGCGCTGGGCGCAGGCTGAGGTACCCGGCCTCGAAGGCGCCGGTGTGGTCGCGGAGATTGGCCCCGGCGTCACAGGCTTCGCACCGGGGGACCGGGTGGCATGGATGTCCATGAGTCACGGCAGCTATGCCGAGCAGGTGGTCGTCTCGTCCGGATCCGCGATTCGCGTGCCGGACGGCGTCGATGATGAGACAGCGGCCGCATTGGTCGTGTCTGGTGCGACGGCACACCACCACACGACCGTCGCCCACCCTGTGCAGCCCGGCGATGTGGCGCTCGTTCTGGCCGCGGCAGGTTCGGTCGGGCTGTTCACGACGCAACTGGTCAAGGCTCGTGGCGGCACCGTCATCGCGGTCGTGTCACGTCCGGAGAAGACAGAGGTCGTGACGGCGGCGGGCGCCGATCATGTGGTGGTCTCGACCGGCAGTGCGTTCGTGGAGCCGGTGCGCGAATTGACGGGTGGCGAGGGCGTCCATGTGGTGTACGACGCCGGCGGGGCGGCCACGTTCTATGCCTCGATGGAAGTCCTGCGCGCGCACGGCACCCTGGTGTTCTACGCGACTGGTCTCGGCGATCCGATGCCCGCACTCCAACTCGACACGATTCCGCGCAGTATCCGGATCACCTATCCGAATGTGGAAGATCACCTTCGTACGCCGGCGAAGTTCGCCACGCATGTGGGCGAGCTGTTCTCCATGGCGGAGAAAGGTGAACTCAATGTCCGGGTCGGCGGACGCTATCCCCTCGCGGAGGCGGCCCGGGCGCACGTCGACATCGCGTCACGCGGCACCACGGGAAAGCTGCTGCTGATCCCGTAGTCGAGCAGAGTGGCGCGTCGTACTTCCGAGCCGTCACACGGACTCATAGGGCCTGATAGAGGTCGGCGTCTCGCCAACCGGTCCGCCATGTCCCTATGCCGCTGAGTCACGGCGTTGGGGGAGTAGGGCTCGGAGTAGCCAACTCGTGGGTCTAGTCGCGGTCCGGCATGACTTGGAAGGCTGCGCGTCGGCGTGTCTGTGGCGCGTTCCGATGAGTTGCAACGGCTCGTGTCCCCGCGCCACAACGCCCCCGAGTGAGGGCTTGTCAGGGGTTTCCGATCTTGAACGGTGTCAGAGCGCCACTGGAGTAGGGCTCCTGACCTGCGCATCCCGCGAGTGCCCCCGGTGAGATTCCGGCGGCTATCACACCAGTTGTTGTGCCTGGTGGGCTGTCGATTCGGGCTGATGTGCCGTTGGTGATGGAGCGTCGGTCGAAGCGGGGAGCCCGATAATGGGGGAGCGGCGGCGGGTACTGCGGTTCGTGTCGGTGCTGATGATGGTGGTCGTGGGCCTGACCTTTTTGTTCGGTTTTGGGAACGTACTGAGCTTGGCACGGAGGTTGGGAGTGCCTGCGTACGTCGCGCCCTTGGTTGCTCCTGCAGTCGACCTGACCGTTGTCGGCCTCCTGATCGCGACGCGCCACTTGTCCGATGCTGGTGCACAGTCAGAAGTGTTGCGGCCGGCGCGGAGGATGTTGCTCGGCGCGAGTGCGGCGACGTTGGCGTTGAACGTGATTGATCCACTGCTGGCTGGCCATTGGGGTCGGGCGGCGTTTGATGCGGTTGGTCCTCTGCTGCTGATCGGTTGGTCGGAGGCTGGCCCCGCTTTGCTGAGCGACATGGAGAAACCTGGTCCCGCGCAGCGTCCTTCGCATGGACGGACTGACGTCCCGCACGTAAGCGCTTGCGCGGCCGATCCAGCGTCGCAGAAGATCAACGATCGTCGAATGGCGGGGGTGTGGACGACTTGTTCCACCAGGCGCGGCTCGAGAATGCCCAGCATTGGGCTGAGCATCGCCGGCCGATCTCGGCCGAGACGTTGCGGCGCAAGCTGCATGTCGGTGCTGCCAGGTCTCGTGTGTTGGCCGCGGCGGTTCGACTTGACGACGCGCTGCCCGCATCACCCGGCGGTCTTTGATATGCCTTGTCGGGTTGCCTCAGTCTTCCTCGTGCGTGGGCGCCTCCTCGGTGTTCTCGCGTTTACTGGCGAGGTACAGGAGCACGTCGTGAATGGCTTCGGCCTGTGCCTTCGCTAGCCTCTTGCCTCGTTCGCCGGTGGCCACTTCGATCTCGTATTGGACGGTCATAGCTCGGCTGTTCCCTTTGGCAGGGTATTCGACAGGTGGGAACCGCAGAATGTCTCCGTCTTGGAGAACGTATCCCTCATCGCGAGACGTGGCAGCATGCGGTTCATTGTCCTCGTGTTCCATCGCTGTGGCTTACCGTCATGGTGGCTGGTGTGCAAGTCGACCATCACGGGGGTGAGGCCGCCAGGAGTTGTCCTGTCGGAGCAGTCGTGTGCCAGTAGTTTCCCGGGCCAGCCGTGATCCCGCAGCCAAGAGCTCGCTTGCCGAGACCCGGGGGTCAGCAGGCTCCGGGTCGTGCGGCCGTACGGTTTGCCGTGATCTTGTCGAGGTCGTCGACGAGCGTGCGGATGACCAGGTTGCTTAACTCGATGCTTTCCTGCTCGACCCGTTCGCCGGTAGCCGCGATGCAGCGGGCTAGTTCACGTAGCGCTTCGGGGCCGGTGGCTTCCAGCTTCACCGCTCGCTCTCGCCACATATCCCGATCCTTGGGTGGATGGGTTGCAGCCAATCCTTGGCAGGCAGCGGGTATCGCATTGGCAGTGGGCTGTGTATTTGTCAGTGCAGGAGCGTGCGCAATTGCGGGGGCAGGTCTGTGGGCGGCGCAGACAACCGAAGAGGCCATCCGAACACGCGGCAATGTCAATTGGGCAGCGGCGGGAATGAATCTGGCCGGGCTCGCTGCGGGCGCCGGGCTCGCACGCGTCGTGGGCGGCGGCGGCGCCCTAAATCCCCGTAACCGCAATATCGTGCAGGACCGCAGCCAGCCGCCCGCGCAACGCGACCGAGGGCGGCACCGCGCACCAGTGAACGCCAAGGCCACCAGGCAGAACTACGTGTGGAACGCGGGCCAGTCAGGCGTCTGGCACTCTTACGGCACCGGCGTGAACATGGGTACGCGATCGTCTTTCTGACCTTCGAGAAGGTCGCATTAGTAAAGGTACTTGCTTCGGTTGTGGCCATCGTGCCTGCGTTTTGGTTCATTCTTCTGGTAACGCGAGCAAAATTGGTTGTGCGTGAAGGTGGGCTGTACATACAAAATTGGTTCCGCTGCTACTGGATACCCTGGAATTCAGTGGACGAATTGGAATTGGACCCAGACCTCGCCATTGTCCTCCGCGATGGTCGCGTTATACGACCCTCGGTTGGGGGCGGCTCGTTGGCTGGAGCGATGCGCGGCAATCGCGCTCAGCGGTCGATGCGGCAGGGGATAGAACATGCTCGCAATCAAGCGCAGCTTGACGAACACGGATCGAACGAGCCTAGACTGACCATCGGTCTGAGATGGCTTCTAGCACTGTATACATTCTTCATTGGCGTTTCACTCCTGGTGAACATCATCGTGTAGCTCGGTATCTTGACGGAACTGCAAACCATAGCCAGCCACCCGTGCAGCGTAACCGAGGACGGCCACCGTGCACCGGTGAACGCCACGGCCACCAGACAGAACTACGTGTGGAACGTCGGCCAATCCGGCGTATGGTATTCCTACGGCACCGGCGTCAATACTGTGATCTGCCAGCAAGGAAGCCGTGCATGCATGTTCTAGTTGGAACTCCCGGCACCGGGGAGATCATCACAGTGGTCTACCGGAATGGCGAACGGATATTCAGCATCGCCGCGCTGGTGTTCTGTGTCCTGATTGCGCTGGCAGGTATCGCGCCCGATGACGCGGTCACCGATAACATCGGAGCCCTCGTCGGCGTGATCCTCGTGACAACGCCAGCCATCTGGCTGATCATCGCAGTGATGCAAGCCAAAGTGGTGGTCCGAAAAGATGGCATCTACGTTCGGAATTGGTTCTTCTCGTGGTGGGTGACGTGGAGCGCGATCGCCGAACTCGACGTCGATGACGATCTCGTGGTTGTCCTGAACAATGGCCATCACATCCACCCGTCCGTCGGCGGCGGTTCAATAGCATCCGCCTTGCGTGCCAACCGGAAGCAACGAGACTTGCATGACCGAATCGACGGAGCCCGCGCCAGCGCCGACTCCGCTTTGGAACCGATAGCTGAGCAGCAAAGACGATTCGGAATCTGGCGACTGATAGCCCTGTATGCCTTCTTCTACGGTATGGCTGGCCTGATGCGCCTGTGAAAACCCCTCGTGCGGGTACCGGGAGTATCTTGACGCCGCCTAGAAGCGCCACGACGCCGGCGAAGAAGCCACCGCGGATGGCGTGGCCACGCACAGTGCCGCCCGCGCCAACACCGCCTCCGTTGTGATGCGGTGAGCTCGAGTTCGGCGTAGCAGGGCAGCAGGCGATAATCGCATGACGGCAAGACGGACGCTTGACGTAGTCGAACCAGCGAGCAGTGAGCAGGCCGAAGCGATAGGTCGCTACACGTTGTGACGACGCGCCGTTATCGTTCACGCGGTTATCGCTGGGGCAGTGTTCGACGTAGGGATTCTCTACCTGCTACCTTTAACCTGGAGACTTAGGGTGATGCGCACCTGGCAGTGAGGGTGTCAGGGGTTTGAGTCCCCTTAGCTCCACGTTCGAGGTCAGCCAGAATTAAGAGCCGAAAATGGGACCGGTTGAGCCTCGGTTATGGCTTGGTGTCGCTTCATTCGCGGTGTTCCGCTCTGTGGTTCCGGCCGATCCCCAAATTGCGCGGAGTGGATGTTGGTCGTACCGCGTCCACCGGGACGCGCACCACGCGGGCGGTCCGGTGCAGGCGGTTTTGGGTGGCCCGATCGAGCGCTGCCCGTTGGATTCGTGGAGCGCCGTCCTATGTGTCGATGGTGATGACGCCGTGGTGGAGGTCGACGTTGTTGCGGTGTAGTCCGGTGAGTTCGCCCCAGCGGCAGCCGGTCGAGGCCGCGGTGATGATCAACAGGCGGGCGGTGGGGCCGCCGAGCATGCCGGCCTGCTCGGCCACCGCGAGGACCTGCTCCGGGGTGGCCCAGGTCCGTCCCGGGCGGACCCAGTCGGCGAGGGTGTGGTCGTTTGGGGCGTTCAGCCAGCTGGTGCGGCTCCGATGGTCGTCGGGCGTACCGGCAATCTCCTGCGCGGCTTCGGCGTTGTCGATTCCGTGGATCGACTCGACGCTGTTGCCGTCGCGTCGGTGCCGTACCCGCCACGACTGTTACGCGATCTTCTCTACCCATGCCATAACAGGCCTCCCATCAGACAAGGCGCACCCGGTCTGGGAGCGCCTTGGAGGCGCATTCTGCAGGGAAAGAAAATGGCGGGAAGCAGGGAATTTTCGGATTGGTGGAGTCGTCAGTCGCGGAAATGCGTGAGCCACATGCAAGGTGCCGCGCGATAGGACAGTCGCAAGAGCTTATTGCGATGGTCGCAACTGAAATTCGCGTTACATGTGTTGAGAACAGTTTTCGCTGACCGGCGGTAACTGCGAGAGTGTCGTGGAGGCTTCGGTGCTGACGTCGAGAGAGTGCGGCGCGCAGCAGTTCGACTGATGTCAAACAGGCACCGATGTAGGCAGTCGATCGGAGCGTGGCGTCGGTCATCGGGCTCACCGGGCCCGGCAGCATGGAAGCCGGCATGGGCGCGAACGTGTTTGAGGCACCTATTGCCGGGAACTTCCGGACCGTGCAGCGTGATCAGGGGTGACGGTGTTCGTGTCGATGCCGTGATTAACGTTGCGGCGCGGTTTAGCAGATGGAGTCGATGGCGGAGGCCCAGCCCCAGAATCCGCCGTATTCGGCGAGGTTTTCGGCGTCGTTGAGGTGGATGTTGTTGGAGTCCCATGGGCTGGGGTTGGGGAGGTTGGTGCTGTCGGCGGGTGGGATGTATTGGCGCATGTCGATCATGGCGACGCTTTGGGTGACGGCGGTGTTGTAGATCTGGGTGCGTATTGGATCCATGTGTAGTTTTCGGTGGCGGCGCCGGGTCTGGCGGTTTGACTCTGTTGACGAGCAACGTCATCGGCACGGCCGCTGATTGTGCCGTAGACGGTGACGCCAACCAGGCCGACGAGCGGTCCCCATTTGATGCCGGAGCGCCATCCGCGACTACGGCCCGATCATCACGAGGCGATGTGCGCTGATCGATGGATCCGCCTCGCTATCCTGGGGTGTCGTCTGAGGCGCTATGACAACGCAGGCACAGAAGGGTGGCCGACGCGCAGGATCCTCGATCCCCGCGCAGCGTGAGGCGAATACGCACAAAGCCGCCGCGATCGTGGCGCGGATCGTCGCCGAGGTCGTCAAGGGCATGACCTAGAAGGCCGCGACCGGCGGAACCTCTTCCAAGGCCCCCGTCGGCTACCTCAACGTGCACGTCCGCGACGAGTAGGGCCGTGACGTCCGCACGCACCGTGCAAGTCGATCAGGACCGCGCTGAGCTGGTCCGCTGGGCTGGTGATCTCGAACGCCAAGAGTCGATCCGGCGCGATCTACCGGTACTTCGCCAGCTCGCACGCCGAACTGGCCGAGCTGACCACCCACCGCAACCGCCTTGACCTGCTGAGCAACGCCGCAGCCATCCACGAGCGCGGCGACGACGAAACCCTGCGACTGTGCGACCAGGCGTTCTTCACCAAGCTCCACATCGACGTGGACAACCACGTCCGCGCCGAGACCTGGGCAGACGACCCCGCCACTCACACGCGAGACATCGCCACCCGCGACCCTGTTTCGCTTGCGCAGGTTTGAACCTCGACCATTTGGTGCCCTGGCAGGAGTACCAAAGGATGGGAACAGGGCTGGCCGGCGATTTCATACCGGCAGCCTGGTGGTGGAGTCATCGCGGAAGTGTCGCCTCTCGCCAGGCGGACCACAACGACAAAACACCATGCGGGCACGGTCTAGAACGCATCGGAACCCAGTTCTTGACCTGGAGGTTAATAATCGGCTATGGTCGTCTCATGGGACGGCCGCGCACCTTTGACGACGAGGAAGTCATCGATCGTGCGATGCAGGCGTTCTGGACCCACGGTTACGCTGAGACGTCGCCCGCGATGCTCGCGGAAGCGACGGGTGTTGCGAAGGGAAGCCTCTACAATGCGTTCGGGAGCAAGCGCGAGTTGTTCAACCGGGCGCTGGCTCACTACGACCGCATGGGTGCCGAATCCGTCGAGAAACGGCTGTCCGGTCCCGGCACCACCCGTGAGGTCCTCCGCTCCTTCCTGCGCAGCCTGGTCGACGCCGACTTGGCCGCCGATCGCCGGGGCTGCCTGGCTGTCAACACCGCTGTCGAACTCGCACGTCACGATCCGGAGATTGCTCGCGCGGTGCGGCGGTCGCAGGAGCGGACCCTCGAGGTGATCGCCGCTCGGATCGACCGGGGGCGCCTCGACGGCGACCTCGATCCCGCTCTCGACGTGCGGGCGGCAACCGAACTGCTGGAGGTGACGATCGCCGGACTGCGGGTGCTCACCAGGATCCACGATGCCCCCCGTCTGTACCGCGTTATCGACACCGCATTGTCAAACCTCTGACGTCACTCCTCGTTCGCCCGAAGTTTTTTCCGGCCTAATTTTTGACCTCTGATTCCAGAAGGGTTCGTCATCATGGATCTCTCCGATGAAGGTGTGCGCGTGGTCGGCGCAGCCCGCACTGTCACCCCGGAGTTGGAGAAGGTTGCTGTCGCCACGATTGCGGCCGACCTCGCCACGCCCGAAGGCGCCACGACTGTCGTCGAGACCGCGCTCGCCGAGTTGGGCGGCGTCGACATCCTGATCAACAACGTCGGTGGGGGTGACGGTGGTGAGCTCGGCGGGTTCCTCGACGTCGACGACCAGCAGTGGCACGACCTGTTCGCCCGCAACCTCTACAGCGCCGTGTGGACCAGCAGGACGGCGCTGCCCCACCTGATCGAGCGCTGCGGTGCGGTGGTGTTCGTCTCCTCGGTGAATGCGCGCGTCCCCTCCACCGGGCCGGTGGGCTACAGCGAGGAGTTCGGGCCGCAGGGGCTGCGCGTCAACACGGTCTCGCCCGGCGTGACCGGAACCGATATCTGGCGCGGCGCAGACGGCGTCGGAGCTGAGCGGGCCGGTGTGAGCGGAGTTTCGCTCGACGATTTCCTCGGCGCGCTGCCCGCGCGAGCGCGGATCACGTCGGGGCGCATCACCGAACCCGAGGAGGTCGCCACATTGGTGACCTCCTCGTCTCCCGCAAGGCGGCCAACATGCTCGGCGCCGACATCGTGATCGACGGCGGGATGATCAAGACGAGCTGAGTCGGACCGGAGCCGGTTTCGCGTCGACCACCAATTGGGGCCCGATACGTCCGACACGCTCGCGATCTGTATGGCGACCCCATCCGTGTCTGGTCCGTAAGACCAGAGTCCGCGAAACCGTGCTCCCAGAATCGGTACAGAAATGTCGGCATCGATTTGTGTGCCCATTGACGCAAAAGGAGAGAGAAGACATGAGCGGCCCAACCCCGACGACGACGGTGTCCGGTCGGACTTTCCTGCTTGCCGGCGGCGCTTTCGCCGTCGGGACCAGCGCCTACATCGTCGCGGGTGTGCTACCCCAGCTCAGCTCCGGGCTCGGCGTCTCGGTGAGCGCCGCAGGCCAACTCGCCACGGCGTTCGCGCTCGCCTACGCGATCGGCGCGCCACTGGTAGCGACCGCCACAGGGCACTGGAATCGGCGCACCCTGCTCGTCGTGGCGCTGCTGACAGCGGCCGCGGGTAACGTGCTCACGGCGGTCGCGCCGACCTACTGGCTGGTCCTGCTTGGGCGGGTCGTCGCGGCTCTGGGCGCGGCCGCCTACACCCCTGCCGCGACACTCGTCGCCACCCATTTCCATCCCCCGCACCAGCGCGGACGCGCTGTGGCGATCGTCTTCGCGGGGCTCACTCTCGCCCTCGCCCTCGGCGTTCCCGCCGGTACCATCCTCGGCGGCCCGCTCGGCTATCGCGGCGTGTTCATACTGGTCGCGGGCGCGTCCGTGCTGGCGGCACTCGGGACGCGGCTGATGATCCCCTCCGTCGAAGCACCCGCGGCGGTACCGTTGCGCGAGCGGCTGGCTGTCGCGGCCAACCCGCGCCTGCAAGCCATTCTCGTCGTCACAGTGTTGGGCGTGCTGTCCTCGATGAGCGTGTACACCTACGTAGTGCCGCTGCTAGGTGAGTACACACATGCAACCGGTGCGTTGGTGAGCGCATTGCTGCTCGTGTACGGCCTCGGCGGGCTCATCGGCAACCTGCTCGGCGGCCGTGCCACGGACCGATTCGGTAGCCGCCCCACTCTCTACGTCGCGCTGGCCGTCATCGTCCTCGTACTGGCCACGCTTCCGCTCACCCTGACGACGATCCCCGGGGCTGTCATTGCGCTCTTCGGCTGGAGCCTGTCCACCTGGGGATTCAATCCACCGTTTCAGCACCTTCTGCTCGACACTGCCGGTGAACAGGGCGGGCTCGCGCTCGCGCTCAATGCCTCCGCGATCTACCTGGGATCGGGACTGTCCGGTGTGATCGGCGGGCTCGTCATCGCCAGCATCGGCATCACCACCCTCCCCCTCGTCGGAGCGGCACTCACGGTCGTGACCAGTGTCGTGTTCGTCGTCACGGACCGGCGCCTTACCCGCTCCGAACGAACCATGGCGAACACGCTCGCCGGGTAGCTCCTGGGGCAAGACCCCGCCACCGACCACATCGATCCACCACCTGGGAAAGAGGAATTCCGCTGTGTCCACACCATTGAAGAACAAGGTCGCGCTCATCACCGGCGGCAGCAACGGCATCGGGCGAGCAATCGCCGAACGCCTCGGCCGTGACGGTGCCACCGTCGCCACCACCTACGCCCGTGACGAGGCAGCCGCGAAAGAGACTGTTGACGGCATCGAGAACAACGGCGGGCGCGCCTTCGCACTGCAGCTGGAACTGGGACAGCCCGACGACGCGACGCGTCTCTGGGACGCGTTCGACGCCGCCGGCGCGGACTACGTACCCGATGGGAAGCTCGACATCCTCATCCACAATGCCGCCGCCGGAAGCTTCGCCCCGCTGTCCGACCTGACGGGGGAGAACTACGACAGGGTGTTCGCCGTCAATGTGCGAGCACCTTTCTTCATCACCCAAGCCGCGCTGCCACGGCTGCGCGACGGCGGGCGGGTGATCAACATTTCCAGCCTTGCGGCCACGCTCGCGACACCGGAGACGATCGCTTACAGCGCCAGCAAAGGCGCGTTGGACGCGTTCACCCTCTCCCTGGCCAAGGGCCTCGGCCCCCGCGGGATCACGGTCAACTCGGTGTCGCCCGGCATCATCCTCACCAGGAACCACACCCGCCTGATGGAGAACCCCGAAGCCGCCGCCCAGGAGGCCAAGCGAGTCGCGCTCGGGCGACTCGGCCAACCCGAGGACGTGGCCGACCTCGTGGCGTTCCTCGCCTCTGACGACTCGCGCTGGGTAACCGGCCAGGTCATCGATGCCACCGGCGGCACAGCGATCTGAGTGAGCGCACACGCCCACAACGACCAAGAACTGATCGACGAGACCGGGTTCCCCGGAAACTGACGCACTCGTCGCAGTGGACTCGGTACTGGAGGACACCCAGCGTTGGCGCCATCGTCCCGTGGAACGTGCCGATGGAGATCACCCTGAACAAATTCGGACAGGCACAGCCCACCGGCAACACGGTCGTGCTCAAACGGCTGTTCCGCGAACTCGGCGGGAAGTCGGCCAACATCATCCTCGACGACGCCGATCTCGATCGCCGTATTCCGGCGGCGGACGCGGGGATGTGTGTGCACGCCGGACAGGGCTGCATGCTGCCGACCCGGCTACTGGCACCCCGGTCGTCCCACGACGCGATCGTGGAACGCGCCGCCGCCGAGATGACCAGGTTCCCTACGGGGATCCGTACGACCTGAACGTGCTGATGGCCCGCTGATCAGCAGCACACAACGATGCGCATCGTCCAGGAGGAGATCTTCGGACCGGTACCGGTCGCAATTCCCTATGAAGACGAGGATGACACCATCCGTATCGCGACCGACTCGTCATACGACCTGGCTGGGAGCGAACAGAGTGGTTAGGCCGACAGAACGGCATCGAAGGTTTCGAACAGTATCTCGCGTATCGCCTCGCCCGAGGTGAAGCGAGGCTCAACCACCGTGCAGCCGTGTCGCAGAAGCGTCGACGGTGGTGCGTTTCCATGCCTTGGGGTGGCGGCGGTGCAGGCCGACATCCCGCATGAGCCGCCAGGCCCGCTTCGGCGATACCGTGTGCCCGAGCGTGATCAGCTCGGCGTGCACCCGCCGCACGCCCGGGTTGTCGCGCAGCCGCTCGTGCACCTGCTTGATGGCCGCGACCAGGCCCGTGTCGGCCTGCTCGCGCGGGCTGGGGGAGCGCCTGCGCCAGGCGTAGTAGCCCGAGCGGGACACCCCCGGTTCCCGGCACATGAACCCGATCTCGAACTCGCCGGAATCCGCCCAGTCCGCGATCGCAGCGAATCTCACTGCTTGTCTTTCGCGAACCAGGTCGCTACTTTTTTGCGAACTCGACCTGCATCTTCAATTCGGCGTTCTCCGCGCGCAGCCGCTCCAGCTCGGCACGCTCGGAATCCTTCAACGGCTTATCCGCCGAGTCATCGGACTCCCGAAGGACCGGGCGACCCTCACTCCGTGTCCACCGAACCGGGAACGGTCCATGCCGGAACATCGGATACCAGGCAGCGTCGGGTGAGTGAGCGGCCCGACGTACCCGGGGCAAGCGGTGTTCAGCATCGCCAAACGGTTCGGCGGTGGTCAGCGCTTGGTATGCATCAGCATGCTGGCCTTCGTGACGTCTCGCGTGAGCCATCGCACGCAGTTCAGCAGGCGAGGGAAGTCCCGGGAGAAACGGTGTGGCGGCACCGCGAAGCTGATCGCGGTCTGCACGCACCCGGATGCGTCAAAGATCGGAGCAGCGACACAGTGCAGGTCGGGCACGCACCCTTGCAGGTCGACTGCATAGCCGCGCGCGCAGACCTGATCGAGCTCATTGCGGGCCTGCCGACCGGCCTCCTGCAGGGCAAGCCCGTCAGCTTGACGTTCCTCGAAGCTGAGCAGGACCTTGCCGAGCGCGGTCGTCAACGCAGGCGCCCGGTGGCCGATCTGCGAGACGGCGAAGTTGCGCTCCTGACCACCGACCGCTTCGTCCAGGAACACCACCTTCGGCCCTTCGAGGGCGCCGACGTGGGCGATCGCGTTCATCGCGTCGGCGACGCGTTGCAGCTGAAGGTGCGGGGGCCCGAGCAACGTCGTGGTGTCAACGAGCGCGCGGTACAGCTCCATGAGCCGCCAGCCGAGCCGGTACCGGCTGTTCTCGAGCTGGCGGACCAATCCCAGCTGGCACAGCGTTGCGAGCAGTGCGTGTGCGCTCGACTTCGGGATCTTCAGTTCGGCCGCAACCTCACTGACTCCCCGTTCTTGTGCGTCGGCGCTGAAAAGGTCGAGGACCTTGCCCGCCTTGGCGATTGTGCCAAGCATCTATGACCCGCGAGGCGATCGTGCGAGACCCCGGACCGACCGGCAGACCGGACCGTATACGTGCCAAGGAGGACGCTCGGCATTGAGCGTTGGGTTGGACAACAGGCTGACCACCTATTCCGCCGTGGGTTTATGAGCATACGCAGGGTCGGGCGCATTGCCTAGACATTGACAAGATGTTTCACGTCGGGGTGGAGGCGTTCGCGATTCGCGAACCGTGCTGGCTGAACCGGCTCCCCGGACATTGACTGCTGGAGCGCGGGGGACCACGTACCGCTGCCAGCAGCGGTCAGACAGCCGAGTGGGAGTAGACCAATGGTCTCACGGAACGGACAATGGCGTTCGTACGTACTCGTTGGCGTTGGCGTACTCGTCACGGCCGCGATAGCGGCATGTGGGTCGAAAGCCAGCGGTGACGGGTCGAACGACGTGATCAAGATCGGCAATATCGGGTCGTACACGTCCCCACAGAGCACGGCCTACGTGGGCACCGTTGAGCTGCTGCGCGCATGGGAGCAGGACGTCAATGCGCATGGCGGCATCAAGGGCCGCAAGGTCGAACTGATCATCAAGGACGACCAGGGCAACGCAAGCACGGCTGTCACGCAGGTCAAGGAACTCATCCAGCGGGAGAAGGTCGTCGCCATCGTCGGCCAGAACAGCTACGTCGACAGCGCGTGGGCATCGATTCCGCAGGCCGCCGGAATCCCGGTCATTGGCGGCGGCTCGTATGACCCGCCCGCGGAGCGCAATCCCGCCTTCTTCCCATCGGGGACGACCCCACTCCCGTCGGCCTACGGGACGATGCAGGTGACCAAGTCGTTCGGGAAGACCATGGGCGTTCTCTACTGCGCCGAGGCCCCCATCTGCGAGCAGTCGCTTGACCTGTACCGCAGCTTCGGTAAGCAGGTCGGAGTACAGCTCAAGCTGGCGCAGAGTGTGTCGGCGTCGGCGCCGGACTATACGTCGCAGTGCCAAGCTCTGATCGACTCCAAGGTCGAGGTCGTCATGATCAACACCGCGGCCCAGATCGCCCTGCGCATCGCGAAGGCCTGCTACACCCAGGGTCTGCGGGCGCAGCTGGTGCAGCCGGGAGGCACCGTCACGCGCGAATGGCTCAACGAGCCCGCTGCCCAGGGCGTGCGGACGATTCACTTCAACCCGCCCTACTACTACGACTCGGTTGCCGGGATGCGCACCATGCTCAAGCTCCTCGAGGACAACAAGCAGAGCGTGACACCCGGCGGCGGCGCGATCTTCAGCTACACCGGTGCGCAGCTGTTCCGTAAGGCAGCCGAAGCGGTCGATGGCACGGTGACCGCGGATGCGCTCAAGAACGCCCTGTACGCGATGAAGGACGAAACGCTCGACGGGCTGGCACCGCCGCTCACCTACACCAAGGACGCGGGCACGTCGATTCTCTGCTACTTCATCGGGTCGATCCAGAACAACGCGTTCACGGTCCCGGAACCGAGTACGGGATGCGCGCCAAAGGACGTGATCGAGGAAGCGAAGCGGACGTCCGGGTCCTGAGCCGGCTGCAACAGGGAGATTCCGATGCTGTTGTTCATTATCGCCGGGCTGGCCACGGGCTCGGTGTACGGATTGGCCGGTGTGGGGCTGGTGCTCACGTACAAGAGTGCCGGGATCTTCAACTTCGCCCACGGCGCGCTCGCCACCATCTCGGCGTTCCTGTTCTACTTCCTGCACGTCCAGAATGGTGTTCCGTGGCCGCTGGCCGCCGCGGCATGTGTGCTGGTCGCGGCACCGCTGCTCGGTGTCGGCCTGGAGTTGCTCGCTCGGCCGCTTGCCCGGGCGGGCCTGGCCACACAGGTGGTCGCGACGGTCGGCCTGTTGCTCACCGTGCAGGCCGCCGTCGTGCTCATCTATGGCTTCGGCCGCAACCGGGAGGTGCCGCAGTACCTGCCGAGCGGGTCGGTGACCATCGCCGGGGCCCAGACTTCCTGGGCGACGTTGGCGATCATCGCCTTCGGGCTGGTGGCGACGACGGGCTTGTCCATCTACTTCCGGCGTGCCTGCGGCGGCGTTGCGATGCGTGCTGTCGTGGATGACGGCGACCTGGTCGAACTGGCCGGCACGAACAGCGTCGTGGTCCGGCGCAGGTCCTGGGTTCTCGGCAGCATGCTCGCGTCGGTTTCGGGGTTGCTGCTGGCACCGTTGGTCAGCCTGGACGGCATCACCCTGACCCTTCTGGTCATCCAGGCGTTCGGCGCCGCGGCGGTCGGCCGGTTCCGCAGCCTGCCCGCCACCTATGCCGGCGGTCTGGTGATCGGTGTGCTCGCGTCGCTGACCGCGGGCTACGCGACCGGCGGCATAGTGGCCAGGCTGCCCGCCGCGCTGCCGTTCCTGGTGCTCTTCGCGGTGCTGGTGTTCCGCCGCCGGGCCCGCGTCGCGAACGGGCACAGCGCAGGAGCAGTCCTCACCTCGGCCTGGCGGGCACCGGCGGTGGTTCAGCTCGGCGGCGCGTGCGCCCTGCTGGCCGTGCTGGTACTGGTACCTCAGTTCGCCGACTACCACCTCGGCGACTGGATGACATTCCTGCCGATGGTGATCCTGTTCCTGTCGCTGGGCCTGCTGGTCCGCACTTCCGGGCAGGTGTCACTGGCAAGCGTGACCTTCATGGCGATCGGTGCCTGCGCCTTCTCCCACCTGACGGTGGACAAGGGCTGGCCATGGGGGTTCGGGCTGCTTGCCGCGAGTGCCATCGCAGTGCCGATCGGCGCCGTGCTGGCCTTGCCGGCGATCCGCCAGTCCGGGCTGTTTCTCGCGCTTGCCACGCTGGGCTTCGGCATCGCCGTGAGCTACGTCTTCTACGCCGAGCCGTACATGTTCGGCACTCTCGGCCTGGGGCTGACCGTCCCGCGACCGACCCTCCCCGGCATCGGTCTGCTGGACGACGGAGGCTTCTACTACCTCCTGCTGGCGATCGCGGTCGTGCTGACGATTGCCGTGGTGGTGCTGACTCAGGGCCGCCTCGGCCGCCTGCTGCGCGCGATTGCCGACAGTCCACGCGGCCTGGCCAGCAGCGGCGGCTCCGTCAACGTGACCAGGGTGCTGGTGTTCTGCCTGTCATCGTTTCTGGCCGCTTTCGCGGGAGCGCTGGCCGGGTCCGCGCAGGGCCTCGTCACGGCGGACAACTTCCAGCCGTTGCAGTCCCTGGTCTTCTTTGTCGTGGTGATCATCTCGATCGGTGAGACACCCTGGTATGCGATCCTTGCCGCGGCGGGCGTCACCGTACTGCCCTCCTACCTCTCGGGCTCCCCGGAAACCATGATCTACCTGCAGCTCGTGTTCGGCGTGGCGGCCGTGCTGTACTCGCTCCTGCCGGCCGAACGCCGCGGTGTGCCACCAGCGCTGCGGGGGTGGCTCGACCGGCTACGGTTGCGCCGGCCACATCGCGAGGCGTCGATCGTGCCGGCCGCCGAGGCGACACGGCCGAACGTGGCGGCGGCGAGGCTGGAGGTCGTCGGTCTCGGGGTCTCGTTCGGCGGCATCGTCGCCGTGGACGGGCTCGAGCTCACCGCGCAAACCGGCACGATCACGGCCCTGATCGGCCCGAATGGCGCAGGCAAGACGACAACGTTCGACGTCATCTCCGGGTTCACCGCACCGTCGCAAGGGGCGGTGCGACTCGACGGACGCGACCTGGCGCGGCTGGGTCCGGCCGCGCGGGCCCGGCTCGGTCTGGGGCGCACGCACCAGCGCCTGGAGCTGTTCGACTCGATGACGGTGCTGGACAACGTCGCGCTCGGACGCGAAGCGTCCTATGCCGACCGCAACCCGTTGCATCATCTGATCGCTGGCCGGCGGCGCCGGGCGCAGGTCGCGGGTAGCGCGACGGCGGCACTGGAGGTGTGCGGTATCCGGCATCTGGCCACGCGGCGGGTCGCCGATCTGTCGACCGGCCAGCGCCGTCTGGTCGAGTTCGCCCGCTGCCTGGCCGGGCCGTTTCGCATCCTGTTGCTGGATGAGCCGTCCTCGGGCTTGGATCGCATCGAGACCGCACGTTTCGCGCAAGTCGTGCGGCGGGTCGTGGCCGAGCGGGGGGTCGGCGTTCTGCTGGTCGAGCACGACATGGACCTGGTCGTGAAGATGGCTGACCACGTCTACGTCCTCGACTTCGGCAAGCTCGTGTTCAGCGGCAGCGCCGCGGAGATGACCCAATCGGACGTCGTGCGGGCCGCCTACCTGGGTGACGAGCTGGTGGCAGCGTCGTGAACCACTCAAGCATGAGCATGGCGCAGCAGATCCTCGCGAGGGCATCGGGTGTCGCCACGGCCGAGCCCGGCGACATCCTGCTTTCCCGCATCGATCTGATGACCAGCTCGGACGGCACCACCTTCCTCGACACCTTCGAGTCCGAGGGGCTGAAGGTCTGGGATCCGACCCGGCTGATCTTCTGCTTCGACCACATCTTCCAGCCCGAGTGGATGAGCGTGGCCGCCGCCACCGAGCACCCGAAGATCAAGCGGTTCGCGCGCGCTCAGCAGATCCCCGCCGAGAACATCTACGACCTCGGCCGCAACGGCCTGTCCCACCAGATTCCGGTCGAACACGGGTGGGCGCTGCCCGGAACGGTGTGCCTCGGCCTGGACACGCAGAGCGCCACGATGGGTGCGGCGAACTGCTTCGCCATGCCGACGCTCTACGGCACCGAGGCGGTCCTGCTCACCGGTGATGTGTGGATCCAGGTACCCGAGTCGGCTCAGGTGCGCCTGCACGGCGCCCTTTCCCCGGGTGTCAGCGGAAAGGACGTGGCGTTTCGGCTCGTCCAGGAGGTGGGCGAGCGGGTCGATGGGCATGTGATCGAGTACGGCGGCCCTGGCCTGGCGAGCCTGTCCGTCGACATCCGGATGGCGATCGCCAACGGCGCGGTGCAGCTGGGTGCCCTGTCCGAGATCTTTCCTGCGGACGATGTCCTGCTCGACTATCTCGCCGGGCGCGCGCGCCGGCCGTTCGAACCCGCCAGCGCCGGCCCGAACGCGCCGTACGAGTGGACGTTCGACCTTGACCTCGGCGAGGTGACGCCACTGGTCGCCGGCCCGCACGACGTCGACCTGCTGCGCAGTGTCGACGATGTGCTGGGCCTGCCCATTCAGGTGGCCAACATCGGCTCCTGCTCCAGCGGCCGGCTCTCCGACCTTGCGATTGCCGCTCAGCTGCTGGAAGGCCGGTCGGTCCATCCCAGCGTCCGGCTGTTCGTCACGCCGATCTCCGCGTCGACCGCGCGATCGGCGGCGGAGAGCGGAATCCTGGCCACGCTACTATCCGCCGGCGCGACGATCACCCAGCCAGGATGCGGCGGCTGCTACCACGGGAACCTGTCTCCGCTCAAGCTTTCCGACGGCGAGCGGTGCATCTCCACCTCCGTTGAGGCCAACCGGGGCCGGATGGGCAGCTCCGACGCCGAGGTGATGCTGGCCAACGCCGCGGTCGTCGCGGCGTCGTCGATCGACGGGCAGATCGCTGACCCGCGTCGATACCTGCGCGGTGACGGGGGACATCGCTGATGAAACTCGAAGGGCCGGTCTGGAAGGCGACGCACGGCCTCACCGCAACCGATCTCGTGCCCACCTCGGCGGACCGCGCGGCCATGCGCCGCGACTGGGCGGAGTGCGCACGGCACACACTCGCCGACATCGACCCCGGGTTCACCTCGCGGGTGCAGCCGGGACACCTGATCATCGCGGACGGGCCGGTCGGCACCGGGCATGCCCACTACCACATGGCCGCGATCATGGGTGCCAAGACGGCCGGTATCGGCGCGGTGCTCGGGCGCCGGGTGAGTCCGCTGTTCCTCCGCGCGGCGATCGACGCGGGACTGTTCGTCTGGGCCTTTCCGGATCTTCCTGACTTCGTGGCGACAGGTGACGTCCTCAGCTTGGATCTCGCGTCCGGCCTGGCCGTCAACGCCACGACGGGCGCGAGGATGTCGCAACCACCGGTCGACCCGATCATCCGCGACATCCTCGCCGCCGGCGGGTGCGACGCATGGGCCCGGTCAAGGGTGGCCCAGAAATCCGAGGAGGCGCTGTGACTCCCAGCTCGGCACCACCCGCGCGGCTGCGCGCCGCGCTCCGCGAAGGCCCGTCCCTTGTGGGCGGCTGCTTCGACGCGCTGTCCGCCCGGCTTGCCGAGCGTGCCGGGTTCGGCATCCTGCACCTTTCCGGCTTCGGCGTGGAGGTTACCCAGATCGGCGGGCCCGACCTTGGGCTCACCACCCTGACCGAGCTCGCCTCGCACGCGGCGCGAGTGACGTCGACCGTCGAGGTCCCCATCATCGCTGATGTCGACACCGGCTTCGGCGGCGTGCTGAACGTCAGGCGAACCATCAGCGAGATGGAGCGCGCCGGTGTGGCCGGCGTGCACATCGAGGACCAGGCGATGCCGAAACGCTGTCCACTGCTGGGCGGCAGGCGTGTGCTCAGCCGCGGTGAGGCGGTCGACCGGGTGTCCGCGGCTTGCGAGGCCCGGCGGAACCGCGACTTCCTCATCGTCGCCCGCACCGACGCGGACGTCGTCTCGATCGACGAGGTGATCGAACGGTCCAATCTCTACCTTCGGGCCGGGGCCGACGTCGCCATGCCGATGAGCCTGCTGATGGACGGGCAGCCTTTCGCCGAGCTGAACCCGGACCAGCAGATGACACTGCTGGCGCGGCTCGCGCGCGATATCGACGGCCCGCTGATGACCGGCGGCGCGCCGCCCCCGCCCGGTTACACCGCCCGCGACGTGGCCGAACTGGGGTACCAGCTCGTGCTGTTCGCCTCCGCCGCGCTCGGCGCGGCAGCCAACGCGATGGCGGCGCTCTACGCGGCGATCCTGCGCGAGGGCACCGACGCCGGCTACCTCGCGGCGAATCCCGGCGCCTATCACGACGGATACGAACTCATGCGTGCCGTCCACCTGGACGACTACCAGGCTCTCGAACAGCGCCACACGTCCATCTGCTAGCTACACCCGGCCGAAACGCAATGATCCGAGGAGAACCAACCGTGGGCAGCCCAACCGTACTCAGGCTCGACGCCGATCGTCCGACCACGCCGTTCGCGTCCGGCGAGAAGGAGCTCTTGATCGGCGGGCAGTGGCGCCCGGCCTCGACCGGGAACACGATCGAGACCGTCGATCCGACCACCGAAGACGTACTCGCGTCCATCGGCGCGGGGAGCCCGGAGGATGTCGGTCACGCGGTGAACGCGGCTCGTCGGGCTTTCACCGAAGGTGCCTGGCCCGCGATGTCGCCCTATGAGCGTGGGCGGGCCATCCTCCGCCTGGCCGGGCTGGTGGAGCGGCACGCCGAGGAGCTCGCCGTCCTGGAGTCGCTGGAGATGGGCGGGCCGATCTGGCTGACGCGGTACATGATCGGGCACGTGGTGGAGGTGCTGCACCACTACGCCGGCTGGCCGGGCAAGATCTATGGCGATGCCGCACCGGCCGGGCCGGGGATGCTCACTTACACCCGCCGGCAGCCGGTGGGTGTGGTCGTCGGCATCACCGCATGGAACGGGCCGCTGCTGCAGGTGTCGTGGAAGCTCGGTCCCGCGCTGGCCACCGGCAACACCATCGTCCTCAAGCCGGCCGAGCAGGCCTCGCTGTCGGCGCTGCGGCTCGGTGAGCTGGTCCAGGAAGCCGACCTGCCGCCCGGCGTGGTCAACATCCTGACTGGCGGGCGCGAGACGGGCGATGCGCTCATCCGGCACCCTGGGGTGAACAAGATCGCGTTCACCGGCTCCACCGCGGTCGGAAAGCGGATCCTCACCGCGTCGGCCGACCAGCTTGCGCGGGTCACCCTCGAGCTGGGCGGCAAGTCGCCGTTCATCGTGTTCGCCGACGCCGACCTCGAGTCGGCGGCGTCGTCGGCGGCCGGTGCGTTCTGCACCGGCTCCGGGCAGGGGTGCGTCGCCGGAACGCGCATCTTCGTTGCCGACGAGGTGCGCGAGGACTTCATGTCATTGCTGGCCAAGGCCGTCGCGACACAGCAGCTGGGTGACCCGTTCCACGCCGACACCAAGCTGGGGCCACTGGCCTCCCGTGAGCACTACGAGCGGGTCACCGAGTACTTCGACGTGGCTCGCCGCGACACCGCATCGATCCTGCTCGGCGGTGAGCTTCCGGCGACGACTGGCCTGTTCGTCCAGCCGACCGTCTTCGGCGACGTGGGCAACGACTCGCGCGTCGCCCAGGAGGAGATCTTCGGGCCGATGGCGGTGCTGATGAGCTTCGCGAGCGAGGACGAGGCGATCCGCCTGGGCAACGACACGATGTACGGTCTCGCCGCGTCGGTCTGGACCCGCGATCTCGGGCGGGCGCACCGCATGGCCGAGCGGCTCGACTGCGGAACCGTGTGGCTGAACAGCTACGGCGTGATGAGCGCCGGGCCGCAGCCCTTCGGTGGCTTCAAGCAATCCGGCATCGGACGGGAGCACGGCATCGCCGTGCTGGACGAATACACCGAAACCAAGAGCGTTTTCGTCGCCATGTAGCGGCGACAGCGGCCGACAGTCCCAACACCGAGACGAGGTGAGCGCAGTGAAGACGCGCGCGGCAATCGCATATGAGACCAACCAGGAATGGAGCCTGGACAAACAGCTGTGGAAGGTCGAGGAGCTGGAATTGGCTCCACTCGGCCCGCAGGACGTCCTGGTGCGACTACCGGCCACCGGCGTATGCCACACCGACCTGCACATCATCACCGGGGAGCTGGCGCCGACCGGCTTCCCGATCATCGGTGGGCACGAGGGTGCCGGCGTGGTCGAGGAAGTCGGCCGCGAGGTCACCCACGTCGAGCCCGGCGATCACGTCATCCTCTCGATTGTCGCCAGCTGCGGGGCGTGCCGGTTCTGCCGTCGCGGCAAGGCCACCCTGTGCGTGCGTTCCATCGACGCACTGTCCGGCCTGCACCGGGACGGGCGGCCGCGTTACCGCACGGCGCAGGGACAGGATGTCGGCCAGTGGAGCCTGCTCGGGACGTTCAGCGAATACGTGGTCGCATCGGCCGAGGCCGCGATCAAGATCGATCCCGGCATCCCGCTGGACAACGCCTCGATCGTCGGCTGCGCGGTCACCACCGGCCTGGGCGCGGCCATCGACAAGGCGGGCGTCCGCTCCGGTGACACGGTGGCCGTGTGGGGTTGCGGTGGGGTGGGGCTCTCGGCCGTGCAGGGCGCCCTCATCGCCGGGGCCAGCGAGGTGGTGGCGATCGACACCAACGACCTCAAGCTGGCCAAGGCCAAGGAGCTGGGCGCGACGTTGACGCTCAATCCGCACCGTGACCGCACCCCCAACCCGTATCGCGACGAAACGGCCGAGAAGGTCATGGAATACACCGAGTGGGTGGGCGCGGACAGCACCATTCTGACGGTCGACTATGTCACGCCGGAACTCGTCGGAGCCGCGTTCGGGACGATCCGCAACGGCGGGATCCTCGTCGTGGTCGGTGTAAGCCACCCGAGCCACGACCATGTCAAGGTATCCCCGCTCGAGTTGGCGATGTCCGAAAAGGGCGTCGTCGGCAGCGTCTACGGCTCGGGCACACCCACCCTCGACCTGCCTCGCAATCTGCACTTCTACACCCGAGGGCAGTTGCACCTGGACGAGATGATCACCCGGACCTATCCGCTCGAACAGGTCAACAATGCCTTCGACGATCTGCTCAACGGCACCGTCGTGAAGACGCTGCTCACCTTCTGACCGGCCCGGCCGCGCGACGTTCGCCATGCCTGAACGGGCTTCGTCGATATCGAGGCGCGCAGCTCACACTGCGAGATGTCCCGCCCTATTCCACGCCGACCCCGGAATCGGAGAGGCAGATGACCTACCGCGGCCTGTATGTCGATCTCGCAGTGCCCCGAGATGACCGGGGCGACCCGTTCGAGCGGCGCTTCGTCGTGCACGCGCAGCAGATGCGTCGAGTGGTCGAGGTCGCCGGCGTGATCGTCAATGGTCCGCTGTCGACACACGAGTTGTTCGACGGCACTCAGCGGGAGCGCCTGGCGCGCCTCGCGGTCGAGACCGCGCCGGCGGGCTTCCCGGTGCTGAGCGGCGTCTTCGCTGAGGACGTCACGGATGCCGGGACCGGCGTGGAGTTCGCCGAGTCGATCGGTGCGTCCGGCGTTGTCCTGGTCACTTCGATGACCTTCGGGTTGCACAGCGCGCTGGACGCCGCCGGTTCGTGGTCGATACCGACCGTCGTCGTGGTTGCCGGCGGGCATCTCGACGACGAGACCGTGGCGCGGTTGGGCACCCGCGAGCTGGCTCCCTCCGTCGGTGCGCTTGCGGTCGCTGACACCACCCTCGCGCGCTACGGGCAGGTGCTTGCCGCGGCGGGATCGCGCGTCGACGTGCTTCCGTACAGCTGGTCGGGAGCCGGGGTGGCCGAGCGGCTCGCGCTCGGCGGTGCCGGGGCGATCGTCGCCGCGGCGAACCTGGCGCCTGCGGAATTCGGCCGACTGGTGGCCGCCGCGACGGCGGGCGACTGGGCCGCGGCCGGCGCTCTGCTGCCGTTGACGGTGCGGACGGCCGCCGTGGTCGGCGCCGAGGAGATGGTGCTGGGGCATCCCGCTCAGGCCGTCGATGCGGCGCTGCGAAGTGCCGGCAGCTTTCCCGGCTCGCGGGTGGACCGCCTGCCGGTATTCGCCGATGTCTCCTCCGGAAGGGAGTGATCATGCCCGAGAGCACACGGTCCCTCAGCGACGAGTCGTTCAGTGCGCTCGACCCGGCATTGAAGGGCGGCCGCTGGGTGGAGGTCTTCAACGATCTTCGCAATGCCCGCCCGGTAGCACACAGCAAGGCACACGAAGACGGGTTCTATGTGATCACCCGTTACGAGGATGTGCTGTACGCCCTGCGCCACCCCGAGCTGTACGCCAGCTGCCCGGTCACCATCCCCGCGTTCGGCAACCCGCGGCCGATGATTCCGATCGAGATCGATCCCCCTATGCACCGGGTTTACCGGGCGCCGCTGAACGGCTTTTTCGCCAGGAAGCGGCAGCGTGAACTCGAGCCGGAGTACCGCGCGGCCGCCGCGCGGCTGATCGACGCATTCGTCGGCCGTGGCCACGGCGACCTCAGCAGCGAATTCTGCTATCCGCTCCCGGTGTCCACGATCATGACGATGTTCGACATCCCGACGCGGGACCGGGCGCATCTTGTCGAGCTGATCAACGCACAGGTGCATCAGGTCGGTGCGATCGACAATCCCGATGAGGCGGCGCGCAGCGCCGCGGCGATCGCGCTGCAGATGTACGAGTACTTCGCCGGACTCATCCCGAGCCGGCGGGCCGGCACCGGAAACGATCTGCTCAGTGTGCTCGCCCATGCCGATATCGGCGGCAGCCCCTTGCACGACGATGAGATCGTCGACTATTCGCTGGTCGCGATCTCGGCCGGGTTCGAGACCACGGCCAACACGCTCGGCTACAGCCTGCTCTATCTCAGCGAGCACCCCGACACGCGACGGGCGTTGGCGGATGACCCCGAACTGGTGCCGTCGTTCGTCGAAGAGCTGCTTCGCTGGGAGACCCCGACGAAGGGGCTGGCACGCACCGTCGTGGCCGAGCACGAGATCGGCGGCACCATGCTGCGCCGCGGCGACCGCGTCCTGCTGCTCTACGCATCGGCCAACCGTGACCCCGGCGAATTCGATGACCCCGAGCACTTTGACATGAAGCGCAGGCCGAACCCTCATCTGAGCTTCGGGCAAGGTCCACATGTGTGCCTCGGCATGCACATGGCCCGCTCGGAGCTCAAGGCCGCACTGGGCGAGTTCCTCACCCGGATACCCGACTTCGAGATCGATCGCAGCGCACTCGTGGAGAACACCGGAACCACGTGGTCGCTGACCAGCCTGCCGGCGACCTGGCCGTTGCCGGCCACCGCCGCGTCATGACCGTTTCGCCCTTCATGCACATCGCCCTGCTTGTCGAGGACATCGATGAGGCGCGGGCCGCGTTCGAACGCCGGCTCGGGGTGCCCTTCACCGACCCGTTCACCGCGGAAGTGGCGGACCTGCACGACAGCGCGGGCGCCCGCGAGACCTCGGTGCGCGTCGCCTACTCGACCCTCGGCTCGCCCCACTACGAACTGCTCGAGGCGCAGGACACGGGCATCTTCAGCCGGGAAAACGGTCTCGGCTTCCACCACATAGGCATGTGGGAGCGTGACTGCGAGGCGCGGCGAGGCGAGCTCGTCCGCTCCGGCCTCCAAGTTGAGGCGACCTCGTACACCTCGGATGGCCAGATCATCGTGGCCTGGTTCAAGCCGTCGCCGCCGCTCGGGTTGCGGGTGGAGATTCTGGACGAAGCCCTGCGCCCCGAAATCGAAGCGCTCACCATGCCCAACAGTGCCGAGTAGAGGAGCCGCCGCATGTTGAATGGGATGATCGTGGCCGACGCCACGGCACACTGCTACAACTGGTCGGATCCGAATATGGCCTCAAGCGAGGCGCCGGCGATCCGCGACGCCGCATATGGCTTCCACCAACTGCTCACCGGTGATTCCGCGCTGGGCCTGACCGAGCAGGAGTTCACCCGCGACTGGCAGATCGACGAGGTGGCCGACACGCTGTTCTTCGAGGCGGGTGTCGATTTCATCGGATACCACGGGACCCCGATCCACGACTACTGGCACGACGGGCATTCGGCGACCGCCAAGGGGTACCAGCTCAAGGAACGATTCCCGGACCGATCGCTGGTCTACGCCGCCTTCAATCCCTTCGTGCTGGACAGCATCAACGAGATTCACGACACGGTGGACGCCGCCGCCGAGGCCGGCGCGGACGGTCTCAAGTTCTACGCCGCACGTTACGACGGAGGACGGACGTTCCCGCAGCGGCTCGACGACGAGAAGTACGCCTTCCCCGCGATCGAGCGAGCCCTCGAGCGTGGAATCCGCGTCATCGCGACCCACAAGGCGCTGCCGGTCGGTCCGGTCCACTACGAGCCGTACGGCGTGTCCGACTTACCGCTCGCGTGCGCAACCTTCCCGCAGATGAACTTCGAGGTCGTGCACGCCGGTATGGCCTTCGTCGAGGAGAGCGCCTTCCTGGCCGGGTCCCACCCGAACTGCTACTTCAACCTGGAGATCTCCTTCGCCACCATCCGCCCCGCGCGGCGGCGTTTCGCCGAGTTCCTGGGGGCGCTGCTCGCCGCGGGCGCCCAGGACCGCATCCTGTACGCCAGCGGCATCTCGATGGTGCATCCACGCATTGCGCTCGACTCGTTCACCGAATTCACCATGCCCCGCGACCTCGTCGAGGAATGCGGCGTTCCGGATCTCACTCCGGACATCCGGCGCGGGATTCTCGGGGAGAACTACCTGCGGATGCATCGCATAGACCCGGGAGGCTTCCGCAGCGCCATCGCTGACGATGCGATCTCCCGGCGGCAAGCGGCGGCCGGTGCCGCCGAACCGTGGTCACACCTACGCCGTTCCCTCGCCAGCACACCGGAGGACGCCCATGTCTAGCCCGTACTCGCCGTCGCTCTCGGCGTCGACCGCATCGGTGTTACTGTCGGCCGCCGAGAAGGCAGCGGCCGCACGGGGTATCGCGTGCTCAATCTCCATCGTCGACGGCAGCGGGCAGCTGTGCGCCTTCCTCCGCATGGACGGCGCGGCGCTGGCCGGTATCAAGCTTTCGCTCAGCAAGGCACGCTGCAGCGTCGCCGTGGGTGGACACAGCACCGCGGCGCTGGCCGGTCAGCTGGCCTCCGACCCGGCCCTCGTCGTCGGCCTGGCGGTCGGCGGGGGACTGACCCTGCTCCCCGGCGGAGAGCCGCTACACCGTGACGGTGTGCTGCTCGGCGCGATCGGCGTCAGCGGCGTGGCCGCGGACTCCGATGTCGCCATCGCCACCGACGCCCTCGTGGCGACCACCACGTGATGGCGGTGCGCACCGGAAAAGGGGCTCCGCTGTGCAGCACGATGATGGACCGCCCGCTGCTGATCTCGGCGCTGTTCACCCACGGCGCCCGGGTGCACGGGCGCAGCCGCGTTCACGCCTACGACGGCTCGGCACTACGCGAGATACGGTTCAGCGAGGTCGCCTCCCGCGTGGAACGGCTCGCCCGGGGCCTGCGCCGGCTCGGTGTCCGGGCGGGCGACCGGGTCGGCACACTGATGTGGAACACGCCAGAGCATCTTGAGCTCTACTTCGCGGTGCCGGGGTTGGGCGCGGTGCTGCATACCGCCAATCCCCGGGTGCTCGCAGACCACATCGCCTACGCCGTGCAGCTCACCGGCGATGAGGTCCTGTTCGTGCATCACAGCCTGGTCCCGATCGTCGTCTCGCTTGCCGACCGGCTCGAGCCGGTTCGCGCCCTCGTGCTGGTCGACGACGGCGTCGCGGTCTCGCCCTCCGATCGGCACCGGCTGCGGGACCGGTTCCCGCATACCCACACTTACGAGGAGATCCTCGCCGAACCCGGTCACTACGACTGGCCGGATCTCGACGAGCGCTCGGCCGCCGTGGTCTGCTTCACCAGCGGTACGACAGGGGAGCCCAAAGGTGTCGTGTACAGCCATCGTTCGAGCTGGCTGCACACGCTGGGGGTGAACAACAGTGGCGCTTTCACCATCGCCGAGCGGGACAGCTTCCTTGTGGTCGTGCCGATGTTCCACGTGAACGCGTGGGGGTATCCCTACGCGGCGTGGACAGCCGGTGCGGACATCGTCCTGCCGTCGCGCCATCTCGGCCCCGCCCAGCTCGCCACGATGATCGAGCAGGCTCGGGTAACCCTCTCCGCCGGCGTGCCGACGGTATGGCGATCCCTGCTGACGCACATCGAGGACCACCCGGAGATCGACCTGTCCTCGATCCGGCACCTCGTCGGCGGCGGGTCGGCGGTGCCGCGGGCGATGGTCGAGCGGTTCGCCGCGGTCGGCGTGGACTTGCTGCAGGGCTGGGGCATGACCGAGACCAGTCCCGTCTGCGCGGTCGCCGCGCCGCCCGCCGACGCCCGGGACCCGGGCGACCCGGGCTGGCGCACCAAGACCGGTCGGATCATGCCGGGTGTCGACGTGCGCATCGTGACCGACGATGCCCGGGTCGCGGAGTGGGACGGGGCGACGGTCGGCGAGATTCAGGTGCGTGGACCGTGGGTCACCGGCAGCTACCTGGCGCGCGAGGCACCCGAGAGGTTCGACGACGGCTGGCTGCGCACGGGGGATATCGGCCATGTCGACGACCGCGGGTTTCTGGTGATCACCGACCGGGCCAAGGATGTCATCAAGTCCGGCGGCGAGTGGATCTCATCAGTGGCGCTGGAGAACGAGATCATGTCGCATCCGGACGTCGCGGAGGCTTGTGTCGTCGCCGTCGAGGACGCGAAGTGGGGCGAACGCCCGCTGGCCGCCGTGGTGTGTCGCGCCGGAGCCGCCGTAGGGCCACAGGAACTGCGCGAATGGTTGGCGCCCCGGTTCCCCAGGTCGTGGCTGCCCGACCGGTGGGAGTTCGTGACCGCGCTGCCGAGGACGTCGGTGGGCAAATTCGACAAGAAGCTCCTGCGCGCGACCGTTGCAGGTCCGGGTCCCGGTTATGCGAACGAAGATTGACCGGGAGGCGCCCGCCCACGAGCGTGGGAAGGGTGACAGCGAAGCACGAGCAACGCGGTATCCAGGAAGGCCGACGATGAACTTCGACGAGTCAGCGGTGGTCGACCTCGCCGAGCGCGTGCGTGCGCAGGTCGGCCAGGTGGTCGATCCCTGCGGCCGCACCAACGGCACCGGGCTCACCCTTGGTGAACTCGGCATGGTCGATTCTGTCGACGTGGGGACAGACGGTGTGGCGACGGTGCGGCTCCTGCTCGACGACCCGGTCTGCCTGTACAGCGTGCCGATCCGGGCTGAGGTCGCCACCGCGGCGCGCTCGGTCGCCGGGGTAACCGAGGTCAGGATCGAGCACAGCACCGACCGGCTGTGGGACCCCGACCGGCTCAGTCCGGAGGCCGCGGCGAAGATCGAGGCCTGGCAGGCGGATCGGGCCAGCCGGTTCGCCGGCGTCAACCCGCGCGTGGCACTTGCCCTGCTGCCACTGTCCCGGCCTCGCCGGGCTGCTGGCGCGAATCCTGCTGACCGCCCATGAGCGTTCCCGCGCCCCGAGCGTTGACAGACCACGTCATGACCACGACGACGCCTTTCGATGACGAGCTGGCGGTCGATTTCGATGCCGCAGCGGCCAACGTCGACTACCTGCTCGCGCTGCCCGGCTGTGGCGGGCTTTATCTCGGCTCGGTCTACCAGGAGTTCTGGACGCTCACCATGGCGGAGCGGATCGAGCTGATGCGCGTCGTCGCCGACGCCGCCGCCGGCCGGGTGCCGTTGGTGGCCGGGGTGTCCTCCGCTTCGGTGCAGGACACGATCGAGCTCGTTGCCGTGGCCGAGTCCATCGGGATGGATTACCTGATGATCTGGCCGCCGATATTCGGTCCGCGCAACGACGAAGGTGTGCTCGACTTCTACCGGCAGGTGTTGCGCACCACACGGCTGCCGACCTTCGTCTACAGCACGCGCCTGCCAGAACTCGGTTACTTCCTCGACAACGTCGGCATCCAGATTCTCGCCGACGAGTTCGACCACCTGTACGGCGTGAAGGACGGTACCGGGGACCTTACCGAGTTTCTCGACCGGACCGACACATTTGGTGACCGCCTGCAGATCGGCACGCCGTTCGAGGAGTACTGGGCGCTCTCGCGCGCGGCCTACCCCACCAAGGCGGCCGACTTCATCCTCGGTTCATCGCGGGCCTGCTATATGCAGACGCGGACGAGTCCGTACCTGCACCAGATGACCACGTTCATCCGGTGCGACCGGCACGCCGAGGCCTTCGCGAGCCTGTCCCGCATTCGCGGACTGATCCGGCTCCAGGGCGAGAGCTTCGCGCGTGGCGTGCATCCGATCGCACTGATGAAGTATGCGATGAGCCTCACCGGTCACCGTGGTGTCGCGGTGCGCCCGCCCACGCCCGCGCTCTCTCCGGGCGACCAGCAGCGCGTGCAAACCCTGATGGCGCACGCCCGGCTATTGCCGCAGCTGCGTGCCACGTCTGTGACGACGGGGGTCTGATGTGCCCGCGGAGTTCACGTTGGAGGCACTTGACCGCCTTGCCACCCCCAGGTCGATCCTTGTCGAAAGGGCGGTTCGCGCGGGGAGCCGAAGGGAACTGGCGGAACTGGCCGGCGAAGTGCACGACGAAGCGAGCGCTGTATACGACGCCATGCAGGGCTACATCGGGTCGCTGCAGACGGACATCCTGGGTATGTGCGGGCGCGCGGCACACGACCGGGCGGTCACGATGGCCGCGGACAGAGCTATCCGGCCCGTGGTGCGCAGCCTCTCGCACTCGCCGGTGACCGAGCGAGTCGAGCAGCTATTGCGGATGCTGCGTGCGTCGGGGTCGCGGTTCACGGTGCACGAGGACGCGGACACGGTCACCGTTCGGGCGTCATCCTGGGGTCCCGCCCGGCAGTGCGCCCCGGCGGCACCGTCGAGGGAGTCCTCCCTCGACGAGAACTTCAACTATCCGTCGTACGGCCGATTCGGTCGTGACGGTTATGCACTGCTTGCCGAAGGCAGCCCCGTGACGGGCGGCTACACCGACCTGCCATGTGCGCTCGCGCTGGAGGTCATGCTGCTCGTCGTGCTGCCGCTGGAGGAGTGGGGCGAGCCGTGGGCCGTGCCGACGTTTCCGCCTGACTGGTCCGGCCCGACCGTGCTCACCGTCTACAAGACGGTGGCGGACGTGCCGGAATCGGTGTACGAGCGCGCGCAGGTGGCTCGGCCCGCGCAGGTGAGCCGGGTGCCCGTGGACGGGCCCGTGCTGGCCGGCGACGCGGACCTCGTGCCGGTGCGCCGAGCCGTCCTGTTGCGGCGCGCCGCGGAATCGGGTGATCTGTCCCTCGCGCGACTTGCGGCGCGCACCATGGACGCCGACCTGACGGCCTACGAGGGTGTGCTGACGGTGTTCGTCACGTCCTTGCTCACCTTCATCGCGCGCGTGCTCGGGGAGTCGGCGGTCGTGCCCGCCCTGGCGCGGCCGGTACAACTGGGCATGGCAGCGACCATTGAGCGCTGGGCCGGGATGAGCCCGCGGGAGCGGCTCGCGCTGCTGGCCACCTTCTGGCGGGCGCACGGATCGACCTTCTGGATCGACGAGTTCGACGACCATTTCCTCCTGCATGGCCGGCCGCTGGGTGCGTGCCATCGGTTGTGGTGGCCGCGTTACGACCCGCGGATCCGCCGCATCTCCGACAGTCGCATCCGCTACCCGACCTTCGGCGCATACGCCGGCCCGGCCGGGCTGCATCTGCTGCGGGAGCGGCGCGCCATTACCTGTGGACAGCGGGACTACCCGATCTACAGTGCCCGCTGTCACCTGGCCCACGAGATCATGCCGATCCGGCAGGGCGGCCACCCGCTGTGGGTCGAGCGGCACCCGATCGCCGACCCGAAGGCCGAGACCGTCCATCTTGTCATGAAGGACGACGCCCGGTGGCCGAACTGGGTGGTCGACCGGCTGAGCGAAAGGGCTTTGAATGGCTGACCTGACCGTGGAGCAGCGGATCACGCAACTGCAGGATCGTCTCGACCTGCAGGACCTGGTTCATCGCTACGCGCAGCTCAACGATTACTCCGAAACGCCCGAAGAGCTCATCAGCCTGTTCACCGACGATGCCGTGCTCGTCGGGGTCTTCCGGGAGCCCGCCACCGGTGCGGCGGCGGTGCGCAGCTACGCCGAGAGCATCATCGCGATGCGCGGGTCGGTGCCATACCGCCACCACGTAAGCAACATCCTCACCACCGTTGATGGTGACGAGGCGTTCATGACCGCGTTCTTCATCCTGGTCTACCGCCATGCCATTTACGAGGGCGCCGTCCAGCTCAGTCGCGTTCACTACGGCAACTTCGAGTTCCGCGCCCGTCGCGTGGGTGACCGATGGCTGATCAGCCGCCGAGTCGTGCGGTTGGATCCTTCCTGACTCGGGTTTGGAACCGAATTGAGGACGTGCGATGAACGCTGTGCAGTTTCGCCGGTACGTGATCAAGCCCGGCGCTATGGCGGATTTCCTCGAATGGTGGCGCCGGATCGTCCCGGTGCGCGAAGAGCACGACTTCTCGCTGCTGTTCGCGCTGCAGCTGCCTGCGGTGAACGAGTTCGTTTCGGCCTGGCGGTACTCGGGTCCGCTGAGCGAGCGCGAGCGGGCCTACTACGCCGATCCGCGCCGTCGCGCGCTGGCGGAGGAGTCGCATCGGTGGGCCGTCCGGTACGCGGCCGCGCACGGCGATCCATCGCCCATCGCCCAGACCGTCGAGGCCGGCTTCACGGACGGGGTGGAGGTGCGGGACGCCGTCGCGGTTCACCACTTCCGAACGCCGGTCGACGGTGAAGACCCCGGCGCGGTTCACTCACTGGCATGACGCTGTGGCACCACGCCACGGCACGCATCCAATGGCGGAGGCAACGGTGTTCGAACGCGGATCTCGAAAGACTGCGACGACGTCCGTTGCCGGCGCTGCGGCGATCGAGGTCCGGCACGTATGTGCGGGCTACGGCAAGGTCGGCGTCCTGCGCGATATCGACCTGATCGTGCGCACCGGAGAGGTTGTGGCGCTGCTCGGCGCGAACGGTGCCGGCAAGTCGACCCTGCTCCGCACCATCGCTGGACTGATCACCCCCGACGCCGGCCGAATCATGATCAACGGCTGCGACGCGCGACGGGACCGCCCGCACGCCCGGGTGCGTCATGGTCTCTGCCTGGTGCCGGAAGGCCGAGGTGTCTTCCGGTCGCTGACCGTACGGGACAACCTCCGCATGCAGACCCCGTCGACCGGAAATACGAAGGATGCGTTCGACCGGGCCATCGAGGCCTTTCCGCGGCTCGGGTCGCGGCTCGACCAGATCGCCGGCACCATGTCGGGCGGCGAACAGCAGATGCTGGCACTGGCTCGTGCCTGGGCGTGCACACCGAGCGTGGTGATGGTCGATGAGCTGTCGATGGGCCTGGCACCGCTGGTCGTGGACGAGCTGTTCGGGGCGTTGCGCATGCTCGCGTCCGCGAATGTCGCCCTGCTTGTCGTCGAGCAGTACGTCAACCGGGTCCTGCCGATCGCCGACCGCGTATACGTGATGGAGAAGGGCGAGATCGGCTTCCAGGGGACGCCCGCGGAGCTTGACGAGGCGGCACTGTTGCGGGGGTACCTCGGCACCGGCCCCGTGCCGGCCGACGACGCACCCGCACCCGAGGCCGAGCAGGTCGGGTAGTGGTCCGGTGAAGAACATCCCCAGCTACGCAGACCTGCTGCGGCGTCAGGACGCGCCGCCCGGGTCGTCCTGGCACGTCTACGGCGACAACGACCAGCTCGGCATGCTGAACAACGTGACCCCGGCGGCGGCCCGGCGCGCCGCGAGTCTCGTGCGGACCGGCGAGACGTTCGACCTCGACTATCCCGTCAACAGGTTCGTCCCGAGCCTGTCCGGCACTCGTGGGACAGCCGTCCACCACATCTTCGCGAACAACGCCCATCATCGTGACGATTGGCTCGACTCCTTTTTCCTGCAATCGTCGAGCCAGATCGACGGATTGCGGCATTTCCGCCATCCGGTGCACGGGTTCTACGGTGGTGTGGTCGACCAGGAGGTGGCAGAGGGCACGCCACACCTCGGCATCCAGGCGGCCAGCGAACGTGCCGTCGTCAGTCGTGCGGTTCTCGTCGACCTGCCGGCCTACTTTGCCGCGGCCGGCGTCGAGTACGACGTCGCCACCAACCACGCGGTGAGCGCGGACGACCTGGACAACGCGACGCGGCACCAGGAGGTCGCGGTCGAGCCCGGCGACATTCTGCTGCTCTACACGGGCTGGGCCGAGCACTACCTGAGCCTGTCCGAACAGGAACGCGAGCGCAGCCGCGGAACCTGCCCCGGGTTGATGCAGTCACACGCCGTGCTCGAGTGGTTGTGGGATCACCGAATCGGACTCATCGCAGCGGACAACATTTCCGTCGAAGCGTATCCGGTGCACCCTGACTCGGCGTTCTTTCTGCCCGAGGAGCAGCCGCCGGTCACCGGCGCCGACCATCGCGGGCTCATGCATCGGCCGCTGCTGGCCCTGCTCGGGCTGATGCTCGGCGAACTGTGGCGGCTAGAACCGCTGGCGAGGGCGTGCCGGGTGGACGGTGTGTACGAGTTGATGGTGTCGGTGAAGCCGCTGAACCTCGTTGGAGGTGTCGGGTCGCCCGCCAATGCCATCGCGGTGCGGTGAGACAACGCAGGAGGAGCCCCGAAATGCCCAAAGCGATCCTTGTGGTCATGGCCAACTCGCGACCCGGCAGTGAGGAGGAGTTCAACCGCTGGTACGACGAGGTCCACCTGGCAGATGTGCGCAAGATTCCCGGATTTGTCGCCGCTCGCCGTTTCATGGCGAGCCCGCATCAGTTGCCCGGCTCCGAGCCACCGGGCTACCGGTATCTCACGCTCTGGGAGATCGAGGCCGACGACCTCGCCGAGCCGCTCGCTGCCATGGCCGACGCCGTGGGCACGCCGGACATGCCGATTTCGGACGCGATGGTGCTGGTGGGCCAGGGCGCAGCCCGCACCGTGCTGTTCGAGCCCGTCGCTCAGCCATCTGCGCAGGTGGGTGAGCGATGACCAGGCGCTTCGAAGGCAAAACCGTGCTCATCACCGGAGCCGCGCGTGGGCAGGGGCGCAGTCACGCCATCCGCGTCGCGGAGGAGGGCGGCAACGTCATCGCCGTCGACGCCTGCGCACAAGTCGCCACGGTCGCATACCCGATGTCCTCGCGCGCGGACCTGGCGCAGACGGTGGAACTGGTTCAGCGGGCGGGCGGCAAGATCGCGGCGGCCGAGGCCGATGTGCGCGATTTCGACGGGCTGTGCTGCGCTGTCGAAGACGCGGTGGCCGACTTCGGTGGCCTGCACGGCGTGGTGGCCAATGCGGGCATCTGCTCGCACAGTCCGCTCGCGGAACTCGGTGAGCAGGCATGGCAGGACGTGCTCGACATCAACCTGACCGGTGTCTGGCATACCTGCAAGGCCGCGATCCCGCATCTGCGGCGGAGCGGGGCGGGCGGCTCCATCGTGATGACGAATTCCACGGTGGGACTGCGGGGGGTGGCGAACGTGGGCCACTACGTGGCGGCAAAACACGGACTCATCGGCCTGATGCGCACGTTCGCACTCGAGCTCGCGCCGGAGTCCATCCGGGTGAACTCGGTCAATCCGACCACGGTGAACACCGAAATGATCAACAACGAGAGCACGTTCCGGCTGTTCCGGCCCGATCTGGCCACGCCCACCCTGGACGACGCGAGGGATCGGTTCGCCTCGGCCAATGCGTTGCCTGTCCCGTGGGTGGAGTCGTCCGATGTCAGCGACGCCGTGCTGTTTCTGCTGTCGGAACAAGCGCGGTTCATCACCGGGACCGCGCTGCCGGTGGACGCCGGTGCCACGATCGCGTAGGCGGGTGCCGCACGGACCTGCCGGGGCCCCGACCCGGCCACGGGCGGCCATCGACGCCTCTACCGGGGAGTTCAGGATGTCGGGACGGTACTCGCCTCAGCTCGCGCGATCGCGCGATGCTGTATTCAACAGCAGCGGGGGCAAGGGGCCGGGGGCGAACACCCCTGCTGCCGCATTGAACGAGACAGGACAGGAGCGGCAGATGACGGTGATCGCCCTCCCCGTGCGGGAGCAGCTGGACAAACTGCGGGACGAATACCTCGACCGGGGCTGGGTGAAGGTCGAGAATCTGTTGGACGCCGAGACGGTCGCGGCGGTCCGCGACGAGCTATTCCTTCTCGCCCGCAAGGACCAGGAGCGGCAGGAGGCCGAGAACCATCGCGCAACCCGCGTGCAGGACTCGCAACGTTTCGAGCACGTGGTTCACATGGTCGCCAATCCGAGCCGCTGCTCCGAAATCTGCCGCAAGCTCGTCACCTCGCCGCAGCTCGCGCAGTTCGTCGGTGAGATCGCTGGTTTCGCGGCCCGCGGCGTCCAACTTTACCGCGACACCGCCATGATCAAGCCGCCGTCCGCGGACGGCGGCCTCCCGACGGGGTATCACCAGGACCTGCCATACCTGCCACTCGACCGGAAGTTCGCCTGCACACTCTGGCTCGCCCTGGTCGATCTGCCTGCGACGGCGGGAACATTGCGATTCCTCGACGGCTCACAAAACTGGGGCCCGCTCGGCCGCTACGATGGCCTGGACAACGACTGGATGGCAGAGCACCCGGAGCAACACGAGCAGCTCTCCGCGCCCAACTCGCTCAATGCCGGCGACGCCACGATTCACTCCGGGCTCACCGTGCACGGCACGGACAAGAACGAGAGTAACCAGCTCCGAGTGGCCTACCCCATCACCTACATGAGCGCCGATACCCGCTACACCGGTGCCCCGTCCTCCGTCACGGACAACCTGGGGCTGGTCATGGACCAGCCGTTTCGCCATGAATTCTTCCCGGTAGTGGTCCCGGCCAGCGGACGGTGACGCCGCGGGTCACTATCACGATGAGCCTCCGGTTCTCGAACGTAGTCGAGGAGGTTGTCAGTTAGGCCCATTTCGCCGAGGATGGTCAGCAGCTTGGCGGGGGAAGCGTAGAAGAACTCGTGTCGGTGATTGACCCTGTTGACACGGCGGTCGTTGAGACGCCGGTGGAGCCGGGTTTCCAGGCTCACCGCATCAGTGTCGAAGATCGTTGCATGGACGTCGAACTTGAAAGGAACCGATGCGTCTCCTCGTCGTCGCGCCTGTTAGTTCGTCGGGTGTTGATCATGCTGCCGGTGGTGGGGCGTGGCGGTCGTGAGGGCCGATCCGTTCGAGCAGCCGGTTGAGGTCGTCGCGGGTGAACCTCCAGTCGAAGGGGATTGCGGTGGTGTTTGTACCAGTGCTGGAAGGACAGGAGCCGTCCGGCGACCTGGTCGAGGTCCTCGAAGTCGTCTGGCGTCGGGCTGATGCGCGCTGACCGACACGAGGTTTCAGTGTCCACTATGGAGCGCGCGATGCGGCCGCGGAACCTGCTGCAGCCGGTGAGTATCAGCGCGAGCGGCGTGAGCTCGCCAGGCACGGAAGGCAGCGTTCGCCGATCGGCCGACCGGCCCGAATTAGGTGTGGCAGGTCGATTTCTCCGAGTTCGAGACCACCACCGGCGGAGTCTGGCGGATCGCCGGCTGCGCGGACTACTACGCGAAGTACGAGCTCGGCTGGCATCTGTCCACCACCTGCAACGTGCTCGACGCTGAACTAGCCGTACGGATCGCGATCACCGAGGCTGAACGCCTCGCCGGCGGGACTGCGCTGTCCGAGCCGCTCACCGACCCCACGACCGGCAAAATCCGCCGGATCAAGCTCGTCACAGACAACGGCGGGGCATTCACAGGGGCCCGGTTCGCCGCGTTCATCGCGTCCCGGCCCGAGCTGCTGCACATCCGCACTCGCCGACGGCCAGGCTCTCGCGGTCGAGGCCGAGCACTACCGGCACGTGTTCGACATCATCCGCCGAGATCCACCATCAAGATCAACAGACACAACATCCAAACGACGAAAACTGAGCCAAAAACTTGACGCGGGACAGGCCCTCGACTCGCATCTCAGAGAGAGTGACCGGTCAGTTTGAGTCGGACGGCGGTGATAGCGCTGGGAAGCACGGGTGGGGAGCAGGCATGTGCGCTGAACGGTCCTCAAGTGCGCCTGACGACTCTGAACGGACCCGCGCCGACCTGCGGAAGTGGCATTTCCGCAGGTCGGCACCCTAGGTCGTCCTTGGTTCACACCGAAGAGGTCACTGGTTCGATTCCCATCATCGGAGTGGGTGGGGTTCTCCGGTGAGGACCGCCAGTGCGGCAACGATTTCGTGGAGGCTGGCCCGGACGAGGTGGTTGTGGTTCCGGTGTCTCCGCCGGAGTCGGTATGTCCGGCGTAGGCGCGCGCGACGGCGTACCCGAAGTTGCGCTCCACCCAGGTCAATGTGGTGTGTCGCAGCCAGTGGGTGGATATCTGCTGGGTGGCGACCCACGGCAGATGTTTGCCGAGACGTGTCCAGAGGTGGTCGTAGCGGCGGGTGGTGATCGCTCGGCCGTCTGCGTAGCGGAGCAGCTGGCGGTCACGTGGCGCGGCTCGCTCGTCGGCGTGGTGGACCAGGCGCGCCATGAGCGTCGGTGATACCGGCTGCCACCGGACGGTTTGGCCTTTTTCGCACAGGAAGATCAAGGATTGGTCGGGGTCAGCGCGATCGTGGCCGGTGCGCTGATGTTCGGCTTCGGTTCGGTGCCCTCGACGGCCGCCGGCCTCGTCTGCAAGCGTTGCTGGGGTTGTGCGCGGGCGCGGACTACGCGGCGGGGCTGACCCTGATCTCCCAATGGTTCAGGCCGCGTCAGCGCGGGCTGGCAGCACTCGTACCACGTTTGCGGTGCCATCACGGTCGTCGTCGGCCTACTGTGCCTCGTTCCTGCGGGGACGGCGGGACACGGCCGAAGCGCCCGCCCGGGCCGTGCCGGACGTCCGGCCGTTGCTGAGGAACCGCAACGTGCTCCTGCTTGCCCCTGGGTGGGTTCGGCGGGTTTTGGGGCCTGTACTGGTTCGTCGCCGGGATCAAACCCGTGGTCGGCTTCGTTGTGGACCGGCTCGGCAAGGGCACCAGGATCCCGATGGGAATGTCCCTGCTGTTCTTCGCCGTGATGCTCCTGCTGTTCGGCTCGATGACCCCCCTGACACGGTTCCTTTGCGTGGCAACGTTTCTCGGCATCGGCGCCGAAGTGCTCACCGGCTCGACGGCCGGGGCGCTGAATGCGGTGTGGCAAGTCGGCAGCGTCCTCGTGCCCGCCATGATCGGCCCGGTCTTCTCCGCCACTGGCTCGTTCTTCGGCGCGCTCGCCGCCGGCCCGCTCATCGGTGGCCTCGCGATGTTCGCCCATCCGCGAGGACAAGGAAGCCGCGTCGTCCTCCGCGCCCGGCGACGACCTCGGCTGGAGTGTGCCGAGCGACGAACTGTTCCAGTAGTGATCCGACCGGGTGGGGGCGACCGACCTGGCGCTGTACGGGCGCAAACTGTGGGAGACGATGAGTTCCCACTGGCCGACCGCCGACCAGCAGCCGGGTGCCACACCGGCGGAGATCGAGTTCGCCCGCCGCTGGCGGGACATGCCGAAGGCGCTGTTCTCCTCGACGACCAGCACGGCCGGCTGGAACACCCGCCTGGTCACCGGCGACGCGGTCACCGAGATCACCCGGCTCAAGGCCGAGGACGGCGGCCCGATAGATATCGGCGGCGCCACACTCGCCGCAGTGGCCATGCGGAACAGGCAGATCGACGGTACGCGATCGTCACCCATCCGGTCCCGGTAGGTGGCGGTACGCCGTTCGTTGCGACCCTGGACGGATCGGCCGGGGCTTCGGGCCGCCGGAGGATCTCGTGGTGCTGTGTTTCAAGGCGATCGTGATACCCGTCCCGGATCACAGACCATCGACATCACGATTCGGCGTGACAAAGGTGATTCGGGCCTACGAACAGCGGCAATCCGACCGGTTTCCAGCCGCGCGTCCATGCGTCTCTGCGGCTCACTGGTCGTTCGGTGCGTCGGCGACGAGGCGATTGAGCAAGGTGATCGCCTCGCTGAGCTGGCGTCGTTCGCCGGCGTCGAGTCGTTCAGCGATGGCGTGGTCCAGCCAGCTGCGTCGGAACTGCCGGCCGTCCGCCACGTGTTGACGTCCCGCGTCCGTCAGATGCACGTTGGTCCGCCGTCGATCGGTGTCGTCACGGGTGCGAACCACCAACCCGGCTGACACGAGCTGGTCGACGATGTGGGCGAGCGACTGTGGGCGGATGCCCTCGGCGCGTGCCAATTCGGCGCTGCTCGCCGGGCCGTCTCGGTCCAGTCGTCCCAGCACGGATTCCTGGGTGAGGTTCAAGTTGGCGACGCCGCGCGACTCGGCTCTCAGATGTCGAACGATCAGTCCGATGATCAGTCGCAACTCGGCGCCGAGATCGTCGTCCGGGATGTGATGTGCGGTTCGAGCGGATCCCATGTGGATGGACGATAACGAACCCATCGGTGTCTTCGTCATCGGCAGGGGGCCGGGCCGGGCAGCCGTAACGTTCAGGTAAACTGCGCAGATTATCTGATGAAATGAGCTATCGTGTGGCCGTCGCCAACCCCACCCGAATGGAGATGTCACGCATGGAATCCTCTGCTCGTCGGCATCGACCGTACGCCCTCGGCGTCGACGTGGGAGGCACGTTCACCGACGTAGCGCTCCTCGATCAGGAGTCGGGTTCCTGGTGGATACACAAGGTGCCCACCGAGCCGGCCAGTATCGAGTCCGGGATCGTTCGCGGGATCGCCGAAATCATCGAGCTCCCCGGCATCCGGGCGCAAGACGCGGCAGTGATTCGCCACGGGACCACGATCGCCACCAACGCGATCCTGGAATCAGGTGGAGCGAAAACCTGCCTGATCACGAGTACCGGCTTCGGCCACGTTCTCGAGATCGGACGTCACGACATGCCTCGCGACGCGAATGTCTACTCGTGGGTCAAGCCGACCAGGCCCGTGAGACCCCGTGACGTCATCGAGGTGCCGGAGCGAACCTTCGTCGGCGGCGATAGGCAACCGCCGACCACGGAGGCCATCGCCGCCATGCTGTCGGCGATCGAGTCACGTCAGCCCGAGAGCGTCGCGATCTGCCTGATCAATTCCTACCTCTCGCCGGCAAACGAGCTTCTGCTCAAAGAGGCGATCGGCCGCGCTCGCCCCGACCTGCCGGTCTCGTGCTCTCACGAGATCGTCGCCCTCTACGGAGAGTACGAGCGAGCAATGGCGACCGTACTGAACGCCTATGTCAAACCGCTCGTACAGGGGTACTTGGGCAAATTGGAGGCAAGGCTCGGTGAAGCCGGATTCGAATGCCCCATCACCTACATGCAGTCCAATGGGGGCGTCATCGCTCGGGCGGCTGCTGAGACGCAGGCCCTGCGGATGGCGCTCTCCGGTCCGGCCGCTGCGGTCAGTGGCGCCTCGGATGCGGCCCGCGCCACCGGCTGGGACAACACGATCTCGATCGATATCGGCGGGACGAGCGCCGACATCGCGGTAGCGACCGGCGGATCGGTGGCCACGACCACCGAAGCCAGCATCGGCGCCTGGCCCGTCGGTGTTCCTATCTTGGACATCACGACAATCGGCGCCGGGGGAGGATCCATCGCCTCGGTCAGCCTCACCGGGAGCCTGACCGTCGGCCCTCAAAGCGCCGGAGCCGTTCCCGGCCCGGCGTGCTACGGGCGTGGCGGAGTCCGGCCGACGGTGACCGACGCCCAGGTCGTCCTCGGACGGATTCCCGCCTCTGTCGCCGGTGGGCGGCTATCACTGGACCGAGATGCCGCAACCGAGGCGATCGAGCACCACGTCGCGCGTCCCCTGGGCGTGGACGTCATCGAGGCCGCCGAAGCGATCATCCAGATCGTCAACCTGAACATGTCCACCGCGATGAGGTCCGTTTCGGTCGAGCGCGGCCTCGATCCACGGGACTACGCCATCATCGCCGGCGGCGGCGGTGGTGCCCTGCACGCGGCTGAACTGGCCGAGAGCCTGGGGATGTCCCGGGTGCTGGTGCCGCCTTCGCCCGGCGTCCTGGCTGCGGTAGGGCTGCTCGCAGCGCCGGCCAAGAGCGACTTCAGCGAGACGATGCTGATGCGTTCGCACGACTGGGACCACGCCGCGGTGTGTACGGCGGTCGATCGCGCGCGCGACAAGGCGCTGGCACGCCGGGGTGACCAGGCGGGGCTGGCCGCCGGTGGTCCCGAAGACGTCGTCTCGCTTCACATGCGCTACGTCGGCCAAGGCCACGAGCTCGCCGTCCAACTCGCGGGAGCAATGGTGCCCAGCACCCCTCCGGCCGCCATCTTCGAGCAGTTTCACGAAGTCCATCGCCAAATCAACGGGTTCAGCGTTCCGGACGCGCCAGTCGAGCTGGTCGCTGTGCATTACTCGGCCGTCGACCCGAGTCAGGTGACTCGGCCTCGTCGCCTGGTGCGAACCGCGGCAGGTGTCGCCGCACCACAGACACAAGTCGTTTCCGGCGGGGTCGCCCGCAGTTTCGCGGTGTTCGACCGCAAGGACCTCGCCCCCGGCTGGTCGTATTCGAGCCCGGCACTGGTGCTTCAGGAGGACTGCACCGTCTACGTGCCGCCGGACTGGTCGTGCCAGGTCGATTCCGCCGACAACCTCATCATCGAGAAGGACAACATCTGATGCCCTACGCGACTATCGACGACTTCGACTTGTATTACGAAGTCATCGGCTCCGGCCCGCCCGTCCTGTGCTCGACCGGCTGGGGCACGGGCACCGGTCACCGGGTCGCCATGTATCCGGAGGAGCTCAGCGAGCACTTCAGCCTCGTGGTCTACGACCACCGCGGCATCGGCAGGTCGCGCGGCGGTCTGTCCGTCGAGCCGTCGACCGAACGCTACGCGGACGATCTGGTCAAGCTGGCCGATCACCTGGGAATCGCCGACGCCGTCGTCTTCGGCCGAGGCGGCCTGGGTGGCTGCATCGCCCAAATCTTCGCCGCGAAGAACCCCGAGCGGACGAAGGCGGCGGTCTTCAGCCAGGCCTGGCACTACGCGGACCCGTGGATGGACCACAGCTTCGCGTTCGCGATGGAGCTTCGAGAGCGTTCCTTCGCGCAGTACCAGCTCAACGCCGCCCTGCTCTCACACCGGCCGGACTACTTCAACACCCACGTGGACGAGCTCACAGGCGACAGGGGCGGCTGGACCGATATCCGCGACAACAAGGAGGGCCATCTGGCGCTCATCTCGGCGTCACGGACTCACGACACACGTGACCTGCTGCCGAGCATCACGGCCCCCAGCCTGGTCGTCCAGTCGACGGTGCACGACCTTGTGACGGGTCGGGATCTCGGCGTCCAGCAGCACGACCGGCTCCCCAATGCCGAGCTCGTGCTGCTGGAGGAGTCACCTCACGCGATCCGCACGCATGAGCAGTCGTGGAACACGTACCGCGCCGCGCTACGCGACTTTCTCCACAAGGTAGGAGGCCGCTGATGACCGAACTGGCAATCGCGGACTTCGAGCTGTTCAAGGGGCGCGTGGCCGGGGCGCGACGTGAGGTCGAACTGGTCATCGAGCGCACCGCACGCTCTCCCATCATCCGCGAGAAGAAGGACTACTTCGTCGCCTTCTTCACCGCCGCGGGCGAGCTGATCACCGGAACCAACATGCCGCTCGGCGCGACCGCGGTGAATGTGATACTCGAACAGTTTCCACTGTCCGATATGCGCGACGGCGACGTCTTCGCCTACAACGATCCCTATTCCTCACACGGCGGCATCTCGCATTCGCCCGATTTCGTGATGATCGCGCCGGTGCTGATCGACGAGGAAGTCGTCGCGTTCTCGCAGGTGTTCGGTCACCTGTGGGACATCGGCGGAGGATTCGTCGGCTCCAGCTCGCCCGCGGCACGCGACGTCTACCAAGAAGGAACCCGGATCCCTCCGCTCAAGTTGGCGCGGGCCGGCGTCGCTCAGGAGGACATCCTGCGCATCATGGCGACCAACAGCCGCTTCCCGGACTACCTTCGAGGCGATCTGCAGGCGCTGTTGTCGGGCTGTCAGCTGGGTGCACGCCGGGTCCGGGAGCTCTTCGAGGCCTTCGGTGTGGCGCGAAGCCGCTCGGCGATCGATCGTTCCTTCGCCCAAGGCGAGGAACTGATGCGGCAGGCAGTCGGTGGCATCCCCGAGGGCGAGTACGAGTTCGTCCAGTGGATCGACGCACCGGCGGACGATATGGACCCCGTCCACGTGACGCTGTCGCTCAGGCGATCCGGCGACAGCCTGGTCCTTGACGCTACGAAGACCGACGACCAGTCGATCTATCCGATCAACTTCATTGCCACGCCCACGGTGTTCGCGATGAACCTGGCGATGTTCTACTCGCGGCTGGACGGCTCGGTGGGGATCAACGGCGGCACGATGCGCGCCTTCAGCGACGTGATGTTGCGCGAGGGTAGCCTGCTGGCGCCGAGGAGTCCTGCCCCGCTGGGGCAGCGGGGAATACTGACGATCGGTGCGACCAACGCGCTGCTCGGCGCGCTGGCACAGGCCACCAACCAGTCCTCTCCCGCGGCGACCCCGCCGTACGTGGTCTACGACATCAGCGGCGTTGATGCGAAGTCCGGCTCGACGGTCCGCTTCGTCGACGGTCTGGGGACCGGATGGGGCGCCCGGTCGGACGCGGACGGCTACGACTGCATCTACTACGTCTCCCAGAAGAACATTCCCGTCGAGTTCATCGAGAAGACCGCACCGATCGAGGTGCTGCAGTATCGCCTGCGCATCGACTCCGGCGGAGCGGGACGCCACCGGGGCGGGTTGGGCGTGACGCGCACGGTCCGGGTCCTGGCCGACGGTCTGCAACTGACCAGCCGAGTGGGAGGCGTGCAACATCCGGCGTGGGGCGTGGACGGCGGCCGATCCGGCGAAGGCGGAAGCGTCGTCGTCAACGCCGGGACGCCCGAAGAAGTACGGCTCCATCCGCTGTGCCAGGGCTATCAGCTGCGCAAGGGCGACATCGTCTCGGTCTCGACGAGTGGCGGTGGTGGTCACGGCGATCCGCTGGACCGTCCGATCGAGCGGGTCGTCGACGACGTGCTGGACGGATTCGTCTCCGTCGAGGTGGCCACCAGCGTCTATGGCGTGGACGTCGACGTAGTCAACCAACGGGGTGCCGCGACCGCGGCAAGAAGGCTCGGGGGCAGATCAGGTCTGGTGACGACACAAGGAGGAGTTTGACCATGATCGCGCGTCTCAGAATTCCGGGCGCCCGGCGACGCTGGTTGGCCGTCGGGGCGATCGCTGTGGTGGCCCTCACGGGATGTTCGGTAAACGGCGGGGCCGGCCAACAGCAGGGCTCCACCCTCAGGGTCGTCGCCGCGGCGGAACCACCGAGCATGAACCCGGTGCAGTCCTCGTCGAGTGATGCCCGCGTCTGGGGGCCGATCTTCGACTCCCTGGTCAAGAACGATCCCGCCACGGGGCAGGTGACCAAGGACGGGCTACTGACGGGCTGGCAGCAACAGGGAAAGGATTGGACGTTTACCGTTCGCCAGGGTGTTTCCTTCACGAACGGCGAGAAGTTCGACGCCACAGCGGCGGCGTTCGCCATCGACCAGTGCAGGACCGATCCTGCGGCGATCGTCGGCGCATGGTGCGGCAACATCGCGAACGCCAAGACCCAGGGCGCGGATCTCGTGGTTGAGACGAAGCTCGTCTACAACGATCTGCCGAAGCTGTTGACGATGATCTACGCGATCCCGCCCCAGCAGTACGCATCGGCGGGCAAGGCCTTCTCCCGGGCCCCTGTCGGGACCGGACCGTACAAGGTGCTCAGCTACACACCGGGGTCCAGCCTGAAACTCGAGCGGAACGACAGCTGGTGGGGTGGGAAGCCATTGCTGGCCGGCATCGACTTCTCCTGGGCCGCCGATCCCTCGACGCGGGCGTCGTATGTGGCGACAGGGCAGGCTGACGTCGCCTTGGACCTGACGCCCGAAGCCGCGGCCACGCTCAAATCGAAATCGGGCAGCGGCACGACCATCGAATCGTCTCCGATCGACAGTTTCATGATCTTGGTGATGATGACCGACAAGCCGCCGTTCGACAATGTCGTGCTGCGGCAAGCGGTCGCCCACGCGATCGACAAGCAGGCCATCGTCAAGGCACTGTTCCCCAACGGTGGGGCCGACAGGCTGGACTCGCTGTTCAAGGACCTGCTCAACGACCCCAAGTCCTACAACCCCGAGCCGCCGGCCTACGACCCCGCGGAGGCCAAGCGTCTGGTGGCTCAGCTCGGTGGGACGCCCGAGATCACGCTGAGCTACACGACCAACCGTGCACCCAAGGACGCACAACTGGGAGAGGCCGTCGCCGGCATGCTCGAGAAGGCAGGTATCCAGGTGCGCACGAATCCGTTGGACTACGCGAAGTACCGCGAACAGCAGGTGGCCAAGGGCATGGAGATCTACATCGGCCCGTTGCTGAACATCTACCGATCGGTCGACGTGCCGTCGCTCGGCATGCTCAGCCCCAAGGGCGTCACTCAGAACTGCTCGAATCCCGAATACCTGGAGGCTCGGGAGAAGGGGCTGGCAGCCACCTCGCCGGCCGAGCAGGATCGCGTGTTCAGTGACCTGGACCATCGGGTCTTCACCGACGACGTATGCGATGTTCCGCTGATCCGCTACGACGGGACGTACGGGCTGAGCACACGAGTGAAGGGCTGGCAGGTTCCGCTCAACCTCGTGCCGGACTACACCCAGGTGTCCGTGGGCTGAATCGATCTGTCGGTGACGCCCGGTCATGACTCCCGGGCGTCACCGACGCGAAAGGTAAGCGATGTCAGACGAAGTACTCAGCGCCGTCGGTGTCCGGGTCGTGCATCGCTCGCGGCGACGGGAGTTGGTCGCGGTCGAGCGTGCGGACATCCGTCTCATGGCGGGTCAGACGACCGCGGTCGTCGGCGAGTCCGGCTCGGGCAAGACGTCGCTGGCGATGGTGGCGGCCCGGTTGGCGATGCCGTCGGAGGGTGTTGTCACGCTCAAAGGCGAAGTTCTCGGCGCCCGGCTGACGTTGGATCAGCGGGCCGACATTCAGGTGATCTTCCAGGATGCCAAGTCCGCGTTGGATCCGCGGCAGACCGTTCAGGCGGGTCTGGCCGAGTTGCGGCGCATTCACGAACCTCGTACGGACTGGATCGCCGACGAGGATCTGCTGTCCTTGGTGGGCTTGACGGCTGAACTGCTGGCCCGCCGTCCGCACCAGCTCAGCGGCGGGCAGGCGCAGCGTGTCTACATCGCGCGGGCGTTGCTATTGAGGCCCGCTGTGCTGATCGCCGACGAGCCGACCTCCGCCCTCGACATGACTGTGCGGCGCAAGATCGTCGATCTGCTCGCCGAGCTCCAGGCGCGTTATTCGATCGCCATCCTGCTCGTGACCCACGACCTGGCGATCGTGCCGACGATCGCGCAGCAGGTGCATGTGATGCTCCGCGGCTCTTTCGTCGAGTCCGGCAGCCCGGGCGACATCTTCGCGAACCCCGGACACCCCTACACGAATCGGCTCTTGGCGGCGGCTCACGGACGCCTGACGAGCACCGAAAGTCAGAAGGCCTGACGATGGTTTTCCTATCTCGAATCCTTCAGGGGATCGCAACGCTGTGGTTGTCGGCGACGGTGGCCTTCTTCCTCGTTCACGCGTCGGGAGATCCCGCCGTGCAGATCCTCGGCGACAGTGCGACTCCCGAGGCGCTGGACGCGGTCCGCGCCAACCTGGGGCTCGACCGTCCGCTACCCGTCCAGTACGTCGAGTCGGTGGGACGGTGGGTACGGGGAGACTTCGGCGATTCGTTGCGATTCGGGCAGTCGAACCTGTCGATGATCGGCGATCGCATCGGGGCGACCGCCCTCCTCACCGGCACGGCGCTCTTCCTTGCGGCGCTGATCGGGATTCCGCTGGGAATGCTGGCGGCTCTGCATGCCGGGCGGCTCATCGACCGGGTGACGTCCGGTATCGCTGTCCTGGGACAGTCGATTCCGGTGTACTGGCTGGGACTGGTCATGGTCCTGGTGTTCGCCGTCCGTCTCGGCTGGTTCCCGGTCGGACAGTTCACCTCGCTTTGGTCGCTCGTCCTGCCGGCCATGGCACTCGCGACGTTGCCGCTCGCCCAGATCGCTCGCATCACCCGAGCCAGCATGATGACCTCGTTGAACGCGCCGTACGTCGTCGCCTCGAGGGCACGGGGGCTCAGCCCACGATCGGTGCTGGTCAATCACGCACTTCGCAATTCGTCACTGGCCATCGTCACCGTCGTCGGTCTCCAGGCCGGCCTGCTGCTGGCCGGAGCCGTCACGGTCGAAGCCGTCTTCGCCTGGCCGGGCGTGGGAACCTTGGCGATTCAGGCCGTGCAGGCCCGTGACCTGCCGCTGGTCGAAACGCTCGTGATCTGCGGCGCGTCGGCCTTCGTTGTCATCAACTCGGGTGTGGATCTGTTGTGCGCCTGGATTGATCCACGGATTAGGAGGTCATGATGGCAATCGATGCCGCCACTGCGGCCCGACGGGGACGACTGAGGCTACCGTCAGCGCCGCTGATCTGGCTGAGCCTTCCGCTGGTGCTGCTGGTCGGCGTCGCGGTGCTCGCACCCCTGCTGCCCCTGGACGGGGCCCGCGTCCAGGATTTGAACGCTGTCCTCCAACCTCCGGTTTGGGCCGGGGGTAGCTGGTCACATCCCCTGGGCAGCGATCAACTGGGACGCGATGTGCTGGCGCGTCTGATTCTCGGCGCACGTCTGACCTTCGCGATCGCGGGTGCCTCCATGGTGGCGGGCCTCGTTCCCGGCACGCTCTTGGGGCTGCTGGCCGGCTATGCCGGAGGACCCGTCGACCGGGTGATCAGCCGGCTGGCCGACGCCCAGCTCGCCATCCCCGCTCTGCTGCTCGCGATGGCCGTCGTCGCTTCTCGTGGCAACTCGGTCTCGGTGCTGGTGTTCGTCTTCGCCCTCGCAAGCTGGCCGCAGTATGCGCGAGTGGTCCGCGCCGAGGTCGGATCGTTGCGGGAGCGGCCTTTCGTGATGGGGCTTCGGGCGGCGGGACTTCGAGAGCGTCGTATCGCCTTGCGGCATGTGTTGCCGAACGTCTTCGGCATCGTCGTCGTTGTGGCGACGTTGCAGACCGGCACGATCGTGCTGGCCGAGAGTGCCGTCAGCTTCCTCGGCTTCGGGGTGACACCACCCGATATCAGCTGGGGGCAGATGCTCGCCGACGGCAAGGATCTGCTGACGTCGGCCTGGTGGGTCGCGGTGATACCCGGCTTGGCGATCGCGCTGGTCGTGCTGAACGTGAGCCTGCTCGGTGACGCGCTGGCGACCGAGATGGATCCGAGGAGGAAACGATGACCGCGGGCGATCTGCTGCTCAAGATCGAAGACCTGAAGGTGACGGCATCGGTCGCCGGAGTCGACACCGACTTGATTGCCGGCGTCTCCTTGAACATTCCCCGCGCGCGCATCATCGGGGTCATCGGAGAATCGGGAAGCGGAAAGACGACCCTGGCCCGATCCATCATCGGTCTGCTCGAGAGCAACGTCCGCGTCTCCGGTGGCGGGATGACTCTCGAGGGCGAACCTCTCGCGACGGCGCGGGACTTCGCACGGATACGCGGTGCGAAGGTCGGCTTGATCATGCAGGAGGCGAAGGCGTCGCTTGATCCGCTGATCCGGATCGATCGCCAGATGCGCGAGGTGGCACGACAACACCGTGACCGCACCGCGAGCATCGGGGTGGCTGGGCACGCGGATCTGCTCGAGCGCCTGGGGTTCTTGCCATCGGACATCCAACGGGTCATGAGGTCGTACCCTCACGAGCTGTCTGGGGGCATGGCTCAGCGCATCGCCATCGCGTTGGCTCTCATCCCGGGTCCTTCGATGCTCATTGCGGACGAGTGCACATCCGCGCTCGATGTCACGACCCAGGCGGAGGTAGTCACGGTCATCCAAGGCCTGGTCACGGATCTCGGCCTCTCCATCCTCTTCGTCACACACGATCTGAGCCTGGCAGCGGGACTCTGCGACGAACTCGTGGTCATGCACAGGGGAGAGGTTGTCGAACTCGGTGCCACGTCGAGCATGATTTCCGCGCCGGAGCACCCGTACACCCAGAGTCTTCTGGCGGCCCGGTGATTTCGGCAGTGACCGGGACGACCGATGTGTGACGGGGTGTGCGCCGACTGCGCTGGACGCTCATCCCACGGCGCTGCGTCGGAACCGTACGCGCGTCTGCGGGGCGTTGCTGGCCAGGCGGACAATGGAATACGAGAAAAAGGACTTGGCTCCCAGACGGGAGGAAGCCGGAGCCCTGGCTGCTCCGGTGGCTCCGGTCATGAGAAACATGATGCTCCTTGCCGAGATTGGGTTCGAGAGATCGACGGGTCGGATCACCAGGGGACGTCGCCGTCGCGGTCGCGGTACAGGCCGGTGAGGTTCTTGTCCCCGCCGATGGCGAAGCAGATGATGGCGTCGGTGCCCTCGCGGCCCGAGTGCCCCAATGCCGCCGCTGCCGGGTTCGGCCGCCTTGATCCGGATGCCGGGCAACAGCCGGGCGTAGCGGACCGTGAGCATGGTGATGGCGGCCTTGGACGCCGCGTTCGAGTAGCGGGAGGAACGCGAGCCGGGCGACCGGACGGATCGGTGGGCGGTGCGAGCGCGGGAACGTCACGCAGCGGTGCACGCCTTGCTCGCCGAAGGCGTTGCCATCAAAGAAATCTGCCGCCGACTCGGCCTCGCGTGCGGCACTGTGCGCGGCTTCGCCTGCGCCGACACGGTGGACGAGTTGTTGACCCGCAACGGAATCGGCGACCGGCCCAGCCTGCTCAACGAGTTCAAGCCCTACCCTCACGAACGCTGGATCCACCAGCGCCGCCGTTCTCTTCGAGGAGATCACCGCACGCTGCTACCGCGGCGGCCCGACCCTCGTCCGCCACTACCTGAACCAGTTTCGTACGACCGCGTGTATTCCTCGGCCACCACGCAAACCGCCGTCCGTCCGCCGAGTCGTGAGCTGGATCATGGCCGACCCCGTCGACATGGACCCGGCTGACCAGCAACGATTAGACACGATCCTCGCCTCCAGCACACCACTGAAAGCCCTGGCCGGCCACGTGTGTGCCTTCGCCACCATGATGTGCTCGCTGCGCGGCCGGGATCTGGAGGCATGGATCTCCGCTGGAACAGCGGCATCGTCGCAGGCCATGTCAACCGCCTCACGATGCTCAAACGCCAAATGTTCGGCCGCGTCAACCCGACCTGCTCCGCAAATGTGTGCTGCTCACCGAGTGAACCCCCAGCGCTCAAATCACGAAAGCCGTCCCCGACAACAACCCCGGCACCAGCGACTACGACTACGCCAACGGCGACCCCATCATCGACAGGATCGCGTCCGGTGTCGCCGCCGTCGGTACATGATCCAGGGGCTCTCCTACTTCCGCGAGTTCAGGAAAATCACGACGGCAACGCGGGCGGAAAAGCGGCATGCCGAAAACTACCGAGGCCCAGGCAAAGTTATCGTCCGCAGGAACTGCGGCACCCGCACACACGTACAGGTGTAATAATGAAAAATCCATGCGCGGAATTTCTACTACAAGGCCTGAAGGAGGAGGTGACCACCATGAAGGTCTTCAGCTTCTGGGTGCCGAATCCGTACGGCGTCTGCACGGTTGTCCGTGTTGCGGTAGCGGCCACCGGCCGAGCCGAAGCCGTGCAGCGAATCAAGCGGCATGGTCTTAGGATCAAGCCCAGGCAAGAACAAGACCCGGGCCTCACTCCAGACGAGCGTGAATTCGTGGAAAGCAATCCGGACGCCGTCTGGGTCATCGACACGGACGAACTGGCCGGCGAATGGATGCGAATCGAGGAATTCCCTTTCGAAAAGCTGGAGAAGTAGAACTGCGGGCGTGACGCTGCTCAGGATGCCGGGCTCCTGATTTTGCACCTGATCCCGGCGCGCCCCGTCGACTACGGGTGACGTCTGGCCCCAACGCTCTCGCCGAGCCTGGCCGCCGCTCGTTGCCCGTCAACGTCGTAAGTCGACGTTTCGCGTGCGGGCGCTCCACATAGACCTGCTCATCGCCGCCGGCAAGCAGGCGAGGATCGAGCAACGGCCACCCTGGGCCAACGTCGTAGTGGATCGGCCGAGCCCGGCTGAGCACGAATCCGCTTCGGGCAGGTGGGGCCATCGCTCGTTCCCAAGTGGGGCCGGCCACCGGGTCAGGATTGCACCCAGTGCGTTGTCGATGAGCACGCCTTGCCCGGTGGGTTCGAGGTGCTCGGTGAAAGCATCGCCCAGGACGCCGATCACCTCTTCCTGCTGATCCAGCGTGGGCTTGTCCTGTGTCGCAGGGCCGACAGCAGCGCGGGGTCCCGTTCGGCGAGCAAGCGCACGACAACGGGGCGGAATTCCTGCGGAAGGCTGTCAATCACGGTGTTTACTCATGCCTCCAACCAGCCCGAGACCGTGCCCACGCGGTCGTGATCTGTCAACGGGCACTTGGCGGTGGATCCTGGTGTCGTTAAAAGCTCGGCGCGCCAAGGTGGATGACGGCCTCGAGCGTGGCGAGGTTGTGGTCATCCAGCTGAATCCCGTCGACGGCCAGATTCTGTTCGAGATGGCCGACCGAGCTCGTGCCGGGGATGAGCAGCATGCGGTCGTGGTGGGCGAGCAGCCAGGCGAGCGCGGTCTGCGACGCCGAAACGTTGCACTTGGCCGCCACGGACGCGATCGCCGGATCGGCGGCGAGCGTCTGCGGGCTCCCGGTGAACGCGGAGCCGAGCGGGTAATAGGGAACGTAGGCGATGTCGTGCTCACGGCACAGATCGAGGATCGGTTCGTCCGTGCGGTTCGCGATGCCGTAGGCGTTTTGCACCTCGGCGATCGGCGTGATCTCCAGAGCATTCTTGACGACGTCGGCGGAAACGGTCGAGAGGCCGATGAGATCGACCTTGCCTTCGTCGCGCAGCTCGGTGAGGACACCGAGTTGCGCGGCGAGTGGAACGGCTTCCGGCGCCGGGCCCCCGACGCCGAAACGCATGTTCACCAGGTCGATCCGGTCCCGCCGCAGGGTGCGCAGATCCTGCTCGACGGTCGCCCGCAGCTGTTCGGGGCGTGCGGCCCAGATCCAGCCGCCGTTCTCGTCGCGGGTGCCGCCGACCTTCGTGGCGATGACGAGGTCGTCCGGACACGGATACAGCACCTCGGCAAGGAGTTCGTTGACGACGTCGGGACCGTAGGCCTGCGACGTGTCGATGTGGTTGACGCCGAGCTCGACGGTGCGGCGCGGGCCGCATCCGGGTCCTTCGGCGGACCGAACACCGCCGGGCCGGCGAGTTGCATCGCGCCGAACCCGATGCGCCGCACCGTCTTGCCGCCGAGCTGGAAGGTCTGAGTGATGGTGGTCATGCGTCGACTATGGGTCCGGCGCACCGGCCCGACCAGTGGCGGAGCATCCTCGGACGCACAGACCTACCCGCGGCCGCGCACCCGGCCAGTACCGTTGGAGCATGGCCGACAAACGGTGAGCTGGGGGAGTTCCTGCGCACCCGGCGGGCGCGCGTACAGTCCGCCGACGTCGGTATCCAGACCGGCGGTCAGCGCCGCGTTCCGGGCTTGCGACGGGAGGAAGTCGCGATGCTGGCCGGAGTGAGTCTGGACTATTACGCTCGCCTCGAGCAGGGCCGCCACCTGCAGCCGTCCGATCAGGTGCTCGACGCGATCGCCCGCGCATTGCGGCTGGCCGAGGTCGAGCGGTTGTACTTCCACAACCTCGTCCGCTCGATCGTCGCCGCACCCGAACCCGGCGATCTGCGCCTCGCACCCCTCGATGCGGGCATGCGCCTGATGCTCGACAGTCTCGAAATCCCGGCGATGATCATCGACTCGCGGGGCGACGTCCACGCGACGAACCGCGTGGGGCGGGCGTTGCTGGTCGGCCTCGAACCGATGCCGTCCGCGGCGGCCAACCACCCGCCCTGGTTGTTCCTGCGGCCCTCGACGCGCGATCGCTTCACAGATTGGGAGATGAACGCGCGCATCAGCGTCGGGGTCCTCCGGGAGGCCGCGGGGCGCTACCCACGCGACAAGCAGTTGCACGCCCTGATCGGTGAACTGTCCGTCGCCAGTCCCGAGTTTCGTAGCTGGTGGGCCGAGCACGAGGTCGACGCGCGCTGCCGTGGCCCCAAACGGCTTCACCATCCCGTCGTCGGCGAGCTCACCATGCAGGTGGAGGCGCTACGACTGCAGGATGGGGAACGGTGGATCTACGCCTATGCGCCCGAACCCGGATCGCGCTCCGCGGCGGCGATCCGGTTGCTCGCCACCTGCGCCGCGACGCAGGACGCCGAGGAAGCGAGCGATCATCCCCGCGTCACCCGCTCCGTCCAGCACTGACCGCGTTCGTCGATGAGGTGAGAACCTCGAGTATGAGCCGAGGGTCACGAGGAGCGCGGCGCTCCACTCCTTCCTCGCATCAGAGGAAGGGGCGGACCGGCATTACCGCTTCGTGTACCGCAGTGCGGGCGGCGAGCTGGTACACGAGGCGGCGCTCGGGGATGAACTCCGCCCATGGCAGCAGGCCGGTGGTCGCATAACGCACCCAGAGGCCGTGCATGTGGTCGGCGAGGTCCTGGGGCGGATCCTCGCCGAGCATGCCCCTGGGCCCGGCCGCCGTGGTGAGGGTGTCGAACGTGAACGCGAGGTCGACGCCGTGCGCGGCGCCCAGGCGGCCATTGAGTGCCGGCGAGCGCCAGTCGAACTCGAAGACGTGGCTGCGCCCTCGGTGCGCCTCGGCGAACTGCCGTGCGGGCCACCGGAAGGTCAGGTCCGTGATGGCTTGCGTGAACTGGTCGGCGGGGCTGAGGTGGTGGAATTCCGCGGCATAGGCGGCAAGGAGCGCGTCGGCATTCGAGGTGACCCGGCGCAGCAGCCACCGTGCCACCGGCCTGGGCAGCCGGCGAAGCGGGGTGGCCTCGAACCAGAATCGGGCCTCCTCCGCCGTCGTGCCGATGAGCAGGTCCACCTCCTTGCCCGCGCCCCGCTCCAGGGCGGCCAGGGGATGGATGGGGAGCACATCGTCGCCGTACACGGGGCAGCTGGGGGACAGGCCGATCAAGGGATCGTGGCCCCGCTCGTCGCGCCGGTCGACGCGACCGGGGCGCCCGGCCTTGGCGAACGCGGCAAGCGTCTGCTCCGGGGTGGTGGAACGGAATCCCCCGACGTCGGGACTGACCTTCAGGTACGAGGCGGTCTTGTCGACCATGCGCCGCCCGACCTCGATCGGGTAGACCGCTGAGCCGTGCCCACTCTGCACGATGGCCCGCTGGAACAGGCCCTTGGTGAGCGGACTGGCCAGGAGACAACAGACAGCCATGCCGCCCGCGGATTCACCGAAGACGGTGACGTTGCCGGGATCGCCACCGAACGCCGCGGCGTTCGCCTGTACCCATCGCAGCGCGGCGATCATGTCGCGCAGCCCCAAGTTGGTGGGCGCGCCGGGTACGGGCAGAAAGCCTTCCGCGCCCAGACGGTAGTTCATGGCCACGCAGACGACGCCGGAGCGGGCGAACGCGGAGCCGTCGTAGACGGCGGCGTCCTTGGTGCCGATCGTGAAGGCGCCGCCGTGCACCCAGACCATCACCGGCCGTCCGCCCTCGGCGGGCCGAGCTCCGGGGTCGGGGGCCCACACGTTCAGCGTGAGGTAGTCGTCACCGCGCGTCCAGCCGTCACCAACGATCGGAGGAAGGTCAAGAGCCTTGAACAGCGCGACATGCTGTGGCGCGCTGGGGCCCGGTGTCGTGGCGTCGCGTACACCGCGCCAAGGGGTGACCGGTTGCGGTAGGGCGAAACGGTGCGGGCCGATCGGCGGCGCGGCGTAGGGGACACCTTTGAAGACCTGGATACCTTTGCTCCTGGTGCCAAGGATGTCTCCGGAGTCGATCTGGACGATCGGGCCGCGGTCGGCGGGGTCGTGGCTCATCGGGCCATGTCCAGGACGAACCGGTAGCGGACGTCGCCGCGCTCGAGCCGGTCGAGGGCCGAGTTGATCGCGGTGGCGGGGACGAGCTCGATCTCAGCGGTGATCTTGTGCGTGGCGCTGAAGTCGAGCATGTCGCGGACCAGACGGGTACCGTCGCCGCTGCCTCCGGCCAGCCGCTTGGCGCCGTAAAGCAGGCTCATGGGCTCGACGTGCCAGTCCTGGGGCGGGATTCCGACGGTGCACAAGGTGCCGTCGAGCTTGAGGGCCCGAAGGTAGCCGTTGATGTCGTGCGGAGCGCCCACCGTGTCCAGGATCAGGTCGCAGCGCCACTTCGCCGCGTCCAGCTGCACAGGGTCGCTGGAGAGGATCGCTTCGTCGGCCCCCAGAGCGAGTGCCTCAGTGGCCTTGGCCTTGGAGGTGGTGAAAGCGATGACGTGAGCGCCGAGCGCGTGGGCGAACTTCACCCCTAGGTGGCCCAGACCGCCGATCCCGGCGATGCCTACTGTCGTGCCCGGGCCGGCTTTCCAGTGCCGCAGCGGAGCGAACACGGTGGCGCCGGCGCACAGCAGCGGGGCGGCGCCGGCCGGGTCGAGTCCGGGCGGCAGCTGGTACACAAAGGCCTCGCGGGCCACGTACTCGGACGCGAAACCTCCCTGGGTCATGCTTTCGTCGACGCGGTCGACGCCGCCATAGGTGACGGTGGGGAACGCGAAGCACCAGTTCTCACGGTGCTCGACGCAAGCGGGGCAGGCTCCGCACGAGTCCACCACATTGCCGACGGCGACCCGGTCGCCGACCTGGAAACGGGTGACGGACGTGCCGATCGCGGTGACGGTGCCGGTCATCTCGTGGCCGGCGACCAGCGGCATGGCCGCGGCATCGCCGTGGCGGACGGCGTGGAGGTCCGAGCCACAGATACCGCTGTACTCGACCCGCACGGCGACGTCGTCGTCCCGTAGGTCGCGGCGCTGGAAGGTCCAGGGGGTGAGGGGCGCCCCGGGGGTGTGAACCGCCCAACCGGCGTTCTGTCGCATGCTGTCGTTTCCTTCGTGCTTGTTGTGGGCCTCGGTGCGGAGGAACCGCGGCCGCTCCAGCTGTGGCTTCAGCGGTCCGTCATGCGGCCGACGACACGGGCGACCTGGGCCCGGCTCAGCAGGCGGCGGGACGCGGCGGCCAAGATGCGGTTGGCGCGACCGGCGATGACGTCGGGCGGCGGGTTCTTGCGGTCCAGGGCGTTCAATGCGGTGGCGACCACATCGCTCGGCTCCTGCAGCCGTCGCCCGCCCGCGGCATCGTCGGTGCCGACGACGTCGAAGAATTCCGTGCGCGTGGCCCCGGGCGAGAGCGCGATCACCTTCAGGCCGCTGCCGCGCGACTCCACCCAGAGGGCCTCGGTCAGGTTCAGCACGAACGCCTTCGTCGCCCCGTACACCGCCATGTTCGGATTGCCCTGGTAGCCAGCCATGCTGGCCACGTTGATCAGCACTCCCCGGCCGTGGTCGCGCAATTGGTTGATGAAGGCACGGCTGATGTCGACGACGGTCAACACATCCAGCGCCATCTCCTGGCGCAGCCGCTCTGGATCTTCCCGGTGGAACGGGCCGAACGTGCCAAACCCGGCGTTGTTGACCAGGCTGGTCACCGTCAGCCCCCGACGTTCCAGTTCGGCCGCCAGCCGGGTCCCGGCCCCAGCCTCACCAAGGTCCTGGGCCACCGTGTGCACCTCGATCCCGTACCTACCGGACAGCTCCTCTGCGAGGGTCTCCAGCCGATCCTTGCGGCGGGCCACCAGCACGAGGTCCGACCCGCGCCGGGCCAGCTGCCGCGCGAACTCGGCGCCCAGCCCGGAGCTGGCCCCGGTGATCAGAGTCAGCTGACCTCGATAGACGACTGCGGCCATGACAAGAGCCTCGCTTCCCATCCCCCGGGGTATCCAACTCAGTCAGCGTAGCGCAGTGAGTCAGTGACTGCCAAATTGGCTGACTAGTACACACTGGCAGCGGGGTAAGCTGGCGGCATGAGGCAGGATGGAAGCGCTTCCTCGGTATGGGAGCGGTCGCGGCAGATGGCCAGCCAGGAAATCTTCGACGCCGCGATCCGGCTGTTCACCACCCAGGGTTATGAGGGGACGACGACCGAGCAGATCGCCCGGGAGGTCGGTGTCTCTCAGCGCACCCTCTTCCGCTACTTCGGCACTAAGGAAGACCTCGTCTGCGGGGAGCAGGACGCTTTGGGCGCGCTGCTCAGAAAGACCGTCGAAGAGCAGCCCGCCGAGGTGTCTGCCTGGGAGGCACTGCGGACCGGGTTCGCCGAGATCGTGGGGGCGAACCACACCCCGGAGCAGGCCCTCGTCATCGCCACCCTCATCTTCCGCACCCCCGCCCTACGCGCCCGCTATGAGCAAAAACGCATCCGGTGGCAGTACGACCTGATGCCGGTGGTCCGCGACCGCGTGCACACCAACGGCCGCGATGGGGCTTCCTCGGACCATGAGGCCCGCGCCGTCATTGCCATCTCGTTCGCCTGCTCCGACGCGGCCACCGGCACCTGGATCGCCGGGCAGGGCCGCGACGACCTGGTCGACCTCTACGACCAAGCGCTCGCCATCGCCCGTGCGGCGCCATCGCCCGCGTAGGATTGTGGCTGAGCGGCCCGGCCACGCACCCGGCGAGAGCACAGACGAGGCCGCCGGGGTTCGCGTGCTCGAGCAGGAGATCGGCGAGCCACGCCGGACCACAACAGCCCGTCAACCTGTTCGGCGAACGTCCTCACCGGACAGTCGCGCGTGTCGCAGAAGAATCGCCGCACCCGTAATCGCGGCACCACCGGTCGGGCCGCGATCGGGACGTCGGCCAGACTGCATTGTGGCCGGTCGTGGGGCGGAGGATGTCCGATCTCTCGCCACCGCCGCAACACCCGGCGGCCATAGTTGTTCGTGCCAGCGATCCGGTCCAGCTCCGCGCCGGTTGGCGTGCACCCTTCGACCGTTCGGTCACGAAGTACGCCCGCATCCGTAGCTCGACCGTTGACGGGCGGCGTTGCCAATCTTCCGGCCTGGTTTCACGAACACAGAAGGCGTTGGCAAGAGGGCGGGCATCGAGGTCGCGGCGGCCATGGCCAAGCAGCGCGACGAGATCGCCATGCCGCCGTCTGCGATCGCCTCCGTCATCGGCTATGCGATCCAGCAGCCCGAGGCATCGACGTCAGTGAGGTCGTCGTCCGCCCCACAGCGCAAGCATGACAAACGGTCCGCGATGCGCAGCGTCTGCTCCAAGTCAATAGATGGAGCCGCAGGCCTCAGTCGACTGGTGCCGACGCCCAAAGATCATCGCGGGTTCGACGAAGAAAGAATCGAGCAACTGGCGACGAGCCGGCCGAGCTCATGTGTGCTCTGGAGGTACTTCGGCACGGACGCGGCCGATCACCGCGCCAACGCCCGCAGAAACCAGCCCGACGACACCGGCGATCGCGATCGCCGGCCGGAGCCCAACTCCTGCTGAGATGCCAAAGACCGCCAGAGGCGCGAGGAACTGTCCGACGAACAACCCGGCCGTTGATGCGCCGGATGCGCGACCACGCTGCTCATACGGCAGTCCCTGCACGATCCAGGTCTGCAACGTGGACAGCAGCAAACCACCGCCGGCGTTCGCAATCACCGCGCCGGCGATCACGAAGGAGAGTGCTGACAGCAGACCGATCAGGAGTAGACCGAGGCCCATCAGACCCAGCGAGAGGGCGAGAAGCACGCGCGGTATCCGCCGCAGCAATGCGGGGAACGCCAGCGAGGCGAGTGCTGCCGCGAGTGCGGCAACCGCGCTGATGGTCCCGATTTCTGCGGTCGCGGTAACTCCCAGGTCGGCGAGACGGAACGACAGCATCGTGACGGCACGTAGAAGACTGCGCCGCCGACGAGGGTGAAAATGATCGGCACCAGGAGCCGTCGCCAGTCCACCTTCGGCAGTGCGACCCGCTGCGTGCGCGTCGGATCCCGCTTCAGCACGAGTGCGGCGGCGATCGCGATTAGCAGAGCGAGTGCATAAAGCCAGAACGGTGTGCGCCAGTTATCGTTGCCGAGGGTTCCCGAAACCGCAATGAACACCACCGCCGCCAGCCCGGTCACGAGGTTCAGCAGTCCGAAGTCCCTTGCACGCCGATGTCCGTCGAACAGGTCGGAGATGGTAGCCATCGCCGAGGAGAAGATGGCCGCCTCGGCGATCCCCATGAGGATGCGGCTAACCAGAATCGCGGGCAGGGTCGGTAGCCAGAGTGGAGCGGTACCGACCAGCGAATAGAGGACGAGGGCGATCACGAGCACCCGCTTTTGCGCCCGACCCGATCGATGATCCGACCAGCGATAGCGCAGTCAGGCCGATCACCAGCGCGGGAGCGGTAAGGATCAGGCTGGCAAGCACCGCTGCGCCCGGTTGGTCAGGGAACGCCGCGGCCATCGTTGGTTGCAGGGGCGCGATCGACGTGGATCCGAGGATCGGCATGCACGCGGCGGCGAGTGCGACCGTGCCTTGCCCGGCGCCTCCGCGGTGCACCTCTGTGACTGTTGCTGTTGACATGCGAGCTCCTTTGCTCGCTCGGTCGACCCTGCCACCGTCGCGCCGCACCGCATCGGGGACCGCAAACGCTACCGCACCGCATGGGGTCTGCTGACCCCCACCAGCGGCCCCTCCTCCGACCAACCCCCCATCAGCAACACCATCGCCACTCCCAACCCTGGCGAAACGCCCGTAACCTTCACCCCCCTCATCCAGCCCGGCAGCCCCGAAACATGGATCGGCGGCACCCACCCGCCCAAGCCACCGTCGACGACACCGGCTGCACCGGCGGCGGGGAAGAAGCAACCTCTCCCGACAAGTACGCAGATAAGCCCAACAGTTCGCCCACAGAAGCCTTGACCCGGCGCGCGAGCGACATTGCGGAAGTTGCGACCTCGCCACATGTGACCGGAGGCCCAGTTGATGCCGGAGCACTAGCAGTTTCGGTCATTTTCCTCGGTCAGTTGATAAAGGAGCCGATCAAGCGCGTCGCTGCACGAGTATCCACCGTCTGCAACGATTTTTTGGCCCCTAAGAGGCGACCGGTATAATATGGGCTATGAAAGGTGGCGAATTGACATCAAACCGGGAGTCTGGTCCTGTGATCGAGCCGCAGAACTGGGGTATATTGTGCGAGATGATCCTCGCTGCCCGAGAGCGCGATATCGCGAGGTTTCACGCGTCGGCCCTTCGTTTGGAACATGAAGTCCCCGTAGACGACAAGGCCACTCGATACGTCACCTATCTGCTGTGGCGACAAGTCGAAGACGCGCTTGGGCGTCAACCAGTCGAACATGACTTTGAAGACGTTGCAGTTCGGGCACATGATAACGCGTCCCATATTTTGAAGGCCTCGGTGGCAGACCTTGAGGCCGTGATTAGAACTGTCTTTGGCCGCTCGGTTGAAGACTATCGGATACGGGCCGGCGATTTCATATTGATTGGGTCGGCAATCGTAGGCTCTCTTATGGTGAATCCAAAAACCGACCTCTCCGAAATATACTCAGAATTGACCGATTGGTATAAAGAAGAGTATCCAAGTTCTGGGTGACCCAGAACTGTGAAACGTCCGACTCTGCCCATTTTCGCTGATCAACTTTCCGAGAGGTTACACCCGGTTTCGTTGACTCCAGTGCTTCATTACAGGCCGTTGGCGACTTTCTCGGGTAGGAGTGGTCTCGCCGGTCGCAAGTGGGATTCCGCAGAGCCAGGTCACTACGGGTAAGCGGCATATGACATCCCACATTGAGGATCAGCTTGAACAATGAGCCGCTCGCCTGCGGCTGATCACGATGCGGTCGCACGACAAGTTCAACACGGTGAAGTCCACAGTGGAGGGGTAGGTTCCCGGTCTGCTGAGGGCTGATCTGCTCACGGCAGAGAAACCAGCGAACGGCATCGGGGCGGCGGCATTGTCGGGGCATGACCAACGACGAGAAGCAGCCGTTGTTCGACCATCGGCTCCGAGAACGGTCCTTCAGTCAGCGGGTACTGGTCCTCGACGGCGTGCTTGACGACGACAATGGGACAGTGCTCGCCACCCAACTGCTCTCTCTCGCGAGTGAGGATCCGGGGAGGGATATCGCGTTGTGGATCCACTCGCCAGGTGGCTCGGTCCCGGCGATGCTGGCGATCCGCGACGTGATGCGGCTCGTGCCGTGCGACGTGGCGACGCTCGTGCTGGGGCTGGCGTGCAGTGCGGGGCAGTTCCTGTTGTCCGCGGGCACACCGGGCAAGCGCTTCGCCCTCGCGTATGCCCGCATCCTGATGCACCAGGGCTCGGCGGGGATCGGCGGATCGGCGGTCGAGGTGGAGGTGCAGGCGGACGACCTGCGGCACACCCGGGACACGGTGCTCGGGATCATCGCGCAGGACACCGGCCAGCCGATCGAGAAGATCTTCGCAGACTCGCTGCACGACCGCTGGTTCACCACCGGGCAAGCACGCGAGTACGGCTTCATCGACCACATCGTCGACGATCTCGGCCAGGTCGTGCCCGTGCGCACACACCGGCTGGGCCTCGGCTCGGCGGCGGGAGCTCGCGCATGAGCACGTACACCATCCCGAACGTCATCACGCGTGAGGCGGGCGGCGAGCGGATCATGGATGTCTACTCTCACCTGCTGTCGTCGCGGATCGTCTACCTCGGCACCGCGATCGACTCCGGGGTGGCGAACGCGTTGATCGCCCAGTTGCTGCACCTAGAGGCCGACAGCCCGGAACGGGAGATCAACCTCTACATCAACTCCGAGGGCGGCGACTCGTCCGCGATGCTCGCGCTGTACGACACCATGCGCTACATCAAGGCGCCGGTGGCGACGACGTGCGTCGGCCAAGCGGTCGCGGCCGGTGCGGTGCTGCTGGCCGCGGGCGAGGCCGGCCACCGCGCCGTGCTGCCCCACACCCGGGTGGTGCTGCACCAACCCGCGGCGCAGGGCCGCGGCACCATCCCGGACCTCATCCTCCAGGCCGACGAGGTGGTGCGAGTGCGGACCCAACTGGAGGAGATCCTCTCAGCACACACCGGTCGCGAGGTCGCGGACCTGCGGCACGACACCGACCGGGACCGCGTGTTCGACGCGGCGGGCGCCGTCAGCTACGGGCTCGCGGACCACGTCCTCGACCACCGCACCTGAGACCGCGGTCTCAGGCAGCCATGAGCACGGGTCCCGCGGGATGGCGCCCGACTGCGGGACTCGTGCCGCGGCGCTGCCGGCGAGCAGGTCGGGCAAGCCGACACCGAGCGCGCCGGCGACCGCGGCGATCATCTCGCTGGAGGGCTCCTTGCGACCGCGTTCGATCTCCGACAGGTACTGCGGCGAGATGCCGGCCCGCTCCGCGATGTCCACACGGCGGCCACCCTGCGTCTCCCTGGTCGCACGCAGGCTCCGATCCAGCACCTCACGCCACAACGGCTCCGGCTCGCCATCCGGCGCGGGCGTACGGTCCTGGTGGAAGGGAAGAATGTCCGCCATACCGGCCATCCTGGCACCGATCAGGAACCCGGAGGCAGCGGTTCCGCTCCCGGCGGAAACACCCCCGACTCCGCCCTGCCGAGGTCAACGTCCTGTCATGCCGCATGGCGGGTGCTGCGGCGATGCTTGTGTCTGCTGCCGCGCAGCGTGACTACTATGATCGACGACCTCGGTAAGGCCCTTGACCTGCTCGAACGCCGCCCAGTTGTTGAGGAGTGCCTGATCTTGCCGGTGATCTACTCGATGAGTGGTGGCTGGACGGGTTGATTGCGACGGTGGGTGGCGATATTGGCTGGAGCGCCCCTGATGCGGAGCAGTTCGGTGTCCATGTCGAGCAGACCCGTCACATTGTCGCGTACCTGTGTGGACGCGGCTGTATCAGGACGTGCTGGTCTGGGAGAGCGCCGAGCAGACCATGTCCAGCAAGGCGGGGTCGGAGTTCGCCCGGGTCGGGCGGCCGATCCCGAAGGTGGTGTTCTCTCGCACGCTGAGCGTGGTGGCGGGTACCGCGCGCCTGGCCACCGACGACATCGCCACCGAGGTCGGCTTGCTGCGCGACCAGCCGGGTGCGGGTTGGTGTCCATTGGCGGGGCGGGCCTGGCCGCGGACGCCGTTGTCCGAGCGATATCCGAACAGATCCGGTAGCCGATGATGGTGGTCTCGTATTGGGCCGTGTCGCTGGACGGGCTCGGCGCTCATCGAGCGTGGTGGCAGACCCCGGGTGGGGCGCCCGCGCTGTTCGATCGGAACGGCTTCCGGTGACACCGGAGGCGGGACGGCTGCACGGCTGCCTGGACGCGCGGTGGTGCTGTCCGGGGCCGCTCAGCTGACCGACCATATTGGACTGTTCCCGACCATCGCGGCGGCGGGTGAGCCGGATCTGCTCGCGGCCAGGACGATCACCCTGAACCGGTTGGCCGGCGGCCATGGGGGCGGGCGGCCCCGGTGCTGGTCACCGATGCCGAACAGCGGGAAGCCACTGTGGATCCCGACCGCTTTTCCAAGCCGCCGAGGATCGGTTCGCCCTGCGTCACCGAATTCACCGCCGCCGTGGTCGAGCTGTGGCAGGCATGGGTTGCGGAGAACGTCGAGCCGGTGCGCCGGGAATCGCGCACGATGGACGCGTGTCCGCGGGTGCCGAGCTTGGTGTCGGGTCCGCCGCTGGTGGCGGCGCTGTCGCGTTATTCGCTGCCGCACCGGTTCGCGGCCCGTTCGCGGATTTCGTGTTCATCACGCCACAGTCGGTGGCACAGGCACTCGCGATCCGCGCGGAGTTACGGGAACTCGCGGCCGGGTGGAGCCGTATACCGGCGCCGGGAACGTGTGGGCGTGACGAGCATGTTCACCCAGAGTGCGCCGAGCCAGGCCGAGATTCCGGCGGCTATCACACCGGTTGCTGTGCCTGGTGCTGCTGATTCGAGCTGATGTGCTGTTGGCGATGGAGCGGCGGCCGAAGCGGGGTTCCCGGTGATGGGGGAGCGGTGGTCGGTAGTGCGGTTCGTGTCGGTCCTGATGATGGTGGTCGTGGCCCTGACCTTCCTGTTTGGTTTTGGGAACGTGCTGAGTTTGGCACTGAGGTTGGGAGTGCCTGCGTACGTCGCCCCGTTGGTGGCTCCCGCGGTTGACCTGACCGTTGTCGGTCTCCTGATCGCGACGCGCCACTTGTCCGATGCAAGTGCGCCGTTCGAAGTGTTGCGCCCTGCGCGGAGGATGTTGCTCGGCGCGAGTGCCGTGACGTTGGCGTTGAACGTCGAAGGTCGCGCTGCCGGATTCCTGGGTGATCGCCGCACACTTCTTCGATGTCGAGTCCGGACGTATGGAGTTGGACAAGCGGGGTAGGAAGTCGAATTACGAGCGGTACGACATCCCGATCGCTCGTGATGGTGGAATCGGTGATCTGCTCGCTGAGGCTGCGCGGTCAGACCGTCGGTTTGACGTGGTGATCTGCGAGTCGATGTCGCGGATCGCGCGCAAGATGTACGAGACCCTGAGTGTCGAGCGTCGACTGGAAGACGCGGGCGTGACGGTGTTTGCGTCGAATGAACCGATTATGCTCAGTGGTGGTCGTGCCCAACAGATTCTGCAGCGGCGGATCAATCAGTCCGTGGCCGAGTACGAAGTGCTCAACATGCTCGAGCAGTCGTGGGGCGGGACATGCACGCACGTCCGTGAGGGTTACAACATCGGCAAACCGCTTATGGGTATCGGGCGAAGAAGTACCGGCACCCAAACCCCCAGTCAAGGCAGAGAAGGGGATCACGAAGACCCGTTTGGAGCCGGACGCTCAGCGAGCCGAGACGGTCACTTTGATGGCTCAGTGGCGGTATCACGAGCAACTGGGGTTCGACACGATTGCCGAACGTCTGAACGCGGATCTGGAGGCGCACCCGCCGCCGGAACCGCCTGGTGGTCGGCGCGCCAGGGGAGCGTGGTCGAAGTCCGCTGTTGCGGACGTGCTGAAGAACCCCAAATACACCGAATATCAGGTGTACAACCGCCGCGCGCGGCGGAGTCGCGGCGGTACCGGGGTCGTGAACCCGCCGGAGATGTGGGTATGGTCGGTCGAGCCGGCGCACGAGCCATTGATCCCGAAGTGGATGTACGACGAGCTGGTCGCACGCCGTCTGGCCAAGCGTGGATCGAGAGACGGCAGCGAAGCCAACCCGCATCCGAACACCAAACGTGTTTACGTGCTTCGCGGGCGCGTCGTTTGCCGGTGCGGGCGGCGGATGCTCGGACAGCACCACCGTGGCCACAACTATTACCGATGCTGGCCGAAGAACAACAACCGCGGCCGCCTGGACAAGTTCACCGACCATCCCCAGATCATGTACATGCGCGAGGACGCGATCCTCGTCGCTGTGAACCAGGTCTACGCGGAGTACCTATTCGGCGACCGCCGGATGGAGCTACTCGCCCCGCAGCTGGATCAGGTTGATGATCGGGAACACCGGGATCGCGCCGAGCGTCGCGTGCGACTGGAGAAGCGTGCCGCGGAGCTGGCTCGCAAGCAGAGCAACGTGCTCAGCCAGGCCGAGGACGCCGACCCCAACGATCCCTTTACCCAGGGGCTCAGCGAGCGATACAACTCGCTCGGGGTCGAACACCGGCTCGTGCTCGACCAGATCACCGAACTTGATCACCACGACCAGAGGTCGCCAGCTGTTGCGACCCGTGAGGACCTCGACCTCGTCAACCTGCTACCGCACCTGGCGGTGAACCTCCATCGCGCGCCGGTCGAGCTCCAGGCCCGGCTCTACGAACTCAGCAAACTCCATGTCAGCGTCGACCACGAAACGGACCACGCCATGATCGACATCACGCTACCCAGCGACAGGATCGACGGCATCGCCCAGACCGCTGCGGAAGCAAGCGACGACGCAAAGGTCGTCAGACTGGAAAAACACCAGGTCAAGCATGGTGTGATTGCTGCGAGTGCCCCCGGCGCGGCTCGTACAGCATCTACACGAAACCGCACCCGTCGTGAACTGCTGGTTTCCGCCACCGTCGATGTTGTCCGGCGTCGCCGTCGTTCGGGCGGTGGTGCGCAGTGAGCACGGACGAGATCATCGTTCGCTTGTCGCCCTTGCAGGCCGATGGGTTGGCGTCCGTGTCGTGTGGAGCTGACTATCTCCGCGTCCGCGTCCGCGTGCCGCATGTGCCGGTGGGCCGGTCGGTGACCGGCTCTCAGGTGTTCGCATGCGTTGGCTGCTGCCTCGATGACAGGCGGCATACGGCTGGGGGTGTGCTGCGGTGAGCGCCACGGCATCCCCGGTTCGGAATGACCGCGCGCTGTGGGTGCAGTGCGCGTGCACGGCGTTGGTCGCACTCGGCGCGGCCTATGCCTCCTACCGGCATGGTCGACAGTTCGCACTGCGGTTCGGCGCGGACGAGGCCACCGCGACGATCTGGCCGCTGATCGTGGACGGCTTGTTGACCATGGCGACGGTCGAGCTGTGGAAGACGACCGGCCGCCGTGCCGGTGGCCGGTGGGCGGCGTGGTCGTCCTTCCTGTTCGGGATCTGCCTCTCGCTGTGCGCGAACGTGGCGGCGGCTCCGGAGTTGAGCGTGTTTGCCGTGGCGGTGGCGGCGTGCCCGCCGCTGGCGTTGTTGCTGGCGGTCGAGTTGCTCAACCGTGCGCTCAAGCGCCACCGCGACGAGACTGCGAGCGAGACCAGCTCCGAGACCGCAGAGACGGGCGAGACCGGCGAGGAAACCGGGTCGGTAGTGCGTCTCGCGGTGGTCCCGGACCAGTCTCGCCCGCCCGCCGAGCCCACCGCCGAGCAGCGGATGTGGGCCTACTACGTCACCGAGCGGGCCAAGGGCCGCACACCGACCGGCGCGGAGCTGGACCGGCTCGCGGGCACGAACAACTACGGCCGGAAAGTGCTGCGCAGGTGGCGGCAAGCCGGGTACCTGCCGTCGGCCCTCGGCGGCCTGCACAGCGGTGCCGAGCAACCGGCACGGCGGGAACCGGTCTACGCCTCGTCCGAGGGGACCGTGGTGTGAGTTGAGCCCCCTCCTGCCTCGTCAGGCATCCGTTGGGCGAGCTTGAGTGCGCGGGCGGCGTCGTCCAATCCGGGTGGAGCGGGGATCGACGAGCGCCGGATCGTGTCGTGGATCAGCTTGAGGGTCTGGCTCACCGCGCCGACGGCCTGCGCGGCGGGTGGTTCCCGATCCGGACCTGTTAGTGGGCGTAACGTCGTTTCTGGTCGGCACGATCACCGTGGCGTCAGCGAAGCATTCGGGCACACAAGCGAGTAGCCGGAGCAGCACATGCATATCGACCGGATCTCAGTCAAGAACTTCCGCAATCTGGGAGACGTCGAGCTGAGGCTCTTGCCGGGCACGGTGATCGTTGGCGAGAACCGGGTCGGCAAGAGCAATTTCCTGCACGCGTTGCGGCTCATCCTCGATACCAGCATGTCGTTTACAGACCGCCAACTGACACGAGAAGACTTCTGGGACGGCCTCTCGGATGGTTCGGACGGTTGGGACCCTATGGCGGCCGGCCATGTCATCGAGGCATCTATCGACATCATCCACTTCGCTGATGAAGCCAGGCTGGTCGCGGCGCTCAGCGACGCGCTCGTCGAAGAAGACCCTCTGCGGGCCAGGCTGACCTATCGGTTTGCGCCCGTCGATACCGGTGCCGATGTACAGACGCCGAAGTACCGCGGTGCGGTGTACGGCGGTAACAACTTCGAGCGGACTATCGCGTCTGACCTGCGCAGTTACCTGTTCCTGCTGTTCCTGCACGCGCTGCGGGATGTCGAGTCAGACATCCGAAACTGGCGCCGCTCGCCACTACGTGCACTGCTGCAAGGCGTCGCCTCCGCAACCGCCGAACAAGACCTTGGCGAGGTACGCCAAGCGATGAAGGATGCGAACGACAAACTCAATGACCTCGACTTGGTGAAGGACCTGGGAAGCAACATCGCCCAGCGACTGGTCGACATGGTCGGGCCGAACCAGGCTGTCGATACTGAACTCGCGGTGGCTCCTGATGATCCGCTACGACTGATCCGGAGCATGCGCCTGTTCCTCGACGGGGATGCCCACCGCAGCCTGGGCAGTGCCAGCCTCGGCACCCTCAACGTCATCTATCTCGCACTGCACGAACTTGGCTTGGACGTGCGGCGGTACAGCGACGCTGATATCGCGCACGTGGTCATGGCCATCGAGGAGCCCGAGGCCCACTTGCATCCCCATCTCCAACGGCTGATCTTTCGACGGCTGCTGGACGAGCAGCAGTACGCCAACACCACGCTGGTCACCACGCAATCTCCGCATATCGCCAGCGTCGTCGATCCGCGCAGCCTGGTGGTCCTGCGCACGGTGGGCAACCAGACGCGGGCCGCGGCAGCACACCAAGCGGAGCTCGACCCGGCCGAATGGGATGATATTGCCCGATACCTCGACGCCACCCGGGCCGAGCTGGTATTCGCGCGTCGGGTCCTCCTTGTCGAGGGTTTTGCGGAGCAGGTGCTTGTGCCCAAGTTGGCCGAAGCGCTCGGTATGAATCTCGACAAGCTGGGTATCTCCGTATGTGCCATCCACGGCACACATTTCGCGTCCTACATCAAGTTCTGCAATGCCCTGGAGATCCCCTGGGCTGTCTTCACCGATGGCGATGTCAACGGCGACGGGATTAGCCAAGGTGACCGCCGGGCCGATTCGCTGGTGGACCTGCTCGGACATCCCGACGCTGATCCCACCGAGCACGGCGTATTCGTCGGTAGCAGCACCTTCGAGCATGATCTCTTGGTCGCCGATCCCAGCAATATCACTCCATGCTTTGAAAGTCTCAAAGAGCTGTGCAAGGCACCCTCGATCATCAAGATCGACGGTTGGGATCAGCAAGATCCCGGCTTTGACGAGTTCATGGGTATGATCAGCAACGCGGGTGGCAAAGGCCGCTACGCGCAGCGACTGGCACTGCGTGACGTCAGGCCACCCCAGTATGTCGCCGACGCGCTGCAGTATCTGGAGCAGCAGTGAGCGCGTTGTCCGCCTCGATCAGGCAGCTCAAGACCAACCAGCGGCAGTGGGAGGCGTTCACAACCGAAGGTCACTGTGCCGTACTGGCTCCGCCCGGCAGCGGAAAGACCAAGCTGCTGGCGACGCGACTGGCGTACGATCTCGCGAACAAGATCCCCAGACCGCAGGGTGCCGCGTGTATCACCCTGACCAATGCCGCTGCCGGCGAGCTGCGGCAGCGCGTTGAAGACCTCGGCGTCGAAGGTCGTTCCACCCTGTTCCTGGGAACAGTGCACGGCTTTGCTCTGCGCCGTGTCATTGAGCCGTTCGCTGCGGTTGTGGGCCGCCCAGAACTAACCAAGATCACTATTGCCAGTACGCGCCAGTGTACGCAGGCGTATGACCAGGCCATTGCGGAGATCTTCGCACCAGGCGAGGACACCCGCAACGTCCGGTCGACCATCGAAATCAACCGGCAGCGCCTTGCGTCCGAGCACGATTGGTCGCTTGCCGGTGAGAAGGTTCCGGAGGTCGCGCGACGTTATGAGGCGAAGCTTCGCGCACAGGGCTTGCACGACTTCCTCGACATCGTGGCGATCGCGGTCGAGTTCGTCGAGCAGCACACCGTCGTCCGCAAGGTGCTGACCGCTGAGTATCCCCATCTGTACGTCGACGAGTACCAGGATCTTGCGCCGGGGTTGGACCGGTTGGTTCGCGCGTTGTGTTTCGACTACACGGTGAATTCTGAACTATTCGCCGTTGGCGACCCGGACCAAGCGGTCTTCGCCTTTACCGGGACCCGTCCCGAGTTGCTGCACGATCTTGCGCGGCACTCACAAGTGACACCTGTTGAGCTGGAGCATAACTATCGGTGCGGACAGGAAATTATCCGGATCGCCAATCTCATGCGGCGGCGGGGGCAGGTACTTATTACGAGCAATCGTGACGGCGGCCACGTATCGGCCGTGTTCTGCCCTGGTGGCCTTTCGGACCAATATGTGCAGGTGGTCAATCATGTGAGAAGCGCGCAGCAGCGCGGCATTCCCCTGCATGAGATCGCCGTCATCTGCCCACAGAACCGGCAGTGTGAGGAAGTCGCTAACGTGCTCCGAAACAGCGACATACAGGCGTTCGTGCGTGAAACTGACTATCGCTTGACGACTGTCACAGCGTTTGTAGAGGGATGTGCCGCGTGGGCGACATTGGGGCGCGAGCTGAGTGGTTACCGCCTGGGTGATCAGCTGCGTCGGTGGCGTTCGATCGTGGGTGCGCGCTGGTCCCAGGCCGACGACGTCGCGCTTGTCGAGTTGCTGATGGGGTACGCGGACCAGCCCGACACGCCGATGGAGCAGTTGGTGGCCGCGCTCATGGCCGGCGGGCTCGAACGCGCCTTGGAGCAGGTCTCGCTGGCTGACGACGCGCTTGAGATGCGACAAATGATCGAGTCGCTGACGTCCGGAAGCATGCGAGGACTGACAGTGCAGCAGTTTGCTGGGCGCGCACGCAAGCTCGACCGGGTCGAGGTAACGACCATGACATCGAGTAAGGGACGAGAATTCGACGTGGTCCTGTTGATTGGTGCTGACGAAGACAGTATCCCGTACTACCTATCGCACAACAACCCCGAACAACTAGCCGAGGACCGCCGCAAGTTTTATGTATCCATCACTAGAGCACGCGACGAGGTGCGAGTCTTTTACTCAGGATTTGTTGTCACAAGGTACCATCGAGTAATCCAGAAAGGGCCAAGTAGGTTCCTTCGCGAGATTGGTCTTGTTTCGTAGGTATGTTTCAAGCCAGGCACCAATAACGACAGTTGCCGGACCACTGTGATGCGCCGGGGTCTCCCTGGCATGAGGCGAATGAGGGCGGGCCGTCTTCACACGCTGTGGCAGCCCGCCCTCCTCCCTGTCACGCGGCACCGTGGGCGTCGGCCGTGCTGACGAGTTCCGGACCAGTTGCCTGAGTGCCGGCCAGCGCGACGAGCGCCTCGTCGAGCAGACGCCGAACGGCCGAGTTCAGGGCGAAGCACTCGCTGTCGATCTTCGTTGCGGACTTCTGGATCGTCGCGGACAGCTTCTTAACCGAGTCGATCTTCACGAGCTGGTTGAGCGCCTCGGTGATCTTCTCCTCGGCGGTGGCGACGTGATGGACTCCCTTGCGGCTTGCTGTTGCTATGGCCGTCGTTCGCAGGAGCATGATCACGGTACGCAGCAGGTCGGGGTTGTCGTTGTCGGGGTCGAAGGCCAGCACGAGCCGCTGGGCGCCGATCACCCGGAGAGTCTGTCCGCCATTCTGGTCGATGGTGCGTACGAGGCCCAGCGATGCGGCGGCGTCGCGGTTGCGCTCGGCTTCGGCGAAGTAGTCTGTCCAGCTGGTGCGGGCCGAGTCGGTCATCTCGACGACGACCCGAGCGGCGCCGTCGTTCAGGCTCAGCACACCGTCGCCCTTCTTGCAGCGAGGCAGCCGACCCGCGGTCGTGCTGGTGTCGGTGTAGTCGTCACCGAGTCCGGTGGCGATGCCGGTCAGCACCGTGTGTACCGAGCCCGCGTAGGACTCGCCCTTGATTGGTGTCACCCTCGCGAGCGCTGTCGTGGCCTCTTTGACGCGCAGGACCGCCGACACCTCCTCGATCTTGTTCGTCAACTCGGCGTGTTGCTTGGCCAGTTGCTGGGTGAGCTGTTCCTGGTTGGCAGTGAGTGCCGCGGCATGCTTGGCCATCGGCGAGGTCGGCTCGGACGGGTCGAACTGCTTAGCGGCGTTCGTCAGCAGTTCAGCGGTTCCCGCACTCACCTTCGCATCGAGGTCGGTGCCGAACTTGTTCAGCAGTGGCTGGAGGCGGGCGACCAGCTCGGGACTCTCACCAGCGAAGATTCGACGCAGCTCAGCATTGAGGTCCTGCTTCGCCGTCATCACCGCCGTGGTGAGCTCGTTACGGCTGCGGGTGTCCGCCTCTGTGATGGCTGTCTTGGCGTCCCGGGCTGCCGCCATCACGGCCTCGGACGCTTCTCGTACTGCTCGCGCGGTGAGCTCGGCCGCGTGGGCCGCGGAGTCGGAAGTCTTGTCTCCGACGTCTTTCAACATCCGTTCGAGCGCCTGGGCCTCCTGGGCCTGTCCGGTCACGCTCAGCGCGTGGGCACCGATCCTCACGGCCTCGGTGACGTAGTTCGTCAGGTCGGCGCTCGCGAGCGCGTCGAGATTCTCCACGAGAGGACCACGCTCGCCCGAGACCCACCGCTGGGCCTCGCGTGCCACCTCGCGGTCATGGATGGTCAGGCTCTCGATCACGACGGCTGAGGCGTCGTTGTCGAAGTGGGCTGGGTGCTTGATGTGCTCGGACACTGGCCTTCTCCCGTGTCTCATGCTGCCGACGACCGGCAGCTGTGCGGCAAGACTGACGGCGACCCGGTCAATCTCCGAATGAAGCAGCTGATAAGCCGGATTATCACTTTGTGTCGTCGCTGACTTGATCCCACGCAGTACTCTGTGTGACATCGACAAGATCACCGAAGGGAGGTGCGCTGTGGAGGATGCCGCGCCCACGTTGACGTTGCAGGATGTCGCAGACCTGGCTCGGGTCCGTCGCCCGGTCGTGAGCATGTGGCGCAACAGGCCGCGTGTCCGCGGTCAGCATCTGCCCTTCCCCGATCCGGTCGAGGTTTCCGGCGGGGTGGAGCGGTTCCGTCGCGAAGACATCGTCGAGTGGCTGCAGCGTACTGGTCGCGGTAACAACAGCGAGGCCAATCTCGACGCACCAGCGTTGAGCGTGCCCGATGACGTCGCCCTGGACGAACTCGTCACGTGGCTCTGCCTCGCGGCGTTGACTGGGGAGGAACTGGCGGAGACGACGGCAGAGCAACGTATCTCCCGGGCGCGCGGTGTCGACCCCGGCGACCGGGTGTTGCTGCGCGAGGTCAAGGCGTCCATGCCCGCTGCGCGCACTCTGCGGTTCATTGACGACCTGCTTGAAGCGTCGTACGGCCCGCGCGAGGCGCTTGAGCGACTGGAGCAAGGCAGGGCGGCGCGGGCGGTCGGCGCTCGCGACCTCACCGCCGACGCGGTCGACCTCATCCACGCTGTCGCCGACGCCTGCGCACTCCACCTCGACCCCGAGGACCTGTCGCTCGTACACGTCGGCCCGACGTCGAGCGTGACGCTCGCGCTCGCTGACACCTTCGCCCACCTCGTGGTGCCCGGCGACGTCCCAGAGTTGCGGGACATCAGACGGAGGGCGGCGATTCGCGAGATCGAGACCGTTGACGACGCGGCAGCCCCAAGCGTCCGGTTGCTGTCGACCATCGGCAGGACCGCCGACGAGGTGCTCGACCTGGTAGACAACCTAGTGCTCGACCTCGCCGAGGGCGAACTCGCAATCGTCGTCGGCCCTGCTGGCGTCCTGTGCGACGAACTGCAGGGAGAGCAGGAGCGACACCGAGCGCAGACTCTCCGCTCAGAGAGCCTCGCCGTCGCGCTACGTCTTCCTCGGGGCATGTGGCGCGAGGCGCACCGCCAAGCGCTGGGCCTGTGGGTCTGCGCGACCGGAGGGTTCACGGGGCGGCCCATGGTCGCCGACTTGGCCGCATTCACCCGAGATGAGCTTGACCTCGGCGACCTTGCCTCCGACGTGACCGGCGCGTTGGCTGCCGCGCGAGGTCGTGCCTTCCGCTACCTTCGTCCACACGACCTCCCACCGATCCTGAGTGCCCGCGCCGTCGTCGTACCCCGTGGGGTCCGAGCATTGCGGCTCGCGACGACGGAGATCGAACGACACCTCGCCATGATCAATGCGGCCACCCTCGTGACGAGCGAGTCGATCCGACCCTACGACGTGCTGGCCGAACGCGCCTCTGGCTCGATGCTGCTACGCAGGCGGTCGCTGGGCGAGTTGAAGGACCTGCGACACGTGCGGGTGCTGCGCGGCAGCCGGATCGATCCCGGCCACTACAACGCTGCCGGTTCCGTTGCGGTCCTATCCGCGACCGACCCCCACGGCACCGCGCGCCTAGATCCGTTCGACGCGGAGCGCTTGTACTCGCGCGCAGTCCGAACAGATCCGGGGGATGTCGTGTTCGCGGAACGACCACGCCCAACTGCGAGGGTCGACGACCACGGCGGATCACTGGTGGCCTCCCCGTCAAAGATCCTCCGGATCGGCTCGCAGGCAGGGATCGGCCCCCACGCGATGGCGGCGATCATCAACCGGCTGCCGAACGAGCCCAGCGACTGGCAAACGTGGAACGTGCCAATCCTCGACATCTCTGAGGTGGAGCGACTGGAACACGTGCTTGCCGCAGCGGCGAACCACGAGGCTGCTCTGCGGCTGCACCTGGACGCGACGCGGGATCTCGTTACGGCCATGATCGATGGGGTTGCCGCCGGCGCGGTAACCCTCACAACGCGGACAACGGAATAGGAAGGACAGGCAGCATGCCTCCCCGTAAAAAGCAGGAGCCATCGGCCCCATCGACGATGAAGGAGCTGAAGGACACCCTCTGGAAGGCCGCCGACCGGCTCCGCGGCTCGCTGTCCGCGAACCAATACAAGGACGTCATCCTCGGCTTGGTTTTCCTCAAGTACGTGTCCGACGCCTACGACGAACGCCGCGACACCATCCGCGCCGACCTCACATCTGAGGGCTACGACGAGGAGCAGATCGAGGACCTGATCGACGACCCCGAGGAGTACCAGGGGTACGGAGTGTTCGTCGTGCCGCCCACCGCCCAATGGGCCTACCTCGCCCAATACGCCAAGGGCAAGCCCGCCGAGGGCACCGAGCCCGCCAAGAACATCGGCCAACTCATCGACGAGGCGATGGACCTCGTCATGAAGACCAACCCCACCCTGCAAGGCACGCTGCCACGCCTCTACAACAAGGACAACATCGACCAACGCCGCCTCGGCGAACTGATCGACCTCTTCAACAGCACCAAGTTCAGCCGCCAAGGCGAACACCGCGCCCGCGACCTCATGGGCGAAGTCTACGAGTACTTCCTCGGCAAGTTTGCGCTGGCAGAAGGCAGGCGGGGTGGCGAGTACTTCACACCGACCAGCGTGGTAAGGGTAATCGTCGAAGTCCTGGAACCTTCCAAGGGGCGGGTGTACGACCCGTGCTGTGGTTCAGGCGGCATGTTCGTGAAAACGGACAAGTTCATCTACGAACATGACGGCGACCCGAAGGATATCGTCATCTACGGCCAGGAAAGCTTGGAGGAAACCTGGCGTTTGGCGAAAATGAACCTTGCCATCCACGGTATCGACAACAAGGGCCTCGGGGCGCGGTGGGGCGACACGTTCGCCCGCGACCAGCACGCCGATGTCCAGATGGACTACGTCATGGCTAACCCACCGTTCAATCTCAAGCACTGGTCCCGAAACACCGAGGACCCACGCTGGAAGTTCGGTGTACCGCCGGCCAACAACGCCAACTACGCGTGGATTCAGCACATCCTGTCCAAACTCGCCCCCGGTGGCAGCGGCGGTGTGGTGATGGCGAACGGCTCGATGTCATCGAACTCCAATGGAGAAGGCACTATCCGCGCTGAGATCGTCGAAGCCGATCTCGTCTCCTGCATGGTCGCGCTGCCGACCCAATTGTTCAGCAACTCGGGAATTCCAGCCTGTCTATGGTTCTTCACCAGAAACAAGCGAGCCGGAAAGAATGGGGCAGTAGACCGAACCGGGCAGGTGCTATTCATTGACGCCCGTGATCTCGGCTATATGGTCGACCGAGCACTCCGAACGTTGTCCGATGAAGACATCGCCAAGATCGCCGACACCTACCACGCCTGGCGCGGCACCCGATCCGCCGCACAGAAGCACCTGACCTACGAGGATATGCCCGCCTTCTGCAAGTCAGTCGGCCTGCCCGACATCAAGGCCGCCGACTACGCCCTCACCCCAGGCCGCTACGTCGGCGCCGCTGAGATCGAAGACGACGGCGAACCCATCGACCACAAGATCGAGCGATTGACCAAGGAACTACTGTCGGCATTTGACGACTCGGCACACCTAGAAAAGGTCGTCCGCGAACAGCTCGAAAGGCTAGAGGTCAATGTCAAGTAGTTATTCTGGGACGTGGCAGCTAGTCAATCTTAATGACTTAGGCGAGGTGAACCGTGGGCGGTCGCGCCACCGTCCACGATACGCCGAGCACCTCTACGGCGGCGCCTACCCATTCATCCAAACAGGCGACGTCAAGGCGTCGGATGGACGCATTACGAAATTCACTCAAACTTACAGCGATGCAGGGCTCGCGCAAAGTCGCCTTTGGCCAGCCGGGACGATGTGCATTACAATTGCCGCCAATATTGCAGAAACGGGAATCCTGCAATCCCCGGCATGCTTTCCTGATAGCATTGTCGGATTCGTGGCAGATCCAACGAAAGCCGACGTGCGCTTCATTGAGTATTCATTCCGATACCTAAAGAGTAGTATTCAAAACCAGGCCAACGGTTCAGTCCAGGATAATATCAATCTGGAAACACTTGCCCGCCTGAGGTTTCCAGTTCCGTCCCTCCTAGAGCAGCACGCAATTGCGGATGTGCTGGGAGCGCTCGACGACAAGATCGCCGCTAACGACCGTGTTGTGGATCTCTCCGACAAGCTAGCGGAAGCTGTTCTATCAAAATCTCTCGATGGTCGGTCTTCCCCACTCGCGTCTCAGGCGCTCGTGACGATGGGTTCGTCGCCTCCGGGAACGAGTTATAACGAAAAGGAAGATGGCCTTCCCTTCTACCAAGGCGTGCGGGACTTCGGCATCCGCTTTCCCCGGAGGCGGGTGTGGACGACCGCGCCTGTACGAACGGCCAGAACCGGCGATACTCTTGTAAGCGTTCGCGCACCTGTGGGAAAGACCAATATCGCGAACGAGGACATGTGCATCGGGCGAGGTGTTGCAAGCCTACGTTCTCGCTCCCAGCGTCCGATGACGCTGTTTCATCAGGTACGAGCGGCACACGAGGCGTGGGCGCCCTACGAGGCAGAAGGCACTGTGTTCGGTGCCATCAACAGGAGCCAGCTCGAAGCGGTTCTCCTGCCAATGGTTCGCTCCGAGGCCAGCGGAAAAGTGGAGCACGCGCTCACGGCGATAGAGAACCGGATAGCGGCAGCACTGTCCGAGAACGAAACTCTTGTGACGACACGTGATCAACTGCTGCCCCTGCTGATGTCTGGAAAGGTCCGTGTACTAGAGAGCGAGAGAATCCTGGAGGGGGTTGTGTGATGGCAGGGCAGCCGGGGTTTAGCGAGGCAGATTGGGAGAACATTGGACTGGAGGCGCTGGCCGAGCAGGAGTGGCGGCCACTGCCAGGGACCGCCATCGCGCCGGGCGCTGAAAACGGGCGGAAGTCGTGGGATGACATCGTGCTTCCCGGGCGGATGTTGGCCAAGATGCGGGAGCTGAATCCGCAGGTGCCGGCTGAGTACCTGGAGCAGGCGCTCGCGGAGATCATCCAGCCGACCTCGCAGGACGCCATCGCGGAGAACTACCGGTTGCACCAGATCTGTGTTCAGGGCTATCGCGGGATCAGCTACATCGACGCTGACGGGGTTGAGCAGAACCCGACTATCCGGCTGGTTAGCCACCAGGTCGGCGACAACGAGTTGCTCGCGGTCAACCAGGTCACCGTCCGCACTGCTGAGGTTGAGCGCCGTTTCGATGTGGTGCTCTACCTCAACGGCATGCCGGTCGCGATCTTCGAGCTTAAGCAGGCGGGCGCGGCCAAGGCCAATCTGGACGCGGCACACGCCCAGTTGGCGACCTACCTGCGTGAGTTCCCGATGGCGTTCCGGTTCGCTGTGGTGACCGTGATCAGTGACGGGATCACCGCCCGCTACAGCACTCCGTTCACGCCGCTGAACCACTACTCGCCTTGGAATGTCGACGACGACGGCAAGCCGGTGAAGCTCGGCGAACCACTCGATGACGTGCACCTCGGCACCGAACTGGAGTTCCTCGTCGAGGGGGTGTTCAACCCGGAGCGGTTCCTCCAGTTGCAGCGCAACTTCACCGCGTTCGACGGTGGAGCCGACGGTTACGCGAAGCGGATCGCCAAGCCGCACCAGTACTTCGCAGTCACCAAAGCGGTTGGCTCGACCGTGGCTGCGGTGGAGAGCAACGGCAAGGCCGGGGTCGTGTGGCACACCCAAGGCTCGGGCAAGTCCATGGAGATGGAGTTGTACGCCCACCTTGTGGCTGCCCAGCCCAAGCTCAAGAACCCGACCATCATCGTGGTGACCGACCGGAAGGAACTCGACGGGCAGCTGTACGAAGTCTTCAACCGGTCCCGCCTGCTGAGCGAGTCTCCGATCAAGGTGACGACCCGCGCGCAACTGCGCGAAGAGCTGGCCGACCGCGCGACGGGCGGCATCTACTTCACCACGCTGCAGAAGTTCGGGCTCAGCAAGGCCGAGAAGGACGCCGGGCTGGAGCATCCACTGCTGTCGGACCGCCGCAACATCATCGTCGTCGCCGACGAGGCTCACCGCAGCCACTACGACGACCTCGACGGCTACGCACGTCACCTCAAGGACGCCCTGCCCAACGCCGCCCTGATCGCCTTCACCGGAACGCCGATCTCCTTCGAGGACCGCAACACCCGCGAGGTATTTGGCGACTACATCGATATTTATGACCTCACTCGCGCGGTCGACGACGGCGCCACCGTCCCGGTCTACTTCGAGCCACGGCTGATCAAGGTCGGCCTAATCAAGGACGTCAGCGAAGACGACCTAGACCGTGCCGCCGACGAGGCGACCGTCGGGCTCGACGAGGTGGAGCGGGCCAAGATCGAGAAGTCGGTTGCTGTGATCAACGCGGTCTACGGGGCGCCTGCTCGTCTGGAGGCGCTGGCTGTGGACATCGTCAACCATTGGGAGAACCGCTCGGAGCAGATGCGAAAGTTCATCGGTTCCCCCGGCAAGGCGTTCATCGTCGGCGCGACCCGCGAGATCTGCGCCCACCTCTACGACGAGATCGTCAAGCTCAAGCCGCACTGGCACAACGACGCCGTCGACAAGGGCGTGATCAAGGTCGTCTACTCCGGCTCGGCTCAAGATGTCATGCCGGTGGCCAAGCACGTTCGCCGCGACGGGCAGAACAAGGTCATCCAGAAGCGCCTCCGCGACGCCGACGACGAGCTTCAGATCGTCCTGGTCAAAGACATGATGCTCACCGGCTTCGACGCACCACCACTGCACACGCTCTACCTCGACCGCCCCCTCAAAGGTGCGCTCCTGATGCAGACCCTGGCGAGGGTGAACCGCACCTTCCGCGGCAAGCCCGACGGGCTGCTCGTCGCCTACGCGCCTCTGGCGGACGACCTCAACAGGGCGCTCGCCGAATACACCGACACCGACCGCGCCAAGAAGCCGGTCGGTAAGAACATCGACGAGGCGGTGGACCTCACCACCACGCTCATCGCCTCGCTCGACGAAGTGTGCGCCGGCTACCCGTGGCGGACCAAGCTCGACGGAGGCCCGAAAAGCTGGGTCAAGGCGGCCTACGGGCTCACCAACTACGTCCGCTCGCCCACGACCCCCGGCAACCAGGTACCGGAAGGGGAAGAGACGCTCGGTGACCGTTTCCGCAAGCTGGCCAACCAGTTGGCCCGAGCGTGGGCGCTGTGCTCAGGCAACGAGACCCTCGAACACCTCCGCGTGACGGCGAGGTTCTACGAGGAGGTCCGGGTATGGATGGGCAAGTTCGACGCCCAACAGCGGCAGGCCGAGGGCAAGCCCGTGCCGGAGGAGATCCAACGGATGCTCTCCGCACTCGTGGCGACCTCGACTGCGTCCGGTGAGATCGTCGACATCTATGACGCCGCTGGCCTGCCGAAGCCGTCGCTGTCCGACCTGGGACCGGAGTTCCAGCTCAAGGCACAATCCTCATCGAACCCGCATCTCGCGATCGAGGCGTTGCGTGCACTTCTGGTTGAGGAGTCGGATCAGGTTACGCGGCACAACCTGGTTCGCCAGCGGGCATTCTCCGAGCGAATCGCCGAGCTGATGCGCAAGTACACCAACCAGCAGCTCACCTCGGCCGAGGTGATCGCAGAACTCATCGAGCTAGCCAAGGAAGTCGCCGCCGAAGGCAACCGCGGCCAGCGCTTCAGCCCGCCCCTGTCTCACGACGAGTTGGCGTTCTACGACGCGGTCAGCACAAACGAGTCCGCCGTCGAGCTGCAGGGCGATGATGTGCTCGCCCAGATCGCACGCGAGCTGGTGGAAGTCATGCGGCGCGACGTAAAAACCGACTGGACAGTGCGTGACGATGTGCGCGCAAAGTTGCGGTCCTCCATCAAGCGGTTGCTCGTGAAGCACAAGTACCCACCAGACAAGCAGCCCGAAGCCATCCGGCTCGTGATTGAGCAGATGGAAGCCATGGCGCCCAGCTATGTCGCCCAAACCACCTGACTTCTACATTGATCAGCTCCAGATTGACAATTGTCTCCAGTTAGGGTTCCGAATGACTACTCGCGAAGCCGAATCAACCGACAACTGCCCGGGCACCGGACAGCGTGGTCAAACTGGATTTCAGCGCGCCAGGCGACGAATGGTACGTCAAATGTCCGGTATGTGGAGCGATGTGGGCAGGCGGCAGCCAGGTGATCGTCCCGCACAAAGACCGGCGGACTCCGCAATGACCCCTGCCCGAATTGAGAAGCGCAAGCCAGCGTCACGGCTACTGGAATCGGGACTCGTTAGAACAGGTTCTCGTAGTAGCTGCTGACCGGCCGGTTCTCTAAAGCCATCCGGCAGGCGAGGCAGAGCACACCGCCGGGTCCGGTCGGTGCATGACCACATTTAGAACAGGTCGACTCGACGTACGCCGCGACTTGATCGTGGATCGGATTCGCGCAGCGGCTGCTTGTGGTGGTGCTGCGGCGGTGTTGCTTCGAGGTGGTGGGTCGGTAGGCGGCGTCAGAGCCGGTGAGCTCCTCGTATAACGCGAGGTTTTCGTGATCGACCAGGTGAACGTTGCCGCGCACGTCGCGCATGGGCACGATCTGTTCCGCTGGGATCATGGCCGCAACGTCATCGACTGTTAGGCCGAACCAGGGCTCGCGGGCTGGGTGGTGGTGGCCGCATGGGCGCTTCTTGCGGTTCCTGGGTCCAGCAGGACAGGTCCCGAAGTTTGTCGCGGTGCACAGTTTCGCGACGAACTTGCTGGGCCCCAGTGCGGTGGCTGATCGGCGCGGCGGCAGGGTCGTGCTCCACGGGAGCTGTACGTTGCAGTTCACGGCTGGGACGGAATGAAACCACCGCGGGGTGTGATCGGAGTCGAGGAACCAGACCGGCAGCCATCCGGCGCGGAACGACCGGGTGCTGCGGGATTTGGCCAGCTTGGTGTCCAGCGCGGAGTGCTGTACCTCGATTCCGGTACGCCGCGGCCCCTCGATCGCGACGTCGAGGATCGTGCCGTTTCCGGTCCGCAGCTCCTGCGATGCCTGGTACCCGGCCTCCTCCGCGGCGCGCTGCCAGTAGTCCTTCTGACGCCGGTGCTCATCGGACTCCCGAGCGATCTCATGGACCTGGGTGCACCCGCTGCCGGGGAAGTGGGCCGCGAAGTAGCGGTCGTTGCGCTGCTTGATGTACATCTCGGCGCCCTCGTCGTCACCGGCGGCCGCCGCCTGACAGAGCAGGACGCGGTCGCCGTGGCGGATCTGGCCGCGCATGGAGCTGATCAGGATGTAGTCCTGCTCGCTCAGCTGCGCGAGATCGAGCATCCGATTGGTGGCGGTGTGCAGCACGAACGTCGACATCGAGCGCCTCGCTCCGACTACAGCAATGGTATCGGCGAGCACCGACAGTTTCGCGAAGGCCTGGCCCGAAACGACATACTTTTCGACGCTGCGGGCGCCGCGCTCTCACCTTGGGTCGGGCAGTTGGCGGTGGGACCCCGAACAGCCGCGTCCCAAGTCGGCGAGCGCTTGGGCTGCCGCTGCGCGTCGATAGCGCGCGAGAGTCGATGGGCCTGCCACAGCTCACGTCCATCCTGACAGGCAGTGGCCCGAACACCGTGCATGAGTTGCACCATCCGGACGGCTCCCGCTTCCAGTCTGGTCCGGTCGATCGGAATGGCACTTGACGAACGGCCCCGCCGGTCGCGGACAGCGCGCTAATCTCGGCGGCCGTCAGGCTGTGCGCCAGTAGGTCTGGGGTTGCCCGGACGATCTGGAGCGCGCAGGGTCGTCGGCTTCCGCCCGTCCTGCAAGAACTCCCGCAGCCCATCCCGTATTTGGGTGACTGGTACTTCGGCGCTGGCCGGTATTTCGCGCATGTTGCCCATGTAGTCGTAGGTGGCGACGCCGGGCCGAGTGGGGTCGCCCTGTGACAGGCCGCTGTCGTTGCTGGTGTGGTAGATCATGTAGCCGTGTTCGGGTCCGAGTCCGGCTTCAATGACGGGTGAGGCGGGGTTGTCGGCGAGGGAGACCTCGATGACTGGCCAGACCGGTCCGGGTTGGCTGGCGGCCACGATGTGGTCGAGGAACGCGGCCAGTTGTTCGGCTGTTTCCAGGTAGATCGCGGGGTCGCCGTCGCTGAGGTCGTTGGCTGGGCGCTGGTTGTACCAGACTTCGAGCTTCACGCCTTGGCTCCTCCGGTGTAGGTCTTGCGGTAGTTCGGGCCGTGCACGGTCAGGCTAGAGCCCTCGGGGAGGAGGATCGGCAGGAGCCGGTCGCAGCTCAGTCGCCCGCTGCACGGCACGTTGTTGATGACCACATCGAGGTGCTGCCGCTGCTCGCGGACCATTCGGGCGGCGAGTTTGGTCTCGACGTGGGTGGTGCTGAGCGGCTCGATCGGCATATGGATTCCGCGGGCCCGCATGAGCCGCCACGCTTCGGCCGCGTCGTCGTCGTTGCCGCTGACGATCGGGTGCGCCTTGCCGTGCTCGTCAATCCACCGGCCGTGCGTCTTCGCGCCGCCCGGGTTTGGGCTCGGCACGGTCGGTGGCAGCGTTGCCCGCAGCGCGTCGGCTTGCTCGCGGTCCAGCCGCTGACCCTTCGGTTTCCCGCTCCGACGTGGCGGCCCCGGACCAGCCTGCGCGGGTTGCCCTTCGGCTCTTCAACTGCCGCCTTGCAGTACCCGTTGGGTGGCTTCACCGAGCCGGTTACGCAGATCGACCAGACGGCCGAGAAAGCCCTGCAAGTCCTGCTGAATGGCTTGGGTAAGGCCGGTCAGCTCTTCGCCAATCGGGCCGCCGGCTTGCTGGATGTACTGAACGACGGTGGTGAGCTGCTGGTCAGCGCCTTGGGCCAGTTCCACAGGAACTTGTTCGGCGGCGGCATTGAATACCCCAGCGGCTTCGTCCAAGTGGCCGGACACGATGAATCCTCGCTTCTTTTTCTTGTCTTTTTGGCTGACTCAAGCCCTGCACGAGATCGCCCGGGAGCTGGCACCGGCGTTATCTGCCGGGTCAACGCTTGACAACGAACGTGCCTTTCACGGGAACTGTCTGGACGAGGCCTCGGTCGCGCAGTTCGGCGACAGCACGGCGTGCAGTGCACACCGAGACGCCGTAGTCAACGGCCAGGTCGCGTTCAGCCGGGAGGCGTGCTCCGGGTGGCAGGTCCCTGGCCTTGATGCGCTCGGCCAGACGGTTGGCAACCTGGACGTAGACGTAGACCGGGCTGTCGGGATCTGGCTCGAACCGGTCGGGGTGTCCGTCTGTATGTTCACTGATCATTCTCTTTCGGTTCTTCCGGTGCTGATTCCAGCTCGCTCAGATCGAAGAGGTGGACCTTGAGCACGCGCACCGCGTCATGCGCGGCCTCTTCCGCCCAGTTCAGCCGGTGTCGTAGCTCAAGCTGTCCTTCTTCGGACAGATCAAGCTGCCCTGGGTGGGTGCACTCGAACATCCGGGCTTGGGATGAGACCCGTTCGCAGGTGTTGCGTAACGACTCCAGGCGCTTGAGCAGTCGCCGCGCTCGGGCGCGTTCACGCTCAATCTCCTGCCGCGTCGGGCCGTCGTCGGCGGGCAGTTCATCGGTGGTAGTCATCGCTGCTCCTGCTTCTCAGCGCTGTCGGTGCGTTCGGTGGAGACGGTGAGCACGAGCCCGCCGACACGCAGGACGTGGGTGTCGTATTGGGGCTTGGCGGGAGCGTCGGGCGGTTCGCGTACCCGGTCGTTCAGGACGGTCACGGCATCGAGCACGGCCGCATCCAGTTCGGCGCTGTCGAACTCGGGAACGGCGCTGAGCATCTCCATGCCCATTTCCAGCAAGCACAAGGCGATCCCGGCCAGTTCGTTGACGGCGATCTCGCCGTCGTCTTTGCGCTCGAACAGCGGGACCGTTTCTGTCTCGAGCGCGCGGTCGAGATGACGGAGTTGCTGTCGCCAGATATTCACAGCTGGGCCTCACTTTCCGTTGGACTGCTTGGATGTTTCGGGGAGCGGTTGGCGATATAGGTGCCTTTAGACCGGATGGTCACGACCAGGCCGCGGTAGCGCAGCAGCCGGGTGGCGTGACGGGCGGTGCCCAGCGACACGCCGTAGTCCTCGGCTAGCCGCCGCTCCGACGGCAGCGGCGTGTTCGGTGCCAGCTCGCCGGATTCAATGCGGCCGGCCAGATGATTCGCCATGTGTAGGTAGCGGTAGCCGGGTGTCGCGTCGGGATCAAACGGGGGTGGCTGGCTCATCGGTCCATCAAGCGTTGCCCGACAGCGGCTCAAGGCCGAGGTTGCGCAGTTCGCGGTCAAGCTCACTGATGTGGTCGTTACTAGCTTTCTCCGCCATGCGGGCGTAGAAGAGTACCTTTTCGACGCATGTTTTGAGGTCGTCGTAATCGGTCGTGCTCAGTTCCCCGGGCTCGTCAAAGTCGGCCTTGCCGATTTCGTCCACCCGCCTGTCTACCGTCATAAAGGCCTGGATGCCGTCGTCAAGCTCGGTCCGCAAGTTGCTCGCCCGGGTCCGGAGCTTCTTGTAGTAGTCGGCTCGGTCGCTCATGCGGTGGCTCCTGCCTGATGTTCTTCAGCCATTGCCTTGCGGCGCACGTCGGCCCGGAATCCATGCACCCACGCGCGGGGTGAGTAGAGTTCGAGGCTGTCCATAGCGTCCGGGTTGTCGTGAATCTGCCAGGCGAGCTTGCGCCACCAACGACGGGTGAGCTTCATGGACTCCGCTTCGCCCGTGATTACGGGAAAAAGACGTCCGCCGGGTGTCCGTGTCACCACGTTTCGCCTGAGCAAGTCCGCTATGGCCCGTCGCACGGTCGTCGGCGAGACGGCGTATTCGCTGGCTAACATCTTCTTCGAGGGCAAGGAATCGCCAAAGCTGAACTCGCATTGCTCAATCCTGGTTGAGATGTGGTCAGCCAGTTGCGCCCAGATCAATAACTCGGTGTCTTTAAATAAGTGGTACTTGGGGTTTTCCATCTGCGTCTCTCGCATATTCGGGGTGGACATAGCGCCTGGATCGGATCGGGGCGAGGGTTGGAGGTTCGTCGTCGGGGTCGCGGCTGGGCCAGACCCAGCTGGATGGCAAGCCAGGTTGGCGTTTTCTCATCCGGTCCGTGCGATCTGCTTCGGCGGCCCGTTCTCGTTCTAGGCGGGCGGTCAGCTCGGCCACCGAGACCTTGGGGCGGGCACGGTGGGCGCGTCGGTGCTGAAACCGAGCGCGGAGGCCGAGCAACGCGAGGTATGCGACCACCGGACCGAGGAGAACGACGGCCAGCAGAACCAGCCGGATCACGGCGGCGGTAAGCAGCTCCCGCCGGGCGCTTGGGGCGACCAGAGCGATCGGCGGCGGATCTGGTCGGCCGGTTCGCTGCGGGTGTCGGCGTGACGGTGCACGAGTTCGCCCAGCTGGGTCAGCTCCGCTCCCAAGGCGTGCAACTGCGTCGATGTCAGTTCGTCCTCGCGCACTTGCAGGGCGGCGATGGGCAGGTGTCCAGCCAGGCGTGCCAGCGCGCTCACGACGGTGTCGGGCGTCGGTTCGGACATGGGTCAGAAGCCCTCCCGTAACCGATACGCCAAGCGCACCGGCTCGCACGGCCACGCCGCCCCACAGCTCTCGCAGGTTTCGGTGCCCCGTCGGGCGGCGTGGATCACGAGGTAGAGGATGGCGAGGCGGTAGAGCTGAGCTGGTTCCGGCACGCGGGGCTCGGCCCGAGGCGTCAGCCGATTGCGGCCTCGGTGCCAGCACGGCGGGACGGGGAGTGGCCGGCGTTCGGCCGGTCGTACGGTCATGGGTCCGCTCGCTTTTCGGTCTGGCGGGTTGGTTGGAGCAGCGCCCGGCACCGGGGAGGACGAGCCACCATCGGGCTTGGGGCAATGCGGGAAAGGAGGCCCCGATCCGTGGCTCTTCTCGAACGGGCGCGGTACGACCCGGTGCCGAGCGCCTGAGACCAGAAAACAGCAGGTCAAGCGGCCAAACCACCCCGCGCAGCCGTGATCTTGGCAGACAAAGTATCCCTGTTGGACAGGGAGGAATTGTGCGATGCTGGCGGGCGGGTATCGTCCGCGCGATCCACGGGCGGCAAAGGAGGGGATGCCATGCCCACCGCGACACGGAGCGTCCGCCAGGAACAGCGGCAATTGTCGGCCGAGCTGCGCAACCAGTCAAAGACATGGGTGGAGGTGGCGCACGTCTTCGGCGAGCGTTACCGCGTCAACATGAGGACCGCCTTGCGGCTGGCTCGGGGCTGGAGCCAGCGCCAGGCGGCCGACGAGTGGAACGAGCGCTGGCCTGCTGATGCCAAGACGTTCAAGAACTTCTCCTACTGGGAGCTGTGGCCGGCCGACACCGGCCACGCCCCGTCCCTCGAGGTTTTGGGCAAGCTGGCCGAGCTGTACGAGTGCCGTGTGGCCGATCTCGTCAGCGACGGAGCCGATTTCCGCCCAGCCGACAGCGCGCACCGGCAGAGCCAGCAACTGGCCGTGCTCGACGACGCGACAGGCGACCATGCGATGCGTGACTTCGTGGCTCAGCTCGACCACATCGACGTGCACGAACTCGCGCAGATGGCGACGGCCTGGGCGCAGGGCAACCGCCACGGGGTCAGCCGCCGGTCGCTGCTGCTGAAGGTCAGCGCGGCGTTGTCGCTTGCCTCGGCCAGTCCTGCCCTGGCCGACGACACCGAGGCCGACGCCGCAACGCGGGCGGCGCGTCCCGCCGACGACTTCTCCGGCATCTGGCACAGCCGCTACGTCTACCCCAGCACCGGCCGCGGCAAGACATTCGCGGGCGAGCACTACGTCGTGCTCCGCCAGCAGGGCACGCGGCTGATTGGCCAGAGCCTGCCGCACTCGCTCGGCTCGCGGCTGCGGCTGGAGCTGGCCGTGGACAAGTCGGTGGCGACTGGCACTTGGCGGGAGCAGACCTCGCCGACCGGCTACTACAAGGGCGCGACCTACCACGGCACGGTGCAGATGGTGGTCGATCCGGCCGGCCGCCGCATGAGTGGCATGTGGCTGGGCTTCGGCCGTGACTTCACCATTAACAGCGGCGAATGGTCGCTGAGCTGGTGCGAGGCGGGCGCATCGAAGACGGCCCAGCGGGCCTACTACGACAAGGCTTAAGCCGTCAGCTCAGCACTGCCACGATGGTCGTGCCAGGCGCGAACGCGCCGGAGGCGATGCGATCGAAGAGGCCGTACATCATCTTCGCCTCATACACCCAGTCGAGCGTGATGGCGTCACGAGCCTCGAAATCGCTAATGAAAGCGTCCAGCTCAGGCGTGCGCTTGGCGTAGCCGCCGAAGTGGAATTCGTAGTCGATGGCCCAGTTGTCGGTCTCGTGGCTGAACGCCTCGTGCTGGAGCCGCCGCACCTCGTCGTCCAGGAACCGGCCGCCCTTGAGGACAGCGAAGCCGAGTGCCCGCTGGCCTCCGGTCAGCCCGGCCGCGATCCCGGCCACCGTGGTGCCCGTGCCGCAGGCGCAGCAGATGACGTCGAACTCCGTCTCGATCTCGCCGGGCAACTCGGCGCAGCCCTGCACGCCGGGGCCGTTGCTGCCACCCTCCGGCACCACGTAACAGGGGCCGAATTCGTCGGTGAGCTTGGCCAGGACGTCGCGCTCGGCCTTGCGTCGGTACGTCGCCCGGTCCAGGTACGTCAGCTGCATCCCCCGGCTGACGGCGTAAGCCAGCGAGTCGTTGAGCCGCCTATGTTCCTCGCCACGGATGACCCCGATCGTCTCGAAGCCGAAGTAGCGACCGGCCGCCGCTACCGCCCGCAGGTGGTTGGAGTACGCCCCGCCGAACGTCAGTAGCCGCGTGTGACCCTGGTCTTTCGCGGCCGCCAGGTTGTATTTGAGCTTGCGCCACTTGTTGCCCGGGATCTCCGGATGGATCAAGTCGTCGCGCTTGAGGTAAAGCCGAACGCCATGGGCCTGCAGGCGGTCGTCGCGGACCTCGCACAGCGGTGACGGCAGGACAATCGCGAGCGCCTCGCCATCCCGGTCACTCGTCTCCATGAACCCAGCGTAGTAACGAGGCCACGGGACCAACGGCCCAGCGCCATCGCTCGTCGACCCCTGACGGCGGGGCAAGTCGGGTCACAACCTGGTCACAAGCGGTCGGTTGGTGTCGAAAATCGAGCCGTAAATCGGCTTCTTGCCATGTAGGTGCCTCCCGGTGCGGTCGAGGGGGCGGTCATGTGCAGTACGGCAGGAGATCACGACCTGGTCACGGCTGGCTGGGTTGGTGTCGAAAATCGGGCAAAAAAATCGGCCTTCTGTCGTGCAGGTGTTTCCCGGCATGATGGAGAGGAAGGTCGATCATGGTCATCGCTGGCCGGATACCGACGAGGTGTTATCAGCACCCAGCTGGTCACAGGGATAGCACGTTTCCATCAACTTTCGATCGCCGCTGTCAAATTTGGGCGCGAAATCCGGAGTTGAGGGGTGCCTGGGATCTCCCGGCTCCTCTACACGGAAAGCGGTGGTGATCATGGTGGACGGTGGCAACCGTGCTGGTGGCGGTCGCGTGGAAGCTGCGTCTGACCTGGCAGTTGGTATGGCGTCTGGGGTGGCGCGGCCTCGGCGTTCTGAATCCGCCGGCCCAAACGCCGAAGCCGCGGATACTAAAGCTGCTGGTCAGCGATGGTATCGGCGGGAGCGGACCGAAGGCCGACTGAGGAATGATCCTCACACATCTACACATCGTCAGGCGCGCAGTGGCCGGCGGGCAGGGGAGCCGGACGCAGCGCTGTGGTTCCGCCTGGTCGACCGGGACCGGCGACTGCTGGCGCTGCTAGCCGAGCACAAGGTGCTGACCACCAACCAGATCGCTGCGATCGAGTTCGCCTCCGTGCGGCGCGCGCAGGACCGGCTACGGCGGTTGCGCGAGCTGGGCGTGGTGTTCGCGTTCCGGGAGTCCTATGTGAACGGTGGGACGAGCCAGACCCGCTACGCGCTGGGCTACCTCGGTGCTCGGCTGATCGCGGCACAGCGGTCGGAGAAGCCGCCGACGCCAAAGGCGCACACTGAGCGCCTGGAACGGCTTGCGTTCTGGCCGAAGCTGGACCACCAACTGGGCGTGAACGACTTCTTTTGTGCCCTGGCCGAGCACCGCAATCCGGCCCGCGGCGACATCGGCCGTGACGCGGTAGGCCGGTTGACACACTGGTGGTCGGAGAAACGATGCACGGAGTTCTTCTGGACCGGGACCCATGAGACCGTGCTGCGTCCTGATGGCTACGGTTGCTGGGAGGAGCACGGCCGTGCGGTGCGGTTCTTCCTGGAACACGACACCGGTACCGAGTCCCTCTCGAAGGTCACCAGCAAGATCGGCGACTACAGCGACTTTCCCACCGACCAGTTCGGCATCGTGCTGTTCTCGGTGCATTCAGCCAAACGGGAACTCGCGCTGCGGACGGCGCTACGCCGCGCGGTGGCGGGGAACGATCCGCGGTTGGTGATCGCTACCGCGGCCCGCGACCACGGCCATCCGGACGGTCCTGCTGGGGTGATCTGGGCGCTGTGGACGCCACGTGACAGCGGCAGCGTTCCGCACCGTTATCGGTTAGCTGAATTGCCCGAGCGCGGTCCCCAGGTCGACTACGGCGCAGCTGGTACTGAGCAGCCGTACAACGATGCAGCCTTCGCTCCCAACGATCGGACGATCTTGGGTCGCCTCGGCATGAGCCTGCCCGAACCTGTCGCGCCTGCGCCCGCTGACGACGACGTCGCCCTTTATGACGACTCCGATGACGTGTACGGCGCTTCACCAGACCTGCGCTGGAGCGCTTGAATCCTGCGACCGTTGGGAGGCAAACGATGACGACCTAACCACGACAGACACCGACCACGGCCCGCCGACCTTCGCAGGAGAAGATGCGGTCGGCTATGCATAGCAAAGAAATCTGGACCTGACTCGTCGAGCTGTCCATGCGCAGCACCGAGACTCCCGGCGAGACCACCGAGACGACCTGTCTCGCTCGTCTCGTGACGGTCTCGGCCAGTCTCGGATGGACAGTGAACGGGTCCAGTCAACCGGTGATCGCTGGCCCTGGCAGGTGCTACGGCAGTCGGGGAGTCGAAGCGGCAGGTGGTTGCGGCAGCCGATCCTTTCCAGTGTCCAACAGCGCACCCTCGGGTGTGTCCACGGCTGGAGAAGGATCTGCTGATCGACGGTTGTCCGATGACCGCGACCGTGCCCGTGACGCCAGCCGTGAGCTGGCTCGCGGGCTGCCGGAGGCAGCCATGCACGCCCACGACAGCACCCCGGAAAACGCCGAGAATGAACAAAACGCGATAGTAATTCCACTACCACGGAAATACCTCGGCGAGAACATCGAAAGCCAGCGGAAGACCGGCGCTGACCAGCAGGTTTGGTGGTATGATCAGAGAAGGAAACGCAACAATAATCGTACCTATTCGGGCCATATCAAGTATGTCTACGGTGCGGAAGCTGATCGGGTGCGTGGCGAACTTGCGGCCGTGATCCGTGAACTTCTCGACTGGTCCGCCCGCCAACACGCCGATGATCAGTCCATTGAGGATGGTGACGCTGCATGACCTCGGATGACGAGGTGACCGTCAATCCAGCACCGCCCGCGTTGACACGACGGGCCACGTCGCTGTCGGCGACGGTACCGGTGTCTGGGCCGTCCGGGTTGTCCGACTATGCGGTCTCGCCGCTGGGGATGCCGGTCGCGTTGCTCCGGGACGAAGTCCGGGTAGCGTTCCTCGGCCGTACGTCCACTGAGGACCAGCAAGACCCGCGGCAATCCCTGCTGCGGCAACTCGGGAACTGCAAGACCGCGATCCCGGAATCGTGGGTGATCGTCGCGCACTTCTACGATGTCGAGTCCGGTCGGATGGAACTGGAAGCGCGTGGCCACGGGGAGAATTACGAACGGTTCGCCATCCCGGTCGCCCGCGATGGCGGTGTTGCGGACCTCCTCGACGAGGCCCCGCATCCCGGCCGCCGGTTCGACGTGGTGGTCGCCGAGTCCGTGGCCCGTGTGGCTCGCCGCGCCTTCGAGGGACTGTCGATCGAGCGGCAGTTGGAGCGCGCCGAGGTGCCGTTGTTCGCCGCCAATGAGCCGATCACTCTGACCGGCAGCCGAGCGCAGCGGATTTTGCAGCGGCGGATCAACCAGTCGGTGGCCGAGTACGAAGTCCTCAACACCCTCGAACAATCCTGGGGCGGGCTGTGCACTCACGTGCGCGAGGGCTGGAACATCGGCAAACCCCCGTATGGCTACAAGGCCAAGACCTTCCGGCACCCCAACCCGACGAAGGCGGCCAAGGGACAGACCAAGACCCGGCTGGAACCCGACGGTGTCCGCGGTGAGACGGTCACCCAGATCGCGCTCTGGCGCTACCACGAAGAACTCGGCTACGACACGATCGTCGAGCGGCTCAACGCCGATCTGGTCAAGTACCCGCCGCCGGAGCCACCCGGCAAGAAGCGGGCGCGCGGGGCGTGGGGTAAGACGAGCGTGTACGAGGTGCTGAAGAACCCGAAATACACCGGTTACCAGGTATTCAACCGTCGCGCTTCGCGGTCCCGCCACGGCAAGGTCAACGACCCGGTGAAGTGGGTATGGTCCACCGAGCCCGCCCACGAACCGCTGATCCCGAAGTGGATGTACGACGAGATGACCGCCCGCCGCCAAGCGCGGCGCGGCTCGCGCGACGGCAACGCCAAGAACACCCACCCGCAGACCAACCGCACCTACGTGCTGCGAGGCATGGTGTTCTGCGGATGCGGACGCCGGATGTTCGGCGGCGAACGTCACAACGCCGCCTACTACCTGTGCTGGCCACGCAACAACAACCGCGGCCGGCCCGACAAACACGCCGGCCACCCGAAGACGGTCTACCTCCGCGAAGATGCCTTGCTCGACGCGGTGTCGAGGTTCTTCGCCGACCGAGTGTTCGGTCCCCAACGCCGCGAGACCTTGGCTGCCGATCTCGCCGGACTCGATCACCGCGCCGCCCGCGAGCGCCAGGCCGAACGGGAACGCCTGCAGCGCGTGATCGCCGACGTGGCACGGCGGCAGAACACGATCCTGCGCCAGGCCCAGGACGGCGACCCCGACGATCCATTCACCAAAGCCCTGCGCGGCACCTACAACGACCTCGAAGCCGAACGATCCGCCGCGCTCGCCGCCACCGCCCAACTTGATACCGCCGACGAAACCGAACCGGGCCGTCCCAGCGAGACCGACGTTGCGCTGCTGGACGCGCTCCCGTACCTGGCGTTCAACCTCGCCGCTGCACCCGAGCCCCTGCTCCGCAGGTTGTTCGAGATCACGCAGCTCACCGTCCGTTTGCACGAGGACAGTGATCACGTGACCATCACCATCAAGCTGCCCGCCGACCAACTACCCGAAATCACCCACGCGGCAGAAAGGATCAACCAAACCATGACCACTACACAAGAAACGCCTGCTCAGACGGCAGGCGGGGCTTGTGTAGATGCTGTACGTGCCCCCGGTGAGATTCGAACTCACACTGGACGGGTTTTGAACGGATCCATGAACCGTCCAGTGACCAGGGTAAATCCGTCCTGCCTTGCCAGCGAGGCCGTGAGGAGACCGCGTTCCGACGTCGAGGGCGTACAGACCGTGTTCGTGGCAAGCTCGCGCCGGCCCGTAACCACACCTCGCAGACCAATCGCCGTCGGTGTTACGAGGGCATATCGAGAGGCTTTTGTACGTCTCGTACAAGCCGTACTATTGAGGTATGACTGCTGCATACGAGCTGGGGGACGACGCGACCGAGGTCCCGGTCAGCGACGTGCGTGAACACCTGGCAGACCTGCTGGACCTCGTGGATCGCACCGGTCGCCGGGTGTACGTGACCAAGCGAGGTCGCCGTGTCGGCGCGCTGGTGCCGGTCGCGGATGCCGAGCGTTCCGAGGCCGAAGAAGATGCGTACTGGGGTACGCGCGCTGGGCGCGTGATGGAGTCCGGCGAACCCACCGTGCCGTGGGATGAAGCCGTGCGGCTGCTGGAGACTGGGGCTATCGACGAGTGAGCTACTCGATCGAAATTACCCGCGAGGCACTGCGGGCACTCGCAAAGCTCGACAAGCCGATCCGCCGTCGCCTGCAAGCAGCGATCGACAAACTCGGTAGCGAGCCACGGCCCCACGGGGCGCGGGCCTTACAAGGGCTCAAGGGTGCGTATCGGGTGCGCGTTGGCGACTACCGCATCGTTTACACGATCGACGACGGCCGCCTGATCGTGGTCATCGTCGACCTCGGACACCGACGCGAGATTTACCGCAACCCCTGAACAGCAGCAATGCCGAACGCGATCCACCGAGGGGCGTCCCCTTACCTGCACGTTCAGGTCATACCGAACCGCACCCTGATGGACAGGGGCGACCGTAGGGATCACGACATACGACCTCGCAGAAACCGGATCCGCCGAAGCTCTCGGCGACGTGGCCGGCCGAACGTCACAGGACGGGCTCGCTGACGCCTGGCAGCGCTACCTGTCTCCTGCCGCTACCTCCGCTACCTCGCAGGTCAGCGCGGTAGCGGATACGGGGGAGGTAGCGGATACAAGCGCTACCTCCGGAGCGTCACCACCCATCGCACGCAGTGGGATAGCGGATGTAAGCGCTACCCCCACCGTATCCGCTGCCCGTTTGAGCTGCGAAGTCGCGCAGGTGGCGGACGAGTCTCGACCGCACACACCGACGCGATTGCGCAAGTTCAACGACGCAGGATCCACAGACAGGAGACGGTACGTTGCTGGGTATGGCCTCGATCGAAGACGCACGCGTGGCGGCCGAACGACTGGTTAGCCCTCTCGGTAGGCGCTGGCACCACGTGCAAGCTGTCGCAGCGCGGGCGAGTGAGTTGGCGCGAGCTGTGCCATCGCCGGATCGGGAGGCACTCGTGCAAGCTGCGTGGCTGCATGACATCGGATACTCACCCGAGATTGGGCACACGCGTTTCCATCCGTTGGACGGTGCCCGCTATCTGCGAGACGAAGGGTGGTCGAGGCAGATCGTTAATCTCGTTGCACACCATTCGGGTGCTCGTTTTGAAGCCGTTGAGCGCGGCCTCAGCTCCGAACTCGCCGAATTCCCGTTCGAAGACAATCCGGTTCTCGACGCCCTCGTATGGGCCGACTTGACCGGGCCAAGTGGTCAGCCCCTTTTATTTGAGGATCGCATCTCGGAGATTCTTGAGCGGTACCCCGAAAGCGATCCAGTCCACCAAACGTGGCTGAAGGCGGCCTCCGTAATGCGTGAGGCGATCAACCGAGCTGAAGAGAGGCTTGCGCGGGCATCAGCCTAAATATGGTTCGGTTCGCTCTCTATCCAGAGCGTGCGATATCCGTAAGCGCATTGACGGATGCATGTTCAGTTCACCAATCTCGCCCGGCTCGATCCAACGAACCGCTTTCGTTTTGAACGGATCCGGGAACCGTCCAGTGACCTGGGCATATGCGCCAGCCTGCCCACGCGAGGCCGCGCGGAGGCCGTGAAGAACGTCGGCCGGAGCTCATGAGGTGGCTGGCGCGAGTTAGTGCGTGCGGAGGGCAGCCGAGTGAGGGCCGGAATTGCCTTCGCCCGTTGGACGCCCTTAGGCTTCGGACAAGTACAACAGAGCTAACTTGAGGTGCTTCGTCCGTCCTTCGCTGCGTCACGAGTGGCTTGGAGTTGGGCCTGGATGCCAGGCGGCAGCTTGGCCCAGTATGTGCTGGTAGTTTTCGGCTTGGTGATTAGTTCGTCGACCAGGTCGTTTGCAGTGTCTAACAGCAGTTCTAGCAGCTGCGGCCCTTCTTTGTCGTCGAGAGCCAACACAACCAGTTCTGCTGGATCGTCCTCGACATGGAGGGCCTTGTTTCCGGTGACTCGCACGACGTCCAGCATTTCAGCTACCGGAGGGCTTACCCTGCCACGGATCCGCTCAATACGGTGGTCCAGCTTGTCCGCCTTCCTTGGCGCATCCGGATCCAAAAGCTTGATTAGTCGCTCGACGGTGGCGCGCGCTAGCGCAGCGCCCGCGCGGCGAGACACTGGAGCGACCGAGGCAGCCTCCTCGTAAAGGTCCCGGACCTCGCCTGGCATGTCCGGGTGAGGCGGCCCCCCGAGCTGCGCTCGGGGATAGATCATCGTGTCATTCCTCCACACCGACGGCAGCTCACACTGCTGGCAGACGGCGTAGCGCCAGATGGTGACTATCTGAGTCCCGCTGTTTGAGACTGGAATGCGCTTATATTCATGAGCTTCCAGTGGGAACCATTTTTGGTGGGCAAAGTGGCCGCATCGAGGACAGTTGAAACCGTTCTTATTTAGGCTGGGACGATGATCATCGCGTGTCGTTTGCTTGTGCGGCCGTTCCTCCTCTGTCATGGGCAGACCGTAGCCCCCGGGCACCTACTGGTTCGGCCCGGCGCGCCGAAGGGGTACGGGGGAGGTCTGACACGGTTTCTGACCTGAGTGTCGCGCCATCTGTCGCATCGCGGGTACTCGCTGACCTGCGGTACCAGTGCGGGACCGTCGGTTCGGACCTCCTCATCCGTATGCTTGTTTGTTGTCGCATGTTGGCCAACCACGTAGGGAGGGCATGTGGGGACCACCGTCACTGAGTTCGTGGTACGGCCGCTGGAGGCCGCCGATCAGCCTGCGACGCTCGACCTGATCAACGCCGACCGGTTGCCCGGGCAGCCGGAGGTAACTGAGTCCATGCTGGCTGACGCATTGGCAGGCCGTTCCTCCGTGGATACCGGGTGGTGGGCCGACCTGGACGCGCCTCGCACGGTCGTGGCGACCGACATTGCAGGCCAGGTGGCTGGGGCAGCTTCATTCGCGACGCGCGCCCGCGACGGTGCCGGGCTGATCTTGTGGTTGCACGCGCGGGAGAACCGTGTCGCGGTCAAGGCGTTGCTGCGGCACATGTTGAACACGCTGCACGGCTGCCGGGTGATCGAGGCGTTCAGCTTCGCCACAGCGCTCGGGTTGGGGTTGGAGGCCCTGCCGGTGCGGCACCGGCCAGTGACCGCCGCAGCCCTGATCGATGCCGGGTTCACCAGCAGTGACCTGTGGCGGTACATGGGGCGTAGCCTGCCGGCGGAGCTGCCCACCGCGGCCGGGGTGCGGATCGAGGCGTCGGAGCTGGGCATCCGTGAGCTGGCCCTGCTTGACGGAGAGCGCACGCTGGCGCAGGCCACCGTGGGCGTTCCGGTGGCTGGTATCGGGGTGTTGTGGTGGATCAGCAGCGATCCGGACCTGCGTGGTCGCGGGCACGGGCGCGCGATGCTCGGCTCCGCATTGCAACTGCTCGGCGAGCTGGGCGCCCGCGAGGTGATCCTGTTCGTCGACGACGACGAACCCGGCGGTGAGCGCGACCGGACCGCGGCGGACCGCCTGTACGAGCAGAGCGGGTTCGTCGAGTATGACCGCCTGCACTCCTACCGGCTCGAACGCTGAGCGAATTGGGCCTTGAGGCCAGGGATCAGCACTCCGGCATCGTAGGCGCCGACGAGCCAGGACTCGACCGCCAGCACGTTCATCCGCACCGCCGTGTCCAGCTCCTCCGCCGCCAGGACACTGGGGTCGAGCAGGCCAGCTGCAACCGCGAGTGGCGCGTGCACCGGTGCGGACACCGCAGCAGCGAGCGCCTGGCGGTAGTACTGCTTGCGCGTGGGCAACATCGGCTGCGCTGCCGGTGGCAGTAAGCCGACCACTGCGGCCTTGCACCGCTGGTAGGCCGTGGGCAGCCGGTGGTCATAGCGGTCAGTGAGGGGCATGGCGAGGGCGGCGGACACCAACTGCGGATGCAGGAACGGCGATGCCTCCGGCACCGTGCCAGCAGCTGGGAGGTAGCTGCGAGGCCACAACGAGTCATAGGCGTCCGCCGCGGCCCAGCCACGCCGCTGCTCCTGATGGGAGGTGAGAGTGCCGGTCACCCACCGCTCGGCACGAGCCAGCGCGGGCTGTCGCCAGGGTTCGGCGACGACCGGCGAGATCGACGGAGCGCACCACTGCGGCCAGTTCGCCGCCCAGTACCAGCGTGTCCGCTGCCGCGTCGGCAACATTCCCGCGAGCATCGCGACGGCCTCGCCCGGCCAGCCCGGACCGGACCGGCGGGAGTCACCGAGGTAGCGGGCTGCTGCACGGACCCCACGGGCTCGGAGCAGCAGCAGGGCGGCGAAGCGAGGTATCGCCAGCAGCTCGTCTGCACCATTACCGGACAACAGCACCCCGACCCCCGCGTCCGCCGCAAGCGCGGCCACGGCAGCGTTAATGGCGGGCAAGGGGTCCAACCGTGGTCCGTGCGGCGACCATGCCGGGGTCTCGGAGCAGGCCGCCGGGTCGAGCACCACCAGTTCGACGTCCGGCGCCAGAGCTGCGAGCAGGCGGCGAACCACGTCTGCCGCGGGCACGCCGCTGTCGTCGACGAGGTTGGTACAGAACGCGATCACTCGTCGGCGGGGCCGCAACGCGGCCGCGTGCAGCACGACCGCCAACGAATCCAGCCCGCCGGACATCGTGATCCCTACCGCGTCGGCGTCGGCACACAACTGCTCGACGACGTCGGCGAACACCTGGTGCACCGGGAGTGGTGCTGCGGCCGGCTTCGGCAAGGGCCACACCGTCTCCACGCCGCGCCAGGGCGTCGGAGCGAACTCCCCGAGCAACCCTGGACCGGTGAACAAGAAGGCCAGCGCGGCCAGATCTACCTCCGGCCGCGGCCCAGCAGCTGCCTCCGGCGACTCCAGGACACGTCTGTCCGCGATCGAGCGGTACAGCGGCCGCAGCGTCGCGTCAGGACCCGGACTCACCGATACCGGAGGGCACGCAGGCCGCGGGCGAGATCCCGCAAGAACGCCCACGCCGAGCGGCGATCGGACTCAGCCAGGCGCCCCTTCACGCCACGCCCATGCTGCCCGTCGCCAGGATGCGATTTCGCCGACACTACAACCCCCATGATCGACCGACCCTCCGATAATTACCGGTCGGCCTGCCCCACGCCATCCGCCATGCCAGTGATCCCGCCCGTGTTCGGCTACCGTCCAGGTGATGCGGGAAAGCAGGGTTGACCAGGGCCGAAAGGTTCCTTCATGTACGCGGACGCGGACGGGTCGTCACCAGGTTGGAGGGCATCTCACCCGACAGGAAGGCGTTGATCTGCCCGGCCGCGACGGTGTAGCAGAGCACGTTCGTGCCGGGCACCGTGCGCGCCATGTGTGGACTGATGATCGCGCCCGGGCATTCCCACAGGACGTGGTCTTCCGGGAGTGGTTCCGGGTCGATGACGTCGAGTGCGGCGCGCAAGCGGCCCGCCTGTAACTCGGACACGAGTGCGTCCGTGTCGACGATCTTTCCGCGGCCAGCGTTGACGATTAGCGCGCCGTCCGGCATCGCAGCGAGGAATGCCTTGTCAACCAAACCACGCGTCTGTTCGGTGAGGGGTGCCGTGATCACCACGATGTCGTGGTCCGGCAGCAGTTCGGGCACCTCGTCCGGACCGTGTACGCCACCGCGCGCGCGGCTGGCCACCAGCGTCGGGGTGGCGCCGAACGGCCGTAGTCGTTCGGCGACGACCGACCCGATCGCGCCGGCACCGAGAATCAGCACACGGCGTCCGTCAAGCGTGTTCGCGGTGACGCGCCGATGTGCCCAGGTGCGCTCGCGCTTGAACTCGACCAGCGCCGGCCACTGGCGGTAAAGGCACAAGATCGCCGACAGAACCCACTCCGACACTGGTCCAGCCTGCGCACCGCGTGACGTCGACAACACGATGTCGGCGGGAACCTCAGCAGCCCATTCATCGGCGCCTGCCGAGAGCAATTGGACCATGCGTAAATTCCGGAGCTGTTTCAGCAATTGGATCGGCCGATGGCTGCTGCGATATGGTGGAATGAGGATGTCGGCGTTGCACTTTTCCGGCGGCAGCGTCGAATTGGGGTCGTAGGTGACGATTTCCAGGCCGCCGATATCGCCGAGCAACTCGGCTCCGACTTGGTCGTCCTGTTCCTCGCTCAGGAGCACGCGCACTGGTCACCTTCCTGCTGTGCTATTCGGCCTCGCTTGCCCGAACCTGTTCGATCAGCTCACGCGCCTGTTCCTGCAACGGGCTGCTGGACGCGGAGTTGTCGACGACGACGTGCGGAACCGGCGGACGTAGATCGAGGTCGATTCCAGCTAGGTAGCCTGACCAGTCGGCGATCTTGGCGGCGTCACGCGCCGCGCCGCGGTGTCGCACGTAGGTGTGCATGGTCTCTGCGTCGCAGTAGAGCCATACGAATGTCGTCGTCGCGCCGAAGTCCGAAGCTGTTGCCTGCACTCGGCTTACCCACGCAGAATCGGCGAACTCTCGTATGAATGGCGCTGTGACAACCGAACCATTCCCGCATTGCAGGTTCTCTGTCATGGAGTTGATCAGCGCCTCGTATTCACGCGGTCGAATCGTGGCCAGGTAGTGATCCGATTCCCGGTCGTACGGTGAGTAGCCAGCCGACTCAAGCGCGGCCTCGACAACCGGCCGCGTCAGTGTGTCCTTGTCGAGAAGCGCCCAGCCGGTTTCCCGCGAAATAATCCGTCCAAGCTCGGTCTTTCCGCTACCCGCGTATCCGCCGACGAACACGACATGCGGCGTGGCCGACCGGGGCCGGACGTGTACTTGTTCCGGCACTCGGACTACTCGCCCGGCCCGCGGCTTGCTCTCGATCAAACCTTCCTTGGCGAGGATGCCCATCGCGTCGTTGATCACCGGCGTGCTGACGCCCCACTCCTGTGCGAGTTCACGAGTCGAGGGCAGTCGTTGACCATCTCGTAGGACGCCGGCCTCGATGTCGTTCCGGATGTTGCGAGCCACCTGCAGGTGGAGCGCTTCCGAGCGGTTCACAGACGAACGCGGGCGCGTCATTCGGGGTCCTCTCTGGGGCGGCTACCTCTCAGAGGCTACCAGATGGGAGCCAAGTTTTCCCAGGTAGACGTACATCTCTCGAAAAATCTGGGCGCTACCAGTTGACTCATGAAGCTCTCAGTTGTTAGCTTCGTGGTGTCCGGCACCACGGGGCCTGACCAAGGGGTGGCGCAGGAAATCGGCAAATCCCTCACCGTCGCAGCTTGTGTTCTTTGACAATTCCATGTACCCGGCCTGGCTCGGAGAAAAGCCAGGGGCGGACAGGTAGCTAAGCCGTAAGCGACCCGCCTAGTCCGTCGCCCTGATGTATTCAACTGGGCAAAGTTCAGCATTGATTTCGGCTGATGAAACGGCGTTATTGCTGGTCATCCGGCCGAATGCTTGCGGGTGGCGCGACGCGTTGAGTGTCGCGCCACCGCAGGCAAATTCGTTTTCCCAATTCATTTTACGAAGTTTCTATTTCGAAGGATTCATATGGAACAGGATTTGATGGAGGGCCCGGTTTTGGTGGCCTTCCGGTTGTCTGAGGAGCGGGCCGCTGAGGGGTATTTGGCGGCGCGCCGGGAGATGGTCGCCCGGGCTACTCGGGTCGCGTCGGTTCGCCGCCTGGTTGCCGAGCAGCGGGTGCGGGCGGACTACCGGTCGGCGTTGCGGGCGGCTGAGGCCGCGTACCGGACTGCGGAGGAGCGCACGGAGTTGGCGTTCGAGCGCTGGCAGGTGGCGCAGCTGCGCACGGATGCCCGTTGGACCGAGACGTACGGGAAGGCCGCCTGATGAGGAACGCACGTATCGCCGGCCGTGACGCCGCTGAGGCGCTGTCTCTGCTGCTGGATGAGGACATTGCGACGGTCGCAGAGGAGGACGCGGTGGCCGCTGAGGTTGCCGAGATCGACGCTCTGGTCCGGATGGAGTTGGGGGAGGAGGCCGCGGTGCTGGACGCGGTGATCGAGCAGGCCGAACGCACCTGGGCCGGTGTGGATCAGCTGGAGTCGTTCCGGTTGTCGCGGAACCTGACCGATCCGGTGCGGGTACGGCGGGGTGCCCGGCGGGCGGGCCGCGTGGTGTTGCGGTCGTTGCCGGTCCGGCTGGACGTGCTGGGCGGTGAGGCGGCGTGAAGGAGGTCAAGGCTAAGCGGCTCAAGGCCGGTGACCAGGTCATCGGGGCGGACGGCGAGGCGACGACGGTCAGCGACGCCTACCGGCTCAACGGTCTGGTGTGGCTGGAGCTGACCAATGGCCAGTCCGGGGCCCGGGGGCCGAACGACACGGTGGTGAAGCCGTGACGGCCCGCAAGGTGGTTCGTCCTCGTCCGGTGGAGCCGTTGAGTGAGGAGGAGTACCTGGCGCGCTGCGATTGCCGCTGCACGCGGGTGCGGGGGACACATCCGGCGGGGGTGTGCGGCGCGGCGGAGGAGATCCTCGCCCAGCGGGCGGCCCGGCAGACGGCGGGTGGGTGAGCGGATGTCGAAGCGTACTCGGATACAGGCGCAGTACAACGTCGAGCCGAACACGCGCCCGGGCGGGACCGACGAGGTCCGCTCGCGGGACCCGAAACGCCCGCCCAAGCGGGTCTTCACGGCCCGGGCCAGTCAGCAGCGGCCCCCGGGAGGGCGGCCATGACCCGATTCCTGTCCAGTGACCCCGGCGCGGCGGCCCGAACCGCCAAGAACGCGCTCGCCGTGCCGGGACTTCCCCACCAGCCACGACAGCATTCGAAGGGAAGGACACCCATGGTGTCACAGACATTGCTCTCCACCGCGTCCCGGCGTACCGGCTACCGCACCCAGCTGTTGGAAGCACCGGTGGCGATCATCGCCCGCCGGCACCGCGAGGGGCAGAGCGTCGCGCAGATCGCCGGCTATCTGCGCGGGCAGCTCGGTGCGGAGAACAAGGTCACGGAGCGCCCGTTCGTGGCGTGGGTCATTGCCGCCGTCGAGCGGGGTGAGGCGTGATGGGGATGTTGAAGACGCTGGCGAAGGCGTGGGACGCCTCGACCGACTGGGGCGCGAACGTCGGCCAGCCGCGCGTGGTCAAGACCACCGGGTGGATGCCCTCGCATCTGTGCGCCGTGTGCGGCAAGAAGGCCACCAGGCGCACCGACGGCGTGTCGCACTGCACCCGAACCGCCTGCCTCCGCGACCTCGGCGACCTGATCTGACCAAGGGAGGGAAACCCAGACATGGCAAGCAAGTTTGGCTCGCGTAACTGGCGCACCGAGTACGCCACCGACAAGTCCGGTCATCTGCTGTCCGCCAACGAGTACGGGGAGTTCTCCGTGGTGTGGAACCACGAACTCGCCGAGGAGTTGGCCCGCTTCACCACCTACGAGGAGGCGGTGCGCTGGCTGCACCGCCGCGCGAAGAAGTGATCGGCGTGACTGGCAAGGAGAGCAAGAACCCGCGCACACGCCGCCAACAGGTTGTGACTATCCATGATGGACATTCCTTTGTGGTCGCCCTGTGCCGCGGGCACCGGGAAGGGTTACCGGTGTTCGGGTGGGGCGAGGCCCCGTCGACGCTGCTGACTCGTACCCAGTTGCGGGAGGCCGGGTTGCGTCCTGGTGGGGCGGATCCGGTGGCGTTGTTGGTGTTCCGGCATTTCAAGCCGTATGCGCACGAGACGGTGACCGAGCTGTTCTCGGTGCACCGAGCGAAGGAGCGGCGTGTGCCGAGCCCGGCGCAGCGCGCCGCGATCGCCGCGGCGTTGCGGGCACGCCGGACCTGCCGGACCTGCCGGGTGGATGTGGGCTACTACGTGCCGACCTCCACGGGTGAGTGCTGGAGCTGTGAGGGCGGCGAACTGGCCGACCCGGACCCGATGACCGAACTCGCCACGGAGGTGGCCGCATGAGCAGGAATATCACGCTACTGCCGAAGAAACACACTATGCGCAAGCTCCTGCTGGGCTTGGGGTTGGTCGCGCTGCTGGCGTGGGTGATCAACCAGCCGCATCAGGCCGCGAATGCCGTGCACACGGTGGTGCACGGGGTGTCGGTGTTCCTCACGAGCCTGGGCGGGTGAACCACCGATGTCCATTTTCGAGGTGTTGGAGCGGCGGGGGACGTGGGTCTTGGTCAAGTTCGCCGCGCTGGGGGTGTTCCTGTTGCTGCACCTGGTTCGGATTCCGCTGGTGCTGCTCGCCCGGGTGCTGGAGGTGACCCTGCGCCGTCTCAACGGGTTCGCCGCCCGGCAGGCCACTGCGGCACCGCGCGGCCCGGTCAACCAGTTTTTCCCGCCTAGCACCGGTTTTCGAGGGGAGGCCGTCGATGTCCACACCTGAACACCAGCCCACCAACACCCCCGGGACCGGGCCGACCGGCCACAACGGACACACCGAACCCTCGACTGACGTCGAGGCCCGGCAGGCGGCTGAGGTCACCCTGTATGGGCGTGTGGTGAACCCGACCCGCACCACCCGGACGGTGTCGTGGCTGGGCTGGCATGCCCTGGAACTGTCCGGTGTCCTCGCACCGGTCGGGTTCGCCGCCACAGTGTCGCCCTGGTTCTCCCTGGTCTCCGTCCTGGTCGCAGCGGGGTGGGCGGCGAACGAGATGCGGCAACACCACCAGCAGTCCCGAGGCACGGCCGTTGCCGAGGAGTCCACTGAGGACGGAAAGGCGGATGCGTGATGAGCCACTACCTGACCAAGGCGGCCGAACTGCTGGAGAAGGTGTCGGCCGACAACGAGAAGCAGAACGGGAAGGGCTACCCGGCTCTCTTGAAAGACGGCCGGATGGAGGTTGCGCACGCCTATGCCCTGTTGGCGGCGATCGACAAGGGACTCCTGCCGGAGCAGGCAGCCGAAAACCTCTGCAGCCGTCTCGCAGGAGGTGGGGCCGGATGACCCGGATCGCTGATATCGCCGGGACGTGGACGGTGCTGGTGACCACCCCGGCCGGGGAGACCGTCGCCGCCGGGAACTGGCCTGACCTGGGCGAGGCCCGCGGGTGGGCACGAGACCTCAACCAAACGAGGCTGGCGCTGGTACGCGGAGTGTTTCCCCTCGTACTCGCCCGTGACCTGCGAATCGAGCTGGAGAGGGGTGTGTGGGGATGAGCTGGGCTGAGGAACGCCGGGCGAACAAGCTGACCGAGGCGCAGATCCGACGCGAAGAGGCCGCCGCGGCGGCGCAGGTCCGGATCGCGGAGCGGGCTGCCGCCGCGGCGCAGCGCCGCGAGGACGAGCAGGCGCGTGCCGAGCAGGCCCGGGCGGACAAAGACCGGCGGGGCGACACCCGCCGGGCGCGGATGTCGGCAGTGCGGTCCTGGCTGGCCGAACGCACGGTGGAGCTGCTGATCTACCCGGTGGCGCTGTTGTCGTTCGTGCTCGCCGCCCCGGCCATGGCCGTGTGGGGGCGTGATGTGTACGGCAGCGGGCTCGGGGTGCTCCTGCCGGGCATCACCGAACTCGGGATGTGGGCATTCGCGATCGCCGTGCTGGTGTCGCGGCGGCGACACCCGGAGCGGCCGGTGGGGTGGTTGCAAGCCGGGGTCGGGGCGTTCGCCGCGGTCGCGTTCGCCGCGAACCTGTTGCACGGGCTCGAGTCCCGGTGGGAGTTCGGCGTGGTGATGGGCGTTGTGTCGGTGGCCGGGGTCGGGGCACACCAACTCACCCTGGCCACCCCGCTCCGCTCCCGCACCGAACGCACCGCGGCGCGGATCGAACGGGCCGTCGCCCGGAAGGTCACCCGTGTGCGGCGGGCCGCGGTGCGGCACGCCGTGGCGGAGATCGCCGCGGACGGTACTGCCCGTCTCGTCTTCGCACCCGGCCGCTATGTGCTCGCCCACCGTGGGCGGCTGGAATCGGCGATCGTGCCGGGTCTCCCGGTGGCTGGGGAGTCGGCCGACTGGGACCGCGAACTGGCCGACCTCCTGGCGGTGCAGGGTGCCGCGACGGCGACCGGGCAGGCCCCGCAGGTCGAGGGCGACCAGAGCGACTCGACCCCGCCCGCACACGGCGGGGTCGCCACCCTCGATCCCGATCAGAACACCGGGTCTGACCTGCACGAGTCGACCCCCACCCCACCGAAGAACACCCCGCGGATCGACCGGCGGCCGGGCCGCTCGTTCGACCAACTCCGCTCCGAGCTGGCGACGGCGGTCGAGGCCGGGACCGTCGACCCGGGCTCGGCGGAGTCGATCCGTAAGACCCTGCGCTGCTCGGCGGCGAACGCCCGCCGGTTGCGCGACGACCACCGCGAGGGAGACCGGAAGTGACCACGAACCAGGAGCACGAACCCGACGGGGAGTTGGCGCGGGTGCACTATCTGCCGTCGCGTCGGGGCGAGTCCGCGCCGGCTGTGTCGGATGCGGAGGTGATCGAGGGGGAGATCGTCACCGACGCCGACTACAACGCCCGGCAGCGGGAGCTGGCCAAGGCCCGGCTGGCGCTGTATCGCAAGGACGCGGTCACGGTCTACCGGGGTGTGCGCACCGCGGTGACCCACCAGCACGCGAAGACCGTCTACCGGCATGTGTCCTATGTGGCCGGTGGTACGGCGATTGTGACGAAGCGGGTGTGGGAGTCGCGCACGAACGCCCGGTACGAGCGGATGATCGCCACGTTCGAGGCCAGCCGGGAGTGGGACCGGCTGGAGGAGTGGGAGTGCCGCGCCGAGCAGGCCCGCGAGCGTCGCCACAAGCGGCGCATGGACTGGTTGCAGGCCCCGGGCCGGCTGGCCAAGGCCGCCGCGGTCGGGATCGGCACGGTGACGGTGTTGCTGCTGGTGTTGGGGTTCGTGCTGGCGATCGCCAGCCGGGACGCCGGGCTGATCCTGGCCCCGATCTCCGGGGTCATCAGCGTGATCAAGTGGACGTATTGGCTGGTCGTCGGGTATTTCTCGTTCCTGGTCGGTGGGTTGAGCCTGCTCGCGGTGACCTACCTGCACGGGGTCGGCCGCAAGGCCGGCAAAGCCCCCTCGTGGACGGTGCCGCTCGCCCCACGCGGTGAGGTGGTCAACCTGACCCCCTCGATCGTGGTCGCCGCGCTGCGTGACCTGGGGATCAAGCCGTTGCGGGACGCGATCAAGGACGACGCGGATTCCGGGGCCCGGATGCTGGGCATGATCACCCCCTACGGGCCGGGTGCGCAGGTGGAGATCACCCTGCCGCCGCAGGTCACCGTCTCGCAGCTGATGCGGGTACGGGAGCGGCTGGCCGGGAACCTCGACCGCAAGGAGCACGAGGTGCACATCGAGTGCAGCCCGGACTCCGAGCGGGTGTTCACCCTGTGGGTGGCGCACTCCGGCGCCCTGGACCAGGCCGTTCCCCCCTCGCCGATGCTCGCGGAGGACTTCGGTCCGGTGGACATCTACCGCGACCGGATGCCCTGGGGTGTCGGGCTCAAGGGCGATGCGATCGAGCTGAACCTGTTGCAGCAGCACCTACTGCTCGCGGGGTTGTCGAAGCAGGGCAAGACCGCCGCCGCCCGGGCGCTACTGCTATGGATCTCCCTCGACCCCACCAGCAAGATCTGGCTCGCCGATTTGAAGGGGTTCGGGGACTGGTCGATGTTCGACGGGCTCGCCGACACCCTGATCGAGGGCGCCGGGGACGAGAACTTCATCGCGACCTGCGACATGCTCGAAGCCGCCGTCGCCGAGATGGGCCGCCGCTACGAGAAATGGCGGGCGATGGGCCGCAAGGGCGACATCGACCGGACATCCTCGCAAGTCGGGAGCGGGTTCGAACCGCTGTTCGTGGTGATCGACGAGGTGCAGAAGATCTACACCTGCGCCACCGAACACCCCGAGGGTGGGGAGATCGGCGGGGACGGGAAGAAGTCCCGCGCCGCCCGCGCCGCCCAAGCCCTGCACGACCAGGCCCGGGCGGTGAACATCCACTTCCTGGAGTTCGCACAGAACCCCACCAACCGCAACCTCCCGGTCCTGGTCCGCGAAGGCGCCATGATCCGCGCCAGCCTCTACGTGGGCACCGAGTCCATCGCCAAAATGGCGTTGGGTGAGGCGCCGGTGGACACCGGGGCCGCCCCGCACGCCCTGCGGGCCGGTCTGGACCGCGGCACCGTCGTGCTCGCCCCCGGCGAATCGATGGACCTGCCCGGCGGCGCCACCCACGTCACCGTGCGCACGCACTACATCTCCACCGAACAGGGCCACGACATCGCCGACCGGGCCAAGGCGCTGCGCACCCAGGCCCGGCCCGTGATCCAGCGGGACCTGCTCACCGACGTGCGTGCGGTCTGCGAGGAACACGACCAGGAGGCGCCGCGCGCCGCCGACGTCGCCCGCTGGCTACGCGGTCTCGACGCCGCGTGGAAGCCCTACCAGGACCTCACCGGTGAGGCCCTGGCCAAGCAACTCGACGCCTGCGGGGTCAAGCCGGGCAGCAAGGGCGGCTACGCCCTGGTGCGCACGGAGCGTGTCCGCCACGCCCTCGCCGAGCGCGACGTCACCGACGAGGACAGCTAACCGAAAACCAGGCCCCAGCCGGGGTCTCGGCGTCCCATCCACCCGGTCCACCCCATCCACCCTGGCTGTGTTTCAGCAGTTCAACCCGGGTGGATGGGGTGGGTGGATGTCCGGGTGGGTTTTCACCCGGCACTCGCGTATCCACCCACCCCGCCACCCAGCGATCCACCCTGCCCACAAATACCCGCAGTAACCAATGGAGGCACATCGATGACAGCCATGTTCGATTTCGGCGACGGGAATCTCTACGCGATCGCCCGCGACGGCGACGGCGCACTGTGGTCCATGCGCATGTTCGGCGGCGCCGCAGCCGCGCGCATCCCCGCCGACGCCACCGGCGCTGACCTCGACCTCGTCGAGATCGACGGCGTCACGCTCTGGCGCTACCAGCTCCCGGAATAACCAGGGGCGGCTTGAACCGCTGCCGGGCCGTCCGACGCGTCTCCGGGCGGCCCGGCAGCCCACCACCCACAGCCCTCCCGCACGGGCCGTTTCCATTCGGAGGTTCGATGACCACCCCACACAGTGATACTTCCGGCGGCTACCGCGAGGTCGCGTCCGCCGAGGGCGTGTGGACCCTCACCATCCGCTTCGACTGGCCGACCACGTTCCCGGCCCTGCACACCAGGCTCGCGGCCTTCGCCGTCGAGCACGCCCTGCCGGTCACCGCGTTCTGCCTCACCCACGACGCCGCGAAGGTGACCGGGGTCGTGCTCACCCGGGACCCGAGCATCACCCACGGCACCCCCGACCGGGCGCTGTGCGAGCAGGCCGGGGGAGCCCTCGTGTACGAGACCGGCTGGCGACCTTGCCCCACCCCACCACGGGACGCCGTGATGGTCGGACTCGGCTTGCGCGAGGGCTACAGCGTCCACGCGATCACCCACCACGAACGCGAAGTCCGCGCCCACCTCGCCCACCACGGCCGGGGCTGGACGGTGCAACCCGCCCGGCTCCTGTCACTCCGCCCACTGCACGACGGACGCGTGCAACGCCACCACGAACCCGCCGTCCTCATCCTCGCCCCACCGCGGCTACTACCCGCCATCACCGGCGTCGCGGCAGCGCTGCACCAACACCGGTTCGTCGTGCACCACCTGCCCGAAAACCGCACCTACGCGCTGCGCTGCACCACCACCAACACCGCGCCCTGAGACCCGGCGCCGCCGGGGCCGGTTGACTGCTGCCGGGCCGCCCGTCGACGCTCACCGTCCGAGCGGCCCGGCAGCCCCACCCGCGCCGCGGGTGGCCGCCCACCCACAGCGTCGCCTGGTCCCCGGTCACCGCAGTTCCGAGCCCGTGCCGCGGGTGTTTCGACTTGAGAGAAGGACTAGACCCATGGATGCCGCTGCTACCTCCGTGCCCGCTGCTGCGCTGCTGGAGTGGGCCCTGTATTTGGCCGCGATGGGGTGGCCGGTGTTCCCGCTCCGCCCGGGCACCAAGCGCCGTCCCGCGGTCAAGGACTGGGAGAACCGCGCCACCACCGATCCCTCCCGTATCCGCCGCTGCTGGTCCGCCGACGCGTGGAACATCGGCCTCGCGACCGGCCCGGCCCGGGTGGTCGTCGTCGACCTCGACACCGACAAGGACGGTCGCGGCCCAGGCGGTGCGCACGCGCTGGCCGCGCTCGCCGAACAGCGCGGCGGCCCGCTCCCCACGACCTACACGGTGAGTACCCCCTCCGGTGGGCAGCACCTCTACTTCCGCGCCCCGGCCGGGGTGTGGCTGCGCAACTCACAAAGCCAGATCGCGTCCTGTGTGGACACCCGCGCCGGGGGCGGATACGTGGTGGCCCCCGGGTCGGTCACCGCCGAGGGTGCGTACGAGCTGATCGACGACACCGACCCCGCGGAGTTGCCCGCCTGGTTGGTCCAAGCCTGCGCCGAACGGCCCGCAACAGCCACCTCAGCGCCCGTCCACATCCGCTCCACCAATCCATCCGCGTACGGGGCGGCGGCGCTACGCGGCGAGTGCGAACGCGTCCGCAAGGCCGCGCCAGGCACCTACAACGAGGTGCTCTCCAGCGCGGCCTACACCATCGGCCGCAAGGTCGGTGCCGGTCTCATCGACCCCGCCACCGCCCGCGCCGAGCTGACCGCCGCGGGAGAGACCCTGATCGGCTCGCAGCACTGGCCACCCACCGCCCGTGAAGTCGCCCGCGTCGTGGACGCCGGGCTCACCAAAGGCGCCAACAACCCCGTACAGCGCAAGGAGGCTGCCTGATGACCGAGCACGTTGTGGAAGGGTTCGCCGGGCCCGGTGGCTGGTCCCAGGGCCTGCGGCAGGCCGGATATCGGGGCCGGGTGACCGCGTTCGAGATCGACGCCGACGCGTGCGCCACCGCCCGTGCCGCCGGGCACGCCCGAACCCAGTCGGATGTGTCCACAGTGGATCTGCAGAGTGTGGGGCCGGTGGATGGGCTGGTGCAGTCGCCGCCGTGCACGTCGTTCTCCCCGGCCGGGAAACGGCTGGGAGAGAAGGACAAACCTGCGGTATTCGCCCGCATGACCGCGTTCGCTCGCGGCCGCCGTCCCCGCGAGGAGACCTGGGCGGATGAGCGGTCGAAGCTGACCGCGGAACCCCTGCGCTACGTGCATGCGCTTCGGCCCCGGTGGGTCGCGCTGGAGCAGGTGCCGCCGGTGTTGCCGCTGTGGGAGCACGCCGCGAGCCTGTTGCGGGAACTCGGGTATCGGGTGTGGTGCGGTGTCCTGGCCGCGGAGTGTTACGGGGTCCCGCAGACCCGCCGCCGGGCGATCCTCATCGCCCGCCGCGACGGGCTCCCGGTCATGCCCCCGGTCGCGACGCATCAGGAGTACCGGGCCGGGCGGGAGGTCGAGACCGAGCCGGACTTGTTCGGGGATCCGTTGCCCCCGCCGGTGTCGATGGCCGATGCGCTCGGGTGGGGCCTGCCCGCACGACCCGCCTGGACCATCACCGCCGGCGGAACCGACACCGGGGGCGCCGAGGTGTTCGGCAACTACGCGGCCCGCCAGCACCTGCACGAAGTCGTCGTGTCCACCGGCAACAACAGCCGTGTCGGGGGAGGCCGCACCGTGCCCTACGAACGGGGTTGCGAGGCGCCCTCACCCACCCTCACCGGCAACGTCGGGGCGTGGGCGCTGCGCTCCAACTACTCAGACGGGGGCGACCTAGGCACGCGCACCATCCGCGAACCGGGAGAACCGGCGACCACGATCACCGGGAAGGTCGGGCACTGGGTGATGCGCAACGGCAGCCAGGACAACGCCTGCGCCCGCGGCCTCGACGAGCCCGCCGGGACCGTGTTCTTCGGGCAGCGCGCCAACACCGTGGAGTTCCACGAAGTCGACGGGCAGGGTCGGCGGCGGGTCACCGTCGCCGAAGCCGGTGTCCTGCAAGGCTTCCCGGCCGACTACCCGTGGCAGGGCGGCAAGTCCGCCCAATACCGGCAGATCGGCGACGCCGTACCGCCACCGCTCGCGGCCGCGATCCTCGCCCCGCTCGTGCACCCCGCCGCGACCACCCGATTGGAGGCAGCCTGATGCACCAACCCGACGCCACCGCCGATACGGTGGCCGCGATCAATGACCTGATCGACGATCCGCCCGGCGCGCCGGGCGCGTGCATCCAGTGCGGCCGGGAGCTGGGTGACTCGCCATCGGACGACTTCTGTACGGAAAACTGCCAGCAGATCTGGCGGGCAGCGAACCGGGTCATCGCCACCGGGCACGAGGTACTCGACCGGGTGCGGGACTTCACCGCGCGGTTCAACGTCTTCCCGTCCGAGCACTGTGCACCCATGCTCGCCCTCTGGTACGCCCACACCCACGCCGCGGACCACTTCTACGTCACACCCCGCCTGATCCTGTCCTCCGTGGAACCCGGATCCGGCAAGACCCGTGTGCTGGAGGTGGCGCAGTTCCTCGTGCGGGCACCGGAAATGACGTTCTCCGCGACCACCGCCGCCCTGTTCCGGATGGTCAACGACGGCCCGATCACCATCCTGTTCGACGAAGTCGACACCATCTTCGGCGGCAAAAGCGGCGGCAACAACGAAGACCTGCGCGGCCTGCTCAACGCCGGATACAAGCGCGGCGCCACCGTCGCCCGCTGCGTCGGCGACGCCAAAGCCATGAAAGTGCAACGGTTCCCCGTGTTCGCCCCCGCCGCTTTGGCGGGCATTGCCGGGAACATGCCCGACACCATCACCACCCGCGCCATCACCATCCACATGAAACGCCGCCGCCACGACGAAGAAGTCGGCGAGTTCTGGGAAGAAGAAGTCGAAGCCGAGGCCGCGCCGCTGCGCGAGGCACTCGCCGGGTGGGTCGGGTCGGTCACGGACAAGGTCAGCCGCGGCCGACCCGTCATGCCGCCCGGCGTGCGGGACCGGGCCGCGGAGATCTGGCGACCCCTGATCGCCATTGCCGACGCCGCCGGCGGGCACTGGCCCGACACCGCCCGCGCCGCCTGCCTGCACTTCGTTGAGGTCGCCAACACTGACCGCAACGGCGGCGGACAACGCCTGCAACTGCTCGCCGACCTACGCGACCTCTACACCACCCGCGACACCGACAAGCTCACCACCGACGACATCCTCGCCGCCCTGCACGAGCTGGACGAATCCCCCTGGGCGGAGTTGGACGGCAAGGCCCTCGACTCCCGGCGCCTGGCCGCATTCCTCAAGCCCTACGGCGTGCTGGCCAAGGACGTCAAGCTCCCCGGCGGGATCGTGCGCCGGGGCTACCGCGCCGACGGCCCCGGTGGACTCGCCGACGCCTGGCAGCGCTACCTGCCTCCTGCCGCTACCTCCGCTACCAGTGCTACCGCCCAGGTCAGCGCGGTAGCGGATCCGGGGGAGGTAGCACATCTCAGTGCTACCTCCGGAGCGTCACCGCCCATCACAGACAGTAGGTAGCACATGTAAGTGCTACCCCCGCCGTATCCGCTACCCCTCTGACCTGCGAAGTAGCACAGGTAGCGCAGGTAGCGGAGGAATCCCGACCGACCACATCCGCTACCCCAGGAGGGCAGAGCCATGACGCGACTCGCCGACCACACCGACCACCGTCGCGAGGAGCACCGCCACCCATGGCCACCACACGCCAGCACCTGACCATCGCCGCACTCTGCGAGGAACTCGAAGTAGCCCGCTCGACCTTCTACGAATGGCGGGCAAAGGGACGCGCGCCGCGCTGTATCAAGCTCCCGAACGGGGAGATCCGAGTCCGCCGAATCGACCTCGAATCGTGGCTCGATTCATGTGAGGAGGTTGCCTGATGGAAAACACCTTCGACGTCCAAATCTGGACTATTCGCGAAAAGGTTGGGAAGCCTCGAAAGGGAGCGCGGATCGGCAAGATTTCCTACACTGTCCGGTGGGTCGTTGAGAAGAAAGTTTGGTCGGATACCTACGCCACGAAGGGACTCGCAGAGTCGTTCCACTCGCAGCTCCTGTCCGCTCAGAAGCGCGGGGAAGCCTTCCGGAAGTCGGACGGTCTGCCGGTCTCAATGGGGCGCGAGGTGAAGAACGAGAGCTGGTTTTCGTTCGCCGTCGAGTATGTGGATAAGAAGTGGACCCGCGCGGCAGCCAAGTCCCGCGCGGGCAACGCCGACGCGCTCGCCACCGTAACCACGGCGATGTTGGCGACCACCCGGGGAAAGCCGGATGACAAGGTGCTGCGGAAAGCGCTCACCGGCTGGGCATTCAACACCAGCCGTCGCAGCACCGCGAAGCCGCGCGAGATCGAAGCCGCGCTGAAATGGCTTGCTGCGAACACGGTGAGCGTTTCCCGGCTCGATGATCTCTCGGCAGTCCGCGCTGTGCTCGACGCGCTCGCGTTGAAGATGGACGGCAAACCGGCCGCCGCGAAGACCGTGGCCCGGAAACGAGCTGTCTTGTATAACGCTTTAGACCTCGCCGTAGAGAAAAAGTTGCTCGGCAAGAACCGGATTCCGGATGTGAAGTGGACGCCGCCGAAGCAGAACCAGGCAATCGACAAACGAGTGGTGATCAACCCGACGCACGCGACGAAGCTTCTCGCGGCTGTCGAGGCGCAGAAGGTCGAGGGGCAACCGCGGCGGTCAGCCGGACCCGGACTCGTGGCCTATTTCGGCGCGATGTACTACGGCGGTCTCCGGCCCGAGGAAGCGGCAATGCTGCGAAAAGGGGATCTCGCGTTGCCGGAGAAGGGTTGGGGCGAGTTGCTGCTTTCGGAATCGGCGCCGATCGCTGGGGCCGCATGGACCGATTCGGGAACTCGACGGGACCGGCGGCAGCTCAAACAGCGGGGGAGGGGAGAGGTGCGGACGGTTCCGTGTCCGCCGCAGTTGACCGAGCTGCTGCACGCGCACTTGGAACGGTTCGGCACCGCGAGCGACGGACGGTTATTCCGGAGCCTGCTCGGAAAGGATCTCGCCGAATCGACTGTGGCGCGCGTGTGGGACAAGGCTCGGAAAGCGGCGCTCACGGACGCCGAGTACGAATCCGTGCTCGGTAAGCGGCCGTACGACCTTCGGCACGCGTGCGTGTCCACGTGGCTCGCGGCTGGCGTGCCCTCTACTCAGGTCGCGGAATGGGCCGGGCATTCCGTCGCGGTGCTGCACCGGATCTACGCGAAGGTGCTGGCGGGGCAGGAGGCCAGCGCCCGTGAGCGCATCGAGCGGGTGCTCGAACTCCCGTCCGGAGCGGAGTCCGGCGAGACCGCGAATAGACCGCAGGCGGCCGACGATGGCCGGACAGAACCGGACACGGCCGGATGACACAAGATCGGCCCCTCACCCTGTTCTTGCTGGTGAGGGGCCGATTCTGGCTAGTGTGGGGGAGTGCCCCCGGTGAGATTCGAACTCACACTGGACGGGTTTTGAATCCGTTGCCTCTGCCAGTTGGGCTACGGGGGCGGCGCCGCCAGACTCTACGCGCCGCCGCCCGGGTCTCGACCAGCGGGGGTAGCCCTCTGTAACGGGCGCTTACCCGGCCTGGCCCGTCCGTGCCACGTGGTGAACACCATCCTCACGTTCTGGATCGTTCCCGGTAGGCTGATGGTTCGCGGTACGCCGCATTCTTGTCCCGTCGAGCACGCAGGAGGACCCCGGTGACCGAACAGGCTGCCGAGGCAGGCGGCGTCGCCACTGAGCCGCAGCGTCGGGTGCTCGTCGCCGAAGACGAAGCACTGATCCGACTCGACCTCGTCGAGATGTTGCGCGAAGAGGGCTACCAGGTGGTGGGGGAGGCGGGCGACGGCGAGGAGGCCATCAAGCTCGCCGCCGAACTCAGGCCCGATCTGGTGATCCTGGACGTCAAGATGCCCAAGCTGGACGGCATCGAGGCGGCCTCGAAGATCACCGGCGACCGGGTCGCCCCGGTCGTCATCCTCACCGCCTTCAGCCAGCGCGACCTGGTCGAGCGCGCCCGCGACGCGGGCACGATGGCCTACCTGGTGAAACCCTTCGCCAAGCGCGACCTCGTACCGGCCATCGAGCTCGCCATCAGCCGGTTCTCCGAGCTGCAGGCACTCGAGGCCGAGGTCGCGGGGCTCACCGACCGGCTGGAGACCCGCAAGGTCATCGACCGCGCCAAAGGCCTGCTGATGAGCCAGCAGGGCCTGACCGAGCCCGACGCGTTCCGCTGGATTCAGCGCACCGCGATGGACCGGCGCACCACGATGAAGGAAGTCGCACAGGCCGTGGTCGAAAGCATCGGCCAGCGCTAGCCCGTTAACCCGCTCGGATGAGCGGTCGCTACAGGTTGTTATCACCCGGTTGTTGCTTTCCGGCAACCGGGTGTAAACCGTGCATAAACACTTGTGACGACCGTCACGATGTGGATACAAGACGGTGAGTATCGCTGTGCAACCCGGCGGTGGACCGCTACGTTTTGCGGCCAGTCAGGTTCCCACGCATTTGGGGACAGCCGCACACCAAATGCGGCAGACCGGGCATTGGGAGGAAACGAGTGTCAAGAGCACGACTCACCGGAGTCATCGTGCTGGCGGCGGTGGCATCGCTCGTCCTGGGCGCCTGCGCGGCGCGGGACGAGGGAAGCTCGTCGGGCAACACCAACAGCTCCGCCGCGGCGCCGTCACAGGCGGCTAACGCGGCGAACCCGGCCGGCGACGGTAAGGCCGTCTGTTCCGGCGTCTCCCTGGCGTACGCGGGCACCATCAACGGGTCGAGCGCGGCGCTGGGACAGAACATCCTGCGCGGCGCCGATCTCGCGGTGAAGCAGCACAACCAGGCCAACCCGGGCTGCCAGGTCACCCTGAAGCAGTTCGACACCGAGGGCAAGCCCGACAAGGCCCCCGGCATCGTCACCCAGGTGATCAGCGAGGCCGACATCATCGGCGTCGTCGGCCTGCCCTTCTCGGGTGAGTCGAAGGCCGCGGGCAACCTGTTCAACCAGGCCGGCCTCGTCACGGTCACCCCGTCGGCCACCAACCCGGCGCTCGCCGACAACGGCTGGAAGACCTTCTTCCGCGGCATGGGCAACGACGCGGTGCAGGGACCGGCCGCGGCGAAGTTCCTCACCGACACCCTCAAGGCCAACAAGGTCTGTGTCATCGAGGACGACTCGGAGTACGGCACCGGCCTGGCCGCCCAGGTCACCCAGGCGCTCGGCTCGAAGGCCAGCTGCACCGACAAGGTGAAGACCGGCCAGACCGACTTCTCCGCCGTGGTCAACAAGATCTCCACGGAGAGCCCGGACGCGGTCTTCTACTCGGGCTACTACCCCGAGGCCGGCCCGTTCGCGCAGCAGCTCAACGACAAGGGTGTCACCGCGAAGTTCGTCGGACCGGACGGCGTGAAGGACCCGGAGTTCGTCAAGGGCGCGGGCGCCGGCGCGAACAACGCCTTCTTCACCTGCCCCTGTGTCCCTGAGGACAACTTCAAGGACTTCACGGCCGCCTTCAAGGCGACCGAGGGCGCGGACCCGGGGACGTACTCGCCCGAGGGCTACGACGTCACGACCATCCTGCTCAAGGGCATCGACTCGGGTATCAAGGACCGGGCCGGGCTGCTGAACTTCGTCAAGAATTACGATGGCCAGGGCCTGACGAAGCACTTCAAGTGGGACGCCAAGGGCGAGCTGTCCGACACGCCGGTGTGGAGCTACCGGGTGGAGAACGGCAAGATCGTCAACAACGGCCAGATCAGCTAGCAGTCATCGACCGACGACGGGCATGCACGCGGCCGACCGCCGCGTGCATGCCCGATCCGTACCCGGGAATAGAGTGAACCCTTGCACCCCGCGATCACCGCTGCCCTGACCCAGACCGACAGCTGGATACAGTTCGACGTCCACGGTCTGGCGAGCCAGTTCTGGAACAACACCGTCGACGGCCTGGCGCAGGGCGGCATCTACGCCCTCATCGCGCTGGGCTACACGCTTGTCTACGGTGTCCTGAAGCTCATCAACTTCGCCCACTCCGAGGTGTTCATCGTCGGCACCTTCGCCACGTGGCTCACCTTCTACGCGCTGGGCTTCAGACCTGGCGCCGACCCGCACCTGTCGACGATCGAAGTGATCGGGTTCCTGCTCCTCGCCGGGATAGCCGCGATGGCGGCGTCCGGTCTGGTCGCGGTCGGCCTGGAACGGGTGGCGTACCGTCCGCTGCGCAACCGGAACGCGCCGCGGCTGGTCTTCCTGATCACCGCGATCGGCGCGTCGTTCGCGATCCAGCAGGCGCTGAAGCTGATCTTCGGGCTGAACCAGCAGCCGCAGATCCGGCTGCTGCAGCCGCAACCGCTGTTCAGGATCTTCGGCGCGGTGGTGACCAATCGCGACATCATCCTGTTCGTGGCCGCGGTGCTGCTGTGGTTCCTGGCGGACTACTTCGTGAACAAGACCCGCCTCGGCCGCGGGATCCGTGCGGTGGCACAGGATCCGGACACCGCGACGCTGATGGGTGTGAACAAGGAACGGGTCATCGTGGTGACGTTCCTCGTCGGCGGCCTGCTGGCCGGCGCGGCGGCGCTGTTCTACATGATGAAGATCCCGCAGGGCGCGATCTACAACGGCGGATTCCTGTTGGGCATCAAGGCTTTCACCGCCGCGGTGCTCGGCGGGATCGGTAACCTGCGCGGCGCGCTGCTGGGCGGTTTCGTGCTCGGGCTGGTGGAGAACTACGGCCAGTCGCTGTTCGGCGGTGAGTGGAAGGACATCGTCGCGTTCGTGGTGCTGATCATCGTGCTGATGTTCCGGCCGACCGGGATTCTCGGCGAGTCGCTGGGGAAGGCACGGGTATGAACATCAGGGAGCGCTGGAACAACCTGTCCCGGCCGGCCCAGTGGGCGTTTCTCATCCCGGTGGTGGTGCTGGTCTACTTCCTGCCGGTGCTGAACCCGCCCATCCTGGCCACCAGCGGCACGGACTTCCCGTCCGCGATGTTCGACGTGGCCCGCTACGCGCTGGTCGCCGTCGGCCTGAACGTCGTGGTCGGGCAGGCGGGCCTGCTGGACCTCGGGTATGTCGGGTTCTTCGCCGTCGGCGCGTATGTCGCGGCGCTGTTCACTTCGCCGAACTCGTCGCTGCACAAACTGCCCTACCTGTGGACGCTGCCGCTGGCGATGGTCGTCACGATGATCTTCGGGATCATCCTCGGCACGCCGACTCTCCGATTACGCGGTGACTATCTCGCCATCGTCACCCTCGGGTTCGGGGAGATCATCCGGCTGCTGGCCGACAACGTGACACCGCTGCGCGGCCAGTCGGGGTTCGAGCGGGTCGGCACGAACAACGCCGGCCAGCCGTTCTTCGAGAACGCGACCCAGTGGTACTGGTTCACCGTCACGATCATCGTCATAGTCCTGTTGCTGGTGGGGAACCTGGAACGGTCGCGCGTCGGCCGGGCCTGGGTCGCGATCCGCGAGGACGAGGACGTCGCGGAGATCATGGGCGTGTCGACGTACAAGTTCAAGATCTGGGCGTTCGTGATCGGCGCCGCGATCGGTGGTCTCTCCGGCGCGCTTTACGCCGGGCGGCTCGGGTTCGTCAACAACCAGTCCTTCGACGTGGTCACCTCGATGCTGTTCCTCGCCGCGGTCGTGCTCGGCGGCGCGGGCAACAAGGTCGGGGTGCTGCTCGGCGCGGTCGTCGTGGCGTACCTGCCGCTGCGGTTCGTGCAGATCGCCGACTACAACTACCTGATCTTCGGGATCGCCCTGATCGTCCTGATGATCTTCCGCCCGCAGGGTCTGCTCGGCGCCCGCCAGCGCCTGCTCGCCAAGGGCCGGCAGGCGTACCAGCACCTGATCGGCCGCGGGGAGCAGGTCAGCGGGGAGAGCGCACTGGCCGAGCCGGGAGGCAACCAATGACCGAGCCGAACGAGCAGACCACGGAGCTGGGCGGCATCGTCGGCGAGGTCGCCCACATGTCGGCGGCGCAGCGGGCGGAGCACGAGGCGGAGGTCGCGGACGCGGTAGCGCCGGATCGCGACATCCAGGTCGAGATCGGCGAGACCCTGCTCGAGCTGCGGGACGTGACGTTGCGCTTCGGCGGGCTGACGGCGCTGGACTCGGTGTCGTTCGGGATCCGCCGCGGCGAGATCCTGGGCCTGATCGGGCCGAACGGCGCCGGGAAGACCACCTGCTTCAACGCGATGACCGGGGTGTACCGGCCGACGTCGGGTCAGGTGCTGCTGGAGGACAAGCCGCTGGGCAAGTCCTCCCGGCACAAGATCACGCAGCGCGGTATCGCGCGGACGTTCCAGAACATCCGGTTGTTCGGCGAGATGACGGCGCTGGAGAACGTGGTCGTCGGCGCGGACGCGCGGGCGAAGACGAGCGTGGTCGGCGCGCTGTTGCGGCTGCCGCGGCACCACCACGAGGAGCAGCAGGCGGTCGACCGGGCGATGGCGCTGCTGGAGTTCGTCGGGATCGCCGACCGGGCCGCGGACAAGGCGAAGAACCTGCCCTACGGGTACCAGCGGCGGCTGGAGATCGCGCGGGCGCTGGCGACCGAGCCGAAGCTGCTGTGCCTCGACGAGCCGGCGGCCGGGTTCAACCCGGCGGAGAAAGAGCAGCTGATGGCGCTGATCCGCAAGATCCGCGCCGACGGCTACACGGTCCTGCTCATCGAGCACGACATGAGGCTCGTCATGGGCGTCACCGACCGGATCGTGGTGCTGGAGTTCGGGAAGAAGATCGCCGAGGGGCTGCCTGCCGAGATCCGGGAGAACCCCGCGGTGATCGCCGCGTATCTGGGGGTGCCTGACGATGACGTTGCTTGAGCTGTCCGGGATTTCCGTGCACTACGGCCGGATCCAGGCGGTGTCGGAGCTGTCCATCACCGTCGGCGAAGGCGAGATCGTCGCGCTGATCGGCGCGAACGGGGCGGGCAAGTCCACCACGATGCGGGCGATCTCCGGGATCCGCCCGCTGTCGGCGGGCTCGATCACGTTCGCCGGCGAGGACATCACGAAGCTGCGCGCCGATTTGCGGGTGGTGCGCGGGATCTCCCAGGTGCCCGAAGGCCGCGGGGTGTTCCCCGGCATGACGGTGGCGGAGAACCTCGACATGGGCGCGTATGCGCGCAAGGACCGCAAGAACCTCGGTCCGGATCTGGAGCGGGTGTACGAGCTGTTCCCGCGGTTGAAGGAGCGGCGTTCGCAGCACGGCGGCACCCTGTCGGGTGGTGAGCAGCAGATGCTCGCGATCGGGCGGGCGCTGATGGCGAAGCCGAAGCTGCTGTTGCTGGACGAGCCGTCGATGGGGCTCGCGCCGCAGTTCATCGCGCAGATCTTCCGCATCATCACCGAGATCAACCAGCAGGGCACCACGGTGCTGCTCGTCGAGCAGAACGCCCAGCAGGCCCTCTCCCGCGCGCACCGCGCGTACGTGCTCGAGACCGGGCGCATCACGCGGCAGGGTGGCGGCAAGGAACTGCTGGCGGACAACTCCATCAAGGAGGCGTACCTCGGCGTCGCGTGACCCGGCGTGAAACGGACCCCCTCGCCACGTGGGCGAGGGGGTCCTTTCGTTGGTGGGCTTCTCAGGAACGCGCGGTGACCCCCGCGACCCCGAACGCGGTTTCCACCAGGGAAGCCGCCGCGGCCATGCCGGCCTCGTTCGGGTGGTACGAACTGCGGCCGGGGGGTGCGGTGTACTTCTCCACCCATGGGGCGGCCGCGCAGGAGTCGTGGCCTTGGCTCGCGTCCGCGAGCTGGACGACCGTGGAGCCGGTGTTCGTCGCGGCGGCGCGGGTGAAGTCGGAGAGCCGGGTCGCGATGCTGCGCTCGAACACCAGCTGGTCGCCGGTGAGGGGGACGCCGTTGCAGGCCCCGCCGGGCGGGACGATGGTGAAGTACTCCACGAAGATCATCTTCGCTTGCGGGGCACGCTGGTGAACGGCGTTGGCGACGTTCTCGAGGCGGCGCCGCAGGTCGTCGAAGTTCGCGTTGATCGCGCCCTGGTCGACGGTGCCGCAGTTGGTGCCGCCGCTGTTCTGACAGGAGTAGGTGTCCAGGCTGCCGAGATAGTTGACGTCGTTACCGCCGATGGTCGCGGTGACGACCCTGGTGTCGGCGCCGACGGCCTGGATCTGCGGCGGCTGCCCGGCCTGCGCGGTGTCGAGCACGTTGGCGGTGGTGGCGCCGCTGCAGCTGACGTCGGTGAGCGGCAGCCCGAGCCGCGCGGCGACGAGGCTGGGGTAGTTGTGGTCGGAACGCGCGCACGCCGGCGGACTGCCCGGTTGCGCGGAGGGGATCCCGGGCCCGGCCGCGAAGGAACTCCCCATCGCGACGTACTGAGTGCCGGCCGCCTCCGCGGTCGGCACGACGACGGCACCCGCCGCGAGCAACGCCAGCAACGACACCAGAACACCACGACGACGGGGCGACACGGGACCTCCTACGACGGAATGGTCTAGACCGGCATGGTCAGTGACTCAGTTTCAGTCGTAGGTGGGACCGGGTCAAGAAATGACACAACTCCTGTCCGGTGCGGGCCGGTGCCGTCAGTCCTTCGGCAGGCCCCGGACGATGCAGCTCAGCCGGGCGGTGCAGGTGCGGCGGCCGGACTCGTCGGTCAGCACGATCTCCGCGGTGATCGTGCCGCGGCCGACGTGCACCGGCACCGCCGTCCCGGTGACGATGCCGTCGCGGACACCGCGGTGGTGCGTGCAGGACAGCTCGAAGCCCAGCGTCATCTTGTCCGGACCGGCGTTGAGCGCGGCCACGGTCGAGCCCAGCGCCTCGGCCAGCACCGCGTTCGCCCCGCCGTGCAGCAGCCCGTACGGCTGGCGGTTGCCGTCCACCGGCATCGTGCCGACCACCCGCTCCGGGCTCAGTTCGACGAGGGTCAGCCCGATCTTGGCGTTGAGCTGCTGCTCAGCGGACGTCTGGTCGACTCCGGTGAACTGGGCGAGGACTTCCTCCGACACCTGTTCGGTCACGCACGGCTCCTCTGTGTCTTGCGGGGGATCCCGCACCCCGTCGGTCCTCCTGCGCGAAGGCTCCTCCGTCGCGCTCGCTGAGTGCGGGCCTAAAGCGATACGACAGGCGAGACTGTCAGACCCTCACCCTAGACTCGCTCCCGTGAGCACCAGGCAGAACCAATCCGTAGCGAACGCCACAGCGACACTGGCGCCGGGCGACCGGCCCCGGCTGTTGCTGATCGACGGCCATTCGATGGCCTACCGCGCGTTTTTCGCGCTGCCCGCGGAGAACTTCAAGACGAAGACCGGGCAGACCACCAACGCCGTCTTCGGGTTCACCTCGATGCTCATCAACCTCCTGCGCGACGAGCACCCCACGCACCTGGCGGTGGCGTTCGACGTCTCGCGGCAGACGTTCCGCTCCGAGCGGTACACCGAGTACAAGGCAGGCCGCTCCGAGACACCGAACGAGTTCCGCGGCCAGGTCGACCTCGTCAAGGAAGTGCTCGGCGTGCTCGGCGTGCCGACGATGGAGAAAGAGGGCTTCGAGGCCGACGACATCATCGCCACGCTCACCACGCAGGCGGTCGAAGAGAGCTTCGACGTGCTGATCTGTACCGGTGACCGGGACGCGCTGCAGCTGGTCAACGACTCCGTCACGGTGCTCTACCCGCGCAAGGGGGTGTCCGACCTGGTCCGCTACGACCCGGCCGGGGTCACCGAGAAGTACGGCCTGAGCCCCGAGCAGTACCCGGACTTCGCGGCGCTGCGCGGCGACCCGTCGGACAACCTGCCGGGCATCCCCGGGGTGGGGGAGAAGACGGCTACCAAGTGGATCCAGCAGTTCGGCTCGCTCAACACCCTGATCGACCGCGTCGACGAGGTGAAGGGCAAGGTCGGCGACGCGCTGCGGGCCCACCTGTCGTCGGTGACGCTCAACCGTGAACTCACCGAGCTGGTCCGTACGGTCCCGCTCGACGTCACGCCGGAGGACCTCGGCCTGCGCGCGTGGGACCGCGAGGCGGTGCACCACCTGTTCGACGAGCTGGAGTTCCGCGTGCTGCGGGACAGGCTGTTCGCGACCCTGCAGAGCGCCGAACCCGAGGCCGAGCAGGGTTTCGAGGTCGACGGCGCGGCGCTGCCGACCGGCGGGCTCGCGGCCTGGCTCGCCGAGCATGCCGAACCCGGCACACCGACCGGTTTGTCCTTCCGCGTCACCGGTGCCTCGGTGGCGGCGGACGCGCAGTCGATCACGTTCGCGGCCGCCGACGGGCAGGGTGCGTACCTGGATCTGTCCACTTTGGACGAGCAGGACGAGCAGGCGCTCGCGGCCTGGCTCGCCGACCCGAAGATGCGCAAGGTCGGCCACTCGCTGAAGGTCCCGCTGCACGCCGTGCTCGCCCGCGGCTGGACGTGCGCCGGGCTGCACCTGGACACCGCGCTCGCCGCGTACCTCGTCCGGCCGGGCCAGCGCTCCTTCGAGCTGGATGACCTGGCGCTGCGCTACCTGCACCGCGAGCTGCGCTCGGAGGACGACCAGGACGACGGGCAGCTGTCGCTGCTCGACGGCGAGAACGGCGACGAGAAGCTGATCCAGGGCGAGCTGGTCAAGGCGCGCGCGGTGGCGGAACTGGCCGGCGCGCTGAGCACCGAGCTGGACAAGATCGGCGGCACCCGGCTGCTGCAGGAGATCGAGCTGCCGCTGCTGGAGGTCATCACCGAGCTGGAGGCCGCCGGGGTCGCGGTGGACATCGAGCAGCTCACCGAGCTCGAGGAGCACTACGCGAGCCGCGTGCGCCAGGCCGAGGCCGACGCGTTCCGGGTGATCGGCAAGCAGATCAACCTGGGTTCGCCCAAGCAGTTGCAGGTCGTGCTGTTCGACGAGCTGCAGATGCCGAAGACCAAGCGCACCAAGACCGGCTACACCACGGACGCCGACGCGCTGCAGACGCTGTTCGAGAAGACCGAGCACCCGTTCCTGCAGCATCTGCTGGAGCACCGGGACGCGACCCGGCTGCGGGTCACCGTCGAGGGCCTGATCAAGTCGATCGCCGACGACGGGCGCATCCACACCACGTTGCACCAGACCATCGCGGCCACCGGGCGACTGTCCTCTGTGGACCCGAACCTGCAGAACATCCCGATCCGCACGGACGAGGGCCGCCGTATCCGCGACGCGTTCGTCGTCGGCGCGGGCTATGCCGAGCTGATGACCGCGGACTACAGCCAGATCGAGATGCGGATCATGGCGCACCTGTCCGAGGACGCCGCGCTGATCGAGGCGTTCCAGTCGGGTTTCGACTTCCACGCCGCCACCGCGGCCAAGGTGTTCTCGTGCGAACCGGGCGAGGTCACCGGCGCCCAGCGGGCCAAGATCAAGGCGATGAACTACGGCCTGGCGTACGGGCTGTCCGCCTACGGGCTGTCCAACCAGCTGCGCATCACCACCGAAGAGGCGCGCGAGCTGATGGACGACTACTTCGAGCGGTTCGGCGGCGTGCGCGACTACCTGCAGAACATCGTCGTCGAGGCGGCCAAGGTCGGCTACACCGAGACGATCTTCGGCCGCCGCCGGTACCTGCCCGACCTCAACAGCGACAACCGGCAGCGCCGCGAGATGGCCGAGCGGATGGCGCTCAACGCACCGATCCAGGGCAGCGCCGCGGACATCATCAAGGTCGCGATGCTGGGTGTGCAGCGCGCGCTGAAGGAGTCGCGGCTGCGCAGCCGGCTGCTGCTGCAGGTGCACGACGAACTGGTGCTCGAGGTCGCGGACGGCGAGCACGGCGAGGTGGAAGCCTTGGTGCGCAAGCAGATGGGCGCCGCGTCCGAGCTGAACGTGCCGCTGGAGGTCTCGGTCGGCTTCGGCCGCTCCTGGAACGACGCGGCGCATTGATGCCCGCGAGTCCGACGCCCACGACGCCGAGTCCGACGCTCGGGACCGCGAGTCCGACGGTCAGGACGCCGAGTTCGACACTCGTGCGCACCCGGGCGGCGTCGGCGGGCGGTGGCCAGCCGTCCGTCGCGCATCTGCGGCGGGCCAAGGACTGGATGGACGCGCACTACGCCGAGCCGCTCGACATCGAGCGGCTCGCCGCGGTCGCCGGGTGGTCCCGCTACCACTTCATCCGCTGCTTCGCGGCGGCCTACGGCGAGACGCCGAAGGCGTACCTGACGCGGCGCCGGATCGAACGCGCCCAGGATCTGCTGCGCTCGGCGAACCTCACGGTCACCGAGATCTGCCTGGCCGTGGGGTTCACCAGCCTCGGCACGTTCAGCCGCCGCTTCACCGAACTGGCCGGGCAGTCGCCCTCGCAGTACCGGGCGGCGAACGGGGCGCCCGCGGTCCCCGGCTGTTACCTGATGATGTGGACCAGGCCCAGCACTTTCGGATAAGCGCCCGGGCCGCCGCAGCGGTTACGGTCTGGGCATGATCAGACGACTTTCCCACGCGAACATCTACGTCCTGGACCAGGATTCGGCGAAGGCGTTCTACACCGAGAAGCTCGGTTTCGAGGTACGGCAGGATCTGCAGGTCGGCGACTTCCGCTGGCTCACCGTGGGCCCGCCCGGCCAGCCGGACCTGGAATTCATCCTGATGCGGCCGGGCCCGCCGCAGCACGACCCGGAAACCGAAAAGGTCGTGCGCGACCTGATCGCCAAGGGTGCGCTCGGTTCGGGCGTGTGGGCGACCGCCGACTGCCGCAAGACCTTCGAAGAGCTGTCCGCACGCGGTGTCACGTTCCTGCAGGAACCGGCCGAACGGCCGTACGGGGTGGAAGCCGTGTTCCGGGACGATTCCGGTAACTGGTTCAGCCTCACTCAGGCCCACGCGTTCGACGAGTCCAAGGACTGGGGTTAGCCACCTGCTGTCAGCAATTCGCGAAATAGTCGTGTGAATGCTGTGTTTCCAACAGAAAAATGCCCGGATAGCGACCTGCGAACGGGGTGGTCCGGCGGTAGCGTCAGGACATGGCAGGCAGGCGAGCGTTGATTCTGGCGGGCACCGGCATGCTGTCCGAAGTGGCGGAAACACTGGTCCGGGAAGGCTGGCACGTCGTCCTCCCGTCGCGCCGCTACAGTCCGATCGCGGTCCCGGAACCGAAGCAGGGCGTCGCGGCGCTCAAGGCGTTGCGCCCGCGCGGCCACCGGCCGACCAACGGTACCGGCACCGGCGGCGGGCGCAAACCGGGCCGGGCGCTGTGGGTCGAGTCGCACTGGGACCGGCCGCGTGAGCTGGCGAAGAAGGCGGAGGCGGCGCTCGGCGGGCCGGCGGACCTGATGGTGGCGTGGGTGCACGAGCAGTACCGGCGTTCGGTGCTGGGTGCGTGCGAACGGCTGCTGACACCGCACGCGCCGGTCGTGGAGGTGCGTGGCGCGGGCGGGCCGCCGGTCGAACCCGAGCCGCTGCTCACCGCGCACCCGACGCAACTGGTGATGGTCGGCGCGGTGTCCGAGCTCGACAACTCCCGCCCGCTCGCGCATGCCGAGCTGTCCGGCGCGATCCTGTTCGCGGTGAACCGGGCCGTCGAAGGCCGCCCCACCTCGCTGCACCAGGTGGGCCTGTCCCGGCCGCTGGTGCGCTGACTCAGCGAGTGAACCCGCGCAGCAGGGCGAGCACCCCGTCGCGCACGTCGGCCCGGGTGCGCCGCGGCTGGAACACCTGCCAGTCCAGGGCGACGACGAGCAGCGTGCCGAACAGGCCCGCCGCGGCGGTCGGGATCTCGACGCCTTCGGGCAGCCGTCCCGCGTCCGCGATCCGCCGCAGCTGTTCTTCGACGATCGAGATGATCTCCTCGCGCAGCAGCGTCAGCGTCTCGTGCCACTGGCCGGGTGTCCGCCACATCTCGCTCACCAGGATCTGCGAAAAACCCCGGTATTCCGCGATGAACGCGAGTCCTTCGTCCACAAGGGACTCGAGCCCGGCGACCGGGTCTGGCTCCCCGGCCTGTGCCCGCAGCCGGTCGGCGAGCTGCCCGACGCCGTAGCGCAGGAGCGCGTCGATGAGCTGGTCCTTGCTGCCGAAGTTGTAGTACACCGTGCCTTTCGCGACACCGGCCTCGGCGGCGATCTCGTCGACCGTGAGCCCGACCAGGCCCCGGCTCGACGCCAGCTTCAGCGTCGCTTCGAACAGCCGCTGTTTGGTGCGTCCGGCTCGGGAGGTCACAGGGCCAGCTCCGGGTTCAGCTTCGACACGGTCCACACGCGCTGCCTGCGCGCGGCGAGCGCCGACACCGCGAGCGCCGCGGCCAGCCAGCCGCACAGCACCCCGATGTCGAGCAGGCTCTGCGGCGACGCGCCGGTGTAGAACAGGTGCCGCAGCCCATCGACGACATAGCCCATGGGCAGCACCAGATGCAGCGGGTAGAGCGCGTCCGGCAGGGTCTGCCATGGGAAGGTACCGCCCGCGCTGACCAGTTGGAGCACCAGGAGGACGAGTCCCAGGAACTTGCCGACCGCGCCGAACATCGCGTTGAGCGCGTGCACGATGGCGGTGAACGTCAGCGAGGCGAGGATCGCGAACCCGATCGCGGCGAGCGGATGGGCGACGTGGATGCCGACGAGCCAGGTCACCGCGCCGAACAGCACCAGCACCTGCGCGATGCCGAGCACCGCGGCCGCGAGCCAGCCGCCGATCGCGACCCGCAGCGGCGCCACCCCGGCGGCGAGCGCGCGGGCCGAGAGCGGGCGCAGCAACAGGAACAGCACGAACGCGCCGATCCAGGTCGCCAGCGCGATGAAGAACGGGGCGAGCCCGGCGCCGTAGGTGCCCGCGGACGCGAGCCCGGCCGAGTCGACGGTCACCGGGTCGGCGATCGTGTCCGCGGTCGCGGCGCGCTGCGGGTCGTCCGGGTTCGGGATCTGCTTCAGGCCCTCGTTGAGCCCGTCCCGCAACTGGTTCGCGCCCGCCGAGAGCTGGTTCGTGCCGTCCAGCGCGGTTTTTTCGCCGCTGTCGAGCTGGGCCGCGCCGGACGACAGCGAGTTCGCGCCGTCGGAGGCCTGCGCGATGCCGTTGGTTAGCTGCGGTGCGGACGCGGCGAGGGCGGACGCGCCGGCGGCCACCTGGCGGGAGCCGTCCGCGAGCTGGTTCAGCTGCCCGGACGCGGTCTGGATCTTCGTGTTCGCCTGGTCGACGGGCGAGCGCAGGTCGTGCAGCACCGAAAGCACTTGCTGTACCTGGTCTTCCGTCGCCCCGCCGGCCCGGAGTCGTTGCGCGACTTGGGTGTCGGCGTTGTTCAACGTGCTCTGCAGATCGGTCGACGCGCTGGCGATCGCGGCACCCTGAGCGGCGACCTGCGCGTTGCCCGCCGAGACCTCGGCGGCGCCGTCCGCGAGCTGGCGGGTCTGACCCGGCAGGGCCGCCGTGCTGTTCTTCAGCGTGCCGAGGCCGGACGCGAGCTGGGTGCTTCCCGTCGCCAGCCGGGACGCGCCGTCCGCCAGCTGTGCCTGTCCACTTTGGAGTCTGCCGGCGCCGTCGGCCAGTCGCGCGGCGCCGTTCGCCGCGTCCTGGGTTTTGCCGTAGATGGTCGAGAACCCCATCAGGAACCGGTTCGCCGCCTCCGCGCCGACCTTCTCCGCGATCGTGCCGCGGATCTGTTCGGCGACCTGGTTCGCGATCGTGTGCGACAGGTAGTTGTTGGCGTCGTTGGTGGTCAGCCGGATCGTCGCCTGCTGCGGGGTGAAGTTCCCACTCGACAACAGCGCGGCGGAGAAGTCCGGCGGGATCGTGATGGCGAACGAGTACTTGCTGTCCCGCACGCCTCGGTCGGCGTCCGCTGCGGACACCTCGTGCCAGCCGAAGGTGCCGGAGCGGACCACCTCGCCGGTCACCTCGCGGCCGGCGTCGCGGCCTTGCGCGCCGGTGTCGGAGTCGACGATCGCGGCGGGCAGTTTGGACAGCCGGCTGTAGGGGTCGTAGTTGGCGTAGAGGTAGAACGACGCGTACAGCAGCGGCACCAGCACGAGTGCGGCCATCGCGAGCTTGGGCAGTGTGCCCGCGGTGAGCCGGCGCAGCTCGCCCGCGGCGATCCGGAAGCTGGTCACGAGTCCGCTCCGATCCGGGTGGGGGTTCCGGGCAGCACGGCCACGGGAGTGGTGGCGGTCAGCACGACGACCGCCAGCCCGCGCTCGGCGTGCTCGCGGGCGAGCGCCGACCAGCTCTCGACCTCGCTGGTGTGCCGGTCGGGGGTGTCGAGCACGAGCATCCGCACGCCGTCGCGGCACGCGGCCAGTTCGGTGAGCAGGCGGGTGCGCACGGCGGCGCCGAGCTGATCGACGCGCACGTTCGCCAGCCCCGCCGCGTCGTGCTCGGCGAGCCAGCGGGCGATGTCCCGTTTCCCGGCCGGCCGCCGGCCGAGCGCCAGCTCCTCGCCGGCGACCACGCGCAACGGCAGTGCCTCGTCGGGCTCGCTGACCCCGGGCGCGTCCACCACCGCGGTGATCTGCCGGAGCTTGGCGTCGTCCGCCTCGCCGTCGACGGTGACCGTGCCGGTGCTCGGCTTCATCCGCCCGGTCAGCGCGAGGCCGAACGCAGTCACGCCCGGACCGGGCTCGCCGTGCACGAACTCCAGCGCGCCGTCCTTCACGACGAGCGAAGTCGGCGCCAGTACGGGACCATGTGGCCCGGCGATGGTCACGCGGTCGGCGTTCACCCGCACGGATACCCCCCTTTTGAACTGACTGGTCAGTACAAAAGCTACGACGTGCGGTGGTACCTCGCAACTCGGGACGGCCCGGATGTGGTCAGCGCAACGCCGACGCGGGCTGAACCTCCCAGAACGTCCACAGTGGACGGTAGCCCTGCCGGGGCCAGAACACCGAGGACAGCGGGTTGGTCGGGTTGTAGTACAGGTAGGTGCCCACCGCGCCGCGGGCGGCGAAATCACGGTGCACCGTGGACATCAGCGCGCGGCCGATCCCGTTGCCGCGCGCGCCGGGCCGGGTCGCCACGTTGTTCACGTAGCCCCAGCGTCCCAGCGGCAGCAGCTCGGCCGCCCACGTCCCGGGCGCGGACTCCACCCAGCCGCAGTCCGCGATCGCCGTCGCGACCCCGCCGGTCTCGGCGAGCCAGATCGGCGCGCGCGCCGCGAGGTTCCGCTTCAGCTGCGGCGTCATCAGCTCCACGGCGTCCGGCCGCTCGTGCGAGGTCACCAGCGCCGTGTAGTCGAAGGTCGCCTTGGTCAGCGCGAGCACCTCTTCGAAGTCCTCGGGCGTGGCGAGCCGCACGGTCAGGTCCGCCGGCGGGATCTCGGGCGCGGGCGGTGCGGTGCGGATCGCGAGCACGGAGATCGGCACCAGGCCGTGCCGCAGGAACGCGCGGATCGCGGGCGCGTCCCGGCTCGGCCAGGTCACGGTGCAGGCGGAGTCCGGGCCCGGCGACTCGGCGTCCAGCGCGTGCCGCCACGCGCGCAGCAGCGCGTCGATCCCCTCGGTGCCGGTCTCGCCGGGGAACGGGAAGAGCTGCCACACCCGCTGCGCCGACCACAGCAGGTCGAGCGTGCCCGGCGCGTGGGTCTTGGTCTGCACGACACCCGCGACCTGCTCGCCGGACGCGGTCGCGGCCGTCAGCGGCTCGCCGTCGGGCGGCCCCGCCGGCATCGGCAGGAGCGGGTCGGCGGCGGCGAACCGGGCGCGCTGCGCCGCGAGCAGCCGCTCGCCGATCACGGGTCCGCCCGGCGCGTCACGAAGATCGCGGTGCCCGGGAAAAGCTTGCCGCGCAAGGGACTCCACTGCCCCCAGACGCGCGTGTGCCCGGCCGGCCACTCGGGCTCGACGAGATCTTCCAGGACGAACCCGCCGGCGGTCAGCGCGCGTATCCAGTCGCCGAGCGTCCGGTGGTACTCGACGTAGGTGGCCCGGCCATCGGCGTCGATCTCGGCGTACGGCGTGCGGTCGAAGTACGGCTGGGTCGCGGTCAGCCCGTTCGGGCCGGGATCGTCGGGGAAGATCCAGCGCATCGGATGGGTCACGGCGAACACCCAGCGTCCGCCCGGGCGCAGCACGCGGTGCAGCTCGGCGAACACCGTCTCGGGCGAGGAGACGAACGGCAGCGCGCCGAACGCCGAGCACGCCAGGTCCATGGTTCCGGCCGCCAGCGGCAGCTCTTCGGCGCTCGCCTGTATCAAAGGAATATCGATTCCCGTGCGGGCGTTGGCTTCTTTCGCATGACGAAGCATCCCACCGGACAGGTCCAAAGCCACTGCGTACGCGCCTGTTGTGGCGAGCCAGCGCGCGCACGCGGCCTGACCGCAGCCGATCTCCACGACGCGCTTGCCCCGCACGTCGCCCAGCAGGGCGGCGTCGGCCTCGCGCACCCCTTCGGGACACCAGACGAAGTCGGCATCCCCGAGGAACTCGCCGTGGGTGGCCTGGTAATCGTCGGCATCGGCGTCCCACCAGGCCAGATTGGCCGCGACGGCCTCCCGCGAACCCACCGCGCGGTGGGCGATGCCCACGGTGCCCAGCCGGTGCTCGGCCGAGTCACCCATCCGATCGTCCTGCGTCACGGTCGCATTCTCACCCAGCCCGGCATCGCGCCGGGGCCAGGTGACCCTGTTTGTGCCGCATACACCCCGCCGCGTACGATAACTCCAGCGCAGTGGGTTCGCGCTACCTTCCTCCCGGCACAGCTCAAGCCGGGTTCCGGGTCGCGCACCGTCGGCGGTGCTGCTCGCGGCCGTTCGCATGGACGTTTGCCGGTCAGTCTGCCGTCGTCGCACTCGCCGCGCCAAGCAAACTGCACACCCACTATTCCCAAGCCGTTACCGGAGCAACCCACCTAATGACCACCGACACCACCACCGTCCCGACGACCGAGCCGCAGGCCCAGCAGGTCGCAATCAACGACATCGGGTCGGAGGAAGACTTCCTCGCGGCGATCGACAAGACGATCAAGTACTTCAACGATGGCGACATCGTGGAAGGCACCATCGTCAAGGTCGATCGTGACGAGGTGCTGCTCGACATCGGGTACAAGACCGAGGGTGTGATCCCCTCGCGTGAGCTGTCGATCAAACACGATGTCGATCCCGGCGAGGTTGTCAGCGTCGGTGACGAGGTCGAGGCCCTCGTTCTCCAGAAGGAGGACAAGGAAGGCCGGCTGATCCTGTCCAAGAAGCGCGCGCAGTACGAGCGCGCCTGGGGCACGATCGAAGAGCTCAAGGAGAAGGACGAGCCCGTCAAGGGCACCGTCATCGAGGTCGTCAAGGGCGGCCTGATCCTCGACATCGGCCTGCGCGGCTTCCTGCCCGCCTCGCTGGTCGAGATGCGCCGGGTGCGCGACCTGCAGCCGTACGTCGGCCGCGAGCTCGAAGCCAAGATCATCGAGCTGGACAAGAACCGCAACAACGTGGTGCTGTCGCGGCGGGCGTACCTGGAGCAGACCCAGTCCGAGGTGCGCAGCGAGTTCCTCAACGCGCTCGCCAAGGGCCAGGTCCGCAAGGGTGTCGTCTCCTCGATCGTCAACTTCGGCGCGTTCGTGGACCTCGGCGGCGTCGACGGCCTGGTGCACGTCTCGGAGCTGTCCTGGAAGCACATCGACCACCCGAGCGAGGTCGTCGAGGTGGGCCAGGAGGTCACCGTCGAGGTGCTGGACGTCGACATGGACCGCGAGCGCGTGTCCCTGTCGCTGAAGGCCACCCAGGAAGACCCGTGGCGCCAGTTCGCCCGCACCCACGCGATCGGCCAGATCGTGCCGGGCAAGGTCACCAAGCTCGTCCCGTTCGGCGCGTTCGTCCGCGTCGAGGAGGGCATCGAGGGCCTGGTGCACATCTCCGAGCTGGCCGAGCGCCACGTGGAGATCCCGGAGCAGGTCGTGCAGGTCGGCGGCGAGGTCCTGGTCAAGGTCATCGACATCGACCTCGAGCGGCGCCGCATCTCGCTGTCGCTGAAGCAGGCCAACGAGGGCATGACGGCGGAGACCGAGTTCGACCCGACCCAGTACGGCATGGCCGCCGAGTACGACGACCAGGGCAACTACATCTACCCCGAGGGCTTCGACCCCGACACCAACGAGTGGCAGGACGGGTTCGAGAAGCAGCGCGAGGAGTGGGAGCGCCAGTACGCCGAGGCGCAGGCCCGCTACGAGGCGCACATGCGCCAGGTCGCCAAGGCCGCGGAGGCCGACGCCGCCGCTGCCGCCGACGCCGCGACCGGTGTCGAGGGTGGTAGCGGGGAGCAGAACTACAGCTCCTCGGCGCCGGAGAACTCGGCCAAGCCGAGCGGTGGCACCCTCGCCTCCGACGAGCAGCTCGCCGCCCTGCGCGAGAAGCTCTCGGGCGGTGCGTAAAGCCGGTTGATGGGGCGGCGTGTGCTCGCGCAGTGTCTTGCGGGGCACCCGCACCCGAGGCAGCTCGCCGCCTCCGGCTTTACGGTGTCTTTTGGGGGTCGAACCCCCAAACCCCCGCCAGGGGGCGAGCCCCCTGGACCCCCGCTGTGGTTGCGTTCGTGACGTAGCCCGCGCTAGTCAGCTGAGGGAAAACCCCCGGTTCCTGATGGGAGCCGGGGGTTTTCCGTTGTGGCCGGTGGTCAGCGGTCGTCGCAGGGGGACAGGCCGGTGAGGGTCGCGACGATGCCCTCGTAGAAGATCTCCGCGTAGGAATCGTTGCCCGGCTTGAGAAACCAGCCCGGCGGGGGTGTCCGCGCCCGGTTGGTCAGCTCCATGCTCACCAGCCCGTGCATCGTCGTCCACATGAGATACCCGGCCCGCTCGGCGTCCCCGGCCGACCGGACCGCCGGGCGCACCCGCGCCACCAGCTGGTCGTACGTGTCGCGCTGGGCGAGCATCCGCAGATCGGGATCCGGGTCGTAGCCGGGCACCGCCCGCTCGAACATGAACGCGTACCGGGCCGGGCTCTCCAGCGCGAACTCGCGGTACATCCGGCCGAACGCGAGCACATCCGGCAGCGCGTCACCGGAGACCGGGGGCAGCTGCCCCAGCTCGTCGTGCAGCAGCTCGAAGGTGCGCTCGTACAACGCGTCCAGCACGCCCGTCCGGCCGCCGAATCGCGTGTAGACGCCGATGGTGGAACTGCCCGCCGCCCCCGCCAGCCCGCGTACGGTCAGTCCGGCCACGCCCTGTTCGACGAGGACGTTCAGCGCGGCCTGGAGAAACCGTTCCCTGCTGTGGGTTTCCGCCGGTCCCGCGTGGCGAGTCGCCATCCGCACGCACCCCCTTCGGGTCTCCCTGAGGAACTTAGGCTATAACGGCCGTTCTCGCGTCCCGGGCGCGGCAGGCATGATGAGACCGTGTCCCGTGTCGAACTCGAATTCCGTGGCCGCCCGCTGGTGCGTGACCGCGCGCTGGTGATGGCGATCGTCAACCGTACCCCCGACTCCTTCTACGACAAGGGTGCGTCCTTTGCGGACGACAAGGCCCTCGCGGCGGTGGACCGCGCGGTCGCCGACGGCGCCGACCTCGTCGACGTGGGCGGCGTGAAAGCCGGTCCGGGCGCGGACGTCGACGTCGCCGAGGAGATCCGCCGGGTGGTGCCGTTCGTCGCGGAGATCCGTCGCCGCCATCCGGACCTGGTGATCAGCGTGGACACCTGGCGGCACGACGTGGGCAGGCTCGCCTGCGAGGCCGGCGCCGACCTGCTCAACGACACCTGGGCCGGCACCGACCCGAAGCTCGCCGAAGTGGCCGCCGAGTTCGGCGCGGGCTACGTCTGCTCGCACACCGGGGGAGCTGTGCCGCGTACGCGCCCGTTCCGGGTGCGCTACGAGGATCTGGTGGACGAGGTCGTCGAGGAGACCACCCGCCGCGCGGAGAAGGTCGTCGCGCTCGGGGTGCCGCGAGCCGGGGTGCTGATCGACCCGACGCACGACTTCGGCAAGAACACCTGGCACAGCCTCGCGTTGCTCCGGCACGCCGCGACGCTCGCGGACACCGGCTGGCCCGTGCTGATGGCACTGTCCAATAAGGACTTCGTGGGGGAGGCGCTCGGCGTCCCGCTGCACGAGCGGCTCGACGGGACGCTCGCCGCGACGGCGCTCGCCGCCCGCGACGGGGCGAGCGTGTTCCGGGTGCACGAGGTCCGCCAGACCAGGCGGGTGCTGGAGATGGTGGCCGCGATCGACGGCGACCGCCCGCCGGCGCGCGCGATCCGCGGCCTCGCCTGAGAATCGCCGTTCGAAACTTTTCGGTCAGCCGCGGCCGTTGCCGCGGTTCAAGCCGTAGAGAACCCGTTGCAGGATCTGGGAATCGGCGTCCACCCGCGGCTGCTCCGGGGCGTACTCCGGGGCCGGAGCAGCGGCCTGGGCGCGGTTCGGGGCGCGCTGCGGCAGCGGCACCGCCGCGGCGGACATGCCCGTCGGCAGCGGAAGCTCCGACCACACGTTGCGGCGAGCGCCGGGCAGGGTCACGGCGTTGATCTGCGCGCCCGCCAGCTCCGGCGGCTCACCGCGCAGATCGTCGTCCAGCTCGATCACCAGCGCGTCACCGTGCAGCCGCAGCCGCACCGTCAGAAACCGGGGGGAGGTACTCCTCGAACCCTCGACGGACGCCGACACCAGGTGACGCGTGATGCGGGTGGCTTCGGGGATCAGCTCGCGGAGCCGCCACTCGGCGAGCGCGAAGCGCACGAACATCTCGGCACAGTTGACGGCACTGGGCAGCGCGACGAGCCGCAGGTCGTCCACCTGGGTGGTCTGGCCGATCACGGGTGTCCTCCGTTTCGCCTGGCGCGAACCTGATCAGTGTCCGTATCGCGACGATGGTGGCCGACGATGCGTGCACTGGCTGTTAAGGGAGTGTGCGGGACAGCGTAAGGGCAGTGGTCCGGACCGCGGGAGCCACCCGCTCGGCGCGTACCCGATTGCTCCAGCCGGAGATCGAAACCGCCGCGCGCGCGTGTCCCGACCGGTCGAGCACCGGGCTCGCGACGCAGATGACGCCGGTACCGGATTCCTCTCGCTCGTACGCAATGCCCTCCTCACACACCTTGGTCAGCTGCCTGCGCAGCAGGCCCGGCGCGGTGAGTGTGCGCGGACCGATACGGGGCAGGCCCGCAGAGATTACCGCCTGGAGCACCGGACCGGGAGAGTGCGCGAGTATCGCTTTTCCAACGGCCGTGGCATGGGCGGGAAATCGCCCACCGATGCGCGAGGGCAGCGCGGGCGCGTCCGGGCCGCGCACGATGTCCAGGTAAACCACCTCGGTTCCTTCGAGGACCGCGAGATGCACTGTGTTGCGGGTGGCTTCGCGCAGGTCCGCGAGGTACGGGCGGGCGGCGTCGACCAGCCCGCGCCGCGCGGCCGCGAGCTGCCCGATCTCGAACAGCCGGATGCCCAGCCGGACCACGCCGGATTCCCGTTCGAGCAGGTTCTCGTGCACGAGATGCCCGATCAGCCGGTGCGCCGATGACTTCGGCATCCCGGTCCGGCGGGCGAGTTCGGACACGCCGAGGAACTCCTCGCCAGGTCCGAACGCGCCCAGCAGGGCGGCGATCCGGCTGGCGGTCAGTCCGGCGGCGTCCTCACCGTTCCGCTCAGCGGCACACATAAGTTGAGTGTGCCCTATCCCCGGGCGGACCGTAAAGCCATGAGGAAAGCCATCGCGGCGATCGTCGGTCCGGGCAACATCGGTACCGACCTACTCGCCAAGCTCCGTCGCAGCGAATACGTGGACGTGCGCTACATGGTCGGGGTGGACCCGACGTCCGAGGGGCTCGCGCGCGCCGCGCGGCTGGGCCTGGAGACCTCCGCGGAGGGGGTGGACTGGCTGCTCGCCCAGGCGGAAAAACCCGAACTGGTCTTCGAGGCGACGTCCGCGAAGGCACATCTGGCCAACGCGCCGCGCTACGCCGAGGCCGGCATCCAGGCGGTCGACCTGACCCCGGCCGCGGTCGGGCCGCTCACCTGCCCCGCGGTCACCCTGCCCGAACAGCTGGACGTGCCGAACCTCAACATGATCACCTGCGGCGGGCAGGCCACGATCCCGATCGTGAACGCCGTCTCGCAGGTGACCCCGGTGCCCTACGCCGAGATCGTCGCGTCGATCTCGTCGCGTTCGGCGGGTCCCGGCACGCGCGCGAACATCGACGAGTTCACCGAGACCACCGGGCACGCGATCGAGGTCGTGGGTGGCGCGGCGCGCGGTAAGGCGATCATCATCATCAACCCGGTCGACCCGCCGATGATCATGCGGGACACGGTGTTCTGCGCGATCGCCCCGGACGCCGACCGCGACGCGATCACCGCGTCGATCGAGCGGATGGTCAAGACCGTGCAGGAGTACGTGCCGGGCTACGCGCTCAAGGCGGCGCCCCAGTACGACGAACCGCGGCCCGGCTGGAACGGGCAGGCCCGCGTCGCGGTGTTCCTCGAAGTGGCGGGCAACGGCGACTACCTGCCGCCGTACGCCGGGAACCTCGACATCATGACCGCCGCGGCCGCGCGGGTCGGAGAACTGTTGGCACAGAAGAAGGTGGCGGCATGACCTGGGACAACGTCGAGCGCGAGGTCCGGATCGTCGACACGAGCCTGCGCGACGGCAGCCACGCGATGGCGCACCAGTTCACCGAGGAGAACGTGCGCGACACCGTGCGGGCGCTGGACTCCGCCGGTGTCTCGCTGATCGAGGTGACCCACGGCGACGGGCTCGGCGGGTCGACCTTCAACTACGGGTTCTCGCTCGTGGACGAGCGGAAGCTGATCGCGGCCGCGGTGGACGAGGCGAAGCACGCGAAGATCGCGGTGCTGCTGCTGCCGGGCCTGGGCACGGTGGCGGACCTGAAGGCCGCCGCCGATCTCGGTGCGGGCGCGGTGCGCATCGCGACCCACTGCACCGAGGCCGACATCTCGATCCAGCACTTCACCGAGGCGCGCAAGCTCGGGCTGGAGACCGTCGGGTTCCTGATGCTGTCGCATATGTCCACTCCGGACGCGCTGGCGAAGCAGGGCCGGATCATGGTCGACGCCGGCTGCCAGTGTGTGTACATTGTGGACTCCGCGGGCGCGCTGATCCTCGAGGATGCCTCGGAACGCGTCGAGGCACTCGCCGCCGAGTTCGGCGACCAGGCACAGGTCGGCTATCACGGGCACCAGAACATGAGCTTCGGGGTGGCCAACTCGGTGCTCGCCTACCGCGCCGGGGCCCGGCAGATCGACGGTTCGCTCGTCGCGCTCGGCGCGGGTGCGGGCAACTCGCCGACCGAGGTGCTGGCGACGGTGTTCGAGCGGCTCGGCGTGAAAACGGGTGTGGACAAGGACATCCTGATGGACGCCGCGGAGAACGTGGTGAAGCCGTACATCACGCGGCTGCCGGTGATGGACCGCTCGTCGATCGTGCAGGGCTTCGCCGGGGTGTACTCGAGCTTCCTGCTGCACGCCGAGCGCGCCGCGGAACGCTACGGCGTGCCGGCGCACGAGATCCTGTACCGGGTGGGCGCGAAGCGTTATGTCGGCGGCCAGGAGGACATGATCATCGACATCGCGCTGGAGATCGTGGCCGAGCGCGACGCCGCTTAGGAACCGGCCTGTGCCAGCTGCCGGACGCAGTGGGCGATGAGTCTGGCCCGGCTCACCTTCAGCGTTCCCGCGAGGTAAGCCGTGAACAGGTTCGACAGCGAGCCGACGAGCCCGAGCGCGGTCATCTCGCGCTCGTCGGCCGCGAGCCGGGCCGGCAGCTGTTCGCGGACCAGCGCGGCGAACGCGGGCAGCAGGGCCACCCCGCGCGCGGACAGCGCCGGGTCGGTGACCGGGGCGAGCAGCAGCACGCTGCCCTTGCGCGGGTCGTCGACCATCAGCTCGACGGCCGCGGTCACCGCCGCCTCGGCACGTGCGGCCGGTTCGGCGCGCGTGTCGGGCACCGCGTCGATCAGCGCCTGGCGCAGCTGCTCGGCGACGTCCTCGTAGACCGCGACGACGAGCTGTTCGCGGTCGGTGAAGCTCTCGTAGAAGTACCGCTCGGTGAGCTTCGCCCGCCGGCACACCGCCCGGACGCTGACCGCGCCGCTGCCGCCCGTGCCCAGCAGGTCGAGCCCGGCCGCGAGCAGCCGCGCGCGCCGGGCGGCCCTGCGGTCGTCGAGCGTCGTGCCGGCCCAGGTGCGGGTCATCGCGTGCCCCCAATTGACTACGGGTGTTGTCAATCGTAGCGTGCACCCCGGCGCACTACCCATCCCTGGAGGCGACGTGAAGCTGGGCTACCACCTCGGATACTGGCAGTCGGGGCCGCCGGAAGGCGCGCTCGAGGCGATACTGGCGGCGGAGGAACTCGGCTTCGATTCCGTGTGGTCGGCGGAGGCCTACGGGTCCGACGCCCTGACCCCGCTGGCCTGGTGGGGTGCCTCGACGAGCCGGATCAAGCTCGGCACGAACATCGTCCAGATGTCGGCGCGCACGCCCACGGCCGTCGGTATGAGCGCGCTGACCCTCGACCACCTGTCGGGCGGGCGGTTCGTGCTCGGGCTCGGCGTCTCGGGCCCGCAGGTCGTCGAGGGCTGGTACGGGCAGCCGTACCCGAAACCACTCGCGCGCACCCGCCAGTACGTCGACATCGTGCGGAAAGTGGTGGCACGCAAGGAACCCGTCACCAGCGACGGGCCGTTCTACCCGCTGCCACTCGACGGCGGGATGGGACTGGGCAAGCCGCTGAAGCCCACGGTGCATCCGCTGCGCGAGGAGATCCCGATCTATCTCGCCGCGGAGGGGCCGAAGAACGTCGCCCTCGCGGCGGAGATCGGCGACGGCTGGCTGCCGCTGTTCTTCTCGCCCAAGAGCGACGCCTTCTACCGCGCCGCGCTCGACGAGGGCTTCGCGCGGCCCGGCGCGCGCCGGAGCGCGGCGGACTTCGAGGTCGCCGCGTCGGTTCCGGTGATCGTGCACGACGACGTCGAGACCGCGGCGGGCTTCATCAAGCCGTCGCTGGCGCTCTACATCGGCGGGATGGGCGCGAAGGAGGTCAACTTCCACCACGACGTGTACGCGCGGATGGGCTACGGGGACGTCGCGGACAAGGTGCAGGACCTGTATCTGGCCGGCCGCAAGGACGAGGCGGTGGCGGCGATCCCGACCTCGCTCGTCGAGGACACCGCGCTGATCGGACCGGCCGCGAAGATCCGCGACGAGCTGGCGAAGTGGGAGGAAACCGTGGTCACCACGCTCCTGCTGCGCGGCAACGCCGACGCCTTGCGCCAGCTCGCGCCGATCTTGAGCTGACCGCGTTTTCCACGGCGACGATCACCTGAAGAGGCCCCGGTCACACCGGGCCACGGTTGCGATGACACGATCCTCCCCGTTCGCAGCTGAAGGAGGATCAGTGGCCGCGCTTCCGGCTTCGACCAGGATCGGGTACTCGCTCGGGTCCTTCGCGACCGGCCCCTTCGGCACGGTGCCGGGGCTCCTCCTGCTGCCCTACCTGACCGACACGATGGCGATACCGGGCGCGGTCGCCGGCGTGATCGTGCTGGTGCCCAAGGCCTGGGACGTCGTGTTCAACCCGTTCGCCGGGCGGCTCTCCGACGCGGATCTCGCCAGGCGCGGCAGCCGGCGGCGGTTCCTGGTGATCGGAGGGATCGGGGTCGCCGTGCTGTTCGGCGCGATCTTCGCGCACCCCGGCTTCGGCTCCACCACGGCCGACGCGGCCTACGTCGTGGTCACGTTCCTGTTGTGTGCCACGGCATACGGCCTCTTCCAGGTGCCCTACAACGCGCTGCCGGCCGAGTTGACGGACGATCCGCAGGAGCGGACCCGGCTGTCCAGCCTGCGGATCGGCTTCCTCGCGGTGGCGATCCTCGTCTCCGGCGGTGGCGCGCCGCTGATCACCGAGGGCATCGGCGGTGCCGCCGGGTATCGCGTGATGGGCGTGGTGATCGGGCTCGTCATGCTGCTCGGCATGATCGCCGTGGTGCTCGGCATTCGCGGCGCCCCGGTCGGGGCCCGCCGCCCGACGACCGTCAGCTGGCGGGAGCTGCTCGCGACGATGCGCGAGTGGCGCGGGTTCCGGTGGCTGCTCGGTGTCTACTTCGTCCAGTCGCTGGGGCTCGGCACGTTGCTCGCGGGCGTGAACTACGCGGCGCGGCACGTGTTCGGCGATGCCGGGCTGCAGACGGTGCTGTTCATCTGTTTCGTCGGCCCGGCGCTGATCACGATGCCGCTGTGGCCCCGGATCGGCGCGCGCTGGGGCAAGATCTGGGGTTTCCGGGTCGCGTGCCTGTCCTTCGCCGTCGGCGCGGCGGGACTGTGTGCGTCGCTGGTGCTGCCGCTGGGCGTTGCGCTGGTGTTCGTGGCACTGGCGGGTGTCGGGTATGCCGGGATCCAGGTTTTCCCGCTCGCGATACTGGCCGACCTGATCAGCATCGAGGAGGAGCGCACCGGCGCGACCCGCGCGGGTGTGGCGGCCGGGGTGTGGACGGCGTCGGAGACGCTCGGGCTGGCGCTGGGGCCGGGCCTGTTCGGATTGGTCCTGACCATCGGCGGTTACGTGTCCACTGTGGACGCCTCAGCCGCGCAGCCGGCGAGCGCGGTGACCGCGATCCTGCTCGGCTTCTCCCTCCTGCCGGGGATCCTGGTGGCCCTCGGCCTGCCGCTGCTGCGCCGCTCCGCGCTCGAAGGCGTTTCGTAACCGGCGTCCCGGCCTGCGTAAGCTAGAGGACACCCTCGTCGCGGCGGCCGGCGTCCCCGTCGACGCGATCTTCCGCGCCGATCCCGGGGCGACGGCCGCCGCGATCGACGACTCGACCGTGCTCGTCGCTGCGGCGGGCTCCATCGGCCGTCGGCGGTCGCCCAGGATCCGAACCGGGTCGGCGTAGTCGAGCCACACCTCCCGCCCCGCCAGTCGCCGGCAGTGGCAACAGGTCTTCGCGCAGCTCGATGTGCACGAGCGCGGTGCCGGTCGGGAAGGTTCGCACCGTCCTGTACGTTAGATGAAAATGAAAACCAGTATCAAAAGTGATGCTGGGACATCGAAGCCACGGGACTGAAGGCCAAGGGAGTGAAGCTGTAATGGCGAAGAACGACGTCCGTCCGGTGATCAAGCTGCGGTCCACCGCGGGCACCGGCTACACCTACGTCACGCGCAAGAACCGTCGGAACGACCCGGAACGCATGGTCGTGCGCAAGTACGACCCGACGGTCCGCCGGCATGTCGAGTTCCGAGAAGAGCGCTGATGGCGAAGCAGTCCAAGATCGCTAAGAACGCGCAGCGGCGTGCGCTCGTCGAACGGTACGCGCAACGGCGGGCGGAGCTAAAGGAAACGGTCCGTTCGCGGCGGTCCACGCCGGCGGAGCGGGCCGCGGCCATGTCGGCGCTGCAGGCCCTGCCGCGCGACGCGAGCCCGGTCCGGGTGCGCAACCGCGACGCCGCCGATGGCCGCCCGCGCGGCTACTTCCGGAACTTCGGGCTGTCCCGGGTGCGGCTGCGTGAGATGGCGCACCGCGGCGAGCTGCCCGGCGTGTCGAAAGCGAGCTGGTGAAACGCAGGCGGAACCCGCTGCACGCAGCCGGCGTGTCCGAAGTGGACTGGAAGGACGTAGACTGCTGCGGCGCTTCATCTCCGACCGCGGCAAGATCCGCTCCCGCCGCGTGACGGGCCTGACCCCGCGACAGCAGAAGCAGGTGGCGATCGTGACCAATGCCGCCCGCGAGATGGCGCTGCTGTCCTGCACCACCCGCTGACCGTCGAACTCACCGTCGCGAACGCACGACTCGTCGTCGCGAGCGTCGGACTCGCGAGCGTGCCCCGGCGCTCCCAGCGAGTCGGACGCTCAGGACGCCGAGTCGTACGCTCGGGACGCCGAGTCGGACACCCGGGATGGCGAGTTCGACACATCGTGGCGGGCTGGCGCGGTGAAGCCGGGCGTGGCCAGTCATGATGGTGGCTATGCCCGAAGACCACTATCTCGTCGGCCTCGATCTCACCGGCCGCCGCGTCGTGCTGGTCGGCGGCGGCAGCGTCGCCCAGCGGCGGCTGCCCCGGCTGATCGGCGCGGGCGCGGCCGTCGAGCTGATCTCGCCGCACACGACGCCCGCCGTGAGCGCGATGGCCGACGCCGGTGAGCTGGTCTGGCACCGCCGCCGCTACACCGAAGGCGACCTCGACGGCGCCTGGTACGCCCTCGCCTGCACCAACGATCCCCAGGTCAACGCGGAGATCTGCGCCGACGCCGAGCGCCGCCACATCTTCTGTGTGCGTGCCGACGCCGGAGCCGACGGCACCGCCGTCACGGCCGCGACCGGGCGGCACGAGGGCCTGCTGGTCGGGGTCCTGTCCGGCGGCGAACCGCTGCGCTCGGCCGCCGTCCGCGACCACATCGTCGAAGTCCTGCACACCGGCGCGATCCCGGACGGCGCCGAGCACACCGAGGTCGGCGAGCTGCCCGGGGTCGCACTCGTCGGTGGCGGGCCGGGCGATCCCGAGCTGATCACCGTCAAGGGCCGCCGCCTGCTGGCCCGCGCCGACGTCGTGGTGGCCGACCGGCTCGCGCCACGCGAGCTGCTCGGCGAGCTGCGGCCGGACGTCGAGATCGTGGACGCCGCGAAGATCCCGTACGGCCGCGCCGCGAGCCAGGAGGTCATCAACGCGACCCTGATCGAGCACGCCAAGGCCGGCAAGTTCGTGGTACGGCTCAAGGGTGGCGACCCGTACGTGTTCGGCCGCGGGTTCGAAGAGGTGCTCGCCTGCGCCGAGGCCGGTGTGCCCGTCACCGTCGTCCCCGGGATCACCAGCGCGTTCGCCGTGCCGGCCGTCGCCGATGTGCCGGTGACGCACCGCGGGGTCGCGCACGAGGTCGTCGTCGTGTCCGGGCATGTGCCGCCGGGGCACGAAGCCTCGCTCACCGACTGGGCGGCGCTCGGCAGGCTGCGCGGCACGATCGTGCTCATGATGGGCGTCGAGCGGCTCGGCCAGTTCGCCGACGCGCTGCTCGCCGCCGGCCGCCCCGGCGACACGCCCGTGGCGATCGTGCAGGACGGCACCATGCCGGCCCAGCGCATCACGCGGTCCACTTTGGACTCCGTTGCCGCCGACGCGAAGGCCGCCGGGGTCCGCCCGCCCGCGGTCACTGTCATCGGCCCGGTCGCGGCGCTGGCTCAGCCCTCGTAGCGGCGCCGCACGAAGTCCGCGATCACGTCCGTCAGCCGCTGCGGATCGGCTCGCAGCTCGACCAGACTGCGGGCCTGCACGAACTCCGCGTCCGGCAGGTCCGAGGCCAGCGAGTCGGCGTCGCCGAACGGGTGGATCGGGTCACCCTCGTGCCCGATCACCAGCGCCGGCACGGTGATCTCCCGCCGCGCGGCCTTCGACGGCGCGATCCGTCCGAACAGGACGCCGTGGATCAGCGCGGCCATCGGCGCCGGCCGCTGTTCGAGGGTGTCGGTGATGACGTCGACCCACTGGCTGCCGTGCGGCACCCGGCCGGCCACGGCCGCGACCCACGCCACGCTGAACGGCAGGAAACGCGCCGCGAACAGCAGCGGCGCGAACGTGAGCAGCCCGGCCACGATCACGTTGTCCAGCGCCGGCATCTCGATGATCATGCCGCGCATCCGCTCCGGCGCCGCCACGGCCACTTCGAGGGCCACGTTGGCGCCGAGCGAGGTGCCGCCGATCACCGCGCGGTCGATCTCCAGGTGGTCCAGCAGCGCCAGCACCTGTACGCCGAACGCGGGCATCGAGTACCGCCACGACTCGGTCGGCCGGTCGGACTCGCCGTGCCCGAGCAGGTCGAGCGTGATGACGCGGAAGCCGTCCGCGGCGAGCCGCCGCGCCAGCGGGGCGTGCATGCGCCGGGTGAACATGATCCCGTGCGTCAGGACGACCACCCGGTCACCACTGCCGTACTCGGTGTAGGCCAGCCGGTGCCCTTCGAAGGCGAAGGAACCGGCGAGCTCGAGAAGCTGCGGCGTCATCCAGCCAGGAAACCATGCCGGTACGACATACGCCCGCCCCTCACCCGACCACCACCCTCGGCGGGGCGCTTCGCGTGGCAGGCTTCTGGTCATGACTGACATCGCCGACCTCGTTTCACTCAAAGTCGACCGCCCGGGTGCCGTGGCGGAGGTGACCCTGCTGGGCCCGTCCAAGGGCAACGCGATGGGCCCGGACTTCTGGCGTGAGCTGCCGCTGGTGTTCCGCGCGCTCGACGCCGACCCGGAGGTCCGCGCAATCGTGCTGGCCGGCAGCGGGGCGCATTTCTCCTACGGTCTCGACCTGCCCGCGATGATGGGCACCTGGGCGCCGCTGCTCGCCGGGGACGCGCTCGCCGGGCCGCGCACCGAGTTCCTCCGGGAGATCCGGCGGATGCAGGACTCCATCAACGCCGTGGCCGAATGCCGCAAGCCGGTGATCGCCGCCGTCTCGGGCTGGTGCATCGGCGGCGGGGTCGACGTCATCGCCGCCGCCGACATCCGGCTCGCGAGCGCCGACGCGAAGTTCAGCGTGCGCGAGGCGAAGGTCGCCATCGTCGCGGACATGGGCAGCCTGCAGCGGCTCTCCGGCGTCGTCAGCGAAGGGCACCTGCGGGAACTGGCGCTGACCGGCAAGGACATCGACGCCGCGCGCGCCGAGAAGATCGGTCTGGTCAACGACGTGTACCCCGACCAGGACGCCCTGTTCGCGGCCGCGCGGGCGCTCGCCGGGGAGATCGCCGCCAACCCGCCGCTGGTCGTGCAGGGGGTGAAGGACGTCTTGGAGCTGAACACCCAGCGGCGCGTCGCCGACGGGTTACGGTACGTCTCGACGTGGAACGCCGCGTTCCTGCCGAGCAAGGACCTGAACGAGGCGGGGCAGGCGTTCCTCGAGCGACGGCAGCCGGAGTTCAAAGGAGAATAAGGGTGACGGGCGAAGCTTTCCGCGAGGCGCGGGACTATCTGCTGGCACATCGCGAGGACTACGAAACCGCCTATCGCGCGTTCGACTGGCCCGAGCTGGGCGAGTTCAACTGGGCACTCGACTGGTTCGACGTGATCGCCCGCGACCCGGCCAACGCGGAAAGGTACGCGCTGTGGATCGTCGAGGAGGACGGGACCGAGGGCCGCTGGACGTTCCCCGAGCTCGCCGACCGCTCGAACCGGGTCGCGAACTGGTTGCGCGGGCTCGGCGTCCGCCGCGGTGACCGGCTGATCCTCATGCTGGGCAACCAGGTCGAGCTGTGGGAGACGATCCTGGCCTCGATCAAGCTCGGTGCGGTGATCATCCCGGCGTCCACGCTGCTCGGCCCTGAAGACCTGCGCGACCGCGTGGACCGCGGCGCGGCGAAGCATGTCGTGGTGCGCTCGGCGGACGTGCCGAAGTTCGCCGATGTCGGCGGCGACTACACGCGCATCGCGGTGGGAGAGCGCGCCGAGGGCTGGCTTCCGTTCACCGAGGCGTACACCGCGTCGCCCGGGTTCGAGCCGGACGGCGTGACCGCCGCGACCGATCCGCTGTTGCTGTACTTCACCTCCGGCACCACCGCGAAGCCGAAACTGGTGCAGCACACGCATGTCTCGTACCCGGTCGGCCATCTGTCCACAATGTACTGGATCGGGCTGGAACCGGGTGACATCCACCTCAACATCTCCTCGCCCGGCTGGGCGAAACACGCGTGGAGCAACGTCTTCGCGCCGTGGAACGCCGAGGCGACGGTGTTCCTGTACAACTACAACCGGTTCGACGCGATCGCGCTCATGGCACAGATGGATCGCTGTGGCGTCACGAGTTTCTGCGCGCCGCCGACCGTGTGGCGGATGCTGATCCAGGCCGACCTCACCGCGCTTCAGACCCCGCCGCGCAAGGTCGTCGGCGCGGGCGAGCCGCTCAACCCCGAGGTCATCGAGCAGGTCCGGAAGGCCTGGGGTGTCACGATCCGCGACGGGTTCGGGCAGACCGAGACCAGCGTGCAGATTGCGAACACGCCCGGCCAGCCGGTGAAATCCGGGTCGATGGGCCGCCCGCTGCCGGGCTTCACCGTCGCGCTCGTCGACCCGGTGACGGGGGAGCGCGGGGAAGAGGGCGAGATCTGCCTCGACCTCGCGCACCGGCCGGTGGGCCTGATGGTCGGCTACACCGACGACGACGAGCGCACCGCGAAGGCGTTCGAGAACGGCTACTACCACACTGGCGACGTCGGCTCGGTCGACGAGGACGGCTACATCACCTACGTCGGGCGCACGGACGACGTGTTCAAGGCCTCGGACTACCGGATCTCGCCGTTCGAGCTGGAAAGCGTGCTGCTGGAGCACGACGCGGTCGCCGAGGCGGCGGTCGTGCCCGCGCCGGACCCGATCCGGCTGGCGGTGCCGAAGGCGTACGTCGTGCTCGCCGCCGGGCACGAGCCGGATGCCGGGACCGCCGAGCGCATCCTGGCGTTCTGCCGCGAGCATCTGGCGCCGTACAAGCGAATCCGGCGGCTGGAGTTCACCGAGCTGCCCAAGACGATCTCCGGCAAGATCCGCCGCGTCGAGCTCCGCGGCAAGGAACAGAACGCCGACGGCCGCCCGGCCGGCGAGTTCCGCGAGGAAGACTTCCCGAACCTGAAGTCGTAACGCCCGGCTCGCGCGGCTAGCGCGCCCGGCGTGTTGGCCGCCCGCGCGGGCGTGTTGGCCACCGGTGTCGGTGAGTTGGCCGCGCGCGGGGCCAACTCACCAACGCCGCGGGCCAACACGGCGACGTGGCGGGCCAACGCGGCGGGGCTACTCGGTGACGCGGCGGGGCCAACTCACCGACGTGGCGGGCCAATATGGTGACGCAGCGGGCAAACACGCCCGCGCGGGCGGCCAACTCGGTGACGTGGCGGGCCAATTCACCGACGTGGCGGGCAAACACGGCGACGTGGCGGGCCAACACGCGGCCTGCGCGGGGCGCCGCGGACCTGGGCGCCGGGTGGGGCGCGGGCGGGTGGGGGTCAGCGGGCGGGTTCGGCGTCGATCTCGCGGCCGTCTTCGGTGGAGCAGGTGGCGGTGAGCACCGAGCCCGCGTCGCTGCCGCAGGTCCACGGGTCGAGGGCGACCGGGCCGGCGCCGTCGGGGCTGGCGGCCTGCGCCGGGGTGACGCGGCCGAAGTACTGGGCCAGCAGGGCGGTCGCCTCGGCGCACTGGACCGCACCCTGCCGGATGGTGACCTTTGCCTGCTGCCCGCCGGGCGCCGGCACCATGCCGCACTGGGTGTTCTGCGCCGGCACATCGCCCATCACCGCCTGCAGCGGGGCGGCGCCCGATGGCGCGGACGATGGCGCGGCCTGGCCGGCACACGCACTGAGGGTGAAGACGCCGACCGCGATGGGTCCGATCGAGCGAAGCAGGAACTGTCGCGACACTTCAGTTTTCCTTGCGGGGAGACGGCGGGGTTACTCGGCGGCGACGCCGGCGAACACGGTCTTGTCCTGGAGACTGCAGCTGGTGCCGCCCTGGGACGCGGGCGGGCCGGACACGCACAGCCAGCCGTCCACCGTCGCGCTCGCGGGCTGGCTGGAGCCGGCGGGCTGCTTGCCGGCGAGCTGTGCCTGGAACTTGGTGACCAGCTGTTTCGCGTCGGCGCACGGGACGCCCGGGGATTCGAGGACCTGCAGGGTCAGCCCGCTCGCGGCGGTGACCGTGCCGCAGCCGCCCTGGGCGGGCGCCGCGTCGGCGCTCGTCGCACTCGTCCCGGCCGGGCCGCTCGTCGTGGCCGGAACACCCGGGGCACTCGGCGGAAGACTCGGCGCACTCGACACGCCCGGGGCACTCGGCGTGGTGGCGGCCGGGGTGCCGGCCTGCACGACGGGATCGTCGGTCCCCGCGCAGCCCGCCGCGAGCAGCAGCAGCCCACCAGCGGCGCACTGGCGGAATCGGCGTGCGACAGCGCCCATCCCGGTCTCCCTCCACATTCGGCAGCGGAAGGCTACCCGCCCTCGTCGCGTCTCGCGCGCCGGACCGGCTGTCTGTCCATAGTGGACAATCACGTATCGTGTGTCAGCCTTACCGGTGCGGGTGAATTCTCCGGTACCGGCTAACGCCACGCCCCGATCGACCGACATTCCTGGTGTGCCCATGACCAAGGCACGCCCACCCATCCCCGAGCACTGAGAGCGATGAGAACCGAAACCGCGCACGAAGCCCCGCCCACCACCCCGTGCACCGTCGTGTGGAGCGACGGCCGCCCGTACGTCCTCGAACCCGGCAACCCCCGCTGGATCGGTACCGACGGCTGGGGCCGGCCCCAGTCGCTGACCGCCGCCGACCTGTGCCGCCGCGGCTGGACCCACCGCCGCCAGACAGCCTGACCAGCACCGCACCCGGCTAGGGTGGCTCTCGTGAGAAAGCCCAGCCCGGAGCGAGTCACCACCGAGAGTCCGATGGCCGAACCCCCGGGCGGGCCCAGCATTCTCAAGCAGGCGTTCAACGTCCCGAACATCCTGTCCCTGCTGCGGCTCGCGGGCGTCCCCGTCTTCCTGTGGCTCCTGCTGGGGCCGCACGAGGACGGCTGGGCGCTCGCCCTGCTGGTGTTCAGCGCCCTCACCGACTGGCTGGACGGCAAGCTCGCCCGCTGGCTCAACCAGATGAGCCAGCTCGGGCGGCTGCTCGACCCCGCCGCCGACCGGCTCTACATCGCCGCGACCCTCGTCGCGTTCCTGGTCCGCGACATCATCCCGTGGTGGGTTTTCGCGCCACTCGTGCTGCGTGAGCTGATCGTCGGCGTGTGCATCCTCGCCTTGCGCCGCAACGGGTTCGCCCCGCCCGAGGTCACCTACATCGGCAAGGCCGCGACCTTCGTGCTGATGTACGCGTTCCCGTTCCTGCTGCTCACCCAGGGCGGCTCCACGGTCGCCGCGGTGGCCCGCCCGATCGCCTACGCCTTCCTGGCCTGGGGCTGCGTGCTCTACCTGTGGTCGGGCGCGCTGTACGTGATCCAGACGATCTCGGCGGTCCGGGGTGCCGCGCGCCCCCAAGGGATGTAAGACTTCCGCGAGCGAACGCGCGCGAGACCCGCGCACCGGCACGAAAGGGGACCGAAGTTGTCCGCTCCAGAAGAGTTGCGCTACACCGAGGAGCACGAGTGGGTCGCCACGCGCTCCGGCGACTCGGTCCGGGTGGGGATCACCGAGTACGCGCAGGACCAGCTGGGTGACGTGGTGTTCGTCGACCTCCCCGAGGTGGGCAAGCAGCTCGGCGCGGGCGAGCCGTTCGGCGAGGTCGAGTCCACCAAGAGCGTCTCGGAGCTGTTCGCGCCCGTGGACGGCGAGGTCGCCGCGGTGAACAGCGCGGTCGTCGACTCGCCGGAGCTGATCAACAGCGACCCGTACGGCGAGGGCTGGCTCATCGAGATCAGGATCAGCGACCCGGCCGCGGTCGGGGGTCTCCTCGATTCCGACGCCTACCAGGCGCTCACTGCCGGTTAGGACCCCCGTGCGCTGGGGGAGCCCTGGAATGGGTGCGACCGGTCCGGCACGGTACGTTGACAGCACACGTTTTTTGGGTAGGCGAACACTTCAGTGGTGAGGAGAAAGCTCAGGTGAGCACGAACGACGGACCCGGCGTTCCCCCGGAGCAGTCTCCGGAGCGGACCTCGGTCTTCCGGGCCGACTTCCTGGCCGACGCCGAAGGCCACGAGCCGGCGCCCGAGCCCGCGGTCGCCGGCATCGACGCGCTGCCGCCCGGCTCGGCACTGCTGGTCGTCAAGCGGGGCCCCAACGCGGGCTCGCGGTTCCTGCTGGACCGCGACACCACCAGCGCGGGGCGGCACCCGGACAGTGACATCTTCCTCGACGACGTCACGGTTTCCCGGCGCCACGCGGAGTTCCGGCGCGAAGGCGGCGAGTTCGTGGTGATCGACGTGGGCAGCCTCAACGGCACCTACGTCAACCGCGAGCCGGTGGACCAGGCCGTCCTCGCGGGCGGCGACGAGGTGCAGATCGGCAAGTTCCGCCTGGTCTTCCTGACGGGGCAGGGGAGCCAGGGGGCACAGTGACGGCTGCCGGGCGGCCACAGCGCGATGGGTTGAGCATCGGGGCCGTACTGGCGCAGCTGCGCGCCGACTTCCCCGACGTGACCATCTCGAAGATCAGGTTCCTCGAGTCGGAGGGGCTGGTGCGGCCCGGGCGTACGCCTTCGGGCTACCGCCAGTTCTCCCCGGCCGACGTCGAACGCCTGCGGTTCGTGCTGTCCGCCCAGCGGGATCACTACCTGCCGCTGAAGGTGATCAAGGAACAGCTCGACGCCGCGGACCACGGCGCCGGGCCCGAGGTGACCGGCACGCGGCTGCCGCGCAAGCTCGTGTCGCTGTCGTCCTCGGGCGGCGACGGCCTGCCCGGGGCCGAGGATTTCGCGCGGGGCCGGGAAGTCCGGCTGACCCAGGAGGAACTGCTGACGCAGGCCGGCATCGACGCCGGCACCCTCGCCGAACTGGAGCAGTACGGGCTCGTCCGGCCCGGCGCCGCCGGGTTCTACGACCCGGACGCGGTGCTGATCGCGCGCACGGTGCGGGCGATGACCGAGTTCGGCATCGAGCCCCGGCACCTGCGCGCGTTCCGCGCGTCGGCCGACCGCGAGGTGGGTCTGCTGGAGCAGATCGTCACGCCCGTCTCGCGGCACCGCGACGCCGACGCCCAGGCCCGCGCGGACGAGATCGTCCGGGAGCTGGCGGCGCTTTCGGTCACATTGCACACATTGCTGGTCAAAGCGGGCATCCGGGGCGTGACCGGGGGGTGAGGTGGCCCGCCGGCCGCTCCCCGGATCGTAATGACATAGTTTCATGACTCTGCCTATCGCCCCCGATGCCGTACGGTTGGTTATGGGTTGCCGGACAACGAACGCACGCCAGTCAGTACGCGAGACAAGCGAGCACAGCGCCCAGCGGACGAGTAGCGTCGGCGACATCGACGCGGGATCGTCGAGGCGGCGTTGCAGCCCGCGCACACGAGAGGGAGGCGAAGTCCGATGAGCGAGATGCGCGTCGTCGGCGTGCGGGTCGAGCTGCCCGCGAATCAGCCGATCTTGTTGCTGCGGGAGACCGACGGCGAACGGTACCTCCCGATCTGGATCGGATCCGTCGAGGCCACGGCCATCGCCCTCGAGCAGCAGGGCGTCCGCCCGGCCCGGCCACTGACCCATGACCTGCTCAAAGAGGTCATCGGGGCACTCGGCCGCGAGCTGGAACAGGTCGTCATCACGGACCTGCGCGAAGGCACCTTCTTCGCCGAGCTGGTGTTCGACGGTGACGTCCGGGTGTCCGCGCGGCCGAGCGACTCGGTGGCACTCGCGCTGCGCGTCGGGGTACCCATCCACGCCGTCGACTCCGTGCTCGAAGAAGCCGGGCTGATCATCCCGGACGAGCAGGAGGACGAGGTCGAGAAGTTCCGCGAGTTCCTCGACTCGGTCTCACCGGAAGACTTCCGCGGCGCCGATACGTAAGGCGAGCGGGTTGGGCGAGGTGTGTCCGCGGAAAGCGCGGACCGGCTCGCCTTACCGGTGTCTTCTGGGGGTCGAGCCCCCAGACCCCCGCCAGGGGGCGAGCCCCCTGGACCCCCCCTCCGGTGGTTGCGTCGGTCGGTGTGTTTCGGCTAGTTGTCCGGGGCAAGTCTCGACAGCAGGTCTAGCGTGGCCCCGCGCGTCGCGTTGACCGGTGGGGCTGGCGCGCATACCGTCGAAGGCGGTAAATCGCCAAGATGTGATTCTCCCCGTCGGAGCACATCGGGTTCGACCGGCCGCCCGGCCGGGCGAGGGGAGGCTTGCGTGGTCGACGATAGGCCGATCAAGGCGGTGGACGGAGAACAGGGTGAACTGTTCCCAGACTCGTCCCTGCCGGATGAACTGGTCGGTTACCGGGGGCCCGCGGCCTGCCAGATCGCCGGAATCACCTACCGGCAGCTCGACTACTGGGCCCGCACGAAACTCGTCGCGCCGAGCATCCGCACCGCACACGGATCAGGTTCGCAACGGCTCTACTCGTTCAAGGACATCCTGGCGCTCAAAATCGTGAAGCGCTTACTGGACACCGGGGTCTCACTGCAGAACATCCGGGTCGCCGTCGACCACCTGCGCGCCCGCGGCGTCGCCGACCTGGCCAAGGTGACGCTCGTATCGGACGGCACCACGGTCTACGAATGCACCTCACCCGAGGAGATCGTCGACCTGCTCCAAGGCGGGCAAGGCGTATTCGGCATCGCGGTGAAGGTCCCGATGCAGGAAATCAGCGGCACCATCCACGAATTCCCGGCGGAACGCGCCGACGGCGGCGAGATCGAGGCGATCGTGCCGGACGAACTGACCCAGCGCAGGAACGCCCGCCGAATCGGGTAGCGGGTTTCCGGCAGCCCGCGGGGGTGCCCTAGTTACCGTCGGGTAGACTTGTCTCGCAGTCGCCGAAGCCGTGCGGGAGAGACCGAACCCTGACCCGGGTTCGGCGCCGAAGGAGCAAGTCCTCCCCGGAACCTCTCAGGCACCCGGACCGCACGGACGAGACGCCTCTGGAAAGTGGGTCCCTGCCACAACCCGGTGACCCCGCCGACGGTGCAAACCCGGACCAACGCCCGGGCGAACCTCTCAGGCGCCTACGGGCATGGACAGAGTGGGGAGGACCTGGACACCGGCCCGGTGTCCAGGTCCCGCGTTCAACCGGGCATCTTGTCGAGAAAACCCAGCACCTGCTTGATCTTCCCGCCCTCCACGCGGACCACGTCGAACCCGATCGCGACCGGTTCCGGCGCCCCCGCAGGGCCCAGATGCCAGGTGAACCGCGCCAGATCGTGGTGGCCGTCGACCACCCCACCCAGATCGAACCGCAGGCCCGCGAACTGCTGCTGCGCACCGGCGACGAACCCGTCGATCCCCTCGTGCCCGGCGACCGCGCCCAGCGGATCCGTGTAGGTGGCGTCCCGCGCGAACACCTCCTCCACCAGACCCCGGCGCTTCTCCGGATCGGTCTCGTTCCACACGTCGAGGTAGCGGCTCGCGACGGCGGTGTACTCGGTCATCATGTTCTCCTTGTGCTGCAACGGAAGTGGACGGGAGCAACTCTCGCCGCGACAGTGCGCCCTGTCGATTACCCCCGAGGTAATGGCGCCGCCGCACAGGCGCTCGTAGCGTCGGGACCGTGACGACCACTCAGCGACCCGTGGGCCAGCTCATCCGGCAGTGGCGCGAGCGGCGGCGGATCAGCCAGCTCGACCTGTCGATCTCGGCCGAGATTTCCGCGCGGCACCTCAGTTTCGTGGAGACCGGGCGGTCGAACCCCAGCCGGGACATGGTGTTGCGGCTCGGTGAACATCTCGACGTGCCACTGCGGGAACGCAACCAGCTGCTGCTCGCCGCCGGGTACGCCCCCGCCTATCGCGACAGCGGGCTCGACGACCCGGAGCTGGCGGTCGCGCGGCAGGCCGTGCGGCGGGTGCTGGCCGGGCACGAGCCGTACCCGGCGGTCGTCGTCGACCGGTACTGGAACCTGGTGGACGGCAACGCGAGCGTCGGGATCCTCACCGAGGGCGTGGCACCGGAACTGCTCGCCGCGCCCGCGAACGTCCTGCGGATCGCCTTGCACCCGGCCGGAATGGCGCCGCGGATCCAGAACCTGGGGGAGTGGCGCGCGGACCTGCTCGGCCGGTTGCGGCGGCAGGTCGAGGCGACCGCCGACCCCGAGCTGGTGCGGCTGCACGACGAGGTCCGCGCGTACCCGGGTGGCGAGCCGGAGGCCGGATTTCCGCGCCGTGGCGAGATCTTCGTGCCGCTGCGCCTCTCGCACGACGGCGCCGAGCTGTCGTTCTTCTCGACCATCGCGACCTTCGGCACCCCGGTCGCGATCACCCTGTCGGAGCTGGCGATCGAGTCGTTCTACCCGGCCGACGACGTGACCGGGGAGCACGTCCGGCGGCTCGCCGGCGCCCGTGGCACGATCGGCGCATGACGACCCCTGACATCGTCCTGAACAACGGCGTCTCGATCCCGCAGCTCGGCCTCGGCGTGTACCAGGTGCCGGCGGCCGACACCGCGAAGGTGGTCCAGACCGCGCTCGAGACCGGCTACCGCGCCATCGACACCGCCGTGCTGTACCGGAACGAGGCCGGTGTCGGCGACGCGATCAAGGCGTCCGGGCTCTCGCGCGAGGAGCTGTTCGTCACGACGAAACTGTGGACCCAGGACCAGGGCTACGACTCGGCGCTGCGCGCGTTCGACAAGAGCCTGGGCAAGCTGGGGCTCGACTACCTGGACCTGTACCTGATCCATTGGCCGACCCCCGGGCGTGGCACCTACCTCGATTCCTGGCGTGCGCTGGAAAAGCTGTATGCCGACGGCCGGGTGCGCGCGATCGGGGTGTCGAACTTCCACGTCCAGCACCTGCGGCGGCTGTTCGACGAGACGGACATCGTGCCGGCGGTCAACCAGATCGAGCTGCACCCGAACCTGGCACAGCTGGCGCTGCGGACGTTCCACGCCGAGCACGGCATCGTGACCGAGGCGTGGAGCCCGCTCGCGAAGGGCCGGCTGCTGATGGACCGGGCGATCACCGGCCTCGCCGCGAAGTACGGCAAGACCCCGGCGCAGATCGTGCTGCGCTGGCACCTGCAGATCGGCACCGTGGCGATCCCGAAATCGGCCACGCCCTCACGGATCCGCGAGAACTTCGAGATCTTCGACTTCGAGCTCGCGCCCGACGACGTCCTCGTCATCGACGAGCTCGACAACGGCGTCCGGACCGGGCCTGATCCGGACGCGATTGACGCTTAGCCGCCGGTCAGGCCCGCCGCGGCGAAGTCGGCCTGCTGCTGCGGGTCGCGCAGGTAGTCGCGGAAGACCTGGGCGGCCCGGTTCTGCACCTCGTCCACCGTGCCGCCGGCGAGGCCGAGGAACGGGTAGTCCGCGGAGCGGGCCGACGCGACGGACTCCGCGGGGGAGCCGACGATCCCGGGCTTCGCCGTCACGAGCTGGTTGACCCAGAACGAGTTCTCCGGCACCCAGGCCGCCGGGAAACCGCCGATCGTGGCCACGTCGGTCTTGCCGGTCAGCGCGTCGAGCACCTGCTGCGACGGGATGGCGCGGACGTCGACGTGCACACAGTGCGCGTGCACCACGGTGTTGGCCTGGTTCCAGCGGTCGGCCGCTGTGCTGACCGGCTTCTGCACGGTCGGGGTCACCACGACGGTGAGCGTCGAGTTGCCGTCGGTACAGGCGTTGGCCTGGGCCTCCGCGCGGCTGTTCACCACGTTGTTGGCCCAGCCCCACGCCACCAGCCCGATCGCCAGCAGCACGACGAACGCGCCGGCGAAGATGGGCCACTTCGCGATCCGCTTGCGCCCGGGGACCTTGCCCATCGCGCGGTGGGTGCCGGTGACGGTCGACCGGCCGTCGGTGGCGGTGCGCTGACCGCCGGTGGCGGTGGAACGGCCTTCGGTCTTCGTGGCTGGCCGGTGGGTGCCGGTCGAGGTGGCCTTGCTGACCGGGCGGTTGGTGCCGGTGGCCGTGGCGCGGCTTTCGCTGATGCGGAACCCGCCGGTGGACACGGCACGGGTGCTGCCGGTCGACGTGGTGCGGCTGACGGGGCGGTTCGTGCCCGTCGAGGTCGCGCGGCTGACCGGCCGGCTGGTGCCGGTGGACGTCGCGCGGCTCGTGGCGGCGGGGGAACCGCCCGAGCCCGTGGCACTGTCATCGTCGGTGGCATCGGCGAACGCTCGGAAGCTGTTCGGCGAAGAGTCTTCGGCGCGGACGGCCGGGAACGAGCCGCTCACCGGCCCGCGGCTGTCCGGGACGACGGGGTACGTGCCGCTCGCCGCGGCACGGCCTTCGGGGACGACCGGATGGGCGCCACTGGACGTGGCGCGGCCTTCGGGGAGGACGGGGTACGCGCCGCTGGACGTGGCGCGGCCATCCGGAACCACCGGGTGGGCGCCGCTGGAGGTGGCGCGGCTGTCGGGGACCACGGGGTACGGGCCGCTGCCGGTGTTCGGGCCGGGGCGGCGGAGGCCGTCGGTCGTCCGGTGGGCGTTGGCGGGGTCCTCGCCGGGAGCGGGGCGGCGCAGGCCGGCGGTGGTGCGGTTGTCGGGGGCGGGGAAGTCGCGGATCGGCGGGATGACCGTCGTGTGGTCGTCGGCCGACATCGAGGCGGGGACGGGCTGGGGCCGTGGACCGTAGCGCAGGGGAGTCGGGGGTCCCACACCGTTCGGGCGCCCGGGTTCCCTCGGCCGTTCAGGGAGGCGAGGAGCGGGATCGTCGTCCCGGCTGTGGCGCCCCATCGGGTAATCCCTTCAACTCTACGTGGATCTTCGGCAAACGCGTTCACCCTAACAGGGGTACAGCGTTAGGAAAATGTGATGCTGTCAGGAAAACCAAAAAACTTACGGTCACCGGCACTGCGACTGTTTTACTTGTGAAGCGTCAGTAAATAGTCGCAGTGCGCGGACAACCGGTCGCGCAGCGGGGCCGCGCGGCGCGCGAACCCACCTTGGCGACGAGAGTATTCCGCACGCCCCTCAGGCGTTTCGATCCGCACCGGCCGGTAACCGAATGAGGACAGGTCGTAGGGGCTCGCGCACATGTCCAGTTCACGGATCTCGACCGCCAGCTCGAAGCAGTCGGCGATCAGCTCCGCCGGTACGAACGGGTCGAGCTTGTAGGAAGCCTTGTAGAGATCCATGTTCGCGTGCAGGCAGCCCGGCTGCTCCAGCTCGGGCTGGGTCTCACGGGTCGGCTGCAGCGTGTTGTGCGGGCGCGCCGGGGCGGTGAAGAACCGGAACGCGTCGTAGTGACCGCACCGGATCTCCAGCGAGTCCACGACCGTGTCGGTGCCGGCGCTGCCCAGGCGCAGCGGCAGCTGGTTGTGCCGCACCTGACCGGCGTCCTGCCGGTACACCATGGCCCACTCGTGCAGCCCGAAGCAGCTCAGCCGCGGCGCGCGGCTCGCCGTTTTTTCCAGCAGGGCAAGGAAGTACCGGGCAGTGTCTGCCTTCTTCGCGGTGAACGCGGCCGGGTCGAGCATGACGCCGCCGGCCTCGACGTAGCCGGGACGGTCCAGGAACCGGCGGGCGTCGTCACCGCCCAGGACGACACCTGGCCCGGGCTGCCACCGTTCGAGGTGAGCGGGGCGGAAAGAGTAGTACTGGAACAGGAAATCCAGCACCGGATGCTTCTCGCCCCGCGAGCGACGCTCCGCGTACGGCCGGGTCCAGCGGCGCACGCGCTGCTCGTGCGCACGCTCCCGCGCGGTCCATTCCTGCTGCCCCAGCACGCCGTCCATCATGACTCACACGGCGACGTGCGTGCCGTCCCGCACCGTGCCGACGTACTCCTCGACGAGATCCTCCAGCGCCACGACACCGACCGCGCGGCCGTCCTGGTCGAGCGCGCGGGCGAGATGCGTGCGGTCCTTGCGCATGGCCGACAGCGCCACATCGACGCGGGCGCCCACCGGCACGTCGGTCAGCGTGCGGACCTTGCCCGCCGGGATGGTCGTCTCGGGCGGGTCGCCGATCTGGTCCAGCACGTCCTTCACATGCAGATAACCGGTCAGCTCGCACTCCGGCGAGCACAGCGGATACCGCGAGAAACCGGTCTCCGACACCGCCTTCTCCACCTCGCCGACGGTGGGCGCGGGGGAGAGCGTGGTCAGCTTTTCCAGTGGTACCAGCACATCCGCGACGGTCTTGCGGGCAGAGGAGAGCGTCTGGCTCAGCCGCTCGTGCTCGGACTGCTCCAAGAGCCCCTCACGGCGGGACTCGCTGAGCAGTTCGGCCAGCTCCGCCGAGGTGTAGGCGGTCTCCAGCTCGTCCGTCGGCCGCACCTTCACCAGGCGCAGCAGCGAGTTCGCCATGAAGTTCAGCAGCCAGATGAACGGTCCGGCGAGCTTCACCCACGCCACGTGCACCGGGACCAGCCACAGCGCCAGCCGCTCAGGATCGGCGATCGCGAGGTTCTTCGGCACCATCTCGCCGATCAGCACGTGCAGGATCGTGATGAACGCCAGCGCGATCGCGAACGAGATCGCGTGCGCGACCACGTCGGGGACGTGCAGCAGCGCGAAGAACCCGCCGAGCCGGTGCGCCACCGCGGGCTCGCCGAGGCGGCCCAGCAGCAGCGAGCAGATGGTGATGCCCAGCTGCGCGCCGGCCAGCATCAGCGACACGTGCCTGCTCGCGTTGATGACGATCCGCGCGCGGCCCTTTCCCTGCTCCAGCAACGCTTCCAGCCGGTCGCGCCGGGACGAGATGAGGGTGAACTCGGCGCCGACGAAGAACGCGTTCGTCAGCAGCAGGAGGACGACGAGGACGATGGCCAGCCAGTCGTTCATCGGGCCGCCTTCGCCGGTTCGGGCTCCTCGGGCCGGCGCACGCTCAGCTCCGCGATGCGGTGCCGGTCCATCGTCACGACGGCGAGCCGCCAGCCGCCGACCTCAATACCCTCGCCCGGCTCCGGGATCTTGCCGAGCCGTTCCAGCACGAGGCCGGCGATCGTCTCGTAGTCGCCTTCGGGCATCTGGAAACCCGTCATGTCGCGGACCTCGTCGGGCCGCAGCTGCCCGGACACCAGCCAGGTGTCGGGGTCCAGCCGCCGGGACGCGGGCGCCTCGCCCTCGTCGTGCTCGTCGCGGACGTCGCCGATGATCTCCTCGACGACGTCTTCCAAGGTGACCAGGCCCGCGGTGCCGCCGTACTCGTCGACGACCATGGCGATCTGGAACCGGGAGTCGCGCAGCCGCGACAGCAGCGCGTCCCCGGGCAGCGACTCGGGCACGGTCGGCACCGGTCGCATCACCGAGCCGAGCGGGACCTGGCCGCGTTCGGCCGCGGTCACCACGAACGCCTGTTTGACGTGCACCGCGCCCTGGACGTCGTCGAGATCCTCGCGGTAGACGGGAAAACGCGAGAACCCGGTGCGGCGGGCGAGCGCGATGAGCTCGGTGATGGTGTCGTCCACGGTCAGCGACTCGATCTGCACCCGCGGGGTCATCAGCTCGTCGGCGGTGCGGCCGCCGAAGCGCAGCGACTTGTCCAGCAGCTCCGCGGTCGAGGTGTCGAGCTTGCCGCTCTCCGCGCTGGTGCGCACGATCGAGCCGAGCTCCTGCGGGGACCGCGCCGAACGCAGCTCCTCCTGTGGCTCGACGCCGAACTTGCGCACCACCCAGTTCGCGCTGTTGTTCATCAGTGTGATGAGCCAGCGGAACATCGCGGAGAAACGCGAGTGGTAGCCCATGACCGCGCGGGCGGTCCACAGCGGCCGGGCGACCGCGATGTTCTTCGGCACCATCTCGCCGAGCAGCATCGACAGCGTGGTGGCCAGCAGCAGCGCGATGATCAGCGACGCGCCCGAGGCGACGGATCCGGAGAGGCCGATCGCGGTGAGCACCGGGCGGACCAGGTTCCCGATGAGCGGCTCGGCCAGATACCCGGTGACCAGCGTGGTCAGCGTGATCGCGACCTGCGCGCCGGAAAGCTGGTAGGACAGGTGCTGGTGGGCCTTACGGACGATCTTCGACCGGCGGTCGCCGGTCTGGCGCACGTCCGCCTCGACCGTGCTGCGTTCCAGCGCGGTCAGCGAGAACTCCGCGGCGACGGCGAGGCCGGTGCCGATCGTGAGCAGCAGGAAGAACAGCACGCCGAGAATCGCGAGCAGGACGTCCATCACCGCGCCCCCGCCGGTTCCGTAGCGGGATGATGGTCGGGTTCGCCGGGTTCGTCACCCGGCTCAGTACTGTCACCAGGTGACTGCGCGTCGCGCACGGGTACAGGTCACTCCTCGGCAAATGGCGGCTGCGGTGGCATTCATACTACCGGCCGCGACGGTGCCCCGGGGGACGTCGTTTCGCGCGGTCAGGCGGGCCACGACGGGCTGCGGCCGCACAGGGCGACGAGCCGGTCGGCGGCGGACGCGCTTTCGGGCACCGGCACGGGCGCGGCGACGATGTCGATCCCCTGCCACCAGTCGATCTGCGGGGTCACGATCGGCAGCAGGGTGTCGGCCACCTCGGCGGAGATCGGTTGCGCGGCACCGATTCCCTTCGCCAGGTCCCAGGCGTGCACGGCCAGGTCGATCGTCATCTGCCAGCCGTACAGGGTGGCTTCGGAATCACCGAAGGACAGCTGCACCTGCCGGTCCGTCGCGCCCGGTTCGGTCCACGCCTGCCGCGCCGCGATGGACGACTTCTCCCAGATCCCCACGGGATCGCCGCCGAGCACGTCGCCGTCGTAGCGGTCGCCGACCTGGGCCAGCGTCTCGCCGGCGAGCAGGTGCGGCACCCACAGCTGCTCGGACACGAGGTGGTTGAGCAGGTCCCGCACCGTCCACTCGGAGCACGGGGTCGGCGCGTCCCACTGGCCGCCGGAGATCTGATGCACCGTGCGGTCGAACTCGCGCAGCGCTTCCCCGTGGGCGTCGAGCAGATTCATGGTTCCTTCTTACTCCACGGCGGCCCGGCTCCGGTGCCTGCGCACGCTTTCCTCGACGAGATCGAGCACCGGCCCGAGATCGTCGGCGGGCAGCCCCATCGCCAGGTGCGACACGAGCCCTTCGAGCACCAGCTCCAGATACGAGGTGAGCACGTCGACATCGACGTCGTCGCGGAGGATCCCGGCTTCGCGCTGGCGCAGCAGGCGCTGGCGGGTCGCGAAGGTCAGCTGTTGCGAGCGCTCGGCCCAGCGGGCCCGGAACTCCGGATCGGTGCGCAGCCGCCGCGACACCTCCAGGCGGGTGCCCAGCCAGTCGGCCGGCTGCTCGCCGCCGCCCGCGAGCAGTTCGCGCATGACCTGCACGAGCCCCTGCGCCGCCACGACGTCCGCCATCCGCGACGCGTCCTCCTCCGCGAGGGCGAGGAACAGGGACTCCTTGTCCCGGAAATGGTGGAAGATCGCGCCACGCGAAAGGCCCGTCGCTTCCTCCAGACGCCGGACCGTGGCACCCTCGTAGCCGTACCGGGCGAAGCAGACGCGTGAGCCGTCGAGGATCTGGCGCCGTCGCGCGTCGAGATGATCCTGACTGACCCGTGGCATTCCCTGATCCTGTCACCCCGAGTAGTTCTTACGCAATCCGTACGTACGTACTGTGGCCCCTCGCCGCGGCCTGAAATTGTCGTACCGCGCGTGTAGCGTCCGAATGCGAGTGCTCCCACCGACTGGAACAGGATTGCCATGACAGCGGTTCGCCACGTTGCGGGGCAGACCGGGGGCGCGAGCAGGGTGGCCGCGAAGGTCATCTCGGATCGCGCGGCCGGTGAGGCCTATGTAGCGTCGGTGTGCTTCAAGCACGGCCCACCACGCCTGCTGGGCGTGGAGCTGGAGTACACCGTGCACTACGCCGATGACCCCCGAAGACCACTGCAAGCCGAAGACCTTGCCCGCGCGCTCGGGCCGCACGCCCCGCGCACGCTCGTTCCCGAAAGTCCCGCAGAACCTTTACCCGCCGGTTCCCCGCTGACCCTCGAACCGGGGGGACAGGTGGAGATCTCCGCGCTGCCGCAGGATTCCCTGCGTGAGCTCGAGCGCGTCGTTTCCGCCGATCTCGACTATTTGTCCGACCTTCTCGCCCGCGCCGGGTTCGCCCTCGGCGAAACGGGCATCGATCCCCATCGCAGGCCGGCCCGGCTGCTGACCACGGAGCGTTACGCCACCATGGAGCGCCGGTTCGCCCCGATGGGTACTGGCGGGATCACCATGATGTGCAGCACGGCGGGGCTACAGGTGTGCGTGGACAGCGGGGAACGCGACGAGGTGGCCACCCGGTGGGCGGCGGTGCACGCCCTCGGCCCGCCACTGCTCGCCACGTTCGCCAACTCCCGCTACCACGCGGGATCCGACACCGGCTTCGCGTCGGCACGGTGGCTCGCGGTGCGCGACACCGAGCACGCCCGCACCTACGCGGCACAGCCGTTCGCCGACCCGGCCACCGGCTGGGCGAGCCGGATGATGGACACCCCGCTGATGCTGGTGCGCCGCCCGGACGGGCCGTGGGACGCGCCGGCGGGGCTGACGTTCGCGGACTGGGTGACCGGCCGCGGTGCCGCCGGCCTGCTCGACCCGCCCACCGAGGCGGATCTGGCCTACCACCTCACCACGATGTTCACGCCGGTGCGGCCGCACGGCTACCTCGAGGTGCGCTACCTCGACGCGCAGCCCGGGGCGCGCTGGCTGCATCCGGTGGCGCTGCTGAGCGCGCTGCTGTCCAGTCCGTCCATTGTGGACGAAGTGCTGGCGGCGTGCGAGCCCGTGCTCGACAGGTGGGAGGACGCCGCCCGCGACGGCCTCGAGGACGAGTGCATTGCCGCGGTGGCAAGGAAAGTGGTGGACCTGGGCTGCGCGGCACTGCCGGCCACGGGCCTGCCGGACAGCACGATCGATGAGATCGGCGAAGGTGTGCAGAAGCTCGTGCACGCCGGGAGGGGATGATCGACATGACGGAGTTCCTGACCGAAGCCCCGAGTGTCTTCGGGGAAAAGAATCCCGAGCAGCTGCGTGAGCACGCGGCCCGGGCGCTGACCAGGGCGCGGCAGCGCAGCACCACGCTCACCGACGCGGTGGACGACGAGGATCTGGTGCGCCAGCACTCGAAGCTCATGTCGCCGCTGGTGTGGGACCTCGCGCACATCGGCAGCCAGGAAGAGCTGTGGCTGGTGCGGGACGTCGGCGGCCGCGAGCCGCTGCGGCCCGATATCGACGACCTGTACGACGCGTTCCAGCATCCGCGCGCCGACCGGCCGTCGCTGCCGCTGCTCGGTCCCGCCGAAGCCCGCCGCTACGTGGGCGAGGTGCGGGCGAAGGCGTTCGAGGTACTGGAAAAGGCGCCGCTGGAAGGCCGCCGGCTCACCGAGGCGGCGTTCGCGTTCGGCATGATCACCCAGCACGAGCAGCAGCACGACGAGACCATGCTGGCCACCCATCAGCTGCGCAAGGGCGAGCCGGCGCTGCACGCCCCGGCGCCGCCGGGCGCGCGCGGCGGCGCGTTGCCCGCCGAAGTGCTCGTGCCGGGCGGGTCGTTCCTGATGGGCACCAGCGTCGAGCCGTGGGCGCTGGACAACGAGCGCCCGGCGCACGAGGTCGCGGTCGACGCGTTCTACCTCGACACCACCCCGGTGACCAACGGCGCGTACGTCGAGTTCCTCGACGCCGGTGGCTACGACCAGCAGCAGTGGTGGAGCGAGCAGGGCTGGGAGTACCGCACGGCGAACGACATCACCGCGCCCCGGTTCTGGCGGCGCGAGGCCGGCGAATGGTGGCGCACCCGGTTCGGCGTCGACGAGCGCGTGCCGGTCGAGCAGCCGGTGGTGCACGTGTCGTTCTACGAGGCCGAGGCGTACGCGAAATGGGCGGGCAAGCGGCTGCCCACCGAGCGCGAATGGGAGAAGGCCGCCCGGTTCGACCCGGCCACCGGGCAGTCGCGGCGCTACCCGTGGGGCAACGACGAGCCGACGCCCGAGCACGCGAACCTCGGGCAGGCGCACCTGAGCCCGGCCCCGGCGGGCGCGTACCCGGCGGGCGCGTCGCCGCTGGGCGTGCACCAGCTCATCGGGGACGTGTGGGAGTGGACGAGCACGGACTTCCACGGCTACCCGGGTTTCGTCGCGTTCCCGTACCGCGAGTACTCCGAGGTGTTCTTCGGCCCCGAGTACAAGGTGCTGCGCGGCGGCTCGTTCGGCACCGACGCGGCGGCGATCCGCGGCACGTTCCGCAACTGGGACTACCCGATCCGGCGGCAGATCTTCGCCGGGTTCCGCTGCGCCCGGGACGCCGCCGGTGTGTAGGCACCTCGCGTACCTGGGGCCGCCGGCGTCCCCGGCCGGGCAGGTGTTCGGCGCGCCGCATTCGCTGCTGCACCAGTCATATGCCCCTGCGGACATGCGCGGCGGGGGCACGGTGAACGCCGACGGCTTCGGGATCGCCTGGTACGCGGGCGGATCCCCGGTGCGGTACCGGCGCGTCAGTCCTATTTGGACGGACCACGACGCGCCGGTGCTCGCCGGGTCGGTGCGAGCCACCGCCTTTGTCGCGGCGGTGCGCAACGGCACCCCCGGCATGCCGGCGACCGAGGCCGCCGTCGCGCCGTTCGTGGCCGGGCGGTGGGTGTTCAGCCACAACGGGATGGTGACCGGCTGGCCCGGCTCGCTCGCCGCGCTCGCCGGGAAGCTGCCGGTCACCGACCTGCTGACGCTGGAAGCGCCCACGGACTCCGCCGTGCTGTGGGCGCTGCTGTCCGAACGGCTGCGCGCCGGGGAGGACCCGCTGCGCGCGACGGCCGAGCTGGTCACGAAGACCGAAGCGGCCGCCCCGGGTTCGCGGCTCAACTTCCTGCTGACCGACGGCGAGACCCTGGTGGCCACCGCGTGGACGCACGCCCTGTCGGTCCGCGAAAGCGGCGGGGCCGTGGTGGTCGCGTCCGAACCCACCGACACGGCACCGGGCTGGGTCCCGGTGCCCGACCGGCACGCCGTCGTCGCCCGAAACGGCTCGGCCGAAGTCGTTCCCCTTGACGCTGATCGGAGTTCCCTGTCATGACCGAGCCCGACGTGCACCTCGACGACCAGGCCGCGGCGCTGCGCGCGGATGTCCGATATGGATTCTCGGCGGCGCAGAAGTGGTTGCCCGCCAAGTGGTTCTACGACGCCCGTGGCAGCGAGCTGTTCGAGGAGATCACCAGGCTGCCCGAGTACTACCCGACCCGCGCCGAGCGCGAGATCCTGACCAGGGAAGCCGGCGAGATCGCCCGCGTGACGGGGGCGCACACGCTGGTCGAACTGGGCTCGGGGTCGAGCGAGAAGACCCGGCTGCTGCTCGACGGGCTGCGGGAGCACGGCACGCTGAAGACGTTCGTGCCGCTCGACGTGTCGGCGTCGGCGCTGGAGGAGGCGGTCGCCGCGATCCGGGCCGACTATCCGGGGCTCTCGGTGCGCGGGGTCGTCGGCGACTTCACCGAGCATCTGGGCCTGCTGCCCGGCGAGCCGCCGCGGCTGGTGGCGTTCCTCGGCGGCACGATCGGCAACTTCCTGCCCGCCGACCGGGTCAAGTTCCTGCGCTCGGTGCGGGACGTGCTCACGCCGGGGGAGTGGTTGCTGCTGGGGACGGATCTGGTGAAGGATCCGGACACCCTGGTGCGCGCCTACGACGACGCGGCGGGCGTGACCGCGCAGTTCGACCTGAACATGCTCAGTGTGGTCAACGAGCTGCTGGGCGCCGACTTCGACCTGGGCGGGTTCGGCCACGAGTCCTACTGGGACGCCGAGAACGAGTGGATCGAGATGCGGCTGCGGGCGCGGCGGGACATGGTCGTGCGCATCCCGGGCGCGGGCATGGACGTGCGCTTCGAGGAGGGCGAGTACATCCGCACGGAGATCTCCGCCAAGTTCCGGGCCGCCGGGGTCGCGGCGGAGCTCACCGAGAGCGGGTTCGCGCTCGAGCGGTGGTGGACCGACGGGCAGCAGCGGTTCGGGGTGTCCCTCGCCAAGGCGGTTCAGGAGGAATGATCGAATAGCACGGTGCATCCCCTCTCCCGTGCCGCCCGCTGGCTGGGCTCCCGCCGCTGGTTCATGCGCGCCGCGAAGGCGGTGCCGTGGATCGACCGGCGGCTGCACCACGTCACGGGCGGGCGGGTGTCCCTGCTCGGGATCGCCGGGCTGCCCTCGATGCGGCTGACCACCGTCGGCCGCAAGAGCGGGCTGCCGCGCACGGTGAACCTGCTGTATTTCCCGCGCGGCGACGAGTTCGTGCTGATCGGCTCGAACTGGGGTCGCACCCGGGACCCGGGCTGGGCGCACAACCTGCGCGCCCAGCCGAAAGCGACGGTCGAGGTGCGCCGCCGCGCGGTGCCGGTGCTGGCCACCGAGGTGACCGGGGAGCGGCACGAGGAGCTGTGGCGAGAGGTCCTGGACTTCTGGCCCGGGTACGCGATGGAGCGCGCCGAAGCGGGCCGCGAGCTGCCGCTGTTCGTGCTGACCCGCCGCTGATCGCCAATCGCCCTGTATATCCGTTTTCGACCCAGATGCGAGTAACTCCATGTGAACACTCGCTGAAACTCTCCTGTGGTCCCACCGACGCTGCCCGAAGTTCACTTACGCCGCTTACGCTCCGCTCGCTGTCTTAATCCATTCGAGCTATCGAGGAGCACGGTGTCGCGCTGGGTGTGGGGCGTGGTGATCGCCGTGGTGGTAGTGGGCGCGGGCACTGGGATCGCGGTCTGGCGCACCACTTCGGCAGCGGCCGGCGGCGATCCCGTGATCACGGTGGGCCGCTCCTCCTGCGGGGAGGGCTGGACGGACCCGAAGCCGGGGCCGCAGACCTTCCAGGTGCACAACACCGGCTCGGTCACCGCGGAGGCCGACCTGGTCGACCCGCGGACCGGCACCATCTTCGGTGAGATCGAGGGCATCGGCCCCGGCACGACCCGCACGATGCAGGTCACGCTCGGCAACGGCACCTACGCCTTCCGCTGCACGCCCGAGGAGACCGACCCGATCACCGGCCCCAGCGCCACGATCACCGGCGGCACCGACCGCTCCGGCCCCGCCGTGGTTCCGGTGTCCCGCAACGATTTGCTCGACCCGCTGCGCGACTACAAGACCTATGTGGGCACCGGGATCGAGACCCTCGCCGCGGACACCGACGCGCTACGGAACGCCGTGCACTCCGGTGACCGGGGCGCCAGCGAGGACGCGTGGCTGACGGCGCACCTGTCCTACGAACGGCTCGGCGCCGCCTACGACGCGTTCGGCGACTCCGACGGCGCGATCAACGGCACCGCCGACGGCCTGCCCGACGGCACCGCGTCCGCGGACTTCACCGGCTTCCACCGGCTGGAGAACGGGTTGTGGCACAACGAAGACATGGCCGCGCTGGGCGCGGTCGCCGACCAGCTCGACACCGACGTGCACGGGCTGCGCGACGGCTTCGACGACATGCAGATCGACCCGAACGACCTGGGCCTGCGCGCCCACGAGATCATGGAGAACACCCTGCAGTTCGAACTCACCGGGCACACCGACTACGGCAGCGGTACCAACCTCGCCACCGCGCTCGCGAACCTCGACGGCACCAAGGCCGTGCTGAACGTGTTGCGCCCGTTGCTGTCCAGCCGGATCCAACTGTCCGATGTGGACAGCTGGATCGACCGCACGGACAAGGCGCTGCGCTCGGCGCAGCGGCCCGACGGCAGCTGGACCCCGGTGGCACAGCTGACCCCGCAACAGCGCGAGAAGATCGACGGCACGGTCAGCGGGCTCGTCGAGCGGCTGGCCCCGATCGCGGCCATCGCCGAACCGAGGCGGGTCGGGTGAACGTTCGCCGTCGCTCCTTCCTGCGTGGCGCCGTGCTCGGCGCCGGTGTCACCGCCGCCGCGGCGGGCACCACCTCGGCCGTCGCCGCGGACACCGGCGACCTGCCGTTCCACGGCACCCACCAGTCCGGCATCGTGCGGGCGCCCGCGCCACAGTCCATTGTGGCCTCCTTCGACGTGATCACCGACAACCGCGCCGAGCTCGCGGATCTGTTGCGTACCATCACCGACCGGTCCCGGTTCCTGACCTCCGGCGGCGCGCCGTCCGCGGTCGGGATCACCGCGCCGCCCGCCGACTCGGGCGTGCTCGGACCGGACGTGCCGGCCGACGCGCTCACGGTCACCCTCGGGGTCGGGGCTTCGCTGTTCGACGACCGCTACGGCCTGGCCGACCGCAAGCCCGCGAAGCTCACCCCGATGAAGATGTTCCCCAACGACGCGCTCGATCCCGCCCAGTGCCACGGCGACCTGAGCCTGACCGTGGCGGCGAACAACGTCGACACCGTCGTGCACGCGATGCGCGACATCGCCCGCGCCACCCGCGGCGGCATGCAGCCGCGCTGGCGCATCAACGGGTTCGCCTCCCCGCCGCGGCCCGAAGGCACCCCGCGCAACCTGATGGGGTTCAAGGACGGCATCGCCAACCCGGCGAGTGACGAACTGGACCGCCTCGTCTGGGTTGCGGGCGGGGCACCGGAACCCGCGTGGACGGCCGGCGGCAGCTACCAGGTGATCCGGCTGATCCGGATGCTCGTCGAGTTCTGGGACCGGGTTTCGCTGTCGGAGCAGGAGAACATGTTCGGCCGCCGCCGCGACAGCGGGGCGCCGCTCGACGGCGCGCACGAGCAGGACGTGCCGCAGTACGCGCAGGACCCGACCGGCACCGTCATCCCGCTCACCAGCCACATCCGGCTGGCGAACCCGCGCACCGGCGAGACGGACTCCAACCGGATCATGCGCCGCGCCTGCAACTACGACCGCGGCGTGGACAGCAACGGGAACCTCGACATGGGGCTGGTCTTCATGTGCTACCAGCAGGACATCGAGCGCCAGTTCGAAGCCACCCAGACGCGGCTGATCGACGAGCCGCTCGTGGACTACATCTCGCCGTTCGGCGGCGGGTACTTCTTCGCACTGCCCGGGGTGACCGGGCCCGACGACCACTTCGGCCGGGCGCTTCTCGCCTGACCGAAGGGAAATCCACTCCCACCACCAGCAGGAGGACACTGTGGACAGAGCTTTCGGCGGATGGCGCCGTAAGCGGGTGCTGCTCGGCGGCGGCGCGCTTGCCGTCGCGGCCGGGGTGGCCATCGCGGTCACCACGTCCGTCGGCGGCGCGAGCGCGCAACCGCTCCAGCCGCAGCACGCGGAATGGATGCACACGGCCACGCCCATCAAGCACGTCGTGGTGATCTTCGGTGAGAACATCTCCTTCGACCACTACTTCGGCACCTACCCGAACGCGGCCAACACCGACGGCACGCCGTTCCAGGCCGCGAAGGGCACCCCGCACGTCGACGGGCTGAACCCGAAGCTGCTCAAGGACAACCCGAACGCCTACGACCCGAAGCGGCTGACCCCGAGCCAGGCGCTGACCTGCGACCAGAACCACAACTACGGTGCTGAGCAGAAGGCGTTCGACGGCGGCAAGATGGACAAGTTCGTCGAGAACACCGAGACGGACAAGTGCACCGGGCAGCCGATCCTGTTCGGCGAGCCGGGCCTGGTGATGGACTACTACGACGGCAACACCGTCACCGGCATGTGGAACTACGCCCAGAACTACGCGCTGAACGACAGCTCGTACAACACCGTGTTCGGCCCGTCCACCCCCGGCGCGATCAACCTGATCTCCGGGCAGACGCACGGCATCCAGGCCGTGAACTCGGTGACCCACCAGCCCACGAGCGACTCGTACGTGGTCCAGTCGCCGGACAAGAACGGCGTCGGCACGGTCATCAACGACCCGGACCCGGCCTTCGACGACTGCTCGGACAAGAACCACACCGCGACCGACAACCTCGGTCAGATGCAGGGCCAGAACGTCGGTGATCTGCTGAACAAGCAGCATGTCACGTGGGGCTGGTTCCAGGGCGGTTTCCGCCCGACCGGCACCGCGAACGGCTACGCGGTCTGCGGGCAGACGCACAACAACATCGGCGGCATCCCGGCGGTGGACTACAGCCCGCACCACGAGCCGTTCCAGTACTACAAGTCGACGGCGAACGAGAAGCACCTGCCGCCGAGCTCGGTGGCCGCGATCGGGCAGACCGACCAGGCCAACCACCAGTACGACATCACCGACTTCGACGCCGCGCTGAACGCGGGCAGCATGCCTGCGGTGAGCTTCCTCAAGGCGCCGGAGTACCAGGACGGGCACGCGGGCTACTCGGACCCGCTGGACGAGCAGCAGTTCGTGGTGAGCGAGATCAACAAGATCCAGCACTCCAAGGACTGGGACTCCACCGCGATCGTGCTGGCCTACGACGACTCCGACGGCTGGTACGACCACTCGGCCTCGAAGATCGTCAACGGTTCGCACGATTCGGCGCAGGACACGGCCATGTGCACCAGCGACAAGACGAAGCTGGGCGACGCACAGGACCGCTGCGGCTACGGCCCGCGGCTGCCGCTGCTGGTGGTCTCGCCGTTCGCGCGGACGAACTTCGTCGACCACACCACCACCGACCAGACCTCGGCGCTGAAGCTGATCGAGGACAACTGGTTCACCGGGCGCATCGGCGGCTCGTCGTTCGACGAGCGGGCGGGCGCGCTGTGGAACATGCTGGACTTCCACGGGCGTCCCGCGCCCGCGGTCCAGCTGGACCCGAAGACCGGCGCCGTCGTCAACGACGGTCACGGGCACGGGCACTGACACACCGCTGAAAAGGTGGCCTCGCGCGGCTTGCGCGGGGCCACCTTTTCGTTATGCGGTCCGCTCTTCGAGCCAGTCGAACATCCGCTGGTCGGCCAGCAGCCGGGCCAGCGGTTCGCAGTGCCAGGACGCGCCCTCGGCGTCGGTGAACGCGACCAGCTCGGCGCCCGGCACCAGGCCGGCGAGCCGCCGGGACTGCCCGGGCCAGAACTGTTCGCCCTCGGGGTCGGTGATCAGCAGGGGAGTGGTGATCCGCGCGGCGTCGGCGGGATCGAGCTTGTACTCGCGCACCGTCCGGAACAGGTCGAACCAGTCCGCCCGCGCGTAGGGGCGGCCGCGGAACTCCAGCGTCCGCCGCAGCGCCGGCAGCCGTTCGGCTACCCCCATGCCCTTGAGGAACCCGGCGCGGTCGCCGTCGTCGAGTTGCCGCACCATGCTCGCCGGCAGGTTCTTCAGCCATGACGCCGAAACGTCCACGACGCCGGGGTCGACGACGGCGGCGCGCAGCCGGTGCTCGAAGGCCAGCGCCCGCGGTAACCAGTACCCGCCCTGGCTGACGCCGCAGCCCGCGGTCCGGTCCGGGTCGACATCCGGCCTCGCCAGGACGACGTCCAGCACCGGGCCGAGCACCGCCTCCCAGTCGGGACGGAACGGCACGCCCCGTTCGAACAGCAGGGACTGCTGCCCGGGACCGTCGTAGACGAAGGCGTTCCAGCCGCGCTTCAGCGCCGCCGCGACCCCGCCGCCTGACCACAGATCACTGATCGCACCGTCGCTGCCGTTGGTCACGACCAGCGTCGGCCGGGCCTGGCCCGAGGCGTCCGGGCGCAGCAGGTACCCGGGCAGCGTGCCGCCCTCGTACGGCACCTCGACCTGTAGGTGCGCCCCCGCCGACTCCGCGATGAAGGCGTCCCAGCACGCGCGATGGCGCCGGAAGGTGGTCCGCAGCGCGGATTCCCGGGCGGCGTCGAGCGCGCACGCCCAGTACGTGGCCGCGCGCAGGAATGCCTCGGCGGCGCTCACCCGGTGGCCCTGGTCCCGTGCCTGGACGGCGATCGCCTCGACGCGTTCCGCGGTGGCGAACCATTCGGTGAACCAGCCGCGGTGGCCGCGCACCCGCGCCACCGTGGCCAGCACCTCCCCGGCGTCTGCGGCGCCGTGCGCCGTCTTGCCCAGCACGCCCCGGGTCTGGAAGTCGAGCCCCTGGTCACCGAAGAACCCGTCGGTGAAGACCCGGTGGTGCGACCGCACCGTGGCCGTCAGGTTCGGCATCGCCGCTCCTTCCCCTTCCCGACCCTGTCGCGGCGCCCGAAGGCGCTAAACACGAATACGCGCCGCGGGCCGGGCCCGCGGCGCTTCTTCGTGTTACCGGATCAGGCGCGCGTCATCTTGCGCAGCACGTACTGCAGGATGCCGCCGTTGCGGTAGTAGTCCGCCTCACCGGGGGTGTCGATGCGCACGACCGCGTCGAACTCGACCTGCTCGCCGCCGTCCTTGGTGGCGGTGACGTGCACCGTCCGCGGGGTCTCACCGCTGTTCAGCTTGGTGATGCCCGCGATGTCGAACGTCTCCGTGCCGTCCAGGCCCAGCGACGACGCCGACTCGCCCTCGGGGAACTGCAGCGGGATGACACCCATGCCGATCAGGTTCGACCGGTGGATCCGCTCGAACGACTCGGCGATCACCGCGCGCACGCCCAGCAACCGGGTGCCCTTGGCTGCCCAGTCCCGCGACGAGCCCGAGCCGTATTCCTTGCCGCCCAGCACGACCAGCGGGATCCCGGCGTCGGCGTAGTTCTGCGCCGCGTCGTAGATGAACGCCTGCGGGGCGCCGTCGACGGTGAAGTCACGGGTGTAGCCGCCCTGCACGTCGTCCAGCAGCTGGTTGCGCAGCCGGATGTTCGCGAACGTGCCGCGGATCATCACCTCGTGGTTGCCGCGCCGGGAACCGTAGGAGTTGAAGTCCTTGCGGTCCACGCCGTGCTCGGACAGGTACTTCCCGGCCGGGGTGTCGGCCTTGATCGCACCGGCGGGCGAGATGTGGTCGGTGGTCACCGAGTCGCCCAGCTTCGCCAGCACCCGCGCGTCCGCGATGTCCTCGACCGGGGCCGGCTCGGCCTCCATGCCCTCGAAGTACGGGGGCTTGCGCACGTAGGTGGAGTCCGCCGCCCACGCGAAGGTCTTGCCCTCCGGCGTCGGCAGCGACTTCCAGCGCTCGCCGCCGTCGAAGACGTCCGCGTAGTCCTTCGTGAACATCTCCTGCGTGATCGCCGAGTCGATGGTCTGCTGGATCTCCTGCGGCGAGGGCCAGATGTCGCGCAGGAAGACGTCGTTACCGGCCGGGTCCTGCCCGAGCGGCTGCTCCTCGAAGTCGAAGTCCATCGTGCCGGCCAGCGCGTAGGCGATCACCAGCGGCGGCGAGGCCAGGTAGTTCATCTTGACGTCGGGGTTGATCCGGCCCTCGAAGTTCCGGTTGCCCGACAGCACCGACACGACGGTGAGGTCGTTTTCCTGCACGGCGGCGGAGATCTCCTCGGGCAGCGGGCCCGAGTTGCCGATGCACGTGGTGCAGCCGTAGCCGACCAGGTGGTAGCCCAGCTTCTCCAGGTACGGCCAGAGCCCGGCCTTCTCGTAGTAGTCGGTGACGACCTGCGAGCCCGGCGCCATCGAGGTCTTCACCCACGGCTTGACCGACAGGCCCTTGTCCACGGCGTTGCGGGCGAGCAGCGCCGCGCCCAGCATCACCGACGGGTTGGAGGTGTTGGTGCACGAGGTGATCGACGCGATCACCACGGCGCCGTGGTCGAGCACGAACTCGCCGCGCTCGGCGGACTGCACGGTGACCGGCTTGGACGGGCGGCCCGAGGCACCGTTCGCGGCCGAGGGCAGCGCGACCGCGTCTTCGTCCGCAAAGGACAGTGTCGGCGAGTCGCTGGCCGGGAAGGACTCCTCGACCTTCTCGTCGATCTTGCTGTGCGGGACCGGGTACTGCTCCTCCACGTAGTCGTGCACCGACTTGCGGAACGAGGACTTCGCGTCGGTCAGCTCGATGCGGTCCTGCGGGCGCTTCGGGCCGGCGATCGAGGGGACCACAGTGGACAGATCCAGCTCGAGGTACTCCGAATAGGTGGCCTCGTGCGCCGGGTCGTGCCAGAGGCCCTGCTCCTTGGCGTAGGTCTCGACGAGCGCGAGCTGCTCGGCCGACCGGCCGGTCAGCTTCAGGTAGCGCAGGGTCTCCTCGTCGATCGGGAAGATCGCCGCGGTGGAGCCGAACTCCGGGCTCATGTTGCCGATGGTGGCGCGGTTGGCCAGCGGCACCGCGCCGACGCTCTCGCCGTAGAACTCGACGAACTTGCCGACCACGCCGTGCTTGCGCAGCATCTCGGTGATCGTCAGCACCACGTCGGTGGCGGTCACGCCGGCCGGGATCTCGCCGGTCAGCTTGAAGCCGACGACGCGGGGGATGAGCATCGACACCGGCTGGCCGAGCATCGCGGCCTCGGCCTCGATCCCGCCGACGCCCCAGCCCAGCACGCCCAGGCCGTTGACCATCGTGGTGTGCGAGTCGGTGCCGACGACGGTGTCCGGGTACGCCTGGCCGCCCCGTGACATCACCGTGCGCGCCAGGTACTCGATGTTGACCTGGTGCACGATGCCGGTGCCCGGCGGGACGACCTTGAACTCCTCGAACGCGCTCTGGCCCCAGCGCAGGAACTGGTAGCGCTCGCGGTTGCGCTCGTACTCGATCTCGACGTTGCGCTCGAACGCGTCCGCGCGGCCGAACACGTCGATGATCACCGAGTGGTCGATGACCAGCTCGGCCGGGGCGAGCGGGTTGACCTTGTCCGGGTCGCCGCCGAGGTCGGTGACGGCCTCGCGCATCGTGGCGAGGTCCACCACGCACGGCACGCCGGTGAAGTCCTGCATCACGACGCGGGCGGGGGTGAACTGGATCTCGATCGAGGGTTCGGCGGTGGCGTCCCACCCGGCCAGCGCGCGGATGTGCCCGGCGGTGATGTTCGCGCCGTCCTCGGTGCGCAGCAGGTTCTCGAGCAGGATCTTGAGGCTGTAGGGCAGTCGCTGCGCACCCTCGACCTTGTTCAGGCGGAACACCTCGTACGAGGCGTCACCGACCTTCAGGGTGTCGCGGGCGCCGAAGCTGTCCTTGCTGGCAGGTGCGGTCACGTCTGTCTCCAGGGCTCGGACGCCGCCGCGCGGTGTGGTGCCTTGGGCGGCGTCCCGGTCGTCAGTCGGGTCTCAAAGGCGAGTCTGGCGCACCCGTACGGCGTCCGCAGACGCGGGGGACGGCGCAGGCTCCCTACGCGACAAACAGTACGCTTGTCCTTTTTTGGTGGCAAGCGTGACGCGCGTGACTACCTGGCGAACTTCAGGAGTGTGTCGATGTCGCCCGGCTGCAGGCTCCGCAGCACCGTCATGCCCTGTTCGGTGAGCGTCCGGATCGGGCTGACGTAATACTTGCCGCCCGTTTCGGTGGTGACCACGCCGACGCCCTGGTGCAGGATCCCGGTGGCCAGATGCCGCAGCACCTCGCGCACGTCCGAGGGCACCGACCCCGCGTCGTCCCCGATCCGGTCGATGAGATCGTCGGCGCACATCCGCTGCGAACTGTCCTCGTCGGTGACCTCGTAGCAGTCGCCCATCTTCTGCGCGGCGAACACGCGCCCGTCGCCGTCCTCGACCCGCACGGCGGTGAGCGTGACCCGGGTACCACCGGTGACCGCCGACGTCTGGGCCTGGAAATCGGTGACCCGTGCCCCGCTCGGTTCCGTTTCTCCTTGTGCCGCTTGGAGAATCGCCGGTCCCACGTCGTGCAGCACGGCCATCTCGTCCGGCGGCAGCAGTTCGATCACCCGGCGGAGGTCGGCGTCCAACGCCGCCTGCACCATCTGCTGCACGGCTTCCTTGGCTGAGGAAGCGCCCGCCGCCGGTATCGACGTCGACGGCCACGGCTCGTGCGCGTCCTTCAGCGCGTAGTCGGCGATCGTGTACAGCAGGCTCGGGTACCACTCGCCGTCGACCCGCACGGTCGCGATCCGGACCGGCTCGCCGGTCTTGCGGACCTCCTTCGCGATGTCGATCATCTCGGTCTGCGGCCCTTGCGGCCTCGCGCTGCCGGGCAGCGCCTCGTCGAGGAACTTCTTGCCCACCGGCAGCCGGCTGAAGTCGCTGGTGACGGTGAGCGTGCCGCCGGTGAGCTTGGTGATCGTGAGATGGTCGTTGACCTGCTCGGCACCGGCCTCGTCGAACGTCAGGTGCTCGCTCTTGATCTGGACGCCGTTCAGCGCGTTCGGGTCGGCGTTCTCGTCGAGCACCCGTAGCCGCTTCAGTTCCTTCGTCGTGTCCTGCACCGGATCGGTGAACAGCGCGGCCTCGGCGGGCGCGAGACTGTCGAGCACGCCGACGAGGTCGCCGTTGCTGATCGAACTGGCCAGGTTCAGCGCGGCAGCGGTGGGTGTCGCCGCGCCGGTGGCCCGCTTCGCCAGCAGGTACCACGTGGTGCCGCCGCCGACCGCCGCGACCAGGGCGATCACCAGGCCGATGATCAGCCCGCGGCGGCGTCTACGCGGCGGTGGCGGCGGCGGGTAACCGGGCGGGTAGCCGTACCAGGGCTGCTGCGGCGGTTGGTAAGGCTGCTGCCAGCCGGGTGTGCTCATGGGTTCCTCCCTGTTCTTGCGACGAAAGTGCCGAGCGCACCGGCCAGCGCGACGATCGCTCCGGCCAGGGTGGTGAGGGGTCCGGTGGCGGTGATCCCGATCGGCCCGCCGCCGCCCTGCACGACGGCGAGCGCGGCGACCGTGCCCACCGCGAGCCCGAGCAGCGTGGTGACCGTCGCGGCCGTGCGTGCGAAACCGAGCGCGAGCAGGCCCAGGCACACCGCGGCGGTGAGCGGGACGGCGACCCAGATCTGCAATGCGGCATGGGCGAACGTGTTGTCGAAAAGCGACAGCCTGCCCGCGGAATCCGCGATCTGATAACTGTGCCGCTCGACGCTGCCGGAATGGAACCACGGCAGGAACGTGCCGAGCACCGCGATGACCAGCCCTGACGCCGCGATCCACCGTGGTACCAGTCGGACGCCGGTCATCTGCTGCCCCCATTTCTTCGCGACCACCGGGGGTGAGACGCCGGATCCAGTGAAAAGGGTCCCCCATTCGGGGATTTGTTTCACGAGAGAGTGAAGTTCCTGGTGGGGCTTGCGATACTCCTGTGGCGGAAGTGTGGGGAGTTGTGTGTCGAGCTGGAGGTGGCGTGCGTGCTGAAGACGGGGCGTGAGCGCCTGTCCCACTGGGCGGCCGCCGGTGCGCTGGCGCTGGCCGCCACCTTGGGGATCACCGGCACGGCGGCCGCGGTGCCGCCACCGCCGCCCAACCCGAGCGACAACGAGATCAGCTCCAGCCAGGCCCAGGCCAACGCGAAGGCCGGCGAGGTCGGCCAGCTCACCAACCAGCTCGCCGAGGCCGAGTCCCGGCTCACCGACCTGCAGGACCAGGTCGAGCTGAAGATGGAGCAGGCCAACAAGGCACTGGTGGACCAGCAGGCCGCCGAGGACGCCGCCGACAAGGCGCAGGCCGACGCCGACGCGGCGCGCCGCGAGTCGGACGCCGCGGCCCAGCAGATCGAAGCCGCGCGCAAGCAGCTCGACGGGTTCGTCGCGGGCAGCTACCAGCAGGGCAGCACGATGGGCTCGATCTCGGCCTACCTCGGCTCGACCAGCCCGCAGGACCTGCTCGCCCGGGCGCAGCTGCTGTCCTCGGTCAGCGGCAGCCAGCTCAACGGGCTCGAACTGATGGAGCAGGCGCAGACGGACAAGTCCAACAAGGACGCCGCCGCGCGAGCCGCGCTCGAACTCGCCCAGCAGAAGCGGGCCGCGGCGCAGGCCGCCAAACGCACCGCCGACACCGCGCAGGCCGCCGCGGTCGCGGCCCAGCAGGGCCAGGCCGCGCAGGCCGCGGCGCTGGAGTCGAGCAAGAACGCGGTCGAGCAGCAGCTCTACGACGCGCAGCAGCGTGTTTCGGGCCTGCAGGGGCAGCGTCAGCGCTACCAGGACTGGCTCGCGCAGAAGCAGCGTGAGGACGAGGAGCGGGCCCGGCAGGCGGCGCTCGCCGCGAGCAAGGGCAGCGGCTCGAGTGGTGGGGGCGGTGGTGGCGGCGTCGCGCCGGCGACCGGGTCGACCGGCTCGGCCGTCGAACGGGCCATCGCGCGTGCCATGTCGCAGCTGGGCATGCCGTACGCGTGGGGCGGCGGCAACGCCAGCGGCCCGACGCGCGGGATCCGGGACGGCGGCGTCGCCGACGCCTACGGCGACTACCGCAAGATCGGGTTCGACTGCTCGGGGCTGATGATCTACGCCTACGGCGGCATGGTCTCGCTGCCGCACTACAGCGGTTACCAGTACAACGCCGGCCGGCACGTGCCGCTGTCCCAGATGCGCCGCGGCGACCTGCTGTTCTGGGGCAACGACATCCACCACGTGGCGCTGTACCTGGGCAACGGGATGATGATCGAGGCGCCGGAGTCGGGCATGGTCGTGCGGGTGACCCCGGTGCGCTACGGCGGCATCGTGCCGTATGCGACTCGCCTGGTCGGTTAGCCTGGGGCGATGGACTTCGCCGGCATCGTGCTCGCCGGTGGTGCCGCGCGCCGGCTGTCCGGTGTGGACAAGCCGATGCTCGAGATCGGCGGGAAACCCTTGCTGCGCCACGCGATCGACGCACTCGCCGGTGCTGACCCGGTGGTCGTCGTCGGGCCGGAGCGGGCCGGGGTGACCGGCGTCCGGTGGACGCGGGAGGACCCGCCCCGCGGCGGCCCCACAGCGGGGCTGGTGGCCGGGCTGGCCGTAGTGGGGGAGCCCGGACTGGTGGCCGTGCTGGCCGGGGACCTCGCCGCGGTCCGGCAGTCCACAGTGGACAGACTGCGAGTCGCGGTGGGTACCGGCGACGGTGCCCTGCTCGTCGACGCCGAAGGCCACCGGCAATGGCTTCTCGGCGTGTGGCGGACCGCGCGGCTGCGTGCCGTGCTGCCCGCCGAAACCGCCGGAGTCCCGCTGCGCCAGGTGTTCCGCGCGCTCGACTTCGCGGTGCTGCCGGAGATCGCGGGGGAGAGCGCGGACATCGACACGCCCGAAGATCGACTACGGCATTCGTGAAGCTCACAGCCCTCACACCGGCCGTCCGGTTGACTCGCGATACGGTCGCAGGCGGAGAGGCGAACGTGATCGAGGAGGGAACCGTGTCCGAGTCCGGCTATGCCGAACCCGCGAACGGCCAGCAGGCCGTGCCACCGGCCCGGGACGGCCAGTTGCTCGAACGCACCGTGTTCGAGGTCAAGCGGGTGATCGTCGGGCAGGACAGGCTGGTCGAACGGCTGCTGGTGGGCCTGCTCGCGAAGGGGCACCTGCTGCTGGAAGGCGTGCCCGGGGTCGCCAAGACCCTCGCCGTGGAGACGATCGCGCGGGTCGTCGGCGGCACGTTCTCGCGGGTACAGTTCACCCCCGACCTGGTCCCGGCCGACATCCTCGGCACCCGGATCTACCGTCAGGGCAGCGAGCGGTTCGACGTCGAGCTCGGTCCAGTGGTGGCGAACTTCGTGCTGGCCGACGAGATCAACCGGGCGCCCGCGAAGGTGCAGTCCGCGATGCTCGAGGTGATGGCCGAGCGGCACGTGTCCATCGGCGGCAAGACCTTCCCGATGCCCGACCCGTTCCTCGTGCTCGCCACCCAGAACCCGATCGAGAACGAGGGTGTCTACCCGCTGCCGGAAGCGCAGCGCGACCGGTTCCTGTTCAAGATCGTCGTCGACTATCCGACGGCCGAGGAAGAACGCGAGATCATCTACCGGATGGGCGTCGAGCCGCCCGAACCGCACGAGGTGCTCAGCCCGGCCGAGCTGGTCCGGTTGCAGGGCGTGGCCTCGAAGGTGTTCGTGCACCACGCGCTCGTCGACTACGTGGTGCGGCTGGTGCTGACCACCCGCACCCCCGCCGAGCACGGCCTGACCGACGTCGCGGGCTGGGTGTCCTACGGCGCCTCGCCGCGCGCGAGCCTCGGCATCATCGCCGCCGCGCGGGCGCTCGCGCTCGTCCGCGGCCGGGATTACGTGCTGCCGCAGGACGTCGTCGACGTCGTGCCGGATGTGCTGCGGCACCGGCTCGTGCTGTCCTACGACGCGCTCGCCGACGCGGTGCCGCTGGACCACATCGTCAACCGGGTGCTGCAGACCGTGCCGCTGCCGCAGGTCTCGGCCCGCCCGGCGCCCGGGCCGGGCCAGCCCGTGGGCGCCGCGGGGTACTAGTGGCAGGCGGAGCATCAGGCGCTGAGAACCGGCCCGCGTGGGCGCCGCCGATCCTGCGCGGCGACCGGCTGGAGGCGGGCCTGCGCACGTTGGAGCTGGACGTGCGGCGCCGGCTGGACGGGTTGTTGCAGGGCAACCACCTAGGTCTCGTGCCGGGGCCCGGTTCGGAGCCGGGGGAGGCGCGGCCGTACCAGCCCGGTGACGACGTCCGCCGGATGGACTGGGCCGTCACGGCGCGCACGACGGTGCCGCACATCCGCGAGACGGTGGCCGACCGCGAACTTGAGACCTGGGTGGCCGCGGACCTGTCGGCGAGCCTCGATTTCGGTACGGCGTTGTGCGAGAAGCGAGACCTGGCGCTGTGCGCCGTCGCGGCCATCGCGTACCTCACCGGTGGCGGCGGGAACCGGCTGGGCGCGGTGCTGTCCAACGGTGCCGAAACCGTCCGGGTGCCGGCTCGCGGCGGCCGGGCGCACGCGCGTGGGCTGCTGCGCAGGTTCGCCGAGATGCCGCGCGCCGAGGAAGGCACCCGGGGTGACCTCGCGGCGATTTTGGAACAGCTGCGGCGCCCGCCGCGGCGGCGCGGGCTGGCCGTGGTGGTGTCGGACTTCCTGGGCGGGCTGGACTGGCAGCGGCCGCTGCGCGGACTGTCGGCGCGGCACGAGCTGATGGCGGTCGAGGTGATCGACCCGCGGGACGTGGACCTGCCGGAGGTCGGCACGATCGTGCTGGCCGACCCGGAGACGGGACGGCAGCGCGAGGTGCACGCGTCGGCGTTGCTGCGGCGCGAGTTCGCCGCCGCCGCGCAGGCGCACCGTGACGAGGTGGCGCGGGCGCTGCGGCAGGCCGGGGCGGCGCATCTGGTGCTGCGCACGGATTCCGACTGGATCGCCGACACCGTCCGATTCGTCGTCGCCCGCAAACGACGCTGGTCGGGGGGAGCCGCGTGAGTCTCGGCGGGTTCAGCGCGCCATGGTGGTTCCTGCTGCTGTTCGTGGTCGTCGCCGTCACGGTGGGCTATGTGCTCGCGCTGCGGGCGCGGCGCAAGCGCACGATGCGGTTCTCCAACCTGGAGCTGCTGGAGAAGGTGGCGCCGCGGTCGCAGGGCTGGCCGCGGCATGTGCCGGCGGTGCTGATGATCGTGGCACTGTTGCTGTTGACGGTCGCGCTCGCGGGCCCGACCGCCGAGCAGAAGGTGCCGCGTAACCGGGCGACCGTGATGCTGGTGATCGACGTTTCGCTGTCGATGGAGGCGACCGACGTCAAGCCGACGCGCATCAAGGCGGCGCAGGACGCGGCGACGCAGTTCACGGAGGGGCTCACCCCGGGCATCAACCTGGGGCTGGTGTCGTTCGCCGGTACCGCGACGGTGCTCGTCGCGCCGACCACCGAGCGGCAGAGCGTGGCCAACGCGATCGGCAACCTCAAACTGGCCCAGTCGACGGCGACCGGTGAGGGGATTTTCGCGGCGCTGCAAGCGGTTTCGGGCTTCTCGGCCGTCGTCGGCGGCGCGGAGGGGCCGCCGCCCGCGCGGATCGTGCTGATGAGCGACGGGAAGCAGACGGTGCCCGAGGACCTCTACGCCCCGCGCGGCGCGTTCACCGCGGCGGAGGAGGCGAAGAAGGAGCAGGTCCCGATCTCCACGATTTCCTTCGGTACCAACCACGGCACGGTCACCATCGACGGCCGCGAGGTCCCGGTCGACGTCGACGACGGGTCGTTGCAGGAGGTCGCCCGGCTGTCCGGCGGGGAGTTCTACCAGGCGGGGTCGGCGGAACAGCTCAAGGCGGTCTATGCGGACCTCGGCGAGCAGATCGGCTACGAGACGAAGGAGGCCGACGCCAGCCGGCCCTGGGTGGTGCTCGGCACCCTGAGCCTCATCGCGGCGGCGGGCAGCGCGCTGTTCATCGGGCAACGGCTGCCCTGACCGCGGTTACGCCGACGGGAAATGCTCGGCCCGCAGAACGCACACTGTCGGGTCGGGTTTGGCGATCTCGAACATCCGCCGCGCATGCTCGATCCCCACGGGGTCACGCTGGGCGGCTTCGAGGCTCGTGACGCTGTCCCACCGCGAGTAGTTGATCACGCGAGTGCCGTCGAGGCCGGCGTACACCGCCGACCCGAGAAACCCCGGCCGGGCACGCATGATCTCCGCGGTCGCGTTGATCGCGTCCACCAGCTCGTCCTGCCGGCCTGCCGCGACCGGGAACAACCCGATCACGGTCACCGGACCGTCGTACTTCTCGCCGTCACCCGCACTCATGGTGCGAAAGTAGTGGCCTGCCAACGTACCCCGGCGCGCCTGCCGCGCGAAGCGGCCCGATCGTGCGCGAAGACTGCCCGCCGTCGCGGGGCACGCTAGGCGCCGAACTGGAAATCGTGCTGGCGCCAGGCCTCGTAGATCGCGATCGACGCGGTGTTCGCCAGGTTCAGCGACCGTGATCCGGGGCGCATCGGCAGCCGCACCCGGTCGGTGATCTCCGGTGCCGCGAGGACATCGTCGGGCAGCCCGACCGATTCAGGGCCGAACATCAGCACGTCCCCGGCCTGGTAGGCGACATCGGTGTACCGGTGCTCGGCACGCGCTGTGAACGCGTACACGTTGGCCGGCAGCAGCGCGGCCCACGCGGCGGTGAGATCGGCATGCACCCGGACATGCGCGAGATCATGGTAATCCAGCCCCGCGCGCCGCAGATGCTTGTCCTCGAACGCGAACCCGAGCGGCTCGACCAGATGCAACTCGACCCCGGTGTTCGCGGACAGCCGGATCGCATTCCCGGTGTTGGGCGGAATCTCCGGCCGGTAGAAGAGGATGCGGAACACCACCACACACTACAAAGGAGACCAGACAGCGAAACCCGGACACCACGAACGCTGCTGGCCCGCCCAGTAAGCGGGATAGTGTTCACCCGCGAACTCCTGGAGTTCGGCCGGAGAGACGATCGTCGGCACGCCCACCTTGGTGTTGTGCGGCGTCGCCGCGCTGGAGATGTTGCCCGGGCTGCGCAGTACCCAGCGCCGATCCCGGCGGCGGCGATCAAACGCTGACGGGAATGGTCGTCAGCTGTCCACCGACCGGACCTGGGCTGTCCGAACGGCTCGCCGCCCGAACGACGCGCCGCCAATGTTTGGACGAATGCTCCTCCGCAGAGAAGTTGCCTCAGACGCGGCGCGCTCGTCGGCACGTCGCTCGATGGTCTCGGCGAAGGGGCGTCACCCGAACTCTCGCCGCAATGGACGCGATTGAATCGGACACCGCCCGCTGCCGCGGATCTCGTCCGGCGTGCCGGGCAGAGCCCGGCACGCCGGCAGGCGTGTGTGCGGATCAGCCGGCGCGGCGCTCCCGGTACGCGGCGGCCAGCGCGTGCGCCGCTCCTCGCCCTTCGACCTCGATCTTCTCGCCCTCGGCCAGGACGATCGTGACCTGTTGCCAGCTCCGCCCCGGGGCCACCGTGATGTCGCTGATGCGGTCCAGCGAGACCTGACCGGCGTGCTCGCCGACCCGATTCAGCATCGGGTCGGCGCGCCAGACGTGCAGCGCGTCCGTCGTGATGCCGAGGATCATCGCCGCGTCCAGTGGCACGTCCGTGCGTTCGGTGATCCGCTGCGCGGCGGCCCGCGCCGCCGGCCGGGCGATGAAATAATTGCCCAGCGGGGACAGCATCCGGGCCGGGCTCAGTGCCGTGTTGACCCTGGCGTACACGGCGGCGCGCAGTTCCTGACCGAGTTCGGTTGACAGCGTGGGAACCAGTTCGTCGTCCTTGAGATGTTTCATGCCGAAAGCATCGCGGCCGGCGCGGTCATCCGCGTCGACCGGTCGTCTACACCGCCGTCCACCGATCGACGGACGGCGGGGGCGCGCTGCGGCCGCCGCCGACTTCACGAGGACCTCGTCGCCAGCGACCCGAACTTGAACTGCCGCGCCGAAGAGTTCGAGCATGTGTGGATCCTCAGCCGGAGCGCCGGACCCGACCTGTACACAGTGGACTCGAAGGCTGGTGCGGGCCTGGTCGCCGCTCGACGGAGTCGACGTGGTGCTCCACGGTCGTGCTGCCGGCAGCCTCGGGAAAGGCGAGGGGACCGGAATCTCATGAGAGACAAGGAGATCCGTCCGATCGACCTGGGCTGAGGGGTGCTCCCGTATAATCGGTGATCCGTATGATACGAGGAGAAGAACGAGTGAGGTCGAAGCCGGAGGTCGGGCAGGCGCGACGGCGACGGCGGTTGGCCGCTGCCGTCAAGGAGTCGCTCCGGGATCTGCGCGTGCAGCTGGCCCTGTTGAACCACCGGGTGGGTGCCCGGGTGGACCTCAAAGACGTCGACCTCGACTGCCTCGACCTGGTGAACCGGCACGGCCCGCTCAGTCCGAGCGCGATCGCGCAGCGCGCGGGGCTGCATCCCGCCACGATGACCGGAATCCTCGACCGCCTCGAGCGGGGCGGTTGGGTGGTCCGGGAACGGGACCAGGCCGACCGGCGCGCCGTCCTCGTCACGCCGGTCCGCGAACGCAACGGGGAACTGTTGCGGCAGTACGCGGGAATGAACAGCCTGATGGACGAAATCTGCGCGGGCTACAGCGAAGCCGAACTCGAACTGCTGGCCGACTTTCTGCGCCGTGCCGCGGCCGCCGGGAGCGACGCCACGGGAAGACTGGCCGCCGGCTGAGGCGCCGCCAGTCTCCGGCCCAGGTACGGATGACGGCCGCGACCGATCCGACGATCATGTACACGTCGACGACGGTGCGGGCGTCGCGCAGTGCACCGGCCGCCCCTCCCGCTCGATGAGCTCGCCGACGACCGTTTCGAGCCGGGAGCGGCTCGTACCTCGCCGACGTGATGGAGGTAGCGAGCCGGCGACGGCTTCGACGAGGCCGGCCCTACGCCGGCCGCGACCGGACGTCGAACCAGTCCGCGTCAGACAGCCTCGACGCGGAAGACGGCGATCCGGTCCGCCGCGGCGGCCACGGCCTCTGGCGTCGGCGCATCGGCCAAACCGTTGGTGACGTAACGTTCGGCGGCGCTCGACGGCTGCGTTTCCACCACCTCGCGCAACAGCGGGCGGCGTTCCTCGACCGGCACCTCGACCAGCCGCACCGTGGAGGTGCGCCGCCCCCGGGTCAGGGTGGCCGTGTCCGCGGCACGCGCGTTGGCGACCCATGCCGCGTTCTGGAACGCCTGCACGATGTACCGGCCGCCGGTCAGCGGGAGCACGGCGATCGGGAACGTGCGGGGCTTGCCGCTGCGCCGCCCGGGGACGGTGAGCAGCTGCATCGGGCCGAACGCGATCCCGAGCCGCTGCAGGCCGGTGATCACCTTGTTGATCCTGTTGACGGTTCGACGGTAGCTCCGCGCCTTCGACGTTTCCTCAGCCATGACCGCAGCGTAGCCCCGGTTTCCACTGGCTACGATATGATACCAGTCACAGATTATATGATTTCCATATGATCGACTGGTGTCGGCCGCAGAACGGTGTCCGGTCCAACAGGTCGACCATCGAGAATCGAGAGACTCGTGTATTTCGCTTACCTCGTCGTCACGGTCGCCGCCGTCGCCGCGAACACCTTTCCGGGATCGCCTCGATGACGCGCTGGAAGCCGATCATGGCAACGCTGCGGCCCGCGCTGGCGAAGGCCGGCGTGCCGGAGTCGTGGCTGGTCTTTCCCATCGGTGTGCTGAAGACGGCGGGCGCGGTGGGCCTTGTCGCCGGACTCGCCGGGGTGCCGCTGGTCGGCGAGTCCGCGCGGCCGGGCTCATCTTGTTCTTCGTGTGCGCGGCTTACACCCATATCCGGGTGGGCGACTACTCGCCCCAGTTCTTGCTGGGCAGCTGTTTCTTCCTCCCGCTGGCGGTCGCCAGCTTGGCGCTGAACCCTGCCGACTGACCCGGTTTTCGCCGAACCTCGCCGAGGAGGGGACGCATGCCGCTCTACACCGACATTCCGCCCGCTCCGAGATCGATGCGCTCTGGCAGGCCGACGTCCCCGCCGCGGTCTCGATCTAGCTGGAGACCACAGGACTCGCGGAGCAGCTCGCTGTCCTGGAGGACGAGGACTCCGAGGACCGCCGGGCATCGTCCGGACAGTGGCGAACCCGGCGTACAGCTTGCCCTCGACCACCGGTAGCGAGGCGGAAAGCGGCAGCGGGCCTCGTCGTGTTTGCTGGTTGGCCCTTGGTGGTGGTGTGTTGATTGGTGGCGTGGTTTAGCGCCAGCCGGGGAGCCGTGGCTCGGCCGTCGCTGCCGTGTGCGCGAGCCGCTGTGTGACACCGGTCGCCCTTACCCGGGGGTAGTGGTGGCGGGTGCGCGCGGTGGCCGTGGTGGCGGATAACCTCAGGCCGGCACAGCGGAGGACGAACGCACGAGGAGTACAGGTGGGACGGTCGGTACTGGTCACCGGCGGCAACCGTGGTATCGGGCTGGCGATTGCCCGGGATCTGGCGGAGCAGGGGCACAAGGTGGCCGTCACGCACCGTGGCTCGGGGGCCCCGGAAGGGCTGTTCGGCGTGCTGGCCGACGTCACCGACTCCGAGCAGCTGGACGCGGCGTTCAAGCAGATCGAGGAGCACCAGGGCCCGGTCGAAGTGCTCGTGTCCAACGCCGGCATCAACGATGACACGCTGCTGATGCGGATGAGTGAGGAGCAGTTCACCCGGGTCGTCGACGCGAACCTCACCGGCGCCTACCGCGTCGCGAAGCGCGCCTCCCGCGGGATGCTGCGCGCCAAGTGGGGCCGGTTCATCTTCATCTCCTCGGTCGTAGGGTTGTCCGGCAGCGCGGGCCAGGTCAACTACGCGGCGAGCAAGGCGGGCCTGGTCGGCGTCGCCCGCTCACTCGCGCGTGAGCTCGGTTCCCGCAACATCACCGCGAACGTCGTCGCGCCCGGGTTCATCGTCACCGACATGACGAACGAGCTGACCGACAAGCAGCAAGAGGCGACGCTCGGCCAGATCCCCGCCGGCCGGTTCGGCCAGGCGGCCGAGATCGCCGCCGCCGTGCGCTACCTGGCCTCCGACGAAGCCTCCTACGTCAACGGCGCCGTGCTGCCCGTCGACGGCGGCCTGGGTATGGGCCACTGAATGGGCCACCACATTTCCACCGTAGAAAGGACTGGTCTTGCCCGGACTGCTCGAAGGTAAGCGCCTGCTGATCACCGGTGTCATCACCGACGCCTCCATCGCGTTCCACGCGGCGAAGGCCGCCCAGGAACAGGGCGCGAAGGTCGTACTGACCGGGTTCGGCCGGCTGTCGCTCGTGGAGCGCATCGCCAAGCGGCTGCCCGAGCCCGCCCCGGTGATCGAGCTGGACGTGCAGAACCAGGAGCACCTGGACACCCTCGCCGACCGTGTGCGCGAGCATGTCGACGGGCTCGACGGGGTGCTGCACGCGATCGCGTTCGCGCCGCAGACCTGCTTGGGCGCGCCCTTCCTGGACGCGCCGAAGGACGACGTGTCGGTCGCGGTGCAGGTGTCGGCGTACTCCCTCAAGTCGCTCGCGGTGGCGTGCCTGCCGCTGCTGTCGCGCGGATCCTCGATCGTGGGCCTGGACTTCGACGCGCGCGTCGCGTGGCCCGCCTACAACTGGATGGGCGTCGCGAAGGCCGCGCTGGAGTCGGTCAACCGCTACCTGGCGCGCGAGCTCGGCCCGATGGGCATCCGGGTCAACCTGGTGTCGGCGGGCCCGGTCAAGACGATGGCCGCGAAGTCGATCCCCGGGTTCGGCGAGCTCGAAGGCGGCTGGGGCGACCGGGCGCCGCTCGGCTGGGCGGCCGAGGACCCGACCGCCGTCGCGAAGTCGATCTGCGCGGTGCTGTCGGACTGGCTGCCCGCCACCACCGGATCGATGATCTGGGTCGACGGCGGAGTGCACGCGCTCGGCATGTGAAAATGGATGCCGTGGGTTACGACGCGTTGCTGTGGCTGTCCTTCGGTGGTCCGGAGGGGCCGGACGAGGTCATGCCGTTCCTGGAGAACGTGACGCGCGGCCGTGGCGTACCGCCGGAGCGGCTCGCCGAGGTCGCGGAGCACTACCAGCACTTCGGCGGGGTCTCGCCGATCAACGGGCTCAACCGCGAGGCCATCGCGGCGGTCGAGAAGGAGCTCGGGGCGCAGGGCATCGACCTGCCCGTCTACTTCGGCAACCGCAACTGGGCGCCGATGGCCGAGGACACCGTCGCGCGGATGGCCGCCGACGGGGTCCGCCGGGCGCTGGTGTTCCCGACGAGCGCGTACGGCGGGTACTCGGCCTGCCGCCAGTACGACGAGGACATCGAACGTGTCCGCGCCGCGGCCGGGGAGAACGCGCCGGAACTGACGAAACTGCGCCAGTTCTTCGACCACCCGCTGTTCGTGTCCGCCTTCGCCGACGCGCTGCGCGCCGCCCACGAGGGCCTCGAAAACGCCCGGACGGTCTTCACCGCGCATTCCGTGCCCGAAAGTGCCGACCAGGCCTCGGGACCGCCGGAGGAAGGCGGCCGGCGCTACTCACGGCAGATCGCCGAGGCGGCACGCCTGGTCGCGGCCGAGGCCGGCATCACCGAGTACGACGTGGTGTGGCAGTCCCGTTCCGGCCCGCCGCGGATCCTTTGGCTGGCGCCGGACATCGTCGACCACATCGACACCTTGCACGCGCGGGGCGTCGAAGCCGTCGTCGTGTGCCCGGTCGGGTTCGTGTCGGACCACCTCGAAGTGGTCTGGGACCTGGACAACGAGGCCGCCGAGCGCGCCCGCGAGCTGGGCATGGGCTTCGCCCGGGCGGCCACGGCGGGCGCAGATCCGCGGTTCGCGGAGCTGGTGGTCGAGTTGGTGCGCGAGCACCTCGGCGACGCGCCGGCCCGGAAGCTGTCGGACTTCCCGGCCGCCGGCTGCACCGTCAACGGCGCCCCCTGCGCGGTCGGGTGCTGCGCTACTGCTGCCGGTCGCCCTGCTCGCTGAACTGGCGGACAGCCTCGTTGACCGCGGCATAGCGGGCCAGCCGGACGGCGTTTCCCAAGGGACGTAACGCATCGGCACGCAGCACCGCGGCCGACGCGGACACCGCGCCGCCCGGCTCGTCGATCTCCGCGACCGCCAGGATCGCGCCGACCTCCTCGGCGCGTTGCAGCACCCGCAACGCCCGGCCCGGTGTGCCCGCCGGCCACTCCGGCCGCGGCCGGGCCCGCAACCAGGCCGAAAGCTCCGCGCGGACACCGGGCCGGTCCTTCGCGACGTCGAGTGCCTGCAGCGCTCCGGCGGAGTCGCGGATCGCGTCGGTCAAGCCGTGCTCCGCCTCGGCCAGCCCGAGGTACTCCGGCGCGACCGCGGTGTCCACTTTGTACACCGACCACCGCACGAGCCCCTCGGCGATCACCTGTGGCACCAGGCCGAAACCCAGTGCGGGCAGCACCATCGCCTCGCCCGCGCGCAGCGCCGCCTCGGTGAACGGCCCGCCGCCACCGAGCCCGCGCGCGTCGCCGGGCACCGGCAGCACCAGCCGCATCTCGCCGGCGGCGTGCGAACGCAGGGCCGCCAGCAGCTGCACGGGAGTCGCGGGGAAGTCACCGGCGAGGGGAAGGTCGAGACCCACCGCGGACTCGGCGTCGGCGGCGACGACCTCGTGCGCCTCGCCCCAGGCGAGCAGGGCGTCGAGCACGTCATCCGACGCCGCGGCACCGGAAAGCCAGGCCGAGGTCCACACGGTCAGGGTCGCACTGGGACAGCACACAGCGATTCAGAATACTGGAGTCCCGTCCTGGAGCTGCTCCACATCGACGATCGGCCGTACGGGGGTTAGCTTCGTAGGGGTGAACCCCGTACCCGAACATCTGCCCCGCACCGCGGGACAGCTGCGTGCGGCCGGCCACCGGCCGCGCGGGATCAAGACCGAAATCCACGACAACCTGCTCGCCGCGCTGCGCGAGGGCCGGAACCCGTGGCCGGGCATCGTCGGGTTCGACCGCACGGTCCTGCCGCAGTTCGAGCGCGCCCTGCTGGCCGGTCACGACGTCGTGCTGCTCGGCGAACGCGGTCAGGGCAAGACGAGGCTGCTGCGCACGCTGGCCGGGCTGCTCGACGAGTGGACGCCGGTGATCGAGGGCAGCGAGCTGGCCGAAGACCCGCTGGACCCGATCACCCCGGCGTCGATCCGCCGCGCCGCCGAGCTCGGCGACGACCTGCCCGTGGCGTGGCTGCATCGCAGCGAGCGCTACACCGAGAAGCTGGCTACCCCCGACACGAGCGTCGGTGACCTGATCGGCGACGTCGACCCGGTGAAGGTCGCGGAGGGGCGCAGCCTCGGCGACCCCGAAACGATCCACTTCGGACTGGTGCCCCGGGCTCACCGGGGCATCGTCGCGATCAACGAGCTGCCGGACCTCGCCGAGCGGATCCAGGTGGCGCTGCTGAACGTGATGGAGGAGCGCGACATCCAGGTCCGCGGCTACACGCTGCGGCTGCCGCTGGACGTGCTCATGGTCGCGACCGCGAACCCGGAGGACTACACCAACCGCGGCCGGATCATCACGCCGCTCAAGGACCGCTTCGGCGCGGAGATCCGCACGCACTACCCGCTCGACGTGGCCGCCGAGGTCGACGTCGTGCGCCAGGAGGCCCACCTCGTCGCCGAGGTCGGCGAGCCGCTGCTGGAGGTGCTCGCCCGGTTCGTCCGGAACCTGCGCGAGTCGACCGTCATCGACCAGCGCTCGGGCGTGTCGGCCCGCTTTGCCGTGGCGGCGGCGGAAACCGTCGCGGCGGCGGCGTTGCGGCGTTCGGCGCTGACCGGCGAGGAGCCCGCGGTGGCGCGCCCGGTGGACCTCGACGCGGTGCCGGCGGTGCTGCGCGGCAAGGTCGAGTTCGAGCCCGGCGAGGAGGGCCGCGAGCACGAACAGCTCGTGCACCTGCTGCGCCGCGCGGTCGCCGAGACCGCGCGTGACCGGTTCGGCGGGCTGAACCTGCGGCCGCTGGTGGAGGCCGTCGCCGACGGGCACCTGGTCGCCACCGGCGAGAAGGTGCCGGGCTCGGAGGTGCTCGCCGCGCTGCCGGAACTGCCGATCCTGCACGAGGTCGCGGCGCGGGCCGGCGTGTCCGCGGACGATTCCCCGGGCCGGATCGCGGCGGCCGTCGAGCTGGCGCTGGAGTCGCTGTACCTGGCGCGGCAGCTGGCGAAGGACTCCGACGACACGACCGCGGTGTACGGGCCGTGACACCGCCGACGTACTTTTCCCCGCGGAGGCGGCGATGACGCTGCCGGAAAGCTATTCCTACGGGCCGTGGCACGACGGTCCGGACCCGCTGGCCCCGCCCATCGATCTGCGTGACGCGCTCGACGAGATCGGGCAGGACGTGATGGGCGGCTCCTCGCCCCGCTCGGCGCTGGAGGAACTGCTGCGCCGCGGCACGCGGAACACCGCGGGCCTCGACGAGCTCACCCGGCGGGTGTGGGAGCGGCGGTCGGAGATCCAGCGGCGCAACAACCTCGACGGCACACTGCAGGAGGTCCGGCGGCTGCTGGACGAGGCGCTGACCGAAGAGCGGCGCACGCTGTTCCCCGACCCGTCGGACGACGCGCGGCTCGCCGAGGCCGAGCTGGACGCGCTGCCGCCCGGCACCGCGGCCGCCGTGCGGGAGCTGGCGGACTACCAGTGGCGCTCGGAGCAAGCCCGCGAGAACTACGAGAAGATCCAGGACCTGCTGGGCCGCGAGATGCTCGAGTCGCGGTTCGAGGGCATGAAGGAGGCGCTGCAGAACACCAGCCCCGAGGATGTCGAGCGGGTCAACCAGATGCTGTCGGACCTGAACGCGCTGCTGGACGCCCACGCCCGCGACGTGGACGACATCCAGGACCGGTTCGACGAGTTCATGCGGCGCCACGGCGAGTTCTTCCCGGAGAACCCGCAAAACGTCGAGGAGCTCATCGACGCGCTCGCGTCCCGTGCCGCGGCGGCGCAGCGGATGCTGAACTCGATGACCGAGGAGCAGCGGTCCGAGCTGGCTTCACTGGCGCAACAGGCGTTCGGCGATCCGCGCATCGCCCAGCAACTGTCCAATCTGGACTCACAGCTGCGGTCGCTGCGGCCGGGGGAGGACTGGACCTCGTCGGCGCGGATGCGCGGGCGCAACCCGCTGGGCATGGGTGAGGGCGCGCAGGCGATGCAGGATCTCGCCGAGCTCGACGCGCTGGCCGAGCAACTCGGCCAGTCCTATCCGGGCGCCCGCCTCGAGGACATCGACATGGAGGCGCTGGAACAGCAGCTGGGCAAGGACGCCGGTGTCGACGCGCGCCGGTTGTCCGAGCTGGAACGGGAACTGCGCCGCCAGGGCCTGTTCGAGCGGGCGCCCGACGGGTCGCTTCGCCTGTCGCCCAAGGCTTTGCGGCGGCTCGGCGAGACGGCGCTGGCCGATGTCGTGAACGCGTTGCGCGGCAAGACCGGGCAGCGTGAGCAGGAGTCGGCGGGTGCCGCGGGCGAGCCGACGGGCGCGACGCGCGAGTGGCGGTTCGGCGACATGCAGCCGTGGGACACCTCGCGCACGGTGCGGAACGCGGTGCTGCGCACGGCTTCCGTGCGGGGCGGCGGCCGCGTGAAGCTCGATGTGTCCGATGTGGAGGTCGTGGAGACCGAGCACCGGTCCCGGGCCGCGGTGGCGCTGCTGGTGGACACGTCGTGGTCGATGGTCGCCGAGAACCGGTGGCTGCCGATGAAGCGCACGGCGCTGGCGCTGCACCAGCTGATCTCCACCCGGTTCCGCAACGACGCACTGCAGTTGATCACGTTCGGCCGGTACGCCGCGTCAGTGGAGCTGGAGGAGCTGGTCGGCCTCGAAGGCGCATGGGAGCAGGGCACGAACGCGCACCACGCGCTGCTGCTCGCGGGCCGGCACCTGCGGCGGCACCCGGACGCGCAGCCGGTGGTGCTGATGGTCACCGACGGCGAGCCGACCGCGCACCTGGAGCCGGACGGCGAGGCCGTGTTCGACTACCCGCCGCTGCCGCAGACGCTGTACAAGACGGTGTCCGAAGTGGACAGACTGGCGAAGCTGGGCGCGTCGGTCACGGTGTTCCGGCTCGGCGACGACCCGCGGCTGGAGGAGTTCGTCGACCTCCTGGCGCGCCGCTCCGGCGGCCGCGTGGTGGCGCCGGATCTCGACGGCCTGGGCGCCGCCGTCGTCGGCGACTACCTCCGCACCCGCCGCCGCTGAACCGGTTGGTGGTCACCAGCGTGCGTTGGTGAGGAAGTAGAGCATTTCGTCGGCGACGGCCTGGAAGTACGCCGAGACGGCCGGGGCGGCGAGTGCCGCGGCGTCGACCGGGCCGCCGTCGCCCTCCTCGTCGGTGACCTCGGCGCCGGCGAGCGCACCGCTCAGGGAGTCGATGCCTTCGTCGGCGGTCAGTCCGGACAGCAGCGACAGCAGCTGGTCTCGCTCCAGTTCCCGGACCGCCCGGCCGTTGGGCTCGAAGCGCCCGTCCGGGGCGATGTCGGCGATCGCGGCCATCGTCGGTGCGTTCCACTGCCACGGGCGGGCGTCGCCGGGTTCCCATCCCTCCGGCGGATCCGTGCCGACGACCTCCGCGCTGAACAGGTGGCCGAGGAGGGGGTCCACGGAGTGTCCACGGCGGTCCTCCCGCTGGACGGTCAGTAGATAGACGTAGGCGAGACTCGGCACGTCATCGATGGCGGGTACGCCGTCCGGCGGCCCGAGCGGCGACCGCATCGGAGACACCGAGTCGGCGAGCGCCCCCTCGACGATCACGCCACCGCCACTTCGGGCCGCGCCGCGCAGCAACAGGATCAGTGCGGCGAGCAGCGCCGCGACCAGCATCTTGAGGAACACCTCGGAGAGTTCTTCGGCGCCGATCGTGTCCACACACAGCTCGTACAGGATCAGCCCATCCCGGTCCAGCCACCAATGGAGATAGACCTCCACCGGCTGCCCGAACCAGGGGTTTCCCCAGATCCGCAGGCGTTCGTCGGCGTGGTATTTCTTTCCGGCCTCATACGGCAGGCCATAGGTGCCGATCACGTTGTTGAACCAGGCGATCTTCTCCGCACCGGCCGCCCGCCCGCTCGCCGACGCGGGTTTGATCTCGTAGAACTCGCCCTCGCCCGCCGCGGTGTGCGTGATGATGTCCGGCACCGGGAACTTGCGGCCCGCCGTCTTCCTGGCCAGGCAGTCGCCGGAAAGGGCGAGCTCGTCCACCCAGCTGTTGTGCAGCTTGAGATACGCGGCGAGGTCGTCGCAGCGGTGCGGTCCCCGGCGGGTATCGAAATAGTCGAGCTGCGCCCCGCCCACCGTCGGCGCGAACGGGGTGCAGCCGCCCTTTTGTTTGCAGTAGTGCGCGTCGATCAGCAGTTCCACGGCCTCACCGAAAAGCGAAAGAAGCCTCGTGTCCTGGACGTACTCGCTCGGGGCAAAACATTTCGCCACACCGACCCCCCAGTGTTTATCCGAATATGCCGCGCGGCGAGTGTAGCGGCGGATCACGCCAGCCCGCAGGGAAATGCGTTACCCGGTTGATCCCGCGGGGCTAGCGCGGGGTGACGGCGATGCGGGAGCCGCGGGCGGGGACCATGGTGATGTGCCGCGGGCGTGAGCCTTCGGGGCGGGCGCGGTCGGGTGCGAGACGGTAGCGCGACAGCACCGCCCGCAGCACGATCGTGGCTTCCAGCAAGGAGAATCCCGCGCCGAGGCACCGGCGCACACCGCCGCCGAACGGGAACCAGGTGCCGCTCGCCGGGCCGCCGTCGGTGAGGAACCGCTCGGGCCGGAACGCGTCCGGCGCGTCGTGGTGCGCGGCATCCGAGTGCACCAGCACGATCGACGGCATCACGGTCGCGCCGGCCGGCAACCGGTAGCCGCCGATCTCGACGTCCTCGGTGAGCTTGCGGGCCACCTCGGAGATCACCGGGTGCAGCCGCATCGCCTCTTTCGCCACCGCTTCGAGGTACTTCTCGTCACCCTCGTCGGCGGCTTTCAGCGCGGCGCCGAGCCGGACCGGGTCACGCGAAAGCTCGTGAAACGCCCAGGCGAGCGACGTCGCAGTGGTCTCGTGCCCGGCCAGCAGCAGGGTGATCAGCTGGTCGCGCAGCTCGGCGTCGGTCAGCCGGTCCTCCTCCGCGGACACGGTCAGCAGGCGGGACAGCACGTCGCCGCGCTCGGCCAGATCCGCCGCCGTCCGCCGCTCGGCGATCTCCGCGTACACCAGCTCGTCCACCCGGTCCTGCAGCAGCTTCGACCGCTTCCACGGGCCGATCTTCCGCAGCTTCTCGTTGTGGAGGCCGAACAGGTCGAGCACCCCGATGTCGACCAGGCCGGTCAGCAGCCGGCGCAGCTCGTCGAGCCGCGGCCCCTCGGCGACGCCGAACACGACGCGCAGGATGATCTCCAGCGTCAGCGCCTGCATCCGTTCGTGCGAGCGGAAAACCTGCCCGGCGGGCCAGTGGGAGACCTCCTGCTCGGCCAGTTCGGTGATCATGTCGCGGTAGCCGCGCAGCGCGGCGCCGTGGAACGCGGGCATCAGCAGCTTCCGCGCCCGCAGGTGCACGTCCTCGTCGGTGAGCAGCACCGAGTGCTCGCCCATGATCGGCTTGAGGATGACGTTGCCCTCGCCGGCGTGGAACGTGGTGACCGGGCCGGCGAACACCGTCTTGATGTGCTCGAGGTTCGCCAGCTGGACGGCCTGCCGGTTGGGATAGAGCCGCACGGTGAACAGGTCGCCGTAGCGGCGCCGCAGGAGCGGCAGCAGGCGGTGGCGGAAGTTGGCGAACAGCAACGTCTGCACGATCGGCGGCAGCTTCGGCCCCGGCGGCAGGGTCGTCGCGACCCGGGGCAGCGTGCTGGTCATGCCGGACCTCCTCGCCTGCGATGGGCGCCTCTTTTTATACGCGCGTGTAAGCGATGGTGTCCAGCGTTAACCTCCTTCCATGGGCCATCGGGAACAGCTGCTCACCGCGGCGCGGCGCCTCCTGGAGGAGAAGGGCTACGCGCACATCACCACGCGCGATCTCGTCGCGGAGTCCGGCACCAACCTGCACTCGATCGGCTACCACTTCGGGTCCAAGGCCGGCCTGCTGAACGCGGCGATCGGCGAGGTGTTCGAGCAGTGGACCGACCAGCTGGCCCGGATCGCGATGGCCGACCCGGCCGTGACGCCCGTCGAGCGCGGCCGCCGCGCCTGGGCGGCGATGCTCGACAACCTGCCCGCCACGCGTGATCTGCTGCTGTCCTATGTGGAGGCTCTCGCGCAGGCCGAGCGGACGGTGTCGCTGCGCGAGCAGTTCGCCGAGCAGTACCGGCGCTGCCGGCAGAAGGTCGCGACGCTGGTCGCGGAGTCGCTCGGCGACGGCACCGATCCGGCGGACCGCCGCTGCCAGGCGGTGGCGAGCTTCGTGATCGCCATCTGCGACGGGCTGTCCGTGCAGTGGCTGCTCGACCCGGACGGCGCGCCGACGTCGGAGGAGCTGACCGAGGGGCTCGCCGCGATGTGGTCGGCGTCGTTCCATCACCCGATCGGCCGATGATCAGGCTGTCAAGCGGCCATTCGGGCGATGCTGATCTAGCGTTCCCGGCGTGGTCATGATCTTGAAGCGGGTCGCGGCGCTGGTCGCGATCGCGATCGGCGCGACACTGGCGGTGCCCTGCGTGGCCCAGGCGGACCAGGCGACGCTCGCGGGCTTCGACTTCAGCGCGTCCCAGGGCGTGCCGGACCTCGCGGCCGCCAAGGCGCACGGCGCCGTGTTCGCCTTCGTCAAGGACACCGCGGGGGTCGGCTACGTCAACCCCAACTACGTCACCCAGTTCCGCGCGGTCAAGGCCGCCGGGCTGATCCGCGGCTCGTACCACTACGCCCGCCCGGACAAGTCGAGTGGCGCCGACCAGGCGGTGTACCTGCACACGCACGACGGAAAGTGGTTCTCCGACGGGATGACCCTGCCGCCCGCGCTGGACCTGGAGGACACGCCCTCCGCGCCGCCCTGCTACGGCCTGCCGCCGCAGGCGATGGTCGCCTGGATCGCGGACTTCAGCAGCACGCTTCAGCGCCGCACCGGGCACACCCCGATCATCTACACGTCCACGCGGTGGTGGAAGGCGTGCACCGCGAACAGCACCGCGTTCGCCGCCGACCACGTCCTCTGGCTGGCCCGCTACAACACCGATATGGGCGAGGTGCCGGGCGGCTGGCGTGCCGGTTTCTGGCAGTCCGCGGTCGCCGGACCGCTGCCCGGCAACCAGGACTCGTTCTTCGGTGATCTCGGCAGGCTGCGGGCCCTGACCACCGGCGGCTGAGCCGCGCGCTTCCCACCAGCCGGGACGTCGCGTCCAAACGCGGCTTAGGGTGGGAGGCATGCGCACTTGGTCATCGGTCCCGTTGCCCCACGTCCCGGGCGTGCCGCGCCCCCTGCGGCTGCTCGACACCTCGACCGGGCAGGTCCGCCCGACCGCACCGGGGGAGACCGCGCGGATGTACGTCTGCGGCATCACGCCGTACGACGCGACGCACCTCGGGCACGCGGCGACCTACCTGGCCTTCGACCTGGTGAACCGGGTGTGGCGGGACAACGGGCACGACGTGTTCTACGTGCAGAACGTGACCGACATCGACGAGCCGCTGCTGGAGCGCGCCGAGCGGGACCAGGACGACTGGATCGTGCTCGGCCTGCGCGAGACCGCGCTGTTCCGCGAGGACATGGAGGCGCTGCGGGTGCTGCCGCCGCGCGAGTTCGTCGGCGCGGTGGAGAGCATTCCCGAGATCGTCGAGGTGATCGCGAAGCTGCTCGCCGCCGGAGCCGCGTACCGGGCCGACGACCCGGAGTTCCCGGACATCTACTTCGACCACACCGCGACCGGCCGGTTCGGCTACGAGTCGAAGTACGACGAGCCGACGATGGCGCGCTTCTTCGCCGAGCGCGGCGGTGACCCGGACCGGCCGGGCAAGCGGCACCCGCTGGACGCGCTGCTGTGGCGGTGCGCGCGGCCGGGCGAGCCGTCGTGGGAGGCGGAGCTGGGCGCCGGGCGGCCCGGCTGGCACATCGAGTGCAGCGCGATCGCGGTGAACCGGCTCGGCATGGCGTTCGACGTGCAGGGCGGCGGCTCGGACCTGATCTTCCCGCACCACGAGTACAGCGCCGCGCACGCGGAGGCGCTGGCCGGGACGCATCCGTTCGCGCGGCACTACGTGCACGCCGGGATGATCGGCCTCGACGGCGAGAAGATGTCGAAGTCCCGCGGGAACCTGGTGTTCGTGTCGCGGCTGCGCGCGGACGGGGTGGACACGTCCGCGATCCGGCTCGCGTTGTTCGCCGGGCACTACCGTACCGACCGGGCGTGGACGGACTCGCTGCTGACCGAGGCGCAGGAGCGGCTGGCGCGGTGGCGGGAGGCCGTTTCGCGGTCCGCCGGGCCCGCGGCGGAGGACACCGTGGCGCGGCTGCGGGATCACCTCTCGGACGATCTCGACACCCCGGCGGCGCTCGCGGCGGTGGACGCGTGGGTCGCGGAAGCGTTGCGGGGCAACGGAACCGATCCCAGCGCGCCGGGGCTGGTGCGGACCGCTGCGGACGCGTTGCTCGGCGTCGAGCTCTGACATGACGACCCTCGCCCAGCTGCGGAAGGCCGCGTTGTCGTATCCCGAGACGGCCGAGGACGACGGCGTTTTCTCGGTGCGCGGCAAGAAATTCGCCGCGCTGGGCGAGGACCGGCTGGTGGAGCTGTGCCTCCCCGCGGCGGACGCGGACGAGGTGCTGGCCGCGCATCCGGCCGCGGCGCGCCGGGCCGGGGCGGTCACGGTGCCGATCGGGGACATCAACGGTCAGCGGCTCAATCACTGGGTGCGCCGCGCGTGGCTCGCGCGGGCACCGAAAACCCTTGCGGCGCAAGTGTCCGCCGCGCCCGTCGGCGACCTGCCCAAGGCCATCGGTGCCCCCGCGACCCGTGCCCTCACCGGCGCCGGGATCACCACGCTCGCCCAGGCCCTCGCGCGCACCGACGCCGAACTCCTGGCGCTGCACGGCGTCGGCCCCCGCGCGGTACGCATCCTCCGGGACACGCCGGGCTGATCAGCCGGTGACCTCGCCGTGGTCCAGGCTCAGGCGGGTGCCGTGCCACTCGCGGCGGAGCCAGCGGTCGTGCGAGGCGACGACCACCGCGCCGGGCGCCGAGTCCAGCGCGCTGAACAGCTCCTCGGCCAGCGTGAGCGAGATGTGGTTCGTCGGCTCGTCCAGCAGCAGCACGTCCGGCGGGCTGGCGATGAGGATCGCCAGCGCCAGGCGCCGCCGCTGCCCGACGGACAGCGAACCCGCCGGCCGGTCGAGGTCCCGCGGCTGCAGCAGGCCGAGCTCGGTGAGCGGGACTTCGGCGCCGGCGGAGGCGTAGAGCTGGCGCGGGGACTTCGCCGGGTCTGTCAGCACGACGTCCTGTTCCAGCAGCCCGACCCGGACGCCCCTGCGTCGGCGCACCGCACCTTTCGCGGGGGCCAGCGCACCGGCGAGCAGACTGAGCAAAGTGGACTTTCCGGCGCCGTTGCCGCCGGTGACCAGTAACCGCGCGGTGTCCGGCACGTCCAGGTGTCCGATGTGGAGTCTCCCCGGCACGTGCACGTCCCGCAGCGACAAGGCCAGTTCGCCGGTGCGGGGCCGCCCGGTGAGCGTCCCGGCGAAGCGCAGGGGAGCGGGCGGCTTGCGGACCTGCGTGCGGGTCAGCTCGTCCAGGCGCTGCTGCGCGTTGCGCACCCGCCGCGAAATCTGCTTCTGCACCCGGCCGCCCTTGAAGTCGTACAGCATCTTCGCGTTGTCGCGCGGCGCCCGGTTGTGCGCGACGTCCCGGGCGGTCACCGCGACGGACTCGCGCAGCTGCTTCAGCTCGTCCTGTTCCTCGGCGTGACGCTGGTCCCAGCGTGCCCGCTCCGCGCGTTTCTGCACCAGGTACTGCGAGTACGCGCCGCCGTAGCGGGCCGGCCCACCGAGCGCCGGGTCGAGATCGAGGATGTCGGTGCACACGGCGTCGAGGAACACGCGGTCGTGCGAGGACAGCACGACGATTCCGTCCAGCGCCGACAGATGCCGTTCGAGGAAGTGCATCCCCGCGTCGTCGAGGTGGTTGGTCGGCTCGTCGAGCAGGAGCGTTTCCGGTTGCCGGACAAGGAGAGCGGCGAGCCCGAGCCGGGATCGCTCGCCGCCGGAAAGCGTTTTCAGCGGTCGGTCCGGGTCGATTTCCGCCAGCCCCAGCCCGGCTAACACCAGCTTCGCCCGCCGGTCGGCGTCCCACAGGTCGTGTGTCTGCGCCCACTCCAGTACCTGCCCGTACTCGGCCAGCGCGGCGGGATCTTCGGCCTGCCGGGCGAGCGTGTCGAGCCGCGCCGCCGCGGCCCGGATCTCGGCGAGCGCGTCGTCGACGACGTCGGAAACCGTGGCGCCAGGGGGAAAAGGCAGTTCCTGGAAGAGGAACCCGAGGTCCGGGCCGCGCTCGACGCTGCCGGACAGGGGTTCCTCCAGCCCGGCGAGCAGGCGCAGCAACGTGGTCTTGCCGGCGCCGTTCTCACCGACCAGCCCGATCCGGCGGCCGGGGCTGGCGGTGAGTGACAGCCCGTCGAAGACGACGCGGTCGCGGTAGGAGAACACGAGGTCGTGTGCGTGCATGAAGACATCCCGGGGTAGCGCGGGACCCCGCCGGGCGGTGCCTCGGGCGCGGGGAGGGCGGGATGTCAGTTCTTCATGGTGCCTCCCAGGCTACGACCGGCCGCAACCGGATTTCCGCGCTTGACCGGATCGCCTCGGTCCGCAACTATGAAAGAAGTCTTTCGAAAGAGTTCTTTCAGAGTTGGGGAAGTTCATGGCCGAGCTGCCGCCGCGCCGGCGGATCCGGGACGCGGAGCTGATGCGTGCCCTCGCGCACCCGTTGCGCGCGGCCCTGCTGAGCTACTTGCTTTCGGCCGGTCCGCGCACCGCCAGCGAATGCGCGACGGCGGTCGACTCGTCGGCGTCGAACTGCAGCTGGCATCTGCGGCAACTCGCGCAGTGGGGCCTGGTCGAGCGGGTCGAGGCGACCGACGGCCGGGAACGGCCCTGGCGCGCGGTGCCGGTCGGGCTCGACTTCGGCGAGCCTGGGGAGTCTCACGAGCGCAAGGCGCTGGCCGGGACGTGGCTTCGGGAGGAGGAAATCCTCGCGCAGCGCTACCTCGACACCGTCGACGACGTCGATCCGGCCTGGCGGCAGGCGGCCGCCATGAGCACCTACGCCCTGCGGATCACCCCGGACGAGCTGGACAAGCTCAGCGAGCAGATCGACGCACTCGTCCGGCCGTACGTCGCGCCGATCCGGAAGGACGCGCCGCCGGAGGCGAAGCCGGTGCATGCGGGCTGGCGGGCGTTCCTCCGGATCGAGGCGGACGGGAGGCCGGGCGGATGAGAAGTCCCTTGCGGGACAAGGCGCTCGTCCGGCCGTATGTCGCGCCGATCCGGAAGGATGCGCCGCCGGGGGCGAAGCCAGTGCATGCGAGTTGGCGGGCGTTTCTGCGGATCGAGGCGGACGGGAGGCCGGGTGCATGAGAAGTCCCTTGCGGGACAAGGCATTCGCGAGGCTGTGGATCGCCGGGTTGTTCGCCGAGACCGCCGAGTGGATGCTTCAGGTCGCGCTGCCCGTGTTCATCTACCAGGCCACCGGTTCGGCCGCCTCCACCGCGCTCACCATGATCGCTGGGATCCTGCCCATTGTGGTGCTCAGCCCGGTCGCCGGACTCGCCGCCGACCGGTACGACCGCCGCCTGCTGCTGTGCGCCGTGTGCTTCGCGCAGGCCGCCGTCGCGATCCCCTGCTGTTCACCGGCGGCGCGCTCGTGTACCTGGTGATGATGGCGCAGTCGGCCCTGGCGTCGCTGTTCGAGCCGGCGCGCAACGCGCTGGTGCCCTCGCTCGTCGGCGACGACCGGGTGACCGCGGCGAACGGGCTGATGGGCATGAACAGCAGCGTCGCGCGGCTGGCCGGCAGCTCGCTCGGCGGCCTGGTGCTGGGCTTCGCCGGGCTCGGCTGGGTGGTCGCGGGCTACCTCGCGCTGCTCGTGCTCGCGGGAGTCCTGCTCGTGCCGCGGTTCGCCGTCCGCTCGCGCGGTCAGGTCGCTGGGTGGAGCGGCTGGCTCGATGGGCTCACCGACATCCGCCGGAGCCCGGTGCTGCGGGTGACCGCGGCCACGACCGTGCTGATGTCCGTGGCGCAGGGCATGTTCCTGGTGCTGTTCGTGGTGTTCGTGACCGGCCCGCTCGGCGGCGGCGAAGCCGAGGTCGGCCTGCTGCGCGGGGTGCAGGCGATCGGCGGGTTCGCCGCCGGGGTCGCGGTCGCGACGATCGCGCGCCGGGTGCTGCCCGCGCACCTGCTCGGCTGGGGCACCATCGTGCTCGGCCTGTTGTCCGTGGTCATCTGGAACGGGCCCGCCGTGACCACCATCCTGGCCGTCTACATCGGACTGTTCATCGTGGTTGGGGCACCGGGTGTGGCGACCGGGGCGGGGCTTTTCTCGTTGCTGCAGCAGGAAGTCGGGCCGGACCGGCTGGGTCGCGTGTCGAGCACGTTCTTCGCGGGCATGGCGGCGTGCCAGGCGCTGGGCATGCTCGTGGCGGGTGCGCTGGCCGGGCGGATCGGGTTGCCGGCACTGCTCGACGGCCAGGCGGCCCTGTACGTGGCTGCCGGTCTGGTCACCATGCTCGGCCTCCGGCGGCGGATCGCTACCGTGGAGGTGTGCCCAGCCTCTACGCCACCAGCGACCTCCACGTGACCCACCGCGGCAACGAACCGATGCTCGACCGGGTCCGCTCCGATTCCCGCGACGACTGGCTCCTGGTCGCCGGTGACGTCGCGGAGCGGGTCGAGCCGATCATCGAGACCCTCAAGACGCTGCGGGAACGGTTCGCGAAAGTCGTGTGGGTGCCCGGAAACCACGACCTCTGGACCACCGGCCGCGACGACGTGCCGCTGCGCGGCGAGGAGCGCTACCTGCACCTCGTCGAGCGGTGCCGCGAGCTCGACGTGCTGACCCCCGAGGACGAGTACCCGGTGTGGCGGCACGCCGCCCGGCCGCTCACGATCGCCCCGATGTTCCTGCTGTACGACTACAGCTGGCGCACGCCACAGGCCGAGGACGTGTCCCTGGAAGCCGCGCTGGACCAGGCCCGCGAAGCCGGCGTGGTCTGCACCGACGAGTTCTACCTGCACCCCGACCCGTACCCGACCCGGCAGGACTGGTGCGCGCACCGGGTCAAGATCACCGAGGAGCGCCTCGCCGCGATCCCCGAGGACCACGGGACGGTCCTCGTCTCGCACTGGCCGCTGCACCGGCATCCGACGGCGCCGCTGTACTGGCCGGAGTTCGCGATGTGGTGCGGCACCACACGCACCGCCGACTGGCATCTGCGCTACCGCGCCGAGGTCGCCGTCTTCGGGCACCTGCACATCCCGCGCACCACCCACGCGGACGGCGTGCGGTTCGAGGAAGTGTCGCTCGGCTACCCGCGCGAGTGGTCCAAGCGCGCCCGCGGACCGGTGCCGCTGCGGAAGATCCTCTGAGCCAGCAAGGGAGTCGTGGCCACGAGCAGCGCGCCCGGCAGCAGGAAGCCCAGCGCCGGATCGTGCCGGTAGAGCCCGGTGAAGGCCGCCGGGGAGACGGACATGCCGAGGAACCGCAACGCCGTCACCACCGAGATCGCGCCGCCGCGGCCGTCGTCGCGCAGCACCAGCGCGTTGATGCCGACCAGCACGAGCTGCGCGCACACCCCGCCGGCCGCCCACGCCACGACCACCAGCGGCAGTGAGCCCACGACCCCGATCACGCCCACCGCCACCGCGCCGAGCAGCAACCCCAGGAACACCGCGAGCCGCGACCCGAACCGGTCCGACACGGTGCCCACCAGTCGCGCCGAGGCGAACCCGGCCAGCCCGAACGCCGTCAGCACCAGCCCGCGCGCGCCCGGGCCAAGCGAGAACGCGTCGTCCACCCGGAACGCGACCAGGAACGGCAGTCCGCCGAGGCACGCCCAGGCCACGAAGACCACGATCCCGGACCACACCACGACCGGCTGCCACGCGTCCCGCAGCCTCGGCCGTGCTTCGGCGCCGCGCTGGTCGGCCGGCAGCGGGCTCACCGTCAGCACCGCCGCGAGCGCCGCGATCCCCACGAACGCCCAGCGCCACGAGCTTTCCGCGGCCAGGCCGCCGATCAGCGGCGCGGAGGTCTGGCCGAGCGCCTGCACCGCCCCGTACAGCCCGAGCGTGCGGCCGAGTCGCTCCTTCGGGGTGATCGACGCGAGCTTCGTGAGCAGGAGCGGCGTGGTGAACGCGTTCGCGACGCCCTGCAGCCCGCGGCTCACCTGGAACAGCCAGAACCACGGCGCGATCGCGGCGAGCACCGCCACCACGAAGTACCCGGCGTAGGCGACGCGGATGGTGCGCATCGGGCCCCACCGCTCGCCGAGCGTCCCGGACACGAGCATGACCAGCGCGAACGGCAGCAGTAAAGCGGTCAGCGAGGTCGCGGCGGTGCTCTGCGAGACGCCGAAGGTCGTGGCCAGTTCGGGGAGCATCGACGCCACCACGCCGGCCCCGAACGGGCCGAGCAGGCCGCCGACGTAGAGGGCGGCCGTCCTCACCGAGGTCCCGGTCCCGGACCTTCCTGGCCGGGCCGCCGGCGGCGCAGATAGCGCTCGAACTCGGCCGCGATCTTGTCGCCGCTGGACTCGTCGACCGACATCTCCACCTCGGCGTCCCCGCGTTCCTCCAGCGTGCGGACGTAGTCCGAGATCTCCTCGTCCTCCTCGGCCATCTCCGACACCGTGCGCTGCCACTCCTCGGCCTGCTCGGGCAGGGCGCCGAGCGGCACCTCGACGTCGAGCACGTCTTCGAGCTTGTGCAGCAGCGCCAGGCTCGCCTTCGGTGACGGCGGGTGCGAGACGTAGTGCGGGACGGCGGCCCAGATGGAGATCGCCGGGATACCGGCCTGCACGCAGAAGTCCTGCAGGATGCCGGTGATCCCGGTCGGGCCCTGGTAGCGGCTGCGCTCGAGGCCGAACCGCTCGGCGGCCTCCGCGTCGTACGCCGTACCGGTCACCGGTACCGGCCGGGTGTGCGGGGTGTCGGCGAGCAGCGCGCCGAGCGTCACCACGGTCGCGACGTCGAGCTGCATGATGTGTTCCAGCAGCTCCTCGCAGAACTTGCGCCACCGCATGTTCGGCTCCGGGCCCTGGACGAGCACCACGTCCCGGTCGTAGCCGGGCGGGCGGCAGATGGACAGGCGGGTGGTCGGCCATTCGACGCGGCGCGTTACACCGTCCACCATCCGGACCGTCGGGCGGCTCACCTGAAAATCGTAATAATCATCGGGGCTGACTTCCGCCAGCGGCTTGGCGTCCCAGCTCAGCTGAAGGTGCTCCAGCGCCGTGCTGGCCGCGTCACCTGCGTCGTTCCAGCCTTCGAAGGCGACCACCATCACCGGGCGGGTGGGGTCGTCCAGGTCTTCAGCGGGTCGTGCCGGTTGCTGTTGGGGGTCGGCTGGGTCACTCACCCGACCAGCCTACGACCCACGCGAGCTCCCCGAGACCGTAGCCTGGACGACATGCCGGATCGTCTGACGTCGCCACTGCTGGATGCCCTCGCCACCCGCGTCGTGGTGGCCGACGGCGCCATGGGTACCGCCCTGCAAGCGCACGACCTCTCGCTCGATGATTTCGCCGGGCTGGAGGGCTGCAACGAGATCCTCAACGTGACCCGCCCGGACGTCGTCCGCGGGATCCACCGGAGCTATCTTGAGTCCGGTTCGGACGCGGTCGAGACCAATACGTTCGGGGCCAACTGGGCGAACCTCGCCGAGTACGGGATCGCCGACCGGATCTTCGAACTGGCCGAGGCCGGCGCCCGCCTGGCGCGCGAGACGGCGGACGAGTTCGGGGAACGGTTCGTGCTCGGCTCGATCGGCCCCGGCACGAAGCTGCCGACCCTGGGGCATGCGCCCTACGAGCTGCTGCGGGACGCCTACCTCGAACAGGTCCGCGGCCTGCTCGAAGGCGGCGTGGACGCGGTGATCGTCGAGACCACCCAGGACATCCTGCAGACCAAGGCGTCGATCGTGGCGGCGCACCGGGCGATGGAGCTGGCCGGCCGCCGGGTGCCGGTGATCGCGTCGATCACCGTGGAGACCACGGGCACGATGCTGCTGGGCACCGAGGTCGGGGCGGCGCTGGCCGCGCTGGAGCCGCTGGGTATCGACCTGATCGGGATGAACTGCGCGACCGGGCCGGCGGAGATGAGCGAGCACCTGCGGACGCTGTCGAAGTCCGCGCGGGTGCCGTTGTCGGTGATGCCGAACGCGGGGCTGCCTGAGCTGGGCCCGAACGGCGCGGTGTACCCGCTGTCGCCGGAGGGACTGGCGGAGGCGCTGTCGGGGTTCGTGCGGGAGTTCGGCGTCGGCCTGGTCGGCGGCTGCTGCGGCACGACGGGCGAGCACATCCGGCAGGTCGCGGACGCGGTGCGGGAGGTCGAGCGGACCCGCCGGGAGCCGCGGCCGGAGCCCGGGGTTTCGTCGCTCTACCAGGCGGTGCCGTTCGCGCAGGACGCGTCGGTGCTGATGGTCGGGGAGCGGACGAACGCGAACGGGTCGAAGAAGTTCCGCGACGCGATGCTCGAAGGCCGCTACGAGGACTGTGTGGAGATCGCGCGCGAGCAGACCCGCGACGGCGCGCACATGCTGGACCTGTGCATCGACTACGTCGGCCGTGACGGTGCCGCGGACATGGCGGAGCTGGCCGGGCGGCTGGCGACGGCGTCGACGCTGCCGATCATGCTGGACTCCACCGAGCCCGCGGTGATCCAGGCCGGGCTGGAGCGGCTCGGCGGGCGGTGCGCGATCAACTCGGTGAACTACGAGGACGGCGACGGCCCGGATTCCCGGTTCCAGCGGGTGATGCGGCTCGCGCGTGAGCACGGCGCGTCGGTGGTCGCGCTGTGCATCGACGAGGAAGGCCAGGCCCGCACCGCCGAGTGGAAGGTCCGCGTCGCCACCCGGCTGATCGAGGATCTCACCACGAACTGGGGGATGCGGGTCGCCGACATCATCGTGGACTGCCTGACGTTCCCGGTGTCCACCGGTCAGGAGGAGACCCGTCGCGACGCGCTGGAGACGATCGCCGCGATCCGCGAGCTGAAGCGCCGCTACCCGGAGGTCCAGACCACATTGGGGGTGTCCAATGTGTCCTTCGGGTTGAACGCGGCCGCGCGGCAGGTGCTCAACTCCGTGTTCCTGCACGAATGCGTCGAAGCCGGGCTGACGACGGCGATCGTGCACGCGTCGAAGATCCTGCCGATGGCACGGATTCCCGACGAGCAAAGGGAAGTCGCCCTCGACCTGGTCTACGACCGGCGCCGCGAGGGCTACGATCCGCTGCAGAAGCTGATGGAGCTGTTCGAGGGCGTGTCGGCGGCCTCGTCGAAGGCGTCCCGCGCGGAGGAGTTGGCGCGGCTGCCGCTGTTCGAGCGGCTGGAGCGGCGGATCGTCGACGGCGAGCGGTCCGGGCTCGAACCGGACCTGGAGTCGGCGATGGGGGAGAAGCCGCCGCTGGAGATCATCAACGAGACCCTGCTGTCCGGTATGAAGACGGTCGGCGAGCTGTTCGGGTCGGGGCAGATGCAGCTGCCGTTCGTGCTGCAGTCCGCCGAGGTGATGAAGGCCGCCGTCGCCTACCTTGAGCCGCACATGGAGAAGGACGACTCCGGCGGCAAGGGCCGCATCGTGCTCGCGACCGTGAAGGGCGACGTGCACGACATCGGCAAGAACCTCGTGGACATCATCCTGTCCAACAACGGCTACGAGGTCGTCAACCTCGGCATCAAACAGCCCATCACCACGATCCTCGACGCCGCCGAGGAGAAGCGGGCGGACGCGATCGGCATGTCCGGGCTGCTGGTGAAGTCCACGGTGATCATGAAGGAGAACCTGGAGGAGATGAACTCCCGGGGTGTCGCCGAGAAGTGGCCCGTGCTGCTGGGTGGCGCCGCGCTGACCCGGTCCTATGTGGAGAACGATCTCACCGACGTCTACCACGGCGACGTGCACTACGCCCGGGACGCGTTCGAAGGCCTGCACCTGATGGACTCCATCATGGCCGTCCGCCGCGGCGAGGCCCCGGCAGTGGATCCGGAGGCGGAGGCGAAGCGCGCCGAGCGGAAGGCCCGCCGCGAGCGGTCTCTGCGCATCGCCGAAGCCCGCAAGGCCACCGCCGAGCCGGTCGTGATGCCGGCTCGCTCGGACGTCGCGACCGACGTGCCGTTGCCGGCGCCGCCGTTCTGGGGAACCCGCGTGGTCAAGGGCATCCCGGTCGCCGACTATGTGTCCTATTTGGACGAACGTGCGACCTTCCTCGGCCAGTGGGGCCTGCGCGGCGCCAAGGGCGGTGAGGGCCCGTCGTACGAGGAACTGGTCGAGACCGAGGGCCGCCCGCGGCTGCGGTACTGGCTGGATCGCCTTGCCACGGACGGGATCCTGGCCCACGCGGCACTCGTGTACGGCTACTTCCCGGCGGTGGCCGAGGGCGACGACCTGGTCGTGCTGACCGGGGACGGCGGCGAGCGCACCCGGTTCACCTTCCCGCGCCAGAAACGCGACCGGCACCTGTGCCTGGCCGACTTCTACCGGCCGCGCGAGTCCGGTGAGACCGACGTCCTGCCGCTCACGCTGGTCACCATGGGCCAGCCGATCGCGGACTACGCCAACGAGCTGTTCGCCGCGAACGCCTACCGCGACTACCTCGAGGTGCACGGTCTGTCCGTGCAGCTCACCGAGGCGCTCGCCGAGTACTGGCACCGCCGCATCCGTGAGGAACTCGCCATCGCCGACCAGGACCCGGCGGCGATCGAGGACTACTTCAAGCTCGGCTACCGTGGCGCCCGGTTCTCCCTCGGCTACGGCGCCTGCCCCGATCTGGAGGACCGGGCCAAGATCATCGACCTGCTGGAGCCCGAGCGGATCGGGGTCAAGCTGTCCGAGGAGTTCCAGCTCCATCCCGAACAGTCCACCGACGCGATCGTCTGCCACCACCCCGAGGCGAAGTACTTCAACACCTGAGGAGACCCATGACTACACCGTCCACTGTGGACGGCAGCGACGCCCCTGCCGGTGTGCTGTGGGACATGGACGGCACGCTGGTGGACTCGGAGAAGCTGTGGGACGTCGCGCTGTACGAAGCGGCGGAGTGGCTCGGCGGCACGCTCACCGAGCGGCAGCGGCTCACCCTGGTCGGCTCCAACATGGACGCCACTTCGGCGTACCTGCTGGAAGTCACCGGCCACGAGCCGACCGCGGCGAAGGTCGCGTCCACCGGGGTGTGGATCCGTGAGCGCACCGCGCGGCTGTTCGACGACACGTTGCCGTGGCGCCCGGGCGCGCGGGAAGCGCTCGCCTCGGTCCGGGCCGCCGGGCTGCCCTCGGCCCTGGTGACCTCCACCGAGCGGTCGCTGACCGAGCTCGCGCTCAACACGATCGGCCGCGAGTTCTTCGACGTCACCGTGTGCGGGGACGAGGTCGGTGGGCTGAACAAGCCGCATCCCGAGCCCTACCTGCGCGCCGCCCGGCTGCTGGGCGTCGACCCGTCGCGCTGCGTCGCGGTGGAGGACTCCCGCACCGGCACCGCGTCCGCGGTGGCCGCCGGGTGCGTCGTGCTCGTCGTGCCGAACGACGTGCCGGTCGAAGCCGGTGCGCGGCGGGTGTTCCGGGATTCGCTGGCCGGAATCGATGCCGCCGGGCTCGCCGGAATCTTCCGGGCGCACTGATCGGCCGGGCCTTTCCGCGGAATGGCGGCACGGCATGCGCATTCGGTGGTGCCGGCGCATACTGAGTTCGAGTCGGCCTCTCGTGCGCACGCCTGGCCGGTAGTCGAGCCGGGGTCACGCACACACCTTTGACCGGCCGGGAGTGTTCGCGTACTCGCTCCCCGCCGGCGACAGCCCGGTTCGCCCCCGCGATCCGAAAGTGAGCTGTCATGGATTTTCTGCACAACGTGGGAAGCTTCTTCTGGTCTCTCTTCTGGATTTTCGCGCTGATAGCCTATTTGTTCGCGCTGTTCAATATCATCACCGATCTTTTCCGGGACCGCGAACTCAGTGGCGGCTGGAAGGCGTTGTGGCTGATTTTCCTGTTCTTCCTGCCATTCATCACCGCGCTCGCGTACCTGGTGTTCCGCGGGCCCGGGATGGCCAGGCGGTCCCAGGCGGCCGCGCGGCGGCAGCAGGAGGAGATGGACAGCTACATCCGTGACGTCGCGGGCGGCGCCGCCGACGAGATCGCCAAGGGCAAGCAGCTGCTCGACTCGGGCGCCATCACCCCCGAGGAGTACCAGCGGCTCAAAGCCCACGCGCTGGCGTGAGCGTGCGGCCGGGGGCCATGGAAACCGATGTCGAGGGTGTGGACCAGGCGGTATCGACGGGTTCACTGCCGGAACCCGGCCAGGTCGAGGCGTACGTCGCGGCCGCGTACGAGCGTTACCGCGGCCACGACGACGGCCTGGTCGCGCGCTACCCGGTGCTCGCCGACGCGAACCCCGGCCTGTTCGGCGTGGCGGTGGCGGAGACGGGCGGGGCGGTCCACACCGCCGGGGACGCGGACGTGGAGTTCTCGATCCAGTCGATCTCGAAGGCGTTCGTGTACGCGCTCGTGTGCGAGGCCCACGGGCACGAGATCGTCCGTGACCGGGTCGGGGTGAACAACACGGGCCTGGCGTACAACTCGGTGATGGCCATCGAGCTCAACGGCGGGCACCCGATGAACCCGATGGTCAACGCCGGCGCGCTGGCCACCACCGCACTGGTACCGGGGGCGACGCCGGCCGAACAGTGGGAGCGGATCCGCACCGGCCTGTCCGGGTTCGCCGGCCGGCAGCTGGCGCTCGACGGGGTCGTCTACCACGGCGAGGTGGTCACCAACCAGCGCAACCGCGCCATCGCCCGGTTGCTGGAGAGCTACGGCCGGATCGACCTCGACCCGCTCGACGTGGTCGACGTCTACACGCGACAGTGTGCGCTGAACGTGAGCACCCGCGACCTCGCGATCATGGGTGCCACGCTCGCCGACGGCGGCGTCAACCCGGTCAGCGGGGAACGCGTCGTCTCGCCGGGCGTCTGCCGTGACACGCTGGCTGTGCTGGCCTCGACCGGAATGTACGAACGGTCCGGGGAATGGCTGTTCGAGATCGGGTTGCCCGCCAAGTCGGGGGTGTCCGGGGGAATCACCGCGATCGCCCCCGGCAAGGGCGGGATCGGCACGTTCTCGCCACGCCTGGACTCCGCCGGGAACAGCGTGCGCGGGCAACGGGCCACGGCGTATCTGTCCCGCACGATCGGGCTGAACCTGTTCGCGTCCGACGTGCATCGATCCGGTCGGTGACAGGTATGAGCCAAACACCCACCCGCGTGCGGGGACGATGGCGAGCGTTGCTCGTCCCGCTGGTGACGGCGATCATCGGTGGTCTCGTCGGTGGTTTCGTGGTCTGGCTGGCGGTTCCGCGCGCCACCACGACGCCCGCAGCCACCTGCGACGCCGCGGCGGTCTCGACCACCGGCCTGCCGTCCGTGGTGACGATCGCCGCCCAGGGCAGTACCGGATCGGGCGAGGTGGTCGAACCGGGTGGCGTGATCCTCACCAACGACCACGTGATCGCCCCGGCCGCGGGCGGCGGCGCGCTCCAGGTGCGTTACCACGACGGCCGTTCCAGCGCCGCCACCATCGTCGGCCGCGACCCGCTGACCGACCTCGCGGTGATCAGGGCCACCGACGGCGCCCCTGATGTCCCGCTGATGCGACAGGGCTCGTCGCGGGCTCTCGTCGTCGGGCAACCGGTCATCGCCCTCGGGGCGCCGCTGGGGCTGTACGGCACGGTGACCTCCGGCATCGTCAGCGCCCTGGATCGCGACGTGGCGCTGCCCGCCGCCGGCGGCGGGCAGGCGCACCTGGTCGGCGCCATCCAGACCGACGCCTCCATCAACCCGGGTAACAGCGGCGGCGCGCTGGTCGACTGCCAGGCCCGGCTCGTCGGGGTGAACACGGCCATCGCCACCGTGCCCGGGGAGAGCGGGCAGTCCGGCGGCGGCAGCGTCGGACTCGGCTTCGCGGTCGCCGTGGACGTGGCGATGCCGATCGTGACGGAGCTGATCGCCGACGGGAACGTCACCCACTACACCACCGGCATGTCGGTGCAGGCGCTGCCGGCGGCACTCGCCAGCCGTGCCTCGCTGCCCGGGGGGCTCCTCGTCGTCTCCGTCGATCCAGCCGGGGGCGCCGCCCGAGCCGGCTTGTCGCCCGGTGACGTGCTGACGACGATCAACTCCGAACTCGCGACGAGCGCGGAACAGCTCACCATCGCCGAACTCGGCGCCCGCAACGGCCGGACCGTCGACGTGACGTTCGCGCGCGCGGGAAACCAGGCCACCGCGAGCATCGTGCCGACCCGCGAGAGTCCCTGAGCCTCCCGTCCTGTGATCCGGCTCCCGCCCGCGGGAGCCGGATCGCCCGCGCGTGCCGGTGGATGGAAGGATCTACAGATCGTGAAGACCTTCGATGAGCTGTTCGCGGAGCTGACCGAGCGCGCGCGGACCCGGCCGGCCGGGTCGGGCACCGTCACCGCACTCGACGACGGCGTACACGCACAGGGCAAGAAGGTGCTCGAAGAGGCCGGTGAGGTCTGGATCGCGGCGGAGCACGAATCGGATGACCGGCTCGCGGAGGAGATCTCCCAGCTGCTGTACCGGGTGCAGGTACTGATGCTCGGCCGTGGGCTGAGCACCGAGGACGTCTACCGCTACTTGTAGAGGACGGGGTTGATGGGCATGTTGCGGGTCGCGGTGCCGAACAAGGGCGCGCTGGCGGAGCCGGCGTCGGAGATGCTCGGCGAGGCGGGCTACCGGCGCCGGCATGACCGCGATCTGACCGTGCTCGACCACGCCAACGAGGTGGAGTTCTTCTTCCTGCGCCCCAAGGACATCCCGATCTACGTGGGCAGCGGCGAGCTGGATCTCGGCATCACCGGCCGGGACCTCGCGATCGACTCGGGCGCGCAGGTCGAGGAGACGCTCGCGCTCGGCTTCGGCGCCTCGACGTTCCGTTACGCCGCCCCGGCCGGGCAGGACTGGAAGCCGGCGGACCTGGCCGGCAAGCGGGTGGCCACGTCGTTCCCGAACCTGGTGCGCGCCGACCTGGCCGGGCACGGGGTCGAGGCCGAGGTGATCCGGCTCGACGGCGCCGTGGAGATCTCGGTGCAGCTCGGTGTTGCCGACGCGATCGCCGACGTGGTGGAGACCGGACGGTCGCTGCGCCAGCACAACCTGGTGGCCTTCGGCGACCCGATCTGCGCGTCGGAGGCGGTGCTCGTGCAGCGTGCCGGCGCGCCCGCGTCGAAGCCCAGGTCGCAGCTCGCCGCGCGATTGCAGGGCGTGGTGTTCGCGCAGCAGTACATGATGCTGGACTACGACTGCCCGCGGCAGCTCCTGGACACCGCGATCGCCATCACGCCCGGCCTGGAGTCGCCGACGGTCGCCCCGCTCGCCGACCCGGACTGGGTCGCGGTGCGGGCGATGGTGCCGCGCAAGGACGCCAACCGGATCATGGACGAGCTCGCCGACACCGGCGCGAAGGCGATCCTCGCGTCCGACATCCGTTCGTGCCGCCTGTGAACCGATGACAGAGCCGGGCCGGCGTTCGGCCCGGCTCTGTCACGCTCGCCGTACACGGCGATCGACAGGTGTTCCCAGGCACGCCATTCCGCGAGCGACTGGCTCAACTCTTCGAGCGCCCACTTGGAGGCGTTGCAGATGCCGAATGTCCGGGAACGCCGAGACGCCGCCGATCGACGACACCTGCGGGATGTGCCCGACCGCTGGGCCTGATTGGCAGCGCCGCCTGCGTCACCCACAGTGCGCCGAACAGGTTCGTCTCGAACTGCGCGCGAGCCTCAGCCTCGCTGAGCTGCTCGATCAGCCCGAACTGGCCGTAGCCTCGCGTTGTTCGCGACGACATCGAGCGTGGTAACCGTCCACTCGCGACCGAACCCCCGTGGCTCACCCACCCGGCGGGGAATGCCTACGCGCGTGGCTTCTTCGGCATCAGGTCGTAGAGCTTCTTGCGGGCGCCGTTGTCGTTCTCGTTGCGGGTCCGTGCGACGGACGTGATGAAGTCCTCGAACACGAACTCGTCCGCGATCGGCACCGGGGCGGGCGCCGGGCGGCTCGCGAAGTAGCCGTCGAGCACTTCGGCGATCTGCCGGAACGCGACCGCCTGCGTGGTCTCCGGCGCGAACGTGGTGACGGGCGTGCCGTGCGCGGCGGCCTCGTTCATCACGACGCCCAGCGGGACGTGTGACAGCAGCGGGTAGCCGAAGTTCTCCAGCTCCACGAGTGCCGCGCTGGCATAGGTCGACATCGGCCGGCGGTACAGCCCGGGCACCACGCCGAAGTACGGGATGGGGTCGCGGTTGACCGCGTTCTGCACGTACGCGAGCTGGTCGTTGAGCAGGCGCAGCGCCCGGATGCTGGTGCGGTCGGGCTGCACCGGCACCAGGATCCCGTGCGTCGTGGCGAGCGCGTTGTTGGTCAGCACGTCCAGCGCCGGCGGGCAGTCGATGAGGACATGGTCGTAGTTGGCGAACTGGATCACCCGGGCGAGCTGCCAGCCGGGCACCCGGAAGCCGTCGAGCCGGCGGATCAGGTCGAACATGCCGGGCGAGGTGGGGATGACGTCGAGCGCGCCGCCGGGGCCGAGGTTGCTGCGCGGGTGCGAGACGACGAGGTCTTCGACCGGGCCCTTCCACGTCTTCGTCAGCGCCTTGGCCAGGCTCGGTGCCTGCGCGGACGCTTCGGGCAGGCCGAGCATCTCGGTGGTGGCGTGCCCCTGGGGGTCGAGGTCGATCAAGAGCACCCGCCGGCCCCGTTCGGCGAGTGCCGCCGCGGCGCCGACGGTCAGCGCGGTCTTGCCGACGCCGCCTTTCTGGTTGACCACCGAGGTGATCTGCACTCGAGCGCTCCCAGGATCGTCGTTGCGGCCAGGTTACTGATCCGACCGGAAGTAGGCGGATACGACTCCGCAGCCGACCTGCTGGTAGAAACCCATTTCCGCCGTGACTGTAGTCGGATTAGTAACGAACAGCACAGTAGTGGATCTCGGTAGCCGGTCGGGGGACCCACCCGCCGTGTGTCCGGTTCACCGTGGCCGGACCATCAGCGCCTGCGCGCCGAACCCGACGGGTCCTTCGAGATCGCGAAGCGTACTCGCCGCCGTGCCGATGCCGCCCGGGCCGACCGTGGTGGCCGCGTCCAGGCCGATCCATTCGCCCTCCGGCGGGCGCTGCAGGTGGACCGTCAGCTCGCTGTTGATGTACCACCATTCCCGCGCGTCGAGGAAGTTCGACGCCCCGTTGCCCGAGTCCGCGACCGCGAACAACCGTTGCAGCGGCGTGGGTTCCTCGCCGTCCACGAGAGCCACCTGCTGCCGCCCCCAGACCGCCGCGGGGCCCGGTTCGACGAGGCCGCCGGATACCGACCGCCATTCGACGGAGCCGAGGTATCCGTCCACCCAGCTCTTCGGCCACGACAGGACCGCGCAGTCCTCGGGCTTGGGCCAGCCGCCGCTGGCCAGGTTCGCGACCTCGGTGGTGTCGGTGGAGATCACCCGCCACGCGGCCGCGCGGGCGACCACCCGGCCGCCCGCGCCCAGCTCGGCGACCAGCAGTTCGACCGAGCGGCCCGGCCGTTCCACCCGCGAGGTCACGGACAGCTCGGTGAGCGGCGCGGGGCCGAGTATCTCGACCGTGACCCGCGCGAGCTGGCTTTCCCGTGGCCGGGGAAGCGCTTCCAGCGCGCGGGCGAGCAGCGACGACGGCGGCCCGAAGTGCTGCGCGTCGGGCGTCCACGGGCCGCGGGTGTGCACGGTCGGCTGGTAGCGGTTTTCGCCCAGTGGCAGGTAGTAAGCGCTTTCAGACATCCTCAGTCCGCTCGGTCCAACGGGGTTTCCTCGCCCGGGTCGGGCTCCGGCCAGCCCGGGTACTCCGGCGGCGTGCCGCCGAAGGACGGGCACCGCGACTGGTGCGCGCACCAGTCGCACAGCTTGCCCGGGTTCGGCCGGAAGTCCCCGGTCTTGCCGGCCTTGAGGATCGCCTGCCAGATCGCCTCCAGGGTGCGCTCGAACCGGCGCAGCTCGGGCTCGTCCGGCGTGTACGCCAGCGACTGCCCGTCGGTGAGGTACATCAGCTTCAGCTGCCGCGGCACGATCCCGCGCAGCCGCCACAGCACCACCGCGTAGAACTTCATCTGGAACATGGCCTTCGCCTCGCCGATCTCGCGCGGCGCGGTGCCGGTCTTGTAGTCCACGACCCGGATCTCGCCGGTGGGCGCCACATCGAGCCGGTCGACGTAGCCGCGCAGCAGCACACCCGAATCCAGTTCGGTCTCCACGTGCAGCTCGCACGCCTCGGGCTCCAGGCGCCGCGGGTCCTCCAGCGCGAAGTAGCTGTCGAGCAGCTTTCCGGCGCTGGTGAGCCAGTCGGCGACCTGGCTCTGGTCGTCCTCGGCGAACAGTTCGGTCCACTCGGTACGGTCCGCGGACAGCTCGCTCCACGCCGGTTCGAGCAGCTCCTTGGCCCGCTCGGGCAGCCGTTCGGACTGCGGCAGCGCGAACAGCCGTTCCAGCACCGAATGCACGAGCGTGCCGCGCAGCTGCGCCTTGGTCGGGGTCTCGGGCAGCCGGTCCACCGCGCGGAACCGGTAGAGCAGCGGGCACTGTTTGAAGTCGCTGGCGCGCGACGGCGACAGCGCCGGCCGCCGCACGGCGGTCGCCGGTGCAGTCTCCTGGTCCTCTGTTGCCGTCTGTGTCATGCCCCGCACTCTAAGACAGGGGTATGACATTTTGGTGTCCCGCCACCCATGGCGATCACCCCGTGTCACGAACGCCGTCACCGTGCCCCCACACCCGGGGCTCTACGCTGGGCTCATGTCCGCCACCAGCGAGCAGCCGCGGAGCCGGCCGAGGCGATACTTCACCGTCGCCGACGGCGGCCTCCTGCTGTTCCGCGTCCAGGACGTGCCGGTGCTGCTGGCGCCGTCCTGGTGGATCGGCTCGCTCGTGGTGATCGTGCTCTACGCGCCGATGGTCGACCGGCTGCTGCCGGGCGCGAGCGCCGCCACGTCCTGGGTGCTCTCCGCCGCGTTCGCGCTGCTGCTCGGGCTTTCCGTGCTGCTGCACGAACTGGGGCACGTCGTCGTCGCGCTGCGGCTGGGGATCCCGGTGCGGCGGCTGCGGCTGTTCCTCCTCGGTGGACTGTCCGAAGTGGCCAGAACCCCGCGCGAACCCCGGCAGGAGGGGCTCGTCGCCGCGGCCGGTCCCATCGTTTCGGTGCTGCTCGCGCTGTTCTGCGGGCTGCTGCTGCTCGCGGTGCCCTCGGACACCGCGGCCTGGCTGCTGGTCGCCCAGTGCGCGGTCGCGAACCTGGCCGTCGGCCTGTTCAACCTGCTGCCCGGGCTGCCGCTCGACGGCGGGCGGATGCTGCGGGCCGGGGTGTGGGCGCTGACCGGGACACGGGCGCGCGGCACCAAGGCGGCCGTGGTCGGTGGCGGCGTGGTCGCGGCGGCGCTGCTGCTGTGGGCGATCTTCGGGATGGCCGCCGGCAGCGAGGACCGCTGGCTGCGGCTGGGCGTGTGCGTGGTGACGGCGTGGTTCGTGGCGATGGGCGCGGGCGGCGAGCTGGCCGCGGAGAACAACCGCAGCTGGCCAGACGGGCTCGTGGTGACCGATCTCGTCCGCCCGGTGCTGCAGCTGCCCGCCGAGAGCCCGGTGTCCGACGCCCTTTCCGCGTCGGCGGGGCGCGGCGTGGTGCTGGTGCGCGCGGACGGGGTGGCCGCGGGCCTGCTCGACGAGGGCGAGGCGCAGCGCCTGGCCGCGACGTCGCCGCAGGCGCCCGCGGAGCTTGCGGCGGAACCGATCCGCGCGGAGACGGTGCTGCTGGCTTCCGAACCGGGGGAGGAGATCGCGGAGCGCGTGCGCGAGACGGCCGCGTGGCAGTTCCTCGTCGTCGACGACGAGGGCCGGCCCGCGGGAGTGCTGCGCCGTGAGGATCTCCGGGTCGCGTTCGCCCGCCGTGCCCACTGAACCACGGCGCGCGTGATCTGCGAAGATCGGTCGCTCGATACGCAGACGATGGTGGAGGTTCAGTGAGCGGGCCGTTCAGTCCCGGTGACCGGGTGCGGTTGACCGATCCGAAGGGGCGGCACTACACACTGGTGCTGGCCGAGGGTGAGGAGTACCACACCCATCGCGGCGCGCTGCGGCACGACGACCTGATCGGCCTCCCGGAAGGTTCGGTGATCACCTCGGCCGGCGGCACGTCGTACCTCGCGATGCGGCCGCTGCTGGCGGACTACGTGCTGTCGATGCCGCGCGGCGCGCAGGTGATCTACCCCAAGGACGCGGCGCAGATTGTGATGTGGGGCGACATCTTCCCGGGCGCGCGGGTGCTCGAAGCCGGTGCGGGCTCGGGGGCGCTCACCTGCTCTTTGCTGCGCGCGGTCGGGCCGGAAGGCAGCGTCACGTCGTACGAGGTGCGTGACGACCACGCCGAGCACGCGGTCAAGAACGTCGAACGGTTCTTCGGCGGCCGCCCGGACAACTGGCACCTGACGATCGCCGACCTCGCGACGCACACCGGCGAGGTCGACCGGGTCGTGCTGGACATGCTGGCGCCGTGGGAAGTCCTGCCGACCGTGCGCGAGAACCTCGTGCCGGGCGGGGTGCTCGTGGTCTACGTCGCGACGGTGACGCAGCTGTCCACGGTCACCGAGGCGCTGCGGGAACAGCAGGGCTGGACCGAGCCCGAGTCGTGGGAGACGCTGCTGCGGCCGTGGCACGTGGTCGGCCTCGCCGTGCGGCCCGAGCACCGGATGGTCGCGCACACCGCGTTCCTGCTCACCACCCGCCGGCTCGCCGACGGGGTCACGCCGCCCCGGCCCCAGCGACGGCCGACCCGCAACCGCTGAAGACGACGGAGCCCCGGCCACTTTCGCGGCCGGGGCTCCATTTGACAGGGAACGTCAGCTGGTCTTGTCCCCGGCGTAGCACCACACGCCACCCTCGAACTTCTCGCCGATCTCGAAGTCCTTGGTGCCACCGGGACCCTTCGCCGTCGCCGGGACGAGCGCGGTGTCGCCGTCCTTCTGGGCCGGGCCGTTGATGGTGACCGAGATGCCCGGCGGGATGTCCGGCGCCTTCTGGCCGGTGCTCACGCACACGGTGTCCTGCAGCGCCTGCCGGTCGGCGTTGCCGTAGGCCTGCGCGACCGCCTGCGCGGTCTCGTCCGGCGTCGACTTTCCGCCGACCGCCGGCGTCCCGGACGACGAGGACGACGAGGTGGGCGCCCGGCTGGAGCTGGACGACTTGCTCTTGCTCGTCGGCGCGGGCGCGACCTGGCTGGGCGGCGGCGCGGCGCTGGTGCCCTTGTCGTCCTTGCCGGTCAGCAGGACCAGTGCGGTCACCCCGCCACCGACCACGACCACCACGGCCGCGATGATGGCGATGATCATGCCGGTCTTCTTCTTCGGCGGCTCGCCACCGGGACCACCGGGGAACTGCCCGTACCCGAACTGCTGCGTCGGCCCGCCCGGATAGCCCTCCTGCGGGCCACCGGGGTAGCCGGGCTGCTGCTGCCCGTACCCGGGCTGCTGGCCGTAGCCCGGCTGCTGCTGGGGACCGCTCTGCGGATAGCCGGGCTGCTGGCCGTACCCGGGTTGCTGCTGGGGACCGCTGGGCGGGTAGGCGCCGCCGGGCTGCTGGCCCCACTGGCCGGGCTGGCCCTGCTGGCCCTGGCCCTGCTGGCCGTAGGGATCCTGCCCCCACTGCCCTGGCTGCTGTGGCGGATAGGTCATCGGGCGGTGCCCCCTCGTTCGGACGAGAACAGCGTCGTGCTCGGCTCAGCATCCCTCTCAGGACTCATCGATGCACCACTTCTGTCCCTGCTGCTTCATCGGGATGGTCGTGTTCTGTGTGCTCCCGTTATAGGTCACGGTGACCTGCGCGGTCGCGCTGGCGCCGGTGATCCGCGGCGCAGCGCTGACGGTGCCGTGCACGTCGGACGCTGTCGTCCACTGCTGCTGCAGGCTCGCGATGTCGGCCTGCTTCGGCGGCGTGCACACCAGCGCGGCGTAGCGGCTCGCGTCGCGGGCGTTGAACGCGTCGACGGCCAGCTGCGCCACCCCGGCCGGGGTGGCGGGGTCGCCGGGCGCCGCCACCGGCTTGCCCGTGTCGTCGCCGGATCCGCTGAGCAGCACGATCGCGGTCACGCCACCGCCGAGTACGACGACCACGGCCGCGATGATGCCGGCGATCAGGCCGGTGCGCTTCTTCTCCGGCGGCTTGGCCACCGGGCCCTCGAGGCTGCCGAACGCGTCGAAGGCGCCCGGCGCCTGGCCCCACGGGTCGAACGCCTGCTGCGGCGGCGCGGGCTGGGCGTACGGTCCGGCGCCGCCGGGTGGGCCGTACGGTCCGGGCCGGCCGTAAGGCCCGCTCGGCGGGTGGGTCATGAGCTCCTCGTTCCCTGTCGCTGCGCCCTCAACGTTGTCTCCGACGCGCCGGAGCCCGTTCCGGTTCGCCCCGTGGCGAAATTCGCCGATGCCCGGCAAAATCCCGCATGCTGGCGTGATCGTAGCGCCGGGTACGGCCGCGGTCCCGGTCAGCGCCCTGAGTCACATCCGGTGGGAGTCTCACCAGATGTCCCCGCCCGGAAAGCGCTCGCAGCCTCCCCGCCCCCCGCCCGCGCGGGGGAGCGGCGCACCGGTTTTCCGTTGGTTCGAACGGATTTGGCCCGGGGATTCGCTAAAATGAACGTCCTGTTAAGCCTTGGTTGGGTGGTCGTGACATGGGTGAATCGCGCACAGCCCGGTCGGACGCCGTCCGTCGCCTCGGCTGTACGGAGAGTAGTTCCCGGGCCGGTTCACGATGCACCGTGACGGGCGCTTGCCTGGGCCGTTGTTACGTGTATCCGGTTCGACGCGCCGATCCTGTGATGCGGATAGACCTTTTCTTGTCGGTGATCGCCGGTACCGTGGATGAAAAGCACTCCGAGGAGGTGCCGACATGCAACACGACCTTCCCGGAGGTCGGCATGAAGAAGCCGACCCTTCAGAGACGACTGGAGCTGGAACGACGCCGGACGAGTACGCGCGGCAGATGCGTTTCCTCGAGGAGGAAGTCGCGCTGCTGCGGAGGAAACTGACTGATTCACCCCGCCAGAACCGTGTGCTGGAACAGCGCTTGGCCGAAGCGTCGGAGCGTGTGGCCCAGCTCACAGAGCGGAACAGCAAACTGGTCGAGACCTTGCGCGAGGCGCGCGGGCAGCTGCTCGCGTTGCGCGAAGAGGTCGACCGGCTCGCCCAGCCGCCCAGTGGTTATGGCGTCTTCGTCGAGTCGTACGAGGACGGTACGGTCGACGTTTTCACCGCGGGACGGAAGATGCGGGTGTCCGTGTCGCCGGCGGTGGAGATCGACTCGCTGCAGCGCGGCCAGGCACTGCGGCTCAACGAAGCGCTCACCGTGGTCGAGGGTGGCGATTTCGAGCGTACCGGTGAGGTGTGCGCGCTCCGCGAGGTGCTCGCGCCCGAACTCGAGACCGGTGCGCACCGCGCGCTGGTCGTGGGCCACGCCGACGAGGAACGGGTGGTCTGGCTCTCGGATCCGCTGGCCGCGCAGCCGCTCAAGCCGGGCGACTCGCTGCTGGTGGACTCGAAGGCGGGCTACGCCTACGAGCGCGTGCCCAAGGCCGAGGTCGAGGACCTCGTGCTGGAAGAGGTCCCGGATGTCCGGTACGAGGACATCGGTGGCCTGAGCCGGCAGATCGAGCAGATCCGCGACGCGGTCGAGCTGCCGTTCCTGCACGCCGACCTCTACCGCGAGTACGAGCTGCGGCCGCCGAAGGGTGTCCTGCTCTACGGGCCGCCCGGCTGCGGCAAGACCCTGATCGCCAAGGCGGTGGCCAACTCGCTGGCCAAGAAGGTCGCCGAGGCCCGGGGTGACGGCACGGCGGCGGACGCCAAGTCCTACTTCCTCAACATCAAGGGCCCGGAGCTGCTGAACAAGTTCGTCGGCGAGACCGAGCGGAGCATCCGCCTGATCTTCCAGCGGGCCCGGGAGAAGGCGTCCGGCGGCACTCCTGTCATCGTCTTCTTCGACGAGATGGAGTCGATCTTCCGGACCCGTGGCAGCGGTGTCTCCTCCGACGTGGAGACCACGATCGTGCCGCAGCTGCTGGCCGAGATCGACGGTGTGGAGGGGCTGGAGAACGTCATCGTGATCGGCGCCTCCAACCGTGAGGACATGATCGACCCGGCGATCCTGCGGCCGGGCCGGCTGGACGTCAAGATCAAGATCGAGCGGCCGGACGCCGAGGGTGCGAAGGACATCTTCTCCAAGTACCTGACCGCCGGACTGCCGATCCACAGTGACGACCTCGCCGAGTTCGGCGGCGACGTGCCGGCCACGCTCGAGGCGATGATCCAGCACACGGTCGAGCGGATGTACGAGGAGACCGACGAGAACCGGTTCCTCGAGGTCACCTACGCGAACGGCGACAAGGAGATCCTCTACTTCCGTGACTTCAACTCGGGCGCGATGATCCAGAACATCGTGGACCGGGCGAAGAAGTCGGCGATCAAGTCGGTGCTCGAGACCAAGCAGCCCGGCCTGCGGGTGCAGCACCTGCTCGACGCGATCGTGGACGAGTTCGCGGAGAACGAGGACCTGCCCAACACCACCAACCCCGACGACTGGGCCCGGATCTCCGGCAAGAAGGGCGAGCGGATCGTGTACATCCGCACGCTCGTCACCGGCAAGAACCAGGATTCCGGCCGCGTCATCGACACGGCCACCAACACCGGTCAATATCTTTGAGCGCAAGGCGGGGGTGACGGGATCGGGGCGGTGTGCTCGCGGAGAGCGCTCGCCCCGATCCCGTCACCGTGTCTTCTGGGGGTCGAACCCCCAGACCCCCGCCGGGGGCAAGCCCCCTGGACCCCCGCGCGGTGTCGGCGGCCCCGTTTCGTGTGTCGCGCGCCCTGCGCGGTGTATAACGTCCTATACTTCGGCTCGTGAGTGAGCCTTTCCGTCCCCACGCCCCGGTCACCGCCGCGGATGTGCTGGCGTGGCTGGAAGAAACCGCTGCCGCCGTCCAGACCGGGCAGGTCGCCGCGGACGACCTGATCGCCGTCCTCGGCGAGTTGCGGCGTGCCTCGGCGGCCTGCGCGGACGCGTCCGACTGGGCCCTGCTCGCTGCCCGCGAGGAAGGGGCGAGCCTGCGGCAGATCGCGCCGGTGTTCGGCAAGGGGTATGTGCGGGCGCCCGCCGCGCGGCTGGAGAAGCTGCACCGCCAGGCACTGAACTCGCGGCAGTGGCTGGACATCCTCCGCCAGCGTGCCGACGGTGTATAACAACCTCGGCGGGACATAGAGGCTCGTTATGTCCAGCTGACCGGGAGGAAAGGGGAGGGCCCTGCGTATCGGACTCGGCTTGGCCGCGTTGGGCCGGCCCGCGTACATCAATCTGGGCAGGGTGGAGGAGCTTCCGGCGACTCGCGATGTCGAGACGATGCGGCGGGCGAGCTATGCCGTGCTCGACGCCGCCTACCAGGCCGGGGTCCGCTGGTTCGACGTCGCGCGCTCGTACGGCCGCGCCGAGGAGTTCCTGGCCGGCTGGCTCGGCCGGCGTAACCACGGTGACGTGACGGTGTCGAGCAAATGGGGCTACACCTACGTCGGCGCGTGGCGGATGGACGCGGCGATGCACGAGGTCAAGGAGCACTCGGCGAGCAGTTTTTCCCGCCAGTGGTCGGAAAGCCGCGCGCTGCTCGGTTCGGCCATCAATCTCTACCAGGTGCATTCGCTCACCACGGACAGCCCGCTGTTCCGTGACGAGCCGTTGCTGAGAGCGCTTTCCGCGCTCAGCGACGACGGCGTGCGCGTCGGGTTCTCCACATCCGGCCCCCGGCAGAGCGAGGTGATCCGGCGGGCGTTCGACCTGGAGGTCGCCGGCAAACCCATCTTCACCGCGGTGCAGTCGACCTGGAACCTGCTTGAACCCTCCGCCGGGCGCGCGCTCGCGGACGCGCACGCGGCCGGAAACCTCGTGCTGGTCAAGGAAACCCTCGCCAACGGCAGGCTCGTGGTGTCCCCGCCGCCGGTGCTGGCGCGGATCGCGGCGCGGCACAAGGTCGGGCCGGACGCGGTCGCGGTCGCGGCGGTGCTCGCCCGGCCATGGGCTTCCACGGTGCTCGTCGGGCCCGCCAGCCCGGCGCAGCTGGCCGCCAATCTGGCCGCTACCAGGGTGAATCTCGCCGACGGCGAGTTGCGTGCGCTCGCGACGCTGGCCGAAGCGCCGCGGGAGTACTGGGGTCGGCGATCCTCTTTGCATTGGAGATGAATGCTTCCGCTAGTCTCGGCGCCCCAGCTACGGATCAGTAAGGGGGGCGACTCGGTGCGTCACGGACGGGTAGTGGTCCTGAGTGTGGTGCTGCTGGCCGGACTCGCCGGTTGCGCCGACCGGCCCAACGACCTGGAGACCTACTACAACACGCCGGGCAACTCGGCCGCGACGACGAGCGCGTCGCCCGCGCTGGCCCCTTCCTCTTCCGCCACACCGGATCCCGCTGTCGCCGCGTCGAGCAGCGCCCGGCACGCGATCGCCGACGAGGTCGCCGCCGCGGTGCTCACCAAGGACGATCTCGCGAGCGAGGGGGTGCGCGCCGCGGCCGAGCGGCCGGACAAGGGCCCCTGCTTCAACTCGGTGCCGGCGGGCGATCCGCGCGGCGCGAGCTGGACCTATACCAGTGGTTCCACGCTGATCCAGCAGGTCACCGGCTACCTCGACCAGAACGCGACCGACGTGCTGAGCCGGGTGCAGTGCGACGGGCAGAAGCTCAGCTTCCCGCTGCCCGCCGGGGCCGATTCGGCGCGCGGCTGGTGCGCGAACGGCACCTGCACGGTGCTGCTGGCGACCGGGCACGTGCTGTCGGGCCTGCAGGTCACGGCCACCACGACGACGCGTGCCTCGGACGCGGTGAAGAGCCTCGTCCCGCTGGCCGCCCGCAAACTCCCGGCCCAGCCCTGACGCCAGGAACCTCCTAGCGGTAGCGGCGGAACCATTCCAGGATCCCGGCGCGCCCGTCGGGGATCATCGGGCTGCCCGGGTCTTCGGCCCACACCCGTAGTTCGCGCAGCGGCATCCAGCGGCCTTCGGTGATCTCCTCGGGCTGGTGCACGATCGGGCCGTGCCAGCGGGTCTCGAAGGTGAAGTTGTGGCACCGGTACGGCGGTCGCTCGAAGACGTGCGTGAACAACGGCGCCAGTTCCGCGGTGTGGATGCCCAGTTCCTCGCCCAGTTCCCGGAAAGCGCATTCGGCGGGGGTCTCGCCCGCGGCGACCACACCGCCCGCCCAGCAGTCCCACAGTCCGGGAAACACGTCCTTGTCCGGTGACCGGCGGTGAATGTAAGCGCTTTCACCGTCGCCCGAGCGCACCAGCACCTCACCGGCGGCGTGCCACAGGCCGCGCGCCCGCATGTCCGCCCTGGTGGCGCTGCCGGTGACGGTGCCAGTGGCGTCGTAGATCGCGACGAGTTCGTCGTGCACGGCCTCGACCTTAGGGCGGCCGGGTGGTTTACCGCGCCGCAACGTGGCCGCCACGCACCCGCCGCGGGGGCGACCCGTAGGCTTGGGACATGCGGCGGATCATGGGAACCGAGGTCGAGTACGGCATCGCGGTGCCGGGCGACGCGACCGCGAACCCGGTGCTCACCTCGACACAGGTGGTTCTGGCCTACGCGGCCGCGGCCGACATCCCCCGGGCGCGCCGGGCCAGATGGGACTACGAGGTGGAGTCCCCGTTGCGGGACGCCCGCGGGTTCGACCTGGCCGGCCCCGGCGGGCCGGGGCACGATCCCGACGTCGAGGACCTCGGCGCGGCCAACGTCATCCTCACCAACGGGGCGCGGCTCTACGTCGACCACGCGCACCCCGAGTACTCCGCGCCCGAGGTCACCAACGCGCGCGACGCGGTGATCTGGGACAAGGCGGGCGAGCGGGTGATGGAGGAGGCCGCGCTCAAGGCCGCCACCGTGCCCGGCCAGCCGCCCCTGCAGCTGTACAAGAACAACGTCGACGGCAAGGGCGCCAGCTACGGCACCCACGAGAACTACCTGATGTCCCGCTCGACGCCGTTCACCTCGGTCATCGGCGGGCTCACCCCGTTCTTCGTCTCGCGCCAGGTCGTCACCGGCTCCGGCCGGGTCGGCGTCGGCCCGCAGGGCGAGGAGGCCGGCTTCCAGCTGTCCCAGCGCTCGGACTACATCGAGGTCGAGGTCGGCCTGGAGACCACGCTCAAGCGCGGCATCATCAACACCCGCGACGAGCCGCACGCCGACGCCGACAAGTACCGCAGGCTGCACGTCATCATCGGCGACGCGAACCTGGCCGAGTACTCCACGTACCTCAAGGTCGGCACCACCGCGCTGGTGCTGGACATGATCGAGACCGGCCAGCGGTTCGACGAGCTGAAGCTGGACGAGCCGGTCCGCTCGGTGCACCAGATCAGCCACGACCCGACGCTCAAGACGAAGGTCCCGCTCGCCGGCGGCAAGAAGTACACCGGCCTGGAGATCCAGTTCGCCTACCACGAGCTGGCGGCTGCGCACCTCGAGCGCGAGGGCGGCGACGAGCAGGAGAAAGAGGTGCTGCGGGTCTGGGGCGAGGTGCTCGACGCGCTCGCCCGCGACCCGCAGGAGTGCGCCGACCGGCTGGACTGGGTCGCGAAGCTGCGCCTGCTGGAGGGCTACCGCCAGCGTGACCAGCTCGCCTGGGGCGCGCCGCGGCTGCACCTGGTCGACCTGCAGTACTCCGACGTGCGCCTGGACAAGGGCCTGTACAACCGGCTGGTCACCCGGGGTTCGATGAAGCGGCTGGTGTCCGAGGACGAGGTGCGGCACGCGATCACGAACCCGCCGGAGGACACCCGGGCCTACTTCCGCGGCCGCACGCTGGAGAAGTACGCGGCGTCGATCGCGGCGGCGTCCTGGGATTCGGTCATCTTCGACGTGGGCAAGGAATCGCTCGTGCGGATCCCGACCCTCGAACCGCTGCGGGGCACGAAAGCCCACGTCGGGAAGCTCTTGGACAGCTCGGCGACGGCGGAGGAGCTGGTCGAGGCCCTCACCGGCAGCGACTGACCGACGTCGACCCGTATCCGTTCACGTACCCCGATTGTCGTTCCCACTGGGTAGTCTGGAACCAACAGCTCACCGGGAGGCGAGATGGCTCAGGAAAAGATCGAAAAGCACGGCGGCGGCGACTCGGACGAGGAGTTCGAGGGCGGCGGTCCGGCCGGCCAGGAACGCCGGGAGAAGCTCGGCGAGGACGTCGACACGATCCTCGACGAGATCGACGACGTGCTGGAGGAGAACGCCGAGGACTTCGTGCGCGCCTACGTGCAAAAGGGCGGCGAGTAAAGACACGCCGCCCGGCCACTAGGCTCAGCACACCGCCAGCCCCACCGACCTGATGGGAATCACGAGCACGCATGGACAACACCTCGGGCTCCTCGGGTTCTTCGCTGCCCGCGGCCTACTTCTCGACCACGACCTCGTCGTTCGCCGAGTTCCTGAAGATGCAGGCGCCTGACCTGCTCCCGGGGCGCCGGGGCGGCCTGGCCGCGTCCGCGAAGGACCTGGAAGCGCCGCACGGCACCACGATCGTCGCGGTGACCTTCTCCGGCGGCGTGCTGATCGCCGGTGACCGGCGGGCGACCTCGGGCAACCTGATCGCGTCGCGCGACATGGACAAGGTGTCGGTGACCGACGAGTACTCGGCGGTCGGGATCGCGGGCACCGCGGGGCTGGCGATCGAGCTGGTCCGGCTCTACGCCGTCGAGCTCGCGCACTACGAGAAGATCGAGGGCGTCTCGCTGTCGCTGGACGGCAAGACGAACAAGCTCGCGACGATGGTCAAGGGCAACCTCGAGGTCGCGATGGCGGGCCTGGCGGTGCTGCCGCTGTTCGTCGGCTACGACATCGAGGCCGACGACCCGAAGCGCGCCGGGCGGATCGTGTCCTACGACGTGACCGGCGGCCGGTACGAGGAGAGCGCGGGCTACCACGCGATCGGTTCCGGTTCCCTGTTCGCGAAATCCGCGCTGAAGAAGCTCTACGACCCCGACGCCTCGGAAGAGGCCGCGATCCGCAGCGCCATCGAATCGCTGTACGACGCGGCCGACGACGACACGGCGACCGGCGGGCCGGACCTGGTGCGCCGGATCTTCCCCACGGTCGTCACGATCACCGCCGAGCGCGGCGCCGAGCTGCTGCCCGCCGACCAGGCCGCGGCGATCGCCGAGGCGGTCGTCGAGGGCCGCCGCGAACAGGCCGCCTCGGGCCGCAGCTGAGTTTCCGTTGTCCCACCGAACCTTCGAGCGCACTTTGGAGCCGACACCGTGACGATGCCGCTGTACGCCTCGCCCGAGCAGTTGATGCGCGAGCGCTCGGAGCTCGCTCGCAAGGGCATCGCGCGCGGGCGCAGTGTCGTGGTGCTGAAGTACGCGGGTGGCGTGCTGTTCGTCGCCGAGAACCCGTCGACGACGCTGCACAAGTTCTCCGAGATCTACGACCGCATCGGGTTCGCCGCGGTCGGCCGGTACAGCGAGTTCGAGAACCTGCGGGTGGCCGGCATCCGGCACGCGGACCTCAAGGGCTACCAGTACGACCGCCGCGACGTCAGCGCCCGCGCGCTGGCGAACGCGTACGCGGCCACCCTGGGCAGCATCTTCACCGAGCAGCTCAAGCCGTACGAGGTGGAGATCTGCGTGGCCGAGGTCGGCGCCACCTCGGCGGACGACCAGCTGTTCCGGCTGACCTACGACGGGTCGATCTTCGACGAGCCGCAGTTCGTGGTGATGGGCGGGCAGACCGAGCCGATCATCAACAAGCTCAAGGAGGAGTTCGAGGAGGACGCCGAGCTGGAGCAGGTGCTGCCGATGGCGGTGCGCACGCTGCGCTCGACCTCCCCGAACAACGGCGAGACCGAGCCGGTGAAGCTCGAGGTGGCCGTGCTGGACCGCAACCGGCCGCGGCGCGCGTTCCGGCGCATCACGGGCGCGGCGCTCGACGCGCTGCTGCCCGCGGAGCCGGAGCCCGCCACCGACGGCGAGGAGAAGCCGGCGGAGGGCGGCGAGGCTTCGTCGAACGGCGACTCCGCCGGCTGATCGCACGAGATCGCGAACGAGCCCCGGGTGACCCCCGGGGCTCGTTCGTCGCGCCCGGCGAAACCGCAGGTGAACCGGCCGGTCACGGATTATCGGCGTGTCGCCGCCCGATCGGCGCACCTCCGCACACGGGAAAGCGCCTAGCATTGAGTAATGCAGCGGCGGATTTTTGGCATCGAGACCGAGTTCGGGGTCACGTGCACCTTTCACGGCCAGCGTCGGCTCTCGCCGGACGAGGTCGCCCGGTACCTGTTCCGGCGAGTCGTGTCCTGGGGACGCTCGTCGAACGTGTTCCTGTCCAACGGCTCGAGGCTCTACCTCGACGTGGGCTCGCACCCGGAGTACGCGACCGCGGAGTGCGACGACCTCGTCCAGCTGGTCACGCACGACAAGGCCGGTGAGCGGATCCTCGAGGATCTGCTGGTGGACGCCGAGCGCCGGCTGGCCGACGAGGGCATCGGCGGCGACATCTTCCTGTTCAAGAACAACACCGACTCCGCGGGTAACTCCTACGGCTGCCACGAGAACTATCTCGTCACCCGTGCGGGGGAGTTCTCGCGGATCGCGGACGTGCTGCTGCCCTTTCTCGTCACCCGGCAGCTGATCTGCGGCGCGGGCAAGGTCCTGCAGACCCCGCGGGGCGCGGTGTACTGCCTTTCCCAGCGGGCGGAACACATCTGGGAAGGCGTGTCGAGCGCCACCACGCGGTCGCGGCCGATCATCAACACCCGCGACGAGCCGCACGCCGACGCCGAGCGCTACCGGCGGCTGCACGTCATCGTGGGCGATTCGAACATGGCCGAGCCGACGACCCTGCTCAAGGTCGGCACCGCGCACCTGGTGCTGGAGATGATCGAGCAGGGCGTGCAGTTCCGCGACTTCACCCTGGACAACCCGATCCGCGCGATCCGCGAGATCAGCCACGACCTGACCGGCCGGCGCCCGGTGCGCCTCGCCGGCGGGCGGGAGGCCTCGGCGCTGGACATCCAGCGCGAGTACTACGGCCGCGCCGTGCAGCACGTGAAGGCGAACGACTCGGGCCCGACCGCGCGCCGCGTCATCGAGCTGTGGGGCCGCGCGCTGGACGCGGTGGAGCAGCAGGACTTCTCGATGATCGACACCGAGATCGACTGGGCCATCAAGCACCGGCTGGTGGAGCGCTACCGCGCGAAGCACAACCTGGACCTCTCCAGCCCGCGGGTGGCGCAGCTGGATCTGGCCTACCACGACATCCGGCGTGGCCGGGGGATCTTCGACCTGTTGCAGCGCAAGGGTTTGGTCCGCCGGATCACCGACGACGGCGAGATCGAGCTGGCGAAGGACACCCCGCCGCAGACGACGCGGGCCAAGCTGCGCGGTGACTTCATCGCCGCCGCCCAGGCCGCGGGCCGCGACTTCACCGTCGACTGGGTGCACCTGAAGCTCAACGACCAGGCGCAGCGGACCGTGCTGTGCAAGGACCCGTTCCGCGCGGTGGACGAGCGGGTGGACAGGCTGATCAGCTCGTTGTGATCTTCCCCCGTCCGTGACTGCACCCGCGGGCGGGGTCGTGCGTCCTCCTCTTGTAAGCAAGATCGGGGGAGGACCATGAATCGGGGCAAGACGACTGCTGTGACGCTGGCCGCCGCGGCGCTGGCCTTGAGCGCGTGCGGCACGACGACGGGTGCCCAGGCGCCCTCGCCGGCGACCGCACAGGCCGTCGCGGCGGTCACCACGGCCACGCCGGCGAGCACGCCGCGCTGCGCCACGGGTGATCTCGCGCTGAGCCTGGGCACGATGACCCAGACCGCGGCCGGCCAGGACCAGGTGCCGCTGGTCTACCAGAACGTCTCCAGCCACCCGTGCGATCTGCACGGCGCGCCGGGCGTCGACCTGGCCGGACCCAACGATCCGGCCTTCGGGCCCACCTACTCGCTGCCCCGCGTCGACGACGGTCCGCGGAGCATCGTGCTCGCACCGGGCGAGCGCGGCGCGGCGATGCTGTTCCTGCTGCAGGACGGCGGCTGGGTGCCGAACGAGATCGTCAGCATCCCGCCGGGCCAGACCACCCCGCTGCGGGTGGCCTGGCCCTTCAGGTTCGGTGTGCTGCGCCAAGACGCGGCGACGCATCCGGGCACCTACGTGTACGGCATCACGGCGCTGAACTGACCGGCTCCCGCGGCGCCTCCGCCTCGGTCAGACCGACCCGGGAGTGCAGGCGCCGCAAGGGACCCGGTGCCCACCACGCGTGCCGGCCGAGCAGCCGCATCCCGGCGGGCAGCAGCACGCCGCGCACCAGCGTGGCGTCGAGCAGCACGGCGAGGCCGGTGCCGATGCCGAACATCTGGATGAAGCTGACCCCGCTGGTGCCGAACGCGAACAGGCTGACCGACAGCAGCACTGCGGCGGCGGTCACGATCCGCCCGGACCGGGACAGGCCGTGGATCACGGCCTCGCGCGGGCCGGCGCCGTGGTCGTGCGCCTCCTTGATCCGGCTGATCACGAACACCTCGTAGTCCATCGACAGCCCGAACGCGATGCAGAACAACAACATCAGCATGCTCGTGTCCAGCGGCAGCGGGGTGAAGCCGAGCGTGCCGGACAGGAACCCGTGCTGGAACACCAGCACCATCAGCCCGAGCGTCGCCGACAGGCTCAGCAGGTTGAACAGCAGCGCCCGCAGCGGCTGCAGCACGCTGCCGGTGAACAGGAACAGCAGGATGAACGTGGTCACCGCGATCAGCCCACCGGCCAGCGGCAGCCGGCTCGCGATCGCGTGCTTCGAGTCCACCAGCACTGCGGCGTCACCGCCGACCTTGACCTCGGCCGGCGCCGGGGTCCGCCGGATCTGCTGGACCAGGTTCTGCGCTTCGGCCGAGCGGGAGTCCGTGGTGTCCAGCAGCACGGTGAGCCGCTGGCTGTCACGGGCCGCGAGTGTCGCGTCGGCGGGGGAGAGGCCCAGCGCGCGGCCCTGGCTGTACTCGCCCGCACTGGACGCCACGCGCGTGACGCCGGGCAGCTCGGACAGGCGTTGCGCGTAGCCGCCCAGCGCGGCACCGGGCTCGCCGACGGTCACCACCTGGATCGCGCGGCTGTCGTTCTGCGGGAAATCGGCGCGCAGTACGTCGCCGACCACCCGGCTGGGGGCGGGCGGCTGCAGCACGCGCTCGTCGGGGGTGCCGAACTGCACGGTGAACAGCGGGATCGCGGCCAGCACGAGCAGCACCAGCACGGGCAGCGCGGCGCGCACCGGACGGCGCAGCGTGGCGCCGGCGAGCCGCGCCCACCACGGCGAGACGGTGCTCATCGAGCGTCCCCACGGCAGCCGTCCGGCGTTGACCCGCGGGCCGAGCACCTTGAGCAGGGCGGGCAGCACGACGACCGCGCCGAGCATCGCGATCACGATCACCCCGATCCCGGCGTAGGCGAACGAGCGCAGGAAGTACAGCGGGAACAGCAGCAGCGCGGCGAGCGCGACGGCGACCGTGGCGGCGCTGAACGCGATGGTGCGCCCGGCGCTGGACACCGTCCGGGTCACCGCGGTGCGCACGTCAGGGTTCGCGGCCAGTTCCTCCCGGAACCGGTTCACGGTCAGCAGCGCGTAGTCGATGCCGAGTCCGAGGCCGAGCGCGGTGGTCAGGTTGATCGCGAACACCGACACATCGGTGACCGAGCCGAGGATGGACAGCTCCGCGAACGTGCCCAGAACGGCGATCCCGCCGACGACGAGGGGCAGCAGCGCGGCGACGAGGCTGCCGAACACGATCACCAGCAGGATCGCGATGATCGGCACGGCGATCATCTCCGCGCGCAGCAGGTCCTTGCCGACCTGGTCGCTGACGTTCGCGTTGGCGACGGCGCCACCGCCCGCGGTGATGGTGACGGGCCCGTCGTTTCCTGCGTAGCGGTCGGCGATGCCGGCGACGCTGTCCTGGTCGGCGGCGTGCGCGACGATGAGCGCCGAGCGGCCGTCGGCCGATTTCAGCGCGGGCGCGCCGGTCTGCCAGTAGGAGGCGGCGCCGGTCAGGTCGCGGTCGGCGGCGACGCGGGTGGCGAGCTCCGTGCCGGCGGCGCGGGCGGCCGCGTCGTCGACTGTGCCGGTCTTCGCCTGGACCAGCAGCAGGAAGTTGGCGCCGCCGCCGAAGTCGCGCTGGATGAGGTCCTGGGCCTGGCTGGACTCCGCGCCGGGGTCGGTGAACCCCTGCGACTGGAGCTTGCCGAAGGCGGTCATACCGAGTGCCCCGGCGCCGATCATGAGCAGGACGGCGATGGCGAGGACGGCTCGTGCGTGATCGGCGGCGAACCGCCCGATGCGAGCGAACATGGGATCCCCGTAATGTTGGCAGTCGTAAACTTGACGGCTGTTAACTTGCCATGCATGTGTACGGGTGTCAACATCAAGCTGTGAGTTCCTCAGCACCCGCGCGCACCGGCGGCTACCACCACGGCGATCTGCGCAACGCCCTCATCCAGGCGGCCGCCGACCTGGCCCAGTCCGGCGGCCCCGGCTCGGTGACGATCCGCGCCGCCGCCCGCGCCGTCGGCGTCACCCCGACCGCCGCGTACCGGCATTTCGCCGGGCACGAGGAGTTGCTGCACGCGGCCAAGGAGCGGGCGATGGAGCGGCTGAGCGAGACGATGAGCGAGGCGCTGACGCGGGTGCCGGACACCGGCGACCGGGTGCGCCGCGCGGTGTGCGCGGTCGCCGCGATCGGCCGTGGCTACCTGGACTTCGCGCACGCCGAGCCGGGCCTGTTCCGCACCGCGTTCGCGGCGAAGGCCGAAGTGCCGGCCTTCGCGGAGACCGCCCCGTTCCGCCGGCTGGTCGAGGCGCTCGACGAGCTGACCGCGGCCGGTTTCCTGCCCGCACAGCGGCGGCCGATGGCCGAGATCGCAGCGTGGTCCTCGGTGCACGGCCTGGCGATGCTGACCCTCGACGGCCCGCTGCGGGCGGTCGGCGCGCCGGAGCGCAGGCAGGCGATGGAGCGTCTGGTCGAGATCATCGTCGAAGGCCTGGGCGGTCACGCGCTGACGCCCGAACTCCGCGCGGACATCCAGAAATTCGCGAGCTGAGCTGTCGTTCGGTAATCGGCGGCGCGCGTTCGGTCATGGGTTCGAATTTCCGGCGTGTAATGCCGGATCTCCGTTCGGGGCCCGGGGAAAGGAGCTACTGTGTTCGGGTGTCCACCGCCCGCGCCGAGCGCCTGGTCAACCTCGTGCTCGCCCTGCTGTCCACCCGGCAGTACCTGACTGCTGACCGGATTCGCGGGATCGTGCCCGGATACACCGACGCCACGAGCGACGAGGCGTTCTCCCGGATGTTCGAGCGGGACAAGACGGAGCTGCGGGAGCTGGGCATCCCGCTGGAGACCGGCCGCAACTCGGTGTTCGACTCCCAGGACGGCTACCGCATCGCGCGGCGCGACTACGAGCTCGGCGAGATCGAGCTGGCGCCCGACGAGGCGGCCGCGGTCGGGCTCGCCGTGCGGCTGTGGGATTCCCCCGAACTGACCGGGCAGGCGCAGGGCGCGCTGGTGAAACTGCGCGCGGCCGGGGTCGAGGTCGACCACACCGCGCCGCCGGTCGTCGAGTCCCGGGTGCGCACCGAGCCGGCGTTCTCCCCGCTGCTGGCCGCCGTGCAGTGCCGCCGGGCTGTCCGGTTCGACTACCGCCGCTCGGGTTCGCCCGAGCTGATGACCCGCACGCTCGAACCGTGGGGCGTGGTGTCGTGGCGGGCCCGCTGGTACGTCGTCGGGCACGACCGCGATCGCGGTGCGCCGCGGTGCTTCCGGCTGTCCCGGATCGTGGGCGAGGTCGGCCCGATCGGTGCGCCCGGAGAGGTGGACCGGCCCGCGGACGTGAACCTGCTCGAGTTCGTCGCGGGCAGCAGCGGGAGCAAAGAGCCGGCGCCGGTCGCGACGGCGAAGCTGTGGATCGCCGACCGCCGTGCCGCCGGGGTGCGGCGCCGGGCGAAGCCGGTCGGGCGGCTGACCGTCGACGGCGTCGAGGGCGACCTGGCGGAGCTGGAGCTGTACTACCCGGAGAGCGCGGCCGACTGGATCGCCGGGCACGGCCCGGACGTGCTGGTGCTCGAACCGGACGTGCTGGCGAAAGCGGTGCAGGAGCGGCTGCGGGCGGTGGCGGGGGAAAGCGCGTGACCAGTTCGACCGACCGGATGCCGCGGCTGCTCGCGCTGGTCCCGTATCTGCTGGCCCGGCCCGGGATCAAGATCGACGACGCGGCCCGGGATTTCGACGTCACCCCGAAGCAGCTGCGCCGTGACCTGGAGCTGCTGTGGATGTGCGGGCTGCCGGGCTACGGGCCCGGTGACCTGATCGACCTGTCCTTCGCCGGGGACACCGTCACGGTCACCTTCGACGCCGGGATGAACCGGCCGCTGCGGCTGACCGGTGCGGAGGCGACAGCGCTGCTGGTCGCGCTGCGCGCGCTGGCCGAGACGCCGGGACTGCTCGACACCGACGCGGTCCGCCGCGCGATCGCGAAGATCGAGGCCGCCGCCGGGCAGGCCCAGCCGGCCGGGGTGGTCGTCGGGCTCGGGGTGCGTGAGGGCGAGCGCACCGCGCAGACCCGGGGTGTCGTGCAGCGGGCGTTGCAGGCCCGCCGGGCGCTGCGCATCCGCTACTACACCGCGTCCCGGGACGCGATCACCGAGCGCACGGTGGACCCGATGCGGCTGCTGATCGTGCAGGCCGTCGGCTACCTGGAGGCGTGGTGCCGCCGCGCCGAGGGGGTCCGGCTGTTCCGGCTCGACCGCGTCGACGACGTGCGCGTCCTCGACGAGCCCGCCGCCCCGCCGCCGACCGCGCGGCCGACCGACATCTCCGACGGCGTGTTCCGGGTCAAGCCGGAGCAGCCGGTCGCGGAGCTGGTGCTCGACCCCGACGCCCGCTGGGTCGCCGAGTACTACCCGTGCGAGGAGCTCGCCGAGCTGCCGGGCGGGCGGCTGCGGGTGCGGATGCGCTACGGCGACGAGTCCTGGATCGCCCGGCTGGCGCTCAGCCTCGGCGGGGACGCGCGCGTGGAAAGCCCGCCCGAGCTGGTCGCCGCGGTTGGTCGCCGGGCGGCCGACGCGCTGGCCCGGGCGCGTCACCTACCGTCAACCTTGGGCCAGTAGGGTTACCGCGTGTCGTACCTGCCGAGCATCCTGCTCGCCGCCGTGGGCCTGATCCTGCTGGGCGTTCTGCTGATTGCTGTGGTCAGGGGCTTGCGCCGGTTCCGTTCGGCGTTGAGCATGGTCGTGACGAGCACGAACGATCGCGCCGGCCTCATCCGCGCGCGCTCGGCCGGTGTCCGCGTGGCGTTGCAGCAGCGTCGACGCGTAATGGAAAACCAGTAGCATTGGGCATGAAACGAAAAGGAGGCCACTCATGCTGAACGGGTTGCAGCCGTGGCACTTGATCATCTTGGTGCTGATCGTGGTTCTGCTGTTCGGTGCCAAGCGGCTTCCCGACGCCGCCCGCTCGATCGGCAAGTCCATGAAGATCTTCAAGGCCGAGACCAAGGACATGCGTGGCGAGGACGAGGAGTCCGCGAGCGAGCCGGAGAAGAAGGAGCTCACCGCGGGCAAGGTACAGCCGGCCGGCGCCGACCAGCAGGTCGCTGACCTGCAGCGTCAGCTCGACGAGCTGAAGAAGCAGCAGGACCAGTCCCAGAAGCACGCCAGCTGAGGCGAGCGGAGCCTTCCGTGGCGGACGCCGTCCCCTCCAGCCGCCGGACCCGGCGGCGCAAGCGCAGCCGTCGGCACAATCCCGACGGCACCATGACGCTGATCGAGCACATCTACGAGTTCCGCAGGCGGCTCGGCTGGGCGCTGCTCGCGCTGATCGCCGGCGGGATCTTCGGTTTCATCTGGTTCCAGACCAGGCTGGGCCCGGTCGAGTCGCTCGGCCAGCTGATGAACGCCCCGTACTGCGGGATCCCGGCCGACCGGCTGCTGCCCGGCACGATCGCGCCGGACGGCACCTGCCGGCTGCTGCAGACGACGCCGTTCGAAGGCATCATGATCCAGCTGAAGGTGGGTCTCGCCGGCGGCGCGGTGCTCACCTCGCCGTTCTGGCTGTACCAGATCTGGGCGTTCATCGCGCCGGGCCTGTACACGAAGGAGCGCAAGTACGCGCTGATCTTCGTCGGCTTCGCGAGCGCGCTGTTCGCGTCCGGCGCGGTGCTGGCCTACCTGCTGGTGCCGCACGCGTTCAAGGCGCTGATGAGCTTCGGCGGCGATTTCTTCACCACCGCGCTGACGGCCGACAAGTACATCTCGTTCGTGCTGTCGCTGCTGGTGATCTTCGGGGTGAGCTTCGAGCTGCCACTGCTGGTGGTCATGCTCAACATGGTGGGCGTGGTCAAGTACGCCCAGCTGAAGAAGTGGCGCCGCGGCATCATCTTCGCGCTGTTCGTCTTCGCGGCGTTCGCCACGCCGGGCTCGGACCCGTTCTCGATGATCGGCCTGGCCGGCGCGCTCACGCTGCTGTTCGAGATCGCCATCCAGATCGCCCGGGTGCACGACAAGCGCAAGGAGCGGCAGCGCAAGGACGAGGGCTGGGACGACGTCCCCGACGACCAGGCCGCCCCGTTCGACTACACGCCGAGCACCGTCGACGAGCCGGAATCCGTCGAGAAGGCGGGCAAGAGCAGCACCGACGACATCACGTAGGGGCGGGGGTCGCGCCGGTCGCGTGATCTCCGCACCACCGCATGCGAGGCCGGGCGCGGATGTGACACCCTGAGAGGGTGGCCGCTAGCCCTTCTTCCTCCCCGGCCGAGGCCTATCAGGCCGCCAAGCGCCGGGGAAAACATCCTCAACTGACCCGTTTCGCGGCCGAGGCGTCGTTCGAGTTCGACGACTTCCAGGTGCGCGGCTGTGAAGCGCTGGAGGACGGGCACGGCGTGCTGGTCTGCGCGCCGACCGGCGCCGGCAAGACCGTCGTCGGCGAGTTCGCCGTGCACCTCGCGCTCGCCGAGGGCCGGAAGTGCTTCTACACCACGCCGATCAAGGCGCTGTCGAACCAGAAGTACAACGACCTGGTGGACCGCTACGGCACGGACGCGGTCGGCCTGCTCACCGGGGACACCGCGATCAACGGCAGCGCTCAGGTGGTCGTGATGACCACCGAGGTGCTGCGCAACATGCTGTACGCGGGCTCCTCGGCGCTGACCGATCTCGGCTACGTGGTGATGGACGAGATCCACTACCTCGCCGACCGGTTCCGCGGCGCGGTGTGGGAAGAGGTCATCCTGCACCTGCCGGAGTACGTGCGGGTGGTGGGCCTGTCCGCGACCGTGAGCAACGCCGAGGAGTTCGGCGAGTGGCTCGTCGAGGTGCGCGGCGACACGACGGTCGTGGTCGACGAGCACCGCCCGGTTCCGTTGTGGCAGCACATGATCGTGGGCAACCGGCTGCTGGACCTGTTCAAGGCGGACGACGGGGTCGAACTGTCCATCAACCCGGGCCTGCTGCGCCGGGTCGAGGAGGTCGGGCGGCTGCACGCGCCCGCGGGGGCCCGCGGGCCGCGTACCCGCGGCGGCCGCCAGCAGTTTCGCGGCCCCCGCTTCCGGCCACCGTCGCGTGTGGACATCGCGCACCGGCTCGACGCGGCCGGCCTGCTGCCCGCGATCGTGTTCATCTTCTCCCGCGCCGGCTGCGACGCGGCGGTCGCCCAGTTCACCCGCGCGGGCGTGCGGCTCAACTCGCCCGAGGAGAGCGCCGAGGTCCGGAAGATCATCGCCGGGCACACCGGTGACCTGCCCGAGGGCGATCTCGGCGTGCTGGGCTACTGGGAGTGGCGTGAGGCGCTGGAGAGCGGGATCGCCGCCCACCACGCGGGCCTGCTGCCGGCGTTCAAGGAGACCGTCGAGGAGCTGTTCGTCCGCGGGCTGGTGAAGGTCGTGTTCGCGACCGAGACGCTGGCGCTGGGCATCAACATGCCGGCCCGCACGGTCGTCCTCGAACGCCTCGTGAAGTACAACGGCGAGGCGCACGTCGACCTGACGCCGGGGGAGTACACGCAGCTGACCGGCCGGGCCGGGCGGCGCGGTATCGACGTCGAGGGGCACGCGGTCGTCGTCTGGCAGCCCGGGGTGGACCCGAAACAGGTCGCGGGCCTGGCCTCGACCCGGACGTACCCGCTGCGCTCGTCGTTCCGGCCCGGCTACAACATGGCGATCAACCTGGTCGCCCAGCTCGGCCCGGCGCAGGCGCGGGAGCTGCTGGAGCAGTCCTTCGCGCAGTTCCAGGCCGATCGCTCGGTGGTCGGCCTCGCCCGGCGGATCGAGAAGAACAAGGAAGCGCTGCGCGGCTACACCGAGGCCATCACCGGCGAGTTCGACGAGATGCTCGAATATGTCGCGCTGCGCAAGAAGATCTCGGACCGGGAGAAGGCGCTCGCGAAGCAGAACGGTGCCGCGCGGCGGGCCAGTACCGCGGAGTCGCTGGAGAAACTGCGCAAGGGCGACGTGATCGCGGTGCCCGGCGGGCGGCGGGCCGGGCTCGCGGTGGTGATCGACCCGGGGCTCGACCCGATCCGCGAACCGCGCCCGGTGGTGGTCACCGAGGACCGGTGGTCCGGCCAACTGTCCCTTTCGGACTTTCCCGCGCCGGTGGAATCGCTGGGGCACATCAAGTTGCCCAAGCACATCGAGCTGCGGTCGCCGAAGACCCGGCGGGACATCGCCTCCAGCCTGCGCAACGCGGGCATCTCGCTGCCGTCGCGCCAGCGCCGCCGCTCCGGGGTGAACGACGACGCCGAGCTGTCGGCGCTGCGCCGTGAGCTGCGCTCGCACCCGTGCCACGGGCTCGCCGAGCGCGAGGCGAACCTGCGCTGGATCGAGCGGTACCAGCGGCTCGAGGAGGAGACCGGGCAGCTGGAGCGCAAGGTCGCCGCGACGACCCACTCGCTCGCCCGTGCCTTCGACCGCATCCGTGACCTGCTCGCCGAGCGCGGCTACCTCGACGACGGCGAGAAGCGCGTCACCGAGTACGGCGAATGCCTCGCCCGGCTCTACAGCGAGTCGGATCTCCTTGCCGCGGAATGCATCCGGCACGAGGTGTGGAAGGGGCTCAACCCGGCGGAGCTGGCCGCGGTCGTGTCGACGCTGGTGTTCGAGGCACGCCGGGACTCCGCGGCCGAGCCGCGGCTGCCGTCCGGCGCGGTGCCGCGCGCCTGGCAGGACATCGCGCGGCTGTGGAGCGAGCTGGCCGAGGACGAGCGCCGCCACCGGCTGGACCGCACCCGCGAGCCCGACCCCGGGTTCGCCTGGCCCATCTACCGGTGGGCCCGCGGCGAGTCGCTGGAACAGGTGCTGACCAGCGCGGAGTCGGCCGGGCAGGAACTGTCCGCGGGTGACTTCGTGCGCTGGGCGCGCCAAGTCATCGACCTGCTCGACCAGATCAGGACCGTGCTGGGCCGCGAGGACCAGGTCGGCGCGACCGCCGCGAAGGCGGTGAAGGCGCTGCGCCGGGGCGTGGTCGCGGCCGGAGCCCAGTAGCGCTTTCCGGCGCACGGCGGGGTGTGGTTGGATCGCGCAGAGCAGCACGGGCGGATTGGAGTGGCGATGAGCACGCCGTACGGCGGCAACGACCCCCAGCAGTGGGGGCAGGCACCCCAGCAGCCGCCCGCCGGCTACCCGCAGCAGCCCCCGTCCGGCGGGTTCCCGGCGCAGGGCTATCCGCCACCCTCGGGTGGGTTCCCGGCGCAGGGCTATCCGCAGCAGCCGCCGCAGTACGGGCAGTATCCGCAGCAGCCCCAGTACGGTCAGCAGCCCGGGTATCCGCCCCAGCAGCAGCCGTACGGACAGCAGTACCCGCAGCCCCAGTACGGGCAGCAGCAGCCGTACTACGGCCAGCAGCCGCCCGGCTTCGGCGCGCCGGTCGAGCCGCGCAAGGGCGGGATGAAGCTGCTGTGGATCGTCGCGGGCGTGGTGATCGTCGTGGTCGCGGCGCTCGGCATCACCGGCTTCTGGATGCCGGGGTTTTTCGTCACGAAGGTGCTCGACCAGTCTGCGGTGCAGGACGGCGTCAAGCAGATGCTCTCGACCTACGGCGTCACCGCGGACAGCGTGAGCTGCCCGGCGAAACAGGCGGTCAAGGCGGGCAACACCTTCACCTGCACGGCCACCGTGGGCGGCAAGCAGGAGCAGATCAGCGTCACCGTGCTGGACACCGACGGCAACTACCAGGTGGGCCGCCCACAGGGGTAATCCACTGGCCGCGCGCGCCGATCTTCGCGAGTATCGGTGGTGTGAGCGACTACACCGTGCGCGCCCTGCGGCCTGATGAGACCCGCGCGGCCGCCAACCTCTTCCGTGCCGCCCTGCACTCGCCGCACCTCAAGGACGACGAGGTGCCCTATGTCGAGCGGATGTACCAGCCGGGGCGTGCCTTCGGCGCGTTCGACACCGAGCTGATCGGCACCGTCCGGTCCTTCGACGCCGAGCTGACCGTGCCCGGCGGGAAGCAGGTGCCGCTCGGTGCGGTGACCGGGGTGGGGGTGCGCGCGGACCGGACGCGCCGCGGTGTGCTGAGCCGCATGATGCGCGCGCAGCTGTCCGATCTCGCCGCGCGCGGCGTCCCGTTCGCCGCCCTGTACGCCTCGGAAGGGCCGATCTACGGCCGGTACGGCTACGGCGTCGCGACCGTCGACCACCAGTTCCAGGTCGACCGGCACCGGGCCGTGCTGCGGCCGGACCTCCCGGCCGGCGGCGAGGTCGAGCTGCTGCAGGTCGAAGCCGCCGTGGAGCGGCTGCCCGCGCTGTACGCCCAGCTGCCGCACGCTCGGCCGGGCATGATGACCCGCCCGGCCTACTGGTGGGCCGGGTTCGAGCGGAACGTCACGCGGGAGGAAGGGCGCCCGCTCATCATCGTCCACAATGGACCCGATGGGCCGGACGGCTTCGCGATCTACACCGTGCAGCGCAAGAGCTGGCGCGATCCGTCCACTTTGGAGGTCTGGGACCTGCACGCCACGACCGCCGAGGCGTTCGCCGGGCTGTGGCGGTACCTGCTGGCCGTCGACCTCGTCGACACCGTCGAGATGACCAACCGCCCGCTCGACGAGCCCGTCCCGCTGCTGTTCACCGACCCGCGCGCGGCCAAGCTGACCGGCGGCGGTGATGACCTGTGGCTGCGCCTGGTCGACGTCCCGGCGGCGCTCGCCGCGCGCGAGTACGAGGGCGAGCCGGTGGTGCTGGAGGTGACCGACCCGGTGCTGGAGGCGAACTCCGGCCGCTACCGGGTGGGCCCCGACGGGGTGGCGCGCACGGACCTGCCCGCGCAGCTGCGGCTCGGCGTGGACGCGCTCGCGATGCTGTACTTCGGCGCCTGGCAGGCGTCCGCACTGGTCACGGTGGGCCGGATCCAGGTGGCCGGCGACGGCGCGGCGGCCCGGGCGGACCGGCTGTTCACCACTCGCCCGCAAGCTTGGTGTGGTACACACTTCTGACCACACTGGACTCGGGATTTTCGGGGGTAGGAGCGTTGTCTCGGCGTGCCCGATTCTGGGCCGGTAGTGCCGCGGGCCTCCTGCTGCTCGCCGGCTGCGCGGGGCCCGGCGGTGAAAAGCCCGCGCCGAGCCCGCAGAGCATCACCTCCGGCGGCGGCACGTCGTCGTCCCGTGGCCTGGCGCCGGTGCCGCGCGTGTTCGACCCTGCCGCGCTGGAAAGCGGGGTGCGGCAGGTGCTCACCGAGTCGTACGGGATCGCGGACGTCACGCAGGTGCGCTGCCCGTCCGGCCAGACCGTGCAGGTGGGCGTCTCGTTCGACTGCGCGGTGACGCTGCGCGGCGAGCAGAAGGCCGTCACGCTGACCGTGCGCAACGTCGACGGCACCTACGAGGTGTCCGGGCCGAAGTGAAAAATCGGTAGGCCGGACGCGGGGGAGTGGGCAGGATCACTCGTGCGACCGACTTCGAGATCCGCCCCCTGACCGACGGCGACCGGCGGGCCGCCCACGAACTGCTCAACCGCGCCTTCCACACCAAGCGGTCGACCGACGAGGAATGGGAGAAGCTGGCGCCCGGCTTCCCGGCGGAGCGCAAGTTCGGCGCGTTCGGCGATGGCGCGCTGATCGGCGTCGCCAGCTCGTTCGGCACGGAACTGGCCGTCCCGGGCGGAAAAGCGGTGCCGGCGGCGGCCGTCGAGGCGGTCGGGGTCCGGGCCGACCGCACCCGCCGCGGGGTGGTGACGGCGCTGATGGCCGAGCAGTTGCGCGACTGTGCCGACCGGGGCGAGGCGGCGGCGTACCTGCGGGCGAGCGAGGCCACGATCTACGGCCGGTTCGGCTACGGCGTCTCGGCCCGCCGGAAGTCGTTGCGGGTCCACAAGTCCCGGGCACGGTTCCGTCCGGACGCGCCCGCCGGTGGGCAGGTGCGGCTGGTGGAGCCCGGCGCGGCGGCTGAGCTCTTGCCCGGGCTGTACCAGCGGATCGGGCTGTACCGGCACGGCATGATCGCCCGGCCTGAGCAGTGGTGGGCCTGGAGCGCCGCCCGGGTGGCCGAGGAGTACCACGTCGCCGTCCACAGTGGACCCGATGGTGACGACGGTTTCGTGGTGTACAAACCGGAAGAGCGCGGTGGGTCCGAGCCGGGCGAGGGGCTCGATGTGATCGACCTGCAGGCGGCGAATATCGAAACGCTCGCCGGGCTGTGGCGGTACCTGCTGAGCGTCGACCTCGTCGCGGAGATCTGGGCGTCCCGCCCGCTCGACGATCCGCTCGGCCTGATGCTGACCGATCCGCGGGCGTGCGAGGTGGTCGACCTTGCCGACAACACCTGGCTGCGGGTGACCGACGCCCCCGCGGCGCTGGCCGCGCGCGCCTACGGCGACGCCGAGCCGGTGGTCCTCGAACTCGTGGATCCGTTGCTGGAGAACAACTCCGGCCGGTACCGCATCTCGCCCGGCGGGGCCGAGCGGGTCGGCTCGCCGGCCGATCTGAAGCTCGGCCCCGAGGAACTCGGCATGCTGTACCTGGGCGACCGCGCGCCGAGCCTGCTCGCCGCGCTCAACCGGATCGAGGTGCTGAACCCGATCGCGGTCGAGGCGGCGGACAGGCTGTTCACGACGGCGGTCGCCCCGCACTGCGGGACCCGCTTCTAGCTCGCTGAAAGCGCTTCCCGGAGCTTGACCTTGGCGCCGGTGCGCAGTACCGCGTTGCGGTAGATGCGGCCGGTGAGCCAGATCAGCACCGGGATCAGCGCGATCACGAGCCCCAGTGACACGATGGCCTCCCAGACCGGCACGCCGCCCATCGCCAGGCGCATCGGCATCAGGGTCGGGGCGAACACCGGGATGATCGACAGTATCTCGACGAGACCGCTGCCCGGGTTCGAGGGCAGCACCGAGACGCCGACGACGTACCCGGCGATGACGAACATCAGCGCCGGGGTCACCGCGCCGCCGACGTCCTCCTGCCGGGAGACCAGCGCGCCCAGGCCGGCGAACACGATGGAGTACATCAGGAATCCGGCCAGGTACCACACGATGAGCCAGATCACCGTGCCCGCGGCCGCCGACACCGAGATCGTCAGCACGCCGGTCGTGAGCGCCGCTATCACGCCGACGATGGCGATCGCGAGGATCTGCAGCAGCCCGACCGCGCCGATGCCGAGCACCTTGCCCGCCATCAGCTGCCACGGCCGGATCGTCGCCAGCAGCAGCTCGACCACGCGGCTGGTCTTCTCCTCGACCACGCCCTGCGCCACCGACTGGCCGTTGATCATCAGCGACAGGTAGATCAGCACCCCGGCGATGATGCCGAGCACGAGCTGCTGGCTGTTGTACTGCTTGGGCTGTTCCAGCGGCTGGACCTCGACGTGCGCGCTCGCCACCGCGGCGTTCACCTGCGCCGGGTTGCCGCCGAGCGTGGCGATCTGCTGGTCGAGCGCCAGCCGGTTCGCCAGCACGGTGAGCGCGTTGCGCAGGTCGGAGTCCAGGTCCTTCTTCACCACGACCTGCACGTGTGTGCCGTCGCCGACGAGCACCGCGTCGAGCGAGCCGTCGCGCACCGCCTGCTGCGCCTGTGCCTCGGTGACCTGCCGCGTGTTCACGTTCTGGCCCAGCGCCTTCGCGCTCACCTGCAGCGGTGCCGCCAGTGCCGCGTTCGGCGCGGTGTACCCGACGGTCGCGTCGGAACCGTTGCTGCCGATCAGTTTGATGACCACGGTGAGCGCGATGAGCAGCAGGATCATCACCGCGGTGCTGATCCGGAACGCCTTGGACTGCAGTCGGGTGGTGATCTCGCGGTTCGCGACGAGGCGGATCGCGCCCCAGCCGGACAGGTTCATCGCCGCGCTCCTTCCGTGACGACGCTGCGGAACAACTCGGTCAAAGAGGGCCGCCGCCGGGCGAACTCGTGCACCGGCCCGGTCGCGAGCGCGGCCTTGAGCACCGCCTGGTCATCGGTTCCGTCGAGGAGCTCCAGTTCGGTGCGGGTGCCGTGGCGGCCGAGCAGCTTGACGCCGGGCACCGACTCGGTCCAGCCCGACGGCGCCTGCGGGGCGTCGACGACGAGCCGGTCGGCGCCGCCGGTGCGCAGCTCGTCCACGGTGCCGCAGGCCTCCATGTGTCCACTTCGGACGATGCCGACCCGGTCGCACAGCCGCTGCACGAGATCCAGCTGGTGGCTGGAGAACACGACCGGCACCCCGTGGGAAGCCTTCTCCCGCAGGACTTCGCTCATCACGTCGACCGCGACCGGGTCGAGCCCGGAGAACGGTTCGTCGAGCACGAGGATCCGCGGATCGTGCACGAGCGCGGCCGCGAGCTGCACGCGCTGCTGGTTGCCGAGGCTGAGCTTCTGCACCTCGTCGTCGCGGCGCGGGGCCACGCCGAGCCGCTCGGTCCACTCCTCGGTGGCGCGCCGCGCCGCGGCCGCACCCATCCCGTGCAGCTGCGCGAGATAGGTCAGCTGCTCGCCGACCTTCATCTTCGGGTACAGCCCGCGCTCCTCCGGCATGTAGCCGATCAGGCGGCGGGTTTCGAGCGTCACGGGCTCGCCGTCCCAGCGGACGGTCCCGGCGTCCGCGCTCAGCACCCCCAGCACGATGCGCATGGTCGTGGTCTTGCCGGCTCCGTTGCTGCCGACGAAACCGAACAGCTCGCCCGCGCGCACGTCGAACGTCATCTCGCGCAGGGCGACGGTTTCCCCGTATCGCTTCGAAAGTCCTTCGATTTCCAGACGCCGGTCACTCATGGTGACCCTCCCCTCGGTGGCGGAAAATGTGATATCACTATGCTAGTCCTTGAGCGAGGACGTCAAGCCCGATTTGCCAAGGGGGCAGAGATGACCGAGACACCTGTGGAGATGCCGGCTCCGCGGATCGAGGAGCGCAGGGCGCTGACCGCGCCGGGGGCCCTGATGTTCCTGGTGAGCGTGCTGGTGGTGGCCGGTGGCGTCGTGGTGCTCGTCATCGGTGACGGCGGGCTCCGTGCGGTGGGGATCGTGCTGGTGGTCGCCGGACTCGTGCTGCTGCGCGGGCTGACCGCGGTCGCGCCTGGCGAGGCGAGGGTCGTGCAGGTGCTCGGCCGGTACGCGGGAACACTGCGGGTGGCCGGGCTGCAGTGGGTCAACCCGATCGCCGCGCGGCGCCGGGTGTCCACCCGGATCCGCAACCACGAGACCGACGTGGCGAAGGTGAACGACGCCGACGGCAACCCGATCGAGATGGCCGCGGTGGTGGTGTGGCAGGTGCGCGACACCGCGCAGGCACTGTTCGAAGTGGACGATTTCGTCGAGTTCGTGGCCATCCAGACCGAGACCGCGGTGCGCCACATCGCCAACGCCTACCCGTACGACACGCATGACGAGGGCACGCTTTCCTTGCGGGACAACGCGGACGAGATCACCGAGAAGCTCAGCGAGGAGATCGGCGCGCGGGTCGCGTCCGCCGGGGTCAAGGTGATCGAGTCGCGGATCACGCATCTGGCGTATGCCCCGGAGATCGCGCAGGCGATGCTGCGCCGCCAGCAGGCGGGTGCGATCGTCGCGGCGCGCGAGCGCATCGTCGAGGGCGCGGTGGGCATGGTCCAGATGGCGCTGGAGCGGCTCGCCGAGCAGGACGTCGTGGACCTGGACGAGGAGCGGAAGGCCAGCATGGTCAGCAACCTGATGGTGGTGCTCGTCGGCGACCGCGACACGCAGCCCGTGGTGAACGCCGGGACGCTCTACTCGTAACCGTGGCCGAGCGGAAGAAGCTGCTGCTGCGGCTCGACCCGGCTGTGCACGACGCGCTCGCGCGCTGGGCGGCCGACGAGCTGCGCAGCACGAACGCGCAGATCGAGTTCTTGCTGCGCAAGGCCTTGTCCGACGCCGGGCGGCTGCCGCGCGGCGTCGGACGGATGTGGCCGCCGGGGCGGCCGCGCAAAACGGACGGAGAAGAAGATGAACCCGCCTGAGTCGCTGCCGGCCAAGATGTTCCTGCTGGCCTTCGACCTGCCGCACCAGCGGCTGCCCGCGCGCGACGAGCTGGGCTACACCCTGCGCGCGGCGGCGCTCGCCGCGCTGGTCCTCAATGGACAGTTGCGCGACGAGGACGGCAAGGCCGCGGTCGCCGGGAAGCCGCCGGACACCGATCCCGTGCTGGACGAACTGTGGCACGCGATCGAGGCCGATCCGTCGCGCTCGTGGCGGCGCTGGGTGGAGCGCGGCCGCAAGCAGACCTTCGACGCCGTGCGCGATCAGCACCTGAATGCCCACGTGATCAAGGCGGAGCGGGAACGGTTCCTGGGCCTCTTCCCGTACACCCGGTTCACGGTGCGCGACACCAGGACGGCGCGTCGCGTCGCCGACGAGGTCTCGCGCGCGATCCGCGGTGGGCAGGCCGCGAGCCGGGTCGGCCAGGAGGTGGCCGCGCTGGCCGCGCTCGCGGCGGCGGGGCAGATGCGGGTCGTGCTGAACGGCCGCGACCGCCACCAGTACCGCACCCGGCTGGACCGCTTCGGTGAGCCGATCCAACCGGTGGTGCACGCGCTGCAGCGGGCCATCAGGACGAAACGGGCCGCCGCGTCAGGAGGCTGACCGTTCGAGGGCGGCGAGGAGCCGGTTCACCGAGCCGCCGAGGTTCCAGCGTTCGGCCAGCTCCGCGACCCGGGCCGGATCCTTCGGTGCGGACGGCACGATGTCCGGGCCCGAGATCGAGACCGGCGCGTCCACCGCCACGTTCACCACGGTCGGCGCCACGCTCAGGTAGTCCTCGGCGGCGGTGAGCTTGAGCCGCATCTTCAGCGGCAGGTCCTTGTGTCCGGACTTCGCCGCGTCCAGCAGCGCTTCCACCGAACCGAACTGGGTGATCAGCTTCGCGGCGGTCTTCTCGCCGACACCGGCGACCCCGGGCAGCCCGTCGGACGGGTCGCCGCGCAGCGCGGCCATCGCCGCGTAGCCGGGGCCGGCGTTGGCGACCGGCACGCCGTAGCGCTCGGCGATCTCGGCCGGGCTGAGCACCTCGGCCTTGGCCCAGCCCTTGCCGACGTAGATCACCGACGCGGGTGTCGGCTCGGTGCGGACCAGCTGGAACAGGTCGCGGTCGCCGGTGATCACCTCGACCGGGTCGGTCTTCTCGCGGGCGGTGAGCGCGCCGATGACGTCGTCGGCCTCGTAGCCGTCGGCCTCCGCGGTGGCGAGGCCGACCGCGGCCAGCAGGTCGAGGATGACCGGCACCTGCGGCGTCAGCGTGTCGGGCACTTCCTCGCGGTTGGCATCGGGATCGGCGACGCGGTGCGCCTTGTAGCTGGGCAGCAGGTCGGTCCGGAACCGCGGCCGCCAGTCGGCGTCGAGGCAGGCGACCAGCCGCGCCGGCCGCCGGTCGGTGAGGATGCGCGCGATCGTGTCGGCGAACCCGCGCACCGCGTTGACCGGCGTGCCGTCCGGCGCGGTCATCGAGTCCGGCAGCGCGTAGTACGACCGGAAGTACAGGCTCGCGGAGTCCAGCAGGGCTAACGTCACGGTCACAGCCTGCCAGAACAGGGGAGGTGACGGCATGGAGAACCGCCTGTGCGCCTGGTGGTTCGCCCGCTACGGTGCCCGGAACGAGGCTCGCGGCAACGCACAGTTGCGCACGGAACTGCTCGCCGGCGCGGCCGGCCGGGTGCTCGAGGTCGGCGTCGGCACCGGGCTGAACCTGGCGCACTATCCGGCCACGGTCGAGCAGCTCATCGCCGCCGAGCCGGAGCCCACGATGCGGCAGAACGCGGCCGAAGCCGCCGCACGGGCGCCGGTGCCGGTCCGGATCGTGGCCGCGTTCGCCGACGCGCTGCCGGTCGGGGACGGGTCGCAGGACGCCGTCGTCGTGTCGGGCCTGCTGTGTTCCGTGCCGGATCCGGCGGCCGCGCTCGCGGATTCTCGGGCTCGCCAGAACACTTAGTGCAATGTGACATACTACTGACATGGATGTGGTCGTCGTCGGTGCCGGGATGGTCGGGGCGGCCTGTGCGTACTTCTGCGCCGAGGCTGGGCTGGACGTCGCGGTGGTCGACCGGGGCGCCGTCGCCGGCGGGACCACCAGCGGCGGCGAGGGCAACATCCTCGTCTCGGACAAGGAGCCGGGCGCTGAGCTGGACCTGGCGCTGTACTCGGTGCGGTTGTGGACGGAACTCGGCGAGCGGTTCGGCGCGGAAAGCCTGGAGCTGCAGCACAAGGGTGGCGTGGTGGTCGCGCAGACCCCCGAGGCCGCGGCGGGGCTCGCGAAGTTCGCCGCGCGGCAGCGGGAGAACGGCATCGGCGCGACCGACGTCTCCGCCGCCGAACTGGCCGAGCTGGAGCCGAACCTCACGCGCGAGGTGTCCGGTGGCGCGTATTACCCGCAGGACATGCAGGTCCAGCCGATGCTCGCGGCCGCCGAGCTGCTGCGCCAGGCCCGCCGCCGTGGCACGACCGTCCACAGTGGAACGGAAGTGCTGGGGTTCCGCCAATCCGGCGGCCGGATCGCGGAGGTCGAGACGAGCGCGGGGCCGATCCCGGCGCGCTGGGTGATCAACGCCGCCGGCACGTGGGGCGGCGAGATCTCCGCGCTGGCCGGTGCGCCCGTGCCGGTGCTGCCGCGGCGCGGGTTCGTGCTGGTCACCGAGCCGCTGCCGATCGTGGTGCGGCACAAGGTCTACACGGCCGACTACGTGGCGAATGTGGCGAGTGGCGACGAGGGGCTGGAGACGTCGGTCGTCGTCGAGGGCACCCAGGCGGGCACCGTGCTGATCGGCGCGAGCCGCGAACGCGTCGGGTTTGACCGGACGTTCTCGCTGCCGGTGGTCCGCAAGCTCGCCGCGCAGGCGATCGGTGTTTTCCCTTTCCTGGCCGACGTTTCGCTGCTGCGGAGCTACCTCGGGTTCCGGCCGTACTGTCCCGATCATCTGCCGGTGATCGGGGAGGACCCGCGCGTGCCGGGGCTGGTGCACGCCTGCGGGCACGAGGGCGCGGGGATCGGGCTGGCCGCCGGAACCGGCAAGCTCATCGCACAGGTCGTCTCCGGCACGACGCCGGATCTCGATCTCGGCCCGTTCCGGCCGGACCGTTTCGCGGAGGAGGTCGCGTGAGGTTTTCCTTTGGTGACAGGGAGATCGAGGTCGAGCCGGGGCAGAGTATCGGCGCGGCGCTGATCGCGGCCGGGTACCGGTCGTGGCGCACGACCCGTGGCGAAGGCGCCCCGCGCGGGGTGTTCTGCGGGATCGGGGTGTGCTTCGACTGTCTGGTCGTCGTCAACGGGCGGCCGAACCAGCGCGCGTGCCTCACCGACGCGCGCCCGGGGGACCGGATCGAGCCGCAGGAAGGAGCCGGGCGTGCCGGCCTCGCCTGCTGACCTCGCGGTGCTCGGCGCGGGACCGGCCGGGCTCGCCGCCGCGGCCGCCGCCTCGCGCGCGGGCGCGAACGTCGTGGTGATCGACGGGAACAGCCGCGTCGGCGGGCAGTACTGGCGGCATCGCGACGGCGACACCGGCCGCGGACATCACCACTGGTCCGTGCTGACGGGGCTCCGTGCGGCGGTGCCGGAATTCCTTGGCGGGCACCAGGTCTGGCATGTCGAACGCATCGGCGACGGGTTCGCCGTGCACACATCCGGCGGCGAGGTGCGGTGCCGGGCGCTGATCGTCGCCACCGGCGCCTACGACCGGCAGCTGCCGTTCCCCGGCTGGACGCTGCCCGGCGTGTTCACTGCCGGCGGCGCGCAGGCCCTGCTCAAGGGGCACGGCGTGACCGCGGGGCGGCGGATCGTCGTCGCCGGCACCGGACCGTTCCTGCTGCCGGTCGCCGCCGGTCTCGCCGACGCGGGCGCGCACGTCGTAGGTGTGTTCGAAGCGGGGTCTCCCAGGGGTTTCGTTCGGCATCCCGGCGCGCTGCTCGCCAATCCCGGGAAGCTCGGGGAGGGCGCCGGGTATCTGCGCACGCTGATGCGCCATCGGATTCCGTACCGGACCCGGACGACGGTGGCGGCCGCGCACGGCACGGAAAGCGTTTCCTCGGCGACCGTCGCGACGCTCGACGCGGACTGGCGGGTGCTGCGCCGGCGCGAGGTCGAGTGCGACGCGATCGCGGTCGGCTACGGGTTCACGCCACAGCTGGAGATCCCGCTGCAACTGGGCTGCGCGACCCGGCTCGACGCCGACGGCAGCCTCGTCGCCCGCGCCGACGACCAGCAGCGCGCCACCGTGCCCGGGGTGTACCTGGCGGGGGAGGTGTGCGGGGTCGGCGGCGCGCCACTGTCCCTTGTGGAGGGTGAGCTGGCCGGGTTGCACGCGGCGTGGACGACGATCGGTGCGGCGCCGGACAACGCGCGGGTCGGCCGGTTGCTGCGGCGACGGCGGGCGAACCGGGCGTTCGCGGCGGCACTGCACGACGCGCATCCGGTCCGGCCGGGCTGGCTGACGTGGCTCGACGGGCAGACCCAGCTGTGCCGTTGCGAGGAGGTGACCGTCGACCGGGTCCGGGAGTCCATTGTGGATCTCGGTGCGACGGACACCCGTGCGGTGAAGCTGCTGGCGCGGCCGGGAATGGGGTTGTGCCAAGGGCGTGTCTGCGGGTACGCCACCTCGTGTTTCGTCGCCGACGCCTGCGGACGGCAGCCGACCGAACAGGATCTGCTCGGTGTCGCCGCGCGGCCGATCGCGCAGCCCGTCACGCTGGGCGAGCTCGCCCGTGATTGAACTATCCGAAGAGGACAGAGCGATGCTCGCCGGTGAAGCCGGACCGGCGGCCCAGCTGTGCCTGCGGATGATCGTGGCGCTCGCCGGGGTGCGGGGTGCCCGGCGGCTGCTGGACGTCGAGTCCGCGCATGTCGACGGCTGCCTGTACCACGGCCGGGCCGGGCTGGACTTCGCCGAACGGCTCGTCGAACTGGGCGGCAAGGTCGCCGTGCCGACCACGCTGAACGTGGGATCCCTGGACCTGCGGCATCCGGAGAACGTGCGCGCCGACCCTGAAACCACGGCCGGCGCGCGGAAACTGATGACCGCGTACACCCAGCTGGGCTGCAGTCCGACGTGGACCTGCGCGCCGTACCAGCTGACACACCGGCCGGCGTTCGGCACGCATGTCGCGTGGGCGGAGTCGAACGCGATCGTGTTCGTCAACTCCGTGCTGGGCGCACGCACCGACCGCTACGGCGACTTCCTCGACATCGGTGCCGCGATCACCGGCCGCGTCCCGGACGGCGGTCTGCACCGGGATGCCAACCGTAAGGCGACGATCCGGCTCGACTGTTCGGGGCTGCCGCGCAGGCTCCTGGCCGAGGACGCCGCGTGGGGTGTGCTCGGCCACCTCGCCGGGCGCGCGGCCGGAAGCGGCGTGCCGGTGCTGACCGGTACCGGCGAGGACGTGACCGAGGACCAGCTGAAGGCGTTCGGGGCGGCCGCGGCCTCGAGCGGGGGAGTGGGGTTGTTCCACGTCGTCGGCGTCACCCCGGAAGCGCCGACCCTCGAAGCCGTTGCTGGACAAGGGATCGACACCATCAGCATCGACGACCTCCGGCCGATGCGAGACGAGCTGAGCACCGCGCGAGAGTCCCGTTTGGACGCCGTCTGCCTTGGCACGCCGCACTTTTCACTCACCGAGTTCGAGCGATTCGCGTCGCTTGTGGACGGTGAGTTCCGCATCCCGGTCTACGTCACGACGAGCCGTGCGGTACTGGCGGAGGCCGAGCGGCTCGGTTTCGCCGCAAAGATCCGTGACGCCGGGGCGCGGATCGTGGTGGACACGTGCACCTACATCACCCCGATCCTCGACCCGGGCCTGCGCACCGTGATGACCAGCTCCGGCAAGTGGGCCTGGTACGCGCCGGGCAACATCGGCGTGGACACGGTGCTGGGCTCGCTGGGCGAATGCGCCGCTTCGGCCCGCGCCGGGCACCTCGTGCGAGACGAGGCACTGTGGACGCGCTGACGATCCATCCCGGCGAGGCGACGGCGGACCTGCTCGTGCTCGACGCGCCGCTGTCGTTCTGGGGCGGCACCGACGAGCACGGCTCCATTGTGGACGAACACCATCCACAACGCGGTGCCAGTCTGACCGGCCGGGTCGTCGCCCTGCCGTCCGCGCGTGGCTCCAGCTCGTCGTCCTCCGTGCTGGCCGAGCAGATCCGGGCCGGGACCGCGCCCGCCGCCCTCATCCTGACCGAGCCCGACGCGATCCTGATGCTCGGCGGGTGGGTCGCCGCCGAACTGTACGGCCTGCGTATCCCGATCGTCGTGGTGTCCACAAAGGACTACCAGGAGCTGTGCCACCACCCGGGCCCGGTGACGGTGTCGGCAGGCCCGGAGCGGGCGACGATCACGTGGTGACCAGCAGGCTCTCCTCGACGACGCGCCGGATCTGATCCGTCCACGGTGCCGGTTTCCCGGTGCCGGGGTCGATCTTGACGACCACCCGCCGCCCGTGCGCGTGCACCGTTTCGCCCGTGCGGACCCGGAAACCGAACGCGAGGCTCGTGGTGCCCAGCTGGTCGGCCCAGAACTCCACGTCGACCAGGCCGATGCGGGTGATCGGCTGCTCGTAGGTGACGGCCAGCTCGCGCACGACGAGGGTGAAGTCCTCGTGCCCGAAGGTCAGGCCGGACTTGACGAAGTAGTAGGTGAGTCCGCGCTCGACGAGGGCGGCGTACTTGCCGTGGTACAGCATCCCGAGCAGGTCGAAATCGTCGTAGAAGACCTCGACCCGCTCGGTCCGGCTCTTGTGCTCGCTCACCACGGCACCGTAGGCGGCCATCATGAACGCACGGTGTCCTGCCCGATCAGCTCCAGCGAACGGCCGGTGGTGCGCTGCCCGAACACCGCGATCACCGCGGCCCCGAGCAGGAGCAGGATCAGCAGCATCGTGAACACGCCGCCGAACCCGACGCCCGAGTACGAGTAGCCGATGATGATCGGCGCCAGGATGCCCCCGACCCGGCCGAACGCCGACGCGACACCGAGCCCGGTGGTGCGGATCATCGTCGGGTAGATCTCCGAGGTGTAGGAGTACTCCAGCGCCGCGTTGCCGTTCATGAAGAACGACAGCACGCAGCCCCAGATCAGGATTTCCGCGCTGCTGCCGGAGAAGGCGAGCCCGAGCGCGCCCACCGCGCCGCCGGTCAGGTACAGCACGATCGTCCACTTGCGCTCGAGGTATTCGCTGATGAACGCCGCCGAGTAGTAGCCGGGGATCTGCGCCAGGTAGATCAGGATCGAGAACAGGAAGCTCTTCGAGATGTCGAACCCCTGCTTGACCAGCAGCGACGGGATCCAGGTGAAGAAGCCGTAGTAGGTGAAGATCGCGACGAACCAGTAGATCCACGACGTGACCGAAGTCTTGCGCAAACCGGGGCCCACCAAGGCTTTCAGGTTGTCCAGCACGCTGCCCGAGGACACCTGCACGTCGGGCACCGCGTCGTCGTGCTGCACCGGCGGCAGCGGCCGCCCGCCGGAGACCTCGGCCTCGATCTTCGACACCACCTGCTCCGCCTCCTGGACCCGCCCGTGGACGTGCAGGAACCGCGGCGACTCCGGCAGCGCGCGCCGCCACCACAGCAGCATCAGGATCGGCACCGCGGTGATCACCTGCACCCACCGCCAGCCGTGCGGGACGTCGTTCACCACGAAGTAGCCGAGCAGGCTCGCGAACACGTAACCGAACGCGAAGAACCCGGCGAGCGAACCGACGTACCGGCCGCGCACGCGCGAGGGCACGAACTCCGAGAGGTACGGCGCGATGATCGCGCTCTCCGCCCCGGTGCCCATCCCGGCGACTACCCGCGCGATGAACAGCACCGCGAAGTTGGGTGCGACCGCCGCGACGATGCTGGCCGCGGCGTAGAGGATCAGCGCGCTGATCATGACCGAGCGGCGGCCGATCCGGTCGCCCAGGATGCCGGCGGCCAGCGCGCCGAACAGGAACCCGATCAGCAGGCTGCTGCCCAGGACGCCGGTGGCGCCGCTGGACAGGCCCCATTCCTTGGTGACCGACGGCAGGATGAACGCGACGATCGCGCCGTCCATCGCGTCGAACGTGTAGCCGAGGCCGCCCGCGAAGAGCAGCTTGTAGTGGAAACGGGAGATGGGCAGGCGTTCCAGGCGGGCCGCGAGGGCCCGGGAAGTCAGGGTGCTCGACGCTCCGGTCTCGGTCATGAGTTCCTCCAGCGGGGACGAGGTTCTCTGTACAATGTCACATAGCACATGGCACGATGGTTACAGTTGTGTAAGGCCGACTTGGGAGGGCCCATGACCGCTGCATGGCACGGAGTTCTGGTGGCGACCGCGTTGCCGCTCACGGAGACCCTCGCGGTCGACTTCGACAAGTACGGCGAGCACATCGCCTGGCTCGCCGCCGAAGGCTGCGACGGCGCGACCCCGAACGGCTCGCTGGGGGAGTACCAGACGCTGACCCCCGAGGAGCGCTCGCGCGTCGTCGCCACCGCGCTCGAGGCCGCGCCCGAGGGCTTCACCGTGATGCCCGGCGTCGCCGCTTACGGCGCGGCGGAGTCACGCAGGTGGGCCGAGCATGCCGCCGAGCTGGGCTGTCCGGCCGTGATGTTGTTGCCGCCCAACGCTTATCGCGCCGACGAGCGCGCGGTGATCGCGCACTACCGGGAGGTCGCGAAGGCCGGACTGCCGATCGTCGCGTACAACAACCCGTTCGACACCAAGGTCGATCTCGTCCCGGAACTGCTCGCGGAGCTGCACGCGGAAGGGCTCATCGTCGGGGTCAAGGAGTTCTCCGGCGACGTCCGGCGCCCGTACCGGATCGCCGAGCTGGCCCCGGGGCTCGATGTCCTTTGTGGAGCGGACGACGTCACGCTGGAACTCGCGATCGCGGGCGCGCCCGGCTGGGTTTCCGGTTATCCCAACGCGTTCCCGAAGGCCTGCGTCCAGCTGTGGCGCGCGGCGACCGCGGGCGACCTGGAGACGGCCGTCCCGCTGTACCGGCAGCTGCACCCGTTGCTGCGCTGGGACTCGCGCACCGAGTTCGTCCAGGCGATCAAGCTGAGCATGGACCTCGCCGGCCGCTACGGCGGCCGGTGCCGGCACCCGCGGGTGCCGCTCACGGAGGAGCACGCGAAGCTGGTCCGCGAGGCGACGGAAAAGGCGCTGGCGGAAGGGCTCGGCTAGGGATCATGCGCACCGAACGGGTTTTCCACGCGGTGGACTCACACACCGAGGGCATGCCGACGCGCGTCATCACCGGCGGCGTCGGCGTGGTCCCCGGCGAGACGATGTCCGACCGGCGGCGGTACTTCATCGAGCATCTCGACCACCTGCGGCAGCTGCTGATGAACGAGCCGCGCGGGCACTCCGCGATGAGCGGCGCGATCCTGCAGCCGCCGGCCCGCGCGGACGCCGACTGGGGCGTGCTGTTCATCGAGGTCTCCGGCTGCCTGCCGATGTGCGGGCACGGCACCATCGGCGTCGCCACCGTGCTCGTCGAGACCGGCATGGTCGAGGTCACCGAGCCGGTCACCACCGTCCGGCTCGACACCCCGGCCGGCCTGGTCGTGGCCGAGGTCGCCGTCGAGGACGGGGCGGCGCGCGCGGTGACGATCCGGAATGTGCCGTCGTTCTCGGTCGGGCTGGACCGCAAGGTGGAGGTCCCCGGGCTCGGCCAGGTGCGCTACGACCTGGCGTTCGGCGGCAACTTCTACGCGATCGTCGAGCTGGCGGAGCTGGGCCTGCCGTTCGACCGTGCCCAGAAGCAGAAGCTGCTCGACGCCGGGCTCGCCGTCATGGCGGCGATCAACTCGCACGACCGGCCGGTGCACCCGGTGAACCCGGAGATCGCCGGATGCCACCACGTGTACCTCGCCGCGCCCGGGTCCGACGCGCGGCATTCGCGGCACGCGATGGCCATCCACCCCGGCTGGTTCGACCGGTCGCCGTGCGGCACCGGCACCAGCGCGCGGATGGCGCAGCTGCACGCGCGCGGCGAGCTGCCGTTGCACACCGACTTCCGCAACGAGTCGTTCATCGGTACCCAGTTCATCGGCCGGCTCGTCGAGGAGACCGAGGTCGCGGGCGTGCCCGCGGTCGTCCCGACGATCACCGGCCGGGCCTGGGTGACCGGCACGGCGCAGTACTTCCTCGACCCCGCCGACCCGTTCCCCGCGGGTTTCGAACTGTGATCGGGCTGCGGGCGGCCGTCGACGCGCTGGCCGCGGCGCTGCGGGGTGGACTCGACCCCGAGGCGGACTCGCCGCGGTCGGCGGTGCCGGTGCGGCAGGGGCAGTTGCTGCTGATGCCCGCCGAATGGGGGCGGTACGCCGGGGTGAAGGTGGCGACGGTCGCGCCCGGCAATCCCGCGCGCGGGCTCCCGCGCATCCAGGGCCAGTACCTGTTGCTGGACGCGGAAACGCTGGCGGTGCTGAACGTATTGGACGCGGTCGAGCTGACGTTGGTGCGGACGGCGGCGGTATCCGCGGTCGCGGTGGACGCGCTCGCCGAACCGGACGCGGCGCGGCTCGTGGTGTTCGGCGCGGGACCGCAGGCACGCGGCCATGTCGAGGCGCTGCGGGCGGTGCGGCCGGCGTCGGAAGTCGTCGTGGTCGGGCGGGATCCCGCGCGTGCGGAAGCGCTGGCAGCGGCGGTCGGCGGCCGGGTGGGTTCGCCGTCAGACGTGGCGGGCGCGGGCCTCGTGGCGTGCTGCACGACGTCACGCACGCCGCTGTTCGATGGTGCTTTGCTGGGGCCCGATACGACGGTCGTCGCGGTGGGGTCGCACGAACCGGAGGCCCGCGAGGTCGACGACGAGACCGTGCGCCGCTCGACGGTCGTGGTGGAGTCGCGGGAGACGGCGCTGCGTGAGGCGGGCGACATCGTGCAGGCGGTGCGTGCGGGCGCGTGCCCGGCGGACGAGCTGCTCGGCCTGGCCGCCGTCGTGCGCGGAGAAGCGAAAGCCGCGCCGGGCCGGCCGCGGTTTTTCAAGAGCGTGGGGATGGCGTGGGAAGATCTGGTGGTCGCCGCGACGGACTACCAAGCCGGGAGAGATCGTGACCATTGAACACCCGGCGCTGCCGTCGTTCCGGACGCGCGCGAACCTGCGTGACGAGATCATCCAGACCCTGCGCGCGGCTGTCATCTCCGGCGAGCTGCGGCCCGGGGTCGTGTACTCGGCGCCGAGCCTGGCCGCGCAGTTCGGCGTGTCGGCCACCCCGGTCCGCGAGGCGATGCTCGACCTGGCCAAGGAAGGCCTCATCGAAACGGTGCGGAACAAGGGTTTCCGGGTCACCGAACTGTCCGAAAAGGACCTCGACGACCTCAGCGAGCTGCGCGCGCTGATCGAGGTGCCGACGGTCCGGCGGATCACCGAGGCCGGGGTGGACCCGGCGGTCATCGAGCGGCTGCGCCCGCTGGCGACGGCGATCGAGGAGGCCGCGGCGGCGGGCAACCTGATCACCCACGTCAAGGCGGACCTGGAGTTCCACCTGGGCCTGCTCGCCGAGGCCGGCAACTCGCACCTGGTGGAGACGGTCCGGTCGCTGCGCGCGCGATCCCGCATCTACGGCCTGCGCTCGCTCGCCGACGCGGGCGAACTGGTGCCCTCGTCGCACGAGCACGCGGAACTGCTGGACCTGGTCGCCGCGGGCGACGCCGACGGCGCGGAGGCCCTGATGCGCCGCCACATCCGCCACGTCCGCGGCATCTGGGCCCACTGACCCCCACCGCGAGTCCGACCCCCACGACGCCGAGTCCGACGCTCGCGACGCCGAGTTCGACGCCCACGACGGCGAGTTCGACGGCGGGCCACCGTCCGGCCATCGCCAGTGTCGAAGTCAGCGTCCTGAACGTCGAACTCGGCGTCTGGAACGTCGGACTCGCCGTCGTGGAGGTGCGCCGTGCGCGGCGCATAGTCGCGCGCCGCGTGCGGGTGCGGGCAGCACACCGCGCGGCACCGGCGGACTTCTAACTTTCCAGGCACGTCTGCTGGATTGGAGTTCGTCATGGCGCGGTACCGCGTGTCGATGGACATCGGGGGCACCTTCACCGATGTGGTCACCTACGACGACGAAGCCGGGGTGTTCGCGGCGAGCAAGGCGTCCACCACCCCCGACGACCTGAGCGAGGGCGTGCTCGCCGGCCTGACCTCGATCGTCGACTCGCCGGGCGACATCGGCTTCCTCGTGCACGGCACCACCCAGGGCCTCAACGCCTTCCTCGAACGCCGCGGCGTGCCCGTCCTCCTGCTCGGCACGGCCGGCGTCGAGGACAGCTACCACATCGCGCGCGGCCCCCGGACCCGCCTGTACGACCTGCACTACCGCAAGCCGGAGCCGCTCGTGCCGCGCCGCGACGTGGTCGGCATCGGCGGCCGCATCGCGCCTGACGGCACCGAGTTGACGCCGCTGGACGAAGAAGCCGTGCGCGACGCGGCGAAAACCGCCCGGGGACGCGGCCACGGCGCGATCGCGATCGCCCTGCTGTTCAGCTACGCCAACCCCGCGCACGAGCTGCGCGCCCGCGAGATCGTGCTCGACGAGCTGGGCGAGGACTTCACCGTGTCGCTCTCGCACGAGGCCGCGAAGGAATGGCGCGAGTACGAACGCACGTCCTCGGCGGTCATCGAGGCGTACACGGGCCCGATCGTCCGCAACTACCTGAGCCACCTCGAAGTCCGGCTGCGTGACGGCGGCCTGGACGTCCCGCTGCACGTCATGCAGTCCTCCGGGGGCATCCTCACCGCCGACTCCGCCCGCGCCCGGCCGCTGCAGACCCTGCTCTCGGGCCCGGTCGGCGGGGCGATCGCGGGCGCCGAGCTGTCCCGGATCAGCGACCGCCCGCACCTGATCGGCATCGACATGGGTGGCACCTCGTTCGACGTCTCGCTCATCGTCGACGGCGAGCCCGACGTGTCGGCCGAGGCACACCTGGAAGGGCTGCCGATGCTGATGAGCGTGGTCAACATCCACACCGTCGGCGCCGGCGGCGGTTCGGTGGCCTGGGTCGAGGCCGGCGGCCTGCGCGTCGGCCCGCGCTCGGCCGGGGCACGGCCCGGGCCGGCCTGCTACGGGCGCGGCGGCACCGAGCCGACCGTGACCGACGCGAACCTCGTGCTCGGCCGGATCGACCCGGAGGGTTTCGCGGGCGGGCAGCTGACCCTCGACCCGGAAAGCGCTTTCACCGCGGTCCGGGAACTGGGCCGGACCTTCGATCTGGACGCGGTCGCGATGGCCGAGGGCATCTGCGACGTGGCGAACTCCAAGATGGCACAGGCGATCCGGACGATCACGGTGTCCCGTGGGATCGAGCCGCGCGACTCGAGCCTGGTCGCGTTCGGCGGCGCCGGCCCGATGCACGCCGTGTTCCTCGCCCGCGAACTGGGTATCGCCGAGACGATCGTGCCGCGGTTCCCCGGCGCGTTCTCCGCCTGGGGCATGCTGCAGACGAAGATCCGCAAGGACTTCACCGAACCGTACTTCTTCCTCGACGAGGACCTCGACGGCGCGGACCTGAGCGCGGTGCTCACCCGGCTCGAAGACCACGGACTGTCCACTTTGGGCGAAGAGGGAGTGGGGCGGGATCACCGATCGGTGGCGCACTCGGTCGACATCCGTTACGCCGCACAGGAATACACCCTCACCGTGCCGCTGATCGGTAAGGACGAACCGTCCACACCGGACTTCCTGAAGACCATCGCCGAGCGGTTCGCCGAGATGCACCAGAGCCGCTACGGGCACGCGAACCTCGGCGCGCCCATCGAGTTCGTCACCGTGCGCAGCGCCGCGTTCGGTGACCTCGGCCGCCCGGAACCGCAGAAGTGGCCGCAGGCGCAGTCGTCAGAGTTCCCGTACGAGACCAAACCGGTCGTCTTCGGTGGCACACCGCGGGACTCGGTCGTGGTGCGCCGCGACGATCTCCTTGCGGGACATGCCTTCCAAGGACCCGCGGTGATCCTCGAGGACACCGCCACCACCGTCGTCCCGCCGGAGTACTCGGTGTCGGTGGACGAGATCGGTTCGCTCATCATCCGAGCCAAGGAGGCCCAGTGACCGCCACGACCGGCGTCGACCCGGTGACCGTCGAGATCATCCGCAACGCGCTCAACTCCGCCGCGGACGACATGAACGCCACGCTGATCCGCTCGGCGTACACGCCCATCATCTACGAATGCGGCGACTGCGTGGTCGCGCTGCTCGACGCCCGGCACCAGGTGCTCGGCCAGTCCGCGGGACTGCCGATCTTCCTGGGAAACCTGGAAACCTGTACCAGGGCAACGGAAGAGCAGTTCGGCCGCCAAGTGTGGCAGCCGGGCGATGTGTGGATCCTCAACGACAGCTACCTCGGCGGCACGCACCTCAACGACGTCACGATCTTCGGCCCGGTGTTCGCCGGGGACACGCTGATCGGTTTCACCGCGTCCCGCGCGCACTGGATCGACGTCGGTTCCAAGGATCCCGGCGGTTCGATGGACTCCGTGTCGATCTTCCAGGAGGGCCTGCGGCTCGGTCCGCAGAAGCTCGTCAGCGGTGGCCGGGACGAGGCCGCGCTGATGGACACGATCGCGCGTAACGTGCGTTTCCCTTATCCCACAACGGGTGACATGCACGCGATGATCGCCTGCATCACGATGGGGGAGCAGCGGCTGCGCGAAATCGTCGACCGGTTCGGGCTCGAGACCCTGGAACGGGCGCGCGACGAGATCTTCCGCCAGACCGAGCTGCTGGAACGCGAGACCATCGCCGCCATCCCCGACGGTGTCTACGCGGCCGAAGGCGTGCTGGACAACGACGGCGTCGCGATCGAGACACCGATCCCGATCCGGCTGCGGATCACCGTGACCGGGGACACGATCGACTTCGATGTCACCGAGTCCGCCGACCAGACCACCGGCCCGGTCAACTGTGGTGTGCCACAAGCGATTTCGGCGCTGCGAGTGGGCTACAAGCTGCTGGTGAGCCCCGATCTGCCGGGCAACGGCGGCTCGTTCCGCACGATGACCACCCAGGTCCGGGAAGGCTCGGTGCTGGGAGCGACCGCGCCCGCCGCGTGCCAGTGGTACTTCTCGCATCTGGGCCTGCTGATCGACATGGTCGCCCGCGCGCTCGCGCCCGCGATGCCGGACCGGGTCGCCGGCGCGAGCCACGGCGACTCGATGATCGTGCTCACGTCCGGTCTGGACCCCCGGTTCGACCGCGAGTTCGTCAGCCTGGAGGCCACCGTCGGCGGCTGGGGCGCGTGGTCGGGGTCGGACGGGGAAAGCGCTCTCATCAACAACGTGAACGGGTCGCTGAAAGACATCCCGATCGAGGTACTGGAGACGCGTTATCCCTTCCGTATCACCGAATATCGCATCCGTCCCGACTCCGGCGGGGCCGGCCGGTGGCGCGGCGGCAACGGGGTCGTACGGGAGTACGAGGCGCAGACCGACTGCTCGCTGTCGCTGTGGTTCGAACGGTCGCGGCAACCCGCGTGGGGCCTGTTCGGTGGCGAGGACGCGGCCGGGCCCGAGGTCGTGATCAACCCCGGGCGGGCCGACGAGCGGCGGATGCTGAAGGTCAACGGCACCGCGATCCGCCAGGGCGACGTGATCCGCTGTGCGACCGGCGGGGGCGGCGGCTACGGCGACCCGGTCGAGCGCGCGGCGCAGGACGTGCGGGCCGACGTCGCCGACCGGAACATCACCGCGGACCGGGCGCTGAGCCGGTACGGCATCGGCGAGTCGTAGCCGAGCGTCGGACTCGCCGTCCTGAGCGTCGGACTCGCTGTCGCGAGTGTCGGACTCGGCGTCCTGAGGGTCGGACTCGCGGGGGTCAGGAGAGGCGGTAGGCGGAGGTCAGGGTTTTCTTGGTGCCCATCACGTGTTCGATGAGGGTGATCAGGACCTGCTTGGTCGACTCCTTCTCGCGCGCGTCGCACAGCAGCACCGGGATGCCCCGGTCGAGTTCCAGGGCGTCCCGGACCTCTTCGGTGCCGTAGCGGTACGCGTCGTCGAAGCAGTTCACCCCGACCACGAACGGCACGCCGCGCCGCTCGAAGAAGTCCACCGCCGGGAAGCAGCTCTCCAGCCGGCGCGTGTCGGCGAGGATCACCGCGCCCAGCGCGCCGACGGCGAGCTCGTCCCACATGAACCAGAACCGGTCCTGCCCCGGCGTGCCGAACAGGTACAGGATCAGCTCGGGGTTGATCGTGATGCGCCCGAAGTCGAGCGCGACCGTCGTGGTCGTCTTCTTCTCCACGCCGGTCAGGTCGTCGACGCTCGCGGACGCCGCGGTCAGCGCTTCCTCGGTGTGCAGCGGGGGCACCTCGCTGACCGAGCCGACCATCGTCGTCTTGCCGACGCCGAACCCGCCCGCGACGAGCAGCTTCAGCGTCATCGCGTTGAGGTTGCGCCGGTAATGCGGGATGCCTTGCTGGGCACCGGGGTTCGAGAGCTGCCCTCGAACGGGGGAGTCCACTGTTGTTGCCGCCCTATCAGAGTCTGCGGATGCCATCGAGCACCGCCTGGAGGATGCGTTCGTCCGGGGCCGCGGCCATCGAGGTGGCACTGCGGAAGATGACGTGGTTCTGCTCGATCAGGTCGGCGAGCAGCACCTTCACGACCGGCAGCGGCAGCTCGAGGTACGCGGCGACCTCGGCCACGGACAACGGCTGCTGGCACAGGCGCACGACGCGGGCGTACTCCTGCGGCAGGATCGCCGCCTCCATGATCGTGGTCACCGCGACGACCAGGGTGAGCAGGTCGAGGCCGATGGTGTCGGTGCGGGTCCGGCCGCCGGTGACCGTGTAGGGCCGCGCCAGTGGCCCCGCGTCGGCGTCGAACCAGGTCTCTTCCTCGGCCGTCATGGCACCGCGAACCCGCGTCCGGTTCTCGGCGCGCGGCTGCTCATGCGTGACCACCGGCGTGCTCGACGCGCGGTGCCGTGCTGAGCACCGTGCCGACGCGCTTCACCATCATGTTCATCGCGTACGCGACCAGCCCCATGTCGGCCTCCTCGCTGGTGAGCAGGGCCAGGCAGGCGCCGTACCCGGCCGCGGTGACGAAGAGGAACGCGTGGTCCATCTCCACCACGGTCTGGCGGACCTGGCCGCCGCCGAAGTGGCGCCCGGTGCCCTTGGCCAGGCTCTGGAACGCGGAGGCGACGGCCGACAGGTGCTCGCCGTCCTCCTCGGTCAGGTTGGTGGACCGGCCGACGAGCAGCCCGTCCGCGGACAGCACCACGGCCCGGTCCGCGCCGTTGACCTGCTGCAGCAGATCGTCGAGCAACCAGTCCAGCTCGTTGATACCCGGATTGGTCATCGTCTGTGCTCTCCAAAGAAGTCGGTGGCGGCGGGGTCCTGGCTGCGGGCACGCCGGGTTCCCTGCTGGAACGAGGCGAGCCGGCTACGGGCTTGGTCTGGGTCGTCCCTTGGCTCCATCGTGGTGTCCGCCGGCGGGTAGCCGGCGGGTGTCTCTTCGGAACGCAGTTGCGGCGCCAGGTTCTGCTGGCGTCGCCGCCGGGGCAGCTGGGGCCGGTCCGGCGACAGCGGGCCGGGCGGTTGCGGCGACCGGGTGTCGTGCGGCCGGTTGTCCGCCGGCGGGCGGTTCTGCCGCGGCGGGCGGGGCGGCTGCGAATGCTGCGGTGGCTGTTGCGGCTGCTGGGGTGGCATGGGCTCCCGCTGGGGACGGAACAGGTCGATGGGCGTGCCGCCCGGCTCGGGCGGGCTGAGCGTCCCATTGTGCCGTTGCGTGTCCTCGGGCGGCGGTACCGGCTGGGAGCGCCGGGTCGGCAGGCTCGGGTGGTTACCGGCCTGCGGCGGGCCCTGGTGGTTACCTGGTCCCTGCTGGGCCGGCACCGGCGCGTGCGGGGACACCGGCTCCGGCTCCTCGGCCAGCGGAACCGGGGTCAGCAGCTCGGACCGGACCAGCACGATCGCGCGGGTGCCGCCGTAGGCCGAGTCCCGCAGCGTGACCGAGATGCCGTGCCGGGAAGCCAGCTGTGCCACCACGAACAGGCCCAGGCGCGGCTCGTGCGACAGCGCCATCACGCTGAAGTCCGGCGGGTCGGCGAGCATCCCGTTGACCTCTTCGCTCTGCTCGGGCTCCATGCCGACGCCCTGGTCCTCGATCTCCAGCACCACGCCGCGCCCGACGACATCGCCCCATACCTCGACGCGCGACTGCGGCGGCGAGAACGACGTGGCGTTGTCGATCAGCTCGGCGAGCAAGTGGATGAGGTCGGCGACGACCGGGCCGTTGACGGCGAGCCCGGGCATCTTGCCGACGTTGACCCGCGCGTAGTCCTCGGTTTCGGCGGTCGCGCCGCGGATGAGGTCGGCCAGCGCCACCGGGTTGCGCCACTGGCGGCCGGGCCGCTCGCCGCCGAGGATGATCAGGTTCTCCGCGTTGCGGCGGGCGCGGGTGGACAGGTGGTCGAGCTTGAACAGCAGGTCCAGCTGGTCGGGGTCCTCCTGCTTGCGCTCGGCCTCGTCGAGCGCCTTGAGCTGCCGGTGCACCAGCACCTGGCTGCGGTGGGCGATGTTGAGGAACACCTTGCTGGTGCCCTCACGGGTCTTCGCCTCGTCCACCGCGGCCGCGACGGCGGTTTGCTGCGCCTTGTTGAACGCGTCGGCGACCTGGCCGATCTCGTCAGTGCCGTGGTCCAGGGTGGACATGTCGCGCTCGAGGTCGACGTCCTCGCCGTTCCGTACCCGGTCGACCAGCCGGGGCAGCCGGACCTCGGCCATCTCCAGGGTCTCCTCGCGCAGCCGGGTGAGCCGCCGCACGAGCCTGCTGGACATCCGCCACGCGACGATCGTCACGATGACCGCGAGCACGATCGCCGCCGCACCGGCCGCGATCGCGGTGATCAGGTCCCGGTTACCGGTGTCGATCTCGATGTTGGTGGCGTTGGTGCTCTGCTGGATGTAGAGGTTGATCAGCGAGCCGGCGACCTGCGTCGCGCTGGCCTGCCACTGCTGCGGGGTGATGCCCGGCGGCAGCGTGGTGTGGTTCCCGTTCAGCACCGACTGCTCGACGCTGGTCACCGCGGCCCAGGCGGGGCTCGCCTTGAGCGCGTTGTACGCCTGCGCCACCGACGGGATCATCTCGGGCACCTGGCTGTCGAACCCGGTGTGGTAGGCGCCGACGTTCCCGATGAACGCGTTGAACTCGTCGGGGTTCAGGCCGCCGTGCGCGATCCCGCCGGAGGCGAGCGCGACACTGCGGGCCATCTGGTCGGCGGCCGCGAACAGCGGCATCGCGGTCGCGCGCAGGTACGCGCTCTGCGCGCTCGGCGTGCCTTCGGCGACGCCCAGCAGGCCGTCGGTGTAGGTGTCCAGGATCTGGTTGTAGAAGGCGTACGCCTCCAGCAGGGAAACCTGGCCGGCGTCGACCCTGGCCCGGAACGCGGGCAGCGCCGCCAGCTGTGCCGCGGTCTTCTGGATGCTCACCTGCACGCGGGCGGGCGCCTGGTCGTAGAGGCCGGCCAGGTTCTGCGCCTGGCCCGCGCCGGTGGCGTCGGTCTTCGTGCGCACCTGTGCCAGCTGCGCCTGCAGCGACCCGCGCGTCGCGAGGTCGGTCAGGGTGAGCTGACGTTCCTGCTGCACCGAGGCGAAGAACTGGACCGCGATGGGCGCGGAGTCGTGCACCTTGGTGATGAACGAACGCGCCGCGATCGCGGTGTAAAGCAGATATCCCGCCAGTGCTACGCCGGCCAGCAACAGCGCGATGCTGGGCACGAAGGCGATCGCAAGCACCCTCGTCCGGATCGAAGCACGTCGGTCACGTGTCCCGGAATTCTTCTTCAAGGCTCCTGAGGGCCTTCCCGCACTCGTTGTGACTGGCCAGGGCCCCCGCACCTAGGTGAAAGGTGGCGCGGTCAAGCCAGGTGGCTCCTGCAGCGCCTGCGCAGATTAATCGGGTCGGCAACTGTGAGTCAACTTCACGTTCTTGTTCATCCGAAGGGAGACCTTGACAGGGTGAGGCAAGAAGTTTCCAACCACCAGAAGTAGAAAAACTCTTCTGCCCCAACGGGAAACAACTCAGGACCGTCCGGGCAACCAGACCGACGCGAGCGAGTAGCAGAGCACGTGCAGCGCGAGCCTCCGCGCCGGGTCGTCGAACACCAGGCCGAGCTCCTTCGCGCGGGCGACGCGGGACAGCACGGTGTTGCGGTGCACCCCGAGCCGCGCCGAGGCCTGGCTCAGCGAACCGCCGCAGTCGAGCACCGCCAGCACGGTGTCGACGAGTGCCTCGCGGTCCCGGGCGGCCATCAGGCCGGCCAGGCACAGGTCGGCGACCTCGGCGATCTGCCCGCGCGGCAGCCAGGCGAGCGCGGCGCGGGCGCCGACCTGGTCGAACCACTGCACCGAACCGGGACCGCCGTCGCGGGCGACGTGCGCGGCCAGCCGCGCCTCGGTGACCGACCTCATCAGGCCGGGGACGCCACGGTGTGCGTCGCCGACGCCGAGCACCAGCGCGTGACTTTCGGCCGCGTGGGTCACCGCGCCGAGCGCCCGCCGCATGCCCGCCTCGTCGTTGTTTTCGGTGCTGTCGGGGAGGTTCTGCCACGAGATCCAGCCGTCCGAGTCGGCGACCAGCGGCCAGTCCGGCCGGTGCCGCTGCCACGCCGCGCGGACCAGCTGGGTCAGCTCCTCGGCCGGGGCGCCGTCCGTGGCGGTCAGCGGCGAGATCCACACCGCGCGGTTGCGGCCCTCGACCCGCCAGCCCAGTTCGCCGGTCCACGGCGGCACTTCGACGTCGGCGGGCTCGGCCGCGGCCGCCGGTTCGGCCACCAGGCGCCGCAGCAGGCCGAACGCCGCTTGTTCCCGTGCCGCCTGGGCGGAGCTGTGCACCCGGGTCTGCGCCCACGCGGCGAGCAGCGGCAGCCGGGCCAGCCGCAGCACCGACTCGACATGCCCGGCCGCGGCGGTGTTCTTCGCCGGCACCGCCGCCACCAGCTCGGCCCACGGCCGCCCGGCGGCGTTGATCTCGACGCACACCGTGGTACCGCCGGGTTTCTCCGCCGCACCCGCCGCACGCCCCGCCGTGACCGTGCCGCCGACCGTCAGCGCGACCGGCACCGGGGCCAGTTCGCTGTTCAGCACGCCCAGCACGCCGCGGATGCTCGACTGCTCGGCGAGCCGTTCGGCGCACAGCGCGACCCGCAGCGCGCGGGCCGCCTGCGGGGCGCTGACCTGGCCGGCGAGCGTGAGCGCGACGTCGACCGGCTCGTCTTCGATCACCAGCAGCGCGATGCCCAGCCGTTCGGCCAGCACCGCGCTCGACGAGCTCATCGCGGGCCGGGGCACCACGATCGCGGAGACGTTGCGCTCCCAGCCGGCGTGCAGCGCCGCGGCCAGCGCCCAGCCGCCGGTCGCGGCCTCGTGGTGCAGCACCACCAGCGAATGCGGCGCGGCGTGGTGCAGCCGGTCGAAGGTCTCGGCGAGCACCACCTCGTGCACGTGGCGGGCGGGGTCCGGCAGGTGCACGGCGCTGGCCCGCGAGAGCGGTTCGACGCGCAGGAGCTCCGCGAGATCCAGCGGCGCCAACGGTTGTTTACTCATCGGTGCCTCGGGTGCTCGAGCGGGATACCGTGCGACGCCGGGCCCACCATGGCCAGCCCCTCGGCCGAGTACCAGACCGCGTCCGCCGGCATCACCAGCACGTCCACCAGGTCGCCCGGCTCCAGGCTGTCCAATGTGGACACCTCGCCGTGCAGCACGTCGACGAGGCAGATCAGGTCCGGCGCGGCCGCGGCCAGCGCCCCGTCGGCGAACACCGCTACCACCTCGCTGCGCAGTTCCAGCCGCAGCTGCCGGCCCTGCCCGCCGATCTCGTCGATCACCACGCTGGACGGGTGGGTGGGGATCGTGAAGTCCGTGGGGCGGCTGAGGTGTTCCAGCTCGACGATCCGGCCGCGGCCGATCCGGCGGCAGCCGGTGACCGCGGCGAGCCGGGCCACCAGCACGTCGGGATCGCTCGACTCCAGCAGCAGCCGGCCCACGTTGATCAGCCGGGACACCGTGCCGGTGAGCGCGGCCCGGCGCAGGTCACCGGCGGTCGTGGGATACGCGGCGAGCGCCGCCCAGCCGCCGAGAACGTCCACATTGGACCGGAGTAGGGTGTCGGCGCGGGCGGGGCCGGGCACGGTGATCGCGACGTTCTCCCCGGTGACGCCGCGGATCACCAGCGGGGTGGGGGAGAGCCCGCCCAGGTGCATCGCGGTGTGGTGGATCAGCGCGAAGGTGCGGCCCATCCCGTCCGCGTCGATCAGCGGCACGTCCAGCTGGGACGCCGCGGCCAGCGGCGCGATCCCGCTGACCGTCGCGGCGGCCAGCGGGTACACGGCGTCGAACCGGTGCCGCGTCAGGCGTTCCAGCTCGCGCACGGCGAGCGCGAACTCGTCGCCTGAGGGCGGCAGGTCCGCCAGCGCGGCCCCGGAACCGATCACGCAGATCGCGACGCAGCGGGTCTCCGGGGCGACCGCGTCGGGCCGCACGAGGGTGACGGGCCCGTTGCGCTCGAGCAGGCTCTCCGTCCACGACAGCAAGGTGGTCCGCTCCGGCGCGACGGCCGGTGAGTAGAACTTGCCGCCCTCGTAGAGCGCGGGCACGTCGTCGGCGCGGATCGTCGTGGCGGCACCGATGTAGCGGGTGGTCATGCTTCGGCCTCCCCCGCGACGCGCACGCGCACCCGCACGGTGCCCGACGGGCTGTACGGGACGGCCACTGTGGACACTTCGACGACGGCCGCGCTGCCCGGTGTGGCGCCGTTGGCGGTCGCGATCGCCGTCGCGCGGGCCTGTGCGTCACGGCGGACGCGCTCCAGTTCGGCGGTCGACTCGATGAACGCGATCTCGTCCAGCCACGCCGTCGGGCGGCTGGCCGCGGCGCCGACGCAGGTGAGCTCGCCCGCGTCGTCATCGGCCTTCACCAGCGCGACATCGCCGACGCGGGAGGTGTCCGCGCGGGTCAGTGTGGCGGTCGGGGTGACCAGCACGGTGCCGAGCCCGGCGACCGCCTGCGGGCGGACCACGGCGAGGCCGTGCCGCACGTCCCCGACCATCGGGTGCGGGCCGGAGTCCAGCAGCACCCGGCAGTCCCCGGCACCGGCCAGGTGCGCCGCGCCCTGCAGCCGCAGCGCACCGGCGGCGCCGATACCGAGCACCGGCAGCGTGCGCAGCCGGGCGGGGCTGACCCAGCCGCCGTCGCCGCGCGAGACCTGGAACGGGATACCGCGGGCGCCCCTTTCGCACGCGTCGAGGATCCGCCCGGCGGCGCCCGCCAGCGCGGCGTTCAGCACGACCGTCGCCTCGCGGGCGGCGAGCCCGTGGCCGCCGAACTCGTGGGCGGCGGAGATCCGCGCGTCCGGCATCGCCGACTGCAGCGCGTCCGCGACCTCGCGCTCGTGGCGCGGCTGGGCGGGCGAGCCGGCCGCCACGATCGCGATGTCGCGCGCCGGGCCCTGCTCGATTTCCTTGCACACCAGGCGAAGCGTGGCACGGTCGAGCGGGCGCAGCTCGTTCCCGAACAGGTCGTGGCCGCCGGGCACGGTGTGCCGGTGGGCGACGAGCCGCTCGATCACGTCGTCCGGATGCCGGGCCAGCGCGGGATCGCTCGCCGCGCGGGGCACGACGCGGATCGTCACCACCGGGGCGAGCTCGTCGTGCCGGTTCAGCACCCGGTCGGCCAGCAGCCCGCTCAGGTCGAGCACGATGCCGCGCGGCGGTTCGGGACCGGCGCGGACGATCTCGGCGAGCAGCTTCGCCGGGTCGGTCCCGGTGGCGATGGCCAGCACGGCGCGGTCCCGGACGGCCGCCGCGCGGGACCGTCCCGGGCCGAGGCTCACGCCGATCCGGACCGCCATTCGCGAAGGCTACCTGCTCCTTTTCCGCAGGTAACGGTCGACGGCGACGGCGAGCAGGATCAGGATGCCCTGCACGACCTGCTGGTAGATGGTGTCCCAGCCGAGCAGGTTGAAGCCGTTGCCGATGAGCGTCAGCAGCAGCGCGCCGACCGCGCCGCGCCAGATCGCGCCCTCGCCGCCGAGGATGCTGGTGCCGCCGATGACCGCGGCGGCGATCGCGGACAGCTCCATGCCGGTGGCCATGCTCGACTGCGCCGACCCCGCGCGCGAGGCCAGGATCAGCCCGGCGAGCGCCGAGCAGATCCCGCTCACCACGTACGCCGCGATCTGGACCTGGCCGACTCGGATGCCGGAAAGCCTTGCGGCTTCGGCGTTTCCGCCCACCGCGTAGACGCGGCGGCCGAACGTGGTGGCCGAGATCAGCACCCAGATCGCGCCGACCACCACGACGAACACGATCGTCGCCGAGGTGAGCCCGCCGATCGACGGCCAGGTCAGCATGCCGAAGTCCGCCTGCTGGCTCGCCAGCGGGTAGACGATCGACCCGGCGGTGACGATCACCGCGAGGCCGCGGTAGATGATGCTGGTCGCGAGTGTCGCGATGAACGAGTGCACGCCGCTGCGGACCACGATGGTGCCGGTGACGAGCCCGAGCAGCGCCCCGGCGACGATCGCCGCGGCGAACCCGGGCAACACCCCGAGCTGCCGCCCGACCTGGACACCGACTATCGCCGACACCGCGAGCGACGCGCTCGCGGTGAGGTCGAAGACGCCGCTCATGATGCACACGGTCGCGCCGGCCGCGAGCAGGCCCACGACCGAGCACTGGTCGAGCAGGTTGATCATGTTCGAGGTGCTCAGGAACGTGCTGGTGCTCAAGGAAAGCGCGAGCACGATGGCGAGCAGCGCGACCAGGATCCCGTAGTCGCGCACCCGCGCGCCGCGCCGCACGGCTCTGGTCCCGGCGGTCCTGCTCGCGGTCTCGGGTGCCGTGCTCACACTCATGCTGGTTTTCCTTCCTGTCCAAAGGCGACGGCGATGACGTCTTCGCGGGGCGCGCCCCGGGTGAACTCGCCGGCGATCCGGCCGTGCCGCAGCACCAGCACCCGGTGGGCGAGCCCGAGCACCTCCTCGATCTCCGAGGACACCACGACGACCGCGATCCCCTCGGCGGCCAGCCCGACGATCAGCTGGTGGATCTGGGTCTTCGCGGCGACGTCGACGCCGCGGGTCGGTTCGTCGATCAGCAGCACCCGCGGCCGGCGCAGCAACCACTTGGCGAACAAGGCTTTCTGCTGATTGCCACCGGACAGCGTCTCGATCGCGGCGTCCGTCCCGGCCGCGCGGATGTCGACCGCGTCCGAGGCCCGCCCGACCGCGTCACGCTCACCGCCCCGGCGCACGAACGGCCCGAACCGGCGCCCGCCCAACGACGCGAGCGCGACGTTCTCCCGGACCGAACGGGCCATCACCAGGCCCTGTTCCTTGCGGGACTCGGGCACCATGGCGATCCCCGCGGCCATCGCGCGCCGCGGGGTCAGCCTCGACAGCGCTTTCCCGTCGACCTCGACGACGCCTTCGGTGGCCCGGTCCGCGCCGAACAACAGCCGCAGCGTCTCGGTGCGGCCGCTGCCGACGAGACCCGCGATGCCCAGGATCTCGCCCGCGCGCACGGTCAGGTCGATGCCGTCGACCATGCCGCGGCGCAGGCCTTTCGCGGCGAGCCGCACCGGAGCGTCGGCGGGCAGCGGTGGCGGATCGGGATGCGGCACGTCGATCTGCCGCCCGACCATGTGCCGCACCAGCGTCGCCGGCGTGTGCTTCGCGGCCTCATCGCTGATCACGAGGTTCCCGTCGCGCAGCACGGTGACCCGGTCGGCGACGCCGAGGACCTCGTCGAGGAAATGCGAAACGAGGATCACCGTGGTGCCCTCGGCCGCGAGACGCCGGATCAGGCCGAGCAGGTTCTCCTTCTCGTGCTCGGTCAGTACCGCGGTCGGCTCGTCCATCGCCAGCACCCGGGCGCCGCGCGCGAGCGACCGGAGGATCTCGACCTGCTGCTGGAGGCCGGTCGGCAGTTCGGCCACCCGCGCCTGCGGGTCGACCACGAACCCTGTGCTGGCAAGGAGTTCGTCGAACGCGCGGCGGTCGTCGCGGGTGCGGGCGAACCCCGCCCGGTTCGACCACCGGGCGAGGAACACGTTCTCCAGCACCGTTCTGGCCGGCACCAGCGCGCCCTCCTGGGAGATGAGGCTGATGCCGTGCCGGATCGCGTCGCGCGGGTTGTGGATCGTCGCCGGGACGCCGTCGAAGCCGACCGTGCCCGCGTCGGCCCGGATCGCGCCGCCGAGGATCTTCAGCAGCGTGCTCTTGCCGGCGCCGTTCTCCCCGACGAGGCTGTGGATCTCGCCGGGGGCGATGTCCAGGTCGATGTCCCGCAGGACCGAGACCCCGCTGTAGCTCTTTCCGGCTCCGCGGACGGAGATGGCGGGTGCTCGCATCGATCAGTCCGAGTAGTCCGCGGTCTGCCCGGCGAGGGTGCCCTTCGTGCCCAGTGCCTGGTACGGGGTCAGCGTGCGGGCGTCGGTCGAGACCGGCACCTGCTGCCCGCGTGCCTTGGACAGGCCGAGTTCGGCGGCCTTCGCGCCGTCGGTCTTCTCCGGGATGACGTACACGCCGTACCAGGTACCGGACTTCACGCCGTCGAACGCCTGGGTCGACCCGCCGTTGCCGACGAACTTGATGGGCTTCCCGGCGGCCAGCGGGGCCGCGCCCTCGACCGCCTGCGAGGAGCCGATCACGACGTTGACGTCGGGGTGCGCCTGCAGCACGTTCTGGAACGCCGCGCGCCCCGAGTCCTGGGTGTAGCCGCCGACCACGCTCGCCACGACGTCGGCGCCGCCCGCCTTGAGCGCGTCCACGGTCGCGTTGGTGCGCGCGGTGTCGAGCGGGTAGTTCGCGAAACCCTGCAGGTAGGCCACCTTGCACGGGGCCGCGCCGGCCTCCTTGCACGCGCCGAGGCCGAGCGTGGCGAGCCCCTGGCCGTTGAGCGTGGGCGCGTCCACGATGCTGACCGTGCCGGGGATCTGCGGGTTGGTGGTCGAGTAGTCACCGCCGACGGGGGTGAACTCGATGACCACGGTGATCCCGGCGGCCACCGCCTGCTTGACCGCGTTCACGATCGCGGTGCCGTCGTTGGCCTGCACGATGACGATGTCGTAGCGCTTGGACGTGACGGCGTCCTGCAGCTGGTTGACCTGCGTGGGGCCGTCGAAGTTCGAGTCGAGGAAGGTGGCGTTCGCGTTGTGCGCCGCCGCGTACTCCTGGACACCGGCCCACGTCGCCTGCGCGAAGGAGTTGGCCTTCGCGAAGCCGAAGAAGCCGATGGAAAGGGTCTTGTCCGCCGGGGCCGCCGACGTGGTGGTCGCGGCTTCGGTGCTGGGCCGGCTGCACGCGGCCAGCGACACCGTCAGTGCCGCCGCGCCCGCGAGTGCCACGAGTCGAAGCGAGGTTTTCATCAGGCCCGCCTCCGCCTTTCTCCAGTGGTCGAGGTGGGGGAATGCTGACTGTGGTGCAGATCGCGCCGATGTGCGCGCAGCACAACGCGGGCGGGCCGCGCTGTGCTCCGTCATCCAGTCGTGCTCTCGGCGAAACTTTGATACTGCGCCGCATGACAAACACCACCCGGCTGGCGATCGACGTCGGCGGGACGTTCACCGACGTCGTGGAGCTGCTGCCGGACACCGGCGAACTGCGTTTCGGCAAGGTCGCGACCACGCCTGATTCGCCCACCACCGGCGTGCTCGACGCGTTCGCCGCCGCCGGCGCGGAATTCGGCGAGATCGCGATGTTCACGCACGGCACGACGCTGGGCCTCAACGCGCTGCTCACGCGGACCGGCGCGCGGACCGCGGTGATCGGCACCCGCGGGTTCCGCGACGTGTACCTGCTCGGCCGCACCGACCGGCGCACCAACTACGACATCACCTACCGCCCGCCGGAACCGCTGCTGGAACGCTTCGACACGTTCGAAGTGACCGAGCGCAGCCGGTTCGACGGGAGCGTGCACACACCGTTCGATGTGGACGATGCCCGCCGGGTCGCCGAGGTGATCGCTTCGCGCGGCTACGACTCGGTGGCGGTCGCTTTCCTGCACGCCTACGCGAATCCCGCGCACGAACTCGCGATGCGGGACGTGCTCGCGGAGGTCGCGCCTGGCGTCGCGGTGACGTTGTCGCACGAGCTTTCCCGTGAGTACCGCGAGTACGAGCGCACCAGCACCGCCGTGCTCGACGCGTACGTGAAGCCGATCGTCCGCCGGTACCTGGAAGATCTCGAAGGCGAGCTGGCCCGCCGCGGGTTCGGCGGACGCTTCCTGATGACCCGCTCCGGCGGCGGCGCGATGACCGTCGGCACCGCGCGCGAACAGCCGGTGAGCCTCATCCTGTCCGGCCCGGCGGGCGGGGTGATCGGCGCGGCCGCGTTCGCGGAGCTGGTCGGCGAGCCCAACCTGATCACCATCGACATGGGCGGCACGAGCCTCGACGCGTCGCTGATCCTCGACGGCGAACCGGTGCTGCACCAGGGCGCGGAGTTCGAAGGGCTGCCGATCAACACGCCGTCGCTCTACATCCATACGATCGGCGCGGGCGGCGGGTCGATCGCGTATCTCGACGAGGCGGGCGCGCTGCAGGTCGGCCCGCGCAGCGCGGGCGCCGAGCCGGGACCGGCGTCGTACGGCCGCGGCGGGACGGTGCCCACGTTCACCGACGCCGTGCTCGCGATCGGCTATCTCGGCACCGAGGTTCCGCTCGGCGGGAAGCTCGTGCTGGACCGGGTGCTCGCGGAGAAAGCGCTTTCACCCGTCGCGCAACGGCTCGGGATGACCGTGCCCGCGCTGGCCCGCGGCATCGTGCGGATCTCCACGACCAAGATCATGGGCGCCGTCCGGGCGATCACCGTCGAGGTCGGCCGCGACCCGAAGGACTTCGCGCTGCTGTCGTTCGGCGGCGGGGGCGGGCTGGTGGCCGTGGACGTCGCGGCCGAGCTGGGCATCCCGACCGTGCTGGTGCCGCCGGGGCAGGGCGCGTTCTCCGCGTTCGGCATGCTGATGGCCGACGTGCAGCACGACTTCGCGCGCACCGTCGTCGCGCCGCTCGCCGACCTGGACGCCGCCGAGGTCGAGGCGGCCTACGCCGAGATGGCCCGCGAGGCGGCGGAAACCCTTGCCGCGGAAGGCTTCCCGGCGTCGATGAGCCGCAGCCTCGACGTCCGGTACGCCGGGCAGGAGCACTCGGTGACCGTCGCGTTCGAGGATCTGGCAGGCGTGGAGGACTCCTTCGCGCGGCTGCACGAACGGCAATACGGGCACACGATGACCGATCCCGTCGAGGTCACCACGTTGCGCCTGCGCGCGACCGGCGCGGTGGACAAGCCGCGGCTGCCACTGCTGCCCTCCCGCGAGTCCGGCGGTCCGGAGTCGGACGGGGCGCGGGAGGTGTCCGGCACCGAGTATTCGTTGTACACCAGGGAAAACCTGCTCGCCGGGGACGAGCTCGACGGGCCGGCCGTCATCGCCGAGCACACCGCGACCACCGTCGTCCACGCCGGGGACCACCTGCGGGTCGGCCCCTATGGCGAACTCGTGATCACCGTAGGGGAGCGATGAACGACTCCATCACCACCGAAATCATCCGGCACGGCCTCCTGGCCTCGGCCGAGGAAATGGCGCGAAACCTGTGCCGCACCGCGTACAACACCGTCGTCTACGAGATCCACGACTACGGCATCGGCATCCACGACGCGAGCGGGGACGTGGTCGCCGACGCGCCGGGCATCGCGATCTTCACCCGCGGCAACGATCACGGCATCAAGGAGGCCGTGAAGTTCCTTGGCGTGGAAGCGATGCGGCCAGGGGACGTGTTCGTGCTGAACTACCCGTACTGGTCCTCGGCGCACACCCTCGACCCGCTCGTGTTCGCGCCGGTGCACGCCGGGGGCAGGCTGATCGGGTTCGCCTCGTGCCGCATCCACGTGCTCGACCTCAAGCAGAAGGACCCGGGTTACGTCCTCGATTCGACCGACATGCACCAGGAAGGGCTGTTCTTCCCGGCGATCCGGCTCTACCGCGAAGGCGTGCAGGACGACGACGTCTTCAACCTCATCCGGTTCAACAGCCGGCTGCCGGAGCGCACGATCGGCGACCTGCAGGCGCAGGTCTCCGCCTGTGTCACCGGGGTCCGGCGCACCCAGGAGATCGCCGCGAAGTACGGCGCGGACACGCTCGTCGCCGCGATGGACGCGATCAACGACCACGGCGAGCGGCTCGCCCGGCTCGCGCTCGCGAAGCTGCCGAAGGGCACCTGGAGCGCCGAGGACTTCGTCGACTCCGACGGCGTCGATCTGGACCGGATGATCAAGCTGCGCGCCACGGTTACCGTCACCGACGCGGAAATGGTGATCGACTGGAGCGGCAGCGAGCATGGCGTGCGCGGCCCGATCAACCTCCCGCTCGGCCAGACCGAAGCGTTGTGCAGCCTCGTGTTCAAGGCGCTCACGACGCCGGATTCGTCGGTGGTGGCGGGGAACTTCCGGCCGCTGCGGGTGGTGACCGAACCGGGTTCGGTGATGCACGCCGTGCCGCCGATGCCGACGTTCACGCTGTGGACCGGGCTGCTCGCCGGCGAAGTGGTGCTGAAAGCGCTTTCCCAGGGCATGCCGGACCGGGTGCCGGCCTGTTCGGGCGGCGACGTGTGTTCGATGATGGGCCTCGGCGTCAACCCGCGCACCGGCGAGTCCTGGCTCGAGGCGACGAACGAGGCCGTCGGGTTCGGCGGGCACGCGGGCGGCGACGGCGCCGACGGGATCATGCACCTGTCCGAACCGGGGTGCCGCAACAACCCGGTGGAGGTGCTGGAAACCAAGTCGCCGATGTTCATCGAGTCCTATGGCTACCGGCCCGACACCGGCGGCGCGGGCCGGCACCGCGGCGGCGTCGGGGTGAGCCGGGTGTACCGGTTCACCGCGCCCTCGACGGGAATCTGCCTGGTGTACAAGACGAAAACCAAGCCGTGGGCCATCGGCGGCGGGCGGCCGGGGGAGAACAATCGGATCGTGCTCAACCCCGGCACCGGGCACGAGGTCGTGCAGGGCGGTAGCTACAACCATCTCGATACCGGCGAGGTGCTGGTCAACGACACCGGGGGCGGCGGCGGGTACGGCGACCCGTTCTCACGGGAACCCGAGCGCGTCGCGCGCGATGTGCGCAACGGTTTCGTTTCCGCCGAGGCCGCGGCGCGCGAGTACGGCGTGGCCGTCGACCCGGTCACGTTCGCTGTGGACAGCAAGGAAACCGAGCGGCTGAGGAGTGCGGCATGAGCCTTTCGATCGTCAACGGAACGGTGTTCGACGGTGTCTCCGCGGAACTCGTCGAGGAGCCGGTGCATGTCGAGGACGGCAGGATCGTGCAGATCGGCGGTACGTTCACCGCGGACCGCGTCCTCGACGCCCGCGGCAAGACCGTGCTGCCAGGCCTGATCGACGCGCATTTCCACGCGTACGGCATCGCGCTGGACCTCGTCGCGATCGAGTCCGGATCCGCGAGCTACCTGGCCTACGCGGGCGCGCGGCGGCTGGAAAACGCGCTGCGGCGCGGGTTCACGACGGTGCGGGATGTGGCGGGCGGCGACCCCGGTATCACCCGCGCGCTGGGCGAGGGACTCATCGCCGGGCCGCGGTATCTCTACACCGGGCCCGCGCTCAGCCAGACCGGCGGGCACGGCGACCCCCGCGGCACGGACAGCGATTTCTGCGGCTGCCACGAGTTCCTGAACGAAGTCGTGGACGGGGTGGACGCGCTGCGGCAGGCGGTGCGCGACCGGTTCCGCCGTGGCGCGCACGCGATCAAGATCATGGCCTCGGGCGGGGTGGTGTCGCTGACCGACCCGATCCGGGTCCCGCAGTACTCGCCGGAGGAAATCCGCGCGGTGACGGACGAAGCGGCGCGCCGCGGCAGTTACGTGGCCGCGCACGCGTACTCGCCGGAGGCCGTCCGGCACGCGGTCGAGAACGGGGTGCGCTCGGTCGAGCACGGCAACCTGATCGACGCCGAGACCGCCGAGCTGATGGCCGCGCACGATGCGTTCCTGGTGCCGACGCTCGCCGCCTACGACGCCATGGACCGCCGCGGCGCCCCGCTCGGCATGGCGGCCGTGTCACAGGAGAAGAACCGCGAGGTGCTGGCATCCGGGCGCGAGGCGGTCGAACTGGCGCGGGCGGTCGGGGTGCGGATCGGCTTCGGCACGGACCTGATGGGCGTGCTCGAAGACGAGCAGCTCGCCGGCCTGCGGCTGCAGTCCGAAGTGGAGGGTCTACTTCGGACTCTCCAGTCGGCGACGTCGGTCAACGCGGACCTGGTGCGGCGCCCGGATCTCGGCCGGGTCGCCGTCGGGTGCGTGGCGGACTTCCTGCTCCTCGACGGCGACCCGTTCGCGGACCCGGCGCTGCTGTGGTCCGGCGAGCGCACGGTCATCCAGGCCGGGACAGTCGTATAACGACCTATACAGCGAGTCTCTCGGCGAGATCCTGGAAGTCCGTGACATGAAAATCAGCTTCGACGTCGGCGGCCCGGTCGGCAGTGCCGTCCGGGCCCTTCTCCAGTGGCCGTTCGACGAACGCCGTGCGCAGGCCCGCCGTGGCCGCGCCCACCAGGTCCCACTTGTGCGCGGCGACCATCAGCACCTCGTCCGGCCGGACGTCGAGCAGGCTCGCCGCGGTGTGGTAGACGCGCGCGTCGGGTTTGTAGGTGCGGGCCAGTTCGGCCGACAGCACGCAGTCGAACGGCAGGTTCGCGGCCTTGATCAGGGCGGTCATCAGCGCGAACCCGCCGTTCGACAACGCGGCGATGGTGTAGTTCTCCCGCAGCCGCGTCAGGCCCTCGACGACGTCGTCCCATGCCGGCAGCCGGTGCCACGCGTGCACCAGCTGCCGCCGGCTCGCCTCGTCGAGGTCGATTCCGTGCTGCCGCAACAGATCGTCGAGCGACTCGCGGTGCAGCGTGTCGAGGTACACCCAGTCCCGCTCGCCGCTGATGACGCGCGTCATCGACGGGAGGTAGCGGTCACGCCACTCTCTGGCGAAGGTGCCCGCGTCGAGCCGGTCGCCCAGGATCTCGGCCGCCTGCCGGGCCACCCCGGTGTACCAGTCGACGGTCGTGCCGAAGATGTCGAAGGTCAGTACCCGTATCTCGGTCATACCGGCCAGTGTGGATCACATCGCGTGGGCCGTCACGGTGAGCACGTCCGGGTCGCCCGCGAACACCGAGCCGCTGAAGTCCGGGCCGGGGGTGACGTCGTCGTACGGGAAGGCGTAACCGCGGTTGTCCGGCAGCTTGCTGTGCACGATCCGGGCGTAGTGGTTGGTCTGGGCGTTGCGGTAGAACTGCGCCGGGTCCTCGCCGGTGGGCTGGTTCGCGTTGGCCAGCAACGTGGTCCGGTTCAGCGCGGCGGCCAGCCGCGGGATGATCGCCAGCCGGGCCGGGCTCCCCGCGTTCGTGAACGGCCCGCTGTTGCAGCTCCACACGTCGGCGGTGACGGGCTTGCTGAAGCTCTCGCCGTTGTTGAACGTGAGCGTGTTACCCGAGACCGTGCCGGTGAACACGCCCACCCCGGGGTTCTGCGAGTCGACGGTCAGCGGCTGCGACGCGTACTTCTGCCACACCTGGTCGATGTAGCCCTCGAGGTAGCCGGCGAACTGGTCCGCCTTGTGCTGCGCGGAAAGCACGCGCAGCACACGTCCGCCCGAATCGGTCTGGACCAGTTGGCCCCAGTTCGAGCCCTGCCCGGACAGCTCGCTCGCGACCGCGGCCGCGGAGCCCGACGGGAGGCCCTGCACCGACTGGCTGCCCGAGGAGGTGGTCGACAGCGCGATGCTCAGCGGCAGCCCGACGAAGTCGACGTAGCTGATGTTCGCGAACAGCTGCGCGTCGTTGAACGTGAACTCCGCGAACGACCAGGTCCGGCCGAAGTTCGGGTCGGCGGTGTTGAGGAAACTGGGATGCACGAGTGCGGGGCCGGGGTTGAGGAAGAAGTCCAGCTTCGAGCCGGTGACGAGATAGATCCGCGCGCCCGCCATCTTCGGCACGCTGACCTGGCGGCCCGAGCCGACGTTGATCGCGCAGTCGACCGGCAGCGGGGTCAGCGTGGCCGAGGGCGAGGGCGGGTAGTACGGCGTGCCGTCGGCGGCGATGAGCACCAGCCGGTTGTCGGGCGTGGTGCCCGTGACGTACGCGTAGACGGTGCCGGAGCCGGAGTTGTTGGCCAGGTTCAGGGTGAACGTGGCCGGGGTGGCGGCGGCGGTCGCGAAGCCCGGCCAGGCGGGCGCGGTGAGTGCGGCGGCGGACAGGCCCAGGAAGGTACGGCGGGAGAACACCGGGAAGCCCCCTTCGGTAGGAGGATTCCGACGTTAGGGAGCCCGCGCCGCGACCGTCAACCAACTATCGTCGGTTGTCTGGACCTTTCCAACAAAGGTCCAGACAACATGACGGAAAAGGAAAACGTGGGACTCGCCCGTACCTGGCGAGCCCCACGCCGGGGATGGTCAGATCATGCCTTCGCGCAGGGCGTACGCGACCGCGTGGGTGCGGTTGCGCAGGCCGAGGCGGGACAGCAGGTTGTGCAGGATGTTCTTCACCGTGCGCTCGGAGTAGGTCATCTCCGCGGCGATCTCGGCGGTGTCCATGCCTTCGGCCAGCAGCCGCAGCACGTCGGCCTCCCGCCGCGACAGCCCGCTCAGCGTCAGGTCGCGCGGCGCCAGCACGTCGTGGTGCAGCCGGGACAGTCCCTGCAGCAGCGGCCCGAGCTGGTCGGGCGGCAGGTCGCCGCGGCCGGCGTGCGCGTCCGTGATCGCCTGCAGCAGGCGCGCGGTGGTGGCCTCGGCGCGGGGTACCAGGACAGCGAGCCCGTGCTCGACGGCGGTCCACAGCTCGGCGGGGCGTGCCTCGTCGGCCACCAGCACCAGCTTCGCTCTCGGCACGGGCGTGAGCAGCTCCACCAGCTCGGGACCCGGCTCGGCGACCGCGACCACGACTTCGGGTTCGGCGTCCTCACGCGAGGAGAGCAGCTGCACGCCCGGTTTGTCCCGCAGCTCGGTCAGGATGCCGGTGCGGACGAAACGGTCGGCCGCGAGCACCACGACCCGGACGGCGGGGCGGCGTGGCGTGACGGCGTGCAGCTTCGGCCTGCCGTCGTCCCGCCCGGCACCCTCGGCCCACGCGATACGCGATGACATGCGGACAGCAAACCGGATATCACGTGCCGGGAGGAGGCGGAACCACCGGCAGGTTTCCGCCACGGCAATTCTGCCGGTTGAATAGACGTTGGTGAACGGTGTGAACGACAACGGAGAAGACGCGTCGGCGTTCGGGCGCCTGCTGCTGCGTCACCGGCGGGCCGCGGGCCTGACCCAGGCGGAGCTGGCGGCGGCCTCGGGCGTGAGCGTGCGCGCCCTGCGTGACCTGGAGCGGGGCCGGGCGCAGGCGGCGCAGCGGCGGTCCGCGGCGGCGCTCGCCGAGGCGATGGACCTGGCCGGGGAGGACCGCACCCGGTTCCTCGCCGCGGCCCGCGACGGCCGCCGCCGGACCCCCAAGGCGGACGACGACCCGTCCTGCCGGCTGCCGCCCGCGGTGGCGGACCTGCTCGGCCGCGACGCCGAGCTGAAGCTGGTGCGGGAGGCCGCGGCCGCCGACTCGCCGAGCGGCGTGGTGCTGTCGATCATCGGGCATCCCGGGATCGGCAAGACGACGCTCGCCGTGGCGGCCGCGCACGCGCTCGCCGACCGCTTCCCGGACGGCGCCTTCGCCGTCGACCTGCGCGGGATGGACGACCAGCCGGTCACCTCGCGGGCCGCGCTCGAACAGCTGTTACGCGCCCTCGGCGTGCCGGCGCAACAGGTCCCGCCCTCAGGTGTCGAGCAGCAGCACCTGTTCCGGTCGCTGCTGACCGGGCGCCGGGTGCTCCTGCTGCTGGACAACGCCGCCGACGAGGCGCAGGTCCGCCCGCTGCTCGCGGCGAGCCCCGGCTGCCTCACCCTGATCACCTGCCGGCGCGCGCTGGCCGGCCTGGAGACGGGCCGCTGGGTCTGGCTGGAACCGCTCGAGCCGGCCGGCGCGACGGCACTGCTGGGCACGATCGTCGGTGCCGAGCGGGTCGGCGGCGAGCCCGAGGCCGCGGCGGAACTGGTGGCACTGTGCGGAAACCTGCCGCTCGCCGTGCGCATCGCCGGCAACCGGCTGGCGACCCGGCCGCAGTGGTCGATCGCGTACCTGGCCGGCCAGTTGCGGGACGTCAGCACCCGGCTCAGCTCGCTGGCCGCGGGCGACCTGCAGGTGCGGTCGGCGTTCGAGCTGTCCTACCGCCGGCTCTCCCCGGCCGCGCGCCTGGCGTTCCGCCGCCTCGCCGTGATCCCCGGCAGCGACTTCGCGGCGGATCTCGCCGCGGTCGCCGCGGACCTGGCCGAGGACGACGTCCGGGCGTACCTGGACGAACTGGTCGACGCGAACCTCGTGCAGGCGGCCGGCGCACCGGGCCGCTACCAGCTGCACGACCTGCTCCGGATCTTCGCGGCGGAGCGGCTGGCCGCCGAGGAGAAACCGGAGGACCGGGAGGCGCTGGCCGACGCCACGCTGAGCCATCTGCTCGGCACGGCGTCCGCGGCGGCGCGCGTGTTCTTCCCGGACGTGCTGACCCCGGAACCGTTCGGGTCGCGCCGCGAAGCCGCCGCCTGGCTGGACACCGAGGCGTCGAACTGGCTGGCCGCGGATCGCGCCGCCGCGCAGCAGGGCCGCCACCGCGAGGTGCTCGAACTGGCGCTGGCGATGCACTGGTACTCCGACGGGCGCACGCAGCAGCGGCCGTGGCACGAGATCTTCACCCTCGGCCTCGCCGCGGCGCGGGCGCTGGGCCGCCGCCGGGAGGAGGCCGTGCTGCTCGATTTCGTCGGCTGGGCGCGGTATTTCTGCCTGGGCGACAACGAAGGCGGGCTCGAGGCGCACCAGGACGCGCTGCGGATCGCGGGGGAGACGGGGGACCGGCGGGAGCAGGCGTGGGCGCTCGCGTACCTCGCGTCGGTGCTGATGCGGATCGGCCGGCTCGACGAGGCGCTCGCGCGTGCCCGGCACGCCGTGGGCCTGGCGCGGGAGTTGGAGTTCTGGCTCGGTCAGGGCACGATCCGCAACACGCTCGGCGCGATCCTGCGGGTGCACGGCCGGCTGGATGAGGCGCTGGCGGTGCACCGCGCGGTGCTGGCCGACGTCGAATCCCGGTACGGCGAGGCGAATCCCGAGGCACGGCGGTTCTTCCACGCGACGACCCTGTTCAACCTCGGCGTTGACCTCAACGCGAGCGGCGGGTGGCAGCGCGCGGCGAGCACCTTCCGGGAGGCGCGGTCGCTGTTCCGGCAGGGCGGGTTCCGGCTGGAGGAGGCGCAGGTCGCGCTGAACGAGGGCCGGGCGCGGCGCGAGGTCGGGCAGCACGCGTTCGCGCGGGTGTGCCTGCAGCTGGCGCTGATGGCGTTCACCGGCGTCCCGCTGCGCTGGGAACGGGCCCGCACGCTGGCGGAACTGGCCACGCTCGACCTCGCCACCGGTGACCCGCGGGCCGCCCACGTGCACCGGCTCCAGGCGCTCGCGCTGTGCGAGGAGCTGGGCACGGAAGAGGCCAGGACCCTGGCCGCCGACCTGTCCGCCGGGCGTGTCGGCCGCTCATGACGCCGAGTTGGCGCCGCCCGCGGCCAACTCACCGGCGCGGCGGGCCAACACGCCGACGTCGGAGGCCAACTCGCCGACGTGGCGGGCAACACGCCGACGTGGCGAGCCAACTCGCCGGCGTGGGCGGCCAACTCGCCGGCGTGGCGGGCCAAGTCGCCGACGTGGCGGGCCAACACGCCGACGCAGCAAGCAAACTCACCGACGCGGCGGGCCAACACGCCGGGCGGACACGCCTAGCGGGCGGGTTCGAAGGTGGCCACCCCGGCCGCCACCTCGGCCTCGAGGTCGGCGTCCACTTCGGACAGCAGGCGGGTCAGGTCGGCGTCGGTGAAAGCGTCTTCCGCGCGCATCCGGTCGGCCAGCAGGCGCACCGGGTCGAACTCGCGCCAGTGCGCGACCTCCGCCCGGCCGCGGAACCGGCAGGTGCTCAGCTCCAGCAGGTACGGTCCCTCGCCGCCGCGGATCGCCTCCACGGCTTCGTCGATCGCCTCCGCGACCGCGAGCACGTCCATCCCGTCCACCGACCACGCCGGGATGCCGTGCTCCGCCGCGAAACCGGTCTCCGACGCCAGCCCGCCGAGGGGATGGAGGTTGTTCTCGCGGCAGAACAGCACCGGCAGCCGCCAGTGCGCCGCCAGTTCCAGCGCCTCGCGCAGCTCCTGGGCACTGCCGCTGTCCGCGTCCAGCACGAACACGGTGACCAGCGGCGGGCCCTCCAGCGCAGTCGACACGCCGAGCCCGATCGCGAGCGGCACCCCGCCGCCCTCGACGACGGTGTCCTGCGGGCCGATGCCGTGGGCGATCCCGGCCACCACCGCCTCGTTGCCGATGACCGGCTCACCCACGCGGCGCTCCTCGGCACGCCGGGCGCGGATCATCTGGCGGAGCAGCTCCTGCCGCTCGTACGCGCGCGGGTCCATCACATTTCCTCCCCTGTAGGCGGATCTCCTTCGGCGAGACCCAGTTCTCCGGCCTTGAGCACGCGCCGCAGCACCTTGCCGCCGCGGGTCCGCGGCAGCCGTGGCTCGAACGCGATCTCCCGTGGCGCCAAGGCGCCGAGCGCGCGGCGGCCGAACGACAGCAGTTCGAGCCGCAGCTGCTCGTCCGGCTCGTATCCCGCGTGCGGCACGACGAACGCCTTCACCCGCTCCCCGTCGTGCGGGTCGGGCTTGCCGATGACGCCGGCCTCGCGCACCGCCGGGTGGGCGAGCAGCGCGTTCTCCACCTCGAACGGGCTCACCAGGTGGCCGCCGGCGGAGATCACGTCACCGGTGCGGCCGACGAACCAGAAGTACCCGTCGGCGTCCCGGCGCGCGATGTCGCCGGTCAGGTACCAACCGTCCGAAAAGGACTCGTCGTACCGGCCGGGATCGCGCCAGTAGCCGCGGAACATCGACGGCCAGTCCCGGCGCAGCGCCAGCTCCCCGGCCTGCCGCTCGGCCGGCGCCAGCTCGCGGACCTTGCCGTTCTCGCCGCGTTCCACCAGTCCCGCCTCGATCCCCGGCAGCGGGCGCCCGATCGAACCGGGCCGGACCTCCTCCGCCGCGAAGTTCGCGATGGTGATGGCGCCGGTCTCGGCCTGCCACCACGTGTCGTGCACCGGTGTACCGAGCGCGTCCTGGCCCCACACCACGATCTCCGGGCCGAGCGGTTCGCCGCCGCTGGCCACGAACCGCAGCGCGGACAGGTCGTACCCGGCGGGGGGCTCGGTGCCCAGCCGCATCAGGGTGCGCAGCACGGCGGGCTCGGTGTACCAGACGGAAACCTCGTTCGCGGCCAGCACGGAGAACCAGCGCCTCGCGTCGAACCCGCCGTCGGCGCTCACCGTCGTCACCCCGGCGGTCAGTGGTGCGACCACGGCGTAGGTCAGGCCGGCCGGCCCGCCCGGGTCGGCGCTGCACCACAGCACGTCGGACGCGTGCAGGTCCAGGGCGTAGCGGGCGCTGACGTACTGGCTCAGCACCGCTTCGTGCGCCTGCAGCACGCCCTTCGGCGGGCCCGCGGCGCCGCTGGTGAAGTGCAGGAACGCCGGGTTCTCCGGTTCGCCGGGCGCGATCTCGTACTCCGGCGACGACTCGCCGAGTGCCGGGCCGAGGGCGAGCGTGTCCGGTTCGCTCACGTCACCGGTCACCAGGACCTCGCGCAGCGACGGCACCGACTCGCGGATCCCGCGGACCTTGCGGCGGTAGATCTCCGGGCTGGTCACCAGCACGCCCGCCTCGCCCAGCCGCAGCCGCTCACGGATGGGCTCCGTCCCGTACGTGGTGAACAGCGGGGAGAGCACGCACTCGGCCTTCAGCGTGCCGAGCACCGCGATGTACAGCTCCGGCACCCGGCCCAGCAAGGTGAAGACGCGTTCGCCGCGCGGCACGCCGAGCCGGCCCAGCAGGTTCGCGAACCGGTTGCTGCGCTCGGCGAGTTCGGCGTAGGTGAACTCCTCGGCGCGGTCGTAGCGGTCCACCCAGCGCAGCGCGACGTGGTCACGACGCGGGCCGGCGGCGTAGCGGTCCACGGCCTCGTACCCGATGTTGAGCCCGCCCCCGTCCGGAAGTCCTGACAGGGCAAGCCGTTCGGTGTCCCAGCTGAAGTTCTCGACCGCCCACCGGTAGTCCCGCAGCGTCGCCGCCGCGCGGAGCGGAGCAGGCTTGCGGATGGGCGGCCAGGTCATGTCGGCACCCCGGCGCTCTCCGTCAGCAGGCGCACCACCTCGTCGTCGCTGACCTCGCTGAAGTCGAGGTACCACCGGCTGACCGCGCGCATCCGCTTGGGCACGACCAGGCATTCGACCCGGTCCGCGAGCGGGGTCAGCGCCGCCAGCGCTTCCGGTGCGGCGACCGGGACCGCGAGGATGACCCGCGCGGCGCCGCGGGCGCGGACGACCCGGATCGCGGCGCGCATGGTCGCGCCGGTCGCGATGCCGTCATCGGCGAGCACCGCCACCCGCCCGACGAGCGGCACCGAGGGCCGGACCGAGCGGTAGGCCACCATCCGGCGCAGCAGTATCCGCTGTTCGGCCCGCAGCAGCTCGGGGGAGACCCCGCCGCCGCCGACGACCACGCCGTCCTCACCGACCGCGCCGACGGCCAGCTCGGGATGCCCGGGGTCGCCGACCTTGCGCACCAGCACGACGTCGAGCGGCGCGCGCAGGGCCGTGGCGATCGGCGCGGCGACCGCGACGCCGCCGCGTGGCAGGCCGAGCACAACGGGCCGGGCGTAGCGGAGGTCGGCGAGCCGGGTGCCGAGCTCCTTGCCCGCGCTCGTGCGGTCGTCCACCATGTTCGGGTCGCTCCCTCGCGCGCTCGCGGAGTCCGATGTGGACTCTGGTCTTGTCGCGGGCTCAGGCCCGCGCCGGCACGGAGATCACCGGTCCCGGTGCCGCCGCTTCGATATCGGACGCGACCGCTTCGAGCAGTTCTTCGGTCAGATCGCTGAACGCGCGCGCCATCGCCAGCTCCGCGGCGATCTCCGGGAGGTGCACCCCGCGCGGTCCGCCGCGGACGAGCCCGATGCCGAGGAACGAGGTGCCGCCCGCCGCGGCCAGCCGGACCTGGGCGCGGGTGGTACCACCGGTTTCGTCGAGCGCGACTTCCATCGTCCATGTCGCCGGTCGTGCCATGACACTCCTTCTGTTGCCTTCAGCGTGCTGACCGGGCGTGTCCCGTCGTAGAGTCGAAAGGCCCCAAAAACCGGCGGCGGTCAATCATTCCTGCCCTTCCCGCTTGTCGTGGAGCTTGGCGGCGAGCACGGCGGCCTGGGTGCGGCGCTCCAGCCCGAGCTTGGTGAGCAGCCGGGACACGTAGTTCTTGACGGTCTTCTCCGCGAGGAACATCCGCTCCGAGATCTGCCGGTTGGTCAGGCCCTCGCCGATCAGGTCCAGCAGGGTGCGCTCGCGCGCGCTGAGCGCGGCCAGCGGCCCGGCGTCGGTCGAGTCCGCGCGCAGCTTCGCCATCAGCGTCGCGGCGGCGCGGTTGTCCAGCAGCGAGCGGCCGGAGCCCACCTCGCGGACGGCCGAAACCAGTTGCAGCCCTTGGATGTCCTTGATCACGTAACCGCCGGCGCCGGCGAGGATCGCGTTGAGCATGGCCTCCTCGTCGGTGTAGGACGTCAGCATCAGCACGTTCAGGTCGGGCAGCTTCGACCGCAGGTCCCGGCACAGCTCGATGCCGTTGCCGTCGGGCAGCCGCACGTCGAGCACCGCGACGTCGGGCTGCGCCGCGGGAATGCGGGCCAGCGCCTGCGCGGCGGTCGGGGCCTCGCCGACGACGGTCAGCTCGGGATCGGCTTCGAGGAGATCGGCCACGCCGCGGCGGACCACTTCGTGGTCGTCGACCAGGAACACCTTGATCACGGTTCGCCCCTTCCGGCCGGTGTCGTTCCAGGCTAAGGGTTGCCGTGGGCAGGCGAAACGTTTCGGTTCGGCGCCCGTGATCATCGGAAGGACTTTGTGCCCTTTTCCGGCGCGGGCGCGGGACCGGAAAATGGGTCGTCCCTGCCTCCGGACCGCCGATGGAGTGAAGCATGAAGCCCGGAAGGTTCCACGAGCTTTCGCGGGAGGAGTCGCTGCGCCGCCTGGCGAGCGTCGGGGTGGGCCGGCTCGTGTTCACCCACCAGGCCCTGCCGGCGATCCGGCCGGTCCACCACGTCGTCGACGACGGGCAGGTGATCATCCGCGGCCATGCCGGCGGCGTGGTGCTCTCCGCACTGGACACCGTCGTGGCCTACGAAGCGGATTCGGTCGCGGGCGATGAGACGATCGGCTGGAGCGTCGTCGTGACCGGGGTGGCGCGCAAGCTCGCCCCCGGCGAGCCCGCCGACCGCTACCGCCAGCTGGCCGACCCCTGGGCGAACGACGACCCGGGGTACCTGATCCGGATCCGTCCCGAGCTGGTCAGCGGGTTCGGCCTGACCGGGTGATCTCACCAGGGCCGAAAGACCCCGCATCTTCGGGACGCCCGGCTCTGCCGGACGAGGGGGCGCGCGATGACCCTGGGGGAGGAACCTCAGCACCCGGGAGCCCGATCATGACCGTCCTCTCCGCGAGAGCCGTCAGCCTCGTCCTGCCGGCACTCGAAGCCGCGGTGCGCGCCCCGTCGCCGCACAACACCCAGCCGTGGCGGTTCGAGGTGTCCGGTGACCGGATCGACGTGCTGCTCGACCCGGACCGGGTGCTGCCCGTCGCGGATCCCGACGGCCGCGAGGCCCGGCTTTCCTGTGGTGCGGCCATTCTCAACCTGCAGCTCGCGCTGCGGGCCGCCGGCCACGCGTCCGCGGTGCACCTGCTGCCCGACCGCACCCGGCCCACGCACCTGGCCACCGTCTGGCTGCGCGGCCCGTGCCAGGTCACGCCCGAGGACCGCGCGTTCGCCAGGGCGATCACGTTCCGCCGCAGCAACCGGCGGCCGTTCACCGACCGCCCGGTGCCGATGTGGATCCGGCACGCGCTGGTGCGGGCGGCGAGCCTGGAGGGCGCCTCGCTGGCCCTGCTCGATCATCCGGCCGTGCTCGACGGGCTGGCGAACCTGTTGCGGCACGCCGAACATCTGCAGAGCGAGGATCCGGCGTTCCAGGCCGAGCTGCGGCGCTGGACCTCGGAGAACCGGCATCGCGACGACGGCGTGCCGGCGTCGGCGGGCGGCCCGCGCCAGGCGCCGGGCAGCCTGCTCGCGCTGCGCGCGTACCCGGGCGCCGAACGGCGGCAGGAACGCCCGTACGAACGCGAACCGCTGGTCACCGTGCTCAGCTCGTTCACCGACACGCCGCTGGCGCAGCTGCGCACCGGCCAGGCGATGCAGCGAGTTTTGCTCACCGGCACCACCGCCGGGGTCAGCGCGTCGTTTCTCGCGCAGCCGGTGGAAGTCGGCTCCACCCGGGAGGCGCTGCGTGAGCTGCTCGGTGGGCAGGCCTACCCGCAGGTGGTGCTGCGCTTCGGTTACGGATTCGCCGCGCCCGCGACGCCGCGCCGCAGGCCCGAACTCGTGATGCGGCCGCGCCGTCCGCAGGCGGAAGGCGCCACACGCTGAGGGCCCCGGACTTCGTCGGGGAAGTCCGGGGCCCTCTGCCGTTGTCCGGTTACTTGCCGCTGATCTCGATCCGGCGCGGCTGCGCCGTCTCGGTCTTGGGCACGCGCACGGTCAGCACGCCGTTGTCGAGGGTGGCCTCGACCTTGTCACCGTCGACCCCGCGGGGCAGCAGCACACGGTAGGAGAACTTGCCGGTGCGGCGGGTGCGGCGGTGGAACCGGCCCTCCCGCTCCTGCTCCTTGACCTCGCCGGTGATGGCGAGGCGGTTGCCGGTCAGGTCCACCGCGATGTCGTCGCGGTTGATGCCGGGCAGCTCGACGTCGAAGAGGTACTCGGTGTCCGTCTCGGCCACGTCGGCACTCGGGGACCACGGCTGCGGCACAGCCGAGTCGAACCAACGGGTCAGCTCGCCGAAGTCCCGGAACGGGTCCCAACGGCTGACTGTGCTGGCGGATCGCATGGCAGGCAGCGCCATGACGCTCACCTCCTGGGAACTTCTCGGCCCGCCCATCGGGCCGCTCACTCACTACTACGAAGTTGAGTCGAGGTTTGTTCCCAAAGTTGAGCGCATCACGCTCAAGGTTCGATCTGGAACGCGGCCGAGAGCCCGGTCAGGTCCAGGATGCGGCGGGCGTAGCGGTTGACATTGGCGAGTGTGATGCCGGTGCCGCGGTCCTCGGCGAACCCGCGGGCGCGGACCAGCGCGCTGATGCAGGCGGAGTCGAAGAACGACAGGTCCGCGAAGTCCACCACCAGCGTGGCGACCCCCTTGTCGAGCAGTTCGGACACGGCGCGGTCGAGCTGTTCCACGGCGGTGTGGTCGATCTCGCCGAACAGCCGGATGCGGCCGACGTCGCCGCTGAGCTCGGTCCGCACCGGTGCGCCGGGATGGATGTCCTCGTCCTTTCTCACGGGCAGTGCCCTTTCTCTGCGGCCCCCCACAACGGATACCCGGCGGACGCTACCGCGTTCGCGGCGCGCGGGCATCGGTCACCGGTCTCGCGGGCGCAGCTCGTAGTGCAGGGTCTGGTAGTGCTTGATCCGGTGCGCGATCGGGACCAGGAACCCGTGCAGGAACGGGTGTTTGCGGGTGAGCAGCCGGGCCGCGTGCGCGGCGGCCGCGCCGTCGAGCAGGGTCAGCCGGGCGGGCATGGCGTCGCCGGTGGGCTTACCGGTCACAGTGGACGGTGCGATCTCGGCGTCGGGATTGTTGCGCAGCCGCTTGGCTTTCCCGGCCTGGGCGTAGCTGCGGACGTACGCGTGGTCCCCCTCGACGGCGATGCTGACCGCCGTGCCGACGGGCGTCCCGTCGCGGCGGAACGTGGTGAGCAGGATCGTGCGCTGCGCTGTGAACGGGGCGAGTGCGGTGGTCATGGCGTGTCTTCCCTTCGGTCCTGCCGAGGAGACGACACAACGCCGCGGCTTGTGACAGCCTGGAGAAGACGCGGCGAGGTGGCGAACCCGTGCCGCTTGTAGGTGGTGATCGCCCGCTCGCTGGAGTGCACGGTCACGGGCTCGAACCCGAGTTCCGCGGCCGTGGCCAGCACGGTGTCGATGAGCCGGCCGCCGAGGCCGTTGTCCCGCTCACCGGGGACGACGTACACGCTCTGCACGTCGCCGGACTTCCGGTTCGACGACCGCGGCGTGGGTACTCGGTGGATCGTCGCGAGCCAGGCCATGCCGACGAGCGTGCCGCCGTCCGCCGCGATGAAGCAGCGGTGCGTGCTGGCATTTTCCCTTGCCCAGGCGACGAAATCCGCGATGAACGTGTCCTGGGAAACGGCCGGGCGGTTGCCGTTGCCGATCACCCATTGCCAGCGGAGTGCCGCCACCGCGGTCAGTTCGTCGTCCCGGGCCGGGCGGATTTCGAAATCGTGCATGAGCCGAGCCTGCCAGGAAGCCGCCTCACCAGACGTCGCCGTCGCGCCAGTCGCAGGTCAGGGGGGCGTCGAGGTTCAGCGGCACCGCGCCGGGCAGCACGAAGATCGCGCCGTCGTCGTCCGGGGTGGGGCGGATGCCGTCTGGGGTCAGCGCGGACGATGGGCCGCGCCACGGCTGCCAGCCCCGGGACCGGTAGAAGGCCGCGCCTTCGTCGGTCGCGCCGAGGGCGCCGAGGTCGTAGGCGGCGCCGATCACGCGTTCCAGCTCGGCCATCATCGCCGCGCCGTATCCCTGCCGCTGCCGGCCGGGCCGGACGCCGACCGCCTCGACATACCCGGCGCGCAGCGCCCGGCCGCCGTGCAGGAGCCGCCGCTGCACGACCGAGGCATGCCCGACGAGATCCGGCCCGTCCCAGGCGAGCGCGTGCAGCCCGCCCAGCGCGTGCTCCCAGTCCGCGTCGGTCATGTCGTCGAACACCGCGAACAACAGCGCCCGCGCGGCGGCCAGCTCCGCCAAGCCCAGCCCGGACGTGTGCCGAACCTCGATCACCTAGAACCGCCGCTTGCGTTTCGCCAGGTAGACCGCCGCTTCGGTGCGGCGCTCGAAGCCCAGCTTGTGCAGCAGCGACGACACGTAGTTCTTCACCGTCTTCTCCGCCAGGAACAGCCGTTCCGCGATCTGCCGGTTCGTCAGCCCCGCCGCGATCAGCTCCAGTACCCGCCGCTCCTGCGGGCTGAGCGACTCGTACTGCGGGTCGTCCGAGCGCATCCGGTTCGTCACCGCCGCCGCCAGCTCGGGGTCCAGCAGCGAGCCGCCCGCGGCGGCCGTGCGGACAGCTTCCACGATGTTCATCCCCGACACCTGTTTCAGCAGGTAACCCGCCGCCCCCGCCATGATCGCGCCGAACAGGGCCTCGTCGTCCGAATAGGACGTCAGCATCAGGCACGCCGGCGGGGGATCGATCAGCCCGCGGATCTCGCGGCACACCGACACGCCTTCGCCGTCCGGTAGCCGCACGTCCAGGATCGCCACGTCGGGCCGCACCCCGGGGATCTGGGCGAGCGCCTGCGCCGCCGTACCCGCCTCGCCCACCACGTCCAGGTCCGGCTCCGAGTCCAGCAGGGTGCGCAGGCCGGCGCGCACCACCTCGTGGTCGTCGAGCAGGAACACCGAGATCGTCATTTGCCGAGTACCGCCGTCCACGCCAGTTTCGTGCCGCCTTCCGGCCGCGCCTCGACCGTGAGCGTGCCGTGCCAGCGCTCGGCCCGCTGCCGCAACACGCCGAGCCCGTCCGCGCGCGCGGAGCCCTCCGTCACGCCGACCCCGTCGTCGGTGACCGTCAGCGACAGCCGGCGACCGTCGCGGTCGACGTCCACCTCGATCGACGCCGAACTCGCCCCCGCGTGCCGGGCCACGTTCGACAGGGCCTCCCGGACGGTCGCCAGCAGGTCGCCGCGCACCGGCCCGGTGACGACGGCGTCCAGCGGCCCGTCGAAGCTGACCCGCGGCTCGAAGCCGAGCATCCCGGTGCTGTCCTGCGCCATCCGCAGCAGGTCCGAGCGGACCCCGCCGTGCGCCTCCGCCGGCTCCTGCAGGGAGAAGATGCTGTTGCGCACGTCGCGGATCGTGCGGTCGAGATCACGCACGAACCCCGTCACCTGCTCGGCCACCTCCGGTTGTGTCGTCAGCTTGCCGAGCCCCTCCAGGCCGAGCCCGATCGCGAACAGCCGCTGGATCACCAGATCGTGCAGGTCCCGCGCGATCCGGTCCCGCTCCTCGAACACGACCAGCCGCCGCCGGTCGTCTTCGGCGTGCGCGAACGCGATGGCCAGCGCGGCGTGCGCGGCGAAGTCACGGACGAGCTCCACTTCGGCGTCGGTGAACGGTTCCTGGTCGCGGAACTTGACCACCAGCAGCACACCGAGCTTCTCGGTGCCGGCGATCAGCGGGACCGCGATCGCCGAGTCGAGGTCCTCGATCGTCGGCGGGATGTCGAGCCCGGAGTTCGCCTGCTGGACGGCGGCGTGCCCGCCGTACTGGCTGACCACCACCGGCTTGCCCGTCGTGTACGCCTCACCGGACGCGGTGCCGCGCAGCGGCACGGTCGCGCCGATCAGCCGGAAGTACTCGGGATACGGCGACGCGATCACTTCGAAGACCAGCGCGTCCGGGTCGGTTTCGCTGGGCAGTGCGACGGCACCACCGGACGCGTTCGCGACGACGCGGGCGCGGTCGGCGACCGTGTGCAGCGTGGTGGTGGTGTCCTCGCCGTTCAGCAGCGCGACCGTCACCTCGTGCGACGCCTCACGCCACCGCTCGCGGCGCAGCGTCCGCTCGTAGCGGTCGGCGTTCTGGATCGCGATGCCCGCCGCGGCGGCGAGCGCCTCCAGCCACTCCCGGTCCCGCTCGGTGAACGCCTCGCCGGTCACCGACAACCGGCCGAAGTCGTTGTCCGGCAACCGGATCGGCACGGTGAGGGTGCCGGGACCGGTGGGCAGCTCGGCCGGGCACCGGTAGCCGCGCGGGGCGCCGGCCTCGACGAGTTTGCCGAGCCGGTCACCGGGCAGCACCTCGGCGAGCACGCCGTGGTCGGCGTCGGTGAGTTCGCGCGCGGCCTCGACGGTACGGCGCAGTACGTCGGGCAGCCGCAGCTCCGCCGCCACTCCCACCACAGCGTTCAACAGCGCCCGGGCGCTGGCTTCGATCAACTGGCTCTCCCCTGCCGGAGGCGAGGCTCAGTAGATTACCTCTTCACCCGCCGCCCGGAAACGACCTCGATCGGGATTCGCACACAGCGAGCGTCGCCGGCGAACTGGTGCCACGACAGGTCCGGCCGCTGCCGGGGGAGATCGCATTCGTCCGCCGTGCCCGCCCGGCCCAGCACCGTCACCCACCAGCCGGTTTCGAGCACCGCGTCGAACTCGTCCGCCTCGAACGCGACCACCCCGTCCCTGGTGGCACCGAACAGGTCGGTGTGCACGGGCACCGGGAACCACAGGGCGCCCCGGTCGTAGACGACCTTCACCGGCTCCACCGCCGGCAGGCCGCGGGCGGTGAACACGATCCGGCCGATCCGGACGGTGGCGAGCAGGGCGAGGCACTCGTCCCGGTCGAGGATCTCCAGTCCGGACGGGTCCAGCATCGCGGTATTTCCTTCTGGGCGGTGCGGGGTGAAATGCGGCCCTCACCATGCGCCAGGGCGCGGCCGGCCGGGTAGGGCCATTCGGCCCGGTGCTTTTCCACCCGCAACGCGCAACGCACGACACACAATTCCGGGCGCATCATGGAGGAAAAGCCCTGTGGCTGAGGAGCCGTCATGAATCCCGTACAGGATTTCGAGCCGCTGGTGTGGCCCTTCATCGTGCTGCTGTGGCTCGTCGTCTCGATGTACTCCCGGGCGGCGCTGCACCGGCGGTGGCGGGCGCGGTCCGAGCCCGCGCAGCGTCGCCCACCGGTGCGGGCCGGCGCACCCGCGCAGCCGAAGTCGCTGCGGTTGCGGTGGGGCGAGGCGCGCCAGCGCTACGCCAAGGTCGCGCAGGAGTACGGCGGGTACGAGTCCGACCCGCTGCAGGTGCTGCGGCTGCCCGCGCTCGCGGATCCCGCGGTGCCCTCGACGAGCCGGTTCATCGACGCGTTCCACGAAGCGATGGCCCTGCACACGGAGGAGTTCCCGCCGGAGGCGATGGCGCGGAAGTTCGTCGAAGCGACCGCGACCGCGGAGAAGGCGTGGGCTGCCGCGCGCGAGGCGGCGGAGAAACTGCGCTCGTCCCGGTTCACCGCGGACGAGCGTGCGCTGATCGCGCAGGGCATCAAACTGCTGGAGCTCGCCCAGGGCGGGGCGACCCCGGCCGAGCAGGAGGCGGCGCTCGCCGCCGCCCGCGGGGTGCTGGCGAAACTGGAGCGCAGTGCCGGTACCCGGATCGACTGGCGGGTGCCGCGGCCCGCGCGGCAGGCGATCGACGGTGGCACCCCTGGGCTGCCGCGGGCGTGACTCTGGCCTGGTAGGAATGCCGGGTGCGCACCATCGAGACCGCGGCCGACGAAGCCGTCACGCTGACCAGCGAGCTCATCCGCATCGACACCACCAACACCGGGGATCCGGCGACACTGGTGGGGGAGCGGGCCGCCGCGGAGTACGTGGCGGAGAAGCTCACCGAAGTCGGTTACGAGATCTCCTACGTCGAGTCCGGTGGCAAGAACCGGCACAACGTGATCACCCGGCTGCCCGGCGCGGACCCTTCGCGAGGGGCGCTGCTGGTGCACGGGCATCTCGACGTGGTTCCCGCCGATCCGGGCGAATGGTCGGTGCACCCCTTCTCGGGCGCGATCCAGGACGGTTACGTCTGGGGCCGGGGCGCGATCGACATGAAGGACATGGTCGGCATGACGCTCGCGCTGGCGCGCCACTACAAACGTGAGGGGATCGTGCCGCCGCGCGACATGGTGTTCGCCTTCCTCGCCGACGAGGAGGCCGGCGGCAAGTTCGGCGCACAATGGCTGGTGGAGAATCGGCCGGAGCTGTTCGAAGGCGTGACCGAGGCGATCAGCGAGGTCGGCGGGTTCTCGATCACGTTGAAGGACGACGTGCGCGCGTACGTCATCGAGACGGCGGAGAAGGGTATCCGCTGGATGAAACTGCGGGTGCGCGGCACGGCCGGGCACGGCTCGATGATCCACCGCGACAACGCCGTCACGAAGCTGGCGGACGCTGTCGCGCGGCTGGGCAACCACCGGTTCCCGCTCGTCCTGACCGACTCGGTGCGCGAATTCCTGGCCGGTGTAACGGAAATCACGGGCTGGGATTTCCCCGAAGACGACATCGACGGCGCGGTCGCGAAGCTCGGCAGCATTTCGCGGATGATCGGCGCGACCCTGCGCGACACCGCGAACCCGACGATGCTGACCGCCGGCTACAAATCGAACGTGATCCCGTCGGTCGCCGAGGCGGCGGTGGACTGCCGCATCCTGCCCGGGCGGCTGGAGGCGTTCGATCGTGAACTGGACGAGATCCTCGGCCCGGACATCGAGAAGGAGTGGATGGAACTCCCCCCGGTCGAGACGACTTTCGACGGTGCCCTCGTCGACGCCATGACGGCTTCGGTGATCGCGGAAGATCCGGCCGCCCGCGTTCTGCCGTACATGCTCTCGGGCGGGACGGACGCGAAGTCCTTCCAATCACTTGGAATCCGGAACTTCGGCTTCGCACCGCTGCAACTGCCCGCGGATCTCGACTTCTCGGGGCTTTTCCACGGGGTGGATGAGCGGGTGCCGGTCGAGGCACTGAAGTTCGGGGTCCGGGTGTTGGACCGGTTCTTTCGGATGGCCTAGCCGGGGCGCAAGGCAGAGCGCAAAGCACATGGGGCGAGTTGGGTGGTCATCCCGTCGCCTGTCACAGGAACGATCACTTTTCGTCAGGGCCGCAACCTTTTTGCCCGGCTTGCGGCCGAGAGACCAAAGCTTGCGGCTCTGGCGAAAAGTGATATTCGAAAACCGCAGGCGACGGGATGACCACCCAACTCAACCACCCACTCAAGGTGAGATCCCTTGGGGGCGGTCATCCTGGAGCCTGCCCGTCCGGCGAGGACATCTTTTTCTCTTTCCCCTCGCGCTCCGCGCGAGGGGTTCCGGCGCTTCGCGCCGGGGTTGTCGCCGGGCCCACCCCGATGGCCGAGTGTCTAACGGTTGGCACGCCGTATCAAGGGCGCCTTCGGCGTCGCTTCGCGATGGACTTCGTCCACCCTTGACACGACGTGCCAACCGCTAGGGCGGCTTTCTATCGGGGTTGGGGGGAGGTGGGTGGGCTGCTCTGGTGGTTACGTTTCGTTGCCGGGTTTCGGCTGCCGGGTGCCAGGTGATCGGCGTGTTTGCTTGTCGCGCGGGCGTGTTTGCTGGCTGCGTCGGTGTGTTTGCCCGCTGTGTCGGTGAGTTTGCCCGCTGCGCGGGTGAGTTTGCCCGTGGCGCGCCCGAGTTGGCCTGCGGCGCGTGGGGTGTGTGTGGGGCGCGAGCGTTACGACGCCAGGTATCCGACGTCAGCCGGGCGGCGTTTGCGGCGGAGCCAGACGCGCCTCGAGCCGTCGGAGTACAGGCGCACCGTGGAAAGCTCCCAGCCCGCGAACTCGGCGTGGATGGACAGCTGGGTCGCGGCCGCGCGCCGGGACAGGCCCGGCGGCAATTGCAGCCGCCGGTACTCCCAGTCTGCGTCGACCACCGCCTCGGGTGTGTTGATCATGGTTGGATCACCTGGATTCCTTCTCCCGTGGCCGACCCGACATAGACCTTGCCGGTCCGGTCGTCGACGGCCACCGAGTTCGGCTGGCGCACGGTGGGGAACCGGAACTTCTCGACCGGCTCACCGCCGCGTACGTCGAAAGCCACGACCTCGTTACTTCCAGTCAGTGTCACCCACGCCAGATGGCGCGGCGCGTCATAGGCGATGCCGTAGATCCCACCCGGCACCGGATACATCTGCCGCAGCAGCAACGGATCCGTGGAGAACGCCAGCAGCGCACCGCCCCGCGTGTCCGTCACCAGCACACGCCCGAACGAGTCAGCGACGAGGTTCGTGGCCCCGTCACCCGCGCGCAGGCCTTCGTCGACAGAACCGCCGTCCACGTCGACCAGGAAAACCGCATTGCGCAGCCGGTCCAGCAGCACCGTCTTGCTCCCGCTGCGCGCGAGCTCGTCCGCGCTGTACAAACCGCCGCTGATGGACCTGAGCAGCTTCCCGTCCTGATACACGTCGACAGCCTTGCGGTCCCGCACCGCGACCACGGTCCGCCCACCGTCGCCGATCGCGTCCGCCGGCTGACCGGGCACAGCGACCGTGGTTTGCCCGCCCGCCAACGAAATGCTCGCGACTTCACCCTTTCCGGGCATGCTCGCCAACACCGTGCCGCCGCCGATGCTCAGGTGCTCGACCGGGCCCGGCACGCTCACACGCCCGGGCGTGCCGGAAGGATCGTCGAGCCGGTACAGCAGCACCGCGGGCGGCTCGTCCAGCGCGACGGCCAGCACCCGGCTCGCCGGGTCGGCCGCCAGCGCCGTCACGTGGCCGGCGGGCAGGACCGTTCCCGCAGGTGAAGCCGTGGGCGCGGGGGACAGGGCCGCGGTCGCGGCCACCGGATCGGCGACGATCTGCAGCGCGTCGTCACCCTTGCCGGAGTCGGACGAGCAGGCGCTCACCAGCAGCGTGCACGCCACCGGCAACGCCACCGCCATTGTGGACCTCCGCACCCGACCTCCGGACTTCCCGACCGGCCCCAGCATCCTCCACAATGCCCGCCACGTCACGTGTGTGTCACCTGCTCGTCATTTGGGCCACCGCTCCGGGTAACCGAACTGGACCGCGCTCACATCGTCGAGCGCGGCTTTGATGGCACTGGGCAGCACGATCTCCTCGGCCGCCAGCGAGCCCGTGAGCTGCCCGGTGTCGCGTGCGCCGACCACCGGCGCGATCACCCCGGGACGGTCCCGCACCCACGCGAGCGCGACCGCGAGCGGCGACGTGCCGAGACCGTCCGCCGCGGTCGAGACGGCTTCGACGATCCGGGCCGCCCGCTCGGTGCGGTGCTGCTCCACGTATCCGGCGTACGCGGGGGACGCGCCGCGCGAGTCGGCGGGGGTGCCGGTGCGGTACTTGCCGGTCAGCACACCGCGGCCGAGCGGCGCCCACGGAAGCAACCCGATCCCGTGATGCGCGGCGGCCGGCATGACCTCGCGCTCGATCCTGCGCTCGACCAGGGAGTACTCGGCCTGCGCGGAGACCAGCGAACCGCTCGTCGCGGCGGCGGTCGCGAGCTGCCAGCCGCAGTAGTTCGACATCCCGGCATAGCGGACCTTGCCGGTGTTGATCGCGTACTCGACCGTCGAGAGCGTCTCCTCCAGCGGCACGGTCTGGTCCCAGGAGTGCAGCTGCCACAGGTCGAGGTGGTCGACGCCGAGCCGCCGCAGCGAGCCGTCGAGCGCCGACAGGAGCGCGCCCCGGGAGGCGCCGCCGCCGAACGGGCCGTCGGTGCGCCGGGCCACCGCCTTCGTCGCGAGCACGACGTCGTCCCGCGGCACCAGATCGGCGAGCAGCCCGCCGAGGATCCGCTCGGCCTCGCCGTCGGCGTAGACGTCCGCGGTGTCCACGAGGGTGCCCCCGGCGTCGACGAACGCGACCAGCTGGCTCGCGGCCTCCTCGGCGTCCGTCTCGCCGCCCCAGCTCATGGTGCCCAGCGCCATCCGGGAGACGCGGAGTCCCGACCTGCCCAGTTGCCGCTTCTCCATGCCACAGAGAGTAACCGCCGGCCGCGGGAGTCGGCCCGACGCCTCCGCGATCATCGCGACCGATACCCTTCCGCACCGTGCAAAACAGACTTATAGCGCCAAGGGGCCGGTGATCATGAGCTGGTTCGAAGCGCTCGTCCTCGGCCTCGTCCAAGGCCTGACCGAGTTCCTCCCGATCTCCTCGAGCGCGCACCTGCGCATCACGGCGGCACTGGCCGGCTGGGAGGATCCCGGCGCCGCGTTCACCGCGGTCATCCAGATCGGCACCGAGCTGGCGGTGATCATCTACTTCGCCGGCAAGATCGGCCGCATCATCCGGGCCTGGTTCTTCTCGATCTTCCGCAGCGAGTGGCGGGCCGACCCGGACGCGCGGATGGGCTGGCTGGTGATCATCGGCTCGATCCCGATCATCGTGCTGGGCCTGCTGTTCCAGGACGACATCCACACGACGTTCCGCGACCTGCGGATCACCGCGACCGTGCTGATCGTGTTCGGCATCATCCTGGCGATCGCGGACCGGATCGGCACCCAGCAGCGCACCCTGGACCAGCTGACCGTGCCGCACGGCCTCGGTTACGGGTTCGCGCAGGCGCTGGCGCTGGTGCCGGGCGTGTCGCGCTCGGGCGGGACGATCACCGGCGGCCTCTTCCTCGGCTACACCCGCGCCGACGCCACCGAGTACTCGTTCCTGCTGGCGGTGCCCGCCGTGCTCGGCTCGGGCTTCTACGAGGTCAGCAAGATCGGCGGCGAGAACAGCCCCCAGTGGGGCCCGACGATCCTGGCGACGATCGTGTCGTTCGGCGTCGGCTACGCGGTGATCGCCTGGCTGATGCGGTTCATCAAGACGCGCAGCTACCTGCCGTTCGTGATCTACCGCATCGCGCTGGGTATCGCGCTGTTCGTGCTCATCGGCACCGGGACGCTCGATCCCAAGGCGGGACCGGCCTTCTAGCCGGTCACGTAATGTGGCGGCCGTGGCAACAGTGATCCTCCTGCGGCACGGCCGCTCGACCGCCAACGGTTCGGGTGTGCTGGCCGGCCGGACCCCCAAGGTGGGACTCGACGAAACCGGCCGCGGCCAGGCACAGGCGCTGACCGAGCGGCTCGCCGGCGTGCCGCTGGCCGAGGCCGTCGTGTCGCCCATGCTGCGCTGCAAGCAGACCGTGGCGCCGCTGCTGGACGCACGGGGGCTCGGCCGCACGGTCGAGCCCCGGCTGTCCGAAGTGGACTATGGCGAGTGGACCGGCAGGGAGCTCAAGACCCTGTTCAAGGAACCGCTGTGGCGGGTGGTGCAGGCGCACCCGTCCGCGGCGGTGTTCCCCGGCGGCGAGGGGCTCGCGGCGATGCAGGCGCGAGCGGTCACCGCCGTCCGCGAGCACGACGCGCGGATCACCGCGGCGCACGGCGAGCACGCCGTGTGGTTGCTGTGCAGCCACGGCGACGTGCTCAAGTCGATCCTCGCCGACGCGCTGGGCCAGCACCTCGACGCGTTCCAGCGGATCGTGGTGGACCCGGCGTCGATCTCGGTCGTGCGCTACACCGAGACTCGGCCATTCGTGGTACGCGTCAACGACCACGGCTCGGATTTCCGCGGAGTGGTGCCCGAACCGCCGAAGCGCGGTAGGAAGAAGTCATCCTCCGATGCCGAGGTCGGCGGATCGACTGGACGAAAGGGCCGCGCGTGACTGAGCTTGCACCGGACAACCCGTTCGCGACGCCGAGCGAACTGCCCTACGGGCTGCCGCCGTTCGACCGCGTCTCCGACGAGCACTACGCGCCGGCGTTCGAGACCGGCCTGGCCGAGCACACGCGCGAGGTCGAGGCCATCGCGGCCAACCCCGAGCCCGCGACGTTCGACAACACCGTGGTCGCTCTGGAACGGTCCGGCCGCCTGCTTTCGCGGGTGGCTTCGGTGTTCTTCAACCTCACCTCGTCCGACACCAATCCGGTGCTGCAGGACCTGCAGGCCGGGATCGCGCCGAAACTCGCCGCGCACCACGACGCGATCCACCTGAACCCTCGCCTGTACGCGAGGATCCGGGAGCTGTTCGAAAGCCGCGAATCCCTGGGGCTGGATCCCGAATCGGCCTGGCTGCTGGAGCGCGTGCACACGGACTTCCAGCGTGCCGGTGCGGGGCTGGGCGAGGCCGAGCAGGCGCGGCTGCGCGAGCTCAACGAGGAACTGTCCACTTTGAGCACCCGGTTCCAGGAGAACCTGTTGCGCGACACCAATGATCTGGCTGTCGTGGTCGGCGATGCGGCCGAGCTGGCCGGCCTGTCGGCGGACGCCGTCGCGGCGGCGAAGGAGGCCGCGGGCTCGCGCGGGGTGGACGGATACCTGCTGAGCCTGAGCCTGCCGACGTCCCAGCCGCTGCTGACCTCACTGGAGAACCGTGGCCTGCGGGAGCGGCTGTTCCGCGCGTCGACCGCGCGCGGGAATCGCGGCAACGACAACGACAACAGCGCGGTGCTGACCCGGATCGCGACGCTGCGGGCGGAGCGCGCGACGCTGCTCGGCTATCCGCACCACGCGGCCTATGTGATCTCCGACGAGACCGCGCGGACCTCACAGGCCGCGGTCGGCCTGCTGGAACGGCTCGCGCCCGCCGCGGTCGCCAACGCCAAGCGGGATGCCGGGGAGCTGCAACGGTATCTGGAGCAGGACTTCCCGGGCGCGATGCTCCAGCCGTGGGACTGGGCGTTCTACGGCGAGCGGGTCCGCAAGGCGCGCTACGACATCGACGAGGCGACGCTCCGGCCGTACTTCGAGCTGGACCGGGTGGTGCGGGACGGGGTTTTCTTCGCCGCGAACCGGTTGTACGGGCTGAGCTTCACCGAACGGCACGATCTGCCGGTCTATCACCCCGAGGTGCGGGTGTTCGAGGTGTTCGACGCGGACGGTTCGCCGCTCGGCGTGTTCCTCGGCGACTACTACACGCGTGACTCGAAACGCGGCGGCGCGTGGATGAACACCTTCGTGGACCAGTCGGAACTGCTGGGCGAGTGGCCGGTGGTGGTGAACAACCTCAACATCTCGCGCCCGCCCGCGGGCGAGCCGACGCTGCTCAGCTACGACGAGGTCATCACGCTGTTCCACGAGTTCGGGCACGCGCTGCACGCGCTGATGTCGGCGGTGCGGTACCCGGCGTTCTCGGGGGCGAACGTGCCGCGGGACTTCGTCGAATATCCGTCGCAGGTCAACGAGATGTGGATGCTGTGGCCGGAGGTGCTGGCGAACTATGCGAAGCACCACGAGACGGGGGAGCCGCTGCCGGAGCGTGTGGTGGCGCGGCTGGAGGAGTCGGCGCAGTACGGGCAGGGCTACTCGACGACGGAGTACCTCGCGGCGGCGCTACTGGACCAGGCGTGGCACGGTCTCACGGCGGACGACGACATCGGTGATGTGGGGCGCTTCGAGTCGGCCGCGCTGGAGAAGGCCGGGGTGGCGCTGCACGTGGTGCCGCCGCGGTACCGCAGCACGTACTTCGCGCATGTGTTCAGTGGCGGCTATTCGGCGGGGTACTACTCGTACATCTGGAGCGAGGTGCTCGACGCCGACACGGTCGAGTGGTTCCGCGAGAACGGCGGCCTGACCAGGGCGAACGGCGACCACTTCCGCCGCGAGCTGCTCAGCCGCGGCGGCAGCCTGGACTCGATGGCCGCGTTCAGGACCTTCCGCGGCCGCGACCCGGAGATCACCCCGCTCCTGACGCGCCGAGGCCTCACCGGCGCCTGACGGACCGTCGAACTCGCCGTCTGCAGTGTCGGACTCGCGCGCACCCCGGCGAGTCCGACAGTCACGCGCGCGAGTCCGACACTCAGGACGGCGAATCGTGCATCGGAGACGATGAGTTCGACGCCACGGCCCCAAAGGGTGCGGCCGTTACACCCGCCCCCGGTGCGCAACGAGGTCCGGCCCCGCCACGAGCCGGGCCTGTGAGCCGACACCGTCCACCACGAACGTCGGACTCGGCGCCACGAACGTCGGACTCGGCGCCACGAACGTCGGACTCGGCGCCACGAACGTCGGACTCGGGGTCGGGAGTGTGGGGGGGGGCGGGGGGGGCGGGGGGGGGGGCCGCCCCGAACGTCGGACTCGGGGTCGGGAGTGCCGGACCCGCCGGGTGAAGGGCGAGTCCGACACTCAGGACCGCGAGTTCTGCACTCAGATCAGGCCGAGCTGCTGGACCGCGTCGCGCTCCTCGGACAGTTCCGCCACCGAGGCGTCGATCTTGCCTCGCGAGAAGGCGTCGATCTCCAGGCCCTGCACGATCTCCCACTTACCGTTCCGGGTGGTCACCGGGAACGACGAGATCAGGCCCTCCGGCACGCCGTACGAACCGTCCGACGGCACCGCCATCGAGGTCCAGTCGCCCTCGGCGGTTCCGTTCACCCAGGTGTACACGTGGTCGATCGCGGCCGACGCGGCGGACGCGGCCGAGGACGCGCCCCGGGCCTCGATGATCGCCGCACCGCGCTTGGCCACGGTCGGGATGAACTCCGACTCCAGCCACGCCTGGTCGCCGACCGCCTCGGCGGCGTTCTTGCCGGACACCTCGGCGTGGAACAGGTCCGGGTACTGGGTCGCCGAGTGGTTGCCCCAGATGGTCAGCTTCTTGATCTCGGACACCGCCACCCCGAGCTTCTTCGCCAGCTGCGCGGTCGCGCGGTTGTGGTCGAGGCGGGTCATCGCGGTGAACCGCTCGGCGGGCACGTCGCCCGCGTTGGCCTGCGCGATGAGCGCGTTGGTGTTGGCCGGGTTCCCGACCACCAGCACCTTGATGTCGTCGGCGGCACCGGCCGCGATCGCCTCGCCCTGCGGCTTGAAGATCCCGCCGTTGGCCTCCAGCAGATCGCCGCGCTCCATGCCCTTCGACCGCGGCCGCGCACCCACCAGCAGCGCGACGTTCGTGCCCGAGAAGGCCTGCTTCGGGTCGTCGAAGATATCGGTGCCGGCCAGCAGCGGGAACGCCCCGTCCTCCAGTTCCATCGCGGTGCCCTCGGCCGCCTTGACCGCCTGCGGGATCTCCAGCAACCGCAGCCGCACCGGGGTGTCCGGGCCGAGCAGCTGACCGGACGCGATGCGGAACAGCAGCGCGTAGCCGATCTGGCCGGCGGCGCCGGTGACGGTGACGTTGACGGGGGCTTGAGTCATGGCGTACTCCTGCGGACGTTCGCTTCGCTTGTGTTCGTGACTCTATCGGCCGCTGCCTGCGGCGATGCGGTGCGTCGCCCCACACCCGGCTTGACCGATTCCGCGGCCGGGACCTCGAAAACCCGCCCGAGCGCGATAACGCCCTCGTCAAGGCGCCCGAAGCTGCGCAGCACGGACCGGACCTGGCTGCCGTCGGAGCCGGCCGTGACAGGTGTCTCAGTGTCGCGGTCCAGTTTTTGCTGCGTGCCACCGTCGAGTGACTCGCCGAGCACCTCGACGTTGTGCGTGATCCGGTCGACCAGTTCGGTGAGCCGCTCGTCGCCGGCGAGCAGGCCGGGCTCGGCGCGCGCGGCGATGTGCCGGACCCGGAACGCCATCCGGTCGAGGGTGGTCAGCACGTACGAGCCGTAGCTGCGGCGGCTGGACAGGCTGATCGGGTGGGTCAGCGGTTCGGCGGTGGTCCGGACCTGTTCGATCGCGCGGTCCAGCTCCCGGGACAGCTCGATGATGTTGACGTTCTCGTGCCCGGACAGCAGCACCTCGGCCTGGTCGAGGAACTCGTGCAGCTTCGTCAGCACCGTGTCCAGGTCGCCGCGCAGCACCGTGCGGGTGCGCACCGGCAGCACCGCGATCGCGGCGAGGATGCCCGCGGTGGCGCCGACCGCGGTCTCGGCGACCCGCAGCCACAGCACGTCGACGGTGAACGTGCCGAGCATGCTGTAGAGCAGGCCGAGCATGCAGGTGATGAAGAACGACATCACCAGCTGCGACACGCGCGCGGTGTAGACGACGCAGAACACGCACACCAGGATCAGCACGACGGTGAGCGTGAGGTCGCCGGTGACCAGCAGCGCGAGCAGCAGGCCGCCGAAGATCCCGGCGATCGTGCCGGCGACTCGCCGGAAGCCCTTCACGAAGGTGGCGCCGGTGGTCGAGGTGTTGAGGAACACGACGAACACCGTCAGCACGGCCCAGTACCAGCGCTGGTGTGAGACGAGTTCGCCGCCGAGCACCGCCAGCGCCCCGCCGATGACGGCCTGCAGCGCGGCGCGCGTCTGATTGTCGAACGCCAGCAACGGTTTCTTCGCCGGTTCGGGCTCGTCGGGTTGTTCGGCCTCGGCGGAGTAGTCGTGCTCGGCGATCCGCTGCGCGTTGACGTCGGCCAGCGCCAGCTCGGCGATCGCGCGCCGCAGCTCGTCGCCGGGCGCGGCCTTCTCGCCGAGCCGGCTGCCGCTGACGAGCATCCTGCTGAACTGGTCGGTGTCGCTGATCACCGGCAGCTCACGCGGGTCGTGCTCGATCAGCGACTCGAACCGCAGCAGGTTGCCGACCAGCTCGTCACGGACCCCGTCCGGCAGCTGTTCGGTGTTGGTCCGCCGGGCAATGTGCGACAGCCACTGCGCGGCCAGCTCGACCTCGATCGCGCGCCGCCGCAACAGGTCCGACGCGGGCGGGTCGAGCACGTCGTCGATGGCGTCGTCGATCATCAGCACCGCTTCGTGCAACCGGGAGTCCGCGCGCGCCAGCTGGTTGCGCCGCCGTTCACTGCCCCCGCTGGCGAGATACGCGGCCGCGGCGGCCGCGTGCCGGCCGAGCCTGGCCCGGAACGCGCCGCGGATGCGCACCAGCTCGCGTCTCGGGTTGCGGCGCAGCACCACGAAGCGCATGACGGCGCCGGCGGCGATCCCGATCGCGAGCGCCTCCAGGTACGGCGGCAGCTGGTCGAAGTGGATCTGCAGGAACATCGCGAAGAAGAACATGAAGAACCCGAGCGCGCCGAGCGCCGGGCCGCGTGGCGCGAACCGCTGCGCGTACACCGCCACGAAGATCAGCAGGATGAACAGCACGCTGTCCAGTGGCGGGCGGGTGATACCGAGCGAGGCGACGGTGAGCGTCGCCGCGCCCGCGCAGAACGCCAGCACCAGGGTGATCGCCTGCGCGCGCTCGGTCCGGTCGTTGACGGTGAACGCCGACTGCATGGCCGCGATCGCGGCGACCAGGATTGTCGGGATGGGGCGGCCGAGCAGGCCGAGCACGACGATCGCGAGCACGATGCCGCCGACGGCGAGCAACGCCAGCCGCAACCGGAGCAGCCCGGGATCGGCCGCGACGAGGCGGTCGCGCAGCCGCTCGAACGTCGTCCGCAGCGTGTCCATCAGCCCTCACCGGCCAGCAGTTCCCATTGCGCCAGCGACAGTTTTCGCTTGGTCGACGCGGTGAAGCGCAGCCGGTAGCGCGCGTGCGCCGCGGGCCGGGCGAGCGCGAACGGTCTGGTCTGACGCGGCCACGGGAAAGTCTCGTCCGTGCGGCGGTCCAGCTCGGACCAGCGCTGCCCGTCATCGGACCCTTCGAGGATCCACGACGTGGGTGCGCCACCGGTGCCGGAGGTCAGCGTGTAGATCTCCACCGGCCGCGGCGGACCGTCCACTGTGTACTCGATGGCGGGGGTCGCGCTGTCGAAGGTGATCTGGGTCCGGCTGGTGTCATCGAACAGCGCGGCGAGGTCCGGGCGGGCGTGCCCGGCGAGGTCGGTCAGCGGGCGCGGCGGGTGTTCGCCTTCGGTGAGCGAGGGCGGGGGAGTGCCCCAGCCGGACGGCTGCTCGCCGAGCGTGAACTCCAGCGTCGCGCCCGCGGTCAGCACGTCGTGGGAGATCCAGGACTCCTCGTGCGGCGTGCCGTTCACGCGCAGGTCCTGGACGTACGGCCCACTTCCGGTGGCCGTGATCACCAGCCGCTTCCCGTTCTCCAGCGCGATCTCCGCGCGCGGGAAGAGCGGCGCGCCCAGCACATATACGGGGCTGCCGACCGAAAGGGGATACAGGCCGAGCGACGCGAAGACGTACCACGCGGACATCTCGCCGTTGTCCTCGTCACCGGGGTAGCCCTGCCCGATCTCGCTGCCGAGGTAGCACCGGGTGAGCACCTCGCGGACCACGGCCTGTGCCTTCGCGGGCGCGCCCGCGAAGGCGTACATCCACGGGATGTGGTGCGAGGGCTGGTTCGAATGCCCGTACTGGCCGAGCCGGACGTCCCGCGCCTCGGTCATCTCGTGGATGACGCCACGGTAGGACCCGGTGTTGAGCCCGGTCTCGGGCGTGGCGAAGAAAGTGTCCAGTTTGGACTCGAGTGCGGCGCGTCCGCCGAACAGGTTCGCGAGGCCGTTTCCGTCGTGTGGCACGGAAAACGCCATGTTCCAGCCGTCGGTCTCGGTGTAGTCGGAGCCCCAGCGCGCCGGATCGTACTTGTCGGGCGCCCAGCGCCAGCGGCCGTCGCGGTGGCGGCCCTGGAAGAAGCTGATGCGCTCGTCGAAATGGTGGACGTAGTGCAGGGCGCGCTGGCGGAAGTACTTCGCCTCACCGGGTTTTCCCAATGCCTGCGCCAGGTTCGCCAGCCCGAAGTCGTTGACGCACGCCTCCAGCGCCCACGAAAGGCCTTCGGGTGTCGTCAGCGGCGTGTAGCCGAGGAAGATCGACTCGGTCAGGCCCTTGCGGCCGACCGCACGGTTCGGCGCAGCGACGGTCGCGTTCTTCAGCGCCGCCTCGTGTGCGGCGTGCACATCGAACCCGCGCACCCCTTTCAGGTAGGCGTCGGCGAAGGCGACGTCCGAGCTGGTGCCGGTCATCAGATCCGCGTAGCCGGGGGAGGACCACCGCGCGATCCACCCGCCTTCGCGGTACTGCTGCACGAATCCCTCGATCAGCTCGCCGCACCGGCCCGGCGTGAGCAGGGCGTAGGCGGGCCACGTCGTGCGATACGTATCCCAGAACCCGTTGTTGACCGACATCGGCCCGTCGACGACCTTCGCGCCGGTGCGCTTCCGGGTGCTCGGCCACCGGCGGCGCACCACCGGGCTCGCGTGCCTGCGCCCGGACGGCGTCTCCTCATGCGCGGAGTTCGGGTAGAGGAAAAGGCGATACAGACAGGAATAGAAGGTGGTCAGCTGGTCCTCGGTCGCGCCGTCGAGCTCGATCCGGCCCAGCAGGTCCTGCCACGCTTGCCGGGCGTTGTCCCGCACCTGCTCGAAGGTCGTGCCGGCGGGGATTTCCGCGTCGAGGTTCAGTTTCGCCTGCTTCAGGCTGATCAACGAGGTCGCGATGCGCAACGAGACGGTTGACGTGTCGAACGCGAGCCCCTTGCCGTCCCGCCGGCCCGGGCGGTCGAAGGTGCCGTACACGAACATCCGCCGTGCCCCGGCGGAAAGCCCGCTGCGCACCGACGTGTATCCCGTGACCTCGCCGGTTTTCGCGTCGACCCGGACACCGCCCTTCTTGCACGAGAACCGCACGACGGCCTTGTCAGGAAAGGCGAACCGGAACAACGCCGCGTGATCCGCCGGCGCCAGGTCCACCGCGAGTCCGCCGTCGAACCGCACGCCGTAGTGATACGGGCGATCGGTCTCGTGCTCGTGCCCGAACGCGAGGTCGCCCTCGGGCACGATGAGGAAGGTGTGCCGGTCGCCCATCCACGGGCTGGGCTGGTGGCTCAGCGCGAACCCGGCCAGCCGCGTCCGGTTCGCGTCGTCGTTGCGGCGGTGGTACTCGTACAGCCAGGTGGTCGAGGACGCGTCGGTCACCGGGGTCCAGAAGTTGAACCCGTGCGGCACGGCCGTTGCCGGAAAAGTGTTGCCACGCGAGAACTCTCCGCTGGAATGGGTGCCGCGCGTGGTGCGCACCCGGTCGACAGGATCCTGCCGCCGCGGGGGCCGGTCGGCGATGCGGACGTCGTCGAGCCAGCCCGTCGCGTCCGGCCCGTCGAGGACGATCGCCCGCACGGTCCGGCCCGACGGGACCGGCCGCCGCACGAGATTCCACTGGTTCGGGTACAACGTCTTGGGGTCGAGCGTGCCCGGCAGGCCGCTGCCGTCGTCGAGTTCGGCGTCCACCGCGATCGACAGGCCGTCCTCCGGAAAGACCACATAGGACAGTTCGGTGTGCTCACCGGCCGGAACGTCCACGTCGAACAGCCGGGCCCGGCGCGGTCGCTCGTACCGCAGGGCCCGCAGCCCGGTGAAGCCGGCGCCGGCCTTCGCTGTCGGCGACCGCGAAGGCCCGGTGCCGACCGCACCGGCCAGCGGGACGGGGTCCCCTTCTTCGAAGGACGAGTGGAACCGGTCGGCAGTCACCTGCCCACCGTAACCGCCGCGGCTGCTCGGCAAGGCAGACGACACGTCCGGGCAGGTCAACGTGCCCTCATCCGGTGGCTGAGCCGCCGGGTGGGTGCGGGCGGCTGTCCTCAGCGCGGCTTGCCGAGGAGTTCCACCTCCGAGAGCGTCACCGGCCCGGTGAACTGCAGCCGGTAGTAGGTGTAGGCGCCGGGATGGGCGACGTGGAACGGGCGGGTCTGGTCGCGCCAGGTGAACGTCTGGTTCTGCCTGCTGTCCAGGGTCGACCAGTGCTGCCCGTCGGTCGAGCCGCTCAGCGTCCAGGCCGCCGGATCCCCGCCGGGCCCGGCGCCCGAGGTCAGCGTGTAGGACGAAACCGGGTCGCCGGGGGCCGAGAGCTGGTATTGCACCGTGGACGCCTGCGCCTCCGTCTTCGACGTGTTGTCGAACAGCGCGGCGGGCGAACCGGTGCCCTTGCCGGGACCGGTGACGTCGGCGAGCGGCACCGGGGCCTGGTCGCCCTTCGTGATGGAGTCCGGCGCGTCGAACGGGCCGGTGCCCCAGCGCGACGGGTTCGGGCCCATGTCGAAGTCGAGCGTCCCGCCGCGGGCCAGCAGGTCGTGCGGCAGCGAGGTCGAGGTCCACGGCCGCCCGTTCACCCGCAGCCCCTGCACGTAGACGTTCTTCGCGGAGTTCTTCGGCGCGTTGATCACCAGGTCCCGCCCCGGCAGATGGATCGTCGCCTGCTGGAACAGCGGCGAGCCGACAGCATAATCGGGGCTGCCCATTTGCAGCGGGTAGAAGCCCAGCGCGCTGAAGATGTACCAGGCGGACATCTCGCCGTTGTCGTCGTCGCCCGGGTAGCCCTGGCCGATCTCGCTCCCCACATACAGCCGGGAAAGCGCTTCCCGGACCTTCGCCTGCGTCTTCGACGGCTGGCCCGCGTAGTCGTACATGTAGAGGATGTGGTGCGAGGGCTGGTTCGAATGCCCGTACTGGCCCATCCGCACGTCCCGCGCCTCGCGCATCTCGTGGATCGTGCCGCCGTAAGCACCGGGGAACGTCGCGGTCTCCTGCGTGGCGAAGAACTGGTCGAGCTTGTTCGCCAGCCCCTGCTTGCCGCCGTAGAGATCGGCGAGGCCCTGGCCGTCCTGCGGCACGGTGAACGCCATGCCCCAGCCATCGGTCTCGGTGTAGTCGCCGCCCCAGCTGCGCGGGTCGTACTGCCCGGCCGGGGTCCGGAAGCTGCCGTCGGGGTTGCGGCCCTGGAAGAACCCGACGCTCGGGTCGAACATGTGCACGTAGTTCTGCGCCCGGTTCAGGAAGTACGTGTAGTTGTCGAGGTACTCCTGCTTGCGCGGGTCGCCCGGCTTCGCCTCGTCGGCGAGTTTCTTCGACAGGTTCGCGATGCCGAAGTCGTTGACGTAGCCCTCGATTCCCCACGACATGCCCTCACCCGTGGTGGCCGGGGTGTAGCCGAGGAAGATCGAGCTGTCGAGGCCCTTGCGGCCGACGCTGTCGTTCGGCGGTGTCACGGTCGCGTTCTTGATCGCCGCGTCGTACGCGCTCTGGATGTCGAAGTTCCTGATGCCCTTGAGATAGGCGTCGGCAAACGCGACGTCGGAGCTGGTGCCGGTCATCAGGTTCGCGTAACCCGGGGACGACCAGCGGGCGATCCACCCGCCGTCGCGGTACTGCTGCACGAACCCGTCGATCATGGTGCCCGCCATGTCCGGGGACAGCAGGTCGTAGGCGGGCCAGGTGGTGCGGTAGGTGTCCCAGAACCCGTTGTTCACATACAGCTTGCCGTCGACGACCTGCTGGGTGAACGGGCTCGCGTAGGCGTATTTCGGCTGCCGCGCGGTGCCGACGTTCTCGAAGCCCGAGTTGGGGTAGAGGAACAGGCGGTAGAGGTTCGAGTACAGCGTCGTCAGCTGGTCCTGGCTCGCGCCCCGTACCTCGATCACGCCGAGCTGCTTGTCCCAGGCCGCCTGCGCCGCGTCGCGCACCGACTCGAACGACGCCCGCGGCGCGATCTCCAGGCCGAGGTTCTTCTTCGCCTGGTCGACGCTGATCAGCGAGGTCGCGATCCGCATCGTCACGGTCGTGCCGCCGAACTTCAGGTACCCGCGCACGTTGTCGCGGCCGTCGCCGGGCAGCATCCCGCCGGTGCTCACCGGCTGGTCGAAGCTGGCGTACACGTAGAGCCGCCCGGCGCCCGCGGACAGGCCGCTCTTCACGTCGGAGTAGCCCGAGAGGGAGTTCGTCGCCGGGTCGAGGGTGAGCCCGCCCTCGTTCCGGACGTTGTCGAAGATCAGGTTCGCGTTGCCGTCGGGGAAGGTGAACCGCAACATCGCGGCGTGATCGGTCGGCGCGATCTCGCCGGTCATCCCGTTCTCGAACCGCACACCGTAGTAGTAGGGGCGCGCGGTTTCGTTGTCGTGCTTGAACGGCAGGGCGCGGGCGGTGCGGTTGCCGTCGGGCACGCCCGCCGCGGTCGAGGGCATGATCTGGAACGTCTGCCGGTCACCCATCCACGGGCTCGGCTCGTGGCTCAGCCCGAACGCCTCCAGTGTCGGCAGGTTCTGCGCATTGTTGCTCTCCTGGTACCGGTACAGCCAGCTGTCCGAACCCGCGTCGGTCTCCGGGGTCCAGAAGTTGAACCCGTGCGGCACGGCGGTCGCGGGGAAGTTGTTTCCGCGCGAGAAGTTTCCGTTCGCGTTACTTCCGCGCGTGGTAAGGACGTTGTCCGACAGGTGCGCGGCCGGCTGCTGGGTGTTCGGCGCGAGCCGCACGTCGTCGACCCAGCCGCCGAAGCTCGCCTGGCCGGCCGTGCTGTCGTAGCCGACGAGGATCCGGGAGATGGTCTTGCCCCGCGCGACCTTGCCGAGCTGGGCGCGGATCAGGTTCCATTGGTTGGTGTACAAGGCTTTCCCGGCGCCCTGGCCCTGCGGCGAGAGGGTGAAGCCGTACTGGTCGGTCGCACCGAGATCACTCAGCCGCGAGCCGTCGGTGAACATCAGGTCGAGCGCCACGTTCGTGCTCGGGTACCGCAGGTCGGAGCCGGTGAACTGGGGGAAGATCTCGTACGACAGCTCGGTGTCCGGCCGCACGGGGATCCGCACGTCGAACATCCGGTTGTAGGAGTAGCCGTGGCCGTCGCTCGTCTGCGTGCCCGAGTAGCGGAACGCGTGCAGGCCGGTGAAGCCGGCGTGGGGTTTGCTGCTGTAGCCGCCCACGGGTCCGCTGTCGGGGTAGCTGCGCATGTACGGCAGAGGCGGCGGGGCCGGTTCGTCGTTCGCCAGCAACAGTTCCGCGAGCTGCAGGATCGGGCCGCCCGCGTTCGCCGTGACGTTCAGCCGGTAGTACTGGTACGTCACCGCCGATGGAAGCTGGTAGGTGGTGGTCTGAAAGCGCTTTCCGAACGACTGGCCGGTCTGCTGGTCGATCGTGGTCCAGACCTGGCCGTCGGCCGAGCCCTCCAGTGTCCAGTCCTTCGGGTCACGCTCGGGCGCGTCGTTGGCCGAGGTCAGCGCGTAGTGCGTGATCGCGACCGGCTCGGACAGCTGGAACCGCACCCAGCCGGTCGGCTCCCAGGCGAGCCATTTCGTGTCGGGGCTGGCGTCGAGGAGGTTGACCGCGATCTCGCCGCCGTCGGTGTTCTCGTCGCTCGCGGTGACGTCGGTGACCTTACCGCGGATGTCGCCGGGGACGGCGGATCCGTTGGCGCCGTTGACACCGGAGGACTTTTCGACGGTGTCGACCGCGGGCTGGGGATCGCCCGGCTCGAAGGACGACGAGAAGCTCAGCGCGGGCGGGGCCGCCGTCGCCGCGGGCGCGAACCCGGCCACGAGGGCGACGGCGGACACCAGTACCGACACGACTCTGGTTCGGACCATGAGCGGAAGCTCAACTCGCGGGCCCCTGGCACGTCAAGGATTCCGGTGAATTCTGGCCGAAACAGGACAACACGTTCAGCCGAACGGATCCCATGTCAGCGGCAGGTGCTCGGGCCCGCGGGTGGCCACCCCGGACTTCCACCGGACGTCCCCTTCGCTCCCCGCGAAACGCAGGCCGGGCAACCGTTCCAGCAGGGTGCGCAGCGCGACCTGCAGCTCCATCCGGGCGAGCGGGGCGCCGAGGCAGTGGTGCGGCCCGTGCCCGAAACCGACGTGCGAGGCCTCCTTGCGCAGCAGGTCCAGCTCATCCGGAGAGGTGTAGACCAACTCGTCGCGGTTGGCCGACGCCAGGTTGACCACCACGGGCTCGCCCGCCCGGACGGTCACGCCACTGAGCTCGACGTCTTCGACGGCATACCGGGCGACGCCGCCGCCCGCGCCGAGCGGGACGAAGCGCATCAGCTCCTCGACCGCCCGCGGCGCCAGATCCAGGTCGGCGCGCAGCATGGCGAGCTGGCCGGGGTTGGTGAGCAGCACGTAGACGAAGTTCGGGATCTGGGAGGCCGTCGTCTCGTGCCCGGCGACGAGCAGGCCCTCCGCCAGCGACAGCATTTCCTCCTCGGACAACCGGTCCTCCTCGTCGCGCGCCACCACGAGCGCGCCGAGCAGGTCGTCCCGCGGGGTCTCGCGGCGCTCGGCGATCAGGCCGGTCATGTACGCCCGCAGCTTGCCCACGTTCTCGACCACCTCGTCGAAGGTGAACTTCGAGGTGGACAGGAAGGCGTCCGACCAGACCCGGAACTCGGTCCGGTCCTCGACGGGGACCCCCAGCAGCTCGCAGATGACGGTGATCGGCAGCGGCAGCGCGAAGTCCTCGACGAGATCCGCGGGCGCGCCCTTGGCCAGCATCGCGTCGACGAGTCCGTCGGCGATCTGCTGCGCCCGCGGCCGCAGCGCTTCGATCCGCCGCATCGTGAACGCCTTCGACACCAGCCTGCGCAACCGGCTGTGGTCGGGCGGGTCGAGCGACAGGATGCCGCCGTCCTGCGGGCGGTGGGTCCGCATGCGGGGTTCGTCGCGGCCGGTCGCCGCGGCGCGGCTGAACCGGGGATCGCCGAGCACGATCTTGACGTCCTCGTACCGGGTGGCCAGCCACGCCGGCTCGCCGTACGCCATTTGCACGCGGCACAACGGTTCTTCCCGGCGTAGTTGTGCGAGCAACGGGTCGACGTCGAGTCGCACGAGCTCGGTGAACGGGAAGGCCTTCGGTTCGGTGGTGGTCACGCAACCTCCAAAGTGGACGCTCCGAAAAGGACTCAGCGGGTCAGCGCGGGGCCGAGGATGTGGCAGAGGGTGTCCGCGAGCAGGTCGAGCGGATCGGCGGTCTCGAACTTCCAGCCGACCGCGAGGTAGACCCCGAGGAAGGAGTCCAGCTGCAGCACGGCCATCAGGGCCCGCTGCCGGGCCTCCGCGCGCGGAGTGTCACGCCAGCGACCGCGATCTTCGGTGAGCAGGGCCACGTAGTGCTCGCGGGCGGCGACGTAGCGATCACGGGTGCCGCCGTCGACCACGACGTCGGCGGCCGCGCTGAGCACCAGGATCATCGGCGCCAGCCGCTGCCAGTGCGCCTCCGCGACGTCCAGCCACTCCCGGATCGCGGCGGTGGTCCAGACCTCTCGGGCGGCCAGGTCGGCGTAGATCGCGGTGGAGACCTCGTACACGCGGCCCGACAGTGCCCGGATGATCTCGGTCTTGCCGCTGAAGTGGGCGTAGATCGTCACCCTGCTGACGCCCGACGTGTGCGCGATGTCGTCCATCGTGGCGTCCACGAACGACTTCTCGCGGAACACCGTCACCGCCGCGTCGAGGATCCGGTTGCGAGTCAGCCGTTTCTGTTCCTCGCGCGCGCCCCGCATGAACTCACCATACAGTTTGTAAAGTGAGCAGGCAACATGATCCGTCAGCAGGTGGAAAGAAGATGTCCCAGCACGCGCTTGCCGAACTCGAGCCCCTCGACCGGCACCCGCTCGTCGACGCCGTGTGCCATGGCGCGGTAAGGGAAACCCGCGGGCAGCCACAGCGGTGCGAACCCGTAGCAGTCGATGCCGAGCGGGCTGAACGCCTTCGCGTCGGTGCCGCCGCCCATGCAGTACGGCACCACGACGGCTTCCGGGTCCTCGGCGCGGATCGCGCCGGCCATCGCGGTGAACCACGGCGAGTCGGCCGGCGCCTGCACCGGCGGCATGTGCGAGACGAACTCGCGCTCGACGCCGGGCCCGAGCAGCGTGTCGATCGTCGCCAGGACGTCTTCCTCGGTGCCGGGCAGGGTCCGGACGTCCACCTGCGCCCGCGCGACGCTCGGGATCACGTTGACCTTGTAACCCGCGTCGATCATGGTCGGCGTGCTGCTTGCGCGGACCGTGTTCTCGGCCAGCGACGCGGCCGGGCCGAGCCGCGCCAGCGTACCGTCCACATCGGACAGATCGACCTCGATACCGAGCGCTTCCCCGGTGCGGACAAGGAAAGCCTCGACGGCCGGGGTGAGCCGGACCGGCCAGCGGTGCGCGGCGATGCGGTGCAGCGCGCCGACGAGCCGGACCACGGCGTTCTCGTCGTTGCGCCGCGAACCGTGCCCCGCGCGGCCGCGGGCGGTCAGCCGCAGGTGCGCCGTCCCGCGCTCGGCCGTCCCGATGGGGTAGAGGTGCACGGTCCGCCCGTCCGCGGCCGGCACGTGATACGTGTAGCCGCCGGACTCGCTGATCGCCGCGGCGCAGCCGTCGAAGAACTCGCGGTGCTCGGCGACCAGCCAGTGCGCGCCCCACTCGCCGCGGTCCTCCTCGTCGGCGACGAACGCCAGCACGAGATCGCGGCGCGGCCGCAGCCCGTCGGCGACGAGCGAGAGCACCATCGCGCAGAAGTCCTTCATGTCCACCGAGCCGCGGCCCCACAGGTAGCCGTCGCGGACCTCGCCGGAGAACGGCGGGACCGACCAGTCGGCGGGGTCGGCCGGCACCACGTCGAGGTGTCCCTGCACCAGCAGCGGCGGCAGCGTCGGGTCGGTACCGGGCACGCGGGCGAGCACGTTCGCCCGCCGCGGCGCGGACTCCAGGATCTTCGGCTCGATCCCGGCGCCGGAGAGCACACCCGCGACGAACTCCGCCGCCTCGCGCTCGCCCTCGGCGTCCCCGAGCCCGCGGTTGGTGGTGTCGAACCGCACCAGCCGGGAGCACAGCTCCACTACGTCAGCCATAGATCCCCTGTACCGCGCCCGCGGCGATCGCGGTGACCACCTTGAACGCCTTCATCGCCCCGGTCATGTCCGGTGCGTCGAAACCGACCCTACGCACCGCCGTCTGTTCCACCGTCGGGACCACGGCGGCGGCCTGCGCGAGATGGGTGGCGTCGAACTCGACGTCGATCCGATGGGGGGCGCGCCGGGGCTCGTACCGCCCCGCGCGTTCCATCGCGCGCTCCGCCGCTAGCCGCAGTGACGTCATCGTCCGCTCCGGCGGTGTGCAGATCGCGGCGTACCGGCTCACGCATTCCTTCACCGCCACACCGATCGCGTCCGGCGCGTAGTCGCGGGCGTCCTCGCAGGTCTTGTCGTCGCCGGTGACCATGAGCACCGGCACGCCGTACTCCGCGGCGAGCGCGGCGTTGAGCCGGCCTTCGCTCGCGGGGACACCGTCGAGCCAGACGCCGGTGATCTGGTTCTCCAGGTACGTGTGGGCCAGCACCCCGTCCGCCCCGGCGCCGGCGTGGTAGCCGACGAACACGACACCGTCCACACCGGAGTCGATACCCTGCATCATCGACAGCGGCTTGTGCCGGCCGGTGAGCATCCGCACCCGGGCGTCGAGCTCCTCCAGCAGCAGGTTCCGCTGTGACGAATGCGCCTCGTTGACCAGCACATCGTTCGCGCCGCCGGTGTGCAGGCCGGCGATCGTGGCGTTGACGTCCCCGGTGAACAGGTGCCGGAAGCGCTGCCACTGCGGCGTTCCCGGCACGACGTCGTCGGTCCAGGTGACGCCGGTGGCGCCCTCCATGTCCGCGGAGATCAGGATGCGCATGGTCTCCGACCCTAGCCGGGTGGTGAAGGGGCCGGTCCGATCGCTCGGGGGGCTGTCGCGATCGGACCGGCGACCCGTAGGCAGCGGCGGGAGGCGTGGCGGCGCCTCTGGTGCCTTTGCCCGACGTGTGAGAAGGGCCGGATGCCGGATCGGGACGAGCGGTGCCGCGGTACCACCCGATCGAGTGACGCGGCCGGTGAGGCATGATCGAGTTCTCGTCTCGCGTGAGGAGTCCCATGAGCTCGAACGACCCCATCGTCGTGGTGGCCACCGCCGTCGCCGTCGAAGGCAAGGAAGACCAGGTGGAACAGGCGTTCCGGACCGCGGTCCCCGCCGTGCACGCCGAACCCGGCTGCGAGCTGTACGCCCTGCACCGCGACCCGCGCTCGCCCTCGACGTTCGTGATGATCGAGAAGTGGGCGTCCACCGACGCGCTGCGGACCCACGGCAAGGGCCCGGCGCTGGTGGCCCTCGGCCAGGCACTCGACGGGCTGCTCGCCGAGCCGCTCGCGGTCCGCACGCTCACCCCGCTGCCCGCCGGGGACGAGCGCCCCGGCCGCGTCTGACCGGGAGTTCGTGCGCCGTTTTTCCCGTGGTCACAGCGAATCCATCGGTCAAACCTTGCCCGTGCCCTTAGGGTCGGGACATGAGAGTCGGCCTGCTCACCCGCGAGTACCCGCCCGACGTCTACGGCGGTGCCGGGGTGCACGTCGAGTTCCTCGCCCGCGAGCTGCGCTCGCTCGTCGACCTCGACGTGCACTGCTGGGGTGCCGACCGCGACGGCGCGCGCGGGCACACCGACCCGCACGGCTACCGGCAGCCGGCGTTCGCCACGATGGACATCGCGGTGTCCATGGCGGACGCGCTCGCCGGGCATGATCTCGCGCACAGCCACACCTGGTACGCGAACCTCGCCGGGCATCTGGCGAAGCTGAACCACGGCATCCCGCACGTGCTCACCGCGCACTCGCTGGAACCGTTGCGGCCGTGGAAAGCCGAACAGCTCGGCGGCGGCTACCGGGTCTCGTCGTGGATCGAGCGGACCGCGTACGAATCGGCGGACGCGGTGATCGCGGTCAGCGCCGGGATGCGCCGCGACGTCCTCGACGCCTATCCCGCGGTGCTGCCCGAGCGGGTGCACGTGGTGCACAACGGCATCGATCCCCAGCTGTACCAACCGGTTTCGGGCACCGACGCGGTCCGCGCGCACGGCATCGACCCGGACCGGCCGTACGTGCTGTTCGTCGGCCGCATCACCCGCCAGAAGGGCGTGCCGCATCTCGTCCGCGCGGCGTCGGCGTTCGCGCCCGGCATCCAGGTCGTGCTGTGCGCCGGCGGCGCGGACACCCCTGAGCTCGACGCCGAGTTCCGTGGGCTGGTGGCCGACCTGCAGGCCAAGCGCGACGGCGTGTTCTGGATCCCGGAGATGCTGCCCCGCGACCAGGTCGTCGAGCTGCTCACGCACGCCGCGGTGTTCGCCTGCCCGTCGGTGTACGAACCGCTCGGCATCGTGAACCTCGAAGCGATGGCATGCGGAACGGCGGTTGTGGCCAGCGACGTCGGGGGTATCCCGGAGGTGGTGGAGGACGGCGTGACCGGGCTGCTCGTGCACTACGACGAGCGCGAGCCCGCCGCGTTCGAGGCCAGGCTCGCCGCGCGGGTCGACGAGCTCGCCGGGGACCCGGAGCGCGCGAGCGCGATGGGGGCCGCGGGCAGGGCCCGGGCCGTCGAGGAGTTCGGCTGGGCCGCCATCGCCGCGCGGACGGTCGGGATCTACGAAGCGATACGGAGGTCGTCATGAGCGAGGATGTACTGGGCATCGTGCTCGCCGGTGGCGAGGGCAAGCGCCTGATGCCGCTGACCGCCGACCGCGCGAAGCCCGCGGTGCCGTTCGGCGGGGTGCACCGGCTGATCGACTTCGTGCTGTCGAACCTCGTGCACGGCGGGATCCGGCGGATCTGCGTGCTGACGCAGTACAAGTCGCACTCCCTCGACCGGCACGTCAGCACCACCTGGCGGCTGTCCTCGCTCAGCGGCGAGTACGTCACCCCGGTGCCGGCGCAGCAGCGGCTCGGGCCGCGCTGGTTCCAGGGCAGCGCGGACGCGATCCACCAGAGCCTGAACCTCGTCTACGACGAGAATCCGGCCTATATCGCGGTTTTCGGCGCCGACAACATCTACCGGATGGACCCGGGGCAGATGATCGACGCGCACCTGAAGTCCGGGGCGGGCGTGACCGTCGCGGGCATCCGGGTGCCGCGCGCGGAGGCGAGCGCGTTCGGCGTCATCGACACCACCGACGGCACCCGGATCGAGGCGTTCCTGGAGAAGCCGGCCGATCCGCCCGGCCTGCCCGACGCGCCCGGCGAGTCCTATGTGTCCATGGGCAACTACGTGTTCACGACGCAGGCGCTGATCGACGCGCTGCACGCGGACGCGGAGAACCTGCGGTCCAAGCACGACATGGGCCGCGACATCATCCCGGCGTTCGTCAAGCGGGGCGACGCGGCGGTGTACGACTTCGCCACGAACGAGGTGCCCGGCGAGACCGAGCGCGACCACGGGTACTGGCGTGACGTCGGCACGATCGACAACTACTTCGACGCGCACACGGACCTGATCTCGACCCACCCGATCTTCAACCTGTACAACCGGCGCTGGCCGATCCTGGCGCACCCCGGCCAGCGGGCGGCGGCCAAGTTCGTCGAGGGCGGCACCGCGCAGCAGTCGATCGTCGCGGGCGGCTGCATCATCTCGGGCGCGCAGGTGATCGACTCGGTGCTCTCACCCGACGTGTACGTCGAGAACGGCGCCGTCGTGCAGGGCGCGGTGCTGCTGGACGGGGCGCGGGTCGGCGCGGGCGCGGTGGTGCGGCGGGCGATCCTGGACAAGAACGTGGTCGTGCCGCCGGGCGCGCACATCGGTGTCGACCTGACACGGGACCGGGAGCACTACCACGTCAGCCCCGCCGGGATCGTCGTGCTGGGCAAGGGGGAGAGGGCCATCTGAGCGGTTCGCGTCACCCCATCCAGTGGTTCGGCCGACGATCCGCGGCGGTCCGGGGTACGTATGAGAGGACCCGGGGAGCCGCTCCGGGAGGGTGCGTGATGGGGACCGGATGTCGATCATGGGCAACGGGGCGTGGGGCCTGCTCGGGCTGCTGGGACTGTTCGGGCTGTTCGGACTGCGGCGGCCGCGCGGCCGCCGGGTCACCGCCGACCCGTTCGCGCGGTACCCGATCGTGAACCTGCGGCCGATGCCGCACCCGAAGCCGCCTTCCCCGGCGCCCCAAGAGGTTTCGGAGTTTTCCGGGCCTGCCGAGTTCTTCGAGCCGGAGACGCCGCCGCTCGGCCTGCCCCTCGCCCGCGAGTGGCCCACCGCGGAGATGCTGCCCGACGAGGACCCGCCGGACCTGCCGCAGCCCCGCCGCCCCCGGCACGCGGCGGGGCGGCAGTTCGCGTCGCCGGCGGGTTACCCGGGCCCGGTCGACCGCGTCCGGTCCTGGTTCGCGCGCCGGTAGCACCTGGTTCAGAACGCGCGGTCGTCGCTGTGCTGCCAGTTCCGGACGACGCTCAGCTTCGGCTCGCGGCCGAGCACCTCGACGAGCAGCCGCAGCTGATCGGTCGGTAGCGGTGCCTGCCCGACCCCGGCGGGCATCCGGAAGTTTCCGTCGCACCAGAACACCTTCAGCAGATCCGTCGCGGTCCGGATCCCGGCGCGCCGCAACGCGATCCGGGCCTGTGAACCGCTCAGCGGTTCCGTGTCGGGCTGCACGCCGTCGCGCTGGGTCCGCTCGATCTCCTTGCGGTTCGTCGGATCCAGGTGGGTCAGCAGGAACGCCTGGTCCAGCCAGTCGATCAGCCGCCCCGGAGGCACCTTGGTGTGCAGGATGACGTCGACGAGGTTCATGCTGGTCAGGTTCTGCATGTCCTCGACGCCCTCCTCGAGCAGCCGCGCCTCGTACCACAGGTTCAGACCATCGAGCTGGTCGAGCGGGTAGTCCTGGCGCAGCGGCCGCACGATCGTGCCGAACACCCTCGTCGCCACCCGGTTGATCAGCTGCAGCCCGGCGAGCGGGAAGAACCCGATCATGAACGCGAGCGCGATCTCGGCGGCGAGCGTGGCGGGTGCGATCGCGTGTGCGACCTGGTGCACCACCGCCACGATCAGCAGCACCAGCACGATCCGCTGGATCGCCGAGGTGTAGGCGCTCGGGCGCAGGTCCGTCTGGAAGAACCGGCGGACGAGCATGCCGGTCACGAACGCGTACGCCCCGATGAAGCCGTACTTGAGCACGTCCCACACGTCCGCCGGGGTGGTGAGGAACGAGGTGTCCCACAGGATCGCCGCCCAGCCCACCGCGAGCACCGCGGTGAACATGAAGACGGGGAAGAGGGACTCGGTGCTCAGCGCGAGTCTCTTGTCGTCGCCGCGCAGCGGTCCGTAGTAGGCCTCGAACTTCTCGCGGTAGATGTGGTCCTTGCGCCGCTCGCCCGCGCACTCCTGCCATTTCGCGTAGTAGATGGAGTTCGGCGCCGGTTCGGGCAGGTTGGCCGGGCGGTCCCAGCCCAGGCGGTGCAGGGTGAGCACGTACTCGGTCCACGCCGCGTGCGCCCGCACGTAGAGGAACCGGACGTACAGCCAGCCCGGCAGGAACGACAGGCACCACAGCGCGAACACCTTCGGCGCGCCGGCGCCCCACCGCGAGGTGTCCGGCCAGCCGCGGTCGGTCAGGAACCCGGCGACGACGACCGCGGCGGCCGCCGCGAACGCGATCAGGACGTTCATCCACCAGGCCACGACGTTGCGGGCGAGCCGCTGCCAGAGCCCCAGGCCTTCCGGCATGGTTGTGGTGCTCATCGGAGTCTCCCCTCTCCCTGTCAGACCAGAGGCGGGACCACCGGTGGCTGAGACAGCTTTCACCCATCCGGCCCAGCGTTTGTACGTCCCTTGTATCCGGGCCCGCCACCCCAGACGCGATGGTCACCGACGTCCCGTCCGCGACGCTGCCCACCGCGGCGGCGGTGGTCCTCGGCGCCGAGTGCACCATCACTGCAACACCCGAGTCGGTGTGCGGTGCCTACACCGGGTCGGACGGCCGGGTCGCGCCGGACTGCGGCGGGTCCACCCAGGTCTGCTCGACCTCGGGCACCGGTGACCCGAACAGCTGTACCCAGGGCGGTCCACTGGACCCAGATTCCCGCGTCGTACAAGCATGCCGGCGACACCGAGGTTCCCGCGGGCGGGCTGGCGTTCTTCAGCAACGGCGGCGCGGGCCACACGATGATCTCGATCGGCGGCGGGCAGTTCCCGTCCAACGACATCCACGGCGCCGGCACCTACTTCAAGGTCGACCACTGACCGTCCACGATGGACACGGGGGCCGGAGTCCGGATCGGACGCCGGCCCCGTTCGCGGCGGTGGTGCGGTCTAGACCTGGCTGGTGGCGGAGTCGGGGACCGCCTCGGCGAGCCGCAGGCTGCGGCCGCTGATGATTTCGATCGGCAGCCGCAGGAAGCGGCTGCGCTCGCCGCTGGGCCAGGGCCGGTGCCTCGGATCGGCGAGCCGGACCAGGTCGTCGACATCGGTGACCAGGGCGACCCGGCCGATCACCACGACACTCCAGCCGGTGTGCGTCACCGGGTCGACGCTGTCCACCTCGAACGCGACGACTTCGTTGGTGAGCTTGCCGATCGAGCCGGTCACGCCGGTGCGCACGATGATGTCGCCCTCGTGCACGAAGAAGTTGACCGGCCGGATCATCGGCAGCGCGTCTTCCGAGAACGCGAGCCTGCCGATCGGCTGCGAGGACAGGAGCCGGAGGCATTCGCTGGGTGTCAACGGCCGGATCTCGGTCATGGCCGCTCCAGGAAATGGTCGGGATGGTTTTTTCAACACTGGACTTCAGTCTGCTCGCCCGGCTCGGCCGCGGTTCAGGGTCGTAAGTCCTCAAACTCCAGGACGCTCGGCCACAGTCGGGCACGCGGTGCGGTCCATACCGTGGGGGCCGACCGCCCCACCAGCGACAGGGAGAGGATCCATGACTGACAGCACCGGTGCGATCGTCGTCGGCATCGACGGGTCTGCGCAGGCACTGCGCGCGGCCCGGTGGGCCGCCGCGGAGGCGGCGCCTCGCAACCTTCCGCTGCACCTCGTGTCGGGCATCGACCCGACACTCGGCTACTACGGCCCGTCCCTGCCCATCCCGCAGGACGCGTTCGACGCCATGGAGCGGGTCGTGCAGCAGCAGCTGGCCGAAGCGAGCGCCGCGGCACGCGAAGCAGCGCCGGATCTCGCCGTGACGACGGAGCGGGTGGGGATGCCGCCGGTGCCGATGCTGATCGAGCTGTCGCAGCGGGCGCGCATGATCGTGCTGGGTGCGTCGGGTCGTGGTGGGTTCGAGGGGATGCTGGCTGGTTCCACGGCGGTTTCCGTCGCGGCGCGTGGCGCGTGTCCGGTGGTGATCGTGCGTGGCGATGAGGGCCAGAGCGGCCCGGTGGTGGTCGGTGTCGACGGCAGCCCGACGAGTGTCAGTGCGCTGGGGGTGGCGTTCGACGAGGCCGCGTGGCGTCGCACGTCGTTGGTGGCGGTGCACGCGTGGAGCGACATGGACTACGCCACGATCGTGCCGTGGGAGTACGCCTTGCTGGAGACCGAGCCGTCCGGACAGGAGCAGGCGCGGGTACTCGCGGAAAGCCTTGCTGGGTGGCAGGAGAAGTACCCCGACGTGAGTGTCGAACGAGTGGTGGTCAAGGACCGGCCGCGGCGTCAGTTGCTGGAGTGGAGTGCCCGGGCGCAGCTGGTGGTGGTCGGTAGTCGCGGGCGTGGTGGGTTCCGGGGGCTGCTGCTGGGGTCGACGAGCCAGGCGCTGCTGCACTACGCGCGGTGCCCGGTGCTGGTCGTCCGCCCGCAGGACGCCGGCTGAGGTCCACAATGGACTTCCGGCGCGCCGGGGCGGGCCGCGGTTTCCGGCAGGGCGTGCAGCTCCTCGATCGACAGGTGCGCGCCCCGCTGCCGCGGCACCCGCGACGGCGGCGGCAGCACGTCGGTGGCCGCCAGGCCGAGGATGTCCAGCAGCTCCTTCAGATCCGCCGCGTCCCGGGCGCTTCCGGCCACGGCACGGACCGCCCGCGCGCGGCGTTCGGCCTCCGGCATCATCGGGTTCCGGCTGTTCATGCCCCGATCCTCGCAGCCGGGGACAGTCGGCTCGCCGGCCGAAAGACCCCGGTCGCAGGACGAAGTGCCCTTCGCCCGCACGCTCCGGCGTGGCATGCTCGCTGCGGAGCCACCGCGAGGAGACGGCATGAGCTGGGGCATCGTGGCCGGAGTCGACGGCACCCGCGCGTCACTGCGGGCCGTGGCGTGGGCGGCGGCGGAGGCCGCCCTGCGGCATGAGCCGCTCTTCGTCATCAACGCTTTCGGCTTCCCGGACGCCTTCTACGCCGACGTCCTCCCGCCGAGTGGCTGGCTGACGGCCCGGCGGACCGCGTCGGAGGCGATCGTCCGTGACGCCGTGGTGGGCGTCGGGTCCTGGTACCCGGGACTGGAGATCGTGCAGGAGTCCACTGTGGAGGCTCCGATCCCGTTGCTGGTACGGCGTTCCGCGGACGCCCGGATGATCGTGCTCGGTTCGGCCGGGCGCGGCGTGCTCGGTGACCTGCTGGCCGGCTCGACCGCGTCCGCGCTGACCGCACAGGCCAAATGCCCGGTGGCGGTGATCCGCGGGGAGGACCGGCCGGACGGCCCGGTCGTCGTCGGCGTGGACACCAGCCCGGCCGCCGAGCCCGCGCTGGCGGCGGCGTTCGAGGAGGCCGCACTACGCGCGGCACCGCTGGTCGCGGTGCACGCCTCACATGAGACCGACCCCGCGCGGATGTCCGCCGAACCGTTGCGGGACAGGGAAAGCCGGGTGCTCGCCGACGCGCTCGCGCACTGGCGGGAGGAGTTCCCGGGGGTATCGGTGCGCCACGTCGCCGAGCGGGACCGGCCGCGCCAGCACCTGCTCGACTGGAGCAGCCGGGCGCGGCTGGTCGTCGTCGGCAGCCGTGGCCGCGGCGGGTTCGCCGGGCTGCTGCTGGGCTCCACCAGCCAGGCCCTCGTGCAGCATGCCGAGTGCCCGGTGCTGGTCGCCCGCTCGGGCTGACGGCGGATCAGTAGTCGTCGCGGCCGGTGAAGTCCTCTTCGAGGATCTCGGCGGCGCCGGTGACCAGCTCCAGCGGATCGGTGAACTCGTTGATGTCCAGGTTGACCAGTGGCAGGGAATGCCGCAGCACCAGGTAGTCGCCCATCACGACACAGCCGCCGACGACCGTGGTGTGCCCGATCTCCTCCAGGACCGCCCGCAGGTCCACTTCGTCGATGCGCGCGAACGGGGTCGCGATCTGCACCCACTCCTCGCGCTTGTCCAGCACCTCCCGCGCGATGACCACCGTCTGCGTGCGCTCCGGTTCGTCCGGGTCCTTCCGGAAGTGCAGCCGGATCCGGATCTCGCCGGGCTCCTCGCGCACCACCCGGTACGACTGCTTGATGAACGTCACGAGCTCGCCCCAGGTCGCCACCCGCACCCCTTCCTGTTTTCGACAAAACCGTGAGCAGTCAAGCACAACGATGGGGTCCCGGACAGTGGAAACCCTTGACCCGCACGCCTGCCGGCGGAGATCATCCGAGCATGTCGAACGTGGGTGTGCTCCTGCTGCGACGTGGCCGCCTCGGCTCCCCGCCGAGCTGATCCGGCCACTGCATCCTCCACACCAGCAAGGAGTTCGACATGACCACCGTTGTGCTGCGCCCTGCGCACGTACCCGACACCACCATCGTGGAAGGCCCGCGCGTCCTGCGCCGGCTGCCCGAAGGCGTGCCGTCGCGACCCTACGACGTGTTCGGCCTGCGGCCGCTCGGCCGCGTGATCGGCGCGGAGATCGAGGGCGTGCACCTCGCCCGCCCGCTGACCGAGCCGGTGCGCGCCGAGCTGCACCGCGCGTTTCTCGAGTGGAAGGTGCTGTTCTTCCGCGACCAGGACATCACGCCCGCCCAGCAGCGCGCCTTCGCCCGGAACTGGGGCGAGCTGGAGACCAACCCGCTGCTGCCCGCCGGCGATTCCGACGACGTCACCCGGTTCTCCCGCGACGCGGCGATGCCGGCGTTCGAGAACATCTGGCACACCGACGTCACGTTCCGGCCCAACCCCGCGCTCGGCTCGGTGCTGCGGCTGGTGCGGGTGCCGGCGGCCGGTGGCGACACGATGTGGGCCGACATGGCGGCGGCGTACGACAACCTGCCCGCCGATGTCCGCCGTCGCATCACGGGGCTGCGCGCGGTGCACGACTTCGTGCCGGGGTTCGCGCGGTTCACCGACCCGGAGTTCCTCGCGGCACGGCAAGCCGAGTTCCCGCCGGTCGAGCATCCCGTGGTGCGGACCCACCCGGAGACCGGGCGGCGGACGCTGTTCGTGAACCCCGCGTTCACCACGCACATCGTCGGCCTGGACCGCGCCGAGAGCGACGCCCTGCTGCGGGTGCTGTTCGCCCAGGCACACGTGCCGGAGTTCCAGATCCGCTTCGCCTGGACGGAAAACGCGGTCGCGTTCTGGGACAACCGCGCGACCCAGCACTACGCCGTCAACGACTACGCGCCGGAGGTCCGCGTCGCCGAACGCGTCGCGATCGCCGGCGACCGCCCGTACTGACTCCTCACGCGTACCAGTAGGCCGTGGTCGCGATCTCGGCGCCCTCCAGCGGCCGGTACCGGCCACCGGACTTCCAGCCCAGCGCCTGGATCGTGACCCGCAGGTCCTGGCTGAACGCGATCGGATCCGGCGTGTGCCAGCGGTACATGCCGAACCGTTGGTGCGCCTGGTAGATCTCGTCCGGCGGCAGCACCTGCGGCAGGCCCAGCCGGCGCGTCGAGTACGGCACGTACCGGCCGCCTGAGTCGAAGTTCCACGCGCCGCCGAAGTAGTCCTCGGTGCCGGTACCGGCGATGGTCGGGAAGTCCCGGTCGCCGTCGAGGTAGAACTTCAGCTCGCCCTCGCCCCACCAGCCGGGCGCGTTCGGGGCGATCGCGAGGTAGGTCCCGGCGTACTGCCCGGGACCGCGCACGCCGTCGACGATGGTGTGCACCGCGGGCGAGCCGAGCGGATCGCTGTGCCGCCACGCGGCGTGCAGGTACGCCGTCTCCGGCGGGAGGTCCCGCAGGCGGTAACTGACCTGGTAGTACACCGGCACATCGGCGCCGCTCGCGTTGTGCAGGGTCAGCCGGGCGCGGCGGCGGAAGGGCATCGGCCAGTAGCTGTTGAGCCCGCCCGCCGGCGCGACCACGATCATCTCCGAGTCGACCAGCGCCAGCTCGCCCCAGCCGTTGCAGAAGAAATCGCCGAGCGGCACGTCGACCGCCGGGGTCTCGTCGTCGTCCCAGTACATCCGCAACGCCAGCGAGCGCAGCCGCCCGCGGTCGGTGGTGAGCCAGATGTGCTGGATGACGCCGGGACCGGTGATGTCCGCGAGCGTCGCGGTGTCGCCGTCGCCGAGCACGATCGACGGGGAGACCTTCCAGCCGCGGCCCAGTTCGCGGGCCGCGGCCGCGCCGGTGCCGCCGGTGGCGCGGGCGCCGCCACCCTTGGCACCGCTGAAGTTCTCCGGGCTGATGGAGCCGCTGACCCCCGGCTCCAGCCGCCAGATCTCGGCCATCTACTCGACGGCCAGCTCACCCAGCTCGGACCAGTCGTCCTGCGGGACCTGGAAGTTCACGATCTTCGGCGTCGCCACCAGGTGCGGCGGCAGGGTCTTCTGCGCGGTCTTGAAGTGGTCGGACTGCACGTGCGCGGCGGCCGCGTCGTCGTGGAACGCCTCCACCAGCACGTACTCGGCCGGGTTGTCGAGGCTGCGCGACCAGTCGAACCACAGGCAGCCCGGTTCGGCCCGGGTGGCCGCGGTGAACTCGCGCGTGATCTCGGGCCAGCGGTCCGCGTCTTCGGGCTTGATCCGGAACTTGGCGGTAATGAAGATCATGGCTTTCCCTTCTAGTCTGGGCCCATCCAACCGTCAAGTGTGGAGGGAGCGGGCCGGAATGGCACGTCGGTGGCCGATCCAGCGAGTGCCGCGCGCGCTGTGGTCCGCGCAGGAGCCTACCTTCGGCGACGCGTCACCCGCACTGATCGAAGCGGCCGCGAAACGGGCCGGGGCACGCGCGTCGGGCAACTGGTTCGTCTTCGCCGCCAGCACCGACATCCGGGCGGACCGTCCATTCGGGACCCGGGTCGACGGCCGGGAACTCGTCGCGTGGCGGGACCGGGCCGGCACGCTGCTGGTCGGCCCGGGGGAGTGCCCGCACCTGGGCGCGCCGCTCGCGCACGGCCGCGTCGTGTGCGACACGCTCGTCTGCCGCTGGCACGGTCTGCCCGTCGGGGCGGACGGCCGGTTCGGCTGGGAACCGTTGCCCAGCCACGACGACGGCGTGCTCGCCTGGGTGCGGCTCGACGGGCCCGAAGATCCGCTGCCCGAACCGGTCCTTCCCGCGCGCCCGGCGCTCGCGGGCAGCGTCGCGGTCGTGACGAGGGTCGACGGCGTGTGCGAGCCCGGCGACATCATCGCCAACCGCCTCGACCCGTGGCACGGCTCGTGGTTCCACCCGTATTCGTTCACCCGGCTCACCGTGCGCGCCGTGCCGGAGCCGCCCGACGACCGGTTCGTGGTCGACGTGACCTTCCGGGTCGCGCCCGGGATCGGGGTGCCGGTGCGCGCCGAGTTCGCCTGCCCCGAGCCGCGCACGGTCGTCATGACGATCACCGAAGGCGAAGGCGAAGGCAGCGTCGTCGAGACCCACGCGACCCCGCTCGGCCCGGGCGCGGACGGCCGGCCCCGGACGGCGGTCATCGAGGCGACCATCGCCACGTCGGACCGCCCCGGGTTCGCCTTGGCCCGCAAGGCCGCCCCGGCGATCCGCCCCCTCATGCGCCGCGCCGCGGCCCGCCTCTGGCGCGACGACCTCGCCTACGCCGAACGCCGCTACGCCCTGCGCTCCTGACCTCCCGGCGTGTTTGCCCGCCCCGCGGGCGTGTTGGCCCGCTGCGTCGCTGACTTTGCCGCGTGCGCGGCCAACTCACGGTCGTGGCGGGCCAACACGGCTCAGGGCGCGGAACAACGCGAAGCGGCCGCGCGTGGGCACGGTCGTGATCGGGTGCCCGGCGGTCCGCCAGCCGCCGAGCAGGTGATTGGCGGCGAGCCAGCCGGTCGTCGCCGCGCGTTCCATCAGCGCGACCGGGAGGTCGACCCGGATACCGTCGCCCGCCAGCACCAGGCCCGGCACCGGGGTGACGATCGGCGGGCGCCGGAAGTACGTGTGCGGCGCCAGCAATGGGCAGTCGGCACGCCACTCCTCGCGTTCACCGACGATGTGCGCGCGCCGGGTCTCCGGGTAGACGGCGTGCAACCGCGACAGCAATTCCTTCGCCGTCGTTTCCCGGTTCGTGGCCGCATACGCGTGGAGTTCGACGACGGATCCGCCGGTGCGGTGCGCCCACGCGGCCGCATCGGCGTCGTAGCGTTCGAGCACGCTGATGTTGTCCAGCGGCGGCATGCCGCCCGTGGCCAGGAAAGCGGAGCGATCCGCCCGCACCGGCCGGTCCAGCCAGAGCCTGCGCACCAGGAACGGTGGCGCCGACTGCTGCTCGGCGATCTGCTCACGCCACTCCGGCGGCCCCAACCCTGACGTGGCAACAAGTTCCCGCAGCGCCGGGATCTCCAGCGCCAGTACCACCGCGTCGACCTCGTACGAATTCTGTCCAGTGTGGACGGTGAAACCCGGCTCGATCGCGGTGACCGGTGTTTCGAGACGCGTCGTCACGCCGAGGCCGCGCAGCCGCTCGACAACGGGATTCCACAGCGTGTGGAACGGTTCGCGCGGCACGTCGAACAGTAGGCCCTCGGCGGAGCCCAGGAAGTAGAGGTGGAACATCACCGCGAGCTCGGCGGCGGAAAGCCGCTCCGGTGAAGCGAAAAAGCTCCGCGAGAACACGTCGAACGCGAGATGCCGCGCGGCCTCGGGGAACCGGACCCGCGCCAGGAAGTCGGCCGCGTTCTCCGTGTCGAGCCGCTCGTAGGTGCCCGGCACCGAAACGTCCACAAGCGACAGTGCGGCACGCAGGTTTACCTTACGCAGCGCGGAAAGCGTGAAGGTGGGGCTGCGCAACGCGAAGCCGATCGCGTTCCACGGCGGTGTGCGGGGGATGCCGCGGAAGGTGTCGGTGTGGCCGTGTTCGTCGAGCAGCGGGTAGTCGTGCACCGGCCGCAGGTCGACGCCCGCGCGGCCGAGCAGCGCGCGAAGGTTGTAGTATTGGCGGAAGAACGCGTGGAACCCGCGGCTCATCCCGACCGTGGTGCCGTCCGGCAGGTCCGTCGTCCAGCCGCCGACCCGCCCGCCCCAGTACGATTCGCGCTCGAACAGTTCGACCTCGACGCCGCGCTCGGCGAGTGCGGTCGCGGCGGTCAGCCCCGCGATCCCGCCGCCCACCACGGCGACCCGCCTGCGCTCCGGTACCCGGTCCTGCCCGGTGGGTGCGGCGAATCGGACGCGCCTGCGGTCGCTCACAGCTTCTCCGCGCGGAAGGTGTGCTCGATGCCGCGCTGCCAGCCGGTCATCGTGCTCGCGCGCACCCCCGTGAACCCGGCCCGGCCCAGCCGGGCGGTGAACGCGGTCGCCCCGTCGAAGTCCAGCACACTGCGCCACAGGTAGCGGTACAGGCTCGCGTCGCCGGAGACCACCTTGCCCAGCGGGATGATCACCGACCAGCACACCACGTGCCAGATCAGCCCGCGCGCGCGGGCTGTCGGCGACGCTGTAGTCGTGCACGACGAGCACCCCGCCCGGGCGCAACAGCCGCGACATCGCGGCGAGCGTCGCGCCGGGGTCGGGCAGGTTCCGGATCAGGTACGCACAGAAGATCGCGTCGAACGGTCCGGTGACCGCGGCGTCCTCGATCCGGCTGTGCAGGAAGCTCACCTTGTCCGGCCAGGGTTTCCGGCGCGCCTCGTCCAGCATGCCGGCCGACGCGTCCACCGCGACGATCTCCGCGTCCGGGACGACGCCGAGCAGGGCGCGGGTCGAGGCGCCCGTACCGCAACCGGCGTCCAGAACCCGTTGCGCGCCAACGGGAATCGACAGCGCCGAGCGGCGCAGGTGATCGTGGTAGCCGGGGTTGAGGCCGACCAGCCGGTCGTACGCGCGGGCGCCGCGATCGAACGCCGCCTCCAGCGTCATGCGGTTTTCCTTCCCCGAAGCCACAGCAGCAGTGTCAGCGTGACGAGGCTGAACCCGAACAGGTAATCCTCGACCGGGATGTCGAACGGGAACCGCAGGCCGGTCAGCTGGTCCGGGTCGTACCGCACGATCGGCGCGGACAGCTTCGTCAGCCAGCCGTCGACGAGGATCTGGAACGCCAGCACAATGACCATCGAGATCCAGTAGGCCGGGCGGCGGAACAGACCCGTGCGCAGCCACCACAGCTCGACCGCGACCACGGCGGGCACGGACAGCGCCGCCGGCAGCGTGTACCCGATCACCGCAGCATCCGCTCCACGGTCTCGAAGGTCAGCAGCCCGCACACCGGGACCACGAGGAAGAACAGCGCCTCCTCCAGCGGCACACCGAACGGCAGCGTGAGGCCGACGAGGTAGCGGGGGTTGTAGTTCCACACCCCGGCCGCGATCGCGATCACGTCCCACACCAGGAACACCACGGCCGCCGGCAGGACGGCGCGCGCCAGCCGCACCGGCTGGCGGTACACACGCGACCCGGTCAGCTCCAGCGGCAGCGTCACGAGCAAGCAAGCGGCCAGCAACAGCAAGTACTGCCAGTGATCCATCCTCCGCCTTCCCTCAACCCACAGCCCGGGCCCACAGCGCCCGCGCCGCCGCGCCGCCGGCCAGGGCCAGCCGTTCCCCGCCGCCGACTCGCGCCCGCACGTGGAACACGTTGTGCCCGTGGTCCTCGATGCGGTCGAGGATCCGAGCGTAGAGGCTGAACGCCGTCGCCACACACGGGCGCGACACGGGATCGAGCATCGCGATGCCCGGCCGTGCGCGCCGGTAGACCGCGCGGGTGAACGCGATCTGGTCGGCCAGCGCGCGCCGCACCCGCGCGTCGAGCCGGGTCGTTCGGCGGCACCAGGCGAGCAGCTCCCGGTCCACGTCGTACGCGCGCAGCTCGTCCGCCGGCAGGTACACCCGGCCGCGGTCGAGATCCTCGGCGATATCGCGCAGGAAGTTGGTCAGCTGGAAGGCCTCGCCGAGCGCGGCCGCGTACGGGGCGGCCTCGGCCGGGTCGCCGACGGTGCCCAGGACCGGCAGCAGCTGCAGCCCGATCACCTCCGCGGAGCCGTGCACGTAGCGGCGCAGGCTGGCCCGGTCCGGGTAGCCGGTGACGGTGAGGTCCATCCGCATCGACGCGAGGAACGCCGCGTAGAACGCCGGGTCGATGCCGAAGCGCTTCGTCGTGTCGATCAGGGCGGCCAGCACCGGATGCGCCGAGCGCCCGGTGCGCAACCCGTCCGCCAGCTCGGCCTGCACGCGCGCGAGCCGCTCGCCGACATCGCCCGGCGATGGGTGGTCGACCAGGTCGTCGGTGTAGCGGGCGAACCCGTACAGCGCGTGGATCGCGGGCCGCTGGTGCGGGCGCAGCAGCCGGGTCGCGAGGAAGTAGGTGCGCCCGTGGCGGGCGTTGAGGGTGCGGCAGCGCGTGTACGCCTCGTGCAGGCGCGGATCGATCCGCGCGGCGGCGAGCTCTCGCCGGGACAATGGCCGCTCCTGGGGTCCGGGTGCAGGCCCCCATGATGCCGGGGCGGGCGGCAGAACTGGGGAAGCTGCCGGTGCTGCCGACCAATATTGCGCTCTATATTGCAAGATAGACCGCCGGAACACACAGAAAGGCGCATCGGATGACCGACCGGGACGCGGCCGTGGCGCTCGAAGTGGCCAGGACCGCGGACGCGTGCACGATCGCGGTGCGGGCCGCGGCGTACGCCGTGCTGGACGAGCTGATCCAGGCCAGCGCGCACCGCGAGGAGCTGGTCGCGATGTGGGCGCGGCTGCTCGTCACCGTCGTGCCCGAGGACCTGGCGGCCGAGCTGATCGACCAGCTCTGGCGCCACGACGACAGCCACTGGCTGATCGCGGTCGAGCACTTCCTCGACTACGCGCAGCAGCGGGACATCGCCAGCTTGGACCGGTTCGCCGCTGAGGTCACGTCGTGGCCGTGGCCGGTGCAGGCGGAGTTCGCGAGGGTGGTGCTGGGCACCATCGCCCGCGCGCTGCCCGACGGCATCGTGCCCTCGCACTACCTGGTGGCGCGCGGCATGATCATCGAGGCGGCCGAGCTGCTGGACTGCCCGGAGCTGGTCGACCCGCTGGCCGGGCTGGTGTCGCTGGGCTGGCGCGCGGACGGTGCCCCGGCGACGCGGCTGGCCTATGACGTCCTCGGCCACATCGAGCGGGAGCTGCCCGGCACGAACCTGCGGGCGGTCAAGGTGCTGGCGCTGGTGTCCGGCAGCTGCGGCGGCCCCGTCGAGCCACACGACGGGATCGGCCTGCTCGGCGACGCGTTGCGCGCGACGGCGATGGCGGCCCGCGCCGTGCGACTCGCCGAAACCGGTGACCTGCACCAGATCGAGACCGAACTGACCGCGCCGGCGGACAACGTCCCGGTGCTGCTGGCGCTGGCACTGGCGGTCGCCTCGGGCATCCGCGGCAAGGAGAACGGCGGCTGATCAGCCGCGGCGAGCCCGGCGAGGAGCCCGCCGCGCCACCAGCCAAGGCGACCTGCGGCTGAGTGGGTGGGCCGGCGCACCGGCCCACCCGCCAGCTCACTGCGCGAGCGTCTTCCCCGTCTCCAGCAACGACTTCAGGTCGCTGAGGATCCACGGCCAGCCCCCACCGCCGTTGGTGGCGTCTTCGCCGCCGCCGTCGACCATGAAGGCCAGTTTCGGCATGTCCTCGAGGTCGTGCAGCACGGTCAGCTTCGCGCCGCCGGCGGCTTCGGTGATCTCGTACGTCAGGGTGCTGAAGCCCTCGGCGGCCACGCCCGGGTCCATCAGCATCCGCCATTTCAGCACCAGCCTGCTCGGCGGCTTCGCCTCCACCACCTCGCCGTCGATGATCGCGTCCGGGATGGGGTAGCCCTGCGCCTTCGACGCGTCGATCATCGCCTGGCTGGGCCGGGTCTCGAACTTCGCGCCGGGCGTCAGGTCGTAGTCGGTGAGCCCGCCGTAGCCGTACCGGTCGGTCCACTCCGGTTTGATGATCGCGTCCCACACCTTCTGCGGCGTGGCCTTGATGTAGATCCGGTGCACCTGTGTCGTGGTCATGGTTCCCCTTCCAGTTCTTCCTTGAGTTCGGTGAGCGCCGAGGCCTGGCGCTCGGTGTACTTGTCGATCCACCGGTCGTGGATCGACCGGATCGGCACCGGGTTGAGAAAGTGCAGCTTCTCCCGCCCGGACCGGCGCGTGACCACGAGATCGGCGTCCTCCAGCACCTTCAGGTGCTTCATCACGCCGAACCGGGTCATCTCCAGCTCGGACTCCAGCTCCGTGAGCGTGCGGCCGTCACGCGCGAAAAGCAGGTCCAGCAGGAACCGGCGAGTGGCGTCGGCGAGTGCCTTGAACACCCGGTCGTCGTCGGTCACACCCTGAGAATAGGTGACCTAATGGTCACATGTCTACCCCGACATGTCCCCGATGACTCATGCACCTCCGGCGTTCATGCCGGGTTCGCCGGTGCCCGAGAAGCTCGGAACCGTGCGCCATCCTCACGAGCCGGCCGGGCTGACCCCCGCCGCCGACACGTCGATCCCGGACGAGGAGCTCAGCCCCGCCGACTTCTCGCGGCGCGCGGTGTTCCGCAGTGCCGGGCTGCTGGGCGCGGGCCTGGCCACTGGCGGCGTGACCTCCGCGCCGGGCCGGGCACCCCGCGGCGGCTACCTGTGGCTCGCCGGTGACCACCACGTCCACACGCAGTACAGCGAGGACGCCAAGTACCGGGTCATCGACCAGGTGCGGCACGCGAACGCCTACGGCCTCGGCTGGCTCGTCATCACCGATCACGGCGGCGAGACGCACGCGCGGATCGGCGTCGAGAAGGTCAACCCCGACATCGTCGCGGCGCGCGAGCAGATCCCGGACACCTTGGTGTTCCAGGGATTGGAGTGGAACATCCCGGCCGCCGAGCACGGCACCGTGTTCGTGCACCCCGGCGCGGGCGAAGTCTCGCTGCTCAAGGAGTTCGAGAACACCTACGACGGCGTGGTCAACAACGCGTCCGGCGACAGCCCGGCCAACGAGGCGCTCGCCGTCGCGGGCGTCGGCTTCCTCGCCGACGCCGTGCGCCGCCGCCGGGTGGCCGACGCGTTGTTCCTCGCGAACCACCCGGCGCGCAAGGGAATCGACTCGCCGCACGAGATCCGCGGCTGGCGCGACGCTGCCCCCGAGATCGCGGTCGGTATGGAAGGCGCGCCCGGCCACCAGGCCGCCGGGCTCCCCGCCCCGCACGGTCCCGGCGGCGCCCGCGGCATCTACGACAGCACGCCGGGCGCGGAGTCGTTCCCCGGCTATCCGCCGGCGAGCTACCGCACCTGGGGTGGGTTCGACTGGATGACCGCGACCGTCGGCGGGCTGTGGGACAGCCTGCTCGCCGAGGGAAAGCCGTGGTGGGTCACCGCGAACTCCGATTCGCACCACGTCTACGCGGACAACTCGGTGCACGCCCCCGGCACCGATTTCGACACCCACGGCCGCCACGACGACCCGGTCCACGGCGCCGACCTCAACCTCACCGACACCGATTTCTGGCCCGGCTGCTACAGCCGGACCACGGTCGGCGCGACCGAGTTCTCCTACTCCGCGGTGATGGACGGCATCCGCGCGGGCCGGGTGTGGCTCGACCACGGCGGCCTGATCAGCGGCCTCGACGTGCGGCTGCGGGCGCGCGACGGGCACGGCTCGGTGCCGCTCGGCGGCATGCTGCACGTCCGCCGCGGCACCGCGGTCGACCTGGTGATCACCATCGATCTCGCGAACGGGCCCAACTGGGCGCAGTTCGTGCCGGCACTCGCCCGCGTCGACGTGATCCAGGGCGACGTGACCGGCCCGGTGTCGGACCGCGACACCTTCGTCGCGCCGGGCACGCGCGTCGTGAAGTCCTTCGAGGTGGGCCGCTCGACCGGGCGCGTGGAGCTGAGCCACCCGCTGGGCGAGATCGGCGCACCGCTGTACGTCCGGCTGCGCGGCACGGACGGCAAGCGCGCCGCGGTGGGCCCGCGGGGCGCGGCGGTCGATCCGGCCGGCCCCGCGATGGACACTCCCGGCGATGCCGACCCGTGGGAGGACCTGTGGTTCTACACCAATCCGATGTGGGTCCTGCCCTCGTGACCTGTTTCGGCATCGACACCGGCACCTGCACGCTGGGGGAAGCGGACCGCGTGGCCCGCGATCTCGTGGATCTGCTCGACCTCCCACCGCAGGCCATCGTGTGCACCCACCTGATCCGCGGCGAGCAGCCGCACGTCGCGCTTTCGCTCTGGGTGCCCCCGCGTTTCGGCGGGCTGTGGAACGAACTCACCCGGCTCACGAAGTACGGCACGGCCGGCGTCGCCTCGGACACCGGCCGCTCGGGCCGCCCGGACCTGTCCGCCGCCGCGGCGGACGCGGCGGTCGAGCACCTGTCGCGCCGGGGTGGCCGGGCCGTGGTCTACCCGGGCTCGACCCAGCTGACCGGCACGGTGCGGGTGGGGGAGATGATCGCCCGCTCGGCGATCGCACGCGTGCACGTGGTGGGTGGCGAGCCGCCGGCGGCCGGCGACCTGCTGGAGACGCGCGACCATGTCCGGCCGCAATGGCAGGCGGGGGAGCTGGTACTGGAGATCGCCCCGGTCCACAATGGACGGTTCGCGCCGGTCGAGCTGCCCGATCCCACCCCCTGCCGCGCGGACCACGGCTAGCCCGCACACACCTACTCGCGGTAAGTTCCGTCTCGGACCATCGGCGAGACGGGAGTGAGCATGGCACGCGAGCATGTCGACGTCCTCATCATCGGCGCCGGGCTGACCGGCGTCGGCGCCGCCTGTCACCTGCGGGAAGACGCGCCGGACAAGACGTTCCTGATCCTCGAGGCGCGCGGCGCGCTCGGCGGCACCTGGGACCTGTTCCGCTATCCGGGTATCCGGTCCGATTCGGACATGTTCACCCTCGGCTACGACTTCCGCCCGTGGACCGGCGCACAGTCCATTGTCGACGGTTCGTCGATCCGCGAGTACATCCACGACGCCGCGCGCGAGTACGACGTCGAACGCCACATTCGCTTCCAGCACAAGGTGATCCGAGCCGAGTGGTCCAGCGAGAGTGCACAGTGGACGGTGTTCGCGCAGCGCTCCGACACCGGCGAGACCGCCGAGTTCACCTGCGGCTTCCTGTTCTGCAACACCGGTTACTACAACTACGACGAGGGCTACACGCCGAAGTTCGAAGGCGTGGAACGGTTCGGAGGCACGGTGGTGCACCCGCAGCACTGGCCGCGGGACCTCGACTACGCGGGCAAGCGGGTCGTCGTGATCGGCAGCGGCGCGACAGCCGTGACGCTCGTGCCGGCGCTCGCCGGGCAGGCGGCGCACGTGACGATGCTGCAGCGCTCGCCCAGCTACGTGCTCGCACTGCCGGGAGCCGACGCGCTCGCCGGGAGGCTGTACGACCTGCTGCCCGTCAAGGTCGCCGCGCCAGTCGTCCGCTGGCAGCACGCCCTGCTGACGACGTTGCTGTACCAGTTCAGCCGCCGCCGTCCCGGGCTGGTGAAGAAGATCCTGCGCGACAGAGTGCGGCGCCAGTTGCCGCCGGGCTACGACGTCGACACCCACTTCGCCCCGGACTACGAGCCGTGGGACCAGCGCCTGTGCATCGCGCGTGACGCCGACCTGTTCCGTGCGATCCGGGCCGGCACGGCGTCGGTCGTGACGGATCGCATCGCGACGTTCACCGAGCGCGGTATCCGGCTCGAATCGGGCCAGGAGCTCGAAGCGGATGTCGTGGTGACCGCGACCGGGCTGAACCTGCTACCCGTCGGCGGGACCACCCTGGTCGTCGACAGCGAACCGGTCGAGGTCGGCAAAACCGTCGCGTACAAGGGAATGATGCTCTCCGGGGTGCCGAACTTCGCGACCACCATCGGCTACACCAACGCGTCCTGGACGCTCAAGGCCGATCTCGTCGCGCACTACGTGATCCGGCTGCTCGGGCACATGGACTCCCGCGGGTACCGGGTGTGCACCCCGGTCCCGCCGCCCGGGCCGCTGCCGGGCACCCCGTTCATCGATCTCAAGTCCGGCTATGTCCGGCGCAGCATCGATAATCTTCCGCGACAGGGCGACTCCGCTCCGTGGCGGCTGCACCAGAACTACCCGCGTGACGTGCTACTACTTCGCCGCGGCGCGATCGAAGACGAAGGAATCACGTTCACTCGCGCGACAAAAAACGTGACCGCCTGACCAATCTTTCGGATGCGTCGTTGACCACCGACCAAGAAGACCTCTAGGTTCGGCGGAATGGTGGATTGCGTGAGCTTCGACCTCGTTGTCGGGCACCCGCGTAGGGACCTATGGCCGATCATCACCGATCCCGAGCAGTACCCCAGATATTTCAAGGGGGTCGGCGCGTGCGAGCGCGTCGGTGAAGAAGGCCGGGGCGTGCGGTACCGGATCCGGCTGGGCCTGTGCGGCCCGCCCACGGAGCACGAGTGGCGGGTACTGCTCAGCCGCCGCGGCGAGCAGTTCGTGATGGACAGTGAACCCGGCGGCCCCGGCAGCGTTTCGGTGCAGCTGCGCGACGCCGGGAGCGGCCGGACGCAGCTCAAATGCATGTTCTTCCACACGCCGCCACGGCTGAGCGCGGCCGATCTCAAGACGTGGGTGCGTGACGGGCTGACGCGGATCAGCAGACGGCTCGCCGAGCAACCCGAGCCGCTGCCGGAGGAGAAGACGCCGGGCACCCTGCAGGTGGCGAACGTGCTCGTCGCGGCGGGGATTCTGACCACGGGCCGGCCGGACCGGCTGGTGCGGCAGCTGCGGGCGGCCGCGAAGTGGGGCGCGACCCTCGCCGGTGGGTACACCTCGGCGGCCTACCGGTCGCCGAAAGCGCTTTCCATGATCGACGACAAGGGTCCGCGCTGGACGTTCGCGGACCTCGCCGACCGGACCGACCGGCTGGCCGCGATCCTGCGCAAGATGGGCGCCGCGCCGGACAACCGGGTCGCCGTGCTCGCCCGCAACTCCAGCGCCATGGTCCAGACGCTCATCGCGTGCGGCAAGCTCGGCGTCGACGCGCTGCTGCTCAACACCGGCCTCGCCGAGCCACAGGTGATCGACGGCGTGCACGAGAACAACGTCCGGATCGTCGTCGCCGACCCCGAGTTCACCCCGCTGCTGCAGAACCTGCCGCAGACCACGGCCTGGGTGCCCACCGACGCGCTCGACCCGCTGATCGAGCGCCATTCGTCCATTCCCCGGCTGGGCCCGCCGGCGACGACCGGCCAGCTCGTCGTGCTCACCTCGGGCACCACGGGTGCGCCGAAGGGCGCCCGGCGGCCGACCCCGAAGGGGCTGTCCGCGGTGGTGGCGCTCCTTTCGCGGGTTCCGTTGCGCAGCCTGGACCGCATCCTCATCTCGACCCCGCTGTTCCACACCTGGGGTCTCGCCGCGCTGCAGATCTCGATGCCGCTGCGGGCCACCGTCGTGCTGCAGCGGCGGTTCGAACCCGAAGAGTGCCTGCGCATGATCGAGGAGTCCCGGTGCACGGCGATGTTCGTCGTGCCGGTGATGATGCAGCGGATCATGGCGCTGCCGCCGGAGATCCGGGCCCGCTACGACACGTCCAGCCTGCGCATCGTGATCAGCAGCGGGGCGGCGATGCCGGCCGCGCTCGTCACCGGGTTCATGGACGCCTTCGGGGACGTCCTCTACAACTTCTACGGCTCGACCGAGGTGTCGGCGGCGGCGATCGCGAACCCGTCGGACCTGCGGGCCGCGCCGGCCACGGCGGGCCACCCGCCGCTCGGCTCGCGGCTGGCGATCCTCGGGCCGATGGGGGAGCCGTTGCCGCCGGGCGAGGTCGGCTGGATCTACGTCGGCAACGAGATGCTGTTCGAGGGGTACACGGACGGCAGCGGCCGGGATATCCGGCACAACCTGATGGACACCGGCGACCGGGGCTACCTCGACGCGGACGGCCGGCTGTTCATCGCGGGCCGCAGCGACGACATGATCATCTCCGGCGGGGAGAACGTCTTCCCGCGTCCCGTCGAGGAGGCGCTGGCCACCCTGCCCGGGGTGCTCGACGCGGCCGTGTTCGGCGTGCCCGACCCCGAGTACGGCCAGCGGCTCGCGGCCTACATCGTCGCGCATCCGCACGCGGGGCTCGACGAGCACATCGTGCGGGACTTCCTGCGGCACCGGGTCGCGCGGTTCGAGCAGCCGCGCGTGGTGCGGTTCGTCGCGGACCTGCCGCGCACCCAGACCGGCAAGGTGCTCAAGCGGCTGCTGCTCGACGACGGCTGGCTGGCCGGGACGTAACCGGGACTCGGGTGTCCACAGTGGACGCTAGTCCAGGCCGTCGCGATCCGCCCAGGCCAGCAGTGTTTCCAGCGAGTAGACCGCGTCGTCGATGCCTTCGTGGAGATCGCCGAGCTTCGCGAACCGGTCCGGCACGGTGGCGATCGTGCACTCGCGGGGCTCGACGTCGTCGATCTCGTCCCAGGTGATCGGCGTCGAGACCATCGCCTCCGGCACCCCGCGCACGGAGTACGCCGACGCGATCGTGTGATCGCGCGTGTTCTGGTTGTAGTCGACGAAAACCTTGGCGGGATCGCGGTCCTTGCGCCACCACGTGGTCGTCACGTCGTCCGGCGCGCGCCGCTCGACCTCCTGCGCGAAAGCGAGCGCCGCCCGGCGCACCTCCTGGAAACCCCAGCGCGGTTCGATCCGCACGTACACGTGCAGCCCGTCGCCGCCGGAGGTCTTCGGCCAGCCGGTCGCCCCCAGCTCGTCCAGGACCTCGTGCGCCACGTGCGCGACCCGGCGCACCCGCGCGAAGTCCGACTCGGGACCGGGGTCGAGGTCGATCCGCCACTCGTCCGGGCGCTCGGTGTCCGCGCGGCGCGAGTTCCACGGGTGGAACTCCACAGTGGACATCTGGACGGCCCAGATCACGCTGGCCAGCTCGGTCACGCACAGCTCGTCGGCGTAGCGGTCGTAGCGCGGGAAATGCACGCGCACGGTCTCCAGCCAGGGTGGCGCGCCGCCGGGGATGCGCTTCTGGTGCACCTTGTCGCCGCTGACCCCGGACGGGAACCGGTGCAGCATGCACGGCCGTTCCCGCAGCGCGCGCACGATGCCGTCGCCCACCGAGAGGTAGTACCGCGCGAGGTCGAGCTTCGTCTCGCCACGCGCCGGGAAGTACACCCGGTGCGGGTTCGAGATGCGCACCGTCCGGTCGCCGACCGCGATCAACTCCGCCTCGTCCTTGGCCATGAACCGAAATCTAGTTCTTCGATACGAAAAACGCCCGTGGTCACGACCACGGGCGTCATCCGGACAAGGCCTCAGCCGGCGACCGGGAGGAGCGCTTCGCGCCGGTCCGGGGCGCGCAGCTCCGTCAGGGCCTCCTGCTCCAGGCGCCGTGCCTGGGCCCGGGTCACCCCGACCTGCTCGGCGGCCTGCTGCAGCGTGCGCTGACGGCCGTCGTCCAGCCCGTACCGCAGCGAGATCACCTTCTTCGCCAGCGGCGGCAGGCTGTCCAGTGCCTCGTCGAGCAGTTCGCTCGTCGCGTCGCGCACGATCACGTCCCCGACCGGGTCGGCCTCGCTGCTGCCGATCAGGTCACCCAGCTCGACCTCACCATCACCGATCGGCACGTCGAGACTCGTCGTCACCCGCGCGACACTCTTCAGCTCGACCACCCGTGCCAGCGGCAGCTCGGCGGCCTTCGCCAGCTCCTCGACCGTCGGGTCGTGGTCGGTGTCCTTGCGCAGCGCCGTCTCGGCCCGCTCCAGCTTCGCGAGCTGGTCACTCGCGTGCTCGGGCACCCGGATCGCGCGGCTGTTGAACGCGATCCCGCGTTGCATCGCCTGACGGATCCACCACATGGCGTAGGTCGAGAACTTGTAGCCCTTGGCGTAGTCGAACTTCTCGACCGCGCGGATCAGCCCGAGGTTGCCTTCCTGTACCAGGTCCAGCAGTGGCATCGTCCGCTCGCGCCGCTTGCGCGCGGCGGACACCACGAGGCGCAGGTTCGCCTTGATCATGTGGTCCTTCGCGCGGGCGCCGTCGCGCGCGAGGAGTTCCAGGTCCCGCCGGTCGGCGGCCGGCTCCTGCTCACCGGCGTCGGCCCGGCGCAGCAGTTCCGCGGCGTACACCCCGGCTTCGATCCTCTTGGCCAGGTCGACCTCCTCGGTCGCCGTCAGCAACGGGATCGCCCCGATCGCGTCCAGGTAGACGCGCACGGAATCGGGCTCTTCGGTGCGTTCGATCCTTCTCGCCATGATCATCACCCCCTTCCGGTGCATCCGGTTCGTTCAACGAACGAACACTGTCCGGAATTCCATTGAGTGGGAAACGATCAGGTGGCGACGGCCGCGTCCAGCAGGGGTGCGAGTTCGGTGGCGACCGCGTCCAGCGGGGCCAGGTCGTGGTGGGCGCGGGCGAGCACGATGGCGCCCTCCAGCGCGCTGATCATGAGCAGGGCGAGGGAGGTGCAACGCGGCTCCGGGACGCCCATTCGATGCAGCTCCTCGGAGACCGGCGCCTGCCAGGTTTCGAAGGCCGCGCTGACCGCGCCGCGCAGCCGTTCGCTGGCGGCCGCGGTGTCGGCCGTCGAGGCGACCAGCGGGCAGCCCGCGGCGTACCCGGCCTTGGTGAACTCGTCGCGCCACCCCCCGACCATCGCGGCGAACAGCCCGCCGGGTCTCGGCTCGTCGAGGGACTCGGCGTACCTGCGGGTCTTGCGCGCCGCGTAAGACCCCGACCACCTGAGCGCCTCGTCGACGAGCTGCTCCTTGCCGCCGGGGAAGTAGTGCTGCAGCGAACCGCGGGGCGCCTCGGCGTGCTGGACGACCTCGCGCATCCCGGTCCCGCTCACCCCCTGCGCCCTGATCAGCTGCGCGGCGCTGAACACCATCCGCTCGCGCGGCGACTTGACCATCAGGCCACCTCCTCCATGACGGCTGTCATGATACCGGCGACCGGCAGGCACCGTTCGAACTCGTGCGCGCCGTCGGCGGTCGAGAGGTAGCGGAACCCTTGCTGCGCCAGGAAACCCAGCGCCGCGCGGTTGTCGGCCCGCACCGTGGCGTGCACCGTCCGCCCGGCCCAGCGCCCGGATCGCCATACCGTCTCCACGAGGCCGCGTCCGATGCCCTTGCGCTGCCACGGGTCGGCGACCAGCACGCCCAGCTCGGCCACCTCAGGCGTCTCGGGCACGAGGTTGAGCAGGCCCGCCGGTGCATCGCCGGCCCAGGCCAGCAGCGTCTCGCCGCCGAGCAGGTACTTCCGGTAGCGGCGCCAGACGTCGGCCGGGTCCGGCGTGCCGCCGAGGAAGAAGCGCAGGCCCAAGCTCCGCGGCGAGCACGCCAGCAGGATCCGCTCGACGGCGTCCGGGGTCGCGGCGGTCATGACAGGTGTCATAGAATCCAGTAGAGCACAAGCCCGGGCCGGGCGCCATGACGATCGTCATAACCTCACTCGCGGCCACGCACGATCGTCGGCTCGAACTCCGTGTCCTCGTAGAGCGGCTCGGCGGGTTCGGTCGGCTCTAAGGGTTCGGTCTCCAGTGGGCTCGGTCGCCGCGGCGTGAGAATGTCCATGATCATGTGATACCCGCGTGGCGCGCCGGGATGAAAGAGGTTGCCTTCAACCCGGGCGAAAAACCGCCGGATGGGGCGATCCGGCATGGTCCGCCCGAGACGTGGCGGACCAGGCCGGTGGCCTTCGGAAACCCGGACCATGGGGAGACCGTAGGGCCGAGGTCGCGCCCTCCCTCTCAGGTCGTGACCGACATGAGGATGACTTTCGGCGCGGGGACCGGACTAGGGTCCAAAGCCCTCGGATTGTCGGTGGCGTATGCGAACATATGTTCGTGTCGAATGAGGGTCCGATCCTGCACGCCGATCTCGACTCGTTCTATGCGTCGGTCGAGCAGCGGGACGACGCGTCGCTGCGTGGCCGCCCCGTCATCGTGGGCGGCGGCGTGGTGCTGGCCGCCAGCTACGAGGCCAAGGCCTTCGGCGTGCGCACGGCGATGACCGGTGGTCTGGCGCGCATGCTGTGCCCGCAGGCGATCGTGGTGCCGCCGCGCATGTCGGCGTACGCCGAGGCGAGCAAGGCGGTGTTCGGCGTGTTCGAGCGGACCAGCCCGCTCGTCGAGGGATTGTCGATCGACGAGGCGTTCCTCGACGTCGGCGGGCTCGCCCGGATCTCCGGTACACCCAGCCGGATCGCCGCGGCGCTGCGGCGCGCGGTCGCCGAGGAGGTCGGCCTGCCGATCACGGTCGGCGTCGCGCGCACCAAGTTCCTGGCGAAGGTGGCCAGCGGTGTCGCGAAGCCCGACGGCCTGCTCGTCGTGCCGCACGACGGGGAGCTGGCGTTCCTGCACCCGCTGCCGGTCGAGAGGCTCTGGGGCGTCGGCCAGGTGACCGCGGGCAAGCTGCGCCGCCGCGGCGTGATGACGGTCGGCGAGGTCGCGCGGCTGGGGGAGGCCACGCTGGTGTCGATGCTCGGCCGTGGCGCCGGACGGCACCTGCATGCCTTGGCGCACAACCGGGATCCCCGCCCGGTGCAGGTCGGGCGGCGCCGCCGGTCGATGGGCGCGCAGCGCGCGCTGGGGCGCCGCCGCCGGTCGCCGGAGGAGCTGGACGCGGTGCTGGCCGGGCTGACCGACCGGCTGGCGCGGCGGCTGCGCGCGGCGAAACGGGTCTGCCGCACGGTCACACTGCGGCTGCGGTTCGCCGATTTCAGCCGCGCCACCCGGTCGCGCACGCTGCGCGAGCCGACGGCCCACACCGCCACGATCCTGTCCACCGCACGGGGTCTGCTCACTGCCGCCCGCACCATGATCGAGAACGACGGACTCACCCTGATCGGCCTCGCACTGTCCAATTTGGACGATGACGGGGCGGTCCAGCTGATGCTCCCGTTCGACGACGTGGACCCCGGCGCGCTGGACGCGACCCTCGACGAGGTGCGCGCCCGGTTCGGCGCGACCTCGGTCACCCGCGCTATGCTCCTCGGGCGGGCCGAAGGCCCGACGGTGCCGCTGCTGCCCGACTGACGGCCCGGCGACTGCTCAGGGCGCGGGTTTCCTTGCCACGCCACCGATCACGCGCGATTCCGACGGCGCGGCGGAGAACACCGTGTGCCCGTCCGGGTGCCATGCGGGGGCGTAGACCAGGCCCGGCTCCAGCAGTTCCCAGTCGCCGAAGAAGCGGGCGAACTCGTCGGTCGTGCGCAACTGCCCGGGGTTCGTCGTGTGCTCGTAGTAGGCCACGAGATCGGTCAGCGCCTGGCGTTCCTCGTCGCTGCGCGGGTTCTCGTTCGTCATCTGCGACAGCACGAGCAGCGAACCCGGCGCCAGCATTTCCCGGTAGGCCGCGAGGATCGAGTCGGGATCGGCGTCGTCCTTGATGAAGTGCAGCACCGCGTTCACCACGAGCGCCACCGGCTGCCGCAGATCGATGACGCCGGTGCCGCGGACGAGCTCCCACAGTTCGTCCGGCTTGAGCATGTCGCCGGCGATCGCGCAGTGGCGGTCCGGGTCGGCGCTGTCGGCGAGCAGCAGCGTCGAGTGCGCGAGCGCGACCGGCTCGTTGTCGATGTAGACCACGCGCGTGTCCAGCTGCGGGCGGGCCTCGTCGGCGACGTCGTGCACGTTGCCCGCGGTCGGCAGGCCGGAGCCGATGTCGACGAACTGCGTGACGCCCAGCTGCGCGCAGTGCCGCACGGCGCGGCCGAGGAACTGGCGGCTGGTCCGCATGTACTGCCCGATCAGCGGCACCCGCTCGCGGAGCTTGTGCGCGAACTCGCGGTCGATCGCGTAGTTGGTGTCCCCGCCGAGGAAGTAGTCGTAGACCCGCGCGGCGGACGGCCGGTCGAGGCTGCTCTCGACCGCGCGCAGTGCTTCGTCATGACCGATCACCAGGGCGCCCTCCCTTGTTGATCTTCATCCTACTCACCTGAACCGCTTTCATGTTTACCGCGGGGATCAGTGTGCGGCCGGCACGGCGACGCCGCGGCGCCGGGCCCGTACCCGGGAGTAGGCCCAGATGCCCAGCCCTGCCAAGGGAAGCGCGGCACCGAACAGGCTGGAGCCGGTCCAGCCCACGGAGTCGTAGAGCGAGCCGGCGACGGCCGAGGCGATGGCGCCGCCGACGAAGATCGTGGTCATGAAGACGGTGTTGATCCGGGCGCGCGCGTCGGCCCGCAGGCCGTAGATCTCCTGCTGGCTCAGCACCTGATGCCCCTGCACGGCCAGGTCCAGCAGCACGCCGGCGACCGCGAGCAGCACGATGCTGTGCGCGCCGAGGTCCGCGAGGACCATCGCGGCCGCACCGAGCGCGAGCGCCGCGCCGCTGCCGATCTGCCCGTACCCGCGGTCGCCGAGCCGTCCCGCCAGCGGCGCGGCCGCCGCCCCGGCGGCACCGACGAGCGCGAACACGCCGATCCCGGTCTGGGACAACCCGTGCGCGCCGGCGAGCTCGAACGCGACCGCGGTCCAGAACGCGCTGAACGCGCCGAACATCAGCGCCTGGCACACCGCGCGCCGCCGCAGCGCCGGTTCCTCGCGGGCGAGCGTGAGCACGGACCGCATCAGATGCGGATAGCGCACCCGGTGCGGCGGCTCGCGCTGCGGCAGGACGCGCCGGATGGCGATCGCGACCAGCAGCATGAGGGCGGCCGAAACGAGGTAGATGGTGCGCCAGCCCGCAGCGCCGGCGACGAAGCTGGACACGGTGCGGGCGAGCAGGATTCCCAGCAGCAGCCCGGTCATCACGGTCCCGACGAACCGGCCGCGCTGCTCCTCCGGGGCGAGATGCGCGGCGAACGGGATGAGGATCTGGGCGACCACCGAGGTCAGCCCGATCAGCACGGACGCGGCGAGGAACAGCCCGAACACCGGGGAGACGCCGGCGATGACGAGCGCGATCGTGGTGAACACGAGCGTGCGGGTGGCGAGCTTGCGGTTCTCCAGCAGGTCGCCGAGCGGCATCAGCAGCACGATCCCGGCGGCGTAGCCGAGCTGGGTCAGGGTCACCACGAGCGCCGCCGCGCCCTGGCTCACCGAGAACGCCGAGGCGATCTCGCCGAGCAGCGGCTGCGGATAGTACAGGTTCGCGACGGTCGCGCCACACGAGAACGCGAGCACCACCATCACCAGCCGGAGACTCCGGACCGCGGGCATACCCCTCCCTCACAACGGCATGCCCTCATCCAAGCCCCCGCGGCTACGCCACATTCCCCGCCGGGCACCTACGGTAACCCGCGTCACCCCGAAACCGGACCAAGTCCCCGTTCAGGACCGCGAGTCCGACGCTCACGACGTCGAGTCCGACACTCGGGACGCCGAGTTCGACATTCGCCACGCGCTAGCGGTCGGCGGTGACGATCCCGTACTCGTGGATCTTGCGGTAGATGGTCGCCCGCGAGATGCCGAGCAGCTTCGCCGCGCGCACCTTGTTGCCGTCGGCGTCCTCCAGGCCGCGGACGATGGCGTCCCGCTCCACCGTCTCGTACCGGTTCAGCGGGCGGCGGGTGAGCGCGTGGTACTCGGCGGGCAGGTCGGTCGGCACGATCGTGCCGGTGCGCCGGCGTTTCGTGATCTGCTTGAGCACCCGGTAGAGCTGCGTGACATTGCCCGGCCAGCTCGCCCGCATCAGCAGGTGCAGCGCGGCGGGGGAGCAGGTCAGCTGCCCGCCGCCGGCGAGCCGGGACAGGAACAGCGGCACCAGATCGGCCACGTCCTCGGCGTGCCGCCGCAGCGGTGGCACGGCCACGGTGCGCGGGAACAGCGCCAGCAGCCCGGGATCGGCGTCCGTGTCGGCGGTCAGCGTGACCGTCACCCAGGTGCTGCGCGGCGCCTCTGCCAGCACCGAGACCAGCGTCCGCACGTCGGGGCCCGCGAGGCGGTCGACGTGCCGGATCACCAGCGCGTCCACCGGGTCCTCGACCAGCTCGCGGCGCAGATCCTCCGGCCAGTCCGGGGTCACCCGCGCGGCGTCGAGGACGTGCAGCCGCCCGGCCGGGTTGCGCCGCTGGTGCACGCCACGCGCGAGGGTGAACTTGCCGGTGCCCGGCTCACCCGCGAGCACGAGCCACTCGCCCCGGCTGAAACCGCGGTCCACCTCGTGACTCGCCTGCAGCCACGGTGTCGCCGAGCCGACCACACCCGGCAGGAACATCGGCAGCATCGGCGTCGACGAGGGCGCGGGGGCGTTGTCGTCGGTATCGATGAGCTTCACCGTCAGCACCCCGCCGGCGATGTCGCCGTCCCGGTGCCCCTTGACCCGGCGGCAGACCATGCGCACCTTGTTGCCACTGGACATCGTGACCGTCGCCGTCGCGCGGCGGGTCTCGGCCAGCTCCTGGTTCGCCCGGGACAGCAGCATCGTCTGGTCGGCCGGCGCGAGCAGCTGCCGCGCGCTGTCGTTCATCATCACGATGTCCTTGTTGAAGGCCATCACGATGCCCGTGGTGCGCCGGCACGCCTGCAGGTACGACTGGAACAGCACCAGCTCGCGCAGGTTGCTGTGGGTCAGCAGGGCCTGGCGCACCTGCTCGGCCGTGGTGCGCGCGAGCGCGACCAGCAGCCCGCCGGCGTCCTTGCGCCAGCAGGTCAGGTCGACCGCGCCGATCGTCTTGCCGGTGATCGGGTGCTGGATCGGCACCCCGGCGCAGGCGAGGTTCTCCAGGTGCTCGGCGTAGTGCTCGTGGCCGAACACGTAGGTGGGGCGGCCGTCCTCCAGCGCGGTGCCGATGCCGTTGGTGCCGACGAACTGCTCGCCGTAGCTGTACCCGGGCACCAGCTCGACGTGCTCCAGATGCCGGTGCAGGTCGGTGTCCCCGGTCCGCTGGCTCACCACGATCCCGGACGGATCGGTGAGGATGAGGCTGATCGGCTGGCCTTCGAGCTGGTCACCGAGGCGTTCCAGGACAGGGGCGGCGCCACGAATCAGCGGCGTGTCGAGGTTCTGTTCGCTGGTGTAGGGCAGATCGATCCGGTCCGCCGGGACGTGGAACTCGCGCGAGCGCCACCATGAGGCCAGGATCGCCTCGCGAACCTGGTCCGGCTCCACGGCCTCCGCGGTGAGGAACCGCTCCCGGGTAAGGGCCAGGCCTTCGTCATCGGGCAGGATGGCGGTCATGGCACGGTCCACTGGGCCTCCAGGCACATCGTTGTGTCGCCTGTCACAACACTAGGCCAACCGGACGCGTGATCGTGTCTCAAATTGAGACACGCCGGCCGTCGCGAGCAGCGGTCTCATGGACATATGACCGACGAGACGTACAACCCGTGGACCGTCGTCAACGTCGTCTTTCACCATTTGGTGGAGCAGGGCCTGCACCCCGAACTCGGCGACGGTGGCCATCCGGGTGAACCCGCCGCCGCCCTGCTGCGCGCGCTCGGCGTCCAGCCGACCGTCGAGGGGGACGGGCGAGTGCACGACAACACCCGCCAGCAGCTCGCCGACCTGCGGGAGCGGATGTTCGGCGAGCCCTGAGGACGGTGTCTCATATTGAGACCCGCGTCACGCCGGTACGGCCTTGTAATTCTCGGCATAGGACGTGTGCCCACGCGCCGAACCTGAACTCGCCCGCGACCACGGGTAAGGAGCCGACATGAGCCGCCAGAGCGTGGCGAAAGCCCACCAGAAAATTCAGGAACTTTCCTGGGAACCGGCCTATCACGAGCCGGTATCCCAATATGGGACGGATTACACGTTCCAGAAGGCCAAGAAGAAGGACCCGTTGAAGCAGGTCCTGCGGTCCTACTTCCCCATGCAGGAAGAGAAGGACCACCGCGTGTACGGCGCCGAAGACGGTGCCATCCGCGGCAACATGTTCCGCCAGGTGCAGGAGCGCTGGCTGGAGTGGCAGAAGCTGTTCCTGTCGATCATCCCGCTGCCCGAGATCTCGGCCGCGCGCGCAATGCCGCTGCTGTTCCGCACGGTGCCCAACCCGGAACTGCACAACGGCCAGGCGATCCAGATGATCGACGAGGTCCGCCACTCGACGATCCAGCAGAACCTCAAGCGCCTGTACATGAACAACTACATCGACCCGGCGGGCTTCAACTCGAGCCTGCGCAACTTCCAGAACGACTACTGCGGCACCATCGGCCGCCAGTTCGCGGAAGGCTTCATCACCGGTGACGCGATCACCGCGGCGAGCATCTACCTGACGATCGTCGCCGAGACCGCGTTCACGAACACGCTGTTCGTGGCGATGCCGGCCGAGGCCGCCGCCAACGGCGACTACCTGCTGCCGACGGTGTTCCACTCGGTGCAGTCCGACGAGTCGCGGCACATCTCCAACGGGTACGCGACCCTGCTGATGGCGCTGTCCGACGAGAGCAACCACCAGTTGCTCGAGCGCGACCTGCGCTACGCGTGGTGGAACAACCACCGGGTGGTCGACGCCGCGATCGGCACCTTCATCGAGTACGGCACGAAGGACCGCCGCAAGGACCGCGAGAGCTACGCGGAGATGTGGCGCCGCTGGATCTACGACGACTACTACCGCAGCTACCTGGTGCCACTGGAGAAGTACGGTCTGGTCATCCCGCACGACCTGATCGAGGAAGCCTGGAACCAGATCTGGAACAAGGGCTACGTGCACGAGGTCGCCCAGTTCTTCGCCACCGGCTGGCTCGCCAACTACTGGCGGATCGACCCGATGACGGACAAGGACTTCGAGTGGTTCGAGTTCAAGTACCCGGGTTGGTACGACCGCTACGGCAAGTGGTGGGAGAACTACAACCGGCTGTCCGTCCCCAATGGACACCACCCGATCGTCGCCGAGGACGTCGACTACGTGTACCCGCACCGCTGCTGGACGTGCATGGTGCCGTGCCTGGTCCGCGAGGACATGGTCGTGCAGAAGGTGGACGGGCAGTGGCGGACCTACTGCCACGAGGCCTGCCGCTGGACCGACGCCGAGGCGTTCCGGCCGACGTATCAGGGCCGCAACACCCCGAACATGGGCCAGCTCATCGGGTCCCGTGAGTGGGAGACCCTGTACCACGGCTGGAACTGGGCCGACGTGGTGACCGACATGGGCTTCGTCCGCGACGACGGCAAGACCATGGTCGCCCAGCCGCACCTGGACCTGAACCCGAAGAAGATGTGGACGCTGGACCACCTGCGCCGCATGCCCGAGGTGCAGAGCCCGAACGTGCTGCTGAACCAGATGAGCGACGACGAGCGGGCCGCCTTCGTCGCCGACTACAACCGCCAGGGCCCGGCGGGCCGCCCGGCACCGGCCACCCGGTAACCGCCGACTGTCGCGAGCGAGCCGAACGCGTCGTTCGGCCGGAAAGAGGGAGCCGAACGACGCGTTCGCCCCGCTGAACCCAGCTGCCTGGCGGATGGAGGAAATCCCGTTGGCGGACAAGCATGTGGTGCGGTTCGAGCCCGTGGGGATCGAGATCGAGGTGGACGAGGATCAGACGATCCTGCGGGCCGCCGCCGAGCAGGGCGTCATGCTCATGCACGGATGCAAGGAGGGCCAGTGCGCCTCCTGCAAGTCCTTCATCCTCGACGGTGACGACGTGGAGCACGACCGGTACTCCACGTTCGCGTTGCCCGATTTCGAGAAGGACGAGGGGTACACGCTCCTGTGCCGGGCGCACGCGTACGAGGACCTGACCATCGAACTGCTCAACTACGACGAGGAGATGATCCATTCCGGACTCCCGATCCAGGAGGCGGTCGTCGAGGTGGTCTCCAACGACCACGTCACGCACGACATGCGGCATCTGGTCGTGCGCCTGGTGGAACCGGAAACGCTGAAGTTCTTTCCCGGCCAGTACCTCGATTTCTCGGTGCCCGGCACCGAGGAGACCCGGTCGTTCTCGATGGCGAACACCAACGCGCGTGAAGGCGGGCGGCTCGAGTTCGTCATCAAGGTCTACCCGGACGGGCTGTTCTCGAACTTCCTCGACACGCGGCTGCGGGCCGGGGACCGGCTGGAGGTGACCGGGCCGTTCGGGGTGTTCACCTTGCGGGACAACCCGGAGGCGCGGCTCGTCTTCGTCGGCGGGGGCGCCGGGATGGCGCCGATCCTGGCGCTGCTGCGGTCCATGGCCGAGCGCGGGATCGACCGCAAGACGACCTTCTACTACGGCGCGCGCCGCCGCAAGGACCTCTGCTTCGAGGAGGAACTGCGCGCGCTCGAGGAGAAGCTCGCCGATTTCCGTTACGTGCCTGCGCTTTCCGAACCGGACAGCGAGGACTGGGACGGCGAGACCGGGTTGATCACCGACGTGCTGCGCCGGCGTGAGGCCGATCTCGACGGCGCCGACGCGTATGTGTGCGGGCCGCCACCGATGGTGGAGGCCGCGCTGGAACTGCTGCCCGCACTGGGCGTGGCGGACAAGCGCGTCTTCTACGACAAGTTCACGACAACGGGTGAGGGATAACGAAATGTCAGCTCCGACAACTGGGTCGACCACCACGCAACGCAGCGTGCCGCAGCCTGTTTTCACCGACGCCGAAGCCGGCGCGAAGGAGTTCCCGGACTCGCAGCTACGGCGGTTCAACTACTTCAACCCCGCCAAGCGCAAGCAGAGCCATTACGAGGACGTCACCGTCGAGGTCCAGCCGGACCCGCGGCACTACCTCACCCAGGGCTGGCTGTACGGCTTCTCCGACGGCCGGGGCGGCTACCCGCTGGAGTGGACGAAGCTCAAGGCCTGGGGCACCGACCGGCCGGTCCCGGAGCGGTTCCCCGGTTCCGGCGGCAAGGGCTACGACTGGCCGGCGCTGGGCTGGCACGAGTTCCGTGACCCCAACGAGGAATGGGAGCTCACCCTCTACCGGTACAACGCCAACGTGGTCCGCCAGCTGAACCAGAACATCGACTCGGCGCGCCAGTCCAAGGCGTTCGACCAGTGGAACCGCAACTGGACGAATTTCGTCGCGCAGCACGTCGGCGCGTGGATGCACGTGGACCACGGACTCGGCCTGTACTTGTTCGCCAACGCCAACCGGCGCGCGCCCACCAACATGCACAACAACGCGATCTCGGTGAACAGCATGCACCGGATCCGGGCGGCTCAGGACCTGGCGCTGTACAACCTGACGCTGACCGAAGAGATCAGCCACTTCGACGGCACCGCGCACCTCACGACGTGGAACGACGACCCGGCGTGGCAGGGCGTGCGCGAGGTCGCGGAGCAGCTGACCGGGATCGACGACTGGTGCGAGGCGATCTTCGCCGCGAACGTCGTGTTCGAACCGCTGGTGGGGGAGCTTTTCCGCAGCAACCTCGTCCAGCAGGCGGCCCCGGCGAACGGCGACTTCGTGACACCCACCCTGGTCGGCGCCGAGGAGTTCGACTTCGCCGAGCGGGACCTGCGCTACACCCGTGCGATGTTCCAGCTGCTGGTCGACGACAAGGAGTTCGCCGAGCACAACCGGAAGCTGCTGCACGAGTGGCTGGGCACCTGGGTGTCGCGCTGCATCCACGCCGCACGGACGCTGCAGCCGCTGTGGTCGCAGCCCGACGCCAAGCCCCCGCGGTTCGAAGACGGTCTCGACCGCGTGAAGAGCCGCTTCAGCGGCATCCTGTCCGACCTCGGCCTGCAGGCACCGAAGGAGCTGAACCAGTGACCACGTTCAAGACCGCCGAGAGCCCGTTCAAGTCCGACAACACGGCCTCTCACATGTGCGGCTACACCCTGATGAACAACCAGGTCGGCGTCATCATCGCCGAGGTGCTGGACGGTCTCGACAACGTCAAGATCACCCACCTGCCCTCGATGATCCGCGTCGACGGCCAGGGGCGCTTCGACCTCATCTACGCCGACGTCGACGAGGCGGCCGGCGAGGAGGAGGGCTGGTTCAACGCCGCGGAGTTCGAGGAGAGCATGTCCACCCACTACGGCCGGATGGTGCACCTCGACGACCGCACGATCATGTTCGCCGATCCCGAGGAAGCGGCCGAGTATCTCGACTTCGACCTCAAGCCCGTCCGATAAAGGGGGACAACCTCAATGTATGAAAAGGATGGCGAGAAGTACTTCGTCGTCGACGCGCACACGCACTTCTGGGACGCGAGCCCGCAGAACTGGGTGCCTGGGCAAGAGGAATACGCCAAGGGCTGGATCGAATGCTTCCATGCCTACCAGGGGCTCGGCCCGAAGGAGACGCACTGGCCGATCGACCGGTTCCAGAAGTACTCCGACGAGCTGATGATGCACGACCTGTTCGAGGTCGGGCACGTGGACAAGGCGATCTTCCAGCCGACGAACCTGCGGCAGTGGTACACCACGGGATTCAACACCACCGAGACCGACGGCGCGATGGCCGAACGGCATCCCGGCAAGTTCCTGGTGAACACCACGTTCGACCCGCGTGAAGGCGACGCCGGCATGCGGGCCTTCGAGGAGCGGGTCAAGCGCTACGGCTGCAAGGGCGTCAAGCTCTACACGGCCGAATGGCGTGGCGACTCGCGCGGCTGGAGCCTGAAGGACCCGGAAGCGGCCCGGTACCTGGAAAAGTGCGAGGAACTGGGTGTCAAGAACATCCATGTCCACAAGGGACCGACGATCTGGCCGCTGGACAAGGACGCGTTCGATGTGTCCGATGTGGACCACGTCGCGACCAACTTCCAGGGGCTCAACTTCATCGTCGAGCACGTGGGCCTGCCGCGGATCGAGGACTTCTGCTTCATGGCGACGCAGGAGCGCAACGTCTACGCGGGCCTCGCCGTGGTCGTGGGCGGGCTGATGCACGCCCGGCCGAAGTTCTTCGCGAAGGTCATGGGCGAGCTGATGTTCTGGCTCGGCGAGGACAAGCTGATCTTCGGCGCCGACTACGCGATCTGGGAACCGAAGTGGCAGGTCGAGGGTTTCGTCGACTGGAACATGCCGGCCGACGACGAGCTGTCGGACTTCCCGCCGCTGACGACCGCGCAGAAGAAGAAGATCCTCGGGCTCAACGCCGCCCGGCTGTACGACATCGAAGTCCCGCCGGAAATGCGGGTGGATGCCCCGGAGGCGGTCGAGCCGGTCGGCGTACCGAACTCATGACGGCGATTCACGACAGGAATGTCCGCGCCGACCACGCTTCGGTGTGGTCGGCGCTGGCCACCGTACGGGATCCCGAACTGGACGAGCCGTTGACCGACCTGGGCTTTGTCGCGCGGTGCGAGGTCGCCGCGGGCAGGGCCCAGGTCGAGTTGCGGCTGCCGACGTATTTCTGCGCGCCGAACTTCGCGTTCCTGATGGTCGCCGACGCCTACGACGCCGTGGCCGCGGTGCCCGGCATCGAGGAGACGGAGGTGGTGCTGCAGGACCACTTCGCGGCCGAGGCCATCAACCGGGGTGTCGCGGCGCGCTCCGGTTTTGTCGCATCGTTCGAAGGCGAGGCGGCGGACGAGCTCGACTCGCTGCGCGCGGACTTCCTGCGCAAAGCCGTGCTGGCGGGGACCGACCGGGTGTGCCGGGCCGTGCTGGCCGCCGGGTTCGACGCCGATGACCTGCCCGGGCTGACACTCGGCGAAGTTCCGTCCACTGTGGACATCGAGCGGTTGCGCGCGCGCCGGCGTGAGCTGGGCCTGCCCGCCGCCGATGGTGATCCGCTGCTGATCGACCCCGGCAGCGGCGCCGGGGTGGCGGCCGGGAACGCCAAGCGGCACCTGGCGTTCGCGCGGCTGACCCGCACGAGCATGGAGGCGAACTCGGGGGTGTGCCGCGGGATGTTGCGCGTGCGCTATCCGGGGATCGAGAAGGAGGAGGGCACGGGATGAAAGCCGTCCGGCTGCACAAGTACCACCAGCAGCCCGTGATCGAACAGGTGCCGGAGCCGGCCGCGAAGGAACCCTTCGACGTGGTCGTCAAGATCGGCGGCGCCGGGGTGTGCCGGACCGACCTGCACATCATCGAGGAGCAGTGGGCCGACAAGTCCGGCGTCGCGCTGCCCTACACGATCGGGCACGAGAACGCGGGCTGGGTGCACGCGGTCGGCCCTGGAGTGTCCAATGTGGAGGTCGGCGACACGGTCATCCTGCACCCGACGCCGACCTGCGGGCTGTGCCACGCGTGCCGGGCCGGCAACGACATGCACTGTGAGAGCAGCAAGTTCCCCGGCATCGACACCGACGGCGGGATGGCCGAGTACCTGCTCACCTCGGCGCGGGCGTGCATCAAGCTCGACCCCAGCACGCAGCCGGCCGACGTGGCGGCGCTCGCGGACGCGGGCATCACCGCCTACCACGCGGTGCGTAAGGCGGTGCCGCTGCTGTACCCCGGCACGGTATGTGTCGTGAACGGCGCCGGCGGGCTGGGGCACATCGGCATCCAGTCCCTGAAAGCGCTTACCGCGACGAAGATCGTGGTGGTGGACCGGAACGCGGACGCGCTGAAGCTCGCTGAAGAGCTGGGCGCGGACGAAACCGTGCTGGCGGACGGCAAACACGTCGACGCGGTGCTGGACCTGACCGGGGGCAACGGGGCCGAGGTCGTGCTCGACTTCGTCGCCGAGCAGGGCGCGCAGCAGGACGCGTTCGCGATGACGCGCCGGAACGGTTCGCACTACGTGATCGGGTACGGCAGCAACATCGACATCCCGACCATCGACATCATCTCCACCGAGCGCAACGTGGTGGGGAACCTGGTCGGCACCTACAACGACCTCGTCGAGCTGATGGTGCTGGCGCAAGCGGGGAAGGTCACCCTGCACACCAGGAAGTACCCGCTGGATGCCGCGCTCGACGCGCTGGCCGATCTCGACGCCGGCCGCGTCCGCGGCCGCGCGATTCTCACCCCCTGAGCTGGAGGAGCACGATGGCCAAGGAACTGCGTTTCGGCTCGGAAGCCCGCGATCTGCTGCTGTCCGGTGTGGACAAGCTCGCGGAGGCGGTCAAGTCCACGCTGGGTCCCAAGGGACGCAACGTGATCATCGAGAAGATCACCGGCTCGCCCGTGGTGACCAATGACGGGGTCACCATCGCGCGCGAGATCCATCTGAAGAACCAGTTCGAGAACATGGGGGCGCAGCTGGTCAAGGAAGCGGCGATCAAGACGAATGATGTCGTGGGTGACGGCACCACCACGGCGACGGTGATCGCACAGGCCATCGTGCGCGAGGGGATGAAAGCCATCGGCGGTGGCGGGAATCCCGTGCTGGTCAAGCGCGGCATCGATTTCGCGGTGGGCCGGCTGGTGGAGCACCTGGAGAAGGCGGCGCACCCGGTGGTGTCCGAACAGGACTACGCGCGGGTCGCCGCGATCTCCGCGAACGACGACGACGCGGTCGGCGCCGTGATCGCCAAGGCGCTGCACACCGTCGGCGACGGTGGTGTGGTGACCGTCGAGGAGTCGCCGGGGATCGGGATGGGGGTGGACTTCGTCGAGGGCTTCGAGTTCGACAACGGCTACCTTTCGCCTTACCTGGTCACGGATCCGGGCCGGCTGGAGGCCGTGCTCGACGACCCGTACATCCTGATGTGCGCGGAGAAGGTGACGAGTGTCCAGCAGCTGATGCCGGTGCTGGACAAGATCATGCGGGCGCCGCGGCCGCTGGTGCTGATCGCCGAGACCGTCGAGGGTTCGGCGCTGTCGATGTTGGTGCACAACCACGTCAACGGCACGTTCCAGTCGGTCGCGGTGCGCGCGCCCGGCTTCGGGGACCGGCGGCTGCACAAGCTGGAGGACCTGGCCGCGGTGGTCGGCGGGTCTGTCCTTTCGCGACACTCCGGGTTCAGCATGGAGACGATGACACTGGAGCATCTCGGCCGCGCCAAGCAGGTCCGGGTGACCGAGAACATGACCACGATCGTCGGCGGGTCCGGTACGTCTTCCGATATCGAGTTCCGGGTGAACCAGCTGCGCGCGGAGCTCGAGCGGGCCCAGTTCGGCATCGACGAGGACGTGCTGACCGAACGGATCGGCGCGCTGACCGGGAAGGTCGCGCTGATCCGGGTCGGCGCCGCCACTCCGGCCGAGCTGAAGGAGTTGCAGCACCGGGTCGAGGACGCGCTGTCGGCGACCCGCGCGGCCATGGCGGAAGGCATCGTCGCCGGCGGTGGCGCGGCCTTGCTGCACGCGGAAAAGGTGCTCGCCGGCCATGGCCTCGACGGCGACTACGCGACGGGCGCCGACATCGTGCGGCGGGCGCTGAGCGAGCCCGCGTTCCTGATCGCGATGAACGCCGGATACCCGGCGCAGGAGGTCGTCGAGCAGGTTCGCCGCCTCGGCGATGACGACGGTTTCGACGCCCTGCTCGACCGCTACGGGAACATGATCGAGATGGGCATCATCGACCCGTTGCGGGTCTGCCGTTCGGCCCTGCAGAACGGCGCGTCGGTCGCGGGCCTGCTGCTGACAACCAATTCGCTGATCGCGGAGGAGCAAACCCCATGGGGCGGCAGCCCCGCCCTGATGACGGAATACGGCCCCCTGGACGAAGGCCTGCACCAGCCCTCGCCCGACGCGAGCACGCCGCAGTCCCTCGGCATGGGCCCCACGGTCGGCTGAACGCCCTGGTCAGCGGCCCGGCGCTGGGAGATTGAACTCGAGTTCGATGGAGTCGGTGCGGGCGAGCACGATCGCCCCGCCGGTCTCCGGTGTCCAGGTTTTGGGCAGGAGGAACAGTTTGTTGCCCGACTCGAGCACGAGGACGAGTCCGTCGTAGCGGAACCGGGACTTGCCGTCGGCGCTCTGGTAGGCGGTTTCGGTGATCCCCGGCGCCGCGATGCCCAGCGGTTCACTGCTGAGCACCACGGCGTCGGGCATCGTCGGCAACGCCTGCTCGTACTGGGCCCCTCGGAGTTCGCCGATCGCCGCGGAGTAGTCGTTCACGGCCCAGAAGAGGCCGACGCTGATGAGTACGAAGGTGCACACCGATTCGAGGGCGGCGAAGGCCGCTCGCCGCCGCTGGTGGGTGCGTTCGCGGTGCAGCCATTGGGCGACCATGAACAGGGCGAACCCGGCGGCGAGCCCGAGCCCGGGCAGCCCGGGGTAGTCGTAGAGCAGCGCCGGGTCGGCGATGTTGGCGAGCCCGGCACCGGCGAGGACGACGCCGAGCCCCACTGTGACCGGCGTCAGCACCCGCAGCGTCGCGTCCCAGGCCGGTGGGCGCAGTGTCCTGCGAAGCAGCCGGAAACCCCACAGCAGGACGAGACCGGTGACCGCGAGCGCGGCCATCGGCACGAAGAGACCGTCGGAACTGCGGATGAGGTAGTCCTGCGGGGAGAAATCGAGAGTCGTGTAATGGACGCCGAAATGCCGGCAGAACCAGTTCGCGTGCCTCGCACCGAAATAGAACAGCAGTGCCGTGACCAGTGTCGTCGGCGCGATGATGGTGCCGAGAATCCTGGCGGCCCGGGGGAATGGCGCCGGTTCCGGGGCACTGCCGCGACCCGGGCGGATCCGGTTCAGCCGCTCACGGTGTCGCACTCGCCGACGTTTCCTGATCCGGGCCGCAGAGGTTGTTCACGACGACCGTGATGGTGCCGTGCTCGCGCAGCGGATTCGGTATCACGTTCTTCTCGACGTAACAGTCGACATCAGGCTCTTCCGCCGGATCGCCCACGCGCACCGCCAGGTTCACGCACTGGGTGTGGTTCGGGCAGCTGCCCGAGATCGAGCCTTTGATGACGCTCTGGAGGTTGGTATAGGAGGCGTGCGTCTCTTCCTCGATCGACTTCCGCGCGGGATCCGGGAGGACCCACGGCTGCGATCGCGTGCTCGTGGCGGGCCCCGAGCGAGCAGACGATGGTTGCCGTGACAGGGACGAGGCGGATGTCGGCCCCGCCGGATCGGACGCGGATCCGGTGACGGGTGGGGGAGGAGCAGGGTTGTCCGTGGGGCTTCCGCAGGCGGCGACGACGCCGATACCGAAGGCGGCCACGACGATGGCGATTCCCCTGCGCATGGCCTGCTCCCCCCCAGGGCCGGATGATCTCGGCTCGACGTTATCCGACCCGCCCCGGGCGCAAGAGCACGATTTCGTAAAGGGAAATCAGCGCCGCAGGGTCGACACCTCCTGCTGACGCTCCGCGGGCGCGGTGTCCCGCTTGCGCATCAACGGGTGCGGCCACCACAGGAACCGTCCGATGTCGAGGGTCAGGGAGGTCACCAGGATGCCGCGGACGATGATCGTGTCGATCAGGACGCCGAGGGCGACCGCGAAACCCAGTTCCGCCAGGAAGGTCAGCGGCAGCGTGCCGAGCACCGCGAACGTGCCCGCCAGCACCAGGCCCGCCGACGTGATCACACCGCCCGTCGCGGACAGTCCGATCAGGGCGCCCCGCCGGGTGCCGTGCTGTTTCGCCTCCTCGTGGATCCGGGTCATCAGGAAGATGTTGTAGTCGACCCCGAGCGCCACCAGGAACACGAACACGAACAGCGGGAACGACGCGTCCGCTCCCTGGAAATGGAAGACGTGGTCGAAGAAGAACCCGCTGATGCCCAGCGTCGCCAGGAACGACAGCACCACCGTGGCGATCAGCATCACCGGTGCGAGCAGCGCCCGCAGCAGCAAGGCGAGGATCGCGAACACCACGACCAGCACGATCGGGATGATCAGGTCGCGGTCGTGCCTGTTGGCCACCGCCACGTCGTGCGTCAGCGCGGACGCGCCGCCCGCGAGCGCGTGCGCGCCGGGCACCGCGTGCACCGCGTCGCGCACCCGTTCCAGCGTCGCGATACCGGCTTCGCTGTCCGGCGCGGCCTGCGTCGTGCCTTCGAGATACGTGTACTGGCCATGCGTCACCGGCTCGCTGACCGACATCACCCCGGGCGTGCCCGCGAACGCCGCGCGCACGTCCTGAGCGCTCCCGGCGTCGGCCACCACCTGGATCGGCTGGCCCGCCCCGGCGGCGAAGTGCTGCTCCAGCACCTGTTCGCCCACAACGGAATCCGGTGTGTTCGTGAACGACCCGGCGTTGGTGAGCCCGTCCGCCTTCAGGTTCAGCGTGCCCAGAGCGAGCACACCCAGCAGCAGCGCGGTGATCGCCCAGGTCAGCCGCGGCCGGCGCGAGATCCGGGTGCCGACGCGGGCCCAGACACCGGTCGCGGTGTGGTCCGCCGAGCCGAACGTCGGGCGCACCGGCCAGAACACCCAGCGGCCGAAGATCGCCAGCAACGCGGGCAGCAACGTCACCATGGCGAGCAGCGCGACGCCGATCCCGATGGCCGCGACCGGCCCGAGCCCGGCGGTCGAGTTCAGGTCGGCGAACAGCAGGCACAGCATGCCCGCGATGACCGTCGCGCCGCTGGCCCAGATCGCCGGCCCGGCGCGGTGCAGCGCGAACGACATGGCCTCGTGCCGGTCGGCGTGCCGGCGCAGTTCCTCGCGATGTCGTGCCACCAGCAGCAGCGCGTAGTCCGTGCCGGCGCCGAACACCAGGACCGTCAGGATGCCGGCGCTCTGCCCGTTCACGGTGAGCCCGGCGTACTTGGCGAACAGGTAGATCACGCCCTGGCTGACCAGTAGCGCGGTGCCGGTGGAGAGCACGGGCAGCACCCACAGCACCGGGCTGCGGTAGGTGAGCAGCAGCATCACGATGACCACGCCGAGCGCCGCGAACAGCAGGGTGCCGTCGATCCCGTCGAACGCCTTGGCGTTGTCCGCCGCCGTGCCCGCCGGGCCGGTGACATGGGCGCTGACCCCGGCCGGGCCGGCCGCGGTGACGGTGTGGATCTGGTCGATGATGCCGGGGAGCTTGTTCCAGCCGTCCGTACCGAGGTCGAGCGGGATCACCACCTGGGCGGCCTGACCGTCGGCCGACCGGATCGGCCCGGCGACCTGGCCACTGACCCCGGTGACTCCGGCGAGTTGCTTCGCCTGATCCGTGATGGCCGCGAAGTCGTTCTGGCTCAGCCCGCCGGCCTTGTCGTAGAGCACGATGGCCGGGACTTCGTTGCTGCTGCGGAACTGCTGGGTGATCTGCAGGACCTCGGTGGCCTCCGCACTGCTCGGCAGCCACGACGAGGCCTGGTTGTCCTCGACGTCGCCGAGCTTGTTGCCCAGCGGTGCGAGGGCGACGAGTGCGCCGACCCACACCACCAGCACGACCCACTTCATGATCCGGCCCGCCGGTAGTTTGGCGAGCTGTCCCACGCCGTTCATTTCGGCTCCCCTGTGCCCTGTGTGGACTTTCCCCTGTCGCGGGGAAGCTAACCCACGCCGATGGGGGAAAACCGGTACGGCGGCGGGAATCAGGGGAATATCAGGGTTGACCCCGGTGTGGACGGACAGAAGTTCTTGCGCCTCAGCATATTCCGGCCAAGGAGCAACAATCATCCATAATGGACTGTCCGGCGGGTCGCTACCAGCGGTCGTAGTGCAGCACCTCGGAAAGCGGCTGCCGCGCGGCGGGTTTGAAGGTTTCGCCTGTGTAGTAAGCCGTCGGGATGAGCGCGCCCTGCCGTACGTCGTCCGGTAGGCCGAGGACTTCGGCGGCTTCCTTCTCGTGCGCCAGGTGTAGCTCCATGCGGCCGGCAGGATCGACCCCCACAGCCCGGCCTGGCTGCCGGCCGCCGGCTCGCCGCCGGGCACCACGATCGCGGGGATCACCAGCACCGGCACCTCGGCCATGTGCTCGGACAGGTAGTCCGAGCTGTCGACGACCCGGTGCTGCACGGCGATCCGCGCGTGATCGCCCGCGTACTGCTCCTCCGGGCTGACCTTCGTCGCGCGGTAAGGCTCGAACGAACGCCGGTACAGCTCCGCGAGCCGCGCCCGCTGCCCGGCGTCGGTCACCACGATCCAGCGCCAGGACTGGCGGTTAGACGCGCTCGGCGCCTGCAGCGCCCACGTCAGCGCCTTCTCGACGAGTTCACGAGGCACGGGGCGGGTCAGGTCGAGGCGCTTGCGAACGGTCCGGGTGGTGGTCAGCAGCTCTTCGGGAGTCATACCGCGATTGTGGCAACCGCGCGAGCCGCCCCGGCCGGCGGAGGCCACCCCCGGCCGGGGCGATCACAGGTGCCTCAACTCCCCGAGCGGGACGTCTTCCGGTTGACGAGGTGGGACAGCGCGAGCCGGCCCGGGCCGGCGGCCGCGATCAGCAGGAAGATCCACGCATAGAGTGCGGCCGGCTCGCCCATGTTCTGCAGCGGCAGCAGGCCGACCGGCTGGTGCACGCTGAAATACGCGTACGCCATCACGCCGGACGACACCAGCGCGGCGGCCCTGGTGCCGAGGCCGACGCAGATCAGCGCGCCGGCGACCAGTTCGATGACGCTGGCCCACCAGCCGGGCCACATCCCGAACGGGACCGCGGTGCCCTGGCCGTCGACGCCACCGAAGGCGCCGAGACCCTGCGCGCCGTGGCACGCGAACAGGAAGCCGGACACCAGCCGTAGCGCGGTCAGCGCGTACTCGACGGGCTTGCCGGCGGTGACCTTGCGGGTGACGGGGGCGATGGTGGTCTGAGTCATGACGATTTCCTTCCCAGCGGGTTCCTTTGCCAGTACGTCGAACCGGACCCGGCCGGAATCGACACGGCTGCCAAGATTTTTTCCGGCCACTTCTCCTTGTGTCCACAATGGAGGGACTGCGGGCCTTCGCGGATGGCGATACCGTGGTCGGACATCCGTTCGATGACGAAACGAGGTGCACGATGACGGGCAACAAGGCCGTTGCGTACGTCGGCAAGGGCACCGTCGAGGTTCAGGAGATCGACTATCCGACCTTCGTCCTGCACGACGGGCCCGGCGTGAACAAGGCGAACGTGGGGCGGGAAGTCCCCCACGGTGTGATCCTCAAGAGCGTGGCGACGAACATCTGCGGCAGCGACCAGCACATGGTGCGGGGGCGCACGACCGCCCCGCAGGGTCTGGTGCTGGGGCACGAGATCACCGGCGAGGTGGTGGAGACGGGCCGGGACGTGGAGTTCGTACACAAGGGCGACCTGGTGTCGGTGCCGTTCAACATCGCGTGCGGGCGGTGCCGCAACTGCAAGGAAGGCAAGACCGGCATCTGCCTGAACGTCAACCCGGACCGGCCGGGCTCGGCCTACGGGTACGTGGACATGGGCGGCTGGGTCGGCGGGCAGGCGGACTACGTGCTGGTCCCGTACGCGGACTGGAACGTGCTGAAGTTCCCCGACAAGGACCAGGCGATGGAGAAGATCCTCGACCTGACGATGCTGTCGGACATCTTCCCGACGGGGTTCCACGGCTGCGTGACCGCCGGTGTCACGGTCGGTTCGACGGTGTACATCGCGGGCGCGGGACCGGTCGGGCTCGCGGCCGCCGCCTCGGCGCAGCTGCTGGGCGCGGCGGTGGTCATCGTCGGCGACCTCAACCAGGGCCGGCTCGCCCAGGCCCGTTCGTTCGGCTGCGAGACCGTGGACGTGTCACTGGGCGACCCGAAGGACCAGATCGCCGAGATCCTGCACACCCCCGAGGTGGACTGCGGGGTGGACGCGGTCGGGTTCGAGGCCCGCGGCCACGGCCGGGACGCGCAAACGGAAAAACCGGCCACCGTACTCAATTCGCTGATGGACATCACCCGGGCCGGCGGCGCGCTGGGCATCCCCGGCCTGTATGTCACAGGCGACCCGGGTGCGGCGGACGCGGCGGCGCGCGAGGGTTCGCTGTCGGTCCGGATCGGCCTGGGCTGGGCGAAATCGCACGCCTTCACCACCGGTCAGTGCCCGGTGATGAAGTACCACCGGCGGCTGATGATGGCGATCCTGCACGACAGGGTGCAGATCGCGAAGGCCGTCAACGCGACGCCGATCCCGCTCGCCGAGGCACCGCGCGGGTACCACGAGTTCGACGAGGGCGCCGCCCGCAAGTACGTGCTCGACCCGCACGGCCTCCTTTCACGGAACTGACACCACCGTAGGCACACTGTGTTCCGCCGCCCATTACAGTGACGGACGGAAATTTCAGCGTGCGGCCGAACCACTTCGCCGGCAGCCGCGTGTGACAGTGCGGAGGTCGACTCGTGGACTACGGCGGTGCCTATCGACACGTGCCACCCCGCGCGACGCGGTGGCCCGAGGCGCACCGGCGCCAGAAGCTCTGGCGCCGGGTGCGCCGGACCCTGTACGTCGTGCTGGGGCTCGGCATGTTCGTCCCGGTGGCGACGTTCGTCGTCGCGTACTTCATGGTGGACGTGCCGGACCCGAACGCGCTCGCGGCGAGCCTGAACCAGCCGGTCACGCTGTACTACGCCGACGGTTCGACGCTGTACACGAAGTCCACGGAGAGCAGCCACACGGTCGTGACGTGGGACCAGATCCCGCAGTCGATGAAGAACGCGCAGATCGCGGCCGAGGACGAGACGTTCATGACGAACTCGGGCTTCGACATCAAGGCGATCCTGCGCACGGTGTGGAACCGCCTCACCGGCGGCACCGGCGGCGGCTCGACCATCGGGCAGGAGTACGTCAAGCAGGCGACCGGCAACGACGATCCGACGCTGTCGCGGAAGTTCACCGAGGTGGTCCAGTCGTACAAGATGACCCGGACCTACACCAAGGAAGACATCCTGACCGCGTACCTGAACATCGTCTACTTCGGACGCGGCGCGTACGGGATCGGCGCGGCGGCGAAGGCCTACTACAACGAGGACGTGTCGCAGCTGACCAACGAGCAGGCGGCGCTGCTCGCGGGCCTGGTCCAGCTGCCGGGCCAGTCGGACAACCCGGCGTACCAGCAACGCCGCTACACCTACGTGATGGGGCGGATGCTGGCGAACCACTGGATCACGCCGGCCGAGGTGGCCTCGGCGCAGTTCCCGACGCCGGTGCCGACCACGGCGAAGAACGGCGGGTCGGGGCTCGCGGACCGGCAGTACATCGTGTCCGAGACGTTCGCGGAGCTGGCGGCGGCGGGCTATTCGGAGCAGTCGCTGACCGCGAAGGGCGCGAAGATCTACCTCACCGTCAAGCCGGACGCGCAGGCCGCCGCCGAGCAGGCGGTCACCAAGATCATGGACGCGGACAAGGAATATCCCGACGAGGGCAGCGCGCTGGTGTCGGCGAACCCGCAGACCGGCGAGATCCTCGCCTACTACGGCGGCGACGGTTCGACGTCGTACGACCTCGCGACGACGCCGCAGCAGCCCGGTTCGTCGTTCAAACCGTACGTGCTGGCGGCCGGGGTGCGGGCGCAGCCGGACAAGATCGGGCTGAACACCGTCTACGACGGCAGCGACAACCAGACCATCGCCGGCCAGCTGGTGCACAACTCCGACGGCGAGGGCGCGCCGCAGATCAACGTCAAGGACGCGATGACCCAGTCGGTGAACACGGTGTTCTACCGGATGGGCGCGGACGTCGGCGTGTCGAACGTGCGGCAGGCGGCGTGGGATGCCGGGATTCCCAAGCAGATCACGACCTCGCTCGGCGCGACGTACGACTCGCTGCAGAACGACAAGGCCGATGGGACCGGTACCGGGACGACGGAGCTGGGCATCTCGATCGGGCAGTACGGGGTGCGGCCGATCGACCAGGCGCAGGGATATGCGACCTTCGCGGCGAACGGGCAGTACGTGCCGTTGCACATGGTGGCGCGTGTGACCGACGACAGCGGGCAGCCGGTGTACGGCTTCACGACCACGCCGAAACCGGCGTTCTCCTCGGATCCGACGACGAACTCGGCGATCTCGTCGATCGTGACACAGTCGATGACGTCGGTGGCTTCGTCCTCGGGTGACGGGCTGGCGGATTCGCGGCCGGTCGCGGCGAAGACGGGCACCGCGCAGTTCAAGGACACCGGGCACAACTCGGAGGCGTGGATGGTCGGGTTCACGCCGCAGGTGGTGACCGCGGTCTGGTTCGGCAACAAGAAGCAGCCGGCGCCGATCTACGGGAACTACCACAACGGCAAGGGCAAGGCGCACGGTTACGACGTGTACGGGCGCGAGGAACCGGGCTACATCTGGCAGTCGTACATGGAGACGTACCTGCACGGGAAGACGGCGATGCAGTTCCCGGACGCGCCGGACCTGACGACCCCGACGACGACCGCCCCGCCGCCGACGAGCTCGTCGGAGCCGACCTCGGACAGCCCGACGGAGACGACGCCGCCGACCGACACGTTCACGCCTCCGTGGAGCCGCCCGCGGCACACGAACAGCCCGCCGCCGACCTGCTTCCCGCAACTGGGCGACTGCCCCACGGACACCCCCACGGACACGACGACCCCCACCTCCCGCCACCGCCCCATCACCGGCTGACCGACCGTCGGACTCACCGTCGCGAGCGTCGGACTCGCGGGGTGTGCCGGCGAGTCCGACGCTCAGGACCCGCGAGTCGTACGTTCAGGACGGCGAGTTCGACGTTCAGGACGACGGGGCGGCCTGGTGCAGGGTGAGGCGGCCGTCGGCGGGGGCGGTGGCCGACCACGCGCCGCCGGACGCGGTCCAGGTCTGGCCGTCGAAGGTGACCCGGTCGACAGCGAAGCGGGTGGCGTTCGCGACCAGCCAGGTCGCCCGCGCCCAGCCCTCCGCCGGGCCGTGCGAGCCGGTGAACACCGCGGTGCCCAGCTCGGCGTTCGCGGCCGCGATCAGGGCCGCCGGGGTCGCGTTGCCGAGCACCAGATCGCGGCAGGTGAACGTGCCCGGGGCCTGGCCCGTCAGCGCGCCCGCGAGCGCGCGGGCCTCGGGCTCCCACTGGGCATACGCGTCGGGCGCCGCGGAGCGCTGCACCAGCTGCGCGGCCTGCGTGACGGTCAGCTCCGTCCAGTTCTTCTGCTGCTCGAGCCGCTGGTAGAACGCCGTCGCCGCGTAGACCGGGTTCGTGACCTGCTCATACGTCCCCCAGCCCTGGCTCGGGCGCTGCTGGAACAGCCCCGCCGAGTCCCGGTCGCCGCCGGTCAGGTTGCGCAGCTTCGACTCCTGCATGGCCGTCGCGAGGGCGACCGTCACGGCGTGATCCGGCACGCCGAGCCGGGCCCCGACCGCGGCGATCGTCGCTGCGGCCTGTGCCTGGTCGGGATCCATGCTGTAGTCGGCGAACGAGCAGGTCGGCGGCGGCGGTTTGCGCGACGCGAGCCAGCCCCACGTCACGCCACCCGCGATCACGACGAGGACGAGCACCAGACATCCCCACCGGCCGACCCGCACGCCTCCTTATTAGCAGGCTTCAGCGGATCGCGTCGCGCGGGAGTACGGCGTGTACCCCCCAGGTGCCGTTCGCGATCTGGGTGACCCGCAGGTCCACCGACGGGCTCGCGAGCGCCAGCGCGGTCGGGCGGTCGAGGTCGTGCAGCACCTGCAGCCAGCTCACCATCGCGGCGAGGGCGTCGCCGGTGGCCTCGTTGAGATCCGCCGAGAAGCCGAACGTGACCCGCCCGCGCGGGGTTTCCGCGTGAATCCCCGGTACCGGCGCGGAGGGCAGCACGTCGAGCACGGCCTCGGTGGTCATCGGGCATTCGATCGCGGTGCCGCTGACCTCCCCGTCGCCCTGGGCGGCGTGGCCGTCGCCGAGCAGGAGACGCGCGCCCGGCACGGTGACCGGCAGGTACAGCGTCGACCCGGCGACCAGCTCGCGGCAGTCGATGTTGCCGCCACCGGCCGCGCGTGGCGGGATCGTCGAGTGCGCGCCGGGTTCCGCGGGCGGCAGGCCGATGACGCCGAGGAACGGGGCGAGGGAAACCTTGTGCCCCAGCTGGTTCGTGCCCGTCTCGCCGTCGAGTTCCCACAGCAGCCAGGCCGGCGGGCCGTCCGCGACGCCGAGGCGCCGGGACAGCCAGTTGTCCTTCGCCGCGGCGACCGTCCAGCCCCACTCGCCCGGCCGGATCGACCTCAACCGCACCGCGAGGACGTCGCCGGGCTCGGCGCCGCGGACCTCGATCGGCCCGGTGAGACAGTGGCCGCGGCGTGGTTCGAACATCTTCGGCACGTCCTCACCGGGCACGCGCTGCCGCTCGAGCGAGCCGTGTGCGTCCAAAGAGGACACGACGACGGTGTCGCCGGGATCGACGGTGAGCGCCACCGGGGTGTCGCGGCTGAACACGTCGACGGTGGTGTCCGGGGTGGCGTCGAGACGGCGCTGTGTCATGCGGGACACCCCGCACCCGGTCGGTCCTCCTCGCGGCGCTCCCGGAGGTCGCGCTCGCTGCGTGCGGTGCCTCCGGTCATGCCTCGTCCGGGTTCCAGCTCAGCAGCCGCACCCGGCGGACGGTCTCCAGATGGGTCCGCATCGCCTCGGCCGCGGCGGCCGGGTGGCCCGCGCGGATCGCCTCGGCGATGGCGGTGTGCTGGGCGAGCGACCGCGGCGGCCGGCCGGGCTGGTGCAGCGACTCGCGCCGCGTTTCGGCGATCTGGCCGGCGATCCTGCCCATGAAGTCCGCGAGCAGCTCGCTGTGCGCGGCGGCGGTCACCGCGGCGTGGAACCGGCGGTCCCCTTCCTCACCCAACGTCCCGCCCTCGATCTCGGCGCGCATCACGGCGAGCGCCGCGTCGATCGCGTCGAGATCGGCCTCGGTCCGCCGGGTCGCGGCCAGCTCCGCGAGTTTGGTCTCGATCGCCTCGCGCGCGTCGAGCACGTCGGGCAGGCGCCGCCGCCGTTCGACGAGCTTCTCCACCGGCTCCGGGTGCAGGCTGTCGGTGCGCAGATACGTACCGCCGCCGTGCCGGATCTCCACCAGGCCCTGCACTTCGAGCACCACGATGGCCTGCTTCAGCGAGGCGCGGCTGATCCGCAGCCGGTCGGCGAGATCCCGCTCGGACGGCAGCCGGTCGCCGGACCGGAGGCCCGCCGCGTCGGCGTACTCGCGCAGCTGTGTCACCACCTGCTCGTACAGGCGCGGCCGGGTGACCGGGCGGAGCGGATCGGACACGCCGCCCAGCGTAGTGGATGAGTGGCTCAGCCATCCCGATATTGACCGCACCGACTGCGGGCGGCCCTGATGCTTGGCCGGTGATCATGGCGGCGGCCGTCGGGCACCTGGAACCGGACCGATCGGGCTCGGCATCGTGCCGTGGATCGTGTGGGCGCTGGGCGTCGCGGCGGACCTGCTGATGACGTTCACCATGACCGGCTACCGGCCGCGGTCGGCCTGGCGTCGCAGGAAGGTCCGCTCGGCGGCGTTCTCGGTCCGGGCGATCGCGGCCTCGTACGCCTCGACGGCTTCCGCGTCGCGGCCGAGGCGCCGCAACAGATCGGCGCGGATCGCGTGGAACAGGTGGTAGTTCGCGAGGTCCAGGTCGTCGACGAGACGCAGCGCGACAGCCGGCCCCTCGACCTCCGCGACCGCGACCGCCCGGTTCAGGGCCGTGACCGGTGTCGGGCTGACGGCCAGCAACTGGTCGTAGAGCTGGACGATCTGGCCCCAGCCGGTGTCCGCGGCGGTGGGGGCGTCGCTGTGCACGGCGTTGATCGCGGCCTGGAGCTGGTACGGCCCGGGCTGTCCGCGCCGCAGGCAGCGGCGGACGAGGGACTGCCCTTCCGCGATCAGCTCGCGGTCCCACCGTGCGCGATCCTGTGCCGCCAACGGGATCAGCTCCCCGCCCGGTCCGGTCCGGGCGCCGCGCCGGGACTCGGTGAGCAGCATCAGCGCGAGCAGGCCCAGCACCTCGGGCTCGTCGGGCATCAGCTCGGCGAGCACCCGGCCCAGCCGCACCGCCTCCGCGCACAGCTCGTCGCGCACCAGCCGGTCGCCCGAGCTGGCGGTGTGGCCCTCGGTGAAGATCAGGTAGACGACCGCGAGCACCGCGCGCAGCCGGTCGGGCAGGTCGGCGTCGCGCGGCACGCGGTAGGGGATGCGGGCGTCCCGGATCTTGGCCTTGGCGCGCACGATCCGTTGCGCCATCGTGGTTTCCGGCACGAGGAAGGCGCGGGCGATCTCGGCGGTGGTGAGCCCGCCGAGCAGCCGCAGGGTGAGCGCGACCCGGGCGGCCGGGGCGAGCGCCGGATGGCAGCAGGTGAAGATGAGGCGCAGCCGTTCGTCCCGCACGGGTCCCTCCTCGGCCGGGCTGTCCGCGTGCAGCAGCGCGGCCTCGGCGTGCCGGTCCTCGCGGGAGGACTCGCGCCGCAGCCGGTCGATGGTGCGGTTGCGGGCGGTGGTGATGATCCAGCCGGCCGGGCTCGGCGGGAGCCCGGCCGCCGGCCAGTGCTTCAGGGCCGCGGCGAACGCGTCCTGGACCGCCTCCTCGGCGAGGTCGATGTCGCCGAAGACGCGGACCAGGACGGCGACCGCGCGGCCGTACTCCGCACGGAAGATCCGCTCGATCTCGGATTTCATTGGTAGAGCGCACTTCCTAAGTGGCGGAGCCGCTTGCGCTGCGCCGTCAGCCGGCACTCTGTTGAAGGTGGTGGGCTGCTGGGAACGGCCGCTACCCGCACCGCCACGCAAGCCACTTTCACCATGATCTTCACGGCTCGTCGACGAAGGGGCGGACCTCGACGGGCAGGGTGGTGGCGAGCGCGCCGCGGCGGCCCCAGTCCAGCGCCGCGTCGAGGTCGGGGACGTCGATGATGGTGAGCCCGCCGATGTACTCCTTGCCTTCGACGAACGGGCCGTCGGTCATCAGCACGTCGCCGTCGTGCGGGCGCAGCCCGGTCGCCGTGTCCGGGGCGTGCAGGCCACCGCTGAAGACCCAGGCGCCGGCCTCCCGCAGCTCGTCCCGCCAGGCGGTGACGTTCTTCATGATGCCGTCGAGTACTTCCGGCGCGGGGCGCCCCGCACCGGCGGGCTGGTAGACGCTGAGCAGGTACTTGGTCATCGGATGCTCCTCCGTGGGCGGTTCCGCTTGTCACTGCCTACACGAATCCGGCCCCGTCGGATCGACAGGCGCGCTGTCTCAGATTGAGACGCGCGCCGCGAGCAGGCAGGTCTCTAATCGATCCGATAGGGACTGCCCAGTCGAAGGTGGATCGCCATGTCACAACTGCAGAGCAACGAGGCCACCCAAACCCCCACCGCGAGCGAGGTGCGCTCCATGGTCGAGCGGACCGGACCCACCGGCATCGTGGTCGGCGCGGGCGGGGATCCGCTCATCATCGGGCTGCCGATCTTCGCCGTCGGCTCCCTGGCGCTCGGGATGGCGCTGATCGGGTTCGTGCCGGCGACCGCGCTCGGTGCCGTCGTGCCGATCGTCGTGTTCGGCACCGGCCTGTTCCTGACGGTCGTGACCATCTGGGCGGCGCTGCTCGCCCAGACCATGGTCGCCGGCATCACCGGCACGTTCGCCGGGTTCTGGCTCAGCCTCGGCGCGCTGCTGGTCGGGCTCGGCCACAACTGGTACGGCGTCGCCGCCGCGGACGTATCGGCCACCCAGCAACTGTTCTTCATCGCCTGGGGCGCCCTGTTCCTGTTCCTGCTGATACCGACCCTGCGGCTGCCCGCGATCTACCCGGCGGTCGTCGGGCTCGTCGTGGTGGCACTCGCGCTCGCCGCGACCGGGGCGCGCACCGGTGACGTCAACATCCTGAAGGCGGCCGGGTACGTGATCCTGGTGTTCTCGCTGCTCGGTTTTTGCGCTTTTGTGAACGTCGCGCTGACCGCGATGGGCGCGAAGCGGCCGTTCCCGCCGCTGGGTCCCGCCCTCGTCAGCTGAGGGGTCCGGCGCACGCCGTGCCGCCGTGGGCAGGGCCCCGGGTGCCGGTTTAATGGTCCGCAGTGAACGGGAGCGGAGACCAGGCGGGCACCACGTTCGGGGAGCTGCTGCGGCGGCACCGGCGTGCCGCCACGCTGACCCAGAGCGAGCTCGCCGAGGCCGCCGGGATCAGCGTGCGCACCCTGTCCAATCTCGAACGCGGCCGGACCCGCACGGCACAGCGCCGGTCCACCGAGGTCCTGGCCGACGCGCTCGGCCTGGACGGGCCGGACCGGACGGCTTTCCTCGCCGCCGCAAGGGAAGGCCGCCGCCGTCGCGAACCGGGACAGGTGATCGGCACCCTGCCGGCGGCGGTCGCGGACCTGGTCGGGCGCACCGGTGAGCTCGCGCTGCTGCGGGAAGCTGCCGAGGCCGCGGCGGACGCGCCGGACGGCGCCGTGGTGTCGGTGGTCGGGCATCCCGGGGTCGGCAAGACCGCGCTGGTGCGGGCGGCCGCGCACGCGCTGAGCCCGCATTTCCCGCACGGGTTCCTCTCGGTCGACCTGCGCGGGATGGACGACCAGCCGCTCACCCCGCGCGCCGCGCTCGACGCGCTGCTGCGCACGCTCACCGTGCCGGCAGCCCGGATCCCGAAGACCGTCGAGGAGCAGGCCGGGCTCTACCGCGCGCTGCTCGCCGGGCGGCGCCTGCTGATCATGCTGGACAACGCCGCCGACGAAGACCAGGTGCGGCCGCTGCTCGGGGGCGTGCCGGGCTGTCTCACGGTGATCACCTGCCGGCGCGCGCTCACCGGGCTGGACGCCGCCCGGATCGTGCGACTCACCTCGCTCGCGCCCGGTGACGCGCTGGCCCTCGTCGCGTCGATCATCGGCGCCGAACGCACCGCCGCCGAACCGGCCGCCGCCGCCGAACTCGTCGAGCTGTGCGGGAACCTGCCGCTGGCGGTGCGCATCGCCGGGAACCGGCTGGCGAGCAGGCCCGACTGGTCGCTGACGCACCTGGTGAGCCAGCTGCGCGACGAGCGCACCCGGCTCGCCGCCCTCTCGGCCGGGGACCTGCGGGTGCGGCCCGCGTTCGAAATCTCCCACCGGCGGCTGCGCCCGGAGGCGCGGCTGGTGTTCCGCCGCGCCGCCGTGGCGCCCGGCCCCGACTTCGGGGTCGCGCTCGCGGCCGTGGCGACCGGGCTCGGCGAGGCCGAGGTGCGGCGGTACCTGGACGAGCTGGTCGATGTCAACATCCTGCAGGCCACGGCCGTTCCGGGCCGCTACGCCTACCACGACCTGATCCGGATCTACGCGAGGGAACAGCTCAAGGCGGAGGAGGACCGCGGCGACTGGCAGGAGAAGGTGGTCGTCGACCATCTGCTCGCGATGGCCACCGAAGCCGGCCGGCTGTTCTTCCCGGACGCCCCGGCCGGCGCCACCGGCGGCCATTTCGCCACCCGCGAGGAGGCCGGCGCCTGGCTCGACGCCGAGGCCCGCAACTGGCTGGCCGCCCAGGGCACCGCCGCCCGCGCCGGGCGCCACCGCGAAGTGCTCGACCTGGCCATGGCGATGCACTGGTACTCCGACAGCCGCGTCCAGCAGCGGCCGTGGGACGAGGTCTTCGAGTTCGGCGTCGCCGCGGCCCGCGCGCTGGGCTGCCGGCACGAGGAGGCGGCGATGCTCAACGCCGTCGGCTGGGCGCGGTATTACTGCCTCGGCGACTACGAGGGCGGCCGCGCGCTGCTCGACGAGGCGCTCGCGCTCGCGACCCGGATCGGTGACCGCCGCGAAGAGACCTGGGCGCTGGGTTATCTCGGCGCGGTCTTGATGCGGCTCGGGCGGCCCGAGGAGGCGCTCGACCACATCCGCCGCTCGGTCGCGATGTCCGGTGAGCTCGGGTTCTGGCTGGGGCAGTGCACGATCCGGAACGCGCTGGGGGAAATCCTGGGCGCCATCGGCCGGGCCGACGAGGGGCTGGCCGTGCACCGGGCGGTGCTGGTGGACGCCGAGTTCTACCGCGACGAGGCCCATCCCGACTCCTACCGGATGCTCAAGTCGTTCACCATCCAGCTGATCGGGCAGGCACTGGAGACCCTGGAGGACTGGCTGCGCGCGGCCACGACGTTCGGGGCCGCGCGGGAGCTGTTCGCCACGATCCCGTTGCCGCTGCAGGAAGCCGAGGCGGCGCTGCATGAGGGCATGGCGTGGCGCCGGGCCGCGCGCTACTACATGGCGCTCGAGCCGCTGCGGTTCGCCGTCGCGGAGTTCACCGGTGCGACGAACCGGTGGGACCGGGCGCAGGCGCTGTCCGAGCTGGCGGCGCTGCTGGACCACACAGGTGATCGCGACGGTGCCCGCGAGCACCGGGCCGAAGCCGTTGCCCTGTATGAGGAACTGGGCACCGATCGGGCGAAGGAGCTGGCCGCGCGGCTGGCCGACCCGAAACCGCGGGGCGCCCGGCTGTCCGACCGGTTGCAGGCCGCCCGCAACCGCGCGTTCGCCGGGCGCGCCGAGGAGCTGGCGTTCCTGCGGGCGGCGCGGCGGGCGCAGGAGCCGCCGTTCCAGGTGCTGTGGCTGCACGGGTCCGGCGGGATCGGGAAGACCACGCTGCTGCAACGGATCGCCGAGGACGCGATCGCCGACGGCGAGTCGTGCGTGCTGCTCGACGCCCGCACGTTCACCCCGACGCCGCAAGGGTTCCGCGGCGCGCTCGGGTCGTCCGAGTGGCCCGTCGGGGTGCGGTTGCTCGTGCTGGACACCGCCGAGCTGATCGGCTCGCTGGAGACGTGGCTGCGCGAGACGTTCCTGCTGAGCGCGCCGGAACGCGCGATCCTGGTCGTCGCCGGCCGCGAGGCGCCCGCACCGGAATGGCTGGCCGACCGGTCGACGTCGCTGCGCACGATGCCGGTGCGCGCGCTGCCGCGGTCCGAGGCGGCGGACCTGTTGTGGCAGCGGGGAATCCCCGAGATCCCCGACGTGCTGGCGTTCACCGGCGGCCATCCGCTCGCGCTCGGGCTCGTCGCCGACGTGCTCGCGGTGCGGGCCGCCCCGCAGTGGCGGATCGGTCCCGACGTCATCGCGTCGCTGACCCGGCAGCTGAGGGACGAGGTGCCCTCGGACCGGCATCGCGAGGCGCTCGGGGTGCTCGCGTGCGCGCGGGTGACCACGCGGGATCTGGTGCGGCACGGCCTTTCCGAGCTGCCGCCGAACGTCGAGGAGCTGTTCGAATGGCTGCGCGGGCTGTCGTTCGTGCAGACCAGCGGGGACGGCCTGGTGCCGCATCCGGTCGCGCGCGCGGCGCTCGCCGCGGACCTGCCGGAGCTTGCCTACCGGCGGGTCTACCGGTTTGTCGCGGCGCGGCTGCTGGAGGACCCCGGTGACCGCGAGGTGCTCGATTTCCTTTACCTGAGCCGGTATCGCGGGCGCCTGCCGTGGGAGGCGATCCCGGACACCCGGGCCGAACCGGCGACACCGGCGGACGAGCGGGCCGTGCTCAAGCTGATCGACCAGGAGGCCGGCACGCTGGCTGCGCGGCTGGCCGAACAGTGGTGGCGGGCGCAGCCGGACGCGTTCACCGTGCTGCGGCGCCGCGACGGCGGGATCGACTGCGTGGCAGTGCTGCCGCGGCTGACCGCCGAAACGGTCGGGGTGCCCGACGACCCGGTGGCGCGGGCGGCGTCCGAGTGGGCGCGGGAACACGCACCGCTCGGGCCGGGGGAGCACCTGCTGCTGGGCCGGTGGGTGACCGGGGAGGTGACCGTCCAGCAGATCACTTCGCTGCTCGTGCGCCGGTGGACGAGCGTGCCCGGGCCTGCGTTGAGCTACACCGTGGTCGCCGACGCCGTCCGCTGCTCGCCGGTGCTCACGTATCTCGCCCAGCACCGGCTACCCGCGCTCGCCGACGGCACGCCGTTCGTGTTCGACTGGCGAACCGTCCCACCACGGGAATGGCTGCGCCTCATCGAGCAGTGAGTTCGGGTGGAACGCCACCGATGGTGGATTCCCAACGTCGAAGTGAGCCATGACCATTCCTTCGTGGTGCCCAACCGCACCGAGGAAGGGACTCGACATGACATCGACCAGCCGCCGTGCCCTCGCCGCGTTGTCAGCGGTTCCGGTGGGATTGGCCGCGGCCAGCGCCATCTACCAGCGGCTGGCGGAACGGCGCGACACCCGCCGGTTCCCGCCACCAGGCGAGCTGGTCGACGTCGGTGGCCGCCGGCTGCATGTTTTCCGGTCCGGTACGGGGAAACCGGTGGTGATCGTCGTGCCCGCGCTGAGCACGCCCGCCGATGAATGGGTTCGCGTCCAGCGTTGCCTCGCTGACGTCACGGACGCGACGACCATCGTGGTCGATCGGGCCGGGATCGGCTGGAGCGATCCGGGACCGTGGCCCCGCACCATCAGCGCGATGGCCGATGAGGTCGACGTGCTGGTCCACGCGCTCGGGATCGATGGCCCCGTGGTGCTGGCCGGCCATTCCGTCGGCGGCCTCATCGCGCGGCTGTACGCGGCGCGCCATCGTGATCGGGTCGCCCGGCTCATCCTTGTCGACTCCAGCCATGAGGACCAGAACAAGCGGCTGCACGAGGTCGACCCCAGCATCGGCGATATCGAACTGGCGATGCGTGCCGCCGGCTGGTGCCTGCGTGTCCTGGGCTGGAAGCGGCTGAAGCTTGCCCTTGGCCTGGCGCCCGATCTGCGCCGCGATGCGGAGACCGAGGTGCCCGCCGATCTGGTCGACGCACACCTCGCGACTCACCTGAGTTCTCGCAACCGGCGTGCGGTCGTCCAAGAGTTCACAGGCGTGCTCACGGGCCGGGAGGCTCTGCGCGACGAAGCCCGTGACCTCGGCGATATGCCGGTCACCGTGGTTACCGCCGGCCCGGTCCGGCGCGAGAACTGGTACCCCGTGTGGTGCGAGCTGCAAGCCGAGTTCCTGACGATGTCGACGAATGCGACACACATCTGGGCTCGGCACTCCAGCCACCACATCAACCACGACGACCCCGGTTTGCTCGCCCGGGTCATCGGCGACGCCGTCCGCGAGGTGGGGGCCGCGCGCTAGGAGCACATCAGCAGGCCCGGAACGCCGCGAGCACCGCGTCGGCGGAGCGGTCGATGTCGGTTTCCGTGGTGCGCCAGCTGGAGACCGAGATCCGCATGTACTCGCGGCCGTGCCAGGTCGTGCCGCCCATCCAGCACACCCCGGACCGCTGCACCGCGGCCAGCACCCGCCGGGTCCGCTCGTCGTCGCCGAACGCGGCGAGGACCTGGTTGAGCACCACGTCGTTGCCGATCGTCACGCCGCCGTCCTCCAGCCGGGTGGCGAACCGGCGGGCCAGCGCGCAGCACCGGTCAACCAGGTCCGCGAGCCCGGAGCGGCCGAGTTCCCGCAGCGCCGCCCAGGTCGCGAAGCCGCGGGCGCGCCGCGAGGACTCCAGCGCGAACGCGCTCGGCGCGCGGAACCCGTCCTGCCCGATCAGGTACGCGGCGGTGAGGGCGGTCGCCGCGGCGTGCGCGTCCGGGTGGGCGCAGAACGCGTACCCGCTGTCGTAGGGCACATTGAGCCATTTGTGGCCGTCGGTGGACCACGAGTCGGCGGCCTCGGCGCCCGCCACGAGATGGCGCAGGCCCGGGCTCGCGGCCGCCCACAGCCCGACCGCGCCGTCGACGTGCACCCACGCGCCGTGTGCGTGCGCCGCGCCGATCGCGGCGGGGAAGTCGTCGAACGCGCCGGTGTTGACGTCGCCCGCCTGCAGGCACACGATCCGCGGACCGTCCACTTCGGACAGCAGCCGGGTGAGCTCGCCGATGTCGGTGCGGCCCTGGGCATCGGTGCGCACGGGCACGACCGCGCCGGTGCCCAGGCCCAGCAGCCGCAGCGCGCGGTCGATGGTCGCGTGCCGGTCGGCGCCCGCGAGCACCCGGATCCGCGGCGCGCCGGCGAGACCGTCACGCTCGACATCCCAGCCCGCACGTGCCAGCACATGCTGGCGGGCGGCGGCGAGACACACGGTGTTGGCGGCCTGCCCGCCGGTCACGAACCCGGCCGAGGCGGTGGCCGGCAACCCGAGCAGGTCCTTCAGCCAGGCGGCGGCGGTGTCCTCGACGGCCGCGGCGGCGGGGGAGCTGATCGCGTTGAAGCCGTTCTGGTCCCAGCCGGTGGTCAGCAGGTCGGCCGCGGTCGCCGAGTCGAGCGCGCCGCCGATGACGAAACCGAAGTAGCGCGGGCCCGTGGTGGCGACCAGCCCCGGTTCGGCGGCCTTCGTCAGCACGTCGACGACCTCGGCCGCGGGTGTCGGCCCGTCCGGCAGCGCGCCGAGCGCGTCCCGTACGGATTCCGGGCTCGTCTCGGGAAAAACCGGGCCTTCGGCGGCCCGTTCCCGGTAGCCGGCGACGGATGCCGCGGTCGCGGCGAGCAACTCACGCAGGTCCATGCCCCGAGACTAGCGATGATCGGGATAACCTCGGCTGGTGAGCGTTTCGGTGCTGGAGCTGGTGCGCGCGCGGGCGGAGGGTGGCAGCGTGCCGGGGGCGCGCGACGATCCGTACCGGCTGGGGCTGGCGATCGAGGGCGGCGGCAGCCGGGGGACCTATTCGAGCGGGATGGCCGTCGAACTGGAGCGGCGCGGGTTCACGCAGCTGTTCGACGACGTGTACGGCTCGTCGATGGGCGCGATCACCGGCGCGTGGCTGCTGTCCGGCAAGGCCGAGCACGGCGCGTCGTTCTGGTGGCATCCGGATGTGCTGCCGAATGTCATCCGGCCGCGGGCCGCGCTGCGCCGGAAACCGGTGGTGGACCTGGAGTTCCTGATGAACGAGGTGTACCAGCGGTGGGCGGGGCTGGACTTCGACGGCGTGCTGGCGAGTCCTGTCCGGTTGCACCCGATCGCCACTGACGCCGACACGGGCGAGGTCACGGACCTGGCCCGGGACCTGTCCGGCGCCGAGTCGCTCAAGCTGGCGCTGCGCGGTTCGGCCGGGCTGCCGCTGCTCGCCGGACCTCTCGTCCGGCTCGGCGGCCGGCGGCTGCTCGACGGCGGGTTGACCGAGCCGATCCCGTTCCACACCGCGTTGCGGGACGGCTGCACACACGTGCTGGTGCTGCGCTCGCGGCGGGCCGACGAGCGGGCCGGGCCACCGCCGCGGGTGGAAAACCTTGCGGTGACGGCCTTTCTGCGCCGCACCGCGCCCGCTGCCCTCGCCGCCTGGCGCGCCCGGCCGGAACGCCGCCGCGCCGACGACGAGCGGCTGAGGGGGGCGGGTTCGCTGGCGCAGGTGGTGGTGCCGCCTGGTGCGCCGGAGGTGTCGCGGCTCGCGGTGGATCCGGCGTTGTTGCATCGTGCGTTCGATCTGGGCGCGGCCGCGATGGCGACGGCTCTCGACACGGGTAACTAGCCCGCCGCGGCCCGGATCGTCGCTTCGACGGTGTCCCACGGCAGGCCCGGTGGCAGCATGATCGAGACGATGTCGGCGGCGTCGTCCCAGGGTTTGAGTTGCGCCTGGATCTGTTCCGGCGTGCCGTGGACGGCGAGCTGATCGAGGAGGCCGTCGGCTGCCGCAGGGACGGTGCCGTGTCGCGGGCTGGGCCGCGGGTTCGCGGCGATGACAGCGCTGACTTCGTCGGCGTAGCCCTGGCCGGCCAGCGAACGGGCATAGACGTCGCCCATGGCGCTCAGGTACCACGCGAGGCAGGTCGCGGCGATCTCCCGGGCCATGCCGGGGTCCTCGGCAGCGACGGCGATCGGCCCGGTCGCCACCGTGAAAGCGCTTTCACGCCGCCCGCGCAGCTCGGCCGCCGAGCCGGCGACGCGGTCACGGGCCACCAGCGCGGGAATCCAGCCGTCGCCGAGTTCGGTGGCCACCTCCATCGTGCGCGGGCCCAGCGCGGCGATCCAGATCGGCAGCTCGGGAACAGGCGGTTGCCCCAGGCGCAAAGGGCGCGCCGACCGAGTGCCGCGGAGCTGGGCGGGCTCACCCCGCAGCAACGTCCGCACCGCCGTCACGACCTCGCGCAGCCGCTCAGCCGGCCGCGAGAACGGGACGTCGTGGAACCCCTCCGCGAGGGCCTTCGTACTCGCCCCCAGGCCGAGCACGTAACGCCCTTCGCTGACCTGGTGCAGCGTCGCGGCGGTCATCGCGAGCGTCGCGGGAGTGCGTCCCCAGACCGACAGCACGCCGGAGACGAGCCGGATCCTGTTGGTGCGCACCGCGATCTCGGTCAGCACCGGGGTCGAGTCGAACCCCCAGCCCTCAGGCACCGCGAACGTCTCGTAGCCCAGCTCGTCGGCGAGCACCGCGGCCCGGACGACGACATCGCGGCGGGTCTCCATCGGCGTCAGCGCCACGCCCCGGGCGGTCATGCGCCGACCCCCGTCGTGAGCCACAGCGCGGTGGCCACGGCCAGCACTTCGCCGCCGGGTCCGAGCACGGCCGACCCGGCGGTGAGCTTGCGCCCGTCCCGCGCGGCCGGCCAGGCGAGTACCCGGCATCGGTCTCCGACCGCGGGCAGCCCGCTGACGCTGCCGGTGATCCGGCCGAGCAGCATGCTCTCGGTCAGCTGGGCGGCCTCGGCGGCGGCGATCCCGGTGGGGCAGTCGAGCGCCGCCCAGACCGCCTCCGGCAGCACCCGCCCGAAGGCGTCGCCGACCGACGGATCCGGTGTCCACGGTGCCGCCCACAATTCGCCCACCGGGCCGGGAAAGATCCGCATCCCGTCGCCCGGCGCTCGGTTCGGCCCGCACACGAAACAGCTGGGGTAGAGCGGATCGGCGAAGTACTTCGCCGATCCGGCCGCCGCGTCGGCCTCCGCCAGGGACACGGTGCCCGGGAGCTCCATCCCCGGGCCGTCCGGTGTCCGGGTGGCCTCGGCGATCAGCGTTCCGTCGTGCAGGAGACGGACCGAGCTGGCGTCGTCGTGTTCGACGGTCATCGGCGTGTCCAGCGGTGGCGGGCGGCGGAGCGTGACCGTCACCGGGCCGTCCAGGTACGCGGCGATGCGGCCGCTCGTGTAGCCGCCGTTGCCGATGCCGGCCGGGCCACTGAACCCGGACGGAATGGTCAAAGTGTTCGTCATGCCCTGACGCTAAGTCAGTCGGCCCGGCGCCGAAATCGAGTCAATTACCTGCGGAAAGAAGCCTTTCCCCTGGCCACGACCGCCGACCTGGTGCCGGCCTCGGCGGAACTGCCTAGGCGTGCGGCCGGTGCCGGGTCACCCATACCGCGATCTGGGCCCGCGAGCGGACCGCCAGCTTCCGCCGGATGTTCTCCACATGCGTCTCGGCCGTGCGCGGTGCGACCGACAGCCGCCGCGCGATGGCCTGGTTGGTCAGCCCCTCGGCGACCAGGCCGGCCACCTGCAGCTCGCGCTCCGTGAGCCCGGTGCCGGCCTGCTCGGCCAGGAAACCGGTCGCCGCCTCCGCGACCGCGGACCAGTCACCGTGGTAGAAGAGGTGTGCGGCGCCCGGAAGCGGGATCAGCGTCGCCCCGGGGATCAGCGTGGCGACCTCCCGGCCCAGCTCGAATGGGGTGCCACGGTCCGCGCCGCGATGCAGGACCGCCGTTCGCGCGCCGACCGCGGGAAGCAGGTCCCTGATGTCGGTGTCGTAGTAGACCTCCAGCAGGCGGGCGGCCACCGTGGCTGACGCGCTCGCCCGCTGGAACCGGGCGAACCCGGCCAGATCCGCGGCGGTCGGGTCGGCGACAAAGGCGCCGGCGAGCGCCTTCAGTCCCAGGCCCCAGTGCGCCCGCACCAGCGCCACGACCGACTTCCGCACCTCGGCGGGTGCCAGATCCCTTCCGCTGGCGCACATTCCGTACACCACCAGCGCTTCGACCCGGTCCGGGTGCCGGGCCGCCAGCGCGGCGGCCAGCTGACCACCTTGCGACGCCCCGAACAGGCGGAGGCGGTCGGCGCCCACCGCGTCGGCCACCGCCAGCGCGGCCTCGACCTGCCGGTCGAACGAGAGGTCAGCGCCGTCCCGGTCGGACAGCCCGCAGCCCGGCTTGTCGTAACGGATCACGGTGAACCGTTCCGCCAGGCGCTCGACGAAGGCGCCGAAGGAGAACAGCTCCAGTTGCCCGCGAAGATCGGTGACCCAGCCGGTATCGAGCAGCAGCGGCGGGCCGGTCCCCGTCGTCGAGTACGCGACCTGGCCGGCCGGCGTGCGGCAGTACCTGATCCTGGGCAGCACCCGCTAAGGCTGGCACACCGGGCGAAAACCGCGAAGGCTCGCGAGTTTTCCCGCTGTTCAGGCAAAGGTGGTGATTCACCAGTAGCTTCACCGGCGTGAGAAACACCGCCCGGATCGCCGGTTCCGTCCTGTCCGCCCTCACGCTCGCCGCGCTCGCGGTGGTCCCGGCGGACGCCACGCCCGCCCACCTGACCGTCGCGACCTACAACATCCACGCGGGTGCGGGGGAGGACGCGGTCTACGACCTCGCCCGCACCGCGGACGCGATCCGCTCCCTGCATGCCGATGTGATCGGGCTGGAAGAGGTCGACGTGCACTGGGGCGACCGCAGCGCCTTCGCCGACGAGGCCCAGGAGCTTGCCGGAAAGCTGGGCATGCACGTGTTCTTCGCGCCGATCTACGACCTGGACCCGCTCACCGACGGCGCGCCGCGGCGCCAGTACGGTCTCGCGATCCTGAGCCGGTTCCCCTTGCTGGACAAGGAGAACCACGAAATCACCCGACTGTCCACACAGGACCCTGATCCGGTTCCCGCACCCGCGCCCGGCTTCCCCGAAGTGGCGGTCAAGGTCCGCGGCGAGTTCGTGCATTTCTACGCCACGCACCTGGACTACCGGTCCGAACCGGACGTCCGCGCGCGCCAGGTGATCGACATGCTCGCGATTCTCGGCCGGGACCGCGGTCCGAAGGTGCTCGTCGGCGACTTCAACGCGGAGGCGGGCGCGCCGGAGCTCGGTCCACTGTGGACTCGGCTGCGCGACGCGGCGCCGGGCGGTCCCGCGACGTATCCGGCCGCCGTGCCCACCAGCCGCATCGACCTGATCACCGTCTCGCCGGACGTCCGCGTGCTCGGCACCCGCACGGTCGACACGCAGGCCTCGGACCACCGGCCCGTCGTCGCGGACCTGGTGGTGCGCTGAGCCGGTAGCCGCTGCCACGATTCCCGGCGAAACGGCCAAACCGGTGGTGTGCCCCGCGCGGATCGGGCATCCTGGGCGTCCTGGGGACCACACTGGAGGCCGCTATGCGGATCATCATCGTGGGCGCGGGGATCGGCGGGCTGACGACGGCCCTGCGACTGCACCATCAGGGGATCGACTGCGAGATCTACGAACAGGGCGATCTCGTCCGGGAGCTCGGCGTCGGCATCAACGCGCTGCCGCACGCGGTCAAGGAGCTGACCGAACTGGGCCTGCTGGAGCGGCTGGACGAGGTCGCGATCCGGACCCACGAGCTGGTCTACCTGCACCGGCTCGGGCCGGAGATCATGCGGCGGCCGTGCGGTCTTGCCGCGGGGTTCACGTGGCCGCAGTTCAGCGTGCACCGCGGCCGCCTGCAGGGCGTGCTGCTGCGGGCGGTGCGCGAACGCCTCGGCGAGGACGCGGTGCACACCTCGCGCCGGCTCACCGGGTTCGAGCAGGATGCGGACGGCGTCGAGGCCCGGTTCGCCGAGGGGGAGCCGGTGCGCGCGGACGCGCTCGTAGCGGCCGACGGGATCCATTCGGCGGTGCGCGCCACGCTGTTCCCCGGCGAAGGCGCGCCCCGGTGGAACGGCGTCATGATGTGGCGCGGCGCGGTCGACTGGCCGCGCTACGGCGACGGGCACCAGATGGTCATCGCGGGTGGCACCGCGGCGAAGCTCGTGCTGTACCCGATCGCGGAAGGGAAAACACCGCAAACGCGGCTGACGAACTGGGCGATCGGCGTGCTGAGCGGGCGTCCCGGCGACCCGCCGCCGCAGCGCCAGGACTGGTCGCGCCGGGTCGACCCGTCCGGGCTCGCCGAACTCGCCGCGCGCTTCGGGATCCCCGTCACCGATCACGCGGCAATGATCGCGGCGACTGCGGACGTGTTCGAGTTCCCGATGTGCGACCGCGATCCGTTGCCGTACTGGACGAAGGGGCGCGTCACGTTGCTGGGGGACGCGGCGCACCCGATGTACCCGATGGGCTCGAACGGGGCTGGGCAAGCGATCCTGGACGCGACGAGCCTCAGCATTCACCTTACGCAGCACGAAGATCCGGCGGACGCGTTGCTGGCGTACCAGGACGAACGCCTCCCGGTGACGAGCGAAGTCGTGCGCCGCAACCGGGTCGGTGGCCCGGAGAACGTCATCGACGAGGTGGAACGCCGTGCCCCGGACGGGTTTTCCCGGATCGAGGACGTGATGGACCCGGCGGAGATGGAGGCGATCGTGGCCGGTTACGCGAAAGTCACCGGGGCTTCGCGCGAGCAGGTCAACCGCTGAGGCTCAGGCCCCTTCGACCGAGCCCGGCGGGAGGAACTCGACGTCGCACAGCGCCGACAGCCGCACGACCTCGTCCGGGTCGGTCAGGTTGTGCAGCTTGTCGAACAGTTCCGCGAGCCGTCCCGCGGGGCTGACCCAGAACAGCCCACGGGTCGGCACCTCGCCGCGGTTGTAGTACGCGTGCGGCAGCCCGCGCGGCATCCGCACGGTGTCGCCGGGTCCCGCGGTCTCCCACGCGCCATCGAGGTAGAGCGTGAACACGCCTTCGAGGATGTAGATGTGCTCGTCCTGCAACGGGTGCACATGCGGCGGGACCCCGGTGCCCGGCGGGTCGTAGGTCTCGAACGCGAAGCTCGAGTCGCTGGCCGCCTTCATGGCGTAGGTGTGGCCGAGCACGTTCCAGGTCTTCTTCCGCATTCCCTGGTTCGCGAGCGTGATCCCCTTCGGGAGCGGGCCGAGCACGATCTCGTCCTGCGCCATGACACCTCCGTCGTCCGGTTCGCCGACCTTACCGCGAAGACCAGCCGGTGCGGGCTTAAGCGCGTCAGACCAGTCCGGCCGCGGTCAGGGTGAGGTGCCGCACCAGCGTCGCGGCCGCGGCGTCGGCGTCGCGCGCCAGTGCGGTCTCCTCCAGCCGGCGGTGTTCACCGAGGTGGTCCCGGCCGGGGCTGCGGTGGGCCGACCAGCGGCGGGCGAGTTCGCTCGCGGTCCACATCCGGTCGAAGGTCTCCAGCAGCATCGAGTTGCCGCATCCCTCCAGCAGGGTGCGGTGGAAGATCCGGTGCGCTTCGGCCCAGGCGTCGCTGTAGTGCCGGCCTTCCGCGGGGTCGAACGGCGGGGTGCCGGCGAGACGGTGATGGGCGGCTCGCACGCGGGCTTCCCACTCCAGGTCGCCGCGCTCGATGGACAGGCGCAGCAGAACCGGTTCGACGGTCCGCCGGGCCTCCGCGATCTCCTGCCAGCGGCGATCTGAGAAGGCGGGGACGGCGAAGCCACGGTTCGGCAGCCGGTCGGCGAGCCCCTCGCCGACCAGGCGCACGAGCGCCTCCCGCACGACCGCCAGGCTCACCCCCTGTTCCCGGGCGAGATCCTGGGGTTTCAGGGCATCGCCGGGTGCGTGGGCGCCGTGCATGATCGCCTTCCGCAGGTGCTCGTAGGCCTGCTCGGAGAGCATCGGCTTGCCCAACGTCATGCCCTGAGTATAGACGAAGGCGTCGATAATCGATTATTTGTGTTATGGTCGATATAGTTTCGACGCTTCACCACCGCAGTAGGAAGGAACGACGCGATGAGCGTTAACGACCCGTTCGCCCGTCTCCCGGAGGCGGCCACCTTCACCGTCGCCAGCACCACGATCACCGACGGTGCCACCTGGTCGCTCGAGCAGTTCTCCTCCGCCGTCCCCGGCGGGAAGGACCTCTCGCCGCAGCTGTCCTGGAGCGGCGCTCCCCAAGGCACCAAGAGCTACGCCGTCACCGTCTACGACCCGGACGCGCCCACCGGGTCCGGGTTCTGGCACTGGGCGGTCGCCGATCTTCCCGCCACCTGCGCCGAGTTGCCCGAGGGCGCGGGCGACGACACCGGTTCGGGCCTGCCCGACGGTGCCTTCCAGCTTCCCAACGATGCCCGCCTCGCGCGGTTCATCGGCGCTGCGCCACCGGCGGGACACGGCCCGCACCGCTACTTCGTCGTGGTGCACGCCCTCGACGTCGAGTCCCTCGGCGTCCCGGCCGACGCCACCCCGGCGCTCCTCGGCTTCACCATGACATCGCACATTCTCGGTCGCGCTGTTCTGATGGCCACGGCGGAAACACCGGGCCCGGAACGGATTGAGGTCACCCGGCTTATCCCGGCCCCCGCCGGCGCCGTCTTCGCCGTCCTGACCGATCCGAAGGGACATGTGGACATCGACGCGTCGGGAATGCTCATGGACGCCGAAGGGGCATCGGTCACGCGGGCCGGCGACCGGTTCGTGGTGCACATGGATCGCGAAGCGCTCGGCGACGTCCCGCTGGGGAGGTACGACGTCCAGGTGGTGATCACCAAGCTCGTCCCGGGCGAGGAGATCGCGTGGACCGTCGAGGGCCCGGTCCCGCCGCATGCCCGCCACGTCTACGGCTACCGCCTGGAGCCGGCCCCGGACGGCACCCTCGTCACCTCCTACTACGACTGGTCGGATGTCGACGATGACTGGCGCAAGCGCGTTCATTTCCCGGTGATCTCCGAGTCCGCCCTCAAAGGGACCCTCGGCATCCTGGAGCGCACCGTCCGCCGGAACACCGCCGTCTGAACGGATTCACCGCGCGCACAGTGCATCCAAGGCCGCCTGGCTTTCCTCGTCCGCGGCGCGGTAGATCACCAGCAGCTGGTCCGGATCCTGAAGCGGGGTCAGCGTTTCGAACTGGACCGCGAGCACACCGGCGGCCGGATGCCGCAGCACCTTGCGGCCGCGGCCGTTGACCTTGACGTCCCGCGCGGCCCACAACCGCGCGAATTCCTCGTCACCGGCCGCGCATTCGGCGATGAGATCGGTCAACGCCTGATCCTCCGGATGCGCGGCCCACGCGGCGCGCAGGTGGGCGATCCCCTCCCGCACGACGCGTTCGCGGTCGACGTAGAACTCCCGGATCTCCGGATGCACCAGGCACAGCCACATCGCGTTGCGCTGCCCGGGCGGCAAGGTCCCGAAATCCAGGAGCAGCCTCGCCATTTCGCTGTTCCAGGCCAGGATGTCGTAGCGGTGGTTCATCAGCATGACCGGCAGCGGCGACAGGTCGGCGACCAGCCGGGCCAGCGCCGGCGCCGCGGTGGTGGCGAGCTTGTCCGCGTCCGGGGGCCGCTGCCGGGCCAGGCCGAAGAGGTAGGCGCGTTCGTCCGGGGCCAGGCGCAGCGCCCGCGCCAGCGCCTCCAGCACCTCCGCTGAAGGCCGCAGCCCGCGCGCCTGTTCGAGCCGCACGACGTAGTCCACGCTGACCCCGGCCAGTTCGGCGACCTCTTCGCGGCGCAGTCCCGGGGTCCGCCGGGCCTGCCGGCGCGACGGCAGGCCGAAATCCCTGGGATCCAGGCGTTCACGCCGGGTCCGCAGGAACGCGGCCAGCTCCTGTGTCACGTCCACGGTGCCGGTGATCATGGCTGGTCCAACAAGCCCGGGTAGGACCGATGTTCCCAGGAACCTCTTTCCCTTACCCCCGGCTCGCGGCGGTCGCAGGCTGGTGCCCGACGACGATCACGAGCACAGGAGGACACGATGCCGCTCACCCTCGACACCTACCGGCTGCTGGGCCGCTCCGGGCTGCGGGTCTCACCGCTGGCTCTGGGCACGGCGACCTTCGGCACCGACTGGGGCTGGGGCGCCGGGCACGACGTCGCGCGCGAACTGTTCGACACCTATGTCGAGCGCGGCGGCAACTTCATCGACACCGCCAGCACTTACACCAATGGCAGCTCCGAGCGCATGCTGGGCGAATTCACCCGGGACCACCGCGAAAGCCTGGTGCTGGCGACGAAGTACACGACGCAGCGGCGGCCCGGCGACCCGAACTCGGGCGGCGCGCACCGCAAGAGCCTGTTCGCCTCGGTGGAGGCCAGCCTGCGGCAGCTGAACACCGACTACCTCGATCTGCTCTTCCTGCACGTGTGGGACTTCGCGACCCCGGTCGAGGAGATCCTGCGGGGCCTGGACGATCTGGTGCGCCAGGGCAAGGTCCTGTACGTGGCGATGTCCAACGCCCCGGCCTGGGAGATCTCGCGCATGCAGGCGATCGCCGACCTGCGCGGCTGGTCGCCGCTGGTCGCGCTGCAGGTCGAATACAGCCTCATCAACCGGGGCGCGGACCGTGACCTGATCCCGATGGCGCGGGCGATGGGGCTGGGCGTGACCCCGTTCTCGGCGCTGGGCGGCGGCGTGCTTTCCGGCAAGTACAGCCGCGCCGACCTGAGCGCGACGAACGCCGACTCCGGGGAAAGCAACCGCAAGAGCTTCAACGCCGCGCTGGGCATGGTCACCGAACGCACCCTCGCCATCGCCGACGTCGTGCGGGAGATCGCCGAGGAGGTGGGCCACACGCCCGCCCAGGTCGCACTGGCCTGGACGCTGCGGATCCCCGGCGTGACGGCACCCGTCATCGGTGCTCGCACCCCCGAGCAGCTGGTCGGGAACCTGGGCGCGCTGGAGGTCGACCTCACCGCCGGTCAGCTGGCCCGCCTCGACGAGGTCAGCGCGATCGACCTCGGCTACCCGCACGACATGCTCGCCAGCGACCACATCCGCACCGTCACCCACGGCGACCTGAAGGTCGAAAACCGCCGCTGATCAACTTGCGTGAGCCACGTCACAGTCTTACGTTGAACGAACATCGACGACTGCTGGGAAGTGAGCGCCATGCCGGGCTTCGCCGGCTCCATGGACGCGGCTCACGAGATCTTCGCCCGTCGTGAGACGCCCGTACGCGACCTGGCCGGGCAGGCTGAGCAGGTCGCGCTGGCCTGCCACGCCATGGCCGCCCGGTTCCACCGGGGCGGCAAGCTCGTCGTATTCGGCAACGGCGGGCCCAGCACCGACGCGCAGCACGTCGCCGTCGAGTTCGTCCATCCGGTGATCGTGGGGAAGCGGGCGCTGCCGGCGGTCTCGCTCACCGCGGACGTGGCGACCCTGACCGGCGTCGCCGGCCGCGCGGGCCTGGACGACGTGTTCGCGCACCAGATCCGGATCCTCGCCGAGCCCGCCGATATCGCGCTCGGCATCTCCTCCGACGGCGAGGACGGCAATGTCCTGCGCGGACTCGTCACCGCGCGCGAGCGTGGGATGCTGACGGTCGCGCTCACCGGCGGCGACGGCGGCCGGATAGCGCGCGCGGCCGAAGTGGACCACGTGCTGCTGGCCCGCTCCGCCGATCCGCGCGTGGTCAAGGAAGTGCACGTCACGACCTACCACGTGCTGTGGGAACTGGTGCACGTCTTCTTCGAGCAGCCCGGCGTCCTCGGCCAGGAGGTGGTCGCATGAGCGGCCGAGAAGCCCCCGGCCCCGAGTGCCACGACGAGGTTTGCATCACCTGCGGCGACACCGCGGTCGAAGTGACGGTGATCGAACTGCTCGATCTCGATCTGGCCGTTGTGGACACCGGGGAAAGCCGCGAGGAAGTCAGTGTCGCGCTCGTGTCCACGGCCGTGGGCGACACCGTTCTGGTCCATGCCGGGGAGGCCATCGCCGTCGTCCGGAGGTGAGCGAGGTGTCAGGTGAGCTGGCTTCGCTGTATCCGTTCCTGTACGCCGGGGCAGGCGACCTGCAAGCCGTGCTGGCGCAGGTCCGCCAGTCCACAGTGGACAAAACAAGCGAGATCATCGCCTTGCGTGCCGAGGTGGCCGAGGCCGACGGTACGCGGATCGAGGAGTGCGCCGGGCGGATGGCGGCCGCGTTCGACGCCGGCGGGCGGCTGTTCGCCTTCGGCAACGGCGGCAGCTCGACCGACGCGCAGGACCTGGCCGGGCTCTTCCTCAGCCCGGGCGGGGACGCGCCGCCGCTGCCCGCGTTCGGGCTCACCAACGACATCGCGGTGGTGACCGCGCTGTCCAACGACGTCGGCTTCGACGTCGTGTTCTCCCGCCAGCTCGGCGCTTTCGGCCGGGCCGGTGACATCGCGGCCGGGCTGTCCACGAGCGGCAACTCGGCGAACCTGCTGCGGGCGTTCGACGAAGCGGCCCGGCGGGGCATGCTCACGATCGGGATCGCGGGCTACGACGGCGGGAAAATGGCCGAACTGGAGTCGCTCGACTACCTGTTCGTCGTGCCTTCCTCGTCGGTGCACCGGATTCAGGAAGCACAGACGACGATTTACCACGCGTTGTGGGAACTCACTGTGAGGGGTGTTCAGCGGTGACCGACACGGAAAAACCCATCCATCTGCTCTGGATCAACGCGGGCCTGTCCTGTGACGGGGACTCGGTCGCACTGACCGCGGCGACCCAGCCGAGCATCGAGGAGATCGTGCTCGGCGCGCTGCCCGGACTGCCGAAGATCGAGGTGCACTGGCCGCTGATCGATTTCGAATGCGGCCCGGACAAGGGCGCGGACACCTTCATCGAATGGTTCTACAAAGCCGATCGTGGTGAGCTGGAACCGTTCGTGCTGGTGATCGAGGGGTCCATCCCGAACGAGGCGATCAAGCGCGAGGGCTACTGGTGCGGGTTCGGCAACAACCCCGAGACCGGCCAGCCGATGACCACCAGCGAGTGGCTGGATCGCCTGGCGCCCAAGGCACTCGCGGTGGTCGCCGCGGGCACCTGCGCCACCTACGGCGGCATCCACGCGATGGAGGGCAACCCGACGGGCGCGATGGGTGTGCCCGATTATCTCGGCTGGGACTGGAAATCGGCCGCGGGCATCCCGATCGTCTGCATCCCCGGCTGCCCGACGCATCCCGACAACTTCTCCGAGACCCTGCTGTACCTGCTCTACCAGGCGGCCGGGCAGGCGCCGATGATCCCGCTCGACGAGCACCTGCGCCCGCAGTGGCTCTTCGGCGCGACCGTGCACGAGGGCTGCGACCGCGCGGGCTACTACGAGCAGGGCCAGTTCGCGCAGGAGTACGGCTCGCCGGAATGCCTGGTGAAGATCGGCTGCTGGGGCCCGGTGGTCAAGTGCAACGTGCCCAAACGCGGCTGGATCAACGGCGTCGGCGGCTGCCCGAACGTGGGCGGGATCTGCATCGGCTGCACGATGCCGGGCTTCCCGGACCGGTTCATGCCGTTCATGGACGAGCCGCCGGGCGCGCACGTCTCGTCGATGGCGAGCAGCGCCTACGGGTCGGTCATCCGCCGGCTGCGCCACATCACCGAGAACAAGGCCGACACCGAGCCGAAATGGCGTGCCAAGGGCGAAAAACTGCACACCGGCTACCGCGCACCGTGGTGACAACGGAAAAGAGACCCGAACATGGCTACCACCGCACACCGCAGCACTCCCACCACAAAGGACAGTCAGCTGGTGGAGATGGCCTGGGACCCGATCACCCGGATCGTCGGCAGCCTCGGCATCTACACCAAGATCGACTGGGCCGCGAAGCGCGTCGTCGAGTGCCACAGCACCTCGTCGGTCTTCCGCGGCTACAGCATCTTCATGAAGGGCAAGGATCCCCGCGACGCGCATTTCATCACGAGCCGGATCTGCGGGATCTGCGGGGACAACCACGCGACCTGCTCGGTCTACAACCAGAACATGGCCTACGGCGTCCGCCCGCCGCACCTGGCCGAGTGGATCGTCAACCTCGGTGAGTCCGCCGAGTACATGTTCGACCACAACATCTTCCAGGAGAACCTGGTCGGGGTGGACTACTGCGAGAAGATGGTCGCGGAGACCAACCCCGGGGTGCTGGAACAGGCCAACCGCACCGAGGCGCCGCACGCCGAGCAGCACGGCTACCGGACCATCGGCGACATCATGCGCTCGCTCAACCCGCTGGAGGGCGAGTTCTACCGCGAGGCACTGCAGGTCAGCCGGAGCACGCGGGAGATGTTCTGCCTGATGGAAGGCCGGCACGTGCATCCGTCCACTTTGTACCCGGGCGGGGTCGGCACGGTGGCCACGGTGCAGCTGTTCACCGACTACCTGACCCGGCTGATGCGCTACGTCGAGTTCATGAAGCGCTGCCTGCCGATGCACGACGACCTGTTCGACTTCTTCTACCAGGCCATCCCCGGCTACGAGGAGGTCGGGCGGCGGCGGATCCTGCTCGGCTGCTGGGGCAGCCTCAACGATCCCGAGCACTGCGACTTCACCTACGAGCACATGGAGGACTGGGGCCGCAAGATGTTCGTGACCCCCGGCGTGGTGGTCGACGGCAAGCTCGTCACCACCAGCCTGCTCGACATCAACCTGGGCATCCGGATCCTGCTCGGCAGTTCCTTCTACGAGGACTGGGACGGCGAGGACCTGTTCGTCACCCGGGACCCGCTGGGCAACCCGGTCGATCCGCGGCACCCGTGGAACCAGCACACGATCCCGAAGCCCGCCAAGCGGGACTTCGACAAGCAGTACTCGTGGACGATGTCGCCGCGCTGGTTCGACGGTGTCGATCACCTGCCGCTGGACACCGGTGGCGGCCCGATCGCGCGGTTGTGGACGACCGCGCTGGCGGGCCTGGTGGACACCGGGTATGTCACGGCGACCGGGCACAGCGTGCAGATCAACCTGCCGCGCACGGCGACCAAGCCCGAGGTGAGCTTCGAGTGGAAGATTCCACAATGGAGCAACGCGATCGAGCGCAACCGGGCGCGCACGTACTTCCAGGCCTACGCCGCGGCGATGGCGCTGTACTTCTGTGACAAGGCTTTGGCGGAGGTACGGGCCGGGCACACGAAGACCTGGGAACCGTTCAAGGTCCCCGAGGAAGGCGTCAGCTGCGGGTTCACCGAAGCGGTGCGCGGCGTGCTGTCGCACCACATGGTGATCAAGGGCGGCAAGATCGCGAACTACCACCCGTACCCGCCGACCCCGTGGAACGGCAGCGTCCGCGACAGCTACGGCACGCCCGGCCCGTACGAGGACGCGGTGCAGAACACGCCGATCTTCGAGGAGAACAGCCAGGACAACTTCAAGGGCATCGACATCATGCGGGCCGTGCGCAGCTTCGACCCGTGCCTGCCGTGCGGCGTGCACATGTACACCGGCAACGGCAAGGTGCTGGAGCAGCTGCACACCCCGCACGCGTTCAGCGCCGGGATGTGATCGCGTGGACCCGGTGCAGGCGGCCGGCGAGCGGATCGAGCGGCTGCTGGACGAGCTCGACGGCAGCCCGGTCGCCGAGGAGTTGGTGCACGCGCTGATGGAGCTCTACGGCGCGGGGCTGGCCAGGGTGCTGGAGCTGGCCGACGAGCCGATGGTCGCCCGGCTGGCGAAGGACGAGCTGGTCCGGGGCCTGCTGATCCTGCACGACCTGCATCCACAGTCCACAGTGGAACGGGTCACCGCGGCACTGGAGGAGGTGCGGCCCTACCTCGGGTCGCACGCCGGTGACGTGGAGTTCATCGGCATCGAGGACGGGCTGCTGCACCTGCGCCTGACGGGCAGCTGCGACGGCTGCCCGTCTTCGGCCGTCACCGCGCAGCAGGCGATCGAGCGGACGGTCCGCGACGCCGCGCCGGAACTGACCGGGATCGAGGTGGAAGGCGCGACCGGGCCCGGCGGCCGGCCGCTGCTGCCGATCGTGGATTGCCCGGTGCCGCGATGAGTTCGGGACTGCGGCGGTTCCGCGAACCACCCGTGCGAGCCCGGCCGGGCGAGCGGTGCGAGATGTGCGCGGAGCCGCTGGCGGCAGAGCATTCGCACGTGATCGACCTGGACGGGCGGTCGATCATGTGCGCCTGCCGCGGCTGCTACCTGTTGTTCACCCGTCCCGGCGCCGGCCGGTACCGCGCGGTGCCGCGGCGGTACCGGTACGACCCGGAGTTCGAGGCGGGACAACGGTTGCTGGACGGCGCGGGGATCCCGGTGCGGATGGCGTTCTTCTTCACCAACTCCCGGCTGGCGCGGCCGGTGGCGTACTACCCGAGCCCGGCCGGCGCCACGGAATGCCTGCTGCCACTGGACACCGCCGATGAGCTGGCGACCGCGTTCGGCGGCGTCGAACCCGACGTCGAGGCGCTGCTGCTCAACGGCGGCGAAGGCTTCTTGGTGCCGATCGACACGTGCTACGAGCTGGTCGGGCTCGTCAGGCTGCACTGGCGCGGTTTCGACGGCGGCACCGAGGCCCGGGAGGCGCTCGAGGAGTTTTTCGCCGGGCTGCGGCATCGTGGTGAGCAGGCCGCCGATGGCTGAGCTGACCTTCGACTGCAGCGACGTGCGCCCGATGGCCTACGCCGCCGGGCCGACCCTGCGGTTCCGGTTGCACGTGGCCGATATCGGCCGCACCGAGATCCACGCGATCGCCCTGCGCTGCCAGATCCGGATCGAGCCGCAGCGCCGCCGGTACGAGCCGGCGGAGGCGGAACTGCTGGTCAGCCTGTTCGGCGACCCGTCGCGCTGGGGCCAGACGCTCAAGCCGTTCCAGTTCGCGAACGTGTCGGCGATGGTGCCCGGCTTCACCGGCGCCTGCGAGGTGGAGCTCGAAGTGCCGTGCACCTACGACCTGGAAGTCGCCGCCGGCAAGTACTTCCACGGCCTGCGGGACGGCGTGGTGCCGCTGGTGCTGCTGTTCTCCGGAACCGTGTTCGGCAAGGGGGACAAGGGTTTCTGGATCGAGCAGGTGCCGTGGCACAGCGAGGCGAGCTACCGGATGCCGGTGCGGGTGTGGCGGGAGCTGATGGACCGGTACTTCCCGAACTCCGCGTGGATCCGGCTGCACCGGGACACGGTCGACGAACTGCTGCGATTCAAGGCGCGCCACGCCATCCCGACCTGGGACGCGGCCATGACCACGCTGCTCGCGAACGGGGAGGCCGGGTCATGACCGTGTTCGACCAGGCGAAGGCGATCGGGGACGCGCTGCTGTACGAGGGGTATCTGCTCTACCCGTACCGTGCCTCGGCGACGAAGAACCGGCTGCGCTGGCAGTTCGGCGTGCTGATGCCGCCGGCGTTCGCGTCCGCCGGGCACGGCGAGTACGCGGACTGCCACACCGAATGCCTGCTCGAACCGGGCGGCGACGCGGTGCTGCGGCTGCGGTTGCGGTTCCTGCAGGCCAAGGAACGCCCGGAGTTCGACGAGGTGGTCGAGCGCGAGATCGACGCCGTGCTGCCGGTGGGGGAGTCCGGCACCGTTCCGTTCACAGTGGACGGTCTGCGCGGCGAGATCCGGGTGCGTTTCGACGCGCTGCCCGGGCCCTACGGCGGACTGCGGGTGCGCGCCGAGATCGCCAACACCACGTCGTGGTCCCCGCCCGAGCCCACCCGCGAGCAGGCGCTGCGCCACGCCCTGCTGGCCGCGCATCTCGTGCTGGTGGCCGAGCCGGGCCGGTTCCTGTCCCTGCTGGATCCGCCGGAATGGGCCGCCCCCGCCGCCCAGGCCTGCCGCAACGAACGGTTGTGGCCGGTGATGATCGCCGAAGACGCGATGCTCGCGTCGCCGATCATCCTCTACGACTACCCGTCGGTCGCCCCCGAAAGCGCCGGCGAACTGTTCGACGGCACGGAGATCGACGAGATCCTCACCCTGCGCACGATGGCGCTGACCGAGGACGAGAAGCGCGAGGCGCGCGAGACCGACGAACGGGCCAGGGCGCTGATCGATCGGGTCGACGGCATGCCGCCGGAACTGCTGGACCGGTTGCACGGCACCATCCGGCAGCTGCGCGCGGCCACCATCCCTGGACCCGGCAGCCGGGTCCGCCTGCACGCCGGACGGCGGCGGGCCGACGCGCAGGACATGTTCCTCGACGGCCGGATCGCGACCGTCCGCAAAGTACTGTCCGATGTGGATGGAAAGAGCTATCTCGCGGTGACGGTCGACGACGACCCGGCGGCGGAGTTCCAGCAGGAGTTCGGCCGCTACCGCTACTTCTCGCCCGACGAGGTCGAACCACTGCGGGAGGAACCGTGAACGGCGTGCTGGTCGCCGGGATCGGCAACATCTTCCTTGGCGACGACGGGTTCGGCGTCGAGGTGGCGCGCCAGCTGGCCGATGCCGGGCTGCCGCCGTCCGTGCGGGTCGCCGACTACGGGATCAGCGGCCTGCACCTGGCGTACGAACTGCTGGACGGCTACGACACGGCGATCCTCGTCGACGCCGCGCCGCGCGGCGGCGAGCCCGGCACCGTCTACGTCATCGAGCCGGGCGACGACGCGCCGGACGGCCCGCTGGACGCGCACGGGATGCAGCCCGACGTCGTACTGGGGCTGCTGCGCAGGCTGGGCGGCGACACCCGCCGGGTACTCGTCGTCGGGTGCGAACCGGCGGACGTCGCCGAACGGATCGGGCTCAGCCCGCGGGTCGCGGCCGCCGTGCCGCGGGCCGTCGAGCTGATCACGGAACTCGTCGAAAAAGGAGGTGCGCGATGGTCATCCGCACGTTGCTGATCGTGAGCCTGGTCGGGCTGGTGGTACTGCTGGTCCGCACCGTCGGCCGCGATCTCCGCCGCTACATCCGGCTGAGCAGGATGTGAGGCCGCCATGTGCCTCGGTATTCCCGGAGAGATCGTGGAGATCAGCCAGGACCGGCCGGACCTGGCGAAAGTCGCGGTGAGCGGGGTGAAGCGCACGATCAACATCGGCCTGCTCACCGACGACCCGCCGGTGCCCGGCGACTGGATCCTCATCCACGTCGGGTTCGCACTGTCCAAAATAGACGAAGACGAGGCCAGGGCGGCGATGGACTTCCTGGAGAGCATCGGCAAGGCCTACGAGGACGAGCTCGCCGCGCTGCGGGACTCGCGGATCGACTAGGGAGGTGAGCATGCGGTTCGTCGACGAGTTCCGGGACGCGGAGAAGGCGCGGGCGCTGTCCGCGAAGATCACCAGCCTGTGCGAGCCGGGGCGCGAGTACCGGTTCATGGAGGTGTGCGGCGGGCATACGCACACGATCTACAAGCACGGCCTGGAGGACTACCTGCCGCCGAGTATCACGCTCGTGCACGGGCCCGGCTGCCCGGTGTGCGTGATCCCGATGGGCCGGGTCGACGACGCGATCCACATCGCGCGGCAGCCCGGTGTGCTGATGACGTCGTTCGGGGACATGATGCGGGTGCCCGGCAGCGGCGGGAACTTCTTCGACTCCAACGCCGAGGGCACCAACATCCGGATGGTGTACTCGCCGCTGGACTCGCTGAAGATCGCCCGGCAGAACCCGGACCAGCAGGTCGTGTTCATGGCGATCGGGTTCGAGACCACCGCGCCCTCGACCGCGATGACCGTGCTGCGCGCCGCCGCGGAGAAGATCGACAACTTCTCGATCTTCTGCAACCACGTCACGATCATCCCGGCGATCAAGGCGATCCTGGACTCGCCGGACCTGCGCCTGGACGGGTTCATCGGGCCCGGCCACGTGTCGACGGTGATCGGCTGCCGGCCGTACGAATTCATCGCCCGCGACTACGGGAAACCCGTTGTGGTGGCCGGATTCGAGCCGCTGGACATCCTGCAGTCGATCTACCTGCTGATGCTGCAGCTGGCCGAGGGCCGCTCGGAAGTCGAGAACCAGTACACCCGCGTGGTGCCGTGGGACGGGAACCTGGTCGCGCTGCGGGCGATCGGCGAGGTGATGGAACTGCGGCCGTACTTCGAATGGCGCGGGCTCGGGTTCATCTCGCATTCCGCGATGCGGGTGCGCGAGGAGTTCGCCGCCTTTGACGCCGAGCGGATCTTCTCGGTGCCGGGCGTGCGGGTCGCGGACCCGAAGGCCTGCCAGTGCGGCGAGGTACTCAAGGGTGTGCTGAAACCGTGGGAGTGCAAGGTGTTCGGCACCGCGTGCACCCCGGAGACCCCGATCGGCACCTGCATGGTCTCGCCCGAGGGTGCGTGCGCGGCGTACTACAACTTCGGCCGGTTCACGCGGAGCCGGGTGCGGGAGGCGAGCCGGGTATGACCACGGCGGAAGAGCGTGTGCTGGAACGCATCGAGCGGGCGCGGCGCCGCAAGGCCCGGGTGCGGGAGGAGCGGATCGTGCTGTCGCACGGGTCCGGCGGCAAGGCAACGCACACGTTGATCGAAGCCGTGTTCCTGGACGCGTTCCGCAACCCGCTGCTCGAACCGCTCGAAGACGCGGCGTCGCTCGTCGTCGACGGCGCGCGGCTGGCGCTGACGACGGATTCGTTCGTGGTGTCGCCGCTGTTCTTCCCCGGTGGCGACATCGGTGATCTCGCGGTGAACGGGACGGTCAACGATCTCGCCGTCTCCGGTGCGCGGCCGCTGTACCTGACGGCGGGATTCATCCTCGAAGAAGGTTTCCCGGTCGCGGACCTGATCCGGATCGTCGAGTCGATGCGGGTGGCGGCCGGGCGCGCGGGCGTGCAGGTCGTCACCGGGGACACGAAGGTCGTGCAGCGCGGCAAGGCCGACGGGTGCTACGTCAACACCGCGGGGGTCGGCGTCATCGAGCATTCCGGGCTGGGCGTCGCCACCGCCCGCCCCGGCGATGCCGTGCTGGTGTCGGGGCCGATCGGCGAGCACGGGATCACGATCATGCTCGCCCGCGGTGAGCTGGACATCGACGCGGACCTGGAGTCGGACACCGCGCCGCTGCACGAGCTCGCCGACGCGTTGCTGCGGGTGCCGGGTGTCCGGGCGCTGCGGGACGCGACCCGCGGTGGGGTGGCGACGATCCTCAACGAGGTCGCGCAGGCCGCGAACGTGGCGGTCGTGGTGGATGAGGACGCCGTGCCGGTGCGCGAAGAAGTACGCGGCGCTTCGGAACTGCTCGGCATCGACCCGCTGTACGTCGCGTGCGAGGGCCGGTTCGTGGCGATCGTCGACGGCGCCACCGCCGGCGACGCACTCGCCGCGCTGCGGGCGCATCCGCTCGGTGCCGAAGCCGCGATCATCGGGCGGATCGGCGAAGACCCGCCGGGCCTGGTGCTGCTGAACACCGCGTTCGGCGGGACCCGGATCGTGGACCTGCTCGTCGGCGACCCGCTGCCGCGGATCTGCTGATGCACGAACTGTCCATCACCCGCAGCGTCGTGGAGACCATCCTGGAACGGACGGGCGAGACCAAGGTGCTCGACGTGTCCCTGGAGATCGGGAAGCTGTCCGGGGTGGTCGCGGACTCGGTGCGGTTCTGCTTCGAGCTGGTGTGCGCGGGCACGCCGCTGGAGGGCGCGGCGCTGCACATCAGCGAGCCCGGCGGGCGGGCGCACTGCCGGACCTGCGGGGAGGAGTTCACGATGGACGACCTGATCCCGCTCTGCCCGTGCGGCAGCGCGGACATCGAAATGCTGACCGGGCGCGAACTGCGCATCACTTCGGTGGAGGTGGTCTGAGATGTGTGGCACCTGCGGCTGTGACTCCGGCGCTGGCGAGGTCGAGCACAGCCATACCGTGACGTTGGAACAAGACGTGCTGGCCAAGAACGACGGGCTGGCCGGGCGGAACCGGGACTGGCTCGCGCACCACGGGCTGTTCGCGGTCAACCTGATGAGCTCGCCGGGCGCGGGCAAGACGACGCTGCTCGAACGCACCATCACCGAGCTGGGCGGCCCGGTCGCGGTGATCGAAGGCGACCAGGAGACCGTGCTGGATGCCGACCGCATCAAGGCCACCGGCGCGGCGGTCACGCAGGTCAACACCGGCGCCGGCTGCCACCTCGATGCGAGCATGGTGGCCCGCGCCCTGGACACGCTGCATCCGGCGGCCGGCACGACGGTGTTCATCGAGAACGTCGGCAACCTCGTGTGCCCGGCGCTGTTCGACCTCGGTGAGCACACCCGCGCCGTGGTCGCCTCGGTGACCGAGGGCGCGGACAAACCGCTGAAGTACCCGCACATGTTCACCACCGCGGACGTGGTGCTGCTGAACAAGATCGACCTGTTGTCCTATGTGGACTTCGAGCTGGCGGCGTTCGAGCGGGACGTGCACGTGGTGAACCCGGCGGCGCGGGTACTACCGCTTTCGGCGACCCGCGGGGACGGCTTGGCGGACTGGTACTCGTGGCTCAGCGCGTCGCGGCCACGACAGCCTGTCCCAGGCTGATCCCGCCGTCGTTCGTCGGTACGCGCGAGTGCGTCAGCACCCGGAAACCGTTGTCCTCCAGCATGTCGACGGTGCGCCCGAGCAACAGGAGGTTCTGGAACACGCCGCCCGACAACGCCACCGTGCCGACTCGGGTCTGGTCCCGGAGCCTGACGCACGCCCGGGCGATCACGCCGGCGACCCCGTTGTGGAACCGGGCGGCGATCACCGGCACCGGCACACCCGCGCGCAGGTCGTCCACAGTGGACATGATCAGGTCCGTACCCGTGATCACACCATCGGTGATGCCGGCTGAATAGGCGCTTTCCTCGTGTGGGTCCGCGAGCTGTTCGAGTTCGATCGCCGCCTGGCCCTCGTAGCTGATCGCGTCCCGGGTGCCAAGGATCGCGGCCACCGCGTCGAACAGCCGGCCCGCACTCGATGTCAGGGGCGCGTTGACCGACCGGCGGGCCAGCGACACCACGCCGGACCACCGGGACTCGTTGCGCCGCACCACCTCCAGCGCCGGCATGTCCGAGCCGTAGGCAGCGTCGAGATAGGCCGCCGCCATCCGCCACGGCTGCCTGATCGCCGCGGTCCCGCCCGGCATCGGCACCGGCGCGAGATGTCCGACCCGCTTGAACCCGGCGCGGTCCGCGAGCAGGAACTCGCCGCCCCAGATGGTCCCGTCGGGCCCGTAGCCGAGCCCGTCGAACGCGACCCCGAGCACCGGGCCGTCCTCGCCGTTGTCGGCCAGGCACGCCGCGATATGCGCGTGATGATGTTGCACGCCAACGAGTTCCACGTTTTCCCGGGCCAGGGCGTACTTCGTCGACAGGTACTCCGGATGCAGGTCGTGCGCTACCACCTCCGGGCGGACGTCGAACAGGCGCTGGAAATGCTCGATGCCGTCGGTGAACGAGCGCAGCGTCTCGTAGTTTTCGAGATCGCCGATATGGTGCGACAGGAACGCCCGCCGGTCCTTGGCCAGGCAGAAGGTGTTCTTCAGTTCCGCGCCGCAGGCCAGGATATGCCGGGGGAACGAGCCGGTCACCGGCTCGGGCACGTATCCCCGCGAGCGCCGCATGAGCTGCTCGCGACCACGGAACGGCCGGACCACCGAATCGTCGGTGCGGAGGTGGATCACCCTGTCGTGCACCAGAAACGCGTCGGCGATTCCGTCCAGGCGGGCCCGCAGCTCCTCGTCGCGGTACACGATCGGCTCGTCGGAGACGTTGCCGCTGGTCAGCACGATCGGCCCGGCCATCGCGGCGAGCAGCAGATGATGCAGCGGCGTGTACGGCAGCATGAGGCCCAGCCGGCGGTTGCCCGGGGCGACGGCATGCGCGATCCGAGTGCCTGGTCGCCGTGGCAGCAGCACGACCGGACGGCGGCGCCCGGTGAGCAGGCCCGCTGCGAGATCGTCCACTTCGCACAGTCCACAAGCGACGGACAGATCCGGCACCATTACGGCGAACGGCTTGTCCTCACGGTGTTTCCGCGATCGCAGCCGCCCAGCGGCTCCTTCGCTGGTCGCGTCCACCGCGAGGTGATACCCGCCGAGTCCCTTGACTGCGACCACCTGCCCGGCGCGCAGAGCGTCCACAGTGGACTCGATCGGATCATTTTCGGTGCCGAGTAGCCGGAGAGCCGGCCCACACGCGGGGCAGCACGTCGGCTGCGCGTGGAAGCGGCGGTCGGCAGGGTCGTGGTATTCGCGGGCGCAGTCCGGGCACATCGGGAACGGGGACATCGTCGTCGAGGCCCGGTCATAGGGCACCGACCGGACGATGGTGAAGCGTGGCCCGCAGTTCGTGCAGTTGAGGAACGGGTAGCGATACCGCCGGTCGGCCGGGTCGAACAGCTCACGCAGGCAGTCCGCGCAGGTCGCGCTGTCCGCGGAGATCAGCGTCCGGGCGTCACCGCCGGCCGGGCTCGCCGCGATCCGGAACCCGGTCTCATCGAGCCGGGCGATCTCGTGTGTCGTCACCCGCTCGACCACCGCGAGCCGTGGCGCCTGGTCCCGCATCGCCACCAGGAAGTCCGCGACCGCCCGCCGCCCGCCCTCGACCTCGGCGAACACCCCGGCCGCGTCGTTGCCGACATGCCCGGCGAGCCCGAACCGGCAGGCGAGCGCGTGCACGAAGGGCCGGAAGCCGACCCCCTGCACGATCCCGTCGACCCGCACCGCCAGGCGGATCCGATCACCCACCCGACGAGTCTCGCACGCTCCGCGGCCAGGTGGCACTTCGTCACGACACGCCCGCTCACCACCACGGATGCGGACAACCGTGCGGGCGTTGCGCCGTTCGGCGGCACCGGAATACGGCCGGACGGGCGATCGGCTGGTGGTCGGCGGGGCACTGGCACCATGCGGCGCATGCGCGTACGCCGACTGATCGCGGCACTGGCGGCAGTGCCGCTGTCGGCCGCCTGCGTGGCGAACGTCGACCGCGCGCCGCTGCCGAACAATCCGCCGGTCTCAATTCCCGTCGATCCGGGGATCAACGTGGTCGCGACCGGCGACGTGCTGATCCATCCCGAGCTGACCACCCAGGCCACCCAGGACGGCAACGGGCAGCGCGACTACCGGCCGATGCTCGCCGGGATCCGGGACGTGATCAGCCGCGCCGACCTGGCGATCTGCCATCTGGAAACCCCGCTGGCGCCGCCGGCCGGGCCGTTCGAAGGCTACCCGGACTTCAGCGCGCCGCCGGAGATCGCGACCGCCATCGCGTCGACCGGCTACGACGACTGCTCCACCGCGTCCAACCACACCCTCGACCAGGGCGTCGACGGGATCACCCGTACCCTGGACACGCTGGACTCCGTGGGTGTCCGCCACACCGGCTCGGCCCGCACGCAGCAGGAGGCGCGCACTCCGCTCATTCTCGACGTGCACGGTGTGAAGGTCGGCCACGTGGCGTTCACCTTCGGCTACAACGGCCGGAAGCTGCCCGCCGACAAGCCATGGGTCGCCAACACCCTCGATGTCGACGCCGTGCTCGCCGCCGCCAGGGCCGCCCGCGCCGCGGGCGCGCAGATCGTGATCGCGAGCCTGCACTGGGGCGTGGAATACCAGCAGGTGCCGACCGCCGACCAGCAGAAGATCGCGCAACGCCTGCTCGGCGACCCGGCGATCGACCTGATCATCGGCCATCACGCGCACGTGGTGCAGCCGTTCGAGCACATCAACGGAAAATGGGTCGCCTACGGGCTCGGCAACTCGATCGCCCGGCACTCCGAACCGCGTGGCGTCACCGAGGAAGGCGTCATCGCGCGCTTCCACTTCGTGCCTTCGGGCACCGGCTGGACGGTCGACCGCGCCGAGTATGTGCCCACCGTGATCGACCTCGGGCCGCCGATCCGGGTGCGCACCGCGAGCAGCCCCCAGCTGGACCCGGTCCGCGCGGCGAAAGCCGTGCAGGACACCGATTCCGTGGTGCTCAGCCGGGGTGGCGCCGACGCCGGGCTCGCCCGCGCGGCGAACTGACCCCGGGCGTGGTTGTCCGGTTGAGTGCCGCGAGAAAACCCGGTTCGTTCGGGGACCGGTAACCCGGGTTTCGCCCTCGTGGCATGCGCGAGAACCAGCCTTCTCGGCGTACCGAGCGAGGAGGACGGATGGGCGACAAGTGGTGGCGCGCGGCCGCGCTGACGGGGGCGGCGCTGCTGCTCACGGCCTGCGGGCAGAGCGCGGCGGGCGGCAGCGGCGGCAGCACGCGCGACCCCGGTGAGCTGGTGTTCGCGGCGGTGCCGAGCGAGAACTCGACCGACCTGCAGCAGGACTACCAGGGCGTGATCAACCTGCTGCAGAAGGAGACCGGCAAGACCGTCCGGTTCCAGCAGGCCACCGACTACGCGGCGGTGATCGAGGCGCAGCGCAGCGGCAAGGTCGACATCGCCCAGTACGGACCGCTGTCGTACGTGGTCGCGAAGACCACCGGCGTGAAGACGACCGCGATCGCGGCGCAGTTGCCGCAGAAGGGCGGCACCCCCGGCTACCGCTCGTACGGCATCACCAAGGCGGGCTCGCCGGTGACCGGCCTGGCCGGGTTCAAGGGCAAGAAGGTCTGCTTCGTCGACCCGAACTCGACCTCGGGTTATCTCTACCCGCGGGCCGGCCTGCTCGACGCGGGCGTGAACCCCGACACCGACATCACCCCGGTCATGACGGGCGGGCACGACGCCTCCGTGCTCGGCGTGGCCAGCGGCCAGTGCGACGTCGGGTTCGCCGAGGACGTCATGGTGGACACCCTGCTGATCCAGCGCGGGCAGCTCAAGCCGGGTGACGTGACCACGGTGTGGAAGTCCGACCTCATCGCCGGTTCCCCGGTGGCACTGGCCGACGACCTCGCCCCGGCGCTGAAGGACAAGATCGCCACCGTCTTCCAGCAGGACGCGAACAGCGACTACTTCAAGGCGAACAACCTGTGCACCAACGACAAGTGCACGGTCGACGACGCCGGCGACTGGGGTTACGCCAAGGTGGACGACGCGTTCTACGACACCGTCCGGCACGTCTGCGAGGTCACCAAGTCCAAGCAGTGCACGACCGCATGAGCGCCGTCCGGTTCGACGGCGTGACCAAGCGGTTCGGGCACACGATCGCGCTGCACGACGTGTCGTTCGGGGTCGAGCCGGGTGAAGTGGTCGTCCTGCTGGGACTGTCCGGTTCGGGCAAGTCCACCCTGCTGCGGCACGTCGACGGGCTGCACACGGCCACCAGCGGCACCGTGGCGGCGCTGGGCACGGACGTCGGGCAGGCGCGCGGCGCCCGCTTGCGCGACCTGCGCCGCCGGATCGGGTTCGTGTTCCAGCAGTTCCACCTGGTCGGCAGCCTGTCGGTGCTGGAGAACGTGTGCACCGGCGGGCTCGGGCGGCTACGCGGGCCGAGGCTGGGCCTGCCCAGCTACCCGAAGGCCGTCCGGCTGGAGGCACTGGGCCACCTGGAGCGCGTCGGCCTTGCGCCGCAAGCGTTCCAGCGTGCCGACACGTTGTCGGGCGGCCAGCAGCAGCGGGTCGCGGTCGCCCGCGCGCTCATGCAGCGCCCGGAGATCCTGCTCGCCGACGAGCCGGTCGCGTCGCTGGACCCGGAATCCTCGGCGCAGGTGATGCGGCTGATCCGGGAGATCGCGGCCGAGCGGGACCTGACGGTGCTGTGCAGCCTGCACCAGGTCGAGCTGGCGCTGGCGTGGGCGGACCGCATCATCGGGCTGCGCTCGGGCCGGGTCGTACTGGACCAGCCGGCCCGCACGCTCGACCACACCGCGGCGGCCACCATCTACGGCGGTGCCGCGCTGGTGGGCAGCGCATGACGGTCCGCACGCTCGCCCGTCCCAAGACGGGCCCGGTCGCCGCGACGCTCACGCTGCTGGCGCTGTTCGCGCTGGCCGCGTGGGCGGTCGGCGACCTGCGGATCAACGTGGCGACCCTGGTCGACAGCGCGGGCAACGCGGCGGACTTCGCCGGCCGGATGCTGCCGCTCGACTTCCCACCGGCCGGGGAGCTGCTGAAGCTGACCGGGCAGACGCTGTCGATCGTCGTCTGCTCGACGCTGCTGTCGGTGGTGATCAGCATCGTGCTGGCGGTGCTCGCGGCGGGCAACACGACCCCGCACCGCGGCGCCCGGTTCGCCTCGCGCGCCGTCATCGTCGCGGCCCGCGCGGTGCCGGACGTGGTGCTGGCGATCGTGTTCTTCCGCGTGTTCGGGTTCGGCGCGATGGCCGGGATCCTGGCCATGGGCCTGCATTCGGTCGGCATGGTCGGCAAGCTCTACGCCGACGCGATCGAGCAGATCGACGAGGGCCCGCGCGCGGCCGTGCGCGCGGGCGGCGCGGCCGGCGGGCAGGAGCTAATCGCCGGGGTGCTGCCGCAGGTGCTGCCCGCGCTGGTGGCGACCGCGCTGCACCGGCTCGACATCAACCTGCGGGTCTCGGTGGTGCTCGGGTTCGTCGGCGTCGACGGGCTCGGCTACGCGATCGCCACCTCGCTGCGCGAGCTCGACTACCGCCGCGGCATGGCGCTCGCGCTCGTCGTGCTGATCCTGTGCGTGGTCGTCGAGTTCCTCTCCGGCGCGATCCGGAACGCCTTGCTGCGCCCCAAAGTGACCATGCCGCCGCCGCGCCGCGCCGGCCAGGTCAGTCCACAGTGGACGATGGCGAGGATCGGGAAGACGGGTTACGCGGTGCTCACCTTGGTCATCGTGCTCGCCTCGATCTGGGGCGCGCACTTGTCGGCGGGCCAGTTCTTCGGCGCGCTCGGCAACCTCGGCCACACGCTGTCACTGTTCTGGCCGCCGGAGTTCCTCCCGGTGCTGGCCGGCGACCTGTGGGAGACCGTCAAGATCGCGCTCGCCGCGACCCTGCTGGGTGCGGTGCTGGCGTTGCCGTTCGGGGCGCTGGCCGCCCGGAACGTGGCGCCGAACGCCGCGCGGTTCTTCCGGCTGCTGATCGTCGGGGTGCGCGGCATCCCGGAGTTGGTGCTCGCGATCGTGTTCGTGGTGATCAGCGGGCTCGGCCCGGTCGCCGGGGCGCTCGCGCTCGCCGTCGGCGTCGTCGGGCTGCTCGGCAAGCTCGTCGCCGACTCCCTGGAGGAGGTCGATCCCGGTGTCGAGCAGGCGTTGCGCGCGACCGGTGCCGGGCGGTGGCAGGTGTTCTTCTCCGCGACGCTGCCGCAGGCCGCGCCCGCGTTCGTCGCGCATGTGCTCTACCAGCTCGACGTGAACATCCGGTCGGCCACGCTGCTCGGCATCGTCGGTGCGGGTGGGATCGGGTTCGACCTGCTGAATGCCTCGCGGGTGCTCGAATTCGGCGCGGTCACAGCGATTCTGGCGCTGGTGTTCGTGGTGGTGATGGCCGTCGAGCTGCTCGCCGTCGGGCTGCGCCGTGTTGTTCGTTAGCAAGGAGTTCAGCTATGTGGTTCTCAGTGCCCGACACGCTCGCCGTCCTCCGGGCGATGGCGGGCGACTACGACGGCGGCGAGGCCGTCGACCAGCTCCAGCACGCCCTGCAGACCGCCGGGCACGCGCTCACGGCCGAGGCGGACATCGAGGTCGTGGTGGCGGCGCTGCTGCACGACGTCGGCCGCGCGCCCGGGGTCGTCGAGCACTACCGCGGCCTGCCCCACGAGCAGGCAGGGGCGGATTTCTGTCTGCGGCACTGTGGGGAGCGCGCCGCGTTCCTGGTCGGGCAGCATGTCCCGGCCAAGCGGTACCTCGTGGTGGTGGACGCCGGGTACGCGGAGTCGCTCAGCCCCGTCTCGCAGCGGTCGCTGGTGCGGCAAGGCGGGCCGATGACACCCGAAGAGGTCGCCGAGTTCGAGGCGCACCCGTGGGCGCGGGAGGCCGCCGAGTTGCGGCGCTGGGACGACGCCGCGAAGGTCCCGGGCGTCCCCACGCGCCCACTGGAGTCCTTCGAGCCGCTCCTGCACCAGCTCTGGCGCTGATACCTACGTGGAGGCGAGAAACAACTGTCTCGGATGTTCACTTCCGGTGTCCGGCGGGTTTCACGCCGCGCAGTTGTCCGGACAAGGCGGGCGAGCAGTGTCGGGGGCATGACGAGGTATCTCGAGATCGCCGACCGGCTCGCGGGCGAGCTGGCCGGGTGCGCGCCCGGGACCCGGGTCGCGAGCGAACCCGAGCTGGCCAGCCGGTTCGGGGTGGGACGGGCGGCGGCCCGGTCCGCGCTGCAGGAGCTGGAGCGCCGACTGCTGGTGCGCCGGGTGCAGGGGGCGGGCACGTTCGTCAACTCCCGCATCGACTACGTGATCTCCCGCAGCCGCCCGCCGTCGTGGCACGCGACGGTGGAGGCGTCGGGCGCGACCCCGCGCGCGATGGTCAAGGCCGTCGACCGGGCCGGTCTGCCCGAGACGGAGGCCGCCCGGCTGGAACGCGAGCCGGGGTCGCTGGCGCACCACGTCGTGCGCGAGTTCTACATCGACGAGCTGCTGGCGACCTGGACCGAGGAGTGGATCCCGGTCGACGTCGTGCCCGATCTGGACATGGCGCTGCAGGTGGTCGACTCGATCGACGTGGTGCTGCGGCAGATGGGCCGGGTCCGGCCGGTGCGCGCGTGGTACCGGGTGAGCCTGGAGATGCCGCCGGCGCATGTGCTGCGGGAGCTGGGCATCGAGGCGAGCTGCCCGGTCTATCTCGGGGAGAGCCTCAGCCGGGACGCCGGGAGCGGGCGGGTGCTTATGTGCAGTGCGGCGTGGACCAGGGCCGACGCGGTCCGCGTGATCGTCGAACTGACCGAAACGATTCCGGAGGTGGTGCAGTGACCGACGTGTTGAGCCGCGAGCAGCGGTGCGCGCTGCTCGCGGAGGCCGAGCGGGACGAGCTGGTCGCGCTGGCCGACGAGTGTCTCGCCGACGGCGCCGCCGTGCGCGTGCTGACCGGGCCGGAGGTGGGGGCGGTCGCCGCGCAGGTGCGCGAACCCGTGCTGGCGGAACGGTTCCTGCTCGGGGATGTGCTCGCCTGCCGCGCCGAGGTCGAGCTGGCGGGGCAGCGCGGCTGGTCGATGCGCCTCGGCGACGACCGGGCCGCCACGCTGGCCGCCGCGGTACTCGACGCGGAGGCCGAAGCCGCGCGACCCCGCTCGGCACGCGTCGAAGAGCTGTGCCACGCGGTCGCCCGGCGGCGCGTGGAACGCGAGGCCGCGGAATGGGCCGAACTGGCGCCCACCATCGTCGAATTCGAGGAGCTGACGTGACGGCCATCCTGGACCGGATCGCCGCGGCCACGCTGCGGCCGGACGAGTCGCGGCAGGTGTTCCGCGCGGTGCTGGACGCGTTGTCGCGGCCCGGACGGATCGTCCGCCTGCCAGAACGTCCCGGTGTGCCCGCGGTGCTGCTGCCGGTGCTGGCACTGGCCGACCTGGGGACCACCGTGGCGGTGCTGGACGAGGGCGAGGATTGGGCCGACGCGGTCGGCGTGGTCACCTCGGCGCCCGCCGCGGAGACAGGTTCGGCACGGTTCGTCGCGGCGACCCGGCCGATGACCGGTGACGAGCTGCGCGCCGTGGGCCGGGGAAGCGCTTTCGCGCCCGAGGAAGGCGCGCTCGTGTGTCTTGCCGTGTCCGAAGTGGATGGTGAGGACTGGGAGCTGTCCGGGCCCGGCATCCCCGGCACGGTGCGGCTGTCCGGAGTGGACGGTCTGCTCGCGGCCCGAGCCGAAGCGGTGGCGGGGTACCCGGCCGGCATCGACCTGCTGCTGATCGCGCCGGACGGCCGGATGGCCGGGATCCCGCGCACGACCGTCATCGAAGGGAGCGAGCGCTGATGGGGTACTCGGGAGCACGCGGCGGGCTGGAGGCCATCCTCGCCGCCGAGGACCTGGTGCGGCGCGCGCGGGATCACGCCCCGGCGCCGTGGGCGTCGACGGAGCAGATCACCGCGCGGTTCCGGCTCGCCGTGGACCGGGTGATGGGCGAAGGTGGTCTGTACCATGAGCCGACGGCGGCGGCCGCGCTGCGCCAGGCCGAGGGTGACCCGCTGGAGGCCTCGCATCTGGTGCGGGCGCACCGGTCCACGCTGCCGCGGCTGGCCGTCAGCGAACCGGTCGATCCCGACGAGATGACCGTGCTGCGCCGGATCGTGCCCGCGTTCCGCGAGCCGGACGGCCCGCAGCTGCTCGGCCGCACCACCGACTACACCGGCCGCCTGCTCGAACAGCCCGACGGCCCGCCGGAGCCGGGCACCGTGCAGGATCGCCCGGCGCGCGAGCGCTCCGAGGAGCATCGCCGCCCCCGCCGGTTCCTCGACCTGCTGCGGAAACTGGATCTGGTCGCCGACCAGCGCCGCGGGGACGACCCGGAGCCGGTCGACATCACCCGCAAGCCCGCCCGTCCGCCGGCGCCCCGGTCAGCGGTGCTCGCGTCGATGGCGCGCGCCGAGACCGGTGGCCTCGTTTCGCTGTGGTACCGCTCGATCCTCGGCCCGGACGGCGATGTGCACGAGGTGACGCTCGGCGAGGTCCGGCACGGCCGCGTCCCGCTGCGCGTGCGGCACCCGCACACCGGAAACCCGGTGACACTGGGCGAGTTCCGGGTCACCGAGGCCGAGGCGATCGAGAACCTCGACGGCGCCGACGAGGACCGCACCCGGCTCGACGTCGGCTACGGACTCTGCTTCGGGCACAACGAGCGCAAGGCGATCGCGATGTCCAATCTGGACATCGCGAACCGGCGCTTCGGCCGGAAGGGCCCGCTGGAGCAGCTGTTGCTGCTGACCGTCGATGGGCTGGACTCCGCCGGTTTCCTCGAACACTTGAAGCTGCCGCACTACGTGACGTTCCGCTCCATCGTGGAACGCAAGCAGGCCATGCGCGTGGCCGCCGAAGCCGGCGAGGGACCGGCCGAGCGGCCGGCCGACCCGGCCGGGAAGGAATGCTGATGACGTCCACAATGGACCTTGTCGACGAGCTGGAACGCGAGCAGGGGATCCTGGACGAGGGCGCCAAACGCGAGATCCGCCGCGCGGTGCTCACCGCGGTCTGCGTGCCCGGCTACCAGGTGCCGTTCGGCTCCCGCGAGATGCCCGTCGCCCGCGGCTGGGGTTCGGGCGGGCTGCAGGTGACGCTCGCGGTGATCGGCCCCGGCGACACGGTCAAGGTGATCGACCAGGGCGACGACGCCGGGGTGAACGCGACCAACCTGCGCCGGATGATCGCCTCGACCACCGGTTGTGCCGAGTCCGCCGACACTCGCGAGGCCACAGTCATCCAGACGCGGCACCGGATTCCGGAGGAGAAGCTCGGCGACGAGCATGTGCTCGTCTACCAGGTGCCGGTGCCGGAACCGTTGCGCGGCGTGGAAAAGTCCGTCGCCGAGTGCGCCCGCATGCATGCCGAGGACGATTACTCGAAGATCTGGGTGAGTCTGTACGAGGATCTGGTCCGAAATGGAGTGATCACCCGGGGCAGCGGATATCCGGTGCTCGTCGGCGGCCGGTTCGTGATGGCCTCCAGCCCGATCCCGCGCTGGGATGTGCCGCGGCTGCACCAGTGCGAGCACCTGAACCTGTTCGGCGCCGGGCGGGAGAAGAAGATCTACGCGGTGCCGCCACACACCGACGTCCGGCCGCTGGCCTTCGACGACGTGCCGTTCGAGGTCGAGCACGCGCCCGGCGCGCGGTGCCGGCTGTGCGGCAGCGACGACGTGTTCCTGGTGGAAGCCGGTGCCGACGGCGGATACCTGTGCAGCGACACCGAATGGTGCTCGCGGGTACGGGACCGGGACGCGGACGTGGCCGGTCATCGCGAGCGCGCGCCGTTGCACCTGCTGCCCGACCCGCGGACCCGGATGGCAGGCGCCGCCACGATCGAGCCGTACGTCGCTCCGGCGCGGGTGTCCGGTGAGCAGGAATGGTCGTTGCGCGTGTCGGGCATCGGGAAGGTGCACGGGCGGGGCGGGGCCGGAGCCGTTCCGGGCACCGGTCCTGAGAACGGGACCGCGATCAGCCCGGCGACCGGCGCGATCGTCGCCGCATGGGACGTGTCGTTCGACGTCGCTCCCGGTGAAGCCCTTGGTGTCATCGGCGAATCAGGATCCGGGAAGTCCACTGTGCTCGGTTGCGTGATCGGCGACGTGGACGCCACGGCCGGTCAGGTGCACCTGGCCGCGGTCGACGGCGGGCGCACGGATGTGCTGCGGCTGCCCGCCGACGAGCGGCGGCGGCTGCGCATCGCTGAGATGGCCGTGGTGCACCAGGACCCGGCCGCGGGGCTCGATCTCGGCGTCACGGCGGGCGGGAACATCGCCGAGCGGCTGACCGCCGCGGGCTGGCGCGGCTACCACGCGATCCGCCGCCGGGCCGCGGAGCTGCTCGACCGGGTCGAGGTGCCACTGTCGCGAATGGACGATCCGGTGCGTACCTTCTCCGGTGGGATGCGCCAGCGCGTGCAGATCGCCAAGGCGCTCGCCACCGATCCGCCGGTGCTGCTGCTCGACGAGCCCACCACCGGTCTCGACGCCTCGGTCGCCGCCGGGGTGCTCGACCTGCTGCGCGGCCTGCTCGCCGAACGGGACGTCGCGGCGGTGGTGGTCAGCCATGACTTCGCGGTGATCGAGGCGCTCACCGACCGCACCGTGGTCATGCAGCTCGGGCGGGTCGTCGAGCGCGGCCTGACCGACCAGCTGTTCCACGATCCGCACCATCCCTACACCCAGCGGCTCGTCGCCGCGGCCAGGAGATAACCGTGGTGAAATCCGCTACCGAACCTGTGCTGAGTGTGCGCGGGCTGCGCAAGTCCTTCGTGCTGCACACGATCGACGGGCGGACCGTCGAATCCCTGCACGGCGTCGACCTCGACGTGCACGCCGGTGAGCACGTAGCGCTCGCTGGGCCCAGTGGCGCCGGCAAGTCGTCGCTGCTGCGCTGTGTCTACCGCACCTATCTGCCCGACTCCGGCACGGTCGTGCTGTGCACCGGCACCGAGGACGTCGAGCTGACCGGCCTCGCCGACCGGGCGATGGCGCGGCTGCGCGGCCGCGAAATCGGATACGTTTCCCAGTTCCTCGCCGCGCCGCCGCGGACCGGGCCGTGGGAGGTCGTCGCGGCGGCCGCCCGTCGACGTGGTCTGGACCGGGAAGCGTCGAAGGAGGCGGCTGCGGCCGCCCTGCGGCGGCTCAACCTCGACGAGGCGCTGTGGGACGTCGACTGCGGAGTGCTCTCGGGCGGCGAACGCCAGCGCGTCAACCTCGCGGCCGGTACCGTCCGCCCGCCGCGGCTGCTCCTGCTCGACGAGCCGGTGTCCGCTTTGGACCCGGCGAACCGGGAGGCCGCGCTGGAGCTGGTCGGATCCCTTGCCGGGCAAGGGGTCGCGGTGCTCGCCGTGTTCCACGACCTGGACGCGATGCGCCGGCTCGCGTCCCGGGTCGTGCTGATGTCGGGCGGGCTGGTCGACCGCACGGGGAAACCCGACGAGATTCTGGAAGGTGTCGCATGACCACCCCGGTCGCCGAATCCTGGACACTGGCCGCGCCGCCCGCGGACTACGTGCTCGGGCACGTGCGGGCGGTATTGCCGGACCGGCTGCTCGACGATTCGCGCATCGTCGTCCGTGACGGCCGGATCGCCGCGGTGGAGCCGCATCCGGCCGGATCGTCGTCCGATGTGGACGGTCAGGGCCTGCTGTGCGTGCCCGGCCTCGTTGACACGCACAGCGACGGGCTGGAGAACGAGCGGATGCCGCGGCCCGGCGCCGAGCTGCCGGTCGAGTTCGCGATCCTGTCCTTCGAGGGCAAGCTGCACGCCGCGGGTGTGACGACGGTGTTCCACGGCATCGGGTTCGAGGAGAGCCACGGCCGCGGTATCCGGCGGACCGTGGAGCAGGCGGAGAAGGTCTGCGAGGCGGTCGATACCTACCCGGGCGGGCTGGTCGACCACCGGATCCTGTACCGGCTCGACGTGCGCAGCCCCGAGGGGCTGGCCGCATTGCGGGAGCGGCTGGAGCAGGTGCCCGACGGGGCGCTGGTGTCGCATGAGGACCACACGCCGGGTCAGGGTCAGTACGCCGACCGCGAATACTACGAGCGGTATCTGGTGGGTCGCCGCGGAATGTCCGAAGTGGAGGCTCGCCGCCACGTCGATCAGCTCATCGTGGACCGGGACGGCCTGCTGGACGTGCGCGAGGAAGCGCTTTCCTGGCTCGGCGCGCGGTCCGAGCGGATCCGGTTGCTGGGCCACGATCCGAGCTCTGCCGGGGAAATCGGCGAGCTGATCGAACGCGGGGGAGCGGTGGCCGAGTTCCCGACCACCCTCGAAGCGGCGGAAGCGGCGCGGGAACAGGGTCTGCCGGTGGTGGTCGGTGCCCCGAACGTGCTGCGCGGGCGGTCGCACAACGGCAACGCGTCCGGGCGGGACCTGATCGAGCGGGGCCTGGTGACGGCGGTGGCCTCGGACTACCTGCCCTCGGGTTTGCTGGCCGCGGCGATGCTGCTCGCCAAGGAGGGCATCGCCACGCTGCCCGCCGCCATCGCCCTCGTCACCAGCGGCCCGGCGGAGGTCGCGGGCCTGACCGACCGCGGCCGGCTCGCGCCGGGCCTGCGGGCGGACCTGGCGCTCGTCGAACCACGAGAGCCCTGGCCGATGGTGCGATCCGTACTATGGGGGGCACGATGATCGAGATCCCGGACGGTACCCATCCCGCGCTGGCCGCCGTGGCCCGCGCGGCGATGACGGCCTTCCACGACGCGCGGCGCGCGCATGATCGTGCCGCCCTCGCCGAGAAGGTCGAGATCGGCGCGGACGGCACCCCCACCACGCGCCTGGACCTGCTGGTCGACACCGCGGTCGCGGAAACCGCCGCGGCGCAACGGGTCAACCTGATCAGCGAGGAGATCGGGGTGGTGGACAACGGTTCCGCCGTCACCCTCGTCGTGGATCCGGTCGACGGCACCGCGAACGCCGTCGCCGGGGTGCCGTTCGCCGCGTTCGCCGGGGTGGTCGCCATCGACGGGAAGGCGGTCGAGTCGCTCACCACCTGGCTCGACACCGGCCGCAGCTGGCACGCCAAGGCCGGGGAGCCGGGCCCGTACCGCACCAGTGGCCGCCGGGAGCTGGACGGCGCCGCGGTGAGCCTGCTGCGTCCGCACCGGAAGAACGAGGCGGCGTGGCTGCGGGTGAGCCGCCGCGCCGCGCGGGTGCGGATCCTCTCCAGCAGCTGCCTCGAGGCGGCGCTCGTGGCTCAAGGCAGTACGGATGCCTTCGCCGACGCGGGTTCCGACACGCACCGCATCATGGACATCGCCGCGGCCGCGGTGCTGCTGCCCGCGGCGGGTGGCGTGGTGATCGACGCGTTCGGCCGTCCCGTCGAGATCGACCCCGACCTGAGCCGCCGCTGGTCCGGCGTCGTCGCCGCGACCCCCGAACTCGCCGACGAACTGGCAGCCACCATCCGCGCCTGACCCACGCGCGAGTCCGACACCCAGAACGCCGAGTCCGACGCCCGGGACGGCGAGTTCGACCCCCACGACGCCGAGTTCGACGCCCGCGGCGCGGCGGGGAGAACGCCACCGGCAGACATCGCCGAACCATCCGGTCAGGACACCAGGGCATCCAGCTGCTCGGGCGACAACGCGTGGTCGATGACCATCGCCGCCGCGCCCAGCACACCCGCCTGGTGACCGCCGCGGGACTGGACGATCCGCAACTCCTCGGTCGCCAGCGGCAGCGAACGGCGGTAGACCACCTCTCGCACGCCGGCGATCAGGTGCTCTCCGGCCTGCGACAGCGCACCGCCGACGACGATCACCGACGGGTTGAACAGGCTCACCGCCGTGGCCAGCACCTCGCCGATATCCCGCCCGGCCTGGCGCAGCATCCGCAGCGCCGGCACCGAACCGCCACGCGCCAGCTCCACGACATCCTTGCTGCCCACGGCTTTCGTGCCCAGTTCGGTCAGCTGCGCGGCGATGGCGCCACCGCTCGCGACCGCTTCCAGACAGCCGATATTGCCGCAGCGGCAAGGAACATCGACCCCACGGGGCACCTGCACGTGCCCCATGTCGCCCGCCGCGCCGCGCGATCCGCGGTGCAGCCGCCCGTCGCTGATCAGCCCGCACCCGATGCCGGTCGCCACCTTGACGAACATCATGTTGGGCTTGTCCGGCCAGTGCGTCCGGTACTCGCCGAGCGCCATCAGGTTCACGTCGTTGTCCACGAGCGCGACCTCGGTGCCCAGCCGCGCCACGAGGTACGCCCGCACGTCGAACTCGTTCCAGCCCGGCATGATCGGCGGGTTCACCGGCCGGCCGCTCGCGTGTTCGACCGGCCCGGGCAGCCCGACCCCGATCCCGGCCAGCTCCTTCGCCGAACGTCCGGTCTTCGTCAGCAGCTCCAGCCCGGCGGTCGCCACGTAGTCGAGCACGATCTCCGGGCCCGACGCGATGTCGAGCGGGTGGTCCTGCTCCTCGATGATCGCGCCGGACAGGTCCGCGACCGCGAGCTTCACGTGCGTGGCACCGATGTCCGCGGCCAGTACCACGCGCGCGCCGGGGTTGAACGCGAACATGCTCGGCGGCCGCCCGCCGGTCGAGCCCGCCTTCTCGGCGTGCCGCAGCAAGCCGATCGCGAGCAGCGACTCGATCCGCTCCGCGATCGTCGAGCGCGCGAGCCCGGTCTCCGCCGAAAGCTCGGCGCGCGTGCGCGGCTTCCCGTCCCGGAGCAGCTGGAACAGCGCTCCCCGGCCTTCGGGCGGTCCTTCACGCACCGGCATGCTCGACGGTTCCTTTCTGTCGACCCGTGTACGTCTTTTGTCGTAACGAGTCTAGAACAGCTTCATCTTTTAATGGATGCCAGCATACTTTTGCTTGACCGGAAGGCAAAAGTATCTTTACCCTCACCGGCATGGACACAGGATCGGGGAAGCTCCTGTCGATGCGGGGAATCGTCAAGCTGTTCCCCGGAGTACGCGCGCTGGACGGCATCGACCTCGACGTCACGGCGGGCGAGGTGCACTGCCTGCTCGGGCAGAACGGCGCGGGCAAGTCGACCCTGATCAAGGTGCTCTCCGGGGCGCACCAGCCGGACGGGGGCGAGATCGCCTGGCGCGGCGAGCCGGTGCGGCTGCCCGACCCGCAGGCCGCGATGCGGCTGGGCATCGCCACGATCTACCAGGAACTCGACCTCGTCGACGGGCTTTCGGTCGCGGAGAACATCTTCCTCGGCCACGAGCACGCGCACCTCGGCTTCAGCCGTCGCACCGAGGCCAACCGCGCGGCCGCCGCCTTGCTGAAACGCCTTGGGCATCCCGAAATCCGGCCGACTACCGACGTCGGCGGGCTGCCCGCGGCCGGCAAGCAGATCGTCAGCATGGCGCGCGCCCTGTCCCACGACGTGCGGCTGATCATCATGGACGAGCCGTCCGCCGTGCTCGACCAGGAAGAGGTCCAGCGGCTGTTCCGGGTCATCCGCGACCTCACCGAGGAGGAGGTCGCGGTTGTCTACATCTCGCACCGGCTCGACGAGATCCGGCAGATCGGCACCCGCGTCACGGTGCTCAAGGACGGTCGCACGGTCGCCACCGGCCTCCCAGTCGCCGACACCCCGACCAGCGAGATCATCCGGCTCATGACGGGCCGCGCGATCGAGTACGTCTTCCCGCCGCGCGGCGAGACGACTTACGCCGAGCCGCTGCTGGAAGTCGAGAACCTGTCGCGCGACGGCGAGTTCTCCGGCGTGAGCTTCCAGGTGCGGCCCGGTGAGGTCGTCGGGCTCGCGGGGCTGGTCGGGTCCGGGCGCTCGGAGATCCTGGAGACGATCTACGGTGCCCGCGCGCCCGGCACGGGCACCGTGAAGGTCGGCGGGAAGCGGGTCCGGCCGGGCGGCGTCGGCGCCGCGGTCGCGGCCGGAATCGGGCTGTGCCCGGAGGAACGCAAGAGCCAGGCGTTGTTCCTCGGCGAACCGGTCAGCCGCAACATCATCGCCGCCAGCCTCGGCCGGTTCGCGCGCGGCGGGTTCGTCCGGCTCGGCGCCGAACGTCGCAGCGCCGAGAACCTGGTGCGCGAACTCGACATCCGTCCATCCGATGTGGACAGAGAGGCACGCACGCTGTCCGGCGGGAACCAGCAGAAGGTCGTGCTCGCGCGCTGGCTGCTGCGCGGCTGCAAGGTGCTGCTGCTGGACGAACCGACCCGCGGTGTCGACATCGGCGCCCGCTCGGAGATCTACGCGCTCATCCACCGGCTGGCCGCAGGGGGGCTCGCCGTGGTCGTGGTCTCGAGCGAGATCGAGGAGGTCATCGGCCTGTCCACCCGGGTGCTGGTGATCTCCGACGGCGCCGTGGTGCTCGACGGGCCGGCCGAGTCGATCGACGAACACCGCGTGCTCGACCTGGTGCTGGAAGGGGAGGTCGCGTGACCACGCACGAAACCACGGCGAAACCCGGCTCGCCGCCCGCGCCGAAACCGGCGAGCCGGGTGACGACCGTCCTTTCCGGACCGATCGGCCGCAACCTCGGGCTGGTGGTGGCACTCGCCCTGCTGTGCGTGATCGGGATCGTCACGGCGGGGGACCGGTTCGGCAGCATCGAAAACCTGACCACGATCCTGCGGCTCGCGTCCGTGATCGGCGTGGTCAGCGTCGGCATGACGTTCGTGATCATCGGCGGCGGCATCGACCTGTCCGTCGGCGCGATCGTCGCGCTGTCCTCGGTGTGGGCGACCACCCTTGCCACCCAGAAACTGGCGACCGACTTCCACTGGATCGTCATGGTGTTCACCGCGATCCTGGTCGGCGCGGGGTGCGGGCTGGTCAACGGGATCCTCATCGCCTACGGCCGGATCACCGCGTTCATCGCCACGCTGGCGATGCTCGCCGCCGCGCGCGGACTCGCCGAGATCATCTCGCAGAAGAAGACCCAGATCGTGCGCGAACGCGGGTTCGTCGACTTTTTCGGCGGTGATGTCGCGGGCATCCCGGTGCTCGTGATCATCTTCGCGCTCGTCGCCGTGACCGGCTGGATCGTGCTCAACCGGACGACGTTCGGCCGCCGCACGATCGCCGTCGGCGGCAACGCCGAGGCCGCGCGCTTGGCGGGCATGAAAGTCAAGCGGCACACCGCATTGCTCTACGTGCTGCTGGGTGTCGCGTGCGGGATCGCCGCCGTGATGCTGATGGCGCGCACCACCGCGGGCACCTCGACGCACGGCAGCCTGTACGAACTGGACGCGATCGCGGCGGTGGTGATCGGCGGCACGCTGCTGTCGGGCGGCCGGGGCACGATCGTCGGCACCGTCTTCGGGGTGCTGATCTTCACCACGCTCACCAACGTGTTCACGCTGAACAACCTCGACACCTCGACCCAGGCGGTCGCGAAGGGCGCGATCATCGTGGTCGCCGTCCTCATCCAGCGCCGCTTCGCCACGCGCGAGCGCACCTGACAACCCACCGATCAGTACCGCAACGGAGGAGAAACCATGTCCTGGTCAGTTCGTCCTGCCCGGAAACTGTTGACCGCACTGGGAATACTCGCCGCCGCGGGCACGCTCGTGGCGGGCTGCACCAGCAACTCCGAACCGCAGCCGGCCGCGGACGCGCCCGTGAACGCGGGCAGTTCCAACGACACGCCGGGCGAGAAGGTGGTGATCGGCTTCTCCGGCCCGCAGGCCGATCACGGCTGGCTCGGCGCGATCAACTCGACCGCGCAGGCGGAGGCGAAGAAATACCCCGACATCGACCTGCGGGTCGCCGAAGGCACCAACGACGCGAGCCTGCAGATCAGCCAGATCGAGACGTTCATCAACGATCACGTGGACGCGATCGTGCTGCTGCCGATCGACGGGGCGGCGCTGACCGAGGTCGCGCGCAAGGCGATGAACGCCGGGATCCCGGTGGTCAACGTGGACCGCGAGTTCTCCAGCGATTTCGCCTCCCGGGTCACGATCCTCGGCGACAACTACGGGATGGGCATCTCGGCCGGCACCTACGCCTGTGGTTTGGTGCGGAGCAAGAACCTGGGCAACCCGGTGATCGCGGAGATCGCCGGTATCGACTCGCTGCCGCTGACCCAGGACCGTTCGCGCGGGTTCGCGGACGCGCTGCGGGCGTGCGGGCAGACGGTCGACAACCGGGTCGCGGCGCAGTTCACCGTCGAGTCCGGCGAGGCCGCCGCGTCGAACCTGCTGCAGGCCGCGCCGCGGATCGACATCATCTGGAACCACGACGACGACCAGGGCGTCGGCGTCAAGGCCGCGTTCGACAACGCCAACCGGCACGAGTTCGCCTTCATCGGCGGCGCGGGCTCGAAGAACGCGATGCGCTGGATCCAGGAAGGCTCGATGGAGGCGACCGTGCTCTACCCGCCGACCCAGGCCGCCGACGGGATCCGGCTGGCCCGGCTCCTGGTGCAGAACAAGGGACTGTCCGATCTGGTGCAGGTCGAGGTGCCGCGCCGGATCGTGCTCAACGCCCCGGTCGTCACCAAGTCCAATGTGGACAAGTACCTGCCACTGGGTTTCGAGTCCTGACCGGAAACCGCGATCGGAAGGGGAGCGATGAGCCACGGGACACTGGGCATCGGCATGATCGGCTACGCGTTCATGGGAAGGGCGCATTCCCAGGGCTGGCGCGGTGCCCGTAGCTTCTTCGACCCGCCACTCGCACCACGGCTCGTCGCGCTCGCCGGGCGCGACGAGCAGGCCGCCCGCGACACCGCCGAGAGGTTCGGCTGGGAGTCGGTGGAAACCGACTGGCGTGCGCTGATCGACCGGGACGACATCGGCCTGATCGACATCTGCACGCCCGGCGACACGCACGCGGAGATCGCGATCGCCGCGCTGGACGCGGGAAAGCATGTGCTGTGCGAGAAACCACTCGCCAACTCGGTGGCCGAGGCGGAGGTGATGGCCGAGGCCGCCGAGCGGGCCCGGGCGCGCGGCGTGCGGTCGATGGTCGGCTTCACCTACCGCCGCGTGCCGGCGATCGCGCTCGCCCGGCGGTTCGTTGCGGAAGGCCGCATCGGCACCGTCCGGCATGTGCGGGCGCAGTACCTGCAGGACTGGCTGTCCGATCCGCGGGCGCCGATGAGCTGGCGGCTGGAGAAGGACCGCGCCGGGTCGGGCGCGCTCGGCGACATCGGCGCGCACATCGTCGACCTCACCCAGTTCCTGACGGGGGAGCGGCTGACCGGGGTGAGCGCGACGCTGGAGACCTTCGTCAAGGAACGGCCGGACGGGGACGGGACCGGGATCGTCACCGTGGACGACGCCGCGGTGTTCCTCGGCCGGTTCACCGGCGGCGCCCTCGCGACGTTCGAAGCGACCCGGTTCGCGTTGGGGCGCAAGAACTCCATCCGGATCGAGCTGAACGGTTCGGCCGGCAGCCTAGCGTTCGACTTCGAGGACATGAACGTGCTGTGGTTCCACGACGGCACGGCGCCCCCGGACCTGCGTGGCTTCACCCGCGTCGTGGTGACCGAGCCGGACCACCCGTACCTGCGCGGCTGGTGGCCGCCGGGGCACGGACTCGGTTACGAGCACGGGTTCACCCACCAGGCGCTCGACCTGCTGATCGCGATTGGTGAAGGGACCGATCCGGAGCCGTCCTTTGTAGACGGACTGGCGGTACAACGGGTGCTGGACGCCGTCGAGCGCAGTTCCGCGGAATCCAGTATCTGGACCACAGTGGACAGTCCATGGTAAACCGGAGGGGAGTGACGATGCCGCGCCCGATCACCCTGTTCACCGGCCAGTGGGCCGACCTGCCGTTCGAACAGGTCTGCAAGCTGGCTTCCGAATGGGGCTACGACGGTTTGGAGATCGCCTGCTGGGGGGATCATTTCGAAGTGGACAGAGCGGTCGCTGACGACTCGTATGTCCGCGGAAGGCTTGACCTGCTGGAAAAGTACGATCTCAAGGTGTGGGCGATCTCGAACCACCTGCTCGGCCAAGCGGTGTGTGACCACCCGCTCGACGAGCGGCACCAGGCGATCCTGCCCGCGCGGATCTGGGGCGACGGCGAGCCCGAGGGAGTGCGGCGGCGCGCGGCGGAGGAGATGAAGGACACCGCCCGTGCGGCCGCGAAGCTGGGCGTGGACACGGTGATCGGGTTCACCGGTTCGTCGATCTGGCACACCGTCGCGATGTTCCCGCCGGTGCCCGAGTCCATGATCGAGCGCGGCTACACCGATTTCGCCGACCGGTGGAACCCGATCCTCGACGTGTTCGACGATTCCGGCGTGCGGTTCGCGCACGAGGTGCACCCGACGGAGATCGCCTATGACTACTGGACCACGGTGCGCACCCTCGATGCGATCGGGCACCGCGAGGCGTTCGGCCTGAACTGGGATCCGAGCCATTTCCTGTGGCAGGACCTGGATCCGGTGTCGTTCCTGCTCGATTTCGCCGACCGGATCTACCACGTGGACTGCAAGGACGCGCGGCGCCGGGTGGGCAACGGCCGCAACGGACGGCTGGGCTCGCACCTGCCGTGGGGCGATCTGCGGCGCGGCTGGGACTTCGTGTCCACCGGCCACGGCGAGGTACCGTGGGAGGACTGCTTCCGCGCCCTGAATGCGATCGGCTACCACGGCCCGATCTCGATCGAATGGGAAGACGCCGGCATGGACCGCCTCGCCGGCGCCCCGGACGCGCTGGCCTTCATCCGCCGGCTCGCCTCAATCGAACCCCCGGCGGCGTCGTTCGACTCCGCCTTCGGCCACTAGCCGCCCAGCCCCACAGCCGTGTTGGCCGGTGGCGCGCGCGTGTTGGCCGGTGGCGTCGGTGAGTTGGCCGCGCGGGCGGCAAAGTCACCGACGTGGCGGGCCAACACGGCGGCGCGGCGGGCCAACTGAGTGACGTGGCGGGCAAAGTCACCGACGCAGGTGGCCAACTCACTGACGTGGCGGGCAAACACGGCGACATGGCGGGCCAACTCGGCGGTGGGGCCACGGCCGTGTCAGCCGCCGGCGAGCGGTCCTAGTGACAGGGCGGGCAGGAAGTTCAGCAGCGCCAGGATCAACGCGGCTCCGGTGGTCAGCACGATGAAGTTCGCGCCGCTCGCCCGCAGCGTGCCGGCGGTGGTGGCGCCGGGGGACTGGGTGGCGAGGCTCCCGGCCAGCGCGAGCACAAGCAGGATCGGCAGATACCGGCCGTGCGGCCCGCCGTTGCCCATCGACGCGCGCGCCGACGGGATCGCCATCGCGATCGCGGTGAACACGAGGATCAGCGTCGGCGCGACGACGAGCGGGGTGCCGCCCGCGGCGGAGATCTTCTCGACCAGACCATCCAAAGTGGAGGGAACGATGCCGCCCCGTTCGCGTACCCACTCGGCGACCGATGCCGCCGCGCCCTCGCGCAGTGCGCGTTCGCCGGTGTCCACACCGGACATCCGGGTCTGGGCACTGAACTCGACCCACCGCGCGTGCGCCAGCTCCGCCTCGGACTGGAGGCGGATGTCGTAGTGGTCCTTGGCGTGCGCGACGACGGACCGGCCTTCCGGCGGCTCGCCAGCCGTGCCGCGCGGGCGAGCACGAGTTCACCGACACCTGGGACCGGCAGGAACCCGGTGGCGCGCCGGTTGCCGAAGGTGATGGTGCCGGTCTTGTCCAGCAGCAGGGTGTGCACGTCGCCCGCGGCCTCGACGGCGCGACCGGACATCGCGAGCACGTTGCGCTGCACCATCCGGTCCATCCCGGCGATGCCGATCGCGGACAGTAGCCCGCCGATCGTCGTCGGGATCAGGCACACCAGCAGCGACACCAGCACGATCCCGCTGACCCCGGCGCCGGTGATCGCCTGCGTGTCCGGGGCGGCGGCCTGGAACTGCTTCGAGAAGATCGCGAGCGGCTGCAGCGTCACCACGGCCACCAGGAACACCACGGTCAGCGCGACGAGCAGGATCGTCAGCGCGATCTCGTTCGGCGTCCGCTGCCGGTTGGCGCCTTCGACGAGGCGGATCATCCGGTCCAGGAAGCTCTGCCTCGGCTGCTGCCGGATCCGCACGACGATCCGGTCCGACAGCACGGTGGTGCCACCGGTGACCGCGCTGCGATCGCCGCCCGCCTCGCGGATCACGGGCGCGGACTCGCCGGTGATGGCCGACTCGTCGATGCTCGCGATGCCCTCGACGCCGTCGCCGTCACCGGGCACGATCTCGCCCGCCGTGACGACCACCAGGTCGCCGAGGGCGAGATCCGCGGCGGCGACGGTCTCCTCGACCGGCCAGCCGGGCCCGGCAAGGCGCCGCGCGGTGGTCTGCCGGCGGGTGCGGCGCAGGCTGTCGGCCTGTGCCTTGCCGCGGCCTTCGGCGACCGCCTCGGCGAGGTTCGCGAACACGACGGTCAGCCACAGCCACACCGTCATCAGCCAGGCGAAGACGCCCGGCCCGAGGACCGCCAGCACGGTGGTGAGCACCGAACCGGCCTCGACCCCGAACATGACCGGGTTGTGCCACAACGTGAACGGGTTGAGCTTGCGCAGCGCGCCGGGCAGCGCTCGCCACAGCAGCGCGGGGTCGAGCAGCCCGCCGCGAACGCGGGAGGAGCGCGTCGCGCGCCCGCCGGGGAGAGCCAAGTCGGTCATCAGGTCCTTCGTCCTCGGGCGTCGTCCGGCCCGGCTGCGAAATGACACGCCACGGCCCCGGGACTGGCCAACGGGCCTCGACTACCCGGCGACACCGATCCGGGATTCCTTGACGCCGCGTTGACAGGTGCCGGGACCCGCGTCAAGGCGGCGTCAAAACCGGCGGCCGGAGCGCAGGAGGTGTGGCAAGGACCGGCCCGAGCGCCGGATCCGCCGGTGTGATGGGGGTATGCGCACATCACGCTGGCCGGCGCCACCGGTACTCGGCGGGTACGGGCTCCCGCTCGGTTTCGTGGCGGGCATCGTGGTCACGCTCGTCGCGGTCGCGGCGGGGGTGACGGCACATCCGGACTGGTCGGTGGCCGTGCTGACGGTCACGGTGGCCGGGGTCGCCGCGGTCACCACGCCCGCCGCCGCGCTCGGCACGGTGGTCATCTGCTGGTGCCTGCACGACGGGTTCGTGCTCGGGCGGCACGGGAACCTGGTGTTCACGCCCGCGAGCGGCCTGGCGGCGGTGATCCTGACCGGGGTCGCGCTCGGGGCGCTCGCCATGGCGGCCTTCGCCCGTCTGGTGCGGGAAACCGCCGAGGTGCCGCCTGCGACGATCGTGCCGCGGCCGCGGCCGGCCCTGGAGAACCTGGAACACCTGCACGACTGAGCGCCTGAAGTAAACGCCGTAATCGCCTAGCGTGGTGGCATGAGCCAGCGCACCCGCAAGCGGGTCTTCCTCACTGGTGCCACCGGCAACTGGGGTCGCTACATCCTGCGTGAGTTCGCCGGCCGGGCCGGGCGGTTCGACGTCGTGGCGCTCGTGCTGCCCGCCGAGCGCGCGGCGATCGCTGAGTTCGCCGCCATGCCCAACCTGACCGTCCATTTCGGAGACCTGACCGACTACGCCGCGGTCGAGACCTGTGTCCGTGGCGCGGATTTCGTGCTGCACCTGGGCGCGGTGGTCTCGCCGTTCGCCGACGACCACCCGGAGCTCGCCCACCGGGTCAACGTGGGCAGCATGCGCAACATCATCGAGGCGGTGCGGGCCCAGCCGGATCCGGGCGCGATCGGGGTCGTCGGGGTCGGTTCGATCGCCGAGACCGGCGACCGCAACCCGCCGCACCACTGGGGCCGGATCGGCGACCCGCTGCGGGTTTCGCACTACGACGAGTACGGGCAGAGCAAGATCATCGCCGAGCGGGCGCTGGTCGACTCCGGTCTGCCGAAATGGGTGTGGTTGCGCCAGACCGGCATCTTCCATCCCGGCGTGCTCGAGATCCGCGACCCGATCATCACGCACACCCCGCTGGAAGGCGCTATGGAATGGGTGTCCGTACAGGACGCGGCCCGGCTCATGGCCGGTATCTGCGAGGACGACACGCCCGCCGGACTGTGGGGCGGCATCTACAACATCGGCGGCGGCGAGGAATGGCGGCTGACACACTGGGACCTGCAGAGCCGGCTGGCCGCCGCTGTCGGCGTCCCGGACGTGCGCGCCTGGTACGACCGGAACTGGTTCGCCACCAGGAACTTCCACGGCCAGTGGTACACCGACTCCGACCGCCTGCAGCAGTTGGTGCCGTTCCGCGAGGACACGTTCGACGGCGCGCTGGCCCGCATCCTGGCCGCGGCGCCGCGGTCGATCCGGCTGGCGGGCAGGGTGCCGGCGTGGCTGGTCAAGCGCTTCGTGATGAAACCGCTCGCCGGGAAGCCGCGCGGCACGATGTCGTTCGTCCGCGACGGCGACGACGAGCGGATCCGGGCCTATTTCGGCTCCCGCGCGGAGTGGGAGGCCATCGGCGACTGGTCGACTTTCACCCCGCCGGCCCCCGACCGGATCCCGAAACTGCTCGACCACGGCTACGACGAGTCCAAACCGGACGAAGACTGGTCCACTGTGGACTACACCGCGGTGGCCCGGTTCCGCGGCGGTGCGCTGCTGAGCACCGACGCGCGGCGCGGCGACATCGCCACGCCGCTGGCCTGGCGGTGCGCGTTCGGCCACGAGTTCACCGGCAGCCCGAGACTCGTGCTCACCGCCGGGCACTGGTGCCCCGTGTGCGTCCGCGACACCTGGCACTACCGCGAAGAAGCCGGCCGCAACGAGTTCCTCGCCCAGGTCGGATAACCGCCCACTACTGTGACGTCCATGGCGCGTACCAGGCTCTACCGCAACGGCGTCCTGGAAGCGGAGAACTTCCCGGTCGCCGACGTCTCCGATCACCTGGCCGACCCGGGTGCCACGGTGTGGCTCGACATGTGCCGCCCCACGGAGGAGGACCTGGCCTCGATCGCCGAGGAGCTGAGCCTGCACCGGCTCGCGGTGGAGGACGCGGTGCACGAGCACCAGCGGCCGAAGCTCGACCGCTACGACACGCACTCCTTCCTCACCGCCTACGCCGTGCGGCTGGACACCGCGACCGGGGTGCTGGCCAAGTGCGAGGTGGCCGCGTTCCTCACCGAGCGGGCGCTGGTCACGGTCCGCAAGGACGAGGGCTTCGAGATCGACGAGGTCGTCGCGCGCTGGGACGGCGAGCCGGAGCTGGCCAAGAGCGGCGTCGGGTTCCTCGTGCACGGCCTGCTGGACTACATCGTCGACAGCCACTTCGACGCCGTGCAGGCCCTGGACGAGGAGATCGAGGGCCTGGAGGATCTCGTGTTCGCGGACAACGCCGACTACAAGGAGATGCAGCGCCGCTCGCTGCACCTGCGCAAGAGCATGGTCGCGTTGCGCCGCGTGGTGCTGCCGATGCGCGAGGTCGTGAACTCCCTGATGCGCCGCGACCTGCACGTCGTCGACGACACGATGATGCCGTACTACCAGGACGTCTACGATCACGTGCTGCGTGCCGGTGAGTGGACCGAGTCGCTGCGCGACCTGGTCACCACGATCCGCGAGACCCAGCTGAGCCTGCAGGGCAACCGGCTCAACACGATCATGAAGAAGGTCACCAGCTGGGCCGCGATCATCGCGGTGCCCACCGCCATCACCGGCTTCTACGGCCAGAACATCCCGTATCCCGGGCTCGAGCAGCACTGGGGCTTCTGGACCTCCACAGTCGCCATCGTCGTGTTCTCCATCGGGCTGTATGTGATGTTCCGCCGCCGCGACTGGCTGTAGCGGCCGGTACTGTTCGCGACCGTGACGACAGCGGAAAAAGCGCCTGACACGGTCCGGCTGGCACTGGTCATCGGTGCGCTGGGCGTGGTGTTCGGGGACATCGGGACGAGCCCGATCTACACCCTGCAGACGGTGTTCAACCCGGCCGACCCGCATCCGGTGCCGGTGAGCACGGACAACGTGTTCGGCGTGGTGTCACTGGTGTTCTGGTCGGTGATGATCATCGTGACGGTCACCTATGTGCTGCTGGCGATGCGCGCCGACAACGAGGGTGAGGGCGGCATCATGGCCCTGATCACGCTGCTGCGCCGGTGGAGCGGGCAGCGGGGCCGCCGCGCCGCGCTCGTGCTCGCCGCGGCCGGGATCTTCGGCGCGTCGCTGTTCTTCGGCGACAGCATGATCACCCCGGCGATCTCGGTGCTGTCCGCGGTCGAAGGCCTGAAGGTGGTCGAGCCGTCGCTGGAAGAGCTGATCGTGCCGATCACCGCGGTGATCATCGTGCTGCTGTTCCTGGTCCAGCGCCGGGGCACCGCCGCGGTGGGGCGGGTGTTCGGGCCGGTGATGATCCTGTGGTTCACCGCCATCGGCGCCGCCGGTGTCGGTGGCATCGTGCGGCACCCTGGGATCCTGGAAGCGCTTTCCCCGACCTACGCGATCGGGTTCATGGCCGGCCACTTCGGGATCGCGTTCTTCGCGCTGGCCGGGATCGTGCTCGCGGTGACCGGCGCCGAAGCGCTGTACGCCGACATGGGGCATTTCGGCCGCAAGGCGATCACCCGCGGCTGGATCTTCCTGGTGTTCCCCGCGTGCACGCTCAGCTATCTCGGCCAGGGCGCGCTGATCCTGGACGACCCGGCCAACATCTCCAGCCCGTTCTTCCTGCTGGTGCCGGGCTGGGGCCGGATCCTGATGATCGTGCTCGCGACCGCGGCGACCGTGATCGCGTCCCAGGCGGTCATCACCGGGGCGTACTCGGTGACGTCGCAGGCCGCGCAGCTGGGCTACCTGCCGCGGCTGCGGGTCGCGCACACCTCGGCGACCGAACGCGGCCAGATCTACGTGCCGTGGGTCAACTGGCTGCTGCTGGTCTCGGTGCTGACGCTGGTGTTCGCGTTCCGCAGCTCCGCCGCGCTGGCCTACGCCTTCGGGATGGCGGTGACCGGCACGATCACCATCACCACCATCCTGTTCTTCTTCATCGCCCGCGCCAAGTGGGGCACCCCGGCCTGGCTGGTCGGCATCGGCGCGACCGTGCTGCTCGTGGTGGACCTGCTGTTCCTCGCGGCGAACTTCACGAAGCTGCTGCACGGCGCGTGGCTGCCGCTGCTGATCGGCGTCACGGTGTTCACGATCATGATCACCTGGCAGCGCGGCCGGATCGTGGTGACCGCGGAACGCGAGCGGCGCGAGGGGACCCTGAACGAGTTCGTGGAACGGCTGCGGAACAAGGCGGCGCTGATCCGCCGGGTGCCGGGCACGGCCGTGTTCCTCAACCGTGGCAAGGAAACCGCGCCGCTCGCACTGCGGGCCAACGTGGACCACAACCATGTGCGGCACGAGCATCTGGTGATCGTGTCCATCGAGACCGAGCCGGTGCCGCGGGTACCGGTGAACCGGCGGGTGGTCGTCGACGATCTCGGTTACGGCGACGACGGGATCACCCACGTCACCGCGCGCTTCGGGTACATGGAGACCCCGGACGTGCCGCGGGCGCTGCGCCATCTCGAACCGGCCCAGACCGAGGGCAGGCTCGACCTGGACGACGCGTCCTACTTCCTGTCGACGATCGAGCTGCGCACCGGCACCGAGCCGACGATGGCGCGGTGGCGCAAGCGGTTGTTCATCGCGACCTCGTACATCGCCGTGGACGCCGCCGAGTATTTCAACCTGCCGCGCGAGCGCACGGTGATCATGGGTTCGCACATCGAGGTGTGAATTCCCGGACCGTCGTCCACAGTGGACCCCGGGGGTAGGGAAATCCCTACCGCCAAATGGGTTCCTGAGCCTTTCTCAGCGATGGGGCCGGGATATCTCCGGGTCCGCCTCAGGGATTTCCCCGATCTCCGCGCGGGATTCCGGCGGCAGGATGATCCTGGTGACCCCCATTCAGGAAAGAACCCGGTCCACGCTGCCGGTGCTGGTCGTCGCAGGTCTCGTCCTTTCCCTGATCCCCATTCTTTACCTGCATCTCACGGCGATCGGCCGGCTCAGCCCGGTCAGCGCCGTCGTCAGCGATTACGTCTTCGTCCCCGGTGGGACGGCGCTGCTGGCGGTCGGCTCGCTGAGCCTCGCCGCCGCGTCCGTGGCGCTGCTGCTGATGTTGATCAGGCGTGGCCTGCCCCGGTCCGGTCCGGCGGCGGTGCTACTCGGGGTGTGGTCGGCGGGTCTGCTCATCGCGACGGCCTTCCCGACCGACCCGGCGAGCGTGCCGACATCGTTTTCCGGTGTCGTGCACCGGTATGCGGGCGCGGCGATGTTCATCAGCCTCCCGCTCGCGGGGTGGCTGGTCTCCCGCGGGTTCCTGCCCAGCCCGGCGGTGCACCGGCTGGCCGTCGCCGCGGGGTTCGCGTCGTTCGCGTTCCTGCTCACGCACCTGACGATCGGCACGGATCTGGTGCTGCTGGGCCTTTTCGAGCGGGTGCTGTACGCGCTGCTCTACGGCCTGCTGTTCGCGATGGCGGCCGCGACCCGCGAGGTGACGCGATGACGGCGTTCGCCATCCTGCTCGCGGTAGTGGCCGCGGTCCTGTTCGCGCTCGGTGCGCGCTGGCAGCACGGCGCGGTGCACGCCGGGGCCGGGGCCCTGCGCGTCCTCGATCTCCCGCGCCGCCCGCGCTGGCTCGCGGGCCTGGCGCTGTGCGCGGTCGGCGCGGGCGCGCACGCGGTGGCGCTGGGGATCGCGCCGCTGACCGTCGTGCAACCGGTCGGCGTGGTCGCCATCGGGATCACCGCGCTCCTCGACGGCCGGCGGCGCGAGCTGCCGCTGGTCGCGGTGACGACGTTCGGGGTCGGTGCGTTCGTGTTCGTCGCCGCCCGCAGCGCCGCCTCGACCACGGTGACGCCCACCGCCGAATTCCACGCCGGGCTGATCGTGCTGGGGCTGATCGCGGTCCTCGGTCTGCTCGGCACCCGGCCGGCGCTGCGCACCCTCGCCTACGGCGCGGCAGGTGGGATCGCGTACGGCTACGTCTCGGTCCTCATGCGGGCCGTCTCGCAGGACGCCCTGCACGGCACGGTCGGCTGGGCGGCCGTCTTCTCGGTGGCGGGCATGGTCGCCGCGCTGCTTGTCGGCGGGTGGTTCGTGCAGCACGCCTACGCCGCCGGGCCGCCGCACCTGACCGTCGCCTGCCTGACCGTCGTGGACCCGCTGTTCGCGGTGGCCATCGGCGCCGGGTTGCTCGGCGAGGCCGGCAATCTCAGCGGCCCGACCGCTTTCGCCGAGCTGACCTTCGCCGCCGTGGCGATCGGTGGCGTGGTGGCCCTGACCCGCAAGCCCGCCGAGCCCGCACCGGCGACTCGCGTCACCGGAAGCGTCCAGCGTGTCGTGCTCGCGGCGGAGACGTTCCCGCCGGACGTGAACGGCGCCGCGCGCTTCGCGCACCGCCTGGCCACCGGTCTGGCCGGTCGGGGCCATGACGTGCACGTGATCACGGTGGACCCGGCGGGGGAGGCCCGCACCGAGTACGTCGACGGGATCACCGTGCACCGCCTGCGCTCGCACCGGACGCCGTTCCACCGGACGTTCCGCATCGGATTGCCTTGGGAGGTCAGCAAAGACGTCCGGACCTTGCTCACCGGGCTGGCGCCCGACCTGGTCCACGTGCAAGCCCATTTCGTGGTCGGCCGCTACGTGCTGCGGCATGCGTCGGCACGCGGAATTCCCACCGTGGCAACGAATCACTTCATGCCGGAGAACCTCTTCGGCCACCTGCACGTCCCGGCCTGGCTTCAGCGCGCGGCGTCCCGGTGGGCATGGCGGGACCTGCGGAACGTCTTCGACGAGGCCGACGTCGTCACCGCACCCACCCCGCGCGCGGTGAAACTCTTGCACGACAACGGTTTCCCGGCCCGCGCGATCGCGGTCTCGTGCGGCATCGACATCGACCGGTACCGCCTGCGCGAACCCGTGCGGCACACCGAAGCCCCGACGGTTCTGTTCGTCGGCCGCCTGGACGAGGAGAAGCGCGTCGACGAGCTGCTGCGCGCGGTGGCCCTGATACCGGGGCTGCACGCCGAGATCGTCGGTGACGGATCGTGCCGGGCCGCGTGGGAGCAGCTGGCGGACCGGCTCGGCATCACCGCGCGCGTGCGGTTCCGGGGCTTCGTCGGCGAGGACGACCTGCTGGACTCCTACGCGGCCGCCGATGTGTTCTGCATGCCCGGCGTCGCGGAACTGCAGAGCCTGGCGACGATGGAAGCGATGGCCGCCGGCAGGCCGGTCGTCGCCGCGGACGCGATGGCGCTGCCGCACCTGTGCCGCCCCGGCCACAACGGCTGGCTGTTCACCCCGGGCGACGTCCGGGAGCTGGCGGACCGGCTGCGTTCGGTCGTCGCCGACCCGGCGGTGACCGCCCGGATGGGCGCCGCCAGCAGTGAACTGATCGCCGCGCACGCCATCGGCACCACGCTCGACACGTTCGAAGACCTCTATCGCGAGGTCGCCGGGGTCCCGGCGGTGATCCCGGGTGACCAGACTCTCATCGGGCACCGCCGACGATGATCAGGCGAAGGTCGAGGTCAGCCCTCGCCTTTGGAGGGTTCCTACAAAGATCGTGCTCCGGCACGCAACACGGCGGACGAGCACATACCGGCCGGTAAGCGGGATGCTGGACGACGGCCAGCGGGCCGGGTTTCGTCGTCGATTTTTGTGAGGATCGATTCGGTGTTCAGTCGTGTCGCGATCGTCAACCGAGGTGAAGCCGCGATGCGGCTCATCCACGCCGTCGGTGAGCTCAACGCGGAGGGCGGGCCGCGGATCGAAACGGTGGCCCTCTACACCGACGCCGACGCCGCGGCGACGTTCGTGCGGGAGGCGGACCTCACCTACGACCTCGGCCCGGCCGCGGCGCGCCCGTACCTCGACCTCGCCGTGCTGGAACGCGCGCTGGTCGAGACCGGTGCCGACGCCGCGTGGGTCGGCTGGGGCTTCGTCGCCGAGGACCCGGCGTTCGCGGAGCTGTGCGAAAAGCTGGGCGTGACGTTCATCGGCCCCTCCCCGGACGCGATGCGCAAACTGGGCGACAAGATCGGTGCCAAGCTGATCGCCGAAGAGGTCGGCGTGCCGGTCGCGCCGTGGAGCCGCGGCCCGGTCGAGGACCTCGACGCGGCACTGCGCGCGGCGGAGCGGATCGGTTATCCGCTGATGCTCAAGGCGACCGCGGGCGGCGGCGGCCGCGGTATCCGCGTGGTCACCAATCCCGGAGACCTCACCGACGCCTACGAACGCACCAGCCTGGAGGCCGAGCGCGCGTTCGGCAGCGGCGTCGTCTTCCTGGAGCGCCTGGTCACCGGCGCCCGGCATGTCGAGGTGCAGGTGATCGCCGACGGCCAGGGCACCGCGTGGGCGCTCGGCGTGCGCGACTGTTCCGTGCAGCGGCGCAACCAGAAGATCATCGAGGAGTCGTCCTCGCCGGTGCTGTCCCCGGAGCAGGCGGCCGAGCTGAAGGCGTCGGCGGAGAGGCTCGCGGTCGCGGTCGGCTATCGCGGCGCGGCGACGGTCGAGTTCCTGTACCACCCGAAGGACCAGCTGTTCGCGTTCCTCGAGGTGAACACCCGGCTGCAGGTCGAGCACCCGATCACCGAGGCCACCACCGGGATGGACCTGGTCAAGGCCCAGCTGCACGTGGCGGCGGGCGGCAAGCTGACCGGCGAGCAGCCCGCGGAACTGGGGCACGCGGTCGAGGCGCGGCTCAACGCCGAGGATCCCGACCGTGATTTCGCGCCCGCGCCGGGGCGGATCGCGCTGCTCGACCTGCCCGCAGGGCCCGGGATCCGGGTCGACACCGGCGTCAGCGAAGGCGACGAGATCCCCGCCGACTTCGACTCGATGATCGCGAAGATCATCGCCTACGGCCGCACCCGCGCGGAGGCGCTGTCCCGGCTGCGCCGCGCGATGCGCGAGACCACCGTGCTCATCGAGGGCGGCACCACGAACAAGAGCTTCGTGCTCGACCTGCTCGACGAGCCCGAGGTGATCGACGGCAGCGCCGACACCGGCTGGATCGACCGCGTCCGCGCCGAGGGACGCCTTGTGTCCCAGCAACATTCCGGCGTCGCGCTGGCCGCCGCCGCGATCGACGCGTACCAGGACGAGAAGCGGGTCGAACTGCAGCGGCTGCTGTCCACCGCGCACGGCGGCCGCCCGCAGGTGCAGCACGAGAGCGGCCGCCCGGTCGACCTGAAGCTGCGCGGCGCGGGCTACCGGCTCACCGTCGCCGAAACCGGTCCCGGCCGTTACCGCGTCGGGTTCGTCACCGGCGACGAGGTGCGCACCGTCGACGCGGTGCTCGACCGGTTCGACGAGCACACCGGGCAGATCCGGCTCAACGGGCACCGGTTCCGCCTGGTCACCGGCACGCACGGGCCGATCCACCTGGTCGAGGTCGACGGCGTCACGCACCGGATCAGCCGGGACGAAGGCGGCGTCGTGCGCTCCCCGGCGCCGGCGCTGGTGGTCGCCACCCCGGTCGCGGCCGGCGACGAGGTCGAAGCCGGCGCGCCGCTGCTGGTCCTGGAGAGCATGAAGATGGAGACGGTGCTGCGGGCGCCGTTCCGCGCCCTGCTGCGCGAATGCGTGGTGTCCGTCGGCAGCCAGGTCGGCACCGGCGCGCCCCTGCTGCGCCTGGAACCGCTCGGCGACGCGGACGACGAATCCGCGCAAGGCGCCGACGCGGTCGACCTGGACCTGCCGGTCGAGGCGAACGGGTCCGATGCGGCGCACCGGGTCGAGCGGGGGCTCGCGGACCTGCGCAGCATGCTGCTCGGCTTCGACGCCGACCCGGGCGACGGCGGCGGCACGCTGGCGAATTACCTTGCCGCGCGGGCGGAATCGGGCCAGCGGCCGCTGGCGGCCGAGGTCGGACTGCTCGACATCTTCGCCGACCTGTCCGAGCTGTCCCGGAACAAGCCCAAGGGCGAGGAGACGAAGGCCGACACGCGGGTACACAGCCCGCGCGAGCACTTCCACACGTACCTGCGGAGCCTCGACGCCGAGCGCGCCGGGCTCTCCGAAACCTTCCAGGGCCGCCTGCTCCGGGTGCTCGGCCACTACGGCGTGGACGGGCTGGACCGCACGCCCGCGCTGGAGGAGGCCGTGTTCCGGATCTTCCTCGCGCAGCAGCGGGCCGGTGCCGACGCCGCGGCGATCACCTCGGTGCTGCAGCAGTGGCTGACCGAAGCGCCGCCGCACAACGGGTTGCGCCAGACCGTCGGGCAGGCGCTGGAGCGGCTGATCGTGGCCACCCAGCTGCGGTTCCCGGTGATCGGGGACCTCGCCCGCAGCCTCGTGTTCCGCTGGTTCGCGCAGCCGCTGCTGCGCCGCACCCGCGCCGAGGTCTACACCCGGGTGCGCCGCCAGCTGCGCTACCTCGACGAACACCCGGACGCGGCCGACCGCGACGAGCGGATCGCCGAGATGGTCGCCAGCCCGGAGCCGCTCGTGCGGCTGCTGGGCCGGCGGATCGACCGCCCCGGCGCCGACGCGGGCGCGCTGCTCGAAGTGATCAGCCGCCGCTACTACCGCGAGCACCGGCTGTCCGGGGTGCGCTGCGGCCAGGCCGGCGGCCGGCCGTTCGTCACCGGCGGCTTCGAGGTCGACGGCAGCCCGCAGCGGCTGCTGTCGACGGTCACCGACTTCGCCGACCTGCCGGCCGCACTGGCGACGGTCGCCGAAGTGGCGGCGGCGGAACCGGACGAGACCGATCTCGTCGCCGACGTCTACCTCACCTGGGCCGGGCAGCCCGCCGACGCCGACGCGATGGCCGCCGAACTGCACGCGGCGCTGGCCGCGGCGGCGCTGCCCGAACGGCTGCGCCGGATCACCACCACGGTCGCCGGGAGCAGCGGAGCCGTGCTGCACCACCACTTCACGTTCCAGCCCTCCGCGGCAGGACCGGTCGAGGACCGGCTGATCCGTGGCCTGCACCCGCTCATCGGGCAGCGGCTGCAGGTCTGGCGCCTGCGGGAGTTCGACCTGACCCGGCTGCCCTCGGCCGACGAGGACGTCTACCTGCTGCGCTGCGTCGCGCCGGAGAACCCGTCGGACGAGCGGCTGGTGGCCATGGCGCAGGTCCGTGACCTCACCCCGCTGCGCGACGACGCGGGCCGCGTGCTCGCGCTGCCCGCGGTGGAGGGCGCGCTCGGCGCCTGCCTCGACGCGATCCGCAAGGTCCAGGCCGCCCGACCGGCGAAGAAACGCTTGGACACCAACAGGATCGTGCTCTACGTGTGGCCGCCGAGCGACCTCACCCCGGACGACTTCAAGGCGGTCGCCCGGCGCGTCGTGCCCACCACGGCCGGCGCCGGGGTCGAGGAGGTGCTCATCCTCGGCCGCCGCCGCGACCCGGAGGCGCGGCAGCTGCGGCCGATCGCGGTCCGGGTCTCCTACGACGTCGCGACCGGCGTCCGGCTGGAGGCCACCGAACCGCCGACCGAGCCGATCCAGCCGCTGGACGACTACGGCCAGAAGGTGCTGCGCGCCCGGCGCCGCGGCACGGTCTACCCGTACGAGCTGACCGGCATGATCGGCGGCGCGGGCGGCACGTTCACCGAGCTCGACCTCGGCGACAGCGCTGATGCGCCCTCGGCGGGGAAAAGTACCTCGGGCGTGGGCGCGCTCGCACCCGTGGACCGGCCGAAGGGGCTCAACAAAGCCGGAATCGTCGCCGGGGTCGCGACCACCCCGACCGCGCGGTACCCCGAGGGCATGACCCGGGTCGTGCTGCTCGGCGACCCGACCAAGGCGCTGGGCGCACTGTCCGAACCGGAATGTGCCCGGGTGATCGCCGCCCTCGATCTCGCGGAACGGCTGCGGGTGCCGGTCGAGTGGTACGCGCTGTCCGCGGGCGCGCGCATCGCGATGGACTCGGGCACCGAGAACATGGACTGGATCGCGGCGGCGCTCAAGCGGATCGTCGAGTTCACCCAGGGCGGCGGCGAGATCAACGTCGTGGTCGCCGGGATCAACGTCGGCGCCCAGCCGTACTGGAACGCCGAGGCCACGATGCTCATGCACACCAAGGGAATCCTGGTGATGACGCCGGACTCGGCGATGGTGCTGACCGGCAAGCAGTCGCTGGACTTCTCCGGTGGCGTGTCGGCCGAGGACAACTTCGGCATCGGCGGCTACGACCGGGTGATGGGCCCGAACGGCCAGGCCCAGTACTGGGCGCCGGACCTGCGGGCCGCCCACCGCGTGCTGCTCTCGCACTACGACCACAGCTACGTGGCGCCGGGCGAGGACGGTCCCCGCCGGGCGCCGAGCTCCGACCCGGTCGACCGGGACGTCTCCGACTTCCCGCACGCCGTGGTGGACAGCGATTTCACCACCGTCGGCCAGATCTTCTCCCGCGACACCAACCCGGACCGCAAGAAGCCGTTCGACATCCGCACGGTGATGCGGGCGCTGGCCGACCAGGACCACCCGGTGCTGGAGCGCTGGGCCGGGATGGCCGACGCGGAGACCTCCGTCGTGCAGGACGTGCACCTCGGCGGCCTGCCGGTGTGCCTGGTGGGCATCGAGTCGCGGTCGGTGCCGCGGCGCGGGTTCCCGCCCACCGACGGCCCGGACACCTACACCGCGGGCACGCTGTTCCCGCGCTCGTCGAAGAAGGTCGCGCGGGCGATCAACGCGGCGAGCGGGAACCGGCCGCTGGTGGTGCTGGCGAACCTGTCCGGGTTCGACGGGTCGCCGGAGTCGATGCGCGAGCTGCAGCTGGAGTACGGCGCCGAGATCGGCCGCGCGATCGTGAACTTCCGTGGCCCCATCGTGTTCTGCGTGATCTCGCGCTACCACGGCGGCGCGTTCGTGGTGTTCTCCAAGACGCTCAACCCGAACATGACGGTGCTCGCCGTGGACGGCTCGTACGCGTCCGTGCTGGGCGGCGCGCCCGCGGCCGCGGTGGTGTTCGCTGCGGACGTCAACGCGCGCACCGCGGGCGACCCACGGGTCACCGAACTGGAAGCGCGGATCGCGTCGGCTCAGGGCGCGGAACGGGCCGCGCTCGTCACCCGGCTCGCGGACGTGCGGACGTCGGTGCGGGCCGAGAAACTGGGCGAGGTCGCGGCCGAGTTCGACGGTGTGCACTCGATCCAGCGGGCGCAGCGGGTGGGTTCGGTCGACGCGATCATCCGGCCCGAGCGGCTGCGACCGGAGATCATCGCCGCGGTGGAGCGTGGTCTGAACCGGACGCACGATTGATCGGAACTCGACGGGCGCCGGCTCCGTCTCATCGACGCAGCCGTATCGCACCGGCGCGGGCGGCGACGCTCCCTCGACCGAACGGGCACACTTGGGGGAGCGCCAACCGCCCTGCGTCCGAGCGCGTTATGGTCCAACGTGTGTGACTGAAACGATCTCGATGAGGGAGCCCGGAAGATGAGCGGCGGGTACACCGCGAGCACCGACGCGATGAAAACCGCGTCGAAGTCGATCACCCAGCTGGCGGAGGACCTGCCGGACAAGAATCCCGATCTGCAGAACTCCCCGATCACGGCGGAGGGGTTCGGCCGGGCCCACGGTGCCCACGCGCAGAAGTACACCGACGGTGTGCAGAAGCTGGTGGCCGCGGTCACCGGGTACGGGACCACCCTCAACTCGCTCGGCGCGAACATCGGGACGAGCGGCAGCATGTACGGCGACAACGAGTCGTCGCAGTCGGGCGCGATCCTCAACACGGACCAGGGGACCCTCTGATGGCCAAGACCTGGGCGGACGTCAAGGCGATCCTCGACGACCCGAGCGTGCCCGCCGACAAGAAGACGGCCCTGATCAGCACCTTCATCGTGCACGACTCGGACGCGGCGCAGCAGAACCGGGACGAGGTCTCGAAGTATGTGCAGGCCTACAACGGGCAGCCCTTCGCGGCCGGCGGCTCCGTCGATTCCGTCTACGACGAAGCCAAGAAGGCCGGCGACCAGGCCGGTTACAACGAGCAGCAGCTGAAGAAGTCCGTCGACGACGGCAAGACCCAGCTCGACGACAAGAAGCAGCCGGCCACCGGTGGCGCCGGGACCAAGACCTCCGACGAGCTGTTCGACGCGGCGGCGCCCGCACTGAAGGTGTTCGAGACGTTCGGCTCGCTGCTGGCGAAGACCCCCGACGACTGCAAGGGCAACACCCGCGCGCTCGACCTGGACAACGACATCCGGAAGCGCTTCGACGAGCAGCGCGGCATCAACTTCCAGAACTTCATCGACGACGCCGATCACATGAAGACCGGCTCGGAGACGGTGGACCAGACCAATCAGGACACCGGCACCGCGCTGAACACGCTGTTCCAGACCTGGAGCGGGGCCGGCGCGGACGCCGCCAACGACTACTTCAACGACAAGTTCCTGCCCAAGGCCAACAAGCTGGTCGAGACGCTGGAGGGCGCGAGCACCGCGACCACCACGGCGGTGAACACGGTTTTCGAGCTGTGCAAGGGAAAAGCCGACGCGGTCATCGAGCTGTACCGGGACCAGGTCGGCAAGGCCGACTACGTGATGGCGCAGAAGGTCGTCGCGGTCGCCAGCGGTGAGCACGGCAGCAAGAACGACCTCGCGCAGATCGCCGGCTGGATGGACCTGAACTTCGGCACCAACCTGGTGAAGACGCTCGACGACGACGGCTGCTGCGACGACGACGAAATCCAGAAACACGGCCAGGACCTGGCCAAGCAGTGGATCCAGAACCAGTTCAACCCCGATATGTGGGACAACATCTACCTGGGGTTCGACAAGGCCTGCAAGGACGCGAAGGACCTGGTCGACCAGGCGTACGACACGCTCGACGACTACATGGGCAAGGTCAAGAACGAGTTCGGGGACGGCGAACAGCCCGCGGGCGGTAGCGGCTCCGGCAGCGGTGGTTCGGGTTCCGGCTCGGGCGGCTCCGGTGGTTCGGGTTCGGGCTCTGGCGGTTCTGGTTCGGGTGGCCCGGGTTCGATCCCGGGCGGCTCCGGGTCGGGGTACGGCGGCGGTTCCGGCGGTGGTTCGGGTTCGGACCTTCCCGGTTCCCCGGGCGGTGGCAGCGGTTCGGGTGGTGGCTCTGGTTCGGACGTGCCCAGCTCCTTCGACAGCGGCGGCGGTTCCGGCGGCGGTGGGTCCGACGGCGGCTCGGGCAGTGGTTCGGGTGCGGGCGGCGGTTTCGACTCGGGTGGCGGTTCCGGCAGTGGTTCGGGCACTGGTGGCTCCGGTTCGGGCGGTGGTTCGAGCACGCCACCGCCGCCACCGCCGATTCCCGACATCAAGATCCCGCAGGGGGACACCGGCCTCGGCTCGGGCAGTGGTTCAGGTAGTGGTTCGGGCGGCGGTGCTGGCGGCGGCCTGCCGGGCGACCCCACCGGGGGTGGCGGCGGCGGGCTGGACTCGTACAACGGCGACCCGATCAAGACGGACCCCGGCACCGGTGGCTCCGGCTCTGGCGCCGGTGGCTCGGGCGGCGGGTCGATGCCGAGCATCCCGGGGCTGACCTCACCGGAGGGGGACAGTGGATCGAGCCTCGGCGGGTCGGGCCTCGAGGGTTCCGGCTCGGACGGTTCCGGCGCGGGTGGCGGTTTCGGCTCCGGCGGCGGTTCGGGTTCGGGCAGCGGTTCCGGTTCGGGCGGCGGCGGTTCGATGCCGTCGATCCCGAACATCCCCGGGCTGACACCGCCTTCCGGCGATGGCGGCCTCGGCTCCTCCTCCGGTGGCCTCGGCGGTTCGGGCGGCGGCGGGCTTCCCGACCCCTCCGGGAGTGGCGGCAGCGGGCTGGACTCGTACGACGGCGAGCCGATCAAGACCGACCCCGGCACCGGCGGCCTCGGCAGCGAACCGGGATCGGGCGACCCCGGCTCCCCGGACGGCTTCAAGGGCGACGGCGACTCCCACCACGGTCTCGACGGCGACACGCCCGACACGCTCAAGGTCGAGCAGGGCGGCAAGACGTTCGAGATGACCTCGCCGGACCAAGACGGCAAGATGGACATCAAGGTCGACGACGGGACCGGGCACCTCAAGGACTTCAAGCTCGACTGGCCCGACGACAAGGCGGCCGGCGACCCGGCCGACCCCGGGTTCGGTCCACAAGGGACGGACGACCCGAACAAGCCCGGCCCGGACGGCGCGTACCACCCCGGGCCCGACGGCAAGATCCACATCCAGGACGGCGACCTGAAGATCACCGCCGAGCGCCCCGACGGGCCCGACGGCCCGACGAAGGTCACGGTCGACGACGGCAGCGGTACGCCCACGACGTACACCCTCGATGACGGGGACAGCAAGGACTCGCCGGCGCACAGCCTGGACGACGGTTTCTCCCCGCTGTCGAGTGGCACACCGGACCACATCGGGGTCCCGGCGTCGATCGGGGCGGACCTGCCCGGCACGGTCTCGCATGACGTGCCCAGTGCCGACCTGCCCGCAGGCGGCGGTTCGGGAGCCGACTTCGGCGGTGGTGGTGGCGGGGGTGGCGCCGACACGGCCCTGCCGACCGGTGGCTCCGGCTACGCCGGCGCGGGTGTGCCGGCGGGCGACCCGGCCTCACTCGGCACCGGCGTGCAGACCGGTTCCGCCACCGGGGTGCCGGCTCAGCCGGTGTCCCCGCTCGGGGCCGTGCCCTCGGGCGTCCCGGCCGGGGCGCCGTCCATGGCGGCCGGCGGGATGGGCGGTATGGCCGGGATGGGCGGCATGGGTGCCGGTGCGGGCGGCGGTGAGAACCAGGAACGCAACTCGCGGGCCTACCGTGTCGACGGCGGGATCTTCGAGAACCCGCCGAGGGCGAGCAGCCCGATCATCGGTTCGCTGGAAGACGAGGAAGGGGACCGGCCCGCCCGCCGGCGGTGAGCCGCCGTCCCCAGGAGGAACAGATGGTCACGGACGACATCCAGCAATTGCAGGCCAAAATGGACGGCCTGATCCGCGAGCAGGCCGACCGGCGCGCGCTGCACCAGCGGAAGGTCGCGGAGGTCAACGCCCAGGCGCACGAGTACATGACCAAGCAGGTCCAGGCGGCCGAGCGGTACGTGGAGCACCGGCGCGAGCTGGGGCGGCGGGAGAACGAAGAGGAGGAGCGGCCGGACCGGATCAAGGAGCACGACTTCGAGCCGGACGGTTTCGCCGAGGAGGCCGAACAGGACGCGGCGCCGCCGGCCCCGCCCGCACCCCCGGTGGCGCCTCCGCCACCCCCGGCGCCGATACCTCCCGCGGCGCCGGCGCCGACCCGGCGGCGTCCCCGCTCGGACGTCGAGGATGACGACGACGATGATGCCTTCCTGAACAACCGGTGGCGCGATTAGCCGGTCCACAACGGACTGTCCTCTGTAGACAACCGAGCCGGGCCTGCCCGGCTCGGTTGTTCACCGGCGGCGCGGTTTCCGCTGCTGTTTGCGCGGCGGGGTCTTCGCGGCCGGCTTGCGTTTGACCGGGACCGGGGCCGGGGCGGGGCGCCCGCGGGTGCTGTTGACCGTGCGCCCGCGGACGATGCCGATGAACTGCTCCATCAGATCCGTCGTCTCCTCCTCGGGCCACGACAGCGCGACGCGGGACTGCGGAGAGTCCACGAGGGGCCGGTAAGTGAGGTCCCGCCGGTGGTGCAGCCGGGCGAGTGACTGCGGAACGACGAGCAGGCCGACCCCCGCCGCGACGAGTTCGATCGCGCCGGCCGTCGTGGCGGGGCGTTCGATCGCGGGCCGGCCGGGCGGCTGCTCCCAGCCGAGGGTGTCGTCGACGGGGTGCAGCACGACGTCCTCGGCCAGGTCGGCGGGCGTCACCTCGTCGGCCGCGGCGACGACGTGGTCCTTGGGCACCACGACGACGGTGGTTTCGGTGTAGAGCGGGATGGCGTGCAGCCCGGACCGGTCGGTCGGCAACCGCAGCAGGACGGCGTCCGCCTCGTGGTCCCGGACCAGGGCGGCGGCGTCGGCTGCGGGCACCGGGACGAGGGTGAGCGGGACGTCCGGCACCCGTTCGCCCCAGACCCGGACCCACTTCGCGGGCGTGACGCCCGGGACGTAGGCGAGCCGGAACGACGGGGCTGTCATACGGCCAAGGTTACTGCCCGTGACCGGCGCTCTATCCTGGAGCCCATGACGTCGCAGAAGACCCCGCAGACGATGAAGCCCGCGACCGCGGCCAAGAAGCTGGGGGTGTACCTCGAGGCCACGCCCGCGGAGTTCCAGGACGGCGTCGTCTCGCGCGACGAGTTGAACGCGTTGCAGGCTGACCCGCCCGAGTGGCTGCGCGAGCTTCGCCGCAGTGGGCCGCACCCGCGGCCGGTCGTCGCCGCGAAGCTCGGCATCTCCATCAGTGGCCTCGCCCGCGGCGGGATCACCGAGGCACTGACCACCGAGCAGATCGACGCGCTCAAGGCCGAGGCCCCCGACTGGCTGGAGCGCGAACGCGCCACCCAGGCCGAGGTCCGCCGCGAAGCCGCGCGCCTCAAGAACACCAACCCGAGCTGACCCCCCACGCAACGCAGAACTCGCCGTCCCGAACGTCGGACTCGCGGGGTGGCGGCGAGTCCGACGTCGGCGACGGCGAGTTCGACGTTCGGGCGAGGCGGGATGTCCGAACGGTCATCGGCGGAGGGTCGAACGTGCCGACTTGGTCCGGGGCTGGAACGTGACAGGGGTTCGCGTCTCCTTAGAGTGATCGAAGCTCGGCGGCCATCGACGATGGGGGAAAGTAACCACTATGACGAACCCGCTGGTTGCGCAGAAGCAGGATTCGACCTCGGCGATCTCGGGGATCGGCATACTCGAAGCCGGCAAGTCCGTGAAGGACGGGATCGAGAGTGGTGACTGGGCCGCCACGGTGCTGGGTGTCGCGGGCACGGCGATGGAGGCGCTGGCGTTCGTGGCCGACCCGTTCGGCGCGATCCTCGCCGCGGGGGTCGGCTGGCTGATCGAGCACGTCGGGCCGCTCAAGGAGGCGCTGGACAAGCTGGCGGGCGACCCGGACCAGATCACCGCGCATTCGGAGACCTGGAAGAACATCGCCAAGGAACTCGGCGCGGTGTCGACGGACCTGGGGAACCAGGTCAAGACCGACATCCAGTCGTGGACCGGGCCGGGCGCGGACGCGTACCGCCAGCAGGCCGACGACCTGGCGAAGATGCTCGAAGGCGCGGGGCAGGCGTGTGACGGCGCCGCGAGCGGGGTGAAGACCGCCGGTGAGGTGGTCGCGGCCGTGCGGATGCTGGTCCGCGACACGATCGCGCAGGTCGTCGGGCACATGATCTCGTGGGCGCTGCAGGTGCTGTTCACCCTCGGGATCGGGCTCGCCTGGGTGGTCCCGCAGGTGGTGAACCTGGTCGCGAAGACGGCCAAGGACCTCGCGAGCCTGATGAAGAACCTGACCAAGGCGCTGGGGGATCTGGCCAAGCTGCTGGGCAAGGCCGGTGACCTGTTCAAGAGCGCCTCGAAGGGACTGAAGGGTCTCAAGCCGGGTTCGAAGACCACACCGTCCAAAGTGGACAGCCTGCCGTCCGGGGGGAAGAACGTCGACCCGGCCGGCGGCGGCAAGACCACGCCGTCGGGTGCGAAGGGGGACGGCCCGGGCGGCGAGAAGGTCGATCCGCCGCCGAAGACGGGCGACGACGGGACCACGCCTTCGGGTACCAAGGGAGACGGCCCGGACGGGACGCCGCCGCCCAGGGACGGCGACTCCGGCACACCGAAGTCCGGGCCCAAGGACGACGGCACCGGCCCGAGTTCCATCAAGGACAACAACGGCAGCCCGAAGGAGAACTCCACCCCGACGGACTGCCGGCCGGGTAGCGGTGACCCGATCGACATGACCACCGGGCGGATGATGCTCGAAGAGTCCGATGTGGAGGTTCCCGGCGCGCTGCCGCTGGTCCTGCGGCGTACCCATTTCTCCACCTACCGCGCCGGTTTCCGGTTCGGCCGCACCTGGGCGTCCACAGTGGACCAGCGCCTGGAGATCGAGGACGGGCAGATCGGCTTCGCCGCCGAGGACGGCACCCTGCTGTCGTACCCGGTCGTCGACGGCACGGCGCTGCCGGTCGAGGGCCCGTACTGGCCGCTCAAGCGCTCGCCCGAAGGCGGGTACGTCATCGAGCAGCCGGACCTGGAGCGGATGCTGTACTTCGCGCCGGACGGCGCCGGGCGGCTGCCGCTCACCGCGATCTTCGACAACGACGGCAACGTCATCAACTTCGCGCACGACTCGCTCGGCAACCTGACCCAGATCCGGCACTCCGGCGGTATCCGGATCGCGGTCGAGACCAGCGCCGGCTTCGTCACGGCGCTGACGCTGCTGGGCGAGGACGAGAACGACCGCACGGAACTCGTCCGCTACCGCTACGACCAGAACCTGCGGCTGGCCGAGGTGATCAACTCCTCCGGGCTGCCGATGCGCTACGGCTACGACGACCAGGGCCGGCTGACGCGCTGGATCGACCGCAACGGCCGGGAGTACGAGTTCGAATACGACGAGCTGAGCCGGTGTGTCGCCGGCCGCGGCGCCGACGGGCATCTGGCGTACACCTTCACCTACGACCGCGAAAACCGCGTCAACACCGCCACGGACTCGCTCGGCAACACCACCGAGTATCACGTCAACGCCGACTTCCAGATCGTGCGGCAGGTGGACCCGCTCGGCGGCGAGACGCGCTTCGAATGGGACCGCCACGACCGGCTGCTGGCCACGACCGACGAGCTGGGCCGCACGACGCGGTACGAGTACGACGGGCGCGGCAACCAGGTGGCGGTGACCTTGCCCGATGGCGCCCGCCGGCTCACCGAATACGACGAGAACAACCGCGTGGTGTCCATTGTGGAGCCCGACGGCGCGGTATGGCGCCAAGAGTACGACGGCAACGGTCACCTGTCGGCCAGCATCGGCCCGCTCGGCGCGACCACCCGCTACTCCTACGGCGAAGACGGGCTGCTGCGCGAGTTCGCCGACGAGATGGGCAACCGCACCACCATCGAGTGCGACGGCTTCGGCCGGCCGGTCGCGACGACCGACCCGCTCGGCGTGACCACGCGCCTGACCTACGACGCGCTCGGCCGGCTGACCAGCGAGACGAACGGGATCGGCGGCACGACACGGTACTCGTGGACGATCGAAGGTGGCGGCTGGCACCGGATCGCGCCGGACGGCACCGTGCTGCGGCGGGTGTTCGACGGCGAGGGCAACGTGCTCGAAGAGACCGACGAGCAGGGCGAGGTCACCCGCACCGACTACGGGGCGTTCGACCTGCCGGTCACCGAGATCGCGCCGGACGGCAGCCGGGTGCGCGTGCGGTACGACACCGAGCTGCGGATGGTCGCCGCGACGAACGCCGAGGGCCGCACCTGGACCTTCGACTACGACGCCGCGGGCCGGAAGGTGCGCGAGCAGGACTTCGACGGCCGGGTGCTCAGCTATGTCTACGACGCGGCCGGCCAGCTGGTCGCGCGCACCGACGCACTCGGCGCAACCACCACTTTCTCTTACGACGTAAGGGGAAACGTCGTCGAGAAGCGGTCGGGGGAGCAGGTCAGCCGGTTCGCCTACGACCCGCTCGACCGGCTCGTGCGGGCGGTCAACGCCGACGCCGACGTCAGCTTCGGCTACGACGAGCTGGGCCGGGTGGTGTCGGAGACCTGCGACGGGCGCACCGTCACCTCCGGCTACGACCTCGCCGGGCGCCGCGTGTTCCGGCGCACCCCGTCGGGCGCGGAGAGCCGGTGGGACTACGACGGGCGCGGCGCGCCGACCGGGCTCGCCGCCGGACGGCACCGGATCGGCTTCGGCTACGACGCGGCGGGCCGGGAGATCCGGCGCGCGCTGGGCGCGGCGGCCCTGAGCCAGGAGTGGGACGGCCGGGACAGGTTGCGCGCGCAGACGCTGACCACCGGCCAGACCGTGGCGCAGCGCCGCGTCTACAGCCTGCGCGCGGGCAGCGGGATGACCGGTATCGACGAGCTGATCGGCGGTCAGCGGGAGCTGAGCGTCGACCGGATCGGCCGGATCGGCCGGGTCACCGGGGTGCGCGGCGCGGGGGTGTCCGAGCGGTATTCCTACGACCGGTCGGGTAATGTCGTTGCGCCGCAACGGTTTTCCGAGCAGCACGACGCGCAGGGCCGGCTGGTCGCGCGGGCCGGCTGGAGTTACGAGTGGAACGGCGAGGATCGCCTCGTCGCTGTCACCACGCCGGACGGGCAGCGGTGGCGTTACCGCTACGACGCGCTCGGGCGCCGGGTGGCGAAGCAGCGGATGACGGGCGACGCCGTCGTCGCCGAGACGCGGTTCGTCTGGGACGGTGAGGTGCTCGCCGAGCAGCTGGAGACCACGGCCGGTGGCGAGGTCCGCGGCAGCACCTGGGAGTGGAGCCCGGCCGACGGTGTGCCGGTCGGGCAGACCGACCGCGTGTACGCCGGGGGCCAGTGCGTGGACGAGCGGTTCTACGCGATCGTCACGGATTTCGTCGGCACGCCAACGGAACTGGTCGACGAGTCCGGGCAGGTCGCCTGGCACCGCGACGAAACGCTGTGGGGCGCGCCGCGGACCGCGGCGACCGGTCCGCACACGCCGCTGCGGTTCCCCGGGCAGTATCTCGACGCCGAGACCGGACTGCACTACAACCACCACCGGTACTACGACCCGCGCACGGCCCGGTACCTGAGCGCCGACCCGATCGGCCTGTCCGGCGGGCTCGACCCGCACTCCTACGTGCCGAACCCGCTCACCTGGAGCGACCCGCTGGGCCTCAAGGGCGGCTGCAAGACCGGGAAGGGCAACGGCAAGTCGTCGCTCGACGGCAACGGGCTGACCCCGGACAAGGGTGGCAAGGGCGGGACGTCACCGTCGGGCCTGCACTACGACCTGCAGAGCCGGTACCCCAACCAGGGGGTCGGGGCGGGCGCCAACCGGCAGGAGAAAAACCGGCTCGAACACATCCTGCTGCACGCGGACAACGACAACCCGATCCCCGCGCGGGGCGGCCGGGCCAAGCCCGAGCACGGCGTGTGGGGGACGACCGGTGGCAACCAGTGGGACACCGGGAAGCTGGTGAACCAGATCGACAAGGGCTGGGAGAAGGTCAAGTCCGGCGACCCGAACGTGCAGGTCCAGCACCAGCAGGGCGGCCGGACCGTGTACACCATCCCGATGGACAAGCAGGTCGGCTACACCTTCGAACGGGTCCCGCAGCGGGGCCCGGACGGCCAGGTGCTGCGCGACAACGGCGGCAACCCGCGCTGGGAGATGGACGCGAACGGCCAGCCGGTGCGGCAGTACCGGCCGCTCACCGACATGCAGCTCGTGGTGGAGGGCAAGAACGAGGTCATCACGGCCTACCCGTTCGGCGCGCCGAACTACTGATCGCCCTGGCTGTGCCGGTCAGCCGCCGTAGGGCCGGGTGATGATCTCGAGCCGGTGCCCGTTGGGGTCGTTCCAGTAGACCCCGCGGCCACCGTCGTTGTGGTTGATCCGGCCGGGTTCGCGGCCGTACGGGTCGGCCCAGTACTCCAGGCCCCGCTCGGTGATCCGGCCGAAGATCTGGTCGAACTCGTCCTCGGAGACCAGGAACGCGTAGTGCTGCGGGTGCACGGGCGCGTCGGTCCGCATGACGTCGAGCGACACCCCGTTCGCGGCTTGGACGACCGCGAACGGGCCGTAGCTCACCGGTTCGCCCAGACCGAGGACCTCCGTCAGGAACGCGGCGGTCTCCTTCTTGTCGTGCGCTTCGATGATCGTGTGGTTGAGCTGTACCGTCATCGTTGCCTCCTCATCAGCGTGCGAACGCGGGTATTTCCCCTGGCGCGATCAGCGGGCCGCTGAGCTGCAGGTTCGCGATCCGCCACTGCTCGCCGTCGTGCACGGCCACCAGCACGAGCCGGAACTCCCCGCTCGTATCGTGGCCGCGGGCGGTGGTCCGCTGCCGCTGCACACCTTCCACGATGGCCGTGTTTTCGTAAGAACGCACGTGCGGCTCGAGAACCTCGAACTCATGGTTCTCCAGGGCGCCGTTGTGCCGGCCCGCCCACTGCTCGCGGTCGAGCACGAACCCGACCGGCCCCACCCCGATGAACCGCTCGTCGAGCAGCGAGGGGTAAGCGGCCACATCCCCGGCCAGCTCCGCCCGCGCCCACCGGTCGACCAGTTCGAGGACTTCCTTCTCCTGCGTCATCTCGGTTCCCCTTCCGGCTTGAATTTTGGTGTAACTCTAAATTTATAGCGACACCAAGTCAAGTGCTATCCTCGGCGCATGAAGACGGAGCCAGGGCTGCGCGAGCGCAAGAAGCAGCAGACACGGCGGCGGATCGCGGACACCGCGATCGGGTTGTTCGCCGAACGGGGATTCGACCACGTGCCGGTCGCGGAGATCGCGCGCCGGGCGGAGGTCTCGGAGGCGACGGTCTTCAACTACTTCCCGGCGAAAGAGGACCTCGTCTACGACGGGATGGTGGCGTTCGAGGCGTCGCTGCTCGACGCGGTCCGCGAGCGCGAGCCGGGCGTCTCGGTGTTCGACGCGTTCCGGGACTTCCTGGTACGGCCGCGGGGGGCGCTGGCCGACCGCGATCCCGCGGCGATGGGCCGGGTCGCGACGGCGGCCCGGATCACGGCGGGCAGCGGCGCGTTGCGTGCCCGCGAACGGCAGAACTTCGACGAGTTCACGGCCGAGCTGGCGGAACTGGTCGCGGACGAGGCGGGGGCCCGGCCGGACGACCTGGAAGCGTGGGTCGTTGCCAACGCGCTGATGGGCGTGAACCGGGCGATGAAGGAGTCGGTGCACCGGGCGGCGCTCGCCGGGCGCGGCGGCAAGCGGGTCGCCGACCGCGTGCTCGCCGACGCGCACCGCGCGCTGGACGTCCTCGAACGCGGGCTCGGGGCCCAGCTAGGAACCCCGGGCCCGCGACAGTCCTAAATGGACTTCGTGACGAGCTCGTCCGCGACCCAGCGCGCGACGCCGGCGGGGTAGGGCGACGGCAGGCTGAGCACGAAATGGCCGAACCCGGCGTCCCTCGCTTCGCGGATCGCGGCGCGAGTGCCGTCCGGCTGCTCGTAGGAGACGGGCAGGTGGATCGAGCGGACGATCGCGGCGGGATCACGCCCGATCTCGGCGCAGTAGCGGTCCAGCAGGGCGCTGCGTTCGATCACGTCGCCAAGGTCGCCACCGGGGATGTTCCACACGTCGGCGTGCTCGGCGACGACGCGCAGCGTGCCGGACGAGCGCCCGCCGATGACGATCGGCGGATGGGGGCGCTGCACCGGCTTCGGGTTGCCGAACGCGCCGGTGAGCCGCACGTATTCGCCGTCGAAGTCGAACGGCTCGGTCGCGGTCCACAGCCGGCGGATCACCGTGCAGGCTTCGGCGAGCGCGCCGACTGCGTGCGCGGCATCGTGGAAGGGCAGGCCGTGTGCCGCGTACTCGCGCCGGGCCAGCGGGTGGCTGGGGCGTGAGCCGGCGCCGATCCCGAAGTCGAGCCGGCCGCCGGAGACGATGTCGGCGGTCGTGGCGATCTTGGCCAGCAGCGCGGGTGGCCGGAACCGGTTGCTGGTCACGAGCACGCCGACGCGCAGCCGGCGGGTCTGCGCGGCGAGCGCGGACAGCAGCGTCCAGCCCTCGAAGGTGGGTCCGTCCGGGTCGCCGAAGATCGGCATCAGGTGGTCGAACAGCCACGCGTGCGTGATCTCCGGGATCGTGTCCGCTTCGCGCCAGACCCGCAGCAGGTCGTCGTAGCCGACCTGCGACGGCGCGGTCATGATCCCGAAACTGGTTGTGCCGGGCATGGTCATCTCCTTCCTGTCACCGGCGCCGCAGCGACGGGTCGAGCAGCGCGGGTGGGGTGTCGAACTTCTCGTGCGCGGCGAGATCGACACCGGGGGCGACGATGGCGTCGATCTCGTCGAGCACATCGGCGGAGAGCACGGTGTCCGCGGCGGCGAGCTGCGATCGCAGGTGGTCGAGCGTGCGGGGGCCGAGGAGCGCGCTGGTCACGGCCGGGTGTGCGGTGACGAAGCCGAGCGCGAGCTGGATCATGGTCAGACCGGCTTGGTCGGCGAGCTTCGCCAGCCGCCCGACGGCGTCGAGCCGGGCCTGGTTGGCGGGGATGGCGGTGTCGAAGAGCGCCGGCATGAGCGCCGAGCGGTGCGTGGTGACCTCCCGGCCCTGGCGGACCGCGCCGGACAGCCAGCCCGACGCCAGCGGGCTCCACACCAGCACGCCGAGCCCGTACTGCTCGGTCACGGGCAGTACCTGGCTCTCGATCCCGCGCTGCAGGATGGAGTAGCTGGGCTGCTCGGTGACGTAGCGGCTCAGGTTGTACTCGCGGGCCGCCCACTGGGCCTGCACGATCCGGTAGGCGGGGAAGGTCGAGGAGCCGAAGTGCCGGATCTTGCCGGCGCGCTGCAGGTCGGTCAAGGCCGACAGCGTCTCCTCGTCGCTGGTGTTCGGGTCCCAGCGGTGCATCTGGTAGAGGTCGACGTGGTCCACGCCGAGGCGGCGCAGGCTGTTCTCCAGCGCGGTGACCAGCCAGCGGCGCGAGCTGCCCTGGTGGTTGCGCTCGTCGCCGATGGGCATGGTCGCCTTCGTGGCCAGCACGATGTCGTCCCGGCGGCCGGCGATCGCCCGGCCGACCATCTGCTCGGACTCGCCGTCGCCGTACATGTCGGCGGTGTCGACGACGTTGATCCCGGCTTCGAGCGCGGCGTCGACGATGGCCGTGGCCTCGTCCTGCGTGGTGTGCCCGATCGGGCCGAAGTTCATCGCGCCGAGCGCGAGGGTGCTGACCTGGATACCGGTCCGGCCCAGGGTGCGGTACCGCATGGTTGTCCTCCGTGGCATCATGAGCAATCGGAACAATGCTCCGCTAACGATACGGAGCATTGTTCCGCTTGACAACTGCGGGTGGCGGGAGGAATGGCGTGGCCGACGACGAGACCGCGGGCCGGTCCAAGCGGGCGGACGCCCGGCGCAACGAGAAGACGCTGCTCGACGCGGCCGCCGCGGTGTTCGTCGCGTCCGGCGTGGACGCGCCGGTGCGGGACATCGCGGCCAAGGCCGGCGTCGGGATGGGCACCATCTACCGGCACTTCCCGACGCGCTCGGACCTCGTCATCGCCGTCTACCGGCACCAGGTGGAGGCCTGCGCCGAAGCCGGGCCCGCGCTCCTGGAGTCGAGCGCGAGTCCCTACGCGGCGCTGGGGCAGTGGATCGACCGCTTCGTGGACTTCCTGGTCACGAAGCACGGGCTCGCCGCCGCGCTGCGGTCCGACAAAGCCGGCTTCGACACGTTGCACGCCTACTTCCTCGACCGCCTCGTGCCCGTGTGCGGCCGGCTGCTCGACGCCGCGGCCGCCGCCGGCGAGATCCGGTCCGGTGTGCAGGCCCTCGAACTGATGCGCGGCGTGGGGAACCTCTGTATCGGCGCCGATTCCGGCTACGACCCACGCCCGCTGGTCGAGCTCCTGATCGCCGGGTTACGCGTGCGGTAGCTCCCGGGTCGCCAGCACGAGGTAACGGTCCTCGCCGTCGTCGACGGAATCGCAGTGCCAGCCGGTCCGGCCCAGCGCGGCGCGGATGTTCGGTTCCGCGCGAAGGTCCTCTGTGGACAGTTCGTGCCCGTGCCTGCGGGCCAGTGCGGCGCGGCCGATCGGGTGGAACACCGCGAGCCGCCCGCCGGGGCGGCACACCCGGGCCAGTTCCGCGAGCCCGGCGTCCGGGTCGGCGAGATGGGCGAGCAGCCCGGCGGCGAACACGGCGTCCAAACGTCCGGTGGGCAACGGCAGGCGCGTCGCGTCGGCGAGCACGAGGGTGGCGATCTCGTCCCGCCCGCATGCGACGGCTTCAGCGAGCATCTCGGCGGTCACGTCGATGCCGAGCACCGTGCCGTTCGGGCCGACCGCGTCGCGTAGTTCCGGCAGCGCGCGCCCGGTGCCGCAGGCCACGTCGGCGACGGCCCCGCCGGCGGGTGGCGCGAGGTCGGCGACCGCCTGCCGGTACCGCGGGCCGTCGTCCGGGAACTTGATCTCCCAGCCGGCCGCCCGTGGGCCGAAGAACGCGCGTGTCGCCGCGAGGTCACCGCTCATGAACGGCACAGTAGTCGTGACGGGGGTCATGGTGCCGCGCGTCCGGACGAGGACTAACTTCGGAAATTAGCGAAATACCGAAGGACGGGTGCGGTGCTCGACGAGTGCAAGGCCCTGGCCAACGAGACGCGGCTGCGCATCCTCGAATGGCTCAAGGACCCGGTCGCGAACTTCGCGTGCGCGGGGGAAGCGGCCGAGCTGGGGGTGTGCGCCGGTTTGATCCAGCAGAAGGCCGGGACCTCGGCGTCGACCATGTCCGCGCACCTGGCGACCCTGCAACGGGCCGGGTTCCTGCGCGCCACCCGCCGCGGCCAGTGGATCTACTACCGGCGCGACGAGGACCGCATCCGCGCGTTCACCGACGAGCTGCACAGCGCTCTGCAGAAAGGCAGTTGACCATGCCCCTCGCCCTGTCGATCCTCGACCTGGCACCGATCGCGCCCGGCCAGTCGGCGCGCGACAGCTTCGCCGCCAGCGTCAAGCTCGCCCAGGCCGCCGAGCGCGGCGGCTACCGGCGGGTCTGGTACGCCGAGCACCACAACATGGCGACCATCGCGTCGAGCGCCACGAGCATCGTGATCGGGCACGTCGCCGAGCACACCGAAACGATCCGGCTCGGCTCGGGCGGGGTCATGCTGCCCAACCACTCGCCGCTGGTGATCGCGGAGCAGTTCGGCACGCTGGGGGCGCTCTTCCCCGGGCGGATCGACCTCGGGCTCGGCCGGGCGCCCGGCACCGACCAGAACACGATGCTCGCCATGCGGCGCGACCACCTCTCCGCCGACACGTTCCCGCAGGATGTGCTCGAACTGCAGGGCTACCTGCGCGGCAAGTCGCGGATCTCCGGGGTACAGGCCGTGCCGCGCCCCGACGGCGAGGTGCCGCTGTACATTCTCGGCTCGTCGCTGTTCGGCGCGCAGCTCGCCGCGCAGCTGGGCCTGCCCTACGGGTTCGCGTCCCACTTCGCGCCGGACGCGCTGCACCAGGCCGTCGCCGTCTACCGCGACACCTTCAAGCCCTCCGAGCAGCTGGCCGAGCCGTACGTGATCGCCGGGGTGAACGTGTTCGCCGCCGAAGACCACGACGAAGCCGTGGCACAGCAGACGATCTCGTACCGCAACCGGGCGCGGTCGTTCATCTCGCGCGGCTCCGGCGGCCGGAACTTCACCGACGCCGAGATCGAGGCGTTCCTCGCGTCGCCGAACGGGCGGCACCTGTCGACGATGACCAAGTACACCGCCACCGGCACCCCGGCCGAGGTCCGCGCGTTCCTGGAGGAGTTCGCGGCGCCGATCCAGGCCGACGAGCTGATCACCGCGCACCACGCCGAGCGGATCGAGGACCGGGTGCGGTCGGTGGAGCTGACCGCCGAGGCGATGGCGGAGGCCACCGTCTGAGTCTCACAAGTGAGACGGCCTCGCGCTGATCGGCCCGTAGCGTGAGTTCCCGTGACGGGGACGCTGGAAGGCCTGGACACACACGTCGTCGAGCGGGTGCGGATACCGGTGCGCGACGGCGTGCGGCTCGCGGGCCTGCTGTACCGCCCGCCGGGGCGGCCGCGGCCGGTGCTGCTCGTCCGAACCCCTTACGCGGAGCCGTTTTCGCGAACACTGCCCGTGTTTCCGGCGCTGGACGCGGGATTCACGGTGCTGGTGCAGAGTTGCCGCGGCGTCGGCCGCTCCGAGGGGCGGCTGCGCACGTTCGAGAACGAGACCGCCGACGGTCTCGACACCTTGGCCTGGCTGCGTGAGCAGGAGTGGTGCGACGGCCGGATCGCGATGTTCGGCGCGTCCTATCTCGGCATGACGCAGCTGGCAGTCAGTGGTCACCGGCCGGACGGGCTCGTCGCGCTGGCGCTCACGGTCACGCCGGACGACTACCGCGACGGGCTCGCCTACCGGCAGGGCGCGTTCCAGCTCGGCCAGGCGCTCGGCTGGCATCTGCTCACGTCGGCGCAGCTGGGCGGGATGCCGGCGGGCCGCGAAGCCGCCTACGACACCTTGCCGCTGATCGACCGCCCGAACCTCGCCGAAATCCTGCCGAGCTGGCACACCTGGCTGGCCAGGGAGAACGACCCGGATTACTGGCGCGGCATCAGCTACGCCTCGCGGCGCGCGGACACCGCGGCGCCGGCGCTGCACGTCGGCGGCTGGTTCGACCTGTTCCTGCGTGGCACGCTCGGCAACTTCACCACCATGCGCGGGCATCTGATCGTCGGGCCGTGGTCGCACACCGATCGCACCGGCGTCCTGGGCGAAGTGGTCTATCCCGGCGGCAGTGAGCAGGCGATCCGCCTGGAACAGCAACAGGTGCGGTTCCTCCAGGAGAGCACGGACGGCGTGCCGGGATCGCTGCCGCCCGTGCGGATCTACGTGATGGGCGCGGGCTGGCGCACCGAGAACGAGTGGCCGCTCGCCCGGACCGCTTGGCAGGACTGGTTTCTCGGCACTGATGGCACCGGCGGCACGCTCGGCCGCTCGCTTCCTCCGTCCGGTAGCGCGGAATACGTGCACGACCCGCGTGATCCGGTGCCCACGGTCGGTGGTGCGATCGTGCTGGCCCCCGGTCCGATGGGTTTCCAGCCGGGCTCGCGTGACCAGCAGGTCCTCGATGGACGGCCGGACATCCTGCGGTTCACCGGCCCGGTGCTCGACCACGATCTGGAGGTCACCGGCCCGCTCAGCGTGCGGCTCTTCGCCTCGACCTCGGCCGCCGACACCGATTTCACCGCGAAGCTCGTTGACGTCCACCCCGGCGGCCGTGCCCTCGCCGTCGCCGACGGGATCGTGCGCGCCCGCTATCGGTCCGGAATGGACAGTCCACAAGCGATCGAGCCCGGCGAGGTGTACGAGTACACCGTCGACGTCGGCGCCACGAGCCAGGTTTTCGCGGCGGGACACCGGATCCGCGTCGACATCGCGAGTTCGAACTACCCGTGCTTCGACCGAAATTCCGGCAGCGGTAAGCCGGCCGGAGAGGTCACCGAGGACGATTTCGTCCGCGCCACCCAGCGCGTCTTCTTCGGCGAGCCGTATCCGAGCGCGATCCGGCTCCCGGTCATTCCCGCCGAATAGGGAGGAACAGCGATGCTGAGCATCGGGATCAATCTGGGGTTCGGCAAACTCCACCCGGACCTGACCGACCAGCAGATGTACCAGGGCGAACTGGACGTCGCGGTCGAAGCGGAACGCCTTGGCTACGACGCGGTGTGGGTCGTCGAGCACCATTTCTCGGACTATTCGGCGTGTCCCGACAACCTGGTGCTGCTGGCGCACCTGGCCGGGCGGACGTCGCGGATCAAACTCGGCACCGCGGCGGTCATCCTGCCGTGGAACGATCCGCTGCGGGTGGCGGAGAAAGCGCTGATGGTCGACACGATCTCGGACGGCCGGCTGCTGCTCGGCTTCGGCCGCGGCCTGTCCCGCACCGAGTACGAACCGTTCCGCATCCCGCTCGGCGAAACGCGCGACCGGTTCGACGAGGCCGCGCCGATGATCTTCGAGGCGCTGGAGACGGGGTTCATCGAAGGCGACGGCCCGTTCTACCCGCAGCCGCGGGCGCAGTTGCGGCCCCGCCCGCGCGGTTCGTTCCTCGGCCGCCGGTACCTCGTCGCGGGTTCGCCGGAGTCCGTGGTGATGGCGGCGAGGTTGCGGGCGAGCATGATGTCGTTCATCGTGCGCCCGGTGCCGGACCTCATGCCGACGTTCACCCGGTACCGCGAGCTGTACGAGACCGAGCACGGCGAGCGCGCCCCGGCGATCGCGCTCAACGTCAACATGTACTGCCACGAGGACGACGAACTCGCGCGGGAACGGCATTTCCGGTACGTCAACCGGTTCTTCCTGTCCAATGTGGAGCACTACGAGATGGCCGGCGAGCATTTCGCCGGGATCAAGGGCCACGAGCGATACGCGGCGAACGCGGCGTACTTCCGGGAGATCGGGGTGGACAAGGCCGCCGACGACTACGCCGCCACCGCGTTGTGGGGCAACCCGCGGCGGATCCTCGGCCAGATCGAGGAGATCCGCGACGTGCTCGGCGATTTCGAGCTGACCCTCGCACCGGCGTTCGGCGGGATGCCCTACGACCAGGCGCGGGCGAGTCTCGAACTGTTCGCCCGCGACGTGCTGCCGAAAGCGCGCGGGTTGCGCGTCGCGGCCTGAGCCGTTTCGCCGGGCGGAAGAGTCCTCAGGCCACGGGGGACTGGCCGGGTACCGTCGAGCGGTGACCATCCCGCGCACCACGGCCGAGTGGGAGCGGGTCCGGCGGGCCAAGCAGGATGTCTTGTCCCGCAACCCGTTCTCGGTGGATCCGGCGGACTATCCCGGCGTGCGGCCGGAAGTCGTCGCGTCCTGGCGGCGGTCGATGCTCGCCGGGGTCGATCCCGAAGCACGCGAGTACGTATCCGACGCGGACTTCCGGCCCCGCACGCGCCTCGCCGCCGTCGCGCAGCCGATCATGAACCGGCTCAAGGACGAGATCTCCGGCCTGAACTCGTGGGGGTTCCTCGCCGACCGCGCCTGCCGGCTGATCACCGTGGTCGTCGGGGATTTCCCGCAGGCCGGGCGCGTGCACCGGCAGAACTTGGTCCCGGGTATGTGTTTCGGCGAGGACCTGATGGGCACCAACGGCCTGGGCTGCGCGCACGAGACGCGGCAGGCCTTCCTCATCTCCGGCACCGAGCACTTCCGTGGTGACGCCGAGATCCTGACGACGACCGGCGTGATCATCCGCGATCCTTGCACCAAGCGGTACGCGGGGACGCTGGGCGTGCACTGCCTGCGCGAGTACGGCTCGGCCGCGGTGCTGCCGCTGGTGATCGAGATCGGGCGGTCCATCGAGGCGCAGCTGCTGGGCAGCCGCGCATACGGGGAGCGCGAGCTGTTCGACGAGTTCTCCGCCGCACAACGGCGATATCGCGGCCCGGTCGTCGGAGTGAGCCGTCAGCTGTGCGTGGTCAGCACCCGGGCGCGCGCCCTCGTGCACGAAGCGGACGAGGAGCTGCTTCGCCGGCTGGCGGAGGAAACCGGGTCGCGGCGGCGCAGCGTGCGACGGAACCTCAGCTCCGGCGCGACCGTGACGATCGAGATCCTGCCCGTGCGCCAGCCCCAGGGCGACTTCGCGGCGGTGCTCGTGCTGCACTCGGTTGAGCCACGCCGGCTCGCCGTGCCTGGCCCGATTCCCGTGGACCCGGTGGGCGAGTTCCGGCGCCGCCTGACCCGTGCGGTGGGGGAGCATCCGGTCCTGGTCAGCGGCGAACGCGGCACCGGAAAGCGATTCGAGGCCCGAGTGGCGCTGCGGTCACCGGTCGAGCTGGACGGCCGTGTCGCACAACTCCGCCCGCGCGCCTGGCTGCACAACCTGGAATCCGCCCTGCGCAACGGAAAACCCGTGCTGCTGGCGCATGTCACCGAGCTGCCGCCGGAGCTGTCGGCGATCGTCACCGCGCTGATCGCGAACGCCAGCGGCCCGGTCGTCGGGACGACGATCGAGGACAGCGGCCTGGTCCGCGAAGGGTTTCCCGTCCTGCTGACCATGCCACCGCTGCGAGAGCGCCGGACCGAGTTCGAAGCGCTGTGCGCGCGCCTGCTCGGCGACCAGCCGATCACGTCACGGGCGATCGCCGCGCTGGCGGCGCGGGACTGGCCGGGCAACCTCCGGCAGTTGCGGCAAGTCCTGGCCAGCGCGGGGATCCACGCGACCGGTCCGGTCGATCTGCGCGACCTGCCGGCGCGGCACCGGCCGCTGGACGAGGTGCGGGCGGCCGAGCGGCGGGTGCTGATGGCGGCCCTGCGCGACACCGGTGGCGACCGCAACGCCGTCGCCGACCGGCTCGGCATCTCCCGGGCGACCGTGTACCGCAAGCTCAAGCGCTACGAACTGCACTGACGCAGCGCGTCTTTGCCCGCCACGCGCGCGTGTTTGCCGCTCACGTCGGTGAGTTGGCTCGTGGCGCGCAAACTCACCGACGCAGCCGGCAAATTCACTGACGCAGCGGGCAAACACGGCTGCCGGGGCGCGGCGGGCGCGAAATTCGGCGGCGCGTACGCGAAAGACCAGGCAGTATGGGGTTCCGTGACTGGGGATGACCATATACATACAAAGAGTGGCTGGAGGCGCCTGCAGGCGGTGGCGATCTCGGGATCGACCGCCGAGGGACTGATGCTGGCGGTGCTCCCTTTGCTCGCGGTGTCGATCACGACCGATCCCCGCGAGGTGTCGTGGGTCAACGTGGCCGGGCAGTCGCCGTGGCTGCTGTTCTCGCTGTTCGCCGGGGTGCTGATCGATCGGGTCCGCCGCACGACGGTGCTGGCCTGGGCGTACGCGATCCAGGTGGTCGCGGCCGCCGGACTCGCCGTGGCCGGCACGGCGGGGCTGCTGAGCCTGCCGCTGCTGGTGGTCGTGGCGTTCGTGGTGACGTCGGCGCAGGTGCTCGGCGACGGCGCGAGCGGCACCCTCGTCCCGGAAGTCGTGCCGCCCGAACGGTTCGCCGCGGCCAACACCCGGCTGCAGCTCATCGACCGCGGCGTCGTGCAGTTCATCGTGCCGCCGTTCACCGGCTGGCTCGTCGCGGTGAGCGCGGGCGCGCCAGCGTGGGTCGCGGGCGTGGCGGCGATCGTCGCGCTGGTGCTCGCGCGCCGGATCTCCTCCGCCGCGGTCACGCCATCCGACCAGCATCCGCTGCGCGATCTCGGCCAGGGGCTGCGGTTCCTGGTGCACACGCCGCTACTGCGGTGGATCACGGTCACCGTCGCGCTCGGCTCGTTCGCGTCCAGCGCGGAGACCGCGATGCTGGTGCTGTACACGACGCAGGTGCTACACCTCGGGTCCGTCGGCTATGGCGCGCTGCTGGCCTGCGAAGCCGCCGGCTGGATCCTGTGCTCGTTCGTGGTGAGCCGGATCGTGACGCGGCTCGGCTACTCGTGGTCGATGCGGATCGCGCAGACCCTGGGGGTGCTGACCGCGCTGCTGATCGCGGTGGTGCCGCCGTGGCCGGTGCTGGTCGGCGCGGTGCTGCTCGCGACGACCGCCATCGTCCTGGTGTGGAACGTATGCTCGCAGTCGAGCCGGCAGCGGTTCACCCCGGCGGGCCTGCTCGGCCGCGTGCTGACCAGCCACCGGGCGCTGGCCTGGGGGATGAACCCGATCGGCGCGCTCGCCGGCGGCCTGATCGCGGCGCACTGGAGCCTGCGCGGCGTGTACGTGGTGGCCGCCGTGCTGCACGCCGTCGGCGCTGTGGTCGTGTGGCTGGCGCTCTCGCCGTCCGCGTTCCACGACGCCGAGCTGGCGGTTACAGGTGCGGGCCCAGCAGCGACAGGTCCGCCGGGCTGAGCCGGTCGGACGCCGGTACCTGCCCGACAGCACGCCACCCGCGAGCGGGCCCCAGACCAGCACACCGAGCCCCTGGCCGAGGGCGATCGGGATCAGCTCGTGGGCCTGCAGCGAGTAGTAGACCTGCTGGGTCACGAACCGGTTCAGACCATCGCGCGCCGAGATGGCGAGCGCCTTCATCAGGTGCCAGCCCGCGTAGTCGACGCCGGTGGTGCCATGACTGGAGACCCTGACGCGCCCGCCGCGCGGGAATAGGCGGGAATAGGTCGCTTCCCTTCCGCGCTGTAGGGGTCACTGGAAAAGTGCACGGAGGTGCGAGATGGAGGGCTCCGGTCCGCGTCGTACGGTCGAGACGCGGTGCGGTCGCGAGATCTGCGTGGGGCAGACGACACTGCCCAACGTGCGGCTGGGCTGGATCACGCTCCGGATCTCGTCCGGCCTCGGTGACGGCGGCGAGGAGTGGGTGACCCTGTCGGGTGCCGAAGCCGCCGCGCTCGGCGAGGCGTTGCTGGAGCAGGCACGCAGGATCTAACCGTCCAAAGCGGATTCGAGGGCACGGATCACGCGCGCGACATGCCGCCGGGTGGCCTGTTCGGCGGCGGCGGTGTCCCCGGCCGCCAGGGCCTCCAGGATTTCCGCGTGCTCGTCGAGGCTCGCTTCGGGGCGGCCGGGCACGGTGATCGTCAGGTTCTGCCCGAGCTGCAGCTGCGCGCCCAGCAGGTCGGCGATGGCCGGCAGGCGGCGGTTGGGCGAGCCCTGCCAGATCGTGGCGTGGAACGCGCGGTCGAGCTCCGCGTAGCGCGTGATGTCCCCGGCTTCGACGGCGGCGCGTTGTCGTTCGAGTAGCTCGCGAAGGCGGTCGAGCAGGTCCGGTGGGCGAGTGCGGGCGACCTCGCGGGCGGCGAGCGCGTCCACGGCGGAGCGCAGCTCGTAGACGTCCCGCATGTCGGCCGCGGTCAGCTTGGCGACGAAGAACCCGGAATGCTTGCGCGCCACCAGGAATCCCTCGCGTTCGAGGATGGCCAGCGCGGCTTTCACGGGTGTCGGCGAGATGCCGAGCCGCTCGGCGAGCGGGCGCACGGTGACCCGCTCGCCGGGCCGCAGCCGCCTGGTGAGCACGGCCTCGCGGACCGACTCATACGCCGCGCGGACCAGGCTGCCTTCGTCGGTCACGCCAGATCAGATCCAATGTGCCCGTTCTTCGGGAGCAGGGGAGCGTCGACCGTCATGGTCTCCGGGTACTTGATGCCGGCACCCGTGTTCAGCACGACGACCTCCTCGTCGCCGGTGAGCCAGCCGGACTCGCGGAGCCGGTCGACAGCGGCGAAGCAGGCCGCGCCCTCCGGGCAGATGAACGTCCCGTCGAGCGACGCGAGATTTCGTTGCGCGGCAAGGAGCTCCTCGTCCGTGACGGACACCGCCGTGCCTTCCGTGGCGTAAACCGCGTCCAGCACGAGGAAATCGCCCAGTGCCTTGGGCACCGTGATGCCGAACGCGATGGTGTGCGCGTCCGGGAACGGCTCGCTCTCGCGGGCACCACGGTGAAACGCCTCGACGATCGGCGCGCAGCCCGCGGCCTGCACCGCGACCAGGCGGGGCAGCTTCCCGGAGATCCAGCCCAGCTCCCGCATCTCTTGCAGCGCCTTGTGGATGCCGATGATGCCGACGCCCCCGCCGGTGGGGTAGAGGATCACGTCGGGTACCCGCCAGCCGAGCTGTTCGACGATCTCGTACCCCATGGTCTTCTTGCCCTCCAACCGGTAGGGCTCCTTGAGCGTCGAGACCTCCTGGTAACCCTCGCGCCCGGAAACGGCGGCCGCGACGAGCTTCCCGGCGTCGCCGATCAGACCGTCGACACGGTAAAGTTCGGCGCCCGCGGCCTGGCACTCCTTCATCGTGATCTCCGGCGCGTCGGCGGGCATCGCGATCAGCGCGCCGAGCCCCGCCCGTGCCGCGTAGAGCGCCCACGCCGCGCCCGCATTTCCGTTGGTGGGCATGGCGATTCCGCGCACCCCGAGCTCCGCCGCGCGGGACACGCCGACCGCGGCGCCGCGCGCCTTGAACGAGCCGGTGGGCACCAGGCCCTCGTCCTTCATCAGCAGGCGGGGGACCCCGGCGCGCTTGCCGTAGCCCGGCACCGGCAGGAGCGGCGTCATGCCCTCGCCCAGGCTCACGATGTGCTCGGGCGCGCTCACCGGAAGCACTTCGTGGTAACGCCACAGGGTGTTCTCGCGGCTCGCGATGTCCTGCGGTGTCACGGTTTCCCGGACCCGTTCGAGGTCGTACCGGACGAGCAGCGGGGCGCCGGCGGGCGACGTGCCGGACACCTGGCCGGCGTCGAACTGGTCACCGGTGCGGGAGCATTCGAGGTGGGTGAGGAACGAGAACGCCATGCCGCCCAGTTTGGATCCAAAAGACGACAGGCGTCAACGATTCCCTGCTGGTGGGATCGGCGGTCTACTTGACCTTCGCGGCGGACTCCGGCCGTGCCAGGACCTCAGCGAGTACCGCGCGATGCGTCGGTTTCGCCTGCTCGTAGCGCTGCCACCCGTCGTCGGTCAGAGACACGAAGATGCCGCGCCGGTCGTCCACGCACATCGAGCGCTCGACCAGGCCCTCGCGTTCCAGCCGGGCCACGAGCCGGGAGGTCGCGCTCTGGCTCAGGTGCACGACCTCGGTCAGTACCGCGCCACGGCACTGCCCCGCGTGGTTGCAGGCCAGCGCCTCCAGCGCCTCGAACTCGGTGACGCCGAGGCCGTGCTCTTCCTGGAGACGGGTCTCGAGCGTGCCGGACACGGCCGCGTGGAGTGCCAGCAGATCGTGCCATTGCCGCACCAGGCCCTGTTCGGCTACGTCGCTCACGACGGCAGCTTAACATGCACATGAATTTAATGCCAACGAATTTAATCCTCTTGCATTAGATGCACATGCATGTAGTGTGGCACGCATGAGCCCAACGGGACCTCTGTCAACCACCTCAACCCACTGGGACGCCCGGCTCTGGGGCGTCCTGCTGACCGTTTCCACCGTCATCGGCCTCGATGCGCTCGACGTGTCCATGGTCGGGGTCGCGCTCCCGTCCATCCGCGCCGACCTGGGGCTCTCCACCAGCGCGCTGCAATGGGTCGTCAGCGGCTACGTGCTCGGCTACGGCGGCCTGCTGCTGCTCGGCGGCCGCGCGGCCGACCTGCTCGGCCGGCGCCGCGTGTTCCTCGTGGCCGTCACCGTGTTCGCCCTCGCGTCCCTGCTCGGCGGCCTCGTCGACAGCGGCACGCTGCTCATCGCGAGCCGTTTCATCAAGGGCCTCGCCGCGGCGTTCACCGCGCCGGCGGCCCTCTCGATCATCACCACGACCTTCAAGGAAGGTCCCGCGCGCAACCGCGCGATCAGCATTTTCGCCGTGTTCGGCGCGAGCGGCTACTCCGCGGGGCTGGTGTTCTCCGGCCTGCTGACCCAGGTGGGCTGGCGCTGGACGTTCCTGCTGCCGGTGCCGATCGCGCTCGCCGCGCTGGCCTTCGGCTACCGGCTGATCCCGGCCTACCAGCGCGATCGCGGCCGCGGGTACGACCTGCCCGGCGCTGTCACCGGTGCCCTCGGCGCGCTGCTGCTCGTGTTCGCGGTCGTCGAAGCGCCCCAGATCGGCTGGGGCTCGCCGCGCACGCTGATCTCGTTCGTGGTGGCCGCCGCATTGTTGGTGGGGTTCGTCTTCATCGAGAAACGCAGCCCGCATCCGTTGCTGCGACTGGGAATCCTGCGTTCGGGCCCGCTCGCCAGGGCGAACCTCGGGGGCGCGCTGTTCTTCGGCCCGTACATCGGGTTCCAGTTCGTGGTGATGCTCTACCTGCAGTCGGTGCTGCACTGGTCGGCGCTGCAGACGGCGCTCGGTTTCCTGCCGGCGGCGCTGATCGTGGCCATCGGCTCGCCGCGGATCGAGCCGCTCATCGACCGCATCGGTACCCCGCGCACGATCCTCGCGGGTGTGGTCGCCCATGTCCTGGCGTACCTGCTGTTCCTGCGGGTGGACGAGCATTCCGGGTACGCCGGCTCGGTGCTGCCGAGCATGATCCTGCTCGGCATCGGCTTCACGCTGGCGTTCTCGTCGCTCAACATCCAGGCGACGACCGGGATCAGTGACGAGGAGCAGGGCTTGGCCGGTGGCCTGCTGAACACGTCGCTGCAGGTCGGCGGCGCGATCGGGCTGGCGATCACGACGGCCGTGCTCACCGCGAACGGCGGCGAGGACGCCTCCGCGGCGGCGCTGCTCACCGGGCTGCGGCCCACGCTGATCGTGGTCGCCGCGCTCGCCACGATCGGCCTGCTGATCGCTCTGTCCGGGGTGATCCGCCTGCGCCGCCAGGAGGAGCCCGAACCGGCGGTGGCGGCATCGTCGGTCGACGAAATGGTCTGACCAGCCGGGGGTGTGCCGCCGGGGCCCGGGTGCGGGCTCCGGCGGCATGTTTTCTGGGGAAACGTTCAGCGTCCGCACGGCCCGGTTTCAGCCTCGGCGCCCATCATCGGAGGTGGACGAAGGAGCGACCCGTGCAGGACGACGACAAGCCCCCCGGCGACCGGACCCCGGAGGAGACGCAGCAGCTACCCCCGCAGCCCGCGGCGCCGAACGAGCAACCGGCGGTGGCCGGGCCGGTCCCGCCGGCGGTGGCGAACGAGCAGACCCAGCAGCAGCCCGCGCAATCCGCCGCGGCGAACGAACAGCAGCCCGCGGTGGCGAATGAACAACCGGCGGCGGCCGGGCCGGTCCCGCCTGTGGCCGGTCAGGTGCCGCCGCAGTATCCGATGCCGCCGCCCGCGAAGCCGAACCGGCTCCGGCGCGGGTTCGCCATCGGCGGGGTGGCGCTGGCGGTGTTCGTCGCGGGCGGGGCCGGCGGGTTCGCCATCGGGCACGCCACCGCCGACCACGGCGGCACCAGCCAGCACCGGTTCGGCGCCGAACGGCCCCACGGCTTCCACGGCCACGGGTACTGACCATCCACCGATCGGTGGATGCGGGCCTCGCCCGAACCGGCGGGTGACCGGGCCCGCGTGATCGACGCGCGGCAGCGGGTCCGTACCGCACAGTGGGGATCATGAAAACCCCAACGGAGGAACGACTCCGGCATCCCGGCACCGTGCGGACATTCCGGAACCTGCGCCTGCTCGTCACCGGCTACCTCACGATCGGCGTGCTCGCGCTGATCGCCATCGTGCTGCTGCGCGACGACGCGGCGGCGGTCAACTCGGCGGTCTGGACCCGCGCGATCATCGTCGTCATCACCGCGGTCCTGCTCCTGCTGTTCGCCGGGCGCGCGGCCCGCGGCTCGCGCGGCGCGTACTGGCGGCTGCGGATCGTCTCGATCGTCACGCCCGTCGCGATCGCCGTGATCATCGCCCTGCCCGGCACGTTCCCGCTGTGGATGAAGATCGAACAGGGCGTGTGCGGCGTGGTCATGGTCGGCGTCGCGGTCCTCGCCAACAGCCGTGAACTGCGCGAATTGTTCGCCACGGGGTGACAATCGAGAGTGTGACCGCCCTCGAAGACCCGTGGCAGGCGCGGCTGAACCGGCTCAGACGGATCCTGCCGCTGCCGCTGCTGGCCGTCTCCACGGCCTTGTCGTTCATCGCGCCCGGGAACCAGCCCACCGCCGTGGAAGGGATTTTCGTGGCGGCCGCGGCGATCTGGTCGGTCGTGCTCGCCCGCCCGCGCCCGGCCACCCCGTGGCGGGTGGTGGCGTTCGCGGTGCACTCCGCGCTCGCGGCGGTGCTGGTCGGGATCGACCTGTCGTTCGGCATTTTCGCCTACTCGGGCTTCCTTTTCGCCTACCCGCTGGGAAAAACTTGGCGGACGGCCGGGTTCGGCGTCACCGCGCTGATCGTGTCGGCGTCGCTGTCCGGCGGCTACCCGACCGGGGTGACCGGGCACAGCGTCATCTACCTGATCGTCGCGGCGGTGATGCTGGGGCTCGTGTTCAACTCCGTCAGCATCACCAACCACGTCATGGAGCAGAACACCGAACGCGGCCGCATCATCGCCGAGAACGCCCGGCTGCACGAGCAACTCCTGGCGCAGGCGCGCGACGCCGGGATCGTCGAGGAACGGCAGCGCCTGGCCGGCGAAATCCACGACACCCTGGCGCAGGGCCTCACTGGCATCATCGCTCAGCTCGCCGCCGCCGACCACGTCCGCGACGATCCCGAGCAGCTGTCGCGGCATCTGGACCTGGCGCGCTCGCTGGCGCGGGCCAGCCTCACCGAGGCGCGGCGGTCGGTCCGCGCCTTGCGCCCGGAGCAGCTCGAGAGCGCGAGCCTGCCCGAGGCGATCGGGACGCTGACCCGCGAATGGTCCGAACAGTCCGGTGTCCCGGCGGAGCTGAGCACGACCGGCGCGCCCGCGCGTGCCGCCGCGGAGGTCGAGGACGTGCTGTTCCGGGTGGCCCAGGAAGCGCTTTCCAACGTCGCGAAGCACGCGCAGGCCGGGAAGGTCACGCTGACGCTGACCTATCTCGAGGACGCGCTGCTGCTCGACGTGCACGACGACGGGCACGGCTTCGATCCCGAGACCCCGGTCGACGGCTACGGTCTGGCGGGGATGCGGAAACGGCTGGCCGGAGTGGAGGGGACGTTGACGATCGAATCGGCGGCCGGTTACGGCACGACGCTCAACGCCGCGGTGCCGCTGCGATGACGCCCATCCGGCTGCTGATCGTCGACGACCACCCCATCCTGCGCGACGGGCTGCGCGGGCTGTTCAGCGGCGACGACGAGTTCGACGTGGTGGGGGAGGCGGGCGACGGCGGCGAAGCTGTCCGCCTCGCGCAGCGGTGCGACGTCGACGTGATCCTGATGGACCTGCGGATGCCCGGGATGGGCGGCGTCGAGGCGATCACACGGCTGCGCGAGCTCGGGCATCCCGCGCGGGTGCTCATCCTGACGACGTACGACACCGACCGCGACGTGCTGCCCGCGATCGACGCGGGCGCCACCGGCTACCTGCTGAAGGACGCGCCGCGTGACGAACTGCTGCGCGCGGTGCGGGCCGCGCACGCCGGGAAGTCGGTGCTCGCGCCGTCGGTGGCGAGCACGCTGATCGGGCTCGTCGGGGGTGGCGCGCCCGGCACGCTCAGCCCGCGCGAGCTGGAGGTGCTGCGCCTGGTCGCCGAGGGGGCGACGAACCAGGTCGCGGCCCGGCGGCTGCTGGTCAGCGAGACGACGATCAAGACGCATCTGCTGCACATCTACACCAAGCTCGGCGTCCGTGACCGCGCGGCGGCGGTCGCCACGGCCTACCAGCGCGGCCTGCTTCCGTAGGCATTCATCCGACCTGTCCCGCCAAGATCTCACCGAATGAGCGGACCGGACGGCAATGGTTCCCGAAAAGATCCGATGTATCCTGCCGTGGAGCGAGCAGGAAGGAGCGGGCGATGTCGGTGACCGACGACGCCATCGAGGCGATCAAACAGATGATCGTGGACGGTGAGCTCGAGCCCGGCGACCGGCTCCCGCGCGAACCCGATCTCGCCGAGCGGCTCGGGCTGTCCCGGAACTCGCTGCGCGAAGCGGTGCGCGCGCTGTCGCTTATCCACGTCCTCGACGTCCGGCGCGGCGACGGCACCTACGTCACGAGCCTCGAACCGTCACTGCTGATGGACGCGATGGGGTTCGTCGTGGACTTCCACCGCGACGACACCGTGCTCCAGTTCCTGGAGGCGCGGCGCGCGCTGGAGCCCGCCGTCACCGAGCTGGCCGCGCTGCGAATGTCCACAGAGGACATCGAGGGGCTGGCCGTGCTGCTGGATTCCCTGGGCGGCGAGCCCACGGTGGAACAGCTGGTGGACAACGACCTGGAGTTCCACCGCCGGATCGCGGCCGGATCGGGGAACGCGGTGCTGGTGTCACTGCTGGAAAGCGTGTCCGGCCGGACGCAGCGCGCGCGGACCTGGCGTGGGATCACGCAGGAAGGCGTGGTGGCGCAGACGCTCGCCGAGCACCGCGCGATCCAGCAGGCGCTGTCCCGGCGGCAGGTCGACCTGGCCCGCGCCGTCGCGACCATGCACGTGGCCGGTGTCGAACAATGGCTCCGCCAAACCCTCGTCGACGGCACCTGACCGCGCGAGTTCAGCGGGGGCGGAGGCGGAGGTCCTGCATGCCGCCGTCGACGGCGAGGCCGGTGCCCGCCGTGGAACCGGCCAGCGGGCTCGCGAGGTACACCACCGCGTGCGCGATCTCCTCGGGAGAGACGAGGCGGCCGTGTGGTTGCCGGGCTTCGAGGGCGGCGCGTTCGCCGGCCGGATCGCCGGCCCGTGCCAGCAGCCTGCCGACCCACGGGGTGTCCGCGGTGCCCGGGTTCACGCAGTTCACCCGGATGCCTTCGGTCAGATGGTCGGCGGCCATCGCCCTGGTCAGCGCCACGACCCCACCCTTCGACGCGCTGTAGAGCGCGCGCTGCGGCAGACCCGCGGTGGCCGCGATCGAACCGATGTTCACGATCGCGGCCGCCCGGGACCGGCGCAGGTGTGGCAGCGCGGCGCGGCTCGTGCGCATCATCCCGAGCAGGTTCACGTCGAGCACCCGCAGCCACTCGTCGTCGTCGTTGTCGGCGACGGTGCCCTGCGCGCCGATGCCCGCGTTGTTCACCAGGATGTCGAGGCCGCCCAAGCGGTCCACCGTGGTCTCGATCGCTTGCCGCACCGACGCGTCGTCGGTCACGTCGGCCCGCAGGCCCAGCACACCGTCCTTTTCGGACACCGGCTGCACGTCGAGCGCGGCGACGTGCGCACCCCGCTCGGCGAGTGCCGTGACCACCGCCGCGCCGATCCCGGACGCACCCCCTGTCACCGCCGCGACCAGGCCCTCGAACTCGCTCATCCTGCTCCCTCTACGTCGGGTGTCTGCGCCCGAATACTAGGGAGAACCCGGCAGCTCCGCGAGCCTTGACGGCCGAGACATCCGATGTCTATGGTCGGCGTGACAGCGGTCATACGAGGGAGTGTGTTCGTGGCCCGGATCATCGCCCTGCAGACCCACGACGTGCGGTTTCCCACCTCCCGGACGCTCGACGGCTCCGACGCGATGAACCCCGACCCGGACTACTCGGCCGCGTACGTCCGCCTCGTCACCGACGCGGACGACGGGCTCGAAGGTCACGGTTTCGTCTTCACCATCGGCCGCGGCAACGACGTTCAGGTCGCGGCCCTGCGCGCGCTCGAAGATCACCTCGCCGGCCGCGACGTCGAAGAGACCCTGGCCGATCTCGGCGGTATGTGGCGGGAGCTGGTGCACGACTCGCACCTGCGCTGGCTCGGCCCCGAGAAGGGGATCATGCACATGGCCATCGGCGCGGTGGTCAACGCGCTGTGGGACCTGCGAGCCAAGCGCGAAGGCAAACCGCTGTGGCAGCTGCTCGCGTCGCTTTCGCCCGAGGAACTCGTCGACCTCGTCGACTTCCGCTATCTGACTGACGCGCTCACCCGTGATGAGGCGCTCGACATTCTGCGTGCCGCGCAGCCGGGTCGCGAGGAGCGCGAGGCGCGGCTGGTCGCCGAGGGGTATCCCGCGTACACGACGACGCCGGGCTGGCTCGGCTACGACGACGACAAGCTCGCCCGGCTCTGCCGCGAGGCGGTCGCCGACGGGTTCACCCAGATCAAGCTCAAGGTCGGCAACGACCTGGACGACGACCGGCGCCGCCTCGGCATCGCGCGCGCGGCGTGCGGGCCGGACGTCCGGATCGCCGTCGACGCGAACCAGCGCTGGGACGTCGCCGACGCGATCGCGTGGTGCACCGCGCTGCGCCCGTTCGACCTCGCCTGGATCGAGGAGCCCACCAGCCCCGACGACGTGCTCGGGCACGCGGCGATCGCGAAGGCGGTCGCGCCGATCCCGGTCGCCACCGGCGAGCACATCGCGAACCGCGTGATGTTCAAGCAGTTCCTGCAGGCGAAAGCGCTTTCCGTGCTGCAACTCGACGCGACGCGGGTGGCCGGTGTCAACGAGAACCTCGCGATCCTGTTGCTGGCGGCCAAGTTCGGCGTCCGGGTCTGCCCGCACGCCGGTGGGGTCGGGCTGTGCGAGGCCGTGCAGCACCTGTCGATGTTCGACTACGTGGCGGTGTCCGGGACCGCCGAGAACCGGGTGATCGAGTTCGTCGACCACCTGCACGAGCATTTCGTGACCCCGGTCGACGTGCGCGGCGGGCGGTACTACCCGCCGAAGACTCCGGGCGCCGGCACGGAAATGCGACGAGAGTCCATTGTGGAGTACAGCCATGGTTAGCACGTTGCCCGGCCGGCTCGCGCTCGGTGGCGCGAACCTCGGCAACATGTTCGCACCGATGTCCGACGAGCAGGCGCACGCGATCCTGGACGCGGCCTGGGGCTGCGGGATCCGCCATTTCGACACGGCACCGCACTACGGGCTCGGCTTGTCCGAACGGCGGCTCGGCGCTTTCCTCGCCGGCAAGCCACGCGAAGAGTTCGTGGTGTCCACAAAGGTCGGCAGGCGGCTCGTGCCCGATCCGGGCGGCACCGGCCTCGACGACGCGAACCTGTTCCATGTGCCCGCCGATCAGCGGCGGGTATGGGACTTCTCCGCCGGCGGCGTGCGCCGCGGGCTCGAGGAGTCCCTGATCCGGCTGGGACTGGACTCGGTGGACATCGTGTACCTGCACGACCCGGACGAGTACGACCTCCGGGCGGCGCTCGCGGAAGGCCTGCCCGCGGTCGTGGCGTTGCGGGACGAGGGTGTCGTGTCGGCCGTTGGGCTCGGGTCGAAGTCGGCCGAGGCGCTGGAGGCCGGTGCCCGGTCCGGGATGCTGGACGTGCTCATGGTCGCCGGGCGATTCACCTTGCTGGACCAGAGCTTTGCCCCGCCCGAATCCCTGGAGGTACTCGTCGCTGGGGTGTTCAACTCGGGCGTGCTCTCGACTTCCGCACCGGCGGAGTCGGCGTACTACGACTATGCGCCGATACCGCACGACGTGCTGGTCAAGGCGCGGGAAATCGCCGCGGTCTGTGCCGAATTCGGCGTCGAGCTGCCCACGGCCGCGCTCCATTTTCCCTTGCTGGAGTCCACTGTCCGCGCGGTGGTCATCGGTGCGGTGACCCCGGAGCACGTCTGGCAGAACTACGGGCGGCTGTACGCGGTCGTGCCCGGCGAGCTGTGGACGTCCTTACGGGACAAGGGGTTGATCCGGTGGCCGGTGCGATGACCGAGAACCTGCTCGAAGTCGAAGGGGTGAACAAGAGTTTCCCCGGCGTGCGGGCGTTGCACGAGATGCGGCTCGACCTGCGTTCCGGGGAGGTGCTCGCGCTGGTCGGCGAGAACGGAGCGGGCAAGTCGACGCTGATGAAGCTGCTGTCCGGTATCCACACCGCGGATTCCGGCCGCTTCACGCTCGGCGGTGAGCCGTACCAGCCCTCCGGTCCGCGGCACGCACTCACGCTCGGCATCAGCATCATCCACCAGGAGTTCAACCTGGTGCCGCATCTGACCGTCGCGCAGAACATCTTCATCGGCCGGGAACCGCGCCGGGCGCGGGTGCTGCTCGACGAACGGAGGCTCAACGCCGACGCCGCCGCACTGCTGGACCGCTTGTCCCTGCGGCTCGACCCGCGCACGGTCGCAGGCCAGCTGACGGTCGCGAACCAGCAGATGGTCGAGATCGCGAAAGCGCTTTCCTACGAACCCCGCGTGCTCATCATGGACGAGCCGACCGCGGCGCTCAACGACGCCGAGGTCGGAACGCTGCACGAACTGATCCGCCGGTTCGTCCGGCCCGGCACCGGCGTCATCTACATCTCCCACCGGATGGAGGAGATCAAGCGGATCGCCGACCGGGTCACGGTGATCCGCGACGGCGAATACATCGACACCCTCGACGCGGGCACGGCGTCCACTTCGGACATCATCGCGCTGATGGTCGGCCGCGCGATCGACACCGGTGCGCGACCCGAGGGTGTCCGCGCCGATCGTGACGTCGTGCTCGGCGTGGAAGGGCTGTCCACCAAGGCTTTGCTCACCGACGTGTCGTTCGAGCTGCGGCGCGGTGAGATCCTCGGCTTCGCCGGACTGATGGGCGCGGGCCGCACCGAGGTCGCCCGCGCGCTCGTCGGCGCGGACAAGATCGACAAGGGAACCGTGACCCTGCACGGAAAACGCGTCCACATCGGCAATCCGGCCGATGCGGCTCGGCTCGGCATCGGGTACCTGTCGGAGGACCGCAAGCGCTACGGGCTCCTGCTGGAGCAGGACGTCAAAGCGAACATCGCCCTTTCGGCGCTGAGAGACCGCTTCACCCAGGCCGGATTCGTCCGCGACGGCGCGTTGCGCACCGACGCCGCCGAGCGTGCGGGCTCGCTCCACATCAAAACACCTTCGGTGGACCAGACCACAAAGTTGCTGTCCGGCGGGAACCAGCAGAAGGTCGTCATCGCGAAGTGGATCGCGAAGGCCTGTGACATCCTCATTTTCGACGAGCCGACCCGCGGTATCGACGTCGGCGCCAAGGAAGAGATCTACCAGCTGCTGAACGAGCTGGCGGCACAAGGGAAATCGATCATCATGATCTCCTCGGAGCTGCCGGAGATCCTGCGCATGGCACACCGCGTCGTGGTGATGAGCGAGGGACGGGTCACCCACGTGCTCGGCGCGGCGGAGGCGAGCCAGGAGAACATCATGCACTACGCGACGTTGCGGCCCGACGAGAATCCGGACGACGCCGCGGAACTCGGCCTCGGCGAACAGAAGGCGGGACACACATGACCACCGTGAAGACACCCGCGGGGGAGCAGGCCGGCGGGCTCACCGGGGCGGTCAAGAGCAGGTTGCAGCAGCTGCTCGCGTTCGCCAGCCTCGTGGTGATCTACGCGTTCTTCTCCATCGTCAGCCCATTCTTCTTCTCCTACGGCAACTTCATCGCGATCCTGTTCTCTACGGTGGTGATCGGGACCCTCGCCATCGGCACCACGTTCGTGATCATCTCCGCCGGGATCGACCTGTCCATCGGCACCGGGATGGCGCTGTGCGCGGTGATGTCGGGCGTGTTCATCGTGAACCTGCACCTGCCACTCGCGCTCGGCGTGCCGCTGACGATCCTGTTCGGCGGGTTCATGGGACTGGTCAACGGCGTCAACGTGGCGGTGTTGCGGATCCCGCCGTTCATCGCGACGCTCGCGATGATGCTCGCCGCCGGCGGGCTCGCGCTGGTTCTGTCGCACAGCACGCCGATCTACTTCACCGATATCGCCGGTTACACGGATCTCTCGTCCGGGTTCCTGATCCCGAACCTGCCGAACGCGGTGCTGATCCTGCTCGTCATCGCGATCATCGCGGGTGTGCTGCTGACCAAGAGCGTGCTCGGCCGGTACACCTATTCGATCGGCAGCAACGAGGAAGTGACCGCGCTGTCCGGGATCGACGTGCGCCGGTGGAAGCTCGGGATCTACGCGTTCGCCGGGCTGTTCACCGGACTCGCCGGGGTGATGATCTCGGCGCGGCTGGGCTCGGCGCAACCGGCCACCGGGATGGGCTACGAGTTGCAGGCGATCGCGGCCGTCGTCATCGGCGGCACTTCGCTGTCCGGAGGCAAGGGCTCGATCATCGGCACCCTGATCGGCGCGCTGATCATCTCGGTGCTCAACAACGGCCTGCAGATCATGTCGATCCCGCAGGAATGGCAGAACGTCATCCTCGGCGCGGTCATCCTCGTCGCCGTCTACACCGACCGTATCCGCAAGAAGGAAGCGTAGAACAAGGGAGTTCGGCCCATGAAGATTCCGAAGATCACGGCTACGCTCGCGGCGGCCGCGCTCGCGGTGAGCCTGGCCGCGTGCGGTCAGGGCGGCACCTCCGGCGCCGGCGGGAATGGCCCGCTGATCGCGATCGTCTCGAAGGGATTCCAGCACCAGTTCTGGCAGTCGGTGAAGAAGGGCGCCGAAGACGAAGCTTCGGCGAAGGGCGCGCGGATCACGTTCGTCGGCCCGGCCACGGAACAGGATGTCGAGCAGCAGGTCAACATGCTGACCAACGAGCTGGCGAAATCCCCGCAGGCACTGGGTTTCGCGGCACTCGACTCGCGGGCCGCGGCACCGCTGCTGCAGCAGGCCAAGGCGCAGAACATTCCGGTGATCGCGTTCGACTCCGGTGTGGACAGTGACATCCCGGCGACCACGGTGGCCACCGACAACAAGGCCGCGGCCGCCGACGCGGCCAAGCACCTGGCGGACCAGATCGGCGGTCAGGGCAAGGTGGCGATGGTCGTGCACGACCAGACCAGTCTGTCCGGAAAGGACCGTCGCGACGGGTTCCTGGACTGGATGAAGCAGAACGCGCCGGGCATCACGGTGCTGCCGCCCCAGTACGGTGGCGGCGACCAGCTGCAGTCCGCGAACATCACGAAGTCGATCCTGCAGGCGAACCCGGACCTCAAGGGCATCTACGGCTCGAACGAGGGCTCGGCGATCGGCGTGATCAAGGGCGTGCAGGAGGCCGGGAAGACCGGGCTCACGATCGCCGGGTTCGACTCGGGCAAGGCGCAGATCGACGCGATCAACAGCGGCGTCGAGTCGGGTGCCATCACGCAGGACCCGGTCGACATCGGGCGGCAACTGGTGGACGCGGCGCTGAAGGCCATCAATCACGAGCAGCTGCCGAAGCGGATCGATACCGCGTACTACTGGTACGACAAGTCGAACATCACCGACCCGAAGATCCAGGCGGCGCTGTACCAGTAACCGTTACTCTTTCCGCATGATCGATGGCGCGCACGTGATCCTGTACAGCCGGGACGCCGAGGCGGACCGGGAGTTCCTGCGGGACGTGCTGGGTTTCCCGCACGTCGACGCGGGCGGTGGCTGGCTGATCTTCAAACTGCCGCCCGCCGAGGCCGCCGTGCACCCGGCCGGTGCGCCGTCGTCGGAGCTGTACTTCATGTGCGACGACCTGGACGTGACCATGGCGGAGCTGTCCGGCCGCGGGGTGTCGTTCGCGGGGCCGGTCACCGAGGAACGCTGGGGCCGCGTCACCCGGCTCCACCTGCCGGGCGGTGGCGAGGTCGGGTTGTACGAGCCGCGGCACCAGCGCGCCACCGATCTGTGAGGAGCTGGATTCCCCGGTAGCTAGTGGATCCGGTAGAAGTTCACGTAGTGGTCGGGGGTGAACCACACGACGCCGGTGGTCACGTCCCGCACGATGCGCGCCGCGTCGCGGGCGGCACCACGGGCACGCGGGTTGACGTCGTACTCGTAGAACGTGTCGCCCGCGGGCAGTTCGCCCTCGCGGTTCTGGAACCGGCCACCGGTGTAGTTGTACTGACCGTAGGGCCACGAGTACCAGCCCGCCGAGCGCGGGAAACCGAGCTGGTTCCAGCCGTTGTAGGCGGTGCGGGCGGCCGAGCAGCCGGAAACGGAGCAGCTGTCGTACACGGACGCCTCGGCCGGGACGACGAGAACCGTGCCGAGCAACGAGAACAGGAGCGCGACGACCGCAAGGGACTTCTTCACCACGGCAGACCTCCGGAATCGGGGGAAATCGACCGTCCGAGCATCGAGCGTGCCGACCAACACGGACAACCGCTTGTGTGTGAACTTTCTTCACCTGCGCGACATCCACTCAGGGAGCAACTCGCCACCGGCGTTCACGAGCGGCCCCTAGCTTCGGGCACATGCCAGGTTGTGACTTCACGCGCCGGGACCTGCTCCGCTGGTCGGCCGCCGCTGCCGCGATCGCGCCGCTGGGCGCCGGGACCGCCTACGCCGACACCGGAACTGCGGGCACCATCGCCCCGGTCAACCTCGAACTGGTCACGCTCGCCGAGGACCACGCCGTCATCACCTGGTACACCGGCCAGTCCGGCACCGACGACGGGCTCGGCCGGATGGTCCCCGCCGCGGCCGACGGGCTCGTCCGCTACGGCACGAACCCCACGCGCCTCAACCGCGTCGCGTACGGGATCTCCGGGCACACGCCGTACCACTACGTCGAGCTGACCCACCTCGAACCGGGGCAGACCTACTACTACCAGGCGTATTCGAACGGCAAAGCCGCGGCGCCCTCGCAGTTCACGCTCATCGCGGGCAACGCGGTCGGCACCTCGGACCACGGCCTGGGCACCGGCGGCCCGTATGAGTTCACCACCCCGCAACCGCCGCAGGGCAGCCACCTGTTCTCCGTGATCCTCTGCAACGACCTGCACCTGGGGGAGACGCAGGCGGGCCTCGTCGGCGGCCAGCCGCAGTACATCGGCATCACGCAGGAACCGGGCCTGCCGCCCTACCCCGAGGTCATGCTCTCCTCACTCGTCGACGACGTGCGCCGGTTCGACCCGGCCTACCTGCTCGCGGCGGGCGACATCTCCGCCGAGGCGCTGCCGAACGACCTCAGCCGCGCCGGGCAGTTGCTGTCCCGCTTCGGCCGGTATCGCGAGGACTACTTCGTCACCCGCGGAAACCATGACCGCGCGCACCTCGGCGACGCGTACTCGGCGTGCCGCGCCGGGCAGTGGCAGGGCAACGACTGCTTCCACGACGCGTACTTCCCGCGCGACGAGCTGACCTACTTCTCGAAGGACCTCTCCGGCCTGCACGTCATCGGCCTCGACACCTACGACAAGGCAGGCAACGGCGGTGACGCCGGCGGGTTGTCCCCGGCCCAGCTCGACTGGTTCCGGCGGGACCTCGAAGCCCACCGCGACCAGCCGACGTTGGTGTTCGGCCACCACCCGCTCGTCGTGCAGGACTCGGCGTTCCCGATCACCCCGAGCAACTCGGTCGACGCGGTACAGGCCGCGCAGATCCTCGACTGGTACTCGAAGACGCCCGGGCTGTTCCTGCATCACGCCGGGCACACGCACCGCAACCACCGCACGGTCAGCCCGCTCGCGCCGCGGGTGACGATGCAGGAGATCGCCGCCGCCAAGGAGTACCCGGGCGGGTTCTCGGTCCTTCGCTTGCACACCAAGGGATACGCGCTCAACTTCTACAAGTCGCGCAGCGAATTGGCCCGCCGCTGGAGCGAGCGCAGCCGCCAGGAGATCCTCGGCTACTGGCCGCAGTTCGCCTTCGGCAACACCGTCGCCGACCGCAACACCGCCGTCCAGCGCGACCTGTCCGGCCTGCGCCGCCCGCACCACCAGGGGCTCGCCGCCGCGGTCTGACCCGGCTCAGCCCGCCCGCATCGCCTCGTGCCAGGGGCGGTGCGCGGCGAGGTTCGCCCGCCACCGGTGTGCCCGCGCGCACATCGCCGACTCCGAACCGCGGGCGTGGTCGACGACCGTGCCGTCGGCCCACAGGATCAGCGCGGTCACGCCGGGTGGGCCGGGGGTGAGCCCGATCCGCCAGTTGCGGCCGCCCTGCTGGAACGCCGCTTCCGCGGTGATCCACTTGCCGGTCGTCGCCCTGCGGACCTGCCAGCCCGGATCACCCGCCAGGTCCGCTACCGATCTCGGTGTTTCTGCTGCCCGTTCGCCCTGCATTCCCCACCCCACGACACGCCAAGTTCAGATTGCGTTCTTCTGCACGCAATATAGCTGTCTTCCGGCGGGAAGGGGCCCGTCGGGCGAAGACGGCCGGGCAGCGCCTCTTTCGTCCGGTGGAATGGCTCTGGCTGCCGCTCCGGCGGCGGCGGATCGTGGAGCCACTGCCGAAGAACGGGGATGCAGATGGTCACCACGCGCGCCGCGATCTGCCGGGAACCCCGGCGCCCCTGGGAAATCATCGACCTCGAGCTGGACGAACCGAAAGCGGACGAGGTGCGCGTCCGGTTCCACGCGGCCGGGATGTGCCACTCCGACGACCACATCCAGAAGGGCGACTCGGGGATGCGGTTTCCCGTGGTCGGCGGGCACGAAGGCGCCGGCGTGGTGGAAGCGGTGGGCGCCGATGTCACGCGCGTGGCGGTGGGCGATCACGTGGTGTGCTCGTTCATTCCTGCCTGCGGGAAGTGCCGATACTGCTCGACCGGGCACCAGAACATGTGTGACGAGGGCAAGAACGCCTCGACCGGCGAGTTTCCCGACGGCACCTTTCGCTTCCACGCCGGCGGCGAGGACTTCGGCGGTCTCTGCGTGCTCGGCACCTTCTCGCAGTACGCGGTGCTGCACGAGTTCTCCTGCATCAAGATCCCCGACGACATCCCGTTCGACGTCGCGGCCCTGGTCAGCTGCGGAGTGCCGACCGGCTGGGGTACGGCGGTCTACGCCGGCGGCGTGCGGCCGGGGGAGACGGTCGTCGTCTACGGCGCGGGCGGCGTGGGCAGTAACGCCGTGCAGGGCGCGCGGTATGCCGGGGCGAAGAACGTCGTCGTGGTGGATCCGGTGGAGTTCAAGCGGGACATGGCGAAGGTGTTCGGCGCGACGCACACGTTCGCCGACGCCGAAGAAGCGCACGAGTTTGTGGTCCAGACCACGTGGGGTCAGCTGGCCGACCACGCGCTGATCACCGTCGGCGTCCTGTCCGACGAGGTGATCACGTCCGCGGTCGGAGTCGTCGGCAAGTCCGGCAAGGTCACCATCACCGCGGTCGGCCCCGGGCAGCTCGATCTCCCCGGCGGCATGCTCATCGGCTACCAGCGGCGGGTGCAGGGCGCGGTGTTCGGCGCCTGCAACCCGCTCTACGACGTGCCGCGGCTGCTGAGCCTCTACCGCTCCGGCGACCTCAAGCTCGACGAGCTGATCACCCGGCGGTACCCGCTGGAGGAGGTCAACCAGGGCTACCGGGACATGCTCGACGGCAAGAACATCCGCGGCGTCATCGTCCACGAACACTGAGGGAGCCCGCCATGCCGATCACGACGCGCGCCGCCATCACCCGCGAGGCCCACACTCCGTGGGAGATCGTCGACCTGCGGCTGGACGAGCCGAAGGACCACGAGGTCCGGGTTCAGTTCGCCGCTTCCGGGCTGTGCCACTCCGACGACCACATCACTCGCGGCGACGCGCCCGTCCGGCTGCCGGTCGTCGGGGGGCACGAGGGCGCCGGGATCGTCGAGTCGGTCGGCCCGCACGTGCGCCGGGTCAAGCCGGGCGACCGGATCGTCTGCTCCTACATCCCCGCCTGCGGCGCCTGCCGGCCGTGCGCGACCGGTCACCAGAACATGTGCGAGAAGGGGCTGAACGCGGGGACCGGCATGTTCCTCGACGGCACGTTCCGCTTCCATCTCGACGGCGAGGATCTCGGGGGGTTCTGCACGCTCGGCACCTTTTCGCAGTACGCGGTGGTGTCCGAGTGGGCCTGCATCCCGCTGGCCGACGACATCCCGTTCGAGATCGCGGCGCTCGTCGGCTGCGGCGTGCCGACCGGCTGGGGCTCGGCCGTGCACGCCGCCGGGGTGCGGGCGGGACAGACCGTGGTGATCTACGGCGCGGGTGGGGTGGGTAGTAACGCTGTGCAGGGTGCGCGGTATGCGGGGGCGAAGAACGTGGTGGTGGTGGATCCGGTGGAGTTCAAGCGGGACATGGCGAAGGTGTTCGGTGCGACGCACACGTTCGCCGACGCCGAGACGGCCCACGAGTTTGTGGTCCAGACCACCTGGGGTCAGCTGGCCGACCGCGCGATCTGCACGCCGGGCGTGCTCACCGAGGAAATCGTGAACTCCGCGGTGCGGATCACTGGCAAGACCGGCAAGGTCACCATCACCGCGGTCGGGAAGCTCGGCGAGCACCCGATCCACTTCCCCGGCGGCATGCTGATCGGGTACCAGCGGCAGATCCGGGGCGCGCTGTTCGGCGACAGCAACCCGCTCTACGACGTGCCGCGGCTGCTGGACCTCTACCGCGCCGGTGACTTGAAGCTGGACGAGCTCGTCACCCGCAAGTACCGCCTGGAGGAGGTCAACCAGGGTTACCAGGACATGCTCGACGGCAAGAACATCCGCGGCGTGATCATCCACGAGTACTAGTCCACAGTAGACAACGGAGTCCACATGGGAGGGATCGGATGACCGCGGTCGAAGCCCCCAGCGCGGTCACGCACGTGCTGCGTTCGCCGAGCCTGCGGCTGATCGGGCGGCGGCTGCTGATGGCGATCCCGATCGTGCTCGGCGTCAGCATCCTCACCTTCGCGGTGCTGAGCCTGATCCCCGGCAACGCCGCGCAGCTCCTGCTCGGTCCCGAGGCGACCCCGCAGCAGATCGACGCGCTGAACCACCAGATGGGCCTCGACCAGCCCGCCGTCCTGCGGTACCTGAACTGGCTGGCCGGCGCGGTCCAGGGCGATCTCGGCAACTCGCTGGTGAGCGGACAGCCGGTGACCGGCGAGCTCGGCGCGCGGCTGGCGGTCAGCGGCGAGCTGGTGGGCCTGGCCTTCGTGATCTCGCTCGGGCTCGCGATCCCGGTCGCGCTGCTCGCCGCCTACAAGCCGAACAAGCTCCTCGACCGGGTCAGCATGCTCGTCTCCATCACCGGGCTGTCGGTCGCGAACTATGTGTTCGCGCTGCTGCTGGTGCTGCTGTTCGCGGTGCGGCTGACCGTGTTCCCGGCGATCGGGTACGTGCCGGTCAGCCAGGGGCTGGGGGAGAACCTGCGGTCGCTGTTCCTGCCCGCGCTCGCGATCGCGTTCCCGCTGTTCTGCTTCTACACCCGGTTCCTGCGCAGCGATCTCGTCGACCAGCTGCAGGGCGAGGACTACATCACGACCGCGCGGGCCAAAGGCATCGGGCCGTGGCAGGTGCTGCTGCGGCACGCGTTCCGCAACTCCTCGTTCGGGCTGATCACCGTGGTGGGCCTGAACCTGGGCACGCTGATCGGCGCGACCGTGATCATCGAGCAGATCTTCGCGCTGCCGGGCATCGGGCAGCTCCTGCTGCAGGCGATCAACACCCGCGACTACGTGGTGGTGCAGGCCTGCGTGGTGGTGTTCGCGATCGTCGCGGTGCTCGCCAACCTCGTCACCGACCTGCTCTACGCCGTACTCGACCCGAGGATCCGCTATGGCGACAGTTGAGGCCGGCGCCTCTGGTGTGCTGCTGTCCGAGGACAGCGGGTTCGGCCGGGGGTGGCTGCGGCATCTCGAACTCGTCTTCCCGATCGTGCTGCTGGTGCTGGTGATCGGCGGCTGCTTCCTGTGGCCGCTGATCGGTTCGGTGCCGGACCCGACCGGCGGCGACGTGCTCTCGTCGAACCTGCCCGCGCTGTCCCCGGGCCACCTGCTGGGCACCGACCCGAACGGCAACGACGTGTGGTCGCGGCTGCTCTACGGCGGCCGGTCCTCGCTCATCGTCGGCGTGTCGGTGAACCTGCTGGGCCTGTTCATCGGCGGCACCCTCGGCGCGGTCAGCGCCTACCTGGGCGGCGCGCTGGACGCGGTGATCATGCGCGTGCTCGACGTGCTGATCGCGTTCCCGTCGCTCGTGCTGACCCTGGCCGTCGCGCAGAGCCTCGGGCCCAGCCAGCTCAACACGATCTTCGCGCTCGCGTTCTTCTCGATCCCGGCGTTCGCCCGGATCTCGCGGGCGGCGACCCTGCGGCTGCGGGAACAGCCGTTCATGGTGGCCGCGGACCTGTGCGGGACAAGGACTTCGCGGATGCTGTTCCGGCACATCGCGCCGAACATCGTGCCGCAGCTGGTGACGTTCTCGATGCTGGGGATGGGCATCGTGATCGTCATCGAAGGCGCGCTGAGTTTCCTCGGCCTCGGTATCCCGCCGCCCGCGCCGAGCTGGGGCAACATGATCTCGCAGGGGCAGCAGAGCCTGTCGGCGACGCCGATGCTCGTGGTCTGGCCGTGCCTCGCGCTCTTCCTGACCGTGCTGGGATTCAACCTGCTGGGCGAGACGCTGCGTTCGCGCTGGAGTGGCCGATGAGTATCGAAGAAGCCGCGCAGGCCGTGTCCGTCCGAAGTGGACCGGCGGAGCCGCTGCTGGAGGTCGAGGACCTGCGGGTGCGGTTCACCGGGCGCGGGCGCCGTGTGCACGCCGTGAACGGGTTGTCCTACCGGCTGTGCGCCGGGCGGACACTCGCCGTCATCGGCGAATCCGGCTCGGGCAAGAGTGTCAGCTCCCGCGCGCTGATGGGCCTGCTGCCGCCGACCGCGACGGTCACCGGCTCGGCCCGGTTCGACGGGAGGGAACTCCTCGGCCGGTCGGACCGGCAGATGCGCCGGATCCGCGGCGCCGATATCGCGATGGTCTTCCAGGACCCGTCGCGCTCGCTGAACCCGACCATGCGGATCGGCGTGCAGATCACCGAAGCCGTGCGGGCACACGGAAAAGTGGACCGCAAGGCCGCGCACGAACGGGCCATGGAACTGCTGCGGCTGGTGCGGCTGCCCGCGCCGGCGCGGCGGTTCCACGAGTACCCGCACCAGCTCTCCGGCGGGATGCGGCAGCGTGTGATGATCGCGATCGCGCTCGCGGGGGAGCCGAAGCTGCTGATCGCCGACGAGGCGACCACGGCGCTCGACGTGACCACGCAGGCGCAGATCATGCGGCTGCTGGCGGAACTGCAGGAACGGCTCGGCACCGCGATCGTGCTGATCAGCCACGATCTCGGGCTGGCCGCGAGCTACGCCGACGACGTGGTGGTGATGTACGCGGGCCGGGCGGTGGAGTACGCGCCCGCGAGCACGCTGTTCGCGCGGGTCCGGATGCCTTACACGGAAGCGTTGCTGGGCGCGATCCCGCGGCTGGAACGGCCGCCGCACGCGGAACTTCCCGTGACACCGGGGCAACCGCCGGATCTCACCCGGCTTCCGCCGGGGTGCCCGTTCGCGCCGCGCTGTTCCCGTGCGACGGACGAGTGTCACGTGCAGATCCCGCCGTTCGCCGAACACGAGCCCGGGCACTGGTGGGCCTGCTGGCACCCGTGTGGGGTTTCGTCATGAGCGTGCTGCTGAGCGTCCGCAACGTCGTCCAGGAGTTCACCGCGCGCGGGCGCGGTGGGGTCAAGGGCGGTGTCGTGCACGCGGTGTCCGATGTGTCCTTCGATCTGGAGAAGGGTGAAACCCTCGGTGTGGTGGGGGAGACCGGTTCGGGAAAGTCCACTTTGGCCAGATCGATCCTGCAGGCGCCCCGGCCGAAGTCGGGTGAGGTGCACTTTCTCGGCCAGGACCTGATGCGCCATCGCAGCCGCGCGCTGACCCAGGCGCGGCGGCAGCTGCAGATGGTGTTCCAGGATCCGTACGGCTCGCTGAACCCGCGTTGGCGGGTGTCGGAGATCGTCGAGGAACCGCTCATCGGCTACCGCGCGCCCAACCGGGACTCGCGCGTGCGGGAGCTGCTGGACCTGGTGGGCCTCAACCCGGACACCTATGCGCGGCGGCGACCGCACGAACTGTCCGGCGGGCAATGCCAGCGGGTCGCGATCGCCCGCGCCATCGCGCTCGACCCGGCACTCGTGGTCTGCGACGAGGCGGTGTCCTCTTTGGACGTGCTGATCCAGGCGCAGGTGCTGAACCTGTTCGAGCGGTTGCGCCGGGAGCTGGGCCTGTCGTACCTGTTCATCTCGCACGACCTGGCGCTGGTGAAACAGGTCAGCGACCGGGTCGCGGTGATGCACCTCGGGCAGCTGTGCGAGATCGGGCCCGCCGAGGCGTTGTATCGGGCGCCGATGCACCCGTACACGGTCGCGCTGCTGTCGTCGATCCCGAAGCTCGACCCGGGCGCCCGGCACAGCACGGAAAAGGTGACGCTCGAGGGCGAGCCGCCGTCGCCGATCTCACCGCCGAGCGGCTGCCGGTTCCGCACCCGGTGCCCGTTCGCCCAGGACCGCTGCGCGACCGACGCACCGCAGCTGCGGGAGCTGGCGCCGGGGCACCAGGTCGCGTGTCATTTCCCGTTGGCAAACAACAGCTAAGGGGCAGGATGGACATCTCTCTCGAGGGCAAGGTTGCCGTGGTCACCGGGGCGGGGCCGAACATCGGCAGCGGGATTTCGCTCGCGCTGGCCCGTTACGGGGCGAAGGTCGCCTGCAACGACCTCGACGCCACCGCCGCGAAGAAATCGGTCGAGCGGATCGAACGCAACGGCGGCACCGCGGTCGCGATCCCCGGCGACGTCACCGACGAGCGGCAGGTACTGTCCTATTTGGACACTGTGATCGAGACCTTCGGGCAGATCGACATTCTCGTGAACAACGCGGCCGTGCTCGGCGGGCGTGGCGTGCTGGACGAGAGCGCCGAGTTCTTCTCGCGCGCGGTGCAGGTCGCGGCGATGGGGAACTTCCTCAACACCAAGTATGTCGGCCGGCACATGGCCGAGCGCGGGATCCGCGGGTCGATCGTGGCGATCTCGTCGTCCAACGGCTGGTCGGGCACAGCCGGTGTGATCGCCTACGCGTTCCACAAGGGCGGGGTCAACAACTTCGTGCGGGCCGCGGCGATGGACCTGGCGCCGTACGGGATCCGGGTCAACAGCTTCACCCCGACAGCGCCGACCCCGGACAACCCGGACCTGATCGCGTCGCAGGGCCCGGGCGGCGTGCTGGACCGCCCGCGCCCGGGTGGTCTCGGTGGCGCGACCGGCGAGGAGCCGTGGCGCCGGCCGTCGCGGTGGTCGGGGGACCGGATGCCGCTGGTGCCCATGGGCACGACGGGTACGCCGACCGACATCGGGCACTGCGTGGCGTGGATGTGCTCGGACTACGCCCGGCTCATCACCGGCTGCGACTTCGTCGTCGACGGCGGCGCCCGCGCCAAGAACTTCGCCTACGCCCCCGCCGCGCCCTCGGACCTGGCCGGCCCAGCCCCCCTCATCCCCCTGGACCCCGCGCCCTGACCCCGCGAGTCCGACACCGAGAACGCCGAGTCCGACATTGGCGACAGCGAGTTCGACAGTCACGCCAGCCCAAATGTCGGACTCGGCGTCTTGAACGTCGGACTCGCGGTCGCGAGCGTCGGACTCGGCGTCGCGAAGGTACGACTCGCGTCAGAGGGGGTGGGCGGTGCGGGTCCAGCCGCGGAAGCCGAAGGGGCGGACCACCATGGACATCGCGGCGTTGCGGGCGCCCGCGACGATGACCGGGATCTGCTCGGGGCTCGGCGTCATGTGCAGGCCGTACTCGTCGATGCCGGGCGCGTCGCGGTCCTCGAGGCCCTTGCCGGCGCGTTCGAGATCGGCGTGGCTGCGGATCGCGTGGTCGTACAGCCACTGCTGGACGTCGGCCTTCGAGAACCCGTTGCCGGCGAACAGTTGCGCGTGCTCCACGCCCAGCACGAGCCCGGCCGACGAGAATCGCCCGATCGCCGTACCCGTCCTGGCCGCCGTGTCACAGAAATCCCACAGCAACTCTTCGGGATCCGTGGTGTGCCGGTTGTCCACGAACTCACAGGTCCGCAGCAACAACGCCGACACCGCGTTGGTCCCGGGCGCCAGCCCCAGCTCGACCGACAGCGGTTCCCACGGGCTCTCTTCCTCGTTCTCCCCGACGCACAACGTCCAGCGCCCGGGGAGCCCCTGCGTCGCCTGCTCCAGTTCGTGCGGCCGGATACCGAGAACGTTGCGCACCACCAGCCCGATCGACCGGGCGATCGTCGCGTTGGCGCGGAAACCGGGCCCGAGCACACCGCCGGTCGAGTTGATGCCCAGCTCCGCGCGAATCGGGCCGTTGACGATGATCAGCGGCGCCGGGCCACTCGTGCTCTGCCAGCCGCCGCCGGTGACCACCGGCTGCGCCATCAGCGCGTCCCACGCGGCCAGCACCACCGGGAAGTACTCCGGGCGGCAGCCGGCCATCGCGGCGTTCACCGCGGCCTGCTCGACGGTGCACTCCCGGTCCAGCTGCGGCGCGGCGGCGATCACCTCTTCCGGCGGACGCGGCGTGGCGGCGAGGAACTCCTCGACCAGCCCGGCCGTCGCCGGCACGATCGGCAGCCCATCGGTCCAGCCCTCGTCGTAAGCGTGCTCGACCGCGGCCCGCGCGTAGTCCAGCCGCTCGGTGTCGGCGGCGACGTCCGTCATGCGGCGGCCGTCGCGCGACCCGTCAGGATGCCGACCAGGTCCGGCAGGATCCGGCGGGCACGTTCGCGGACCTCGCCGCGTTCCAGCGGTGCCACCGGATGCGGCGTCCGCGTGTAGCCGTATCCCTTGGCGCCCTTGAGATCCGCCATCGCGTCGGCGGTCGCGGCGAACGCCTCGCTGCAGATCACGACCGCGGGTACGCCCGCGGCCTCCAGTTCCAGACCGTCGGCGACGGCCGACGCGCTGCACGAACCGCAGTCGCCGACGCCGACCACCACCACGTCGCACGCGTCGGCCAGCTCGGCGCGCATTTCGGCCGGCGCGGTCTTGGCGATGTCGAGCTTCTTGCGCCGCACCAGGTTCCGCACGCCGTACTCGGCGGTCAGCAGCTCGCCGACCTCGTCGAGGAAGGGTTCGGCGTTCTTCTTGGTGTTGGCCAGCAGGCCCACGGTCAGCCCGGCCAGCCGCGCCGGGCGTGGTGCGAGCGCGGCTCCCGTGGCAGAGGTGGCGGGGCGGGCGGTCGGATCGATCATCGCCTCGAACATGGCGCTCCTCAGGTAGTTTCCCACCCGACGCTACGGTCGCCGTCGCCGCCCCGGCCACGTCCTTTTCATACCCCGGAAGGGGAACAGCTCAGCCGAGCAGTTCGGACAGCTGCGCGGTCGTGGTGACCTGTGCCTGGCGCGGGAAGACCTTCTCCACCAGGAACTCGTGCACGCCCGGCGCGGGGTCGGCGCACGCGTCGGCGAGCACCACGAGCCGGTAGTCGCGGTCCGCGCCGTCGCGGACGGTGGACAGCACGACGCCGCTGGTGGAGATCCCGGCCAGGATCAGCGTCGTGACCCCCGCTGCGCGGAGTTGCTCGTCCAGGTCGGTGGTGGAGAAGGCGCCGACCCGCGACTTGCGGACGACGATGTCACCGGGCTCGGGGGCGAGGTCGTCGTGCACGGCGGTGCCCGGGGAGTCGGCGTGCATGGCCGGGCGCCGCTCGGGCGTCAGCATGGCGGCGAACTGGCTCGTGGCCGGGACCGCGTCGAAGTCGGCGTCGGTGAACCCGACCCGGACGTAGCCGATCCGGCCGCCCCGGGCCCGGACTGTCGTGATGGCGTCGGCGGTGCGCTTCATTTCTTCGGCCACGTCGTAGGAGCCGACGATGCCGTTCTGGTAGTCCATCACCAGCAACGCGGTCTGGCGGGGGTCGATCGTGTCGGACACGGGACTTCCTTCCTCAGAGGTGTTCGGCCAGGCGCTCGATCAGTGGTGCCACCGTCCGCAGGGCCTCCAGTTCGGCGGGCGTGAAGTGCTCACTCAGGGCCTTCGCGAACTGGCGGACGCGGGCGTCGCGCTTGTGGCGCAGCACTTCGCGGCCGGATCGGGTGAGCGACAGGATGATCCGGCGCCCGTCGTGCGGATCGGCACGGCGTTCGACGAACCCGCGTTCCTCCAGGCCACCGAGCGTGGTTCCCATGGCCTGCGGGGTGATCTGCTCGGCACGCGCCAGTTCCGCCGCCGTCGCCGGGCCACCCCGGTCCAGCCGGGCCAGCACCGCACGTTCGGGCAGCGTGAGGTCGCCCGGCGCGTGCAACTGCCGCAGCCGCCGGGCGGTCAGGCCCATTCCGCCGTACAACCTCGCGGCGAGTTCGTCCACCTGCGAGCGCATGTCATCAACCTAGACTGATCAATTCAGGCTGACGAAACCGGGGGTCAGGTGATCGGGACTTCCAGCAGCAGCGGCCCGTCCGTGACGGCCAGCGCGTCGCGTAGCTCGCCGACGTCTCCGACCCGCCGCGCTTCCAGCCCGTAGCCACGGGCGATCGCGACCACGTCGAGGCCGGGCAGGTCCAGACCGGGCACTTCGGACACGCCGAGCGGGCCGGTGAACCAGCGCAACGCGCCGTAGTCGTCGTTGCGCAGCACCAGGAACGTGACCGGCAGCCGGTGCTGGGCGGCGGTCCACAGACCCTGGATCCCGTACTGCGCGGCGCCGTCGCCGAGGACGGCGAACACGCGCCGCTCCGGGTCGGCCAGCGCGACCCCGACCGCCGCGGGCAGCCCGAAGCCGAGCCCGCCCGCCGCCGGGAAGTACAGGCTGCCCGCGCGCCGGATCGGCACCCGCGCCCAGAAATCGCCGGTGTTGGACGTGGATTCGTTGACCAGCACGGCATCCCGAGGCAACACCGAAGCGAGCACGTCGAACACGGCCGCGGCGGGGAACGGCGCGTTGGCGGCGGGGACGAGAGGCGGCGCGGGCCGTGGCTCGACCGCCGGGCGGTCGGACGCCGTCACCAGACTCGCGAGCCGGACGACGACCTCCCCGACGTCGCCGACGAGCGCGTCGCCCATCGGCGACCGGGCCGCGGCCGCGGGATCCGCGGTGACTGCGACGAGTTCGGCGCCCGGCGGCAGGTAAGGACCGGGCTTGTTGACGTGGTAGCGGAACACCGGCGCGCCGAGCACGAGCACGAAGTCATGTCCCGCAAGGGTTTCACTGATCCCGGCGACGCTGTTGGGCAGCACGCCCCGGTAGTGCGGGTGCGTCGTCGGGAACGGGCAGTGCGGCGGGCCGGGCGGCAGCCAGACCGGCAGGTTCGCCGTCTCCGCGAGCTTCACGACGCTGTCGGACACCGATTCACGGTCCAGCTCCGGCCCGACGACGAGTACCGGCGTGCGCGCTGCCGCCAGCCGGGCCGCGAGCCGTTCGACCGCACCCTCGGCGGGTGCGGCCGAAGCGGTGACCCGGCGGCGCCCGAGATGCTCCACTTCGTACGGTTCCACCTCGGCCGCCCAATCGTCCAGCGGCAGCGACACGAACACCGGACCGCTCGGTGGCAGGGTCGCGAGGTGATACGCCTCCGCGAGGGCGCGCGGCACGTCCTGCGCCCGCAACGGTTCCAGCGCGGCCTTGACGTGCGGGCGCGGCACCGTGGTCAGCTCCGGTTCCGACAGCATCGCGCCGAGGCCGACCATGTTCCGCGCCTGCTGGCCCGCGGTCACGATCAGCGGCGTGTGCATTTGCCGCGCGTTCGCCAGGTTGCCCATCGCGTTCCCGAGCCCCGCGGCGGCGTGCAGGTTGACCAGTGCGGGAGCGCCGGTCGCCTGCGCGTAGCCGTCCGCCATCGCGAGCACGGCACCCTCGTGCAGCCCGAGGACGTACCGGAAGTCGCCGGGAAACCGGTCCAGGAACGGCAGTTCGTTCGAACCGGGATTGCCGAACACCGTCGTGAGGCCCCAGCCGCGCAGCAGCTCGTGGACCGTTTCGCGCACCGTCGTCATGACCACCAGCTTTCGCCCCGCCGTCCGGGCCGGGACGGCGTTCGCGCAGGTTTTCCGCGTCGCGAAAGGCGTATCGCGGCGGGTACGGCCACCCCGGCATAGTCCGTTCCATCGTGAACCGGAGGGGAGCAGCCATGACCACCGTCCTGCCCAGCCCGGAGCTCGGCGCCCTCCTCGTCGACAACGCCCAGCTCATCGGCGGCGAATGGGTGCCGGCGAAGAGCGGCGAGACCATCGACGTGATCAACCCGGCGACACGGGAGGTCGTCGCCCGGATACCGCGCGGTGACACCGTGGACGTCGACGCCGCGGTGCGAGCCGCCTCCGCCGCCTTCCCGGCCTGGCGCGACACCAGCCCGACCGAGCGCGGTGCGCTCGTGCTGCGCTGGGCGCAGCTGATCCGCGAGCACGACGCCGAACTCGACAGCCTGGAATCCCAGGAGGTCGGGCGCCCGAGCTGGGGACCGCCGCCGATGGCGCGGATCCTGACGTTCATCGCGGGCCAGGCCGACAAGGTGCAAGGCCTGTCGCTCCCGGTGGGGAGCCCGGACGTGCTCGGGTTGACCCTGCGCGAACCGTACGGCGTGGTCGGCAGCGTCATCCCGTGGAACGCGCCGGGCCCGATGTTCGCCAACGACGTCGGCGCCGCGATCGCCGCGGGCAACACGATCGTCATCAAACCCGCTGAGGACGCGCCGCTGACCCCACTCGCGCTGGCGCGGCTGGCGGTCGAGGCGGGCATCCCGCCCGGCGTGGTCAACGTCGTCACCGGCTACGGGCACGAAGCGGGCGCGGCGATCCCGGCCCACCCCGGCATCCGCCGGATGAGCTTCACCGGCTCGCCCGAGACGGGTTCGCTCGTGATGGCGGCCTGCGCGAAGAACCTGACCCCGCTGCACCTCGAACTCGGCGGCAAGTCCCCGCAGGTGATCTTCGGCGACGCCGATCTCGGCGCGGCGATCCCGGCGATCGCGACCGGCATCACCCTCAACACCGGGCAGATCTGCGCAGCGGGTTCCCGTGTCGTGGTGGACCGCTCGGTGCACGCGGAGGTTGTGCGGCGGCTGGCCGAGCACCTCGGCCAGGTCCGGGTCGGCGCGTGGCACGAAAAGGTCCAGATGGGCCCGCTGATCAACGAGAAGCAGCACGACCGCGTACTGGGCTACGTCAAGGCCGGCCGCGAGGAAGGCGCCGAGCTGGTCGTCGGCGGCGGAGTGCCGGACGGCGAGCGGTTCGAACGCGGATTCTTCGTCCAGGCAACACTTTTCGACCGCGTCGACCCCGGCATGCGGATCGCGCGGGAGGAGATCTTCGGCCCGGTGCTGTCGGTGATCCCGGTGGACGGCGAGGACGAGGCACTGGAAGTCGCGAACGGCACCGATTACGGGCTCGTCGCGTCGGTGTGGACCCGCGACGTCGGGCGCGCCGTGCGGATGTCGAAGCGGCTGCAGGCCGGGCAGGTCGCGGTGAACGCCGCGCTCGGCGCGGGACTGGTCGGCGCGCCGTTCGGCGGCTACAAGCGCAGCGGCTTCGGCCGCACCATGGGCGCGGACGCCGTGCTCGACTACACCCAGGTGAAGGCGGTGTCCCTGCGTGGCACGAACTGACTTCCGCCTGCGGGTGCTCATGGAGCCCCGCCACGGGGCGAGCTACGACGAGATCCTCGCGCTCGCCCGCGCGGCCGAGGACGCCGGGTTCGACGCGTTCTTCCGCTCCGACCACCTGCTCGGCGTGGATGCCCAGGACCGGACCTACCGGCCGACCGACTGCTGGACCACGCTCGGCGGGCTCGCCCGCGACACGTCCCGGGTGCGCCTCGGCGCGCTGGTGGGCGCCGCGACCTTCCGCGCGCCCGGCCTGCTCGCCACGATCGTCGCGTCGGTCGACGAGATGAGCGGTGGCCGGGTGGAGCTGGGCCTGGGCACCGCCTGGTACGAGCGCGAGCACGACGCGTTCGGCATCCCGTTCCCGCCGCGCGGCGAGCGGTTCGACCGGTTCGAGGAGCAGCTGGAGATCATCACCGGACTGTGGCGCGCGGGCGAAGGCGAGGAATACTCCTTCCAGGGCAAGCACTATCGCATCGACGCCAATGCCGCGACGCCGCGCACCACGCAGCGGCCGCACCCGCCGGTCATCGTCGGCGGCTCCGGTCCGAAAAGGACTCCCGCGATCGCCGCGCGGTTCGCGGACGAGTTCAACGGCGCGCTCGGCGGCGACCTGCGCGAGCGGTACGCCGTGTTCGCCCGCGCCTGCGAAGCGATCGGGCGCGATCCTGACGAGGCAAGGCGCTCGGCGGTGCTGCCTGTCGCATGTGGACGGACTCCTGCGGAGTCTGAACGCCGCGGCGAGGTGATGGGCTCGGCGCTCATCCGCGCCAACGCGCTGATCGGGACTCCGGCCGAGGTGACCGACCGGGTCGGGACGCTGCGCGAGGCGGGGGCCGACACCGTGTACTTCCACATCTACGACATCCACGACCTCGAGCACATCGCGCTGCTCGGCGCCGAGGTGCTGCCCCATCACGTGGCACCACCGCTCGCCGCGGCACAACGAGACTGACGGGAAGGTCCTGCCGTGGTCACACCTGGCTTCGTCGCAGTGGAGGACCGGGAGGCCGTCGGCGCCATGCTGCGCGAGCAGCTGCACCGGCTGCCCGCGCGCTCGCCGTTCTACCGGGACCTGTTCGCCGAGCACGGTGATCCGAAGTTCGAGACACTCGACGACCTGACCGGATTTCCCTTCACCAGCAAGCAAATGCTGCGCGAGTCGCAGGCCGCCGCACCGCCGCTGGGCCGGCACGCCGGGGTGAGCCTGACCGAGGTCGTCCGGGTGCACGCCTCCACCGGCACCACCGGGAAACCGAGCTGGGTCGGCGTCACCCGCCGCGACGCCGACGCGTGGACGGAGATGGTCGCCCGTGCGTTCCGCACCATGGGCGCCACCCGCGAGGACGTCGTGCTGCACGGTGCCGGCCTGACGCTGTTCGTCGGCGGCCTGCCGATCCGGGACGCGCTGGAGACCATCGGCTCGACGCTCGTCCCGATCGGCACCGGCGCCAGCGAGAAAGCCTTGCTGGCCATGGAAACCCTCGGGGTCACCGCGCTGCACTCGACCCCGTCCTACGTGCGCTACCTCGCCGAGTACGTGCGCGGACTGGGCCGGGACCCGCGGGAGTTCGGCATCCGCAAGGTGTTCGTCGGTGGTGAGCCCGGCGGGGGAGAGCCCGCGTTCCGCCAGTACGTCCGGCGGGAATGGGGCGCCCCGGTCGCCGAAGGGCTGGGAAACGCCGACATGGCACCGGTTCTGTTCGGTGAGGCGCCGGAGTCCGGCGGCATGCGGTTCACCGGCGGCCGCCACGTCGTGGTGGAGCTGATCGACCCGGACAGCGGCGACCCCATCGCGGCCGAGCCCGGCGCGTCGGGCGAGCTGGTCTATACCTCTGTCGATCGCGAATGCTGTCCGCTGGTCCGGTTCCGCACCCGCGACCGGGTCGTCGTCACCGGGGCGAGCCGGGACGGCGCGCCGCTGATCCGCTGCGTGGGCCGCACCGACGACATGCTGATCGTGCTGGGCGTCAACGTCTTCCCGTCCGCGGTCCGGGATCTCGTGCAGACCCGCCATCCCCGCACGACCGGCGCCGTGCAGATCGTGGTGCCCGGCACCGGCCCGCGGGTCGAACCACCGTTGCGGGTCGAGGCCGAATGGGGTGAGGCGCCCGGCGACCGCGCACAACTGCGTGAGGAGCTGGAAAACCTCATCCGGGCACGGCTTTCGGTGCGGGCCGAGGTCACCCTGGTACCGCCCGGCACGCTCGAACGCTCCGAAATGAAGTCCCGCCTCGTCCGGCCCGCCGGCTAGCCAGAAAGGGCATCCAGCATGGCAGACACCGTCCGCGCGGCCGTCCAAACAGGACCGCGCGCGATCGAAATCCGTGAGTTCCCCCGGCCGGAGATCGGGCCCGACGACGGGCTGCTGCGCGTCGAGGCCAACGGGATCTGCGGCAGCGACGTGGAAACCTTCAAGGGGCACCTGGGAAACCCCGATCGTGGCCCGTTCATTCCCGGACACGAACCGCTCGGCATCATCGAGGACATCGGCGAACGGGCGGCGGAACGGTGGGGCGTCGCACCCGGCGATCGGGTGGCCCTGGAGGTCATCGTGCCGTGTCACGCGTGCCAGCACTGCCTCAGCGGCCGTTACCAGTCGTGCCCCAACCGCAAGTACGGGCACGGGGTCACCGGCATCGACGTGGAACCCGCGATCTGGGGCGGTTTCGCCGAATACCTCTACCTTTCCCCGGGCACCATCGTGCACCCGGTCGACCGGTCCGTCCCGGTCGAGGTGGCGGCAATGGTCAACCCGCTCGGCGCGGGCGTGCGGTGGGCGGCGCAGCTGGGCGGGATCAAGCTCGGCGACACGGTCGTCGTGCTCGGCTCCGGGCAGCGGGGCATCGCGTGCGTGATCGCCGCGAAGGCGGCCGGGGCCGGCACGATCATCGTGACGGGGCTCGAGTCCGACGGGCACAAGCTCGACCTCGCCCGCGAGTTCGGCGCCGACCACACGATCTTCGCCGACGCGGAGAACACGGTGGAGCGCGTCCGGGAGATCACCGGCGGCGCGATGGCCGACGTGGTGCTGGAACTGACCCCGATGGCCGCCGCCCCGGTGACCGACGCGCTGCAGTCGGCGCGGCACGGCGGGCGTGTCGTGCTGGCGGGACTCAAGGGCGGCAAGGAGATCCCGCTGCGCACCGACCTGATCATCCAGCGCGCGCTGCAGGTCTTCGGCGCGTTCGGGGTCGACGCGTCGGCCAACGAGCAGGCGATCGCCCTCATCGAGTCCGGCCGGTTCCCGCTGGAGAAGCTGCACACCCACACGTTCGGCCTCGACGACGTCGTCACGGCGATCGAGACGCTCGCCGGTGAGGTGCCCGGCGAGACCGCGGTGCACGTCTCCGTCCACCCGAACAACTGAGGAGGAGGCCCGCGTGCTCGCCGACGCCCATGCTCACCTGCTGCCCCGCGACTATCCCGCCGACGCGCCGGAATGCTTCCCGCGGATGGAGGTGATCGACGGGGAGACCGCGCGGCTGCTGCTCTTCGGCGCGACCCGGTTCCGGGCGAAGGACGCGTTCTTCGACGCCGAGCGGCGGATCGAGGAGATGAACGCGTCCACAGTGGACTTCGAAGTACTCAGCCCGATGCCGCCGCTGTTGAAGTACGACCTGCCGGTCGCGGACGGGCTGTCGCTGGCCCGGCATGTCAACGAGTTCACCGCGACGTTGTGTGCGTCGGACCCCGCGCGGTTCGCGGGCCTGGGCATGGTTCCCTTGCAGGATCCCGAAATCGCGGCGAAGGAGCTGGCCGCTATCCAGGACACGGGCCTGCGTGGCGTGGAGGTCGCGTCGAACGTGCTGGGTGTCTCGATCGGCGACGAGCGGTTCCTCCCGTTCTTCGCCGAAGCCGAGCGGCTCGGCCTGGCGATCTTCGTGCACGCGATGCCGAGCGCGACCGACCGGCTGCCACGGTCGGCGATGGGCACCTACGTCGTCGGGCTGGAAGGCGCGATGGCCGCGGCCTCGATCATCACCGGCGGGATCGCCGCGAAGTGCCCGGACCTGCGGATCTCGTTCAGTCACGCGGCCGGCGGGTTCGGCCTGATGGTGCCGCGCGCGCAGTACTTCTGGAGCGGGACCTGGAACGAGGAGTCGCCGGTCCCGGAGCGCGCCGTCCAGCACGACGACGGCCCGTCACCGCTGGAGTACGCGCGGCGGTTCTACTACGACTCGATGGTGTTCGACGCCCGCGCGCTGCGGTACCTGGTCGACCTGCTGGGCGCGGACCGGCTGCTGGTCGGCTCGGACTTCCCGGCGATGCCGCGCGAGGAGCCCGCGGGCCGTACGCTGCGCTCGATCGGCCTCGCCGAGTCCGATGTGGACGCCATCCAGTGGCACAACGCCTTCCGTTTCCTGGGGATGGCGCCGCCCGGGTAACTTGAGGGGCATGACTCTGCGTACGGGCATCATCGGCTTCGGCACCTCGGGCCGGATCTTTCACGCGCCGTTCGTCGACGCCGACCCGGCCTACTCGCCGGAAGCCGTGGTCACCCGCGACGAGACACGCCGTGCCGAGGTCGAGGCGCGCTACCCGGCGGCGCGCGTGGTGTCCACTGCGGACGACTTGCTCGGCCTCGACCTGGATCTCGTCGTCATCGGCACGCCGCCGGCGACGCATGCCGAACTGGCGCACACGTTCCTCGACGCGGGCGTGGCGGTCGTGGTGGACAAGCCGTTCGTCGTCACCTCCGAGGAGGGCCGGGCGCTCGTCGAGAAGGCCGCGCGTACGGAGGTCCCGCTCACGGTGTTCCAGAACCGGCGGTGGGATGGCGACTTCCTGACCGTGCGGGAACTGCTGTCCGAGGGCGCGCTGGGCGACGTGTGGCGGTTCGAGTCCCGCTTCGAACGGTGGCGGCTCTCGCGGCCCGCGTCCTGGAAGACGTCGACGAAGAGCACCGACGGCGGCGGGATCCTGTACGACCTGGGCACGCACCTGATCGACCAGGCCGTGTACCTGTTCGGCGCCGCCGAACCGGTGTACGCCGAGGTCGTCCGGCGCGGCCCGCACGCGGCGGCCGACGACGACGCGTTCGTCGTGCTGGCGCACGAGTCCGGCGTCCGGTCGCAGCTGTGGATGAGCGGCGTCGCCGCCCAGTCCGGCCCGCGGTTCCGGGTCCTGGGCTCGAGCGCCGGGTACACCAAGTACGGCTTGGACCCCCAGGAGGACGCGCTGAAGTCAGGCGCCAGCCCGGCCGACCCGGAGTTCGGCCACGAGCCGGAATCGGCCTGGGGCACCCTCGGCATCGACGGCGGCACCCGCCTGCTGCCCACGAAACCAGGCAACTACGCGGGCTTCTACGCCCAACTGGCCAAGGCCCTGACGGCCGGCGACCCCCTCCCGGTGGACCCCGCCGATGCCGTCCGCGTCATCGCGCTGATCGAACGGATCCACCAGGAGTTCGGCTAGGCCGGGGCCTGCTCGTCGTCGGGGGCGTCCTCTTTCTCGTCCTCGACCTGATCGGGTAACGGCCGGGCGCTCTTCGGCCGGAGCGCGTTGACCCCGGTCGGATCCATCGAGGGGTCCCGCAGCAGCGACCCGACCGCCGACTTGATCACCGACAGGATCGGCACCGCGAGCAGCGCCCCGGTGATACCCGAGACCTCGACCCCCACCGCGATGGCCAGCACCACGGCGAGCGGATGCAGCCGGACCGCGCGGCCCAGCAGGAACGGTTGCAGCACATGGCTTTCCAGCTGCATCACGCCGACCAGGATGGCCAGCACGATCAGTGCCGCGACGAACCCGTTGGCGACCAGCGCGACCAGCACGGCGACCGCGCCGGCCGCGACCGCGCCGATGATCGGGATGAACGCGCCGACGAAGATGATCGCGGCGAGTGGCACCGCGAGCGGCACGCCGACCAGCCAGATCCCGATCCCGATGCACACGGCGTCCACGCAGGCCACGGCGACGGTCGCGCGGACGTAGCTGACCAGCGAGGCGAACCCGCGCCGGCCGGCGACGTCCACCTGGTCCCGCACGTCATGCGGGACGATGCGCAGCGTGAACCGCCACACCTGCGAACCGCTGTAGAGGAAGAAGATCAGCGTGAACAGCGCGAGCAGGGCCTGCGTCAGCACGCCGCCGATGGTGGTCGCGGTGCTGAGCGCGCGGTTGAACCACTCGCTCGAGTTGCCGCTGATGGACCCGACGGTCCGGTTGACGAACTGCTGGAGCTGCTCGGGCGACAGGTGCAGCGGGCCGCGCTGCAGCCAGCTGTTGATGTTGCCGAGGCTCGCCGAGATCTGCTGCTGCAGCTGGGGCAGGCTCGCGGCGATCGTCGTGATGACGAGCGTCAGGATCCCGCCGACCACGATCAGCCCCACCACGATCGCGATGACCGTCGCCAGCGAGCGCGGCACCTTCCACCGCACCAGCCGGTCCACCAGCGGGGCGAACAGCGCCGAGACGAGCAGCGCGATCCCCACCGGGATGGCGACGGCGGACAGGTAGCCGAGGATCCACGCGATCACCCCGACACTCGCGATGATGAGCAGGAACCGCCAGCTCAGCGCCGCGGCGACGCGAACCCGCCAGGGCACCGAATGCGCCGCGTTACGCTCCGCGCCACCGTCCCCGGCCGCCGCCCGGTGGCGGCCGCTCGCCATCACGCGCACCGTTTCGTCGTTCCCCTCGGCAGGAGGACGCTCCGGCCTGTCCTGTGCCTGGCCGTCACCCATCGTGCACCTCCGCTCGCCCGCGCTACTCGCAGTGTCCCGCGCCCGGTTTGGTCCGTAACTCCGGGTACCCAGGCGCGGCGCGGCTCAACGGTTGTGCATCCCCCATGTGATGATCGAACCACGCGATGGCCGTCCCCACCTGCGCAGGTCCGCGATGCGTAACGGCACCTGCACTCTCAGCCGAGAACTGTGCAGGCACAGCACTTCCGCCCAAGGGGCGTGATTTGAGACTTTCGGCCCTCTGACGAGAAGGAGGGCTCATGTCGGACGCATCCGATCTCGACCGGATCAAGGCGGCCAACGCTTCGGGGCGGCGGCCGGTGGTGTTCGTGCACGGTCTGTGGTTGCTGCCGAGCAGCTGGGACCGCTGGGGCACGGTGTTCGAAGAGGCCGGCTACGCGCCGGTAGCGCTGTCCTGGCCGGACGACCCGGACACCACGGTCGAGGCGAAAGCGCATCCCGAGGTGTTCGCGGGTAAGACCGTCGGCCAGGTCGCGGACCATCTCGACGGGCTGATCCGGCAGCTGGAGCAGGAACCGGCCATCGTCGGGCACTCGTTCGGCGGGCTGCTGACGCAGATCCTCGCCGGGCGGGGGCTGTCGGCGGCGGCGGTCGCGGTCGACCCGGCGCCGTTCCGCGGGGTGCTGCCGCTGCCGGTCTCCGCGCTGCGCTCGGCGGCGCCGGTGCTGACCAACCCGGCCAACCGGCATCGGGCGGTGCCGCTGACGTACGACCAGTTCCGGTACGGGTTCGCCAACGCCGTGAGCGAGGAGGAGGCGAAGGAACTGTACGAGACCTACGCGGTGCCGGCGCCGGGCGCCCCGCTGTTCCAGGCCGCGACGGCGAACCTGAACCCGTGGACCGAGGCGAAGGTCGACACCGGCAACCCCGACCGCGGCCCGCTGCTGATCATCTCGGGGGAGCACGACAACACCGTCCCGTGGGCGATCGCCAACGCGTCGTTCAAGAAGCAGGAGTACAACCCGGGCGTGACGGAGATCGTGGAGATCAAGGGCCGGGGCCACGCCCTGACCATCGACAGCGGCTGGCGGGAGGTCGCCGACACCGCGCTCGCGTTCGTCCGCCGCTTCGCGTAACGAAGCGCGCCACCGGAACGATCAAGGTTCGTCCGCGAGGGTCGCGGAGACTCTCGCGGAGGAACCTCGTGCGCCGTCTGCTCGTCGCGATTCCGGCTGCTCTGCTGCTGGCGAGTTGCGCCGCCGCCCCGGCTCCAGCACCGTCGAGCGCGCCCCCTCCGCCGTCGGTCACGGCCAAGCTCTTCGACAGTGCCCCGGTCATCCGGACGCTGCTCACGGCGGCGGACGCCGCGAAGCTGGGCTTCACCACCGATCCGGCGGCGCAGGCGGTCACCGGGTCCGCGCGCCAGCTGATCGGCGCGTGCAAGACCCCGTTGCCGTCGGACGCGCGGATCGAGCAGGCCCAGACGAAGGACTGGTACACCGGGGATCCGACGAAGGTCGCGGTCAGCCTGCACCAGGAGAGCGCCCAGTACGCCGGTGTGCCGGGCACGCAGGTCATCGACGAGCTGCGGGCGGCCGGCGGGTGCCTGGCGGGCATGCTCAGCACGCTCGGCCCCAGCAAGGCGATCGCGATTTCGCCGGCGCCCGGAGTGGACGCCGGGATCGCGTTCGCCGCCAAGGGCGAAAGTCCTTTCTTCGAGCAGAACTCTGTCGTCGTGCTCGCTCACGGAGATATGGTCACTGAGGCCACGTTGGATGTCTCCGGGGGCACCGCGGCCGCGGTGATTTCCAAGGCCGGCCAGGATTTCGGCACGCTCGTGTCCATACTGGCCGCCGCGATGGCGCGCTGAGGGTCCCGCATAAGCAGGTTAAGGACGGGGAAAGGCGCGACGAACCACCTCCGTCATCGCGTGCGGGTCACTCGATCGTGGCGATATCATCGGCGACGCCGGGGGCGAGGGGCTGCCGGCCGACGAGCGAACTGGGAGCGTGGAGTGCGACGTGCGGACGGCACCGAACGGAAGAGCCGAAGATTCACCGGACCGAAGTCGAAAGCCGGCGCCTTGGCCGCCGCTTCGCTCGCGCTCGTCCCGTTCCTTTCCGGCGGTGGCGTTCCGGTCGCTCTGACGTCCACAGTGGACAGTCCGGCGGTGGGGGCCGACGGCCAGCCGGCCGCGCAGGGGTCGCTCAGCCCGGACGTGCTCGACGCCGCCAACAGCCCGCTGCTGCTGCTCCAGCAACTGCCCTCGTTCGCCCAGGTTCCGCTCACCCCGCTCGGCGCGCCGGTCGTCAGCGCGCTCGGCATCCCCGAGTCCGCGCTGAGCGCCTACCACCGCGCCGAGCAGGAGCTCGCACGGCAGGCACCGAACTGCCACATCAGCTGGTCCCTGCTGGCCGCCATCGGCCGGATCGAGTCGAACCACGCCCGCGGCGGCCGGGTCGACGTCAATGGGACGACGGTGACGCCGATCCTGGGCCCGATCCTCGACGGCGTCGGGGTCGCCGCGATCCCGGACACCGACGGCGGCCGCTACGACGGCGACACCACCTGGGATCGCGCGGTCGGCCCGATGCAGTTCATCCCCAGCACCTGGGTCCGCTACGCCTCGGACGGGGCCAACCCGAACAATATCTACGACGCGGCGCTGGCCGCCGGGAAGTACCTGTGCTCCGGCGGTGGGGACCTGCGGGATCCGCGGCAGCGCGCGGAGGCGGTGTTCCGCTACAACCACTCCGACACCTACGTGCGCACGGTCCTGCTGTGGGCGGACGCCTACGAGCGGGGCGCCAGCTCGGTCCCGGACGGGACGCTCGGGATGGGCCCGGTCGCCGGGTCCGCCGGCCTGCCCGGGCCGTTCGTGGCCGCGCCGCCGCCGCCCATGACGGTGCCCGGGGCGCCCGCGCCGCTACCGCCGTCGACGACGACCACGCCGCCCGGGTCGGCGACCATCTCGCCGTCGAGGACCGCGACGTCCGGTTCGTCGTCGACCACGACCACCACGTCGTCCAGCAGCACCACGACCAGCACGACGACGACCACCACCACGACGACCACGACACCGCCGGGCGACACCACGACACCACCGCCGCCGACCTGCACCACGCCACCGTCCACATCGGACAGCACCAGCACGACGACGCCACCCCCGCCGAGCGAGTCGACGGCGCCGTCGACCACCGATTCGACGACGCCGCCTTCCTGCTGACGCGGTCTACACGGTGCGTGACCGCTTCACGGCCTGGATGTACTCGTTGGACGCGCCGAGCCAGGCGAAGACGAGCCCGATCACGGCGATGACCAGGGCGATGTACCCGACGACGTCGTTGGTGCGGCCGGTGGCCAGCGAGATCACCTGCAGCGCGGTGATGACGGTGAGCACGATCCGGGCCCAGTTGCGCCCGGCGCGCAGCTTGAACGCCAGCCACAGGTAGATCAGCGCGATCAGCGCCGCGATCACGACGGCCACGACGAGCGCGACGCTGGCGGCGTCCTGGATCTGGCTCTCGGTGAGGTTGCTGGTGTTGGACCTCCGCAGCGCGTCCGCGATCTGGTCCTTGTTGCCCAGCGACAGCAGCGCGGACACGATGCCGACGACGGTCGAGAGCAGGTAGCAGTAGAACGCGACGGTGATCGTCTGCGGGACAGGGGGTTTGGCCGGCGCGGAGGAAGTGTCGTTCCCGCCGGACGGGTAGGCCTCGTAAGGCCCTGGTGAGTCGGTCATGCCGGGAAACCTAGAGCACGGCGGCGTGTCGCGCTGAGCTATTAGCGTGGCGCGCGAAATCGTTACCCGGCCCGGAATGTCGTACGCTTTTCCGGCTGGGCACGGAAGAGGGAGCAGGACCATGGCCGACTGGCCGGATGACAACGATGACGACGTCTTCGAGCAGCTCGACGGCGACGACACGCTCGAAACCGGGCGCCCCGAGGACCCGCTCGACGAGGGCTACAGCGCCGCCGAACGTCCCTGGGCCACCGACGACTGGGGCACCACACCGCGCGAGGAGCGGGAGGGCGAGAGCCTCGACGGCCGCCTGGCGCGCGAACTGCCCGACGACGCCGACGAAGACGACGGTGACGACCTCGGCGACGAGACCGACACCGACGGCGAGCTGATCGACGACGAGGTCGGCGACCTGCGTGCCGGGCGTCTCGTCGAGGGCGACGGCGGTGACGAGGAGCTGTACGCGACCGACATCGGCGTCGACGGCGCGGCCGCCTCGGCCGAAGAGGCCGCGGTCCACCTCGTCCCGGAGGCCGACGAAGGCTAGCCACCGCGAGCACCGGGGAAACCCGCCGCGGAGCGAATCGGTGATCGGGGCGCCGGTTCACTCCGCGGCGGGCTGGGTCAGCCGGCCGCCTTGGCCAGCCGTGTCTTCGCGTCCGTGAGCGGGGCCGCCGGCTTCGCGTCGACGGCCGGTTCGCGTGGCTTCGGTGTGGCCGTCTTCTGTTCCAGCCGCTCGGTCACCAGGTCGACGGTCTGGCCGATCCGGACCAGCTGGTCCAGCAGGTCCGCCCGGGTCTCGCGCAGCTTCGCGACCTCGTCCTCGGCCCGCGCGATCATCCGGCGCGACTCCTCGGCGGACGCCTTCGCGGCCTGCTCCCGGAACCGCCGCGCCTGGTCGGCCTCGCGTTCCAAGTCGGCCCGCAGCTCGGCGACCTCGCGCGCGGCCTGCTCGCGGAGCTCCCGGGCCTCCCGCTCGGCCAGCGCGACGATCCGCTCGACCCGCGCCCCGATGGTGCCGGAGCCGGGCACCTCCAGCGGCACGGCCGGGTCGGAGCCCAGGTCCTCCAGCCGCTGCTCGGCCTCGGCCAGCGCGGTGGCCTGGCGGTCGGCCTTCACCCGCGCCGAGCGGACGAACTCGTCGACCTCCTGCCGGTTGTAGCCGCGCAGGGTCACCGAGAAAGTGGGTGTGTTCTCATCCGATACCATGCCCCGATCCTGGGCGGCCCGCCGGGGGCCGGCAAACCGGATCGCGGGAACCGCCCGTTCGGTTGAAGGTCAGCTCGTCAGCTCGCGCCGGGCGCTCGCGTGCCACAGCGCCGTGTCGACGAGCGCGTCGATCAGCCGGGGGTAGCTCAGCCCGGTCGCGCCCCACATCGCGGGGTACTGGGAGTGGCTGGTGAAGCCGGGAAACGTGTTGACCTCGTTGACGACCAGGCCGCCGTCGTCGGCCACGAAGAAGTCCACGCGCAGCAGCCCACGGCAGTCGAGCGCCTGGAATGCGCGCACGGCCTGGTCGGCGAGACCGGCTTCGACGTCCGGGCCGACCTTCGCGGGCACGTCGAGCACGGTCGTCTCGTCGGCGTACTTCGCTTGGTAGTCGAAGAAAGTCTCGCCGGTGAGGATCTCCAGCGGCGGGCTCACCCGCAGCTCGCCGCCGGGCATCTCGAGCACCCCGATGTCGATCTCCCGGCCCGGCACGGCGGCTTCGACGAGCACCTTGCCGTCGGCGCGGCGCGCTTCCGCCAGTGCCGCGGGCAGTGCCGCCCAGTCGTCCACTTTGGACACACCGAGACTCGACCCGGCGCGGGCGGGTTTCACGAACACCGGCAGCCCCAGCCGTTCGCGGTCTTCGGCGGTCACGTCGTCACCGGGACCGAGGACCACGCCGGCTGCCACTTCGAGGCCCGCGCCGGACAGGATCTTCTTGGTGAACTCCTTGTCCATGCCGAGCGCGCTGGCCAGCACCCCGTTGCCGATGAACGCGGCGCCGGTCATGTCGAGCAGCGCCTGCACCGTGCCGTCCTCGCCGTAGGGCCCGTGCAGCGCGGGGAAGACTAGGTCGGCTTCCGCGACCCGGGTGAACGCGGCGGCGATGCTCGCGACCGGCGTCGGTGCGGAGTCCCGTTCGGGGAACGCCGTGCGCAGCCAGCCCAGCGCCTCCTCGGAGTCGCGGCCGAACAGGGCGGGCTCATCGGTGCCGACTGCCCAGTGTCCGGTCGGCAGGATCTTCACCGGCAGCACGTCGTACCGGTCCCGGTCGAGGTTGGCGAAGATGCTCGCCGCGGACTGGCACGAGATGTCGTGCTCCCCGCTGCGCCCACCGAACAGCACGGCCAGGGTGATCCGGTCCGCCACTACGCTTCTCCCCGCTGTTGGTTGGCCGGCACTGGCAGTCCGACGTGCTCGCGGCGTACCCGCGCGCCGATACCGGTGAAGATCTCGTGCGGGATCGTGCCCGCCCAGTCCGCCCAGTCGCCGACCGTCGGTTCGCCGTCGGCACCGGAGCCGAACAGTACGACATCTTCGCCGGCGGCCGGGGTGAATTCGCCGAAATCGACCACGAACTGGTCCATCGCGATCCGCCCGGCGACCGGGAACCGCCGGCCCGCGCACCATACCTGCGCGAACGGGCCGGCCGTGCGGGGCACCCCGTCGGCGAAGCCGAGCGGCACCAGCCCGAGCGTGGTCGGCCGGGTCGTGACGTAGTCGTGCTCGTACGACACACCGCTCCCCGCCGGCACGTGCTTCACCAGCACCAGCCGGGCACGCAGGGTCATCGCGGCGCGAAGTCCGTAGGTGCGCCGGAGGTCGGGTTCGACACCGTAGAGCCCGATTCCCGGGCGGACGAGGTCGTAGTGGGTGACCGGGGTGCCCAGCGCCGCCACGGAGTTCGCGAGGTGACGCAGCCGCGGGCGCAGGCCCGCGTCCCGCGCGAGGGCGAGCGCGGTCTCGAACCGGGTCACCTGCAGGCGGGTGGCCTCGGCTTCGGAGTCCTCACCGCTGATCAGATGGGACCACACGGCGCGAACCCGGATCCGGCCGTACTGCTCGAACTCGCGGGCGCGGCGGACCAGCTCGGGCCAGTCGCTGGCGACGGAACCGTTGCGGTGCAGGCCGGTGTCGGCCTTGAGGTGCACATTCGGTGTCAAGCCGGACGAAGCGACGGAGGCGAGATGGTCCACAGAGGACACCGAGACGTCCACATCGGCCGCGACCGCTTCGGCGAGATCCCCGTCGTGCGGGTGGATCCAGCTCAGGATCGGCGCGGTGACCCCGGCGGCGCGCAGTTCCAGCGCCTCGGCGCCGGTCGCCACGCCGAGCCAGGTGGCGCCGCCGGCCAGCGCGGCCTCGGCCGTCGCGAGCGCGCCGTGGCCGAAGCCGTTGGCCTTGACCACCGCCATCACCTCGGCCGTGGTGCTGGCCGCGAACACGGCGGTGTTGTGCGCGATGGCACCGAGATCGATGGTCGCCTCGGTGATCACGTCACGCCGCACGGGGCCGAGGGTCGTGCCAACCGTTCATGAGGGCAAGGAAAAGCGCCGAAGGATGTCCGTTCGGGATCATGCCGTAAGCGTACGGGCAGAGTTCGCCCGAATGGGTCAGCCCGCCGGAACATACCGGGACAGATCGCGTTCACGCTGGCGCCACAGCCAGTTCACGTCCCGCCCGAAAGACCAGGCCAGCAGCGCGAGCGCGCCTGCCGTAACCGCGATCGCGGCGACGGCGGGGAGGACGCCGGAACTCGCGACCACCAGCACGATGCCCTGCAGCGCGGCGACCGTTTTGCGGGCCATGCTCACCGGCAGGGCCGCGCGCAGCCAGGGGAGCACCCGTGCGACGGCGACGAAGACGTACCGCATCGCGCCGATCGCGAGCACCCACAGCCCCTGGGCGAGCGCCACCTGAACGCTCAGCACGAGGATCAGGAACGCGTCGACCTCCATGTCGAACCGCGCACCCAGCGCCGAGACGGTGCCGGTGCGCCGGGCGACCTGCCCGTCCACCGCGTCGAGCGCCAGCGCGACCGCGGCCAGCGCGACGAACAGCGCCACCGGCTGCGCCGTGCCGAGCCGGTCGGCGACCAGCGCCGCGACGCCGCCGACCAGCGTCGCCCTGGCGAGCGTGACCAGATCCGCCGGGCCCAGCGCGTAGACCCGGGTCCGCCGCATCGCCGACGTGAGCAGCGTCCACAGCGCCACGGCGAACGCGGCCCCGGTCAGCCAGCCGACCGGCCCGAGCCCAGCCACCGCGCCGACGCCGGCCAGCAGCAGGAACTGGGTGACCATCCCGGCCGCCAGCTCCTGGCCGACCGGAACCGTGCTGTACTGAACTCGTGTGATCATCGTGCCCCTTGAGAGAACCCGTTTTGGAGGAACATCGATGACACGACAGGGAAGGGCGTTCTGGTTCAATCCGCCCCACGGGGGTGAGATCCGGGCGGTCACCCTGCGTGCTCCGGAAGCGGGTGAGGTGCTGGTCCGCACGCTGTTCACCGGTGTGAGCCGTGGCACCGAGTCGCTGGTGCTGCGCGGCGGGGTGCCGGCGAGCCAGTACGACATCATGCGTGCGCCCTTCCAGGAGGGGGAGTTCCCCGGACCGGTCAAGTACGGCTACCTCAACGTCGGCGTGGTCGAGGAGGGTGAGCCGGAACTGGTGGGGCGCACCGTGTTCTGCCTGTATCCGCACCAGACCCGGTTCGTGGTGCCGATGTCCGCGGTGACCGTGGTGCCCGATTCGGTCCCGGCGAACCGGGCGATCCTGGCGGGCACGGTGGAGACCGCGGTGAACGCGCTGTGGGATGCCGCGCCGCTGGTCGGCGACCGGATCGCGGTGGTCGGCGCGGGCATGGTCGGCGGCAGCGTCGCGGGGGTGCTCGCCGGCTTTCCGGGGGCGCGGGTGCAGCTGGTCGACGCCGACCCGGCGCGCCGGGAGATCGCGGACGCGTTCGGGATCCCTTTCACCGCACCGGAAGACGCGGCGGGCGACTGTGATCTCGTCGTCCACGCGAGCGCGACCGAGGCCGGGCTCGCGCGGTCACTCGAGCTGCTCGGGACCGAGGGCGAGGTGATCGAGCTGAGCTGGTACGGGGACCGGAAGGTCAGCGTCGCGCTGGGGGAGTTCTTCCACTCGCGGCGGCTCGCGGTGCGCGGCAGCCAGGTCGGGATGGTCTCGCCCGCGCGGCGCGCCCGCCGGACCTACTGCGACCGGCTCGCGCTCGCGCTCGACCTGCTGGCGAACCCGGCGTTCGACGTGCTGATCACCGGCGAAAGCACGTTCGACGAGCTGCCGGAGGTGCTGCCCCGGCTCGCGGACGGGTCGATTCCCGCGCTGTGCCAAAGAATTCGTTACGGTTCGTGACATGTTCAGTATCACCGTCCGCGACCACATCATGGTCGCCCACAGTTTCCGCGGCGAGGTCTTCGGCCCGGCGCAGCGCCTGCACGGCGCGACCTTCGTGGTGGACGCCACGTTCCGCCGCGCCGAGCTGGACGAGGACAACATCGTCGTCGACATCGGACTCGCGACCACCGAACTCAAGGCCGTGCTCGCGGATCTCGACTACCGCAACCTCGACGACGAGCCGGTGTTCGCGGGCATCAACACCTCGACCGAGTTCCTGGCCCGCTACATCGCCGACCGGCTCGCCGACCGCGTGCACGCCGGCGCGCTCGGCGAAGGCGCCCGCGGCCTGGCCGGGATCACGGTGTCGCTACAGGAATCGCATGTCGCGTCGGCGAGCTACGAACGCGAGCTGTGACCGTCGTGCACGTCGTGCTGCCCGGTGACGTCGACGACCCGACTGTGCCCAGCGGTGGCAACAGCTACGACCGCCGGGTGTGCGCGGGGCTGCCCGGCGTGCGCGAGACAGCGCTTTCCGAGACCTGGCCGCGCCCGGCGTCCGTAGCCGGACTGGCCTCGGCGCTGGCCGCGATCCCGGATGGCGACATCGTGCTGCTGGACGGGCTTGTCGCGTGTGGAGTGCCGGAAGTCGTTGTGCCACAGGCACGACGGCTCCGGCTCGCGGTGCTCGTCCATCTGCCGCTCGCCGACGAGACGGGTCTCGAACCCGCCGAAGCGTCCGATTTGGACACACGGGAGCGCGAGACGCTGCACGCCGCGCACGCGGTCATCGCGACCAGTCCGTGGGCCGCGCGCCGTCTCACCGATCATCACGGGCTGCCGCCGGAAAAGGTTCACGTCGTCCCGCCGGGCACCGATCCCGCGCCGCTCGCGCCCGGCACCGACGGGGTTTCCGGGCTGCTGTGCGTCGCCTCGATCACCCCGCGCAAAGGGCAGGACCTGCTGGTCCAGGCCCTGGCGCGGCTCGATGAACCGTGGCACTGCACGCTCGCCGGGCCACTGCGGCGTGACCCGGCCTATGTGGACGAGGTCCGGCGGCTGATCGGCCGGCACGGGCTCGGAGAGCGCGTCGAACTGGCCGGACCACTGACCGGCGACGCACTGGAAAACGCCTACGCCGCGGCGGATCTCGTGATTCTCCCCTCGCTGGCCGAAACCTACGGCATGGTGATCACCGAAGCGCTCGCCCGCGGCATCCCGCTGCTCGCCACCGACGTCGCCGGGATCGCGGAAACCCTTGGCGCGGCGGGGATCGTGGTGCCACCGGGAAACATTCCCGCGCTGGTACGAGGACTCGTGTCGTGGTTTGCCGATCCGGTCAAGCGGGACGCGCTTCGCGGCGAGGCACGCGTCCGCCGTGGCAAGCTGGCGCCGTGGATCGAGACCTCCGAAATGATGGCGGCGGTGCTGGCCCGGCTGTGACGTTCAGCCCGGACTGGCTGGCCCTGCGCGAAAAAGCCGACGCGACCGCCCGCGCCGCCGAACTCCTGGAGCCGCTGCGCGCGGTGCTGCCCGACGCGCCGCTCGTCATCCACGACCTCGGCTGCGGCACCGGATCGATGGGCCGCTGGCTCGCGCCCCTGCTGCCGCGGCCCCAGCGCTGGATCCTGCACGACCGCGACCCGGACCTGCTCGAGCTCGCCGCGGCGAGCATCCCCGCCCCGGCGGAGACCCGCGCCGCGGACCTAGCCGGACTGACGGCGGATGATCTCGCCGGTGCGTCGCTCGTCACCGGGTCGGCGCTGCTCGACCTGCTCACGCTGGAGGAGGTCGACGCGCTCGCCGAGGCGTGCACCGGGGCGGGCTGCCCCGCGCTGTTCACCCTGTCCGTCGTGGGCGAGGTCGAGTTCACCCCGGCGGACCCCCTCGACGAGGACTTCACCGCCGCGTTCAACGCGCACCAGCGGCGGGTGACCGGTGGCCGGAGGCTGCTCGGCCCGGACGCGGCCGAGGCCGCGACCGAGGCGTTCGTGCGGCGTGGCGCGGTCGTGCACAGCCGCCGCAGCCCGTGGTGGCTTGGCCCGGATGAACTTTTCCGGCAGTGGCTCCGTGGATGGGTACAGGCGGCGTGCGAACACCAGCCAGAGCTGGTGGCGCACGCCGCGGACTACCAATGTCGCCGGCTGCGCGGTGAGTTCAGCACCGTCGCGGTCGGCCACGTGGACCTGCTCGCGATCGGTGGTGCGCCTTGCTCAACAGACTCTGGCCCTGGCTGAAGACGTCACTGGCCTTCGGCATCCTCGGCGTCCTGGTCTGGCGGGTGGGCACCGGCGCCTTCCTCGACGGCCTGCGCGTGATCGACGCGCCGGCGCTGGTCTGGGCGCTGGCCATCGGCCTGGTCACGACGGTGGCCAGCGCCTGGCGGTGGTGCCTGGTGGCCCGCCGGCTCGGGCTGCCGCTGCGCCTCGGCGACGCGACCGCGGACTACTACCGGTCCCTGCTGCTCAACGCCACCCTGCCGGCGGGCGTGCTCGGTGACGTGCACCGCGCGGTCAGCCACGGCCAGCAGACCGGGAACGTCGGGCGCGGCGTGCGGGCGGTGGCCCTCGAGCGGTTCGCGGGCCAGATGGTGCTGATCGCGATCGCCGTCGTGGTGCTGCTGGCCGACCCGGGTCTCGCCGGCACGGTGATCCCGGGCGAGGGGGTCGTGCTCGGTGTCCTCGCCGTGGTCGCCACGATGATCGCGCTGGTGGTCTGGGCGAGGTGGGGCCGCGGCGCGCCGAAGGTGCGCGATGCGATCACGACCACGCTGACCGACGCGCGCCAGGGCCTGCTCAGCCGAGCCACATTGCCGGGCGTGACCGTGCTGTCCGCGGTCACGATCGTCGGCCACGTGACCATGTACGTGGTCGCGATCCGGGCGGTCGGCCTGGACGCGCCGGTGCCCACGCTGATCCCGCTGATCGTGCTGACCCTGCTGGTGATGGGCCTGCCGGTGAACATCGGCGGGTACGGCCCGCGCGAGGCGTTCTCCGCGGTCGCGTTCGCCGCCGCCGGGCTCGGGGCGGCCCAAGGCGTCACCGCCGCCGTCGTGTACGGGGTGCTGTCGCTGGTCGCGGCGCTGCCCGGGGTCGCCGTGCTGTTCCTGCGCCGGTCACCGCAGCAGCGCCAGGTGCCCGCCGAACGCGCGGACGAGCGCCGCGAGGACGTCCGCACCCTTGCGGGCCGACGCGAGCGATGGGCGGCCGAGAACACCCGAGGACGTGTAGCCCTCCAGACCCGTCGTCAGCAGATGGCGCCGGTCGTCGTGGACTGAGTCGGCCGTTTCGAAGCCGGGCCGCACCAGTTTCGGGTGGGCGTGCAGCAGGATCGACGTCTCCAGTTCGCCGGCGTGCATATCGGTTTCACTGGACGTCTCCAGCCCGGCGGCGGCCCGTGCTTCGTCCCATTCGGCGAGACCCGGGAAAAGGGCCATGGCGCCACGGCTTTCCTGCACCACATTGGCGAGCACGTAGTTGCCGCCGTGACCGTTGATCAGGACCAGACGGCGGATTCCGCCCTGACGAAGGGAATCGGCGATGTCGGTGATGACCGAATACAGTGTTCTCGCGGAAATGCTGACCGTTCCCGGCCACGCCGCGTGCTCATGCGAACACGAGATCGTGATCGGCGGCAGCACGCGCACCGGATACGCGGCCGCGAGCTCCGTGGCCAGTGTGCCGGCGATGATCGTGTCGGTGGCCAGCGGCAGAAAAGCACCGTGCTGCTCGAAACTCCCGACCGGCAGCACGGCCACTCGCGCTTCGCTTTCGGCGATTTCGGCGGTGGTGGCGAACGGCAACAACTCCATTTGTCGTGTATACCGGGAAAGCGCGGGCCTAACCATGAAAGCAGGGGGAGCGGATGCCTCAGCCGATCATCGCTGACGAAGACGTCGCGGAGTCCGAACTGGTGACCCGCCGCGGAAAGTTCCGCGCGGTCGCCTTCGCCGACGGCGGCCACGAGCACATGGCACTGGTGCACGGCCGGCGGCCGCTGCGCGAGGACGTGCTCGTGCGGGTGCACTCGGAATGCCTGACCGGGGACATCTTCGGCGCGATGCGGTGCGAGTGCGGGGAACAGCTGGGCGCGGCGCTGGACACGATCGTACGTGAGGGCCGCGGGATCCTGGTGTACCTGCGCGGTCAGGAAGGCCGCGGCATCGGCCTGGTCGCGAAGGTCCGGACCCATGTGCTGCAGGACGAGCAGGGACTGGACACGGTGGACTCCGCGACGAGCCTCGGCCTGCCGGTGGACACCCGCGACTACACCCCGGCGGCGCGCATCCTGAGCCACCTCGGCGTCCGGTCGGTGCGGCTGATGTCCAACAACCCCGACAAGATCGCGTCGCTGGAGGAGCACGGGATCAAGGTGACCGCGCGGGTGCCGCTGCTGATGCCGCCCAACGCCAACAACATCGCGTACCTGCGGGCCAAACGCGACCGGCTGGGCCACGATCTGCCGCAGCTGGACCAGTTCGCGGTGCGGGAACGGCATGGCTGAGCACTCCTCGCTGCTGCCCGTCGCGCGGGAAGCGGTCGCCATCGCGCGCCGCATCGTGCTCGACCGGTCCCCGGTTTCGTTCTCCAGCAAGGGAGAGCGGGACCTGGTGACCAATGTGGACATTGCCGTCGAGGAAGCGGTGCGGGAGTTCCTGACCCGGGAGACGCCGGAGATCGGGATCCTCGGCGAGGAGCACGGCCGCACCGGCCCGCCGGGCGGGTTGTGGTGGGCGCTGGACCCGGTGGACGGTACCGCGAACTTCGCCCGCGGGATCCCGTTGTGCGGGGTGTCGCTCGGCCTCGTCGACGGGCGGCGCGCGGTGGTCGCCGCGATCGACCTGCCGTTCCTCGGCGCGCGGTACGCCGCGGTCGAAGGGTTCGGTGCGTACGCGGGGGAGTCGCGGATCCAGGCGTCTGCCGCGACGGACCTCGCGGACGCGGTGATCGCGATCGGCGACTTCGCGGTCGGCGCGGGCGCGGAAGTGAAGAACCGGGCGCGGCTGGCGTTGCTGGGCGAGCTGGGTGCCCGCGCGCAACGGATCCGGATGCTCGGTACCGCCGCGATCGACCTGGCCTGGGTGGCGGAAGGAAAGCTCGAGGCGGCGGTGATCCTGGCGAACCTGCCGTGGGACACCCTCGCCGGCGTGCTGCTCGTGCGCGAGGCCGGCGGGCTGGTCCTCGACGCCGATGATGCCCAGCACACCGTGGACTCGGCGGCCACGATCGCCGTTTGCCCGGGCCTGCGCCCGGAGATCATGGCCGCCTTGCGGCGTTCGCTTGGTGAGTGCTCTGTATAACGACCTATACAGCGCCGATTTCAAAGCGCGCCTGGTCACATACCGGTGAACCCAGCCGGGAAACGAAGTCGAGCGTTCGGTACACGGCGACCCAGGAATCGGGGGTCACCGTGCAGCTCACATATCCCCGTTTCCGGTTGACGAACCGGATATGCGGGTTGACCCCTAACAGCGCCTCATCTCCGGGGGCGTGATCGCCTCCGTCGCCGTCGGACGTGATCGAGGTTCCCACGAATTCGGTGCCGACCGTGCGCGACTGCGGTTCATCGAAATCCGCCTTGATATCGCACACAAAACTCGAATGCGCGTCCCCGGTGATCACCACCGGATTTCGCACCGAGGCGAGGCGGTCCCGGACCTCGTTCCGCTCGGCGGCGTAGTTGTCCCACGCGTCATCGCTGTGCGTCCCGGCCCCGGGCGGTGGGTTCAGCTGCGAGAAGAATACCTGCTGCGCCAGCACATTCCACCGCGCACGGCCCGCGGCGAGGTTCCCGAACAGCCACGCCTTCTGCTCGGCGCCGAGCATCGTGCGACCCGGATTTTCGCGCTGTGCCTCGGGGACCTGGTCGCTGCGGTACTGCCGGGTGTCGAGCACCTGGAAATCGATCAGATCACCGAACGCGAGCCGCCGGTGAATACGCCAAGCGGACCCGGATGGCCGGGTCCGCAACGGGAGATGTTCCCAATATGCCTGGAAGGCGTTCGCGCGCCGCGACCGGAACGCGGGCGGCGGCATCCCGCTGTCGGAATTGTCGCCGGCCCAGTTGTTCTCCACCTCGTGGTCGTCGTACACCGCCACCCACGGAAATGCCGCGTGTGCCGCCCGCAGATCGGGGTCGGATTTGTACTGCGCGAACCGGATCCGGTAGTCCGCGAGGGAGAAGACATCGCGTGCCGGCCGGTGCCCGCGCCCGATCCGGCCCTGCGACCCGCCCTCGTAGATGTAGTCGCCGAGGAACACGACGAGATCGAGATCTTCCCGCGCCAGGTGCCCGTACGCGGTGTAGAACCCGTCCGTATACCGCTGGCAGCTGGCGAACGCGAAAGCGAACCGCTCCACCCGGGCGTCCGGCGCGGGCGCCGTGCGCGTACGGCCCACTGCGCTCAGTTCGCCGCCGACTCGGAACCGGTAGAAATAGTCCGCCCTCGGGCGCAGCCCGGACACCTCGACGTGCACCGAGTGTGCCTCGGAGCTCTGCGCCACGGCGACCCCGGACCGCACCACCGTCGCGAACCGGTCGTCCGCGGCGACCTGCCATTCGACCGGCACGCCGCGATCGGGCATCCCGCCGTCGGGCGCGAAGGGTTCCGGGGCGAGCCGGGTCCACAGGACGACGCCGTCCGGCCACGGGTCCCCGGAGGCGACACCCAGCGAGAACAGGCCGTCGCGAGGTTCGGTGGGGGTGGCGACCCCGGTCAGCGCGGCGACCCCGAGGGCGGCCGTGCCACCGATGAGGACCCGGCGGCGAGTGGACGAGGGTTCGGGCGGCATGCGGCACCTCTCTGGCGAAGGGTACCCATCACACGGCCCGCGGCGGCGAACGTTTCAGTCGCCGAGTTCCTTGCGCACCAACGGCGCCACCTCGGTGCCCAGCAGCTCGATCGCGGTCATCACCTTGTCGTGCGGCACGCCCGACCAGTCCATCTGCATCGCGTACCGGTTCGCGCCGGTCAGCCGGCCGATGCTGATCAGCCGATCCGCGATCTCGCGCGGGCTGCCGGCGAAGATCGACTGCGCGTCCCGGGTCCACGCGTCGTAGTGCGCCCGGGTCGGCACGGTCCAGCCGCGGGCGCGGGCGCCGTACTTCATCGTCTCGAGCCAATACGGGAAGAACGTGTCCTTCGCGTCCTGCGAGTCGCGCGCGATGAACCCGATGGCGCCCATCGTCACGTGCAGCTCGTCGCGGGTGTGGCCGCCGGATTCGCCGGCGCGCCGGTAGAGGTCGACCAGCGGCCCGAACCGCTCGGGCTCGCCGCCGATCACCGCGTACACCACGGGCAGCCCGAGCAGCCCGGCCCTGACCGAGGACTCGGGGTGGCCGCCGGTGCCGACCGAGATGCGCAGGTGGTCGCGATACGGGCGGGGGAGGATGTGCGCGTTCTCCAGCGGCGGCCGGTACTTGCCGGACCAGGTGATCGGGTCCTCGCGGTCGATGCGCAGCAGCAGCGCGAGCTTCTCCTCGAACAGCTCGTCGTACTCGCCGAGATCGGCGCCGTAGAGCGGGAAGGACTCGGTGAACGAGCCGCGCCCGGCGAGCAGCTCGGCGCGGCCGCGGCTGAGCTGGTCGAGCGTGGTGAACTGCTGGTACAGCCGCACCGGGTCCTCGGTGGACAGCACGGTCACCGCGCTGGAGAGCGTGATCTGGCTCGTGACGCTCGCGGCGGCGGCCAGCACCGTGCCGGGGTTGGAGATCGCGTACTGGTCCAAGTGGTGCTCGCCGAGCCCGTAGAAGGACAGGCCGAGCTCGTCGGCGAGCTTGATCCGCTCCAGGGTCTGCGCGAGCTTGTCCGCGACCGGGACCTGCTCACCGGTGAGCGGATCGGGTGCGCGGTCGCCGAAGCTGTAGATGCCGAGTTCCATGACTCCTCATTCGTTGACGCGTCATCTATGTTACCGGCGCTCGGCGCGCGGCTCTATCATCGGGCGGTGACGAGCGGTTCGACGACCGTCGAAACCCAGTCCCAGCAGGGATCTCCCGCGCCGGCCCGGGCGCGGCCGCCCTGGTTGCCGGTGTGGTCGAAACCCGCGGCGATGCGCGCCGTGCGGGCCACGGTCGTGGTGCCGGGGCTGTTCGCCCTGGGCTACGAGGTGATCGGTGACCTGCAGGTCGCGACGTTCGCCGCGTTCGGCGGGTTCGCCACGCTGGTGCTGGCGTCGTTCGGCGGCGGGTGGCGGGACAAGCTGCGCGCGCACGCCGGGCTCGCGCTCACCGGCAGCGCGCTGCTCGTCATCGGCACCGCGGTGAACTCGTCGGTCCTGCTGGCTTCGCTGATCACCATCCCGGTCGCGTTCGCCGTGCTGTTCGCGGGGATCGGCGGGCCGAACGCGGCTTCGGGCGGCACGGCCGCGTTGCTCGCGTACGTGCTTCCCGCGGCGTCGCCGGGGGAGATGAGCATGGTGCCCGCCCGGCTCGAAGGCTGGTGGCTGGCCTCGATCGCCGGCACGATCGCGGTGCTCGTGTTCTCCCCGCGGTCGCCGGGTTTCGCGTTGCGGGACGGGGCCGCGCGCAGCGCCCGGGCGCTCGCCGACCTGCTCGACGCCGCGCTGCGCGGGGACACGGACCCGAAGTACCGCGAGGCGGCGATCGACGCGAAGCACGAGCTGATGGGCGCGTTCACCGCGACCCCGTACCGGCCGACCGGGCTGGCGACGGCGGACCAGGCGCTCGACAGCCTCGTCGGACTGCTGGAATGGTGCACGTTCGTCATCACCGACAGCCTGCGGGAGTTTCGCGACCTGTCCCGCGTCGCCGACGTGGAACGGCAACTGCTGGCGGACACAAGTGAGTTGCTGCGCACGATCGGCGCGCTGATGGACGGCCAGCCGGCCAATGTCGAACTGGAGCGGCTCGAACGGAGTCTCGCCGCGAGTGTCGACTACCTGCGCGGGCTGCGCACCGACGGCGACGGCTACCACGACGCCCTGCACCTGTCGTTCCACGCGCGGACGACGGCCGTCGCCGCGCACACCGCGGCGGCCGACGCGCTGATCGCGGTGGACCGGGCCGAGCCCGGCGTGGTGGCCGACGGGCGCCGGCGCTGGTTCGGCCAGAACTTCCAGGACGCGGCCATGAGCGAGCGCCGGCTCGCCGGGGTGGCCGGCGTCGTTTCGCGGCACGCGAGCCTGCGTTCGGTGTGGTTCCTCAACAGTGTCCGCGGCGCGCTGGCGCTGGCCGCCGCCGTGGCGGTCGCCGACCTGACGGGGGTGCAGCACGGGTTCTGGGTCGTGCTCGGCACCCTCTCGGTGCTGCGCACGACCGCCTCGTCGACCGGGGCGACAGCGCTGCGGGCGCTGTTGGGCACCGCGATCGGGTTCGTGCTCGGCGCCGCGCTGCTGCTCGCGATCGGCACCGGCGCCACGGCGCTCTGGATCGCGCTGCCGGTCGCGGTGCTCGTCGCGGCGTACGCGCCGGGGGCGCTGCCGTTCACCGCGGGGCAGGCGGCGTTCACGGTGGTGATCTCGCTGCTGTTCAATCTGCTCGCGCCGGCGGGCTGGCAGATCGGTGTGCTGCGGATCGAGGACGTCGCGCTCGGCTGCGCGGTCAGCATCCTGGTCGGTGCCGTGTTCTGGCCGCGCGGGGCCGCGACGCTGGTGGCGGACGATCTCGCGGACGCGCTGCGCAGCAGCAGCGTGTACCTGGCGCACGCGGTGGACTGGGCGCTCGGCCTGCGCCACACCGAGCCCGACGCCTCGGACGCGATCACCGCCGGTGTGCGGCTCGACGACGCGCTGCGCGGGTTCCTCGCCGAGCAGGGCGCGAAGCGGGTGCCGAAGGAAGACCTGTGGCGGCTGACCTCCGGTACGACCCGGGCGCGGCTGACCGGGCACTCGCTCGCGGGACTGCCGAGCCCGGACGTCGGCAATGACCCGGTGCGCAAGGCGCTCAGCGAGCAGGCGGGCCAGATCGCGGCCTGGATGGACTACCTCGGCTCACGGCTCGGCCGGGCCGATCGCAGCGCGGTGCCGGTGCTCGCGCCGCCGGCGTTCCGGGACCCGCTCGCCGAGGGGGCCACGGCGGCGGACCTGACCTGCGCACTATGGGTGAGCGAGCATCTCAAGCACCTGACGCCGCGGCTGACCGAATTGGTCGAACCAGCGGCCGTCGTGGCGCGGCAGCGGCACCGCCCCTGGTGGCGCTGACCGTCCACTGTGGATGATCGAATGGACTGGACCTTCACCCGCTGAGTCCTCTCGAATGCGACTTTCGGCGTATTCCCCCGTGCTCGGTTCTGGAATATGTTGTGAGCCGCAACATTACGCATTTGTCCTGCGATGAAGGAGGACCGCGTGAGAACGCACATACCCAGACGTGCCCGCTTCGCCGGTGTGGTGGTCGCGATCGCGGCGTTGACCGCGACCGCGGTGCCGGCGGCCGCAGCACCGGACACCGCCGAACGAACCCCCGCCTACCTCAACGCCCGGCTGCCCGTCGCGCAGCGGGTTTCCGACCTGCTCGGGCGGATGACGGTGGCCGAGAAGATCGGCCAGATGACCCAGGCCGAGCGCGGCGCCATCGACGCCGACCAGACCCAGATCACCTCGCTGGCCCTTGGTTCAGTCCTTTCCGGCGGCGGTTCGACCCCGGCGCAGAACACGCCGCAGGCCTGGGCGGACATGGTCGACGGCTACCAGTCCCACGCGCTGGCGACCCGGCTGCACATCCCGATCCTGTACGGCATCGACTCCGTGCACGGCGACGGCAACCTCGTCGGCGCCACGATCTTCCCGCACAACGTCGGCCTCGGCGCAACCCGCGACCCCGGCCTGGTGCGCCAAGTCGAGCAGATCACCGCGACCGAGACGCGGGCGACCGGCCCGCAGTGGGTGTTCGCGCCCTGTGTCTGTGTCACCCGTGACGAGCGCTGGGGCCGCACCTACGAGAGCTTCGGCGAGGACCCGCAGCTGGTGCAGCAGATGGAAACCGCGATCGACGGTTTCCAGGGCAACGGGGGCTCGGACCTGGCCAAGCGGGACCGGGTGCTGGCCACGCCGAAACACTTCGCCGGTGACGGTGACACCACCTACGGCACGTCGACCAGCGGCACGTACACGATCGACCAGGGCGTGACGATCACCGACTGGGACCATTTCGCCAAGATCGACCTCGCCCCGTACGTGACCGCGGTGCGCGAGCACAACGCGTCCAGCATCATGCCGTCGTTCTCCAGCGTGCAGTGGACCGACCGGCCCGGCAGCACCCCGGTGAAGATGACCGCCAACAAGGAACTGCTGACGGACGTGCTGAAGCAGAAGATCGGCTTCGACGGGTTCCTGATCAGTGACTGGGAGGCCATCCACCAGCTGCCCGGCGACTACGCCACGCAGGTGCGGACCGCGGTCAACGCGGGCATCGACATGTTCATGGAACCCAACACCGCGCCGCAGTTCGAGCAGGCGCTGACCGGCGAGGTACAGGCCGGCCGGGTGCCGATTTCCCGGATCAACGACGCGGTGAGCCGGATCCTCACCTCGAAGTTCGAACTGGGCCTGTTCGAGCACCCCTACACCGACCGCACGAACATCGGCACGGTCGGCTCGCCGCAGCACCGCGCGGTCGCCCGCCAGGCGGTCGCGGAGTCGCAGGTGCTGCTGAAGAACTCGGACAAGGCGCTGCCGCTGAGGCCTTCGCAGAAGATCTACGTGGCCGGCGTCAACGCGAACGACATCGGCAACCAGGCCGGCGGCTGGACCGTCACCTGGCAGGGCATGTCGGGGAACACGATCCCCGGCACCACGATCCTGCAGGGCATCCAGCAGGTCGCGAAGAACGTGACCTACAGCGCCGACGCGTCGGCGCCCACCGCCGGCTCCGATGTGGGTGTTGTGGTCATCGGCGAGACCCCGTACGCCGAGGGGGTCGGCGACGTGGGCAACGGTCACACGCTGAACATCTCGGCGGCCGACCGGGCGAACATCGACAAGGTGTGCGGCGCGATCAAGACGTGCGTCGTGCTGGATGTGGCGGGGCGCCCGCAGATCGTCACCGACGAACTGTCCAAGATGGACGCTTTCGTGATGTCCTGGCTGCCGGGCAGCGAGGGCGCCGGGGTGGCGGACGTGCTGTTCGGCCGGAAGCAGTTCAGCGGCAAGCTGTCGGTCACCTGGCCGCGCAGCGAGGACCAGGAGCCGATCAACATCGGGGACCGCGACTACCACCCGCTGTTCCCTTACGGCTACGGGCTCACCACGCGGTGACCCGTCGCTGATCCGGTGCTCGCCCCACTCCCGCTCACGGCGGGCACCGGGTCACTCTCCGGCTTCCCGGCGGGCCCGGGCGCGGCGCTTGCCCTCGTGCATCGCCTGCACCCGGGCCACCGGGATGGCCCGGCCCTCTTCGAGTACGTCGTCGGGAATCCGTTGTGGCGGTGGCATGAGCTCGGTCCACGGGTCGCGGTCGGCGAGCGCGCCAAGCGCCGTGTGCACGGTGAAATCGCGTGGCGTGACCGAGTCGAGCTGGTCCCACGGCAGCGGGAAGGACACCGGCAGGCCGGGCCGCGCCCGCGGGCTGTACACCGAGACCACGGTCGCGCTGCCGGCCCGCGTGGAGTCGAGGAAAACCTTGCCACCGCGGTCTTCCCGGATGAACGCTGTCGTCGCGAGCACCGGATCGATCCGCTCGGCTCGCGCGGCCAGTGCACGCCCCGCCGCGGCGGCCTGCTCGGCGTCCACGTTCTCCTCGAGCGGCACGAAGACGTGAACTCCCTTGGCGCCACTGGTTTTCACCGCGCCCGCGAGTCCGGCGTCGGCCAGCGCCTGGCGGACCAGATGCGCGGCGCGGACCGCGAGCGCGAACGAGTCACTGCCTTCCGGCGGGTCGAGGTCGAGCACCAGATGCGTCGGGTGGGCCGGCTGCTCGGCGTGCGACAGCGTCGGGTGGTACTCGATCGCCCGCTGGTTCCCGAACCACAGCAGCGTGCGCCGGTCGTCGCACAGGGCGTAGGTGACCCGGCGCTGCGAGCTTTCGGCCCAGATCGTGGTGCGCGGCACCCAGTCCGGGGTGTACTTCGGCAGGTTCTTCTGCATGAACGCGTCCTGGCCGCGCAGCACCCGGATCACCGACAGCGGCCGGCCGCGCAGCCGCGGGATCATCCGGCCGGAGACCGCGTCGAGATAGTCCACGAGATCGCGCTTGACCGCCTCGGCCCCGTCGAACAGGGACTGGTCCAGGTGGGTCAGCGAGACACCGTCGCGCACCTCGTCAGCACTCATGGGCCCACCTAACCACGGTGCGGCCTAAGTTGGACGCATGACGGAGATCGCTCCCGAGGACACGGCGAAGACGCTGCACGAGGCGGCGCAGGAGCTGCGCCGCCGGATGAACGCCCAGGACGAGGTCGAGGTGAACGTCGAGTACGTGCTGTTCGTCGTGTCGCGGCTGCTCGACTCGCTCGGCCGGTCGATCGGCATGGGGCGGCCACTCGAGCGGCATGCCGCCGACGCGGCGCTGGAGATCGCGCACCACGTGCTGCACCACGACCCGGCGGGTCACCGGCCACCGCACGAGGGCTGACCGGATTGCCCGGAAGCGCGCTATCGTAAGCCATGCGCTTGCGATGGCGCGGGTTCGCTGTTCGCCGTGACGGCCCGGGCTCCGTCCAGCTCGATCCGGCCGCGGCCCGGTTGTTGCGCCTGGGCACGCTGCTCCAGCTCGTCGACCGGGCGGTGGCGCTGCAGGAGGAAGCGGACGCGGTGATCATCGCGTGCGGCCGGCCGGGGGAGACGCCCGGTTCGGTGGCGCGCCGCGGCCGCCAGGTCGCCGCCGAGTACGCCCGCATCCAGGGCTGGGTGCTCGACCTGTGCGAGGGCGACGAACCGTGGTCGCTGCCGCGCCGGATCGGCGAACTGCTGTCGTATCACACGGAAATGCTCGACATGAGCCTGAAACTGGCGTTCCCGCGGTACCGCTCGGCGAAGCTGGAACGCCGCCGCCGGGCGCTCACGGGCCTCGGCGAGCCGGCCCGCACGCTGCGCGAGACCCGGTCGGCGCTGCGGATCTGGATCGACGACCTCGAAGTCAGGCCGTGATCGTCATCCGGTGCACGTGATCGCCCCGGACGTCGAACGTGAACCCGGACGGGCCGTTGAACCCGTTGCCGCCCACCTGGACCCGGATCGTCACCGGGTTGCCCGGCTCCGCCACGGTGAGGTCGCTGAAGCTGACCTGCACGCCGATGAACTCCTTGTCGCTCCAGGCACGGATCCGATCGTGGCCGCGGAACTCCCGGCCCCAGTCGTCGACCACGCCGTCGGCGTCAAAGGCGCGCACGAATGCCGCGGTGTCCCCGGCGTCGATGGCGTCGAGGATCCGCTGAACAGGGGCGGGTACGTCGGTCATGGGCCCATTCTGCCCCGGTACGGGGGTACGTGGGTACGGCCGTGGCTTCGGAAAATGCTTTGACGCCGTTGCCCGCCGGCCGCGAAAATAGCCGCATGACATACGAGTGGCGAGCCTGTTCGCGGCGGCTTCGGTGGCTGTGCTGACCTACGTCTGACGTCGGCCGCCCACGGATGCTCCGGACAGGGCGGCTTTTTTGTGCCACCGGTGTCCTGAGTGGACAGATATGCGCAGACCACGCCCGCCTCCTGGGGGAGGGCGGGCACGCGGGCCCGTTGCTACCGCGGGCCGCCCGGTGCCGGGCTGGAGGACCATACCTCGCCCGGCACCGGTGAATCCGTCAAACGGTGACGCAGGTGTCCGGGCCGATCTGCGTGTAGGTCCCATTGCTGTTGCGGCGCCAGAACCGGTCGCACCACAGGTCGCCGTCCTTGGTCGACTGGGACGGATTGATCCGGATATCGGCGCTGTCGGCGCTCGAGTCGGCCGAATTGCCGATCGTTCCGTGCGGGCCGAAGAATTGCAGGTGGCCGTACACGCCACCGGAGTCGAGAATGCCGATGGTGACGACCTCCACACCGAGTGAGCCGTTGTTATACGAATAGTCCCGCCCGCAGTCGAATTGTGGCGCGGCCGGAGCGGCCGCCTCGGCCGGTGCGCCCGCGAGCACGGCACGCGGTCCGGCAGTGGCGATTTCCTCATCCGGTAACCGGACGGCCGACAATGTGCATCGCTCCTAGCCGAGCCGCTCGAATTCCCGCCACTGCCGCGTGAAGCGCTCGTGCAGCGCCGTCCCATGTGTGGTCGCGCGTTCATGCAAGATGCCGAACACGAACGCGGCCTGCGAACTCACCGTGCCCTGCCGGCGCAGCTGGTACAGCAATGCGCGCACTTCGACGAGATCGTGATAATCCCCGAGCGTGGCTTGGATTCCCTTCGCGGCCTTGCCCCATCGCCGCACCCGCCGGCCGGACGCGGGCGCCACCGCATCGGCCGCGTACCGGGCCTGCTTGGCTTTCTTCCGCGCCTCGTGCAGTCCCGCGTCGATGTCCTCGGCGTCGTCGAGATGCTCGACCGCCTCGGCGAGCCGGCGATGCGCACGCCTGAGCGCGTGCCGCAGTTCCGTTCGCGCAGGCTCGTCGGCGTGTGCGGTGAACGGGGGATCGGCGATCAGGGCCTCCAGCGATCCCAGCAGCGTCGCATAGCGCTGACCGTTGAGGGTGTCGAGGATGGCGGCCCGGGCGTCCGCCGCCGCGCGGTCGAAGTGCCGGTTCAGGGCGAGCCTCGCCGCGGTGACGTCGGCGTCCAGCGTGGACAACTCGTCGGCGAACAGGCCACGCATCACCTCGGTGCTGCGGGCATCGGACAACACCAGCCCCGCCCACCTCAGCTCGTCGGAGATCGCCTTGGTGCGCGAGCGGTCGAGCACCCGCCGGAAGCTGGAGAGCGTGCTGCGCAGCCGCCGCATCGCGACGCGCAGCTTGTGCACCGCGTCGTCCTCGTCGCCGCGCACCGCGAGGTCCTGCCGCCGCACGGCCTCGACCTGCGCCCGCACGTAGGCCATGACCACATCCCCGGCGGTGGACCCGATTTCGGTCTCGTCGGGCAGCACGCCGGCCAGCAGCCGGCGCAGCTTCGACGGCCAGTGCGCAGGCCGGGCACCCGCCCGGGTCAGCGCGTCGCCGAGGACGTCGAGCAGATCCGGGTCGGCGCTGGGTTCGAGCTCGACCTCCAGCTCACGCCAGCCGTCCAGACGCAGCACGCGTCCCGCCATTTCGGCGCTGACGTGGTCGTCCGACAGCACCGCGAGCCGCCCGCCCGCCTGGTTCGTCAGGTCGTAGTTGTAGCGCTCCGTCCGCAGGTGCGCGATCTCGACGAGGTCGCGCCCGCCGGTCTCGGCCTGGACCCGGTCGGCCAGCTCACCCGGAACGGTGCCGTCACCGGCGTCCAGCGGCAGCTGAACCTCGTCACGGACGCCCGAACCCGCCGGCAGTTTCAGATGCCAGCCGGCATCCGCGCCGCCTGTGCGTCTGCGCAGGGTGATGCCGTGTCGCAGCAGGCGGTGATCGTCGGTGTCGAAATAGGCGGCGTCCAGCACCACCCGTTCCGGCCCGCGCTGCGCGGCCACCGGACCGGTGTCGTCCAGCCCGGGCACCGGCCGGCCGGAATCAAGATCGAACTTCCGCTCTCGCTCTCGCACCATCAGCGGTGCCACTCGGTCGTCGCTCATCCGCACCGGGTGCCCCACTCGGCCCGGACGGAAACGGTCCTCAGGCCACCGGCGGGTTCTCCGGGAAATGACAGGCCACCTCGGACCCGCCCGGCAGCGCTGCCAGCGGCGGTTCCTGGACCCGGCAGATGTCCTGCGCCTTCCAGCATCGCGTGCTGAACCGGCAGCCCGGCGGCGGTGACAGCGGGCTCGGGGTCTCGCCGGTGAGCCGGATGCGGTCGCGTTTCGCGCGGCGTTTCGGATCGGGCCGGGGGACAGCCGAAAGCAGTGCGACCGTGTAGGGGTGGTGCGGGTTCGCGTATAACCGGTCCGCGTCCGCCAGCTCGACGATCTTGCCGAGGTACATCACCGCGACCCGGTCGGACACGTGCCGCACCACGGACAGGTCGTGCGCGATCATCACGTAGGTCAGGCCCAGCTCGTGCCGCAGGTCCTCCAGCAGGTTGATCACCTGCGCCTGGATGGACACGTCGAGCGCGGACACCGGTTCGTCCGCGACGATCAGCTTGGGGCGCAGCGCGAGCGTCCGTGCGATGCCGATGCGCTGCCGCTGCCCGCCGGAAAACTCGTGCGGGTACCGGTTGTAGTGTTCCGGGTTCAGGCCGACGAGTTCCAGCAGCTCCTGCACGGCCCGCTTGACGCCCTGCTCGGTGGGCATCTTCTGCAGTTTGAACGCCGCCCCGATGATCGCGCCGACGGTGTGCCGCGGGTTGAGCGAGGAGTACGGGTCCTGGAACACCATCTGCACGTCACGCCGCAGCGGCCGCATCCGCGCCGCCGACAGATGCGTGATGTCGTTGCCCTCCAACAGGATCTGCCCGGCGGTGGGCTCCAGCAGCCGGGTCAGCAGCCGGCCGGTGGTGGTCTTGCCGCAGCCGGACTCGCCGACGAGCGACAGGGTCTCTCCTTTGTGGACGGTGAAGTCCAGGCCGTCCACGGCCCGCACGGCACCGACCGTGCGCTGCAGCAGCCCGCGGCGGACCGGGAAGTGCTTCCGCAGCCCGGAAACCTCGAGCATGGTGGTCGGGTCGGTCATCGCGGTGCTCGCAGTCTCACGTAGTTCGGTCACAGGTTCGGCCTGACCTCGGTCTCCCACAGCTCCCGCCGGGTGTCCGCGGGCAGGTGACAGGCGACCCGGTGCCCGTCCCCGGTCAGCTCCGGCACGATGCTCTGGCTCGCGCCACCGGTGCGGTCGGCGAACGCGCAGCGCGGATGGAACGGGCAGCCGGGCGGCGGGTTGATCAGGCTCGGGGGAGTGCCGGGGATCGGCCGCAGCCGGTCGGCGCGGTCGCGGTCCAGCCGCGGCATCGACCCGAGCAGGCCCCAGGTGTAGGGATGCCGTGGCTGGTCGAACAGTTCGGCCGCCGGACCGTACTCGGCGACCCGGCCCGCGTACATCACCAGGATGTCGTCGGCCAGTTCGGCGACCACGCCGAGATCGTGCGTGATGATGACGACCGCGGAGTGGAACTCCTCCTGCAGATCCCTGATCAGGTCCAGGATCTGCGCCTGCACGGTCACGTCGAGCGCGGTGGTCGGCTCGTCCGCGATCAGCAGCTCGGGGTCGCACGAGAGCGCCATCGCGATCATCGCCCGCTGCCGCATCCCGCCGGAGAACTGGTGCGGGTAATCGTCCACACGCGACCGTGGCTGCGGGATGCCCACCCTGGCGAGCAGATCGATCGCGTGCTTGCGCGCCACCTGCTTGGTGACCTTGTTGTGCAGCCGGTACGCCTCCACGATCTGCTGCCCGATCGTGTAGTACGGGTGCAGCGACGACAGCGGGTCCTGGAAGATCATCGCCATCCGCTTGCCGCGCAGCCGCCGCACCTCCTCGGCGCTCGCGCCGACCAGCTCCTGCCCGCCGAGCCGGATCTCGCCGGACACCTCGGCCCCCTTGTGCAGCCCCATGATCGCGAGGCTGGTGACACTCTTGCCCGACCCGGACTCGCCGACGATGCCGAGCGTCCGCCCCCGTTCGAGGGAGAACGACAGCCCGTCCACGGACTTCACCAGCCCGTCCGCGGTGGGGAAGTGCACCCGCAGGTCCTTCAGTTCCAGGAAGCTCATGAGTACCGCACCCTCGGGTCCACGACGGCGTACCCGATGTCGACCACCAGGTTCGCCAGCACGATGAAGAAACCGGCCAGCATGGTGACGCCCAGGATCTCCGGCAGGTCGTTGTTCTGGATCGCCAGGATCGCGAAATGTCCCAGCCCCGGTAACGAGAAAGCGGTTTCCGTGAGGACAGCGCCGCCGAGCAGAAGGCCGAGGTCGAGACCGAAGATCGTCAGGATCGGGGTCAGGGTGGCGCGCAGGCCGTGCTTGACCACGACCGTCCGCTCCGGCAGCCCCTTCGCCCGCGCGGTGCGGATGAAGTCCTCACCGAGGGTTTCGAGCATGCCGGCGCGGGTCAGCCGCGCGTAGAGCGCCGCGTACAGGAAAGCGAGCGTCACCCACGGCAGCACGAGCGCCCAGAACCAGCGGCCCGGGTTGTCCGCGAACGCGATGTAGGTGCCGGCGTCCGGGAAGATCGGGATGGTGTCACGGAAGAGCGCGAGGCAGATCAGCGCGGTGAAGAACACCGGCAGCGAAACCCCGGCGAGCGCCGTGGTCATCGCGGCCCGGTCGAACCAGGAACCACGGCGCAGCGCGGAAAGCACGCCGACGCCGACCCCGGTGACGACCCAGAGGATCGCCGCGCCGATCGCGAGCGACACGGTCACCGGCAGCACGTCGAGCATCTGCGGCCACACCGGCAGCTGGCTCTTGAACGAGTAGCCGAAGCACGGTGCGGAGCAGTGCACGATCTGCGTGCCGGTGTCGTAGTCCTCACCGGCGACGACGCCCTTCACGAAATGCCAGTACTGCTCGTACAGCGGCTGGTCGAGCCCGAGGCGCGCCTCGATCTCGTGCAGGACCTGGATATTGGGACTCTTGCCGACGAAGTTGGCGGCCAGCTGGTCGGTGGTCTGCCCGGCGAGGCGCGGCACCACGAAGAAGATGCCGAACGTCACGATGCTCACCACGAGCAGCAGAATCACGGCCGAGATCAGCCGGCGGAGGCTGAACGTGATCACACTGGACGGCGGCGGTGGCCGGCGGGGTCACCGCCGGCCACCGGTGCCTTCACCTACTTCTTGCCGATCTGGGTGTAGTCGTACATTCCGTAGGCCTCCGTGACGAACACGTTCGTCAGGCTCGGGTTCCGGTACAGCAACGACTTGGCGTACAGCTCCGGCAGGATCACGGCCTGGTCCATCATGATCTTGTCGATCTGGCCGTAGATCCCGTTGCGGGTACCGGCGTCCGGCGCCGCGGCCGCCTGGTCCAGCAGCTGGTTCACCTGCGGGTCGTTGAGCATCTCCATGTTCGAGTTGCCCGCCGAGCGGATCGCGCGGCCGTCGGAGATCTGGGACAGGAAGCCGAAACCCTCCGGCCAGTCCGCGGCCCACCCGTAGGTGTTCATGCCGATGTTGTGGTCCTTCATGAACTGCGGCGAGCCCGCGAAGCTGGTGCCGTAGTCGCCGGTCGGGTACTGCAGGATGTCCGTCTTGACGTTGATCTTCTGCAGTGACTGCTGCAGCGCCTGCGCGGTCTGGACCTCCTTCGGGCGGTCGCCGCGGACGGCGATGTTGAAGGAGAACCCGTCCGGCTTGCCGCACTTGGTCAGCTCGTCCTTCGCCTTCGCGAGGTCGCCCGTGGGCTGTGTGGTGGCCTCGTAGTCGTCGAACTTCTGGTAGCCGACCACGCTCGGCGGGAGCACCGTGCTGGCGATGTCGCCACCGGCTTCCGCGCCACCGTAGGCGTTCTGGAACAGCGTCTTGTCCGCCGCGTACTCGATCGCCTTGCGACAGTCGACGTTGTCGATCACCTGTGTGTTGATGGGGAAGTACCACAGGAAACCGGACAGCGCGGCATCCGCGTTCTTCTTCTGCGTCGCGTTGTTCAGCACCTTCGCCCGCGCCGCGGTCTGCAGCCCGGTGCCGTAGGCGTCGAGGTCCATCGAGCCGCCCAGCAGCCGGTTGTCCAGGTCGTCGCCGGAGATGTTGTAGGTCAGGTTGATCTGGTCGGCGTACTGCTTCACGGTCGGGGTGTCCGACTGCTTCCAGTTCGGGTTCTTCACCAGCGTGACGCCGGTGTTCGGGTTGAACGAGCCCGGCTTGATCATGTACGGGCCCGAGGCGACCGGCTCGGACTGGTAGTTGGCGCCGGTGTCCTTGCTCTGCGGCACGGGCGCGGTCTGCGGGCTGGTCACCAGGTAGTCGAAGTCCGCGAACGGCTGCGCCAGGTGGAACACGATCGTCGTGTCGTCCGGGGTCTCGATCGACGACAGCCCGCCCGGTGACTTGTCCTTGTACGGGCCCTGGTACTTCGCCGGGTCCGCGAGGTATTGCTGGAAGTAGCTCGGGCCGTTGGGCAGCACGTCCTTCGCGAAGTTGCCGCGCTCGACGGCGTACTTGATCTGCGCGGTCGTGATCGGCTCGCCGTCGGACAGCGTCATCCCGGACTTGATGTGATAGGTCCAGGTCAGCCCGTTGTCGCTGACCTGGCCGAGGCCGGTGGCCAGGTCCGGGACGAGCTTGAGCCCGTCGGCGCCCGGCACGGGGTTGTAGGTGAGCAGCGGGCTCGCATACAGCCGCGAGAAGTTCCACATGAAGGCGTAGTAGGTGTTGCCGGGGTCGAGCGAGTCCGGCGTGTTGGTCATGCCGTAGTTCAGCGTGCCGCCGGTCGCCTCGGAGGCGTTGACCACCGAGGTGTTGCCCGCGCTGTAGGCCGCGCTACCGGCGCTGCCGCCGCTCGTTCCGCCGCCACCGCAGGCCGAGACCAGGCTCAGCCCCGTCATGGCCAGTGCCATGCCGATCAGATTCCGCCGTTTCATCGCGGTACCACGCTCCTCGTACTCAGGTGGGGAAGGGAGAAACTCAGAAAGCGCTATCTCGCCCGCGGGTCGAGCGCGTCGCGCAAACCGTCGCCGAGCAGGTTGAAGGCCATCACGGTGATGAAGATGGCGATGCCCGGCACCAGCACGTACTCCGGATCGGCCGAGTACGAACCGTTGTTGACCGCGTCCGAGAGCATCCCGCCCCAGCTGGGGGTCGGCGGGTGCAGGCCGACGCCGAGGAAGGACAGCGCGGCCTCGAACAGGATGTTGGTCGGGATCAGCAGCGTGGTATAGACCAGAATCGGGGCGAACAGGTTCGGCAGCAGTTCGCGGCGCAGGATGTAACCGCCGCGCGCGCCGAGACTGCGGGCCGCCTCGACGAACTCGCGCTCCCGCAAGGAAAGCGTCTGCCCGCGCACGATACGGCCGATGTAGGGCCAGTTGAAGAAGCCGATCACGAAGATCAGCACGGCCACGTGCAGGGCGTTCCCGGACAGCCCGAACGCGGACTGCTGGACGACACCGGACAGCGCGATCGCGAACAGCAGCAACGGGAACGCGAGGAACACGTTCATCAGCCAGCTGATCAGGGTGTCCACCCAGCCGCCGGCGAACCCGGCGACGAGCCCGAGCGCGACCCCGATCACGACAGACAGCAGCGTCGAGCCGGCGGCGATGAGCAGCGAAAACTGGGAACCCACCAGGATTCTCGCCAGCAGGTCGCGCCCGTTCGACGGATCGACGCCGAGCGGATGCGCCCAGCTGATCCCGCCGAAGGCGCCGGTCGGACGGCCGTACGTCGCGTCGATCAGGTCGGGGTGATACGTGTTCGGCTGCAGCACACCGGTCGCGTCGAGCACGAGCGAGGCGAGCGCGCCGAGAATCAGCACCACGACCACGATGGCGCCGGCCATCGCCCATCTGTCCCGTTTCAGCCGGAGCCATGCGATTTGACCCAGGGAACGCCCCTCGATCGCTTTGCCCATTCCGGTGACGACGGATTCGGGCTGCGCTTCGGTCGAGGACATGTCCAGCGGAGCTGCCATCCGCTTCGACTCCTTTCGCCGGTGTGACACGGGTTCGTCCGTCCGGCTGAACGACGGGCGAATCCCGGACAGCCTCTGCTCCAGGAGTGGTCAAGACCAGATGGCGTGATGGTTCGAAGCGCAATTGTGACCGCCGCCGGCCATCAGGACCGAATAACCTGCCCGATCGAACAATTCCATGTCCGCGAAATCGAGCAAACAGGACTAAACCACTTGTTTCCGCAGTTTGTCGGTTGTGTTTCGAACGGTTCCGGTTGCCGGGTTGGTGACTTCAGGACGCCGAGCGGGTCGACGCGCGCACCACCAGCTCCGGGGTGAACATCACCTGCTGGTGCTCGTGCGCGGGATCGGTCGCCTCCTGCAGCAGCAGTTCCGCGGCCGTTCGGCCGAGCGCGCGGCGCGGCTGGCGGACCGAGGTGAGCGGCACGGCGGCCGCCGCGGCGAAGTCGATGTCGTCGTAGCCGACGATCGCCAGATCGTCCGGGACACGCAGGTGCAGGCTCACGCACGTTTGCAGCAGCCCGAGCGCGATCAGGTCGTTGACGCAGAACGCCGCGGTCGGGCGCGTCGATGCGGGCAGGCCCGCCAGGCGCTCGCCGGCGTTGCGGCCGTCCGCCACGGTCAGGGCCGCGGTGGTCAGGTCGACGAGGTGGTCCGGCGACAGCCCCGCCTCTTGCAGCGCGAGTAGCGCCCCTTCGCGCCGGTCACGCACCTGGCCGAGCGTCACCGGGCTGCCGATGAACGCGATGCGCTCGTGCCCCATCTCGAGCAGGTGCTGCACCGCGATCCGCCCGCCGTGGACGTCGTCCACCGCGACCGAGCAGTGCGTGGCGGCGTCGCGGGTGCGGTCGACGATCACCACCGGCGTTCCGCGCAGCGCCGTTTCGTCCAAAGTGGACGCGTCGGGATCGACGGGGGTGACGAGGATTCCCTGCACGCGCTGCTGTTCGAGGCGGTTCAGGTAAGCGCTTTCGCGCTCCGGCCGGTTGTCGCTGTTGCACAGGAACAGCGACAGGTCGCTCTCGTCGGCCGCGTCCTCCATCCCGGCCGCGACATCGGTGAAGAACGGGTTGCGGCCGTCGAGCATGACGTATCCGATCACCCGGCTCCGCCCGGCGCGCAGCTGCCGGGCCGACTCGTTGCGCACGAACTTCAGCTCGGCCATGGCGGCTTCGACCTTCGCCCGGGTGCGCGGGCTGACCCGGTCCGGCCGGTTGAGTACGTTCGACACCGTGCCGAGCGAGACGCCGGCGGCCGCCGCGACATCTTTGACACCCGGCGCGCGGACCTCGGCCGGCGCAGCCTCGTGGGAATCCGGGACCGCCATGGGGTTGCCTCCGTTGAAACGTAACACTGCGTGGACGATTGTCGCACCCAGCGACTGCTGACCCGCGAACCCCTTCTGGCCTTGGTGCTTTTCGGTTCATTGACAGTGTGATCCCATGCATAGTAGCGTCACCGCGCCAGGTTTGTGAAACCTTTCAATTCGGAGGTCGCAATGACGCGGCACGACGAGGGCTCGGTGCCGTTGCTGGAGGTCCGCGGGGTCACGAAATCGTTCGGCGCGGTGGCCGCCGTGGCCGGGGTGTCGTTCCCGCTGTATGCCGGCGAGGCACACGCCCTGGTGGGGGAGAACGGCGCGGGCAAGTCGACCATCGTCAAGATGCTGGCCGGTGTGCACCGCCCGGACAGCGGAACGCTGCTGGTGGACGGCGAACCGGTCGAGTTCGCCACGCCGGCGGACGCGAAGGCGGCCGGGATCGCGGTGATCTACCAGGAACCCACGCTGTTCCCGGATCTGTCGGTCGCCGAAAACATCGTGATGGGCCGGCATCCGCGCGGCCGCCTCGGCATGATCGACCGGGCGGCGATCCGGGCCGAGGCCGAGCAGCTGTTCGCCCGGCTGGGCGTGCGGATCGACCCGTCGCGCCCCGCCCGCGGGCTCTCGATCGCCGACCAGCAGATCGTCGAGATCGCGAAAGCGCTTTCCGCGGACGCGCGGGTGCTGATCATGGACGAGCCCACCGCCGCGCTGAGCCTCGTCGAGGTCGAGCGGCTGTTCTCGGTCGCGCGGACGCTGCGCGACGCGGGCGCGGCGATCATGTTCATCTCCCACCGCTTCGAGGAGATCACCCAGCTCTGCCAGCGCGTCACGATCATGCGCGACGGCCGGCACGTGTCCACCGACCCGATGGCCGGCCTCACCGTGGACGAGATGGTGCGCCGCATGGTCGGCCGCGAGCTCGGCACGCTCTTTCCCAAGCAGGACGTCGAACCGGGCGCGGTCGTGCTCGAGGTGGCTGGTCTCACCCGCGAAGGCGCCTTCCGCGATATCTCGTTTTCCGTGCGGGCAGGGGAGATCGTCGCGTTCGCGGGGCTCGTCGGCGCCGGCCGCTCCGAGGTCGTGCAGGCGGTGTTCGGCGTCGACCAGCGGGACGCGGGCACCGTGAAGCTCAACGGGAAACGCCTCAAACCGGGCGCGCCGCGGGCCTCGATGGCCGCCGGTATGGCGCTCGTCCCGGAGGACCGCCGCCAGGAGGGCCTGGTGATGGACCTGTCGATCGAGCGGAACGTGACGCTGCCGCGCTCGCGCGCCCTGGCGAAGCTCGGTTTCCTGTTCGGGCCGGGGGAACGGCGCGAGGCGCGGCGGTGGACCGAGCGGTTGCACACCAGGTACCGCCGCCTCGGCGACCCGGTCGCCACGCTCTCGGGCGGCAACCAGCAGAAGGTCGTGCTCGCGAAATGGCTCGCCATGGCGCCGAAAGTGCTGATCGTGGACGAGCCGACACGCGGGATCGACGTCGGCACCAAGGCCGAGGTGCACCGGCTGATGTCCTCGCTCGCGGCCGAAGGTGTCGCGGTCGTGATGGTGTCGTCCGAACTGCCGGAGGTCCTCGGCATGGCCGACCGCGTGCTGGTGATGCGTGAAGGCCGGATCGTCGCGGAGATCCCGCGCGCCGGCGCGACCGAAGACTCCGTGATGTTCGCGGCGATGGGACAGGCGGCGTGAACGCGACGAAGGTGGCGACGCCCGCGCCCCGCAAGGCGACGGCTCCGGGAGGGCGTTCGGTGTTCGGGACCGTGTTCAAGGCCCGCGAGTCGGGCATCGTGCTCGCGCTCGTCGTGCTGATCGTGTTCACCGCGACGCAGAACTCGCGATTCCTGTCCGGGCAGAGCATTCGCGACATCCTGCTGGGCACCGCGATCCTGGCGGTGCTGGCCGTCGGGCAGGCGGTCGTGATGATCACCCGCAACATCGACCTGTCCGTCGGCTCGGTGCTGGGCCTGTCGGCGTTCACGGTCGGTTCGCTGCTGCGCGACAACCAGGGCCTGCCGGTGATCGTCGCACTGCTCGCGGGGCTCGGCGTGGGCGCGGTGTGCGGGCTGCTCAACGGGGTGCTCGTGCGGTTCGGCCAGGTGCCGGCGCTCGTGGTCACCCTCGGCACGCTCTACGCCTACCGCGGGGTGATCTACTTCTGGGCCGGCGGGCAGCAGATCAACGCGGACAAGCTGCCGGGCTCGTTCCTGTCCTTCGGGCACGACTCGATCGCGGGCGTCCCCTGGCTGGTGCTGATCGCGGTCATCGTCCTGGTGGTGGCCGGGATCGTGCTGCGCAACTACCGCGCGGGCCGCGAACTGTACGCGATGGGCTCGAGCCCGCAGGCCGCGGAACTCGCCGGGATCAAGGTCGGCCGGAACACGATCGCCGCGTTCCTCGTCAGCGGCGGCCTCGCCGGGCTCGCCGGGGTCCTGTTCGCCGCCCGGTTCGGCACGATCGACGCCGCCGCGGGCAACGGGTACGAGCTGAACGTCGTGGCGGCCGCCGTGGTCGGCGGGGTCGCGGTGTTCGGCGGCAGCGGCACCGTATGGGGCGCCGGGCTCGGCGCGCTCCTGCTGACCGTGATCGGCAGCGCGCTGGCGGTGCTCGACATCAACCAGTTCTGGCAGCAGGCGATCGTCGGCGCGCTGATCCTGCTCGCCATCGGCGCCGACCGGCTCGTCGCGGTCCGCGTCCAGAGGGCACTGAAGAAGAGGGATTCCCATGTCTGACAAAGGGATTCGCCCCGCGTGGCTGTCGCGGCTGGCGAGCTGGGACGCCGCCGTCATCGTGATCACGGTGCTGGTGCTGGTGATCGCGTCGGGCACCGTGGAGAACTTCGGCACCAGCCGGAACTTCACCTTCCTGCTGCTGGATCTGCTGCCGATCGCGCTGGTGGCGCTGCCGATGACGTTCGTGATCGTCACCGGCGAGATCGACCTCTCGGTCGCGAGCACGCTCGGCCTCACCTCGGCCGTGATGGGCGACCTGTGGGACAAGGGCATGACGATCGAGTCGATCATGCCGCTGTGTGTCGTGCTGGGCGCGGTGCTCGGCGCGCTGAACGGTTTCTTCGTGACAGTCCTGAAACTGCCCTCGCTCGCGGTCACGATCGGCACGCTGGCGCTCTACCGGGGGCTCGCGTTCGTCGTGCTCGGCGACAACGCGGTCGCCGATTTCCCGCGTGACTACACGACCTGGGTCACCGGCACGATCGGCGGCGGCCCGATCCCGAACCTGCTGATCCCACTGATGATCCTGGCGGTGATCTTCGGCGTGGTGCTGCACGCGACCCCGATCGGACGCGCGGTCTTCGCCGCCGGGGCGAGCGACCAGGCGGCCCGGTTCGCGGGGATCCGGGTGGGGCGCTTGAAGTTCTGGCTGTACGTGGTCAGCGGCGCGGTCGCGGGCCTGGCCGGTGTGCTGTGGACACTGCGCTATTCCAGTGCCCGCGCCGACAACGGGTTCGGGCTGGAGCTCGCCGTGGTGGCCGCCGTGCTGCTGGGCGGGGTGTCCATCTTCGGCGGCAAGGGCACGCTGCCCGGTGTGCTCGCGGGGGTCGTGCTGCTGGGCACCCTGCAGAACGCGTTGCGCCTGCAGGACGTGTCGAACGAGGCGCTCAACATCGTCACCGGCGTGCTGCTGATCATCTCGGTGCTCCTGCCGAACATCGTCACCCGAACCCGGGCCCGTTTCAGGCGCCGGGCGACCGTATAGAAGGGCGGATCCATGTCCAAACGACTCCTCGCCGGCGCGGTGTCGGCGGCCCTGGTGCTGACGCTGGCCGCGTGCGGTGGCACCACGAAGAACGACGCTTCGAGTTCGGGTGGTGGCGGCCAGTCCACGGCGCAGGCGAACCCGGACGCGCCGACGAAGTCCGGCGTGAAAATGGCGTTCCTGCCGAAGCAGCTGAACAACCCGTACTCGGATATCGAGGTCAGCGGCGGCAAGGCAGCGCTGGACGAGCTGAAGGGCGAGTACAAGCTGGTCGGCCCGAACGACGCCAGCGCCTCGTCGCAGGTCAGCTACATCAACACGCTGATCCAGCAGCAGCAGGACGTGATCGGCATCGCCGCGAACGACCCGAACGCGGTGTGCCCGTCGCTCAACCAGGCGCGCAGTGCCGGGATCAAGGTCGTGGCGTTCGACTCGGACGCGGCGAAGGACTGCCGTGACGTGTTCATCAACCAGGCCAGCACCGAGGGCATCGGGCAGCAGCTGGTGAAGATGGCCAGTGAGCTGGCCGGCGGCTCGGGTGAGATCGCGATCCTGTCGGCGACGCCCAACGCCACCAACCAGAACGCCTGGATCGACGTGATGAAGCAGGAACTGGCCAAGCCGGAGAACGCGGGCCTGAAGCTGGACAAGATCGCCTACGGCAACGACGACGACCAGAAGTCGTTCCAGGAGGCCCAGGGCCTGCTACAGTCGTTCCCGAACCTGAAGGTCATCGTTTCGCCGACCACTGTCGGCATCGCGGCGACGGCCCGTTATGTCAGCTCTTCGAGCTACCAGGGCAAGGTCGCGGTCACCGGTCTGGGCACCCCGAACCAGATGCGCGAGTACGTCAAGGACGGCACGGCGAAGGAGTTCGCGCTCTGGAACCCGGCCGATATCGGCTATCTCGCCGCGTATGCGGGTGTCGCCCTGTCGTCGGGCCAGATCACCGGCACCCAGGGCCAGAAGTTCAAGGCCGGCAAGCTGGGTGACTACACGATCGGCGCGAACGGCGAGATCGTGCTCGGCCCGCCCACCGTGTTCGACGCGAAGAATATCGACCAGTACAACTTCTGACGCGGCTGCCGGCCGGGCTCCACAAAGGACAGATGATGAACAGGTACTGCTTCTGCCTGCAGGTGAAGCCCGGCCGGATCGCGGAGTACACCGAACGGCACCGCACGGTATGGCCGGAAATGCGGGACGCCCTGCGGGAAACCGGATGGCGTAACTACTCGTTGTTCCTGCGCGAAGACGGCCTCCTGATCGGCTACGTCGAGGCCGATGATCTCGAAGCCGCGCAGGCGGCCATGGCGCGGACCGGTGTCAACGCACGCTGGCAGGCGGAGATGGCGGAGTTCTTCACCGGCCTGGACGGACGCGGCCCCGACGAAGGGTTCCTGGTGCTCGAAGAGGTCTTCCACCTCGAAGAAGGAAAGTGATCGTGTTGACCGACTTGACGGCCGTGAAGAAAGCCCTGCGGGCGCAGCGGATCGAGACCCCGTCGTGGGGATATGCCAACTCCGGCACCAGGTTCAAGGTGTTCGGACAGCCGGGTGTGCCGCGCACGCCGGAGGAGAAGATCGCGGACGCGGCGACGGTGCACCGGTTCACCGGCGTGGCGCCGAGCGTCGCCCTGCACATCCCGTGGGACCGCGTCGACGACTTCGGCGCGCTCACCAGACACGCCAGGGACCTCGGGGTCCGGATCGGCGCGATCAACACGAACGTGTTCCAGGACGAGGACTACAAACTCGGCTCGGTCACCAATCCCGACCCCGGCATCCGGCGCAAGGCCACCGACCACCTGCTCGAAGCGATCTCCATCATGGACACCACGGGTTCGCGCGATCTGAAGCTGTGGTTCGCCGACGGGATCAACTATCCCGGCCAGGACGACCTGCGCGACCGCCAGGACCGGATGGCCGAGGCGTTGCGCGAGACCTACGACCGGCTCGGCGAGCACCAGCGGATGCTCCTGGAGTACAAGCTGTTCGAGCCCGCGTTCTACGCCACCGACATCCCGGACTGGGGCACCTCCTACGCGCACTGCCTCGAGCTGGGTCCACAAGCGACGGTGTGCATCGACACCGGCCACCACGCGCCGGGCACGAACATCGAGTTCATCGTCGCGTTCCTGCTGCGCGCCGGGAAGCTCGGCGCCTTCGACTTCAACTCGCGCTTCTACGCCGACGACGACCTGATGGCCGGCGCGGCGGACCCGTTCCAGCTGTTCCGGATCATGTACGAGATCGTCCGCGGTGACGCGCTCGACCCGTCGTACGGCATCAATTTCATGCTCGACCAGTGCCACAACATCGAAAAGAAGATCCCGGCGATCATCCGCTCGGTGATGAACGTGCAGGAGGCCACCGCCAAGGCCCTGCTGGTGGACCGCGACGCCCTGCGCGCGGCCCAGGCCGCCGGTGATGTGCTGGGCGCGAACGCGGTCCTGATGGACGCCTACAACACCGATGTCCGGCCGATCCTGGCCGAGGTCCGCGCCGACGCGGGTCTCGACCCGGACCCGGTCGGGGCCTACCAGCGCAGCGGTTACCAGGAGCGGATCGAGGCAGAGCGGGCCGGTGGCCGGCAGGCCGGATGGGGAGCCTAGAAATCATGACCGTGCCCGAAGAACTCGTCGCCCGCAGCAACACGCTCGGCGCCGATCCGCGCAACACCAACTACGCCGGGGGAAACACCTCCGCCAAGGGGTCCACAGTAGACCCGGTCACCGCGAAGCCCACGGAACTGTTGTGGGTCAAGGGATCCGGCGGTGACCTCGGCACGCTCACCGAGGCCGGCCTCGCCGTGCTACGGCTGGACCGGCTGCGCGCGCTCGTCGACGTGTACCCGGGCGTCGAGCGCGAGGACGAGATGGTCGCCGCGTTCGACTACTGCCTGCACGGCCGCGGCGGCGCGGTCCCGTCCATCGACACCGCCATGCACGGCCTCGTCGACGCCCCGCATGTCGATCACCTGCACCCCGACTCCGGGATCGCGCTCGCGACCGCGGCCGATGGGGCGGCACTGACCAAGGAGTGCTTCGGCGACCGCGTCGCGTGGGTCGACTGGCGTCGTCCCGGGTTCCAGCTGGGCCTGGACATCGCCGCGGTGAAGGACGCCAACCCGCAGGCGATCGGCGTCATCCTCGGCGGCCACGGCATCACCGCGTGGGGTGCCACTTCCGAGGAATGTCAGCGGAATTCGCTCGACATCATCCGCACCGCGGAGCAGTTCCTCGCCGGACGCGGCAAGGCCGAACCGTTCGGCGCCATCGTGCCCGGGTTCGAGGCACTGTCCGAAAAGGATCGCCACACGCGGGCCGCGGCACTCGCGCCGGTCATCCGCGGTCTCGCGTCGACCGACCAGCGCCAGGTCGGGCACTACACGGACAGCGACGTCGTGCTCGACTTCCTCGCCCGTGAGAAGCTCGCGCCGCTGGCGGCGCTCGGCACGTCCTGCCCGGATCACTTCCTGCGCACCAAGGTCCGTCCGCTCGTGCTCGATCTCCCGGCCACCGCCCCGATCGAGGACGCGATCGCGCGGCTGAAGGAGCTGCACGCCGAGTACCGGGAGGAGTACGCCGCCTACTACCAGCGGCACGCGACCCCGGACAGCCCCGCGATGCGCGGCGCCGACCCGGCGATCGTGCTCGTGCCCGGCGTCGGCATGTTCTCCTACGGCAAGGACAAGCAGACCGCGCGCGTCGCGGGCGAGTTCTACGTCAACGCGATCAACGTGATGCGCGGCGCCGAGGCGGTGTCGGCCTACGCGCCGATCCCGGAGAGCGAGAAGTTCCGCATCGAGTACTGGGCGCTGGAAGAGGCGAAGCTCAAGCGGATGCCGAAGCCCAAGCCCCTGGCAGGGCGGATCGCGCTCGTCACCGGCGCCGGGTCGGGCATCGGCAAGGCCATCGCGCAGCGGCTCGCGGCTGAAGGCGCCTGTGTCGCCATCGCCGACCTCAACGCCGACGCGGCCACCGAGGCCGCGGAAGGCATTGGCAGCAAAGACAAAGCCGTCGCGGTGGCCGCCAACGTCACCGACGTCGCGGAAGTGGCCGCCGCGGTGGACGCGACCGTGCTCGCGTTCGGCGGGATCGACCTGGTGGTCAACAACGCGGGCCTGTCGATCTCGAAACCGCTGCTGGAGACCACCGAGAAGGACTGGGACCTGCAGCACGACGTGATGGCCAAGGGCTCGTTCCTGGTCTCGCAGGCCGCGGCCAAGGCGATGATCGCGCAGGGCGTGGGCGGCGACATCGTCTACATCTCCTCGAAGAACTCGGTGTTCGCGGGCCCCAACAACGTCGCGTACGGCGCCGCGAAGGCCGACCAGGCGCACCAGGTCCGGCTGCTCGCCGCCGAGCTGGGCGAGCACGGGATCCGCGTCAACGGCGTCAATCCGGACGGCGTGGTGCGCGGCTCGGGGATCTTCGCCGGGGGCTGGGGCGCTCAGCGCGCCGCTGTCTACGGTGTGCAGGAGGAGGATCTGGGCGCGTTCTACGCGAAGCGCACGATCCTCAAGCGCGAGGTGCTGCCCGAGCACGTCGCCGCCGCCGTGTTCGCGCTCACCGCCGGCGACCTAACCCACACCACCGGCCTGCACGTGCCCGTCGACGCCGGTGTTGCTGCCGCTTTCCTTCGCTGAGGAGGGAACTGTGACCTTCGACCGCATCACCCCGCGCCGCACACGCGTCGGGCTCGTCGCCGGTGGCCTCGGCGCGTACTGGCCGCAGTTCCCGGAGCTGCTGCCGCAGTTGCGGGCGTCGGCCACGCGGGTCGCCGAGCGACTGTCTGCAATGGACTGTGAGGTGGTGGACACCGGGTTCGTCTCCGACGAGCGCGAAGGCGCCGCGGCAGCGGAGAAACTGCGCGTCGCGGACTGCGATCTGATCATCGGGTTCCTCACGACGTACCTCACGTCCAGCATGCTCGCGCCGATCGCGCAGCGCAGCGGCTCGCCCGTGCTGCTGATCAACCTGCAACCCACCGAGGCGATGGATCACGCCACGTTCGACACCGGCGCCTGGCTCGCCTACTGCGGTGCCTGCCCGCTGCCGGATATGGCGAACACGTTCCGCCGCCTCGGTGTGGACTTCCGCTCGGTCTCCGGCTACCTGGAGGACGAGCGGGCCTGGGTGAGGATCGGGCGCTGGATCAAGGCCGCCGGGGTGCGGGCGGCGTTCCGGCACGGCCGCCACGGTCTGCTGGGACACCTCTACCCGGGCATGATGGACGTCTCGACCGACCCGACGCTGGTGTCCGCGCAGCTCGGCGGGCAGGTCGAGATCCTGGAGATCGACGACCTGCGCGTGCGGGTGGAGAAGGTCACCGACGCCGAAACCAAGGACAGGATGACCCTCGCCCGGGAAGTGTTCACTGTGGACTCATCCGTGGCGGACGAGGATTTCGCCTGGGGCGCCAAGGTTTCCGTCGCGCTGGACCGGCTCGTCGCGGACTTCGCGCTCGACTCGCTGGCCTACTACCACCGCGGCCTCGACGGTGAGACGCACGAGCGGGTCGGCGCCGGGTTCATCCTCGGCGCTTCTTTGCTGACCGCGCGTGGTATTCCGACGGTCGGTGAGTACGAACTGCGCGCGTCGCTCGCCATGCTCGTCCTGGACCGGCTCGGCGCGGGCGGCTCGTTCACGGAGTTGCAGGCCCTGAACTTCCGCGACAACGTCGTCGAGATGGGCCACGACGGGCCCGCGCATCTCGCGATCAGCGCGCGGAAACCGTTGTTGCGCGGGCTCGGCGTGTACCACGGCAAGCGCGGCTGGGGCGTCTCGGTCGAGTTCGACGTCCAGCACGGGCCGGTGACACTGTGCGGGCTCGGCCAGCTGCGCGACGGGACGTTCATCCTCGTCGCGTCCGAGGGTGAGGTCGTGCCGGGACCGTTGCTGCAGATCGGGAACACCACGTCCCGCGTCGACTTCGGCCGCGACCCGGGCGAATGGACGGACGAGTGGTCGGCCACCGGCGTCGACCACCACTGGGCGCTCGGCACCGGCCACCGGGTGGCCGAGCTGACCGCGGTGGCCGACCTGCTGGGGCTCGAGCTGGTGAAGGTGTGATACGGCTGGCGGCGGTCGACCTCGGCGCCACCAGCGGGCGCGTGATGGCCGGGTCCGTGGGCGCGGATCAGCTGGCGCTGGAAGAGATCCGGCGCTTCCCGAACGGCGGCGTGCGCGCGGGCGGGACGCTGTACTGGGACATCCTCGGTATCTACCGCGAGATGCTCGCCGGGATCGCCGAAGCCGGGCCGATCGAGGGGATCGGCATCGACTCGTGGGCCGTCGACTACGGTCTGCTCGATCCGGCGGGCAGGTTGCTGGGAAACCCGGTGCACTACCGCGATTCCCGCACCGACGGGGTGCTGGCGCGAGTGGTCGAAAAGGTCCCCGAGCGCGAGCTGTACGACTTCACCGGGTTGCAGCAGCTGCCGTTCAACACGCTGTACCAGCTCGTGTCCGAAGTGGACAGACTGGCGGCGGCCGGGACGATGCTGCTGATCCCGGACCTGCTCGGCTACTGGCTCACCGGGAGTGTCGGCGGCGAGCGCACCAACGCCTCGACCACCCAGCTCTACGACGTCCGCTCCCGCGCCTGGGCGACCGGGCTCGCCGAACGGGCCGGCATCCCGCCACGCCTGCTACCGCCGCTGCGGGATCCGGGCTCGGTGCTCGGCACGGTGAGACCTGATCTCGGTCTGCCCGAGGTGCCGGTGATCGCGGTCGGCTCGCACGACACGGCGTCGGCCGTGGTCGCGGTCCCGGCCGAGCCGGGCGCGAACTTCGCGTACATCTCGTCCGGCACCTGGTCGCTCGTCGGCCTCGAACTCGACGAGCCGGAACTGGGCGACGCCGCGCGGGCCGCGAACTTCACCAACGAGGGCGGCGTCGACGGCACGATTCGCTTCCTGCGCAACGTGATGGGCCTGTGGGTACTCACCGAAACACTGCGCACCTGGGCCACCGGCGACTTGGCCTCGCTGCTGAAAGAGGCCGCCGACGCCCCACCGCTCGCCGCCGTCGTGGACATCGACGCGCCCGAATTCCTCCCGCCCGGCGACATGCCCGCGCGGATCAGGCGGGCGTGTGAGGCGTCCGGGCAACGACCGCCCGAGAGCCGGGCGGAGATCGTTCGATGCATTGTGGACAGTCTCGCGCTCGCCTACCGCCGCACGGTGCGGCAGGCCGCGGAGGTGGCGGGGCGGACGGTTGACGTCGTGCACGTGGTCGGCGGCGGCGCCCGCAACGAACTGCTGTGCCAGCTGACTGCCGATGCGTGCGACGTGCCGGTGCTCGCCGGCCCGGTGGAGGCGGCCGCGCTCGGCAACGTGCTCGTGCAGGCCCGCGCGCTCGGCGCGGACCTTCCGGACCTGGCCGCGATGCGTGCCCTCGTCCGGCGCACCCAGCCGCTGCGGAGGTACCGTCCTAGCGGCGGCGACTGGGCCGCCGCGGAGGCGCGGTTGAGCGACGCGAGGGATGTGGCATGAAGGTCGCCGTCATGGTCACCTGCATCAACGACTCGATGTTCCCGGATACCGGGAAGTCGGTGTTCCGGTTGCTGCGGCGGCTCGGGGTGGACGCGGACTTCCCGGAGGCCCAGACCTGCTGCGCGCAGCCGATGGTCAACACCGGTTACCTCGACGAAGCCGTGCCGGTGGTGCGGACGTTCGTCGACGCCTTCGCCGGCTACGACGCGATCGTCACCCCGTCCGGTTCGTGCGCGGGCTCGGCGCGGCACCAGCACGCGATCGTCGCGCGCCGCGCCGGGGACGAGCGGCTCGCCGAGGCGGGGCCGCGGGTGTACGAGCTGAGCGAGTTCCTCGTGGACGTGCTCGGCGTGAGCGATGTGGGCGCCTACTTTCCGCACCGCGTGACCTATCACCCGACGTGCCACTCGCTGCGCATGCTGCGGGTGGGGGAGAAGCCGTTGCGGTTGCTGCGCGCGGTGCGGGGGCTGGATCTGATCGAACTGCCCGCCGCGGAGGAATGCTGTGGTTTCGGCGGGACGTTCGCCGTGAAGAACGCGGAGACCTCGACAGCGATTGGCGCGGACAAGGCCCGGCACGTCCGCGCGACCGGCGCCGAAGTGCTCGTGGCGGGCGACAACTCGTGCCTGCTGCACATCGGCGGCATGCTGTCACGGGAACGCACCGGAGTCCGCGTGATGCATCTGGCCGACGTGTTGGCCTCGACCGAGGAGGACGCGTGAGCGCGACTTTCGTGGGCATGCCTGCCTTTCCCGTCGCGGCGCGGGAGGCGCTGGCCGATTCGCAGCTACGCCGCAACCTCGAACACGCCACCCACACCATCCGCGCGAAGCGGGCCGCGGTCGTCGGCGAGGTCGACGAGTGGGAGGAACTGCGCCTGGCCGGCGCGGCGATCAAGGACAACACGCTACTGCATCTCGACGAATACCTGCTGCAGCTCGAGGAGTCGTTGCAGGCGCGTGGCGTGACCGTGCACTGGGCGCGGGACGCGCGCGAAGCCTGTGACGTCGTCGCCCGGATCGCGCAGACGCACGGGGTCGACGAGATCGTCAAGGTCAAGTCGATGGTGACGCAGGAGATCGGGCTCAACGAGGCGCTCGCCGCGCAGGGCATCGTCGCGTGGGAGACGGACCTCGCCGAGTTGATCGTGCAGCTCGGCGACGACCTGCCGAGCCACATTCTGGTTCCCGCGATCCACCGCAATCGCGCGGAGATCCGGGAGATCTTCCGGCGCCGCATGGCCGCGGCGGGTCGGCCCGCACCGGAGAACCTGTCCGACGAACCGGCCGAACTCGCGGCTGCCGCCCGGCTGCACCTGCGCGAGAAGTTCCTGCGCGCGAAAATGGCCGTGTCGGGCGCGAACTTCGCGGTCGCCGAGAGCGGCACGCTCGTCGTGGTCGAGTCCGAAGGCAACGGGCGGATGTGCCTGACCCTGCCGGAAGTCCTCGTTTCCGTGGTGGGTATCGAAAAGGTCGTGCCCACGTTCGCCGATCTCGACGTGTTCCTGCAGCTGCTGCCGCGGTCGAGCACGGGGGAGCGGATGAACCCCTACACCTCCACCTGGACGGGTATCGCGCCCGGCGACGGGCCGCAAGAGATGCATGTGGTGCTGCTGGACAACGGCCGCACCCGCGCGCTCGCCGACGACGTGGGACGGCAGGCATTGCGGTGCATCCGGTGCTCGGCTTGCCTGAACGTCTGCCCGGTCTACGAGCGCACCGGCGGCCACGCTTACGGTTCGGTGTACCCGGGGCCGATCGGCGCGATCCTGAACCCGCTGCTCAAGGGCGTCGGCGTGGACGAACAGACCGACTCGCTGCCGTACGCGTCCAGCCTGTGCGGGGCGTGCTTCGACGCGTGCCCGGTGCGGATCGACATCCCCGAGGTCCTGGTACACCTGCGCACGAAGGTCGTCGACGCGCACCGGGAAGGCCCGCCGAAGGCCGAAGCGGTGGCGATGAAGTCCGCGTCGTGGGTGCTGTCCGACGCGCGGCGTCTCGGGTTCGCCGAACGCGGTCTCGGTGTGGCGTCGAAGGTCCTGGACCGGGTGGGCCGCCGCGTCCTGCCCGGTGGCCGTCGTGCGTTGGGTCGTTTGCCGTGGCCGGGTTCACTGTGGACGAACGCCCGGGATGTCCCGGCGCCGCCTGCGGAATCGTTCCGTGCGTGGTGGCGCAAGGGAGGCCGGCCGTGAGCGCCCGTGACGAGATCCTGTCCGCCGTCCGGGTCGCCCTGCGCGATGCGGATCGCTCAGAGCTCGACGTCCCGCGCGATTACCGGTCTGCCCATGCGTCGGGGGACATCGTGGCACTCTTCGAGGAACGCGTCGTCGACTACCGTGCCTCGTTCGCGCGTTGCACGCCGGACGATTTGGTCTCGACCATTCGCGCGGCGCTCGGTTCGGCCTCGAAGATACTTGTCCCACAAGGGTTTCCGGTGGAACTCGATGGTGTGCCCGATGCGGATGACCTAGACTCCTACGATGCCGTCGTCACCACGGCTGCGCTGGGCATCGCTACCACCGGCACCATCGTGCTCGACCACGGCCCAGGCCAGGGCAGGCGGGCATTGAGCCTAGTGCCGGACGTGCACGTGTGCGTACTGTGGGAAAACCAGATCGTCGGCGGGGTAGCGCAAGCAGTGGCACGGTTGGACCCAGCGCGCCCGCAGACCTGGATCAGCGGCCCCAGCGCCACAAGCGACATCGAGCTGAACCGAGTAGAAGGCGTACACGGCCCCAGAAAACTACACGTGATCGTAGTCAACGAGGGCTAGCACCACCAAAAAACCGCCGCCCAGCAACAAAACCCAGCACCGCCACCGCCCACTCCCTCCCCCACCCCGCTTCCCGCGAACACTAAAAGATCGGGGCGGGGGAGGGCTAACGCTGGGTCGAGGGCGCTTTGCGCCCGGTTCCCGTGGGTCCGGTAGGGCGCTTGCCGCAGGGTTCAAAGACAAAGATCAAAAGATGCCTCGCCGGCGGGCTGGCTCCGGGATGAGGGGCCCAGGGGATCTCACCTTTTCGAGGTGGTTGAGTTGGGTGGTCATCCCGTCGCCTGCGGTTTCGAGTATCACTTTTCCTCAGGGCCGCAAGCTTTGGTCTATCGGCTGCACGCCGGGTACGGATGTTGCGGCCCTGACGAAAAGTGATCGTTCCTGTGTCAGGCGACGGGATGACCACCCAACTCGGCGCACTGCTGCGCTGTCGCGCCGCTGCTGCTGCCGTCGCCTTAACCGAACGTGGCGCTCGCCAGTACCTGGTCTACCTGACCGTCCAATGCCGGGGTGCTCGCGTACTCGACGACGAGGATTTTGCTGGTGGGGAGCCACCACATGCGGACCTGGCTGTCCTGTGCCGGGTCGGTGCAGGTGACTTGGAAGCGTCCGTATTCGGCCTTCTTGGCGCCGATCGGGGCGAAGCCGTGTTCGACCACCGTGCTGCCGGTCGCGGGGGCGCCGGGGGTGGCAATCGGCGTGATGCACGGGGGCACGTCGGTGCCGGTGTACCAGCCGTATTGCCGCGCCGTGCTGGGGGTGTTGAACTGGCCACCGGCCGAAGCGGATCGCAGGTCCAGCATCTGCGCGGCGCACGGGATCGAGGTCGCCGACACACAACCGTCGAGGGCGCCCGACGACCCGGTCTGGGTGTAGCGCATGCCGTCCAGCAGCGTGACGCGCATGGTACCGACGGTGATCGCCGAGCCGGGGGTGGTGTTCGAGCCGGACGGCGAGGTCGCACCGTGCGGATGACCGGACACCGGCGTCGAACAGGCGGTCAAACCCACCACGGCGAGTGCGCACCAGATTACCTTGCTCCGCACCGGAAAGCCCTTTCTCCTCCAGCCCACGGGCCATCCTGGCACGACCCCGCTCCCGCGCCACGACAGGGCTCAGTCCGCGAGCTCCGGGATCACCTTCCGGGCGAACAGGTCGATACCGGACCTGTCATAGGCCGCCTCCGCGAAGTACGAGATCACATAGGACAGGCCGAGGCCCCGCAGCTCCGTGAGCCGCTCCACGATCTGCTCCGGGGTCCCGACGAGCGGCCCGCTCGCGAAGTTCTGGTACGACGACTCGAGCACGTCGGCCGGCACGTGCGGTTCGTAGTGCGAGCGGATCCATGCGAGCCGGTCCCGCACGTCGTTCTCCGTCTCGCCGATGACGACGTTGTAGTTCGACGAGCGGACGATCGCGCCGAAGTCCGTGCCGACATCCGCGCAGTGCGCGGCGAGGACCTCGGACTTGTGCGCGAACTCGGCCGGCTCACCCGAGAAGTTGGTGTAGTTCGCGTACCGTGCCGCGATCCGCAGCGTCTTCTTCTCTCCGCCACCGGCGATCCACAGTGGAATCCCACCGTCCTGCAAGGGAAGCGGGCGCGAGATGGCGCCGTCGACCTGGTAGTACCGCCCGTCGAAGGTGGCCTTCCCCTCCGTCCACAGCTGCCGCATGATCTGCACACCCTCGTCGAGCCGCCCGATCCGCTCACCCGCGGACGGGAACCCGTAGCCGTAGGCCCGCCACTCGTGCTCGTACCAGCCGGCCCCGATACCCATCTCCACCCGGCCACCCGACACGATGTCCGTGGTGGCGGCGAACTTCGCGAGATAGGCCGGGTTCCGGTACGCCATGCAGGTGCACATCTGGCCGAGCCGCACCCGGCTCGTCGACGCGGCCAGCGCCGCCATGAGGGCCCACGCCTCGTGGGTGGCCTCATCGGTGGGCACCGGCCTGGTGTGGAAGTGGTCGTAGACCCAGACGGACTCGAACGGCCCGTCCTCGGCGATCCTGGCGACCCCGAGCATCGCGTCCCAATGATCCACCGGCTCGATCCCGGTGAGGTCCAGCCGCCAACCCTGCGGCACGAACAGTCCGAAGCGCATGATCAGCACTGTAACCGGCCGGGCAGCGTCGCGAGCCGCCGCCATTTTCGGCGCGACCCGGCGCCGGAACGAAAGGGCACCGGGCGGCGCCCGAGCGGCCCAACCTTCCGTGCTGACGGTATTTGTTCCCGCAGCCGGGGTCCTGGCGATGCTTATGCTGGCGCTCATGCCGGACACCCTCAGCGTGCGCGAGAAAACGCTTGTCGGACGCGTCGCGGAGCTGGTGACCTTCCGGCAGGCGCTCGCCGGCGGCCCGGCCGCCCCCGTGATGCTGTACGTGCACGGTCCGGCTGGGATCGGGAAGACCGCGTTGCTGCGCCGGTTCGCCGAGGAGGCCAGGGCCGACGGGCGGCCGGTCGTCGAGGTGGACGGGCATGGCATCAGCGCCCGCCCGGCCGCGTTCGAGGCCGAAGCCGAGGCCGCGCTGGATCAGGACCGGGTGTTGCTGCTGGTGGACGGGTTCGAGGGCTGCCAGGGCCTGGAAACGTGGCTGCGCACCAGGTTCCTGCCCCGGTTGCCCGAGCGCGCGCTCATCGTCATCGCCGGGCGGCGGCCGCTCGACCCGCAGTGGCGGTCCGATCCGGGCTGGTTCTTCCCGCTCCTGCGCACGATGGCGCTCGGCGAGCTCCCGTTCCCGGACGCGGACGCGCTGCTGGACGCGCGCGGCGTCCCCGGCGAGGTCCGGCCGACTGTGTTCGCCGCGGCGGGCGGGCATCCGCTGGCCCTCACGTTCGCGTCCGAACTGGCGGTGCGCGACCGGGACTGGCGCCCCACCGGCGACATCGCGGGCGACCTGGTGGAGACGCTCACCGGCGAGGTGCCCGCACCCGCGTACCGGCTCGCCCTCAGCATGTTCCGGCGCGTCCGGACCGTCACCCGCGGGCTCGTGCGCGCCGCGCTGCCGGACGACGACGCCGACGCGGTGTACGAATGGTTGCGCGGCTTACCTTTCGTCCGGTCCAACCGGCGGGGGCTATACCCGCACGAGGCGGTCCGCGAGGCGCTGGACGCCGGCCAGACCGGTTCGGCGGAGAACCGGGACATGCACCGGCGCATCCTGCGGTATCTCGTGGCCGAGGTCCGCGGCGGTGCCGACCCGTTCGCCGTCGGCGACGCCCTGGAGTACATCTGCAGCATGGACAACGGGCAGCGGCGCTACCTGACGTTCAGGTCCGACGGGTGGCTGTACGAGGACACCTACCGGCCCGAGGACCGGGCGGCACTGGTCTCGATGGCGCACGAGGCGGAAGGAAAGGAGACCGCGCGCCTGGTCGAGTTCTGGCTCGGCCACCAGCCGCAGAACATCCGGGTCTACCGCCGGGCGGACACCGGGCAGCCCCGGGCGTTCATGGCCCTGCTGGAGTTCGAGACCGTGCGGCCCGCCGAGTGCGCTGCCGACCCGATGCTCGCGGCGGCATGGGCGCACTGCCAGCAGAACGGCGGCCTGGCCGAGGGCGAATACCTGAGCCTCATGCGGTTCCGCATCGATCCCGCCGCGCCACGGCGCCCGTCCCCGGCGATGGACATGATCCTCGAAAACCTGCTGGCCGACTTGGTGCGCGCGCGGGGCCTGAAGCTCAGCTACACGGTGTGGCCGGACCCGGAGTTCTGGCAGCCGCTGATCAGCTACGTCGACTTCCGGCCCGTGCCGGGGCAGGAGCACACCCCGGACGGGCACCGCCACGTGCTGTACGTGCACGACTGGCGCTCGGTCCCGCTGCCGGACTGGGTGGACCAGCTGTCGAAGGAATAGACCACCGGGGCGGGCGGTTGAGAGGAGAGGTCGGTGCGGTCCGTGTCCCCCGGGCCTCATCCCTGTTGCCGTCGCGGAACACCAGTCCGGCTGGAGCCGCGTTCGTGCCTTTCGCCGAGAGGCGACCGCCGCGCCGACCCTCTGACCGCCTCGGTTTGCCGAATCCCGAACGGCAAGCCGAGGCTTCTTTCATGGGAACCCGCATGATCAGGCTGCGCGTGCTTGCGGCCGACGACTGGCCGGCGTGGCGCGAACTGAGGCTGGCCGCGCTGCGTGAGGCGCCCGGCGCGTTCGGCGCGAAGCTGGCCGACTGGGTCCACGAGGACGAGCCACGCTGGCGGCAGCGGCTGATCGATGTTCCGTTCAACGCGCTCGCCGAGATCGGAGATACCCCGGTGGGCATGGTCAGCGGTACTGCCCTGGACACCGAACGCACGGTCGAGCTGATCTCGATGTGGGTCGCGCCCGCCGCTCGCGGCCGCGGCGTCGGCGACGCGCTGATCGCCGCGGTCGCACGCTGGGCGGAGGACCAAAGCGCGCGCCGGATCGTGTTGCGGGTGTTCGACCACAACCGCCACGCGGAGAGCCTGTATCGCCGTAACGGCTTCGTGCATACCGAAGGACTCCGCATGGCGCGCGAACTCGGGTAAATCCGCTTGCAGCGGTAGCCGCCAGGTCGCGGAGCGTGTTTTCGGCGCGCCGACTGAACGATCACCTCTCCAGGTGGGGTCTGTGCGCAAACCCGCGATGAATCCCCCGAACCGATACGGTCCGTCACGGCCACCCCGGGACGCGCCTGACCGTGTTTCACACGACCGGGTGAGGCCCGGGTAGGCGCTCGCTACTCAGAACATTCGTTGGCGCACAACCGAAATCGGCAGCGTTTGGGCGGCGCGCCCGCGCTTGGTAGCTTCCCTGACGCCCGCTGCTTCCGTTGGTGCAGCACACCGTGTCGGGGGACCGGTTTCGCTTGCGCGGGCAGCGTTTTCCAAGCTTCGAAGGGATGTTTTCATGCGGGTTACAGTGCTGCGCTCTTCCGGTGTGCTCGGCCTCGCGGCCGGCGCGCTGCTCGCCGGCGCGCTCACCCCGGCCACCGCGGCCACCGCGCCCGGTGAGGGGTCCGCCTACGGTGCGTCGGCCCAGGTGTCGCTGCTGCCCGGCGTGCTCGGCCAGGGCGGCCTGACCGTGGACACCGGCACCCTCGCCGCGTCCAGCACCGCCGGCCCGGCGAGCGCGTCGGTCGCCGACGTGCCGCTGCGCGGTCTGGTCACCGCCAGGGCCATCACCAGCGCGGCCGAGCACGCCACCTCGACCGGGCAGGTCGAGGCGAACGCGTCGATCGTCGACGCGACGCTGCCGGTACTCGCCGGGCTCACCGGCGGCACCCCCAGCGCGAGCGTGATCGCCGCGAAGTGCGCCTCGACGGCGAGCGGCGTCACCGGCAGCTCGCAGGTCGTGGGGCTCGACCTCGGCCAGCTCGGCACGGTGCCCGTCGCGGCCGCGCCGAACACCGCGCTGGGCCTGCCCGGCATCGTGCAGGTGATCGTCAACGAACAGATCCACCACGACGACGGCAGCCTCACCGTGAACGCGCTGCACATCAAGCTCCTCGGCGGTCAGCTCACCGGCGCGCTCGGCAGCGGTGACATCGTGCTCGCGTCCGCGACCTGCGGCAAGGCCACCACCCCGCCGGACGCGCCGGGCACACCGGACGCGCCGTCGACCCCGGCCTCGCCGAACGCGACGGCAGCCGGCCTCGGCCAGGTGAGCATCGTCCCGGCCGGAGCCCCGCAGACCGGCGACGGCAGCCTCGCGACGCTCATCGAAAAGTGATGCGGCGCAACGGTTTCCGGCGCTGGGCGGCGGTGCTGTTCGCGATCTTCGCGACAGCGCTGCTCGCCGGGTGCGGAGCGGATGCGGCGGCCCCGGCCGCGCCGCTCACACCGGCGCCGCCGCCGGCCACCCCGCCGGTGGCGGCGCCAACCTGGGTGAACCTGCCCAGCATCGGCGCCCGCTCGAGTCTGGTGCCGCTCGGTCTCAACGCGGACCGGACCGTCCAGGTGCCGCCGGTCGACCAGCCACTGCAGGCCGGCTGGTACCAGTACAGCCCGCCACCGGGCCAGGCCGGGCCGGCGGTGATCCTCGGGCACATCGACGGCAACCGCCAGAAGGGCATCTTCTGGCGGCTGCACGAGATGAAGACCGGCGACCAGGTCCAGGTCGGGCAGGCGAACGGCGGCACGCTGACGTTCACGGTGACGAAGGTCGACCAGGTGGCCAAAAAGGAATTCCCCACCGACGCGGTCTATGGCAACACCGCCGACCCGGAGCTGCGCCTCATCACCTGCGGCGGCGCGTTCGACGCGGCGGACCGGAACTACCTCGACAACATCATCGTGTACGCGAAACTGGTCACGTAGCGACGGTCAGCAAGCGGGTTCCGGTCATCTCGAACCGGAGCCCGCGGCTGTCCGACGCGAAGCGCAGCACGACGCCCGTGCAAGTGGGACAGCGCACGACGTGTGCGGGCGCGTCCGAGTACAGGTGGTGGGCGCCGAGCGGGCCGCTGGCGCCGCAGTGCGCGCAGGTGATCGTCGCCGCCGCGAGGTCGAGCGCGAACAGCTCGGACAGCGGCCCGGCGAGCGCGTTCCCGTCGAGCCGGCGGTCGTCTGTGGTCACGGGATTCTCCTCAGTCGCCGGCGTAGCGCTGGTTCTGCCACGGGTCGCCGTAGTTGTGGTACCCGAAGTTCTCCCAGAACCCGGGCTCGTCGGTGAGGCTCAGCCGCAGCCCCCGCACCCACTTCGCCGACTTCCAGAAGTACAGGTGCGGTACCAGCAGCCGCGCGGGGCCGCCGTGCTCGGGCGCGAGTGGCTCTCCGTCGTAGGTGTCGACGACCCACGCCTTGCCGTCGAGCACGTCCTCCAGCGGCAGGTTCGTGGTGTACCCGCCGTCGCAGAACGCCACGACGTACTCGGCGGCCGTCTCGACCTCGCCGAGCACGGTGTCGACGCTGACCCCCGACCAGCGGGTGTCGAACTTCGACCAGCCGGTCACGCAGTGGATGTCGACCGTGACATCGACGTGCGGCAGCCGCTGGAACTGCGGCCACGTCCAGGAAAGGGGATCGTCGATCTCGCCGCGGACCGCGAAGTCCCAGGCGTCCAGGTGCCGGCGCGGCACCGGGCCCGCCGACAGCACGGGGAACGCCTTGCCGGCGTCGTACTGGCCGGGTGGCAGCCGCCCAGGCGGCCCGGATCTGCGGCGGCCGGTGAAACCACGGGACACAAAGGACATTCGCCTCACCTCCGGTGAACCCGCATCATCCCGCCGCGGCAACGGAAAGTCACGCCAGCAGATGCCCGCGCACCGCCGCGTGATCGAGACCCGTCACGTACAGCACGGGCGGGCCCGGCCACGGCAGCGGGGTGCGGACAGGCCAGTCGTCGTGCGTCGCGACGACCAGGGACAGCCCCGCCCGCCGCGCCGCGGTCGCGCCCGCGAACGAGTCCTCCAGCGCGACGGCGTGGCCGGGCGAGACCCGCAACCGGTCGCACGCCGCGAGATACACGTCCGGCGCGGGTTTCGGCTGCCCGGCTTCCGCGGCGCTGACGACGGCGGAGAACGCGGAGAGCAGCCCCGCCCCGCTGAGCACGTCGACGAGGATCCCGGCCGGTGCGTTCGACGCCACGGCGAGCGGCAGCCGGGTGTGCAGCTCGTTCAGCAACGCGGCGACGCCGGGAAGGGTGGCCGGCGGGCCCGCGCGCAGGCTCGCCGACAACGCGGTCTCGAGCGTGTCGCGCCCCGAATCAGCGGGAGCGCCGGCCCATTCCGCGATCTGCCGGGCGCCGCTGTCGACCGAGGCGCCAACAAGCGCGGCGAGGTGCGCGGCGGTAAGTTCGAACCCGAATTCGGCGGCGGTCGCGTGGAATGCCCGTTCCCACGCGGCGGTGGTGTCCAGGAGCAGCCCGTCACAGTCGAAGATGGCGGCCTCGTGGGTCACCGGACCTCCCGTCGCTGAAGAACATTCGCTCAGACTAGGGTCTGGAGCCACGGCACGGGAGAGAGTAGAAAGACCCCGTAGGCAGGGACGCCGTGGACTTCCGCGCCGCCGCCGGCGCGCGCGAGCATTACCGCACAGATCTTCCGTTCAGAGAGCAGTATCCCAATGCCCAGAACTTTGTCGGAACCCGATTACGTCAGGTCCGCGATCGCCGCCGCCGAACGGGCTTTTCCCGAGGGCGAGCACCCGTTCCGGGCCGAGCCCGCCCGGGGCCGGATCGACGTGCTCCTCGACGACGGCGACCGCGAGGCGCTGGCCGCGTGCGGCGCCGCCGTGCTCAACATGCAGCTGGCGCTGCGGGCGGCCGGGCACGCCGCCACTGTGGACCTGTTCCCCGACCGCACCCGGCCCGAGCTGGTGGCCGTGGTGTGGATCCGCGCCACCTGCACACCGAACGCGCGGGAGCGGGCGCTGGCGCGGGCCATCCCGGCGCGGCACGAACATCACCGCCCGCTGCCGGATGGCACGGTGCCGCTGAGCGTCCGGAACGCGCTGGTGCAGGCCGCGGCGCGGGAAGAGGGCGAGCTGGTGCTGCTGGACCCGTCCGCCGAAGTGGGCACGCTGGAACGCCGGCTGACCGAGGCGGGCTGGCTGACCGGCGGCCCCACCGGCGGGCTGCTCGGCGTGCTGAACTCGCGCACCGACACCGTGCGCGGCCAGGTGCAGACCGGCCGCGCGCTGCAGCGGGTGCTGCTCACCAGCAGCGTCCAGGGCGCCCCGGTGGCGATCCTGCTGCGGCCGGAGGCGGCCCAGAAGGCGCGGCCCGAGTTGCGCGGCTTCCTCGGTGGCCAGGTCAACCCACAAGCCGTGCTGGAGTTCGGCTATCCGCCGCCGCCACTGCCCGAGCAGCGCCGCCGCCGATGAGTTCGTGAGGCCGCCGCGGTCGTAACGCCATGACTGGATCACTCCCCATGGCACGGATCGTGTTGTACATGACGATGTCGCTCGACGGTTTCGTCACCGGCCCGGACGACGGCCCCGAGCACCCGCTCGGCCGGGGCGGCGGGCGGGTGTTGTCGTGGCTCGACGACCGGATGTCGGACGGCCCGAGCGGGCAGGTGTTCCGCGAGGCGCTGGCCACCGGTGCCGTGATCAGCGGGCGGCGCACGTTCGAGCTCGCCGGGCGCTGGCAGGGTGATCACCACGACGGCGTGCCGATCTTCGTGCTCACGCATCACGTCGACGACGGCGATGTACCGCCCGGCAGCGCTCGGTTCGTCACCAGCGTCGAGGACTGCGCCGCGCAAGCACGCGCCGCGGCGGGTGATCGCGCCGTGATGGTGCACGGTGCGAGCGCCGGACAGAGCCTGCTGCGCGCCGGGCTGCTCGACGAAATGGAGATCCACCTGATTCCCGTCCTGCTCGGCGAGGGCCGCCGGCTGTTCGAAAACCTCGGCGCGCAGCACATCGAGCTCGAGCTGGTCCGGCAGTTGCGGGCGCCCGACGTCACGCATCTCCGCTACCGGGTGCGGCGGTGAATGGTTCAGACCTCGATGTAACGAACAGTTGTCAGATATTGCGCTGATAGACGCCTATGTGGTTACTTTTCCGCCTCGGGGGATCCACGGAGAGGCGGGACCTGGTGCGATTTTCGATGTTCAGATCATGGCGGGTGGGTGTGCCGCTGCTCGCGGCGATGCTGGTCGCGGGGCCGTTCGTGGCGCCGGCGCAGGCGCAGCAGCAGGGCGGCAAGGTGCTGCGGGTCGCGCTGGTGCAGGAGGTCGACCACCTCAACCCGTTCCTCGCCTCGTTCGCGTCGAGCACCATGGTCGGCCGGCTCGCGTGGGAGTTCCTGACGTTGCCCTCCGCCGAGGACAACACGCCCAGCCCGGGCCTGGCCACGTCGTGGACGACGTCGGACGACAAGCTGACCTGGACGTACCAGATCCGCCAGGGCGTGAAGTGGTCCGACGGCCAGGCGGTGACGGCGAAGGACGCGGCGTTCACGTTCAACCGGATCATGACCGACAAGAAGGCGCAGGAGGCCAACGGCACGTACGTCGAGAACTTCGCGAGCGTCACCGCGCCCGACGACCACACGCTGGTCATCAGGACCAAGGTGCCGCAGGCGAGCATGACCGCGATCGACGTGCCGATCGTGCCCGAGCACATCTGGGCCGGGATCAGCGACATGGACGACGCCAAGACCGACGGCGTGCCCGTGGTGGGGGTCGGCGACGGCCCGTTCCTGATCACCGAATACCGTCCGAACGAGCTCGTGCGGCTCAAGGCGAACCCGGACTACTGGCGTGGCAAGGCGAAGTACGACGAGCTGCAGTTCATCAGCTACAAGAACGCCGACGCCGCGGTGAACGCGCTGCGCAACGACGAGGTCGACCTGGTCAACCGGCTCACCTCGACCCAGTTCGACGCGCTCCAGGGCGAAGCGAACATCACCACCAACAAGGCCACCGGCCGCCGCTACCGCGAGCTGCTGATCAACCCGGGCGCGCAGAACCTCGACCACCAGCCCATCGGTGACGGCAACCCGGCGCTGAAGGACGTCCGCGTGCGCAAGGCGATCGCGCAGGCGATCGACCCGAGGACGCTGATCGACAAGGTCCTCGGCGGCTACGGCGAACTCGGCGGAGGCCTGCTGCCCACCTCCTACCCGAAGTACCACTGGGACCCCAGCGACGCGCAGCGCTACAAGTTCGACCCGGCCGCGGCCAACGCCGCGCTCGACGCCGCCGGCTACCCGAAGGGCGCCGACGGCACGCGCGTAGGGCCGGACGGCAAGCCCCTGCAACTGCGGCTGCTCGGCCGCGCGAGCGAGGACTTCGCCCAGCGCGGCTCCGATTACGTCGTCAGCTGGCTCGGCGCGATCGGCATCAAGGTCACCAAACAGCTGGTGTCGGACAACGAGGTCGACGACCGCAGCAACGCCGGCACCTACGATCTCGCGTTCTCCGGCTGGGGCACCAGCCCCGACCCGGACTACACGCTCGGCAAGCAGTCCTGCGGTGCCCTGCCGGCGACCGCGGGCAGCAGCAGTAGCGCCTCGTTCTTCTGCGACCCGCAGTTCGACGCGCTCTACCAGCAGGAGAGCACCGAGCTGGACCCGGCGAAGCGCGCGGATCTGGTGAAGCAGGCGCAGGCCCGCTACTACGACCAGGTGCCCAGCGTCGTGATCGACTACGACAACCCGCTGGAGGCCTTCCGCACCGACCGGTTCACGAGCTTCCCGAAGCAGCCGGCCGGCTCCGGCAACATCATGGAGCAGAGCGGCTACTGGGGCTTCTACGGCGCGACACCCGCCGACGGCGGCAGCGATAGCGGCGGGCTGCCCGCCGGTGCCTGGGTCGGGATCGGCGCCGCGGTGATCGTCGTGATCGGCGCCGGGGTCGGGCTGTCGCGGCGCAAGAAGTCCGCCGACGACCAGGAGTAGGTGTGACGGACACGCTCGCCGCCGCCGAGCTGATCGACCCCGACGAGCGTCCGGGGAGAACCGGCACCGCGCGGTTCCTGCTGGGCAAGCTCGGCGGGGCGGTCACCAGCCTGCTGCTCGTCGCCGCGCTGGGTTTCCTGCTGTTCCGCCTGATCCCCGGCGATCCGGTCTCGACGCTGACCAAGGACCGGCCGACCAGCCCCGAGCAGATCGCGGACCTGCGGGCCCGGCTCGGCGTGGACAAGCCGCTGTGGCAGCAGTTCCTGGACTACGTCGGCGGTCTCGCCCGCGGCGACCTCGGCACCTCGTTCGGCTACAACCGGCCGGTCGCGGACCTGATCGCCGAACGGTTCTGGCCGACGCTGCTGCTGGTCGGCACAGCCACGCTGCTGGCGGTCACGATCGGCCTGTGGCTCGGGGTGCGCGCGGCGTGGCGGCGGGGCAGCGCGTTCGACCGCACGCAGACCGGGATCGCGCTGACGCTGTGGTCGGTGCCGCAGTTCTGGCTCGGCCTGCTGCTACTCATCGCGACGCACGGACTGTTCCCCAGCGGTGGCATGCGTTCGCCCGACGCCGGGCCCGGGTTCTTCGCCCAGGCCGGCACGATCGCCTACCACCTGGTGCTGCCGTGCGTGACCCTGCTGGCGGTCCTGTACGCGCAGTACATGCTGGTGATGCGCTCGTCGCTGCTGGGCGAGATGGACGCCGAGTACCTGACGACGGCGCGCGCGAAGGGGCTGCGCGACGACCTGGTGCGCCGCCGGCACGCGGTGCCCAACGCGCTGCTGCCGACGGTCACGCTGGTGTTCCTGCAGTTCGGCATGGTCGTGTCGGGCACGGTCACGGTGGAGACCGTGTTCTCCTGGCCCGGCCTCGGGCTGCTCACCTACGAGGCGTTGCGGGTGCCGGATCTCCCGCTGCTGCAAGGAGTCTTCCTGGTGCTGGCCGGTTCGGTGATCGTGATGAACCTGATCGCCGAGGTGCTCTACCGGGTGCTCGACCCGCGGGTGCGTGCCCGGTGACCGCGGCGATCGTCTGGCAGCGCCGGCGCGCGGCGGCCGCGGGCGTGTGGCGCGAGTTCGCCGCGAACCGCGGGGGACTGGCCGGTCTCGTGATCCTCGCGGTGATCGTGCTGCTCGCCGTGCTGGCGCCGGTGATCACCGACCCGTCCGGCCTCGACGTGACGAACGCGCCGGGCCGCCCGCTCCAGCCACCGAGCGGGCGATTCCCGCTGGGCACCGACATCGACGGCCGCTCGGTGCTGTTGCTGACCCTGTGGGGTGCCAGGGTTTCGCTGCTCGTCGGGTTCGCCGCGACGATCCTGTCGGTGCTGATCGGCACGATCGTCGGCATCGCGGCCGGGCATTTCGGTCGCTGGGTGGCCGGGATCCTGTTGCGGCTCACCGATTTCTTCCTCGTGCTGCCCTCGCTGGTGCTGGCGATCGCGCTGTCCACCGTGCTGCCGCAAGGGATCGCGACGATCATCCTCGCCGTCGGCGTGACGTCCTGGCCCACCACGGCCCGGCTGGTGCGGGCGCAGACGCTGACCATCGAGAGCCGGCCCTACATCGAGCGCGCGAAAGCGCTCGGCGGCGGGCACTTGCACATCGTCGGCAAGCACGTGCTGCCCGGCGTGCTTCCGTTGGTACTGGCCAACACCACGCTCGTGGTCGGCAACTCGATCATCGCCGAGTCGACGCTGTCGTTCCTCGGCCTCGGCGACCCGAGCGCGGTGTCCTGGGGCTCGATGCTGCAGCGCGCGCTGTCCTCGGGTGCGGTGACCGGCGGCGCGTGGTGGTACCTGTTGCCGCCCGGGCTCGCGATCGTGGTGATCGTGCTGTGCTTCACCCTCGTCGGCCGCGCACTGGAGACCGTCGTGAACCCGCGCCTGAAGGGACATTCATGAGTCCCTTGCTGGAACTGAAGAATCTCGGCGTCACCTATCGCACCGGCAGCGGTGAGATCGAGGCCGTTCGCGACGTGCACCTGCGTCTGGAGCCCGGCGACACGCTCGGTGTGGCGGGGGAGTCGGGCTCGGGCAAGTCGACGGTCGCGATGAGCGTGCTGCGGCTGCTGCCGAAGTCCGCGCGCGTGTCCGGCGAGATCCTGCTCGACGGCGAAGATGTGACCACGATGCGCTGGGGCCGGCTGCGCGCCGTGCGCTGGGCCGAGGCGTCGATCGTGTTCCAGGGCGCCATGCACGCGCTCAACCCGGTCCGCCGGATCGGCGCGCAGATCGCCGAGCCGATCCGGCTGCACGCGGAGAAACCGCTGTCCGAAGCCGAAGTCGGCGCACGCGTGGCGGACCTGCTCGACCAGGTGGATCTGCCGGTCGCGCGCGCCGGGGCGTACCCGCACGAGCTGTCGGGCGGGCAGAAACAGCGGGTGATGATCGCGATGGCGCTGGCCTGCCGGCCGCGGCTGATCATCGCCGACGAGCCGACCACCGCGCTGGACGTCATCGTGCAGGCGCAGGTGCTGGACCTGGTGAGCCGCCTGGTCGCCGAGCAGCGGCTCGGGCTGGTCATGATCAGCCACGACCTGTCCGTGCTGGCCGCGACCTGCGCGCGCATTGCCGTGATGTACCAGGGCGAGGTCGTGGAGGAAGGCCCCGGCAAGGAGCTGATGGCCGCGCCGAAGCACGAGCACACCCGCGCGCTCGCGGCCGCGTTCCCGACGGTCGGCGATCCGGTCTCGCGCTTCGCCCCGGCGACGAGCACGCCGCTGCCGCCGGAGCCGGAGACCCCGCCCGCGCCGGACGTGCTGCTCGCGGCGCGGGACCTGCGGGTCAGCTACGGCACCCTGCACGCCGTTGCCGGGGTGGATCTCGAGGTGCGGCGCAACGAGATCGTCGCGCTCGTCGGCCAGTCCGGCTCGGGCAAGACGACCCTGGCCCGCACGCTGCTGGGACTGCAGAAACCGACCTCGGGCCAGGTGCTGTTCGAAGGCACACCGCTGACCGCGCGCGGACTCAAGGCGTACCGCCGCCAGGTGCAGCTCGTGCTGCAGGATCCGGCGAGCGCCCTCAATCCGCGGCACACCGTGTACGAGGCGGTCGCCGAAGGACCGCGCATCCACGGCCTGCCCGGCGACGAACGCCAGATCGTCATCGACGCGCTGGAATCGGCGGAGCTGCGCCCGGCGGAGCGGTTCCTGTCGCGCCTGCCGCACGAGCTGTCCGGCGGGCAGCGGCAGCGCGTCGTGATCGCCGGCGCGCTCGCGCTGCGGCCGAGCGTGCTCGTCGCCGACGAGCCGGTGGCCTCGCTCGACGCGTCGGTCCGCGGCGAGATCCTGGGCCTGCTGCTGCGCCTCCGCCGCGAGCTGGGCCTGGCCGGACTGGTCATCACACACGATCTCGGGCTCGCCTGGAACATCGCCGACCGGGTCGCGGTGATGTACCGCGGGGAGCTGGTGGAGGTGGGCACGGTCGAGGAGGTCCTGCTCACTCCGGCGCACGACTACACAAAGGCTTTACTCGCCGCGTTGCCGGGCGCTACCGAGCCGGCCGAAAAGTAGGCAGAACCGATCAACCGGCAGCTGGCCTACGTTTCGCCGATGGCCGTGACTGTCGGCCGGCTCGGTACCTGACGGCAGAGCCAAACCGCCGCCGCCGCGAATCCGTCCCGGCGCGGTGTGTAATCTCCGAAGGCGAAATGGCGACCACCACTGACCCCGCGCCGGACGTTCCGCTGGCCACCGGGGCGCCCGCCGAGGCGCCCCCGGCAACGTCGCGCGTGCCCTCACGCTTTCCCTATCGCACGATCTCGATGGGGACCATCGGCAGTGTGCTGCTCCTGCTGGGCGCCCTCGGCGCGGGCGGCATCCTGATCCGCGACCCGGTCATCGGCACCGGCCCGCTGTCCTGGCTGCGCTACGGGCACGGCCGGATGCTCGCGAACGCCGTGCTCTACGCCGGGTTCGGGCTCGTGGTCTGGGCGTGGGTGCGGCTGGGCCGGTACATGCTCGCCGGGCGGATCGGCAGCCGTCCGATCCTGATCGCCGCGGCCTGCTGGATGGGCCCGCTGCTGATCTCGCCGCCGCTGTTCACCCGCGACGTCTTCTCCTATCTCGGCCAGGGCGCGCAGCTGCTGCACGGGCTCGACCCGTACGCGCACGGCCCGGCGGAGCTGGAGATCCTGCCCGACATCGTGCAGAACGTGCACCCGGTGTGGCAGACCACGCCGGCCCCCTACGGCCCGCTGTTCCTGTTGGTGGCGAAGGGAATCGTCGCGCTCACCGGCGACAACGTGATCGCCGGGGTGATCGTCACCCGGCTGGTCCTGCTGCTCGGCCTCGGCGCGATGGTGTGGGCCCTGCCGCGGCTGGTGCGCCACCTCGGCGGCAAGCTGCCGATCACGCTGTGGCTCGCCGTGGCCAGCCCGATGACAGTGATCCACCTCGTCGGCGGCCCGCACAACGACCTGATGATGCTCGGCTTCCTCACCGTCGGCGTGCTCGCCGCGCTGGAACGCAAGCACGCGCTCGCCGTCGTGCTGGTCACCCTCGGCATGCTGATCAAGCCGACCGCGGCGGTCGCGCTGCCGTTCCTGGTCTGGGTCTGGGCCAACCACCTGCCCGGCGAGAGCCGGACCCGGAACTTCCTGAAGGCCGGCGCGATCTCGGTCGGGCTCTTCGTGGTCGTGTTCGTGGCCGGCACCTGGGTGTCGCTCGGCTCGTTCAACCTCGGCTGGGTCACCGGCCTGCAGGCGCCGACGCTGGTGACGAACTGGGTGAACTTCCCGACCGGTGTCGGCCAGATCTTCCACACCATGGTGCACCTGGTGATCAACGCGCCGGTGTCCCCGTTCATCACGGTCGCCCGCGACATCGCGTGGGTGGGCCTCGCGGCGTTCGGGGTGTGGCAGTGGTGGAAGGCGCGCTTCGGCGGCAACGACGCGATCTTCCGGATGGCGATGACGCTGCTGGCCACCGCGATCCTCGCGCCGCCGACCCTGCCCTGGTATCTCACCTGGGGTTTCGTGGTCCTCTCGGCGTTCCCGTGGCGTCGCCGGCATCTGGCGATCGTGGTCGGGGTCGCGGTGTTCCTGGTGATGGCCTACTACCCGACGGGCGAGCAGGCCGTCTACGACTGGTGGTACGTCGCGCTGACGATCGCGCTCGGCGTGTACGCCGCCGCGTCGCTGCTGCGCCCGGACCCGCTGGGCCTGATCGGGGCCTGGCGGCGGCAGACCGCGGAACCGGCCTCGGTTGCCGAGGGTGGTGTGGTCACGCCCCCGACCAGCTCCGCCACGACGTGACCGCGGTGCGCACCACCGGACCTTCCGGTGGGCGCTCGCGGTACTGGGAATACTTGGCCCGCAAGGCTTCCACCGCGCCCGGTGACGAGTCGAGGATGCGGGCGACGCCGTCGGCGCGGACCCACCACAGGCGCGCCCAGTCCTCGTCGTAGAAGTCGGCGAGGAAGCTGACCGCCGGGTTGGCGGCGATATTGCGCAGTCGCCGGAGGTCGGTGCCGCGCTTGGGTTTGTGGTCGACCGCGAACACGATCTCGCCGCCGTCGAGTGCGAACGTCACCGGCACCAGATGCGGCACGCCCGCGGCGTCGGCGGTGGCGAGCCGCGCGACGCGGGCGGCGGCGAACCGGGTTTCAGGATCCACAGGTCAGCGTCCGGCCGTCGATGGTGGCGGGCACGCCGAGCGGAATGGTCACCGAGCCGGGCAGATGCCCGAACCCGGCCTCCCACAGCACCGGCACCCCGAGCGGCGCGAGCCGGTCGAGCATCACCGACCGCACCACATCCAGGTCGCCACAACGGGTCCATGAGCCGAGCACGATCCCGGTGACACCCGCGAACCAGCCGCCGCGCAGCAGTTGGGTCAGCATCCGGTCCAGGCGGTACGGGGCCTCGGCGACGTCCTCGAGGATCGCGATCGCACCCGCGGGCGCGCGGTGTTCGGGGGTGCCGACGCCCGCCGCGAGCAGGCTCAGGTTGCCGCCGGTGGTCGTTCCCTCAGCCGTTCCCGGGACCAGCGCTTCCGGTGCGTGGACGACGACCGGTGCCGCCGGGTCGAACAGCACGCGGTGCAGGTGAGCGGATGACCCGTCGTCCCACAGGGAACCGCCGGGCATGGGCGAGAACACCGTCGGCAGGCCGAGCCGCGCCGCGATCGCCTGATGCAGTGCGGTGACGTCGCTGGAGCCGGTGAAGACCTTCGGCCCGGCCGCCCGCAACGCGTCCCAGTCGAGCAGGTCGAGCATCCGCTGCGTGCCGTACCCGCCGCGGGCGGAGATCACCGCGGACACCGCGGGATCCAGCCACGCGGTCTGGAAGTCGGCCGCACGGCGCTCGTCGGTGTCGGCGAGATAGCGGAACACCGGGTGCTGGTTCCCGGCCGACGCGAACCGCTTGACCGTCAGGCCCCAGCCCTCCAGCGCGGCAGTCGCCTGGTCCAGCAGCTCCGGCCGGACCGGACCGGCGGGCGTGACCAGCGCGACCGTGTCCCCGGCGTGCAGGGCGTTCACCGGCGCAGCTCCAGCTTCGGCACGCCCGGGGTGTCGAACCCGAACACCTGGCCGTAGAACGACAGTTCGGCCTCGAGCGCGGCGATGATCGTCTCCGCCTTGCGGAAGCCGTGCTGCTCGCCTTCGAAGGTTAGGTACGCGTGCGGGATTCCCTTGCCGCGCAAGGATTTCACGAACCGGTCGGCCTGGTCCGGAGGGCAGATCTGGTCGTCGAGGCCCTGCAGGAACAGCACCGGCCCGGCGAGTTCGTGCGCGTGGGTGATGGGGGAGCGCTCGGCGTAACGCTGATGGGTCTCGGGCAGTGGCCCGACGAGCCCGTCGAGATAGCGGGACTCGAAGTCGTGGGTTTCGCCGTCCGCACCGGTCCAGCCGGCCAGGTCGAGGATCGGGTACTTGATCGTGCCCGCGCCGAACGTGCGCTCGGTCGTCATGGCGGCGGCGGAGGTGAACCCGCCCGCGCTGCCGCCGCGGATCGCCAGCCGGTCCGGATCGGCGAGCCCCTCGGCGACGAGCGCCCGGGCCACCGTGACGCAGTCGCGGATGTCGACGACGCCCCACTGTTCCCGCAGCCGCTCGCGGTACGCGCGGCCGTACCCGGTGGAGCCGCCGTAGTTGACGGCCACCACCCCGATGCCGCGGCTGGTGAAGTACGCGAAGTTCAGGTCGAGGACCGGGAAGTTGCGGCCGGTCGGCCCGCCGTGGACATGCACGACATACGGCGGCAGTTCCCCGTCCGGCGCCACGAAATCGGCGTTGGCAGGCGGGTAGAGGTAGGCCGGGATCCGCTCGCCGTCCGGGCCGGTGAACACCCGCTCTTCCGGCGTCGGCAGATACGGCGCGGGCGGCGCCTCCGCGCCCGGGGCGATCGTGGTGACCTCGCCGGACGCGAGATTCACTTGCACGACAGCGGTTTCCCGGTCCGCGCCGGACGCGATGCCCGCGACCCCGCCGTCGACCGCGGCGAGCGCCTGCGCCCAGTGCGTCAGCTCCGGCGCGCCACCGGTGACCGTGCCCGCGTGCTCGTCCAGCACGGCGAGCCGCCCCGAGTCGAGGATCGCGTACCGGCCCTCGCCCAGCGGCACGAACCAGCGCGAGCCGTTCTTCCACAGCGCGCCACCGAGTTCCCGCGCCACCGGCGCCAGGTTCGCGGTGGTGCCGTCGAGCGCGATGCGGTGCAGGTTCCACCAGCCGTCCGGGTCGGCGAGCGCGAGCAGGTTCGACGGGGACTCCCATTCCAGCTGGCACACCGAAACCCCGGCGCCGCCGGCGAGTACCCGGTGCGGGCCGAAGGTGCCGTCGAGTCGCACCTCGGCCACGCAGAGTTCCGTTTCGTCCCACGGCATCGCGGGATGGTTCCAGCCGAGCCACGCGGCATGCCGCCCGTCCGGCGACAGCTGTGGTGCGGTCAGGAAATGGTGGCTCGCGGCGAGCGTCCGGATTTCGCTGTACGCGAACGCGACCAGATCGCGGCGGACGTCGGTACGCCGCGGCCCGGTGCTCGTTTCGCGGACCGCCCACACCTCACCGCCGGTGCCGCGGCGGAGGTCGCCGAAGCGGACTCCTTGTGGTGTCGCGGGTTCCGGGGTTACGGGTGAAACGTCGCCGGTGTCCAGGTCGCGGAGGTAGACGCGCTGGTCGTCCCAGTGCGTGAAGTACAGGGACCGGCCGATCACCAGCCAGGGGCGGCCACCGTATTCGTGCAGGCGGTTCCGGGCGTTCCAGGGTGCGGGGAGCATTTCGGTGCCGTCGGCCCGGACCAGCGCGAGCCGCCCGCCCTCGGCCGGTCGCGCTTCCGCCCACCACACCTGGCCGTCGACCACGTCGAGCCACTGCGCACCGCCCCCGGCCGCCGCGGCGTCCGCCGCACTGATCGGTGAGCTCCAGGTCCCATACGGTGAGGTTCGAGGCACCAGCCGCACTCTAGTCGGCAGGCGAGGGTGACCGGCTCCACATCAGCGGCGTGAGCCGCTTTCACCAGGCCGTCACCTTGCACCGCCGCGGGTTCTGAGGTGGTTCCTCGCGAGGACAGCGCCGACGTGGTGTATTGGCATACATGAGGAGGCGATCCCGGAGCGAGGGGCCGCCTCGGGTTCCGCTACCCGCACCGGCAAGCAAGTGACATTCATGTGTTCCTTGGGGCGGCGGATGCCGATCATGGTGTGGTGGCTTAGGGTCGAGGGTGCCATGGCTCGTGTAATCCACGTCTTCCGCCAGCCCGACCGGTTCGTCGCAGGGACCGTCGGGGAGCCAGGAGACCGCACTTTCTACCTGCAGGCGTCCGAGGATGTCCGCACCATCAGCGTCACCATCGAAAAACAGCAGGTCGCGGTGCTCGCCGAGCGTCTCGCCTCGCTGCTGGAGGAGGTGGCCAGCCGGTTCGGCGCCGATGTGCCCGACGAGGTCCCGGACGAGCTGGTCGACGTCGACCCGCTCACCGTGCCGGTCGAGGAGGAGTTCCGCGTCGGCACGATGGGCCTGGGCTGGGACGCCGAAAGCAAAGCCGTCGTGGTCGAGTTGCTCGCGATGACCGAGGGCGAGGTCGACGAGACGGTCGTGCTCGACGACACCGAAGAGGGCCCCGACGCGGTGCGTGTGTTCCTCTCGCCCGCCGCGGCCCGCGCGTTCGCCGAGCGCGCTGACCGGGTCGTCAACGCGGGGCGCAAACCGTGCCCGCTGTGCGGTGAACCGCTCGACCCGGCCGGCCACATCTGCCCGCGGCAGAACGGCTACCGCCGCGAGACCGACCTGGCCGGGGACTAGCGGCCGTGCCCGAATCCCCGAAGCCCACCGATCCCGCCGCGAAACACCTGATCGCCCACGGCAAGCTGGACGTCGAGGGCCGGCTGGTGGACGCGTCCAACGTCACCCTGTACTGCTCGGTCGAGCTCGACGGCATGTGCGCCAACGCCGTGTACAAGCCGGTCAACGGGGAGCGCCCGCTGTGGGACTTCCCGGACGGCACGCTCGCCGGCCGCGAGGTCGCGACCTACCTGCTGTCCGACGCGTCCGGTCTCGGCAGCATCCCGCCGACGGTCCTGCGCGACGGCCCGTTCGGCGTGGGCATGGTGCAGCTGTGGATCGAGACGTCCGAGGAGGAGCTGATCGACGTGCGCGCGCCGGCGGACGTGCCGCCGGACTGGCGCGTCGTGCTGCACGCGCACGACCGGCTCGGCGACCCCGCGGTGCTGACCCACGCCGACCACCCCGGTGTGCGGGACCTCGCGATCCTCGACATCATCGCGAACAACACCGACCGCAAGGGCGGGCACGTGCTCGCCGGCACCGACGGCCGGATCTACGGCGTGGACCACGGCATCTGCCTGCACGTCGAGCCGAAGCTGCGGACCGTGCTGTGGGGCTGGATCGGGGAGCCGCTGCCGGGCGAGGCGGTGGAGAAACTGCGCGCGCTGCCGGAGAAGATCTACGGTTCCCTGGGCGAGGAGCTGGCCACCCACCTGACGGGCCTGGAAATCGAGGCTATCGCGGACCGCGCCGAGGCCCTGCTGGCGGCGGGAGTGTTCCCGGAGCCGGGCGACGACTGGCGCGCCATCCCGTGGCCGCTGTTCTGATCCTCGACGACGAAGCGCGCGCCCGGCTCGTCGACCGGTTCGGTCCCGGAGTCAGCGCCTGGTGCGACGGACTGCCCGATCTCGTCGAGAAGCTGACGCGGCGCTGGGGCCTGAGAATCGAACGGGCCGCCGCCGGAAACACCAGCCGGACCTTGTTGTGCCGCAACGATCACGGCGAGCTGGCGGTGCTGAAACTAACCCCGGAACGCGACATCGCGGCGACCGAAGCGGCCGCCCTGCGCGCCTGGCGGGACTGCCCGCGCGTGGTGGACGTCCTCGACACGGATCTCGACGCGGGCGCGATCCTCCTGGCGGGCGTCGAGCCCGGCACGCCGCTCACCGAACGCGGCTGGACTCACGCCGAGATCGACGCGCTCTTGCCGCAGTTGCACGCCGTCCCGGCGCCCGACGGGTTCCCGACCCTCACCGACCGCGTCACCTTCATGTTCGACCTCGCCGACCGCGCGGCCGAAGGCGTGATCGAACCACGTCTGATGGCGGCATCACGGGCCGCGTCGCTGGAGCTGGCGGCCGACGGCCCGCGCGCGCTCGTGCACGGGGACCTGCACCCAGGCAACGTCCTCGCCGGCTCGGACGGTCTCTACGTCATCGACCCGCGCCCGTGCGTAGGTGACCCTGCCTTCGACGCCGTGGACTGGGTGTTGCGCTCCGACCGCGAGTTCGACGACGCCATCGCCGCGCTGCCGTCGCAACCCGCGGACCGCGTCGCCCGCTGGTGCCGCGCCCTCGCCGTGCTTCTCGCGATCCGCCCGCTGCGCCGCGACGGATCGTCCGACTACGCCGACCGGATGCTCGCGCTCGCCGCGAGTCTCTAACTCTTCACGTCGTACGCGGCACGCGCCTGCGCGATCTCGCCCCGGTGACGTTCGGCCCAGTCGAGCAGGCCCCGCAAGGACGAGTACAGCTCGCGGGCCATCTCGGTCAGCGTGTACTCGACCTTCGGCGGCACCGTTGGATACACGGTGCGGACGAGCAGCCCGTCGCGCTCCAGCTTGCGCAGGGTGAGCGTCAGCATCCGGCGGCTGATGCCGTCGACCGCGCGCTCCAGTTCGGTGAAGCGGATCGGCCCGTCGGCCGCGGCGACGATGATGCCGACGCTCCACTTGCCCGCGACGTGGTCGAGCACCTCGACGATCGGGCAGGCCTCGGCGAGCCTGCTCGCGGTCTCCACCGTGGTCTGGGTCACAGCGCACCTTCCCGAGCTGGACGGTCACATCGATGTGCCGGTGGCACACGAAACTGCCTTCTTCCCCAGCATCGCACAGGCACAGACGATGAGCACTGTTACAGATCGTGTCCTCTTGGAGGTCAGATGCTTGAAACAGGGCTCGGCACCGAACGGCGGCGACGGCTCGCGCTGGCCGTGCTGTGCGCGCAGACGCTGATGATCGTGCTCGACCAGACGATAGTGAACGTCGCGCTCCCGTCGATCCGCGACGATCTCGGCTTCAGCCAGGCCGGGCTCGCCTGGGTGGTCAACGCGTACCTGATCGCGTTCGGCGGGCTGCTGCTGCTCACCGGCCGGCTCGGTGACCTCGCCGGCCGCCGCCGGGTGTTCCTCGCCGGGATGACCCTGTTCACCGTGGCGTCGCTGCTGTGCGGGCTGGCCTGGAACTCCGGGATCCTCATCGCTGCCCGGTTCCTGCAGGGCATCGGCGGCGCGGCCTCGTCCGCGGTGGTGCTGAGCATGATCGTCGGCCTGTTCCCCGAGGCCCGCGCCCGCGCGAAGGCGATCGGCGCGTTCAGCTTCGTGCAGGCCGCGGGCGGGTCGATCGGCAGCGTCGCCGGCGGGGTGCTCACCGAGGCGGTCAGCTGGCACTGGATCTTCCTGATCAACTTGCCGATCGGGATCGTGGCCGGCCTCGCCGCGCTCCGCGTCCTCGACGCGGACAAGGGCCTCGGCCTGCGCGCCGGGGCGGACGTGCTCGGCGCCGCGCTGGTCACCGTCGCCCTCATGCTCGGGGTGTACGCGATCGTCGAAATGGACGGCGCCCGCTCGGTCTTGCTCGGTGCGCTGTCCCTGGTGCTGCTCGCCGCGTTCCTCCTCCGGCAGGCCAGAACGGCGAACCCCTTGCTGCCACTGCGGTTGTTCGCCTCCCGCACGCTTTCCGGCGCGAACGTGGTGCAGCTGCTGCTGGTCTCGGCCGCGTTCGGTTTCCAGTTCCTCGTCGTGCTGTATCTGCGGCAGGTACTCGGCTTCTCCGCCGAACAGACCGGGCTCGCGATGCTCCCGGTGGCCGTCGTGATCGCGGTGGTCTCGCTCGCCGTGTCGGCGCGGGTCACACACCGGTTCGGCGAACGGGCCGTGCTGCTGACCGGTCTCGTCCTGATGGCGGGTGGTCTCGCGCTGCTGGCCCGGATCCCCGTCGACGGGTACTACGTGCTCGACCTGCTGCCCGCGATGCTGGTGCTGGGATTCGGCTTCGGGCTCGCCATGCCGGCGCTGATGGCGCTGGGCATGAGCGACGCGCGGCCCGAGGACACCGGTCTGGCGTCCGGGCTGTTCAACACGACGCAACAGGTCGGTGGCGCGTTGGGGCTGTCCACCCTGGCGGTGCTGGCCGCGACCCGCGGTGGCTCACTGGAAGCGCTTACATCGGGCTACCGCTTGGCGTTCTGGGTCGCGGCCGGACTCGTCGCGACCGGCGCCGTGGTCGCCGTCTTCGTGTTCGCGCCCCGGCGTGGCGGCGCGACCCGGGCGTGAATCCGGCGCTACCGTCGCGATCGTGCGTTCCCATTCGTATAACGACGTGTTCGCCGGGCCGCGTAAGCGGAAGATCCCGGAGGTCACGGCCGAACCCGGCTTGGTGGTCGAGGAACCCGGCAGCGGGTTCTGCGGCGCCGTGGTCCGGCTGGAGTACGGGAACGTCGTGCTGGAGGACCGCCGCGGCAAGCATCGGGTGTTCCCGCTCAGCCGCGCGGGCTTCCTGCTCGACGGCAAACCGGTGACGCTCGTGCCGCCCCAAGCCGTCGCGAAACCGGCCCGCACGATCTCCGCGTCCGGCTCGGTCCGGGTCGAAGGCCTCCGGGCGCGCACCGCCCGCGACTCGCGTATCTGGGTCGAAGGCAAGCACGACGCCGAGCTGGTCGAACGCGTCTGGGGACACGACCTGCGCGTCGAAGGCGTGGTGGTCGAACCGCTCGACGGGGTGGACGTGCTCGCCGGGCGCATCGACGAGTTCGGCACCGGACCGGGGCGGCGGCTCGGTGTCCTGGTCGACCACCTGGTCGCCGGCAGCAAGGAATCGAGGCTGGTCGACGCGATCACCGACGAGCACGTGCTGGTCACCGGTCACCCGTACGTCGACATCTGGCAGGCCGTGAAGCCCGCCGCCGTCGGCATCCGGGAATGGCCCGTCGTGCCACGCGGGCTGCCGTGGAAGGAAGGCATCTGCGCCGCGCTCGGCTGGGGTGAGCCGTGGGAAGGCTGGCAGCGGGTGCTCGGCGCGGTGTCCAGCTTCCGCGACCTGGAGACCCCGCTCATCGGTGCCGTCGAGCGGCTGATCGACTTCGTGACCCTGCCGGAGGACTGAGCCGCTGGTCCGGCCACGGGCCTTTTCGCGTGTTCACTGGCTGCGACCGGTCACGATCTGCCACGATGAGTGCCATGACACCGGCGCTGATCTGGCTGATCGTGGCCATCGCATTGATGGCCGCCGAGGTTCTGTCCGGCGACCTCGTCCTGCTGATGCTCGGCGGCGGTGCGCTCTTCGGCGCCGGGGCCGCGCTGTTCACCGGCAACCCGATCATCGACGTCGTCGTGTTCGCCGTGGCCTCGACTGCGCTGCTGTGGCTCGCCCGCCCGGCGCTCAAACGGCGCTTCCTGCACACGCCCGAGATCAAAATGGGCCCGGAGGCACTCATCGGCACGCACGGTGTCGTACTGTCCACTGTGAACGGTGAGGGCGGCCAGGTGAAGCTCGACGGCGCCGTGTGGTCGGCCCGCAGCGTCGCCGAAGGCCAGCGGATCGAACCGGGCACCCGGGTGACCGTGGTACAGATATCGGGCGCCACGGCCGTGGTCGCCCCGGAAGCATGAACCGAACAACCGCACAACGGGAGAGATCTTGGGTACCGCAGCGATCGTAGTCGTCGTGGTCGTCGCCCTGTTCGTGATCGTCACGATCGCAAAGGCGATCATGGTGGTCCCGCAGGCGCAGTCCGCCGTCATCGAGCGGCTCGGCCGCTTCCGCACCGTGGCGTCGCCGGGGCTGAACTTCCTGATGCCGTTCCTGGACAAGGTGCGCGCCCGGATCGACCTGCGCGAGCAGGTGGTGACCTTCCCGCCGCAGCCGGTGATCACCGAGGACAACCTGACCGTCTCCATCGACACCGTCGTCTACTTCCAGGTGACCGACTCGCGCGCCGCGGTCTACGAGATCTCCAACTACATCGTCGGTGTCGAGCAGCTGACCACCACGACGCTGCGGAACGTGGTCGGTGGCATGACCCTGGAGCAGGCGCTGACCTCGCGCGACCAGATCAACAGCCAGCTGCGCGGCGTGCTGGACGAGGCGACCGGCCGGTGGGGTATCCGGGTCGCCCGGGTCGAGCTGAAGGCCATCGAGCCGCCACCGTCCATTCAGGACTCGATGGAGAAGCAGATGCGTGCCGACCGGGAGAAGCGCGCGATCATTCTCAACGCCGAAGGTCAGCGAGAGGCGTCGATCAAGACGGCCGAAGGGCAGAAACAGTCCCAGATCCTCGCCGCGGAAGGCCAGAAGCAGGCGACGATCATGGCCGCCGAGGCGGACCGGCAGTCGCGGATCCTGCGGGCACAGGGTGAACGGGCCGCGCGCTACCTGCAGGCGCAGGGCCAGGCGAAGGCGATCGAGAAGGTGTTCGCCGCGGTGAAGGCCGGGCGCCCGACCCCGGAAGTGCTGGCGTACCAGTACTTGCAGACGCTGCCGCTGATGGCACAGGGCGACGCGAACAAGGTGTGGCTGCTGCCCAGCGACTACGGCAACGCGCTGCAGCAGTTCGCCCGCGCGTTCGCCAAGCAGGGCGACGACGGCGTGTTCCGCTACGAGCAGCCGGCCGACGACGGCGTCCAGCCACCCACCCTCGACGACGACGAGGTGGCCAGCTGGTTCGACACCTCCACCGACCCGCGGATCGCCGAAGCCGTGCGGGAGGCCGAGAAGGTCGCGCGCCAGGAGGTTCCCGGTCCGCTCGGTACCCCGACGTCCTCGCCGGCGGCCAACATCCTGCGCGGGACGGCGGCACCCACACCGGCCGCCCCGCCGGCCCCGCCCACACCGGCCACGTCGGCACCGGTCCCCGAGCCGGAGCCGGACATCACCCGCCCGGTCGACCCGCCGTCCGCCCAGGCGGCGCCGCCGGTCGCCCCGACACCGCCGCCGCCTCCGGCGCCGCAGCAGCAGCCGCCCGCGCCGCCGCAGGGTGGCCAGCAGTCGGGGCTTCCGTCGCGCCAGCCCGGGCAGCACTACGGCAACCCGCCGATCAGCCCGTACCCGTCGCAGCAGCAGCCCCCGCGGAACCCGGGCCAGCAGAACCCGGGCCAGCAGCAACCGCCGCGTCAGTAAGCGCTTTCACGAAGCCGCCGCCGTGGCCCGTTCTCGCGGGCCACGGCGGCGGCTTTTACTTGGTGTCACCGCATTTCAGCGCGCGTAGGTCGCGTGGTCGCTGATGTCCGAACGCGACCGTTCGACGATGAACGCGCCGCACAGCACGGTGACGATCACGGACAGCACGATGTAGGCCGAGATGGAGAACGGCGTCCCGGTCACGTGCAGCAGCCAGGTCGCCAGCAGCGGCGCGGGCCCGCCGGCGAACACCGAGGCCAGCTGGTAGCCCAGGCCCGCCCCGCCGTAGCGCAGGTGCGTCGGGAAGCTTTCGCCGATGAACGCCGCCTGCGGCCCGTACTGCATGGCGTGCACGACCATCGAGGCGATGATGATCAGGAAGATCGCGACCTGCCCGCCGTCCTGCAGGATGGCGAAGTACGGGAACGCCAGCACCCCGGTCAGTACGGCACCGGTGAGATAGATCGTCTTGCGCCCGTACCGGTCGGACAGTTGCGAGAAGAACGGTATGAGGAACAGTTCCAGCGCCGACGCGACGAGGACAGCGTTGAGCACGAACGTCTTCGAGTAGTGGTGCTCCGCCACGACGTACACCAGGACGTAGCTGGTGAACAGGTAGAACGGCATCTGCTCGCTGAACCGCAGCCCGGCCGAGAGCAGGATCTCGCGCCAGTGGTGCTTGATCGCGTCGCCCACCGGGTTGCGCGAGATCTGCTGTTTCGCCACGGCTTCGGCGAACATCGGCGTCTCGAGGATGCGCAGCCGGATCACCAGGCCGATCCCGACCAGCACGAAGGACAGCAGGAACGGGATGCGCCAGCCCCACGAGTTGAACGCCGAGTCCGACAACAGGAAGGACAGCAGCGTCATGCCGCCGGTGCCGAGCACGAGCCCGAACGGCACCCCGATCTGCGCGAAACTGCCCAGCAGCCCGCGTTTGCGCTGGTCGCCCCATTCCATCGCGAGCAGTACCGACCCGCTCCACTCGCCGCCGATCGCGATGCCCTGGACCAAGCGCAGTGCGACCAGGATCAGCGGTGCGGCGATCCCGATCGTGCCCGCGCCGGGCAGCAGACCGACGAGCGCGGAAGCGATTCCCATGAACAGCAACGTGATCACGAGCGTGACCTTGCGGCCGATCCGGTCACCCCAGTACCCGAAGATCGCCGCGCCGACCGGCCGGGCCGCGAACCCGACCGCGTACGTGGCGAACGACTGCATCGCGCCCGCGTACGTGCTGGACGCGGGGAAGAACAGCTGCGGGAAGATCAGGGCCGCCGCCGTGTTGTACAGGAAGAAGTCGTACCACTCGATCGTCGTCCCGATCGCGCTGGCGACCGCGGCACGGCGGACCTGGGTCCGTTGTTCGGTGGCTTGCTTGTCGATGACCTTGTTCGCTTCGTTGCGTCCCAGAACCATCCTGGCCTCCAGTGACCGGCATCACTCTGCAGGTCACCATTGCCGAGAAACCGCCGGATGTCCAGACCAGGCGGACAATCACTTTCCGCCACGGGGTCCCGGGAAGCGCTTTCTCAGAGCTCGACCGGCGCCAGGACCGGGCGTTTCGCGCTGATCGTGTCGCCGGAGGACTCGCCGCGCAGCCGCCGGCCGAGCCACGGCAGCGCGTGTTCCCGGGCCCAGCGCAGGTTCTCCGCCCGCTCGCGGCGAGGGGGCACGGACGGGCGCGGCCCGAGTGCGGCGGGGGAGAGTTCGTGCGGGACGCCCAGCACGTCGAGCACCGCGATGGCGACTTCGTTGTGCCCCAACGAGTTCAGGTGCAGCCGGTCGGCCGACCACATGCGCCGGTCACGCAGCTGCCGCATCGCCCACAGGTCCACGACGAGAGCGCCGTAGCGGGCCGCGATACCCCGCGCGTGCTCGTTGTAGATCGCGGTACGGCCGCGCATCCGGCGGAACAGCGGGTCCTCGACCCCGTCGACGCCGGTGAACAGCACCACGGTCGCGCCGGTCTCGGCCAGCCGCGCCACGGCCTTGTCGTACTCGTCGATGAGCGCGTCGATGTCGACCTTCGGGCGCATCAGATCGTTGCCGCCGGCGTACAGGGTGACCAGGTCGGGCTCCATCGCGAGCGCCGGGTCGAGCTGCTCCGAGAGCACCTGGCCGAGCAGCCTGCCGCGGATCGCGAGGTTGGCGTAGCGGAAGCCGGGCTCGCGGGCGGCGAACGTCTCGGCGATCCGGTCGGCCCAGCCCCGAACGCCGTTCGGGCGGTTCGGGTCGTTGTCGCCGACACCCTCGGTGAAGGAATCGCCCAAGGCAACTAAGCGCATGCTCATACTGAAAGACTAGCCGCGCGTTGCCGGTGGTCCGCGACGTGCACCCGGGTCGCGCACCGGGTCGAGCAGAACCGCCGCCGCCCGTTGCGGGAGGTGTCGACGAACACGACGCCGCAGCCGTCGTTCGCGCACATCCCGATCCGCGACGGGTCTTCGCACACCAGGTGCGCGAGACCGCCCGCCGTGTACGCCTGGACGCGCAGCGCGGCCCCGGCATGCTCGCTCGCGTAGTGCAGATGCGCGGGTTTGCCGTCGTGCCGGGAGACGTAGGGCTTGCAGGCGGAGTCGGCCAGCAGCCGGTTGACCAGGTCGACCAGGGTGTCGGTGTCCTTCTCCGCGAACACCTGGCGCAGCCGGGGAAGCCAGTCGTTCACCACCGCCGCGTCGTCGTCCGAGAACTCCGCGAAGGTCATGCCCGCGGCCCGGAGCGTCGCCAGCAGCGTGCTCGCCGGCGCGGGCCCGAGGTTCACCAGGGCGGCCGCGACCTGCGCCGCCGGACCGCCGTAAGGGTTGAAGTGCACTGAACCATTACATCATGCTGGCGGCATGCCCGAAACCCGATGCCCGCACTGCGGTTGCCCCCTCGCCGAGTTGTTGCCCGGATCCGTCCACCGGACGGTCGAGGGGAGGGTCGGGTACCGGCGATGCGCGTGCGGGGCCTGGCTCGTGGAGATCAACGGAATAGTCGTCGGAAGCACGAGGTTGTCGAGGGCATGACTCGACGCGCGGTAGTGCTGGGTGGCGGTGGCGTGGCCGGAATCGCCTGGGAGACGGGATATCTGACCGGTTTGGCCGAAGCGGGCCGCTCGATCCTCGACGCCGACCTGTTCCTCGGCACCTCCGCCGGGTCGACCGTCGCCGCGCAGGTCACCAGCGGTGTCCCGCTGCCCGAGCTCTACCAGCGGCAGGTCGACCCGGCCCTGCAGACGCCCGAACTGGCCGCGATCCTGGACGCCGAGGCGATGGGCGCCCTGTTCGGTTCGGCGTACGCGGAGGCGACGAGCCCGCTCGACATGCGCCGCCGGATCGGCGCGCTCGCGCTGGAGGCCCTGACTGTGCCCGAGCCGCAGCGGCGCGAGGTGATCGCCGCCCGTCTGCCGCGCCACACGTGGCCCTCGGTCGACCTGCGTGTGGTGGCCGTCGACGCGCACAGCGGTGAGGAACGGGTCTTCGACCGGGATTCCGGTGTCGGCCTGGTGGACGCGGTGGCGGCCAGCTGTGCCGTGCCGGCCACGTGGCCGCCGGTCGCGATCGGCGAGCGCCGCTACATCGACGGTGGCGTCCGCTCCGCCGAGAACGCCGACCTCGCCGCGGGCAGCGACCGCGTGCTCGTCTTCCAGGTCATGGAGATTCCCGATTCGCCCGACCTCGGTGACCAGCTCGCCGGGCTGCGGGCCGGGGGCGCCCAGGTGACGGTGGTCCGGCCGGACGAGGCCGCGAAGACCGCGCTCGGGCCGAACCTGCTGGATCCCGAAGTGCGCGGCCCCGCGGCGAAGGCCGGGTACGAGCAGGGCCTGCGCGAGGCCACGGACCTGGCCTGGTTCTGGGCCTGATCAAGCGAGACTTTCCAGCAGCGGCACGGTCGCTTCGGGCCCGGGCAGGGCGTTGTTCTCGTCGCGGATCCACGCGGCGGCCTGCCGGCACCCGATCACCTCGGTGACCGCTGCGCGGATGTCCGCGGGGGTGACCGTCGTCGGGTCCAGCGCGAGACCCGCGCCGAGCGCGGCGACCCGGCGGGCATTGTGCGGCTGGTCGGCGCCCATCGGCAGGAGCACCGACGGCACCCCGTGCGCGAGCGCCCCGAGGACGCTCCCGGAGCCGCCGTGTGACACGACGGCCGCGCAGCGCGGCAGCAGTTCCCCTTGCGGCACATACCGTTCGACCCGCACGTGCGGCGGCTGCGGGCCGAACTCGGCCGGGTCCAGCGATGCGCCGACGGTCGCGACGACCTCGTTGGGCAGGTCGCGCAACCCGGTCAGCACTCGCGTGAAGAGGTCGCCGGACTCGGTGTTGAACTCCGTGCCGAGCGTGAAATAGACCGCGTCACCGCCCGACCCGGTCACGGGCTCGTTCGGGCGGAATGAGAAAACGTTGGCGGGCAAGGGAAATCCCGGGTCGCGGAAGCTCGGCGGGAACGGCGCGAACACGAGGTCGCTCGTGAGCATCGCCAGGTCCGGATCGGGTGGCAGGCCGTGCTCCGTGCGCAACTCGTGCAGCGGCTCGGCGACGACGTCCGGCCGCAGGAACCCGCCCGCGGCGAGACAGATCACGGTCGCGCAGGGGATGCCGAGGCGCTCGGTGGCGATCGCGGCGCCGAAGTCCATCTCGTCACGCACCACGACGTCGGGTTTCCACTCGGCAAGGATGCCGAGCAGCGCTTCCGCCTGCGTCCGCGCACCGGTGCGCGCGAAATGCTCCCGCAGATCCCGTTCCTCCCGCCGCGGGTCGAGCGCCAACAGGGGCGAGCGCCCGCCCGGCCGGCTGCGGGGCTTGCTCGTCGCCATCACCGGAAAGCCCGCCGCCTCGACGGACGGCGTCATCCGTCCCGGGCACGCGAAGGCGACGGTGTGCGCGGCGGCCGCCCGCGCGATGGGCAGCAGGGGATGGAAATGCCCGCTGCCGCCGACGAAGGTGAACAGAATCCGCATTCGTCGGAGGCTAGTCAGCCGGAGCGGACCACGCGGAGATGCCGCGCGGGCGCGGTTTCGGGCGCCGGGCCGTTGCCGACGAGGTCGGCCAGCAGTTGCGTGGTCTGCCGGCGACGGCTCCTCCGCACATACAGCAGCGTCGTCGCGGTGCTCTCGTGCCCGGCGAGGTCGGCGAGATCCTCGATGGCGACACCGTTTTCGTAGCCGAGCGTCAGCACCGTGTGCCGCATCGAGTGCGGCACCACGTCACCGGGATCGGCGATGCCGGCTGCCCGGGCGGTGGCGTGGAACAGGTTCCCGAGATCGCGCGACGTGAGCGCGGTACCCGTCCGGGTGGCGAACAGCCATCCCTCCAGGTCACGGACCGGCTTGCCTTCGCGCTCCGCCCGGGCGGCGAGGTAGTCCGCGAGCGCGCGCTCGGCGAAGCCGAGGACGTCCGCGGTCTTGCGATGCCCGCCTTTGTTGATGTAGCGCAGGATCCAGTGCCCCTGGTCCAGTGCGAGGTCGTGGCCGAGCCGGGCGTGCAGGATGGCGCCGGATCGCACTCCGGTGGTGGCCATGATCTCGAGGATCGCGAGGTTCCGGAGCGCGGACTCGGTACCGGGCCGCTCGGCCCTCGCCCGGGCGTGGCCCAGCAGCGCGACCAGTTCTTCGTAGCCCAGCGCGCGGGTCCGGGATTCCTTGGTGCGCTTGTGCCGGGTGACCAGGCGGGCGGGGTTGTCGTCGTGCGCGCGGTTGTCGATCAGCTCGGTGTACCAGGAGCTGACCGCGGCGAGGCGGGCGTTGTAGGTGACCGGGCTGGCCGGGTCGAGCTCGGCGATCCAGTCCTTGACGTCGGCCAGCCGGGCGGCGAGCGGGTCGACACGCTGCCAGTCGCAGTAGGACAGCCACAGCGTCAGCCCGCGCCAGTAGGAGCGGCGGGTCTGGTGGCTGCTCATGCCCTGCAACCAGGAGCGGGTCACCGCGCGGGCGCCGTATCGGTCCGCCGTGTCTTCGCGGGGGAGCGCGGGCAGTTCGGCGACCAGTTCCGCGAGCAGCGTCCGCAACTCCGGCTCGTCCGGCTGTCGAGCGGGCATCGGCCGGGCCTCGTACGGCGCGAGCGCTGAGTCCATGCCGCCGATCCTACACCCGCGATAACCGCGATTATCGCGGTGGATAGCTCTTATGGATTGATGAATATGAATAGCTCATTATCAATCATAAATGGAATGAGATAGACTGTGGATGTGCTGGAGATTCAGAAAGAAACCGCAGGTCAGAGCGCTGGGGTAGTGGGGGAGCGGGTACCGGCGGCGCCGCGGCGGGATGCCGACGGGCGTCGCGAGCCATCGCTCGACCCGGGGGTGTGCGGGTACTGCCGGCGCCACCCGCGACGGGGTCTGGGCGGCCGGGGACGTACGGCTGACTTCTGCGACCAGGTCTGGGCCGTCGACGAAAAGGGACGCGACGTCACCTGCGCCCGCCTCGACGAGGCCGACCAGGTCACGCACGCCGCGTACGGCGGCGCGGTCCCGGGCTTCGACCTCGCGGGTCTGGGCCGCGACATCGGGCGCGCGCTTGCCGAGGTGACCCCACTTCAGCGCAGCCTGATCGCACTGGACAAGCGGCTCGACGACGAGGTCGCGGCGGCTCACGACCGTGCGGAAACGGCCGAGCACGCCCGCGAGGAAGCCGAAACCCGGGCGACCGCGGCCGAGGTGCGAGCGGAGGCGGCCCGCGCCGCCGCCGACGAAGCCGCCGACCGTGCCGAGCACGCCGACGCTCGCGCCGCTGAGGCCGAGCGTCGAGCCGCCGCCGACCGGCAGCAGGCCCAGCAGGCCCACGCCGACCGCATCGCCGCGCTCGGCAAGGCCGAGGCCTTGCAGGAGCAGATCGAGCGGCGTACCGAGGCCGCCGAGCGTGCCGCCGAGCGGATCGAGGAACTGACCGCCCACGTGTCCGCCCGCACCGGCGAAGCCGAGGCAGCGCACGCCCGCGCCCGCGATGTGGAGAACGATCTGCGCGAACTGTCGGAGCGCCACATGAGCGAGGTCGTCCAGCTACGCGACCGCCACGACCAGGCGCTCACCGACCTCCGGGCCCGCGACCACGACGACCGTGAGCGGCTGCGCGCCCAGTTGCAGGTCGAACACGATCAGCGGCTCACCGACCTCCGGCGCGAGCACGAAGCGGCGCTCGCCGCCGCCCGCCAGGAGACCGCCGATCTCGCCGGCGCCCAGGTCCGCGCGGAGACCACCGCGGACGCGGCCCGAGCGAACGCCACCGAGGCCGCCCGCGAGCGGGACTCCGTCTCGGCCCGGATGGCCGCGCTGCGCGAAGGCGTCCTCACCGCGCTCGCCGGGCCGCTCTCGGATCTGCCGGACCGGCTGCACACCCTCCTCGACACACCTCGATCCGGCGGCTGAGCGCACCGGCTCTCAAGACAAGATCAGATGTGGCCCCGGTTCCGGGGTCGCGGCAGCTCCCATCCTGTGGCTGAGGGCGACGAAATCCAGGTCCGGCTCGGAAAGGTCGAGCATTCGCGCGGAGGCGCCGCCAGCGCGCCGCGCGCCGACCCGGTCGAGTTGTTGTTGAGCACGACGATTTGGCCAGCCCGTTTCCGAGCTCGGGACCGAGGTGCGGCAGGGTTCGCTCTCCATTGACTCTTCAGTGCATGAAGACTGCCCCGAAGTCCTCCGGAAGTGTCGAAGAGTGACGTGGCGAGCCTTCTGTACGGAATGCTACATACATAGATTCCGTCGATGAAGGTGAAACATGAGTTCTGCGACCGCATCTGTTACCGAGCCGGCCTCGGTGGCTCCGTCCTGGACCGAGCCGCCGGCGACGCTCGACGAAGCGCTGGGCCGGGCCAAGGCCCTTCGGCCGTGGATCGCTTCACGCGGCGCCGAGTACGACGCGACCGGAGCCGATCCGGCCGACATCATGGCCGCGCTGTCCGCCTCGGGAGTGCAGGCGATCAACGTGCCGGCCGAGTACGGCGGCCTGCTGACCCAGTGGCAGTGGGGCGGGGTCGCCCCCTTCATCGAAGCGTGGCACGAGATCGCGGCGGGGGACGGGTCGGTCGGCCAGATGTGGGGGACCGGTGCCTTCCTCAGCCGGGTCCTGCTGCGAGAAGAAGGACTGCCGGAGGAGACCCGTGCCCAGCTGGCGCACGAGATCCTGCACGAGGGTCGCAGGCTGGCGAATGTCTTCTCGGAGCGCGGTACGGCCACCCCGACCGTGGCCAGGCGCGTTGCGGGCGGCATCGTCGTCGACGGCACGAAGACGTTCGGAACCAACACCGCGGGAGGCGGGCGCGACCTGGCCAACGTTTCCGTGGGCTTGATCGACGATGACGATCCGACCCGGATCACTCCGCGGGTGGCCCTGATCCGCCTGGACGCACCGGGCGTCGAGCCCGCTGGCGACTGGAACAACATGGGGCAGCGCGCGACCAACAGCCAGACGATCCACTTCCGGAACACGTTCGTACCGGACGGCTGGCACTACGAGGCGGGGGCGCCCCACCCCGCGTACCTCGTCACCGCCATGTTCGGCAACGCCAGCCTGCTGCAGGGCATCGGCGCCGGTGCCCTCGACGCCGCAGTGGAATACCTGCGCGGAATCGACCGGGCGAGTATGCCGATGTTCGAGTCGGCGGCCACCGACCCGGTCATGCACCGGCGCATCGGTGAGATGGCGGCCCGGCTCACCGCGGCTCGCGAATTCACCCTCTCGGTCGCCCGGCGCCTGGACGCGGACCCGGAAACGCTCGACTTCCCGGAACTCCTCGTCACCGCCGTCCAGACCGACATCGTCGCGACTCAGGCGGCCCTGCAGGTGACCGCCGATTTGTTCGATCTCACCGGGGCCCGCAGCACAGCGGCTTCGCACGGCCTGGATCGCTTCTGGCGTAATGCCCGGACTTCCGGATCGCACCATCCGCGGGAGGCCACCAGCGCCTTCGTCGGCTCGGTGGTGCTCAACCAGACCCTGCCGCCGCTGACCGACTACATCAAGTTCTGACCGAGGTGGCGCCGCGCGAGATCGAGTAGTACGCGCGCGGCCGGGCTCGCCGGCCCGTCCGCGCGCCAGGCGAAGACGAGCTGCCCGCGCAGCCGGGGCTTGACGATGGTCAGCGGATGCAGGCCTTCCTGGCTGCGGGCAACGGAATCCGGCAGCATCGCGACGCCGAGCCCGCGCGCGGCGAGCTGCGCCAGGGTGAGCGGGTGGCTCGCCTCGAACGCGATCGCCGGGGCGAACCCCGCCTTCGCGAACGCGGTGTCCACATGCGACCGGATGCCGGACCCCACCGGCAGGCAGATCAGCGGGTGCTCGCGCAGCCCGGCGAGCGTGATCTCCTTGTGCCGCGCCAATTCGTGGTCCACCGCGACCGCGGCGGTGATCGCCTCGTCGGCGACCACGACATGGTCCAGACCGGCCGGGGGAGTAGGGCCGAGCGAGATGATCGCCGCGTCGAGCCGCCCGTCGCGCAGCGCGGTGGCCAGGTCTTCGGAGTCGCCCTCGTCGAGCGTGATCTCCACGGCCGGATGATCGCGGTGGAACCGCGCCAGCAGCCCGGGCAGATCGACGTTGTGGGAGGTCACCATGCCCACCGCGACATGCCCGCGCAGCAAGCCGGTCAGCTCGCCCACGGCGAGGCGCGCACCGGCGACGGCCGCGAGCGCGGCGCGGGCGTACGGCAGGACCGCGGACCCGACCTCGGTCAGCCGCACCGACCGTCCGGTCCGGTCGAGGAGGTCCTGCCCGAGCTCTCGTTCCAGCCGCCGGATCTGGGCGCTGACCCCGGGCTGGGCCACGTGCACCTGCTCGGCCGCGCGCGTGAAGCTGCCTTCCTCGGCCACCGCCACGAAGTACTCGAGCTGCCGCAGTTCCATAACCAATGATTCTAGCTGGCAGCACAACTAGGTCTTGGACTTATGGGCTGTCCGGTCGCAAGCTGGAGCCATGACCGCATACGAACCCGAAGACCTGGCCCGCCTCTTCGTCGAGCGGGCGAACGCCGCCGACGCGAAGGGACTCGCCGAGCTGTACGCGCCCGACGCCGTCCTCGCCTTCCCGCCCGGCTCGACCACGGTCGGCCGCGAGGCGATCCTCGCCGTGTTCGAGCGGATGCTCGAACAGCCACCGCGGTTCGAAGAGGAGGAACCCCTGCCGACGCTGCGCTACGGCGACCTTGCGCTGACTTCGACCCGCCCGGCCGACGGCACCGGCGGCCGCGTGCAGGTGGCGCGCCGCCAGCCCGACGGCACGTGGCTGCGCATCATGGACCGCCCGGAGACCAAGGGCGCGTAGGCTCCGCCGTCTCTAAGGACTGCCCCGCCCGGTGCGCGACCGCGGGACGCGGCTAATGTTGGTTTCGCATTGGAGGAACGAGGAGGTGAGCCCCATTTTCGCTGGTCTCAGCCGGGCGCTCCCGACTCTCCCGAGCTAGGGGAGCGCCGTCACGAAAGGCGTTCCATGTCTGATGTCGTCACCACCCTGCGCAACGCGGGTTGTGTCTTCGCCGAGGACGAAGCGGCACTGCTGCTCGCCGCCACGACGGATCTCACCGAACTCGCCGCCCTTGTCGCGCGCAGGGTCGCGGGCGAGCCGCTGGAGTACGTGCTCGGCTGGGCGGAGTTCCGCGGGCTGCGGATCGCGGTCGAACCCGGGGTCTTCGTCCCGCGCCGCCGCACGGAGTTCCTTGTGCGGCAAGCGATCCGGGTGACTGCCCCGCGAGCGGTCGTCGTCGACCTGTGCTGCGGGTCGGGCGCACTCGGCACCGCGCTGGCCGCGGCGGTACCGGTCGACCTGTATGCCGCCGACGTGGACCCCGCGGCGGTGCGCTGCGCCCGGCGGAACGTGCCCGGCGAGGTGTTCGAAGGCGACCTGTTCGCGCCGCTGCCGCACCGGCTGCGGGGAAGAGTGAACATCCTGCTCGCGAACGTGCCATACGTTCCGCGCGAAGCGATCGCGACCCTGCCGCCCGAGGCCCGCCTGCACGAGCCACCGGTCGCGCTCGACGGCGGCGCCGACGGCCTCGACGTGCTCCGCCGGGTCGCACAAGAGGCTCCGCGGTGGTTGGCCGCCGGTGGGCACGTGTTCGTCGAGACGAGCGACCGCCAGGCGGAGACCGCGATGGCGACCTTCAGCGCCGCGGGCCTGACCGCACAGGTGCACACATCGGAGGACGACGCGGCCACCGTCGTCCAGGGGACCTCAGCCTGAAATCAGTGCTCCTGCGCATCTACTTAACATAATGTACATTATCGGCGCACTGGAAACAGTCCAGGGGAGGGCTGTCAGGGCTGCTGGGCCGGCGGTTTGGTCGTGGGTTCGGCGTCCTGCTCCTGCCCGGTCGTGACGGACCAGCTGGCGAGCAGCTTCAGGCCGTCCGCACTGGCGGTTCCCGCTGACCATGGTCGAGATCCACGAGGTCGAGGACAGCACCGTGCGCAAGATCGACGTCTACACGAAGAACCCACACGAGCTCGCCGCGTTCTACGTGCGCCGATGCGGGTACCCGTTGACGCGGTTCAGCGCAGACGTTCGAGTTCCCGCGCCGAGTGCGCGAGCTCCAGCGCCATCCGCCGCAGTTCCTCAGACGCCGCACCGTCGTCGGCGGCGGTCACGACGTCCTCGGCGGCGCACCGAAGCTGGAACAGCCGGTCCTGCAGCGCCGCCAGCTCCGTGTCCGACAGGATCACCGCGTCGTCCGGCAGGCCGCTGCGCTGTACAGCGGTCCGCCGCTCGTACGCCCGCTGCCGGCACGACTGCGCGCAGTATCGCCGCCGGCGTCCCTTGCCGGCGGCGATCTCCAGCCGGCGCCCGCACCAGCCACAGTGTTGCGGCGCGAGATTGCGCGGGATGCCCGCCAGCAGGTCGACCGTCTTGCTCACGCGCACGACCCTAACCGGCCACCGATCGCTCACGCGGCGGCCACGCCGATGCCGCAGACTGGTCGCGTGCAGAGCACTCACCCGTACCTCACCGGCGCCTTCCCCCGAGCGTTCGCCCACCGCGGCTGGCATCGGGACGAGCTCGACGGGATGGAGAACTCGCTGTCCTCGTTCCGCCGCGCCGTCGCGGAGGGCTACCAGTACGTGGAGACCGACGTGCACGCGACGTCCGACGGGGTCGTCGTGGTGTGCCACGACGGGTCGCTCGACCGCACCACCGACGGGCACGGGGCGATCGCCGCGCAGCCCTGGTCGGTGGTCAAGGACGCCAAGGTCGGCGGGCGCGAGCCGATCGCCCGGCTCGAGGACGTGCTGGAGGAGCTGCCGGAGGCCCGGTTCAACGTCGACGTGAAGGCCAACAGCGCCACGGTCCCCTTCGTCGAGCTGATCGAACGGATGGGCGCGCACGACCGCGTCGCGGCCGCGTCGTTCTCCGACGCCCGGCTCGCCCGGATCCGCCGGCTCGCCGGGCCGAAGATGCTCACCGCGATGGGCCCCCGCTCGGTCACGGCGCTGTGGGCCAACGGCTGGGCTCCCTGGCTCCCCTTGGGTTTCGCGCACCAGGGCGCGATGGCGCAGGTGCCGGTGCGGCAGGGCCCGCTGACCGTCGTCGACCGCTCGTTCCTGCGCATCGCCGGGCGGGCCGGGGTCGAGGTGCACGTCTGGACGATCAACGACGAGGCCGAGATGCGCCGGCTGCTGGACCTCGGCGTGCACGGCATCGTCACCGACCGGCCGGACCTGCTGCGCGACGTCCTGCGCGACCGCGGCGAATGGGGTTAGCGCGGCGGTTTGCCGTCCCAGGCGGCTTTCCACGTCTTCGGGCCTAGCCGCCCGGAGTCGTTGATGGCGTTCGCGCGCTGCAGGTCGAGCACGGCCTGCTGGGTCTTCTGGTAGTAGCAGCCGGTGCCCTCGAAGCCGTAGCCGAAAGCGTTCATCCGTAGCTGGAAGGTCCGCAGCGCCGGGGCGCAGTCGCCGTACGCGTAGACCAGACCGGGCCACGCCGGCCGGACCGCCGCCGAAACCGGAGGTGGCGTGGGTGCGGGCGCCGGGCCGCCGCCGATGTAGGCCGCCTCGGCGTAGCTCGGGATCCGCTTGCTGCGGGCGTCCCCGTCGGCGCTCAGGCCGAGCATGCCCGCGCATTCCCACGGCTGCCAGCCGCGCATCCGGTACAGGTACAGCGCGCGGTAGTCCTGCTCCGCGCGGCTGGCCTGGTCGGGGCGGCCCGTGCCGCCGACGCTGCGCCACGTGGGCAGGTCGAACTGGTAGGCGCCGTAGTAGCCGGTGCCGGTGTTGACGGTGTAGCGGTTGCTGGACTCGCACATGCGCAGCTTCAGCCAGGTCGACGCGGCGGGGTCGGCGGACGCGGCCGTACTGGTGAGCAACTGGAGGGTGCCCGCGACGAGCGCGATCAGGAGAACTCGGACGCCCGCCCGTCTGTATCGGTGCTTCGTCATGCCAGCACAGTAAGTTTCCGCACCATAAGCCACAACTGTCACATCAAACCCATCAGAATCACACAGACCACGCTTCACTGGGCTGAGCGACACGCCAGATGGTGCCGAGAACAGCCGGTCGGCGCGGGAAAACAGCTGGACCTCGCGGCACACTGGTTCATCGGCACGCTCGGTGTTGATCTCCGCTCAATTCACCCGAACAGGCGAGAGCTAGGGTCGGGCATCGTGACCTCGTCCTTCACCGAAGATCCCACCGACGCCCTGTCCCCCGTCCCGGGCACCCGGCGGCCACCGGTCCGCGGTCTGCTCCGGTTCTGCTACGGCCCGATGGACTGCGGGAAGTCGACGCTCGCGCTGCAGATCGACCACAACCACGCTCGCCAGGGCCGGCGCGGGCTGCTGCTCGTCAGGCACGACCGGTCCGGCGCGCCGCAGATCACCAGCCGCATCGGCATCACCCGCAAGGCACTCGAAGTCGGCGCGGACACCGATCTCCGGCAGCTGATCCGGCACCAGTGGGAGGCCGGCCAGCACGTGGACTACCTGGTGGTCGACGAGGCGCAGTTCCTCTCCCCCGCGCAGGTCGAGCAGCTCGCGGAGCTGGCCGACGAAGTCCGCCTCGATGTGTACTGCTTCGGTATCGCGACGGACTTCCAGAGCCACCTGTTCCCCGGTGCCCGGCGGCTGTTCGAGCTGGCCGACGAACTGCAGCCGGTGCAGGTGGACGTGCTGTGCTGGTGTGGCGCGCCGGGCCGGTTCAACGCGCGGGTCCGGGACGGCGAGGTGCTGCGGGAGGGCGACACGGTGGTGGTCGCGGACATCGTTGAAGCTGCAACATCATCACCGGTGAAGCCTGATTTCACTACGTTGCGTTACCAAGTACTGTGCCGTCGCCACTTCCGTCTCGGCGATCTCGGCCCGGCCTCCGAGCAGCGGGGCCAGCTGCGCCTGACGTGACGCACGCCCCTTCCGCTTTTGCCGTCACCCAATAGCCCGACTGGGGGATAATCGCAGAAAGAACGGCTAAAGCGCGTCACTTAGCGGCGCGAACGGTGTCCCCCTGGTGGAAGCTGTTGTGGAGGGGTGAGCCCCGCTCATCGTGAGCGACACCATGGCCCGCCGGGAATTCGCGGTGGGCGGGGGTCGTTGCATAGGGTGAGCAACACCCTGGCTCTTAACCATCGGAGCCGACTGAAAGGACGTCATCATGGCCGACCGTGTACTCCGTGGAAGCCGGCTGGGAGCGGTCAGCTACGAGACCGACCGGAACCACGATCTCGCCCCGCGTCGCACGGTGCGGTACGCGTGCCCGAAGAACCACGAGTTCGAGGTGCCCTTCTCCGACGACGCGGAGATCCCGTCCGTGTGGGAGTGCCGCCTGCACGGCAGCGAGTCCGAGATCGTCAACGGCGGACAGCCCGAGCAGAAGAAGGTCAAGCCGCCGCGTACGCACTGGGACATGCTGCTCGAGCGGCGTTCGATCCCGGAGCTCGAGGATCTGCTGAACGAACGTCTGGCCGAGCTCAAGGGCCGCCGGACGTCCCGCTCGGCGTAGCTGGCTCACGCCACCGAAACGAACAGGCCCCCGCGTCCTCCCGCCGCGGGGGCCTGTCGTATGTCCGGGCTCGTCAGGTGGTGACCGCGGGCAGTTTCGCCTCGATCCGCGGAGCGAGCTCGTCGAGGCCGTCGCAGAGGTTCTGCTGCGTGGGCCGGACGCCGGAGATGCCGAGGTATTCCGAAAGCTTCACCGTCGCGGCCGAGGTCGTGTCGACGGCGAAGAGCAGGCCACACTTGACGTCGGTGCCCGGTGTCGTGTCCCGCCAGACCCGGCGGCCGTTGACGGGTGGCCGCTCGGAGATCAGCTCGCCGGACGACGAAGTGAGGGTCTTCACTTCCTCGTCGGCGGATCTGTCGAGGAGCGTCAAGGTCAGTGCGGTGCTCGCCTGCTTGAAGAACTTGCTGCCCTGCCACAGGCAGCCTGGCGGCGAGGCCATCGGCATCGGGTCATGGAGCTCGTAGTCCTTCAGCTCGTCGCCGGTGAAGAAGGCACACGGGCTGATCTCGCTTGTGGCAGCAGGCCGCGGTGCCGGACTGGCCGGCGCGGACGCGCCGGACGAGCAGGCGGTGAGCACGCCGCACACCGCCGCGACACCCGTGACCAGCGGACCCCAACGTTTCGTCATGTTCCCCCCCCAGCCAGCGCGGTTAGCCGCGGCGCAGGAGGCGGCGGAGCTGGCCGAGGCGGTGCTGAACACCCCAGATGCCGACCCGGATCATCGCCTCGCGGATGATCGAGCCGCTCATCTTCGACTCGCCGATCTCGCGCTCGGTGAACGTGATCGGCACCTCGACGATCTCGAAGCCGGTCCGCAGGGTGCGCCACGCGAGGTCGATCTGGAAGCAGTAGCCGGTGGACGCGATCTCGTCGAGCGGCAGCTTCTCCAGCACCGCGCGGCGGTAGGCACGGAAGCCGGCGGTGTACTCGGTGATCTTGCCGCCGAGCGCGAGCCGTGAGTACAGGTTCGCCCCGCGCGAGAGGTACTCCCGCCGCTTGGGCCAGTTGACGACGCTGCCACCGGGCACGTACCGCGAGCCGAGCACCAGGTCGGCGTCCTCGAGCGCGGCGAGCATCCGCGGCAGGTCCTCGGGCGCGTGCGAGCCGTCCGCGTCCATCTCCACGATCGTCGCGTAGTCGCGTTCCAGCCCCCACCGGAACCCCGCGATGTAGGCCGCACCCAGGCCTGCCTTTTCGGTGCGGTGCATGACGTGAACCCGCTTGTCGTCGGCGGCCAGCTTGTCGGCGAGCTCACCGGTCCCGTCGGGGCTCCCGTCGTCGACGACGAGCGCGTGCGCCGCGGGCAGGCTTTCGTGCAGCCTGCGCATGATCGGCGCGAGGTTGTCGCGCTCGTTGTAGGTCGGGATCACCACCAGAACCGGCTCGATCGGCTGTGCTGCCCGTGGCGCCTGCGCCATCCGTGTCCTCCCTCGGCGGGAGTCCTCATCCCGCCACGGTTGCTCGCGTGTCCTCGGCGCCGGGGCGCCTGGCGCGCAACCGGAGCACGAGGCCGGTGAGCACCGCGGCCAGCGCGGCCCCGACCTGGCCGTACTCCGTCCACGCACCGAGTCGATCCGACAGCGTAGTCGTGTCCCGTAACGGCACGCGCCCGACCAGGGATGCGGCGGTGAATTCGCTGGTCGACTGCTGAATCGTGCCATCGGGCTCGACGATGGCGCTGATTCCGCTGGTGGCCGAGACCACCACGGCGCGGCCGTGTTCGACGGCGCGCAGCCGCGCGATCGCGAGCTGCTGGGAGCTCATCCCGCTCTTGCCGAACCAGGCGGTGTTGGTCGGCAGCACGATCAGCTGGGCGCCCTGGTTCACGCCGCCGCGGGCGACGTAGTCGTAGGCGATCTCGTAGCAGATCGGGGTGGCGACCTTGGTGCCCGCGACGTCGAGGACCGCGGGTGCGTCGCCGGGCGTCATGTCGTAGAAGCCGTTGAGGAAAGGCGTGACGAACTGGGCCACCGCGCGCGCCGGGATGTACTCGGAGAACGGCACGAGCGACTGCTTGGAGTACCGCTCCCCCGGGCCGGTCTTCGGGTCCCAGACGACGAGGCTGTTCTGTGTCTGGCCGGTGCCGTCGGCCCGGTAGACGGTGCCGATCAGGGTCGGCGCGCCGAGGTCGGCGACGGCCTGGTCGAGCATCGGGTCCGGCCCCCGCAGTTCGGTGACGCTCTCCGGCCAGATCACGAGGTCGGGTTTGGGCACCGCGCCGGTGCGGATCTGCTGGGCCAGCCGCTCGCTCTGGGCGAGGTGGTTCGCCCGGAGGGTGTCCTGTTCCTGCATGAGTTCGATGCCGACGTCGGGGGCGTTGCCCTGCACGGTCGCGACGGTGAGGCTGCCGGTCTCGGCGCCGGTGCCGATCGTCGGCCACAGCGCGAGCCCCGCGACGACCGGCACGATCACACCGGCCGCGGGCAGGATCGAGCCGCGCCACTCGCGGCGGCGCAGCCGGGCCACCAGTGACGGCACGGCGAATCCGGTCAGCACCACCGCGAACCCGACGAGCGGCGCGCCGCCGATCGAGGCGAGTGGCGTGAACGCGCCGTCGGGCTGGCTGAACGCGACCCGGCCCCAGGGGAACCCGCCGAACGGCCACCACGCGCGGGGTGTCTCGGTGGCGATGATGATCATGCTCATCCACACCGGGCCGCCGGGCAGGCGTGCGACGAGCGTGCCCAGCGCGGCGCCGATGCCGAGGTACGCGGCGAGCGCCACGGACAGGCCGAGCCACGGCCACGGCCCGAACTCGACGCCGAGGAAGTCCTGCAGCCACAACAGCAGCGGCAGGTAGAAGGCGAGGCCGAAGGCGAACCCGTAGCCCAGCCCGCCCCACAGCCGCCGCCCGCGCAGGGCGAACGCGAGCCCCGCAAACCCGATCGGCGCGAGCCACCACAGCGGGCGCGGCGCGAAGGACAGGTAGAACACGAACCCCGAGGCGATCGCGAGCGCGAGGCGCAGGAGCCACGGGCGCCAGGCCCGGCGGCGGCGTTTCTCAGAGGTTTCGGTCGCCGTGGACTCCGGCGCGGTTACGGCCACGATCCACAACTCTAAGCCGCGGATGTGAACGCGTCGTAGAGCACCTGCCCGCCGCGGACGGTGCGCAGGCAGGTCGGCAGCGGAATGTCCGGATCCAGCGGCGGCAGCGCGGGCACCCCGGAGCGCGGATCGGTCGACCACCGCTGCACGCGCGAGTCCGGCGCGGCGACGACGAGCTCGGCGGCGTCCCAGATCGCGTAGTGCGCGGGTGCGCCGGGCGCGAGGCTGCCGGTCATGCCGTCGTTGACGCCCGCCGCACGGTGGCCGCCGCGGGTGTGGGCGTTGAACGCGGCGCGTGCGGACAGGCCGGCGCCCGGGGTGTGGTGCCGGACGGCGGCGCGGACGGCGGCCCACGGATCGAGCGTGGTGACCGGGCTGTCCGAGCCGAACGCGAGCAGAACCCCTTGCGCGGCAAGGGTCGCGAACGGGTTCAGCCCGGCGGCCCGGTCGCCGAGACGCCGGGCGTACATGCCGTTCTCGCCGCCCCACAGAGCGTCGAACTGGGGCTGCATCGAGCCGGTCACGGCCCAGCCGGCGAGTTGCCCGGCCTGCTCGGGGGTGACCATCTCCAGGTGTTCGAGGCGGTGCTTGGCGCCGGCGAGCGCACGCTGGCCGACAGCCTTCTCGGCGAACTGGAAGCCGCGGACGACCTCGGCGACCCCGGCGTCGCCGATCACGTGGAAGCCCGCCTGGAGCCCGGCTTCGGTGCAGGCGGCGACATGCGCGGCGATGGTTTCGGCGTCGAGGTAGCGGGCGCCGGTGCTGTCGGGGCGGTCGGTGTAGGGCTCGTGCAGGGCGGCGGTGCGCGAGCCGAGGGCGCCATCGACGAACAGGTCTCCGGCCAGGCCGCGCAAGCCGTGCCGACGGGCGAGGTCGAACGCGCCGGTCTCGCCCCAGTAGCCGATCACCTCGGGCCGTCCGGGCTCGGCGGCGAGCCGCAGGAGGGCGGCGAGGTCGGCCTCGCCGGAGATGTCGGGCCCGGCGCATTCGTGGACGCTGACGATGCCGTTTTCGGCTGCCCGGCGTAGGAACGCGTCCTGTGCGCGGCGTCGCTGGTCGGGGGTGATCGCCGCTTGCATCGCGGTGCGGACGCGGTGGTGGGCGTCCCTGGTGAGCGGGCCGTCCTCGGTCCAGCCGTCGGATCCGGCGGTTTCGGGGGCGAGGTCGACCAGCGCGCTCGAGACCAGGGCCGAGTGCACGTCGACGCGGCTGAGGTAGACGGCGGCGCCGCCGGACGCGTCGTCGATGTCGGCGCGGCTCGGCAGTCGCGGATCGGCCCAGGCGGACTCGTCCCAGCCGTGCGCGATGAGCACCTCGCCGGGCCGGACCGCGGCGCGGACGGCGGCGAGCAGGTCGGCGGCGCCGCGCACGCCGGTGAGGTCGAGGCCCGCCAGGTGCAGGCCGGTGGCAGTGGCGTGGACGTGGGCGTCGACGAACCCGGGCGCGACGAACGCGCCGTCGAGTTCGACGATCTCGGCACCGGGGTGCAGGGCGCGGCCGGGGCCGTCCTGCCCGACCCAGACCACGGTGTCCCCGGCGACCGCCATCGCGGTCGCGTCGGGCGAGCTCGGGGAGTGGATCCGGCCGCCGACCAGAAGCGTCGTGTCGTTCACGTGTCGAGTCTGCCCCATGACATGCGACGGAAATATTTACGCGATATTGTCATGATTACCGAAGATTTTCACGAGATCATGCCGACAAGGAGTACAGATGACTGCGATCCAGGAAACTGTCTCACCTGCCGACACCCTGGGCCAGCCCTATGCGTACGCCCGGAAGGAGCTGGTCGAACCGGACTGGCGGCGCTTCCCCGGCTGGCGGGACGTCACCGAGGCGCAATGGCGAGACGCGCAGTGGCAGCGGGTGCACTGCCTGCGCAACATCAAACAGCTGCGCGCGGTCCTCGGGGATCTCGTGGGCGAGCGGTTCTTCGAGGATCTGGCCGCCGACCAGCGGGAGCTGGCGACCATGTCGATGCTGCTGCCGCCGCAGATGCTCAACACGATGTCGGTCGACTCGACGGACGCGTTCTACGCCGACCCGGTCCGCCGGTACATGCTGCCGGTGCGCAGCGATCGCGACCCGCGGTGGCCCAGTCACCCGCATTCGGCGCGGGATTCGTTGCACGAGGCGGAGATGTGGGTGGTCGAGGGGCTCACCCACCGCTACCCCACCAAGGTGCTGGCCGAGCTGCTGTCCACCTGCCCGCAGTACTGCGGGCACTGCACCCGGATGGACCTGGTCGGGAACTCCACCGAGCAGGTCGCCAAGCACAAGCTGGAGCTGAAGCCCGTCGACCGGCAGGACGCGATGATCGGCTACCTGCGGCGGACGCCGGGTGTGCGGGACGTCGTGGTTTCCGGCGGCGACGTGGCGAACGTGCCGTGGCACCAGCTCGAGTCGTTCCTGATGCGGCTGCTCGACATCGAGACGGTCCGCGACATCCGGCTGGCGACGAAGGCGCTCGCCGGGCTGCCGCAGCACTGGTTGCAGCCGAAGATCGTCGAGGGCCTGGCACGGGTCGCGGGCACCGCGCGGCGGCGCGGGGTGAACCTCGCGATCCACACCCACGTCAACCACGCCCAGTCGGTCACCCCGCTGGTGGCGCAGGCGGCGCGCACCGCGCTGGAGGTCGGGGTGCGGGACGTGCGGAACCAGGGCGTGCTGATGCGCGGCGTCAACGCGACCCCGGCGGAGCTGCTGGACCTGTGTTTCGCCTTGCAGGGCGAGGCGAACATCCTGCCGTACTACTTCTACATGTGCGACATGATCCCGAACGCCGAGCACTGGCGGGTCGCGGTCTGGCAGGCACAGGAGCTACAGCACGCGATCATGGGCTATCTGCCAGGTTACGCGACCCCGCGCATCGTGTGCGACGTGCCCTATGTCGGCAAGCGGTGGGTGCACCAGCTCGCCGAGTACGACCGCGAGCGCGGCATCTCCTACTGGACGAAGAACTACCGCACCGGCATCGAGCACGAGGACCCGGACGCGCTGGCGCGCCGCTACCCGTACTACGACCCGATCGCGACCCTGCCGGAGGCCGGCCGGCGCTGGTGGGACCGGCAGCCCCGCTGATCGCCGTCCCGCAGGCTGGGCGGATGTGGCGGGAAACCGAGCGCGGCCGAGCCCGGCTGGCCTATCGTGTCGCCTGGGGGGTAACGGATGACGGAGCGGGTTCTGATCATCGGTGGGGGCATTGCGGGCGCCGCCACCGCGCTGGCGTTGCGGCGCGCGGGTTTCGACCCGGTGGTCTACGAGGGGCATCCGGACAGCGGGGAGGACATCGGGGCGTTCCTGACCCTGGCCTCGGGCGGCATGGCGGCACTGGCCCAGCTCGGCGCCGCCAAAGCGGTCGGTCGGGCCGGATTTCCCTTGCGTACCTTGGAGTTCGCGGGCCAGGTGCGGGAGCTGACCGACTACCGGTGCCTGCGCCGCGCGGAGCTGAGCCGGGTGCTGCAGGCCGAGGTGGAGCGCCGGGGAATCCCGCTGCACCACGGGAAACGGCTCGCGTCGGCGACCGAGGACGCCGACGGGGTGACGGCCCGGTTCACCGACAGCGGGATCGCCCGCGGGGACCTGCTGATCGGCGCGGACGGGCTCAACTCCACGGTGCGCACGCTGGTCTCGCCCGGCACGCAGCCGCGGTACGCCGGGCAGCAGGTGTTCTACGGCTACAGCACGCAGTCCCGGCCGCCGTGCGAGCAGGCGCGGATCGTGATGGTGCGGGGCTCGGTCGCGTTCGGCTTCACCGTCTCCCCCGGCGGCGAGACGTACTGGTTCGCGCGCGTGGACGGCGACGAGCTGCCGGCCGCGGCGGGACCCGATCCGCGCTGGCGCGAGCAGCTGCTTTCGTTGGTACGCAACGACGACACGCCGTGTGCGGACATCGTCGCCGCCACCCGGGGTCCGGTACTGGCCACGAACGCGCGCGACCTGGCGGACGTGCCGCGGTGGCGCACCGACCGGATGCTGCTGATCGGTGACGCCGCGCATGCCGCCTCGCCCGCGACCGGGCAGGGCGCGTCGATGGCCTTGGAGGATGCCGTCGTGCTCGGGAAAGCCATGCGGGACACGGCGAATCCGCTGGAGGTCTACGAGCAGCTGCGCCGGCCGCGCGTCGAGCACAACACGCTGTCGAGCGCCCGGATCTCCGCCCACCAGCCCCCGATGCAAGACCCGCCACCGGTGTCCGTGCAGGAGCTGGCACGCCAGCTGGACTGGTCCGCGCGGCTGGCGTTGTCCGCCGCGGAGTGAGAAGAAGAGGATCATGTCCCTGTCCCCCGACTGCGCGTCCTGTTTCGGGCTGTGCTGCGTGGCCCTGCCGTTCGCGGCGTCCGCCGATTTCGCGCTCGACAAGCCCGCGGGCACACCGTGCGTGAACCTCCGGCAGGACTTCCGGTGCGGGATCCACAGCCGGCTGCGTGAGCGGGGTTTCGCCGGGTGCACGGTGTTCGACTGTTTCGGCGCGGGGCAGCAGGTCTCGCAGGTCACCTTCGGCGGGCGGGATTGGCGCCAGGATCCGGAAACCGCCCGGCGGATGTTCGCGGTGTTCCCGGTCATGCGTGCGCTGCACGAGCTGCTCCGCTACCTGACCGACGCGCTCGCGTTGCCGGCAGCGGAGCCGATCCGGGCCGAGCTGCGGTACGCCGCCGATGATATCGAAACCCTGACCGCGCAAGGCCCGGACGACCTGCTGACGGTGGACGTCGAGGACCTGCGGCGGGAGGTCAACGAGTTGCTGCTGCGGGCGAGTGAGCTGGCCAGGGCGCGCGTCCCGGGGCAGCAGAACCACCGCGGCGCCGATCTCATCGGGGCCAAGCTCGCCGGTGCCCGGCTGCGCGGCGCGTCGTTGCGCGGTGCCTACCTCATCGGCGCGGACCTGCGGAACGCCGATCTGCGGGACGCGGACGTCATCGGCGCCGACTTCCGGGGTGCCGACCTGCGCGGGGCGGACCTCACCGGGAGTCTTTTCCTTACCCAGTCCCAGATCACCGCGGCCAACGGGGACGCGGCGACCCGGCTGTCTCCCCCGCTCACGCGTCCCGCGCACTGGGCTTCCGCAGGAACTTCTTCAGCCGGGTGAGCGGCCAGGTGTTGATCACGTCGTCCGCGGTGAGCCAGCCGCGCTGCGCCGTGCCGACGCCGTAACGGATCTGCGCCAGGTCGCGCGTCGAGTGCGCGTCGCTGTCGATCGAGAACTTCACCCCGTACCGCTTGGCGTGCAGGATGTGCTCGTCGCGCACGTCGAGCCGGTCGGGGAACGAGTTGACCTCCAGCGCGGTGCCGGTGCGGGCGCAGGCCCGGAACACCTCGTCGAAGTCGGCGTCGATCGGCGCGCGGTGCCCGATCTGGCGCCCGGTGAGGTGGCCGAGGATGTTGACGTGCGGGTTCTCGCAGGCGCGGACGAGCCGGCGGGTGGTGTCCGCGCGGGACTGGGTGAACGCCGAATGCACCGACGCGACACACATGTCGAAGCCGGCGAGGAACTCGGCCGGCCAGTCCACGTTGCCGTCCGGGTCGATGTTCAGCTCGGTGCCGTGCAACAACCGCATGCCGCGGTACTGGCGGTCCAGTTCGCGCACCCGTTCCCGCTGGGCGAGCATCTTCTCGTCGGTCATCCGCTGGATAACCAGATCCGGGGCGTGGTCGGTGATCGCGTAGTAGCTGTAGCCGCGGGCGGCCGCGGTCTGCAGCATCTCCTCCAGCGACGCGATCCCGTCGGTGAGGTTCGTGTGGGTGTGCAGGTCACCGCGCAAGTCCTGCTGCCGCACCAGATCCGGCAGTTCGCCGCGGAGCGCGGCCTCGATCTCGCCGCGGTCCTCGCGCAGCGGCGGCGGGATCCACGGCAGCCCGAGCCGCTCGTAGACCTCTTCCTCGGTGCGGGACACGATCAGCTCGCCGGATTCGACATCGAACAGGCCGTACTCGGACAGCTTCAGCTTGGCGTGCACGGCGATTTCGCGGGTACGGATGTTGTGTGCCTGCGAACCGGTGAAGTACTGCAGCGCCGCACCCCACGACTCCAGCGGCACCACCCGCAGGTCGACCTGCAGTCCCTTGGCGGTGCGGATGGAGGTCTTCTTCTCGCCGCTCACAATGACCTCGTCGACCAGGTCCAGCTCGCGGAAGGCCGCCATGATCGGTGCGGAGTCCTCGGCGGCGACGAGCACGTCGACGTCCCCGATCGTCTCGCGGAAGCGGCGCAGCGATCCCGCGCAGGCGCACCGTTCGCAACCATCCACTGTGGACAGACGGGTGACGATCTCCTCGGCCAGGTCCATCGCGACGTCGATCAGTACCCGGCCGCCGGACTGCCGCAGCAGGTCCACGCCGTGCAGGATGTTCTCCGCGGTCTTCGGCCCGAATCCCTTGAGCCCGTTCAGTTTCTCCTGCCCGATGGCGTCGACGAGCTGGTCGATCGAGGAGATGCCCAGCTCCTGGTACAGCAGCAGGGCTTTCTTCGGGCCGAGCGTCGGGATCTCGATCAGCTCGCGGACACCGGCCGGGATGCGCGCGCGGGACTCGTCGATGACGGCGATCCTGCCGTGTTCGAGGTACTCGGCGATCTTGTCGGCGATCGAGCGGCCGATACCGGGGATCGCGCGCAGCCGCTTCGGGTCGACGGCCGAGATGTCCTCGTGGTGGCCGGCAACCGCGCGGGCGGCCTTCTCGTAGGCGCGCGCCTTGAAGGCGTCGCCGCCGGTGATCGCGAGGAGGTCGGCGTACTCCCGCAGCAGCGCCTCGACCTGGTCGTTCGCCCTGGGCATGTCGTTCAGCCTAGGGAATCGGCGGGCTTCCCGCGCCGGGCGGCGCTCAGCGCGCCGCACTCCCTTCGGGCGCGGCCGGACTCAAGCCGGCGAGCGAGCGCAACCCGTCCTCGAGGGCGCCGGTGCTGTCGCAGTGGCGCGTCGCCGCTTCGGCCATCGCCTTCCAGCGTTCGGGTTTCGCGATGAGCCCACGCACCGCGTCACCCAGCTCGCCGTCGGTCTCGCACACGATCGCGAGCCCGGCCTCGGCCATCAGCCGCGCGTTCGCGCGGCCGTGCGCGGCGATCGGCCGGTGCATCAGGACCGGGCGGCCGCACGCGAGCGCCTCCAGGCCGGTGGCGCCGCCCGCGTTGGTGACCACGACGTCGGAGGCGATGGTGTAGGCGGCCATCTCGTCGGTCCAGCCGAGGACCCGCAGTCGTGGGTCGGCGTCGGCGAGGGGTTGCAGCCGCCGTTTCAGCTGCTCGTTGCGGCCGCACACCACCACGGGCGCGACGTCGGGATGCGCGCTCAGCAGTTCTCGCGCGGCGTCCTCGACACTGCCGAAACCCAGTGAGCCGCACGACACGAGCGCCACGAACGACTCCAGCGGCAGGCCGAGGTGCTGGCGGGCGGTCAGCCGGTCACCGGGCCGGAAGGTGGTGCGGACCGGCGGCGCGGATACCGCGACCTTCGCCTCGGGCACGCATTTCAGTGCCGGTGTCACGGCTTTCTCATGCATCACGAGGTTCAGGTCCAGGCCGGCGTAGACCCAGAACGGATGCGGCGCGAAGTCCGAGACCCACGCCCCGGTGGGCGCGTCCAGACGATGGTGACGGCGCAGCCATTCCAGCCCGGCCGAGCCGAGCGGGTACGTGGACAGCACCAGGTCCGGCGCGAACTCGCGGACCTTGCGACCCAGCAGCAAACCGACCCACACGGCGACGAACCGCTTCGAAGCGGTGGCGAACCACCGGTACTTCCAGAGCGCGTTATAGAAGAACTCGTACAGCCACGGCGTGCGCTGCACATTAGAGATGTAGATCCAGCGGAACAGCGGGCCGATGCCAAAACCCATCACGTCGAGCGTGTCGAGCCAGCCGACATTCGCCCCGGGCCACAGCCGCCCGACCGCGTCCTCCAGTGCGCGGCCGGTCGCGTTGTGTCCCTCACCCATGGCCGCCGAGACGACCAGCACCTTCTTCATGCGGTCCCTTCCGAAGCTTCCGAAGCGTCCAGCGGGGCGTCCTTGCCCGTAGCCGTCTGGTCGCGGGTGAGATGTTCCGCGCGGCTCGCCAGCAGCATGATGCCCACCAGGATCACCGCGCCCGCCATCGCCTCGCCGGCGAGCGCCGGGATCGTGCTGTTGGCGGTCTCCCCCAGCCACCACACCCCGATGGCGACCCCGACGAGCGGGTCGAGCACGGTCATCACGGCCAGCGCCGGGGTGAGGAACCGGCCCTGCTGGAAGGTGTTCTGGCTGAGCAGGAAACCCAGCGGCCCGATGATGCACACCAGGTACAGGGTCCAGTGCGTGAACGGCTGGGTGATGCCTTCGCGGGCCTCCCCGGCGACCGCTTTCATCAGGCCCGCGGTCACGCCGTACAGCACGCCGGTCGCGACGGCGAGGCCCAGCACCCGCACGGAACCGTGGAACAGCACGGCCACCACCAGCGCCACGATGGTCAGCGTCGCGAGCACGAACGCCAGCGGCAGCGGATGGGTCGCCGGCGAGAAACCCGTGGCGTCCCCGCTCGGCTGGGCGACCAGGAGGAACGCGGCCAGCCCGGCGACGCAGATCAGCGAACCGGTGACCATGACGCGGTCGAGCGGGCGGCGCTCGAGCCGCGAGGAGATGACGTTCGCGAACATCAGCGAGGTGATCAGCAGCGGCTGCACCACCAGCAGCGGGGCGAACGCCAGCGAGACCAGCTGCAGGGCGAGCCCCGCGCAGGTGGCGACCATGCCGATCAGCCACAGCGGCCGGTGCGCGAGCCCGCGCAGCAGACCGGGGTCCAGGATCCGGCTGACCGCCACCTCTTTGGTCGCGCGGGCCTGCGCTGCGCTCGCGAGCCCCATGCACGCCGCACCGACCAGCGCGGCCGGCACCGCGAGTAACAGCCAGGTGCCGCTCGCCGACACCATGCGCCCTCCCTCGGGAGTGGAGTGTGATGGGTGTTAAGTTCGCTGCCGACCTTACAGAATTTCAGCCGCCGCACAGGGCGGAAACGCGGGCGAGCAGTTGCGCGCCGCGGGCGAGGCAGTCGGCGCAGATCACGGATTCGCCCGGCAGGCGGCGCATTCGCGGCAACGGCCGGGCATGCCACAGGAGCGCGTGGCGCTCGTCCCGGTCGCAGAACTCACAGCGGATGCCGGGCGCGGTGACCAGCCGGGCGAGGTTCACCCCGAGGACGCGTTCCCGTCCGTCCCGGCACAGCTCCCGGCCCGCGTCGAGACAGTCCGGGCAGATCGGACCGAACGGCCCCGGCGCGCGATGCAGGCCCTCGGCGCCGGGCCGGTCGCAGAACCGGCAGAGCGCGGTCCGCGTGTTGAGCAGAAGCTCAGTCGTTTCAGCGGTTTCAGCCGTCTCTGTGGTCTTGGCGGTTTCGGTGATCCCCGTGACGTCGGTGAACTCGGTGATCTGGATGGCCTCGGCGGACATACCCCGTGTCCCTTCCCAGTCGCACTCACACTCCCACCGGCGGGTTCCCCCGGCGCGGACCGGCAAACACGCGAAAAGTCACCGTAGGGAAACACTTCCCGGGTAGCGTGCCAGCTCATGCGAGAGCCGAGGGGGATCTCCTTGCCATGGGCGCGGGCGCCTCTCGCCGCGCTGTCGAGCAAGCTCACCATGGTCATCGCCGGGGTGACCGCGCTCCTCTCGTGCTTCCTCGCGACCTCGGCCGTGCTGATCGCCTCCGCCGCGGGCGGCGCCGCCACGGACTACCAGGCCGCGACCGCCTGCCCGGACTGGTACGGCCCGGTGTTCTCCCGCGCCGGTCTCGCCACGGACAAGGCACCCACGGTGATCGACACGGTCCGGCGGCAGGCCGCGGCACACGGATTCCCGCAGCCGGTCGCGGCGATGTACACCGGCGTGGCGTACGCCGACATCGGCCCGGCCGCGCGGCGCAAGTTCACCATCGGCTACCGCGACGGCGGGATCGACCACCTCCAGCAGGTACAGCGCGGCACCGGCCCAGGCCTGTGGGTGGGCGACGACCTGACCCGGTTCAGCCCGGTGAAGCCCGGCGACGCGGTGGCGGGCGGGCGGCTGCCGCCGGTCGCCGGCGTCTACCACGCGCTGTCCGTGCCGCCGCCCCGCTGGTGGTGCTCCCAGCAGCACGACGCGACCGTCTACACCTTCGCCAACGACCCGCTCAGCACGATCGCGTTCGCCAGCGACCAGAAGACCTTCACCGACCTCGCCACCGCGATCCGGCTGCCGTCGCTGACGAACTTCACCATGTCCTTCTACCTCGACCCGCCGCGCACCCCACAGCAGGCGCGCGCCGACCTCGACCGGTCACGCGAGCTGATCACGGCCGTGGAAGCGGACCTTGCGCGGCAGGGACTCGGCGGCAGCGTCGCGGCGCAGACCCCGTTCGAACGCTCGGCCCAGCTCGCGGAGCAGGCACAGTCCAATGTGCTCGTCTCGATCCTGCCGCTGGCCGCGATCAGCGTGCTGGTCGGCTGTGGCGGGGTCGCCGTCGTCGCGCTCCAGTGGTACCAGCGGCGCCGTCCCCAGCTCCGCCTGCTCGCCGCGCGCGGCGCCGGACCCCCGGCACTGGGCGGTCTCGCGGTCGCCGAACTGGGCCTGCCGGTGCTCGCCGGCGGTGTGCTCGGCATCGTGGCCGCCCGGTTGTCCCAGCGGCTGTACGCGCCACCCGGCGAGGTGGGGCTCGGCTCGCAGCTCGCCGCGGCCGGGATCGCCGCCGGAGTGCTGCTGCTGTCGCTGGCACTGCTCGCGATCGTGGCCGCGGCGCGGGCGCATCGCGAGTTCCAGGTGGGCCGGCTGCCGCGGCGGCGCGGGCGGCTGCTCGCGCTGTTCCCGTGGGAGCTGGTGACCGCGGGCATCGCCGTCCTCGGCTGGACGCAGCTGGCCGGATACGGCGCGTCGTCCCGCTCGGGCGCCCCGCTGCCGCAGGTCAACCCGCTCGCCCTGACCTACCCGGTGTTCGTGGTGCTGACCGTCGGTCTCGTCGGCGCGCGCGTGGTCTGGCTGCTGCTGCGCGCGTCGCACCGGGTGCGGCTGTGGTCGAAACCGCCGCTGCAACTGGCGATCCGGCGGCTCGCCGTGGCCCGCTCCCCGGTCACCGGGGTACTCGTGATCGGCGTGCTGGCGATCGGCACGATCGCCGCGGGCAACGGTATCGCCGGCGGTCAGCGCACCGCGCTCGACACCAAGACCGGCATCCTCGTCGGCGGGGCGAGCCGGGTCGACGTCGAGACCGCGGTGGGACTGGGCCGCACCCCGCTCCCCGCCCCGATCGCCGCGGACAGCACCGTCGCCGGACGCACCAGCGGCACCGGCAGCATCGTGCTCGTGGTGGATCCGGCGACCTTCGCCCGCGACGCGTACCTCGGATCGCTCCGGGAACAGGTCACGGACCTGCTGCCACAGCTGGGAAATCCGGTCACCGGCGGGCTGCCGGCGATCCGGGTCGGGCACCGGCCCGACCAGCCGGCGAACCTGCCCGGCGGCCTGCCGCCGGCGGTCACCGTCGCCGACCTGCCCTGGTTTCCCTTACTGGGCAACGCTCCCGGCTACGTCGTGTCGCGCACCGCGCTCAGCCCGGCACAGCTCGCGGCCATTCCACAGTGGACACTGCTGTCGCGGGCACCGCTGGACCAGGTGGTCGCGGCGATGTCGGCGGCCGGGCTGGTCCAGATCGACCGCGCCGGCAAGGACGGCGCGCTCGACGCCCTGCCGTTCTACGTCGTGGAGTGGACGTTCTCGTTCGTGAGCCTGCTCGGCGGGGTACTCGCGGTGGTCGCGGTGCTGGCGCTGCTCGTGGCCGTCGAGGTCCGGCGGCGGCAGAACGCGCTCGCCGGGGCGCTCGTGCTGCGGATGGGCCTGGGGGTGCGCGCCCTGTTCGGCAGCCACCTCATCGAACTCGGCGCCCTCGCGGGACTCGCGGCGCTCGCCGGGGCCGGCTGCGGGATCACCGTCGCGAGCCTGGCCGTGCCACGGTTCGACCCCGCGCGCTGGCTCGCGCCGAGCTCGGCACTGCCGGACCAGACGACGTTCGTGCTCGCCGTCGTCGTCACCGGGATCCTGGTGGTGCTGCTGGCGGGCTGGATCGCGGTGCGCTCGGTGCGCACCGCCCGGACCGCGGAGCTGCTGCGTGGCTGAGCCCGTCTACCGGCTGAGCCGGATCGGCGTGGACTACCGGACCCCCGCCGGTACGGTCACCGGTCTGCACGACGTGAGCATCGACGTACCGCGCTCGGGTATCACCGTGTTCGCCGGGCCGTCCGGCTCGGGCAAGTCGACGCTGCTGCGGGTGCTCGGCCTGTTCGACCGGCCCGCCCGCGGCACGCTGCGGTTCGAGGGCACCGATACCGGCGCGCTCACGCATTCGGCGCGCCGGAAGCTGCGCCGTGACCAGCTGGGGCTGGTGTTCCAGAACCCGCCGGAGAACCTGCTGGACTACCTGACCGTCGCGGACAACTTGCGCGCGGCGGCCCAGTCGGCACGCCGTCGCTGCGAACCGGAGGACATCCTGGACCGGATGGGACTCGGCGGCACCGGGTCGTGGCACATTTCGGCGCTGTCCGGCGGGCAGCAGCAGCGGCTGGCGTTCGGGTGCGCGCTCGCGCGGGGTTCGTCGGTGATCCTCGCCGACGAACCGACGTCCCAGCTGGACGAGGCCTCCGCCGACCTCGTCCTGGACACCCTGCGTTCCTTGGCCGGGCAGGACTTCGCCGTGCTCGTCGCGTCCCACGACGAGCGGCTCATCGACCTGGGCACCCGGATCGCGCGCCTGCGTGACGGACGACTGGAGGAATTCGCATGAGCGGGCCCGCCGTGCACGCCGCCGACCTGCGGCGCCGGTTCAGCCATCCCAGCGGCGACGTCGAGGTCCTGCGCGGTCTCGAACTGTCCGTCGAAGCCGGCGAGCTGGTCACCGTGTCCGGCCGGTCCGGCTCCGGCAAGAACGCGTTGCTGGCGCTGCTCGGCGGTTTCGACTCCCCTGACTCGGGCCGGGTGCTGCTGGCCGGGGAACCGATCGACGGCGCCCCGCCGTGGCACACGTGCGCGGTGCTGCCGCAGGCGCTCGGGCTCGCGCACGAGCTGACCGTGGCCGAGAACGTGGCACTGCCGTTGCGACTGCGGCCGGGTGGAAACCTCGCCGGCGTGGTCGAGGAGCGCGTGGGTGAGCTGCTCGAAGATCTCGGCGTCGGGCAGCTCGCCGACCGTTACCCGTCGGAGGTGTCTTTCGGGCAGCAGCAACGGGTCGCGCTCGCCCGCGCGGTCAGCGGGCGGCCGAAGGTCCTGCTCACCGACGAGCCCACCGCGCATCTCGACGCCGGCAGCACGCCCGCGGTGCTGCGGCTGCTGCGACGGTGTGCCGATGAAGGCGCGGCGGTCGTCATCGCCACCCACGACAACGCCGTGCACGCCATCGCCGACCGCCGGGTGCGGCTGGCCGACGGGGTGCTGTCGGCGGCGTGATCACCGCTTCACGGCGGCTCCGTAAACTTGGCGGCAATGCGTCGGTATCGGTGGTGGATCGGTGGGGGTGTCATCCTCTTCGTCGCGGTGCTCGCCGCGGTGTTCGTGTTCTCCGGCCCCGGGAACCGGCCCGGGCCGCTCCGGCCGCCGGGACCGCCCGGGGTCGGGCCGCTGACGATCGTGACGCTCGGCGACAGCACGCTCTCCGGTGAGGGCGCGGGCGCGTACACCCCGGATACCAACGGCAGCAACGGCGACTGGTGCCACCGCTCGCCCGAGGCCGCCGTGTTCGAGACCCACGTGCCGGGCATCACCGCGAAGGTCAACCTCGCCTGCTCCGGGGCCAAGTCGGCGCAGGTCGGGCTGGGCGACGCCAAGCAGTGGACCGAGCTCTCGCAGGCGGAGCAGCTGGCGAACCTGGTGAAGGACCACCGGGTCGCGGCCGTGGTGATCGCGGTCGGCGCCAACGACGACCCGCAGTTCTCGGCGCTGGTGACGCAGTGTTTCCAGTCGTGGTTCCTGTCGGGGAACGCGCCGTGCAGCACCTCGATCAGCGCCGGTTGGCAGGACCGGATCAACGCGATGGTGCCGAAGGTCGCCTCCGCCGTCGCCGACGTCAAGACGGTGCTCGCGCGGGCCGGCTACGAGCCCGGGGATTATCAGCTGGTGCTGCAGTCCTACGCGTCACCGATCGGTCCGGACGTCCCGCCGGATCTGCAGAACCTCAACGGCTGTCCATTTCGGACAGAGGACCTGCGGTGGGTGAGCGACCAGGGTGTGACAGCGCTTTCCCAGGGCATCGCGCGCGCCGCCGCGCAGACCGGCGCCCGGTTCCTGGACCTTGCCCGCGCCGGCCGCGGGCACGAGGCGTGCAGCGGCGGGCCGGATCCGAGCCGGGAGTGGTTCAGCCGGCTCACGCTGCAGCTCAACGACCTCACCGACGCCGACCGGGCGACCCACGCACTGCAGGAATCCTTCCACCCCAACGCGAACGGGCACGCCGAGATCGGCCGCTGCCTCACCGAGTTCCTCGCGACCGCGCTGCCGTCCGCCGCCTGCCTGGCCGGCCCCGACGGCAACCTGCACGCCGCCGCCACCGTCAGCGGCTAGCCCCACCGGCGAGTCCGACACTCACGACAGCGAGTCCGACACCGGGGACGGCGAGTCCGACGCTCGGGCACGCGTGTTTGCCAGTCCGGTCAGTGAGTTTGCGCCCCGCGCGGCCAACTCACCGACGCAGCGGGCAAACACGGCGGTCAGAGGTCGAGGGCGGCGCGGAGGGCGGCGTCGATCTCGTCCTGGATGGTTTGGTCGATCTCGGCGACGCGTTCGGTGAGCCAGCCGCGGTAGAGGCGGGTCAGGTACAACGTCGAGATCCAGAACCGGGAGTCCAGCGGCACACCGAGGATGTCCTGCGGGTCCTGTTCGAGCAGTTCGGTGCCCAGCAGCCATGGCCGTTCGGACTCGTTCACCCCGTCCGAGGACAGCAGCAGGACGGTCCGGGCCCGCATGGGCTGCGTCGGCGGGTGGTACGTCCAGATCTCACCCCTCCGCACGCAGCTCCTTCTGTGCCGCGGCGACCTCGGCCTCGTCGGCCAGCGCCAGGCTCTCCACCGCACCGGCCGGACGCGCCCGGTACCCGGTGCGGACCGCCTCACGCCGCGCCGCCTTGGACAGCCACGACGACAACGACAGCCCGTGCGCCTTCGCGGCCCGCTCCGCGTACTCGATCGCCGAGACATCGAGCGAGAGTGTCACCTTACGTGTTGCCATACCTTTTATCGTACTCCCGGCACGACTAAGACGACAGCGTCGGCGTGCGGCCCTCGAACGGTGTCGAGAGCACGACCGTCGTGCGGGTGGAGACCTTCGCCGACTCGCGGATCCGCCGCAGCAGGTCCTCCAGGGCACGCGGCGAGGCGACCCGGACCAGCAGGATGTACGACTCGTCGCCGGCCACCGAATAGCAGGACTCGATCTCGGTGATGTGCTCCAGCCGCTGCGGGTAGTCGTCCGGCGCGGCGGGATCGTTCGGGGTCAGCGAAATCAGCGCGGTCAGCGGCAGCCCGATCAGCTCCCCGTCGAGCTGCGCGGTGTACCCGCGGATCACGCCACGCTGCTCCAGCCGCCGGACCCGTTGGTGCACGGCGGAAACCGACAGCCCGACCCGCTCGGCCAGGTCGGTGAAGCTGCATCGCCCGTCCGCCGCGAGCTCTTGAGCGATCGACTGGTCCAGCGGCTCCAGCGGCCCCGTGCCGGCGGTCATGCGTCGAGCACGACGAGCTCGTGCGGCCGGTTGTTGAGCGCCTCGACCCCGTCCTCGGTGACCACGACGATGTCCTCGATCCGCGCGCCCCACCGTCCCGGCTGGTAGATGCCCGGCTCGACGCTGAACGCCATCCCCGGCTCCAGCGTCAGCGTGTTGCCGCCGACGATGTAGGGCTCCTCGTGCACGTCCAGCCCGATGCCGTGACCCGTGCGGTGGATGAAGAACTCGCCGAAACCCGCGCCGGCGATCACCTCGCGGGCGGCCGCGTCGATCGCCTCCGCCGCGACGCCCGGGCGCACCGCCTCGACCGCCGCGTGCTGCGCGTCCCGCAGCACCGCGTACGTTCCGGTCACGTCCGCGTCCCGCGGTTCGCCGACGGCGTAGGTGCGGGTGGAGTCGGAGTTGTAGCCCTCCGGGATCGGGCCGCCGATGTCGACCACGACCACGTCGCCGGGCTCGATGACCCGGTCGGACACGTCGTGGTGCGGGCTGGCGCCGTTGGGGCCGGAGCCGACGATGACGAACTCGGCCACCGCGTGCCCCTCCGCCACGATCGCCGCCGCGATGTCCGCGCCGACCTCGGCTTCCGTCCGGCCGGGCCGGAGCCACTCGGCCACCCGGGCGTGCACCCGGTCGATGGCGGCACCGGCGCGGCGCAGGGCGTCGACCTCCGCGGTGTCCTTGCGCATCCGCAGTTCCCGCACGATGGGCCCGGCCAGGGTCTGCTCGGCGTCGCCGAACGCGTCCCGGAACGCGAGCACGTGCAGCGCCATCGTGGTGTCGCTGACCGCGACCCGCCCGGCGCGGCCGAGCCTGCCGGCGACCATGCGGTAGGGATCCTCGCCGTCGACCCAGGTGATGAGCTCCACGCCCAGCTCCACCGTCGGCACGTGCGCGTAGCCGGGGGCTTCGAGCTTCGGCACGACCAGGGCGGGCACCCCGTCGGCCGGCAGCACCAGGGTGGTCAGCCGCTCGAACGAGCCGCCCGCCTCGCCGAGCAGGTAGCGCAGATCCGAACCCGGGGCGATGAGCAGCGCGTCGGTCCCGGCGCCGGCGGCCGCCTTTCGCGCCCGGTCCAGCCGGGTGCGCAGGATCGTGGGGTCCAGGGGCGGGGTCGGTAGCGGTCGGCGTGACATGCCCGAAGACTAGCTGTCTCACCGCCCGTCGCCGGCGGGACACCTCGGCGTTTCCGGGGCGAAAAGTGAGCGGTTACCCTCTGAGCGCCACCGCCACGACGTCAGGAGCCCATGAAGTCCCGGATCGTCACCGCCGTCGCGTGCGCCGCCCTGCTCGCCGGGTGCGCGAGCACGCCGCAACCGGCGAGTACGCCACCGGCACCGTCGAGCACCGCCCGCTCCAGTGCCGCCAGTACCGAGCCACCGCCCAGTACCGCGACGCCGGCCGCCGACGCGTGCGCCTCCGTGATCGCGCGGCTGAACACCCGTCAGCGACTGGCGCAGCTGCTGTTCGTCGGGGTGAACCCGAGCGATCCCGCGGCCGCCCAGACACTCGTGCGCACCGAACAGGTCGGCGGCATCTTCATCGGCGGCAACCCGACGAACCTGTTGCGCGACAACGCGTTGGCGCCGGTCCAGCAGGCCGCCCGCTGGGGTGTCGCGGTCGCCGTCGACGAGGAGGGCGGCCGCGTGCAGCGGATCGACCAGCTCGACGGGGAGATGCCGAGCGCGCGCGTGATGGCCCGGACGATGACCGTCGACCAGGTGCGGGTGCTCGGGCAGAAACGCGGCCAGCAACTGCGGGCCCGCGGCGTCACGATGGATTTCGCGCCCAGCGTCGACGTCAGCTCGCAGCCCGACAACGGCCCGATCGGCGACCGCTCGTTCTCCAGTGACCCGGCGAAGGCACGCGACTACGGCCTCGCCTTCGCCACCGGACTGCGCGACGCCGGGGTCACCCCGGTGTTCAAGCACTTCCCCGGCCACGGCCACGCCGAGGGCGACTCACACGCGGGCGCGGTCACCACACCACCGCTGAGTTCCTTGCGTACCAACGATCTCGTGCCCTATCTAGCAGTCGGGGGCTTCGCCGGCGGTGCGGTCATGGTCGGGCACCTCACCGTGCCCGGCCTCACCGACGGGCAGCCCGCGTCGCTCTCCCCCGCGGCGTACCGGCTGTTGCGGGCCGACTACCGGTTCACCGGCCCGGTGCTGACCGACGACCTCGGCGCGATGAAGGCGATCACCGGCACCTACCGGCTGCCCGACGCCGTGCTGCACGCGCTGCTCGCCGGAGCCGACCAAGCGCTGTGGTCGTCCGGAGGAAGCGTCGACGCGGTGCTCGACCGGCTGGAGGCCGCACTGGCCTCCGGTGAGCTGCCCGCGGCACGCGTCGACGAGGCGCTGCACCGGATCCTGACCGCCAAGCACGCGTGCTGACTCAGCCCTCCGCGAAGACGATGTCCTCCGGCGGGACGGTCAGCTGGATCGTCTGGCGGCGCACCTTCACCAGCGTCGCGAACTCGGTCGTCTGCCCGGTGGACACGACGACGAGCCGGTCGTCGCGGGTGTCGAGGTAGTTGGCGAAGCCGGCCAGCGAGACGCCCCCGGTCTCGTCCAGGCCCAGGTAGTCGACCAGGCGGCGGAACAGCTTCGGCAGGATGACGAGGTCCTCGCGCAGCTGCTTGCGTGAGGAGAGCTTGAATCCGTCCACTGTGGAGTCCTGGGCCCACAGTCCCTTGCCGGCCTCGCGCGCCGCGACCGCCGCCTTCGACATCGCGTTCCGCAGGTCGATGTAGAGCAGCGAGTAGAACGTCGGGTACACCAGGCCCGCTTCGAGCAGCGAGTAGTTGGCCGAGGCGCGCATGCCGCGCACGTCCAGGTGCACGTCACCGCCGTCCGCGGTCCGCCCGGACCGCTGCCCGGGGAACGCGAACGCCACCGCGCGCCCGTACTTGTCGGCGAAGCGGGTCATGATGTGCCCGGGCACCTGCTCCGGTGTCGCCGCCGTCACGGTGCCGTCCCCGTCCCGCTCGACGGTGCGGAAACCCAAGTGGGACAACAGGCTCGCGGCCGCGTCCGGGCCTACGGGCTGGCGCCACTGGCCGCCCTTGTTCTGCGCCTGGTAGTGGGTCTCCAGCGCGTCGATGCCGTCGAGCCGCAGCTGCACCCCGCCGCGCGAGTTGAGCCGGACGCGCAGGTGCGCCTTGCTGAACGCCTCCGGGTCGTCGGGATAGAAGCGGACCGAGTCGCCGTCGGGGGACGCCCCGACGATCCGGTAGGAACCTTTGATGAGCGTCAACGGCATGGCCAACCCCCTCGGTGAGCGAACAACGCACCCCGGTAGTCGCCGCCGTCCGCCCGCCGTTACGCCATGCCGCGATGTGTCGCGGTTCACTAGGCGAATCGGAGGTGAACAGATGGTTTCGGTTTGATTATACTGATCTATTCTGTCGCCGATCCGGGAGAACGCTGCTGTGCCGACCGACTTGACGTTGCGCTGGCGGGGACGCCCGACCCGCGGCGAACCCGCCGAGCTGGAGCGCGCACTGGCCGCGATCACCGAGCACTACAAGCTCACCTTCGGCCCGCGCCGGGTGCGCACCGCGTCCTATCTGGACACAGTGGACTGGCGGCTGCGCCGCCGCGGCCTGGTCCTGACCCACGAAGGCGCGTCCGGGTCCGGTTCGCTCGTGCTGGCGCCGCACTCGGTGAAGCTCACCGAACCACCGGCCTGGCCCGCGCGGGTCGAGGCGCTGCCCGAAGGCGCGGTGCGGGACGCCGTCGCGGACGCGATGTGGGTCCGTGCGATCGCCCCGAAAGTCCGCAGCCGCACCATGTTCCGCGAGATCGTGCTGAGCGACGCCGAGGGCGAGGAGGCCGGCCGGATCGAATGGGCCGAGGCGACCGCTGTCCATCCCGTCCGGACCGGGCCCCTGGCGCGCGTGACGGTCCGTCCCGCGGCCGGGCGCCGCCGCGACGGCAAGGAGGTCGTCCGCATCCTGCTGGGGACCGGCGAGTTCGAGCGCGCCGGCAGCACCGAGTACGACGATCTGCTGCGGGCCTGCGAGCTGCCGGAGGAGAAGCCCGGGTTCGAGATCACGCCGGGCATGCCGGCCGACACGGCGGTGGCGACCGCGCTGCTGGGGTTCGCCGATGCGATCACCGCGAACGTCGACGGCACCGTGGACGACATCGACCCCGAGTACCTGCACGAGCTACGGGTGGCGGTGCGGCGCACCAGGTCCCTGCTGAAGATCGCGGGCGACGTGCTGCCCGACGAGCTCGCCACGCGGTACAAGCCCAGGTTCAAGGAGCTGGGCGACCTCACGACGCCGAGCCGCGACCTCGACGTGTACCTGCTCGAGTTCGACGCCCTCGCGCGCACCCTGACCGTCGGCGAACCCGAAGACCTCGCCCCGTTCGAGGCACACCTGCGGCGGCACCAGGACACGGCACACAAGACGCTCGCCCGAGGCCTGCGCGCGCAGCGGTTCGTCAAGCTGATGGACGGCTGGCGCGCGACGCTGACCACGGTGGCCGAGTCCGGCCGGGCGAAGACCACGGTCGGCGAGCTGGCCACGGATCGGTTGCGGCGCCTGGCCAAACACGTGAAGAGCCGGGCGAAGGCCCTCACCCCCGAGTCGCCCGCCGAGCAGGTGCACGATCTGCGCAAGCGCTGCAAGGAATTGCGCTACGCGCTGGAGGTGTTCCGGCCGGTGTGCGATCCGGCGGTGTACCGGAGTGTGCTGAAGGATCTCAAGCGGCTGCAGGATGTCCTCGGCGCCTTCCAGGACGGTGAGGTGCAGAGCCAAACGTTGCGGGTGTACGCGCAGGAGATGCTCGACGCGGGCCCGCCTCCCGCGGCGACCCTGCTGGCGATGGGTGAACTGCTCGCCGGGTTCATCCGCCACGAGGCCGAGGCGCGCCACGACCTGACGGCCGCCGTGAAGACGTTCGTCGCGCGGGCCGGCCGGTTCAGCTCGCTGGTTCGTTGACCGATGTGGCGAGCGGCCCGTGGTTCCAGGTGACGGCGTCGGTGAACGCTTCGAGGAGGTTGCCGTCCGTGCCGTCGGCGAGGGCGTACTCGCGGTGGATGTTGAGCACGAGCCGCTCCCTGTCGGGCCAGTCCGCGAACTCGCCGAGGTCGCGGTCCTGCGCGGCTTCGAGCGGGGTCAGCCCACGGGAGCGACCGTCCGCGACGGTCTCCCGCACGAACCGGTAGTACCGCTCCAGCCGCTCGAGTACGCCCGGCAGTTCGGCCCCGGTCAGCAGCGGGCCGTGCCCGGGCACGATGTGCTCGGCGCCGAACGAGGCCAGCCACTCCAGCGACCGCAGCCCGCCGTCGATCGAGCCCATGCCCATCATCGGGGTGAGGCCGTTGAAGATCAGGTCGCCGCTGAACAGCACCCGCTCCGCGGGCAGCCACACCACGACGTCGCCGGTGGTGTGCGCCGGGTAGCCGGGGTGGCGCAACTCGACCCGCCGCTCGCCGCTGTAGAGCGTCAGCTCCGACCGCAGCACGGTGTCGGGCACGCGGCGGGTCACCGCACCCCAATCCGGCACCGGTGACCAGAACGGCGGGCAGCCGAGGATGATCGGGTCGGCCGCGAGCCCGGCGCGCATCGCCTCGTGCCCGATCAGCACCGTCGAGTCCGGCAACAGGCTGTTGCCGTAGGTGTGATCGCCGTGCTGATGCGTGTTGACCGCCCAGCGCGGCGTGTCGTCCCCGGTGGCGTCCGCGACCGCGCCGAGGAACCGGCGGGTGCGCTCGGCCGTGGCGCACGTGTCGACGAGGACCGTACCGCCGGGGCCCGCGATCGCGCCCGCGTTGTTCACCCACCACGTGCCGTCCGGCTGCACCCAGGCATACACACCGTCGACGATTTCGCGCAGCTGCCCCATGGCGCTAGAGAATAGTCACGCGGGTGCGGGAGAGCATCGGGTACGTCAGGGCGAAGACGCCCACCGACAAGGCGACCGCGACCCCGAGCGCCAGCCGCACGCCCTGAACCGGTGGTCCCGCCTGGAAGAACAGCGCGCCGAGGACCGCGACTCCCGCAGTGGCACCGAGTTGCTGCACCGCGTTGAGCAGGCCCGAGGCCGAACCCGTCTCGTGCGGCTCGATCCGCGACAGCGCGTTGTCGAAGAACGGCACCGTGAACACGCCGAGCCCGAGCCCGGCGACGAACAGCGGCGCGGCCAGGTACCAAGCCGGCCCCGCGCCCGGCGCGGTGATCATCGCCGCCGTCCCGGCAAGCCCGAGCACCAGGAGCACCACCCCGGCGCGGATCACGCGTGAGCCGAAGCGCGGCAACAGAACCGCCCCGGTGAGCAGCGCACCGGCGCCGAGACCCGCCGACCACGGCAGCATCGACAGACCCGCGTGGAACGCGCTCGCGCCCGCGGACTGCAGGAACACGACGAGCACGAACATCAGCCCGTTCATCACCGCGAAGAACAACACCGAGCCCGCGAGCGACGCCGGGAACACCCGGTCGGTGAACAGGCCGCGCTCGACGAGCGGGTCCGCGGTGGTCCGGACCTGGCGGCGGGCGAACAGTACGAACAGGACGGCGCCGGCCGCCAGGCACAGCCACGTCCACGCCGGCCATCCCGCGTCGTTTCCCTGCACCAGCGGGAAGATCAGGGCACCCGTGGCGACGGCGGCGAGCACGGTCCCGCCGACGTCCAGGCGCGGGCGGCGCGGCGAGCGGTCATCGAGGATGAGCGGGGCCGCGAGCAGGACTGCCAGCCCGAGCGGAACGTTGACCAGGAACACCGACCGCCAGCCGAACGCGCCGGTGAGCGCGCCGCCGGACAGCGGCCCGCACACCGCGGCCAGCGCCATCACCGGGCCGATCGTGCCCAGGGCCTTGGCGCGTTCGGCGCCGGCGAACATCGCGCGGATGAGACCGAAGGTCTGCGGGATGATCAGCGCCGCCCCCGCCCCCTGCACCGCCCGCGCCGCGAGCAGCACCCCGGCGTCCGGCGCGGCGGCGCACAGGCCCGAGCACAGCACGAACAGCGCCATCCCGGCGACGAACACGCGGCGGCGGCCGAGGATGTCGCCGAGGCGACCACCGGTGATCAGCAACAGCGCGAACGGCAGCGTGTAGCCGGCGGTCAGCCATTGCAGCTGCGCGTCGGTCGCGCCCAGCCGGGCCCGGATCACCGGGGCGGCGACCTGCACGATCGTCGCGTCGAGGAGGTTCATGGCCTCGGCGACCAGCAGCGCGGCCAGTGCGGCCCAGCGCCACCGGTAGAGGGTTTCGGTCATGACCGCGAAGCTACGTTTCGGTGCCAACGGAGACCATGAATCGGGTACTTCTGACTGGAATCCTCCATAGTTTCGGCGTTAGTATTCGATTCATGCCATTGGATGAGCTCGACCGGGGACTGGTGCACGCGCTGCACGTGGACGGCCGGGCGCCGTTCACGCTGGTCGCCGAAGTACTCGGCACGTCGCAGCAGACCGTCGCCCGCCGCTACCGCAGGCTGCGCGAGGAGCACGGCCTGCGCGTGATCGGGCGGACCGCGCCGCGGCGGGTGGGGCAGGTCGAGTGGTTCGTGCGCCTGCGCGCGACACCGGACGCCGCGCTCAAGGTCGCGCATGCGCTCGCCGCCAGGACGGACACCTCGTGGGTACAACTGACCTCGGGCGGGACGGAGATCGTGTGCGTGACCCGCGCCCGCGCCACGGACGCGCCGGATGCGTTGCTGCTACAGGAGTTGCCGCGAACGCCGCGGGTCGTGGCGGTCTCGGCGCACTGCCTGCTGCGCACGTTCGTCGGCGGCCCGGTCGGCTGGCAGGGGCGCGCCACCACGCTGAGCGAGGACCAGATCGACCGCCTGACCCCGCGGCAGGACCCCAGCACCGGACCGGTCGACCTCACCGGTGACGAGCGGCTGCTCGCCGAGCTGGCTCAGGACGGCCGGGCGTCGTTCGCGGACCTCGCGGCCGCGGCCGGGCAGTCCGAGGCGACGGTACGCAAGCGGGTGCACCAGTTACGCCGGGACGGCGTGCTCTACTTCGACGTCGATCTCACCCCGGCAGCGCTCGGTTTCCACGCGCAGGCGCTGCTGTGGCTCTCGGTGCGCCAGCCGCAGCTGGTGCCGGTCGCGGAAGCCCTTGCGGGGCAAGAAGAAGTGGCGCTCGTCGCGGCCACCACCGGCCCGGCGAACCTGCTCGCCAGCGTCGTCTGCCGCGACGTCGACGCGCTCTACACCTACCTGTCCGGCACGATCGCCACGATCGACGGGATCGGGCACGTCGAGACCGCGCCGGTCATCCGTACCGTGAAGCGCGCCGCGACGACTACGGTGAGCGCGGCGAAGGGAGTCCGATGAACGCGACGGAAGCCACCCGGAAGTCGTTGCACGGAGTCGCCGAACTGCTGCTCGCCGGGCCCCAGTACCGGGCATGCGGCAAGATCCGGCTGCGGGCCACACCCGGCGGGTTCGGCACCACGGTCGCACCCGCGCTGCGCGTCGCCGGCGATCACCTGACGGCCAGGGATCAGCGGATTCCGCTCAACGGAGCCACTTTCGCCGAGGTCGCGGCGGCAGCCGGGGTCGAGGCCGGCGCGCCGGCCGGGGTGTACGAGGACGGGTCGGGCGCCGAGCCCGGCGACCGGATCATGCTCGACCCCCCGGCGCTGCGGACGGTGCTCTCCGCCTTCGCGGCCGCGGACGAGGCGTTGCGCCGGTTCGCGCCGGGCCAGGAACCGGTGCTGTGGCCCGAGCACTTCGACCTCGCCATCACCGTCGACGAGATCAACTACGGTGTCTCCCCCGGCGACGGCTACCTCGCCGAGCCCTACGCCTACATCGGGCCGCACCAGCCGCGGCAGGGCCCGTTCTGGACCGCGCCCTTCGGCGCGGCCCGTGCCGTGCACGAGCTCGACGACCTGGTCACCTTCTTCACCGAAGGCAGGCAGGCGGCCGGCTGAGCGCCGTTCGCTATCGTGCCCCCGGTGATTCCGACTCGGAACCAGGGACGAGAGGTGTGGCACGGGTGAGCGCACCGGAAGGCGTGCGTGCCACCGCGCTGCTCACGGCCTATGCCCGCGCGCAGGAATCCGCGCGGCCCGACCGGCTTTTCGACGACCCGTGGGCGCGACCGTTCGTCACCGAGGCCACCGCGTTCGCTGGCGACGGCCTGCCCCGCATCGGGATGGCGCGTGACGACGACCGCATTTCGCCGCTGTGGCAGCTGTATTCCGCGTGTTGCGCCGCGCGCACGCCGTTCTTCGACGAGCACGTGCTGAGCGCGGTCCGCGACGGCGCGCGGCAGGTGGTGCTCGTCGGCGCCAGCATGGACACCCGCGCGTACCGGCTGGGCCTGCCCGCCGACACCGTCGTGTTCGAGCTGGACAACCGCTCGGTGCTCGACTTCAAGGACTCCGTGCTCGCCCGGCACCGGGCCGAGCCCACCTGCCGGCGCGTGCCGGTGGCGGCCGAACCACGCGCCGACTGGGCCGGGGACCTGCTCGCGGCGGGGTTCACCCCGGACGCGCCGGTGATCTGGGTGGCCGAGGGCCTGCTGATGTACTTCGCCACCGAGGACAGCGACCGGCTGCTGGCCAGGATCAGCGAGCAGTCACGCGACCGGGCGTGGCTGGTCGCCGACTACCCGCCGCACGTCATCGACGAGCCCACCTTGACCTCCCTCGCGACCGACGAGGCCGAACGCATCTCGGCGATGATGATGGCCAACCTGATGCGGCCCGGGCCGGGCGCCGAGCCCGCGGCGTGGGTCGCGCGCCACGGCTGGACGGCCGAGGTCACCGACGTCGACGCGGAACTGGTCCGGCACGGCCGCCCCCGGCCGGACTTCTGCGGGGCGGCCGGACCGGACCGGGGGATGTGGCTGTTCAGCGCGACCCGGGGATGACGCGGTAGTGCGTGGTCAGCCGCCGCTCGTCGTCCAGCACGTGGAAGGCGATGGCCGGCGGCTGGTCGTAGTCGAGCAGGTCGCCGTGCTCCCACGGCAGTTTGAGAGTGGACACGACGCCGGGCGCGACCCGCAGCGGCCGCCCGGCGAACGTGCTCGCCGCCGCCGTGTGCGCGTGTCCACAAAGGACGGCGGCGACCTGGGGGTAGCGCCGGATGAGCATCGCGAGGCGGTCCTCGCCGTGTAGCCGGATCTCGTCGAGGTACGGGCTGTACAGCCGGACCGGCGGATGGTGGAAGCACACGAAGACCGGGGTGTCCGCGTCCGTGGCGGCCAGGACGTCGTCGAGCCAGGCGAGGGTTTCGTCGTCGAGGAACCCGTCGTCGCGGCCGGGGATCGACGAGTCGCACATCGCGAACACCGCCCCGTCCAGGCGGTGCACCCGGTTGATCGGGCCGCCGCCGGCCTGCTCGCCGAGCAGCACGGAGCGGTAAGGCTCGCGCTTGTCGTGGTTGCCGGGGCAGGTGAACAGCGGGTGCGGCGAGATCAGCGCCTTGCGCACCTCTTCGTACTCGGTGTGCGTGCCGTGGTCGGCGAGGTCGCCGGTGGCCAGGACAGCGGTGACCGGCCCCGGGAGCGTGTTGACGTAGTCGAGCACCCTCCTGGTCCGCTCGGCCCGCTGCTCCCTGCCGTCGAGATGGGTGTCACTGAGGTGGGCCAGCACGATCATGGTCGCCTCCGGGGAAGTCCGTGGTCAGCCAGGAAGAGCCTGGGGACAGCCTAGGACATCCGACTGGTACGAACACGTTCGTGTCGAACTTGTTCGTAACGAACATGTTCGCTACAGTGGTGACATGACAGCCTCCCGAAGCCGCCGCGAGCGGCCCGCCAAACCGGCCCTAACCAGCGACGGCATCGTCGCCTGCGCGGTCGGGATCATGCGGGCCGAAGGTTTGAAGAAGGTGACCATGCGCCGCCTGGCGCAGGAACTCGACACCGGGCCCGCCTCGCTGTACGTCTACTTCGCCAACACCGACGAGCTGCACGCGGCCGTGCTCGACGAGCTGCTCGGGACGGTCGACCTGAGCCCGGCGCGGGCCACGGGTGACTGGCGCGAACGCCTCATCGAAGTCCTCGCGTCCTACACCGCTGTCCTGTTCGACCACCCCGGTCTGGCCCGCTCCGCGCTGGTCGCGCGCCCCAGCGGCACGCACTACTTCGAACTCGTGGAGGCCGTGCTCGCGCTGCTCGACGAGGGCGGTGTCCCGCCCGCGCAGGCGGCCTGGGGCGTGGACATCCTGCTGCAACTCGGCACGTCGACCGCCGCGGAGCACGCGCGTGACAACGACGAAGCGCCCGAAGAGGACTGGAGCGCCTTCGGCCAGGTCCTTCGCGACGTGTCATCGACCCATCCCCACATCGCCGCGGTCGGCACCGACCTGCTGTCCGGCGCCCCGGCGGAACGCCTGAGCTGGGGCTTCCGCGTCCTGATCAACGGAATCGCCTACACCCCAAGGAGTTGACCATGAACCACCACCCCATCGCGATCATCGGCGGCGGGCTCGGCGGCCTCACGCTGGCGCGCGTCCTGCACGTGCACGGCATCGAGGCCGCCGTCTTCGAGCTGTCGGATTCGCCCACCGCCCGCGCCCAGGGCGGCCTGCTCGACATTCACGAAGAGACCGGCCAGGCCGCGCTGCGGGCCGCTGGCCTGTACGACGAGTTCCGGGCGCGGGTCTACGCCGGCGGCGAAGCGCTGCGCATCCTCGACGAGCACGGCGTCGTCCAGCTCAGCGAGGAGGACGACGGCACCGGCGGCCGCCCGGAGATCGAACGCGGCCGGCTGCGGGACCTGCTGCTCGGATCGCTGCCCGGTGGCATGGTCCGCTGGGGCGCCAAGGTGACCGGCGCGCGCCCGGTGGACGGGCACCACGAGGTCACCCTCGCCGACGGCACCTCGTTCACGACGGATCTCTTGATCGGCGCGGACGGGGCCTGGTCCCGGATCCGGCCGCTGGTGTCCACCTCGGTACCCGCATATGCCGGAGTGTCCTTTGTGGAGCTCGATCTCGTTGACGCCGACACGCGGCACCCGGGCGCCGCCGAGGTCGCCGGCAACGGCATGTTCTTCGTCCTCGGCGACAACAAGGGATTCCTCGGGCATCGCGAGCCCGACGGCAGCGTCCACGCCGCGGCCGCGGTTCGTGTCGGCGAGGACTGGCTCGCCGGCATCGACTTCACCGACGCCGCCGCGGCGAAGGCCGCCGTGCTCCGGCAATTCGACGGCTGGGCCGGGCATCTGCGGGCGCTCATCAGCGACGCCGACGGCACACTGACCCCGCGCCCGATCCACGCGCTGCCGGTCGGGCACCGCTGGGACCGCGTCCCGGGCGTCACGCTGCTCGGTGATGCCGCGCACCTGATGTCGCCGTTCGCCGGGGAGGGCGCGAACATCGCCCTGACCGACGGCGCCGAGCTCGGCCTCGCGCTCGCCCAGCATCCCGGGGACACCGAGGCCGCGCTGGCCGCCTACGAAGAGCCGATGTTCGCCCGCGCGGCGGAAGCAGCCGCCGGCTCCGTGCAAGGACTCGACCTGATCTTCACCGCCGACGCCCCGCGCACCGTCGTCGAGATGTTCACCGCCGCCTGACCAGTATCTACGGCTCGAGGATGAGGCGGATCGGGTCGCCTTCCTTGCGGGTCAGGCGATCCACGGCTTCCGCGGCCTCGGCCAGCGGCAGGTGACCGCTGATCGACCGGCTCCACTCGATGCGGTGGTGCCGCGCCAGCTCGATGAGCAGCTCGACATCACCAGGCCCCGACCCGTAGTGCCCGAGGATCTGCTGGTGCAGAAAGCTCAGCGGGATGCTGTGCTTGATCGTCAGCGGCTGCGGCGTCAGGCCGACGAGCACGAGCTTGCCACCGGCGGTGAGACACCTGACGGCCTGCTCGCGCACCGCGGCCACCCCGGCCATGTCGAACGCGGTGCGCAGCCCGCCGCCGGTCGTGGCGAACACCTTCGCGACCAGGTCCTCCTCGGCCGAGTCGAACGCGGCGTCGGCACCGAACTCCAGCGCCCGTTCCCGGGCCACCGCAAGAGGATCGACCGCGATGATCGGCGCGGCGCCGATCAGCCGCAGCAGCTGCACGGCGTGCGCGCCGAGCCCGCCCACACCCCAGACTCCCGCGGGACGGCCGGGTTTCGCCTGCGCCGTCCCGCTGATCGCACCCCACGGCGTGGACACCGCGTCCGGCACGATCGCCGCCTGGTCGAACGGCAGGTCATCGGGCAGCGGGACGAGCGTGTGCTGGCTGGCGAGCGCGTACTCCGCCCAGCCGCCGTCGTAGTCGACGCCGCGGGTGCGCACCTGCAAGCACGAGTCGCGGAAGCGCACGCAGTTCTCGCAGCGCCCGCACCGTTCCCCCGCCTGCAGCGCGACCCGCTGCCCCTCCTGCCAGCTGTCCGGCACGCCACAGCCGATCGCGTCGATGACACCGGCGACCTCGTGCCCCAGCGTCACTTCCGGCCCGTCGAGGAAAAGTGGGGAGAGGCTGCCGTCGATCAGGTGCACATCGGACAGGCACACCCCCGCGGCCTTGACCTTGATCCGCACCTCACCCTGGCCGGGCTCGGGAACGGGCACCTCGCGGACGACGAACTTGCGCGGGTTGATCTCCAGCCGTCCGGCCAGCATCGTCGCCATTCCCAAAGCCCCTCGGGTCGTGCCTGCGCTGTGTCCCCTGTCTACACCGCAAGCACGACCGGCAGCGTCAGGACTGCTGCTGCTTGGCCACTTCGGCCCGAACCTGGTCCATATCGACCTCGCGGGCCTTCCCGATCAGCTCTTCGAGCGCCGGCTCGGGCAGCGCGCCCGGCTGCGCGTAGAGCACCACGCCGTCACGGACGATCATCAGGGTCGGGATGGACGAGATGCCGAACGCGGACGCCAGCTCCTGCTGGGCTTCGGTGTCGACCTTGCCGAACACGACGTCCTCGTGCTTGTCGGACGACTTCTCGTACACCGGGGCGAACATCCGGCACGGCCCGCACCAGGACGCCCAGAAGTCGACGAGCACCATCCCGTCCTGCCCGACCGTCTCGTCGAAGTTCTCCTTGGTCAGCTCGACCGTTGCCACTGCATTCTCCTAGCGCCTGGGAAACGACTAGTCGTACAACGGCCGGCCCCGCCGGGGAATTCCGGTCACGCGGCCAGCCAGCGGCCGATGCACGTCAGCAGCTCGTCCGGGGCGACCGGTTTCGTCACGTAGTCGCTCGCGCCCGAGGCCAGGCTCTTCTCCCGGTCCCCCGCCATCGCCTTGGCCGTGACCATGATGATCGGCAGCCGGTCGAACCGCGGCATCTCCCGGATCGCGGCCGTGGTGGCGTAGCCGTCCATCTCCGGCATCATCACGTCCATCAGGATCAGGTCGACGTCCGGGCTCGCCAGCAGCTCGTCGATTCCCTTGCGGCCGTTGGGCGCGTGCCGGACCACCATCCCGTGCAGCTCCAGGATCCCCGCGATGGCAAGGACATTGCGGGCGTCGTCATCCACGAGCAGCACCTTGCGCCCCACCAGCCCGGGCGGGCCGTCGCCCTCCGCGCCGGCGGGCACGATCTCGGCGGTGGGCTGCGGTTCGATCATGGCCGGGTCGAGCCCGTGCGGTTCGCCCAGCAGCAACAGGAACCGCTCGCGCAGCTTGTCCAGCGACGGCAGCATCTCCACCAGATGCGTACGGGTGTGCGCCTCCATCAGCCGTTCCTGTGCCGGGATGATCTTGCGGGTCGGGTGCGCCAGCACCGGCACCGCGTCGTCCCGGTCACTGTCGCCCAGCCGTTGCAGGAACGTCAGCGCCGACGCGCCGGGCAGGCTCGCGTCGAGCACCACGCACCGGTGCTCCCGCTCGGCCAGCGCCTCCACGGCCTCGTCCGGGGTGGTGACCGACTCGATGTGCACCGGTTCGCCGGTGTCCGCGAGGTCCGCGACGAACTCCCGCACCAGCAGGGTAAGCAGCCGGTTGTCCGGCCCCTCCACGACGAGCACGCGCCGCTGCGGCTCGGCGTCGATCCGCGGGCGGGGCTCACCCACACCCGCCACGAGCACCGGGGTGACCGGCAGCGTCAGGGTGAACGCGCTGCCCTTGCCCAGCTCACTGTCCGCCCGCAGCTCACCGCCGAGCAGGTTCGCGACCTGCCGGCTGATCGACAGCCCCAGCCCGGTACCGCCGTAGCGGCGGCTCGTGGTGCCGTCGGCCTGCTGGAACGCGCCGAAGATCGTCTCCAGGTTCTCCTTCGCGATGCCGATCCCGGTGTCCAGCACCGCGAACTCGACGCACCGCTCGCCGTTCTCGACCACCCGCACCCGCAGCTCCACCCGGCCCCGCTCGGTGAACTTCACCGCGTTGGACAGCAGGTTCCGCAGCACCTGGCGCAGCCGCTGCTCGTCGGTGGACAGCTCGTCGGGCACCTCCGACGCGACGGTGACGTCGAAGTCGAGCCCCTTCTCCGCGGTCAGCGGCCGGAACGTGGTCAGCACGTACTCCAGCAGCTGCGGCAGCGGCACCGGCTCGGTGTGGATGGCCATCTTCCCGGCCTCGACCTTCGACAGGTCGAGGATGTCGTTGATCAGCTGCAGCAGGTCGGTACCCGCGGACTGGATGACCTTCGCGAACTCGACCTGCTTCGCGGTGAGGTTCTGCGTCGAGTTCTGCGCCAGCACCCCGGCGAGGATCAACAGGCTCGTCAGCGGTGTCCGCAGCTCGTGCGACATGTTCGCGAGGAACTCGGACTTGTACTTCGACGCGAGCGCGAGTTGCTGGGCGCGCTCCTCGATCTCCTGCCGCGCCTGCTCGATCTCGAAGTTCTTGATCTCGATGTCGCGGTTCTGCCGGGCCAGCAGCTCGGCCTTCTCCTCCAGCTCCGCGTTGGACGACTGGAGTTTGAACTGCTGGGCCTGCAGCTCACCGGACCGCGTCTGCAGCTCACCCGCCAGCCGCTGCGACTCCTCCAGCAGCGAGTCGGTGCGCGCGTTGGCGATGATCGTGTTGACGTTGACGCCGATGCTCTCCATCAGCTGCTCGAGGAAGTCCCGCTGCACCGGCGTGAACCGGCTGAACGACGCCAGTTCGATGATGCCGAGCACCTGGTCCTCGAACACGATCGGCAGCACGATCAGGTTGACCGGCGGCGCCTGCCCGAGGCTCGAGGAGATGTTGACGTAGGCGGGCGGGGTCTCGTCCACCACGATCGGGATTTTCGTCTGGGCCACCTGCCCGATCAGCGACTGGCCGAGATCGAACGTGACCAGGCCGGTGGCGGCGTGCCCGTACCCGGCGATCAGCTTCAGCACCGGCTCGCCCGGATCCATCAGGAAGAACGTGCCGTGCTGGGCGCCGACGAGCGGCGTCAGCTCGTTCATGATCAGCTGCGCGACGGTGCGCAGGTCCCGGTGCCCCTGCAGCAGCCCGGAGATCCGCGCCAGGTTCTTGTTCAGCCAGTCCTGGTCCTCGTTGGCGCGCGTGGTCTCGCGCAGCGACTGGACCATCGCGTTGATGTTGTCGCTCAGCTCGGCGACCTCGCCCTTGGCCTCGACGGAGATCGACCGGGTCAGGTCGCCGGTGGCCACGGCGCTGGCGACCTCGGCGATCGCGCGGACCTGGCGGGTCAGGTTCCCGGCGAGCTCGTTGACGTTCTCGGTGAGCCGCTTCCAGGTGCCGGACACGCCTTCGACCTCGGCCTGCCCGCCGAGCCGGCCTTCCTTCCCGACTTCGCGGGCGACGCGGGTGACCTCGGCGGCGAACGACGACAGCGTGTCGACCATCGTGTTGATGGTCGTCTTCAGTTCGAGGATCTCGCCGCGGGCGTCGACGTCGATCTTCTGGTTCAGCTCGCCGCGGGCGACCGCGGTGGTGACCTGGGCGATGGACCGCACCTGGCTGGTCAGGTTGTTCGCCATCGAGTTCACGTTGTCGGTGAGGCTCTTCCAGGTACCGGCGACGTTCGGCACCCGGGCCTGGCCGCCCAGGATGCCTTCGGTACCCACCTCGCGCGCGACACGCGTGACCTCGTCCGCGAACGCCGAGAGCGTGTCGACCATCGTGTTGATCGTGTCGGCCAGCCCGGCGACCTCCCCCTTGGCCTCGACGGTGATCTTCTGCGACAGGTCACCGCGGGCAACCGACGTCGCGACCGACGCGATCGAGCGGACCTGGTCGGTGAGGTTGTCGGCCATCACGTTCACCGACTCGGTCAGGCCCTTCCAGGTACCCGACACACCTTTCACGTCCGCCTGACCGCCGAGGCGGCCTTCCGTACCGACCTCTCGCGCGACCCGGGTGACCTCATCCGCGAACGACGACAGCTGGCCGACCATCGTGTTGATGGTGTCCTTGAGTTCCAGGATCTCGCCGCGCGCGTCCACCCGGATCTTCTGCGTCAGGTCGCCCCGCGCGACCGCGGTCGTCACCTCGGCGATGGAACGGACCTGGTCGGTGAGGTTGTCGGCCATCACGTTCACCGACTCCGTCAGGCCCTTCCACGTGCCCGACACACCCTTCACGTCCGCCTGACCACCGAGCCGGCCTTCCGTACCGACCTCCCGTGCCACTCGCGTGACCTCGTCCGCGAACGACGACAGCTGGTCCACCATGGTGTTGATCGTGGACTTGAGTTCGAGGATCTCGCCGCGCGCGTCGACCGTGATCTTCTGGGACAGGTCACCCCGGGCGACCGCGGTGGCGACCTGGGCGATGGAGCGGACCTGGGCGGTGAGGTTGCCGGCCATGAAGTTCACCGACGTCGTCAAGTCCCGCCAGGTTCCCGCGACCCCGGGCACCTGCGCCTGACCGCCCAGGATCCCTTCTGTACCAACCTCTTTCGCGACCCGGGTGACCTCGTCCGCGAACGACGACAGCGTATCGACCATGGTGTTGATGGTCGACTTGAGTTCGAGGATCTCGCCGCGGGCGTCGACCGTGATCTTCTGCGTCAGATCACCCTTCGCGACCGCGGTGGTGACCTCCGCGATGGACCGCACCTGCGCGGTGAGGTTGCCGGCCATGAAGTTCACCGATGTCGTCAGATCCCGCCAGGTACCGGCGACCCCGGGGACCTCGGCCTGACCGCCGAGCCGCCCCTCGCTGCCGACCTCCCGCGCGACACGCGTGACCTCGTCGGCGAACGACGAGAGCTGGTCGACCATCGTGTTGATGGTGTTCTTCAGCTCCAGCAGCTCACCTTTCACGTGCACGGTGATCTTCTGGGTCAGATCGCCCTTCGCGACGGCCGTCGCGACGCTCGCGATGTCGCGGACCTGCGCGGTGAGGTTGCCCGCCATCGCGTTCACCGACTCGGTGAGGTCCTTCCAGGTCCCCGACACCGCCGGCACCGACGCCTGGCCGCCGAGCTTGCCGTCGGTCCCGACCTCGCGGGCGACCCGGGTGACCTCCGAGGTGAACAGCGCGAGCTGGTCGACCATGCCGTTGAACACGACGGCGATCTCGTCCAGCAGCACGTCCCCGACCTGCGGCAGGCGGGTGCTGAAGTCCCCGTCGCGGACGGCTTTCAGCCCGTCGAGCAGCTGCTGCAGGCGCCCGTCGTCGATGGGGTCGCTGGCGCGTCTGATCGCCGTGTCACGTGTCGTCATGGGGGCACCTCTCTGGTGCCGGGTTTCAGCGGCGGGCTGGCCGTCCCGGCAGGTCGACGTCGAACGAGTCCTCGCCGGCCGCGACCCGCCGGATCGTGTCGAGGAGGTCTTCCAGGAGCCCCGCCTTCAGCAGGAGCCCGGCACCGCCCGCCGCGGCGACCCGATCGGCGACCGTGCGGTCGGCCCCGCCGGTGAACACCAGGATGCGGCTGTCGGGGCTCTGCTCGTGCAGCCGGCCGATGGCGTCGATCCCGTCGCCGTCGGGCAGCCTGCGGTCGAGCAGCACCACGTCGGGCTGGTGCTCGCCGGTCGCCGAGACGGCCTCCTCGATGGCCCGGGCGCGTGCGACGAGTTCGATGTCGGGGACGGTCTCGAACGCGGCATCCAGCGCCATCGCCACCTGAGCGTGGTCTTCGACGAGAAGCAGCCGGATCGGTCCGGTTGCGCTCGGTGAGGAACTCACCACATCATCTCCTGGCTGCGCAAGTCGCAGGCCCCCGGAGTTTAATTCGGCTCCCCGGAGCATAACGACCCCCATTCGGGGGGCGCGAATTCTGGCGGCTCATCCCGGCGCGCCCGGGCCTTCGTCACGCCGCCCGAACGCGCCCGGCCCGGCGTGGAACAGGCCGATGAGCAGCACGCCCACTGCGACGCCCGCGAACGCCGGCGCGGGATGGGCGCCGGGGCCCGCCCAGTAGCCGAGCAACGCGGCCAGCACGAGCCCGGCCCACCCGGCGACGAGGTTCGGCACCGGGCCGTTGCCCATCACGTTGGGATAGCGGCGTTTCGTGATACCGCGCAGGAAATGCGGCAGCGCGTTGCCGCCGACCAGGCCGGCGAGCAGGCTCAGCACGATCGTCTGCCACACGAGAACTCCTCAGCACCGTCGCAGCAGGGGAAGCAGCACCTCGTCGACGAGATGCCGCAGGAACGTGTCGTCGAGCGGGAGGCCGGTGATGAACAGGCGGGAGAAGAGCATCGCCGAGCTGATCTCGACGAACAGGGTGTGATCGGTCCCGCCGGGCAGGTCGCCGCGCGCGACCGCCCGGTCCAGCACCGCGCCGAACACCTCACCCTTGTCGTCGACGACCTGGGCTCGCACGACCTCGGCCAGCCCCGCGTCGCGCCGCATGGCGATCATCAGGCCGAGGATCAGGGCCGAGTCCTGCCCGGTGAGGCTCGCCCGCATCGCGGTCAGCACGGCCAACAGGTCCTCGCGCAGGTCGCCGGTGTCGGGCGGCGCGGCGGCCGGGCCACCGGCCCGGTTGCGGACGGCCGCGACCACCAGCTCCGGTTTTCCGGGCCAGTGGCGGTAGATCGTGGCCTTGCTGGCCCGCGCCCGGGCGGCGATCTCGTCCATCGTCATCCGGTCGTAGCCCACCTCCCCCAGCACGTCGAGGGTGGCGGTGAGGATCGCGTCCTCCCGGGCGGTTCCGCGCGGCATCAGCACTCCTTGGTGAACGAAACTGTTTCGTACAGTACCAGGAGTGATGCTTGCCGGCTACGACAGCGGCGTTTACAGACGTTCGATGATGGTCGCGTTCGCGAGACCACCGGCCTCGCACATGACCTGCAGGCCGTAACGTCCTTCGCGCTGTTCGAGGACGGACAGCAACGTCGTCATCAGGCGGCCGCCGCTCGCGCCGAGCGGGTGCCCGATCGCCGTGGCGCCACCGTTGATGTTCACTTTGGACAGATCCACGCCGGTTTCCGCCTGCCACGCCAGGACGACGCTCGTGAACGCCTCGTTCACCTCGAACGCGTCGATGTCCGAAAAGGACAGTCCGGCGCGGTCGAGGACCTTGGCCGTGGCGGGAATGATGCCGGTGAGCATGAACAGCGGGTCGTCCCCGACGACGGCGAAGCTGTGCAGCCGGGCGCGCGGTGTGAGGCCGAGGCGCTGTGCCGTCTCGCTGCTGGTGATCAGGACCGCGGAGGCGCCGTCGTTGATCGGCGAGGAGTTGCCGGCGGTGACCCTGAAGTCCAGTTGGGGGAAGCGCTGGTGCCAGATGTCGGCCTCGAAGGCGGGCTTGAGTCCGGCCAGGACCTCGACGGTCGTCGATGGCCGCACGGATTCGTCCTGTGTCACGCCGTTCAGGGGTACGACGTCCTTCGCGAACCGCCCGTCGGCCCACGCCGCCGCCGCGCGCCGGTGACTCTCCGCGGCGAACTCGTCGAGTTGGGTGCGGGAAAGGTGCCACTTGTCGGCGATCAGCTCCGCGCTTATCCCTTGTGGGACAAGCCCTTCCGGGTACCGTGCGGCGACTGCCGAGCCGAGGAAGTCCTGGCCGGCGGCCTGGCTGCCGATCGGCACGTGGCTCATCGATTCGATCCCCGAGGCGATGACGATGTCGTAGGCCCCCGCGAGCACCCCTTGCGCCGCGAAGTGAATCGCCTGCTGGGACGAGCCGCACTGGCGGTCGACGGTGACGGCCGGGACCGACTCGGGCAGTCCCGCCGCGAGGGCCGCCCAGCGGGCCGTGTTCATACTCTGCTCGCCGATCTGCCCGACCGCACCACTGATCACGTCGTCGATGAGCGCCGGTTCGATGCCGGTGCGCTCGACCAGCGCGCGGATGGCGTGTGCGTGCAGGTCGACGGGATGGATGCCGGCGAGTGCTCCCCCGGGCTTTCCCTTACCGATAGGTGTCCGCACCGCATCGACGATGACCGCGTCCCGCATGGTCCCTCCTAGGAGTTCGAGAAGCTACTCCCCGGTATACCCTCGTCAGTTGGATTTCACAACTCTCCCGTGGTGCTGGCTTCGCCGACCACATTCCGTGACGGGCCGATGCTTATATCGCAGCTGGCTCTCACCGTTCGTCACCACCCCCTCGGCGCCCGGGCTTCCTCGGTGGGTTACTCTGTTTCCCAGCAAGTCCGAGTGGCGGAATGGCAGACGCGCTAGCTTGAGGTGCTAGTGCCCTTAACGGGCGTGGGGGTTCAAGTCCCCCCTCGGACACCGGCACAAACCCTACGGGCGGGACGGATGGAGACATCCACCGCCCGTTCTTCATGTTGGTAGACCATCTCTAAGTCCAGCTTCTCGTAGAGCTGCTGGAGCTTCTCCGGCTCGGCTCTGTTCAGCTCCCGGCCCACATCGCCGAATGAGTCGATCATGGCGTGTACCTCGGCGGGCGCCAGCAGGTTTGGCGCGGGCGTCCCGTCCAGCTCGGCTCGCGCGGCGACACGCTGCGCTTGCGCGGTCATTGATCGACTCCACCAGAGCCACCGGATCAACTCCCGCCTCGATCGCTGACCGGAGCCTCCTCAACTTCGCCTCCGCCGCGTCGAGCCGCTTCTGTGCCGCCTCACGCACGCCCGACTCGGCCGCCCCACCTTGGGACGCAATCAGCGCCTCCACCGTCTGGTCCCGGTTGTCCCGGTCGAACACCTCGCCCAGCCACACGTTCACCGGCTCGATCACAGCGCTCTCGGGCAGGTACACGTTCTTGGGATGCCCCTCCAAGGCTGGCGAGTTCGGAACCATGGTCCGCGCCGCACAGCAGTAGTAGATCCGACTCTCGCGCGGCGTGCCTTCCATCCGCCGCGTGCAGTATCCGCACCGCACCCGACCTCGCAGCGCGTAGACCTTCTTGGTCCTTTTCGGACCGCGCTCCGGCTTCCGGCGAGCATCCAGACCGCCAGCCGCCCGCGACCGACGCAGCAGTTGCACCTCCGTGAACGTCTCCACCGAGATGATCGCCGGATGCGCCGGGACTCGGGACCGGACGACTCGCTCGGCCTCCGACCGCCGGAACCGCACAACATGACCGGCCGACACGTCTTCCGGGTCCAACAGCGTTTCCTGTTTCGTCCACCGGCCGAAGAACGCATACCCCGTGTACCGCGGATTCTCCAGAATCACTCGAACTGCGTTGCCCTGCCAGCCATCGCCCAACCGGTGCCGGTTCTGTTCCGGCCGCCGCGCCGATGGACAGGCGATGCCATCACGGTTCAAACCGTTCGCAATCGCCCGATCACCCTTGCCCGCCAGGTACTCCGCAGATGCGCCGGACCACTTCGGCCGCTGCCTCGTCGATCGCCAGGACCCGCAGTCGATATCCTACTGCCGCCTTCCGCGGGTTCGGGTGCTGCCCGCCATCGACCACCATGTACCCGTACGGCGGGCGGCCGCCCTGATGCCGCCCCTCGTTGATCACCGGGGCGTCCATCGCCGTGCGACGGGTTCCGCGGATCGAACTTCCCGCCCAGCTCCGGCACCCACAGATCGACCCCGTATGCGGCGAACTTCGGCGCGATCAACGAGAACTGATTCCCAAACCAGCACTGCGTCCCCTCCCCGACGACGAGAGCGTTCCATCCGCGGCCAGGGTCCTTCAGCGCGGCCAGGAGTCGGAGCCGCCTCCCCGCGCCGCTCCCACGGCGCAGATCGGGACTAACCAACGTCGAAGTAGTCCGCGACGATGCGCCCGCCGAGAGGCTCGACGAACTTTTGGGCGTTGCCCAACTGCCAGCCGTGAGAGGTCTCCGGGTCCTGGTTGTCCTCGGTCGAGCAACGCCCGTAGAACCCCACCGGGCCGATCCCCTCGTCCACCGGTTCGGCGACGTCGACGCCGAGCAGCTCGTCCAGCGTGGCCCACGGGTCGCTGTCGATTTCAACACTCATCAGACCCCCTCTCCCGAGGTCCATCCAGGACCGGAACCTCGGTCAGCTCGATCAGTATGTCCAGTAGTATGCGGCAAACCTCCGGCGTAAGGACAGGTAGCTCGCTCGGAACGCGCACCGTGACAGGCTCGTCTTGCCCGTTCATGATGTGCTGATTTCATCAACGGCGGCCTTGATCTGATCGACCAGGTACCCGCGGACGCGCCGAACCTCACCGTCCTCTGCTGGGACGTACTGCCGCACCGGCCGGCACCCCAGCTCACCCATCTGCTGTCCGAACGCGGTCGGCTCGACCTCCAGCGCGTCGACCAGCTCGGCCGTGGGCACGAAGTCACGCTCGTCGATCTCGTCACCGAGGTACTCCACGACCGAGGCCAACGGCTCAGGCAGATCGACGGGACGTTCGCTCGTTCCGATCGCCACCACCACGGCCGCCGAGTCGATCGCGCGCGCCGCGTCATCGCCGGCTGCGTGCCCCGACAGCGTTCTGGCCGACTCCCGAAGCGTTCGCCCTCGCGCGCAAATCTCCTGCCATTCAGCGTTCGCGAGGTAGTCCGTCCACACCGTGACCGCCAGCGAGTCTGCTCCCGCGTCCATATCACCGTCTGGGCGCAAGATCTCGACACCCTTGTGTCGCGGTAGCAGTGCGGATGCGTCGTAGCCGCGGGTATTCATCTGCTCCCCGAGCACGATGTTCGAGTCACGCCAGTCCATCACCCGCAACGCGAACCGCGAGCCCAGCACCGACCGAAGCCGCGAGGGGATCGTCTGTGAGTCCGGTCGCTGCGTGGCAAGAACGACCACGATCCCGGCCGCCGGCCCCTTACAGGCGAGGTACGCGAGAAGGTCCACAATGTACTCACCGAGCGTCGTCTTCTTCCCGCCCACCAGAATCTTTTCGGGGTTCTCCAAGAAGACCTGGACCTCATCGATCACCACAGCCGTGATCGGCATGTTCAATCCGAGGTCTCGCGAGATCGCCGGAGTGATCTTCGATTCGGGGCGGATCTCGTCGTCCAAAGCGGACATCCGCGCATACCGAGCCTGCACTTCCGCAACCAGCTCAACGAGGTAGTCACGCACCTGCTCGACATGGTGCAGCTTGTCGCCGTAGACGAACCGGTGCGCCACATTTTCGACGGCCTTCCAGTCCTTACCGCCCTTGCCGTCGACTACATACAGCCGCGTGTGTGGGTCCAGGATCAGGCCTGCAGCGGCGAGGCGCGCCGCCATTGTCTTGCCCTGTCGGGGAATCGCTCCGATCAGGAGGGAGGTCCACACCAACGGAAGATCGATCCGGCGCTGCCGGGCATCTCGGCCGAACGGCACTGCCCGCCAGGCGTCCCACCACTCGACGTCGAGCAACGGCGTCCGGCGCGGCGGACCGGAGTAGGGATCCACGTCAGCGACCCAGAGGAACACTCGCCCGGCGTGTCCGCCGCTCCCCCGCACTCGCTCAACGATCAGCTGCACCTCGTCCACCGCCAGCGCATCCCGATGCTTGATCACATCCATGGCCTTGCGGGTCGCCGGAAGATCGACGGTGATCGCCCAGCCGGCGCCCACGCGTGAGGCACGCTGGACCAGCCGGAGCGACTCGTCCTTGCCGATCAGCTTCGCGTCCCGGAAGGCACTTCCGGCCGAACAACGGTTCTCCTTGGAATACGGAGTCGCACTCGGCACGGTTCGACACGCGTCACGAACACTTCGTGCCCGTGGCCTGTTAGTGGTCGTCAAGTCGAAAGGGGAGCTATATTTCCGAGACTGCGCAGCAGATAGCGAGCGAATTTCTGGAGCGCACCAAGGAGGAAACTTCGATCAAGCACGCCTGCTTGACAGAGGTAATCGAATAATTACGATTACTAGATCGCCTCCTTGACTGGAATCCCCCCGCTTGCACGGGGAGCACCTGCGAAACGCGAGCCCCTGCTCGTTCGACGCGTGGTAGACCATGATGGCGCGTCCGGTTTTGACCGTGTCGAAAACGCGCATCCACATGAGTGCGCGTACGCGTTGATTGATCGTTCCCACGAAGACGCCCGGGGAGGCTTCCAGCATCCAGCGTGTGAGATGGCTGCGGAGTCCCACCGGGCAGGCGGCAACCACGATCACCGTCACGATTGTTCCTCATACGATGTCCCGCTTGGCAATGGAGTGCCGTCGTAGTCCCATAACTGGACGACATCCGCATCGCTCTCGTCCTCCTCTCTGGTTCGGCATCAGCGGGTGTAAGCAGGTGCTTGACGTCGCGGACACAGCGGTCGAGGAAGGTGTTGCCGCGTAGGCGGTCACGAAACGCGCGCTGGGTCTCGGCGCCGATGTCGGCGTATTCCGCAGCCGCGATATCGAACGCGACGGGGATGGTCAGTTCGGCCTTGTAGAGGTCTGCGATGTCAAACACGAACGATCGAATGTGTCCGGTGTGGACGAACCCGAGTCCGGGCGCGCAGCCGAGGGCGACGACGACCGCATGCACGGCGCCGTAGAGACAGGTGTTCGCGGCAGATAGTGCTTGATTGACCGGGGTCCCGCCGGCGAAATCGTCGGCAGCGTAGTCGCGGCGATTCCAGTCGACGCCAATGCGGTCGGCCTGTTCGGGGTACAGCCGTCTGACCCGGGCACTCACGGCGACCGCGAAATTTTGTCCGATTTCAGACAAGCGCAGCGCTAATACGTATTAGCCACTGCTGGGCTGTCCCGTTCCCCCGGTCTGCTGGACAGTGGGCTGCTCGTCCAGGTCGGCTGAACCCTGGGTCTGGATCCTTCGCGCCGCACGCCCGAGCGGACGCCAGTAGATCAACGCCACGAGCAACACGAGACTCGCGCAGACGGCGTACACGATCGCGATGTGACCCGTCACCTGAATCGCCCAGGCGCCGAGCAACGCGCCCAGCGGCTGGGCCGACCAGGCCAGCACCTGCGCGACGGTCTGCACCCGGGCCAGGAAGTACTCGGGCACGATCTCCTGCCGCAGCGCCAGAGTGCGGACCGCATAGAGCGACGGCAGTCCCGCGGCCGCCGCCCACGCCCCGGCGGCGATCCAGAAGTCGGTGGACAGCGCGAGCACAAGGACGAGACAGCTCCATACCACCAGGGCGCCGAGGGTCATACTGAGGAAGGAGAACCGGCGGTTCAGCCGGCCCGCCGCCAACAGCAGCAGCGCGGTACCCGCCGAAGCTCCCGCGAACAACAGACTGATCCGGCTGTCGCTGGCGTTCAGCCGGGTATGCGCGAACAACACCAGCTGCGACCAGGTCGTCGCGCCGAGCAGGTTGAACAGGGCCGCCACCAGCGCCACGCCACGCAGCACCGGATTCGCGAACACATAGGCCAAGCCGGCTCGCACGTCCGCCAGGACCCTGGAGCCGCGGCGAGCCGCGCGCTCGGGGTTGAACGGCGTCCGCACGAACGCCATGATCGCCGCGGAGATGCCGAACGATACCGAGTCGGCAAGGAAAACGGCCGTCACCGGTATGCCATTGCCGATGAGTGCGCCCGCGAGCAGCGGGCCGAGCACCTGCGCGGCGGCGTAGCTGCCCTGCAGCCGTCCGTTGGCCGCCATGAGTCCCGGTTTGCTCACCAGGCTTGGTATCGCCGCCGATTCCGCGGCAGTGCAGATGATCCACAGCGTGGTGTTGAGGAAGGCGGCCAGATAGACCCATGGCAGATGCAGAATGCCGAGCCAGGCGAAGGCTGGAATCGTGCCGATCAACACCAGGCGGCCGAGATCGGCGCAGATCATGGTCTTCCGGCGGTCCAACCGGTCGACCCAGGCGCCGATCACCAGACCGAACACGAGGTATGGCAGGAAACCGGTCACCGTCGTCAGCGCAAGGCCCACCGCCGAACCGGTCAGCTTGAACACCAACAGCGGCAGCGCGAACGTGGTGAACGACGAACCGAGACTGGAGATGGTCTGGCTGGACCAGAAGAGCCGAAAATCCCCGCGGCGCGACAACGTGCCTCCCCCGGTCGACATGACTCCAGAGGGTAGCACCTCGGACTACTTCCCGTTATTCTCAGATTTTGGCTGGGTTGCCACGAAACGTAGCGAGCGCCGGAATTGGGGGGTGGTATGTCGCACGTTGACGCCGCACGACTTGCGGAAGCTGCGGTCACCCGAATCAATGGGGTTGCCTCTGCGACAGCCGTTCCCTGGAGGCGGCCCCGGCCGCTGCAGGGCCGGCATCTCGATGAGCTGACCAACACCGTTTCCATTTCAGCGGAACCGATTCCCGCTTCCGCGCCTGCGCCATCCGATGGCGATGACTCCACCCAACGGCCGCTTGCGTTCCTGGACGGCGGTGCGGCCGAGCTGCCGGCGGACTTCCCGCGCACCGTAGGCGCGGCGCTCGAGCGGGCCGCACTCCTCGCGCCGCACAAGGGAATCACCTTTCTGCTACCCAACGGCGACGCTGATCGCCTTGGCTATCCGGAACTCCTCGACGCCGCCCGGCAGGTCCTCGGTGGCCTCCAGGCATGGGGGGCGCGGCCGGGCAACGAGGTCGTGTTCCAGTTCGTCGCCAATCGCGAGTTCGTGATCACTTTCTGGGCGTGCGTCCTGGGCGGGCTCATTCCGACGCCGGTCGCGGCCGTCGCGAATCCCGACAGCGGCCCCAATGCCGAGAAGCTGCACAACATCTGGGAGTTTCTCGGACGACCGCTCATCGCGACCGACGTGCCGGCGCTGGCTGGTTCACTCACCGAAGCATGGGGCGCCGAGGCCGACGTCGTCGAGGTGCGGCAGCTGTCTCCCACGGAACCGGCGGTTCTTTTCGAGTCCGGCGCCGACGTCCCGGTGCTCAACCTGCTCACCTCCGGCAGCACCGGGATGCCCAAGTGCGTCCAGCACAACAACTCCTCGATCGTCGCACGGACCTTCGGCGACATCACGGTGAATCAGCTCGGCCCGGACGAGGTCACCTTGTGCTCGATGCCCATGGACCACGTGATGGGCTGTGTGATGGCGCACGTCCGCGATGTCTTCCTGGCGTGCGAACAGGTGAACGCGACACCGGACATGTTCGCGGCCCGCCCGTTGGCCTGGCTCGACTGGATCGACCGCTACCGGATCACGAATCTCGCCGCGCCGAACTTCGCCTTCACGCTGCTGCTCGAATACCGGGACGACATCGCGCGGGGGGCCTGGGACCTGAGCTGCCTGCGCACCATCTACAACGCGGGCGAGCCGGTCAACCCGGACACCGTGCACACGTTTCTTCGGTTGCTGGCTCCGTACGGCCTGCCGGATGACGCGATGGTGCCGTCGTGGGGAATGTCCGAGACGTCGTCGACCGTGACCCATACCCGAATGTCCGGAGTGGTCCGGGCCCGCGGCGTCGCCGAGGTCGCGAAAGACTCCCTGGGCGGGGATCTGCGGTTCGGCGGGGACCAGACGGTCCGGTTGACCGATGTCGGCGGGCCGATGCCCGGCGTGCGCATGCGTGTGGTCGACCCGAGTGGCGAGCTGGTACCGGAAGGACGGATCGGCGCGCTGGAGATCACCGGCACGACCATGTTGTCCAGCTACTACGCGAATCCTGAGGCGAACCGCGAGACGCGCACGCCCGACGGGTGGTTCAGGACCGGTGATTTGGCCTTCTTCTGGCAGGGCGGGCTGTTTATCGCCGGACGCGCGAAGGACTTGATCATCGTCAACGGGGTCAACCACCTCAGCCACGACATCGAGGCGGTGGTGTGCACGACGCCCGGAGTGGCGCCTGCCTCGGCCGCCGCCTGCGGGGTGTTCGATGCCGACCGCGGCACGGATCAGCTGGTGTTGTTCTATGTGCCCGACTCACCAGGTCACGACCAGCGCGACACCGTGCGGTCCGTGCGCGTTGCGGTGGCGACGCGCACCGGGCTCGACCCGCGCGCCGTGCTGCCGATCTCCGCCGCGGAGTTCCCGCGTACGACGTCTGGCAAGATCCAGCGGGCCAAGCTCGCCGCGCGCTATCGCGCCGGGGACTTCGACGTCCTGCTGCGGGAACTGGAGATCGCCGAGGAAGGCCCTCGGACGCTGCCCCCCTGGTTCTTCACACCGTCCTGGGTCGCGAAGCCCGAGCCGGCGGCCGGTCCGGCCGGGGTGCTCGTGGTGGTCGCCGCCGAGGTCGTCGCCGCGAAGTTCACCGCGCAGGCGACCGGACCGGTCGTCGTCGCACGGCCCGATTCTCCGTATCCGGCCGTTCTCGCCCAGGCGATCGCCGAGCACGGCCGGATCGACACCGTCGTGCACGCGGTGGCCCTGACCGACGGCGGCACCGCGGAGGAGCCGCTGGTCTCCCTGGTCGGTCTGGTTCAGGCCCTGGCCGGCGCCGGCCTCTCCGATGTGGATCTGCTGGTGCTGGGCCGGCCGGACACCCCCGTCGGCGGCGCGCTGACCGGCCTGGTCCGCACGATCGCCGACGAACGGCCGGTGCGGTCGAGCAGGCTGTTGCTCACCGATGCCGAGGACCCTGCCAGCGGATGGGGCGAGGATGTCGTCGCCTGTTACCGCGACGGGAAGCGCAGCGTGCCCGTCCTCGCCCCCGCACCCGTGCCCGAGTCGGTCGCACCCGCGTTCGGTCCAGGCGGCCTGCTGCTCATCACCGGAGGCGGCGGTGGTCTCGGTCGACTGCTCGCGCACCAACTGGCCGTCGCCTATAGCGCGAAGATCCTGCTGACCGGTCGGTCGTCCGACGGGCCGGCCGACAGCGAGGACGTCCGCTACGTGCGCTGCGACGCCGCGGACGCGACGCTGTTGCGGTCAGCGGTCGCCGACGCGGAACGTCACTGGGGTCGGCGGCTGACCGGCATCTTCCATCTCGCGGGGGCTTCGGTCCGCGAGCAATGGGACGACCTCGACGCACATCTGGTCGCCCGTACCTCACCCGACACGTTCCGCGCGGCGCTGCGCGCGAAAGTGCAGGGCGCGCTGTCCCTGGGTGCCCTGGTGGCGGAGCGTCCCGGCGTCGAGGTCGTGCTGTTCTCCTCGGTCAACGGCTGGTTCGGGGGTTCGGCCTTCGGGGCGTACGCGGCGGCGAACGGGTTCCTCGACGGACTCGCCCTGCAGTGGTCCGCGGCGGGCTGCCGCGTGCGTTCGCTGGCCTGGAGCCAGTGGAGCGGCGTCGGCATGAACACCGGTTCCCCCACGTCGGCCGCTGCCGCCGCGCGCGGTTTCCGGCCAATCTCAACCGAACGGGGGCTAGGCTCGCTGCTCGTGGCGCAGGCCATCGACGCCCCGCACCTGCTGATCGGGCTTGACCCGGCCAATCCGGCCGTTGGCCGATCCCTCACCGAGGACGCGACCATTCCCACATTGCTGGTCGCGTTCACCGGCCGGCCGGAACTCCGGGACGAGGTCGCCGCGGCGGCGGCCGCCGTGGTCGACGTGCCGGTCGACGCCGTACACGTCGCCGTCCTACCCGGACCGGACGGCGCGACGCTGGCCCGGCTGGTGAGCGCGGCACGAGGCATGGCGGAGCCGCCACTGCCCGGCCTGGAGGCGCGCATCGCGGATGTCTGGCGCGAGGTGCTGGGACATGCCGAGATCGGACGCGACCAGAGTTTCTTCGAACTCGGGGGCAGCTCGCTGCTGAGCGCGCAGGTCCAGGAACGGATGTCCAGCCGGCTCGGGATCCGCCTGCCGCTCCGGGCTTTCTACTCGGCGCCGACCGTCAGCGGCATCGCGCGGCTGGTCGCTCGGCGGTAACGACGCCGGCCAGCGGGCCTGGCTGGGTCGGTCCACGCCCGCTGGCCGGTCAACGCATGGTGCCGGGAAGGGCGTCCAGCGCGGAGAAGTGATCGCCGGGTACCGGACACACCTCGACCGGACCGTCGATGTGGCTGCTCCATCCGTTGTCGGAACCGGTGTCGAGCCGGCCCGGCCGCTCCGGGCGCAGTAGGGTCACCGGACCGGCGTACCTCGGCCGATGCGCCTCGACGGCGGAGGCGGTCGCGTCGTACACCCGCCACCGGCGCAGGAGCGCACCACTGTCATCCTCGGTGACGCCGGCGGTTTCGCGGATCCACTCGACCACGTTGGCCGACGGTGGCGGCGGAACATGTTGTCCGACAACCGAACTCACGAAGTCGGCTGCGCGCTGGGCCGTTCCGGTGGGCTCGGCGACCGGATAGCTGTCGATCAGCAGGGGCGGGTAAACTTGCATCCCCCGCTCGGCCAGCAGCCGGGCGACCTCCAGCGCGACAACGCCACCGGCCGACCAGCCCACCGGCCGGACCGGTCCCGCCACCATGGTGCCGACCGCGTCGGCATAGTGTGCCGCCATCGCGGCCACGTCGTCGTGGGGCTCGGCCCCGTCAGCCAGACCAACTGCCTGCAGGCCGAACACCGCCGGCCCCGCGGGCAACCGGCGCAGCACATCGCGATAGACAAGGATGCTGCCGCCCAAGGCATGGCACAGCAGCACCGCGGGTTCTGTCGACGTCGCCGAGCGCAGCAGCACCAGGCAGTCGGCGCTGTCCTTCGCCCCGCCCTCGCTGTGACCTTCCACCAGGGCAGCGAGCTGGGCCACGGTCGGCGACGACAGGAACTCCGCCAGCGGCAGCCGAAGCTCGAACTCCCGCTCCAGCATGGTCAGCAGACGGGCCGCGAGCAGCGAGTGACCGCCGGACTCGAAGAAGTCGTCGGTCACCCCGGCCGGGCCGTCCAGCAGTTCCTGCCAGATTCGCAGCACGCGCTCCTCGGTGGGAGTCCGCGGCGTGACCCGTTGCGTTTCAGTGGGTTTGGCGGCGACCAGCGCGCGCCGGTCCACCTTGCCGTTCTTCGTCAGCGGAATCTGGTCCACGAACACGAACGCCGAGGGCACCACGGATGACGGAACCCGCCGCGCGAGGTCCGCACGCAGCAGAGCGGCCAGACGTTCCCGCGACGCGGGGACCCGGTCGGGTCGGCGCCCGTCGATCACCGGATCGTCGGGCCGGACGGCGAAGACCATGTGCAGTCCGGCCTCGACGGCGGCTTCGACCTCGATCACGAAGCCCGCTTCGGTCAGCTGTTTCCGCACGGCGTCGACCCGCTCATCGCCATCCACCTCGGCGACCACCTGACGGACCCGGGGCCAGTGTGCCGCGGACAGGCCGGCCAGCACGTCCACCTCGGCGCGCTCGACGTCCACCTTGAGCAGATCGATTCGCTCGATCCCGTGCTCGACGACCAGATCCGACAGCGTGGTGACCGGAACCTTGATCCGCTCGGCGACGGTCCGGGCGTCCAGCACGTTCTCCAGGGCCGTCGGCTCGGGCGCATCGTCTCCGGCGGTGCGCAGTGCCACCGCCCGCATCCGAGCTCGGTCGCCGACGGCGTCGGCGTGCCGGCCGGACAACATGGACACGCCCGGGTAGTAGGTGAACTCGGCCTCGCCCCGTTGCGCCCCCAGCGCGGCCTGTGCCACCTCCGTCGAGCCGTACAACTCGGCGTTGAGTCGTAGCACCGCGCACGGGCCGGGCATCGGCTCCACGGCGTGCACGACCGCGCCCCGGCAGTGCCGGTGCACGTACACCATGAACAACCCGATATTCGCGCCAGCGTCCACGACCACCGGGGCCTCGGGAAGCGCGATGCCGTGGCGCAGGTACGTCTCCCGCACGAACACCTCGTCGTACTGGTAGGCGGTTTCCGCGTCGTTCAGCTGGAACACGGCGGTCCCGTCCGGAAGAACGCACTGCCGCACGCCGTCCGCCCGCACTCGCAGATATCGCCGCACGGGTCCCGCGGTCTCCTCGTCCGGAACCACATGGGCCACCAGCCGGTCGTCCACAACAGACGCTGCTGCCGCCGCGACGGCGGGGTGTGCGGTCAGGGCGGCCTCGACCTCACCCAGCTCGATCCGGACACCGCGCAGTTTCACCTGGTCGTCGAGGCGTCCGAAGAACTCCAGCACCCCGTCCTCGCGCCAGCGGCCCCGGTCGCCGGTGCGGAACAGCACTCCGGCCGGGTCGAAGGGGTCGGGCACGAACCGCCGCACGGTCAGCTCCGGCCGGCGCAGGTAGCCTCGGCCCAACCCGACTCCGCCCAGGTACAGCTCACCGGGAACCCCGACGGGAACCGGCATCCGGTACTGGTCGAGGACGTAAACCTTGATGTTCGCGATCGGAGCGCCGACCGGCACCAAGTCGACGGACGGATCACAGCGCCACCAGGTCACGTCGATGGCGGCCTCGGTCGGGCCGTAGAGGTTGTGCAGTTCCGCCCCCACCACATCGTGAAACCGGCGGACCAACGCCGGGGTCAGCGCCTCACCGCTGGACATCACCCGGCGCACCGACCGGCATGCGTCGCCGACACCGGCCGTGTCCAGGAAAACGCCCAGCATCGAGGGCACGAAGTGCAGCGTGGTGACGCCTTCCCGGGCGATGACCTCACGCAGGTATCCAGGGTCGCGGTGACCGCCCGGCTGCGCCAGCACCAGTCGGGCACCGGCGATGAGCGGCCAGAAGAACTCCCACACCGACACGTCGAACGTCACCGGCGTCTTCTGCAGGACCACGTCGTCGGGGCGCAACGGAAAGGCCGACTGCATCCACCGAAGCCGGTTGACGATCCCCGCGTGGGTGTTGATCACCCCGTTCGGAGAACCGGTCGACCCGGAGGTGTACAGCACGTAGGCGGCGTCTGCGTCGACGGTCCGCGCCTCACGCGGACGGTCACCCGGGTCGGCGAGCACCCGCTCGTCGATGTCCAGAACCGTTACGTCGTCCGGAAGCCGGTCACGGAGCCGGAACTGGGTCAGCACGACGGCCGGTTCCGCGTCGGCCAGCACCTCGGCCAGCCGCTCCCGCGGGTCCTCGGTCGACAGCGGCAGAAAGGCCGCGCCGGCCTTCAACGCCGCGAGCAACGCGACGACCAGCTCCGGAGAGCGCTCGGCGTGCACGGCGACGATGTCGCCGGTGCCCACCCCGGCCGCGCGCAGTCGATCGGCCAGCAGGTCCGCGCTGTGGTTCAGCTGGCGGTAGGTCGCCGATCCGTTCGCCCACACGACCGCGACGGCGTCCGGGGTCCGGCGCGACTGCTCCGCCACCAGACCGTGCAGTGTCGCTGGCCCGCCCAGGTCGGCCGCTGTGTCGTTGAACGCCTCGACCACCTGGCGCCGTTCAGCCTCGTCCAGCAGCGGCGTCTCGGACAGCGTCCGCGTCGGACAACCGGCCACGGCCGTGAGGAGGATCTCGAGGTGGCGCCGCATCCGCGCGATGGTGCGCTCGTCGAACAGGTCCGCGGCATAGGTCAGCGTTCCGCGCAGGGCGCCGTCAGCCAGCCGCAGGTGCAGTTCGAGATCGAACCGGGTGGCCGGATTGCTGACCGGAAACGGCTGGACCCGCACCGAACCGAACGCCATCTCTTCTGGCGCCACGTCGTTGTAGACGAATACCACCTGGGCGATGGGGTTGCGGCTGGTGTCGCGTTCGAGCCCGAGGTCGGCGACGATCAGGTCGAACGGGATGTCCTGGTGGTCGAGTGCGTCCAGCGTGGTCGACTTCACCCGGTACAGCAGGTCGCGGAATGTGGGGTCGTCCGCCAGGTCGATGCGCATCGGAACGGTGTCGACGAAGAACCCGACCAGTCCGCCGTCGCCCGCCCCGGGGCGGGAGTCCACCGGCGACGCGACCACCACGTCATCCTGGCCGGAGTATTTCGCCAACAGCACGGAGAACGCGGCCAGCAGGGTCATGTACAAGGTGGTGCCCTCGGCTCGGCTCAGCCGCTCCAGCGCCTCGGTCAGCTCCGCGGACAGCGCGAACTCGTGAACCGCACCCACCAGCCGGTGCACGGCAGGCCGCGGCCGGTCTGTCGTCAGGTTGAGCGGTTCGGCTCCGGCGAGTCGGCTCCGCCAATGGGCGAGCCCGTCGTGCAGCCGCTGCCCGCTCAGGCGTTCCCGTTGGGACGCGGCGAAATCGGCGAACTGCAGGACGGGCGGCGGCAGCGGGCAGTCCTGTCCGGCCGCGTAACCGGCGTACAGCCGCGCCAGCTCATCGGTCACCACCCCGAGCGAGACGCCGTCGCACACCGCATGGTGCACCGCCAGCACCAGCGCGTGCTCGTCCGGCGCGATCGCGAACAGGGCGGCCCGCAGCAGCGGTCCGGTCCGCAGCTGGAACGGGGTGGCCACCAGTTCCGCCGCGCCCGCCAGCGCACCGGCCCGGGCCTGTCCGGCGGGCAGGCCGGTGAGGTCGACACGGGCGAGTTCGGGTTCCCAGTCCGTCACCGACTGCCAGGCGACGCCGTCGGCCGTGACGGGGAACGCGGTGCGCAACACCTCGTGGCGGTGCACCAACCGCGCGAGCGCCTTGCGCAACGCCGCCACATCCAGCTGTCCGTGCAGCCAGAAGGCCACGTCGAGGTTGTACGCGGTGTTGTCCGGCACGAGCTTGTCCAGGAACCACAGTCGTTCCTGGGAGAACGACAGGCGCGGGTACACGCCGCGACCGGCGCGCACGGCCGGAGTGCCGGTCTCGGTCTCGGTCTCGGTGATGCTGAGGGCCGCGGCCAGCGCGGACACCGTCGGATGCTGGAAGAACTCACGCACCGAGAGATCGGCCCCCAACACATCGCGCAACCGCGTCACAACCTGCACCGCGCGCCGGGAGTTGCCGCCCAGATGGAAGAAGTTGGCGGTCACCGGGATCGGTTCGTCCGCCCGGCGCCCGAGCACATCCCGCCACACTTGCGCGACGCGTCGCTGGGCCTCGGTGGCCGGACCGTCGCCGGTCAAGTCCTCGGCCGCCGGCGGCTCTCCGGCCAGCGGGGGACGTGGACCGCTGTTCACCCGGCCCACCAACGTCGACAACGGCGCGTCGGGCGACCCGGCCAGTGCCGCCGCCATGGTGGCGAACCGCTCGATCAGCGCGAGCACCGTGCTCTCGTCGTACAGGTCGGTCGCGTAGGACACATGTCCGCGAATGCCGGCGTCCTCGGCCGACCACAGGTTGAACTCCAAGTCGAACCGCGTCGCCGACTGGGGTGTCTCGACCAGCCCCACGAACAGGTCGTCCCCGTCCAGCTCGGCGGCCGAGGGCGCGGCCGCCAGCTGGAACAGCACCTGTACCAACGGGTTGCGCCCGAGGTCCCGGTGCACGCCGAGGTCGTCGACGATCCGGTCGAACGGCAGGTTCCGGTGGGAAAGTCCATTCAGGACGGAGCCGCGCACCCGCCGGACCAGCTCGACGAATGTCGGGTCACCGGTGAGGTCGGTGCGCAGCGGCAGCGTGTTGACGAACAGGCCGACGACGTCGCCGAACTCGGACCGGTCACCCTGAGCCGTGGGCGTGCCCACGACGAAGTCCTCGACGCACGCGGTGCGGGACACCAGCACCGAGAAGGCGGCCAGGGCTACCGTGAACAGCGTCGCGCGCGCCCGTTTGGCGATCCCGGCCAGCCCGGCCGTCAGCTCCGCCGGGAACGAAAGGTCGCACACCGCGCCGCGGAAGGTCTGCGCGGCCGGCCGGGGCCGATCCCCGGGCACCTCGACGACCGTCGCCACCCCGTGCAGGCTCTCGCGCCAGTAGTCTGCCAGCCGCTGACCGTCGGCCGCCAGCATTTCCCGTTGCCACGCGGCGAAGTCCCAGTACTGCCTCGGTGCCTCGACGACCGGCGCGGCCCCGCCCTCGACGTGCGCGTGGTAGCGCTCGAGGAGCATCGGAGTCAGCACGGAGTCCACCGACCACCCGTCGGCGACGACGTGGTGCAACGTCATCAGCAGCACATGGTCGTGCGGCCCGAGGCGGACCAGGGTGGTCCGCAACAGCTTGTCGTGGGCCAGGTCGAACGGCCGCGACGCCGCGGACTCCTGTAGCCGCGCCAGTTCCTCGTCCCGGCGAGGCGCTGGCAGGTCGCCGAGGTCGACGACGTCGAGCGGCCAGCGATCCACGGCCGGATCGACGATCAGCCCGGGTTCTCCGTCCCAATCGACGATCCGGGAGCGGAGCACCGCGTGGCGCCGCGTCACATCGGCCAGCGCGCGGACCAATGCGTCCACCGACAACTCGCCGCGCAGCAGATAGCCGGACGGCATGTTGTAAAAGGGACTGTCCGGCTCCAGCACGGTCAGGAACCACAGCGCTTCCTGGCTTGAGGACACGACTCGGCGAGTATCCACAACATCGACCGTAGCGGTCTGCACGTGGAACGCAAGAGTGAATTGTCACTTGGTTAAACCGGAACTCGCTGTTTCGGTCCGGTTCTCCACTACGTTAGGCTGTCAGGTAAATTCTGAGCACCATCGCGGGGGCGCAATATGGAGTCCAGTCACATTTTTGTATCCGATTCACCGTATTCCCGTAGTGTGCCGAACCCGGCGGCGAAGATTCGGCTGTACTGCCTGCCGTTTCCCGGCGCCGGTGCGTCGGCCTACCTGCCGTGGGCGCCGGTCCTGCCCGGGTGGATCGAGCTGCGGGCGATCCAGCTGCCCGGGCGCGAGGATCGCTTCCTCGAAGATCCGCTGATCCGGTTCTCCGACGTGATCGAGGCGGTCGCGGACGCGATCGCGGCAACCGCCGACGAGCCGTATGCGCTGTTCGGTCACAGTGGCGGCGCGCTGCTGGCCTACGAGGCCGCCCGGGTCCTCACCGCCCGGGGCCGGCCCGGACCGGTGCAGTTGTTCGTGTCCGGAGAAGGCGCCCCGGGCTGGCGCGGCGATTCCCCGGCGCTGGTGCACCAACTGCCCGACGAGGACTTCCTGGCGGCCATCCGCGCCCGGGGCGGTCTTGACGAGGACCTCCTGGGCAACTCGGAACTCGTCGAACTGGTGCTGCCCGTGCTGCGGGCCGATTTCACCTGGTACGAGACCTACCAGCCCACCGCGGCGCCGCTGCTGTCTTGCCCGATCACCGCCTACGGCGGCAACGCCGACGACCTGGTGGACCGCACGGCGCTGCGACAGTGGGCCGAGCACACCAGTGCCCGGTTCGAGACCCATTTCGTGGACGGCGACCACTTCGCGGCCTGGCGGTCACCGGAGACGATCGCCGCCTCACTCGGGCTGGTTCTCGCCACCCGGCTGGGCCTGGCGAGCTGATCCGGCCGCGCTCCTGATCCCTCGTCCGGGCGCGGACACCGCCCGGACGAGGGCCGTCAACGGTCAGTCAGGCCTGCCGCGGCGGCAGCGATGCGAACCATCGGTCGGCCTCGGCCGACGATCGCAACCGGACCACCGACACCCCGGTCAGCCGCGGGGGCGCCAACCTCAGGGGCAGTTCGGCGCAATGCCTCCGGTGCGAACTCACCGCCCACTTGACCAGGGAGTCCTTCCCGAGCAGGTTGCTCCACGTCTCGCGGTTTCCGCTCCACAGCTCGGTCCGCCGCAGGATCCGGCCGAGACTTCGCCGGATGATCCGCAGCAGGATCAACGGCAACGGAATGTCCAGCCAGACGATCGTGTCGGCCCGAGGCCAGAGCAGGTCGCTGACCAGGTCGATGTAGTTGCCGTCGACCACCCAGGCCGGCCCGTCGGTCTGGGTGGACACCCGCTCCCGGAAGATCTCAATGGGTGCGGCCGTCCAGTTCGGGCCATGATGGAGACCGTCGAGTTCGATGTGCTCGGACCCGGCCCTGGCCGCCAGCTTCTTCGCCAAGGTCGACTTGCCTGAGCCACAGGTACCCAGGATGACCACGCGGTGGAGCTGTCCGGTGCGGGTGTCACCCGCGATATCGCTGTTCATCGGTCGGGCTGTTCCTCAGTCCTTCTCTGCGGTGCGGTGCACATCAACGCCTCATCCAGCGCCTGTGCGGAACCGTTGTCGGGTAGGCCGTGCAGCGTCCCGACCGGGGTAACAGTGACATACCCGTCGGCGAGCAGCTGCGCGTCGGTGGTCGGATCCTCAGGCAGGCCCGAGGCGTCGAGCCACACCCTCGGCCCGGTGCCCTCCCGGCGATCGGCCCGCAGCACGCGCCGGCCCACCGCGGCCAGTCTGGCCCATCGCACGCCGCGCACCTCGGCCAGCGACAGGTCGGGGACGTTGATGTTGAGCACAGTTCGCTTCCGCGCCCCGGCCAGCCAGTTCGTCGCGTACCCCGCTACTTCTGCCGCCGTCCCGACATGCACCGGCTCGTCGGAGTCCATGCTGACCGCGATGCCCGACATGCCCAGTGACGCCGCGGCCAGGGCTCCGCCGACCGTGCCCGAGTGCAGAATCGCCCGGCCGGTGTTGGAGCCCCGGTTGACGCCCGACGCGACGCACCAGGGCGGCGGGCCGAACGTCCCGATCCTGGCCAGCATGACCGCCAGGGCGGGGGTGCCGTCGATCCCGACGAACGGCACCCCGGGCAGTTCGGGGAACTCCTTCTCGACCGTGGCCACCGGTTCGCCCGGGGTGTAGGCCATGCCCGCGCCGCAGCCACTGCGGTCGTCGAGCGGCGCGACGACGACGACATCGTGCCCGGCGCCGGTCACGGCCCCCGCGAGCGCACGCAGCCCGGGTGCGTCGATCCCGTCGTCGTTGGTGACCAGGACCCGCATCACTTCGTCGCGCTCGCGCCGGATCGAACTCCCTGCTCGGCGAGTTCGGCGAACGCGGCAATGTCGGCAGCGTCGAACGCGTCGGTGATCCACACCTCGGAGTCGCATTCCTTGCGCACGAGTTCGACGATCTGAATAACCGCCAGCGACGAGGCACCCAGATCGAAGAAATCGACGTTCTCCGGAATTTCTTCACGCTTCAGAACGCGTTTGACGATGGCCAGGACCTGGTTTCGAACTGAGGTTGTCATGGCGCGATCCCTTTGTTGGCGGGAGTGTTTTCCGAGCAGCGCCGGGTGGCGCCTCCGGTGTCAGAAGAAATGGTCGTGCGCGGTCCAGCGCGGCGCGGTCTGCCGGCGACATCCGGTCGGCTCGCAGGACGGCGTCGATCTCGGTGGCCCGGACCGCCCGCAGCGGAGAGCTGTTGTCCCGCCAGCGCGGCGGAAGCAGGGCGCGTTCGGCGCCGAGCACCGCGTTCCCCGCCTCGTACTCGGCGGCGGCCACGTGCGCGGCCACGCCGAACCGGTGCAACAGGAGCGCGACCACGGCGCCCGTCCGGTCCTTGCCCACCGAGCACGCCAGCAGTACCGGCCGGCAACCGCGGATCAGGTCGACAACCGCGCGGGCGGCCACGCTGTATTGGGGCAGCGTCCGCAGGTTCCGGTCGGACACTGTTTCCCGAAGTCCCGGCTCGGCGTCGTGCACCGGCACCCGGTGCCAGGACCAACCCCGCTCGACCAGTCCCTCCGCCCCGCCGTCGCGTTCCACCTCGCGGTCGGTGCGCAGATCCACGTAGTCGACCGGGCCGAGGGCGGCGACCAACTGGTCCGCGCGATCGGGCGGGAGGTGGGCGGGCGCGGCGGACCGGAGCACAACGCCGTCGCGCACCCGTCCGGACCGGATCGTGGAGGTGCCGCCCAGGTCGCGCAGGTTCGCGACGACCGCCGCGGTCACGCGCCCGCCGCCGGAAGCCGCACGGTCAGACCGGGAATCCGGGCCGTGCTCGGCGTGACGTAGTCGTCCTTCCGATAGAGCACGGCCAGGTACTCCCCTGGGTCGATGCCGGTGGCCCGGATCTCGTCCTCGTCGACGAACAGCTGGCGGTTGAAGGCGCTCACCTCCCGTTCGGTCATGTCGGCGCGGATCCGGTCGTACGGCGTGTAGAGCGTGGGCCGCACCCGGGCGCCCGCGCCGTTGATCACGTCCATGGCCCGGCGGGCGCCGTCCGGGGTGGTGCCGGGCAACCCCACGATCAGGAAGCAGTTCAGCTCGACGCCAGCGTCGAGGCACCAGCGGGCCACTTCGTCGAACCGGGCCCGCGCCGACTTCTTGACCGTCGGAAGTCCGGGCTCGGCCTCCTCCTCGAACGTCTCCACGCCGACGCTGATCCGCACACAGCCGGCCTCCCCCATCCGCCGTACCAGGTCCGCGTCGAGATGGAACATCGTCGTCGCGCACTTCCACGGGTACCGGCGGGGCTCACCGGCCAGCGCGTCGCAAAGCCGCCGAACCCACCGCTTGTCCAGGGTGAAGGTCGGCGCGTAGAAGGCAACGTACTCGAACGGGCTACGCGCGAAGCACTCCCGGATGTACGACACCACCCGGTCGACGTCCATGCGCCGCTCGCGCAGTCCCTGCATCACCGGCACGTCGCAGAAGTCGCATCCCACCGGACAGCCTCGGGCCACCGGAACCACCAGCTCCCGCCGTTCGGGGATGCCGCAGAACTTGTTCTGGTCCCGGATGTACAACTGTTCATAGTGGACATACGGAATCTCGTCGACGTCCGGCAGCACCCAGTCGTCGGCCGGCAGCCAAGTGCCCGGTCGCTGCGGGCCGCGCCACCCGTCCCCGGCCCGCCACGACACGCCGGCGAGGCCGGCGTCGTCCGGCCGCCCGGCGGCGAGCCAGCGCAACACCTCGCTGACGGCGGCCTCGTAGTCACCGCTGTGTCCGACCGCGTCGAGCGCAAGGCCCCGGAAGAAGCCGGGTGTCTGATAGCTCAGCCGCCCGACGGTCATCACCGCCGACCGGGGACACAACGCCCGGATGTAGTCGGCGGCTCGCCGCACGCCTTCCACGACGTCGAAGTCGTTCACGAGGACGACAAGGTCGTAGTCACCGAGGAACACTCGATCGGCGAAATCCTTCCATGTCACGTTGAGCGCCCCCGCGTCGAGGGCGTCCACCTCGTGTCCGCGCCGGCGGAGGAACGCGGCGATCGAGAACACCGGCAGATGGTGCCCGGCGTTGAAATAGCTCGGCACATGCGGCGGCCAGCAGACCAGAACCTTCATGTGAGCGCTCCTGTGGTGGGGAGATGTCCGTTGACCAACGAGACAACGGTTTCCGTGGCCTGCGGCAGCGGTTGGACCAGTACTCGGACGCCCTTGCCTCGCAGCCTGCGTCGTGTGGCGCCCATCCGCGAGCCGAGCAGACCAGGCTGCACGGCGACCAACAGCGTTCCCGGTCCCGCGGCGGCCTGACCCACCACGGCGGGCCAGCTCTGCCCGGGAAACCGGGCCACCATCCACAACAGACGGCGCAGGTCGTTCGTAGCGGGTACCGAGACGCCGTCCAGGACCTGCCTGCGCACGCTGGCCGGCAGGTCGGCGACCCCGCCCCGGCGGATCCGGCCGGCCCGCTGGATGATCCTGCCCGCACAGCGCCAGGCCGGTGCGTCCACCAGGACGACGAGTTCGGCGTGTGGAACGCGCAGGTGCAGGGTGGGCAGGTAGTTCCCGTCCACGATCCACCGCTGCCCGGCGACCAGAGCCGCTTGCCGCTGGGCCCATTCGTCGGCGGTAGGCCTGCTCCAGCCGGATCCCCAGTGCGCGTCGTCGAGATGATGCAGCGGCAGGCCCGTGCGCCTGGCCAGTTCCCGGGCCAGCGTGGTCTTGCCCGCGCCGGGGCTACCCAGGATCAGAAGCCGTTTCGGCCCGGTCATCGCAATCACCGCAACCCATGGGTGAGGAGCGAGGCACGGCTTCGGGCCATTCCGGGATCCACATCAGACACCTGGTGCCAGGAGTCGGGGCCGCGAGCCAGCAGGGCCGAGGCGCCCAGCTCCGGGACCACGCTCGCCACCACGGCCGCGGAGTCGTTGCCGCCCAGGATATCCAGCCGCCCGCCGAACTCGGCCCGCCAGTCCTCGTTGAAGTAGATGATGTGGCTGAACAGCTTGTCCGCTCGATCCGTGTGCGGGCCGAGCCAGTCGCCGGGAGCGTGCCGGACGAGGCGGATCTCCACCGCGGCGGCGACCGGTTGCCCCAGCAGGCGGGCCACGTCACGGCCGTACGCGGCACTGGTGAGATCGGCGACCAGGCCGCGCCACAACGCGGGTAGGTCAGCGGGCGGTCCCGATCCCGGACCGACGATCGTCCGTGAGTAGTTGCGGTAGGTCTTGCCGGCAGGGCGTCCGGTCGCGTCCCGGCGTTCGAAGCCGTCGGTCGGGAAGGAGCTGACCAAGTCCCGCGCGACGGCCAGGTCGAACAGCTCACCGGGGTGGGTGGCCAGCCATCGATAGGGTTCCGATCGAGCTTCGCGATCGGCCCAGTCCGGCGCGAGTACGGTCGTCACGCCATCACATCCGGAGTTCGCGGCAGTCCGGCGACCCGGACCCGGGCGTAGGCCACGTCGAACCCGGACACCGCGACCAGCCGCGCGCTGTGCAGGTCCACCCCCAGTTCGGGCGGCACCGCGAAGTCGAATTCCAGCAGCGCGCGCTCCGTGGGCACGACCCGCGTCTCGTCGTGCACGCAGCGGTCGCCGGCTTTGTCGAACAACCGCAACCGCAGCCGCGCAACATCTGTCACCCGGGACCGGTCGCCCGGGAAGTCCAGCTCCACCACGATCCGGATGTTCTCCCCGCCGCGTACGTAGGCCGGGCTCTGTTGGACCACAAGCGACGGTCCGGTCATCCCGGACTCCCGGATCGGGCCGCACACCCGGCACAACACCGCGACGCGCTGCAGCCCGGCCGGTTCGCCCGCGCCGAACCGGTGGTGCTCGGTCGGCGTGCCACACCGGGCACAGGGTGGTCCGTCGTCGATCCGCAGTAGCAGCTGGTCGTAGTGTCCGAGGTCGAACACGTCGGCGGTGTCGCGCACGTCAAGGAGAATTCCGGCCATCGTCTCGTCCCAGCGGGCGATGCGCAGCCGGATCACCGTGGCGGAGCGCAGCAGCCGCCGCAACGCCTCGCCGGCGGGCTCCACCTCAGCCCATTTCAGCGCGTACAGCGCCAGCCGCTCCACATCGTCGAGCCGGCGCACCGGATCGGCCAGCAGGTCGTCCGCCCGTTCGGCCAGCCAGGAGCGCAGCGCTCGGACCAGCCTGCGCCCGCGTTCGGTGTGCCGTAGCACGGACGCCAACCAGACCCGCAGGTCGGCCAGTTCGGTCGGTTGGGCGGAAGGGCCGGCGCCGGTTTCCGCATCGCCCTCGATCGCCGCCTGGCACGGATCACCCAGCAGGACGAACGCATCGCGCTGGCCGAGGCGGGCGCCGAACTGGTTGAGCCGGACCACCAGCTCGCCCAGCGCGGTGCCGCCGGTCAGTCCGGCACGCACCGATTCGAGGAGGGTGTCGGGCGCCACCAGCGGACGGGTGGGCGCGATGACAGCGGCCGCGACCCCTTCGCTCAGGGAGAGGGCCATCGAGACCGGTGACGGGTAGAGTTCCTGCGCGACGTTGAACCCGTTGCAGCACAAGAAACATACCGTGGTCGCGGCGATCTCGTCGCCGAACACCACCTCGGCGCCGGTGGCCGTGGCGCGTTTGCACGACCGCGGCTCGCGCACGCAGCCGGCGTGCGCCCCCCGGGGGAACTCGGCCTGATCCAGCAAGCCGCACACCACCACGCCACCGTACTTGGCATGACCGCCCTCGCCATGGCTGCGCAGCACCGCGACCCGCGATGGCGTGCGCAGTCCGGCCAATAACTCGGTCACGGGCAGCCGCGGGTTGTCCTCCGCGCGGTGCGATGGCGCGTCGAACAGGCGGAGGTCCGCGACCGCGACCGCGGGTCGCAGCAGCGCCTTGGCAACGGCGAAGGACAACGCGGCGCTGTCTCGTCCACACAGGACACCCACCGGACGCCCGGCACCCGACGTCAGCCGGGCCAGTGCCGACACGGTGAACCGGGCCGCATACCCGACGACGACAGCGGCGCTCTCCGGCGCGTCACGCACCGTCGTCACCGCGTCGTCGACCGACATGGCGAGCGCCAGGCGGGATCCGCTGCAGGCCGCGAACACCCGGGCCGCGGGTTCGGCTTCGGCACCCCACGCGACCACGACCCGCAGTCCCAGCCGCTGCTGGTGCGGCGCGCCGTAGCGGTGGGTCAGCACGTCGGCCCACCGGCGGGCGAGGTCCGGTCGAGTCGGCGCGAGCACCGGCACCGCGCATCCGGCCACCGGAGCACTCGCGGCCGCGACATACTCCGGCTCGGTGTCATACCACCGAACGGTCGTGTCACTCGTTGTCGGCACCATGAAAGCCTTCCCGGACTCGTCCGAAACCAGCGGGGTCACTCGCCCCAGAACCACACTTGCACGAGCCGCCGGGTCTGCCCGCTGCCGCGGGGGATCGCGGAGACCGAGTGCCAGGCGTTGTCCGTGCGCCGCAACACGATGGAGTTGTTGGGCAGCGGCGGAATCTCGATGTGCACGTCGTCCGGTTGATCGGACGACAGCACCCGGAAGCACCCGCCCATCTCCGGGGTCCACTCCTCGGTCAGGTACATCAGGTGCGTGACGATCTTGTGCGCCTTGTCCACATGCGGCTGGAAGAACGATCCTTCCTCGAACCGCCAGAAATGCGCCTGCATCCGCAGCCCGCGCACGTCGTGGCCGGTGGATTCGGTCAGGCTCTCGCGGTACTCGGGAGAGAGCAGATCCTCGGCGAAGGCCAGCCACCGGTCGTCGAGCGACGCGGAGTCGTACGGCACCGTCTTCCCCAGCTCGATCAGCGGCCGGGTGGCGACGCTGTGCTGGTACCAGGCGTCGCTGCCCTTCTTCCCCAGCTTCTCCAGGATCTGCCGCTGCGAGTGCCAGCCGAAGCCGATATCGGGGAAGACCTCGGCCAGGCCCTGCGGATCACGCAATGCCTTGCTGTAGTACGCCCACGGGTATGGCTCGTCGTGGAACTGCGCGGCGACGATCTCGTCGAAGTCGATGACGTTACTCACGTGATTGGCTCCTTGCTCGATATCGTGTCTGTGGTCAGGACGCCGCGCAGTTGTTCGATCGTCAGGGGGTCGAGCAGGCCGGGCCGAACGTCCGCACAGCCGCTCAGCTGCTCGCGCGAGCGGCAGCCGACCACGACCGCCGACACCCCTGGGTGATCGAGCACAGCCGACAGCGCCACCCGCACCGGAGTCGTGCCGTGCGTGGCGGCGACCTGCCGCACCCGTTCCGCGACGGCGCGTCCCCGGTCGGTCCAGTAGCCGAATCCCTTGCGGGACAACAGCGCATGCCCCGGCGGCGGGCGCCGGCCGAGATCGTAGGAACCCGCCAGCAGCCCCCGGGCGAGCGGCGCCGCGGCGAGCAGGCCGATCCCGGTCCGGTTCGCGAGCTGTCCGAGGGCGTCCAGCCGCGCGATGTCCAGCAAGCTCATGGGCGCTTGCACACTGGTGACCGGGACCCGGGGCGAGGCGAGTTCGGCAGCGGCCAGCGCATCGGCCGCCGTGGTGTTGCCGAGCCCGAAATAAAGGATTTTCCCCTGGCCGACAAGGTCCTGCAACGCGCCGACGGTTTCCGCCAGGGGTGTCGCCGGATCGGGCGCGTGCAGCTGGAACAGGTCGATATAGTCGACGCCGAGCCGGCGGAGGCTGCCGTCCACCGCCACCCGCACGCTCTTGCGTCCGGCTCCGGGACAGGCACCATGACGGTACTTGGTGGCCACTACGCACTCATCGTGCCGCCCGCGCAGTGCCCGGCCGAGCAGGCGTTCGCTCTCGCCACCCGCATAGACGTCGGCGGTGTCGAAGAAGGTCAGCCCTTCGGCGAGCGCGGCACGTACCAGCGTGATCGCGTCCGAGCCTGTCACGTCGGCGCCCAGCTGCGCGCATCCCATTGCGACACACGGGATGCGCAGACCGGAGCCACCCAGCGTGTTGATATGCAAGGTCCCCCCAAATGCCACACCGTGGTCTCAGTCAGTGCGGTGGTGTGCCCTCACCACGAGACGCGCATCTGCTGGACATGCCGTTCGGCGAGTCCCTCCGCGACAAGGCCGTCCACATCTCCCTGCGACAGAAGCTCACGCTGCCGGTCGGTGAGGTGGTACCGCGCGCCCACCTCGTCCGGATTCAGCTCCCACTCGCGCCGCAGGCCCGGATCTGCGCCAAGATCGTCGAGCAGTGCGTTGATATCCAGGATGGGCATGGTTCCCCTTATCCGATTTACCTGAATGTGGACACGGGCGCACACCGGGCAATCTGCCGAGCCGCCAGAAATTCGATTAGTGTCGAGAATGAAAGTTCAGCGGTCGACAAACAAGTCGCACGACCATCGTCGGCAAGCCCAAGCGGAGAACGAAAATCGCACAGCGCTCTTTCCCTTCCCCAAGTGCAGAACGGTTCCCTGCGTTCGCGCGGCGCACCGGCCGTAACCCGCGAGGTTCCCTTTCAATGCCTACACGACGGGACGAAGTGGCGCAAGAAGCCATCCGAGGAATTGATCGCCGCACCATCGCCACACCTTGCCAATAGGTGGTTGCACTGCCCAAGAAGGTGTGCGTACGCTGCGTGATGGTTCACGTACTTATTCTGGGGGATGGGTCGACGACGGGACGGCCCGAGAACACCTTGTACGCCCAGTTAAAACCGACCAGCGCCGGGTCTTTTCGGCGCGTTGGTCGGTCGCCGCATCTTCTCTTCGCGGGAAGCTCGCCGCGTGCATCGCGGTGGCATTGACGTGCCCGCCGCCGGTGATCATCGGGTTATCACACGAATTGAATTGGGGGGACGAACACGGCATGACGACAAGCATCTGGACCGGCGCCGAGGCCACCCCGGCGGAGGGTCTCGCCCAGGACACTCTCGTGGTCAGTGGGCCTGCCCGACTGCGTGGACACGTCGATGTCTCTGGTTTCAAGCACTCCCTCGTGACGATCGTCGGCGCCGCGTGCACGGCCAACGCCCCGCTGATGGTGACCAACTGTCCCGCTCTGGTGGAGACCGACGTGCTGGCCGACGTGCTCCGCGACCTTGGGGGTGTCGCGCACCGCGGCATCGGTTCGCTTGTCGTCGACGCGGCCGGAATCACCAGCGCCGAGTCGTTCACCGTCGCGGCCGAGCGCATCCATGGCTCCGTCTACCTGGTGCCGGGCCTGCTCGCGCGCCTGGGAGAAGTCGCAATCCCGACTGACGGCGGCTGCCGGATCGGGGACAGCGCCGAGGGCAAGCGTCCGATCGAGCAGTACCTCAGTGTGCTCGAACGCTTCGGCGCCGTAGTGGATGCCGACCGGGCCGGGAACCCGAGGATTCTGGCCACGGCGGGTCTGCGCGGATGCGAGATCGATCTGCTCGACTACACCGCTATTCGTCCACTTCGGACCGGTCCACTGTACTCCGGGGCCAGCAAGATGGCGATCCTGTGCGCCGCGGTCGCCCACGGTACGAGCCTCCTGCACAATCCCTACCCGAAGCCCGACGTCACCGATCTCATCACCGTGCTCTCCGAGTTCGGCGCCGACATCGAGACCACCCTGACCGGTTCGCTGGTGATTCACGGGCGCGGGCCGGCGGCGCTGGACCAACCCGTGCTGCACCGGCTACTGCCGGACCTGATCGAGGTCGTCACCTGGGTGGCCGCCGGCGCGTTGTCGGCCGACGGACCGCTGCGCATCCGCGGCGCCGGCCTATCGCGCGCCTGGGCGGCGCTGCGTCCGGAACGCGAGGTGTTCGACCGCATGGGCATCGGACTCGACTCGACCGCGAACGAGCTGATCGTGCACCCCGCGGAAACGTTGCGGCCGGCGGAGATCGTCGTGACCTCGCCGGGCATCTACAGCGACTGCCATCCGTTCTTCGCACTGCTGGCCTGCCTGGCCGAAGGAACGACGACGATCCGCGAGACGGTCTGGCCCAAGCGGTTCGGCTACGTGGCAGGCATGCGGGATCTCGGCGTGCAGCTCACCGCCGGGGACGGGGCGGTCGAGATCGCCGGAGTCCGTCCGCCGCAGGTGGCCGACCGCGTCGTGCACGCTCCAGATCTGCGGGCCGCGGCGGTACTGCTGCTCGCCGCGCTCCGGGTGCCCGGCCGAACCGTCGTGACGGGAACCCACCATCTGGCCCGGGGATACCCGGACCTGGTCGGCTCCTTGCGCGGGCTCGGAGCACGGATCGAGGAGGAAGATCGATGACCGCTCGGGGGCCGGTGCTCAAGCACGTCCCGGAGGATTTCGTCGTACGCGAGACCATGGTGGTCCCGCTGGCCGACGCGACGGCGGAGTACCGCTATCTCCTGTTACGCAAGTCCGGTTATACGACGATGGAGGCCATCAGGCATCTGGCCGCGGCACTGGATGTGGCGAGCACCGAGGTCACCTACGGCGGCCTCAAGGATGAGGACGGCGTCACCGAGCAGCTGGTGGCCGTTCCCGCCCAGGCCGTGGCCGCGGACCTGCCCGGCGCCCGGGAAGACGGCCGGTGGTGGGAACTGCACCATTATGGCTACGGTCCGGCTCCGCTGAGCATCGGCCGGCTGGAGGGGAACGGCTTCCGGGTCGTAGTGCGCAACATGGCGCCCGAACTCGCCGAGCGGTTCGCCGGGGCGCGCAAGATCACCACCTTCTTCCTCAACTACTACGACACGCAGCGCTTCGGAGTGCCCAACGGGCCCAAGCGCACCCATCTGGTCGGCGCCGCGATGGTCGACGGCCGGTGGGACGAGGCACTGCACGAACTCGCCGGGCTGGGCGCGCCGGAGAGCGCGACGGCGGCGGGATGGACCGGTCACCCGAAGGACCACTTCCGGGCGCTGGATCCCCGGACGGCGTCCTTCTATCTCGCTGCGCACTCGTCGCACGGCTGGAACGCGGCACTGCGAGCGCTCGTCGGCACCACCTGCGGAGGCAAGGACTTCGAGACCGTCGTCGACGGGATCCCGTTCCGGTACGTGAACTCACCGCTCGCGTCGGCCAAGGTGCTCGCGGCCAGCCCGGTCCTGCCCTTCACCCGGTACGGGTTCGTCGACGGCGAACCGGTCACCACCGCGTCCGAACGGACGACCGTGGTGCAGACGACCATCTCGGTCGGGCCGGTCGAGGGCGATCCGGAGCACGCGGGCAGGCACCGGGTGGCATTGAACTTCTTCCTCCCGTCCGGCAGCTACGCCACCGCTGCGCTGCGGCAGATCACGTCGTATGCGACGTTGGCGGGAGGGGCCGGATGACAGACGCCGGCAGTGAGATCGAGACCGAGATCGTCGCCTGCCTGCGCGCCGCGAACCTCGTCCGGAACCCGTGGGACCACGCGTATCTGCCCACCGTCGTGCCGCCGGCGACCGCACTGCGCCTGTCCCGTGCATTCGGCAAGATCAGCCTGACCGACTGCGAGGAACGCGAACGGCAGAAGACCTACCGATTCGGCACGGCCGATCTCGACCCGGAAAGCGTGGCGGACGATCCCGACTGGGCGGCGTTCGCCATGGCGCTCAACGGGTCCGCCTACCGGCGGGCGATGACCGAGCTGACCGGCATTCCCCTGGCCGACGCGTCCCTCTCGCTCGCGGTCTGGGAATACCGCGAGGGCGACTGGCTCGCCCCACACGTGGACAAACCGGACAAGGTCGTCACGCAGATCTTCTACTTCACCGAGTCCTGGTCCGAAAGCGACCGAGGCCGTCTGCTGGTGCTCGACCGACCGGACGTGAGCCATCCCCGGTTGGTGCTGGCGCCGGCGCTGGGCAGCAGCGCCGTACTCGTTCGCTCGGAGTCGTCCTGGCACGCCGTCGAACCGCTCTCCTCGTCGGCCCCGGCGCCGCGCCGCTCGCTGACCGCGACATTCCGCCGCTGATCCTCGTGACGAGATCGGCACACTCGAAAGGTGATCATCATGACGATCGCGCTCAAGTCGGACATCCGGCCGCTGGAACTGCGCAGGCTCGACTACACGGGCGCACCGACCGGCCACAACGCCGATCCCCGGTTTCGCCGCGAGGTTGTCGAGGCGCTGCGCTCGGACGGACTCGTCGTGGTTCGCGGCTTTCCCGTCGACGGCGTCGCACTGGTCCATTTCGGACGCCAGCTCGGTGAACTGGCGCCGATGGTGAAGGAGGGCGAGACGCCCTCGCCGGATGAGCCGCTGGATTGGCTCGGCAATACCGAGTCCTATAAGAAGCGTACGTTCGGACAGGTTCTCGCCCTGCACACCGCGGCGAGCCAGGTGCCCGTCACCCCGCAGCTGCACGCCATGTTGATGATGCATCAGGGCATCGAAGTGGACAACGAGTCGGTGGACAACGGGCAGACCACCATCGCCCGGGTGGACGACGCCGTGCGCAAGCTGTACGCCGACCTCGGTCCGGACCCAGCCGAGTCGGTGCTGGAACTGATGACGACGACGGCCATCAGCACCGAGCACCAATTCGACTACGCACAGCGCGACGAGCCCATCCTGTACCGCCATGACGACGGCACCTGGCAGTTCCGCTACTGGATCTACATCGTGCTGCTCGCCCAGCGGGCCGGCCTGTCCGGCGACCGGCTGAACGCGCTGATGGCCTTCGACGAGGCGCTCAACAGTCCGGAGGTCAAGTTCGAGGTCGAGCTCGAGGCGGGTGAGCTGATCATTCTCGACAACCTGCGCGTCGCGCACGGCCGGCGGCCGTTTCCGACCGAGGTGACCGGTGCGGATGGCCAGACGGGTTTCACGCCACGCCGTGTGTACAAGGTCCACATCTTCACCGAGCTGCAGGCGGACGCATGAAAGACGGTTACTACCTTTCGACTTATCTCAACCCTCCGGGACTGCACCGTGTCGCGAACGTGCGACTCCGCCACGACCACAACATCTCGTTGTGGCGCAAGGACGGACCGCGCGTGGATCTGCTCAACCACTGGGAACTCGAGCGGATCACCGGCCAGAAGATGCACCGCACGCCGTTCCTCGACCTGACCGACCAGGTGGAGTTCATCAACAACCTGCTGGCGCCACACGGCATCGGCCTCCACGACCTGGTCGAGATCTGGGGTAACCCCGAGCTGAGCCGCGACGAGAACTACCACCTCGTGCACGAACTGCCCGATCTCGCCTTCCACAGCGTGTCGCACCTCTACAGCGCGATACTGCTGGACAGCGAAGTCTTCTATGACGGCACGATCGTCGGGTTCGCGGTCGACCGCGGTCCCGACCGGCTGCTCGACCGGGTGCCGAAGGCGCACTGGTTCGCCGGCTGTGTCGTCCGGGCGGGCGAAGTCGCGTTCTTTCCCGTCGAGTCGCCGGGACCGCTGTACTGCGAGGCGCGGGACCGGTTCCGCATGCGCGAGGGCAGCCTGATGGCGCTGGCCACCGCCAGCAAGGCCAGCGGTGAGTGCGACTGGCTGCCGCTGCTGGAAGAACGCCGGTTCGACCGCGCCGACGTCGTGGAGCGGTCGCAGGAGGTGTTCGACGAGATCGTGCGACAGGTCGGTCCCACCCTGGCCCTGGACGACGCGTTCACCCCGGAGGAGAACCTGATCAGCGCGGTGATGAAGGTGGTGCAGTCCTTCTCGGTCGCGTTGATGGAACGCAACGTCCGGCGGACGCTGGAGACCTGGGCGATCGACCCCGCCGACGCGCACCTGGCGATGGCCGGCGGCTATGCGCTGAACTGCCCGACCAACTCGCACCTGATGGAACGGTTCGGGTTCCGCGGTTTCCTGGCGCCGCCGAGCGTGGGCGACGACGGTCAGTCGGTCGGCATCGGCCTGGCCGCCTTCCACAAGAAGGCCGAGCGGCGGCTGCGGTTCACCTATCCGGGTGCGTATCTCGGCCGGACGGACACAGATCTGGCGGCGGCCCTCGCCGAGTTCGACGAGTTCGTCGCCGGCGTCGCCGAGTACGACGAACAGATCGCGGTCGACGACCTGCTCGACGGACCGGTGGCCTGGTTCAACGGCGCCTCCGAGGTGGGACCGCGCGCGCTGGGCAATCGGAGCCTGCTCGGCGATCCGTCCTCCCCGACGACGAAGGACAAGCTCAACGAGATCAAGCAACGGGAGTGGTGGCGCCCGGTCGCTCCGGTCGTCCTCGAGGAACGGATGAGCGACTGGTTCGAGGCGCCGGAACCGTCGCGGTACATGCTGCGGACCTTCACCATCCGACCGGATCGACGTGACCGCATACCGACGGTGGCGCATCTTGACCAGTCGGCACGGGTCCAGTCGGTCTCCCGGGCCCAGAACCGCGAACTCCACGAGCTGATCCTCGCGTTCGAGCGGCGTACCGGCGTGCCCATGCTCGCCAACACCTCGCTGAACGACAAGGGCGAGCCGATCATCGACTCGATCGTCGAGGCCTTGCACTTCTGTCTCAGCCGGGGAATCCGCGTGGCGTACGTGAACCGGACGCGGATCGAACTCCAGGGCTTCGCCGAGTTCACCGCGGACGGGCCGCGGCCCCGTACGCGGGCTCCGTTCACCGACCTGCCCGCCGAGCGGGTACGGGCCGTGCGCGACCGGGACAATCCGCATCAGCTGCCGGATCTGCTGCTCCACCTGTACCTGGCGGACCTGCCGCTGTCGCAGCGGCTGGACATCCGCGACCCGGAGCAGGCCCGCCAGGTCCGGATCGAACTCGATCGCCGGCTGGCCGACGACCCCGGACTCCGGGTTCGGGCGGAGCGGACCATCGAACGCAACGCCGTCCACTTCGCCGCCTTCGGCACCCACCCGCTGGTGCCCCACCGCTCCGACGATGACGCCGGCTGACCGGTCACTCAACGGTCAGCGCCGATCGCCGGAGCTTCCCGGCCCCGGTCCGGGGCAGCACGTCCACTGCCGTGAACGACTGGGGCACTTTGTGGGCCGACAGGCGCGCACGGCAGTAGGCCTCCAGCTCGGGCCACGACAGCTCGGTTCCCTGCGCGGGCACGACAAGAGCGTGCGGGACCTGGCCCAGCACCGGGTGCGAAGCCGGTACGACGCACGCGTCGACGATCTGGTCCGACGCGAGCAGCACGGCTTCCACTTCCGCCGGGTACACGCTGATCCCGCCGACATTGATGAGGTCGTTCGCCCGGCCCTGGACATAGAGATAACCGGCGTCATCGAGATGACCGAGGTCGCCCACGGTGAAGTACTTCCCCTGCCAGGACGGCAGCTGTTCTCCCGCACCGAGATAGTCCGGCCCGCTGCCGTCGTTGGACCGCAGGAAGATCCGCCCCGTCGTTCCGGCCGGCACCTGGTCCCCGGCTTCGTCGACAATCGCCACGGCCCCGGGATCCGGCCGTCCGACACTTCCGGGCCGGGCCAGCCATTCGTCACCACGGATATAGATATAGGCGAACTGTTCCTGCGACGAATAACCCTCGTAAACTCGTTCCGGACCAACCAGGTCGAACCACGCGATTTTGACGTTCGGCGGACAGGACGCGGTGCCGTGATGAATCACCTCGATGGACGAGAGATCGCGATCGGCGATACGCGCGCCGGGCAGGAGCAACAACTTCATCATGGTCGGAACCAGACGCATGAAATTCACCGAGTAGCGCTCCACGCAATCCAGCACGAACGACGGGTGAAAGCGCGGGAGAAGAACCACCCGATGACCAAGTCCGAGCGGACCGAAAAGCGCGCCGAAGCCACTGTGAAAAAGCGGCGCCGCGACCAGATGGGTCTGGTAAGAGGTGAATCCCATACGTCGTTCGTGCGGTGTGGGAATACCGTCCGGGTCGAACATCCACCCGCGTTTGCGATGGATGACCCGCGGCCGCCCCTGCGTCCCACCAGTCGTCGAGGCGCTCCTCGGCTCACCTGACGGGGGTGGAGGATTCTCCTCGGACCAGCCATCGGCCCAGACCTCGGGGTCGATCTTCGGGCAGTCCGGCGAACACGCCGACCGGGTCACATACAGTCCGGGAGAGATCACCGAGACGATGTGGTCGACCTCGGCATCGGACAGGTGCGGATCCACCGGAACCACGGTCGCGCCTATTTTCCAGGCCGCCAACGTCGTGATCACGTGATCCAGCTCGCCGGGTAGCGCAACCGCGACGACCGTTGATTCCCCGACACCACATTCGGCAATTTGCCGAGCACGATGGTTCGATTTTCCGTTCAGTTCACGCCAGGTCAGCTGACGGTCTTCACCCGACCGTTTCGGCAGTATCAACGCGATATCATCAGCCTTTTCCTGAGCCAAGCGCTCCACACGTTGCGTGATACTCTCCAGCTGACTCACAGCACCCCCTGACCGGACAGCGACATAACGAAAGTAGCACGCCCGCCGGCCTGTTCTCCAGAGCTTGTGTTGGCTATTCTTGCCACCGGGGGTGGACGATGAACGAAGGCGGAAAAGTGCTCACCGCGCACAAGCGCCGGCGGATTGATAATCGCCGCAATCTGAGCAGCAACGAACTGCTGCACCAGGACATGGACACTTTGCTGGAGGAGGCGCTGGCCGGCCTGGGGCCGACGCTGATCCGGCGATATCCGGTGACCGCCGAGGCGATCGACGACATCGCGGGCCACGTCGGGCTGAATCCGCAGGAGTTCATGCTGACTCCCGGCTCGGACTGTGCGATCCGGCTGCTGGCCTGGCGCCAGGTACGGCACGGGACCGGCGGTTTGCTTCTCCAGTGGCCCAACTATGACGCGTGGGAGGATGTGGCCGCCCGGTCGGGCCTGGCCGTCGAGCGGATCGCCGGCGAACCGGACCAGGCGAACCGGAGCCTGTGCGAGGCCGCCGCCCGCACCTCTGGTCAGCTCGTCGTACTGAGCACGCCGAACGGTCCCGCTGGCTGGACGACCCCGGAACCGGTCCTCGACGATCTTGTCCGCATAGCGGCCGAGCGGGACCATCTGCTGGTGATCGACAGCTGCTACCAGGCTTTCACCGGCCCGTGGACACATCACCTGGCTCGCCGCGGCGCCAACGTGGTCGTGGTGCAGACCCTGTCCAAGTCACACGGCCTGGCGGGGGCCCGCCTGGCTCTGCTGGCCGGCGAGCCGGAACTGGTGGCCGAGCTGGCACGCGAGCGCACGGAGCAGACCGTGTCCGCGATCGCGGTGCAGATGGCCAGAGCGCTCATGGCTAGAGAAGCCGAACTGGGCCGCATCTGGTCGGACATCGGCAAGGCACGGGAGCACGCGGTCGCGACGTTGTCCAGTCTTGGCCATCAACCGCTGCCGTCTGGCGGCAACTTCCTCACCATCCCCGTCGGCACCCCACTGGCCGCGACCACGTTGCAGGAACAATTCTCCCGGCGCGGCTATCGCATCCGGCTGCTGACCGAGGCCGAGGGACTGTCCGGGCACATCCGTTTCACCGTCGGTGATCCGGACCTGACAACGGATGTGCTGGCCGAGTTCACCTCCCTGCTCGGCTACGGATCTTGAGCAGTGGATCACGCGGAGCCGTTCCTACGCCACTCCGCAGGGCACGACCCCCGGCAGCCACCCGCTGAACGGGCCACCCAACCACACCCCACAACCAGAAAACGCCGCCAAAACCCAATCCGAACCCTGCCAGGCCAGCCCGTCAGCCGCGCGAACCATCAGGGCTAGCACGAGTGTCAGCACTGAATAGCATGACGACCGCACGGGTCGCACTCGCTTCACCCCGTCTTGAATCGACTTCCGAGGCTGAACCCTGGCACCCGCAGCGCATAGACCTTCTTGGTCCTCTTCGGCCCACGTTCCAGCTTCCGGCGAGCATCCAGACCACCTGCGGCGCGCGACCTGCGCAGTAGTTGTACCTCCGTGAACGTTTCCACCGAGATGATCGCCGGATGTGCCGGGCGCCGAGAACGGACGACATGACCGGCGGACACATCCTCCGGGTCCAGGAGCGTCTCCTGTTTGGTCCATCGGCCGAAGAACGCGCCGGTGTAGCGCGGGTTCTCCAAGATCACGCGAACTGCGTTGCCCTGCCAGCCATCGGCCAAACGGTGCCGGTTCTGCTTCGGCCGCCGAGCCGACGGGCAGGGGATGCCATCGCGGTTCAGACCGTTCGATCGCCCGATCGCCCTTGCCTGCCAGGTACTCCGCGAAGATCCGCCGCACCACCTAGGCCGCTGTCTCGTCGATGGCGAGCACGCGCAGTCGATAATCCTCTGCCGTCTTCCGTGGGTTCGGATGCGGTCCGCCTCTCAGATGCAGAATCTGCCACGCATGAACGCAGCGCTTGAGATCACCACGTGAAATGAGGGACGCAGATGCGCCGTCCGGCTCACCCGGGGTGTCCCCGCGCGTGCCGTTGTCGGTCGGCCTCGTCACCGACCCGGCGGTGAGTATCGCCGTCGGGGAGCATGGTGGTCACGCGGCTGCCCTGGTGCTGGTTTGCGGCGTTTCTGCTTATGTTCGGCGTTTTTGCGGCCGTGATCATCGTCCTCGTCGCGCTCGGACAGAACCTCGTGGTCGCCGTCGGTAGTCCAGCCACCCCGAGTGCGTCGCAATCTGGGTACTCGCCCGTGTCGCCGTGCTCTCCGGACGTCGCCGAGGGCACCGGGCCGTTGAGGCACCGCAGGAAGTCGCCGGCGAAATCCGGTACACGTGCAAGATCGTTCTGTGGGACCCTAAGCCTCTATTCGACCATCAAGCCCAACGGTGAGCCCCAATGTCAGGTCCTTCGTCCCGCCCCGCTGCAGACCGTCCCGGCGACTGGTTGCCACCTCCAGTGGGTCTGGCTATTGCCGCCGCTGTGAGTGGGTTCGAGCCGCAGAGCGTGCACGCCGTGATCCACGCCGCGTGCTCATCACCGTCCGCCGTACACCGCCTCCCGACGCTGGCTGCGCTTCTCGTCGGAACGTGGAGTAACCCCTCGATCGGCAGACGTGAAGCAACATCGGAGGATCTCTCAGGTTGGCTACTGGCGCCGACGCTGGCTTTCGATGGTTACCTCGCGACGGAAGACTGGGTTCCCGCAGATCCACGGCTCAAGGTCACGGTGGAATGGTCGGACGTCTTGTGGCCGCTCCACCCCGGCTGCCTCGACCGGCCTCGGGAGACGCTGGAACTCATCCGGCGCCTCGCCCATGCCGTGGACCCGGTTCTGCAGGACTCGCTCGGTTTCGGCGTCAGCGACCTGACCGAACTTGGGCTGCGGATAATGGGGCTGGAAAGGGAGGTCGTGAAGTCGCATTGGGTCCGTGACCGGGTGGGCAGGTCCGACGACCCCGCGACGGTGACACAGGCCGAAGTGAACGCGGTCAGTCGGCTACTCGCCATCTGGCGCTCGCAACCAGCGGACTCGCCGCTGCCTGAATTGCTTCTCGAGAGACTGGCACCAGTCGCAGAAGGAAACAAGGAACGCCTGGCGCGTGCGCTTGACTGGGCGACCGCCAGGCCGGCGTCCGCCCGTCTGCATGTGGGCCATGAATACGAGGAGTTGGGAGCCCTCGCGTTGGCGACCGGTGCCGGGCTGCTCCCGATGCCGGGCGGGCTGATGCTTAAGGCCCTTGCCCAACTGGCGCATCGCCTGGCGCGCGAAGCCGCTCGGTTGGAGCGTTCGATACGTGGACGCCGGGATACGTCCGACACAGTCGCCCGCCTTTTCGACCAGGCACAGAACATGGTGGTCCGCAGTCTGCTGGCGTTCCCGGCCGTAGTCCTGGTAGGCGCGCGCGTGGTGGACATCGGCCGGAGTGCCCCCTTGATCCTTATCGCGTCCGCCGCGCGACACCTCGTTGCGATCAGTCTGGCGGTCGATCCCACCGGTGACAGCGCCATCGCGATCAACAAGGCGAAACGGGCGGTCGAGCGGGTGGTCGCCGGCTGTGCGGTCCGGCTCGGGCAGCCGGTGGAGCTCGATGAACCTCCACCCGGCGACTATCCGTTCGACCTGTCCGTGCTCGACGGACATCCCGTCGACATCCGAGACGACGTCGAGGTGACGAGGGTCGTTCTTGTGGACGGCCCGCGAAAGTCGGTACAGGAATTCCGTCGCGGCACGATCGTTCTCGGGGTGGAGGAGTGGAGCCGGCTCGTGCGTGAAGCGAGCCAAGCCGAGGAGTTATGGGCTTTCCTCGACGAACTCAAGGCATTACCGGGCGTTCGGGTGGCCAGAGCTTGGAGCATTTTCGATCTTTGGGAGGAATTCCGCAAGAATGGTGTTCTACACGGCTCCGGAGCCGACAAACTTGAGCTCGGTTTTCTGCCCGCCGATACCGCAGCAGAGTGGGAACGGTTGGCCGCTGTCGAACGGTTCGACTTGCTCGCGCTCGAAGTCGGCCTCCCGCGGATGGAGAAGTGGCCCAGGTGGGCGCAATTGGGCGATGATCGCGCAATTGCCCTTTCACTCGAACCGTACTGCTTGGCGTTGATGAACTCGACGAGCTCGTTTGTCGTCGTGGTGCGAGAGTCGGAGGTGAAGGTTGACCATTCACTGAAGGTTGCACTTGCAGAAACTCTTTGCAGCGGTCTTCGCCAAATCGTCCCTGGCATCTCGCTGCCGGTTCCGGACATATCATTGCGAGTCGGTCTCATACCGCTGACGTTCCCGGATGCTGAACATCGGCCGGTCAGATTCGTTGGTCTGATGAACGACGAGATCGTGCTGACCTTCGACCCGCGGTTCGTCGGGCTTCGAGACTCGGAGACCATCCATGGTCTGCTGGGGGCTTCCCTCGCGGAGGGGTTGGCGATGTTCGCAATGGTCACCTCGTCGGAGGCGCCGCCAGAGGATGGTACCTATGACCTCGACCTCGCTATGGCGGACAACTCTGTTGCGTTGGAGGTGTACGAAGCTGTTTTCGAGAGATGGAAAGACCTGCCCGTTCAACTCCATGTGGCACAAGTGGCCAGCCCATTCGCGGTGCAGGATGTTTCATCGACTGCGCAGCTGGCTCCCGTCGGGGACGCCCGGGTTCGAAGGGACTTGGCGCGAGTGCTGCACGGGGAACGGGTCGGTCCGTTGCGGGCGTCCGGGGCAGAAGCGACACGGCTGCTCCGGCAACGGGTGGTGCCTGCGGTCATAGCTGTGCTCGACCAGGAGTTGGCCCGCTTCGACCCCGTGCAAGCGGTTCCGGCCGTGGCCGCTCAAATCGAGCGGACGCTGGCGGGAAACAGCCGGGACGATTTTAGGCGTTCGGTGTCCTCTGAAACCATCGATGGCGCGACGGCCGAGGACGCTCTGCTGAACACCGTGGGGTGGCGGGCTGCTCACTTAGTCCTCGAACAGATGATGCACACAACTCCGGTCGGGCACGCTCGTCTCGATGACCGCGACTGGTTTCGTCTGGTTCATCTCGCCGCGCTTGCCCTCGAGCTGAGCGGTCGGGCAAGCGCGGCTGATTCCGGCGCGGAGGAGCTGGACGTGACGGTCGCCTCGGACGGTGTGGTGACGGTCCACGTCAGCGCCGGGCGTCTGGACCTCGCAGCCTATAACGCAGAGCTGCTGCGGGTACACCTCGATCGACAGACTGACCGGTTCGAAGAGTCGTTCGCACCCCAACCGGCGACCGAAACGGAGAGACCGTTCCAGTCGTTCAGCGTGGCGCTGAGTGAAGCTCCCAATGACGACCGAAACAAGGCGATGCGACGAGCGCTGCTCGATTTCGACCAAGCCTCACGAGCCAGCCTCGGCACCGGTCTCGAGGGTCTGTTCGCCGTTTTGCAAACTGCTGCGGCCTGGCCGGTGTCCGGTGATGTGCTCGTCGCGGATGTCCCTGTCGACGCGCTTGTCGAATCGGTCGTCGAGTGGTCGGGACTGGCAATCGACGAGGTCGAGGCCGCGGTGCGCGAACTGACCTTGAACCACGCAAGTCTTGCCGCCACCGGAGTCGACTTCTGGAACGTCGAGCGACGTCAAGCCCGGCTCGCGACCCGCCCGCTGGTCGGGCTGCCCAGGAAAGGGGCAGGGGCGAGGGTTTGCGTTCTCCCCCGGCAAGCCCATGCGACACAACAGATCTTCGCGAACTATCTCGGCAGCCAGCGGGTTCCGTGGCCGGACGAGTCCCTCCCGGCTGCCTTGCGCACGGTCGTAAAGAAGTGGGCGCAGGCCGGGCAGCGCGCTTTCGAGAAAGAAGTCGTCGTTGCCGTCGAGGAGAACGGCTTCCGGCATGTGCGTGCGGTACTTCGCCCGGACAAGGCCGCCAAGGACGGTTTGATCATCCCTGGTGAGATCGACCTTCTCGTGGCCGACCCCGTCCGTCGCCGGATCTGGGTCGTGGAAGCCAAGAACCGGCACAAGCCCTACTCGATCGAACAGGTGCTGAATGAAGTGCGAAAGTTCCACGGTATGCGCGAAGGCGAGCGATCGAAGGCGAAGCAGAAGACGAGCCCGGACAAGGCGGAAGTTGGAAAGTTGCTGGCAAAAGCCGATGCGCTCCGGCGGCAGACGACGGCGGCGCTCAACGCCACCGGGTTGCCCGCGGAGGATCCCGTCGGCTGGACGATGTGGCCTGTGATCGTCAGCCCGAACCCACTGGCAGCGGCGTTCATCGACGATCCGCGGGTCCCGTTCGCATGCGTTCGCGGGTTCAAGCGGATGCTCGTCAGCGACGCCGACCCCGTCCCGGGGCACCTCTCGGACTTCGCGGACTGACCGGATTCAAGCCGGTCGGCGTGTCTGGAATGGCCTTCTTATAATGGTTTAGGCGCCGCTGGCCTCGGAGTGGGTAGTGGCGACGGTACAGCCGCCTATGCGGATCATGCGCTGCAGCCGTCGTCTCACCGAAGGTGCTAGGTTCGTGCTGGCCGACCGAACAGTCCGCAAGAATGTGCGGTTAACGGGCTTTGGTGTCAGCGAGCCAGATGCGGTGTCTGCGCCGCATCGCGACCGAGGACAGGCCATGCCGGGTTGTCCTCGAACAATGTGCGTCGTCGCGGGCCTGGTGCGTGAATGCTTGGTTGTGCCGTCGCGTAGTCACTGAGCCGTCTGGCGGAATTCGGCTGTTTGCAGACGTCGATTTGCCCCGGGCGCGGCGAGCGAGGATTGAGGATCGTAGCTTGAGTAGTCCGCGCGTGTTTACCTTAACCAAGCTGTCAACGCTTTGCCAATGTTGCCCCTCTGGGTGTTCTCGGGATTTTGCTGTTGTTTACGGAGCAGGTTGCGGCGTTGCCGGGTTCGGTAGGAGTCGCGGCTGAGGGTGGAGACCCTCGGCGTGATGGACGAGGCGATCGATCATCGCTGCTGCGACCACGTCATCGGAGAAGGTTTCTCCCCAGCGGCCGAAGGGCAGGTTCGAGGTCACCATCACCGAGCACTGCTTATAACGGGAGGCGATGAGCTGGAAGAATTGGTTTGCCGCGTCCTGGTCGAAGGGGATATATCCGACTTCGTCGATGATGATCAGCTTGTGGCGGCGGATCTTCTTGAGCTCGGCCTCGAGGCGGTTGGAGTGGTGCGCTTCGGCGAGGCGGGCGATCCAGTTGCTGGCGGTGTCGAACAGCACCGAGTAGCCGGCTTGCCGTCCACGGCCGCATCGGCGTGCACTGTGGCGCGATGGATACGGCCGGGTTGCGCCAGTTCTAAATGCGCTTCGCCACTCATGGGCGTCAGCGCGCTGACTTGACCTTGACCGCGTGCTCTTGTCCGGTGCGGTGTACTGATCACCTCAGCTATCACCACCGGAAGTCTGACAGTTCAGTCGTCCCACGACGACAGTGGCGGCGGAGCTTCACCGCAGACGTGGATATGCTCAACCGGCCGGCTTGTGCCGCTTACCGCAGAGGTCAGCGCCTCGATCGTGGGCGCGTCTGGCCTGCGCTCACCGTTGGCGTGGGGCGGGTTCGTGCTCGCGGCCACCGTGCTCGGCGCGTTCGTCGTGATCGAGCGACGCCGGGCAGCACCGTTCGTCCCGCCGAAGCTGCTGGTCGAATCGCGCTTCGCCCGTTCCGCCGTAGCCGCGATGTGCCAGATGTTCTGCCTGACGGCCACCCTGCTCACGATCCCGCTGTACGTGACCACGCGGTGGGGCACCGGTTCCCGAACGGCCGGAATACTCGTCGTGGCGCTACCACTCGCGATGACGGTGCTGGCTCCGGCGGCGGGCCTGCTCACCGAACGCTGGCGGCCCCGCCAGGCACTGCGAATCGGGCTGCTGTGCCTGGCACTGGCGGAAACGGGCCTCATGGCCGTCCTGGCATCCGGCGACTCCGGTCCGGGTCCGATGTGGACACTCGTCGCGACGGCCACGTGCATCGGGGCGGGCATGGCGCTGACTCAGACCCCGGCGGCCGCCGGGGCCAGCCGTTCGGCACAGGAAGCGGACTCCGGCGCCGGCCTCGGCGTGTTCAACATGCTGCGGTTCGTAGGCGCCGCAACGGGAGGCGCGGCAGTGGCCATGATTCTCGGCGACTCCCCCGGCGGCGCCGCTCCGTTCGCGATCGTGGCCGCCGCCTGCGCCGGGGCGGCTCTGGTAGCGCTCGCGGTCACGTTCGCCGGACGCACACCCCGCTGAACGCGGGTCACGAACTCAGCCGGCCCCTACCACGTCCGCCACTAACCGTTCCCTGTTACGTCTGCTGTCGCGGGCACGAACAACCCGGTCATCAGTGCTTCCGCGAGCAGTGCGAGCAGATGATTCGACCGTCCGACCCCGGCGAGTTCACCCATGTCGGGCGATGCAACCGGACGGCAGGTTTTCGAACGGTGATGCCAGGCACGACCGACCGCGACGGATACGGAGGAACCACCATGACCATCGGCCCGATCCAACTGCTCGTACTGGGGTTTCCCCAGCCGGACTTCCACGGTGAGATCATCGCCGAGCTGGAACGCCTGCGCGCAACCGACACCGTTCGCGTCGTGGACGCACTTGCCGTGCACAAAGATCTCGACGGCGACATCGAAGTGGCCCATCTGAGCAACATCTCCGACGAGGAAGCGGCCGAACTCGGCAGCAAGGTCGCGGCGTTGATCGGGCTCGGCATCGAGGGCGACGCGGGTTCCGGCGAAGACGCGCGAGCGGGGGCCGAGGCCGCCGCCGACGACATTCAGCCGTTCTCCGACGAGGACGCGTGGGATGTGCTGGACGAAATCCCCAACGGCAGCGCGGCCGCACTGCTGCTGCTGGAACACCGCTGGGCCATCCCGTTCCGCGACGCCGTCGTCCGCGCCGGCGGGTTCCGCGTCAGCGAAGGCTTCATCAGTCCCCTGGACCTGATCGGCATCGGACTCGTCTCGGCTGAGGAAGCGAAAGAATTGCACGAGCAGGAAATGGCTGCTGCCAGCTCCAAGTAAGGGAGACACGACATGTTCCGATCACGCAGGATGGCCCGCCGCACCGCCCGCCGCACCGCCAGGCGCGTCAGCCGCCGCAGAGGCTGACGCGACGGATCCGGCGTCCCGGACGGGTGAACCTTCTCCGCAGCCCGAAACATGGCCTGGGCACTGGGATTCGCGATCGAACTCGCCGAAGCCGGCACGGACACGTGCCGGCGATGGGGGTAACGGGAGATGACGACGCCGGGTGATCCACGGACCTTGGTACGCAGCAGGAAGTATGTCGGGCTGCTGCTGTTGTCGGCGCTGCTCGGAGCACCGGTCGCGGCCGCCGCATACGGCTTCCTCGCACTGGTCAACTATCTGCAGCAAGAACTGTTCACGCGCCTTCCGGTCAGGATGGGCTTCGCCACCGCGCCGTCCTGGTGGCCGCTGCCGCTCCTGGCCCTCGCGGGCCTGTTCGTCGCACTGGCCATCCGGTACCTACCGGGAACCGGCGGCCACTCCCCGGCGGACGGGTTCAAGGCGGGCGGGACGCCGGCTCCGGCTGACCTGCCAGGCATCGTGCTGGCCGCATTGGCTGCCCTGTGCCTGGGCGTCGTGCTCGGCCCCGAGGCGCCGCTGATCATGCTCGGCGGCGGGCTCGCCGTGCTGGCGGGACGGCTCGCCCAGCGCGACATGCCGGCCCAGGCCGTCGCGATGATCGCGTCGGCGGGCAGTTTCGCGGCGGTCAGCACGCTGCTCGGCTCACCCATCCTCGGAGCGTTCCTCCTGATGGAGGCCTCGGGCCTGGGCGGGGAGACGCTCATCCTCGTGCTGCTGCCCGGCCTGCTGGCCTCCGGAATCGGCGCGCTCATCTTCCTCGGGCTGGACACCTGGACCGGCCTCGGCACGTTCTCCCTGTCGATACCCGGCCTGCCTCCGTTCAGCCATCTCAGCATCGCCGAGTTCGGATGGGCATTGGCCATCGGGTTCGCCGCCGCGTTCCTGGGCACGGCGATCCGGCGGCTCGCGCTGCTCGTCCGCCCGCTGATCGAAGGGCGCGCGATCATCCTCACGCCGCTGGTGGGAATCGTCATCGCCGCACTCGCCATCGGCTACGCCGAGATCACCGGCAAGAGCTCGTCGGACGTGCTGTTCTCCGGCCAGACGGCGCTGGGCCCGCTGATCACGAACGCGTCCAGCTACTCCGTCACCGCCATTGTCGTGCTGCTCGTGTGCAAGGCCCTGGCGTACGGCCTGTCGCTCAGCTCGTTCCGCGGGGGCCCCGTGTTCCCCTCGCTGTTCCTTGGCGCTGCGGCCGGCGTCGGGATGTCGCACTTACCCGGGATGTCGCTGGTGGCCGGTGTGGCGATGGGCATGGGCGCGATGTGCGCGAGCATGCTCATGCTCCCCCTCACCTCCGTCATGCTGGCGACTCTGCTGTTGCTCTCGGATGGCATTGCCGTGATGCCGCTGGTGATCGTCTCCACCGTCGTCGCATACGTCGTCACAGCCCGGCTGACTCCGCGACCCGCACCCGCGGCCGATCCCGAGGGCAGCGACGCCGGTGGAGCCGGGTAATACCCGCCGGCCTGGGAAAGAGGCGGCAACCCGTCGACGCGAACGGCTCGAGTAGACGCGGAGGAGTGTCAGCGATGTTGTCCGAAGCCGTACCCGCCGCGCTGGGCGCGGCGATTTCCCCGTCTGCTCTGCTTTTCATCGCATTCCTGCTGGTCAACCCCCATCCCCGAAAGCGGGCGTTGATCTTCCTGGCCGGTGCGGTGCTCATCACCCTGGTCGTCGGCTTTGTCGTCGTGCTGGTGTTGCAGGGCAGCGGAGTCGAGGGCGCGAAGCACCACACGGTGTCGCCGTGGATCGACCTCGCCATCGGCATCCTGCTGGTGGGCTCCGCCATGGTGATCTACTTCCGGCCGCCGCGTGGGCCCAAAGCCGCCAAGCAGCGCCGCGAACTCGGGCTGATCGGGGTTCTGGGCATCGGCATACTCATGTACACGCCGTCGCCGCTGTACCTGGCCTCGCTGCATGCCATCGCCAAGGGACACGCCAGCCTGCTGGTGACCGTGCTGAGCATCATCCTCATCGCCGCGATCTACATGCTGATGATCGAGATACCGATCATCGCCCACACCATCTGGCCCGACGCCACGGTCCGGGGTGTCACGGTCGTGAACACCTGGCTGGCAAAACACGGCCGCACCATCATTATCATCGTCGCGGCCGGCTTCGGCGTGTACCTCATCGTCTCGGGCATCGCTCACCTCGTGTGACCAACGTCCCGAGGGGAATTCACCGGTGCACCGGGTCCTCCAGCGCCGCTCGCTGCCATTCCTAGCCTTTCGTGCAGGCGCCCGCGCTCTCGAACGGTGCCGGCCGACGACTGCAACTGGCCATCGCGTCCACCGTGGCGGTCTGGTTCGACCGCTGCCGTGACGGCCCCCACGTCTGGACGGCAGACCGCGGCGTTGACGCGGGAGGAGCTCGGCAGCAGGACCAACTCCGGCACGAGCCAGGCGACGGCCGCAACCGCGATGCCGATGAGCAGGAGAGCGAGAACACCGGGTACCGCGGCGCGCATGTAGACGACGGGCCCGATCTTCCGGAACTCGTATGTCGGCGCATGGCTAATCGGCCTCGCCATACTCGCACTTTCGATTCTCGGCCTCGTACGGTTTCCGCACTGGATCTGGTCAACGCCGATCATTGCCTGCATCGGAGCACTCGGCGTCAATTACCGAAGGCGAACTGTCCCAGCGGGATGGCCCGCCGTGCTGCTCGCCGCACTCACGCTGGCGCTACTAGTCGGCGCGGGAGTGTTAACAGGACTCGCTTCCCGAGTTGCTCACTGAGACACGCACTACACCGCCTCCGCGCCAGTTCAGTGCAGCGACGCGCCCTCGACCCATAGCAGAGCATGCAGCCGTCTACGCGTCGCCCACCTGTAGCCGGGTGAATAGTGTGCAACTCCCCCTCGGACACGCACACTATTCACCCCTTTCATCGGACGGATAGTCACGTCAGCCGCAGTGGCTTCGTGGTCGTAGCAGGTCGTATGGGCTTGCGGCCTTCTCCGGTTTCGGTCCTGCGAGGGCCGTTCCCACGTCGCCAAGCGAGTCGATCGGCGCATACACCTTGGCATCGGTCGCCGTGGTCAGCTCCGGCACGTTGTCCAACTCCGCCCGCGCCGCTGCCTGCGGTCGTCGCAACCGCGTCTCGGCGTCAGCCAACCGATGCTTCGCCGTCGCTCGGTCATCGGCCAGGCCACCCGTCGCCGGTTGCGAGGCAATCAGCGCCGCTACCGTCCGATCAACATTCTCCCGGGCGAACAGTCCGCCAATCCACCCGGCTGCCTCCGCCGGAATCGCCTCCCTCAGGTACACGGTCGGCGGATGATCAGCGAGCGCCAACGAGCCGAGCGCCAGGGTTCGCGCGGGGTAGCGGTAATGGATGCCGTGGGCCCGCGGACTGCCCGCCATCTTCCGACCGCAGCCGGCGTGCCGGATGCGCCCACGGAACAGGAACGGCGGCTTGATCGTCGTCCGGGTCCGCTCGGTCGTGCGCGCGGTACGTAAACCACTCGCACCCTTCGAGCGGCGCATGAGCTGTGCCCTGGTGAAATCCTTCACAGAGATGATCTCGGGATGCGCCGGGCGCCGCGAGCGAACGACGCGGACGGGCTCGGCGCGTCGGAACCGCACGACATTGCCAGCCGAGACGCCTTCCGGGTCGAGCAATGTCTCCTGTTTCGTCCAACGGCCGAAGAACGCATAACCGGTGTAGCGCGGGTTCTCCAAAACCATTCTCACCGAACTGCCCTGCCAACCATCGACCGGACGGTGCGGATTCTGCTCCGGCCGCCGCGCGGAGGGGCAACGACTGTTCGTTCCGTGGATCGAACTTCCCGCCCAGCTCAGGCACCCACAGATCAACCCCGTATGCGGCGAACTTGGGTGCGATCAGGGAGAACTGGTTCCCGAACCAACAGCGCATCCCCCCGCTAACAACCAGGGCGTTTCACCCACGCGCAGGGTCCTTCAACGCGACCAGTAGTAGCCGGACCGCCTCGCCGCTCCGACCGCACGGACCGGGACTGGCCCACGTCGAAGTAATCCGCGACGACACGCCCACCGAGCGGCTCAGCGAACTTCTGTGCGTTGGCGAGCTGTCAACCGTGCGGCGTCTCCGGGCCCTGGTTGTCCTCGGTCGAGCAACGTCCGTAGAACCCGACCGGACCGATGCCGCGCAGCGCCGAGGACGGGCCGCGCAGGATGTTGTACAAACTGTCCACTGTGGCCTGATCCGCCTCGCCAGCGGCGTTGTGTTCGGGTGCCATTCACGGTACGCGTCGAGCTGGGCGCGCAGCTGGTCGAAGCCGAACGGCTTGACGAGGTAGTACACCGCTCCGAGGTACACGGCGTTTCGCACCGTGTCGAGATCGCGCGCGGCGGTGATCACGATGCAGTCCGGCGCCGACTCCCGCTGACGCGGGTCCCCGGTACCGGTCCGCCTAGCGCATCAGCAACGAGGTAGCCGACATCGGCTTCGCGATCTCGGCTCGGACTCGGCAAGTGGCACGCCCGGACGGCGCTGCGAGCGGCGTCGGCACACGGCTTGCGGGATTGGCAGAATGCGTTAGTCGCTGCTAACGTATTCGTGGTGACCGACCCACTCAGCGCCGCAGCGGAGCCGACGCGGCGCCGGATCCTGCAGTTGCTCGCTTCGGGGTCCCGGACGGTCTCTGAGATCGCGAGCGAGTTTCCGGTGACGCGTTCGGCGATCTCGCAGCACCTGTTGCTGCTGGCCGAGGTTGGGTTGGTCGAGGCGCGGAAGGTCGGCCGAGAACGTCACTACCGCGTGGTTCCGGATGGGCTGCGGGCGCTACAAGCCGAGATCGACCGCTTTTGGACCGATGAGTTGGATCAACTCGTCGCCGACGCGAAGAAGATGAGGGATAACGGATGACGTTCACCAAGACCGTCGTGCTGCCTGTCGGGCTCGACGAGGCGTTCGCACTTGTCACCCAGCCGGAGCGGCTGCGCCGCTGGCAGACGGTGTCGGCGCGGGTCGACCTGCGAGTCGGCGGTGCGTACCACTGGACTGTGACACCTGGCCACCGCGCCAGTGGCACTTTCAAGGAGATCGAGCCGGGCAAGCGGGTAGTCTTCGGCTGGGGTTGGGAAGGCGATGAGCTCGCGCCGGACATGTCCACGGTCACGATCACGCTCGAGCCCGTCGGTGAGAGCACTCGGATAACCCTGGTGCACGAGGGCCTGACGGCGGCGCAGGCCGCCTCCCACGCCGAGGGCTGGAACCACTACTTCGACCGCCTGCAGCGCTACGTTGCCACCGGTGACGCCGGCACCGACGAGTGGGCCTGGGCTCCCGACCCCATCGACCCTCTGATCGCGGCCGAGGCATCGCTGGCGGCGTTGCAGCCGATCTTGCGCGGCTTGCGTGACGAGGACCGGACGAGGCCGACGCCATGCGACGACTACGACTGCCACGCCCTTGCGGAGCACCTGTTCGGGTCGCTGACGACCTTGGGGGACATGGCCGGCGCGACGGTGACCCGCCCTGACGGCGGTTCGCTGGAGGCGTGTGTCTCGGAGATGACCGGCGAGGTGATCAAGGCGTGGCTGGCGCACCGCGGCGACACGATCGTCGGCGGCGACCTTCCCGCCGACACCGCCAAAACAATCCTCTCGTTGGAGCTGCTGCTGCATGGTTGGGACTTCGCCAGAGCGAGCGGCAAGACCATGAAGGTCTCCGACGAACTCGTCGCCTACGTGTCCCAGCGCGGACTCCCGACCATCGACGGCAGCCGCGAGCGCGGTGTCTTCCGCGCAGCGGTGGACGCTCCCGCTGAAGCCGGCGCATTGGACCGGCTTGCCGCATACTCGGGCCGTTCCCTGAGCTGACAAGGACGGCAAGGCCCAGGACCGACCCCAGACCCAAAAATCCCTCACAACACCAAGGAGAAGAACATGACCAACTTCCTCGTTCTCTACCGCGCCGACGTCTCGGCCGCCGAGCAGATGGCCAACGCCACCCCCGAGCAACAGCAGGCGGGCATGCAGGCCTGGATGGACTGGTTCGCCAAGGCCGGCGACGCCGTCGTCGACGGCGGCTCACCCGTGTCTGGCGACGACAAGTCCATCGGCGGCTACTCGGTCCTTCAGGCCAAATCCCGCGACGCACTTGACGCGATCCTCGAAAACCACCCCCACACCCAGATCGGCACCATCGAGGTCCTCGAGTGCCTCACCATGCCGGGAATGTGAACTAAAACAGTTCCATCGAGCGGCGCCCCGCGATCGGGGCGCCGCTCCCCCGCGCCTGCCAGGTTTGCCGCCGTCGCCGCCGAATGCGGTGGGCACCCGCAGCTGCGATGTGACAGGTAGCCTGAACCCAGCCAGCCCAGCGTCAACTCTGAGACCCGGCGGATGGCGGGCGAAAGGGTTCCGCCTCATTTCTTTGGATGTTCCCCTTGCCACAGGGGTACGAACGACCACGGCCGACGGACGCGTGTCAACGACGTTGGTGAGGTTAGTCGCGAAGGTCGTCGGTGGGACTTGGGAGTAGAACTCGTTGCCGAGATGATCAGTTCGGGTTGTTTGGCAGTGATATCGGTGATGGCGCCGGTGGTGGTCCAGCGTCCGCCGGGTAGGCAATCGGAGGCGAGGGCATCGGCGGGGTAGCCGGTGGTGCCGTACCCGGTGTCGGGCGCCGCGAAGGCGACGAGGGCCTCGGGTTGACTGGGAATGGAGTCGATCTTCGCCATTGAGTCGTGTGGCGATTGGACGAGGAATCGTTGCTGCGGTTGGTTTTCGCGACATCAGGCGCGGGTTGTGTGAGGTCTGTCCCGGCGGTGATGATCAGTCCGCAGTGCAGTGAGATCGCGCTGTTGAGGCAGGAACGAGTTGGTCGCTGGTGCCGGTGGGGGCGGTGATGTGCTGGGCGACCGGTGTCCAGACGTCGACGTCCGTCGTCTCGATCGAGAGGACCTCGGCGCAGCGAGCGCCATCCTCGCTGCGGTCGTGTGCCTTGTTTCGGCAGCCGGTCCAGATGTCGGTGTGCAAGGACCCCGGCGCGCTCTGGTGATCAGAGTCGAAGAACCATTCGCCGGTGTCGTTGCTGGACCTGGCTCGCCTCTCATCTTCGGCCAGGGCCTTCTCGTTGATCTGTACCGCCGCCGCCAGCCGTGCCGGCCGGGGTTGGGTTCGATGAAGTACGACAGGGTGACCTGCGCTCCGCCGACGCCGGCGAGAACATCGGTGGGCCAAGGCAGGTCGCGGCAGTGCATGGCGCGCATGGCGCCTCCGGCGAAGGGATGGATGGTGTCCTGCGATGAGGGTCAACGCGTCGGTGGCGCTGCGGGTGGGCCCGGGTCAGGTCCGCGACGCGCCGCTACCTCGCGCTCTGGACTCAGATCAGTCCCTGCTTGTCTATACCAAGGGGGACCGGCTCCTCCGGTATTCAGGCTATCCCGGTCATCGCGGAACAGGCTGCCTGGCTCACCGTCTTCCAGCGTACCGCTGCCTTCGCGCTTCCCCGGCGACAACGAGCGGATCGAAGGCCGCCACTACCTCGGCATGGACGTACTCGCTCGCTCCCGTGGAAGTGACTGGCCTCGGCCGTCCGTGGATCATGGAAGCGAAGCCAACTCTCGGTGGTGTACACCACGTCGGGATCGTCGTTGCGGACCGGGACCGCAGTCTCGAGTATCTGGGCACCATGTTCGGGGTCGAAGGCTGGTCTGTGCCGGACGTCGACACCGCTGAGCTCACGGACAGCAGCACGACACCAGATCTTCGAGTATCTGTCGGTGTCCTACGACTCGACAATCTGTTTCTGGAGATTATTCAGCCCCTGGATCATGAGTCTCCTCACGGTGCCTTTCTCACTGAGCGCGGCGAAGGACTGCACCACCTGGCCTTTCAGGTTCCGGTGCTGGGAGAACCCATCGGCCGGTTTGTCAACACCGACTGCTCGATCGTTTACGACAAGACATCGCCTGACTCACCGGCGCGTACGGCCAGCCTGGGAGGTGGGCCGCTCGATGGCGTGTTCGTCGAACTGATGGAGCAATCGCCGGCGGTCGACCAGTTCTGGGGAACGCTCAAAAAGCTGACGTCTGGTCAATGAGGCGGCCGAGTGGATGGCTTGACACTCCGCGCGTCTCCAGGTGGTGCGTCTGCCTACCGCGGGTGGACACGCCGAGCCTGTTCTGGGGTAACGAAAGAGCCGGGTCTCGCTGCTGGATGATCGGCTACAAAGCCGCGAGCCACAACAAGCATGTGTGACCTTGGCGGCATTGCCCAAGGTTCTACCGCAATTGGATCGTGACCGCGGAACTCGTCTCTGAACCTGATCGGAGGGACAGCGCGCCGCCGGCATTGGTGGTTCTAGTTGGTGTGTCGTACGACGCTGCGTACGAGTTCCCGCGCTGCGGGCGATGATCAGTGCTTGTTCGCCGGTGATGTCCGCGGGCCGGCTCTCGCCCGGCATCCGGATGTGGTGAGATCCGCAGCAGGAATATCTGTGCGAAGGATGTCCTCGGTCAGTGTCCGTAACTGCCGGATGCTCCCCTTGCTCGTGTATGGGGTGAACCCTTGTGAGCTACGGGATCCGGTTCGGGGAAGCACCACGCCGGCTGCTGGCAATGTCTGAATCGGTCCGTCGTGCAATCGTTGAGCGAGGTCGTGGCGCTCTCGCTCCGGCGCGGACAGCGCGCTGAGAGCTGACCGCTTGCCTTGCCTTCCGCACGGTGGCAGCACCGACAATGTCACCGTCCACAATAGAGGCATCTGCCTCGCGGCGTCCAACCCACCTCAGCCAGCGGTAGCCCGCCGTGGGAACGAGGATCAGCGCGGCGAATAGCACGATCGACCGTTCAACGTCGTCGCGGTCAAATCCCCCACCGCGGACGTCGCGACCACGGCCGCCCAATAGAACGATTCCCGGCGGACCGTGTTGATTCCATGTACCGACAGCGTTCGCTCGACGCCAAATCAGCGTGCAAATACGACGATCAAGACAATACAATAGAAACCAGCAGATAGAACATATGGAACATTGAATCCAACATGCGGCACGCCCACCGTCGTCGTCCCAAAAGCGCCGACCATGGCCAAGGCGAACCAATACGCCCAGGCCGTGCCCGGCGACGGCGGCAAGGCCACCTCGATCTGCATCCCCCGCGACGACTACGTCGACCTCGACGGCTGCCCCGACAACCAGTGCAAAGGCAAGATCAAACAGGCCTATGGGCTGCCGTTCGACGCCAAGGCCAAACAACTGGCCGCACAGGGTGCGACGAACACCGCACAGCGCGAGCAGCAGGCGCGTGAGGCCGGGCGCAAGGCGGAGATCGACACCGTGCGCCAATTCCTCGGCGGCGTCACTATCGACCACTTCGTCGAAGTCGCCCTGGTGGCGTTCTTCCAGATCGCGCAAGTGGTGCAGCCCGTGACGGTGTGCGTCAACGAGGACACCCAGGACAGCTACTCCGGCACGAACTTCCACAAAGGACAGAAACAGATCAACGCCGAACAAGCAGTGACGTTCGGCCGCCAGCGCCGTGACAACGTCCATCCGTCGCTGAACTTCACCGACCTGGACCGGGAACGCCGCCAGCAGGCGTTCATCGCGTCACTGGCCTACCAGCTCAAGCAGGCAGGCACGTTCACCGAACGTGCCAAACTCCAAGGCAACCTGACCGTGGCCAAACAAAACACCGCCGTCGACGCCAACCTCGACCTACTCTTGCTCGCCCGGCAGGCATTCAACCTGACCAGTGGCAACGTCACGTTCGTGACACTGCCGATCGACCACTTCGGCAAGGACCCGATCGGCGAGGACGTCAACATCGTCAACCTCGCCCAGGTTCGCGCCACCGTGTCCCAACTGCTCGGAACAAGCGGAAACAGTGGCAGCACCTCCACGGCGGCTACGCCGGCTGCGTCCAGCGGTCCATCGGCCACAGTAGACGTTATGAACGCCACCAGCCGTAACGGCTTGGCCGTGCAGGTCCAGCAACTACTGGCGGCGCAGGGCTACAGCAAGGGCCACCTGAGCACCGACTCACACCATCTGTCCCGTTCCACGGTGTACTACGGCAGCAACGCGTCGACGGCGGCGAACGCAATCGCCGGCGCCCTGGGCGGGCTCACCAGCGCAGCCGACACCGACGTCCCGGCCGGACACGTACGCGTGGTTATCGGCGCCGACGTCAGCCCACCCGCGCCGAACCACGTGTCGAGCACGCCCAGCACCCCGCCTCCCTCCACTCCGGACACGGCCAACGCGCTGTCCGCACTGAGCGGCGGCGGAATCCCCTGCGTGAAATAGAGATCCACAATGGACGATATGGCGCAGCCACTACCCGCACCGATTCGAGGTCTGCCATGACCGGCGCGACCGCCGGCAGCGTGTTCGACCTGCGTGTATCCCATTGCCTCGGCGTCCCCTTCGCCAGCGCCTACATACTGGGCGGGCTGGCCGCGGTGGGAGCGTCGGCACGATCCGATTGCTGTGCCGCCCATCGCGACAGCGGGGTGGCACGTTCCCCGTCGGGCGTGACGACGGTCTCTGACACTCGGGGTGTAACACCTGACGGGCGAGGGCGTATGGTTACTACGGATTTTGTGAGTGGCACCTCGTTCGGTGAGGCGTCTTCACGGATACAGGCCACTGACCCGACGACGTCGAGAGACGCCCAGGTTCAGGACACCTCTCCCCGGCCTAAGGGGTGAGGCCAAGTGGCTTCCCACTCCGGGTGGGATTACGCCGTGAAGTGCCAAAGCTCTGACGAGTTGGGGTGAACCGGCCTGTTCGGGCCGGTGCCCCTTGCCGCGCCGACACGACACCGCTGCGGGTGTCCCGGCCGGAAGGAGGCGAGAGACATGGATTGCAGTTGTAGTAGTCCGGGCCACAGTCGGCCCCTGCCCCGCCTGTCCTCACATCCTTCCGGCATGCGGTAACCACTTTCCCAACGCGTGCACCCCGCCGAGGCAACACCGACGCCTGGGCAGGTGTCCTTGTGCTGCAACGGGAAAACCCGGCTGCCCATGCCCCTGCCCTCCCCCAGTTGCTGGGGGCTAGGAGGCTTGTCATGATCGCCACCACCGAAACCACGCGCCCCGCTGTGCTGGACGAGGCCCACGTCGGCGACATCCGCGGCGCGCTGGGCACCATCCGCGTGGACGACACCGGCGCCCGCCGTGGCCTGTCCGCCAAGCTCAAGACACTGCTGGCCATCGTGGGCCCCGGCTTGATCGTCATGGTCGGTGACAACGACGCCGGCGCGTTCGCCACCTACGGCCAGGCCGGCCAGAACTACGGCACCCACCTGCTGTGGACGCTGCTGTTGCTGGTCCCGGTGCTCTACGTCAACCAGGAGATGGTGCTGCGCCTCGGCGCCGTCACCGGCGTAGGGCACGCCCGGCTGATTCTGGAGCGGTTCGGGAAGTTCTGGGGTGCGTTCAGCGTACTCGACCTGTTCCTGCTCAATGCCCTGACGCTGGTGACCGAGTTCATCGGGATCACCCTGGCCACCGGCTACCTGGGCCTGCCCAAGATCGCGTCCGTCGTGGTGGCTGGGGTGATCATCGTCGCCTCGGCGTTCACCGGGTCGTTCCGCCGGTTCGAGCGGATCGCGATCACGCTGTGCGCGGCGTCCCTGCTGCTCGTGCCGATCTACTTCCTGGCACACCCGTCCACTTCGGACATGCTGGCCGGGTTCGTGATTCCGACCCTGCCGGGCGGCGCGGGCGGCCTGTCGACCGTGATGCTGCTGATCATCGGCATCGTCGGCACGACAGTCGCGCCGTGGCAACTGTTCTTCCAGCAGTCCTACGTCATCGACAAGCGCATTACGCCACGATTCATCCGTTACGAGAAGGTCGACTTGTGGCTCGGCATCGCGATCGTGATCATCGGAGCGGCGGCAATGATGGGCCTCGCCGCGGCGGCGTTCGCCGGCACCGGCGGGTTCGGCAACTTCGGTGACGCCGCCGGGATCGCGCATGGCCTGGCTACGCGCGCGGACAAGCTCGCGGGGGTGCTGTTCGCGATCGCGCTGCTCGACGCTTCCATCATCGGCGCCTTCGCGGTGTCGTTGTCCACGGCTTACGCGATCGGTGATGTGCTGGGCATGAAGCATTCGCTTCACCGCGGCGTCCGCGGCGCGAAGGGCTTCTACGCCGTCTACGCCGCACTGGTTGCCGCCGCCGCGGCGATCGTGCTGATCCCCGGCTCCCCGCTCGGCCTGGTGACCGAAGGCGTGCAGACCCTGGCCGGGGTGCTACTGCCGTCCGCGACGGTGTTCCTGCTGTTGCTGTGCAACGACAACGAGGTGCTCGGCCCCTGGGTCAACGGCCGCAGGACCAACCTGTTCACCGCCGCCGTCGTCGGGGTGCTGGTCATCCTCTCGATCGTGCTCACCGCGTCGGTGCTGTTCCCGGACATCACCGCCGGAACCATCCTGGACATCATGGGCGGCTGCGCCGCGATCGGTGTGCTGGCCGGCGGCTTCGTCGCGTTCCGCCGCAAGGGCACCGCGCAACTGATCGATCGGTCCGGGCGTGCGCACTGGCGCATGCCAGCACTGGACACCCTGGCCCGCCCGGCCATGTCCGCCGCCCGCCGCATCGGCATGAGCGCCCTGCGCGGCTACCTCCTGATCGCGATGATCCTCGTCGTCGTCAAGCTCGTGGGTGTAGCCCTCAGCCGCTGACGACGCCCCAGCGGTCGTGCCCGCACGCTGTGCGAGTTAGGCAAACTAACGGCCAAATAAGGATTGGCTACCTTATCTTTCACGCGCTTCGCATCTAAGGTAAGGCAAACCAACCTACGCCTGGGTTTGCTGGAGGAGTTGCGCGTGTGGGCCGATAGTGTGCCAAATCTGCTCATCGGGCTGCGGGAGGGGCTGGAAGCCGGTCTGGTGGTCAGCATTCTGCTGGCCGCCCTCAAGCGCACAGGTGCCAAGACCTCACCGGCTCCGATCTGGCTGGGCGTACTGGTGGCCGCGACGCTCGCGGTCGGTTTCGGTGCGGTGCTCACGTTCTCGCGCGCCGCGCTGTCGACCACCGCGCAGGAGGCCTTCGGCGGGACACTCAGCCTGATCGCGGTCTGCCTGGTCACGGCGATGGTGTTCTGGATGCGACGGACCGCACGCGGCCTGTCCGGTGAGCTGTCCGCGAAAGTCAGCGGCGCCGTACAGATCGGCGCCGGCGCGCTCGCGCTGACCGCCTTCCTCGCCGTCGGCCGGGAAGGCCTGGAAACCGCGCTGTTCCTGTGGACCACGGTGCAGGCCGCCGGTGAGTCCACGGCGCCGCTGATCGGCGCGGCGATCGGCATCGCGATCGCGGTCCTGCTGTGCTGGCTGCTCTACCGCAGCGCGTTCCGGCTCAACCTGGGCGTGTTCTTTTCGCGCACCGCTGTGCTGCTCATCGTGATCGCTGCCGGGGTGCTCGCCTACGGTCTCGGTGATCTCCAGGGCGCGGGCGTGCTGCCCGGCCACAGTTGGCTCGCCTTCGACCTCACCGCCACGGTCTCGCCGGACGCGTGGTGGGTCACCCTCATCCGGGGTGTGCTGAACCTGACGCCCAGCATGACCTGGCTGCAGGTGGTCGCCTACCTTGTCTATCTGGCTGTCGTGCTGACCGCGTTCTTCCGCAAGCCCAAGACCGTCGCGGAAAAGCCGGTCACCGAGGAAGTCGAGGCCGAGCCGGGCACGCCCCGGGTGCGCAAGCGGTGGATCGTCGTCACCGCCGCGATCGTGGTGCCGTTGCTGGCGGCCGGGGTGTTCGCACTGGTGGTCCCGTCGTCTCAGACGAGTAACGCACAGGTCACCATCACCGCCTCGGCCTGTGCCCCGGACTCCGGTTCCCTCACCGCGGGGCAGCAGCAGTTCACCATCGTCAACAAGTCCGGACGCTCCGGCGAGATCTATCTGATCCACACCAGCGACGGCGGGGTCATCGGCGAGATCGAGGGCATCGCGCCCGGCACCCAGCGGAGCATGCCGGTCAACCTGACCGCCGGCGAGTACGCGTGGCGCTGTGTGATGTCCGGAGTGCCCGTGCAGACCTCGGCGACGCTCGCCGCCACCGGCGCCGGCGGGCTCGCGCTGCCCGCAGTGCTGCCGGTACGCGATGGGGACCTCGACGGCCCGCTGAAGCAGTACCAGGACTACGTGACGCCGCAACTGTCCACAATGGCCACCCAGGTGGACGCCCTGCGAGCCGCGCTGTCCGGCGGGGACGTCGGAGGCGCCAAAGTGGACTGGCTGCAGGCGCAGCTCACGTGGGAACGTGTCGGTGCGGCCTACGGCAGCTTCGGCGACCTCGCCGACGCCATCGATGGGCAACCGAACGGCCTGGCCGACGGGGTCAACGACAAGGACTTCACCGGTCTGCGGCGTATCGAATACGGCCTGTGGCACGGCCAGAGCGCCGCCGACCTGGCGCCGATCGCCGATCAGCTGGGCCAGGATCTGGCCACGCTGCGGCAGAAACTGCCGGCGATCACCGCCGATCCGGCCGATCTCCCGATACGCGCGCACGAGATCCTCGAAGACGCGTTGCGGGACAAGCTCTCCGGCAACTCCGACCAAGGTGCCGGCTCCGCCTACCAGGAGACACTCGCCGACGTCGAGGCCACCCGGGTGGTGCTCGACGAGCTCACCCCGCTCGTCAATGCGCGCCGCGCCGGGCTGGTGGCTGCCGCGAAAACGGACCTGGACACGCTCGAGGCCGCGCTCAACGCCACCACCGCGAGCCCGCGGACCGCGCCACCCGCACAACGTCAGCGCGTGAACGCGGCCATCGGCCAAGCGCTGGAAACCCTGGCGCCCATTCCCGATCTGCTGGAAATCCGGCACGCCTGACCACGGTGATCAAGACGGTTACGAGGAGCACGACGATGACACTGAGCAGGCGCAGGTTCCTGCAGGGCACCGGGGCAGGCGTCGCGGGCAGCGCGCTGACGGGCGGGCTGATCGCCGCGGGCGCACACGCGGACGCCACCTCGGCAACGGGCGCGCAGCAAGCCCTCGCGGAAGTCGTCGACTTCCATGGCGAGAACCAGGCCGGCGTCTTCACCCCACAACAGCGCGCCGCGGCCTTCGCCGCCTTCGATGTGACCGCCACCGACCGCGCCACGCTGACCGACCTGTTGCACACCCTCACCGACCGGGCACGCTTCCTGACGGCCGGCGGCACTGCGGTGGACCTCGGCGTGGGCTCGCCACCGTCGGACAGCGGGGTGCTCGGCCCGATACTGCCCGCCGACGGGCTGACCGTGACCCTGTCGGCCGGCGCCTCGCTGTTCGACGATCGGTACGGGCTCGCGTCGGCCAAACCGGCCAAGCTCACCGCGATGAAGACGTTCCCCGACGACTCGCTCGACCCGAAGTGGTGTCACGGCGATCTGATGCTGCAACTGTGCGCGAACAATCCGGACACCGTGCAGCACGCCCTGCGGGACATCACCAAACACACCCGGGGCGCGATGCAACTCCGGTACCGGATGAACGGCTTCTCCTCACCACCACGGCCATCCGGCACACCACGGAACCTCATGGGCTTCAAGGACGGCATCTCGAACCCTAGCGCCGCGGACAACCTGATCTGGGTGACGGCGGGATCAGGCGAGCCGCCGTGGGCAACCGGCGGCTCGTACCAGGTGGTGCGGCTTATCCGGATGCTCGTCGAGTTCTGGGACCGGGTGTCGATCACCGAACAGGAGAAGATGTTCGGCCGCAAAAGGGACACCGGCGCGCCGCTGGACGGGGCGGGTGAGTTCGACACCCCGAACTACGCGGCCGATCCGGACGGCACCACGATCCCACTCACCTCACACATCCGGCTCGCCAACCCACGCACCACCGACACCGCGGCCAGCCGCCTGCTACGCCGAGGCTACAACTACGACCTCGGCACCGACCTCAACGGCAACATCGACGTCGGCCTGATCTTCTGCTGCTACCAGCAGGACGTCGAGCGCCAGTTCGAGACCGTCCAAAGCAGACTGAAGGGCGAGCCGCTGGTCGATTACATCCAGCCCTATGGCGGTGGCTACTTCTTCGCCCTTCCCGGCGTGCGCGACACCGCCGACTGGTATGGCCGTGGCCTGCTCACCTGACCCGCGCCGTCCATCGGTTACGGGATCCGCTGGTAGAGCGTGAGGGCGGCGGCGAGGCCTGCGATGGACATGATGGTGCCGAGGACGAACCACGGTTTGCTGGCGTCGGTGCGCTGGGTCTCGTAGCCGATCTGGTGGCCCAGTGTCGTGTAGATCTGGTGGAGCGTGTCCGTGTCGGGCGCGTTGTACCAGTGTCCGCCCGACAGCGCGGCGATTTGTTGCATGGTTTGGGGTTCGGCTGGTACCGCGACAGGGTGGCCGTCGATGGTGACGGTGGCTTCGGGGCCGGTGGTGCCGACGGAGATGGTGTCGATGCCGATGCCGGCGTTCTTGCAATCCAGCGCGGGCCCGCCGGAGTCGCGGCCGGTGTTCTGCGCGCCGTCGGACAGCAGCACGATCCGGGTGGGCGGCGGGCCGTTGGGGCCGGCCATGAGCTGGTTGATCTCCTGGGCGGCGTTGCAGGCGGCGGTGAGGGCTTCTCCGGTCGCGGTGGAGTCGGCGAGTTTGATGCGCTGGACGGCTTGCAGGACCGGAGCCCGCTGGGTGGTGGGCTGGACATCGACGGTGGCGGTGCCGGCGAAGGTGACCAGGCCGAGGTCGATGCCGGGCGGCAAGCCCCGGGTGAAATCACTGGCCGCGGTTTCGACCGCCGCGAGCCTACTGGGCTTGACGTCGGCGGCGGCCATCGACAACCAGTCGTCGATGACGAGGACCACAGTCCCACGGTCGCGAGGGACTTGCGCGTCGGCGGTCGGGCCGGCAAGCGCGATCACGAAGATCGTGAGAGCGAGCAGCGAGAATATCGCTGGCAGATGCCGTGCCCAGGACCGCGTCTCAGGAGACGTGACGCGGTCGAGCAGAGCGAGATTCGCGAAACGCAGGACACGCCGACGACGCGCACGCTGCGCAAGCCGATAGCCGACGGCCAAAGCCGCGACCACGGCCAGCAGACCGAACCAGGCGGGTGTGGTGAAGCCCTGCAGCGCCATAGCCGGCTCAGTTTGACCCGCCCACGGGTAAGACGGTCGTGAGGCGGCGATGACCGATAAGGAGATCGTCGTCCCACACGAGTCGCATGATCGTCCATGTCATGCGCCTCCTTGCCAGCCGCGTGATCGCGGCACCTCCCCGTCTGATGTCGTCGAGGTCGGTTTCACGGCGCTCGTACCGCCGCGGCGCGTGGTGCGGCAGGCCGTTTTTCGAGTCCGACGACCCGTCGACCAAGCACTCCACGAGGCCGGAATCGCGTCCTCTGGCCAATCTGGCGGTGCACGTCGAAAAGGTATTCGCCGATCGATGCGTGATGTCGGCGGCGAGCTCGCTGCCCGGCGGCGGGTTCGTCCACACCACGGGCCGGCACGCGGCCGCTGCAAGTCGGACTGTTTCGCCGCACATCGGCAGAAGCCTGGCTGCCCGACCCGATGGCAATGGCCGACGCCCGTCGTGTGGTCTGGGATATTCGCGCTGTCCGGGGTGTGAGGATCACCGGAAGAGGTAGTTGTTGGCGTGCAGGCACACCTGGCTGACCGGTTGCCAGCCGTCGCACCAGGCGTACATGCGGTAGCCGCGGGAGGTCAGCCATTGCACGACGTCCTCGGGGGTGTGGGCGTACCGGTCGATGTGCCGTGCTTCGATCTCGATGAGCATGGTTGGCCGGAACGTGTCGATGGTCTTCTCGCCGCCCCGCAGGACGTGGAGTTCGCCGCCTTCGACGTCGATTTTGACGAAGTCGAGCCGGGTCAGGTCCAGATCGGCGCGGAATCGGTCGAGGGTTTTGGTGTCGACGAGCATGTCGACGTGGTAAAGGTATTCGGCGTTGGACCCGACGCCATTGGTGTTCCAGTCGAGAAAGGCCCGGCTGGTAGCCGCCCCGTGGCGGTCGAAGGGGACCCGCATCGCTGCTTGGCCGGTTTCGGCACCGAGTGCGAGGACGTGTCGGGTGACGTTCGGCCGTTCCCACGCGCCCAGCACCCGCGTCCACAATGGATGGGAGAAGGGCAGCGGCTCGATGCTGTGCACGGTCCCGGCCGGCCCGACCAGTTGGGACAATGTCTGGCTGTACAGGCCGGCGGCCGCGCCGACGTCTAGGCACACGTCACCCGGGCGGACCAGCCCACGCAGTGTGTGCAGCTCGGTGTCCAGGAAGCGTGTCCGGCGGGCAAGCATGGTCGTCGTCGTGGTGGTCAGGGTGGATCGGTCGAGTCGGAGCATCGGTTCCTCGGGCAGTCGGGTCGACGTCAGGACGCGGGCCACGATGCCGGGTGCGAGCGCGGATTTCATCGGCCCGCGGGTCACATTCCCTTGGGCGGCATAGCCTCGGGGCGTACGCCAAGCGGCGAGGGCACTCAGCGTGGGGGTGCGACCAGTCCCATCTCGTAGGCGATGATGACCAGGTGGACGCGGTCGCGGGCGTCCAGTTTGGTGAACAGGCGCGCCACGTGTGCCTTGGCGGTGGCCGCGCTGATGACGAGTTCACCGGCGATCTCGCTGTTGGACAGGCCCCGGCCGACCAGGGTCAGCACCTCGCATTCCCGCTCGGTGATGCCGGTGACCGGCCGACGGGCGGGCGACGGTTCGGTGTGGACGACGAAGTCCGCGATCAGACGCCGGGTGACGCTGGGCGCGATGAGGGCGTCACCGGCCGCGACCACCCGGATCGCGGTCAGGATGTCGTCCAGTGCCATGTCCTTGACCAGGAAACCGCTGGCCCCGGCGCGTAGCGCCCCATACACGTACTCGTCCTCGTCGAACGTGGTCAGGACCAGGACCTGCGGGGGTTGCGGGCCGGCGATGACCTGACGGGTGGCCTCGACGCCGTCCATGCCCGGCATCCGGATGTCCATCACCACGACGTCCGGCCGGGTCTCCTGGGTGAGCCGGACCGCGTCGGCGCCGGTTCCGGCTTCGGCGACCACGGTCAGATCCTCGGTTTCCGCGATGAGCACGCGCAGGCCCCTGCGGATCAGGGGCTGGTCGTCAGCGAGGAGGACCCGGACCGTCACCGGACCCCTGCCGGGATCGGAATCAGGACCGCGACCCGGAAGCCGCCGTCCGGGCCCGGCCCGGCCGTGAACTCGCCCTGGAGCAGAGCCACCCGTTCCTCGATTCCGCGCAGGCCGTAACCCGGGTTCGGGACTCCGCCCCGGCCGTTGTCGGTCACGGTGATGAACAGTTCCTGGTCCCGCTGGTCGATGACCACCTCACAGCGGTCGGTGCCCGCGTGGCGGACCACGTTCGTGACCGCTTCCTGGATGATACGGAAAGCCGACAGGTCAATATCCGGTGGCAGCGGGCGCCTTTCACCGAGCCACTCGAGTTTGACCCGCACGCCGGCCCCGGCCGACCGCGTAACCAGATCGTCGAGGTCGCCGAGACCGTTTTCGCCGAAGACGGGTTCGCCGTCGGACCGGCGCAGCGCACCGATCATCCGGCGCAGGCCGGCCAACGTGTCCCGGCTGACGTCCTCGATGGCCCGCAGCGCGTTGCCGGCCTCGTCCGGCTGGGTGTCGATGACCCGGCTGCCCATCCCGGCCTGGATCGCGATGACGCCGATGCTGTGCGCGACCATGTCGTGCAGTTCCCGGGCGATCCGCAGCCGCTCGGCCTGCACGGTCTGCGTCTGCCGGGACACCCGGTTCTGCCGCAGGATGCGGACGGTGTTCCCCAGCAGCCAGAAGATGATCATGATGGGGACGTCACGGAACAGGTAGTTCTGGTCCCGGTTGGGCACCGGGGCCAAGGCGTATGCCGCGGACAGCTCCAGCAACAGCGTCACGAACGCGATGCCGATCGAGACCCGGGGAGGCACGGTGGAGGCGAGATAGCCGATCACGACACCGGCGGCGACCGCCTGCCAGGTCCGGAATTGGAACGGCAGGGCCAGCGCGAGCAGCGACAGCCCCAACGCACACCACATCAGGACCGTCCACGCCCGCACCGGCGGCGACGGACGGCGATCGACAGGCATGCGGCGATCGTAACCGCTGCTCACCGGGCCTGGCATCGGCTCACGGGCGTACGCCCGCCGGCCTAACCGCGGCCACGGCAATTGTGATCGCCGGGCCGATGTCAGCGGCATTCGAGATCGGCACCGTTTCCGTTGTGATCGAATTCCGTGTTCTGGTACTCGTCCTCGTGGTGACGGCGGTGCCAACCGTGGCGACGCTGCTGTCCGCGCCCGCCGAGGCCACGCTGACCCCGCCGGCAGGGGCGACGGCGTGGCGCGCCGACAACCGGCACCTCCCGGACCCGGTCCGCACGGATCCCGCCGCCCTGCACCACTTTCTGGCCGCGGCCGGCCAGACCGGGCAACAGGACCTGGTGACCCGGTATCCGGGGGTGATCGGCGCGCTGGACGGTGCCGCGCCGCAGTTGCGGTACGCCGCGAACCAGCTCCTCATGCACACGGCCGGCCCGCCATACCGGGACGAGGCGGGGTCGTTCCTGCTGTTCGATCCGCGCGGCCGTGGCCGGATCGCCGAGGTGTTCGGAGATCTGGCGACCGCCGACCGGATCGCCATCCTGGTGCCCGGCGTCGGCAACCAGCTGAACAACTTCTGGACCGGAGTGGGCGACCGGGGCTACCGCGCCCCGGCGGTCCAGGCGGGCAACCTGTACCAGTCTGCGGTTCAGGAGGGCACGGTCACGCACTTCGCCGTGATCGCCTGGCTCGGCTACGACACCCCGGACGGGGTGGGGATCTCCGCGGCCCGGGAGGATGTGGCGCGCGCGGGCGCGGCGGCGCTGGATCGGTTCGTTGCCGGCCTGGTGGCCGTCCGTCCACACGCGACGATCGCATTGCTCGGGCACAGCTACGGCTCGACGGTCATCGGCGTTGCCGCGTCCCGTTTGCCCGGGGCCGTCACCGATATCGCGGTGTTCGGCAGCCCCGGAATGAGCGCGGACAACGTGGCGGGACTGCACACCACCGCACGAGTGTGGGTCGGCCAGTCCACCGGAGACTGGATCAAGTGGGTTCCCGGCATCCAGGTGTTCGGGCTCGGCCACGGCACCAAACCCACCGACCCCAGGTTCGGGGCACGCATCTTCCCCACAGTCGGCGTGCCCGACCACGATCACTACCTCAGCCCCGGCACGGACTCATTGGGCAGCCTGACTTCCATCGCCACCTCCGGCACCGACACGGACCCGCGCTCATGACCACAAGCCGGGCGGCGCGGATCGCGGCACGAACACCCCGGCACCGGGACCGGACCGTGGATGCCCTCCGGGCGATCGCGATCATCGGGGTGGTACTCGGGCACTGGCTGGTCACGGCCGTCGTGAGTGACCCGTACCAGCCGGCCTCGCTGCACCTCGCCAGCCCCTTGACACAGGCACCACAACTCGCGCCAGTGACCTGGTTCCTGCAAACACTCGGACCGTTCTTCTTCGCGGGCGGCTTCGCCGCGGCCCGCAGTGTCAGACACCGAAAACCATTGCCCTGGCTGCTTTCCCGCATGCGACGATTGACCAGGCCGGTGCTCGTGCCCGCGGCGGCGTGGTCGCTGGCACTGGTGCCGCTGACACTCATAGGCGCGCCCGGCAACACCCGGCAATTGGTCTGGACCCTGGTGAGCCAGCCAGGGTGGTTCCTGCTGGTGTACCTGGCACTGACCCTGTGCACCCCGCTGTTGCGCGCCGTTGTCCTCCGGTGGGGACTGTGGGCGGCGCTGGCTCCCGTGGTGCTGGTCGCGCTCAACGACACGGTCCGGTCAGACAGCCCGCCCGGCTGGCTGGAACTGCTGATCACGCCGCTTGCCTGGGCCGCGCCATACCTGCTGGGAATCGCGCTGGCCGAACGCCGAGTTCCCCGGCCGGCCGGTGCCACATTGGCAGTTTCAGGAGCGGTCCTCGGCGCCGTGTTGGTGCTGTTCGCCGGGTATCCGGCGAACGCGGTCGGCGTGCCGGGTGATAGGTGGTCGAACCTGTCCCCGCCCTCGTTGTTCACCCTGGCCCTGGCCGCCACCCAACTCGGGGTATTCCTGCTCCTGCGGCCATGGCTCGCCCGGCTGCTACGCCGCGCGGCGGTCTGGGCCCCGGTTGCCGGACTGAATCTGGCCGCGATGACCATCTATTGCTGGCACCAGACCGCATTGCTGCTGGTCACCTTCACCGGTCTGCTCGCCGGCCACGCACCGGGACTGCTCGGCGCACCCACCGGCGACTGGCCCCTCTACCGGCTACTCTGGCTTCCCGCCTTCGCACTCACCCTCGCCTGCCTGACCTTCCTGCTCCACCGCTTCGAAACGACCCGGCGCGGTGACGCAGGCGGCGCCGCATCTCGTCCACAATGACGCTGGCCGGACGATCACCCACGCGCCGAGGTGCTGTGCACCCACATCCGCCGGACCGATCTCTCGGTAAAGGGCGCTCGGCGGTGCGCGCCGTTAGCGATACCGCGATGAATACGACATGATGTCGCTCGTGCGTCGTTCTCACGTGGGCCGTCCCATAGCCGGGCAACCGCGTTGTGACCGCGCCGTACCCACCAGTCCGCCACGACGCCGCACGGCCGGCATCGACGCCGGTGGGATCCGGGCGGCCAAAGACAGGTGGCTTCCCGTGGACGCGGACGACGGCCTCTGGCCCATCGGCAGCGTCGGGAACCTGTCATTCCACGGCCACCAGGTCGTATTGATCACCGGGCCGGCGGGCTGAGGGAGCCGTCGGTGCCTGTCGAGCCGCGAATCCTTGTCATCGAGGACACCGAAGCGATCCGGGTCTCGGTGGAGACGGCGCTGCGGGCAGCGGGATTCACGGTGCGCGCGCTGCCGGACGGCGATCACGTGGAAGCCGAGCTGGGCCGGTTCCGGCCGGACCTGGTGGTGCTCGACGTAATGCTGCCCGGCCGCGACGGGTTCACCTTGCTGCGGCTCATTCGGAGACTCGGCACGGCCGGAGTGGTGATGCTTACCGCACGTGACGGTGTCGACGATCGCCTTCGCGGGCTCGGCGACGGTGCGGACGACTACGTCGTGAAGCCCTTCGTGCTCGCCGAACTGGTCGCGCGGGTGACGGCGGTGCTGCGCCGCACGGGACGTGCCCAGCCGGCGATCGAGGTCGGCGATCTGGTGGTGGACCTTGATTCCGGGCTGGCGCTGTACGACGGGGTGAGGGTCGACCTGACGGTCACGGAGTGGAAGTTGCTGAGCTATCTCGCGACGCAACGCAACCGCGTCGTCAGCAAGACACAGATCCTGACCGCGGTGTGGGGCTACGACGAGTACAGCGCGAATCTCGTCGAGGTCAACGTCAGCACCCTGCGCCGCAAACTCGAGGTGCACGGGCCCCGGCTGCTGCACACGGTGCGCGGGCAGGGCTACGTCTTGCGCGGTGACCAGCCTTGAGCAGCCTGCGCACCACCTCCCTGTACCGCCGGGTCACCGTCACGGCGCTGGTCGTGCTGCTGGCGGTGCTGGTGATCTTGGGGATCGTGGTCGACGCGGTGTTCCGGGCGCAGGCCGGGCAGGATGTCAACCGGGTGCTGGCGGGCCGGGTCCAGCTGGCTCAGCAGCTGGCAAGGCAGAACGTGAGCCCGCCGAACCTGTTGCGCCGGGTCGAAACGACCGGGGTGCATGGCTGGATCGCCTTGCCGGACGGCACCTTCGCCGGCGAGCCGGACCAGATACCCGACACCCGGCTGAAGCAGGTGAAGGCGACGCTCACGGGGCCGGCACGGATCAACGGCGCGAAGCTGACACTGATCGCCGATGACTCGGTCGTGGCCGGGGCCGAGCAGAGGCTCCGGAACCTGCTGCTGGTCACCGGGCTCGCCGCCGTCGTGGTGACAGCGCTCGCGCTGCTCGTCGGGGTCCGGCTGGCCCTGTCCCCGCTGGACGCGATGACCAGGCTGGCCCGTTCGATCGTCTCCGGTGGCCGGGGCGGCCGGCTCGCACCGACCCGGACGAACACCGAACTCGGCCGCACGGCGGTGGCCTTCGACGCGGCGCTCGACGCGCTCGAAGGATCCGAGGAGCGAACCCGGCGGTTCGTCGCCGACGCGGCGCATGAGCTTCGCACGCCGATCGCCGGTGTCCAGGCGGCCGCGGAGGCTTTGTTGCAGCAGCAACCCGACGCGGAGGATGCCGAGCGGCTTCAGGTACTGCTGGCTCGCGAGGCACGGCGCGCCGGGAAACTCGTCAGTGACCTGTTGGAGCTGGCCCGGCTGGACGCGGGCACGGAGATCGCACGCGATCCGGTGCCGCTGCTTCCCCTCGCCCGTGCGGAGGCTGATCGTGGCGCGCTGGTGGCTCCCGCGGTCACCGTCGAAGTGACCGGAGTGGACGCGACAGTGCTCGGCGACGCGGACCGGCTCACCCAGGTTCTGTCCAATGTGGTCGACAACGCACTGCGGGCGATGGGCGGCCATGGGGCGCTCACCGTGTCCGTCGCGCCGGACGGTTTCACCGTCTCCGACACCGGGCCCGGCGTTCCGGAGCAAGACCGGGAACGTATCTTCGACCGGCTCGTGCGGCTCGACGACGCGCGTGACCAGCGGGCCGGCGGATCGGGCCTCGGGCTGGCCATCGCGCGCGGGTTCGCGCGGGCGCACGGTGGTGACCTCCGGTGTGTCGAAGCGCCCGGCGGTGGCGCGGCGTTCGTGCTGTCCGGTCTCACCCCGGTTCAGGCGAGCAGCCCGTCCAGCCGGCCGGTGTAGCCGGGGAGCACGCGGCCGGCGTCGGTGCCCAGTACCTGGTCCAGCAGGGTCGCATACACGTCGCGGAAGTCGGTGGTCTCCTTGAGATCGCCGTCGTCCAAATCGGCCAGACTCGGCTCGGCGCCGTGGAAACCACCCCGCACCCCGCTGCCGAGGACGAAGACGGGACCGGCCGTGCCGTGGTCGGTACCTTCGCTGGCATTGGCCGCGACCCGGCGGCCGAACTCGGAGTAGACGAGCACGACCGCCTGCTTGCCGCGGCCGGTACGGCCTAGCCGCTGCGCGAACGGCGTCAGCGCCCCATCGAGTTCGGTCAGCAGCCGCTGCTGGGTGCCGCGCTCGTCCGCGTGCGTGTCGAATCCGCCCAGCGACACCGAATACGCCCGCGTCGGCACCCCGGCTTCGATCAGCCCGGCCACGACGTCGAGTTGCGCCGCCAACGCTCCCTGCCGCTGTCCGCTCTTGGCGGCCGGGTGCGCGGCGGCGCCGAGGACCTGCTCCGCGTGGTACAGATCGGTGACCGAACGAGCCGCCTTCGCCTGCCAGTACCCCTCACCGGGCTGCGCGGCGCCCAGGCTCTCAAATGCCTTGCCCAGCGCGCCTTTCGGCAGGGTCAGGCCACCGACCGGCATTGACGCGGCCGCCGTCTGGGCGCCGGCCAGCATCGGCGGCAGCACCGGTTCCACCGACAACGCGCGCAGCGGGTCGTCCCCGGACGCGTCGAGCCATCGGCCGAGCCAGCCGGTCGGCACGGCCGTGTCCGGAGAGGCCGTCTGCCAGATCGCCATCGACCGGAAGTGGCTGTGGTCGGGCTTCGGATAGCCGACCCCGCGCACGATCGCCAGTTCATGGTTGTCCCACAAACCTTTCAGGCCTTTCATGCCCGGGTTCAGGCCCAGCCCCTCGCCGAGATCGAGGACCTCTCCGGGTTTGTAGGCAAGTTCCGGCCGAGCGTTCTGATAGGTGGAGTCGCCGGCGGGCACGACCGTGTTGAGGCCGTCGTTACCGCCGTACAGCGTCACCACCACCAGTACACCGGAGTGCGGATCGAGTGGCGTCTGCTGGGCCGCGGACATCAGGTGCGCCCAGTCGACCTGGGTAGCCCCGGCGGCGAGCGCACCGGCGGCCGTCACTCCGCTGGCGATGAGGAACCGCCGGCGTGTCAGCTTGTTCATGCCTTCCTACCCACTCACCACGTATTCGGGGGCGCAGGCGGCCACCGCGGCCAGCTGCCGGGGATCACTCGCGACGCCGCCGAGGCCGGCGCGGGTCCGGTCGGACCAGGCGTCGATGCCGAGGATCTCACCGATCGCGGCCGGCTTGTCGCCTGCCTTCGACACCGCGTCCAGGTCGGCATGCTCGGCGACGAGCTGCGCGAGACGCAGTCGCGCCAGCCCCGCCGATGTCGTCAGCCAGGCACCACCGGACGCCCAGCCCCCGACGCTCGGCGGCTCGAACGGCACCTGACCCATCCCCCGCAGCCCGGCCAGCAGCTGTGTTCCGGCCTTGCCGTCCAGCGCGCCCGGCCGGACCCCGAGCGCGCGCATCAACCCCACGAGCCATTCCACCGGCTGCTTGACCAACGAGGTCGCGGGTTCGTGGAACGCGGCTTCGCCGGCGATCGCGGACAGCAGTGACCGGATGTCCCGGTTGCGGCCGTATGCCGCGACGAGCCGGTTGAGCACGTCGGCCGCGGGCGCGGTCGCGGAGACGAGCCGGAACCAGATCCGGCCGACCACAAAGGGTGCCGATTCCGGTCGTCCCAGCACGAGATCGACGAACGAGGCGGCGTCGAGGTCCGCGGTCTGGCCCAAGATCTGCTTGGCCGTGTTGTCATGCCACCGGTTCACCAGCCGCGCGGTCTGAGTGTCACGCGTGGCTGTCCATCCGGTCAGGGCGCGGGCGGCCTCGCGGACATCGGTCTCGCTGTAGTGGCCGACGCCCAGTGTGAACAGCTCCATGAACTCCCGCGCGAGGTTCTCGTTCGGCTTACCGGCCTTGTTGCTGTTTCCGTCCAGCCACAGCAGCATTGCCGGGTCGACGATCATGGCGTGCGCGAGCTGGGTGAAGCTGCCCATGCCGAGCGTCCGCATGGTCTGGTTCTGCGTGAGCATCAGCTCCGGGCTGCGCACCTTCTGCTCACTGGTCGCGAAATGCCCGTGCCAGAACCAGGTGAGCCGCTCGACGGACGGAGCGTCGGCGGCAACCATCCGGTCGAGCCACCACAGGGCCGCCTGCGTCGCCTGGCCCTGAAGTTGTTGCGCGGCCTGCTTTTTCGCCGCTGTATCCTGCTTGCCCGGTTGTCGCGGTGGAGTGCCCGGCTGCGGGATGGGGGTCGCCTGCGTCCCCAGGTCGGGACCCGGCGTCAGCAGCCGGGCCAGGGACTCGGCGAAACCGGCGTCCAGGTCGCCGGGCCTGGGCCCGAACCCGAACCGGTCGTGCAGCCGGCGCACCGCCGCGCGCTGAGAAATGACCACCACGGCCCGATCATCGAGCGGATGCCATGCTGCCGGCTACCGGCCGGACCTTTCTTTAAGCGGATCCACAGCTGCCGCCGTCACTCCTCCAGCCCGGCGCAGCGAATCCGGCGCGACCTGGGCACCGCGACCCGTCATCCCGCCTTCGTCACCGAGATCGTTCAGAACACCGAATGCAGCAGTTCCGCCACCTCCGCTTCCGACGGCAGGCGCGGTGCGTTCTTGGTGACGGTGTCGGCGACGGCGTCCGCGGCCACTCCCGGAATCTCGTCGCGGGTGAGGCCGAGTTCGCGCAATGGCCGCTTGATCTCGATCGCCCCCGAGATCTCCCGGACCGCCTCGATCGCCGCGGCCGGACAGTCCGGCGACGGCGGCAGCCGCAACGCGCGGGCTGTCGTTTCGTAGGCGTCCGCGGCGGCCGGGACGCTGAACGTCATGACCTCTTCCAGCACCGCCGCCAGTGCGACGCCGTGCGGGGTGCCGGTGTACGCCGTCAGCGCGTGCCCGATGCCGTGGACCAGCCCCAGCCCGGACAACGTCAGCGCGTGGCCGGCCAGGTGCGCGCCGAGCATCAGCCCGGACCGCGCCTCGAGGTCGCCGCCGTCGCGGTAGGCCGCCGGGAGCCAGCGCCCGACGAGGCTGATCGCCTGCGTGGCATAGGCCGCCGAGAACGGCGTCGACCCGCGCGAAGCCAGGGATTCGATGCCGTGGACCAAAGCGTCCAGGCCGGTGGCGGCGGTGACGTGGGCGGGTAGTCCGAGGGTCAGTTCCGGGTCGAGCACCGCGGTGCGCGGTTTCACCGATGAGTGTCCGATGTAGACTTTGCGGCGGGCGCAGGTGTCTTCGGCGTCGGCTTCGCGACGGCGATGAGCCGGGTGGGCGCGGCGATCGGCACGTTCCTGTTCCCGATCGCGCTGAACCACCTGGGCGTCGGCCCGACACTGCTGATCGGCGCCGCGGTGCTGGCCCTGGGCGGGCTCGTCTCGCAGCGGCTGGCCCCGGAGACGACCGGGCTCGACCTCAGCCACGCCGCCCGCGCCGCGCGGACCCCGTAGCTCGCCACGCTCGACGCCGCAGCACCAGCGGCGTCGAGCCGTGGCGGGCCGCCACGGTGCGCTCGATCACCGACGCCAGGTCGATCTCGTTACAGCGCGCGGCATGCACGGAGAACACGCCGCGTTCGAGGTGACCGGGACCGCACCACCTTCGACGCGAGCGGGCCCCAGTCGACCACCGTGGCACGTCTGCCACCTCGATGACGTACCCGCGTGTGGTCCGAGTCGGTCAGTTCTTCTCAGCGCCGCGGTCATGTGAGCGCGGCACACCGTTCACCTGGAGCGGTTTCGTTCACCACACCGACTTTCATCGCGCCTCCTCCGCGGTGCGGATGTCCGACGTGGTGACGAACCGCCGCCCTTCTCCCGCGGGCAGCGAAAATCCTTCGGCGTCGCCGGGTGCGACGTCGAGCACCAGCGGGTGCCCGCCCCAGGCGCGGTGCAGCGCGCCGTCGATGTAGAACGGGCAGCCCTCGATCTCGCCGAGCAGCTCGTCGCCCGCACCGATCACGAACTCGCCGTCGTCGAAGCACATCGGGGTGCTGCCCGCGCAACAGCCCGCGGACTGCACGAACATCACCGGGCCGCCCCGGGCGGCACGGAGACGGCGGATCGCCGCCCGCGCCGCCGGAGTGGCCGAAATCGGCTCGGCCATCAGAACAGGCCCAACGGCTTGCGACTGTAGGACACCAGCAGGTTCTTGGTCTGGCTGTAGTGATCGAGCATCATCTTGTGGTTCTCCCGGCCGATGCCGGAAATCTTGTACCCGCCGAACGCCGCCCCGGCCGGGTACTGGTGGTAGCAGTTCGTCCACACGCGACCGGCCCTGATCCCGCGGCCGATCCGGTACGCGTGGTCGCCGTCGCGGCTCCACACCCCGGCGCTGAGGCCATAGAGGGTGTCGTTGGCGATCGACAGCGCGTCGCCGGCGTCGGTGAACGTGGTCACGGCCAGCACCGGGCCGAAGATCTCCTCCTGGAACACCCGCATCTTGTTGTGTCCCTTCAGCACGGTCGGGGCATAGAAGTAGCCGCCGGAGAACGCGCCGCCGGGGTCGACCCGGTGCCCGCCGATCAGCACTTCCGCGCCCTCGGCCCTGCCGATGTCCACATAGGACTCGATCTTGTCGCGCTGCTGAGCCGAGACCTGCGGGCCGATCTTCGTCTCGGTGTCCAGCGGGTCGCCCTGCCTGATCGCCTCGATCCGGGCCAGGCAGCGAGCCATGAACTCGTCGTAGATCGACTCCTGGATCAGCGCCCGCGACGGGCACGTGCACACCTCGCCCTTGTTGAACGCGTAGAGCACCAGGCCCTCGACGGCCTTGTCCAGGAACTCGTCGTCCGCGGCCATCACATCGGCGAAGAAGATGTTCGGCGACTTGCCACCCAACTCCAGCGTCACGGGGATCAGGTTCTGTGCCGCGTACTGCATGATCAGCCGCCCGGTCACCGTCTCACCGGTGAACGCCACCTTCGCGATCCGCGGATTCGCCGCCAGCGCCTTGCCGATCTCGCCACCCGGGCCCGTCACGATGTTCAACACCCCGGCAGGCAGCACGTCACCGATCACCTCGGCGAGTTTCAGGATCGACCACGGCGTCGGGGACGCCGGCTTGAGGACCGAGCAGTTGCCTGCGGCGAGCGCGGGCGCCAGCTTCCACGCGGCCATCAGCAGCGGGAAGTTGAACGGGATGATCTGCCCGACCACCCCGAGCGGCTCGCGGAAATGGTATGCGATCAGATCCTTGTCGATCTCCGAGATCGTTCCCTCCTCGGCCCGGATCGCGGCGGCGAAATACCGGAAATGGTCGGCGGCGAGCGGAATGTCCGCGGCGAGGGTCTCCCGGACCGGTTTGCCGTTCTCCCAGCTCTCCGCGACCGCGAGCATTTCGGCGTTGGCCTCGATCGCGTCCGCGACCGCATTGAGCACCTTGGCCCGCCCGGCATGGGACATCGCGCCCCACGCGTCTTTCGCCGCCCATTTGCCACCGATGAAGTTCTCGTAGCGGGCGCGAACGAGCACGATGCTGCCGGACAGTCCAGGGGGTACGTATTTCACGTGAGTCTCCTCCACACGGGATCACTTGTGCACCGCCAGGGACCGCGTGCCCCGGCGTTCGGGCACAGAGGAAAAAGTCCCGACGCGGGCCCGAAACGGCAGCATCGCGGAACATCCGGCCGCACGGAGTAAAAAGGAACAATGGGAAGGCAGACAGCCCTCGTGCTCTACGCCGTCGCGATGGTGGCCGTCATCGTCGGCGTGGACATCCTCTTCTTCAGAAACCACTTCTGGGCGCGGCTGACAGTGAACGCCGGAATCGTCCTGGTGTTCGGCGCGTTCTACCTGAGGTTCCTGAAGGGGTCGTGAAACCGGATCCCGGCCTTTGTGGTTGCCGCGCGACGGAAGGCCGGGCACCGGCGCCACGCGGATCCCGCTGACAGCCACGGCCGCCTCAACGTGGTGGCCGCCTCCGGCGAGCAGGCCAAACTGCTGGAGTTGTTCCAGCTGCAAAACGCCGAAGGAACTGAGCCGGCGGCGCAGCGTGCCGTCGGCTCAGTTCGCTGATCACGGTGACGAGACTCCTTCGCGGGCCACCACATCGACCCTCGTGCCCGCGCTGAACCAGGAACCCTTCTGCCACCGCATCCCGATCCTGACCGGATCGCCGGTGGTGAGTCCCGCCCCCTGCGCGACACCGGCATGGACGTTCACGGTGGACGAGCCGGCGACGATGCTCAGGTCGTAATGACGTCCCTCGTACACCGAGCCGGCGATGTGGCCCTCCAGGGCCAGGCCGTCGTAGGCGTTCGCCGACCCGGGCAACAGCTCGAAGTCGTCGGGCCGGCAGCGCAGTGTCAGCTCGTCGATGCCCGCACGTGTGGTGATGGGGACCTCTCCCCCGTCCTCACCGGCGAAACCCCACCTGTCCACACCCATCGGCGAGAAGACGAGCCGGTTGCTCAGCCCGACGAAGTTGGCGGCGTACTCCGTGCACGGGCTGCTGTAGATCTCCTGCGGCGTGCCGATCTGCTCGATCCGGCCGGCGCGCATGATCGCGAGCCGGTCGCCGAGTGCGAAGGCCTCGCTCTGGTCGTGTGTGACGTAGATGCCGCTGAAGCCGATCGTGCGGTGCAGTTCGTGGAGATCGTGCCGGACCTGGGCACGCAGCAACGCGTCCAGGTTGCTCAACGGTTCGTCGAACAACATGAACTTCGGCCTGGCCACGAGCCCGCGAGCCAACGCGACCCGCTGTTGTTGCCCGCCGGACAGCTCGCTGGGAAACCGTTCCAGGTAGGGGAGGCAGTCCACCAGGCCGGCGACATCTCGCACCGCTTCGCCCGCCGCGAGTTCCTTCTTCATCTTCTGCGCGCGCAGCGGGAACTCGAGGTTCCGGCGGACGGTCAGGTGCGGCCAGAGGGCGTAGTTCTGGAACACCATCCCGATGTGGCGCTTCTCCGGAGGGCGATCGAGCCCGCGAGAAGCGTCGAAGATCGCTTCACCGCCGAGTTCGATGGCACCGGCCTGTGCGGACTCATGCCCGGCGATGCACCGCAGGACGGTGGTTTTGCCGCACCCGCTCGGGCCGAGCAGGACCAGCAGCTCACCCTCACCGACTTCGAGGGAGACGTCGTCGATCGCCCGGACTATGTCGCCTTTCGCGGAGAACGACTTCTCCAGGCCACGCAAAGAAAGCATCGGCTTCTCCTTCTCGCCGTCAGAGCTTCTCGAGGGTGCCGGAACCCGCCCAGGAGGCGAGCGACACGCCCACCGCGGTGACCACGCACATGACGATGCCCATCACCGCTACCTTCGGCGCGGTTCCGGTCGACCAGAACGCGTAGAGCTGTGTCCCCATCACCTGCGTTCGTACCGATCGCACGAAGACGGAGGCGGAGAACTCGTGACTCAGCAGGACGAACATGAGCGCCGCCGCGCCGGCGATGGAACTGCGCATCATCGGCACGACCACCCGCAGGTGGGTGCGCAGGACGCCGGCTCCCGACGAGCGCGCCGCGGCCTCGTAGGAGTCCCCCAGGGACAGTCGCGCGGTCAGTTGCAGGCGGACGGCATACGGCAGCATCAGCGTGACGTACAAGAGGATGATGATCCACGGCGTCCCGTAGAGCTCGAACCCGGGCTGGGAGTAGAAATACAGGAAGCCGAGACCGAAGACCACCGCCGGAATCCCGAGCGGCAGCCCGACGATGAAGTCGACCACGCTGGAGATCACCCGCCCACCGCGGCGCCGGTAGATCACCTCCGCGGCGAGGTAGCCCACCGGGATCGCCACCAGCACGCCGGCCACCGACGCGAGCAGGCTCGTTTGCACGGAGGTGCGGGCGGCCGGCAGGTCGAGCGTCGCGGAGAAGTTCCGCAATGTGAACGTGCTGAAGTCCACGTGCCCGCTCCAGAACGGCGACAACGAGACCACCACGAGCGTCGCGATCGGTACGACCACCATCAGCAGCCCGTAGAGCAAGAGCCCCGGCAGCGCCCAGCGGGAGGCGCGCCCAGTGCCCTGAACGCCCTTTCCGACGTCGCTCGCGAACCGGCGGCTGTTCGTCAGCAGGCCACGTTGTGCCAGTACCAGCGCGGTCCCCATGAGCAGGAGCGGCATCGACAGTGCGGCGGCCAGCCCGTACTCGTGCAGGCCGACGTAGTAGTAGACGTCGGTGGTGAGGACGCGGATGTTCTCGTTGCCGCCGAGGATCAGCGGCGCGGTGAACTGGCTGAGGCCGAGCAGGAGGCAGATCGCGCCGCCGTAGGTCAAGGACGGGCGCAGCAACGGGATGACGATCCGGAAGAACGCCCGGCCGGGTGTCGCGCCGTTCGATCGGGCCGCCTCGACCACCTGCGGACCCACGCGGGCCAGGCCGGCCCGGATGAAGACGAACATGAACGAGGTCAGGTACAACCCGGTGATGGCGATGATCCACCCGAAGCTGTAGACGTTGATGGGACCGCCGGTTTTGTTGGTATAGCCCGAGAACAGGGGGAGGTTGCGCAAAAGGTCGTTCACCAGGCCCGATCGCGGCGCCAGCAGGAAGGCGAAGGCGCTGATACTCGCGATCGGCGGCAGGACGATGGGCAGCAGGGGCAGCACGGCCGCCCAGCGATGCCGCGGGGGCAGCCTGGTCGCCAGCCACGCCAGAATCGTCCCGAGCACGGCCGCCATGACCACACTCACGACAGCCAGCACGATGGTCGTCAGCAAGGTCTGGCCAATTGCCGGCGTGCCGACGGCGCGGGCGATGTTCGCGCCGCCACCTTGCAGCGCGAGCAGGACGAGCCGGATGATGGGAAAGAGGACGAGGTACGCCAGCGCGACGGCCAGGATCGCGGTGAGCACCGTGTTCAGCGCTCGCCGGCCGCGCCTGCGCGCAGGCCGTGGCCGGCGCTCCGCCGGGCGCTCGCTGGGCGGCTCGGTTTGCTTCTCCCGCACGAGCACGCCGCCACTGCTGTTCCCGGCCCTCGTCGATCCGATCCCGTTCACCACGACCTCCTTGTCGGGCTGGTGCCGGCGGACGCGTGACAGTAGCGCCACGTCGCCCGGCACCGGGCATGTCTCGTTCGAACTACTGCTTCCTCGCCGGCGCCGGCTCGGTGGGCGCCGGCCGTGGGCCGCCGGTATTTCCGGACCTCATGGTCATTCCCCGCAATCGATGAGTGTGCCGGGCGTATCTCGATTCACGGTGGACATGTCCGGATATCGGTCGCCGACGGGAACGAGCTGGTCGAGTATTGCGAGTTCGCTCTCGTCGAGGGCGATACCGAAGGCCGCGACATTCTTTTCGAGATAACGTTGCCGCTTCGTCCCGGGAACCGGGATGACGTCGTTGCCCTGGTGATGGAGCCATGCCAGAGCAACCTGTGCCGGGGTCACGCCTCGCCGGCCGGCTATCGCCGTGACCTCGGCGACACGTTCCAGATTGCGCGAGAGGTTCTCCGTACTGAATCGCGGATGAGTCGTCCGCCGCCAGTCGGTGCCACTGAATGTCGTCTCGGTCGTAATGGTTCCGGTGAGGAGCCCGCGAGCGAGCGGACTGTAGGCGACGAGTCCGATGCCCAGTGCCCGGCAGGCCGGCAGGACGTCGGCCTCGATGTCCCGGCTGAAGAGCGAGTATTCGCTCTGCAGTGCGGAAATCGGGTGCGTCGCGTGCGCCCGCCGCAGAGTGTCTCCCGAAGCCTCGGAGAGCCCGAGGTACCGGACCTTTCCGGACTGTACCAATTCCGCCATCGCACCGACGGTGTCCTCGATCGGCACCCGGGAATCGGCGCGATGCTGGTAATAGAGGTCGATGTGATCGGTACCGAGCCGCCGTAAGGACGATTCACAAGAGGACCGGACGTACTCCGGCCGCCCGTCGAAGGCATGTGACGTCGCGCCGGCTTTGCGGATCGCACCGAATTTCGTCGCGATGATCACCTGATCACGGACCGGGCCCAAGGCCCGCCCGAGCACCTGCTCGTTGTGACCGTTGCCGTAGATGTCCGCGGTGTCGAAGAACTGGACGCCGAGTTCGAGCGCCCGATGGATGGTCTCGATCCCCTCCTCCACGTCCGGCGGATCGCTCAACTCGCTGCCGTAGAACTCACTGATCGACAGCGTGCCGAGCGCCTGCGGGGACACGGCCAGGCCTTGGCTCCCGAGCGGTCGAAGCGGCAGGTCCATGCACCGGCTCCTTGGGGAGGACAGCATCATCGGTTCCCTCAAAACTGTATCTGAGTTCAAGTTCAACAGCAAGGATCGAAGCGCCTAGGTAATGCTCATTCCGCCGTCAACGACAATGCATTGACCGGTGACATAGGCACCCGCGTCCGAGACCAGCCAGACCAGGGTCGCGGCGATCTCGTCGGGGTTTCCCTTGCGTCCCAGCAACATCCGGGGCCGGAGCACGTTCTCGACATAGGCCGGGGCATAGTCGTCGGTCATTTCCGTGGCAAAGAAGCCGGGTGCGATCGCGTTGACCCGGATGCCCTTTCGAGGCCCCCACTGCTGGGCGAGGTCGCGGGTCAGCCCGAGAAGTGCGGCCTTGGAGGCGCTGTACGCGGCCTGTGGCAGGCCCGCCGTCGTCAGCGCGAGGACGCTCGAGATGTTGACGACGCTTCCACCGCGACGCATCACCCGCCCGCACGCCTGTGCCATCCAATAGGAAGCGTGCAGGTTGACCTCCACCACCTCCCGGAATTCCTCGGGTGTCTCGCGGGTCGCGGGGTTGGCGCTCGCCGTGCCCGCGCAGTTGACGAGGACGTCGACGTGGCCGAACTCCCGCACGGCCGCGTCGGCAACCGCCTGGCATTGGCCGGGATCGGTCACGTCGGTGGGCACCACGACCGCGCGGCGCCGCTGCGCTTCGACCAGCTTGGCGGTCAGGTCCAGGTGCTCGCGCCGCCGCGCCGCGAGGACGAGGTCGGCGCCGGCAGCGGCGCAGGCGCGGGCGAACGCGTGACCGAGCCCCGACGAGGCTCCGGTCACCACGACGACTTTCTCGTCGAGCCGGAACATCGCCGGGATGCTCCGCATCGAGATCGGCGCCGGAGACTGGTCAGTCGGCATCGGTCACCACTTCGTATTCAGGCTCGCGGCGGCGGCCTCGGCGAGTAGTTCGATCTGGGCGGGATAGCTCGTGACGTCGAAGGCAGCGGAACCCATCGCACCGGCGGCGGCGCGGGCATGGACTCCGCTCAGGATGCAGGCGAGCTTCCAGTAACCGAAGGCGACGTAGTAGTCGATGGCGCGCACGCGGCGCCCGGTCTTCCGATGGTAGGCATCGACGACCTCGTCCCGGGTCGGGAAACCGTCCGCGGCCGACGTCGCGGGCAGCACGGTGAGGTGCGCCGGCGGCCGCCAATACGCGAGGAAGAGGCCCAGGTCGGCGAGCGGGTCACCGACCGTGGCGAGTTCCCAGTCGAGTACCGCGAGGACGTTCCCGGCATCGCTCACAAGGCAGTTGTCGAGCCGGAAATCGCCGTGCACGAGCGTGGACTCCACCTCATCGGGCTGCCGGGCGACCAGTTCGGTGTGGAGTTGGTCGATCCGCGCGACCCGGACCTGGCTCAATTCGGTGTACTGCCGGTGCCAGCGGGCCAGCTGCCGGCTGAGGTACGGGTCGCGTCGCCGCAACCCACCGAGTCCGGCCGCGTCGACGTCGACGCCGTGAATGCGCGCGAGGATGTCCACCAGTTCCCGGCTGACTCGCGCCCGCAGGACATTCGCCTCCGGATGCCCGTGCCAGGCACCGTCGGCGAGCACGCGCCCCGGCACGAATGTCATGACATAGAACGGACTTCCGGTGACACTGTCATCGGTGCAGAGGGCGACCACCGGCGGAACCGGCACCTCACCCGGAGCCAATGCGGCCAGGATGTCGTGCTCACGGCGCATGTCGTGCGCGGTCGACAGCACCCCTGCGAGCGGTGGCCTGCGCAGCACATAGGTGGCACCGTCGGCGGCGTCGACGCGGTACGTGAGATTGCTGCGGCCACCGGTGATCCTGGTGAACCGGACCGGCGGCCGCAGCCCGGGGACGTGCGCCGCCAGCCACGGGACGACCGACTCCCGGCGAATGCCCGGCGGATCGCCCACCGGCTCCGCCCGCTGCCCGGACAGGATGGCCACGGCTACCCACCCAGCCCGTGGGCGATCTCGGCCCGTCCCACGACCATGTGGTGAACCTCGTCCGGCCCGTCGGCGATGCGCAACACCCGTTGCGCGATGTACATGTCGGCGAGCGGGCTCCACTGGGAGACCCCGGTGGCGCCGTGCACCTGGATGGCGCGGTCGATGATGTCGCAGACCCGCTCCGGAACCATGGCCTTGGCGGCCGACACCCAGACCCGGGCCTGCTCGTTGCCGAGCACGTCCATGGCCTTCGCCGCCTTGAGGACGAGTAGTCGCATCGCCTCGATCTCGATGCGGGACCGGCTCACCCACTCCGTGTTCTTGCCGAGTGCGATGATCGGCCGCCCGAACGCCGTCCGGTCCTGTCCCCGCCTGACCATCAGGTCCAGCGCACGCTCGGCGGCCCCGACGGAGCGCATGCAGTGGTGGATGCGTCCGGGCCCGAGGCGAAGCTGGCTGATCTCGAAACCCCGCCCTTCCCCGAGGAGCACGTTCGACTGTGGCACCCGCACGTCGTGGAACGAGATGTGCATGTGCCCGTGCGGGGCCTCGTCCCGGCCGAACACATGCATCGGTCCGACGATCTCGACACCGGGGTGCGGCAACGGCACCAGGATCTGCGAATGCTGCTGCCGGGGCGCCGCGTCCGGATTGGTCTTGACCATGACGATGAGGAGCCGGCAACGCGGGTCACCGGCGCCCGAGATGAAATACTTCTCGCCGTTGATCACCCAGTCTCCGCCATCGCGAACCGCGGAGCAGGCGATGTTCCGGGCGTCCGACGACGCGCTGCCGGGCTCGGTCATGGCGAAGGCCGAGCGGATCCGCCCGTCGAGCAGTGGGGTGAGCCACTGCTCGCGCTGTTCGGGCGTGCCGACCCGTTCGAGCACCTCCATGTTCCCCGTGTCCGGTGCCGCGCAGTTGAGGCATTCCGGAGCGAGCGGGTTCCGGCCCAGCTCGAAGGCGATGTAGGCGTAGTCGAGGTTCGAGAGCCCCTGCCCCGTCCGGGCGTCCGGCAGGAAGAAGTTCCACAGGCCATTGGCTTTCGCCTTGTCCTTCAACGTCTCGAGCAGCTCCAGCTGCCCCGGCGCATACGACCAGCGTTCCAGACGGTTCGCGCCCAGCTCGTAGAACTTCGCGGTGACGGGCTCGATCTCCTCGGCGACGAACGACCGCACGTCGTCGAGGAGTGGCCTCGATTTCTCGGAGATCTCCAGATCATTGAGTCCCGCGGCGGGCGGGGCCGTTCGTGCGGTCACGGGTCGGCTACTCCTTACTTCGGCGATACGGGTGTTGCGATGGGCCTCAGACGATGGCGCCGTAACTGGCCTGGATCACCTGCCCGGTGATGAGCCGGCTCGCGGGGAGGCAGAGGAACGCGACGACCTCCGCGACGTCCTCCGGCTCGGCCGCACACCCCGTCAGGTTCTTCAGTGGCCCCGACCGGACCCGGACGTCGAGCTGGGCCCGGCCACCGGCATTCATCGGGGTGTTCGTGGGACCGGGCGCCACCGCGTTGACGGTGATCCCGTACCGCCCGACCTCCGCCGCGAAGCTGCGGGCCAGCTGTCCCAGCGCGGCTTTCGTCGTCGAGTAGTGGGGATAGGACATCTCGGCGCGAAACGCGGAGCTGGAACTGAGGTAGACGACGCGGCCTCGCACGCCGTGGCCGATCATGTGCTCACCCGCGAGCCGGGAGAGCACGAAGTTCGCGTGCACGTTCACGCGATGGCTCGTCTCGACGACGCTCTCGGGTACGTCCAGCACGCCGTGCGGGCTACCGACCACACCCGCCGAGCAGACCAGGATGTCCAAGGCGCCGAACGCGGCGAGCCCGGCCCCGAAGGCGCGCCGGATGTCGTCGCTGTCAGCCAGGTCGACGCCGACGGCCGCTGCTCGATGCCCGGTGGCGCGCAAGGATTCCGCTCGCCGTTGGGCACCGTCGGCGTCGATGTCGAGCAGCACCGTCGCGGCGCCCTGGCGGCTCAGCACCGCCGCCGTGGCGAACCCGATCCCCGACGCGCCGCCGGTGACGAAAGCGACCTTGCCATCGAGCCGATAGGCCTCGTCGGCCGAGTCGAGCGCCGCGAGCCCCGCCGTGTCCTGGCTAGTCACCCAGTACCTCCCGGACGATCTCACGCGTTCTGCGGAGGAGGGCGAGATGCTCCTCGGCGCCGTCGCACACGTCAGCGGTGGCGCCGATCATGCGGTTGCGCATCGTCGAAATGACGACGTCGTCGACGTCCCTCCCCCGCCAGGGCGCGAGGCTGTGCCTCAGCTGCTCCTCGCCGTGGCAGGCGTGCACCTGGACCAGGACACGGAACCCCTCCCGCGCACGGCCGGCACCAGCCAGTTGCGCGTCGAGCGTCGCGTGGAGATCCAGCGCCTCCGGCGACGGGGCGTTGAAGAGGAACCCGTCGCCCAGTCGGGCGGCACGCCGGAGCGCGGTGGCGGAGCCGCCACCGAACACGAGCGGGATGGGTTTGTCCGGGCGGGGGCTGATGGCGACGCGGTCGATCCGATGGAACCGGCCGTCAAGGCTGACGACATCGTCGGCCCACAGCATGCGCAGCAGACGCACCTGCTCGTCGAGGCGTCGCCCACGGTCGCCGAAGCTCATGCCGAGCGCGTCGTACTCCACGACGTTCCACCCGATGCCCACGCCCAGCGTGAACCGCCCGCCGCTGAGCAGGGAGACCTCGGCCGCTTGTTTCGCGACAAGCGCCGTCTGCCGCTGCGGCAGGACCAGGACACCGGTCATCAGCTCGACCGTGCGTGTCACCGCCGCGAGGTAGCCCAGCAGCACGAACGGCTCGCGGAACGAGGTCCGTTCGTCGTAGTCGCGCGTGATGGGCGGGGTTCGTCCCTGGTGCTCGGCGCCCACGACGTGGTCGTAGAGCACGATCGCGTCGAAGCCGCACTCATCCGCCCCTGCCGCCCAATGCGCGACGGCGCCCGTGTCCGCGCCGATCTCCGTCGTAGGCAGCACCGCGCCGACTCTCATCGCCCGACCGCGCTCACTGGCTCGTTTCCGGACGCCCGCGACATCGACCGGGCGAGCCGGCGGGCGCCGTCGGCCAGCTCGTCGAGGCCCACGAAGCCGAAGGCCAGCCGCAGGTGGTGCCGGTCTTCGCCGTCGACGGCGAAGACACTGCCGGGCACGAAACCCACCCCGAGATCGCTCGCCGCGGCGGCGATCTCCTCGGTCGGGGAGAAAGTCCTCAACCACAGGAAGAACGATCCCTCCGGCACCTGCCAGCTGGCCATGCCGGCACATTCGGTGTCCAGAACGTCCAGCAGGAGGTCTCGCTTGCGCAGGTAGTGGCGGCTCGCGGTGGCCGCGTGCTCGGCGTACTCGCCCGAGGCGAGCATTCGCGCCACGGCCTCCTGCAGGACGAGGCTGACGCCGATGTCCGTGCGCATCGCCGTGATCGCGTCGACGACGCCTCGATTCCCCGCGACCCACCCGAGCCGCAGTGCCGGCGTGAGCGTCTTGCTGAACGATCCGAGGTGTACGGCCTGCCCGCTGGACAGGAGTGGCCCGTGCAGCGGCGACCGCCCGGTGAACTGGATCTCTCCGTAGGTGTCGTCGACAACGACCAGAACGCCGTGCCGCGCCGCCAGGTCGACGAGGACGCCGGCGCGTTCGGCGCTCAACGTCACGGTGGTGGGGCTCTGGTACGGGGCGATCGTGTAGACGGCCTTGACCCGGCGGCCAGCGCCGGCCAGGGCATCCAGTTCGGCGCCCAGGGCGTGCACGTCGATGCCGTGCTCGTCGGTCGGGACGGTGACGACAGTCGCGCCCCGCTGCCGGAAGGTGTCCACGGCGGCCGGATAGGTGTACTCCTCGACCACGACGACATCTCCCGGGTCGAGCAGTGCGGCGGCGGTGGCCTGCAGCGCACCCGACGCTCCGGCCGTGATCGTGATGTCGTCGCCGTCCAGCGTGCTCCCCGATCTGACATTGAGCCGATCCGCGACGGCGGCACACAACGCGGGCTGCCCCCGGCCACGGCTGTAGCCGAGATCGACTCCCGGCTCGCTGAGCACCCTGCTGATCTCCCGGACGAGCGACGCGCGGGGGTAGAGAACGGGATCCGGCACGCCTGATCCGAAAACGATGGAACCCGGCCGGGCGCTGCCGGCAACCGGGTCAGGTCTCGTCATTGACGAAGCCGTGCTGAGGAGTTCGGTGATGTCCATGCCTGCCTGTTCGGTCGTCATTCACTCGGATTCGGAACGGGCGGCTGCCGCGAGCGCGTCACGCACAGCCTCCAGATGCACCAGCGACGCCGGATTCGTGACCGCCTCGGGATCGAGCACCTCGTCCGGGCGCGCGCCACCGAGGATGCGCTTCACCGGAATCTCCAACCTCTTCCCGCTGATCGTCCGTGGCAGCGCCGGCACGAAATGGACGGCATCCGGAACGTGCCGGGGCGACAGATCCGCGCGGATCGCTTTGCGAATACACGACGCCAGTTGTTCGTCGCCCGGCACGCCGGACCGCGGCGCGGCGACGAGGACGAGCACGTCCGCTCCCCCGCCGTCGAGGTGCACGACGACGGTGTCGTCGAGTTCGCCGATCCGGTCGAGCACCGAGTAGATCTCACCGGTGCCGATCCGCACCCCGGCCCGCTTCAGTGTGGCGTCCGAGCGGCCGCTGATGACGCTCGCGCCGTTCGACCCGATGCGGATCCAGTCCCCGTGCCGCCAGACCCCGGGGTAGACGTCGAAGTAGCTCTTGCGGTAGCGGATCTTGTCCGGGTCGTGCAGGAGTTCCACGGGCATCGACGGCAGCGGCCGGGTCACCACCAGTTCACCCTCGGCGTCGCGCACCGGTCGTCCGTGCTCGTCGTAGGAGTCGAGCGCCACCCCGAGATAGGGAGCCGTCAGCTCCCCGGCAGTGACGGGCAGCGACGGCACGCCACCGAGGAATCCGGTGCACACGTCGGTCCCACCGGACGCGGATGTGACGAACACGTCCGGCTTGACCGCGTCGTACAGCCACTGAAAGGCTACCGGCGGAAGCGGAGATCCGGTCACGGACACCGTACGAAGCTCCGAGAGGTCCACCTCGTCTCGTGGAATCCGGCCGCTGCGCATCGTTCCGACGACGACAGCCGCACCCGTGTTGAGCACTGTGGCCCCGCTGTCGTGCACGATCCGCCAGATCTCCGCCGGATCGGGGTAGAGCGGGTCACCGTCGAAACAGACCATCGTCGCACCCACCAGCAGCGCCGAAACCCCGACGTTCCACAGCATCCAGCCGGTGGTGGTGGGTTGGAGCAGCCGGTTGCCGGGCCCCAGGTCGAGATGCAGGCCCAGCGCCTTGAAATGCTCGACGAGAATGCGTCCGTGGGAGTGCACGAACGCCTTCGGCGGCCCGGTCGTGCCCGACGAATAGAGCACGTACAGCGGGTGGTCGAAGTCGACCGGCTCGAACGAGAGCGTGCCCTGTTCACTCGTCAGCTCCGCCCAGGACATGGCGTCGGTCTCGCGCTCGGGGAAGGCATACGGCACGACGACCACGGCTTCGAGCGACGGCAACGAAGCCGAGATCGACTCGATGGTGCTCCGCTTGTCGATTTCCTTGCCGTGGTAGCGATAGCCGTCCGCGGCGACCAGCACCTTTGGGGCGATCTGAGTGAGGCGGTCCACGACGAGCGCGGTGCCGAACTCGATGGCACACGACGAGAACACGGCGCCGATAGACGCACAGGCGAGCAGGAGTACGGCGGCTTCGGCGCAATTGGGCAGGTATCCGGCGACGGCGTCGCCTTTGGCGACACCGAGGCGGCGGAGTCCCTCCGCGGCCCGGCCGACCTGATCACGAAGCTCGTCGAACGTCAGGCTCTGCCGATCTCGCGTTTGTGAGAACGCCAGGATCGCCGGGGCATCGCCCGTGTGCCGCAGCGCGTGCTCGGCGTAATTGACCGTGGCCCCGGGGAACCAGCGTGTCGACGGCATCGGGTCGTCCGTGAGGACTGTGTCGGGCGGGGTGTGCAAGTGGATGCGGAAGAAGTCGATGATCGACTGCCAGAACGCGGGAAGATCGCGAATGGACCACGCCCAGAGTTCGTGGTAGCCGGCGAAGTGCAGGCCGCGTGTCTCCGCGAGCCAGCGGGTGTACGCCGTCAGCCGGAGACCGTCGACGGCCTCCGGGGACGGCTTCCACAGAATGTCGCCATAGGATACTGGCTTCGCGGTCATGTTCGGCTCCAGCGGCGCAGGCAGGGCAGCGTCTCTCGCGGCGGAACCGGTTTTCCGAGAGCCTCGAGGTACACCGCGTTCACTTCCGCGACATAGAGGGCACCGTCCTCGGCGACAGCCATTCCGTGTGGTGCGAGGAACCTGCCGTCCTCGACACCGGGTAAACGGCCACCGAGCCGGCCGAGTGCCTTTCCGTCCTTGTTCGCGATCGTCACACTGCACCCCATGTTCGGAATCGTTCCGTGCATATAGGACGGTGGCCCCAGTTCCGCGATGTAGAGCAGGTCGCCGGACCGGCGAATGGCACAGGGGTGGTGCCAATGCCAGGTCCCGGCCAGTTTTCCGTCGAGTTCGAAGATCTGTATCCGGTAGTTCTCCCGGTCGCACACGGCCAAGTGGTCGTCGTCGAGAAAGCAGATCCCGTGCGGGTTCGACAGTTGTGCCGCGCCGGTCCCCGGCTCACCCCACGACAGCACGTGCCGCCCGTCGGCGTCGTGGCGGTGAATGCGCGAGTTCCCGTACCCGTCGGCGACGAAGATCTCGCGCGTCCGCGGGTGTTCGGCGGCATCCGTGGGCTGATTGAACGGCTCCCCGGAATACGCCGTGGACGCGCGACCATGGATACCCAATCGCAACACCCGCTCGCCGTCCGGGTGGACCTTCTCGACGATGTGCGACCCCGCGTCGACGAGGAGGAGGTCACCGTCCGCACAGGCAGTCACCCCGTGCGGGCGCGCATAGGTGCCGGCGTCACCCCATCCCCCGGCATATGTGCCGTCCGGCCGGAGGATGATCATCCTTTGTGGACCGCGGTTGAACACGTAGATCAGCTCGTCCGGTCCGATCGCGACTGCCGCCGCGTCGCCGGCGAAGTCCAGATCTCGCGGCAGCTTCGGCCATTCCGGTGTCTCGGCGTATCCGCCGGCCAAGTCGTCGTCCGTCCCGCTCATCGCATCTGCCATCCACCATCGACGTTGAGGGCCTGCCCGGTGATGTAGGCGGCCGCGGGCGTGCAAAGAAAGGCGACGACCTCGCCGATGTCCTGGCCGGTGGCCATCCGCCCCATGGGTATCTTGCCCACGAGCCGGCGCAGGCTCTCCTCGTCGGCACCGCTGACCCGGTCCGTGGCGACCACCCCGGGACACACGGTGTTGACCGTGATACCCGAGACGGCGAGTTCCTGGGCCAAGCTCTGCATGAGGCCGACCAGACCGAACTTCGACGCGGAATAGGCCGCGCGAAAGGCGACTCCTTCGCGACCGTGTACCGAACCGATACTGACGATCCGGCCCGCGACGTCGTGCTCGATCATCCAGCGCACTGCCGCGCGGCTGGCGAGCATGGCGCCGGTGAGATTCACCGCGAGCGTCCGCTGCCAGTCCGGCAACCTGATTTCCGTCACCGGACTGGCGTCTCCGGCCGGCACGGCCGCAGTGTTGACCAGGATGTCGACACGGCCGTGCTGTCCGGCGACATCGGCGACGAGCCGATCGACCTGTTCCTCCGCCAGCACATCGACGAGGTGCGAAGATGCCCGAACGCCAAGGCGTTCGGTGAGATCGGCGCGGACGGAGTCGGCACCGCGCCACCCCGGATCGCCGGTGCTCGTGAAAGCGGCCGTCCCTGTCACCGCGACCTCCGCCCCTCGGGCGGCCAGTGCGGTCGCCACGGAACGACCGATGCTGTTCCGCCGTTCGGCGCCCAGGACGATCGCCACCTTCCCCACGAGGTCGTGGGGAAGGCCGACGCCGGGAACCGTGTGGGTCGCTACGCCTGCCACGTCGTCACCGTCCGAAGATCGCGCGCCACCGGGCGTTGGCCGCATTGACCGTGTTGGCATTGATGGCGTTCTCGACGTTCATCGTCTGCACGTCACCGATCTGGCCGACGGTCCCGGGGATATTGGGCAGGACACTGATCGCGTCCTTGTTGATCGCCTGTTGCCCGGCGGGGGTCGCCATGAAGTCGTACAGCACCTGAGCGGCGTTCGGGTGCTTCGCCCAGCCGACGATGTAGGTGTAGAACTGGATCGCCCACTGTGGCTTCGTCGGCACGAACTTGACCGGCGCCCCCTGATCCACCAGGTCCTGCACCGCGACGCTGCTCGCGTAGTCGGTGATCGCGATTTCGCCCGAGGTCAGCGCCTGCAATGTCGGCGCGACCGACGGGTAGAACTGCGGCTTGCCGGCCGCGACCCGCCGGAGGAAGTCCTCGCCGCCGTAGTGCTGCACCAGGAAGCCGTAGAGATCCGCCGAGCCCGGCGACGCGAAGTCGAACAGGCCGACCTGACCGGCGAACGACGGATCGGCGAGCGCGGTGAAGTCGGTCGGCGGGGTGTGCACCAGCGAGGTGTTGTAGGCGAGGCCGAACGGCACGATGTTGTGCATTTGCGACACGCCTTTGAGCGTGATGCCTTCGCGTTTGAACTCGGCACGCTGCGGGTTCGGCCCGGTGGGCGGCGTGAAATTCGCCAGGTTGTCGTACTGGAACGGAACCATGTCGTGCAGTGCGATGTCCGCGCCGCTCCCGCCCGAGTGGCGTTCGTTCTCCAATGCGGTGGCCAGTTCGAGACCCGTCACCCGGGTCGGCTGCATGTCGATCTTGGGGTACTTGTCCTTGAACGCCTTCTGGAGCCGGTCGATCGCGGTCTGTGGCGCGCTGCTGTAGAAGACCACGACTCCCTCCCGCTCCGCCGCGGCGATCGTCTCCTTCCACCGGGCGTCGCCTTCGAGCCCGGGATCAGCGGTGGTCGTGTCGCCGCTGTCCCCTGATGATGATCCGCATGCGGCCAGCGCCCCGCCGAGGACAACGGACGCGATGATGGACAGGCCCATGCGACGTGTGATGGGTTGACTGAGTTTCTGATGCACCTTTGCTCCAGGAACCGTTTGAGGGAAACGATGGTGAGACCGCGGGACGCGACCTCAGGCGCGCCGTCGCGCGCCGGCCGATCCCGAGCCCGACGTGACACGTACCGGTGGATGCCGGCCCGGCGGGCAACTTGAAGTTGAGTTCAGGCTCATGCTAGGTGTCCGCGGAGGCGGTGGCAAGGGTCACAATTGGCCTTTGCCGCCGCCTCCGCGGGCCCGCGGCTAACAGCCCGCTCCGGCGAGCGGGCGCGCCGATATGACCGTCCATTGCGGACTGATCCCGCGGCGAACGGCAATGCCTGCTCAGCGCCCGTGAAGGCTCCTGGGGCTGCCCTGTGGCGACCGGAGTCCTAGACCCACGGTCCGAGGGCGGCGACAGCCTTCACCTCGACCAGCCAGATCGGCGACCCGAGGGTGGCCACGACAGTTGTGGTCGCGGGCGGATGCTCCGGCGAGAACTCCCCCGTGCGCACCCGCACATAGGCATCGAGATCGAAAGGATGGGCAACGAAAGCGGTGACCTCGACGAGGTCCTCCAGGGTCGCGCCGAACGCCTTCAGTTCGCGTTCGACATTGCGGAAGCATTGTGTCGCCTGGGCTTCGATGTCACCCGGAACGACGTTGCCGTCCTCGTCGTTGGCGATCTGTCCGGCCAGGAATACGAGATCGCCCGCACGAACGGCGCCGGACATACCCTTGCTCAGAATTCTGTTGGCGGATGCCTTCTCGACCATGAGAGTCTCCTGAAGTTGAATTCATCCTCAAGGTACGCCGCGGTCAGTGAGATCACAACCCCGACGAGGAGTGCTGACGCGGTTTCATCGAGAACAAAAAGCCACAGGTACCGGCAAATAGTGTTGATTGCCTTGCCCGAAACCTGGCTTCACCGAGCGTCAGATCACGCCGCCCTGGCTCGACGGGTGCGGCATCTCGCTCAGCGTGAACCGGAACAAACGCAGTCTGGCCGTCGATCTGAAAACAGAAGAGGGACGGTGTGCGGTCCGCCGGATGGCCGACCGGGTCGTGGTCCGCGCCACGCCCAGCCGCCTCGCGACAGATCACTCAGAAGCGCGCCCGATAGACCTTCCTCATGCACGGCCTGAGTCAAAGATCCTTTGGGTTTCGCCCGAGTGTGCGCCCAATTGTCAGAAGCGAGGCTCAGGATCGGCGCTTCACTCATAAGCTAGAGCGGTTCTGACCAGAACTTCTGGTCGATTCCGAGAGCATTCAGCCACAGCCGGGTCAGAGTGGCGACAAGTTGATCGATATCGTCGCTGGTTTCGAGGACGAAGGCCTGATAGGCGGCGCGGCTGACCATGCCACCGAGCGAGTGGGCTGTCAGAACCGCGTCCAGCTCGGGGTCCGCGATACCACGTTCCTGCAGTCGCCTTATGGAGCGAATGTTCGGCTCTTGGTACGCAATGCCACGCCGGATGCGGATTGTCCGAAATTCGTCATCGAGGGTTGAGAATTCCTCGAGCACCGCCATCAGGGCAGCGTTCCGCTGGTACGTGTTCAGGTAGTCGCGGTTCGCCGACTCGACCGCACCGTAGATACTGGCGTTCTTCGAACTGGCAATATCGCGATGGGGGCGTAGTAATTCTTCCTCCATCTCGTATATCAAGGCAACGAAGATTTCTTCCTTGGTGCGGAAGTACGTGTAGAAGGATCCGATGGCGACCGCTGCCGTCTCCGCGATATCGGTGATGCGCGCGTTCACGAATCCTTGACGTTCAAAGACCTTCCGCGCCGCGACCAACAGGCGGGCCCGCGTTCGCTCGGCGCGTGGCGAGCGGCGCTGAACGGTTGGCTCGCTCGCCGACGCGGGGGGTTCCGCTTGCCGGCGTCGAGTCTCCGCATTACCGGATCGTCGCATCAGGTGCCTTCGCTCGGATAACTGTCAACCGTTCACTGACCGGCCACTTCGCCCTGGTCGAGTAAGCGCTTCGCACCATGCAAGACCCGGGCATGAACACGTTCGAGACGGCAGCGCCGCGTGAGTGTTCGCCGCTGCGCGGCGAGTGCCTACGAGCAACCGGCCGGCTCCGTGAGGCGGACGATGGCTCCATGTGCCGACCCCCCATCGCAGCTGATAACCCTTACCGCGGACTGTATCCGAATTCACCTTCAGGTGCAAGGGTGGGGCCGCGTGCTACCGCGTTCACCATGATGCCGTGCCGGCTTACCTCGGCCGCGACGGGCGAGTTGGGCGACCATCACACGTGGCGCGAAGCGGCTATAGCGAGCCGCTCCACGTCGCCGTTCAGACGGTGGATATCGACGTCTGATCCGGCTCGGCCACCAGTTCGATATCGTGAGGCGACGCCCAAAGTGATGATCGCGAGCCGCCAGGCCGCAAGACCTACGTAATAGGACAGGTCCCGCAATTCGGCGCCCGTCGCGGCGGCATATCGCGACGTGAGCTCCTGCCGGCCCGGGAATCCGCGAAGTGTGGTGCCACGTGGCAGGACCTCTGTCAGGTCGGACTCGGGCTGCCAGAACAACAGCAGCCAGCCCAAGTCGGCGAGCGGGTCGCCCCGCGTGCACAACTCCCAATCCAGCACCGCTCGCAGCTCCCCGTTGGCCGCGAAGATCGCATTGTCAAGCCCGTAGTCGCCATGCACCAGCGCGGTGCGACGTTGTGGTGGCATTTGTCCGACAAGCCGGGTGTGCACCTCGGCAAGTAGCCGGCTGGCTGCCGAGGTGCCTGATATCTGGCCGGACCAACGCTGAAGCTCGCGTTCCACATAGCCGGTCGATCGTCCAAGATCGCCGAGCCCGACATCGGCCGCATCGGTCAGATGCAGCTCGACCAGTTCGTCGACGAGTGCGAAGGCGGCCGTGCGCCGCGCGGACTCAGGCAGTGCGGCGGCGGTGTCAGGGTCGCGCGCGACGATCCCCTCGACGAACTCCATGACATAGAACGACACCCCGATCAGCGCCGTATCGCGGCAGAACGCGAGCGGCGTTGGAACGTGGACCCGCGACCGCTCCGCAAGGCTTCGGAGGATGCGGAACTCGCGGACCATGTCGTGCGCGCCCGGCACCTCGGTGTGGGCCGGCGGTCGGCGTAATGCAAGCGAACGACCACACGCATCGATGAGCCGGTATGTCAGGTTGGAGCGCCCGCCCGCGACGAGGGTCCCGATCAAGGGCGGAACCACCTTCGGTACCTGTGCCTCGAGCCAGGTCCCCAGCCGATCAAGCGGCAGGTTCGGCGGGTCGTCGGCGCCCATCAGATCGCCGGGCTTCCGGAGTGCTCCCGTTCGTCACCGGTCTGAATCAGCTCGGGCGAAGGGTCCGGTGCTGCCGCGCATCTCACGGCTTGGTGCCGGCACGGGCCGCTCGGCGGCGCTCGCGGAGCACGTCGCCAGGTTCGGCGGACGGAAAGCGTTCCTGTAACGCCGGTGGAATGCCGGCCGGGTCCATGCAAATCCCGAAACGCTCGAGCAGGTGGCTGTGGCCGAGTTGGTGGAGCGTGAACGCGGCGCGGATTGCGGAGGGCTGCCCCTGCACGTCGACGGCCTGGTTCACCGCCTCCTTGGCCAGGCGCAGGGCGAACATCGGCTGCGCCGCGATCCTCCGGGCCAGGCTGAGGGCGAATTCGGTCAGCTCAGCCCGCGGAACGACATGGTTGACCATGCCCAACCGGTGAGCCTCCTGCGCCGTCCAGAAATCCCCGGTGAAGAGCATCTCCTTCGCCTTGCGTGGTCCGAGCTCCCACGGATGCGCGAACCACTCGACCCCACAGATCCCCATCGCCACCACGGGATCAGCGAACGTCGCATCGTCGGACGCCACGATCAGGTCACACACCCAGGCCAACATCAGGCCGCCGCCGATGGTCTTGCCATGGCAAGCGGCGATGGTCGGCTTGGGAATCGATCGCCATCGCGCACACATCTGGAGGTAGATCTCCTCCTCCCGGGCCACCCAGCCCTCGGCGCCCGGTTCCCCGTATCCACCCCAGGTACTGACCTGTTCGAACTCCTCGTGCCACACCACGTCGTCCAGATCGTGCCCGGCGGAGAAGTGCGGCCCGTCGCCGGCCAAAACGATAACCTTCACATCATCGTCGCGCGCTGCCCTGTCGAACGCGTCGTTCAATTCATAAGTCATCCGCACGTTCTGCGCGTTGCGTTTTTCGGGCCGGGAAAGCGTGATCATCGCGATCCCTTCCACAACCTCGTATCGAATGGTAGACGTCATTGGCATCCCCTTTCGTTGTGAAACGTCGTTAGCTGGTGCCGCCGGGCTCGTCCACTGCGAACTGGCGAAGGGCGGCCTCGCGACGGCGCGGAACGTACTCGAGCGGTACGCCGTCGGCGGGTGGCTTGTAGTCCCGCAGGAGCAGGCGCGCCGCGCTCTGTCGGTGCACCTCGTCGGGACCGTCGTAAATACGCGCGGCGCGGGCGCGGCGGTACATCGCCTCCAGCGGCAGGTCTGCGGAGAAGCCGAGCGAGCCGTGAGCCTGGATGGCGCGATCGATCACGTCGTGCAGGACCTTGGCGCCGTAGAATTTGATCAGTGCGATGTCCTTGCGCGCCTCCTTGGACCCGACCGTGTCGATCCGCCAGGCGGCGTGGAGCGTGAGCAGGCGGGCGGCGGCTATCTCGGCGGCCGAGTCGGCGATCCAGTTCTGGACGGTTTGCTTGTCAGCCAGGGTCGAGCCGTGCGAATAGCGATAGGTCGCGCGCTCGCACAGCATGTCGAGTGCCCGCTGGGCCTGGCCGATCCACCGCATGCAGTGATGCACCCGAGCGGGACCGAGCCGTTCCTGCATCATGGCAAAACCTTGCCCACGCCGGCCGAGCACAGCCTTCGCGGGCAACTTCACGTCGGTGAACGTCACTTCGCAGTGATTCTCGATCTGCCCCGGCAATGGATCGGGATCCTCCATTGACGCGATATCCCGCCGAACCTCCACGCCAGGCGTGTCTCGATCGACGATCACAACAGTGGCCCGTTCTTGCGGCGGCGCCTGAGGATCAGTGACGGCTACCACCAACAGGAAGTCCGCGAGCGACGCGTTCGTCGCGAACCATTTGTGCCCATTGAGTACCCAGCCGTCACCGGAGCGCTCCAGGTGGGAACTCAACAACGTCGGATCAGCACCAGCCCCGGGCTCGGTCATCGCGACTGAGGATCGAGCCGTCCCATCCAGTAGCGGAGTAAAGTACCGCTCTCGCTGTTCTGCGGAGGCGTGCGCGGCAAGTAGTTCCAGATTTCCTGAATCCGGTGGTGCGGTGCCGAACAGAATCGGACCTACCCGCGATCGGCCGACGATTTCATTCATCAATGCCAAGCGCAACTGTCCGCGTCCGGTTCCACCGTGTTCAGGTCCTAGGTGCGCCGCCCACAACCCGCGCGCCTTGACCTGGTCGATCAGCGGCGCGGCCGCACGGTCGAACTCGTTGACAGGCAGGGCAAGCGCCTCCAGAGGAATCGCTTGTGTATCGATGAACTCACGGGTCCATACCAGCTCCGCCTCGGTCTCGGCGTCCGTACTGAAGTCCCAGCTCACTGCGTACCCACCGACGAGTCATGCATTGAATTCGCCGTCTCCCTGCGATATCTTGTTTAGCTTTCCGACTCTATTCTGCGTTCTCGGTCCAGGGGCCAATGGCTGCGATGGCCTTCACCTCGACCAGCCAATTGGGCGATCCGAGCGCGGCTACGACACTCGTGGTCGCCGGCGGGTGGGTCGGCGAGAACATTTGGGTTCGAACCCGCACATAGGCATCGAGGTTGAAGGGGTGCGCGACGAAGGCCGTGACCTCGACCAGGTCGTCGAGGGTCGCGCCGAATTCGGCCAACTCCCGTTCGATGTTGCGGAAGCACTGCGTGGCTTGGGCCTCGATGTCACCCACGGCGACGTCGCTGTTCTCATCGAACGCTATTTGGCCGGCAAGGAAGATCAAGTCGCCGACACGCACCGCTCCGGACATGCCCTTACGTGAGTTCGTGTTCGCAGGCGTCTTCGCCACCATGAGCGCTCCTGAAGTTGAATTCGGTCTCAATGTAGCGGGCGTGTCAAGGTGGCACAAGGCTGCAGACCGGCGGCCGTGACTGGCCGAGCCGCAGGTCATCAGCGGTTGGCGGCGGAGGGCCGGCGGACGCTTCGCGAGATCGTCGCGGCACGAAACCGGTTGCGCGCAGAACAGCAGGTCCGACGAACCGGCTCCGGCGGCCGCGAGGAATCTGTTCCCGCGCAGGACGAACCGCGCCCGCGAGTCGCAGTGCTGCCTAACGGGCTGGCGCCCAAACCACGTTCTCAGCACCGCAAGCCTCAAGTTGCATCAGAACAATGAAGCGGACCGTGCAGCACGGCGAGCAGCAGTATTGCCACGCACTAGCAAATGGTCGAATATTCTTTCCCAGCCAACTGATCCGACTGGCAGTCAAGCACTGACTCCAGCTATGGTCAATCGCATGAACACGCATCCCGTGCGCGGATGCAACGAACAGGTGTGCAAGTCCCCTCGGACACACGCACTAACCACACGGGGCGACACCGAAGCGATGGCGGTGCGTCCTGTTGGTTCGCATTCGAGCTGAACATTCAACTTGTCGTAGAGTCGTTCCAGGGCATCCAGGTTCGCGTACTTCAACGCAGTACCATCGTCACCGAGCGGGTCGATCCTCGCGTACAGCTCAGCGTCATTGATCGTGTTGGGTGGTGGTGCGCTGTGCTTGCGCCTCGCTGATCGACTCGGCCAGGGCTGCCGGATCGACACCGGCTTCGATCGCCGCTTGAAGACGACGCAGCCGTGTCTCCGCTGTCGCGAGTCGCTTCTTCAGCGTCTCCGCCGCTGCCCGGACTTCGCCACCAAGATGGCCCGCATCCTGGACCTGTATGACCATCCACCCACCCATGGTCGCGTGATCTGTGTCGACGAGTTCGGGCCACTGAACCCGCAACCCCGCTCTGGTCACGGCTGGTTCCGGCGTGGCCAACCAGCCCGACTGCGCGCCACTCATAACCGGAAGGCCGGAATGCGGCAGATGTTCGCCAGGCTGGATCTGGTCTCGGGCAGGTGTTCTACCGGTACCGTGACCGCAAACGCCGGCCGCAGTTCCTCGACTTTTGCAAACAGCTCCGCCTCCGCTCCCCGACTGGGAAGCGGAGGCGGAGCTGCGACAACTACAAGCCACACGCCAAGGCCCAGGTCACCGAGTGGGATGGCAGCGACTATCCCTCTCATAACGTTCAGGAAGCCGCGAACGCCGGCTATCTCCGTTGGCGCAACCGGCATTGCCGCCCCAAACGCCACTTCGCGGTCGGCTCAAAGGTCCGCCGTCCGGATTACCTACCCAACGTTGCGTGACGCGGCACTAGGAAGATGGTCCATCAGGCCGTCATCTCGCAGCGGCCTCGGCGTAAGAGCCGGAACGGACATCGTCGGTCAGCGATCGCGGCGCGGGACTCCAGCCGAAGGTGTCGCGGGCCTTGGACGCATCGAGGCGGCTCGTCGTCGTCAGGGTGCGGGCGGCCGGTCCGAAGTTCTGTTCCGCGACCTCGAGCGGCACGGATGCCACCGGCTTCCCGGTCAGGTCTCCGATCGCTTCAGCGAGCGCTCGGAACGCGAACGGCACGGCGCCGACAGCGTTATAGACGCCAGAGACCGGGTGTTCGAGCGCCGCGACGTACAGGTCGGCGAGGTCGTCGATGTGGATGGGGGTCCATGCGTTCTCCCCGTCTCCAACGTAGATCGACGTGCCGGTGTGCTGGGCGGACTGGATCAGTCCCGTCACGAGCGCGGAGCCACCGCGGCCAAAGACCAGCCCGGAGCGGATCACGATGCCGGAGATGCCTGCCTCGCCGCGGACGATGCGTTCAGCCGCGACCTTCACCGGCTGCGCGCTGACCTCCGGCAGAACAGCATCCTCCGACGTGTCCTGGTCCTCCTCGAACCCGTAGACCAGCCCGGTGCTGGTGAACACGAACGGCTTCGGGACAGTCCCGGACGCGGCGCCGGCGACCAGCGCCTTGACTGCGGCCAGTTCCGTCGCCGTCGATTCGTCGGTCATCGTGTAGTCGACCGCGGCATGAATGACGGCATCGGCCGCTGCCGCAGCGCCCGTGAGGACGGCGGTGTCGCTGAGCGACCCAGCCACAGGTGTGGCACCCGCCTCGTGCAGGCGGGCGGCGCCGGCGTCCGAGCGGGCAAGGGCTGCGACGTCGTGTCCGGCCGTGACGAGGTGCTCGACGAGGACGGTGCCGAGATAGCCCGTCCCGCCGGTGATGAAGACCTTCATGGTGATTCCGTTCCTCAGCGGTTTCGCTGTCGAACCAGCACGCTAAACTCTTACATCGGTGTCAATGTCAAGTGGAAGCGAGCGTGGGGCATGAAGATCGGCGAGCTGAGCCGGGCGTCCGGAGCAAGTCCGAGGTCCCTGCGGTACTACGAGGAGCTCGGCTTGATATCGTCCGTCCGGCGGCCCAATGGATATCGTGACTATGACGAGGCGACGGTGGGTGTGGTCTCGACCATCAAGTCGCTGCTCGACCTGGGGTTCCCCATGACACTGATTGAACGCGTCCTGCCGTGTACGGGCGAAGCCGGTCCGCTCGAGGGGGAGTGTTCTGGGATCATGGCCCGGGTGACGGAGATCCGCGACGAGATGGATGACAAGGCTCATCGACTTCTCGAGACCCGGGATGCCCTCACCGCGTTCCTGAGCCAGCAGCCGTCCTGACCGTTTACGTCCGGGCTCACGATCCGTCGCCGGTGCTTCGAGTGGAGAGCGGTCAGGCGAAGAGGGCCGCGTCGATGTGGCGCACGGCTGTGAAGCATCGCGTCGACTCGGCGGTGTAATAACGCGACGAGGTCCATGCCCGGGGCGTGGAAGTGCCGTGACCGACCGGCCCCTTAGCTCTGCTTGCCGCTGGTCCACCGCGCGCAACGGCAGGTTAACGACCGCGCGGATTCCCTGAGATGAACTGGTCGATTGTTCGGCACCCTCCTCAACTCTCACAGAGCGGACTGTCAGGAGGACACCCGTGTTTCGGGACATCACACAGCGAACTGCAGGCGTGTGGTTAGCGTGCAACTCCCCCTCGGACACACGCGCTAACCACACGGGGACGGACCGTCACATCGACAGTCCGTTCTTTTGGTTTGTAGCGCAGTTCGAGGTCCAGCCGACGGTATAGCCATTCGAGCGTGGGCAGCTTTTTCGCCGTGAGCACTGTCGCGACGTCACCAAGCGAGTCGATCATCGCATAGACCTCTGCGTCGGTGATTCGCTTCTCCTCGGGCGTATTCGCCAGTTCGGCGAGCGCCGCCGCACGTTCAGCTTGAGCCTGGTGGATCACGTCCACCAGCGCGGCCGGGTCTACGCGCCGATCCGGTGGCGGCTTGATATCGCCGCAGGCGGGCGTCAGTATGCGCTAGCCGCTTCCGTGCGGTCGCGGTGCCTGCTCCGGCATCCGGCAAGCTCCGAACATCAAGCAGTCCTGCGACCGTCGTGTCCACGTTCTCGGGTGCGAAAACCCGCATCAGCCAGACATTGATGTCTGACACCACTGTGTCCTCGCGCAGGTTCACCGTCTTTGGGTGGTCCGCCAATTGCGGAGAGCCTGGAGCGATCGTCCGCGCCGCGCACCGATAGTAGGCGGACTCGCGTACGGTCTCGCCCCGCATCTTCCGGCCGCACGCTACGCACCGAACACGACGGCGCAACAGGTATGTCCGCGCTACGCCCGACGCCCTGCGCTCCGACTTTCGCGCGGTCGCGAAGCCGCCCGCTGACTTGGCGCGCCGCAGCAACTGTGCCTGCGTGAACATCTCTACCGACACGATCTCCGGATGCGCCTGCGTCCGCGAGCGAACCACCCGCTCCGGCGCCGAGCGACGGGACCGGACAACGTGTCCCGCCGCCACGTCGTCCGGATCGAGCAAGGTCTCCTTCTTCGTCCAGCGACCGAAGAATACGTAGCGGGTGTGGCGGGGATTCTCCAGGATCGAGCGCACAATGCTGCCCTGCCAGCCGTCGGCGAGCCTATGCCGATTCTCCTCGGGCCGGTTCATCGACGGACACGCGATGCCATCACGGTTCAGCCCGTTGGCAGTCGCCCGGTCACCGAGACCGTCGAGATACTCCCCGAAGATCCGCCGTGCTACAGCCGCACACTCGTCATCCAGTGCGAGCACACGCAGCCGGTAGCCTTCGGCTGCTTTGCCCAGCGCAGCTGACCCGTCGTACTACCTGCCACGTGACAACTTCGGGATGACGTTGTCGGCATGGCCGAAGCGCGAGCGGGAAGGCTTGGCAATCCGCATGCCGAACATCGCCAGTCCTTCGACCGCTCGCGGCAATTCCCATCCCGCCGCCAAGATTCTCACCACGTGTGCGGGCGGCACCGGCTCCTCGGCCGGCAGCCACGGCGACCTTCCGTTCAGGTATTTGCTGAGGAGACGGACCTCGTCCTCAGTGATCTTCCTTTCGTAAGCGGGAAGCGGAGGAATGCGGAACCCGAACCGGCGCAGCCCGGCGACCACCTGGGGCACTGATAGGCCGAGGTTCCGGGCGGTGGCGTAGATGTGCCCCGGCGGCACCACCCGCTCGATGTCCAGTGGCCGCGCGCCACGAAGGTTCTGGTCCGGCAGGATCATCAACTGGTCGATCACCTCCGACTCCTCTGGCAGCAGAGATGACTCCGAAACCTCGTATCCGAGTCGCCCGAGCCGTTTCGCGACGTCGATCCTGCGCCGCCCGGACTCCTTCGCAATCTGGAGGACCTCGGTGATCGTGAGGGGTTTGTCGACGCTCCGCCAGGGACTTCTGCCGTTCCGGAGCATGCTCACAAGGAGCTTGTCACCAGGATCCCCGCCGTCGAACGAGTGCGAACCGGGCGTCTCCACTTGGTAACCGAGCAGGCCCAGCCGCTTGCCCACCTCCTCGGGCGATCGACCGAGGAGCTGGGAGGCCACCAGCAGGTGGCCCCACGGGACCGTCTCCCACACACTCAGCCAAGGCGCGCGGCCGTCGAGATCCCGGCTTATCAATACCGCGTCGTCCGGCTGGATTTCCGGCAGTTCAGGCGGGCGAAAACCGAGTGCATGGAGTCTCGCCCCAATGAGGGGTGGCGAGATTCCCGTGTCCGCAGCCAGGCTGAAGACACGGCCTGCGGTGACCCCAAACCTGGGCAAAAGCCAGGGGGACCTGCCGGTGAGGCCGAAGCTCAGTAGCAGGGGGTCGAACTGCTCGACACGGTCCGGAATTTCCTCCGCTGCCGGGATATGGAATCCGAACAGCCTCAATCTGTCCGCGACCTCGCGGGGTGACCTCCCGGTCTTGAGCGCACCGGCCAGCAGATGCCCCAACTGCACCCAGTCTCCGGCATGCCAAGGCGATTTCCCATCCTGGTTCACGCTCACCAGTACCAGGTCGTTCCGGTCGTAAGCGAGCGGGAAAGCTTCGACGTCGGGCACGCGGTACCCGAACCGCGTCAGCCGGTCGGCGACCTGAGCGACAGTGCGCCCGGTCGCGGCGGCCGCGGCCAGCAGGTGTCCGGCGCCTACCTTCGACGACAACCTGAGCCACGGGTCTCGCCCGTCACACTTCTCACTGAGGAGAATCACATCCCCATCCGCCAAATCGGCGGGGACGTGGTCGGGAAGTTCCAGTTCGAATCCCAGGTCCCGCAAGCGACCGGCGAGCTCGGGCACTGGCTTCCTCGTCGCGAGCGAAACGGACACCAGGTGTCCGAGCCGTACGGGCAAGAGCTTTGACAGCCACGAAGACCTGGTCGCCAGTGGTCTCGATTCATCGGGGTTGATCCGGCTCGAAAGGAGGATGTGGTCGGATGGGCGGGCGACGATGTCCCCGGCGACGCCCCCACCCGCGGTTGCCGTACCAGCCTCCGGCCTCGTCTCCAGCCGCCATCCCAGCACGCGAGCTGGCAACTGGTCGACGACCTCGAACTGGTTCCGGTCACTCCGGAACAGGTGGTCGTCCGCAGGGAAGCAGCCGGCTCGCCCGATCGAGACCTCACGCCCGGCGACCACCCAGGGCGCGAAGTTCGCCGCCACCGCGCGAGCGAAGATCTCGTCCGCGACATGAGGGCTGTGCAGCACGAAGTTCGCCAGCCATTCGTGGGACAGGACGCCCGCCTCGGAGGTGAGCAGGTGTGGGATCTGAGCCAGCAGCGCCTGCTCCACCCAGGACCGGTCGTAGGAGATCAGGTGGGTGCGGTCCACCGTCAGCTGAGGGGCGTGCGCCGCGGTCAGATCGACCACGACACCGTGGAGCGCACTCCCTGCCCAGATTCCGTCCGCGAGCAGGCCACCTTTGCCGTCGCACCACCAGATCGCCGGGTCGCTGGTCGGCACCACCCGCTTGACCAGTCGCTGGGCGTCGGGGCGAGCGGGTCATTCGCCCCTATCGGCGCATCATCCGAAAGGTCTCCAGCCCCGTAGCCCAGTTCACCGGTGACGCCTCGCGCTTCGACGTCGAAATCACTGATCCACAGGATTCTCCGCAGAACATCCGCGCACGAGAATTGTCCTACTCCCATCCGCAGGTGCAACCGGACCCGAGTCCCCGCTTCCTCGCCCCGCCCTTGGTCCTGCACTTTGAAAAGCGTCCCGGGCCCGGCGATGCTCACGCTGAGCCGCCGCCCCGGCCTGCCCTTCCGATCGAGCCGGCACGTTGAAATGCTGATCTCGTCGGCCAGCATGAAATAACTCAGCACGCCGATCCCGAACCTGCTGTTCGGAAACAGTTCGATCCCCGCTTCCCGCCACTGCGCGTGTTCCTCGATGTACTCGGGCAGGTCGTGGAACCGCACGCCCGCGTACGAGAACACGTCGACCAGTTCCCGGAGGCCCATCCCGATACCGTTGTCGACGCAGTCCAGGTAGGGGCGTCCCTGTTCGTCTACTCCCTGCCGGAACGAGATCCGGCCCTTCCAGGGCTGCGGAGCGGCTCCCGTCGACCGGAGGAAAGCAAGCCGGGCACGCCGATACCGGCACGCGTCGAGGGCGTTCTGGTAGAGCTCTCTGACCGCCAGGGTCGCGTCGCCGTACAACTGCTCGCCGGTCAGCAATTCTTGCACGCGGTCGTCCGCCAGTCGGAAACGGAACGCCCCGTCGTAGGCACCGGGTGCGCCCCGGACGAGATCCGCGTTCGCCCCTGTGGGCAGGCCGGCCAGCGGCTTCAGCGCCTCGTACCGGTCGGCGAGTGCATCGACCTGCCCGAGGAACTCGTCGACCGAGCTCGCGTGCTCCGTCAGCGCCTGTCCGACCGCCTGGTGCTGGCAACGTGCCTTCAATACCCGGCTTCTGCCACGTTTCTCCCAGGTTGCGGCGGCGACGGTGGCGTGCAGGGCCGGCAGATCGATCGAATGGACGATTCCCAGATGGTCCGCGACAACGTCGGGCAGGCTCGCCGGGGCGATGGCGAACCGGTAGGCTGTGGCGATCACCAGTGCGATCAGGCGCTCACGCACCTCCTGTTCCAGATCGAGGGAGCTGGCGACGAGCCTGCGCTCACACAAGCTGTTCTCCCGGTCCGAGGACACGAGGACCGTCGTATCCATGCGCACCGAGCAGACGAGCGCGGCGAGATGCCTGGGATCGAACACCTCGGCGGCCAGGCCATTGAGCTCAAAGCTCAGCAGATCTTCGTGCCCCAGGTGGGAATCCGGCCGGGTCACCAGCCACCGGTGAAAGAGCCACCAGCGGATCTCCTCGGCTCCGTCGCCCGACTCCAGCCGCCGGTGGAGCCGCGGATGGCCCGCCACGAAACGGGAGAACTGCTCCGCCTGCGACCCCTCCCCATCGCGCACCGCGGTCCAGGCGCCCGCGGCAACCGTCAACCAGTAGTACTCGTGCAGGAACGGGAGAGCCACCAGCAGCGCCGCTTCCGCGGCTCTCAGACCGACCGTGGCCGGGTCGAGTACCTTGCTGACCAGCCATTGGGTCCGCACCGTGGTCCTCGCGGCGAATCCATGTTCGTACCAGGGATCCTCCGACATGTCCGGGATGCGCGCGGCGAGCTGCTCCACCAGGTCCACGGTTGCGTCCCGCAGCTCCTCCACCCCCGGCCGGTCCGCAACCAGTGTCCAGGCAGTGTGTTCGCGGGCGAGCGCAGACCATTCGTGTCCATGACCGGCGGGATGCCGGGCCGGGGCCGGAACCAGCACTAGCTCGTCACGGTCTACCTCGGTCAGCAACCGCAGGTTCTGTCGCCGCAGCTGCTGCTCACGCGTCAGCGAGTCGACCTCCCGCTGCAGCGCCGGCATCACGTCGGCGAGGCTCCCGGTCCGGAGCCGCTGCTGGAGCACGGTGCTCAATGCCCTCGACAGGACGCTGAAGCCATCACTGCTGTAGCCGGCTCGCTCACCCGGCGAGCAGGCATACAGGTAGGCGATGCGCTGCGCTGCCACGTGCGCCACCTGCCGCTTGGTCCAGCCCTGGACGGCTACGCTCTTCGCTGGGGTGGTGATGCCTTCCCGGCAGGCGTCGACGAATGTCACGACAGAGGAGGCCGCGCTGTTCTCGACATACTTGTCGAAGTCGATCGGCAGGCACATCCCGGCGAAGTCGTGCGCGTCGGTCATCGCGCCGGCAGGCACCAGGTAGTCCATTCCCTGTTGATGGATGCCGTGACCGCTGAGATAGATCAACAACGTCTGACCGGGAGCGGCGTTTTCGACGAACTTCTCGACGCGGTACTGAAGGAGCGAGAGATCAGTTTCGTCGGGGGCGTTGAGGTCGACCTCGTACCCGGCCTCCTCCAGGGCGTGCGCCAGTTCGTCCAGGTCGTCATCGACGAACGGAAGATCGGCGATCGATTCGTCCCGGTAGTGCGGGACACCGATCAACAGCGCCCGAAACGGCGACCGGTTCATTGACCGAAGGTCAATGTGATGGCTCCCTTGCCTGAGACTTGCGCCGTACCCACGAGCGTGATGCCGCCGGTCGCGGTGACCTCGAACGCTACCTGGGCGGTTTTCAGCGGAAGGACGCCAGCCCCCTCAACGACTCCTTCGAGGACTTCACGCAAACCCTCGACTACCTGTTGGACATTCTTTTTCAACACGTCGACGGGCACCTTCCGCACGGCGAATTCCTCCTGGTTCCGCCGGAAGATTCCCTTTTCCCCACCGTTCACGTCGGCTTCGTCGTCGATCGTCACCAAGAACGGAAGCTCATCCACTGAGTCCGACATCCACGTCCCCATCTCGCCAACTGACTGGAGTTCGATTCTCGTGCACGAACTTCGCGTTCCGCTACCTTCCCACCACAACCGCCGGACGTTCTCGCCGCTGCGGCCTCTCGCGCCGCCTTTCGACAGCCCATCCAGCAATCGCCGCAAAGGCTTGACCCGCTCGAGCCAGGTCTCCGACCTGCCCACCAGATCGGTCCCTAGTACGAAGCAGTCTGGGATGTGCTCGATCAGGAAGCCCATGTCGGCCCGGGTGCACCGCTGTCCTCCAGTGCGAGATCCAGCAGCTGCCAGGAGGTGTCCGCGTGCAGGCAGGGTTGCGTCCCCGTAACCCGGCCTGCACCTCGTGCTGTCGCTGCGGCTCCACGCGCCGCGAAGCAGCTGTATGGCACCACGCGACCGTCGTCTCGGGGTGGCGTTCCAGCATCCGATTCAACTGGCCCGCTAGCGGTAAGTCGGCTCGGATCAGGAGTCCATCGGGCAGGACAAATTGGTGTGATAGCTGTCGGAATCTCATGGGGCCCGAACTCGCACTCAAGCCGTCCGCCGAACACGACGCTCAACCAGGCGGCAGAAGCTTGTGGTTAGTGTGCAACTCTCGGACACCGACAACCAAACCTACGGGCGGGGTCGAGAATGGCGTACACCTCGGCACGGTCGAGCGGCCCGACTATCGGGGACATCGCGCTCACCGCCGCGTCTCGTACCTGGTCAGCACCACGCCGCCGGGAAACGTCCGTGTCTCCACCAGGTTCAGGTTCACCCAACTGTCCACCGCGGTGAAGAACGGTGTGCCGCCGCCCACCAGCACCGGATGGGTCACGATCTCGTACTCGTCGACCAGCCCGGCCCGCATGGCCGCGCCGGCGAGCGTTGCGCCACCAACCCTCATCGGCTCGCCGTCCTCGGCCTTGAGCCGGGTGATCTCCTCGACCGCGTCACCGGTGACCACACGGGTGTTCCAATCGACCTTGTCGACCGTCGAAGAGAACACCACTTTCGGCGTATCCCGCCAGTTCCGTGCGAACTCGACCTGCGCCGGGGTGGCGCCTGGCTGCTGATCGCCGGTCGGCCAGTAGGAGCTCATGGTCTCCCACAGCTTTCGCCCATACAGAAACAGACCAATCGCTCGCTCCTGGTCGAGCCACCACTGAAACAGCTCGTCGTTCGGCTCGCTCCAGCCGATGTCGTCGCCCGGCGCGGCGATGTAGCCGTCCAGGGACAGGTTCATGCCGTAGACCAGCTTCCGCATGGCGCCATGCCTCTCTGTCACTCGGTCTCGGGAGTCTAGAACGAAACCGCGAGTGCCTGAACCGCGACGCCTGGGCCAACGAACTCGAAGCGCGGGCCGTGATCGGCGACTTCAAAACAATCCGTCACAGAACGAGGGACTTCGTCGTGATCATGATGGTGCGTCCAGCGGTCAGCGCAACCTCGTCGACGAATGACGCGGTGACGGACATGCCCTGAGACTCCATGAACGGGATAACGGTCCCTTCCATGTAGCGCACCCACTCGGCGCGGCGGCCGGGCCGAGTCTGGTACCGGCGAATCTCGTAGAACATCTCAGTTCTCCCCCATCGTCAGAACGAGCTTGCCCCGAGTGCGGTCGCTCTCGCCCCGGGTGTGGGCTGCGGCGGCCTGCTCCAGCGGAAAGGCCGCCTCAACCTCAACGGACACCTCGCCCGCGTCGATGAGGCCGGCGATCCGGGTCAGGGCCGTTCCGTCCGGCTCGACCAGGAACGCGCTGACCCGCAGCCCCTTGGCCTCGGCCGCGGCGGCCAGCTCGGCGGAGACACCAGCGGGGATCGCCACGAGCAGACCGTTGGGGCGCAACACGTTCAGCGACCGGGTGCTGGTGTCGTCGTGCGCATCGCCGACCAGGTCGATGACCACGTCGACGTCCCGCACGGCGTCCTCGAAGCGCACGGCGGTGTAGTCGACGAGCGCGTCCGCGCCCAGTTTGGTCAGCCAGTCGTGGTGGCGGCTGCTGGCGGTGCCGATGACGTGGGCGCCGAGGTGCTTGGCGAACTGGACGGCGAAGTGCCCGACGCCGCCGGCGGCCGCGTGGATCAACACACGCTGCCCGCGCTGGACATCGGCGGTATCGACCAGCGCCTGCCACGCGGTGAGCGCGGCCAACGGCACGGCGGCGGCCTGTTCGTGGCTGATGGTCGCCGGCTTGCGGGCGAACTGCCGGGACGGCGCGGTGACGTACTCGGCGTAACCGCCCGCCGCGCGGGGGAACCACGGCATGCCGTAGACCTCGTCGCCGGGCTTGACGGTGGTCACCCCGAAGCCGACCTGTTCCACCACACCGGAGACGTCCCAGCCCAGGACGAACGGCGGTTCGCCCAGCACGCCGGCCATACCGTTGCCGGCACGGGTCTTCCAGTCCACGGGGTTGACGCCAGCAGCGCGCACTCGCACCAAGATCTCGGTCGGCAGCGGTTCAGGTCGCGCGATCTGCTCGACCCGCAGTACTTCTGAACCACCGAGCTCGTGCTGGACCACAGCGCGCATCGAGGACGCGGACATGCTTGTACTCCTACGGGGAAAGGTGATGAAAGGCCGTTCGGGTGGCCTTCGCGGTACCAGCCGACGATATCCAGCAAGATATAGTTACCCGCAAGGATCACTACTTCCCTTTGGGAAGTATGCAGTTGAGAGGTGCTTCATGACGACGCGCTGTCAGACCGGTGTGCACAGCGACCACGACGTGTACGCGGCTCAGTGTCCCTGCCGGGCCATGCTCGACCTGCTCGCCAACAAGTGGTCCGCGCTGGCCATCGGCGCGCTGGAGGATGGCCCGCTGCGATTCGGCGAACTCCAGCGTCGCCTGCAGCGCGTCAGCCCCAAAGTGCTCACTCAGACCCTGCGCCGTCTCGAGGAGTCCGACCTCGTGGTCCGGACCGTCTATCCGGCGGTGCCGCTGCACGTGGAGTACGCGCTGACGACTCTCGGTCGCAGTGCGGCCGTCCCGCTCCGCCAACTGCGGACCTGGGTCGAGGACAACATCGACAACGTCACAGCCGCCCAATGCGAGTCAAAGGTGCGCGGCTGATATGCCGAAATTCGGGTGATGACGGTGGTCAGCCGAGGCTGAGGCGGGTTTGGCCTGGACGGAGGGTGGGACCACAGTTGTTCGTCCAGCCCGGCGCGGTGAGGCTCGTCATGTTCATCGCACGGTCGACCCGCGCCGTGTTCTGTTGCGCGTAGGCGCGGAGTTCGGCGAGGACGGCCGGGGTGGCTACCGCGTCCTTGCGAACCCAGTCACCGCCGGGGAAACCCTCCCCGTCCGGCGAGTCGAAAATCTGGTCGTAGTCCCGGGCCAGGCGCGGATCGACCGGTATTCGATGGAAGCCGCTCCCGTGCGTGTGAGTGGTGATGAAGGTCGGTTTGACTTCGTCGAACACGTAGTCGCGCAGCCCTGCCGCGTCGCCGTTGTGGATGTAGTCGGCGATCTTGGAGTCGCCGAGCCCACCCAGATCGATCAGGTGCAGCCGGCTGGTCATCGAGGATCCGCCGAGGTCGGCCAGTAGCAGGGAACCTTGACGGACGCCGGCCAGGTCGGCGTAGGCATTGAAGATTCTCCCGGACCGGTCGGCGACGGCACAGGCCGGGAAGGTCGGGGCCGCTCGGAACTGCTCGGATTGATTCACGAACGACACGGCTGACGGGACCACCGCGACGGCCAATGCCGCGGCGAGCAGTGCACGGGTGCGGGGACGGGCCTGGCGCGCCACTTCGACCGCGGCGAGTGTGCTGATCAGCGCGCCCAGTGCCCAGACCGGGGTCGCGAAGCGATAGACCCCCATCCAGTCGGGTCTCAGCACCGCGTAATCGGCCAGTGCTATAGCAAGAGGTACCAGTAGCGCGACGAGTCCCCGTCGCCAGTGGACCGTCCTGGTCAGCGCCAGCCCGACGACTGCGGCGAGCACGAGCACGGCGAGCGCACCGGCGTAGCTGACCAGGTCACCGATCCGGGTCAGGGCCTCGATTCCGGGAGCGTCCTGTCCCTTGGCGACCGTCGGGTTCGACAGCAGGCGGCCGAATTCGACATATCGCCAGCAGAAATACGCGCCGGTCAGAAGCACGAAAGCACCGACGGAAAGCCCGATCTGACGCAGGCCCTGACGGATACTGGTGCTGCGTAGCCAGATCAGGACGACCACCGGATACGCGGCGCCGTAGCTGAGACCTTCTGGCCGTGTGAGTGCGGCGAAAGCGGCGAGCCCGCCGGCCGCCAATGCGATCCGTGCCGACAACAAGCGGTGGTCCAGCACGGCGCGGAACAACAGCACCGCCAATACGACGACCACCAGCGCGTATAGGGAGTTCTCCAGCCCGGAAAAGCACCAGATCACGAAGGACGGAATGGCTGCCAGCGTGACCCCGAACAGCGACGTCACTATCCAGGCGCACTTCGTCACCCGGCGCGCGGCCAGGTGACCGGCCACGAGAATTCCGGCACAGCACAGTAACGCGAGCGCTTTGGGAAAGACGATGTAATCGGATAGGCCGAAAACAGTGCCGTGATCGAACAGCCCGAGCAGCCGTCCGGCCGCCAGCAGAACCAGCCAGGTCGGGTCGGAATAGCCTTCCACCGGAGCCGCGCCTGCCTGCACCACCGGGCCGAGCCCTTCGGACACGCTACGGGAATAGGCGAACGTGATGGCGGCGTCGTCCACCATCCACCCGCCGTAACGTATGGCGTGCAAGGCGATCAGTGCCGTCCCACCGGCCACCGAAAGCCAGGCGGGCAGGCTGGCGCGCCATTTCGCTCGCGGCTTTCTTTCGTCCGGTTTTTCCGGCGCGATGTCAGGTCTGTCCGCGCCGGAAATGGCGACCGTCATGAAAAGTGATCCTTCGCCTCAGATGCTGGAGGGCCAGACGGCGAGCGAGTAGGCGCCGAACCACAGTCCGGCCAGCACCACACCGCCGACAACGAGCACAGTCGTGCGCCCGCGCAAGCGGCCAAGTCGAACCGCGGCGACGATCAGCAGCGGGAACGCGGACAGCAGCAGCCGCACCCGGTCATGGATGATCCCGGTGTGCGCGACGACCAGCGCGACCGTGCCGGCGGTGTAGAGCCACACCGGCCATGGCATCGGGGTCCGCACGACGGCGATGACGGCGGCGATGATCGCGGTTGCGGTCAACACGGCGAACGCATCCCGCGACTGGGTCAGCGTGTCGAATATCCAACGGACGGTGGTCACACCGAAGTCGACGTGGTTACCCCAGGCGCGCTGGGTAATGCCGAAATAACCACCGCGCACATTGGAGACCTCGTGCACCCACAGCAGGTAGCCGAGCAGTCCCAGTGGCGCGAGGATCACCGCGGCCAAGGTCGCGATCCTGTGCGTGTGGGCGCGGTACAGGTGGACCAGCCCGGCTGCCACGACCGCCGGGATGAGGGGGGCGGCCATGGGCGAGGTGAGCCCGGCCGCCGCGGCGCCGAGCCCGGCCAGGACCCAGCGCTGTTCGAGGACGGCGACGAGGGTCCAGGCGGCAAGGGCGACGAGTAGCGCCTCCGGGTAGGGCATGGCGTACACCACGGACATGGGTGCCCCGGCGGTGAGGGCGACCGCGGCCAGCTGGCCACGTTGCCCAGCGCCGAGGTGACGGGCTAGGCGCGCTATCCCATATCCGGCGACGACCGAGGCCGCGACGGACAGGAGGACCGCGACTGCCAGGAGGTGCCCGCCGAACAGCAAACCGAGCAGGCGCACCGCGATGGAGTAGCCGGGGAAGAATGCCATTGGCGCGTCCGGGAAATAGCGGCCCTCCAGGTCGTAGGTGACGGACGGGTCGAACCCGCCGTAGCCGTGGCTGGCGAGGCCGTAGTAAAAGGCGCCGTCCCAGGCTCGGAAATCGAAGGGGCGGTTGTTGACGGCGCACATCGCCCAGGTGATGAAAAGGCTCAAGGCGCGGATGGCCAGCACGATCGCGGCCGGTTGGGCGAGCATACGGAGGCGGGTCAGGCGTGAAGCCGGGAGGTGGTCCCTGTGCTCCTCCAGTTCCGGGTGAGAGCCAATCAGAGACACAATTTCCCCGACAGAGCCATTGCGCTCCGGTATCAAGGAGATCATTTCGCAAGACCGTCGATCGAGGCGCCCTCAACCGCAGGCCGGGCCGCAGCCAAGGAGAGGGTCAACCTGTTTGTCGTCATGCCCGGTGTGTTCCCGGCCGCCCGACCCGCGTTGCGTTAGTGATCCACGCCACGATTGCGGGTGAGCCAGCCACCAACCATGTCCGGGCCACCTTCAGCACCGGCCAGTGAGCAAAGGTCCATACCGCGGCTAGTATCCGACCCGAGGCGCATGCAACGCCGACGAGCCGAGCGGGAACACACCCGGTGTGACGATGGTTGGAGAGTGGGTGCCGCGACCAGAAACGCGTGCTGGACACGGCGGTGACGCGGACCCTGAAGCTCTTCCGCTGAGTGACGACCAGACGCTGTGGGAACAGGCAGCGCGCGGGGATCGCGCCGCGTACGGAGAGCTGTACCGGCGGCACGCCGAGGCCGTGTGGAACTACGCCTACCGGCTGACCGGCTCGTGGGCAACGGCCGAGGACCTCACGTCCTCGACGTTCCTCACCGCGTGGCAGAAGTTGTCCGACATGACGCTGGTCAACTCCAGCGCGCGGCCGTGGCTGTTCACCGTGGCCAGCAACCTGGCCCGCCACGAATACCGCCGGCTGGGCCGGTTCTCCCGGCTGCTGACGCGGATCCCGCTCAATGACACCACGCGTGACCATGCTGACGACGTGGCCGACCAAGTCGACGCGGACCACCGGCTGCGCACGGTGCTCGACGCTGTGAGCAAGCTGCCCAAAGGTGAACGGCAAGCCGTCGAACTGTGCCTGCTCGGTGAGCTGTCCACGGCCGAAGCCGCGGAGGTGATGAGGATCGCCGAGGTGAGCGTGCGGGCACGGATCTCCCGTGCCCGCGCTAAACTGCGCGGTTTCCTGCGGGACACTGGCACGGGCATCGAGACGACAGCCTTCGAGGAGGGGCGATGAACGAGACCTCCGACCTGCCAGAACGGCGACCGATGCCCGAAGGTCTGCGGGATCGGTTGTGGGACGAGCTCGAGCCGCAATTGGAGACGCGGGGTTCCGGCGGCCGCTTCAGGACGATGCGCGCACCGCTGGCCGTGGCCGCCTCAGTGGTCGTGCTCGCCGCTGGGGTCGCGATCGCGCTCCCCCAGCTTCGGGGCCATGGCAACGGCGACGCGGTGATCGCCGTTGCCGGTTCCCCTGGGGACGTGCAACTGGTCAACGAATGCATCCAGGCCGACCACAACGAGCTCCCGCCGGCTCAGAATTGGCGGGCGGGCGCCCGAATCGACATCGATGCGGAAAATGGCTTCCTGGCGGTCCGCAACGACAAGTACGCGGTGGTCTGTGTCCTCAAAAATGGCAACAGCACGGGCCTCATACAAGGCACCAACACGCGCGATGCATATAACGCGCTAACCGCAGCACGCCCATTCGACTACCTCGCCCCCTGGAACTGGAACTACCCCGCCACCGAATCCGTCCACTTCGGAATCGCGACCAGCGACGTGATCGCCGTGTCGATAGTCGGACCGGACAAGTCGGTGACTCCCGCAATCCTGCGTGACGGCACCTTCCTCGCGAAGACCAAGTTCGCTCAGAACAGCGGCCAGCCCACCACCAGCCTCATCCGGGTCACCCTCAAAAACGGACAGGTGATCGAAGGCCCTTCCCGCTGAGGAACGCGGCTGGTCAGATCACGCCCGTCTCGGTAGTGACCATTGTCCCGACGGAATTCGGATCGATGAACTTCGCCTCGTCCGGATTCACCAGCGTCTTGTAGTTCTCCGACGTGAAGAAGGCGTCGTGGCCTGCCCAGTCCTCGAACCAGATCTCGGTCAGACCGTCATAGGCTGGGCTGGGGTAACCGGGCGCCGGCACCGGGTGCGAAACGGTGTACTTCTTCACATACTGGCGGGCCTCGGGAATCGAGGTGAACAGCGGCGCGTGGTGGTCGCGGTGGTACTCGACGAATTGCTGGAAGGTCATGCCTTCGGCGCGGTTGATCAGATAGGCGAACTTGATCATGTGTCCCCGTGCTCCTGTGTTCTTCGTGTGGGTGTCAGACCGGTTTCTGGCCGGGCCGCGGCCGGATCCGTATGCGAGCTACGCTAAAGGCTGACATCCATGTGAGAGGCAAGCGGCCGTGGCCGGGAACACAGGAGGAGGTGGGGAATGCGGATCGGCGAGCTGTCCACGCGGACGGGCGTCAGCCGGCGACTCCTGCGCTATTACGAGGATCAGGGGTTGCTGGTGAGTGCGCGGGCTGCCAGCGGGCAGCGGCACTACGACGACGATCACATCCGGCGGGTCGAACTCATCCGGGCCTTCCTTGCCGCGGGTCTGTCCACTCGGGCCATTGCCGACATGGTGCCGTGCATGGCCGAACCCAGCACGACCAAGGCCCGGCGGGCCCTGGCGACGATGGAACGTGAGCGGAACCGACTTTCGTCGGCGATTTCCAGTCTCGCGGGTGCCCGGGACGCACTCGACGAACTGATCGACTTCAACCGGACCTATCTCGTTGAGCACGCCGAAAAACGGGTGACGCACTGATCGGCGGTCACATCGACGTCGGCCGAAGGCTACGTCGCATACTGGGCAGACATTTCGTCGGGGTGAGATGCCTGTCAACGCGTCACGCAGGCGCTAAATGGCGGCAGGCAGTGCGTGTGTGTAGCGTCGCATGAGGATGCGCACGGCCGTCATGACCGCACTGATCTCGCGAATCTCGTCGAGAGTCAATTCGGATGTGTGATTCCGGCGGAATCGGGCCATCGCTGCCTGGATGTGCTGAAGGTCGCTGAGTTCGAGATCGGTGAGCTGTTTCATGGGGTGTTCCGGTTCCGAGGGCGGGGGGCGGTCATTCGGATGCCTGGGTACATAGGCATGGAGCAAAGATGGTCGAGGCGCGCCTCCGATACACCGGCAGATCTACGGATCCCGCTACCGATGTCAGCCATGTACGTAGCTGACAGCGACCGACGACGTCGACCATGAACCCGCCAAGCACCCACTAAAAGTGCAGACGGTCAGGATGCCTTCGGCCTGGTCCGGCGTCGTGATCCGGCCGAAGACCCACGACAGGTAGTCCACCTTGCCCGTGGCGACCAGCCGCCTCGCGATCTCCACCCATTCCGGGTTTCCGAGGCCGTTCTCGAGTCCCCCCACCGCTGATCCGCATGCCCAGCACCATCGCGTCCGGGACGATTTCCCGCATCTGGTCCAAGATCTCCATGACGATCCGCATGCGGTACTCGAGCGGGCCGCCGCAGCCGTCGGTCCGGTGGTTCGTGGGTGGCGAGACTATGTCCACGGTGCTCGGCGGCAGCGGGGCCGTACCGCCACCCTGCGGCCGACGCTGGAACTTCGAGATCAACGGCCCACCAACTCCCACAGTTCATCCAGCACCAACCGCAACGACAACGCATTATTCACAAACCGATACCCTTCCTGGTCATTAGCCGATTGTTTTGCGAGATGTGGCGTTACGGAGTGTTGGCGCACGACAAATCGGTTGCGTATATGTCGTTATACGTGTATCGATCGACTAGGTGGCCATGACTCCTCAGGGACATCCCTACCGCCGTCGGCGATGCCAGGTCAGGCCCACCAGAAGGAGCAGGCCGCCGATTGTGAGCTTGGCGGGGTGGGACAGGGACGGTGTGGTGCTGTGGCGTGAAGGTCCATCCGGGCGCGGTCGTCGTGCAGGTGGTGGCGGGCCACGTCGAGCCCAGGCGGCCTTTCAGTGCCTCGAACAGCCAGCTCGCGAGTACGGAACCGCCGATTCCCGCCGCCAGCATCTGCTGGCCACTGGCCATCGCGTCGACGTCGGTCATCCGTACGGTTGGCGCATTCGGATCGGGCTCGTCCCAGTCGATCGTGCTGGTATCGGGCAGGGGTGGAACCGCGACGTCAACGATCATCTTGGCTCGCAGGGAGCCCTCGGTCACGCGGGTGCGCATCCCCGCAGGGACCATCCACGTCCCGCTAAGCACCCCGCTCCCCTCGAAAATACCAAGATTCCCGTCAGCAACACCAGGAAACCCACCCACGCATGGCCAAACCTCGCTCTGCCGCGGAGTACTGATCCCCCGGAAAGTGGCCTGATGGTGGATCAGCGCCCGCACCCGGCCCTCCAGTGAGTACGCCGTTCCCGCCAGCACCTCGCTTCCCGGCTCGGCGACACAACGCGCCGGCCGGTCGATGGTGACCTCCGCCAGCTGAACAGGTCCCAGTTCGATTGCCGTGCCGAGCTGCGACAAGGCACTATTCCCCACATCGTTGAGCCCACTGGCCGGCTGCCCCGCCCCGGGAATCGCTGGTCCGTCCAGGCGTGCCTGGCCACCGATGAGGAGTACGCCGTGGAACGGCCGGTCCCCGCAAACAACGACCGAACAGCGCACGCGTGGACGATCTCCTGGCGCGCCGGGCTCAACGGCCATCGCCCACAGCGCCACCTGCTCAGGACCCGCCTCGTCAGACGCCTGGACAATGGCCACCCAGCCGTCGAACGGTTATGTGGACGGCTGCGCGTTCACCACCCCAGCCGCCACGACGTAGAAGCCGACCGACCCGAACCGACCAAGAACCGCACAGGTGTTTAGTCCGCACGCACCGCTGCTTCTGCCGGCCGAGTCCGGCTCCCTGGACGTGGCCCGGCAGAACGTGGGCGGCTCCACCGGCGCATGCTCGGGCGTTCGACGAAGGTGTACATGAGCCACGAGATGAAAATCGTCAGTCCCAGGAGCCCCACGATGATCAGCACGGCGATCGGCGTGTCCCACGTGCGGTCGGCACCGAGCGCGTCGTGCACGTACTTCAGCACCAGGAAGTGCACCAGGTACATGGCGAACGAGATCTCGCCGAGCCAGACCATGACCTTTCCGCGCACCAGGGACGGTTTCCGCTCCACGTCGGCGGTGGCGCCGGCCGCGATCACCAGCGCGAGCGGGATCACCACGGGAGCCGTCAGGCCGTAAACCGTGGGGAACAGCAGGACTTCGAACACGCACCCGACGACCAGCAGAAGCACCGCGGCGCTCATGGGCAGCCGGATCCACTTGCCCGTCTGCACGATCCTCGCCATCAGGATGCCCAGCGTGAAGTCCAGCACCCGGACCGGCGGGAAGGAAACCAGGAACCAGTTCTGCACCAGCGACATGTGCTGGCCGGGCAGAGTGGGCGTGCCGGGCAGCAGGTAGTCGGCGAACAGGGGCAGGATCATGATCGTCGCCGCGACGACGCCGGCGCACAGCCACAGGCGGTTCGGCCGGATCTTGCGCACCAGCCGCAGCAGCAGCGGAAAACTCAGGTAGAACAAGAGCTCACAGCTGAGCGACCAACTCGGCACGTTGATCGACGTGATGACCGTCAGATCAGGAAACCAGGTGTGCACCAGGAAAAGACTGGGCAGCACGCGGCCGGTGGTGACCGCCTCGCCCGCCCACAGCGCCAGCACCACCGCTACGGCCCAGGTGAGCAAATGGTTGGGGTAGATCTTCACGAAACGGCGTCGCCAGAAACGTCGTAACTGGTCGTCGTCCCGCGCCGACCAGGTCAGCACGAATCCGCTGAGGATGAAGAAGAACTCGACGCCGCTCCAGCCGGAGCCGAACACGTAAGGCAGCAGCGCCGCGTCGACGTCGGCGTGGAAGTAGGCCATCGAGCAGGCGTGGCAGGCGAAAACCATGAACGCGGCGATGAACCTCATACCTGTCAGCGAAGGCAGCCGGGAAAGTTGTGGATCGAGCGATGTGGTCAAGGCGAAGACCTCCGAGCGCCACGAGAGACGGATTTCCCACAGTCTCGGCGCGAGGCCTAGGCCAGAACTAAAGAAAACGCTGGTGGAGGCGGACAGTCACCGCCCGGTCGCTTCGTGCGCGCGGAACGCACCGCGGAGCGCCCGGATCTGACCGGCCAGCGACGCCGCGCTGACCCCGGCTCCCGGGTCCTTCACCTCGAAACCGTGGTAGCAACCCGGGTAGACGTGCAGTTCGGCCGGGATCCCGGCGGCCGACAACCGTTGCGCGAACTCGATTGTTTCGTCTCGGCTGACTTCGAGTTCCCCGGTGGAGAGGTAGGTCGGGGGAAGCCCGGTCAGGTCCTCGGCGCGTGCCGGGGCGGCGTATGGCGACACCTCATCGGCGCCCGGGCCCACATAACTGCGCCAGCTCGCCGCCGAAGCGTCCCGGTTCCACGCACGCGGATCGGCGATCTCATGGCTCGAACGGGTCAGGTGGCGATCGTCGAGGCACGGCGAATTCAACAGCAGCAGCGACGCACGCGGACCACCGCGGTCCCGGGCCAGCAATGCCAGGCCGGCCGCGATGGCCGCGCCGGCGCTGATTCCCACGACAGCCGGCGCGCCGGAGCCGATCCCCAGTTCCTCTTGCGCCGCAACGAGCCAGCGGAAAACGTCGTGACAATCCTCAACTGCGGCCGGAAAAGGGTGTTCGGGTGCGAGCCGGTAGTCCGGCGAGACGACGACGCAGCCGAGTTCGTGGACGTAGAAGTCGCAGATGGGGTCGAACTGCGCTGGAGTGCCGGCCGCGAAGCCACCGCCGTGAACGTACAACATGGACGGTGCGCCCGGCCGCGGCGATTCCGGTTCGTAGACGCGGACGGGGACCTCGCGACCGGAGTCAGGCGATTTCACAGCGAAGTCCCGGTGGCCGACCTTCGCCCCGGGACTGATCGTGCGCATTCCCGGGCGCGGCGCGAGGTACACGGGCACCAGCTCGGGGTCCATGCGCACGGTCAGATCGGTCAACGGTTCGGCTACGACCCGGCCCGTGCCGCTTTCACCTGCTGCCAGCAAGATTTGCCCCCCTTGTCGTGAATTCCACTTAGGACGGAGAAGGCTCCCTACCGCGGCGCGACGGTGATCCCGGTGAGGATCAGCTCCAGGAAGCGGGTGGCACCCGGCTTCCCGGGCGCCGCGTTCTCCCGCACCCAGGCCGCACCGCTGAGCAGGTCGAACAGCTCGGCCGGGGTGAGGTCCGCGCGAACCCGGCCCGCGTCCTGCGCCCTGCGCAACAGGTCCGCGCCGGACTGGTGCATGGCCGCGCACACGGCGTGCGACGGCGTGCCCTCGTCGTACATGCTCTGGGCCAGAATTCCCACCAGCCCGCGGAAAGTGCTGAAGTGCTCGACCGCGCTGGACATCCAGCCGGTCAGCGCGGCCAGCGGGTCACCGGACGCGGACGTCTCCTCCGCGAGGTCGACGAGCGACGTGAGACCGTCCCTCGTCGCCGCCTCGACGAGCGACGCGCGGGTCGGGAAGTGCCGGTAAAGGGTGCCGATGGCCACGCCGGCCTGACTCGCGATGTCCTCCAGGGACGCGCTCGCCCCATCGGCGTGAAAGGCCTTGAAGGCGGCCGCGAGTATCGCGTCGTAGTTGCGCTGCCCGTCGGCCCGCTTCGGACGCCGGGCTATGTACGGCTCACTGCCGCTCACGAAAACCTCCCGCTTGACTACCGGAGACCGCCTCAGGTTAACTGACGACAACCTGAGGCGGTCTCAGTATAGCATTTCCGGAGGTCCTTTCCATGAGCACCGAAGTAAGCCCCGACGACGCCATCGACGGCGCGCCGCCGCCGAAGGCGTGGGGGCTCGTACTCGCCGCGATCGTCGGCGCGGAGTTCATGCTGCAGATGGACGGCACACTCGTGAACGTGGCGCTGCCGAACGTGGCGAGCCACCTGGGCCTGTCCCTCACGACGACGTCGTGGGTGCCGAACGTCTTCCTCCTGGCCTACGGCGGGCTGCTCCTGCTGGCGGGCAGGCTGGGTGACGTCCTCGGCCACCGCCGCCTGTTCATCGTGGGCGTGAGCATCGTCGTCATCGCCTCGCTGATCGGCGGCCTGGCACCGAACTTCCCGGTGCTGCTGGCCGGTCGCGCGCTACAGGGCGCCGGCGCCGCCGTAGCCGGTCCCACCGGCCTGGCACTGCTCGCCATCCTGTTCGACGGCGCACGGCAGCAGCGGGCTTTCGGGCTCTACTCGACGGTCACGGGGCTGGGTGCCGCCGCCGGGATGATTCTCGGCGGAATCCTGACCTGGGCCGGCGACTGGCGGTGGAGCCTGCTGGTGAACGTCCCGATCGGACTGGTCGTCGTGCTCGTCGCGCTGAAAGTGGTCGGGTTCTCCGACGCCGCGAAAGCGCGGCACTCGCTGGGCCTGCCCAGCGCGGTCCTGGTCACCGGCGCGCTGACGGCCGCAGTCTATGGTCTGGTCCACGCCGCCGATCACGGCTGGGGCGACACCTGGACGCTGATACCGCTGGTGATCGCCGCCGTCCTGGTGTGTGTGCTGCTCGCGGTCGACTCGCGCGCGCCGGAACCGTTGCTTCCGCTGCGGGTGTTCGCCAGCAGGGAGCGGGTCGGCGGGATGATCAACCTGTTGCTGCTGGCCACCGTGCTGGGCGGCTTCGTGTTCTACATCGCCCAGTACCTGCAGCTGGGGCTGGGCATGAACCCGCTGCAGACCGGACTCGCCGTGCTCCCCTTCGGCGTCGGGCTGCTGGTGAGCACCCAGCTGCTCACCAAGGTCGTGGCCAAACTCGACCTGCGGGCTCGCGCGGCGATCGGCCTTGTCCTGCTGGTGATCGGCGTGGGCTGGCTGACCAGGCTGGACGGGCAGAGCAGCTACGCGGCCGACGTCCTGCCCCAGCTGTTCATCGTCGGCCTCGGCGTCGGGCTGGCGATCGTTCCCTTCAACATGCTCGTGCTGTCCACTTCACGGCCGGAAGACACCGGTATCACCGCCGGGATCCTGCAGGCCGCGATCACCGTGGGCGCGTGCATCGGCCTGGCCGTACTGCTGATCCCGTTCAACGCGGGCGCGGGCGTGGTGGCGGACAACATCTCGGAGGTCTTCACGTGGGCCACCGTCGCCGCGGTGGCGGGCCTGCTGGTGCTGGTGCTGTTCTGGCTGCTCCCGGGCAGCAAACGGGAGGCCGTGCCCGAGACGGCGACCGAACAGGCGCAGAGCTGATCGCGTAGGTGTGCTCCGACGGCGTTGTCGGAGCACACTTCCCTCCCGCGCCTACCAGGTCACGGGGAGTTCGTGCACGCCCTGCATGGTGCCGCCGCGGCGCCACGGCAACTCGTCCAGCCCGGCCGCCAGCCGCAGTTCCGGGATGCGCTCGAACAGCAGCCGGAAAGCGACCTCCAGCTCCATCCGCGCCAGGTTCTGCCCGAGGCACTGGTGGATGCCGAAGCCGAACGTCAGGTGCCGCTTGCTGCCCGTGCGGCCGATGTCGAAGGTGTACGGCGACTCGTACGCGGCCGAATCGCGGTTGGTCATCGAGGAAGAGACCAGGATGCCTTCGCCGGCTTTGATGACCTGCCCGCCGATCTCGACGTCCTCGGTCGCGACCCGGACACCCGCCATGTCGGTGACCGCCACGATCCGCAGCAGCTCCTCGACGGCGGCCGGCATCTTCTCGGGGTCGGCGCGCACCAGGTCGAGCTGATCCGGGTGTTCGAGCAGCGTGACGACCCCGAGCGCGATCATCATCGACGTCGTGTCGTGCCCGCCGACCAGCAGCGTCAGCGCGATCCGGAGCAGGTCGTGCCGGGTGATCTCCTCGTCGAGGTGCTCGGCCAGCTTGGCGAGCACGCGCCCGTCCGGCTCCCGCTGCTTGATCGTGAGCAGCTTGTCCAGATAGTCGAGGAGCGCCTGTCCCGCGGCATCAGCGGCCTTCTCGTCCGCCGCCTGCAGCAGCCCGCGAGTCGCCTCCTCGAAGAAGTCGTGGTCCACGTAGGGCACCCCGAGCAGTTCGGAGATGACGATCGACGGCACCGGCAGCGCGAAATCACGCACCAGGTCGGCGGGTGGCCCCTTGCGCAGCATGTCGTCGATCCGCTCGCCCACGAGCTGCTCCACCGCGGGCCGCAGGGCGCGGACTCGCCTGAGGCTGAACTCGGCGGTGAGGAGACCGCGGTGCACCTCGTGCGTCGGCGGGTCGAAACCGATGAGGTACAGCGGCTTGAAGATGGCGGCGTCGAACCGGGGCAGCACGACCGGGAACTCCGGCCGGGCGCGGTCGGCCGAGAACCTGGGGTCGGAAAGCAGCTGCCGGGCGTGCGCGTCGCCGGTGACGAACCAGGCGCGCGCGCCGTTCCACAGGGTGACCTCGTGCATCGGGCCGGCCTCGCCGAGGCGCTGGTAGGCGGGGGTCGGCTGGTAGGGACATTCGCGCGGCTGGGGAAACACCGGCGCGCCGGCGGCTTCCGCCGCAGCAACGGATTCCATGACGGTGGCCTCACAGTTCCTCGTCGGGCCACGGCCTTCGGGTGGCCCGGTCGGCCGCTGACGCTAAGACCGGTTTCGGGTACCCGGCAACCGCGGCCCCGGCGCGGCTTTGCGCCCCCTTTGGCCCGGCTTCAGTGTTCGCCGCCGCGCCGATACGTACTGGGCGCAGGGGGCCAAGTAGGTCTTTCCGCTGATGTGCGGCCGCCCCCGGTTGGCAACAATGGTCTGAGCCAAGTACCGGACGCAACGGGGGGACGACGTGAGATACCAGCTGCTGGGCCCGCTTCAGGTCGTGGAGGGCGGCGAGATCAGAACCGTCGGCGCGCCGAAGATCGAGACCTTGTTCGCCGTACTACTGATCCGCGCGAACCAGACGGTTTCCTCCGACGAGCTGATCGGTGAGATCTGGGGTGACAACCCGCCGCGCCGTGTCCGCGCCGGACTGCATGTCTACGTTTCCCAGCTGCGTAAGGGTTTCGCTCGTCCGGACGCCGGCGGTGCGGTGATCGAGACCCAGGCGAACGGCTACCTGCTGCGGGTCGACGAGTCGCTGGTCGACCTGTTCGAGCTGCGGGCGCTGCACGCGCGCGGCCGGGAGCTGCTGCCCTCGTCGCCGGAACGCGCGCTCGCCTGCTTCACCGCCGCGACGAAACTGTTCCGCGGGCCGGTGCTCGCGCGCATCCGGGACAGGGCCATCGTCAGCACCTTCAGCCGCATGGTCGAGGCCGTTCGCCTCGAGTGCCTGGAATCGATCGCGCGCTGCTCGCTGCAGACGGGGCGGCACCGGGAACTGGTGAGCGACCTGTCCGGCTGGATCGACGAACACCCGCTGCACGAAGCGTTCCGGGAGCAACTGATGCTCGCGCTGCACCGGTCGGGCCGCCGGGCGGACGCGCTCGCCGCGTACCACTCGGCCAGGAAGGTCCTGCGCGAGGAACTCGGGCTCGAGCCGGGGCTGACCATGCGCAGGCTGCAGACAGCCATTCTCGACTCCGAGCCCGACTACAGCTCGCCGGCGCCCGCCCCGGTCGGCTGAGACTCCCGGGTAAAATCATTTTCTCACGCCTCGGGACACTTTTTGGATTCCATTTCCGCCGTTCGTATCAACCACAATGCGAAACACGCAGGAATTGGCCCCTGACCGGCCCCCGGCACCGCAATATTGATGATCGGCAGCAGCGTGTGACACCCCTCACCCGAATGTCGGGCTGGACACCGTCAAAAACGCGTCCATATACTACTTTTTCAGGGAAGGCCATTCGAGCACATGAGACTGGTCGACGATCGGTCACTTGACAATGTCGTCAACCGGTTTCCGGAAATCCGGGAGTGGCGGCCCGCGCCGGCGAGGTTCGGCGCGCACCGGGACAATGCGGCGGGAACCCTGTCTGGTCCAGACCACCTGGGGAGGTCCGCATGTCCGCGCGCATACCCGGTACCACCGATCCGGCGGCGTACCAGGCGCCCTTCTCGGAACCGGCGGACACGGCGACCGTGCGGACCGCGGAGCTGCGGGTGCTGCGGGATGCGATCGGAAACCCCGGGGACGAGGGCACGTTCATCGCCGTGACCGGGGAACCGGGAACGGGGAAGACGCAGCTGCTCGCCGCGCTCGTCAAAGGCCGGATGTGGACCGAGCAGCCGGCCGTGGTCTACCAGTGCGCGCGCAACGAGCAGGAAACCGTGATCAACGCCGTGCGGCGGCTCATGCGCCAGGCCCGCCGATCGTCCGCCGGGCACGACGGGACGGGTGCCGAGACGAACGTGACGAGGCTCCGCCGGCGGAGCCCGGTGCGGGAACTGCTGGTGGTCGAGGACGCGCACCTGGCCGACGAACAGACCGTCCGCGAGCTGAGTGACATGGCGAGCGGCGCGACCCGTCCGCTGGCCGACGTCGTCGTGTCACTGCGACCGCGGCAGACCCCGGTCGAACTCGCGGAAGCGGTGGCACACGGCGCCGCCTTCGGCTCGACACGGCAGATCGGGCTCGGACCGCTCACCGACGAGCAGATGCTGACCTTGTCCTCGTCGAGGCCCTATGGCTCCGCGACACTCGATCTCAGGCATCGCAGTGGTGGCAACCCGTTCAACCTGTGCGCCCTGCAGGCGCTCGAGGAGGCGGCTCGGTCCGGCAACGACACCGTGGCGGCCCCGTTCGAATTCGCGCTGGTCCGCGAGACCCGCGGGCTCACCCTGAACGAACGCTACGTCCTCAATGCCGCTGTGGTGCTGCGTTCCCGCTTCGACGTCGACATGCTGGCCACCGTCGCGGACCTCGATCCGCTGATCGTGCCCGCGGTGCTCGGCAGCCTGATCAGGCGGGACCTGGTGCGGGCGGACTCGTCGGGAAGCTGCTTCTTCTCCGTCCGCGACGGTGTGGTCGGCACGCTCCTGCACCGCACCGTCGATCCCTGCTGGGCCACCCAAGCGCACCAGCGCGCCATCAGGGCGCTGTCCGCGCAGAGCGTCACCGACCGGAACCTGGGATTCCATCTCGTACATTCGCTTTCCCACGCCGAAACCGGTGAGCTGGCCCGGATCGTGGACGCGGCGTGCGGAATCATGGACAGCGACCTGAGCGAGGCGCTGTCCTGGCTCATCCCGGTCGTCGCGGAGGTGCCGGTCGACAGCGAACTCGGTGTCCGCGCACGGCTCGCCCTCAGCACGGCACTGGGGCTCTCCGGGCGGATGGCCGAGAGCCGCGAGCTGCTGTTCCTGGTGCACGAGTCCGACTACGCCGTGGACCAGGTCGCCCTCGGCGAGCAGATCGCCTTCGTCACGATCGTGGAAGGCCTGCTGAGCGAGGACGTCCAGGCGTTCGCCCTGCTCACGGATTTCCTTTGCCGCGACCGGTTGTCGGACGAGGAGTTCTGGCCGAGGCTCGTGCTCGCCCACGACTTCCGGATGGCGATGCAGGGCCTCGCGGCGGACGCCCGCCAGACCGAGCAGGCCCTGGCCGCGGCCCGCCGGCACGGAGACGAGGTCAGCACGGCCGGGCTGCTCGGGGTCCGCGCGCTCGCCACGATCGCCGGCGAGAACTCCTGCGCCGCGCTCACCGACGCCGAGGCCGCGAGCCGGATTCTCGACCGCTGCCCCGAACACCTGGTGGGCCGCCGGCTGGAGTCCGTGTTCATCATCGGCCTGGCCAACATCTACCTCGGACGCTACGGGGAAGCGCGGCGGCACCTGCGCCGCGGCGTCGCGATCGCGCAGCGGCGCCAGCACATCTTCGTGCTGCCGACCATGTTCGTTCTGCTGTCCGAGGCCGAGCGCAACCTCGGACAGCTCGTGCAGGCGCGGGACTGCGCGGACGCCGCGATCATCGAGTCAGGCTCCGGGAACTCCCTGCGGCACGCCCAGGCGGTCGCGCTCAAATCGATGAGCGAGGTCTGGTTGCAGCCCGCGGACAGCGAGCAGGCGAAGGCACTGGCGCAGCTGGCGCTCGCCAAGCAGTCACCGTACCGGGCGAGCGTCAACGGCTCCGCCTCGATCGCGGCGTTGTCGCTGGCCATGTCGGCCTGGCTGAACGGGGATCCCAAGCACTGTGTGGCGCTGCTGCTCAACGACGGCAAGGGCTTGGGGCTCACCGGTATCCCGATGAACCAGCGGGGGAAAACCTGGGAGCTGCTGTGTGCGGCCGCCTACGACGCGGGCCTGCCCGTGTCCGATTCCGCTGCGAGATGCGAGGAATACGCGCGCGCCGCGCCGCTCCCCCACAACCGCGGCTACGCGGCACTCGCCCGCGGCCACGCACTGCGTGAACGGGATGAGCACCGTGACGCCGCACGGTGCTACCTGGACGCGGCCGACGAGTTCGCGTCCGTGGACATGTCCATCGACCAGTCCTACGCGCTCGGCCTGGCCGCCGGTGTCCTCAAAGGACTGGGCCGCGCGTCGGAAGCCGCCGAGACCGCCGCGCTCGCCCACGAGATCGCCAGCAGGTCCCGGGCACTGACCCTGCAGCACTGGTTGAGCACGCAGACGGCCGTTCCCGAGCCGGCGCTCGTGGAGCCGGACGTGCTCGGCGACCTGACCCGGCGGGAGCGCGAGATCGCCTTCCTGATCTGCTCCGGCATGAAACGCCGTGAGATCGCGGAGCGGCTGTACATCAGCACCAGAACCGTCGACGTCCACCTCACCCGGATCTACCGGAAGACCGGGGTCAATTCGAAGGTGCAGCTGACCCTCGCGATCACGACGGCCACCCGCTCCAGCTGATGCCGGGCCCGGCATTTTAGAAGCACTTGAGGCGGTTGACCTAGTTTGACCTCACCTGTGCCGCTCATCCGGTCTCGCGAGGAGGCGATCGTGTTCTTGCTCCAGGGTCCCCTGACGAGGAACCTCTCCCACCTGAGAAGCGTCGTGAACTCATTGGTCCTGTCCACTTTCGCCGTTCCGCCCGCCGCGGGCTCCGCCGAGGTCTCGGCGCTGGAGGACGGCGGCAACTCGCTGATTCTCCGCGATCTCACCGAGAAGGTCACGGCGTACGAGTCGACCAACCCAGACATGACCGGGACCACCCCCACCGAGAGCGACTTCGCGACCGTGAAACTGGACATGTTCGCGCCCTCGGGCGAGCTGATCGGCCACACCACCGGTGCGGGCCGCATGCTCTTCAAACAGGACAACGGCGAGTTCGTCGGCTACTTCGGTGAGCGGATCTCGTTGCTGGACGGCAACATCATCCGGGCCGGCGGGCTGGTGGACGACGCGCGGCTGACCGCCGGGGAGAGCGCGACCATTCCCGCGGTCGTGGTCGCGGGCCCGCTCCGCGGCGCTATCGGGTACCGGCAGTTCCGGCCGGTGGTGCTCGAAACGCACGACACCTACACGTCATCGATCGTGCTGTACCGGAAGTGAGCGCGGCGGACATGACGTTGACCAGGTTGCCGGCCCGCCGGGTCGGCAAGCTCACCGCCGGTGCCCAAGGCCTCGGCTGCCTCGGCATGAGCGAGCTCTACGGGCCGGCGGAGGAGCGCGAGTCGATCGCGACGATTCACCGGGCACTCGAACTCGGCGCCACCCTGCTCGACACCGCCGATGTCTACGGCCACGGTGAGAACGAGTCCCTGATCGGGCGGGCCGTCGCCGGTCGGCGGGACCACGCCGTGGTGGCGACCAAGTTCGGTGTGCTGCGCCCCGGACCGGGGGTGGGCACAGGCGTGCGGGGCGACGCCGCTTATGTACGGGAATGCTGTGACGCCTCACTGCGCCGGCTCGGCGTCGACCACATCGACCTCTTCACACTGACCAGAGTGGACAGTGCAGTGCCGATCGAGGAGACGGCGGGCGCGCTGTCGGACCTCGTGACCGCCGGCAAGATCCGCGAGATCGGGCTGTCGGAGGCCGGGCCGGACAGCATCCGCCGCGCGCACGCCGTGCACCCGGTCGCGGCGTTGCAGACGGAGTGGTCGCTGTGGTCGCGGGACATCGAGGACGAAATCGTGCCCCTGTGCCGGGAACTCGGCATCACGATCGTCGCCTATGCCCCGCTCGGTCGCGGGTTCCTCAGTGGCAGGATCACCGGCACCGGCGAACTCGACGACTTCCGCCGCACCGCCCTGCCCCGCTTCGCCCCGGGCAACCTGGAGAAGAACCTCGCCCTCGCGGAGCGGCTGCTTCTCCTCGCCGGGGAGATCGGGGTGAGCGCGGCGCAGCTGGCGCTGGCCTGGCTGCAGCATCGCGGACCGGATGTCGTGCCGATCCCGGGCACCCGGTACCGCACGCACCTGGAGGAGAACGTCGACGCCGCGTTCCTCCAGCTCTCCCCCGCCGAGCTGTCCGCGGTCGAGGCCACCTTTCCCGCCGAGGACGTCGCGGGAGCGCGATGGAACGACTACAGCATGAGCTTCATCGGCCGCTGACACGAACGCCGCGGCCGGGCTCCCCTCGGAGGCCCGGCCGCGACGTACTTTCGGCCGTGCGGACCAGAACCCGGCGACTAGTCGCCGGGTTCTGAGCGCACGGCCGTGATCCGGATCGCTTGCGCGGGACAGAGAAAACCCGCCTCACGGACCTGTGCCTCGTCGTCCGGCCCGGTCTCCGGGACCACGACCACCACGATCCCGTCGTCGTCCTGATCGAAGATCCGCGGCGCCGTCGCCATGCAGCGGCCCGCGCTGATGCACCGGTCCCGATCCGCTTCCACGCGCATTCCGGGGCTCCCCGCTACCACTCGACCGGCAGCTCCAGCACGCGCTGCACCGTCCCGGCGCCGAGGATCGGCAGCTGGTCGACGGGCACCGCGAGCTTGAGCGTCGGAATCCGGGTGAGCAACTGGTGCAACGCCACCTCCAGTTCCAGCCGCGCCAGGTTCTGCCCCAGGCACTGGTGGATGCCGAACCCGAACGTCAGGTGGTGGGTGTCCTCGCGCAGGATGTCGAACTCGTCCGGCCGCTGGTGGTTCGCCTCGTCCCGGTTGGCCAGCACCCCGGACACCAGCACCGGCTCGCCCGCCCGGATCAGCGTGCCCGCGATCTCGATGTCGCCCTTGGCCACGCGGGTGGCGACCAGGTCCGTGGTACCGATGAACCGCAACAGCTCCTCGACCGCCCGCGGCAGGCGACTCATGTCGGCGTGCAGCTTGGCCAGCTGCTCCGGGTGCTCGAGCAGGGTGATGATGCCCAGGGCGAGCGAGGAGGCGGTGGTTTCGTGCGCCGCGATCAGCAGCACCAGTGCGATGGAGACCAGCTCGTCGTGCCCGATGTCGCCCTCGGCCACCCGTTCGGTGACCAGCCGGCCGAGGAGGCCGTCGGTGGGCCGGGACAGCTGCTCGGTCACCAGGTTGTCGAGATAGGTGACCAGGCTGTCCGCCGCGGTGGCCGACTCGGACTCGTCGCCCAGCATCACCTTCCCGCTGGCGTCCTGGAAGAACTCGTGATCGTGATACGGGACCCCGAGGTGCTGGCAGATCACCAGCGACGGCAACGGCATGGCGAGCATCGGGATGAGATCGGCGGGCGGCCCGTGCTCGATGATCTCGTCGACGAACCCCGCCACGATCCGCTCGATGTCGCCGCGCATCGTGCGCACCATTTTGAGGCTGAAATGCGGGTTCAGGTAGCGCCGGTAGATGTCGTGCTCGGGAGGATCCATGGCGATCATCGCCAGGCTGCGCGCGACCGGGGAACGGAACCGGGGCGCGACGATCGGGAACGCCGGGTGGGTCCGTTGTGAGGAAAGGTTCGGGTGGGTCAGGATGTCACGCGATTCCTGGTAGCCGGTGACCATCCAGGCCTCCCTGCCGTCGAAGAGGGTGACCTTCAGAACCGGTCCCGATTCGGCGATCGCCGCGTACCCGGTCGGCGGCTGGTAGGGACAGGTCCGTTTCTGCGGATACGGCGGCGCAATGGTCATTTCCACACCTTTCGACGAATTCTGCACACTCCTGCGAGCCAGAAATTATCGATTTCCCGGCGCTGCCCGCAACGACGGTTAAGGACGCCTTCAGCCTGGAATTGTCTCCGCTTCGGGAGAAATGCGCGGAACCGCTGCCAGCAGGGATTTGGTGTACGGGTGCTCCGGCGCGGTGAACACTTTCTCCACGTCGCCGGATTCGACGACCTCGCCCTTGTTCATCACCACCACCCGATCGCTGATCTGGTAGATCACGCCGAGGTGGTGGGAGATGAACACGTAGGCCACGCCGAGCCGGGCCTGCACGCGGTTGAGCACTTCGAGAACCTGCGCCTGGACCGACACGTCGAGCGCCGAAACGGGCTCGTCGCACACGATCACGTCGGGCTCGCCGGCGAGCGCGCGGGCGATGGCCAGGCGCTGCCGCTGGCCGCCCGACAGCTCGCGGGCCCGCCGCCCGAGTAGGTCGGCGCTCAGGCCGACGTAGTCGAGCAGTTCGGCCACCCGGCGCCGCCGTTCTGCCGCCGGGGTTCTGGTCACCTGCAAGGGTTCTTCGAGGAGTTGCCGCGCGGTGTAGCGGGGGTCGAGGGAGCTCAGCGGATCCTGGTAGATCATCTGGATCCGGCGCCGGGCGGCCCGGCGGCCGGCGCCACGCAAGGCTGTCCACGGTCGCCCGTCGACCTCGACTTTGCCGGAGTCCGGTTCGAGCAGCCCCATCAGCATGCGCCCGACCGTGGTCTTCCCCGATCCCGATTCACCGACTATGCCAAGGGTTTCGCCCGCGCGCACCGCGAAGGAGACGCCATCGGCGGCGGTCAGCCGGGCGCGCCCGGGCAGGCGGTAGGTCTTGTGCAGCTCCTTCGCCTCCAGCACTGTGCCCGCCTGCGCCAACCGCTCCGGCCGGCGCAGAGCGCGCACTCCGGGAACCGGGACCGCGGCGAGCAGCGCGCGGGTATAGGGGTGCCGGGGCGCGTCCAGCACCATCCTCGTCGGCCCGTCCTCCACGAACCGGCCGTCTTTCATGACGTACACGTGATCGGCCAGTTCGGAGACCACCGCGAGGTCGTGGCTGATCAACAGCATCGCCGTGCCGTCCCGGGTGCGGTCGCGCAGCACCTCCAGCACATGGCGCTGCACGGTGACATCGAGCGCCGTGGTCGGCTCGTCGGCGATGAGCAGCTCCGGCCCGGCCGCGATGGCGGACGCGATGAGCGCCCGCTGCCGCAATCCCCCGGAAAGCTCGTGCGAGTACTGGCGCGCCCGCCGGTCCGGCTCCGGGACACCGACTTCGGCGAGCAGTCGCAGCACCTCGCCGGGCACCGAGCGGGCGGGCACGGTGCGGTGCTCGCGCAGTGGCTCCGCGATCTCGGATCCGATGTGCCGCAACGGATCCAGCGAACCGAGTGCGTCCTGCAGGACGAACCCGATCCGGCTCCCCCGCAGTGCCCGCCACCGCGCCGCCGAGAACTCGCGCAGATCGGCCCCGTCGAAAGTGAGCGTGTCCGCACGGACCGAAGCGTTGTCACCCGCGAGTCCCACCAGGCTTCTCGCGGTGACGCTCTTGCCGGATCCCGACTCGCCGACGATCGCCACGATCTGCCCGCGCCCGATTTCGAAGGACACCCCCCGCACGGCGCGCACGGTGTCGCGCCGCGAGGCGAAGGACACCTCGAGCCCGGTGACGGAGAGCAGGGGGACGTCCGCGTTCATCGCGACCTCCGGTCGATTCGGCGTTGCAGATGCTGGCCGGCGACCGTGAAGGCCAGCACCGCGAGGGTGATCGCGAGCCCTGGGAACACCGCGGGCCACCAGGCCAGGACGAGGTAGTCACGGCTCCCCGACAGCATCGCGCCCCATTCCGCGGTCGGCGGCTGCGGACCGAGGCCGACGAAGCTCAGCGACGAACTCGCCACGATCATGCTGCCCAGGCCGACGGTCGCCAGCGCGAAGATCGGCCCCACGGCGTTCGGCACGAGATGGCGGACGATCACCGTGAACCTGCGCCACCCGAGTCCCAGTGCGGCCTCGACGTAGTGCGCCCCGCGAACGCGGATGACCTCCGCTCGCACCACCCGGGCGAAACCGGGCAGGCCCACAAGCGCCAGGCCGATCGTCGCATTGGCACTGCCGATCCCGAGCACCGCGACGACGAGGAACACGAGCAGCAGCCCTGGCACCGACAACAGCACGTCGAGCACCCGGCTGATCACCTGATCACCGGCCCGGCCCAGCTGGGCCGCGGCCGTCCCGAGCACGATCCCGCCCGCCAGCGCCAGCACCGTCGCTCCCAGCCCGATCACCAGCGAAGGGCGGGCGCCGTAGACGATCCGGGCGAAGATGTCGCGGCCGTTCTGGTCGGTGCCGAGCCAGTGCGCGGCACTCGGCGGGCGCAAGGTGGACAACAGGTCCGCGGCGTTCGGATCGATCCGGGTGAACAGTGCCGGGAACACGACAGCGGCCGCCAGGAGTACCAGGAACGCGACGCCGATCCAGAACGCGGTGCCGCCGGTCGTGCGGCGCGGCCTCGGGACGGCGAGTTCGGTATCGGTCATGGCTCACCCTCTGGTCCGGGGGTCGACGATCCAGTTGAGGACGTCGACCAGGATGTTGACCACTACGAAGATCACCGCCGCGAGCAGCACGACGCCGGTCACCACGGGCATGTCCCGGTTCTGCACCGCGGACAGGGTGAGGCGCCCGATTCCCGCGCGGGAGAACACGATCTCGACGATGACCGCGCCGCCGATGAGCGAGCCCGCCATCCAGCCCAGGATCGTGGTCACCGGCAGCAGCGCGTGGCGCAGCACGTGCCGGAAACGGACCGCCAGTTCGCCGGTGCCCCGGGCCCGTGCCGTCACCACGAAGGGTTCCTCCAGGGCGTGCAACAGGCCCTCACGCAGGACCCGGGTGACCACGGCGACGGCACTCGCGGCGAGCGCGATGCTCGGCAGCACGAGTCCCGGCAGGCCGCCGGAGCCGATCGCCGGGAACCAGTGCAGCGTGAACGAGAACACGGTCAGCAGGAGCAGGCCGAGCCAGAACGGCGGCACGGAGGACGCGAGGGATTCCACGGCCGTGAACGACGACCGCACCCACGGACGCCGACTCGCGCCGAGAATTGCGAGCACGACGGACGCCACGACGGTGATCACCATCGTCGCCGCGAGCAGTGCGAGGCTGTCCGGCAGCTGCTGGCCGATCGCCGTCGCGACGGGTTCGCGCAGCACGTAGGACTCGCCGAGGTCCCCGGTCAGTACCCGGCCCAGATAGGCCAGGTACTGGGTGCCGACCGAGCCGTCCAGCCGGTAGGCCGCGATGACCTGGGCCCGCACCTGCGGGCTCACCTGCGACCGGGCGAGCAGCACGTCCACGGTGTTGCCCGGCATGAGCCGCAGCAGGAAGAAGACCGCGGTGACGGCGGCCCACAACACCACGACCGAGGCCGCGATGCGGGTGCCGAGCAGGCGGGCCAGCCGCCCCGCGCGCCGGTCGCGCGGGGCGGGCACGGTCAGGACGCCAGCCATGTGTCGTAGAAGCCGGGCAGCGCGCCCGCGTCGAACTCGACATCCTGAACGCCGTCTCGGGCGGCGACGGTGTCCACGGTCGTGTAGAGCGGGAACACGGCCGCGTCCTCGGTGAGCTGCCGCTGCGCGTCGTCGTAGTGCGCGAGCCGCGCGGCCTGGTCGGTGGTCTGCATCGCCTGGTCGAAATCGGCGTCCACCGCGGGATTGTCGTAGCGGGCCATGTTGTTGTTCAGCCCCCGTTCCGGGTTGGGGATGTTGGCGGACGCGTACAGCACCTGCAGTACTTCCGGTCCGGGCGCGGAGAAGTTGGTGTCGGTGAGCTCGTAGTCGCCCTTGAGGATGCGGTCGACGTAGGTGCCGCCGTCGAGGTTCTCCTCGACCGTCTGGATGCCGAGCTGCCGTGCCGCGGCCTGGACCTGGACGGCCACGTCGGTGATCCCCGCGTCGGACCACATGTGGCGGAGCGTGAGCCGCTGCCCGTTCTTCGTCCGGTAGCCCTCGGCGTCCCGCCCTGTCCAGCCCGCCTGGTCGAGGAGGCGGGCGGCCTCGGCGGGATCGTAGGCGGTGCCCGCTTCCAGGGACGCGTCGTAGCCCGGGGTCGTCGGCGACAGGACTCCGTGCGCGGGCTCGTAGACTCCGAAGTAGACGTTCCGGACGATCTGTGCCCAGTCGACCCCGCTGCGGAAAGCCTTGCGCACCAAGGGATCCGAGAGCGGACCGCGCTCGGTGTTCGGCCAGTAGCTGTAGTTGCTGCCCGGCATCTGCTTCGAGTACAGCACGAAGCCCGGGGTGGATTTGAGCACCCTGGCGTTGACCGGCGAGATGGCCGTGATCGCGTCGACCTGGCCGCTGCTCAGCGCGCCGAACCTCGCCGCGTTGTCCGGCGCCACCTGCACGGTGATGCCGTCCAGCCGGGCCGGCCCGTCGTGCCCGGCCCCGTACGGCGGCCAGGCGTAGTCGGGGTTGCGGCGGTAATTGATCCCGGACTGCTGGGCGTAGCCGCCGTCACTGATGAACGGACCGGTGCCCACGATCCTGGTGCACAGGTCACTCGCGGACCCGCCGAGTGTGCGCGGCGACTCCATGCCCAGGTAGGGCGTGGCCAGCGCGCCCAGCAGTGAGGACGCGCGCCGGGAGAGCCGGACCTCGACGGTCAGCGGGTCGATCGCGGCGGCGGAGGAGAAAGCGGCGATGAGGTTCGCCGCGAGCAACGACTTGGTCGCCGGGGCGACGACATGCTCCAGGTTCGCGACGACGGCGGCCGAGTCGAACGGCGTCCCGTCGGAGAACCGGACGCCCTGGCGCAACGCGAAGGTATAGGTCAGCTGATCCGGCGAGATGGTCCAGCCGATGGCCAGCCACGGGTGGATCCCACCGGTCGCGTCCTGGGAGACCAGGGAGTCGACGATCGGCCGGGCCAGCGTGCCCGCCGCCTCGGTCGGGCTCTGGTGCGGATCCAGGCACTCGGGTTCTTTCTGGATCGCCAGCCGCAGCGTCCCACCGGGACGGGGCGGACCGTGGTCGGCGGAGCCCGCCTGCCCGGGGGCACAGGACGACACCAGTGCGGTGAGTGCGAGGACTACGCACGCGATGGCCGGAACTCTCATGAATCGATCACCTCCATCGCCACGGTGCAGTTCACGGCTAAAGGGAAACTGAAGGCGGCCATCCGGTGAGAGAACCGGCGCGCTGGTCATACGTTCATCGAGGCGATGACCTTCGCCAGCAGTTCGTAGGAACGGATCCGCGCGTCGTGGCTGGGCACCTGGGTCAGTGCGAACAACTCGTCGGCCCCGGTTTCGGCCAGCAGCGACTGCAGGCCCGGCGCGACGGTGGCCGGCGAACCGATGAACTGCGGATCGAGCCGGCCGCGGCGGAAGAGTTCCTCTTCCGCGGTGTAGCGGTGCGCGGCGGTCTCCTGCTCGGTGGGCAGGACCGTGTCGTGGTCGACGGTGCGCATCAGGATCTGCCCGAGCACGAACGGCTCGGCCTGGGCGCGCGCCTGCTCGTCGGTGTCGGCCAGCACGACCACGGCGGCCACACCGGCGTAAGGCTCGCTCAGGTGCGACGAGGGCTCGAACGCGTCCCTGTAGGCGGCCAGCGCCGCCGGGGCCGGTCCGGGCACGATGCTGTGGGCGTAGACGTAGGGCAGGCCGTGCCGGCCGGCGTAGGCGGCGCTGCCGGTGCTCGAGCCGACCATCCAGAAATGGGGCGCGGACGCCGGTTCGGGCACGGCCCGGACACCCTCGATGTCGTTGCCCCGGTTGAAGAAGTATCCGGACAGCTCGGTGAGCTGGGCGTCGAAGTCGAGCCGGCGAGGATCGCCGAGCCGGGCCGCGGCCGCCGGCGCCCCGCCGGACGCACGCCCCAGACCGAGGTCGACGCGGCCGGGGTAGAGGCTCTCGAGCAGCCCGAACTCTTCCGCGACGGTCAGCGCGGGGTGGTTGGGAAGCAGCACCGCGCCGGATCCCACGCGCATCGTCCGGGTCGCGGCGAGGATCTGGCCCGCGAGGACAGCGGGGACGGACGTGGCCAGCGCGGGTGTGCTGTGGTGCTCGGCCACCCAGTACCGCCGGTACCCGAGTTCCTCGACGGCGGTCGCGAGGTCGATCGTGCGGCGCAACGCGTCCCCCGGTGCGTCGGTGCGCCAGACCGGGACGGTGTCGTGGACGGCAACGGAGATCGCATCGGACATGGTGTTTCCAACTCCTCGGCAGGGGCCGTGCACTAGGGTGAGGCTGTCTCAGGTTCTCCCGCTCATTAAGTCGAGGATTCCTCAGGTTGTCAACTCACTTGAGCAGCTCGATGACCTCTCCGAAGGCGTCCAGGTACGGCTCGAGGACCGTGATGTAGGAGATCCCGAGCCGTTCGCGATCCGCCACCAGCTGCTCCGCGATCTGCTGTGGCGTACCGATGAGCACCGACGGCTGGTCCAGGAGTTCGTCGATCGTGAGGGCGGGGGCGAGCGCGCGGTAGTGCTCGGCCGCGGCCCGGCGGTCACGGGTCAGCACCACGGTCATCGCCACGGTGTTGAGTTCCGGTTCCGCCGCGCGGGCGGACGTACTGGCCCGTAGGAAGGCGATCCGCTCCTCCGTTTCCGCGCGGCTCATCTGCACGTACTCACCCGCCGCGTCGACGAGGACGTGTGGATTGGGCGTGTCCAGCGGTGCCGGTTTGATCGCCACCAGCGCCACGGTGTCCGCGTGCCGGGCGGCGAACCGCAGCATCCGGTCCCCGCCGGCCGCGATCGTCAGCGGTGGTCGCGGGGACTGGAGCGGGCGCGGCTGGAACTCCTCGTCGGCCGCGAGCCGGTCGAGTTCGGCCACCAGCGCCGCCAGCCGGTCGACCCGCGCGCCCGCGGGCTCCCAGTCCAGTCCCGCGCTCTTGAACTCCTCCCGCGCGTAACCGGCGCCGAGCCCGATGTCGAGCCTGCCGCCGGTCCACCGGTCGACGGTGAAGACCTCCCGGGCCAGCAGGGCCGGGTTGACGAAGCCCGCGTTGATCACCATGGCACCCACTCGCGGCCTGCTGGTCACCTCGGCGGCCAGCATGATCGACGGGAACGGCGCCGGCATACCGATGTGGTCGCCGATCTGGATGATGTCGTACCCGAGTGCTTCGGCACGGCGGCACTTCCCGACCCAGTCCTCACGGGATTCGACGGTGACCATGCTGACTCCGAACCGGAAGCGCGGGCTCACAGTGCGGCCCCGACGGCGGTCGTCTCGGCCAGCCGCGGCAGTACTTCCGCGGCGAACAGGCGAATGGAGTCGGACGCGACCGTCCGCGGCAGGGCCCCGTACCGGAACGCGCCGATGACCTGGGTGACGCCGCTGCGGCCGAGCGCCTCGATCTGCTCCGCCACCTCGTCCGGGCCGCCGGCGATGAGGGCGCCGGCAGCCGCGTCCAGCAGCCCGCGGTCGAGCTGGGCGCCGGGGTCGGGATGGCACCCGTACCGCGGGACGGCCCCCCGGGCGAGCGACCGGGAGACCTGCAGCTGGCGGCACACCTCACGGACAGCCAGCTCGCGGCCCTCGGTGCTCTGTCCACAGTAGACGTAGCGGCTGGTCGAGAACTCCCGTCCTGCCGGCACGGCGCCGCCCAGCTCCGCGTCGGCCGCCGCGCGCCGCCGGAGCACCTCGCCGGGCGAGATCCCCGCACCGGTCAGGAAGTTGAAGCCGTTGCGCGCGGCGAACCTCAGCGATTCCGGGCTGGTCGCGCTCATCCAGATCGGCGGGTGCGGCCGCTGCACGGGCCGGGGCAGCAACGTCACGGGCGCCCGGATCGAGTAGTGCGGGCCGTCGTGCATCAGTTCGTCCTCGGTGAACAGCCGCCGGATGAGCCCGATCGCCTCTTCGAACATCTCCCGGTTGCGACCGAAGTCGCGGTCCAGGCCGAGGAATTCGTGCGGCTGGTAGCCCCGGCCGACGCCGAAGTCGAACCGCCCGCCGGAGAGAACGTCCAAAGTGGCCACATCGGCGGCCAGCCGCACGGGGTCCCACAGCGGGAGGACCAGCAGCGCCGTGCCGACGCGCAGATCGGGTGCCACCTGTGCGGCCTTGGCGAGCAGAACGAGCGGGGACGAGCTGACGCTGTAGGTGGAGAAATGGTGCTCGGTGATCCAGATCCCGGAGAACCCCTTGTCGTTGGCCCATTCCACCTCGGTGAAGAATTCCGCGAGCTTGTCCGCCGACGCGCTCCGGCCGGTCGACTCCGACATGCTCAGGTACGCGATCCCTATGCGCACGGTTCCGCCCCTTCCGGTCGCGTTTCGGGCACGAGACCCCCGGTGATCTCGATCGTCAGGTGTGCCGGGACGTCCAAGATGTGACTGAGGTCGTGGGCGTACTCCCCGTCACCGCCGGTGAATCCGTAGTGCGGGTAGAGCTTTTCGACTTTCGCGTTCTTCGCTGTCGGCCGGTAGCTGCCGCGCACGACGCGGTAGCCGTGCCGTCGTGCGGCGCCGAGGACGGACGACAGGCAAGCCTGCTCGATGCCGCGGGCGAACACCCGGCAACTGAGCAGGAAGTTGCCGATGTGGAGTTCGCCTTCCTCGGCCCGCAGGGTGAGCACACCGACGATCCCGTTGTCCCCGAAGCGGTCGCGCGCGGAGATGGTGAGCACCCGCGCCGCCGGCCCGGCCGCCAGTGCCCGCACGTCCGCCTGACTCAGGCGTTCGGTCGTGAGGTTGAACTGGTTGGTGCGCAACGTCAACTGGGAAACCCGCGGCACATCGGCCGCGGCGACGGGTCCCAGTGTGACCGACACCCCCAGCCCCGCCAAGAAGTCCTCGGGTGTCGCGGCCGCGGACAGGAAATCCGACCGTGCGGTCTCCTCGTGGTAGAGCCGGGTCCTCGCCCGGTCCTCCGCGGTGGTCTCCATCCGGGAGAACCACGCCTGGGCAAGGAGTTTCCGCGCGTGCAGGGCGGGCTCCGCGTCGAGCTCGACGACGGTCACCTCGGGCAGGTCGCCCGCGACGGCGGCGCATTCGTGGGCGCTGTCGTCGGCGAAGACGACGCTGTCCGCGCCGAGGTTCAGTGAGCCCACCAGTTCACGCAGGTTGTCCGGCTTGGGCCGCCAGTTCGCGAGCACCCGGACGAAGTCCTCGTTGCGCAGCAGCATGTCCGGGTGCTCACGCAACGCGCCGTCCACGGCGTCGTGGTCGTTCTTGCTCACCGCGGCCAGCAGCACACCCTGCGACTGCAACTGTTTGACCACCCGCTGGAAACCGTGGAAGGCCTCGCCGCGATGGCCGTGCGCCACCTCGATACCTTCGACGCCGTCGTCACCGAGTACCCCACCCCACAAGGTCTGGTCCAGATCGAGCGCGAGCACCTTCTTCGTGCGGCCGGACCGCGCGCGCACGAGGTGTCCCAGTTCGCCCGCGTACGCCGTGAGCAGCGACTCGGACAGATGCGCACTGGTATAGACCTCGAACCGGGGCTCGACCAGCTCGACACCGGTCGTCAGCAGCGGGTCGAGATCGAGCACCACGATCGAGCCGGCCGCGTCGGCCAGCCCGAGCAGCTCCGCGTTCGCCGCTCGCCACACGGCACCCAGGCGCGCCTTGGCCGGGTAGTCGAGCAGCTGGGCGGGAAAGTGCCGTGGCAGTGGGATCGTGTTGAGCACGAGGGTGCCCGTGCCAGCGGAGCGGAATGTGCCGACCAGTCCGCGCCACAGCTCGAGTTTACGTTCGAAGGCGTGCGCGACGTCCTCGGGGGTGAACGGAACCGGCACCTCGTCGAAGACCGTGGAGTGGTCCAGCACGCACACGGTGACGTCGGGCCGTGCGGCGTAGAGACCGCTGTTCCGGTCGCCGAGATCGAACACGTACGAGTCGAAATCCGACAGGCGCACCCGTGGCAGGAAGCCGTGGGCGCACAGTTCGCCGGTCAGCGCCGTCCGCAACGCGCTGAGCGTGCCGTGCCCCGTCACCGCGACGGTGACCGATGGGAGCCGCGGGTGCTTGTCGGCCACCGCGGCGGTGTCCACCCGCTCCAGCAGCCGCGCCGACCGCGCCCGGTCGGCCGGCGTCATGGCGGCCAGCAGCCGCCCCGCCTCGTCGTAGCGGTCCACCAGCAGGCGATCGCGGTGCAGTGCCAGGAGTTTCTCCCTGGCTTCCGCCGACGGCCCGGTCACGACCGCTCCCCCGTGCTCACGCCGGGCGCCAGGGCACCGACGAGTTCCCGTGCCGTGCTGTGGTCGAACATGGTGCTGGGCGGCACGGCGATACCCGCGATCTCGGCGAGCCGGTTGGTCACCTCGAGCGCCGCGAAGGAAGTGATCCCGGCGTCCAGCAGGTTGTCGTCCGGTGCCACGACCGCGCCGTCGTGTCCGAGCGCCCGGTTCACCGCGTCCACCACCAGCGCGAGCAGGACATCGTGCCGCTCGGCCTCGGGCACCCCGTCGAACGCCTGGACGGCGGACGACGCCCGGGATGGGGGAACCGCGCTCGCAGGCGGTGCGACGGCCGGTGCCGAGAACCAGTAGTGCTCGCGCTGGAAGGGATAGGTCGGGACGGCCGCGCCGCGGCCACTGCCGAGCACTTTGGTCCACTCCACCGTGGCACCGGCGGTGTGTACCTGGGCGATCGCGGAGCGAACGGAACGCACCTCCGAAGCGGGCTCGCGCACGAGTGCGATCGCGGTCCCGGCGTTCTCCGTCCCGGCGACACAGTCGGCCACCATGCCGGTCGTCGTGGCGTCCGGTCCGGCTTCGAGGTAGACGGTGCAACCGAGCTCGTGCAGCGTCCGCACACCGTCGTGGAACCGGACGGTGCCGCGTACGTGGCCCGCCCAGTACCCCGGCTCGCGCAACTCGGCGGCGGTCGCGGCACGGCCGGTCCGGTTGGAGATCAGCGGGATCCGCGGTTCGCCGACGGCGAGCCCGGTCGCCGCCCGCGTCAGCCGGGCCAGCACCGGGTCCATGTGGTGGGAGTGGAACGCGTGACTGACCTTGAGGGCCTTCGTCCGGACGCCCTTCGCCCGCCACGCGGCGGCCAGCCGCCGCACCGCGTCGCCGTCGCCGGAGACGACGGTCGAGCGCGGGCCGTTCACCGCGGCCAGGCACACCTGCCCGGCGGTGGTCTCCAGGGACTTCGCGACGTCCTGCTCCGAGGCGCGGATGGCGAGCATGCTCCCGCCCGCCGGGGCGTCCTGCATGGCCAGTGCTCGCTCGACCACCAGGCTCGCGGCGTCTTCCAGCGCCAGCGCGCCCGCCACGTGCGCCGCGGTGAGCTCACCGATCGAGTGCCCCATGACCGCGGCGGGCACCACTCCCCAGTCCTCCGCGAGCCGGTAGAGCGCCAGCTGAGTGGCGAACAGGGCGGGCTGTGTGAACTCCGTGCGGTGCAACGCTTCGGCGAGTTCGGTTCCAGGCGGGGCGAACACGACGTCCCGCAACGGAACGCTTTCCGCCGAGCGCTCCCGGGCGGAGTCGAGCGCCGCGCACGCGGCGTCGAAAGCCTTGGCATAGACCGGGTATCGCTCGAAAAGCGGATGGCCCATCCGTGCCCGCTGCGTTCCCTGGCCGCTGAACACCACCGCGACCACCGCTGCCTTGCGGACTTTGCTGATCGCGAACGGTGCGCTCAGCGCCCGCTGGAGCTCCGCGGAAGTCTCCCCGATTACCGCCGCACGATGGGAAAAGTGCATCCGGCCGGTCGCCAGTGTCCTGCCGACCGCGGCGAGATCGATGTCTCCGGCGGAGCGGAGCAGGTCGGCCAGCGCGGTCGCCTGCGCGCGGACGGCGTTCTCGCTCTTGCCGGAGAGCACCCACGGCACGGCGTCCCCCGGCGATGGCGGAAGCGGGTCCGCGGGCTCGGGCGCGGCGGCCTCCTCGATGATCAGGTGGGCATTGGTGCCGCTGATCCCGAAGGAGGACACGCCGGCACGGCGAACGCGCTCACCGCGTGGCCACGGCACCGCCTCCGTGAGCACCTCCACCTTCCCGGCGGTCCAGTCGACGAGCTCGTTGCGCTCGCTCGCGTGCAGGGTCGGCGGTAGCTGTTCGTTCCGCAGCGCCTGCAGCATTTTGATCACCCCGGCCACGCCGGCCGCGGCCTGCGTGTGACCGATGTTCGATTTGATCGAGCCCACCAGCACCGGCTGTTCGCGATCGGGGTGCGCGCCGTAGGTCTCGATCAGGGCGCCGGCTTCGATGGGATCGCCGAGTGCGGTGCCGGTTCCGTGCGCCTCCACCGCGTCGATCTGGTCCGCGCTCACGCCGCCGGCGGCGAGCGCGGCCGCGATGACCTTCCGCTGCGCCGTGCCGTTCGGTGCGGTGAGGCCGTTGCTCGCGCCGTCCTGGTTCACCGCGGAGCCGCGGATCAGGCCCAGCACCTCGTGTCCGTTGCGGACGGCGTCAGGAAGCCGTTCCAGCAGCAGGATGCCCGCGCCCTCACCGAATCCGGTGCCGTCGGCGCCCTTCCCGAACGCCTTGCACCGGCCGTCCGCGGCCAGACCGCGCTGGCGGGCGAAGTCGGTGAAGACGCGGGGCGTGGCCATCACCGTCACGCCGCCCGCCAGCGCGAGATCGCACTCCGCGCGGCGCAGGGAGTCCGCCGCGAGGTGGATGGCCACCAGCGAGGACGAGCAGGCCGTGTCGATGGTGATCGCCGGGCCCTCGAGCCCGAAGGTGAAAGCGACCCGGCCCGACGCGATGCTCGCCGCGTTGCCCGTCATGAAGTAACCCTCGAGCTCTTCGGGCTCCGTGCCGGTCCGGGGCGCGTAGTCCTGGTAGATCACCCCGGTGAACACTCCGGTCCGGCTGCCGCGCAACGTCTCCGGCACGACTTCCGCTCGTTCGAACGCCTCCCAGGCGGTCTCCAGGAGCAGGCGGTGCTGCGGGTCCATGGCCAGCGCCTCGCGCGGGCCGATGCCGAAGAACCCGGCGTCGAAACCGGCGGCGTCGTCGAGGAAACCGCCCCGCGACGCACCCGCGACGGCCCAACCTCGGTCCGCCGGGAAGTCCGAGACCACGTCGATCCCGCCCGACACCGCACGCCACAGGTCTTCCGGGTCGTTCACTCCACCCGGGTACCGGCAGGCCGCCGACACGATGGCGACCGGCGCGTCCGCCGCGGATTCCAGCTCTGCCAGCCGTTGTCTGGTCCTGGTGAGCTCGGCGGTCGTCCACTTCAGGTACTCGACCAGTTTCTGCTCGTCACTCACGATCTCTCACCCCTCTCGTTCCGGCGTGTCCTGGCCACGCAGCTCGGCGTCGATGAACCGGAAGAGCTCCTCGGCCGTCGCGTTCCCGAGCTCGACCGGTGGCGTCGCCGCGGGTTCCGGCGTCCTGGTGACCGGGCTGGGAACGAGCTGTCCCAGCAGGAAACCCACGAGCGCCGACGGGGTCGGGTGGTCGAACACGACGGTGGCCGGCATCCGCAGCCCGGTGATCCGCATCAAGCGGTTGCGCAGTTCCACCGAGGTGAGCGAGTCGAAACCCAGCTCCTTGAACGTGCGGTGTTCACCGTCGATCGGCCCCTGCCCGAGTACCGCGGTCACGGTGCGCCCGACGGCGTCGCTCACGAGTTCTCGTCTCCTCGGTTCGTCGGAGCGGGCCAGCAGGCCGGGCAGGTCGGCCATCCCGGGGCCCTCGGGTGTGCCGGCCGGTGACGGCCGCACCAGTGAGCGCAGCACGGCGGGCAGCTCGGCACTTCCGCGCGCGGCGAGCCTGGCGAGGTCGAGCCGGATCGCGGCCGGCGCCGGGACGTCGGCGGTCATCGCCGTGTCGAGAAGGGCCAAGCTTTCCGGCGCCGAAAGGGGAAGGACGCCTGAGCCCGCCATCCTGGCCCGGTCGGTGGCCGACATCGTGCCGGTCATCGCGCTGTCGGACTGCCAGAGCCCCCAGGCGATCGACGTCGCGGGCAGCCCCTGCCGTTCTCGCCGCTCGGCCAGCGCGTCGAGCCACACGTTCGCCGCCGCGTAGGCGGCCTGTCCGGGGTTGCCGACCACACCGGCCGCCGACGAGAAGAGCACGAAGGCAGCGAGATCGGCGTCTCTCGTCAGCCGGTGGAGGTGCCACGCCCCGTCGACCTTGGGCCGCAGCACGGTGTCGAGCAGCGCCGGGGTGAGCGTGGCGGCGGTGGCGTCGGCGAGAACTCCTGCCGCGTGCACCACCGCTGTCAGCGGTCGCTCGGGCGGGATCGCGTCCAGCACGGCGGCGAGCGCGTCGCCGTCCGCGACGTCCGCCGCAGCGAAGCTCACCTCGGCGCCGAGGGCGCGGAGTTCCGCCGTCAGCTCGGCAACGGATTCGGCGCGCTCGCCCTGCCGGCTGACCAGCAGCAGGTGATGAGCCCCGTGCTCCCGGGCGAAATGCGCGGCCACGAGGCGCCCGACGCCGCCGGTGCCGCCGGTGATCAGCACCGTGCCGTCCGGGTCGAGAGGCCGCGGGATCCGCAGCACCACCTTGCCGATGTGCCGCGCCTGGCTGAGGTATTTCAGCGCGGTCGGCGCCTGCCCGACGGGCCACGCGGTCACGGGTGGTGGCGTCAGGACGCCCGACTCGAACAGAACGACGAGTTCGGCCAGCATCTCGGCGATCCGGTCCGGCCCGGCCTCGAACAAGTCGAAAGCCTGGTACCGGACTCCGTTGTGCGCACGCGCGACGGAATCCGGGTCCCGAATATCGGTCTTCCCCATCTCCAGGAACCGGCCGCCTTGGCCGAGCAGTCCCAGTGACACATCGACGAAGTCACCGCTCAGCGAGTTCAGCACGATGTCGATCCCGTGTTCCCCGGCGACCGAACGCACACTGTCCGCAAAGGACAGATCACGGGAGGAGGCGATGCGCTCCGGAGGCACTCCGCTGTCCTGGACCGCCTGCCGCTTGCCTTCGCTCGTGGTGCCGAACACGACGAGACCCCAGTGCCGGGCGAGCTGGATGGCGGCGCCACCGACCCCGCCCGCGGCGGAGTGCACGAGGAGGGTCTCCCCCCGCACCGCGCCGGCGAGATCGCGCAGCGCGTAGTACGCGGTGAGGTAGACCGCCGGGATCGAGGCCGCCTGCGCGAACGACCAGCCGGCCGGGATCGGGGCCAGCAGCCGGTGATCCGTGGTCGCGGTGGGGCCGATACCACTGGCGATCAGGCCCATCACCCGGTCGCCGGGCCGGAACCCGTGCACTCCGTCGCCTACCGCCAGCACCACCCCGGCGCCTTCCACACCGAGGCCGGCGGAAGTGGAGTAGACCATGCCGAGTGCGGCCATCGCGTCCCGGAAGTTCAAGCCGGAAGCCCGCACGGACACCAGGACCTGACCGGGCTCCGGCACGCCGCCGTCCGGGCGGGGCGCGAAAATCAGGTCGTCCGGCGAACCCGAGTCGCCGGCCTCCAGGTGCCAGCCGGGCTGCTGCCGCGACGGCAGGACGAGTTGCGGTGCCCAGTGCCGCAGCCGCGGCACGAGGAACTGGCCGTCGCGGACCGCCACCTGCGGTTCGCCGGTGGCCACCGCGGCGCGCACCAGCTCGTCCGGATCCCGTTCGGTGTCGGTGTCCACCAGGACGACGCGTCCCGGTTCCTCCGCCTGGAGGCTGCGAATGGCACCCCACACCGCGGCAGCGCCCAGTGCCGCCACTCGTTCGCCCGGCGCGGCCACGATCGCGGACCAGGTCAGGACCACCACGGTTTCCTCCGGCGGGACTTCGGCCAGTGCCCGCAGGGTCTCCTCCAGCACCGCAGTCAGCATGGCGCGAGCCGCGCCCGGTGCGTCGCCCTCGTCCCCGCCGGGCACGGTCACCACCGAGCAGGGTGTCGCCGTGTCAGCGGTTTCCACCGGTTCCCACACGAGGTGGTAGAGAAGATCGGGGTCGGCGCCCAGACGTGCGAGTTCGGCTGGATCGGCTTCGCGGAAGGAGATCGCTTCGATGTCGGCCACGAGCACTCCGTCCGATGTGGACATTCGCACGGTGACGCCGTTGTCGCCGTCCCGGCGGAGCCGCACACGCAGCACCGGCGTCGGGGCCGCGTACCGCGTGAAGCCCCGCCACTCGAACGGCAGCCGCACCCCGCCGGTACCGGGGAACAGGCCCGCGGCGCCGATGGCGTGCAAGGTCGAGTCGAGCAACGCGGGTGAGATGCCGAAGCCGCTGAGGTCCGCCGCCTCCGCCGGGACACGGACTTCCGCGTAGACGTCGGTTTCCCGGCGCCACAACGCGTGCAGGCAGCGGAACGAGGGCCCGTAGTGGTATCCCGCCGCCGCGAGCTCGTCGTAGACCCCGGCGACGCCGATCTCGCGGGCGCCGGGTGGCGGCCACGTGCCGCCGGACGGGTCCTGCTCGGGCTCGGCCGCGCGCTCCAGGGAACCGACGGCGTGTGTCGTCCACTCGCCACCCAGCACGCCGCCGGCAGAGGCGTCGTCCGCCTGTCGCGAGTGGACGCCGATCGACCGGGTGCCGTTTTCCCCGGGCGCGCCGATCTCCACCTGGATCTCGGTCACGCCGCTCTCGCCCAGCACCAGCGGTTTCGACAGGATCAGCTCACCGACGCGCGGCGTCCCCGCCAGCTCACCCGCGTACGAGGCCAGTTCGGCCAGCGCCGCGCCGGGGACGAGCACACGGCCCGCGACGCGGTGGTCGCCCAGCCAGGGATGGGTCGCCAGGGAAACCCGGCCGGACAGCAGCGCCCGATCGCCATCCGCCTGCCGGATTCCGGCCGTGAGCACGGGGTGGGGCAGGGAACGCGCGCCGCCCGGCGCGGCCCCGGACCGCGCGGGGTCGAGCCAGTGGCGCCGCCGGTCGAAGGCGTAGGTCGGCAGCGGCGGGACCTGGCCAGGCCGCGGGATCTGCCGTGCCCAGTCCACCGGCACTCCCCGTACCCATGCTTCGGCGACCGACAGCAGCATCCGGCCCGGGCCGCCCTCGTCCCGGCGGAGCGTGCCGATGACGGCGAGTTCGGCGGCGTCCTCGACCTGGGCGTCCTCCAGGATCTCCTGGACCCCGGTGGACACCACGGGATGCGGGCTGATCTCGACGAACACCCGGTGCCCGTCCCCGATGGCCGCCTCGACGGCCTGCTGCAGCAGCACCGGCTGCCTCAGGTTGCGGTACCAGTACGCGGGTCCCAGCGGTTCGGCCCGGGGATCGACGCGGGTTCCCGTCACCGTCGAGTAGAGGTCCGCGGCAGGGATTCCGGGTGTCTCGACGTCGGGCAGGTTCCGCAGGAGCCGTGCTTCGAGCGCCTCGACGTGCGACGAGTGCGAGGCGTAGTCGACCTCGACCAGCCGGGCGCGAATGCCGTCCGCCACCAACGACTCCTTCAGCCGCAGCACCGCTTCCCGGTCCCCGGCCAGCACTGTCGATTGTGGACCGTTGTGCGCGGCGACGACGATCCCCGCGGGCAGGCGGGCGCTGAGCACCTCGGCCGGCGCGGCGACGGACAGCATCGCCCCGCGGCCCGCGATCGCGGACAGTTCTTTCGCCCGCAGGGCCACCACGGCGGCCGCGTCCTCAAGGGAAAGCGCTCCTGCGGCCAACGCCGCCGAGATCTCACCCTGGGAGTGACCGATGACGGCCGCAGGCTCGACCCCGAACGAGGCCCAGACCTCGGTGAGTCCGGACATCATCGCCCACAACGACGGCTGGATGACTTCGGCGTCCCCGGCCGGCGAGTCCAGCGCCTCCCGCAGGGACCACTCGGTGTGCTCCGACAGCGCTGCCGCGCACTCCCCGACCCGCGCGGCGAATTCCGGGGACGCCTCCAGCAACTCCCGGGCCATGCCCGCCCACTGCGATCCCTGGCCTGGATAAAGGAAAACCGGTGCGTGCTCGGCTGTCGCGTGGCCGGTCACCACGTTCGCCGCTGGTGCGCCGGTCTCCACCGCGGAGAGTCCCGCGATCGCCTCGCCGCGGTCGCGGGCGACGACCACGGCGCGGTGGGCGAACCCGGGTCTGCCGTGCACCAGCGTTCCGGCGATCTCCGCGAGGCCGAATTCGCCGTCCTGTTCGAGGAACTCGCGAAGGCGCCGGGCTTCACCTCGCAGCGAGGCTTCCGTTTTCGCCGAGAGCAGGAGTGGGACGACCACGGCCGCCGGGCGGGCCGCGGGCGTTGCCGGCGGCCCCGCCTCCTCGACGATGATGTGCGCGTTGGTCCCGCTCATGCCGAACGCGGAAACCCCGAACCGGCGCGGCCGCTCCGTCCTCGGCCACGGGGTGTTCTCGGTCAGCAGGGCCACCCCGCCCCGCGACCAGTCGACGTGCTTGCTCGCCGTTTCGGCGTGCAGGGTGCGCGGGAGCGTCTGCCGGTCCAGCGCCAGCACCATCTTGATGAGGCCGCCGACGCCCGCCGCCGCCTGGGTGTGCCCGATGTTCGACTTCAGCGAACCCAGCCACAGCGGGGAATCCTCCGCCCGGTCCGCGCCGTAGGTCGCGAGCAGCGCCTGCGCCTCCACCGGATCCCCCAAAGTGGTCCCGGTCCCGTGCGCCTCGACGGCGTCCACATCCGCGGGCACCAGCCCGGCCGACGCCAGGGCGTCGGCGATGACCCGTTCCTGGGACGGTCCGTTCGGTGCGGTGAGGCCGTTGCTGGCACCGTCCTGGTTCACCGCGGAGCCCTTGACGATCGCCAGTACCGGGTGCCCGTTCCGGGTGGCGTCGGACAGCCGCTCCACCAGGATCAGCCCGACGCCCTCGCCGAACCCAGTCCCGTTCGCGGCGTCGGCGAACGCGCGGCAACGCCCGTCCGGGGACAACCCGCGCTGGCGGCTGAACTCGACGAAGGTCGCGGGCGTCGCCATCACCGTCGCACCACCGACGAGCGCCAGGTCGCACTCCCCCGCCCGCAGGGCCTGCGCCGCCAGATGCAGCGCCACCAGCGACGAGGAGCAGGCGGTGTCCACGGTGATGGCCGGGCCGCGCAGCCCGAACGTGTAAGAGATCCGTCCGGACGCGACACTGCCCGCGCTTCCGGTGCCGAGGTAGCCGCCGTGCTCGGCGGGGTCGGCCTGCACACGGCCGCCGTACTCCGTGTAGATCAGTCCGGTGTAGACACCGGTGCGAGAGCCCGCCAGGCTCGACGGGTCGATCCCGGCCCGCTGAACGGTCTCCCACGCCGTTTCGAGCAGCAGCCGTTGCTGCGGATCGGCCGCGCGGGCCTCGCGCGGGTTCATCTCGAAGAACCCGGCGTCGAACTGCGCCGCGTCGTGGAGGAAACCCCCGTGCCGCGCGTACGAGGTGCCCGGGGTGTCCGGATCGTCGTCGAACAACGACTCCAGCGGCCAGCCGCGGTCGTCCGGGAACTCGCCGATGGCGTCGCCACCCGATTCGACCAGCCGCCACAGGTCTTCCGGCGAACGGACGCCACCCGGGTAGCGGCACCCCATGGAGACGATCGCGATGGGTTCGTCCGTCCGGGACGCCGCGGAACTCGCCGCGGGCGTGCCCGGATCGACGGCCAGGTAACGGGCGAGCTCGCGCGGTGTCGGGTGGTCGAAGACGACGGTCGCCGACAGCTTCCGGCCCAGCGCCTTGCCCAGGTGGTCGCGCAGCTGCACCGCGGTGAGCGAGTCGAGGCCGAGGTCGCGGAACGGCCGGTCCGCGCGGACGGCGCGCGGTGACGAGTGCCCGAGCACACCGGCGACCGCGGCCGTGACCAGTGACAGGACTTCCTCCTCCGACTGCTTCCCGAGACCGTTCGAGGCAGCAAGCGGCCGGACGGTTTTGCGCCGCCGGACGGGGGCGGTGCCCGTGGCCGCGCCGAGCTCCCCCGCCTCGCGGGTGACCAGTTCGTCCACGATCAGCACCGGCGCACCGGCGGGATCCACCGCGGTGAGGGAGATCCCGCTGTCCCCGCGGGCAAGCCGGACGTGCAGGAGCCGCGCGCCGCCGGCCAGCAGCCGCACACCGCTGAAGCTGAAGGGAACCGCGATCGGTGCCGTCCCGCTGGAGCCCGCGGCGTCGCGCACGCGGTCGAACGCCCACACGTGGGTCGCGGCGTCGATCAGCACCGGGTGCAACGCGAAGGAACCCGGCGACTCTTCATCCAGCTCGATCTCCGCGTACAGCTCGGTGCCGGCCCGCCAGGCCTTGCGCACGGCCCGGAACGCGGGCCCGTACCCGACGCCCAGCTCCTCCAGCGCGGCGTAACCGGCCGCCACGTCGAACGGCTCAGCATCCGAAGGCGGCCGCCACCCGGCGACCCGCGCCCGGGTGGCATCCTGCCGGTCCTCGGCGAGCCGGCCCGACGCGTGCAGCAGCCAGGGACCGTCCTCCGAGTGTCTGCTGTGGACAGTGAGCGGCGCACGTCCGTCTTCCGGGGCGCCGACACCGACCTGGATCCGGACCGGCCCCGCGGGCACCTCCAGCGGCGCGAGCAGGGTCAGCTCCTCGACGAAAGGCATCCCGGTCTCGGCCCCGGCGGACAGCGCGAGTTCCAGGATCGCGCTTCCTGTCAGGACCGTGCGATCACCGAGCCAGTGCTCGCGCACCCAGTTGCCCGCCCTGTCCGCCAGCACCCCGTCGAACACCGCGCCGCCCGTACCGGCCTGCTCGACGGCCGTCCCCAGCAACGGGTGCCCGGTGCCGGCACTCGCGGTGCCCGCCTCCAGCCAGAACCGCTGCTCGTCGAACGCGTAGGTGGGCAGGTCCACCGTTCGACCCTCCACTGTGGACTCCCAGTCGACGGCGCCGCCATTGGCGAACAGCCCGCCGGCCGAGGTCAGCAGCTGGTCGAGCCCACCGTGGTCGCGCCGCAGCGTGCCGACCGCGCTCGCCGGGAGCGACGCGTCCTCGAAGGTGTCCCGCAACGCCGGGACCAGCAAGGGGTGCGGACTCACCTCGACGAACGCGTGGTAGCCCGCCTCGGCGAGGGTCGTGATCGTGTCCGTGAGGCGAACCGGCCGCCGGAGATTCTCGTACCAGTACTCGGAGGTGAGGGAGCCACCCGCGACCCGGCCCGCCGTGACCGTGGAGAAGAACTCGACCTCGCCGTCGCGGGGGCGCACCCGGCCGAGTGCGCTCAGCAGCCGCTCGCGCACTGTCTCCACCGCGGCGGAGTGAGACGCGTAGTCCACCGGGACGAGCCGGGCGCGCACCCCGCTCGACTCGCACCGGGCGACGAGGGCCGCCACCGCGCTCGCAGGCCCGGAGACGACCGTGGCCCTGGGGCCGTTGAACGCGGCGATCTCGATCGCGGAGTCGCCGGCGAGCCGGGTGACCTCGTCCGCGGAAGCCTCGATCGACGCCATCCCCCCGGTGCCGGCCAGGGTCACGAGTTCCTTGCTGCGCAAGGCGACCAGTGCCGCCGCGTCATCGAGGGTGAGCAGGCCCGCGACACAGGCCGCGGCGATCTCGCCCTGTGAGTGTCCCACCACCGCCGCCGGCGTGACACCGATCGAACGCCACGCCGCGGCGAGCGAGACCATCACGGCGAACAGCGCGGGCTGCACCACGTCCACGCGCTCCAGCAGTGCCGGGTCGTCGCTGCCGAGCACTTCGAGGAGATCCCAGTCCACGTGCGCGGCCAGCGCGCCGGCGCACCGGTGGATCTCGGTCCGGAACGGTTCACAATCGTCCAGCAGCGCGGTCGCCATCCCCAGCCACTGCGAGCCTTGTCCTGGAAAGACGAAGACGGTTCGTTCCGGCGCGACCGCCTCGCCGCTGACCGCGCGCGGCGACGGCTGGCCGAGTTCCAGCGCCTCTAGTGCCAAGGCCAGTTCGTCGAGGCCGGTGCCGACCGCGACCGCGCGATGGGCCAGCGTCGCGCGCGAGCGCACCAGCGTGCTCGCGACATCCGCGGGATCGAGTTCGGGGTGGTCCGCGATGTGCTGCCGGAGCCGGGTGAGCTGACCCTGCAAGGCTTTCTCGGTGTGGCCGGACAGCACCCACGCCACCGGCCGGGCATCCAGCGCGTCGCGTTCCGGTGCCTCTTCGGCGGGTGCCTGTTCGAGGATGACGTGCGCGTTGGTGCCGCTGATGCCGAACGAGGACACCGCGGCCCGGCGCGGCCGGTTCCGTTCGGGCCACAGCGCCGGTCCGGTCAACAGGGAAACCGCGCCGCTGTCCCAATCCACGTGCGCCGAGGGCCGGTCGATGTGCAGGCTCCGCGGCAGCAGCCCGTGCCGCATCGCGAGCGCCATCTTGATGACCCCGCCGATGCCGGCCGCGGTCTGGGTGTGCCCGATGTTGGACTTCAACGAGCCGAGCAGCACCGGGTCGTCCGCGGTGCGTGCCCGCCCGTAGGTCTCCAGCAGTGCGCGAGCCTCGATCGGGTCGCCGAGGCCGGTGCCGGTGCCGTGCCCCTCGATCGCGTCCACATCGGACGGTCCCAGCCGGGCGTCCGCCAGTGCCGCCCGGATCACGCGCTGCTGGGCTGTCCCGCTGGGCGCGGACAGCTGCGTGCTCGTCCCGTCCTGGTTCACGGCGCTGCCCCGCAGCACGGCGACGACCGGATGTCCCTTCCGCCGCGCCTCGGACAACCGCTCGATGAGAACCAGGCCCACGCCTTCCGCCCAGCCCGTGCCATCGGCCGCCGCGGCGTATGCCTTGCACCGGCCGTCCTGGGAGAGTCCCCGCTGACGGCTGAACTCGATGAAGGTGGCCGGCGTCGCCATCACCGTCGCCCCGCCGACCAGGGCGAGTTCACAATCTCCCCGGCGCACGGCCTGCGCGCCGTAGTGCAGCGCTACCAGCGACGAGGAACAGGCCGTATCGACCGTGAGCGCCGGACCGGTGAGGCCGAAGGTGTAGGAGATCCGGCCGGACGCGATACTCCCCGCGCTGCCGGTGCCGATGAACCCTTCGAAGCCTTCGGGCGCCCGCACGTGCCGCGAGCCGTAGTCGTTGTACATCAGGCCGACGAACACCCCGGCGTCGAGGCCACTGACCGAACGGGGGTTGATCCCGGCGCGCTCGAAGACCTCCCAGGCCGTCTGCAGGAGCAGCCGCTGCTGCGGGTCCAGCGACAGCGCCTCGCGCGGGCTGACCCCGAACAGCTCGGCGTCGAAATCGGCGGCGTCGTAAAGGAATCCGCCCTCGCTCGCGTAGCTGGTCCCCGCCGCGTCGGGATCCGGGTCGATCAGGTCGTCCAGCGGCCAGCCGCGGTCGGACGGGAACGGCCCGACCGCGTCGGTGCCGGACCGGACGAGTTCCCAGAGCTGGTCCGGGGTGCGCACCCCGCCGGGGTAGCGGCAGGCCATGCTCACGATCGCGAGCGGTTCACGTGCCGCGTACTCGGCCTCGTCCAGTTTCGCCCGCGTCCGGAGCAGGTCGCTGGTGGTGCGCTTCAGGTAGTCCCGGAGCTTGTCCTCGTTCACCATCGATGAGCCGCTCTCCCCCGTGCCGTCAGTCGTTCAACTCGCGATCCAGCAACCCGAAAATCTCATCATCCGACGCTGAATCCATCCCAAAGAACGGTTCGCCACCGGCGTCCGCGGGGCGCTCGAGCGTGCCGAGCGCGGTCTTGAGCGCCCGCACGAACTCCGCCCGCCGCTCGTCGCCGTCCGGCTTCCCGGCCGCGGACGCCACCCACCCGTCGAGCGCGGGCGCGTCGAACACTTCGACCGGACCGGGACCGCACCGCGCCAACAGGAAATCCACCAGATCGCGCGCGGCCGGCTGGTCGAACAGGAGTGTGGCGGGCAGCCGGAGTCCCATGTCCGCACCGAGTTTGTTCCGCAGTTCCACGGCTGTCAGCGAATCGAGACCGAGGTCGAAGAGCCCGCGATCGTCCGGCACGCGGGCGGCGGGATCCAGTCCGAGCACTTCGGCGATCCTCGCCCGGACCGTATCGGCGACCAGATCCCTGGCCGAGTCCTCGGCCAATCCGGCGATTCGCTCGGGCAGGGCAGGACCGGCGCGGTGTTCCCGCTTCGGTTTCGCGGGCACGAGATCGGCCAGGATGTCCGGCAGTTCGCCGTTCCGGTTGTTCATCGCCCGCGTGTCGAACAGCACCGGGACCAGGAGGGCGCGGGTGTCGGCCACCGAGCGGTCGAACAGTTCGAGGCCGGTGGTGGCCGGGGTGGAGCGAATCCCGAGCCTGCCGATCCGGGCCCGATCCGAGGCTCGCAGCTCGGAGGCCATGCCGCCGCCCGATTCGCCGTCCCACAGGCCCAGCGCCAGTGAAGTGCCGGGCAACCCCGTCGCACGACGATGCTGGGCGAAGGCATCGAGGAACGTGTTGCCCGCGGCATAAGCCGCTTGTCCCGTCGCGCCGACGACCCCGGCCACCGAGGAGAGCAGCACGAAGGCCTCCAGCGGCAGACCCGCGGTGAGGGTGTGCAGGTTCCACGCGGCGTCGATCTTCGGGCGCAGGACCCGGTCCAGCTGTTCGGCGGTCAAGGTTTCGAGCACCGCGTCGTCGAGCACGCCCGCCGCGTGCACCACTGCCGTGAGCGGGTGCTCGGCCGGGATTCCGGCGAGCAACGCGGCCAGGGCCTCCGGGTCGGCGATGTCGCAGGCCGCGACGGTCACGGTGGCCCCGGCAGTGTCCATTTCGGACACCAGTGCGCGCAGCGCCGGATCGCGATCACCGCGCCTGCTCGCCAGCAGTAGGTGACGCGCGCCGTGCCGGGTCAGCAGGTGGCGCGCGAGAATCCCGCCCAGGCCGCCGCCCGCACCGGTGAGCAACACGGTTCCGTTACCGAAGCCGGGTGCGCCCGCGGGGCTGCCGGACACGGGGCGCAGCCGTGGCAGCAGGATCTCGCCCCTGCGCAGCGCCACCTGCGGCTGTCCTGCGGCGATCACCTGGGGCAGCAACGACAACGACGACTCGTGCTCGTCGGCGTCGATGACGCGCACCCGGCCCGGATACTCGTTCTGCGCGGTGCGCACCAGTCCCCAGACCGCTGCTTGCGCCAGCCCCTCGATCCTGTCCGCGGCACCGGCCGCGACCGCGTTGCCGGTGATGACCACGAGTGCGTCATCCGTCCCTTGTGGACTGCCGACGGTCTCCCGGATCCGGCCGAGAACCTGGTGGAGGGCCGCGCGCGCGTCTTCGGCCACCTCGCCACCGGCCGAGGAACCACGCAGGTCCAGCACAGAGGTGCCGATGCCGCTGTCCGCGGCCACGAGGCTGCCGGGGACCCACGCGACCTCGTGGGGCCGGTGGGTCTTCGCCGTCAGCGAGTGCGGGTCGATCGGCCGAGTCAGGATCTCCCCCACCGAGAGCACCGGGCGTGCCTGCTCGTCGGCCACGTCGAGCGCGAACGCACCCTCCCCGGAGGAGGTGATCCGGACGCGTAACCTGCCACTCGGCGTGGCATGCACACGGACATGGCGCCAGCTGTGCGGCACGTCGAGCCGATCACCGGACGGCCGCCCGTCTTCGAGCGTGTCGACGATCCGGGCGTGCAGCGCGGCGTCGAAAAGGCAGGCGGCTTCCCCGTCACGGCGGACCCCGTCCGGCAACTCGACCTCGGCGAACACCACGCCTTCCGACCGCCACAACGCGCGCAGGCCCTGGAAGGCCGGGCCGTAGTCGTAGCCGTGCGCGGCCAGCCGTTCGTAGATCCCGTCGAGGCCGGTTCGTGGTGCTCGTGGTGGCCACTGCGATGCCCACTCCGGCTCTTCGCGCGCAGCGTCCTGCGTGCCGGTGCGCGCCTCCGCGTTGAGTGTCCATTCCGGACCTTCTCGCTGGGAGTGGACCGTGATCACGGCCTCTGGCCCGGAGCGGTCGACGCTGATCCGCAGGCGCAAGTCGTCACCGGTGACAGGCAGCGGCTCGGCCAGCGTCAGCTCTTCGAGCTGATCGAACGAATGCTGCCGCGCGATCCAGCCGGCCAGCTCCACCGTCGCCGCGGCCGGCACGAGCGGTGTGCCGCGCAGCGCGTGGTCGGCGAGCCACGGCTGGCGGGCGAGGGAAAGCACCGAGGTGTAGACATCCTGCTGCCCGCCCGGAATGCTCACCGCCGCCGCGATCAGCGGGTGATCCGAATCGTCGAACCCGAGACCGGCCGCGGTGGCCGGCTCGGCACCCGGCGCGTCGAGCCACAGCCGCTTCTGCGAAAAGGCATACGTGGGCAGGGAAACCCGGGTGCCGCTGAGCATGGCCGGCCAGTCCCAGGTGACTCCGGCGACGAACGCGCGCGCGACAAAACCCCACAGCGCCGGCAAGTCGTCCTGTTTGCGGTTCAGCACGGCGGCCGTGGCGGTCCCCTCCCCGAGGTCGCAGTCCTCTGCCATCGCGGTCAGCGCCGCGTCGGGGCCCAGTTCGAGGAACACGGTCGTGTCGTGCGAACGCAGCCACGCCAGCGCGTCGGCGAACCGCACGGCGTGCCGCGCGTGGTCGGCCCAATGCTCGGCTGAACCGAGGGTGGTGGCGTCCGCCGTGACACCGGTGAGCGTCGACACCACCTCGCCTGTCATCGGTCCGGGGCGCAGATCGCCTGCGGCAGCGCGGAAGTCGTCGAGCATGGGTTCCATCAGAGCCGAGTGGAACGCGTGGCTGACCACGAGTCGCTTCACCCGGTGGCCGAGATCCGCGAGTACCCCGGCCAGTTGGGTGACCACGGCCTCGGCGCCGGAGATCACGACCGAGTTCGGCCCGTTCACGGCGGCGATGTCCACAGTGGACTTCGATTCACCGATCAGCCACTCCACCACCGCCTGGGAGGCTCGCACCGAGAACATCGCGCCGCCAGCCGGAAGCTGCTGCATGAGCCGGCCGCGCGCGGCGACCAGCTTCACCGCGTCGGGCAGGCTGAGCGCGCCACTGACGTGTGCCGCCGCCACCTCCCCGATGGAATGCCCGGTCAGCCTCGCCGAGGACAGGCCCCAGGATTCGAGCAGCCGGTAGAGCGCGACTTCCAGGGCGAACAGGGCCGGCTGGGTGTAGCGGGTCTGGTGGACGAGGTCCTCGTCGTCGCCGGCGCCCGGGTCGATGACCGCTCTCAAGTCGAGGCCGTCTTCGTGCTGAAACGCGGCACAGATCGCGTCGAACGTTTCCGCGTAGACGGGGAATTCGCGGTGGAGTGCTGTGCCCATTCCGGGACGCTGGCTGCCCTGGCCGGTGAACATGACCGCTGTGCCACCGCGCGAGACGGCCCCGGTGATCACTGCCGGGAACCCGCCGGAGGGCACCGGCTCTCCCGAGATCAGGCTTTCGAGCCCGGCCAGCAGTTCCTCCCGGTCACGCCCGAGTACGACCGCCCGCTCCGCGAACGCGGTCCGGGTGGTCGCGAGGGAGAAGGCGACGTCCTCCGCACGCAGGCCCGGATCGTCGAGCACATGGGCACGCAGCCGGGCGGCCTGCGCGCGAAGACCTTGCCTGGTACGGGAACTCAGGACCCACGGCAGGATCTTCCCGGTGGGCGCCGGGGCGGGTTCCGGTCCGGGGTCCGCCCCCTGTTCGAGAATCACGTGCGCGTTCGTGCCACTGATCCCGAACGCGGAAACCGCGGCGCGCCGGGGTCCGGTGGTCACCGGCCAGCCGGTCCGCTCAGCGGCGACCGACACCGTGCCACCCGACCAGTCGACCTCCCCGGTGGGCCGGTCGACGTGGAGGGTGCCCGGCACGACCCCCGCCCGCATGGCCAGAACCATCTTCATGATGCCCGCGACACCCGCGGCCGCCTGCGTGTGCCCGAGGTTCGACTTGACCGAACCCAGCACCAGCGGGGGCCGATCGCCCCGGTCCCGGCCGTAGGTCGCCAGCACGGCCTCGGCCTCGATCGGGTCACCGAGACGAGTGCCGGTCCCGTGCGCCTCCAGCACGTCGACGTCCGCGGAGCGCAAGCCCGCCGAGCGCAGGGCCGCGCGGATCACGCGTTCCTGGGCGGGCCCGCTCGGCGCGGTCAGCCCGTTGCTCGCGCCGTCCTGGTTCACCGCCGATCCCTTGACCACGGCCAGGACGCGGTGGCCGTTGCGCCGGGCGTCGGACAGCCGTTCCAGCAGGAGCAGGCCCGCGCCCTCAGCCCACGCCGTACCGTCGGCGTGCACGGAGAAGGGCTTGCAGCGGCCGTCCGGAGCCAGCCCACGCTGCCTGCTGAACTCGACGAACGTGGCCGGGCTCGCCATCACCGTCGCGCCACCCGCCAGCGCCAGGTCGCACTCGTGGCCCTGCAGCGACCGCGCCGCGTTGTGGACCGCGACCAGCGACGAGGAGCACGCCGTGTCGATGGTGACCGCCGGGCCTTCGAGCCCGAGCGTGTAGGACACCCGGCCGGACGCGACGCTGCCCGCGCTGCCGCTGACCAGGTACCCCTCCAGCTCTCCCGCGGCCCCGCGGCGCTGGTGCACCCGGGCGCCGTAGTCGGAGTACATGACGCCGGCGAACACGCCGGTCCGACTGCCGCGCAGCGATGCGGGGTCGATGCCCGCGTCCTCGACGGCTTCCCAAGCCGTCTGCAGCAGAAGCCGCTGCTGTGGGTCGACGGCCAGCGCCTCGCGCGGGCTGATCCCGAAGAACTCCGGGTCGAAGTCCGCCGCGTCGTGGAGGAACCCGCCGTAGCGGGTGTAGGAGGTCCCGGCGTGCTCGGGGTCCGGGTCGAACAGCCCGGGATCCCACCCCCGGTCGGCCGGGAACTCGGAGATCGAGTCCGTGCCCGATTCGAGCAGATCCCACAGCTGCCGCGGGTTCGCGGCCCCGCCGGGGAACCGGCAGGCCATCCCGACGATCGCGATCTCGTCGTCAGCTGGTCCACTGTGGACGGACGGGGGCTCGGTGCCGGCGCTCGCGGCTCCACCGGCCTCCGCAGTGACGAACCGGATGAGTGCGGCCGGGGTCGGGTGGTCGAAGACGATGGTGGGCCGCAGGCGGATCCCGAGGTCGGCCGTCAGGCGGTTGCGCAGCTCCACCGCCATCAACGAGTCGAAGCCGAGTTCGGCGAAAGCCAGTTCCGGGTCGATCTCGGCACGGCCGGCGTGCCCGAGCACCGACGCCACGGCGTCGAGCACCAGTTCCGGCACGGGCCGCGCCTCCACGCTGCCGAGGTCCGGACCGGCCACGCGCGCCCGAGTCAGTTCGGTTACGCGTGAGCGATTGACGGCTCGCAGGTCCAGGTCGGCGGCGACGACCGCGGGTGCGGTCACGCCGAGCGCCTGGTCGAAGGACGCCAGCGCGTTGGCGACAGGCATGGCCTTGATGCCCACCGAGGCGAGCCGGGCGACGTCCCGCTCCCCGAGCGAGCCCGCCATCCCGGAAGCCACATCCCACAGTCCCCAATGGATCGTGACCCCACCGGCGCCCGCCCGGCGCCTGATGCGCGTGACGGCCTCGAGCGCCGCGTTCGCCGCGGCGTAAGCGCTCTGGCCCGCGGTGCCGACGACACCGGCCACCGAGCCGAACGCCACGAACGCGTCCAGTTCGAGGTCACGGGTCAGCTCGTCCAGATGCCGGGCACCGGCCACCTTGACCCCGGACGCCGCGCGCAGATCGGCTGCGGACAATCGCTCGACCACGGCGTCCTCGGCGCTACCGGCCGCGTGCACGACAGCGGTCAGCGACGTGCCCAGGCCGGTGATCAGCCCAACGACGGCGTCTCGGTTCGTCAGGTCGCAGGCCAGGATCCGCGTGCGCGCCCCGAGTTCGGCGAGCTCGGCTTCGATGACCGCCGCATCGGGATGGGCCTCACCTCGCCGGCTCACCAGGACCAGCTCCCGCGCACCGTGCGCGGTCACCAGGTGGCGCGCGATCAGCCGGCCCAGTGCGCCGGTTCCGCCGGTGACCAGAACCGTGCCGCCGCGGGCGCTCCGTGGGAGAACGACCGTGTCCTCCTGATCGGGCCGCGCCCGCAACCGCGGGATCAGCACCGACTCCCCGCGCACGGCCACCTGCCCGTGACCCGCCCGCACCGCTGCCGCCAGGCGCGCGGGCTCGGGCGTGTCGGTGTCCACCAGCGCGAACCGTCCCGGGTGCTCGATCTGCGCGCAGCGCACGAGTCCCCACACCGCCGCGGTCCGCGGATCGGCCGGCTCGTCGTCGGTGACCGGCAGGCCGTGCGTGACGAACACCAGACGCGAGTGTGCGTACCGTTCGTCCGCGAGCCAGTGCTGGATGGCGAGCCGGGCCGTGTCGGCGTCGTCGGTCAGTCCGGCGTCCGGCGTCCGGTCCGGCTGCGCGAGCAGGACGGTGGCGGGCGGCTCGTGCAGGAGTTCGCTCAGTTGGTGGACCAGCACGAAATCGTGACCAGCCGAATCCGCTTCGACAGCTTCCCAAACCGTGTCGTACAACCGAGTGGACACGCCTGATTCGGTGCTGGGCAGCGCACGAACGCCGAGCCGCTCGATGACGAGCACCGTCCGGCCCGTGGGATCGACCATGTCCAGCCGGTACGTGTCGGTGTCCACACGGGACAGTCGCACGGTCCCGCGCACCGCGCCGGCAGCCGCCAGCCGGACCCCGTCGAGCGTGTGCGGAACGCGCCGCGGCCCCGCCGCCGAGTCCAGCGAAAGCGCCTGCATGGCGGCATCCAGCAGGGCCGGGTGGATCTCGTACCTCGCCGACTCCTGCAGGACACGCGGCGGGAGTTCGACGCCCGCGTAGATGTCGTCGCCCTCCTGCCGGATCCAGCGCAGTCCCTGGAAAGCCGGGCCGTACTCGTAACCGAGCTCGGCCAGGAGGCGGTAGATCTCCTTGGTGCCCAACGATCCGGACTGCTCGGCCACCCACGGCCGGTCCTCGACAGGCTCGGCGGCGTGGGCGAACACCGCGGTGGCGTGCGTAGTCCAGTTCTCGCCGGCCCGGGCCCGCACGGTGAACTCGCCATCGGAGGAGATCACCTGGATCTGCAGCTCTGCCGACTCGTCCAGGACGAGCGGGCTGTGCACGGCGAAACCGTCGACGCGGGTGTACCCGGCGCGGGTACCCATCGCGAGTGCCATCTCGAGCAGCACCGCCGCGGGCACCAGCACCGCCGAGCCGATCCGGTGATCGGCGAGCCACGGCTGGGTGCGCGGGGAGAGCACGCCGGTGAACAGTTCGCCCTTCTCGCCGGGGAGTTCGACGACGGCGGCCAGCAAAGGGTGCGCGGACGGTCCCACTCCCAGTTCGTCCGGGCGTACCGGTTCGGCCGGCGCGTCGAGCCAATAGCGCTTGGTCTCGAAGGGATAAGTGGGCAGATCGGTGATCCGTCCGCCCGGGAACAGCGGCTCGAAATCGACCTCCGCCCCGGCGACATGCGCGGTGCCGAGTGCTTCCGGCACGGTGGTCGTCGCGGGCAGTTTGGGGCGCAGCAACGGCACGGCGGTCACGCCACCGTCGAGAGTCTCCTGCGTCATTCCGCTGAGCGAGCCGTCTCCCCCGAGTTCGACGAAGATCTCCGCGCCCGAGCCGGCGGCCGTGCGCACCGCGTCGGCGAACCGCACTTGCTGCCGTAGCTGGCCGACCCAGTAGCCGGGGCGGGTGAGCTCGTCGTCCTCGGCCACCTGACCGGTCACCGTCGAAACGATCGGGATCGCGGGCGGCGCGAAGCTCAGCGCGTCGAGGACCTCGCGGTACGGCGCGAGCACGTCGGCCATGTGGTGGGAGTGGAACGCGTGGCTGACCCGCAGCCGGCTGGCCTTGCGCCCGCTGGCGCGCCATCGCCCGGCCAGTTCCTCGACGACGTCGGAGTCGCCGGCCAGCACTATCGACGAGGGACCGTTCACGGCCGCGACCTCCACCCGGCCGTCCGTCGCCGCGACGAGACCGGCGGCCTCCTCCTCGCTCGCGGCGAAGGCCGCCATCGCGCCACCTTCGCGCGCCGACTGCATGAGGCGCCCCCGAGCGGCGACCAGCTCGCACGCGTCCGGCAGGCTGAACACGCCCGCCACGTGGGCCGCCGCGAGCTCGCCGACGGAGTGCCCGATGAGCAGATCCGGTTTCAGGCCGAGACTTTCGGCCAGCCGGTAGAGCGCGACCTCCACGGCGAACAGCGCCGGTTGCGCGTACCGAGTCTGGCGGAGCAGATCTTCGTCGCCGTCCGGGCCGGTCAAGTCCCGCAGGGACAAACCGAGCAGCGGGTCCAGCAGCGCGCAGATCTCGTCGAAGGCCGAGGAGTAGGCCGGTGCGGCGCCGAACAGCTCCGCGCCCATGCCCGGCCGCTGGCTGCCTTGCCCGCCGAACAGGAACGCGACCGCAGGCTCGGATCCGGCCCGGCCGCTGACCACGCCGTGGTGGCGCCGCCCCTCGTGCAGCGCGCGCAGGCCCGCCACCAGATCCGCGCGATCGGCGCCGGTCACCACCGCGCGGTGGGCGAACCGCGGGCGCCTGGCGAGGGTCAGTCCCGCGTCGGCGAGGCCGGCGCCGCTGCGGTCGAGCGCGTCGGCAAGCAACGCCGCCTGCGCCTTGACAGCGCTACCGGCCTTCGCCGAGAGGACAAGGGGCGTCACGGCCGGCGGTTCGGCCGTATGCGGTGTCTCCGGCGGTGCGGGTGGTTCTTCGAGCACGACGTGGGTGTTGGTGCCACTGATCCCGAACGACGAGATCCCGGCGCGGCGCGGCCGGCCGGTGTGCGGCCAGGGCACGGGCTCGGTCAGCAGCGCCAGCCCGGAACCCTCCCACGCCACGTGCTCGCTCGGCTGATCCGCGTGCAACGTCCTGGGCAGCACCTCGTGCCGCAATGCCAGCACCATCTTGATGACGCCACCCACGCCGGCCGCGGCCTGCGCGTGCCCGATGTTCGATTTCAGCGAACCGACCCACAACGGCCGGTCCTCGCCACGGTCCCGGCCGTACGTGGCGATCAGCGCCCGAGCCTCGATCGGGTCGCCCAGTTTCGTCCCGGTCCCGTGTGCCTCCACCGCGTCGACGTCCGAAAAGGACAGACCGGCCCCTGTCAGGGCTTGGCGGATCACCTTTTCCTGCGCTCGCCCGCTCGGTGCGGTCAGCCCGTTCGAGGCACCGTCCTGGTTCACCGCGGAACCGGCCACCACCGCCAGCACCGGATGACCACGACGGCGCGCCTCCGACAAACGCTCCACCACCAGCATGCCGACGCCCTCGGCCCAGCCCGTTCCCGCGGCGCCGGCACCGAAAGCCCGGCATCGGCCGTCGGCCGACAGCCCGCGCTGGCGCGAGAACTCCACGAACATCCCCGGCGACGCCATCACCGCCACCCCGCCGGCCAACGCCAGGGAACACTCCCCCGACGCGACCGCGCGCACCGCCAGATCCAACGCCACGAGCGACGACGAACACGCCGTGTCCACCGTCAGCGCGCGCCCGTGCAAGCCAAGTGAGTACGCGATGCGCCCCGACGCCACGCTGGACTGGTTTCCGGCCAGCAGCAGGCCTTCCAGTTCTCGCGGCGCGGTCCGCAACCGGGCGGCGTAGTCGTCGTACATCGCCCCGATGAACACGGCGGTGTCGGATCCCTTGAGCGACAACGGATCGACTCCCGCGCGCTCCAGCGCCTCCCACGACACCTGCAGCAGCAGGCGCTGCTGCGGATCGGTGGCCAGCGCCTCCCGTGGGCTCATCCCGAAGAACGCCGCGTCGAACTCGCCCGCGTCGTAGAGGAATCCGCCGCGACGGGTGTACGAGGTCCCGTGGTGATCGGGATCGGGGTCGAACAACCGGTCCACGTCCCAGCCGCGGTCCCCGGGGAACTCGCCGATGGCGTCCACCCCACCCGACACGACCGACCACAGGTCCTCGGGCGAACGTACCCCGCCCGGGTATCGGCACCCCATCCCGACGATCACGACCGGATCCGCGTCGCCCGCCACCGGGCCGACCGGGAGCTCAGTGGGCGCGGTCGTGGTTTTTCCCACGGGGAACAGGGATTCTAGCAGGTACCCGGACAACGAGGCGATGCTCGGGAACTCGAAGACGAGCGTCGCGGGCAGGCTCAGCTCGGTGCGGGCGGCGATCCGGTTGCGCAGCTCGACCGCGGTGAGGGAGTCGAAACCGAGATCCTTGAACGTCTTGTCCGCGGCCACCCCGGCCACGTCGTCGTGCCCGAGCACCGAGGCGACCTGCGAACGGAGGAGCGCGGTCAGCGCGCGCGGCCGATCCGCCGATCGCTCCGTACGCAACCGGCCGGCCCATGTCCCGGGCGACGGCGCGGTGACGGGCATCCGCACGAGTCCGGAGAACAGTGGGGAGAGCCTGCCCGCTACCGCTTCGCGGCGCAGCACCATCTCGTGCAAGGTCGTCACGACGGCGTGCGGCCGTGCGTCCGTCCTGATGCGGTCGAGGAACCCGAGCGCGTCGCCGGTGGCGATGTCACCGATCCCGTAGCGCGCGAGCCGCGCCCGATCGGCGTCGTCGAGGTGTCCCGTCATGGCACTGTCTTCCCGCCACAGACCCCAGGCGACCGACTGCGCAGCCAGCCCGCGGGAACGGCGGTGCGCCGCCAGCGCGTCGAGGAAAGCGTTGCCCGCGGCGTAGTTCGCCTGTCCGGGGCCGCCGACCGTGGCGACCGCCGAGGAGAACAGCACGAACTCGTCCAGCCGCACGTCCTGGGTCAGCTCGTGCAGGTTCCAGGCTCCGTCCACCTTCGGCCGCAGCGCGTGCGCGAGCTGGTCCGGGTTCATCGCCGCGACGGTCGCGTCGTCCAGCAGACCGGCGGTGTGCACGACCGCGCGCAGGGGCTGATCTTCGGGAACGGCTCCCAGCACCGCCGCGACCGCCTCCCGGTCGGCCACGTCGCAGGCGACGACGGTGACTTCGGCGCCGGTCGCGCGCAACTGCGCCACCAGTTCCGGCGCGCCGTCGGCGTGCTGCCCGGAGCGGCTGACCAGGAGCAGATGCGGTGGCCGGTCCGCGGCCGCGAAGCGCCGCGCGATCACCGCGCCGAGCGCCCCCGTGCCGCCGGTGATCAGCACCGTTCCGGCGTCCCCGGTAAGAGGCCGGCCGGGTCCCGGGGGCAGCGCCAGCGGGGTGAGGCGTGGCACGAGCACGGTTCCCGAGCGCACGGAGGTGTCCGGCTCGGCTGTCGCGGCGGCCGGAACCGGCTCGGGCGAGTCCACGTCGACGAGACCGAAACGACCGGGGTGCTCGGTGATCGCGGTGCGCACGAGCCCCCGGACCGCGGCGCCGGCGAGGTCAGTGACGTCTTCGTTCTCCTCCAACGCGACCGCACCGGTCGTGACCAGGACGAGCCGGCTGTCGGCCAGCTTCGGCTCGGCGAGCCAGCGCTGCATGGCGCCGAGCACGGCTCCCGTGCGCGCGTGGGTTTCCGTTGCCGCATCATGGTTGTCGCCCCGCACGCGGGCCAGGACCACGCTGGGAGCGGCCTGTCCGGTGGCGACAGCGTCGACGAAGGGGCCGAGGGCCTCCACCGACTCGAGTTCGAGGATTTCGCCGGTCACCGGAGCACCGCCGGTCCGGGGGATCCACGTCACGCCGTAGGCCGTGGGTTCCGGGAGCGGCGCCAGATCACCACGCGCCACCGGCCGGAAGGCGAGCGAGTCCACCTCGCCGATCGCGGCACCGTCGCCGTCGGCGAACTCCAGCCGCACCCGGGACTCCCTGACCGGCTCGATCCGGACCCGGAGCGTTCGCGCCACGCGACCGGTCAGCCGCATCCCCTCGACGGCGAACGGAAGCAGCGGCTCGCCGGCGTTCCCGGTGCGCATTGCCGCCAGTCCGGCGACCACCGGGTGCAGCGCCGCGTCCAGCATCGCCGGATGCACCGCGAACCCGTCGTCGTCCCCGGTCGCCGCGATCTCGGCGTACACGGTCTCGCCCACCCGCCAGGCGGCGGTCAGTCCCTGGAAGCGCGGGCCGTAGTCGTACCCCAGCGCGTACAGGCGCTCGTACGTCCCAGCCAGCTCAAGCGGTTCACCGCCGGGCGGCGGCCACGCGGTGAGGTCGCGACCGCTCGCCGACGGGGCCGCGGCCAGCGTGCCTTCGGCGTGAGTGGTCCACTCCCCATCGGCGCCGTCCCTGGAGTGCACGCGCACCGTCCGCCGCCCGTGCTCGTCGGTCGCGACGCGGACCTGGATCGGCGTGGGCCGCCCTCGTTTCAGCACCAGCGGTGCGCGCAGGGTGAGCTCGGCCAGGCCCGGGGCACCTGCGATCCCACCGGCGTGCACGGCCAGCTCCGCGATCGCGGTGCCCGGTACCAAGACGGTTCCGAGCACGCTGTGGTCGGCGAGCCAGGGGATGGCGCCGAGGTCCAGTTGCCCGGTCAGCACGACGCCGCCGTCGGCCAGTGTCACCGCGGAAGTGACGAGGGGGTGGCCGGTCTCGCCGGGAACCACCCGCGGCAGCACGGAAGGCAACCAGTAGCGGTCGCGTTCGAACGGGTAGGTGGGCAGTTCCCCGCGGATGTCGTGCGACGGTGTGGTGGCGGGCCAGCGGACGCCCGCGCCCGCGAGGTCCGCCAACGCGGCGGAGCGGGCGAAAGCGCGCAGGGTGGGCTCGTCACGGCGGAGGGTCGGGATGACGGCGGCGTCGGCATCCCGCTCGCCGAGGAGGCCGTCGAGTCCGAACGTCAGCACAGGGTGCGGACTCACCTCGACGAACCGGCTGTGACCCGCGTCGAGCAGCGCTCGCACGGCGAGGTCGAACCGGACGGTTTCGCGCAGGTTGCGGAACCAGTACGCCCCGTCGAGGGCGCGGGTGTCGATCGCCTCGCCGGTCACTGAGGAGTAGAACGCGATGCCGGAACCGCGGGGCTCCAGCGATCGGAAGGTGTCCAGCAGCCTCTCGCGCAACGGTTCCACGTACCGGGTGTGCGACGCGTAGTCCACCGGGACGCGCCTCGCGCGGATGTCGTTCTCCTCGCACCACGCGAGCAGCTCGTCCAGCTCGCCGCCGTCACCGGCAACCACCGTGGCCCGCGGCCCGTTCACGGCCGCGACCTCGATGGAACCGTTGCGGTCAGCCAGAATCCGCCGCACCTCGCCGACCGGCAGGGTGACCGACATCATCCCGCCGTCGCCGGCGATGTCCACCAAAGCCTTGCTCCGCAACGTGACCACCTCGGCCGCCTCGGCCAGGGTCAGCGCGCCCGCGACGTACGCGGCGGCGATCTCGCCCTGGGAGTGACCGACGACGGCGTCGGGGAGCACGCCCACGGACCGCCAGAGCGCGGCGAGCGAGACCATCACTGCGAACAGCACGGGCTGGACCACGTCGACCCGGTCGAGCTCAGGCGCTCCCGCGTCCCCGCGCAGGACCGCGAGCAGCGACCAGTCGGTGTGCCGGGCGAACTCGGCCTCGCACGCCTCGATCTCACGTGCGAAGGCAGGCGAGGCCGCGAGCAGCTCTCGCGCCATCCCGGGCCACTGCGAGCCCTGTCCGGGAAACACGAACACCGTGCGCCCGCTGACCCGGCGCCCGGTGAGCGCGCCGTCGTCCGCTTCGGCGATCGCGGTCAGTCCGGCACGCAACTCTCCGGGATCGTCCGCGAAGACCGCTGCCCCGTGCTCCAGCCGCGCGCGCCCCAGCAAGGCGGAGGCGATCTGCGCGGGAGCGCTCGTGCCGTTCTCACGCAGGTGGGTCACGAGCGCCTCGGCCTGCCGGCGCACGGCGGCGGAATCCTTGGCGGACAACAGGATCGGCACGGGCAGTGGGCCGGTCTCGCCGGATGCTCCGGGTCCCGTCGCTGGTTGCCTGGGGGCCTCCTCCAGCAACACGTGGGCGTTGGTGCCACTGATCCCGAACGACGAGACGCCGGCGCGGCGGAGCCTGTCGTGCTCCGGCCACGGCACCGGCCGGGTCAGCAGCGCCAGCCCCGAGTTTTCCCACGCCACGTGCTCACTCGGCTCGTCCGCGTGCAACGTCCGCGGCAGCACACCGTGACGCAGCGCCATCACCGTCTTGATCACGCCACCGACACCGGCCGCGGCCTGGGCGTGCCCGATGTTCGACTTCAGCGAGCCCAGCCACAGCGGAGACCCCGCCGCGCGGTCCACCCCGTAGGTCGCGCTCAACGCGCCGGCCTCGATCGGGTCACCGAGCTTCGTCCCGGTCCCGTGCGCCTCCACCACGTCCACGTCGGCCCCGGTCCAGCCGGCACCCGCCAGCGCCTGCCGGATCACCCGTTCCTGCGCGCGCCCACTGGGCGCCGTCAGCCCGTTCGAGGCACCGTCCTGGTTCACCGCGGAACCGGCCACCACCGCCAGCACCGGATGACCACGACGACGCGCCTCCGACAGGCGCTCCACCACCAGCACACCCACACCCTCGGCCCAGCCCGTACCGTCCGCGCCCGCGCCGAACGCGCGGCATCGGCCGTCCGCGGACAACCCGCGCTGCCGTGAGAACTCCACGAACATCCCCGGCGACGCCATCACCGCCACCCCACCGGCCAAAGCCAGGGAACACTCCCCCGACCTCACCGATCGAACGGCCAGATCCAACGCCACCAACGACGACGAACACGCCGTGTCCACCGTCAGCGCGGGCCCCTGCAAGCCCAGCACGTACGCGATCCGGCCCGACGCCACACTGGTCGTGTTGCCGGTGAGCAGATACCCGTCGGCGATACCCGCGCCGCCCTCGTGCAGTTTCGGCGCGTAGTCCGCCGTGGTGGCGCCGATGAACACGCCCGTGTCGGATCCCTTGAGTGACAACGGATCGACCCCCGCGCGCTCCAGCGCCTCCCACGACACCTCCAGCAGCAGGCGCTGCTGCGGATCCATCGCCGCCGCCTCACGCGGCGAGATCCCGAAGAACTTGGCGTCGAACTCCGCGACGCCGGAGACGAAACCACCGTGCCGGGTGATGGAGGTGCCCGTCCGCTCCCCTTCGGGATCGAAGAGCCCGTCCAGGTCCCAGCCGCGATCCTCCGGGAACTCGCCGATCGCGTCCGCGCCGGATTCGACCAGGCGCCACAGATCCCCGGGCGACCGCACCCCGCCCGGATACCGGCAGCCCATACCCACGATCACGACCGGATCCGGCTGCCCTGGCGCCTTGGCCACCGGCGGAATGGCGACCGGATCCGCCTGCTCGCCACGGAGGTGTTCGGAAAGAGCGGCTGCGGTCGGGTAGCTGAACAGCGCCGCGGTATCCAGCTTCGCGCCGATCGTCTCGTTGATCCGGTCCCGCAACTCGACCAGGCCGAGCGAATCCAGTCCCAGGTCCTTAAAGGACGTACCGGCATCGACCAGCGCGGGGTCGGTGTACCCCAGCACAGCGGCGACCTCGGCCCGGATCCTGCCGTCGAGGTCGGCACCGGCCGGGCTCGGCACGTCGTCGCGCTCAGCGGGCTCCGGTTCCGGTTCCGGCCGCGCGGAGGGAGAAGTCCCGGCAGGGACGGGGGTCAGCCAATGCCTGTCCCGCTGGAACGGGTAGGTCGGCAGTGGCACGCGCGCACCGGCCCGGCCGAACACCGCGCCCCAGTCCACCACCGCTCCGCTGGTGAACAACCGGCCCACCGCGGCGTCGATCGACGCGAGCTCATCGCCTTTGCCCAGTGTGGGGATGAAGACGCGCGCCGTCCCCGGCAGTGTCTCCCGGCCGAGCGCGCTCAGCGTGGCCGAAGGCCCGGCTTCGACGAACACGCAGGCACCGGCCTGATCGAGCGCCCGCAATCCGTCGGCGAAGCGGACAGGCTGCCGGGCGTGCCGCACCCAGTAGACCGGATCGCGCAACTCCTCGTCCACCAGTCGTCCGTCTACTGTGGACACGAACGGGATCCGTGGCACGCCGAACGTCAGGCCCGCGATCTCGTCCGCGAACGTGTCCAGCATCGGCTCCATCAGCGGCGAGTGGAACGCATGGCTGACCCGCAACCACCGCGTGCGGTACCCGAGTTCCCCGGCGCGCGCGGCCATCTGCTCCACCGCGTCCCGCGCACCCGACAGCACAGTCGCGGCAGGACCGTTCACCGCGGCGATTCCCGCAACGGGAGTGTGGGGGCCGAGCAGCTCCGTCACCGCGGGCTCGTCCGCGGCCACCGCGAGCATCGCGCCGCCTTCGGGCAGTTCCTGCATCAGGCTCCCGCGCGCGACGACGAGGTGCGCCGCGTCCGCGAGGCTGAGCACACCGGCGCAATGCGCGGCGGCGATCTCACCGATCGAATGGCCGCTCACGAAGGAGGCGTTGACGCCCCACGATTGCAGCAGCCGGAACGTGGCGACCTCGACCGCGAACAGAGCCGGCTGGGTGTTGGCGGTCCGGTCCAGCAACTCGCCCTCGGCAGCCCAGATCACGTCCTCGACGGGCCGCGGTAGGCGTGCGTCGAGCTCGGCGGCGACTTCGTCGAATGCCGTCCGCCAGGCGGCGAACTCCCGGTGTGCGAGGCGCCCCATGCCGATCAGCTGGGCGCCCTGTCCGGGGAAGAGCACCGCGACATCGCCGGTGACCGGGGTGCCCGTCAGCACCCCGGCGGCCGACCGTCCACTTGCGACCAGATCGAGCCCGGCGAGGAGATCGGCTCGCTCCCGGCCGGTGACCGCGGCCCGCTCTGGGAACGCGGTGCGGCTCGTGGCGAGCGCACGTGTCACGTCCGCCCGCGGGATTTCGCTTCCGGCCAGCAACTCCCGGATGTTGCGGGCCTGCTCCCGCAAGGCGGGCGCCGTTTTCGCGCTGAGCACCAGGGTTCCGGGCCCGCCGGCCGGTAGTGCGGCGGGCGGCTCGGCGGCGGGCGGCTCGGCGAGCACGACGTGACAGTTCGTCCCACCCATGCCGAACGAACTCACCCCGGCCACGAGACGCCGCTGGGGGTGCGGCCACTGCCCGCCGTCCGCCTGGACCTGGAGGTTGAGCCGGTCCAGGTCGATTTCCGCGTTCGACTCGGCGAAATTGAGGCTGGCGGGCAGGTAGCGACGGTCGATACCGAGCGTGGTCTTCAGGAGACCGGCAATGCCCGCCGCGCCTTCCAGGTGCCCGATGTTCGTCTTGACCGAACCGACTCGCAGCGCGGCGTCGCGTGCCTGCCCGAGGGCGGTGCCCAGGCCGAGCGCTTCGAGCGGATCTCCCACGCGGGTCCCGGTTCCGTGCAGTTCGACGTATTGCACGTCGGCCGGTGACGTCCCGGCCATCGCGTGGGCCCGGGCGATGAGCTCGGCCTGCGCCCGCGCACTGGGCACGGTGAGCCCGTCGGTCGCACCGTCGTTGTTGACCGCGCTGCCCAGGATCACCGAGTAGATGTGATCGCCGTCCTCGACGGCGATGCTGAGTGGTTTGAGGACGAGCAGCGCCGCGCCCTCGCCGCGAACGTAGCCGTTCGCCCTGCTGTCGAAGGTGTAGCAGCGGCCGTCCGGCGAGAGCCCGCCGAACCGGGTCACGGCCACGGTGCTTTCCGGACCGGCGATGAGGTTGACGCCACCCACCAGTGCCACGGTGGATTCGCCGCTGCGCAGGCTCTCGGCCGCCAGGTGCACCGCCACCAGTGACGAGGACTGCGCGGTGTCGACGGCCATGCTCGGCCCGCGCACGCCCAGCGTGTACGACACGCGGTTGGCGATGATGCCCCTGGTCGTACCGGTCAGCGTGTGCCGGGTGATGGCCGTGCCGCCGCCCGCGGTGGAGAGCGTGGCGTAGTCGTCGCCGATCGCGCCGATGAACACCCCGGTCCGGCTGCCGGCCAGTGCGGCGGGCAGCATCCCCGCGTCCTCGAGCGCCTCCCAGCTCAGCTCCAGAACCAGCCGCTGCTGCGGATCCATCGCCGCCGCCTCGCGCGGGGAGATCCCGAAGAATTCGGCGTCGAACCGGTCGATGCCGTCGAGGTATCCCCCGTAGCGAATGCCGGGAGCCGCGTGGGCGAGCTCGTCCAGAAGTGCGGAACCGCCACGATCGGCGGGTACCTCACGCACCGCGCTACGCCCGTCCCGCAGCAGTTCCCAGAAGGCCGCCGGGGTCGGCGCGCCGGGCAGGCGGCAGGCCATCCCGACGACCGCGACCGGCTCGGACGTCACGTCATTGCTCACCGAAAACCCGCTCCCCACTTGCCGTCGCCCGCACCGTCAGACGCGGGCGGCCAGTTCTTCCCTGATCACCGAAGCCACGTCGTGGACCAGAGGGGCCAGATAGAAGTGATCACCGGGGAACACCTCGAGCTCGAACCGGCCTGTGGTGTAGTCACGCCACCGGCCCGCCTGGCCGACCTCGACCCGGGGATCGGAGTCCCCGACCATGGCCGTCACGGCACAGCCGAGCCGGTCGCCCGGCGTGTACACATAGGACTGGATGGCCCGGTAGTCCGCGCGGATCACCGGGAGCAGCATCGCCCGCAGATCGTCGTCCGCCAGCACCTCCGGCGAGGTGCCGCCGAGCGCGAGCACCTCGTCCAGAAGCGACCGGTCGCTCTCGAGCACTGCTCGGCCGACTCGCGGCAGGGCGGGCGCGCGCCCGCCGGACGCGAACAGCACGTCGGGCTCATGCAGACAGCGCAATGCGGTCTCGAAAGCCACGATCGATCCCATGCTGTGCCCGAAAAAGGCCAGCGGACCGTCCTGCCGGGCGCCCGACACGGCCGGCACGATCCTCGCCGCCAGCTCCCGGAGGTCGGCGACCGGCGGCTCCTGCCCACGGTCGTGCCGGCCCGGGTACTGCACCGCGAGCACCCGGACCTGTCCCTCCAGCACCTTGCCCAGCACCCGGAAGAAGCTCGCCGCCCCACCGGCGTGCGGGAAGCAGACGACCGTCGGCGCACCCGCCGGCGCCCGGCCGAACTGACGCAACCACTTCGAGTTCATCAGGACGCCTCGGCGCGCAGGGACGCCAACGCGGCGGCGAGTCGCGAGCGGACGTTCGCGTCGGAGTCCTCGCGCATCTCCAGCACCGAAAGCAGGCTCCACAGCCGGACCTCGGCCAGATGGGACGGAGCGCCGTGCACGTCGTCGTATTCCAGCAGCCGCAGGTCCTTGACGCACTCCTTGAGGCGCGCCGGGTCGCCGGGCGGGATGATCTCGTCCCGCGACGCGGTCACGACGGCGAGCGGGATGTCCAGTTCCCGCAACCGCTCGTCCGTCAGCGCCCATCCCGAAGTGTGCGAGTGGACCTCCGCGGGCGGTACCCGCACCAGGTGCGCGAAGGTATCGCGGGTGACCCGCGGGAGGACGTCCTGCCACGCGGGGTCGGTGAAGAAGTCCGCGATCGGCGGTCCACTCGAGACGATGCCGCGGATGCGTTCGTCCGCACCGGCCGCGGTGATGGCCAGGTGCCCGCTGAAGCTCAGCGCGAGCAGGTACGTCCGGCCGACCTCCGCCCGGTCCGCCAGCGCGTCCAGCACCGCCGGGAACAGCCGCCAGCTATCCGCGTCGTAGCGAGCCCGGTTCTCCCCGACACCCGGCAGTTCGGCCACCACGCCGGCCATCCCGAACTCCGCGATCTGGGTCAGCACGGGCGCCCACTGCTCCTTGGTGCTGACGATGCCGCCGGTCATCACCAGCAGCGGGCGCGGGTGATCCGCGGACAGTCCCGCGGTCCAGATCTTCGTCGGCACCCCGTCCACGGTGACCGTCTCGGGCTGGATCACCGGTACGGCCGAGCGCCAGCGGTCGAAGGTCTCGACGCACCGGTCCTGCGCCCGTTGCCGCCCCGGCCCGTCCACGAAGGGGAAGCGGCCGAGGTTGAAGTACTGGCAGGCAGCCAGCGTGTCACCCGCCGCGTCGAGCTCCTCTCCGGCCCGGATCCATTCCCATGGCCACGAACCCGGCTCATCCCCCGGGTCGGACTCGATCCGGTCGAGGACGGCGGAGTAGTGGTCGGCGGGCAGACTCTGCGAAATGGCGTGCGCGACGACGAACTGTTTCAGCTCGGCGAGATCGTTCATTCCTCGAAACCCTCCAGCGCGGCCTTGATCTCGGTGAGCACGTCGGCCGCCTCGGCGCCGTCGATCACCCGGTGGTCGAACGTCAGGGACAGCCGCATGACCGGTGCGCTCACGATCCGCGCGTCCCGCACCACCGGCCGGTCGGCGATCCGGCCGACGCCGAGGGTGATCGTCGTGCCGCCGACCGAGTGGAAACCGTCGACCGCGCTGTGCCCGAGCGAGGTCACCGCGAAGGTCCCGGTGAGGACGGGGCGCAGGGCGAGCTCGCTCGCCGCGTCGCGGAACCTCGCGCCGCCTTCCGCGAACGGCAGCGCGTCGAGCGCACGGACCTGCGCGAACTCCTCCGCGGTGTCGGGGTCCAGCTCCGCCGCGTGCCGGATGTGCTTCTGGATGTCCGTGAGGCTCGCGGTCTCCAGCTGAGGGACGACGGTGGCGAGCACGACCCGGCGCCCGTCCAGGACCTTGTCGAGGGTCACCTTGGCGCTGATCGTGCCGAACCGCATGACCTTCGGCTCGGGACCGCCTCCGATGGCGGAGTTGGCGTCGGGATGGCGCGCCAGCACGCCTGCGGCGGCGTGCACCACGAAACCGGCGACCGAACGGGGCTCACCGGCCGCCTTCGCGCGACCGCGGCTTTCCACCACGGCCGTCATGTCCACCTCGGTGTCCAGGAAGACGGGTGCGAAATCCTTGATCTGCTCCAGGAAGAACAGCGTGTGCCGGCGCTGGACGGGGAAGGTCTCCTCACTCACCGCGTCACCAGCTCGTAGATCGACCCGAGGCTGCGCGCCTCAAGGAAATCGGGCAGGGACAAGGATTTCGTCACGTGTTTCTCCAGCAGCGTGAGCATCGACAGCAGGTGGACCGAGTCCCAGCCGGGGAGTTCGTCGAAGCTCAGCGCGAGGTCGTCCTCCACGATGTCGAGGCCCATCTCGTCGGAGATGAGGGTGGCGAAGGCCGATTTCGTCATGCCGCTCCTTGCAGGGATTCGAGGGCCAGTCCGGACTGGATCCACTTGCTCGACTCGATCGCCACGGCGAGCGCCTTCGCCGGCGCGGACATCACCGCGAGCAGCTGCTCGAGCTGGAAGAACAGCAGCGCGTTCCCGTTGTTGCCGGTGTCCGCGACGCAGGAGATCTCCTTCGCCAGCGGGAAACCGAGCTGTTCGGTGATCTTGGCGGTCATCGCGACGGACAGCTGGGGCGGCAGCAGGTAGTCGACGTCCCCGGGTTCCCAGCCGATGTCGTCGAGGATCTCCCCGGCCACGTCCGCGGCCAGCACGGGGACGAGCTCCTCGATCGCCTTGTAGTCCTCTTCGGCCGGAATCCGGCCGGAATCCGCGTCCGCCGAACCGAACCACCGCAGCACCTGGCCGGGCTTGCGGTCCAGCCCGATCAGCCGGGTGCGCACGGTCCGGACCAGTGGGGCGCCGGCGCGTTCCTCCGTGGTGAGCACCGCCGCACCGGCGCCGTCGCCGAACAGGACGAAGTTCACCAGCTCGGCGGGTGGCACCGAGCGCAGGTCGGCGTGCACGTCGTAGTGTTTCGCGATGACGTCACCGCCGAGGACCAGCGCCGTGCGGTGCCGGCCCGCCTGCAGCAATCCGGTGGCGACGTCAAAGGTCTGGACCGCGCCGGAGCAGCCGGACTGGAGCTGGAACGTCGGCACGCCGTCTATGCGCAGCCGGTCGGCGATGACGTTGACGGTCGCGGGCATCAGCTCGTCCGGGGTGGCCGTGCCGAGCACCACCACGTCGATGTCCTCGGGCGAGATCCCCGCGGCGGTAAGCGCTTTCGCGCCCGCGAGCGCGCCGAGGTCGGCGAGGGACTGCCCGGGTTTGCCCGTCTTCAGATCCACCGAGAGGTGCCGGGTCCTGGTGCCGACGAAGGTGTCGACCCACTGTTGCCAGAGCGTGTCCATCCCGAAGCACTCCGCCAGCGCGGCGGTGTCGATCGGCGGACCGGGAAGCGCGGTTCCCGCCGAGAGGACGCGTATGTGAACCTGCGACACGATGAAGCTCCTTCGAACCCTGGGACCGATTCGCGGACGAGATCAGTGAGAAGTCGGTGCCTGTAACGCGAATCCGAGCTGGCGGGCCGCGTTGAGTTCCTCGCACAGGAACCAGACGTCCGCGATCTTGCGGTCATCGCCGAAACGCAGCAGGCCGACCTCACGGAATTCGATCCGGCGATTGGTCGCCGGCGCACCGAGGAACTCGCCGGCATGCGTGAAGCTCACCCGCGAACGCATCCACACCGTGTCACCGGCGCCGCTGATCTCGTCGATGGCGACCTGCTGGTCGCGCAGAACCCGCGACATCGGCAGCCAGCCCGCTTCGACGCGTTCGCGAAAGCTGCCGTCACTCGGGATCACACCACCACGTGCGGCAACGAGATCAGCGAAGCCGGCTCGGTGCGTGACACAGCCCGGCGTCACAAGGCCGTCCAGGAGCTCGAACCGGCCGTGGGGCAGCACGTCTTCCACGAGCCGCCGCACCACGTCGATGTTCTGCCGCACGTCGGATTCGCTGCTCACGGAAAACGACGATAGGGACGTGCCCTTGTCTCACTCTGAAGCCGCCGCTATCGGTTGTCTTGGAGTGCGTTACCGAGGTCGCGCCGGCCGCGGCTCGTTCCGCGATGTGCCGTTCTTGCGTGGTCAGGCTGGTCGCCGGCGTTCCTGCCGGGCGGCGAGCGGCGATCCGGTCGAGAAGGTCCTTCGCTTGCCGGGCCAGCTGGGTGGCGCCGATATCGGTCGCGAGGCGATGGGCACGGGTCAACGCGGTGCGGGCTTCGCCGGATCGGCGGGCGCTGCGCAGAGCGACGCCGAGGTGAAAGTTGGCCTCGGCGAAAGCTAGCCGGTCTGACGACTGCGCGAGCAGATCCGCGGCCTCGGCCAGGAGTTCCGCGTCCCGGTTGACTCGGCCCAGTGCGGCGAGCGCGCATCCCACGACGCGGCGCGTTCCCCATTGCCTTGCCAGATCGACCTCTTCCGCCGCCAGCCGCTGGGCCTCAGCTGTCTCGCCGAGCCGGGCGGCCGCGATCGCGGCACGGGAACGCCACGGCATCATCGCGGGATTGACCACGCCGTGCCGCTCGGCCAGGCGGCCCGTCTCCAGTTGGTCAGCCAGCGCTCCGCGCAGGTCGCCGAGCTCGGCGCGCAGCAGTCCCCGGCCGGTCAGCAGCCACATCTGGTCGAACGAGGACGCGGTCCAACTCTCTTGCGCACCCCAGGATTCGACCAGCTTGGCCGCACCGCCGCTGCCGCAAGCGCTTGTGGGCGCCGGAGACTCTGAGGCGACGAGCTGCGAAGATCCGAGTATGACGGAGACCCCATTCGGCGTGGACCCGGTGCAGCGCCGTCGTCTCGAACTGCTGGCAGGCGTCGTACAGTCCGAACTCGTCGCGGCCGGACTACCGGTAGTGCCCGGAGAGAGTCTGGCCGAAACGGCCGGCGCGGTCGTTGCCGTGGACATGCCCTACCTGCGCGGTGTGCTGGTCGACTGGCGAGAACACAACCTCCTCCTCGACGCGGCGCAGGACGCGTGGGGCGACGACCCACACCACGAGGGCGAGGAGTGCGCCGCGTTCTCGCGGTTGACGTCCGCGATCGGCGAAGCGATGGCGAAGGCGATGCAGGCAATCCTCGTAGCCGCCGGGCTGGAAGTCGCCCGGACCGACAACGACTACGCGCCCCACGAGCTTCTGATCACTCGCCGCCTGGCCCAGTCCCCCTGGCGTGCCCGGCGCGACGCCCGGGCCGAAGCGCGGTCCGAGAAGATGGGCGCGGCCTGGAACGAGCGGAGCGCCGCCAACTGCCCGAACCCCGACTGCGAGGTCCACGGCCCGATCCGCGATCGTGACAACACGGCGTGAACAATGCGGCCCTGGGTCGCTGTTCCATTGCTTGTCCGCCCCGGCCCGCTAGCCGGATCCCTCACGCGCGGGCGGGCGGCGCAGCCCGTCCAGGACCAGGGTGATGACGCCGTCCGCCTCGGTGCGCCAATTCGGGCGGTCGTGGGCCGCGCCGATGCCGTGCAGGGCCATCATGATGGCACCGGCATCCACGTCGTCGCGGGCGGTGCCGTCCTTCACCGCGGCGGCCACCAGGTCGGTGACCGCCTCCTCCAATGCCTGACCGCCCTCGGCGAGGGCACCCGAGCCGGCGGCCATGAGCGTCGCCAATGTCCGGGCGAGGCCCTGATGGGCGTGCATGTGGTCGACCATGCCACGCAGGAAAGTCGCCAACGCCTCCGCCGCGGGCAGGGTGGCCTGTAGCTCGCGGGCACGGACGCACAGCGCCGCGACTTCCCCGTGGTAGACCGCCTCCGCTAGTGCCTCCCGGGTCGGGAAGTGGCGGTACAGCGTGCCCGTGCCCACCCCGGCCAAGCGGGCGAAGTCATCGAAGCGCAGGTCGAAAAAGCCGCCGGCGTCGAAGACCTCCCGGGCTGTCGCCAGCAGGGCGTCACGCTTGCGTTGCGCGTCGGCCCGCAGTGGCTTGTCGGCGGTCATGCGCCCCCTCGCGTTGACAACTGGAGATGATCTCCATATTTTGAAAGTGGAGATGACCTCCAAATCGATCGTACCCCACGAGGTGCAGCATGAAGATCCTGATGTTCGGCCGAGGCGTGATCGCCACCGTGTACGGCTGGGCCCTGGAACGGGCCGGGCATGACGTCGAGTTCTACGTCCGCCCGGGCCGCGCGGCGACGTACGGGGAGGCGATCGATCTCGATCTCCTCGACACGCGGCGCCGGGTGTGGGGGCAGCGAGTCGTCGAGAAATGGCCGGTGCGCTACCGCGAGGCGCTGGAGCCGGACCACGATTTCGACCTGATCGTGCTCAGCGTGCCGCACCACCGCCTCGCCGCGGCGGCCGCCTTCCTGGCACCGCGCGCCGGCCACGCCACGGTGCTGGTCTTCGGCAACATCTGGGCCGAGCCGCCGGCCGCGATCGGCGCGCTTTCCGTCGACCAGGTCGCCTGGGGCTTTCCTCAGGCCGGTGGCGGCTTCGGCGAGGACGGCGTACTCCACGCGGCACTGTTGCCGTCGGTCGTCTTCGGCACCCTCGGCCGGCCGCCGACCGATCGCGAGCGGGCGGTGCGCCAAACATTTCGCGAGGCAGGGTTCCGGCTCACGGAGCAGCCCGACTTCCGCGGCTGGCTGTGGATCCATTTCGTGTCGGACGCCGCCCTGCATTCGCAGGGCCTGCGGCGGGGGTCACTGGCCAAGCTGGCCGGGGCGACGGGCGACCTGCGCGAGGCGCTGCTGGCCGGCCGCGAACTGCTGCCGCTCCTCGAAGCGCGCGGCGTCGACCTGCGACGTCACCGGGGCGGCGGGCTGCTGTTCCGTGCGCCCCGGCTGGTGGCCCCCGTCCTCGCCTGGCTGACCGCTCATGTCGCGGCTGTGCGCGTGACTTTCGAGGCGCACTCCGACCCCGAGGCCGAGGAGCCACGTGAGATCTGCCGCGACACCCTGGCCGAGGCGCGGCGATTGGGCGTCGCGGTACCGCGATTGGCAGCGGCGGAACCGAAGTTCGCCCGTGCGGCTACCTGACGGCACGGCCCGGATGGATGGTCTGTAGCAGTTCCCGGTCACCCGGTAGCGGACGGCTACTGGCGACTCGGGAGCATCGCGAGCGCCTGCGACCGCTGTGCCACCAAATCGTGGTAGGTGCCGTCACGTTCGGCCCAGCGATGCATGAGCACGCCCTTGACGAGGATCTCGTGTGGCGTCGGATTGGCCTGGACCAGGTCCATCACCTCGGTGGCGAACTCGGTCAGGTCGAGTGCGTGGGGGTTGCGCGGGGCTTGTCCGAGCCTGGTGGCGACGGCCGGGGGAACGAGTTCGGCGACCTCGACACCGGTGCCGTCCAGTTGCGCGCGCAACGCCTCGGTGTAGGCGTGCACGCCGGCCTTCGACGCGGCGTAGGTGGGCATGACCGGGAACGGCAGGAACCCGATCCCCGACGAGACCGTGATGATCGTGCCGCCGCCGCGCCCGATCAGGTGCGGGGTGAACGCGTCGATGACGCGGATCGTGCCGAGCAGGTTGGTGTCGATGGTTTTCTCGGCGTCGCCGAAATGTGCGGGATCGCGCAGGTCCTCGGGGAACCCCACGCCGGCCATCGTCACGATGGTGTCGAGGCTGGGGTGGCTCTGAAGGATCGTGTCGCGGGCACGGTCAACGCTGCTGGAATCGGTCACGTCGATGGGAACGGTCGCGAACCCTTCGGCGGCGATCTTGTCCAGCAGGTCGGTTCGCCGGCCACCGACGATGACCGTGCTGCCGGCGGCGTCGAAGCGCCGGGCGAGTTCGAGACCGATTCCCGAGGTGGCGCCGGAGATGAAAACTGTGCGGTTGGTGATGTCCATGGCTTCAGTGTCGAACTGTTTCCCGGAAGCAGGCAGTGTCCCCTTCTTCCAGGGTCCTGGCAGGACCCCTTTCATCCGGGCAGCCCGTTTTACGATGGTGGACATGAGCGGCGACGATCACGCCAACCTGCTCGGCGCGTACCTCCGTGCCCGGCGGGCGCTGGTGACCCCGGAACAGGCCGGGTTGCCGGCCGGTGTCAATCGCCGCGTTCCCGGGCTCCGCCGGGAAGAAGTGGCGCTGCTCGCGGGCATCAGCGCCGACTACTACCTGCGGCTCGAGCGCGGCCGCGACAAGAACCCCTCACCGCAGGTCCTCGCGTCGCTCGGCCGGGTGCTGCACCTCGACGAGTTCGAACAGGAATACCTGCTGAGCCTGGCCGCCCCACGCCCCAGGCCGAAGCGGCGCGCGAAGCCCGAACGTGTGCTGGCACGGTTGCTCCAGCTGCTGGCGAGCGTGCAGGTTCCCGCGTTCGTGGAAGGGCGCGCGTTCGACGTGCTCGCCTCCAACCAACTCGCCGTCGCGCTCTCGCCGCGCCTGCAGCCCGGGTACAACCGTCTCCGTTCGCTGCTCCTCGATCCCGAAGAACAGGCGTTCCAGCAGGACTGGACGCGTTCCGCGGAAGGGTTCATCGCCGCCTTCAGAAAGTCCATCGGCGACGACATCGACAACCCGCGATTCGTGGAACTGGTGGGTGAACTGGCCCTTTCGAGCGAACGGTTCCGGACTCTCTGGGCGCGCCACGACGTGCGCGGCCTCGATGGCGGCACCACCACCGTGCACCATCCCGTCGTGGGCGAGCTGCACCTGCACCGGGACAAGCTGCCCGTCGACGATCTGCTGCTGGTGCTCTATTACGCGGATCACTGTAGTGAGAGCGACGAGAAACTCCGGCTCCTCGCCTCCATGGTCCAGGATGCCGCCATCGGGGTGGACTAGGCCGAGGTCGCGCTGGCGGCGCCGGTGAGGCTGGGGTCGAGCGGCGTGTCCATCTTGTGCAGGCGCGGCAGCACCTTCTCGGCGAACAACCGCATCGATCGCTCGGCGGTCTCCGCGGGCATGCTGCCGTACCGGAAGTTGCAGACGAATTCCTCGGCGCCGGTCACCTGCTGAATGGACTGCAGCTTCTCGAAAACCTGGTCGGGGGTCCCCCAAGCCTGCGGCAGCGCCTCCTTCTCGATGATCTGCTCGTCGGTGATCTTGAAGTTGTCGAGCGCGGCGTACTGCTCGTAACCCTTCTTGTCCCCCATTTTCGAGACGCCGCCGAATCCGTAATGCGTGTGCGCGTTGCGCTGCGCCTCGACCATGTGCGCGGAGATGACGTCCCAGGCCTCGGTCTCGGATTCGAAACACGAAATCCGCACGGTGACGGTCGGCTGCACGGGCGCCCAGCCACTCTCCGCCCGCAGGCCGTTGAACTTGCCGACATCCTTCCGGTAGTCCGCGAAGCTCTTCTGCCCGGTCATGAAAATACCCACCCCGGCTTTCGCCGCGATCGGCAACGTCTCGGGGCTGTTCCACGCGATCCGCATGCGATCCAGAAGGCGCTCGGGGTTGCGGAACTTCGGCCGGATACTCGTCTCGGGAATCTGGAAGTACTCACCTTCGAAGGAGAAGAACTCCTTGGTGAGCGCCAGCTTGAGGACGTCGAGTGATTCCATGAATCGTCCCCGCGCGTCGCCCATCGGAATCCCGAGCGGGTCGAACTCACGGAACGAGGCTCCCCGGCCGAGGCCGAGGGTCAACTGGCGTCCCTGCAGCATGTTGTCGAGCACACTGATCTGGTGGGCCACCAGCAGCGGGTTGTACCACGGGAGGACGACGACCATGGTGCCGACGTCGATCCGGTTGGTCCGCCCCGCGAAACGGGTGAGGTTCTGCAGCGCGCCGCCGGTCATTCCGTAGGGCGTGAAGTAGTGGTCGATCGCCCAGTACGAGTCGAATCCCAGCGGCTCGACCAGGTCTCCGAGGTAGATCTCCTCATCGTAGATCTGCTGGTCGGTGATCACCTGCGGGGACGAATCCTTGGCCAGGTAACGATCCCAGTCGGTGGTGTTCTGCCAATTGAAAAAAACGCCGATCTTCACTGGAGTTCAACCTTTCACATCTTGTTTCGGAAACGTTCCGCTCAGTTCCCGCCGAGTCGTGTGCTCAGCCAGTCACCCATGCGCGCGATCGCTTCGTCGGCTGCCGGCAGTTTCCCGACCTTCATCTGGAACACGTGTTGCATCCCGGCGAATACGTCGACCGTGACGTCGACCCCCGCTCGCCGGGCGACCTCGGCGACCCGGTTGCTGTCGTCGAGGAGAATCTCGGCGCCCCCGACCTGAAGGTAGATCGGGCACACCCCGCGATAGTCCCCGTGCAGCGGTGCGGCCAGCGGATCGCGAACGTCCCCGCCCGCCAGGAAAACCTCGGCCAGCTCCCGTAATCTGCCGGGGGTGACGATGAGATCCTGATCGGCGTTGCTCGTCACGGTCTCGCCGGTGACCTCGAGATCGGTCCACGGCGAGAGGGCCACGGCGGCCGCGGGCTGGGGCAACCCGTCGTCGCGCAGCTTCAGCAACGTGGCCAGCGCGAGCCCGCCGCCGGACGAATCCCCGGCCACGGCCAGCCGATCCGGGCGCACACCGTCATCGAGCAACCAGCGATAGGCCGCCACACTGTCGTTGACCGGGCCGGGGTGCGGATTTTCGGGCGCCCGCCCGTAATCCAGCAGGAACACGCGACCACCGACCGCCTTGGCCAGGTGGCCGCCGAGCCGGCGATGCGAGGCCGCCGAGCCGCTCAGATAACCACCGCCGTGCAGGTACTGCACCACCCGGTCCGCGCTGCCATCAATGGCTTCCGCCCACAACCCTGTGATGCCACCGGCGTTCACCTCGGTCCAGCGCACCCCTTCCGGTTCGCTGGCCAGCTCGACGAAAGCTTCCGCGGCCGCGCGCCGTTTTCGCAGAGCTGGGCTCACGACGGCGTGCTCAGCCACGGGCGGCCACCGAACCTCGAAGTTCAGGGCATGACCGGGCCGAAAGTGATATATTCGTCAATGCGCGAGATAAGACCATTCTCCATCCTCATCACCAGGCAAATGTAGTTCCGGTCGACCGGACCGTCCGGCGGGATGATCTCCACGATGTGCTGCTGGACGAAACCGTTGTGGAAATAGGTCCGGCGGGGATCCACGAATCGAGTCTCGCGTTTCGGCAGGTTGGCGATGAACGCCAGATACTCGTCGCGATCCTTGGCGTGGCAGTCGACGCTGTGCCAAGCGCGGATGTCCGGCGTCCAGAGCGAGGCCAGGACCGCCAGGTCACGTTGGCCGAAGGCATGAACGAAAGCCTGGAAGAGCTCGTCGATCTCGCCCTCGCTCATCGCCGGGACACTCGCGAGCAAGGTATCGGCCCCGTCGATGGCATCCGGCAATTCACACCTCCTTCGAAGTATTCGAGTCCGGCTTGAAACTCGTGCGGCCTGGTGATCACCAACCCTAACCGAGCCGCGCCACCGCGCCTCGATTCCGGTTCCGCCTGCCGGAAAAAACCGGCCCGACCAGCCAATTTTCAATACGTGTTTGAAAATATCACGGCGTGCGGTCACGGACAAGCCACCCCACCTCGGCGGAGCGGGGCATCCGAGGAACCCGACCTGATCCCCCAGCATGGTCAGATCAGACCGATCGCTTCGGCTTCGGTGACCGCCTTGCCGTCGCCGAGGTAGCTCGCCTCGATCAGTTCGGCGTCCCGGCGCAGTTCGGCCGCGGTCCCTTCCGCGACGACATTGCCTTGCGCGAGAACGTATCCACGGTCGGCGATCTTCAGCGCGGCCAGCACGTGCTGCTCGACGAGCAGGACACCCATCCCCCGGCTGTCCGCGATCTCCCGCACCATCGGCAGGAGCTGCTCGACGATGCTCGGTGCCAGCCCGAGGCTCATCTCGTCGAGCATGATCACCCGCGGGTCCGCGACCAGCGCGCCCGCGAGGGCCAGCATCTGCTGCTCGCCGCCGGAGAGCAGGCCCGCTCGCCGCGACATCAGCTTCGACAGCGCCGGGAAGTGGCCGAGGACTTCGGCCACCGAGACGGTCGACCTGCGATGCCGCCGCAGCCGCAGGTTTTCCGCGACGGTCAGCTTGTAGAACAGGCCGCGGCCCTCCGGCACGATGCTCACCCCGCGGCGGGCGACCTCGTGCGGGCGCGCCGCCGTCACCTTCCGACCGGCGACGTGCACCGTCCCGCCGAGCTTCGGCAGCGCCCCGGCGATCGTGAGCAGCGAGGTCGTCTTGCCCGCGCCGTTGGCACCGAGCAGGCACACCACCTCGCCGGCGCCGACCGTCAGGTCGAGCCCACGCACGACCGGCAGCCGGCCATAACCGCAGGTCAGCTCGTTCGTCTCGATGAGTGTGCTCATGATCGCCCGCCCGGGAACGCCGCTTCCACATCGTCGTCCAGATCGGGTTCGTAGCCGTCCTCGCCGACGCTGTCCGCACCGAGATAGGAGGCGAGCACCCGTGGATCGCGCCGCACCACGTCGGGCGGTCCCACGGCGATGAGCTTGCCGAACTCGATCACGTAGACGCGATCGCACACCCCGAGCACGAGATGCATGTCGTGATCGATGAGCAGGCATCCCACACCGGTGGCGGCGATCTGCCGGAGATGGACACCGAACGCGAGGCTCTCCGCCGTGTCCAGGCCCGCGGCCGGCTCGTCCAGCAGCAGCACCTCGGGTCGCAGCGCCAATGCCCTGGCCACACCGAGCGCCTTCTGCCGGCCGAGGGAGAGCTCACCCGGTCTGCTGTCCACGACATCGGTCAGTGACATCAGCTCGAGTGCGTTCCGGATCGCCGGGGACGGTGCCGGGTTCGGCATTACCGTGTCGCGCAACAACTTCACGCCGTCGCGGCCGACGTCGTCGGCGACGCGCAGGTTGTTCTCGACCGACAGGTCGTCGAACAGTTCGGCGGCCTGCCAGGTGCGGACCAGCCCCGCCCGCGCGCGGCGGTGCGGCGGCGCCTTGCTCAGCACCCGCCCGCCGAGCGTCACCTCACCGGCGCACGGGGTGAACCCGGTGATGGCATCGATGAAACTCGTCTTGCCCGCGCCGTTGGGACCGATCAGCCCGACGATCTCGCCGGCGCGCACCTCGATGCCGAGATCGTCCACCGCGGTCACGCCACCGTAGGAGACCGTGATGCCGTGAGTCCGCAGCAGGACGTCGCCCACCGCGCGCGCGGGCGGCGCGGCCGGGACCGGTGCGATCGTGACGGCCGGGGCGGTCGCGGGCTTGCGGCGCCGGAACCGGCCGGCAAGGCGATCGAAGTCGGCGCGCGTCTTGCCGGCGATCCCCATCGGGTTGAACAGCACCGTCAGGATCAGCGACAGACCGGTGATCAGCGCGTAGTACTGGCCGAGGTCGAGATTGCTGTCGAGGAAGACGTAAACGATGCCGAGCACGGCTCCCGCCCCCGCGATCAGCGCGCCGCTCGCGCTGGTGATCCCGGCGACATACGCGGTGGCCAGGAAGGCGAGGCCGACGAACACACCGAAGGAGTCGGCCGACAGCTGGCCGCGGCTGTAGCCGATCAGCGTGCCGCCCAGCCCGGCGAGGAACGAGGACAGCGCGAACGCCATCAGCTTCACCGAGGACACCCCGATGCCCATGGCGGCCGCGGCTCGTTCGTTCGAGCGGACCGCGAGCATCTTGCGCCCGGTGCCGGCCCGCAGGAGGTTGGTGACCAGGACGAACGCGATCGCGACCACGGCAAGGACCAGCAGCCCGAAAGGCAGCCGGGCGACGTCCTGGCCGTCGCGGACCGAGAGGTTCCAGCCGAACAGGCTCGGGCTGGGGATGACGTCCGTCGTCGCCGACACGATCGCCGGGTTGGCGAACACGAAACGCTGGAGGGTGAGCGCGGCGGCGAGGGTGACGACGGCCAGTTGCGCGCCACGTATTCGCAGCGCGGGAAGACCGACGACGACACCGGCCGCACCGGCGATGAGCGCGGCCAGGATCATCGAGAACGGGAACGGCACGCCCGTCCCGAACTTGGACAGGACGAGGCCCGCGACCCCGGCGAAAGCGGCCTGTGCCAACGAAATCTGGCCGACGAAGCCGGTCAGCACGACGAGCGAGAGCGCGATGAGCGCGATTGCGAGGCTGGTGATGACACCGAACCGGTAGGTGCCGCTGGTGGCCGCCAGCACCGCGACACCGCCGGCCACCAGCAGCCCGATCACGAGTGGCCGGTTGCGCGGCAGGATCACCGGCGGCAGCCTGGTGGTCGTGTCGTCCCCGCGGGTCGGGATCGTCCGCCCGAGCAGGTACAGCGCGATGACGATGACGACGAACGGGATGGCGTCGGTCAGCCCCTGCTTCGCCCACTCCGGCCACCACGACTTCGCCAGGGAAACGAACTGCAGTTCCGACTGCACCACACCGAGCAGGAGCGCGCCGGCGAGGCCGACCCACAGCGAACTCAGCCGGGCCAGCAGCGCGCCCGCCAGCGCGGGCACCACCAGCAGCGTCATCGTCGACGGCGACAGCACGCCGGTGGCCGGGCCGGCCAGCACCAGGACGAGGCTGCTGAACGTGGATGCCAGTACCCACGTGACCATGCCGAGCGTGCGCGGGGAGAGCCGGGCGAACGCCGCGGCCCGCTCGTTCTCCGCCGCCGCACGCACCGCGAGACCGGTGCGCGACCAGCGGAACCACACCGCCAGCGCGGAACCGAGGACGACGACGATCGCGATCAGCCAGAGCCGGTCGGTGGCGACGGTCGCGCCGGCGATCTTGACCGTGCCCGCGGGCAGCAACACCGTGCGGAGCCGCGCGTCGGTGCTGTACGTGAGCGCGACCGCCGCCTGCAGGGTCAGCATGATCCCGACCGCGGCGACGACCTTCGCCAGCGGCGGGGCCTTGCGCAGCGGATGCGAGACGGCCACCTCGACGAGCGCGCCGAGCAGGGCTCCGACGGCGACGGCGATGATCACCGAGGCCCACACCGGAGGCACCCCGACCTCGAACGACGGCAGCCAGGGAACCGGCAGGGTCAGCTTTCCGTGCCGGAGGTCGTCGTAGACGTACAGCGGCACCGCGGCCATCGCCGCGGCGGCGAAGTTGATCACGCCGGTGCCCTGGTACGTCACGACGATCCCCAGCGTCAGGGCGGCATACACCGCCCCGACGCCGAGGCCGAGCACCAAGAACAACAGATACTGACTCAAGATCGTCGTTCCCTTCGTTCGCGGGCAGTGCGTCAGGACGCCGGGCGCACGGCGGTGACGTCCACCGGCTGGTCGGGCAGGGTCTCGAGTTTCTTGTCGCCGTTGACCTTCGCGAAGAGGAGTCCGCTGGCGCAGGCGGTGGAGTTCGGCCACGTCGGCTTCGAGCAGTCGTAGCCGGTGGTGCGGAAGATCTCGCCGCCCTTGGTCGCGCCCATCCCGTCGTGCACGGCCTTCGCGGTCAGCGGGTCGGTCTTGATCTGGCGCAGCATGTCGGCGGCCTGCACCGCGACGTAGAAGCCCTGCTGGGCCTGCGCCATCGCCTGCACGTTCGGCCCGTCCTTCTTGATGTAGTAGCTGAACGCGTCGAGATCCTGCTTCACCTTCGGCGGGACGCTGGCGAAATCCGTGCTGTAGAAGGTCGAGGTGAAGTTGACGTTCTGCAATACGCTCGCGTCCAGCCTGGGGATGATCTCGTTGTTGGAGCCCGCGTTGATGGTGCCGTTGAAGCCCACGGAGCGCAGCGCGGGAACCGCGGCGAGGGCGTCCGCGCCGGTGGTCCACAGCGTGACCGCGTCCGGGTTCGTCGCCGCGATCGTCGCGGCGAGCGAGGTCCAGTCGGCCTGCGTCGGGTAGTAGAACACCTTCGCGGTCATCCCGAGTTTCGCCGCCGCGGGCGCGATGATGTTGTCGTAGTTGGACCGCGTGGCCGCGGTGTCCACCATGGCCACGGCGAGCGACTTCGCGCCGAGGTTGTGCTGCTCCACGACGTCGGCCGCGTAGGCCTCACGAGCGGAGAACGCGGCGAACCACGCGTCGCCGACCGCCTGGTCCATGGCCGGGGCCAGCGCGACCATGCCCATCTCGGCGAGACCCGCCGACTTCAGCACGGGGAGCATGCTGTCGGCGCCGAAGTCGACACCCGAGGTCGCGAGGACGACGTTCTTCTGCACGAACTGGTTGGCGCAGTTGACCGAGGATTCCGGCGAGCCGTCGGTCTTGCAGCTGACCGCCTTCATCTCGCCGCCGTTGATGCCGCCGAGTTCGGAGTTCACGTAGTCCATCCCGGCCTCGAACCCGGCCCGGACGTCGGGGACCGAGATCGCGCCACCCTCCATGTTGTGGAACCCGACGGTGACCGCGGGCTTGGCCGGGTCGAACTTCGTCCCGCTCCGGGCGGCGGCCGGCGCTTGACTCGTCGCGCCCGCCTGGGCCGAGTCACCCGAACCACTGCCACAGCCGACACAGGCCGCGACCACGAGCGCACCCGTCGCGAGCAGTCCGAGCACAGATGCTGAACGCATCATGTCTCACCTTTCGTTGCACCGGCGGTATTCGCTGCGGCGGAGCCGCGTGCCGTCGGCGTTTGGTGTGTGGCACGATGACACAGCAGATTCAATCACGCATAGAATCGTGACCGGAACTTAATCGAATGCTATTCAAAAAAATCTATGGGAAACACGGTGAACCGGGAAGTGATCCGATGACACAGAGCAGCGACCCAGCCGGTGGCGACCGCGTGCGATCCGCGCGGTCCTCGATCGGTCCGGTGGGATTCCACCTGCCCACCGTCGGCGCCATGAAGCGATTCCCGATGGCCATGCAGGTGGATGCCGTACGCCGCCTCGAACGCGCCGGCTACAAGGCGGCCTGGAACGGCGAAGGCATCGGCGGAAAGGACGGTCTCGTCGAGCTGGCCGTCCTGCTCGGGGCGACCGAGCGGATGACGTTCGGCACCTCCGTCGCGAACATGTGGGCCCGGCCCGCCGAAACCGCGCACGGCGCGAGCGCGCTGCTCGCCGACGCGTTCCCCGGCCGGTTCGTGCTGGGACTGGGACCCGGTTACCCGTTCCACGCCGAAATGCTCGGCCACACCTACGATCGGCCGCTCGCCCGCCTCCGCGAGTACCTCGAGCGGATGACGGCGTCCGAGGCCGATGCCGCCTACCCGCGCATCATCGCGGCCAACGGGCCCAAGATGCTGAAACTGGCCGGTGAGATCGCGGACGGCGCGCAGCCGACCGTCGTCCCCGCCGAGTACACCGCCGCGGCGCGGGCCACGCTGGGCGCGGGCAAGCTGCTCGTCATCGGGTTGCCGGTCGTCCCCGACGCCGACAAGCAGCGGGCGCGGGAGACGGCGCGGCGATTGGCCGCGGCCAGTTTCGGCAGGCCGGATTCGCCGTATGCCGCGAACCTCGTCCGCCTCGGCTACCCGGCCGAGGATGTCGCCGCCGGGGCCGGCCACGTCGTGGACGCCATCATCGCGCACGGTGGCCGGGACGCGATCACGGCGAAGGTCCAGGAGCATCTCGCGGCCGGGGCCGACCACGTCATGCTGACTCCGATGACCGGCGACTACGGCAGCGGTGTCGAGCAATTGGAATGGCTGGCGCCCGCGATCACCGAGCTCGCCCGGTGACGCTGTGGCGTGACTTCCGCCTGCCATCGCTGTACCGTACGTCAGATATCATCACTCCGGAAGGAGCTCCACGATGACCGGCTTCCGACTCAGTCGTGACGGCGCCGGAAAGTCCCGGATCGCGGCGCTGACACTGCCGTTCCTGCATTTCGGCGCCACCGCCACCGAGGAAGAGCAGGCCGCGGCGCCCGACCCGCGACTGGCCGGGGCCATCGGTCCCGTGCGGACACACCGGTATGCCGACGGCACCAGCGAGTCGCTTGTGGACAGTCCGCGCCGGCTGCTGCTCGTCGTGTCCGGGGCGGTGCGGATCGACGCACCGGACATGCGCGCCGTGGCCCGCCCGGGCGATGTCGTTCTGGTCGACGCCACCGGCGAGCAGGACCTGACCGCCCGTTTCGTCGGCGAGACCCGGCTGATCGAAGTCGAGGTGACCGGCGAGTGGCAGGCGGGCTCGGTGATGCCGGAACTGCTGGAAGCGCGGCGTGGCCCGCGAAACGCGCCGACGATCGCCGAGATGTACGTGGCCGACGACCGGGCGAACCTGCGCGACCTCGACCGGCTGTTCCCGGCCACGCCGGGCGACTCGCCCGGTCAGGACGCGCTGGCGCTGTCCTGGATGTGCCTGTCCCCCGGCTCGTTCGGGGACTGGCACACCGAGCCCTCGCCCAGCCTGGTGTTCGTGCTGAGCGGCGGGTTCGAACTCGAAGTCGGCGGATCCGGCGGCAAGCGGGTGCTGCATGCCGGCGACGTGTGCCTGGTGCGCGACGACCACGGGCAGGGGCATCGCAGCCGCACTCATGGCGAAACGCGGTTCGCGGCGATCAGGTTGCCCGACGACCATCAATGGGCGTGAGCGGAAAGGACCAGAGTGGACCTCTTCGAGGCGATGGAGACCTGCCGGTCGATCCGGCGGCTCAAACCCGACCCCGTTCCGGACGAAATGCTCGAGCGGCTGGTGTACTACGCCACGCGCGCCGCGAGCGCGGGGAATTCCCAGCTGTGGCGATTCATCATCGTCACCGACCCCGGCGACCGGCGCTGGTTTCGTGACATGCTGGCCACGGCGCTCGCGCCGACGCTCGGCGACGGGCCACCGGCCGACGACGACCACTCACTGGCCGCGCGGAACCAGCGGATGTACCGGCGCTTCGTGCTGGAGTTCGACAAGATCCCGGCGTTCATCCTGACCGCGGTGGAAAACGCCTTTCCCTCGGCGGAGAAACCGGACCCGCACTACATGTGGTCCTCGGTGTTCACCGCGACGCAGAACCTGTTACTGGCCGCACGGGGCATGGGCCTCGGCGCGGCGATGACGACCAACCACCTCGCGAACGAACCGGCGGTGCGCGAACATTTCGGCATTCCCGCCACGGTCGAGCTGGGTGCGACCATCCCGATCGGCTTCCCGGAGGGGCGCTACGGCCCCGTGACGCGGCAGCCGGTGTCCGAAGTGATCTACCGCGACCGCTGGGGAAAAATGTGAAGATCGGCGTCCAGTTCTTCGTCACCGGCTATACCGTCGACGCGGTGACCCTCGCGAAAGCGTTGGAGGACGGCGGATTCGAGTCGTTCTGGGCCCCCGAGCACACCGTGCTGCCGGCCAACCCTCAGACGCCCTATCCGATGACCGGCGGGGCCATCCCTTCGGTCTACGGGCAGATGGCCGACCCGTTCGTGCTGCTGAGCTTCATGGCCGCGACCACGAAGTCGCTGAAGGTCGGCACTGGCGTCTGCCTCGTCCCCGAGCACCACCCGCTGGTGCTGGCGAAGGCGGTCAGCACGCTGGACAACTTTTCCGGCGGCCGCATGCTGTTCGGCATCGGCACGGGCTGGCTGCCCGAAGTGACCGGCCTGCTGAACCCGCACGCCGCGACACCGTGGCGCTACACCCGCGAAACGATCGAGGCGATGCGGGCACTGTGGACGGACGGTTCCGCGTCGTACAAGGGCGAGCTGCTCGAGTTCCCCGAAATGATCTGCGATCCGCGGCCGGTGCAGAGCCCGCACCCGCCGGTCATCATGGGTGCGATGGCGTCCGAGCGCAGCTACCGGCGGATCGCTGCGTGGGGCGACGGCTGGCTCGCGATGGGCGTGTCCCCCGAGCAACTCGCGGACGCGCGGCGCGCGATCGGCGAGGAATGCAAACGCATCGGGCGTGACCCCGGCGAGATCGAGATCTCCGTCGGTGTGCGTGACGCGAGCCCCGCGATCCAGCGCGCCTACCAGGACGCGGGGGCCGACCGCCTCATCGTGTTGCTGTACAACCATCCTGGCGAGCCGGTGCCGATGGAGCGGTGGCCGGAGGTCGGGATGGCGGGCCTGGCCGGTGATCCGCCGAGCGCCGCGGACACGCTGCGTGCCGTCGAGCGAGTGCACGAGATGGCGGGCCTGTGAGCGTCACCGTCGATGTGCGCGTCACGGTGGCGTTGTGAAGTTCGGCCTCCAGTTCGGTTTGCAGCTCCCCCGGCCGTGGGCCGACGGGGCCGAGGCGACGCTGTTTTCCGAGGCACTGGCACAGATGGAGCTCGCCGACCGGGCCGGCTTCGACCACGCGTGGGCGGTCGAGCAGCACTTCCTGGAGGAGTACTCGCACTCCTCGGCACCGGAGGTGCTGCTCGCCGCCGCCAGCCAGCGGACCACCCGGATCCGGCTGGGGCACGGCATCGTCCTCATGCCGCCCGCCTACAACCACCCGGTGCGGGTGGCCGAACGGATCGCCACCCTCGACCTGGTCTCCGGTGGCCGGGTCGATTTCGGGATCGGCGATTCGAAATCGCGGATCGAACTGGAAGGCTTCGGCATCCCGGCGGAGGAACGCCGGGCCATGACGATGGAGGCGATCGAACAGGTCGCCGACATGCTGGCGCTGGAGCCCTATCCCGGTCACACCGGGCCCCATGTGACCGTGCCGCCCCGGAACATCGTGCCCAAGCCCGTTCAGCGCCCGCATCCGCCACTGTGGATGGCATGCTCGGACGAGGCGAGCGTGCAGGCGTGTGCCCGGCTCGGGGTCGGCGCGTTGACGCACGGCTTTTACGATCCGGACGAAGCACGCCGCGTCGTCGCCGAGTACTACGAAACCTTCAAACGCGAGTGCACACCGATCGGGCACACGGTGAATCCCGCCGTCGCCATGTTGAGCCCGTTTCACTGCGACCGCGACGCGGCGGTGGCGGCCGAACGCGGCGCCGAGGCATTCGGTTTCCTCACCTATGCCGTGCGCCATTACTACACCTACGGCCGGCACATTCCCGGGCACACCGACATCTGGGCCCGCTCACAAACGGTGCGCGACGAGCTGGGCGGGCCGCTGCCGGTGCGTGGCAGCCACGCCGTCGGTACGCCAGCGGAACTGGCCGAACGACTCAGGGCCTACGAGGAAGCGGGAGTCGACCAGGCCGTGTTCGTCCATCAGGCGGGCAGGCTCACGCACGAGGAGATCACCGGCTCGCTTCAGCTGTTCGCCGACGAGGTGCTGCCCGAATTCCGGGCCCGCGAACGGGAACGGGCCCGGAAACGCCGTGCGGCGCTGGCACCCTTCGCCGAGCAAGCTTTGCGGCGCCGGGAAAAGCGTTCCGCCTCGCCGGTTCAGAGCGTCGAGGCATACGGCCGCACCAGGCCGGATGTGGATCCCGAAGCCGCCCCGCCCGAGGTGCGCGCGCAGCTGCGCGACTTCGCCCGGATGAAACGGCTCGCGATGCGTCTCGACGAGTGACGAGCTTGCCGCGGGTTTCCGCACCATGGAACTCAGCGCTTTGCCACAGCGTGACCCGGTGGATAAGTTCGCGTTTTGACTGGAGGCGCCGGACCGGGTTCGTCCGCTGAACATGTCAGGAGTGCTATGCCCGCGATTTCCGCACCGCTGCACCACGTCGGGCTTGTCGTTCGGGACATCGAAACGATCGCGCGTGGCTACGCCGAACTTTTCGACATCAACATCTGGCACATTGCGCACACCGAACCGTTGCTCACCCGTGCGGTGGTGCGGGGCGAGCGCACCACCTTCGGCGGGCGCGTGGCCGTGGGCACGGCACCATGGGGAAGCACGTTCTGGCTCATCGAGCCGGCTGAGGGACGAAGTACCTACAAGGACTTCCAGGCGACCAACGGGCAGGGAATTCACCATCTGGCGTTCACCATGGACGATGCGGCAGCCGACGGAGCGATCGCGGCCCTTGCCTCGCTCAACGCTCCGGTCGCGCAAGAATACGACCTCGACGGCGTCGGTTCGGTCGTCGAAGTCGACACGCGTTCGCTGCTGGGCGGGTTCTACATCCAGATCATCCGCCCGCTCGCCGGTGGAACCGTAACGCTGCCCGCCGACGAAGAACTGGACCTCGCCGGCACTTACGCCAGACCTGCCGGGGTGGGGCCGCTGCCCGTGCCGAACGGGATCCAGCATTTCGGTGTCGTGGTTCGTGACATGGTGGCACGCACCGAGTCCTACACCCGTGTCTTCGGCGTCCCGGAATGGTCCGTCCAGAACTGGCGCACGGAGGAAGGATCGCTGGAGAACCCGACCTTCGACGGACGGCCGGTCGAGCACGAATACTTCGCGGCGACGACGCCCTTCGACAGTGCCCTGGGTTTCGAGATCGTTCAGCCGACGCTGGGGCCGTCGGACTACAAGGAGAACTTCCTCAATGTGGTCGGCGAGGGTATTCATCACCTGAACCTGGTCGGGCTGGCCGGCCATGAACACTGGCTGACACTGCGCTCGTGGCTGACGGCAACGGGCGTCGACGTGTGCATGAGCGGCACGCTCGGCGGCGGCATCGCCGAGTTCTACTACCTCGACACCAGGAAGCGACTGGGTGGTCTGGCGGTGGAGTGTTTCGGGCTCGACCCGTCTGTCGATCTCACCACAATGGAAGGAAAAGGTCCGTACTACCGGATCGGATCAGCGGTCTTCGACGGCCAGGAGGCGTAGGCGATGGCAGGGATACGGGTCGTGGTCAACATCCACGTCAACCCCGGTAACGAAGAAGCTCTCCGCGAAGAGTGGGTCGGCACGTACGAGCTCGTGAATGCCGAGCCCGGGTGCCTGCAGTACGAGCTGATGCAGTCGACCACGACTCCGACGAATTTCGCGATACTCGAGCACTGGGCCGACAAAGTGACCTATGACGCGCATTGGGAGGCCGAGAGCAATCGCGAGATCCCCTATGCGCATCTGCTCGACTGGGGCGCCCGGGTCACCGGCAAGGACGGCGCCGAATTCCACGACCAGCAGTATTTCATGACGCGCGATGGCAAATGGGTGCCGGTCGACGATTCGGCGAACAGCTGAGAATGTGTCTCCGCGGCGGCGGAGACACATTCCACACCATCGCTAGACCGACATGCCGCCGCCCATGTCGATCATGACACCCGCCATCGCGCTCGACGCGTCCGAGGCCAGGAACGCCACCATGTTGGCGACCTCCTCCGGCAGCTCGTAGCGCTGGATGCCGGTGCGGGCGCGGGGATAGAGGGTCTGCGGGACGTCATCGGTCAGCGGGCGGCCCGGCCCCCACATGGAACCCGCGTTGACACCGAGGACACGCACGCCGTGCCGCGCGACCTCCTTGCCGAGGAAGCGGGTGAACGTCGCCAGCCCGCCCTTCATCGTGCCGTAGAGCGTCAGCAACGGCATCGCCGACATTCCGGCCTCACTGCCGATGTTGATGATGCGCCCATCCCCTTGCGGCAGCATGTAGTCCAGCGCCACCCGGCTGCAGTAGATGGGCCCGAGCAGGGTGCCCTTGGCCGTACGGTCGATGTCCTCGCGGGTGAATCCGGCGAAGTCGCCGACCGCGGTGTCGGCCGCGTTGTTGACGAGGATGTCGATTCCGCCGAGCTGGTCGGCTGCCTCCGCCATGGCACGATTGACGCCGTCCCAGTCGGTGACGTCACCGTGGATGGGAACGACCTTGGCGCCCCACTTCTCGGCCGCCGCCTTGGCGATCTGAGTCGCGTCGGGCGGGGCCGCGTGCCGCTGGTGCCCGGAGCTCGCGGCGACCTCGGGGCTGAGGTCGACCACCGCGACGTCGGCGCCGAGCCCGGCCAGCCGGTTGACGCAGGCCTGCCCGAGGTTGATCCCGGCGCCGCCGGTGATGACCGCACGCTTGCCGGTCAGATCGAGCAGCTCCGTGACGCGTTTGTCGATACTGGCCAAAGGAATCCGCGATTCGTCCCACCAGTATTCCTGGCTCGCCTCGCCGGCGTCGACCTTCGCGGACAGCAGCGTGTGGAAATAGTCCTCAGGCATTTCTGGATGCTACCGGCGGCTTCTCGGCAAAGTCAACTCGCATTTGAATTTGTCCGGGACCCCCGGACCAGCGGCCGGAAAACGGAGAATGCCGTCGGGTGCAGGTTCGCCCCGATCTCCGGGCGCCCGCGCCAATGGAACACGCATGGCGTGCGCAGGTGCGTGCCTTCGCCCGCCAGGCCGGGGTTCACCATGTCCTGGGCGACGGCGCCGATCGCCTCGAAGAACCGGCCGGTCGCGCTGAATTCGGGATGGGCCGCCAGCATCGCGATCAGTTCCGGCAGTGACCCACCGGCCTCGGCGTCCCGCCGCAGCCGCGCACGAGCGGCGTCCGGCGCGATCGGCTCCGGAAACCGTTGCCCCCACCCGGTGAACCACGCCGAATAGGGTGCTCGCTGTGGCGCGGACGCGCAGTCGTGCGGCTCGTACTCGGTCCGCCGCGTACCGCTCGACAACGCGATGCCCAGCAGGATCGCCTGCTCCCGCCAGGGAATCCGGGTCTCGACGATCAGCGGCACGTCGAAAAGGCCGCGGTAGTCCGGCGGCGCGGGCACGATCAAGGGCAGCGAAGCGGTGTACTCGCCGGCCGGCATGCCCAATGCCCCGGGAAATCCGGCCCGGACATAGAGATCGGCGATTCGCGCGCGCTCGGTCGCGGCGTCCGGTGTGCCCAGTGGCGGTCGCAGCGAACCACTGCGGGCACCGAGCACCGGTCCGCGATCCCCTGCCTGGACGTCGTAGGCGACGAGCAGCGAGCCGTCGACCGGTTCCTCGTCGCCCAGTCCCTCCGCCATTTCCGCCCCGTCGAACCGGGCCGCGATCAACCGGCCGTCCACCCGCGTGCCGAGCCGGACCCACGACCGCCGCTCGTCCAGGTAGCGACCGGTGAACAACTTGGTGTCCTGGGCCGCGACGACATACTGGTTCAGCGTCAGCAGGCGCCGCTGCCCGCGTTCGAGCGCCGCCAGCAGGTCCGGCTCATCGAGATCCGAATAGGGCGGGTCGGCGGTGGCGTCGTAGTCGAACCATCCCCCGGCGTCGGCGTCGTTCGCGAACGACATGCCTTCGGTCACGGGATCGCTGTTCATGGCCGGGAAAATCCGTCCGAGCCGCGACGGCCCGCCTCGGCCCGCGAGTTCGGGCGGCAGATAGGCGACGCGCCGTCCGGCGACCGCGATGGCTTTCAGCTCCTCCGCGGTGAACGGGCAGGCCGGCACCGGATACCTCCGGTCCCGTTCCGCCCAGATCGCCCGCTGCGCGCGGGTCTGCGCGTCGGGCGACGCCGGATCGGCCAGCAGGTCCTCGACAGCTTCCCGCATGGGCATTCTCCCCGCATTCTCGATTCGAATACGATTCGAGAATACCGCAGGCGTCAGTCCTCCCGAGTGGACATTCCCGCCCAGATCATGTCGAACTGCTGGTTGGCGATCTGCTCGATCGAACGCCGCGAACCCTCGCGATACCACCGCGCGACGTAGTTGGTCATGCCGAGGATCGACAGCACCGCGACCGACGGGTCCACGTTGCGGCGGATGTCACCGCTGCGAATGCCCGCCCGGATGATCGCTTTCCAGTTCTCCCGGTGCCGCTGCATCGCCGAGCGGAACTCCTCGGTCTCTTCCTGGGTCTTGCGCGGATCGGGCGGGTTGGTGAACCAGTGCGACGATTCGGGGAGGTAGCGCTCGATGTAGCGCAGCTGGGCGCGGATCGCCTTCTTGAGCTTGTCGCGCGGGGGCTCGGTGCCGTTCGCGATGTCCTCGATCTGCGTCATCATCTCCCGGAAACGGGAACGCTGCACGAGCCTGAGCAAGCCGGCCTTGCTGTCGATGTGGTAATAGACGCTACCCTGAAGTACCCCGAGCTCCGCCGCGATGTCCTCGATCCGGGCCGCCTCGTAGCCCTTTTCCGCGAACACTTTCGCCGCGGCGTCGATCAGCTGTTGCTTGCTTCGAATTTTCGTCATCGCCTGCCAATCCGTCCGGTCGCGCCGTAATCATACGGGCGGCGCGTTCCGTGGTACGGCAAGCGCTCAAGCGTCGCCGCCCAGCAGCTCGCGGCACAGCACTCCGGCCAGCCACGTCCGGTATCGCGCGACGTCCCACTGACGGGCGACGACGAGCCGGTGGAAGAGCCCGGGGTCACCGACCGCCCACAGGCTGTCCGCCGCGTCCCCGGCGGACAGTCCTGGCCGCAACCCGCCGTGCCGCCGGACGGCCGCGACGATGTTGGCGGCACCGGCGAGCCGCGCCTGGTCGATCTCGTCGAGCAGCTCGACCAGTTCGGCGTCGGTCCCGGCGGCGATGCGCAGGGACTCGTAGACCGGCGCGAGCCGCTCGTACACCTCGGCGAGTACAGCCGCGTACGCGCGCAGCACTCCCGCCCCCGAACGCGCCGCGGCCAGCTGCGCGAACCAGGTCTCGCGAGCCTTCGGGATCTCTTCGTTCCCGCCCGCGACCGCCAGCTCGTAGGCCGCTCGCATCAGCGCGGGCTTTCCGCCGACCGCGGCGAACACCGTCGCGCGCGCGACGCCGGCCTCCGCGGCGATGACATCGACCGAGGTGGCCCCGTAGCCCCGTTCGGCGAACAGCCTCCCGGCTGCCGCGATCACGGCGAGGCGGCGCTCGCGCGCTTGCTGCTCACGCACGTCCGACCGATACGGGCGCTTGACGGGCTTTTCGGTGGGCATTAGATTTTGACTACTTTCCATCAGACTTACAGTCTAGCCAATTCAGGAGCTTCCGTGTCGAACGATACGGTCAGGACCGTCGAGCCAGATGTCTTCGTCGCCCGGCTGCGCGAACGCGTCGACCAACCCGACTACATCAAGCGCACCGCCGAAGCGGACCGGCTGGGGCAGCTCTCGATCGAGAACGTCCGCACGCTCCAGGAACTCGGCGTCACCGGGATGGTCGTGGACCCCGCGCACGGCGAGACCGGCCCCGGCCTCGACCTGATCGTCCGGGTGACCGAGACGCTCGGTTACCGCGATCCCTCGACGGCGGTGGCACTCAACATGCACTGGGGCGGCGCGCGATCGCTCGGCCAGATGCCGTCGTTCCCGCGACGCGACGAGGCCTTCGCCGCGATCCGCGCCCACGAAGCGGTCACCTGCGGCGCGTTCTCCGTGCCGAGCGGCTCGCTCGACGCGCGGACCGCCCGGCTGCACTGCCGCGCGGACGGTGACGATCTCGTGTTCTCCGGGCGCGCCGGTTTCGGTTCGATGAGCGACGCGGCCGCGTACGTGATGGTCGGCGGGGTGATCGACGGCAGCGCCGAGGACGGGCAGGAGCTGTTCGCGATGACGATCGCCCGCTCCGGCGAGCCGGGGCTGATCAACCACCGCAACTGGAGCGCGATGGGGATGCGGGCGACCGGCAGCAACGACATCGAGTGCGCCGGGCTCCGGGTGCCGCGGGCCGACTGCCTGGTCACTCCGCTGGACTCGCTGAAGGCGCAGCGGAAGGTGACCGACTCGGCCATTGTCGCGTTCGGCGTCGCCGGTATCTGGCTGGGTGCGGCCCGCGCGGCCTTCGACTTCACCCTCGACCACGTCCAGCACCGCTACGGCTACATGGCGGAAGGCACCTTCAACCCGGCAGCCCAGACCTTCCACGCGGACGAAGCCTGGGCGCACACGGCCATCGGGAACATGGACCACTGGCTCGGCACCGGGCGCGCGCTGCTCTACGACATGATCTCGCGCATCGACAGCTACGACGACGAGCACGAGCTGACCCGCGACCTGGTCCGCACCCTGTTCCACCTGCGCCGGATGACCGAAGAGGTGGCGATGGGCGCGATGAAGACGTGCGGCGCGCACGGGTTCGTCACGGACCGGCCGCTGGAGCGGATCTTCCGCGACCTCCTCGGCGGCGTGGTCATGGCGTGGAAGACCGACCAGTTGCAGCAGACCCTGGGCGTCGGCGCGCTCGGCCGCCCGATCCGCTTCACCGGACCGGGCGGCAACTGAGCCACGACTCGGCGACGGCGGCCGTCAGGGGTGCCGCCGTCGCTGTGCCGCGCGGCTGAGTTCGCGCGCGATGATCACTTGCTGGATCTGGCTGGTGCCTTCGTAAAGCCGGAACAGGCGCGCGTCGCGGAACAGCCGCTCCACCGCGTTGCCGCGCATGTAGCCCGAACCGCCGTGGATCTGCACCGCGCGGTCCGCGACGCGGAAGACCGCTTCGCTGGCGAAGTACTTCGCCGCCGACGGCGCGATCCGCACGTCCGTCCCGGCCTCGTAGCGGCGCGCCGCCTCCATCACGACTCCGTGCGCGGCGAGATAGTCGGTGTAGGAGTCGGCGATGAGCCCTTGCACGAGCTGGAAGTCCGCGATCGGCCGGCCCGACTGGGTGCGCGTCGTCGCGTAGGCGACCGACTCGTCGACCAGCCGTTCGGCCAGCCCGACGCACAGGGCTCCGATGTGGATCCGGCCGTGCGCGAGGCAGCGCATCGCGACGGAAAGGCCGTGCCCCGGCTCCTCCCCGATCAGCGCGTCCGGCCGGACCCGCACCCCGTCGAACCCGACGTCGGCCGTCCAGGCCCCGGCCTGGCCCATCTTGTGGTCCTTCGGGCCGACCGTGACCCCGGGCGTGTCGCGTTCGACCAGGAACGTCGAGATCCCGCCGGCATCGTCCCCGGTCCGGGCGAACACGAAGAACACGTCGGCCAGCGGCGCGTTCGTGATGAACCGCTTGCCGCCGTCGATCACCCAGCCGTCGCCGGTGCGGCGCGCGGTGGTGCGGATCGAACTCGGGTCCGAACCGGCTTCGGGCTCGGTCAGGGCGAACGACGCGGTCCACTCCCCCGACGCGAGTTTGGGCAGGTACTCGGCCCGCTGCTTTTCGGTGGCGCCGAGGAGCAACACGTGTCCCGCGATGCCGTTGTTGGTGCCGAACATCGAGCGGAAGGCCGGCGACGTGTAGCCCAGTTCCATCACCAGGCGCGCCTCGTCGACCACGGAAAGCCCGAGACCGCCGTACTTTTCGTCGATCGTGAAGCCGAAGAGCCCCATTTCCTTCGCCATCCGGCGCAGGTCGCCGGGAATCGCGTCGGTCTCTTCGATTTCCGTCTCGGCCGGCACGACGCGGTCGCGGACCAGGCTCCGGACGGTGGCGAGGATGTCGTCGATGGGTACCTCGGCCACGTCACGCGACCCGCTCGAACAACGCCGAGAGCCCCTGCCCGCCGCCGATGCACATCGTTTCCAGTGCGTACCGGCCGTCACGGCGGTCCAGTTCGCGCAGCATCGTGGCGAGCATGCGAACGCCGGTCGCGCCGACCGGATGGCCGAGCGAGATCCCCGAACCGTGCACGTTCACCCGCTCCCAGTCGTCGCAGGTCAGCTTCCACTCGCGCGTCACGGCCAGTACCTGCGCGGCGAAGGCCTCGTTGAGCTCGATGAGATCGACGTCGGCCAGCGTGACCCCGGCGCGGGAAAGCGCTTTCTCGGTCGCGGGCACCGGCCCGATCCCCATCCGCGCCGGCTCGACACCGGCGCTCGCCCACGACACGAGCCGGGCGAGCGGCCGCAGCCCCAGCTCCGCCGCGCGTTCCGGCGTGGTCACCACGCAGACGGCCGCCGCGTCGTTCTGGCCGCTGGCATTGCCCGCGGTCACGGTGGCCTCCGGGTCGACCGCGGACCGGACCGGGCGCAGGCGGGCCAGTGATTCCAGCGACGAGTCCGGGCGCGGATGTTCGTCGGTGTCGACCATCGTGGTGCTGCCGCGCCGGTCGGTCACCGGCACCGGCACCGGCACGATCTCCTCGGCGAACACGCCGGACCGCTGCGCGGCCACCGCGCGCTGATGGGATCGCAGCGCCAATTCGTCCTGCTCCACGCGGCCGATGCCGTACTCGCGGCGGAGGTTCTCTGCGGTCTCCAGCATGCCGCCGGGCACCGGGTGATGCTCGCCGCCCGCGGTCAGCCGCGCCCGGGCGAGCCGGTCGTGCAAGGTGACCCCGTCGCCTCGCGGGCCGAAGCGGATCGCGTCGGTGTAGAACTCGGCCCGGCTCATGCTTTCCGCACCGCCGGCGAGCACCAGGCCGGACACCCCGGTCTGCACCTGCATGGCGGCGTGACACACGGCCTGCAGCCCGGAACCACACCGCCGGTCCATCTGCATCCCGCCGACGGTGACCGGCAATCCGGCGTCCAGCGCGGCGACCCGGCCGATCGCCGGCGCCTCACCACTGGGATAGCACTGTCCGAACACGACATCGTCGATCGCGTCGGCGGGCAGCCCGGTCCGCTCGAGCAGGCCCGCGATGACGACCGACGCCAGCCGCTCCGCGCCGACCCCGGCGAGCACCCCGCCGAACCGGCCGATCGGCGTCCGCAGCGGTTCGCAGATGACGGCGTCACGCATGGTCCGCCTCCCCGGCACGCGCGCGGAGCCACTCGCGGATCTCCGCGCCGGACCCGTCGACCGGAGGCGGCGCGTAGTCGTAGCGAACCGGGGTCCGGGAAAACGCCAGCGGATTGCGGACGGTCGGTACCCCACCGGCCATCGCGACCGGCTCCAGGCCGAGCTCCTCGGCGAATTCGACCCCGCCGCGGACGTCGTTGATCGGCCCGCACGGCAGGCCGGCCTTGGTCAACTGGGCGAACCACTCGGCCGCGGACTTGCGCTTCAGCTCGGCCAGCAGCAGTGGCCGCAACTCCTCGCGATGAGCGTTGCGCGCGGACACGGTGGCGAAGCGCGGATCGTCGGCGAGTCCGGGCACGCCCAGTTCCGCGCACAGCACCCGGAACTGGGCGTTGTTCCCGGCGATCACGACGAGATCGCCGTCGCCGGTGGCCATCGGGTCGTACGGAAACAGGCTCAGATGCCCGTTGCCCATCGGCTGCGGCACCACTCCCCCGGCCACGTACGCCGAGGTCTGGTTGATCATCGAGCTCAGCGCGGCGGACAGCAGATTGGTCTCGACCAGCTGCCCGCGGCCGCTGCGTTCGCGTTCGTTCAGCGCGGCCAGGATGCCGATGGCGGCGTGCAGTCCGGTCATCACGTCGAACGCCGCTATCCCGGCGCGCTGCGGTGGCCCGGCCGGGTCGCCGGTGAGGTGCATGAGCCCGGACGCCGCCTGCACGACCAGGTCGTAGCCGGGCAGGGCGGCACCCGCGCGGGTGCCGAAACCGCTGATGGCGCAATAGATCGAGCCGGGATTGCGCGCGGCGACGTCGGAGTAGCCGAGGGCGAACCGCTCGATCCCGCCCGGCTTGAAGTTGTGCACGAAGACGTCGGCCCTGGCCGACAGTTCGTGTGCCACAGCGAGATCCGCCGGGTCGGCGAGGTCGAGCGCGATGGACCGCTTGTTGCGGTTGATCGACAGGTAGTACGTGCTGACCCCGTCCCGCGCCGGCGGCATGAACGCCCGGGTGTCCTCGCCGTGCGGACCCTCCACTTTGATCACATCGGCGCCCAGGTCGCCGAGCAGCATCGTGCAATAGGGTCCGGCGACGATACGCGAGAAGTCGGCGACGACGATCCCGTCGAGCGGCCCGCTCATTCGACGGCCTCGACGGCGTCGGCGGTCACCGAGTCGAAGGCCAGGCCTTCCCATTTCCCGTCGGCCCGCCACGCTTCGATGAGGTGATCGAACGCGACGATACCGGGCGAGTAGGCGCCGTTGCGCCGGAACCGTTCGACGTTCGGCTGGCCCTCGTTGTTGTAGTAGCCGGGCGTGCACGATTCGAGGAAGGCCGCGTTCGCCCGCGACGCCTGATAGACGGTCTCCACCCACTCCTGCTCGGCGGCCACGGTGGCCTCCACCGTCGCCGCACCACGGCGGCGGGTCTCGGCGATGACCCCGGCGATGTGCCGGCTCTGGGCGTCCAGCACATGCGTCTGGTTCGAGCTGATCCCGACCTGGTTCATCGCGACGATGAAGAAGTTCGGGAACCCGTTCGTCTGCATTCCGTGCAATGTGGACAGTCCGGTTTTGAACTTTTCGCTCAGCGCCAGCCCGTCGCGGCCGCACACGTCGTACCCGAGTCGCGACGCGAACGGCGCGGCGACCGCGAAGCCGCTGGCGAAGATGAGGCAGTCCACTTCGTACTCGACGCCGTTCACGACCACGGCGTTCTCGGTGATCCGTTCGACGCCTCTGCCATCGCTGTCGACGAGTGTCACGTTGGGACGGTTGAACGTGTCGAGGTACTCGTCGTGGAACGTCGGGCGCTTGCACAGCGCGCGGTACCAAGGTTTGAGCGCGTCGGCCACAACCGGGTCCTCGACGATCGATTCGACCCTGGCCCGGATCTCCTCCATCTTCTGGAAGTCGGCCAGCTCGTCCAGCACGCCGCCGGACAGAGCGCGCAGCCGGTAGATCGCCGTCCAGCCGTCGTTGACCAGATCTGTCTCAGCGTCACCGCCGGCCACGTAGGTCGAGAAGTTCTCCATCCGTTCCCGCTGCCAGCCGGGTTGCAGCGAGGCGGCCCACTCGGGATCGGTCGGCCGGTTGTTCCGCACGTTGACCGCGGACGGCGTGCGCTGGAACACGAACAGCCGCCCGGCGCTCGCCCCGAGGTGCGGGATCGCCTGGATCCCGGTCGCCCCGGTGCCGATGATGCCGACCCGCTTGTCGGCGAGGCCCGTCATCCCTCCGGTGCTGTCGCCGCCGGTGTAGTCGTAGTCCCAGCGCGTGGTGTGGAACGAATGGCCCTTGAAGTTCTCGATACCGGGGACACCAGGGAGTTTCGGTTTCACCATCGAGCCGGCCGTCATGACGACGAACCGGGCCTGGAAACGGTCGCCGCGGTCGGTCTCGATCGTCCAGCGCTGCTCGACGTCGCTGTAGCTCACATCCGTGACGCGCGTCTGCAGCAGGGCCTCACGGTAGAGGTCGAAATGCCGGGCGATCCGCCGGGCGTGCTCGTAGATCTCCGGGCCCTTGACGTATTTCTCCGTCGGGATGTAGCCGACCTCTTCGAGCAGCGGCAGATAGATGTAGGCCTCAGTGTCGCACGCGGCGCCGGGATAGCGGTTCCAGTACCAGGTACCGCCGAAATCGCCACCCTGCTCGACGACCCGCAGGCTCTGCACACCGGCGGCCCGCAACCGGCCGGCGACCAGGAGCCCGCCGAAACCACCGCCGATGACGGCGACCTCGACCTCGTCGCGCACCGGCTCGCGCTCGACGCGCGGCAGGTACGGATCGTCGACGTAGTGCGCCAGCTCGTGAGTCACCTGGCGATACTGCGCCGACCCTTCGGCACGTAACCGCTTTTCCCGCTCGGCGCGGTACTTCTCGCGCAAGGCGTCGGGGTCGAAGGGCCGGACACTGGGAACTGACTCGCCCACCAGAGATCCTTTCGCCGGTCCCGCACAGCTCGGGGCCGTCCGGTCAGTTTTCAAGCTCGAACAGTTTCAATAGAGATTTGAAATTAGCACGGCGCTCCCGCAGCTCACAAGGATTCCGGCTGTGACGCGGACAGCACAATGCGGCCCGGAACGCCGCCATTCGCCAGGCGGTCCAATGAGTCGCTGACGCCGTCGCGATCGAGTACGCCCGGCAGAACCGGCGCCGCGCGAAGGCGGCCGTCCGCGGCCAGCTCGACGACATCTCGCAGTTCGGCCAGTGTTCCCGTGAAGGCACCTTCGAGCCGCAGCGCGCGCAGGGGCATCAGCGGGGTCGGAACGGTGAATTCACCGCCGAAGAGCCCCACTTGCACGAGCAGGCCCGCCTTGGTCAGCAGGCCGATCCCCAGTTGCGCGGTCGACGAACTGTTCACGAGGTCGATCACCGCTTCGACCGGGCCGCCCGTGGCACCCGTTACGGCGGCGATGTCATCGTCCCCGCCGAGCAGCACCGTCGACGTCGCACCGAGTTCCTTGGCGAGCGCCAGATTGTCCGGGTTCACGTCGGCGGCACAGATCGCCGCGTGCCCTCGTGCGGCGAGCACGGCCACCACGTTCAGCCCCACCCCGCCGGCGCCGATCACCACGACCGGGGTGTCCGGCGGCAACGGCAGAACCTTGTTCGCGGCGGCCATCGCGGTCAGCCCGGAGCAGGCGAGCGGCGCCGCGGACGCCGGGTCCAGTCCCCCGAGCTCCACGAGGTACTTCGCGTCCGGCACGCGGACCGTTTCGGCGTAACCACCGTGCTTGTTCACGCCCAGCACCCGGCCGCGCAGGCACAGGTTGTCGTCCCCGGCGGCGCAGCGATGACAGGCACCGCAACCGATCCACGGATAGACCAGCCGCACGTCCCCGATCGCGACACCGCGGGCATCCGGCCCGGCGGCGACGACCTCGCCGACGATCTCGTGCCCGGGTACGAGCGGGTAGCTGAAACCCCGTTCCACGAGGCGCATCCGGCCCGCGCTGCCGAGGTCGTAGTAGCCGAGTCGCAAGTGGACATCGGTGTGGCACACGCCGGAGTGCAGCACCCGCAGCACCACCTCGCCGGCCTCGGGTGCCACGTCGGGCAGTTCGATCTCCGTGATCGTGGGGTCGTCGGCGGTGACGACGGCGAACGCTTTCATCGGAAGCTCCTCAGTACGCGCCGGTGACGGCGTAACCGGACGGTTCGAACACCGAGTTCCGGTCACGGAAGACGTGTGCGAAGTCGGGCCAGATGATGGTCAGCTCGCCCGATCCCGGGTCCACGTACCAGCTCCGGCAACCGCCCTCGAGCCACACCGTCCCCTCGCTGCGCTGACGCACCTCGGCCAGGTAGGTCCGTTCCGCCCCGGCATCGGGTTCGAGCGTCGCCAGCGCGTGCTGATCGGCGTAGTCCATCGCGCCGAGCACGTACCGCAGCTGCGACTCGATCATGTACACGACCGAGTTGTGCCCGAGGCCCGTGTTCGGCCCGTTGATGATGAACATGTTGGGAAAACCGGGAACGCCGGCGGACTGCAGGGCGTGCATGCCACCCGCCCAGTGCTCGGCGAGCGAGCGGCCGTCCTTGCCGTACACGTTCGCCGCGAACGGCGGGTCGGCCGCCTCGAAGCCGGTCGCGAACACCAGCGTGTCGAGTTCGTAGGAGTTGCCGGCGGCGCTGATCGCGCTGCTTCCGTCCACTCGGGACAGTGCGGACGGCTCCAGGGTGACGTTGTCCTTGGCCACCGCCGGATAGAAATCACTCGAGATGAGGACTCGCTTGCAGCCCAGCTCGTAGTCCGGCGTGAGCTTGTGCCGCAGATCCGGATCGGGCACCTGGCTCGCGAGATGCGCCCTCGCGACAGCCTTCGCGCCGGAAAAGAACGGCTCGAGCCGGCGCCGGGCCGCGTAGTTGAACTCCAGGTTCCAGAACCACTCCGTGCGCACCGAAACCCGGCTCGCGGGATCGCGCTGGAACATGCGCTTCTCGGCGTCGGAATACGCGCGGTCGCGGCGCGGCATGAGCCACGGGGCCGACCGCTGGAAGATCACCAGCTCGCTGACGTCGTCCACAATGGACGGCACGATCTGGATCGCCGATGCCCCGGAACCCACTACGCCCACCCGTTTCCCCGCGAGCGGGCGGTCGTGCCGCCATCGCGCGGAGTGGAACAGGTCGCCGGGGAAGGACTCGACCCCGGGGATGTCAGGCAGTTTCTCGTCGGCGAGGTGCCCGGCCGCGAGCACGAGGAACCGGCCGGTGTACGTCCCGGACGACGTGTGCACGATCCAGCGCCGCGCCTGCGGATCCCACCGGCACGTCCGCATGTCGGCGCCGAGCCGGACGTGCGGCAGGACGCCTTCGTCCCGCGCGGCGTCGCGCAGGTACTGCCAGATCTCGGCGCCGGGCGAAAAGACGCGCGACCAGTCCGCCTTGGGGTGAAAGGAAAACGAGTACAGGTGCGACGGCACGTCACAGGCGACGCCCGGGTAGGTGTTGTCGCGCCAGGTACCGCCGACGTCATCGGCGCGTTCCAGGATGACGAACGACGTACGGCCGGCCCGGACCAGCTGGATACCCAGCCCCACGCCCGCGAAGCCGGCGCCGACGACGATCGTCTCGACGTCGGTCAGCGGGTCGTCGTGCTCTGGTGTGGACATGGCTGCTCCTCAGGGCGCCGGGGCGGGCAGGATGCTGCCCGCCGGATGATGGTGGGGGTCGGCGGCGAACGACTCGATGAGCCGGTACACCTCGGCGGGGCGTTCCAGCAGCACGCCGTGACCGGAGGCGATTTCGGTGTAGCGCGCGCCGGTGATCGCGCCGAACAGCAGCTTGCTGTGCCGTACCGGGACCATCTGGTCGTGGGTGCACCCGACGACGAGCGTCGGGGCCGCCACGTGCTGGGCGAGACCGGCGATATCCACCCGCCGGTTGAGGTCCATGTGCTGGTCGAGCCGCTCGTCCAGCTCGAACCGGGTCGGCAGCAGCTCCAGTTCGAGCGCGGTGCGGGCCAGCAGGTAGGGCTGGCTGAACGCGCAGTAGGTCATGTAGTCGCGCAACGCCTTCGAGTCCTCGGCCCGCAGGGCGTGCCAGACCGAGCTGCGCAACTGCTGGTGCACGTCGGTGGTCAGCCACCCGGCCACCAGGGCCAGGCTGTCCACCAGATCGGGCCGTCGCGCGGCCAGCGCCGTGGCGACGACCGCGCCGAGGGAGTACCCGACGAGCAGCACGCGGCGGCCGGGCAGGACGTGTTCGAGCACGGCCACCACCTGCTCGACGAGATCGTCGACGCCGAGTTCACCGGCGTCTTCGGGAATCGGGGCGAAGTCGACGCCGACCACGCGATGCCGCGCGGCGAGCATCGGCAGCAGGAACGCGTAGTGCGTGGCGGGCCGGCCGCCGGTCCCGGGCAGCAGGACGATCGGGCACCGGCCCGGTTCGTCCGTACCGGCGTCGACGAAACCGACGTCGACCGCCCCCGCGGCCACCGATCCGGTGCGCCGGTCGTCGCTGGAGTTCATCGTTGGCACTCCTCGAAAAGTGGTGCGCGTCAGAGCGCGCGCTGGATGTTGAGGCCACCGGCGATCCACAGGGGCTGGCCGGTGAGATAGGGCAGCCGGCCGCTCGCCAGCGTGGCCACCGCCGCGCCGACGTCCTCCGGCTCGCCCCACCGGGGAATCGCCACCCGGCCGGCCTCGATGGCGGCCGCCATCCGGTCACCACCGGCGGACGCGGTCATCGAGGTGCGCATGAAACCGGGCCGGATCTCGTGCACGTCGATCCCGTGCTGCCCGAGCCGCAGCGCGAACAGCTTGACGAGCATCGACAACGACGCCTTCGTCAGGCAGTACTGCGACCGGCTGAGCGACGGGATCTCGGCCGCGACCGAGCTGATCACGATGATCGACCGGCGGCAGGGCGCGTCGGCCCGCGCGAGCATGCGCCGTGCGACGGCCTGGGTGAGGAAGAACGTGCCGCGGAGGTTCACCTCGACGGATCTGTCGAATGTGGACGGTTGCACGTCGAGGATGTCGGTGAGCGGGCGATCCGGAATACCCGCGTTGTCGAGCAGGCAGTCGACCGGGCCGAGCTCACGCTCGACGTCGTCGAGAAAGGCGGCATGCGCACCGAGATCGGAGATGTCCATCGTGCGGTACAGCGATCGCACCCCGAACTCGGACAGTTCCTTCGCCAGACCGCGGGAACCCTCTTCCGGCTCGTCCAGATCGCAGACCGCGACATCGAAACCCTCCGCGGCCAAGGCGCGCACGCCGGCCAGGCCGAGGCCCCGGCTGCCGCCCGTGACGACGGCGACGCGCCGCACCTCTTCAGTTGCTGGGGATCGCACCATTGCTCCCTTTGTTTTTCAGGCGTGCACGCGAGCCGCGTTCACGGCGATCGCGTCGACGATCCGGGCCCGCGCGCCGGCCGGGAACTCGTGCCCCATGCCCTCGATGAGCACCAGCTCGGCACCCGGAATCGCGGCCGCGGTGGCTTCGCCGCCGCTGACCGTGACGAGCGGGTCGGCGGTGCCGTGGATGACGACGGCAGGCACGCGAAGCTCGCGCAGCGCGGCGGTCCGGTCCCCACCGGTGAGCAGCGCGGCCTGCTGGCGTACCTTCCCGAGCGGATTGTTCGCGCGGTCGTAGGCACGTTCCGCGCGCACGCGGGCGAGCTCGGCGTCGAACGGGAATCCGCCGCCGGCAAGGACCCGGCCCCGCTCGAGCGCCGCGGCGATCGTCTCTTCGCGGGTGTCGGGAGCCCGCGCGACGATGGCGGCGAGTGCCTCCGGCAGCGCACGCCCCACGGTGCGATCGCCGGTGGTGGACATGATCGACGCGAGCGACAGCACGCGTCCGGGATGCCGGATGGCCAGTGTCTGGGCGATCTGCCCGCCCATCGACGCGCCCGCGACATGCGCCCGCTCGATGCCCAGCGCGTCGAGCAGTCCGGCGGCGTCATCGGCCATGTCCGCCAGCGAATACACCGCCGCGTTCACGTCGCCGGCGCGCGCGGCGGGCAGGTCGGGCACGGCGTCGCCGAACCAGGTCGAACGGCCGGTGTCCCGGTTGTCGAACCGCACCACACGGAAGCCGCGGTCGACGAACAGGGAGACGAACTCCATCTCCCACCCGTTGAGCTGCGTACCCATGCCCATGATCAGCAGCAGGGCCGGATCGCCCGGGTCGCCCAGCGACTCGTAGCAGATGTCGATACCGTTCGCCCGCACCACGACGTTGTCGGTCACAAGCCGACGATACGGGGTGTCCCGGGCAAGATTCAACTCCCATTCGAAACTATTCGGGTTTGAAAATCTGGGTCCAGGCTCAGCCGGCGAGCTGGGCCGAGAGCGTCTGCGCGGTGCCGAGCAGGAGGTTCTTGTGCCGCAGGAGCGCGGCGTTGCCGGTGCCGGTACCCGCGGTCAGGGAAAGGGCCGCCACGGCATGGTGGGTACGGGGATCGAGAATCGGCGCGGCGAGGCACGAGATGCCGAGAAACGACTCCTCGTGGTCGGTCGCACAGCCTTCCTCACGGACGCGGCGGAGGATCTGCGCCATGTTGCCGGGGGTCGCGACGGTGTACGCGGTGAAACGCCGGTAGCGCACGGAGAGGTTCCGGTGCAGGTCCTCGTTCGAGGCGAAGGCGAGCATCGCCTTGCCGAGGCCGGTGGCGTGCGCGGGGCGGCGGGCACCGATGGTGGTGGCGGCGTGCACCGAGTCGTGACCGTAGAGCTTGTCGACGTAGAGAATGTCGGTGCCGCGCAGGACAGCCAGGTGGACGGTGGTGCGGGTACGCGCGAAGAGTTCGGTCATGTACGGAATCGCGCGGTCCCGCAACCCGTTGGTGCGGGCGATCGGCACCTGGTTGCCGAGTTCGAACACCCACGAGGAGAGCGCGTATTTCCCGTTCACCCGCCGCACGTAGCCGCGCTCGATCAGCACCACGAGCAAGCGGTGCGCCGTGGACTTCGCCATCCCGGCCCGGTCGGCCAGGTCCGACACCCCCACTACCGCGCCCCCGTCGCGAAACGCGTCGAGCAGAGCCAGCGCCTTGCCGGCGGAACTGTCCAAACCGGCCCCGGCTGACACCTCGACCGGGCCGGTTCCGTTTTCGCGGCTGCGCGTTTGTAGGGCCACGGTGCCTCCCGTGTACTTCGCCCGTCCCGACGAGTCTCGGGGACGGTATCGACGAAGAGTAACGGAGGGCTCCCCCGTTTTCTAGAGGCCGTCGTTTCTGCCTCGCGGAACAACAAGATTGCCGCCGTCGCGCGCCCGGCCGCATACTCCCCGCCGTGCGTACCCACGAGCACACGGTCATCATCGGGGCGAGCGCGGCCGGCGTGTCGGCCGCCCTGGCCATGCGTCAGGCCGATTACGACGGTGCGATCACCATGATCGACGCCGATCCGAACCTGCCGTACGAACGTCCCCCACTGTCCAAATCGTTACTCGGCATCTCCGAGTTCAAGCTCAAACCGATCATCGACGAACAGACTTATGCCGACCATTCCCTCGAACTCCGGCTCGGCGTACGGGTGCGCGCGCTCGACACCACCAGGCGGCGTGTCCATCTCGACGACGGCAGCCCGCCGCTCATCGCCGATCAAGTTCTGCTCGCCAGCGGCGTCCGGGCGCGGCGCCTGAACATTGCCGGCGCCCGCCTAGAGGGTGTCCTCTCGCTCCGCGACGCCGCCGACGCCGCGATCTTGAACCGGCAGCTCGGCGGGGGCGGGCCGCTGGTCATCATCGGTGCCGGATTCATCGGCCTCGAACTGGCGGCACAGGCCCGCGAACACGGGCTGGACGTGACCGTCGTGGAGCTGGCACCGCGGCCTCTGGTGCATGCGGTCGGCACCTCGATCGGCCACCTCGTGCACGATTTACACGCCGGGCACGGAACACCTTTTCACCTCGGTCGCACGGTGCGCGAATTCGCCGGCACCGGCAGGCTGGAATCGGTGCTGCTCGACGACGGCCGCCGGCTCCCGGCGGCGGCCGCCGTCGTCGGGATCGGCGTAGCACCGCGCGACGACCTCGCCATCATGTCCGGGCTCCGCACCGACCGGCACGGCATCGTGGTCGACCGGTTCGGCGCCTCCAGCAACCCGTGGATCTGGGCCGCCGGGGACGTCGCCAGCCAGCCGCATCCGGCACTGGCCGAACCCGGACGGATCGAGCACTGGGACACCGCGATGCGTCACGGCGCCGCCGTGGGCGCCTCCATGGCGGGCAGACCGGCCGAATTCACCGCCACCCCTTATGCGTGGTCGGATCAATTCGGCTTGACGTACCAATTGTTCGGCCGTCCCCGGCCCACCGACACGCTCGTGCTGCGAGCCGGTGCGACCCCTGAACGTTTCCTCGCTTTCTGGCTCCGTGACGAGCGCGTGATCGCCACCCTCGGACTCGATTCGCCACGCGAAGTCGCCGCCGCCCGCAGGCTCATCGAGCGCACCGCCGTGGTGCCGGCGGACGTTCTGGCCGACCCCTCGGCCAATCTCGCGCAGCTGGCCAAGGGCGTGCCCAAACCCGCCTGAGCGCCGCGAGCACCGTCCACATGCGACACGATCAGTAGGTCGCGCGCCCGCCGGAGATGTCGTAGACCGCGCCAGTCGAGAACGAGCAGGCGTCGGAGCCCAGCCAGGCAATGAGTTCGGCGACCTCGTCGGCCCGGCCGAGGCGGTTCATCGGTATCTTCGCCGCCATCGCGCGGACCAGATCCTGGTTGCCCCGGGTCACCATGGGTGTCTCGATCACCGCCGGCGCGACGGCGTTCACCAGCACGCCGGTCGTCGCGAGTTCCTTGCCGAGCGCCTTGGCGAACGCGATGACCCCGCCCTTCGAAGCCGAGTACGCCGCGTGGCCGGCGTTGCCCTCCTTGCCCGCGATCGAACTCAGCAGCACGATGCGCCCGTATTCGTTGCGCAGCATCAAAGGCACCGCGGCCCGGCAGGTCAGGAAAGTGCCCGTCAGGTTGACGGCGAGGACGCGCTGCCAGATCTCCGGGTCGAGTTCGGCGGTCGGTCCCGGGCGATGCGAAATGCCCGCGCTGCACACGACGATGTCGAGGCGGCCGTGCCGCTCGCCGATGCCCCGCACCAGATCGGCGACAGCGCCGGCATCGGAGACGTCGACCTGCCCGCACTCGGCACGCCCGCCGGCGGCGAGCACGCGGTCCGCGGTCTTCTGCGCGGCGGCCGGATCGAGGTCGGCCGCCACGATCAGGTGACCGTCCTCGGCGAGCCGATCGGCGGCCGCCGCCCCGAGACCCGAGCCAGCCCCGGTGATCAGCGCGATCCGTGGTTCATCCGACGACATTGTCATGGCCTCCATCGAGTTCGATCGGGCGCCCGGCGCAACTCCGCGTATAAGATACGGTACATCGAATGGCGAGGGGCCGGCACGGACCGGCCGTTTTTCCAGCAGGCAGAACCGTACCGTTGCTCCGCGGTCGCGCGCCGGGGTAGACCGGGCAGACGGGCATCGAAGAAGGGAACAGGTAAGCAATGGCGTGGCGACGGGCGTGCGGCCGGACGGATGTCGATGACGGCGAGGCGATGCAAACGGAGTGGGAGCCACCGGTCGCGGTGTTCAATGTCGACCGTGAGTTCTTCGCACTCGCCGACACCTGTACCCACGACGAGTCGTCACTGGCCGACGGCTATGTCGACGGCGACATCGTCGAATGTGCCTGGCATTTCGCCAAGTTCTCGATCCGGACGGGGGCCGTGCTGAGCCCGCCCGCGACCCGGCCGGTCTGCGCATACCAGGTACGGATCACCGGTGACGACGTCATGGTGGACGTTCCGGAATCAGGAGAATCGGCATGACGGCGACCACCGATCCGGTGCTGACCTACGAAAACACCCAGCGCATCGTGGAGACACCGGACTACCGGATCCAGATCAACGAAGCGGGTGCGGGTCACCCCGTATTCCTCATTCACGGCACCGGCCCCGGTGCGACCGGCTGGTCGAACTTCGCACCCAATATCCCGGTTCTCGCCCGCGATTTCCGGGTCATCGCGGTGACCATGCCGGGCTGGGGTGAATCGAGCGAACAGAATCTCACGACCGGGCGCGATCAGGCGGCGGCGACGCGGCAGCTGATGGACGCGCTCGAGATCGAGCGGGCCGCCTTTGTGGGCAACTCGATGGGCGGTGGGATCGCCTTCATGATGGCGACCGGTCACCGCGAGCGAGTGTCGCATGTGGTCACGATGGGCTCGGGCGTGTGGGGTCCCAGCGTGCTCGCCCCGGGCGGGCTTTCCGAGGGACTGCGGGTCCTGGGCGAGACGTACGAGGATCCGTCGGCGGAGAACTTCAAGCGGCTGGTCCAGGTCATGTGTTTCGACCCGTCGTTCGCCACGGACGAGCTGGCCGCGCAACGCTCACAAGCCGCGCTCGAACATCCCGAACACCTGAAGAACTGGCTGGACCTGGCCCGCGCCCAGGTCGGCGGCGAAGCGTTCCTCCAGGCGGCCGCCAAACTCCCGGAGTGCGACGTGCCGATGCTGCTGATCCACGGTCATGACGACCGGACCGTCCACTACGAGGTCAGCATGCGGGCGCTCGCGATGATTCCCGATTCGCGCCTGGTGCTGCTCAACCGGTGCGGACATTGGGCGCAGCTCGAACACGCCGACGAGTTCAACCGGCTCGTCCGCGATTTCCTCGTGAGCACGTGATGGGCTCGCTGGACGGCCGCGCCGTACTGATCACGGGCGGTGGATCGGGTCTCGGCCGGGCGCTGGCGGAGCGTTTCCTCGAAGAGGGCGCGCGCGTCGCGATTCTCGATCGGTCACCCGAGAAGCTCGCGCAGGTCACCAAGGACCTGGGACCCGATGTCCCGTGCGTGGCCGGAGATGTCACGTCCGCACGCGACAATGCGAAAGCGGTCGAGTCCGCGATCGCGGCGTTCGGGAAGCTCGACGTGTTCATCGGCAATGCCGGACTGTGGGATTTCGGCAAGCCGCTCACGGACATCGACCCCGACGAACTCGGACCCGCGTTCGACGAATTGTTCGCGGTCAACGTCAAGGCGTATCTACTCGGCGCCCGCGCTTCGGTCGACGCACTCCGGTCCACGCGCGGCAGCATGATCTTCACGTTGTCCAACGCGTCGTTCTTTCCGATGGGCGGCGGTCCGTTGTACACGGCGTCCAAACACGCCGGGGTCGGTGTCGTGCGCCAGCTCGCGTTCGAGCTCGCGCCGGAAATCCGGGTCAACGGGGTCGCTCCCGGCGGCATGGCCACCGATCTGCGTGGCCCGGGTGCGCTCGGACTCGAACGGAATTCGATCGGCGACATGCCGATCGGGGAATATCAGAAACGCTTTTCCGCACTGGAAATAGAGATCGAGCCCGCCGACTATGTCGGTGCCTACCTCCTGCTCGCTTCACCCACAGCGTCGCGGACGGTCACCGGCACGGTGTTCGACCTGAGCTCGGTGGGAACGCCGCAACGCCCGGCACCTTCGGCGTAATTTCTGCCAGCCGGAACGCTTCTCTATTCGGCTGCCGGCGGCGCACAGATACTGACCACGAGAACCAACCGGACAAGAGGACGGAGAGCTCATGGGAAACGTGCACGCGCTCGGTTACCTGGGCCTGGGCGTGCGTGATCTCGGCGCTTGGGAGCACTACGCGACGGACATCCTCGGTATGCAGGCCGAGCACACCGACAGCGACGGCACACCGACCTTGTTGCTACGTATGGACGAACGGCGGTACCGGCTCGCGCTGACCGCCGGCGAGGACGAGTTGACCTATGTCGGCTGGGAGGTCGCGGGCCCGGACGAACTCGACGCTGTGGTCCGCACTCTGGACGCGGCCGGCGTCGCACACAAGGAGGACGCCGCACTCGCCGAACTGCGCGGGGTGCGCCGGCTGGTCAGCTGTACCGACCCGGCTGGGGTCACGCTCGAATTCCATTACGGCGCAACGGCTCCGAAGCTTCCGTTCGTGTCGCCGACCGGCGCCACGTTCGTCACCACCACACCGGACGGCCGCGACCTCGGGCTCGGGCACGTGGTGGTCACCTGCGCGGATCCCGACACCGCGATCGCCTTCTACCGCGACGTGCTCGGCTTCAAGATCAGTGACTACATCGTGCCGATCCCGGGCCTGGTGCTGACCTTCCTGCACGTGAACCCGCGACACCATTCCCTCGCGGTGGCACCGAACCGGCCCGGCGCGGACACGAAGACCGAGATCAACCACTTCATGATCGAGGTCGCCGACGTCGACACGGTCGGGCGCGCGCTGGACAAGGTGCACGCGCAGAAGATCCAGAAGCTGGCCACGCTCGGCCGGCACACCAACGACAAGATGCTGTCGTTCTACATGCATTCACCGTCCGGCTTCGGGGTCGAGTACGGGACGCAGGGCCTGCTCATCGACGACGACAACTGGTCGGTCGTCACCTACGACGCGGCGGCCTACTGGGGCCACGAGTTCGACCAGGACTGAAACCGCCTGGCCGGTAACCAGATTCGGCAGAGAGAGAGGAGAGGCCATGACGGCATCGCGGAGCGTCGTCGACCGGCTCGACGAGCTCGTCAACGTGGAGACCGGCGAACTGGACCGCCGCATCTTCAGCGACGAAGAGATCTTCGATCTCGAGATGGAGCACATTTTCGGGCGCGCCTGGCTGTTCCTGTGTCACGAAAGCCAGATCCCGAAACGGGGCGACTTCTTCGAAGCGCCGATGGGCCGCGACAACGTGCTCGTGGTGCGGCAGCGCGACGGCGGTATCAAGGCACTGATCAACACGTGCAGCCACCGCGGGAACGCCGTGTGCCGCGCGGACGAGGGCAACGTCAAGAACTTCATGTGCACCTATCACGGGTGGACGTTCGACCTCGCCGGTGAACTGGTCGGCGTCCCGGGGCTCAAGGACTTCTACCACGACGAGCTGGACAAGTCGAAGCATCCGCTGCGGCGCGTGGCGCAACTGGACACCTACCAGGGATTCGTCTTCGCCACGATGGACCCCGAGGCGCCGCCGCTGCACGAGTTCCTCGGCCGCACCGGCCGGCTCAGCCTCGACCTGGTCGCCCAGCGCGGCGACATGGAGGTCGTGCCGGGGATCCAGAAGTTCGTGCTCAAGACCAACTGGAAGTTCCCGGCGGACAACACCTTCGACTTCTACCACCCGCAGATCACGCACATCTCCGCGCAGGCGGTCGGCATGGTGCCGAGCTCACCGGACACATTGGACTCCGGCGGGGCGATGACCCCGGAGGGCAAGAACCTCGGGGTGCAACGGTTGCGCACGGACACCGACACGATCGTGCTGCTGGCCGAATACGGCCATGCGATCTCCGGCCCGTCCTGGTCCGCGGTCATGTCGGCGCTGCCACCGGAGTACATGTCCATCTTCGAATGGCACGACCGGCCCGAGACAGCGGCCGCACTCGGCCCCCTCGGGCTCCAGATCGGTGGCCACCCGCACGTCTTCCCGAACAGCTGGATCACCTTCGACGGGCAGTTGAGCCTGCGGGTGCCGCGGACCGTCGACACCACCGAGATCTGGTGGTTCAGCTTCCGCAACCGCGCAGACAGTGCGGAGGCACAGAAAGCGCACCTGGGCAGGCAGATCCATTCGTTCGGGCCGGCGGGTTTCCTGGAGCAGGAAGACGGCGAGAACTGGTCGCAGAGCATGGCGCAGACCCGCGGTGGCGAGGCGCGGAACGTGCCGCAGTTGCTGAAGATGGGGCTGGGACGGGGAAAGATCGTCCAGGACGACGGCCTCGCCAAGATCGAAGCCCCGGTCAACGAGCACGCGCAGCTGTGGACCTATCTGGTGTGGAAGGAATGGCTCAAGCGCCCGAGCTGGGACGAGTTGCGGCGCAACACCAAACCCGGTGAATCCATCTGAGCGAGGGCTGATCGAGATGAGCACGCACACCGACACCGAGGCCGCCATCGACCCGGCGAAACTGGCCAGGATGTACCGGCAGTACGAGGTCGAGGAGTTCTACACCGACGAGGCGGCGCTGCTGGACAGCCACAGCTACGACCAGTGGCTCGCGCTGTTCACGGACGACACGCATTACTTCATGCCGATCCGGCGGACCATGTCCCGGCGGGAACTGTCCCGCGAGTTCACCAAACCCGGCGAGATGGCGTTCTTCGACGACGACAAGCAGATCCTGTCGGGCCGGGTCGCCAAGCTCGCCACCGGCACGGCCTGGGCCGAGGACCCGCCGTCGCGGACCCGGCACCTGGTGACCAACGTCCGGATCATCGAGGACACCGGCACCGAACTGACGGCCGAGACGAATTTCCTGCTGTACCGGACGCGGCTCAAGTCCGAAGAGGACCAATGGATCGGCCGGCGGGAGGATGTCCTGCGCCGCACCGACGACGGCTTCCGGATCGCGCGGCGTTACATCTTCCTGGAGCAGACCGTGTTGCTGTCGCAGAACTTGAGCAACTTCTTCTGATCGTGTCCGGTGTGGACCATTCAGCCCGCGGCGTTCTTCGCCGCGGGCTTCCGGGCTGCCTTCTTCCGCCTCACGGGTTTCGTGGCGGGCAGGGTGTCCGGCTCGAAGATGCCGTTCGAGGCCAGCAGCAGCAACCGGTCCACGATGTCCGATCCGTCCGTGCCCTGCTCCACCGCGAGCGACAGCGCGTACAAGAACATCATGAGGTCGACGATGGTCACCTCGGGCCGGATCACGCCGGCGGCATGCGCGCGGTCCACCAATTCGGCGCCGCGTTCGGCGAGGATGTCGTAGCAGCTGGCCGCGTCGAACGGCGGGCGCTGCTGGCGCCCCAGCATCAGCGACTCGGCCAGGCCCCTGGTCGCGGCTACGTAAGCGCCGACCGACCGCAACCAGGCAAACAATGCCGAGGCGGGATCGACATTGTCGGCCAGCTCGCGCGATTCCTCGACCAGACGCACGACACGGCCGTGGAACACGGCTTCGAGCAGCTCGTACCGCGTCGCGAAGTGCCGGTACAGCGTCGCCGAACCGACGCCGGCCTGCCTCGCGATCTCCTCGAGCGAGGCGTCCGCGCCGTGGACGGCGATCGCGTCCGCCGCCGCCGCGACGATCTGGTCGTAGTTCCGCCGCGCGTCCTTACGCGTCGCGCGTCGCGGTGCCGCCGCCGTCATCCGTCCTCCAGATCAACGCTGCCCCTGGGGCAGTTTTTCCATTGTACGCGGGAATTCGGCAGAATTCCGAAGACCTCAGAATGCGTGCTCGACCGTCAGCGATGCGCGAGACGCGTCGCAATGGTGCGGATCCGGATGGACGGCGTGCTCGATCACGCGATCGAGATTCCGCCGGGTTTCCTCCAGTTGCGCGATGCTCTCGGTGATGAGCGCGCGTTCGACGCGGAGGCGTTCGACGATCTCGGGTTCCGCGTGCCCGGCATCGATGCACGGCAGGATGGCGGCGATGGTGCGGCTGCCGAGCCCGGCGGCGTAGAAATGCTGGATCAGCCGCACCCGATCGACCGCCGAATCCCCGTACTCCCGCTGGCCACTCGGTGTGCGCTCGGCAGTGAGGATCCCCTGCTCCTCGTAGTAGCGCAGCGCGCGGGTGCTCACGTTCGCCTTGCTGGCCAGCTCCCCGATTCGCATCCGCCCGTCCTCCGATGTCGTGTCGGTCACCATCACCCGACGTCACCTTGCCCTTGACGTCAACGTCAGGTTTTAGCCTACCAGCGAGCACCTGGATACCGCCCTGAAAGGAAACCCATGGATGTCACTGGCTCGATCGCACTCGTCACCGGCGCGAATCGCGGCATCGGCCGCCGGTTCGTCGACGAACTGCTCACGCGAGGAGCCGCGAAGGTCTATGCCACGGCACGGCGTCCCGAGCTGATCGAAGCGTCCGACCCGCGGGTGGTGCCACTGCACCTCGATCTGCTGGACGCGCAGTCGGTGGCGAACGCCGCCGCCGCGGCCTCCGATGTCACGCTGCTGGTCAACAACGCCGGCGTCGCGACGCACGCGAACCTTCTGACGGGCGACCTGGAGCAGATCCGGCTCGAACACGACACGCATTTCTTCGGCACCTTGGCCGTGACCCGTGCGTTCGCGCCGGTTCTCGCCGCCAACGGCGGAGGCGCGGTCGTGAACATCCTCTCGGTCCTGTCGTGGATGGCCAACAACGCCGCGGGCGCCTACTGCACCGCCAAGGCGGCCGAGTGGAGCCTGACCAACGTGCTGCGCCTCGATCTCGCCGGCCAGAAGACCCTGGTGCAGGCCGTGCATCTGGGCGCGGCGGACACCGACATCATGGCCGGCTACGACGTCCCGAAGATCGATCCGATCGAGGTCGCGCGAGCCAGCCTGGACGGCGTCCAGTCGGGCGCGGTCGAGGTCCTGATCGACGATGCGAGCCGCTTCGTGAAATCCTCGCTCGCGACGGATCCCGCGGAGTTCTACGCCCAGTCGCTGACGAACTGACGCTCAACGGGCCACGCGACCGCCCGTCGCGCGGCCCGTCCCATTACTGCGGCGTGAGCATCACAACTGGGAGGCACCGCCGTCCACGGGGAACTCGGCGCCCGTGGTGTAGGTGGCGTGGAAAGCCAGGAACGCCACCGCCTTCGCGACCTCGCCGGAGTCGCCGAACCGCAGCATGGGGTTGTTCGCCGTCATCTGTGCCCTGGTCTGCTCGGCCGCGTCCCTCGGCATCGACCTCTCCAGGATGCCGGTGTCGATAGGACCGGGGCTGATCGCGTTGACCCGGATCCGCCGCGGCAGCAACTCCCGAGCCAGGCTACGGGTCATGGAGCGCAACGCCGCTTTGCTGGCCGCGTACGCACTGACCGTCGGCATCCCTTTGACGTTCGCGACCGAGGTGGTGAGCACGACGCCGCTGCCGTCGCGCAGCAACGGCAGGAACTTCTGCACGGTGAAGTAGGCGCCCTTGGCGTTGATCGCGAACAGCTCGTCGTACACCTGCTCGGACATCGCTTCGAAGGACACGGACCGGGTCACGCCGGCGTTCACGAACAGGGCGTCCACAAGGCCGAACTCCGCCTTCGCCCGGCCGGCGAGTGCGTCCACATCGGACAGTGACGCCACGTCGCCGAGGACGGTCACCGCGCTCTCACCAAGCTGTTCGTGAGCGGAATCGAGCGTGGCCCGGGTGCGACCACTGATCAGAACCCGCGCTCCACCACCGGCGAACAATTTCGCCGTGGCCAGACCGACACCGCTGCTGCCACCCGTGATCACGACATTCTTACCTTCGTACTCGCCCATGACCTCCAGTGAAGAACACCTGCCGGCGCACCGTCCAAGACCTGTTCCGCACGTCGTCATACCGCAAACGCATGACGAGTAGACTCGCTGTGCGTGGACTTGGACTTGCGGCTGGTGCGGTACTTCGCCGTGGTCGCGGAGCACCTGAACTTCGGGCGCGCGGCAGCCGCCCTGCATCTCGCCCAGCCGTCGCTCAGCCGCCAGATCCAGCGTCTGGAACACGAGCTCGGTGTGCGGCTGTTCGACCGCACCCCGCAGGGCAGCCATCTCACCGAAGCCGGCCGGGCATTTCTCCCGCAGGCACGGATGCTGCTGCACGCCGCGCGCCAGGCGGAGCTCACCGCGCGCTCCGCCGCGCCTCAGCGGGAGATCACGGTCGGCTATGTCGCGGACCTGGTGATCACGGCGGCGGTGCGGGAACTACGCCGCCGGTATCCTGATGCCCACGTCAGCACTCGCCACCTGACCTGGCAGGACACCCACGCACTGCCCGAGCTCCGGGTGGACGCGCTCGTGGCCCGGCGGCCGCTACCGTTCCCGGCGGACCAGCTGCGCGTGACCGTCCTCTACGACGAGCCGAGGGTTCTGGTGGTGCCGATGTCGCATCGCTTCGCCGGCAAGGAATCCGTCACGCTCGACGACCTCGCCGACGAGCCTCTCGTCGCCTGCACCAGCTCTCCCACGATCTGGAGCGGGCCACTCGAATCGGTCCTCGACGGCAGCTTCGAGGACAAGCTCGAAGTCATCGCCGACGGCCGCGCCATCGCCATCCTGCCCGCCGGCGATCGGCGCAGCACGCTGCGCCCGGACCTCACGACAGTGCCCGTCGAGGGCATCGACCCGTGCCAGGTCGTGCTCGCCACCCGCGCCGGCGACCCCAACCCGCTGGCGGGCGCCCTCCACGAGATCGCCGTGACCTCATCGGTGTTCCGGGTTGAGTTCTTCGAGTGAGCGGTCGTGGGTTTCGGGCGCCCACACGGCTGATGCGGCGAGCGCGACGTACATGACGGCGAGCATGACGAAGACACCGACGATGCCGCCCGCGGCGAACAGGGCGACGGCGAGCAGGGGCATGACAGCGCCTGAGACGTTGCCGATGCCGTTGACGACCGACGTGCCCAGGGCGCGCACCCGGGTCGGGTACAACTCCGGGGACCACGCGGCCAGCGTGGTATTGAGCAGCAAGGCGAAGAACTGGAAGGTCGCGCCGAGGACGAGAATCAAGGCGACCCCGTGGGCGAAGAGCGCGAAGGCGACGGCGGCGGCGCAGCCCAGAATCGCGGCGGAGACGACAACGGTTTTGCGTGGAGCACGCCCGGCGAGGTAGGCCGACGCGCAGGCGCCGAGCAGGCTGCCGAAGTTCATCACCATCGTGAAGGCCAGGCTGCTCGTGACGCTGTATCCCTGCGCGACGAGGATCGAGGGCATCAGGACGAGCAGCGTGACCTGCGCGCCGAACGACATCCAGGACGCGATTCCGATGGCGGCGGTGCGGCGCAAGGAAATGCGGGTGACGAGCTCGGTGAGCCGGACACGGTCACCCGCGGCGTCAGGAATATCCTCTGTGGACAGATAGGGCGTGACCTCGGCCGGGCGCCGGCTGAGCCTGCCCGACGCCAGGACGGTGAGCGCGGTGTTGGCTTCGTCGACGCGACCTTGGGCGAGCAGGAACCGTGGCGATTCGGGTAGGTAGCGACGGAAGACCACCACCAGGACCGCGGGCAGTGCCAGCAGGACGAACAGCCAGCGCCAGCTCAGCGAGGTTCCGCCGAGTGCGTCGTTGAGCGGTCCGAGGACCAGCAGGAACAGCCCGAAAGCGACGAAGTTGCCGACCCCGCCGGAACCGATGTTGAGCGACGCGGACACGGTGCCGCGGTAGCGGGTGGCGACTATTTCCGCGAGCAGGGCGAGTCCGACGGTGAATTCCCCGCCCAGCCCGACTCCGACGATGAACCGGCTCAGGTGCAGGATCTCCGCGTTCGGCGCGATCGCGCTCAGGATCCCGCCCAGGGTGTAGAGCAGCAGGTTCAGGCTGAGGGCGAAGCGCCGGCCCTTGCGGTCGGCGAGGTAACCGGTGACCAGGCGCCCCACCAGACCGCCGATCGTGGTGACCGTGTTGAGCAGGGCGAGCTGACCGGTGTCCATGCCGAAGCTGGCTTTGAGGCCCTCCCCGATCGCGCCGGTGGCGTCCTGCTCGAGCGCGTCGAAGAACATTCCCGCGAGGACCAGCGCCACCACGCCGGCGTGGGCCCTGGTGAACCCGATGCGGTCGAGCGCGCCCGCGAGGCCGCCGCCAGGTGAGTGGACCGTCTCCACTTTGGACAGTGCTGCTTCGTTCGCTGGTTCCGTGCGATCCATGAATGACCTCCGTCGAACGGTGAGGCTTTTGGTATACCAACCTGCTCTTTCTGATCACCAGGGCTGACGTGTTAAAGCGAGGTAAGACAGTCGGACTTCGGGTTGCGAACGAGTAAATCGCCAGGTCGAAGTGGTCGGACGAGCCATGGTTCGCCAACCGGTGAGACTGGGCAATCTCAGCACCCTGGGTTATCTTGTATGCCATGATGGTTTCTGAGGCGGCGGGCGACGACGATCAGCCACGGGCCCGCAAGGTGTACGAGTACCTGCGCGACGGAATCATCGACGGGGATTTCCCGCCCGGAAGCCGGTTGCTCGAGCGGGAACTGTCCGAGCGCCTGGGGGTTTCGCGCATCCCGATCCGGGAGGCACTCCCCCAGCTCGAGGCCGAGGGACTGATCACCACCCTGCCGCGACGGGGCGCGGTGGTCACACGGCTGACCTTGCGCGACATCGACGAGCTGTTCAATGTGCGGACGAGCCTGGAGGTGCTGGCCGCACGGCTGGCGAGTCAGCAGCCACATTCGTCGGCGACGGCGGCCCTGGAACCGGCATTGGCCCGCGCCGAACTCGCCACTGCGGACGGCTCGAAGAGCGAGATCGCGGCGGCCAACTCGGCTTTCCACGAAGCGATCGTGCGACTGTCGGCGAACCGCCTGCTCCAGTCGATGATGGCGCCGATCAACGCCCGGGTGCGGTGGTTGTTCCGACTGACCTCCGATCGCGATCCGGGTGTCCTGTGCAGCGAGCACCACGAGCTGTACGACGCGATCCGCAACGGCGAGGTCGAACTCGCCGCGTCACTGGCGTTCGCCCATGTCGAACGTGGCCGCCGCCCGTCCTTGGCATCCTTGGCAGGCGTGCTGCCCGCCGGAGCCGAGCCGAACCAAGAGGACCTCGCATGACAGGCACGCCGCGACCCTTCGCCGTGACGGCCACCTCGCACTGGCCCAACTACCTGCCCGAGTACATCGCCGCCGACCACGGCTACTTCGCCGACGAAGGGCTGGACTTCCGGCGCTGGGCACCCGAGCCCTGGACCGGTGTGCTCGACGACCTCGACGAGGGTCGTGCGCACGTCGCCCTCGGCGGCATCTGGGTGCCCGCGATGTATCACGGCCGCGGCCGTGAATACCGGGCGTTCGCGGCGCTCAATGCCCGTAACCCCAAGGCATTCGTGACCAGGGAGCCCGTTCGTGACTTCGGCTTGGCGGACCTTGCCGGCAAGACCGTGCTCGCCCCTGGCGCCGGGAGCGCCGCCTACTACATCCACACCGCGGGGCTGCTGCGTCGCGCCGGCGTCGACCCGGCCGAGGTCCGCTTCATCCGCGACCTGTCAGGCGGGGTCCTCACCGAACTGTTCTGCGGCGGTCTGGGCGACGTGCTCATCACCGACGTTGTGAACGCCACCGTGCTGGAGCGCGGCGGGCGCGGGCACATCGCCCTGCGCGTCGACTCCCTCGGGTTGATGCCCAACAGCGTCTACTACACCAGCCCCAGCCGCCTCGACGACGAGAACCGGCTGCCGTGGGCGTTCTGCAGGGCGCTTGTCCGTGCCTGCCAGTGGCTGGCCGAGAACCCGGCCCGCGAGGCGAAAACGTTGCTACGGAAGGAATGGCCCGCGCTCGACACGGGACTGCTGATCGACGTCGTCGACGATTTGCGAGGAACCGGTCTGTGGGCCGACATCCGCATCGACCGCGACTCCTACGAGGAATGGCAGGACATGATCGCGGAGGAGCATCTCATCGACGGTCCCATTGATTTCGCCGATCTCGTCGACCCTCGCCCCGCCGACGCCGCCGTCGTTCACTAGGAGCGGGACGTGGTCCTGATCCTGACCCACGCCGACATCACCGCCGCGCTCTCGATGATCTCCCCCGAGGAGATCATCGACGCCGTCGAGACCGCGCACGCCGACCTGGCCGCGGGCACCGCGACCCAGCCCGCGCGCACGCCCGCCCACGTACCCGGCTCCACCGCCGTGCTCGTTCCCATGACCGCGGCCCTCAATCACACAGCCGGTGTGAAGCTGCTCGCCGATGTCCCCGCCAATTCCGCCGCCGGCCGTCCGGTCCAGCAGTCGGCCATCGTCCTGGCCGACCCCCATACCGGCACGTGCGAGGCATTCCTCGACGGCGCCGCCATCACCCGGCACCGCACCGCCGCCACTTCCGCCGTCGCCACCCGCCATCTGGCCCGGTCCGACAGCCACCTCCTCGGGCTCGTCGGCGCCGGCCCGCAGGCCCGCGCGCACCTCAGCGCGCTACGCCGGGTCCGCCCCATCGACCACGTCATCGTCTGGAGCCGCCACCACGCCACCGCGGCCCGCTTCGCCGAGGAGATGACTGAACCCGGGTTGCGCATCGACATCGCCACGACGCCGCATGACGCCGTCCGTCGTGCGGACATCGTCTGTACCGTGACGCCGGCACGCACTCCGATCGTGCGGGGCGCCTGGTTCCCCGACGGACTCCACGTCAACGCCGTCGGCGCACCACCGAGGCCCGATCACCGGGAAATCGACACCGACGCCGTCACCCGTGCACGCCTGATCATCGACAGCCTGCACACGGCGACGCACGAGTCCGGGGCCATCATGGTTCCCCTCGCCGCTGGCGATCTCACCACGGATGACCTGACCACCGAACTCGGAGACGTCGTGCGCGGCAGCAAACCCGGCCGTACCAACGACACCGAGATCACGCTGTTCAACTCGGTCGGCCTCGCCATCCAGGACATGGCCGCCGCGCGCCTCGTCCTCGACACCGCGCGCGCCCAAGGCCTCGGCACGCCCGTGGACCTGACCGGCGTAGCACCATCGCCACGCGCGTTCGCCGGTTGAGCGGTCGGCGGGGTACGAGATCACACTGAGCAGCTTGCTGGCGCGGGTGGACTCGCGCTGGCCGCCGGTGGTTCGTGGACGATGTCCGCGGCTCGTGTTCGGCAGCACCGTGCAACCGCCGCGCGTACTGGGCGCGCTCGGGCCGGGCACGCTCGGGCTCACCGCCAGTGCTGATCACGTGTGCCTGTACGTGCTCGGGGCGCTGCGGCAGTGGCGCACCCTCGCTGCGCTGCCGGGCTGGCACTGCTGGCGAATCCCGGAGGGCGTCACGCCCCAGTACATCTCGGCCCGTTGATCACGACATTGCCTCGCCACCAGCGATCCGCGCCGGCTACTCCCGCTACCGCCCGTGGCCGAATAGTCCTCGGTGCCGTGCCCAGCATGTCCACTTCGGACGGTTGAACCCCGATACTCAGTCTTCCCGTGCCATCGCTTCCAGCGCCTGGTCGTGGATCGCCAGCACGCGCGCGTCGAGTTGGTCGACCGGCAGGTCGAGGTCGCGGGCGAGCGCTTCCCGGAAGATGAGGTAACCCTTGTAGGCCGCCACCATGAACGCGTGCATCGCGATCGCGTCTGAGCCGGGCGGGAGGGCGCCGGTGTGCTGATCCCGTTCCAGCGCGGCTTTCGTCTTCTCGATCTCCGGCAACGGGTGGTAGTCGGGATCGCCGTCGATGGCGAGCAGCGCCTCCACCAGAGTGGACGCGGGGTTGGCCAGCGCACTGCGGAACATGGCCTTGCGGCGGCCGAGAAACGATTTTTCCCAATGCCGTTGCGCCCCGGCCGCCCACTCGCGCGCCCGGTGGGCGACCGCCGCCCTCAACAGCGACCGCCGGTCGCCGAAGTACTGGTAGATCTGGCCGCGGTTCACCCCGGACCGCTCGGCCACCTCCTGCAGGTTGAGCCCGGCGAAGATGCCGTCCCGCTGGAGCAGGTCGAAGGTCGTCTGGAGCAGGTCGGCCTCGGTGCGAGCCCGGTCCCGCGACCGCCGGCCCTGCGCCGCTTGCCCGGCGGTGTCGTTCATGTCATCCATCCTTCACACCACGCCTTGTTCGCGCAGGGAATCGAGGTCGCTCGTGGACAGACCGAGCAGACCACCGAGCACCTCGTCGGTATGCGCGCCCAGCGTGGTGCCGGCCCAGCGCACGGTTCCCGGCGTGGCACTCAACCGCGGCAGCGGAGCGACCATCGGGACCTCGCCGAACTCCGCGTCGGGAACGGTGACGATCGAACCGCGGTCCTTGCAGTGCGGGTCGTTCACCAGGTCCGCGACACTCATGATCGGCGAGGCCGGGATGTCGGCGTCGCTCAGCAGTTTGACGACCTCGTCGGCGGTCAGCCGGCCGACCCACGAACCGATGATCGGGTACAGCTCGTCCTGGTGCCGGATCCGCGCGGCCCGGTCCGCGAAACGGGAATCCGCGGCCAGTTCCGGCTGGTTCATCACGGCGGCCAGGCGCCGGAACAGCGAATCGGTGCCGGCGTGCAAGGAAACCCGCCTGCCGTCGACGGTCACGAAATCCGACGCGGGCACGATGGCCGGGTTCTTGTTGCCCAGCCGCTCCCGGACCTGCCCGTCGAGACCGAACGCGGTGACCGAGTCCTCACTGGACCGCAACGCGGCTTCGTACAGGGCCAGATCGATGACCTGCCCCGAGCCCGACCGGAGATCGCGGTGGCGCAGTGCGGCCACCACCGAGAAGGCCGCCAGGTACGCGCTCATGTAGTCGATGACCGAGTACCCGCTGCGCACGGGCGGCCGTTCCGGCTCGCCCGTGACATAGGTCAGGCCGCTGTACGCGCTGGCGATCCGGTCGAACGCGCCCCGGTCACGATAGGGCCCGGTCAAGCCGAATCCGGTCAGATAGAGCAGCACCGCCCTCGGGTTGAGCGGCTGCAGGTGCTCGGGCAGCATCCGGTAGCGCTCGAGGGTCGGCGGTCGGAAGTTCGTGACGACCACGTCGAAATGCGGCACCAACCGGTGCAGCAGGGCCTGGCCCTCCGGCGTCCGCAGGTCCAGGGCGACAGACTTCTTGTTGCGCCCCTCCTGCAACCAGGCGGCTGATCGGCCGCCGCTGCGGGTGAAGTCGCCCACCTTCGGGTCCTCGATCTTGACGACGTCGGCACCGAAGTCACCGAGGATCGTCGCCGAGACCGGGCCCGCGAGGACGGTCGCGGCGTCGAGCACCCTGATACCGGCCAGCGCGTCGCTCATCGTGTGGTGGTCCTCCTTGGTCGCGTCGGGTTCGCCTGGGCCGGCTGTCATTTTCCTTGTGCCGCATCGATGACGAGTGACAGGTCGATCAGTTCGCCGGGCTTGACCGGGCTACCGACCTGCAGGGTCCCCGGCACCGACTGGTACATCTGCTGCAGGCTGTCCACGGACTGTGCGGGGACGTTGAAGTCGAACGGAACCGACGCCGCCACCCGGAGCTTGTCGACGCTCGTGCCCAATTGCTGTGCCATCTTGGCCATCACGTCGGCGTTCTGGTGGTAGTCGCCGCTGAGGTAGGTGTTCACAGTGCGTTGCAGCGCCCGGAAGAACGCGACGCCCGCGTCCCGGTGCGCGCCCAGCAGTTGCGTGGTCGCGAAGTAACCGGCGATCTGGATGCTCGTCGGGTAACCGGCTTCGGCTTGGAACGCCACGCCCGGTTTGAGGCTGGCGGTGAACGGTGCGCCGAGGGTGGCGCCGTCGAGCGATCCGTTGTTGAGGGCCTGCGTCATCGCGGAGATGTCGTTGAACGGGGTCATCCGCACGTCGCTCGGATTCAGCCCGCCCTTCGTGATCAGCTCGTAGAGCCCGTACTCCGAAGGAGCCGCCAGGCCGCCGGGGTTGACCCCGATGTTCTTGCCCTTCAACACCGCCGGGTTGAAGTCGGCCGCCGACGTGCCGTACTTCGTGCTCATGTAGATGCCACTGTCCGGAGAGGACGATGCGACGCCGGAGACCCAGCGGATCGGCACGCCGTGGCGAAGTGCGTTGAACACCAGGGCCTGCGCGCCCGCGTAGACGACGTCGATCTTGTCCTGCCCCAGCAAGGTGAGCAGGTTCGGCACCGTGTCGGTGACGAAGGTGACGTCGAGATTCTCCTTGGCGAACTCGCCGTAGGTCTGCGCCAGAAGCGCGGGCGCCTCGAGCTCCAATTTGGACGGAATACCGACCTTCAGCGACGCGTGCTGGGCAAGCGGTTTGGGCGCCGGCGTGTCCGGCTTGCCGGACAGGGTCACGCCCGCGGGCAGGACGGATACCTGCTTCGCGTCGGTGGCCTGTGTTTGCTGTGCGGACGGGGCGCAAGCGCTCGTGAAGGCCAGCCCGGCCGCCATGACAGCGGCACCTATCGCCCGTGCACGAGATTTTCCGAACATGCTTTCTCCTGACCGTGACAAGAAGATTCAGGACCGGCGCAGCCGCGGTCGCTGCTGGGGGATCGCGAACTTCATCGCGAAGCTGACGAGGCCGGTGAAGGCCACGCCGATCAGGCCGGCGATGATCACGCCGGCATACATCGTGCCGGGGTCGAACACCTGGGATCGCTGGAAGATCAGGTAACCGAGCCCGCTGTCACCGGACACCATCTCGATGCCGACGATCACGAGGATCGCGATGCCCGCGGTCAACCGGATCGCGGTCGCGATGGCGGGCAGGGCGGCCGGAATGATGACATGCCGCAGCAGCTGCGTGCGTTTCGCGCCGAGCACGGCCGCCGCGTCGCGGTAACCCTGCTCGACCGAGATGACCGCGGTCGTCGAGGCCAGCACGACGATGAAGAACACCGAAACCGCGACGAGCACGATCTGCGGCATCGAACCGAGCCCGAAGATGAGCAGGAACACCGGGAAGAGCGCGAGCTTGGGCAGCGTGTACAGCGCGACCAGGGTGTGTTCGAGGGCCGCCCTGGCGATCCACGACAGACCGAGCAGGACACCCAGGGCCACCCCGGCGACCGCGCCGATCCCGTAGCCGATCAGCAGCTTGCGAACCGTGTCGACGACCGCGCCGGTCATCGCACCGTCCTGAATGGACTGCACACCCGCCTGCCAGATGACGCTCGGCGCGGGGAAGAACCGGGTGTCGAGCGTGCCGAACCGCGCGGCCAGCTCCCACACCACGATCAGCAGCACCGGTGTCGCCCAGGCGAGGGTGACGGTCACGGCACGGCGGCGGCGGGCGTAGCGCTGCGGCGCCCGCTCGGCGGGACCGGGGACCCGCCGCACGAGGTCGCGGCGGTCCAGCTGGTCATGCGACGTCATGAGCGTGCTCACGTTCTTCCACCTCACCCTTCAGGAGCCGCCAGATGTGGTCTTCGAGCGCGCCGAACTCGGCCGCCGAGCGCGCGGACCGCGTCCGCGGCCGGGCGAACGGAACCGTGATGTCGTCGAGGATGCGGCCCGGCCGGGAGGACATCACGACGACGCGGTCGGCGAGCAGTAACGCTTCGTCGATGGAATGGGTGACGAACAGGACCGTGCGGCGATGCGCTTCCCACACCCGCAGCAACTCCTGTTGCAGGACAAGGCGCAGCTGGGCGTCCAGCGCCGCGAACGGCTCGTCCATCAGGAGGACCTCGGGGTTGGCGACGAACGCCCGCGCCAGTGCCACCCGCTGCCGCATACCGCCGGAAAGCGTTGCCGGGTAAGCGGATTCGAAGCCGGCGACGCCTGCCCGGTCGATCCAGTCACGCGCGACCTCGTTCGCCCGGCCACGGGAGACACCGGCGATGTCCAGCGGCAGCCGGACGTTCGCGAGCACGGTCTTCCAGGGAAAGATCCCGTAGTCCTGGAACACCATCGAACACAGTGGAGCCTGCGGATCGGCCCGGTCGATGACGAGCTCGCCCGCCGTGGGTGCGGCCAGGCCCGCGACGATGCGCAGCAGGGTCGACTTGCCACACCCGGACGGGCCGACGATGGCGACGAACTCGCCCCGTTCGACGGCCAGGTCGACCGGGCCGAGCGCGTGCACCGTGTGGCCCCGGGCGACGAACGTCCGCTCGACGCCGGTCCCCTTGATCATGATGTCGGACATGCGGCCTCCTGGTGGGCGTGGTCGAGGATCGTCGGGAAAGGACCGCTCGCCAGCCACTCCCCCGCCGCCCGGTCGCCGAGCGCGTGGTGGGCGAACGCGGTGGTCACGGCCGCGATCGCGGCGCGCACTGGGGCATCGGCCTGGTTTTCGTTGTCAGGCCGGGGAATTCCGCCGAGCTGGTGGTCGCCGCCGCGGACGACCGCGAGATGTTTGAGGCGTGCCGGCGCCCGGTCGAACACCTCTCGCCGCCACTCCAGACCCTCACCCCGGGCGCCGATGTCGTGCGTGGCCGTGACGGTCAGCACGGGTGCGGTGACGTCGTCCCAGGACCGAGCGGTGAGTCCACGGTCCCCACTTCCCTGCGGTGACAACAGGATTCCACCCGCGACGGCCGGATGCGCGAAGCGCTCGTGGTCCAGTCCGACGTCGAACAGTCGCGTGCCGAGCAGGAGTTGGGCCGTGTAGGCGCCGAACGAATGTCCGGCGACGAGCACCCCGTCGGCCCGGAGCCGGGCAGGCACGCGTTTCTGCCCGGCCAGTGAGTCGAGGACCGCGTGCACTCGGGCCACGCGGGACAGCCAGTGCTTCGGGTCGAACAGCATCGCGTGCATCCGCTCACGCGCGGATGCGTTGTGGGGCCAGGCTTGCTCGTCCATGACGGGCAGGCCGAGGCGGGGACCGGCGATGGCGAGGGAATCGAGGAACTGCGGATGCAGCACCGCATAGCCGTGCGACGCCCAGTAGGCGCCGAGACCGCCGTAGCCGCGGTGGTCGCCGCCGAGCCCATGGCACAGCACGATCACCGGCAGCGGGGTGTCCCCCTGTGAATGCGGGTATCGCACGACGGCAGCCACCTGCTGCCCGTCGGCGACGGTCCAATCGTCGAACTCGGCCGTGCCCACCTCATGTGGTCCCGGCCGGCTCCACCGTGGTCCCGCGTCGTTGCAACCAACCACGTCCGCTCCTTATTAGCGTTTCATTAGTAACGTAACGCTAATAAGGTCGGCGGGCAAGGGTGCGATGCACCCCTCCTCGCCGTTGCCCACCTGGTTAGCGTGGTAACCGTGGAGAGTGGTAACGAGTTCGGCGACTACCTCAGGGCACGTCGTGACGCGGTGACGCCGGCTGTGGCGGGGCTACCCGACGACGGCGCGCGGCGGGTGCCGGGACTCCGCCGTGACGAGGTGGCGCTGCTGGCCGGTGTCAGCACCGACTACTACGTCCGCCTGGAACAGGGCCGGGAACGGCATCCGTCCGAGCAGGTGCTGTCGGCGATCGCGCGGGCGCTGCGCCTGGACGAAGCGGCGGCCGCCCACCTGTTCCGGTTGGGCATGCCCGTGCCCGGTGCGACGGCGGCGCCGGTCACCGAGGTGAGCCGCGACCTTGTCACGCTGATGAACGGGATGCGCGACGTGCCGGCGTTCGTGGTCGGGTCCGCGCAGGACGTGCTGGCGGCCAACGCCATGGCCGAAGCGCTGTACTCCGGTTTCGCCCGGTTCGACAACCTGCTGCGGATGATCTTCCTGGATCCGTTCGCACGGCGGTTCTACGCCGACTGGGACAAAGCGGCCGAGATCGCGGTGAACAACCTGCGCGCGTCAGCCGCGCGGTTCCCCGGTGACCGGCGGATCGAGGCGGTGCTCGGTGAGATCAGCGCGCACAGCCCGGTGTTCGCGACCCTGTGGGCGCGGTACGAAGTGCGTCCCCGCACCCACGAGGACAAGCGGTTCCGCCATCCGCGGGTCGGCGAGCTGTCCGTGCACTTCGAAGCGCTGGCCGTGACCAGCGCGCCCGGCCAGCACCTCTCCGTGTACACCGCCGAGCCCGGCAGTGCGGCCGAGGACGCGTTCGTTCTCCTGCGCCGCCTCGCCGCCGAGGCGGCGCAGGAAGAATCCACAGTGGACGATCGCCGGTCCTGACCGTCAGGCGGCGGCCGTCAGCCGAGCGAGATCGTCATCCGACAACCGGATGTCCGCAGCGGCGAGGTTTTCGTCCAGGTGCGTGCGCCGCGAGGTGCCCGGGATCGGCATCATCACGGGCGAACTCGCCAGCAGCCACGCGATGGCTACCTGCGCCACCGTGGCTTCGTGTTCCCGCGCGACGTCCGCCAGCACGCCCGCCGCCCCGTCCAGGCCGCCCTGCGCCACCGGTGCCCACGGGATGAACCCGATGCCGTCGCGCTCGCACACGTCCAACAGGTCCCGGGACTTGCGTTCCACCACGTTGTACCGATTCTGAACCGTCGCGATGTCGGTGATGGCGCGCGCTTCGGCGAGCTGCGCGACGCTGACCTCCGAGAGCCCGATGGCCGCGATTTTGCCTTCCTCCCGCAGTTTCGCCAGCTCACCGACCTGGTCGGCCAGTGGCACCTGGGGATCGACGCGGTGCAACTGGAAGAGATCGATCTGTTCCAGTCCGAGCCGGCGCAGGCTCATCAGTGCTTGCTGGCGCAGGTACTCCGGCCGGCCCACGGGCGGCCACGCCGCCGGCCCGAGCCGCTTCGGTCCGTCCGGCGTATCGATCACATCCGGCCCGTTGCGGGTCAGACCGGCTTTCGTCGCGATCACGACCTCGTCCGGGTACGGATGAATCGCTTCGCGAATGATTTCCTCGGCCACGTACGGTCCGTAGGAGTCGGCAGTGTCGATGAACCGGACACCGCGTTCGACGGCCCGGCGCACGACCGCGACACACTCCGCGCGGTCGGCGGGCTCACCCCAGATCCCGCGACCGGTCAAGCGCATGGCCCCGAATCCCAGCCTCGGCACCTTCTTGCCCGCAATCTCGAAAACCCCGGTGCGGTTCGCCAGTTCGTCCACAATGGTCACCCCTTCCGCGTGCTGTCAACACGTTCCTATCACGATGATTCCGCCTTTTCCGCGCGCGAAAGTGGGTGCGACACACCCATGCTCGTCCGTCCGCATCGACCTAATGTCGCTGACGACGGCTACCCACACGCAAAGGAACGAAGACTCTGTCATGAAAGCAGTTCGCATCCACCAGCACGGTGACGGCTCGGTGCTCAAGGTGGAGTCCACTCCCCTGCCCTCGCTCGGCGCCAACGACGTACTCATCCGCGTGCACACCGCAGCCGTCAACCCCGTCGATTCCCTTGTGCGCGAAGGAATTTTCAAGTTCTCCGAGCGGCCGTTCCCGTGGATTCTCGGCTGGGACTTCGCGGGCACCGTCGTCGACCTCGGCACGTCTGACACCTCGCTCTCCCTCGGCGACGTGGTGTACGGCCGCCCGGCACTCGACCGGGACGGCACGTACTCCGAGTACGTCGCCGTCGACCCCGGCGAGATCGCCAAGGCACCGCGCAGCATCACGCTCGAGCAAGCCGCCAGCCTCCCCCTGGTCACACTGACCGCGTGGAAGGCACTCTTCGAGATCGGCGAGCTGAAGCCGGGCGGAACCGCCCTGATCCACGCCGCCGCGGGCGGGGTCGGCTCGGCGGCCGTCCAGCTCGCGAAGCACCGCGGGGCCCATGTGGTCGCGACCGCCTCGGGCGACGGGATCGACCTGGCCAAGTCGCTCGGAGCCGACGAAGTCATCGACTACCGGAACGAGGACTTCACCGCCCGCGGCCGCTTCGCCGACGTCGTGCTGGACACTGTGGGCGGCGACACGCTCGAACGGTCCTACGACGTCGTCGTCCCGAGCGGGACCCTCGTCACGGTCGCGGGCGCACCGGACGCGGACAAGGCGCGCCAGCTCGGAATCACGGCGGAGACCTTCATCCTGGACTCCAACGGACCGCGCCTCGCCGAGATCGCCGAACTGGTCGACAGCGGAGCGATCCGGCCCGTCGTCACGAAGGCCTTCGACCTCGACGACGTTCAGGAAGCGCACAGCCTCATCGACTCCGGCCGCACCAGGGGCAAGATCGTACTCCGCGTCGCCTGAGCGCGGTCGCACGGCGAAGTGCGACAGTAGGACCGGCGGGTTCGACAGCGGAGGGAAAACGGCATGGGACAGCGGCGTCCGACGCTACGTGACGTGGCAGACGCGGCGGGTGTGCACTTCAGCCTCGTCTCGCGGGTGCTGCGGGACGATCCACGCGGCTTCGCCTCGAAGGACACGCGGGCGCGGATCCTCCGCGCCGCCGACGAAGTGGGGTATCGCGCCGACGCGTCGGCGCGCGGACTGCGCAGTTCCCGCACGATGACGCTCGGCCTGCTGTTGCCCGGATTCTCCAGCCCGGTGTACTCCTCGATCGCGCAGGGCGTCGAGGAGCAGGCGAAACAACACGGCTACGGACTCGTGCTCGGCACCCATGCTGCCGGCGACCCGCACGAGACCATCACGGACATGGTCATGCACGGCCGGGTCGACGCCATGCTCGTGGCCTCCGGGCAGATCGAGGACGCCGCCCTGCGCCGGCTCGCCGGGCAGCTGCCGCGGTCCGTCGTCCTGGTCAACCGTCAGGTGCGCGGCGTCTCCGCCAGCGTCGTGCTGCGTGACGGCGACGCCACGGCGTGTGCGGTGGAGCACCTGGCCGCGCTCGGTCACCGGTCGATCTGCGGCATCTTCGGTCCCCGCACACTGGACACGATGGTCCGCCGCGAACGCGGGTTCGTGCGCGCCGCGCAGCGGCTCGACGTGCGCGCGACCACCGTGGAAATGCCCGACCGGGACTACGCGGCGGGCTACGAGGGCGCGTTGCGTGTCCTGCGCTCGACGCAGCGCCCCACGGCACTGGTGGCCGGCACCTTCCCGATGGGCGTCGGCGCGCTGGCCGCGGCACGCAGCGAAAACATCGCGGTGCCCGGGGAGATCTCCGTGTTGTCCGTCCACAATGACCAGTTGGCCGACTACCTGACACCACGCCTCACCACGGTGTCCATGCCCACGAAACGCCTCGGCGCGGAAGCGGTCGAACTCGCGCTGGTGCTGACCGCCGGCGGCGCCGCGCGGCGGGTCGTCGTGCCGGACCCGCCCGAGCTGATCGCCCGGGATTCGACCGCAGGACCAGCGCGGATTTGATATCAAACGTTTGACCCGGTATCGCGGAGTGCTTAGCGTCGGAGTTCACCAGCCTGTCGCATGATTGGAATGAACTGCGGCCATGCCACGATTCCTCGATATTTCGATGAACCTGGAGAACGGCGTTCCGGCCGATCCCCCGGGTTACGAGTTCCAGATCGAGTACACCAGCCATCAGGACACGGTCCCGATGCTGCAGCGCCGCTACGAGGGCCTGCGGCCGGAGGAACTGCCCAACAGCGAAGCGTTCGCGCTGGAAACCGTCCATCTGTCCACCCACAACGGGACCCATGTGGACGCTCCCTGGCATTACTCCTCGATGATGGAGGATGGCTCCCGGCCACGCACGATCGACGAGATGCCGCTGAACTGGTTTCTCAACCCGGGCGTGAAGCTGGACTTCCGCCATTTCGACGACGGCTACATCGTCACCGCGAGCGATATCGAGCAGGAACTCAAGCGCATCGAGTACACGTTGCGGCCGCTGGACATCGTGGTCGTCAACACCTCGGCAGGCGCCCGGTTCGGTACCCAGGAGTACGCGCAGAGCGGCTGCGGTATGGGCCGGGAAGCGACGCTGTACCTGTGCGACCAGGGCGTTCGGGTGGTGGGCACCGACGCGTGGAGCTGGGACGCGCCGTTCAGCTACGTGGCCGAGCGCTACGCGCGGGATCGCGACGCCTCGATCATCTGGGAAGGCCACAAGGCGGGCCGCAAGACCGAGTACTGCCAGATCGAGAAGCTGCGTTACCTCGACCAGCTGCCCGCGCACGGCTTCACCGTCGCCTGTTTCCCGGTCAAGATCCACGCCGCGTCCGCGGGCTGGACCCGTGCGGTGGCCATTTTCGACGACAACGAAACGGAGCACGACCAGTGACCAGCGGAACCGAAGCCCGCAGCATGACCGACCTCGTCCGCGCGCCGTCGGCGTTCGACCAGTACCGCGACCGGTACGAGACGATCGAGATGACGCGCGAGGACGGCATCCTGGAGATGCGGTTCCACACCGAGAACGGCCCGCTGCACTGGAGCCTGCTGGCGCACAACGAACTCGAGGACGCCTTCCTGCAGGTCGGCCGCGACCGCGAGAACGACGTGATCATCCTGACCGGCACGGGCGACCAGTTCAGCGGACCCGCGATCGAGCCGGGCCGGCACCCGAACCGCAACACGATGACGCCGGAGCACTACGACCCGATCCAGTGGGAAGGCAAGCACCTGCTGCCCAACCTGCTGTCGATCGAAGCCCCGGTCATCGCCGCCATCAACGGCCCCGCGGTGCGGCACGCGGAAATCCCGCTCGTGTCCGACATCGTGCTGGCCTCCGAGGACACCTACTTCCAGGACACGGCCCATTTTCCCGGCGGGATGGTGCCCGGCGACGGCATGCACATCGTGATGCCGCTGCTGATGGGCGCGAACCGCGGCCGCTACTTCCTGTTGACCGGGCAAAAGCTCACCGCGGCGGAAGCGCAGACGATCGGGCTGGTGAACGAGGTCCTGCCCGCCGGTGACGTGCTGGAACGGGCCCGGGAACTCGCCCGCGTGCTCATCCTCCAGCCACGCCTCGTCCGCCGGTACACGCGCACCGTGCTCACCGAGGACCTCCGCCAGCGCCTCCACGGCCTGCTCGGCTACGGCCTGGCGCTGGAAGGGATGGCGCGGATGAAGACGAGCTGACCTTCCCGCGTTTTCCTGGCTCGACGAGGAGTACAGATGTCCGGCACCACCCAGCCCTGGCCCAAGACCGACGGGTTCGCCTACGCGGGCGGCACGGCGTCCTTTGTGGACGATCTGCGCCCGGACGGTCTGCTGCACATGGCTGTTGCCCGCAGCACCCGCGCTCATGCCCGGCTCGCCAAGGTGAACACGGCGGAGGCGGAGCGCGTGGCGGGTGTGGTGCGCGTGCTGGACGGCCGGGAAGCTTCGACGCATCTGAAGCCGATCCCGTACGCGATGGGCGATCCGGAACTCATCGGCGCCCGGCGCGGACATCCGTTTGCCGTGGCCGTCGACCAAGTGCACTACCCGGGGGAACCCATCGCGGTCGTGGTGGCGGAGAGTCCACGGGCGGCTCGTGCCGGCGCGGCGGCGGTGTCGGGCGACTACCGGGATCTGCCCGACGACGAGCCGGAAGTCCTTGCCGAGAACCATTTCCGGGCCGGCGATCCGGAAGCCGCGTTCGCCTCGGCACCGCACGAGCTCGAAGTCACGTTCCCGATCGCGCGCAGCACCGGTGCGCCGCTGGAACCCCGTGGCTACCTCGCGTCGTGGGACGAGGACACGCACAAGCTGACGGTGCACGCGTCGCACCAACAGCCGTTCGCGCTGCGCGCCACACTGGCCGAGGTGCTCGGCATGCCGGAGACCGCGATCCGCGTCGTCGTCCCGCCGGTCGGCGGCGCCTTCGGGATCAAGATGGCCGGGCAGCCCGAGGAACCGCTGGTGTGCCTGATGAGCCTGCTGTGCCGACGTCCGGTCAAGTGGATCGAAACCCGCGCGGAAACCATGCTGGGCGGCGCGCGTGAGCAGGTCCACCACGTGCGGGCCGGATTCGACGCGGACGGACAGGTCGTGGTGTTCCGCGACGACATCACGATCCCGGTCGGCGCCGAGGGCGCCACCCCGGGCTGGCGGCAGGCCTACGTCACGGCGGCCACGCTGCCGACCGCCTACGCCGTGCCCAACGTCGAAATCCGCTCCCGGGTGCTCGCCACCCACCAGCCGCCCTGGCAGTCCTGCCGCGGCTACGGCAAAGAAACCGCCGTGCTGGTCATGGAGCGCACGATGGACCTGGTGGCACGCCACGTCGGCCTCGATCCCGCCGAGGTACGGCGCCGCAACCTGCTGACGACCGAGTCCTTACCGCACCGCATGCCGTCCGGGTACCTTGTGGACAGTGGCGATTTTCCAGCCCTGCTAACAAAAGTCCTGCACGCGGCGGACTACGAGCAGCAGCGAGCGAGCATCGTCAGTCCCAGCGAGGACGGCCTGCTGCACGGGCTCGGGATCGCGGTCGAGGTCACCCCTGAAGGCGGCGGCCACGCGTCCGGCCCGTTAAATGGTCGGCAACCGACCGCCGCCGTGCCGGAGGCGGCCACCGTCCGCATCGAGCCCGACGGGCGCGTGGTGGTCCTGAGTAGCGTCACGAATCCGGGCGGTGGCAACGAAACCAGCCTTGCCCGTCTCGCGGCTGCCGAATTGGGTGTCGATCGCGGCCGGGTCACGGTGATCCAGGGCGACACGGACCTCTGCCCGCCAGGCACCGGCAACGCCAGCAGCCGTGGTACCGCGGTGGGCGGCGCGGCCGTTGTCCTCGCGGCCCGGGACCTCGCCCAGAAGCTGCGCGAAACGGAAGGCGCCGAACGGACGGAAGCCCTTTCCTGCACCCGGACCTACCGGCCGGAAACGTTGCGGAGTCCACAAGAGACAGTCGCCTATCGGCACAGCTACCCCTACTTCTCCAGTGGCGCCTATGTCGCCCGGGTCAGCGTGGACCCGGCCACGGGTGTGGTGCGGGTGCTGGGACTCACCGCGGTTCACGACTGCGGCCGCGTCATCGACGAGGTGCTCGTCGAAGGACAGTTGCAGGGCGCGATCGCGATGGGTATCGGACTCGCGGTGTCGGAGTCGAGCCAGTTCGGCGCCGACGGCGCCTTGCGCACCAGCTCGTTCAAGGAGTACCTGATCCCCCGCGCCAACGACCTGCCCTCCTTCACCATCGAACACCATGAGACCCCGGCGCCGGGAACACTCCTGGGCGCGAAGGGCGCCGGTGAGGCCGGTGTCGGCGGTGCGATGGCGGCGGTGGCGAACGCCGTGGACGACGCCCTGGCAGGGCAGGGTGCCGCCGTGACAACGGTCCCGTTGACCCCGCCCACAGTGCTCGACCTCCTCGAAACCCGAGGGAGGCAGCCATGAAACGCTTCCACGTCGCCTACCCCACAACGGCGGACGAAGCCGCCGGTCTCCTCCAGACCGACGCGGTGATCGTCGGCGGCGGCACCCTCACCGTGCCGGCACTCACCCGGGGCGAGCTGAACACCGCGCATGTGGTCGATCTCGGCAGGCTCGGCCTCGACGAGATCGTGCCGGACGGCACGGTGATCCGGCTCGGCGCGATGGTCAGCTACCAGCAGCTCATCACGTCGGCGCTGGTCGCCGAACGGCTGCCGATGCCGCACCGGATGGCATCCGGGATCACCGGCGGCATCCAGATCCGCCACCAGGGCACCGTGGGCGGCTCCGCCTGCGCGGCACGCCCCAACTCCGACGTCCCCGCCGTGCTCGTCGCGATGCGAGCCGAAATGCTGCTCCGGTCGCCCGCCGGGACCAGGCGAGTTCCGGTCGACGAGTTCTTCCTCGGCGCCGAACGTGCCGACCTCCGGCGCGGCGAGTTTCTCACTGAGATCGCCGTGCCCAGTACGCCTCCCGGCTGGACTACGGGGTACTACAAGCTCAAGTTCGCCGAGTCGTCCTGGCCGGTGGTCACGGCGGCGTGTGTGCTCCCACCGGCCGGTTCGGCCGAGGTGACCATCGGCGGAGTGGCGGACGTGCCGCTGCGAATCACGCTCCCCGAGACGAACCGGACCGAGCACACCGTCGCCGAGCGGATTTCCGCAATCCCCACCGAACGGCGATGGTCCGACCTGCGTGCCGACGCCCGTTACCGGGCGCGGGTCGCGGGAGAGATCGCCTGCCGGGCGGTCCGGCAGGCACTGGCAGCGCGAGGAGACCAGCCATGACAGAGCTACCCGAGCTGCCCCTCACGCTTGTGTTGAACGGTAAGGAGGTCAGTGCCACCGTCGACGCCGACGCCACGGTCGTCGACGTACTCCGCGAGGAATTCGGTGTGACCGGCGTGCGAGCCGGGTGCCGCAACGGTGACTGTGGAACCTGCACGGCCCTCGTCGACGGGCGCAGCGTCAAGACCTGTCTGCAGCTTCCCGGCCGGATCCACGGCGCGGATGTCCAGACCTTGGAAAGCATCGGGACACCGGACCACCCACATCCGGTGCAACGAGCGTTTCTCGAGTGCTACTCGTTCCAGTGCGGGTTCTGCCTACCCGGCATGACCTTCGCCGCCATCACGCTCCTCGAACACACCCCCGACCCCACCGACGCGCAGATCCGCGACGCGCTGAGTGGAAACCTGTGCCGCTGCACGGGTTACGAGAACTTCGTGCGTGGCGTCCGCCGCGCGAGCCGGCTGATGCGCGAGACCGCCGGCTGACTCTTCGCCCCTTTCTCAGGCCGCCACGACTTCCGTCGCGGTCGGCAATCCCTACCCCAAGGAGGGCCAATGTCGGCTCCCAGCCAGAATTCAACGTCCGGCACCACCGCCGGAGCGCCTTCGGAGCACCGCTTCCGGACGCTGGCCGGCGCGGGCGTGGGCAACGCACTGGAGTGGTACGACTGGAGTGTCTACGCCCTCTTCGCCCCGTTCTTCGCCGCCAAGTTCTTCGTCGGCGGCAGCGCCACCAGCGCCCTACTGTCCACTTTGGCCGTGTTCGCCGTGGGATTCATCATGCGCCCCATCGGTGGTTTCGTGTTCGGCTGGCTCGCCGACCGCCGCGGGCGCCGCTTCTCCATGACCACGTCGATGCTGCTGATGGCCGCCGGCAGTCTCGTGATCGGCATTTCCCCCACCCACAGCCAGATCGGCTTGGGCGCCACCGTCATCCTCGTGGTCGCCCGGCTCGCCCAGGGATTGGCGCACGGCGGGGAGATCGCCGCCTCCTACACCTATATCGCCGAGATCGCCCCGCGCGCCCGGCGCGGCTTGTGGTCGAGCAGCCTGTACGTCTCGGTGACCGCCGGGATCGTGCTGGCCTCGCTGATCGGCGCGGGGTCGAGCAGCGTGCTCGGCGCCCAGACCGTGAAGGACTGGGCGTGGCGGATCCCGTTCCTCATCGGCGGCCTGCTCGGCCTGATGGGGCTGTACCTGCGGCGCACCCTGCCCGAAACCGACGCCTACAACGAAAACGCGAGCACCCGCCGGTCCACACGCGACCTGTTGCGCGGCCTGGCCGCCAACCGCGCCAGCCTGTTCCGGATCCTCGGTTTCAGCCTCGCGAGCACGGTCGTCTATTACACCTGGGCCATCGGTATCTCCACGTACGCGATAAGCAGCCGCGGAATCCCCGCCTCACACGCGCTGTGGGTCACCGTGTTCGCCAACCTCGTTTTCATGGCCACGCTGCCCATGTGGGGCAAGATCTCCGACAGGTTCGGCCGCAAGCCGGTGTTCCTGACCTACGGTGTGGCCTTCCTGCTGCTGTCGTTCCCGCTGCTGCTGGGCATCACCGGCTCCACGGTGCGGCTCGCGCTGATCATGGTGATCGCGCTGCTGTTCCTGGGTGCGTTCGTCGGGATCATGCCGGCCTACTTCGCCGAGTTGTTCCCGACCGCGGTCCGTGCGTCCGGGATCGGTGTGCCGTACTCGTTCATCGTCGCGATCTTCGGCGGCACCGCGCCGTACCTGCTGACCTACCTGAGCAGCAAGCACCTGCAGTGGGTCTTCGCGCTGTACATGGTCGTCCTCGTCGCCATCGGCGTGGTCACGACCCTGCTCACACCGGAAACAAAGGGCCGCGACCTGACCTGACGACGGACACGTGGTGGGGGCCCCCCCCGCGGGGGCGCCCCACCGGTAAACCCCGCCGGTTTGACCAGTTGGGGAACGCCC
>NZ_JAJKFK010000004.1:0-122925 GCF_021653975.1 Amycolatopsis sp. GM8 | reverse complement strand
AAACCCGGGCCCCCCCCCTCCCCTGCCGCCGGCCGGGGGGGCCGCCCCCGCCGGGGGGGCCCCCACCACGGTAACCCACGGCTGGTTTCCCGAGTTGCGAACGGCCCGCAGCCGCCCTTGAAATATGCTGGCGCTCGGACTCGGTCATCTCACCGACCACGCTCACCAGCATGTTGTGAGAAGGGGTTGTGCGAATCGGACGTCGACGCCGTCGACGTCCGGTGGGTGGTCCCGAAGGCGCCGATCTCGAACAGCCGCACATGCTGTAGCCCCCAGCCGGGCGATCCCAACGGCAACCATCGAGCACCGCACCACGGCGTGTCCCGCTCTGCGAAACCCGGTGCTGGCCTGAGACGAGGTCGCGCGGGGAGAGTCACGTCATGAAGATCGGCGCACAGATTGCGGTCACCTCGCACACCATCGACGCGGTCACCTTGGCTCGCGAGCTCGAGGAGCGGGGTTTCGAGTCGTACTGGGCTCCCGAGCACACGGTGGTGCCCAAGCATCCCGGGATCCCGTTCCCCATGACCGGGGGCGAGATCCCGGACGTCTACCACCAGATGGCCGACCCCTTCGTCGTGCTCAGCATGATGGCCGCGGTCACCACCAGGCTCCGCGTCGCGACCGGTGTGTGCCTGGTGCCGGAGCATCCGCCGCTCAGCCTGGCCAAGACCGCCTCGACGCTGGACGCGTTCAGCGGTGGCCGCTTCATCTTCGGCCTGGGTACCGGCTGGCTGACCGAGGTCACCGCCCTCCACAATCCCGCCGCGGCCAAGAAACCCTGGGGCTACACGATCGACTCGGTCAAGGCGATGAAGGAGCTTTGGGCGAACGAGACCGCCTCCTACCAGGGCGAACTGGTCTCCTTTCCCGAGATGATCTGCGACCCGCGGCCGGCGCAGCGGCCGCATCCCCCCGTCATCGTGGGTGCCCAGCCCACTCCGGTGGCCATGCGCCGGATCGCCGCGTGGGCCGACGGCTGGCTCGCGACCGGTCTCACACCGGATCAGGTCGGAGCTGCCAGGAAGGCTCTCGACGAAGAGTGCGACCGGATCGGCCGGGATCCCGCCGGGATCTCCATCACCGTCGGCGTCCGGGACCCCAGCGAGGAGATCCGAGACGCTTACGAGAACGCGGGGGCAGAGCGCCTCATGGTCCTGCTGTACAACCACCCCGGCACGCGAATCCCCCTCGAGGACTGGCCGGCCGTCGGCGCCGCGACCCTGGCGGCTCCGCCGCCGACCCCCGCCGAGACGCTGCGGGCGCTCGACGCGGTTCAGCAGATGGCCGGGCTGTGACCGGCACGACCGCTGACCAGCAGACCCGCCTGCAGCGTGCGCTGTGGGAGAAGAGGGCCGAGGCTCTCGGACTCCCCATAGCGGTGCCGCCGTGCCCGTTCGACGACGACGCCCTGCACGAGCTGCACCGGGACGGGCGAGCGGTGGCCTACCTCCCCGCCGAGCTGAGCTCGCACATCACTCGGCACCGGTTCAGCACCCTCTTCCCGGACATGGGCTCGTACGCCGTGCCTCCGGTCAACGGCTTCGTGAACACCGCCGACATCTGGGGCTGGTTCGACTACGAGGCAGCCATCGACGCGCCGCTCGTCGACCTGACGGAGGAACAGGTCCACGACGCCTTGGCCGGCTCCGGTCGCGCGTTGCTCACGCTCGACCAGTACATCGTGGCCAGCCAGGACCAGTTTTCGCTGACCGGGCACCATTTGGACGAACGCCGAAGCTGGATACGTCTCGCGACGTCGTACGACGGCCGGACGGTCGCGGCCCGGTTCGACGGCCCCGAGCCGGAAGAGGGACGTGAGGACGAGCCTCCGATGCCTGGAGCGCTTCTCGTCGGGTACGACCTCATGGCCACCGACCACGGTCGGATGCTCGGCGTCCGCACGCGTTCGGCGCACCCGTCGCCCCAGACGGAGTGGAACCAGCTCTGGTCGAAGACCGTCGAGGCCTACATCGCGGCAGGGTTCCCTGACCGTCTCGGCATGAGCGCGTCCGTCTATGCGTCCTCGCTACCGGTCATCACCGCCCAGCCGCCGGAGTATCGCGGACAGCTCGACATCCCGTTGGTGATCGAACCGCGGATTCCCTGGCGTGAGCAGGCGGAAATGCTCGGTGTCCGGGTCTCGAACCACTCCCGCCGGTTCGCGTTCGAGCCGGTGGACCCGTCGCCGCGGGTCCCCTATATCGGCTGGTTCAACGCCTGGAACGCGCGATTCGAGGGCCCCATCAGCTCGATCGACGCCCGGGCGGCACTTGCCGAGCACGAGTGCGGGGCCACCCCGGCCGAACTGCTCGCGATGAACGCGGCGCTGCCCGACCTCGCGCGGACCACGCGGTTCTTCGAAGCCATCGGCGTCGTGAAGACAACCCCGACCAGCGACGACATCACCAACAGGAGCGCCGACCGCTGCCTGTGCCTCTACAGCTGGCGCGGTGGTCCCGAGATCGGCGCCAACCAGCACCCGATTTCGTACCCGATGTTCCGCCCGCTGATCCGCGGTCGCCGGGTGAGCCAGCGATGAGTGTGACCGATCAAGACGCCGAAACGGTCGATGCCGCGATCGAGGCGCTTCTCCTCACCAATCCGGTCGCGACAACCGAGCCGCGCGATTTTCTGGCCGCCCAGTTCGACGCGGGCCTGGCCTGGGTTGACTTCCCGAAGGGCAACGGAGGGCTCGGACTCCCCCGCGAACTGCGAGACCGCGTCTTCAAACGGCTCGAGCAAGCCGGCGCACCTGATGGGCGCGCGGCCAACCGGCTGGCCTACTCGATGGCCGCGCCGACGCTCCTCGCGTGGGGAACGCGGGAGCAGCACGAGCGCCACCTCCGGCCGATCTTCCTGGGCGAGGAGCGATGGTGCCAGCTCTTCTCCGAACCCGGCGCGGGTTCGGACCTGGCGGCGATCGGCACCCGCGCGGTCCGGGTCGATGACGGGTGGCTCGTGAACGGCCAGAAGGTCTGGACCTCCATGGCGAACGTGTCCCAGGTCGGGATGCTGCTCGCGCGCACCGATCCCGAGGTGCCCAAGCACCGGGGGCTGACCTATTTCGCGCTCGACCTGTCCACCCCCGGCGTGGAAGTCCGCCCGCTACGCCAAATGACCGGCGAGGCCGAGTTCTACGAGGTCTACCTGACCGACGTGCACATCCCGGACAGCGCGCGAATAGGGCAGGTGTCGGAGGGCTGGAAGGTCGCGATGGCCACGCTGATGAACGAGCGGACCATGTTCGGTACCAAGAGCATGGACCTCGGCCCGGCGGAGATCGCCTTGCAGTTGTACCGCGAACGTGGCGAGCGAGTGCGGCACCTGCGTCCACGGGTAATCGACGCGTGGATACAGGCGCGGCTTCTGGTTTCCTTCGCCAGCCGCCGCGTGCACAATCCGGGATCCTCACCGGGCCCGGAAAACTCGATCAGCAAGATCGGTTTCGCCTTGCTCAACCAGCGGGGATACGAGCTGTGTCTCGATCTCATCGGCGACGAAAGCCTGCTCTACGAGTCCTACGCGATGCGTGAGTACAGCCTCGACGCCCCCGAGCCGGACGTACGGACCCGGTTCCTGCGCTCGCGGGCGAATTCCATCGAGGGCGGGACGACCGAGATCATGCGCACCATCCTCGCCGAGCGGGTACTCGGCCTGCCGGCCGAGCCGCGCGTGGACAAGGACGTGCCCTATTCGCGTATCCCACGCGGCTGAACCCACCACATCAAAGGGAGCTCATGCCCACCGAACACGAGGAGCTACGCCAAACCGTTCGTCTTTTCCTGCAGCGGCAGTCTCCAGAGCCGGAAGTCCGCCGCCTGATGGACGACCGGGCGGGATACGACGCACCGGTGTGGGCGCGGATGGCGGAGGAGATCGGTTTGCAGGGACTGGCGATACCGGAGGATTTCGGCGGTAGCGGCTTCGGATATCCCGAACTCGGCATCGTGTTCGAGGAGCTGGGCCGGGCGCTGCTGCCATCCCCGTTCTTCACCACCGTCGCGCTGGCCGCCAACGCGCTGCTCGAGTCCGGCGACCGCGAGGCCATGCTGGACTACCTGCCCGGAATAGCGAGTGGCGAGACGATCGCGACCGTCGCGTTCAGCGAGGACAGCGGCGGCTGGGATCTCGACGCCGTGCACGCCCGAGCATCGCGATCGGGGGAAACCTGGCACCTCAACGGGGTCAAGCGCTATGTCCTCGACGCGCATGTCGCGGACGTGGTCCTGATCGCGGCTCGTACCGACGCCGGCATCTCCTTGTTCGCGGTCGAGCGGGACGCGCCGGGGATGTCCATCGAGGTGGAGGCGTCGCTGGACCAAACCCGCAAGCTGGCCCGGATCACGCTCGACCAGCCGGCCGCGCGGTTGATCGGCACCGAGGGGGACGCTGGGCACGGGTTGCGCCGCACCTTGCGGCTCGGGGCGGTCGCGCTCGCCGCCGAGCAGCTCGGCGGAGCCGAGCGGATGCTGGAAATGACCGTCGAGTACGCCAAGCAGCGCTACCAGTTCGGCCGCCAGATCGGCTCGTTCCAGGCGGTCAAACACAAGCTGGCCGACATGCTCGTCGAGGTCGAACTCGCCCGCTGCGCGGTCACCGACGCGATCCGGTCGATCGCGGACGACACCGAGGAGATCGAACTCAATGCCAGTGTCGCGAAGGCCACCTGCTCCGACGCGTACTTCGCGGTCGCGGCCGGTGCGCTCCAGCTTCACGGCGGCATCGGCTTCACCTGGGAGCATCCGGCGCACCTGTACTTCAAGCGCGCGACGAGCGACCGGTTCCTCCTGGGAACACCGGACTTCCACCGCGACCTCGTCGGCGCCGCATTGGGCATCTGACGCGGGCGTCTACCGGAAGCCCTCGGCCCGAAAGGGACCGTCCCGCCAGTCGAGGGCATGCCGGAGGCCGCCTTCACGAATCTTCTCCGCGAACGTGCGGGCGCCCGGACGCAGTGAGCCACTCAACGCGTGCCACGACCACGACTGGTCGAAATGCGTGCGCATGCCCTGGATCTCGTAAGCCTGGTTCACCGAGTGCTTGTTGGCCGCGAGCAGCGCCGGCGCGATCGACGAGATCGCCCGCAACTCGCGCATCGTTTCCGCTTCGAGTTCCGCGGCCGGGAATGCCTTGGCGATCCAGCCGATCCGCGCCGCCTCCGCACCGGTGACCGAGTTTCCGGTCAGTTGCAGATACTTGGCTTGCGCCATCGTCATCTTCCACGGAAAGAACGGGATGTCCGGTGTCGTCATGCCGCGAGTCGGCGGGTAGCCGATCTGGGCGTCCTCGGCTGCGAAGACGATGTCGCACAACGACATGAGCTCCGTACCACCCGCCAGGCAGTGCCCGTGCACCATCGCCACCACCGGCTTGAGCAGGTTCCACACGTTCATCCAGTCGCGCACGCAGCTGCGCGCCCACTGGTCGGTCCATCCGTTGAACTCGTCCGCGGCGACCCACTGTTCCGGATAGTTCCCGTCATCCCGATAATATTTCGCGTCGTGATCGGGAGCGTCGTCGGTCTGCTTGCGCGGCGCGGTGGACAGGTCATAGCCGGCGCTGAACGACGGCCCGTTGGCCTTGATCAGCACCACCGAGACGTCGTCGTCCCGCTCGGCGCTCCGTAAAGCGGTGATGATCTCGCGGCGCATCCGGAAACTCAGGCTGTTTCTCCGCTCCGGCTTGTCGAGGACGATCGTCGCCACCCGATCGGATACCGAATACAGGATCTCCGCGAAGGGATCGTCGTCGCTTCGTTCTTGGGCGTCGGTCATTGCTCGCTCCTCGCTCAACGCACCATACGGTCGGCGTAAACCTGCCGCAGTTCGGTCTTGAGTACTTTCCCGGTGGGGTTTCTGGGGAGCGGTTCGGTGTCGATGAAGATGGCACTCGGGATCTTGTACGGCGCCAGCAGGCCCGCCGCGTAGGCGCGCAGCTCTTCCTCGGTGACACCGGCGTCGGGCCGCGTGTGCACGACCGCAACCACCTCCTCCCCCCAGAGTTCGTGCGGCACACCGAAAACGGCTGCATCCCACACCGAGGGATGTCCGTGCAGCACGTTCTCGACCTCACTGCAGTACACGTTTTCCCCCGCGCGGATCACCACGTCCTTGAGCCGGTCCACGATCTGGATGAACCCGTCCTCGTCCCGCCGGACGATGTCGCCCGAGTGGAACCATCCTCCGTCCGAAAAGGACTCCGTGGTGCGGTTCCAATAGCCGCGCGCGACGGTGGGTCCCTTGAACCAGGCCTCCCCCAGTTCGCCCGCGCCGACGTCGGCGCCGTCCTCGCCCACGATCCGGACTTCGGACGTCGGGTACGGCAGTCCGACCGCCAGCGGCCGGGCGAAGAAGTCGTGTGAGCTGATGCCGATCATGCCACCGGTCGTCTCGGTGAGCCCGTACCCGGTGCTGACCGCGACCCGGCCGTCGAACAGGGTCTTGATGCGCTCGATCTGCGAGGCCGGGGTCGGCGCCCCGCCCATGCCGATCAGGCGAAGCGACGGCAAGGTGGAACCGTCGGCCTCCACGGTGTCCAGCAATTGGCGGATCACCGTGGGCACCCCGGAGAAACCGTCCACGTCCAGGCCGTCGATGATTTCGATGGCGCGTCGCGCGTCCCATTTGTACATGAAGACGAGATGCCGGCCGGATATCGCGGCGAGGTAGAGCTTCGGCAGGTTGGCGACGTGGAACAGCGGCCCGGGCACCAGAGCCGCCGGCGCCTCGGGCGGAGCCGCCGCCGGCTCACCCCGCCACGCGTCCAGCTCCGCGTCGATCGCGCCCTGGACGAGGAGGTTGTACAGATTGGCCACATGGGCCCGGTGCGTGGTGATCGCGCCCTTGGGACGGCCGGTGGTGCCCGACGTGTACATGATCGTGCAGTCGTCGTCGGCATCGAGCGAAACAGCGCTGAGATCAAGGCCTTCCGGCACGTCAGCCAGCAGCTGCTGCCACTCGACGTCGCCCCGGACGACCTCGCCCGGCCGGACCTCGACGACGGTCTCGAGGCCGGGCAGGTCCGCTCGTATTCCCTGCACGAGCTCCACTCGTTCACGGTCGCCGATGAAAACCTTGGCGTCACAGTCCGCCAGCGCGTACCCCAGTTCGCGACCGGACCACCACGAGTTCAAGGGAACGCACACGGCGCCCACACTGACCGCGGCCGCGAAAACGAACGGCCACTCGGGGTAGTTGCGCATGGCCAGCGCCACGCGATCTCCCTTGCGCACACCGAAACGTTCGACCAGCGCCCGGCCGAAGCGGGCCACGATCGCCAGGTACTCGTCCCAGGTGTGGGTTTCGCCCTCGAAGGTGATCGCGGGTTTCCGGTGCCATTGAGCACCCTTGGCGTACACGTCACGCAGCGTTCCGGGTGCGTTCGCGTAGATCCGGCACCGCCGGCCCAGCACCTCGGCGACCCTGATCTCGAACGGCGTGCCCGGGGCCGTGAGATCGGCCGTGACCCGTTGCCGCACCAGGGTTTCGTCGCCGATGCCGGCATACCGGTGACGGTCCCCCACGGCGCGGCTTTCGCCAGTGATCATGTCGCTCCTCGTTGAACGTCAAGCGCCGCCGCGTTGCCGGCGGCGCGAGCACCCCGTGATCACGATGCCCGACGACCCCGTGGAGCGCCCAGGGTTGCTTCCCGTAGCGCGGAACGCTCAGGCGGCGCCGGGCGCGTCGGCCTCCTTCCGGTCGCCGAGGTAGCTCGCTTCGATCAGTTCGGCATCGCGCTGGAGCTCGGCGGCGGGCCCCTCCGCGACGATCCGGCCCTGCGCCATGACATAGCCGCGATCGGCGATCTTCAAGGCCGCCAGGACATGCTGCTCGACCAGCAGCACGCCCATCCCGCGCTGATCGGCGATCGTCCGCACCATCGGGAGCAACCGTTCGACGATCACCGGCGCGAGGCCGAGGCTCATCTCGTCCAGCATGATCACCTGGGGATCGGCGATGAGGGCGCCCGCGAGCGCGAGCATCTGCTGCTCGCCGCCCGAGAGCAACCCCGCCCGGCGATTGAGGAGGTTCTTCAGCACCGGGAAGTGGCCGAGCACCTCGCCGATCCCCACGGACGATTGGCGATGCCGTCGCAACCGCAGGTTCTCCGCCACCGTGAGCCGGTAGAACAGGCCACGTCCCTCGGGCACCAGGCTCAGCCCGCGGCGAGCCACCACATGTGGCTGCGCCGACGTGACCTCCTTTCCCGCCACGCGCACCGTGCCGGACAGTTTCGGCAGGGCACCGGCGATCGTCGACAGCGACGTGGTCTTCCCCGCACCGTTGGGGCCGAGCAGGCAGACGACCTCGCCGGGTTCCACGGAAATGGTGAGATCACGGACAATCGGCACCCGCCCGTAGCCGCAGCTGAGGTTCGAGGTCTCGATCAACGGACTCATGACACCATCCCTCGTACCGGCTTGGCTTCCTCGTCGGCGTTCTCGTCGTCGTCGGGTGTCCGGTGCTCGGAGCCGAGATAGGACTCCAGCACGCGCGGGTCGCGACGCACCTCGTCCGGTGTCCCGACGGCGATCTGCTTGCCGAACTCGATGACGTAGACCCGGTCACACACACCCATGACCAGGTGCATGTCGTGGTCGATGAGCAGGCAACCGACGCCCGTCGCCGCGATCTGCTTCAGGTGCGCGCCGAAGGCGACACTTTCGGTGCTGTTGAGGCCCGCGGCCGGCTCGTCGAGCAGCAGGACCTTGGGCCGCATCGCCAGGGACCTGGCGATGCCGAGCGCTTTCTGCCGTCCCAATGGCAGCTCGCCGGGTTTGCGGTCGCGCACGTCCTCCAAGGACATCAGCGTGAGCGCGTCCTCGACCGCCGGGGAGACCGCCGGATTCGGGAAAATACAGTCGCGCAGCAGCTTCGCGACATCGTTGCCGACGTCGTCGGCGACCCGGACATTACCCGCGACCGTCAGGTCGTCGAAGAGTTCACCGGCCTGCCAGGTGCGGACCAGACCGTGCCGCGCTCGGCTGAACGCCGGGCTGCCCGTCAGCCGCCGCTCGCCGAGGTGAACCTCGCCGGTGCTCCTCGTGAAGCCGGTCAATGCGTCGACGAAACTCGTCTTGCCCGCGCCATTGGGTCCGATGAGGCCGACGATTTCGCCCGCCCGCACCTCGATACCGAGCTGATCGACGGCGCGGACACCGCCGTAGTCGACCGTGACGCCTTCCGTGCGCAACACGATCTCACCGATCTCTCGCGCAACGGATTCCGGCGGATCGGGTATTTCGGCAACGGGCGCAGCTAATGGAGTGGCGGCCGCCGCGCGGGATCGCCGCCGCGCCAGGAACCTGTCGAAATCGGCCCGGGTCTTTCCGGCGATACCGACCGGGTTGAACAAGACGGTCAGAATCAGCGAGGCACCGGTCAGCAGCGGGTAATAGCTGCCGAGGTGCAGATTGCTGTCGAAGAACACATACACGATCCCGAGTGCGGCCGAGGCTCCCGCGATCAACGCGCCGCTGGCACTCGTGATGCCCGCGAGGTAGCCCGTGGCCAGAAAGCTCAACCCGACGAAGACACCGAACGAGTCCGCGGACAACTGCCCGCGGCTGTATCCGATCAATGCGCCACCGAGGCCGGCGAGAAACGACGACACCGCGAAGGCCGAAAGCTTGATCCCCGCGACGCGGATACCGATCGACGCGGCCGCTCGTTCGTTGGACCGCACGGCGAGCATCTTCCGTCCGGTGCCGCCGCGCATCAGGTTCGCGATCAGCACGAACGCGATGGCCACGGTCACGAGCACCATCAGTCCGAACGGGATCCGGGCGATGTCCTGCCCAGCCCGCACCGACAGGTTCAACCCGAAGAGCTTGGGATCGGGAATGGCATTCACGGTTCCGGAGACGAGCTGGGGATTGGCGAACACGAAGTCCTGGAGCGTCAGGGCCGCCGCCAGGGTGACCACCGCGAGCTGCGCGCCACGGATGCGCAGTGCGGGCAGGCCCACGAGCACACCCGCCACCGCGGCGACCAGCGCGGCCAGGATCATCGAGAACGGGAACGGTATACCAGTGCCCACTTTGGACACCACCAGCCCCGCCACCCCGGCGAAAGCCGCCTGCGCCAGCGAGATCTGCCCGACCATACCGGTGAGCACCACCAGGGACAGCGCGATCAGCGACACCGCGAGGCTCGTGATCGCGCCGAACCGGTAGGTCCCCGAAGTCAGCAGCAGCACCAGGACCCCGGCCGCGCACAGCACGGCGATCACGGCCGGGCGGTTCTTCGGCAGGATCACCGGTGGCAGCCCGGACCGGACGTCGTCCCCCCGGGTGGGAATCGCCCGTCCGAGCAGGAACAGCGCGATCACGATGACGATGAACGGCACCGTTTCGACGACGCCCTGCTTGGCCCATTCGGGCCACCAGGATTTCGTCTGCGACAAGAACTGCAGCTCTGCCGTGACGATACCCAGCGCGAGTGAACCGGCCAGCGCCACCCAGAGGGAGCTCATGCGCGCGATGAGCGCACCGGCCAGCGCCGGTACGACCATCAGCGACATCGTCGACGGGTCAAGGGGTCCGGTGGCCGGACCCGCGAGGATCATCACGAGCGCCGTGAACACCGAGGCGAGGACCCACGTGACCAGACCGAGCGTGGCCGGTGACAGCCGCGCGAACGACGCCGCCTGCTCGTTCTCCGCCGACGCCTGGATGGCCAGGCCGGTCCGCGACCTCTTGAACCAGACCGCCAGCCCGGCGCCGAGCACGATGACGATGCCGATCAGCCACAGGCGGTCGGCCGCGACGAACACACCCCCGATCTCCAGTGAACCCTCGGGAAGCACGGTGGTCCGCAACCGTGGCTCGGTTCCGTACGTCAGCCCCACGGCGGCCTGCAGGGTCAGCATGATGCCGACCGCGGCGGCGACCTTCGCCAAGGGTGGCGCCGTCCGCAGTGGTCTCGAGATCGCGACCTCGATGAGGACCGCCAGCAGTGCGGCGACGGCCAGTGCGATGAGCACCGACGCCCAGATCGGCGGGGTCCCGACGTCGAACGAGGGCAGCCAGGGAATCGGCAGCGTCAGCTTGCCCTGCTGGAGGTCGTCGAAGACGTACAGCGGGACCGCCGCCATCGCCGCGGCCGCGAAGTTGATGACACCGGTGCCCTGGTAGGTGACCACGATGCCCAGGGTCAGGGCGGCATACACCGCCCCGGCCCCCAGTCCCAGCACGACGAACAGGAGATACTGGCTCACAGCTCAGGCCTTTCGGTGCGTCCGCGGCTCTCAGCCGGCCGGCCGGACGGACGAAATGTCCACGGGCTGGTTCGGCAGCGGGACGAGTTTCTTGTCGGAGTTCGGCGTCGCGTAGATCCCGCCGGTCGCACAGGCGGTCGTGCCCGGCCACGTGGGCGTCGAGCAGTCGTAGCCGGCGGTCCGGAAGATCTCCCGCTCACCCTTGACCTTGCCCATGCCGTCCCGGACGGTCTTGGCGGTCAGCTGGTCACCCGGGATCTGCCGCAGCGAGTCGGCCGCGAGAACCGCGGCGTAGAAGCCTTGCTGCGCCTGCGCCTGACTGACCACATTGGACGCGTCTTTTTTCATGTACCTGTTGAAGATGTCCATGTCCTGCTGCACGGCAGGCGGGAAGGACGCGAAATCGGTCTGATAGACCGGGGCGTTGAAGTTGACGTTCTTGAGCACGCTCGTGCTGAGCTTGCCGATGATTTCGGTGTTCGCACCGGCGTCGATCTGGCCGCTGAAGCCGCCCGAGCGCAGCGCCGACACGGCGGCGAGCGCGGCGGTTCCATCCGACCACAAGGTGACCGCGTCGGGCTTGGCGGCCATGACCGTCGCCGCCTCCGTGGTCCACTCGACCTGCTTCGGATAGTAGAACACCTTCGTCTGGACGCCGATCTTCTGCGCGGCGGGCGCGATGATGGTGTCGTACGACTGGTGTGACGCCGCGGCGTCGACCATCACGACGGCGAGCGTTTTGGCGCCCAATGCCTTCTGCTGCACGACATCCGCCGCGTAGCCCTCTTGCGCGGAGTAGTTCATGAAGTACGCGTCACCGACCGCCGAGTTCATGCCGGGGGTCAGCGGGAAGCCGCCGAACTCGACGATTCCCGCCGACTTGAGCACCGGCAGCATGGCGTCGGCACCGAAGTCCGCGCCCTGGACCGCCATCACCACGTTCTTCTGCACGAACTGGTTCGCGCAGTTCACCGAGGACTCCGGGGTGCCGTCGGTCTTGCAGTCGACCATCTGCATCGGGTGGCTGTTGATACCACCCAGATCGGAGTTGACGTAGTCGATGCCCGCCTGGAATCCCTGCCGGTAGTCGGGCAGGGAGATCGAGCCGCCTTCGAGATTGTGGAAACCGACCAGCACCGGGCTGGCGGTGGCCGAGGCCGGCTTGAGCGGGGCCTGCGGAGGCTCCGCGGTCCCACTCGAGCCGGATGATGTGCCATTCCCACAGGCCGCGGCCGCGGCGAGTACGAGAAGGCCGGCCGTCATGAGACCGGCGGCTTTGGAGGTCCTCACGGTGTCACCTTTCGGTTTCCTGGAAGTCGAATTGGCCGTGTCCGGAATGCGTACTGTGTGGACGGACGGCGGTGGAGTTGGCGGCAACCCTGACACATGGCATCGGCGTACCGCACTGGCGAAATCAGAATTTAATAGAACGAGATTTGAAAATTTCGGTCGCGAACCGGGCGCTCCGGGCGCCATGTGGGCACGCAGCCGGCTGAGCATGGCTGTCCATGTCGCGCCACCTCCATGGCCTGAAGCGCCGTCTCTCTGGATCGACGTACGATACATCAGATATTGCTTGTCTGGTACTGTCGATTCCGCCGCTACCGAGTCGTCCGGTTGTGACGTCGAGGTCGTCGACGTCGCGCACCGTGAGCACACAATCCCCTCGTATGAGCGCCATCACCTACACCGCCGTCCCGTCAGGCAGAACCCGGAGACCGAGCAGGGCTTCGCGGGCCGGGACCGACCATCGGAGCACCATGATGAACGAGCATTCGACAACCCCGGTCCCGCTGCTCGACGGTCTCAACTTCGCGGAGAGCCCGCGCTGGCATGACGGCCGGCTGTGGTTCTCCGACATCTTCGCGCAGCGCGTCATGGCCGTGGACGAAACCGGCCGCGCGGAAACGATCATCGCGTTCGAGGGCGACGAGCGGCCGTGCGGCCTCGGCTTTCTCCCCGACGGCAGGCTCCTCGTGGTCGACATGACCTACCCGGCCGTGCTGCGGCTCGACGGTCCCGGAGACATCAAGGTCCACGCCGATCTGGCCGCGCTGGCCGTCGGCGGGCTGAACGACATGCTCGTCGACGATCAGGGACGGGCGTACGTCGGCTCGATGGGCACCCATGGCGCGCGCGAGCCGCGCCCGCTCGACGGCGACGGCAACATCATTCTCGTCGAGCCGGACGGAAGCGCGCGGATCGTCGCCGAGGGGCTGGACGCGCCGAACGGTCCTTGCCTGATCGACGACGGCTCGCGGTATGTGGTCGCCGAGTTCCCGGCGGCGAGGCTGACCTCTTTCGACCGGGCCGAGGACGGCTCGCTGCACAACCAGCGGCTCTGGGCCGACCTGTCCCCCGGCAGCGCCGACGGTATCGCGGCCGACTCGGCCGGTGGCATCTGGACCGCGTCGCCACGCGAGTTCCAGTGCCGCCGGGTGCTCGAGGGTGGCGAGGTCACCGACACGGTCACCGTCGGGGACAAGATGCCGCTGGCCTGCGCGATCGGCGGCGACGACGGCGGAACGCTGTTCATCCTCAGTGCCGTCGGTGGCGAAGCCCGGATCATCGACCGCACCTGCACATCCGTTATCGAAACGGTGCGGGTGCGTTAAACAAGAGGAACGACTTCCCCGGCCCGCTCGACCGCGGGCCGGGGAGACACGGGTCAGTCAGCCAGCCCGTCCCAGACCATGGCGAACTGCGTGTCCGCGATCTGGTCGATGGTGCGACTGTCGTCCGGGTCGTACCAGCGTGCGACGTAGTTCGTCATACCGAGGATCGACAGCACCGCCACCGACGCGTCAACGTTCTTCCGGATCGCGCCGGTCCGGATGCCTTCGCGGATGATCGCCTTCCAGCTCTCTCGAAGGCGCAGCAGCAAAGCGCGGTCCTCCTCCGCTTCCGCGGGCGCCTTGTCGTTGGCCGGCAGGCTGTCGAACCAGTGCGCTGATTCGGACCGATGGCGGGCGAGGTAGCGCAGTTGCTCGCGGATCGCCTGGCGCAGCTTGTCCTCCGGGCTCGCCGTGCCGGCGGCGATCTTCTCGATGGCGACGATGATCGTCTCGAACCGCTGCAACAGGACGAGCCGGTACAGGGCAGCCTTGCTCCCGACGTGGTAGTAGAGGCTGCCCTGCAGGACATCCAGTTCCGCCGCGATGTCCTCCAGCCGGGCCGCGTCGTAACCCTTCTCGGCGAAAACCTTCGCGGCAGCGTCGATCAACTGCTGCCGACTCCGGATTTTCGTCATCGCCCGCCGTTTCGCCTGGGAACAGCGACATCATACGGACGCCCGCACCTGTCAGGACGTAACGCCGGCGCGGTGGACGACCTTCAGCTCCGTGAATCCGTAGAGGCCCCACGGTCCGTTCTCGACACCGAGCCCGCTCCACTTCGCCCCGCCGAAGGGCTGATCGGGCCGCAGGGCCAGGTGCGTGTTGATCCAGACCGTTCCGCACTCCAGCCGGTCGGCGACCTCGGCGGCCCGGTCGCCGTCCGCGCTCCAGACCGAGCCCGACAGTCCGAAGTGGGTCCCGTTCGCCCTGGCGATCGCCTCCTCCACATCGTGATAGGGCACCACGGGCAGCACCGGACCGAACTGTTCTTCATCCACGACCCGCATGCCATCCGAAGCGCCGGCGAGGATGGTGGGCTCGTAGAAGTAGCCGGGCCGGTCGGGGGCACGGCCACCGGTCACCGCCTCGGCACCGCGAGCCACCGCCTCTTCGACGAGCCCGGCGACCCGCGTCAGCTGCGGCTCGTTGTTCACCGGCCCGAGCTGCGTGCCGGGCTCGGCTCCGTCCCCGACGCGGGCCGAACGTGCCTTCTCCGCGAGCGCGTCCACCACATCGGCGTAGAGCGCCTCGGGCACGTAAACGCGTTTGATCGCCGAACACACCTGCCCGTTGTTACGGAACGCGGACCAGAACAGGCCGTCGGCGATCCGCGCGGGATCCGCGTCGTCGAGCACGATGGCCGGGTCGTTCCCGCCGAGTTCGAGGGTGACGCGCTTGAGATCCCCGGCCGCCGCCTCGGCGACCCGCTTGCCGGTCGTGACCGAGCCGGTGAACGAGATCTTGCGCGGCACCGGGTGCTGGGTCATCGAGGCGCCCAGCGGGTCCCGGCCGCTCACCGCGTTGAGCACGCCGGGCGGCAGCACGCGCGCGAGCCGTTCCACCATCTTCAGCGTGGCCAGCGGCGTGTATGGCGACGGTTTCAGCACCATCGTGTTCCCGGCTCGCAGTGCGGGCGCGATCTTCCACGCCGCCAGGCTGAGGGGGAAGTTCCACGGGGTGATGGCCGCGACCACACCCAATGAGCGCCGCCGCACCTCGATCCGCGCCTTGGCATCGTCCTGGATCACCTCGACCGGGACCTCCAGGTTCGCGTAGTAGCGGAACCACAACGCGACGCTGCGGACCTCCATCTGCGCGTCGGCCAGCGGCTTTCCCTGCTCCGCGGTCAGGATCGGGGCGATCTCGTCGACCGCGGCGAGCACCTCGTCGGCCGCTTTGAGCAGGAGGTCACGGCGGGCCGATTTTTCGTGCCGCCACAGCTGATACGCCTGCTGGGCACTGTGCATGGCGGCGTCGAGCTGGTCGGGCGCGCAGTCGGGCGCTTGCGCGATCACCTGCCCCGTCGCCGGGTTCACGACGTCGAACGTCTGTGGCGCGGGCACCGCCGCCCCATCGATCGTCATCGCGAAATTGACCGGTAGTTCCGAAGACGTCATAGCCGGATACCTTCCTTGAAGAACATGGATGCCACCTGTCAGCCCACACGCTCGAACACCGCGGACAACCCTTGCCCGCCACCGATGCACATCGTCTCGAGCGCGAACCGGCCGGCACGCCGTTCGAGTTCGCGCAGCATCGTGGTCAGGATCCGGGCGCCCGTAGCGCCCACGGGATGCCCGAGCGAGATCCCGGACCCGTGCACGTTCACCCGTTCCCAGTCCACTTCGGACAGACCCCATTCCCGGGCCACCGCCAGCACCTGCGCGGCGAACGCCTCGTTGAGCTCGATGAGGTCGAGGTCGGCGAGCGTGAGGCCGGCCAGCCGGAGCGCCTTCGCCGTCGCGGGCACCGGGCCGATGCCCATCCGGTGTGGTTCGACTCCGGCCAGCGCCCAGGTGACCAGCCGGGCCAGCGGCCGCAAACCCAGCTCGGCGGCGCGTTCCGGTGTCGTCACGACACAGACCGCGGCGCCATCGTTCTGGCCACTGGAATTTCCCGCGGTGACCGTCGCACCGTCGTCGACGCGTGCCCGCATCGGCCTCAGCGCGGCGAGCGCCTCGAGGGAACTGTCGGCGCGCGGATGTTCGTCGGTGTCGACGAGCACCGTGGAGCCGTCTCGCTGAGCCACGGGAACGGGGACGATCTCTTCGGCGAAGACTCCCGAACGCTGCGCGGCGACCGCGCGCTCGTGTGAACGCAGGGCCAGCTCGTCCTGCTCCGCGCGGGAGATGTGGTACTCCCGGCGAAGGTTCTCGGCCGTTTCGACCATGCCGCCGGGCACCGGATGGTCCTGTCCCCCGGCGGTCACCCGCGCGCGGGCCAGCCGGTCGTGCAGGGTGATGGCTTCGCGGCCCTTGGCGAACCGGATCCCGCCGGTGTAGAACTCGACCTGGCTCATGCTCTCGGCCCCGCCGGCGATCACGAGGTCGGCGACGCCGGTCCGCACCTGCATCGCGGCGTAGCAGACCGCTTGCAGGCCCGACCCACAACGGCGGTCCACCTGCGTGCCCGGGACGCCGGTGGGGAGCCCCGCGTCGAGTGCCGCGACACGCCCGATCGCCGGCGCCTCACCGCTCGGGTTGCACTGTCCCAGCACCACGTCGTCGACGACGTCCGGGGCGATCCCGGTGCGCTCCACCAATGCGCGAATCAGGGTCGCCGCCAGCTCGGCGGCGGACCGGCCGGCCAGCGTCCCGCCGTAGCGGCCCACCGGCGTCCGGATCGGTTCGCAGATCACCGCGTCATGCACCGATGCACTCCTTTTCAACGCCAACGGCGAGAATATTTTCAAATCTCTTTTGAAACTAGCACGCGCCGGTCATGGCCAGAAGCTCCCGACATGGCGCTGGGCACGAACGTCGAGGAGGTCGACCAAGCACTCGAACAGTTCGCCCGCGGCTCGCCCCTCCCACTTCGAACCGATCAGCCCGTGCGGCAGACCGGGATCCCGCAGTGGTAACCGCCGCCACCGGTTGAAGGCCAGCAGATAATCGCAGAACGCCTCCGCGTCGAGGTCGGCACCGGCCGCGGTGGAACGAGACTCCCAGAGCGCCCTGATCGGCTTTTCGACGCGAACGAAGTCGCGATACTCGTCGTTGAGACCCGTGAGGTCCCAGCCGCGGCGGACGATACCGGCGGCGTCACCCCCCGGTGGCAGCTGGGCGACGAAAACGTCGACGAATTCGCCGAGATCATGTTGCCACAGCACGGTTTGCGTGGCGCCGAGCATCCTGGCCGGTGCGATCAGGGTGCCGGGGCCGATGGTACCGAAGCCGATCGCCACCAGCCGCGAACGCAGCACATGTCGTTTCGCCCGCACCGATTCCGGAACGGAGAAGGTGACGAGTACCCACCCGTCGTCGGCGGGGGCTTCGTCCCGGGCATGCCACACGATCTTGTCGCTTTCGGCCAGCCCGGACAGCGCGGTCTCGGTCAGGTGATAACCGCGGACCGGCCCCCGCTTCTCCGGAACCAGCCAGCCGCGGCTCTTCTGCCGGGAAATGAGCGCGCGTACCCCGGGTTCGTCGAAACCAATCTCGCCCATCAGCCCGACCATCGCCGATACCGGGGCCCAGTTGCCGTTCGGCCGCACGAACATGCTGAGGAACTCGGCGAACACGGTGCCCGGATAGGTCGGCTTCGCCCGGGCCTCGGCAGTCCGCTTCGCCTGCGCGTTCACGTCATCTCCAGTCCACCTTCGCGACACTCCGAACGTACGAAGTATATGACGATCGTCTCCGGCATGCTACGTTCGTGGGGCAAGTGAGGAGGATCGGTACGATGATCACTGCACTGCTGGCGTCATCGACGCTCATGCTGAGCCATGCCGATCGACCGGCAGCCACGCTCCGCGGGTTCACGACACAACTGACCGGTGCGCCACCGGTTCGCGAGCTCGCCCTTCCGGCCGATTCGCAGCGCCTGCACCAGGCCGTGGCCGGTGCGGACGTGGTGGTGATCGGCGCGAGCGCGCACACGTCGACCCTGGACGAGGCCACCCGGCTCGCGATCGAGCACTGCGCGCGAAACGACCTGCTGGCCGGAAAAGTGGTGTTCGCCGTGGTCATCGGCGGCTGGCCCGCGGCGGCCGGGACCGTTCCCGACGGCCTGACCGCGGCACTCTCGGCCGCCGGCGCGATCGCGGTGGCGCCGGCCCTGCATCTCGCCGGCGGGCAGCAGGATGCCCGGCCCGCCGTCGCGACGTTCTGCAAGTTCTGGGCGCCGGCGCTACCGGCCCTGCTTCAACTCTCCCGGGCCGACTCGGCCCGGCCCTCGGCAGCCTGATCACCCCCGGCAAGCCCGGCAGACGGAAGGACTCGCGATGTCCGGCATCGACCATTTATCGCCGATATATCAGCTCTCACCCGCCTGATCCCGTACTACGGAACAGGATTTCGACACCGGCAAAGCGGGTGGCCAATCATGGCCCGATACCAGCGCCGGTCGGACTTCTGTCCGCCACCATTTCACAACTCCCGAAGGAAGTAGCCATGAAGGTCGGTGTCCATTTCAACTGGCAGAACTATACGGACTGGGACCGGTTCCTGGCCAAGAAACCCGGTCCGCCCGCGATCAGCGACCAGGAGATCTACGACGAAGAACTGCACCTGGCCGGACTCGTCGAACCGCTCGGATTCGACTCCTACTGGGCCATCGATCACCACTTCACCCCGTATGTGATGACCGGCGGTGCGTTGCAGCACCTGACGTTCATGGCCGGCCGGACCAGCCGTTTGGACTTCGGCACGATGATCGTCGTACTCCCCTGGTACGACCCGCTGGTCGTCGCCGACCAGATCAGTGTCCTGGACAATCTGCTGCAGGGCCGGCAGCTCACCCTCGGCGTCGGCCGGGGTGCCGCGGTGCGCGAGTTCGACGCGTTCCGCGTGCCGATGGGCGAAGCCCGGGGCCGCTTCAACGAATCGCTGGCGGTGCTGCGCAAGGCGATCTCCAATGAATGGTTCTCGCACGACGGCGAGTTCTACCAGATCCCGGAGACCACGATCCGGCCGAGTTTCCGCAATCCGCAACGCATTCTCGACCGGATGCGCATTGCCTGGACCAGCCCCGAGACGCTGCCGATCGCCGCGAACGCGGGCCTGGGCATGCTGATGACCAATCAGAAGAGCTGGGACGCCTACGCCTCGGACGTGTCCACCTTCAACGGCATCCGGGTCGGCAACGGCCTCACCCCGACCCAGCCCACGGTCGTCGTGCGGATGACGTGCTTCGAGAGCGAGTCGGAAGCGTGGGACCTGATGGCACGCCATTCGCTCGAGTCGTCGCTGAGCAGCAAGCACCACTACCAGTTCGACGACCCGGACCGCTTCCGTAAGACGAAAGGGTACGAACAGTACGCCAAGCTCGGTGACGTGGTGGCCACCGACGAGGCCATCATCGAGAAGAGCGCCCGCCCGCAGGCGTGGGGAACTCCCGACCAGGTCTTCGAACAGCTGAAGGCGATTCAGCGCAAGACCGGCGCCGAGGAGTTCGTGCTCAACGTCAAGTTCGGGACCATGCCGGCCGAAAAGGCGGAGCAGTCGCTGCGCCTGTTCGCCACGGAGGTCCTGCCCCGTCTCCACGAACTCGACGCACCGCTGGACGAAACGATGCGCGGCACCGCTGGGACCGCCGCGTTCGACTCGGCCGACGAACCCACCCAGCTCGGGCTCTGAGCTTCGACACGAAGACACGAAGCGGCCCTGCGCCGGACTCGCTCCGGCGCAGGGGCACTTCGTGGCCCGGCTCGACGGTTCGTCATCCCGCGAACCCGCCGCGGGTCAGTCCGGCATGTCGACCATGATGTCGTCCCCGGCCACCTTCACCGGGTAGGTGGTCAGTCCGGCAGTCGCGGGCAGGCTCAGAACGGCACCGGTTCTGATGCAGAACTTGGCAAAATGCCATGGGCACTCGACGCGGTCGCCGTCGACGTAGCCATCAGCGAGAGAGGACTCGTCGTGCGTGCAGGTATCGGCGGTCGCGTAGAACTCACCGTCCACATTGAACACGGCGACGGGCGGATCGGTCTCGATTCGCGCCGCTTCACCGTCGTCGATCTCGTCTCGACCGCAGGCTCGCAGCCATGCCATGTCGCGGCACCACCTTTCCCTCACCGTGCCGGGTTTCTCCGGATCGACGGTAGTAACTTCGGAGCGGCGGCCAGGCCCACCGCGTCCCGCCTGGCGAAACTAGATCGGACGCGGCGCCACGGCCAGGCCGATGATCAACTCCACCAGCCGCTGCGGATTCACGTCGCCACCGACACCCTCGTCGATCACCAGGACGACGCCGAGTACCAGCGCGACCAGTTCCTGGAGTTCCACGCCATCGTTGACGACACCGGCCGCGCGGGCGCGGTCGAGGAGTTCGGCGCCACCGTCGAGCACGATCGAAAGGCAGCTCGGGCCGTCCCGGCCCACCTGCTCCGAGGTGCCGGCCAGGGACCGGGCCAGGCCCCGGCTGGACGCCGCGTTCAAGTAGAGCTCGCGCAGCCAGTTCCCCAGCGCGCGCGCCAGGTCACCGCCCGCGGTGAGAGCACGCGCCCTGGCCGCGATCTCCTCCGCTTCGCCCACGAAGACCGCTTCGAACAGATCCGCCCGATTGCCGAAATGCCGGTGCATGGTGGCCGAGCCGACGCCGGCGCGGCGGGCGATCTCTTCGAGGGGCACGTCGACACCACGCTCGTCGATCAGGGACGCCGCGGCCTCGACGATGCGTTTGCGGTTGCGCTGCTTGTCCGATCGCTCGGCTCGATCAGCTCCGCGCGCCCTGGTTCGCGCCTGTCGCGCCACGGCTTCCTCCCACGTCTTGCCAAACGGAGTGTCGCTACGTACCGTAGCTTCACAATAAAACGGAGAACGTCTTCGGATCAACTACTCCCCTTACCGACGAGGCGGAGGAGCGCCCTATGAGCACGTCCTCAGCTGCCTACGAAGAGCACTTGAGTGATTCCTTCGAACCGCCGCCCACCACGACGGGCGGTACCGCGGTCGGTGCCCGCCGGCCGGACACGATGGCCGATCGCGCGCTCGCCGTACTGGGCGCGTTCGGCACCAGAACCGTGCTCGGTGTCTCCGAAGTGGGCGCTCAGGCGGGACTCCCGAAGTCGACCGCGCACCGGCTGCTGACGGTGCTCGCCGACACCGGATACGTTTCCCGCGTCGGCGACCGGTACTGCCTGTCGGCGCGCATGTTCGAACTCGGCAACCTCGTCAAGGCCTGCCGTCCGAACGGGCTGCGGGATCAGGCCGTGCCCTTCATGAGCGACCTCTTCGCGCGGACCGGTGAGACGATCCACCTCGCCGTGCCGGACGGGCTCGACATCCTGTACGTCGAAAAGATCTTCGGCCACAAGTCCACGAAACTGGCGACCTGGGTCGGCGCCCGGCGTCCCGCCTATGTGACGGCGCTCGGCAAGGTCCTGCTGGCCTACCGGGATGGCGACCGGCTGCGCGAAGATCTCGCACAGACCACGTACAAGAGGTACACGCCGTTCACGATCACCAGCGCCCAGCGGATGGAGAACACGCTCCAGCAGGTCCAGCAGGACGGGTGGGCGGTCGATTTCGAGGAGTCCTTCGTCGGCGTCTCCTGCCTCGCGGTCCCGGTGCTGCACCCGCGGACGAACGAGCCGGTGGCCGCGCTGTCGATCACCACGTCAGCGGTGGGCAAGTCGGTCATGCGATTCCAGAAGCCCATGCTCGACACCGCGCGGCAGCTGTCCGCGCGGATCGGGCCACTGCTGGTCTGACGGCCAACCGTCACCACACGAGAGCGAAGTGCACACTTTCCATGAAGAGGTCACGACAGGTCGTCATCGGTTCGAGTGCGGCCGGTGTGTCGGCCGCGTTCGCGATGCGCAGGGCCGGTTTCGACGGGGCGATCACGATCGTCGGCTCCGATCCGCACGAGCCCTATGAGCGGCCGCCCCTTTCGAAGAGCCTGCTGAGCACGGGCGACACGAGCCTGAAGCCGATCTTTCCCGCGCAGAGCTATCTCGACGACGACCTCGAGTTGATCCTCGGGGTCGGTGTGCGGCGGCTGGACACGGCACGGCAGACCGTCGAACTGGCCGACGGCCGGATTCTCGCCGCCGGCCACGTGCTGCTGGCCACCGGTGTCGGCGCCCGGCGTCTCCCGATCCCGGGTGCCGACCTGGCGAACGTCATGGTTCTGCGGGACGCGGCGGACGCGGGCGCGCTGGCGTCGCGGCTCACCAGCGGTGGGCCGCTGCTCGTGATCGGGGGCGGGTTCATCGGCCTCGAACTGGCCGCGGCGGCCCGCGATCGCGGCCTGGACGTGACGGTGGTCGAGCAGGCCGCGCTGCCGCTGGTCGGCGTGGCCGGGCGCCCGATCGCCGAGCTCGTCCGTCAATTGCACGAGGATCGCGGTGTCCGGTTCGTATTGGGCACCACTGTCGAAGCCCTCGTCGGGACGAACGAGGTCGAGGCCGCGATCCTCTCCGACGGATCCCGGCGCCCGGCCGCGACGGTGGTCGTCGGCGTCGGCGTCGTCCCCCGGGTGGAACTGGCCGAGGCCGCCGGTATCGAGGTCGACCGCTACGGCATCGTGGTCGACCGGTTCGGCGCCACGACGAATCCGTGGGTTTCGGCAGCCGGCGATGTCGCGAGCCAGCCGCACCCCGCGCTGGACACCAGGGGCCGCATTGAGCACTGGGACGTCGCACTGCGACACGGTGCGGCGGTGGGCGCTTCGGCCGTGGGAGTCGCGACGGAATTCGACGCACTCCCCTATGCGTGGTCGGATCAGTTCGGCCTGACCTTCCAGATCTTCGGCCGGCCTCGCGCGACGGACCAGTTCGTGCTGCGCGCCGGCGCCACTCAGGAACGGTTCATCGGCTTCTGGATGCGTGACGAGCGGGTAGGCGCCGTGATGGGGCTCAATGCGGCCCGTGAGGTCGCGGCCGCGCGCCGGCTGATCGAGTCCGGCCTGCACGTGCCGGCCGCCCGGCTGCTGGACGCCGAGGTCGATCTGCGGCGCCTCCCGAAGCAGCTCGCGGCCGACCTCTCGTGACGCCACACGCCGTCCGATGTCAGCTCCGCTGGGGGATGCCGACGGAGCTGACATCGAACACGGAGCCCGTGACGGTGCGGGAATCGCCACGGGACGCGAGAAACACATACGGGCCGACGTAGTCCTCCGGCTCCACCGCGACACCGAGCGCCGTGTGGTCCTGGAGGTACCGCTGGACCGGGATGTCGGCGAGCGACCGGTCCGCCATCTCGGGAGCGCCGGGGCCACGCAGGTCGCCCGGCATACCTCCCACGGCCACCCCGTTGACCCTGATCTTGGGCGCGAGTTCGTAGGCGAGCTGACGCACCAGACCCACCCCGGCATGCTTGGACGCGGTGTAGAGGGCACCGCCGCCCGCCGGGAAGAACGACGCGTTCGACAGGGTGAAGATCATGCACCCGCCCGTGGCGCGCAGCGCACAGCGGGCCGCCCGGGCGCCGAGCAGATAGCCCTTGACGTTGACCGCGAACAGCTCGTCGAAGGCACGCGACAGGCCGTCGGGATCGAAATCGGTCAGCTCCTTGCCGAAATCCCACAGTCCCGCGTTGCCGATGAACACGTCGAGGCCACCGAAGGTGGCGACCGCACTCGCGACGGCGACGGAGTTGTCGGCGGGCGAGCGCACGTCACCTGGCACCACCTGCAGCGCGGGCGCGTAGTCCGCCTCGGCCTCTTTCAGCTTGTCCGCCGCCCGGTCGAGGACCGTGACGTTCGCGCCTTCTTCGAGGAACCGGGTGAGGATGGCCCGGCCGAGGCCGGAGGCACCGCCCGTGAGGAGTACCGACATACCCTGCAACGCGGACATCTGTTTCCCCCGTCGACGGTCGGCTATCCGGCTACTGCGATCAGTGGTGGGTGACGAACTCGTCGACGAGCCGGTTGAACTCGTCCGCGTGCTCGAGCTGCGCCCAGTGACCGCAGTGATTGAGCAGCACCATGCGCGAATCAGGGATGAGGGCGAGTGCCCGCATGCTCGTCTCGTAGTGCACCGTGCGGTCGTCGCGGCCATGGATGAGCAGGGCGGGCACCGGGGACCGGGGCAGCGCCTGCGCGGCACGGGTGATCTCTTCCGCGCCGACACCCGCGCGCGCCATCTCCAGCCAGTTGGTCAGATGCTCCGGGAACAACCGGGCGGCCTGCGCGCGCTCGGCCGCGAGCTCGTCGGAAGCGAACTTCGGATCGAAGCACATGACCTCGACGAGGCGCTTGAAGTTGGCCTCGGAGGGATCCTGGTAGGCCTCGAATATCGTGCGCATCCCTTCGGAAAGGCCTCCCGGAGCCAGGATGCTGGGGCCCCACACACCGGATCCCATCGTGATGACGTGGGAAACGCGCTCCGGGTACAACCCCGCCATGACGAGCCCGATCCCGCCGCCGCCCGAGTTCCCGACGAACGCGGCCCGCTCGATGTCGAGGGCATCCATCAGCTGCAGGATCGCGGCGCTCTGGTCCCGTCCGGTTTCCAGTGACTGCGGACTCGACTCGCCCCAGCCCGGCATCGTCACCGCGACACAGCGGTATTTCTCCGCGAGAACCGGGATGTTCGGAGCGAAGTTCGACCACCCTGTCGCACCGGGCCCGGATCCGTGCAGCAGAAAGACCGGATGGCCGGAGCCGGCGTCGTTGATCTGAATCCGGTAGTCGCGCGTGTCGATCAGCTTCCGGGTTCCGTCGTAGGTCGGGGTCGGAGTCACGGTCAGCCTTTCCAGAATGGACGGTGGCGGGTTCGGTGCCACATCGCCCACGGCGGAACGTGGCCGGCCGAGGGCTCGACCATGAGACCAGAAAGCCGGCCGGGCGCACCGAGGTTCCGTTCCACAGCACGGAACCCGCTTCTTCCGGGCGCCCCCGCGCCACGGGGGCGTCCCACAGTTCGGTCCCGCCAGACGGGACATCGTCTTGGCCCTCGGTGAACCAGGTCACGCATCCTCATCATGCGTCGCGAGCTGGGCGTGCCGGCGAACCGGCGATGACAAGTCAACGAACAGGAGATCCGATGGCCGGGATCAGCGCACTGGGGTATTTCGGAATCGGCGCGAGCGACCTGGATGCCTGGGCCCACTACGCGAGTGAAATCGTCGGCATGCAGGTGACCCGCGCGGATGAGGACGGGAAACCGGTGCTGTACCTGCGGATGGACGAGCGGCATCACCGGATCGCCGTCCGGCCGGGCAAGGACCAGGTCGACTACGTCGGCTGGGAGGTGGCCTCCGCCGCCGACCTCGACGGGATCGTGCGGGATCTGGAAGCCGCCGGCGTGCCCTGCAAGGAGGACGCCGAACTCGCCCGCTTGCGTGGTGCGCACCGCCTCGTCACCTGCACCGATCCGGCCGGGATCAACGTGGAGTTCTTCGCCGGCGGGCTGGTGCCCAAGGACCCGTTCGTCTCCCCCGCCGGGGTACGGTTCGTCACCAAGGAACCGTCCGGGAAAGACACCGGGCTCGGGCACGTGGTGTTCGGCTGCCAGAACCCCGAAGAGACGATGGCCTTCTACATCGACGTGCTCGGCTTCCGGGTGAGTGACTACATCATTCCGGCGCCGGGATTTCACGTGACCTTCCTGCACGTCAACGCGCGGCACCATTCCTTCGCGGCGGCCGGCGCGCCGCTTGACACCGGAACGGCACTCAACCATTTTATGCTGGAAGTGGCGGACATCGATTCGGTCGGGCGTGCGCTGGACAGGGCGCGGGCGGCGGACACGACGATGCAGGCCACGCTCGGCCGGCACACCAACGACGAGATGCTGTCGTTCTACATGCAGACGCCGTCGGGGTTCGGCCTCGAATACGGGACCGGCGGGCGGTTGATCGACGACGCCACGTGGACCGTCGTGACCTACACATCGTCCGAGTGGTGGGGTCACGAGCGCGATCACCACGGCGCGTGATCTTCGCCAGGCCACCCGCACCGAACCACAGGAGACGAAATGACAGCGGACGAGGCACTGGCCGCCAAGCTCGACACGTACGTGGACGCGCACCGCGGCGAGATCGACCGGCGGATCTTCAGTGATCCGGAGATCTTCGATCTCGAAATGACGCGGATCTTCTCGCGCGCGTGGCTGTTCCTGTGCCACGAGAGTCAGATCCCGAAACGCGGCGACTTCTTCGAGGCCCCGATGGGCCGGGACAACGTCCTGGTGGTCCGCCAGAAGGACAAGAGCATCAAAGCGCTGGTGAACACGTGCACGCACCGCGGCAACGCCGTGTGCCGGGCCGAAGAGGGCAACGTCAAGAACTTCATGTGCACCTACCACGGCTGGACGTTCGACCTGGCCGGTGAACTGGTCGGGGTACCCGGGATGCGCGATTTCTACCGGGACGAGCTCGACAAGTCGAAGTACCCGTTGCGGCAGGTCGCCCAGCTGGAGTCCTACAAGGGCTTCGTGTTCGGCACCTTCGACCCCACGGCTCCCCCGCTGGCGGACTTCCTGGGCCCGACCGGCCGGCTCAGCCTCGACATGATCGCCGAGCGCGGCGAGGTCGAAGTCGTCCCCGGTATCCAGAAGTTCGTGCTGAACACCAACTGGAAGTTCGCCGCCGACAACACTTTCGACTTCTACCACCCGCAGATCACCCATATCTCGGCCCAGGCGGTCGGGATGATTCCCACCGCCGAGAGCCTGGACAGTGGCGGGGCGAAGACGGACGAGGGCAAGAGCCTCGGCGTGCAGCGGCTGCCGACCGATCTGGACAACATCGTGATGGTCGCGGAGTACGGGCACGCGATCTCCGGTCCGACACGCAAAGCCGTGGAAGCGACCGGTGGCAAGATTTTCGCGTGGCGCGACCGGCCGGAAGCGCAGGCGGCGCTGGGTCCCGTCGGGGCGCAGGTCGCCGGGCACCCCCATGTCTTTCCCAGCGCGTGGATCACTCTGGGCGCCCAGCTGAGCCTGCGCGTACCGCGCAGCCCGAGCGTCACCGAGGTCTGGTGGTTCACCTTCCGGGAGAAGAACGCCTCGCCCGAGGAGCAGAAGGAACTGCTGTCGGCCCAGATCCACTCCTTCGGGCCGGCCGGTTTCCTCGAACAGGAAGACGGCGAGAACTGGTCACAGAGCACCCTCCAGACGCACGGGACGATCAGCAAGAACGTCCCGCAGCAGCTCAAGATGGGGCTCGGCCGGGGCAAGATCCGGCACGAGGGCGGGTTCGCACGTATCGAGGCCCCGGTCAACGAGCACGCCCAGCTGTGGACCTATCAGTCTTGGAAGGAATGGCTCAAGGGAACGTCGTGGGACGATCTCCGCGAGCGAACCACCCCCGGCGAGTATCTCTGACAAGGACCGATCATGACGCTGCAGGACGATCTCGCGGCAGGCGAGGCCACACTCGCCCAGATGCTGCTCCAGTACCGGGTAGAGCGGTTCTACGTCGAGGAAGCCGCGCTCCTCGACAGGCACCACTACGAGAAGTGGATCGAGCTGTTCACCGACGACACCCACTACTTCATGCCGATCCGCCGGACGGTGCCCCGGCGGGAACTGCACAAGGAGTTCACCAAACCGGGCGAGATGGCGTTCTTCGACGACGACAAGGCCACCCTCGACGCCCGGGTGCGCAAACTGGCGACGGGAACGGCGTGGGCCGAGGACCCGCCGTCGCGCACCCGGCACCTGATCACCAACATCCGGATCGTCGAGGACGACGGGGCCGAACTCGTCGCCGAGTCGCATTTCCTGCTCTACCGGACGCGCTTGAAGTCCGAGGAGAACCAGTGGATCGGGCGCCGGGAAGACACGCTACGGCGACACGAGAATTCCTTCCGCATCGCGCGCCGGCACATCTTCCTCGACCAGACGATCCTGCTGTCGCAGAATCTCAGCAACTTCTTCTGAGGTCACGCGGCGGCGCCGACCGGCTCCACCAGCCGGCCATCGGGACCCGCGTAGAGCAGCGCGTCGTCGAGTTCGAACTGGACCGCGACCCGGTCCCCGGCCGCGTACGGCCACGTTCGCGCCGCCGCTGTGGCGGTCAGTACGGTCCCGCCGCCCACCTCGACGATCCACTCGCTGACGTCGCCCCCGAACAGTACGTCCCGCACCGTCCCCTCGACGACAACGCGATCCGCCCCACCTTCGGAACCCGGCGGCGCCAGCGTGAGGTCGACGGCACGGAGCAGCAGTTCGCAGCTGTCCGCCGGCAAGGGCACGTGGGGCAGATCGATTTCGACCGCCGGGTCGCCGAACACCCACCGATCATCCGACCGGCTCAGCGCGATGGCGTTCCCGATCCCCAGGAATCGGGCGACATAGCTGGTGGCGGGGCGATCGAACAGCTCCTGAGGCGGCGCGAGCTGCTCGATCCGCCCCTCACGCAGCACGACCACCCGGCTGCCCAGTTGCATGGCCTCGGTCTGGTCGTGCGTCACGTACACCCCGGTGAAGCCGAGCGTCCGGTGCAGGTCGCGGATCTCCTGGCGCAGCTGGCCCCGCAGCCGGTAGTCTAGATTGGACAGTGGCTCGTCGAACAGGATCAGCCGCGGCCGCGCGACGATCGCCCTGGCGAGCGCCACGCGTTGCTGCTGACCGCCGCTGATCGCGGCCGGCAGCCGGTCCACGAGCGTCTCACATTCCACCAGGGCGAGCGCCTCCCGCGCGGCCGCCTCTCGCGCCCGGCGCGAAACCCCCTTGGCACGCAAGGGATACGCCACGTTCTGGGCGACCGTCATATGGGGCCAGAGCGCGTAGTTCTGGAAAACCAGACCGATCCCGCGCCGGTGGGTCGGGATTTCGCGCCGGCCACCGAAGACCTCTTCGCCGCCGATCGCGATCCGGCCGGAATCCGGTCGCTCGAGTCCCGCCAGACACCGCAACAGCGTGGTCTTCCCACAGCCGCTGGGGCCCAGCAACACGACCAGCTCGCCCTCGGCGATGTCGAGCGTCAACTCGTCGATCGCGCGAACGGCGGGCCCGAAACCCTTGGTCAGGTTCTCGATGTTCACCTCGGACATCGTGGTACCTCCTCAGACTCGGTCCAGCGCGCGGGCACCACCGGCGACCAGCGCGGCGACGATGCCCACCGTCGTGATGGCCACCATCAGCAGGGCGATGACCGCGACCTGCGGCGCGGTGCCGAAGTTCGTGGCGTCATAGAGCAATGTGCCGATCACCCGGCGCCCCGGCGAGGTGACCATCAGCGAGACCGCGAACTCGTGGATCACCATGATGACGACCAGAGACACAGCCACCCCGATCCCGCTGCGGATCAGCGGAAAGCCGACCCGCCAGGTCGTCGCGAGCGGGCCGGCACCCGCCACCCGGGAGGCCTCGCTGTACTCCGGGCCGGTGGCCAGCATCGACGTCAATTGCGGGCGGATGGCGTGCGGCAGCATCAGGCTCACATAGGCGACCACGACCATCGCCGTGGTCCCGTACAACCGGAAAGGCGGGGTGGAATAGGTGAGCAGCAGCGCGAACCCCATCAGCACCGACGGCATGCTCAGTGCGAGGCTGCTGATCAGGTCGATCACCCGGCGCACCGGGGCGGGCACGCGTGTTCGCTGCAGCAGGGCCAATGCGGCCAGATAGCCCAGCGGCACGACGAGCACGATGGTGAACCCGACGGCTTGCGCGGTGGTGCTGATGGCCTGCTGGGTGCTGGGATCGGCGAACGCCGTGGCCCACCCGTCGAACGTGAAGCGGGACGGGGTGATCCGGCCCGACCAGTACGGTGACAACGACACCACGACCAGCGCCAGGAGCGGCAGCACGACGGCCACCAGCAGGTAGATCACCAGCGGCACCGCCGCCCACCAGCTCGTGCGGACACCCACCTGCCGGGCCCGTCCGGACACCGCGGCGTAGCGTCGCTCATCCCCCAATGCCCGGCGCTGGGCGACCACCACGAGCAGGCCGATCACCAGCAGGGGCAACGCCAGCGCGGCGCCGAGTGCGTAGTCGACCGGATAGTCACCCGAGACGCGGTACATCAGGGTGCTGATGGTGTCGATGTTCTTCGGTGCCCCGAGCAGCAGTGGAGCACTGAACTGCCCGAGCGAAAGCAGGAACACGATCCCGGTCGAGTAGATCACGGCCGGTTTCAGCAGGGGCAAAGTGACGGTGGTGAACACCGTCCACGGCCGGGCACCGCAGGCGGCCGCCGCGGCCTCCAATTCGGCGCCGCGCTGTTCGAGGCTCGAATGGACGAACAGGTACACGAAGGAGGTCAATGTGACCCCCGAGATGACCACGATGCCGGTCATCGTGAACACGTCGAGCGGGCCGGTGGCGCCCGAGCCGAGACCCCAGCTGCGCAGGAGTGTGTTGAGCAGACCCGTCCGCGGCGAGAGCAGATAGGTCCACGCGGCCACTTTGGCCACGGCCGGCAGCATCAGCGGCACGATCGGCAAGATCGCCATCACGCGGCGCAGGGCCGGTGGCATCCGCAGGGTCAGCCACGCCAGCACCGTCCCGAGTGGAACCGCGATCAGCACCGAACCGACCGCGACGATGAGCGTGTTCAGGAACACCCGGCCGATCCCGGGATAGGTCACCATCCGCGTGAACGCGTCGCCGCCATTGTCGAAAGCACGCAGTTCCAACCGGACCAGCGGCCAGATGATCAGCACAGCCATCACCAGCGCCAGCGAGACCCAGGCCAGGCCCCTCCGCCGGGCCGGCCGGCGGGCGGCGGCCAGCGTGACGCGCTGCGGGGCTGATGCCGTGGCGGTCACGACCTGCCGACCACGGTCGGCAGGAAAACGTTCTGGTAGAAGGATGTCTGCTCGGGCAGGAGCACCCCGTCGGTGACGTGGCTGCCCTTCGGGATCTGGCGTGCGTTACCGGACTCCGCCCCGAGCACGCTCACATCGAGCGGGGTGAGTGCGTTGCCGTCACCGGCCAACGCGACCTGCCCTGCCGGTGAGAGCAGCCAATTCTCCAGTACTTGCGCGGCATTCGGGTGTGCGTTGCCGACAATGCCCGTGTAGCCGCCGATCGAGATGACCGGATCGAGGGGGACGAAGGCGACCGGTGCCCCCTTGTCGGCGAGCGCCGTCACCGACGACCGGGTCGCGTAGAACCCGACAGCGATCTCTCCGGACGCGACGTCTGTTGCCAGCGGTGTCGTACCGCTGCGGTATAACCGGGGCTGCAGCGCGGCCAGCTGTTGCAAGCCACTCGCACCGCCCATTTCCTGACCCGCGTAGTACCACCACTGTTCGGCGGCGGGCGACCCCTCGCCGGGCACGACGCCCACGTTCCCGCGCAGGGCGGGCTGGAGCAGGTCCTTGTAGGTCTTGATGGGGGTGGCGCCGAGCGCGGCGAGGCGGTCGGTGTTGACCGCGGCGCCGAGGGGGTTGCCGCCGACCAGGGTGTACGCCCCGTTCGCGTAGACGAACCCGGTGTCCTTCCAGTAGCGCGCTATTGCCGGGCCCTTGGCCGGGGTCAGGCGGGCGGCATTGGCCTGCCACCACACGCGCGAAGAATGGCTCGCGACGTCGGCGCCCGTCGCGGTGTTGCCGGCCTCCGCGTCTAGCTTCGCGGTGAGCGCGCCGGAGGCGAAGTGCTGGACCTCTACCTGGATTTTCGGGTATGCGGCGTGGAACGCGGGCGGGACGGTGGCCGAGTCCTCGTCGTTCGCGGAGTAGAAGACCACCTTCCCCTCGGCGTTGGCCGCGTCCACGATCTGCTGCCAGGCCGCGTCGCCGCCGAGGTTCGGATCGATGCTGCTCTTCGCCGGCTGGTCCGCCGAACCGCTCGATCCGCAGGCCGCGAGGGCCAGCACGAGAACGGCCCCGAGGCCGACGTGAACGGAGCGTCGAAGACCCCGATGACGCGCGGAAAACCACGTGCTCATAGACACCTCTTCAGCGTCGGCTCAGTGATGAAAGGACTGCCGTCGTTCCTCGCCACGTCGCCGGCCAAGCGCAGTGCTCAGAGGAGCGGACCAACTGATTGACGTACGGTATATGGCGTATGGAATGTGGTCAACGACCAAATTCGAGTGACACCGGACCGACGGCGCGATCAGTGGTTGTTCGTCAGCGGGGCTTCCGCGGCGAAGAGCTCGAGGACGTTGAGCATGATCCGGTCGATGTGGTCGGCGAGCTTGCCGGCCGACCGGTCCTGACTGCGGGCGGCGATCAGCTCGGCGATGCCGACGTGCTCGTCCGCGTCGCGGACGAAGTCCCGGTCGACGCGGACGTCGCGCCGCCGCAGGGTGCTGGTCAGCACGACGGCGTTCTCGACCGCCTGGAGCAGCACCTCGTTGCCGGTTGCCTCCGCGACCGCCAGATGGAAGTCGAAGTCGTACCGCAGAAAGTCCGCGACCCGGCCTTCCGTCGCGGCGGCGAGCGACGCGCCGGCCAGGTCCACGATCCGGCCCAGCTGCTCCGGCGTGGCACGGCCGGCCGCGTAGCGCGCCGCCATCCGCTCGATACCGCATCGGAACTCGAAGGCATCCCTGATCCTGGCCGCCGAGGGCTGCACCACCCGCAACCTGCGCGAGGTCGACTCGACCAGTCCGATATGCCGGAGCCTGAGCAGGGCTTCCCGTACCGGCGTCTTGCTCACCTGGAGCTGGCTCGCCAGCATCGCCTCGCTCACCGCGCTACCCGGTGGCAGCGACGAGTCCACGATCCGATCGCGGATGGCCGTGAAGACCCTGGTCGTCAGGTTCTCCGGACGCGTCGTCAGCGGAGCGAGCACCGGCCGCGCCCCGGACGCGGTACCCGCGTTCGACATGGAACAGATCTGCCTTCCCATCCGGTGGCTACGGACCGGGCGTCCCGCCCGGCTTTCGAGAACGTAACAAAGTAGCCACCAAGTTTAACATCTCATATATCAGATGAGTAGGCCATTCGGGCGATGCGGGCCGGGCAGCTCGATCAGGCCGGCGCTAAGCGGCCGTGTTTCCCCAGCGATCACGAAAGATCACCTCGCCGGCCGGGCGCCGGGTCAGCGGCCCATACCGCCCTTCCGGATATCCGAGCGGGATGGTCGCACCCAGGGCGAAGTCCTCGGGAATCCCGAAATGCTGTCGAACGGCGGGCTCGTTCTCCAGGTGGTTGGTGGTCATCGCGGCGCCGAGTCCCATCGCGCGCGCGGCCAGCAGCAGGTTCTGGGTGGCGGCGTAGACGGTCGACCACATGAACTGCGGGTCGGGGTTTTCCTTGGACGGGAACGCGTTCTCCACGGCGGTGATGATGAATGCCGGGATCTTGTCGAACTCGAAGATGAAACGGCGGTACCGTCGCGCGTTCCGTGCGGCGTCCGAGTGATCGTCTTCCGCCGGTATCGTGGCGAGCCGGGGACCGACCGCGTCGACGAGCATGTCGCGGAACCAGGTCCGGTCCCGCTGGTCGGTGACGACCAGGAAGCGCCAGAGCTGGGTGTTTCCGGCACTCGGCGCGCGGGTCGCGTAGTGCACGAGCTTTTCCAGCACCTCGTCCGGAACGGGATCCGGACGCATGCGGCGGATCGACCGGCAGGTCTCCATGGCCTCGAAGATGTCCACGCGCTCAGCCCTCCACGGATTCGGGGGCCAGCACCAGGGCGGCGAACCGGGTCTCACCGCGCGTGCGTGTCCGGTGCCCTTGCCCGTCGTGGTCACGCACGACGCACACGTCGCCCGGCCGGAAGACCTGCGTGCCGCCGGTGCCACCCACCTCGAGTTCGAAACCTCCGGCCAGCACGAAGACCAGGCTGATGGGCTTCTCGGTGTGCCAGTCACCGAACGAGTCGGGCGACAGACCCACGAACGACAGCGCCTGGATCGGCCGCGCCGTGTCGGACGATTCCTCGAAAAACCCTGGGAGGGAACGGAAATTCGCCTTACCGTCGGCCACGTACATCTCGCGGAGCAGCGGATCGGCATCGGCTCGCCGGGCGTCGTCGGCGAGCACGGGTGCCACGGATCCTTGCGGCGTCCAGGAATCGGTCACCTCGACCTCGAGCGCCCGCGCGTCTCCGCGATAGGTGAGGGTGTGCTTGTTCGAAGCGAGGTCATCGACGAAGAGGACGTCCCCGGGGTCCAGTACCGCTGTCATGTCCGCGGTGGCGACGGTGAGCGATCCCGAAACCAGGAACAGCAGGCGCCTTACGGCGGTTCCCCCAGCAGCCACGCCGCCGCCGGCTGATCGTATCGAGCGGACCGCGCGCACTTCCCGTGCCAGTTCGGGAGGCGGCATGCGGTGCCGGTCCGCGTCGGTCGCGGTGGGGCCGACGTAGGCGTACGGCAACGGGAGCGCCTCGATCCGCGATCCACCCGCACCGTCTGTGACCAGCCAATACGACTTCATCTGCACCCTCTCATGTGGACACTCGACGCCAGCACAAAGACTGGCACGCGAGCGCCGCCACGATGCCCGGAACCGTCCCGCACGACGGAACCTTCCTGCCGGTCATGGGCGGTCAGGTCGTCGATTTCGGCGGGACCTACTGGTCCGCCTCGCCCGGGTAGACGTCCAGGAGGATCAGCATGATGCGGTGGATGTGCTCGGCGAGCTTGGCCGAAGCCAGGTCGGGGCTGCCGGCCCGGATCAGATCGGCGATGGCCACGTGCTCGTGCGCGTCCGGGACGAAGTCGCGGTCGACGTGGACATCGCGCCAGCGCAGCGCGCGGGTCAGCACGATCGAATTCTCGACCGCCTGGAACAGCACCTCGTTGCGCGCGGCCCGCGCCACGGCGAGGTGAAAGTCCTGGTCGTGGCTGAGGAAATCCCCCCGCCGCCCGTCGCGGGCGGCGGTCAGGGAGTCGGCTGCCATCTTGACGATCCGATCGTGCTGCTCGGTGGTGGCACGATCGGCGGCGTAACGCCCTGCCATGGCCTCGATTCCGGCACGGAACTCGAACGCGTCGCGAATGCCCGCGATCGACGGCTGCACCACTCGCAACCCGCGCGAGGTGGACTCCACCAGGCCGATGTGCCGCAGCCGGAGCAACGCCTCGCGGACGGGCGTCTTGCTGACCTGGAGCTGCTTCGACAGCATCGCCTCGCTGACCGAACTGCCCGGCGGGAGCGAGGAATCGACGATCCGGTCCCGAATGGCGGCGAACACGATGTTCGTCAGGTTCTCGGGCCGCTCCGTCAGCGGCGCCAGCCCACCGGCCTCCGACATGAACCGAACCCCACCCTTCTCGGCGACCACACCGAACAAAAGCACTGTACCCAATACCATATCTCCCCACCGACGAGCCTTTCCTGAACGAAACGCGTCAGGACCAGCCGGGACGGACCGTTCCGGACTCGTAGGCGATGACCACCAGCTGGGCGCGGTCGTGGGCGCCCAGCTTCAGCATCGTGCGGGAAACGTGGGTTTTGGCCGTGAGTGGGCTGATCTCCAGGCGTTCGGCGATCTCGTCGTTGGTCAGGCCGGTGGCCACCAGCGCGAGTACCGCGCGTTCGCGGCCGGTGAGGGTGTCGATTTTCGCGGTCACGGTGGGCGGGCGTTTGGCGCGGGCCGCGTATTCGGCGATGAGGCGGCGAGTCACGCCTGGGGACAACAACGCGTCGCCACCTGCCGCTGCCCGGACGCCGCGGAGCAGCTCCTCCGGTTCGCAGTTCTTGACCAGGAAGCCGGCAGCACCGAGGCGCATGGCCTCGAGCACGTACTCGTCCAGGTCGAACGTGGTCAGCATGACCGCGTGCACGGCGGCGAGCCGGTCGTCGGTGGCGATCCGGCACGCGGCTTCCAGGCCGTCCGAACCCGGCATGCGGATGTCCATCAGCACCACGTCCGGCCGGAGCTGTCGCGCACCCGCCACCGCCGCGGCCCCGTCGCCGGCTTCGCCGATCACGCGGATGTCCGGCGCGGTCTCCAGGATGGCGCGCAGGCCGGCGCGGACCAGGGACTGGTCGTCGGCCAGCAGGACGCTGATCATGGCCGTTCCTCCGCTGTGGGCAGGATGGCTGTGACCCGGAACCCGGTCCCGTCCGGCGCGGCGTGCAGGGCGCCGCCGAGGGCGGTGGCCCGGGCCCGCATCCCGGGCAGGCCATTGCCACCCCCGGGCGCCGGCTGGGCCGCGCCCGCGCCGTCGTCGGTGAGCACCACGCGCAGCGCCTCGGGCAGGTAGTCGACGAGCAAGGTGGCGGTGGTGCCGGGACCGGCGTGCCGGACGGCGTTGGTCAGGGCCTCCTCCGTGGAAGTACGTCGCGGTCCTCAGGAGTCCGCGTCGGCGATGCTGGTGAACAACGCCGCGGCGCGGGCGATCACGGCGCGGTCTTCGGCACTGAGGGCGCGCAGCTGTCCGTCGAGCCAGGCGTTGCGCTGCGCCCGGGCGGCGCCGGCGAGTTCGTGGCCTCCCGCGGTGGCGCTGAAGAGTACTTTGCGGCCGTCGTCCGGGTCGCGGGCGCGTACGGCGTAGCCGGCCGAGGTCAGCCGGTTCACGGTCTGGCTCATGGACGCCGGGGAGACCCGGTCGTGCTCGCTGAGTTCGGTGAGGGTCTGTGGTCCGTGTTTGTGGAGGCGGGTGAGCACGGCCAGTGCCGCGTCGCCGAGGCTGCCTTCGGGGCGCTCACTGCGGAAGCGGCGGTAGAGGCGTCCGACGGCGGAGCGCACCTGTCCACCGAGGTCGGCCTCTTGCGCCTCGGTTGACCGCCCGTCGGTTGCATCCTTCCGCATAGCTCTTTAGTATACCTAAAGAAGTGAGCGACCGCTGGGTGGCGCCACAGTGAGGAGCAGAATTCATGCCCGCGAATCCCCTCGGCATCGCACTGCGTAACCGGCGCGCCGGCCAGCACACCCTCGTCTGGGCCCGCCCCGACCTGCAGGCCCCGGAGAACTTCACGCTGACCAGCCCCGCCTTCGACCACGGGGCAGCCATACCGGAACAACACCGCGGCAGGCTGTTCGGCGCAAACATCTCCCCCGCCCTCACCTGGACGCAGCCACCGGCCGGCACCGCTGAACTCGTGCTCGTCGTGCAAGATCCCGACGCGCCCCGCAGGACGCCTGCCACCCATGCGCTCACCGTGGGCATCAACCCGTCGCTGCGCGGAATCCCGGAGAACGCCCTCGCCAATCCCAGCCCGATTCCAGGGCTCCGGCACGGGAAAGGCGCGCTCGGCCACCGCGGCTGGGCCGGTCCCATGCCGATCCGGTCACACGGGCCCCACGCCTATGTGTTCCAGCTCTTCGCCCTCGACCGCGCCCCCGAGCTGCCGACCGGCTTCACCCTTGACGACGCGATCACCGTCATCGCGGGCCACATCACCGGCCGCGCCCGGCTGGACGGAACCTACGAAATCCGCTAGCCCGGCGACCGGGAGCCTCAGGCCGGGCCCGGCATGGACACCGCGATCTCGCCACCCAGTTCGGCGCCCTCGATCAGGTCGAGCCGGTCGCCGCTCCAGAAGCGTCCGGCGTCGTACCAGTTGGGCTGCCGTCCGCGCGGCAGTAATCCCATGGCTTCATACGTGATCGCGACGATCTCGGCGCAATAGGCGGTCTCCAGGTCGAGGTCGTTCTTGGTCCGTTTCCGGGACGGCAGCCGTCCCCACAGCCATCGCGAGGCGAGGCGGGCCGTCGAAGGGAACGGGGTGCCGTCGAGCCGGGCTATCGTCCGCAGGGCGGCGTCCTCCATCGCCCGGCCGACCGGATAATGGAGCTGCCGCAACCAGACCCGCTGCTGGTATTTCTCGGCCCACACGACAACGGCCCGCCGCAGGTCGTGCAATTGTGCGCCCCGATGGTGGCTGCCCGACCAGATGTCCGGCAGGGCCGCCCCCAGCTCGGCATGCCACATCAGCGGCGGGAGGTCCTCGATCACCACGGACATGCCGACGTGGTTGACCGGGCTGTTCGTCACGACCCGGATAGTGCGGTCGGCCGCGGTACGCCCGCGGAACAACCACAGGTCGCCGGTGCGCGTGATGGCGACGGCCTCGTCGAGATCCAGCTCGGTGCCCGGCACAGCGTTAGCCTAGGCAGATGCGCTGCTGGAAGATAGTCGGCCTGGCCGGGCTCGTCGGAGTCGCCGCCACCGGAGCGGTGATCGTTCGTGAGGAGCGCCGCCGCCGTGCCTACACCCCCGACGAGATCCGCCAACGGCTGCAGGCCCGCCTCGCCGGAACACCACCCGAGGACGCGACCGCTGATCAATGAAGGAACCGAACCGCTACCTCGCGACCGATTGCTTGTCGAATCCGGCGACCCGCTGGTATCCCTCGTGAATATGCTTGATCTCGTCCGCCGAAATGACGTCCTCGATCCGGTCGAACCTCTCGCCGGACGTGCGCTGCTCGACCACTTCGATAATCTTGTCGGGCGGAGCCGAACGATTCGTCAGCACAATCCTGTTGACCGTCTCCAGGCGGACGGACTCGTACTCCCGGAGCGCGTCACGCGGATCGTCGCCTTCGTCGAGTGCCTGCGCCAGCGCCCTCGCGTCGAGGATCGCTTGCGCGCCACCGTTCCCGCCACGGGGGTACATCGGATGCGCGGCGTCTCCCAGCAGGGTCACGCGTCCGAATGTCCATCGATCCACGGGGTCGCGGTCGACCATGGGATAGGAGAGGACGAAGTCGCTGCCGCGCAGCATCTTCGGGCAGTCCAGCCAGTCGAACGTCCAGTCCTCGAAGATCGGGAGGAAGTCGTCGAGGTTGCCGCGGGCATTCCAGTCGCACGGGGACTGCTCGTCGGTCACCGCCTCGGCGACCCAGTTGACCAACTGGTCACCGGAACCGTCCGTATAGTTGCGAATCGGATAGACGGCGAGCTTCCCGCTGAGGAACAGCGCGCCGATCCGGGTCGCGCTCGCACCCGTGAGGAACGGTTTCATCCTCGTGACACCGCGCCACATGTTGATGCCGTGGAAGAGCGGCTCCCCTTCGTCCGGGTAAAAGGTCTTCCGCACACCTGAATTGATGCCGTCACAACCGACCAGGACGTCACTGGTGAACGTCTCGTGGGCGCGCCCTTGATCGTCCGCGAAGTTCGCGCGGACCTGGTCGTCGTCCTGCTCGAGCCCGGTGAACCGGTGATTCAGGTGCACATGGTCGGCCCCGATCCGCTCGCAGACCGTGCGATACAGAATGGTGTGCAGTTCGCCCCGGTGGATCGAGTAGTGCGGGTAGTCGTAACCGGCGAACAAACCGCAGGGCTCGCGGTGCACGAGCTGCCCGTGGTGGGTGAAGAACGCGAATTCGCGCGCCTCCACGGCGACCGCCGCCAGCTGGTCACGCAGGCCGAGCTCGTCCAGCGCCCGGATGGCATGGGGCATCAGGTTGATGCCGAGCCCGAGCGGCTTGAACTCGGGGACGGAATCAAAGATGTCGATGTCCAGGCCGGGGTCGCGCCGGTTCAGCGCGAGGGCCAGGGTAAGCCCGCCAATTCCACCACCGGCAATGGCAATTCTCATTGTGTGTGTCTCCTCGAGCTGTCCGTCGTGCGGGAGTGTGCCTCGATCGCCTCCACCGCCCTAGGTCACGACGCCGAGCTCCCTCGGTGTTTCGACCAGGAGTTCCGCGGAATCCTTCCGCACGACCATGAAGTCGGACAACATCGTGCCGACATCCACCTTCCACGAAGGATCGTGGAGGTCGATGTTGTTGCCGAAGCACATGCCGTCCTTCAGGACGAAGTTCCGCAGGTTGTGCCCGTTCAGCGCGTCGGAGCCGTACCCGTCGCGGTAGACCACCGTCGGGGTCTCCGGTGAGGCGAGGCCCATCGCGTGGAATCCGAGCTCGACCCAGTCCAGCTTCGCCCGGTCCGCGGGCGCCCGCACTGCGTCCAGGACCTCGCCGAGCGTGACGCCCTCCCTGAGGACCTCACGGCTGATGTCGAGGCATTCCAGGGAAACCTCATAGAGATCGAGCAACCGCTGCGGAGGTTTCCCGAGATGAACCGTGTACTCGGTGTGACACGAGTACCCGGCGTATTTCGTGTGGTACTCGGTGAGAATGATGTCGCCCCACGCGAGCGGGCGCATGGAAGGAATCTGCGGTTGCTCCACCCCGTGCAGCAGATGCCACAGTTCCGTCTCCGGATGCTCCACCGGGCCGGAGTTGAACAGGTTGAACACGTTGGGCTCGGCGCCGTTCGCGACCTGCGTCCGGATCATCTCGGCGAAGACCTCCGCCTCGGGGACCCCGGGCTTCGCCACCTCGAGCAGGGCGTCGATCGTCTTCCGCGCGATCACGCCGGCCTTGCGGAGCATGGAGATCTCCTCCTCGCTCTTGATGATCCTCATGTCCTCGAGGATCCAGCTGGCGTCCACGAACTCCGCCATCGGCAGCCCGGCCTTCAGGGTGTTCACTTCACCCTGCAGCAGGGTCAGTGGGGCGAGGGTTGAGGAGAACCCGACCAGCCCGATGCGCGCCCGGTCGTAGCCCTGGTCGTGCAGCTCCCCCGCGATGACCGGAATACCGTCGAAGATGCGGATGTCCGACACCCAGTCCTGAATGGACAGGTTGAAGTTGTACGGTCGGTTCATGTGGGGAACGGAGTTCCACAGAATGGGTTCCCGGTCGAGGAAGAAGGCCCCGTAGGGCGCGATCTTCCCGCCGACATGAAACACATAGCGGAGGTTGGCCGTTCCCATGTCGTAGTAGATGTCGTTGCCCAGGAAGACCAGACAGTCGATCTTGGCGACGATCATCTTCTTGCGAAGCGTGTCCCATCGCGAATCGCGTTCCGCCAGCGAGAAAGTCGGCATGAACTGCATCGGTACCGTGGTCGGCTTCGCGTGGGGCGGTAACGCGACGGCCGGGTACGGCGGATTGGTCGGGACAGGCATCAGTGCATCTCCTTGCTGGGTATCGCCGGCGTGCTTTCCTGCTCTCAACGCGTGACGCGTACGGGCTCCCGGAGCCCCGCTCGCTCCATGCGGGGCAGTACCTCGTCACGCAGATGCGGGAACTCGTCGATGTAGTTGATCAGTCCGACCGCGACGCCCTGCAGTCCGGCCGCACTGAACCGGCTGTAGGTCTCGACGACGTCGTCGTAGCTGCCCACCACCGGCCAGGTGCCGGAGCCGGCGATGAAGCGCCGCTTCATCTGCTTCTGCTGCAGCGTCTCCTTCTCGATGGACTTCCCGGTCTCACGCGCCTTCGCCATGTAGTCCGCCGCCGCCCAGTCGCCCATTTCGTCGACGATGTAGTGGTAGTAGTCCTCGGCCTCCTTGCGGGTCGGCCGGCACACGAGATGGCTGCTCGCGAAGACCCCGAACTTCCGGTCGGTTGCCATCGCGTGCAGATCGGCGACCTGCTTCGCCATGCTGTCGAGGTCGTTGATGACCATGAAGAGGCAGTCCGCGTTGCGGAACGCGAACGCGCTGCCGGCCTGCGACGAGCCGGCACTCATGACGAGCGGGGCCTCGCCCCGGTACGGACCGGGCATTCCCTGGACGTCCTTGAGCTGGAAGAACTGTCCATTGTAGTCGAACGGCTCCGGCTCGCTCCAGATCCGCTTGGCGACCGAGAGCCACTCCTCGGCGTAGGCGTAGCGATCCTCGTGAGCCATCAGCGGGACGCCGAACATGCCGAACTCGGCGGCGTTCCAGCCCGCCACCACATTCAGCCCGAAACGCCCACGGCCGACGTGGTCCGCGGTCGCCATTTGCTTCGCCGCGAACACCGGGTGGATCAGTGCGACGTGGACGGTCCCGAACACCGAGATGTTCTTGGTGACGGCCAGCAGTCCGGTCGCCCAGGTGATGGTCTCGAACGAGCTCTTCTGGCTGTCGGTCTCGCCGCCGTAGCCCTTCCACCGGCCGACGGGGAGCATGAATTCCAGGCCCGCCTCGTCGGCGAGCTGCGCCGCCCGGACGTTGTTCTCCCACGTGTTTTCCCATCGCTCCGGCGCCTTGGTCATGGTCATGCCGTTGGAGCAGTTGGAGGCGAACAGCCCGAGTTGGAACTTGTTGTGGCTCAGCATCGAGTTTCTCCGTTGCGTGGCGTTGCGGTACTGCGCGTGAATCGGTGCGCTTCGAACGGTACATACCTTATGGCCGGCGGTTGCCGGAGTTCTGGAGGAAGGAAGCGGTGCCGCCGGACCAGTCCGGAAAGGACAGACGTGGACGACATCACTGCCCGAGTTCTCGCTTGTGCAGATCACGGGGGATGAAGAAGGTGGCGACGAGGGTGAGCAGTGAGACGAACAGGATCCAGTAGCAGATGGACAGCGGTTGACCCGTCACCTTGATCAGCCACGTGCAGATGTAGGGACCGAAGCCGCCGAAGATCGTGACACCCACCGCCATGCTGAACGAGACCAGCAGACCGTGGTGCCGCCCGGTGAACAGTTCCACGATGGTCGCGACGCCCACACCCAGGATCGGGGCCGAGAAGAACGCCATCACCACTTCGAGCAGCAGCACCGCCCAGAACGCCTTGGTCGTCGTGATCAGCGCGAAGAGCGGGAGGGCCAGGACGAGGTAGCCGATCGCGGAGAAGAAGATCGCGGGGCGCCGGCCGATCCGGTCCGAGATATCCCCGCCGAACGGAATCAGCAGGGACGTCAACGCCGCACCCACGACGACGGCCCACAGGGAGCCGGAGGCTTTGACCCCGACGATGGAGAACGCGAAGGTGGGCGTGAACACCAGCGTGATGAAGGTCGTGGTCGCCCACAGCGCACACAGGCCGATAACGACGATGAAGACGCCGCCGTTGCCCATCCGGTTGGTGGCTTTGGTGGTCTTCTCGGCGTCGGCCTCCGCCTTCTGCACCGACTTGTGCGCCGCCTGGACCTCCCGGAAGACGGGCGTCTCCTCGAGACTGCGGCGGAGGAACAGTACGACCAGTGCCAGCGCGGCGCCGACGAAGAAGGGTATCCGCCATGCCCAGGCGGTGACCGTCTCCTTCCCCAGGGTTGTCGTCAGGAGGGCACCGAACAGGGCACCCATCAGCACACCCGTGGTCGCGACCGAGTTGAGGAAACTTCCGTAGAAGGCTCGACGCCCCGGGCCGGCCCATTCCACGAGGAACATCCCCGAAGAGCCCTGTTCTCCACCTGCGGAAAGCCCCTGGCAGAGGCGGCCGATGACGACGACGATCCCGCCCAGCGCACCCGCGGTCGCGTACCCCGGCGCGATACCGATGAGCAACGCGCCCGCGGCCATCAGGAGCATCGAGGTGAGCATGACGGACTTCCGGCCGATTCTGTCGACGAGCCGGCCGAAGAACAGCCCGCCGATCGGTCGTGCGAGGAAGCCGATGACGAAGACGAGGAAGGTCGAGAGCAGTCCGGTGAGGGGGTTCGTCGACGGGAAGAACGTCGCCGCGATCTGTGGAGCGAAGAACCCGTACACCGTGAAGTCGAACCATTCGAACACGTTGCCCACCGCGGCGAGCGAGAGCATCTGCCGGCGGGGGTGGGTGGTGGCCGATGCCGTGAGACTGTCGGCGCCGGTAGGGACTCGAGCCATGTGAGTACTCCTTTGAACTCATTCGGACTCATGACTTGACGGGTGAACCCGAATCATCCGCGCGGCTTGTCATGCGGCCTGCGTCGAATGACTATGCCGCAGCGCGCGCGGCCGTGGCGCGAACTTCTTCCTCGAAGAAAACCGTCCGTGGCCCGCTCAGCCGGCGAACCCGGGCCCGGATCGGTAGGCGCGCCAGAAGGCGAGTTTGCGACGGTCCATGATGTCCTCCACGGTGTCCTCGAGGTTCCACACTTTCGTGAGTGGCGACCGGGTGTCGAAGGCGGGCCACTCGATCTCTCCCCCATTGGTGGGGTCCCCCGACTGGGCGAAGGAGATCCACGAACGCTGGATGCGGTCGGCCAGCGCCCGGTCCGCGCCGGTCCAGGCCCAGTCACGATTCGCGTACGTTCCGAACAGATAGAGCACGTCGGCGGTGTGGAAAGCGCCCGCTTCCGCCCCCTCCAGCACCTCGGAACCGGCCGGAATGGGCGGTTCCCGCGCGAACCGGAAGTGCCAGACCGGCGACGTCAGGTTCTCGCTGTGCAGGATTGCCGCGTTCCAGGAGGACATGGTGAAGATCTCGTCGCCGGCGAGGGACCAGCTCGCCCTCTTCACCGCGGTGTCGTCCGCGGCCGGATACAGCGCGAACGCCTCTGCCGCGAGGTCGCGGAACTTCTCCGTGAGGTACTCCCGATACGCCGCCACGGTCGGCAGGTAACGGGCGCCGGCTTGCTCATCGGTGACGTTCCCGAGGATGGCAGGAACGTCCGCCGCGCGTCCTTCCGCGAACGAGCGCGGCACGGGTTCGGTGAGCACGTACCCGTCGATGACGGGGTAGCCGGTGTCGAACCGATGCATACTCAAGCCGCCAGGGGCGAAATCGGAGATCCACTCGCCGCGCGTCCGGGGAAGATCCGCGCGCAGGATCACCTCGGGATCGACCTTCCTCGCGTCGTCGACCGAGTCGACTCCGAGGGATGCGAACAGTTCGATGCCCGCCTGTTCGGCCGCCCCCAGGGTCGAGGCGTACGCCGGGTTCCCCGGACCGTCGATCGCGGGCGCGACTCCCGGCCCGCTGTGCGCGATCACGCGGTGGAAGAGCCCGCGTGCCGGCGGCGAGCAGCGCAGCTTGTGGACACTGTCGCCGCCCGCCGAGACACCGCCGAGCGTGACGTTGCCGGGGTCGCCGCCGAACGGCTCGATGTTGCGCCGCACCCACTCAAGTGCCGCGATCTGGTCCATCAGTCCGTAGTTCCCGGAACCGCCGTACTCGGTCTCGGCCGAGAGCTCCGGGTGCGCGAGGAACCCGAGCCGCCCGAGCCGGTGGTTGATGCCCACCACGGTGATCCCCTGGCTCGCCAGGCGGGCACCGTCGTAGAGCGGATTGGCCGCGGAGCCGAAGGTGAAGGCGCCGAAATGGATCCACACCAGGACCGGCCGGTCCTGGTCACCCTCGAGCCCGGTCCAGATATTGAGGGTCAGGCAGTCCTCGCTGAAGTCGGACTCCTGGCCGGAGAAGAGCGATCGCGAGGGCGGCGCGAGCTGCCAGCTCGCCGGTCCGAACTCCATCGCATCCCGCACCCCCGCCCAGCGCACGACGGGTTGCGGTGGCCGCCAGCGGTTCGCGCCGGTCGGCGGGGCGGCGTACGGGATGCCCAGGAAACGGCGGACCTTGGCATCCGGCAGGAGTGTTCCCCTGACGGTGCCGCTGTCGACGCTGACGTCCTCGTGCACACAGGGATGCTGGCACGAGACGGCGGTCCGGACGCGTCTCTTCTGCTCTGAAGAAGAGACGGCGCGCAGGTCAGGCGATCAGCTCCGACACCTGCTCGGCGTGAGTGGTCTCGCTGGCCAGCGCGGCCCTGACGTCGTCGCGCGCCTGCAAGATCCGGTTCAGCCTCCGTGGATCCTGGTAGAGCCCGCGCAGGCGCGCCGGAGGCGTGGTGACGACTATGGCCACGGGAGGCGTGTGCGGCGACGTGACCGGCACGGCGATGCCGGAGATCCCCCGGTTGATGGTCTCGGAGCACCGGGAGAACCCGCGCTGGCGCGTGTCCTCCAGTTCGTCGAGCAGGATGCGGTAGTCGGTGTCGGAGAGGCTGAAGCCACGGGCCTCGGCGGCCTGGCCGCGGTACAGGTTCTCGATCTGCGCCTCGGGCAGCAGCGCCAGCAGCGCGCGGCCCGCCGCGCTCAGGTGCGCGAGCAGCACGTTGCCCGTGCGCTCGGGGACGTGGTCTCCGTCGTGCGGCCCGACCGAGAAGAGAACGCGGGTGTGCACGCCGAGCCGGGCCGCCAGGCACACGTTCTCGTCGAGCTCCGCCGCGAGGGCGTCGAGCACCGGGTAAGCCAGTTCGAGCGTCACCCGCGTCCAGTCGGAGACGATGACGGGAGTGCTCATCGCCGGGCCGGCGCAGTAGCGGCGCTGGTCGTCCTGGACGGCGAAACCCTGGTACACGAGCATCGACATGATCCGGTGGGCGGTGGAATCGGCGACGCCCAGGATCCTCGCCACGTCGGACACCCGGGTCGAACCGAAGTCGCGGAGTATGTGAATAGCTCGCAATGCATTGTCGACCGAATCGATCGGGTAGCTCGGCTTGTGGTACTCGAATGCATCCAGCGTCATTGCAGATCCTGCCGTTCCGGGACGAGCTCAATTGTTGCCCCGACCGGCTTCCACCGTCAAGAACTTCCACGCTGGAGAAGGACGGGGCTCGACAGCGGCGCGACCGTACCCTACCTCGTCGAACCCCTGGCCCGATCCGCGTGCCCCGGCGAGCAGGTCCACTGTGGACACTGCCACGGCAGCGGGCACGCGCCCGGCTCAGTAGATGGCGCCCGGCTCCTCGGTGACCTCCGGCAGGATGACGCCGTCCTCCATCACGTTCGCGCCCGGGATCTCCTGCAGGAACAGGGCGAGGTCCTCCTTGGCGTCGCCGGTGATCGCGCACCAGGCGTCGGCGATGCCGTGCAGGAGCCGCGCCCGGACCTCGGTGGACCTGCCGTCGCGGATGAGCCCGACCATCCGCGGCCCGGTGACCGGCTTGCCCGCCACGAAGATGCTGCCCGGCGGGACTTCGGCGAACGAGCAGTGGACGTAGGTGCCGGGAGCACCGGTGACCTCGCTGTGGACCTTGGTCACCGCGGCGGCGATCTCGGCCTTGTACCGCAGCGTCGCCCCGCCGGCGGGAACCGTGAATTGGTAGTAGGGCATCAGCGATCTCCGAACGTGTCGTACTCGAATCGAGGATGGGTCCCGCCGCTCACCGCACCAGCTCCCGGATCCGGGCGGTGATGTCGTCGGCGTCGAGGACGTCCGGGAAGTGCGCGAGGTAGGTCGCCGCCGGGTCGAGCAGGTAGGTCAGGGCGGTGTGTGGCACCGCGTATCCCTCCGGGTCCTCCGGGTCGGTGCCGCGACCGGCGTAGACGCGGAAGGCGGAGCGAGCAGCCTCCGCCGCCTCCGGGCTACCCGTCAGTCCCAGGAACCGCGGGTAGTTCTCTTCCAGGAAGGCGCGCATCACCTCGGGCGTGTCGCGCTCCGGATCCACCGAGATGTACAGCGGCTGGATCCGGTCGACCAGCGGCCCGAGGTCGTCGAGCACGGTGCTCAGCTTCGTCAGGGCGCGCGGACAGACCATGCGGCAGTGGGTGAAGCCGAAGAAGACCAGCTGGTAGCGACCGAGGAAGTCCTGCTCCGTGACATCGCGACCGTGGTGGTCGACGAGTGCGTATCGCGGCACAACGGGGGCGCTCACGCGGCGCTCCAGATCATCTCGACGTCGGCGCGGCCACGCAGGTCGAGCGAGATTCGCAACCCGTCGCCGACGCGCTCCGGTTGGAGCCGGCGCCCCTCGGGAGTCGCCTCGACGCGGCCCTCGTCGCCTCGGGCGACGGTGACGCCGTCGACCGCCAGCACCCACGGACCCCGGTCCCAGACACGCGAGATCACCAGGTCCGTCGTCGCACTCGACAGGCCGTGCATGGGGCTGACGGCCAGCTGCAGGCAGCGGGTGTCCTCGTGGTACCAGGCGCGGCGGACGTCGACTTGCTGGTGCACCTCGGTGAGCGCGGGCCTCGAACGCTCGCCGTCGGCCCACGGACGTTCGAACAGCGTCCGCAACCCGTCGGCGACGTTGAGGCGCGCGTAGGGGAAGGTGGCGTTGCTGACGGTGGGCGTGACGGCGACGAAGTGGCCGGCGTCGTCGTAGGTCTCGTCCCGGCGCGGGTAGTAGAGACCGCCGTTCTCCCACTGCGGGTTCATGAACGTGTCCGCGTGACCGAGCAGCCCGTCGGCGACCTCGCGATCGCCCATCTCCGACGCCCACGCCGCCAGCCAGCCGATCTCGCCGAGCGTGCCGAGTTCGACCAGGTCGGCGCTGCCGGGGAGGCGCGAGAGGTTGCGGACCGAGATGAGGCCGTCCCGTCCCCGGTCGAGCCATTGCTCGATCTTGTTCTGGTAGACGCTCCGGACGAGTTCGGGTCGCCACATGTTCATCAGCATGCCGAGCCAGCCGTCGGTCCACGCGGAGTCGCGATCGAGCAGAACGTCCTCGGGCAGCAGCTCGTTGCGCTGGACGATGTAGCTCGCGAAGTGCCCGTTCTTGTTGACGCCACCCCCGAACTGCTCCCACGCCTTCAGATAGCCCTGGGTGACCTCGGTCGCGACGTCGCCGCCGTAGAGGTGATCGTGCAGGCGGAAACCGAGGATGGGGACCTGGTTGCAGACCTGGAAGACGCAGAACGGTTCGCAGGCGACGCCGAGGTAGCCGTTCTCGACCATGTTCCAGTAGATGCGTTCGTTGAGGGATCGCTGGTCATACTCGAACCGCTCGTGGCGATCCTTGCCCCACAGGACGGGTCGCATACTGAACGAGAGTGACCCGGGCTGCTCGTAGGTGTGGTCGTCGAACAACATCGTGTACATCAGCGTCATGACCTGCAGATAGGCGCTGTACATGATGTTGTCCACCGCGACCGGATCGGTACGGCTGGGCAGGCGGGGCAGGGTGAACGGCCCGTAGCCGCCCTGGGTGCTGGTGTCCCGCCAGTACGACCAGGCGTCGGGTTCGAGCATCTTCCCGATCAGCCGATCCAGCTGCCCCTTGAACACCGCCGGCGCGGCCGGCAACTGGTGATAGTGCGCCAACGCCATCGCCAGACTCATATACCCGAGCTGGTAGCGGTAAGCGCTGAAGTCCTCCTGGAAGGGCAGCGGCCCCGCCATGTGACGCCAATCCCCGCGGGGAAGCCGCGAGAGGTTGTCGACGTGCCGGATGTGCCCGACCTGCTCATCCGACAGGAGCGGCGCTTGCACGAGGCCCGGCGCTCCTCCGGTACTGAGACCGCCCTCGATAGTGCTCGTCATGCCCGCTCCTCAGAGATCAGCGTTGATGTCTACGACCGAACCGCGCGACGCCTCGTCAAGCACGAAGTCGAACGTGATGCATGTTCGACTTTAAGGTGACGGCGCGTCGGTTGCAACCCCGTCCGGCCGCGCCATAGCATCGAGTGGTGTCAACTCCCGCGGGGCGTCCGCCACTGCCTTCCGCGGTACCGGCCCTGCCTCCTCAACAGCGTGGACGGACGCGCCGGGCGCACATCATCCGAGCCGCCTCGGACCTCATCGACTCGATGGGCGCGAAGGGGCGGCGAGCGGTCACACTCCGTGCCATAGCCCGCGCGGCCGACACGCCCGTGGCGTCGATCTACCACTACTTCCCGGACGTCGACTCGGTCATCGCCGCCGTGGCCGCCGAGTACGGCGACGACCTCAGCGCCGTCGTCGAGGCCGCGACGAGCGAGCCGATGGACTCCATCGACGAGCTGCTCGACGTCGTCGTGGCCACCTACCGCGGCTACTTCGCGGCGCGCCCGGGTCTGCGCGAGCTGTGGTTCGACCGGCGGGCCACCGAGAAGGTCGTCGCCATCCACCGCGATTTCCGCGCGAAGCTGGCCGAGATGCTGCGCAAGAGGATGGGCGCCTTCACCACGGCGCCGCACGATCCGCTGACCTACGCGATGCTGTTCGAGATGGTCGGCGTGCTCTGGGAGCTCGCCTTCGAACTCGACGACGCCGGGGATCCGCGGGTGATCACGGAAGTAGGCGCGCTGGCCGGGCGTTTCCTCCACCGCCGGTTCGGGATCGCGGCTCCCGGTCCCGTGCCTCTTCCCGCGGAGCAGCCAGACGTACGGGATGTGGAGGCCGTGGTCCTCCCCGGTTGGCGGCCGGAACAGCCGCCACAGGAGCGGGGACGGAAGCGACGGGCGGAGATCCTCGCGGCGGCCTCGTCGCTGATCGACGCCGAAGGGCCGCATGGCGTGAACGTCACGATCCGCGGTATCACGGATGCCGCCGGCGCCTCCCCCGCCTCCGTCTACCGGTACTTCAACGATCTGGATTCGCTCGTGGCGACCGTCGCCTACGAGTTCATGAACGAACTCCTGTCCGTCGGCGAGGAGGCCGTCCGCGCCGCACCCCACGACTGGGACACGCTGGTCGCGCACAGCGTCTCGGCGCACCGCGAGTTCTTTGCGCGCCACCCCGGCCTCCGGCGGCTGTGGTTCGACCGGCGGGCTTCCGAGACGCTCCAGGAAATGCACACGTACTACCGGCGGGTGGCCGCGGCCCGCCAGCGCGACGCCGTCGCCCGGTTCGTCGAGCCCGCCGGAGACCTGTTCGACCACGAGCTGCACGTCGAGATCACGGGCGCCCTGTGGGAATTCGCCTTCACCGCGGACCCGGCGGGCCACCCGGACGCCATCGCCGAAATCGACGAACTCGGCCGCGAGGTCGCGCACCGGGTGCGCGAGCGGAGCCGCTGAGTCATCGCGGGTAGGTTTCGGACGACCCCATTTCGAACCATGATGGTCGCGAAACCACGAATTCGAGTCCGCGGGTTCCGCGTCGCAATGTGTGCGAGGGTGGCTCGCCGTACCGCTCCTGGTAGGCGGCGCCGAAACGACCCAGGTGGCCGAATCCCCAGCGGAGCGCCACCGCGGAAACGGTGAGGACATCAGGGTCCCCGTGGATGAGCTCGTTCCGTGCGCGCGCGAGCCGGACCTGGCGAAGGTAAGCCATCGGAGGTATGCCGAACTGCCGGACGAATGCCTTTTCGAGCGCTCGCAGGCTGATACAGGCGATCCGCGCGATCTCAGGCGCGCTGTTCACGCGCATCGGGTCGTCTTCGATGACATCGACGACCCGTTGTATCGCGGTGGGCAGGCACGAACGCCGATCCTCGTAGAGCTCGTCCGAGTAATTGTGCGGCTGCGACATGAGCAGCGCCGACCGGACCAGTTGTCCCAGATGGGATGCCATGACCGGATGCTGCCGCGCCAGTTCGCTCGGCTGGCCGTCATCGTCCTGCAGGAGCCGGAGGACACGGGCGAAATCGGCGCCCCGTCCCTTTGTGAGGTCCAGTTTGTCGCCGAAGGTGATCGGCTCGACGACGCGTCTCCCCAGGATGGCGGACAGATCGTCCTCCAGGTCGGCGCGGTCGATCCGCATCGCCATCAGTGTGCTGTCGTCGGTCCAGCGTTCGAACCGCCAGGGCGCGTTGGGCGTCAAAACCGCCGCGGTGGTACGGGAAACCGAGGCGGACTGGTGCCCAGACGTGACGTCGACGGATCCCACCGGCGCGTAGCAGAACACATAAAAGGACGGCGGCGGGACGTCGAGCCGGACGTCGGAAGTGAAATTGCTGTATCCGATCCGCAGCCGCTCGGCGTTGAGCACCCGCAAACTGAATCCGAATCGGCCACTGTCCAGCGCCGTAATGTGGTGTGGTGCGTACACACTGGTGAGAAACCCGCACGCCTCATCGAGATCCTTCGTGCGCAGCAGGCTTTCCGACGTCATCGTCGAGTACCTTCCACTCGGCAGCTTCGTCACACCATAGTGCCCGCCACCCACCGCGGGCAGTCCGGAAAACGAACCGCCTGAGCCGAAGTCCGAACATGTTCAGTCGCAGCCGAGGTCGAGCGAGCCCAGCCGGTCGATCGACGCGGTGACGACATCACCGGGCCCGACGGAAACCGCGGCGGTCAGGCCGCCGGAAAGCACGATCTCGCCGGCTCGCAGGCCCTCCCCTGTTGTCGAGAGCTGCCGAACGAGCCACGCGACGGCCGCCGCCGGATGACCGAGGGCAGCCGCACCGGACGCGGTGGCCACGACCGTCCCGTTCTTCGCCAGCACGACCCCGACCGAACGAAGGTCTATGTCCCGTGGGCTCACCGGCGTGCCGACGACGTACCGGGCTGCCGAAGTGTTGTCCGCGACGACGTCGGTCATCGTGAACTCGTAGTCGGCGTAGCGGGAGTCGAGCACCTCGATCCCGACGGCGACACTGGCCGACGCGGCGAGCACATTCGCCGCGGTCACGTGCGGGCCGTCGAGGTCGCGGCCGAGGATGAACACGATCTCGGGCTCGCAGCGCGGATGGATGAGCTGCGCGGTGTCCAGTCGTTCACCCAGGTCGAGCGCGGCCGCGGCGGCGAGGAAGCCGTAGATCGGGTTCGTGAGGCCGACCTGGGCTTGTTTGGCCCGCGACGTCACGCCCAGCTTCCACCCGGCAAGCGGGCCCGCGGCCGAGCGCAGTTCGCGCTGCACCTGGTAGGCCGTAGCCAGATCGAGCTCGGGGTGCTCGATCGAAAGCTGGGTGATCACCTCGCGGTCCGCGGCTGCTCTGCTCAGCTTTGCGGCCAGCTCGTTCACATTGATCACGCTCCCACCGCCACGAACTCGTGAATCAGGGCGCCGAGCCGAGCGGGAACCTCGAACTGCACCAGATGCCCGCAATCGGCGAACAGGTGCAAGTCCGCGTGCGGAAGGTGCTCTGCCAGGAAGAGACTGGCGGCCGGCGAGATCGTCGCGTCGTCTTTCCCATGTACCGCAAGCACCGCATGGGGGACGGCGGCGAGCAGCGGCTCGTCGTAGACCGGCGCGGGCTCTCCGGATGCCATGGCAGCCTCGAACGACCGCCGGACCTCGGGCCTGGCCGCGACGGCGAAACGCTGCCTGACGTAGTCGTCGAAGCCGGGGACATCGCCATGGGACAACTGTGCGCTCACCAGCGCGCGCATCGCGGCCTCGCTCGGGTTCTGGTAGAAGCCGGTCAGTTTCCGCAGGTTCGCCTTGACCGGTGTCCCACCTGCCGCCAGCAGAACGACCCGACGGATCCGCTCGGGTACGCGGATGGCCAGCTCCAGCGCCACCCGGGCACCGTAGGAGTGCCCGACCACGTGCACACGGTCCAGCCCGAGCTCGTCCAGCAGCTGGAGTACTGCCTCGACGCGCCGCGCGAACCATGGTCCCGGACCCGCGGCCAGGGTCTGTGGATGGCTGCTGTGCCCGAACCCGACCAAGTCCGGCATCAGGCACCGGTACGCCGTGAGGCTCGGCAGGAGTGGCTGGAAGCTCAGCGCTCCCGTGGCACCCGGCCCAGTCCCGTGGAGCAGCAGCAACGGCTCGCCGTGGTCGTTTCCCGCCGTCACGAGGTGCGTCGTGTCCGCACCAGTGGTCACTTCCTGCGTTTTCACGCGAGTGCTCGGCGGAACAGGTCGAGGGTGCGGTCCCACGAGACCGACGCCGCGTGCTGCTGATAGGCCGGTAGCTGCGGGAACATGAACCCGTGGTCGGCGCCGTCGAAGACCTCCACAGTCGCCTTCACCGACGGCGCGCCCAGCTCGTCGCGTAGCGGCTGGTTCAGCTCCAGCGGCGACAGCGTGTCCGCCGCGCCGAGGCCGACGAACAGTTCGGCGGAGATCTTGCCGATGCTGCGGTGCGGCGAGTCAGGATCGTCCGTGACGCAATTCGACGGATGAAGAGCCGAGCCGGCGGCGAACCCAGTGGGGTCGGCGGCGAGCAGGCGCAGGGTGAACCGCGCGCCCATGCAGAACCCCATCGCGGCCTTGGCGCCCGGGCCGGCGGCGGTGTCCGTCGCGGTGGCTTCGAGCACCGCGGCCGTGTCGGCCAGCACCATGTCATCGCCCAGCGACGTGACCGCCGCCATCAGCCGGTCGAACTCCGGCGACCCCGGCCCCTGGCCGATTCCGGCCAGGTCAAAGGAAATCTGCCGCCCGAGCCGGTGATAGAGATCCGGCAGGACGGCGTAATAGCCGGCGTCCGCCAAGGTGCGGGTGACATCGTGGATGTCCGCACGCAGCCCCGGTCCGTCGTGATAGACGATCACGACGGGAAACGGGCCGCCCCCATCGGGATGACGAATCGTGACAGTCATGGGCCCGTCATTGGTCTGGACGACCATTTCTTTCTCCACCATTATTCTCACCTGATCGTTGCTCGGGGCCGCGCGGTGGTCACCGCGAAACCGATGATCCATTCGGGGATCGGTTGGTAGAACGAAGATTCGGTGCGATAGGGTCCGGCCACCTGCAGCGCGGCGTGTGCCGCGAGCCACGACCGCACCTCGTGAATCGAGCTGCCGCCCTGGGCGCCGAGCCATTCGACGCTCATCGTGTCGAACTGGGAAAGGTCGCCCCGCTCGAACTGCTGGAGGATCTGCCTGTCGAGACCGGGGTTCAGTGGCAGGAGCGTGGACTCGCCGCGCGCGAAGTCCTGCCCGGCCTGGTAAACCGCCTCCTCGCGCGCCTGTTGTTCAGCGGGGGTGCGGCGTTGGGACACGAGATAGGCGGCCACATCCGGTGCGGCTTCTCGCAGTCGCGCGACCGGCACATCGTGGGACAGCCCACCTGAGCCGATAAGCAACACCTTGCCGTCCAGTCGCTCGGCGAACTCCCCCACTGCCGTGCCGAGGTGCCTGATCCGGCGCATCGGCCCCAGCGGCTCGGCAACCGAATTGACGAAGACGGGGAGTACGGGTTTCGCGGCGCTCGAACCGAACAAGATGTCCAGCGGCTGGGTGAAACCGTGATCCACGACCATTTTCTCGGACATGGCGACGTCGAGATCGGCCGCCAGAAGATGCGCGATCAGCTCGTCGGCGAGTGCTTGTGGTACGTCGAGCTCACCGGCACTGGTGCCGTAGTCCCCCACCGCGGTCGCCGCCGTGCCGACGCAGAACGGCGGCATCAGTTCGTAACGAAATCCCTGGTAGTGATCGGGCCCGAAGATCACGACCAGATCGGGGTCGAACGCATCGACGAACTCCCGGGCGCCGTGCAGCGCCTCGTCGACCCGCCGCGCGACGGATTCGCCCGGGTCGGCGATCCGCAGCAGTGGGGTGTGCGATGTGCAGACCAGGGCCAGCTCGGCGGCCATCGTTACACGTTCAGCGAATGCAGGGCGGGCACGACGTGCTCACCGAACAGCTGGTAGGAACGCATCGTCTGCTCCTTGGTGAGGTTGCCGAACGATCCCCAGTTGAGGAAGTGCCCGCAGCCGATCGTCTCCACTTGGCTCACGATCTGGTCGCGGACCGTCTCCGGCGTTCCGACGCAGATCGCCCCGATCTCGATCAGCGCGTCGAACGACACGCTCTCTCCGGCGAAGGGGCGGAAGAAGGACTGGTAGTGCTCGTAGCCGGTGGGCACGTTGTCGAGATCGTGGAAGACCGCGGCTTCCTTGAAGGCCGCGAACAACGCGTCGAAAGCTGGTTCCGCGAGATCGCGCGCCTCCTGCTCGGAGTCCGCGATGACCACATTGCGGCACACCCCCATATCGCCGGCCTCCGCGTCGCGGCCGGCCTCCGCGGCCGCCTTCTTGTACCCCTCGAAAACGGACCGCATGTTGTCGGTCGGTGAGAAGACCGAGGTGAACCTGAAGCCCTGTTTGGCCGCCCAGCTCACTGTTTGCGGGCTCAGCGCGGTCACCCAGATCGGCAGATTGGGTCGCAGGGGCCGGGGCCAGATGCCGACGTTGTCGTAATTGTAGAACTCACCCTTGAATGTGAAGGTGGGTTGCTTCCAAGCGGCCTGGATGAGCGCGACCGATTCCTCGAATCGTGCGCGGGTCTCTTCCATTTTGATGCCTTCGCGGAGGAATTCGGGCTCGTCGACTCCGCGCCCCATGCCGACCTCGAGCCGGCCACCGGTGAGGTGGTCGAGCATCGCGCCCTCTTCGGCCAGGCGGCGAGGGTTGTGGAAGGCGGTGATGTTGGCCATCACCCCGATGTTCATCCGGCTGGTCCGCTGGGCCAGCGTCGCCACGAGCAGGTTCGGCGAGGGGCTGATGCTGTACGGCGTGAAATGGTGTTCGGAAAAGAAAACCCCGTCGAATCCGAGCTCCTCGGCGGCGACCCAGGATTCGAGCTTCCAGTCGTACAGCTCCTTGCACAGCCGCGGATCGAACTTCGCGGGGTCCGGATCGTACGGGTAGCTGAAAATCTCGAAAAGCCATGACTTGACCACGGGATGCTCCGTCCACTCTGACATTCGGATCGATGTCAGTGACGCTAGAGCGCGGCGTCATGGCCGGACGAGCCGTTCTTCGCTCAACCCAGTCCACTTTTCGCACTATCGCGCAACCGGTTCCTGGCGAGCGCGACGAAGGTCTCCACCGAGGACGGATCGGCGAGCGAGGCGGCGTTCAAGGCCTTTTCCGGGTCCATGCCTTGGAAAAGGCGTTTCAGCGGGACTTCGAGACGCTTGCCCGTGCGGGTGCGGGGGATGGCGGGAACCGCGATCACCTCGTCGGGCACATGGCGGGGGCTCGCCTTGGTCCGGATGGCCTCGCGGATCGCCGTGACGAGCTGATCGGTGAGGTCCGCGCCGGGCGCGAGCCGCACGAACAACGGCATGTAGTAGGTGCCGTCCGCCTCCTCCACGCCGAGTACGAGCGAGTCCGCGATTTCCGGAATCGTGTCGACCGCTGCGTAGATCTCGGCGGTGCCCATCCGCACGCCGCCGCGGTTGAGTGTCGAATCGGACCGGCCCATGATCCGGCAGGTGCCGCGGCCGGTGATCTCGAGCCAGTCACCATGCCGCCACACGCCCGGCCAGGGCTCGAAATACGTCGACCGGTAGCGCTCGCCGTCCGGATCTCCCCAGAACCCCACTGGCATGGACGGCATCGGCTTGGTGACGACCAGCTCGCCCAGCTCACCGACGACCGGCCGACCGCTGCCGTCCCAGGCTTCGGCGGCGACCCCGAGCATCGGTCGCTGCAGCTCACCGGCCACCACGGGAAGCAAGGTGGTGCCGCCGATGAAGCCGCTCGCGATATCCGTGCCGCCGGAGGAAGAACTGAGGAACACGTCGGATTTGACCGCGCGGTAGACCCACTCGAACGTCGACGCGGGTAGCGGTGAGCCTGTTGAGCCGATGCTGCGCAGCGAGGAAAGGTCAAACCGGTCTCGTGGCTCCAGACCTGCCTTTTCGCAGGCGCTGAGATAGCCGGCACTGGTTCCGAGGTAGGTGATCCCGGTCTTCTCGGCGATCGCGAACTGCGCGTCGAGCGCCGGATAGGACGGGCTGCCGTTGTGGATGATCACGGTCGCCCCGGACAGCAACGCCGAAACGGCGATGTTCCACATGATCCACGCTGTCGACGCGTACCAGTAGAACCGGTCGCCGGGGCCGATGTCGTTGTGGAGCGTGGCTTGTTTCCCCTGTTCGAGCACGATGCCGCCGTGGCCGTGCACGATGCCCTTGGGCAGCCCCGTCGTGCCCGACGAATAAACGATCCACAGTGGATGGTCGAACGGCAGCGGGTCGAACCGGGGTTGCCGCTCATCCGCGACCGCGGACTGCCAGGGCATTGTCCCGTCGCGGTCATCGGCAGGATGCAGGACCGGCACGAGAATGGTGGCACGCAGCGTGGGCAACGCCGCCTTTATTTCCATGACCTGGTCTCGGCGGTCGTACTCCTTCCCATTGAATCGGTAGCCGTCGGCGGCCACGAGGACAGCGGGCTCCACTTGAGCGAGCCGGTCGAGCACGGCCTTGGCACCGAAGTCGGGCGCACACACCGTCCACACGGCACCGATCGCGGCGGCGCCGAGCAAGGCGACCACCGCCTCGGGTCCGTTGGGCAGGTAGCCCGCCACGCGGTCACCTCGTCGCACACCGAGTCCCCGCAAGGTGTCGGCGAAGGCGCCCACCTGACCACGCAAGGACGCCCACGGCACCTCCGCGGTCTCCAGATTCTCGTCCACCACGACCAAAGCGGGATATCGCTCGCTGCCGTTCTTCAGTACCTGTTCGGCGAAGTTGAGATGAGCGTCCGGGAACCACACCGCGCCCGGCATGGCCGGGTTCGCCAGGACGGGTCCCGTCGGCTCCGGTAGCGCACCGGTCCAGGCCGCCAGGTCGCCCCAGAACTGGTCGAGATGGTCGACGGACCAGCGCCACACGGCGTCGTAGTCGGTGGGGTCGCCGAAGGTGATCCCCCGCCGCCGCGAGACCCAGGTGGCGAACCGGTGGAGCCGGGTCGCGGTGATCGATTCCGGCGTCGGCCGCCACAGCACCCGAGGGGTCGTCATTCCGGCCCGCCCGGTCACGAAGTGCTCGCATTGAACGCCGCCGCGACGTCGATCGCCGCGCCCGAGATGTACCGCGCTTCCTCGCTCGCGAGATGCAGCACCGCAGGTGAGATGTCGCCCGGTTCGAGCCAGGTGATCGGCATCGGGTTCAGCCGCGCCAGCCTGTCTTCGAGGTCGGCCAGCGAGGGTGTGGGGACATCGGGCGCGAAGACGGCGTACACCTCGTCGTGGTGCATCATCGGTGTGTCCACGGCTCCGGGCAGCACGGCGTTGCAGGTGATCCCCAGCGTGGGCGCGACTTCTAGCGCGACCGCCTTCACCAACCCGAGCAAGCCCCATTTCGACGCCGAGTAGTGCGCGAGGTTCGGCACGCCCCGGCGACCGGCCTGCGACGAGGTCACCACAATCCGCCCGTAGCGCCGCTCGAGCATGTGGCCCAGGACCGCGCGCATGGCGTTGGCCACCCCGGTGAGGTTGACGTCGATGGTGTCCCGCCACATCTGATCGTCCATATCGGACAGCTGACGATAGGTGACGATGCCGGCATTGGCCACCAGGATGTCGACCGCGCCGAACTCCTCGACGGCACGCGCCACCGCGGCCCTCAGCTGCTCCATCCGGCGCACGTCGGCCTCGATCGCGAGCGCCCGCCGGCCCTGTTGTTCAACCAGGGCAAGGGTTTCGTGCAACTCGCCGGTGGTGCCGAGCGGGTAGGGCACCGACTCGACCTTCGCCGGCACGTCGACGAGCACCACGTCCGCTCCCGCCTCGGCGAACCGCACCGCGTGCTCGCGGCCCTGACCACGAGCGGCGCCGGTGATGAGCGCGACCCGTCCGTCGAACCTGGGCATTCCTACTGGGCTCCTTCGTTTCACGCCGCGACGACGGTCTGCTCGATCCGCCCGAATAGGGAGGTCCCGTCATCGCCGAGCGCCTCGATGCCGACGGTGTCTCCTGTGCCGAGGAACGGTGTTGTCGCCGCACCGTCCTTGGCGATCTCCACGGCGCGTTTCTCGGCGATACACGCATAGCCGGCCGCCGGATCGGCGTTGGAGACGGTGCCGGTACCGACGATCGAGCCCGGCACCAATGGCCTGGTTGCCGTCAGGTGCGCCAGGATCCGGGGAAATTCGAAGGTGATGTCCTGGTCCGATCGCGGTGCACCGAGCGCGTCTCCGTTCACCTCACAACGCAGGGCGGCGCGCAGGTTCGCGCCGGTCCACGCGGTGTCGAGGGTCGACGGGGTGACCACGAACGGCGCGTAGGCGCGACCCGGTTTGGACCAGTAGACCCCCGTCCCCTGCCGCCGCTCGTCGACCAAGAGCTTCCGGTAAGTCAGGTCGTTGGTGATGCCCACCAGTCGAATCGCCTTCCCGGCCTCGTCCTCACTCGCCGCACCGCGGATCGCTCCGGTGATCACCACCACCGTCCCTTCGAGGTCGAGCTCCCACGCGGGGTCCGGCAGCGCGATATCACCACGCGGGGCCATGTTCCGCGCGCTGCCGCTCTGGTAGACGATCGGCCGGCGGAGATGCTCGACAGGCAGGGCTTCGCTGCGGCTGCCCCGGATACGTTCCATGTGCTGGAGGTAGCAGCTGCCCTCCGCCCAGTGAAAGGCACGCGGGAGCGGCGCGTCGAACCTCGCGCGCTCCACCGGGAAGCCGTAACGCTCGTCGTCGAGCTCTCCGAACGTGTCTTCGAGCGCGTGCTCCCACAACGACCATTCATCCAGCGCCTGCTGCATCGTCCGGGGTCCACGCGGTGGAATCACCAGGCGGCGGCGATCGCGGCTCACCACGACCAGGGTCCCGTCGATTCCACCGCCCCACAGGGTCGCCAGGATCACCGCGCCACCGTCTCGTAGTCGGCCGGTACACAGAATTCCAGCGTCATGTAGTCCGGCGATGCGTCGAAGGCGTTGTGAGCCGCACCCCGTTGCAGCATCATGAAGTCGCCGGCATGCAGCCGCCGATCCGGTTGCCCCTCGGCGGAAATGTCGATCCAGCCCCGGATGGGCATGAACCACTGCGCCATCGTGTGATGGTGCTCGCCGGTGCCACCTTGCGGAGACGGCTGCTCGGTGTCGAGCTTGATGATGTGGATGTGCACCCTGCCGTCGGTCGGCGTGCGAGTGCCCAGATCGCGGTACAGCGACCAGGCGCGGGGGCCATCACCGCGGACGTACTCCTGCGGCTCGTCGAAGGTGTAGATCCCTTTCAGGTGCGCGAACTCCGCGGCGCGTGCTGGTTTGGCCGCGTCCTGGCCTGTCACGGTCCCGAAGTCCGCGGGGCCGGTGACCTCGATCGCCTCGTAGTCCTCGGAAACCGAATGGATCTGATGGCGCCAGAACGGTGGCTGGTAGGCCGAAGCACCCTTGCCGAGGGTGAGCTCCCGGCCGTCCTCGGTGCGGATCTCGAGCTCGCCGTTCAGCACGAAGAACCACTGGAAATCCAGGTCGTGGAACTGCCAGCCGGTCGCCACGCCACCACGAACATGCCGTGCGCGGAGCAGATCACCGGTGGCTTCGGCGAGACCGAGATCGCGATACCGTGCGGCCGGCCCCGTGACCCACGTTCCGTCGTCCTTGCCGGTCAGCATTGTCTTGATGTCCAACGGGTTCGCCGCGGTCCAGCCGGACTTCCAGTTCGTCGCCTGGTTCATGCCTAGCCTTTCTGAATGGGTACGGGTCAGGACGCGTTGAAAGCCGCGGCGATGTCGAGTGTCGCCCCCGACACGTAACGCGCCTCCTCGCTCACGAGGTAAAGCACGCCGTGCGAGATGTCGCTCGGCTCGATCCAGGCGGTGGGCATGGGGTTGAACCGCCGCAGCCGTTCCTCCAGGTCCTCGACCCTCGGCGAGTCCAGTTCGGGCGCGAAGACCCGGTACACCTCGTCGTGGCGCATCATCGGCGTGTCGACCCCACCGGGCAGCACCGCGTTGCAGGTGATGCCCAGCGACGGCGCGACTTCGAGAGCCACGGTCTTGACCAGTCCGATCAGCCCCCATTTCGCGGCGCAGTAATGGGACAGGTTCGGCATGCCACGCCGGGATGACTGCGACGCGGTGACGACGATGCGCCCGTAGGAACGTTCGAGCATGTGCGGCAGCACGGCGCGGATGCTGTTCGCGACGCCGGTCAGGTTGATGTCGATCATGTCCTGCCACTGCTGGTCGTCCATTTCGGACAGTTGGCCGTAGGTGACGATGCCCGCGTTCGCGAGCAGGATGTCCAGGTGGCCGAACGCCTCGAGCGTCTTCGTGACGGCGTGCCGCAGATCGGCCGAGTTGCGGACGTCGCCCTGGATGGCGAGCGCCGTGCGGCCCTGCTCCTGGACAAGCTTGACCGTGTCGCTGAGATCGGATTCCGTGCCCAGCCCATAACCGACCGAAGCCACCGGTCCGGGGGCGTCGACCAGTACGACGTCGGCGCCCTGCTTCGCCAGGGCCACCGCGTGTGCGCGCCCCTGCCCACGGGCACCGCCGGTGATGAGAGCGACCTTGTTCGCCAGATTTCCCATTGCTATTCCTCCAATGCCGCGTAAGTCGCCCTGATCAGTTCCTCGCTCCGGAGGCCACCGACGATTCCCTGATAGGTGCCGAGCACGCCGGGTTCCATCTTGTTCATGATGTAGGCGAAGGTCATCCGCCGGTCGAGGTCGTTGATGACCATCGAGCCGCCCCAGCCCGCCCAGAAACACACCCGGCCGTCCGGCAGGTACGGAAACGCCTCGGGGTAGGACAGCGCGTATCCGACACCCCACCGGATGGGCAACCCCAGATAGAGGTCGGGGCCCTTGGCGTGCTCGGTGAAGATCAGGTCGCAGGTCTTTTCCGACAGCAGCCGGACGCCCTGGAACTCGCCGCCGTGCGAGACGATCGCCTGAATGGCGGCGAGTGATCGCGCGTTGCCGTGGCCGTTGCCGGCACCGCAGATCTCCGATCGGCGCCACCGGACGTCCCAGGTGGTCGCCGGGTCGGTGGCCAGCCCCGCGACCGTGACCTTGTAGCCGACACTGTCCTTGTCGATGTCGGCCAGGGCTTCGTCGAAAGCCGGCCCCGGCGGCGGCAGGATCAGCGGGGAGATCCGCGGGTCCTCGGACTCCGGGAGTCCAATGTGGAAGTCGGCGCCGAGCGGGGCCGCGATCTCCCGCGCGACGAACCGGCCGAGGCTCAGTCCCGTCACGCGCCGCACGAGTTCGCCCACCAGATGGCCGATACTGAGCCCGTGGTAGCCGCCGGCCGTGCCGGGCTCCCACCACGGCGCCTGCGCGGCCAGCATCGCCACCGACTTCTCGGGGTCGTAGACGTCGTCCATCGTGACCGGCAGGTCCCAGCCCGCCACCCCCGAGGTGTGGGACAGGATGTGCCGGACCTCGATCTTTTCCTTGCCGTTCGCGGCGAACTCCGGCCAGTAGGTCGCCACCGGGGCGCAGGGATCCAACTCGCCGCGGTCGATGAGAATCAGCGCGGCCAGTGCCGTCACCGTCTTGGTGTTCGACCAGACATTCGTGATCGTGTCCCGCGCCCACGGCCTGGTGTGCGCCTGATCCACCCAGCCACCCCAGAGGTCGACGACCGGCTTGCCGTCGAGCATCACGGCGACCGAAGCCCCGACGTCGGCCCCCGAAGCGAGGTTCTTCTCCAGGATCTGCGCGAGTGGGGCGAATCGTTCTTCCCAGCGGCCTTGAACAGCCATCGCGGTCTTCCCATTCTCGTATGGATAGTTGGCTGGCGGATACCGGTCACGGCCGCGGGGTACGTCCCCACCAGAAGACGGGATCGGACTTGTCGCGCTGAGCGGCGACCCAGTCCTCGCGACGCGCGTCCACGACTTCGACCGATACCGACTCGTCGAACACCACGACCCGATCGGCGATCGCCCAACGCCCGTCTCGCCGTTCGAAGCGATCCACGTACCGGCACCGCGTGATCGCCTCGGATTGCGACGGCGAGCCGTCGACGCCCTGCTGCCGAAGGAAGGCGAGGCAATAGGACTCGACGAACGCGCGGTCGTCGCCATCGAAATCGATGAGCACGTTTGTCACGAAATGCTGCGCCGCGTCGATCGTCTCGTGCCGGCGCCGGATGTCGTCCACCAACCCGGCCACCGGGCCGACGTACGAACCATGCGTGTCGGTGGCGTCTTCGAAGTAGCACGCCGCGATGCCGTCGTAGTCCAGCCGGTCGACCGCCCGGGCATAGCGGTGGAGACAGTCCTGGATCTGCATCCGGTCAGCGAGCCGGGACGCGGGACTCTCGGTCACACCAGCACTCCTTCGTGCGGATAACGCATGCTTGAGCTGTTAGCGCACAGACTGTCACGTGGCCGGAAGGCGTGTCAACAAGCCAACGGGGAGCGGGGCAGAATGCGCACCGGTGTGCGGTAGCATTTCCGGACACCCGGGGACGAAGGTCGAGAGGGAGAACCGCATGGCTCGCGCGGGCGATGGCCCCTATGTCCAGTCGCTCGACCGCGGACTGGCCGTCCTTCGCTGCTTCGGCGAGGACCGCACGCGGTTGTCCATCTCGGACGTCGCCAGGGAAGTCGGCGTGGACCGCGCCGTCGCGCGGCGCCTGCTGCACACCCTGGCCGAGCTCGGTTACATCGGCGTCGACGGCACGAACTTCTTTGTCCGGCCCAGAGTTCTCGAACTGGCTCAGGCCTATCTGGGCACAGTGGACTTCCCGGATGTCATCCAGCCGCACCTCGCCCAGCTCACCAGCGAGATCCACGAGACGTCCATGGCCTTCGTCCTGGACGGCGATGAGATCGTGTATCTCGCCGGCGTGCAGGCCCGGCGCCTGGTGAGCATCAATGTCCGGGTCGGGCTACGGATTCCGGCCTACCAGAGCCCGCTCGGCCACGTGCTGCTCGCCGCGCAGGCAGCCGAAGCGCGTGAGGCCTATCTCGAGCGCGTGGAACTGACGCCGGTCACCCGGTACACGATCATCGAGAAGCCGGCCTTGCGCAAGCGGCTCACCACCGTGGCCAATCAGGGCTACGCCCTCGGCGACGAGGAGCTCGAGATGGGGCTGCGTACCATCGCCGTGCCGGTACACGATCGGCACGACGAGGTCGTCGCCGCCATCTCGATCGGCGTCCTCGCGGCCGCATACTCCGCACGCAAGCTCGTCAGCGACCTTCTGCCGCACCTGCAAGAAACCGCGAAGCGCATCGAGTCGGATCTCGCCGTACTCAACTGACACCGGTTCCCCGTTGACGCTGGCGGCTATCGGTGACAACCCCAATGCGGTCAGCGCACGTTCATGCGAATAACGCACGCTGCGCTGAATCTCGTTACGCAGCAACAAAACAGAGGGAAACCAGCCACGGCCAATACCTGGCGGGCTTTCCTGGGTGGCGCACCGACGAATCCCAGTTGGAGCGGGAACTGTGGTGGCGTCGCGCGGTCGAGGCCTTTCCCCAGTACGCCGACTACCAGGTCCGCACGACGCGGGAGATTCCGCTCGTCCTGCTCGAAGCTTCCTGAGACGGCACTACGCGGCGATGGTCAGCAGCGCCACGAGGCGGTCGGTCAGGCGGCGGTCGAAGGGCTGCGGGACCGCCAGCAACCGATACCAGAGCACACCGAACACCACGTCGGCCGCGAAGCCCGCGGTGACGGTGGCGGGCAGATCGCCCCGCCGGCGGGCGCGCTCGACGAGTGTGGCGAGAGCGGCGCGGCGGCGCTCCAGGAACTCCGTGCGGAAGCGTGCGCCGAAAGCGGAGTCGAGTTGCGCTTCGACCATGAGGGCGCGCAGCAGCTCGCCGAGCTGCGGTGCCCGGGCCAGGGCGAAGCTGTCCTCCAGCATGCGCCGCAGGTCGGCGGGCCAGCTGCCTTCGTCGGGCAGCGGGATGTGCACCTCGGCCTTGCGCGCGAGGGCCTCCATCAACACGTCACCCTTGGACTGCCACCAGCGGTAGATCGTCTGCTTGCCGGTCCCGGCCCGCTGAGCGATCTTCTCGATCGAGACCGCCGCATAGCCCCGTTCGACGACGAGTTCGGCGGCGGCCCGCAGAATCGCGTCCCGGCTGTCCTCGCTGCGTCGCCGGCCCGGCCTGCGCCGCGCCAGCTCAGTGTCCTCGGCTGCGTCCATGCCAGCACATGCTACCGGTTTCGAGACGGGTCGTAGCGATTTACCCCCGCACCCTGATAGGCTCAATATCGAACCGAACCGTTTCGATTCGTAGGAGCTTCTGCCTTGGAAACAACCCGGACCACACTCGTCGTCGGAGGCACGTCCGGCATCGGCCTGGCCGCTGCCCGGCGGCTCGCGGCCGGCGGCGACACAGTGCACGTCGCGAGCCGCGACGCCACGAAGGTCGCCGCGGTGGCCGACACTGCTCCGGAACTCGTCGCGCACCGCGTGGACGGCAACGACCCGGCGGCTGTCGCCGAGCTGGCCGCCGCCCTCGCGCCCGTCGACGCTCTGGTGGTCACACTCGCCGGATCCGAGGGCGCCGGCACGCTCGCCGACCTCGACCTCGCGGCACTGCGGCGAGCGTTCGAAGCGAAGTTCTGGCCCACGATGACGGTGCTGCAGGCGACCCTGCCGCACCTGGCCAAGCAAGCGTCCATCACACTCGTCGGCGCGATCAGCGCGCACGCCGCGATGCCCGGAACCGCCGGCATCGGCGCGCTCAACGCGGCCGTGGAAGCACTGGTGCGACCGCTGGCCGTCGAACTCGCCCCGCGGCGGGTGAACGCGGTGGCCCCCGGCCTGGTCGACACGCCCTGGTGGAACGACATGCCCGAGCAGGACCGCATCGCCTGGTTCACCGCCGCGGAGGCGGGCCTGCCGGTCGGTCACGTGTCGAGCGCGGACGAGATCGCCGGGGCGGTGGCGCTGCTGGCGACCAACACGTCGATGACCGGGACGATCGTCGAGGTCGACGGGGGCGCCCGCTTCGTCCAGCTCTGACAGCTCTGACAGCAAAGGGCTGCCAGGGTCGCGTGACCCTGGCAGCCCTTTCACTACCTCGCCGCGTCGAGGAACTTCTCCAGCTCGGCCCGGATATCGGGCCCGCAGGGCTGGAAGACGATCTCGGTGACGCCCTGGGCGGCGACCTCGTCCAGCCGCTCCCGGATCTGTCCGCGGGTCCCGCTCATAGTCACGTCCCGCAACATCGTGTGGCCGCCGGCCTTCCACGCCGCCTGGTCGGCCTCCCCCAGTTCCACGCAGTGACCGGTGTGGACCGCGAGGTGCCGCTGCTCCGGCGACGTCTGCTCCACCACGTCCATCCACTCCGTGCCACCCGGGAGCGCGCGCACCGCCGAGGAGCCGCCGAACTCGTAGGCGCCGTGATAGGCCAAGGCCCAACCGGGGCCGGCGGCCTGGCGTGCGTGCTCGCTGTCGGTGCCTTCGCCCTGGTCGAGCACCGTGCCCCACACGAGATAGGGCACCCACGAGTACTCGCTCATGAACTCGGGCAGCTGCAGCGTGACGTACAGCCCGTCGCCGAGCTCTTTGGCCACCCGGTGCCCCTTCGGCCCCAGCGCCCCGATCAGGATGGGGACGTCGACGGGCCGGGCCGGGGCGTGCCCATCCGGATGCAGCATCCGCATCTGCGCGCCCTCCCACTCGACGACGTCGCCCCGCAGGAGACCGCGGTAGGCCCGGATGTAAGAGTCCATATAGGACCAGGTGATCGCGCGGTATCCCATGGCACGGCGGCCGGTGAACCCGGTGCCGAAGGCGACCGCGACGCGGCCGGGCGCCAGCGCGGCGAGGGTGGCGGTCGCCGCGGCGTTGACCATCGGATGCCGCAGGCTGGGCACCAGCACACCGGGGGCGAGGCCGATCCGCTCGGTCCGCTCGGCGGCCAGCGCGAGGGTCATCCACACATCGGGGCTCTGCTGGGGCGTGTCGTAGACCCACGCCCGGCTATAGCCGAGCTCTTCGGCCAGGGCGATGTTGTCCGGCGAATCCAGTGCGGTCGGGAAAGCGCAGGAGACCTCCATGGGCCCCTCCATTTCACTCGTCGGATCAGGGCAGGCCGGCGTGCGGGACCTCGACACCGACCGCGAGGAGTTGGGCCTCACGGACCGGACGTCGTTCGTGCTCGGCGAAGGACGGCGCCGCGCAGAGGAACAACGTCCGCCCGTCGTCGCCGCCGAGCATGCAGGCGAAGACCCCGGTGCCGGCGTCGATCTCGTCGAGGATCCGGCCACCCTCTTGAACCCGGATGACGCGGTTGTGCACGGCGTCGGCCACCCAGATCGCGCCCTCGGCGTCGGCGCAGATACCGTCCGGGGCCACCTCGAGGCCCTGCACCGCCTCTCCGACGTCGTCGGTCTGCGGGGCCTGCCCGAACTGCGCCCACACGCGCCGCCCGCTCAACTCGCCGTCCTCGCCGATGTCGAAGGCGGTCAACCGCCCGGCGAAGGTCTCGGCGACGACCAGCACCCCGCCGGGCAGGATCACCATGCCGTTGGGAAACCTCAGGTCCTCGGCGGCGACGGAAACGCTCCCGTCCGCATCGACACGGGTCAGCGTGGTGTCGCGCAGTGGAGCGCCGCCCATGAGGTCGAAGCCGAAGTTGCCCACCCAAGCGCGTCCGTGGTCGTCGACGATCATGTCGTTGAGCACCCCGGACACCACGCCGGACAGATCCGCGTGCTCCTCCAGCCGCCCCGACCCGTCGCGCACGAGGACGCGATGGTCGCGCATCGACGCGATGAGCAGGCGCCCGTCGGGCAGGAACCCCAGGCCCGACGGCTGTCCGGGAACCTCGGCGACATCCTCGGCGCCACCGCGGCCGTCGATCGCCACGACCTTCTCGGTATAGAAGTCCGACACCCACAGCCGGCCGTCGTGCCATCTCGGGCACTCGAGGTAAGAGAAGCCCTCGAGCACGAGGGTCGGTTGCCTGGTCGCGGGTCCTGATCCCATCGCGACCTCTCCTTACGTCGTCGTCGACAGTTCGGCAGGTCTTCGCGCCAACTAACTGAGCGCACAGTTACCATGGCCGCGAGGCCGGGACGTGTCAAGTCGAGGAGAGAGCTTCGATGTCAGGGAAAGAGCGCCGGCGCGGCGGCGGCAGATACCCGGCGTCGGCCGCGATGGAGCTCACGACCAACCTCGGCCCCGAATCGATCCCGGACGAGTTCTGGGGCGAGGACACCTCCCCGGTGGCTCGCGCGCTGCTGTCCTCGGCGGTGCAGTGCTTCGCCCGCAAGGGTTTTCACGCCACCACCACCCGTGACATCACCGCCGTCGTCGGCCTCAGTCCCGGTTCGCTGTACGTGCACTTCCCGTCGAAGGAAGCCGTTCTGTTCCACATCGCGCGGACCGGTCACCAGCGCGCCCTCGCGGCGCTGACGGCCCAGCACGACGACGGCGACACGCGGCGCCACCTCCGGCAACTGGTGGCCCGGCACGTGTCGTGGCACGCACGCCACCACACCGTGGCAAGGGTCTGCCAGTACGAACTGGCAGCACTCGAGCCGGCGCATTTCGGCGAGATTCTCGGCCTTCGGCAGCAGTTCTCCGCGACGCTGCAGACCGCCGTGGCACGCGGAGTCCGGGAAGGCGTCTTCGATGTGCCCGACATCGACCGTGCGGTGCGCGCGATCCTGTCGCTCGGCATCGATCTGGTGCGCTGGTACCGCCTCGACGGCGCGGACTCGCCCGAGGTCCTCGGCGAGTCCTACGCCGAGCTTGCCGCCCGGATGCTGGGCTCGTCCTCCCCCGCCGGGAACTTCGCGGGCATCCCACACGACAGCTGAGGCGGAAGCTCAACGACAGGAAGGCGCCTCATGGCTCAGCCCCGATCCGGACCGCTACGGGTCCAGATCCTGATGTTCGACGGCGTCGAGGAGCAGGACGTCGTCGGTCCTGTCGCCGTGCTCGGCCATGCCGGCCACCGGAGTGGGCAGGTCCAGCTGACGCTGGCCAGGTTCGGCGGGCCCGGCGAGGTCGCCGGCACGTTCGGCACGAAGTTCGCCGTGCCCGCGAAGTGGGATCCGGCGGCCGCGGACCTCCTCATCGTCCCGGGCGGTGGCTACGCGAAGAAGGATGGCCCCGGCGTCAACGCCGTGATCAAGAACGAGGCTCTCCTGGAAGACTTGAACAGCGCGCACCAAGCCGGGGTCCTGATCGCCGGGGTCTGCACCGGTGTCATGGTGCTCGCCGCCGCGGGCCTGACCAAGGGCCGTCCCTGCACCACTCACCACCTCGCCACGGCGGACCTGGCCGGCCAAGGAGCCCAGGTGGTCAACGCCCGCGTCGTCGACGACGGCGACCTGATCACCGCGGGCGGCGTGACGTCCGGGCTGGATCTCGCGCTCTGGCTGGTCACCCGCGAGCTGGGGGCCGCGGTCGCCGCCGGTGTGGAGTCGGTGCTGGAGTACGAACAGCGCGGCACCGTGTGGCGCCGCTCGTGATCCTCGGGTCAGCCGGGCATGGCGGCGACGATCTGCTCCGGGGTCAGCGGTAGCGAGCGGACCCGGACCGCGAGCGCGTCGTAGACGGCGTTGGCGATCGCCGCCGCCGTCGGGCCCTGCGCCGCTTCACCCACGCCGAGCGGCGGATTGCCGTTACCGGGCAGCAGTTCGACCTCGACCGCGGGCACCTCGGAGAACCGCAGGATCGGGTAGCTCTCCCAGTCCTGGCTCGTCACGGCGAACCGGTCGAAGCGCACCCGTTCCTTCAACGTCCAGCTGGTCGCCTGGATCGCGCCGCCTTCGATCTGGTTCACCGCACCATCCGGGTTGATGATCAGGCCCGCGTCCACGGCGATCACCAGCCTCCGCACCCGGACCTCCTCGACCGCCTCCACTTCGGCGACCACGGCACAGTAGGCACCGCTGTTCTTGTAGCGGGCGTACCCGATCCCGTGCCCCGTACTGTCCGATGTGGACCATCGCGTCCAGCCGGCCCGCTCGGCGGCGGCCGTCACGACGGCGCGCGCCCGCGGATCGCCGAGCTGCGCGAGCCGGTACTCGACCGGGTCGCGGCCGGCCTCCGCGGCGAGCTCGTCGATGAACGACTCCGCCGCGAACACGTTCACATGCGCACCGAGCGAGCGCAGGGACGACGTGCGCAACGGCATCTCCCGCAGATCGTGGTTGACCACCTGGTACGCCGGGAAGTCGTAGCCGGGCACCGCGTTCCGCCCGGCCCCGCCACCGAACTCGAGCGGCGCCTCCGGCGCGGTACGGATCGGCACGCCGCCCTTGCGGTGACTCGCGGCCAGAAAGCCCGGCACCGGAGTGAAACCCGGCCGCCCGAGATGGCCGCTGCCCCAGATCTCGTGCCGCCACGACAGGACCGATCCGTCGGCGCCGACCTCCGCCGAAAGCCGCACCACGGCCCCCGGTCCGTACGGTGCCCAGCCGAGCTCGTCCGCGCGCGACCACACCACCTGCACCGGGCTGCCGGGTACCGCCAGCGCCAGCAGTGCGGCGTCCATGGCGGCGTCGTCGGCGCCGTTGTGTCCGTAACAGCCGGCGCCTTCGACGTGCCGTACGGTCACGTCCTCGACCCGCAGGCCCAGCACCTTGGCGAGCTCGCGGCGCAGGAAGTGCACGCCCTGGCTGTGGCTCCATACTTCCAGGTGCGTGCCGTCGGTCCTGGCGGTCGCACTCGACGGGCCGATCGACGCGTGTGCCAGATACGGCCGGTGATACGTGGCGTGCAGCGACCGGACGGCGCCGGACGGGGATTCGCCGTGCTCGGCCAGGGTCGCCGTCTCGGACGGCGCCTCGACGAGGAAACCGGACAGCTGGTCTTCGTCCGGCAGGACCGGCTGCCGCTCCCAGGTGGCGTCCTGGCGCAGCCGCTCCGCCGCGCGGACCGCGACCTCCTCGCGGTCGGCGACCACGCCCAGGAAACCGCCGTCGTGGACCACGGTCACCACCCCGGGCATCGCCAGCGTTGCCGCGGTGTCGACGCTGGTCAGCAGCGCGCTTCTCCCGGGTGGCCGGACGACCCGGCCGTACCGCAACTCGCCGGGCGTCACGTCGTGCACGAACCTTGCCCGCCCGGTGAACTTGCCCGGCAGGTCCAGGCGCGGCACGTCGGTGCCGACGATCCGGTAGTCCGCCGACGCCTTCACCAGGACCGCGCCGCTCGCGGGCTGGTCGAGCAGCGCGTCACCGGCCAAGTCCCAGTAGCTCGTGACTCGCCCGCCCGGCCCGTGGATCTGTCCATCTTGGACAGTCAGGGCGTCGGCGGGCACTGCCCACCCGGCGGCCACGGTGGCGACGCACAGCGCTCGGACCTCGGCGCACACGACCTGGATGGCGGCGCCGGAATGCTGCACGGACATGCTCCCCGCGGTGTAGCCCTCGTCCGGGCTGAGGCCGGTGTCCGCCGGGACCATCCGGATCCGGTGCACCGGCACGTCCAGCTCCTCGGCGGCGATCTGCGCGAGCGCGGTGAGCACGCCCTGGCCGAGCTCGACCTTGCCGGAGCGGACCTCCACCATGCCGGGGACGAACCGCAGCCAGTCAGCGAGCCGCGGATTCGCTTGCAGGGACGGGGAAAGCGTCATTGCCGCTCCCGCAGTTCGGCGGCTGCGGCGAGCACTGACCGCACCACGCGGTTGTGGGCACCGCAGCGGCAGAGGTTCCGGTCGAGGGCGGCCCTGACCTCGTCCTCGGTGGGATCGTCGTTCCCGGCGAGCAGTTCCGCGGCCGCGACGACGATGCCGGACATGCAGTACCCGCACTGCGCCGCCTGCCCGGCGATCAGGGCCCGCGCCACGGGGTGCGGCCGGTCCGGGGCGCTGAGCCCCTCGACGGTGGTGACCTCCTTGTCCGCCACCGACCAGACCGGCGTGTCGCAGGAATAGACCGTGCGCCCGTCGGCCAGCACCAGGCAGGCGCCGCACAACCCGAGCCCGCAGCCGAACCGGGTCCCCTTGAGCCCGAGATGGTTGCGCAGCACGTACAACAGCGGCGTGTCGTCCTCGGTGGTGAACGCGCGCCGCTGCCCGTTGACCGTCAGCGTCTTTTCCTCTGCCATGGACACCAGCGTGCCTTAGCCGCCTGCGGACGGGAAACCGCGAACGGCCGATGCGGGACTTCGACGCAATCTATACCGGAAGGTCGGCCACGGCGATGCGTTCGGCGGCGGCGGGGAACAGTCCGCCTGCCGACGCGGAAAGAAGTGTGCGTACTCAACCCGACGTCCGCCGGGCCGCCGTCCGGTTGCGGAGCTCCGCCCGCTGGACTTTGCCGCTGGGGGTCTTCGGCAGGTCCGCGACGAAGTGCACCCGGCGTGGGTACGCATGCGCCCCATATCGGTTCCGCACCAGTTCCTGGAGATCCTCGGCCAGGTCGCCGGACGGTTCGGCCGCCGCTCGCAGGACGACGAAGGCCTCGATCACCTCGCCCCGGAGGTCATCGGCCGCCGCGACGCAGGCGGCCTCCGCGACCAAGGGATGACTGATGAGCACCGACTCGATGTCGAACGGACCGATCCGGTAACCGGCCATGATGATGAGGTCGTCGTCCCGCGACGAGAAAAAGAAAAAGCCCTCCTCGTCGCGTTGGGCGAGGTCTCCCGTCAGATACCAGCGGCGGTCGGCGCTGAATCGTTCGGCTGTCGCCTCGGGCCGGTCGAGATACCCGTCGAACCACATCAGCGGGCTCGCGGCCACGTCGATGGCCAGCCGGCCGAGCCGGCCCGCGCCGAGAACCACGTCCCGGTCATTCGCGAGCACCTCTGCCGTCCAGCCGGGCAGCGACTGCCCCATACTCCCGGGCTTGATCTCGCCCGGCACGGCGGGATGATGGTGATTGCCGAGGACCATGCCCAGCTCCGTCTGACCGTAATGGTCGTGAATCGCCACCCCCAATTCCCTTCGCGACCATTCCACGACATCGGGATTGAGGGGCTCGCCGGCGCTCGACACGCGCCGCAGGGCGAGGGCTCCGTGGGCACCGGTCGACGCACGCAAGGCTCGAAAGACCGTGGGCGCGGCGGCGAAATTGGTCACGCCGTATTCGGACAGCATCCGCCAGGTGTCCTCGACGGCGAACTTGCCGGAGACCAGGATCGAGCACGTGCCCGCCAGCAGCGGCGCGATGATCGAGTAATACAGTCCGTAGGCCCAGCCCGGATCGGCCGCGTTCCAGTAGACGTCGTCATCCGAAACGCCCAGCCCGTAACGGAAGTAGCACTCGAACGAAGCGAGTGCCCGGACCGGCACCGGCACACCTTTCGGCGTGCCGGTGGTGCCCGAGGTATACAACACCATCATCGTGCCGTCCGGTCCCACAGCCACCGGGGCCGTGGCGGCGGGAAAGCCGAGCAGATCGGCGAACCGGACGTCCCTGTCGCGAACGACCTCCCCCGTGTTCACCACCGTCCACGACGGCTGTTCGAGCTTGTGGCGTTCCGGCTCGTCGCACACGACCACCTTGGCGTTCGCCTGACGGAGGCGATCACCTATCGCCCCGGCGCCGAAGGCGGTGAAGAGCGGCAGATACACCGCGCCGAGCCGCCAGACCGCGAGCTGCGTCGTGACCAGATCCACGCCCTTGGACATCAGCGTCGCGACCCGGTCCCCTGGGCCGACCCCGAGCGAGGCCAGGCCGGCCGCAAGGCGCTCCGAGCGTTCCCGGAGCCGGCCGAACGTCACGTCGACCGTCGAACCGTCCCGGGTGATCACCTTGAACGCCACGGAATCCGCGTCATGCCGATCGCACAGCAGCTCCGCGACGCAGGCACCGGGGAGGCCGGACGGATGAGCACGGAACTCGTCACCAACCATCGCTCGCCTACTTCGGGGGAACGATCGCGGCGAGGAAATAGGACGCCCGGCTACCGCCACCGTAAAGGGTCACCTCGTTGTCGTAGACGGCTGCCGGCCGGCGGAGCGGGTCGACGTGCGGCCAGATCGAAGAACCGCGCAATTCGAGGCCCGACTTGCCCCACATGACGGACTCACGGCCGTGATCGAAATCCACACCCGCGACCATCAGACCGAGCCGATAGCCCTGTGGCACCACAACGCTCGTGGGCCAGATCTCGACATCGAGCTCATAGACCTTGCCGGGAAAGAGCGGCCTGACGGTGTCGTGACTCAGGTAAGGACGGAACGGGAGTGTCTTCGACTCGTCCAGTTTGCGCTGCGAAGCCCGCAACCAGCCGTTCGTGACCGGCACCTGCGGGTCCGCCATGCCGTGGAACAGGACCTCCTGCCCGTCCGGGTCGAACAGCCTGAGGCTCAGGAAGAGGTCCGCGTCCGTGGTGGACGAGGAAGCCCACAGCTTGGCCGCTTGCGGACCGAGGATCTCCGTGTCGCGTTCCATCGGCGGAGTGAGGAAGGTCAGGCCCTGCTTGCTGAATCCCTGGTAGTTCGCGGTCCCCTCATCGGGCTGCTTCTCGGTCAGCTCGAGATTGCCGACGTCGAGGTAAAGCTTCGTCCACTCCGTGCGCGCCAGCGGCCACTCGTTCTCGGCGCGCTGTTCCAGGACCTCGTCCCGTGCGCTACGGATATCGAGCCGCACCTTGGGCTGGGTCAGCGCGAAATCGCCCTCGCCCTTGAGCACGAAGTCGAAGAACCGTCGTTGCAGTTCGACCCCCTCGTTGGTGTACATACCAGCGAAGGTGCCCTGGGACTGGCGCATCACCAGCCACTTCTGGGTCGACGCGGCATGCATGAAACCCTCCGAGTTGCCCCGCAGGTGCACGCCCACCGAGCCCCAGCTGCCCACGGACAGCAGCGGGACCGTGATCTTGTCCCACCGGGCCCGGCGCTGGTCGTAGAAACCGTCGTCGAGCGGATGCTCCATCACCTGCACATAGGGGTCCACGATGTTCGCGTCCAGTTCCTCCTGGGAAAGCTCCACGTCACCCGAAATGAGCCTGCCGGTGAATTGGTTGCGGTATCCGCGTGTGCCCAGACCATGCTGAACGGACCGCACCTGGGAATTGGACCAGCTTCGATAGAACGTGGAGGGAATCCCGCCGTGATAGCTGAGTCCGCGGAGCATGTCGTTCCACGCTTCCCACGCGATCATCCCGCCGTGGTGCGGCGGCTGGAGGCCGGCGACGAGCCACTGGGACACCGCGAGGTAGGACATTCCCATCGTGCCGATCTTGCCGGTGGACCATGGCTGCGCCGCCGCCCACTCGATCGCGTCGTAATAGTCCTGCGCCTCCCGCGGCGAAAAGCTGTTGACGACACCCGGTGACCTCCCAATGCCACGCGCGTCCACGACCACGACCGCGTACCCGTGCGGCACCCATTTCTCGGGGTCGACGGCCTCGAAGGAAATGTATTTACCGGAGGTGTGCTCGGCGAGCTCGGGCGCGGTCTCGAGGGCGTTTTCCCAGGCGTCCGGGTAACCCTGGCAGAAAGGGAGATCCTTCGCGTAGTTCGTGACCGCGAGGACCACCGGATACGCACCATCGGCCGGGGGCAGGAACACATTGGCCCGCAATGCGATGCCGTCGTCCATCGGAATCGGCTCGTCGTGCAGGATCCTCATCTCGACGGCCGGCTCTGGCCCCTGATTCATCGTTTCCCCTTATCGTGGGTCGGATCAACTGTCAGTGCTCAATGCGGCTCGCTGCTCCGCGGCGAGGCGTTCTTTCACGATCTGCCGGAGGACCACCTTCTGGACCTTTCCGCTGGCCGTCTTGGGAAGTGACTCGACGAGTTCCAGCCGCTCCGGGAATTTCTGGCGCGCCGTATTGGTCGACTCCAGGTGTCGGACCAGCTCGCCGAGGTCGAGCGTGGCGCCGGGGCGGGGCACCACAAAGGCGCACGCCTTCTCGGTGAGCACTTTGTCGGGCATCGCGACAACGGCGACCTCCCGGATGGCCGGATGCTCGCCGAGGATCTCCTCGACCTCTTTCGCGCTGATGTTCTCGCCGCCGCGAAGGATGATGTCCTTCGTCCGGCCCGTGATGCGGACGTAACCGCCGGCATCGATGACGGCCTGATCACCGGTGCTGATCCAGTCGTCGGGGCCGATCGTCGCGTCGGTGTCCGACGCGTCCAGATATCCGAGGAAGGCCTCCGGGCCACGGACGTACAGGTCCCCGACCACACCCGGTGGCGCCACCGTGTCGTCGCCGGTCAGGACGCGTGCCTCAGCCGCGCCGAGGATCTGCCCGTCGGTGGTCGCACGGCGTTCCACGGAGTCACCGGGGCCACCCGCGGACAGCGTCGGAAACTCGGTGGAACCGTAGGCGCGCACCGCGACACATTTCAGCTTCTCGTCGGCAAGCCGAATTAGCTGTGGCGGCACGTCCGCCCCACCACACACGAAATAGCGCAGCGAAGTGCCGGCGCCGTTCTCCGGCCCGACGTCGACGAGGCCGCTGAGGAACGGTGTGGCGCCCACGGTGAACGTGCAGTTCTCGGTTCTGATGAGGTCACGACCCTGCTCGGGCCGCCATTGATCGAGCAGGGCGACCTTCGTCCGCAGTGCGACCGGAAGGTGGATTCCGTAGAGGAGGCCCGAAATATGCGTCACCGGCGACGGCATGAACACCGCGTCCCGCTCGGACAGTGAGTACCGCTCGATCATGGTCCGGTTCTCGTACACGAGGCCGTTGTGACTGTGCACGACGCCTTTGGGCCGGGATTCCGTGCCGGATGTGTACAGCAGCAGGACGGGATCGTCCGCGGACCTCACCGGGGCAGGCTCTCCCCCACCGTTCGACTCCGCTAACCGTGTCCCCTCACCGAGCAGGCCGTCGAACGTCAGCGCCTGGTCGCGCGCACCTCGCACTGTCACCATCGCTTCGAGAGTGGCCACCTCGTCACAGAGCCTGCTCGCCAGGGCGGCGTGATCGAACCCCCGGAACGTCGAGGGAACGAACACGATCTTCGAGCCTGCCTGCTGCAGCATGAACCGCAGCTCCCGATGCCGCAGGATCGGGACGAGCGGATTGCTGATCGCACCGATCCGGATCGTGGCGAAGTGGACGACCGACGCCTCCCACCAGTTCGGCAGCTGGAACGAGACGACATCACCGGGCCCGATTCCCCGGCCCCGCAAGGCATGCGCCAGGCTCTCGACCCGCTGGAACATCTCGTGGTAAGTCAGCCTATGCGCACCATCGACGATGGCCGTCCGCGAACCACACGCCGCCGCTGCCTGTTCGAGCTGCCGGTCCAGCAGCTCGCCGGTCAAATGGCCCTCTTCGGCGTATCTTGTCCGGGCCCTCGTCCGCCCGGCCGGCATCGCGGTCATCGACTGCCCGAGGAGCGACGGGTCGGCAGGTCCTGCAGATGGGGAAGGACCTTGTCGATGAAGTTGCCGTGGTACTCGGCAGCCTGTTCCCACGTCATCCCCGGACGCGTCGCGATCAGCAGGAACTGGTCAGGGGCCCGCTTCTCGTGGGTGGCGCGGAATTCGGCGATCGCCTCCTCCGGTGTCATGAAGGTCTTCCGCAGGTCCAGACCAGTGATCAGTCCCTTGTCACCGCCGTGCCGCAGGCTCTCGTCCGAGTACACGTGGGTCGAGGGTCGCGACTCCCACGTCAAGCAGTATTCGACCGCGTCGCCGTGCAGTGCGGCGGCACGCTCGGGATCGTCGGTGACGAAGCACTGCCCGAACACCGAGATGGTCACATCGTCGGGGTCGCGTTCGTGGCGGGCGCACACGTTCTGCCACATCGGCAACCAGGCGTCCCACCGCTCCTTCGAGGTCAAGCCGTCGAAGAAGCCGCCGGGCCCGCCCACATCGAATCCCATCCGCGCGACGCGGTCGGCCGACTGCTCACTCACACCGATGACCTGCATGCGAGGACTCGGTTTCTGCAACGGCTTGGGCGTTATCGTGATGTACTTGCCCTTGTACCGCTTTCCCTCGTAGTCGAACGGCTCGTCTTCGGTCCAGCAGCGGTGCAGCAGTTCGAGCCCCTCTTCCAGCAGGCTCGGCCGGTGTTTCGTGTTCACGCCGAGCATTTCCATCTCGACGTCCCACGGAGACCCGATCTGGCCCAGCCCCAATGCCTTCAGCCGGCCGCCGGAAATGATGTCGACGAACGCCAGCCGTTCGGCGAGCATCACCGGGTGGTAGTAGGGCAGTTGGATGATGTTCGTGCCGAGTGACACCCGGCTGGTCCGCTCCGCCGCCATCACCAGCGATTCCACGATGTGCGGATTGAAGCCGTCCACATCCCCGTGATGCTCGCCGAAACTGATGATGTCCACACCGTGGCGTTCCATCTCGGCGATGTGCTCGAAGCCTTCCCGGTAGAACTGCGGCCACGGGGTGAACCATTCCGGACGCGGCGGGTTGCGCCAGTCGTACAACAAGCCGAACTCGATCACGATTGTTCCTCCACTCCCTTGTAGAGTTCTCGACTCGATCAATTACCACAACGCGAATTCCTTGCCGACGAGAAGGTTCCCCAGTTCCGCCGCGATCGTGTGCTGGTCGCCGTAGCGGCCTTGCAGGCCGAGAACGTGCACGTGCCATCGGTGGAGCGGGAATTCGCGGGTGAAGGCGATGCCGCCGTGCACCTGAAGAGCGCCCTCCCCCACCACACGGCCGACCTCGGCCGCGATCGCCTTGGCCGTGGTGGCGGCGACATAACGGCTAGCGGGTTCCGAATCCCATGAATTGAGCCCCTGCTCGCAGGCCGCCTCCAGCGTTATCTGCCTGGTCGCCAGAGTGGCCAGGAGATGCTGAATGGCCTGAAAGGCTCCGATCGGCCGGCCGAACTGTTCTCGTTCCTTCGCATAGAGAACGGCACTGTCCAGCAGATGCCGCGCGGTCCCCGCTATCTCACACGAGAACAACAGACGTGCGGCGTCACGCAGTTCCGCGACGACCGCCGCCGCTCGCGCCGTATCGCCTTTACAGTTCTCGAAAAGCGGCTCGAACTCGGCACCGTCGAAAACGATCCGCGCGTGCTCCGCCGCGGAGTCGAACGTCCGGCGCCGGTGCAGGCTCACTCCCGGCATGCCGGCATCGGCCATCACGAGCGTCGGTTCCGGCTCCTCGACGACCACCAGAAAATGGTCGGCGGCACCCCCGAGCCGGACCAGATCGACCGACCCGAACAGACGGCCGTCGCGAACAACCGGCCTGCTGTCGCCGGCCTGGCCACTGGCCGCGCCGTCAGCCAGCGAGATTCGCTTCCTGCCGGCGATCAGGTTCGTCAAGTGCTTGTCTCTGGTCGCCTGCCCCACGGCGAGCGGTACGGCGACGGCATTGTCGAAGAGCGGGCCCGGCAACAGGTATCGGCCGGCGGCGGTGAAAATCCCCGAGACGTCGCCGATCCCCAGACCGAGTCCCCCGAGGTGCTGCGGGAGCATGACATCCAGCCAGCCCGCGTCGACGACCGAAGTCCACAGTGGCTCGCTCCAGCCCGACTGTTCCAGCTGTTCGCGAATCGGGGTGCGGGCCATCTGAACGTCCAGCAGCCGGGCGGCCGCCGCCTCGAACTCCTTCGCGAAGTCACTTGCGGAAATCTCGATCACCTCATCCTCGGCAGTCCGAGAAGACGTTCCGCGACGATCGTGAGCTGGATCTGCTCAGATCCGCCGTAGACCGAAGCGGCCCGGCCGTGCAGATAGTCCTTGACGATCTGCTCTCCGTCGAGCGAAGTGCCCTCAGTGAGCGGAGCCGCGCGATGCGCGCCCAGCAGATCGAGCGCCGTCCCGAACAGCTGCTGTTCGCCCTTCGCGAGGGCCAGCTTGTCGACCGAGTCCAATGGCGAAGGCACCTCGCCGTTTCGTGCTCGCCGCACGGCGCGACGGGAAAGGGCCGACAGGCCCCTGAGGGTGACGTAGGCGGCGCCGATCCGCACGGCCACATCAGGACCAGAATCCCCCAGCCGGATCGCGTCCAGCAGATTCCGGTAGGACACCTCAAGTTCGGCACGGCGCCGCAAGGCGTATCCACTGCGCTCGTGGCCCAGGGTGTGCATCGCCAATTCCCAGCCGCCGTGCAGCGGCCCCAGGAGGTTCGAGCGTGGAACCCGCACGTCTTCGAAAAAGACCTCGCAGAACTCGGCGTCGCCGGTGATCTGGGTGATCGGGCGAACCGTGACCCCGGGTGTCTTCATGTCCACCAGCAGGTAACTGATGCCCTTGTGCTGGGCACGATCGGGATCTGTTCGCGCGAGCACGGCGCACCAATCGCTGTCATCCGCCCAGCTCGTCCAGATCTTCTGGCCGGTGAGCACGAACTCGTCGTCCTCAAGGACGGCGCGCGTTCGCAACGACGCCAGGTCCGAGCCGGCGTCCGGTTCGGAGAAACCCTGACACCAGATCTCCTTACCCGACAAGAGGGGTTCCACGAAGCGCGCCAACTGCTCACCGGTCCCGTACCGCAGCAGAGTCGGGCCGACGACATGCAGGCCGATCGCGCCGAAGGGTTGCGGAGCCCCGGCGCGCGCCGACTCCTCGATGAAGATCAAGGCATGCTCGAGCGACAGCCCCTGCCCGCCGAGTTCCCGCGGCCAGTCGATGCCCACCCAGCCCGACCGGTACAGCGTGCTGTGCCACTCGCGGAGCGCCTCGGTCCGGAGCCGGTAGTCCTGCGGAAGAGGCGGCGGTGCCGACGCGGCGAGCCAGCTTCGCGCGCTCGCTCGATACGCCTCCAATGCCGGCGGCGTCATGTGACCGGCCCGAACTCGGGCGGGCGGCGTTCGAGCAAAGCGCGGACGGCCTCCCTGGAGTGGGGATGCCCGGAGAACTCCCGGGTCAGTCCCTGCTCGTAGGTATACCCGTCCTTGATGTCCATGGTTTCGATCTCCTTGAGAGATCGCTTCGCCATCCGGATCGCGGCGCCACTGTGGCGCACGATCCGCTTCGCCCACTCGAGTGCGGTCTCGATCAGATCCTCCGGCGGGCACACCTCGACGATCCCGCCGAGATCCTTGAGCGCCGTCGCGGGCAATGGGTCTCCTGTGAGATACAGGCACCGCACCCATGGCTCGGGCACCAGTCGAGCGAGATGCCGCGCTCCGCCCATCACGCCGACCCCGATCTCGGGCACGCCGAGTCGCGCGTTGTCCGCGGCGATCACGAAGTCACACGACGCCGCGATCGCCAAACCCGTACCCACCGCGGTGCCGTTGACCGCTCCCACAACGGGAATGGGGCAATCCTGGATCGCGAAGAAGGCCGTCCGGACGATCTTCATCCGGGCATCGGCGTTGTCCGGGGTCAACGAGGCGAACTCGCCGAGGTCGTTACCACCGCAGAAATGCTTACCCGCCCCCGAAAGCACGATCGCGTCGGCAAGCTCGCCGGCGGTGGAGAAGAACTCGGTGATCTCGCGATACATCTCCTGCGTCACGGCGTTCACCGGAGGACGGTCGAGCAGTACAGTCGCGATCCTGTCCGCGACGGTGAATTTCAGATACTCGAAGCCGGTCATCGTGGGCGCCTCAAACGGTTTCCCAGGACGGCGACAATGTGCGCTTGAACCATTCGGCCGTGTGTGCCGCGGCGACGTTCGTGTCACGGCGATCCGAGTAGAGACTCATGTGGCCCGCCGCGGGCAGGATCTTGAGCGACTTGTCCGGCGACGGGATGCGGTTGAACGCCTCGACTTCGAGGTCGATCGAGGTGATGTTGTCGCCCGAGACCACGATCATCATGACCGAGCGCTCGACGATCCTCGGCAGGTAGGGAAAAACGCTGTAGGCGAGGAGGTTCTGCGTGGACTCGGCGGTACTCCAGTGCTCGTGCAGTGGCGCTTCCGTTTCCTTGAGCACCTTGAACACTTCGTACGCCTGCGGATAGGGCCAGGTCGGCCGGTCCTCGTGCGGTGCCGGCGACGACATCGCCTTCGTACCGCCCTTTCCGTCGAAGCGGTCCCGGAGGTCCTGGAGAAGATCGTTCTCCAGAAGGCGGAAGTCGATCTCGCCGTGGCAGCGTTTCAGGGTGGCGTATCCGTCGACGACCGGGAGCACGGACACGAAGGCCTTGAGGCGCGGCTCGACCGCCGCCAGGATCAGGACGTGACCGCCGCTGTAGGAGATACCGAACGCGCCTAGTGCGTTTTCGTCGACCTCGTCCAGCCGCTCCGCGAAGGTCACGGCGTTGCGGTAGTCCTGGATCTGGGCCCACGGATCGATGTGCTGCCTGCGCGCTCCCCCGCTCTCGCCGAAGCCGCGATAGTCGAAGGCCAGGAACTGCACGTCGTCCCGCCCGGCGATCCTGGCGACGTGCGGGAGCACGATTTCCTTGGTGTAGCACCAGCCGCCGGCACCGATCACGGTCGGCAACGGCCCCTCGCGGCCGTCCGGCCGGTAGAGGGTGCCGACGATCGTGTCTCCCTCGCTTTGGAACTCGATCCTCCGCTCCAACACAATGTCCCTTCAGGCGCAGTTCTTGGATGAGTGTCGATTCGGGGCGCTGAGGCCCTCGCTGACCAAAGAATAGGTGCGCCAGAAGGGGTACGAGTGTCTCATCACTGGACACGAAGGTTCACCGGGGTCAGGCGTGATCGGGCCTGGTGCTACACGAGATCCAGCACGACCAGACGCCGGTAGAGCGTCGCCCGCGAGATCCCGAGATCGGCGGCGGCGGCCTTCTTGTTGCCGTTCGTGGCCTGGAGGGCCGCGATGACCGCGTCCCGCTCCGCCTGCTCCAGCCTCGACAACGTTCGCCTGTGCTTGGGAGTTCTGAACTGTAGAGGCAGATCATCGAGCCGGACCGGGGCGCCACCGCCGGCCCGGCAAGCCGCCTTGACTATGCGTTCGAGTTGACGGATGTTTCCGGGCCAGTCGAACGACGACAGAGTTCGCTTGACGGCCTCGTCGACGCGACGGTTTCCGGCGGCCGCAATGGTGTCGACGAGTTCCGGGATGTCCTCGGGCCGGTCGCGCAGCGGAGGAACCTGGAGGACATGCGGAAAGCGGGCCGTCAGCGAGGCAGGGGCAGACGGACGGCGGGCATCGATGCCGAACGTCCCGATGATCCAGGCCGGATCGCGGAGATCGTCCAAATAGGAGCAGAGCGCGGCGAGCGCGCGCTCGTCGACTCTGTCCAGATGGGTCAGCACCAGAGGCGCAGAGCCGTTCGAGGCCCGTTCGGCGAGTTCGGTGAGCCATGACCTCGGCGACCGGCGGATGGCCTCGGCGACGTCGAGTGCCGGAGGTGGATTGCCGTTCGCCACCGAGCAGAGCCGTCGCGCACTGGTGAGTTTTCCCGACCCCGACTCGCCGACGAGTAGCGTGTGTTGCCGGGATTCGGCCGCGTGTGCGGCTTCCTGCACGAATCGCCGCCACACCACGCTTTTCCCGGGCAGCGTTGCCGACATCCGCGACTCGGCCGGCCGGGGTGACCGTCGCGACGGCTCGTCTTCCGCCTTGCGTAGCTGGACAACAGCTCCCGCCACACTGTCGGCGGTCTCGATCTTCTGGATGGTCGCGTAGACCGGCGGCTCACCGTCGCACAGCACGACCTTCCGCCGGCCGTCCGCCATGGCACGTTCGATCTTCTCCTGCAGCAGCTGCCGGTCGACCCCGGCGAGGAGGTCGGTCGCCAGCGGGTTCGCGATCAGTACACGATCGTTCACGGCGATGATCGGGCGCCGGTAGCCGCGCCGGTCCGCGCGGAGATAGCCGTCGAGCAGCGCCCGGTCAGCGGCGGCATAGCCGGAGAGCAGGTGCGTCCCGATCTCACCGGCCGCGCGGATGGCGAGCGGCATCATCAACTCGGACGCCTCGTTCGTGGACGAGACGAAGTCGATCGCGCCTTCCAAGGTGCCGGAGACGGGATGGATGATCGGCGCCCCGAACGCGGAGAGCTCACGGTAGACCTCGGAAAAGTGTTCCGCTCCCCGGACGGCGACGGGATGTTGCTCCTCCAGGACGGTGCCGAGCGCCGTGGTCCCCGCGAGTTGCTCGCCGCAGTCATAGCCAGGTGCCGCGGCCACACTGTCGAGCGCCCCGAGCAGGCGCCGCGCACTCGCCCAGCGTCCCAGCAGCCGGCCCTGCGCATCGCTCACGAGCACCGCGACGGCGTCGGTCCGCATCTCGGCGAAGATCGGCTCGACCACGCTGCGTACCGCTCGCAGGAGCGCGCTGTCCGGGTCCACGGCGCCGCGATGCGGCAGCTCCATCGGTCCGGTCGGGTTGACGCCGGCAGCCACACAGCGCGTCCACGAGCGCAAGATCGTGTCCCGGACGCTGCCGTCCGCGTTTTCGCCGGCGAGGAAACGCCTGCGCGCCAGCTCGATCGCTCGTTGTTGCGTCGCTGCTCTTGCCATCATCCACCACCCCGCAGACCTTCGTTGGCCTGTCTCAGGTCACGAACACTCCGCGACATAAGCACGCGCGTCCGCTCCAGGTCAAGGCCCACGAGCCCGCTCACCCAGAGCGGCACACGTCACTCTGGGTGAGCGCTTCCCGGGGAGGTCAGACGCGCGGCTTCGGCTCGCCGCTCGTCTTCCATTGGTCGTCGACCACCGAGAACTGCTTGATGATCGGCGCCATCGCCGCCTTGTTCTCCGCCGTGGCCGGGCCCATCCCGCCGGAGGCCACCAAACCGCCGTCGACGACGAGGTTCTGACCGGTCACCCAGGACGCCTGGTCCGACGCGAGGAAGAGCGCCGCATTGGCGATGTCGTCCGGTTCGCCCAGCCTCGGCACCAGCGTGCCGAGTTCCGAGACGCGGCGGCTCTCCGTGCCGGGTTCGCCGTAGAACACCAGCCCGGCTTCGGTGCCGACCGCGCCGGGGGTGACCGAATTGACCCGGACGCCGATCTCGGACAGTTCGTTGGCGAGGATGACCGTCATGCGCAGGATCGCGGCCTTCGCGCAGCAGTACGACAGGAGAAAGCTCAGATTGCCGGGATAACCCGCGCCGAGAATGCCGGTCGTCGAACCGACGAATACGATCGAGCCACCGCCACGCCGGCGCATGTGCGGAATCACGTGCTTGGTGACCAGGAAATGGAGCGTGAGCACATTGTCCTGGGAGAACTTCCAGTCCTCGAGCGACATGTCCTCGATCGTCCCGATCCGGAACTGCGCGGCGCTGTTGTAGAGGATGTCGATCCCGCCATAGGTCTCGGCGGCGAATTCGGCGAGCCGGTGCGCGTTTTCCTCGACCGTCAGATCGAGCGGGTACAGCGCCTCCATCTCTCCCCCGGCCTTACGGACCAGTTCGACCGTCTCCGCGGCTGTCTCCTCGTTGAGATCGCAACCAATGATCTTGGCGCCCTCACTGGCGTACCTAAGGGCGACATTCCGCGCGATGCCCCTTCCGGTGCCCGTGATCACGGCAACCTTTCCTGCTAGCTGACCCGCCATACCCGCCGCCTCTCTGCGTCGAATACCTTGCTCCACTTCATTGACCGTGCTGAGGATGATAGGTGCGACGCGGAAGGATCGTGTGTCTCAAACTTGGACAGAATCGGTGCGATCGGCGATTGTTTCGCGCACTGCCACTAGCATCGTTTCCGTGCCAGCAAAGAGACTTCTGCCGACGCCCGAAGCCGAAACGATCGTGGACCGGGCTCGCGGATTCGCCCAAGAGGAGTTGCGCGCACGGGCCGCGAAGGAGTCCGAATCCGAGTCGCTCCGGGATGTCTTCGGACGGCTGGGCGAACTCGGTTTCCTGGGCATGCCGTACCCCAGGGAGGTCGGCGGAGCGGGCCAGCCCTACGAGGTCTATCTGCAGGCACTAGAGGAGATCAGTGGACCTTGGGCCAGCGTCGGTCTAGGGCTCAGTGTCCACATCGCATCATGCTATCCGCTGGCCACCTGGGGGACGCCCGCCCAGTCCGGACGCTGGCTCGGCGGCATGCTGTCGGGCGGGCAACTCGGGGGTTACTGCCTCTCCGAGAAACACGCCGGCTCCGACCCGGCCGCGATGCGGTCGTGGGCCCGCCGCACCGAGGACGGGTTCGAGCTCACCGGCAGCAAGGCGTGGGTGACCCATGGCGGCGAGGCGGACTTCTACACCGTGTTCGCGCGCACCTCGGATGACCGTTCGCACGGCATCTCCTGCTTCCTGGTCGCTGCCGACTCGCCAGGCCTCGTCGTTCAACCGCCGGAGCGCAAGATGGGCTTGTCCGGCTCGACCACCACGACGGTCGACTTCCACGCGGTCGGGCTCGAGTCCGAGCGGCTGGTCGGTGGAGAAGGCCGAGGACTGCAGATCGCGCTGGAGGCATTGGACAGCGGCCGCCTGGGCATCGCCGCCGTTGCCGTGGGGCTCGCGCAGGCGGCCCTGGACCACTCGGTGGCCTATGCGACAGAACGGGAAACCTTCGGCAAGCCGATCATCGAACACCAGGGCCTCGGCTTTCTCGTTGCGGACATGGCGGCCGCGGTCGCCGGCGCTCGCGGAGCGATGCTCGACGCGGCCCGGCGTCGCGATCGCGGCCTGCCGTTCTCTCAGCAGGCGGCGATCGCGAAGCTACTGGCGACCGACGCGGCCATGAAGGTGACGACCGACGCCGTGCAGGTGCACGGTGGTTTCGGCTACACAAAGGACTCCCCGGTCGAGCGTCAGATGCGCGAGGCCAAGGCGCTCCAGATTCTCGAAGGTACCAACCAGATCCAGCGCCTGGTGATCGCGCGCCATCTCGCCCACGGCACCTGAGCACGCTCTATTGTGGACTGTCGGGCGAAGCCTTCTTGAGGCCGGCACCCACGATGACGATGACCGCCAGCGTCAGCAAGGCATCCACGACAACGGAAAGGTGGATGCCGTCGAGAAGATCGCTCCGGATGGCCATCACCCCACCGAGCACGGGCACACCCAGCGCGGTCGCGACTCGCTGGCTCACGGTCACCAGGCCGGCGGCCAGACCCGCGTCGGAATCCGGCACGTCGGACGTGGCCGTCACGGTCGCGGCGACGACAGACGTGATGTGCCCGAAGAACCCGGCGAACAGGGCCGGGATCAGCAGCCACAACGACCCCGACGCGTGGCCGAGCAGGACGAGCGGCGCGGTGAACCCACCCTGGACCGCCAGTGCCGTCAGCAGCACTCGTCGCGCACCGCGCTTGCCGACGATCCGTCCGGCCAGGATGCCGGCCCCGATCGAGGCGAGACCGGGGACGCCGAAGACGAGGCCCGTCGTGAGCGCGCCGAAGTGGAGAACGTCCTGCAAGTACAGCGTCATCAGGAAGATCAGGCCGGCTTCCATGGAGAAGATCGTCAGCACCGCGAGGTTGCCCCATCTGACCGACCGTCGTGCCAGCAGATCGAGCGCGACCAACGGTGCCTTGACGCGCCGCTCGATCCAGAAGAAGGCAATCAGCAGAACGATCCCGGCCGCGAGCGAGGGCAGAGAACGCTCCGTGATACCGAAGACGACAGCGAAGAGCCCAGCTGTCACGGAGGCGGCACCGGCGACGTCGAGCCGTACACCTTCGGGCGCCCGGCTTGCCGGCACCACGAACGGGGCCACCACGAGAATCGCGATGGCAACGGGGACGTTGATCAGGAAGGCCCAGCGCCAGCTCAACGTTCCCACCAGCAGGCCGCCGGCGAGCGCGCCCACCGTGAAGCCGCCGGACAGCAGCGCGCCGTTGAGGCCCAGCATTCGTGCCCGCAGGCGCTTGTCCGTGAAGCTCGTGATCAGCAGCGACAGGGCGGCCGGCGCCGTCGCCGCCGCGGCGACTCCCTGCAGGGCGCGAGCCCCCAGGAGCAGAACCGGATTGGTCGCAATACCGCCCAGCAGGGACGCCACGGCCAGAATCGCAAGGCCTGTCAGGAACATTCCTTTGCGACCGAACAGATCACCGAGACGCCCGAACAGCAAAGCGAGCCCCGCCGCGGGAAGCGCGAACGCCGTCGACACCCACGACAAATCGTGGATGCCCAGACCCACGGCGTGCCCCACCACGGGCAAGGCGATATTCAAGATCGAGAAGTCGACGGACAACATGAAGCTGGCGCCGAGGAGAAGTACGCCGATCACTCGTTGACGAGCGGTCATCACCGGCGTCTTCATGTGTCTCCATGACCTCGCATTTTGAGTACAGATTAGTATACACATACCAGCGGCGATCAAGGTGTTCACACAACCTGGGTACTCACAGGCCCACCCTCGATCGACGTTTTCGCGGCACTATGGATACATGAGCAAGTCCGAACCGACGGAATCCAAGTCCGAGCTGGGCGAGTTCCTGCAGGCGCGGCGAGCCGCTGTCTCGCCGGCCGCCGCGGGACTGCCCGACACCGGCCGCCAGCGCGTTCCCGGGCTGCGCCGCGAGGAGGTCGCCGCGCTGGTCGGGCTGTCCACCGACTACTACGTGCGGCTCGAGCAGGGCCGAGGGGGACGGCCGTCGGAGTCGATGCTCGAAGGGATCGCCCGCGTCCTGCAGCTCGACGACACCCAGCGGCAGCACCTGTACCACTTGGCTCATCCGCGACGCCGTGCGCGGCGCCGCGTGGTGGAGGAACGGGTGTCCGAACCGGCCCGGAACCTGCTCGAAACCCTCACTGTGCCCGCGCTCGTCATGACGCGCACGATGCAGGTCATCGGCTGGAACGACCTGGCTTGCGGGTTGTTCACGGATTTCGCCGCCCGGCCTGATCACGAACGCAACAACGCCTGGTTGCTGTTCCTGGACGAAGAACTCGCGGCCCGTCATCGCGACTGGGAGGAGTCCGCGCGCGGGACCGTCGGCATCCTGCGGATGACCGCGGGCGAGGACCCGGACAACCCCGCGCTGACCGCGCTGGTGGGGGAACTGGCCGTGCGCAGTGAGACGTTCCGCCGGCTCTGGGCGGAGCACCACGTCTTCGAGAAGTCCAGTGGTCTCAACCTCATGCGGCATCCCGAACTCGGCGACATCGATCTCACCTATGTCGCGTGGACGACACCGGCTTCGCCCGGTCAGATGCTGGTCACCTACACCGCGGAGCCGGGTTCGCCGTCGGCACACGCGCTCGATCTGCTCGGCTCGATGATCGCCGCTGAACGGCCCGCGAGTTCGGTCAGAGCGGCAGATACCCGTTGGGATTGAGCACGTACTTGGTGGCGGCACCGGCGTCGAACTCCGCGTATCCGCGCGGCGCGTCTTCCAGCGGGATCGGCTTGGCGTTGACCGCCTTCGCGATCTCCACCTTGTCGTGCAGGATGGCCATCATGAGCTGCCGGTTGTACTTCATGACCGGGCATTGCCCGGTGGTGAAGGACAGTGACTTCGCCCAGCCGGTGCCGAGGCTGAGCGAGAGGGCGCCGGCCCTGGCCGCCTCGTCGACGGCACCGGGATCGTCGGTGACGTAGAGACCCGGGATGCCAATGGCGCCACCGGCCGCGGTGGCCGCCATCAGTGCATTGAGGACGGTGGCGGGAGCCTCTACGGCGCCGGCGCCGTGTCCCTGGCTCCGCGCTTCGAAACCGACCGCGTCGATTCCCGCGTCGACATGAGGCACTCCCAATAGCGCTTCGAGCTGATCGGGAACAGAACCGGCACCGACGTCGATGGTCTCACAACCGAAGCTGCGGGCCTGCCCGAGCCGGTCCTCGTTGAGGTCCCCGACGATCACCACGGCGGCACCGAGCAACTGGGCGGAGGCGGCCGCGGCCAAACCGACCGGGCCGGCTCCCGCGACGTACACAGTGGACCCGACACCCACACCGGCAGTCACCGCGCCGTGGAAGCCGGTCGGGAAGATGTCCGAAAGCATTGTCAGATCGAGGATCTTCTCCAATGCCTGATCGCGGTCGGGGAACTTCGGGGCGTTCCAATCCGCGTACGGCACGAGAACATACTCCGCCTGGCCGCCGACCCAGCCGCCCATGTCGACGTAGCCGTAGGCACTGCCGGGCCGGTCCGGGTTGACGTTGAGGCAGATCCCGGTCTTGCCCTCCTTGCAGTTGCGGCAGCGCCCGCACGCGATGTTGAACGGGACCGACACGATGTCCCCCACAGCGAGGAACTCGACATCGGGACCGACCTCGACCACCTCGCCGGTGATCTCGTGCCCGAGCACCAGGCCGACCGGGGCGGTCGTGCGCCCGCGCACCATGTGCTGGTCCGAGCCGCAGATGTTGGTGGCGACCGTCTTGAGAATGACGCCGTGGTTGACCTTGCGCCCGATATTGGCGGGATTGACCCCGGGCCCGTCCTTGAGTTCGAACGCCGGAAACTCCGTGTCGACCACTTCCACGACTCCGGGACCCTGGTAGGCCACTGCCCTGTTCTTGGTCATGCGCGCACTCCTATTCGCTCTCCGACAACGGCCTACCAGTCACCGCACTCGTCCAGCACGGCCTTCAGCACTTCGAGCGCCTCCACGACCACCGGCATCCCGCCATAGGTCACCTGCTGAAAGATCACCTCGGCCACCTCCTGCCGGGTGGCGCCCACGTTCAGCGCCGCGTGGACATGCGCACGCAACTCGTTCCGGCGATTGAGCACCGTGAGCGAGGCGACCGCACACATCTCGCGTTCCTTCTGCGAGATGACGTTCCGGCTGTAGAGCTTGCCGGTGAAGAACATGCTCAGCTCGCGCGCCAGGTCCTTGTCGAAACGCTTCCAGGTCTCGAACCCGACGCCATTCCGCAAGGTGTGGAAAAGCGTGTGCGCCGTTTCCTTCGTGCGCCGTCTCAGCAGTTCGTCCACAGTCGCCGCACTTTCTCGTTGATTAGCTGCTCGTGGGGAAGGCGAAGCTCGCCTCCGTGGTGCCGGTGCTCTCCCACCGTGCCGTGACGACCTTGGCGCGCGTGTAGAAGCTCACGCCCTCGGGGCCGTGGACGTGCTTGTCCCCGAACAGGGAGTCCTTCCAGCCGCCGAAGGAGTAGTACGCCATGGGCACCGGAACGGGGACGTTGACGCCGATCATGCCGACGCGAACGCCACGCTGGAAGCGCCGCGCGGCCGCGCCGTTCGAGGTGAAGATGGCTGTTCCGTTGCCATAGGGATTGCTGTTGACGAGAGCGATGGCCTCGTCCAGCGATTCGGCCCGGACGACGGACAGCACCGGCCCGAAGATCTCTTCGCGGTAGACGTCCATTCCGGTGGTCACACCGTCGAGAACGGTCGGGCCGACCCAGAAACCCTCGGGATACCCGGCCACGCTCAGGCCTCGTCCGTCCACAACGACCTTGGCGCCCTGCTCCTCGCCGCGATCGATGAGACCCAGGATCCGTTGCTGGGCCGCGCGAGTGACGACAGGTCCCATGTCGCTGCCGGTGTCACTGCCGGCACCCACACGAACTTCGCGCGCTTTCCGGCTCAGGCTGTCGAGTACCCGGTCCGCGGAACTGCCCACCGTCACCGCCGCGGAGATGGCCATGCACCGCTCGCCCGCGGAACCGAACGCCGCGGCGGACAGGTGATCGGAGACGAACTCGGGATCGGCATCCGGCAGGACGACGGCGTGGTTCTTGGCGCCCCCGAGCGCCTGCACGCGCTTTCCGGTGGCGGAGGCCCGCTCGTGAATGTACTTGGCGATGGGAGTCGACCCCACGAACGAGACGGCGGCGATGCCCGGCGAATCGAGGATCGCGTCGACCGCTTCCTTGTCGCCGTGAACGACATTGAAGACGCCGTCCGGCAGCCCGGCCCGCTTCCAGAGCTCGGCGATCATCATCGATACGGACGGGTCACGCTCGCTCGGCTTGAGGATGAAGGTGTTCCCGCAGGCGATGGCGATCGGGAACATCCACATCGGCACCATCGCCGGGAAGTTGAAGGGCGTGATGCCCGCGACGACACCCAGCGGTTCCCGATAGGAGAACACATCGACGTTCGTCGACACCTGGTCGGAGTACTCCCCCTTCAGCAATGCGGGGATCCCACAGGCGAACTCGACGACCTCCTGGCCGCGCTGCACCTCACCGAGCGCGTCACTGAGCACCTTGCCGTGCTCGCTCGTGATCACCGCCGCCAACTCACCGGCTTTCTGCGCCAGCAATTCGCGGAAGGAGAACAAGATCCGGGACCGCCGGCTGAGCGAAGTCTGCGACCACGATTCGAAGGCCTGTGTGGCGGCCGAGACGGCGGCGTCCACGTCCACAGTGGACGCGAGCAGGACCTCCGCCTGCTGCCGGCCGGTGGCGGGGTCGAAGACCGGGGCCCGCCGGTCGGATTCGCCGGCGACGGTCTCGCCTGCGATCCAATGTTTGATGGTCGGCACAACCGCTCCTTCGCGTCGGGTGTATCCATCTTAGTATACGTTCTGGCCGGACGGCAATCAGGACTCAGCGACGACCTCGTGCGACGGCGGCCAGGAAGGGATTTCACCGAGCCCGTTCGGGATGCGCAGGCTCTTGCTGAACCCGAACTCCCCCAAGGTCTCCAGGGCGTGTTCCCGGCCGTACCCACTCGCGCCGACGCCACCGAAGGGAACTCCGACCGACTTGCGGTTGTAGTGGTTGACGTACACGATCCCGCAGCGCATGGCGTTGCTGACCCGCATCGCGCGCCCGTTGTCGCGACTGAAGACACTCGCCACCAGACCGAACGCGGTGCCGTTGGCGATGCTGATCGCCTCGGCCTCGTCTTCGAACCGGATCATGGCCGTGACCGGCCCGAAGATCTCCTCCTGCGCCACCCGCATGTCCGGGGTGACCCCGGTGAGCAGGGTCGGGCGCACGAAGTAGCCGCCGGACAGGCGCGGGTCATCGGGCAGGCCGGCCTGTGCCGCGATGACGGCCCCTTCGGCCACCCCGATGTCGAGGTAGTTCAGTACCCGCTTCCGCTGGGCTTCGGTGACCATCGGCCCGACGTGGGTGTCCGGGCTCGCGCCGTCACCCACACGCAGGCGGGAGACCGCCGCCCCCAGCCGCCGCGCCACCTCGTCGTAGATGCTCGCGTGCACCAGCAGACGGGAGGCCGCCGTGCAGGCCTCCCCCTGGTTGAAGAAAGCCGCCTCCACCATCCACGGCACGACCTCGTCCAGATCGACGTCGTCGAACACGACGAACGGGTTCTTGCCGCCCAGTTCGAGCAGCGCCGGGGTCAGATTGTCCGCGGCGGTCTTCAGCACGGCGGTGGCCGTCTCGGGCGACCCGGTGAACGAGATCTTCCGGACCAGCGGGTGGCGCGCCACCGCGGCGCCGACCGGTCCGCGGCCGGGAACGACCTGCACGACGTCGTCGGGCAGGACCTCCTGGATGAGTTCGACCATGCGCAGCACCGACAGCGGCGCCTGCTCCGGCGGTTTGAGGACGACGCCGTTGCCCATCGCGAGCGCCGGCGCGATCTTGCCGGCGGTGTGGTTCGGCGGCCAGTTGAACGGCACGATGGCGCCGATCACCCCGTACGGCTCGAGCGTGGTGATGTCGAGCAGCGGTCCATTGTTGGTGGCCGCGCTCGGATGCGCCGCCATCATGCCCGCATACATCTCGAAGAGCCCGGACGCGGCTTCGAGATCGAAGCTGCGCGCCTGCGTCGTCGGCTTGCCGTTGTCGCTCGTTTCCAGTGCCGCGATTTCGTCAGCGTGCTCTCGCACGACCTGGGCGATGCGATGCAGGTAGCGGCCGCGTTCGAGCGGCGGGCGCTCCTTCCACTTCAGGTGGCCGGCGTGCGCCGCCCGCACCGCCGCGTCGACCTCGCCGGGGCCCGCGCCCTGGACGACGGCGATCGTCTCGCCCGTCGCCGGGTTCTGGACGTCGAAAGCGTCCTCGTCGTTGGTCGACGACCAGCGCACTCGGATCAGCTGCCGGGTCGGGGTTGCGGTCATGGCGCCTCCTTTGGTGTCGGCCCCAGCGTGTCCCCAGCCGGTGCCGCACCGGAACGGCGAACGGCCGATGGTCCACTTAGGCGCGATCTATACCGGCAATCCCTCGGCGACGGAGCGCAGTTCGGTACGCAGCCAGCGATGGCCGCCGTCTTCGCCGAACTGGGGATGCCACCACAACGCCAGCAGCAGCGGGTCCAGGTCGACTGGGCAGCGCATAACGCGCAGGCGCCTGCGCTCGCCGAAGCGCTCGAGCATTCCTTTGTGGACGATGGCGATCCGGTCCGTGCCTTCGACGAACCACGGCACGGCAAGATAGGAGTCGACGACGACCGCGATGTTCGGCTCGATCCCGGCCTGCCGGAGCCGCCGCAGCGCAAGGGGTTCCCACAACGGCGCGTTCGGCCCGGAATCGCCGGTGACGGCGACCCACGGCAGCGAAGCGAGATCGGCGCGGGTGAGTTCGTCACCCACCCGCGCATTGGCGGAGTCGACGAGGCAGACCCACTCCGCCGAGCACAGGTCCACGTGCGGCAGGTCCCGGAAGTCGCCATGCGGCGCCAGGATGCCGTCCACCGTGCGCAGCACGTCGAGAATCCGGCCAGCCTGGCCGGAGCCGAGTTTGCCGAACCGGATCCGGACGCGCGAGCCGGAGGCGGCGACGGACGCCGCGAACGCGGCCCCCACGGAGGCGACCCAGTAGTCGCCACCGACAAGCCGGAACTCGCGGGTGGAAGTCCGGGGGTCGAAAATCGTGGTACTCGTGAAGAGCCGTTCCGCGGCGCCCAGGGCCGCGGTCGCCAGCGGTAGCAACTCGGCCGCCAACGGTGTCAGCTCGGGTCTCGGGCCGTCCCGGACGATGAGTTCGTCCTTGAAGTGACGCCGGAGTCGCTGCAGCGCCGAAGACACCGTGGGCTGGCTGAGCCCGAGATGGTCCGCGGCCTTGGAGACACTGCGAAAGGTCAGCAGCGCGTCCAAATGGGACATGAGGTTGAGATTGAGGTTGCGCAGCGGTCCCGGGTCCGTCATCGATCCTCCTATAGATCGCGTCTATAGGCTACCTTCGGGGTTTGGCGTACCGCAGCGCGACGCGGTCCTGCACACTCCGACCTGAGACGCGGAGGTATGCATGATCGTAGACACCCACCAGCACTACGCGCCGCCCACGATGCTCGCCGCGGCGGTCGCGGAGCGCCCGGAAGTCCACGGTTACCTGGGCGGCGAGGTCACCACGCTCGACGACCGCGTCGGCGAGCTGGACCGTGCCGGTGTCGACGTCGCCGTGCTTTCCATGCCACCGCCCGGACCGCTCCTGGATCCTGGCGACGACCTGCCTCGTTACCGGGAACTCCTCAGTCGCGCCAATGACGAGCTGCTGGCCGGCGCCGATCGCCGCCCTGATCGGTTCCGGGCGATGGTCTGTCTCCCGTTCGGGGACCCGGATCCGCAAGCGTGCGTCACCGAACTCGAACGCGTGCGCGACCACCCACTTGTCCGCGGCGTGGTGGCCTTCGCCAACACGACCGGCCCGGCCCTCGATGCGGCGGAACCGGTGCATCAGGCGATCGCCTCCTACGGCCTGCCGCTGCAGGTGCATCCACAGTTCGGCGACCTCGCCCACCACGCGATCTTCGACGGGTTCACCCTCGGCGGCAGCCTGGCGATGATGCTGGAGTCATCGGCCGTCGTCGCCCGGATGATGCTGTCGGGCCTGCTCGACCGAGTGCCGGACCTGACTCTCGTCGTACCGCATCTCGGTGGTGTCCTGCCTTATGTCGCACAGCGGCTGATCGATCTCAGCGGGACCGGGCAAGCACGCGAAGACTGCGCGTACTACCTGCGGGAGCGCTGCCTGCTCGACACCTGCTCGTTCCACCCGCCCGCGCTCAGGTGTGCGGTCGAAACCGTGACGGCCGAGAAGATCATGCTCGGCTCGGACTATCCGCAACGCGGACGGCTGGCCAGGGCGGTCGACGACATCCGCACCAGTACGCTGCGGGAGAACGAGCGGCGGGCGATCCTCGGGGGCAACGCGGTCCGTGCCGGGCTGACCTGATATGCGTACAATCATGTATGCAAAGTTGCGCCGCTCGTGCGCGACCCAGGCAGTATCCGTCGGCCGAGGAGAGTCACTTGGAAGCGATCGGCGCCGTCCTCCGCGAGGCACCCGCGACCCGTCCCTACACTGCCAGCCGTCCGCTGTCCCTGGAAAGCGTGTCGCTCGATCCTCCCCAGCCCGGTGAGCTGCTCGTCCGCATCGGCGCCGCGGGGGTGTGCCACTCCGATCTGTCGGTGATCGACGGCAACCGCCCCCGGCCGCTGCCCATGTTGCTGGGACACGAAGCCGCCGGCACGGTCGTGGACATCGGGACCGGTGTGCACGACGTGAAAGTCGGTGACAAAGTCGTTCTCGTCTACGTGCCCTCATGCGGCGTCTGCCAGTTTTGCAACGCGGGCAGTCCAGCGCTGTGCACGGCAGCGGCCGCGGCGAATGGTGAAGGCACACTGTTGCGGGGCGGCTCGAGGCTCCGCGCGCCGGACGAGTCGTCCATCCGGCACCACCTGGGCGTCTCGGCGTTCGCGTCGCACGCCGTCGTCGACCGCAACTCGGCGGTGGTCGTCGGCAACGACGTACCCGACGACATCGCGGCGCTCTTCGGTTGCGCGATGCTCACCGGGTTCGGCGCGGTGACACACACGGCGTCGGTGGGCCCCGGCGACTCCGTCGCCGTCTTCGGACTCGGCGGCGTGGGGCAGGCCGCGGTCATGTCGGCCGCCGCGGCGGGCGCCAACCCCCTCATCGCCATCGACCCGATTCCCGCGAAGCAGACCCTCGCGCTCGAACTGGGCGCCACGCACGCCTGCGCTCCCGAGGACGCCGCCGCGTACCTTGCCCGGTACGCCGATGGCGGTGTCGACTGGGCATTCGAGGTGGCGGGATCGGCCAAGGTCCTCGAAGCGGCCTACGCGGCGACCGGACGCGGCGGCGCGACCGTGGCGGTCGGCCTTCCACACCCGGACGCGACGTTCACGATGCCGGCGTTGAGCATCGTGGCCACCAACCGGCGCATCCTCGGCTCGTACATGGGTTCGGCCCAGCCACAGCGCGACATTCCGGCCATGATCTCGCTCTGGCGCGCCGGCCGGTTACCGGTCGATCGTCTCAAGAGCGCCGAACTTCCCCTGTCGATGATCAACGAGGCGTTCGAGGCCCTCGCCGATGGCACGGCATTGCGTCAAACACTGAAGCCCGAGTGGAGCGGTCGATGACCTCGGTGCGGGACCCGCGCCCGGACGACATTCCGACCCGGGATGCTTTCCCTATTCTGTACCCCACTCCGACCCGCTGGGCCGACAACGACGTGTACGGGCATCTCAACAACGTCGTCTATTACAGCCTTTTCGATTCGGCGGTCAACGGCTGGCTGATCAAAGCGACGGGTACGGACACGCGTCTGCTGCCCGCGATCGGAGTCGTCGTCGAAAGCTCGTGCCGATTCCTCGCCCAGATCAGTTTTCCCGACCAGGTGCACATCGGCATCCGCCTCGCCCACCGGGGAAACAGCAGCGTCGTCTACCAGGTCGCCGCTTTCGTGCAGGACGAGACCGGCGAAATCGAATCCGGCCCGCGCGCGCTCGGCAGGTTCGTGCACGTGTACGTCGATGCCGTCACACGCCGGCCGACCGCCATTCCTGACGTCGTCTCCGATGCCCTGCAGCGGCATCTTTCCTAGCGGGTAACCGGGAAGCGCTACGACGAGCGTCCGCGCAAACCATGGTGCATCCACCCGCGTATACGTTAGTGTATCTGAAATTGGGATCATTCCTGACGAAGGGATCGAGTGCGATGCCAACCGGACCGCTCAGTGGTGTCCGAGTCCTCGACCTGACACGGGTCGTCATGGGACCGCTGAGCACGCAGATACTGGCCGATCAGGGTGCCGACGTCATCCTCGTCGAAGCCCAGGGCGGCGATACCAGCCGTGTCATGGGCCCAGGGCCGCACAGCGAACTCTCCGGGATCTCACTCAACCTGCTCCGCAACAAGCGGTCGGTCGACCTCGATCTCAAGTCCCCCCAAGGCCTTGACCTGATCCACCGGCTCGTGAGGACCTGTGACGTGGTGGTGACGACCATGCGCCCGCAGGTGCTCACCCGGCTGAAGATCGACTACGACACCCTGGCGGAACTCAAGCCCGACCTCGTGTACTGCCAGGCACAGGGCTTTCCGCTGGCCAGTGACCGCGCCACCGAACCGGCCTACGACGACATCATCCAGGCGGCCAGCGGCGTCTCCGACATGATCGAACGCGTCTGGGGACGACCGGCGCTCATGCCCACCATCTTCGCCGACAAGGTGTGCGGGCTCGTCATCGCGCAGGCCGTCACCGCCGCACTCGTGCGTCATGCCCGCACCGGCGAAGGCGAGCACATCGAAGTCGCCATGCAGGAGGCCACCTCGGCCTTCATGCTGACCGAGCACGGGTCGGGCGCGATCAGCGTGCCGCCCGTGAGCTACGACGGGCTCCCGGCCGCGGGCTACCCGCGGGTCCTGTCCCCGGAAAGGCGGCCGCACAAGACCAAGGACGGGCAGATTCATCTCTTTCCGTACCTGCCGAAGCATTATCAAGCGATCTTCACCGAGGTCGGCATTCGCGACGACAACGACAAGCGGTACGTCGACCAGCGTGCCGCGTTACGCAACTCCGACTCGCTCTACCGGGACATCCGCAAGATCGCTCCGCTCAGGACGACGGATGAATGGCTTGAATACTGCCGCGATATCGGTATTCCGGCGACGCGGGTGCTCACGCTCCAAGATCTGGTCGACGAACTCCCGACCGCCACGCATCCCGTCGCGGGCACCTACCGGGTCATTCCGGCGATGGCACGGTTCGGCGCCGGCGATTTCGCCGAGCCGCGCCCGGCACCGCTGATCGGGCAGGACACCGAGGATGTGATCGACGAGCTGACCGAAATCGAAGCCGCCGATCCGGTCATCCGCGCGAGGGCACAGGTGGCGGGGTCGTCGACCTCGTGATTCGGCTCAGGCCTGGCGCGCTCGGTTGTGCGGCGTCCGGCTGCGTCCGAGCCGTTGCACGACGATGCGTTCGGCCCGTGACCGGTGTGCGTCGCTCCTTTTGATCAGGGCTTTGACGTCACCGGCCTTGACGGCTTCGATGATCCCCTGGTGCTCCTGAATCGTGATCGACGTGGTCTCCGGTTCGTAGAGGTACATCGATCGATAGAAACCCGACATGTACCAGAGTCGCTCCAGTTCCTGCAGCACGACCTGCAGCGGCGAGGCGGTGAAGATCTCGAAGTGGAACTTCTTGTTCCAGTGCTGGAACTCGTCGGGGTTGTGGTTCTTGGCCGCGGTCATCATCTTCTTGTGCAGATCCTGCAGCGTGCGCAGGTCGACCTGGGCCAGATCCGCGGACTTGAGCAGCACCGTCTCCAGCAGCCGCCGCATCAGGTAGATCTCGGAGAGGTCCTCGCTGTTGAAGCGCGCCACCGTATAACCGGTATTGGGCCGGTGATCGAGGACGCCTTCGGAATGCAACTTGGACAAGGCCTCGCGCACGGGAATGCGGCTGACACCGAGACGTTCCGCCAGCGCGGACTGCTGGACCTTTTCGCCCGGCAATAGCTCACCCGAGATAACCATCGACCGGATCTGCTCGAGACTCTTGTCGACGCCGGATCCGGCCGTTTCAGCGGTTCCCTTGTTCGGGCTGTTCATCACTAACCTCACCTGTCGACCTGCGCCGCAGTCTCCCTGATGCGGCCCGTGCGCGTCACGATTATTGCATTCGCGGTGACGGAAGGCCTTCGAGGTACGGCGGTCGACGCGATGGTGTCACGAACGCGTGGCGGACCCCACCGCTTCCGCCGACTTGGCCGCGAGCGATCGCCTGCGCCGTTCGGCGAGGTCCAGACCGTCCTGCCAGCTCGCGCGCTCACTGATCAGCCTGCGGTACTTCATGATGTCGGCCTGGCCGTTGACCGCCAGTGCGCCCACGATCCGGTCGCCCTGACGGTAGAGCGCGATCCACCGGCGGTCAGCGGTGACGTCCCCGTCGACCACCCGGGTCTCGTCCGCGTCGGGAATGCCCACGAACTGGATCTTGCTGTCGTACCAGTCGGACCAGAAGTACGGCACCGTCAAATAGGGCTTCGCATTCTCCGGATCGAGCGCGTTCCGGGCCGCGGCTTCGCCCTGGCCGGCGGCGCTCGTCCAATGCTCGAGCCTTTGCAGCCGGCCGAAGAGCGGGTTGTGCCACCTCGCGACGTCGCCGGCCGCGTAGACGCCCGGCGCGGCACACAGGTACTCGTCGCACACGACGCCGTTGTCCAGGGTCAGTCCCGCACCCTCGAGCCAGCCGGTCGCCGGGTCCGCGCCGACACCGACGACGACCAGGTCCGCCGGCAGTTCGGTGCCGTCGGTGAGCCGCACGCCGGTCACTTTCTCCTCGCCGAGCAGGCGCTCGACACCGGCACCGCAGCGCAGGTCGGTGCCGTGCTTGGCATGCAGCTGAGCGATCGCGAGGCCGAGTTCGGGACCGACCGCACGCACCAGCGGGGTGGCCAGGGCTTCGACGATGGTCACCGGTAGCCCCCGCTTGCGGGCCGAGGCGGCGACCTCCGAGCCGATGAACCCGGCGCCGATGACGACCACGCGCTCGGCGGTGTCCATCGCCCGCCGGACGGAGTGCGCGTCGTCGACGGTGCGCAGCGCGTGGACACCGGCCAGCCCACGGCCTGCCGGCAGCGTTCGAGCGTGCGCGCCGGTCGCGATCACGACGGCGTCATACGGGACCGTATCGGCGCCGAGGATGACACGCCGGCCGGCCGGGTCCAGCGCCGTGGCGGCCTCGCCCAGCCTCAGGGTCACCCCCAGCTCGTCGACGAAATGGGCCTCGTCGTGAAAGACGGTGCTCGGTTCGTCGGCACCCGCGGCCACCTCGTCCAAAAACTGCTTGGACAGCGGTGGCCGGTCATAAGGAAGATGCGGTTCGGCGCCGATCAACGTGATCCTGCCGCCGAAACCCGCCGCGCGGGCGGCTTCGACGGCCCGCAGGCCCGCCAGCGACGCGCCGACCACAACCAGGTCGTTCATAACCAAGACAATCCCTTCGGATCCTGCCGATCGAGCACGAGTGGGAAGATCCGCTGCCTCACCCGGTACCGGCCAGGTGCTCGGCGATGGCGGTCCGGAACTCGTCCGGGGCTTCCCAGCCGAGATTGTGACCCGCGCGGACCTCCACCCGCCGTGCCCCGGCGATGCCCGCCGCGAGCTGCTCGGCGTGGGCGGGGTGCACGAGCCGGTCCCCCGTGGGCACGATGATCACGGTCGGCGCCCGCACCTGCCCGAGATCGGGACGAACGTCGAGACGGCGGATCAGGTCCACCAGCGCGGCCGTCCCGGGCGGGATGTCCGCGGCGATCAACGACGCCACCTCGTCCGGATCCAGGCCGGCCCGTTGCCAGTGCTGCTCACTCGAGGAAACCCAAGCAAGGAACCGGCCGACGGCCCGTGCCTGCTCCACGTCGCCGGCGCGCTCCAGCAAGGAAAGCCAAGTGGCGCAGGCCATCCGCAGCGAGGGACTCGCCTGCGCGAACCCGGTGGCGAGCACCAGGCGCCGGACGCGGTCCGGACGGCGGGCGGCGAGCCGCACGGCAACGGCCGCGCCGAGCGAGTAGCCGACCACGTCGACCGTCGCCAGTCCCGCGTCGTCGGCCGCGCTCAAAGCATTCGCGACAAGGCTGTCGACGTCAACGGACGGCGCGACGGGCACCGGCCCCGTGCCGGGGTAATAGGGGGCGACCACCCGGCCCGGTAGCTCGGCCTGGAACGGGAAGTTCGCCGCCGGGGCGCCTCCCGCTCCGTGCAGCAGCAGGGTCCCGTGTGAGGCGACCGGTCCGGTCACGACAGAGTGCATGCGTTCTCGCTCCGGATGCTGGTTCGGTGGTCCCGGCTAGGCCTCGACCAGCTGCAATGCCCCGGCCGGGCAGGCCGAACAGGCGGCGCGGGCACGCTCGAGCTGCTCCGGCCCTGGCCGCGCATTGAGGACGGCGAGAGACCCGTCGTCCTGCACCTCGAACAGGTCCGGGGCTTCCGCTTCGCACATGCCCAGCCCACAGCATTTGCCTTCGTCGAGTTCGATGCGCATGACGCTTTTCCTTTCCTTCGCGGAGCCTCAGAGGTACACCGGCATGGACTTGACGACGTGGAAGAACGTGCCCGGCTGCAGTTCGGGGTCGCCGGCCTTGAGCTGCGGAGCCCGGGTCAGTAGCTCCGTGAACAGGGCGCGAAGCTGGAAGCGGGCCAGCTGGTTGCCCAGGCAGTGGTGGATCCCTCCCCCGCCGAAGCTGATGTGCGGGTTGGGATGGCGGGAAAGGTCGAACTCGTGCGGGCGGTCGATGCGGGTTTCGTCGCGATTGGCCGAGCTGTAGAACATGACGACCTTGTCGCCCTGGCGGATCTGCGCGCCCTTGAAGTCGATGTCGCGTGCCGCGGTACGGCGGAAGGTCATGATGGGCGTGGCCCAGCGCACGAACTCCTCGACCGCGGTCGAAATGCGGCCCTCGAGGTCTTCGAGCAACCACTCCCGCTGTTCTGGGTGCGTGGTCAATGCCCGCAGGCCATGGCTGGTGGACTGACGGGTGGTGTCGTTGCCGGCGCTGACCATCAGCAGGAAGAACGACCCGATTTCCTTGTCGGTGAGCCTTTCACCGTCGATCTCGGCCTGTGCCAGCGCGGTGATCAGGTCGTTCTGCGGGTCGTCACGCCGTTCGGCGGCCAGCGACACCGCGACGTCATTGACGTGCCTCACCGCCTGGTAAATGCGGTCGACGACCTGGTCCTTGGTCATCCCGGCCAGTTCCGAGTCGCCCCAGCCATTCGCGATGTTCAGTTCGGCGGTGACCTGCTGCCGCAGACCGTCGGGGACGCCCATCATGTCGTTGATGTTGTGCATCGGCAGCAGCTGGGCACATTCGGCCACGAAGTCCGCGCTCCCGCCACCCTCGTCGATCTTGGCGAGCAGGTTGTCGACGACCGTCCTGGCGTTGGCCGTGATCCGGTCGTTGATGCGCTTGATCTGCTTGGGCGTGAAGGCGGCGGAAACCAGGCGCCGCATGCTGGTGTGCCGCGGCGGGTCCATCTGGATGATGGACGTGGAGATCTCCAGGATCTCCGGAGTCAGGTTCTCCAGCAGGATCCCGGCCTCGGAAATGAAGTCACCGCTGCGCTTGGTGATCTCGACGACGTCGTCGTAGGTGGTGGCCGCCCAGAACCCGTAGTCGTCCGGAACCTCGTACACCTGGTCCTCGAGTGGACGGTGCCAGGTCAGCGTGCCCCGCTTCCGCAACTGCGAAAACGCGCGCTCCCGCTCGTCCATCGTGGTGGACCAGAACGCCGTCGACGAGAGATCGACCGGGTCGTAGGGCCGGTCGGGGGTACCACTGGCAAACGTCATCACATTCATGGTCGTCAACGCTGTGCTCCTCATTTGGTGGCGTCTCTGCCTGCACACATGAGACGCCCACGTCCGTAGCATCCAATAATGCATACACAACTTGTGACTGTCAACACACGCTGCTGTAACTCATTAGCGGGCTCGGCGGGTGTCAGTCTCGGCGCAGGCGCACCATGCGCCCGCCGACGAGCCATTCCGCCACGTAAAGATCGCCGCGTGCGTCCACGGCCAGCCCGTGCGGGCTGTTGAACTCACCGGGACGCAGTCCCGGGGGGCGCACGATGGATCCGTCGGCCGCGACGGCATTGGGCCAGCCCGGCCGGTCCGCCGCCGCGTCGTCCTCCCCCAGATGGCCCACCAAACGATCGTCGATGTCGAACACGGCCAGCCGCGCCTGCAGTTCCGCGACGACCAGTTGCGAGTGGTAGGTGACCATCGCACTCGGCGAATTGAGGCCGTCCGTCACCGAATGCAGGAACGCGCCGTCCAAGCCGAAAACCTGCAGCCGGGCGTTCGTCCGGTCGGCGACGTACAGCCGCGGCACGTCGGTGCGATGGTCCACGAACAGCGCGTGCGGGCAGTCGAAACGGCCGACGCCCTCTTCGCCGGTCAACGTGAGGGTGAGCGTGCCATCGGGCGAGTACCGGTGCACAAGGCTTTGCCCATAACCATCGGCAACCCAGATCGCGCCGTCGTCGGCGACAACGACCGCCGTCGGCTGGTACCGGTTCTCCGCGTACGCGGGGTGATCGGGAAGTGGCAGATCACGCAGGCGCCGGCCGTCGAGGTCGAAGCACGCGACGAGACCGTGCGCGCCCGGTGTGGCCGCCTCGTAGCCACCGGCGCCGTCGGGCACCGCCTTGAGTGCCGGGTCCGCGATCCAGAGCCGGTCGCCGTCGAGCGCCATGCCGTGGATCTCGGTGAGCCCGGACTCCCACGAGCCGAGCAATTGACCGTCGAGGGCATAGAAGCACACGGCGGCCCCTCCGGACTGCGCACCGATCACGCGGCCGTCTCCGGTCACGACAAGGGCGTGGTGTGCCCAGCCCACGTCGCCGAGCGGGCCGTCGGGTGGCTTGGCCCAGCCCTCCTGCCAGGTGAACGTGTGCCCGCCTGCGTGCAGGTGTGGTTCCGTCATCGATTCCTGCCTTTTTCCGGGAAAAATGAGTCCTGCAACCGGGACCAGCCGGGGAGTAGCAGATCGGCCAGTTCCTGGTAGCCGGACGCGTTCGGATGGGCGCCGTCGCCGCGGCGCACCTCGGTCATCCAGGCGGCCGAGCCGATCAAGGTCGCGTAGGCGTCGACGAACGGCGTCGCAAGCCGGCGACAGACCTCGTCGAGCCGGGCGCTCAAGTGTGCTATTCGAGCGTTGTGGTCCTCGTCGGCGACCGGTGTGGGTCCGACGACCAGCAACGGAAGCCGGCGACGCGCCGTCGTGTCGATCAAGGCTTCGAGACCGGCGCAAGACTCATCCGTGCTCACAGTGGGTGCGCCGTCGTGAAGCAACGTGTCGTTGACTCCGAACGACACGACCACTCTCGTCTCGACGTCCGTGCGAAGGCGCCGCGTCAATTCGCCGTCGAAACGGGTTACCAGGTGCATTGAGGTGTCTCCACGCACGCCGAGGTTGTAAGTGGTGAGCAGTACGTCGTCCCGGGTTTGCCGGGCGAGGCGGCCGACCCAGCCGAGGCCGGCCGGATCGCCGACCCCGACCGTGAACGAGTCGCCGAAGACGCAGATCCGGACGTCGCGGTGGGTCACGCTCGCCTGTCTCCCCTCACGTCGCCGGCCGGCGTCTCAGGACATGAGCATGCCGGCGGTGACATTGATGTCCTGTCCAGTCATGTGTTGCGCGTAGTCGGAAGCGAGGAACAGCGCCGTGTTCAGGATGCTCTCGGGCGCGACCTGGGTGCGCAGCGGTGAGAGCGCGAGGACCTGCTCCCGGGCCTCGTCGACCGTGACGCCCTTTGCCTTCGCTTGCGCGGCAAGGATCTCGTCGACCCGTTCCCCGGCGACGTTGGCGGGCAGGATGCAGTTGACGCGGATGCCGCTCGGCCCGAGTTCCAGCGCCAGTGTCCGGGTCAGCCCGATCATGCCCATCTTGCTCGACGCGTACGAGGACCGGTTGGCGAACGGGGTTTTGCCGTTGATGGAGCCGATATTGAGGATCGAACCGCCACCCCTGCTCTTCATCGATGGCACGACGCCTCGAATCGCCAGGAAGACGCTGGTGAGATTGACGGCCAGCGTCTCTTCCCAGCCTTCGAGCGAGGTCTCCTCGATCGGCGCCATGGGGCCGGCGATGCCGGCATTGTTGATCAAGACGTCGACATCCCCGTACTCCTTGCGCACCGCCTCGAGCATCGCCTCGACGCCGGCCGGATGGGCGAGATCCGCGACCAGGCCGCGACCGTCCTGCCCCGCATCGGCGATCTCCTTCTCCAGGCTGCGGAGCTCCGGTTCGCGACGGGCCACGAACACCGTCTTGGCGCCGGAGGCCGCGAATCCCTTGGCCAGCACGCGTCCTATCCCCCGAGAGGCGCCCGTCACGAGCACCACTTTGCCCTCGTAGCTCACGGGCAGTACGGGAACGCTCAAAGTCGTCATCGATCGACCTCAGCCTTGGCGGGCCGCGAGCCCGGCGTCGATGAGCACGAACACGATGACGCAGTTCTCGGAGCTGCGGTTGCTCCACCCGTGGACGGTGCCACGCTGCACCAGCGTGTCCCCCGCACTCAGCTTGACCTCGCCGTCTTCGAGCTGCGCATAGATCTCGCCGGAGATGATGACCGCGCAGTCGACGGTCGTCGTGACGTGCATCGTGCCGTTCCCGAACGTGGCGCCCTCGGCTACATGCTTGGTCCCCGGCATGGCACCCCACGCGGCCTCCCGGTCGAAGTCCGCGACGAACAATTCGTCCGGCGGGAACTGCGAGACCCGGAAGACCAGCCCGCCCGCGGCGGGCTCGACTTCGAACGGCGTGTAGCACGGCTCGGCCGGGTCCGAGTTGTCGGCGGGCACCGGCGTCCGCCAGATATCCGTCGCCCCGTAGTCCGGGATGCCGGGGAACGCGAAGCTGAAGGGGCAGATCTCGTCGCTCACCACGGTCGACCGGCCCTCGGCGTCGAGACCGGTGACGACCCGCCGAACCGGCTTGAGACCTCGGCCTTCCGTTGGGGTGCTGCTCACTGGAGCGTCCTTTCTCATGTGTGCTCGACCGCGTCACGGCGGCGCTGTGCGGCCAGTTGCGCCGCCTTGACGATGTTCGTGTAACCCGTGCACCGGCAGAGGTTTCCCGTCAGTGCCTGGCGGACGTCGGAGTCGGACGGCTCGGGGTTGGACTCGAGCAGATCCTCGATCGCGAAGAGATGCCCCGCGATGCAGAATCCGCACTGGAACGCGTCCGAGTCCCAGAAGGCCTGCTGAATGTCCCCCAGCTCGCCTTCCGGCGAGATGCCTTCGATCGTCCGCAGCTCGCAACCGTCCACACTGGCCGCCAGCAGCAGGCACGACTTGGCGATCCGGCCGTCGACGCGCACGGTGCAGGCCGCGCAGTCGCCGTTGTAGCAACCGGCATGCGTACCGGTCAGATGCAACTCATGGCGAAGCACGTCGACGAGCAATTGGCGGTCTTCGATCGTGACCCGGCGCTGGCGGCCGTTCACCCGGAGCCTGATCGTGCGCGTCGGGACCTCGTCGTCGGGCTCTGTTGTCGTCATTTCGGTACTCCCATGAGGTCTTCGACCGCCCGGCGCGCGACGGCCGCCGCGATGTCGGCGCGGTAGCTGCCGGGCGCGAGAACATCGGACCACGGTGCGGTGATGGCGCTGTCCACTCGGTGCTTCAGCTCCGTCCGGTCGAGCGGGTCCTCGACCGTCACCACCACCGGCAGGGACTCGACGGCACCCAGGGTGATCCGAACGCTCCCGCCCGGTCCGGGAACGGCGCTGGCGGTGACGATCGGCCAGGATCCGGTGCTGTGCTTGACTTTGCAGTAACCACCGGACGGTTGTGGCGCGAACCGCATCGACGAAACGAACTCCCCGGGCCGCAGATCCACGACGAAAGCGTCGATCAGGAAATCCGAGATCGGGACAGAACGACGACCGTCAGGACCGTGGATGTCGACCATGGCGTCGAGGGCGAACACAGCACCCGGCGCATCCGTCGTGGGGAAATGGAAACACACGGCACCGACCAGGGTGCCCTGCTGGGTGATCTGCCGGCCGCCGGTGATGCCACGGGCCATTCTCGGCAGCAGGGCCAGGTTCGACCGCAGCAGATCCGATTCCAGCACATCGACGTAGCTGACACTGGCCCCGATCTCGATCTCGCCGTCGGTGCTCGTGATCTGCCGTAGCCCCAGATCCTTGAGATCCACCACGTGCTCATACTCCAGCAGATGACGGGTCATCCGCGGGAGCAGGAACGTTCCGCCGCCGACGACGGCAGCGTTGCCGTGGTGTTCGAGGAGCACCTGGCTGGCCTCTTCAAGACTCCGCGGCCGGTGATACCGCATGCGTGTGCGGATCACGGGTGCGTCATCTCCCCCGCCGCCTTGATGGCGTTCAGGATTCTCGGGGGGCTCAATGGCAGGTGATGGATCTGCGCGCCGAGTGGGGCGATGGCGTCGTTGACCGCGTTGAGCACCGCAGCCATCCCCGACCCGATGCCACTGTCACCGGCCCCCTTCGTCCCGAACCTGGTGAAGGGACTCGGCGTCTCCTGATGCGCCACCCGGAAAGCCGGCAGGTCACTGGCTCGCGGCAGCAGGTACTCCTTCAGGCTTTGTGCCTGTGAAATGCCGGTCTCGTCATAAGGCAGGTCCTCCCAGAGAGTTCCGCCTATCCCCTGCGCCAGCGCGCCGTAGAGCTGGCTGTCGACGAAGTTGCTGTTCAGGACCGCACCGCAGTCGTCAACGGCCGAACACTCCTGGACCGTCACGACACCGGTCTCGCCGTCCACCTCCACCACGACGACGGCCGCGCAATAGGGATAGGAGGCATAGAAGTTGATCCGTCCCTGCTCGTCCGGTTCGTGGTGGAAGTTGTCCGGACCGGCGACCTTCGTCGCTTCGAGGTCGGCGTGTGTGATGCCGCTCTGACTCGAACCGTTCGAGCCGCGCCGGTAGATCGACGAGGCCAGCTCCTCGAAGGACATCGACTTCGACTCGTCGTGGGTGGCCCGGACCGAGCCCCCGCCGAACACGATCTGCTCGGGGGCACATCCCCATTCCGCCGCGGTGAACGTGATCATGTGCCGGCGGATTTCCCGGGCGGCGTCGGCCGCGGCGGCTGTGCCGGCCATGGCGGCCCGGCCGCCCATGATGCCGAAGCCGTACGGGGCGCGGTCGGTGTCCCCCTGGATGGTGTCGATACGGTCCAGGTCGATCCCGAACTCGCGCGCCACGACGAACGCGATGGTGGTGTCGTTGCCGGTTCCCGGACTGGTGATGCCGGTGGCGACGGTGACGGTGCCGGAGGGATGCACCCGGACCGTGGCACTGTCGTGGCCCCGGGTCAGGCTGTCGAACATCTCGCCGCCCTCGGGGGTGAGTTCGTAGCCCAATCCGACGCCGAGCAGCCTGCCCTGCTTCCTGGCCTCGGCCTGCCGCCGGCGCAACCCGTCGTAGTCGGCGAACTGGAGCAACTTCGTGAGTGCCCCGGCGTAGTTCGCCGAGTCGATGTGCTTGTTGTGGACCCAGCCCGGCATCCCCTCGGAGGACTGGAAGTTCCGGAACCGGACCGTCGCGGGGTCGATGCCGAGCTTCGTGCTGATCAGGTCCATGATCCGGTCGAGCACGAGGTTCGCCTGTTCCTTGCCGTAGGCGCGAAACCCGGACCACGGCGCCTTGTTCGTCACGACGGGAATGACCTCGACCGCGTAGTCGGCGCATTTGTAGACACCCGGGTAGGTGAAGCAGCCTTGCGCGGCCATTCCCCACCCGCTCCATGACGCGAGGCATCCGACGTTTCCGACGCTGCGTACCTTGAATCCTTCGAGAACCCCGTCGGCGTTGAAACCGAACTCGACGTCGTGGGTGAACTCGCGGCCGCCGGCCAGCAGTTCGTCGGCGCGCGTTTCGATCCATTTCACCGGTGCCCCGGTGAGCCGGCTCAGCAGGCACACCAGGACCTCTTCGGGGAAGCCGACGAACTTGTATCCGAAGGATCCGCCCATTCGCGGGGCGATGACCCGGATCCGTTCTTCGGACAGCCCCAGCATGTCCGCCAGCCGCGTCCGCAGCACATGGGGATTCTGGGTGGCGGCCCAGAGTTCGATCCGGTCCGGTGTCACCCACGATCCGACATAGCCCCTGGTCTCCATGGGCACCGGCTGATGCCGTCCGGACGTGATACGCGCCGAGGCACGGTACTCGGCGTCCCTGATCTTGGCGTCCGCGTCGCCCTCGGTATTGGGAAGGTGACCGATGACGTTGTCCGGCCAGTGCTCGAAAAGCCGGGGAGCCTCCGCCCGCATCGCGTCCTCGGCTTCGAAGACGGCGGGCAGAATCTCGTACTCCACCGCGATCGCGGTCACCGCCGCCTCCGCGGTCGCCAGTGAGTCGGCGACGACCGCTGCCACCGGTTCTCCCACCCAGCGGACCTTGCCCACGGCGAGCACCCCGAAGTCCGCGGTATTGAGGCCGCCCGCCAAGCCGGGGTCCATGAAATGCGGTACCGGTTTGGCCATCCCGGCGGCGCGCTCCCCGGTGAGGACCACCTCGACGCCGGGAATCGCCTCAGCGGCGGTGGCGTCGATGGAAACGATCCGCGCATGCGGGTGCGGGCTGCGCGCCAGGGCCGCGTGGAGCATGCCGGGGACGCTGATGTCGTCGAGGTACTGCTCCCGGCCCGTCAGGATCCGGTCTCCGTGCTGCCGGCGGGGCTGATCCTCGTGGCGGCCTGATTCGGCGGTGCCGTCGACGCGAGTCACGCTATTCGAGGATTGCAACACATCCACCTCGGTGGTCTCCCTTGATCGCCAGGTCGCACCGGCATCCATGCTAGACGGCAGGAAACCGGGTTCAGTGCACCGGAAGCATTACGTATGCGTAATTGTACACACTTCACTATGCCTCACAAGGCTTCGGGAACCACCCGAGTGCCGGGTGGTTCCCGAAGCGATCAGGATGCGCACCGTTTCGCGGGATCGAGCCACGTGCTGATGTTGTCCTTCGTGTACGGCTGGTAGTTGAACGCGGGATTGCTGATCTGCTTGCCGGCGATCGCGTCGTTCAGCAGCCCGACCATCGCCTGACCCCACTCGTAGCCCATGGTGTCGACCATGATGGTCAGTGCGCCGTCACGGACCTTGTCGGCCACGTCCACAGTGGCGCCGGCGCCGACACTGACCACACCGTTTCCGACCGGGATGCCTTGCTGCTTCGCCAGCTGTCCCGCGACTGCCGCGGTATTCGCGGTGATACCCCAGATGACGTTCGCGGTGGGGTATTGCAGCAGCAGGCTGGATGCCTTCTTCTGGATGTCGTCCGGCGTCAGGGTGAGACTGTCTTCCTTGCCGAGAATCGTGATCCCGGCCTTTTCGGCCGCCACCTTGAAGGCGTCCTGCCGCGGCGTCACACCGGACGCCGAGGGCGGCCCGCCGATCATGACGGCCTTCGCGCCGGAGGGGATGGCCTTGAGGATCGCGTCCACCGTCACCTGGGCGACAGCCGCCGGGTCTTCACCCACATAGGTCGCGTTGGGTGGGTTGTGGTCGGCGCCCACGAAGTCGACGACGGGGACCTTCTGGTCGTGCGCCCGCGCGTAGGAGGGATACATCGCCGCCTGGTTCACCGTGTGCGAGATGATCCCGGTCGCACCCTGGGTCATCGCGGTGTTGAACTGGTTGATCTGCTTGTTCTGATCGAGCGCGGCGTCGTACAGGAGCACCTTGTCGCCATGCTGCTTGGCGGCGCACTGCACGCCGAAGGTCACCGACTGCACGGCCGGGTCGGCCCCGAACGGCTGCAGATAGGCGATCGTGTTCGCACCACTCGCCGCGTCGCCCGATCCACACCCGGCAAGGGCGGCCACCAGCGCGGCCGACAATGCGGCATAGCCGAGATAATGCCGTTTTCCAGTCATTTCATTCCTCTCGAAAATGGATTTCGGTCGGCGTCGGTGACGACCTGACCAATTCCGGTGATGGCCCGCCCGATGGCCACGGCGTCGACGCCCCGCGGGAATTCCTCCACCACGCGACCCGAGTGCAGCGCGACGATCCGGTCGCTCAGACCCAGCAGCTCCGGCAACTCGGAGGCGACGAGGACAATGGCGGTTCCTCGTTCGGCCAGCTGGTGGATCAGGTCGTAGATCTCCCGCTTCGCGCCGACGTCGATGCCGCGGGTCGGCTCGTCGAGAAGCAGCACACCGGGCGCCGCCTCCAGCAAGCGGCCCAGGACGATCTTCTGCTGGTTTCCGCCGGACAGGGTGCCCGCCGCGTTCCGCGCATTGGGGGCCTTGAGGCGAACCCGCTCACGCATCGTCGTCACATGCCGCTCGCCACGGGCGTACGACGTCACGTGCGCGAGCCCGCGCCGCGCGGGGTCGAGGAGACTGGCGTTCTGCCGCACCGATTGACCCACCGCCAGGCCCTGGCGCCGGCGATCCTCGGGAACCAATCCGATGCCGGCGTCCATGGCCGCGGCCGGGCTGCCAATGCGCACCCGGCGGTCGCCACACGTCACCGTTCCCTGCCGGCGCCGCAGCCCGTAGATACTTTCGAGCAGGTTGCTCCGTCCACTGCCGACCAGACCGGCGACACCGAGAACCTCACCGGCGCGAACCCGCAGCTGGTACGACTCGCCCTTCGCCGTCTCGATGACACCGTCGACGGTGAGCATCACCGAACCCTGTTCGGCGGCGGGCCGGAAGAACTGGTCGCGAATGCTCCGCCCCACCATCAGCCGCACGATGCGATCGGTGTCCAGGGACGAGACCGGCGCGGTCTCCACATGCTCGCCGTCGCGCAGGACCGTGGCGCTGTCGCACAGTTCGAACACCTCGACCAGACGGTGGGTCACGAACAGAATCGCGGCACCCCGCTCGCCCATCCGCCGAATGATCGTGAACAGGCGCCGCACGTGGTCCTCGGTCAGGGACGCGGTCGTCTCGTCGAACGCGACGATCTTCGCGTCCTGTGCGATGACCCGCGCCACCTCCACAAGGTGCTGTTGATCCTGCGAAAGATCACCGACCCGCGCACAGGCGTCCAGCTCGATCCCCCACTCGTCGAGGATCTTCTGGGCGCGTGCGGCCGCCCGCCTGGACTTCAGACCCCGCAGGCCGGCGCGCCGCCGGTCGGACAGGAACATGTTGTCGGCGACCGTCATCTCCGCGCAGACCTCCGCGGTCTGCCCGACAACACCGACGGACGCCACCTTGCGGCTGGGCACGTCCCGTGGCGGCAGGACCACGTCGTTGACGAGGACGCTGCCGTGGTCCTGCGCGACCTCACCGGCGAGGATCCGGACCAGCGTGCTCTTACCCGATCCGTTCTCCCCGAGAAGGGCCCGGATTTCCCCGGGTTCCACCCGAAGTGAGACCCCGCGCAGTGCCCGGACACCGCTGAAGTTCTTGTCGATGGCTTCGAGATCGAGCATGTCAGGCCCGCTTCCTGAGCAGCTCGAGCCCGACCGCCGCGATCAGCACCACACCGGTCACAACTCCCTGCCAGAACGGTTCCACGCCGTTGAGGTCCAAGCCGTTCTGGACGAACGCCACGAAGGCGACGCCGAACAGGCTGCCGGTGAACGTGCCGCTGCCGCCTTGAAAAGAAGAGCCGCCGAGCAGCACTCCCGCGATGACGGACAACTCGAAGCCGACGCCGGCATTAGGGTCCGCCGACGCGCCGCGCCCCGCGAAGAGGATCGCGGCGATGCCGACGGTGAGCCCGCTCAGGGCGAAGACCAGGAGCTTCACCCGGCCGACCGGAATGCCCGCCAGCCGGGCCGCGACCGCGTTCCCGCCGATTGCCCGTACCGCATTGCCGAACTCCGTGCGAGACATGAGAAGGGCGGCGAGCAGGACGACGACGAACGCGATGGCGAAGGCGGCCGGGATGCCGCCCGGGGTCGCGTTGCTCATCCAGTTCACGACCGCCGCACCGGAACCCCGCAGGGGCTGCGGGATGCCCTTCGTCGGGATCTGGGCGGCCGACCGGAAGATGGTCAGCAAACCCAGTGTCACGACGAAAAAGGACAGTCCAACCTTGCCCACCAGGAACCCGGCCGTCAGCCCTGACGCCGCTCCGGCGAACGCGATCACCGCGAGCACCACGACGATCCCGGGTAAGCCGAGCCCCGAAATGCCGGCGAGCAGGACCATCGACAGGGCCATCAGGGAGCCGATGGACAGGTCCACATAGCCGAGCGTGATGAGCATCGTGGTGCCCGCCGCCATGACCAGGACCGGCGACATCCCGGTCAGCACCGATTCCAGATTGCGCGAGGTCAGGAAGAGCGGCTCCGAGGCGGAGAGCGCGATCACCAGGATGACGGTGGCCGTGACGATGCCGGCCCAGGGCGGGAGGGCACCGATCCTCGCCCGCACGGAGGCCGCGACGGACGCCTTGCCCGGGTGGCCGCTCTCGCCACTCCCGCCGATTTCGATCGCGCGATCTCGCACCTCGCTCACGGTCAACTCCTCCTTGAGTTCCCGGGTCAGGCCGCCACGCCGGCGCCCTGCCATCTCTCACCCAGATTGCATATTTTTCTGTGTGATGATGTGCATAACGTAGGAGGTGACTACAGTCACGTCAAGAGCGGTTTTGCTCGGCAACAGAAAGAGCCGGCGAAGCACTCTTCGCCGGCTCCTTCGTGGACCGGAACGACGACCACGCCCTCGCCGGCTGTCCCGGCGGGGCGTGGGCGATCACCTCTATCGCAGGGCGGTCAGGTTCGCACGTGCCAGCCCGCGTCCACGGGAATGAAGACTCCGGTGACGAAACGCGACTCGTCACTGGCCAGCCACAGCGCGGTATTGGCGATGTCCTCGGCTTCGACCCACGGGGTGGGCAGAAGTGCCAGTCCCCGCATCGTCTCCTTCACGTCCTCCACCGAGGGGTCCGGGAGGTCGGGCCGGAAGAGCCGCCAGGTGGCCTTGTTGTTGAGCAGTGGCGTGTTCGTGTTGCCGGGCAGGATGGCGTTGGCCCGGATGTTGAATTCGCCCGCTTCGTTCGCGAGTGCGCGCATCATCCCGACGACACCGTGCTTGGCCGCCACATAGGCGGACGTGTGCCGGATCCCCTGGATCCCGGCAAGCGAGCTCGTGAGCACGACCGAGCCCCCGCCGGACTCGATCAGCGCGGGGACGGCGGCCCGCACCGTCTTCCACACGCCCAGCAGGTTCACGTCGAGGACGGTCCGCCACACGTCCTCGTGGGTGTCCCACATCTTTCCGCGCTCGCCACCGATGCCCGCGTTCGCGCACACGGTCGTGAGGCCGCCGAACGCCTCCTTCGCGACATCGACTGCGGACTGCACGGCGTCGGCATCGCGTACGTCGGCGAGAACCGTCTCGATCCGTCCCCCCACGTCCTTGACGAGCGCGGCCGTCTCGTCCAGGTCTTCCGGGGTGGGCAACGGGTAGTCGATGTGGGCGTACGTCGTGCAGGCGTCCAGCGCGACCACGGCGGCACCTTCTTGCGCGAACCGCACCGCGATGGCGCGTCCCTGCCCGCGCGCCGCACCCGTTACGAGTGCCACCTTGCCGTCCAAGCGGCCCATCGGTGTGCTCCTTCTTCTCGTGGTTGATCAGTGGGCGGGTCGCCGGTCAGGACGGAGGCAACAGGATCATCCCGTGCGTGCCGCCATAGGCCCCGCCCGCGTTGTTGTCGAGATCATCGATGCGTTGCCGCGTCCGCACATCGACCACCGTCACGCGCCCGGTGGCGAGACTCGCCACCCACGCCGTGGAATTGTCCGGAGTCACCCGGATCGTCATCGGCAGCGCGTCCACGAGAACCGAGCCCACCAGGGACATGTCCTTCGTGGTGACGATGTTGAGCTTGCCGTCGTTGCGCGGCAACGTCTTCAGGTCGACGCTGGCTCCGGGCCGCTCCATGTTGTTCATGCAACTCGCGTAGAGCATTCCGTCGTGGCCGGCTCGCAGGCCGATCTGATAATCGTCCATTTCGATCTCGCCGACGATCTGGTTCGTCTCGACGTCGATCTTGACCAGGCGTGGCACCGGATCCGACGGATCGCGCCGCGGACGGAAGAAATGCCCGCTTCCGCCGAGGTCGACGTCCACCTTCATGCGCGGCGTGACCGCGTACACGAAGTCACCGTCCGGCGAGGCGTCGATCTCCTCCGCGCCACCCGGCACCTCGATCGATGCTTCGAGCCTGCGATTGACGAGATCGACGACGGAGATGATCGGCGCCTCCTTGTGCGTCACGAACACCTTCCGTCCCGGAACCAGTGCGAGCCAATGGCAGTTCCGGGCTTCGGTGGGAACATTGCCGACGATTTCGTGCGACTCGGCGTCGATCAGCACCACCCCGCGCCTGCCTTCGAAATCCTCGATTCCGGTGAGGATCAGATCGAGCTCGGGGTCGTATTCGACATCGTGCGGAGCGTAGTAGGGCGCGGCGTCGATGACCTTTTCCACCCGGTGGGTATCGACGTCCACGACGGTGATCTCGTGGCCCTTGGGCACATCCTGGTCGTAGACACCCTCGCGATAGGTGTGCGCGATGTACGCGCGCCGCCGCCGGGCGTCGTAGGCCATTTCGTGCGGCTCCGCGATCAGATCGGTGATCGTATCGAGCTTTTCACCGGTCCGGAGATCGAAGAAGTCCAGATTCTTCGCCGTGGAACTGGAAACCAGGAGCTTCCCGGCTGACCCGGTTGCGGTCATGATGCCCTCCCTGTCGCGAGCTATCAGATGTGGCGCCGCACACACCAAGCATTGTATACATAAACGCACACGACGCTGTCAATGCTCAGCGCCCGGCGAAGTTCGGTGTTTCCCGGCGCCGCGCGGCCTCGAGCCCGATGTTCGCGTCCTCCGTGGCCCACAGGCGTCGCTGCTCGGCGGCTTCCCACGTCATCGCCTGCTCGACGTCGCGGATCAAATCGCGCCTGAGCGTCGCGCGCACGGCCTGGACGGCGAGCGGTGCGCGGGCGGCGAGTCGCACGGCGAGGTCGATCGCGGCGTCGATGAGCCCGTCCGCGTCGGCGAGCTGGTCGGCCAGGCCGAGGCCCACAGCCTCCCGGCCGTCGACCCGCCGCCCCTCCATCAGCAGCATCAAGGCTTTCTGCGGGCCGACGAGGCGAGGCAACACGACGCTCAGCCCGAAACCGGGATGAAAGCCGAGGCGGGTGAAGTTCGCCTCCAGCCGCGTTTCCGGGGTGACGACCCGGAAATCGGCCGCGCATGCGAGGCCGAGCCCACCCCCGATCGCGGCACCCTGGACAGCGGCCACCACGGGCAGCGGCTGCTTGAAGATCCGGGCTCCCGCGGCGTAGGTACGGTCAGCCACCTCGCCTCGTTCTTCGACCGAAGACCCGATCGACGAGAAGTCGGCGCCGGCGCAGAAATGCCGCCCCGGCGAAGTCAGCACCGCCGCCCGTGCCCCCTCGTCGGCGGCCTGCTCCAGGCGGTCCGCGATGTGGTTCAGCAGTTCGACGGTGAAGTAGTTGCCCGGCCCGCCGGCGAACTCGACCACCGCCACGTGGTCAACCCGGGTCATGGTCACCTGGTTCACCGCTGCGCCGCCTCGGCCGTGTCGAGCCATACGTCGTCGATGAACATCGTCTGCCCTTCGTGTGGTTTCGCTGCGAGGTGCGCGTCGGCCTGCCGCCACCAGTGCAGTCGCTGGGTCAGGCTCGCCAGGTGGTACTCGCGGGTCATGCCGATCGCGCCGTGCACCTGATGCGCGCACCGGATCGCGACGCGGGCGAACTCGTTGCTCACGAGACGAGCCGCCCTGGCCGCCTGGGTGGCCTCCGTCGCCGCGGCGGCGCGGAACACCGACACGCGGGTGATGGCGGCCGCCTGCGCGAGCTGGATCAGGTGTTGCTGCACCGCGGGGAACGAATCGATCCGGACACCGAACTGGTGGCGCTCGGCCGCATAACCCCGAGTCAGGTCGAAGCAGCCGCGGATCGCACCGCCGAGCTGAGCCGCGCGCAGCAGGTTGGTCACCGTGACGAACTCGCCGTGCGCGACCGGTCCCGGCTCCCCCAGACCTTCGAGCGGGATCTCGACGTCCTGGGCGGGCTGTCCGGCCAGGTCGTATCGCGTGGTCGCGTCCGCGATCCAGGACGTCACCGGCCTCACGGCGGAAGCCTGCTCACTCCCCTCGATCACGAGGAGCTCGTCGGCGTGCGGCGCCCAGGTGAGCCCATCGATCGACAGCGCGGTTCGCCCGAGCTCCGCGGGCCCGACACAGATCGACACCCCGGGCCGGATACCGAGCCCAGCCTTCGCCCGCAGGTACTGCGCCAGCCAGTTCTCCACCAGGGGGATGGCCGCGGCGGCTCGGGCGCACTCGAACACGGTGGCCACCAGGTCGGACAGCGTGCCGCCGGGACCACCGTCGTCTTCCGGGATCCCGATCAACTGGAGTTCGGCGTCGGACATGGCCGACCACAGCTCGCTGTTGAACGGCGAGTTCTCTTCGGCCAGGTCCTGGTTCAGCGTCCGGACGAGGGCCACCAATTCGGGGTCGCCGGTCGAGATGGTCGTTTCGCTCATGACCGGATGTCCTTCGCGACGATCGTGCGCAGTACTTCGTTCGTGCCCCCGCGGATGGTCCACGACGGTGCGATCAGCAGCGCCTTGGCCAGCAGTGCCTCGTACTCGTCGGCGGCATCGGGTTTCGGTGTGCCGCCGAACGCGTCGCTCAGGAACCGGAGGCATTCCTGTTCGAAGGTGGTGCCGAGTTCCTTGACCAGCGCCGCCTCCACGACCGGCGAATGGCCGCTGTCCACCTGGCGGGCGATCGACAGCGACAGTCCACGCAGACCCCAGCACACGGCGGACAGGTACTCCATGGCAGCGCGGTCCGAGCGATCGCAGCGGCCGGACCACTCGTCCAGCAGCGGCATCAGCGACATCCACCGGTCGACGCCGCCGCGCTCCAGCGCGAGTTCACCGGTGTTCTGGGTCCACCCCTGTCCGACCGCGCCGAGCCGGCAGTCGTCCGGAACCCGCATGTCGTCGAAGTGAACCTCGCAGAAGTCCCGGGTGCCGTCGATGAATTCGATCGGTGCGACCCGAACGCCGGGCCGGTGCAGGTCGATGATGAACTGCGTGATTCCGTCGCGCTTGCCCGGTCCGGTCCGCACGGCCGCGAGGACATGGGTCGCGGTGGCGGCACCGCTCGTCCAGATCTTGCTGCCCGACACGACCCAGTCGTCGCCGTCCCGCACGGCTTTGGTCCGCAGCGCGGCGAGGTCCGAGCCGGCGTCCGGCTCGCTCATGCCGATGGAGAACGACAGCTCACCGGACGCGATCCGCGGAAGGAACTCGCCGCGCTGAGCGTCGGTGCCGTTGGCGAGGATCGAGGGACCCATCTGCCGGTCCGCGATCCAGTGGTACCCAACGGGAGCGCCCCTGGCGAGTAGCTCCTCTGCGACGACGAGCCTGTCCACGGCCGTCTTTCCCGACCCGCCGTACTCGGCCGGCAGGTACATGCCGATCAGCCCGCGCGCCCCCAGATCGGCGGAGAACTTCGCGTCCACGAGAGCGGCGATCCCGAGGCTCCGGCGGTAACCGCCCACGGGCAGCCGCTCATCGAGATAATCGGCGACCTCCTGCTTGAACCTCAGTTCGGCCGGCGAGAGGTCCGTGGGCGGGAACTCGGCGATGTGGCCCTTCCTGGCTGTCAACTCGCTTTCCTCCCAAGCCTTCCAGCGCAATGATTATACATTTGTGCGTGCCAGAAGTTATACCACAGGAGATTGCCCGTCCAGGCCGCCGCATGACACGATCGCGTATGCAGATCGGTATATACTCCGGCACGAGAGCTGACTCAAGCCGAACCAAGGTGGAGGCTCATGGCAGTCGAGAGTGGCGTCGAACGATGCCTGACCCGCATCCGGTCCATGGTGCTCTCCGGAGAACTGCTGCCCGGTCAGAAGGTTCTGCAGAAGGACCTCGCCGACACGCTGGGTGTCAGCCGCATCCCGCTCCGTGAGGCGCTGGCGCAACTGCACGCCGAGGGCATCCTCGACCATCGGCCCAACACCGGCTTCACGGTCGGCAGGTTCAACAGTGAAGATCTCGTGGAGATCTACCTGATGCGGCGCCTCCTCGAGACCGAGTTGATCCGCTCGGCCGAACTCGCGCTCGTCGACGTCGACCGGATGAAGGAGCTCAACAAGCACCTGTCGACGATCGATCCGCTGGCCGACCCGCTGGGCTTTCAGCGAGTCAACAAGGACTTCCACTTCACGGCCTTCGAAGCCTCACCGCTCGCGCGGGTCCGGGACGAGGTGAATCGTCTCTGGTACATGTCGGGCTTCTATCGTGCCTTCATCTTTTACGTCGATGATCGCGCGGAGAGCCTGTACGGCGAGCACGCCGGACTCATCGCGGCGATCGAGGACCGGGACCACGAACGGTTCGTCCGGCTCTCCGACGAGCACCGCCACCTGACCGAGATGACGGTGGTGCGCCGGCTGGGGCGCACCCGGCTTCCCGACAGCGCGCAGGTCGTCTGAACCTGGGTGGTCTTGCGAGTACCCAGGTTCAGGAGTGCCCCGGTCGCGCGACCCGCCGTACCTACCGGCCCTGAATAGCCGCGCCGGGATCTTCCAGTCTGGACACATGGTCTCCGATCCGCCCGCGCCGACGATCTCTTCGGCCACCTTCCGAGCGTCGCTCGGCGCCGTCCTGCTCGCTTCGTTCTTCCTGCCTTTCGCCGTGACCGGACCGGCGATCGTGCTGCCCGACATGGCGGCCGACCTCAACGCCTCGGCGGCCGGCACCCAGTGGGTGCAGAACGCCTACAACGCGATCTTCGCCGCGACCGTACTCGCCACCGGGAGCCTCGCGGACCGCTTCGGGCGGCGGCTCGTGTTACGCGCCGGCATCGCCACGTTCGGCCTGGCGATGGCGCTGATCGCCATCTCGCCCAGCATCGTGCTCATCGACGTGCTGCGCGGCATCCAGGGGCTCGCCGCCGGTGCCGTGGTGTCCGCCGGTTCGGCCGTGCTCGCGCACGCCACCTCCGGAGCGCAGCGGGTTCGTGTGTTCGGGTTGCTCGGCGCGAGTTTCGGTGGCGGCACGGCTGCCGGGCCGCTCATCGCCGGCGCGCTCGCGCCACTGGGCTGGCAGTCGATCTTCGTGGTGATCGCCGCCGGAGCCGCCATCGCCTTCGTCGCTTCCCGGTACACACCGCCGTCCAGCGACCCGTCCGCGGCCCGGCCGGACCTGCCCGGCATGGCCTGCTTCGGCGGCGCGCTGCTCGTGCTGTCGCTCGGGTTCATCCAGGCCGGCGAGGCCGGATGGTCGAACCTGTGGACATTGCTGGCTTTCGTGGCGACGATCGTGCTGCTCGGGTCGTTCGTCCTGGTCGAACTCCGCAGCAGCCACCCGATGTTCGACGTCCGCCTGTTCCGTAGTTCCGCGTTCACCGCGCTGATGTGCATGCCGTTCTCGGTGACGTTCGGATTGGCCGCGTTGAACGTGTTCCTCCCCGTCTTCCTGCAGAGCGGCGGCGCGAGCCCGTGGCGTGCCGCGGTCGAGCTGATCCCGATCGAGGTCCCGGTGCTGCTCGTGCCGCTGACGGCCCGGTGGCTGACGTCCCGGTGGTCGATGCGGACCTTGCTGGTCACGGGTCCGGTCCTGATCGCGGTGGGCAGTTTCGGGCTCATCGTGATGGACCGTGGCTCCTCACCGTGGGTGAACGCGTTGTCGCTCCTGCTCTTCGGCGTCGGGGTCGGCATCGCCTTCTCGGTGATGGACAACGCGGCGCTGAGCACGGTCCCCGTGGACAAGGCCGGGGCGGCGGCCGGAATGTTCAACACGATGCGGATCACCGGCGAGTCACTCGCGGTGGCCGCGACCGCGGCGGTCCTCATCTCGGTCACAGCGGCCCGCACCTCGACCGCCGACGCTGTCGCGGCGGTGCAGGGCCAGCACGTGCCGGAGCCCACCGGTCACGCGTTCGCCGACGCGCTGCACATCGTCGTCATCGGCCTGGGTGTGCTCGCGCTCATCGGCGCGATCCTGACCGCCTGGGCACTGCGCCCGGCCCGGGAGCACACCGAAGTCGTTTCAGGACAACAACTTTAGGAAGTCATCCATGACAGAAGACCAGCACGAATCGCACCCCGGGACCCGCGGTTCCGCCATCGTCGTCGGTGCCTCACTGGCCGGCCTGATGAGCGCGCTCACCCTGTCGCGCATCGGGATGCGGGTGACGATGCTGGAGCGTTCGACCCGCAAGGTCCGGACCGGCGCCGCGCTACCCGTGAGCGACGGGCTGCTGGAGCGCCTGACAGGCCGGCGTCCCGGTCGAGGAGCAGCCGTCGTCCCGTCAGGCGCCCAGGCCTGGGCTGACGTGCACGCCAGCCTTCGCGCGGCCGTGGAAGCCGACCCCAGGATTTCCCACCGTTCGCCGGCCCGTGTGACCGACGTGGGTCAGGACCGCCGATCAGCGTGGGCCGTGACGGACGACGGGGAGTCCCATCACGCGGACCTCGTAGTCGGTGCCGACGGCCACGCGAGTGTCGTGCGGCGCCACACCATCCCCGAAGCACCCGACGCGACCTTTTCCGGCTACGTGATCTGGCTGGGTCTGATCGACGAGCGCGAAATCCGGTCACGGCCGTGGTCATCGGATCTCGCGATCCTCTACGAACGGGATTACTGCCTCAACGCCTACTATCTGCCGGGAGCGGACGGGTCGGTCAGCCCGGGCAGGCGGCGACTCGGCTGGGGATGGTACGACTCCGGCCGCAACGACCTTTTACGCAAATGTGGCGCCGTGGTCGACGATATCGTCCAGCGCTCGCTTCGATCCGCCGACATTCCTGACGCGACTTTCGACGAACTCGCGGACGAGGCCAGGGAAATCTGGCCCAACCCGTGGCGGGAAGTCATCCTCGAATGTATTTCCCGGCGAGAGGTCATCGGCACGCCGATCGGTGAATACCTGCCGCGGCGACTCGTCTCCGGGCGGGTGTGCCTTGTCGGCGATGCCGCTCACCTGCCCTCACCGATGACGGGCAGCGGTTTCAGCGCGTCGGCGCAAGACGCTCTCGCCCTCGCCGAAGCGCTTGACGGCAAAGGAAATCGCAGCAGTATCCCCGAGGCACTGCGCCGATACGAGGCAAGGCGCCTGGACCCGGCTCGGCAACTCGTCCACTCGGGTCAGGGTTTCAGTCATTCGTTCGCGCCCCGTGGCGCGGCACAATGAGGTCCATGACGGTGGAGTCGGCGAGGGTGGTGACGTCGCCGATTTGGCGGTTTTCGGCGACGTCGCGGAGGAGGCGGCGCATGATTTTGCCGGAGCGGGTTTTGGGGAGTTCGGCGACCATCATGATTTGGCGGGGTTTGGCGATGGGGCCGATTTCTTTGGCGACGTGGTTGCGGAGGTCTTGCACGGCTTGTTCACCGCCGTCGGCGGCGTTGCCGCGCAGGATGACGAACGCGACGATGCCCTGCCCGGTGGTCGGGTCGGTGGCGCCGACCACGGCGGCCTCGGCGACGGTGGGGTGGGAGACGAGGGCGGATTCGACCTCGGTGG
>NZ_JAJKFK010000003.1 GCF_021653975.1 Amycolatopsis sp. GM8 | reverse complement strand
TCATGAACGGCAACAAAGACGAAGGCGCCCTCATCGGCACCGTCAAACCCGGCCCCATGCCCCCCGGCCGCGGCAACCTCGTCACCCGCAAAAACGGCAAACAACTCATCCAGGTCTCATGGATCCAACCAGACTGAGTCCATTGTGGAGGAACACGCCATAACCGGCGCACGCTCAGTGATCTAGTAGATAGATAGAACGTTCCGTCTTGACGTCGCGGCGAAGGTGTGCCACCGTTGCACGTGATAGAACGTTCGGCCTCGCACACGCGATCGAGGAGGCCGGCGGCGAGTCGGCCGACCAGTACTTCCCCTTCGTCAGTTCTTCGAAAGGATCGTTGTGACCACTGTTGATTCACCCGCCACCGGCGGAGTCGCCTCGGCGCTGCGCCGGTTGTATTTCGTGCGGTTCGGGTTCGCCATCGTCTGGGCGGCCTTGCTGTTCCTGACCAAGGCAAACCTCGGACCGCTGGGGATCACGTTGGTGATCATCTACCCGCTGTTCGATGTCGCGGCGGCCGTTGTGGACTCTCGGTCGTCTCGCGCCACCGGCGCGGCTCGCGGTCTGTATGTGAACATCGGGATCAGCTTGCTGGCCGCGATCGGCCTGGCGATCACGAGCGCGTCCAGTGTGTCGGCGGTGCTGCGGGTCTGGGGTGCCTGGGCGATCGTCGCCGGCGTCGTGCAGCTGATCGTGGCGATCGGCCGTCGCAAGATGGGTGGCCAGTGGCCGATGATCCTCAGCGGCGGTATTTCGGTGCTGGCCGGCGCGAACTTCGTCATCAGCGCCTCCGGGGCGAACCCGACGCTGAGCAGCGTGGCCGGTTACGCCGTCCTCGGTGGCATCTTCTTCCTCGTTTCGGCGATCCGCCTCGGCCGCGCGGCCAAAGGTAACTGACGATGGACGTCACCTATGACGTCATCGTCATCGGTGCGGGTCCGGTCGGCGAGAACATCGCCGACCGGGTGGTGCAGGGCGGCCTCAGCGCCGCCATTGTGGAGCGGGAACTGGTCGGCGGTGAGTGCTCCTACTGGGCGTGCATGCCGACCAAGGCGTTGCTGCGCAGTGGGGCCGCCCTCCGGGCGGTTCGGAAGCTGCCGGGGGCGCGCGAAGCGGTGACCGGTGGCCTGGATGTCGCGGCGGTGCTTCGCCGCCGCGATTCTTTTGCCTCGAACTGGCAGGACGACGGGCAGGTGTCCTGGCTCGAATCGGTGGGTATTCCGCTGTACCGCGGCCAGGGCCGGATCAGTTCTCCCCGGGTCGTCGAGGTGACGGGCGCGGACGGCGCCACGACCGCGTTGACCGCGCGGCACGCGGTCGTCGTCGCGACCGGTAGTGGCGCGTTGGTGCCGGACATCGACGGCCTGCGCGCCGCGGCGCCGTGGACCAGCCGGGAAGCGGTTGCGGCGAAGGAGATTCCGGGCCGGCTCGCCGTTATCGGCGGTGGCGTGGTCGCCTCGGAAATGGCGACCGCGTTCAGCGAACTGGGGTCGTCCGTGACGATGCTGGCCCGGGACGGAGTGCTGCCGCTCGCGGAGCCGTTCGTCGGCGCGCTGGTCACCGAGTCCTTGCAGGACGCCGGTGTGTCGGTGCACCTCGGCGCCGAGGCCGGATCGGTGAAGCGCACCGACGACGGAACGGTGCACATCAGCCTGACCACCGGCGACGAGATCGAGGCCGACGAACTCCTGGTCGCGATCGGCCGCACGCCGAACACCCAGGACATCGGCCTGGACACCATCGGCCTCACGCCGGGTGCGTGGCTCACCGTTGACGACACCCTCCGCGTCGTGGGGGAGGATGGTTCGCTGGTCGGTGACGGGTGGCTGTATGCCGCTGGGGATGTCAACCGCCGGGTACTGCTGACCCACCAGGGTAAATACCAGGCTCGCGCTGCCGGTGACGTCATCGTGGCGCGCGCGAAGGGCGAAACCGTCGAGGACGGCCCGTGGGGCCGGCACGTGGCGACCGCCGACGAGCGCGCGGTGCCCCAGGTCATCTTCACCGAACCCGAGATCGCGTCGGTGGGGTTGACCGCGGCCGCTGCCGAAGCCGCCGGGCTGCGGATCCGGGTGGTCGACTACGACCTCGGCGCCGTCGCCGGTTCCGCGCTTTACACCGACGGCTACCGGGGCGAGGCCCGCATGATCGTCGACGAGGACCGGAAGGTCATCGTCGGCTTCACCCTCGTCGGCCCCGACGTCGCGGAACTGCTGCAGGCCGCGACGATCGCCATCGTCGGCGAGGTGCCGCTGGACCGGCTCTGGCACGCGGTCCCGGCGTATCCCACCGTCAGTGAGGTGTGGCTGCGGCTGCTCGAAGCCTACGGCCGCTGATCTTCCCGGCGCCGCCGCGACGGCGGCGGGACGTGAGGACGTCCGGGGAACGGCGCGGATCTCGCTGCTCGCACCGTTCCCCGGAGGTCTAGCCGAACATCCCGAGCGGTCCCTCGCGCAGGTTGACGATCACCGCCTTGGTCTGTGTGTAGTGTTCGAGTACCTCGTGGCTGAATTCGCGGCCGAAACCGCTTTGCTTGTAGCCGCCGATCGGCATGTTCTCCATGAAGTTGTAGTACTGGTTGATGTACACGGTCCCGGTGTCCAGCCGCCCGGCGATGCGGTGCGCGCGTCGCAGGTCGCTCGTCCAGACACCACCGGCGAGGCCGTACTCGGAGGCGTTCGCCCGGGCGATGAGATCGTCTTCGTCGGTCCACCGCTGCACTGTCGAGACCGGGCCGAAGATCTCCTCCTGCGCGATCCGCATGGTGTTGTCCACGTCGGCGAACACGGTGGGCTCGACGAAGTTGCCGGACGCGAACCCGTCGACGGTGGCGACGGTGCCGCCGCACACCAGCCGGGCGCCTTCGGCCTGGCCGAGTTCCAGGTAGCCGGTGACCTTCTTCAGCTGGGCCCGGGAGGCCAGCGGGCCGAGGCCGGTCGCGCGGTCGGTCGGGTCGCCGACCTTGATCCGCCCCAGCACGCCGGTGAACTTGTCGAGGAATTCGTCCAGCACTTCGTCGTGCACGAACACCCGGCTGCCGGCGAGGCAGAACTCGCCCTTGTTCGCGACCACGCACATCGCCGCTCCCTCGGCGGCCGCGTCGAGGTCCGCGTCGGCGCAGACGATGTTGGCGGACTTGCCGCCCAGCTCCATGGTCTGCGGGATGATGTTCGCGGCCGCGTAGCCGATCAGAGTCCGCGCGGTGGCGCGGGAGCCGGTGAAGGCGACCTTCCGGACTCGCGGGTCGGTCACCAGCGGCTCGCCGACCGCGGGTCCGTACCCGTTCACGACGTTGACCGTGCCCGGGGGAAGAACGTCCGACACCTCGTCGAGGAACGCCAGGACCGACAGGCTGGCGATCTCCGACGGTTTCACCACCACGGTGTTGCCGGCCGCGAGCGCCGGCGCGACCTTGGCCGCGAACATCAGGAGCGGGGCGTTCCACGGGATGATCTGCGCGCAGACCCCCAGTGGCTCACGGTGCACGAGCCCGAGGCGTTCGCCGCTGACCCGGGTGGAGCCGGTGTGCATCCACGCGGCGCCCGAGAACAGTTCGAACTGCTCGATGGCCAGCGGGACGAAGAACCCGGAGGTCTCGGTGATGGTCGGTCCGTGATTGAGGGTGTCCAAGAGCGCGAAGTCGGCGGCGCGCTTGCGTAGCCGCTGGGCCAGCTCGTAGAGAACAGCCTGTCGTTGCGACGGGGAAGTCGCCGCCCACGACGGAAACGCGCGCTGTGCCGCGTCAATGGCCTGCTCGACGTCCGCCGCGGTACCCGACGGAACCGTTGCCAGCACACTGTTGTCCGCGGGATTGAGCAGGGTGATCCGCTCGTCGGACGCGCCGTCGGCCCAACGGCCGCCGATGAAGTGGCCGTAGGCGGGCCGGTGGATTCCGGTGGCCGGGAGTTGTGCCTCCGGCACGGGGGTTGTGGTCATGCCTCATCTCTTCCTTGAGTTGGGACTGATCATCTCCAAAACCGTCCGGCTGGCCGGTCGAGGCGGAACGGTAACAGTGGTCCAGCCCACACGTCAAGCGGTCGCCGTGTCCCAGTCGCGGCCTGGTCGACGGGCGGCCTCCGCGAGTGGAGGCCGGTTGCGATTCAGCAGGAAATTCCCTGTTCAGAAGCATGTGGCGCGATCTTCGGGCTCCGACCGGCGCCTGTCCGGCCGGAGCGACCGTGACCCCCTCGCCGAGACCGGGTGGGTGCCGTTGACCGGACGGGCGCGTCGGTGATACCGTCCGGCTGGCCGGTGAAGCGGCGAGACGGGAGCGGTGACATGGAGACGACTCGGCGGGGCTCGGTCCCCGAGCGGATCGTGCGCGCTGCTGCCGCCCTCTTCCGCAAGCAGGGGTACAACGCGACGTCCATGCGGGACATCGCCGACGCGGTCGGGATGTCCAAGGCCGGCCTCTACCACCACTACCCGACCAAGGAAGAGCTGCTGACCGAGATCGCCACGGTCGGCACCGACGCGTTGATCGCCCAGCTCCGGGCCGCGGAGGGGCTGAGTGTCGACCCCACGGAACGGCTCCGCCAGTTCATCCGCGGCCGCATGCGGGTCATCGCGGACGAGCAGGACATCCTGACCGTGATCTGGCAGGAACGCCCGACCATCGACCAGACCGCGTTCACCAAGATCGCGCAGCAATTGGAAGCCTACCGGGCCGGCCTGACCGACATGATCAGCGCCGCCCGGCAGGCGGGCACGATCCGTGCCGACATCGACCCGCACCTGCTCATGCTGGCCATCGACGGGATGACCGGCTGGGCGTACCTGTGGATGCGGCCCGCCCAGCGATACTCGCCGGAAGAGATCGGCGATCGCTTCTGGGACTACCTCTTTCTCGGGGCCATCACCCCGGGCACCCACTGACCGGCCCACGCACCCAGCGAAGGACACCGCCATGACCTCTCTTTGTCCCCATCTCCGACCGGCTGGCCGGTCGGAACCTGATGAACTCGAACTGCTGTCCCCGGCCCAGGTCGCCGACCCCTACCCGGCCTACGAACAACTCCGCGCGCAGGCCCCCTTGGTCGAAGTGCCGGAACACAACCTGTGGCTGGTGACCTCCTACAGTGCCTGTATCGAGGTGCTGGGCGATCCGGACCGGTTTTCCTCGCGGGAATCACTGTCCGGGCGAAACGTTTTCAAAGGGAATCCGGACGCGGCCGCGCGGCTGCGGGGCGGCCCCGGGTATCCGCGGGTACCGACCCTGATCCTGACCGATCCGCCCGAGCACACGCGGTACCGCAAGATCGTGCAGCGGGCGTTCGCCCCCGCCCAGACGGTGCGCCGGTTGACCCCGGGCATCCGCGAGCGCGTCGACGAATTGATCGACGGTTTCGCCGACCGGGGTTCGTGCGACTTCGTCGCCGAATTCGCTTATCCGTTGCCGATGAGCGTCATCAGTCAGGTGCTGGGTTTCCCACCGGAAATGCTGGACACACTCAAGAAGTGGTCCGATGACTTCATTTCGGCGCAGGCGGGCAACATTCCCCCGGATCGGGTCGACTCCGCGGCCGCGAGCACGGTGGAGTTCGAGCACTACGTGAGCGCCCTGCTGGACGAGCGCGCGGCCGCGGCGGATCTGCACGAGCGGCCGGACTTCCTGTCGAGGCTGATCGTCGAGGGTGCCGGCGACGACTTCGTCCCGGCGCTGACGCGGCAGGAGCAGCTCAGCTTGTGCCAGCAACTGCTGGTGGGCGGCAACGAGACGACCACCAACCTGCTCGGCAACGCCATGCACGTGCTGATCCATGACCTGGACCTGGCTCAGCGACTGCGCGAGGATCCCTCGCTCGTGCCCGACTTCGTCGAGGAGGTGCTGCGCTATGAATCACCGTTGCAGGGGCTGTTCCGCGTCACCACCCGGGACACGCACGTGCAGGGGATCGCGCTGCCGGCCGGCGCGAAACTGATGGTGCTGTTCGCGTCCGCCAACCGGGACGAGAACGTGTACTCGCCGGCGGGGTTCGACCCGGATCGTGACAACCGGTCGGCCCCGCACCTGGCCTTCGGCCGGGGTGCCCACGCCTGCATGGGCCAAAGCCTCGCCCGCCGGGAAGCCGACCTGGCGATCACCCGCCTCCTGCAACGACTTTCGCTCATCGAACCGGCCCACGACAACCCCGCCCAGCCGGTCGAACTCTTCGGGTTCCACGGCCACCGGTCGCTCGCGATCCGGTTCACCCAGGCCTAGTCCGTCACGGGACGTCAACGAAGACAGGAGAAGACCGTGACTCCCACCACTCACCCCACTTCACCATCCGCCGGACCGGGAACACCCGGCCGGCGGGAGATCGAGCACTGGCAGACCGAACACCTGGCCGGCACCGCCGAACACGTCATCGGGCGCTCCCCGTACTGGGCGCGGCGCTTCCGGGAGGCCGGGATGTCGGCCGCGAACGTGCGGACCCCCGCCGATCTGTACCGGTGCCCGACTCTCACCAAGCGTGACTACATCCAGGCGCTCGAGGAAAGTCCCGGAGATTACGGGGGATTGCTGACCGCCGGCGTGCGTGAAATCGGCGAGTCCGGTGCCCTGATCTACCACACGACGGGCACCTCAGGGATGCAGGGCCGTTTCATCAACACGCACGAAGGCTTCGGCGTCTTCGGTGCCCAAGGTTCCGGACTGCTGCGCGAAGCGGGCGCGCTGCCGGGAGATTTCGTGTTGTTCAATTTCCCGTTGTCCCTGTGGGCGGCCGGCTGGGGCCTCTACTACGGTGCCCGCCGGCTGAACTGCACTGTCATTCCCGCCGGTGCGCCGCTCGACACCGCCGCCCGCATCCAGCTCCTGAAGGACTACCGCCCCAGTGTCGTCGCGCTGACCCCCAGCTATGCGCTGACGCTGGGTGCCGCGCTCGCCGCGGCCGGGGTCGAGCCGGCGGCGTGCGGGGTCAAAGGGCTGCTGATGGGCGGGGAGACGTTCTCCGCGAGCAAACGCGCCCGGATCGAAGACCTGTGGGGAATCCCCGGTGGTACCCGGGATTTCTACGGGATCAGCGAAGGCGGCCCGCTGTTCGCGGTGGAGTGTTCGGCGCAGAACGGGCTGCACCTGTTCGAGCGCGACACCATCCACCAGTTCTGGAACCCGGAGCGGAACGAGCCCGCGGCGCCCGGCGATCTCGCCGAACACGTCTTCACCAGTATCAGCCAGCGCACGATGGCGACCTGGTTCAACTTCCGCACCCGCGACGGCGCCGTCTACACCGACGAGCCGTGTGCCTGCGGCAATCCCGGCCGTCGCATGTGGATCAAGGAGCGACTGGACGACATGGTGAAGGTCCGTGGCGTCAACATCTTCGCCTCCGCGGTGGAACAGATCCTTTCCGGCGTCGGCGGCGCTTCGCCTCAGTTCCGGCTGAAGGTGGAACGCGTCGACGAGCACGACATCGTGACCGTCGAGCTGGAACCGTTGCGGGGTATGGATCATCGGGACCTGTCCGGGCGGGCCGCGGCCGCGTTGAAGACCGCCATCGGCACTCGGCTGGACGTGGCCGTGGTCGACCCCGGAACGCTGCCCACGACGGAGCTCAAGGCACGCCGCTGGCTGGACCTGAGGCCGAAGGACTGACCATGACACTTCAGCCCGATCAGCAGGCTCCGCCCTACTATTTCGAGGATTTCACCGAGGGCAGGGTCTTTTCCCACCACTGGGGCCGGACGATCACCGAGTCGGACGCGACGACGTTCGCCACCCAGACCCACCTCTACGAGCCGGCCCTGTTCAACCGTGCCTACGCGACACACCTCGGGGAAGACCGGTTGCCGGTCAGCGGCCTGCTCGTGTTCTCGATCGTGCTGGGGCTCAGCGTCGCCGACCTGTCCGAGTCCGGGGGAACCTTCCTCGGTGCCGACGACATCCGGTTCACCACAACGACACATGTCGGCGACACCGTGTACGCCGCCAGCACGGTCGAACAGCGCCGGACCTCCGCGAGTCGCCCCGGCTGGGGCGTGGTGCGGTGGCGCACCGCCGCCGCCAACCAGAACCACGAGCTGGTGCTCAGCTACACCCGGACGAGCTTGGTCCGGTTCCGCGCCGCCGATGCGGGTCGCTCATGAGCATCACCAGTCCCACCCGGTACCACGAGGACTACACCGTCGGGCAGCGGTTCGCGCACCGCCGCGGCCACACGGTTTGCACGGCGGACAACCAGGGGCTGTCCCTGCTGACGATGAACACCGCGCAAACGCATTTCAACTCCGATTCCCTCACGTCCTATATGGACGGTGCGTTTCCGGCTCCGCTACTCAATGCCTGCGTCGCGCTGGCCCTGGCGGTCGGCCTGACGAGTGAGGAGATGAGCGAGAACTCCCTGGGCGATCTCGGCTACCTCGAGTTCCGGATGCCCGCCCCGGTCTTCACCGGCGACACCCTGTACGCGGCCAGCGAAGTGGTCGCCGTGGACGAACCGAGCCCGCGCGCCGGCGCCGGTGTGCTCACCTACCGGATCGTCGCGACGAAACCGGGCGGGACCACCGTGGTCACTGTGACCCGGCGGGTGCTGATCAAACGCCGATCGCACTGGGGCGCGGCGGACGCGGCCCTGTCCCGCAGCACCGCCGAGCCGGCCGTCGCCCACCTGCGGGCGTGGTCCGAGGAAGGAACCGCATCATGAAGATCGTCGTGGACCGCGACCTGTGCGAGAGCCACGGTCAATGCGAGTACGTCGCGGCCGAGGTCTTCCACCTCGATGACGACGGCGAAGTGCACCTCGCCGCCACCGTGCCCGAGGACCTCCGGGCCAAGGTCCAGCTCGCCGCTTCCGTCTGCCCGGCCCTCGCCATCCGGATCGAGGACGAGTCGTGAGCATCCGGCACGTGGGGATCGTCGGCGCCTCCCTCGCCGGGCTGCGCAGCGCGATGGCGCTGCGCGCGGCCGGGTTCGACGGGACGATCACCCTCGTCGGGGACGAGAACCACCAGCCCTACAACCGTCCCCCGTTGTCGAAACAGTTCCTCACAACCGACCTGGCGCCTTCGGAGCTGACCTTGCCCCGGCCCGGGGACCTGTGCCTGACGCTGCGTCTCGGCACCCGCGCACTTGCCTTGCATCCGGGCGAACGGAGGATCGACACCACGGACGGACCGGTGACCGGCCTCGACGCGGTGATCGTCGCTACCGGCGCCCACGCCCGGCGTCTCGACCTGCCGGCACTGGCCGGCGTGCACACGCTCCGCACCGTCAACGACGCGCTCGCGCTGCGCGGCAGCCTCGCGCGCGGCGGGCCGGTGGCAGTCCTCGGCGCCGGGCTGATCGGTCTCGAGGTCGCCGCCAGCTGTCGTGAACTGGGCCTCGAAGTGCACGTCATCGACCCCGCGGCAACGCCGATGCGGCGCGCCGCCCCTGCCCCGATCGGCACCATGATGGGCGAGCTCCACCGCGGGCACGGCGTCCACCTGCACCTGGGTGCCGCCGTGGACCAGGTGCGCGGCGGACCGCGGGTCCAGCAGATCACCCTCGACAACGGGCGGCGCCTCGACCTCGACACCCTCGTGGTGGCGGTGGGTTCCGTCGCCGCGACCGAGTGGCTGCGCGGATCAGGCCTCGATCTCACCGACGGGGTCGCCTGCGATCGGTTCCACCGGGCCATCGGTTTCGAGGGCCGGGTGTTCGCCGTCGGCGACGTGTGCCGGATCACCGAACGCGGTGAACACTGGACCGCTGCCGCCGAGCAGCCGGCCCGGGCCGTGCGGACCCTGCTCCACGGGCCCGACCCGGCCGAACGCGCCGGCGTGCCGTCCTTCTGGACCGAACAGTTCCAGCACAAACTCCAGGTGATCGGACGCCCGCACCTGGCCGACGCGCACGCCGTCGAACACCGTTCCGGCAACCCCGGCTGGACCGTCACCTGGACCCGCGGCGGCGAGCTCGTCGGGGCCGCCGCGCTCGACATGCCTGGCCGCGTCGCCGCCACCCGGCGCGCACTGGCGGAGGCCGCGGCATGACCACGATCGCGCCCGGCCACGGCGGTCTGCCGCTGGCTGCCCTGCTGGACCTGTCCGGCCGGATCGCCGTCGTCACCGGGGCGGCCAGCGGGATCGGGCGTGCTTGCGCGGCCAGGCTGGCCGAAGCCGGCGCCACCGTCTATCGCGCCGACATCGCGCACCGGCGGCAGCCCGTTCCGCCGGATCCCCGGCAGATTCCGGTCGACCTGGACGTCACCGATCCGGGCGCCGTCTCCGCGCTGTTCGCGCGTGTCCACGACGACCACGGCCGGCTCGACATCCTGGTGAACTCGGCCGGGGTGTTCCCGCGCGCCGGCCTGCTGGACATCTCGCTGCGAGAGTGGCGGCGGGTGCACGCGATCAACGTCGAGGGCGCGCTGCTGTGCACCCAGGAAGCCGCCCGGTTGATGGCCGGTCACCGGCACGGAGTCGTCGTGAACATCTCCTCGACCGTGACCGACCGGGTCAATGGCAACGCCGCACACTACCGGGCCAGCAAGACCGCGCTGCTCAGCCTCACCCAGAGCCTCGCCGCCGAACTCGGTCCGCAGGGGGTCCGCGCGGTCGCGGTGTGCCCCACCTTGACCCGCACCGAGGGCGTTGCCGCACTCGCCAGCGGGGGAGAGGCGACGGGCCTGGACAAGTTCGGCGCCCGGCTGCCACTGGGCCGGGCGGCGGAGCCGGACGACGTGGCGCGGGCGGTGCTGTTCGCCGTCAGCCCGATGGCCGGGTTCGTGACCGGCAGCGCGATCTACGTCGACGGCGGGGAACTCGCCCGGTGAATGCCGCGTGGAGATGAACAGGACGTGATCAGCTTCATTGCGGGGCAATCGGCAGCTGGCTATAGTGACCCCTAGACGTAAGACGTCCGCCGGGCTCGCGACACAAACCGTGGGTCCACCCCCCTTTATCGTTGACGCGTCGAATGCCGGCGCGAAAAGGTGTAGATGGCGGTGAAATGCGTCTCGCTGTTCTAGTGGGAAATCCCAAGCCCCAGTCACGGACCCTGACGGTCGCGCAGCTCGTTGCCGAGCGTGTCGCCGACGTCGTCGGGGCGACCCACGAGCTGACCGTCGATCTGTCCGGCTACGCACGCGACCTCTTCGAATGGCCGCATGCCGAGCTGGCGGAACTGGCGGACAAGCTCGCCGCGGTGGACTACCTCGTGGTGGGCACGCCGACCTACAAGGCGAGCTATACAGGCCTGCTGAAGGCCTTCCTCGACCGCTACCCCAGCGGTGGCCTGGCCGGGGTCACCGCGATCCCGATCATGACCGCGAGCGATGCCATCCACGGGCTCGCCGTGGAGTTCACGTTGCGCCCGCTGCTGGTCGAGCTGGGTGCCTCCGTCCCGACGAAGGGCCTGTGCTTCCTCACCGCCCAGATGGAAGCCGCCGAGTCCGTGGTGGACGAGTGGGTGGCGGCGAACCGGCACAGCCTCGACCCGAAGAGCGTAAGGAGTATCGATGGTTGACACGCAGTCCAGCGCCCCCGCCGAGATCGACGCGGCCCTTTTCCGGACGGTGCTCGGGCACTTCTGTTCGGGCGTGACGATCATCTCCGCGTTCGACGGCAGCAAGCCGATCGGCTTCACGTGCCAGTCGTTCTTCAGTTTGTCGCTCGACCCGGCACTGGTCGCCTTCTCCGCGAGCAAAACCTCCACGAGCTACCCGCTCATCCGGGACATCGGCGAACTCGTCATCAACATGCTGGCCAGTGACCAGCACGAGGTGAGCAACGCGTTCGCGAAAAGCGGTACCGACAAATGGGCCGGTGTTTCGTGGCAGCCGGGGCCGGTGCTCGGGCACCCGGTGATCGAGAACGCGCTCGCCGCGCTCGAATGCGAGATCGAGCAGGAGATCGAAACCGGCGACCATTTCCTTGTGGTGGCAAGGGTTCGGCATCTCGAAGCGGCCTCCGAGCGCCGGCCACTGCTGTTCTTCCAGGGCGGCTACCACCGTCTGGAAGGTCACTGAGCGTCCACCGTCGTGGGGGGGGGGGGGGGGGGGGCCCCCCCCACCGGTAGGCCCCGCGGGTAAAGGCCGCGGCGACAGGGGGGGGGGCCCCCGGCGGTTTCTCCCAGGGCCCCCCCCCCGGGGTGGGGGGCGGGGGCCGGCCCGCCCCCACGACGTTTCGCCGCGGCGGATCAGGCCGGCGCGTCCTGCGTGGCGGCCACGAAAGCCTCGGGTCCCTGCTCCGCCGCCGCCGGGTTCATCCACATGACCTGCCAGCCGTGACCGTCGAGGTCGAAGAAGCTGCGTGAGTACATGAAGCCGTAGTCCTCGGCGTCATCAGCCTCGGTACCACCCGCCGCGAGCGCGGCGGCGCTGACCGCGTCGACCTCCTCGCGCGACGACACGCTGAAGGAGTACAGCGCCAGCGCGTGCGTGCGGGGATCGGCAATCGGCAGCTTCGAGAACTCCGCGAACTTCTCGCGGCTGAGCAGCATGACGAAGGCCTGCTCGCCGACGAGCATGCAGGCGGCGGTCTCGTCGGTGAAGTTCGGGTTGTAGCTGAACCCGAGCTTCGCGAAGAACGCCTTGCTGCGCTCGAGGTCCGCTACGGGGATATTCACGAACAGCATGCGGCCGGCGTGCGCGGGAGTGGTCATGGTGGGTCTCCAGTCGGTGGCTCGATGGCGTACGTCCGGGTAGACCCGCGTGGCCGGCGGAACTCATCGGTGCGTCGGCGAACCCGGGCTCAACCGCCGGTGCTTTCGCGCCGCAGTCCTTCGAGGAGCGGGTGCACCCGGCGGGAGATGCGTTGCCGCAGCACCGTTTCACTGCGCGTTCGCTGCACGCCCGGCACAGTCAGGATGCGCTGGATGACCTCTTCGAGGTTCTCCGGTCCCCGGGCGACGACGACGCACAGCATGTCGCTGTCGCCGGCGGTGGAGTCGGCTTCGATGACCTCCGGGATCTTCCGCAAGCGCGCGGTCACATCATCGAGGACGCCCTGGGACAGGCTGATCCGCACGTAGGCCTTGGTGGTGTAGCCCAGGGCCGCCGGATCGATCTCGGGGCCCCACTGGCTCACCACGTTCAGCCGCCGCAGCTTGTCCAGCCGGGCCTGGACTGTGCCGCGTGCGACCTGCAGCTGGCGGGCGTACTCCCGCACGCCCGCGCGCGGTTGCTCGACCGCCAGCAGCAGGATTCGCAGATCCAGTGGATCGACATCGTTCCGCATGGTCACTCCGTTCTATGCCATTGGCCCAATATTTACATGACTTGTTGTCGGAAGGTCAGTTCTCGTTCTCTAATTTGGACCATCGGCACCTGCTGAGCTGGAGGTTGGTGGGCCATCGTGTCTGTGAGTTCGACGCAGCCGACCGTGCGGGTCGGCCTGTCGCTGGGCGATCGCTACGTCGCGACGGCGGGAAAGGCGCAGCTGACCGGTATCCAGGCGCTCGCCCGGTTGCCGATCGACCAGCACCGCCGTGACACCGCGGCCGGGCGCCGGACCGCCACGTTCATCTCGGGGTACGAGGGCTCACCGCTGGCCGGCTACGACCTCGAACTCGGTCGCATCCGCGAGCTGCTCGAAGCGAACGACGTGACCTTCAAGCCAGGGCTCAACGAGGAGGCGGCCGCGACGGCCGTCCAGGGCAGCCAGCTGGCCAACACGTTCGAAGGCGCCAACCGTGACGGCGTCGTCGGGATCTGGTACGGCAAGGCACCCGGACTCGACCGCGCCACGGACGCGATCCGCCACGGCAACCTGATGGGCGCTCATCCCACCGGCGGCGCGCTGGTTCTCGTCGGTGACGATCCCGCCGCGAAGTCCTCCAGCGTGCCGTGCTCGTCGGAGTTCGCCCTCGCCGATCTCGCGATCCCGTTCCTCTACCCCGCGGACAGCCAGGACATCCTCGAACTGGGCCTGCACGCGATCGAACTCTCCCGCGCCAGCGGCCTGTGGACCGGGTTGAAGATCGTGACGGCCGTCGCCGACGGATCCTCCACCGTCGACCTGAGTGCCCTCGACCAGCCCGGCGCCCTGCCCGCGCTGCCGCCGGGTGCGAAGAAGCACGTGCCGACCGCTCACTTGCTGCAGCCCACACTCGGGCCCCTGGAACGAGATCAGCTCACCACCCGGTTGCGCATCGCCCGTGAGTACGCGGCGCTGAACGGCCTCAACAGGATCGTCGGCCGTGGCGAGGGGGACCGGATCGGTATCGTCGCCGCCGGCCGCACCTGGCAGGACCTGCAGGCCACGCTGCGCAAGCTGGGACTCGACCCGGCCGACCTCGGCTCCAGTCCGGTGCGCCTGCTGAAGATCGGCATGCCGTGGCCACTGGAACCGGACGTGGTCACCGAATTCGCGGCCGGACTCGACGAAGTGCTTGTCCTGGAAGAAAAGCGGGCGTTCATCGAGACCGCTTTCCGCGACATCCTGTACGGCGTTCCGGGCGCGCCGAGGATCACCGGGAAGTCCGATCCGGACGGCCGCGACCTGCTCCCGTCTTGGGGCGAGCTGGACGTCGACGTGCTGGCACCCCGGGTCTACCGCCGCCTGTCGGCCCACGGCCTCGCGGTCGCCGACCCCGACCGCGAGCCGTCCAGGCCCGCGGGCCGGACGATGCTGCCGATGGCCGCCAGCGCCAAGCGCGCGCCGTACTTCTGCTCGGGATGCCCCCACAACGCCTCCACCAAGCCCTCGGGGGACTCCCTCGTCGGCGGCGGGATCGGTTGCCACGCCATGGTTCTGCTGATGGACGAGGCCCAGGTGGGAACGGTCACCGGCCTGAGTCAGATGGGCGGCGAGGGACTGCAGTGGGTCGGCATGTCCCCGTTCCTCGACCGCGACCACTTCGTGCAGAACCTCGGGGACGGCACGTTCGACCACTCCGGGTCGCTGGCCATCCGCGCGGCCGTGGCCGGCGGCGTGAACATGACCTACCGGCTGCTCTACAACTCCGCCGTCGCCATGACCGGAGGACAGCAGCCGGCGGGCGCCATGTCCGTGGAGCGCATCATCGCGGTGCTGCGCGCCGAAGGGGTCGCCCGGATCATCGTCACCACCGAGGATCTCAAGCGGTACCGGCGCATCCAGCTGCCGTCCGATGTCGTGGTGTGGCACCGGGACCGGATCGACGAAGCACAGCGAGAGCTGGCCGCCATTCCCGGGGTGACCGTGCTGATCCACGACCAGGAGTGTGCGACGGAGAAGCGTCGCAAGCGCAAGCGCGGCCAGCTGGAGACCCCGGAGTCCCGGGTCTTCATCAACGAGCGGATCTGCGAGGGCTGCGGCGACTGCGGCAGCAAGTCCAACTGCCTCTCCGTCCAGCCGGTCAGCACCGAACTGGGACGCAAGACCCAGATCCACCAGTCCTCGTGCAACGTCGACTACAGCTGCCTGAAGGGGGACTGTCCCGCCTTCATGACGGTCACTCCACGCGAAAAGTCGGCGGCACAGTCCACTCTGCCCGCGTTGACCCCGGAAGACGTCCCGCCGCCGTCCCCGGTTGTTTCCACCGACGAGTTCGGCGTCCGGCTGACCGGGGTGGGCGGCACCGGTGTCGTCACGGTCTCGCAGGTGCTCGCCACCGCCGGGCTCCTCGCCGGCTGGACCGCGCGGTCACTCGACCAGACCGGACTGGCGCAGAAGGGTGGTGCGGTGGTGTCCGACATCCGGTTCCACCGCACGGAGAACGGGGACTCCAGCAAGCTTTCCCAGGGTGCGTGCGATCTGTATCTGGGCTGCGACGTGCTCGTCGCCGCGGATCCGGTCAACCTCGGGGTCGCCTCGGCGGATCGCACGGTGGCAGTGGTGAACACGGCGGAAGTGCCCACCGGCCGGATGGTTTCCGATGTCTCACAGGACTTCCCCGACGTCGACGGTCTCGTCACCGCCATCGCCGGGCGGGTCCGCGGGGACGCGGAGTTCTTCGATGCCGGTGCGACGGTGCTCGCGCTGTTCGGGGATGACCAGTCCACCAACATCTTCTTGGTCGGCGTGGGCTTCCAGAAGGGGGCCATCCCGCTGCCGAGTACGGCCATCGAGGAAGCGATCCGGCTCAACGGTGTCGCTGTGGAGAAGAACCTGCAGGCCTTCCGCCGAGGGCGCCAATACGTGGCCGACCCCGCCGGGCTTCGTGCCGCCGTCGAGGCGCACGAGGCCGGTCCGGCGGACCGGTGGGCCGCGCTACCCGGTGAGAGCGAACTCGACCGGATCGTTCGCACCCGCGGCGAGGATCTCGTGGCCTACCAAGGCACTCGTTATGCGCAGCGCTACCGCGTCGCCGTCGAGGCCGTTCGTGCCAAGGAGGCGTCAGTACTCGACGGTTCGACGGCGCTGGCCGAGGCCGCCGCCCGGTACCTGCACAAGCTGATGGCCTACAAGGACGAGTACGAGGTCGCCCGGCTGGCGCTCGATCCGGCGATCGACGCCGAACTCGCGTCCCGGTTCGGCGACGGCGCCGTGGCGGCCTGGCATCTGCACCCTCCCGTGTTCAAAGCCATGGGCATGGACCGCAAACTGCGGCTGGGGCCGTGGTTCCGGCCCGCTTTCAAGGTGCTGCGCGGGATGCGGCGAGTACGCGGCACCCGATGGGACCTCTTCGGCCGGGCCCGGGTGCGGGTCGTCGAACGCGAATTGATGCTCGACTACCTGAACCTGTTGCAGCGCTTCACCAACGAGCTCACCCCGGACAACCATGCCACCGCGATCGCGCTGGCCGAGCTGCCCGATGTGGTGCGGGGCTACGAGGACGTCAAGCTCGGCAACGTCGCCCACTACCGCGAGACACAGGCCGCGCTCCTGCGGCAGTTCGACACCGCGCTCGATCGGTCGGTCTGAAGGAGAACCCGGTGTCCAGCACCTTCGCGCTTTCGCGCGAGCACGAGGAGTTCCGCCACGTCGTCCGGGACTTCGCCGAGAAGGTCATCGCGCCGCACGCCGACCAGTGGGACCGCGACCACCACTTCCCGGTGGACGTGGTCGGGCAGATGGGCGAGCTGGGGCTGTTCGGTCTGACCGCGCCCGAGGAGTACGGCGGAGCCGGTGGCGACTTCACCTCGCTGTGCGTCGCCATCGAGGAACTCGGCCGGGTCGACCAGTCGATGGGCATCACCCTGGAGGCCGGGGTGGGCCTCGGGATCAACCCGATCCTGACCTACGGCACCGCGGCGCAGAAGGAACGCTGGCTCCCCGACCTGGTCGCGGGACGAAGCCTGGCCGGCTTCGGGCTCACCGAGCCGGATGCCGGGTCCGACGCGGGCGCGACCAAGACCCGGGCGCAGCTGCAGGGTCAGGAGTGGGTTGTCAACGGGGCCAAGCAGTTCATCACCAACTCCGGGTCGAAGATCAGCTCCCTGGTGACCGTCACGGCCCGCACCGGCACCCGGGCGGACGGCCGCCCCGAGATCAGCGCCATCATGCTGCCCACCGGCACTCCCGGCTTCGTCGCCGAGAAGGCCTACGACAAGCTCGGCTGGCACGCCTCCGACACCCACCCGCTCACCTTCACCGACTGCCGGGTTCCCTTCGATCACCTGCTGGGCGAGCGCGGCCGTGGGTATGCGCAGTTCCTGGCCACCCTCGACGACGGGCGGGTCGCGATCGCCGCGCTGGCGGTGGGCTGCATCCAGGCCTGCCTGGACCATTCGCTGGCCTATGCGCGCGAGCGGCAGACCTTCGGCGGCTCGATCGGCCGCAAGCAGGGTGTCGCATTCCAGATCGCCGACCTGGAGGTCATGGTCCGGGCGGCCCGGATGCTCACCTACCAGGCCGCCGCGATGAAGGACGCCGGCGCGCCGGTGCCGGTGTTCAAGCAGGCGGCGGCGGTCGCGAAACTGTACGCGACGGAGTCCGCGGTGACGGCGACCCGGATCGCCACCCAGGTTTTCGGCGGTTATGGCTTCATGGAGGAGTACCCGGTCGCGCGGCTCTACCGGGACGCCAAGATCCTGGAGATCGGCGAGGGCACCTCCGAGGTCCAGCGCCTGCTCATCGCCCGGGGCCTCGGCCTGCCGGTCGAATGACACAACCGAGCCGGAAAGGGGTACAGACGATGGCCGAAACCGAGGACACGCCACGGCGCACCGTGGTGCAGCGGGGCCTGTGGTTCGAGGAGTTCGAGGTCGGCACGGTCTATCAGCACCGGCCCGGCCGCACCGTGACCGAGGCGGACAACGTGTTGTTCACGACGCTGACCATGAACACCCAGCCGCTGCACCTGGACGCCCACGAAAGCGGGCAGCTGGCCCCGTTCCACGAGCGCCTGGTGAACTCGATGTTCACCCTTTCCACCCTGGTGGGGCTCTCGGTGGGGCAGCTGACGCAGGGCACCGTCGTGGCCAACCTGGGTTTCGGCGACGTGCGGTTCCCGGCGCCCGTGCGGCACGGCGACACCCTGTACGCCGAGACACTGATCGTCGACAAGCGCCCCTCCGCCAGCCGGCCGGGCGAGGGCGTGGTGACCATGGAGCACACCGGGCGCAACCAGCACGGCGAGATCGTGGCGATCGCGACGCGCAAGACTCTCGTCAGGATGGCGCCCGATGCCTGACTGGCTGCCCGGACCGGCCTGGCTGTTCTGTCCCGCCGACCGGCCCGACCGCTACCCCAAGGCGCTCGCCGCGGCGGACGTGGTGATCCTCGATCTGGAGGACGCGGTCGCGCCCGCGCGCAAGCCCAGCGCCCGCGACGCGCTTCGGGATCTTGCGTCGACCGGGGCGCTGAACAGGGATCGGACCGTCGTCCGGATCAACGGCCCCCTGACCGCGGACCACGGCGAAGACCTCGGCCTCGTCGCGGAGCTGCGGCTCGACCGCGTCATGCTCGCCAAGGCCGAACACCCGCGGCAGGTGTCGGCGATCGACGCCGGTGTGATCCCGCTGGTAGAAACTCCGAGCGGTGTGGAACAGGCCGGTGCCCTCGCCGAAGAAGGCAACGTCATCGCGATGATGTGGGGGGCGGACGATCTCGTCGCCGGGCTGGGCGGAACGTCCAGCCGGCACGGCGACGGCACCTATCGTGACATCGCGCGGTACGCCAGATCCAGGGTTCTGATGGCGGCGAAGGCCTGTGAGCGGCTTGCCCTCGACGCCGTCCACATGGACATCGACGACGTCGACGGGCTGGCGCTGGAGAGTGCCGACGCGGTGGCCGTCGGCTTCGACGCCACCGTCGCGATCCATCCCCGCCAGGTCGAGGTGATCCGGTCGGCCTACCGTCCCGCGCCCGAGCAGGTCGAGTGGGCCCGCCGGCTGCTGGCGCACGTCGGCGACGACCGTGGGGTGACCACGTTCGAAGGCCGCATGGTGGACGGCCCGATCTTCAAGCAGGCCGAGCGGGTGCTCCGGCTGGCCGCCATCACCTGAACCGGCGCCTATCCCTGTGCGGGTGTCACGGTCTGTGTCCGGTGCTCGACAGCCGAGACGATCGTTGCCGTTCGACGGTCGATTTTCCAGCCTTCGGGCTTGCGGACCAGTTCGTCGTCGTAGAACCCGTCGACCTTCAGGACCCTCTCCGGATCGTCGCGATCGATCTGCAGGACCGCCGAAGCGTAGGAGCGTGAAAACCGACGAACGCGTCGATACCGGCCCAGTGCCCGACCCCGGGATATTCGGCTCGGACGTCTGTCGTGAACGCGGCTTCGATAACCGACCAGTCTCGCCGATCGATGCCCGTGGCATAGCTGACGAGAACATCGGAAATCTCCCCCGCGTCGCGGGAAACGGTCATTCTTCGTGCTCCGATGGTCAGGGCGTCATCGCGGTGACGCCGGGGTGCGAAGAGAGCCTAAAACCTGACATGTATGTCAGAGGCAAGGGCCTGTGTCGCACACCACGGCGCGCCCCTCAAGGACCGGCATGACTCCTCAGCAGTGCGTCCAAGGTGTCGTGGGCGTGCAGAAGCTTCTCCGCCGCGGCGGTCAGGCGGTCGCGCTCACGTCGCATCGTCGCCATCGCATGCTGTGTGGTCCGGTGGCTCGGACTGTCCACACACGGCATGAGTTCGCGTAGTGCCGTTGTCCGCTCGGTGCGCGGGTACTGGTCACGAGCCCTTGCTGCTCGTAGTACCGCAAGGAGCGGACCACGGATCCGGCCGCGACGCTACACCGTTGCCCCATGGCGGATCAGGTCCAGCAGTCCGGGGAAATGTTCCTCGAGTTCGGCGCGGCGCAGGACGGGGAGCCGGTGCGTGCCCTCGGTCTGGCAGACGGTGATGCCCGCGCTCAGCAGCTTCGACAGATGGTAGGAGCACGTCGACGCCGGTAGCTCGACCAGTTCGGCGATCTGCCCGGCCGTGCGCAGCTCGCCGTCGAGTAGCAGCCGGACGATCGCGAGGCGGCTGTCGTCGCTCAGCACGTCGAACACCTTGCCCAAGCTGGGGAAGGGAACGGGAGACGATGTGCGCGGCCTGGTCGCCATGGTCACCATGCTAGCATCCTGACTATATTTCCAAACACTTGGAAAGACTGAAGGGAAGCATGATGACCGACCAGGACCGCGTCCAGTACCTGCTGGACCGCATCGAGATCCAGGACAAGGTCGCCCTCTACGGGCTGGGACAGGACCTGCACCAGGCCGACAGCGGCGACGCCAACGTGCTGGCGCAGTGGGGTGAGCTGTTCGCACCCGACGCCAAGATCGACGCCACCGACGGCGCGGACAAGATCTTCGAGCTGGACGAGTACGCGGAGTTCATGCGCGGGCCGGGACTCGTGGGTGGCACCGAAGGACTCGGCTATTCCTTCAACGCCTGGCAGCACATCGAGGGACACGCGACGGTGACGATCGACGGCGACACGGCCCACTCGATCACGCCGCACCTGCACACGCACGCCAACCGCGACGGATCGAGCAACACGTTCGCGGTCGGCTACTGGCACGACGACTGGATCCGCACCCCGGACGGCTGGCGGATCTCCTACCGCCGGGTGGAGAACCTCTACTTCCACACCTTCCCGGTCGCCGCAAACCCGCAGATGGTCCGCGGCCTCTGACCTGCACCGGATGGGCGGCGATCCCGGGTCGCCACCCTCCGGGCAAGCTAGGCACGTGGGCGGAACAGAGCTCTACGACGAAATCGGCGCCGGATACTCGCTGGGCAGGCGGACCGACCCCCGGTGGATGACCCCCATCCTCGCCGCGCTCGGCAGCGCCCGCGTCATCGCCGACGTGGGCGCGGGCACCGGCTCCTACGAGCCGCGGGATCGAGCGGTGCTCGCTTTCGAACCGTCCATCGAGATGATCCGTCAACGACCGCTCGGCGCGAGCCCTGCCGTTCGCGCGGTCGCCGAGGCCCTGCCAGTCCGCGACCAGGCCGCCGACGCCGCGCTGGCCGTGCTCACCGTGCACCACTGGACCGACTGGCGAGCCGGGCTCGCCGAACTCCGCCGGATAGCGCCGCGTCAAATCGTCCTCGCCTACGACACACGCCGGCACACCGAATTCTGGTTCGTCCGCGAGTACGTGCCCGAGATCGCCGGCCTGGAACTTGCGCGCCCCTCCGCGGCCGACATCGCGAACGAACTCGGCGCCTCCGACGTCACGCCCCTGCCGCTGCCCTGGGACTTCACCGACGGGGTGTTTCCCGCTTACTGGCGACGCCCGGCCGCCTATCTCGATCCCGGCGTTCGCCGCGCTTGTTCCGCGCTCGCTCAGACCGACCCCGACGTCGTCGAGCGCGGGATACGCCGCCTCCGTCGAGACCTGCGCAGCGGGCGGTGGCACGAACGACACCATGACCTGCTCGAACTCGACCAGTGGGACGCCGGGTTCCGGCTCATCGTGTCGCAGAGCTGAAGCAGCCCGGCGTCAGACGTCGGCGGCGGTGCGGAAGCCGGTGTTGCCGCTGGAGCTGTCGGGGGTGTTGCGGGTGCGGGCGGCGACGCGGTAGCGGTTGCAGTAGGACTCGTGGCACAGGTACGAACCGCCGCGCATGGCGCGGTGGGTGGGGCCGAACGGGTCCGCGCACCACTCCCACACGTTGCCCGACACGTTGTACAGGCCGAAACCGTTGGGCGCGAACGCATCGACGGGCGCGGTGCCCGCGTGGCCGTCTTCTTCGGTGTTGTGCACGGGAAAACGGCCCTGCCAGATGTTGCACCGGTGCTCACCGCCGGGTGTGAGCTCATCGCCCCACGGGTAGCGTGCCTGGTCGAGCCCGCCGCGGGCGGCGTACTCCCATTCGGCCTCGGTGGGCAGGCGGCGCCCGGCCCAGTGGCCGTAGGCGACGGCATCGTTCCAGGACACGTGCACCACCGGGTGGTCCTGGCGCGCCTCGACATCGCTGCCCGGGCCCTCCGGCGCGCGCCAATACGCGCCCGTCACACCCAGCCACCACGGTGCGTGCTCCGGCCGCGGCGCACCCCGGCGCAAGGCGGCGGGCACGAACTTCGCGAACACATAAGTCCAGCCGAACGCCTCGGCCTCCGTGCGGTACCCGGTCGCGTCGACGAACTCGGCGAAGCGAGCGTTGGTCACGGCGTAGGCGTCGATCGCGAACGGCGCCACGGTCACCTCGCGCACCGGGCCTTCGCGGTCGTCGGGGAACCCGTCCGCGGCATCGGTTCCCATCCGGAAGGTGCCGCCCGGCAAGGTGATCAGCCCGTCGGTGTTGGTGGGGCCCACGCCGGGAACGTCGACGGCAACGCGGGCCTCGCCGGGTGACCGGGACGGTGGGCAGCAGTGGGACACAGCGGTGGAACCTCCTGGCTGAACAATAGCCGCACCGGCCATCCCGACGAAGAGGACACTTATTTTCTGGGTGGGTGTTACGTGCGAACGCGCCGGGTCAAGCATGCGTTCAACGCATGATATCGGCTTTGACATGCATTGGACACCATGAAGATTCGGCGGTTTCATGGAGTGACCAGGATAAGGACACTCTTATGAGGGGCGGCGAACACACTGTGACGATGGCCAGGGTCGCGGGCTCCCGCTCGCGGACCGGCCCGGCGCAGGACCTCCGGCCTGAATCGTGCCCACGCCGCCTTCCAGCACATGAGGAGATAAGCCATGGACCACCGTGATGGCCAGTTGAGCCTGGTGTTGTTCTTCAATCCGGTTGGTCGTTTCACGCATAGTTGGCGGCGGCGTGAGAGTGGCGTTGAGGATTTGCTGGGTTTGGAGATGGCGGCGTATTCGGCGCGGCGGGTGGAGGAGGCGAAGTTCGATGCGATCTTTATTTCGGACAAGGCTTCGTTTGATGATGACCCGGTCAATCCGGATTTGTGCCCGTATGAGCCGCTGACGACCCTCGGTGCGCTCAGTGCCGTGACCCGCAACGTGGGCCTCATTGCCACCGTGTCGACCACGTTCACCGAGCCGTACAACACTGCCCGGATGATGGCGCAGCTCGACTTTTTGTCGAAGGGCCGGGTCGGTTGGAATGTGGTGACGTCGTATTCCGGTGCCCAGAATTTCAATGCGACCATGCCGGCGAAGGCGGAGCGCTACGCGCAGGCACAGGAATTCCTGGACGTCACCCAGTTGCTGTGGGATGCGTGGGATGACGATGCGGTTGTGATGGACCGTGAGCGTGGTGTCTGGGCCGACGAGAGCAAGATCCACCACCCTCACTTCGAGGGCCCCCGCTTCAAAGTCCGTGACGCGCTTACGATGCCGCGCTCGCCGCAGGGCCGTCCCGTCATCGTCCAAGCTGGACAGTCGGAGGACGGCGTCAACTTCGCCGCCCGCAATGCCGAGGTCGTCTTCGCCTCGCAGAGCAACATCGAAGGCGGGACCGCCTTCTACGCCAAGCTCAACAGCCGCGTCGCCGAGTTCGGGCGTCCACAAGGGTCAGTCAGGATTCTTCCCGGACTCATCCCCGTGGTCGGCGAGACGCAGGCGGAGGCCGACGAGATCGCCGAGATGCTGGCCGATCTCATCACCGTCGAAGTTGGCCTCGCCGATCTCACCTTCCAGCTCATCGGCGCCGACCTGACCGGTCTCGAACTTGATGAGCCGATTCCGGTGGAGCGGCTGCCGAGCCTGGAGGAGGCTGCGCGCAGCACGATGCTCAACGCGAGCCGGTATCCGAACATGTATCGGATCATCACCGAGGAGAAGCCGACCCTGCGTCATCTGATCCGCACGCGGACCAAATCGGCGAGCCACCAACTCCTGCGGGGTACCGCGAGCAGCATCGCCGACGAGATGCAGAAATGGTACGACCAAAGGGCCTGTGACGGCTTCACCATCACCCCGCCCTACATGAACGAAGGGCTGGACCGGATCTGCGATCTGCTCGTTCCCGAGTTGCAGGACCGCGGGATTTTCCGCACCGAATATGAAGGGACGACGCTGCGCGACACGCTGGGCCTCGAACGGCCGGCTCCGGTCCGCGCGGTCGAGCCGTCGCTCGTCCTGGCTCAGCAGTCGTGACCGGGATCGACAAGACCCTGTTCACCCGGGACAAGCTCTTCATCGGCGGTGAGTGGGTCGAACCGTCGACCGAGGCGCGGATCGACATCATCAATCCCTACACCGAGGAGATCATCGGATCCGTTCCCGAGGCCGGTAAGGGCGACGTCGATCGTGCGATCGCGGCCGCGACCGACGCGTTCGCGAACAGCCCCTGGCGCGGCCTGACCTTTGTGGAGCGGGCGGAATACCTGGAGCGGCTCGCCCAAGAAATCGAAAAGCGCACTGAAGATATCGCCACCGTCCATATCAACGATTTCGGTGGTCTTCACGGTGCCGGGACAATGCTGGCGGCCCGCGGGGCGGCCATTGTGCGGAGTTACGTGCAATTCGCTCTCGAGCTTCCGAAGGGAATTGATCGCCGGCGGGTCGGGGCCGTCGAGGCGCTCGTCGTGCACGAGCCGGTGGGGCCGGTGCTCGGGATCGTCCCGTGGAACACGACGTTCGCTATCACCCTGGTCAAGCTCGCGCCCGCACTGCTGGCCGGCTGCCCGGTCGTCATCAAGATCGCGTTCGAAAGCCCGCTGAACAGTTTCCTCATCGCGGACGCGATCGAGGCGGCCGGTATTCCGAAGGGCCTGGTGAGTTTCCTGCCGGCCGACCGCGGGCCGGTGGAAGGCATCACCTCGCGGCCCGAGTTCCGGCACATCTCCTTCACCGGCAGCACCGCCGCCGGAATCGGGATCATGAAGGACGCGGCCGAGAACGTCACCGACGTGACTCTTGAACTCGGGGGCAAGTCGCCGGGAATCGTCCTCGACGACCTGGACCCCGCGAAGGACGCGCACGTCGTGTTCGCCGGGACGATGAGTCAGGCCGGGCAGGTCTGCACGACGTACTCCCGGCTTTTCGTGCCCAGGGCGCTGGAACAGGAGTGGCGCACCGCGCTCACCGAGTTCTACTCGTCCCTTGTCCTCGGCGACCCGGGCGACCCCGCCACCCAGGTCGGACCGCTCGTCGCGGCAGCACATCGGACCAAGGTCGAGAACTACATCCGGATCGCGCGCGAGGAAGGCGCCACCATCCTCACCGGCGGGCGCCGGCCGGAGTCGCTGCCGTACGGCTACTTCGTCGAGTCGACGCTGGTCGCCGACGTCCACCCGGACATGCGGATCGTCCGGGAGGAGGTGTTCGGGCCGGTCATCACCTTGCAGGCCTACGACACCCTCGACGAGGCGATCGAGATGGCCAACGACACCGAGTACGGCCTCGCCGCGGGCATCTTCACCCGCGACGAGGAACGCGGGCTGTCGGTCGCGGGCCGGATCGAGGCGGGCACCATCACCCTCAACATGGGCGGGGCGTGCCTGCTGGTGCCCTTCGGCGGCTACAAGAAGTCCGGCCTCGGGCGGGAGGGCGGCATCGAGTCCGTGCTGGCCCTGCTGGAGATCAAACAGATCCAGGTCGGCCGGGTCTGAGCGGAAAACGGCAACGTTAAAAGGATACTGTGTAGCACTGGCGCGCAGGGTATCGCTTGGTGGAGAGTGAGAGGCATGACGATAGAGGCAACTGATCATCAGCGTGGCTATCAGGGCAAGATCGGCCGTTACGTGGCCGACTCGCAACCGTGGTGGCCCACGCCGCAGCTGCCGCCGGACGGGAGTCCGGACATCGTCTACCTCGTTCTCGACGATGTGGGGTTCTCCGACCTCGGGTGCTACGGATCGGAGATCCCGACCCCCAACATCGACGCGCTCGCGCGGGGCGGCCTGCGCTACACCAACTTCCACGTGACGCCGTTGTGCTCACCGACCCGCGCGTGCCTGCTCAGTGGCCGCAACCACCACTCGGTGGGGATGGGCAGCCTCACGGCCTATGACACCGGTTTTCCCGGCTACCGCGGTGGCATCAGCCGGGCCGCGACGCTCGCGCCAGAGTTGTTGCGCGACTACGGGTACAACACGTTCTGCGTCGGCAAATGGCATCTGACGCCCGCCGACGAGGCCACCGTGATCGGTCCCTACGACCAGTGGCCACTGGGCCGCGGATTCGACCGGTTCTACGGCTTTCAGGATGCCGAAACCGATCAGTTCTCGCCGACGCTGGTCGCCGACAACCACTCCGTCGAACCTCCGCGCGACGAGAACTACCACCTGACGAACGACCTCATCGACCGGTCGATCGGGATGATCCGCAACCAGGTGTCCCTGGCACCGGAGAAGCCGTACTTCCTCTACTTGGCGCTCGGCGCCGCGCACGCCCCGCATCAGGCTCCCGACGAGTACCTCCAGCGGTTCCGAGGGGCCTATGACCAGGGGTGGGACGAGATCCGGCGCGCCCGCTTCGAGCGGCAGCGTGAGCTGGGTATCCTGCCGGAGGGAACCCAGCTGGTCGACCGGAACGACGGGGTCGAGGCGTGGGCGGACCTCAGTGCGGACGAGAAACGCCTGATGGCCCGGTTCCAAGAGGCCTATGCCGGGATGCTGAGCTACACCGACGACCAGATCGGCCGGCTCGTCGCCGAACTGAAACGGCTCGGCCGGTTCGAGAACACGCTTTTCCTGTTCATTTCCGACAACGGGGCCAGCCAGGAGGGCGGGCCGGGCGGCGTCGTGGACAACACCCACTTCGTCAACGGCATCACGCCGACGCTCGAGGAGTCGCTGGCGAGGATCGACGAGATCGGTACCCGCCGCGCCCGCAGCCTCTATCCGTGGGGCTGGGCACAGGCCAGCAACACGCCGTTGAAGCGCTACAAGCAGAACGCCCACGCCGGTGGGGTCCGGGTGCCGTTCATCGTTTCGTGGCCGGGCAAGATCGCGGAGTCCGGTGGCGTCCGCACTCAGTTCCATCACGCGATCGACGTCATGCCCACGACTCTGGAAGCCCTGGGCCTGAAGGCGCCGGAGACCTATCGGGGCGTCGAGCAGATGCCCGTGCACGGCACGTCGATGCTGTACACCTTCGGCGACGCGGCGGCTCCGACGAGCCACCGCACGCAGTACTTCGAGATGATCGGGCACCGCGGGATCTGGCAGGACGGCTGGAAGGCGGTCGCGCATCACCCGCAGGGCACCGACTTCGACGAGGACCAGTGGGAGCTCTACCACGTCGACGAGGACCTGTCCGAGGCCGTCGATCTCGCGCAGGAGCATCCGGACAAGCTGAAGGAAATGGTCGAGCTGTGGTGGTCGGAGGCCGAGAAATACGGTGTGCTGCCACTGGATGACCGGTGGACCAAGCTGCTCGGCGTCCAGCAGAACCGCAAGCCCGGTGCCTCCGCGGGCAAGACGTCCTTCCGGTTCCACAACGGGATCAGCCACGTGCATCACCGCGGCGCGCCGAGGCTCGTCCGCCGCTCTTACGACATTGACGTGACCATCGATGAGTTTTCCAGTGCGCACCACGAAGGCGTGCTTGTGGCACACGGCAATATCGCCTCGGGCTACGTGATCTATGTGCGCGACGGAAAGCTGATTCTCGACTACAACTACTTCTCCGAGCACACGGTCGTTTCCTCCGCGCCGATCCCCGAGTCGGCCACCACATTGAGTGTCCAGTTCCGCAAGAACGCCGAAGACAACGGCGGAATCATCACCTTGCTCGCGGACGGTGTCTCCCTGGGACAAGGAGCGCTGGAGCGCACGATGCCGGTGATGATTTCCTGGACCGGGCTGGAGATCGGCGGTGACCGGCTCGCGCCGGTCTCCGACGCTTACACCGCACCGTTCGAATTCACCGGCGTGATCCACACGGTCGATTTCGACCTGCTGTGAGGACCCGCGGCGGCGCGGGTTCCCCCGACGAGGAGAGCGACATCAGATGAAGGCATACCAGGCACTGGCCGCCGAGCTGGTCGAGCAAGGTATCCACACCGTGTTCGGGCTGATGGGTGACGCGAACATGCAGTTCGTCGCCCATTACTCCGGAGCGTTGGGGCAGCGGTTCGTCGGTGCCACTCACGAGGCGGGCGGCGTCGGAGCCGCGGACGGCTATTTCCGGATGACCGGCGAGGTCGGCTTCGCCAGCGTGACGCACGGCCCGGGGATCACCAACACCGTGACCGCGCTGACCGAGGCGGCGCGCAACCGCAGCCAGATCGTGGTCCTGACCGGCGACACCCCGCCGGTGCGCACCTGGACCCAGATGATCGACATCGGCGCGGTGGTGGCGCCGACCGGCGCCGGTTACGAGCGGGTCTATTCCGCCGAGTCGGTCGTGTTCGACCTCCGGCGGGCGCTGCACCGGGCGCGGACCGAACGCCGTCCGGTGGTCCTCAATCTGCCGTACGCGCTGATGCAGGGCGAGGCCGACGCGCCGCAGAATCGGGTGCCGGCCGCGACTCGGGTCGTGGACGGCACGCTGGAAGAGGAAACGCTCGAAGGTGCGCTCGACCTGGTCGCCGGCGCGAAGCGCCCCATCATTCTCGCCGGCCGCGGGGCCGCGGCCGCGGGGGCGCGCGAGGATCTGCTGGCCCTGGCGGAGTTCCTCGGCTGCCCGGTCGCCACGACACTGCTCGGCCGCGACCTATTCGCCGGGCACCCGCTCAACCTGGGGATCTGCGGGAGCCTGGCGTCCAGCGTCGGCACCGAGATCCTGATGCAGTCCGATTGCCTCCTCGTCTTCGGCGCCGGGCTCAACCGCTACACCACGTTCATCGGGGAACTGACGCAGGGCAAACGGATCCTCCAGGTCGACACCGACCTGACCAACGTGGGTCTCTACACCCCGGTCGACCACGTGGTCCACGGGGACGCGGCGGTCGTGGCCCGGCGGCTCACCGAGGTGCTGAAGGAAGCCGAGTTCGAGGGCTCGGGGTGGGGCCGGAAGTTCAGCGAGCGGCTGACGGCCTACCGCCCCACCGACGACTTCGAAGACAAGTCCGCAGGCGGCTGTGTCGACGTGCGCTCGGCCGTGGTCCGGCTCGACAAGATCCTCCCGGCGGATCGCAATGTCGTCACCGACGTCGGCCGGTTCATCATGGCCGCCTGGCGGTTCATGACCGTCACCGACCCGCTGCGCTTCACCCACACCAGCACCTTCGGCTCGATCGGGCTGGGGCTCGGGACCGCGATCGGCGCGGCCGTCGCGGCGCCGGAGCGGCTGACGGTCGCGATCATGGGCGACGGCGGCTTCATGATGACCGCGGGGGAGCTCAGCACGGCGGCCCGGCACAAGGTCCCGCTGCTGGTCGTGGTGCTCAACGACGGTGCCTATGGCGCCGAGTACAACAAGCTCAAGGGCCACGGCGACGACCCCGACTTCTCGCTCGTCGACTGGCCCGACATCGCCGAGGTCGGCGCGGCGATGGGGGCCCAGGTCCTGAAGGTCACCCAGCTCGACGAGCTCGACCAGGTCGCGAAGCTGGCGCAGGACCTCCAGGGGCCCCTGCTCGTCGACGTCCGGCTCGACCCGAGGCTCGACGTCGGGCACTGGTGAGCGGAGAGGGGGTTCCGGTGAGCGAAGGTGCGACGAAGCCGTACGCGAGGTTCGTGCTCGCCCGTCATCCCGTCGGCCTTCCCGTGCCCGAGGATTTCCGACTGGAGCACGGGGAGGTGCCCGAGCCGGGGGCGGGGCAGGTGGTCGTGGAGCACACGCACCTCGGGCTCGCGCCGGCCGCCCGGGTGCGGATGACGCCGGCCTTGCCTGGCGAGGCGGTGAAGCTGAACCTCGGCGAGACCGTCTACGGTGCGGCGTCGGGCAGGGTGATCGCCTCGAAGAACCCCGAATTCCCGGTCGGGACCCACGTTGCCTCGGTCGATGGTGGCTGGCAGACGCACGCGATCTCCGACGGCGCCAATCTCACGGCCATCGACCTCGATCTCGCGCCCGCGAGCGTGTGGATGGGGCTGCTGGGGATCAGCGGGTTCACCGGCTATGTGGGGCTGGAGGAGATCGGGCGGCCGCGGCCGGGGGAGACGCTCGTGGTCTCCGCGGCGGGCGGCGCGGTCGGGTCGTTCGTCGTCCAGATGGCGAGGCTGCGCGGGGCACGCGTCGTGGGTGTCGCCGGCGGGCCGGAAAAATGCCGTTTCGTGGAGCAGAAGCTCGGTGCCGCGGCATGTGTGGACCACCGGTCCGCTTCCTTCGCCGAGCAATTGGCGGACGCCTGCGCCGGTGGTGTGGACGTCTACTTCGACAACGTCGGCGGCCGGGTCCGGGACGCGGTGTGGCCGCACCTGAACGAGTTCGGGCGGGTCGTGGTGTGCGGCCAGGTGTCGCAGTACAGCCTCACCGAGCCGGAACCGGGACCGGGCTGGTACGAGATCATGCTGAAGCGGCTGCTCGTGCAGGGCTTGTTCTGGCGCACCCACCTGGACCGGATGGCGGACTTCCACCGCGAGGTCGGCGGCTGGGTGAAGAGCGGCGAGGTGGTCGCCCTCGAGGATTTCGTGGACGGTCTCGAATCGTGCCCCGCCGCGTTCACCGCCATGCTCGAAGGCCGCTACACGGGAAAAGTCGTGGTCAGGCTGTAAGTCCGGTGCGTCAGTGTTGCCGGTCCGCGTATTCGAGTGTCCACTTCGAGATGGCGTCGAGATGCCGGGCCATGACCGAGGTCGCGCGCTCCACATCGCCGGAAATGAGGGCATTGTAGATCGCCAGGTGCGCGCGATGGCTCGCGCGCGCGTCCGCGGTGACCACCTCCTCGCTCGCCGGCTGGCTCCGGGCCTCGTTCACGAACTCCGACTGGAGCTCCATCAGGATCTCGGCGAACAGTCCGATGGCCGAGTTTCCACTGAGGTCGGCCAGTTCGAGGTGGAAGCTGCGCAGGAAACGGGTCGACCCCGCCGCCTTGGTGGCGTCGACCTCCGCGTCGAGGATCCGGCGCAGCCTGTCGGTGACCTGCGGGTCGCGTGCTCGCTGCGCGACCAGGCGGACGCAGCTCAACTCCAGCACCCGGCGGGCCTCGACGACGGTCTGCACGTCCGCGCGGCGATAACGCAGGTACAGCGCCGCGGCGCGGCGGACGGCGCGCGCGGGCGGAGCAGCCACGACCAGACCACCGCCGGGGCCGCGCCTCATCCGCGCGGTCCCGTGGTGTTCGAGCAGCCGCACCGCCTCCCGCAGGACCCCGCGACTCACGCCGAACTGCTCGATGAGGGAGGCTTCGGAGCCGATGATCTCACCGATCGGCCAGCCCGCGTCGACGATGCGCTGTTCGATCTGCTCCGCGATCTGCTCGGCGAGCTTGACCCCGTCCCCGCTGGCCTCGGTCATTGCGATTCCGTCCCGTCGCAACACCGAGTCCTGAGCCCAGCTCGGTTAGGGGATCCTCTATGCAGAAGCATAGTTCATTGTAGAGGAGCGGCTCACGAAGAGGATCCCTAGTGTCACCCCAGGTACTTGCCGAACCACTCCAGGATCCGGTCCGGGTGGCGCTGGAACCACAGGTAGCCGTCCCAGCGGGCTGCTGCTCGACGATGACCATCGGGGTGAGGAGTAGCGGCGCGACCAGGCATCGCACGTCCGCGAAGGCGGCGTGGTCGAGAGCCATCGCGTTGAACGTGGCGTGGGCGCCCATGCAGCGGCTGAACAGCCCGAGCGTCATGCGCGCCAGCTCGGGGCGTGAGCGCACGTAGGCAAGTGAGCCGAGCACGTCACGCGCTTCGAACCGGGCGTTCGATGCCATCCCGCCATTCGCCGCCGCACTCAGTCCGGAATTCCGGAAATCGAACGTCAGCACGGATGCGCCGCCATGTCGACGCGCCGGTCGAGGTGGGGACCCTCGCGAACCGGGCGGGCATGAGCGTGGCCTCGTTCCGCCGGCTGAGCCGGCGACGGGCCTCAGTCGGGCTGGTTCACGCGCTCGGTGATGCGCCAGCCGTCGGCGGTCCGCCGGAGTTTGTCGCGGTAGGTGGCGAACATCTTGATCTGTGGCGTGGCATTGGTCGAGGTGACGAACATGAAGTACGACACGGCTTCGGCCTGGTCGCCGTCGACGGTCACCGAGACCGGGGTCGTGACGTGCCGGTTGTGCGAGCCGATACCGGTCGTTCCCGAGTCCCGGCGGCCTTGCGACGCGGCGATGATCTCGTCGAGCCCGGTTTGTGTCTTGCCCCCGCCCGTCCAGGTGGCGTCCTGGGCGTAGACGCGGTCGTAATCGGTGAGCTTCCCCTCGTCGGCGAGGAAGGCGGCGAGCAGGAGCACCGCGCGGATCTGGGCGTCGTCATCGGAGGGCATCGTTGCGGCTCCCTGTTGCGTGCGAATGGCGCGACTGACGGAATTATATCAGGATCCTCTAGGGTGATCGGCGGATCAGCGCTTCCTGCGTGACCGACGCGACGAGCTCGCCGTCGCGGTCGAAGACCAGACCGCGGCACAGGGCGCGGCCGTTGCCCGCCCAGGTGCTTTCCTGGTCGTAGAGCAGCCATTCGTCGGCACGGAAGGCGCGGTGGAACCAGACGGCGTGATTCAGGCTGGCGAACACCAGCCCCGGACCGCCGACGAACCGCGCGTGCGGCGCCAGCGCGACGCTGAGCAGCAGCACGTCCGAGGCGAACGCGGTGGCGCCGAAGTGCACGAGCGGATCCGCCGGAAGTTCTTCCGGGGTACGGAACCAGAAGCGCTGCCGCGGCTCGGAGGGCTCGCCGCGGACGGCGGCCACCCGGCGCAATGGGCCGTCGAAACGGATGTCGAGCGGCACGGCCTTCGTCAATCCCCGGAACCACGCGAGGTCATGCTCTCCCGCCGCGGCCATCGTCTCGTGCCCGGGCGGGAGCGTGTCCGGGTCGCGCCCGTGCGCACGGGGTATCTGGTGCGACCAGCCGTCCTCACGGTCGTGGAACGAGGCCGTGAGGACGAAGAGGTCCTTGCCCGCCTGCCGCGCCGTGACCTGCCGGGCCGAGAAAGCGCTGCCGTCCCGGATGCGATCGACGTGGTAGTCCAGCGGCTGCGCGGCGTCCCCGCCGAGCAAGAAATGGGCGTGCAAGGAGTGAGGCAGCCGGCCTTCGCCGACGGTCCGGCCCGCCGCGACGAGCGCCTGCCCGAGCAACTGCCCGCCGAAGACGCGTGGCGGGCCCGCACCCCGGACGCCGGCCCGGAACACGTCCTGGCCGGCGTCCTGCAAGGTCAGCAGCGTGGCGACGCCGGGTGCGGCGCTGCCCGCCACGACCGTCACGGTTTCAGCTCACCGGGCGGAAGAGCGGGATCTTCCAGCCGTCGGCGATGGGGGAGAAGAACACCTCGACCCGGTCGCCGATGGCCACGGTCGCGGGATCCGCCCCGACGATGTTCGACACGAGCCGGGCGCCGGGGGCGTCCGGCAGGTCGAGCACGGCGGCGATCATCGTGATGTCGGGGATGCCGGGAAACCCGTGCAGCACCGAGAAACTGAACACCTCGGCGACACCGGAGAGCTCCGTCCACTCGACCTCGCGGGACTGGCACTCCGGGCAGAACGGCGTGGGCGGCAGGCGGAAATGGCCGCACTCGCCGCACTTCGGCGCGACGAGCCGGTCCTCCTTCGCGGCCTGCCAGAACGGTTCGGTGTAGCCGTCGGTGGTGATGTTGACCTTGTCGGCGGGCAGGGCCGCGGACGTCACGGGCGCGCTCATGCGGCCTTCCCGAGGATCAGGCCCGAGACGGGCAGGTGGGCGGGACCACCGGTGACGAGCGCGAGCTCGGCGTCGGCGACCTGGTTGATCGCGGTGCCGCGCATCTGCTCGACACCTTCCTTGATGTGGGTCATGCCGATGATGTAGGCCTCCGACAGCTGCCCGCCGTGCGTGTTGACCGGGATCGAGCCGCCCTTGTACCGCAGCGCGCCGGACTCGACGAACGGGCCGCCTTCGCCCTTCTTGCAGAAGCCGTAGTCCTCCAGCTGCATCAGGACCATCGGGGAGAAGTGGTCGTAGATCAGGGCCACGTCGATGTCGTCCGGGGTCACCCCCGCGCGGCCGAACAGGTGCTTGGCCACCGGCGCGTGCCCGGAGGAGGCGAAGTCTTCCCGCGGCATCCCGTACCAGCCGAAGGCGCGGCCCCAGTCGCGGTGCCCGCCGTGCGCGGCGGCGACGACCGGCACCGGCTTCTGCTTGAGGTCCTTCGCGCGCTGCGCCGACGTCGTGATGACCGCGACCGCACCCTCGGTTTCGAGGCAGAAGTCCAGCAGGCACAACGGGTCCGCGATCATCCGGGCGCTGAAGTAGTCGTCCTTGGTGATCGGGTCCTTCATGATCGCCTTCGGCCGGTTCGCCGCGTTGAGCCGCTGCGAGATCGCGATCTCGGCGAACGCTTCGCGGCGGGTGCCGTAGTCGTGCATGTGCCGTCGCGTCAGGACCGACATCATGTGCCCGGGACCGGACAGGCCCGACGGCTGCACGAAGGAGCCGAGCGGGCTCGGCGGCCTGATCGCCATGACCTGGCCGAGCCGGGCCTTGACCTGCTGCAGGGCCATCACCGTCACGACGACGTTGGCGTCCCCGGCGACGATCGCCGCGCGGGCCAGTCCGATCGAGCCCGCGGCACCGCCACCACCGGCGGTGAGTGACGCGGAGAACGTCACCTCGGGGATGCCGAGGGTCTCCATGAACTCGGCGGTGTCCATCGCCTGGCCGTAGCCGCCGCCGGCGCCGGAGTAGTAGGCGAACCCGTCGATGTCAGTGACCGACAGGCCGGCGTCCTCGCACGCGGCGAGAATCGCGCTGCCGGCGAGTTCGGTGATCGTGCGGGGGTGCGACCGGCCGCGGCGGTAGTACTCGGTGGCGCCCACGCCGACGATCGCGACGTCCCCGGCCGTCATGATCGGCCGCCGCGGGGGTGGGCGGTGTGCTGTGACGTCATCGTCGCCTCCACGTTGTGCTGCCGGTCCGGGTGCTCCCGGACCGGGGTGTCCAAGTTCGTCCAGTTAGGACGGTGCGCCGCCGGCGACCGTCACGCGATCGCGTCGCGCAGGAAAGGTGCGTCTTCGAGGGCACGCAGGGTGTCGTTGAGGTGGGTGCAGGTCGAGGTTCCGGTGAACGTGTTCCGCACGTGCGTACGCAGGCCGGCCAGCGGCACGCCCGCCAGCCGTCCGGCGCTCGCCACGGCGGCCGGGCACTCGACCCAGGGCAGTGCGTGCGGGGTCGCCTCGCAGGAACGGATCCGGTCGCCGTCGAACTCGACGTCCACTGTGTACTCGTGGATCAGGGTCTCCACCCCGTCCGGATCCATGTAGGAGTCGCGGAACAGAACGTCCACTCCGGACTCCGTCACGTCCATCCGGCGGTGCCGGCGCATCCCGTGCGAGGGCAGCGGCGGCAGTTCGTGCCATGCCCACGGGTCCGAAGTGGTCAGGGGATGGGCCGGCGGTCCCGTGACGAGGGGACCCCGTCCGGTGGCGTCGAAGCTGTTCATGATGGTTCCGCCGTCGGCGAACCCCGCGCACATGTCGCGCCCGAAGGCCGGGCGGCCGGCGAGGTTCAGCGGTCCGTCGGGAGTGCGCGCCTGCCCCGCCACATAGGAGTGGCCGGACACGAGCGTCGTGACCGGGACGTCGTCCATGAGCTGGTGCAGCAGGCCGGGCAGGTCCGGATCGGCCGCGAGCACCCGGGCGCGGAATCCCGAACCGGTACCGGCGCCGGTCAGGGACTGCAACGCCGGGCGCGGTGGGTCGGTGGTCAGCTCCTGCAGGATCCACCCGCCGAGGAAGTCGACCTTCGCGGTGTATGCCGCGCGGCCGATTTCCACCGGGGTGCCGTCGGCGCCGGTGCGCAGGTCACGCCCGGAGCCGACGAGCACGAGCGGTCCCTCGAGCCCGTCCGGCCGCAGCATGTCCGTGGTGACCGTGCGGCGCACGGAGCGCGGCGCGCGCTCCGGCGTGCCGCTGGTCGGTTCGTGGGTCCCGTGGCGCGGGTGCAGCGGGCCGAGGAAAACCGTTGTCCCCAAAATGCCTTCATCTCCCGGGCGTCCCGACGAAAATGTCGTTTTCAGTAGACGCCCGTGTGGTCCGGTTGTCAACGTGCTGATCACGACAGGCGGGGCCTGCCGTGCCCGGTCACCCGATGCTGCCGGTGTGCCGCCGCGCCAGCCGCAGGCCCTCTTCGCGGCTCGGCGCGGTGGTCTCCCACTTCTCGCAGGAGCAGGCGACGACGTAGACGCCGTCGTCGCGGGGGATGACCGACTGTGCCACGCATTCCCCTTGGTGGTTCGCCACCTCGTGGAGGAACTCCGTGGGCGAGTCGTGCAGGAGGTTGTCGCTCATGGCTGCCAGGCTCTCAGACCGCCGCCGGGACGGCCGGTGTGTGCGGGAAGAGCTCGCGGTACGCGCCGACGGTGATGCGCTCCTTGAGCTTCGGCTCCACCGAGTCGAACAGGTCGTGCAGGGTCTGCTGGGTGTGCCCGTAGGTGCCTTCCATGTGCGGGTAGTCACTGCCCCACATGACGTTGTCGTAACCCATGTACGCCGCGGCGGCCACCGCGGACTGGTCGTGCTGGAAGGACGCGTACACCTGCGAGTAGATGATCTCCCGCGGGGTGCGGTTCAGCTTCGGGCGCACCGCCATGTAGTGCTGCCGGTAGCCCTCCTCGATGCGGTCCGCGATGAACGGCACCCAGGTCGCGCCGCCTTCGGAGACCAGCACCTTGAGGTCGGGGTGGCGGTCAAGGGCGCCCGAGGCGACCATCTTCGTCACCGCGCGCTGGCCGCTGAAGGTGGTCTCGGTGTAGTTCAGCACGGCGCCGCCGGGGCCGCGGTGCGTGACGCCGGCCCGGCCGCCCGCCGCGAGGTCGATCGGGTCGGTGCCGATGTGGAACGCGAGCACGATGCCCGCCTGCTCGGCGACCTCCCACAGTGGCTCCCACTCCTTGCGGTTGTAGTCCACCTGCAGCGGGTGCGGGGTCGTCGGCAGGAACACCGCCTTGAACCCGATCTCCGCGATCCGCTCCAGCTCGTGCACGGCGTCGTCGATGTCCAGAGTGGACACCTGCGCGGTCGAGATCAGGCGGGGCTGGGCCTTGTCGATGGTTTCGTACGCCCAGTCGTTGGAGACCCGCAGCGCCTCGCGCAGCACCTCCGGGGTGCGGAACGACGAACTCCACATGCCCAGTGACGGGAAGACCAGCTCGCTCCAGATGCCCTCCTGGTCGAGGTCCTTCATGCGCAGGTCGATGTTGCCCGCGCCGGGCGCCCGGGTGCTCGCTTCGCTGAACGCGACCTGTGCGGAGGTGGGCAGCTTCCGGCGGAACGACATCCCGTCGATGTGCACGGTCTCCCACTCGCCGTCCGGGTCCTTCTCCGCCCGCGGCACCAGTTCCGCCAGCCGTGGCGGCAGGTTGTCGCGCCACAGCTCCTCGGGCTCGAGGAAGTGCGAGTCGCCCGAGTTGGCCCAGATCTTGTCCATCGTGTACTCCCGTTCAAAGCCTGTGTCGGCGCCTCGCAACTGAAAACGCCATTTTCACTAAGATGCGCCGTGCCCGGGAGTTTGTCAACCAGGGGATCAGGCGGTGGTGGCCGGCACGATCTCGTCGACCAGGCCCCACTCCAGCGCCGTCGCGGTGTCCAGTGGCACACCCGACAGTGCGAGGTAGCAGGCGCGCCAGCGGCCGACCCGCCGCGGGATGCTCACCGTTCCGCCCGCGCCGGGGATGAGGCCCATCGCGACCTCCGGCAGCCGGAACGTCGTGCCCGCCGCCGCGACCACGCGTCCCGCGAACGCCGGCAGCTCGATCCCCGCCCCGACGCACGCGCCGTGCACCCGCACCTCCGTCCGCGCCGCCAGCCGGTGCAACAGCCGTCCCGCGCCGTGCCGTGTCCGCACGAAATGCGCCGTGACCAGGTCCGGGGTGGTGCCGAACTCGTCGAGGTCGCCGCCCGAGCAGAACGACGGGCCGGCGCCGGTGAGCACGATCCGCTCGACGCTCGGGTCCAGTTCGGCGAGGCGCAACCCCTCGACAAGCGCGTCGCGCACCTCGCGGCCGTAGGCGTTGCGGCGCTCGGGGCGGTTCAGCGTGATCGTGAGCAGGGCGTCGTCGCGGTCGAGCAGCACCGGCTCGGCCGAGGGCGGCGGCAGCGGGCGGGGACCGCGCTTGTCCAGCCACTTCTGGAACTCCGGGCCGCCCAGCAGGGTCGAGTACGCGAACGATTCGAGGTCGAGCGCCGCGTCCACCTCGGGCACCCCGGCCCGCAGCACCTGGGCGAGGACCTGCGCCGCCCGCGGGTTCGCCTCGGCGGCGGCGCGCAGGTCCTCGGCCTCCGCCGCGGGATCCTCGACGCCGACGAACTCGCGGCTCGTGGCGGCCTCTCGCGGCACGAGCGTCACGTCGAGCGGCGCGGCCAGTTCCGGCGCGCCCGGCTCAGTGGCGACGCCGACGACGAGGCGATCATCGGGGCCCGGGCGATCGCGCGGATCGACGATCACAAGTGGCTCGGTCATCGCCCCAGCGTATCGGCGGTCAGCCGGGATCGCGGTCGCGCTGAGGTAGAGTCCTTCCCACGTCTACACAGCGGGGTCACCTGACGCAGCACCATGACCGCCGGCGCCGCGAGGAGGGAATGGCGTGACCAAGCCCAGTGCCAAGGCTGCCCCGAAGCGGCGTCAGCGCGGCTCGATCAACGCCGACGACATCGTGGCGGGCGCGTTCGAGGTCGCCCGCGCCAGCACACTCGACCAGCTGAGCATGCCGATCCTGGCCGAGCACCTCGACATCGGCGTCACCAGCATCCACTGGTACTTCCACAAGAAGGAAGAACTGCTCAACGCCATGACGGACCGGGCGGTGGACAAGGTCGTGCGGCTGACGCCGGAGGTCCGGTCCGAGGACACCTGGCAGCACACCCTGGCCGCGCATTTCCGTGCCCAGCGGGAGATCCACCGCGAGGACGAGGTGCTCTCCGACCTCCTGCTCATCCGCACCAGCACCTACAGCCGCGACGCGGCCCGCCGGATGTTCGAGGTGATCGAGGCCATCGTGGCCAAGCTCGTCGCGGACGGGTTCACCCCGGACGACGCGCTGAAGGTGTACAACGCGATCGGCGTCTACACGCGCGGATCGATCATCCACGCGCGCATCCTGCGGCTGTCCCACGCGCCGACGACCGACACCGCGCGGCAGCGGCGGATGATCGACGACTGGACACCCATGCCGGTCCTGGACGGCCTGCTCGACCGGCACACGCTTTCCGGCACCGACGACGAGGATTTCGACTTCGGTATCGGCCGGCTCATCTGCGGGTTCGAAGAGCTGCCGCGCGAACAGGGTGAACGACGGAAGTCCGCGTCCGCCAACGGATCGGACCCGAGGAACGCGACCGCGAGCTGAGCTGACCGCGTTCCTGTCATCCGCGATTCCGGTGTGCCGCTCACAGCGGAGATCCGGGGGTCTTGACGACCGCCCGGTACTTTCGTTGAATAAGCTAACTGATTAAGCAGGGGAGCGAGCATGAGCGAGCCGGAGCCGGCCACCGACCCGGTGCTGGTGCAGCGCCGCGACCACGTCATGGTCATCACGATCAACCGCCCGGCGGTGCGCAACGCGGTCAACGAGGCCGTCTGCCAGGGGGTGGGCGACGCGATCACCGAGGCGGAGCGCGACGACGAGGTGCGCGCGATCGTGCTCACCGGCGCGGGTGACAAGGCGTTCTGCGGAGGAGCCGATCTCAAGGCGATCTCGCGCGGCGAGCGGATTCTCCCCGAAGGGGAGCAGTGGCAACGGTGGGGGCTGGCGGGGTTCGTCGGCCGCTACATCGACAAGCCGACGATCGCGGCCGTGAACGGTGTCGCGCTGGGCGGCGGCGCCGAGCTCGCGCTGGCGGCCGATCTGGTGATCGCGGCCGACAACGCGTCGTTCGGGCTCCCCGAGGTGAAGCGCGGGCTGTTCGCGGCGGCGGGCGGTGCGTTCCGGCTCGTTGCGCAGGTGCCGGCGCGGATCGGTCTCGAGCTGCTCATGACCGGTGAGGCGATCGACGCCGACCGGGCGCTCGAGCTGGGACTGGTGAACCGCGTGGTCCCCGCCGCGCGGGTGCTCGGCGTGGCGATGGAGCTGGCCGCGAAGATCGCTGCCAACGCCCCGCTCGCGGTCCGGGCGAACAAGCGCATCGCACTCGGCTACTCCGGTGGCGACCGGCCGCACGAAGCCCGGCTGTGGGAGCTGACGGCGAAGGAAATGGCGGTCGTGAGCGTTTCCGAGGACGCGAAGGAAGGTCCGCGGGCCTTCGCCGAGAAGCGGTCACCCGTCTTCAAAGGGCGCTGAGTAAACCGGGTTTCCGCGGGTCCGGCTAAACAGTTAGATTAATACTTTACATGAGAAGAGGATCCTGATACACCTGGAGTCGGCCGTCACGTAGGGCCCGCTGAGGTCTTCCCGATCATCCCGCGCAACGAGGAGCTGGTTGGATGAGTGGCCCGTTGGACGGCCTGCGTGTCGTCGAGATCTCCGACACCATCGCCGGCGCCCAGGCCGGCCAGTTCCTGGCGGACCTGGGCGCCGAGGTCGTCGCCGTCGAACCGCCGGGCGGGGGCGTGCTCCGGCGCGCCGCGGCGTACCCGTTCCTGGCGCGTGGCAAGAAGAGTGTCGTGCTCGACCTGCACGAGCCCGCCGACGCCGACGTGGCCCGGGGCCTCGCGAGCGAAGCCGACATCGTGATCACCACGGTGCGGCCCACCACGCTGGAGCGGTTCGGGCTCGACCACCCGGTGCTCTCGGCGCTCAACCCACGGCTGGTCTACGGCTCGATCACCGGCTGGGGCCGGACCGGCCCGTTGCGTGACGCCAAGGGGTACGAGGGCATGGTGATGGCCAAGCTCGGCATCCTGACGAACGCCTTCGGCAAGGCGTCCGTGCGTCCCGGGCCCACCTTCGCGACCGTGCCCTACGCGTCGTACAGCGCCACGCAGGCTCTCCTGCAAGGGATCTTCGCCGCATTGTACGAACGTGAGACCAGCGGGCTCGGGCAGCTCGTGGAGACCAGCCTCGCCAAGTCGCTGTCCGGGCAGGATCCCTGGAACCAGGCCAACACGCTGATCGCCCAGCGGTTCCCGGACGCGTTCCTGGTGAAGCCGCCGGTGTCCGACGACGGCGTGCCCAACTACAACTTCACCTACTTGCTGCTCGTCGCGATGACCAAGGACGGGCACTGGCTGCAGTTCTCCCAGACCCAGCCGCACCTGTTCCGGGCGTTCATCCGCTCGTGTGGGCTGGAGTGGATGTACGAGGACCCGCGGTGGAAGACGCTGCCCAACTTCGAGCCGGTCCGAGATCGGATGGAGTTCTGGAACATCCTGCTGACCGAGGTTCGCAAGAGGACCCTCGCCGAGTGGGAGGCGGTCTTCGACGAGGATCCGAACGTGTCCGCGGAGACCTTCCGGCGGGGGAGCGAAGTGCTGCACCACCCGCAGATGCGGTTCGGTGGCCACACGGTCACGATCGAGGACCCGGAACGGGGCGCGGTGCTGCAGCCGGCGGCGCTGGTGCGGCTGTCCGGCACGCCGGCCGTGCTCGATCGCGGCGCGCCGCGGGTCGACGAGCACGGTGCCGAACTGCGAGCCAGGGCCGTGGCGGCCCAGCGCGAACACGTCGTCGCCGACGCGAACCTCGATGGCGGCCTCCCGCTGGCCGGTGTCACGATCCTCGAACTCGGTACCTTCTACGCCGCGCCGTTCGGGGCGACGGTGCTCACCGACCTCGGCGCCCGGGTCATCAAGATCGAGCCGCCGGCGGGCGACCCGATCCGTTTCCTGCAGCCGTTCCCGGAGGCGGGCGCGCTGAAAGTGCTGCAGGGCAAGGAATCGGTCGCCCTCGACCTCGGTGCGCCCGAGGCGAAGGAAATCCTGGAGAAGATCGCCGCCACGGCGGACCTGGTGCTGTGCTCGTTCCGGGCGGGCGCCGCCGAGCGGCTCGGGGTCGGCGCCCAGGACCTGCTCGCCCGGCACCCGAACCTGTTCTACCTCAACGCTCCCGGCTATGGGGTCGACGGGCCGTACGGCCACCGGCCGGCGTTCGCGCCGACGATGTCCGCGGGTTCGGGCATGACCATGCGCAACGCGGGCTCACTCGTCCCCGAGGACGACACCGACGACCTCGCCGTCCTGCGGGCACGGTCGATCCAGCTCAACGCCTCCGGCACGGGCTCGGCGGCCCAGCCCGACGGGGTCGCGGCGCTCACGGTGGCCACGGCGCTGACGCTCGGCGCGTACTTCCGCAAGCGCGGCGTCGCGGGTCAGCACGCGCTCACCACGATGCTCAACTCCTGCACGCACGCGCTGTGCGAGGCCGCGATCGAATACGCGGACAAGCCGCAGCCGCCCACGGCCGACGCGGACGGTTTCGGGTTCGGCCCGCTCTATCGGCTGTACGAAGCTTCCGAAGGCTGGGTTTTCCTTGCTGCTCCGACGAAGCGCGACTGGGCGAACCTGATCGCGCAGCCCGCGTTCGCCGCACTCGCGGAGGATCCCCGCTTCGTGGATGCCGACGCGCGCGCGGCGCACGCGAGTGAACTCGCCGACGCCCTCGCCGCGGTCTTCACCACCCAGAAGGCCGCCGAATGGGAACGCGACCTGCTCGCCGCCGACATCGGCTGCGTCGAGGCCGACAAGCGGAGGCCGGAGCAGAACTATCTCGGCGAGTTCGGCCAGGAGCACGATTACCTCGTGACCGTCGACAGCCCCATCCTCGAGGAGTACCCGCGGGTGGGCCCGCTCGTGGGTTTCTCGCGCTCGGAGACCGTCGCGACCGTGGGCTGCACACTGGGGCAGCACACCGAGTCGGTCCTGCGCGAGTACGGCTACGACGACGAGGCGATCGCCGACATGGCGGCCCGTGGAGTCATCGTCACCGGCTGACGGGTTCAGGACTACCGAACGAGGGAGGAAGGATCATGGCGATCCCCAAGAAGATCTGGGCGAATTCCGGTGACTCGCATTTCGTCGAGCCGGAGGATTTGTTCGAGCAGCGGTTGCCGAAGGCGCTGGCGGACCGGATGCCCAAGAGCCAGAAGTTCGACGGCTACGAGATCGTCACCGTGGATGGGCAGGAGTTCAAGCGGAACATGCCCAGGCCGGGAAATACCGGCGACACGATGAGTGACCTGGTCAACAAACGCGCCCCGGGGGCGAACGACCCGATGTTGCGGCTGCGGGATCTTGACGAGGAAGGCATCTGGGCGGAGGTCACGTTTCCCTCGATCGGGATCTGGGCGAGCTCGATCAAGAGCCGCGACCTGATGGCGGCGGGGGTGGCGGCGCTGAACGATTGGGCCAAGGAGTACATCATGGCCGCGTCGCAGCGGTTGGTGCCGACGGCTTCGATTTCGCTGCTGGATGTCGAGGATGCGGTGGCTGAGGTGCGTCGGGTCGCGGATCTCGGGTTCCGTGCGGTGTTTCTGCCGACGGCGGTGCCGCCGGGGCAGAAGCCGTATCACTACATCGACTACTGGAATCCATTGTGGACCGCGATCGAGGAAACCAATCAGGTCCTCGCGTTCCACATCGGCACCGAACCCCATGACGCCAGCAAGTTCAACGGGGTGGTCTTCCACGGTCCGGGCGGTGCGGTGCTGAACTACACCCAGACCACGTGGGGTGGTCAGGTCGCGACGATGCAGATGATCACTTCGGGTGCGTTGGAGCGGCATCCGGATTTGAAGATTCTGGTGTCTGAGGGTGGTGCGACGTGGGGTCCGTTCCTGGGTGACCGGATGAATGAGGGCTACCGCCAGCATGGGATGTATGTGCGGCCGCAGTTGTCGAAACCGCCGAAGCAGTTCCTGTACGAGCAGGTCTACGCGTCGTTCCAGCATGATGAGTCCGCGGTGGGGGCGATGCAGTATCTGGGGTGGAACAACGTGATGTGGGGTAGTGACTACCCGCATCTGGAGGGTACCTACGGGCACACGCAGAAGACGTTGCACGAGCTGTTCGACGACGTGCCCGAAGCGGTGCGGAAGCGGATCACGGTGGGCGCGTTCCAGGATTTGTTCCCGGAGGTCGGGCCGCCGCCGGCGGATGAGTTCTGAGGAGTGGGTGGATGAGCACCGCGATGTTCCTGGCCTGGACGAGCCCGGTGAGTGTGGAGGCGGAGGACGAGTTCAACGAGTGGTACACCAACACTCACGTTCCGCAGGTCCGCGAGCACGTTCCCGGCATCACCGACGTCCAGCGCTACACGGTCCTGGGCAGCGGCGGCGAGTCCGGGCCTCGCCGGTACGTGTGCTGCTACATGCTGGAGGGCAGCGACCCGGCGGCCGCGGCGACGGCGCTCGCCGCGGCCAGTAAGAACGGGCTGCTCGACATGACTCCGGCCATGGACATGACCGGCATGGCCCCGGAGGTGCACTTCCTCACGCCCGTCGAGTGACCCTGAGGCGTCACCGCTTGGTGAAGAACTCACCGGACCGGCGTTCTTCGACGTCCTCCCGGACCCGGCGCCGCAGGAGTTTCCCTGTCGGAAGCCGGGGAAGCTCGTCGGTGAAGGTGATCTCGCGTGGGCACTTGAAACCCGCCAGGTGCTCCTGGCAGTGGGCGAACAGTTCGTCGGCGAGCGCGCGGCCGGGCTGCGCGGCGGGATCCGGCTGCACGACGGCCAGCACCCGTTGTCCCATCTCCTCGTCCGGCACGCCGATCACCGCGGCGTCGAGGACGTTCTTGTTGCGGCACAACGTGTCCTCGATCTCCTGCGGGTAGATGTTCACGCCGCCGGAGAGGATGAGGTCGACCCGGCGGTCCGACAGGTAGAGATAACCGTCCGCGTCGAGGTGGCCGACGTCGCCGAGAGTGCTCCAGCCGCGGTCGTTGAACGCGCCCGCCGTCTTCTGCGGATCGTTGTGGTAGCTGAACTTGGCGGTGCCCTCGAACCAGATGGTGCCGATCTCGCCGGGCGGGAGCTCGTTCCCGTCGTCGTCCACCACGTGCGCGGTCCCGTAGCTCGCCCGCCCCACGGAACCGGGGTGGGCGAGCCATTCCTCGCTGCCGATGGTGAAGAAACCGTTGCCCTCGCTGCCCGCGTAGAACTCGCGCACGATCGGGCCGAGCCAGTCGATCACACCGCGCTTGACCTCCGCCGGGCACGGCGCGGCCGCGTGCACGACGACCCGCAGGCTGCTGAGGTCGAACCGCCGCCGGTCGGCCTCGGACAGCCGGAGCAGCCGCCGCATCATCGTCGGGACGAACTGCACATGCGTGACGCGGTGGCGCTCGATCAGTGCGAGCGTTTCCAGGGCGTCGAAGCGTTCCATGACGACCGCGGTGCCACCGGCACGCTGCGCCGCCATGGACCAGGCGAGCGGCGCCGCGTGGTAAAGCGGCCCGGGGGAGAGGTAGACGGTGTCGGCGCCGAAGCCGAACAGGGTGCGCATCAGGCCGTCGAAGGTGCCCGGGGTGCCGACCGGGACGCGGACGGCCTCGCGGGCGATCCCCTTCGGATGTCCGGTCGTCCCCGACGAGTAGAACATCGAAAACCCTTCCCAGGCTTGGGGAAGGCCGTTCGGCGCGCCGGTGACGGGCGGCGGCTCGGTGCCGATCTCCAGCAGTGTCACCGAAGGCACGTCCTTGGCGATGCGCTGGGCGAGGCCGGCGTGGGCCGGTGACGCGAGCAGCACGGCCGCACCGCAGTCCGCGACGATGTACGCGGCTTCTTCGGCCGTCAGGTGCCAGTTGACCGGCGTGTAGTAGAGGCCGGTGCGCTGTGCCGCCCACGCGATCGGGAACAGCTGGGCCTCGTTGCCGAACAGCAGCGCGATGTGGTCGCCGAAGCGGAGGCCTTGCGCGGCCAGGAGTGCGGCGGCCCGGTCCGTCTGCGCGCGCAGCTGCCCGTAGGAAAGCGTGCTGCCGTCCGCCATGACGAGCGCGGGTTTGCCGGTGGGTGCCGCTGCGCCGAGCGTCGCGGCCGCGTGGTCGGTGCCGGTCATGCGTCGATCCTATGCAAACAACTAACTAGTTTACAGCTTTATCCTGATTAAACTACTGTCGAGGAGACCAGTCCCGGAGTTCAGTGAGGTGCCCGGTGTCCCAAGCCGTGATCGTCAGCGCGGTCCGTACGCCCATCGCGACCGCTCGCAAAGGCACGTTGAGCGAGACACCGGCCGAAACGCTCGCCGAACACGTCGTCGCCGAGGCGGTGCGCCGTTCGGGCCTGGCCGCCGCGGAGTTCGACGACGTGATCCTGGCCGAGGAGATGTACGGCGGCGGTGACCTCGCCCGGCATGCCGCGGTGGCCGCGGGCATGATCGGGGTCGGGGGCCAGGCGGTGAACCGGCACTGCGCCGGCAGCCTCACGAGTGTCGGCAACGCGGCGGGATCGATCATCGCCGGGATGGACCGGGCGATCGTCGCCGGCGGGGTGCAGAGCTCGTCGCTGGGCCCGGCCCTGTCGTGGCGCATCCCGGGCACCGCGGACACCGAGACGAGGATGCCGCCCACCTTCCCGGCGTCCGCGGACGCGAACGACGACGTGTCGCTCACCGTCGGCTGGAACCTCGCGGTCAAGTACGGCCTCAGCCGGGAAGCCATGGACGCGTGGGCGGTGCGCTCGCACGCCCGTGCGGTGGCCGCGATCGACGCCGGCAAGTTCGACGACGAGATCGCCCCGATCAAGGTCACCACGAAGGACGGCACGGTCGTCGAATTCGCCGTGGACGAGCATCCGCGCCGTGATTCCACTTTGGACAAAGTGGCGGGGCTCAAGCCGCTGCACCCGGAGATCGAGGGCTTCTCGATCACCGCGGGCAACGCGTCGGGCATCAACGACGCGGCTGCCGCGCTGGCGCTGACCAGCGACGGCTTCGCGAGCGAGAAGGGGCTCACCCGGCTCGCGACGGTCCGGGCCTGGGCGGCCGCGGGTGTCGAGCCGAAGTACACCGGTGATGGTGCGCTGGCGGCGATCCGGAAGGTGCTGTTCCGCGCCGGGCTCTCGATCGGCGATGTGCACCTGTGGGAGATCAACGAGGCGTTCGCGTCCGTGCCGGTTGCCGCGTGCCAGGAGCTGGGCATCGACGAGGAGCTGGTGAACATCTATGGCAGCGGCTGCAGCCTGGGCCACCCCGTCGCGGCGAGCGGCGCCCGGATGCTCGCCACCCTGACGCACGAGCTCCGCCGCCGCGGCGGCGGCATCGGCGTCGCGGCGATGTGCGCCGGCGGCGGCCAGGGCGGTGCCCTGGTTATCGAGGTGGGCTGAGGCTCCGCGCGCCTCCGCGGGCGGCGGTGGTTGGTCGCGGCATGGTGGTGGCCCGACCACCGCACCCGTGCGGGTGGCGGTGGTTGGTCGCGGCACGATGGGGGTCCGGGATCATCCAGGTGGCCTGAGGCCCCGGGCGGCCTGTGCGGGTGGCGGTGGTGGTCGCGCCACGAGTGGCCTGAGGCTCCCCGCCGCGCGGCCGTCAGCCGAGGCGCAGGATCTGCGTCCGCGTGATGGCGGCCGCGCGCTGTTCCTCCAGCGCCAGCCGGCGCGGGTCCGACAGGTACCCATCGAGGGCGGCCTGGTCCCGAAGTTCGATCACCTGAACCTCCAGTGGCTCGTCGTCACTGGCGCGAACGACGGTCTCACGCGTGACGAGTCGTCCACTGTGCTCGCCAAGTAGCGGGAGAACGGCATCTTCGTAGCGTCGTAGGTCCGCGTCACGTCCCTCGGCGGGCCACAACAGCACACAAAGCCGGATAGTCATGAGGGCAGTTTGCCCGGTCTCAGCGCAGGCGCACGACCGCCGTTCCCGGGGCGAGTTTGGTGCCGTTCTGGTCCTCGGTCCAGACGTCCAGCGTGGCGGTGACAGCGCCGTCGGTTTCGTCGACGGCGGTGACCACGCCCTTCGCGGTGACGGTCATGCCTTTGGTGTTCGGGCCGCGGAACTGGCAGCTCAGCCGCACGATCTCGCCGTCATCGCCGGCGAACGCGCGCAGCAGGTTGTGCAGATACGACCACTGCAGGTTGCCCATGCCGAACGCGGTGGGGTAGCCGGCGGCGCGGCCCGCCTCGTCGTCCATGTGGATCGGTACGAACTCGTCGTTGACCGCCGCGTAGCGGTTCCAGTTCGCGAAGCCGGTCTCCCGCACGAACGGTTCGAGCTCGTCGCCGACCGCCACGGGCTTCCTCGGGGACATGCCTGGATTCCTTTCTGGAGCATGGAATCAGTACCGGATGAGCGTGCTGACGGTCTTCTTCACCAGCTCGCCGTCCTGGTTGGTCCAGGTGTCCTCGGTGCGGCTGAAGAGCATCAGCCCGAGCCGTCCGTCGCGTTCCGAATACTCGCCGAGCCGACGCACGCTGGTGATCACGTCACCCGCCCGCATTCTGGTCCCGTACTCGACCTCCAGGCCGCCGTTCAGCTGGAACTTCAGGCCCGGGCCGGGGATCCCGAGCGCGAGCTCGGTGTTGTCGGGGTCGTTCCGATCCCGCGCGGCGCCGGGGTTCGCCGCCACGCTTCCGGCCACCGCCCAGGCGAACGGGTTGAACTCCTCCGGCGCGACGTCCCCGACCTGGAACATGACGGGCGGCTGCTGTGGCCAGTAGACCGCGATCGCCCACCGCCGGATGTCGGACGCGTCGATCGGATAGCTGGTGGTACGCGAGATCTCGGCGCCGACGGCGCCCGCCATCGCCGGCGAGATGTTCGTGTTGTCGAGCATGGCACCTTCCTGGGTCAGGCCAGCTGTGCGACGAACTCCTTGAGCTGGCGCACGGTGCGGCACTCGTAGACGCCGTCGCAGTGCGGGAGGTATTCGTGCATCACGGAATCCCCGTCGCCCCACGCGGCGCGGGCTTCCGGGTTGAGCCAGTACAGGTGCGACGCGCGGCTCGCCACGGCGGCGAGCTTGTCGGCGGCGGGATGACGGTAGTTGGAGCGGGCGTCCCCGAGGACGAGCACGATGCCGCGGCTGTTCACCTGCCCGCCCCACCGGCGCTGGAACATGGTGAAGGCGTTGCCGTAGTCGGAGCGGCCGTCGAGGTGGACGCCGCTGCGCGCCTCGTCGATCCGTTCGGCGAGCTCGACGACGTTCTTCGCCTCCGCCAGCAGGTGCGTGACCTCGTCGATCCCGTCGACGAAGACGAAGCACCGCACGGCGCGGAACTGGGTGCGCATCGCGGTCGCCAGCTGCAGGGTGAAGCGCGCGAAGGTCGCGACGGAGCCGGAAATATCGGCGAGCACGAACAGTTCCGGCTTGGGCGGCTGCGGCTTGTGGAACGCGGGCTCCACGGGTACCCCGCCGGTTGACATCGATTTCCTCGCCGTGGCACGGAAATCGATGCGGCCCTGCCGGCCGTGGCGCCGCTTCCGGGCGAGCGAAGCGGCCAGCTGCGCCGGCAGCGGCGCCAGGATCGACGACAGCTCGGCCACCTCCCGCGACGACGCGGTGAGGAAGTCGACGTCCTCCGGAAGGGACTGCCGCAGCGTGCGGGCCACCGCCGCGGCACCGCGGTCCGCGACGAGCCGGCGGCGCACCTCGGCTTCGATGGCTTGCCGCAGCCGCTCGACCTTGCGCTCGGCTTCGTCGGCGAGAAGCCGGGCCCGCAGGTCTGCCGTGGGTCCCTCGCCCTCCGGCGGTTCGGCGAGCCGGGCCCGGAGCACGTCGGGGTGGGCGGCGCGGAAGGTCCGGAAGACGTGGAAGGTGCCGGCGACCGGTTGTCCTGGCAAGAATCGGGCGTGGCGGTTCACCAGCTCGGCGACGAGACGCGTCAGCGACAGCTCGTCCTGGCCGGCGATCGCTTGGTGTAGCAGCTCTTCCAGCGCGTCGTCGTCGAGCGAGCCCAGTGTGCTGGGAAGGGTCGATCCGGCGAAGAACAGCTCGAAGAGCATGTCGAACGTGCCCAGGTGCTGCGCGTCCTTCACCAGCGTGGCCGCCAGCGCGTGCTTCACCGCGGCACGGTCGGTCAGCTCGACGTGGCGCAGGGCGCTCGTGGCGTCGATACTGTCCGAAGTGGACGCCGGCATCCCGGTCGCGCGCAGCTGGGCGACGAGCCCTTCGACCGCGGCGAGCACGCCGTGTCCGGGCTGGGAGCTCATCCGGATTTCTCCGCGAGTTCCCGTTCGGCGGTCTCGATGTCGTTCTGGTGTTTCAGCAGTACCGGCAGGTGCTCGACGACGTGGTCCTGGCCCAGCTCGTCGACCCCGAGCAGCAGCAGGGCCCGCGCCCAGTCGAGCGTTTCCGACACCGACGGCCGCTTCTTCAGGTCGAGCCCGCGCAGCGACGCGACCACACGCGCCGCCTCCGTGGCGAGGTGTTCGGTGATCCCCGGCACGGCGGCGAGCACGATCTCCCGCTCCCGTTCGACGCTCGGGTAGCCGATGTGCAGGAACAGGCAGCGGCGCTTGAGCGCCTCGGACAGCTCACGGCTGGCGTTGCTCGTCAGCAGCACCAGGGGGCGGCGGCGGGCGCCGATCGTGCCCAGCTCGGGGATGGAGACCTGGAAGTCCGACAGCACCTCCAGCAGCAGCGCCTCGGTCTCGACATCGAGCCGGTCGACCTCGTCGATCAGCAGGACGACGTCCTCGTCGGCCCGGATCGCTTCGAGCAGCGGGCGGGTGAGCAGGTACTGCTCGCCGAAGATGTCGTCCTGCACCGAGTCCCAGCCGCCCTCCCGGCTCGCCTGGATGCGCAGCAGTTGCTTGCGGTAGTCCCATTCGTAGAGCGCCTTGGCCTCGTCGAGGCCTTCGTAGCACTGCAACCGGATCAGCCGCGCGCCGGTGGCCGCGCTCAGCGATTTCGCGAGCTGGGTCTTGCCCGTTCCGGCGGGGCCTTCGACGAGGACCGGCTTGCCCAGGTGACCCGCCAAATGGATGCGGGCGCTGATCGCCGCGTCGGCGATGTACCCGGTGGAGGCGAGCAGTTCGGTGACCGCCGCTGGGCCCGCGAAGGCGAACCGGGGACTGCCGTGGAGATCCGCGGGCATGGGGGTACCTGCTCCTTCGCGTGCTGCCGGGTCACGTGGGGTCAAGGCGGTCAGGCGCCATCCGTCACCGCGTCGACGATCGTCTTGTCCTGGTGCATCCGGGCCACGCGCTCCTCCAGCAGGAACATCTGATCGCGCCAGAAAGTGGCCGCCTCATCGGCCTTGCCGGCCGCGACGAGGCGCATGGCCTTCGTCACGGCCTTCCGCGTCACCAGGTTGTTCTCGGCGGTGGCGCCGGTCATCGAATCCATCAGCTCGTGCCGGATGACCTCGGTGAGTGTGCTGTAGAGCAGCTGGAGCGTCTTGTTGCCCGCGAGCTCGAACAGCAGCACGAAAAAGTCGAGCCACACCTCGGCGCGCCGCCGCGCGGCCGTGGCGAGGGCCACCTGGTCGAAAACCGCCAGCAGCTGGTCGGCCACGGCGGCCCGGTCCTCGCGCTGCGCGATGAGACGCAGGGCGATCGGCTCGATCAGTGCCCGCGCCTGGAACACGTCGCTCAGCAGCACGCCGTCGACCTGCATGAGGAGCCCGAGGTAGCGGGAGGCCACGGTGACGTCCGGCCGGGTCACCCTGGCGCCGCCCCGGGAACCGCGCCGGACGGCGATCAGCTGCTCGGATTCCAGGATGCGGAAGGCTTCGCGCAGCGAAGGCCGTGAGACCCCGAACCGCGCCATCAGCTCGGCCTCGCTGGGCAGGGCGGCACCCTCGGGGATCTCGCGATGGACGATCTGCGAGCGCAACGTCCGCGCGATCACCTCGGCCGTCTTGGGCACGCGGACGCGATCGACGTCCACGGAACGCAGGCGGTTCGGTGTCTGCGGCAGGTCCTGCGGCTCGGCAGCGGGCTCCATACCGCAGCTCCCCTCAGCTCGGCGGGGTTGAAGGTTAAATGATACACCTCAATGCCCTTGATGGGTCAGGGGTGGTGTAGCACACGGCACGTGTGCAAACCGTATGAATATGTTACTGATTGAGTCGTACGTACGCTGGGCGCCCAGTGAGACGATCGGAGAGCCATGCTTTTCCTCGACGGAGCCTGGAAGCCGGCGGAGTCCGGCCGCGAGTTCGAATCCCGTGACCCGGCCTCGGGCGACCTGCTGGGCACGGTCGCGGACGCGGGCCGGGAAGACGCGGTGGCCGCCGTGGCGGCCGCCCGGCGAGCCTTCCGCACCTGGTCGAAGACCACGCCGTATGAGCGTTCGGCCGTCCTCTACCGCGCCTGGCAGCTGATGACCGAGCGCCGCGAGGAGCTCGCCACGCTGATGACACGCGAGCAGGGCAAGCCGCTCAAGATGGCGCGGACCGAGGTCGGCTACGCGGCGGACTTCCTGCTGTGGTTCGCGGAGGAGGCCAAGCGCGTGTACGGGGAGACGATCCCGTCGGCGCGCGCGGACCAGCGTTTCCTGGTCCTGCACCAGCCGGTCGGCGTCGCCGCGATGATCACGCCGTGGAACTACCCGATCTCGATGCTCACCCGGAAGATCGCGCCGGCGCTGGCGGCGGGCTGCACGGTCGTCGTGAAGCCCGCGGAACAGACCCCGTTGTGCGCGGTGGAAACGGTGAAGCTGCTCGAAGAGGCCGGTGTGCCCGCGGGGGTGGTGAACCTGCTGACCACCTCGGACCCGGCGCCCATCGGTGATGTCCTGCTCAGCGAGCGCGCCGTGCGCAAGATCAGCTTCACCGGCTCGACGGAGGTCGGCAAGGCGATCGCCGCGCGGGCGGCCGAGCAGATGAAGCGGGTGTCGCTGGAACTGGGCGGGCACGCGCCGTTCGTCGTGTTCGCCGACGCCGATCCGGTGCACGCCGCCAAGGGGGCCGCCGCGATCAAGCTGCTGAACACCGGCCAGGCCTGCATCAGCCCCAACCGGCTGTTCGTGCACCGCTCGATCGTGGAGCCCTTCGCGGCGACGATGCGGCAGCGGCTGGAGAAGGTCGTGACGGGCCACGGGCTCACTGACGGCGTCGGGATGGGGCCGTTGATCGACGAGCAGGCGCTGGCGAAGATGCGGCGGCAGGTCGACGACGCGGTGTCGAAGGGGGCCGAAGTCCTCGCGGGCGGCCACCGGCTCGAAGGCCCCGAGTACGACAACGGCTTTTTCTGGGCGCCCACGGTGCTTCGCGGGGTCACCCCGGACATGGTCATCTACCGCGAGGAGACGTTCGGGCCGATCGCGCCGATCGTCGAGTTCGACGACGAGGACGAGGTCCTGGAGATGGCCAATGACACCGACTACGGGCTCGCGTCCTACGTCTACACCCGGGACCTGAGCCGGGCGCTGCGGGCGGCGGAAGCGCTGGACTTCGGGATCATCGGCATCAACGACGTCAACCCGACCTCGGCCGCCGTGCCGTTCGGCGGGATCAAGGAGAGCGGCCTCGGCCGGGAAGGCGCCCGGGAAGGGATTCACGAGTACCTGGACGAGAAGATCGCCGGGATCGCGCTCTGATCGAGGCGACGGAAAGGAGGCGGTGGTGGGACACGGTGGAGTGCCCGTCGTGCTGGTGCACGGGCTGGGGTCGTCGTTCGAGCGCAACTGGGTGGCGTCCGGCTGGGCGGACCTCCTGCGCGACGAGGGGCACGAGGTCATCGGCGTGCACCTGCCCGGACATGGTCCGGCCGGGCCGGAACCCGATGCCGCGCAACGGATCCTCGACGTGGCGGGGGAGCACGGCGCGATCGACGCCGTCGGTTTCTCGGCGGGCGGTCAAGCCGTTCTCCGGGCGGCGGCGCGTGCGCCGGAGGCGTTCCGGCGAGTCGCCTTCCTCGGCATCGGCGACGGCGTCCTCGAGCCGCGAGACGACACGGTGCGCCTGAGGCTCGCGGACGCCATCGAGGCCACCGACCCGCCGGGCGACGTGCACACCAGGGTGTTCCGCCGGATGATCGCCGCCGCGGGCAACGATCCCGCGGCGGTCGCGGCCTACCTGCGCGCCGTCCCGGGCCCGGTACCGGCCGCCGAACTGCGCCGCATCACCGCGCCGGCACTGGTGGTCATCGGCGACCGCGACCCAGCGGGCCCAGCGGACCGGTTCGTGGCGGCGCTCCCGGACGCCTGCGGCGTCACCTTGCGGGGCGTGGACCATTTCGCGACCACTTCGGACGTGTCTTGTTTGGATGCCGTGCTGAAGTTCCTGTCGGAGTAGCCGTGCTCCGTCAGGCGGGTGTTTTCCTGATGGAGTCGGACAGTGCGCGGCTTTCCTCCGGGGTCATTCGCGGGGTCTCGTAGGGCACGCCGTTGACCCAACGCTGAGCCAGCCGGGCGATCCGCTCGCCGTAGCGGGCCGCGGTGACGCGGTCGCCACGGGATCCGGCGTGCTCCGGTCCCTGGTCGGAATGACTCTGGCTCATCAGGCCCAGCCACGAGCCCAGCCGGTTCACGTCGTCGCGGCTGCCGCCGGTCCAGTTGTTGCCCGGCAGGTCGCTCACGCCGATCCACTGCATCCCCAGCTGTGCGGCGAAAACCACCAGCTGCTCCAGGACCACGAGCTTGTCGCCGCTCTGCGAGGCGGACATGGTGAAACCCCCGGCGAGCTTGTCCTGCCAAGCCCGCGTTTTGTAAGGCGTGAGCGCCGCCTCCATGAATGCCTTGAACACCGCGGAAACGCTGCCCATCAGGGTCGGGCAGCCGAAGACGATCGCATCCGAGCGGTCGAGCAGCGCCAGCACCTCCGCGTCGTGCCAGCGCCCCGCGATGACCTCCTCGGGGCGGATCTCGACCAGATGAACCTGGGCGCCCGGCACCAGCCGCGCCCCGTCGGCGAGGTGCTCGGCCAGCACCCGGGTGTGCCCGTGCATCGAGTGGCAGACCACCGTCATCGTGACCATCGGCGCCTCGTGCGCACGGTCAATGTCCTTACCTGTCATGTGTTCTTCACCGATTCCGATCTTGGGGAAACTGTTCCTGTGGACAGGATGGAACTCGAGGTGTTCATCGCGGTCGCGGAGGAGCTCCACTTCGGACGGGCCGCGGCGCGGCTGCACCGGGGACAGCCCACCGTCAGCGACGCCATCAGGCGCATGGAGAACACCGTGGGCGGTCGGCTGTTCCATCGCACCAGCCGCCGGGTGGTACTGACCGATCTCGGCGAGGCGCTGCTGCCCGACGCGCACGCCACTTTGGCCCAGCTGCGCCGTTTCCAGCAGCGTGGAGGGGCTCTGGCCGCCGGCGACCGAACCCGCGCCACACTCGTCGTCGCCCACGCCGAATACACCGCCCGCCACCTGCTGCTGCGCTGCCTGCCGCGACTGCGCGACCGTTTCCCCGGCCTGGCCATCGTGCCGCCCATGCCGACCACGGCCCAGCTCACCGCGCTGCGAGCGGAGACGATCGGGCTGGGCATCGGCTTGGCGACCACGAACACCACGGACGTCCGCACGAGAGTACTGTCCACCGAGCGGTTCATGGCGCTCGTCCCCGAGGCCCACCCGTTCGCCGCGCGTGCCGAGCTCAGCGCGTCCGAACTGTCCACCACCGGCCTGCTCACCTGGCCCCGCCAGCTCAACAGCGGGCTCTGCGACCGCCTTTTGTCCGCCTTCCACATCAGCGGAGCCGACCTGCGCATCATCAGGACCGCCGACAGCGTGCAGGCCATCGCCGCGCATGTCGCCGCGGGAACGGGCATCGGCATCACCGTCGAATCCGCGCTCGACCACCAGCCGCCCGGCCTGCGCGTCATCCCGCTCACCGGTCCGTCGACCACCGCCGACCAGGTCGTCCTCACCCCCGCCGAGCCGTCGGACACCGCCGTCGCACTGCGCGACCTGTTGCTGTGCGCCGCCATCGATGGCCCGAAGGACGCCTAAGGAAGCACTGCCGCCACGAGCCGGGCCGTCCCTTCGGGTTGCTCCAGGTAGAAGAAGTGCCCGCCGAGATCGACGGGGACGAACGTGATCCGGTTGCCGTAGCGGCGTTCCGCCTCGTCGTCGTACAGGGGACGCGCCGCGAAAACCGTGATCGGCTGGCTTGTCGTGCGCAGCGCGCTGTCCATGTCCCAATCCAGGAGCCCGCGCAACGTCGCCAGCCCCGCGGGGAGGCGGACGCTCGACATCACCTCGAAGATCTCCTCCCCGAGCGCCGGATCGGTGCTTTCGACCGACCCCTGGGTAACCAGCCCGCGCACGCCCGCCGGGACGTCCCGCGCGATCGGGTCGAACACCGCTTCGATCTCGGCCGCCGGCAGTTTGGGGTACAGGTACAGGAAATGCAGCGAGTCGAGGCCGATGACGTGCGTGACGCGTTCGGGGTGAAGCCGGGCGAGTTCCACGCCGACCGCGCCACCGAGCGAGTGGCCGACCACGGTGCACCGGTCGATCCGCTCGGTCATGGCTGCGGTCACCAGGCCAGGGATCGGTCGACGGCGTCGAGGACGCGGTCGAGGTCGGGCAGGTACTGGTCCTCGTATTTCGCCGGCGGGTACGGGGTGTTGAACCCGCCGACCCGCAGTACCGGCGCTTCCAGGTGGTAGAAACAGCTTTCGGTGACCGACGTGCCGATCTCGGCGCCGAGGCCGCCGAACGTGGGGGCCTCGTGGGCGACGACGCAGCGGCCGGTGCGGTCGACCGACTCGGCGATCGTCGCGAGGTCGAGCGGGGACAGCGAGCGCAGGTCGATGACTTCGAGGTCGTGGCCCTCCGCCGCGGCGGTTTCGGCGGCCTGCAAGCAGGTCTGGACCATTCCGCCGTACGTCAGCAGGGTGAGATCGGTGCCGGGACGCAGGATCCGCGCGCGGTCGAGCGGCAGGACGTGCTCCGGGCCCTCGGCGACCTCGTCCTTGGTCCAGTACCGGCGTTTGGGCTCGTAGAAGATCACCGGATCGGCCGCGGTCAGTGCCCGGCGCAGCATCCAGTGCCCGTCGTGCGGGTTCGAGCAGCACACCACGCGCAGCCCGGCCGTGTGGGCGAAGTAGGCCTCGTTGGACTCGCTGTGGTGCTCGACCGCGCCGATGCCGCCGCCGACCGGGATGCGGATCACCACGGGCACCGCGAGTTTCCCGCCGCTGCGGGCGCGGATCTTGGCGAGCTGCGAGACGATCTGGCTGAACGCCGGGTACACGAACCCGTCGAACTGGATCTCGCACACCGGCCGGTAGCCGCGCAGGGCCAGGCCGATCGCGGTGCCGACGATGCTGGCCTCGGCGAGCGGGGTGTCGATCACGCGGTCGGCGCCGAAGTCCTTCTGCAGGCCGTCGGTGACCCGGAAGACGCCGCCGAGTCCGCCGACGTCCTGCCCCATGACGACGACCTTCGGATCGTCCTCCAGGGATCGGCGCAGTCCGGTGTTGATCGCCTTGGACAGGGTGAGCACAGGCATGTCCCGTTTCCCTTCAGTCCACAAAGGAGGCAGTGAGTGCCTCGTGCCGGTGACGTTCCTGTGCGAGCAAGGGGGTTTCCTCCGCCAGCACCGTCCCGAACAGACTGGAGACGTCGTCGAGCGGGAGCTCGCGGCAGACCTTCCGTGTCTGCGCGGCCAGGTCCGAACATTCGGCCTCGACCTCGGCGCGGAAGTCGTCGTCGAGCCAGCCCCGCGCGGTCATCAACGACTCCAGCCGCGCGATCGGATCGCGCGTGGTCCAGCTGTCCAGCTCACTCGGAGTGCGGTAGCGCCCGGGATCATCCGACGTGCTGTGCCCGGCCATCCGGTAGGTGAGCGCCTCGATCAACGCCGGACCACCGCCCGCGCGGATCTGCGCGGCGACGGCGCTCGTGACCGCGTGCACGGCGAGGACGTCGTTGCCGTCGACGAGGTGGGCGTCCAGGCCGAAACCCGCGGCACGCTGGTGCAGCGGGGCGCGCATCTGGGTCCGCGACGGGGTCGAGATCGCCCACTGGTTGTTCTGGCAGAAGAACAACAGCGGCACCTCGGTGGCCGCGGCCCAGTTGAACGCCTCGTTGGCCTCACCCTGGCTGGCCGAACCGTCGCCGAAATAGGCGGTGACGATCTCGCCGGAACCGTCGCGCTGCACGCCCATGGCGTAGCCGGTCGCGTGGGGGAGCTGTGCGGCGAGGACGAGCGTGCAGATGTGGAAGTGGTACCGGGCGGGATCCCAGCCGCTGTGGGTGTTCCCGCGCCACTGCACCAGCAGTTCCGCCGGCGTGATGCCGCGGCACAACGCGGCGGCGTGTTCGCGGTAGGTGGGGAACACGTAGTCGTCCGCGCGCAACGCGGTGATCGACCCGATCTGCGAGGCCTCCTGCCCGAGCGACTGCAGCCACAGGCCGAGCTCACCTTGTCGTTGCAGCGCAAGGGCTTCGTTGTCGAAGCTCCGGGCCAGCGACATGCGCCGGTAGAAGTCGCGGCACAGCTGTGGCGTGACGTCCAGAGGCCAGCGGGGGTCCGGGGTCAGGGTGCCGTCGGGGGCGAGTAGTCGCACGGGTTCCATGGGAGGTCCTCCACGAGGGGTGAGAACGGGCGGGCGCCCTGGATGTGGGCTCGCCCGGATTGCGCCGTCACGCCGGTGGTCGCCGGGGTGACGAACGTGTGAGGAGGTCCCGCTCGGCGCGGGCCCTCGATCAGTGACTGATCAGTGATTCCGAGATCGCGGTCGCCGTTTTCACGGCGTGCTCGCCGTAGCCCGCGATGTTGTCGCGGTCGAACCGGCTGGCGGGCACCGAGATCGCGAGCGCGCCGACGGGACGGCCGAGCGAGTTCACGACGGCGGCGCCGATCGCGCAGACCTCCGGGCGCCACCACGATTTGTCGTTGACGGCGAAGCCCCGCGCGCGGGTCCGGCGGATCTCCTGCCGCACCTGCACGAGCGACGTCTGGGTGCCTCCGGTGTACCGGTCCAGACCACGGTTCAGCACGCTCTCGGCCTCGTCGTCGTCGAGCTTGGCGAGCACCGCTAGGCCGCACGACGTGGCGTGCATCGGCGCGCGGGTGCCGATCTCGACGTACGTCCGCACGGCCTGCTGGCAGTCCTCGCGCAGGATGATCGTCAGCGAGGCGCCGTCGCGGATGGTGAGGTGGACGGTTTCGTTGGTGGCGTCGCGAAGCGCCTCGATGTGCGGGCGCGCGACATCCCGGAGGCTCTGCTCACCGGAACCGATCAGGCCGATGTCGAGCGGCTTGCTGGTGACGCCCCACGCGACCCGCTCCGGGTCGACGATCCGCAGCCACCCCGCCTCGCGCAGGGTGACCAGGCACCGGTGGACGCTGCTCTTGGGCATGCCGGTGACGCGGGCCAGCTCGGACACCCCGATCGGCTGGCGCTGCGCGACAACCTCCAGTACCTGCAGGGTGCTCAGCACGCTGCTGATCCCCTTGCTGGCCTCCGGCCGCGCCATCGCCGACTCCTCCGCTCGAACGGGTCGTTCCACGCTGCAGGACAGCCTAGCAGGGGCTTGCGCTGTCTCAGTCAATCGAGAGCACCACCTTCCCGAACCGGTCCGGCGCGTCGAGCCGGGCCTGTGCCTCGACCGCGGCGTCGAACGGGTAGACCGAGTCGATGACCGGTGTCAGCGAACCGTCCGCCAGCAGCGGCAGGAACTCGGCGATCTCGGCGCGGTTGGACAGGTGGCAGCCGAGGAAGGTGATCTCCCGCCGGTAGAGGCTCCACAGGTCGATCTCCGCGGTCCGCCCGGTGTGCGAGCCCATGCCGAGCACCCGTCCGCCGTGGCGGGCGGCGAGGATCGACTTCTGCACGGTGGCGGCCCCGACGGTCTCGTGCACGACATCGGCGCCGGCGCCACCGGTGAGCTTGCGGACCGCTTCGTGGAAGTCCGGCTCGGCGCGGTAGTCGACCACCTCGTCGGCCCCCAGCGCGCGGACCTGCTCCTGCTTGCGGTCACTGCTCGTCGTCGCGATCACCTTGGCGCCCAACGCTTTCGCGACCTGGACCGCCGCCGTCCCGACCCCGCTGCCCGCGCCGACGACGAGCACCGTCTCACCGGCCCGGACCTGCCCACGGGTCTTGAGCATGTGCCAGGCCGTCATGTACGGGACGATCCCGACGGCGAGTTCGTGGTAGCCCAGGCGCTCGGGCGCCGGGATGAGCAGGCGTTCCGGGAGCGCGATGTACTGCGCGTACGTCCCGTCGAAATGTTCACCCACCACCCGCATGTGGAGGCATTCGCTGTCACGGCCGTCGAGACAGGGCGGGCACTGCGCGCAGAACTTCATGGGGTTGATCGCGACCCGGTCGCCCACGGTGAACGCGGTGACACCCTCGCCGAGCGCGGCGACCTCACCGGCGCCTTCGACGCCGAGGGTCATCGGCGGGGGCGGGGACTCGGCGAACCGGCCTTCCCGGATGTTGATGTCGGCCCGGTTCAACCCGGCCGCGCGCAAGCGGATCAGGACCTCGCCGGGGCCCGCCGAAGGCGTGGGCACCTCGGTCAGCCGGAACATCTCGGGTCCGCCGAACCCGGAGATCTGTGCCGCTTTCATCGCTTCCCTCCTGAATCCGCCCAGGTGAACGGGCCGTTCTCGGTGAGCCGGTCGCGGACCCGGTCGTCCTGGGCGGCGTCGGCGACGGTCCACGCGAGCGCGAGCCCGCCGTCGTGGAGCGCGCGGTCGCCCTCGGGCCCGCACGCGGCGCGCGCGAACGCCGCCGTGTGGTTGCCTTCCTCGGGCGGCCGGTCGAACGACAGCACCGGGTGGATCGCCGGCATATGCACGGACACCTCGGCCATGTCGGTCGAGCCCAGCGAGCGGTCGGCGTAGTCGGGGAAGGTCCGGCCGAGGTCCTCGGCGTTCGCCTGGAACAGCCCGGCCAGCTCGGTGTCGTGGCGGAACCCGTTGAGCCACATCAGCGGTTCGCTGATCTCCAGGCGGGTGCCGGTGGCGAGCGCGCCGGCCTCGAAGCAGGCCCGCACCCGCTCCCACAGCGTCTCGACCTCGGCCAGCGTGCCGGAGCGGACGACGACCTCGGCGACGGCGTGGCCGGGGATGACGTTGACCGCGGTCCCGGCCTCCTTCACGACGGTGTGGATGCGGTCGGAGTCCTTGATCTGCTGGCGCAGCAAGCCGATCGCGACCTGCGCGACGGTGACCGCGTCGGCGGCGTTGAGCGCGTCGAACGGCCGTGACGCGTGCCCGGTGCGCCCGTGGTACTCCAGGGACCAGTGCCCGAGCGCGCGGATGTGCGGGGTGGCCATGTCCTTGAGCGTCGGGTGCACCATCAGCGCGGCGTGCAGCCCGTCGAAAACGCCTTCCCGCAACAGGATCGCCTTGCCGGCGCCGCGCTCTTCCGCGGGGGTGCCGAGCAGCCGCACCGTCAGGCCCAGCTCATCGGCCAGCGGGGCGAGCGCGAGCGCCGCGCCGAGCGCGCTGGTCGCGATGACGTTGTGCCCGCAGCCGTGCCCGATCCCGGGGAGCGCGTCGAGTTCGGCGCACAGCCCGACGACCAGCGGCCCGTTGCCGGCAGTGGCCGTGAAGGCGGTGGCGAGCCCGCCGACGCCCTCCTCGATCGCGAAGCCGCCGTGGCCGCGCAGCACGTCGACGATCGCCGCGGCGGTCTTGTGTTCCTCGAAGGCGAGCTCCGGGTGCTCACCGATGTGGTGGGACAGCTCGACGAGCGCGGGTTCGTGCCGCGCGAACTCGGCGGCGATCCGGTCTTTCACTGTGCCTGCCACGATTCCTCCCTCTCCTCGGTGAGATCAGGTGCGGTCGCCGCGCGTCCGCGGGTCTCGGGCAGCGCGAGCAGCACCACGACGAGCGAAAGCGCGGCCAGTACGGTGATGTACGCGCCTGGCGCCAGTTTGCCGAACCGCGCCGTCAGCAGCGCGCCGACGAGCGGGGCCGTGCCGCCGAACACGGCGTAGGCGATGTTGTAGGTCAGCGCGGTGCTCGTCGCGCGGATCCGCGGCGGCACCAGCTCGACGGCCGCGATCGTGGCCGTCATCCCGACCAGCGCCGCGGGGATGACCAGCAGGATCTCGGCGACGATGGTGCTGGCGAGCGAGCCACCGGCCGCCACGAGATACGCGGGCACCGAGCCCACCACCGCGACGACGACACCCGCGATCAGCAGCGGCCGCCGGCCGATCCGGTCCGACAGCGCACCGGTCACAATGGACAGTCCGGCGCAGAGCACCAGCGCGATCCCGCTCGAGATGAGGGCGGTCTTCGCGGGCACACCACCCGTCGTCGTGAGGTACGTCGGCAGGTAGCCGAGGAAGTTCTGCGACACCACGGCGAGCAGCGAGAAAACGGCCAGCAGCAACAGGAAGACGCGCCAGTTGCGGAAGGACTCGCGGATCGGGGTGGGCGAGGTCTCGCCGCGGCCGGCGATCGCGGTGAAGGTCCTGGACTCCTCCAGTCGCAGCCGCATGTAGAGCCCGATCAGCGCCATCGCCCCGCCGAGCAGGAACGGCAGCCGCCACGCCCAGTCCGCGTACGCCGCGACCGAGGAGAGTTGCAGCGCCAGCAACAGGAACGACGCCAGTGCCGCGCCGATGAACGTGGCACTCCCGACCGCGCTCGTCCACAGCCCGCGCCGGTGCGGCGGCGCCTGCTCCATCACGTAGGAGGCGGCGCTGGTGTACTCGGCGCCGATGGACAGGCCCTGGACGAGCCGGCAGGCCAGCAACAGCAGCGGCGCCGCGATCCCCGCGACCGCGTAGGTCGGCAAGAGCCCGACCGCCGCGGTCGCGACCGCCATGATCAGGACCACTGTGGACAGTGCGGTGCGACGGCCGAGCCGGTCGCCCAGGCTGCCGAACACCGCCCCGCCCAGCGGCCGCACGACGAACGCGATCCCGTAGACGCCCAATGTGGACAGCAGCGCGAGAGTGGGGTTCCCGGCGGGGAAGAAGTGCCGGGCGATGATCGTCGCCGAATAGCCGTAGATGACGAAGTCGAACGACTCCACGGTGTGGCCGATCATGGCGGCGCCGAGGATTTTCTTCTGCATGGCAACTCCGGTTCCAGGGCAGGGTTCATCGACCCGCGGCCTCGTCGCCGCGGGTGGCGGAGCGTGGGGACGTGCGGCCTTACCAGATCTTTTCGAGCACCCGCAGGGCGTTTCCGCCGATCACGGCGACGATGTCGGCATCGGAATAGCCGTGCTTGACCAGCCAGCGGGTGACGTTGCGGAAGCACTCGCCGGGGTTCTCCAGCCCCGCGACGTGCTCGACCGGCTCGTACCGCGGGCCGGAAGTGACGACTTCGGCGACGCCGAGTTTCTCGCTCATCGCGTGGTGCAGGCCCAGGTGGTCGCCGAAGAAGGTGTCCGGGCCGAACCCGACGTGCTCGATGCCCACCAGGTCTGCGCAGTACCTGAAGTGGTCCATCACCGACTCGATGGTGTGCCTGCGGTGATCCGGGCTGACCGTGGTGTGCGGCGCGGCCTCGATACCGATGACGCCGCCGGACTCGGCGCAGGCACGGATGACCTCGTCGGGCTTCATGCGCGGGGTGTCCCACAGTCCGCGCGCGCCGGCGTGGGTGATCAGCACCGGCTTGTCGCTCGCCTCGATGACGTCGAGCGCGGTGCGGTCGCCGGCATGCGAGAGGTCGATCGCGATGCCGAGCTGGTTCATTCGCCGGACCGCCTTGCGGCCGAAGGAGGTCAGCCCGCCGTCACGGTGCTCGCGCAGCCCGCCGCCGAGCGAATTCGCGTCGCTGTAGGCCACGCCGATCTGGCGCACGCCCAGCCCGTACAGCACGTCGAGCCGGTCGACCTCGTTCTCGATCAGCGCGGCGCCTTCCAGGCCCGCGACCACCGCGAGCCTGCCCTCGGCGTGCGCGCGCCGGATGTCGCCGACGGACTCGGCGCGCAGCACGTAGTCCTGGTGCGCGAAATCGCAGAAGCGCATGCCGAGGTCGGTGATGACGTCGTCCCACTTCCAGCCGTTGCGGGATTCGCAGGCGCCCCAGCCCAGGTTGTCGAACACCGCGTCGAGACCGGACCGGCTCAGCCCCTCGTAGCCGTAGGCGAGGCGGGCTTCGCGGTTCCACGCGAACAGTTCCTCCTCCGTTTTCGCCGGCAGGCGGACGGGGTGGTCGTGCAGCGAGATCGCGATGTTCTCGCTCAGGATGCGGTCCGCGCGGGCCTCCTCGTCGGCGGACAGCCCGAGATCGTGCGTGGGCAGCCGGTCGATCTCCGCGGCGAGCGTGAACTCGGCGTAGTCCCGGCCGGGTTCGAGATAGGAGAACGATCGATACCCGGTATAGCGCGTTGTTGCCACCTGTACTCCTCCTCGAGGCGACTTCCTTGTCGTACTCTAGATCGGAACAGCCCGTCCTGCGGTGCGGAACGTTGTTAAGACTTGGTTTCCGGCGTGCCCAGCGGATGGGTCGCGAGCGCGCGCACCTGGAACGTGGCGTGCGGGAAGACCGGCAGTGCCTGGATGACCCGGTGCAGCTCGTCGGAATCGGCGGCGGACCAGATGCCGACGTTGCCCTTTTCGCCGGGCACGCGCCAGATCCCTTTGATGGTGCCCGCTTCGATCAACGCACGGCCCGCCGCGAGCTCGCGCTCGACGATGTCGGCGCGGTCATCGGGCGGCAGCGCGAAGACACCGGTGCTGTCGACGGAAACGAGGAAATCGGCCACGGGACGCTCACTTTCGGGAATCTGGTGGGAAGGTCCGGGTCAGGATCCGCGCGGCGCTCGTCCAGTCGGCACCGGCGACCGCCGCGGCGCTGTCCTCGCCCACGCACCCGGTGATCTTCGCGGTCAGCTCGGCCGCGGACAGCGGCAACGCGGGGTGCCCCGGCGGGATGTCAAGGGTTCGCTCGACGGGCGGCCCGTCGGTGAGTCCTATTCGGACAGTCGTGGCCCCGGCGAGGACCCCTTTGCCGCCCGGGGACGCCCGGACGGTGAGGCGGTCGAGCAGGGTGCCGATCTCCGGTCGGGCGACGGCGGAGTCGGTGAAACTCGCGGGCGTCGGGAAACCGTCGACGAGCGTCGCGGCAATGGCGTAGGGCAACGAGAACTTGCCCTCCGCGCCGGTGCTCGGCCGGTCGTGGATCAGTGGCTGCAACGTGGACTCCGCCACCAGCACCTCGATCGAGCCGATCTTGCCGAGCGGTACCGGCCCGCACCGTCTCGTCGCGCCGATCGGGCGCTGAAGCGCGTAGCAGCAAGGAAAAGGCTTGATCGCGAGCCCGTCCGGCACGGCGGGCCCGGACAGGTCCAGCTCGTGCTCACCGCCGAGGAGCGCGAACCAGCGGTCCAGCGCGGACGGATCGGCGTTCGCTCCCGCCGCGGCCAGCCGCGCCGCCCGGACCCCGGCGTCGGCGGCGAACCCGACCTGCAGCGGTTTCGCCTCGGTGCCGAAGGCGCGCTGCAGCCCACCGGCGGCGGGGAGCGCGAGTGCCATTGCCCGCAGCACGCCGTCCGCGTCCAGTCCGGACGCGAGCGCGGCCGCGACCGCCGCGGCCGGCGCCCCGGCCGTGCAGGTGGCATGCCAGCCACGTTCGTAGTGCCGCCAACCGAGCGCGCTGCCCAGCCGGGCCATCACCCCGGCCGCGGCCAGGAACTCGCGCTCCCCACCGCCGGCGGCCAGCGTCGCGCTCGCGCAGACCACGCTGACGTGCGAGGTCGAGGGCAGGTGCACGTCGTCGAAGTCGAGCGCGTGCCCGATCGCGGCCCAGCGCAGCGCCGCCGGCATACCCTCGGTGTGCGCGACGATCGGCTCGTGCTCCGCGGCGAGGGTGACAGCCAGCGTGTCGGCCAGCGCGGTCCGCGCCAGCGCCCGATCTGCGTCCGTGGGCGCGAGCGTCGTGGCCCAGCGGGCGAGCTCGGCGAACGTGGTGCCCATCAGAACGACCGGGGCATGCCGAGGACGTGCTCCCCGACGTAGGACAGGATCAGGTTCGACGAGATCGGCGCGATCCGGTACAGCCGGGTCTCCCGGAACTTGCGCTCGATGTCGTACTCCGCGGCCATCCCGTAGCCGCCGTGCGTCTGCAGCGCGACGTCCGCTGCCTCCCACGACGCCTCCGATGCCAGCAGCTTCGCCATGTTCGCCTCGGCCCCGCACGGCTGCCCGGCGTCGAACAGGTCCGCGGCCTTCCAGCGCATCAGATCGGCCGCCTCGACGTGCACGTGCGCCTGGGCGATCGGGAACTGCACGCCCTGGTTGCGCCCGATCGGACGGCCGAAGACCTCGCGCTCGCTCGCGTACCGGGACGCGCGCTCGACGAACCAGCGCCCGTCGCCGACGCATTCCGACGCGATGAGGATGCGCTCGGCGTTCATCCCGTCCAGGACGTAGGAGAAACCGCGGCCCTCCTCGCCGATCAGCGCGCTCGCGGGGATGTGCGTGTCGTTGAAGAAGATCTCGTTGGTCTCGTGGTTGACCATCGTCCGAATAGGACGGACCTCGACCCCGGACACCTCGCGCAGGTCGATCAGGAACAGCGACATGCCCTCGGACTTGCGGGCCACGTCCTCGCGCCGGGTCGTGCGGGCCAGCAGCAGCATCAGGTCCGAGTGCTGGACGCGGGAGATGAAGACCTTCTGCCCGTTGACGACGTAGCCGTCCTCGGTGCGCGTCGCCGTGGTGCGGATGCTGGTGGTGTCGGTGCCCGCCGTCGGCTCGGTGATGCCGAACGCCTGCAGCCGCACCTTGCCGGCCGCGATGTCCGGCAGGTAGCGCCGCTTCTGCTCCTCGCTGCCGTGCCGCAGCACCGAACCCATCGTGTAGAGCTGCGCGTGCACCGGACCGGAGTTGCCGCCGTTGGCGTTGATCCCCTCCAGCAGCACCGACGCGTCCCCGAGGCCCAGGCCCAGACCGCCGTACTCCTCGGGCACGAGCGCGCCGAGACATCCCGTGCCGGTGAGGGCGTCGACGAACTCCTCCGGGTAGCGGCGCGCCTCGTCGACCTCGCGCCAGTAGGCGCCCGGGTAGTCGGCGCAGATCGTGTCGATCAGCCGGCGCAGGTCGTCGCGCAACTCGGCGCGATCCTTCGCGGCCGTTTCGGTGCTGCTCACGCCACTTCCTCCGATCGCGGGCCGTGCCCGCGCTTGTAGACCAGCAGGGTCCGGCTGTACTCGATGACCGTCTCGCCGGTTTGCTTCACACCTGTTGTGCGCACCGTGACAACACCCAGCGTGGGCCGGGATTTCGACTCGCGCACGTCGAGAACCGTGGAGCTGGAACGGATCGTGTCGCCCTCGAAGACCGGGGCGGGCAGCGTGATGTCGGTCCAGCCGAGGTTGGCGAAGACGTTCTGCGAGACATCGGTGACGCTCTGCCCGGCGACGAGCGCCAGCGTGAGCGTCGAGTTCACCAGCGGCTTGCCGAACTCGGTGCGCTTGGCGTACTCGTGGTCGAAGTGCAGCGGCGCGGTGTTCTGCGTCAAGAGGGTGAACCAGATGTTGTCCGTGGTGGTGATCGTGCGGCCGAGTGGATGCCGGTAGACGTCCCCGGGCACGAAGTCCTCGAAGAACCGCCCCTGCCAGCCGTCGTGCGTGCTCATGCCGTCTCCTTCCGCCGTGCCGCCAGCTCGGCGAGCACGGACGCGGTGTGCTGCCCGAGCGCGGGCACTTCGCCTTCGCGGGCCATGCGACCGCCGGGCGCGGCGACCGGTGCGAGCGTCCGGATCCGGCCGGCGGGGATGGGGGTGTCGAGCCAGCGGTCCGGCGCGGCGAGTTCGGGATGCCGCGCCAGGTCCCCGATGTCGTTGAGCCGCGCCCACGCGATCCGCGCGCTCTCGAGCCGTTCGACGAGCACGGCCTCGGGGAGTGCGCGGAAAGCGTTGTCCAGCAAGGAGTCCAGCTCGGCGCGGTGCTCGACGCGCAGGCCGTTGGTGGCCAGGCGGGGATTGTCCAGCAGCTCCCGCGTGCCCAGCACCTCGGCGCACAACCGGTGCCACTCGCGGTCGTTCTGCACGGCGATCATCAGCCGCCGTCCGTCGGCAGTGGGCATCGCGCCGTACGGGGCGATCGTCGGGTGCGCGGTCCCCATCGGCGCGGGGGCCTTGCCGCCGTGCGTGGTGTAGTAGAGCGGGTAGGCCATCCACTCGGTCAGCGCCGCGAACAACGGCACGTGCACCGGGAGCGTCTCGCCGGTCCGGTCGCGGTGCCGCAGCGCGGCGAGAACCCCGCTGTAGGCGAAGGAACCCGCGGCGATGTCGGCGACGGAGATGCCGGTTTTGGCCGGTGCGCCGGGCCATCCGGTCAGTGCCATCAGTCCCGTTTCCGCCTGGACCAGCGCGTCGTAGGCCTTTTTGCCGGGCTGCGGTCCATCGGGCGCGTACCCGGAGATGGTGCAGGTGATCAGGCTCGGGTGGGTGGCGCGCAGGGCGCCGGCGTCGAGGCGCAGTTCGGCGAGCGCGCGGGGCGACAGGTTGGCGACGAAGACGTCGGCGGCGGTGAGGAGCTCGTCGAGGATCGCCCGGCCGGCGTCGGTCTTCAGATCCAGCTGCACGGACTCCTTGCCCCGGTTCAGCCACACGAACACGCTCGACTGACCGGCCACGACATCGTCGTAGGCGCGCGCGAAATCCCCGCCGTCCGGATGCTCCACCTTGATGACCCGCGCGCCGAGGTCGGCGAGCTGCCGGGTGGCGTACGGGCCCGCGACCGCCTGCTCCAGGCCGACGACCGTGACGTCCGCGAGGGGAAGCGCGCTCCCGTCCGCGCCTCGGCGTGGCGCGCCTTCGTTCATCAGCGAAGCTCCTCCGTTCATGTCTGTGGAACGTAATGTTCTGAACAGTGGGACGATCCTGACTCGCGCGGGACTGCTTGTCAACCACGGTGTGTTATTCTTCTAGATAAGTATCCTGATTAGGCCCACTACATCGAGGTAGCGAGCTAGGAGCACTCTCATGTTGCTCGGCGAGATCACGGTTCACTCGATCATCGATGGCGACATCACCGGCCTGCCCGCCACCGGATTCCCCGGCCGGTCGCCGGAGGAATGGCAGCCGTACCAGGAGCATCTGGATCCGCGGGGCAATCTCGTCAGCCAGATCGGGTCGTTCCTGGTGCGCACCGGCGATCGGCTGCTGCTCGTCGATGCCGGTGGGGGAGTGGACGAGCACGGTGCTCCGCGCGACGACCTGCGCGACCAGCTCGGGAACCAGTTCCGGGCAAAGGGTCTGACCGGCGCGGCGGTGGACGCCGCGATCGACCTCGCGCTGACCACGAAGATGCGGCACGGCGCGCTCCCGGACTCACTCGCCGCCGCGGGTGTCAGGCCGGAAGACATCACCGATGTGATCCTGACCCATTTGCACGCCGATCACATCGGCTGGGTTTCCGCGCACGGCAAGCCGTTCTTCCCGAATGCCGTGGTGCGCTGTTCCGCGCAGGATCTCGACTATTTCTTCGGGCCGCAGGTCGATGAATCGTTCACGATGGCGGTCTGGGGCAGCCCGAGCGCGCGCGAGCGGCTGGCTCCGGTGCTGGACCGGATCGAGACCTTCGACCGCGATCAGGCGATCGCTCCGGGCGTCGACGTGGAGCTCGCCCCCGGCCACACGCCCGGTAGCTCGGTCGTCGTGCTCTCATCGGGTCGCGAACGCGCGCTGATTCTCGGCGACATGGTGCATTGCCCGGTCGAGCTCCAGGACGCCGAATGGCAGTGCATCGGTGATTTCGATCCCGAACTCGCCCGGCGGACGAAGGAGATCTACCTCCGGGAAATGGAAGAAGGGGCATCGGTCGGGGCCGGCTCGCATTTCCCCGGCCTGCGTTTCGGGCGGCTGGTGCCAGGTGCGGCCGGCCCCGGCTGGACCTTCGTCTCCTGAACGGAGGCGAACGACATTTTCAGTCCTTTGTGGAGCGACAGGTCAGCGCAGGAACAATGCGACCGTGTGGTCGACCGCGGACCTGAACGACACCACGTGGACACCCGCGAGCCGGTCCGAGACGTAGGACACCAGCAGCACATTCAGGGCATACGCGTCCGCGACCGGTTCCGCACCGGGGATCGTGCCGTCGCGCAGGCCGAGTTCGAAGATGCCGCGCAGGATCTGCCGCTTCACCTCGGCATCTTGCGCGGCGACCTCGGTGCGGCCACGCGCCGACCGGACTTCTTCCGAAGCGAGGGCGCGCACCCGCCGAGCGCGGCGTGCCTCATACGCGACCGAAAGGAATGCCCGGACATAGGCGCGCAGGGCCTCTTCGCCGGTATTCGTCTGGTCCACTATGTCCGTGAGCCAGCGCGTGACCCGATCGCCGTCATCGCGCAACATGGTGAGCAGGAACTCGTCGCGCGACTCGAAATGGCGATAGAACGCCCGGGTGGACAAACTGCAGTCCGCCAGGACATCCAGCACGATGCCGCGTTCCGAACTGCCCCGGGCGAGGTAGCGGTAGCCGGCATCGAGCAGCGTCCGGCGTTCGGCCTCGTACTTCTCCGACCGTGCCACCTGCGCCGCGGACGGCGCTTGACCCGGCCCCTCGTCGCCACCGGCCGCCGGTTCGCCGCTCGTGGTTTGTCCCTTCGCCCGCGCGCTCATGGGAGCTCCAATCCGCCCACGCCATCCTGTGCCATGCCGAGAACATACCGTGGCGCGCACGGTGTGCGAGCCGTCTCGCCACTTGACACTCGGCGCGGGAGACGATTGGCTTGAGAAACTGTTTCTCCGCCAGGCCGCAACCGCGGTGGGACGATGAGGTCGAGGAGACACCATGACTGGTACCCCGCCACTGGAGGGCGCTTTCCGCGTCGTCGACCTGAGTGAGGGGATCCCCGGCGCGTATGCCACCAAGATCGTCGCGGACGCGGGTGCCGAGGTCATTCTGCTCGAACCGCCCGCGGGCAAGGCATTGCGGCGGCGCTCGGCCATCGCCGCGCCGGTGGACCCGGAATTCGGCGGCGTGCTGTTCCAGAGTCTGAGTTGCGCCAAGCTCAGCGTGGTGATCGATCCGGTGTCCGGCGAAGACCTCGAGTTCGCGCTCCGGATCATCGCCGGGGCGGATGCCGTGGTGTGGTCCGGGGAAGGCGCGTTCGGGGCGGTGCCGGAGTTCGCGCCCGAAGCGCTCCGGCAACGGTTCCCGCATCTGACCGTCGTGGCCCTCACGCCCTTCGGCCTCGACAATCCGTGGCGCGGCCGGCCCGCGAACGAGTTCACCCTGCAGTCGATGGCCGGCAGCGCCTGGAACCACGGCCCTTCGGACATGGCGCCGACGATGCTCGGTGGCAACCAGGGTGACTACGCTTCCGGCGCGGCGGCCGCCCTGGGCCTGCTGGTGAGCCGCGTCCGGACCATCGCGTCTGGTGTGGGCGAGACGGTGGACATCGCCGGGCTCGAGGTTCTGCAGCTCACCCATTGCATGTTCCCGATGACCTTTTTGGACCTGGCGAAGCGGCCGCACCGGCTCAGCCGCCACGACTCGCTGCCCGGCATCCACCGCACTCGCGACGAACGCTGGGTCGGGCTGTGGGTGACGACCGGCCAGCAGTGGCTGGACTTCTGCTCGATGGTCGGGCGCGAGGACTGGCTGGAGGACGCCTCACTCGGGCTGATGGACAACCGCGCCACCCGGTACGAGGAGCTCGTCAGCTACATCGACGAATGGACGGCCGAACGCGACTGCGCCGACATCGTCGAGCTCGCGGCGCTGTTCCGGCTCCCGGTAGCCGAAGTGACGACCGGCGAGACCGCCTTGGAGCAGGACCATTTCGTCGAGCGGAACTTCTTCATCGAGAACCCGCGGACGAAAGCAGCCCAGCCCGACGTCTGGTATTCGATGTCCGGTGGGGCGCGCCGACGAGAGCCGCTGCCCGCGCCCGGACTGGGGGCGGACACCGAACGGCTGCGCGCGGCGGAGCTGTCGCCGCTCATTCCCGTTCAGGACAAGCCCACCGGCGAGAACGCGATGCTGCCCTTCAGCGGCCTCCGAATCGTTGACATGACGGCGTTCTGGGCCGGGCCGATCATCGCGCACCCGCTCGCGCTGCTCGGCGCCGACGTCATCCACGTCGAGTCGGCACAGCGCCCGGACGGGATCCGGATGGCCATGACCGTCCCGATGACCGAGCCCAATTGGTGGGAAACCAGCCCGTACTTCAACGGCACCAACACCATGAAGCGCGGTCTGACCCTGGATCTGGCCCAGCAGCCGGGTAAGGACGCGCTGCTGGACCTCGTCGCGAAGTCCGATGTGGTCATCGAGAACTACAGCCCCCGGGTCATGCCCCAGCTGGGTCTCGGTTACGACGACCTGTGTGCGCGGCGGCCGGACATCGTCATGCTGCGGGCGCCGGGATTCGGCGTGACCGGGCCGTGGGTCGACCGGGTCGCGTACGCGCCGACCATCGACGAGGCCTCCGGGTTGTCCTGGGTGACCGGGATGCCCGAGGACCGCCCGAAGATCATCGGTGCGGCGTCCGACGCCGTGGGTGGCATGCACGGCACCATCGCCCTGCTGCTCGCGCTGGAGCACCGTCGTCGCTCCGGCAACGGCATGCTCCTGGAGTCCCCTCAGATCGGCCCGGCGCTCAACGTCGCGGTGGAGCAGGTCGCCGAGTTCTCCACGAGTGGCGTGGTTCTGGGGCGCGTCGGCAACCGGTCGTGGACGATCGCGCCGCAGGGCGTGTACCGCGCGGCCGATCGTCAGAACAAGTACGAAGGCGTCGCGCCCGACGACTGGATCGCGATCAGTGTCGAGGATGACGAGCAGTGGCGTGCGCTGTGTGAGCTGGTCGGCTCGGCGGAGTTTTCGCCGGAATGGGACCTCGCCGAACGTCGCGCACAGCACGATGTGATCGACACGGTTCTGGGCGCGTGGTGCGCGGACCGGCCGGCGGCGGCTCTGGCGGACGAACTGGCGGCCGCCGGCGTGCCGGCCGCGGCCGTGCTGCACCCACATGAACTGGCCGACGCGCCGCCGGTGCAGGCCAGCGGCCTGCACGAGTGGGTGGAGCACCCGGTCGTCGGGCGGATCCGGGTGACCGGTTATCCGCTGCGCTCCTCGTCCGGCCCCACGCGATGGCACCGCCGGCCGGCGCCGCTGCTCGGCGAGCACAACCGCGAGATCCTCGTCGATCTGCTCGGCCGCACGGACGAGGAAGTGGACAAGCTGGCGGCCGATGGCGTCATCGGCACCGAGGTGTTCGTCAACCGGGGCTGGTGACGCTCACCCGGTGACGCGGACGTTCACCGGCACGTTCGACATCAGCGGCTGACCCGAGTAGCGGTCGAACACCTCGGTCGCCGACAGCAGACGCGTCGTCGCCGAGCCGGCCGAGGCGAACTCCGCTTCGGTGTCGTGAACGCCGCCGAAGCCGTGTGCCATCGAGATGTACCCGGAGCGCAGCCCCGGCTCCGTCGCGACGATGCCCGGGATACTGGCGCGCGCGGACACGAGCTCAATGCGCGCGCCGTCGGCGAGTCCGAGACGAGCGAGATCGTCCGGATTGAAGTAGGCGAGGTTGATGTTCTTGCCCCGGTTCGTCGCCGGAATGTTGTAGGAGGAGTTGAGCATGTGGTCCAGCCGGCGGGACAGCAGACGGAACTCGAACGCGGCATCCGTGTCGCGCCAGCGACCCGGCGCCAGCGCCTCCAGTTCGGCGAGCATCGTTTCGTCCCCTATGCACAGCCGATGTGGCCAGTCCTCGTCCTTGGGCGCGACCACGCACGTCTCGTCCGGGTAGAGGGCCACACTGTCGTTGGCCTTGATCTCGGCCAGCGGTACCCGGGAGCCGGCTGCGAGGATCTCCAGCATTTCGTCGCCGGTCGGGGTGGCGGTCATGTCCAGCGGTGTCGGGGGAGGGCTGCCGGGCATGAAGCTGGCGCCTGCCCGCAAATTCAGTGCGAGTCCCATTTCCTTGGCGAGTTCGTGGAAGAACCGCCATTCCTCGATGACATCCGATCCCGGCGGTGGTTCGACGAGCGCCGGGGTGTACTGCGCCGCCGCGTCGACGAATCCGCTCGACGCGTTGCCGTAGAAGAGCAACAGGTCCGACAGCAGCGTGTACCCCGGTACCTCCAGGCTCATCTGGGACGCCATCACATAGTGCGCCAGTTGCGACGTCTGCGACATCTCGACGTCCAAGGTGACCAGCAGTTCCAGGTCCCGCAACGCCTCCAGCGTCAGCACCTGGTCCGGCCACACAACGGCCGGGTTGCCACCGAGGACGATGAGGGCCCGCACCCGTCCTTCACCGGGGGTGAGGATTTCCTCGGGCAGCGCGGCCGTCGGCATACCCGCCAGTGAATTGGACAGGCCGCGTACTCGGATCCGTTCCCCGATACCGAAAGCCGGTCTCGGCGGCGAGGCCTGTGCTTTCGCCGGGACCCGGGGAATCAGCGTGCCCGGGTTCCGGACCCGGTCACCGGCGCGGGCGTAGTGCCCGCACACCGTGTCGAGGACCAGGACGAGGTATTCGACCAGTGTCCCGTTCCCGGCTCCCATATTGGGTCCGGTACCGGCCACCGCGAACCCGCGTCGTGCCTGGGCGAAGATGCGCGCGGCCGCGACGAGATCGGCGGCGTCGACGCCGGCCCGGTCACCCACGGCCTGCGGGGTGAATGGTGCGACCACCCGCCTGAGCTCGTCGACGCCCGAGACGTTCTCCCGCAGGAATTCCGCGTCCTCCCACCCTTCGGCGAGAATCACGTTGAGCAGTGCGGCGAGGATCGCCGCGTCATGCCCGGCCCGCGCCTGAAGGTGCACGGTGGCACGCGCGGCGAGCGCGGTGCGGCGGGGATCGATCACGATGAGCCGGCCACCGCGGGCGCGGAATTCGGCGATGAACCGGCCGGGCGATCCGTGCGGGGTTCCCGCGAGGCTCACGAGCCCATTGGCGCCCAGGTACAGCGCCACGTCTGGCTCGTCGAACCCGTGAGTGGGCGCGAGCCACGACCCGTGCAGCCCCTTGGCGATGACCTTCCCCGGCTTGTCGATGGTGTTGGCGGTGAAGCGCATTGGCGAGCCGATCGCGTCCATGAAAGCCATCGACATGGGTTCGCTCAGCGGATTCGGGCTGAGCTTCGTCCCGCCGTACCAGGCCACCGAACGCGGCCCGTGCTCGGCGATCAATGAGCCGAGCCGGTCCGCGATCTCCGCGATGGCTCGCGACGTCTCGATCGGTACGTGGGATCCGTCCGCCGTCCGCTTCATCGAGTGCAGCAGGCGAGATCCGGAATTCTCGATGTCGGGCAGCGCCCGGCCCCGGGCACAGGTGTATCCGCCGTGGGTGGGACTGGCGTCGGCACGGACCTTGACCGCGCGTCCGCCGTCGATCTCGACCTGGATCGGGCAGGCGTTGTGGCAGACCCGGCAAAAGGACTTCCGTACGGTGGTGGCCATCGCGTTTCCTAACGTTTGGCGCCGTGGGCCACCGTCATCTCGGCCGCCTGGCTCTTGGCCGTAAACCGGCTGAGTGCCATGGACCACGCCGGGCGCAGCTGCGCCAGCACGGCTTGCACTCGCAGCATCCCGGTGAAGAGATCGCGCTCGACGACGTCATGAGTGATCGCGTCGGTGATCGCCGCACAGATCGCCGTCGGCGGGACCTCTTTCATCCCCTTGGGCGGCTTCAGTCCCGTCTCGGCCCACATGCCCACTTCACTCACCGGTCCCGGGAACAGCACGGAAACCGTGACGCCGGTGCCGTACATGTCCTGCCGGATGGCGTGTGCCGCCGCACGGAGGCCGGCTTTGGTGGCCCCGTACAACGTCTGGGCGGCGGTCGGGTACTTCGCCGAGATCGACGACATGAAGATGATCGATCCGTTGCCGCGCTTGGTCATGTTCGGCAGGGCCGCCCGGGCGAGCACCAGCGGCGCGCGCAGATTGGTGTCCAGCACATGGTCGAGTTCCGCGACGCTGAACGAGTCCAGCGTGCCGCTGCCGGGAAGCGCGGCATTGAGCACGAGGATGTCGGTCTCCGCCGCCACCTCCGCGAGCGTCTCCAGCTCGGTGCGGTCGGTCAGGTCGCACACCACACTTGTGCCGTTGATGGTGCGAGCCACCTCGTCGAGTTCCTTGCGGCGGCGCGCTGTGACCGTGACCGAGGCTCGGTGTTCCGCCAGAAACCGGGCCACGTAGGCGCCGATGCCACTGGACGCCCCCGTGACCAGTGCGTGTCGCCCGGCGAAGGATGGCGCGGCGGCCCGTCTCATGACGCCGCCAGCTTCTCGGCGGCCTCCAGGGTCGGCTTGCGGAGCATCGGCACCCAGCCCCCGGCGAGCATGCCGCCGTCGACGCACAACTCGGCTCCGGTGCAGAAGGAAGAGTCATCCGAGGCGAGGAATAGGGCCGCCTGCGCCGCCTCACTCGGCTTGCCCATGCGGGGAATCGGGTTCCTGCTCAGCGAACGCGACGCACGCTCGATCATGTCCGGGGTGGCCGCGACCATCGGGGTCTCGATCCACCCGGGATGGATCGAATTGACCCGGATCCCCAACGGGCCCAGTTCGATCGCGGCGGTGCGGGTCAGCCCACGCACCGCGAACTTCGACGCCGTGTAGGCGGACAAGGGCGCCTGGCCGACGAAGCCGTCCGTCGAGGACACGTTGATGATCGAGCCGCTGCGGGCCCGGATCATCTGTCGTGCGGCGGCCTGGGTGCCGAGGAAGACACCCAGTTCGTTGACGCGGAACACCGCCAGGTACTCCTCGACCGTGGCCGTGAGGACCGGGGTGGGCCGGCCGATGCCGGCGTTGTTCACCAGGACGTCGAGCCGGCCCCACTGCCGCACGACGTCGTCGATCGTGCGGGCCCAGGCGTCGGGGTCGCTCACATCGAGTGGGTAGAACCGCGCCGCGTCGCCGATCTCGGCCGCGATCGCGCGCCCGGCATCCTCCTGCACGTCGGCGACGGCCACCCGAGCGCCTTCCGCGGCGAACAGGGCGGCCTCGGCCGCTCCCTGCCCTTGTGCCGCACCCGTGATCACAGCGACCTGTCCATCGAGCTTGCCTGGCACGTCTGTCCTCCAGTGGTCGGCATTGACCGATCGGGCACCCGGGCACATGGCTGGCGTTCACGCCATCCGAGAAGTACTTTTTCACCGTTGGGCGTGGAGCGCAAGGCCGGTCGCCGGCCCGGCGGCCGAGGCTTGCGTGTGCTCCAGGCCACAGGTACCGTCTCTTCATTTAGAAGATAAATATCACTAATTAAGCCGAATGCTGTGACGGTCACGCCACGGAGGTAAGCAGATACATGTCGCAGTCAGCACTGAGCTCAGCCGAGCACTCGGACGAAAAATCCGCCGTAACGCCGGCGCTGGAGGCACGGAACCTCAGTGCCGGCTATGGAAAGACGACAGTACTGCGCGACATCAGCTTCAGCGTCGCTCCCGGCTCGATCCTGGCCGTGCTCGGCCCCAACGGCGCCGGGAAAACGACCTTGCTGCGAACCCTGATCGGCCTCATCCGGCCGTCCACGGGCGAGATCCTGGTCAACGGGCGGGCGGTCACGAACACGAAGCCCTATCAGCGCCGCAAGCTCGGGGTGTGCCTCGTGCCCGAAGGCCGGGGTATCTACCGGAGCCTGACCGTCCGGGAGAACCTGCGCCTGCACACCTGGCGTGGCAACGAAAAAGAGGCGATCGAGCGGACCGTCGAGCACTTCCCGATCCTGGGCCGCAAGCTCAACCAGGCGGCCGGCCTGCTCTCCGGCGGGCAGCAGCAGATGCTGGCGGTCATCCGCGCCTACATCGACAACCCGGCCCTGGTCTTCGTGGACGAGGTGTCGATGGGCCTGGCGCCGTTGGTCATCGACGAGATCTACGAATTCCTCGGCATGATCTCGCGTGAGGGCACCTCGCTCGTGCTGGTGGAGCAGTACGTCCACCGCGCACTCGCGGCCGCCGACCAGGTGATGATCATCAGTCGCGGGCAGTCGGTGTTCAAGGGCGCCCCCGGCGAGGTCGGCGACGAGGTGTTCGCCCACTACCTCGACGCCGGCGCACCGTCCACAACGGACGACACCCCCTCCGGCGAGGACTAGAGACTGTTCTGAGGTGGCGTGCGTGGCGGTGCGGGTGGCGGCCCGGCCCGCCAGCCACCACACCCCTCACAGGCACGCCACCCCTCGCGGACGCGCTTCGCGCGGCCGCGTCACCAGAACCTGACCGTGCGATAACCATCAGGTGCGGTAACAAAAATGCGGCTGGGCGGGAGTCGATCGACTCCCGCCCAGCCGCATTTCGCGGGTCAGTTCAGGCAGATGCGCTTCGCACCGAACGGGGTCGTCAGCTTGCCGTTCTGGATCGAGGCGTACCAGCCACAGGACTGCTGTACCGCACCGGCGCCGGCCTTGTAGGTGACCGGTGCGATGGAGCCGCCGAGATCGAAATTGGGGCCCAGCTTGTGCAGGCCGTCGGTGATGTTCTGCGAGGTCGGTTTGCCGGTCACGCCCGAGGCTTTCACCGCCGCCTCGAAGACCTTGCCGCCGTACCAGGAGATGACGCCGATGCTGTTCTGCTGCGCCGTCGGCTGGTACTTCTTCATCGCGGCGGTGTAATCCGCCGTACCGGGGCCGTCACCGAACCACAACGGGCCTTCCGAGCTGAGCAGAATGCCTTCGAACGCCGGGTCGGTGAGATAGGAATCGAGGTACGTGGCCGAGTCGACGATGAACAGCGGCTGGTACCCCTGCGCCTTGCAGCTGGAGACGATGCGAGGGGTGACATCGGGCTGCGTCGCCAGGAAGATCGAATTCGCGTTCGCGTTCTTGAACGCCAGGCACTGCGAGGTGTAGTTCGGTGCGGACGCGGGCACGCCCTGCCCACTGGCATACGTCATGCCCAGGTCCTTGACGAACTGTTCGTACTTCACCGAAGCCTGCTTGCAGGACGGGTACTCGGCGCAGTAGGCGAAGCCGAAGTTGTTCTTGTTGGAGAGCTTGCCGCCGTAGGCCGTCATGCGCGAAACGTTGCTCGTGCTGTTGCCCACGGGGTAGAAGTTCGGGTCGGTCTCCCAGGCCGGAACGGAGGACGCGCCGCCGATGACCGGGATCTTCTTTCCGTCGACATAGTTCGTCCAGGCCTGTTCGAGCCCGAATTCGATGCTGCCGACGATGGCGACCACGCCATCTTTCTCGACCAGGTTCTTCATCGCGCTGACGGATTTCGCCGGGTCGCCGCCGTCGTCCTCGACGAAAAGCTGGACCGGGTGCCCGTTGATGCCGCCGGTATCGTTCACGCTCGACACCCAGGCCATCTCGGAGAGTTTCGCCGCCGTGAGGCCGGTGCCGGCGGGGCCGCTGAACGATCCGATGAGGCCGATCTTGATCGGGTCACCGGCGCCGGAACTGTCGCCGGAGGTCGATCCGCTCGACGACCCGGAACTGGAGCCGCAGGCGACGAGGCTCAGCGCCAGCGTCGCCGCGGCCGCCCCTGCTCCGAGGGCCCTCCATGACGTACTCATTGTTCTGCGATTCCTTTCCCGAGGGGTTCGTGGACGATCGGCTCGTCCCGGGGTTGGGTGCGAGAGTGACGGTGTCGACGACAGCCGAAAACGACGTAGGTCCCCAGAGGAAAAAACATTTTGCGTCATGCGCGCGCCGGGATCGTGACCGGATCGCCACCTCCCGTGGCTTTCCCGTGACATTCCCGCGCACGGCTTGGCTTCGGCACGAGCAGCGCGTTGTTTAATTAGTAAGATAGTTTATCTGATCTGCAGAAGTGCACCGTACCTGTGATCGGGAGCACAAGCAAGCCTTCCCGTAAGGTGAATTGCCTCGTCGCAGGGCTTGTCACCGCATCGGCCGGAACTTATGCTCCGACCAGAGCCGGCGGCGAGAGGTGCGGCTTGCTGCCCTCCGCGCGCAACCCGTGCGTGTCCGGCTACGCGGAGAACACGACTCGGCCCGCGGGGCCCGGCAACGCATAGTCCACCATCGCGAAAAGTGGGACGGCGAATGCTTCCTTTCATCATCGCAGGCCTGACAACCGGTTCCGTCTACGGACTGGCCGCCGTCGGCCTGGTGCTCACGTACAAGACATCGGGGATCTTCAACTTCGCCCACGGTGCGCTGGCGACGATCAGCGCCTACCTGTTCTACGTGCTGCATGTGGAGCACGGCATGAACTGGGAACTCGCGGCGGTCATCTGCGTCCTGGTGGTCGGACCACTGCTCGGCATCCTGTTCGAGCTGATGGCACGCAAGCTGGTGAACGCGCCGCTGGCCACTCGGGTGGTCAGTACCGTCGGCATCCTGCTCATCGTCGAGGGCGGGATCAACCTGATCTACGACCCCGCGGTGACCCGGAGCGTGCCGGAGTTCTTCCCGTCCCACGATTTCCACATCGGCGGCACGACCGTTTCACTGGCACAACTGGTCATTTTCGGAGTCGGTGCGCTCGCGGCGATCGGGCTGTACCTGTTCTTCCGGATCGCCCGCCTCGGCGTGGCCATGCGAGGCGTGGTCGACAATGCCGATCTGCTCGACATCTCCGGCACCAATCCCGTCGCGGTCCGCCGCTGGTCGTGGATCATCGGGGTGACGTTCGCGTGCGCCTCGGGTGTGCTGCTGGTCGCCGTCCCGCCGCCGCAGACGCTCGACCCGCTGAACATCGCCTTCCTCGTCGTCGCCGCGTTCGGCGCCGCCGCCATCGGTTCGTTCAGCTCGCTGCCCCGGACCTACGTCGGTGGTCTGGTCATCGGGGTGGCGTCGGCGCTGTTCACGAACTGGTTCACCTCGGGACTGCTCGCCGGCCTCGCGGCGTCGACCCCGTTCCTGGTCCTCTTCCTCGTGCTCCTGGTTTCGCCGCGGCGCAGACTCGTCGACCGCGCCAAGATCGTTCCCCGGAACACCTCGTCGTGGACCACCCCGATTTCCCTCCAGCTCGGGGCGGGCGCGGTCCTGCTCGTCTTCTTGATCCTGGTGCCCCAGTTCGGGTTCGTCGGACTCCACATCCAGGACTGGTCGCGCGGTCTCGCGTTGACGATCCTGTTGCTGTCGCTGGGGCTGCTCACCCGTACGTCGGGTCAGGTTTCCCTCGCCCACGTCAGTTTCATGGCGATCGGGGTGTGCGCGTTCGCGCATCTCAACGCCGACGCCCACTGGCCGTGGATCGTCGCGCTCCTGATGGCCGGACTCATCACGACGCCGATCGGTGCGCTGCTGGCGATCCCGGCCATCCGGTTCTCCGGCCTGTACCTCGCACTGGCCACCTTCGGGTTCGGGATCCTGTTGCAGTACATGTTCTACGGCCAGAGCTACATGTTCGGCGATCTGGGCCTCGGCGTGACAGTGAACCGGCCGGACTCGACGGTCATCGATTTCACCTCGGACGAGAACTACTACTACCTCGTGCTCGTGATCTGCCTGCTCTTCACCGGGCTATTGGTGGCGATCAGCCGCAGCCGGCTCGGGCGGCTGTTGCGGGGGCTCGCGGACAGCCCGACCGGTCTGGCCACCAGCGGTGCCTCGATCAACGTGACCCGGGTGCTGGTGTTCTGCCTGTCGGCGTTCATCGCGGGGATCGCCGGTGTGCTGGACGCCGGCGCGCTGGCGGCGGGCGGTTCGGCGACCATCAACGGGCAGTCCTATCCGCCGCTGCAGTCGCTGATCTACTTCACGCTGATCATCATCAGTGTGGGCGGCGTCCCGTGGTACGCGCTGGTCACCGGAATGCTCACGATGCTCATCCCGTCGTACCTGCCCAGCACGCAGACCAGCTACTGGCTCACCGTGCTCTTCGGGGTGTTCGCGCTGGTCCATGCCATGGCTCCGAGTGGCGGTGGCGTCGATCCGCGCCTGCGGCGGGTGCTGGACCGGATCGGGCGACGGCGGCAGCCCAAGACCGCCGCCGTGACCGAAACCCGGGACTACGCGCCCGCACCGGTCACTCCCGGCAGCGGCCTGAAGGTGAACGGCGTCCGGGTCGTGTTCGGTGGCCTGGTCGCGGTGGACGGTGTGGGCATCGACGCCCCGGTCGGCCGGATCACCGGGCTCATCGGGCCCAACGGCGCCGGCAAGACGACCACCTTCAACGCGTGCTCGGGGCTCAATCGCCCGAGCGACGGGACGATCACACTCGACGACCGCGACATCTCCCGGTGGGGTCCGCCGGTCCGCGCGCGGCACGGAATCGGCCGGACCTTCCAGCAGATGGAACTGTTCGACAGCCTGACGGTGCGCGAAAACGTCGCGCTCGGTGTGGAGGGGGCGAAGGCGGGCGCCAACCCGTTCAGCCATCTGCTCAGTGCGCCCGGTGAGAAGGCGAGAATGCGGGCCGCGACCGAGCACGCGCTGGCCATGTGTGATTCGCTCGAGATCGCCGACCGGGTCGTCGGCGACCTGTCGACCGGGCAGCGGCGGCTCGTCGAACTGGCGCGGTGCCTGGCCGGGACCTACCGGGTGATCCTGCTGGACGAGCCGTCTTCGGGCCTGGACCGGGCGGAGACGGCGAGGTTCGGGGAGGTCCTGCAGCGGGTCGTCGCCGAGCGGAACGTGGGGATCCTGCTTGTCGAGCACGACATGGCGCTGGTGACCGACATCTGCGAGTACATCTACGTGCTGGACTTCGGCAAGCTGATCTTCGAGGGGGAGGCCGCCGACGTCATCGCGTCCCCGGTCGTGCAGGCGGCCTACCTCGGGTCGGACGACGTGCCGGCGTTGCGGGCGCAGGAGGAGACGGTCGTCGAGGGGTGACCGGCGCGGTCTCGGCATCGCGCCCGATCAGCGCGATGCCGAGGCGCCGGTCAGGAGTCCACTTCGGACGCCCGGACGAGCCGGCCGCGGAACTCGTGCCGGCGCGGCGAGACGGCCAGCAACCCGAGTCCGCGAGCCACTTCCTCGGTCGGCGTCGCCATCGACGTGTCGACCCCGTAGGTGGCCGCGTGCAGATCGACGGCCTCGGTGCGGGTGTAGCCCGGGTCGTACCCGATGACGTCGATGCCCTCCGGCGCGAGTTCGGTGCCCAGATAGAGCGTCATCTGGTGCACGGCAGCCTTGGTGGTGCCGTAGACCGCGCCGAGCCAGCCCGGTTCGCCCACGCCGGCCACCCTGTCGACCGGCCGCCCGGCGTCCGAACCGATGTTCACGATCAGCCCGCCGCGGCCGCGCATGACCTTGGCCGCGCGCCGGATGAGATCCCACGGCGCGTTCAGGTTGATCTCGACCGTGCGCCGCCACTCTTCGAGAGTCTGCTCCCAGACGGTCCCGAAATGCGGCAGTCCCGTGTTCGCCGCGTTGTTCACGAGAATGTCGAGGCGCCCGAACCGGTCGCAAGTGGACTCGATGATGCGGGCGCGATCGTCGCCGTCGGCCAGATCCGCGGCGATGCCCAGGGCCTCGACACCGAGTCCCTCCAATTCGGACACTGTCGTGGCCACCGTGCCCGGCAGATCCGACCGGGGTTGCGTGGTGCGGGCGACGACGGCCACGTTCGCGCCGAGCCTGCCGAGTTCCAGTGCGATCCCCCGGCCGATTCCCCGAGAGGCGCCCGTGACGATGGCGACCTGGCCCCGCAGCCCCGTCCCGGCGCTCACAGGATCGTCCGGCCGAGGTCGACGGGCAGGGTCTGCCCGGTGATGTGGCGGGCTTCGTCGGACGACAGCCACGCGACCGCGTTGGCGACATCCTCGGGCTCGCTCGCCTGCGCCGGGAGGACGTTCTGATAGCCCACGCTCAAACTGTCGCGGTATTTGTCGATCAGGCCGAGCATCTCCTTCGGGCGCAGCTTCGTGTTGACCGTGCCGGGGTGCACGGAATTGACCCGGATCCCGAACTGGCCGACCTCGTTCGCGACCGCCCGCATGAGTCCCACGAGGCCGTGTTTGCTGGCGACATAGGCGGCGTGGAACGGCGATCCCTTCAGTCCCGAGACCGAACTCGTCAGCACGATCGAACCCCCGGTGCCCTGCTCGATCATGGTGGGCAGGGCCGCCTTGATCGTGTTGAAGGCGCCGGTCAGGTTCACGTCGATCGTTTCCTGCCACATCTTGGCGGTGTGTTCCCACACCATGCCGCCGACCGTGATGCCGGCGTTCGCGATCACCACGTCCAGCCGGCCCAGTTCGGTGACACCGTCGGTGACCGCCGCGGTCAGCGAATCCAGATCGCGGACGTCGGCCTCGCGCGCGACGATGCGCCGGCCGAGCCCCGTCACCAGACGCGCCGTCTCTTCGAGATCCTGTTTGGTGGCCAGCTCGTAGGTGACCGTCTCCAGCGGGGCGCAGATGTCGATGGCGATGATGTCGGCGCCCTCGCGCGCCAATCGGACGGCTTCGGCACGTCCTTGTCCGCGCGCCGCGCCGGTGATGAACGCGACCTTGCCGTCGAACCGCCGGCCGGCGGCGTCGACACCCATCACGGGCGGGAGAGGTTCTTGGGGTGCGGGAGATTCGGTCACCGGGCGTGTCCAATCAGGAGGTCATTTGACGCCAGTGCAAAGAGATTTTTCAGTGCTCCGAAGCTATCACGTCATATTATCTATATGATAGCGTCAATTCGCCGGCCACACATCGCGTACGAAGGAGTACCAGTCGATGCTGGAAGAGTTCGACGCAGTCTGCCCGGACGGGATGCTGGCGGACCGGGTTCTGATCGTGACCGGTGCGAGCCAAGGGATCGGAGAGGCCGCCGCCTACGGCTTCGCCCGGGCCGGCGCCTCCGTGGTGCTGGCGGCCCGCCGCGGCGAGGTCGTCGAAAAGCACGCGGCAGCCATCAGGGGTGCCGGCGGGAAAGCGATCGGCGTTGCCGTCGACGTGACCCGGGAAGCCGATGTCGAGGCCATGGTGGCGCGGGCCGTCAGTGAATTCGGGCAGCTGGACGGCGCGTTCAACAATGCCGGTATCGAGCAGGTCCCGCCGGGGCCGATGCACGAGGTGAGCCTGGAGCAGTGGCGCGACATTCACGCTGTCAAGATCGATGGCGTGTTTCTCTGCGTCAAGCACGAGGTGCAGGCGATGTTCGGCCGGGGTGGCGCGATCGTCAATCACGGTTCCGTGGTCAGCGAGCGACCGCTTCCGCAGTATCCGGCGCCCGCGTCGTCGCAGGGCGCCATTCCCGCTTTGACGCGGGCCGCGGCGGTCACCTACGCCGAGCAGAACATCCGGGTCAACATGATCTCGACGGGTGCGATCCTGACGCCGGAGCGAGCGGCGCATCGCACCGCGGAAACCGAGATCTACCAACCCGATGTCGCCAAGAAGATCAGTCCGCTCGGCCGGTTCGGCACGCCCCGGGAGATCGCCTCGACGGCGGCCTTCCTGCTCTCGCCGTGGTCCTCCTACCTGACCGGGGCCGTGGTTCCCGTCGACGGCGGCAACTCAGCCGGCAGCGTCCGCTGAGACGGCCGCGGCCAGCCCGCCGTCGACGAGCAGGTCGGTACCGCTGATGAACGACGCGCGGTCGGAGAGCAGGAATTCGAACGCGTCCGCGATTTCGACCATCGTCCCCTCCCGGCCCAGCGGTGTCCGCTGGAACAGTGCCATCTTGTTCGGGTTGGCGTATTCCTGCGCGCCCATCGGCGTGCCGATCATCCCGGGGGACAACGAAACGATGCGCGCGCCCCGCGCGCCCCAGGCGGCGGCCTGCCGGCGGACCATCCGGATGAGCGCCGTTTTCGTGTACTGGTAAGCCGTGGGCGGCGCCATGGGCCCGGTGCGGGCGAAGACGCGCTCGACGAGGTCGTAGGCCAACGGCTCGTCCAGTATTTCGAGGATTTCCGGGCCCACCTCGCCGAGGAGCGGGCCGAGATGGCCGCTCACCGACGAGACGAACAGCCCGGCTCCGCCGCTCGCGACGAGGGGCAGGAACGCCTCGGCGACCAGGGCGGGCCCACGCAGGTTCACCCGGAGGATCGCCTCGGCGTCGCCCATACTCGGCGACAGCCCGACGACATGTGCCAGCGCGTGCACCGGACCGATCCCCGCGACGGCGTCGGCGCAGGCGCGGACATCATCGGCTTCCGTTACGTCGCAAGGCATTCCCGCCGCGTCGTGGCCCTCCGCGCGCAGTGCCGCGAGCTGCCGGCCGAGATGGTCGCCGTCGCGGTCGACGACGAACAGCCGGTAGGTGTTGCCCAGACGCCGGGCAGCCGCCATCGCCATGCCACCCGCGCCCACGACGACCGCGAGCCGCTGGCCGCTCCTGATGTTGGTACCGGGCGCTTCCATCGCAGGTCCTCTCGTCACTGCCGATCCGTCTCGACGGCGGCCAGCTCGGGTGCGAAAACCGCCTTGCCGGCGCGCCGGCGACCGGCGAACACGACGACGACCGCGCTGAACAGGCACGCGATCGCGGCAACTCCAGCCACCGTAACGATATTGCTCCCCGAGACCGCGTAAAGGGCGGTGAACCCGAGCGGAGCGAGCCCCGACCCCAGCAACGAAGCCAGCTGGTAACCCGCCGACGATCCGGTGTAGCGCGTGCCGACGTCGAAGCGGTCCGCGACGAACGCGGCCAGCGGCCCGTAGACCGTGGCGTGGATGGTCTTGTTCAGGAACAGCGCGACGATCAGCAGCGTCCAGTTGTGCGAGGAGAGGGCGAGGAAGAACGGATAGATCGCCACGGCGAACGCGATGTACCCGAACGTCATCAGCCGGCCGCGGCCCACGATGTCCGACAGGTAGCCCATCCCGACCGCGACGAAGATCTGGAAGATCGACGACGCCGACCAGGCCAGCAACGCGCCGCTCTTCGGGAAGCCGGAAGCGACCGCGTAGTTCAACGCGAACGTCTCCATCATGCCGGCCAGCACGAAGTTGCCGAACAACGCGCCGATCGACACCAGGACCGGCTTCGGCCGGCGGAGCAGGACGGCGAGCGGCCCGGTCCGCGTTCCGGCACCCGCCTCTTCGCGCTGTTCCGCGTCGACGAACTCGGGCGACTCGTTCACGCCGCTGCGCACCCACAGGCCGATGACGAGCAGCACGACCGAGAGCAGGAACGGGATTCGCCAGCCCCAGGAAAGGAAATCCGCCTGGGGGAGTGTGGCGAACAGACCGAGCATGAGCGAGCCGAGCGCGACGCCGGTGGGCGCGCCCGCCTGGGTGAACGACGCGGCGAAGCCGCGGCGTTTCGTCGTGGAATGCTCGTAGGCGAGGATGGCCGCGCCGCCCCACTCGCCACCGACCGCGATCCCCTGCAGCACCCGGAACAGCACCAGGAGGACCACGCTCCAGGAACCGAGCACCGACGGCGGCGGGACCAGGCCGATCGCCGCCGAGGCGAGTCCCATCAGCATCATCGTGATGACGAGCATCTTCTTGCGGCCCAGCCGGTCGCCGAAATGCCCGAAGACGAGCCCGCCGACCGGGCGGGCGAGATAGCCGACGGCGAAGGTCCCGAACGCGGCGATCGTCGCGGTCGCGGGCGACATGTTCTTGAAAAAGACCGGCCCGAATACGAGTGCGGCCGTCTGCGCGTAGAGCAGGAAGTCGTAGAACTCGATGGCCGACCCGAGGAACGCGGAGATCACCGCGCGCACCGGCTGTCTGCCACCACCAGGTGAGGTGTCGCTGGCAGACAGGGTGTTTCGCGACGATTCGTCGGTCATCGATGACTCCTTCGCCTGGCCGGGCCCGGCTGACGGCGGTCGTTCCGCGCGCTAAGCTCAACCGGTAAATAGTATCCTGTATGTGTCGAGAGGATCAATGCGATGATCGAGTTACGGCAGGAGGTCCGGACCGTTCTGGTGGTCGGCGGGTCCGGTGGCATCGGCGGCGCGATCGCGCAGGCGTTCGCCGGCGCACCGGACACGACCGTGCTCGCCACGGCCGCGACCGAGGCGGAACTCGAGCAGGCCCGGGTCGATCCCCGGCTGGCGAAGGTCGATCTCCGGCTGCTCGACGTCCGCAGCGACGACGGCGTCGGCGAGTTGATGGCCGGCCTCGGCGGGCTCGACGTCCTGGTGAACGCCGCCGGCGTCCCCGCCGGGCCCAAGGACTTCGAAATCGACGGGTTCGTGCGCACGATCGAGGTGAACCTGGTCGGGACCGCCCGCACCAGTTATGCCGCGTATCCGTTACTCCAGGCCGCGCGGGGCTCGGTCATCAACCTCGCGTCGGTGATGAGTTTCCGTGGCAGCGCAACGGGTCCGGCGTACGCCGCGTCGAAGGGCGGCGTCGTCCAGCTGACCAAGAGCCTGGCCGCCGCCTGGGCCCCCGAGGTGCGGGTCAACGCCATCGCGCCGGGTTTCATCGAGACGCCCATGACCGAGAACCTCCGTGCCGACGCCACCCGCAACTCGCGGATCCTCGACCGCACGCCCGCCGGGCGGTGGGGGAAGCCGGACGAGATCGCCGACGCGGCGATGTTCCTCGCTTCCGCCGCGGCGAGCTTCGTCAACGGAACCGTGCTGACGGTCGACGGCGGCTATCTCGCGCTCTGACCCGGTTCCCGGCGAACCGCCGTCACCGCGTGTATTGCTCGCGGAGCCGCACCTTGTCCACCTTGCTGAGGCCCCGCCGGGGCAGTTCGGCGACGATCTCCAGCTGCTCGGGCAACTTCTGCCGCATCACCTCGGCGCGCAGCAGATGGTCGGTCAGGTCCGGCAGCGCCGGCGGGGCGGCGTCGTCGCGGGGCACGATCACGGCGCACACGCGTTCGCCGCGTTCGCGATCGGGCAGTCCCACGACGGCCACCTCCGCGACCGCCGGATGGGCCGCGAGCAGCTGCTCGAGCTCCTGGGGCGCGATCTTCTCGCCCTTGCGGATGATCAGGTCCTTGATCCGCCCGGTCACCTCGACGTACCCGTCGGCACGCATGTGCGCGCGGTCGCCGGTGTGGAACCAGCCGTCGGCGGTGAACGCGGTCGCGTTGTGCTCTTCGTTCGCGTAGCCCAGACAGGTCTGGGCCCCGCGCACCTGCACTTCGCCGGGTACCCCGGCCGGCGCGATCGCGTCATCGGCCCAGATGCGGACCTCGAGCCCGGGCACCGGCCGCCCTTCGGTGTTCGTCAGCTGCTCGTCGGTGTCCGACGGCGAGGACACGCACACCATGGGGCATTCGGTCATTCCGTAGCTGTGCATGAGTTTCGCGCTCAGCTCGTCGCGCACCTCGGCGAAGAGGTTCGGCGGGCAGGGCGCGCCGCCGCCGGTGAGCTTGCGCAGCGCGGGCAGCAGGATTTCCCCCGGCCGCCGGCGCTGTTCGGCGAGCAGCGCCTGGTAGAACGCGGGGCCGCCACCGAACATGGTGACGGCGTGGGTCCGCAGCGCGTCGAGGCTCCCCGGCAGTGCGAAGGCCTCGAACAGCACGATCTTGCGGCCGTGCATCAGCACCGACATCAGCTGCAGCGGCCCGCCGATGTGCGCGATCGGAAACGGCATCGCGACCACTTCGTCGGCGTCCTCGCCGGCCCGGCCGCGAATCACCATGGCGCGCGCCGAAACCAGCAGCGTCCGGTCGCTGTGCAGGACCCCCTTCGGGGTACCGCTGGAGCCGGAGGTGAAGAACACCCAGGCCACCTCGGTGCCGTCACCGCCGGGCCGGGGCGGCTCGGGGAGGGCGGGCGCGCTTTCGGCGAAGGCGTCATCGATCACGATGACCTCGGGCGCGGTCGGGACCGCGCGCCCCATCTCGACATGGTCGACACCGCGCCACACGCCGGGCACCAGCAGGAAAGTCGCCTGTGAGTCGGCGATGGACGCGTCCAGCTCGCGCTGGCGGTACTGCGCGATGATCGGCGCCTGGATCGCGCCGAGCCGCGACAGTGCGAGGCACACTACGACGGCGTTGAGCTGGGTCGGCAACTGCCACGCCACCCGGCTGCCTTTGCCGATACCGCGCGCGGTGAGCGCGGCGGCCATCCGTGCCGTATGTTCCCGCAGTTGCGCGAATGTCACCGCGCGGCCTCGTTCGTCGATCAGGCCGACCTCGTCGGCGGATCGCTCCGCCCTCAGCAGGAAGAGTTCGCTGAGGGTGTCGGCCTGCAGCAGGCCGGCTGCGAAGGTGTCCTCGTGATCAGTCGTTTCGATCGTCATTGACCACCGGTTTCGGTATACTGAATTACGCCTCCGTGCGGCACGAACTATACCCATCGCGGCGACGAATGTCAGCTGGGCGACGGCACAATGGACTGAGGAGCACCGGGATGGAACTGCGAGAGCAAGACATGACATCGTTGCGCCGCCTGCTGGACGAGGCCGAAATCCGTAACCTCATCGCCCGCGTCGCGCATCTGGCCGACGACGGTGACATCGACGAGTACCTGTCCCATTGGTGCGAGGACGCCTCGTGGGGTGGCTCCGGCCGGCCGCTGTTGAGTGGGCAGGACGCCTTGCGGGCCGGGGTTTTGCAGCGGCGCGAGGAAGGGATCCAGGGACCGGGTGCGGGCACGCGGCACGTGAACACGACTCTGTGGGTCGAGGTCGACGTGCCGGCGGGAACGGCCAGTGCCCAGTCGTATTTCGTGTTGCTGGCCCCGGAAAAGGACACGAATGGGCACAGAGTCGCCAGGACCGGTCGCTACGACGACCGATTCCGCCGGACCGCCGACGGCTGGAAATTCGTGAGCCGGCAGATCACCGCCGAAGTGAACTGACCGCAGGGCGCTTCGCTTGACACCACCGGTGAAGCGGAGAAAAGTATCCCTTATAGTGGACCACGCTGGTTGGGAGTTCGTGTCATGCCGATGATGTTGCCGCCGGACCTCGGTGCGACCGAACATACTTCGCTCGAGGACATCCCGTGGGCCGTTCTCGAGCGCCCGTGGGGCGTCGTCCGCATGCAGCTGATCGCGGTTTCGCTGGCCACCAACACGTTCGTCAACATCATCGACTACCAGGCGGGCACCCAGCTGCAGAAGCATCACCACACCGGCCCGGTGCACGCGTACACGATGAAGGGCAAGTGGCACTACCTCGAGTACGACTGGTTCGCCGAGGCCAACTCCTATGTGTACGAACCGCCGGGTACCAACCACACCCTGCACGTCGACGAGGACATGCGGGCCCTTTTCATCACCCAGGGCGCGTTCATCTACTTCGACGACAACGATGAGATGACCGGGTACTCCGACGCCCAGACCATGCTGGGCGACGTCAAGGCGGCGCTGGCCAAGCAGGGCCTCGAATTGCCCGCTTCCGTCGTGAAGAACTGATGCTCGCCGGAGTCTGGCGAGGCGAGGGCGTATTCGCCGCGGAACCCGACTGGCCGGAGCCGGCGATCGACGAGGACTCCGTCCTGGTCGACGTGGCCTACTGCGGGTTCTGCGGATCCGACGCGCACATCGTCAGCGGCAGGCTGGCCGCCGGCGCCCCGCCCCGCGTGCTGGGCCACGAGGTCTCCGGGGTGGTCGCCGCGGTCGGTTCGCGGGTCACGGATCTCGCCGTGGGGGACCGGGTCGCGGCCAACCTGTTCGCCGAATGCGGGGCGTGCGACTACTGCCAGCTCGGCCAGCCGCAGTTCTGCCAGCGCCGCCACGTCGGCGCGGCCGGGTTCGCCCGCCGGGCCCGCTACCGGCCCGGGCAGCTGTTCCGGTTACCCGAGTCGGTGAGCCTGGGCCACGGCGCCCTGCTCGAACCGGTGGCGACCGTGCTGCACGCCGTCGAACAGTCGCGTATCCAGGCCGGTGAAGCGGTCTTGGTGCTGGGAGCCGGGCCGCTCGGGCTGCTGGCCGTGCAGATCGCGCGGCTGCTGGGAGCCGGGTTCGTGGCGGTCAGCGAACTGGTCCCCAGCAAGCAGGTCACGGCGGCGCGCTTCGCCGACCAGGTGCTCGACGTCAGCGGCGCGACGCTGCGTGAGGCGATGAGCTCGGCCGGCGTTTCGCCGTTCGACGTGGTCGTCGACTTCTCCGGCTCGGCCGCGGCGATCGGCGATGCCGTGGGTGTGCTGGCCCCGCGTGGCCGCCTGGTCGTCGCCGGGGTCACCCGCGAGGATGCCACGATCCCGGTCCGGCCGTTCGACCTGTACAACCGGGAGCTCACGCTGACCGGCTCCTACACGACGTCCCACACGGCGCGGCGCGCCCTGAACGTGCTGGGCCGCCTCGATCTGGACTCGCTCATCACGACCATCGTGCCGCTGGAGGACGTGGCGGCGGCCTTGCGGCTGCACGCCGCCGGCGACGCCCTGAAGATCCTGGTCGCCCCCAACGGCGCCGGTCAGTGACTCACTGCGCGCGGGTCGATTGGGGCGCGCTGAAGACGACGGTGGTGTCGCGGCGGGCGAAGCGGAACCGGTCGCCGTCGACCACGATCCGGTCCTCGTACTCGACCACCATGTCGGGTCCGCTGAACGGGGCGGGAAGCGACCACGAGCCGGCCGTGGCATAAACCGTGGTCTGCGACCACGACCGGGCCTCGTGCTCGCCCGTCACGGTGACCAGGTTCGCGCCGTTCACGTGGCGCAGCACCCGCTCGGTGGACAGCGCGGCCATGAACCCGCGGATGGCGTCCTGGCCCTCCAGCGGGGCGTTGCCGGGCCGTTGCCAGACGGCGTCGGGCGTCCACAGGGACACGAACTCGTCGAGATCCCAGCGGTTCACCGCCAACGCGTAACGAGCGATCAGGTCGGCGCAGCCGGTCTTGATCCGCAGGACCCGCAACGGGTCCAGGCCGGTCTCGTGCATCTTCTCGCTCATGCGGAAATCATATAACGTATTGTGCTGATTGAGTCGATCGAAGGGTAGTCGCCATGGCCGTGATGCCGGTCGAATGGGGAAAGATCCGCGAGTACGCGGTCGCCACGGCCAACGACCGCGCCGAATACCTGGACGATCCAAAGGCGCCGATCCCGCCGACGTTCCTGGCCACCGTCGTCTTCTGGGAGACCCTGGGCGACGTGTTCGACCTGCCCGAGGCGGTGGCGGCCTGGGCGGACGCCGGTGTTGACCGCGATGTCCGTAATCTGCTTTCCCTGGAACAGGAGTACCTGTTCCACGGCGAGTTGCCCCGGGCGGGCGATGTGCTCACGACGTCGCTGCGTTTCGACGGGGTGGAAGAAAAAAACGGGAGAAGCGGCCGGATGCTGCTGGTTCGATTCGCGGTCGAGTTCCGCGGCGACGATGACGTGTTACGCGCGGAATGCCGCTACACGTCGGCTTACCTGAACACGCCCGAGGCGGTGTCATGACCGATCCGCGGGTCGGGACTCGGTTGCCGCCGAGGGATTTCGGGCCTCTCACGATGACCGACATAGTTCGTTATCAGGGTGCGAGCGGTGACCTGAACCCCATGCATCACGACGACGAACTCGCCCGCGGCGCGGGGTATCCGGCGTCCTTCGGGGTGGGCATGCTGAACGCGGGCTACCTGGCCACCTACTGCACCGCGCATTTCGGCACGGATTCCGTCCGGCGGTTCCGCACCCGGTTCCGAAAAGTCGTTTTCCGCGGCGCCGTCGTCACCGCGCGAGGCGTGATCACCCGCGTCTTCGACGAGGGCGGCGAATCGCGGGTCGAGGTCGAGCTGACCCTCACGGATGCCGACGGCGCCACGGTCGTCGAGGGCACGGCCGAATTCGTGACCCGGCGATGACCAATCTCACGCCCTGAAATTGCTTGCGGTACGCGAAATATCGGCGACCATGAGATGGTGACCACTTCAGCCTCGCGGCCGGTCCATCCCCAGCACGGCACACACGACCCGACGTCGGGCACGCCCGCGCGGCGTCCCGGCTCGGTGCGGCGCACGACGACGGTCGACCTGCTGCGTCCGGACGGCACCGGCGGTGAGGTGCTGGTCGACGCGCGGGGCCGGGATCTGGTCACGCCGGCCGGCGGCGGAGAAGCCCGGACCGCCGGGGTGAGCCGGGTGCGCGGCCGGGTGGACTACCCGCGCAACGCGGCACTCGCGGAGATCGACACCGATCCCGCGCTGGCCGGTGTGCAGCGGCTCATCGGCACTCCGGTCGCGTCCGGTTTCCGCGCGAAGGTGGTCGAAGCGGTTCCCGTGGCAGCGGGCGCACGGGCGATCGTGCACCTGCTGCTCGACGACCTGCCGGGCGCGGTGCTCGTGAGTGGTTATGCCGTGCACGCGCACGACGGTCATGTCGACATGCGCCACGACCGGACGCAGGCGGAAGCCTTCGCCGCGGGACGGCTCGACCTGTGCTCGGGATTCCGGCGAGACGGCACGATGCTGGTGCAGCTGAGCGAAACCGGGATCTTCCCGATGCCGACGGGTCCCGTTGCGCCGGATTTGGAGTCGCCGGCCGATCCGGCCGGCTGGCACGAGTACGAAACCCTGCCCGTGGGGGCGATTCGCCGTCGCAGGCGGATGGACGTGACCCGCGAGGACGGTTTCTTCCGGGTCGATGCGATGTTCCGGGACAGCTACGTCGATTCCGGCGGCCTGGAACTCGTCATCCATGAGTACACTTTGGACGCTGTGATCGACCCGGCGGAGCTGCGCATCGAGACGATCGAAGCGGTACCGCGCGTGCTGCCGTGGGTGGAATGCCCAGTCGCCGCGGCCAGCGCGGGCGCCCTCGCCGGCCGAACGGTCGGGGACCTGCGGCCGTGGGTGCGCGCGCAGCTCGCTGGTACGTCGACGTGCACGCATCTCAACGACCTGCTTCGGTCACTCAACGATGTCGATGGTCTGGTGCCCCTGCTGCGCTAAGGCAGGGGAACCCCCAGCTGCCAGGCGCTGCCGCCCGTGCTGGTGAGCAGGTCGGTGAGCCGCTGGTCCCAGGCGGCGAGGGAGCCGAATTCCGATCGCCACGCCAGCGCGGGGACGGTGACCTCGTGCAGCGGGTGTTCGAGCGTCGTGCCGATCGCGCCGTGGACCTGGTGTGTGTTGCGCACGACGACCGAGGTCGCGTGGCCGGTCACCGAGCGGGCGATCGCGATGCGCAGTTCGAGCTCATCGAGCGTGTCGGTGCCGCGCACCAGCGTCGCCACCGCGGCGTCCGTCGCGGCGCGGGCGAGGGCGGACTCGCACGCGGCGTCGGCGACGAGCTGCTGCACCGCCTGGAACTTCGCGAGCGGCCGCCCGAACTGGTGGCGCTGGGAAGTGTGGGAGATCGACAACTCGACAGCCTGCTCCAGCGCACCGGTCACCTGAACCGCCCTGGCCAGGGCACCACGCAGCAGATACTCGCGACGGACCGGCTCCTCGACCGCCACCCCGCTCAGCGCGGCGAGATCGACCTGCACGTCGTCGCGGGGCTGCCCGGCCAGATCGTGACCAGGCACAACAGTGACCATGGCGGCCGGGACATCGGCCACCAACCAGCGGCTTCCGTCCTGCCAGAGGGCCACCACGCTGTCGGCGCAACCGGCCCACGGCACCCCGCGAGCCCGGCCGGACGGGTCGAGACTCGCGACCGTCCGAATCCCACCGGCATCCCCGGTATCGCCGAGACCGGCGCGCGCCAACAGCCACAGGGCGAGCAGGTCGTTCTCGGCGAGCGGCACCGGCGCCGCCACCCGCGCCGCGGCGCGCAGCAGCTCCGCGGCTTCCACCCAGGTCGCCCCAGCACCGTCCGTCGCGGTCAGCCGCGTCAGGTCGCTCTCGCTCAGCGTGGTCCACAATGCGCGGTCCAGGCTCACCGACGCCGACGGCTCCTTCCGGTCACGCCGCCAGTCGCCGAAGATGTCGGCCAGCAGCCCGACGAAATCGGTGTCCACAGTGGACGATGGGGTCGTCATCGCAGTCCCAATCCGCGCGCGATGACCCCGCGCAAGATCTCGTTGGTACCACCGCGCAGCGTGTAACCGGGGCGGGCGAGCAGGGAGCGCTCGGCGGCGGCGCGCAGCCCGGGGGAGGTCGCGTCGCCCAGCAGCGCCGCGGCATGTTCGGTGAGATCGCCCTCGGTGACCGTGCCCAGGTGCTTGACCACCCCGGCGGCCACGTCGGCGGCCTCGCCCCGCTGCAGCGCGCCGGCCACGGAGATCGACATCTGGTGCAGCCCGATCACCCGGGCGAAGAACCGGCCCAGGTCGGTGCCCGCGGGCAGCTCACCGGCGCGCGTCGCGGCCACCAGCTCTTCCAGCAGGGGCTGGACCGACAGGAAACGTTCCGGGCCGCTGCGTTCGAAGGCGAGCTCGGCCGTGACCTGACGCCAGCCGTTCCCGACCTCGCCGAGCACCATCGCGTCCGGCACGAAAACCCCGTCGAAATGCACCTCGTTGAAATGGTGCTCACCGTTGAGCGAGACGATCGGGTGGATCTCGACGCCGTCCGCGCGCAGGTCGACGATGAGCTGGCTGAGCCCGGCGTGCCGGTGCTCGGTGTCCAGCGGAGTGGTCCGGACCAGGCAAACCGCGTAGTCGCAGCGGTGCGCGTTCGACGTCCAGACCTTGGTGCCCTCGACCCGCCACCCACCGTCCGTGCGGTTCGCCCGGGTGCGCACGGCGGCGAGGTCGGACCCGGAGTCGGGCTCACTCATGCCGATCGCGAACAGGGCGGTGCCCGCGGCGATGCGGGGGAGCAGCTCGCGCCGCTGCTCCTCGGTCCCGAAACGCACCAATCCCGGCGCCACCTGACGGTCGGCGAACCAGTGCGCGGTGACCGGGGCACCCGCGGCGAGGAGCTCCTCGGTGACGACGAAGCGCTCCAGGTACGACCGGCCATGCCCGCCGTACTCCACGGGGATGGTCATGCCGAGCCAGCCGCGTGCCGCGAGCCGGTGGGTGAACTCCTGGTCCCACCCGGTCATCCAGCTGTCGACCGCCGGGCGGAACGTGCCGGAGGAGATCTGTCGCGCGACGAACTCACGCACCTCCCGGCGCAGGCCGGTCAGCACCTCGTCCTCGAACACCGGTGGTGGGAACAGATTGACGGCCATCCGCGATCACTCCGCCGTGAAGACCGCGGAGCGCCGCTCGGCGGTCGCCGTGACGGCCTCTTTGTGGTCGCGGGTGTGATGGGCGACCGCCTGCAGCGCGGCCGAAAGCTCCAGGTTGTCGTCCAGGCGCTGGTGCTGTCCCTCGCGGATCAGGCGCTTCGCCATGCGCAGGGCCAGCGGCGGGTTCACCGTGATCCGGGCCGCGAGCGCCCGTGCCGCGTCGAGCAGGTCCTCCGGTTCCACGACCTGCGAGACCAGCCCCCACGCGAGCGCGGTGGCCGCGTCGACCGGTTCACCGGTGAAGGTCATCTCCATCGCGCGGGCGTTGCCGACGACCCGGGGGAGCAGCCAGGCGCCGCCATCCCCCGGGATGAGGCCGAGCTTGACGAAGCTCTCCACGAAGGTGGCACGCGTGGAGGCGATCCGCAGATCGCACGCCAGCGCGAGATCGCACCCCGCGCCGACCGCGGGGCCGTTGACCGCCGCGATCACCGGTACCTCACAGGACTGCAACGCCTGCGGCAGGCGCTGGATCCCCGCGCGGTACCCCTCGGCGCAGTGGAACGGTTCCGCGCCGAAGTGGCCGCGGCCCTCACGGATGTCCTTGATGTTTCCCCCGGCGGAGAAGGCCTTACCCGCGCCGGTGAGGATGACGCACCGCACGCCGGTGTCGGCGTTCACGTCGGCGACGGCCGAGGTGAGGCACGAGATCATGTGGTCGCCACTGATCGGATTGCGCTGGTCGGGCAGGTCCAGGGTCCAGATTTCGGTGTGACCGTCCCGTTCCCGCGTCAGCGGGGCCTTCACGCGACCGCCTTCAGGATCGTCCCGGTGCCCAGGCCGCCGCCGCAGCACATCGTGACCAGGGCCCGTTCGTGACCGCCCCGGCGGAGTTCGTGCGCGGCGGTGAGCAGCAGCCGCGTGCCGGTCGCGCCGACCGGGTGCCCGAGTGCGATGGCGCCGCCGTTGACGTTCGTCCGCTCGTGCGGGTAGCCGATCTCCTCCAGCCAGGCGCCCAGCACACTGGCGAACGCCTCGTTGACCTCGGCGGTCCCGATGTCGGACGGGCGCAGCCCGGCGCGCTCCAGGATCTTCTTGGTGGCCGGGATCGGTCCCGTCAGCTTCCACACCGGGTCGACGCCGACCAGGGTCTGGTGCTCGACCTCGGCGAGCGGGGACAGACCGTGTGCGGCGGCGAAGGACTCGGAGACCAGCACGACGCAGGACGCGCCGTCGGTGATCTGCGACGAGTTGCCCGCTGTCAGCACGCCATCGGGCCGGAAGACGGTGCGCAGCCCGCCCAGGGTCTCCATGGTGCTCTCGCGCGGACCCGAGTCGGTCGTGAACTCGCCGACCGGGTCGATCTCGACCGCGAGGCGGCCGCTCGCGATCGCGTCGCGGGCTCGTTCCTGCGAAGCGAGCGCGAGCTCGTCGCAGCGGACCCGGTCCTGCTTCCAGTGGTCGGCGATCCGCTCGGCCGACTCGCCCTGCGAGGTGACCTCGTACAGGTCGCGGTACTGCGGGGAAAGCGGGTCTCCCATGCCTTCGCCGACGTCCTGGCCGAGGGGATGGCGCGTCATGTGCTCGATGCCGTTGGCGACCACCACGTCCACCGCGCCGGACGCGATCAGCCCGGCGCCGTAGTGCGCCGCCTGCTGGCTGGAGCCGCAGCGCGCGTCGACCGTCGTGCCGGGCACCTCGGACGGCAGGCCCGCGGTGAGCCACGCGGTGCGCCCGATGCTGTTGGCCTGGTCGCCGGTCTTGGTCACGCAGCCCGTGATGACCTGGTCGACGTCTTCGGGTGCGACGCCGAGCGAGGCCAGCGTGTTCTTGGTCAGGGTGCCGAGCAGGTCGGCGGGGTGCGCGTCGGCCAGTGCGCCCTTACGGCGCGCGAACGGTGTCCGCAGGCCACCGAGGAGATAGACATTACCCACTACAGATCACCGGTCCCGGTCCAGAGCTTTTCGAGACGGTCGAGTTCCGCCTCACCGACAGGTGCGAAACGGGGCGGGCGGCGCTCCTGGAAGCTCCGCACGCCCTCCTTGAAATCGTCGTGCTCACGCAAGGTCTGCCACAGCTTCAGCGCGGTGAGCCGGGCCTTTTCGACCGGTGCCCGCAGTTCGCTGTACATCTGCATCTTGGTCACCGCGAGGGCCTGCGGCGAAGCGTTGGCGGCCAGATCGCGCGCGTACGCCAGCGCGTCGTCGAGCGCGTTCTCCGAAAGCCGGACCAGACCCATCTGCGCGGCTTCGGTGCCCCGGATCACGCGGCCGGACAGCAGGATGTCCATGGCGTTGGCGGTGCCCACCAGCGCCGGCACGAGGACGGCGAGGCCGTGCTCGGCCATGATGCCCCGCCGCACGAACGCGGCGGTGATCTTGGCGTCGGGCGTCGCGAACCGGATGTCGCAGACGCAGGCCTGGATGAAACCGGTGCCCGCGCAGGCGCCTTCGATCGCCGCGATGATCGGCTTCGGGATCGTGATCGCCAGGGTCTGCGGCTCCCGGTCCTCGGGGTTGTTGGCCCGGGAGCCGTTCGCCGCGTCGAAGAGGGCCGTCATGTCCGTGCCCGGGCAGAAGTTGCCCCCGGCTCCGGTGACGACGATGGCCCGGACCGCACCGTCGGCCGCGGCGGTGCGGAGCAGGCCGAAGTACTCGGCCTCCATCGCGGGCGTCCAGGCGTTGCGCCGGTGTGGACGGTTCCACGTGATCAAGGCGACGCCGTCGTTCACCTCGTACTTGACGAGCGGCTCGCCGGTCGTTTCGGCCGCCGTGGCGTGGCTGGTCATGCTTTCGCGGACCCCTTGCTCGAACGGTCGAGGAAGGCCTGGACCCGGGCCTGGTGCTCGTCGGTCAGGAACGACTCGCTCTCGGCCGTCATCGCGACGTCCAGCACCGCGTACGCGGCACGCTGGATGTGCAGGTTGAGCGCCCGCTTGGTCTCCTGGACCGCCTGGCGGGGCTGCGCGGCGAGCCGGTGGGCCATGGCGAGCGCGCTGGACATGAGTTCCTCGGGCGGCACCACGTGGTTGACCAGGCCGAGGCGGTACGCCTCGTCCGCGGGGATGCGGTCTCCGGTCAGGATGTACTCCTTGGCCCGCGCCAGGCTCATCATCAGCGGCCAGGTCGCCGCGCCACCGTCACCGGCCACCAGCCCGATGGACACGTGCGGGTCGGCGAAGAAGGCGTTGGTGGAGGCGTAGATGACGTCACCGAGGGACGCGATGCTGCAGCCGAGGCCGACGGCCGGACCGTTGACGGCGACCACCAGCGGCAGCGGGAAGTTCGTCAGCGAGTCGATGATCTTGCGGCCGTTCCGCAGCCGGATCCGGCGACGGTAGTCGCCGTCGGCGGCGACGTTCGGGAAGTTGGCGATGTCCCCGCCGGCCGAGAACGCCGACCCGGCGCCGGTCAGCACGACCGCCCGGACGTCGAGGTCATCGGCCAGCTCGTCCCAGATCCTCAGCAACGCGTCCTTGACGTCCTGCACGATCGCGTTCCGGGCGTCCGGCCGGTTCAGCGTCACGATGCGCACCGGCCCGTCGCTTTCGACGAGGATCGCATCGTTCGTTGGGTGCGACATCGCGGCTCTCCATTTCGGCTGTGATCTCGGTAAAAAGGATACCGAATGTGGCGGGGTCACGCAATGAGTCCGGCTTGCTCCGGGAACCATGTGACCGTGGCGGCTAATTCAGAATCCTACATAGCGGGGTAACTCAATGTGCGTCGGTGGCCGCGCCGTGCTCGGCCGTGTAGCTCGCGATGCCGTCCAGGTGCCGGCTCATCCGCTTCTTCGCCACGTCGAGATCACCGTTGACCAGGGCGTGGTAGATCGCCTGGTGCGCGTGATGGCTCTCGCCGATGCCCGCCGCCCGCACCTCGCCGGCCTGCGGGCCGCCGTTCGCTTCGGCCGTGAACTCCGCCTGCAATTCCATCAGGATCTCGGTGAACAGGCTGATCGCCGGGTTTCCCGTGAGCTCGGCCAGTTCGAGGTGGAAGTTACGCAGGTGCCGGGCGGATCCGGTGCCCTCGGCCGACGTGTACGCCGTCTCGATCTCGAGCGCCCGGCGCAGCCTGGTCGAGACCGCCGGGTCGTTCAGCCGGGCGCCGACCAGGTCCAGGCAGTCGAGTTCGAGGGACTTCCGGGCGGCCGCCAGGCTCGCGACATCGGTCCGCCCGTAGCGCAGATAAAGGGCCGCGGAACGTCGTACCCCGTGCGGATCGGGTGGTGTGACGAACAATCCGCCGCCGGGGCCGCGCCGCATGCGGGCCGTGCCGTGGTGTTCGAGCAGCCGGATCGCCTCGCGCAGGACGCCCCGGCTGACGTTGTACTCCTCGATGAGCGACTGTTCCGAGCCGATCAGCTCGCCGATCGGCCAGCGCAGGTCGATGATCCTCTTCTCGATCTCCACGGCGACCTGTTCCGCGCGCTTGAGCCCGCCGGGCGTCATGTGATCGGCGCTCATCGATCCCCGTCTCCAGCGTCACCGACTGCGTTCCGCCCGAAGCGTACCCGTTCACCCGGGTCGCCGGTGAGTGCGCAACTTCAGTCTGGCCACATAAAAGAGGATCCCGTAGAGTGCGGCGTCGATGGTTACCGCGAACATCGTGGGCAGCGAGCGGCCCGGATAGTTGAGGACCCTGGTATTCGGCTCATCGTTCGCGTGACGACACCAAGCGGAGCGGTAATTGCGATCTCTACTCCAATATGGGATACTGTTTTCAGTCAAGGCACGAAGGAGCGTCACGGTGGTCTGCCATGTCGGCTGACGTACTCGCCTCCGCCGAGTTGTCGGCGGAGTTCGCGCGCTGGCTCGCCGCCAATCGCGCCCAGGCCACCGAGCTGAGCGAGGCCGCGCTCCGGCCCGCTCCCGCGACGGAATACCTGGCCGCCCAGAAGGCACTCCAGTCCTGGTTGTACGAAGAGGGCTGGCTGGCTCGTGGCTGGCCCAAGGAGTACGGCGGCACGGGCAACGACGTCGGGCTGCGCGCGGCGATCTACGACCTGCTCGGTGCCGCGGACATCGCCGTGCCGAGCACCGTCAACGTCGTCGAGATCATCGCGCCGACCTTGCAGCACTTCGCGCCGGGGCTCGCCGAGCAGTTGCTGTCACCGCTCGTGGCCGGCGCCGAGGCGTGGTGCCAAGGGTTTTCCGAGCCCGAGGCGGGTAGTGACCTCGCCTCGCTGCGGACGCGCGCGACCCGGACCGAGCAGGGATGGTCGATCTCCGGCCAGAAGATCTGGTCGACCCGCGCGCCCGGTGCCGACCGGTGTGCGGTGCTGGCGCGAACCGGCTCGCCCGAATCGCGGCACCGTGGCCTTTCGCTGTTCATGGTGGACATGGACACGCCGGGGGTGGAGTGCCGGCCGATCGACGACATGTCCTTCACCCAGCACTTCGGCGAGATCTTCTTCGACGACGTCCAAGTTCCCGACGACCGGCGCATCGGCGATGTCGACGGCGGCTGGGCGGTGGCGCAGTACCTGTTGCAGTGGGAGCGCGGCATGTTCTCCTGGCTGCGCCAGTCCGCGCTGCTCGGGATGCTCCGCCAGTTGCCGCCCGGGGACGACGCGGGCCGCGGCGCGGCTTACCAGGACGTCATCGCGCTCCGGCTCCGTTCGCTCGGCACGTTGCGGGCATTGGCGGCCGGGAAGAGCGACGGCCCGCAGGTGTCGATCGACAAGCTGCTGCTGTCGCGGGCCGAGCGGTCCGTCCACGAGCTGGCGAACCGGACGCGGCCGGTCGCCGTCGACGACGGGACTCCCGGCTGGCACGAACGGCGGCACGAATACCTGCACAGCAGGTCGGCGCCGATCTACGGAGGATCCGCGGAGATCCAGCGGACGATCATCGCCAACCAGATCCTGCAGCTCGGCAAGGAGTCGCGATGATCCGGCTCGAACACAGCATCCCCGACGACGGGTACGCCGAGATCCGCGCCACCGTGGACCGGCTTTTCCAGGAGCGGCCGCAGGGTGTCGGTGTCGCGGACCTCGAAGACTTCGGCTGGACCGAGATGCTCGACGATCCCGACACGCGCGGCGCGGCGGCGCGGGCGATGTTCGAGGGACAGGGCAGCGCGCTCGCACTCGCCGGGACACCAGAAACCTTCCTCGCCGCCACATTGGCGGGCTTCGAACTCGACGGCGCGGTAGCCATGCTGCCCGGCCCGGACGGCGGCTACCTCGGCCTCCCCAGTGGTGGCGCCGACCCGGCCCGGCTGCTGCTGGTCGACGCGGCATCCGTCCGGTCATTGCCCGCGGATAGGGCGACCCAGGTCCACACCGTGGATCCCGGAGTCAGCCTGTTGTCCGTGTCGGCGGAGGCCACCGCGGACGCCACCCCGGTCACCGGCGCGGCACCCGGTCTGGCCCTGGCACGCGTCCAGGTCGCGCTCTCGCTCCAGCTCGCCGGCATGGGCGCGCACCTGCTCGAACTCGGACGTGACCACGTGCGCACGCGGGAGCAGTTCGGCCGCCCGATCGGCCGGTTCCAGGCCGTGCAACACCTGCTCGCCGAGGTCGCCGTCGCGGTCGCAGCCGCGGACGCGGCCAACCGGAACGCGCTGGACCTGATCGACGATCCCGGGTCCGCGCCGCTGGCGGCGCTGGTCGCCGTCGGCCTCGGTACCCGCGCCTTCGACACCGCGACCCGTGGCGCACAACAGGTCCTGGGCGCGATCGGCTACACCCGGGAGCACGAATTCCACCGCTACCTGTACCGCGGCCTCGTGCTGCAGCACCTGCTGGGCAGCCGCGACATCGACGCCCGCGTCGGCGCCGCGGCGGCGTCCACCGCGGTCACCCCACCGGTCGCCACCTGGTACGACCGCTTCGAGGAGGGGCTTCACCTGTGAACGAGCCCGTGCTGGTCGCTGTCGACGGCGGGGTGCTGACCATCACCCTCAACCGTCCGGACAAGCGCAACGCGATCAACCAGGCGGCCAAGGCGCTGATCCACGACGCGATCGTGGAGCTGGAGACCAACGACGACCTGCGGGTCGGCGTGATCACCGGCACCGGGCCGACCTTCTGCGCCGGAATGGACCTGTCCGAGTCGCGGGCCGGGATCCAGAACCGGCTCGGCGGCGCGGACGGCGGCTTCGCCGGTTTCGTCCGCTACCCGCGCACCAAGCCCGTGGTCGCCGCGGTCAACGGGCCGGCGCTGGGCGGCGGTTTCGAGCTGGTGCTGGCGTGCGATCTCGTCGTGGCGGTACCCACCGCGTGGTTCGCGCTGCCTGAGCCGCAGCGCGGGATCATCGCCGGGGGTGGTGGCGCGCTCCGGCTGACCCAGCTGCTGCCCAGAGCGATCGCCCGCGAAATCCTGCTGGCCAATGGCAGGCTCACCGCCGAACAGGCCGAACGATGGGGCCTGTTGAACCGGGTGGTGCCGCCGGAGGCACTGGCCAGTACCGCGCGCGAGCTGGCCGACGCCGTGTGCGTCGGCGCGCCGCTCGCGATCGCCGGCACATTGGCGATCAGCCAGACGATCGAGCGTGGTCTGGAGGCATCCGCCTGGGACGTCAACGACGCGCAGGTGCGGGGAATCCGGGCCACCGAAGACGCCAAAGAAGGCGCGACGGCTTTCGGTGAGAAGCGTGCTCCACAGTGGAGCGGGCGATGAACGGGGTCGACACGGAAGCACTCGCGAAGTTGCGTGGCGAGGTTCGGGCGTTCCTAGCCGAACAGCTCGCCGCGGGCACGTTCGAGCCCGGTGTGGACAGCTGGCTGGCCGGCTTCTCGCGCGAGTTCACCCGCGAACTCGGCCGCCGCGGCTGGATCGGCATGGTCTGGCCCACCGAGTACGGCGGGCACGGACGCACCGCCCGGGAACGCTTCACCGTGATGGAGGAGCTGCTCGCGGCGGGTGCCCCGGTGTCGGCGTACTGGGGCGGAGACCGGCAGGTCGGCCCGTCCCTGCTGCGCCACGGCAGCGAGGAACAGAAACGCCGGTTCCTGCCCGCGATGGCCGCGGGGGAGACGCTGTTCTGCCTGGGACTGTCCGAACCGGACAGTGGCTCGGACCTGGCCTCGGTGCGGACCACCGCGACCAAGCAGCCGGACGGGAGCTGGGTGGTCTCCGGTTCGAAGCTGTGGACCAGCGGCGCCCACCACAAGGACTACATGCTGACGTTGTGCCGGAGCCTTCCCGGTGCCACCCGCCACGACGGGCTCTCCCAGCTCATCATCGACCTGCGCGCGCCGGGCGTCACCGTCCGGCCGGTGCTGCTGCTGTCCGGCGAACACCACTTCAACGAGGTGTTCCTCGACGAGGTCCCGGTGCCGGCGGACATGTTGCTGGGCACCGAGAACGGTGCCTGGGCGCAGGTGTCGACCGAGCTGGCCGACGAGCGCAGCGGGCCGGAACGGTACATGAGCACGATGATGCTGATCCGGGCCTATGCCGAAGAACCGGTCGAGCACACCCGGAACCGGGACGAGACGATCGGCTCACTGGTCAGCCAGTTGTGGAGCGTGCGCGCGCTCTCGCTGCAGGTCGTGGAGCACGTGGCGCGGGGGGAGACCCCGTCGGTGCTGGCGGCGACGTCGAAGGACGTCGGGACCACGTTCGAACAGGACTCGATCGACATCGTCCGCCGCGGACTGGCGCGACCACCGGAGCCGGGATCGCGCCTGGATGTGTTGCTGCGTCAGGGCATCACGCATTCGCCCGGGTTCACCCTGCGCGGCGGCACGACGCAGGTGCTGCGCTCGGTCATCGCGAAAAGGCTGGGGTTGTGACGTGAACGACGAGCTGAACGGGATGCTCACCGAGGTGCTGACGGACCACTGCCCGCCGGCACTCGTGGAGGCGAGTGAGGGCGGCTGGTCCGAGGACCTGTGGAAAGTCCTGGAGAGCGTCGGCCTCACCGCCGTCGGCATTCCCGAGGAGCAGGGCGGCAGCGGCGGGGACTTCGACGACGCCGTCACCGTCGTGCGCGCGGCCGCGCGGTATGCGGCGCCCGTGCCCCTGACACAGACCCTGCTCGTCGCGCCGGTGCTGCGCGACCTGTTCGGACTGCCGCACCGGGCCGGTCCCACGGCGGTCGCGTGGACCCCGCTCCGGGCGAGCGCGCAGGGCGAGCTGTGGCAGTTGACCGGCACCGTCTCGGACGTGGCGTACGCACCGGCCGCCTCCAGCGTGTTGCTGCTCGGCGTGGACGACGCCGGGCGTGTCGTGCTCGCCGAGGTCGACGCGTCGCTGGACTGGACCGTGCGGACCGACCTCGCCGGTGAGCCACGCGGGACAGCCGCGATCGACGTCGTCGTCCCCGCGGCGGCGACGGACCTCGACCTCGCAGCGGTGCTCGACCGCGCGCGTGACGCGGAGGCGCTGGCGCTCGTCTGGGGCATGGTCGGCGCGCTGGAGAAGATCGAAGAACTGACCGTCGGCCATGTCACCGCCCGCGAGCAGTTCGGCCGGCCCATCGCCAAGTTCCAGGCTGTGAAACAGGTCGCGGCGCAGATCGCCGGCGCGGTCGCGATCGCGCGCGCGGCGGCGATGGAGGCCACCGCCGCGCGGGGGCGCCCGGATGCCGCGTTCGCTGTCGCCGCCGCCCGCGCCCGCACGGCCGGGGCGGGCACGGACGCCGCCCGCTACGCCCACCAGTTGCACGGGGCGATCGGCTACACGCGGGAGTACCCGCTGCACCACTACACGCGGCGGATCTGGGCCTGGCGCGACGAGGGCAGGTCCGCCGTCGAGTGGACCGAGCTGGCGGGCCGGCGCGCGCTGGCCGGCGGCGCCGACAAGCTGTGGGAAACCATCACCGGATAGCGAGGACAGTGCTGATGAGCAACGACAAAACCCACCGCCTCCTGGTCGTCGGAGCCGGCACGATGGGCGCCCAGATCGCGTTGCAGGCGGCGCTGCACGGCGTCGACGTCGACCTCGTCGACATCTCGCCCGACGCGTTGGAAAAGGGCCGCAGTCAGATCGAAGGTCTGGTGCAGCGCAACGTCGACAAGGGACGCCAGAGCGCCGAAGAGGCGGCGGCGACGCTCGCCCGGCTGACCCTCTCGTCCGATTTGGACAGTGCGGCCCCGCGCTGTGACTGGGCGATCGAGGCGGTCGTCGAGCGGCTGGACGTCAAGCAGGCGGTGTTCGGCCAGCTCGCGAAGCTGCTTCCCGCGCACGCCGGGATCGCCACGAACTCCAGCCACATCCGGGTGGCCACCATCGCCGGTGACGCCGACTACCGGGCACGGGCGCTCAACATGCACTTCTTCCACCCCGTGGTGGTCATGGACCTCGTCGAGATCGTCTCCTCGCCGCACACCGACGAGGCGATCCTGCAAGAGGCGTCCGCCTGGGCCGAGCGGATCGGCCGCCGCGCCGTCGTGCTGCGCAAGGACGTCGACGGGTTCCTCGTCAACCGGATCCTCGGCGAGGCCTCGCGGGAGGCGTTCTCGCTGCTGGCCGACGGCGTCAGCACGTTCGACCAGATCGACCTGGCCGTCGAGCGCGGTTTGCGGTGGCCGATCGGGCCGTTCAAGCTCGCCGACTTCTCCGGCCTCGACGTCCTGCTCGACTCCCGCTCGGCCCGCTACGCCGCCCACGGCGACGAAGGTGACCGCAAGAGCATCGAGGTCATCAAGCCCCTGGTCGAGGCCGGCCGGCTCGGGCGCAAGTCCGGCGCCGGGTTCTACGACTACTCGGTCAACCCGCCGGCCCCGCTCCCGCTCGACCAGCCGTGACCTCCCGGCTCGTGGTGCTCGGCGCCACCGGTGACGTCGGCCTGGGGGTCGTCGAAGCGGCGCTGGCCCGGGGGTGGGCCGTGACCGCGGTGGCCCGGCGCAAGGAGGCGCTCGACGAGCTGGCGGCCGAGTTCGGCCCGATGGTCCAGACCTTGGCGGGCAGCATCAACGGGGACGAGGCCGCCGCCGCGCTGGCCGACACGCTCGACCTCGGGCCAGGCACGTCGGTGGTGAATACGATCAGCGGTCCGTGGCCGCCCCAGCGGTTACTGTCGACGTCCTACGACGAATTGGTGACCTATTTCGCCGGCTATGTCGGCGCGCACCTGTCGGCGGCGCGGGCGCTGCTGCCGAGGCTCGCCGACGGCGCGGTGTATCTGGCTGTGGGCGGCGGGATGGCCGATTTCGTGCCCCGGGGCCTGGCACCGGTCTCCATGGCGCAGGCCGCGCAGCGCAACCTTTACCGGGGGCTCCAGGCGGAGAACCGGGACGCGCTGATCCGCGAGCTGATGATCGTGTCGAAGGTGAACGGCCGCGGCAACCGGCACGAAGCGTCCGATGAGTGGCTGACGGCCGAGCAGATCGGCCAGCGGATCGTGGCGGTCGTCGACGATCCGGACGCGGCGGACAACCGCGGCCCGATAGTGCGGATGACGCCGGAAAAGCCTTAGGAGGCCGCGATTTCATGCGGACGTTGATCATCGGCGCCGGTGCCGTCGGCTCGACCCTCGGCGGCTACCTCGCCCGGGGCGGGCGTGACGTGACGATCGCGGACGGGTGGCCGCGGCACGTCGAAGCGGTGCGCGCCCGCGGGCTGCGGGTCGAGGCCGTCGAAGGGGACTTCGAGGTCGAACTGCCCGCCATTCACCTCGACGAGCTCGCCGGTTTCGGCCCGGCGGACCTGATCGTGGTCGCGAGCAAGTCCTACGACACCCGCATGATGGCCCTGCTCGCCCGGGAACACCTCCACGACGGCACCGTCGTGATGTCCGCGCAGAACGGCATGAACGACGCGTTGCTGGCGTCGGTCGTCGGGCATGATCGCGTCATCGCCTGTGTCGTGGCATTGGGGGCCGACCTCGTCGTGCCCGGTGTCGTCCGGCGCAGCAGCGAAACTTCAGTGACACCAGCGGTTTTCGGGCCGCTGTGGCCCGGCGCCGACGCCGGCGCGGCGGCCCGGATCCGTGACCACTTCCTGCCGCTCGGCGCGGTGAAGGCCGTCAACGACGCCTGGCCGGAACGCTGGGGCAAGCTGACGTTGAACTCGATGTCGAACGCGCTGGCGGGGCTGGCCGGGCACCGCTCCGACACGCTGTGGACCGAACCACTGAGCCTGGACGTGATCGTCGCACTCGGCCACGAGACGGCGATGGTGGCCGAGGCGGAGGGGATCGCGGCGGCACCGGTGCTCGGCCGGATCAGCCATGCGACGCTCCTGGAGGCCACCGCGACCTCCACGCCCGCCTGGCAGGAGGCGCTGGACCAGATGCGCCGGATCGGCGACGCGCGGCGCGGCCGCAAGAGCAACCGCGCCTCGCTGCTGCAGGACATCGAAAAGAAGCGGCGTACTGAAATCCACTATCTCAACGGCTGGATCGCCGGCCGCGGCGCCGAACTCGGCGTCGCGACCGGCACCCACCTGAGGATCGTGGAGGAACTCCGCAGCGTCGAGGCGGGTGAACGGCCGCCCGCTCTCGTCAACGTGGAGAAGCTCGCCGCCGAGGTCCGCGAGTGGTACGCCTGAGCGGCGTCACCACTCGCTGGGCACCCGGACGCAGTCGCGGCTGAGCTCGTCGATCGAGCGGCAACCCAGCAGTCCCATCGCGTTCTCGGTCTCGTCGTGCAGGATCTGCAGCACCCGCCGCACGCCGGCCTCGCCGCCGATCGCCAGCCCGTAGACGTAGGGCCGCCCGACGAGCACCGCGCGCGCACCGATCGCGAGCGCCTTGACCACGTCCGTCCCGCGCCGGACACCGCCGTCGATGAACACCTCGCCGCGGCCGCCGACGGCATCGACGACCTCGGGAAGCGCTTCGATGGTCGGGGGTACTCCGTCCAGTTGCCGCCCACCGTGATTGGAGACGACGACACCGTCGGCGCCCATCTCGATCATCCGGGCCGCCTCGTCACCGCGGAGGATGCCCTTGATGATCATCGGGCCGTTCCAGCGTTCCCGGACCAGCTTGAAATCGGCCTCGGTCACCGGTCGTATCGTGCTGGACAGCGCGCTGCCGGCGGCCTTGATCGACAACATCTTCGGGGAGAACCCGGCCGCCGTGCCGCGTCCGACGCTGCCGCGCAGGAAGTCCATCGACCAGCGTGGCCGGACCGCGCCGGCCGCGAGCAGCCGGGGGGTCATCTTGAGCGGCAGCGCGAAGCGGTTACGCACGTCCCGTTCGCGCAGTGCGCGCATCGTGGTGTCGACGGTGAGGCACAGCGCGTCGTACCCGGCGTCCGCGGCGCGGTCGACCAGTTCGACGGTCTCCGAGACATCCCCGGGCGGCAGGTAGAGCTGGAACCATTTCGGGCCGGTGGCCAGCTGGGCGACCGTCTCGAGTGGATAGCTGGAGACGGTGCTCAACGCGAACCCGGTCCCCATCGCACCGGCCGCGCGGGCCACCGCGAGCTCCGCTTCGCTGCTGGCCATCCGCTGGTAGCCCGCCGGGTCGAGCAGCACCGGCATCGACACCGGCTTGCCGAGGACCGTCGTGGTGACGTCGCGCTCGCTCACGTCCACCAGCGCCCGCGGGCGCAGCCGGATCCGCTCGTACGCGATCCGGTTGGCACGCAACGAAACCTCGTCGCCGGCACCGCCGGCGATGATGTCGAAGATCGGCCGGGGGAGCCGCCGCCGGGCCGCTCGCTCGACGTCGGCCAGATTGATCAGCCGCTCCAAACCCATCTGCTGTGTCCTTTCGCGATCGCGAGCAGTCGCCGCTTCGCCGGTTATCGATCCAGGAAGCGGGCCGCGCGGCGTTCTTTGGCCGCTGCCATGCCTTCGGCGTAGTCCTCGGTGGTTTTCAGCGCGGTCTGCTGGGCGAGTTCCGCTTCGAGTATCCGCTCGAGGTCGGCCAGGAGTGGCCGCCGCGTCTCCAGCTTCAGCAGCCGAGCGGGTTGTGGTGCCGCCTCGGCGAACGTTCGCGCCCGGGCCAGTGCGTCGTCGACGAGGCGTTCGGGTTCGGAGACGCCGTCGCACAGCCCGATCGCGAGCGCCTCCCGCGCGGGCACCGCGCGGCCCGACATCATCAGCTCGGTCGCCCGATGGCGGCCGACGAGATCGGGCAGCGTGCGGGTCAGCGCGAAGCCGGGGGTGTAGCCCAGCCGGGAGAAGTTGACCTGCGCCCGGGCGTCCGTGGCCATCTGCCGCCAGTCGGCGACCAGCGCGAGGCCCACCCCACCGCCGACCGCCGCGCCGTTGAGCGCCGCGACGAGCGGTTTCGGGAACGCGAAAAGCCGTGGTACCTCGCGGTAGAGGTCGGCCGTGGTCCACGCCGGGCCGCCCGGGTCGAACTTCGACGTGGCGCCGGCGCAGAAGTGGCGGTCCGCGGAGGAGAGCACCACGGCCCGGCAGTCCTTGTCCTCGGCGGCGGCCTCCAGCGTCTCCGCCAGCTCGCACAGCAGCCGCAGGTCGAGCGGATTGCGGCCGTCACCGTGCATCTCGACGTGCTGGACATGCTCCGGTGCGCGGCGCACCGTGAGTCGTCCGGAGCGCGTCGCGCCGTCCGGCATGACGGCGTCAGTCATGTCGGCCGCCTGAGTGGACCACGGAGAACAGGATCATATATAGGAAACACTACTTCGCCCCTACCTGGTGGTCAATGCTGATCTGCCCCTAATGAGGATCCCCGTCAGGTGATCACGCGTCACGGCCGGACAGCTGCCGGGCTCCGCGGGTCCGGGCTGCGATACCCTTCATCCCCACGTCGCGGGGCCGGACGGCCGTCCCGCGCGCAACTTTTCGAGGATGTCGATGACCGAAGCGATCGAGAGTGGTGATCGCCGCAAGCGTGCCGAGTTGATCGCCGAGGAGATCGAGTCCCGGATCGTCGACGCCGGGTGGCCGATCGGGCAGATCATCGGTTCGGAAACGTCGCTGATCGACGAATTCGAGGTGAGCCGCGGCGTCCTCCGCGAGGCGGTCCGGCTGCTCGAACACCACAGCACGGCGTACATGCGGCGCGGCCCGGGTGGCGGGCTGGTCGTCACCGCGCCCGAGGCGGGAGCCGTCCGCCGGGCGGCGGCGCTGTACCTGCGTTACCGGCGGGCGGACGTCAACACCCTGGTCGAGGCCCGCCGGGTGCTGGAGCTCAACTGCCTGGATCTGGTGGCGCAGCGCATCCGGGACCCGCAGGTCGTCACCCGGCTCGGCCGGGTGCTGGACGCCGAGGTGGGGGCCACGAAGGCGGCCGGATCGACGAGGTACCTCCGCGGTTTCCACCTCGAACTCGCGAGCCTGAGCGGAAACCCGGCCATCGGCCTGTTCGCCGAGATCCTGATGGAGCTCCAGTCCGACTTCACCGACGAACCCCGGCGGGCACCCACCGATCAGGCGGCACTGGCCAAGGACGCCAATGCCAGTCATCGGGCACACCGCGCGATCTACCGGGCGCTGATCGAAGGGGACCCCGATCGCGCCCGGTCCGCGATGAGCAAGCACCTGACCGCGATCTCCACCTGGACCGCCGAGCACGCCTACCACCTCGAGTGACGCGTGGCGGCTACCGGGCCTGGGAGACCGCGACTTCCTTCCTCAGTTCGCGGCGCAGGATCTTGCCCGACGCCGTACGCGGGATGTCGCTGACCATGATCAGCCGCGAGGGCACCTTGTAGGTGCTCAGCTTGGTGGCCAGCCAGGTGCGGATCTCCTCCTCGGTCGCCGGCTCCCGCAGCACTACGAACGCGACCGGAGTCTCGCCCCGCCGCTCGTCCGGAGCCCCGACGACCGCACAGTCCGACACCGCCGGGTGCGCCAGGATCGTCGATTCCAGTTCGGCGGGCGCGACCTGCAGTCCCGACACCTTGATGAGGTCCTTCAGCCGGTCGGTCAGGACCAGCCAGCCGCCGGGTTCGACCCGCCCGATGTCGCCGGTCCGCAGCCAGCCGCCGTCGAGGAAGACCTCCGCATTGGCCTCCTCGGGCAGGTAGCCGATCATGCGGGCGGGACTCCGCGCGATGATCTCACCCTCGGTGCCCGGCGGGACGTCCTGCAACGTGTCCGGGTCGATGATCCGGACCTCGCAGTCCGAGCGCGGCACGCCGACGGAGTCGACCCGGCACAGTTCGGGGCTCTCCGCCGGGTTGCAGTGCAGGCCGAGCAGTTCCGTCATGCCGTAGCCGATCACCCAGTGCAGGCCGGTCCGCTCGGTCACGATCTTCGCGATCGACTCGTTCACCGCCGTCGCGCACCAGACCAGGACGCGGACCGAGGACACGTCGAACGATTCCAGTCCGGGCAGCGCCGCGATCTTCTGCGCGATCGGCGCCACGATCATGGAGTGGGTGATCTGCTCCCGCTGCATCTCCGCCGCGATCGATTCGGCGTCGTTGGCCGTCGTGAGGTGCAGGGTCGCCCCGGCCATCGCCGACCCGATGATGGTCGAGGCACCGAACCCGGTGAACAGGGGCAGCGGGAACTGCTGGCGATCGGCGAACCGCAGCCGGATCGCCGACTTCCAGTTGATCACCGAGGCGCCGAGCGAGTAATGGCTGTGCCGGACGGCCTTGGGCAGCCCGGTGGTGCCGGAACTGAAGAAGAGCATGGCCTCGTCCTGCTCCCACCGCCGCTCCGCGGATTCGATGGGTTCGGCGCTGTGGCCGTGGATCGCACCCCAGAAGGTCCCGCTCGTCTCCGGGTCGATGGTCCACAGTGGACAGCCCGTCGTCTCGGCCGCGACGCGGGACACCTGATCGGTGATGATCAGCTTCGGGTTCGTCAGCGCGACGCTCTTGGCGAGCTCCTCCGCGTTCCAGCGGGGGTTCACCACGACGATCGCACCGCCCGCGCGGAGGATGCCGAAGAGCGTGATCGGCCACTCGATCCCGTTGGCCGCCGCCATCATGACGCGGTCGCCGGGGCGGAATCCGGCCGCCAGGAACGCCCGCGCGAGCGAGTTCGCCATGGCGTCGAGCTCGCGGAACGAGATCGACTGCTCACCGCTGACGACGGCGGTGCTCTCGGGATGGCGATCGGCGGTGACCACGAGATGGTCCGCCAGGTTGCGCCGCGGGTAGTACAGAGACGGCCGGGGGATCAACGTTCTCCTCCTCTGCTGAGGGACAGGCGCCGGGACGCACGTCCGCCGGCGTCCGCGCCATAAAGGATCCTATAACAAAGAGCAGCCTGAATGCTGCCGCGAATCGATCGCCGCGGCACGGCCGTTCAGTCCGATGCCGGCAGGGCTTTCGCCGCCTTCTGGGTGAGTTCCCGGCTGTCCACGGTCAACGGGCCGGGCCCGGCCTTCGTGCACAGGACCTCGATGCCGCTTTCGTCATCGGTGTAACGCTTGCCCAGCAGGATCGAGGGGCCGTCGGCGGGCTCCGCCGCGGCCTGCGTCGCGCCGGGCGCGAGCATTTCCGCGCCGGCGCACATCAGCACCGCCGGGCCGTCGGATCCCTTGACGACGATGACCTCGCACGTCGAATTCCTGCCGCGCAACCGGGTACCAGGCCGCAAGCTCATCCCGTCCTCCTTGACCACGAGCACCAACGCTGGCGATAAGCCATACCGTAATTGATACAGTACAAGTATCCAAGGATTGGTCGCAGTTGTCGAACCCGAGGGGCTTTCATGAGTATACGGACGAATTCGGCCGGCAAGGTGTGCCCGGCATGACCCTGATCGAGCCCGCGGTGAAGCGGATCCCAGCGGCAGGGGTCGAGGTGGTGGCCGAGGACTACCAGGTCGACACGCCCAGGGGCACCGTGGTGTTCCTGCACGGCGGAGGCCAGACGCGCCATTCATGGAAGGGCTCGGCCGGGAGATTGGCGCGGTCCGGGTGGCACACCCTTTCCCTCGACGCGCGCGGTCACGGCGACAGCGGCTGGGCCCCGGACGGCGACTACTCGGTGGACGCTCTCGTGGCCGATCTCGCGGCGGTGGTCGCCCGGCTCGGCGAAGACGGTGGGATTCCGCCGGTGCTCGTTGGTGCGTCCATGGGCGGCCTGACGTCGCTGGTGGCCGTAGGCGAGGGGCGGGTGGCCGCGCGCGCACTCGTGCTCGTCGATGTCGCACCGCGGATCGAACCCGCCGGCGCCGAGCGGATCAGCGCGTTCATGCACCGCCATACCGACGGTTTCGCGACGCTGGAGGATGTGGCCGCGGCCGTGTCCGACTACAACCCGCACCGGGCGCGCCCCGCCAGTCTCGACGGCCTGCGCAAGAACGTGCGCCAGGCCGAGGACGGGCGCTGGTACTGGCACTGGGATCCTGCCTTCATCCAGCGGCCGACCGAAGGTGACGTCCGCACCATCGGCGACGAGGTGCGCATGCGCGACGCGGCCCGCCATATCCGGATCCCCACGCTTCTCGTCCGCGGCGTGCAGTCCGATGTGCTCACCGAGGACGGGGTGCGTGACTTCCTGTCGCTCGTACCCCATGCGCGCGCCGTCGACGTCACCGGCACCGGTCATATGGTCGCCGGTGACGACAACGACGTGTTCAGTGCCGAGGTCGGGCGGTTCCTCGACACCGTGTGACCCGGAAGGGCCGGGTCACCGGCCCTTCCACTGCGGTTCGCGCTTCTCCGCGAAAGCGCGGGCGCCTTCGATCGCGTCCTCGCTTTGGAACACCTTCGCGTGCTCGCTCTCCTGTGCCGAGCGCGCCGCGGCGACGCCGTCGGTGAACGCCACCCGCATCAGTTTCTTCGTCGCGAGGACGCCCAGCGGGCCGTTCTCGCCGATGCGCTTGGCGACCTCCAGCGCGGCGTCGAGCACCTCCTCGGCCGGCACGACCCGGTTGACCAGGCCCAGCTCGTACGCCCGCGCGGCGTCGATGAGATCGCCGGTCAGGCCGAGTTCGAGCGCGATCCCGAGCGGGATCCGGCCGGGCAACGTGGTCCCGCCACCGGCCGCGTACAGGCCGCGCTTGACCTCGGGGAGCCCGAACTTCGCCTTGTCCGATGTGACCACGATGTCGCAGTTGAGCAGGAGCTCCCACCCGCCCGCGACCGCGGTCGCGTTGGCGGCGCCGATGATCGGCTTGGGGTAGCGGCCCTGGCTGAACATCGTGAAATGCGTGGTGTCGGCGGCCGGCCCGGCCCCCTGGGAGCGCGCCGCGAAGGCTTTCAGGTCCATCCCGGCGCAGAACGCCCGGTCACCCGCGCCGGTCAGCACGATCGCGCGCACCGCGTCGTCGTCGAGGCACTCGCGGAACGCGATCGAGAGGTCGGCCATCAGCTCCGGGCTCAGCGCGTTGCGCTGGTCCGGCCGGTTGAGCGTGAAGACCTCGACAGAACCTTCACGACGGCGTAACAGATCCATGGCGGTGGTGCCTTCCGGTGAGAATTTCGGCGGAGCGTCAGGCTTTCTTGGGTTCGGGACGGCTCCAGAACGTGGCCAGCTGCCCGGCCGCGCCGCCGACGCCGACCAGTGCGGTGACCAGGGCGCGGGTCAGCGGCGAGCCGATCTTGTCGGCGCCCAGGGCGCGGTCGAGGCTGAACCGGCCGCTGCCCAGTGCCGACAGGGCGGTGGCGGTGGCACTGATGAAGGCGACGTACTCCCAGCCCTCGGAGACGATGAAGTAGCCGTTCGGGCGGTGCACGGTCTGGTAGGCCACGCCCATGGTGCCCACGATCGCGGCGGTGCTCAGCGGGGTCAGCGCGCCCGCGGCGACGGCGGCGCCGGAGCCGATTTCGACGACCGAGCTCAGCTGGGCCTGCAGCCGGGGCTGCCGGAACCCGATCGAGGAGAACCAGCCCGCCGTGCCGTCGAGAGTGCGGCCGTGCCGCACGCCGTGCGCGATCATCGTGCCGGCGAGGGCGCCCCGGAGGATCAGCCTGGCGAGGTCCCCACCGGACGATTGGCGGCGGGATTGCTTGCGGTTCTTCACTTCGTCCTCCCCATGCCGGCCTTCAGATTTTGCAGTAAGGCTTACGACAATAACTTCGGTAAATTATCATCGGAGCACGGGTCGGGACAACGGCGATCAGGTGCGGGCGTTCATGGTGATGACCAGCTTGCCGATCGCCCGCCGGTCGCGCACGGCGGCGAGCGCGTCCGCGACTTCGCGCAGGGCGTAGCGCCCGCCGATGTGCGGCCGGAGCCGCCCGGCGCGGAAATGCCCGAACAGTTCGTCCTCGTCGCGCCGGGCGTCGTCGGGGCGGTGTTCGGCGAACGTGCGGATCTCCATGCCGCTCACGGTCACGCCCTTGAGCAGCACGAGATTGAGCGGGATGGCGGGGATCTCGGAACTGGCGAACCCGAGGCAGACGAAGCGGCCGCCCCACCTCATCGCGCGCAGCGCCGGTTCGCTGTACTGCCCGCCGACCGGGTCGAGCACCACGTCGGCGCCGCCCCCGGTGAGCTCCTTGATCCGCTCCTTGAGGTTCTCGCGGCTGTAGTCGATCGTCTCGTGCGCGCCGCGTTCCCGGCAGATGGCCGCCTTCGCGGGGGTGGAGATGGCGGCGACCACCCGCGCGCCCAGGACGGCCGCGACCTCGACGGCGGCCAGGCCGACACCGCCGGCCGCGCCGAGCACCACCACCTGGTCGCCAGGTCGCACCGCGGCGACGCTGCGGACGGCGTGATAGGCGGTGAGATACGTGACCCGGAAGGCGGCCGCCTCGGCAAAATCGGCGTCCGCGGGCACCGGCCACAGCGCGCCGGCGCGCACGGCGATCCGCTCGGCGAACGCGCCGATCGCCGCGGTGCCCGCGACCCGGTCGCCCGCCGCCAGGCCGGTGACGCCGGGACCGGCCTCGCGGACCGTCCCGGCGAACTCCGAGCCCGGGGTCAGCGGGAGCGGCCAGCGGACCTGGTAGCCGCCGTTCATGATCAGCAGGTCCGGGTAGTTCACCGCGGCGGCGGCGATCTCGACCACCACCTCGCCCGGCCCGGCCACCGGATCGTCGACCTCTTGCACCCGCAGGTTCTCGACCGGCCCGTAGGCGATGACCCGGGCTGCCTTCATCGGCATCTCCTCACAGCGTCCGGAACGCCCCACCGTCGGCGAGGATCTGCGCACCGTTGATGTAACTCGAGGCGTCGGACGCGAGGTACACGCACAGCCCGACGAGATCCTCGGGCCGGCCGATGCGCCCCATCGGGTTGCTCTCCCCGCTCCGCTGCTTCTGCTCGGGCGACCACGCCTTGGTGACGTCGGTGTCGAACGCACCCGGGAGCACGAGATTCGCCCGCACCTTCGGCGCCCACGCCCCGGCCAGCCCGAGCGTCATCGCGTTGAGCCCGGCCTTCGCCATCGCGTACGGCAGGTCGATCACATGCGGCCGCAACGAGCCGGCCGTCGAGACGTTGATGATCGACCCGCCGTCACCGGCGTGCATCCGCGACCCGAACAGCGTCGCCAGCCGGAACGGCCCCTTGGCGTTGACGGCGTGCGTCTTGTCGTAGAGCGCCTCGGTGACCGACACGAGATCGGGGTAGAGCGGCGACATCCCGGCGTTGTTCACGAGCACGTGGCAGGCGCCGAAAGCGTCGTAGACGGCGTCGACGAGGCGGTCACAGTCGTCCCAGTGGCTGACGTTGAGCTCCAGCCCCACCGCGCGGCGCCCGGTGGCCTGCTTGATCTCGTCGGCCGCGGCCTGGCACACGGCGAGCTTGCGGCTCGCGACGACGACGTCGGCACCCGCCGCGGCGAGGCCGCCGGCGACGGCCCGGCCGATGCCCCGGCTGCCGCCGGTGACAACCGCGACCTTGCCCGACAGGTCCAGCCACTCCGCGGGCCCGTTCACGCGGCACCCCGGTAGTCACTCGTGGCCGCGAGTTCGGCGGCCCCGGCCATCAGGTCCAGCACCGTCTTGCCGAACGACAGCAGCTTCGGGTCGTCGCCGGCGCGCTGGTAGCCCTGCTCCAGCACGATCGCGAGCTTCCATTTCGCGAGCACCTGGTAGTAGTCCATGTCGTCGACCTGGCGGCCGGAGCGCTCGGCGTAGTACTCGATCAGCTTGGTGCGGCTGGGCATCCCGGTGAGGTCGACGTAGCCCTTCGAGCCGTGGGTCGCGGTGTCCTCGGGCCAGGAGTGCATGAGCCAGCCGAGGTCGAGCTTCGGATCGCCGACGGTGCCCATTTCCCAGTCGATGATCGCGGCGAGCCGCGCCGGCGCCCCGTGGTGGTACATGACGTTCGCGAACTGGTAGTCGCCGTGCATGATGCCGGGCACGAAGTCGAGGGGACGGTGCTCGGCGAGCCAGCGGGTCGCCTCGTCGTAACCCGGCACCTCGCGGGCCCGGACGCGCTCGTAGAACCTGGTCCAGCGTGATACCTGGCGGTCGTGGAACCCGTCGGGGCGGCCGAGATCACCGAGACCACGCGCCTGCCAGTCGACGGCGCCCAGCAGCACGACGCCCTCGACCAGTTGCTCGGCCAGCCCGGGGCGGGTGGACAGATCCTGGTCGAACGGCGCGGGCCAGGTGTCCCCGCCGACCGGTGACCAGCCGTCGACGAAACCCATGAGATAGAACGGCCGGCCCAGCACGGAGGCGTCGGAACACATCCCGATCGCCGGGGTGTGCGGCACGTCGGTGCCGTCGAGCGCTTCGGTGATGCGCCACTCGCGCAGGATGCCTTCGTCGCGCGAAGCCGGCGCGCTCGCGGGCGGGATGCGCAGCGCCGCGTGCAGGTCCCCGCGGCGGATCTCGAAGATCTCGTTCTGGCTGCCGCCGGAGATGAAGCTCCATTCCAGCGGAGCGCCCTTCCCGGGAAGCCCGGCACTGTCCATCCAGGACGCGAGCGCGAACGCGTCGAGCCGGGTGTCCGTGGCGGTCATCGGGTGGTCTCCTTTCCGAGCAGTTCGGCCTCGGCCTGGGCGCGCACGGTCGGGAGGTGCTCGGTCGGCCAGAGCCCGGGGGCGGGGGAGTACTCGCGCAGCAGTTGCCTGGCGACGGTGCCCTGGTGCACCTCGGTGGGCCCGTCGGCCAGCGCCAGCGACATGCCCGCGAGGTAGAACCGCAGCAGCGGCAGGTCGTAGGTCGTGCCGAGCGCGCCGTGTACCTGGATGGCGCGGCGGGCGACCGCTTCCAGCACCCGCGGGGTCTGCACCTTGATCGCCGCGATGTCCTTGCGGACCCGGTTGTAGTCGTTGTACTTGTCGATCTGCCAGGCGGTGTACATGACGAACAGCCGGAACTGCTGGATCTCCAGATAGGAGTCGGCGAGCATCGCCTGCACGGCGCCCTTGCGGCTGAGCGGTTCGCCCTTGGTGGTACGGGACAGGGCGCGCTCGGCCATCATGTCGAGGCAGCGCTGCGCCCCGCCGACCGAACGCATCGCGTGGTGCACGCGCCCGCCGCCGAGCCGCGTCTGGGCGACGCCGAACGCGTCACCCTCGGCGCCGAGCAGGGCCGACGACGGCACGCGAACGTCCTTGTAGTGGATGAGCGCTTCGGCGCCGTCATCCGGTTGCTCGCCCGCGTGCGCCAGGTTGCGCTCGATGTCGATACCCGGGGTCTCCGCCGGGACGAGGAACATCGACATCCGCTTGTTCACCGGCGCGCCGGGGTTGGTGACCGCCATGACGATGAAGAAGCTCGCCCAGCGCGCGTTGGAGGAGAAGAACTTGGTGCCGTTGATGACCCACCCGTCCCCGTCCCGCTCCGCGTGGGTCACGAACACACCGGGGTCGGCGCCGCCCTGAGGCTCGGTCATCGAGAAGCACGACACGATGTCGCCTTCGAGCAACGGTTCGAGATAGCGCGCCTTCTGCTCCGGCGTGCCGTAGTGGGCGATGATCTCCGCGTTACCGGTGTCGGGCGCCTGCGTGCCGAAGATGCGTGGGCCCCAGATCGACTTGCCGAGGATCTCGTTGAGCATGGCCAGTTTCAGCTGGCCGTAGCCCTGGCCGCCCAGTTCGGGGCCGAGGTGGCAGGCCCACATCTTCTTGTCCCGCACCGTTTGCTTCAGCGGGTCGATCACCCGGCGCTGCTCGTCGGTCAGGGGCCGGTACGTGTCGTGCGGCCACAAGGCGTCCAGTTTGTACACCTTGTCGGCGACGAACGCTTCGGCCCATGCCAGCAGCTCGGCGAAATCGGGTTCGACGGTGAAGTCCCAGGTCATGACGGCTCCTGTACGGCACAGTAGTGATACCAGCAGAATAGGCATACTCTGTACCGAGAATCAACATTCTGCATAGCCAGGATGCTGATTACGCACTCCTTGGAGGATGTCCATGTCGCTGCCCGCAGAGGCCGCCGAGAGCCCCGATCCGGCCGTCCGCGTCGCGGTCGACCGCGCGCTGTCCAAGCGGCGCGGCGATGCCCAGCGGGAGGTGGAGGACATCCTCGACGCCACCCTGCGGGTGGCCGCGCGGTCGGCGCCCAGCGCGCCGCGGGTGGCCGACATCGTCGCCGAGGCGGGCACGTCCAACCAGGCTTTCTACCGTTATTTCAGCGGCAAGGACGAGCTGCTGCGGGCGGCGCTCGAGCGCGGCACCGACCGGGTGTACAGCTACCTCGCGCACCGGGTCGCGAAGGCGTCCGATCCGGCCGAACAGGTCGAGGCCTGGGTGCGCGGCGTGCTCGCGCAAGTCATCGACCACACCGCGGCGCGGCAGAGCCGGGCCATCATCAGCAACCTCGGGGAACAGGCGGTCGCCGAAGCCGGCGCGGGCGGTCTCGGCGGTGTGCGCGACCTGCTGCGCGCGGCCGTGCGAGCGGCGGGAAGCCGCCACGTCGACCTGGATACGGGCGCCGTCTTCGACCTCACCTTCGCCGCGCTCAGGCGCCACGCCCAGGACGGCACCGCGCCGACCCCCGCGGAATGCACCCACCTCGTACGGTTCTGCCTGGCCGCGATGGGTATCGCCGGTGGCGGCTGAGCAGACTCGCCGAGAGGATTGTGGTAGAGCTATCGGTAGACGTGACGTGATGCACTGGATGGTTCCGCCGACCCGTGAGACGATCCGCCGGTGAGGTTCATGGTCGAATACCCACTCCGGTCCGCGGTCGAGAACGGTGCGTGGCTGAATCCCGCGAACATCGCGGAATTCGCCAGAGTCGCGGAGGAGGCGGGTTTCGACGCCGTCTTCCTCACCGACCATCCGGCGCCGTCGCGCAAGTGGCTCGACGGCGGTGGCCACGAGACCCTCGATCCCTTTGTGGGTCTCGGGTTCCTCGCCGCGGCGACGTCGACGATCCGCGTGATGACCTACCTGACGGTCGTCCCGTTCCGGAACCCGATCCTGCAGGCGAAATCGATGACGTCGGTAGACGTGCTTTCCGGCGGCCGGGCGATTTTCGCGCTGGGGACCGGGTATCTCCGGTCCGAGTTCGCCGCGCTCGGCGTCGACATGGACGAGCGCAACGAACTGTTCGACGAAGCCATCGAGGTCATGCGCGGACTCTGGGCGAATCCCGAGGAATTCCACTACGAAGGCCGCCATTTCAAGGCCATCGGCGTCACGCTCGCCCCGAAACAGGTCCAGGACCCGCACCCGCCACTGTGGCTCGGCGGCAACGCGAAAATCGTGCGCGACCGGGTCGCCGCGTGGGGCCAGGGCTGGGCGCCGCTGCTCGGCGGCGTCAGCACCCGCACCACCCGGACGCGGGCGATCGAGTCCGACGCCGAACTGGGTGTCCTGATCCGGCAGATCAAGGACGCGATGGCGGCGAACGGGCGCGACGCGGAGTCACTCGACGTCGCTTGCGGCGGTACCCGCCCGGTGCCGCTCGACGCGAGCAGCGACCAGTTCCTCGACCACTACGGGAGTTTGCGCGAAATCGGGGTGACCTGGACGCAGGTCCCGCTCGCCTCGATGTCCTTCCCCGAGACGCTGCAGCGGCTGCGGAGCTTCGGCGCCGACGTGATCGCGAAGTCCCGCTGACGCACAAACCGTATTCCGTACGGTAGTATTCACGAGAACGGCGAGAGCGGCCGGAGGAGTTCGGAGATGGAGCTGCGCGGGCTGGGTGACACCGGTGTGCGGGTGTCGACCTTGTGCCTCGGCACGATGATGTTCGGCTCCATCGGCAATCCGGACATCGGCGACTGCGTGCGCATCGTGCACCGGGCGCTGGACGCCGGGATCACCTTCATCGACACCGCCGACGTCTACTCCCGCGGCGAGAGCGAGCAGATCCTGGCGCGGGCGCTCAAGGGCCGCCGCGACGACGTCGTCCTCGCCACCAAGTTCTTCCACCCGATGAGCAAGGACCCGAACCACCGCGGCGGTTCCCGGCGCTGGATCATGCGCGCCGTCGAGGACTCGTTGCGGCGGCTGGAGACCGACTACATCGACCTGTACCAGATGCACCGGTTCGACGAGCACACCGACCTCGACGAGACCCTGGGCGCCCTCACCGACCTGGTCACCCAGGGCAAGGTCCGGCTCGTCGGATCGTCGACCTTCCCGGCCGAGCGGATCGTCGAGGCGCAGTGGACCGCCGAGCGCCGCGGGCACGTGAAGCTGCGCTGCGAGCAGCCGCCGTACTCGATCTTCGTGCGCGGCATCGAGCGCGACGTGCTACCCACCGCACAGCGCTACGGGATGGGCGTCATCGTCTGGAGCCCCCTCAACGGCGGCTGGCTCACCGGCAAGTACCGCCACGGCAGGCCGGCGCCCGAGGGGTCCCGGATGCAGCGGTCCGGCCGCGGGGCGTGGCGGTTCGACGGGCCCGGCGCCGAGCGGAAACTGGAGCTGGTGGAGGACCTGATCAAGATCGCGGAGCAGGCCGGCACGGACCTGATCACGCTCGCGATCGCGTTCACCCTCCGGCATCCCGGCGTGACGTCCGCGATCATCGGGCCCCGCACGCCGGAGCAACTCGAAAGCCAGCTCGGCGCGGCAGAATTCGTTCCGGACCCCGGTGTCCTGGACGCGATCGACGCCCTCGTCCCCGCCGGGCACACCGTCACGGTCGCCGACCTTGCCGCCGAGCCACTCGCGCTGCGGACGGAAGCGCGACGACGAACAACGACAACGCCGTCAGGAGACGCCTCATGAGCGAGTACACCTACATCACCTACGAGACACTGGACGAGGGCACGATCGCCCGCATCACCCTCAACCGCCCGGAGGCGCGCAACGCGCAGAACCGCGGGATGCTCGTGGAGCTGAACGACGCGTTCCTGGCCGCCGAGGCCGACGACACCGTCCGGGTCGTGATCCTGCGCGGCGCGGGGAAGATGTTCACCGCCGGCCACGACATGGGTTCGGCCCTGTCGGTCGCCGAGCGCGAGCCGGGCCCGGACCAGCACCCGTCGTACGCGATCAACGGTGGCACCCGGCCCAGGGCCGAGGCGCGGATGACCCAGGAGTGGCACTACTTCTTCCGGAACACGTTGCGGTGGCGGGATCTGCGCAAGATCACCATCGCCGAGGTGCACGGCAAGGTGTACGCGGCGGGCCTGATGCTGATGTGGGCCTGCGACCTGATCGTCGCGGCCGAGGGCACCGAGTTCGCGGACGTGGTCGGGACCCGGCTGGGCATGTGCGGTGTCGAGTACTTCGGCCACCCGTGGGAGTTCGGGCCGCGCAAGGCCAAGGAGCTGATGCTGACCGGGGACTCGATCGACGCCGAGGAGGCGCATCGCCTGGGCATGGTCGGCAAGATCTTCCCGGCGAACACGCTGTCCGACCGCACTGTCGAGTTCGCGCAGCGGATCGCGAAGATCGACACGATGGCGGCGCTGCTCATCAAGGAGTCGGTGAACCAGACGGTCGACAACATGGGCTTCACCAACGCGCTCAACGCCTGTTTCAGCATGCACCAGCTCAACCACAGCTCGTGGGCCGAGCGGACCGGGGGATACCCCGCCGGGACGCCGGAGCTCGGGGTGCCGGCCTGGAACCAGGCACCGCCGGTCAAGCCCGCCGTCGTCAGCGAACCGTAGACACAGAAACAACAGCGGCCGGCACGCGCCTCGCGTGCCGGCCGTTTCTCGTTGGGCTACATGACGCCGGACTGCGGTCCGCGCGCGCGGATCATCGAGTCCTGGCTGAAGGACGACACAAGCGTCCCGTCCTGGGTGAAGATCCGGCCGGTCCCGTAGACGCGGCCCCGGCCCGTGTAGGTGGCCTCGTTGGTCAGCAGGTGCCAGTCCGCCGCGTCGGACGCCTCGTGGAACGTCAGCGTGTGCGTGACAACGCCCGTGGACAGCGAGGCGTGTGCCATGTTCCAGCCGACGCCCGGGTGTGGGCGCATCGCCGCCCCGATCAGCATGTTGTCGGTGTACCAGGCCGAAATCGCGTGGTTGCGGGCCCGATCCCCGCGCGGCGCGTCCGGCCACCGGACCCACACCGCGACCTCGGGCGGTCCGACCTGATCCGGGTCGCCGAGGTCCACGTCGCCGACCATCCGCACCTCGGCCCCGTGGTGGCTCATGACCTCGGACGGTTTGGCCTGCTCCGGGCCGCCGACCGCCGGCAGCGGCGGCTGATGCCGGATGACGTCCTCCTCCACGGTGTCGAGCAGGACCGTGGCCCGGCTGATATGCCGCTGCCCCTGCTTCACCGCCACCCCGACGGTCGCCATCGTGCGTCCCGAGTGCAGCGTGTCGACCGAGAATTCGAGCGGCTGGGCCACATTTCCGGCGCGCGGGAACATGATCTGCAACGACCGCACGACCTTGTCCTCGTGTGAGGCGGCCGCGGCCATCAGCACCTGGCCCATCAGCTGCCCGCCGAAAACCGGCCGGCCGTCCCCGACCAGCACGCTTTCGCCGCGGAACTCGTCCGCGGCCGGACTGGTCAGCTCGAGCGCCTGAATCGCCGTCAGCATCCCGTTTCCCTTCGTCTCGCTCATCGGCTGCGGGGCAGGCCGAGCGAACCCCGGCCCACGTTGTTCCGCCAGATGTCCGTGGTGCCGCCGTAGATCTGCGTCGCGGGGGCCATCGCCCGGGCCCACGCCGCGCTGCCCTGGGCGACCGCCCCGTCCGCCCCGTCGGCCAGCACCCCGGCCGGTGCCATCAGGTCGACCAGCAGGTCCGCGTCGCGAAGCAACGTCTCCGACGCGGTGACCTTCCCGAACTCCGAAGGCGTGTTCCACTCCACCTCGATGTCGAGCAGGACCCCGGCGAGGGTGTTCCGCACGAGCGGGTCGTCGATGGCCAGGACGCCGGGCTCCACCTCGGTGGTGCGCGCCCATTCGACCGCCAGCCCCAGCACTTCCTCCAGAGTGCGGACGAACGCCGCGCCCATCGAGCCGTTCAGCTCGGCCAGTTCGCTGCCCTCGCCGGCACCGTGCTCGGCGGCGAGTGGTTCGGAGACGACCCGCCAGCCCTCGCCGACCGCACCGAGCCGGTAGCTGTCGGCCACCCGGACGTCCCGGTAGAAGGTCATGTTGGTGCCCACGTGTCCCATGGCGTGGATGGGTTTCACCTCGATGCCGGGCGTGTCCATCGGCACCAGGAACATCGTGAGCGACTTGTGTTTCTCCTCCACCGGGCCGGTCCGCGCCAGCAGGAACACGTAGTCCGCGATCTCGGCGTAGGTGGTGAACATCTTCGCGCCGTTGATCACCCACTCGTCCCCGTCCGGCACCGCCCGGGTGCGCGCGGCGGCCATGTCCGAGCCGCTGTCCGGTTCGCTGTAGCCGAGGCAGAACGACGCCCGCCCGCTCTCCAGCGCCGGCAGCGCCGACGCCCGCAGCTGGTCCGAACCGTACTTGCGCACCGTGGGCAGGATCAGGTCGTTGCCGAACCTCGGCACGCGGTACTCGATCTGCAGCAGGTCGAGGATCCGGGCCCGGACCGCGTCGAGCTCCGCGCCGCCCTGCGACCGCGGGCTGCGCGGGTGCACCCAGCCGCGCTGCGCGAGTTGCTCGATGAGTTCCTTGGTCGGGCGATCGTGGTCGAGGTTCAGCGCGTGCGGGTCGGGTGTCCAGTGGTTCTCGAAGACTTCGCGCACCTCCGCTTCGAAGGCCCGCTGTTCGTCGTCGAGCTCGATCCGGCTGAAGTCCATCACGCACCTCCGGCGGCGACGAGGGAACGATCGGGCGCCGGCCGCCGCCCGGCCCGGTCGAGTGCGGTGGCGATCTCGGCGAGGTGGGCGCGGCTGCCGCCGCCGAGCCGGCCCCAGAGCGCGGACCGCCGGTGGTACAGGCTGACATCCGATTCGAGCATGAGGCCGAAGCCGCCGTGGACGTGCACGCAGTCGTCGGTGATCCGGGGCGCGACCCGGGCGGCGTTGGCGAGCGCCATCACCGGCAACTCCGGGCGTGCCAAGGGTTCCTCGGCCTGGAACCAGGCCGCCTTCAGTGTCAGGTTCCGCGCCGCCTGGACGGCCTCGTGCGCGTCGACCAGGCGGTGGCCGACGGCTTGGAACGCCGCGATCGGGACGCCGAACTGGTGCCGTTCCAGCGCGTAGCCGCGGGCCAGTGAGACCGCCCCGTCGCCGAGGCCCACCAGTGCCGCGGCGGTGGCGATCCGCCACTCGGAAAGCGCTTCCCGCCACGCCGCCTCGGCGGCGCCACCGGTCGCCAGCACGGTCTGCGAGACCTCCGGATCCGCCGGGTCCCACCAGGCGACCGGCGCCGCGGCGTCGTTGGCCGCCTGGGGCGGCGGGGAGTCCCGGCGCAGCAGCACCAGCTCGGCGCCGCGGCGGGCGAGCACCCCGCGGGCCAGGGCGCCGCTGGGGACCAGCTGCCGCCCCGAACCAGTGGGGGACAGCGGTGCCAGCGAGTAGATCGTCTCGCCGGACACGGCCGCGTCCACATCGATGTCGATGCCATCGAGGCGGAGGAGGGCACGGGTCGCGACGGCGTGGTCGGCGAGTGGCACGGGGGCGAGGGTGCGCCCGGCCGCCTCGGCGGCGAACGCCAGCTCGACGAGCCCGGCTCCCTGGCCGCCGCGCGCCTCGGGGAACGCCAGCCCGACGATGCCGGCGTGCTCGGCGTTCTGCCAGAGCGCCGCGTCGAAACCGAGCGGCTCGGCCGCCCGGACGACCTCGGCGGGGGAGTGCCGGCCGAAGAAGCCGGCGAGCATCGCGCGGACCTCGGTCTGCTGCTCGTCGAAGGAATAGTCGTTCCGGCGCAGTTCGATGGTCATGCTCCTCTTCCAGTGCGTGCGGACGTCTGTACACAATGGACTGGACGTGGTTATGGAATGCTTAATAGTGTACCCTACGGTATGAGCATTCACAGACCTTCGGACCGGGAAGGATCCATCACATGACCGAGGCGTCAGCTCAGTTCACAGATGCGCCGATCTTCGACGCCGACCAGCACATGTACGAGACGCCGGAGGCGCTGACCCGGTACCTGCCGGAGAAGTACCGCTCCGCCGTGCAGTTCGTCCAAGTGGGCAAGCGAACGAGGATCGCGATCCTCAACAAGATCACCGACTACATCCCCAACCCCACCTTCGACCGGGTCGCCGCGCCGGGTGCGTACGAGGCGTTCTATTCGGGCAACAACCCGGAGAGCAAGTCGCTGAAGGAGCTCGGCGGCCGGGGCGTCGACTCGATTCCCGCCTGGCGCGAGCCCGGGGCCCGGATGAAGGTCCTGGACGAGCAGGGCGTCGACAGCACGCTGGTGTTCCCCACGCTGGCCAACCTGGTCGAGCACTCGGCCGCGGAGGACCCCGAGCTCGTCGTGGCGGTGATGCACGCGCTGAACCGCTGGATGCTCGACCAGTGGCAGTACGTCTACCAGAACCGGCTGTTCATGACGCCGGTCATCAGCTGCGCCCTCGTCGACGATGCCCGCCGCGAGCTGGAGTACGTCATCGAGAACGGCGCCAAGGCCGTGCTGATGAAGCCGGCGCCGGTGAAGGGCCTGCGGGGCTGGCGTTCGCCGGCGCTGCCGGAGTTCGACCCGTTCTGGGCCGACGTGCAGAGCGCGAACATCCCCGTCGTGCTGCACGCGAGCCAGCCGCCGCTGACCGACTACGTCAACCGGTGGGAGCCGCCGACGACGGCCAGCGCGTTCGGCGCCAGCGCGTTCCGCCGGGTGGTGCTGGGGCACCGCGAGATCGCGGACATGCTGGCGAGCCTGATCTGCCACGGCACGGTCACCCGGTTCCCGAAGCTGCGCATCGCGAGCATCGAGAACGGCAGCCACTGGATCAAGTCGCTGTTCACCGAGCTGGAGGTCCAGTACTCCAAGGAGCCGACCTCGTTCCCGGAGAACCCGATCGAGGCGTTCCGCCGCAACATCTGGGTCAGCCCGTTCTGGGAGGGTTCGGTCGAGGACGTCGTCAACACCGTCGGCTGGGACAAGGTCCTGTTCGGGTCGGACTACCCGCACCCCGAGGGCCTGGAGACGCCGAAGGGCTACTTCAAGTACGCCGAGGGCATGTCCGAGAAGCGCACCTACGACTTCATGGGTGACAACACGCGCCGCTTCATGGGCCTGCCGGTGGTCTACAAGGCGGAGGAGAAGGCGCCGGTGCCGGCCTGACCGGCGCCGCGAATGACTCGGGGGGCCCGCGCCTGCGCGAGCCCCCCGAATTCTTTCTTACCAATTCGACCGAAAGTAGGCGGACACGGTCTGCGACCGACCTGCTTGTAGACACCCGTTTCCGCCGTGGCTGCCGTCGGATTGGTAACGACGGCACAGTCAGCGAAATGATCTGAACAACGTGTCGGATCCGGCGCTCGACACCGAGTGGGTCAGGCCGTCGAAATCGAACACGCGCTGCCCGTCGCACACCCGCACGACGCGCTCGGCGAACGTCTCGTGCCGGTCGTCGGGCAGCAGGGTGTCGTAGAGCCGGTCGAAGTAGTAGTCGTAGTCGCTGCGCGGCAGGTTCGCGCACAGGATCTCGCCCACCTCGCACGAAAGATCGGTGGCGTACCGGATCATCAGGTGCAGGCACAGCTGCTCGGCCAGCGAGCGCGGCACCGGGCGCCACCCGTGCTCGAGCGCGCTCGTCATCATGCCGAACGCCCGCAGCAAGTGGTGGACGAACACCGGGCGCCCGCTGGAGAACAGCAGCGTCTCGAGATCGCCGGACAGCGTCACGCCCGCGGCCAGCAGCATGGCCGCCGTGCGGGGCGTGACGTCGGGTACCGCGCAATGCGGGCACGCGTCGTAAGCACAGGCGACGCATTCGGCACAATCATCGCGGCAGTCGCCGCACACCGGGCACGGTGCCGAGCACGCCACGGTCGGAAACCTCGTCAAGCCGGAATCCGGCACGGACTCGGGAGCGGACAGTATTCGGGTGCCACCAGGGGCCTGCTCAACGTTCACCAATCGTCCTCCGCCGTTGGAAACGATGCCTTCACATCGATCATGCTTCCCCGCACGGCGCGGGACGTCCGTATTCACGCGTACGTAGCTACGTACCCGTTCCCTGGCCGGCCAGCCAGCTCGCGATCTGGGCCCGGGAGGTGAAGCCCAGCTTGGTCAGGATGTGCTCGACGTGGGTCTCCGCGGTGCGCTGGGAGATCACCAGCTTGCTCGCGATCTCCTTGTTGGTCAGCCCGTGGGTGACCAACTCCGCGACCTCCTGCTCGCGCCGGGTCAGGGTGCCGGGCGCGGCGGCCCGGCGCGGACCGGGCCGGTCCTTCTTCCACGCGAGGGCCAGGTCCAGGCCTTCCTCCGGATCGAGCGCGCGTCCTCGTTCGACGGCCCGCTCGAACGCCTCGTCGCCGAGCGCCGCGCGCAGCCGGGCGACCGCGTCGTCGTGCGTCGGCTCCACCCAGCTGGCGCGCACGATCGGACCGCCCATCTCGGCCCGGAACGTGTCGGCCACGCCGAGCATTTCGGCGGCCTGGCGGGGGGCGCGCTCCGCCGTGGCGCAGGCGAGCATCTCCAGGCAGACGGCCAGGCCGTGCCCGTCACCCGTGGCCCGTTTCAGCGCGAGACTCTCCAGGAGCAGCTCGATCCCGCGGGCTGTCTGGCCCTGCTGCCAGTGCAGGGTGCCGGCGGTCCACAGCGCGTACGAGCGGAACCAGACGTCGCCGGTCTCGCCGCACAGGCGCAGCGTCTCGTCGTAGGCGGCGAGCGCGCGTTCGGTGTCGCCGGTGGCCCCGTAGGACATCTGCAGGATGATCAGCGACATGATCTCGTGCTGGTGGTCCCCGGCCGCGCGAAAGACCTCCAGTGCCTGTTCGCCGCCCGCGATCGCCTGCGGCAGCTCGCCGACGAACAGGTGGTACATGCCCAGCACGTGGGTCATCAGCGCCCGGGTGCGCTCGTCCTGGTCGCGGGCGAGCCGGGTGCCCATCGCGATGAGCGGCTTCGCCTGCGAGGGATTGCCGCCGACGATCGCGAGCGCCGCCGCGGTCGCCAGCGCGCGGACGTGCCGACCGGCCGACACCGGGCCGGCGGACAGCAGGCGTTCGATCCAGCGCGCGCCCTCCGCGAGCGCGCGCTGCGCGATCCAGTGCTCGCGCAGGTCGGTGGCGATGTCCAGGCCCGGCTCGGCTTCCCCGGGCGTGGCCAGGCAGAACTCGAGCGCGCGGCGCAGGTTCGGGTGCTCGAGACCCCGGCGCTGGACCAACTCGCGCTGCCGGCTGCTGAACCAGCTGCCCGCGGCCTCGGCGGCGAACGCGGCGTAGTGGTCGCGGTGGCGCCGCTGGACGAGGTCCTGGAGTCCCGACTCGCGCAGCTGGTCCTCGCCGAAGCGGCGGATCACTTCGATCATGCGGTAGCGCGTCCGGCCGTGGTGGTCCTCGCTCGTCACGACGGATTTTTCCACCAGCGACAGGAGAGTCTCCAGCAGCCGCTCGGGCGGCACCTGGTCGTCCGGGCACACCGCGCCGAGCGCGTCGGTGTCGAAACCGCCCTGGAACACCGACGCGACCGCCCACAGCCGCCGCTCCTCGGGCGTGCACAGCTCGTAGCTCCACTCGATGCAGCCGCGCAGCGTGCGCTGCCGTTCGGGCGAGTTCCGGCTGCCGGTGCTGAGCAGCCGGAGGTGATCGCTCAGCCCGGCCAGCAGGTCCTCGATCGCCAGTCCCCGCAGGCGCACGGCGGCGAGTTCCAGCGCGAGCGGGATCCCGTCCAGCTGACGGCAGATCGAGACCACGGCGGCGCGGTTTTCTTCGGTCACCGCGAAACCGGGACACGCGGCCCGGGCGCGGTCGGCGAACAGGCGGATGGCGTCGTGGGTGTCGGCGTGCTCGGCGGAGGTGCCGGTGGAGGGCACCGCGAGCGGGGCGATCGGCAGGACCGTCTCCCCGCGGATCCCGATCGGTTCGCGGCTGGTGGCCAGCACGCGCACGTGCGGGCAGGCCCGCAGCACCGTGTCCACGAGGAGGGCGCAGGCGTCGAGCAGGTGCTCGCAGTTGTCCAGGACCAGCAGCGCGGTGCGGTTCCGGAGGTGATCGGCCAGCCCCTGCAGCGCCGAATCGCGGCCGTGCGTCGACAGGCCCAGGGTGCCGGCGACGACCTCGGGCACCAGCGCGGCATCGTCGAGGGTGGCCAGTTCGACGAACCAGACACCCTCGGGAAACGCGCGGCACAGCTCTTCGGCGGCCCGCAGTGCGAGCCGGGTCTTGCCGACCCCACCGAACCCGGTGAGCGTGAGCAGGCGGCTGTCGGTGAGCGCCCGCTTGACGTCGGCGCGTTCCGCTCGCCGTCCGACGAACGTGGTCACCTCGGCCGGCAGGTTCCCGCTGAGCCGCCGCGACGACGTTGGCGCAGCCATTCGGCCAGTGTAGCCGAAACGAGGGCCGTTTCGTAGCCGCGCGCTACGGCCGTGGCCTGCACGTCAGGGCCGCCGTGCATTGGATCGGTACAACTTACGGCAAGATCTTCGGTAAGCTATCCCGTCAGGCCGACGCGGCCGGCACGCGAGGAGCGCGTGCCGGCCGGCGGCGGTCAGATGTTGAAGCGCAGCGCGCCGTCGATCCGGATGACGGTGCCGTTGAGGTAGTCGTTCTCGGCGATGTGCTGAGCCAGCCGGGCGTACTCGTCGGCGTGGCCCATCCGCTTCGGGTTCGGCACGCCGGGGCCCCACTTGGCCTGCGCGTCCTCCTCGCTCATCTTGTACGCGGGCGTGAAGAACGTGCCGGGGGCGATGCACATGACCCGGACGCCGGTCGGCGCGAGATCGCGCGCCGCGGTCAGGGTCAGGCCGATCACCCCGCCCTTGGCGGCGGAGTAGTCGCTCTGGCCCACCTGGCCCTCGAACCCGGCGATGCTGGCGGTGGAGATCACGACCCCGCGCTGGTTGTCCTCCAACGGTTCGTTGCGGGTCATGGCCGCGGCGGCCTTGCTCATCACGCGGTAGGTGCCGGTGAGGAAGATGTCGACGGTCCTGGCGAAGACCTCGGCGGGGTAGGCCTCGCCCTTGCGGTTCACCATCCGCCGGGCGGCGGCCGGTCCACCGTGGACGATGACGGTCGTGCGCAGCGGGGCCAGCCCGGCCGCGATCGCGATCGCCTCGTCCACGGAGTCGTCGCTGGTGACGTCGGTGGGCACGAAGGTCGCCGCGTCGCCGAGCTCGTCCGCGAGCGCCTTGCCCTTGTCCTCCGCGAGGTCCGCGATGACCACCTTCGCCCCCGCGGCGACGAGCCTGCGGGTGGTCGCCGCGCCGAAGCCGCCGGCACCGCCGGTCACGAGTGCGGACGATCCGGAAAGGTCCATGATTCCTCCTTGGGAAGGCGCTGCGGGCGTCGCTGCCGGAAGCGGTTCCGGGCCCGCCGTGACTACTGTACTGTCGTAGTTATCGTAATGACTACTATTACGTGTCGCAGACTCGGGTACTCACCCTCAGAGAGGTGCACATGTCCGCTCCGGTCATCGTCAGCGCGGCTCGCACGGCCATCGGCACGACAGGGAAAGGCACGCTCGCCGACACCAGCGGGGAGACGCTCGCCGCGGCGATCGTGGAGGAGACCGTGCGCCGCTCCGGGCTCGAGCCCGCGAAGTTCGACGACGTGATCCTCGCCGAAAGCCTTTACGGCGGCGGCGATCTGGCCCGCCACGCCGCCGTGGCCACCGGGATGCCCAGTGTGTCCGGAGTGGCCGTGAACCGGCACTGCGCGGGCAGCCTCACCTCTATCGGCATGGCGGCGGCGTCGATCGGCTCGGGGATGGAGTCGGCGATCGTGGCGGGCGGTGTGCAGGCGACCTCGATGGGGCCGCGCCTGCGCCAGCGTGTCCCGGGCACCACCGACGAGTACGTCGACTGGTTCCCGCCGACCCACCCGGACTCGCCCGAGGCGCCGAACCGCGACATGTCCATCTCCGTGGGCTGGAACACCGCGAAGGAAGCCGGGATCACCCGCGAGGAGCAGGACGCCTGGGCGTACCGGTCGCACGTCCGCGCGATCGAGGCGATCGACGCCGGCAAGTTCACCGACGAGATCGTCCCGCTCAAGCTGACCAAGCCGGGCGGCGCGGTGGTCGAGTTCGCCGTGGACGAGCACCCGCGGCGCACGACGACACTGGAGAAGCTGGCCTCGCTCAAGGTTTTGCACCCCGAGATCCCCGGGTTTTCCATCACCGCGGGCAATGCCAGCGGGATCAACGACGCGGCCGCCGCGGTGGCGGTGGCCGGCGCGGAATTCGCCGCCGCCGAAGGGCTGACACCGCTGGCGAAGATCATCGCCTGGGGCGCGGCCGGGGTCGAGCCCGCGCGGATGGGTTTCGGCGGGCTCGACGCCGCCGAGAAGGTGCTGGCGCGGGCGGGCCGGACGGCCGCCGACGTGACCCTGTGGGAGATCAACGAGGCGTTCGCCTCCGTCCCGATCGCCGTCTGCCGGGCGCTCGGCCTCGACGAGGAGCGGGTCAACTTCAGCGGTAGCGGGTGCAGCCTCGGCCACCCGGTGGCCGCCTCGGGCGCGCGCATGATCGTCACGCTCGTGCACGAGCTGCGCCGCCGCGGCGGTGGTCTCGGGATGGCGGCGATGTGCGCGGGCGGCGGTCAGGGCGGTGCCGTCCTGATCGAGGTCTGACTCCGGAAACAGCACAGTACGAACCGCGCCGACCCGAGGAGCTGCCCGATGGGGCTTGCCATCACCGAAGAACACCAGGAACTCGCGACCGTCGTCCGCGAGTTCGCCACCGAGCAGCGGGTCCGGGCCGCGGCGCGCGCCGCGCTGGACCCGGACGCGCCCGCCGCGCCCGACGTGTGGAAGCGGATCGCCGACCTGGGCTGGCTCGGGCTGCACCTGCCGGAGTCGGCGGGCGGGTCCGGGTTCGGCCTGGCGGAGCTGACCGTCGTCGTCGACGAGCTGGGGCACGAAATCGTTCCCGGTCGCCTGCTGCCGACTGTCACCGCGTCCGCCGTGCTGGCCGAGTCGGCCGGCGACGCGCTGCGCGAGTTCGTCACGCGGCTGGCGGACGGCTCGGCCGTCGCCGGGCTGGGGCTGGCGCCCGGCCTGACTCGTGGCGACGGGGGTGTTTTCAGCGGGGAGCTGACGGTGCTGGCGGGCCAGTGGGCGGACGTGTTCCTGCTCGCTGCCGGCGACGACCTGCTCGTCGTCCCTGCCGGTGACAGCGCGCTCGCCGTGGCCTCCGCGACCGGGTTGGATCCGTCGCTGGGACTGGCGAAGGTGACCGTCACCGGCCTGGCCCCGGCCGACGGCCACGTGCTGGCGGGAGCGGCGGGCGCCGCGATCTCACTGCTGAGGACGCTGGCCGCGGCCGAGGCCGCCGGCGGGGCGCGTGGTTGTCTGGACTTCGCGTTGGAGTACGCCAAGGTTCGGGAGCAGTTCGGGCGGCCGATCGGCAGTTTCCAGGCCATCAAGCACCACCTGGCCAGCATGCTCGTCGGCGTCGAACTCGCGACCGCGCTCGCCTGGGACGCGGCGAGGGGCGCGGCCACCGCAGCCGAGACCGCGCTGACGGCGGCGGCCGCGGCCGGGTTCGCGCTGCGCAACTACCAGGACTGCGCGCGCAAGGCCATCCAGATCTTCGGCGGCATCGGCTTCACCTGGGAACACGACGCGCACCTGTACCTGCGGCGCGCCGCCGCGCTCCAGGCCGTGGTGGCGGCGGTGGGCTCGCCCGAGGACGAGGTCTTCGCGGGCACCAAAGCCGGTGTGCGGCGGCAGTTCACCATCGACCTGCCCGAGGAAGCGGAGAGCCACCGTGCGCAGGCCCGGGAGTTCCTGGAGCGGTACCGCGCCACGCCCGAGGGCGAGCGCCGGGCGCTGCTCGCGTCGTCCGGTTACCAGGTTCCGCATTGGCCTGAACCATTCGGGCGGGGCGCGGGCGCGGTCGAGCAGCTCGTCCTGGAGGAGGAGCTGGCCGAGATCGAGACGCCCTCGCTCGGCATCGGCGGATGGGTGCTGCTGACGCTGGCGCAGACCTCGAACGACGAGCAGATCCAGCGGTGGATCGCGCCGGGCCTGCTGGGCGAGCAGCGGTGGTGCCAGCTGTTCAGCGAGCCGAACGCCGGCTCGGACGCGGCGGCCGTACAGACGCGCGGCACCCGGGTCGACGGCGGCTGGCGGGTCAGCGGCCAGAAGGTCTGGACCAGTGACGCGCAGAACTGCAACCGTGGCCTCGCGACCGTCCGCACCGACCCGGAAGCCCCCAAGCACAAGGGCATCACGGCGATGGCCATCGACCTCACCGCGCCCGGCGTCACGATCCGGCCGCTGCGCGAGATCACCGGCCAGGCGTTGTTCAACGAGGTGTTCTTCGACGACGTCTTCGTGCCCGACGAGGACGTGGTGGGGGAGCCGAACGACGGCTGGCGGGTCGCCCGGGCCACCCTCGGCAACGAGCGGGTGACCATCGGCGGCGGTTCCCGGGAAGGGCTCTCGGCCTGGGAGCTGCCCGGCATCGCGAGCCGGTACGGCGTCACCGACGTCGAGCACACCCGCGCCATCGCACGGCTGGTCACCGAGGAACAGGCGATGCGCGTGCTGAACCTGCGTCAGGCGACGCGCGCCGTGGCCGGTGCCGGGGCGGGGCCGGAGGGCAACGTGACGAAGCTGCTGTCGGCCGAGCACGCCCAGCGGGTGACCGAGCTGGCGATCGAGCTGGCCGGCACGGGCGCGGTGACCGGGGACGAGGAGACGGTCACGTTCGAGTACCTCTTCGGCCGCTGCCTGTCGATCGCGGGCGGCACGTCCGAGATCACCCGCAACGTCATCGCGGAGCGGATCCTCGGCCTGCCACGGGATCCGCTGGCTCGCTGAACGGGCGGGCGGGACTCAGGAGAGCACGTCGAGCACGGTCTCCGCGGGTCCCGCCAGCACGAACTCGCTGACCTGGGTGAGGTGCCGGCGCCAGTGGGCGACGGCCTTGTCCGCGTCCTTCTGCCGGATCAGGTCGACGACCTTGGCGTGCGCCTTCTGCACCAGCTGGACCGAGGGCCCGTTGTTCGCGTTGTCGCGGTTGGCGTTGATGACCGACTGGTTGTGCTGCTCGACGATGGCGTAGAGCATGTCGAGCAGCACGATCATGGTCTGGTTGCCGGACAGCTCCATCAGCAGCCGGTGGAACTGCAGGTCGGCCTGCTCGGAGAACGCGATGGGATCTTCCAGCAGCTGCTCGCCCTGGGCGAGTGCCTTTTCGAGGTCCTTCAGGTCCGCCGCGGTGCGCCGCCGCGCCAGGAAGTCGACGCCGCTGGCCTCCAGCGCGGTGCGCGCGGCGTACACGTCGGCCAGCGTGGTTCCGCGGTACTGCAGCAGGGTCCCGGCGTACCGGCCCGCCGTCGTGGGGTCGGGGACCAGCACGTGCGCGCCGCCGCGGGCACCCCGGCGGATCTGGATGATCTGCTCGGATTCCAGGATGCGGAAGGCCTCGCGCAGGGTGGGGCGGGAGACGCCGAACTGCTGCATCAGGGTGTTCTCGGAGGGGAGCCCGTCGCCCTCTTTGAGCTCGCCGGTGACGATCTGCCGCCGCAGCTGTGCGGCCACCATCTCGCCGGCCTTCGGCACCCGCACGGTGGTGGACCTGATGGCGGTCACGACGTCCCCTTCCGGATGATGAATGCGACTATCTTACTTGCCACGCGTGACCGCGGCGCCGCGACCGGCCCGGCGACGAATCCTGTTGTTCGGATCACTCATTCACCGCATTCGCCCAGACGAGCTGGTGGGGGGCTGGGTTCTGTTTCGTAAGCGGCGGAGCCGCTTGCTGTGGGCCGTGCACTGGCTCCGCTGCGGGTTCTGAGGTGGTTCCTGGCGAGGACAGCGGTGACGTGGTGAATTGGTCATTCATGAGGAGGCGATCCCGGGGTCAGGGGCCGCTACCCGCACCGCCACGCAAGCCACTTTCACAACACTCTCTAGCCCGCTTCCCGCACCGGTTCGCGTAGTGGCTGCGCCAGCAGGTCGGCCAGCGCCCGGTTGAACTCGGGGGCACCCTCGAACATCGACCAGTGCCCGGCGCCGCGGACCGTGCGGAGTTCGGCGGCGGGATGGCTCTGGCGCAGCGCCGCGGCGTTCACCTCGGGGCCGGGGTGGGGCGCGTCGTACTCGCCCCAGATCGCGTCCACCTGCACCGGCACCTTCGGCAGCACCGGCAGCAGCTTGTCCGGGACCACCTGGTAGTGCACGCGGCTGGTGGGGCGCGCCGTGTGCTCGTCGATCCACAGTGCCAGGTCGTCGACGTTCGCCGCGTCGTGGATCATCATCGCCCGCAGGTTGTGCCGGCGGGTCGCGCGGCGCGCGTCGTCGTCCAGGCCCCGCAAGGGTTTGAGCGCCAGGTGGGCGCCCGGCAGCGGCGTGCCGAGGCCGCCGGTGTCGACGAGCACCAGGCGCCGGACCAGGTCCGGGGCGAGTACCGCCAGGTGCGCGCCGAGGAGCCCGCCGAGGGAGAAGCCGACGACGTCGACCGCCGGCCCGGCGGGCAGGAGCAGGCGCAAGCCCTCGGCGATCGCCGCCGCGTGGCTGTCCGGGCTTTCCAAATCCGCCGGCGCCGCGGACTCGCCGTAGCCGGGCAGGTCCGCCGCCAGCACGCGTCGGTGCCGCGAGAGCTCGGCGATGTTGCGCACCCAGTGCAGCCACGATCCGTGCGAGCCGTGCAGGAGCAGCACCGGGGTGCCCGACCCCCAGGACCGCCACACCATGCTGCCGTCGCCGCACGGGGTCTCGTGCCGGCGGGACTGACGGTCGAGGCCGCGGATGATCCCGGGGGTGTTTTCCATACGCCGCAATGTATCGCGCGGCGGGCGCAGTGACAAAGATCTAATTGTTTTATTTGTTTACCTGTTTCATCTATTCTGGTCCGAGGTGATCGGCAGGTCCGGATTCGGTGAGGTGCCTCCTCGGGTGAAGAAGACAGCGAAGAAGACCGGTGACCACGGCATCGGCCAGATGATCCACGTCATCCACATGTCCGACGATGCCTGGGAGCTGCGCCGGTTCTACGAGGACGTGTTCGGCGGGCTCGTCTACATGGGCGTGGACGAGGTCACCTACCTGCCGGTCGAGGACCGGTACGCCACGATGCTCGTGATCAGCGACCTGTGCATCGAGACCATGGCGCCGAAGCTGCCCGCCGACACCGGCAAGCCGGTCGGGAAGTTCTACTCGAAGTACGGCGAGCACCTGCACTCGGTCGGCTACCTCGTCGACGACCTGCCCGGGCTCGCGGACCGGTTGCTGGGCAAGGGCGTCTACATCGGCGCGCCCGGCGGCGGCCGGATCGAGAAGCTGGACGAGGAGACCACCTACTTCTACCCGAGCCCCCGGGACACGGCCGGCCTCATGGTCGAACTCTGCGGGATCGAGATGGCCAACGACCCGCGCGATCTCGACACCTGGTCCTCGCAGGTCAAGCAGTGGCGCAGCCACCCGCTGACCATCGAGCGGTTCTCCTATGTGACGGTGGGCGTGCGGGACCTCGAGTCGGCGGTCAAGATCTACGCCGACACGCTGCAGGCGGTGCCGATCCAGGACGGCGTCGACGACGACATGCGGGCCAAGTTCCAGACCCTGCAGCTGGGCGACTGCCTGCTGCAGCTGGCCGAACCGGTGGACGCCGACTCCGATCTCGGCCGGCACGTCGCCCGGTGGGGCAACATGATCTACAGCCTGCGGTTCAAGATAGCCGACATCGAGTCCGCCTCGGCGTGGCTTAAGAAGAAGGGCGTGCGTTTCCACCAGGTGCGCCCCGGCCTGATCGTGACCGATGTCGCCGACAGCCACGGGGCACCGATCTACTTCGGCACCGAGGAGATCGAGGGCGATCCGTTCGCGGGCGGCCCCGAGCTGCCCTGAGGTCAGCTCGGCTCGGCGCCGAGCGCGCGGAAGGCGAAGTCCGTCACCAGTTCGGCGGCCTTCGCGGCGCTGATCGCGGTTGGCCGGGACATCCGGTCGGTGAAGGCTTCGCTGACGACGGCGAGGATCAGCCTGGCGTCGGTCTCGGGTTTGGCCGCGGGGAAGGAGCCGTCCGCGTGGCCCTCGCGCAGGATCTCCGCGATGGCCGCCTCGTGCTCCGTCATCACCCGCGCGTGCTCGGCCGGGTAGCCTTCGGCGCGCACCACCTCGGGGGAGTTCAGCAGCGTGACGCGCCGGCGACGCCGGGTGTGCGCGGTGAGCTCCAGGAAGCCGCGGATCCAGGCCTCCATCGCCTCGCGTGGCGAGCCCGCCGCGGCCGTCGCGGCGCGCAGCTCGGCGAACACGCGCTCGCCGTCCTGGCGGAACAGCGCCAGCAGCAGACTGTCCTTGGACTCGAAGTGGCGATAGAAAGCCCGGGTGGACAGTCCCGCAGCCGTCAGGATGTCCGTGACCGAGATACCACCGGGGCGGGCGGCCAGGCACTGGTACGTCGCGTCGACGATCCGCGTGCGTTCCGAGACCTCCGCCTGCACGGCCGTCACCCTATCTGTTCTCGCGTCCGCTGTCCGGCGGTCTGTTGAGAATAGCATTCTCGCCGCCTGGGCCGGTGTTCCTCAGCGCAGCGCGGTGTCCGGCGGCTGGATCTGCCAGCCGGCGTCCGGCCAATTGAGCCAGCCCGCGGCCGCCTTCGTCCCGCCGTCGACGTGCAGCGTGGTGCCGGTGACATACCCCGACAGGCCGGACGCGAGGAACACCACGCAGCCGGAGATGTCGGTGACCAGCCCGGCCCTGGCCATCGGGATCGCGACCCGGTTCCGTTCGGGCTGTAGCTCGGATTCGGGGGAGATCCGGGTCATGTTGGGCGTCGGGGTGTAGTCGGGCGCCACGTTGTTGACGCGGATGCCGTCCGGGGCGACCTCGACGGCCAGGGTCCGGGCGAACTGGGTGACAGCGGCCTTCGCGGCGGAGTAGACGGAAAATCCCGGCGCCGCCCGGTGGGCCTCGACGGTGGTGACGTTGATGATGCTGCCGCCGCGCCCGGCCGCCTGCATCCTGGGCACCGCGAGCGAACAGGCGTGCAGGACGTGCGTGAGGTTGATCCGGATGAGCGCGTCCCAGCCTTTCGGCCTGGTGTCGGTGAACGGGGCCCGGAACGTGCCACCGACGACGTTCACGAGGGTGTCGACCCGGCCCCACCACTCGTCGACCGCGTCGAACAACGCGGACAGCGTCTCGGGATCGCGGGCGTCACCGTGGCGTACCAGCGCGTCGTGACCCCGCTCGCCGAGAGTTTCCCGCAGGCGGTCGGTGGCCTTGTCGTCGATGTCGAGCACCGCGGTGCGGACCCCGTTGGCGGCCAGGTCGTACGTGACGGCCTCGCCGATCCCGCCCGCGCCACCGGTGATGACGGCGACCGTTCCCTGGAGCCCGCCGCGCTCTTCGAACCATCCCATGGCTTCCTCCGTCACGACAGGTAGGTGGTGCCGAAGGCCTCGACGAACTCCAGCGTCGCTGAGCGTTCCGCGACGGGACAGCTGACGCTCACCCACGTCACGCCGGCCTTCTCGATCTCGGCGAGAGATTCGCGATGGCGGTCGGCGTCCGCGTCCGGCGTGTCCAGTCCTGGTGCGTGATAGGAGTAGAGGACATCGATCTCCTCGGCCCGGCCGGCTGTCACCGCCGCTTCGCGGAGGTCGCGGATGGCCACCGCGAGTTCCGGCACTCCCGCGAGCGCGGCGGTCCGGGTGGTGGCGGCCAGCTGGGCACCGCCACCCATCGGCATCCACCCCTGCGCGTGCTGCGCGACGCGACGGCGGCTCAGTTTCGAGTTGCCGCCCACCCAGATCGGGATCGGGTCCTGGACCGGCCGCGGCCGCGCGATCACGTCGCGGGCGTTGAAATGCCGGCCCTGATAGCTGAACACGTCGCCGGACCAGTGCAGGGGCAGCACTTCCAGCGCCTCGTCGAACAGCGCGTTGCGCTCGTCCATGTCGACGCCGAGCGCGTAGAACTCGCTCTTCTGATAGCCGGTGCCGAGGCCGAGGGTCATCCGGCCGCCCGAGAGCTTGTCCAGTGTCGCGGCGGATTTGGCGAGCAGGAACGGGTTCCGGTACGGCGCCACCGCGAGGTAGGTCAGCAGCCGGATCCGCTCGGTGGCGGCGGCCGCGAAGCTCAGCGCGACGAACGGGTCGAGGCTCTGGTGCCCGCCGGTGGTGAGCCACCGGTTGCCCGGGACGGGGTGCTCGGTGGTGGAGAACCCGTCGAACCCGAACCGTTCCGCGGCCGCGGCCACATCCGGGACCGGGCCGGCGTCCAGCATGTCCGCGTCGACTCCACGCGTCTCGGGGTACTGGAATACGAACCGCATGTCGTCGCCACTCCTGTGTGTCGCCGGGCCCGGCCTGAGCTTCCGGGCGAACTATACCGTTGAGAGAACGGTAGCCATCACTGTAAAGGCACCGATGGGACTTCGGTAGTCAGAGGAGATCTTCGAAACCGCAGAGCAGGCGGTCGACGCCGAACGCGAAGTCCTCGTCGCTCGTGCCCGAGAGCGCGGTGTGGTCCACCAGCCCGTCGAGGACCGGCATTGCCGACCAGTCCGCCATCGCGCGCTGTCGGGCGGGGTCGACCGTCGGTGTGTTGGCCTTCCGCAGGATGCGATCGTGCACGATGCAGCCGCGGGTGTAGACGGCCACCGCGTTGTGCACCCGCAGCGCGTCCGCCGGGCCGAACCCGTCCGCGACCAGCTTCGCCACCAGCCGTTCCAGCACCTCCATCAGGCGGCGGCTGGCCTGGCTGCTGTAGGCCGCCGTGCGGATGTACAGCAGGTCGCACAGGACGTCGTCGCCGAGGTGGAGATCGCGTTGCGCGTGGAAATGCGTGGACAACGTGTGCTGCCAGGTGTCCGAGGCCCGTACCTCGGGCACCAGCCCGGCGTACTCGTCCACCGCGACGTCGGTCATCGCGTCGAGCAGCTCGTCCTTCTTGCGGAAGTACCAGTAGATGCTCGTCACGCCGACTTCGAGGTGCTGCGCGAGCACGGGCATGCTCAGCTGGTCCAGCGACGTCCGCCGGGCCACCTCGAACGCGCCGGCGACGATGTCCCCGGCGTTGATCGAGCCGCGCCGGCGTCGTTTCCGGGGCGCGCCGGCATCCGGCTTGGACACTTCGCTCCCTCCTCGCGCCGCAACAGTTCGGCATGCCTTACCGTAAAGTGTTCCGCAAGGTCGGTGCCGGTGCAAGCGCCCGGCGCCGCTCCAGTACCAGGCTCGGCAACGGGTACTGGAGCGGCCGCGGTGTGGCGTGTGCGGGCGGGCGCGGGGACCAGGGCTGATATGATGTCAAGAGGTTCGGGGGAGCGCGGACTCGGTCTCCGCGCAGGTGACAGGGAGACGGTGTGCCGAAGGCTGACAGTGCTGGACCGCGCAAGCGGCGTCAGCGTGGCTCCATCAACGCGGAGGACATTCTCGCGGGCGCGTTCGAGATCGCGCGGAGCACCTCGGTCGACGAGCTGAGCATGCCCATCCTCGCCAAGCATCTCGACGTCGGGGTCACGAGCATCTACTGGTACTTCCGCAAGAAGGACGAGCTGCTCAACGCGATGACCGACGTCGCCGTCGAAAAGTACGCCCGGCTGACGCCGGAGGTCCGCGCGGACGACACGTGGCAGCACGTGCTGATCGAGCACTTCATGTCGCTGCGGACCATCCACCAGGAGGACGAGGTCCTCTCGGACCTGATGTTCATCCGCACCTCGACCTACGGCCGCGACGCCGCGAAGAAGACCATGGAGATCATCGAGTCCGTGGTGGCGAAGCTCGTCGCCGACGGGTTCACCCCGGTCAACGCGCTCAAGGTGTACAGCGCGATCGGGGTGTACACGCGGGGCTCGATCATCCACGACCGCGTGCTGCGGCTGGCCAACGCGCCGACCGTCGACCCGGCGCGGCAGCGGAACATGACCGACTGGTCGGACATGCCGGTGCTCGGCAAGCTGATCGACCGGCACGCGATCTCCGGGACGAGCGACGAGGACTTCGAGTTCGGTATCGCCCGGCTGATCGCGGGCTTCGAGGTGTTCCTCGCCGAGGGGCAGGACCGCCGGGCCGGTTCGGCCCGCCGTCCGGCCGCCACCCGGGGCGGGACCACCGGGCGGGCCAAGCCGGCGACCACACGCAAGCCCTCGACCCGCCGGGCCGCCAGCTGACGTCCACAGTGGACTCCGCGTTTCACGCCGCGGTGAGGATTTCCCGCTCGGTCGGCCCGTCGAGTCCGCCCACGGGATTGGGAAAGCGCCGCACCTCGACCTCTTCACTGGCCGTGTCGAGGATGGCGTAGGAGACCATCGCCGATCCGTGCTCCCGGGTCTCGCCGATCGAGCCGGGGTTCACGACGAGGGTGCCGTGGTGGCGTTCGGCCATCGGCACATGGGTGTGGCCGACCAGCAGGAAATCGGCCTCCAGTTCGGCGCACCGGGCCAGCAGCGGGGAGCCGGTGAACAGGTAGTCGGTGTAGGGCGGGAACGGGCTCGCGTGCACCACGACGACGCGCTTGCCGTCCACCTCGAAATCGAGCCGCAGCGGCATTTCGCGCAACCGGGCGACCAGTTCCGGGACGACACCGGGACGGGCGATGGCGGCCGGGTTCTTCAGGAAGCCGAGTTCGTGGTTGCCGAGCACGTAGCGCAGGCCGTCGTCCAGGGCGCGGCCGATGACCTCGTTGGAGAACCGGTATTCGTGGATCAGGTCGCCGAGCAGGAGCACCTCGTCCGCCTCGGCCGCCAGCTCGTCGAGCGCGCGGGCGAACGACCCGGCATTGCCATGGGCGTCGGACACCAGGCCCAGTTTCACGCTCGCAACGCTATCATAAAGTTTATTCATTAATCTCAATCAGCGGCATGCGAGAGGGAACACGATGACTGGTCCGCGGCGCGCGCTGCCCCTGCTGACAGACCTGCCCGAAGCGCCACGCAACCCCCATGAAGGCACGCCGGCGCGGCCACCCGGTTCGGTGCGGCGGACGGCGCACTGGAACGCGACCTGGCCGGACGGGTTCGCCGGCGGAATGCGGATCGACGCGACCGCGCGCGATCTCGTGACCGGCCTCGACGGCGAACCGGGCCAGTCGGTGGACGCGCGGCTGGGCGTCCACGCCGATCCGCGCCGCGTGCTGCTGTCGCTTTCGAGTAATCCCGAACTGCCGCAGCTGAGCGAGCTGGTGGGACACGGTGCCGGCAGCGGTTATCGCGGCAGGCTGCGGGAACTGGTCCCGGACGAGCTTGCGGCCGGCACCCTCGCCTACTTCCTGCTCGACGACCTGCCCGGGGTGACGCTCGTCGGCCCGATCGCGTGGCGCCTGTGGCCGCCGCCCGAGTCCGCCGCCCCGGTGGCGCCCCGCCGGCCCCGTCGCGACATGACCGACATCTGCGCGGGTTTCCGCCGGGACGGCCAGCCGATCGCCCGCCTGATGAGCAGCGAGGATCCGCAGCACAACCTCGTGCCGGCCTTCGACCTCGCCGCGCCGGACGACGCGTGGGCGTGGCACGAGATCGCCGGGCCGCCCGGTGACGGGCCGATGATGCGGCGCCGGCGCCGGGTGGATGTCGTCGACGGGCCGCGGCTGCGGGTCGACTCCGTCTTCCGGGACAGCATGTGGACTCCCGAAGGGGGCGAGATCGTCGTGCACGAGTACGGCGTGCACGCGGTGGTCGACCGCGCCACCATGCGGCTGGTGTCGGTCACCGCCGACCCGAGGGTCCTGCCGTTCACCACCTGTCCCGCCGCGGCGGCCAACGTGGATTTGCTCACCGGGGAGCCGATGGCCACCCTGCGCGACCGCGTGCTCGAACTCGTGGTCGGCACCGACGGCTGCACACACCTCAACGACGCCCTGCGCGCACTGGCCGAGGTGCCCGTTCTCGTCGGGCGGCTCGCCACCGCCGGCTCTTGACGGTCACCCGCCGCTACCGTCTAATGAGATAACTCATTTAGCGAAAGCCCTCGCCCACCACCTATGGAGGAACGCAGCGATGAAGCCGCGCGTCGGTCAGTCCCTCACCAGCACGGTCGACTCGACCAGCGTCATCGTCGTCCGCTGGCCCGACCAGGACCTGGAGCTCACCTGCGGTGGCGTCGCGATGGTCAAGAAGGGCGAGCCGGGCGAGGGCAGCGCGACGGCCGACCCGGCCCAGATGGACGGCACTCTGCTCGGCAAGCGGTACGCCGCCGAAGGGCTCGGGGTCGAGCTGCTGTGCACCAAGCCCGGGCCGGGCACGCTCGCCATCGCGGGGACTCCGTTGCCGCAGAAGGAAGCCAGGGCGCTCCCGGCTTCCGACTGAGCGCACGGCCGAGCACGACCGCGCACCGCACCGGCACGCAAGGAGTCCCGATGGAGCTCGAGCTCTCGGCAGAGCAACGGCTTTTCCGCACGACGACGAAAAGCTTCCTGGAGAAGGAATTCCCGCTCGAACGGGTGCGCGGGCTGGCGGAGCGCGACACCGGTTTCGACCGCGAGTGGTGGGCGCGCGGCGCGGAGCTCGGGTGGACCGCGATGCTGGTCCCCGAGGAGCTCGGCGGTGGCAGCATTTCCGGTGCGGGCCTGCGCGATCTGGCGATCGTCGCGGAGGAGCTGGGGCGCGGGGTGGCGCCGGGCCCGCTGCTCGCCACGAACACCGTCCTCGCCGGCCTGGTGGCGGCACAGCAGGCCGGACCGGATCACGCCGCCGCGATCGAGGATCTGGTCGCCGGGCAGCGGATCGCGAGCTGGGCGGTCTACGAACCCGGTGGCCAGTGGGATCCACGGCACCCCGCGCTGATCGCGAAGGCCACTCCCGGCGGCTACCGGCTGCACGGCGTCAAGGACCGGGTCGAGGCGGCCGGGCAGGCCGACCTGTTCCTCGTCACCGCGGCCACCGGCGACGGCGTCGCCCAGTTCCTCGTTCCGGCCGCGACAGCGGGTGTGGTCGTCGAACCCCAGTGGAGCCTCGATCTCGCCCGCCGGTTCCACGTCGTGCGGTTCGACGACGTCGAGGTGCCCGCGTCGGCACTGGTCGGGTCCGCCGGTGCGGACGAGGTGCTCGAACGGCAGGCGCTGGTCGCGCTCGTGCTGCAGTGCGCCGAAACGTGCGGCGGGGTGGAGCGGGTTTTCGAGTTCACCACGCAATGGTTGTTCGACCGGTTCTCGTTCGGCCGGCCGCTGGCGTCCTACCAGGCGCTCAAGCACCGCTTCGCGGACATGCGCACCTGGCTCGAAGCGTGCCAGGCCACCACCCAGGCGGCGATCACGGCGGTGCAGGACGGCGCCGCGGACGCGCCGGAACTGGTCAGCGTGGCCAAGTCCTACGTCGGCGACCGCGCGGTGCAGATCATCCAGGACTGCGTGCAGATGCACGGCGGCATCGGCGTGACCTGGGAACACGACCTGCACCTGTTCCTGCGCCGGGCGACGGTGAACCGGTCGCTCTACGGCACGCCCGAGGACCATCGCCGGCGGCTCGCCGATCTGGCCGGGCTCTGAGGGCGGACACGGCGTACATGGAGGACATGAGCACGATGGAAGACGTCGCGTCGTTCCGCCTGCGGGCCAGGGCCTGGCTGGCGGAGAACATGCCGCGGATCGACCCGGACGCCGCGGCCCGGCCGCCCGGTGACGACGACGAGGAATGGACGAAAGCCCGTGAGCTGCAACAGAAGTTGCACTCCGGTGGCTTCGCCGGCATCTGCTTTCCGGTGGCGTACGGCGGTCTCGGTCTCACTCCCGCGCACCAGGAGGCGTTCACCGAGGAGTCTCTGCCCTACCAGATGCCGTTGCTGCTCAACGTGCCGACGTTCAGCATCTGCGCGCCCACCATCCTGGACATGGGGACCGAGGAGCAGAAGACCAGCCGGATCGGGGCCGCCATCCGCGGCGAGGAGATCCTCTGCCAGTTCCTTTCCGAGCCCAGCGGTGGCTCGGACCTCGCCGGGCTCATCACCCGCGCCGACCGCGACGGCGACACGTGGGTCCTCAACGGGGCCAAGACGTGGAGCACTTCGGCGTACGCGGCCGACTGGGCGCTGTGCCTGGCCCGCACCGACTGGGACGCGCCGAAACACCGCGGGCTCACGATGTTCCTGATGCCCACCAAGGCGCCCGGGGTCACGATGAACCGGATCCGCCAGGTCAACGGTTCCACGGAGTTCTGCGAGGAGTTCTTCGACGACGTGGTGCTGCCCGCGTCGGCCGTCGTGGGCGAGGTGAACGACGGCTGGCGCGTCGCCTCCCGCCAGCTCTTCCACGAGCGCACGGCCGTCGGCGGCGGGTCGCCGTACGTGAGCGGCCGAGGCGACCGCATCGCGTCGACCCCCGCTTCGGATCCCCTGGAGATCGCGCGGGTGACCGGCCGGGCCGGCGACCCGGCGGTCCGCGAGCGGATCGGCGCCTACCTGACCACGCAGAAGGTCCAGGAGCAGCTCGTCGAACGGGTGTCCCGCGGCATCCAGGGCGGGCAGCTGCCGCCGCCGGCGGCGTCGTTCATGCGGCTGCTGCACGCCGAAGCCGACTGGGAACGCAACGACATCGCGGTGCAGATCGCCGGAGCGCTGGCCACCACGGGAACCGGCGGCGCGGTGGTCGGCGTGAACTACCTGATGCGCCAGGGCGCGAGTCTCGGCGGCGGCAGCACGGAGATGTCCCGCAACATCATCAGCGAGCGGGTGCTCGGGATGCCGCGGGAGTTCGCCGCGGACCGGGACATCCCCTTCGGTCAGGTCAAACGGGCGCGCGGCTGAGCGCGCCGGAGGGATGCCATCTTGAGTGTGATCGACGAGCTGCGCGCTTTCCTCGACGAGCAGCTGCCCCCGTTCCGCGAGCGCTGGGGTGACCAGCCCCCGTTCGAGGGCAGGCTCGCGTGGCAGCGCACGATGCAGGCCGGCCGGTGGGTCGCGCCGCAGTGGGCCGAGGAACACGGCGGCCGCGGGCTCGACGTCGTCACCGCGCTCGCCTGCTCGGCGCTCCTGACCGAGTCGGGGGCGCCCGCCACCGCCGGCATCTTCGGGGTCGCGAACGTCGGCCCGACGATCGCGCAGTGGGGCACCCCGGAGCAGCGCGAGCACCTGCCGCGGATCCTCGACGGCAGCGAACTGTGGTGCCAGGGCTTCAGCGAGCCCGGCGCCGGCTCGGACCTCGCGGGACTACGGACCCGGGCGGTGGTCGAAGGCGACGAGCTGGTCGTGAACGGCCAGAAGATCTGGACCTCTGACGGGATGCGGGCGCATTTCATGCAGCTGCTCGTGCGCACCGACCCGGAAGCGCCGAAGCACCGCGGGATCTCCGCGCTGCTCGTGCCGCTGGACACGCCGGGCATCGAGCGCAGGCCGATCCGCCAGATCACCGGCGAGGCCGAGTTCGCCGAGGTCTTCTTCACCGACGTGCGCGTGCCCCTGCGGAACCTGCTCGGCCCGCTGCATAAGGGCTGGCAGGTCACCATGACCACCCTCGGCCACGAGCGCAGCGGCGTGGTGACGCAGGCCGCGATCATCCAGCGCCAGGTCGAGCAGCTGGTCTCCGCGGCGCGTGCCGCCGACTCCGGCCTGGACCCGTTGCTGCGCGACGAGCTGGTGCGGCGTTACGTCGAGGGGCGGATCATCGGCGTGCTGGGGGAGCGTTCGCTGGCTTCGATCAAGGCGACTGGGCAGCCGGGCGCGGAGCAGTCGATCATCAAGCTGGAGTGGAGCCGGCTGAGCCAGCGGCTCGCCCGCACCCGGCTCGCGCTGGGCGGCGCGGGCGCCGTCGCCGGGGACGACCCCGGTGCCGCGCAGGCGTACCTGCGGTCTCGGTCGTCGACGATCGCGGGCGGCACCACCGAGATCATGAAGAACATCCTCGCGCAGCGGGTGCTCGGGCTGCCCGCCTGAGCCGGACTTCTGGGAGAACGCCATGGAGCACGATCTGTCGCCCGAGGCCAACGAGCTGCGCGACACGGTGCGCGCCTTCCTCGAACGCCGCTCGCCCGAGGCCTCCGTCCGCGAGGTGATCGAGTCCGGGATCAGCGTCGACCCCGAGGTGTGGCGGCAGATGGCCGGACAGCTGGGGTTGCAGGGTTTGCTGGTGCCGGAGTCCCTCGGCGGCCAGGGCACGACGTTCAGCGAGATGAGCGTGGTGCTGGAGGAGCTGGGCCGGGCACTGCTGCCCGGCCCGTTCGTCTCCAGCGCGGTGCTCGCGGCGACGGCACTGCTCGCCGCGGGCGAGGACCCGCTTGCGCGGGAGCTGCTCGGCGGGATCGCGACCGGCGAAACGGTGGCGGCGGTGGTGTTCGCGCGCGGACTCACCGGTGAACCGGACGAGTCGACTGTTGTCGCCACGCCGTCGGACGGCGGATGGGAACTGCGCGGCCGGGTCCGGACGGTGCTCGACGGCGGGTGCGCGGGCACGCTGCTGGTGGTCGCGCCGGCCGGCGAGGGCCTCGGGTTGTTCGCCGCCGAGGCGGGTGCGGACGGGGTCGAGGTGGTGCCACTGCAGACGTTGGACCTGACGCGGGAAGCGGCGCGCGTGGAGTTCGCGGGCACACCGGCGCGGCGGATCGGCGGGGATTTCACCGACGGCGAGCAGACCGTGCTGGCGGCCGGCGCGGCCGCGATGGCGGCCGAAGCCGCCGGCGCGACGCAACGGGTGCTCGAACTCGCCGTCGAGTACGCGGGTGTCCGCGAGCAGTTCGGCCGGCCCATCGGCTCGTTCCAGGCCGTCAAGCACCTGTGCGCGGACATCTTCGCGATCGCGGAATCCGCGACGGCCGTGGCGCGGCACGCGGCCCGCGCCATCGCGACCGGGGACGGGAGCGTCGAGGCGGCGAGCCTGGCGAAGGCCTACACGAGCGAGAAATGCGTCGACGCCGCCGAGATGGCCGCCCAGGTCTTCGGCGGGATCGGCTTCACCTGGGAGCATCCCGTGCACCTCTACCTGCGCCGCATCACGGCCGCCGCGCAGTACTTCGGCACCGCGGGCCACCACCGGACGCGACTGGGCGAGCTGATCGGGCTCGCCGTGGCGGCGGTGTGACCGGCGGACGCTCACGCGGCGGCGCTCCAGGGCCGCCGGTCATCATGTCGACGATCGTCTTGTGCCGGTGCACGCGCGTCCGCAACGGGACCATCTGGTCTCGCCGGCAGCACGCCGCTTCGTCGCCCCTGCTCTCGGCGCCGAGGCACATCGCCGTGGTGACGGCCGTCAGCGCGGGCCCGTCGTCGCCGGTGGTTCGATCCGCCACGCGTGCCGCGGCGCGCGGTGATGAGCTGCCGCCGTACCTTCGGCCCGGCTGCCGCTGCGTGGGTTAATCAGTTAGATTAATGCTTTACATGACACGATATGGCTGATACCACTGTCGGAGGCCTTGCCGACGCTGGATGGTGACGGGAGTTCGTTGACGTATGTTCCCGAAGGATGAGACTGCGGTGGTCGGCGTCGGGTCGACGCCGTACTACAAGCGTGGGGCGTCCCTGCCTCAGACGAAGATCGAGATGGCGTGCAAGGTCATCCTCGCCGCGTGTGAGGATGCCGGGCTGTCGGTCGAGGACGTCGACGGGTTCGCCTACTACTCGGGCGGTTTCGACACCGGCCTGATCGCGCAGACGCTGGGGATCCCGGAGGTCCGGTTCACCGCGACGCTCACCGGTGGTGGCGGCGGCGCGGCCGGCAGCGTCGGGCTCGCGGCGGCGGCCATCACCTCCGGCCACGCCAACGTGGTCGTTTCGCTGATGACGTTGCAGCAGGTGACCGGGGCCCGGTTCGGCGCCGCGTTCGCGAGCAAGGGCGGCGGCACCTACTCCCGCCCGGTCACCCCCGAGATGGACTTCGTCACGCCCCACGGCCTGTTCGCGCCCGGGCAGATGTTCTCGATGCTGGCCCAGCGGCACATGCACCTCTACGGCACGCGCCGTGAGGCGTTCGCCGAGGTCGCGATCAGCGAACGCGAGAACGCGGTCAACCGGCCGACCGCGCGGTTCCGCGACCGCATCACGCTGGACGACTACATGAGCGCGCGGATGATCTCGGATCCGCTGTGCCTGTTCGACTACACGCAGGAGAACGACGGCGCGGTCGCGGTCATCACGACCACGGCCGAGCGCGCGCGGGACCTGCGCAAGCCGCCGGTCTACGTGTCCGGCGCCGCGAACGGGTCCGCGGGCCGCTGGGGTCAGGCCATCATGTGGATGGGCATGCCCGACGAGTACTTCGCCTCCTCCGGGCACCGGACGGTGGCCAGGGACGTCTACGCGCGCGCCGGGGTCACCGCGGCCGACATCGACGTGGCGCTGCTCTACGACCACTTCACCCCGATGGTGGTGATGCAGCTCGAGGACTACGGGTTCTGCGAGGTCGGGGAGGGCGGGCCGTTCGTGGAGAGCGGCGCGATCCGGTGGAAGACGGGGTCGATCCCGGTCAACACCCACGGCGGCAACCTCTCCGAGGCGTACATCATCGGTATGACGCACGTGAAGGAAGCGGTCGAGCAACTGCGCGGTGAGGCCGTGAACCAGGTCGAGAACGCCGAAGTCGCCCTGGTCAGCGGCGGCCCCGCACCCACCCCGGTCAGCGCGATCATCCTCAGGAAGTGACACCATGACCCGACCCGCAGGCGCCCTGCCCGCCGAGTTCGCCGACGTCCACCCCGACGCGTGGACGGAGCCGTTCTGGCTCGCCAACCGTGAGCAGCGGCTCACCATCCCGAAGTGCGTCAACTGTGGCACGTTCCGTTTCCCGCCCGGCCCGTTCTGTCACTCCTGCCGCCATCAGGAGGTCGAGCAGGTCGAGATCTCCGGCGCAGGCACCGTGTACACGTACACGGTCGTGCGGCACGCCGTCGTCCCGTCGCTGGCCGACAGCGTGCCGTACGTGATCGCGGTACTGGAGTTCGACGACGCACCCGGTGTCCGCATGATCGCGAACATCGTCGAGTCCGATGTGGACGCCGTGCGCATCGGCTCACGCGTCGAGCTCGCCTGGGACCACGTCGACGACGAGGTCACCGTGCCCCGCTTCCGGCTCGCCGGCTGACCGATTCCGAAGCTCCCGAAGGGCTCCCGTTCGGGATACAGTACATATGTATTACTGATTAGAGTGTCAAAAATGGTGCGCGGGAGAGGCCGATGAACCTGGCGATGATCCTCGACATGGTCGCGGACGGGATGGCGGACCGGGTCGTCCTCGGCGACCGGACCGAGGGCCTGACCGGAGCGGCGATCCGGGAGAAGGCGAGCGCGGGCGCCGCCCGGCTCACTTCGGCCGGTGCGGACCGCCTGGTCTTCCTCGGCGGCAACGGGCCCGCCTTCCCGGTGGCGATGTTCGCCGCGACGCTGGCCGGGGTGCCGTTCCTGCCGGTGAACTACCGGCTGAGCGCCGAACAGCTCGCCGACATCCTGGGCCGGCAGGAGAATCCGCTGGTCGTCACGGACAGCCCGGAGCGGGCGCCGGGGCTGGCCACGATCAGCACGAGCGAGTTCCTGGCGCTGCCCGCGGCCGAGACGCCGGCCACCGACGACCTCGACCCCGACGCCGTCGCGGTGCTGCTGATGACCAGCGGTACCACCGCCGCGCCCAAGAGCGCCGTGCTGCGGCACCGGCATCTCGCGTCCTACATCTTCGGCACGGTCGAGTACGCGTCGGTGCCCGAGACGGACGCGACGCTCGTCTGCGTGCCGCCGTACCACGTCGCCGCGGTGGCGAACGCGCTGTCCAACCTCTACTCCGGGCGCCGGGTGGTCTACCTCGACCAGTTCACGGCCGCCGGCTGGCTGGACACGGTGGAGGAGCAGCGGATCACGCACGCGATGGTCGTGCCGACCATGCTCGTGCGCATCGTCGCCGAGCTCCGCGACCGCGGGCGGGCGGCGCCCACGACCCTGCGGTCGCTGTCCTACGGTGGCGCGAAGATCGCCGCCGAGGTGCTGGCGGACGCCCTGGAGTTCTTTCCTGACACCGGATTCGTCAACGCCTACGGTCTCACCGAGACAGCGTCCTCGATCGCGGTGCTCGGCCCCGACGACCACCGTGAGGCGCACGCCAGCGACGACCCGGCGGTGCGCGCCCGGCTCGGTTCGGTCGGCCGCGCGCTGCCGTCGGTGGAAATCGAGGTGCGCGACCTGGACGGCCGCCCCGCGGCGCCCGGTGAGGTCGGGGACATCGTCGTGCGCGGGCCGCAGGTCGCGGGCGAGTACCTGGAGGCGGGCAGCCTCGTCGACGCCGAAGGCTGGTTCTCCACGCGCGATCGCGGTTATCTCGACGAGGCGGGCTTCCTGTTCGTGCGGGGCCGCGCCGACGACACGATCATCCGCGGCGGCGAGAACATCGCGCCCGCCGAGATCGAGGAGGCGCTCAGCGACCACGAGTCGGTGCTCGAATGCGCGGTCGCGGGAGTCCCGGACCTCGAATGGGGGCAGCGCATCGCCGCGTTCGTGGTGCTGCGCGAGGGCCATCCGACGACCGCGGACGAGCTGCGCGAGTTCGCGCGGGCGCGGTTGCGCGGGTCGAAGACCCCCGACGAGATCGTGTTCCTGGCCGAGCTGCCCACCACCGCCACCGGGAAGATCCTGCGCCGCGACCTCGTCGCGATGGTGAGCGAGAAGGACACCCAGCACGCCTGAGGGCGAGAACGGACCCCACAGATGGCCGCGTTGCCCCTGTTGAACGACCTCCGGGTGCCTGTCTTCTGCGCTCCGATGTTCCTCGTCTCGGATCCCGATCTCGTCGTCGCCGCCTGCACGGCGGGTGTCGTCGGGACGTTCAATCATCTGAACGCGCGGACGGCCGGGGATTTCGAGCGGTGGATGGACGAGATCACCGCGCGGCTGGACGAGGCGCGCCGGGCCGATCCGCAACGCACGGTCGCGCCGTTCGCCGTCAACGTCGCGGTCCGCCGGGCGCCGCTGGAAGAGCGCTACGACCACGACCTGGAGGTCATCCGCAAGCACGAGGTGCCGCTCGTGATCTCCATGAACGGCAGTCCCCGCGCGATCGCGGAAACCGTGCACGGCTACGGCGGGGTGCTCATCCACGACGTCCCGTCGGTGGAACTGGCTCGCAAGGCCGTCGACGCCGGCGCCGACGGCCTCATCGCCCTGTGCGGGGGAGCGGGCGGGCACACCGGCACCGCCAACCCGTTCGCGCTGGTGCCGCAGATCCGCCGGTTCTTCGACGGGCCACTGGCTTTGGCCGGCGCCGTCAGCGACGGCCGGGGCATCCGGGCCGCGCAGGCGCTGGGGGCCGACTACGCCTACATGGGCACCCGGTTCATCGCCACCCAGGAATGCGGTGTGCCGGCGGCGTACAAGGAGCTGCTGGTGTCCCAGGGCACCACGGACGTCATCGCCACCGACGCGATCACCGGTCTGCTGGCCAACTTCCTGCGCGGCTCGATCGCGGGCGCGGGCCTGGATCCCGCGGCGCTGCCGGCGCCGAAAGCGCTGTTCCAGCCGGCCATTCCGGAAGACATCAAGGGCTGGCGGGACGTGTGGAGCGGCGGCCACGGCGTCGGGCTGATCGACGACATCCCGGCCGTGGCGGAGCTCGTCGACCGGCTGCGGCGCGAATACCTGGCCACCTCCTGAACGCCCGGGAGCCCTGACAGAAAGGACAGCGCGGTGCCCACACTCGTCACCGAACGGCGCGGCCCCGTCGTCATCCTGCGCATCCAGCGGGAGCACAAGCGCAACGCGATCGATCGGGAGACCACGCTGGGCATCGACGCCGCGCTGAACGCGCTCGACGACGATCCGGCGCTCCGGGTCGGCATCATCACCGGCACGGACAGCATCTTCTCCGCGGGCACCGACCTGAAGGAGCCCGGCGCCCGCACCGAGCGAGGCGGCGAGTACGGGGTGATCCGCCGGCGGCGGCGCAAACCGCTCATCGCCGCCGTGGAAGGCGCCGCGCTCGGTGGCGGCTTCGAGATCGTCCTCGCCTGCGACCTCGTCGTGGCGTCGAGCACCGCGCGGTTCGGGCTACCGGAAGCGTTGCGGGGAGTCATGCCGACCTCGGGCGGCCTGTTCCGGGCACCCCGGGGCCTGCCGCCGATGATCGCGAACCAGCTGATGCTCACCGGCGAGAATCTGTTGCCACAGCGGGCTTTCGAGCTGGGACTGGTCAACGAACTGGTCGAGCCGGGGCAGGCGGTCGACAAGGCGGTCGAGCTCGCCGAGCGGATCTGCCGGTCCGCGCCGACCTCCGTCGAGCAGATCCTGACGCGACAGCAGGACCTGATCGCCGACGACGAGACACGGGGCTGGGCGGCCACCGCGGCCGCGGTGGAGGTCATCGTGGCCTCCGACGACATGAAGGAAGGCGTGGCCGCCTTCTTCGAGAAGCGCCCGCCCGCCTGGCCCGGCAGCTGACCGGCTTTGAAAGGAGTGACAACGTGGTCGACGACATTCGCACGGTTTCGCCTGAGGACCATTGGGAACAGTTCGAGAAGGCGTGGACGGCGCTGCTGACCTATCGGTATCTGGGGAAGCAGAGCCCCGGTCTCGACGCGGGTGTGGAGCGGGAGACGATGCCGCTGCGCACCGACATGCGCAATTCTTCGGGCGGGGTCATGGCCGCGCCGTTGTGTATCGCCGCGCCGGAGCCCTACTGGCGGGACGACCAGGTCATCCCGGCTCCCGTGGTGATGAGCTACGAGATCCTCGACAGTGCCCGCGACGTCAAGCAGGTCGACGTGCTGCGCGAGGTGGTGCATCTGGGCCGCACGATGGGGTTCAGCCGGTCGAAGATCGTCGACGCCGCCGACCACGGGCGCGTCGTCGCGGTGTCGTGCGGCACGGGGGTCAGCCTCGGTGACGTGCCCGAGGGGTACGAGAAGGTGAGCAACCCGCCGATCGACGTTTCGGGCCGGGTGCTTCCCCCGCTGCCGGTCGCGTTCGGCGCGGAACGGGGCGAGGACGGGGTGTGGCGGCTTCCGGTGATGAAGCGGGAGCTGGCCTCGCCGCATGCCGCGCTGCATCTGGGGCCGATCAACGTGGTGCTCGAGGCGGCCGCGATGGAGCTGGTCGCCGGCCACGCGGGCACGGAGTCCGTCCAGGTGGAGAGCTGGACGGTGATGATGATCCGGCCCGGCACGGCCGGCCCGTTCCGGGCGGCGGCCGAGATCGTCGGCGGCGGCACCGAGCGCATCGCCACCCAGCTCACCCTGCGCGACGAGGGCAAGGACGACCGGGTGATCAGCGTGGCCAACGCGGTCTTCCGGCGCGTCTGAATTCCGTATCCTTTGGAGCCGCCAATCTGGCAGGCGACGCAGCGCATACCCGAAATTGAGGCTCCTGAAAGCTTGACAGCGCCACGATCCCGAGGTGAGACTCCTCACGAGGGAAAACGGCATTTTCGCTGAGCTGCCAGGGCCGCATGGGCTCACCCGCGCCGGCTACGACCGGCAATTCCTGGAGGTGTCATGGTCGAGATCGCCACGGAGGTCCGCTGGCAGGACCATCGTCTGGAAATCCCGATGGAGCGAATCAAGCTGTCCGAGGAGCTGGGGTTCGACGCGGTCTTCACCGCGGGCGGCTACGGCTGCGAGGAACTGGTCAACCTGGGCTACATCGCGGCGCTGACGAGCCGCCTGAAGATCGGGACCCGGGTCACGGAGGTCACCGGGCGCGCGCCCGCGGTGGCGGCGATGGCGTATCAGACGCTCAACCACATGACCGGCGGCGGCCGGGTCATCGCGGGCCTCGGCACCGGCTCGGTGCCCACCGCGGAAGGGTTGCAGGGCAAGCCATGGGGGCGGCCGGTGGCCCGGATGCGCGACTTCGTGACGATCATGCGGCAGCTTTTCGCCGGCGAGAAGGCCAGCCACCAGGGCAAGGAATGGTCGGCGCCGTACCAGGGTCCCGACGCGCGGGGCGCGGAGTCCTCCTCGATCGGGCTCGTACCGCTGGGCGAGATCCCGATCGTGGTCGGCGCCGCCGGCCCGCAGATGACGAGCCTCGCCGCCGAGATCGGCGACGGCTGGATGCCGGCCGGCTGGGCGCCGGGGATCATGCCGCTGATGGAACCGTTGCTGCAGAAGGGTTTCGACAAGGCGGGCGACGGCAGGAGCCTGAAGACCTTCGACATCTGGGGCCACGTCGACATGAGTGTGCACGACGATGTCCGCGAGGCCATGCGGCCGTTCAAGGAATACGTCGTGACCTGGTCGCAGCTGCAGCACCAGTTCATGGCGGCCCGCGGCTATCCGGATCTGTCCGCCACCCTGGGCGCGATCATCGCCGAGGCGACCGAGGCGGGCGCGGCCGACAATCCCCGGGGCCGGCACCTGGAGGGCCGCCCGATGTTGGACGAGCCGTACTGGCAGCGCGCCCTCGACGCGGTGCCCGACGAATACATCGACGACGGCTGGCTGGTCGGGCCGGTGCGGCGCATCCAGAACCGGGTGGCGCCGTGGCTCGACTGCGGGCTCACCGGCGTCATCTTCCGCTACGGCCACCAGATGACCCACGACCGCCATGTGGAGAACCTCGACGCGTTCCGCGCCGTCGCCGCAGCCGCCGGCCGGAAATCGTTCACGGGCTGAGTCACTCGTGCCAGAGCCCACGTCACGGAGGAGCCGCTCGTGCAGTTCGGCTTGAACATCGTCCCCGTCCATCCCGGACAGTTGAGCAAGGTCGCGGTCCGCGCCGAGGAGCTCGGCTTCGAGTCGCTGTGGAGCGGCGAGCACGTCGTCACGCCGACCGTGCTGCAGCACAGCTATCCGGGCCGGACGGGCAAGCCACCGTTCGCCTGGAACTCCCGGTTCCTGGATCCGCTGGCCACGCTGACCTTCCTCGCCGGGATCACCAGCCGGGTGCGGCTGGGTACCGGGGTGCTGGTGATGCCGCTGCACGACCCGGCCACCCTGGCCCGCGCGATCACCACGGCCGACGTGCTCTCCGGCGGCCGGTTGTCACTGGGCATCGGCGTGGGCTGGATGCGCGAGGAGTTCGACGCGACCGGGCAGGAATTCACCAATCGCGGCAAGCGAACCGATGAGATGATCACGCTCCTCGACAAGCTGTTCCGTGAGGAGACCCCGAGTTTCGCGGGCGAGTTCTACTCGATGCCCGAAGTCGGCTTCGAGCCCAAGCCGGTCCAGAAGCCCCGGCCGCCGTTCCTGATCGGCGGCCGGGCCCCGGCGGCGCTGCGCCGCGTCGCCCGCGACGGTGACGGGTGGTACGGCAGCCTGGAGTCGCCCGACGAGATCCGGTCGATCCTGGCCAAGGTGCAGCCGTTGCGGGCCGAGTACGGTCGCGCCGATCTGCCGTTCGAGGTCACCGCGATCATGGGGTGGGGCAAGGGTTACGACCGTGAGCTCGTGGAGTCCTATGCCGCGGCCGGGGTCGACCGGCTCGTGGTGACGCCGTGGGCCCGCAGCAGGCAGGCGATCGAGGCGATCGAGCGGTTCGCCGCCGACGCGGGACTGGAGGCACAGTGAGCGAGCACGAAGCGGCCGAAGAGTTCGCGGGGCGCACGGCGCTGGTCACCGGCGGTGGCAAGGGGATCGGGCGGGCCATCTCGCTCGAACTCGCCCGGCGTGGAGCGGATGTCGCCATCAGCTACCGCAGCGACACCCCCGCCGCCGAGGAAACCGCCGCCCTCGTACAGAAGCTGGGCCGGCGGGCACTGCTGGTGCAGACCGACGTCGGTGACGAGGCCGCGAACATCGCGACCGTGGAACGGATCCGGGCCGAGCTGGGTCCGATCACGCTGCTGGTCAACAACGCGGCCTACACCAAGCGCCAGCGCCCGGCGGACATCACGCCGCGCAGCTGGCGGTCGATCTTCCGGACCAATGTGGACGCGGTGTTCCAGCTGATGTGGCTGGTGCACGAGGACATGGTCGCGGCGGGTGGCGGAGCGATCGTCAACATCTCGTCGCAGGCCGGTTCCCACGCCGAGCCCGAGATGATCGCCTACGGCGCCTCGAAGGCCGCGCTCAACTCGCTCACCGCGAGTGCCGCACTGGCCTTCGCCAAGGAGAAGATCAGGGTCAACGCGGTGTCCCCGGGATTCATCCGCACCCCGCGGATGGACACCGTGGACGAGGCCACCGTGCGGCAGCTGCTCAGCGGCATCCCGATCGGCAGGATAGGCGAGCCCGAGGACATCGCCGCCACCGTCGGTTTCCTGCTGTCCGACGCCGCCTCGTTCGTCACCGGCCAGGTCTGGGCAGTCGCCGGCGGCAAGTGATCCCGACACCTCGGGACCGTCTCAGGAAGGATGCGACACGACAATGGCGTCAACGAAGGTTCCGTTGCCAGAACTGGTCGAACCGCAGACCACGGCCGTGGTCTGCATCGAGTGCCAGAACGGGGTGATCGGCGCGGACTCGATCCTGCCCGCGCTGGCCGGTGACGCGCACGGCCTCGTCGCGGGCCTCGGCAGGCTGCTGAAAGCGGCCCGCGAGGCGGGCGTGCTGGTCGTGCACGCGACGTTCGAGGGCACCCTGGGCGCCACCGATCACGGGACGGCGCCGCTGTCGCGGGTGACCCGGCCGCATTCGTCGGCGTGGGGGCCGGGACACCGCGCCACCCAGGTCCTGCCGGAGCTGGCCGACCCCGGGGATCTCGTGCTGCCCCGGCATCACGGGTTCAACCCGGCGTGGGGGACGGAGCTGCTGCCGGTGCTGCGCGGGCGGGAGATCCGCACCCTGGTGCTGGCCGGGGTGTCGCTCAACGTGGCGCTGCCGCTGACCGCCGGCGAAGCGATGCACGGTGGCTTCCGGGTGGTCGTGCCACGCGACGCGGTCGCGGGCACGCCCCCCGAGTACGGCGAGCTGATGCTGAAACACACCATCGCGATGCTCGCCAAGGTGGTGTCGGTCGACGACCTGGCCGCCGCCTGGGCGAAGACCGCCGGGTGAGCCCGATCTCTTGTTCTTCTGACTGGAAGGCGTGGACGTGAAGTTCGACGTTCAGCATGCGGTGGCGGACCCGAAATGGACGCCCGCGATCATCTCGCCGGCGGCGATGACCAGGTTCGCGCGCGCCGCCGAGGAGTCCGGGTACGGGGCACTCGGGTTCACCGATCACCCGGCGCCGTCGGGCAAGTGGGTGCGCTCCGGTGGCGAGGGCAGCGTGGACCCGTTCTCGGCGCTCGGGTTCTGTGCGGCGGTCACGTCGGCGATCCGGTTGCTCACCTGGGTTCTCGTGCTGCCCTACCGCAATCCGATGCTCACCGCGCACCAGACCGCGAGCCTGGACGCGCTCAGCGGCGGGCGGCTGACCGTCGGCGTCGGGACCGGCTACCTGCGCGGCGAGTTCCGTGCGCTGGGCATCGATTTCAGCACCCGGCGCGAAGCGTTCGACGAGGCGATCGAGGTCATGCGCGCCGCCTGGTCGGACGGGGATGTCACCTACCAGGGCCAGCGCTTCGAGGCCAAGGAGAACCGGGTGCAACCCAGCCCCGTGCAGCGGCCAGGGCCCCCGCTGCTGATCCACGGCAACAGCCCATTCGGTCTGGAGCGCGCCGCCCGCTACGGGAGCGGGTGGATGGCCGTGCTCGCCACCGGACGGCTCGCCGAGACGATGCGGACCGCGCCGATCGACGGCTTCGACGAACTCGCGCGGCGCATTGAGAAGCTCCGCGAGCTGACCGAGAAGGAGGGCCGTCCCGCGGACGCCGTGGAGGTGTCGGTCAGCGGACGCTGGGGAATGCTGGACGCCCGCCGCGGCTGGGACACGGCGCGGATCCAGGACGATGTGGCCGCGCTGGAGGCCCGTGGCGTGGACCGCGTGGTCATGGTGATCTGTGGTGACGATCCCGGTGCCGCCGAGGACACCGTGCGCCGGTTCGGGGAGGAATTCGCCCTTGCCCCGGGCCGGCCGGGTGCGGGCACGCGTTGATGCGTTCGACGCATAGCAATGGCGTCGAGATGCATTAGACAAAAGGCTGCGCTCCGGTTCTGATGGAGCCATGGAGGGTGGTCTGGGCGCGTGCCGTCCGGGCCAGGAGCAAGGAGGGCGATGGACCACCGTGATGGCCAGTTGAGCCTGGTGTTGTTCTTCAATCCGGTTGGTCGTTTCACGCATAGTTGGCGGCGGCGTGAGAGTGGCGTTGAGGATTTGCTGGGTTTGGAGATGGCGGCGTATTCGGCGCGGCGGGTGGAGGAGGCGAAGTTCGATGCGATCTTTATTTCGGACAAGGCTTCGTTTGATGATGACCCGGTCAATCCGGATTTGTGCCCGTATGAGCCGCTGACGACCCTTGGCGCCCTCAGTGCCGTGACCCGCAACGTGGGTTTGATCGCGACCGTGTCGACGACGTTCACGGAGCCGTATAACACTGCGCGGATGATGGCGCAGCTCGACTTTTTGTCGAAGGGCCGGGTCGGTTGGAATGTGGTGACGTCGTATTCCGGTGCCCAGAATTTCAATGCGACCATGCCGGCGAAGGCGGAGCGCTACGCGCAGGCGCAGGAGTTCCTGGATGTCACCCAGTTGCTGTGGGATGCGTGGGATGACGACGCGGTGGTGATGGACCGCGAGCGCGGTGTGTGGGCCGACGAAAGCAAGATTCACCATCCGCACTTCAAAGGTAAGCATTTCACGGTGAAGGACGCGCTGACGATGCCGCGCTCGCCGCAGGGCCGTCCGGTCATCGTGCAGGCGGGGCAGTCGGAGGACGGCGTCAACTTCGCGGCTCGCAATGCCGAGGTGGTCTTCGCCTCGCAGAGCAATATCGAGGGCGGGGTCGCCTTCTATGCCAAGCTCAAGAGCCGGGTCGCCGAGTTCGGGCGTGCTCCCGAGACGGTGTCGATCCTGCCGGGGCTCATCCCGATTGTCGGTGAGACGCAAGCGGAAGCCGATGAGATCGCTGAGATGCTGGCCGATCTCATCACGGTGGAGGTCGGTCTCGCGGATCTCACTTTCCAGTTGATCGGCGCGGATCTGACGGGTCTGGAGCTTGATGAGCCGATTCCGGTGGAGCGGCTGCCTACCCTGGAGGAGGCGGCGCGCAGCACGATGCTCAACGCGAGCCGGTATCCGAACATGTATCGGATCATCACCGAGGAGAAGCCGACCCTGCGCCACTTGATCCGCACCCGGACCAAGTCGGCGAGCCACCAATTACTGCGGGGCACGGCGAGCAGCATCGCCGACGAGATGCAGAAGTGGTACGACCAGCGGGCCTGTGACGGGTTCACCATCACGCCGCCGTACATGCCGGAGGGATTGGACCGGGTCTGCGATCTGCTGGTGCCCGAGTTGCAGGACCGCGGCATCTTCCGCACCGAATATGAAGGGACGACGCTGCGCGACACGCTGGGCCTCGAACGGCCGGCCGTGGTTCCGTCGCTGTCCGGACAAACCAGCAATGCGTAAGGAGAGGGTATGAAAGCCAGGGCAGCGATCCTGCGGGGCAAGCACCAGAACCACGAGGTGGTCGACCTCGAGGTCGACGAGCCGCAGCCCGGCGAAGTGCTGGTACGGATGGAGTTCGCCGGGATCTGCCACTCCGACAACCACACCAAGTGGGGCTCCGCGCCGATGCCGATCGTCGGTGGGCACGAGGGCGCGGGTGTCGTCGAAAAGCTGGGGGAGGGCGTCAAGCGGGTCGCCGTCGGTGACCACGTCGCGATGTCGTTCATCCCCGCCTGCGGTGTCTGCCGGTGGTGCGCCAGCGGGCGCGGCAACCTGTGCGACCTGGGCGCGAAGATCCTGACCGGCGAACTGGCCAACGGCGGTTACCGGTACCGGCTGGACGGGGTCGGCATCCCCGGCGGGGCGGGCCTCGGCACGTTCTCGAACTACTCGGTGGTCGACGAGCGGTCGCTCGTCAAGGTCGGCAACGACGTTCCCCTCGAATGGGCATCGCTGGTCAGCTGCGGTGTCGCCACCGGGTGGGGCGCCGTCGTCAACGCGGGCAACCTCCACTCCGGCGACACGGTGGCGGTCTACGGCGCGGGCGGGATCGGGTCCAACGCGGTCCGCGCCGCCGTCGCCGGTGGCGCATCGCTGGTCGCGGTGATCGACCCGGCGGAGACGAAGCGGGACTTCGCCAAGGCGTCCGGCGCCGACTACGTCTACGCCACCGCGGAAGAGGCGCACGCGGACCTGTGGGAGCGCACCCGTGGCGTCGGCATCGACATCTGCGTGGTCGCGGCGGGCGTCGTCGACAGCCAGATGGTGAACGAGGCGTTCAAACTGGCCCGCAAGGGCGGCGCGATCGTCCTGGTCGGTCTCGCGAACGACTACGCGGAACACACGATCGACCTGTCCGGGTCGATGCTGACGCTGTTCGAGAAGCGCATCATCGGCACCCTGTACGGCTCGTGCAACCCGCAGGCCGACATCCCGAGGTTGCTGGGCATGGCCCGCCAGGGCAAGCTCGAACTCGACAACCTGGTCACGCGGAAGTACGCGCTCGACGACATCAACCAGGGCTTCGCGGACATGCTGGAAGGACGCAACATCCGGGGCCTCATCGCGCACGAGCACTGAGCCCCCGGAGTCCCACATGCCCGCCCCCGGCTCCCAACCCGACTTTCCCCATCCCGCTGCGACGAAGGAGCTGGAACGATGAGTGGCCCCCTTGACCACCTGCGCGTCGTCGAGATATCCGACGGCCTCACCGGCGCCCAGGCCGGGCAGTTCCTGGCCGATCTCGGCGCCGAGGTCGTCGCCGTCGAACCGCCCGGCGGCAGCGTGCTGCGCGCGCAAGCGGCGTACCCGTTCCTGGCGCGTGGCAAGAAAAGCGTGGTGCTCGATCTGCACGAGCCGGCCGACGCGGAGGTGGCCTGGGGCCTGGCCGGTGAGGCCGACGTGCTCATCACCACCCTGCGCCCGGCCACGCTGGAGCGGTTCGGGCTCGACCACTCGGTGCTGTCCGTGGTCAACCCGCGGCTGGTCTACGGCTCGGTGACCGGCTGGGGCCGGACCGGCCCGATGCGCGACGCCAAGGGGTACGAAGGCATGGTGCTGGCCAAGCTCGGTGCCATGGCGACGACGTTCGCGTCGGCTTCCGCCCGCCCCGGCCCGACCTTCGTGTCGGTCCCGTACGCTTCCTGGAGCGCGACGCAAGCCTTGCTGCAAGGGATCTTCGCCGGCCTCGCCGAGCGGGAGACCAGTGGACTGGGGCAGCTCGTCGAGGTGAGCCTCGCCAAGGCGCTGTCGGGCCAGGACCCCTGGAACCAGGCCAACACGATGATCGCCCAGCGGTTCCCGGACGCGTTCAACGCCCAGCCTCCGATGTCCGAGGACGGCGTGCCGAACTACACGTTCACGTTCCTGCTGCTCGTCGCGATGACCAAGGACGGGCACTGGCTGCAGTTCTCCCAGACCCAGCCGCGCCTGTTCAAGGCGTTCATCCGCGCCCTTGGCCTGGAGTGGATGCACGACGATCCCGAGTGGAAGACGCTGCCCAACTTCGAGGCCCCCGAGCAGCGCATGAAGTTCTGGGACATCATGCTGACCGAGGCCCGCAAGAAGACCCTCGCCGAGTGGGAGGCGGTCTTCGACGAGGACCCGAACGTGTTCGCGGAGACCTTCCGGCACGGTAGCGAGGTGCTGCACCACCCGCAGATGCAAGCCGGTGGCCATGTGGTCTCGATCGAGGACCCGGAACGGGGCGCGGTGCTGCAGCCGGGCGCGCTCGTGGAGCTGTCCGGCACCCCGGCCGACCTGGGACACAGTGCGCCCCGGCTCGACGAGCACGGCGCCGAGCTGCGGGCCAGGGCCGCCGCCGTCCATCGGGAGCCCGTCATCAGCGACGACAAGGCCGGCCGCGGCGAGCTGCCCCTGGCCGGGACGACGATCCTCGAGCTCGGCACGTTCTACGCCGCCCCCTTCGGGGCGACGGTGCTCACCGACCTCGGCGCCCGGGTCATCAAGATCGAGCCGACGGGTGGCGACCCGATGCGGACGCTGCAGGCGTTCCCGGAGTCGGGCGGGCTGAAAGTGCTGCAGGGCAAGGAATCGGTCGCGCTGGACATCTCCGCGCCCGAGGCGAAGGACATCGTCGGGAAGATCGCCGCCACGGCGGATCTCGTGCTGTGCTCGTTCCGGGCCGGGGTCGCCGAGCGGTTGGGCCTCGGCGCGGAGGACCTGCTGTCCCGCCACCCCAACCTGTTCTACGTCGACGCCCCCGGCTATGGGGTCGGCGGCACGCACGGGCACCGCCCGGCGTTCGCGCCGACCATCTCCGCCGGCGCGGGCGCCGCGATGCGCAACGCGGGCGCGCTGGTCCCCAAGGACGAGACGGACGACCTTGCCGTGATACGGGCCCGCTCGATCCAGCTCACCGCCGCGAGCATGAGCTCGGCGGCCAACCCCGACGGGATCGCGGCCCTGGGGGTAGGCACCGCGCTGTCGCTGGGTGCGTACCTGCGCAAGCGGGGCGTGCCCGGTCAGCACGCGCTCACTACGATGCTGAACTCGACCACGCACGCACTGTGTGAGGACGCGATCGAGTACGCGAACCGGCCGGCCGCGCCGACCGTGGACTCGGACGGGTTCGGCTTCGGCCCGCTCTACCGGCTGTACGAAACAGCGCAGGACTGGGTTTTCCTCGCGGCACCGGCAAAGGGTGACTGGGAAGACCTGGTCGGGGTGCCCGCCTTCGCCGCCCTCGGGAAGGACGCCCGCTTCGCCGACGCCGAGGCGCGCGCCGCGCACGCGGACGAGCTGGTCGCCGAACTGAGCGCGGTGTTCGCGACCCGCACGGCCGAGGATTGGGAGCGCGAACTGCTGGCCGCCGACGTCGGTTGTGTGAAGGCCGACACGAGGACCGTCGACCGGAACTATCTCGGCGATTTCGGCGCCCAGCACGGCTATCTGGACACGGTGCACAGCCCGATCTTCGAGGACTACCCCCGGGTGGGCCCGGTGGTCGGTTTCTCGCGTTCGGCGACCACCGCGACCGTGGGCTGCACATTGGGCCAGCACACCGAGGCCGTCCTGCGCGAGTACGGCTACGACGACGCGACCATCGCCGACCTCGCCGACCGCGGCGTCATCGTGACCGGCTGATCCCCGGCACGGCAACCCACTATCACGAAGGAAGGACCATGGCGATCCCCAAGAAGATCTGGGCGAATTCCGGTGACTCGCATTTCGTCGAGCCGGAGGATTTGTTCGAGCAGCGGTTGCCGAAGGCGCTGGCGGACCGGATGCCCAAGAGCCAGAAGTTCGACGGCTACGAGATCATCACGGTCGACGGGCAGGAGTTCAAGCGGAACATGCCCAAGCCCGGCAGTTCGGGCGACACGATGAGCGACATCGTCACGAAGCGCGCGCCGGGGGCGAACGACCCCGTGCTGCGGCTGCGGGACCTCGACGAGGAAGGCATCTGGGCCGAGGTCACGTTCCCCTCGATCGGGATCTGGGCGAGCTCGATCAAGAGCCGCGACCTGATGGCCGCCGGTGTGAAGGCGCTCAACGACTGGGCCAAGGAGTACATCATGGCCGCGTCACAGCGGCTGGTGCCCACGGCTTCGATTTCGCTGCTCGACGTCGAGGACGCGGTGGCCGAGGTGCGTCGGGTCGCGGATCTCGGGTTCCGGGCGGTGTTCTTGCCGACGGCGGTGCCGCCGGGGCAGAAGCCGTATCACTACATCGACTACTGGAATCCATTGTGGACCGCGATCGAGGAAACCAACCAGGTCCTCGCGTTCCACATCGGCACCGAGCCGGTGGACGCCGACAAGGGCTTCGGCCAGGCTTTCCGCGGGCCCGGCGGTGCGGTGCTGAACTACACCCAGACCACCTGGGGTGGTCAGGTCGCCACCATGCAGATGATCACTTCCGGTGCGTTGGAGCGGCATCCGGATTTGAAGATTCTGGTGTCGGAGGGTGGCGCGACCTGGGGCCCGTTCCTGGGTGACCGGATGAACGAGGGCTACCGCCAGCACGGCATGTACGTCCGGCCGCAGTTGTCGAAGCCGCCGAAGCAGTTCCTGTACGAGCAGGTCTACGCCTCGTTCCAGCATGATGAGTCCGCGGTGGGGGCGATGCAGTATCTGGGGTGGAACAACGTGATGTGGGGTAGTGATTACCCGCATCTGGAGGGCACCTACGGGCACACGCAGAAGACGTTGCACGAGCTGTTCGACGACGTGCCCGACGCGGTGCGCCGGAGGATCACCGTCGGGTCGTTCCAGGACCTCTTCCCCGAGGTCGGCGAACCGCCCGCCGACGAGTACTGAGGCCGGTCGCGATGCAGGAGATCGAAGAGGAAGAAGAAGTCCTCGGCACCCCGTCGTTCGAGGTGCTGGTCGTCGACGGTGATCCGATCGTCAGCGGCTCGTACTTCATGGCGCCGCCGCTGTACATGCGGAAGGCGGAGTGGGACCCGGCCGAGCCGGGCAAACTGACCGTCTTCGCCTCGGACGACACGGTCTGGTACGCGACGGAGGTTTCCCGGCAGGGACGCGTCAATGTCGTGCTGACACCGGTCGAACCACACCCCTCGATGACGTTGTGAGCGCACTGCTCCCGGCCACCTCGCGGTGGCCGGGAGCAGGCTCTCATTCGTGCCGGAGTGCCTGGGTGAACGCGCCCGCCGCCGGGGCCTTCGGACGCGACGGCGCCGCCCCGTCGGGAACCTCGAGGACGACGGTGTGCACGCGCCCGGCGAACTCGAACGGCGGCGTGTAGTCCGCACACACCGGGAATCCCTGGTCCCGCGCCACGATCAGGCCGGGGTGGCCCATCTGCCAGAACCACGGGAGATCCTCGGCGATCTGGCCCTCGCCGCTGGGTTTCCCGTCGACGTTCAATGCGACCGTGCCGCCGGATCCCTTCACCGGGCGGTAGTCGACGGCCAGCGTGTGCTCACCGCCGCTGAGCACGGTCTCCGCCGGGAATCGGTACAGGCGGCCGAAGATCTTGACCACGAAGACCGGCCGACCGTCGAGCACGTACCAGGACCAGCCCTGGTTCCAGTCCGCGAACGTGGCCAGGATGCCGCTCGCGGGCTCGTCCGCGGTCACGGTGGCGGTGAGGGTGAACCCGAACCTCAAGGGCGGCAGCACGAACTCCGACACCGGCGAGCCGCCCGGCCGGAACACCCACCGTCGCGGCGGCAGTTGCGGGGCCTGGCGGCGGTTGCGCCGGAAGAGCCAGCCGTCGTCGAGGGGGAGGACGTTGTTGCGGCCGGCTTCGGTCCACCACATGTTGACCAGCCGGGTGACGATCTCGGGGTGCTTATCGGACAGATCGGTGGTCTCCGCGAAGTCCTCGTTGAGGTCGAACAGCGCCCAGTGGTCCGTGTCGTAGGACCCGCTGCCGGGGATCAGCTGGTTCTCCAGCGGTGGTGTGGGGCCCACATGGTTGGTGGTGACCTTCCAGCCGTCGCAGTACATCGCCCGCGATCCGACCATCTCGAAGTACTGCGACGTGCGCGCACTGGGCGCCTCCCGCGCCGCGAAGGACTCCCGGAAGCTGGTGCCGTCGAGGTCCATCTGGGTCACCCCGTTGATCTCCGCCGGGGCGGTGACACCGGCGACGTCGAGAACCGTCGGCATGACGTCGATGACGTGGCAGAACTGGTCGCGCACCGAGCCCGGCTCCGCGATGCCGTTCGGCCAGTGCGCGATCAGCGAGGTCCGGGTCCCGCCCAGCCAGGTGAACTTCTTCCACAACCGGAACGGGGTGTTGCCCGCCCAGGCCCAGCCCCACGCGTAGTGGTTGTAGGACTTGAACCCGCCGAGCTCGTCGATCCGTTCGAGCGTCTCCTGCTCGTCGCGCTCGTGGTTGCCGGCGACCTGGTGGTAGTTGTTCGACCCGAAGAGGCCGCCCTCGGGGCTCGCGCCGTTGTCCGACATGACGAAGACGAGCGTGTCGTCGAGGATGTCGAGCTCGTCCAGGAACCGGGTCAGGCGACCGATCTGCTCGTCGGTGTGGCTCAGGAAGCCGGCGTAGACCTCCATGCTGCGCGCGCACAGCCGCTGCTCGTCGGGCGACATGTCCGCCCACGGCGTGACCCATTCGGGCCGGGGGCTCGGTTCCGCGTCGGCCGGCATGATGCCGAGTTCCTTCTGCCGCTCGGCGAGCTTTTCGCGCCAGGCGTCCCAGCCCTCGTCGAACTGCCCGCGGTACCGGTCGATCCATTCCCGCGGCGCGTGGTGCGGCGCGTGCATGGCGCCCAGCGCGTAATACATGAAAAACGGTTTGTCGGTGCCGGTCTGCTGCTGGTCCTGGATGAGCCGGATCGCTTTGTCGGTCAGGTCCTCGGTCAGGTGGTAACCCTCTTCGGGCCCCTTCGGCGGCGCCACGGGACCGTTGTCGCTGACGAGATCCGGGGCCCAGTGATTGGTCTCGGCCCCGAGGAACCCGTAGAACCGTTCGAATCCCATTCCGAGCGGCCAGCGATCGAACGGTCCGCGGGCGCTGCGTTCCCAGCGGGGGGTGAGATGCCATTTCCCGACCGCCATCGTGTTGTACCCGTTGTTCCGCAGCACCTGCGCGAGGGTTCCGGCGGAGGCGGGGACGTGCGCGGAATAACCCGGGCTGGTCTGCGGGCTCTCGGTGAGCTGTCCCATGCCCACCCGGTGGTGGTTGCGACCGGTCAGCAGCGAGGCCCGGGTCGGCGAACACAGGCCGGTCACGTGAAAGCGGTTGTAGCGCGCACCCCCTTCGGCGAGCGCGTCCAGATTGGGCGTCGAGATATCGGAGCCGAAGCATCCGAACTGGCCGTAGCCCAGATCGTCGAAAAGGATGATGATCACATTGGGTTGAGATCCTGGCACGCGAAACTCCCGGGGTTCGGCTGTGAACGGCCTGGTCCCCAGTATTCAAGGATGCGCCCGGCGAATTGGCTACCCGGCGACGAGTGGAATTGGTCTCACGCCGTCGTGGCCCCGCTCAGGAAACAGGTTCCTTACCGGCCGCCTCCGCGATCGCCACGAACACGTCGAGGTTCTCCATCACCGGCGCCGAACCGAGCTGCGGGCCGTACCGCACGATCAGTCCGGTGAGCCCGCAGTTCAGCCACGGGTCGACCCGCTTGCGAATGCGCTCGACCGGGCCGACCAGCCAGCCGTCGTCGATGTACTCGTCCGGGACGGTGTCCAGAGCCTGCTGCCACAACGGGTCGGGCAGCAGGTTCAGCCCCTGCTGCACTCGCGCCTCGGCGTCGGCGGGGGTCACATTGCCCATGATGTCGGCGAGCTGGTCGGCGAGTTCGGTGTAGCCACGCGCCTCCATGTTCGCGCGCTGCATGCCCGACCACGTGACCACGTACTCCTTGTACGGCCGCATGGCCTCGCGGACGTCGTCGTCGACGATGACATCGACGTGCGACCAGATCTTGAAGGTGTCGAAACCCTTGCCGTTGCCGGCCTTGTCGAAGCCCCGCTGCAGCAGCGGCCGGTAGGTCTCCATCATGCCGGGGGCGAATCCCGGCGGCATCCAGCCGTCGCCGATCTCGGCGGCCAGTTCGACCATTCTCGGGTAGGAAGCGCCGATGCAGATCGGAATGTCCCCCATGGGCTGGAGCCCGATCGGAGCCGCGGGGATCCCCATGTGGCCGGGGCCGCGGTAGGGCGCCGCCCACTGGCTGCCCTGGTGGTCGATGTCCTGGCCGGCGAAGACCTGACGCAGGATGGTCACGTAGTCGCGCATCCGGGGGACCGCGCCGCCCCACTTGCGGCCGTGGAAGCCTTCCGTCGCCTGGGGCGAACCGCTGCCGAGTCCGGCGATCACGCGGTTGCCGCCGCTGACGTGGTTGAGGGTCTGGTAGGCCATCCCGGCGAGCACGGGCGGGCGCCCGGTCACCTCCATGATGCGCGTCCCGAGCTTGAGCCGCTCGGTGCGGGCGGCGATGTAGCTCAGCGGGACGATCCCTTCGTTGCCGTACCCTTCGGCGGTGAAGACGGCGTCGTAGCCGACTTTTTCCGACAGGAGCACGCGTTCCATCGGGATCGTGCAGATCGGGTCTTGCCAGCGAAGTTCCGTACCGAGTTCAATCATTTTACTCATCCTCCACGGCGGTGTGGGGCGGCCGACCGTTCAGACAGTAACGTGAAAACCCGATTCTCGTCGAGAGAGACGGCCCGGCGACCTGCCCCGAGCGGTGCTCGGGTCGCGTGTGGACGGTGGTCTCTAGGCTTCTTCGGTGCGGAGTGCGGCGGCGATGGTGTCGACGACGACCTTCGAGACCTTCGCCGCCACCGGCGGCAAGCCACGCTCGCTGGAGTAGATCAGCGCGTAGGTGACCGGCCTCGGCGTGGTGAGCGTGTCGAGGTTCAGCGCGACGACGCCGAGGTCGATGCGGTACTTGCTGAAGATGGAGCTGGTGACCAGGATGGCGTCGGTGGCGCGGACGAGGTCGGTGAGCAGGTCGTAGTCGTCGATCTCGATCGTGGGGCGCTGGATGCCCAGGCTGACGACGTCGGTCTCGGAAAGGGTGTCCCGGACGAAGGTCGCGGCCACCAGAGGGTATGCCGCGATGGCATCGCGTGTCGGTGTGGTCTCGAGCAGCGGATGCCCGTCCCGGACGATGAGCTGGAGCCGGGAGGTGACGGCGATGGGTTCGACCGTCAGCTCGGACGAGATGACGAAGGTGTCCGAGTCCAGCGGCACCCCGCCGACGTAGAAGTCGATCTCGCCGGACCTGAGCAGATTGCGCAGCGCGCTGTTGGAACCGATCCGGATCCGCACCCGGATGTCCGCGGCGCTTTCGAGCAACCGGGGGAGCGCTCCGGGCAGGAAGGTGAACGCGGAAGCTGGGCCGATGCCGAAGTTGATGGTGGCACCGTGGCCCGCCGCGAGCCCGTGGACGTCTTCCTCCATGGCCTGCGCGTGCCGCAGCAACCGCTCGGCCTGGGAGATGAAGCGGATGCCGTCAGGGGTCAAGCGGGCACCGGATTTGTCCCGTTCGAACAAGATCAGGCCGTACTGGCGTTCGAGTGACTGGATACTCCGGGTCAGGGCCGACTGGGAGATCGGAATCGCGTGTGCGGCGGCACTATAGCTTCCGGCCGCGGCTACCGCTACCGCGTGGCGGAGTTTCGACAGGTCGATCATGGACTGGCGTTCCCGGGAGCTGAAGTTTGATGCGTCCGACGCATGGTAACGGCGCCGAGATGCATTAGACAAAAGAGCGCGCTGCGGTTCTGATGGATTGTGCACATGGGGTTGGTCATATGCCGTCCAACCCGGGAGCCGAGGAGGGCGATGGACCACCACGACTCGGTCGACCCGGCCTCGACGAGCACTGACGACAGTCAGTTCGGTAGGTAACACGTGCCCGCCCACCATGGGAAAACGGTCCACCGAATTCTCATAAGTTGTGAAAATGCCTAACGCTACCACTGACGCTGGCTGAAGGGAGGGCGCTCGATGTCGACGCCCGAAATGGAACGACCACGTAGCGAGGAAATGTCTCCACCGGTGGCCACCGCACCGCAGCGGTCCACCGCGCACTACGTATTCGTCTTGGTCGTCGTTCTGCTCATGGCGGAGACCACGACCTATGGGGCGACCGCGTTCGTCACCGTGCTGCCACACATGATCCCGCCGTTCACCCCGGCGCAGCTGCCCTGGGTCTTCAGCGTCACCCTGCTCGTCGCGGCGTCGATCCAGCCGTTGATGGGGAAGCTGGCGGATGTCTTCGGCCGCAAGCGGATCCTGATGGTGGTCGCGGCGGTGTTCATCATCGGTTCCTTGATCGGAGCGTTGACCACCTCGTTCACCCTGATCATGGTGGCCCGGGTGCTGCAGGCGTCCGCGGTGGCCCTGCCGGGCGTCATCTACTCCTTCTTCCGCGAGTACATGCCGGCCAGGATGGTTCCCATCGCGGTCGGCATGGGCTCGACGGCCACCGGCGTCGCGATCCTCGCCTCGCCCCTGCTGGCGGGAGCGTTGCTGAGCGTCGGCGACTACCACGGGATCTTCTGGTTCTGCGCCGGATACATGCTCGTTTTCGGTGCCCTGGCGGCGATCTTCGTGCCCTCCATCCGGCCTACCGGCGAGCGCTCGAGCCTGCGGCAGATCGATATCAAGGGTTCGGCGTTGCTGACACTCGGCGCCCTGTCGCTGCTGATCGGCATCACCCAGGGCGGTTCGAAGGGCTGGGGTTCGACGGGCGCGGTGCTCCCGCTCGTGATCTCCGTGATCCTGCTGGTGGGATTCTTCGTCACCGAAACCCGCGTGAAGGATCCCATGATCCCGCTGAAGCTGCTGCGCGGACCCGGGCTCAGCCGGGCGATCGTCCTGGCGTTCCTCGGCCAGGTGCCGTTGCTGTGGACCTACATGGTTTCCCAGATGCTGCAGACGAAGAGCACCCCCGGCGCGAGCTACGCGTTCGGCCTCTCCACCGGCAAGGTCGGCGTGGTCATTCTCGGCTGGGGACTGTTGAGCATGGTCTTCGGTCCGCTGAGTGGCTATCTCACCCGCAAGATCTCGCCGCGCAAGGTCATGATCATGTGCCTCGGTGTCAGCACGGCCATCTCCCTGCTGACCGCGTTCTTCCATGATCAGTTGTGGTACTACGTCGTTTTCGCGGTCATCGGCGGCATCGCGGGTGGCAGCTACTACGGCGGGCTGAACAACCTCATCATCGAGGCGGTGCCCGGGCGGATGACCGGTGTGGCGACCGGGTTCGGCGCGTTCTGCTCCGCCTTCACCTCGTCGGCGGTGCCGGTCATTGTGGGCGCCATCCTCGCCTCACACGTGCTGACCCTCAAGGGCCACACGCCGGTCTACACGGACGCGGGCTACACCATTGTGTTCCTGCTGTTCGCCGCGTGCGCGCTGATCGGTCTCGTGGTCGCCATCCGGATGCGCCACGGCCGCGATCTGGCCACCGGTGGAGCCGGCGTGCACTAGCGCGGATTTCTCGCGCACAGTGGATGTGCTGGGCATCGAGTAAGGTGCTCCGGGCCGTGGTGGTCACCGCGGCCCGGAGCACCTTTCTTCGTTCGAAGGACTCGGATGAACGCTCGGATCGACGCCCATCACCACTTCTGGACGATCGGCGATTTCGGGTATCCGTGGATGGCGGGACCCGAAATGGATCCCATCAGGCGTGACTTCGGTCCGGCCGATCTCGCGCCGGCATTGGGTGAACTCGGTGTGGCGGGCACGGTCCTGGTGCAGGCCGTGGCGGACATCCGCGAAACCGAGACGTTCCTGCGCATCGCGGATCGCACCGATTTCATTCGCGGCGTCGTCGGCTGGGTCGACCTGACGAGCCCGGAAGTCGTCTCGGATCTCGACCGGTTGATGGCGGGACCAGGCGGCAGGTGGCTGGTCGGCATCCGCCATCCGGCTCACGACGAGCAGGACGCCGATTGGCACTCTCGACCTGACGTTCGGCGTGGCCTGAGAGCCGTCCAGGAGCGCGGATTGACTTACGACCTGCTGGTGAAGGCGCGCGAGCTGCCGGCGGCCATACGGTTGGCTGCCGACCTGCCCGATTTGCGGTTCGTGCTCGACCACATCGCGAAGCCGGCGATCGCTTCGGGTGCGGATCCTGCCTGGACCAGCCGGATTCCCGGTCTCGCGGAACTGCCCAATGTCGCGGTCAAGCTGTCCGGCATGATCACGGAGGCTGATTGGGGGTCGTGGCGGGTGGACGACCTCAGGCCGTATGTGGAGCGGGTGATCGAGCTGTTCGGTCCGGGGCGCCTGATGTTCGGCTCCGATTGGCCGGTCTGCCTGCTGGCCGGTAGTTACCGCGAGGTGCTCGGCGCTGTGGCTGCCCTCCTCGACTCGATGTCCGCGACCGAAAAGGACGAAATCTACGGGTCGACCGCGACCCGTGTTTATCGGTTGCCGGCCGCGCCGCCGGGGTGTTAGCGTTTCGGCGATCGTGATCTATCGGCTGGAGGTGAGACCCATGAACGCAGTGTCGGCAGTGGGTGCTCTCTCGCAGTTCACGATCGCGCGACTGAGGTAGTCGCCGGGAGCGCCGAAAGGCAAATCGCGAAAGGCGACTCCCATGAACACAACACCTTCTTCAGTTCCGCATGTCACCCCCGCCACGCGCGCGTTGGTCCTCGGTGGTGGCGGCGCGACCGGCAATGCGTGGGAGATCGGCGTCGTCGCCGGTCTGTCCGAGGCCGGGCTGGATGTGACCGCGGCCGATCTGATCATCGGGACGTCGGCCGGATCGACGGTCGCGGCCCAGATCAGCGGCACGAGCCCGGCCGAACTGTTTGCCGCCATCCTGGCCGCCTCGCCCCAGCCGGCTGGGTCCGGCCGTGGACGTGGCCCGAATGTGGCGGGCCTGCTGGAGAAGACCGGCCGGATCATTGCCGCCGCTGAGGATCCGGCTGATATGCGCCGCCGGCTGGGTGCGGCGGCACTCGAATTGGATGCGACGCCGGGCAGCTCCGGGCCGACGCGGCGCGCTGTCGTCGCCGCTCGGCTGCCCAGCCAAGACTGGCCACAACGGCCGATCCTCATCGTGGCCGTCGATGCCCACACCGGTGAGCCGGTCGTGTTCGACCGCGACAGCGGAGTGGACCTGGTGGACGCCGTGGCCGCGAGCACTTCCGGGCCCGGCGCCGCTCCCCACCGGATCGGGGACAACCGATACATCGACGGCGGCTACCGGCGCAACGAGAATGCCGATCTGGCGGCGGGATTCGGGCGGGTGCTGGTCCTGTCCCCCTTCGGCGGCAGATCACGGGTGCCGCTGGCGTGGGGCAGCCAACTCGCGGCACAGGTCGACGAACTACGTGCCGGCGGCAGCAAGGTCGAGACCATTTTCCCCGACAGCGACTCGGAGCACATGTTCGGCGCCAACGCGGTGGATCTGTCGCTGCGCCCACCCGCCGCCCGAGTCGGCTACCACCAGGGGCGCGCTCTTGCCGGGCAGCTCGCCGATTTCTGGCGCTGACGCCGGGTTCCGAGTCAGTCGGCGAGTTCGCGCAGCAGTACCCGCGGCCTTCCGTCGACGGGGTCCGGGATGACACTGCCGTCCACGTCGAACACGTCACGGAACACCTCCGGGACCAGCACCTCTCCCGGCGCGCCGGCCGCGGCGATCGTGCCCGCTTTGAGGGCGACGATCGTCGTGGCGTGCCGGGCGGCGAGGTCCAGGGTGTGCAGCGCGGCGACCACCGTGATCCCGAGTGAGGCCACCAGCGCCAGCGCGGAGATCTGGTGCGCCGGGTCGAGGTGGTTGGTCGGTTCGTCCAGCACCAGCACCTCCGGCTGCTGGGCGAGGGCACGGGCCAGCAGCACGCGCTGGCGTTCCCCGCCGGACAATGTGGACAGTGGACGGTCCGCGAACCCCGTGGCGCCAGTACGTTTCAGCGCGTCCGCGACGATCGCCTCGTCGCCGGCGGTGAGCCGGTCGAACGCGTCGAGGTGCGGGTAGCGGCCGAGCCGCACCGCTTCGCGTGCGGTGAAGTCGTAGCCACCGGCCTGGTCCTGGCCGAGCACCCCGACGCGGCGGGCGACGTCGCGGTGCCGCGCACTCCAGACGTCGTCGTCCCCGAGCAGCACCGCCCCCGCGCGCGGGCGCAGGGCCCGGTAGACGGTCTTGAGCAAAGTGGACTTGCCGCTGCCGTTGGGCCCGACGACCGCGACGAACTCACCGGGCGCGATCGTCAACGTGACATCGTGGACGGCGGGCACGTCGGTGTAGCCGGCGGAAACGCCGTCGAAGACGAGTTTCACGACAGGCCCACCGTTCCCGCCGCGCTGCGGCGCAGCACCACCAGGAACAGCGGCACCCCGATGGCCGCGGTGAGGATGCCGATCGGCAGCTCGGTCGGGGCCAGCACCAGCCGGGCGGCGGTGTCGGCCCAGACGATCACGAGCGCGCCGAGCAGCGCCGTGACCGGCAGCGCGCGGCGGTGGTCGGCGCCGACGAGCAACCGGGTCAGGTTGGGCACGATCAGGCCGAGGAACCCGATGCTGCCCGACACCGCGACCACGGTCCCCGTCAGCAGCGCGACGATCACCAGCAGCACGGCGCGGGCCCGGGCGGCGTCGAGCCCGAGCGACGCGGCGCCGTCGTCGCCTAGCACCAGCAGGTTCAGCCGCCCCGCGCCCGCCGCCGACGCGATCACCAGGACCAGGACGACCACCGAACAGGTCAGGGCCAGCGACCACTGGGCGCCGGCCAGGCTGCCGAGGATCCAGAACAAGATCTGCTGCTGCGCGTCGACGTCGTGCGTGCGCAGCAGCAGGAACGAGATCACCCCGGCGAGCAGCTGCCCGACCGCGATTCCGGTCATCACCATCCGCCCGGCCTGGATCCGCCCGCCGGCCCGCGAAAACCCGAACACCACCAGCGCGGTGGCGACCGCGCCGCCGAACGCGGCCAGCGGCAGCGTGAGCAGGCCGGCGACGCCGGCGCCGAGTGTGGTCAGCACGAGCACGGCGCCGGCGCCGGCGCCCGAAGTGAGCCCGAGGATGAAGGGCTCACCGAGGGGGTTGCGGACCATCGCCTGGGTCAGCAGTCCGGCCACGGCCAGTCCCGCGCCGACGAACACGCCCTGCAGGACCCGTGGCACGCGCAGGTTCCACACGATGAAGTCGGCCGGTCCGGGCGTGCCACGCCCGGCGAGGTGGGCGCCGACGATCGACGTCACCTCACCGGGCGAGATGGCCACCGGCCCGAGGCCGACAGCGACCAGCGCGGACACCGTCAGCGTGGCGGCGAGCACGACGAGGATCACGGCGATCGGGATCCCGCCGAGCAGACCGCTTCCCCGTCGCACTGTCACTTGTGGAGCGCTTCGGCGATCTTCGCGACCGCGTCGCCGTTGAGCACGCTGGGGGAGAGCAGGATGCTTTGCGGCACAACGACAAGGCGGTTCTCCCGCACCGCCGTCGTCGCGGCCAGCACCGGACTGCTGCGGATCGCGGTGAGCAGGGCGTCGTCGCTGCCGGGGGCGAAGCCGGAGATCACCACGATCGCCTGCGGGTCGCGCCGGACGACCTCTTCGGCGCTCAGGCTCGCGAACTCCTGCGGCGCGTCCTCGGCGATGTTCGTGCCACCGGCCAGCGTGATCACCCCGTTGGCCAGCCCGGTCCCGCCCTGAGCCCGCACCGGCTGCCCGGCCGCGGGTGGCGTGGACAGCGCCAGCACCCGCACCGGCGTTCCCGCCGTGCGCTTGGCCCCCTCGACCGACGCGGTGATCCAGGAAACCAGCTCGGCCCCGCGCTGTTCGACGCCGAAGACCTTGGCCACCTGCTGCACGAAGGTGGTCGTCTCGGTCAGATCCTTGACCGCCGCGCCCATGCTCGTGTCACAGGCGACCAGCGACTTCGCGCCGGCCCTGGCGAGCTGCTCGACGCTCGGGGTGCCGTCGAACCCGCCGAAGCTGTAACTGGAGATGCCGACGACCAGGTCGGGCTTGGCGGCGATCACGGCTTCCGCGTTGCCCTGGCCGGGGTCGATCACCTTGATCTTCGCCAGTTTCGCGGCTTCGTCGCCGGTGAAGGCCTTGAAGAAGTCCGGCGCGGCGGTGCCGACGATCTTGTCGCCGACGCCCAGGCGCTCGAGGATCGCCGCGGCGGCGCCGTCCATCGTGACCACCCGCTGCGGCGGCGAGGACAGCCGCGGCGGTTCCGGGCAGGGGTGCCCGCCCGTTTCCGTGGAGCTGGACGCCGCGGCGGGCGTGGCCGGGTCGGCGCTGCCGCACGCCGTCAGTCCGAAAAGGACAGTGACGATCGCCGCCGTCCAGCGCAGTGCTCCCACAGGTTTTCTCCCTCGCCGTCCTCGACGTCTCAGAAGCAGTGGTCGCATGAGGGACTGGCCTGGTTCCCGCGCGTCCGCCGAAGTGCCCGGTGAGTCACCTCACAACGCGGTAATTCACGGTTCGATCAGCCCGGCGCGGATCGCGTAGCGGGTCAGTTCCAGGCGGTCCTTGAGGCCGAGTTTCTGCAGCAGGTTGGCCCGGTGACGCTCGACGGTTTTCGCGCTGATGAACAGGATGTCGGCGATTTCCTTGGAGGAGTGCCCTTCGGCGACGAGCTTGAGGATCTCCTCCTCGCGTGGGGTGATGGCGCGCTCGGGGATCCCGTCGCCGTTGCGGGCGCGGTCGAGGTAGTCGCGGATGAGCGACGTGATCGCGCCCGGATAAAGGAATGGCTCGCCGCGCATCGCCGCCCGGCAGGCTTCGACCAGGTCCCGGTCGGCGACGGACTTGAGCACATACCCGGACGCGCCGGCTTTGAGCGCTTCGAAGAAGTACTGCTCGTTGTCGTACATCGTGAGCATGAGGATCCGCAGGCCGGGCTGGATGCGCGACAGTTCACGCGCCGCCTGGAGGCCGGTCAGGCGCGGCATCGCGATGTCGAGGATGGCCAGGTCCGGTTCCTCGGCCCGTGCCGCGGCGATGGCTTCGGCGCCGTCCCCGGCTTCGGCGACCACGGTCAGGTCCGGCTCGTTGTCGAGGATGAGCCGCACGCCCCGCCGCACCAGGGCGTGGTCGTCGGCGAGCAGGATGCGCACGGTCATCGCTCCTCCTCGGCCACCGGTACCACCAGCCGTATCTCGGTGCCCGCTCCCGGCGCGGGGCCGATGGTGAGCCGCGCGCCGATCAGCAGGGCGCGTTCCCGCATCCCGGTGATCCCGGCTCCTTCGGTCGCGTCGCCGATTCCGCGCCCGTCGTCGCGCAGGCGCAGTTCGACCTGCCCGGCGCTCGCCCGAAGGATCAGCTCGGCGTGCCGGGCGCCCGCGTGGCGGACGATGTTGGTGAACCCTTCCTGTGCGACGCGATACAGGACCAGTTCGGCGTCCTCCCCGAGATGCCCGATGTGCGGGTCGATCCGGACCGTCGCGGTGACGTCGGTGTGGTCGGTGCTCTCGCCCGCGAGCGCCTTGAGGGAACTGGCCAGGCCGAGTTCCTCCAGCACACCGGGACGCAGCCGGCGGGCGATCCGGCGGACCTCGTCGAGGGCACCGCGGGTCGTTTCCTGCGCCGGCCGGAGTTCTTCGCCCGCCGCGGCCGGGAGGCGGCTGTCCGCGATCCGCTTCAGCTCCAGCAGCACCGCGGTGAGCGACTGGCCCACCTCGTCGTGCAGTTCCCGCGCGATCCGGCTGCGTTCGGCCTCCTGCACCGAGAGCGCCCGCGCGGCGCTGAAACCGCGTTCGGCCTCCAGGCGGTCGAGCATGGTGTTGAAGGTGCGGATCAACTCGGCGACCTCCCCGTTGCCCTGAGGCGCCAGCCGCGGTGCGGGCCGCAGCAGATCGATCGTGGTCATCGTGCGGGTGAGTCGCTGCAGCGGCGCCAGGCCGATCCGCAGCAGGACCGCGTTGGCGACGAGCACCACGATCAGGCCGGTGACGAGGACGAGCACCTCGGTGAACAGGGCCGGGGTGGACACCGTCACCGGGCCCAGCAGCAGCAAGGCCGTGGCGGCGCTGAGCACGGTCGCGTTGAGCAGGAAGATCCGCCGGAACAGGGACACAGACGCGAGCGTGACCCGAAAACGCGCGGCTGTCCATCCGGGCCGGCACCCATCTTCACCCGTCTACATGGCCGGCCCCGGCCGGAATGGGTGCCCGGCCCGATGGTCGTGACCTGCGCGTTCGCCGAAACTCGGGGGAGTAGGAGACGAAGGCCCGCCGAGAACGGAGGCATCGGGGACATGTCAGCACCGTGGCCGGCCCTGCACACCGAACGGGATGCCATGCGAGCACGCGACATCGCCATGCACGTTCCGACGGTCACCGTCGACGACCCGGTGGCCCAGGCGGTCCGGGTGATGGCGGTGAGCCGGCTGCCCGGGCTGATCGTCGTCGACGAGTGGTCGCGCCTGTGGGCGGTGCTGCCCGGCACCCAGGTCCTGCGGCTGGCGGTGTCCGGGTCCTATCAGGACGATCCGGCGCTGGTCCGCGCGGTCGACGAGGACCACGCCGACCGGTTCTGGCTGGAACTGGCCGACCGGACCGTCGGCGACTGCGCTCCCCGCCGTCCCGCGAAACCGGCGACCGTCCGCGACGACGCGACGCTGTTCGAGGTGGCCGCGCTGATGGCCCGCCAGCACAGCCCGCTCGTCGCGGTCGTCGACGACGCGGGCGTGCTCACCGGTGCCATCACGCTCGACCGGCTGATCACCAGCCTGGCGGTGTTCGGCCCCGAGGACTGACGCGCCAGCCATCCGCCGAAGCCGCCTGCCCCGGAGGTCCCCATGCTGTGTCGCCTCGCCCGCCCCGATGAAGCCGTAACGGCCGCCGGACCACCAGGGCTGGCGCCGTGACGGCCGTCCTCGCACTCGCCGTCTTCGTCGTCGCGTTCTTCTTCATCGCCACGGAGAAGGCCGACAAGGTCAAAGTGGTGCTGATCGCCGCCGGTGTCATGGCGGTACTGGGCCTCATCCCCGGCACCGACGTGTTCTACTCCGAGCACACCGGCATCGACTGGAACGTCATCTTCCTGCTGCTGGGCATGATGATCATCGTCGGGATCGTCAAGCAGACCGGCGTGTTCGACTACCTCGCCATCTGGGCGGCCAAGAAAGCCCGGGGCAGGCCGTACCCGCTGATGGTCATGTTCATGACGATCACCGCCATCGCCTCGCCGTTCCTCGACAACGTCACCACGATCATGCTGGTCGCGCCGGTCACGGTGGTCGTGTGCAACCGGTTGCGCATCCCCGCCCAGCCCTACCTGATCGCCGAGGTGCTCGCGTCGAACATCGGTGGTGCCGCCACCCTGATCGGCGACCCGCCCAACATCATCATCGGCAGCCGCGCGGGACTCGGGTTCACCGACTTCCTGGTGCACATGGCGCCGATCGTCGCCGTCATCTTCGGTGCCTTCGTGCTGTTCACCAAGGTGCTGTTCCGCAAGGCGTTCCGGTATCACCCCGAGCACGTGGCCGCGGTGATGGCGCTGCAGGAACGGCGCGCGATCACCGACCCGGTCATGCTGCGCCGCTGCCTGATCGTGTTCGGCGCGATCGTGCTGTGTTTCGCGCTGCACTCCGTCCTCCACCTCGCCCCGTCGATCGTGGCCCTCGTCGGCGCCGGGGTCATGCTGCTGGTGACCCGGGCGGACCTGGGTGACGTGCTCGCCGAGGTCGAGTGGCCCACGCTCGTGTTCTTCATGGGCCTGTTCGTGATGGTCGCCGGACTCGGTTACACGGGCGTCATCGAAACCGCCGGCAACCAGACGGCGCGCCTGTTCGGGGACAACCACTTCGCGGCCGCGACCGCGCTGCTGTTCGGCTCGAGCGCGCTCGGCGCGTTCTTCGACAACATTCCTTACGTGGCCACGATGACCCCGGTCGTCGAAGGGATGGTCGCCGACGTCGCCGACCCCGCGACCGGCGAGGCCCTGTGGTGGGCCTTCGCGCTGGGTGCCGATTTCGGCGGCAACGGCACCGCGGTCGCCGCCAGCGCCAACGTCGTCGCGATCGGGATCGCCGCCCGCGCGGGTCACCCGATCAGCTTCTGGCAGTTCACCCGCTACGGCATCGTCGTCACGATCCTCAGCACCGCCATCGCCTGGGGGTACGTGTGGCTGCGCTACTTCGCATGATCGTGGCCGCCCGCGGGGGATGTCGGCTTCGTCGGTAACGTCACGGTGGTGGGGAGCCTGAACAGTGTGCAGCCGGCCCGGCGATACCGGCCGGAGATCCAGGGACTGCGGGCGCTCGCGTGCGCGCTGGTCGTGGTCTATCACGTGTGGCTGGACCGGATTTCCGGCGGCGTCGACGTGTTCTTCCTGCTGTCGGGATTCCTGATCACCGGCCAGCTGGTCCGGGCGAGCCTGCGTGGCCGGATCGGCTACCGCGAGTTCTGGGGCCGGATGATCAAACGGTTGTTCCCGGCCGCGCTCGTGGTGCTGCTGGTGACGGCCGGGCTGAGCGTGCTGCTGCTGCCGCAGGGACGCTGGCTGCAGACGATCCGGGAGGTCGTCGCCTCGGCGCTGTACGTCGAGAACTGGCGGCTGACCTTCGACGCGGCGGACTATTTCGCGCAGCACAACGAAGCCAGTGTGGTGCAGCACTTCTGGTCGCTGGCCATCCAGGGCCAGTTCTACGTGGTGTGGCCGCTGCTGATCGGTGGTGTCGCGCTGCTGGCACGGCGCCGTCTGCGGACCGCGGTGGTGGCCGCGCTGCTGGTGATCTTCGCCGCGTCGCTGGCGTACTCGGTGTGGCTGACCGCCGCCGACCAGCCGCTGGCCTACTTCAACTCGCTGACCCGGGTGTGGGAGTTCGCGCTGGGCGGCCTGCTCGCGCTCGTCATCGATCAGGTGGCGTTGCCGCGGCTGCTGCGGATCGCGCTCGGCTGGATCGGTGTCGCCGGGCTCGTCGCCTGCGGCCTGGTGTTCCAGGTGGGCACCCAGTTCCCCGGCTATGTCGCGTTGTGGCCGACCCTCTCGGCGGCCGTGGTGATCACCGCCGGCGCGACGGGAACCGCGGTGGGCGCGGACCGGCTGCTGTCGTCGCGGCCGCTGGCCTACCTGGGCAACCTCAGCTACTCGCTGTACCTGTGGCATTGGCCGGTGCTGGTGTTCTACCTCGTCGCCCGCGGCCGGGTCGAAGTCGGCCCGGCCGGCGGTGCGGTGGTCGTCGGCACCGCGCTGGTGCTGTCGGCCGCCACCTACCACCTGGTCGAGAAGCCCGTCCGGGAGTCCCGCATCGGGGTGCGCACCCGCTGGGGTGCCTACCGGTTCGCCGCGCTCGCGATGGCGCCCGTCCTGGTGGCCGCCGTGGCCTGGCAGGTCGCCGGCGACCACCTGATCCGCTCGCGGACGATCACCGCGGCCGACGCCGATCATCCCGGCGCGCTCGCGCTGACCGGCGGGTTCACCTACCAGGGCAAGCCGAACCCGCCGCTTGCGCCGTCGTTCCTCGCGGTCGGCGAGGACTTCGCGTGGATCGACAACTGCGAGGATTCCCCGCGCGGGGCGGAACTTTCGGTCTGCACCAGCACCACCGAGGGGCCGCCGGACAAGCGGATCGTCATCGTCGGCGACTCACATCCGACCCAGTTCATCGCCGCCCTGCTGCCGGTCGCCGAGCAGCGCAACTGGGAGCTGATCGTCCTGTCCCGTGGCGGGTGCCCGTTTTCGGTCGACTCCGAGATCGAACCCGACAACGTGGAGTGCAAGAACTGGAACGCCGCCGCGGCCGACGAAATCCTCGACCTTCGGCCTGACGCCGTGATCACCACCGCCACCCGCGACGTCCGGGTCGGGGTCGACGAAAACACCCCGCCCGGTTTCGTAGCCCAATGGTGGAAACTCGACAGCGAGAACATCCCCATCGTGGCCGTGCGCGACAACCCCCGCTACGACACGTCGCCGTCGGCCTGCGTCGAGGCACTCGGCCGGGACGCGCCCGACTGCGCGACACCGCGGGCCGATCTCTATGCCGCCGACGCGCCCTACCACCACCTCGACGACCTGCCGCAGAACGTGTCCTTTGTGGACCTCAGCGACTACTACTGCACGCCCGAGATCTGCCCGCCGGTGCTCGGCAACGTGCTGGTGTACCTGGACAACAACCACGTCACCGCCACCTACCTGTCGACGATGGCCACAATCTTCGCCACGGCGATGGACTCCGCCCTCGGCTGGGACGAACCCGACCCCCCAGCCCCCGCCTGACGATGCCGGGCGTTTGCTGAACGCCGTCCCCGACGTCTGGGCGATTTCGCTGATCTGGCGCAGCGCCAACGGCTTGCGCGGGTTCGTGTGTATTGCGGCCGGCGCGGCGGGCATTGCTGGATCGCTGACCTCCGGCAGGGCGAAGTCCCGGTTCTTCCCGCAGAGGTGATGGACGCTGCCAGTCTGCGGTACGACAACGAGTTCGACGCGGCATTCTCGATGTTCGGCGTGCTCTATCCGGGGAAGGCCGACGTTGTGAAAGCGCTTACCCAAATGGCGCGGGTGGTGTGGTCTGGTGGTGTCCTCATTTTCGCGCACTGGGCGGGCGCGGAGGGCGCGGGGCATATTTTCGTACCCGGTCCGGGCCGTCAATCGGTTGCACGATTCCGGGTTGGGGAGATGGTGTTCCCGGTGGCGCCCGAATATCTACACCAGTCTGAGGTCGAACAGGTGCTGACCGAGGCCCAATTCGCCCACGTTCGGGTGGTGCGACCGCGCTCGGCCGTCCTTCCGGAGCCTTCCCACAATATGCCGCGGCGGTGGCGGTAAGCCGGGCACCGCCGCGGCAGCACTGGTGAATGTCAGGCGGTCAATTGCCGAAGCATTTCGGCTGAGTCGTGCAGGTTCGTCATCTGCACGAACCGGCCGTTCTCGACCCGGTAGATGGCGTGCTCGACGATCTCGAAGGAGGCCCCGGAAGGGGGCACCCCGAGCCATTCTTTCGCCGGGGTTCCGGTGTTGATCGCCCGTACCGCGATGCGGTCGCGGTCGATCAGCATTTCCGCGAGTTCCCAGTGAATGTCCGGAACGGCGTCGACGAGCTGCTTCAGGCCCGCGATTACGGCGTCCCGGGTGACAGGTTCACCGTTCAGCAGGACCTTGTCGTTGACGAACTCGTGCAGGCCGTCGAAATCACGGTCATTGAGTGCCGCGCCATAGCGCAGGTACCAGGAGCGCAGGTCGCTCTCAGCCATGAGGTGGTCCTTCTTTCTCGGGTCTCACTGAATGAGTGGGTTGACCCAGGACGCGGGCGATCGCCTCGCGCATTGCGGGCATCACACCGGCCGGGTTCTCGCCCGCGATCTGTTGTGCCGCACGAAAACAGCCTACGCCGATCTCCGCGGCGGTCCGGGCCAGATCGGGGTCCGTGCCGCGCTCACACAGGACCTCGGTCAGCGCGTCCGCGACCCGGTCCAGCTTTCGTCCCGCACGGTCGCGCAGTTCCGGGTTGCCGGCCAGCAGCCGTGCCCGCAGCGCCCACAACGCGGGGTCGCCGAAGATCAGGCCGCCGATCGACTCGGTGAGCCGCCACAGTTGCCGGATCGCCGCGGGCAGGTCGGCAGCCGTCTCGTCCTCGGCCGGCGTCGCCCGGATGGTCGAGAGCAGCACCTCCTCGTCGGCGAAGAGGACCTCCTGCTTGTCGCCGAAATAGCGGAAGAACGTCGTGCGGCCGACCTCGGCCCGCTCGGCGATATCGGTCACCGACACAGCCGGGAAGCCGTGCTCGCCGAACAGCGCCCAGGCCGCGTCGATGATCTGCTGCCGAGCGCGCTGCTGCTTGCGCTCGCGCAGCGTGAGGTCCGCCATGCACTCAGCCTAGCGGAAACAGGTCGCAGTACGATATGGTATCGAGTACCAATTAGTACCTGGTTTCTGGAGGAACCATGACCACCCTCGTGATGACCGGCGCTTCCCGGGGGCTCGGCCGGCAAGCCGCCGAGCTGATGCTGCGCGACGACCCCGAGCTGCGGCTGATCGTGATCGCCCGCGGTGAGACGATCGACCACCCGCGGGTCACCACGATCCGCGCCGACCTGGCCTCACTGGCCGAGGTGCGGGCCGCCGCCGCGCGGATCACGGAGCCCGTCGACGGTTACGTCGGCAACGCCGGCCTGCAGCTCCCCGACAGTCGGGGCACCACAGTGGACGGCTACGAGCTGACCTTTGGGGTCAACGTCCTGGCCCATTTCGCGCTGATCCGGGCGCTCACGTTCAAGCCGGGCGCGCGCATCGTGATCACCGGCAGCGACGCCCATTTCGGCACCTTCCAGCACACCTTCGGCCTGGTGCCCGCCCCGCGCTGGACCACTCCGGCCGTCGTGGCCCGGCCCGCGGACGTGAAGGGCCGCGTCGCCTATTCGACCAGCAAGCTCGGCGTTGTCTACCTGGTCCACGAGCTGGCCCGCCGGATGCCCGACGCCGAGGTCTACACGTTCAATCCGGCGTTCACCCCCGGCACCGGCCTGGTCCGGGCCGACCGGCTCGGCAACTGGCTCTTCCGCCACGTCTTCACTCGTTTTCCCGGCGTCAACACCGCGGAGCGCGCCGGTACCCAGCTCGCCGCGGCGGTCACCGGCCCGCGGCCCGCGCCGTCCGGCGCCTATATCGACCGGGAAAAGGTCATGTCCAGCTCGCCGGAGTCCTATAGCGAGGAACGCGAGCGCGAACTGTGGTCGGCACTGGAGTCGATGGCGGCGCCCCGCCCGGTCGCCGGGTAAGCGTCTTCGGGCCGCCAGGCCGGGTCGCGGCCGATGAAGGCCATCAACTTGTCCTGTGCCGAGGCTTCGGGGGAGACGGGTACGGCGGGACCGAACTGCCCGCTGTCGCGCAGGATCGACTCCATCGGCCGCATCGCCGCCAGTGCGGCGGCGCAGCGTTCCTGACCCAGGTCGGGCGCCTGGCCGAGCGCCTTGGCGAGGTCCCAGGAGTGCATCCAGACGTCGCCGGTGTAGAACTGGTCGATCGCGTCCTGCACGGGTTTGTCGCCGATGTGGCGGTTGCTGAGCACGCGTCCGGCGGGCTCGTCGAGGATCGCCTGGATGTCTTTGACGTGCTGGGTCCAGGCGCCGACCGGGTCGGCCTCGACGTCCAGGGCCGGGAGCTCGATCCCGGCCCCGGTGAGGAAGCCGCGGGACCACTCGACCAGATGCTTCACGATGTCGAGAGCCGTCCACTCCGCGACCGGGGTGGGCCGCACCCAATCGCCGGCCGAGGTGGACTGGACCAATTCGGTGAACCGGGCCGCGTCCTGTGCGTGCCGCTCGGCCGGAGTCGTGGCTGCCGGCGCCATTCAGGCCCCCTTTGTGAGCAGCTCGTCGAGCTTGTCGTAGCCCTCATTGACCCCGACGTCCATGCCGCTGGACAGGATGCCGTCACGGGTCTCGAAGTCCTTCACCACGCTCAGCGCCTTCAGTCGCGTACGCCCGCCTTCGAGTCGCTCGAAGGTCAGTGTCTCCAGCGCGACCGAGTCCGGCTCGCCTTCGTAGGTGAAGGTCCACACGATCCGCTCGTGGGGCCGCACTTCGTGAAAGCTGCCGTAGAAGGAGGCGATCTCCTCGCCGCCCCGGTCGTTGGCGAAGGCCCACGCGCCGCCGGTGCGGCCGTCCCATCTGGTGATCCTCGTGGTCACCGAGCGCGGTCCGATCCATTGCCGGTAGAGCTCGGGGTCGATGTGGGCGCGGAACACCTGCTCCGGGGCCGCGTCGAACTCGCGGATGATCTGGATCGTCGGCACCTTCTCGTCCGCCACGATCTCGGTCTCGTGCTTGGTCATGGTCATCCTGCCTCTCTGGGGGTTTGCTCGGGTTCCTCGTCGCCGGCCAGCCGGCCCAGCAGGGCGTCGAGGCGCTGATAACGCTCCTCGGCCTTCCGGCGATAGCGCTCGATCCACTTCGTCATCAGGTCGAACACCTCCACATCCAGGTGCACCGGCCGGCGTTGGGCGTTCTTGCTGCGGGTCACCAGGCCGGCGTCCTGGAGCACCTTCACGTGCTTCGAGATCGCCTGGAGGCTCATGTCATACGGCTCCGCCAGCTCGCCCACGGTCGCGTCCGCGCCGGCCAGCCGGGCCACCAGATCGCGCCGGGTCGGGTCGGCCAGTGCCGCGAACACCCGGTTGAGCTGATCCGTACTGTCGTCCACCGGTCGTCCTCAACTCTTCGGTTGAATACCGAGGTTAGACCATCGTCTCGGCATTATCAACCCATTGGTTGAGGAAGGTGCGATGCTTCAGCTCTCGGGGACGATTTTCAGGCGGGTGACCGGGGGCTCGTACTGCGCGGCGTCCTCCGGGTCGAGGGACTGCTTGGCCATCATCGTCAGGGTCCCGATGAGATGATCCTGCACCGCCTCGCCGGCGGCTTCCGGGTTTCCCGCGACGATGGCGTCGTAGATCTTCTCGTGTACCGCGAGGATGTCGGCGAGGGTGCGGGTCTTCGTCGTGGACAGGCCCAGCGCGTGCATCTGGGCGCGGGTGTTCGCCACGACCGCGACGACCCGGTCGTTGCCCGCCGCGCGCACGATCGCGTCGTGGAACACCAAGTCGTGTTTCTGGAAAAGGAGCTCGTCGCTTGTTTCCGTTGCCCGGCGCATCCCGGCGAACGCTTTCTTGAAGACCGCGCGGTCGCGATCGCTCATCCGCGTCGCCGCGCGATAGGCCGACGGCGCTTCGAGCAACAGCCGCAGCGAGTAGATCTCTTCGATGTCCTTGATGGACAGCTCGAGGATCCGCACCCCGCGGCTGCGCTCGAACTTGACCATGCCGTTGGCCGCGAACCGCAGGAGCGCCTCGCGGACCGGCGTGCGGGACACTCCCAGCTGACCGGCGATGTCCGCGACGGAGTGCAGTGAGCCGGGCGCCAGTTCGCCGGACCGGATCGCGCCCCTGATCTGTTCGAAGACCTGTTCGGTCAGCGACGAGCTCTCACTGGACAGTGGCTTCACGCGCACAACCCTTTCGTTGGCAGGCGAGGAAAACAGGCTACAAGAACGACAGGTCGGCACCCTCACTGGCGGGCAGCACGGTTTCGGCGTAAAGCCGCCGCCAGCCCCGCGCCGGCAAGGGTGCGGGCGTGAACTCGGCCAGCCGCCTCGCCACTTCGGCTTCGTCGACGAGCAGGTCGATCCGCCGCGCCGGGACGTTCAGCCGGATGAGGTCCCCGTTGCGGACCGCGGCGAGGGGACCGCCCGCCGCCGCTTCCGGATCGCAGTGCAGGACCACGGTTCCGTACGAGGTGCCGCTCATCCTCCCGTCGGACACGCGGACCATGTCGCGCACGCCCTGGCGCGCGAGCTTTGCCGGAATCGGCAGCGCGCCCGCCTCGGGCATCCCGCCGGCGATCGGGCCTGCCATCCGCAGTACCAGCACGTGCTGCGGGGTGAGGTCGAGGTCCGGGTCGTCGAGGATGGCGGCGATGTCCTGCCCGGCGTCCACGACGAACGCCGGTCCGGTGTGCTGCAACAGGTCCGGGGTCGCCGCCGAGGTCTTGATCACCGCGCCGGCGGGGGCGAGCGAGCCGGTGAGCACCGCGAGCGCCCCGGGCGCGCCGAGCGGGTCGTCCAGGGTCCGGACCACCGGCCGCGTGCCGGGGTGCGGGCGGACGTCCTCGATCAGCTCGGCGAGGGACCGCCCGGCGACCCCGACCGCCGAGGTGTCCAGGTGTCGTTCGAGTTCCTTGAGCAGCACCGGAATTCCGCCCGCACGGTGGAAGTCCTCCAGGTAGTTGCTGCCCGACGGCTTGCAGTCGACGAGCAGCGGGATCTTCGTGCCGATCGTGTCGAAGTCGCTGAGCACCAGGTCGACGCCCGCGCGCCGGGCCACCGCGATCAGGTGGATCAGCGCATTGGTGGAACCACCGACGGCGGCCAGGACCTTGATCGCGTTTTCGAACGCCTCGCGGGTGAGGATTTCCCGCGGTTTCGGGCTGTGCGCGCGGGCGAGCTCCACGGCGCGGCGCCCGGTCGCGACGCCGTGTCGCAGCCGGGCGCCGGTGGACGCGCCGGGGGTGGCACCGCCGGGCAGCATCATCCCCAGGGTTTCGGTCAGGCACGCCATCGTCGAGGCGGTGCCCATCACCGCGCAGGTACCCGCGGTGCTCACCAGTTCGCTGCGGGCTTCGGTGATCTCCGCGGTGTCGAGGTCGCCACCGCGGTGGTTCGCCCACAGCCGGCGGCAGTCGGTGCACGCGCCGAGCCGCTCGCCGCGCCAGCTGCCGGTCATCATCGGTCCCACGACCTCCAGCAGGACCGGCTTGTCCGAGGACGCGGCGGCCATCAGCTGGGCCGGCACGGTCTTGTCGCAGCCGCCGAGCAGCACGGCCGCGTCCATCGGCAGCGCCCGGATCATCTCCTCGGTGTCCATCGCCATCAGGTTCCGGAACAGCATGGTGGTGGGGGAGGTGAGGATCTCGCCGAGCGAGATCGTCGGGAACTCCATCGGCAGCCCGCCCGCTTCGAGCACGCCTCGCCGCACGGCCTGCAGCAGGGCCGGCATGTCGCGGTGACACGTGTTGTAGTCCGAAGTGGTCACCGCGATGCCGACCACCGGCCGGTCGAGGTCCACGTCGTCGAAGCCCCGGGAGGCCAGGAACGCGCGGCGCAGGAACCGGCTGAACCCCTCGTCGCCGTACGAGGTCCGGCTCGTGTCGACCGCGGACGTGGACTCGTGCTCAGACATGTAGTCGCCTCACTCGCAGGTTGGTCAGTGGGTTGGTCACTGGGACAGCGGCATCGCGAGCGGGCGCATCGGGGCCCCGGTCGCGCCGCGGATCTTCAGGCCGGCGCCGATGAACGCGAACTCGTACAGCGACTCGGCCGCCAGTTGCTCGCAGTCGACGAGCTCCATGATCGGCACCCCGGCTTCGCCGAGCAGATAGGTATGGACCACTTGCCAGTTCTCCGGGTCCTGGGCGGGCATCTGCTCGAGCGCGGAGTTGTCGCCCGCGATCACGGCGGCGCCCGCCTCGGCCAGGAACCGCGCCCCGGACAGGTTCAGGCCAGGGCTGTTGTCGATGTAGCGCATCGGGTCCGGCCACTGGGTCATCCGGCCGGTCCGGACCAGCGCGATGTCGCCGGGGAAGAATGTGGTGCCCTGTTTTCGCAGGGTCTCCCGCAGATCGTCAGCACCGATCCCGTAGTTCCCGGGCAGCATGTCCACGCCGTGCAGTGCGGCCACGTCGAACAGCACGCCGCGGCCGATGATGGGCGGGATCTTGTCGGCGCCGCATTTGGTCCAGTGCCGGGAACTCAGATGCTGAGCGGCGGCGAACCCGTTCCAGATCTCTCCGTGGTAGCCGAAATGGTTGAGCGTGTCGATATGCGTTCCGGTGTGCGTGTACATCGACACCGCGTCACCGGAATAGGACACCAGCTGGTTCTGTGCCGGCCCGGCGCCGGTCAGATCGTCGACGATCGTGCCGGCCGGTGTGTGGGTCATCCACTGCTGGAATGGCGGGTCACCGGCTTTGACCCACGACGGCATGCCCATGAACAGGTCGACGGACAGGTCAATCGCCGAGCCGCCGTCGGCGCGGCGGACGACCTCGCGCGCCCGGTCCGCGGACAGCAGGTTGAGCATGCCGATCTCGTCGTCCGGCCCGAACGGGCTCCTGCTCACTTTCCGGAATTCGGCGGCATACGCGGCGATCTTCCGCCGGGTGGCCTCGGTGATCAGTTCAGGTCCGCACACGACTCGTGTCCTCCTCGGTGATCGCCGCATACTGAGCCGGTTTGCGTTCCGCGAAGATTTCCAGTTCGTACTCGCCCGCCGCGAAAACCAGTTTCTTGTCCCGTGCCCGGGAAATGTCCACTTCGCTGCCGAACACCCCCGAATCCTTCCCGGCGTTCAGCAGCACCTCGCCGGACGGAGACACGATCTGGCTCTGCCCAAGGAACTCCGTGCCGTTCTCACTGCCGGTCCGGTCGGACACCGCGAGATAGACGAGATTTTCCAGTGCCCGCACGCGGGTCACGTGCTCGGCGAGGAAGGTGGCGCGCAGCGTCCACGCCGTGGGCATCGCGATGACGTCCGCGCCTTCGAGTGCGAGAACCCGCGCCGATTCGGGAAAGCGGAGATCGAAGCAGATCATCACGCCGACGTTCCCGACCGGTGTCTCGACCACCCGGGGCGCGCCATCGCGGCCGGGGGAGACGAACCGGTCGGCGCCCAGGTACGGCAGGTGTTGCTTGCGATACGTGCCGAGCACGCCATCCGGTCCGAGCGTGGCCGCGCAGTTGTAGAGCTCGCCGCTGTCGGACTCCAGGAACCCGACCACGGCGAAGACCGAAGCCGCGCGGCAGGCGTCCACCAGACGCGCGATCCGCGGGTCGCCCAACCCGATCGCCACCTGTTCGGCGGCCGCGCGCGAGTCGATCAGGTACCCGCTGAGCGTGCACTCCGGGAAGACGATCAGATCCTCGCCCTTCGCCTGTTCGATCGCGCCGACCGTCGCGGCGAGGTTGGCGTCGAGATCCGGCCCCGCCGAAGGGAGCTGAGCGACCGCGATGCGCACTGTTCCGTCTGTCCGGTTCAAGTCCCGTTCCACCGCCCTTCCTGTTGAAATGATAGTGGCACGTTGTATGCAACATATCAATAGAAGTCTTGACATGCTACATATCGCATGCCACTCTCGTCGGCATTCGGCATGTCATCGCCGCAGGTCAGCGGTGAACAACGACGTAGGGAACATGCGATGCGGAACGCGGTCATGGTCACCGGCGCGGCCGGTGGGATCGGTGCGGCGGTCGCCCGCGCGGTCGCCGCCACGGGCAGGCCCGTGCTGCTGGTCGACCGGAGCGCCGGCGAAGCCGAGCGGCTCGCGGACGAGTTGCGTGCCCAGGGGCACCAGGCCCGCGCCCACGGCGCGGACGTGACCGACGAGGTCGCGGTCGAGGGGGCCGTGGCCGCGGCGGTGGCCGCCTGGGGCCGGATCGACGGCCTCGTCACGTGTGCGGCGACGATGAGCGCCCGCCCGCTGACCGAGACCACGCTGGCGGACTGGACCCGGGTGCTCGACGTGAACGCGACCGGCACCTTCCTGGCCTGCAAGCACGTGGTCCGCGCGATGGTCACCCAGGGCTCGGGCGGCGCGATCGTCAACGTCTCGTCGATCTCCGGCCGGGTCGGGCTGGCGAACCAGCCGGCGTACTGCGCGTCGAAAGGCGCGGTGCGCCAGCTGAGCCGGCAGATCGCGGTCGACTACGCGCCGTACGACGTGCGCTGCAACGTGGTGAGCCCTGGTTCCGTGCGCACCGAACAGCTGCGGACCTACCTCGCTGCGCAAGAGGATCCGGCCGCCGCGGAACGTGCGCTCGTGGCCGCGCATCCGCTGCGGCGGGTGGCCGAGGTGGCCGAGGTCTCCTCGGTCGTCACGTTCCTGCTCAGCCCGCAGGCGAGCTTCCTCACCGGTGCCGACGTGGCCGTCGACGGCGGTTACACCGCCCAGTGAATCCCTTACGGCGCAACAGAAAGGACACGTCGATGTCGGTCGACCTCCGCGAACCCCGGCAACGGGCCGGGCAACGGCCGAGGCTGCTGCCGCGCGGGCCGTTCGTCCCGGTGTGGGTGATGACCGCGGCGCTGTTCGCGGTCAGCCCGGTGCTCGCGCCCGGGAGCCTCTCCGGCTCCGCGCTCAGCTCGATGTTGCCGTTCGCCGCGATCCTGGTGCTCGCCGCGCTCGGCGAGGCTTTCGTGATCACCCAAGGCGGGATCGACCTTTCGGTGCCGGGTGCGATGGCGCTGGCCGCCCTGTTCGCGACCAAGGTGCCGGCGCTGACCGGGCTCCCGCTGGCGGTGTCGGCGGTACTCGGGCTGCTCGCCGGTGCGGCCGCCGGCGGAGTGGTCGGCGTGCTCGTCGTGCGGTTGCGGATCGCCGCGTTCGTCGTGACGCTCGCGATGAACGCGATCCTCATCGGGTTCGTGCTGCATATCTCGAACGGGTTCCCCGCGTCCGCGAACCCGGCCGTGAGCGCGTTCGCGACCGGTTCCGTGCTGGGCGTGCCCAACCTGCTGATCATCGCCGTCATCCTGGTCGGGCTGACCCAGTGGCTGCGGCGGCGGACGGTCGCGGGACGGCGGTTCGTGAGTGTCGGGGCGAACCCGGCGGCGGCCCGGCTGCTCGGAATCCGCGCCGAGGGCTACCGGATCGCCGCGTACGCCATCGCCGGGCTGCTGTACGCCGTCGCGGGGCTGCTGCTGGCGGCCTACCTGCGCACCCCCGACATCCTGCTCGGCAACAGCTACCAGCTCTCGACCATCGCCGCCGTCGTGCTCGGGGGAAGCCTCCTGACCGGCGGGGTGAGCAGCGCGGTCGCGACCGGCGTCGCGGCGGTCTTCCTGACCCAGCTCAACCAGGTCGTGCTCGCCGCCGGCGCGCCGACGTCGATCCAGTTGCTCGTGCAGGCGGCCGTGCTCGCACTGGCCGTCGTGGCTCGCCGGGTGCCGTTCGGCGCGCTCGTCCGGCGGCTCCGCCCGTCCCGTCCTGTCCAGTAGTCCCCCGGAAATTGGAGTCACCATGGTCAACACCCGACGCCGCGCGCTGGCCGCCGGCTCGATGATCGCCGTCGCGCTCGCCGCCGCTGGTTGCGCGAGCCCGAAAGGCGGTGGTACCTCGTCGAACGTCGACCAGGTCTACAGCGACAAGGGCCGGATCGGCGAGGTCTCGCAGCTGAAGTCGATCACCGAGTTCTGTGGCACGAAACCGTTGAAGGTCGCGCTGGCCGATGGCACGGGGGACAACGCCTGGCGCAAGACCGCGCGTGCGGAGTTCGAGGACGAGGCCGGCAAATGCCCGAACCTGACGGTGATGCCGTACTCCGACGCACAGAACAACACGCAGAAGGCGATCAGTGACATCAAGGCGCTCGTCGCGCAGGGCGCGGACGCGATCGTCGTGTTCCCCGACGCCGGGCAGGCGCTCCTGCCGACACTGCGGGAGGCGCACCAGGCCGGGGTCGCGGTCGTGCCGTGGACGGCGAACCCGGGCGGCACGCCGGGCACCGACTACACGACCTTCGTCGGCCACAACACGATCAACGACGGGCACACCTGGGCGCGCTGGACATGCCAGCACCTGGGCGAGGCGGGCGGCAACGTGCTGTTCCTCGGCGGCACGCCGGGCAACACCCAGAGCACCACGGAGATCAAGGGCGTCGAGGACGAGTTCGCGAGCAACCCGGCGTGCAAGAACGCCAAGCTGCTCAACGAGCCGGGCACTCCCGTCGACACCGACTGGAACCCGGCGCAGACGCAACGGGTCGTCGCGGGCCTGCTGACCAAGTACCCCAAGATCGACGCGATCATCTCCGACTCGGGTGACGGTTCGGTCGGCGGCCTGCGGGCGTTCACCGCGGCCGGCCGCAAGCTTCCACTGTGGACGGCGAACGACAACAACGGGTTCGCCTGCCAGTGGCAGCAGATCCACGCTCAGCAACCGGATTTCGGCATCGTGACCGTGTCGAGCCGGACCTGGCTGGTGCGCCTCGCGCTGCGCAAGGCCGTCGCCGCCAAGGAAGGCATCGCGGACAACGAACCGGACATCATCAACATCCCGGTCTACGAGGACAGCTTCGACAGCGCCAAGCAGCCCAGGTGTGACACCACACTGCCCGCCAGCGCGATCCTGTCGGGACAGCTGACGCCCGAAAAGTTCAAGAGCATCTACAACTAAGAGGACTTTCACGATGCCTGAATCGAGTGCCCAGCTGGTGCTGCGCGGGGTCACCAAACGGTTTCCCGGTGTCCTCGCGCTGGACGGCGTGGACTTCGAAGCACACGCCGGTGAGATCCATGCCCTCGTCGGCGGCAACGGCGCCGGCAAGTCGACCCTGATGGCGGTCGCTTCGGGAGCACAGAAGCCGGACCGCGGGACGGTCGAGATCGCGGGACGTCCGCTGACCGAGCTGTCGCCAGTGGCCGCCCGTGAACACGGTCTCGCGATCGCGTTCCAGCATCCGGCGCTGCTGCCCGACCTGACGGTGACCGAGAACCTCATGCTCTCGGTGCCCGCCGCGAAACGCCCGAGCTTCGGTGCGGCAGCGCGGTGGGCGGAGCAGCGGCTGCGGGCGATGGGCATGCCGATCGATCCGGCGGTCCCGGTCCGTGAGCTGACTCTCGCCGAGAAGCAGGCGGTCGAGATCTGCGGTGCACTCGCCTGCGATCCGCGGGTGGTGATCTTCGACGAGCCGACCGAGCCGTTCATGGCCGCCGAGACCGACCGGCTGTTCGAGCACATCCGCGAGCTGGCCGCCCGGGGCGTCGCCGTCGTCTACATCAGCCACCGGCTGCCCGACGTGTTCGCCCTCGCCGACCGCATCACGGTGCTGCGGGACGGCGAGGTGCGCGGGACCTTCAACCGGTCCGACGTGACCGAGCAGGAGATCATCACGCGCGTCGCCGGCCGGGAGGTCACCGCGCTGTTCCCGGATCGCGCGAGCGATCCGGGTGAGACCGTGCTGCAGGCGCAGGATCTGACCTCCGACCGCCTCGGCGGGGTGAGCGTCGCCTTGGCACGGCGGGAGATCCTCGGGCTCGCCGGCGTCGAGGGCAACGGGCAGCGGGAGTTTCTCCGGTCGCTGGGCGGCGCCGCGCCGGCACGGGGGCGGGTGACGATCGAAGGCCGGCCGGTCGACCTGTCGAGCCCGCGGCGGGCGCGCGACTCAGGTGTCGTCCTGATGCCCCAGGAGCGGCACGTGGAAGGTGTCGCGACTGTCCATTCGGTACGGGAAAACCTGACGGTCGCGGCGACGGGCGTGACGTCGCGCGCCGGTGTGATCGCGGCGCGGCGGGAAGAACAGCTCGTGCACCGCGAGGTCGCCGCGCTCGGGATCAAGCTCGCGTCCCCGGACGTAGCCGTCGAGACGCTGTCCGGCGGCAACCAGCAGAAGGTGGTGCTCGGCCGGGCACTGCTGTCGGACCCCAAGGTGCTGCTGTGCGACGAACCCACCCAGGGCATCGATGTCGGCGTTCGGTCCGACATCTACCACCGGCTACGGGAAACGGCCGAGGGCGGGGTGCCGGTGGTGGTGCTCAGCTCCGACAACGTGGAGCTCGCCGGCCTGTGCGACCGGGTGCTGGTCTTCTCGAAGGGGCAGGTGGTCGCGGAACTGACCGGTGACGAGATCACCGACGACGCGATCACCGCGGCGTCGTTGACCGGATCGGTTGTCACGCAAGAAAAGCAGGCCGCGAAACCGGCCCGCCGCCGGCGACGGTTCCTTTCGGGTGAGCAGGGGCCGAGCGTGTTCCTGCTCACCGCGATCCTCGTGTTGCTGGCCGTCGGCGCCGGGCAGAACAGCCGGTTCCTCTCCGGGTTCAACATCTCGAGCATGCTGGAGCTGGCCGGCCCGCTGCTGTTCCTCTCGGCCGGGCAGCTGATCGTGATGCTGACGGGAGGGATCGACCTGTCCGTCGGGCCGTTGTGCGGCGCGCTGGTGGTCGTGGGCTCGTTCTACATCGGTGACGATTACGCGGTGATCTGGTGGATCTTCGGGGCGGTCCTGATGGTGCTGGTGGCCGTCGGGGTCGGGCTGCTCAACGGCGGCCTGGTGAAGTTCGCCCGGGTCACGCCGGTGGTCGCGACGCTGGTGACGTTCATGGGACTGCAAGGTCTTTCGCTGTTCCTGCGTGCTGTGCCCGGCGGTCCGATCGCCGAGCCGGTGACCTCGTTCCTGAAGGCCGAGGTCGGCCCGGTGCCGTGGCCCGTGCTCGCCGGAGTCGTGCTCCTGGTGCTGTTCGAACTCGCTTCGCGGCGCAGTGTCACCGGATTGTTCTTGCGTGGCACGGGTTCCGACGACAAAGCAGCGCACAAGCGGGGCATCCCGGTCGCCCGGGTGTACGTACTGTCCTATGTGGCCAGCGCCGGGTGCACGCTGCTCGGTGCTTTCCTGCTGGCGGCGCAGACCGGGATCGGCGACCCGACCGCCGGCACCTCCTACACGCTCACCAGCATCACCGCGGTGGTCCTCGGCGGCGCGTCGATCTTCGGCGGACGGGGGAGTTTCCTCGGTGTCCTGTCCGGCGTGGTGCTGCTTCAGGTGACCCAGACGACCGCGGCCTTCGCCGGGCTGTCCCAGGCGTGGCAGTACTGGCTCCCGGGGCTGATGGCCCTGCTCGCGACCGGCCTGTTCGCCCAGGTACAACGCCGCCGGAAACCCGGTCGAACTGCTCAACCGCGCACTGACGCGGCATCGCGACGAGACCGCGAGTGAGATCAGCACCGAGACCGCCGAGACAAGCGAGACTGCCGACAAGACGGACCCAGTGGTGCGTCTCGTGGCGGTCCCAGACGAGTCAGGCCCACCGGCGGACGCGACCCTGGCGTGGGGTTGGTGGAGCACGGATGTCGGGGTCCGCCACTACTCCTGTGGTTCAAAGTCCTCCTCTCATCAGACAGTAGGGCAGCCACGCACCCGAGATGATCACTGCCGCAGAAGATGCCGACGCACCAACACCGGCTAAGAAGCCAGGCCGCCGTCCACGACGAACTCGGCGCCGGTGATGAAGGCGCCGGTGGGGGAGACCAGGAACAGCACCGTCGCCGCTACCTCGCCGGCCAGGCCCCGGCGTCCCAGCGGGGTGGCGGCGATGACCTGGGCGTTCCACTCGTCGGTGATGGCGTCGAGCATGGTGGTGTCGATGAAGCCCGGGTGTACCGAGTTGACGCGGATGTTGTACGCCCCGAGTTCGACGGCAGCGCATTTCGTCATGCCGCGGACCGCCCATTTGGTCGTGGAGTAGGCGATCTGGTTGGGGTACGGGCGGTGCGACGCGATCGACGAGATGTTCACGATCGTCCCGCCGCCGCAGGCTTTCATCGCCCCCGCGGCCGCCCGCATACCCAGGAACGGGCCGCGCTGGTTGACGCGGTAGTGCTCGTCGAAGTTCTCCAGCGTCGTTTCCGTGACGTCGGCGCCCGGGCGGTAGACCCCGGCGTTGTTGACCAGGATCGTGGGCGGGCCCAACAGATCGGTCGTGCGCTGGATGAGCGTGTCCCAGGACTGCTCACAGCCGACGTCGTGGGGTTCGTAGACCGTGCGGTCCCCGAGTTCGACGGCAAGCGTTTTCCCGTCGGTGTCACGGCCACCGGCGATCACCGTGGACGCGCCCGCCCCGGCGAGGGCACGCACGATCGCGGCACCGATTCCGCGTGCGCCACCGGTCACGATCGCGATCTGCCCGTCCAGTTCGTGGTTCACCATGGTGCGATCCCATCTACGAAGCCCAGCAATGCCCGGTTCACGGCCAGCGGTTGTTCTTCAGTGACAAGATGTCCGCTGTCCGGGACGCGCACGAACGTCGAGCGAGGCATGCACGCGTGCATGGCTTCAGCGCGGGCAATCGGGATGCCACCGTCGTCTTCGGCGTGGATGATCAGCGTGGGCACCGTGATTTCGGCGAGCCGGGTGAGCCGGTCCGTACGGTCGATCCACGACCGGTACTCGCCCCACACGGACCGGGACGGGCGGGCGCGCCACTTGCTCACCCAGCGCTGGACGTGCGCCGGGTCCTCTTCGATCGTGCGCGGACCGAAGATCACCGGGATGAATGCCGCGGCGAACTCCGCCGGGATCGGCTCCTCGGTGTCCATCGGTTCGAGCAATTCCCCGAACCGCACCCGTTCCTCGGCGCTGTAGGCATCCGCCATGGACGACACGAGCACGAGACCCGCGAGCCGTTCGGGGTGCTTCAGCGCGAGTTCGATACCCATGAACCCGCCCACCGACATGCCGACGAGCACGAACCGGTCGACGCCCGCGCCGTCGGCCACGTCGAGGCAGTCGGAGACCAGGTCGTCCAGGCACCGTTCCGTGCCGTACCGGGACGTGCCCGCCCGGCTGGTGTAGGCGATCGTCCGGTAGCGGTCGCTCAACGCCGCGATCTGCGGGTCGAACATGGTGCGGTCCAGCAGCGTGCCATGGCTGAACACGAGAGCGGGACCGGCACCGCGGTCGAGAATGTCACTGTCCTGCATGGACTTCTCCTGTCGGGGACACCACGGGACGGGTGATTTCGTCGGCATAGACCTGTTCGAGGGTCTTACCGGTGACGCGCGGGCCGAGGACGCGGATCACGATCGCGCCGGCCGCCAGCAGTGCTGCCATGACGGCGAAGACGCCGCCGAAACCGATGGTGCCGAAGGCGAATCCGATGACGACCGGGGCGGCGAGCCCACCGGCGTTGCCCGCGGTGGAGGCGAGCCCGGCTCCCGTCGCGCGGATCGCGGTCGGGTAGACCTCGGAGCAATAGGGGAACACGATGCCGGAGATGCACGTGATGCAGATGGACAGCGCCATGCCGATGAACAGCAGCGCGATGCTGTCCCGCGGCACGATGCCCAGCGCGAGCGACGCCACCGTCGCGAAGCCGAAGAACGTCACCAGCAGGGTGCGCCGCTCGAACCGGTCGCTGACGAAGATCGCGGTCAGATACCCGATGGGCTGGGCGACGAACAGCAGGAAGCTGTAGGTGGCGGCGACCCCCGGATCGATGCCGATTTCGAGGAACAGTGACGGCATCCAGGTGAAGAACCCGAAGAAGGCGAACAGGAACACGAACGAGCCCAGCCAGGTGGCCACCGACACGCGGGCGAGCCCGTTGCGCCACACCTCGAGCGGCGACCGGGACACCGGCGGTGCGGCCGGCGCGACGGCGGTGTCCGGCGGAACGGGCGGCAGCGCGGCCCCGTGCCGTGCCGCGATCACGCGCTCCTCTAGACGACGCACGACGGCGTCCGCGTCGGCGACGCGGCCCTGGGCGAGCAGCCAGCGTGGCGACTCGGGCAGCGATCGCCGCCACCACAGGAGCACCAGGACGGGCAGCCCGCAGAGCACGGCGGTGATGCGCCAGCCGTCGTGCAGCGGGACGACGAACGAGCCCAGTACCGCGGCGATGACGTTGCCGAGCGAGAAGAACAGCGTGACGCCGCTGACGAACCGGCCGCGGCTGTGCCCGGTGGCGAACTCGGAGATATAGGGCGAGACGATCGCCGCCTCGGCACCCGCGCCGAGACCGCCGATGATCCGCACCGCGATGATGAACGCGAACCCGTTCGCGAACGCCAGCCCGATGGACGCCGCACAGAACAGCAGCAGCGCGTAGAGCATGACCTTCTTGCGGCCGAAACGGTCGCCGATCATGCCGGCGAACAGGGCGCCGACGATCATGCCGACCGGTGCGGCGCCGCCGATCAACCCGATCTGGCCGTTGCTCAGCCCGAATTCCGTTTTCAGGTGCGGCAGCATGAAACCGATGATCACGATGTCGAGTGCTTCGAAGAGGTGGCCGAGGCCGCCCGCGAAGAGGATGCCGAGCTGTGGCCGGCCCATCGGGAGCCGTTCGAGGCGGGCGAGGATGTGGGTGTCGCTGGACATGGTGGGCCTCCGGGAGGAGAGCAGGAAGAAGTGCCCGGCAGTACCGGGTCGGGAAGGCGAGGCGTCAGTGTGTGGGTGACGCTGCGGGGGAGCCGGTGGACTCGGTCAGCGATCGGCTGGCGGTCTCGGGCAGTCGCCAGGCCAGCAGGAGCCCGACGACGAGGGCGATGGCGGCGAGATAGAGGGCCGGTGCGACGGGGGTGTGCGTAGCGGCCGCGAGCGCGGCGGCGACCAGCGGGGCGGTGCCCGCGATCGGGCCGACGCCGAGGCTGTAGGCCAGCGCCGAGCCACTGGAACGGGTGCGGGCGGGGAAGAGTTCCACGAGCACGATCGACGACATGACGTTGAGTCCGGCCTGCGGAATCGCGAACAGGCACATGCCCAATAGGGCCAGGCCCGGTTGGCCGGAGCCGACCAGCAGCAGCACCGGGACGGCCAGCACGGCGTGGGCGAGCGCCCCGCCGACGTAGACGCGGCGCCGCCCGATCCGGTCGGAGAGGGCGCCCGCGACAGGGCAGAGCCCGGCGTAGAACAGCAGGGCGATTGAGCTGACGGTCAGGGCCGCTTTCTGGTGGCCTCCGGCCGACATCGCGGTGGTGAAATACGTTGCCAGGTAATAGAAACCGACGCCGGTGACCGAGGCGCACGCGAAGGCCAGAAGTAGTGTCGACCGCTCGGTTCTGAGCGCAGTCCGCACTGGCGTGGCCGCGATCTCGTGGCGCTCACGCAGTTGCTGGTACACCGGGGTCTCGTCGAGGCGCAGCCGCAGATAGAGGCCGATCAAGCCGAGTGGTGCGGCGAGCAGGAACGGCAGCCGCCAGCCCCACGACTGCATTTCCGGCGCCGTGAGCAGGTTTTGCAGCAGCAACACCGATCCCGTACCGGCCACAATGGCCAGTCCGCCGGACGCGGAGATCAGGCTCGCCCGGAAACCGCGACGGCCCGGGGGCGCGTACTCGGCGAGGAACGCGGACGCGCCGGTCCACTCGCCGCCCGCGGACAGGCCCTGCACGCAGCGAAGCAGGACCAGCAGCAGGGGCGCCCAGAACCCGATCGCCGCATAGGAGGGCAGCACGCCGATCAAGGTGGTGGCGCCGCTGATCCCGACGACCGCGGCAGACAGGGCGGTCCGGCGGCCCCGGCGGTCGCCGAGCGAGCCGAGCAGGGCGCCGCCGAGGGGACGGAACACGAACGCGATCCCGAACACGGCCAGGGAGGCCAGCAGGGACACGACCGGGTCGCCGCCGGGGAAGAACACGCGGCCGAGGGTCACGGCGAGGGCGCCGTAGACCGCGAAGTCGAACCATTCGGTGAAGTTGCCGATGAGGGTGGCCACGACAACGGTGGATGGAGAGCGCATCGGTGGGCTCCAGTGGAGGAGTCGTGGTGTGGCCGGCCCCCTCCGGCCACACCAGGGGGGTCACTTCGAGTAGTCGATGATGCCGCGGATGATCTTGCCGTCGCGCAGGTCCTGGTAACCCTCGTTGATCTCGTCCAGGGTGTAGCGCGCGGTGATCAGCTCGTCGAGCTTGAGCTGCCCGGCGTCGTACATGCGCAGCATCTTGACGATGTCGTACTGCGGGTTCGACGAGCCGAACAGCGTGCCCTTGATGGTCTTCTGGTTGAACACGAGGTCCGAACCGGACACGTGCACGGTCAGGTTCTCCGGGTTCGCCACCCCTGTGACCACCACGGTGCTGCCCTTGCCGATGACGGCGAACGCGTCGGCGATGACCTGTTCGGTCATCACCCCGACCACGCAGATGGCCTGGTCCGCGCCCTCGCCCCAGGTCAGCTCACGCACCGCGGCGGCGGCCTCCTCGGCGGTCGCGAACGCATGCGTGGCACCGAATTCCAGTGCGGTGTCCCGTTTGAACGCGACCGGGTCGACGACGATGACGTTCTTCGCCCCGGCGTGCACCGCGCCCTGGACGGCGTTGATGCCGACGCCGCCGATGCCGTAGATCACGGTGGTGTCGCCCGGCCGGACTTCGCCCGCATTGACCGCACTGCCGTAGCCGGTCGGGACGCCGCAGCCGACGAGCACCGCCTTGTCCAGTGGCAGCCAATCGTCGACCTTGACGCACGACAACTCCGAGACGGTGGCGTATTCGGAGAAGGCGCCGAGCATGCAGAACGCGCCTATGTCGCCGAGCTCGGCGTCGTGCATCCGGAACGTCCCGTCGGGCATGCTGCCTTCGAGGATCGTGGCGCCCATGTTGCACAGGTTCTGTTTCCCAGTCGAGCAATAGCGGCACTTGCCGCAGCTGGGAATGAAGCTGCACACGACGTGGTCGCCTTCGGCGACCCGGGTGACGCCCGGGCCGACCCGCTCCACGATCCCGGCGGCTTCGTGCCCGCCGACGATCGGGAACCGGACGACGTTGTCGCCGTCGATCATGTGCAGGTCGGAGTGGCAGAGTCCGGCGGCCGAAACCTTCAGCAGGACTTCGTTCGGGCCGGGTTCGTCGAGTTCGATCTCCCGGATGTCGAAGGGGGTGTGGTAGCCGGTCAGTACAGCGGCGCGAGTCTTCATCGTCTCTCCGTCGGTCGTCAGGGGAAGGTCAGCCGTGGAAGGTCCACACGGATTTGGTTTCGAGGTAGCCGTCGAGGCTGTCGGGGCCCAGGTCGCGGCCGTAGCCGGACTGGGCGAAGCCGCCGAACGGGGCGGCCGGGTCGGTGAGGCCCCAGCCGTTGACGTACACGGTTCCGGCGCGCAGGGCGCGGGTCATGGCGTGCTCGGTGGCGACACTGCCGGTCCAGACCCCGGCCGCGAGGCCGTAGTCGCTCGCATTGGCGCGGCGGGCGACCTCGTCGGCGTCGTCGAACGGCAGCACGACCACGACCGGGCCGAAGATCTCCTCCCGCACGCATTCCATCTCGTCGGTGACGCCCGCGATCACCGTCGGCGGGAAGAAGAACCCGCCGCCGGACGGGAGTTCGCCGGCCTGGTGCACCTTCGCGCCGTCCGCGGCGGCGCGCTCGACGTAACCGCGCACCCGCTCCAGCTGGCGTTCATTGACCAGCGGCCCGAAATCGACGCCGTTGTCCAGACCGTGCCCGATGGTGAGCGCGCCGGCCTCGGTGAGTAGCTTGTCGACGACCTCGTCGTGGATGTCGCGGTGCACGAACAGCCGGGACGGGGCGCTGCACGTTTGCCCGGAGTGCCAGAAGATACCGCCCGCCGAGCCGGCGACCGCGGCGTCGAGATCGGCGTCCGGGAAGATGATGTTCGCGCTCTTGCCGCCCAGTTCGAGGGTGACCCGTTTGACGAGATCCGCGGCGCCCCGCGCGATCTGCTTCCCGACCGCGGTCGAGCCGGTGAACGACAGCTTGCGCACGTCCGGATGCGACACCAGCGCCGCCCCGGCTTCGGCGCCCAGACCGGGGACCACATTGAGCACGCCGGGCGGCAGCCCCACCTCGGTGGCCAGCTCGGCCAGCCACAGCGCGGACAGCGGGGTTTCCTCCGAGGCCTTGAACACCACAGGACATCCGGCCGCCAGCGCGGGCGCCATCTTCCAGCCGCACAGCAGCAGCGGGAAGTTCCACGCGGTGATCATCCCGGCCACGCCGGCCGGCTCCCGCTCGGTGCGCACGTGGATTCCCGGGTGGGAGACGGGAACGGTCGTGCCGTGGATCTTGCTCGGCCACCCCGCGTAGTAGAGGAACGTCCGCGCGGCGAATTCGACGTCGATCGCGCGGGCCGCGCCGCGGACCTTGCCCCCGTCGAGCACTTCGAGTTCGGCGAACTCGTCCGCGTGAGTATAGATCGCTTCGCCGATGCGGGACAGGATCCGCCCGCGCTCCAGGGGACTCATCCGCCGCCATTCGGAGGCGGGGTCCAGGTTCCGCGCGGCGGCGGCGACCGCCGCGTCGATGTCGGCCGGTCCGGCGCACGCCGTGGTCGCGATGCGGGTGCCGGTGCCCGGGTCGATGACCGGCTGCGTCCGGCCGCTCAGAGCCTCGCGGCGCTCCCCGTCGATGAACAGGTGCGGTGCCGCGGCGAGGCGGGAAGCCACGACGGGAGCAAGGCCCTGGGCACGTGTCGTCGTTGACATCTACGTCTCATCCTCTTCGATATTTGATACAAACCGATGTGACGGAGGCTACGTTAGCCCGCGTCTGATGTCCAGAACGAGTTCGGATTTGACTATATAAGCTGCTCAAAGCGCGAGTGATCGCTGACGCCTTGTCTGATCATGTATCAAACTTGTACGGTCTCACTATCTACTCATGACTGCTGGAGGTTCCGATGCCCGCCGTCGCCGCGGCCCGCCCGTTCCGGGAGGGGCTGCTGAAGCTGGCGCCGCCACGCCTGCTCGGGTCCCGTTGTGATCGCTGTGCCACGGTCTCGTTCCCGGCGCGGGAGTTCTGTCCCGGCTGCCGGGCCGTGGACGCGATCGCGGAGACCGAACTCTCGCCCGCCGGATCGGTGTACAGCTTCACCGTCGTCCGGCAGGCACCGCCCGGAATCGCCGTGCCCTACGTGCTGGCCTACGTCGATCTCCCGGAAGGCGTTCGCGTCCTCGCGCAGGTCAGCGGGGTGGCGCCCGAGGAGGTCACGATCGGGCTGCCCGTGCACCTGGAACTGACCGCCTTCGACCAGGACGCGGAGGGCGCCGACCTCGTCGGTTACCGGTTCCGTGCGGGCAGCGAGGTGGCGGCATGACTCTCGCTCCCGCGCATGTCGCCGGCGCCGGCATGATCCGGTTCGGCAAGTACCCGGCCGACGTGACCCTCGAAAAGATGGCCGTGGGCGCCGCGCGTGCGGCGCTCACCGACGCCGGTGCCGAGCTGCCCCACATCGACGCGGTCTACGTCGGGCACGTCTTCGGCGGACCCGTTGCCGGACAACGGATCGCGGCGCAACTCGGGCTCGACGGGCGCCCGGTGTCCAACCACGAGAACTACTGCGCCAGCGGAGCGACCGCACTGCGCGAGGCCTGGGTGGCGCTGGCCGCCGGGCTGCACGACGTCGCGCTCGTGATCGGCGTCGAGAAGATGACCGACCGGGTGTCCGGTGGTGTCCGCCCCGACCCGGGCGACCTGGACGCGGCGGTCGGCTACGTGATGGCCGCCGGCCACGGCCTCAGTGCCCGCCGGTACATGGCCGACCACGGCGCCACCCGCGAGCAGATCGCCGCGGTCGCGGTGAAGAACCACGCCCACTCGGTGCACAACCCGTTCGCGCACTACCAGCGTCCGATCGGCCTCGACGAGGTGCTGTCCGCGCGTCCGATCGCGGAACCGCTCGGGCTGCTGGACTGCAGCCCGATCTCCGACGGGGCTGCGGCGATGGTGCTGTGCAGCCCGGCCGGGCTGCGGCGGCTCGGGCTGACCACGTCCGTGCCCCGCATGCTGGGTTGTGCGCTGGTCAGCGGGAGCGTCCGGCCCGGCACCGGCGACGTGAACGAGGAGGACGTCTCCCTGCGGGCGGCCGAGGAGGCCTGGAAGCTCACCGGGGTCGGCCCCGGCGACATCGACCTGGTGGAGATGCACGACTGCTTCACGATCGCGGAAATCGTGCGGATGGAAGGGCTCGGCCTGATCCCGCGCGGCGAAGGCGCGTCCTGGACCGAGGCCGGGCACACCTCGCTCGGCGGGCGGCTGCCGGTCAACCCCAGCGGCGGGCTGCTCTCCCGCGGTCACCCCGTCGGCGCGACCGGCGTCGCCCAAGCCTGCGAGCTGACCTGGCAACTGCGGGGGACCGCGGGCGCCCGCCAGGTCGAGGGCGCGCGCGTCGGCCTGAGTTACTGCAAGGGCGGCACGGTCAACGGCACGGACGGCGGATCGGTGACGACGCTGGTGATGGCCCGATGACCACTCAGGTGACCGCCGGCGTGCACGTTTGGGGCGGCGACAGTGCACTCGTGCACCCACTGTCCACTGTGGAATCCGCAGTGCCCGCCGCGTGCCTGGTCCCGGACCTGCCCGGTGACCGCGATCTGGAAGCGCTGTCCGACGAACTGCTCGACGCCGAGATCGGCGACGTGCTCGGCAATGTGCTCGCGGAGGTGCAGCGGCTACTGCCCGGACTGACCGGCTCGGGGCGGCTGGTATTCCTGCTCCCGGCCGAGGCTGCGCTGGGCCGCCCGCACGCCACGTCCGCCGGTGCCGTCGCCGGCGGGATCCTGTCGATGGCACGGACCCTGGCGATCGAACTCGCCCGGGATGGCATCGCCGTGAACACCGTGCTGTACGCCGATGCCGCCGAAACCGCGGTCGCACACCAGGTCGCCGCGCTGCTCGCTGCCGAGGGCGCGGCCGTGACAGGGCAGGAAATCTACGTGACCGCGGGCAGCGGTCTCGGGAGGTTGCGGCCATGAAGACCGCGCTCGTGACCGGCGGCGCCGGTGGCATCGGCCGGGGCGTCTGCGCGCGGCTGGCCAGGGATGCCGACGTGGTGGTCGTCGCGGACCTCGATCCCTACGCGGCGGCGGCCGAGATCGGGCCGAAGGCGCGGCCGATGGTCCTGGACGTCAGCTCGGCGGCCTCCCGCACCGCGGTGGCCGCGGCCTGCGTCGAGGAGTTCGGCGGCGTCGACATCCTGGTCAACTGCGCCGGTGTGCTCAAGGACGCCCGCGTCGGCACGCTCGACCCGGCGTTGTTCCGCCGCCTGCTCGCGATCAACCTCCTGGGCCCGCTGGCGCTGACCCGGCTGCTGCTCGGGCCCATGACGCGACGCGGCGGGGGCGCGGTCGTCAACATCGCCTCCCGCGCCTGGCTGGGCACCTTCGGCTCCACGGCCTACTCGACCGCCAAGGGCGGTCTGGTCGGTGCCACCCGCTCGCTCGCCCTGGAAGTCGCACGCCAGGGCATCACCGTCAACTGCGTCGCCCCCGGGTTCGTCGCCACCCGGATGACTGACGGCCTGCCGGACCGGATCCGTGAGCGCACGCTCGACGCGATCCCGGTCGGCCGCGCCGGGCGCCCCGATGATGTCGCGGACGCGGTGGCCTACCTCGCCGCGGCCTCGTACGTCACCGGTCAGGTGCTCGTCGTGTGCGGCGGGCGCAGCATCGGCGACCCCTACCGGCAACCGGCGTGAGGGAGTGGACATGGGACCACTGAAGGGATTGCGCGTCGTGGAGTTCGCCGGGCTCGGCCCGGCACCCTTCGCTACGATGATGCTCGCCGACAGCGGCGCCGAGGTCGTGCGCATCGACCGGCCCGGGGCCGGGCGGTCCGGCGGGATCCTCGACCGCGGGCGCTCCGCAGTCGGCCTCGACCTGAAATCCGAACACGATCTTGCCAGGGCTCGTGAGCTGATCGGCGGCGCCGACGTGCTCACCGAAGGTTTCCGGCCGGGCGTCATGGAACGGCTGGGCCTGGGACCGCAGGTGTGCCTCGAGCTCAACCCGCGCCTGGTCTACGGGCGGATGACCGGCTGGGGCCAGACCGGACCGCTGGCCGCGAAGGCCGGGCACGACATCAACTACCTGGCGCTCACCGGTGCCCTGCGGTCGATCGCACGCCAGGGACAGGCCCCCGTGCCGCCGCTCAACCTCGTCGGCGACTACGGCGGCGGCGGGATGTTGCTCGCCTTCGGGGTGCTGGCGGCACTGCGCGAACGCGACACGAGCGGCCGCGGCCAGGTCGTCGACGCCGCCATGATCGACGGGGTCAGCCTGCTTATGTCGGGCATCTGGCAGCGTGTCGCCGACGGCCGGTGGCGGCCCGAACCCGGCACCAACGACATCGACACCGGGGCTCCCTTCTACGACGTCTACGAGACGGCCGATGGCGAGTACGTCGCGGTGGGCAGCATGGAGCCGCAGTTCTACGACCGGCTCGTCCGGGCACTCGGGCTGGATCCCGCCCAGCTGCCCGATCAGTGGGATCGGGCGTCCTGGCCGGCCACGAAGAAACTGTTCGCCGGGATCTTCGCCGGCCGGACCCGGGACGAGTGGGCGGAGATCTTCGCGCCTCTCGACGCCTGCGTCACGCCGGTGCTCGGCATGGCCGAGGCGAGTGCCGACCCGCACCTGGCGGCGCGCGCGACGCTGCGGACGCGCGATGGCCGCGTGGAACCCGCGCCCGGCCCGCGTTTCGGCCTGACTGCGGAGGGATAGTCTTGATAAAGTATTCGGCACCGGCGGCACGAGGACGGGGTGACATGGCGAGGGCGGCGCAGCCACGACGGCGGAACACCAGCGACGAAGTCGCCGCCCATATCCGTGAGCGCATCTTCGACGGCACCCTCGAACGCGGCCAGCGCGTGCCGCAGGACGCGATCGCCGCCGAGCTCGGCGTCAGCCGGCTGCCGGTGCGCGAAGCGCTCATCACCCTCGAGACCGAAGGCCTGGTGGACACCGAGACCCACCGCGGCACGTTCATCGTGCCGATCCGCCAGGAGGACATCGAGGACCACTACCGCATCTACGGCATGGTCCAGGGCCTGGCGACCGCGCGGGCCGCCACCCGCATCACCGAGCCCGTGCTGCGCAAGCTCGAGGAACTGCACGAGCAGATGGGGCGCAGCACCGATGCCGACGAGCTGCACGACCTGAACTGGGAGTTCCACACCCTGATCAACAAGACCGGGGGCAGCAGGCGACTGCTTTCGGTGCTGCGGCAGCTGTCGCGCAACCTCCCGCGTTCGGTCTACGAAGCGCCTTCGGGCGGCGGACCCCAGGCGAACACCGGGCACGCTCGGATCCTGGAGGCGCTGCGAGCGGGCGACGCCGCGGCAGCCGACGCCGCCAGCCGCGAGCACGTCCGCGGTGAAGGCGACTACGTGGTGCGGACCCTGCGCACCAAGAGCGTGCTCGCCGACGACGAGTTCTGACGCACCACCCGTGCCGCCGGCGAAGCCCGGTGTCTGCCCACTGAACATATATATGATCAAATATCCGAACGAGGGAGTTGGCATGAGCAGGCCACTGGCGGCCGTCGCCGGGGTGGGCACGACCCGCTTCGGGAAAATGCCCGACCTCTCCGCCGATGACCTGGCCGGCTGGGCCCTGAGCGAGGCGCTGTCTGACGCCGGACTCACCGTTCGCGACATCGATGGGCTCGTGGCCAGCCGGGTCAGCGGCTATGAGCAGTTCGCCGCGGCCTACGGCCTGCAGCCACAGTGGTGCGTGCAACTGCCCGCCGAGGGGCGGATGTGCGGGGCGGCGATCGCGCTGGCCGTCAACGCGCTCCGCACCGGGGAATGCCGGACCGTGGCTCTCGTGTACGGCAACAACGGCCGCTCCGCCGGAGCCACCTACGGGGCCGGAGGCGCGGGATACACCGCCGCGGGGGAGGGCTATGGGACCGCGCCCGAGCTGACCCGGCCGTACGGGATGACCTCGCCGGGCGCGTTCTCGGCGCTGATGTTTCAACGGCACAGCTACCTTTACGGCACCACCGAGGAACAGCTGGCCGAGGTCGCGGTGACCTTCCGCAAGCACGCCGCGCTCAATGCCGCGGCCGTCATGCGCGACCCGCTGGACCTGGAGACCTACTTGGCGTCCCGCTACATCGTCGAGCCGCTGCGCCTGTTCGACTATTGCCTGATCAACGACGGAGGCGTGGCGGTGATCCTCACGACGGCCGAGGCCGCCGCGGATCTGCCGCGTCCGCCGGTCTATGTCCTCGGAGTCGCCCAGCGAGCCCAGTTCCTCGGTTCCGACTTCCCGCCCGAGGATTTCTGGGCCGGGGCGATCGGCGAGGCCGGAAGTGCCGCACTGCACCAGGCCGGCCGCGACCGCGCCGACATGGACGGGCTGATGCTCTACGACAATTTCAGTCCTACCGTGTTGTTCACGTTGGAGGGCCTGGGTTACTGCCCGCCCGGCGAGTCCGGCCAGTGGATCCAGGACGGCCGAATCGGCCTGGGCGGCGAACTTCCGGTCAACACCTCCGGTGGGCACCTGTCGGAGAGCTATCTTCAGGGATGGGGCCTCACCGTCGAGGCTGTCCGCCAGCTGCGCGGCGAGTGCGGTGCCCGGCAGATCCCGGGCGCGACGCACATCCAGTACGCCTGCGCCGCGCCGCTGGTGTCCTCCGTCGTGTACGGGAGCGAGCCGTGACCGCCGACCTCGGGGCGCACTTCGCCGGGCTCGAAGCCGGGCAATTGCGCGTGGCGCGCTGCGAGGCGTGTGGTGAGTCCCGGTTCCCGCCCAAACCGGTCTGCCCGCACTGCCGCGCGTCCGGCGGTATCGAGTGGTTCACCGCCGCCGGCACCGGAACCGTGTGGTCGTTCGCGGTGTTCCACAAAGCCTATTTCCCGCCACCGGGGCCACAACCGCCTTATGTCGTGGCGGTCGTGCTGCTGACCGAAGGCGTCAAGATCATCAGCACTGTCACCGGTGACGGCGTTCGCGTCGGCATGCCGGTCCGAGCGAGCTTCGAGCGTGCGAACGGCGTTGCGCTGGTGCGCTTCCACCCGGCCTGAGGAGTCCATTGTGGATCATTACCGACTACTGAACCAGACGACGCTGCCGGGTGTGCTGCGCGCATTGGGCGTGCATTTCGGCGACTACGAGGCGGTCGTCGCCGCCGACGGCCGCGCCACCTTCGCCGCCCTGCTCGGCTCCTGTGAGCGGGTCGCGGCGGGCTACGCCGCCGCAGGACTGCGGCCGGGGGATCGGGTGGGTGTGCTGCTGCCCAACGGAATGCGCTGGCTCGCCGCGACACTCGGGGCGCAGCTGGCCGGGCTCGTCGCGGTTCCGATCAACACGTGGTACCGCTCGTCGGAGTACGCCTATGTGATCGAGCGCGCCCGCCTGCGCGCGGTGGCCACCGATGCCAAGCTGTTCGGCCGCGACGTGCTCGCCGATCTCGCGGAGGCCGGGTATGGCGAGATCTTCGGCGAGTCCCGTCGCGACTACCTCGGCGCGCTCACCTGGCCCTCCGGCGCCGAACTGCCTCCGGCGCTGCCCGCCGGGGCTCCCGTGGACGTGCCGGTCGGACCGGATGATCTGGCGGCGATCCTGTTCACCAGTGGCAGCACGGCGAAACCCAAACCGGTCCCGCTGCGGCACGGTCCGCTGGTCGCCAATCCCCGGGAGATCGGCCGCCGCCAGCACCTGCGCCCCGGCGACCGGCTGTGGATCTCCTCGCCGTTCTTCTTCGGTTACGGCACGGCCAATGCGCTGCCCGTCGCGCTCACCCACGCCACAACCTTGTGCCTGCAGGAACGGCTCGACGGTGAAGCGGCGCTGGAGTTCATCGAACGCGAGCGCTGCACTGTCTACTATGGACTCGCTCCGACCACCCGTGCGCTGCTGTCCGCGCCCTCGTTCGGGAAACGCGATATTTCCTCGTTGCGTACCGGAACCACCGGTTTCACCGCCGAGGACAAACGCCTCGCCATCGAGGAACTCGGGGTCACCCAGATCTGCAGCATGTATGGGCTCACCGAGGCTTATGGCCACTCCGCGGTCAGCGACGCCCTGGATCCCGTCGACGTCAAGCTGCACACGTGTGGCACTGCGTTGCCCACGCAGCAAATCCGCATCACCGATGACACCGGCGAACCCTGTCCGGCTGGTGTGACCGGTGAGATCGAGCTGTCCGGCGCCGTGATCGGCGGCTACCTCGACGCGCCCGATCTCGACGCCGAAGCGATCCGCCCGGGCGGCTGGTTCCGCACCGGAGACCTCGGATCGCTCGACGAGCACGGCCGGCTGCGTTTCGCGGGACGCCGCAAGGAAATGATGAAGATCAAGGGCATCAACATCGCGCCGGCCGAGGTCGAGGAGGTCCTCATCGGTCATCCCGCGGTGGATCAGGCGTTCGTCATGGGGGTGCCCGGTGCCGGCGGTGACGAACTGATGGCCTGTGTCCTGGTGCCGCGCGACCCCGGCGCCGATCAGGACAGTCTCGTCGCCGACGTGACCGCCCACATCCGGGCCAACGCGGCCAGCTACAAGGTGCCCGCCCGGTTCGTGCTGATGGCCGGGCCCGACCTGCCGCTCACCGACACCGGCAAGGTCAGCAAGCTCAAACTGCGGGAGGTGCTCGATGCCTGAGATCCATTTGCTCGTAAGCGGTATCGGCTTCACTGAAGGTCCTTTGTGGACAATCGACGGCCGCCTTCTGGTGACCAGTGTGTCCCGCGGCCAGGTCCTCGAACTCGACCACCGCACCGGCGCCGTGGTGCGCCGCGTCGAGACCGGCGGCGGACCCAACGGCCTGGCCGAGGACGAACACGGCCGGGTGTGGGTCGCCCAGAACGGCGGATCGGTGCGGCCCAGCAGTTCGCGCCGGGCGGCCGCCCCCGGACTCCAGACGCTCCTCGGGGACACGGTCCTCGACGCGGTCAGCACCGGTCTGCGTGCCCCCAACGACCTCGTGCGCGGACCGGACGGGCGGATCTGGTTCACCGACCCCGGTAGCCCGCACGAGGAGGGCCCCGGCGAGGTGTACGCCTACGATCCGCGCGACGGCCGCCTCGAAGTGATGGCCGAGGGCATCGACTTCCCCAACGGGCTGGCTTTCGCCCTGGACGGAACACAGTTGTTCGTCGCCGCCACCCGGGAACGCCGCGTGTTGCGTTACAGCTGGGACGGGCACGCGTTGCGGCGTGACGGTGTCTTCGCCGAACTCCCTGGCGGTCCCGATGGCCTCGCGTTCGACGTCGAGGGGCGGCTGTACGCGGCCTTGCCCGACGCGGACCAGATCGCCGTGACCGACGCCGACGGCAGCCTTCTCGCTCCGGTCCCGTTTCCGGCGGGCACCTTCCCCACCAACCTGTGTTTCGCCGGATCGGCGCGCGACACGCTCGTCGTCACTGCGGCCAAGGGCGGTCGGGTGCTGGCCTTGGCCGAGGTCGCCACCGGACCCACCGCCTCGAGAAGTCTCGGCGAAGCCCGGCGGCGGGCATGAGCGAACAGTCGCCGGGCGACGCGGCGACCCTGCTGTTCGTCCCCGGCGACCGGCCGGAGCGGTTCGCCAGGGCCGCGGCCGCCGGCGCCGACCTGGTCGTGCTGGACCTGGAAGACGCGGTGGCCCCGGACCGCAAGGACGCCGCGCGCCAGCACGTGGCGGAATGGCTGGCCGGCGGGCACGAGTGCGCCGTGCGGATCAACGCGGCGGGCACCGAGTGGTACCGGCGGGACGTGGCCGCGGTGGCCGCACCCGGCCGCGCGGTGATGCTGCCGAAGGCTGAGGATCTGGTCGTGCTGCACGAGCTGGCGGCGGCCCTCGGTGAAACCGGGTGTGTCCTCGCGCTGATCGAGACGGCGCGCGGCGTGATGGACGCGCGGGACATCGCGGCGGTGCCCGGGGTGCGGCGGCTGGCGTTCGGCAGCTTCGACTTCGCCGCGCAACTCGGCGTCGCCCCGGCTGATCGCGCGGCGCTCGGGCCCGCGCGAGGCGCGCTGGTGCTGGCATCGGCTGCCGCCGGACTCGCCGGCCCGATCGACGGCGTCACCAACGACCTGCACGACGGAGACCTGCTCACCGACGACGTCAGCCACGCCCGGCAACTCGGGTTCACCGGGAAGCTGTGCGTGCACCCGAAGCAGGTGCCGGTCGCCGCGGCCGCACTGCGCCCGAAGGACGCCGAGGTGGGCTGGGCGCAAACTGTCCTCGACGCGGTGTCGGCGGACGGGGTCGTCGCGGTGAACGGGCAGATGATCGACAAGCCGGCGCTGGCGCGCGCATGCCGCATCCTCCGGCAGGCAACAGAAAGGAGTGGGCAGTGAAGCTCAGCGAGGACGAGCGGCAGATGGTCGCGCTGGTCTCGGAGTTCGTCGACGAGCGGGTGCGCCCTCGGGTGCGCGAGTTCGAAGAGGACGACATTTATCCGGCCGAGTTCATCGAGGAGATGAAGAAGCTCGGGTTCTTCGGGCTGCTCGCGCCCGCGGAAATACGGCGGTGTCGGGGTGAGCACCGCGTGTTTCGCGCGGGTCACCGAAGAACTGGCGCGGGGCTGGATGAGCCTGGCCGGCGCGATCGGCGGCCACTCCGTCATCACCTATCTGATCAGCACTTTCGGCACACCCGAGCAGCGCGAGCGGTACCTGCCGAAGATGGCCGACGGGAGCATTCGCGCGACCATGGCGCTGACCGAGCCCGGCGGCGGCAGCGACCTGCAGGCGATGCGGACCCACGCCGTGCCCGACGGGGACGGGTGGTCGATCACCGGGTCGAAGACGTGGATTTCCAACGCCGCGCACTCCGGGCTGATCGGTCTGCTGTGCATCACCGACCGGGACGCGAAGCCCGCGCACCGGGGGATGAGCGTGTTATTGGTCGAGCCGGGCGATGGGCTCACGATCTCGAAGAAGCTGCCCAAGCTGGGTTATCGGGGTATCGAGGCGTGCGAGCTGATCTTCGACGCCATGCGCGTGCCCGGACATGCCGTGCTCGGCGGAACTCCGCACCAGGGCTGGCCGCAGATGATGCGCGGCCTCGAGGTCGGTCGGATCCAGGTCGCCTCGCGCGCGGTCGGTGTCGGTCAGGCCGCGCTCGACGCCGCGGTGCGGTACGCGCAGGAACGGGAATCGTTCGGCAAACCGATCTGGCAACATCAGTCCGTGGGTAACCTGTTGGCTGACATGGCCACCAAGATACGCGCCGCGCGGCTGCTGACCCTGGACGCCGCCGAGCGGCTGGACGCCGGTCAGCGCGCGGACATGGAAGCCGGCATGGCGAAGCTGTTCGCGTCCGAGGCGGCGATGCAGGTGGCCCTCGACGCGGTGCGCGTCCACGGCGGCTACGGCTACTCCAAGGAATTCGACGTCGAACGCTATTTCCGGGACGCACCCCTGATGATCGTCGGCGAAGGCACGAACGAAATCCAGCGCAACGTGATCGCGGCGCAGCTCATCGCCCGCAACAAGATCTGACCGCGGGGCGCGATGGACACGCCTGCGCTCGTTTCGTCCTATCGCCGAGCGGCCGCCGAACGAGCACTCCTGCCGCTGCTTGACGACGCCGATCTTCACGTGCAGGCTTGGGTGGCTGCCCGCGCCACGGAATTCGCGCCTCGGCAAGCGGAGGCCGGTCTTGAACAGCTCGCGATCGGAAAAGGGATGGTCCGATTCAAAGCTAGGATGGTTCTCCGCCAATGGCGAAAAGGCGAACTCCGATTTCCTTAGAGATTTTCGCCCTGTGTCGCGGCATCGAACCACTTATCGCACTGCGCGTGCAGCAGGGACTCGCCGCCGGCATGGCGTTCCTCGGCTGGCATGGATGGACCGGGTCAGCCGGCGGGGACCAGTTCGATGTGGCCTTGCCCGATAGCCGGGCCGTCGACGCGCCAGCCCGGGCCCGGGCCCCGGGTGTAGACGAGTTGGTATTGCGGGCGGGTCGGCGGCTGGCGCCGGTCGTTGAAGGCGTAGTTCAGGTCGAGCAGCCAGCGGCCGAGCCGGCCGGCCTTCTCGTAGCGGTCCGCGATGATCGGGGCGGCGGACGCGCGGTCGGCGAACGGGTCGTTCACGACGTCGCAGTCGCAGTAGTAGGCCAGGGCGCCGACCTCGCCGTACCCGGCAACGGGCGCACCCTTCGGCACCTCGGTGCCGACAGCGCGGCCCATGGCCGCGTACTGGGCGGGGGTGCCCCAGTTGCCGTAGATGACCGGCTCGACCCAGGGCACCGGGCCGGCCAGTTGGGAGCCGGCGGTGAGGCCGATGAACAGCACCGTCGCGAGCACCGCGATCCGGGAACCCAGGGCGGTGACCGTCACGGCGGCGGACACGCACAGCAACCCGACGGCCGGGCAGTAGTACCAGTGATACGGCGGGACACCCACCGCCGCGTAGGCCAGCCAGTGTGCGACTCCGGCCGCGGCGAAGGCGAAGGCGAGGCGCGCGGCGGCCGGACGTGGCCGGGACAGCGCCCACCACGCGACGCCGGCGAGGGCGACGACGAGCGGTACGGCGACGAGCAGCGTCGCATGGGTCCAGGCGTGGATCATGTGCCAGGGCCCCGTGAAGAATGTGTCGCCGCCGGCGAACGAGCCGGCGGCCGACTTGATCGCGTACGTGTCGGGCACGGCCCCGCCGAGCACGACCCACGACAGCAGGTGCCAGGGCAGCACGGTAGCCAGCCCGACGCCCACGACGACCCCAGTGGTCTGGACCTTACAGGTCGAGGCGAGGACGAGCAGGCCGAGAGCGAGGACGGCGGCGGGTACGGCCAGGTCGGGCCGGGTCAGCACGGCGAACCCGCACAGTAGCCCGGTGGCCACCGGCCGGCCGGCCATCGCGTAGCGAGCCACGCCGGTCAGCACGGCGATCGACAGGAACGTCTCCATGCCGATCGTCGACGCGAACAGCGGGGACGTGACCAGCATCCCGACGGCGAGGGCCGGCAGCACGAGCGGTGACAGGCCGGCGCGGCGCGCCACAGCCGAGAGCCAGACCGCGGTGGCGGTGGTGGAGCCGACGAGGACGAGTCCCACGCCGACCGTGCCGGACCCGGTGATGAGGATCCCGAGCGCGATCAGCCACACGTTGAGCGGGCTGGTGGCGGTGTTCGAGGTGCGGTAACGGGTCAGGCCCCAGTGGAAATGCTCGGCCAGGTTCTGTGCGTAGGCCATCGTGATGTGGCCGTCGTCGAGAATGCCGCGGAACCCGACGGCGAACAGGCCCAGCCCGAGCGCGGCGCCGACCGCGGCCGGGTACAGCCGCCTCGACCAGCGACGGCCGGGCTCAGTCTCCGGTTCCGTTGGCGCCCGATCGATCACCATCGGCGCATTTGCCGGAGCCGCTTCGTGCATGGGCGCGAGTCTGGCAGAGCTGCTCGTGACGATCGGTCAAACCTTCCAATGCACCCCCGGAAGTGTGGTATTCGCTGCGAATCCCCGTAGGCAGTGACGAGGTCGCAACCGCGGTACCAGTGGAAACGAACCCGGACGGAGTGGTTCGCACAATGACCAACCTGTGTGGGGCGGGCGGGGCTCGAACCCGCGGCCAAGGGATTATGAGTGTCCGAAATCACTCAGCAGGAGGAGAACGTCGAGGTAATGGGCGACAAGGGCGGTCCGACCGTGTCCACACGAGGCTGCGACCGACCCAAGTTCATGGACAAGCTCATGGACAAGGCTTGCGCGAGCGGGGCCAGGGGCTGCCGACCGTCTCCTGTAACGCTCTGCTGCGGACCCGTACCTTCGTCGTCGTGTGGCTCCTGACCGTCGTGGGCCTGGTCGCGGTGCTTCTCGCCTTTTTACTCGGGGCGACCGACGTGAAGTCGACCCAGCAGTAACGGCTGCGGCAACATCCGGGGTTGTGCCCGGTCGGCACTCAAGGCGCCGTCGCGCCATGTTGACTCATGATGCGGGGCCGGAACCGGCGTCGCCCGTTACCCGGACTGTAATGGGTCAACGCTTGGCGGTGTCGTACGGCCAGTAGAACGGTTCCGGCTCGTTCTTGAACTGCTCGACGAGCGCAAGCATATGCGCGCCGAGTGCACCTCGTTCCCTGAGCGCGTCCGCGCCGAGTCTCGCAAAAACGGTGCGAGGGTAAACTTTTCGCTTTTCGATCAAACGCGCCTCCAGGTGATCCCGGAGCATCGAGTAGGCTGATTGCGCCGCTTCCGCGTGTCCCCCATGAGGCTGGAAACCGGCGTGAATAATCGAATTTCGTATGATGTATAGATTTTTCCAGTAGAAGCCGACAGCTGATTGTTCGGACTTAACGTCCCATTGGCCGCCGAGTTTTGACGGAATCTTCTTGGTCAGCAGTGACTTGAACGGTATTTCCGCCGATAGCTCGTGATCGATCTCTGTGGATGATAAGCCTTCATCAACCAGGATCGTTCGGTAAGTGTCGAATAACAAACTTTCAGCCGCAATTTGAAAGCTAATAATGGCATCTACAGCATCGCCGGTCTGTCGAAGTGCCCTCTGGGCTCTAGATCTCCACGAGGCTGTAGTCAAATACGGCTTACTTTTCATGATTGCATACAGTGCCTGATTCAACTCATCTTCGGTGAAGGGTTGGCTTTGATTCATCGTGCTTTGGGCGGCAGTCTCCGGATGCATGTACATTGAGCTAATCATCCTCCATGGCTTTCCTTTAACCAGGGCACCGATGATAACGATTGGCCGAAGATCTTGTGACATTATTGAACGGATCCGCACATCTTTCGTGATCAGTTGGGCGGCATGTAGGAATAGGTTAAATACTCTGAGGCAGCGATGGAAGGCATATCCACGATCCTTGACCTCATCTTCACCTTCCATCGGCGCGTGCGGTGTCTCCAGTGTGACCCACTGATCGTGCGCGACTAGGCTGTCTTCGCCATAGCGTTCATCTTGTTCGCCCGAGATTCTAACCTTGTAGAGGTTCTCAATGGCGGCGTGAGTTCCTTCTTGCCATGCTGGAAGTCCTGGTGTAGGTGAGTCGTAGAGGCGAATATTGACGAATGGCATATTGCCAAATTGCCTCGTTGCTTCGCTGCTTTTGTAGGCCGACATCAGATGGATGATGTGCCCGATTTCATTCGGGATTCCGACTGGAAATGGCAGATGGGCCGTAAATGTGACTACGAACGGTTCGGGGACGAGAGCTGAGAGGTCGAGTTGGCTGGTCGATGCTTCGTTGTCCATGACAATGATCGTACGGTCTCGTCAGCTTCCTGAGCAGCAAGGGGGGTTCGCAAACGGATGTGTCGGCTGCGCTCCGATCTAGCTAACTCTGCCGCGTGAATATGCTTAAAATGCCCCATGGTCAGGAGTCAGCCGTGACGACAAGCAACAACCACACTCAACATCATGGCTCAACGGTCAGCAAAATAACCACGTAAGACGCGGCCTTAATTGGCCGACTACGGCCTTTTGATCTGTTCATCTAACCGGCTGATTCGCCGATTCTGGCGAACCGATCCTATATCTTGCGCAAGAGCTCGCGCTTTGGTGACTTGCTGTTCCGCTGATTCACGCTCGTTTTGAACCACGAGGGCTGCCGCGAGGTCAACGCGTAAGCTTGCTTCGGCTCGGGTGAAGCTTTGGTCGAGTCCGCTGAGAGCTTTCCTCAGTACGCCTGCTGCCTCGGGATCGCCGACGCGCGACAGAGCATGCCCGCGCCATCTGGCAAGGTGGATTTCGTCTAGCATCACGTACGGACCGCTCGCGGCCGCAGTGTCAGTAGGCATGAGACGAATAGCTCGGTCAAATGCACGAAGACTGGCCGACCGGTTGCCGCGTGCGGCAAGGACCTCGCCATGTGCCGCAGCGAGCCAGGCGCGCAATAGGTGGCCTGCGTTTTTCTCGGCCACGGTACGCGTCGTTGAAAGCAACTCGTCCGCCGCATCAGCGTTGCCGAGATCGACCAAGACGAAGGCTTGTTCGGCTGCCGTGTGGGCTTTGAATTCGAAGTGGCTCGTTTCGTTTATTGCCGCCTTGGCGCTCTCGTATTGTCGCCATGATCCCAATAAGTTGCCGAGATCGAGGGCTTGCCAACCTGCGAGCGTTCCCAGTTCGGCGCGAATAGCGGCCAGTTGGTCGCGTGTTCCAGGGGTGAGGCTGAACGACAGTAGAATATTCACTTGCCGAATCTTGGCCTCGACTTCCTCTCGGACGACCGGCGCGCCCAGTTGCCTGTCGATTCGGCGGATGGCATCCAGTTGACTGTGAATCAGTGCAAGTATTGAAGTGTCGACTCGGCGCGCGACGCTGAGCATCCGCCGCAGTTCCTGCTCGCCTTCTGCATACAGCGCGTCCGACGTGGCTCCGGGCGGTGACAGAAGCTCCTGGATGCTCGTGCCGAAGAGGCGTTCGAGCAGGCGTGAGGTGGCAACGCGCGGCGTACCACCGGGAGAGCCGTCTGCCGCGCGGCCAGCCATCAGACGTTTGAGGTTCCGTTCGCTGAGCGTTCCTCGCTCGCCGACCTGGTGGGCGAACCGCTCGGCGTACTCGACGAATTCGGCGAGTGTCTCGCCTCGTTCCCAGATCTTCTGTTCGAGCACGGTGCGCGGTGCTCGCCCGCGGCTGCCTCCGTTCGTCACCGTCGGTCCTCTCCTCCCCGCGGCAGGCCGCGATATGGCCCTGCTTTGGCCCTCATCCGGCCTTTCATTGCACTGCGCTGACAGTCAAGCTGATATCAATTGTTGCATATGGATACCTGCTGGTAGTGGTCAGTGGACGATCGCCTGAACGTCGGCTTGTCAGGGGCAGGTGAGGAGAGGTGAAGGAGTATGTGCGCAGCTCGATTGCTGCTTGCGCGGCCGGTGAAGGGCACCGTCCGAGAGCGTGTGACGCATCTCGTGTACTTCGGGGAGGCGCGAAATCGCTCCGAGCTGGTGCGGGCCTGCTGCGGGCGAGCGTTCGGTCCGGGTGAGTTGGAGTTGCTCGACGGGGTGACCGGTATGCCGTGCGAGGCGTGTCTGCGTGGCGCCGCTGCGGAGCAGGACAAGTGCAAGGTTGATGCGCATGACATGCTCTCGTCCCGTCTGGCTGGGCTTGAGGCGGCGGTAGACGCTCTCGCCGAACAGGTTGAGCGGATGAGCGACGTTGTTGCGCGGGCATTCGAGGGGCTGAGTACGTCAGCCAGGGCCACGCGTCAGCGCCCGTCGGAGGCGCTGGAGGCCGGTAGGACGGGCGATGTTTCCTAATGACCCGAGTCGCGCTCATCGCGGTCATCTACTTCGGACCGTTCGTGCTCGCCGCCGTGTTGTTGTTCGTCCACCGGCGCATGCAGCGTCGGCGGTCCAGCCAGCCGCGAGTTTCGGTAGCGCAGTTGGTCGCGCGGGTCGAGTGGGAGCGAGCGGCCGAAGCCGAGCGAACCGACCGCGTGCGCACGCGAGAGCCGAGGCTTCCGAACGGTTGGGTCTGGCCGAGCCGCGATCCGGACGAGCGGAGGCCACGCATCGCACCGATACGGGCGCGGCGTTACGTCCGCCGATTCGATCTCGTGCAGTCCGACCACGATCCACCGAGGAAGACTGAGCAGCCATGTCTAAGTACCAACTGGACGATTTACCCGGCTATGTCTACGAAATCATGGCGGAGCATCTGGCTGGGCGAATCGTATCCGGTGAGCTGGCGCCGAATACGCCCTTGCCGTCCGAACGTCAGTTGGCCCAGGAGTACGGCGTGTCCCTCGGCACCGGCCGACAGGCCACGCGGTTGCTGCGGCGTCGTGGGCTCGTCGTGACCATCCGCTCCAAGGGCACCTACATCGCGCCCCGCAGGCCGAATCCAGAACCCAGCCGAGCACAGAACGAGATCTGACCATGCAAGAACTACCCAAACAGCTACGTCACCTGGCCAAGGCCGTGGACAAGCGCCATTACGCGCTGGCCCAGCGCAAGGACGACGGTCAGGTCGCCATCAACGAGTTCGCCCGCATGGGCCGTCAGTTGCTGGAGATGGGCCTGACTGTGCTCGGCGAAGTCCCGGAACTGGACCTTGCGGAGGTGGAGGCGTCTGTTCTGGCTGTCAGGGCCAGCTTGCGTGACCGGCTGGCCGATTCACCGGAATTCTCAGCAGACCTTCAGCGCAGGGTCCGCGTCCTGCGCTTTGGCGGCATCAGCGTCACGGTTGAACGCGCCCAACAGGAGTCGTAGCCATGACACTGGAACTGGAGCACCTTGACGCCGTGATCGACAGCCTCACCATTCCTCTCGCGAACCAGCAAGACGCCGGACAGGAAGCCACAACAGATTTGTTGTGGTTGGGCTGCCATCTGCTCTCGCTCGGCGAGAAAATCCTCGCCGCCAACGGTGTGCGCCGAGCTGACCCGAAAGCCGCTGTCGTGACTGCGGAGACCCTGGTTGTGGGAGGTACACCGGACGCCACGCCTACGCTGCGCCCGATCGTCGACATCCAACTGGACCAGTTGCAGGGCGTCCGGGCCACGATCGTCGACAATGCTACGAAATTCGAGCCCGGTCTACGTCTACCGGCAGGTCGCCGATCACATCGGCGGGCGCATCGAGTCCGGCGACCTCCCGCCGGGCACCCGCCTACTACCTGAACGTGACCTGGCCGTGGCTTATGGCGTCTCGGTGTTCACCGTCCGCCGCGCGATGGCCGATCTTCGGCGGCGCGGCCTCGTCGAGACAGTTCCGGTCAAGGGCACGTTCGTCATGCAACGCTGACAGGTGCTTCCGGCCCCTCCACGAGGAGGAGCCGGAAGCACCGACGGTCAGCCCGTTGTGGTCATTCCGAATGGTCGACGAGCTGACCCCCTGATCGTGCCCAATCCTCATTCGCGAGCTCCTTGGCGGTGGCGTCTCGCCGCGCCCCGTCATTCGGGACCGCGACCAACCGCGCCCGCACCGAAAATGACTCTTGGAAGGCCGTCCGGGGGCTGTCCAAGAGCCTCGTGACGGGCCAAGGCCGTACTCGTCACACCTGTCACCAGCCTTGTTTCTGCAGGTGAAAGCACACAGCAGCCCGTCACGCTAGATGTGACGGCGTGACGGGCCATTGTGCCGGGTGTGACGGGTTACGGGCCGCCGGACTCCGCCTTGGTGTCAGGTCGGTTGCCGTCGTTCCAGGCGTCGACGGCCGCCCGCAGATCGGCAGTGGCGTAGCCACGTACCTGCCGGACTGTTCCGTCGTCGCCGGCGACTCGTTGCCGGTCGGGGCGGCAGCCGAGGTCACCCATCTGCCGACCGAACGCGGTCGGCTCGACCCGGAGCGCCTCGGTCAGCTCGGCTGTTGGGACGAACTCGCGCTCGTCGAGGTCGTCGCCGAGGTAGTCCACAACGGACGCGAGTGGCTCCGGCAACGGCTCAACCGGTTCCCGGGGAAGGGCGGTAGCGCCGAGCACTCTTGCAGCGGCAGCGTGATCGAGCAGCGGCTCGGGTGCCTGTCCGGCCGCATGTCCGGAGAGCGTCCCGGCAGCCTCGCGGAGCACTCGGCCTTGCTCGCAGATTGTCCGCCAGTCTTCATTGGTCATGTAGTAGGTCCGGACCATCATCGCCAGCGAGTCGCCGCCCGCTGCCGTGTCGCCGTCCGGCCGGAGGATGCCGACACCCTTGTGGGACGGCAAAAGGCGGCTGCTGTCGTAACCCCTGGTGTTCATCTGCTCGCCGAGCACGATGTTGCTGTCTCGCCAGTCCATCACCCGCAGTGCGAACCGTGACCCGAGCACGGCCCGCAGCCCGGACGGGATGGTTTTCGAGTCGGGGCGTTGGGTGGCCAGCACGAGCACGATGCCGGCGGCTGGTCCTTTCTTCGCCAGCCACGTGAGCAACTCGCCGATGTACTCGCCCGCAGTGAGCTTCTTTCCTTGTACTTCAACAGGTGTTCGGTCTTCGAGCGGTACTTGGACTTCGTCGATGAAGATCGCCGTGATGGGCATGTTCAGGCTCGTATTCCGGGAGATCGCAGGCGTGATCTTGGATTCCGGGCACACGATGTCGTCGAGATCGCGCATGCGCCGGTACCGGCCCTGTACCTCGCCGACGAGTTCGACCAGCCAGTCTTTGAGCGCCAGGACGTGTTCCGGTTCGTCGCCGGACATGAACCGGTAGGCGACCTGTCCGGCCGCGTCCCAGTCCTTTCCGGCCTTGAAATCGGCAACGTAGAGCCGTGTCCAGGCGTCGAGGATCAATCCGGCGGCGGCCAGCCGAGCGGCGAATGTCTTGCCCTGGCGAGGAATCGCCCCGACGAGGAGTGAGGTCCACACCAGTGGCAGGTCGATCCGGCGATTCCGCGCGTCCCGTCCAAACGGGACCGGCTGCCAGGCGTCCCACCGCTCGACGCCGAGCAACGGTGTCGGCAGGGGAGGCGCGGCGTACGGGTCTTCGTCGGCGACCCACAGGGCCACTCGTCCCGCGTGCCCACCATTGCCACGTACCCGCTCGACGATCAACTGGACCTCGTCGACCGCGAGCGCCGACGCCAGTGCCTCGCGGTTCTTGACGACGTCGGCTGCTTTGCGGGTCGCGGGCAGGTCGACGGTGACGGCCCATCCGTCGCCGACGCGGGTTGCGCGTTCGACTAGCCGCAGCGTTTCGTCCTTGCCGATGAGTTTCGCGTCTCGGAAGGCGTCCACGAGCACCTGTGGGTCCATCGTCCAGGTGAGGGTCCGCGGTCCGGCGAGCGTCGGCTTGCGTCCGGGGCTGCCATCCTTGCGTCGACCGAGGATCGCGAGTGCCATCGATAGGGCTCCGGCCGCGATCCAGAGTGGACGGTAGCCCCACAAGACAACCAGGACCACTCCTGCCACGAGCGCGGCTGCTGCGAGTGCAACCGTTACGCGCCAACGGAACAGCGTAAGTTCGCGGATTTCGACGAACTTGTCCGCGAGCTTCTCCTGCTGCTCGGCGGCGTCCCGGTAGTCCCGCACGGTGACCCAGCGCCGCCAACCTCGCGCCGCGACCACCAAACCTCGCACGACGGCACCCAGGTAGCGCCACGGCAGCTTCAGTGTGGCAACGACCAGATCTTTCGCAGCTTGCCGCGCCTGAGCCTTGTCTTGCAACACCGGGGGCACTCGGGGTGAACGTTGCCAGCGCCGGACGAGCCGCTGCCATTGCGTGCGGCGTTGCGGCTGAGGCAGGGTGTCGTCGACGAGTTCCGCGTCGTAGACGGGCTCGGCCTTTTCGACCGCTCGTTCAGTCGCGTTCATGAACGCTCTCCTTGAGTTCGGCCGCAAGGCGGGAGGAGAGGCCGCGGGAGCATGAGGTCACTTGGCGCACCCAGGCCGGTGTGATCTTCACGCCCGGCGTCCACGCCGCCCGTGCCTCGGCGAGGTAGTCCTCGAACGGCTTGCGTCGCTTCGGATTGCGTCGTTCATGAACGGTGGGCTCGGATGACGCCATGATCGCGGCTTCGGTGAGCTTGTCCCGCAGATCGGTGATCGCCTCGGCTGCCGCGAACACGACCAACGGTGGCACTGAATGCAGGACCACGCCCGCGAGCGACCCAGCCGCGTAGGAGGACCATGTGTTCATGACATACGTCGCCGCGATGGTCAGCCACTTCGCACATCGGACCCACCGTCCCGTTCGGACCCGATATCGCGCGGTCACTTGCTCGGCGCGGAGAACGGCAAGCAGGACAAGGGAAACGGTTGGATCGAGCAGCCACGCTGTCAACCATGGCAGCGACCTGGGTGCCGAGTCCGCTGCGGCGAAATGCTGCACATTGGCCATCGTGAACGCCAACCCGAGTCCAATTCCCGTCCAGCACAACCGATCCACCTGTGTCCGGACACGTTCGACCTGCAGCGCAGCCACGTCCGGACGCGTGCGATGCCGACGAACCTCGGCAGCCTCGGTAGCCTCTTCGACCAACTGTTGCGCACGTGAGGTCATCGCCGCCTCCTCGTGGTATCCAGATCGGTTACGGTCAGCGCCTTTGTCAGGACGTACGCGGCGATCAGGTCGGGAAGTGCGAGCACGCCAAGCCGCAGCGTCAGGTCGGACGTGTGCGTGACGACGAGCCACTGAACGCCGACCATGCTCGCGGCCGTCAGCAGTACCCGGCCGGCCAGCGACACCGCCCGCACACCTGTCCGAGCGGTCTCGGCCGCGCGGCGGGCTCGGCGCGCGCCGGACCGCCACACGACCACCAGTGCCAGCAGCCCGCCGACACCGATCGCGATTTCCGTAGGCGTCACGTTCACCGCGCACCCCCTCGGTCCCGGCGCCAGCGCCACAACCGGTGAACGGCGCGGCGGTCGGTTTCGGCCAGCGCACCCCACACGCCGACGGTGTGGTCACCTGCCGTGCGCAGCTCCAGCTCCAGGCACTCGTCGATCACAGGGCAACCCGCGCACATCCAGGACGCCAACTCCCGGTCCGGCGCGTCCTTACCGGACAAGTCCGGCATCTCGTCGCGGTCGAACATCCAAAAGCACAGGCCCTCGCGGGTGACCACCTCGGCTAGCACCTCGTCGGGCACCCGCGCCAGGCGGTCGAGCCGTTTCGCGATCTCGGCGTAGTCGTCGGGGGTCATGACGCACCCCCGTTCATGCGCTCGATCTCGCGGGCGGTGCGCCGTTCGGCGGCCAGCCGTGCGACGTCCACGCAACCGCCGGACTCGGCGGCCTCGCTGATCAGCTTGTCGAGGGCGGCGGCCGGGATGACGTATCGGGTGCGGACGCGGACAGCGGGGAATGCGTCGTCGCGGATCGCTCGGTAGAGGGTGGCGGCGTCCACGCGCAAGATGCGCGCGGCTTCCTTAACTGTGTAGAACGCCGGTCGTCCGGCGTTGGGCATAGCGGTACCCATCGGAGAATTCCTTTGAATCGATAAGCCTATTTCAGCGGATAAATGAGCCGATATCAGCTCGAATTGGCACATGAAAGGCCCGAATGCGCGACGCTGCGTGCCAGCTACGCCGCGGAAAGCGATTAGGCGCTAATCTCGGCTCCTAGGCGGAGCACGGAGGAATAGGTGACGGAGAATTGGGCGGCGGTCTCGAAGGCCATCAACGAGCGCGTAGCCGAGCTCGGATGGAAGCAGCGAGAGCTCGCCGAACACTCCCACGTCTCGCAGGCCATCGTGCGGGAAATCCAGCACCACACCGTCGAACGGCAGCGCAGTGCGCGCACACTCGAAGCGCTGTCGCTCGCGCTCGGCTGGCATCGGGGACATCTCGCCGCGGTGCTGCATGGACGTAAACCCCTTGCGCCAGGCGAAACCGGCGACGAACCGATCGACCAGATCAACGCCCGACTCGGCGTCATCGAAGATCGCCTGAGCGAGATCACCGACCGCCTCGACACGATCAGCGAGAGGCTCGCGACGCTGGTTCGCGCGAGCGGCCGGCCCACCGGGGGATAGCCGCCGGATGGTCGTTTGGGGGTGCTCGATTCCGTTTCCGTTCATGACTCAAGGAAACGGCAGCGCAACGCGTTTCCGCAGGTGGCTCGGGTTAACGCAGTGGCTATTAACCGCAATTAACCGCCCAGCTCAGCACGGTTATTCAGAGCCCATCTGATGGCCGCGACAAAGCTCCAGACGACCCGGAAACTCCGCGGCTACAAGGCCGCGGACGTCATCCGGCAGCTGATTGTGCGAGCCGAGCAACTGAACGTTCCGGTCATGTCGCCGGTGAGCCTGAAGACGAAACTCTCCGAATGGGAGAACGGGCACTCGGCCGTCAGCGAGCCGTACCAGAAGCTCTTCCGCGACATCTACGGCCGGACCAACGAGGAACTCGGCTTCCCACCCGAACTTGAAGACGACGATGCCGCGGAGCTGCGTGCACGGCTCGCCGTCGCCCGCAGCGTAGACGCCGAGACGATCGACCGCTTCCGCAAGCAGGTCGACGACGCCCGCCACGTCGACCGCAAGTACGGCGGCGTCATCCTGCTCGACCAACTCCGTAGCCTGATCAGGCAACTCGAACAGTTGCTCGGCTACAGCACGGTCCACGAACACCGCGCCGCGCTCTCGCGGGTGCTCACCGAAGCGTCCACTCTCGCCGGATGGATCTCGCTCGACCGCAACGCCATCGTCCAAGCCTGGAACCACTACGAACGCGCGAAATCCGCCGCCCGCGAAGCCGACGACACGCCCGCACTCGCCCACGCGACGGCCGAGCAAGCGTTTGTGCTGGTGGATCTCGGCGAGAGCGCCCAAGCCGCCGAACAGCTCACGCACGCCCGCTCCATCGGCCAGGGGGCCGTGCCGGCGCTGCTGCAAGCCTGGCTGGCCGCCGCTTACGGCGAAGGTTTGGCCGTCGTCGGCCAGCGCGACTACGCGCTGCGTGCCTTCGACGATGCGATGGACGGCTTGCCAACCGATCCCGTCGACCCTGCGCTGCCGTTCCTGTTCCTGGGCGATTCCCACCTCGACCGCTGGCGCGGCAACGCGCTCGCTCGGCTCGGCGATCCGGACGCCATCCAGCAACTCGCGGACGCGTTACCACGCCTGCCTGCCGCGTTCGTCCGAGCGAAGGTCGGCATGCTCGTCGACCTCGCATACGCGCACGCCGCCGCAGACGACAGAGACGGCGCCCTGCGCTACTCGCGCGAAGCACGCCGCCTCGGCATGCAGATCAAGTCAGACCGGCACCTGCGCCGCCTACAGGGCCTGATCCTGCCTGGATCAGCCCTTCCGTGATGCCATGTAGTACAGCAATGCGACCAGCGTGCCCGAGCCGAGTAACTCCTGGCGCTGCGCCAGCTCGGTGACGCGGGAGAGCGGCACCCACTCGACCCGCCCCACCTCTTCAGTGTCGGTCGGCTCGCCGATGTGCCTCGCCTCGCGCCACAGGTAGATGTCCATCGGCGCCGTGACCTGCCCCGGCAGCGGCTCGAAGCTCACCAGATGCTCAGCCGCGCCGACCGGCTCCCAGCCGCTCTCTTCGGCCGCCTCGCGCGCGGCCGTGGCGGCGGCGTCCTCGTTGTCATCGACCATCCCGCCGAGCAGCTCATACCCCCACTGCTCCGTGGCGAACCGGTAGCGCCACAACATCAACGCCTCATCCCGCTCGTTCACGATCAACGCAATCGCGATCCGAGCCAGGTGAACGACGTGATACTCCCAGCGCTGCCCGTTTGGTGCCTCCACGTCCGTCAGCCCGACCTTGACCCACCTGTTGTCGTAGACCAGCCGCTCCCCGAACGTCCGCCACGACCCATGCTCGTCAGCCACGTCGGCAGCGTAGCCGGTCGGCACCGACGTCCGGCGAGCGTGAACCCATGCGTAGAATTCGGCAGCAGAAATAAACGCATGCGGAAACTAGGGGATCACGTGGCCGTCCGGCAGCCGGAAGACATCTTCACACCGAAGACTATCGTTTCTCGTGAGATGTTTGCGCGCCGTAATGAGGCTGATTTGCACGGTAACCCTGGCTTGCAGGACAATCTTTGTGACGCCTTGCGCGATAGGGGTGGTCAAGTATTGATTTTTGGTGATACGGGGGTTGGCAAGTCATCACTCATAAAGTATGCAGCAGAGGATGAGTCGCTTGAAGCTGTCACCATTGAGTGTCTTTCATCCAAAAGCTACGCGGACCTTATCGAAGACGGACTTCGTAAGCTGATCGACGTAAGGGAAGTGAAGAAGACCTCAACTGCCTCTGCCTCCGCCGAGGTTGAGGCGAGTGGTAAGGCTCCATTTCTGCTGACGCTGAAAGGAAAGCTGCAAGGTAAATACGATCGTGGTCGCGAGTTTGAGATCGTTAGCAAGCCACCGCTAGACGCGCTACTTGAAGCGATGAAAGCTACGGGAAACAAGCTCCTCATTTTTGATAACTTTCAGAACATTTCAAATCAAGTGGATCGATCTTTAATTGCGCAAACCATGGAGTTTCTAGCTGACAAATCGAATGAAACCGGCGACATCAAAGCTGTAGTCATCGGAATTGCGGAGGATGCCAGTTCGCTACTGGGTGGCTCGGGCTCTTTTCGCAGGCGCACCACGGAGGTCGGTGTGCCTCGCATGCCGGACGACGAGATTGTAGAAATCTTGAAGCGTGGCTTTATGAAGCTCGAAATTTCTATATCGGACCCCATTATCCGCCAGCTTGTTTTCTACAGTGACGGCTTTCCGTATTTCGGCCACTTGCTCGGTCTCCAAGTTTCGAGGGCGGCAAGACGAGAAGGGGTTGATTCTGTAACTGTCGAAATGGTGGAAACTGCTCTGCAGCGGGCCGTGAAAGATGTCGATCGATCTTATCGCGAACGTACGCGAAAGGCTTTCGAGGTTGGTGGTCAGGTGCAACCGAGAAGGCGAATTCTAGAGATTCTTTCAATCTCGGACAAGCGGGAGTGGCGAAGTGCCGATGTTATCTCCGCATACGAGGACCGGTTCGAAAGGAGAAGCGACTATGCTTTCCTTCACACCTCGCTCGCGCAGTTGATAGACAAGAAGCACGGCTCAGTCCTCGCAAGGTCTGGTGCTAGGAATTCCTACATTTATCGATTTAGTGACCCTCAGATGCGTCCGTATCTGCGGCTTACTGCATTTCGTCGTCATCTAACTTAGCGCGCTTCGGCATGCGAGAACCCAAGATTTCGGCTGCCTTGCGGTCGGCGGCTGCGACCCATGCGGCGTAGACCCGGAGTGTAGTTGCGCCTCCTCCGCCGTGGCCAAGGCGTCCGGCGACGGTTCGGAGGTCTACCCCGGCCGTTAGAAGTTCGGTTGCCGAGTAATGGCGCAAGGCGTGAATGTGGGTCTTGATGCCGAGCCGGGTCGCCATTTTCTTGTAGCGGTTCGATACAGCGTCCGGAGGGTACGGTTTCGTTAGCTCACCACGGGTGCCGACGAAGACGTAAGACTCCTCGTTCCACGGGACGTCGAGGGTTTCATAGAGGTCTTGGCAACGCTTCTTGTGCTCGCGTAGCAGAACGATCGTCTCCGTGTCGAGCGCGATCCGTCGCATCTGGTGCGTCTTGGTGTCTTTCTCTCGTCCGATTTTGCGGAGGGTCGTATAGCTGCTTCGGACCTCCATAATTCCTTCGTCGAGGTCGACGCGGGACCATCGCAAGGCGCAGACCTCGCCTCGGCGCATGCCGGTCGTCATCACAAGCCATACGAGCGTGCCCCAAGCATCGTCCAGTTCGAACGCCTTCTCGACGAGTCGAGCTGCCTGGGCTGGTGACGGGGGATCGGGCTGCGGCGGCGTCTGCCGCGGGCGCTGCGCGACTTTCGCGGGGTTCGACGTGATCCAGTCCCAGCGCTCAGCCGCGTTGAGCGCGCCGCTGATGATCGAATGAATCTGCCGGACCGACGAAGCGGCCATCGGTGTGCACTTGTGCGGCTTGCATTTCGCCTTCTCGCAGTCGTGTTCGTCCTCGGTCTTGTGTTCGATGAACGGCTTCCCGACACAGCGGACTCGGCAGCGGCGAAGTGCGCCGTAGAGGGTTTCCAGCGTGCGAGCGCTGAGCTTGTTGATCGGGACGTCACCGAGCGCTGGCCGGATGGTGCGCTTGATGTACCCCTCGTAGCCGTGGCGAGTCGTCGGCTCGATGTCGGCTGTTCGTAGCCATTCGTCGATCGCGTAGCCGAGCGTCACTGACGTGCTGGGGGAGCGCTGCTGGTCGACTTGGGCTTGCAGCTTCGTCATGACCCTCTCAGCGCGCTTCTTCGCTGCCTTGTCCGCGCCCTTGACGGTTTCGGTCAGGTAGCTCGGCTTGCCGGTTACCGGGTCGATGCCGGAGTACACGCGCACCTGTAGCGAGTTCCCGCGCTGGCGCACGCTGCCCCGCTTGCGGTTGTCTCCGCTGGTCGTCGGCTGGCTCATGATCCGAGCGTGGGCTGCCAGCCTGGAGCCTGTCAATGGACAGAGTCATGGACACCCGCAGTCAAGGTGATCATGAAATCCAACAAAGAACCAGGTCAAACCACGTGGGGCGGGCGGGGCTCGAACCCGCGGCCAAGGGATTATGAGTCCCCTGCTCTAACCAACTGAGCTACCGCCCCCGGCAGCCGCACATCATGGCATTACGACCATTGAAGCCGCAGGTCAACATACTCTACGGCGTTCGATGGGTGGTGGGACGCCTCCCGTTCGTACTTGTCGTGCAGATCGCTGAGCACAGCGGGTCTGGCGGGGAACGTCGAGCGCGACCGGCGTACGCAGGCTGGGGATCAGACAGGTGGGGGTCCATCGCCCAGATGCGGCGCGCCGGATGACGGCGGGGCAGCAGGGGTTCCGGACGGCTGGGGCGACCGCCGCCCCCATCGATCAGGGGCCCTGGAGGGTTTTCGACAGTGTGGTGAGGACGGCGCGTGCGGCGGCGGGGCCGGTGTTGAGGTAGAAAACGTCGTCGTCCACTGCCACCGCGTGCTTGTTCTGTACCGCGCTCAACGCACTCCACAAAGGAATCGTGCTCAGGGTGTTCGCTTTGGCGGCGCCGCCCTGGACGCCGTAGAAGATCCAGTCGGCGTCGGCGCGGTCTAGTTCTTCCGGGCTGATGTCCTGTGACGTGGCGGAGAACTGCTGGCTCGCCGGGCGGGCCAGGCCGGCGTCTTCGGCGATACTGCCGGTGAACGACGGGACCCCGAAGACCCGTACCCGGTCGCCGTTCTTGCGCAGGAACGACACACTCGGCGCCTTCGGCAACGACGTGCCCAGCGCTGTGGCGTCGTGGTGGAACCGGTCGAGGATCCCTTGTGCCTGCTGGGTTTTCCCGAGTGCGGCGGCGGTGAGCAGGAAGTCCTGCTTCCAGTACAGGCCGGTGCCCTGGGTGGCCACGGTGGGCGCCAGCTTGCTGAGGTTGTCGTAGAGCGCCTTGCTGTCCTTGCCCGCGACGTTCATCAGGATCAGGTCGGGCGCGATCGCGGCGATGGCCTCGATGCTGGGCGTGAAGCGGCTGCCGACGTCGGCGACCTTCGACAGCGCGCCAGCCTGTGCGGGGAATGCCTCCAAGAGGTAGTGCGGGATCAGGTCGGCGCCGTCGCCCCGGGTCGAACCGGCCGGTACGACCCCGAGTGTGAGCAGCGCGTCCGCCTGTCCGGTGGAGATCACGACGACGCGTTGTGGCTGGGCCTTGATCTCGGTCGTGCCCTCGAAATGTGCGACGGTACGGGGAAAGACGCCGTCCGCCGCCGGGCTGCCCATGCCCGCGGGGACCGTTCTGGGTGCCGTGTGAGTACCTGGTGGCGCGGCGGGCACGTCGCCGGATGGAGTCGCGGACCCGCACCCGGCGACCAGCAGCAGGCTGCCGAGCACGACCGCGGGCAGCGCGCGGCGGGAGAACGTTCGTCGGTATCTCATCCGAATCACCTTTGTCGTGTTGTGAGGAGCCACATCAGGTAAATCCCGCCCAGCGCGCCGGTCACCAGGCCGACGGGAAGCTCGAACGGGGCGAGGACTTGTTGCGCGGCGAGGTCGGCGGCGCACAGCAGCGCGGCCCCGGTGAGGGCCGACGGGAGCACGGTGATCCCCGCGGACCGGGTCAGGCGGCGGGTGAGCTGCGGTGCGGCGAGCGCGAGGAAACCGATCGGGCCCGCCGTGGCGATCGCGCCGGCGGTCAGCAGAACCCCGAGCAGCAAAGCGAAAAACCGGGTCCGGCCCACGCGGACGCCGACCGTGGCGGCCTTGTCGTCGCCGAGTTCCAGCAACCGCAGTGGGCGGACCAGTGGCAGCGTGCCGGCCAGCAGTACCGGCAGCGCGCAGATCAGCGGCAGCGCGGCCGGCCAGGTAATGCCGTTGAGGCTGCCGAACAACCACAGTTTCGCCACTTCGGCCTGGTTCTGGTCGGCCCGCGTGAGCAGATAGTCGTTGAGCGAGGCGAGCATGGCGCCCACCGCGATGCCCGCCATGATCAGTCGCTGCCCGCGGGCTCCGCGCACGATGGCGAGCACGTACACGAGCGCGGCCGTGGCGATACCACCGAGGATCGCGCCGATCCCGGTCCGTAGTCCACCCGTGCCGGCGACGAGGATGCTGACGAGCGCACCGGAGGCGGAGCCGGTGGTGAAGCCGATGATGTCCGGGCTGCCGAGCGGGTTGCGGGACACGCTCTGGAACAGCGCACCGGCGATGCCGAGGGCACCGCCGACGACCAGCGCCGCCGTGATCCGCGGCAGGCGCTGGCCGACGACGATGAACTGGTCCGTACCACTGCCGCCGCCGGCCAGCACGTCGAGTACGGCGCCCGGGCTCAGGTGATAGCTGCCGGTGAGCAGCGCGGCGAAACCGATCACGAGCGCGGCGGCGAGGGTGACCACCGAGTACACAATGGACCGCACCGGCAACCGGCCGGACTCGAGCGTCATCGTCACCGGCCGGCTCCACCACGTCGCAGGACGAGTGCGAGCAGGAATGGCGCGCCGATGAACGCGGTCACGATGCCCAGCTCGAGCTCGCCGGGACGGGCCACGACGCGGCCCACGATGTCGCTGATCAGCACGAGGATCGGTCCGGCACCCAGCGAGCACAGCAGCAGCCACCGCACGTCCGGGCCGAGCAGCATCCGCAGGACATGCGGGACCACCAGGCCGACGAACGCGACCGGCCCGGCGGCCGCGGTGGCCGATCCCGTCAGCACCACCACGGCGGCGAATCCGAGCACGCGGACCCAGAACACGCGCAGTCCCAATGCGGTGCCGAGCTCGTCGCCCAGCGCCAGCATGTTCAGCGACGGTCCGAGTGCGAGCGCGAGGACGAGCCCGGCGATGGTGAACGGGGCGATCGCCGCGACGGTGTCGAGCCCGCGTCCGGTCAGCGCGCCGACGACCCAGAACCGGTACGAGTCGAACGCCGTCGAGTCGAACATCGTCACGATGCCGGTGCCCGCACCGAGTGTCGCGGACAGTGCCGCTCCGGCGAGTACCAGCCGGACCCGGCTGTGTTCGGTGCCGCGACCGCGTCCGCCCAGCAGGTACACACCCGCGGCGGCCGCCGCAGCGCCGGCGAACGCGAACCACACGTAGTCCGCGACGGCGGTCGCGCCGGCCAGCCAGATGGCCAGCACCACCGCGAACGCCGCGCCCGAGTTGACACCGAGCAGGCCGGGCTCGGCCAGCCGGTTACGGGTCAGCGTCTGCATCAGGACACCGGCCACGCCGAGGTTCGCACCGACCAGGATGCCGAGCACGGTGCGCGGTATCCGCAGCTGCCACACGATGATCCCGGTCGTGCCGGTGCCCGGGACGAACAGCGCGCGCCACACGTCGCCGAACGACAGGCTTTTCGTCCCCACGGCGATACCGAGACCGGCGACGGCCACCAGAACCAGCACGATCAGCAACGCCACGCCCGGCCGGAGAACGCGGCCGGGGCGCGACACCGCCTCGCGACCGCGCGTTGCCGGCTCGACTGTGGCCATGCGTGCTGTCCGCCTTCCGGAACGTTCTCGTCGGGAAGTTAGCTTAGGCTGGCCTTAATTGCGAGGGTTATGTGGGGACGGTCTCGCGCCTGTGTCGTCGCCCTGTCTACTGTGGACTGCCGTTGCGGTGCGCCAACCCCGGCCGGTGGAGACGGCTAAGCTGGCCGCGTGGCAGAGAAAACGGACCCCGGCGAGGAGGGCGCGGCCGGCTGGCTCGTGCTGATCTACCGGGTGCCGTCCGAGCCGACGCGGTTGCGGGCGACGGTGTGGCGCCGTCTGAAGGGGCTGGGGGCCATCTATCTGCAGAACTCCGCCGCGGCCTTGCCGGCGAATCCGCGGACCGAGCGCGCCCTGCGCAAATTGCGGCACGAGATCCTCGACATGTCCGGCACGGCCGCGTTGCTGTCCTGCGACGTGCTGGCCGGCGAGCAGGAAGTGCTCGCCGCGTTCCAGGCCGCGCGCGACGACGAGTACGAAGAGATCGTCGACAAGTGCCAGGATTTCCACGGTCAGCTCGAAAAGGAGTACCGCGCGAAGCATTTCACCTACGCGGAACTCGAGGAGAACGAGGAAGACCTGACGAAGCTGCGCAACTGGTTCGGCAAGGTCGCGCAGCGCGACGTCTTCGGCGCTCCTGGTCGAAATGCGGCCGAGGACGCTTTGAAGACGTGCGAAGTGGAACTCGAAAAATACGCCGCCCGGGTTTATGCCGAGGAGGCCGAGAGTCGCTGACTCTCGCCGCCGATCAGGACCGCTGGCGTGCGCGGGCCACCCGCCACACCGTCACCGGGAGCACCACCGCCACGGCCGCTGGAAGGATCCACCAGGCGGGCGCCCCGGAACGGGCGACGAGGTAGGTCACCGCCAGCCCCACCACCACCGCGAGCGCCGCGCGCCAGTCGTCGCCGACAATGAAGTCGTACCAGAAGGCCGCGAATTGCCGGAGCCGTTTCATCGGGCGTTCTCCATTCCGGCCGTGACGGTCTTGAGCATCGCGATCAGGCCGAGCGCGAACAGTGCGATAGCGGGCACCAGGACCAGCAGCGCCGCGTCCGAACCCGGCCATACCGCGCCGGCACCTTCCGCGCCCCAATAGACACCGAAGGCTGTCAGCATCACGCCGACCACGAATTTCATCGAGTTCTCCGGAACCCTGGCCAGCGGCGCGCGGGCGGCGAACCCGGCGACGGCGACAACCGCGACAGCCGACACTGCCGCGACCGCGGCCAGCGGGATGTCGTGCTGGTTGCTGCCGAACGTGAGCGCGATGAAGGCGACCTCCAGCCCTTCCAGGAAGACTCCCTTGAACGACAACGTGAACGCGTACCAATCCCGGACACCCGGCTTCCGCCGGCCGCTCACCGCCTTCGCCGCGGCCAGTTCCTTTTCGTAGGTCTTCGCCTCGTCGTGCAGGGCTTTCAGGCCGCTCGCGCGCAGCACGGCCTTGCGCAGCCACTGCAGACCGAACACCAGCAGCAGGCCGCCGACGACCAGCCGCAGGCCACCCAGCGGCACGACCGCCAATGCCGGGCCGAGCGCGGCGACGATCGCCACGAGGACGACCAGGGCCGCGATGACACCCGTTCCCGCCGACCGCCAGTCGCGCGCCGTGCCGGCCGCCAGCACGATCGTCAGCGCCTCGACCGCCTCGACGGCACAGGCCAGAAAAACCGCGAGAAACAGTGCGCCGCTGCTCATCGCAACCTCCCTTTCGCCGACCACCTTAACTGCTGAAACTAACGGTTGTCACATCTCCGTTGTGACATGAATGTTCAGCCGAGTGTCAGCCACAGCAACGCGCCTGCTCCGGCGACGCCGCAGTAGATCGCGAACGGGGTGAGCGTGCGGGTGTGGAAATACCGGGTGAGGAAGCGGACCGCGAGGTAGGCGCTGACGAAGGACGCGACGCTCCCGGCGAGGATCTGACCGTGGATCCCGGCGCCGAGCGGGCCGGTGAGGTCCGGGATCTTCAGCGCGCCCGCGGCCAGGATGACCGGTGTGGCGAGCAGGAACGAGAATCGCGCGGCGTCCTCATGCGTCAGGCCGCGCGTCAGGCCCGCGACCATCGTGATGCCCGAGCGGCTGATGCCGGGCAGCAGCGCGAGGATCTGCGCCGAGCCGATGAGCACGCCGCGGCCGAACGACAGGCGGGAAAGCCGGACGTCCGCGGCCGCCAGCGTGGTGCCGGCCGTGTCGGTGCGTGCGGCGCCCGGCGCGTCGGCAGGGGTGGCCGGAGATTTGCGGCGCAGTCGTTCGCCGAGATACAGCACGAGGCCGTTGGCGATCAGGAAGCTCGCGGCGGGGATCGGCTTGCCGAGCACACTCCGGAAAAGGTGTTCCAGCAGCAGCCCGCTGATCCCGACCGGGATCGTGGCCAGGATGATCAGCCACGCCAGCCGTTCGGCGGGGGTCCGGACACGCCGGTAGCGGATCGAGGTGAAGAACCCGCCGATGATCCGTACCCAGTCGCGCCAGAAGAACACCAGCAGCGCGGCCGCGGTGGCCACGTGCAACCCGACGATGAACGCGAGATACGGCGATTCGGGCGCGGAGACGTCGAGGTCGTGGGCCCACCGGCCGCCGACGACGGCGGGGATGAGCACGCTGTGCCCGAGGCTGGACACGGGGAACAACTCCGTGACGCCCTGGAAGGCGCCGACGACGATCGCTTCGAAATAGGTCAGGCTCATCGCGGCGCTCCTTCGGTGAATGCGGGGAAATACACGTCCGCAGTGTCGTCGAGGCCGGATTAACGGACGGCTAACGACGCGAACCCGCGCGAGTTCTTGCCGTGCCTTAACCCTCCGCTGGCCCAGTCGGGGATCTCCGGTTCCTACGCTCGGAATCGAGAGGAGGCGAGGCCCCGCCATGTCAGCACAGGAAACGGGCATCACCACCGATCCGGGCGCCGTGCGGTGCTCGGACGCCGAACGGGAGCGGACGAGCGCCGCGCTGCGGGATGCCGCGGGGGAGGGGCGCCTGTCGCTGTCCGAGGTCGAAGAACGCCTCGAACAGGTCTATTCCTCGCGCTACCGCCACGAACTCGACGCGCTGGTCGCCGATTTGCCCCCGGCGGGCGTGCCGAGCACGGGCTGGACCCCTGTCGCCGCCATGGCGTGGCGGCAGCTCCGTGATGACGCGGCGGTGCTGGCCGGTCGCCGTGGCACCGCCGCCCGTCGTCGCAAGGTGGCGACCGCGTTGGTCCTCCTGGCCGCACTGCTGGTTCTCGCCGCGTTGGCCGCGTTGGCCCTGCACGGCATCGTCAGCGGCGGACTCGAGCACCACGGCTTCGGTCATGACTAGCCGACCCCGGAACACGCAGCTTCTACAGTGATGTAGAAATACTACATGACTGTAGAAGATCGGGTCGTGCTCATCTCCGCCCGGATCGGCGCCGGCCACGACGGCGCCGCCGCGGAGCTGGCGCGCCGGCTGGGCGCACGGGGTTTCGCCGTCTCCCGTCACGACTATCTGGACCTGTTGCCGGGTCGCCTCGGGCAGCGGCTTTGCGACGCTTATCACCGCGAACTCGAAGTCGCGCCGCGTAGCTGGGACTTCCTGCTGGCGGCGCTCGGGTCCGCGCCGCTGGCTCGGCTCGCGGGCAGCCTGGCCGGTCTCGCGACGCCGCGTCTGCGCGAACTGCTCGCCGCGCCGCCGGCCCTGGTCGTGTCGACCTACCCGCTCGCCAGCCAGGTGCTGGGTGCCCTGCGGCGCACCGGGGAGCTGACGGCGCCGGTCGGGGTGTATCTGACCGACCCGTCGGTGCACCGGCTGGCCGTCAGCCCGCACGTCGACCTGCACATCGCCCCCAACCAGCACGCCGCGACGGCAGCCGGCCGTCGCGGTGCGCCGAAGGCCATCGCGGCGCGACCCGTTGTGGCGCCTGGCTTCCGTCCGCCCGCACCCGGTGAACGCGACCGCGCCCGCGAGCGATTCGGCCTCGCCACAGGGGAGCGGCTCGCACTGGTCGTGTCCGGTTCCTGGGGTGTCGGTGAGGTCGAGGGCACCACCGAGGACATCGCCGCGACCGGCGCCGCGCATCCGGTCGTGGTCTGCGGGCGCAACGACGCCCTCCGCGAACGGCTGCGCCGGGCCGGTTTCACCCGGGTGTTCGGCTGGGTCGACGACATGCCGGCGCTGATGCGGGCCTGTGACGTCGTGGTGCAGAACGCCGGAGGGCTGACCACGCTCGAAGCGCTCGCGACCGGGCTGCCCGTGCTGACCTACCGGAGCCTGCCTGGGCACGGGCGAGCGAACGCCCGCGTGCTCGACGAGATCGGGCTCGTTCCGACCGTGTCGCGCACCGGCCTCGCCACCGCACTGAGCACGGCGAGTGTCGCGGGCCTGCCCGCGGGCGCCGATCCCGCCCGGCTCCTCGCGGCCATGGTGCGTCCGGCCGCCGTCCCGGCGCGGGCCGCGTGAAAGCGGCGGTCTCGCTCGCACTGGCGGCCGCCGCGGTGCATGCCGCCCCGGCGGCGGCGTTCCTGCCGCCGCTGCGTAATCAGTTCCTGCCCCGGCTCGCCGGGATCGGCGACCCCGGCCATGTCGCGCTCACCTTCGACGACGGGCCGAACCCGTTGTCGACTCCGCATTTCCTGCGGTTGCTCGACGCGCAGCAGACGCGGGCGACCTTCTTCGTCCTCGGCAGTCAGGTCGCCCGCGCGCCCGGCCTGGCACGGGAAATCGCCGACGCCGGACACGAACTCGGCGTGCACGGCTGGGAACATCGTTGTCTCCTGCGCTACGGACCCCGCCGGGTCCACGACGATCTCGCCCGGGCCTGCGAGGTGATCGAGCAGGCGTCCGGTCACCGTCCACAATGGATTCGCGCGCCCTACGGTGTGTTCAGCACCAGCGCGCTGATGGCCGCGCACCGGTTACAGCTCGAACCGGTGCTGTGGACCTGTTGGGGCTTCGACTGGACCGCGCAAGCCACGGGACCGTCCGTGCTGCGCACGGTGCTGAAGGATCTGCGCGGCGGCGGCACCGTGCTCCTGCACGACTCCGACCACGCGGCGAGCGTCGGGTCGTGGCGATCGACGCTAGCCGCCCTCGGGCCGTTACTGGAGGTGTGCGCGCGTCGCGGCCTGCGCGTCGGGCCGCTCGCCGATCACGCCGTCCGACCGGTGAGCGTGATGGTGGCTCAGGCTCGCCGCCTCGATCCGGGTGTGCAGGTCGGCCGCGGCTTCCACGCTGGCCTGCGCTGACCACGCCGTGATCGCGATGGCGAGCATCGCACCGGTGACCGTCGCGAATCGCCACCCGGGGCGGCGTGGCCGGGTGTCCAGCAACGCCGCCACCCGGCGCGGGACCGAGCCACCGGTGGCCGCGAGCGCCAGCGGGGCGCCGGTCGTCCTGGCCGCCAGCGCGGCCTTCCCGACGGCGGACGCCACCAGCCGGCGGTCGCCGACCCGGGCGCAGGTGACTTCGTCGGCCCACCGTTCCACCTGGAAAGCCACCGCCGATCGCAGCGGCCACAACAGCAGGTTCAGCGAGGCCGCCAGTGACACGAGGATGAGGAACACGTGGTGCCGGTGCCGCAGATGTGCTCGCTCGTGGGTGAGCAGGGCGCAGCGCTCACCGGGGGTCAACGCGGCGAGCATGGCTTGTGACACCACGATCCGGCCGCCATGGAACGGCACGGCGAACGCCACCGGCGGGGCGTCGGCGAGCACCACCAGTTCCGTGCTCTCCGCCGTGCTCGCGATCGTCCGCATTACGCCCCGCAGCCAGCGATGCTTGCGCTGGACGGAGATTCCCGTCGAAACCAGGACGAGCCCGAGCACGGCCCCGGACACGATCTCCCACGGGACGCTCGCGATGTCCATGCCCCGGAGATCCTGCGGAGACCACTCTCCGAACTGCGCGACCGGGGGCAGCAGTGACAGCCCGGCGACGGTGAGCACGGCCAGCGCCGCCGTGCTCGCGCTCGCCAAGGTGACGGCGGCGGAGGTCAGCAGCCACACCGCCAGGCGCGGCGGGGCGCCGGCGGCCAGGCGGGTCAACGGCCACGCGGCCAGCGGGAGGAGCAGCGGGATGACCACGCCGTCCATGGCGTCACTCCTGGCCGGCGTCGCGTAGCAGTGACTTCAGTGTTCGTTCGTCCGTGGCCGACAGGTTCGACACGAACCGCGCGAGCACCTGCGCGCGGTTGGGCTGGGTGTCGAGCAGCGTGCGCATCCGGCGCGCCGCCAGGCCCGCCTCGTCTTCGACCGGGGCATACGCGAAGGAACGCCCCTGCTTCGCACGGGTCAGGGAGCCCTTGTCGTGCAGCCGGGTCAGGATCGTGACCACGGTGGTGTAGGCCAGTTCCGTGTCGACGCTTTCCTGGACCTCGGTCGCCGTCATCGGCCTGCCTTCGCCCCACAACGCCGCGAGCACCTCGGTCTCCAGCTCACCGGGCTGGCGCCGGGGCCGCCGGAATCGCCGCGTCATGCCCTGAATCTACAACACTGTAGATGGACAGGCGGATTTTGCTCCGGGATAACCTTCGGCGACCCGTGCGCAAACCTGGGCGTTCCTACCGTCGACGGCATGCGCAGACGCGGTAAGTTCGTCGCTCTCGGGATCATTGCCGTGCTGGCATATCCGGGTGTGACCTATGCCCAGGCGCTCGCGTATCCCGGTGACGCGTCGCTGTCGGTGCGAACCATCGACTGGATGCGGCAGATCGGGGCCGGGCCGGTGGTCAACGCCGTCGAGAACTGGTGGTACACCCGGCATCAGCCGTCGACCGTGGCCCCTGCCGCTGGGGCACTGCCCCGACCCGCGCCGGCTGGGCAGACCGCGCCGTCCGGAGCCCGTCCGGCCGACATACCGGTGGCGCCGCCCTCATTGCCGGGCGAGGGCGTCTGGGTCCCGGGAGCCCGTGCTGCGGATGGCGCGGCCGCGGATTACACCACGTTCATCCGGCCGGATTCCGGTCACGCCAGCGTTGTCGCCGGCGTCGCCTGGCTCGATCAGCGTCTGGTCAAGACGAGCCTGATCGCCGGCACGAAGGAGCCACGGGGTGCCGCGGGGCCCGAAGGGGGCGCCGTGCCCGCCGCCCTGCGGTTCGGGCTCGTGGCGACATTCAACTCCGGGTTCAAGACGCAGGACTGCGGGTGCGGTGCCTATCTCGACGGGACCGAGGGCCCCCGCCTGCGCGACGGCGTCGCCTCGGCCGTGGTGCACCGGGACGGGACCGTCTCGATTGGACAGTGGGGGCGCGACGAGACGCTGACGCCCGATGTGGTGGCCGTCCGGCAGAACCTGCACCTGGTGGTCGACGGGGGAGCCCCGGTCCCGGGGTTGCGGTCGAACCCGGCCGGTGACTGGGGTAGCGCGAGCAACCAGTTCCAGTTCACGTGGCGCTCCGGGCTCGGTGTCGACCGTGCGGGCAACCTGATCTATGTGGCGGGCGACAAGCTCACGCTGACCACGTTGGCCGACGCCATGGTGCGGGCCGGGATGGTGCGCGGAATGGAGCTCGACATCCACGCGCAGATGGTGACGTTCAACGCATACCGGCCGGATGTGCCCGGCAGCGACCCGGTCCACCTGCTGCCGGCCATGTCGGGATCGGCGGCCCGGTACCTGAAACCGGACCAGCGTGACTTCTTCGCCGTGTCGTTGCGCTCGACGGCGGGCGCGAATCCCGGCGTCGGATTCTAGGCGGTGCACCATGTTGCTGTTGATCGCCGATGACGATCCGGGTGTCCGCGACTCCCTGTCGCGCACGCTGCGCTTCGAAGGATACGAAGTCGAATTCGCCGGCGACGGCGCGCAAGCACTGGAGCGCGTCCGGACGCTGCGCCCGGACGGCGCGATCCTCGACGTGGCGATGCCCGGAATGGACGGGGTGGAGGCATGCCGGCGGCTGCGCGCCGAGGGAAACTCCATACCTGTCCTGATGCTGACCGCGCGCGGCCGGATCGGGGACCGGGTCGCCGGTCTCGACGCGGGCGCCGACGACTACCTGGCGAAGCCGTTCGCGTTGCAGGAACTGCTCGCGCGGATCCGCGCGCTGCTGCGCAGGACCGCACCGCCGGAGGCGCCCGCCGACACCGAAGCCGCCGCGCTCGCGTTCGGCGACCTCACGCTCAACCCCGTCACGCGTGAAGTCCGGCGGGGCGCCCGCCCGGTGCGGCTCACCAGAACGGAATTCGCGATCCTGGAGGTGTTCCTGCGCCATCCCCGGCAGGTGCTGACCCGGCCGGTGCTCGGCGACCAGGTGTGGGAGGCGGACCTGCCGGCGGGCTCCAACGGGCTCGACGTCTTCGTCAAGAATCTGCGCAAAAAGCTCGAAGAGCACGGTGAAACGCGGGTGCTGCACACCGTACGCGGTGTCGGCTACGTGTTGCGGGACGGCGCGGTGTGACCCGCGCGCCCGCGCGCCCGGGGCGCCGGATGAGCCTTCGCGCCCGGCTGGCCATGATCACCTCGGTGGCCGTGGCCGCCGTCGTGGTGGCCGTGTCCCTGTCGTGCTGGTGGCTCATGCGCGAGCGGCTGTACCAGCAACTGGACGCGCGACTGCGGGCCGACGCGGTCACGGCTCAGCACGCGGCCACGCCGGCCGACGCGGTCACCGCCATCGCCGCTGGGGCGGACCCACGGCCCGAATGGCACGGTGACCCCGCTGTCGTGGTGCGGTTCCTCGACGCGACCGGCGCCGTCGTCGCCCAGAGCGCGGGCGCGCAGGTGCTGGGACCGGTCACCTCGTCGGCACAGGCGACCGCCGGGTCCGACGAAGACGCCTACCGGGTCTACATCGCGGCCAGACCCGGCGGATCGGTCGAAGTCGCCCGGCGGACCGGCGGCGTCGCCGACACCCTGACCGGGCTGGGCGCGCTACTCGTCGGAATCAGCGTCGTCGGCGTCGCCCTCGCCGGACTCATCGGCCGGTCGGTCGCCCGGACGGGCCTGGCCCCGGTGGAACGCCTCACCGCGGCGATCGAGGGCATCGCCCGCACCCAGGACCTCACGGCCAGGATCCCGGCGCACGGGCAGGACGAGGTCGCCCGCCTCGCCGAGGCGTTCAACGGGATGCTCACGGCGCTGGCCGGGGCGAAAGCGGCGCAACGGCAGCTGGTCGAAGACGCGGGGCACGAGCTGCGGACACCAATGACCGGTCTGCGCAACAACATCGAGCTCCTCATCCACGCGTCGCAGCAGGCCCCGCACGGCCGGGCGCTGCCGGCCGAGGACCAGACACGGCTGCTGGCCGACCTCGGCACCCAGGTCGGCGAACTGTCCACATTGACCACAGAACTGATCGATCTGGCCGCCGACGAGGCGAACCCGGAGCCGTTCGAGCTGCTCGACCTCGCCGAGTGCGCGCACGCGGCGGTGGCACGCGCCCGCATCCGCTGGCCCTCGGTGACCTTCGACCTCCACCTCGATCCCGTTACGTGCGAGGGCCAACCGGGCGAGCTCGAGCGCGCCGTACTCAATCTGCTCGACAACGCCGCGAAATGGAGCCCGCCGGCCGGGGTGGTGCGGGTCGCGCTGTCCGTCGAGGAGAGCGGCGATTTCGCGCACCTCGTGGTCAGTGACGAGGGACCGGGAATCGCCGAGCAGGATCGGGAAAAGGTGTTCCAGCGGTTCTATCGGGCCGCGGCGGCGCGCGCGATGCCCGGATCCGGGCTGGGGCTGGCCATCGTGGCGAAAACCGTCGAGGCACACCGCGGAACGGTGTGCGCGGCCCGAGCTGGGAGCGGCGGCGCCCGGATCGAGGTCCGGCTGCCGCTTCCGCCGCCCGGATGAGAACACCCTCAGGTTCTTAATGTTTCTTCATCTGGACCGGAAATCCTCGCACTGTGACCCTCGTCGACAGTCCCCGCCAAACGGCCGGACCGCCCGAAAACGACGCGGTGCGCGGTGGGGCGTCTTTCTGGGGTGCGGCCGCGCTCGGCGCGTTGAGCACAGCCGTCGCCGGCACGCTGTGGCTGCACGTTGAGCTCGCCACCAGGGTCGATCCGGTCAGCCAGGTCATCAGCGACTACGCGCTCTCCGGTGGCGCCGGGTGGTTCGCCGGCAGCGCCGCCGCCCTCGCCGGTGCGATGGTGCTGCTGACGATCGGTCTGCTGCGCGCGGGAATCCCGCTCAGCACAGGCTTCTTCGTCCCGGCGAGCGGATGGTGTCTCGGCCTGACCGTGTGCATGTTCGTGCCCACCGACCCGACCGGCGGTTCCCGAACCGTCGGCGGGGCGGTGCATCTCGTCGCCGGAGCGGTGCTGTTCGTATGCCTGCCCTCGGCACTGCGTGCGCTGACCGTCCACTGTGGACCTAGGCATGCGGACCTCGCGGCGCGGCTTCGCCGGTGGACGCGATGGTGCTGGGGCACGCTCGCCGTGTTCGCGGCCACCCAGGTCTGTGTCGTGTTCTCCGGTCCTGGAGCCTATTTCGGCCTTCCGGTCCAAGGCCTGTGCGAGCGGCTGGCGCTCGCCACCTACATCGCCGCGATGTCCCGGCCGGCGATCGTCCTGTTCCGACTCGAGAGGAAGCCATGCTGATCATCGCCATCGGGTGCGCGGTCGCCGCGGCGGTCGGCTACGCGCTCGCCAACCATCTGCAACACACCTCGGTCCGCGCGGTCACCGCCGGCCCTGAGCTGACTTTCCGCGGGGTGCGGGCGATCCTGCGGGTCGCATCGTGGCGCTGGAGTGTGCTGCTCCTCGCCGCGGGCGCGGCCCTGCACGTGCTCGCGCTGACGATGGCCCCATTGGTCGTGGTGCAACCCATCGGCGTGCTGTCGCTGGTGGGCACCGTCCTGCTCGCCAAGGTCCGCCTCACCCGGGGTGTCCTCGCCGGGATGGTGCTGACCGTGGGTGGGGTGGCCGGGTTCGTCGGGCTTTCGGCGTCCGCGACCACGACCGCTACCCGGCCTGATCTGCTGGTGGCACAGTGCGTTCCCGTCCTGGCCGTGGTGCTGGCGGCCGCCGCGCGCCGGGCCGGCGCGCGGACCAGGTGCGTGCTGCTGGCCGGCGCCGGAGCGCTGCTGTTCGGGTTCACCTCGGCACTGGTCCGCGTGCTCACCCAAGGGCAGCTGGGCGGCCTGCTGCCGGTGGTGGCGGCCGAGATCGTGGTCGCGGCGCTCGCCGGGAGCTGGTTCGTGCACCAGGCGCACGCCCGGGGATCGTCCGCGGTCGTGGTGGCGACGACGACCATCGTCGATCCGGTGGCCGCCATTCTGATCGGGATCGTGGCCTACGGCGAGGCGGGCAGCTCATTTCTCACGATCGCGGTTTTGCCCGCGGCGGCCGCGATCGTGGGTTTGCTCGTGCTCGCGCGTGTGGTGCCGGAGCCCCCTTTTCCCGCCGGGCGGGAATTCCATAACGGATCCCTGCGCACAGTCGTCGCCGCGGACACCTATCCTCCCGACATCAACGGTGCGTCGCATTTCGCGCACCGCCTCGCCGCCGGGCTCGCCGCGCGCGGTCATGACGTCCATGTGCTGTGCCCGTCGACCACGAGCCGGGACCGGACCGAGGTGGCCGACGGCGTGGTCGTGCACCGCATCGGCGCGCTCCGCACGCCGTTCCACCCGACGTTCAGGGTCTGCACTCCCTGGCGCGTCGCCCGGACCGTCCCGGCGCTGCTGAAGGACATCCGGCCCGACCTCGTGCACAGCCAGGCGCACTTCGTCGTCGGCAGGCGCGCGGTCCGCGCCGCTGCCGCGGCCGCGATCCCAGTGGTCTCGACCAATCACTTCATGCCGGAGAACCTCGTCGGCTACGGGCTTCCGCGCTGGTCCCACCGGCTGTTCACACGACTGGCCTGGTGGGACCTGACCCGGGTGCTCGAACACGCGTCCGCGGTCACCGCACCGACCCCGCGCGCCGTCCGGCTGCTCGAAGACAATGGTCTCGATCGGCCGGCAACCGCTATTTCGTGTGGTATCGACCGCACTCACTTCGCCCCCGCACCGGCCACAGTGGACGGCGGCGCGACCATTCTGTTCGTCGGCAGGCTGGACGCGGAGAAGAACGTGCACGAGCTGCTCGAAGCCGCGGCCGCGTTGCCCGCGGACCTCGAGGCGATGGTCGAGTTGGTCGGGGACGGCAGCGAACGCGACCGGCTCGAACAGCTCGCCACTCGCCTGGGCGTCACGGATCGCGTCACGTTCCGCGGCTTCGTCACCGAGGACGAACTCGTCCGCGCCTACCAGTCCTGTGCCGTGTTCTGCATGCCAGGAACGGCGGAGCTGCAAAGTCTCGCGACCATGGAGGCCATGGCCGCGGGCAAGCCGGTCGTCGCCGCGGACGCGATGGCCCTGCCGCACCTGGTCCAGCCGGGCCGCAACGGCTGGCTCTACCAGCCTGGTGACGTGGCCGGGCTGACCAGGGCGCTCGGCGACGTGCTGAGCGACCGCGCGGTACGCGACACGATGGGACGAGTGAGTTCGGACCTGATCGCGGCGCACGACATCCAGAACACGTTGGCACGCTTCGAAGAGCTGTACCGCGATGTCCTGATGCCGAATTCCCGTCAGACGGTCTTGGTGACCTCCTCCGCCGGTACCGCGTAACGGTGCACGGGGCGCCCGGCGTTGCCGTATTCGAGGCTCAGCTCGACCAGGCCGCGCCGGTGCAGTTCGTTGAGATAGCGCTGGGCGGTCGGCCTGCTGATACCCAGCTGCGCCGCCAGACCGCTGGCCGCGAGCGCCACCGGCGACCGGCGGACCGTCTCCAGCACGTTCTTCATCGTGGGCGTGAGAACCTCGGCGGGTGCGGACGGTGCCGGTCCGCGCAGCATGCTGTAGAGCGTGTCCACCGTGGTCTGATCGGCTTCGCCGGGCCGGAACGCACGTGCGCGCCACTGGCGATACGCCTCGAGCTGGGCGCGCAACTGGGGGAGTCCGAACGGTTTCACGAGGTAGTAGACGGCGCCGAGGCGCATCGCCGTGCGGACCGTGCTCAGGTCACGCGACGCGGTGATCACGATGCAGTCCGGGCCTGGCGCGTCTTGGGATCTCAGTCCTTTGAGGACACTCAGCCCGTCTTCGTCGGGAAGGTAGATGTCCAGCAACACCAGCTCCGGGCGTAGCTCGGCCACCGCCTTGCGGGCGTCGCGGGCGGTCTGCGCGGTGCCGGCGCACCGGAATCCGGGGATGCGGTCGATGCTGGCCGCGTGGATCGCGGCCACACGGTAGTCGTCGTCCACGACGAGGGTCCTGATCGTCATGAATGCTCCAGCTGCCGTTCGCCGGCCGGGATCGTCACGTCGAAGCGGGCCCCGGGACCGGGCGTCACCATGATCGTGCCGCCCGCGCGGCGCACCAGCCGGTGCACCAGTGCCAGCCCCAGCCCGCGGCGCATGCCGCCGCGAGCGGACTTGGTGGAGAAACCGTCGGCGAAGATTTCGAGCAACGCCTCCGCCACGATTCCCGGGCCGGTGTCGTGCACGCTCATCGTCACGACCCCGTCCGAGTCGTGGACGTGTACTTCGACGGTGCGAGGTTCGGCGCGCCCGGCGACCGCTTCGACCGCGTTGTCGATGAGGTTGCCCAGGACGGTCACGAGGGTGTTCGCGTCGGCCGACGGCAAATCGAGGTGGGAGCCGGGGCTGACGGTGAGCCGCACGTCCCGCTCCGCGGCGATGGTCACCTTCGCCATCAGCAGGGCCGCGAGTTCGGGCGGCGCGATCCGGGCCCGCAAGTCGATACCCTGCGGGCCGGGCGCGTGGGAGATCTCCGTGAGGTAGCGAGCGGCTTCGCCGGTCTCACCGAGTCCCAGCAATCCCGACAGGACGTGCAGGCGGTTGCTGAACTCGTGCTCCTGCGCACGCAGCGCGTCGGTCAGCCCGGTGACGGCGTGCAGTTCGCGGATCAGCCCTTCCAGTTCGGTGCGGTCTCTCAAGGTGATCACCGAGCCCGCGCCGCGCCCGGCCAGGACCACCGGCATTGTGTTGACCACCAACAAGAACTCGTCGGTGAGGACGATCTCGTCGCGCGCGTCGTGGCGGCCGTCCAGCAGGTCTCGCAGCCGCCCGGGTGCCAGCACTTCGTGCAGCGTCCGGCCTCGTGCCGGGCCGGCGATGCCCAGCAGGCGCCGGGCTTCGTCGTTGATGACTTCGACGCGCCCGGCGGGATCGAGGCCGAGCACACCTTCGCGGATACCGTGCAGCATCGCCTCCCGTTGCTGGAGCAGGGCCACGATTTCCGACAGCTCCAGCCCGAACGTGGCGCGTTTGATGCGGTGCGCGAGCCACCACGACGCGACCGTGCCGATGGTCAGCGCCAGCGCGGAGTAGAGCACCACCCAGAGCGCGTCGTTGGCCAGCTCACTGGAGACCTGCTCTTCGAGCAGACCCACCGACACCTGGCCGACGATCGTCCCGTCCGTGCCACGCAAGGGAACGCGGGCGTTGGCCGACCGGCCGAGGCTGCCGTTGTCGATACCGAGGTGCGCATTCCCGTCCAGGGCGGCGACGGGTTCCTCGATACGTTGCCCGATCAGGTTCACGTTCGTGTGGGACAGGCGCAGCCCGGTGCGATCGGTCACCACGATGTAGGCCGCCCCGCTGGCGAGCCGGACCTGTTCGGCCGTTCGCTGGACAACGTGGTCGGCGTCGGCGCCGGGCACGGCCTCGCGGATCTCCTGCATCTGGGCGACGGTGTTCGCGATCGCCAGTGCGCGCTGGCCGTACTGGGCGTCGAGCGTTTCCCCGGTGAGTTTGACGTAGAGCAGCGCGCCCGCGGACACGGTGGCCAGCAGGATTCCCAGCACCGCCACCAGGATCTGGGACGCCAGCGGCCGGGTTCGCCACATGACCACTCCGCTCCGCCACTCGTCACAGGGGCTGTCAGGCATGACACCACGGCCGGCGAACGATGCCAAGGATCGCGGCGTGAAAAGTCCGGAACATCCGATTGTCCGCTGAACTTTTCGAGCAAAACCACGGCAAACGAACTCCATGACGGGTATCGCGCACAACGTTTTCCCCGGACGGAGCCGCTTCTAGCGTTCATTTCCACACCCGACCCACCGGAAAGGACGGCAGCGTGGCCGCGATCGAACTGCACGAGGTGACGAAACGCTTCGCCACCGAGGGACCGGAACCCTACACGGCCCTGCGAGCGGTGGACCTCGATGTCGCGCCGGGGGAGTTCTGCGCTGTCGTGGGGCCGACCGGATGTGGCAAGTCCACCATGCTCACGCTGGTGGCCGGTCTCGAACGGCCGTCGGAAGGAACGGTGCGCGTGCACGGATCCCCGGTCTCCGGTATCACGCCCGAGGTCGGTTTCATGTTCCAGACCGACGCGATCCTGCCGTGGAAAACAGTGCTGGACAATGTGGCCGCGGGACCACGATTTCGCGGTGTCGGCAAACGCGAGGCGTTCACCGACGCCCGTGACTGGATCCGGCGGGTCGGGCTGAGCGGTTTCGAAGGCCGGTACCCGCACCAGCTCTCCGGGGGGATGCGCAAGCGCGTGGCGCTGGCGCAGAACCTCATCAACGAACCCCGGATCATCCTGATGGACGAGCCCTTCAGCGCGCTCGACGTGCAGACGCGGGCGAAGATGTCGACCGAACTGCTCGCGCTGTGGGACCTGACGCGCCCGGCCGTGGTCTTCGTGACCCATGACCTGGAAGAGGCGATCGCGCTCGCCGACACGGTCGTCGTGCTCACCGCCGGCCCCGCCGCCACCGTCAAGGCCCGTTTCCCGATCGACCTTCCCCGGCCACGCGTCGTGCAGGAGATCCGGTTCGACGCGCGGTTCGTCGATCTGTACCAGCAGATCTGGGACGCGCTGCGGGCCGAGGTGGACCGGGCCTACTCCCAGGTCACCGCCACCCCCGGACAGGAGGATTCATGACCGCCCGGCTCGAGGACGCCCCCACCACGTCCACCAGCCGCGGCCGCCGGCCACGGCGGCGCGGTCCCGGTACGCGCGCCGCCCTGGTGCACATCACCCAGGTGCTGGTGCTGCTGATCGTGGTCGGTGGCTGGCAACTGCTCGTGCAGGGCGACCAGAAGGCGATCATCCTTTATGGACTGCCCTCGGGCATCTACGACCGGCTGCGGTCCTGGGTCACCGAAGGCACCGCGATCGGCTCACTCGGCAGCCAGATCTGGATCACGCTGCAGGAGGCGCTGATCGGCTTCGTCATCGGCACCTTGCTCGGCATCGTCTGCGGTATCGCGCTCGGGCGGATCCGGTTCCTGGCCGACGTGTTCGGACCGTTCATCAAGGTGCTCAACGCCATTCCGCGCATCGTGCTCGGCTCGGTGTTCGTACTCGCGTTCGGGCTGGGTCTCGAGTCGAAGATCCTGCTGGTGATCGTGCTGGTGTTCTTCGGCGTCTTCTTCAACGCCTTCCAGGGCACGCGTGAGGTCGACCGCAACTTCATCGCCAACGCGAGCATCCTGGGCGCGTCGCGCTGGCAGGTGACCCGCCAGGTCGTGCTGCCCTCGGCGTTCACCTGGATCATCGCGAGCCTGCACGTGAGCTTCGGGTTCGCGCTCATCGGCGCGATCGTCGGCGAGTTCCTCGGTGGCTACGCCGGACTCGGCGTCCTCATCAAGAACGCCCAGGGAACCTTCGACGCCAACGGCGTCTGGGCCGCGATGGTGATCATGGCGATCGTCGCGCTCATCGCCGAATGGCTCATCACCCGCCTCGAGCGCCGGCTGCTGCGCTGGCGCCCCGCCCAGCTCACCGGCCCCGATCTGTGACCCCGCAATCCCTTCGAGCAAAGGAGCTCATCGTGCACAAGAAGAAATGGCTGGCGGTCGTCGCGGCAGCGGCGCTGACCGTGACCGGCTGCGCCTCGACCGCGAGCCAGAACGCGGGCACCGGCTCCGGCGGCGGTGGTGGTGGCACGCCGGTCAGCATCATGGTCGGCGGGCTGAACAAGCAGATTTACCTGCCGTTCATGCTCGCCCAGCGCCTGGGCTACTACCAGCGGCAGGGGCTCGATGTCACGCTGCAGGACGAGGGCGCGGGCGTCGACGCGACCACCAACATGGTCGCGGGCAAGGTCGACGGCGTGGGCGGGTTCTATGACCACACCATTGCCATGCAAGGGCTCGGTCAGTCGATGGAATCGGTGGTCTCGATGCTCACCACACCCGGCGAGGTCGAGTTGTGCCGCAACGAGGTCAAGGGGCAGATTCACTCGCCAGCCGACTGGGCCGGCCGCAACCTCGGCGTCACCGACCTCGGCTCGTCCACCGACTTCCTGACCCAGTACCTGGCACAGAAGAACGGCACCGACCCGTCGAAGATCCACCGTGTCGGCGTGCAGTCCGGTTCGACCCTGATCGGCGCACTGCAGCACGGCAACGTCGACTGCGCCATGACCACGGAGCCCACCGTGTCCACCGCACTCGCCCAGGGCGCCGCCTACATCCTGCTGGACATGCGCACCGCGCAGGGCACCGCCGAGCAACTGGGCGGCCAGTACCCGGCGACGTCGCTGTACCTGACGACGTCCTATGTGGACAGCCACCCGGACATCGTGCAGAAGCTGGTCAACGCCTACGTCGACACGCTCAAGTGGATCCAGGCGCACAACGGTGCCCAGGTGGCCGACGTGATGCCGGCCGACTACTACGCGGGCTCGGGCAAGGACGCCTACGCGAAGGCGTTCGACAACGAGAAGGGCATCTACAACCCGACCGGGCTGATGCCGCCGAACGGCCCGCCGACGAACCTCGCCGTCCTGCAGGCGTTCAACCCCGATGTGAAGGGCAAGAACATCGACCTGAGCAAGACCTACACCGACAAGTTCGTCCAAGCGGCGAAATGAGGCCGCCCGGACAAGATCACCCGGACGTGGGGACCGTCTAACTACCTGCTGTCTCTCAATTTGCCTCCCGCTAACTTCCGCGCGAATACCTTCAGTGACCAGGTGAACGGCCACCGTTTCGCTGGGAGGGCAGATGCAGGCCGGACGTTCCGGCGGCGGTTACGTGCAGCGCAAGCTGCCGCACGTAACCGCCTTGTTCTGGGCGCTGAAGATCGTCGCTGTCACATTGGGGGAAACCGCCGGCGACCTCGTCGGGATCACTCTCAAGACCGGCTACGTAGTCACCGAGCTGATGTTTCTCGGCTATTTCCTGATCGTGCTCGCGCTCCAGATCGTGAGCCGCCGGTTCCGGCCGGTGCTGTTCTGGGCGGTCGTGCTCGGCACCAGCATGGTCGGCACCGAGTTGTCGGACCTGCTCGATCGCGGACCCGGCCACGGGAGCGCCGCGAACGGCGTCGGCTACGGGTGGGGCGCGGTGATCCTCACCAGCCTGCTCGGGCTCATCTTTCTCGTGTGGTGGCGCACCGGGCAGACCTACGACGTCGAGAACATCGCCAGCCGCAAGGGCGAGATCCTTTACTGGACGGCGATTCTGGTCTCGAACACACTCGGCACCGCCAGTGGCGACTGGCTGTCGGACGACACCGGACTGGGCTTCCGCACCGCGTTCCTGATCATCGCGGGCATCATGGTGCTCATCATCGCCGCGCATTACCTGACCGGCATCAACACAATGCTGCTGTTCTGGCTCGCGTTCATCCTGACCCGCCCGCTGGGCGCCGCCGGCGGGGACGCGCTCACCAAGCCCGCCGACGAGGGCGGCCTCGGGTGGGGCACGGTGTGGGGCTCGGCGGCCCTGTTCGGCCTGCTCGCCGTTCTGGTCGCCTACCAGTCCCGCCAGATCCGGCGGCACCCGCCGGCCCCGCTGCCCGCCCCGGCCGGCGACGTGCGACTTTCGGCGTAGCGGGTAGGCCCGAGGGTGGACGGCTCCGGGCAGTGGATTCACCCCCGGGAGGGTCGTCCCCGGCCTGCCACCGGCCTAGCTTTTCCATGCCACAGGCGGAAAAAGGGGTAAGGCATGATCGAAGCTCAGGCACTGACCAAGAGATACGGCGAGAAGCTCGCCGTCGACGACCTCACCTTCACGGTGAAACCCGGGGTGGTGACCGGCTTCCTGGGGCCGAACGGGGCGGGCAAGTCCACCACCATCCGGATGATCATGGGGCTCGACGCGCCCACCTCCGGGAGCGTGCTGGTGAACGGGCGGCGCTACGCCGAGCACACCGCGCCGCTGCGCGAGGTCGGGGCACTGCTGGAGGCGCGCGCCGTCCACACGGGACGGTCCGCCTACCACCACCTGCTGGCGCTGGCGGTCAGCAACGGCATCCCGCGGCGGCGGGTGGACGAGGTGATCGACCTGGTCGGCCTGGAAGCGGTGGCGCGCAAGCGGGTCGGCGGCTTCTCGCTGGGGATGGGACAGCGGCTGGGCATCGCGGCCGCGATGCTCGGCGACCCGGCGACCCTGGTGCTCGACGAACCGGTGAACGGCCTTGACCCGCAAGGGATCCTCTGGATCCGGAACCTGCTGCGCGGGCTCGCGGCCCAGGGGCGCACCGTGTTCGTCTCCTCGCACCTGATGAGCGAGATGGCGCTCACCGCCGAGCACCTGATCGTCGTCGGGCGCGGCCGGCTCATCGCCGACACCTCGGTGACCGAGTTCATCGAGTCGGCTTCCAGCAGCGCGGTCCGGGTCCGTAGCCCGCAGGCGGCGCGGCTGCGCTCGCTGCTGGCCGGGCCGGACGTGGCGGTCACCAGCGAGGAGGACAGCGTGCTACAGGTTTCCGGGATGACCGCGGCGGACATCGGCCTCGTCGCGTTGCGGGAACAGGTGCCCCTGGAGGAGCTGACTCCGGTGCGGGCTTCGCTGGAGGAGGCGTTCATGGAACTGACCGACGACGCCGTGGAGTACGGCACGGAGAGGAAGGCGTCATGACCACGACGGTTCCCGCCGCCGCGCCCATGCCGGGTGCCCGGGTGACCCAGTCCCGGGTACTGGCCTCGGAATGGGTGAAGTTCCGGTCGCTGCGCTCGTCCTACATCGCGCTGGCCGCCGCCCTCGTGGCGATGATCGGCTTCGCCGTCCTGGTCACCACGGTGCTGGTCAACCGCTGGCCCCACGCGACGCCCCAGGAGAAGGCCCATTTCAACGCGACCGACAGCAGCCTGAGCGGCTTCTTCCTGGCGCAGCTGATCATCGGGGTGCTCGGCGTGCTCGTGATCAGCGGCGAGTACGGCACCGGGATGATCCGGGCGAGCCTGTCCGCCGCGCCGCGCAGGCTGCCGGTGTTGTGGGCGAAGCTCGCCGTGTTCGCGGGAATCACCTTCGTGGTGACGGTCGTCGGCTCGTTCGCCGCGTTCTTCTCGGGCCAGGCGGTGCTGTCCTCGCAGTACCTCCAGACGACGCTGGCCGGGCCGGGCGTGCTGCGCGCGGTCATCGGCACGGCTCTGTACCTGACGGTGGTCGGCCTGCTCGGGGTGGCGCTGGGCTGGATCCTGCGGCACACGGCCGGTGCGATCGCGACACTGTTCGGCCTGCTGCTGGTGCTGCCCGCGCTGGTTTCGGCGCTGCCGGACAGCTGGTCCAGCAAGATCGACCCGTACCTGCCGAGCACCGCGGGGCAGGCGGTCACGGCGGCGGTGCCGGATCCGGCGGATCTCGCGCCCTGGACGGGATTTGCCGTGTTCGCCGGATATCTCGTGGTCGCCGTCGTCGTCGCCGCGGTCTTGCTGCGGCGCCGGGACGCCTGACCCGCGGGATGATGTCCGCATGACGGAACCGACGGCCACGCGCCTGCTGAGCTTGTCGCGGCTGCGCGCGTGGCCGCGCCGGCATCCGCTGGCTGCGGACGCTCTGCTCGCCGTGGTCGTCGCTCTCGCCATGGTGGGCCGGGACCGGTTCGAGGTGTTCACCGAGCAGTTCCCGTGGTCGGTGGTGTTCGGCGTGCTGCTCGTCGTGCCACTGGTGTGGCGGCGGCACGCCCCGCTCGTGGTGTTCGGCTGGATGGCCGTCGTCGCGGCGGTGCAGTGGCTGGTCTGGCAGGTCGTGGTCGCCGACGCCGCGCTGCTGATCGCGCTCTACACCGTCGCCGTCCTTTGTGGACGGAAGACCGCGCTGGCGGCCTGGGGCCTGCTGGAGCTCGGGATCCTGCTCGCGGCCCTGAAATGGGCGCCGGGCTCGGATGTGGCCGACGTGTTCGTGTTCCTGTCGGGACTGGCGACCGCGGCGTTCGTGCTCGGCCGGAACGTGCGTACCCGGCGGGCCTACCTCGCCTCGCTGGAGGACCGGGCGCGCCGCGCCGAGCACGAACGCGATCAGCAGGCCCAGCTCGCGGCCGCGGCCGAACGGGCCCGGATCGCCCGCGAGATGCACGACATCGTGGCGCACAATCTGTCCGTGATGATCGCGCTCGCCGACGGAGCGGCCTTTGGTGCCCGCGGCAACCCCGAGCAGGCCGAGGCCGCCGCCCGCCAGGTCTCGGCGACCGGCCGCCAGGCGCTGGGTGAGATGCACCGGCTGCTCGGCGTGCTCCGCGGTGAGGGACAGGAACCATCCCGCGCGCCACAGCCCGGGATCGAGCAGCTCGACGAGCTGATCGGCCAGGTGCGCGCGGCCGGCCTGCCGACCTCGCTGACCGTGACCGGCACCTCGTTCCCGCTCTCGCCCACCGCGCAGCTCGCGGTCTACCGGCTGGTGCAGGAGGCGCTCACGAACGTGCTCAAGCACGCCGACACCCCCGGCGAAGCCTGGGTGCTGCTGCGCTACCGCGATCCCGTCGTCGAGGTCGAGATCGGCGACAACGGGCACGGCCGCCCGGTCGCCTCCACCGTCAACGGGCACGGGCTCGCCGGCATGGCCGAACGCGCCGCCATGTTCGACGGGCACGTCGTGGCCGGCCCCCGGCCCGGCGGCGGCTGGCGGGTGCGCGCGGAACTGGCGTCGGGGCGGCTGCCCTCGTGACCACCAGCGTGCTCATCGTCGATGACGAACCCTTGCTGCGACTGGGTTTCCGGCTGGTGCTGGAGTCCCAGCCGGATCTGACGGTGGTGGGCGAGGCCGCCGACGGCGCGGCCGCGCTGGCGCGGACCGGGGAGCGGGATCCCGACGTGGTGCTGATGGACGTCCGGATGCCCGGCATGGACGGGATCGACGCCACCCGGGCGATCGTGCGCGACCACCCGCGTTCGAAGGTGCTCATCCTGACCACCTTCGATCTCGACGAGTACGCCTTCGCCGGGCTCAAGGCCGGGGCGAGCGGTTTCCTGCTCAAGAACGTCCCGCCGGAGGACCTGCTCTCGGCGATCCGCGCGGTCGCGGCCGGGGACGCCGTCGTCGCCCCCAGCGTGACCCGGCGGCTGCTGGACGCGATGGCCGGTCAGCTGCCCGATATGGGCGGCCGCGCGGAACCGGACCCGAGGCTGGCCCGGCTGACCGACCGCGAGATCGAGGTGCTCACCCAGCTCGCCGGCGGCCTGTCCAACGCCGAGATCGCCGCCGTGCTGTCGGTTTCGGAGGCCACCGTGAAGACCCACGTCGGCCGGCTACTGGGCAAACTCGACCTGCGGGATCGGGTCCAGGCGGTGGTGTTCGCCTACCAGATCGGGCTCGTCAAACCACGATGAAGCCCGCCGGGCTCACCGGCCGGATTCTCGCGTCTTCCTCGCCCAGGTCTCGAGGTCGAGCGGGGTGATGCCGAACTTCTCCAGGTGCTCGCGCCGGGCCGTGGGCGGGACGTCGCGGTTCCACTCGCTCGCCTGCACGATGGGGGCGACCATGCCCTTGGCCAGCGCCTGTTCGGGCGACATCGGCAGCTCCGGAGGCAGGATCTCCTCGTCCCAAGCGCGCGACAGCGCGGCGGCGATCTCGTCGAAGGTGAGCACGTCACCCGCCAGTTCCAGCTGGACGCCGTTGAACCGCTCGGGGTCCGCGATCGCGGCCGCGGCCGCGCGGCCGATGTCTTCCACCGCGACCAGCGCGTAGACGCTGTCCGGGTTGACGGCGGCCATCAGCCGGTTGCTCGTGCGGTCCTCGAAGTACACCGACGGGCGCAGGAACATCTCCATGAACGTCGACGGGTAGAGGATGGTCCAGGCCAGGAAGCCCGCCTTCCGGACCAGGTCGTTGACGTCCTCCTTGCTCTCCCAGTACTCGCTGATCGGCGCCACGGCCTCGTGGTACGAGCGGTGCCAGCGGCCCTCGTCCCAGCCGGGCGCCGAGGTGTGGCCGCCGGCGCCGGACACCGACGTCTGGACGAAGTGGGGCACCCCGGCCGTCACAGCCGCCGGGATCAGGTTGCGCGCGTGGACCCGTTCGGCGTCGGCGGCCGGGTTCATCATGTCCGGTGTGAGGGCCGAGAAAACCGCCCGCACCCCGGTGCACGGCTGCACGAGGGAATCCGCGTCGTAGAGGTCACCGACCGCCAGGCTCGCCCCGAGCTCGACGAGCGCCTTGGCACGCTCGGAGCCGGGGTCGCGAACCAGAGCGCGGACCGGGATCCCGGCGGCGAGGAGCGCACGTGCGGTCGACCCGCCCTGCTTCCCGGTCGCCCCGACGACGAGGACCGGGGCGTCGTTTCCTTGCTCGCTCATCTGTTCCTCCATGTCTGGCGCTCAGAACGCCGTGTAGCCGCCGTCGACGACCAGGGTGTCGCCGGTGTGGTAAACCGATGCGTCGGACGCGAGGTACACCGCGATGCCGGCGAAGTCCTCGCTCGTGCCCCAGCGCCGCACCGGCACGCGCTTGAGGATCGCGTCCTGCACGTCCGGGCGGTCGAAGCTGCCCGCGGTCATCTCGGTGCGGATCCAGCCGGGGATGATCGTGTTCGCCCGGATGCCGTACCGCCCGAACTCGACGGCCAGCCCCTTGGTGACCGGGATGAGCGCGCCCTTCGCCGCGGCGTACGACTGCAGCGTGGGCGCTCCCCGGACGGCGGAAACGCTCGAAGTAGTCACCAGCGAGCCACCGGGGTCGCCGTCCTTCGCCCGCGCGACCATGTGCCGCGCCACCTCGCGCAAGGTCCACAGCGCGCCTTCGAGGTCGATCGCCAGCACCCGATGCAGCTCGGCGGCGTCGAGATCGAGGAACTTGGTGCGGCCGCCCACGCCCGCGTTCGCGAACACCGAGTCGATGCGGCCGAGGGAGGCGACCGTGGCCTCGACGGCGGACGTCACCGCATCGGCGTCGCTGACGTCGACCACGGCGGCGTGCACCTGGGCGCCGCACTCGGCCAGCCGTGCCGCGGCCTTGTCGAGCTTCGCGGCGTCCCGGCCCCAGATCGCGACCGCGGCGCCGGCCCGAGCGAGACCCTCGGCCATGCCGAGGCCGATCCCGCCGTTGCCTCCCGTGACCAGCGCGACCTTGCCGGTCAGATCGAACGGTGCGGACCCGGTGCGCTGACCCCTCGCTGTCATGGTGGCGATGGTCGCCGGTGCCCCGGGGTCCGGTCGAGCGCCGCGTTCTGCGGTGCGGACCCGGGATTCCGTCACTGCTGCCCGCGACGCGGCGTGCCCACCGCGCTGATGTCGAACACGGTGCCGGTCACGGTGAGGGCGTCCCGGCTCGACGCCAGCAGGGCGTAGGTGCCGACGTAATCGGCCGGGTCGATGGCTCGCTCGAGTGCCGAGTACTTCTCGAGATAGTCCTGGATCGGCATGTCCTTGATCTGCCGCTCGTCGAGGCCCAGTGACTTCGGGCCGCTCAAATTGGTGGCCATCCCGCCCGGAGCCACGCCGTTCACTCGGATCTCGGGCGCCAGCTCGTAGGCCAGCTGTCGCACGATGCCGAGCCCGGCGTGCTTCGTCGCGGTGTAGAGGACGCCGCCGCCCTGCGGGTAGAAAGACGCGTTGGAGAGCGTGAGGATGATCGCGCCGCGCGATTCCCTGAGCGCGGCGGCCGCCGCCTTCGCGCCCAGCAGGTAGCCCAGCACGTTCACCGTGAACAGGTCGTGGAACCCGGCTTCGAGCTCGTCCGGGGACAGATCGACCAGGGTCCGGCTGAAGTCCCACAGGCCGACGTTGCCTATGAACACGTCGAGCCGGCCGAACGCCTCCACGGCCGCGGCGACGGCCCGCTCGTTGTCCGCGTACGAGGTGACGTCACCGGTCACGGCGACCAGGTCGCTGTTGCCGATTTCGCCCAGTGAGGCCACTTTGCCGGGGTCCCGTTCGAGGACCACGAGCCGCGCGCCCTCGTCGAGAAAGCGGTCCACGATCGCCCGCCCGACACCGGAGCCGCCGCCGGTGACGAGAACGACCCGGCCCTCGAGTCCGCCCATGGAGCGCCGTCCTTCCGTCTGGTTCCTGGTTCCTGATCGCCGCGGTCAGTCGGGGAGGTCGACGAAGACGTCGTCGCCCTCGACCTTGACGGCGTAGGTGGCCACCGGGCAGGTGGCCGGGAGGCTGAGCACCTCTCCCGTCCTGATGCAGAACTTCGCGAAGTGCCACGCGCACTCGACGACATCACCTTCCACGTAGCCGTCCGCCAGCGACGACTCGTCGTGGGTGCAGGTGTCGTCGATCGCGAAGTATTCGCCGTCGACGGTGAAGAGCGCGATCGGGCGAGCTCTTTCGAGCTGGTAGCCCTCGCCCTCCTCGAGGTCGGACGTAGCGCACGCCTTTGTCCAGGTCACGTGTTCCTCACAGCTGCCGTTGATCAGGCATTGACCAATCTGATACCTGAGATACCATATCTCAAGCGTTCACGATCGCCACTCCCGACCTGCCGGGACGGGCGCTCATCCGGGGTCCATCAGACGGAACGGCTTCATTGTCCCGGCGCGCCGGGCGTTCGCATGATCGATGAACCGGGTCCACCAGGACCAGAACCTCAGCAACTTCTCCTGACAGCCCGACCGAGCGCGAAGACGAGGAGGCCCGGGTGGGATCGACCCCCCACGACATGCGAAACGAGGTGCCCCGGTCGGTCCTGGCGAACGGGATCAGCCTGTGCTGTGCGACCTACGGCGATCCGGCCGATCCGCCGCTGCTGATGATCATGGGCCAGGGCACCCAATTGGACGGCTGGGACCGGGGTTTCGTCGACGAGCTCATCGGCTCGGGTTTCTTCGTGATCCGGTTCGACAACCGTGATGTCGGGTTGTCGCAACGGATCGACGGAAACCCTGATCTCGCGGCGATTCGCGGCGGCGACCTGAGCACACTGCCGTACACCCTCGACGACATGGCCGCCGACGTTGTGGGCCTCCTCGACGCGCTCGGCCTGGACCGTGCCCACCTCCTCGGCGCGTCGATGGGCGGGATGATCGCGCAACTGGTCGCGATCCGCTGGCCGGAACGGGTGCTGTCGCTGTGCTCGATCATGTCCAGCACCGGTGACCGGGCCGTCGGCCAGCCGGACCCCGACACCATCGCGCTGATGCGCCGCCCAGCCCCGCCCACCCGCGAGGGCGTCGTCGAGGCGGCGGTGGAGCGGTCACGCGCGCTTGCCGGCAGCGGCTTCCCGTTCGACGAAGAGGCGGCGCGGACCAAAGCGGCCGCGGCCTACGACCGCGCGCACGACCCGGCCGGCCGGCTCCGCCAGCAGGCGGCCGCCATCGCCGCCGCGGACCGGACACCCGCACTCCGCGGCCTCCGGGTGCCCACGGTCGTCATCCACGGGACCGACGACCGCCTGGTCGGCATCAGTGGCGGCCGGGCGACCGCGGACGCCGTGCCGGACGCCCGGTTCGAAGTCATCGACGGAATGGGTCACGGCATCGTGCGCGGAGCCTGGCCCCAGATCATCACGGCGGTCCGCCGCAACGCGGCCCGCGCCACCGCAATTCCAGGAGACGTCAGGTGACAGTGACAGGCCAGAGGGACACGAAGGCGCTCGGGTTCGACCCGGATGTGCTCCGCGAGAAGTACCGGATCGAGCGCGACAAGCGGCTGCGTGAGGACGGCGCACGCCAGTACCAGGCGCTCGAGGGCGAACTCGCGCGTTTCATCGACGACCCCTATACGCCGAGAACCGAACGCGAGCCCGTCTCCGACCACGTCGATGTCGCCGTCATCGGCGGCGGGTTCGGCGGGATGCTCCTCGGCGCGCGCCTGCGCGACCTGGGCTACACGGACATCCGGCTCGTCGAGCAGGGCGGCGATTTCGGCGGCACCTGGTACTGGAACCGCTACCCGGGCGCCGCCTGTGACACCGAGGCCTACATCTACCTCCCGCTGCTGGAGGAGACGGGCTACATACCGAGCGAGAAGTACGTGAAGGCGCCCGAGATCCTGGCGCACTGCCACCGGATCGCCCGCCACTACCGCCTTTATGACAAGGCGCTGCTCCAGACCCGGGTCTCCGGTGTCACCTGGAGCGAGGCGGACGGCCTCTGGACGGTGGAGACCGACCGCGGCGACCGGTTCACCGCGCGGTACGTCTGCATGACCGCGGGGGCGATGCAGAAGCCCAAGCTCCCCGGCGTGCCCGGGATCGAGAGCTTCCGCGGCCACACGTTCCACACGACCCGGTGGGACTACGCCTACACCGGCGGGGACAGCACCGGGGGGCTCGAGAACCTCGCCGACAAGAAGGTCGCGATCGTCGGCACCGGTGCCACCGCGATCCAGGCGGTGCCCCATCTCGGCGCGAGCGCGGGCCACCTCTACGTCGTCCAGCGCACCCCGTCGGCGGTCAACGCGCGCAACAACCGGCCGACCGACCCGGCCTGGGCCGAGACGCTCAAGCCCGGCTGGCAACGGGAACGGATGGACAACTTCTCGACCTTCGTCGCCGGTGGCGACGCCGAGACGGACCTGGTCAACGACGGCTGGACCGCCATCTACCGGCTCCGCACGCTCAGCGGCGGCGTCCTGGACGAGATCGACGACTTCACGAAGATGGAGGAGATCCGGGGGCGGGTGGCCGCCATCGTGCGCGACCCCGCGACGGCGGAGGGGCTGAAGCCCTGGTATCGCGCGCTTTGTAAGCGGCCCTGTTTCAACGACGAGTACCTCGAGACGTTCAACCGGCCGAACGTGACCCTGCTCGACACCGACGGTCAAGGCATCGAGCGCGTCACCCCGACCGGGATCGTGGTGGCCGGCACCGAGTACGACGTCGACTGCCTCGTTTTCGCCAGCGGGTTCCAGGTGGCCGCGCCGTTCGCGACCCGGCTCGGCTACGACGTGACCGGCCGCGGCGGACGGAAGCTGAGCGAGAAGTTCAAGACCGGGATCTCGACGCTCTACGGGATGCAGACCAACGGTTTCCCGAACTTCTTCATCGTCGCGCTCAACCAGGTCGGTGTGAGCTCGAACTTCGCCCATGTGCTCGACGTGCAGAGCCGGCACGTCAGCCAGGTCATCCACGAGGCCGACAGCCGGGCGGCCCGGGCCATCGAGGTGGACGTGGCGGCCGAGGAGGCCTGGGTCCAGACCGTCTTCGACTCCTCGCGCGCCAACCTCGAATTCCTCGAATCGTGCACCCCCGGCTACTACAACAACGAGGGCAAGCCCAACGCGACCGCCTCCCGGCGCAACGGGGCCTACGGGCCCGGGATCGTCGCCTTCGACCACCTCATCAGCGCCTGGCGCGCCGAGGGGTCGTGGGAAGGGCTGATCTTCGAATCGACCGAAAATGGCTGACCTGCCACCGGTCGCCGGGCCGCTGTCCGGGCTGGTCGTCGCGGACTTCTCGCGCATCGTCGCCGGGCCCTATTGCACCATGCTGCTCGGCGACCTCGGCGCCGACGTGATCAAGGTCGAGAGCCGGGCCGGCGACGACACGAGGACGTTCGTGCCGCCGGTGCGGGGCGACGAGTCGACGTACTACATGGCCGTGAACCGCAACAAGAGATCCATCGCGCTCGACCTCGCGGACGAGGCCGACCTCGCCGCGGCGCGGAGTCTCGCGCACCGCGCCGACGTGTTCGTGCACAACTTCAGGCCCGGCGGCATCGAGCGGTACGGCCTGGGGTACGAGGATGTGGCGGCGGTCAACCCGGCCGTCGTCTACTGCGCCATCAGCGGGTTCGGCAGTCGCGAGGGTGCCGCCCTGCCGGGCTACGACCTGCTGATCCAGGCCGTGTCGGGGATGATGGCGATGACCGGCGAGGCCGATGGCGCCCCGCTGCGGGCCGGGATCTCCGCCATCGACGTGATGACCGGGCTGCACGCGACGGTCGCGGTGCTCGCCGCGCTGAACCACCGTGGCCGGACCGGCCAGGGCCAGTTCGTCGAGCTCGACCTGTTGACGAGCGCGTTGTCGTCGATGATCAACCAGTCCTCGGCCTACGTCGCCGGGGGCGTGGTGCCCCAGCGGATGGGGAACGAGCATCCCAGCCTCTTCCCGTACGGCCCGTTCCCGACGGCCGACCGGGAGCTGATCATCGTCGCCGGCAACGACCGCCAGTTCCGGACGCTCTGCACCGCGCTGGGCCGGCCGGATCTCGCGGCGGACCCGCGGTTCGCCACGGTCGGGCTGCGCAACCGGCACCGCGAGGAGCTGCGCCCCGAGCTGGCGAGCGTGCTGGCCACGCGCGGCGCCGACGAGTGGGCCGAGCTGCTCACCGGCGCCGGCCTGCCCTGCGGGCCGATCAACGACGTGCGTGGCGGGGTGGAGCTGGCGACCCGGCTCGGTCTCGACCCCGTCGTGGACGTCGAAGGGGTGCCGATGGTCCGGAACCCCGCCACCTACTCACTCACCCCGCCGCAGTACCGCCACCGCCCGCCCGCGCTGGACAACGCGGGCGAGGAAATCCGGGCGTGGCTGGCATCCCGTGCGTCAAGCTGAGAAAGGACGAGCTGCTGTGTTCGGCAAGGACAGAAACCCGGTCGCGATCGTGACCGGAGGTGCCCGGGGGATCGGTCGCGGGGTCGCGAACCGGCTCGCGGCGGACGGCTGTGCCGTCGCCGTCCTCGACCTCGACGAGAAGGCGTGTGCCCCGGCCGTCGAGGAGATCGAAGCCGCCGGCGGCAGGGCGCTGGCCGTCGGCGCGGACGTGTCCGTTGTGGAGGATGTGGGGGCCGCGGTCGATCGCGTGGTCGCGGAGCTCGGCGAACCCACGGTGCTGGTCAACAACGCCGGCATCGTCCGCGACAACCTGCTCTTCAAGCTCCAGCCCGACGAGTGGGACGCCGTCATCAATGTCCACCTGCGCGGCGCCTACCTCATGTCGCGGGCCACCCAGAAGTACATGGTCAGCGCGGGCTGGGGCCGGATCGTGAACCTGTCCAGCACGTCCGCGCTCGGCAAGAAGGGCCAGGCCAACTACGCCGCGGCGAAGTCCGGGCTGCAGGGGTTCACCAAGACGCTCGCGATGGAACTCGGGAAGTTCGGGATCACCGCCAATGCCGTGGCGCCCGGGTTCATCGTCACCGACATGACCCGCGACACCGCGGTCAGGATCGGGATGCCGTACGAGGACTACACCGTCATGCGGGCCGCCGAGATCCCGGTCGGCCGGGTGGGCCAGCCGGAGGATATCGCCGCTGCCGTCTCGTTCTTCGTCCGCGAGGAGGCCTCGTTCGTCTCGGGACAGGTGCTCTACGTCGCCGGGGGACCGAAGGCATGAAGATCGGGCGCGTTCTGCTCGGCTCCGGTGAGGAGGTCTGGGCCCGGCTCGACCGGGAGCACTCGGTCGAATTGCGCGACCTCGGGGACCTCCGCCAGGAGGGTCGCGACCTGGGCCCGGCCGACGGGCTCACCGTCGTCAAGCCGGTCACGCCGACCAGCACCGTGGTCTGCCTGCTCGGCAATTGGAAGGGCCGGGACGGCCGCGACGGCCCGAGCTTCTTCATCAAGCCGACCAGCTCACTGATCGGCGACGGCGACACGATCGTGCTGCCCGAGAGCTGCCCCACCGTCGTCTACGAGCCCGAGATCGCCGCGGTGATCGGCCGGACCTGCCGCGGTGTCACCCCGGCCGAGGCGCGCGCCCACGTCGTCGGCTGGACCTGCGTCAACGACGTGACGGCCACGGACCTCGGCGTGACGACCAACTTCCCGTTCCTCCCGGGGAAATCCTTCGACACGTTCGGCGTGCTGGGCCCGGTCGTCGAGACCGAACTCGATCCGGACGACGCGCCGTTGCGGGCCCGGATCAACGGCCGGGTCGTCACCGACACGGTCACCTCGCTGATGAACTGGTCGACCGACGAGGTGATCAGCTGGATCAGCGGGTTCATGACGCTGCGCCCCGGCGACCTGGTCTGCTTCGGCACGCCGCCGGACCTCGAACCCCTCGGGGACGGCGATGTGGTCGAGGTCGAGATCGAGGGCATCGGGACACTGCGGAACCCCGTCAGAAGGAGTAACCAATGAAGGTGGCTCAGACGATCGCCGGCGAGTCGGAGGACGAGATCGGCCGCGATTTCGCCTCCCGGGGCTGGACCGATCACCTCCCGGTGACGGTGCCGACCCAGGACCGGGTGGATCACTTCCTGGCCGCGGTCGACGCGGATCCCGACGAGGTACTGCTGGCTGTCGAGGAGAGCCGCCGCGAGGTGACGGTCCGCCTGGCGGCCGTCAACGCTGTCCTGGCCGGCTGTGCGCCGGAGCAGTTCCGGGTCGTCGTGGCCGCGGTCCGTGGCTGGGCCGACTCACGCTGGGGGTCGGGCGACCGCACCTACTTCTACATGAGCAATGCCAGCACGGGCGGCGCCGCGCAATTGACCGTGGTGAACGGACCTGTGCGCGGCGAGCTGGGCATGAACAGCGGCACCAACGTCTACGCCCCCGTGGCGCACGCCAATGTCGCCATCGGACGCGCCCTGCGGCTGATCATCCGCAACGTGCTCGGGTTCCTGCCCAGCACCCTGGACCAGGCCACCCAGGGACATCCCGGCAAGGCCGGGTTCTGCATCGCCGAGAACGAAGAACAGTCGCCGTGGGAGCCGCTGCACGTCGAGCGTGGGTTCGCCGCCGGCAGCAGCACCGTGATGGTGATGAGCGCGCGCGGACCGGAGCCGGTCGAGAACCGGATGAGCGGCAGCGCCGAGGGGGTCCTGTTCACCATCGCGGACACCTTGTCCAGGCTCGGCGCGATGGTGCCCGGCGGCCCGGTGGTGGTCGTCATGGGACCGGAGCACGCGGATCTCGTCGGTTCCAAGCACGGCTGGTCCAAGCAGGAGGTCAAGCAGTACCTCTACGAGAACTTCCGGCGCCCGGTGGCCGATCTCGAACGGGCCGGGCTCGCGATCCGCCCGGATCCACTGCGCGATCGCAGCGAGGGAGGAACGGCCTATCGCTACGGCGCACGGTGCCCGGACGACATCGCGCTGATCGTCGCCGGCGGCCGCAACGCGGGGATTTCCTCCGTCATCACCAGCTGGTGCTATTCGACGCCGCCGGGCGAGTTCATCCTTTCGCCGGTCGAACAGCGAAGTGGAAAGGCCGACAAATGACGATCGAAGCTCTCATCCCGGTGCCAGTGGATTCGGTGGCACAAATGAACATCGCGCCGCGGCCGACGAGCAGGAAGGGCCTGGTCGTCGGTTTGCTCGCCAACACCAAGCGCAACGCGCCCGAATTGCTGCAGGCCGTGGCCGGCCTTTTGAGTGACGAACTGCCCGGCGCCGAGGTCATCGGCCCGGTGATCACCGCCGGTGTGATGCTGCCGTCCAGTGAGCAGCTGGCCGACCTGATCGATCGCTGTGACGTCGTGCTGACCGGGCTGGGTGACTGCGGCTCGTGCTCGGCGACCACGCTGCACGTCGCCACTGATCTGGAGATCAGCGGCGTGCCCACGGTCGCGATCTGCACCGAGCCGTTCCTGGCCTCCGGCGCGGCGATGGCGAAACGCCGGGGAATCCCGGGTTACGAGTTCGCGCGCGTCCAGCATCCGGTTTCGAGCCTGGAGGCGAGCGAGATCGCCGAACGCGCACAGGAGGCTTTGCCGCAGGTCCTATCATTGCTCGGCATCGACGGGTTGAAGGCCGCTGAGCTGCGCGAAGGCCTGGTTTCCGGTGTCGATGGGCCGGCCCAATGAGCGCGCCGGAGGTCCTCGATGTGGCAGTCGTGGGCGGTGGCATCGCGGCATTGACCGCCGGGCTGTTCGCCGCCGGTTTCGGTCTCCGCACGGCCGTCCTGACCGAGATCGTGCTGGGCGGCGAGCTCATCAACCTGGAGGAGGTCGACCGCTATCCGGGGTTGACCGAACCCGTCTCCGGCAGCGAACTCGCGAGCAGGGTCGAGGCGCAGGCGGTCGAGGCGGGCGCGGAATTCGTCTTCGACGATGTCACCGGTATCTCCCGTGAATCCGGCGGGTTCCTCGTGGCGGGCCTGTCGGACACCACACGCGCGGCGACCGTCATCCTCGCCACCGGCGCCAAGCGGCGCAAACTCGGGGTCGCGGGTGAGGACGCGCTCGAAGGACGGGGAATCTCCTACTGCGGGACCTGCGACGGACCGTTCTTCAAGGATCGGCCCGTGGCCGTGGTGGGTGATGACGACTTCGCCGGGCGTGAAGCATTGGTGGTCGCGCGCTACGCGTCCGACGTCACCCTGATCACGAGCCGGCCCGATCCGCAGCTGGCATCCGCGACCTACCAGGCCATCGAGGCGAGCGAGCGGATCAGGGTTCTGCCCAATGCCGAGGTGACCGAGGTGCACGAATCCGGCGGGGTGCTGACCGCGGTTCAGGTTCGCGACGTGGGATCGGCGGCCGTCACCGACCTGTCGCTGGCCGGCCTGTTCGTGAACAGCGGGATGGCGCCGAACACGGGCCTGCTGGAATCGCTGCTCGACGAGGACGCCGGCTGCGGTGTCGTGGTCGACGCTGGGATGCGCACCCCCGTGCCCGGCCTCTTCGCGGCAGGCGGCGCACGCCGGGGCTTCGGGGGTTATGCGGTGATGGCCGCCGCCGACGGCGCCACCGCCGCGACCTCGGCCCGAGACTTCCTGCGAGACCAAGCGGAGTGAGTGCTGCGCGAGGAGAGCGTCACCGTGATCGCTCTCCTCGCGTCAGCGCCCCTGCCATTGCGGTGGCCGCTTCTCCGTGAACGCCACGACGCCTTCCTTCGCATCGGCCGAGTCGTAGACCTCGCGCAGCAGCGGTTCCTGCCGTGCATACAACTCCGCTGCCACCGGGCGGCCGAGTTCCGCGACGATGCGCTTGCTGTTCCGCACCGCCAGTGGGGCGTTGTCGGCGATCCGCTCGGCCAGTGTGATCGCCGCGGCTTGCGCACCGCCCGGGTCGACCAGGCCGGCCAGCAGGCCGTAGCGCTCGGCCGTGGCGGCGTCCATCCGCTCACCGGTCAGGGCGAGCCGCATCGCCGCGTGGTAGGGGATGCGGTCCGGCAGCCGGAGCAGGCCGCCGGCGCCCGCGATCAGGCCGCGCCGCACCTCGGGTAGGCCGAACTGGGCGGTCCGGGACGCCACGATCAGGTCGCACGCGAGGACCATCTCGAAACCACCGGCCAGCGCATAGCCCTCCACAGCCGCGATGAGCGGTGTGCGCGGCGGTCGCTCGGTGAGGCCGCCGAAACCGCGGCCCGGGACGATCGGCCGCTCGCCCCGCGCCGCTGCGGCGAGGTCCATGCCGGTGCAGAAGTCGCCATTGCGCCCGGTCAAGATGCCGACACGAAGACCGGCATCGGAATCCAGTTCGTCGAACGCCTCGGCCAGTTGCCGGGCCGTGGCGGCGTCGACCGCGTTGCGCACCGAGGGCCGGTCGATCGCGATGACGAGGATGGTGCCCTGGACCCGCTCAGTGCTGACACCCGGCTCGGTCATGGGCTCAGACCGCCATCCCGCCGCCCATGTCGATCATGGCGCCGTTCATCGCGCTCGCCGCGTCACTGGCGAGGAACGCGACCATGTTCGCGACCTCCTCCGGCAGCTCGTAGCGCTGGATCGCGGTGCGGCCGCGGGGATAGAGCGTCTCCGGGCGGTCGTCGGTCAGCGGGCGGCCGGGCCCCCACATCGAGCCGGCGTTGACCCCCAGTACCTGGATCCCCTGCGGGCCGAGTTCCTTGCCGAGGAACCGGGTGAACTGGCCGAGGCCGGACTTGAGCGCGCCGTACACGGTCAGCCCGGGCATGGCCGAGCTGCCCGCCTCCGACCCGATGTTGATGATCCGGCCGCGGCCCTGGGGCACCATGTGGTCGAGCGCGGCTCGGGTGCAGTACATCGGGCCGGTCAGGGTACCTCGCACGGAGCGGTCGATCTCCTCGCGACCGAAGTTCATGAAGTCGCCGACCACGACGTCCGCCGCGTTGTTGACCAGGATGTCGATGCCGCCCAAGGCTTCCGCGGCCGTCGTCATGACCTGCTGCACGCTGTCCCAGTCCATCACGTCGCCGTGGATGGGGACGACGTTCGTGCCCCACTTCTTGGCGGCAGCGGCGGCGACACCCTCGGCGTCCGGTGCGGACGGGTGCCGCGAGAAGCCCCGCTCGCGCACCTGCTCGGCGCTCAGGTCGACGACGGCGACGTCCGCGCCCAGGCCGGCCAGCCGGTTCACACACGCCTGCCCGAGGTTGATCCCCGCGCCGCCGGTGACGACGGCGCGCCGGCCCCGCAGGTCCAGCAGGTCCGTGACCCGCTTCTCGATCGAGTCGAGCGGAATCCGCGACTCGTCCCACCAGACGGTCTGCGACCCGTTGCCGGCGTCGATGTGGTTCTGAAGCACCTGCAGCAGGAAATGGGTCGCCACGGTCATCCCCTCGGTCGTCGGTCACTGGCACGCCCTCCCACTCTCGGATGCGGTGCCCGCATAGGGCCAGCGCCGCGTCTCGCAGAACAGAACGCGACAGGTTCTGCGAGCCGGGACGCCTTCGTGGATCCCGCCCCCGGGCCGGTGTTTGACTCCGGGCGGAGCTCCCGGGTCCTTGGCCCGGGCCAAGGAAAGGCGGGACGAAGCATGGCCAACGACTATTTCAATTCGCTCTACAACCGCGCCGTCGAGGCGGGGGACAGCCTCGACCTGTTGTGGGACGAGCAGCGGATGCCGTTCGACTCGATCGAGAAGCGGGTCACGGACCTGTTCGACATGCGCGGCCGGAAGGTGGTCATCACCGGCGGGGGCGGGGCCGGGCTCGGGCAGGCCTGTGCCAACCGGTTCGCCGGCCTCGGCGCCGACGTCGCCCTCGTCGACATCAAGGTCGAATCCACCGACTCCACCGGGAGCCTGCCGCAGTACGCCGGACCGGACCCGCACGGGGTGGCCGCCCGGGTGTCGGAGAAGTGGGGGACCCGGGCCTTCGGCGTGTACGGCGACGCGATGGACTGGGACGACATCCAGCGGTGGATGGCGGAGTGCAACGACCTGCTGGGCGGGATCGACGTGCTGGTGAACAGCGCCGTCGACGTCGCCGTGGTGGACTTCGCGACGGCGACCAGGGACGACCTCGACCGGTCCCTGCGGGGGACGATGGCGGGTCCGATGTACGCGAGCCGGGCGGCGCTCGACTACATGATCCCGCAGGGCCGCGGGCACATCGTCAACATCGGCAGTGGTTCCGCGAACATGCCGACCGCGCCGAGGGGCCTGCTCTACGGCACCGGTAAGAGCTGGCTTGCGTCGTTCACGAAGTTCCTCGCGGCCGAGGTGATCCAGCACGGCATCCGCGTGGTCGGGGTCAACCCGGGATCGATGGTGCGCACGAAGGCGAAGATCCCGGCGTTCAACAACATGTGGTTCTACTCGATGATCCGCAACCAGCTGGGCCGCTACCTGCTGCACGAGGAGACGGCGAACGTGGTGGCATTCCTGACCTCGGACGCGGCCAGCGCGATCGTCGGCGAGGTCATCGGGACCGACGGGGGCGCGTCGCTGTAGTCCTGCCGTAACGAGCTGCGGGCCCGCCGTGTGGCGGGCCCGCAGCTCGTTACGGACTAGAGCAGGTTCGCGCGGAGGAACTCGTCGGTGAGGCGTTCGGTCTCCGGACCGACCTCGGGCAGCGCCGCGCCGTGGGCCTGGGGGAAGCGGCGCATCGTCACTGTGACCCCCTCGTCGATCAGGCGGCGGGCGTACGCGATGCCCTCGTCCCGCAGGGGGTCGTAGTCGCCGAGCAGGACCAGGGCGGGGGGCAGCCCGCTGAGGTCGGACGCGTGGACGGGCGAGGCGTACGGCTCGTACGCGTCGGCCTGCGAGGCCAGGTACATCTCCCACATCTCGAGGGCGTTCCGGCGGGTCATGACGTAGCCCTCGGCGAACAGGCGCATCGATTCCGTGCTGCAGCCGCTGTCGACGGCCGGGATGTTGAGCACCTGCCCGGCGATCGCCGGTCCACCGCGGTCCCGGCTCATCAGTGCGACGGCCGCCACCAGGGCGGCACCGGCGCTGCCGCCGCCGATGGCGATCTTGCTCGGGTCGACACCGAGCTCCCCGGCGTTCGACACCGCCCAGGACACCGCCGCGTAGCAGTCCTCGACCGGGAGCGGGAACTTGTGCTCCGGCGCCATCCGGTAGTCCACATCGATGACCACGACGCCGAGTTCCCGGGCCCGGGTGGCGTGCGGCGCGCCGGCGGCCCGCAGCACATCGCCGCCGCCGATCCAGAACCCGCCGCCGTGGAAGTGCAAGTAGACCGGCACGTCCACGGCGCCGGCCGGCCGGTACACGATCGCGTTGATCGACCCGGCCGTGCAGTCGGGGCACCCGGCCCAGCCGCAGGTTCCCGCCACCGGGATGCGGACCTCGGTCACGTCGACCCCGTCGACGGCCGGCGCCCCGGCGGTCGCGGCCCGGATCCGCTCCACCGTCCGGGCCTGCTGCGTCGCACGGCGCTGCGACACCTCGGCGAACCACGCGTCCCGCTCCAGCGGATCGGTGGGTGGCCGCCGGACGGTGGGCGCCTCGTTGCCCTCCAGCAAGGGAGTGATCTGCTCGATGATGTCGCGAAGTTGCGCCTCCGCCACCAGTTTCATGGCGACCGACGATAGTCCACTGTGTAGTGGGTGTCTATATCAGATATCGTATTCCATTCGATAACCGGTTGAAGTGTCTTGGTCGGCGCCCGTCCCGCCGGCGCGCTGCTAATGTGCTCGGCACACCTCTGTGGGGACGAGCGAATGACCACCCAGCACACCCCCGAGCCCGGCGCACGATGGGCCGTCGCTCACCCGAACAGCCTGTTCGCCGAGTTCCTCGCGCTGATCGTGCGGCCGGCGGGCGGCTGGGCGCCGGTGTCGGCGATCGTCGAGCTGATGGCCGAGCTGGGCTTCGACGAGGCGCTCGTCCGCGCGATGGTGTCCCGGCAGAAGCGACGGGGATGGCTGGAACCCGAGAAGCGCGGCCGGATGCGCGGATACCGGCTGAGCGAACTGGCTCTCACCAACATCGCCGAGAGCGACAAGATCGTCTGGCATCCGCGGGAAGAGGCCCGGATCGAGGACGGCTGGGTGCTCGTCACGTTCTCCGTGCCGGAGTCCGCCCGGACCCGGCGCCATCTCCTCCGGTCCCGGCTGGGCAGCCTCGGTTTCGGCGCGATCGGCCCTGGGACCCTCCTCGCGCCGGCCCGGATGGAGGGGCCGATGAACGCGGTCCTGCGCCAGTACGACCTGGGGCGGTTCGTCGACGTGTTCCACGCCAGCCTGCCCTCGGCAGCCGACCCGGCGGAGGTCATCGGGCGCGGCTGGGACCTCGCCGAGCTCAACGACGCCTACCTCGACTTCGTCGAGGTCTATCGGCCGGTGGCGGAGCTCTGGGCCGCGCGCGGTACCGCTGACGGCGGGCGCGACGCCGAGGCGTTCCGGGACTACGTGCTCGCCTTCAATCGGTGGCGACGGCTACCGCTGCGGGATCCGGGGCTGCCGTCGCACCTTCTCGGGGCCGAGTGGGCGGGCCAGGACGCGGGCCGGTTGTTCGAGGACCTCGTGGACATGCTCCGCGACCGTGCGATCGGCTTCGCACGCGGCCGCTGGGCCGCCGACATCCCCTGAGCCCGGCTCAGCTGTAGCGCTTCCTGATCGTCATCGATCCCCAGACCAGTGCCGGTTTCGTGATACGCTAGATATCATATATCGAAACGGGTCCATGCGACTTCGGATCCCCTCTGGGGTGCGCCGCTCGGTCGGCCACAAAGGAGCCGGCTGAGTGAGGAGCGCGGAGTAGCGATGGTGGCCGGATCCGGTTCCACCGAGCTGACGATGGACACCACACCTCAGCGCATGTCCCCACGGCGCCTGAGGGTGGCCTTGACGGGGCTGATGCTCGCACTGTTCGTCTCGATGTTGTCGAGCACGATCGTGTCCAACGCGCTCCCGCGCATCATCGGCGACCTCGGCGGGAACCAGACGGGCTACTCATGGGTCGTCGTCGCCACCCTCCTCGCCCTGACGGCGACGACGCCGATCTGGGGGAAGCTCGCCGATCTGTTCGACAAGCTGCTCCTGATCCAGGCGGCGATGCTGCTGTACGTCGCCGGGTCGCTGGTGGGCGCGTTCTCACACTCCATGACCGTCCTGCTGGTGGCCCGAGCCATCCAGGGCATCGGGGCGGGTGGCCTGTCGTCGCTCAGCCTGGTGATCGTGGGGTGGGTCGGGACGCCGAGAGAACGCGCGAGGTTCTCCGGCTACGTCGGGGCCGTGTACGCGGTCGCCACCCTCGCGGGCCCGCTCATCGGTGGGGTGATCGTGGATTCGCCCCTCGGCTGGCGTGGCTGCTTCTTCGCCAGCCTGCCGATCGCGGTCGTCGCGATGGTCCTGCTGCACCTGACCCTTCGCCTGCCGCGGGGCCGTAGCCCGGTCCGCATCGACCTCACCGGGTCGGCACTGGTCGTCACCTCGGTCGGCCTCCTCCTCGTCTGGACGAGCCTGGTCGGCCAGCAGTTCCCCTGGGTCTCGGTGAGTACGGCCTGGATGCTCGGGGGCGGCCTCCTGATCGGTGTCGTCGCGGTGGTCTTCGAGCTCCGGCACCCGGAACCGGTCCTGCCCCTGCGTCTCTTCCGCAACCGCAACGTCCTCCTGGCCACGCTCGCGTCGGGCCTGCTGGCGACCGCCGCGTTCGCCTCGACGCTCTATCCGGCCCAGTACTTCCAGCTCGCCCGCGGGATGAGCCCGCAGGCCGCGGGGCTGATGACGATGACGACCATCGGCGCGTTGGCTCTGGCGAGCGTTGTGTCGGGACGGAAGATCGGGGGGCGGCACTGGCGGGTATGGCTGGTGTCGGGCACGGCAGCCGTCGCACTGGGGCTGGCGCTCCTCGGGACGGTGGACGTCCACACCCACCTGGTGGTGGTGGGGGGCTACCTCGGCGTGCTGGGCCTCGGCCTCGGTCTGACGACGCAGAATCTGGTTGTCGCGGTTCAGAACAACGTCGAGTTGCGCGACCTGGGCGCGGGCAGTGCCATGGCGGGCTTCGCACGGTCGTTCGGTGGAGCGGTCGGCGTGTGCGTGATGGGCGCCGTCCTGTCCGCGAGGACCGCGACGAAGGTCGCCGACGGGTTGCCCGGGTTGGGCCGGACCTCCGGCCCGTTGCCCGAGCAAGGCCGGATCCCGATCCTCGACACGCTGAGTCCGCCGGTGCGCGAGCTGTACAGCAGTGCCTACGGGACGGCCTTCGGCGACGCGTTCCTGGTGATCACCCCGCTTGCCGCGCTCTCCATCGTGTGCGTTTTCCTGTTGCGGCCGGCGATCCGCTCAGAAGGGCCGCCGATGCCCCCCGAGATCACCGCCTAGGTGTCGAAGGGAACCGGTCTTGAGGCAGGGGAGCGGGAACCGTCCCGCCTCTCTCCTGCGCCCGGGCCCGCACGCCGTCGTCGTCGCAATAGCCGCGACGACTGCGCTTGAGGCACACGAGCCCCAGCAGACGGCCGTGGTCGTCGACGACGGCGAGCCGGCGACGGGTGCTGCCGAGGAGGCGGGCGATCGCGGTCACTGGGGTCGTCGCGGAGACCGTGCGGCCCTCCAGCCGGCCGCACGCGGACGCGAAGGACGAGTCGTCCAGTCCGGGGGTCAGGTCGGCGCGTTCGATGGCGGTGACGAGTCGTCCGTCGCGGTCGACGACGAGGACCAGGTGCACGTGGTCGTTTTCGAACTCGGCCCGCACGTGGGCGATGCGCGCGTCCGCCCCCAGTCTCTTGGGGACGGTCACCATGATGTGCCGCGCCTGCAGCGTCATCGGGCGGGCCCGGCGCTCACCCGGCCCCGCCGAGCGCCGTCACGCGGATCGGGATGTTGCTCATCCGGGGCTGACCCGAGTACGGATCGAATGCCACGTCGTCGGCGATCAGCCGCCCGATGCTGGTTCCGTGGCGCCACACGTCGTCGTCCTCGCCGGGCAGGTCACCGAAGGAATGGGTCATCGACACCGTACCCGGTCGCATCGTCGGATCCGAGTCGGCGACCGCGACGACGGCGGCCCGCGGCGAGCGGATCTCGACGAGGGTGCCCGCCGCGATGCCCAGCGCCGCGAGATCGCCGGGATGGAAGTTCGCCCGGTTGTGGGCCGGTTTGCCGGGTGGCGCCGCCAACGTGGGGGAGTTCATGACATACGGCAGCCGGCGCGAGAGCAGGCGAAGCGGAAAGGCTTCATCCTCCGGATCCCGCGCGCTCGTCAATGTCGCAGCGAGGTCGCCCATCATCGTCTCGTTCCCGACGTCCAGCCGTCCCGTCCAGCCGGCTTCCTTGGGTGCCACGAAGACGGCCGGCTCGGGGAAGAGCGCCCCTTGCGGATGCTTCCGAACCTCTTCGAGGGGGATCCGCGAGCCGGCGTGCACGATCTCCATCAGCGCGCCGGCGTCACCCGCGCCGTCCATGTCGAGGGGGGTCGGTTCGGACCCGTCGGGGACCAGGCCGTCGAAGGTGAGCTCGAGACCGAGGCGCTGGGCGAGGAGGTAGAAGAACCGCCACTGCTCGATCACGTCGGCTCCGGGCGGTGGCTCGACCACCGCGTCGGTGTACTGGCCGAACGGCTCGGGCAGCCCGGCGCCGACCGTGTACTCCGCCATCCGTTGCATGAAACCGTTCGTGCCGGGCATCTCGTACGGGAGCCGGGCGGCGATGACGTAGTCCGCGAGCCTGGCCGTCGGCGACATCTGGACATCGACCTGGACCAGCAGTTCCAGGGACCGGAGAGCGTCGACCACCTTGAGCTGATCCGGGATGCACTTGGCGGGATTGGCGCCGGTGCTGATCATCGCCCGGACCTGGCCCGCACCCGGGGTCAGGATCTCGTCGGCCAGCGCGCTCGTCGGCATCCCCGCCCGCGACGCGGTGAGCCCTCGCACGCGCAGCTTCTCGGGGTTCTCGACGTCCGGGAACGGCGGGCGAGCCTGCGCCCGCGGCTCGGCGGCACTGGTCAGGACGCTCGGGCTCGGGAGGCGCTCGCCGGCGCGCGTCCAGTGGCCGCGGATCGAACTCAGGCAGAGGACGAGGTACTCGACGAGAGGCCCGTGCCCGGACATGTTCGCCCCGGTGCCGGAAGCCCCGTACCCACGAGGAGCGCTGCCGATCAGCCGAGCCGCGGCGGTGAGATCGGCGGCATCGATCCCGGCCCGCCGAGCCACGTACTCGGGAGTGAAGGGAGCGACGGCCGCACGCAGCCGCTCGTAGCCGTCGACGTTCTCCGCGATGAACTCGTGGTCGGCCAGATCCTCGTCGATGATGACGCGGATCATCCCGGCCAGGACGGCCGCGTCCTCGCCGGGCTTGAGCTGGAGGTGGATCGAGGCGCGTTTGGCCGTCTCGGTTTTGCGCGGGTCGAGCACGATGAGGTGGCCGCCCCGCGCTTCGAGCTTCCTGATGGACGACATGGGGAAGCCCGCCGGGCCAACCAGGCTCACGAGCGGGTTGCTGCCCACGACGAGCGCCACATCGGGGTCGCTGAACGCCTGGCTGGGGGCCATCCACGCGCCGTGGAACGACTTGGCGATGGGCTTGCCCGGCTGGTCGATCGTCGACGTCGTGAACAACATCGGCGAGCCGACGGCCCGGATGAAGGACGCGACCATGCTCAGATTGATCGGGTTCTCGAACGGCACGTAGGTGCCCATGAAGAGCGCGAACGCCCGCGGGCCTTCGCGATCGATGACGGCACTGAGCCGGGTGGCGATCTCGTCGATGGCGTCGACGGTCGGGATCCTGGCGAACCGTCCGTCGGGCAGCTTCTTGAGGGAGTGGAGAACTCGCTCGGGGTGGTTGTAAAGGGCGACATGAGAGCGGCCCTTGACGCACGTGTAGCCGCGGTAGATTTCGTTGCCGGCCGCACCCGTGATGCGCTGCACGGCCCCGTCGGCGATGTGGACGTCGACCGGGCAGAAGTTCTGGCAGACCCGGCAGAAAGACGGTTTGCGCTCCACTGTGGCCATCTCGCTCTTTCCCTTGCTGCCGTTGAAAGTCGAGCCGGATCCCGCGCCATAGCATAGCAGTCTGTTGACGATCGCAACATGGACCGTCATACTGATGATTACATCGCGGCCACCCACTCGTACGCTCGCTTTCACCTCGGCGCGGCCAATAAGCCTGCGACGGGACGTTCGATCCGACCGAAGACCCACCGGCTTGGAGTTCGATTCCCCTACCTCAATTACGCAGCTGAACCAGCTACGCCTTAGGAGTGATGAGAATGAACTCGCCCGTTTCGGCCGCCACCGTGAGTAGAACGAAGGAACCGATCCCGCCCGTGGCGCGTCGCGCCGCCGTCGCCGGAGCCGTCGGTACGTTCGTCGAGTACTACGACTACGGCCTCTACGGTGTGTTGACCGTCTACCTCGCGCCGTTGTTCTTCCCGGCCGGTAACGCGGCGTCGTCCATCCTGGTCAGCCTGGGCGTTTTCGGACTGGGCTACGTCGCGCGCCCGATCGGCGGACTGGTCCTCGGCCGGCTGGGCGACAGTCGCGGGCGGCGGACGGCGCTGCTGGCCTCCGTCCTGCTGATGGGCCTGGCGACCAGCCTTGTCGGCGTGCTCCCCACCCACGCCACAGCGGGGATCGCGGCCTCGATCCTGCTGGTGTTCCTGCGGCTCGCCCAAGGCTTCTCCGCCGGGGCTGAGGTACTCGGGTCCGTCACCTATGTCCTCGAATCCGCGCCTCCATCCCGCCGTGGTTTCCTGGCCTCACTGACGCCGCTCGGCTCCACACTGGGCGGCGCGACGGGTGCTCTGATCGGTGCGCTGACCAGCCTGACCGTGTCCAAGGCGACGATGCTCGACTACGGCTGGCGGATCCCGTTCCTCGTCGCGATTCCGCTGAGCCTGCTCGCCTTCCTGGCCCGGCGCCGGATCGAGGATTCGCCCGAGTTCCTCGATCTGGTGGCCCGCAAGGAAACCTCGCGAACACCGCTGCGCACTCTCTTCAGCCAGCACCGCGGTCCGCTGCTGCTGGGATGCGGGCTGGCGCTCGGGGTCAACGCCGTCTCCGGGATGGCCGGCTGGCTGACCACCTACCTGGCGGCAACACGACAGTTGCCGGCGACTCCCATCATTTTCGTGTACGGGATCGCGACCCTGCTCGCCGCCGTGGGCTCTCCGATCGCCGGTCGCCTGATCGACCGCTTCGGCCATACGAGAGTCATGGTGGCCACGTTCGCGGCGTTCCTGGTGCTGTCGGTTCCCATTCTCTGGCTGCTCGGAACCGCGACGGCCCCGGGCATTCTGTTCATCGGAGTCGCCGTCTACCTCATGCTCGTAGCCTTTTTGACCGCGCCCGCGTACGCCTATCTCGCCGAGCTGTTCTCGACGGACGTGCGATTCTCCGGATCGAACTTCGCGCAGAACGTGGGTGTCTGTATCGCCGGTGGCACCACGCCGCTGATCGCCGGGGCGCTGGTGGTGGGGACGGGTTCCGCGCTCAGTCCGGCCATCTGGGTCGGCGCGGCTTGCCTGCTCGCGCTCGGCACGCTGTTCGCGGCCTCGAGGACGGCCAAGGCTCCCGCATGAGCACACACGTTTCCTATTGCCGGCTGTGTCCCGCGATCTGTGGCACGCTGGTCGATGTCACGGACGATAAAATCGTCCGCGTCCGAGCCGACACCACCAACGTTTCTTCGGCCGGTTACAGTTGCGTCAAGGGCCGTAATGCGCCGGCGGCCCATAATCACCAGGATCGAATTTTACACCATCTTCGCAGGCGGTCCGACGGCGAATTCGAAAGAATAAGCCTGCAAACCGCGATCGACGAGATCGGCGAGCGCCTGACGGCGATTTTGGCCGAAACCGGCCCCGAGTCGGTCGGCAGCTATTGGGGCACCTACTCGTGGCGAGCAACGGCGACCCTGCCCATCGCGAAGGCGTGGTGGGAGGCCATCGGGTCACACAAGACCTTCTCGCCGATCACCATCGATCAAGCCTCCAAGACTGTCTCTTATGGACGGACCGGCGCCTATGTGGGAGGTCCGCATCGTCTCGAGGACGCGGATGTGTGGATGGAGGTGGGGGGCAACCAGCTGGTTTCGCTGCAAAGCGCCGGGTGGAGCAACACGAACCCGACCGTCAACCTTCGAGATCAGCGGAAACGTGGTCTGCAGCTCATCGTTGTCGACCCGCGGAGAACGGAGCTGGCCAAGAGCGCCGATATCCATCTCCAGGTCCGGCCGGGCACCGATGCCGTATTGCTGTCCGCATTTCTGCACGTGATCTTCGCCGAAGGGCTTGACCGCCCCGAGTTCTGGGGACGGTACGCGCGAAACGTGGATGTCCTGCGCCGCTATGTCCAGGACATCACGCCCGCGGTCGCGGCAAAGATCTGTGATGTGCCCGAAGAGGCGATTTCCGCCGCCGCGATCATGTTCGGCAAAGGCCGGCGCGGTATGGCCAACGGGCACACGGGAACCGATATGGGACCGGGCGGGAACCCGTGTGAGCACCTGCTCGGCGCGATCAACATCATCTGCGGTCGCTTCGCGGTCGAGGGCGAGCAGGTCAACGCGGCTACGCTGACCGGGCAGGCTGCCGCGCCGCGTGCCCAGGTGATAGGACCTTTCCGGAAATGGGAGTCCGGTTGGCAGAGCCGTCTCGGGTACGGTTTGTTGCCCAGCCCGCATAGCCACTTCGGCGAGCTGCCGGCGACACTACTGGCCGAGGAAATCCTGGCGCCCGGCCAGGACCGCGTACGAGCGCTCTTCTCGATCGGCGGGAATCCGATCAACGCGATACCCGACACGCGCCGGCAGGTGGAGGCGATCGCGGCCCTCGAGCTGATGGTCACCATAGACCCGTTCATGACCGAGACGGCGCGCTTGGCGGATTACATCATCGCGCCCACGATGATGTATGAGCGCGCGGACTTCAATATTCTCAACGGCACGTTCGGTATCTATTCGGACCCGATCGTCCCAGCGCCGGGTGAAACGGTCGACGAATGGGAATTCTTCTGGCGTCTCGGGCGGGCTCAACGGCTCGACATGCGACTCGGTGAAGGCAAGAGCGACGGCATCGGCGCCTTCGCCGCGATTCCTCGTGGGCGGCCCGGTGAACTGAGTGGCGAGCCACCTTCGAGCGACGTTGTGCTCGAGCTGATCGCAGACGATGACCAGCTGCTCGAGCAGCTCAAGAAGCATCCCACCGGGTACGCGCCACCACCGCGGTCGGTCACCGTGCTCGGGCCACTCGATGCCGGCCGGCAAGACCACCTCGATCTCTTTCCGCCCGAGTTCCCCGAAGAAATGGGAGAGCTCAGGCGAATTCTCGACGACTCGGCTCGGCGTCAGTACCGGCTTGTCGTCCGCCGGGCCAAGGAAACGTTCAACGGTACGGGAAAGAACCTTGCCGAGTTGAACAAGGGGGGCACCAATCCGCTCCACATTCACCCCGGCGATTTGGCAGAGTTAGGTCTCGTGTCGGGGGACCGGGTGGCGATCTCGTCCGATCATGGCACGGTGAAGGCGGTGACGCGCTCCGATGACAGCCTCCGCCCAGGCGTCGTCGCCATGACGCACGGCTGGGGCGGACTGGCGGACGAAGACCCGTTCACCCCCGGCGTCGGGGCGAACGTCAACAACCTGACCAGCACGCGCGGCCCCTCGCAACAGGTACTCCGCATGCCGATCATGTCCGCCCTCCCGGTCGATATCGTCCCGATCGGGGACGCCTCCGATGCCCCGAGGGATGCTGCACCGAAGGCGTGAGCGTTTCCCGCGCTGGCGCATGACGAGGTCCGCCGGATCCGCGACACAACGGTGGGCCGGGCGTGCATACCGCCCTGCGCGTCCGCGGCCACCAAGTCCTCCGTCAACCTGTTCTCCACCACCTGCCCCGTCGCCATCCCGGCGACCACACGCGGCCCGCAGCGTACTTGATGGACATGTGTATGATAGTTGACATATGTCAGATAGAACTGTGCCAGGAGCTGGTGAGGCGGCGGTCGATCCGCGGGTAGTGCGGACGCACCGAGCCGTCGATGACGCGGTGCGCGCCTTGGTCGCGGAACGGCAGACGGCCGACATCCCGCTGGCCGACATCGCGCGGCGGGCGGGGTTGAGCCGGCAGACGCTGTACCTCAACTATTCCGACCGGGACTCCGTGATCGCGCACGCCGCGGTCCGCTCAGTGGAGACCGTCATCGGGCGGGGCCGGGCCGAGTGCGCGGAACGCCGGGAGTTGACCGAGACGATCCTGCGTCACCTTCGTGAGCAGGATCGCTTCTACATTCCCGTGTTCGAGCAGCGAAGCGGGCGGTTCTGCGGAGTCCTCGAAGAGTTTTTCGCTTCGCAGAGCCAAAAGAAGCTCGAAGCGGCCAGGGTCGTCGATGCCGCCGTCATCGCGTCCTTCGTGGCGGGCGGCAGTATCACCGTCATCCGGCAGTGGCTCACCGACGTCTCATTCACCGCGGCGTCTCCGGCCGAGATCGCCGGACGACTCGACACGATGATCACCCGGCTCACGGCACGAAACAACCCGAAGGACAGGACATGACGGAGCCAGCTGTGCGGCGGTTGCTCGACGAGCAGGGAATCCGGGACGCGTGCATGCGTTACTGGGCCGGAGTGGACCAGAAAGACGCGGACCTGTTCGGCGCCGCCTTCACCGCCGATGCCGAACTGTCGTTGTTCGGCGGCGAAAACGTCGTGAAGATCGCCGACATGATCGCCGGCGGGAGACTCAGCGGCGGCTACGCGCACACGTGCCATTCACTGGCCAACCAAACGGTGACCGTGACCGGTGATACCGCCACGGCCACCAGTTTCGTGGTCGCCCACCTGATCCCCGACGCGGGCCCGATCCTCGTTCGCGGCCTGCGGTACGAGGACCAGCTGGTGCGGCACGGATCCGGGTGGCGTATCGCACGGCGGGAACATCACACGCTCTGGCAGTACGACGCCGAGCGGGTCGTGCCCCACCTGGCGGGAGAACCGGCCTAGCCGCGCCCGGCGGCACGGCCCGCGACGCGGCCGAACACGATGCCGCGCAGGACCGACGTGCCGCCCGGGTACTTGTCGTGGTAGATGCCGGTGCATTCGCCTGCCGCGTACAGGCCCGGGATCGGGGTGTCCTGCTCGTCCACGACCCGGGCCGCGGCATCGGTTTCCAGGCCACCGAAGGTGAACACGATCGCGCAAGCCACCGGGTAGGCCAGGAACGGCGGTTCGTCCACCCGCAGCGCCCAGTTGGTCTTGGGTGGGGTGAGCCCGTCGGTGTGCTTGCCGTCCGGTACCCGCCAGTCGAACGGACCGTCTACAACGGACTCGTTGAAGGTCGTCACGGTCGCGGCGAGCTTTTCCGCGGGTAGGTCCAGCGCGGCGGCGAGTTCGTCGAGGTTGCCCGCGGAGACCGGTTTCGCGCTCGTCAACAGGCCGCGCTCGCGATCGGTGACCTGCTCGAACTTCCGGTCGGTCACGAAGTACGCGGTCCCGCCGGGCTGCGCCCAGACCTCCCGCGCGGTGCGCTCGTAGGTCTCGTCGACCGTGCCGCGACCCTCGTCCAGGAACCGTTCGGCGTGCTTGTTCACGAGGATCCCGTACGGGAACACCATCACGAGCGCTTCCGGCTGCCCGGACCGCGGATCGACCGGCTCGGCGTGGAAGCTGTCCCACTGGCCGCCGCGCTTCGCGCCGATCTCCAGCGCCATCCGGATACCCTCGCCCTTGTTGAACGGCACGCCGGGCGCGATGGGGATCAACGTGCTGACATCGCCGCCGAGTTCCTTGCCCAGCACGGTTTCGTCGCCCTCGAACCCGCCCGAGGCGATGACCGTCGCGCTCGCGGGGATCGTGTGCGTCCCTTCGGTGTCGCTCACGACCACGCCGGTGACCCGGCCGTTTCCGACCTCCAGCCGCTCGGCCGTGGTCTCGTACCGGAATTCGACGCCGAGCTTTTCCGCCGCCGCCCGCAGGTGGATCAGCAGGCCCTCGCCACCGCCCACCGGCTGGAGGCGGGGCCGGTTGCTGTTGATGAAGTAGGTCGGGAACTTGCGGAACCGCGCGCCGTGCCCCTGGATCCACTCCATGGTCTCCGGCAGCAGTTCGACGAGCGTCTTGCCGTACCAGTCCGGCGTGCGGCCGCCCGAGAACTCGCGCAGATCGTCCACAAAGGACTCACCTGCTTCGTAAACATCCTCCAGCCGCAGATACGCGGACGTCCATTTGCTGTTCCCGCCCGCATCCAGTGACCCGGCGCGGTCCACCACGACGACGTGCGCGCCCTCCTCCGCGGCGGAAACCGCGGCCGACAGGCCCGCGACTCCCGATCCGATCACGACAACCGTGTCCAGCGACGCTGCTGACATGTCCTTGCCCTCTCTCAGGCTCGCGGATTGAACGGGTCCTTGACGCCCTGGCCGGTATCGACCCACACGCTCTTCTCCTCGGTGTACTCGCGCAACGAGTCGGGGCCGTTCTCCCGGCCGAGACCGCTCTGCTTGTACCCGCCGAACGGTGTGGCGTAAGAGGTCTTGCGATAGTTGTTGATCCAGACCGTGCCCGCCCGCAGCCGCCCGGCGACCCGGTGCGCCCGCTGCACGTTCTGCGTCCAGATCCCGGCGGCGAGCCCGAATTCGGTGTCGTTGGCGATGCGTACGGCGTCGTCCTCGTCCCGGAATGGGATGACCGAGGCGATCGGGCCGAAGACCTCCTCGCGGGCGATCTTCATGTCGTTGCTGACGTCGGCGAACACCGTCGGCCGCACGAACAATCCGTCGGGGAAGCCGTCGACCTCTGCCGTCGTGCCGCCCGCGACCAGGCGCGCGCCCTCGGATTTGGCGAGATCCATGTAGTGGCGCACCTTGTCGAACTGCGGCCGGCAGGCGACGGTGCCCATCTCGCTCGCCGGATCGTGCGGGTCGCCCACCTTGATCGCGTCGGCGCGCTCGGCGAGTTCGGCCACCACCCGGTCGTAACTGTTCTCCTGCACGAGGATCCGGGAACCGGCCATGCAGGTCTGCCCGCTGGCGCCGAAGATCCCGGCGATGAGCCCGTTGATCGCGCTGGACACATCGGCGTCGTCGAAGACGATGTTCGGCGATTTCCCGCCGAGTTCGAGGGAGACCCGCTTGAGCGTCTTGCCCGCCTGCGAAGCGATGGCCTGGCCGGTCGCGGTCGAGCCGGTGAACGCGATCTTGTCCACGCCAGGGTGCCCGGTCAGCGCGGTCCCGGACGGGCTGCCGAGCCCGGTGACCACATTGAACACTCCCGGCGGGAGACCGGCCTCGGCGGCGAGTTCGGCGAACCGGATCGCCGACACCGGGGTGACCTCGGACGGTTTGGCGATCACGGTGTTGCCGGCCGCGAGCGCGGGGCCGAGTTTCCACAGCAGCAACAGCAACGGCGAGTTCCACGGCGTGATCGCCGCGACCACGCCGATCGGCTCGCGCACCGTGTAGCTCACCATGTCCTTGACGTGCAAGGGATTCGTCGTGCCGGTCGGCATCTGGGCGAGGCCCGCGTAGTAGTTCAGGTACTCCGGCATCAGCTTGGCCTGCCCGGCCATCTCCCGGATCAGCTTGCCGTTCTCGCGTACCTGCAGCGCCGCCAGTTCGTCGGCGTGGTCGGCGATCGCCTCGCCGAAGCGGATCAGGAACTTGGCGCGGTCGGCCGCGCGGTAGCCGGGCCAGTCGCCGTCCTCGAACGCGCGGCGCGCGGCCGAGACCGCGGTGTCGACGTCCTTCGCGCTCGCGTTCGGGACCTGCGCCCAGACGCGACCCGTCGCGGGGTCGACGACGTCGAGGTACTCGCCCTCGATCGGTGCTGTGCGCTGGTTGTCGATGAACAGGCCGTAGCGGGTGACTTCCGCGGCCGGCGTCGGGGACATGGTGCGCCTTTCGGTTCGGACGGCTACCCGGCCAACCTAGAAGATTGTCCCACAATCGGTCAACCACACAATGTGTGATCGGCGGGTATCCTGTGCGGGTGAAGGTCACCCACGTCGCGGCCCCGGTCCGCCTGCAGGCCGTCGAGGCCATCCGGGCGGAGATCATCAGCGGTGCCCTCGTACCGGGCCAGCGGCTGGTGGAACGCGAACTGTGCGAGCGGCTGGACGTCTCGCGCAACACCATCCGCGAGGCCTGCCGGCAGCTGGAGGCGGAGGGCTTCCTCGTCATCCCGCCGCACAAGGGGCCGGTCGTCGCGCGGCTGACCGACGACGAGGCGCGGGCGATCTACGAGGTGCGCGAGGCACTGGAGTGCTTCGCCGTCCGGCTGTTCGTCGAACGTGCCTCCGATGACGTGGTCGCCCGGCTCGAAGCGGTCCTCGCGAAGTTGCGGGCGGCGCACGAATCCGGCCGGGTCACGCGCATGCTCAGCTCCAAGAACCAGTTCTACGACGTGCTGTATTCGGGCGCGGGCAACGAAATCCTGCACGCGCAGGCGCGCCTGCTGCACGGGCGGCTGGCGCAGTTGCGCGCCCGCTCGCTCAGTCACGACGGCCGCCCCGGCGCGAGTATCGACGAGATCGCGGCCGTCGTCGCGAGGATCGCCGCCCGCGACGCCGACGGCGCGAGCGCCCTGTGGCGGGAACACATCCACAACGCCACCGCGACGGCACTGGCGCACTGATCATTTCGCGCCGTTTTTTCCGGGGTCATGATCGGCCTTGATAAATCGCATCATGAATGACATATTTAGGCCCGCAACGAAGCGACCAGGAAGGAGCTGGTGCATGTGCGCCCGCGTGCTCTTCCACAGGCCGGGCCCCGGGCCGGCACTTCGATCCACTCCTGCACGGTTTTCACGTGCGACATCACGCTCGTCTGCCAGGGCCCGCCCGCGGTCCCGTTCGCTGAGATCGAATGGCGGCTGCGCGAGCTCGACCGCCGGTTCACCCGGTTCACGGCCGACAGCGAGCTTTCGCGGCTCAACGCCGGCGCCGGGCGCTGGCACGACATTTCGCCCGAGCTGCACCGGCTGCTCGCCCACGCGCTGAACGTCGCGATGGCGAGCGACGGGCTGATCAACATCGCGGTCCTGCCGCGGCTGGTGGCCGCGGGCTATCCGGACTCATTGGACGGACCGGCGGTGCCCGCGGTCGATCCCGTGCCGGTGCCGCCGCTGACCTCGGTCCTCGAACTGCGGCGCCGGCAGGCCCGCCTGCAGCCCGGGCACGCCGTCGACCTCGGCGGGCTCGCGAAAGGAGTCTGGGCCGACGACGTCGTTTCGTGGCTCGGTCCCGATTCCGCGGCGAGCCTCGGCGGGGACGTCTCCTGCCGCGGACCGGGACCGCGGGGTGAAGGCTGGCCGGTGGAAACCCCGTCGGGCCAGGTCGTGGTCGTGCGGGACGGCGCGGTCGCCACGAGCGGCACGGCGAAACGCCGCTGGGGCGAAGGGTTGCACCACCTGATCGATCCGCGCACCGGCTGCCCGTCGATGTCCGATGTGGACGAAGCGACCGTCGTGGCCTCGACGGGAGCGTGCGCGGACTGGGTCGCCACGGCGGCCGTGGTCGGTGGAACCGCTGCCGCGCAACGGCTTTCCGCCCGGACCGACGTCCTCGACATCTCGCTACGACCGGTGAAGGAGTGATGATGCGAACTCAGGACCGCGCCGTCGAAGCGGTGCGTTTCCGGCACGCCTTCCGGCAGGTTCCCGCGCCCGTCGCGGTCGTGCTCGTCCGGACCGCCGAGGGCGGGGTAGTGGGCATCACCTGTACCTCCGCGTCGTCGCTCTCGGCGGATCCGCCGATGGCGATGGTGGCGGTCGACGACAAGACCGGCGTCATGCCCCGGATCGAGCAGGCCGGCCGGTTCAGCATCAACTACCTCGCCGCCGACCGGGCGGCGTGGTCGCGGGCGTTCGCGGGGCGGGGCCAGGACATGGCCGCGCTGGCGCACGTCATCGTGCCGGGCCGCACCCCGGTCCCCACACTGGCCACCGGCACGGTGGCGGTGCTCGAATGCGGGCTCGCCGCGGTGCACGACGGGGGCGACCACTCGATTCTGACCGCGCACGTCCTCGAAGCCCGCTTCCAGGCCGACGCGGAACCGCTGATCTACCGGGCGGGCCGGTACGGCACCTTCGGCTAGCAGGGCAAAGGAATCCCTATGAAGAAAATCATCTCCGTCTGCCTGACGGCGCTCACCGTGATCGCACTGGTCGCGGGCTGCGGCGCCGGGCAGCGGGCGGGCGAATCGGGTGGGCTCACCACGATTCGCGTCGGCACCGAAAAGGTCACCTCGGACGCCGGGATCTTCCTGGCCGATCGGCTCGGCTATTTCAAGGAAGCCGGTATCCAGATCGACTACCAGCGCCTCAACGACGCGCCGAGTATCACCAACGCGCTGGCGACCGGGCATCTGGAGGTGGCGGGCGCGTCACTGGCTCCCGGTGTCTTCTCGGCGCTGAACCGGGACATCGAGATCCGCGTCGTCGGGGACAAGCAGAGTTCCCGCCCCGGCGTGTCCGCGACACAGTTCGCCGTGCGATCCGAGTACGCCAGGCCGACCCTCGACGCGACCCTGCAGGCGCTGCGCGGCAAGAAGATCGCCGTCCACAGTAAACTGTCCATTCAGGTCTTCATGCTGAGTAATTTCCTGCAACGGCACGGGATGTCGCTGTCGGACTTCCAGGTGACCCCGGTCCTGTCACCGGACCAGATCGGCGCGCTCAAGGGAAATTCGGTCGACGCCGCGGTCATGCTCGAGCCGTACCTCACCGAGGCCGTCGAGGCGGGCATCGTCAAACCGGCGAGCGACCTGACCGAGGCGGCGCCGCCGGACGGCGAGGTGCTGACCGGGTTGCTCTACGGCAAGGAACTGCTGGAGAACCGTCAGCTGGGCACCGCGTTCATGGTCGCCTACATGCGCGGGGTGCGCGCCTACAACGACGCGATGTTCCACGACAAGAACAAGCAGCAGGCCGAGCAGATCATCGCGGACGAGTCGAACACCCCGCTGGACCTGGTGCAGAAGACCAACCCGAGCGGGCTCGACCCGGAGCAGCGGCTCGACCCGGCCTATCTCGACCGGCTGCAGCAGTTCTATGTGCAGCAAGGAACCCTGACGAAAGCCGTCAAGTCCACCGACGTGATCGACACGTCCTACGCCGACGCCGCCCGCACGCAACTCGGCCCGTACAAGCCCCCGGCGCCCTGACAGCGCCCGTCCCGAATCGCAAGGAGGACAGGATGATGGACCGCAACGCCGCGCCGGCCGTCCGGATCCGGAATCTGACGAAGGTGTTCCTGAGCCGCAAGAACGAGGCGGTGCACGCGCTCGACGGCATCGAACTCGACGTGCACCAGGGCGAGGTCGTCGCGATCATCGGGCCGAGCGGGTGCGGGAAGAGTTCGTTCCTGCGCATCCTCGCCGGCCTCGACCGGACCTACGACGGCGAGGTGGACTGGCAGCTGACCGCCGGCGCCCGGAAGGAGGGGCGGCTCACCAGCGCCACGGTGTTCCAGACCGACTCGACGCTGCCCTGGCTGACGGTCGAGGAGAACGTCCACATCGGACTCAGCAAGCTGCGGCTGGCCCGCCGTGAGATCGACGAGCGCACCGCCGACGTGCTCCGGCTCGTCGGGCTGGCCGAGTTCCCGAAGGCGTTCCCGCACGAGCTGTCCGGTGGCATGCGGCAACGTGTCGCGATCGCCCGCGCGCTGGCCACCCGCCCGCACCTGCTGCTGATGGACGAGCCGCTCGCCGCGCTGGACGCCCAGACCCGGCTGGTGATGCAGCAGGAACTGCTGACGATCTGGCGGCAGACCAATTCGACCGTCTTCTACGTGACGCACGACATCGAGGAGGCGGTCACCGTCGCGGACCGGGTCGTGGTGCTTTCCGCGCGCCCGGGCCGGATCCGGATGACCCGCGAGGTCGCCACCACGAAGTCGAGCGTCACGGAGCTGCGCCGCGAAACGGCGTTCGGCGATCTCGTCGTCGAACTGTGGGACGTGATCGCGAACGAGGTCGGCGTCTCGCTGTCGCCGGCGGATACCGCCGAACCGACGAAGGTGGGGGCCGCGTGATGACCACCCAGAGCATGTCGCGGATGGTGGCCTCCGCCGACGTGACCGAATCCGCCGACCGGTTGCGCCGCGGCCAGGCGCGGGAGCGGGCCAAGCGCCGGGCCTGGGCCATCCTGACCCCGCTCGTGCTGTTGTGCCTGTGGGAACTGGCCAGCCGGACCGGCCTCTTGGACGAGCGGTTCTTCCCGTCCCCGACGGGCATCCTGGCCGACGCCGCGCGGTTGCTGATCCAGCCGGACCGGCGGGCGGACCTGCTGACGAACCTCGGCGAGTCTGGTATCCGGCTCGGTATCGGGTTCGTGATCGGGGCGGTGACCGGGCTCGCGGCGGGCCTCGCGACCGGGCTGCACGCGGTGACCCGGTACGCGCTCAGCGCACTGATCAACGGGATCTACCCGCTGCCCAAGCTCGCGCTGTTCCCGTTGATGCTGATCTTCTTCGGGATCGGCGACACCAGCATCATCGCGCTGGTCGCGCTGGGCGTGTTCTTCATGGTGTGCATCAACACCGCCGCCGGGGTGATCTACTCGAACCCGGTGTACCGCGACGTCGCCACCGCGTTCGAACTGCCGCGGCTGGTGCGGTTGCGGAAGATCATCCTGCCCGCCGCGATCCCGTCGGTCGTCAGCGGCCTGCGGCTCGGGTTCGGGCAGGCGCTGATCATCGTCGTGTCGACGGAGTTCGTCTCCGGCGACGGCGGGATCGGTTATCTCATCTGGAATTCCTGGCAGATACTCGACGTGTCGGTGATGTTCGTCGGCCTGGCCATCGTGGGGCTGACGGGCTGGCTCGCGTCGGCGGCGATCAGCAGGCTGGGCCGGATGCTCGCCCCGTGGCAAGCGGACTGAGGAAGGACAACCCTTGCGGGACAACACGATTCAGGCAGGTTCGGTCGAGACCCACTACTGGGAGGTGACGCCGGAGCACCCGGAGGCGACCGTGGTGCTGGTGCACGACGGCGCGTTCGGTTCGGACGCGTACACGAGCTGGCACGAGATCATGGCGCGCCTCGGCGGCCGATACCGCGTGCTCGCACCGGATCTGCTCGGCTTCGGCGACACCGACAAGGTCGTCTACACCGACCGCTCGCCCTACGCGTTCCGGACCGCGCACCTCGCCGCGTTCTGCGCGGCGCTCGACATCAACGGCGCGCACTTCGTCGGCCATTCCTTCGGTGGTTCGCTGGTGCTGCGCGCGCTCGCCGCGTCGACGCTGCCCGTGCTGAGCGCGACGAGCATCTCCGGCAGCGGGGGACCGTGGCGGGTCAAGGAAGCGGTCGCCGAACTGGGCCGGTTCGACGGCACCGAGCAGGACCTGCGGCGGCTCACAGCGCTGATGGTCGACGACTATCCCGGGCTCGACGAGGTGCTGAAACTGCGCTATGCCAACACACTCAAGCCGGGACACGTGGAAGCGGTCCTGGCCGGGAAGCTCAAGCATCCCACCCGGACACCGCAACCGGCGCCGGATTCCTGGCCGGAGGCACTGAAATCCGTGTCCGTGCCTGTGCTGGTCATCGCCGGGGACCGTGACCCGCTGATGGCCGCGGGGTGGACGGAGCACCTCGCCGGGCTGTCCCCGGCGATCACCGTGCACCGCCTCGATGCCAAGCACGCGCCCAACATGGACCAGCCGGACACCGTGGCGGCGTTGCTGCTCAGCCATCTCGCGCGCACGCGCGAGCCGTCGGCGCGGAGTTGACGGTGGACGGTGCTCGACTGCCCCGGCTGGCTCCCGCTGACCTGGAGCCGGCGCAGGCGGAGCTGTATCAGACCATCGTCGGCGGGCCACGGCAGCAGCAGGCCCGGTTCTTCCCCGTCGCGGACGGCGACGGAGTCCTCAGTGGACCGTACCGGGCGATGTTGCTCAGCCCGGCGGTCGGCGCCGCGCTGGAACGGACCGGGGTCGCGGTGCGCTACCACTGCGCGCTCCCGGCGGTGGTGCGTGAACTGGCGATCCTGACCGTGGCCGTGCATACCGACTGCGCGACCGAGTGGCGTGCCCACGAAAACCTGGCCCGTGACTCTGGGGTGCCGGAAGAAACCATAGCCAGTCTGAAGACCGGAAAACCCGTGCTGCCGGACGAAACCGCTGAGGTGACGCACGCGTTCACGAGCGACCTGCTCACCGGAAACCGTGTCCCTGAGCCGGTTTTCGCGCGGGCCACCGAACTGTGGTCCCGCTCGGGCGTGTTCGAACTGGTGGCGACGATCGGCTACTACCAGACCATCGCGCATATCAACAACGCGTTCGAGGTCGGGGCATGAGCCGGTACCTCGACGGCCGGGCGATCATCGTCACGGGCGCGGGCCGCGGGCTCGGCCGTGCCTACGCCCGGCATGTGGCGGAATCCGGTGCCGCCGTGGTGGTCAACGACATCGACGCCGCGGCCGCCGAATCAGTGGTGGCCGAGATCGTGGCAGCTGGTGGGACCGCCGAGCCCGACACGCATTCGGTCACCGATCCCGCGGGCGCGGCCGAACTGGTCGAACGCTGCGTCTCCCGGTTCGGCACCCTGGACGGGCTGGTCAACAACGCCGGGCTCTTCCATCAGGCCATGCCCTGGGCCGAAGATCTCGCCCGCATCCACGCGCTGATCGAGGTGAACCTCCTCGGCACAGTCCACTGTGGACTGGCCGCGATCGCCCGGCTTCGGGAGCTGGGCAAGACGGGTGCGATCGTCAACGTGACCTCGGGGACCCACCTCGGGCATCCCGGCACGGCCGTGTACGGCGCCACCAAGGGCGCCGTCGCGTCGCTGACCTACGGCTGGGCGCTGGACCTGGCGCCGCTCGGCATCCGGGTCAACGCGATCTCCCCGCTCGCCGTCACGGACATGAAGTTGCCGCCCCACGACGGCCACGCCCAGCCGGCCGAGGTCGCGGCGGTGGTGACCTTTCTGCTCAGTGACGCCGCGCAGGGGATCACCGGGCAGATCGTGCGCCGGGCGCGCCGCGGCCTCGGCCTGCTGAACCACCCGGCCATCGGCGGCATGCTCGAGGCCGAACGCTGGGAGGTCGCCGATATCGAACGGGTCTTCCGCGCCGACCTGGGCCCGCTCGAACCCATCGGCTACGGCGAGCACCGGATGACGCCGGAGGCCTTGCCCGTTAAATAGGATTATGTTTAGTATGTTTAGGTGAGCGAGGGAGGAACCAACGTGACCGACCCGGACCGAGCCCGGCTCCTGTTCCTGCACGACGCGGATGTACTCCCCGGACCTGTCGGCGCGTTGGCCGGGCTGGCCGACTCGGTCGATCTCGAGGTGCCGCGCCACCCCGGTTTCGGTGAGCACGACGAACTGGCGCAAGACTGGGATTCGATCGCCGACGTCGCCCAGTACTACCTGCACGAACTCGAACTCCGCGGCGGACCGGCGCCGCATCTCGCCGGCGCGGGCCTCGGTGGCTGGATCGCCCTCGAGATGGCGGTGCGCGACCAGGCGCGGTTCGCGTCGCTGACCCTCGTCGCGCCCTACGGGGTCAAGCTGTTCGGCCGGATGGACCGGGAGTTCGCCGACATCCTGCTGCTCGACCCGGCGGAGGTGGTGGCGCTGGGCTGGGCGAATCCCGCCGCCTGCCACGGTTTGCGCATGCCGGGACTGCCCAAGGGGCTCGACGACGGCGAGTACGAGCGGGCATTCGAGGACCGCGCGACGATCGCGCGGCTGGCGTGGAAACCGTTCCTGCACGACCCGCGGTTGCGGCGCTGGCTGCACGTGCTCGACCTGCCGACGCTCGTCATCGCGGGCAGCCACGACCGGCTCGTCAAGCCGGAGCACAGCCGGGAGCTGGCCGGGCTGCTGCGGGGCGCGCGGTACGTGGAGTTTCCCGGCAGCGGGCACTATCCGTACCTCGAAACCCCGGACGAGTTCGCCGAAGCCGTCCTGTCCTTTGTGTCCGGACGGCAGACGATCGGAGCGACGCAGTGAAGCTGTTCCACTTCACCGAAATGCCGTATCCCTATGTGCCGCCGGAGGCCGAGGAAGCGCACCGGGGCCTGAAGTACTTCATTCCCAACAGGTTCTACGACCCGGTCCGCGGATACGAGCTGTACCAGCGCTATCTGGACGAGTACGAACTGGCCGACGAGCTCGGCTTCGACCTGATGGTCAACGAGCACCACCAGTCCGCCTCGACGCTGCACGTGTCCGCGACGCTGAGCGCGGCGACGGTGCTCAGCCGCACCCGCAACGGCCGGGTGCTCGTGCTCGGCACCCCGTTGCCACACCGGGAAAGCCCGGTCCGGGTCGCCGAGGAGATCGCGTTCCTCGACGCGATGAGCGCGGGCCGGATCAACTGCGGTTTCGTGCGCGGCGTGCAGGGCGAGACGTTCCCGTCCAACCAGAATCCCGTGCACAACATGGAGATGTTCACCGAGGCGCACGACCTCATCGTCGAGGCCTGGACCAATCACGATCTCTTTTCCTGGGAAGGCCGCCACTACCACTACCGGTACGTGGCGGTGTGGCCGCGGCCCTACCAGCAGCCGCACCCGCCGATCTGGGTCAGCGGCACCACCCGGCAACTGGTCGAGTGGACCGCGGCGCACGGCTACACGTTGTGCAACCTGCTCGGTACCTACCCCGACACCGCGAAGTCCTTCCGGCTGTACCGGCAGACCGCGATCGCGGCCGGGCAGCCGGAACCGGGGCCGGACAAGTTCGCCTACCTGGCGCTGTGTCACGTGGCGTCCTCCGAGGAGGAGGCGCGGCGGGTCGGCGAGCAGCTGACCTGGTACCTCAAGCAGGGCAGGCTGCGGCTCGGCGCCGCGAACCCGCCGGGCTACTCCTCGACCGCGGCCGCGGTGGCAGCGCTGCGCGGCAAGCTCGGCGAGGTGCGCCGGTACAGCTTCGAACGGCTCGTCGAGGAGGGCATCCTGCTCGTCGGCACGCCGGACACGGTCACCGCGCAACTGCGGCGGCTCTACGACGAAACCGGCGTGGGCAACGTGATCCTGATGAACCAGGCCGGTGAGATGACCAGCAACCAGGTGCGCGACAGCCTGAGCCTGCTGGCCCGCGAGGTGCTGCCGGCGGTCGCGCCGCTCGGGCGGCAGTGGCAGGACGAGGACACCCGCTGGCGGGTCGACCGCGACACCCAGCCGGTGGAGACGGTGCTCGCGAGCGCCCTTTCCTGAAAACCGTCAATCGAAGGGATGTGTGTGATGCCGAGGATCATCGTGCAGGCGATCGAAGGCCGGTCGGTGGAGCAGAAGCGGCACCTGGTGCGCGCGATCACCGACGGGGTGGTGGAAGCGTTCTCCGTCGCGCCCGAGACCGTGACCGTGGTCATCGAGGAGATCCGGCGGGAGAACATGGGCAAGGCCGGGGTACTGGCCGCTGACAAGGAAACCGCGTCCGCCTGACCTCGACCGTCCAGAAAGGACAGAAATGACCGACGACGTGGCTACCGCCGTCCAGACCGACGCGCTGGACCCGGGACTGCGTGGCGCCCGGGCCCTCGTGGTCGGGGTCGGACCGGGGATCGGGCTGGAATGCGCCCGGCTGCTGGGCGCGCTGGGCGCCCATGTCGGGTGTGTGGACCAGGACCCGGACCGGGCCGCGACCGCGGCCGCGGAACTGGCGCACCACCCGGGCGAGGCGGCGGCTCTGGTCGGTGACGTGCGCCGGCCGGACGAAGTCAGGCGGCTGGTCGGCGCGGCGCTCGACGCGTTCGGCGGGCTCGATGTCGTGATCAACGTGGTCGGTCACGGAGGCCCGGCGGCGACGGTGGCCGAGATGCCGGACGAGGTCTGGCACCAGATGCTGGACATCAACCTGCAGCAGCAGTTCCTCGTCGCGCGCGAAGTCCTGAAGCCGATGATGGCGCAGCGGCGGGGGAGCCTGGTGTTCATCTCCTCCGTCAACGGGCTGGGTTCGTCGCCGGTGCGGGCCGCCTACGGGGTGGCCAAGGCCGGTCTGGTGTCGCTGGCGCGGAGCCTGGCCATCGAGGGCGCGGAGTACGGGGTGCGGGTCAACACGGTGGCGCCCGGCCCGACGCGCACCCCGCGGCGGCAGCATCTCGCCGAGGGAGCGCTGGCGGAGCTGTACCGCGCGGAGATCCCGTTGGGGCGCTTGGCCGAACCTTACGAGGTGGCCCGCGCGGCGGCGTTCCTCGCGTCGGATCTGGCGGGCTACATCACCGGGCAGACCCTGGTGATCGACGGCGGCGCCAGCGTGAAGTACCCCGTGCCGGCCGGGAACTGACGCCGCGGCGTCACCACGCGCCGATGATCTCGGTGCGCAGTGCCGCGTAGCTGCGCTCGAAACCGGCCTTGAGCTCCACCATGTGCGCGCGCATCAGTTCCTCGGCGCGCGCCCCGTCCCCGTCGAAGATCGCTTGGGCGACGGCCTCGTGCTCCTTGCGGACCTCGCCCCAGCGAGCGGGCGGCTTCTCGGCCGCGATGACGCGCTCGGTGTAGATCTCCTTCAGCGCCCGGCCGAACAGGTCGAGCACGCCGTTGCCGGACATACCCGCGACCACGCCGTGGAAGTTCTGCACCACTTCGAGGTAGCGGGCCTGGTCGTGGGTCTCCAGGCCCTTGTGCTCGCCCATGCTCTTGGCGAGTTCGGCGAGCCGTTCCTCGTCACGCCGCTCGGCCGCGAGCCGCGCCATTATCGGTTCCATGATCAGCCGGGCCTCCACCAGTTCGGTGAACTCGGTGCGGCCCATCTGCAGGAACAACGTCATGGTCCGGCCGAAGTTGTACGCGTCCGCCGAGCCCACCGTGGCGCCGCCGCCACGCCCGGGCCGCACCCGCACGAGCCCGTTGTATTCGAGGATGCGCAGTGCTTCCCGGAGCGTCCCGCGCGCGACGCCGTACATCTGGAGCATCGGCACCTCGCTCGGCAGGCTCGCGCCGGCGGGCAGCCGCTGTGCGACGATGTCCTCGACAATCTGCCGGGCGACCAGCTCGGCCATCTTGGCCGACCGCTGGCGGAACCGGGGCGTGGCCCGCTGAGCACCGGTGTCGGACATCCCGTTTCCCCTTCGCCGACGACGTCATGCGCGCCGTGGAGCCAATTTTATGAGTATGTTTGGCCGCTTTAGCCACGATAGCAGCCGGGGCCGGGTCAGGACTTCCGCTGCCCCCGGAGCAGCCCGCCGCCGATGATGAGGCGCTGGATTTCGCTGGTGCCTTCATAGAGCCGGAGCAGGCGGACGTCGCGGTAGATGCGTTCGACGGGGACTTCGCGCATGTACCCGGTGCCGCCGTGCACCTGCACCGCCAGGTCGGCGACGCGGCCGGCCATCTCGGTGCAGAACAGCTTGGCCGCGGACGGGGCGATGCGCCGGTCGGCACCGGTGTCGTAGGCCGCGGCGGCGTAGCGCACGAGGGCGCGCCCGGCGGCGACACCGGTGTACTGGTCGGCGAGCATGGCCTGCACGAGCTGGTGGTCGCCGATCGGGACGCCGCCCTGGGTGTTCGCGGCGGCGTAGGCGACCGACTCGTCGAGCGCGCGCTGCGCGGACCCCACGGCCAGGGCGGCGATGTGCACGCGGCCGCGTGCGAGTGACGACATCGCGGCCCGGTAGCCGACCTCTTCGGCGCCGCCCACCAGCGCGGACGCCGGTACCCGCACGTCGTCGAAGTGCACGTCGGCCGTCCAGGCGCCTTCCTGCCCCATCTTCGCGTCCTTCGGCCCGACACCGACGCCCGCGGCGTCGGCGGGCACGAGGAACACGGCGATACCAGGGCTGTCTGTGGCGGCGTCGCGGGTGCGGGCGAACGCGATGAACAGGTCCGCGACCGGGGCGTTGGTGATGAAGCGTTTCTGCCCGTCGAGGACCCAGCCGTCGCCGTCCCGCCGGGCGCGAGTGCGCAGCCCGGCGGGATTCGACCCCGCGCCGGGTTCGGTCAGCGCGAACGAGGCCACCACGTCACCGGAGGCGATGCGCTCGAGCCACTGCTTCTTCTGTTCGTCGGTGCCGTAGTTGACCAGCACCTGCCCGGCGATGCCGTTGTTGGTGCCGAACATCGACCGCAGCGCCAGGGTGGTGTAGCCGAACTCCATCGCCAGTTCGACGTCTTGACGCAGGTCGAGCCCCAGCCCGCCCCACTCGGCCGGGATGGCGTACCCGAACAGCCCCATCTCCGCCGCGGCGGCGCGCAGATCGTCCGGGATCCGGTCCGCGGCCATGATCTCGTTCTCGCGCGGCACCACGTCGTCCCGGATGAAGCGCCGGACCTGGGCGAGGATGTCCGCGAAGTCGTCGTCACCGACCCGTTCACTCATGGCCACCGATCTTCGACCTTATGCTGACACGTGTCCAACGCACCGATGACGAAGGGACGCCTGGTGGGCAAGGTCGTGGTGCTGTCGACGGGCGGCACGATCGCCTCGCGCGCGAACGAGCGGGGCGCGAGTGTCGCCAGCGACGAGGTGAGTGCGCTGCTGCGGCGCCTGCCGTTCGAGGCCGGCGTGCCGGTCGAGGGCCGCGACGTGCTGCGGCTCGGCAGCTACCTGCTCACCCCGGCCGACATGGCGGGCATCGCCCGGGAGATCCGCCGCGCCCTCGACGACCCGGACGTGCTCGGCGTCGCCGTCACGCACGGCACCGACACCATGGAAGAAAGCGCTTTCCTGGCCGATCTCGTCCACGACGACCCGCGCCCGGTCGTGTTCACCGGCGCGCAACGCCCGGCCGACGCGACCGACACCGACGGCCCCCGCAACCTCGCCGACGCCATCACCGTGGCGGCCGATGAGCGCGCCCACGGCCGGGGCGTGCTCATCGTGTTCGACGGTGCGGTGTTCGCCGCTCGCGGCACCCGTAAGACGCAAACCCTTGCCGCGGCGGCGTTTTCCAGCCCGGACCACGGTCCGATCGGCCAGGTTCGGGAGGGCAGCCTCGTCTTCACCGGCGCACCCGAGCGGCCGCCGCGGATCGAACTGTCCGAAATGGACGCCCGGGTGGACATCGTCGCGCTGTACCCGGGCGCGGACACCACCGCGCTGGACGCCGTCGTCGTGGCCGGCGCCGCCGGGATCGTCCTGGAGGCCACCGGCGCCGGGAACGCCAACCCGCCGATCCGGGACGCCGTCGCCCGGCTCACCGAGGCCGGGATCGTCTTCGCCCTGTCCACCCGCGTGCACGCCGGGCCCGTCGCCGGTCTCTACGGCAACGGCGGCGGCCGGGATCTCGTCGAGGCGGGCGCCATCCCGGCCGGGCTGCTGCGCCCCTCACAGGCCCGCATCCTGCTGACCGCGCTGCTGTCGGCCGATCCGGTGAGCGCCCCCGAGGAGTTCGCCCGGCACACCGGTCACGCCACCCGAGTGTGGGCTTCCCGGTAGCGCGCGAACCGTTCGTCGACCTGCTCGGCGACCAGACCGAAGTCTTCCAGCGCATACCGGTGGCCGGGCCGGGAAGCGCTTTCACGGCTCAGTGCCGTCATCGCGGAGCGGGCCTCGTCGCCCAGCGGCAGGCCGAAATGCCGGTAGATCGACTCGACCGTGCCGATCGGGTCGGCGACGAAACCCTCGTAGTACACGTCGCAGAACTGTGCCTGGTCGTACCGAGCGCGATCGGCAAGGAACGTTTCCGCGCCGCGTGCCCACAACTCCAGCTGCGCCCGACCCACCACCGAACCCCGGAATGCCGTGGACCAGCCCTCCGATGCCTGCTCGTTCAGGCTGCACACCGACGCGATGATCGTCCGCGGCGCGCGATGGGTCTGGATCACCAGCGCGTCCGGGTAGACCGCCAGCAACGCGTCGAGCGCGAACAGGTGGCTCGGATTTTTCAGCACCCACCGCTTGTCCTTGTCCGGCAAGCCGATCAGCCGCAGGTTGCGCCGGTGCCGGGCGTAGGCGTCCGTCCAGTCCTGCCGGCTCAGCCAGGCCGAATACGTTGGCAGGTGAGCAAGGCATTCGTACGAGATCGACTTCACCGTCTGCCGCAACAGCTGCCAGCACTCTTCGACCTGGTCCGCCGACATCTCGTGCGCGCCCAGGAACTCCGGGTGCGCCACGTGATGCTGCTCGTACCCGGCCTGGATCCGTTGGAACACCGGGTTTTCCGCCCAGGTCGCGCGCGGCGGGCGCGGCTGCGGCACCTCGGTGAGCCACACTTCCAGCCCCTGATGTGCGGGGTCCGCCGTGAGCAGCCGGTGCAACGCCGTGGTGCCGGTGCGCGGGAGCCCGGTGACGAAGATCGGACGCTCGATCGGCACGTCGGCGTACTCGGGATGCTGCTTCCACGACGCTTCGCTGAGCAGCCGGGCGACCAGCGCGCCGCGCAGGAACGCGCGCTTGACGCGGCGCCCGTACGGCGTCAGCGCGGCATCCCGCTCGTAGGACTCCAACAGCACGGCCAGGCCCTCGCGGTAGTCCTCCGCGCCGAAGTCGTCCAGACCGGTGAACCGGGTGGCGGACTCGTGCAGATCCTGGACCGTACCAACGTTTTCCCGTGTCATGTGTGGTACTCCCCGCAGTTGACGTCCAGGCAGTGCCCGGTGATCGCGCGCGCCAGGTCCGAGAGCAGGAACACCACGGCATCGGCGATCTCGTCCGGCTCCGGCAGCTTCCGCAGGTCGATCGTCGCTGCCGTCTCCTCGTAGACCTGTTCCGGCGTGATATCCCGTTTCCGCGCCAGATAAGCGAAGTAGAACTTCAGGTTGTCGCCCCAGATGTAGCCGGGCGCGACCGAGTTGACGCGGATCCCGCGCGGGCCCAGCTCGGTCGAAAGCACCTGGGTGGCCGCGAGCAGGCTCGCCTTGGTCATCTTGTACGGACCGAACCCGCGCCGCGAATGCCGCAGCACCGCGGAGTTGATCATTACCGCCGAACCGCGGGTCTTCTCCAGTTCTCCGGCGAACAACCGGGCCAGCCGGATCGCCGCGTACACATTGGTCTCGAACGACTCGCGCACCGGATCGAGGTCCACTTTGGTCAGCTCGGAGATCGGCGGCATCGCGAACGCGTTGTTCACCACGGCGTCGACCCGCCCAAAGGCGTCCACAGTGGAACTGACGAGTGCGGCGGCCGCGTCCTCGTCGGTGACGTCGGTCGGTACGGCGACCGCCCGGCGGCCCAGTTCCGCGATCTCCTTCGTGACCTCGGTGAGCCGCGCCTCGGTGCGGGCGGCCAGCACGACATCGGCACCCGCACGGGCGCACTGTAGGGCGATCGCGCGGCCGAGGCCGCTGCCGATGCCCGACACCACGACGACCTTGTCCCGGAGCAGCATCAGCCGAGCATCCTTGTGGCTACGGCGGCCTGGCGGCCCGCGATCCGGTCGGCGAACTCGCCCGGCGTGATCTTCGCGTTGTCATAGAACGGAAGTTTCCCAGCGAGATCGTCCACTTTGATCACTTCGAACTCGGGTCCGTCGGCGGGGGTGAGGTCCCGTGACAGCTGCTGCCAGCGCAGTTGGATGTACCCGCGAGTGTGCCCGGTGCGCTCCAGCCAGTTCGCGACACCGGGGTCGCGCTCGCTGATCACGAACCGGATCTTGCCGTCCGGGTCGGTGCGCGCCTGGTCGGCGGTGAGGCTGGTCTGGTGGTTGAGGTAGTCCAGCGAGATGTACCACCTGCTGCCGAGCTGGATGCCCTGGTACGGCGCGTCGGACTTCGGCACGGTCACCACCATCGCCTCGTCGTCCGCCAGGTCGTAGTGGCCGGCCGAGGAGAACTGGGTGCTCAGACCGCCGGGCGTGGCCCGCGGCTCGGTCAGCGTGTTCACCGGCAGGTCCAGGTAGAACCATTTCGGGAAGGCGAGGAAGGTCCGTAGCCGCGAAAGCAGGATCTTGCCCGCGACGCCGTACCGTTTCTCCATCAGGTCACGGGTCGGCGGGGGTGGCGCTTGCCCGGAGCCGTCCGCGCGCCGGATCCGGATCGTCCCGCGCTGCTCGCGTGCCCAGTCGCTGTACACCTCGCGCACGACGAGCATCGCCGAGCCCGCGCCGAGCGTGAAGTAGCCCGGGCGGGAGTTCCCTGGCCCGAACCGGATCTCGTAGCTGCCGTCGTCCGCGATGTCGATCTGCCGGTCGTCGAACGCGGTGAGGCTGTCGGGCACGTCGACGGGGGAGTAGTCGCCGTTGAGGACCTGGAAGCTCAGGTCGCGCGTGGTGCCTCGGGTGCCGGTGACGACGTACTCGGCGTCCTCGCGCAGGTACGAGTGGAAATACAGGGTGTCGGGATTGTCGAGCCCCATCTTCGTGTACGGCCCGGTCGCCTGCACGAAGAACGGAAAGTCGCGCTCGTACGCCCACGCCATCTGCAGCGATGCGCGGATGCTGCCGGCGAGATAGTCGTAACCCTCGACGAGATCGAGTTCGCTCTGTATGTGCGGGGCCCCGGTGATGATCTTCTCGGCCTCGCCGACCGCCGCGGCGAACTTGTCGGTGAGCATCGCGCCCTTCCTACAGGTGTTCTTCGAAGCGGCGGAGCCGCTTGCCGTGGACCGTCAGCTTGCGTCGCCGCGGGCTCTGAGGTGGTTCCTCGCGAGGACAGCGCCGACGTAGTGAATTGGCATTCATGAGGAGGCGATCCCGGAGCGAGGGGCCGCCTCAGGTTCCGCCACCCGCACCGCCACGCAAATCACCCTCAATCTGTGTTAGAACGCGTTCTCGGCCCAGCGGTTCGCGGTGAACCGGAGGCTCGGCAGGTCCTTGAGTGGCAGCATGAACTCGTACGTGCGGGTGTAGCCGGTGTGGGTGATGCGCCAGCGCCCGTCCTCGCAGCGGCGGTAGCGGTCTTCGTACACCGCGGCGCCTTTGATCACGACCTGGTGCTCGGTGGCGATGACGGTGTCCTCGAACGGCCAGGTCCCGGTCGCGGTGTCACCGTCGATGTCGATCTCGGGCTGTACCGCGAAATGTGTGGTGATGATGGCGCCGCCGAGCTTGTCGCGCAGGAAGTCGGTGATCGCTTCGCGGCCGTCGAGCGTGATGGGCTCGCCGTAGGTCGGGGTGCCGTAACTGGCGGTGGCCTCCGGCGCGAGCGTGTCCGCGACCTCGTCCCAGCGCTTGAGGTCGACGCAGCGGAGATACCGGTGCTTCACCCGTTTGATGTCTTCGAGCGCGACGAGGTCCATGCAGCTCAGCATGGACCGGGGATTGACCGAAAGCAAGAACGTGTTCTAATTTTTCCGCATGACCAGCACGTACGAGCTGTCTCACCTCGACGCCCTCGAGGCCGAGTCGGTGCACGTGTTCCGCGAGGTGGCGGCGACGTTCGAGCGGCCCGTGCTGCTGTTCTCCGGCGGCAAGGACTCGGTCGTCCTGCTGCACCTGGCGATCAAGGCGTTCTGGCCGGCGCCGCCGCCGTTCGGAGTGTCGCATGTGGACACCGGGCACAACTTCGACGAGGTGCTCGAATTCCGGGACCGGACGGTGGAAAAGCTCGGGGTGCGGCTGCTGGTCGGCCGCGTGCAGGACGATATCGACGCCGGACGGGTCGTCGAAGAGACCGGGCCGCGCGCCTCGCGCAACCGGCTGCAGACTGCCACGCTCCTGAGAGTCATCCGGGAAAACGCTTTCGACGCGGTTTTCGGCGGTGCCCGGCGCGACGAGGAAAAAGCGCGGGCTAAGGAACGGGTCTTCAGTTTCCGTGACGAGTTCGGGCAATGGGACCCGCGTAACCAGCGGCCGGAACTGTGGAATCTCTACAACGGCCGGCACCGCAAAGGCGAGCATATCCGCGTGTTCCCGTTGTCGAACTGGACCGAGCTGGACGTCTGGTCGTATATCGCGGCCGAGGAAATCGAGCTGCCTTCGATCTACTACGCGCACCGGCGTGAGGTCGTGCAGCGGGACGGGATGCTGCTCGCCCGCACCCGGCACCTGACCCTGCTGGACGGCGAACATCCTTACGAGGCAACGGTTCGTTTCCGCACCGTCGGTGACGCGACCTGCACCGGTTGCGTCGAGTCGACGGCGGCCACCCCCGCCGAGGTGGTCGCCGAGATCGCCGCGACCCGGATCACCGAGCGCGGCGCGACCCGGGCCGACGACCGGATCTCCGAGGCGGGCATGGAAGACCGCAAGAAGGAAGGCTATTTCTGAAATGGCCCAGGAACTGCTCCGGCTCGCCACGGCGGGCAGCGTCGACGACGGCAAGTCCACCCTGATCGGCCGCCTTCTCTTCGATTCCAAGACGTTGTTCACCGACCAGCTCGCCGCCGTGGAACGTGCCAGCCGCGACCGCGGCGAGGAATATCCCAATCTCGCCTTGCTCACCGACGGGCTGCGCGCGGAACGCGAACAGGGCATCACCATCGACGTCGCGCACCGGTATTTCGCCACCCCGCGCCGGAAATTCATCATCGCCGACACGCCCGGCCATATCCAGTACACCCGCAATATGGTTACCGGTGCCTCGACGGCCGATCTCGCGCTCGTGCTCGTCGACGCTCGCAAAGGTGTGCTCGAACAATCGCGCCGGCACGCCTTTCTCGCGAGCCTGCTGCGCATTCCGCACCTCGTATTGTGCGTGAACAAGATGGACCTCGTCGACTGGTCGCGGGAACGGTTCGAGGAGATCCGCGAGGACTTCCGCCGGTTCGCGATGAAACTCGACGTGCCGGACCTGACGTTCGTGCCGGTTTCCGCGCTGCACGGCGACAACGTCGTGCACCGCGGCGCGAGCATGCCGTGGTACGAAGGCGCGCCGTTGCTGCACCATCTCGAAGAGGTGCATGTCGCCTCCGACCGCAACCTGATCGACGCCCGGTTCCCGGTGCAGTACGTGATCCGCCAACAAAACCGGGACTTCCGCGGTTACGCGGGCACGGTTTCCGGTGGCGTGTTCAAGCCCGGCGACGAGGTTCTCGTGCTGCCGTCCGGATTCCGTTCGAGTGTCCGGGCGATCTGGGGCCCCGGCGGGAAAGCGATCACCGAGGCGTTCGCCCCGCAGGCGGTCACGGTCGAGCTGGCCGACGAACTCGACGTCGCGCGCGGGGACCTGATCTGCCGACCGGGCAACCGCCCGCACACCGGCCAGGACCTCGACGCGATGGTCTGCTGGTTCGCCGACCGCTCGGCGCTCAGCCCCGGCGCGACCTACACGATGCGGCACACCACGCGCGCGACCACGGTCGAGGTCCGCTCGCTCGAATACCGGCTCGACGTCACTACGCTGCACCGCGACGAGTCCGCGAACTCCCTGGCGCTCAACGAGATCGGCCGGGTCCAGCTGCGCACCCGGCAGCCGGTGCTGTTCGACCCGTACCGCCGCAACCGCGCGACCGGCGGCTTCGTCCTCGTCGACGACACCACGAACAACACCGTCGCGGCCGGGATGATCACCGGCGCGGCGACGCGCGTCGTCTGGCACGCCGCCACCGTGACGCGCGACGAGCGGCCGACGCGCGGGCTGACGGTGTGGCTGACCGGGCTCTCGGCCTCGGGCAAGTCGACCGTCGCCGCCGAGCTGGAACGCCTGCTCATCACCGCCGGGCGGCCCGCGTACCTGCTCGACGGGGACAACCTGCGGCACGGGCTCAACGCCGACCTCGGGTTCAGGCCTGAGGACCGGGCCGAGAACGTGCGCCGGGTGGCGGCCGTCGCCCAGCTGTTTGCCGACGCCGGGACCGTGGCGATAGTGTCGTTGATCAGTCCCTATCGCGCGGACCGGGCGAAGGCCAGGGCCGCGCATTCCGACGCCGGACTGTCCTTTGTGGAGGTTTTCGTGGACACCCCGCTGGCGGTGTGCGAGGCGCGTGACCCGAAGGGCATGTACGCGCGCGCCCGGGCCGGCGAGATCCGCGGCTTCACGGGGATCGACGACCCGTACGAGGCGCCCGCCGCGCCGGAAGTCGTGCTCCGCCCCGGCGACGGCGACCCCGCCACGATGGCCGCGACGATCCTGGCCATCCTGAACCTCCTGGACCGGTGACCATGGGTGAGAACCAGCGCGCGCAGATCCGCATGACCGACGACGAGATCGCGCGGTTCGTGACGCGCAGCCGGGTCGCGACGATGGCGACCCTCGGGCCGGACGGGATGCCGCATCTCGTCGCGATGTGGTACGCCGTGGTGGACGGGCAGATCTGGTTCGAGACGAAGGCCAAGTCGCAGAAGGCGGTCAACCTCCGCCGCGACGACCGGATCACCGTGCTGATCGAGGACGGGCAAACCTACGACAAGCTGCGCGGGGTCTCGATCGAGGGCCAGGCGGTGATCAGCGACGATCCCGGCGAGACCTGGCGCGTCGGCGTCAGCGTGTGGGAGCGCTACACCGGCCCGTACACCGACGAGGTGAAGCCGGCCGTCGAGGCGATGATGAACAAGCGCGTCGCGATCCGCGTCGACCCGAAGCGGGTGCGCTCGTGGGACCACCGGAAGCTCGGCCTGCCCGAGATCCCGCTCGCCGGCACGACCGCGGAGTTCCTCGGCTGAGGCTCACACGACCTCGAAGTTCGCCATCATCATCATGTCCTCGTGTTCGAGGTTGTGGCAGTGGAACACGTACTTGCCGCGGTAGCCGTCGAACCGCACGGCGATCGCCGCCTCCTCCGCCGGGCGCAGGTCGATCGTGTCCTTCCAGCCCGCGTCGAACTCGCCCGGGCCGGTGATCCCGCGGGAGAGCACCTGGAACGGGTTCAGGTGCAGGTGCACCGGATGGTGGAAGTCGGTCATCAGCCGCCACACCTCGGTCGTGCCGAGCGCGGGACGCGCCGCGATCACGTCCGTGCCGAACCCCTGGCCGTTGATCGTCCAGCCGCGGCTCGCACCCTCGTACGCGAAGCGCATCGTCCGGGTCACCACCGGCGGGCCGAGCGGTTCGATGGCCGAGAGCCGGTCCGGCAGCCGGAACCGGTCCGGCGCGCGCTCGCCGACGCGGAACCGCAGCACCTCGCCCATCCGTCCCGCGCCGAAGTCGTTGACCAGCGTGACTTCCGTGCCCGGCCGGTAGGCGGAGAAGTCCACGATCGCGTCGAGACGTTGCGCGGGCGCCAGTTCGAAGTGGTCGTGGTGCACCGGGGTGGCGAGCAGGCCACCGTCGGTGCCGATCTGGGTCAGTGAGCCGCCGGGGTCGAGCCGCAGGTCGAGGCGGCGCGCGTTGCAGGCATTGAGGACCCGCAGCCGGTACTGCGCGCCGTCGACGTCCGCGAGCGGCCATGGCGCGCCGTTGACCAGCATGACGTCGCCGAGCACGCCCGCCATGTACGGGGCGGTGACACCGGGCGTCATCGTCAGCGTCGGGTCGAGACTCGGGTACCGCAGCGAACCGTCCGCGGCGAAACTGCGGTCGGTGAGCATCAGCGGTAGCTCCCGCGCACCGGCTGGGAGCCCGAGCGCGTCCTCCTCGTCGTCCCGGATCAGGTGGAAACCCGCCAGCCCGCGCCACACGCCCGGGCCGGTGAAGTCCATCCGGTGGTCGTGGTACCAGAGTGCCGCGGCGCGCTGGTCGAGCGGATACGTGTAGTCCGTTGTGGACAGCGGCGGGTGGAGGTCCATCGGGTAGCCGTCGCTGTCATGCGGGGTCCGGCCGCCGTGCAGGTGCACCACGGTGGGCACCGGCAGCAGGTTCCGGTGCCGGACCACGGTCGTCCGGCCGCGGCGGCTGACGATCGTGGGACCGGGGAAAATCCCGTTGTAGCCCCAGATTTCCGTGCGCACGCCCGGCAGGAGCGACACCATCGCGCGGGCCTGCGTGATCTCGAAGTGGTCGGTGCTCGCGTCGCGGCGCACCGGTGCCAGCACCGGCGGGACCGGGAGCGGCCGGGTGAACGCGGTCGGCAACGGCAGCCCGCTGCGCAGGACGGTGCCGGTGCTGGCCGAACCGCTCGCGCCGAGGCCGAGCGGGACGCCGATGCCCAGTCCCACCCCGGCGGCCAGCCCGGCGCGGACGAACGCGCGACGGCTCAGCCCGCTCACCGGCGCCACGCCCGGACGGCCAGCGCGGCGGCGAGCAGGATCGTCGCGACCCCCAGCGGCACGTGCACGGTCAGCAGTCGCGCGAAACCCAGCACGATCTGCAGCGCGACCATCGCGAAGATGCCCAGGCACCCCAGCAGCGGCCACCACGGCCCCCGGCCGGGCCACCGCACCAGCACCCCGGCGACCGCCGAGACGAGCACCGAGATGCCCGCGTAGGTCGCGTTGTCCCGGTGGACCTGCAGCGAACCGAAGCTGCCGGACAGGAACTGGCCGGCGAAGACGGCCTGGTCGAACAGCATCACCGCGCTCACGACCGAGGTCACCCGGAAGACGTGCAGCGGCCAGCGTGGCGGCGCGATTTCCGTCGCAGTCAAGGAGTCCCCCTCCAGGTAGATTCAAATGAATCGGTTTCAAATGAATCTAACATAGGATGGGCCGATGCCGACACCACGTCCGCCGATCCGGCTCGGCCTGCTGCTGCGCCAGTCGCACCGGCGTGCCGCGAGCGCGCTGAACGACGCCCTCGCGCCGCTCGGGCTGACGGGCAAGCACTTCGGGGTGCTGCTGCTGATCGAGCGCGACGGCGTCTCGACCCAGCGCGACCTGATCGCCGAGACCGGCAGCGACAAGGCCGGCATGGTGCGCACGGTCGAGGACCTGGAGCAGCTCGGCTACCTGACGCGCACGCGATCCAGGACCGACAAGCGCGTGGCGGAGCTGACGCTCACGCGGGCGGGGGAGGACGCCTTCGCCACCGCCCACCAGCTGGCGGGCAAGGCGGCCCGCGAGCTGTTCCGCGAGTTCAGCGCCGACGACTTGGACACCCTCGAAGCCCTACTGGCCCGCTTCGTCGACGCGGGCCCCGACTAGCGCCCCCGCCCCGGCGTGTTTGCCCGTCACGTCGGCGTGTTTGCCGCTCACGTCGGTGACTTTGCTCGTGGCGAGCCAAATCACCGACGTGGGGCGCCAACACGCCCGCGCGGGGCGCCAACACGCCGGGAGGGTCAGGCGACCAGCTTGGTGCGGAGGCGGGTGACTTCGGGCTCGCCGAAGCCGTGGTCGCCGAGCCAGGGGAGCACGCCGCCGTAGCGGCGGTCGACCTCGCTGAGGAACGCGTCCATCGTCTCCGCGAGGGGGCGGTGGATGTCGTCCCCGCCACCGCGCCGCGCCAGATCCGGCGCGTACGTGGGCGAAGCCCGCAGCCGCGCGAGCACACCGGCGATCCGGGTGCCGCTCGCGGCGTAGTCCTCGACCACGACCTCACGCGCCACGCCGGCGATGGTCAGCGAAAGCGCGACCACCACGCCGGTCCGGTCCTTGCCCGCGGCGCAGTGCACGAGCGCGGCGCTCGGCGACTCGCTGATCGTGCGCAGCGCGGCGACCACGTTCTCCGGGCGGTCCTCCAGATAACCCAGGTACAGCGCGCACATCGGGTCGTCGGGATAGCGCGCCAGCGCCCGCTCGCGCCGCGCGAAGAGCGCTTCCTCCGAGGTCTGCTGTTCGAGCAGCATCGACAGGTGCACGTGCCGCACCGTGCTGACCGCCCGCAGCGGCCCCGGCCCTTCGGCCTCGACCTCATGGCTGCTGCGCAGGTCCACGACCGTGCTCAGGCCGAGATCCTCGACGAGGAGCTTGATGTCGCTGGGAGTCAGGCCCTGGAGGTTGTCGGCGCGCAGCAGCGTGCGTTCCGCGATCGTCCGGCCGTCGGCTGTGGGCAGCCCGCCCACGTCACGGGCGTTCGCCGCCCCTTCGAGTTCAAGCCACCGCATACCGACATCGTCTATCGCGCGGCCGATCCGGCCAAGGGAGCGTCCGGGCGAACCCCGTCTTCCGCGGCCGCCCGGTGCGGCGGCCGGAACCGCAACGTGCCCACCAATCCGCGCCGCCGCAACCACGGCAACCAGCCCAGCATGCCGATATGCGCGGCGATCGCGTGCCCCGCGACGGTCACGATCGACAGCAGCGAACCCGGCTCGTCCGTGAGGTAGATCACCACGATGAGCAGCTCGATCAGCAGCACCGCGGCGACCCGCGCCCGCTTGCCGAGGATCGGCACCAACGCTCCGGCCGTCGCGAAGAACCCGTAGCTGACCCCGATGTCGAGCCAGCGCGCGTCGGCCGCGGGCAGCCAGCCGTGCTGCAGCGCGATCATCACCGGCAGTTCCGTCGCGAGCGTCGCGAGGACGTGCCCGCTCGCGAACACCGCGAACGTCCAGCCCGCGCCGATCCGGCGCTCCAGCGGGGCGACCGCGAGCGCGAAGATCAGCACGTACACCAGCCAGCCGCCGTCATCGATCCACAGCGCGCTGCTGATCAGGCTCGCGATCGGCCGGTGCCACAGGTTGTGCGCGTCCGTGCTGGCACCGGCGAGCAGCTTCGCCGAGACCGACTCGCCGACGGCGCGCTGCAGGATCGTCGTCACCAGGAGCAGGGCGAGGTACCAGAAGGTGAACGGGGTCGCCGACGGGCTGGGCAGCAGCACGGCGGCGCGCGTGGTCCAGCGCGGACGATCTTGGCGCACGACACCAGTTTGCGGGCTCACCCTGACAAGCGAACCATCCAGCGGCTGTGAGTTGGCTTAGAGTCCGGGCAGAGTGGACCGTATGCGCATCGCTTTCGGAGCCAAGTTCGACATCCGCGACGGCTACCTCAACACCCCCAGCATCGGTGTCCCGCCCGCACACGTGGCCGACGAACTCGCCGCGTCGGTCGAGAGCTGGCGGCGCGGCGCGGCGGTGCCGGGCGACTTCGACGAGCCGGTCGCGCTCGCCCGCCAGGGCATCGCGGACGTGCTGGGCGTGCCGGTGGACCGGATCGCGGTGGGTGCCTCGGCTTCGCAGCTGCTGAGCGTGGTCGCGGCCGGGCTCCCCGCGGGCGCGCGCGTGCTCGTCGCGGCGGGGGAGTTCACCAGCGTCACCTTCCCGTTCGCGGCCGTACCCGGCGTGACCGTCACCGAAGTACCGCTGGCGGACCTGCCATCCTCGGTGGAGGGACACGACCTCGTCGCGGTGAGCGTCGTGCAGTCGGCCGACGGCGCCATGGTCGACCTGGACGCGCTGCGGGCAGCGAGCGAGGCCGCGAACGTGCCCGTCCTGCTCGACGCGAGCCAGGCGGCGGGCTGGCTGCCGCTGCGGCTGGACTGGGCCGACTGGGTGGTGGCCGTCGGCTACAAGTGGCTGATGTCGCCGCGCGGCTCGGCGTGGCTCGCGGTGCACCCGCGGGCGCTCGAACGCGGCCGGCCGGTCAGCGCGGGCTGGTACGCGGGGGAGGACCCGTGGCAGTCGCTGTACGGCCTCCCGCTGCGGCTGGCCGCCGGCGCCCGCCGGTACGACCTGTCGCCGGTGTGGATGGCCCATGTCGGCGCCGCGGTCGCGTTGCCGTACGTGGCTTCGCTGGACCTGGACGCCGTGCGGGCGCACTGCGTCCAGCTCGCCGACGCGTTCCTGGCCGGGCTCGGCCTGCCGGCCCGCGGCTCGGCGATCGTGTCCGTCGACGCCGACACCGAACGGCTGCGGGCGGCCGGGGTCATCGCGAGCGCCCGCGCGGGGAAGGCACGGGTCGGATTCCACCTGTACAACACGCTCGGTGACGTGGAGCAGGTGCTGCGCGCAGTGACATGATCCCCATTCGGGGCACGGGACCCGGGGCGGCCGGGTACGGTGCTTCCTCGTGGTTGCTCCGCAGTACCCGCCGGCCCACGGCGGCACCGCACCGTTGCCCCGGATCCCGGCGGATCCCGTGCGCGGCCGGTCCCGGCTGTTCAAGGCGCTCGGCCTGGTCGCCGTCGCGGTGGTGGCCGGGCTCGTCTGGTGGCTGATCCGCCACGAGCCCGCCGCACCCGTCGCGCAGGCACCGGCCAAGGAGTTCGCCTTCACCGCGGCCGAAGGGCCGGTCGCCGCCACCGACTGCACAGCGAAGTCCACCGGCGAGGTCAAGAAGTGGCTCGGCGCGCACCCGTGCCTCGGCCTGTCCCGCGCGCTGTACACGACCACCGCCGGCGGCACGAAGGTGCTCGTGTCGGTCGTGGTGGTGAAGACTTCCACGTCGGACGAGGCGAAGGAGCTCAAGGCGATCGCGGACCGCGACGGCACCGGCAACATCAACGACCTCGTCACCGACGGCACCGCGAAGATCTCCGGCGCGCCCAAGCTCTTGGACGGCAAGTACGCCGCACGGGCCGAGGGCAACCGGCTGGCGATCGTGCTGTCCGCGTTCTTCGGCGGCAAGCAGGACCAGACCACGCTGACCCGCGTCGACACCGAAGCCCTCGCCCTCGCCCCACAGGTCGGCTAGCGATCTGTCATCCTGTGCGGCCAGTGACCGCCAACGGAAGGACAGTTTGTGGGCATCATCAGCTGGATCGTGCTCGGCCTGATCGCCGGTCTCATCGCCAAGGCACTCATGCCGGGAAAGGACCCTGGTGGCTGCATCATCACGATCCTGCTCGGCATCGGCGGCGCGTTCGTCGGCGGCTGGGTCGGCAAGACCCTCTTCCACGTCGAACTCGGCCGGTTCTTCGACCTGCGTACCTGGGGGCTGGCGATCCTCGGCTCGCTGATCATCCTGCTCGTGTACCGGATGCTCATCGGGCGGCGCAGCCGCGACTGACGGCTAGCAGGCGTCGATCAGTCGCCGAACGGCGTCAAACGCGGGTTTGGGTGTGTAGTCGTCGTGGAGGAGCCCGAATCCGTTCTGCCAGTTGCCGTCGCTGATGCCGTCGCGGAGTGAGAAGAACTCGTAAACGCTCACCTCGCCGGTCGCCAGTACGGCTTCCGCGACGGACCGCAGGACGCGTGCGCGCGGAGATCCCGGCTTCGAGGGTGACCGAGCGCAGAGTCCGGACGAGGAATTGGGCGCCCCCGGCGACTTTGTCTTCCGGGATCGGACGGAAGACATCGGGGAACATGCCGAGGCCGATGAAGTCGAGCCGGCTCGCGGAGCCCGGGCCCAGGGCGCGGACCATCCTGGCCCAGAACGCCGGGTCGGCCACGCCGGCGCCGTTCACGCCGATGCCGATGCTTGCCCCGAGCCGGTCGCGTTCATCGAGGCCGGCGGCCACGCCCGCGGCGACCGCCTCGAAGCAGCCCGGGAAACCGCCGTCCAGTGGGGCCGGCACGTTGAGCTCCTCCCCGACCTGCACCTTCCCGCCACCCCAGGCGGCTACGTCGCGGACGGCTTGCCGGACGAATTCGGCGTACCCAACCGGATCGGGTGTCGTGGCCCGGTAGCACGCCACGAGGTCGATGAGCCGCCCCCGCCCGAGGTACTGCCCTGGATCGGCCGGCGCGGCAGCCACCCCGGGCTCCGGTGCTCCCGCTCCCCGGAAGTGCCGGTAGCAGCGGATGGCGAACTCCGCGGCATCACCCTGCAAACGAGCCAACGCGTCGCGGGTGCGCGCCACGTCCTCCGGCGGCGTCTCCAGTGGGGTCAGCTCCACCAGGTCAGCCGCGACGACACCCGGCCACACTCCGAACACCATCGCGAACTCCTCACCGACCAACGCGCTCGCCAACCCGCTCGTGCTGCCGATCCTCGGACTGCTCGCCGAGCGTCCCCGGCACGCCTACGCGCTCTTCAGCGACCTGCGCGAGCGCTACCCCTACCTCGGGGTCCGGAACGCCCCGGGTCACGCGGCGCGGCCCGGCAGGAATTCCTCCTTACCGCCGCGGGCCAGCGCGCTCTCGCGGACCGTGTGGACCATGAGCTCCAGAAGGGCGACCTGGCCGACCGGACCGCGTTCATGACGGCCATCGCCTACCTCGGCATCCTCGCGCCCGCCGCGGCCGCGACCGCACTGCACACCAGGGCCGACCGCGTCCAGCATGAGGAAGCTCGCCTCACCCAGGCCCTCGACGCGGCCGCAGACCTCCCCGAACTGCACATGATCGAGACGCACTACTACCTCGATCAACTCGGGCACGAACGCGCCTGGCTGGACGCCACGATTAACCGCATCCGATCCGGCGCGCTGGCGTGGCCGGCAACGAGCTAGGTGGCCGGCATCCCGATGAGAGCCAGGACCGCCGGCGACTCGCCGGCCGCCTGGCGCCAGCGGGTGCCGCGGCGGGCCGAGCCCAGCATGGCGGTCAGCGCGACCGTCCGCAGTGCCGTGTCGTCGGTGCCGGTGAGCACGCCCGCCCAGGCTGTCGCCGCGTCGGACTCCGCGGTCGCCACGACGCTCTTCGCCGAAGTCCCGTCCGTGACCGGTTTCGGTGTCACGTAAGCGGGTTGCGGCCCGTCCGGGGTCGCCCCGGCGGCGTCGAGCATTCGCACGCACGCGTCGCGGCGATCCTGGTGCTCGTGCGCCCCGTCCGCGACGCCGGCGTTGTAGTTCGCCGGCAGGAACGCGCTGACCAGCCCGTACACCCACACCGCGGCGTGCTCGGCGTCGAGCGCCTTCTGCAGCGGGCCGACCGCTTCGGCCGGCACGGACGGGATCGGCGTGACGGGCCCCGGCTCGGCACCCGGCCCGATCCGGTCGTCCAGCTGCTGCAGTCCCGCGCAGCCGGCGGCGACCGCGGCGACCAGGCCCGCCCGGTACCGCTCCAGCCCGGGCACCAGCTGCTCGGCCTGGGTACGCGCGGTCGCGAGCCGCTGCTTGAGCGCGGTGAGCCCGCTGCCGCCGGGGTTCACGACCTGCACAGCGGTCTTCGGCCGGTTCAGCCGGTCCACCTCCGCTTGCAGTGCCTGCGCGTGCTGCGCCCGGGCCGCCGCGACCTGCCGGGCGAGACCGGCCTCCATGGACGATCCGGACGCCATCGCGTTCGCCGCGGCCGCGTCGGCGGTCGCCTGCTCGGCGAGCGGCACCAGCGGGTCGGGCTCGTTCGAGTAGCCGGATTTGCACGCGGCGAGCGGGACGGCCATGGCCGCCAGCGCGCTCAGCCGCAGGACGTCGCGACGGGTACGGGGGCTCACGTCGCGCCATCCTGCCAGGGCTGCGATGACCACGGGCGGTGACGGGGGTTGGCAAGTTAAGCTGGACCCTCAGTGACAATCACGCTGACCGACGATCCAACAGGAGAGAGAGCGCCAAGGTGCCAGGAGAACTCGCCGGCAAACTCGAGCCGATCGTGGCCGAGGCGGTGGCCGGTGCTGGTTTCGACCTCGACGCGCTCGAAGTGCAGCAGGCGGGGCGGCGCAAGCTGGTGAAGGTCGTCGTGGACGCCGACGACGGCATCGGGCTCGACGAGGTGGCGGAGTGCAGCCGCGCCGTGTCGGCCGTGCTGGACTCCCACGACCATCTGGTCGAGGGCGCCTACACCCTCGAAGTGACCTCGCCGGGGGTGGAACGCCCGCTCACCCTGGCGCGGCACTGGCGGCGCGCGAAGTTCCGGCTGGTCCGGATCAGCCCGCACGAGGGCGGCGGCTTCCTCGGCCGGGTCGGATACGCCGGCCCGGACGCGGCGCGCGTGCTCGTCGAGGGCGAGATCCGCGACGTACGCTACCGCGACGTGGCCAGGGCGGTCATCGAGATCGAGTTCAAGCAACCGCCGACGGAGGACCTGAAACTGCTGGAGCAAGACGCCTCGGGGATGATCAACTCCACCGGGACGGAGGAGGAGCCGAAGTGAACGTGGACATCGCCGCGCTGCGCGCGATCGAGCGGGACAAGGACATCCCCTTCGATACCGTCATCGAGGCCATCGAGACCGCGCTGCTGACCGCCTACAAGCACACCGAAGGCCACCAGCCGCACGCCCGGATCGACGTGGACCGCAAGACCGGGTACGTGCGCGTCCTCGCGCACACCCTGACCGAAGAGGGCGAGGTGGACGAGGAGTGGGACGACACGCCCGAGGGCTTCGGGCGGATCGCCGCCACCACCGCCCGCCAGGTCATCCTGCAGCGCCTGCGCGACGCCGAGCACGAGAAGACCTACGGCGAGTTCTCGGCCAAGGAAGGCGAGATCGTCGCCGGGGTCATCCAGCGTGACGCCCGCGCCAACGCGCGCGGCATGGTGATCGTCCAGGTCGGCGACATCGAAGGCGTGCTGCCCTCGGCCGAGCAGGTGCCCGGCGAGTCCTACCAGCACGGCAGCCGGATCAAGGCGTACGTGGTGACGGTGTCCCGCGGCAGCCGCGGCCCGTCGATCACGTTGTCCCGCACGCATCCCAACCTGGTGCGCAAGCTGTTCGCGCTGGAGGTGCCCGAGATCGCCGACGGCACCGTGGAGATCGCGGCGGTCGCGCGCGAGGCCGGGCACCGGTCCAAGATCGCGGTGCGTTCCACCGTGCCGGGCGTCAATGCCAAGGGTGCCTGCATCGGGCCGGTCGGCGCGCGGGTGCGCAACGTGATGAGCGAGCTGGCCGGGGAGAAGATCGACATCATCGACTACTCCGAGGATCCGGCCCGTTTCGTAGGGAATGCGCTGTCGCCGGCGAAGGTTGTATCGGTGACCGTGGTGGACGAGCGGGCGAAGACGGCCCGCGTCGTGGTGCCCGATTTCCAGCTGTCACTGGCGATCGGCAAGGAGGGCCAGAACGCCCGCCTCGCCGCCCGCCTCACCGGCTGGCGGATCGACATCCGCAGCGACGCGGCCGGTGAGTCCGACACGACACCACGGCCTGCGACAACCGGTTCGGCTGAGTGACAGGCCAGGAGCTAGACTCGACGATGGTCGGAAGCCCGCATCGGGCAGGCACACGCGAAGGACATCGGGAGGCTCCGGTCCGGATGTGCGTGGGCTGCCGGAAGCGGGCTTCGGTCGGTGAGTTGCTGCGAGTGGTCGCAACGGATGGGCAGGTGGTCGTCGACGAGCGTCGGCGGCTTCCGGGCCGGGGTGCCTGGTTGCATCCCGAACCCGGCTGCCTCACCAAGGCCGAACGGCGCCGGGCGTTTCCCAGAGCGTTACGAAGCTCTGGGACACTCGACGTGACGGTCGTGCGCCGCTACCTCGGGCGCACCGCCGATTGAACGGGCGGGGGACGGACCCCCTCCCGGGACGAAACGAAGGAAGCAGGTCGACCCGTCATGAGTCAGCCGTGAAGCTGAAGCCATGAACGCGCGACGATAGGACGAGGTCAGCGGGTCCCTTACCGCCGGCTGGCCTCACCAGTTGAGGAGAGCAGTGGCAGGCAAGGCCCGCGTGCACGAGCTCGCGAAAGAGCTCGGTGTCACCAGTAAGGAAGTTCTCGCCAAGCTCAAGGAGCAGGGCGAGTTCGTCAAATCCGCGTCATCCACCGTCGAGGCACCCGTTGCCCGGCGGCTGCGTGACGCGTTCACCGCCGGCGGCAAGCCCGGTGGGAAATCCGGCGGCCGCAAACCGGTCCCCGGCCCGTCGAACGGCAACGGTGGCGCCCCGGCGCCTTCGCGCACCGCGGACAGCTCCAAGGACCGGCCGCGCCCTGGCGCGATGCCCGGCCCGCGTCCCGGCCCGCGGCCGGCTCCGGCCCCGGCCCCGGCGCCGCAGCAGGAGCGGCCCCGTCCGCAGCAGCAACCGCAGCCGCAGCAACAACAACAGCCGCAGCAGCCGCAGGTGCCGGCCGCCAAGGCAGGCCCGGACGCACAGCCGAAGAAGCCCCAGCCGCAGACCCCGCGGCCCGCTCCGGCGGCGCCGCAGTCCGGCGGCGGTTCCGTCGTGCCCCCGAAACCGCAGGGCCCCAAGCCCGGCGGCCCCAAGCCCGGTCCGCGCACCCCGCGGGTCGGCAACAACCCGTTCGGTGTCGGCTCGGGTGCGCCCGCGCCGCGTCCTGGCGCGCCGCGTCCCGGCGGCGGCCCCGGCAGCGACCGTGGCCCCCGTCCCGGTGGTGAGCGGCCCGGTGGCGAGCGCTCCGGCGGCGACCGGCCGTCCGCGCCGCGTCCCGGTGGCGGCAGCAGGCCGAACCCCGGCAACATGCCGCCGCGCCCGAACCCGGGCATGATGCCCGGCCGCACGCAGCGTCCCTCCGGTCCCGGTGGTGGCCGCGGTGGTCCCGGCGGCGGCGGTGGCCGCGGTGGTGCCGGTGCCGGTGCGGGCCGTGGTGGTCCCGGTGGCGCCGGTCGTGGCGGTCCCGGTGGTGGCGGCGGCGGTGGTTACCGCGGCGGCGGCCCCGGTGGCGGTGGCGGCGGCGGTGGTTACCGTGGCGGCCCCGGTGGTGGCGGCGGTGGCGCGCCCGCCGGTGGCGGCGGTTTCCGTGGTGGCGGCGGTGGCCCGCGTGGCGGCGGTGGCCGCGGCGGCACGGCCGGTGCCTTCGGCCGTCCCGGTGGTCCCTCGCGCAAGGGCCGCAAGTCGAAGCGGCAGAAGCGCCAGGAGTACATGGACAACATGCAGGCGCCCAGCGTCGGCGGTGTCCGGCTGCCCAAGGGCAGCGGCGAGACGATCCGCCTGCCGCGTGGTGCCTCGCTGACCGACTTCGCGGAGAAGATCGACGCGAACCCGGCTTCGCTGGTGCAGGTGCTGTTCCACCTCGGTGAGATGGTGACGGCCACCCAGTCGGTGTCCGACGAGATCCTCGAGCTGCTCGGCTCGGAGATGAACTACACCGTGCAGGTGGTCAGCCCCGAGGAGGAGGACCGCGAGCTGCTGGAGACCTTCGACATCACCTACGGCGAGGACGCCGGTGACGAGGAGGACCTGCAGGTCCGGCCGCCCGTCGTGACCGTCATGGGTCACGTCGACCACGGTAAGACCCGCCTGCTGGACACCATCCGCAAGACGAAGGTGCGCGAGAACGAGGCGGGTGGCATCACCCAGCACATCGGCGCGTACCAGGTCGAGACCGCGCTCGACGGCACGGAGCGGCTGATCACGTTCATCGACACCCCGGGTCACGAGTCGTTCACCGCGATGCGTGCCCGTGGTGCGCAGTCCAGTGACATCGCGGTGCTGGTGGTCGCCGCCGACGACGGCGTGATGCCGCAGACGGTGGAGGCGATCAACCACGCCCAGGCGGCGGGCGCGCCGATCGTGGTGGCGGTCAACAAGATCGACAAGGAAGGCGCCAACCCGCAGAAGATCCGGCAGCAGCTCACCGAGTACGGGCTGGTGGCCGAGGAGTACGGCGGCGACACCATGTTCGTCGACATCTCCGCGCGGGAGAACATCAACATCGACGGGCTGCTCGAAGCGATCCTGCTGACCGCGGACGCGGCGCTGGACCTGCGGGCCAACCCGGCGATGGAGGCCCAGGGCGTCGCGATCGAGGCACACCTGGACCGCGGCCGCGGCCCGGTGGCCACGGTGCTGGTGCAGCGCGGCACGCTGCGCGTCGGTGACTCGGTGGTCGCCGGGGACGCGTACGGCCGTGTGCGGCGGATGGTCGACGAGTACAACCAGGACGTCACGGAGGCGCTGCCCTCACGTCCGGTGCAGGTCATCGGGTTCACCTCGGTGCCAGGCGCCGGGGACACGTTCCTGGTCGTCGAGGAGGACCGGGTCGCCCGGCAGATCGCCGAGCGGCGCCAGGCCCGGATCCGCAACGCCCAGAACGCGGCGCGGCGGAAGAGGGTCAGCCTGGAGGACCTGGACTCCGCGCTGAAGGAGACCTCGACCCTCAACCTGATCATCAAGGGCGACAACTCGGGTACCGTCGAGGCACTCGAAGCGTCCTTGCTGCAGCTGGACGTGGGCGACGAGGTCGAGCTCAACGTGGTGCACCGCGGTGTCGGTGGGGTGACCGAGTCGGACATCGACCTGGCCACCGCGTCCGACGCGATCGTGCTCGGGTTCAACGTGCGGGCCCAGGGCAAGGCGACCGAGCGGGCCAACCGCGAGGGCGTCGACGTCCGGTACTACACGGTGATCTACCAGGCGATCGAGGAGATCGAGCAGGCGCTCAAGGGCATGCTCAAGCCGGAGTACGAAGAGGTCGAACTCGGCAAGGCGGATGTCCGCGAGGTCTTCAAGTCCTCGAAGTTCGGCACCATCGCCGGTTGCCTGGTCACCTCGGGCGAGATCCGGCGCAACGCCAAGGCCCGGCTCCTGCGCGACGACGTGGTCGTCGCCGAGAACCTGCCGGTCAGTTCGCTGCGGCGGTTCAAGGACGACGTGGTCGAGGTCCGCGAGGGCTACGAGTGCGGTCTGACCTTGGGCTCCTACAGCGACATCAAGGTCGGCGACGTGGTCGAGACGTACGAGCAGCGCGAAAAGCCGCGTGCGTAGGTAGAGGATCACCCGGGGCCGGTCCAGTCGGATCGGCCCCGGGTTTCGCCTGAGGGAACGTCATTTGTTCATTGGAGCGCTCGAATTCGACCTGCTGCTCGGCGACGTCCGGTCGCTGAAGCAGAAGCGTTCGATCGTCCGGCCACTGGTCGCCGAGCTGCGCAAGCGGTTCGAGGTGGCGGTCGCCGAGGCTGGGCACCTGGATCTGCACCGGCGGGCCCTGCTCGGAGTCGCGGCGGTCGCCGCCGACGGCGAGCATGTCCGTGACGTGCTCGACGAGTGCGAGCGGTTCGTCGCCGGCAGGCCCGAGCTGGAGCTGCTGTCGGCGCACCGCCGCCTCCTCGGGCCCGAGGATGACTAGTACGACGAGAAAGTAGGAGATGATGGCCGATCCGGCGCGTGCGCGGAGGCTGTCCAAGCGGATCTCGCAGATCGTGGCTTCGGCCATCGAGCACGAGATCAAGGACCCGCGGCTCGACAATGTCACGATCACCGACACCAGGGTGACGGCGGATCTGCACGACGCGACCGTGTACTACACGGTGCTGGGGGAGAACCTGGAGTCCACTCCGGACTTCGCGGGCGCCGCGGCGGCTCTCGATTCGGCGCGCGGGGTGCTGCGCAGCAAGGTCGGGGCGGGCACCGGGGTTCGCTTCACCCCGACGCTGACGTTCGTCGCGGACAAGATTCCCGAGACGGCGCAACAGATCGAGGAGCTGTTGGCGAAGGCCCGCGAGGCCGACGCCGAGGTGGCCCGCCGGTCGGCGGGTGCCCAGCACGCCGGCGACCCCGACCCCTATCGCGCCCCGCGCGAGGACGACGAAGAAGACGAAGACTGAGCATTCCGCACGAGGCGGGTCACCTGCGGGTGGCCCGCCTTTTGTCTGCGCGCAGCCCGTCCAGCACGTAGCGGATGTGGCGCCGCCAGCGGTCCGGATCGGACTCCAGCTCCGCGATCCGGCTGGCCGCCACGACGGCCATCGGCAGGTCGCTCGGCTCGGCGTCCGCGCGTAGCACGCCCGCGTCCTTGGCGCGGGCGACCAGGCGCACCAGCACGTCCCACGACCGCAGTTTCGCGGCTTCGATGCCGGGCGCGTCCGGGTATGACTCCGTGCAGACCTGGGTCAGGCCGCGGTCGATCGAATGCAGCTCGCACGAGCGCACGACGTACTGCACGATGCCGTCCCACGGATCCGGCTCGGCCAGCGCCTCCTCGCCGATCGTCACCCAGCGCCCGACCGGCTCGGCGAACGTGGCGTCGATCAGCTCGGCGCGCGTCGGGAACCGGTTGTACAGCGTGCCGATCGCGACCCCGGCCCGGCGCGCGATCTCGTCCAGCGGCGCCTCGAGCCCCTTGGCGCCGAACACCTCCCGCGCGGCCGCGAGTAGTAGCTCGCGGTTGCGCTGGGCGTCCCGGCGCAGCGGGCGTGATTCGACCGGCATGACTCCAGTATAGAAAACTTGAGCATCTCCTCAACTTAGGGTAGAACTTGAGGGAAAGCTCAACTTACTGGGAAGGGGCACGTCATGCCGACACTCGCGATCTTCGGCGCGGGACCCGGGCGAGGCCTCGCCACGGCTCGCCGCTTCGGCCGGGAAGGGTTCGACATCGCCCTCGTGGCAAGGAGTCCTGACCGATTGGAGTCCTTTGTGGACGAACTCGTGGCCGACGGGATCAAGGCGGAGGGCCTGGCCGCGGACCTGAGCGACCGGAGCGGGCACGCGGAACTCGTCGACCAGATCGGCCCGGTCGACGTCGCCGTCGTCAACGCCTACGTCGGCCACGAGTCGATCCGGCCCGTCCAGGACATCGACGTGGAGAGCATGCGCCGGGGGCTCGACGGGACGGTGCTGGCACCACTGTCGCTGACCCGCCTGCTCCTGCCGCACATGCGGGCCCAGGGCAACGGCGCGGTGATCTACGGGCTGGGCGCGCCGGCGCGCCACCCCGTCGCGTCGCTGGCCGGATCGGGCGCCGCGCAGGCGAGCCTGCGCAACTACGCGCTCGCCCTCAACCAGGAGCTGGCCGGCCAGGGCGTCTACATCGGAGTGCTCACCATCGGTGCGCTGGTCAGGCACAGCGACGCCGAGAAGGTGTTCGACACGGACCCCGCCGCGAGGCGCGGGTTCGAGCCCGAACGGGTCGAACCCGCCTACCTCGCCGACGAGACCTGGGCGATGTACACCCGCCGCGAGGCCGCCGAGCACACCGTCGGTCAGCTCGCCGCCTGAACTCAACCTACCGAAAGGAACACATCATGCCGACACTCGCGATCTTCGGTGCGGGACCGGGGATGAGCCTGGCCACAGCCCGCCGCTTCGGCCGGGAAGGCTTCGACATCGCACTCGTGGCAAGGAATAGCGGCAGGCTGAAGTCCTTTGTGGACGATCTGGCGGCCCAGGGGGTCAAGGCGACCGGGATCACGGCGGACCTGGCCGACCTGAACGGGCACGCCGATCTGATCCAGCGGATCGGCCCGGTCGACGTCGCCGTGCTCAACGGGTTCCTCGACATGGACGGGATCCGGTCCGTCGGGGACGTCGACGTGGACACCATGCGCGCCACGCTCGAACGGATCACCCTCGCCCCGCTGTCGCTGACCCTGAAGGTGCTGCCGCACATGCGGGCGCAGGGCAACGGCGCGGTGATCTACGGGCTGGGCTCGTCCTCGCGCAACCCGATGCCGCGCCTGGGCGGGGCGGGGGCCGCCCAGGCGAGCCTGCGCAACTACGCGCTCAGCCTGCACCAGGAGCTGGCCGGTGAGGGTGTCTACATCGGCGCGATCACCATCGGCGCGCTGATCAGGGAAAGCGACGCCGAGAAGATCTTCGACAGCCAGGGCGGGCCCGAGCCCGAACGCGTCGAGCCGGGCTACCTCGCCGACGAGATCTGGGCGATGTACACCGGCCGCGAGACTCCCGAGCGGACCATCGGTCAGCTCGCAGCCTGAGGCAGCCCGAACGTCCCGAACAGTGCGGGTTCCTGGAACGCGCAGATCGCCGCGATACCCGTCTTGGTGATCGTCAGCGTGTGCAGCGCGTGCGCCCGGTAGACGCCGTCGCGCAGCACATATCCTGCCATCCCGGGTTCGCCGTTGACCAGCACCTGCTGTGCGCGCCAGCGGCCGGGACGCACTCGCGGTTCCAGGAACCTTCGTACGGCATCGATGCCGGAGAACCACATCGGGTACGGCGGCATCTCCATCGTGACGTCGTCACGCAGGAGCGCCGCCAGCCCGGCCACGTCGCCGTCGATGAACGCGGCGACGTACCGCTCGAGTACCGCCCGGCGTTCCGCCTCGGGTGGTTCCGCCACCTCGGCGGGGGTGAGCTCGGCGAGCTGCGTGCGGGCACGTTGCAGCGCGCTGTTCACCCCCGCCGTCGTGGTGTCGAGCAACGCCGCGACCTCCGCCGCCCGCCACGCCAGCACGTCCCGCAGGATCAGCACCGCGCGCTGCCGGGCCGGCAGGTGCTGCAGGGCCGCGACGAACGCGATCCGGATGCTCTCGCGGGACTCGGCGAGCGTCGCCGGATCGCCCGGAAACGGTTGCAGCCACGGGGTTTCCGCGTCCCAGTCCAGCTGCTCGCCGACCGCGGAGACCGGGCCGGCGAGCCCCGAGGGCAGGGGCCGGCGGCCCCGGCCCTCGAGCGCGGTCAGGCAGGCGTTGGTCGCGATCCGGTACAGCCAGGTCCGCAGCGAGGCGCGCCGCTCGTCGAAGTCCGAATGCGCGCGCCAGGCCCGCAGGTAGGTCTCCTGCACCAGATCCTCGGCGTCGTGGATCGAGCCGAGCAGGCGGTAGCAGTAGGCCAGGAGCTCCCGGCGGTACGGGTCGGCGCGCTCGGCGAAGTCCGTGGGCGGCACTGTCATCGGGAAACCTCCAGAACCGGCTCGGCCACTTCACTCTTCTCCCGCCGCCCCGGCAACCACAACCCCGCGACCGCCGCCGCGAGCGAGAACGCCGCCGCGGTCCCGAGCACCGGGCCGAACCCCGCGCTGAACAGCTCGGGCGAAGCGTAGCCGCCGGTCGCGGTGAACACCCCGGCCACGATCGCCACGCCGAACGTGCCGCCCAGCTGGCGGACCGTGTTGAACGCGCCCGACGCCTTCCCGATCTCCGCCGGCGCGACCGAGTTGATCACCGCGTGCTGCGCCGCCGGCATCGCCATCGACACCCCGGCGCCGGCGAGCACCAGCGGCGGCACGAACAACACGTACGCCGTCGCCGGGCTCGCGATCAGTGCGATCCAGGTGAACCCGGCCGCCTGCAGCAGCAGGCCACCCGCGAGCAGCGGCCGCTCGCCGAACCGGGCGATCCGCGCCGCGGCGAACGGGGCCACCAGCGACAGCGTGATGGTCCACGGCACCAGCGCCAGCCCGGCCCGCAACGGTCCGAAGTGGAGCGCCACCTGGAAGAACTGCGGCAGGAAGAACGCCGCGGCGAGAATCGAGCCGTACAGCAGGAAACCGCTCGCGTTGCCCGCGGAGAACGCCCGCGAGCGGAACAGCCGCATCGGCAGCATCGGGGCCGGCGAACGCCGTTCCCACCAGACGAAGCCGATCGCGAGGGCGATCCCGCCCGCGAGCGGGCCGAGCACGTCGAGCCGGTCCCAGCCGTGGCCGTTGCCGTGCACCAGCGCCCACACGACGCCCAGGGCCGCCCCGCTCACCAGCGCGAGACCGGGGAAGTCCAGGCGTGCGGGTGCCCCCGTGCTCTCCGGCACGCGGGCGCGCACGAGCGGGATCACCACCAGGCCGAGCGGCACGTTGAGCCAGAAGATCCACTGCCAGCTCAGCCCCTGCACGATCGCACCGCCGACGAGCGGCCCGCCGAGCGTCGCGAGCCCGGTCACCGCGCTGAAGAGCCCGAGTGCCTTCGCCCGTTGTGCCGGCGGGAAAGCGGCCGAGAGCAGGGAAAACGCCAGCGGCATGATCATCGCCGAGCCGACGCCCTGCACCGCGCGCGCCGCGACCAGCCCGCCGATACCCGGCGCGAGGGCGCACGCGGCCGACGCGACCGTGAACACCGCCAGCCCGGCGACGAACAGCCGGCGCCGGCCGAACCGGTCACCCAGCGCCGACGCGGTCATCAGGAACACCGCGAAGCTGAGCGTGTAGGCGTTCACCGTCCATTCCAGGCCGGTGATGCTCGCGCCGAGGGTGCGGCGGATCGCGTCGAGCGCGGTGGTCACCACCAGCATGTCGAGCATGACCATGAGTGCCGCGACCGAGGTCAGCGTGAGCACCCAGCGTTGTCTGTTGTCCATCGAGGCCTCCGAGGTCCGGTTGTTCGCCGGTACCTACCGGCAGGCCTGCCGGAACTCATCGGTGCCCAGGTCAGGGCTTGCGCGCCACCACCAGGTCACGCAGGATCGCCTGGTCCACCCGGTGCGCGAAGTCGCCGAGTTCCCGGACTTCGAGCCCGGCGGCGGTGAGGATCTCGGTGATCTCCTCGCGCTTGGTGACGTGCGTGTTCCACGACATGCCGAGCGCGCCGCCGGAACGCAGCGTGCGCACCCAGGCCGGGACCGCCGCGGCCAGCAGGTCGCGCGGGCTGCGCGACAACTCGCCGGTGCGGTGGCTGCCGTGCTGCACCCCGTACGGCGCGTCGGTGACGATCACGTCCACCGAGCCGCCCTTGAGCAGCCCGGCGCCGGCCACCGTGTCGCAGTTGTAGAACGTGATGTGCCGGACCTCGCCCGCCTTGTACTGTTCCTTGGTCAGCCCGAAACCGAGTTCGAGCCGGCGGCCCAGCATTGTCTTGTTGCGCCGCAGCTGCCCGGAATCCGCGGTGTGCTTGACCCGCTTCGTGCGCAGCCAGGTCTTGATGAAATGCTCGTAGGCCTCGAAATCGCGCTTGTCCAGCTCGATGCCGGTCGAGTCGAGCCCGTAGTCCATCGCCTGGTTGAGCGTGGTTCCCCGGCCACACAAGGGATCCAGCACGTGCAGCGGCCGGATGAGGAACGCTGTGGGGTCCGAAGTGGACAGTAGCGTGACGTTGAGCAGGAGCTTGGTGAACAGCTCGTTGGTCTTGCCGGAGTACTTCTGGATCGTCAGCAGATCCGTGCCGAACCGGTCCAGCGGCGACAGCTCGACCGGGCGCAGCAGGTCGCCGGTCAGCTCGAACAGGGCGTAGAGCGCGGAGAGGTTCGACAGGAGCGTGACGTCGTCCGTGGACAGTCGCTCGGCCGTCGAGAAGGTCACATAGGTGACGCCGCCGAGACGGCGCTCGCCGATGTCCTCGAGGGTGGCGCCCAGCGCCTCGCCGAACACGGCGAGCTCGGCCCGCAACAGGGCGGCCGACGAGTCGGTGTAAACCCGATTGGCCGATGGGTAAAGGAGTATCGCGTAGTGGAACATCGCAGGACAGAGTAGCTTGCGGCCATGACCTCCTCGGCGCTCGACCTCCTGCGCAACGCCACCGACGTCACCCTGCTCGCCCACGTCCGGCCCGACGCCGACGCGCTCGGCAGCGCGCTGGCCCTCGGCCGCGCGCTGCACCAGCGCGGCGCGACCGTGCGGGTGTCGTTCGCGATCCCCGACGAGGTCCCGGAAAGCCTGCGCGGGCTGGACCCGGGCAATCTCGTGGTGCCCGCCGCGGACGTGCCGGCCGCGAGCCCGCTGGTCATCTGCTGCGACACCCCGGTGCCGGGGCGGCTCGGGTCCCTCGCCGACCGGGTCGAGGCGACGAAGGCCGCGGGCGGGGCGGTCCTGGTGATCGACCACCACGCGTCGAACACCCGCTACGGCACGCACCACATCGTCGACGACACCGCCGAGGCGACCGCGGTGCTGGTGCTGAACGTGCTCGACGAGCTGGGCGCGCCGCTGGACGAGCCGATCGCGCGATGCGTCTACGCCGGGCTGGTGACCGATACCAGCGGTTTCCGGCGTGCCAAGCCGTCGACGCACCAGGCCGCGGCCCGGTTGCTCGAAGCGGGCGTGGATCCCGACCGGCTCGCGCGGGAGGTCATCGACGATCACCCGTTCGCGTGGTTGCCGATGCTGTCGGCGGCGCTGGGCACCGCGCGGCTGGAGCCGGAGGCGGCGCAGGGCTACGGGCTCGTGTACGCGTTCGTCACCCTCGAAGCGGCCGCCGACGTGCGGCTGGAAGAGGTCGAGGGCGTCGTCGACGTCGTCCGCTCGGTCCGGGACGCCGAGGTCGCGGCCGTGTTCAAGCAGCAAAAGCCGGACGAGTGGACGGTTTCGCTGCGCGCCATCGGGAAGATCGACGTCTCGGTCGCCGCGCGCGGCCTCGGCGGCGGTGGGCACCGCCTCGCCGCCGGCTGCACCGTGCGGGGCACCGCGGACGAGGTCCTCGCCGCGGTCCGCGACGCCCTCGCCGGCGCCCCCCTGCTCTGACGGCGTGTTCGCCCGCCACGCGCGCGTGTTGGCCCGCCAGGTCGGTGAGTTTGCCCGTTACGTCGGTGAGTTTGCCCCGCGCGCGGCCAACCCACCGACGCGGAGGGCCAACACGCCGTCAGCTCGGGTGGGCGGGGGTGATCGTCGCCATGGCGCGGTCGATGGCCTCGGCGTAGGAGCCCTTCGCGCCGGAGTCGAGCCAGGAATGCTGCGCGGCCACGAGGCATCCGAAGGCCGCGGCGGTCAGTGCGCGGGGCGCCGGATCTCCAGCGGCGTAAGGCTTTCCGGCCGCCTCGGCGCGGGCACGTAGCTCGGCGACGACCGCTTCCTGCAGGTCCTGCAGCTTCTGGAGATAGCCGGCGGACAGCGCGGGCGTCTCGAAGATCATCCGGTGGACCGGCGCCACGAGCTGCTCGTTGACCGGCAGGTCCGCGAGCGAGACCAGCACGTCGATCGCCGCGCGCAGGGACGTCCACACCGGTTCACCGGCCGGGCGGGCGCGCAGCGTGGCGAGCATGTCGTCCACGACGAAGCCGAACTTGCCGAGGACGATCTCCTCTTTGGTGCCGAAGTAGCGGAACACGCTGCTCTGCGACATGCCGACGGCCGCCGCGATGTCGCCGATCGTCGTCGCCTCGAACCCGCGCTCGGCGAACAGTGCGGTGGCGGCCTCGGCGATCTCCTGCTGGACCGCCCGGCGGGTGCGGTCTCTGAGCTGCTGGTTTCTCGTTGTCATGGCAATCCCGATCGTAGCAGTGCGCTTCGAGGATGACAGTGACTCCTATGTTTGGGATAAGCTTCCGTCATGAGTCAGCCCAAGACAATCGTCATCACCGGCGCCAGCGACGGCATCGGCGCCGCAGCGGCTCGCCGGCTCAGCGCCGAAGGCCACCGTGTCGTCGTCATCGGCCGTTCCCGGCAGAAGACCGAGGCCGTCGCGGCGGAAACCGGCGCGGATCACTACGTCACCGACTTCACGCGCCTGGACGAGGTGCGCGCGCTCGCCGCCGAACTGAACTCCGCGTACCCGCGCATCGACGTGCTCGCCAACAACGCCGGCGGTATCTTCGCGCGGGCCGGCAAGACGGTCGACGGGTTCGAGCAGACGTTCCAGATCAACCACCTGGCGCCGTTCCTGCTCACCCGGCTGCTGCTGGACACCCTCATCGCGAGCAGGGCCACGGTGATCCAGACCTCGAGCGTCGGCGCGCGCATGGCGGGCAAGCTGGACCTCGACGACCTCGATCTCGACCGGAACTTCGACTCGCTGCGGGCCTACAACGCGGCCAAGCTCGAGAACATCCTGTTCACCACGGAACTGCACCGCCGCTACCACGAGCAGGGCATCGCGGCCGTCGCGCACCATCCGGGTAATGTCCAGACCAGTTTCGGTTCCGCCACCGACAGCCGGCTGATCAAGTTCGTCATCGCGATCCTGTCCAGCCCGCTGGTCCATCGCTTCCTGCTGCTCACCCCGGACAAGGGCGCCGAGCAGCTGGTGTGGTTCGCGCGGAGCACGCCCGGCGCGGACTGGACACCCGGCGGCTACTACGAGAAGGGCAAGCCGGCGAAGCGCACCAACCCGCAGGCGGGTGACTCTGACCTGGCCCGCCGGCTCTGGGACCGCTCCGAGGACCTGCTCGGGCTGGGGGCCGCCGCCGGTTAACCTGCTGGATGTGCAGATGATCGCCGAGCGGGTGCCCGCCAGGAAAGTGTTCGGGCTCGCGATTCCGGCGCTGGGGGTGCTGTGCGCCGAGCCGCTGTACGTGCTCGTGGACACCGCCGTCGTCGGCCATCTGGGGGCGCTGCCGCTCGCCGGGCTCGCCCTCGGCGGCGTGGTGCTGTCGCAGATCTCCACCCAGCTCACGTTCTTGTCCTACGGCACCACGTCGCGCACGGCTCGGCTGCACGGCGCGGGCCGGCGCGCGGACGCGGTCAGCGAAGGCGTGCAGGCGACCTGGCTCGCGGTCGTGGTCGGGCTCGTCCTCGTGCTGGCCGGGCAGTTGCTGGCCGAACCGATCGCGAAGGCCCTCTCCGGCAGCGACGAGATCGCGGCCGCGGCCGTGTCCTGGCTGCGGATCGCGCTGTGCGGCGCGCCGCTGATCCTCATCACGATGGCCGGCAACGGCTGGATGCGCGGCGTGCAGGACACCGTCCGCCCGCTGCGCTATGTGTTGCTGGGCAACGGAATCTCGGCCGTGCTGTGCCCGGTCCTGGTGTACGCGGCGGGCTGGGGGCTGGAAGGTTCGGCGATCGCGAACGTCGCCGCGCAGGTGATCTCGGCGAGCCTGTTCCTGCGGGCGCTGGTCGCCGAACGCGTCCCGCTGCGGCCGCACCCGTCGGTGATGCGCGCGCAGCTGAGCCTCGGCCGGGACCTGGTGCTGCGCAGTCTCGCGTTCCAGGCCTGTTTCGTCTCGGCCGCCGCCGTGGCCGCCCGGACCTCGACCGCCGCGGTCGGTGCGCACCAGATCGTGCTGCAGCTGTGGACGTTCCTGTCGCTCGTGCTGGACTCGGTCGCGATCGCCGCGCAGTCGCTCGTCGGCGCCGCGCTCGGCGGCGGCGAACAACGGCAGGCGAAGGGCGTCGCCGCGCAAATCACCGGCTACGGGCTGATCTTCGGCTGCGTGCTGTGCGCGGTTTTCGCCGCTGTCTCACAGGTTTTGCCGCACGCGTTCACCTCGGATCCCGGCGTACTCGGGGAAATCCCGCACGCGTGGTGGTTTTTCGTGGCGCTGCAACCGATCGCGGGCGTGGTGTTCGCGCTCGACGGGGTGCTCCTCGGGGCCGGCGACGCGGCTTTCCTGCGCACCGCGACACTCGCCAGCGCCGCCATCGGCTTCCTGCCGCTGATCTGGGTCTCGCTCGCGTTCGGCTGGGGGCTGACCGGGATCTGGACGGGGCTGTCGCTGTTCATGGCGCTGCGGCTCGCCTCGGTACTCGTGCGCTGGCGGTCGGGCCGCTGGGCGGTGATCGGCGCAGTGCGCTGAGCGATGTGGCCGATGACACCGCGGTGATCGGTAAGTTTCTTCCTTACGCGGGCGATGTATTCATCGGTTCCCCGTCCCCGACTCCGCCAGGAGGATTCCGTCGTGCCGCCCGCGCAGGCACCCGTGACCGGTAAGGCCAGCACCCGGTCGTGGCTGATTTGGTTGACCGCTTCTCTCGTCTATCTCCTCGCCGTCTTCCACCGCACCTCCTTCGGGGTCGCGGGTCTGGAGGCCGCCGACCGGTTCGGGGTCGGCGCCGCGGCGCTCAGTACGTTCACCGTCCTGCAGGTCGGCGTCTACGCGGCCATGCAGATCCCCACCGGCGTGCTCGTGGACCGCTACGGCCCGCGCCGGATCCTCGTCGCCGCCCTGCTGTTCCTCGGTCTCGGCCAGGTCCTGCTCGCCGTCGCGACCTCTTATGGTCTCGGGCTGCTCGCCCGCGGCGTGCTCGGCTTCGGCGACGCGATGACGTTCGTCAGCGTGCTGCGCCTGGTCGCCGCCCATTTCCCGGGCCGGCAGTACACCGTGGTCGCGTCGTTCACCAGCGCCATGGGCTTCATCGGCAACCTGGCCGCGACGGTCCCGCTCACGCTGCTGCTCGCCGGTCCCGGCTGGCTGCCGACGTTCCTCGCGGCGGGCCTGGTGACCGCGCTGTACGCGGGAGTCGTCGCAGCGCGCGTCAAGGACACCCCGGCCGGGCACGCGGCCACTCCGGTCGCGGTGGACCGGCGTGAGCTGCTGCGGCAGATCCGCTTCGCGTGGCGGGTGCCCGGCACCCGGCTCGGGTTCTGGGTGCACTTCTCGACGATGTTCGCGCCGAACGTGCTGGCCCTGCTGTGGGGTGTGCCGTTCCTGGTGCAGGGGGAGGGCATGGCGCCCGCGACCGCGAGCGCGCTGCTGACGGTGTTCGTGTTCGGCGCGCTGCTCGGCGGTCCACTGCTCGGCGCCGTCACCGCCCGCCGCCCCGAGTTGCGGATGCCGCTCGTGGGCAGCTATCTCGGCGGCGCGGCGCTGGTGTGGGCGCTGCTGCTGAGCTGGCCCGGCTCGATCCCGGTCGCGGTTCTGGTGCCCTGCTTCGCTTTCCTGTCACTCGGCGGCCCGGCCTCGATGATCGGTTTCGCGCTCGCGCGGGACTACAACCCGCTGCACCGGGTCGGCACCGCGACCGGCGTCGTCAACGTCGGCGGGTTCGTCGCGACCACGATCACCGCGCTCTTGGTCGGCGTGCTGCTGCAGTACACGGACAGTTTCCGGATCGCGCTGCTGGCGGTCGTCGTGATGCTCGCGCTGGGCACCACGCGGATGCTCGTGTGGTGGCGCCGCGCCCGCGCCGAACTGTTCGCCGCGCAGGCACGGGGGGAGCGGGTGCCGGTACAGGTGCACCGCCGCCCGTGGGATGTCCCCGAGGAGACCCCGCTCCCCGCGGCGGCTTAGAGTTTCCCGTCGTGCCACCGAAGAACCCACCGCCGCCGCCCGGTCTGCTCGTCGTCGACAAGCCGCCGGGCATGACCTCGCACGACGTCGTCTCCCGGGTGCGGCGGATCATGGGCACCCGCAAGGTCGGCCACGCCGGCACGCTCGACCCGATGGCGACCGGGGTGCTGGTGCTCGGCATCGAGCGGGCGACCAAGCTGCTCGGCCATCTCGCGCTGGACCGCAAGACCTACCTCGGCACGCTGTCCCTCGGCGCCGCGACGACCACCGACGACGCCGAGGGCGAGCGACTGTCCACTTCGGACACCGAGGCGCTGGCCGCCGTCACCGACGAGCGGATCGCCGCGGGGATCGCCGCGCTGACGGGGGAGATCGACCAGGTGCCGAGCGCGGTGAGTGCGGTCAAGGTCGCGGGCAAGCGCGCCTATGCCCGGGTGCGCGCGGGGGAGGACGTCGAGCTGCCGCCGCGCAAGGTCACCGTGTACCGCTTCGATCTGCTCGCGACCCGCCACGAGGCGGACCGCGTCGAGCTCGACGCGGTCGTCGAATGCTCGTCCGGGACCTACGTCCGGGCGCTGGCCCGCGATCTGGGCGCCGGGCTCGGCGTCGGCGGTCACCTAGCGGCACTGCGGCGGACCACGGTCGGCCCGTTCACCCTCGCCGCCGCCCGCACCCTCGAACAGCTCGAGGAGCGGCCCGAACTGTCCTACGACCTGAGCGCGGCGGTCGCGGCGGCGTTCCCCCGGTACGACGCCGACGCCGCCACCGCGCGCGCCGTCCAATATGGACAGCAGGTGCGCGCGTCCGGGATCGAGGGCACCTACGGCGTGTTCGATCCGGCCGGCCGGGCCGTCGCACTAGCCGTCGACGCGGGCGGCGTGGCCCGTTCCCTGGTCGTGCTCGAACCGGCCTAAGGTGTCCTCGTGCAGAGGTGGCGTGGACTGGAGGACCTCCCCGGCGGGTGGGGCCGGTGCGTGGTGACGATCGGCGTGTTCGACGGGGTGCACCGCGGGCATCAGGCGCTCATCGGCAAGACGGTCGAGATCGCCAAGAACCGCAACCTGCCCAGCGTCATGCTCACGTTCGACCCACACCCGTCGGAGGTGATCCGCCCCGGCAGCCATCCCGCGCAGCTGACCACCCTGCGGCGCAAGGCCGAGCTGGTCGAGGAGCTGGGCATCGACGTCTTCGCGGTGCTGCCGTTCACGGCCGAGCTGATGCGGGTGCCCGCGCACGAGTTCGTGCACAGCGTGCTGGTGGACCGGCTGCACGCGGCCGCCGTCGTGGTCGGCGAGAACCTCACGTTCGGCGCCAAGGGCGCCGGCACCGTGTCGCTGCTGCGCGAGCTGGGCAAGCGGTTCGGTTTCGCGGTGTACGGCGAAGGCCTGCAGGGCGAGCGCGACGACAGCGCCGAGATCACCTTCTCCTCCACCTACGTCCGCTCGTGCATCGACGCCGGTGACGTGACGGCCGCCGCGGAGGCGCTCGGCCGGCCGCATCGGCTGGAGGGCATCGTCGTCCGCGGCGCCGGCCGCGGGCACGACCTGGGCTACCCGACCGCGAACCTGTCCACCCCGCGGTTCGCTGCCGTGCCGGCCGACGGGGTCTACGCGTGCTGGTTCATCAAGGCGTCCGACCCGATCCGGAAGCTGCCGGCCTCGGTGTCCGTCGGCACGAACCCGACGTTCTCCGGGCGCGAGCGCACCGTCGAGGCCTTCGTGCTCGACGTCGACGAGGACTTCTACGGCCAGTACGTCGGCCTGGACTTCGTCAGCAGGCTCCGCGACCAGATCCGGTTCGACACACCGGCCGACCTCGTCGAGCAGATCGACGACGATGTCACCCGCACGAGGGATATCCTCGGCCTGGCCCGAGGGTGAGTGCGTTTGCGAATCACTGGGTGAAAGCGCCCCGCCGAACCGGGCAGTCCTGGCAAAATGCTGGGGACGCCCGTGGGTGCCGGGGTCGTGACGGGGAGTAAAGGGGGAGTGCGGCCAGCGTGGAGGACCACAAGATCGTCCAGCGCAACATCGCGCTGCAGCGGGAATGGTACGGGGAGCCACTGGGGGACAGGGTGCGCCGACTCGTGGTCGCGTTCGACGTCTCGCAGGCCTACCTGGCGGAGGTGCTCGGCATCAGCGCGCCGATGCTCAGCCAGGTGATGAGCGGCCGCCGGGCGAAGATCGGCAACCCGGTCGTGCTGGCCAGGATGATCATGCTCGAGCGCAAGTGCCTGATCCCGGACGTTGCGGCCGGCCGCAAGGAGGCCCTGCTCGCCGCGCTCGAGGACGTCAAGGACGCGCGGCCCACCGTCGGCCGGGACAACATCCCGGTCGCCGCGGACGACGGGCCCGCCCTCGCCGCGCTGCGCGAGATCGCCGAGGACGAGGACCTGACCGAGGCCGCCAAACTGCTGGACGACGACTATCCGGCGATCGCGGACCTGCTGCGCCGCGCCGGACTGCAGGGATGAACATGGTGCTGTTCTCGGCGGTGCTGCCGCCCACCCAGGTCGCGGAGTCGCTCCAGGCGCATCTGGAGCCGCTTCAGGCGGAGGTGCCCGAGCCGCGCTGGATCCCGCCGGCCCAGTGGCACATCACGCTCGGCTTCTACGGTGACCGGGAAGACCCGGACGCGCGGGTGAAATGGCTGCGCTCGGCGCTGGCCGGGTGGCACGCGCCGATGCTGCGCCTGGAAGGCGCCGGCACCTTCTCCCGGGTGCTGTACCTCGGGGTCTACAGCGACGGGCTGACCGAACTCGCCGCCGCGGCCGGCGCGGGCGAACAGCGCCCGTACCTGCCGCACCTGACCGTGGCCCGCACCGAGGACGACGTCCCGGCGGAGCTGCCGAAGCGGCTGTCGGGCTTCGTGAGCGAGCCATGGACGGCCACCGAGGTCGTGCTCATGAGCAGCGAGCGCACCGAGCGGGGCCCGCGGTACGCGGTGCTCGAACGGTTCCCCCTGGAGTCCCGCCAGGCCGGCTGAGGGGCTGCCTGATACCCTGGACCACCGGGTCCGGCTGCAGTCCGTGGCGGCCGTGACCGACTCACCCGGCGCGGTCGCGCGTCCGGGCCGCACGGCACAGGAAATCCAAGGAGAACACAGCGTGGCGCTGTCCACCGACGAGAAGAAGTCGATCCTCACCGAGTACGGACTGCACGACTCGGACACCGGATCCCCCGAGGCCCAGGTGGCCCTGCTGACCAAGCGGATCATCGGGCTCACCGAGCACCTCAAGGAGCACAAGCACGACCACCACTCGCGTCGTGGCCTGCTGCTGCTGGTCGGCCGCCGCCGCCGGCTGCTCGACTACGTGAAGAAGGTGGACATCGAACGGTACCGGTCGCTGATCCAGCGACTCGGCCTCCGCCGATAGCACCAGGCTCCGAGGGGGAGTGACCACCCGGTCGCTCCCCCTCGCCACATAACCGCAAGAAAGAGGCATGCGAACCGCGCGAGGACAAGCCCGCCGGTCCTCGGTAGTGGCTTCCGGGCAGTGTCCCCGGGGGCTTCGATCGAAGACCGGCCTCGTTCCTCGGGCGCTGCCCCGGACGGATGGGGCACACGTTCGCCGTACGAACGAGGAGAACCACAGAAAATGACCGAATCAGGCGGATACCCGGTGCACGAGACCGAAGCCGTCATCGACAACGGCAAGTTCGGCACCCGCACGATCCGCTTCGAGACCGGGAGGCTGGCCCGTCAGGCCGCCGGGGCCGTCGTGGCCTACCTGGACGAAGAGACCATGCTCCTGTCGGCGACCACCGCGTCCAAGCACCCGAAGGATCACTTCGATTTCTTCCCGCTGACCGTGGACGTCGAGGAGCGGATGTACGCCGCGGGCCGGATCCCCGGCGCGTTCTTCCGGCGTGAGGGCCGCCCCTCCACCGACGCCATCCTGACCTGCCGGCTGATCGACCGGCCGCTGCGGCCGTCGTTCGCCGACGGGCTGCGCAACGAGATCCAGGTCGTCATCACGGTGCAGAGCCTGCACCCGGACGACCCGTACGACGTGCTGGCGATCAACGCCGCGTCGGCCTCCACCCAGATCGCCGGGCTGCCGTTCTCGGGCCCGGTCGGCGGTGTCCGCGTCGCGCTGATCGAGGGCCAGTGGGTCGCGTTCCCGACCTGGCCGCAGCTGGAGAAGGCCACCTTCAACATGGTGGTGGCGGGCCGCGTGGTCGGTGACGACGTCGCGATCATGATGGTCGAGGCCGAGGGCACCGAGCGCACGCTCGACCTGATCGCCGGTGGCGCGGCCGCGCCCGACGAGCAGGCGGTGGCCGACGGCCTCACCGCCGCGAAGCCGTTCATCCGCGTGCTGTGCGAGGCACAGCAGAAGCTCGCCGACGTGGCCGCCAAGCCCACCGGTGAGTTCCCGCTGTTCCCCGCCTACCAGCAGGACGCCTACGAGGCCGTCGCCGCGATCGCGACCGACGAGCTCGCGCAGGCGCTGACGATCGGCGGCAAGCAGGACCGCGACAACGCGACCGACGCGGTCAAGGCCGCGGTGCTGGCGAAGGTCGGCGTCGGTGAGGGCGAGGCCTTCGAAGGCCGGGACAAGGAGATCGGCGCCGCGTTCCGGGCGCTGACCAAGAAGCTGATCCGCCAGCGGATCCTGCGCGACAAGGTCCGGATCGACGGCCGCGGGCTGACCGACATCCGGAGCCTTTCGGCCGAGGTCGGCCTCATCCCGCGGGCGCACGGCTCGGCGCTGTTCGAGCGCGGCGAGACCCAGATCCTGGGCGTCACCACGCTCAACATGCTGCGGATGGAGCAGCAGATCGACTCGCTGTCGCCGGAGACCACCAAGCGCTACCTGCACCACTACAACTTCCCGCCGTTCTCGACCGGGGAGACCGGCCGGGTCGGCTCGCCGAAGCGGCGCGAGATCGGGCACGGCATGCTCGCCGAGCGCGCGCTGGTGCCGGTGCTGCCCAAGCGGGACGAGTTCCCGTACGCGATCCGGCAGGTGTCGGAGGCGCTGGGCTCCAACGGGTCCACCTCGATGGGCTCGGTGTGTGCCTCGACGATGGGCCTGTTCAACGCGGGCGTCCCGCTCAAGGCGCCGGTCGCGGGCATCGCGATGGGCCTGGTGTCCGACGAGGTGGACGGGGAGACCCGCTACGTGGCGCTGACCGACATCCTCGGCGCCGAGGACGCGTTCGGTGACATGGACTTCAAGGTCGCCGGCACCAAGGACATCATCACCGCGCTGCAGCTGGACACGAAGCTCGACGGCATCCCGTCGGAGGTGCTCGGCGCCGCGCTGACGCAGGCGAAGGACGCGCGGCTGACCATCCTGGAAGTCATCGCCGAGGCCATCGACGGCCCCGACGAGATGAGCCCGTACGCCCCGCGCGTGACGAGCGTGAAGATCCCGGTCGACAAGATCGGCGAGGTCATCGGGCCGAAGGGCAAGATGATCAACTCGATCACCGAGGAGACCGGCGCCGACATCTCGATCGAGGACGACGGCACGATCTACGTGGGTGCGGCCGACGGCCCGTCGGCGGAGGCGGCGATCAGCAAGATCAACGCCATCGCCAACCCGCAGCTGCCGAAGGTGGGCGAGCGGTTCCTGGGCACCGTGGTGAAGACGGCCGCGTTCGGCGCGTTCGTCTCGCTGCTGCCGGGCAAGGACGGCCTGATCCACATTTCGAAGCTGGGCAACGGAAAGCGCATCGGCAAGGTCGAGGACGTGGTCAACGTGGGCGACAAGCTCCGCGTCGAGATCGCCGACATCGACAACCGCGGCAAGATCAGCCTGGTGCTGGTGAAGGAGGAGGAGGGCGACAAGCCCGCCGAGTCCGAGCCGCAGAAGGCCGACGCCGCCCAGTAGGAGACGAACCACCGCTGAATGGCCCGTCCGGCACCTGCTCGGGCGGGCCATTCGCGCTCTCGAGGTAAGGATTGTCTTGGCGCGTCAGATACCCGGCTACGAACAGCCCGCCGGCACCACGAAGACGCTCGACGCTTCGGTGAAGCGGACCGTGCTGCCCGGCGGGCTGCGGGTGGTCACCGAGCACGTACCGGGCGTGCGCTCGGCCACCGTCGGCCTGTGGGTCGGCATCGGGTCGCGGGACGAGCCGGCCGCCGTCGCCGGTGCCGCGCACTACCTGGAGCACGTGCTGTTCAAGGGCACCAAGAACCGTGGTGCGGCGCAGATCGCGGAGGAGATCGACGCGGTCGGCGGTGAGTTCAACGCCTTCACGGCCAAGGAGCACACCTGCTACTACGCGCAGGTGCTCGACGAGGACCTGCCGCTGGCCATGGACCTGGTCACCGACGTGGTGTTCGAGGCGCTCTGCGCGCAGTCCGATGTGGACACCGAACGCAGCGTGGTGCTCGAAGAGATCGCGATGCGCGACGACGATCCCGAGGACCTGCTGCACGAGACGTTCGTCAGCTCGGTGCTCGCCGGGCACCCGCTCGCGGAACCCGTGCTGGGCACGGAGGATTCGATCCGCGGCATGTCGGCGAAGGCGTTGCGCGGGTTCTACCGCCGCCGCTACACGCTGCCCCGGATGGTGCTCGCGGTCGCCGGGAACATCGAGCACGCGCAGGTGCTTCGGTTGGCGCGCAAGGCTTTGCGGGACAGGCTGGCTGGTACCAGCACGCCGGTGCCGCCGCGGCGCGGCAAGGCGCGCATCACCGCGGGCTCGAAGCTGGCGCTGCACACCAACGACACCGAGCAGGCGCACGTGATGCTCGGCATGCGGGCGCTGTCGCGGCACGACGAGCGCCGCTACACGCTCAACGTGCTCAACGCGGCGCTCGGCGGCGGCATGAGTTCGCGGCTGTTCCAGGAGATCCGGGAGCAGCGCGGCCTCGCGTACCAGGTGTACTCGTCGGTCGCCGGGTACGCCGACACCGGGCACCTGTCGGTCTACGCCGGCTGCCAGCCCGAACGGCTCGGCGAGGTGGCGAACGTGCTGCGCGATCTGCTCGGCCAGGTCGGCAAGGAGGGCTTCACCGACGCGGAGGTGGCGCGCGCCAAGGGCCAGCTGCGCGGCGGGCTCGTGCTGGGCCTGGAGGACACCGCGTCCCGGATGTCGCGGATCGGCAAGCAGGAACTGAACTTCGGGCTGTACCAGAGCGTCGACGACACCGTGGCCCGGATCGACGCGGTCACCACCGAGGAGGTGTACGACCTGGCGCGCGGCCTGTTCCGGTCGCCGGGAGGGGTTTCGGTGGCCGCGGTGGTCGGACCGTACGCTCATGCCGACGACCTGCCGCACGATCTGCACGAGGTGATAGCACGATGACGCGCGTTGGTGTACTGGGCGCCGGGGGACGGATGGGCGCCACGGTGGTGCGCGCTGTCGAAGGCGCCGCCGACCTGGAGGTCTTCGCGGCGCTGGACGCCGGGGACGCGCTCTCGGGGCTCGAGGGCGCCGACGTGGTCGTCGACTTCACCCACCCCGACGCCGTGCTGGACAACCTGCGCTTCGTGGTGGAGCACGGCATGCACGCGGTGGTCGGCACGACCGGGTTCACCGAGGAGCGGCTCGCGACGGTCCGCGAATGGCTGCGAGCCCAGCCGGGGGTGGGCGTGCTGATCGCGCCGAACTTCGCCCTCGGCGCGGTGCTCGCGATGCGGTTCGCCGAGCAGGCGGCCCGGTTCTACGAATCGGTCGAGATCGTCGAGCTGCACCACAACCGCAAGGCCGACGCCCCGTCCGGCACCGCGGCACACACCGCGCGGCTCGTCGCGCAGGCGCGTTCGGCGGCCGGGCTGAAAGCGGGTTCCGACACCACATCGTCCGAAGTGGACGGTGCGCGTGGCGCGCTGATCGACGACGTGCGGGTGCACTCGGTCCGGTTGCCCGGGCTGGTGGCGCACGAGGAGATCCTGTTCGGTGCCGACGGGGAGACCCTGACCATCCGGCACGATTCGCTGGACCGGGCGTCGTTCATGCCGGGGGTGCTGCTCGGCGTGCGCGAGGTGCCGAAGCGGCCGGGGCTGACCGTCGGGCTCGAGAACGTGCTGGACCTGTGAAAGCCCGCAACGTCGCGCTACTGCTGACCGCCGCGCTGGTGGTGTACCTGGTGCTGCTGGCCGACCGGGGCGTGCAGCTGGTCCAGACCGGGAAGCCGGCCGGGATCGCGCTGGGTGTGGCGGTGTTCGTGCTGCCGCTGCTCGGCGCGTGGATGGTGGTCGCGACCTGGCGGTCCGGGCTGCGGATCCAGCGGCTCGGGCAGCGGCTCGACGAGGAGGGCGCGCTGCCCGACGTGTCCGACCTGCCGCGCCGCCCCTCCGGCCGGATCGACCGGGAGGCGGCGGACGCGTGGTTCGAGGAGCGCAAGGCCGAACTGGAGGCGCACCCCGACGACTGGCGGTACTGGTACCGGCTGGCCTACGCCTACGACATCGCCGGCGACCGCCGCCGGGCCCGCGCCACCATGCGCCGTGCCATCGACCTCGAAGCCGCCGACGCGCCCAAGTAGCCCAACGTCGGACTCGCTGTCCCGAACGTACGACTCGCTGTCCCGAGCGTCGGACTCGCGGGGCCGCCCGCGAGTCCGACGTTGGAGACGCCGAGTCCGACACTCAGGAGCGCGAGTTCTACGTTTGCGTGAGGAAGTCCAGGATGGGGTGGGTTTGGGCGGTGATCGCGTGGGCGGCGTCGGGCAGGATCGTGACCGTCGCGTGCGGGATCGCCTGCCGGACGCGACGCTCAGTCTCGTAGGAGGCGAACATCGCGTCGCGGCCCCCGGCGATCACCAGCACCGGCATCTTCAGCCGCCGCAACGCCGCGTCGCCGAACAGCGGCAGCTTGTCCCGGCGCGGCAGGAAATGCGTGAAGATCAGCGTCAGGTAGTCCGCGACCTCCGGGCTGAGCGCGGCGTCCACCCCGGCGACCGCCTTCATCGACCGGCGCAGTCCCCAGGCCCCGAAAGGCTTGTACAGCAGCGCCGCGAACACCCAGCCGTACTTCTGCCGGCCCAGCCCGCCCGGGCACAGCAGCGCGAGCCGCGTCACCCGCCCGGGCCGCCGTGTCGCGTAGTCCAGCGCGAGCCAGCCGCCGAGCGACTCCCCGGCGATCGAGGTCTCCGTCAGCCCCAGCCCGTCGAGGACGTCGTCCAGCCACAGCGCGTACGCCTCGCTGTCCAGTGGCGGCCGCGACGGCGCGCTCAACCCCGGCTCGCCGATCATGTCGACCGCGTACACCCGGAATTTCCCGGCCCATACGGGGACATCGGCCCGCCACATCGCGGCGTTCGTGCCGGATCCGTGCAACAGCAGCAAAGGCGGCGCCTCCTCTGGTCCGGACGCGACAACGAACGTCTCACCCTCCCGTGTGGACAGTCGCAGGTGGTCGGCCGGAACCGGCCACCGGGCAAGGACTTCCTCGTAGCGCGAGCGGATCGCCCGCCCGCCCGCTTCGGTCTTGTAGATCACGAGTCGAGCACCGCCCCCACGTAGTCCAGCAGCCGCGCGGTGTCCGCGAGCCCGCCGAGCACGATGATCTTCATGCGTCCCCTTTCCTCGTCGTAGGCCGTCTCCACCCGCAGCGGCTCGTCGCCCCGGCGCGCGCTCGCCGCCATCAGCAGGGTGCTGATGCGCCCCTGCGTCTCGGGGCTGATCGCGTCGATCTCGACGATGCTCGACACGTCGACATGCCGCTCCCGCTTGACTTCGGGTGTCTCCGGCACGGGCGCGCCCAGCAGCGCTTCGAGGTCCTCCTGCGCGATCCGGTACTGCTTGCCGATGCGCACGGCCTTGAGCCGCCCGTCCCGGACGTACCCGCGCACCGTGCGGACGTGCAGGCCGAGCTGGGTGGCGACCTCTTCCACGGAGTAGAGCTTTTTGTTCACAAACGCATGCTACATGCGCCATGATAGGGAAGTATAGGGAATATTAGGGAAGGTTACAGATGGAGCCAGTGGGCGAAGACCGCCGGGCACGCCGCGAGCACGCAGTACCGGACGAACCGCCCGGCCAGGCCCACCGACAGGAACGTCGTCATCCGCATGTTCACCAGCCCCGCGAGCACCGTCGTCGCCATGAACGGCGGGAGTCCGAAGACCGAACTGACCCCGTAGGTGCCCGCCATCCACTTCGGATGCCGGTGGCACCGCTCGCGGATCGCCTCGACCTTGCCGCGCAACCACTTCGTCCGCAGCCGCCAGCGTTCGCGGCGCGGCGTCGGCGGGCGCTCGCGGTGCAGCCGGTCGAGCAGGGCCGGCGGCAGCTTGATGGATCCGCGCGCGGCCAGGTAGTAGAGCAGCTTCCCGGCCATCTGGCCGACCGCGACCGCGGCGGCGACGAGGTACCAGGGCGCGCCGGGCACGCCGGACATCAGCCCCAGCACGAACAGCTCGACGTTGATCACCGGGATGAGAGCCGACCCGAGCGCGACGCCGAGCGTCAGGCAAAGCCAGCCGAGCATCGCGCCCCCTTCGGGTGTCAGGTAGAAACGTAACGGGACACGGCGGCGTGCACAGGGGGGTTCACCGTACTCTTGGCTTCCTGTTGACCACCGTAAGGTCACCTTCCGTCCACCTGACACTGGAAACCTGGCACTGTGAGTGACGAAGACAAGGGCATCCCTGCCCGCTTCGCGGCGTTCTGTGCCGCAGTCGTGCGCCCGCTGCCGGGGCGCATACCGGCGAACCTCGTCGGCTTCGCGATCATCAACGGCTTCACCTTCGGGGTGGACCTGTCGATCCTCACGCTGACCCGGTCCGGGTTCCACTGGCCGCTGCCGGTGTGCGTCACGCTCAGCTATCTGATCGCGTTCGGGCTGAGCTTCGTGCTCAACCGGACCTTCAACTTCCAGTCCCACGCACCGGTGGCCGGGCAGACCCTCAGGTACGCCGTCGCGGTGGGCGTCAACTATCTCGTCTTCATCCTCGGCGTGGGTGCCGGGCTGGGCCTGATCGGCGTCGAATACCACCTGTCGCGCCTGCTCGCGGGCGCCGGGGAAGCCATCTTCATGTACTCGGTGATGCGCTGGGTCGTGTTCACCGACGCGCAACAGGGGACCCGCCCGACGGTCGCGACACGCAAGCAACCAAGATAGACGCTGCCGCGTCAGTTTCGTGGATACTTCTCGTGGCTTTGGGACCTGGGAGAAGAGTTTTGAATTCTGTCGTCTCGACCTGGAGGCACGGGAGTACCGGCGCGCGAGTGCGCCTCGTACTCGAGCTGGTGCTGGCGGTGGGGCTGTTCGGTGCGCTCACCTACTACGCGCACGGCATCAACAAGTGGCCGACCGACGTCGATGTGTACCGCCTCGGCGCCGACACGTTCCTCAAGGGACATTCGATCTACACGCAGCTGCCGGTCTCGCCGGTGGGCGGCGCGCTGCCGTACACGTACCCGCCGTTCTCCGCGGTGATGTTCGTGCCGCTGGCGATCGTGCCGCCCGCGATCGGGTACCCGCTGCTGACCGGGCTGACCTGCCTGTGCCTGTTCCCGATCGTGCTGGCCTACCGCAAGGCCTCGCCCGAGCTGAGCAACCTCCTGGCCAAGCCGTGGATGGTCGTCGCCGCGGCGTGCGTGCTGGTGGTCGCGCACCCGGTCGCGAACACGATCTTCTGGGGCCAGATCAACGTCATCCTGATGATGCTGGTCGCGGTCGACGTGCTGTGGCCCAATCCGAAGTGGCCGCGCGGCGCGCTGATCGGGATCGCGGCCGCGATCAAGCTGACCCCGGCCGGGTTCGTGCTGATCTTCTTGCTGCGCAAGGACTTCCGCTCGGTCGTCGTGAGTTTCGCCAGCTTTGTGGTGTGCAGCGCGATCGCGTTCGTGCTGATGCCGCAGGACTCGTGGCTGTACTGGACCGACCGGGTGTTCCACGCGTCGAGCATGAACATCGGCCCGATTCACGCGAACGAGTCGGTCATGTCGAGCTTCGAGAAGCTCGGCCTGGCGGGCCACACGCTGACCCTGGTCGGCGGTGCGGGCGTGCTGGCCGTGGTCGTGATGACCTGGCTGGGCACCCGGCGGGCGCTCGACGACGGCAACCTGGCGATGGCGCTCGGGGTGACCGCGACCGGGGTGCTGCTGGTGTCGCCGATCTCGTGGTCGCATCACTGGATTCTCGCGCTGCCCACCGCGGCGCTGATCATGATCATGGGCTACCAGAAGCACAAGTTCTGGCTGTTGTTCGCGGGCTGGGTGGGTGTGGTGATCCTCTGGCTCGCGCCGCATTACCAGGTGCCGCTGGAGTACCAGATCTGGAGTTTCCCGCAGAAGGTCGCGGGTTCGAGCTACCAGATCGTCGCGGTCGTCTTCCTGATCGTGATGACGGTGCGGTGGTTTCTGGGCCGGCGGCGGCGCGCCGCGTCAGCCGATCAGCTGGATTTCGAGCTGCCCAGTGAGGCGCAGCTCACGGAGCCGGCGCTCGCCGGTGTCGAGAGTCCGCACGGTGCCGTCCGGACGCCAGCCGGCGCGGCGGAAGAAGGAAAGTGACGCCGAGTCCGACTCGGCGACCCAGCTGATCCCGCGTTCCGCGCCGTGCTGACGCAGCCCGTCCGCGGCGCCCGCGAGCAGCCGTCCGCCGTGACCGCGCCGGCCCCAGCGGGGCTCCACGAGGAGCGTCGCGATCAGGCCGGTGCGGTCGGCGTCCTCGGGTAGTTCGCCGGAGGCGTTCGCGACCTCGTCCGCCGGGGCGGGCCCGGCCACGCAGAAGCCGACCGTGAACTCGCCCTCGGTGGCGACGTACACGATCGTGCCGGGGTGGGCGATCGCTTCGGCCCACTGCCCCTCGGCGGTGTCCTCGAGCTCGTCGAAAGCCCGCTCGCCGAGCAGGTCGGCGTACGCGGTGCGCCAGGTGACGCGCTGGATGCGGGCGATCTCCGGGGCGTCCGCGGCCACGGCGGCACGGACCTGTGCGGTGCTCATGGCACTGCAAGATACGGCGTCCGGTTTTTGTCGGTGCCTGCTGGCACGATGTCGTCGATGGACACGATGAGCATCGCGGTGGCGCGCCGGATCGCGCTCACCGCGCAGGGGTTCGCGGACGCCCGGCCGGAGGTGGCGACGAGGCGGCATCTGCGGCGGGTGCTCTCGCGCGTGCAGCTGATCCAGCTGGACTCGGTGAATGTCGCCGTGCGGGCGCATTACGTGCCGCTGTTCTCGCGGCTGGGCGGCTATGACCGGACCTTGATCGACGAGGCCGCGTGGGCGCACAGTGCCCGCAAGCCGCGGTTGCTGGTGGAAACGTGGGCGCACGAGGCGAGCCTGATCCCGGTCGAGGACTGGCCGTTGCTGCGGTCGGGGGCGAAGCGGGCCGGCTGGTGGCGCAACTACGCGCGGCTCGTCGACAAGTCCCCGGGCTTGGTGGACGACATCCTCGCCGTGGTCAAAGAGCAGGGCCCGATCGGCGCGGGCGGCATCGAGCGCGAGGTGGCAGGGGAGTCGCAGCGCACGCCCGGCCCGTGGTGGGACCGGTCGGAGGTGAAGAAGGTCTGCGAGTGGCTGTTCGGCATGGGGCTGCTGACGACGGGGACGCGGCGTTCGTTCGAGCGGTTGTACGACCTGACCGAGCGGGTGGTACCGGCGGACATCCTGGCGCGGCAGGTGTCGCCGGAGGAGGGCGCGCGAGAGCTGATCACCCGCTCCGCGGCGGCGCTCGGTGTGGCGACCGAACCGGACCTGCGGGACTATTACCGGCTGGGTCCGGACGTCAGTCACCAGGCGGTGGCCGATCTCGTGGAATCCGGTGTGCTGCAACCAGTACGGGTCCGTACGTGGCGTTCGCCGGCGTACCGGTTCACGGGCGCCAGGGTGCCGCGGAAGATCACCGGCAGGGCGCTGCTGTGCCCGTTCGACCCGCTGATCTGGGAGCGGGCGCGGACGGAGCGGTTGTTCGACTTCCGGTACCGCATCGAGATCTATGTACCCGAGGCGAAGCGGGAGTACGGGTACTACGTCTTCCCGTTCCTGCTGGACGGTGAACTGGTCGCGCGGGTGGATCTGAAGGCCGACCGGGAGGCGGGTGTCCTGCGGGTGCAAGCCGCCTTCGCCGAGCCGGATGTCGACCACACACGGGTCGCCGCCGAACTGAAAGAAGAGCTGCGTCTGATGGCGAATTGGCTGAGCCTGGACAACGTGACAGTCGCACCAAAAGGAAACCTGGCAGCCCTATTAAAAAAGGCCTAAACCGCCACCCGGCAACCACACGCACCCACCAACCGTTAGACGATCAAAAGTCGGGGTGGGCAGGACAAAAAGAAGCGAGGGACGCCCACCCCCGGTCGCGGCGGGCGTCCCTCGCATCCCCCTGGAATCCGCGCTACTGGGTCGCGCGGGTGATCACTGCGGCGCCCATCCCGGTGCGGGCGCGAATCTTCAACGGCACATCGCCTTCGGGCGCCTCGAGTTCGAGGTCGAGTTCGCTGGACACCTTCCCGGCGTTGGAGGTCAGGTCGACCTCGGCGGCCACTCCGGGCCGTACGCCGATCCGGATCTCGCCGGAACCGGTGATCAGTTCCAGCGATCCGCTCGCGGCTTCGGCCACCGACAGGTCGCCGCTGCCGCTGCGCGCCATGATTTCGCCGGATGCGGCGCCCAGCCAGACGTCCCCGGTGCCGGTGACGACCGTCGCCGAGCCGGACAGCGACGACGCCTCGACGTCACCGCTGCCGGTCCGCAGCTGCAGCCCGCCGAGTGTCGGCCCGAGCCGGATCCCGCCCGAACCGGTGCGCACGATCGCCGCCCCGTCGGCGCGGTCCAGTTTCACCTCGCCGGCCCCGGTCAGCACATCGGCCCGCCCGCACGCCCCGGTGACGGTCACCGCCGCGGACCCGGCCCGGATCTCCAGCGAGGATCCGGCGGGTGCCTTCACCTTCACCGCGAGCGGAACATTGCGCAGTGGCAAGGCTTTCGCCGCGCGCACGACCAGTCGCTTGCCGGTCAGCTCGATCCGCGCCTGGTCGACGGCCTCGGCCGGCTCGCCCCGCAGATCCGTGCCGATCTGGTCGCCGAACCGCTCGCTGACCCAGTTCAGCAGGCTGGTCACGCCCTGCGCCCACGGCTCGTTGACCTCCGTGGCTTGCCGGACCTCGACGTACGTCTCGCCGTCTTCGGCGGTCAGCTCGATGTCGATCTTGCCCAGCGTGACGCTGACGTCGAGGTCCAGCGGGCCTTCCGCGTCGAACGTCTCGGTGCGGATGAGGTCTTCCCCCGGTTGCTCGGTCATGGTCATCCTTTCACCCAGCCGTGCAGGTGTGAGTCGGTCTGCTTGCCGGGCTTGCTCTTGCGCTCGCCGTGCAGCTGCTGCGTGCCGTGCAGCGCGCCCTGAACGGCCTGCGAGATGAACGTGTTGAGCGAAACCCCCTGCGCGGCCGCGGCCTGCTCGGCCTGGCCCTTGATCTGCTCGACCATCCGCAGCGTCATCCGCGCGATGTTGTCGGTGCCCTCGCCGGCTGCGAACGGTGGCGGGGGCGGCGGCGGTGGTGGCACCGGGCCGGCTTGCTGCGGCGCCGCGGTGCCTGTGACCACGACCCGCACGTCGCGGCCGTCGAGGCGGACCTCGACGACGTGGTCGGGCAGCTGCGTGGTGACTTCGGCGGCCAGGTCGGCGAGCGCGTTCATGAGCGCCAGCCGCACGGCCGGTTCCAGTGCCGCCGAGAGCACCGCCGCGGCCCGCCGGGTCTGTTCGTCCCCTGCGGACGCCGTCGCGGTCAGGTCCTCACGGAGGCTCGTGATGTACGGCGACAAATCCATGACACCACTATGACGTCATTGGTGGTGTCAGTCAAGGCGTCACGTGGCGCCTCCGCGATGCCCGGCTTGCGGCCGGTTACGCTGCCAGGGTCGAAAGAAGGGGAGTGCGAACGTGGCCGAGACCGTTTCGCCGAAGGTGCAGTTGATCGCGAAGACCGAGTTCTTCCCGCCGGACGACGTGCCGTGGTCCACCGACGCCGACGGTGGCCAGGCGCTGGCCGAGTTCGCCGGCCGCGCGTGCTACCAGTCGTGGAAGAAGCCCAACCCCAAGACGGCGACCAATGCCGGCTACATCGACCACATCATCGAGGTCGGGCACCTGTCCGTGCTCGAGCACGGCTCGGTGACCTTCTACATCACCGGCATCTCGCGCTCGCTCACGCACGAGCTGATCCGCCACCGGCATTTCTCGTACTCGCAGCTGTCGCAGCGCTATGTGCCCGAGCGCGACGCCGCCTTCGTCGAGCCGGACGTGATCGGAGGCGACCCGGTGCTGCACGAGAAGTTCCTCGCCGCCGCGCAGGCGAGCGTCGACGCGTACACCGAGCTGCTCGCCGGGCTGGAGGAGAAGTTCGCCGACGCGCCGAGCGCGACCCTGCGCCGCAAGCAGGCCCGCCAGGCCGCCAGGGCGGTCCTGCCGAACGCCACCGAGACCCGCATCGTCGTCACCGGGAACTACCGGGCCTGGCGCCATTTCATCGCGATGCGCGCGACCGAGCACGCCGACGTCGAAATCCGCGCGCTCGCCGTGGAATGCCTGCGGCAGCTGCACAAGGCGGCCGGGAACGTGTTCGCGGACTTCACCATCTCCACCCTGCCCGACGGCACCGAGGTGGCTTCCAGCCCCAAGGTCCTCGAAGGGTGAAGCGGCTCGCGATCGACGTCCAGCCGGGCGAGTACGCCATCGCGCGCCTGGCACCGGACACGGGCGTGCCCGCGGATCTGCTGGCGCCGGGCCGCGCCGGCCTGGTCTCGGTGACGCGCACCGGCGGCGAGCTGTCGGTGATCTGTCCCGCCGCGGACGCGCCCGAAGGGGCGAAGGTGGAGGCGGGCTGGCGGCTGCTCACCGTGCGCGGCCCGCTCGCGTTCACCCTCACCGGCATCATCGCGGCACTGGTCAACGAGCTCGCCTCGGCCGGGGTCGCGCTGGTCACGCTCTCCACCTTCGACACCGACCATGTGCTGGTGAAACAGCCCGACCTGAGCAGGGCGGTCACCGCGCTCAAGGCCGCGGGCAACGAGGTGTTCCTCCCGGCGTAACAAGTGTCTCAGCATGCTTGAACCTTGAAGTTCGGTCTGCCTAAACTTTGAGTTGGGCAGACGAGAGGTGCAGGCATGGCGGTGGCGGGGACGGCCGGTCCGAAGCTCGCCCGGGTGCGTGCCGGGTCCATGCTGCTCGGGCCCGCGTTCGTCGCGGCCATCGCGTATGTCGACCCGGGCAACGTCGCCTCCAACATCAGCGCCGGGGCGCAGTTCGGCTACCTGCTGGTCTGGGTGATCGTCGCGGCGAACCTGATGGCCGGGCTCGTCCAGTACCTGTCCGCGAAACTCGGTCTGGTCACCGGGATGTCGCTGCCCGAGGCCGTCCGCGAGCGGACGCCGCGTGCGGGGCGGCTGGCCTACTGGGCGCAGGCCGAACTGGTCGCCGTCGCGACCGACCTCGCCGAGGTCGTCGGTGGCGCGATCGCGCTGAACCTGTTGTTCCAGCTGCCTTTGGTGGTCGGCGGGGTGATCACCGGCATCGTCTCGATGGGCCTGCTGCTGGTGCAGGACCGGCGTGGGCAGCGCCCGTTCGAGCGGGTCATCACCGGGCTGCTGGCGATCATCGCGATCGGCTTCCTGGCGAGCGTGTTCGTCGAACCGCCGTCCGGATCCGGCATCCTGGGCGGGCTGGTGCCGCGGTTCGACGGCGCCGAGAGCGTGCTGATCGCCGCGGCGATGCTCGGCGCGACCGTGATGCCGCACGCGGTGTACCTGCACTCCGGGCTCGCCCGCGACCGCCACGGCAAACCGGAGGGGCGCGGGCTTTCGCGGCTGCTGCGGATCACGCGGTTCGACGTCGGGCTCGCGATGCTGCTGGCGGGCGCGGTGAACCTGTCGATGGTGCTGCTGGCGGCGACGGTGCTGCGCGGGCGCGCGGACGTCGACTCGATCGCCGGTGCGCACTCCGCGATCGGGCAGCTGCTCGGCGGCGGCGTCGCGCTGCTGTTCGCGATCGGGCTCCTCGCGTCCGGCCTGGCCTCCACCTCGGTCGGCGCGTACGCGGGCGCGATGATCATGCAAGGCTTGCTGCGCAAGCGAATTCCGCTGCTGCTGCGGCGGCTGGTCACGCTCGTCCCGGCGATTCTGGTGCTCGCCGCCGGCGCCGACCCGTCGCGCGCGCTCGTGGTGTCGCAGGTGGTGCTGTCCTTCGGGATCCCGTTCGCGCTGATACCGCTGGTGCGGATCACCAGCGACCGGTCGGTGATGGGCGCCAACGCGAACCACCGCGTCACCACCGGCCTGGCGTGGGCGATCGCCGCCGTCATCATCGCGCTCAACGTCGCGCTCATCTATCTGACCTTCGCCGGTTGAACCGGTTGGGCCGGGAACCCGTCGCGCCTGTGAGAGGTCGGAATAGCATCTCGCTGTCCCGAGTCCCCGAGAAAGGCCGCGACCGTGACCCACGAGCAGACGACGCAGGCGACCCAGCCGGCGCCCCGCATGATCGCCGAACGGTACGTGCTGCTCGGCGAGCTGGGGCGCGGCGGCATGGGCATCGTGTGGCGTGCCGAGGACCGGGTGATCGGGCGGCAGGTCGCGATCAAGGAACTGCGGCTCGCGCACGGCGCCGAGGGCGCGGTGGCCAGCGAACGCGTGCTGCGCGAGGTCCGCACCGGCGGGCGGCTCAACGACCCGGCCGTGGTCACCGTGTACGACGTGGTCGCCGAGCACGGCGCCACCTACATCGTGATGGAGCTGGTCGAGGCGCCGACGCTGGCGGAGCTGGTGCGCCGGCACGGGCCGCTACCGCCCGCGCAGGTCGCGTCGATCGGGCAGCAGGTGCTCACCGCGCTGCAGGCCGCGCACGACGCCGGGTTCGTGCACCGTGACGTCAAGCCGGGCAACATCATGGTCGCGCCGAACGGCCGGGTGAAGCTGACCGACTTCGGCATCGCGCAGGCCGTGGACGATCCGCGGCTGACCACGAGCGGCATGATCATCGGCTCACCCGCGTTCATGGCGCCCGAACGCGTCGCGGGCAAGGAGGCTATGCCCGCCTCCGACCTGTGGTCGCTGGGCGTCACGTTGTTCTTCGCGGTCGAGGGCACGCTGGCGTTCGAGCGGCCCACCACCGCGGCCACCCTGCACGCGATCATGAACGAGGTGCCGTACCTGACGCGCACCCAGGGGCCGCTCGCGTCGGTGATCATGGGCCTGCTGATCTCGAGCCCGGAGGCCCGGCTGGCGCCCGCGCAGGCCCAGCATCTGCTCGCGATGGTCGCGAACACCCAGCCCCCGACCCCGCCGGCGTGGCCGCAGCCGCAGCCCACGCAGGTCGCGCCCACGCCGCGGAACACGCGCACCCCGCTGTGGATCGCGGTGTCGGTCGTCGCCGCGATCGCCTTGCTGGTGGGCGGTTTCGTGGCCGGTGACCGGTGGGCGAGGCCCGTGACCGACGCGGCGATGCGCGCGACGCTCACCTACGGTCCGGGCGGTGACCTGCCCGACTTCGAGCCCAGCAGCAGCTACCCGTGCGTGACCGTCGCCGTGCAGGGGCCGGGCAGTATCGCCAAGAACGCCTGGGTCGCCTGCGCGGACAACCTGCACTACACGGAGTTCTTCGACACGGCGGTCACCTACGATGGCAGCGGTCGCGACGCGATCGAGGCCGCGTACCCGTCGAACCTGCGGGCGTGGGCCGAGGCCCGGTGCTCGCTGACCTTCCACTCCAACGCGATCCCGGACCAGGTGCGCGGGAGCTTCACCTACCGGGCGCTCGTCCCGACCCCGCAGGCCTGGCAGACCCAGCCCGACAGCGAGTACTCGTCCTATCCGGTGCGCAAGATCTACTGCCTGATGGCCAAGGCGGACGGCTCGGCGTGGACGGGACAGACGGCCGGCGACCTGAAGTGACGACAGAAGTTCCCGCGTAGCCAGACGGTAACCGGCGAATCTCCGGCGGCTCGCCGACGCAGCCTGGTGATCGTGCCGAACCGGCAGGTCGTCGCGGAGAACCTTGCCCGGAAGAGGTACCGTCATCGATATGTCCACTCCACCTACCGCAGCCCCCGGACGGCCGTTCGGGCGCGTACTCACCGCGATGGTCACCCCCTTCGACGCCGACGGTGCCCTGGACCTGAAGCGGGCGCAGGAGCTCGCCGAGCACCTGGTGGAGCTGGGCAACGACGGCCTGGTGCTCAACGGCACCACCGGCGAGGGCCCCACCACCAGCGACACCGAGAAGGCCGAGCTGATCCGGGCCGTGGTCGAGGCGGTCGGCCACCACGCGACCGTGATCGCCGGGGGCGGCACCTACGACACCGCGCACAGCATCGAGCTGACCCGGCAGGCCGAAAAGGCCGGCGCGCACGGGATCCTGCTCGTCACCCCGTACTACTCCCGCCCGTCGCAGGCGGGCCTGCACGCGCATTTCACCACCGTCGCCGACGCGACGGACCTGCCGGTGATGCTCTACGACATCCCGCCGCGCTCGATCGTGCCCATCGAGGTCGACACGCTGCGGCGCCTCGCCGAGCACCCGCGCATCCTCGCGGTCAAGGACGCCAAGGGCGACCTGCTGGCCGGCAGCGAGGTCATCGCCAACACCCAGCTGGCCTACTACTCCGGCGACGACGCGCTGAACCTGCCGTGGTTCTCCGTCGGCGCCTGCGGCGTGGTCAGCGTCGTCGGGCATGTCGTGGCGGGCCGGATCCGCGCGATGCTCGACGCCTACGAGGACGGCGACACGTCCACCGCGCGCACCAACCACCGCGGCATGCTGCCGGTCTACCGGGCGATGTCGCGCGTCGGCGGCGTGGTGTTCGCCAAGACGTCGCTCGCGCTGCGCGGCCACGACGTCGGCGGACCGCGGCTGCCGCTGGTGCCCGCGTCCGAGGAACAGGTCGAGGCCATCGCGGGCGATCTGACCCAGGCAGGGGTCCCCCTCGACGAGTCGCGGAACCGCGACTGGCACAGTTCCAGGGTCGCGCAAGCGGACTCGGCGGCAGCCTACGTCGCCCCGACCACTCATACCAGCGTTGGGATCATTCCTAGGTGACCTCGATTTCCCCGCCCAGCGGACCCGGACCGACGAACAACCCGCCCGCCCTGCCCGACGGTGCCCTGCGCGTGGTCGCGCTCGGCGGCATCGGCGAGGTCGGCCGCAACATGACCGTGTTCGAGCACGCCGGCCGGCTGCTCATCGTCGACTGCGGCGTGCTCTTCCCCGAGGACGCCCAGCCCGGCGTGGACCTGATCCTGCCCGACTTCCGGGCGATCGAGGACCGGCTCGACGACATCGACGCGCTCGTGCTGACCCACGGGCACGAGGACCACATCGGCGCCGTGCCGTTCCTGCTGCGGATGCGGCCGGACCTGCCGGTCTACGGGTCCCGCTTCACCCTGGCCCTGCTCGAGGCGAAATGCCGCGAGCACCGGCAGCGGCCGAAGCTGATCGAGGTGACCGAGGCCGAGCACCGCACGGTGGGCCCGTTCGCGCTGGAGTTCTTCGCGGTCAACCACTCCATCCCGGACGCGCTCGCGGTCGCGATCCGCACCCCGGCCGGGGTCGTGCTGCACACCGGCGACATCAAGCTCGACCAGCTGCCGCTCGACGGGCGGCTGACCGACCTGGCCGGGTTCTCCCGGCTCGGCGACGAGGGCGTCGACCTGCTGTGCATCGACTCCACCAACGCCGAGGTGCCCGGGTTCGTCACGCCGGAGCGCGACATCGGCCCGGTGCTCGACGACGTCATCGGGCGCGTGACGCAGCGGGTGATCGTCGCCTGCTTCGCCAGCCATGTGCACCGCGTGCAGCAGGTGCTCGACGCGGCGCTGCGGCACGGGCGGCGGGTGTCGTTCGTGGGCCGGTCGATGGTCCGCAACATGGGGATCGCCGCGGACCTGGGGTTGCTGAACATCCCCGAGGGCCTGCTGATCGATCTCGACGAAGCGGTGCACCTGCCCGAGACGAAGGTGCTGTTCGTGTCGACCGGTTCGCAGGGCGAGCCGCTCTCGGCGCTGTCCCGGATGGCGCGCGGCGAACACCGGCAGATCTCCATCCGCGCGGGGGACACGGTCGTGCTCGCCAGCTCGCTGATCCCGGGCAACGAGAACGCGGTGTTCGGTGTCGTGAACGGCCTGGTGCGGCTCGGCGCGCACGTCGTGCACCAGGGCAACGCGAAGGTGCACGTGTCCGGGCACGCGTCCGCGGGCGAGCTCTTGTTCCTGTACAACGCGATCCGCCCCAGCAACGTGATGCCGGTGCACGGCGAGTGGCGGCATCTGCGCGCCAACGGCGAGCTGGCCGTGCGCACGGGCGTGGCGCCGGAGAACGTGGTGCTCGCCGAGGACGGCGTCGTGGTCGACCTCGTCGACGGCCGGGCGCGCACGACGGGCCGGGTCGAGGTCGGCCACGTGTACGTCGACGGCCTGTCCGTCGGTGACGTCGGCGAGTCGACCCTGTCCGACCGGCTGGTCCTGGGCGAGGGCGGGTTCATCTCGATCACCGTCGTGGTGGACGGGACCACCGGGCGCGCCATGGGTGTCCCGACGGTGTCCGGGCGCGGGTTCTCCGACGATCCGAAGGCGCTCGACGCGGTCGTGCCGCTGGTGGAGATGGAGCTGTCCCGCACCGAGGCCGAGGGCATCACCGACAGCCACCGCATCGCGCAGTCGGTGCGCCGGGTCGTGGGCCGCTGGGTCGCCGAAACGTACCGCCGCCGCCCGATGATCGTGCCCACGGTCATTCCGGTCTGAATGGAGTAACCGGGACTGCGCCCGCTGGCGCCTGGTGCCGTGCGGTTTTCGCTCTAGCCTCTACCGGGTGGGGCGACACGAGCCCGCCGCCGGGCGGCGGGGCATCCGCACGACGATCGTCGTCACCGCGGCGGTGCTCGTCGCGGCCGCGGGCGGCTGGGTCACCGTCGCGCGGGTGACCGCGAGTGCCGGCTGCGCGCAGGAGGACGTCGTCCGGGTGGCGGTGGCCCCGGACCTCGCCGCCGCGGTGGACCGGATCGCGCACGGCGTGGCCGCGGGGCAGTGCTTCCGGTTCGAGGTCGAGGACCGGGATCCCGCCGCCGTCGCGTCGTCGCTCGCGGTCGCCGACGGGACCCGCCGGCCGGACGTCTGGATCCCCGACTCGACCCTGCGGCTGCGCCGCGCGAAGGCCGCGGGCGCGGCCGACGTGCCAGTGTCGGGCTCGTCCGTGGCGAACTCGCCGGTGGTGTTCGCGATGACCGAGGACACCGCGAAATCCTTGGGGTGGCCCGGAAAAACGCCGGCCTGGCAGGATCTGCTGGACTCCCCGGTCAGCCTGGGCATGCCGGATCCCGGCTCGGACCCGGTCGGCGTGTCGACGTTGCTGGGCGTCGCGAAAGCGCTTCCCCCGGGACCGGCGGCGGCCCCGGCCTTCGCGGCGGCGATGCGGCGGCTGGCGCCCATCACGCTGCCCGGCGTGGACGACCTGTATGCCCGCCTGCCCGGCGCCGGCAGCTCGAAACAGGCGGTCAGCGCGTTCCCGGCCTCGGAGACCTCGGTGCTGCGGTACAACGAGCGCGCCGGCGTGACGGCCACACCCGCGCAGCTCGTCGCGGTGTACCCGCCGCAGGCGGTGCCATCGCTGGACTACCCGTTCGCCGTGCTGGGCAACGCCGGGCGAGCCCAGCAGGACGCGGCCGCAAAACTACTGACCGCCCTGCTCGGCGCCGACGGTCAGGCGGTGCTCGCGGGCGTCGACGTGCGCACGCCGGACGGGCGGATGCTGTTCGGCCACACCGGGGACACCCACGTCGCCGCGGGCCCGCAGGCGCTCTCGCCGCTGCCGTCCGAGGATGCCCTCGACCAGGTGCTCAACCAGTGGGCGAAGGTCAACACCAGCTCGCGGGCCCGGGTGCTGATCGACATCTCCGGCTCGATGAACGCGATCGTGCCGGGCACCGGGCGGACCCGGATGGCGCTGACCGCGGAGGCGGCCGCGCGGGCGCTGGACCTGTTCAAACCGACCTCGGAGAGCAGTACCTGGGTGTTCTCGACCAACCTGGACGGCGATCACGACTACCGCGAAGTACTGCCGATGTCGCCGGTCAGCGTGCAGCTCGCGACCGGCGCCGCGCAGAAACTGCGGGACCTGCGGGCCACGCCGAACGGCCAGACCGGTTTGTACGACACGGTTCTCGCCGCCTACCAGCAGGCCAGGGCCGACTGGACGGCCGGGCGGCTCAACCTCGTGATCCTGATGACCGACGGCCGCAACGAGGATCCGCACGGTGTCACGCGCGAGCAGTTGCTCGATGGGCTCAACGCCCTGCAGGATCCGCGCCGCCCGCTGCCGGTCATCGCGATCGGGATGGGGCCGGACATCGACGCCGGCGATCTCGGCGCGATCACCGCGGCGACCGGCGGGAAGACGTTCGTCGCCCCGGACCCGGCGAAGATCGCGGACGTGTTCTACGGCGCGCTCGCCGGACTCTCCTGTCCCACCCCGGGTTGCACCTGAACGGTCTGTCTACTGTGGACCATCTGCACGATGGTCGCGCCGCCCAGCAGGACGAGCGCCCCGGCCAGTTGCACCCAGCGCAGCGACTCACCGAGCAGCGCCCACGCCGTCGCCGTCGCGACGATCGGTTCGAGCAGGCCGATGACCGACGCGACCGCGGCGGGCAGGTGCCGCAACGCCGACGTGCCGAGCGCGTACGCCAGCGCTGTCGACAGCAGCGCGACGGCCACCACGAGCAGCCAGACCGGCGGATGCCACGGGCCGAGATCGGCCGGCGCGTCCAGGATCGCCACCGGAATCGTCCACGGCGGCGCGATCGCGGACACCGCGACCGCGCCGATCACCACGCCCCAGGTGACCATGCCCAGCGGTTCGCGGGTGGTCGCGCCGTGCTCGCCGATCAGGAAGTACGCGGCCGAGCACACCGTGCCGCCGAGCCCGGCCAGCACACCGACGGCGTCCAGGCTGAGCCCCTCCCACACCTGCGCGACGAGCGCGAGCCCCAGCATGGCCAGCGTGATCCCGAGCCACATCGCGCGCGGCAGCCGCACGTGCCGCACGAACCGGGTCCACAGCGCGATCAGCACCGGCGACATGAACTCGAGCAGGATCGCGATACCGACCGGCAGCCGCTGTACCGCGACGAAGTAGCACAGCTGCACCCCGGCCACGCCCAGCAGCCCGTAGCCGAGCAGGAGCGGCCACTCGGTCTTGCGCACGCGCAGCAGCCGCGGCCGCACCAGCCCGATACCGGCCAGCAGGACCACCGCCGCCAGCCCGATCCGGGCCGCGGCGACCTGCTCGGGCGAGAGGCCCGCGATCATCGCCGGTTTCGCGATCGTGCCCGACATGCCGAAGCAGACCGACGAGACCAGGATGAGCGCCGTGCCGCGGCCGCGCTGGGCACGCGGTGCGGGCGCGACGGCGGGTACTTCGATCGTCACCACCCGAGGCTATGCGGTCGATACCGGTGCGGCGAAGTGAATTATCCCGTTTCCAGGCCCGCGGCGACGTAACCGGTGATCGTCGCGAGCCGGTTACCCTGGATCCGCAGCGCGCCGAGCGCCTCCTTGTCGGGCGAGGCGGACTTGCGCGAGACGAACGAGCCGCCGTACGGGTTCCCGGTGTCCATCAGGTGCGCGTGGGTGTAGCCGAGCGGCACCACGATGGCGCCCCAGTGGTAGAAGACGTTGTTGATCGCCAGCACGGTGGACTCCAGCCCGCCGTGCGCGGTGGACGCCGTGGTGAACGACGTGGCGACCTTGTTCGCGAGCTTTCCCTGTGCCCACAAGCCACCCGTGCTGTCCAAAAAGGACTTCAGCTGGGCGGCGGGGCCGCCGAACCGGGTCGGGCTGCCGACCGCGAGCCCGTCCGCCCACTCCAGGTCCGCGAGCGTGGCCGGTTCCGCGTGCGGGCCGGAGTCGACGTAGGCCTGCCAGCGCGGGTTCCGCGCGATCGCGTCCGGGGGAGCGGTCTCGGCCACCGTGCGCAGCCGTACCTCGGCGCCGGTCTCGGCCGCGCCTTCGGCGAGCGAGGCGGCGAGCTCGGCGGTGTTGCCGGTCGCGCTGTAGTAGACCACCAGGATGCGTGTGCTCACGCCGCTCACCCTAACGATCTCCCGGCGCGGCTCTCAGTATCTGGACTCAGGGCTTCCAGGGGCTGACGGTGTCCGTCGGGCGGGTCGGGTCTTGGAACCGCGGGCGGTCCAGCTCGCCGGATCGCAACGGCACCATCCCGGCCGCGATCGCCCGCATGATCTTCGCGTGCGCCCGCACCCCGGCACCGGGGCGCTCGGTGTCCACATCGGACAGATCCACCGGCGCCCCGAAGTGCACCTTGAACTTCGGCCGCCGCAGGGGTGCGGTGAGCCCGGACCGCGCCAGCGGCACGAGGTCCGCCGGGCCGTCCACCTTTTCCGTGCCCCAGTACACCGCCTCGTGCGCGCCCCACTGGCTGACCGGGATCACCGGTACCCCGGCCGCCAGCGCGAGCCGCGCCGCCCCGGTCTTGCCGCGCTCGGGCCACAGCCCGGGATCGTGGCTGATCCGGCCCTCGGGGTAGACGATGATCGGGCTCGTCGTGGTCCGCATGGCCTCGACGGCCTGGCCGAACTGCTCCACCGCGCTCGCCTTGCCGCGGTCCACCCGCAGGTGCCCGCTGGCCCGCAGCGCGGGACCGAGCACCGGCGCGTCCAGCAGCCCGCCGGCGAGCAGGAACCGCGGCGCGAAGCCGAGCCGCCGGCACGCCGCGATCAGCACGAACGCGTCGAACACGCCGATGTGGTTCGGGGTCAGCAGCAGCGGCTTGCCCCGCAGCTCGCGCGGGATGCGGCCGCTGACCTCGAGCCTGCCGACCAGGTGGACCAGACCGGTGTCCAGCGTCGCCATCGTGCGCCAGATCGCCGGTGCCCGGCGCGGTGACCCGTTCATGAAGACAGAGGATCTCAGACGCGTGGGGGACCGGGCGCTACCTGGTAGGGGGTCAGTTCGCCGCGAGCGCGGACGAGATGTCGGCCCCGCTGCGGATGATCACCGGATCCCGAGCAGCTCGGCGGGAACGTGGGCGGCCTGCTCGGCGCGGTCAGGAATGCCGGGCAACCGGGCGCAAGGACGACCGCGTCCGCCTGCCGGGCGAACCGCGCGACCAGATCCAGGACTTCGCCCGGAGAGAAGTGATTGATCGCCAGGCTGTCGAACGACTCGCCGTCGGTGGGGCCGTAGATATCGGCTTCGCCGCCGTCGGGGGTGCGGAGGCGGCAGTCGTGAAATTCGGGTTCGGTCCGATCGATTGGTTCCCGGCTCCGACAGAACGCGTGGGGGAAAAGTTCGCCTTGGGCCGAGAGTGGCGTACGGGACTCCTGCGGTTCTGCCGTTACCGTAGAAGCCATGGCAGGCGGCTCGGCGACCACGAGGAGAGGGACGACGGCGAAACGCGGTGGCAGCAGGAGCCCGGCGCGCGGGTCGCGTGCGGGGAGCAAGCCGCGTGCGAGGTCGGCCGGAGCATCTGCGTCACGCAGGCCACCGGCCCGCCGCTCGTCCGGCGGCGCGTTCGCCAAGACCGTCCGCGGCGGGTGGACGTTGCTGGCCCGCGGCGTCGGCAGCATGGCCAGGACCGTCGGGCGCAGCCGTGAGCTGGAGCCCGAGCACCGCCGCGACGGGATCGCGCTCGGGCTCATCGCCCTCGGACTCGTCCTCGCCGCCGCGTTGTGGTGGCGTGCGGGCGGCCCGATCGGCGGGTATCTCGAACTCGCCGCGCGCACCGTGTTCGGCGCCGCGTCGGTGTCGCTGCCGCTGGTGCTGTGGGTGACCGCGGTCGCGCTGATGCGGTCCGAACCGCGGCCCGAGGCCCGGCCACGCATGGTCATCGGCACCGTGCTGGTCACGTTCGCCCTGCTGGGCCTGCTGCACCTGTTCAGCCGCCGCCCCGAGACCAACGACGACCGGATGTACGCCGGCGGTCAGCTCGGCGCGCTGTCCGGCGGCCTGCTCGCCCGCGGCGTGACCCCGTGGGTCGCCGCGCCGGTGCTGATCCTCGCCCTCGCCTACGGCGTGCTCGTCTTCACCGGCACCCGGATCCGCGACGTCCCGCAGGCGCTGCGCGAGTGGGGCCTCGACCCCGAAGAGCGCGAGCGGATGGCCGAGGAGCAGCGCGCGTTCGAGGAAGAGCACAAGGCGATCGAGGAGGCCGACCCGAAGGCGGTGCGGCTGCGCAAACCGTCGCGGCGCCGCCAGGGCAGCGGCGACGGCGCGGGGGAGCAGCTCGACATCGACGCCGCGCTCGCCGAGCCGCCGACCCCGGCCCGGCCCCCGAAGGTCAAGCCCGCGGACGTGCCGGAGAAGAAGCCGAAGAAGTCCGAGGCCGCGCCCGCGATGGCGGTCACCAGGACCGTCGAAGGCGACTACAAGCTGCCTTCGCCCGACCTGCTGCAGCTCGGCGACGTGCCGAAGGCCCGCAGCAAGGCCAACGACACCATGATCGAGGCGATCACCGGTGTGCTGGAACAGTTCAACGTCGACGCGCAGGTCACCGGCTTCACCCGCGGCCCGACCGTCACCCGGTACGAGGTCGAACTCGGCCCCGGCGTGAAGGTCGAGAAGATCACCGCGCTGACCAAGAACATCGCCTACGCGGTGGCGACCGACAACGTGCGGCTGCTCGCGCCGATCCCCGGCAAGTCCGCCGTCGGCATCGAGGTGCCGAACTCCGACCGCGAGATGGTCCGGCTCGGCGACGTGCTGCGCGCGCCCAAGGCGGCCAAGGACAACCACCCGATGGTGATCGGGCTCGGCAAGGACATCGAGGGCCACTTCGTCACCGCGAACCTGACGAAGATGCCGCACCTGCTGGTCGCCGGGTCCACCGGTTCCGGTAAGTCGAGCTTCGTCAACTCGATGCTGGTGTCGCTGCTGGCGCGGGCGACGCCGGACGAGTGCCGGATGATCCTGATCGACCCGAAGATGGTCGAGCTGACCCCGTACGAGGGCATCCCGCACCTGATCACGCCCATCATCACCCAGCCGAAGAAGGCGGCCGCCGCGCTCGCCTGGCTGGTGGAGGAGATGGAGCAGCGGTACCAGGACATGCAGGCCAACCGGGTGCGGCACATCGACGACTTCAACAAGAAGGTGAAGTCGGGGGAGATCACCGCGCCACCCGGCAGCGAGCGTGAGTACCGGCCGTACCCGTACATCATGGCGATCGTCGACGAGCTGGCCGACCTGATGATGACCGCGCCCCGCGACGTCGAGGACGCGATCGTCCGGATCACACAGAAGGCCCGCGCCGCCGGGATCCACCTGGTGCTGGCGACCCAGCGGCCGTCGGTGGACGTGGTCACCGGCCTGATCAAGACGAACGTGCCGTCGCGGCTGGCGTTCGCGACGTCGTCGCTGACCGACTCGCGGGTCATCCTGGACCAGCCGGGCGCGGAGAAGCTGATCGGCATGGGCGACGCGCTGTACCTGCCGATGGGCGCGGGCAAACCGGTGCGCGTGCAGGGCGCGTTCGTCGGCGACGAGGAAATCTCTGCGATCGTCTCGTTTGCCAAGGACCAGGCGCAGCCGGACTACACCGACGGGGTCACCGCCGCGAAGGCCGGCGAGGCCAAGGAGATCGACCCGGAGATCGGCGACGACCTCGACGTGCTGCTGCAGGCGGCGGAGCTGGTGGTCACCTCGCAGTTCGGGTCCACCTCGATGCTGCAGCGCAAGCTGCGGGTCGGGTTCGCCAAGGCCGGCCGCCTGATGGACCTGCTGGAAAGCCGTGGCGTGGTCGGCCCGTCGGAGGGCTCGAAGGCCCGTGACGTGCTGGTCAAGCCGGACGAGCTGGAGGGCGTGCTGTTCATGATCCGCGGCGGCGGCGCGCCCGCCGACGATGAGTAGGCGCTACCCGGAGATCGAACCGTACGACTCCGGCATGCTCGGCGTCGGCGACGGGCACTCGCTGTACTGGGAGGTCTGCGGCGATCCGGGCGGCAAGCCCGCGCTCGTGCTGCACGGCGGGCCCGGTGGTGGCTGCTCGGCGAACCACCGCCGCATGTTCGATCCCGCGCGGTACCGGATCGTGCTGTTCGACCAGCGCAACTGCGGGCGCAGCACCCCGTCCGCGGCCGAGCCCGTGGTGGACCTGTCCGCCAACACCACCCCGCACCTGATCGCCGACATCGAACGGCTGCGGGCGCACCTGGGCATCGGCCAGTGGCTGGTCTGGGGCGGCTCTTGGGGCGTGACGCTCGGCCTCGCCTACGCACAGGCGCATCCGGACCGCGTGACGGGAATGGTGCTCGCGGCGGTCACCAGCGGCCGGCGCCTGGAGACCGACTGGATCACCCGCGACATGGGCCGCGTCTTCCCGCGTGAATGGGAGCGTTTCCGGGACGGCGCGCCCGCCGGGGAATCCGATCTCGCCGCCGCGTACAGCCGCCTGCTCCATGATCCCGATTCGGCGGTGCGCGCGAAGGCGGCGCAGGACTGGTGCGACTGGGAAGACACGCACATGTCCCTCGCGCCGGATGCCGCGCCACGCCTGTCGATCGCCGACCCGGCTTTCCAGCTGACCTTCGCGCGGATCGTCACGCACTACTGGGCGAACGGCTCTTTCCTGGCGGACGACCAGATCCTGCGCGACATGCACCGCCTGGCCGGTATCCCCGGCGTGCTGATCCACGGCCGCTACGACGTCAGCGGCCCGCTGGACACGGCATGGCTGCTGCACCGGGCCTGGCCGGGAAGCGAACTGACCGTCCTCGACGACGCGGGCCACGGCGGCCTGTCCATGACCGGCGCGGTCGTCGAAGCCACCGACGCGTTCGCGGCACAGTAGCTATAGCTCCAGCAGCATCCTGGAGTTGCCCAGCGTGTTCGGCTTCGCGTACGGCAGCTCCAGGAACTCCGCCACACCGGGATCGACCGACCGGCGCATTTCGTCGTAGACCTGTTGCGGCACCGGCGTTCCGTCGATCTCGCGGAAACCGTGCCGGGCGAAGAAACCGGTCTCGAAGGTGAGCACGAAGATCCGCCGCAGGCCCAGTTCCCCCGCGTGCTCCACGAGCCGCCCGACGAGCCGGTGCCCGATGCCCTGCCCGCGGGCGGCCTTGTTCACCGCGACCGTGCGGATCTCGGCCAGGTCCTCCCACAGCACGTGCAGCGCGCCGCAGCCGAGCACCTCGCCCCCGGCGTCGGCGACCCAGAACTCCTGGATGCTCTCGTACAGCGTGACGAGTTCCTTTTCCAGGAGCACCCGGCCGGCGTCCGCGTCCACGAGGGCCTTGATCTGGCGGACGTCGGCGATCCGGGCGCGGCGGATGCCGATCCGGGTGGCGGGATCATGCGGCACCGGCCGACGGTATCGGGCCGGCACGCCCCTGTCGCCGTGGGTTCCCCCACTTCCGCCAGCTACCCTGAGTGTTGTGTCTGCCGCCGCCGAATCCCGTCGCGTCTCCCTGCTGACCCTGGGGTGCGCCCGTAACGAGGTCGACTCCGAAGAACTCGCCGGCCGCCTTGCCGCGGGCGGCTGGCAGCTGAGCGAGGATCCCGAAGACGCGGAAGTCATCGTGGTCAACACCTGCGGCTTCGTCGAGTCGGCGAAGAAGGACTCGGTGGACACGCTGCTCGCCGCCGCCGACACCGGCGCGAAGGTCGTCGCGGTCGGCTGCATGGCCGAGCGCTACGGCGCCGAACTGGCCGACAGCCTGCCCGAGGCCGACGCGGTGCTGGGCTTCGACCACTATCCGGATCTCGCCGAACGGCTCGGGGAGATCGTCTCCGGGCACAAGATCGCCTCGCACACGCCGGGTGACCGCCGCAAGCTGCTGCCGATCAGCCCCGTCGAACGGCCCACCGCGGCGGCGGAGGTCAGCGTCCCCGGGCACGGCTGGATCCCGCGCGCCCGGCTCGGCACGGGCCCGGTCGCGGCGCTGAAGATCGCCTCCGGCTGCGACCGGCGCTGCTCCTTCTGCGCGATCCCTTCGTTCCGCGGCTCGTTCGTCTCGCGGAAGCCCGACGACATCGTCGCGGAGGCCGCCTGGCTGGCCGGTGAAGGCGTCAAAGAACTGTTCCTGGTCAGCGAGAACTCGACGTCCTACGGCAAGGATCTCAGCCGCGAGGACGGCGGCACGCAGGCCCTCGAACGGCTGCTGCCGCGGCTGGCCGCGATCGACGGCATCGAGCGCGTGCGGGTGTCGTACCTGCAGCCCGCGGAGACCCGGCCGGATCTGGTGCGCACCATCGCGACCACGCCCGGCGTCGCCGACTACTTCGACCTGTCGTTCCAGCACTCCAGCGAGACCGTGCTGCGGCGGATGCGCCGGTTCGGCTCCACCGACTCGTTCCTGGCCCTGATCGGCCAGATCCGCGAACTGTCCCCGGCCGCGGGCATCCGCACCAACGTGATCGTCGGCTTCCCCGGCGAGACCGAGGAGGACGTCGCCGAACTGGAACGGTTCCTCACCGGCGCGCGGCTGGACGCGGTCGGCGTGTTCGGCTACTCCGACGAGGACGGCACCGAGGCGGAGGGGTTCGAGGCGAAGGTCGACCCGGAGCTGGTCGCCGAGCGGGTCACCAAGATCTCGGGCCTGGTCGAGGAGCTGACCGCGCAGCGCGCGGAGGACCGCGTCGGCGAACTGGTCGACGTCATGATCGAGGAAACCGGCGACGAGGTCGTCGGGCGGGCGGCGCACCAGGCGCCCGAAGTGGACGGCGCGTGCATCGTGCTCGACGCCGGTGACGTCGCGGCGGGCGAGTTCGTGCGCTGCCGCGTGGTGGACAGCGAGGGTGTGGACCTGCTGGTGCGCCCCGAAAGCGAGGACGGGTGAGCGCCGTGGCCGACGAGACCCCGCCCCGCGTCTCCAACATCAACATCGCGAACATCCTGACGTGCACGCGACTGCTGCTGGTGCCGGTGTTCGTGGTGGCGCTGTTCGTCGACGACGGGACCAGTACGGCCTGGCGGATCGGCGCGACGGCGCTGTTCGCGCTCGCGTCGTTCACCGACCAGGTCGACGGCTGGGTCGCCCGCCGCTACGGGCTGGTCACCGACTTCGGCAAGATCGCCGACCCGATCGCCGACAAGGCACTGACCGGTGCCGCGCTGATCGGCCTGAGCGTGCTCGGCGAGCTGTACTGGTGGGTCACGATCGTGATCGCGGTCCGCGAGATCGGGGTGACCCTGCTGCGGTTCTGGGTGATCCGGTACGGCGTGATCGCGGCCAGCCGCGGCGGCAAGGCCAAGACGCTCACCCAGATCGCGGCCATCGTGCTGTTCCTGCTGCCGCTGCCGGCCTGGACCGACCCGGTGTCCTGGACGCTGATGGGGATCGCGATCGCGCTGACCGTGGTGACCGGCGCCGACTACGTGCTGCGCGCGGTGCGGCTGCGCGCGGGCGGCACCCGGACCGTCGCGCCGTGACCCTGGCCCGCGACCTCGTCGCCCGGCTCATCGAGCGCGACGAGACCGTGGCGACAGCCGAGTCCCTCACCGCCGGCCTGGTCTGCGTGACGCTGACCGAAGTGCCGGGGTCGAGCGCCGTCGTCCGGGGTGGGCTGATCGTCTACGCCACCGAGCTGAAAGCGGTCCTCGCCGGGGTCGACGCGGTGCTGCTGGCCCAGTGCGGCGCCGTCCATCCGGAGGTCGCGGCGCAGCTCGCCGTGGGTGCCCGTGACCGCTGCGGCGCCGACTGGGGGCTGGGCCTGACCGGCGTCGCCGGGCCGGATCCGCAGGACGGCGTGGCCCCCGGCACCGTGCACATCGGGCTGGCCGGAGCCGGGGTGCGCGAGGTCCGGACGTACCGGTTCGAAGGAGATCGGGCCGGGATTCGAACCGAATCGGCCCGCGCCGCGTTGGTCTTACTGGGGGAACATCTGGCCTGAGCCAGACGTTCGCCCTTGGCGTACGACCGTGTCAACCGCTGCATTCGAGGGCTCGGTCTGGGTAACGTGGTCGGTACCAGGAAGGGAGGCGCGTGATGACCGTGCTGTTGCGTGAGGCGATCGGTGATCGGCTCCGTCATGCCCGCACAAACCAGCGTCGCACGCTGCGCGACATCTCCCGCGCCGCCAAGGTGAGCCTCGGCTACCTGTCGGAGGTGGAGCGCGGCCAGAAGGAAGCCTCCAGTGAGCTGCTGGCCTCCATCTGCGGGGCGCTGGAGCTCCCACTCGGCGAACTGCTGCACAACGTGGCCGCGGACATCTCCTCGCTCGACACCGTCGACGTCGCGGCGATGGCCGAAGGCGAAGCCGCGAAGGGCGAGCAGGCGGAGCGCCACGAGGCCGCCGACGGGCTCGAAGGTGGCCGCATCGTCGACGGCATGATCGGCAACGACCTCGCGGACCTGCGGGTTTCGCCGCAGCGCATGGGCCCGGCCCTGCGCACGACGATCCGCGCGCCGAAGATGGTCGCGGCGTAAACCACCGGTTTCCTCACGCGAGGCCACCTTCCGGACATCCCACGTCCGGAGGGTGGCCTCGAGGTCATTTCGGGGAGCAGGATCGGGGTAGTCCCTGAATTCCCCCGGGGTCGCCTGGAACCGCGGGCGCTGACCTGACACGATGGAACCCACGCCGAGGCCGGGACGTTGCCAAGCTAGGGTAGTGCAGCGCCCCATCGGTCGGGACAACTTGGACAGAGTGGGACGTAAGAAGGCAGGCGGAACAGATGGCCAACCCGTTCGTAAAGGCCTGGAAGTACCTGATGGCCGCGTTCTCGTCGAAGATCGACGAGCACGCCGACCCGAAGGTGCAGATCCAGCAGGCCATCGAGGACGCGCAGCGCAACCACCAGGCGCTGTCCCAGCAGGCGGCGGCGGTGATCGGTAACCAGCGCCAGCTGGAGATGAAGCTCAACCGCCAGCTGGGCGAGGTCGAGAAGTTGCAGGCCTCGGCACGGCAGGCGCTCGTGCTGGCCGACGAGGCCCGCTCGAAGGGCGACGAGCAGAAGGCGACCCAGTACGAGAACGCCGCCGAGGCGTTCGCGACCCAGCTGGTCACCGCCGAGCAGAGCATCGAGGACCTCAAGACCCTGCACGACCAGTCGCTGCAGGCGGCCGCGCAGGCCAAGCAGGCCGTCGAGCGCAACGCCACGATGCTGCAGCAGAAGCTGGCCGAGCGCACCAAGCTGCTCTCCCAGCTCGAGCAGGCCAAGATGCAGGAGAAGGTGTCGGCCTCGCTCAACCAGATGTCGGAGCTGGCCGCGCCGGGCAACACGCCATCGCTGGAAGAGGTCCGGGAGAAGATCGAGCGCCGCTACACCACCGCGCTGGGTTCGGCGGAGCTGGCGCAGAACTCGGTCCAGGGCCGGATGCTCGAGGTCCAGTCGGCCACCACGGAACTGGCCGGGCACTCGCGGCTGGAGCAGATCCGGGCGTCGATGAAGGGCGATTCGGTCGCGCAGGTGACCGACGGCTCGAAGGCGCCCGCGTCGTCGTCGGGCGACATCCAGCGTGAGATCCAGGCGCGGGTGCAGGCCGAGCAGCAGAACAACAAGGCCTGACCGGAGCCGTCATGGTGTCGGGCAGACGGGACTTCGGCGAGTTCGGCGCGAAGCTGGAGAAGCATCTCGAACGGCTGCCCGACTACGCGCAGCGCGCTCAGGAAAAGCTGCAGCAGTACTTCCCGCCCGACGCCGGAGGGCAGCGGGCGAATCCGCTGCGGCGGCCGGCGCCTGCGCGTCCCACGGCGATCACCGACGTACCGGTGATCGCCGAGGCGCGCTCGCGCTGGGCACGGTGGAACGCGCCCGCGGCGAAGCTCGAACGCCGCAAGCGGCGGGCCTCGCGGGCGCTGACCCTGTGGATCATCCTGACCCTGCTGTGCGGCCTGTACGCGGTGGCCACCGGGTTGGGGCTGATCGGCGCCGGCGGGCTGACCGAGGCGTTCGGCGGCATCGCGGGCGCGATCGTGTTCGGCACCCTCGGGGTGCGGACCGGGCTGCGGTTGCGCCAGCTGCACCGGACGGAGCTGCCGGTCAGCACCACGCCGCCGCCACTGCCGAGCCCCCGCTCGGCGGCCCGGGAGCCGATGGAGCGGCTCGCCGAGTCCGAGGCGTCGCTGGCCGAGCTGCTGCGACAGCTGTCCGCCCCGGCGTCGATGGTCTCCGACGAGTCGGTCGAGGAGGCACGGGCGACCGCCGCCGAGGCCGCGTCCGCGCTTCGTGGCCTCGCGGGCCGCATCCAGGCGATCGAGCGCGCCCGCAATTCGGCGCCGGCGGGCGACCGCAAGGCCCTCGACACGGCGATCCGTACCCTGCGTGAGCAGCTCGACGACGGGCTCGAGGGCTACGGTGCCCTGGTCGCCGCGGCCGGGCACGCGGTGGCCGCCGGGGGAAGCGGCCTGCGGCAGTCGAAGGACGCGCTGACCGATGCGACCGACCGGCTCGCCGGCCTGGCGATCGCGCTGCGCGAAATCAGCTGATACCTGTGTGTAACGTTTGACGGCTGGTGCGCGGAATATCCGCTGCTTACCGTCAATGGGATGGAGACGCTGCCCCCAGAACCGGCACCACTACCCCCGGTGCCGCCCAGTGCTCACCGTCAGGTCCTCGCCGCATACGACCGTATCGCCGAGGGCGGCCGACCGGAACTCCTGCCCACCCTCCGCCCGTTCGAAGACGTCCTCGTCGAGGCCAAGGCCGTCGACGTCCGCGTGCGTGCCGGCGAATCCCTGCCGCTCGTGGGCCTGCTGGCCGCGGTCACCGGCACGCTCGACCTGAGCGACACCGCCGTCCGCCGCCTCGCGGACGCCGGCGCCATCGTGCTCGGCACGACCACCTCGGCCACGGCCGTCGCGCTCGGCCTGACCGACCTGGCCATCGGCACCGAGATGGCGGCGTGCGAAGGCACCGCCGTGCTCACCCCGACGCCGGGCTTGGTTCCGCGCACCGTCGTCGCCCGCTCCGTCGCCGACGGCCAGCAAGCCCTCATCGCGATGACCGGGCCCGATCCGGCCTGGCCAGCGGCGGTGCGACTCGCCGTAGGGGAGCGGCCGAAGCTCGCCATCGCCGGCGAGGGCCCGGACGCGTTCCGCAAGGCGGTCGATGATCTGCTCGCCGCCGGCGCGAGCGTGGAAACCATTGACAGCACGGAACTCCACGGCGATCACGACGCGCTGCTGCTGCCGGCCGGCGTCGCCGGGCCGCGCGGGCTGCCGGCCGTCACCGTCGCCGGCGTCACGATCGTCGCGCGGCCGTTCGAGGACCAGGTCGTGCTCGACCTGGCCGCGTACCTCAACGTCGAGCAGCTGAAGAACCCTTACCCGGCAACGGGAATCGACCTCGTCGTGTTCGGCACCCACCTGCGCGGCCAGCCGCTCAACGCGCAACTGGTCGCGCTCGGCGCCCGCTACCGCGGGCAGGTGCTGACGTCCGGCCGCTACCGGCTGTACGCGCTGCCCAGCAGCCCGCCGAAACCCGGCGTGCGGCCGGTCACCCACGGCGCCCCGCTGGCCGGCGAACGGTGGACGATCTCCCCGGCCGGGCTGGGTTCCCTGCGGGCCGGCCTGCCCGGACTGACGCTCGCCGAGATCGAGCTGGCGGACGGCAGTACCGCGGCCGGCTTCCACTGCACCGCGCGCGCCGCCGCGAAAGCCCGTGACATCACGGAGTTCGGCGACTGGCGGGCCTACCTGCGCTACCTCACCGCCACCCGGCCAATGTCCTGTTGATCTCCCGGATCAGCCCCGGCCCCTTCAACGCGAACCCGGTGTAGACCTGGACGAGGCTCGCGCCCGCGTCCAGCATCCGCCGTGCGTCCGGTCCGCAAAGGACACCGCCGACCCCGATGATCGGCAACCCGCTGTGGGTGTGCACGAACTTCACGACCTCGCGCGCCCGCTCGGCCAGCGGGCGGCCCGACAACCCGCCGGCCTCGGCGCCGGCGGCCGCCTCGGGACCGGTCAAACCGTTGCGGGACAACGTGGTGTTGGTCGCGATGACCCCGGCCACGCCGTGCGCGTCGCATACTTCCAGCAGTTCGGCGAGCGCGCTGTCGGTCAGATCCGGCGCGACCTTGACGAGCAGCGGCGTCGTACCGAGGTCCGCCGACGTGCGCTGGAGTTCGCCCAGCAGCTCGGCCAGCGCGGCCTTGTCCTGCAGCTCGCGCAGGCCGGGTGTGTTGGGGGAGCTGACATTCACCGCGAAGTAGTCCGCGTACGGATACAGTGCGCGCAGCGAGTACCGGTAGTCCTCGACCGCCTCGCCGAGCGGGACCACTTTGGACTTGCCGATGCTGATGCCCAGCGGCACCCCGGGTTTCCCGCGCGCGGCGAGCTTGGCGGCGAGCGCGTCGGCCCCGGAGTTGTTGAACCCCATCCGGTTGATGACCGCGTCGTTCCCGGCGAGGGTGAACAGCCGCGGCTTCGGGTTTCCCGGCTGCGCGAGCCGGGTGACCGTGCCCACTTCGACGAAGCCGAAGCCGAGCGCGGGCCACGCGTGCAGCGCGCGCCCGTCCTTGTCCATCCCGGCGGCGAGCCCGACCCGGTTGGGGAAGCTCAGCCCGAACACCGTGGCGGGGTCGTCCTCGGCGTAGATGCCGCGCAGCAGCGGAGGTTCCGCGCGCAGCAGGCTCAGGGCACGCACCGTCCGCTCGTGCACGGTCTCGGGGTCATTGCCGGCCAGCCGGTAGAGCGCGGGGCGGATCAGCTTCTCGAACAGCACGCCTTACATCTTCGCTCAGCGTCTTCGCCACTCCGTGGCCAGCATGGAGTAGATCAGCTCCTCGCTCCACTTCGGCTTGAGCTCCTCGCGCTCGCGCAGCGTGGGGTCCCGGTGCATGCCGAGGCCCTCCATCAGGGAGGCGGAGGCGATGTTGCGCGTGTCACAGGCGCCGAAGATCTGGTACAGCTTGAGCACGTCGAAGCCCAGCCGGAGGATCTCGAGGCACACCTCGGCGCCGTAGCCGTTCCCGTGGAACCGGGGATGCAGCACGATGATCACTTCGCCGTTTTCGTGCTCGCCGCGCACCCAGCCCAGCGAGATGTCCCCGATGACCTCTCCGCTGTCGACGAGGATGACCGCGAGGGACAGCGACTGGCCGGGCTCGGTGATGGCGGTGTGCTTCGCCTTGCGTGCCAGCAGCTCGCGAATCTCCATCCGGCCGTGCGGCTCCCACGTCAGGTAGCGGATCACGTCGGGATGGGTGTAGATCGCGGTGAACGCGGCGATATCGGTGCTGGTGAACGGGCGCAGGTTCAGCCGCGGCGTCCTGATGGGGTATGTGGGCTGCAGCACACGGAGCAGCGTAGTCGCATGTGCGCGGGTCACCTGGGCAATTACGGCAGGAAAATGTTGAAAAGTTACAGCGCCGTCCACTACCAATCCGACGGCAGCCACGGCGGAAACGGGTGTCTGTGAGCAGGTCGGCTGCGGACCGTGTCCGCCTACTTTCGGTCGGATTGGTAGTTGGCCCGCCGGAAGTGTCCGATGCGCGGCAAGTCCGGCGGAACTCCCGGTCTTGGACGGCGATCCGGGAGACAGGAAACCCCCGGCGCGTGCTCCCGCAGCGTCGTCAGCCGCTGTGGGCCCGAGCCGGACTGTGCTCGGGGCGCCGGGGGTCCGGTGACTGCCTGGTATTGCCTCGCAGGCCTCCACTGTCCTGTCGCGGCCCGGACGCCGGCGGCGTCGACGGGCGCGGCACTTCGTACCGGCTTGCGGCCGGCACGAGCTTCTCGCAGCTTTGTCCGCTAGCGGACAGCCACCTCACGAGTCCTGTCGATATTCAACGTAGGACCACCTCCTTTCCCGTGTACCGCAAAGTTATGCCGGCGCCGGGCGTCGCCGCAACATCATTTATTTCACTCCGCGGGCGCGGGCCCGCGCTGGCAGCGCGGGCAGTACCAGGTGGGCCGCCGCCGCACGTCCGTGCCCTGGGTGCCGACCCGCACCGGGCCGCCGCAGCGATGGCAGCCGGCCCGGGTGCGCTCGTACACCCAGGTGCGGCGGCCGCGCGCGAGGTCCCCGGTGGTGACCTGCTCGTGCCGCCAGGCGTTGGCCAGCAACAGCTTGCGCGCCAGCGCCACGGCCTTCGCGGTGTCCACTTCGGACACCGGAACCCACGGCGTGACGCCGAGCAGGAAACAGATCTCGCACTTGTACAAATTCCCGACACCCGCCATGACTCGCTGGTCGAGCAACGCCAGACCGAGTTCACGCGCGGGATCGGCGGCCAGCGCGGCGGCGGCCAGCGCGGTGTGCTCGTCCGTCCACTGTGGATCGAGCAGGTCCGGGCCGAGGTGCCCGACGAGCCGGGACTCCTCGCCGGTGGGCAGCAGCTCGAGATCGTGCAGCCGGAACCCGACGGCCTGCACCCGCGCGTCGGCCAGCACGACCCGCATGTGGTGCGCCGGATGCCGCCACCGCGCGCCGGCCCGGTAGATCTCCCAGGTGCCGTCCATCTTGAGGTGGCTGTGCAGGCTCAGCTCGCCGGAGAACCGGGTGAACAGGTGCTTGCCGACGGTGCCCACGCCCAGCACCTGCCGGCCGGTCAGGTCGGCGGTGGCGAGTGCGGGATGGCGGAAGTCGGTGCGGGACAACGTCCGTCCGGCGAGCGCCCGGTCGAGCATCTTGCCGGCGAGGAAGACGGTGTCACCCTCGGGCATCGGTGCGGATCGCCTCGATCGGCCCGGTGGTCTCGGTCTCGTCGGCGTCGATCCGGTGCCGGCCCGCGCGGGTGGACCGAAGGATCTTGGCCAGCACCATGTTGAACGTCAGCGCGATCTCCTGCGCGCCGGGGGAGTGCCACTCGTGGATCGGGCTGCACGCGCCCTGTGCCTGCTGGATCGCGAGCCGGTCGGGGATCGCGGTCGGCATGACCAGCGCGCCGAACGACTCGCGCAGCTCGGCGATGCGGAACTGGTGCTCGTGCGAGCGCGGCCGCAGCCGGTTCACCAGCACGCCGACCGCCCGCAGGCCCTGGTTGTGCTCGTCGCGGATCTTCTCGATCGCCTCGAGCGCGCGCTGCGCCCCGGAGACGGCGTACATCGTCGGCTCGGTGACCAGGAGCGCGCTGTCGGCGGCGACCAGCGCCGACTTCGTGAGCCGGCCCAGCGACGGCGGGCAGTCGAGGATCACCAGGTCGTACCCCTTGCCGCGGGGCGGTGAGTCGTGCAGCTCGTCGAGCGCGCGCGACAGGCTGGCCAGCCGCCGCTCGTCCGGGCCAGGCTCGTTGAGCGCCTCCAGATCCTCGGCGCCGACGAGCACCTCGACGTCGTCGCTCCACACGCTGGCCGCGATGGCGCGTTCGAGGACCGACCGGTGCGGGTTCTCCAGCACGTCGGCGAGTGTCGCGTCGGTGTAGGGCGGGTCGAGCGACGCGGTGGCGTTGCCCTGCGGGTCGAGATCGGCCACCAGCGTCCGGATGCCCCTGCGCATCGCGGCCGAGGCGATGCCCAGCGCGACCGTGGTTTTGCCGACGCCTCCCTTGAGGCTGAGTACGGCGACCGTGTGCACGACCCCGAGAGTAGCCGGGTGCGCCCACGGGTCGCGCCCGCTGTCTTACTACGCTGTCTCACCATGCGAACCGAGATCGGGGCGGCACGCGGCTCGAGCGCCGTCTGGCGGGTGCTCGACGACGAGGTGGCGCGCGTCCGGGCGCAGGGCAGGGCCGAACCGCGCGTGGTGGACGTGGGTGGCGGGACCGGGGTCTGGGCGGTGCCCCTGGCCGCCGCGGGATGCGTCGTGACCGTGGTCGACCCGAACCAGAACGCGCTGGCCATGCTGAGCCGCCGCGCGCAGGAGACGGGAGTCGCCGACCGCGTCACCGTGGTGGCCGACGACACCGACGCGCTCGCCGCGCGGGTGCCGGCGGGGTCGGCCGATCTGGTGCTGGCACACGGTTTGCTGGAGGTCGTGGATGATCCGGCCCGGGCGGCCGCCGCACTGGCCGCGACCGTCGCGCCAGGAGGTGCCGTGTCGGTGCTGGCCGCGAACCGGTTCGCGGCGGTGCTGCACCGGGCGCTCGCCGGGCGCCTGGCCGAGGCACGGCACCTGCTCACCGGCGCCGACGGCGTCCTGGCCGATGACGGCGAGAGCCTGCGGCGCCGCTTCGACAGCTCCGGGCTGCGCGCGCTGCTGGAGAGCGTCGGCGTCGAGATCGCGCTCCTGCAGGGCGACGGCGTGGTGTCCGACTCACTCGGCGAGGCGGAGGCCGCCCAGTACGGCGGCGACGACCTGACGGACTTCGAGACCGCGGCGAGCATGGTCTCCCCGCTGCGCGACATCGCTTCCCGGCTGCATGTACTGGCGAGGCGTCCGGGCTGATCGGAACGTGCGGGACCGCAAACGTATGGCGGAGAGCTACTTTCTGACCGCGCTGCTCACCCCCGACCCCGATGGCGGCCAGGTCGTGCAGATCGTCGAGCGGCCCGGCGCGATCATCCAGAGCGAGACGGTCGAGGCCGCACTGGCGAACGTGCGGGACGCTGCCGAGTTGTCTCTGGAAGAGGCGACGCCGGAAGAGATGGCCGGGTTGACCGCCCATCCGGTCACGGCGCCGGTGCAGGTGAGCGTGGCGTGACCCGGCCGCAGGTCATTTCCCGCGCCCAGGTGATCAAGGCATTGGAGCGGGCGGGCTTCCTGAAACTGTCGTAGGGGCCACGTAGGCTCGGCGGCGATGGGAAGGAACTCCGCCCTGCCCGCTGGTCACGAGCGGTTCAGGGTGTCGCCGCGGCAGATGCCGGACGACTCCGGCTGCGGTCTGCTGCACGTGGACATGGACGCGTTCTTCGCGGCCGTCGAGTTGCGCACCCGGCCCGAGTTGGCCGCCAAGCCGGTGATCGTGGCCGGCAGTGGCCCGCGCTCGGTGGTGACCTCGGCCAACTACCCGGCGCGCGAGTACGGCGTCCGCGCCGCGATGCCGGCCTCGGTCGCGCGGCGGCTGTGCCCGCACGCCGTGTTCATCCCGCCCACCCCGGGCCTCTACGGCGAGGTTTCCCGCGGCGTGATGGCGATCTTCCGCGAGCTGACCCCGCTCGTCGAACCGATGAGCCTGGACGAGGCCTTCCTGGACGTCAGCGGCGCCCTCCGGCGGCTCAAAGCCACCCCGGTGGAACTGGCCGAGCTGATCCGCCGGCGAGTCCACGCGGACCACGGCATCACGTGCTCGGTCGGCGTGGCCGGGGTCAAGTTCATCGCGAAGCTCGCCTCCGGCATGGCGAAACCCGACGGCGTCGTCGTGGTGCCGGTCGCCGACACCCTGGCGTTCCTGCACCCGCTGCCGATCTCGGCGCTGTGGGGTGTCGGCAAGCGCACCGAGGAAAGCCTGCGGCGGATGGGACTCACCACGGTCGCGGAGGTCGCCGCCGCACCGTTGCCGAGGCTGCGCCGCGCGGTCGGCAACGCCGCGGCCGAGCACCTGCACGCGCTCGCCAACGGCCGCGACGAGCGCGGCGTGGTCGTCGACAACCCGGACAAGTCGATCAGCGCGGAGCACACCTTCGACACCGACCAGAGCGACCGGCAACTCCTGGAACGCGAGCTGCTGCGGCTGTCCGAACGCGTCGCGGCGAGCCTGCGGGCCAAGAAGGTCCGCGGCCGCACGGTGTCGATCAAGGTCCGGTTCGCGGACTTCCGGACGATCACCCGGGCCCGCACCCTCGCCTCGGCCACCGACGTCGCGCGGGTGATCCACTCGACCGCTGTCGCGTTGCTCACGGAGGCGATTTCCGGCGCCGAGATCCGGCTACTCGGCGTGCGGGCCGGCGGGCTCACCGGAGCCGACACGCCCGAGCAGCTGAGCTTCGAGCGGGCCGAACCACGGTGGCGGGACGCCGAGGTCGCGGCCGACGTCGCACGATCGAAGTTCGGATCCGCGGCCATCCGGCCGGCGTCACTGCTGGCACCGGGCCCGGCTGAACCGCGGCGCCACGGTCCCACGTGAGAAGGGAACGTGGACCAGGAACACAGATGAACCGAACGGGGCACAGCTTCCCGGCGGGATCGGGTAGTCCTCCGCGCGCAGGACTCGTATCCTGGACTCAAGACACCCCGGTCGGGGTGTGATTGTTGGGTCCAGGACGTTGCGCGGCCCGGCGCCCGTGACAGCTGTGCCGGAGGAGGAAAGATGCCACTCTCCGAGCATGAGCAGCGGCTGCTCGATCAGATCGAGCGCGAGCTCTATGCCGAGGACCCCAAGTTCGCGTCTACCGTACGGGGGGCCCGGTTCCGCCGGCCAGCCCGCCGGCGCCGCGTCCAGGGGATCGCGCTGTTCGTAGTCGGAGTCGCGCTGCTCGTGGTGGGCGTGATGGTCAGGGCGCTGTGGGTCGCCGAGGTCCCGATAGCGAGCGTGCTCGGATTCCTCGTGATGTTCTTCGGGGTGGTGCTCGCCGTGATGGGCGGCCGCGGTGGCGCGGCGGCCAAGGACGGCAAGGGTGCGCCCGCCAAGCAGAAGAGCTCGTTCACGCAGCGCATGGAAGAACGCTTCCGCCAGCGCTTCGAGGACCAGTAGTCCGAAGACGAAAGCGAGTGCCCGCGCGGGCACTCGCTTTTCGTGTGCTCGTGCTCACCGGCCCCGGCGGCGGAAGATCGACCGCGGGAACAGCCGGCCCCGCCACGACATCGGTGCGTTGCGCCGCAGGCTTTCCCGCACCCCTTCGAACGCCGGCACGAACGTCGGGTCCTGCGCGCCGCCCTCCGGTGCGTACCAGGATCGCTCCACGACACCGACCACGGTCCGCAGGTTGTCCTGACCACTCTGGTCCAGATGCTGCTGCTGCGCGACCTTCTGCGCCGCCGCGCGCACGGTGTCCGACGGCGGGATCGGCATCCCGCGGTCCGCGCACTCGTCGAGCAGCTCGGCCCAGGCCGCGTCGGCCGCGCCCGGCTCGCTCGCCGTGATCGCCCGCCAGCGCCGTCGCCGGTGCACCTCCCGCACGATCGCGGGCGCGAGCACCGCCCCGGCGAGCACCAGCAGGATCAGCGCCAGCGACCAGTGGATCAGCCACGCGCTCAGCAGCACGGCCAAGAGCCACGCCCCGGCCGCGACGAGCGGGAGCCAGCGAACCCGGTCACGCGCGAGCCTCGCCCCGAAGTACGCCCCGGCGGTCAGCACGACCGCCAGCAGCACGAGCACCAGCGCCAGCCAGCCGGTCCAGCCCGGCGCCGACCCCGGAGGCGAGGCCTGCTGGCCGCCGTTCGCGCCGGTGCCGCCGTTCTGCGCGTCCTGCGCACCGCTGGGGGCCACGTGCGTGGTCGAGATGCTCGGCACTTCCTGGGTGTCCGACGCCGACGGGTCGCTCGGCGTGCCGCTCGATTCCAGGTACGGCGGCACGTAGCCGCGCCCGTCGGAACGGGGCGTCGGGTCGAAGCTGACCCAGCCGAGCTCGTCGCCGAAGTAGACCTCGACCCAGGCGTGCGCGTCCTGCGAGGAGATCATGCGGTAGTCGCCGTCGGCATACCCGGTGGTGAAGCCGACCGCCACCCGCGACGGGATGTGCAGCACCCGCAGCATGACCGCCATCGCCGACGCGAACTGCTCGCAGAACCCGCGCTTGCCGTTGAGCAGGAAGTCGGCCAGCGCGTCGGAGTCGGCGGCCGCGGCGGTCTGCGTGTCGTAGGTGAAGCCGTTGGCCGCGGTGAAGTACCGCCAGATCGCGCTCGCCTTGTCGAACATCGTCGGCGCGCCCGCGGTGATCTGCTGGGTCAGCGCCACCACCCGCGGGTCCACGCCGCTGATCTGCGAGTACACCGCCGGGGCCGCCGGGGCGCGGTTGATGGTCTCCAGCTGCGCTTTCGACGGCTCGGTGAGCGAGGCGACCTCGGTGTAGGGCTGCATGTGCTGCTTGCGCTCGCTGAACACCGCGCCGCTGGCCGGGTCGTAGTACCAGCCGGCGTCGACACCTTGCAGGCCGCGCAGCTGGCCGTACACCGGCAGCCACACGTCCACCCAGTTCACCGGCTCGATCTGGATCTGCCGCGACTCGGCGGTGCCGTCGTCACCCGGGGCGGCCGGCAGTGTCTGGTTCGCCGGGTAGCCCGCCGGCATCGGCCCGTCCGGCAGGCTCCAGCCCTGGTTCGGCCGGTAGGTGTCGAGGGTGAACGCGCGCAGCAGGCGCTTGTCGTTGCCGAGACCACGGACCCGGAACAGGTCCACCGCGCTGCCCTGGTCGAGCATGCCGCGCAGCGACGTGAACGGGTTGACGCCGAGCCCGCCGGAGCCAGCGCCCTGCCCGTTGTGGCCGCTGCCGGGCAGCCGCCCGACCGTGCCGACGAACGTGAACGTGGTGCCGGCGACCAGCCCGCACACCAGCGCCAGCACCACGACGACGACCGGCGCGGACGCCGTGGCCGGGGAGGTGCCGAGGCCGGGCGCGTCGCGGTTGCGCCAGCGGCGGTGCCGGTGGTTGCCGTCCACCGCGAGCAGCGCGGCGAACGCGGACGCGCCGAGCAGGAACGTCCACCAGGGCAGCATCGTGTCCGACAGCGACGCCGGGACCGCGTACACGCACAGCAGCACCAGACCGGTCGCGGCCGGCGCGGACGCGGCGACGGCGAGGGTGTCGACGAGCACCGCGACCAGCCCGATCGCGATCGTGACCAGGCACAGGATCGGCGGGGTCGGGTCGACCGGCGGCAGGCCGGTGCGGATCTGGTCGAACGCGGCCACGAGCACGTCGTTCAGCTCGGCGAACGCGGCCGGGCCGGGGATGAGCGCGAGGATGCCGCTGCCGGTGAACACGCCGGTGACCAGCAGTAGGAGCACGACCAGCTGGGCCAGCCCGACCAGCGGGGTGGGGGTGCGGATCGAGCGCAGCGCGAGCCCGGTGCAGGCGACCAGCACGACGGTGACCGCGACGTAGCCGAGCCAGCTGGCGCCACCGACGACCCCGGTCAGCGAGGTCGAGGCGGCAAGCACCGCGACCCCCGCGCCGACCGGTGCGAGCACGCTGCTGCGCCAGGCGGGCGGCGGCCCGGCGTACCGCTTGGTAGGGGTGTGCAGCCGGGGCGGTCCCGGGGGAGCGGTGTCCGGGCGGGGCAGGGTACTGGTCACAGCGGACCGCCGATCAGCGCGCCGCGGCCCGCGCCCGTGCGGCACAGCTCGGTCCACACCTGCGGCATCGGCGTGGCCGGGTCGGCGATCACGACACCCCAGCCCGCGGCGCGCAGCAGCGCGGCCGACTCCTCGGTGGCGGCGGCCCGTTTCTCGGGCACGCTGACCCCGCTCGCGAACGCGGGCGTGTCCAGCAGCACCGCGAGGCTGCGGATGCCGCGCGGCCGGAACCGGGCCAGCTCGTTGACCGCCTCGTTGCTCACGGTGCCCAGGATCGCGATCAGTTCCTGCCCTTCGGCCGGGTCGTGCCCGGTGGTGAGATCCCGCTGGTGCGCGGGCTGCAGCGCGGCCAGCGCGTCCAGGATGACGTTGTCGGCGGTGTTGTTGCTGCCTTCGCCCTCGTAGCCCGGCGTGTCCGCGAGGACCTTGCCGTGCTCGCTGACCAGCCGCACCCGGTGCCCGGCCTTGCGCACGTGCACGCAGACGCTGGCGGCGAAGGAGACGGCCCATTCCAGGCTGGCCGCGGGCCCGGTGCCGTGGTGCGCGGTCGCGCGGTGGTCCAGCAACACCGTCGTACCGCCGCGCCACGGGCGCTCCTCGACCCGGACCATGATCTCGTCGCGGCGGGCCGTCGAGCGCCAGTGCACCTTGCGCAGGTCGTCGCCCTGGCGGTAGTGCCGCACGATCACGTCGGCCTCGCCCTGCCCGGCGTGCAGCCGGACGCTGCCGTCGTCGCCCGCGCCGATCCCGGCGCCGCTCGGCAGGCCCCACAGGGTCACCACGCGCGGCACCACGACGAGCCGGGTGTGCCCGATCAGCTCGCGGTCGAACTCGCACAGCCCGAACGGGTCGGTCAGGGTCGCCCGCAGCGGGCCGACCTGCTGGATGCCGCGCAGCATCGGCTGGATCGGGTAGCGCAGCGCGACGACCCGCCCGTGCGGCAGCCGTTCGACCACGAACCGCGGCCGCGCACCCAGCGCGTACGGCACGCCGTCCTCCAGCAGCACCTCGCCGCCGGGGAGCTTTCCGTTGCGCCACAAGGCAAGTTCGACCTCACTGGCCGACCCGGCGGAGACCCGGTCGGGCAGCATCCGCCGCGCGGCGCCGATCCGCACCCGCGACGCCGCGATGAACACCGCCACCACGAGCGGCAGGGCTACCGTGAACACCGCGACCCGCAGCAGGTCGCGCTCGTTGAGCACCACCGCGCACACCGCCGCCGCGATCCCGGCGGCGAGCAGGCAGCGGCCTCGCGTGGTCAGCCCCGACAGCGACCGCAGCATCGCCGGCTACCGGCGGGTCTGGCCGTTGAGCGCGGGCCCGCCCTGTGGCACCGGGACCCGGTGCAGCACCGAGCGCACCACGTCGGTGGCCGAACGGCGGGCGGCGTGTGCCTCGGTGGTCAGCACGAGCCGGTGCGCGAGCACCGGGATCGCCACCGCGTGCAGGTCGTCGGGCACCACGAAGTCCCGGCCCGACAGCGCCGCCTGCGCGCGGGCGGCGCGCACGAACTGCAGCGTCGAGCGCGGGGACGCGCCGAGCCGGATCTCCGGCACCTGGCGGGTCGCGGCGACGACGTCCACGGCGTAGCGGCGCACCTCGGGGGCCATGTGCACCCCGCGCACCTGGCGGATCAGCCGCATCACGGTGGCCGCGTCCGACACCGGCTCCAGTTCCCGCAGCGGGTTGTGCCCCGAGTGCTCGTCGACCATGGCGAGCTCGGCCTGCTGGTCGGGGTAGCCGATCGAGACGCGCGCGGTGAACCGGTCGCGCTGCGCCTCGGGCAGGGCGTAGGTGCCCTCCATCTCGATCGGGTTCTGCGTCGCGATGACCATGAACGGGTCGTCGAGGGTGTAGGTCGTGGTGTCGACCGTGACCTGCTGCTCCTCCATGCACTCCAGCAGCGCCGACTGCGTCTTCGGTGAGGCGCGGTTGATCTCGTCACCGACCACGATGTTCGCGAACACCGGCCCGGGCCGGAACTCGAACTCGCCGGACTGCCGGTTGTAGATCGACACCCCGGTCACGTCGCTCGGCAGCAGGTCCGGCGTGAACTGGATGCGGCTCACCGTGCAGTCGATGGACCGCGCGAGCGCCTTGGCCAGCGAGGTCTTGCCGACCCCCGGCACGTCCTCGACGAGGAGGTGGCCCTCGGCGAGCAGCGTGACGAGCGCGATGCGCACCACTTCGGGCTTGCCGACGATCACCCGTTCGACATTCGACGCGATCCGCCGCATCGTGTCGTTCAGTTCGTCGAGCGGCGCGTGCCCGTTGTGGGCGGGCGCCGCCGACGGGTGGTACGGCGCTTGTCCCGGCGGCCCCTGCTCGCCGGTGTACTCGCCAGGCGTCGCGGGCTGTGTCCTCGACGTCACTCGACCTCCTGGTGCTGAAGCTGTCGCGTGCTCGGACCGGACCGAGTCCGGGCGCCCCCGGTGACTGGTGGCGCGGCAGCGTCTCCTCGGCGGATACCCACTGATATCCAGCCTGCCACCAAGTGTGTCAAACCTACGCCAACCCCGTGAGCCAGCCCTCAATTTCGCTGGTGATGGGTTTTCGCCGGGGTACCCCTTATGCTTGCGGTGAGGATTCAGCCGGTCACGGAAAGGCGCGGATGGGCGAGACGCAGGTGCACCTGGGCGCGTTCGCGGTGTCCCCGGAGCTCGCGACGGCCACGTTCGCGCAGCTGACCCAGTTGCAGGATGTCGTCGGCGAGATGGTGCGGGAGGCCCGCGTGCTGGGCCGGACGGTGCCGCTCGGCGGTGGTTACGCCGCGGAGATCGGCGAGTTCATGGCGCGGTACGGGATCGACGGTCCCGGTTCGGCCGCCGAGCAGCTGACCCGGTTCGGCCGTGAGCTGGACAAACTCAAGGGCGACATCGCGAAGGCGCTGAAGCAGTACCAGGACTCCGACGACTCGGCGGCCGGCGGCGTCGACTGCCATGGCGGCTAGGGCACTGGCCGGCCCGGCGCTCGCGGCCGGTCTGCTCCTGGCCGGGTGCGGTGCCCAGGTGGCCGCGCCGCCCGCGCCCGCCCCGGAACCGAAGACCGGACTCGCCGCGCTCGCCCCCTGCGATCTGCTGTCCTCGCCTGACCGGTCGGACGCCGGGCTGACCTCGCTGGGCAAGGACAAGGTCATCGGCCCGGCGCGGGCCTGCGACTGGACCGTGTCGGGCCTGTTCGGCCTGACCGTCACCCTCGACGACACCGCCGCGGTCACGGACCTGAAGACCGACGGCGGGAAAGCGCTTACCGTCGGGCGCCGCGAAGCGACCCGCGTGCCCGGTGACGGGTCGTGCGCCGTGCTGCTGCCGGCCGGCGCGAAGGCGAGCGTGCAGGTCGACGTGACCAACGCGAGCTTCCGCGACACGAATCTCGCTTGCCGGCGTGCCGTCACCGTGGCGCAGCTGATCGAACCGAAGCTGCCGTAGGGGGTGTCTTGACAAGCGGCGGAGCCGCTTGCGGTGGGCCGTCAGCTGGCGCCGCCACCCGCACCACTACGCAAACCAGTTTCAACCAATCTCTTGGGGAGTGGCCGTGGGAGTTCCGGAACCGGTGCGCGGGTACGAGTCCCGCACGCACGAGGAGATGGCGGCGGAAGTGGCCGCGGGCAACGATCCCGCCGCGGCCGGCCAGGTCGGGCAGCAGTGGGCCGGGCTCGGCGCGCGGTTGCGTGAGTCGATGGAGCTGCTCTCGTCCATGGCGGACCGCAGCCAGGAGGGCTGGCAGGGGCCGGGCGGCGATGCCGTGCGCGCGGCGCTCGGCCGGGTGTCGGCGTGGTCGGAGCAGGCGGCCGGGGCGTCGTTCGCGCTCGCGGACGCGGTGACCGACCAGGCCGGGATCGCCGCGCGGGCGCGGGCCGAGATGCCGCCGCCGGTGCCGTACGACCCGGTGGCGATGATCCGCGAGACGGCGGGGAACGTGCTCGGGCTGATCGGCCTGTCCGACGCGATGGCAGCGCGGCGCGAGCAGTCCGAGGCGGCCCGGCTCAAGGCGATCGACGTGATGAACGCGCGGGATTCCGCTCTGCGGGCCGCGGTGCCGGCGCGGTCGTTCGAGGCGCTGCCGGAGCTGTCTTGATCCGCGTTTCGGCTTCGGCGTTCGACATCCTGTGGCAGGACCTGGGGCACGCCCGGGTGCCGGTGCCGCTGGACGTGCGCGGTGTCGGCGGGACGGCGGCGGAGCGTGCCGAAATCCGCGAGGCGGTGTACGAGAACCTCGCCGAACGAGGGCTCGCCACGGCGGGCCGGGCCGGTTCCACGCTGAGCTCGCGGCTGGAAACGCTGGCCGACGCCGACGTGTACGTCGAATGCGAGGCGCTGGTGTCGCTCGATGACGAGACGCCGTTGCGGGCGGTGGCCGCGGCGGGCGGCAGGCGCGCGGTGCTGGCCGCGCAGCCGAGCCGGACCATCGGCCTGTCGGCGATCCGCGACGCCGAGCTGTTCCCGGCGATCGTGGGATTACTGCCGCCGTTCGACGCCGGCCCGGGGTTCGGGGTGAGCGTGCCGTCGTCCGCGCTCGAGGGCAAAGCTTCGGACGCGGTCGCGAAACAGCTCGCGGAGATCCGCGCGATCCAGGCGCGGCCGGTGCTGGGTGCCGGGCAGTTTTCGGTACGGGTGCGCGAAAACGGCCGGGTCCGGCGGGTCGGCGGGGTCAGCTGGTTCACCACCGGCGCCGGCGCGTACTGCGGGATGGTCGCGCCGGGCCGCGGCGGCGAGGACTGGCTGACGCTGATCCCGGCCGATCCAGCCCGGCTCGCCGCGCGGCTGGCCGAACTCCTCGACTGAGCCCCACTCGGCCCCCCACTCCCCACCACGCTCCACCCGGCTCCCCACTTCGCCCCCCGAACGCCCCGGATGACCCTGCCGGGCTAGCTCGGGGCGCGTCTTCTACCCCCGATGCGGGGGAGGGGCGGGCGCCGTCCCCCACCTTTCCCCCACTCGGCACCACCAGGTCTCACCTGCGCAAACTCGGCGACATTCGCTCAGAAGGGGCGTCAGAAGCCGTTGACTGTGGAGAAAAGTGGGGTACCGTGGTGCACAGTGGGGCGGAAGGGAGTCCCCGTGGGAGGTGGGGCCCGGTGTTCCTCGGTACCCACACTCCGAAACTGGACGACAAGGGGCGGCTCACGCTGCCCGCGAAGTTCCGCGACGCGCTGGCAGGTGGGCTGATGGTCACCAAGGGACAAGACCACTGTCTTTACGTCTTCCCGCGCGCCGAGTTCGAGCAGATGGCCCGCAAGGTGGCCGAAGCGCCGTTCACCAACGAAGCGGTCCGCGCCTACCAGCGTTATCTGTTCGCCGGGACGGATGAGCAACGCCCGGACGGGCAGGGGCGCGTCGCGATCGCGCCCGAGCTCCGGCGCTACGCCGGGCTCGAGAAGGACTGTGTGGTGATCGGCGCGATCACCAGGCTGGAGATCTGGGACGCCCAGGCCTGGGAGACCTATCTGGAAGAGCACGAGGACAGCTACGCCAAGGCGCAGGAAGAGGTTCTGCCGGGCGTGTTCTAGACGTGGCGGTGAGCCGGTACCCACGCCGTCGGGGGGCGTGGGACCCGGCAGGACGACCTGGACTCGGATGCCGTGAGGCCTCTGTCCGCTCAGTGGCCCTGGTGCACCTTCCCCGGCACCAGGTTCTCAGCGGGCGGGCGGGGACCTGACGGCATCCGTTTTCTCTTGGGGCGAAAGGGGGGTGATCGTGGCCGAACATGTGCCGGTACTGCTGGAGCGGGTGCTCGACCTGTTCGCTCCCGCCATCACCGGGCGTCCCGCGGTGCTCATCGACGCGACCGTGGGTCTCGGCGGCCATTCCGACGCCCTGCTGTCCGCGCACCCGCGACTGCGGCTGATCGCGCTGGACCGGGACCCGGACGCGCTCGAGCGGTCCCGGGAAAGGCTTGCCCGCCATGGGGATCGGGTCGAGCTGGTGCACGCGGTGTACGACCGGCTGCCGGATGTCCTCGCCGATCTTGGCCTGTCCACAGTGGACGGTGTGCTGTTCGACCTCGGTGTCTCGTCGATGCAGCTCGACCGGACCGACCGCGGGTTCGCCTACGCCCGCGACGCGCCGCTCGACATGCGGATGGACCCGACCACCGGACCGACCGCGGCCGACGTGCTGAACACCTATCCGCCCGGCGAGCTGGTGCGCATCCTGCGTGACTACGGCGAGGAGCGGTTCGCCCAGCGGATCGTCAAAGCCGTTGTGGCGGAACGGGAACGCGAGCCCTTCGACCGCAGCGACCGGCTGGTGCGGCTGCTCTACGACGCCGTGCCGGCGGCCAGCAGGCGGACCGGCGGGCATCCGGCGAAGCGCACCTTCCAGGCGCTGCGGATCGAGGTCAACGGTGAGCTGGCGGTCCTGCGCGACGCGATCCCGGCCGCGCTGAAAGCGCTCTCGGTCGGCGGCCGGATCGTCGTGGAGTCCTACCAGTCGCTGGAGGACCGGATCGTCAAGCAGGCCTTCGCCGAGCTGGCGAAGTCCCGCACGCCACCGGGGCTGCCGGTCGAGCTCCCCGGGCACGGACCGGAACTGAAACTGCTGACCCGAGGGGCCGAGAAGGCCGGCGAGACCGAGATCGAGCACAACCCGCGGGCCGCTTCGGTGCGGCTCCGCGCGGCGGAACGGATACAGGAGGCGGCGGCATGACAGCGCCCACCCGGACCCGGCGGAAGCCCCCGGTCGAAGACCCGTCGCAGACCGGCACGGTGACCAGGGAGGCCACCCGCACCGAGCGGCGGCACACCCGCGCCGGCCAGCAGCGCAGCACCGCGGCCGAGCGGGCGTACGCGCGCCGCGCACAACGCGCGGAAGAGGTGCGCCGCGACGAAACCGGGCCGCGGCCCGAGCCGCGCAAGCTTCGCCTGCACTGGCCCCGGTCGCGGGCTTCGTTCGTGCTGATCGTGATGACGCTGCTCGCCGCCGGGGTGGCCACCACGCTGCTGCTCTCGACGCAGGCGATCGCCGACTCCTACCGGCTGGAGCAGATCCGGCAGGAGAACGCGGGCCTCGCCGAGCAGTCCGAGCTGCTGCAGCAGGGGGTGACCAAGGCGGAGGCGGCGTCCTCGCTCGCCGACCGGGCCAAGGCGCTGGGCATGGTGCCCGCCGGTGACCCGGCGCACCTGGTGCAGAACCCGGACGGCTCGATCACCGTCGTCGGGCAGCCGAAGAAGGCCGTCCAGGCGCCGCCGCCGCCCGCCCCGACGACCCCGGCATCGACGCCGCCGCCCGCCGCGCCGCCCGCGGCCCAGAACCCGCCGGCGACGCCGAATCCGACGACACCGAACCCGACGACGCAGGCTCCGCCGACCGGCCAGAACACCGCGCCGATCGAGGGGGATGTGGCCCAGGGCGACGAGCAGCAACCGCCGGTGCAGGCGGGAGGCCAGTAATGGCGGGCCGCGGCCGGCCCCGCCGCACCTACACCGCCCGCGTCCGGCAGGTCGCGGGGCGGCCGGGTGCGGCCACCGGCAAGGGACGCTACGTCGCGGTCCGGATCGCGCTGGTCGGGGTGCTCGTCGTGGCCGCGCTGAAACTGGTGCAGGTACAGGGTTTCCAGGCGGAGGCGCTGTCCGCGAAGGCGGAGAGCCAGCGCACCACGACGATGACCATCCCGGCGAAGCGGGGTGCGATCGAGGACCGCAACGGCGTCAAGCTCGCGTTCAGCGTGGAAACGCGCGCGCTGTCGGTGAACCTGAAGATCATGCGCCGGACGTGGACGGACTACGCGCAGAAGAACCCGGCGCTGGGCCAGAACTTCGACACCCGCGCGGCCGCGGCCGCGAAGTTCATCGCCGCGAAGCTGCCGGGCAAGGTCACCGAGGCCGAGATGCTCGCCGACTTCCACAAGCCGCAGGACTTCACCTACCTGGTGAAGGACGTGGAACCGTCCGTTTCGGACGAGATCACCAAGCAGTTCCCGGAGATCGGCAGCGAGCAGCAGGCGGCGCGCGAGTACCCGGGCAACACGCTGGCGTCCAATGTGGTCGGTCTGGCGAACTGGCGCACCGACGATCCCGATGTGTCCAAGCACAACTTGCACGGCCTCGCCGGGCTCGAGATGACCAGGGACGCGGACCTCGCGGGCAAGCCGGGGGAGTACGTCGCCGATACCGCGCAGGGCAACAACAATGTGATCATCCCCGGTACCGAGCGTGACGTGCAGCCGGCGACCGCGGGCAACGACCTGGTGCTGACGCTGGACTCCGACGTGCAGTACGCGTTGCAGAGCCAGCTTTCGGACTATGTCCAGCAGTCGCACGCCAAGGGCGGCAGCGCGGTCATCATGGACGCGAAGACGGGGGAGATCTACGGCCTCGCCGACGACCGGACGTTCGACCCGAACGACCCGTCGACCTTCGCCGATCCGACGTTGATGAACCTGCAGGCGGTGACGACCCCGTACGAACCGGGTTCGGTGAACAAGATCATCACCGCGACCGCGGCGATCGACACCGGCGTGACGACTCCGCAGGCGGTGAACCAGGTTCCCGGCTCGCTGAAGATCGCCGACCACACGGTGCACGACGCGTGGACACACGGGACGGTGCAGTACACCACGACGGGGATCTTCGCGAAGTCGTCGAACATCGGCACGCTATTGCTGGCGCAACAGGTCGGCCCGGACCGGTACCTGGACTACCTGAGCAAGTTCGGCATCGGGCAGCCGACGGGCATCGGCCTGCCGGGCGAGAGCCGCGGGTTCGTGCCGCCGCGCAACACGTGGACGGGCACCACGTTCGGCAACCTGCCGATCGGGCAAGGGCTTTCGATGACCGTGGTGCAGATGGCCGGGATGTACCAGGCGATCGCCAACAACGGGCTGCGCGTGCAGCCGCGCATCGTGAAGAGTGAGGTCCGGCCGGACGGCACCGTGGTGCCGGAGCCCGCGCCGAAGACCGAGCGGGTGGTCAGCCCGCAGACGGCGACGACCGTGCGGGACATGCTGCGCGCGGTCACCCAGACCGGGAAGAACGGTAACAGCGGCACGGCGCCGACCGCCTCGCTGGAGGGGTACCAGATCTCCGGCAAGACGGGCACCGCGCAGCAGGTCAACCCGGTGACGAAGGCCTACAGCGATTCGCTGTACAACATCACGTTCGCCGGCATGCTGCCCGCCGACAACCCGCGGTTCGTGGTCGGTATCTGGCTCAACGCCCCGGACACGACGCTGCCCGCCGGCCACTCGGCGGCCCCGCTGTTCCACGATCTCGCGTCGTATCTCACGCAGCGGTACCAGATCCCGCTCTCCCCGGAGCCGACGCCTTACATGCCCTTGCAGATCAACCAATGAGCCTGCGGGCCCCGATCCCGGCGGAATCCGTACCGGCTCGCGGGAGTGGACCATCGCGTCGGTAACCTTCCGGCCTGTGTCGGTCAACAATGAAGGGCAGGTCCCGGACAGCCCGGTCAAGGCGGCGATCGCGCCGCCGCGGCCCGAGCGGATCGAGCCGGTTCCCGTCGCCACACTGGCCGCCCGCGCCGACGCCCGGGTGATCGGGCAGGACGAGACGGCGGTCGCCGGCGCCACGCTGCGCGCCCAGCACGTCATCCCGGGCGACCTCTTCGCGGCGCTGCCCGGCGCCCGCGCGCACGGCGCGGACTTCGCCGCCGAGGCGCTCGCCGCGGGCGCCGCCGCCGTGCTGACGGACGAGGCCGGTGCCGAGCGCCCAGCACTGCGCGATGCCGAGGTGCCCGTGCTGGTGCACAACGATCCCCGCGCGGTCCTCGGTTCGGTCGCCGCGTGGATCTACGGCGAGCCGTCGCTCGAACTGGCCGTGCTCGGCGTCACCGGGACCTCCGGCAAGACCACGACGGCCTACCTCGTCGAAGCCGGGCTGCGTGCTGCCGGCCGCACCACCGGGCTCATCGGCACGGTCGAGACCCGGATCGCGGGCGAGCGGCTGGCGAGCGCGTTCACCACCCCGGAGGCACCGGATCTGCAGGCGCTGTTCGCGGTGATGGTCGAGCGGGGCGTCACGCACGTGCCGATGGAGGTCTCCAGCCACGCGCTCGCCCTCGGCCGGGTCAACGGCACCCGGTTCGCCGTCGGCGCGTTCACCAACCTCTCCCAGGACCACCTGGACTTCCACCGCGACATGGAGGAGTACTTCGCCGCCAAGTCGCTGCTGTTCGACGGGCGCTCCAGCACCGAGGTCATCGTCATCGACACCGCGTGGGGCCAGGCACTGGTCAAGCCGCACACGATCACCGTGTCGACCCAGCAGGGCGTCGAGGCCGCCTGGACCGCCGCCGACGTCGAGACCACACCGACCGGCAAGCAGTCCTTCACGCTGCACGGACCCGAAGGCCGCGCCGCCCGCGCGACACTGCCGCTGCCGGGTGCCTTCAACATCGCCAACGCGCTGCTCGCGGCCGCGATCCTGGACACCACCGGCGTCGCACTCGACGAGATCGTCAAGGGCCTCGCCGACGTCGAGGTGCCGGGCCGGATGGAGCGCGTCTACCTCGGGCAGGAGTTCGCCGCCGTCGTCGACTACGCGCACAAGCCCGCGGCCGTCGCCGAGGCGCTGGACGCCCTGCGGGCCCGCACCGACAACCGCGTCATCACCGTGCTCGGCTGTGGCGGCGACCGCGACACCGGCAAGCGCCCGATGATGGGCGAGGCCGCCGCGCGCCGCAGCGAGGTGCTCATCGTGACCGACGACAACCCCCGCTCGGAGGACCCGGCGCTGATCCGCGCGGCGATGCTCACCGGGGCGCGCGCCGCCCGCGCCGGCGGCCGGGTGCTGGAGATCGGGGACCGCCGCGCCGCCATCGGTAAGGCCGTCGAACTGGCCGAGCCCGGCGACGTGGTGCTGATCGCGGGGAAGGGGCACGAAACCGGCCAGGAGGCCGGCGGCGTCGTGCATCCCTTCTCCGACCGTGACGAGCTGGCGGCCGCCATCCGCCACCGGCTCGAGGGACAACCAGGAGTATCCGTTTGATCTCGCTCAGCCTGGCGGAGATCGCCAGCATCGTCGGCGGGACGGTGCACGACAGTGACGGCAGCGCGAAAGTCACCGGCAGCGTCGAGTTCGACTCCCGCAAGGTCGGGCCCGGTGGGCTTTTCCTTGCCCTGCCAGGGGAAAAGGTCGACGGCCACACGTTCGCCGGGAAGGCGGCGCAGGCCGGGGCTGCCGGTGTGCTCGCCGCGCGGCCGGTCGGCGTGCCCGCGGTGGTCGTGCCGCCGGTCGGCGACGGGGCGCACGAGCGGTCGTACGTGCTGGCCGGGGACACCGACGGGTCCGGCGCCGCCGTGCTCGCGGCGCTCGGCAAGCTCGCGCACTACGTCGTGACGCACCTGAAGGACCTGACCGTCGTCGGCGTCACCGGCTCGTCCGGCAAGACGTCCACCAAGGACCTCATCGCGCAGCTGCTGGAGCCGCTGGGCCCGACGGTCGCGCCGCCCGGGTCCTTCAACAACGAGCTCGGCCACCCGTGGACGGTGCTGCGCGCCGACGAGCACACCCGGCACCTGGTGCTGGAGATGTCCGCACGCGGCCGCGGTCACATCGCCGAGCTGGCCGCGACCGCGCCACCGCGGATCGGCGTCGTGCTCAACGTCGGCTCCGCGCACGCCAGCGAGTTCGGCTCGCGGGAAGCGACCGCGCAGGCGAAGGGCGAGCTGGTCGAGGCGCTGCCCGAAGACGGGGTTGCCGTGCTGAACCTGGACGACCCGCTGGTCGCCGCGATGGCGAGCCGTACCAAGGCGCGCGTGGTGTACGTGGGGGAGCATCCCGACGCCGACATCCGCGCCGAGGACATCACGCTGGACGAGCAGGCGCGCCCGTCGTTCCGGTTGATCACCCCGCGGGGCGAAGCGAACGTCACGCTGGCGCTGCACGGTGAACACCATGTGGGCAACGCGCTTTCCGCCGCCGCGGTCGCGCTCGAACTCGGGTCCGATGTGGCCGCGATCGCCGCCCGTCTGTCCACTGTGGAGCGTCGCTCGGCGCGCCGGATGGAGGTCGTCACCCGCGCCGACGGGGTCACGATCCTCAACGACGCCTACAACGCCAACCCCGAATCCGTCCGCGCGGCACTCAAGACGCTCGCCTCGATGAGCCGCGGCCGGCGATCTTGGGCGGTCCTCGGTGTGATGGGCGAACTGGGTGCCGATAGCGTGTCCGCGCACGACGAGATCGGCCGCCTCGCGGTCCGGCTCAACATCAGCAGGCTGGTGGCCGTCGGAGACGAGGCCGCGGCCATGCACCAGGGAGCCAGTCACGAGGGCTCCTGGGGAGAGGAGTCCGTTCTGGTGCCCGACACCGACGCGGCTACGGCGCTGCTGCGCGCGGAGCTCGAACCCGGTGACGTCGTACTCGTCAAGGCCTCCAACTACACCCAGCTGTGGCGGGTGGCGGACGCGCTGCTCGAGGATGGTGTCGCTTGATCAGCATTCTGGTCGCCGCGGGGATCGGCCTCCTGGTCTCCATTCTACTCACGCCGTACCTGATCCGGGTGTTCTCCCGGCGCGGGTTCGGCCAGGAGATCCGGGAGGAGGGCCCGCAGGGGCACAAGTCCAAGCGCGGCACCCCGACCATGGGCGGGGTCGCGATCATCACCGCGACCGTCGCCGGCTACTTCCTCGCCCACCTGATCAACTGGCAGCTGCCGTCGGTTTCCGGCCTGCTGGTGCTGTTCCTGGCCGTGGGGCTGGGTGTCGTCGGTTTCCTCGACGACTTCATCAAGATCCGCAAGCAGCGGAACCTCGGGCTGAACAAGACCGCGAAGCTCGTCGGGCAGCTGATCGTCGCCGTCGCGTTCGGCGTGCTGGTGCTCAACTTCGCCGACAAGTACGGCCTCACACCCGCGTCGCGGCATCTGTCCTACGTGCGTGACCTGGCGCTGATCACGTTCCCGTCGATCCTGTTCGTGGTGTTCGTCTACATCGTGGTGTCCGGCTGGTCCAACGCGGTCAACTTCACCGACGGCCTGGACGGGCTCGCCGGCGGGGTCTCGGCGATGGTGCTCGCGACGTACGTGGTGATCGCGTTCTGGCAGGAGCGGCTCTCCTGCGTGAACAGCCCGCAGGCCGCCTGTTACGACGTGCGTGATCCGTTGGACCTGGCGGTGGTCGCGGCGGCCGCGGCGGGGGCGTGTATCGGCTTCCTGTGGTGGAACGCCGCACCGGCCAAGATCTTCATGGGCGACACCGGTTCGCTCGCACTCGGCGGGCTGGTCGCGGGGCTGTCCATCACCACCCGTACCGAGCTGCTGGCCATCGTGATCGGCGGCCTGTTCATGGTCGAGATGATCTCGGTGGTGCTGCAGATCGCGGTCTTCCGCACAACCCGGCGGCGGCTGTTCCGGATGGCACCGTTCCACCACCACTTCGAACTCGCGGGCTGGGCGGAAACCACGGTCATCATCCGGTTCTGGTTACTGGCCGCGATCTGCTGCATGTTCGGGCTCGGCCTGTTCTACTCCGAGCAGCTGGGCGCGGGAGGCTAGTACCCGTGTTCGCCGGACGTCACGTGCTCGTCGCCGGCGCCGGGGTCACCGGGCGTTCGGCGGTACCCGCGCTGTTGGAGCTGGGCGCGCGCGTCACCGTCACCGACGGCAACGTCGCCCGGCTCGCCGAGCTGGCGGGCCTGGGCGCCGAGCTGGTGCCCGGGCTCACCGAGCCGCCCGTGGGCGTCGATCTCGTGGTGACCAGCCCCGGCTGGCGTCCTACCTCGCCGCTGCTGGTCGCGGCGGCCGGCGCCGGGGTCGAGGTCATCGGCGACGTCGAGCTGGCCTGGCGGATCGGGCAGCGGCGGGAGAAGCCGCCCGTGTGGCTCGCGGTCACCGGCACCAACGGCAAGACCACCACCGTCGGCATGCTGGAGTCGATCCTGCGCGCGGCCGGGCTCAATGCCGTCGCCTGCGGGAACGTCGGGTTCGCCGTGCTGGACGCGGTCAACGCCGGGTACGACGTGCTGGCCGTTGAGCTGTCCAGCTTCCAGCTGCACTGGTCGAACACCCTCGCCCCGCGGGCCGCCGTGGTGCTCAACGTCGCCGAGGACCACCTCGACTGGCACGGCTCGATCGAGGCGTACGCGGCCGACAAGGGCAAGCTCCTCGGACACGCGGAAGTCGTGGTGCACAACGCCGACGACCCGTGGTCGCCCCGGCTGGCCGAGGCGAACGAGCGGGCGCGCCACATCGGCTTCCGGTTGGACACGCCGCGCCCCGGCGAGCTGGGCCTGGTCGAGGACCTGCTGGTCGACCGGGCCTATGTCGAGGACCCGGTGAACAGCGCGGAGGAGCTGTGCGCGGTCGCCGACGTGCGCCCCGCCGGTCCGCACAACCTCGCCAACGCGCTCGCCGCCGCCGCGCTCGCTCGCGCACACGGCGTCGGCCCGGACGCCGTCGCCAAGGGACTGCGCGAGTTCCAGCCCGGTGCGCACCGGTCGGTGGAGGTCGGCGAGCTGGACGGCGTCCGCTACATCAATGACTCCAAGGCCACCAACCCGCACGCCGCCGCCGGATCGCTGCTCGCCCATCCCGATGTCGTGTGGATCGCGGGCGGGCTGCTCAAAGGCGCGCACGTGGACGACCTGGTCGTCGCGGTGGCGGACCGGTTGCGGGGCGCGGTGCTGCTCGGCACCGATTCCGGGGTGATCGCCGCCGCTCTCGCGCGACACGCGCCGAATGTCCCCGTCCGGCAGGTGCCGCCGGGTGACGATGAGCCCATGAACGCGGCGGTTGAGGCGGCCCGGGTGCTGGCACGTCCAGGTGACGTCGTGCTGCTGGCACCGGCCGCGGCATCGATGGACCAGTTCCGGGACTACGCGCACCGCGGCGACGCGTTCGCAGACGCCGTGCGTGGACTCCGGGACGGCGCGGATGACCGCGGTTGAGGAGAAGCCCGAGGCAGGTGAGCACAGACCGCGGCGCAAGCAGCGAGGCGACAGCAGGCTCGGGTCGGTCTACACCGCGCTGACGGCCTGGCTTTCCCGGCCGCTCGCGGACTTCCACCTGGTGCTCGCGCTGACCGGGCTGCTGACCTCGATCGGCGTCGTGATGGTGCTGTCGGCGTCCTCGGTCGCCTCCGTCGACCCGGCCACCGGCTCGGGCGTGTACTCGCTGTTCAAGAAGCACCTGGTGTTCGTGGCCAGCGGCATGCTGGTGTTCTGGCTGGGCCTGTGGCTGCCGCTCAAGCGCACCCGCGCGCTGTCGTCGGTGGCCGTGCTGATCTGCCTCGGCATGCTCGCGCTGGTGCTGACCCCGCTGGGCTCGGCGGGCGGCGGCGCGCAACGCTGGTTCGTGATCGGCGGGTTCTCGGTGCAGCCGGTCGAGTTCACCAAGGTCGTGCTGGCCCTGTGGGGCGCGCACGTGCTGGTCACCAAGTACCAGCTGCTGCACCAGTGGCGGCACCTGCTGGTCCCGGTCGTACCGGTCGCGCTGCTGATGTTCGCGCTGGTGCTGGCGCAGCCCAACCTGTCCGGCACGATCACCCTCGGCGTGGTGCTGGCGTCGCTGCTGTGGTTCGCCGGCGCGCCGAAACGGCTCTTCGCGGTGCTGCTCGGGGGCGGTATCGCCGCGGTCGTGGTGCTCGCGCTGACCGCCAGCTACCGGGCCTCGCGCGTGCTCTCGTTCCTCTCGCCCGCCAACGACACCAGCGGCGCCGCTTATCAAGCCACACAAGCGAAGTACGCGCTCGCGGACGGCGGGCTGTTCGGCAAGGGGCTCGGCCAGGGACCGTCGAAATGGGCGTACCTGCCCAACGTGCAGAACGACTTCATCTTCGCGGTGATCGGCGAGGAGCTGGGTTTCATCGGCTGTGTCGTGGTGATCGGCCTGTTCGTCGGGCTCGCGATCGTCGGCCTGCGCATCGCGACCCGCAACCTCGACCCGTGGATCCGGATCGTGGCCGGCACGCTGACCGTGTTCACCGTGTCCCAGGCCGGGATCAACATCGGCTACGTGGTCGGGCTGCTGCCGGTCACCGGGGTCACGCTGCCGCTGATCTCCGCCGGTGGCACGTCGATCTGGGTCACCATGTTCCTGATGGGCCTGCTGGCGAACGCGGCCCGGCACGAACCCGAGTCGGTCGCCGCACTGCGCACGCAGGGACCGGGTAAATTCGGGCGTCTCCTGCGGTTGCCCGCGCCCGAGGTCTACCGCCCGCCGGCGAAGCGGCGCGGCGGTGGGCGCGCGAGCGCGTCCCGCGGGGCCCGGCCGTCCGCCCGCCGGACCCGCTCCGCCCAGCCGGCGGAGCGCCGGCGCCAGGGCCGGGCAGACTACGGTAGACGTTCGACGCGAAGAGGAACCACGTGACTGAAGGCGTTACCGGCGCGGTCACCGGACCGGCCCCCACCGTCGTGGTGGCGGGCGGCGGCACCGCCGGACACATCGAGCCCGCCATGGCGCTCGCCGACGCGGTGAAGCGCCTTCGCCCCGACGCGACCGTGGTCGCGCTGGGCACCCCCAAAGGCCTGGAGAACGAGCTCATCCCGCCGCGCGGCTACCAGCTGGAGCTGATCCCGCCGGTGCCGCTGCCCCGCAAGCCGACCACCGACCTGCTGCGGCTGCCGCTGAAGGTGCGGGACTCGGTCCGGCAGGCCCGCGAGATCTTCGACCGGGTCGGCGCGGATGTCGTGGTCGGCTTCGGCGGCTACGTGTCGCTGCCGGCGTACCTGGCCGCGCGCGGGCGCGTGCCGATCGTTGTGCACGAGGCCAACCAGTCGCCGGGGCTGGCGAACCGCGTCGGTGCCCGCTTCGCCAAGCGGGTGGCCGTCGCCGTGCCGGACACGCCGCTGCCGAAGGCCGAGGTGATCGGGATCCCGCTGCGGCGTTCGATCACCTCCCTCGATCGCGCCGCGCTGCGCGCCGAGGCCCGCAAGCATTTCGACCTCGACCCGGACGCGCCGACCCTGCTGGTGTTCGGCGGCTCGCAGGGTGCCCGCTCGATCAACAACGCGGTGTCCGGCGCGGCGAAGGAGCTGGCGGACGCGGGCATCGGCGTGCTGCACGCGCACGGACCCAAGAACACCCTTGTGGTGCAGGAGTTTCCGGGCCGCCCGCCGTACGTGCCGGTGCCGTACCTGGAGCGGATGGACCTCGCGTACGCGGCGGCGGACATGGTGCTGTGCCGGTCCGGCGCGATGACCGCGGCCGAGGTGTCCGCGGTCGGCCTGCCCGCGGTGTTCGTACCGCTGCCGATCGGCAACGGCGAGCAGACCACGAACGCGCGCCCGGCCGTCGACGCGGGCGCGGCGCTGCTGGTGGAGGACGCGAACCTGAACCCGGCGAAGGTGGCCGAACTGGTCATCCCGCGCCTGACCGACGCGGACCGGCTGGCGAAGATGAGCGCGGCCGCGGTCGGCATGGGCCACCGCGAGGCCGACGAGGTGCTGGCGAAGATCGTGCTGGAGGCGGCGAAGTGAGTGTCCCCGGCCAGTTGGAGCGCGCGCACCTGATCGGTATCGGCGGGGCGGGCATGAGCGGTATCGCCCGGATCCTGCTGGCCCGCGGCGGGCAGGTGTCCGGCTCCGACGCCAAGGATTCGCGCGCGTTCCTGACCCTGCGGGCCCAGGGCGCGCGCATCGAAGTGGGCCAGCGCCCCGAGAACCTGACCGACCCGACGGCCGTCGTGGTCTCGACCGCGATCAAGGACACCAACCCGGAGCTGGCCGCGGCCCGCGAACGCGGGATCCCGGTGCTGCACCGGGCACAGGCGCTCGCGTTGCTGATGGACGGGCACCGCGTCGCGTGCATCGCGGGCACGCACGGCAAGACGTCGACCACCTCGATGCTCACCGTCGCGCTACAGCACTGCCGGCTCGACCCGTCGTTCGCGATCGGCGGCGACCTCAACGAGTCCGGCGCGAACGCGCACCACGGTGAGGGCGGCATCTTCGTCGCCGAGGCCGACGAGAGCGACGGGTCGTTCCTGACCTACTCGCCGTCCGTCGCCGTCGTGACCAACGTCGAACCGGACCATCTCGACCACCACGGCACGCCCGAGGCGTACGTGGCGGTGTTCACGGAGTTCGCCGGGCGGATCCAGCCCGGCGGGCTGCTGATCGTGTGCGGCGACGACGCGGGCGCGGACGCGCTCGGCGACCGGGCCGCCGCGGACGGGGTTCGCGTGCAGCGCTACGGCCGCACCGTCACCGGCGCCCGCGACGCGCGCGTGCTGGAGTACCGCGCGACCGAAACCGGTGGTGCGGTGCGGATCGAGCTGGACGGCGAGCAGCTCACCGTGCCGGTCGCGGTGCCGGGCGAGCACATGGGGCTCAACGCCGTCGCCGCGCTGCTGGCCGGGATCGAGCTGGGCGCGCCGGTCGATGGCCTCGCCGAGGGGCTGGCCGCGTTCGGCGGGGTGCGGCGGCGGTTCGAGTTCAAGGGCCGCGCCGGGGACGTCCGGGTCTACGACGACTACGCCCACCACCCTACCGAGGTCGCCGCGCAGCTGCGGGCCGTGCGGCACGCGGCCGGCAACGGGCGCGTGGTCGTGCTGTTCCAGCCGCACCTGTACTCGCGGACGAAGCTGTTCTCCACCGAGTTCGCGGAGGCGCTGTCGCTGGCCGACGAGGTCGTCGTGCTCGACGTGTACGGCGCGCGCGAAGAGCCGGAGCCGGGCGTCACCGGCGCGCTGATCGCGGACCGGATCTCCGGCGCCGGGGTGCACTACGAGCCGGCGTTCGACCGCGTCGTGCCGCTGGCCGCCGACCTGGTCAAGCCCGGGGACCTGCTGGTCACCATGGGCGCCGGGGACGTCACCCAGCTCGGCCCGGAGATCCTCGCCGAACTAGACCGGCGCGCGGGAGCCTGAGGTGGTCACCCGGCAGCGGGAGGAGCGGCGCCGGCCGTCGGCCCGGCGGAACACCCCGGTGCGCAGCCACCGGGGCCGCCGCCCGTTGACCGCGCGCACCCGCACCGGGACCGGGCTCAGCCGGCGCCGTGGCGCGCGCCGCCGGTGGATCGCGCTGCTCAGCGTGCTGACCGTGCTCACGCTGGTGTACCTGGTGTTCTTCACGTCGTTCCTCGGCGTGCGTTCGGTCGAGATCGAGGGCGCGGCGGCGGTGCCGGCGGACCAGATCCGCGCCGCCGCCGAGGTACCCGACCGCAAGCCGATGATGCTCATCGACACCGGCGAGATCGCCGCCCGGGTCATGCGGCTGCCCGGGGTGGCGTCGGTGGACGTCTCGCGCTCGTGGCCGTCCACTCTCGACATCACCGTGACCGAACGCACGCCCATCGCGTTCTTCACCGGGCCTGGCGGGGTACACCTCGTCGACAGCACGGGCCTGGACTACAAGACGGTGCAGAACAAGCCGGACAAGCTGCCCGAGCTGAGCCTCGCGCACGTCGCCCCGGACGACGCGGCGACCCGGTCGGTGACCGCCGTGCTGGCGTCGCTGCCGCAGTCACTCAAGGACCAGGTCACCGCGGTGCGCGCGAAGACCCCCGGCGGCGTCGAGTTCACCCTGGCGAACGGCAAGATCGTGCGCTGGGGGAGCGCGGACGAACCGGACCGCAAGATGAAGGTGCTGTCCGTGCTGATGACCCGCGACGGCAAGATCTACGACGTGGCGAGCCCCGAGCTGCCCACGGTTTCCTGACCCGCCCGTCGCGCGACTGTCCACTGTGGCCTGGTGCCGCCGAATCCCTTGCGGTCACCCGGGGGACGCCTTGACGGGGGAGTCCGGGCGCGCGAAAGTGTTGTGGCGAAAAAGCCTTCCGCGACACGCGGCGTGGCTGCTGGATTCCTGCCTGCCTGATCCCTACCGTCCTCGAACAAGCCAGAAGTTGACATAACTCTAAACCTTGAGTTGAGGTTTCCGGTTGTGCCACTCCGGGCGAGCGGTACGAGACTCACGATCAGGAAGGCGGACCCGATGACGCCCCCGCACAACTATCTCGCGGTGATCAAGGTCGTCGGCATCGGCGGAGGCGGCGTCAACGCCGTCAACCGCATGATCGAGGTCGGCCTCAAGGGTGTCGAGTTCATCGCGGTGAACACCGACGCACAAGCACTGCTCATGTCCGACGCCGATGTCAAGCTCGACATCGGCCGCGAACTCACCCGCGGCCTGGGAGCCGGCGCCAACCCCGAAGTGGGGCACAAGGCGGCCGAGGACCACCGCGAGGAGATCGAAGAGGTCATCAAGGGCGCCGACATGGTGTTCGTGACCGCGGGCGAGGGCGGTGGCACCGGCACCGGTGGCGCGCCCGTCGTCGCTTCGATCGCGCGCAAGCTCGGCGCGCTGACCATCGGCGTGGTGACCCGCCCGTTCACCTTCGAGGGCAAGCGGCGCGGCAAGCAGGCCGAGGACGGCATCCAGGCGCTGCGCAACGAGTGCGACACCCTGATCGTGATCCCCAACGACCGGCTGCTGCAGCTCGGCGACATCGGCGTCAGCCTGATGGACGCGTTCCGCTCGGCCGACGAGGTGCTGCTCTCCGGTGTCCAGGGCATCACCGATCTGATCACCACACCCGGTCTGATCAACCTCGACTTCGCCGACGTCAAGTCCGTCATGTCCGGCGCGGGCAGCGCGCTGATGGGCATCGGCTCGGCCCGCGGCGAGGGCCGCGCGGTGCAGGCCGCGGAGAAGGCGATCAACTCGCCGCTGCTGGAGGCCTCGATGGAGGGCGCGCACGGCGCGCTGCTGTCCATCGCGGGTGGTTCGGACCTCGGCCTGTTCGAGATCAACGAGGCCGCCTCGCTCGTGCAGGAGGCCGCGCACCCGGACGCCAACATCATCTTCGGCACGATCATCGACGACTCGCTCGGCGACGAGGTCCGGGTCACGGTAATAGCGGCCGGGTTCGACGCCGGCGCGCCGACCCACAAGAAGATCGAGTCGCCCGCGCTCGGGTCACGGCCGGCGGGCAGCACGGTGTCCGCCGAGGCCGGTCAGGTGCGCACCCCGCCGCCGCCGGCGACGCCGCCGCCGCCCGCGTCCGGGGCGTACCCGCCGCCGGTCGCACCGCCGCGCACGGCGCCGCCTGCCGGCTACCAGGCGCAGCCGCAGTCGCCGTCACTGCCGCAGCCCGGCGGGTCCAGTCGCGGCTACGCGGCGCCGCGCGGCGGTCAGGGCAGCCTGCCCGGCCGGGCCGTGCCGGTCACCGACGACCCCTCGGACGACGAGGTCGACGTGCCGCCCTTCATGCGCCGCTGACCCCGCCTCCGTGGGAAAGTGGAGGCGTGCGGATCAGACGGGTAGTGACGACCCGGGCCGGTGGGGCCTCGACCGGCGAGTTCGAATCCTTCAACCTCGGTGACCACGTCGGTGACGACTCCGCCGCGGTCGCGGCCAACCGCAAGCGGCTGGCCACCGAGCTGGGCCTGGGCAAGATCGCCTGGATGGAACAGGTGCACGGGCGGACCGTCACCGTCGTCGACGGCGCCGAGGACGGCCCGGCCGAGGCGACCGACGCACTCGTGACCGCGACGCCCGGCGTCGCCGTCGCGGTGCTCGTCGCCGACTGCGTGCCGATCCTGCTGGGCGACGCCGAGGCCGGTGTCGTCGCCGCAGTGCACGCCGGTCGCGTCGGGGCGCGGGTCGGGGTGCTCCCGGCGACGCTGAAGGCGATGCGGGACGCCGGGGCCGAGCTGAGCCGCATCGAGGTGCTGCTGGGCCCGGCGATCTGCGGCCAGGACTACGAGGTCCCGGCGGACATGGCGCGTGACGTCGAGCGGCATCTGCCCGGCAGCGCGACGAAAACCCGCAAGGGCACACCCGGGCTCGACCTGCGGGCCGGGCTCTGGCAGCAGCTCGCGGACGCCGGCGTCGGCAAGGTCGGCGTGGACCCGCGCTGCACGTTCGAGGAAAAGAGCCTGTTCAGCTACCGCCGCGACGGCACCACCGGCCGCATCGCGGCGCTGACCTGGACCGAGCACGAATGAGCGGCGACGACCGGAGGGAGGAGTCGCTCAAATCGACACTGGCGGCTCGTGCCTCGCGGGCGTTCTCGCGGACCGAGGAACGAGGGGAGCGGGAACGGCCGTGAGCACTCGGCAGGCTCAGCTGGCCGCCGCGCTCGACCGGGTCGAGGCACGGGTGCGCGGCGCTTGTGCGGCCGCCGGGCGTGCCCGCGAGGAGGTCCGGCTGCTGGCCGTCACCAAGACGTTCCCGGCGTCGGACGCCGCGCTGCTGACCGATCTCGGGCTGACCGATCTCGCCGAGAACCGTGACCAGGAGGCGGGTACGAAGGCCGCCGAAGTCGGCCGGTTGCGGCCGGACGCGGCGATCCGCTGGCACATGGTCGGCCGGCTGCAGCGCAACAAGGCGCGCTCGGTGGTGCGCTGGGCCGACGAGGTCCAGTCGGTGGACTCGGTCCGGCTCGCGGACGCGCTCGACAAGGCGGTGCTGGCCGAAGGGCGGCCACGGCTGGACGTGCTGATCCAGGCGAGTATCGACGGCGACCCGGGGCGTGGTGGCGCTCCGCTGCCGGAATTGCCCGAGCTGGCCGCGTACATCGCCCGCACGGGTGGTCTTCGGCTGCGCGGTGTGATGGCCGTGGCGCCCCTGGGCGCGGATCCCGGCCCGGCCTTCGAGCGCCTGGCCGAGGCCGCCGAACGCCTGCGTAGGGACCATCCCGGGGCCACTGAGCTGTCCGCGGGGATGAGCGGCGATCTGGAACAGGCGATCCGGCACGGTTCGACATGTGTGCGTGTCGGAACCGCGTTGCTCGGCGGGCGCGGTTTAGCCTCGCTGGAGAGCGGATCACCCGGACGTGCGTGACGACCGGCGGGTGATGGGGAGCGGCTAGGGAGAGGCATGAGTGCGCTGAGCAAGCTGAAGGCCTACTTCGGCATGATCCCTGCCGACAGCGACGAGTACGACGGCTACGACCAGTACGACGGCGACGACTACCGGCAGGACTATGCCGAGGATTCGTACGACGCGTACGAGGAGGAGCCGCCGCGCTCCCGGCGACGTTACCGGTCGGACTACGACGACGAACCAGTGGGCCGCCCGCGGGGCGGCCGTGAGCCGTCCGTGCACGGCGCGCTGGCGGTCGACCGGCAGCCGGAGCCCGTCGCGCGGCTGCGGCCGGTGGCGGAGACCGCGCACGCGCCGCAGCGGGACCCGCTGAGCCGCATCACGACCCTGCACCCCTCGAGCTACCTGGAGGCGCGGGCGATCGGCGAGGCGTACCGCGAGGGCACGCCGGTGATCATCAACCTGACCGAGATGGCGAACGCCGACGCGCGGCGGCTCGTGGACTTCGCGGCCGGGCTGGCGTTCGCGCTGCGGGGCTCGATGGACCGCGTCACCAACAAGGTCTTCCTGCTGTCGCCGCCCGATGTCGAGGTGACCGCCGAGGAGCGCCGCCGCATCGCCGAGGGCGGGCTCTTCCTCCGCCACTGATCGTCCGGCACTGATCTTCCGGTACCGAGGTCTTCTTTCATCACCGAGCGCCACCGTGGTCTGTCGGTGTGTGCCCGGAGAGGTGTAATTGCCCGATGACATCGAGTGAGATCTTGCTCCGTTCGGGTGACATCGTTGGATAAATCACAACCGGGTCACGAGACCTGGACAGTTCGGTCGTCTCGGGTGCGAGGAGCCTTCGCGAGGTGTGGCAGAGTGGTGGCGTGGATGTGCTCTGGCTTGTCGTCTACTACGTGCTGTTCGTCTTCTGGCTGCTGCTCACAGCGCGTGTCGTGGTCGAACTCGTGCGCGCCTTCGCCCGCGAGTGGCGGCCGGCGGGTGGGGTTGCGGTGACGCTCGAGACCATCTACACAGTGACCGACCCACCGGTCCGGCTGGTCCGGCGGATCATCCCGATGGTGCGGATTGGCGGCGTCGGACTGGACTTATCGATTATGGTGCTGCTGTTGGTTGTGTTCATACTGATGCAACTGGCGTATCCCGGGTGACTCGGGGAAACCCGGGATGTCGGAGCAGGCCATGGAGTGCGTGAGGTGATCTGATGTCGTTGACCCCCGCTGACGTGCACAACGTCGCGTTCAGCAAGCCGCCCATCGGCAAGAGGGGCTACAACGAGGACGAGGTGGACGCGTTCCTCGACCTGGTGGAGACCGAGCTGGCCCGGCTGATCGAGGACAACAACGAGCTGCGCCAGCAGGTCGAGCAACTCGATGCCGAGCTGGAGTCCGCGCGTGGCGACCTGGACGCCGCCCGTGCCGGCGGCGGCCCCACCCAGGAGACGTCGCGGAGACTGGCCCCGGTGCCGCCGCCGTCCCCGGTGGAGCAGACCCAGGCCCACTCGATGGCCGATGCCGGCGAGCCGAACGTGCAGGCCGCCAAGGTCCTCGGGCTGGCGCAGGAGATGGCCGACCGGCTCACGGCCGAGGCCAAGACCGAGTCCGACGGCATGCTCGCCGAGGCCCGGGCCAAGTCCGAGCAGCTGCTGTCGGACGCGCGGTCGAAGTCGGACTCGATGGTGAACGAGGCGCGCACCCGTGCCGAGACGATGCTGAACGACGCCAGGACCAGGGCCGAGACCCTGGAACGCCAGGCGCGCGACAAGGCGACGTCGATGGAGCGCGAGGCGCAGCGCAAGTACACCGAGACGATGAACAACATGAACGCCGAGAAGTCCACGCTCGGCAAGAAGATCGAGGAACTGCGCACGATAGAGCGCGAGTACCGGACCCGCCTGCGTGGCTTCCTGGAGTCGCAGCTGCGCGAGCTGGACGACCGCGGTTCCGCGGCCCCGGCGTCGGCCTCCGCGACCGCCGGCTCGTCCGGTGGTGGCCAGGGCTACTCGTTCGGTCCGCGCGCCGAAGCTGGCTGACGGTTTCATCCTCACGCACCGAAACGGTTCCGGCACTCTCCGAGGGTCGGAACCGTTTCCCGGCGTGGTTCGTGTTGTAATTCAGCGTGCTCTACATCGTTCTGATCCTGGTCCTCGGCGCGCTCGGGCTGCTGGTCACGGCACTGATCACGGCGAACTCGCTGTGGGCCTGGGTTTCGATCGCGCTGTCGGTGCTCGCCGCGCTGCTGCTGGTGGCGGACTTCGCCCGCCGCCGCGCCGCCCGTCGCCGCGCGGCGCGCGCGGTGGCGACCAAAGTGGACGCCGAGGTCGTCGAGGAACCGGTCGAGCGCACCGAGCCGGCCAAGCCCTCTGACGAGCCGGAGCCGGTGCCCGCGGCTGTCGACGACGAGAACGGCGAACCCGCGGTGGAGGCGACTTCCACCGTCGACGCCGAGCAGGTCGCGAAGCTCGACGCGGAGGTCGTCGTGGTCGACGAGCACCCGCGCTACCACGTCCTGGGCTGCCCCTGGCTCGGCACGCGCGACACGATCCCGATCGCGGTCAAGGAAGCGCGGGATCTCGGCTTCACCCCGTGCGCCCGCTGCACGCCGGACGCGAAGCTCCTCACCGCCGCGAAATCCTGACCCCGAGCCGGTCGCCTAACTGGGCGCGCCCGGTTTCCGTCAGCCGCAGGGCCCGGTTGCCGGGCGTACGTGGTGCCAGCCAGCCGAGCCGTCGCAAGGCGGCGGCGAGTTCGGCGCCGAGCGCGCCCGCCAGGTGGTGGCGCTGCTCGGACCAGTCCAGGCAGAACTTCAGCAGCGGCCGCCGGTGCCGCGCGACCGCGTCGAGATCCACGTCCAGCTCGCCGAAGACCTGCCCGGCTTTCGGGCCCAGCGCATAGGGATGTGTCGCCATCGGCGCCGAGAGGCGGTCCTGTTCGCGTCGCTCGGTGGTGGGCAGGCCGTCGGTGGTCGCGAGCGCGCCCTGCTCCAGCAGCGCCGCGGTGACGGCGACCCCGAGCCGTCCCGCGAGATGGTCGTAGCAGGTGCGGGCGAAGCGCAGCGCTTCGGCGCGGGTGCCGGTCTTCAATGACGTCACGGGTTGGGGCGGCGAGATCCGGGCGAGCGTTTCGAGTATCTCCGCCACCTGCGGCCCGGCGAGCCGGTAGAACCGGTGCCTTCCCGATCGTTCCGCGACGACGAGGCCCGCCTCGCGCAGCTTCGCCAGGTGCGCGCTCGTGCCCTGCGCCGAGAGCCGGGCCTCGCCGGCCAGCACGGACGCCGCGAGCGCCCGGCCGTCCGCGAGTGCCACCAGTACCCGCACCCGCGCCGGATCGGCGAACAGCGCGGCCGTGCGGGCGATATCCGCGTCGCCCCGCATGACTCCATCATGCGACCCGCACGGTTCCACCGCGCTGGAACCGTTTCGGCGCTGTCCTGGCGGCATGGTGCTGTTGCTGACGATGTGCGCCGGGATGTTCCTGGTGCAGCTCGATGTCACGGTCGTCAACGTCGCCCTGCCGACCATCGGGCACGAGCTCGGTGCGGGGGTCGCGACGTTGCAGGAGGTCGTCGACGGTTACGCGGTCGTGCTGGCCGCGCTGCTGCTGGCCGGTGGCGCGCTCGGGGACGTGCTGGGCCACCGGCGGATCGTGGTGACCGGCTTCGCGACGTTCGGGCTCGCCTCCGCGGGCTGCGCGCTCGCGCCGTCCGGGCCGGTGCTCGTGGGTTTTCGCGCGCTGCAAGGACTTGGCGCGGCGCTGCTGCTGCCCGGAACGCTGGCGGTGATCACGAGCGCGTACCCGGCGCGACGTGAGCAGGCGCGGGCGCTCGGCGTGTGGGCCGGGGTGTCGGCGCTCGCGCTCGCCGGCGGACCCGTCCTCGGCGGTGCTCTCGTGGCCGCGGCGGGCTGGCGGATCCTGTTCTGGCTCAACGTCCCGCTCGTCGCGCTCGCGATCGCCGGATCGCTCCGGCTCCTCGAGCCGGGCGGGGGGATTCGGCGCCGGATCGACTTCGCGGGCGCGGCGAGCGCGGCCGTCACGCTGGCCGCGCTCGTGTTCGCCGTGATCGAGGGCTCCATCGTCGCCGGGGTGGTCGCCGTCGCGGCCGGGGCCGTGTTCGTCGCCGTGGAGCGACGGGCAGCCGACCCGATGCTGCCGCGGGAACTGCTGCGTTCACGCCAGTTCGTCGGCGCGAACCTCGTCGCGGGGGCGATGAACTTCGTCGGGCTCGGCATGATCCTCGTGCTCACGCTGTACCTGCAGGGCGTGCTCGGCTACCCGCCGCTCGCCGCGGCGGTGCGGCTGCTGCCCGGGTTCCTGCCGCTGTCGCTGCTCGCCCCGGTCACCGGACGCCTCGTCGGGCGCTTCGGGCCGCGGCCACCGATGATCGCCGGGCTGGTGCTCGGAACGCTAGCGTTGCTAACCCTGCTGCGCGCTCAAACCGGCTACGCGCTCGTTCTGCCCGCCTGGCTCGGCCTCGGAATCGGCATGGGCCTGCTGACGGCAGCGGTCGTCGCGGCGGCGGTCGCCCACGTGCCGCCTGGGCGCGCCGGCGTCGCGAGCGGGGTCAACAACACCGCGCGCCAGGCCTTCGGCGCGCTCGGGGTCGCGGTGTTCGGGCACTACGGCACGTCGGTTGCCGGGCTGCACACCGCGGGCATCCTGGGGGCGGCGGTGTGGGCGGCGGCCGTCGCGATAACCGGGTGCGCGGTGCGCTAGCCTGGTGTGCAGCAAGGCGTCGATCCGGCCATCACCGGGGAGCCTCCGGAAGAACGGGCGCGTGCCCCAGTAGAACCGGACGGGTGTGGCCCGTGACAGCCGCCGAACGAGCGGCCCGCACGTGCGCGGGCAAGCGGGGTGGTACCGCGGAACGCGCCGGCCGGTGCGTCTCGTCCCCGTGCGGGATCGCCAGATCCCTTACGAGAGCGACGAAACCGCGAGGAGCGCACCGATGTACCCCAAGGCAGCACTGGGGGAGCAGACCCCGGGCCAGGTCGAATCCCAGCCGTCCTTTCCCGCGCTGGAAAAGGACGTGCTGGCGTACTGGGAATCCGACCGCACCTTCCGGGCCTCCATCGAGGCGCGCGACCCGGGTGTGCACGGCAACAACGAGTACGTCTTCTACGACGGCCCGCCGTTCGCCAACGGCCTGCCGCACTACGGGCACCTGCTGACCGGGTACGTCAAGGACATCGTGCCGCGCTACCAGACCATGCGCGGCAAGCGCGTCGAGCGGCGCTTCGGCTGGGACACCCACGGCCTGCCGGCGGAGCTGGAGGCCGAGCGGCAGCTGGGCATCACCGACAAGGTGCAGATCGACGAGATGGGCATCGCCAAGTTCAACGAGGCGTGCCGCGAGTCCGTGCTGCGCTACACCAAGGAATGGCAGGAGTACGTCACCCGCCAGGCCCGCTGGGTCGACTTCGAGCACGACTACAAGACGCTCGACGTGACCTACATGGAGTCGGTGATCTGGGCGTTCAAGCAGCTGTGGGACAAGGGCCTGGTTTACGAGGGCTACCGCGTGCTGCCCTACTGCTGGCGCGACGAGACGCCGCTGTCCAACCACGAGCTGCGGATGGACGACGACGTCTACGCGAGCCGCCAGGACCCGGCCGTCACCGTGGGGTTCCGCTTGGAGGGCAACGGAACCGATCTCGACGGCGCGTATGTGCTGATCTGGACGACCACGCCGTGGACGCTGCCGTCGAACCAGGCGACTGCCGTGCACCCGGACCTCGACTACGTCGTCGTCGAGTCCGGCGGAAAGCGCTTTCTGCTCGCCGAGGCCCGCGTTCCGGCGTATGCCAAGGAACTCGGCGAAGAGCCGCCGGTTGTCGCGCGGTACAAGGGAAGCGCGCTGGAGGGGCTGCGCTACGCCCCGCCGTTCCCGTACTTCGCGGGCGCGAAGAACTCGCACAAGATGCTGCTCGCGGACTTCGTCACCACCGACAACGGCACCGGTGTCGTGCACATGGCGCCCGCCTACGGTGAGGACGACAAGGCCGTCGCCGACACGTACGGGATCACCCCGGTGACTCCGGTCGACGCGAAGGGCCGCTTCGACGCGACCGTGCCGGACTACCAGGGCCAGCAGGTGTTCGAGGCCAACCCGAACATCATCAAGGACCTCAAGAACGGCACCGGTTCCGCGGCGCGGCAGGGCGCGATACTGCTGCGGCACGAGACCTACGAGCACTCGTACCCGCACTGCTGGCGCTGCCGCAACCCGCTGATCTACCGCGCGGTGTCGTCGTGGTTCGTGAAGGTGACCGAGTTCCGCGACCGGATGGTCGAGCTGAACCAGCAGATCACCTGGTATCCCGAGCACGTCAAGGACGGCCAGTTCGGCAAGTGGCTGGAGGGCGCGCGCGACTGGTCGGTCTCGCGCAACCGCTACTGGGGCACCCCGATCCCGGTGTGGATGTCGGACGATCCCGAGTTCCCGCGCACCGACGTGTACGGCTCGCTCGACGAGCTGGAACGGGACTTCGGCGTGCGCCCGGAAGACCTGCACCGGCCCTACATCGACGAGCTGACCCGGCCCAACCCGGACGACCCGAGCGGGCGGTCCACCATGCGCCGGGTCCCCGAGGTGCTCGACGTGTGGTTCGACTCCGGGTCGATGCCGTATGCCCAGGTGCACTACCCGTTCGAGAACGCGGACTGGTTCGAGCACCACTACCCGAGCGACTTCATCGTCGAGTACATCGGCCAGACCCGCGGCTGGTTCTACCTGCTGCACGTGCTGGCGACGGCGCTGTTCGACCGGCCCGCGTTCAAGACGTGCGTCTCGCACGGCATCGTGCTCGGCTCGGACGGGCAGAAGATGTCGAAGTCGCTGCGGAACTACCCGGATGTCAACGAGGTGTTCGACCGCGACGGGTCCGACGCGATGCGCTGGTACCTGATGGCCAGCCCGATCCTGCGTGGCGGCAACCTGGTCGTCACCGAGAAGGGCATCCGCGACGCGGTCCGCCAGGCCGTGCTGCCGCTGTGGAACTCGTACTACTTCCTTGCCCTGTATGCGAACGCGGACGGGGTCGAGGGCCGCTGGCGGACCGACTCCAAGCACGTGCTGGACCGCTACATCCTGGCCAAGACCAACGAGCTGGTCACCGATGTGCAGTCCGGTTTGGACGTCAGCGATGTCGCGGGCGCCTGCCAGAGTGCGCGCGAGTTCCTGGAAGTGCTGACGAACTGGTACGTGCGCCGCTCGCGTGACCGGTTCTGGGCCGGCGAGCAGGACGCGATCGACACGCTGCACACGGTGCTCGAGGTGACCAGCCGGACGCTGGCGCCGCTGCTGCCGCTGACCACCGAGGCGGTGTGGCGCGGGCTGACCGGCGAGCGCTCGGTGCACCTGACCGACTGGCCGCTGGTCGACGAGGTGCCCGCGGACCCGCGGCTGGTGCACGCGATGGACCGGGTGCGGCAGGTGTGCTCGTCCGCGCTTTCCTTGCGCAAGGCCAACAAACTGCGCGTGCGGCTGCCGCTGGCGAAGCTGCTGGTGGCGGCGGGCGACGCGGAGTCGCTGGCGGACTTCACCGACATCATCGCCGACGAGGTCAACGTCAAGACGGTCGAGCTGAGCACGGATGTCGCCGCGCACGGCGGGTTCGAGGTCGCGGTGAACGCGCGCGCCGCCGGGCCCCGGCTGGGCAAGGACGTGCAGAAGGTGATCAAGGCCGTGAAGGCGGGGGACTGGACCACGTCGCCGGAGGGCGCGCTGGTCGCCGCGGGCATCGAGCTGCTGGACCACGAGTACGAGCGGCGGCTGGTCGCGAAGGATCCCGGTGCCGCGGCGGAACTGCCGGCGAGCTCGGGTCTGGTGCTGCTGGACACCGAGGTCACCCCGGAGCTGGCGGCCGAGGGCATCGCGCGGGACCTGATCCGCGTCGTGCAGCAGGCCCGCCGCGACGCGGGGCTCGACGTGGCGGACCGCATCGAGCTGACCGTCGATGCGCCCGAAGACGTTGTCGCGGCGGCGAAAGCACACGAGAGCGTCGTTCTGGGCGAGACCTTGACGGTGGAGGTCACCTACGGCCCGGTCGAGGGCGGTTTCGACGGCACTGTCGGCGAGGGCGTCAAGGTCCGGGTGGGAGTAACGAAGTCCGGTTCGTGATCGATTGACCGGCAAGAGAAGCCGGGGGTAATCGTGTCGCGAAACGCGAAAAGATGGGTGCTGGCTGCCGGTGCGGTTGCGGTGATCGCGATCGTGGCGGCGGCGATCGTGGTGCTGCGCGGCGGTTCGGACACGCCACCCCCGGCCGCGCCCAGGCCGTCGTCAGAGGACGCGGGCGATGTCGTCAACCGGTACCTGTGGGCCTGGTCGTCCGGTGACGACGCGGCGGCCGCCGCGCTGACCGACGACCCGGCGGGCGCCGTGGCCGCCTTCGCGGCTGTCCGGGCGAGCCTCGCCCCGACGGGGTTCGCCGCGACCTTGCGCCAGATCACCGGCCAGAAGGCGGGCATCCATGTGAAATGGACCCTTGCCGAGGGGCGGGTGTGGAACTACGACAACGACCTCTCGCTCGTGCACGGCGACGGGGGCTGGCGGGTGCATTTCACGCCGGCCGCGATCCATCCGCAGCTGGCCCCCGGCGATCGGCTCGTGGTGCGCGCCGGCGCGGAGGGGCCCGCGGTGACCGACCGCGACGGCAAGGCGCTGATGACCTGGCAGCCCAACGGTCCCAAGGCCGTGGACCCGGGGTTCGCGCCGCTCGTACTGCCCGGGATCGGCCGGCTGGCCACGGGCAGTGGCAGGGCGTGGGGGGTCGTGCTCGTCGACCCCGCCAACAAGACGACCACGGTGTACAACGAGGGGACCGAGAACGCGAAGGCACTGACCACTTCGCTGAGCAGCAAGGCGCAGGCCGCCGCGCAGGCGGCCGTCGACGGGGCCGGGTTCCCGGCGATGCTGGTCGCGATCCAGCCGTCGACCGGCGACATCCTGGCGGTCGCGCAGAGCGCTTCGGTGACTTCGGGCAACGCGCTGACCGGGCTGTACGCGCCGGGTTCGACGTTCAAGATCGCCACCGCCGCGGCGGTGCTGCAGGCCGGGGCGGCGGACGCGAACACCGTGCTGCCCTGCCCGGGCACCGCGCAGATCGGGCAGCGCACGATCCCGAACGACGACCAGTTCTCGCTGCCGTCGCTGCCGCTGCACTCGGCGTTCGCGCACTCGTGCAACACGACGTTCGCGCAGCTGGCGTCCCAGCTGCCGGCGGACGCGCTGGCGAAGGCGGCGAGCCAGTTCGGCCTCAACTCGGACTTCGACATCCGGGGGCTGACCACTGAGGCGGGCAAGGTTCTGCCGTCGGCGAACTCGGCGGAACAGGTCGAGTCGGCGATCGGGCAGGGCAAGGTGCAGGCGAGCCCGTTCGGCCTCGCGCTGATGGCCGCGACCGTCAGTGCGGGCAAAGCCGTTACGCCGCAACTGGTCCGGGGCCAGGACACGTCGGTCACGACCGGCTACCAGGCCCCGTCGGGCGCGGTGCTGACCGCGCTGCGGTCGATGATGCGCGAGGTGGTCACCGGCGGCACGGCGACCGGGCTGGCCCGCAGCGGCAACGTGTTCGGCAAGACGGGTACCGCGCAGTTCGGGGACGGCAGTCAGGCCAACGGCTGGTTCACCGGCTACCGCGACGATGTGGCGTTCTCCGTGCTGCTGCTGGGATCCAACTCGTCGAAGCCCGCGGTGTCGGTGTCGGCGGCGTTCCTGCGGGGGCTGTGACCGCGGGCTAGCGTGATGGTCATGGAAACCGTCGAGCTGGCCGAGGTCGCCGCGGTGCTCGCCGAGCCGAGCCGCGCGGCGATGTGCCTCGCGCTGCTGGACGGGCGGGCGTGGACGGTCGGCGAGCTGGCGAAGGCCGCCGGGGTCGGCCCGTCGACGGCGAGCGAACACGTGACGAAGCTGCGGGCCAGCGGTTTCGTCACCGGGGCGAAGCAGGGGCGGCACAGCTACGTGCGGATCGCCGGCCCGCGGGTCGCGGAGCTCATCGAGCATCTCGCGCAGCACGCCGGGCACCGGCCCGTACGCGGGCTGAAGGAGTCGCTGCGCGCGCGGCGGCTGGCCTTCGCCCGTACCTGTTATGACCACGTCGCCGGGACGCTCGGGGTCGCGCTGCGCGACGGGATGGTGCGCACCGATCTGGTCGACGTCGGGGCCGGGCTCGCCCTCACAGCGCGTGGCCGCGCGATCTTCGAGGACCTGGGGGTGCCGGTGCCCGCCGGCGGGCGGCGTCCGTTGCTGCGTGACTGTCTGGATTGGACGGAGCGCCGCGAGCACTTCGGTGGCGCGCTGCCCGCTGCCCTGCTCGATCGTGCCGTCACAGCGGGCTGGCTCGGGCGTGAGCCGCATCGCGCGATCCGGCTGCTGGACCCGGAACCGTTCGCGCGCCTCGGCGCCCGGTTGGACGTGGCGTGATGCGGTTCGCGATCCGCGTCAAACCCGGCGCGAAACGGGATTTCGTCGGCGGCGAGCACGCGGGCGCCCTGATCGTGTCCGTCAAGGCGCCCGCGGTCGAGGGCAAGGCGAACGAGGCCGTGCGGAAGGTGCTCGCGAAGGAGCTCGGTGTGCGCGGCCGCGATCTCGTTGTGGTGCAAGGAGAACGCGGGCGCGACAAGATCATCGAGCTGGACGCGGCCCCGGCCGGGATCGAGGACGTGTTGTCGGCACTGCGACAGCGGTGAGCCGCCGCGGCCATTCGAACCGCAGCCCGGTGCCGGGTGGCAGGTGGGCGAACGCGTCGGCAAGTCTTGTCAAAGTACTGGTGGCACGTTGTAAATCCATTTCACCGTAAGGGAACGGATCCTCCCGCACGGACGCCCACCCGGCTCTGGCGGCGGCGAACGCACTCGGGCGGTGGTGTTCCACCGTGTCGTGCACGATCCCGGACAGCAGCTCGGCGATCGCGATATCCCGCTCGTGGCAGGCGATCAGGCGGCGGCTGCGCGCGGCCGCGTCGTGCCGGGTGCGCCCGTCGAGCACGCGGACGGAGGAGAACAGGGCGCCGCCGGCGATACAGCCGAAGATGCCGCCGCTCAGCCCCAGCTCGCGTTCGGCCACGGCGTGCGACAGATCGTGTGGTACCCGCCACTTCCGGTCGTACGACCGCATTTCGAGCGTGACACGGTCGTCGCGATGCAGCACGGCGCGGGTACCGCCGCCGCGGGCGGGATGGAAGAAGATGAGCACGCGCACAAGCATCCGGCGCGCTGTGCCGCCCGGTCCATGCATTTTTCGGGCGTTTCTTTACGATGTGTGCCGGGCCTATGTTTTCGAAGCGGCGGAGCCGCTTGCTGTGGGCAAGCAGCTCGCACCGCTGCGGGTTCTGAGGTGGTTCCTGGCGAGGACAGCGCCGACGTGGTGAATTGGCATTCATGAGGAGGCGATCCCGGAGCCAGGGGCCGCCTCAGGTTCCGCCACCGGCACCGCCACGCAGGCCCTCTGGAATAATCTTCTTCAGGGGAGGTGACGGTGGCGGAACTGCCGGTCGTGCTGGGGGTGGGCGCGGCCGTCCTGCTGGCCGCGGTGCTCGCTGTCCGGCTGTCCACCCGGGTCGGCCTTCCCTCGCTGCTGATCTACCTCGGGCTGGGGGTGCTGCTCGGCGAGGCGGGGTTCGGCATCCGCTTCTCCGACGCGTCGCTCACCCAGTCACTCGGCCTGGCCGCGCTCGTGCTGATCCTCGCCGAAGGTGGCCTGACCACCCGCTGGTCCTCGGTGAAACCCGCGCTGTGGCAGGGAATCACACTGTCCACTGTGGCCGTCGCGATCAGCGTCGCGATCACCGGGTCGGCGCTGCACTGGCTGCTCGGGCTCGACTGGCGGATCGCCCTGCTGTGGGGTGCGGTGCTCGCGTCCACCGATTCGGCCGCGGTGTTCTCGATGCTGCGCACGGTCGCCATCCGCAAGCGGCTCGTCGGCACGCTCGAGCTCGAGTCCGGTATCAACGACGCCCCGGCCTACCTGCTCGTCGTCGCGCTCGTCGAGACCACCGAGGTGGACTGGACGCTACCGCTGCTGGAGATCTACGAACTGCTCGCCGGCCTCGCGATCGGCGCCCTGCTCGGCTGGGCCGGGGCGTGGGCGCTGCGCCGGGCCGCGCTGCCCGCCACCGGCCTGTACCCGCTCGCGACGGTCGCGGTGTGTGTCGTCGCGTACGCGTCGGGTCAGCTCGCGCACGCGTCCGGCCTGCTCGCGACCTACGTCGCCGCGCTGGTGCTCGGCAACTCCCGGCTGCCGCACCGCTCGGACACGCTGTCGTTCGCCGAGGGGATGGGCTGGCTCGCGCAGATCGGCCTGTTCGTGCTGCTGGGCCTGTTCGCGTCGCCGGAACGGCTGGTCGACGCCATCATCCCGGGCCTGGTCGCCGGGGCCGTGGTGCTGCTGCTCGCCCGCCCGCTGTCGGTGCTGCTGGCGCTGCTGCCGTTCCGGGTCCCCTGGCGTGAACAGGCGTTCCTGTCCTGGGCGGGGTTGCGTGGCGCGGTGCCGATCGTGCTCGCGATGATCCCGCTCGCCCATGGCGTGCCCGGCGCCGAACGGCTCGTGGACGCGGTGTTCGTGCTGGTCATCGTGCTGACCCTGGTGCAGGGCACGACGCTGGCGCCGGTCGCGAAGTGGCTCGGGCTGGAGCGGGACACCGAGCCCCAGGAGATCGAGGTCGACGCGGCGGCGCTGGACGAGCTGGACGCCGCGCTGCTGCAGGTGCGGATCCAGCCCGGGTCACGGCTGCACGGCGTGTACCTGAACGAGCTGCGGCTGCCCGTGGGCGCGACGCTGAGCCTGGTCGTGCGCGGCGGGTCGAGCTTCACGCCGCAGCGCACCACCCGGCTGCAGGAGGGCGACCAGCTGCTGGTGGTCGCGACCGAAGGGGCACTCGTGGCCGCGGAACGGCGGCTGCGCGCGGTCGACCGGGCCGGTCCGCTGGCCCGCTGGCGCGGCGAGACGGGACGCTGATAAGGTTCGCGTAGGTCATGAGTGCCAGCGCGTAGCCCCGGCTTGCTGGCCGGCAACCCTCCAACCGCGGTGGGGTGCCCCGGGTGAGGACCTGGCCGGCCGCGCAGTGCGGCGGGCAAGCGCGGGCCCCTCACGGGTCCCCAGGACCGCCGAGGAGGCGTCATGACATCCCTTGTGCCGACCCTAGGGTTGGAATCAGGCCGAGCCCTTCCCCACCGCACCTCAGGGGAACGTGACGCAAGCCAGCCACAAGTACGTGACCAAACAGAACCGTCCTTCCACGACGTGACCAACACAGTGAATTCCGGGGAGGCGGGCCAGCCTTCCGTTCCGGCCACACTCACCACCCAGGTCCCGCTCGTCACCGGCGAGACGGTGGAGTACGCCAATCTGGACCACGCCGCGAGCGCGCCCTGTCTCGACGCCGTGCGGCACGCCGTGGACGAGTTCCTGCCGTGGTACGCGAGTGTCCACCGCGGCGCGGGTTTCGCGTCGCAAGTGTCCACAAAGGTCTATGAACGCACCCGCGATGTGCTGCGCCGCTTCGTGCACGCCCGCGCCGGCGACAGCGTGATCTTCACCCGCAACACCACGGACGCGCTGAACCTGCTGGCCCGCAGCGTCCCGCGGCACACGTCGGTCGTGCTGTTCGACACCGAGCACCACGCCGCGCTGCTCCCGTGGCGTGGCCCGGACGTCCGGCGCGTCGAGACTCCCCGGACGCGGGCGGTGGCAGTGTCCGCTGTGGACAGTGCGCTCGCGGAATGCCCGACGGGGCCGCGTTTGGTCGTGCTGACCGGCGCGTCCAACGTGACCGGTGAACTGCTGCCGGTCGCCGAGATCGCCGCGGTCGCCCGGCGGCACGGGGCGCGGATCGCGCTCGACGCCGCGCAGCTCGCCCCGCACCGGCCGATCTCCGTGCGGGAGCTGGATGTCGACTACGTGGTGCTGTCCGGGCACAAGCTGTACGCGCCGTTCGGCGCGGGTGCGCTGGTCGGGCGGTCCGACTGGCTGCGCGCGGCGCCGCCGTACCTCGCGGGCGGCGGCGCGACGAAGCTCGTCACCGAACGCGACGTGGTGTGGAACGCCGGACCGGAACGGCATGAGGCCGGTTCACCGAACACCGTCGGAGTGCACGCGCTGGGCGTCGCCTGTGAGCGGCTCGCTGCCGGCTGGGATGCCGTGGTGGCGCACGAAGAGGAGCTGCTGGCGCGCCTGCGCCGCGGGCTCGCGGCGGTGCCGGGGCTGTCCGAACTGCGGTTGTTCGACGACGACGGCGACCGTGTTGGCACGGTCAGCTTCACCGTGGACGGGTACGAGCCGGGCTGGCTCGCGGCGGTCCTGTCGGCCGAGTACGGCATCGGGGTCCGGGACGGCGCGTTCTGCGCGCACATCGCGACGGCGCGGCTGACCGGCGGCGCGCAGGCGCTGCGGGTGAGCCTCGGGCTCGCCACCACGGCAGAGCACATCGACCGGCTCGTGCTGGCGCTGCGGCAGGTTCTCGCCCGCGGTGCCCGGTGGACCTACGGCAAGCCGGACGGCCGCTGGGCGCCGGTGCCCGACCCTCGTCCACTGCCGGAGTTCCTGGTCTGAGGGCGTCCGGCACAATGGCCAGGTGAGCACCGAACAAGGATCGCAGCCGGAGACCGAACCGGTGGCGCCGGGCAGACGGCGGGTCGTGCTGCTGGCCTGCGTCGCGGTCATCGCGCTGGTGGTCGACATCGTCAGCAAGATCGTGGTCGTGTCCACTTTGGAAGATCACGAGCCGGTGCGGATCCTGGGCGGGGTCGTGTACCTGCAGCTGATCCGCAACCCGGGCGCGGCGTTCTCCATGGCGACCGGGCTGACCTGGGTGTTCGCCCTGGTCGCGATCGGGGTGGCGGTCGCGGTGATCTGGTTCGCCGGGCGGCTGCGCTCGGCCGGCTGGGCGGTCGGGCTCGGCCTGGTGCTGGCCGGCGCGCTCGGCAACCTCGTCGACCGGATCTTCCGCGCACCCGGCCCGCTGCAAGGGCATGTCGTCGACTGGATCTCGGTGTTCGGGCCCAACGCCGAGTACTTCCCGGTGTTCAACGTCGCGGACTCGTGCATCACGATCGGCGGGATCCTGGTCGTGCTGCTGAGCCTGCTGGGCGTCGAGTACGACGGGACGCGGCGGGGCCGCAAGTGAGCACGAGGATGCTGCCCGTCCCCGACGGGCTGGACGGGATGCGCGTCGACGCCGGGCTGGCGAAACTGCTCGGGCTGTCGCGCACCGTGGTCGCAGACCTCGCGGAGACCGGCGAGGTGCTGCTCGACGGGAAGCCGGTGGGGAAGTCGGAGCGGCTCGCCGCGGGCGGTCTGCTCGAAGTGACGCTGCCCGACCCGGACAGCCCGATCGAGGTCGTCGCCGAGCCGGTGCCGGGGCTGCGGGTGCTCTTTCAGGACGACGACATCGTCGTGGTGTCGAAGCCGGTCGGGGTCGCGGTGCATCCCAGCCCCGGCTGGACCGGCCCGACGGTCGTCGGTGGTCTCGCGGCGGCGGGGCTGCGGATCTCGACTTCGGGTGCGGCCGAGCGGCAGGGCGTCGTGCACCGGCTCGACGCGGGGACCACGGGCGTGATGGTCGTCGCGAAGAGCGAGCACGCGTACACGGTGCTGAAGCGGGCGTTCAAGGAGCGGACGGTCGACAAGGGCTACCACGCGGTGGTGCAGGGGCACCCGGATCCGACGCGGGGCACCATCGACGCGCCCATCGACCGGCACCCGCGGCACGACTACAAGTTCGCCGTCGTCGCCGGTGGCCGCCCGAGCATCACGCACTACGAGGTGATCGAGGCCTTCCGCGCGGCGTCGCTGGTCGATGTGAAGCTGGAAACCGGGCGGACGCACCAGATCCGGGTGCACTTCTCGGCGCTGAAGCACCCGTGCGCCGGTGATCTGACCTACGGCGCGGACCCGGTGCTGGCGCGGAAACTCGGCCTGACGCGGCAGTGGCTGCACGCACGGACACTGGGTTTCGCCCACCCCGCCGACGGCCGGTGGGTCCAGTTCGAGTCCGAATACCCGGATGATCTGGCCCACGCCCTGGAAATCCTGCGCGCGGAAACCTAGCGATCGTCTGGAGTCGGTGTGAGGTCGGTGCGCAAGCAGGTCGTCCCGGCGGCGGCGACCGCGGTGAGCATCGCGGTGGCCATTGTGGTCAACCTGCTGACTTCGGGCTGGAGCTGGCTGTTCTTCGTGCTGCTCGCAGTGCTGTCCGGCTTGTGGATCGCGCTCGAAGCCTGGCGGGCGGCGCCGAGCCGGACGATCGCCGAGCCGCTCGGCGCGCCCGCACCGCCCGGGGGCACCGGCACCTTCGTCGCACGTCCCGAACTGACCGGTCCGATCGTGCGCGCGCTGCTGGCCGGCAAGCGACGCAAGTTCGGGATCACCACGGGGCTCGCCGGTGCGGGCGGTTTCGGCAAGACGACACTCGCGGCGGAGGTCTGCGCCCGTCCCGACGTCAAGGCGGCGTTCGACCGGATCGACTGGGTCACCGTGGGGCAGGAGGTCCGCGGCGCCGCGCTCGCCGACGCGATCAACGACATCAGCGAACGCATCGGCGGGCAGCGACCGGGTTTGACCAGCCCGGAGCAGGCCGGGATCCGGCTCGGCGAGCTCCTCAAGGCGAAGGGCAGGTCGCTGCTGGTCGTCGATGATGTCTGGACCGCGGAGCAGCTCCGCCCCTTCCTCACCGCGGCGGGCGGCTGCACTCTGCTGATCACGACCCGGGTTCCCGACCTGCTCCCCGGCGACGCCGAAACCGTCAAGGTCGACCAGATGAGCCGGCCGCAGGCCGGCGAGCTGCTGACCGAGGGCGTCCCCGGGCTGCCGGACGCGGTCGGCGGGCGGTTGCTCGACATCACCGGCCGATGGCCGCTCGCGCTCGGGCTGGCGAACGGCGCGCTGCGCCGCGCCGTCCGCGACGGTGCCGATGTGGGGGAGACGGCGGAACAGCTGTTCCGGCGGTTGCGGGACCTCGGCCCGTCGGCGCTCGACGTGACCGACTCGGCGCGCCGTGACCGGGCGGTCGCGGCGACGCTCGAGTCGTCGCTGGGCGTGCTCGGCGATCAGCGCGGCCGGGTCGTGGAACTCGCGATCTTCCCGGAGGACGCCGAGATCCCGGTGGAACTGGCCGCGCTGCTGTGGCAGCGGACCGCGGGCCTGCCGCCGGAGAAGGGCGAGCTGCTGTGTCAGGAGCTGGTCGACCTGTCGCTGCTCACGTGGTCCGGCGGTCGCCTGCGGGTGCGGCTGCACGATGTCATCCGCTCGTATCTCTGGCACGAATGCGGTCCCGAACACCTCGGGCGGCTCCACAATGCCCTGCTGGACGCGGTGGCCGCGACGCTTCCCGAGCCCGCCGGCTGGTGGACCCTGCCGAGGTCGGCCGAGTACCTGTGGCGCCGGCTCGCCTACCATCTCGAAGGCGCCGGCCGCGCGGCCGAGTTGGCCGTGCTCGTGACCGCACCGCACTGGGTCATCGGGAAACTGCGCAGGTTCGGTCCGGTCGCCGTGGCCGAGGACCTGGCCTTCGCGCGGACCGACGCCGCGAAGGAACTCAGCAGGTTCATCGACCAGCAGGGACATCTGCTGATTCCGGGCGAACCCGAGCACGCGGTGGTGAACGCACTCGCGCTGCGCCTCCCGCAAACCGGTGCGCTCGAAGAGCTTCGCCGGGTGGCCGAAGCGGAAGTGGCGGGAAGGCCGCGGCTCGTCCCGCGCCGGGCGATGCCGGACCTCCCGGATCCGGCGCTGAACCGGGTCCTGTCCGGCCACGACGGCTGGGTCGACAGGTGCGCGTTCGCTCCCGACGGCAGCTTCCTGGTCTCCGTCGCCCGTGACGGCATCCGGGTTTGGCATCCCGAGACCGGACAGCTCGTGCGGCTGATCGAGACCGGCGTCTACACCACCGACTTCGCGCTGTCACCGGACGGGCAATTCCTGGTTTGTGAAGGTCCGGACAACCAGATTCAGCTGTGGGACACCGGCAAGTGGCAGTTTCGCGCGCTGCTCCCGCACGAGAACTACGTTGAAGGGTACTGTTTTTCGGCCGATGGCCACACGCTCGTGGGTCTGGGTAAGACCATTGTGGTCTGGGATGTCGAGGCCGCCAAAGTCTTGCGCTCGTTCAAGGCGACCGAGTTCGCCAAGACGTCCGAGGAATTCGGTGACGACAACAGTCTCGTGGGCGGAAAAGCAATCGGCTTCTTCGCCGACCGCTGGAAAACGTGGGACTTCCTCCCCGAGGCCCGTACCGGGCTGGACCCGGCCACCTCTTCCCTGTTCGGCGTCGCCGTCGATCGGAACGGTAAGTGGGCGGCGCGGCTCGAGAGCGCCGGACTCTCCGTCTACGACCTCACGGAACCCACGCGGCCGCCGAGAATGCTGCACCAGCCAACCGATCTGTCCACGGCCGTCTTCTCCCCGGACGGCAGCATCCTTGCCACCGGTGGACGAGACGGAGTGATCATTCTCTGGAATGTGCCCGGATGGCGTCCCCGGGCGCAGATCGGCGCGCATCTGTCGGAGATCAACGCGCTTTCCTTCTCGCCGGACGGTTCCGTGCTGGCCTCGGCGAGCGACGACGGCACCGTGAGATTGTGGAATCCGGTGCGAGCCGACGAGTACAACGTGCGTCATCTGGCGGTGAATGACACCGCGAACGCCTGCGTCGCCGCGCAGGACGGCTCTTGGCTCGCGGTCGACAACGGGGACTCGATCACGATCCACGATCCTGCTTCCGGTATTCGCGAGAAGCTGGACTACACCGGCCGCTTCTACGAACTGGCGCCGGTCGGCAGTAGCTATCTGGCTGTTGAACAGTACAGCGAGATCCTGATCTGTGAATCGGCCAACTGGCAGGCATCCCGGACACTGCGCCATCCCCATGACTCGATGCTCGGCGACCTGTCCACGGGCGGCACCTTCGTGTGCGCGACGGATCGGGAGAATCGGATACTGGTGTGGGACCTGGACACCTGGGCGCCGCCGTTGTTCCTGGAAGCCGGCGAGTCGGGTGTCAAGGTTCGCGAGAAACCGGCAAGGCCCCGGAAATCCCTCTACCGCTGGCTCGCCCGGCGAGTCCCACTACGGCCGACGGGGTGGCGAGACCGGTTGGTGGCGCGGCTGCTGAGGCCGGTGGTCAGGCGCGCGGCCCGGCGTAGTGCTGATGTCACGATGGTGGTGGCGCCGGACGGCGCCTGGCTCATGGTGATCGTTGACGAGACAGCCCACGTGGTCGCGCCGAAGACCGGTGACCCGATCGCGACCTTGCGGCTGGGTACGAACCAGGTCAAGGTCCTCCCCGATGGCAGCCGGTTCGCGGTCGGTATCGGCGACACGATCGAGTACTGGAACACCGGTTCCTGGACCAGGGAAACCGAATTCGAGGCACCCGAGATCGTTTCCGCGACCGATGGCGCGTGGTCGCCCGACGGCTCGCTGCTGGCCACGGTGTCCGACGACGACCGCACTCTCCGGATCCACGACAGCGGCGACGGGACCTGCCTGACCGAACTGCGTTTCGACGGCGAGCTGACCGAGTGCCGGTGGTTGACGGACGAGCGGCTGGTGGCGGTCGGCGGGCGCGGCGTCTACTGGTTCAGCTACCTGCCGGCGGAACACGCAACGGAATCCTGAGTCCCCGTCAGTCCAGCGCCCACGTCAGGGTGCGCTCGTCCGGCTCCGGGCGCGGGCTCCAGCGCACGGACACGACGCGCGTCGCCTCGGGCAGGACGTAGATCGTGTGGCCGCCGGTGGTTTCGCCCGGTTGCACGCCGATCTTGTGCGGTGGCCGCGAAGTCAGCGAGACCGGCGCCTTCGCGATCGCCTTGCCGCCGGCCGTGATCAGCTCCAGGAAGTTGTCCGGCAGCGTCGCGATCGGCACCGTGCCCCGGTTGGTGATCTCCGTGTGCACGACGATCGCCCGCTCGCCCGCGTCGAGCCGGTAACCCGCGGCACCGAACAGGAAGTCCGCCGGGTCCTGCACCTCCAGCAGCTGGATGCTCAGCTGCTCCCCGTCGAGACCCTGTGCGGGCAGCGCGTCCCCGATCCGGCCCGCCGGCCGCGCGGGAGCGGCGGCCTTTTGGTCACCCCGGGCCCAGGACGCCGTCTGCGGCGGCCCCCAGGTGCTGATCACCGGGTCGACCGGGCGCGGCTGCGGGGGAGGCGGGGCGGGCGGCGCCGGCGGCGGGAACGGCCCGGACGGGCGGGCGACCGGTGGCGCGACGGGCGGCGGCCAGGCACCGGCGAGCGCGGCGCGCAGCCCGTTCGGGTCGCTTTCCACGCCGACCAGCAACGGCAACCCGCTCCCGGACAGGCCGACCAGCCGGTACGCGACCTCGCGGGGGTCCATGCCGACCTTCGCCGCGAGCTCGTGCACCGCGACCTTGCCCACCTCGGCGAGTGCGGCGAGCAGTCGGGCGTCCACGGGATCGGTCACGGCCACAGCCCGGAACGCTACCTGTTCACACCGGAGAGCCGCCCCCGGACATAGCGCCGGCCCCTCGCCCGACCACCACCCCCCAAGGTCACGCTCCGCGTGGCTAGTCTTCATGGCATGACCGAGGTGACGAAGCTGGCCGACGAGTTCGTGGAAGCACTGTTCGACGCCGATCCCTTGTGGCCGGCGGTGCTGGGCATCGAGTCCGATCGCGACGGCATCGGCGAGCTCAGCGACGTGGCCGAGGCCAAACAGCGCACCGTGCTCAAGGATTTCGCGAGCCGCGGGCTCGCGCTCGAACCCCGGACCGCCGAGGACCGCACCACCCGCGACGTGCTGGTCAGCCTGGCGAACGGCCAGCTGGACCGGATCAGCTCGCACAGCGCCGAGTACACGATCACCGACATGCTGGTCGCGCCCGCGGCCGGCCTGCTGACCGTGCTGCCGATGATCGCCATCGGCACGCCGGTGCAGGCCGAGCGGCATCTGCGGCGCCTCGCGGCCATTCCGAAGTACCTGGAGCAGGCCGCTGAGCGGCACCGCAGCGGTGTCGCCGCGGGCCGGGTCCCGGTCGAGCACCTGGTGCGCGCCGCGATCGATCACCTCGACCGCTACCTCGCCGATCCCGCCGCCGACCCGCTGCTGCGCCAGCCGATGCCCGACGACGAGTTCACCAAGCGGCGCGCCGAACTGGTCGAGAGCACCGTCCGGCCGGCGTTCGCCGCCTACCGGGACGTGCTGGCGAACGAGATCGTGCAGCATGGCCGTCCCGCCGACAAGCCCGGCCTGAGCTGGCTGCCCGGCGGCGAGCGGATGTATGCCGCGCTCGTCCGGTCGCACACCACCACCGAGCGCACGCCCGACGACCTGCACGACACCGGGTTGCGGATCATCGACGAGCTGGCCGCCGAGTACGCCGAGCTCGGCTCCCGCGTGTTCGGCACCACCGACCTGGCCGAGATCTTCGACCGGCTCCGCAGTGATTCCTCGCTGCGCTGGACGAGCGAGGACGAGCTACTCGACTCCGCTCGCGCGGCAATCTCTCGCGCGGAAGAGGCTTCCGCGCAGTGGTTCGGCCGGGTCCCGCCGCACCCGTGGGTCGTCGAGGCCGTGCCCGCGGCCGATGCGCCCGGCGCGCCCACCGCGTACTACATGCAACCCGCCGTCGACGGCTCCCGGCCGGGCACCTACTTCGCCAACACCTACGAGGTCACCCAGCGGTTCCGGCACACCTCCGAGGTGATCGCCTTCCACGAGGCCATTCCCGGCCACCATTTCCAGCTCTCCACCGCGATGACGCTGACCGATCTGCCGCTGCTGCGCCGGATCGGCGAATTCACCGCCTACGTCGAGGGCTGGGGTCTCTACACCGAGCGGCTCGCGCAGGAGATGGGGCTCTACTCCAGCGATCTGACCCAGCTGGGCATGCTGACCATGGACTCGATGCGGGCCGGGCGGCTGGTCGTCGACACCGGCTTGCACGCGAAGGGCTGGAGCCGGGAGCAGGGCGTGGCCTTCCTGCGGGAGCACACGCCGATGCCGCAGGTCGAGATCGACTCCGAGGTCGACCGCTACATCGCCTACCCGGGCCAGGCGCTGTCGTACATGGTGGGGCGCCTGGAGATCCTGCGGATCCGGGACCACGCCAAGCGGGCGCTGGGGGAGAAGTTCGACATCCGCGAGTTCCACGACGTCGTGCTCGGCGGGGGCGCGTTGCCGCTGTCCGTGCTGGACGCCGTGGTCACCGGCTGGATCGAGCAGCATGAGTGAGGTCGAGGAGATCGCCGGCGACTTCGTCCAGACGTGGTTCGACGAGGACCCGCTCCGGGCGTCGCTGCTGGGCCTGCCCGGTGATCACGGGCGGCTGGCTGATCTGAGTTCCGCGTCGCAGCAACGGTTCCGCACACGGTACGAAGAGCTGGCCGGCCATGCCGAGGACGCCGCGGGTGACTCGGTGACGCGCGGTGTCCTCGTGCAGCAGGCGCGGGCGGCGATCGACCGGCTGGACGCGGCCGAGATCGAGTTCTCGGTCAGCGACACCCTCAGCGCGCCCGCGCTGTCGCCGCTGGTGCTGCTGCCGATGGTCACGCTCGACGACGACGAGAAGGCCCAGGGATACCTGTCCCGCCTGGCATCCATTCCGTCCCTTGTGGATACTGTGATCGAGCGGCAGCATGCCGCCGTGGTGCCGGGCTTCCTCGTGCAGGCCGGTGCGGACTTCCTCGACCGGTACCTCGCGAACCCGGAGCAGGACCCGCTGCGCCTCAGTGGACACTCCTATGTGGACCGTCAGGAGACGTTGCTCGCCGACGTCGTGCGCCCGGCTTTCGCGCGATACCGGGATTTCCTGAACGACGAGCTGAAACCGCGGGCACTGGGGGAGGAGCAGGCCGGGCTGTGCTGGCAGCCGGACGGGGAGCGGCGGTACGCGAGCCTGATCCGCCTGCACACGACCACCGACCGCGGTGCGCGGGAGCTGCACGAGACCGGGCTCCGGATGATCGACGAGCTCGCCGAGGAGTACCGCGAGCTGGGCTCGCGGGTGTTCGGCCTCAGCGAGTTGCCGGAGATCTTCGAGCGCCTGCGGACCGATCCCGCGCTGCGCTGGAATAGCGGCGACGAACTGCTCGAAGGTGCGCGCTCGGCGATTCGTCAGGCGGAAGCCGTTGCGCCCCAATGGTTTCGCACGGTGCCGTCGCAGCAGTGCGAAGTGCGCCCGGTGCCGCCCGCCGAGGCCGACGGCGGCACGATCGCGTACTACGTGCAGCCGGACTTCGCCGGCACGCGGCCGGGCGTCTACTTCGCCAACACGACGCAGGCCCACGAGCGCTTCCGGCACGTGAGCGAGGCCGTCGCCTTCCACGAAGCCGTGCCGGGGCACCATTTCCAGCTCACCACCGCGATGAACCTCGACGGCGTCCCGTTGCTGCGCAAGGTCGCCGAGATCAATTCCTATGTGGAGGGCTGGGGGCTCTACGCCGAGCGGCTCGCCGACGAGATGGGCCTGTACTCCAGCGACGTCTCGCGGTTCGGGATGCTGACCCAGGACTCGATGCGGGCCGGGCGGCTGGTCGTCGACACCGGGCTGCACGCGCTGGGCTGGAGCCGGCAGCAGGCGGTGGACTACCTGCGGGCGAACACCCCGATGGCGCCGGTGGAGATCGAACTCGAGATCGACCGGTACGCGAGCATCCCCGGGCAGGCTCTCTCGTACATGGTGGGGCGGCTGGAGATCCAGCGCGTGCGGGCGGAGGCCGAGCAGGCGCTGGGGGCGGCGTTCGACATCCGCGACTTCCACGACACGGTCCTCGGACAGGGGATCCTGCCGTTGAGCGTGCTCGACGCCGTGGTGCGGGACTGGGTCGCGTCCGTGCGGTAAGGTGCGCGGTAAGCGGGTGCTTAGTTCGGAGGGCGGCACAGATGCGCATCGGGACGCAGATCAACTACGCCGGCGGGTTCGCCGAGAGCGTGGCCGACGTCGTGGAGCTGGAGAAGGCGGGGCTGGACATCGTGTCCGTGCCCGAGGCCTACTCGTTCGACGCGGTCAGCCAGCTCGGCTACCTCGCGGCGCGGACCGAGCGGGTCGAGCTCGCTTCGGGGATCCTGCAGATCTACACCCGCACCCCGACCCTCACCGCGATGACCGCCGCAGGGCTGGACTTCGTGTCGGGCGGCCGGTTCTCGCTCGGCATCGGCGCGTCCGGGCCGCAGGTCATCGAGGGTTTCCATGGCGTGCGCTACGATGCGCCGCTGGCGCGGACCCGGGAGATCGTGGAGATCTGCCGTCAGGTGTGGCGCCGTGAGCGGGTCGTGCACGAGGGCAAGCACTACCAGATCCCGCTGCTCGAGGGGCAGGGCACGGGGCTGGGCAAGCCGTTGAAGCTGATCAACCACCCGGTGCGTGAGCGCGTGCCGATCATTCTCGCCTCGCTGGGCCCGAAGAACGTCGCGATGACCGCGGAAATCGCCGAGGGCTGGGAGCCGATCTTCTTCCACCCGGAGAAAGCGGCGGGTGTCTGGGGCGCGTCGCTGGCCGAGGGCAAGGCGAAGCGGGACTCCTCGCTCGGCGAGCTCGATGTCGTGGTCGGGGCGCCGGTCGCGATCGGCGAGGACGTCAAGCACATGATCGACTGGGTGCGGCCGATGGTCGCGCTCTATGTCGGCGGGATGGGCGCGCGGGGCAAGAACTTCTACAACGAGCTGGCCTGCCGGTACGGCTACGAGGCCGAGGCGAAGCTCATCCAGGATCTCTACCTGGACGGGAAGAAGGACGAGGCCGCCGCGGCCGTCCCGGTGGAGCTGCTCGAGGCGATTTCGCTGATCGGGCCCGCCGCTTATGTGAAGGAGCGGCTGGCCGCCTACGCCGAGGCCGGTGTCACCACGCTGCAGGCGATGCTGCTCGAGCCGGGTGTGCAGCGGCGGGTCGAGGTCGTGAGCCAGCTGCGGGAGCTGATGGACTGAGGCTCACGCCCGGTCGAGATACAGCAGGTCGGTCACGCCGATCAGGCCGAGGAACTGGCGGACCCCGAAGGGAAGCGCTTGGCGTTGCTCGTCGTGCACGAGGCGGGGATGGGTGAGTTCGACCAGCTTTCCCAGCGTTTCCAGCTCACACCCGCCCGCGGCGAGGACATTGCGGACCCAGTCGGTTTCGGCGCCATAGGTCAGCGCGACGACGTACCCCGCCGGCACCCGGAACACGTTCACCGGCGTGCGGTACTCGCGGCCGGAGCGGCGCCCGCGGTGCACGATCTTGCCGAACCCCGGGGCCCGGCCGGCGATCCTGCCCAGCACCCGGTTGGTCCCGACGCGGTTGAACCTGGCGAGCTTCTTCGACAACACCATGTGTCCAGGATGCGCCGCGTGCGGCAGAAAATCAACACGTGATGAATTGTTGCCGGGTTGACGTCTCGGGGAAATGCGGTAAGCCGGTGCCATGACTCAGGATCAGGACAAGAAGCGCACGGCGGAGCCGGACGAGGGGCTCGGTTCGAGCTTCCCGCGGCTCCGCCATCCGGATCTCGACCTCGACAAGACGGACGAGGTCGACGACGTCGCGAACCGGGACGAGGTGCGGGCTCCCGGTCAGGACGACGATGTGCCGGCTCCCGGGCAGCAGGCTGTAGAGCCGCCAACCGCTTAGTACCCGGCTCGAGGTAGCTCGGTCCCGGTCACCGCGGCTTGGCCGTGAAGGTCAGGTGCGTGACGCCGCCCGGGGTCGAGACCGCCTCGATGTCGTAGGTCTCCTCGAGTGCCTCCAGGCCGTTCCAGAGGCGGACACCGCGGCCGAGCACGATGGGCACCTGCACGACGTGCATGTGGTCGACCAGTCCCGCGGTCAGGAAGTCGCGCACGACGGTGGGCCCGCCGCCGATCCGCACGTCCTGACCGTCGGCCGCCTTGCGGGCCTGCGCGAGCGCCTCGCCCGGCGTGGCGTCGAGGAAGTGGAACGTGGTGCCGCCCGCCATCTCGATCGAGGGCCGCGGCCGGTGGGTGAGCACGAACACCGGCGTGTGGAACGGCGGGTTGGGGCCCCACGCGCCCTGGTAGCCGGGATCGTCCTGCCAGCCCGGCGGGCCGAACTTGCCGGCACCCATGATCTCGGCGCCGATCCCGGGGCCGTACCGCTCGGCGAACGCGTTGTCGGTGCCGGCGCTCCCGCCCCGGTCGCCGACCATCTGATGCCAGAACCGGGTGGCGAACATCCACTCGTGCAACCGTTCGCCGGCATGCCCGAACGGCGCGCCGGCGGCCTGGCCTTCGCCGGTGGCGAAGCCGTCGAGCGAGATCGCGAAATTGTGGACGCGGACCTCGGACATCGGGAACTCCTTCCGGTCAGCTGCCTGTCAAAGGCCAGCGTGGACCGTCCGGCTCAGGACGTCCAATGCAAACCACCCGGGGTCAGGGTTGCGGCAGTCCCTGCGCCGGGCGGAGGCGTTCGGGTTGCCGGCGTGACGGTATGCGGCCGACGGGCTGGCGCGGCGCGGTGCCAGGGTGCAGCTCCGGGATCGGCAGGGTCACCGGGCTCTCGCCGATGGTGCACGGCGTCCCGTGGTGCGTGATCTCCGCGGGCTTGCCGTCCAGCAGCCGGTAGGTCGCCCGGTCCGCGTGGATCTCGACCGCGAACTTGCTGCCCCGGAAGCACATCCTGAACTCGAGCCGATCCAAATTGGACGGTAACCGGGGCGCGAAGGTGAGCTCGCCGTCGTGGTCCCGCATCCCGCCGAACCCGGCGACGAAACCGAGCCACGCCCCGGCGAGCGAGGCCATGTGCAGTCCATTTCGGACGTTGTTGTGCACGTCGTGCAGGTCGGTGAGCGCGGCTTCGCCCAGGTAGTCGTACGCCAGGTCCAGATGCCCGACCTCCGCCGCGATCACGGACTGGGTGGCGGCCGAAAGGGACGAGTCGCGCACGGTGCGGGCCTCGTAGTAGGCGAAGTTCCGCGCCTTTTCCTCCGGCGTGAAGGAGTCTCCGCACAAATGCAGCGCCAGCACGAGATCCGCCTGCTTCACGACCTGCCGCCGGTACAGATCGAAGTAGGGGTAGTGCAGCAGCAGCGGATAGTCCGCCATCGGCGTGTTCGCGAATTCCCAGTCCAGGTGCTCGGTGAAGCCCTCGGACTGCGGATGCACCTGAAGTTCTTCGTCGTAGGGAACGAACATCCGCGCGGCGGCGTCACGCCACTTCGCGATCTCCTGCTCGGTCACGCCTAGCCGGTCGGCGATCTCCGGCAGCCGGGTGCACGACGCCGCGGCCTCGCGCAGGTTCCGCCGCGCCATCAGGTTGGTGTAGACGTTGTTGTCCGCGACCGCGGAATACTCGTCCGGTCCCGTCACGCCGTCGATCCGGAACCGGTTGTGCGAGTCGAAATGTCCGAGCGACATCCACAACCGTGCCGTCTCGGTCAGGATCTCCGTGCCACAGCCGCGTTCGAACTCCTCATCGGCCGAGGCGGCCAGGTAGCGGGCCACGGCGTCGGAGATGTCGGCGCTCACGTGGAACGCGGCGGTGCCCGCCGGCCAGTACGCCGAGCATTCGGCACCGTTGATCGAGCGCCACGGGAAGGCCGCGCCCCGCAAGCCCAGCTGTGCGGCCCGATCCCGTGCCTTGTCCAAAGTGGAGTGACGCCAGCTGAGCGCGTCCCGTGCGGCTTCGGGCAGCGTGTACGTGAGCACCTGCAGCACGAAGGATTCGGTGTCCCAGAACGCATGCCCGTCGTAGCCGGGACCCGTCAGCCCCTTGCCGGGAATGGCGCGGCTCTCGCCACGGGCCCCGGCCTGCAGGATGTGGAACAGCGCGAATCGGGTCGCCTGCTGCAGTTCCGGGTCGCCGTCGACCTGGATGTCCGCGGTGTCCCAGAAATCGTCGAGGTACGCCTTCTGCTCGGCCAGCAGGCCGTCCCAGCCGGTCTGCACCGCGCCCGCGAGACCGGCGTCGACCTGCGCCCGCAGCGCGGGGATCGACCGCTGCGCGGACCATCCGTAGGCGAGGAACTTGGTCAGCCGCAACACTTTTCCGTGCGGCACGTCGACGGCGATGGTCAGCCGCGCGAGGTCGTCCTCGACGTCGATCGTGGTGCGCAGGCCGTCGGGCGACTCGATGAGATGGTCCATCGCCGCGGCCATCCGCAGCCCGGACCGCCGCGTCCGGTGCACGAGCGCCGCCCGGTAGCCCTCGGCGAACGAGAACTCGTTCTCCAGCGGGTTCTGCAGCGCGGCGGCCACCCGCGGGTCGCTCGTGTCGGACTCGATGGGTTCGTTGGCCAGCAGGTCCGACTGCAACACCACCTGCGTGTCGCCGTCGAGCGGCTCGACCTCGTACCGGATCGCGACCACGGCCCGCTGCGTGAACGAGACCAGCCGCTGCGTGCGCACCCGCACGTGCCGGCCGGTGGGGGAGATCCATTCGGTGTTGCGGGTGAGCGTGCCGGTGCGGAAGTCGAGGGTGCGGTCGTGCACGACGGCCTGGCCGTAGCGCATGTCGAACGGCTCGTCTTCGACCAGCAGCCGGATGATCTTGCCGTCGGTCACGTTGACCACGGTCTGCCCGGCCTCGGGATACCCGTAGCCCCCCTCGGCGTAGGGCAGCTCGTGCTCCTCGTAGAACCCGTTGAGATAGGTCCCCGGCAGCCCGCGCGGCTCACCCTCCTCCAGCGTGCCGCGCACCCCGATGTGCCCGTTGCCGAGCGCGAACGTCGACTCGGTGCGCTGCAGCTGGTCGACGGCGAGCCCCCGCCAGCACAGCTGCCACGGCGCGGTTTCGTAACCCCTGAATTCGTCGGTCATGCCTGGGCTCCCAGCAGGTCCGCCAGATCGTCCACCACGACATCGGCGCCGTGGGCACGCAGTTCGTCCGCCTGATCGGCGCGGTTCACCCCGACAACGTAACCGAACTCGCCGGCCCGGCCCGCCTGGACGCCCGCGAGTGCGTCTTCGAACACCGCGGCCTGCCCGGCGACGACGCCCAGCGCCTTGGCGCCGGCGAGGAAGGAGTCCGGCGCGGGCTTGCCGCGCAGGCCGTCCCGCCTGATCACGATCCCGTCGACCCTGGCCTGCACGAACCGGGTCAGGTTGGCCGCGTCGAGCACGGAGGCACCGTTCGCGGACGAGGTGACGACGCCTATGGTCAGTCCCGCCTTCTGGGCTTCTTCCAGGTAGCGCACGGAACCCGGGTACGGCTCGACCCCGCGTTCGGCGATGATGCGCAGCACCAGCTCGTTCTTGCGGTTGCCGACGCCGTTGACCGTGGACTCGCCGGGCGGGTCGTCGGGGGCGCCCTCGGGCAGGGTGATGTCGCGCGAGGCGAGGAACTCACGCACGCCGTCGGCCCGCGGCCGCCCGTCGACGTGCTGGATGTAGTCGGCGGCGGTAAAGGGGCGGAAACCGTCCCCGTCCCGATCGCGCAGGAACACGTCGAATGTCTGCTTCCACGCCTCCCGGTGCAGGGATGCCGTGTCGGTCAGCACCCCGTCGAGGTCGAACAGACAGGCGGAGATTCCTTCGGGTAGCCCGATCATGCCCCGAACGGTACCTGCACGGCGGGACTACGGCATCGTCCCCGGATGGGGCCGCACGTGATGGATCAGCTCGTGAACGGTGGCGTCCGCGAGGCGGTAACGGACCACCCGGCCCGAGCGGTGACCGGTCACCAGCCCGTGTGCGCGCAGCAGCCGCAGTGCCTGCGAAACGGCCGTGTCGGTCATGCCCGCCGCGACGGCGAGATCGGTCACCGCGATCTCGCGCGCGTAGTGGATGCACACCAGCAGCGTGAGCCGCGACGGGTCGGCCAGTACCGAGAACCGCTCCGCCCACTGCCGCACGACCGCGCGGTCGCCCAGGCCACTGAGCGCGACCGCGACCGCCTCCGGGTCGATGACCCGCCGTTCCGGCTCGTCAGGCATGCCTCATGATCTCATCACCGGACATCCCCGGCGCGGTCGCCTGACCCGGTGAACCGTGCCCGCTGAACTGGCCGCGCGCGGGGCGGCTGGGCAGGCTGCCTGATGTGGACGAGGGACGACGCCTCCGCACTTATCTGAGCCGCTGCGAGGAACACCAGGTGGACGCGAGAGACGCGGAGCGCGCGCTCGCCGCCGCGCGGTTCGACGTCCGGAACGGCCGGGTGGCCGGCCGTGACCCGTTCCGCCTCGCCTGGCGGCGGCTGCGCCAGACGGAGTCCGAAATGGACGGTCAGCCGGACGCGCCGGGCTGACCGTCCAGCCGGATCAGACGGCGACCGCGGTGCGCCAGCCGGTGTGGTAGCTCTCGCGGGCCATCGCCGAGTACGGCGCGGGGCTCACGATCGCCCGCACCGCGAACTGCTCGTGCGGCTGCACGGTGGTCTTGCCCGACCCGCCGTTCGGCTCGCCCCAGATGACCCGGACCTCGGCACCCAGCGGCACATCGGGGTTGACCGTGGCCAGCGACAGCGCGCGGCGCTCGTTCGCGCTGTAGCCGGTGAACAGCGAAACCCCGACGAGGTTGCCGTCCGCGTCGACCACCGAGTCGAAGTTGGACGAGCCGTAGTTGGCGTTGGGCAGGTCGAAGAACTGGTAGTCGGGCCCCTCGTCGACGAGCGAGGACAACAGTCGCGCGACGTCCTCGGCGTTCCAGGCGAGCGTCACCTTCCGCCGCTGGGTCGACGGTTCGATGGCTTCCAGCGCGTCGCGCCCGACGAAGTCGTGGTCGAACTTGACGAACGAGCCGTAGCCCAGCTCCCACGGGTTGAGGTAGTAGTCCTCGACCTTGTCGGAGACGAAGCTGCCGGCGAGCGCGTTGGTCGCTTCGTAGCTGTCCGCGCCGAGCCACTCACGGTACGGGCGCAGGTCTTCGTGGGTGTAGATCGCCGGCAGCGGCGAGGGGATCCAGCCCGACTCGAGGGTGTTGCACGCGTACGCGCGCGAACCGCACGGTTCGAGGCCGAACTCCTGGCCCGCTTCGAGGATCGCGTCACGGACGCGGTCGTAGCTCTCGTACGGGCCCCAGATCTCCAGGCCCGGCGCGCCCGCCATGCCGTGGCGCAGCGTGCGGACCGGCTGCCCCGCGATGGTCATGTGGCCCATCCGGAAGAACTTGACCTGCTCGACGGTGCCGCCGTGCACCTTCTCGATGACGTCCCAGGCACGCGGGCCCTGGATCTGGAAGCGCCACACGTCGCGGGTGACCGGCTTGCCGTAGGGCCGCGACGGGGACCGCGGGTCCAGCCGGATGTCGACGTTGTACCCCTTGGCGGCCTTGAAGCTCAGCCAGTTCGTGACGGGTGCGCGGCCGACGAACACGAACTCCTCCTCGGCGAGCCGGAAGAGGATGCCGTCACCGATCACACCGCCTTCGGGGGAGACGGGGACGAACTGCTTCGCCGAGTCCACCGGGAACTTGGCGACGCTGTTGATCCCGGTGTCGGAGATCAGCTTCAGCGCGTCCGGGCCGGAGAGGAAGATGTTGGCCATGTGGTGTGACTGGTCGAACAGCACCGCCGCGTCGTTCCAGGCCTTGACCTCACGGCGCCAGTTGGTGAACTCGGCGGGGACGACCGGATAGATGTAGGCCCCCAGCTGGGAGTTGCGCAGGAGTTCGACCGTGTTCCCCTTCTGGTCCAACACTTCCTGCAGGTTCTTCGCGTTCATGGGTTTCCGTTCTGGTAGTCACGATCCTCGCCTCATCACGGACACTAGAAGCCAGGGCGGCGCGGCACGACCTTCCGGCGACTGGTCTGCCGTAGGACATTCGACTCGGTCCGCCACCAGCCGCCCAGCGTGTGAAACCGGTCATCAGGCCGTTTCCACCGCGGGCGCGGAGTCGTAACGTGGACGGATGAACTGTCCACTCCGGACTTCCCCGGTGCCGCCGAGATGAGGCGCCCGATTGTTTCCGCGCGGTTCGACGACCTGCGCGAGGGCACCGCGCTGTGCTTTCCCGATTTCGCCTACGACCTGGTCGCCACCCGTCCCGAGCACGTGCCGGGGGTGCTCGCCGAGGTCGAGTACGCGACCCGGAAAGGCTGGTGGGCCTTCGGGTTCGTCTCCTATGAGGCGGCGGCGGGGCTCGATCCGGCGCTGCCCGTGCACGAGCCCGTGCCGGGCCTTCCACTGGCGTGGTTCGGGGTGAGCACCCGGCCCGAACCCGTGCCCGTGGTGACCCCGCCGGTGCGCCGTGCGTATCGGGTCGGCGACTGGGAGTACCGGTGGGACCCGGCCGAGCACGCCCGCCGGGTCGACAAGGTGCTGGGTCACATCGCCGCGGGCGAGACCTACCAGTGCAACCTGACCACCCGGATGACCGCGGAGATCAGCGGCGAGCTGCCCGAGCTGTACGCGGATCTCGCGCTCGGCCAGGGTGGTTCCTACAACGCGTATCTCGACCTCGGGCGGTTCGTGATCGCCAGCGCCAGCCCCGAGCTGTTCTTCCGGACCGACGGCGACCGGGTGCTGATGCGGCCGATGAAGGGCACCGCGCCACGCGGGCGCACGGTCGCCGAGGACGAGCGGAACGTCGCGCGGCTGCGGGCGAGCGCGAAGGAACGCGCGGAGAACATCATGATCGTGGACCTGGTGCGTAACGACCTCGCGCGGGTGGCCGCGACGGGGAGCGTGGCCGTCACCTCGTTGTGCCGCGCCGAGCGGTACGAAACCGTGCACCAGCTCACCTCCGACGTCACCGCGCGGCTGCGGCCCGGCACCGGGCTCACGGACCTCTTCCGCGCGCTGTTCCCGTGCGGATCCGTCACCGGCGCCCCGAAACCCCGCACCATGGGGCTGATCCGCGACCTGGAGGACGGGCCACGCGGTGTCTACTGCGGCGCCATCGGGTTCGCCGGCCCGTCCGGTGCCCAGTTCAATGTGGCGATCCGCACGCTGGTGGCCGACCGCGACACCGGTATCGCCACCTATGGCACCGGCGGCGGGATCACCTGGAGTTCCCGCGCCGACGCCGAATATGCCGAGCTCCAAGCGAAGGCGGCGGTGCTCGCGGCGCGGGCGTGACTCGCGGCACCTTGGTCATTTGTCGCGGAAGATTCCGTTCCGATGCCGGACGAAAGTCGGCGTCTCCTCGGCTGTACTGACTCCCAGAGCGGGTTTTCCGCGAACAGGAGGTACCGCCGAGCCATGGGTGTCGAGAGTCTCGAAGCCGCCATCCGGCGTGCGGGGTCTGCGGTCGGACTGCTGCGTGATTCGGCGGTCCGGCCGCACACCTTCCCCGTCGCACCCGAGTTCACGAACTGGCGGTCCGAGCAGCGAGCGTGGCGCACCTCGTGCGCGCTGCTCGACCAGTCGCACCACATGACCGACCTCTACCTCGGCGGACCGGACGCGCTGAAGCTGTTGACCGCCTACGGCGTCAACACTTTCCAGAACTTCGTGCCGGGCAAGGCGAAACAGTACGTCGCGGTGAACTCGGACGGGTACTTCATCGGTGACGCCATCCTGTTCTCCTTGGGAGACGGGCTCTTCGACCTCGTCGGGCACCCGACGGTGATCAACTGGCTGCAGTTCCACGCCACCGGGTTCGACGTCACCGTGGAGCGCGACGACAATTCCTACGACCGCCCGTCCGGACCGCCGAAGGTTTACCGCTACGAGCTGCAAGGCCCGGCCGCGCTACCGCTCGTCGAGAAGCTGACCGGTGAACTGCCCGACGTGAAGTTCTTCCACACCACCGAGTTCACCATCGCCGGGCACCGGGTGCGCGCGCTGCGGCACGGGATGGCGGGCCGGCCCGGATTCGAACTGTTCGGCCCGTGGGCCGAGGGCGAAGAGATACTGCGGGCGATCCTCGGCGCGGGCGCGGAGTTCGGGCTGGTGCGCGCCGGGGCGAAGGCCTACTCGACGGCGAACCTGGAGTCCGGCTGGATTCCCGCCGTGGTACCGGCGATCTTCGGACCGGATGAACTGTCCTATCGGGACTGGTTACCCGCCGGCGCGCTCGGTTCGCTGGGTGGCAGCATGGATTCCGCCGACATCACCGACTACTACTGCACACCGTATGACCTCGGCTACGGGAAGACGGTCAGGTTCGACCACGACTTCCTCGGCCGGGCGGCGCTGGAGCCAATGGAGCAGCGGCGCGCGAAGGTGACGCTCGTCTGGCACCCTTCGGATGTCGCCGCCGCCGTCCGGTCGCTGTGCGAGCCCGGTGTCCCGGCCAAGTTCGTCGACCTGCCGAAGGCACGCTATGCCTTGTACCAGGCGGACAAGGTGCTGCGCGGCGGTGAAGCCGTGGGCATCTCCACCGATGTCGGCTACATCGCGAACGAACAGGCCTTCGTGTCGCTGGCGACCGTCGGCCTCGCGGCGAGCGAGCCGGGCACCGAGGTGACGGTGATTTGGGGCGAGGAGCCGAACTCCGCGAAGCCCGCGATCGAACCGCACCGGCAGGTGGAGATCCGCGCGACCGTCGCGCCCGCCCCGTACGTCCGCGAAATCCGCGAGTCCTACCGCAAGTCCTGACCTTTCCCTTACGCAGACGGGATTTCAGCACATGACCAACCCGCCCCGGCGCTCCGCACTGGCCGATCTGGTGCGCACCATGAGCTATGAGGTGATGCCGTTCAAGAAGACCGAGCAGGACGTGCTCGACGCGGTACCCACCTCCGTGCCGCTCACCGTCACGGTCACCGAGGCGAAGGGGATCGAGACGACACTCGCCCTCACCGAACGCCTGCTGGGCCACGGTTATCAGACCACGCCGCACCTGCCGGCGCGGCTGTTCACCGACCAGCAGCACGTCGCCGACGTGGTGGCGCGCCTGGCCGAAGCCGGGGTGCGGTCGGTGTTCGTGATCGGTGGCGACGCGCCGCAGCCGGCGGGCAAGTTCAACGACGCCTACGCGCTGCTTCAGGCGATGGAAGAGGTCGGACACTCCTTCGAGGAGGTCGGCATCGGCGGGTACCCGGAGGGGCACGGCACGATCCCGCAGGAGGCGATCGACCTGGCGCTCAAGCAGAAGGCGCCGCTCGCGACCCGCATCCTGACGCAGATCTGTTTCGACGCCACGAAAATCGCGTCGTGGGCGGCGGAGATCGCGACCGCGGGAGTCGATCTGCCGGTTTACGCGGGGATGCCGGGGCCGGTGAACCGCCAGAAACTGATGCGGATCTCGGCCGGGCTGGGGCTCGGCCAGTCGGCCCGGTTCCTGCAGAAGCAGCAGAGCCTGCTATGGCGTTTCCTGCTGCCGGGCGGATACAGCCCGTCGAAGCTGGCGAAACGGCTGGGCATGGCCGTGCCCAAGACCCACGGCAACATCCGCGGGCTGCACATCTTCACGTTCAACGAGCTACGCGGAACCGAGCAGTGGCGCCAGGATCTGCTGGCCGCACTGTCCGAAAAGGATGATTGATGATTGACGACGACTATGGCCGGCTGATCGTGCAGGGCGCGGACCGGCCGGGGATCGTGTCGAGCGTGTCGACGGTACTCGCCGAGCAGGGTGCGAACATCGTGGCACTGGACCAGACTTCCAGCGACCCCTCGGGCGGAAGGTTCTTCCAGCGCACCGTTTTCCACCTGCCCGGCCTGTCGGAGCGACGCGCGGAGCTCGATCTCGCGCTGGAACAGCGGCTCACCGAGGAGCTCGGGCTGACCTACCGGCTCGTGGAGGTCAAGCGGCGCAAGCGGGTCGCGATCATGGTGTCCAAAGCGGACCACTGCCTGCTCGACCTGTTGTGGCGGCAACGGCGCGGCGAGCTGCACATGAACGTCCCGATGGTGATCTCCAACCATCCCGGCCTCGGCGACGACGTCCGGGGTTTCGGTATCCCGTTCTTCCACGTGCCCGTGGAGAAGGACCAGAAACCGGTGGCGGAGAAGGAACATCTGAACCTGCTCAAGGGCAATGTGGACCTGGTGGTGCTCGCCCGGTACATGCAGATCGTGTCGGGGGAGTTCCTCGACGAGGTCGGCGTGCCGGTGATCAACATCCACCACTCGTTCCTGCCGGCGTTCATGGGCGCCGCCCCGTACCAGCGGGCGAAGGAGCGCGGGGTGAAGCTCGTCGGGGCGACCGCGCACTACGTGACCGAGGACCTCGACGAGGGCCCGATCATCGAGCAGGACGTGATCCGCGTCTCGCACCGGGAGTCCGCCAGTGAGCTGCAGCGCAAGGGCGCGGACGTGGAACGGCTCGTGCTCTCGCGCGCGGTCGCCTGGCACTGCGACGATCGCGTCATCCGCGACGGCCACACCACTGTGGTTTTCTAGACGACATGACCGCACAGATACTGGACGGCCGCGCGGTGGCCGCCGAACTGCTCGACCGAGTGCGCACGGAAGTCGCCGAACTGGGCCGGAAGCCCGTGCTGGCCACGGTTCTGGTCGGCGACGACCCGGCGTCGCGCACCTATGTCCGGATGAAGGCGAACCGCTGCGTGAAGGTCGGCATGGAGTCCCGGCGGATCGAACTGGGCGCCGATATCACGACCGCCGAACTGGTCGCGCGGATCCGGGACCTGTCGGAAGATCCCGAAGTCGACGGGATTCTTTTGCAGCATCCGGTACCGGACCAGGTCGACGAGCGCACGGCGTTCGAGGCGATCGACCCGGCGAAGGACGTCGACGGGGTGACCCGGACGTCGTTCGCGATGATGGCCTTCGGCGAGGGCGGGTTCGCCTCGGCCACGCCGGGCGGGATCATGGCGCTGCTCGACGCCTACGACATCCCGCTGTCCGGCCGGCGGGGTCGGCCCGATGACCATCGCCGTCCTGCTCGCCCAGACCGTGCGCGCGGCGCGCGACCGCGGAGGGCGGACGTGATGCTGGCACTGGAGGTCTGATGGATGTCTCGTTCGGCACGATCTGGGAGGCTGTCGCGCGCAGCCTGCCGGCAGAGGTGGCGATCTCCGAGCCCGGGCGGGACTACACATATGCCGAGTTCGACGAGCGGTCCGCGCGGCTGGCGACCGCGTTCGAGGCGGCCGGGGTCGGGCCGGGCGACAAGGTGGCCTGTTACCAGTACAACAGCGCCGCGTACCTGGAAACGGTGTTCGCCGCGTTCAAGCTCGGCGCGGTGCCGGTCAACGCGAACTACCGCTACACGCGGGACGAGTTGTTCTCGCTGCTGCGCGACGCCGACGCGGCCGCGCTCGTGTTCAGCGACGAGCTGGCCGCGAACGTCGAGAACGCCGCCGAGCACGTGCCGACGCTGAAGCCGGTGGTCCGGATCGACGCCGGGTACGAGAACTTCCTGTCCGCCCACGATCCCAGGCCTCAGCAGCCACGCCCGGGGTCCGATCAGCTCTTCATGTACACCGGGGGCACCACCGGGCGGCCGAAGGGCGTGATCTGGCAGCTCGCCGACCTGCTGCACTCGATTTTCGTCGCGGTGTTCCGGCCGCTCGGCGTGACCTCGCCGCCGTCGGACCTCGACGAGGCGGTCAAGATCGCCGTCTCCGCACGGACCGAGGGGCGGGCGCCGGTGATGATGCCGGCCGTTCCGCTCATGCACGGCACCGGGTTCTTCAACTCGCTGGGCGCGCTGCTGGCCGGCGGCCGGGTCGTCACGATGCGCCCGCGCGGGCTCGATCCGCGCCACGCGTGGGAAACCGTTGCCACGCAACGGGTCAGCACGATCATCGTGGCGGGCAACGCGGTGTGCCGGCCACTCGTCGACGAGCTGGTCACCGGCGGCCCGCACGATCTGAGCTCGCTGCGGTCGGTGCTCAGCTCCGGCACCGCGCTGAGCGACGACCTCAAACGCGTGCTGCACGAACGCGCGTCCGTCACGATCACCGACGCGATCGCGTCGACCGAAGGCGGTCCGTTCGCGTTCGCCATCACGTCCTCTGTGGACGATCTGCCAGCTCGCTTCTTCCCGGTCCCCGCGACGAAAATCGTGACCGCGGAGGGAAACGACGTGGCGCCGGGGGAGACCGGGGTGCTGGCCTATTCGGGGCCGATGCCGTTGGGCTACTACAAGGACACGGCCAAAACCGCCGCGACTTTCCGCGTCATCGACGGCGTCCGGCACGCGATTCCCGGTGACCTCGCGGAAGTGGCGGCGGACGGCTCCGTGCGGTTCCTCGGCCGCGGGTCCGGCGTGATCAACACCGGTGGCGAGAAGGTGCACCCGCCGGAGGTCGAGGAGGTGCTGCTGGCGCACCCGGCGGTGACCGACTGCGTCGTGCTCGGGGTGCGCGACGACACCTGGGGCGAGCGGGTCGCGGCGGTGGTGGCGACGCCGGGCGGCGTGACGGAGCAGGAATTGCGGGACTTCGCCCGGCGCAGCCTTGCCGGATACAAGGTGCCGCGGTCGCTGGTGCTGTTGCCCGAGTTGCGCCGGACGCCGACCGGGAAACTGGAACTGGCGTGGGCAAAGCAGATTGTCGAGAACAGCTAGACCCGGTCCGGCGGTGTGTTCTCGGCGGCCGAGCGGATTTTCGCGACGGCGTCACCGGCGATGAGCGCGAGCACGGTGCCGAGGAGGCCGTCGGGCACCGCCTCCTCGTCGATGCCCGATTCGACCGCGAGCCCGTTGCTCAGCGCCAGCAGGATCACGGCGAGTTCCGTTGACGGCAAAGGAAACTGGATGTCGAGCCCCTCGGCGAGCCGGTCGAGCGCACGCGCGATGGTCTCCCGGACCGCGCGGCGGCGGCGCCTGAGCGCGTCGCGGCGTTTCGGGTCGTGGTGTGCCAGCGCGAAGAACTCGGCGAGCAGCCGGTGCCAGACGGCGTCCGCCCGCATCTCGTGCATCAGCACCGCCGCCACGTTCGCCAGCGCCTGCTCGCCGTCGCCGGCCTCGGCGAACCGCGCGAGGCTCGCTTCCAGCCGGTGCGCGGCGTGTTCCTCCATGAGCGCGAGGACCAGTTCGTCCTTGGAGGCGAAGCTGGAGTAGACCGCGCCCTTGGTCAGCCCGGCCGCCGCGGCGACGTCGGTCAGGGCCGCCGCCGCGATCCCGCGCTCGCCGAACACGGTGAACGCGGCGTCGAGGATCCGGCGGCGGGTCTCGGCCCGGGTCGGGCGCGTCCGGCCCGGCTGTGCGGCCATGGTCCGAACCTCCCTCGTTCGGGTCTTGACGCGACATCGCGAGTTCAATACCTTCGGGTATCCAATACCTGAGGGTATTCGAAGTCAAGCGGGCTCTCGCTGTGCGGAAGGGCGTTTCGATGAGGAAACGACTGCTGGTCATTCCGGCGCTGGCGGCACTGGTGACCGCTCTGTTCGCCGCCCCGGCCGACGCCGCGGGCGGGGGCGTGAACGACTCGTCGTGCCGGCCCGGCGCCGCGCATCCACGGCCGGTGGTGTTCCTGCACGGCCTCGGCGCGACCTCCTACGAGGACCTGAACTTCCTGCAGGCGTCGGTCGCGGCCCAGGGGTACTGCACGTACAGCCCCACCTACGGCGCCTACCCGGGATTCGACCTGGTCGGCGGCCTGCGGCCGATCGCCGATTCCGCCGCGGAGATCAAGCAGTTCATCGACTCGGTGCTGGCAGAGACGGGAGCGTCCCAAGTGGACCTCGTCGGCCACTCCGAAGGCGGCTTCCAGTCGTTGTACGTGCCCAAAACCCAGGGCATCGCCGACCGGATCGGCACGGTCGTGGCGATCGCGCCCCCGGCGCACGGCACCACGTTCGCCGGTCTCACCACCCTCGCATACCTGTTCGGGCAAGGGGAACGCGACCTGGTCGGCCAGGCACTGTCCACCGTGGGCTGTGCCGCGTGCGACGACCTGACCGTCGGCGGCAGTGCGGTCGCCACGCTCGACGCCGGACCGATCGCGCAGCCCGGCGTGCACTACACGATCATCACCTCGCGCTACGACGAACTGGTCACCCCGACCGAAACGGCGTTTGTCCGCGAGCCCGGCGTGGTCAACGAGTACGTGCAGGACACCTGCCCGTTCGACCCGGTCGGGCACATCGGCGAGGCCTACGACCTCAACGTGTGGCACCTGGTGACCAACGCCCTCGACCCGGCGCACGCCACGAAGTTCGTGTGCACGGCCGGATCCCCGGGCTGAGCCGCGGCGGCCGCCCCGCGCAGGGGTCGGGGCGGCCGCCGAGTTTCACGACCGGTAGAAGGCCGCCGCGTTGTGGCACAGTACCTTTGCCCGGTCCACTTCGGACAGTGCGGCGAGCAGCCGGGTCGCCCCGTCACCGTGGTCGTGCGGGTAGTCGCTCGCGTGCATGACGAAATCCGGCACACGCATCATCTCCAGGAACTGCGTCAGCTGCTCACTGTCCGCGGGTAGCTGCGCGGGTTCCGTGGTGGCGCGGAAATGCCGGTACAGGTATTCCGCCGGGGCCTCGTTCACCCACGGCACCTCGCGCCAGACCGAGCGCCATTCCTTGTCGAACCGCCACATCAGCGCCGGCACCCAGGAGAAACCGCATTCCGACAAGCAGACCCGCAGCTGAGGGATGTCCCGGAAGACACCTTCCGCGATCAGGCTCACCACATGCGCCTGCACTATCTGCGCGTTGCTCACGTAGTCCTCGAGGTACGTGTGCGTGAACCCGGTCGCGGTGGGGGAGCTGGAGATCCGGCCCCACGCGTGCAGGCCGACCACCAGATCGTGCCGCGCCGCCGCGGCCAGCAGCGGGTGGAAACGCTTGTTGCCGTACCGCGCGTCCTGGCCGCGCACCGGCAGCAGCACCTGCACGAACCGCCGGTCCGGGCCCAGCCGCTCGATTTCCGCGACCGCCGCGTCGATGTCCAGCGTCGGCACCACCATGCTCGCCCGCAGCCGGTCGTCGGAGTCCAGCCATTCCGTGCGGATCCAGTCGTTGATCGCGTGAGTGAGTGCGTTCTCGTAGTACGGATTGCGGCTGATGTCGAATGACGTGGTGCAGTTGAGCAAAGCCCACCGCAACCCGTCGCGGTCGAGGACCTGCTTGCCCAGCAACTCCACATTGTCCGGCGGGAACGCACCGGCCGCGCGCGCCTCCGGAGTCGCCGACGTCGGGGCACCGGGAGGGTAAGCGTTTCCGACAGACGGCGATAGGCGAAGGTTCGCGTCTGTCACGTAGGAACGCCAGTAGTCGTCCAGATAAGGGAAAAGCGCCCGGATGCTCGACGGTCCACAGTGGACATCCGTGTCGATGTGCTCGGTCACGGGCGCTCCAGGCGGTGGTAGAGCCGGTAGGCGTTGCCGGTCATGATGGTGTCCCGCAGATCCTTCGGCAGGTCCCGCAGCGCCGTCGCCGGCGAGTCGAAATCCCAGTGCGGATAGTCCGAGGCGAACAGGATCCGGTCGGTCATCCCGGTGTGCCGCAACGCCATCGGCAGGTGTGCGGGGTCGGGCGGTTCCTCGATCGGCTGCGTCGAGAACCAGAAGTGCTCACGGAAGTACTCGGACGGCTTGCGGCGCAGCTTCGGCACATCGGCGCGCAACCGGGGCCAGGCCGCGTCGAGGCTCCACAGTAGTGGCACCGACCACGCGATCCCGCCCTCGACGAGAACCACCTGCAGATCCGGCACATCCTCGAAAACGCCTTCACAGATCAGGTTCGCGGCCACCATCGCCATCACGTTGCCGAACCACGCGTGGTGCTCCAGGTAGAACGACGGCCAGCCGTCGCCGCGGTGCTGCTCGATCCCGCCGAGGTGGATCGCGATCGGCAGCCCGGCCCGCGCGGCCGCCCGGTAGATCGGCAGGTACTTCTGGTGCCCCAGAAAGGTTTCCGCACCACCGGGGAACAGCACCTGGACGAAGCGGGGATCGGCGGCGTAGTGTTCGATCTCGGCGATCGCCAGCTCCGGCGACTCGTGCGGCACGCAGATGCTGCTCACCAGCCGCGGTTCGGGTTCGAGGAAGTCTTCGCGCAGGCATTCGTTGAGAGCGTGGCACAACGCGTGCGCGTAGTCCGGCGCCTCCGCGCCATAACTGTGCGCCTGCAACGGAATCAGCACGCCATGGCCGACGCCGTACTCGTCGAGCACCTGCTCGCGCAGCAGGCCGAGGTCGCTGCCGGGAATCCCGTTGGCGGGAAAGGAATCCAGCCGCATCCCGCCGTTGCGCACGCGCGGGTACATCGCCGGCGGCGGTGCGATCCGGGAGCCGAACTGCTGGAACCGGGTGCGCCACGGCTCGGGCAGCTTCTCGGCGAGCCGCGCGGCCGGCACGGTCGGATGGATGTCGGCGTCGACGAGCGCGGTGCGCTGTTTCGGCTCGGTCGTGGTCACTGCGTCTTCACCTGCCTGTCTGCCCGGGTGGTCGTGTCGACCACCACGTAGTCGTCTTCCACCCGCACGTCATACGTTTCCGCGACATACGGACCCGGCACGCGGTCCGGGAACTTCGCATCCGCGCCGATCTGCGCACCGGGCGCCACTGCCACGCCGTAGCTGCGCACGGGCGCCTCGCCGGGCCCGAGATAGGACTGCCCGGTGGTCACGTCGTATTCCCAGCCGTGCCACGGGCAGGCCAGGAACACGTCCTCGTTGACGCCGAAGTCGCCGGGGCCGGCCGACGTCGCGGTCGGCGCCGTGCGCCCCAGGCACAGCGGCCCACCCTGGTGCGGGCAGTAGTTGTTGAGGGCATAGAACTTCTCACCGATCCGGAACACCCCGATGGAGCGCCTCCCGACCCGCACGATCCGCCGTTCGCCCGGCGCGAACTCGGCAACGGGGGCCACCACGATCCGCATTGATCACGTCCCTTCACGCTCGCATATCTGTCAAACTACGGAAGGGCCCGAGCCCCGGGCGATGGACGAATGTTGCCCGGGAATACGTCATGCGTCGCTCCCCGGCACGCGTGATCGGTGCTATTCATGAGCTATGGGAACCGGGCAGCACACCCTCGACCGGGGCCGGCCGGTCGCGCCCGCCGAGCTGCGCGGACGCGCGGACTGGATCCGGCTGCGCACCGTCGAACTGATCGATCAGGCCGGGCTCGGGCACTACTCGAGTACGTTCTCCTGCGCGGAAATCTTCGCCACCCTGTACTACCACGTGCTGCGGCTGCGCCCGGCCGAACCGGATTGGCCGGACCGGGACCGGTTCCTGCTCGGAAAGGGACACGTCGCCACCGGATTGTGGCCGGTGCTGGCGGATCTCGGCTATTTCCCGGCCGAATGGCTCGGCCGGTTCGGGAAAGTGGGTTCCCCGCTCAAACGACCATCCCAATATGCGGCTGGCGCCCGGCATCGACTTCAGCTCCGGCGCGCTGGGCCACAACCTGTCCGTCGCGACCGGGATCGCGCTCGGCGCACGGATGTCGGGGCGTGACTACCGGACGTTCGTCGTGACCGGCGCGGGCCCGACATCGGACGCGATGAACATCGAACCCCTCGGCGAGCGGTTCGCGTCTTTCGGTTGGCACGTCGAGGAAATCGACGGTAACGACGTGGAAGCCCTGACCGCGGCCTTCGACGCGCTGCCGGATCCCTTGGCAGGCAAGCCAGTCTGTTTGATCGCGCGGACCCGGAAGGGCAGGGGAGTGACGATGATGGAGGAATCCCCGCAGGCCTGGCATCTCGGGCTGCTCGAACCCGATCAGCGGGACGCGGTGCTGCTGGAGATCAAGGAAAGGCTGTCATGAGCAGGATGGTCGACGTCTTCACCGACGCCGAGATCCACACCGCGCTGGCGACCAACCCCGCCGGCCACGCGATCGCCACGCTCGCCGCCGACGATCCCCGGATTCTTACGCTGAGCGCGGACCTGGGTGCGACGCTGGCCGATTTCCGCGAGAAGTACCCGGAGCGCTATGTCGAGCTGGGCATCGCCGAGACGAACTCGATCTCGGTCGCGGCCGGGCTCGCGACCTGCGGGTATCTGCCCTACATCTACTCGATGTCGCCGTTCGGGGTGCTGAAATGCGCCGAGCAGTTGCGCACCGACGTCGCGTACAACCACCTGCCGGTGCGGCTGGTCGGGCGGCTGACGGGGCTGGCGATGGGGTATTTCGGGACCAGCCACCACGCGGTCGAGGACATCGCGGTCGCGCGGGCGATCACGAACATGGTCATCGTGACCCCGGCGGACAGCAACGCGGTGCTGAGCCTGATGCGCGCGACGCTCGACGTGCCGGGCCCGGTGTACCTGCGCATCGCGGAAGGCGCCGAGCCGGTTTACGAGACCCCGCCGGAGATCGAGTTCGGCCGGTGGCCGCGGCTGCGCGAGGGCAACGATGTCACGCTGATCGGGCACGGCCTGGCGACCGGCCTCGTCGTGCGCGCGGCCGCACGCCTTGAGGCGCAAGGGATCGAGGCCGACGTGTACGACGCCGCGTACCTCAAGCCGTTCGACGAGGACGCGATCGTCACGTCGTTGCGGCGGACCGGGCGGGCGCTGACCGTCGAGGACCACAACGAGGTCGGCGGCCTCGGTGCCCTCGTCGCGGAGGTGTCCGGCCGCCGCAAGCTCGGCGCCGACCTCTCGCGCCTCGCCCTGCCCGACGTCGACCTCGAAGCGGGCGTCCCCGCCGAGCTGTACGAGTACTACGGCCTGACGACCGGCAACGTCGTCCGCCGCGCCCTGGCCCTCATCGACGGCGAACAACCCGTGGGTCACTCGTAGCGGATCACGCCGCGGATGGTGCGGTGGTTGCGCATGTCCTGGTAGCCGTCGTTGACCTCGTCGAGCGTGTACGTGCGGGTCACCAGGTCGTCCAGCAGCAGGTCGCCCTGCCGGTACAGCTCCAGCAGCCGCGGCACGTCGGCGCGGGGGTTCGCGTGCCCGAACAGGCACCCGACGATCCGCTTCTCCCACGCGGTCAGCTCGAACATCGGCAGCTCCACCTGCCGCGCGGTGACCGGCGCGAGCGAGGTCAGCGCGACCACCCCGAGCTTGCCCACCAGCGAGAGCGCGTCCGCGATGATCGTCGGGGTCGCGGTGTCCACGGTGATCAGCGCCTTGTCCGCGAGCCGTCCGCGGGTCAGGTCCGGCAGCACTGCCAGAGCGTCCTTTGTGGACGCGAAGGTGTGTGTCGCGCCGAAATGCCGGGCCTGCTCGCGGTTGAACTCCGCCGGGTCGATCGCGATGATCTTCGTCGCGCCCGCGATCCGCGCGCCCTGCACGGCATTCGCGCCCACGCCACCGATCCCGAGCACGACGACCGTGTCCCCGGCCCGCACCTGAGCGCCGTACACGGCCGTGCCCCAGCCCGTCGTCACCCCGCAGCCGACCAGCGCGGCCTTGTCCAGCGGGATGTCGTCGTCGATGCGGATCGCCGAACTCTGGCTCACCACGGTGTACGGCGAGAACGTGCCGAGCATGCACATCAGCCGGGCGTCAGCGCCGCGCACGTGGTGCCGGGACGTGCCGTCGCGCTGCAACCCGACGGACAACCCGGCGCCCTCGTCGCACAGGTTCTGGTGTCCCTCGGCGCACCACGCGCATTCGCCGCACGCGGGAATGAAACTCAGCACCACATGGTCGCCTTCGCGCACCTTCGTCACGTTCGGACCGGCGCGCTCGACGATCCCGGCGCCCTCGTGGCCGCCGATACCGGGAAGCGCTTCCAGCGGCAGATCGCCGACGCGGACGTGTTCGTCGGAATGGCACAGCCCCGAGGCGGCGAGCCGGATGAGCACCTCGCCTTCGCGTGGTTCGTCGAGTTCGAGTTCCTCGATCTGCCAGTCTTTGCCGTACTCCCATAGGACAGCAGCCGCAGTCTTCACGGGTGCAAGTATGAAACGGCACACCTGTACGAGAAATACGTCAAAGGACTCATGCCGGGTGAGCGTTCGGCCGGACCGCGCTGGCAGGATCACGGTATGGAACGCGTACTCGGCATCGGTGGTTACTTTATTCGCGCTGCGGACCCGGCGGCCCTGGGTCGCTGGTATCGGGACTGCCTCGGCCTCGATGCCGATGAGAACGGCGTGTGGCATCAGCAGGCGGGCCCCACCGTTTTCGCCCCGTTCGAGGCCGGGACCGGCTACTTCGGGTCCGCCGCACAGCAGACCATGCTCAACTTCCGGGTCCGTGACCTGAACGCCATGCTCGCCCAGCTGCGCGGCAAGGGCGCCGACGTGGCCGACGAGACCCAGGACATGGCAGGCGTGGGCCGTTTCGGCTGGGTCACCGACCCCGAGGGCAACCGCATCGAGCTCTGGCAGCCCGCTTAGCGCGCTGACCACGGACTTGACACCGGGTGGACAATAAAAAATCGGCGTGCCCTCCATAAGCCAATGGAGAACTCGCCGCTTCTATTGTCAGAATAAGCACTGTGAGGGGCCTGTGTCAAGTCAGGGGTACGAAGCGGAATTGCGGTCCGAGCGGGACTACGTGGCCGGGCTCTACACGCGGCTCGACGCCGAGCGCGCGCGGGTGAAGGAGGCGTACCAGGCGTCACTGGGCGGAAACGGCCGGGCGCCGATGGAACGGGACGTCGAGGTGCGCGCACTGGACCGGGAGGTGCGGCGGCTGAACGTCGCGGACAACGGGTTGTGTTTCGGCCGGCTGGACACCATTTCGGGGGACCATTCCTACATCGGCCGGATCGGCCTTTTCGACGGCGAGAACGAGTACGAACCGATGCTGCTGGATTGGCGGGCACCGGCCGCACGCCCGTTTTACACCGCCACCGGCGCGACCCCGGAGAACATGCGCAGGCGGCGGCAGTTCCTCACCCGCGGGCGTCAGGTGGTCGAGTTCAGCGACGAGGTGTTCGGCCACCCCGACAGCGGCGAGCGCGGGGACGCGGCTCTGCTCGCGGCGGTCAACGCGCCGCGCGGGGAGGGGATGCGCGACATCGTCGCGACGATCCAGGCGGAGCAGGACGAGATCATCCGCCTGGACCACCCGGGCGTGCTGGTGATCGAGGGCGGCCCGGGCACCGGGAAAACGGTGGTGGCGCTGCATCGCGTCGCGTACCTGCTCTACACGCAGCGCGAGCGGATGGAACGCCACGGTGTGCTGGTCGTCGGGCCCAACCCGGCGTTTCTCAACCACATCAGCCGCGTGCTGCCGTCGCTCGGCGAGTCCGACGTCGTGTTCACCACCCCCGGCGGCCTGCTGCCCGGTCTGCGCGTCACCGTCGAAGACAGCCCGGCAGCCGCGCGGCTCAAGGGTTCGCGGAAGATCCTCGACGTGCTCGCGGCGGCGATCGCCGACCGGCAGCGGCTGCCGGCGGAGCCGGTGCCGATCCAGTTGAAGGACGTCACGGTGCGGATCGACGCGGAGACCGCCGAGTGGGCCAGGCAGGAGGCGCGGGACAGCGGGCTGCCGCACAACGAGGCCCGCGCGGTGTTCACCGAGATCGTCACCTATGTGCTCACCGAACGCGCGGTCGGCCGGATCGGCCGCGGCTGGCTCACCCGCGACGACCGCGAAGAATGGGAGAACATGCGGGCAGGCCTGCTCAAGGACCTCGCGGTGGACGAGAAGTTCGCCGCGGCACTCGACGAACTGTGGCCGATCCTGACGCCGGAAACCCTGCTGGCATCGCTTTATTCCTCGCCCGAACGGCTGCGGGCGGCCGGTGCCGGCGAGGAGTTGTTGCGTGCCAAAGGCGACGCTTGGACCGTGTCCGACGTGCCGCTGCTCGACGAGCTGATCGACCTGCTGGGCCGGGACAAGGAGGCCGACCGCGCCGCCGAGCAGGCCGCCGAGCGCCAGCGCGCGGCCGAGGCCGCGTACGCCGCCGACGTGCTGGACAGCCTCATCAAGCGGGAGGACCTGAACGACGACGTCAACCTGGTCGCGCAGGACCTGCTCTACGCCGAGGACCTGGCCGACCGCTTCGTCGAGCAGGACACCCGGGACCTCGCCGAACGCGCTGCCGCGGACCGGGACTGGACCTACCGGCACGTCGTCGTCGACGAGGCGCAGGAACTGTCCGAAATGGACTGGCGAGTGCTGATGCGGCGCTGCCCCAACCGGTCGTTCACGGTGGTCGGCGACCTCGCGCAGCGCCGGTCACCGGCCGGCGCGACGTCGTGGGACACGATGCTCGAGCCGTACGTGCCGGGCCGCTGGGTCTACCGGTCGCTGACGGTCAACTACCGCACCCCGGCGGAGATCATGGCCGTCGCCGCCGCCCTGCTCGCCGAGTTCGCGCCCGGTGTCACCCCGCCGGAGTCGGTCCGCGCGTCCGGTGTCCGGCCGTGGGCCAGGCAGGTCACCGAGGACGAACTTCCCGCCGCCATCGAGGAATTCGTTGGGGAGGAAGAAGGTCGCGAAGGTACCAGCGTCGTGATCGGACCGCCGGGCGTGCCGGGTGCGGTGGCGCCGGCTGAGACGAAGGGCCTGGAGTTCGACGCGGTTCTCGTCGTGGCCCCGGAACAGATCCTGGCCGACGGACCGCGTGGCGCGGCCGAGTTGTATGTCGCGCTCACCCGCGCCACCCAGCGCCTCGGCGTGCTGCATCAGGGCCCGTTGCCGCCAGCCCTGACCGGACTCGCTACAAAGAAATTTGCTCATTGGGCTCGGCGGGGATGAAAGCAGTGGTGTGTGCATCGTCGAGGTCGACGCCTGCGGGCTGTGCGGCTTGGACGTGCACGCGCCGGCCGCCGGCGCCACCACCGAAGGGCAGGTGCTGGGCCACGAGTTCGGCGGCCGCGTCGTCGAAGCGCGCGACACTCGCGGACGGGATGTCGCCGGACGAGGTGGCGGCGAAGCTCGCCGACGCGGTGCGGGCCGGTTCCCCGTACCTGCTGACCGATCACGACTGGGACGACCGGGATCATCCAGCGCCACCAAGCGATCCTTGCCGGCGCGGCGGAGGTGGCGCGGTGAGGTTCCAAGGACGCGTGGCGGTGGTGACGGGCGCGGCGGCGGGGTTCGGCCTGGCGGTCTCGACGCGGCTGACCAACGAGGGCGCGAAGGTCGTGATGGTGGACCGGGTGGCGGAGGCGCTGGAGAAGGCGGCGGCCGGATTGGCGGACGCGCTGCCGGTAGTCGCCGATGTCAGCGTCGAGTCCGAAGTGGACGGTTACGTGGTGCGGGCGGTACGGGCGCACGGGGAGATCGACCTGTTCTTCAACAATGCCGGGATCGAGGGCCGGATGGCGCCGATGACCGAGCTGCCGGTGGCCGACTTCGACCGGGTGTGGGCGGTCAACGGGCGCGGGGTGTTCCTGGGCCTGCGCGCGGTGCTGAAGGTGATGAAGGCACAGGGGCGTCGCGATCGTGAACACCGCCTCGCAGGCCGCGATCCGTGGCGCGGCGACGTTTTCCCCCTACGTGGCGGCAAAACACGCGGTCGCCGGGCTGACTTGCTGTGCCGCGCTGGAGGGTGCCCCGTTCGGCATCCGGGTCAACGCCCTCGCGCCCGTTGACCGCCCACACCCGGATGGCGCGCGACCTGACCGCCCAGGTGGACTTCGACGACCCGGAAGGCGCGTACGAACGCACCGCCGCATGTGTCCCGCTGGGCCGGTACGGCACCGCGGAAGTGGTGGCGAACCTGGCTGTCTGGCTGCGAATTTGACCGATTTGGGCGTGCGAGTCCGGCTCGCCGCGTAGCGTGGCCCCCGGCACCAGGACGAGGGGGTACGGAAATGGGAGAGCCATACAAAGTCGATCTCGATGTCATCGACCAGGTGCGCGGCCTCATCGAGGACGCGGAAAAGCACTACGCCACGGTGCTCGCGAATTGTGAGCAGGCCACCGGTGGGCTGCAACTGAAGGGCGGGCGCGGCGAAACCGGTGCCTACCAGGCGCAGCTGTCGGAGTTCGCCACGCAATGGGGGAACGCGCTGGCCTCGTTCCTCCGGGACGAGCACACGTTCGTGACGTTCCTCGACGATATGCGGACCAATCTGGGCCACGCGCACAGCCTTTACCGGCAGCACGAGGCCAAGGCCACGGACACGCTCAACGAGCTCAGCAGGCAACTCGACGAGCTGGGCAGGTGAAAAGATGTCCGCGACGACGGATCCGCAGCCGGGGCATCCCGCCATTCAGCATCTCGACAAGGCCTTCACGAACGCGCCCAAGCTTGCCGGTTATCTCGAGTATCTGGCACATCCGGAACAGAACTACGGTCCCCGGCTGCTCGATTCGGTCGGGTCGGAGTCGAGCATCGGGGAACCGCAACCGCCGAACCAGAATCCGCCCTATGTCGGGTCCGTGCTCCGCGAATTGACGATCCCGGAGTTCTTCGCGGCCGCCGATGTCCTTTCCGGGCAGGATGTCGACGCACTCGGCGGACCGGTCGGCGTGATCGAGGAAATGCGGCATCGCAAGGACGGGCCGCAGGGGCCGCTGCAGGACACCGCGGACGTGTGGATACGACTCGACGGTGCGATCGACGCCCTGGACAAGAGCTGGACGAGCGATTCCGGAAAGGGAGTCGTGACGATCCTCGGCGATATGCGGGTGTGGTACGGGCACCGCACCGAGAAACTCTTCGTGATGTCCAAACGTCTCGTGGAATTCGGGGTCGCGATCAGGGTGGCGCGCCGGAACCTCAACGATCTCATGGGCAAGCTCGTCGACGGGCTGGAAGCGCACACCCGGGATTCCGGGTTCGACGCGGGAGTGTTCAGCATCATCGGCAAGGTCGTGGGATTCGGCGTCGGGAAAATGGAGCCGACCGGAGTGGCGTCGCTCGTCTTCGGCACTTTCTACGACCAGGCGATGAAGGCGGCCCAGGCCGATACCAAATCGGCGGGTCTGGAAGGGGCGAAGTTCTACGACATTCTGCGGTCGTATCTCGATGGCGCGCGCCAGGTCTGCGAGGACATGGCCGATACGGTGCACAGTCTCCTGACCAATGCCGACCTGGGGGACAACAGCATCACGCAGTTGCGCGGGACGATCCCGCCCCCGCCCACACTTCGCGGGTGAAACCGCGCATCCCCTGCGACATTTGTCTCGGGCGCCGTAGGACAGCGGCTCACCGGACCGGGAAACATCGGGTCACCCCCTTGCGGCCACGCGCGTGGCCTGCCCAGACTTGGACCGCCGGGATACGACGCTGCACGAAGGGGTCCAGCGTGACGGAAGTGATCACGAACGCCACCGGGACCTGCCCCGCCTGCGGCCGGCCACCGGGCGAGGTGGGCGGGTCCGACGCCGAGCGCCGCCGGCTCGCGGCCATCGCGCGGGCCGCCTCCAGCGTGGCCGACGCGGCGTCGCTCAGCGTGACCCTCGACGTCGTCGCGCGGGAGGTCGTGCAGGCCACCCACATCGCCGCCGTCCAGATCCTGAAGGTCGAACAGGGCACGATGCGCGTGGTCGGCAAGGCCGGGTTCACCGACGCCGACGACTTCGCCGAGCGGCTCGAACAATGCCGCCAGCTGGGCGCGCGGCTGATGTTCGTCGAGGCTTTCGAGAACCAGAAGCGGATCGTGGTGCCGCACCGGAAAGCGGCGGTGATGGCGGATCCGAAGTGGGCGCCGCTGCACCAGATCATGGGCGCGCCGAACTGGGACAGCTTCGTGGCCGTCCCGCTCGTCGTGCGAGGCCGCGCGGTCGGGGTGCTGAACGCGTTCTACTCGCCGGGCGAGGACCCGGTCGACGAGACGCTGGAGTTCCTCGAGGCGATGACCGACCAGGCCGCGATGGCGGTCGACTCGGCGGAGCTGCTGGCCCAGTCCCGGCGCGAGGCGCAGCTGCACGAGCGGGCCCGGCTCGCCCGGGAGCTGCACGATTCCGTCGTACAACAGGTTTTCTCGATGCGGATGCACGCGAAGGCACTGCGCGCGAAGGTGGGCGCGTCCGAACAGGTGCAGGGTGTCGCCGACGAACTGCTGGACCTGGCCCAGAACGCGCTCGCCGACCTGCGCGGTCTCGTGCTGCAGCTGCACCCGCTCGAACTCGCCGGGCGTGATCTCGCGGGCGCGCTCCGCACACTCGCCGAGTCGGTCCAGGCCGCTTCGGGCGTGCGGATCGACATCGCCACCACCGAACTGCCGGCCATGCCGACCGAACTGCAGGACGATGTTTTCCGGATCGTGCAGGAGGCGCTCAACAATGTCGTCAAGCACGCGCAGGCGACTTCGGCGGGTGTCACGGTCACGGTCGAGGGCGGGAAGCTCACGGTCCAGGTGACCGACGACGGGGTGGGCCTCGCGGGCGATCCGCGGCCGCAGGCGCTGGGGCTGGTGTCGATCCGGGAGCGAGCACAACGATGGAGTGGAAATATGCGGATCGGCAACATCACCGGCGGTTGCCGGGTCACGGTCCGGATGACGATCCCCGCGGACGGCCGGCCGTGACCGCCGCGGCCACCGGGCAGATCGGCGTGATGGTGGTCGACGACCATGCCGTCGTCCGGCGCGGATTGGCCGCGTATCTGGAAAGCGCCGAAGGTATCGAGGTCGTCGCCGAGGCCGTCGACGGCCAGGACGCGCTAGCACGGCTAGCCCGGATGGCAGCGCAAGGATGGCTACCACAGGTCGTGCTGATGGACGTACTCATGCCACGGCTGGACGGGATCTCCGCGCTAGCGTTGCTAGCGGGAAAATATCCGGACGTGCGTGTCGTGGTGCTGACCAGCTTCGGCGAGACCGAGCGGGTGCACGCCGCCCTGCAGGCCGGTGCCGCCGGCTACCTGCTCAAGGACGCCGACCCGGACGAGGTCGCCGCCGCGATCCGGGCCGCCGCCCGTGGCGAGGTCCACCTCGACCCGGCGGTGGCCGGACGCCTGACCCGCCAGCTCGTCTCCCCGCCGATGGGCCTGGCCGCCCTGACCGCGCGCGAACGCACCATCCTCACACTCGTAGGACGTGGGATGTCCAACCGGCAGATCGCGACCGAACTGTCGATCAGCGAACGAACCGCCCGGACCCACGTGAGCCACGTGCTGACCAAACTGCAGCTGCCGTCCAGAACCCAGGCGGCACTGTTCGCGATCCGGGAAGGACTGATCGACGCGCCCAGCTGAAAAGGTCAACGGGGCGAGGCGGCCGGCGTGGCGATGCCGAGGAACTCCGCCGTGGCACTGGCAGCCGAGATTTCCTGGTTGGTCCTGCCGAGGATGAACGGTGCTTTGCGGGGGCCCGGAACGGTGTGCCCGCCGTTGTGGATCGTCAGGAGCCGCACCGCGGGTTGTCCCGCTTCGCGGTAGTCCGTCTGCTCGACCCAGGTCTTGCCACGCGCACCGGTGCCGTTCGGCGGCCGCGTGATCACCGGCGTGGCCGAGATGCCGTTGCGGCGAGCGAAGTACTCGGCCGTCGCCGGCATCGAGAGCGCCGTTCCACCGACCTTGAACATCCGTCGCGCCCACCCGCTCATGGTGCCGCCCCGGTAGGGGACGATCGGGTCCTTCGTCCCGTGGATCAGGAGCACCGGCAGTGGCGTGACCGGGGGCATACCGGCCGGCAGGTGGAAGCTTTCGGGTGCGGGCATTGTCGCGCTGAACACGGCCGCGCCGGCGAGCAGGCCGGGGACCTCGTGCATCAACCGCATCACCAGCTGGCCCCCGTTCGAGTACCCGGCAGCGAATACGCGGTCCGGATCGATGCGATGTGAGGCTTCGAGCTCACGGATGACGGCACGAGTGAAGGCCACGTCGTCGACATTCTCCAGGCGTGCGGGGAAGAAGCTCTCTTTGCGAGCGTCGTTCCAGTTGCCCCGGTAACCGTCCAGATAGGCGACCACGGCGGCACCGCCGGCGGCCATCGCGTCGAACGAGCGACCGGTGAACTTGCGGTGTGTCTCGCCGTCCTGCTTGGAGCCATGGAAGATCAGAACCAGATCTCGCCGTGGAGACGAGTCCTGCTCGCCTACGACCGTGTACGTCCGTTTCCTGCCGCCGACCTCTACGGTATTGCGCATCGTCACGTCCTCGCATCTCGTTGCCGCCCATGCGGCACGAAAACGACGCTAAACGCTGACATCGTGTCAAGGTCAAGTCGTCGGTCCTGTGTGCTTCGAGGTGCGGCGTGATCATCAGCGAACTCAGCGCGAAGACGGGCGTGAGCCCACGCTCACTGCGCGACGAACGGCTACCGTCACTACCACGACGACGCGATCCCGGTGGTGCGAACCATCCGGTCGATGTACGACGCCGGGTTCTCCACTCAGACGGTTCGCACCTTCCTGCTCTGCGCGACCGGCAACCACGACGAGGTTGACGCCGACGCCATCCGCGAGAGCGTTACCCAGATGCGCGACGAGCTCGCCAGCCGTATCTCCGAGCTCACCACCACGCGCGAGACATTGACGCGGTTTCTCGAACAGGGGTGGACGTGAGGGGGAGAGCCGACGCCGATCGCTGATCGTCTAGCGGGCCGCTTTCTATCGGGGTTGGGGGAGGTGTGGGTGGGCTGGTCTGGTGGTTGCGTTTTGTTGCCGGGTGCCGGGCCGGCGTGTTTGCGCGTGGTGCGGGCGTGTTTGCTGGTGGCGCGGGTGAGTTGGCCGGCTGCGCGGGTGAGTTTGCCCGTTGCGCGCCGTCGTTACCGCGCTGGGTGGGGTCTTGGGTGCCCGGATGTGCTGAACCAGGACTCGCCCGGGGGTAGTCCTCGGCCTGCCAGCGTTTTCGACAGGGAGCGGGACGTTTCCAGCAGGATCCGGGCCAGTGCGCGCGGGCGGGCCCGGACCGTTTCCACCACCACGCTGATCGCGGCCGCCACTTGACCGTCGACGCCCAGCACCGGCACCGCCACGACCATGTCGTCGACGGTGATCTGGCCGCGCGCCACCGCGACGCCCGTCTGCCGGATGCGGGCCAGGTGCCGCCGCAGCTCAGCCGGATCCGTGACGGTCAACGGCGTAAAGCGTTCCAGCGGCGACGAAAGCACCTTCGCCTGCAGGTCACGGTCGGCGTGCGCGAGCAACACGAGCCCGGTCCCGGTGGCGTGCATCGGCCACCGATCGCCCACCCGGCTGCTGACCGCCTTCCGTGCCCGCAACGCCTCGACGTAGACGACCTCGAGACCGTCCCGCACCCCCAGATGCACATTGCCGCGCGTCGCCTCGTGCAGGTTGTCCAGGTACGGGAACGCCGCCTCCCGCAATTGAAGCCCACGCGGGGCAAGCGCGGCCAATTCCAGCAGCCGCAAACCGACCGAGTAACGCCCGTCCGCATCACGTTCCAGGCCGCCCCAGTCGACCAGTTCCCGGATCAGCCGGTGCGCCGTCGGCAGCGTCAAGCCGGCCCGGCGGGCGATTTCGCTCAACGACAGGGTGCGGTGCCGTGGCCCGAAAGCGCTCAGCACCGCCAGCACGCGCATCGCGGCGGTCGGGCGTGCCTGGTCCACAGGCGCAGTGGGAGCGGACATGCACACCTCCGCGAGACTCCGGTGTCTGCACCGTCCGAAGTGGACTGATCTCCGGCCGGAACAGGTGCTCGTCCGATTCTTCCCACGCCCGGGCGCACGCACAAGACAGCGGCCGGAACCGCTCGCCGCACCCGCGACGGATGTTGTATCCGCCACCGGCGGGAACCGGATCGTCTTCCGCCACGCGAAATCCATCGTTGCCGGGGCAGATCCCGTTGGCCACGCTGTCGGCACCCAAGTGAGCCACGTCACCTGGCCGGACCGGACTGTGGAGGACGCCGGTGAATGCGAAGATCCGATGGTTCGCGCTCCTGTTCGGCACAATGCTCGGACTCGTCGCGTGCGGCGGCACGAGCACCCCCAGCGGCAGCGGCGCCGCGCCAGCCGGGCCACCCCAGCGCGGCGGCGAACTCACGGTGCTGGAGGACAGCGCGTTCGCGGGCGGCTGGCCCTCGGGCCTCGACCCGGCCACCAACACCACCGGCGGCGCGAACATCTCGCAGATGTACGCCATCTACGGCGGCCTGTTCAGGCTCACCGCCAACGACGACGGCAGCAACGCGAAGGTCGAGCCCAACCAGGCCGAGAGCTACCAGATGCTCGACGGCGGCCGCACCGTCAAGATCACCCTCCGCGACGGCATCACCTTCTCCGACGGCACCCCGTTGAACGCCGACGCCGTCGCGTTCAACTTCCGCCGCGACGTCACCGCGACCTGCACCTGCGCCCCGCAATGGCCGCTCGCCCCGGACGGTATCTCGACCGAGGGGCCGCGCACGGTCGTGCTGAAGTTCACCCGCCCCAACGCGACCGCGATCAACGCGTTCCCGATCTCCAACGTCAACTGGATCGTGTCGCCGGCCGCGCTGCAGAAGGCGGGCCCCGACCAGTTCAAGATCAACCCGGTCGGCGCCGGCCCGTACACGGTGGTGTCCAACCGGCTCAGCTCGGAGCTGGTGCTGCAGCGCAACCCGGGCTACTTCAAGCCCGGCCTGCCGTACCTGGACAAGCTGACCTTCAAGTCGATCGGCGGCGACCAGCCCGCATACCAGGCGCTGCAAGCGGGTCAGGCCCAGGCGTACGAAGGGCTGAGCACGGTTCCCTTGCTGGACCAGGCGAAAACGAACACCCAGCTGACCGTCACCTCGCAGCCGCCGACCTCGCCGTACGTCATCCAGCTCAACACCAAGACCGCCCCGTTCAACAACGAACTGGCGCGCGAGGCGATCTACTACGCCACGGACTTCGACGCGATCTCGCGCGGGCTGTTCAAGAACCTCTACCCGGTCAGCCAGTCCTTCACCGGACCGGGCGGGCTGTTCTACCACCAGACCGTGCCCGGCTACCGGACGTTCGACCTGGAGAAGGCCAAGCAGATCGTGCAGCAGCTGGGCGGGCTGAACATCAAGCTCGGCACGCTGGGCGCGTACGTGGCGCAGCAGGTCGTGACCGCGCTGCAGACGCAGTGGAAGGCCGCGGGCATCAACGTCACCATCGAGACCTACCAGCTGAACTCGCTCGTGCAGCAGTTCAACTCGGGCACCTGGCAGGCGATGCTGCAGACCGCGGGCGCGTGGGACCCGGCCGCCGGGGTGGGCGTCTCGTTCCGGTTCGCCTCGACCTACCCGTTCAGCGGGGTGGCCGACCCGCACGTCGACGACCTGCTGAACCAGGCGTCGGCGACGATCGACCTGGGCCAGCGCGACACGCTGTACCAGGAGGCCGGGAAGTACCTCAGCGACAAGGCCTACGCGCCGTTCGGGCTCGCCTTCGCCCCGGCGAACCTCGCGGTGAAGGGCGTGTACGGCCCGGGCCTGACCACGAAGATCCCGCCGCTGGTGGTCAACAGCGGCGTGCTGTGGGACGAGGTGTGGAAGGCGCAGTGACCCGCTGAGCAGTGGGGCGCGCCCGTAGACTTCCCGGCCATGACGGACGTGGACGAACACGGGCGCCCCGAACCGCCGTACGCCGGGGACGAGGTCGAGACCCTGCTGGGGTTCCTGGACTTCCAGCGCGGGACCTTCGAATGGAAGTGCTCGGGCCTGGGGCCGGAGGGTTTCCGGGCGACGGTGGGCGCGTCGTCGATGACGCTCGGCGGGATGGTCAAGCATCTGGCCTGGGTCGAGGATCACTGGTTTTCCCGCTGGCTGCACGGAAACGAGCGGCAACCGCTGTGGAACGGCGTGGACTGGCAGGCCGACCCCGACTGGGACTGGCACTCCGCCGCGCACGACACTCCGGAGCAGTTGCTGGTGCTGTGGAAGGACACCGTCGCCAGGTCCCGCGCCCTCGTCGCCGGCGCGCTGGCCGACGGCGGGCCCGCGCGGCTGTCCCGGCACACCTGGCCGGACGGGCGGCCGGTGAGCCTGCGCTGGATGCTGTGCCACCTGGTCGAGGAGTACGCCCGCCACAACGGCCACGCCGACCTGATCCGCGAGTCGATCGACGGCCTGACGGGGGAGTGACCTCAGCGGCGCCGCAACCGCGCGTGTTCGATCGCGGGCGGGGTGGCGGCGTAGTTGTCCCGGGGGTCGAGATCGACGCCGGGCGGGACGATCTCATCGATCCGGTCCAGCACGTCGCCGGACAGCTCGGTCTCGGCGGCGGGCAGCAGGCTGTCCAGGTGTTCCCGCGTGCGCGGTCCGATCAGGACGGCGGTCACCGCCGGATGCGCGCGTACGAAAGCCGTCGCCAGCTGCGGCAGGGTCAGGCCCGCTTCGCCGGCGAGCGCCGCTAGCTTCGCCGCCGCGGCGGCCTTCGCCTGGCCGGCCGGGGCGCCGGGGTCGTAGGCCGACGACTCGGGCGTCGCGCGGTAGAGCGCGGCGCGGTGGCTCGAGGCGACGTCCGCCCGCCCGGACAGCCACCCGCCGTTGAGCGGGCTGAACGTGAGCACGCCCAGGTCGTACTTCTGGGCGACCGGGAAGACCGCGGCCTCGGGCTTGCGCGTGAAGATCGAGTACAGGCACTGCTCGGTCACGAACCGGTGCGTGCCACGACGTTCCGCCGCCCACTGCGCCTCGACGATCGTCTCCGCCGGGAACATCGACGAGCCGAACGCGAGGATCTTCCCGGCTTGCACCAGATCCGACAGCGCGGACAGCGTCTCCTCCGGCGGAGTGTCGTGGTCGGGGCGGTGCAGCTGGTACAGGTCGATGTGGTCGGTGCCGAGCCGCCGCAGGCTGTTCTCGACCGCGCGGATGATCCAGCGCCGCGAGGCGCCGCGCTGGTTCGGGTCCTCGCCCATGGGCAGGCCGAACTTGGTCGCGAGCACGACGTCGTCCCGCCGGGTCTTGATCGCCTTGCCGACGATCTCCTCGGACTCGCCTTGTGAGTAGCGGTCCGCGGTGTCGATGAGGTTGATACCGGCGTCGAGTGCACTGTGGACGATCCGGATCGCGTCGTCGTGGTCCGGATTGCCCAAAGAGCCGAACATCATCGCGCCGAGTGCGAACTCGCTGACCGAGATTCCGGTCGCGCCGAGGATCCTGCGTTTCACTGGTGGTGCCTTTCTCTTGTCGCTGATCACAGGACACCACCGCGGTGCGGGGGAGTGTGAGCGCGATCCTGCCGCCGCCTTGCGCGATCCTGGCGAGTTCGCTTGGTTGGAGGAATGGACCTGCTCGACGAACTCCGGACGCTCATCACCCGCCACGCCCGGGGACAGCGAGACGAAGCGGTGCGGCTCGCCGACGGGGTGAAGGTCACCAGGCGCGAGGAGCCGACGGAGCCGTCGGCCGGGATGACCGAGCCCTCGGTCGCGGTGGTCGGATCGGGGGTGAAGCGGACGGTGCTCAACGGCGTGCCGTACGAGTACCGCGCCGGGCAGTATCTCGTGTTCTCGCTGGATCTGCCGGTGTTCGGCGAAGCGCTGAAGGCGAGCCACGACGAGCCGTTCACCGTGTTCAGCATGCGGCTCGACCCGGCCGAGATCGCCCCGCTGCTGCTCGAAACGCCGGCCCGGCCGCCCGAGTTCGGCGGCCTCGCGATCAGCGACGCGACACCGGAAATCCTGGACCCCGTCGTCCGCCTGCTGCGGATCGCCGACCGCGCCGACGACCTGCGGGTGCTCGGGCCGGGCATCCGGCGGGAGATCCTGTGGCGGCTGCTCACCGGCGAGCAGGGCGCGTTCGTCCGGCAGATCGGCCTTGCCGACGGCATGCTCGCGCACGTCTCCCGCGCGATCGGCTGGATTCGGCGGCACCACAGCGAACCACTGCTCGTCGCCGATCTCGCGGAGCTCGCCGGGATGAGCCCGTCCGCCTTCCACCGGCACTTCCGAGCCGCGACCTCGATGACGCCGATCCAGTTCCAGAAGCAGATCCGGATGCAGGAGGCCCGGGTGCTGCTCAAGACCCGGACCGCCACCGTGGCCGAGGTCGGCTACCGCGTCGGGTACACCAGCGCGTCCCAGTTCAGCCGCGAGTACCTGAAGGCTTTCGGTGTTTCCCCTGGGGCGGAACGGAATTCCCTACGCGACTGACTTCCGCAGCGCCGCCGGCGGCAGCAGTGACTCATCGGCCGCGGGCCACGCCAGCGGGTCCGGCCCGAGCGCGGTCAGCTCCGCGATCTGCTCGGCGCACCACGGCGACACCGCGCGCCGCCCGCCGCGGACGTCCTCGGCGAAGGTGGTCCAGTCCACCCATTCGTAACTGTCTACTTCGGACGGATCGGGTACCGGGTCACGGTCGGTGCGGGCGCGGAACACCGGGCACATCTCGTTTTCCACGATGCCGTCCATGACGGCGCGGTAGCGGAAGCGGGGCAGCACCAGGGTGAGCCCGCTGATCTCGGCGCCCAGCTCCTGGCGGATCCGGCGCGGCACGGTGGTCATGATGTCCTCGTCCGGCGCCGGATGGCCGCAGCAGCTGTTGGTGAGCAGGCCGGGGAAGGTCTTCTTGGTCCGCGCGCGGGTGGTCAGCAGCAGCCGGCCGTCCGGGCCGAACAGGTAGCAGGAGAAAGCCAGATGCAGGGGTGTGTCAGTGTGGTGGACCTCCGCCTTGTCCAGCACGCCAGTCGCTTCCCCGGACTCGTTCAGCAGCACGACCTGTTCCATGCGAGGAAATGTACTAGGTTCGGGTGCCCTCCCGGTCCACGATCCCGGCGAGCACATGTTGCTGTGCGAATGTCCACACGTTGTTCGCGACGAAGTACAGCAGCAGCCCGATCGGCACCGGGAAGAAGAACCCGGACACGAACACGCCCGCGGGCGCGAGGTACATCATCACCCGGCTGACCAGGGTGGCCTGCGGGTTGGTGGCGTCCTGGTGGCGCAGGCCCAGCCGCATGGACAGGAAGGTCGCCAGGCCCGCGAGCAGCATCAGCGGGATCGCGACCGCCAGCAGGTGCGGCCGATCGGTGCCCAGCGCGGACAGCTGCGCGGGTGACTCGCTCAGCCACGCGCCGAGCCGGGCACCGAACACGTTGGCGCCGAGGAAGGACTCGACCCCGGCCTGGTCGAACACGTGGTTCGAGGACGCGCCCGGCGTGAAGTCGCGCAGCACCCAGTACAGGCTCAGGAACGCGGGGATCTGGATCAGCGCGGGCAGGCAGCCGGCGAGCGGGCTGGTGCCGTGTTCGGCGTGCAGCTGCTGGATTTCCCGGGTCATCCGCTCGCGGTCGCCGCGGTGGGTGTCCTGGATCTTTACCAAGCCGACCAAAGTAGGCCAGCCCGATCAACCGGCGGCCGACCTACGTTCAGCCGATCGCCGTGACTGCCGGTCGGCTTGGTAACCATCAGCACAGCATTTCCGGGGCCAGCTCGCGCATCCGGCGGGCGGTGCGCAGTTGGCCGAGCGCGGGTTTGACCAGCAGCAGGCGGACGGTGAACACGAGGAAGACCACGGCGAGCACCCAGGTCAGCCCCGCGGCGGGGCCGAAGAGGGCGCCGAACGCCGCGTGCCAGAGCCAGAGGACAGCCGAAACAGGGTAGAGAAAGACATCGAACATGAAGGAACGCTCCGTCGGATCGAGCAGGTGAATGGGCAGGCCGGAAGGCGGCTGCCGGGCTCGAAACGCGGAGGTCAGGCAGCCGGGACGGCTGCTGCCGGTGCCCGGGGACGGGCGCGGCCCGGGGCGTCCGGGTCGCAGAGCCGGACGCGGCCCAGGACACGGTCGCGCAGGCTGACCGCGCGCACGTGGGTGGGCGCGGCGGTGATCTCGACGCGCAGGCAGATCCCGATGACGGCCAGCGCGGCCACTCCCGCGGCGAGCGCGGTGGCCAGTTCGGCCGGGCTCGCGCCGACTGCCGGGAGGGCGAGGAACAGGGCGGGCAGCACGACGGCGAGCGCGAACTTCAGCCGCGCTCCGAGGTCGGTGTCCACCATGCGGCCGACTGTACCGGTTTCCCGTCAGCGCCAGCGCACGGATTCGACGATCCGCCGCCAGGCGGCGTCGTTGCGCGCGCCCGACGGGCCGGACAGGGTCAGCACGAGATCGTGCCGCGCCCGCCAGAACTCGTACCGCTCGACGGACACGATCACCGGCGGCGCCGAAGCCGGCTGGGCCTGGTAGGTCACCCGGATCGCCGGCCCAGCCGCGGTCACCGAGCCGAGGATGAAGTGGTCGTTGGTGGTTCGCAGCAACGGCACGGCCTCGGCGGTCACGGACTCGGCCGTCGGTGCACGCGGCGTGGCCGAGGTGTCCACGGCGACGCTGTCGAAGCCCGAGGTGAACAGCAGCGAGCTCCCGCCCGCCGTCCGGATCCACCCGTCCGGCACGTCGACCGAGGCGGACCCGTCGGCGGTGGTCACCGTGACGAAGGGCTGGGTGGCGGGGATTTCGCCGATCATCGTGGCCGGCGGGGGAGCGGCGGGCCGTTCACCGGCGGGGGCGGCACAGGCGGCCAGCATGATCGCCGCGGCGAACACCGGGATGGTGCGGTGCATGACCCTGCCCGCTCAGTCGTGCGAGAGCCGGTAGCCGACGCCGCGCAGCGTCTGGATGAACCCGGGCCCGATCTTGCGCCGCAGGTACCCGATGTAGACCTCGACGATGTTCTCGTCGCCGTCGTAATGCGCGTCCCACACGTGCGTCAGGATCTCGTGCTTGCTCAGCGCCTCGCCACGCCGCCGCAACAGGAACTCGAGCAGCCCGAACTCGCGGGCGGTCAGCTCGATCTCCTTCTGTCCTTTGTGGACAGTCCGGGCGGCGGGGTCGAGCCGCAGGTCGCCGAGGGTGAGCACGGCGGGCCGCTCGGGCGCGCCGCGGCGCATCAGCGCCCGCAGCCGGGCGACCAGCACGACGTAGGAGAACGGCTTGGTGAGATAGTCGTCGGCGCCGAGGTCGAACGCGTCCGCCTCGTCGTACTCGCCGTCCTTCGCGGTCAGCATCAGCACCGGCGTCCAGTTCTCCCGCTGCCGCAGGCTTTTCAGCACGGCGTAGCCGGACATGCCGGGCAGCATGATGTCGAGCACGATGACGTCGAACGAGTGCTCCTGGGCGAGCCACAACCCGTCGGGCCCGGTGTGCGCGGTCTCGACGGTGAAGCCGTCGGCGGTCAGGCCCTTGCGCAGGGTTTCGGCGAAGGCCAGCTCGTCCTCGATCACCAGGATCCGCATCACCCACCGTCCTTCAACGGAAGCCGGATGAGGAAGTGCGCGCCCGGGTAGTCGTTGTCCTCCCCGGCGGTGCACTCGGCGCTGCCGCCGTGCCGGGCGGCGATCCCCGCCACGATGGCGAGCCCCAGCCCGGCCGACCCGCCCGCGCCGTGGTGGCGGGCGTCGTCGCGGCGCACGAACCGTTCGAAGATCCGCGTCCGGTCGACCGCGGGCACGCCCGGCCCGTCGTCGGCGACCTCGACGTACGCGCTGGCGCCCTCGGTGCCCGTCCGCACCATGATCCGCTGCTTCGCGTGCTCGCGCGCGTTGTCGACGAGGTTGCGGATCGCCCGGCGCAGCTGGGCCGGGTTGCCGCTGACCTTGGCCGGTTCCGTGTCGATCGCGACCTCCGGCAGCCGCGCGGCGCGGGCGCGATCGGCCTCCGTGCGGGCCAGATCGTCGAGGTCGACCTCGGTGTGCGGGGGATTGTCGCTCGCGTCGTCGGTGCGGGCGAGCAGCAGCAGATCGTCCACCAGCTCGCGCAGGCGCGCGGTCTCCGTCGACACGACGTCGAGCAGTTCGGCGGTGTTCATCGCGTCCGGATGGTGTTCGTGCACCTCCAGCGCGGTGGTGACGGTGTTCAGCGGCGAGCGCAGCTCGTGGCTCGCGTCGGCGACGAACCGGCGTTGCGCGCCCTGGGCCGAGGCCAGCCGGGCGAGCATCGAGTTCAGCGTCGTGGCCAGGTTGTGCAGCTCGTCGTGCCCCGGCGGCAGGCCGACCCGGCGGCCGAGATCCCGGGTGGAGATCTCCGCGACCGTGCGCCGCATCTGCTCGACCGGCCGTAACGCCGCGCCGACCGCGCGGTACACGGCGAGCGCGGCGATTCCCAGCAACGGCACCGCCGCGGCGCCGAGCAGCAGCGAGAGCCGGGCCGACGCCTCACTGACCGGCTCGAGCGAGCGGGCCGAGATGACCGTGTACGGACCGCCGGGCCCGGCCACGCCGGTGGAGACGAGCCGGTAGTCGCCGTCGGTGCCGTTGACCGGCATCGTGACCGTCTCCACGATCTCCCGCCCCGGCGTCGGGCGCGCCGACGTGAGCGGCGGGCGCCCGGCGATCGCGGGATCGCTCGCGACCGGGCGGCCGGCGCGGTCGAGGACCTGGAGCACCGACGCGCTGTCGCCGGTGCTGGCCACGTCGCTGCCGGTCAGGTCGCGCGCGCCCTCCTTCGTGATGTCGGCGATGACCTGCTTGCCGGCGCTGCGCGCGTTCTCCGTGGTGGCCTTGTCGAGCGACCAGCCGAGCAGCAGGATCACCACGACCCCGGCCAGCACGAGCGAAGCCGCCACCGCGACGACGGCGACGACCGTCGTGCGGGTGCGCAGGCCCGGCCGGGGAAAAACGCGTGACATGGGTGCAGCGTAAGCAGGTCTCATCCCCGATGCCCGCCCGCGCGCAGCCGTTCCTCGCGCAGCGCGCTCACTTCGGCGAGCGGCAGTGCGGGGAGCGGCGCGCCGAGCACCCAGCCCAGCAGGAGGTCGGCGAGCGCGGGATTGCGGGCGAGGACGGGGCCGTGCAGGTAGGTGGCGAGGACGCGGCCGGTGACCGCGCCGTCGGTGCCGTCGCCGTTGCCGGTGCCGGCGAGCACGCGGCCGAGCGGGCGGCTGCCCCGGCCGAGCGTCGTGACACCGAGGTGGTTTTCGAATCCGGTCAACGGTTCCGCGCCCAGCCCCTGATCGGCCTGGACGACGACCTCGCCGACCGCCCGCCGGTCGCCCGGGCTGGTTTCCGCGTCGAGCAGGCCCAGGCCTTCGTGGCGCACACCGTCGGTGGTGCCGAACCCGGTGCCCAGCAGCTGCAGGCCGGCGCACACGCCGAAGACGACGGCGCCGCGGGCGGCGGCGCTTTGCAGGCCGCGGTGCTCCCGCAGATGCGCCGCGGCGAGTGTCTGCGACTCGTCCTCGCCGCCGCCGAGCAGGTACAGGTCGAGCCCGGCCGGAACCGGTTCGCCGTAGTGGAATTCGGTGATGGTGGCCGGGATTTCGCGCCAGTGCAGGCGACGGCACAGCACCGTCGCGTTGCCCGAATCGCTGTAGGTACCCAGCACGTCCGGCAGGACGAGCCCGATCCGGACCGCGGACTCACTCATCGGCCATCCGCTGCGCCACCCCGCGGAACGCCGTGTAGTTCGCGACCAGCTCCACCGACTCGCCGTCCAGCGCGGCGACCGCGGCGATCGGGTCGCGGGCGACGGTGTGCGGCACCTCGGCGTAGGTCAGCCGGACCGCCAGGTCCATCGCCCGCTCGCCGGCGGCCACCACCGGGCGCCCGGCGAGCCGTTCGAACGGCACGTCCCACAGCCACGACATGTCCCGCCCGTCGGCCTCGCGGCTGTTCACCGCGATCACGACCGGCGTGTGGGAATCCAGCAGTGGCAACGTTTCCCGCCAGCCCGCCGGGTTCTTGGCCAGCAGCAGCCGCACCGAGTGCCCGGCGACGGGGGCGCGGCGGTACCGGCCGGCGACCGCGCTGATCGAGCGCACCCGCTCGATCGCGGTTTCCGCCGGGACGCCGAGGTGCACCGCGGTGGCCACGGCCATCGCGGCGTTGGCGGCGTTCGCCCGCCCCGGCAGCTGGAGGTCCAGCGGCAGTGAGCTTCCCGGCGTGGTCAGGTCATCGCCGTCGAGTGTCCACAGTGGAGCGGGCCGGGTGAACCCGCACACGCACTGCCAGTCCGTGCCGTCGCGCAGGATGGCCTGGCCGCACCGGGCGCAGGCCAGCGCGTCGGCGTGCCAGCTCTGCCCGGCGCCGACCCACACCTGCCGCGCCGCGGCGAGCGCGGCCGAGGTGACCAGCGGGTCGTCGCAGTTGGCGACCACCGTCGTCGAGGGCAGCCGGGACACCACGGCGCGCAGCTCACGTTCGGTGGCCCGGACTTCACCCATCCGGTCCAGCTGGTCGCGGCTGAGGTTCAGCAGCACGAGACAGGCGGGCCGCAGCTCGTCGGCGACCGCGGAAACGTAGTTCTCGTCGACTTCTAGCACTGCTAGCGGCGCGAGCGGGTTCGTGGCCAGGGCCGCGAGTACCCCGTCGGGCATGTTCGCGCCGTCGGCGTTGAGCGCGACCGGGCCGAGGGTCTGCAGGATCCGGCTCAGCATCAGGGCGGTCGTGGTCTTGCCGTTCGTGCCCGTTATCAGCACCACGGTGCGGTCGCGACCGAGCCGGGACAGCGCGCGCGGGTCCAGTTTCAGCGCCACCCGCCCGCCGATCATCCCGCCGTTGCCGAGTCCGAAACGGCGAGAGGTCGCGGCGGCGAGCCGGGCTCCGGCGATCGCCAGCCTGGTCCGTGTGGGGGTCAGCACGCCGTCACCCTTCGCTACCGACGCTGTGAGGACCCTGAGAAAGCTGGAACAAAAAGCATACTCCGGTGAAACCGGACGGAAGATGCCCTAACCGGAGGATAGCCCACACTCGCTGAGTGCACGCTGAGTGCGATCACCCCATGTGGCCAGCGAAAACACTCTTCGGGGGCTGGCTAGATTGATCGCGTGCACGCCTCCGCCATCCGCATCGACACCCCGTCCGCCGTCATCATCGCCGCGGTGCTCGCGCTGCTCTGCGTGGTCGCCGTGCCGTGGGCGTGGGACCGCTGGCGCCGGCGGGTGCTCGGCCGGACGAGCACCACGGTGCTGGCCGTCATCGCGGTCGTCGGCGCGTCCGGCCTCGGCGTCAACGCGGCCGGCAGCTTCTACCCGACGCTGGGCTCGCTGCTCGGCACGTCGCCGAACCCGGCCGAGGGCACGGTCGCCGACGCCGGCCCGGACGGGCGCGACCTGGGCCGGACCCTGGCCACGGCGAGCGAGCGGTCCGCGAACGGGAAGGGCTCGCTGCTGCACCTGACCGTCACCGGGCACCGGACCGCCATCACGCGCGACGTCGACGTGTACCTCCCGGCGGGCTACACGGCGCCGGAATGGGCGGGCTTCCGGTTCCCGGTGCTGGAATGGATCCCGCATTTCCCGGGCGAACCGCGGCAGGTCGCGACGCTGTACGGGCTGCCGGACCTGCTCGACAAGCAGATCGCGAGCCACCGGCTGCCGCCGGTCGTGGTGATCATCCCCGACCCGAACGGGGAACCGCGGCTGACCCACGACTCCGAATGTGTCGACGCCGTGGGCGGCCCCGCGAACGACACGTTCCTATCGGCGGACCTGCGCCGGTGGGCGCTCGACTCGCTGCACGTGCGGGCGGACCGGCAGGGCTGGGCGGTCGCGGGCTGGTCCTCCGGCGGCTACTGCGCGCTGAACCTGGCCGCCCGGCATCCGCAGTGGTTCTCCGCTGCGGCGAGCATGAGCGGGTACGACATCACGCCGGACGACGTCGAGACCGGCAACCTGTTCCACGGCCGGGCGGATGTCCAGCACGCCAACGATGTCAGCGCGAGCCTGCGCGAACACCCGTCCCCGGTGCGGCTCCTGGTGACCGCCGACGGTGCCGCCGGGGACGAGCGCGCCGCGCTGGACCGGCTGCACGCGGCCGCCGCGCCGCCGACCGAGCTGACCACGTGGTTGCTGACCCCCGCCGGGCACAATCTCGCCGCGGTACGCGAAGAACTGCCCGCGGTGCTCGACTGGCTCGACTCGCAACTGGGCAACCCCGTCCCACTCGGCACCGTGCCGCCACAGCAGATCACGACCGTCGGCGCGTGGCCGCTGCCGGACGTCGGCACCCCGGGCAGTCTTCGCGGTATCGACACGACCCTTTAGCAATCCGACCGAAAGTAGGCGGAGACGGTCCGCCGCGGACCTGCTCGTAGACACCCTTTTCCGCCGTGGCTGCTGTCGGATTGATAAAGAACGGCACAGTAACGGCGGTGGTCGTTGTGGAGGGCCACACTGGAGCCATGGACACACCTGCCAAACGGCGAGCGGAACTGAACCCCGCCCGCGTGCTCGGCCTCGCCGCGGTCGCGTCGGGCATCCTCGCCGCCGCGGTCAACGCCGACGCGTGGTGGTTCCTCCTCGGTGTCATCGCCTTCGTCTTCCTCTTCGTCGCCGGCGAAGGCTGACGCGCACCTCCGCTGATGTAACACGTGCTACATTGTCCGATGTGACGATCCGGTGGCTCGTGCTGGTGGTGCGGGTACCGGCGCAGCCGTCCCGGCACCGGGTGGCGGTGTGGCGGGAGCTGCGCCGCGTCGGTGCTTTGCCGCTGGGACAAGGAACCTGGGCGGTGCCGGACGTGCCGGGCTTCGCCGGCGGCGTGGCGCGCGTGCTCGAACTCGCACAGGGCGGCGGGGGCGAGGTCGTCGTGCTGGACGCGGCCGGGCGGGACGAGCACGACGCGACGCGCCTGCGGGAGCTGTTCACCGCCGAGCGCACCGAGGAATGGTCGGAGTTCCTGGCCGACTGCGGCAAGTTCGACGCCGAGATCGACAAGGAGATCCGCAACCGCAAGCTGACCATGGCGGAGCTGGAGGAGGAAGAGCAGAGCCTCGAACGGCTGCGCCGCTGGCACCGTGACCTCAAGGCGCGCGACGTGTTCGGCGCCCCCGAGGCGGCCGAGGCCGCGCGGCAGCTCGAACACTGCACGGCCCGGCTGGCCGAGTACACCGACCGCGTTTTCCAAGCGCTGCACCAGATGTGATGCGCAACGCGACGAGACCCTTGTACGCGGCGGGATTCGTCACCGCGTTCGGGGCGCACAGCATCGCCGCCGGCCTGGGCGGTTACGTCGGCGGCCACGCGTCGCTGCTGACGCTAGGATTCCTGCTGGCGCTCTACGACGGTGCCGAAGTGGTGCTGAAACCGGTGTTCGGCTCGCTGGCCGACCGCGTCGGCCCCCGGCCCGTGCTGCTGGCCGGGCTGGTCGCGTTTTCCTTGGCATCCGGTGCTTTCGTGCTCGCCGGAGACCCGGCGATGGTGGGGCTGGCCCGGCTCGGACAGGGCGCCGCCGCGTCCGCGTTCTCCCCGGCCGCGGGTGCTCTGGTGGCGCGCCTTTCGCCGAAGACGAGCCACGGCAGGGTGTTCGGCGGGTACGGCGCCTGGAAGAGCCTCGGCTACACGCTCGGTCCCCTGCTGGGCGGGGTGTTGACGACCCTCGGCGGATTTTCGTTGCTGTTCGGGGTTCTCGCCGGGCTGGCGCTGGCGGTCGCGGGGTGGGCGGCGCTGGCCGTGCCCGTGGTCCCGCCGCTGCCGCGGACGCGGCAGACCGTGCTCGATCTGGTGCGGCGCCTGCGCAATCCCGGATTCCTGCGGCCGACCTTCACGCTCGCGGGCACCACCGCGGCGTTGGCGGTCGGCGTCGGGTTCCTGCCCGTGTCGGGCGCCGCGGACGGGCTCGGCCCGGTGGCCACCGGCGCCACGGTCTCGGTGCTCGCCCTGTGCTCGGCACTCGCGCAGCCGTGGGCCGGGCACCTGCGCGACACCGGGCGGTTGAAGGACCGTCCCGGCATGGCGGCGGGGCTCGGGCTGACCGCCGGCGGGATGCTGCTGGCGGCGCTCGTGCCCGGGATCGCGGGGGTCCTCGCGGCCGCGGTCGCCCTGGGTGCCGGGATCGGCCTGGCCACCCCGCTCGCGTTCGCGCACCTCGCCGCCGTCACACCGCCGGACCGGCTGGGACAGACCATGGGTGCCGCGGAGGTCGGCCGGGAGCTGGGCGACTCCGGCGGCCCGCTGCTCGTCGGCGCGATCGCCACCGCGGCGACGCTCGGCGCCGGGTTCGCCGGCCTCGCCGCGGTGCTCGTCGTCGCCGGAATCGCCGTCCTCGCGCGCACCACCCGGCCCGCACCCTGACTGTTCGCGCGCGTTACCAGGTGACCGGCAGCTCGTAGACCCCGTAGACGGAACCGTCGTGCTTGAACGGGATCCGTTCGAGATCGGTCGCGAGCGCCAGGGTGGGGATGCGACGGTACAGCGTGCTGTAGACCACCTGCAGCTCCAGCCTTGCCAGCGGCTGGCCGAGGCACTGGTGCACGCCGAACCCGAAGGCCACGTGGCCCCGCGCGTTCCGCGTGAGGTCGAGGCGGTCGGGCTCGGGGAACATCTCGCCATCCCGGTTGCCGACGTCGTTGGCGAGGATGAGCCCTTCCCCGGCGCGGATGGTCCGCCCGGCGATCTCGATGTCCTCGCGCGCGACCCGGCGCCGCCCGTTGTGCGTGATGTTCAGGTACCGCAACAGTTCCTCGACGGCCGAAGCGACCAGTGCCCGGTCGTCACTCTCGCGCAGCAGCGCGAGCTGGCCCGGATTTTCTAGCAACGCTAGCGTACCGAGCGCGATCATGTTCGCCGTCGTCTCGTGCCCCGCGATGAGCAGCAGCACGCCCATCTGCGCGGCCTCGCTCCGGGTCAGCTCACCGGCCTTGACGCGGGCGGCCAGCCCGGACAGCAGGTCGTCGGCGGGGTTCTCGAGCTTCTCGCCCATCAGCTCGTCGAGATAGCCACCCAGGGCACGCTGCCCGGCGGCCCGCTCTTCCGGCTTCGCGTCCCGCCGGATGATGACCTTGCTGTTGTCCTGGAAGAACTCGTGGTCGGTGTACGGCACGCCGAGCAGCGCGCAGATCACCAGCGACGGCACCGGCAGCGCGAACGCCTCGACGAGGTCCACCGGCCTCGGTCCGGCCAGCAACTCGTCGATCAGGTCGTCGACGATCTTCTGCACCGCCGGGCGCAGCGTCTCGGTGCGTTTGACGGTGAAGGAACCGGTCACCATCCGCCGCAGCCGCGCGTGGTCCGGGTCGTCCATCAGGATGAAGCTGATGGTCGAGCCCTGGCCGGTGATCGGCGCCGGGCTCGGGTAGCCGGGGCGGCTGATGTCGGCGCTGACCCGCGGGTCGGCCAGCAGCTTGCGCTGTTCGGTGTAGCCGGTGACGAGCCACGGGGTGCTGCCGTCCCAGAGCCGGACCCGGCTCAGCGGGCCCTCCTGCTGCCGGGCGCGGACCTCCGGGGGCGGGTCGAACGGGCAGCCGGCGGCTCGCTGCATCGGGAATTCGGGGATCTCGGTGGTGGTCACGCTGTTCCTTCCACTATTTTCCCGCCGCCGCAGGCGGGTCTGTTTGGGCATGTTCCAGCCGAGCACGCCGGTGACGTGACCGTCGTGCCGGTAGGTCGTGACGAACCGGCCGCCGCGGAGACACCCCGGTGGCCACGACAATCGCGTCGGCGCCGAGTGTTCGCCCGGCTGCAGTGCGCACCGTGTGCCCGTCGACCGGTCGCCCAGGATGAACTCGGTGTCCAAAGCGGACAGTGCCGTTTCCTTGCGGAGTAACGTCCGGTCGTACGGCAGGTGCGGCTCACCGCCGAGCACGGTGAGAATGCCCTGGTAACCCTTACGGCGCAAGGCTTCCGCGGTGGTCAGGCCGGCCGCGGAAGCTCCGACGATCAGCACGCTGCCGGGCAGGCTCATTCGACGAGTTCGATCGCCACCGCCGGGCACATGCTCGCCGCCTCGCGCGCCGCGTCCTGCTGATCCGGCGCGGGCTCGGCGTCGAGCAGGATCACGATGCCGTCTTCCTCCCGCTGGTCGAACAGCTCCGGCGCGACCAGCACGCACTGCCCGGCGCCGCAGCATTTCTCCTCGTCGATGGTGATCTTCACGAACGCGATCCCTTTCCGGTCTTGGTCACCGGGGCGAGAAAGATCCCGGCGATGGCGTCGATCATTCCCGTGCCGGCGTCGTGCCAGCTGGCGCGCGGGGTGGGGGTGCCGTCGGCGAGCGCGCGTTCGCGCTCGGCCAGCATGTGCACCATCAGCTGGCGCGCCATGGCGTCGCGCTCGGCCCGCACCGCCGCCGGGAGCTTGGGCAGGCACCGGTTGAGTCCGGCGAGGCACTGGTGCAGCGAAGGCGCGGTAAGCGCTTCCTCGATGATGATCGGCCGCAGCGCGGGATCGGTCATCACCTGGGCGGAAAACCGGGCGTTCCAGGTCGGGCTGCCCAGCTCCGCGAGGTGCACAGTGGACGGACGCACCAGGCAGGCCACCCAGTCCCGCACGTCCGGCGAATCCTGGACCTCGGCGACCATGTCCAGCCGCAGCTCCTCGAGCCGCTCCGCGTGCCTGCGCGCGATCGCCCGCACCAGATCGGCCTTCGTGCCGAAGTGGTAGCCGACGGCGGCGTTGTTGCCCTGCCCCGCGGCCTCGCTGATCTGCCGGTTCGACACGGCGACGACGCCGTGCTCGGCGAACAGCCTTTCGGCCGTCACCAGGATCAGGTCCCGGGTCCCTTCCGACCGCTCGGCCCGGGCCGTCCGGCCGCTCACGCCGACCACCGCACCGGCAGTTCGCGCAGCCCGCCCACGACGAGCCCCTCCACCCGGCGCAGTTCGCCCACCGGAACGGCCAGCCGCAACGCGGGAAGCTTGCGCAGCAACACTTCCAGCACGGTCTGCAGCTCGGTGCGGGCGAGCGACTGACCCAGGCACGAGTGCGCACCGGCGCCGAACGCGAGATGCGGGTTCGGGCTGCGGGTCAGGTCCATCTCGGCCGCGCGCGCGAACGCGGTCTCGTCCCGGTTCGCCGCCGCCATGCTGCACACGACGGTCGTGCCCGCGGGCATCCGCACACCGGCCACCTCGGCTTCTTCGCCGATATAGCGCGGCATCCCGAAGCCCGGGTTGGCGTCGAACCGCAGCGCCTCCTCGACCGCGGACCGCACGAGCGACGAGTCCGCGAGCAGCTGCTCCCACCGCCGCCGGTCGGCCAGCAGCAGGCCGACCATCTTCCCGATCATGTTCGCCGTCGTCTCGTGCCCGGCGACAAGTAGCCCCCGCCCGGTCGCCACCAGCCGCGCGTCGGACATCCGCTCGCCGGCCGAGTCGGTGCCCACGATCAGCTCGCTCAGCAGATCGTCACCCGGCTGGTCGCGCTTCGCGGCGATGTGCCCGGCCATATAGGCGTTGAACGCCACGTCCGCGGCGTCGATCTCGGCCTGCTCGTAGCGGGTCAGGTTGAGCAACGTGTCGGACCAGTAGGCGAACCGGTCGCGGTCGCTGTCCGGCACGCCGAGCAGCGCGCAGATCACCCAGACCGGCAGTGGGAAACCGAGGCACGCCTTGAGATCCGCGGGCTCGCCCTGCTTCACCATGTCGTCGATGAGCTGCTCGGCCATCGCCGCCATGCCGGGCTTGAGTGCGCTCATCCGCTTCGCGGTGAACCACTTGGACACCATCCGCCGCCACCGCTGGTGCCCCTCGCCGGTCTGGGGGAGCGCTTCGGCCATCGAGCTCTTGAACACCCCGCCCGCTTCGGACACCCTGGCGGCGTCGTCCGCGTCGAGTTGCCGGGTGAAGCGCGGGTCGGACAGCACCTGCCGGACGTCGTCGTACCGCGTCACGAGGGAGGCCGTGTCGCCGCTGGGCAGTGTGACCTTGGCCACCGGGCGCGTGCTCCGCAGCTCGGCCCATTCGGCGGGCGGCTCCAGCGCCGCCCTGCTCGGGATGGGATAGCTCAGCCGCTCGACCTGCTCCACCGTGAACCTCCGCCCGGATCTCCGCTGTAGTTCGTGGCCAGTCAACCGAAGGTGATAACTTAAGTCAAGCGACTGAAGTAATAGACTGCGCGACGGCCGGACAAGCCGTGCGAATCGGAGGTTTTCCCTGATGGCGCTTGCCACATCGTCCAGAGCGACGCCCGTAGTGGCGGTGCTCGCGTTCTCCGGGATCGTGGTCTCGCTCATGCAGACCCTGGTGATCCCGCTCATCCCGGAACTGCCGGAGCTGCTGCACTCGTCGGCCTCGGACGCCACCTGGGCGATCACCGCGACGCTGCTGGCGGCCGCGGTCGCGACCCCGACGATCGGGCGGCTGGGCGACATGTTCGGCAAACGCCGCATGCTGCTGGTGAGCCTGGTGCTGCTGGTCGCCGGGTCCGTGGTCGCCGCGCTGTCGGACTCGCTGGTGCCGATGGTGGTCGGCCGCGCGCTGCAGGGTTTCTCGTCCGCCGTGATCCCGCTGGGGATCAGCATCATGCGCGACGAACTGCCCGCCGAACGGCTCGGCTCGGCGACCGCGCTGATGAGCGCGTCGCTCGGCGTCGGTGGCGCACTCGGCCTGCCTGCGGCCGCGCTGCTGGCCCAAAGTGCCGACTGGCACGTGCTGTTCTGGACCGCCGCCGGCCTCGGGGTGATCGCCACGGCGCTGGTGCTGGCGCTCGTGCGGGAGTCCGAAGTGCGCTCGCCGGGCCGGTTCGACGTCGCGGGCGCCGCGGGCCTGTCGGTCGGATTACTGGCCCTGCTGCTCGGGATTTCGAAGGGCGCCGACTGGGGCTGGGGGAGCGGGCGGACGCTGGGGCTGTTCGCCGCGGCCGTGATCGTGCTGCTGGTCTGGGGCTGGTGGGAGCTCAGGACCCGGCAGCCGCTGGTGGACCTGCGCACCACGGCACGCCGTCAGGTGCTGCTGACCAACATCGCGTCGGTCGTGTTCGGGTTCGCCCTGTTCGCGATGTCCCTGGTGCTGCCGCAGCTGCTGCAGCTTCCGACGGCGACCGGGTACGGGCTGGGCCAGGAGATGCTGACCGTCGGCCTCGTGCTGGCGCCGTCCGGTCTGGTGATGATGGCGATGGCGCCGTTGTCCGCACGGCTTTCGCGGAGCCGGGGCCCGAAGGTGACGCTCATGGCCGGGGCCCTCATCGTCGCGATCGGCTACGGCCTGGGCACGGTGCTGATGTCGGAGATCTGGGAACTCGTGCTCGTCTCGGCGGTGATCGGCGCGGGTATCGGCCTGGCGTACGGCGCCATGCCGGCGCTGATCATGGGTGCCGTGCCGGTGTCCGAGACCGCCGCCGCGAACAGCCTCAACACGCTGATGCGCTCGATCGGCACCTCGTTCGCGAGCGCGGTCGCGGGCGTGCTGCTGTCCCAGCTGACGATCACCCTCGGCGGCGTGGAACTGCCGTCGCAGAACGGTTTCCGTGTGGTACTAGGTCTCGGCGCCGTGGCCGCACTCGTCGCGCTGGCGTTCGCGGCGTTCCTGCCCGGGCGGCGCCCCGCGCCCAGCCCGGCCGCGGCCGAGCCGGCGACCGCACCGGCCGCCGGCTGACCGGGCAGCGGCAACAGGCCGGCGCGGGCCTGTTGCCGCACAACGGTTATTTGCTCGCCACCCGCCGGTATTTCAGCGTCGCGAGCGGGGCGAAGATCGCGATGATCGCCACGCAGCACAGCACCGCGTAGAGCGCGGCGTGCTCGGCCGGCCAGCCCGTCTGCGGCGCGCCCCACCGGTTGCCGAACAGGTCACGGGTCGCGTTGATCACCGCAGTGAACGGGTTCCACTCGGCGATCACCCGCAGCACACCCGGCAGCTTGTCGAGCGGGACGAACGCCGCGGAGATGAAGCTCAGCGGAAACATCCAGATCAGCCCCGCGCTTTGGGCCACCTCGACACTGCGCGCGGTGAGCCCGATCAGCGCGCCGACCCAGGACAGCGCCCACGCGAACATCAGCATCACCAGGTAGCCCAGCACCGCGTCGAGGAAGCTGCCGCGGATCCGCCAGCCGACGATGAGCCCGCACAGCGACATCACGATCAGCGCGACGACACTCACCACGAGATCCGACGTGGTCCGGCCGAAGACCACCGCCAGCCGCGACATCGGCAGCGAGCGGAACCGGTCGATGATGCCCTTTTGCAGGTCGTTCGCGAACCCGATCACGGTGAACGCCGAGTTGAACGCGACCGTCTGCGCGAAGATCCCGGCGATCAGGAACTCGCGGTACGCCCCGCCGCCCGCGTCCCCGCCGATCGCGTTGCCGAACACGTACGCGAACAGCAGCACGAACATGATCGGCTGCAGGGTCGCGGCCATCAGCCAGTCCGGGTTGCGCCGGACGTTCATCAGGTTGCGCCACGTGATGACGCCGCCGTCGGAGAAGCCCTTCGCGATCGCGTTCATTTCGCCGCCCTCGCCTTGGTTTCCGTGGTTTCCGTCGCGCCGTGGCCGGTCAGGGACAGGAACACGTCGTCCAGCGTCGGCCGGTGCAGGCCGACGTCGTGCACGGTGACCTGCTCCGCGTCGAGCCTGCGCAACGCCTCGATGAGCGCCTTGGGGCCGGTGTCGACCAGGATCTCGGCCCGTCGCGTGTGCTCGTCACTGGTCGGTTCACCGGAGCCGACCTCGCGCAGCACCTTCAGCGTGACCGGCAGGTCCTCGGCCGCGGCGACGACCAGCTCGAGCCGCTCGCCGCCGGTCTGGGCCTTCAGCTCGTCGGCCGTGCCGCGCGCGATCACCCGGCCCTTGTCGATCACCACGATGGTGTCGGCGAGCTGGTCGGCCTCCTCCAGGTACTGGGTCGTGAGCAGCACCGACGTGCCGTCCGCGACCAGTTCCTTGATGACCTGCCAGGTGTCGAGCCGGCCGGCCGGGTCGAGCCCGGTGGTCGGCTCGTCGAGGATCACGACGGTGGGTTCGCCGACCAGCGCCCCGGCGAGGTCGAGCCGCCGCCGCATCCCGCCCGAGTACCCCTTCGCGGGCCGGTCGGCGGCCTCCGCCAGCTGGAACCGGGCCAAGAGCTCGCGCGCCCGCGCGCGGGCGGAAGCCCTGCGCCGGCCGTAGAGACGGCCGACCATGTACAGGTTTTCGTACCCTGTCAGGTTTTCGTCCACCGCCGCGTACTGACCGGACAGGCCGATCTCGCGGCGGACGGCGTCCTTCTCGGTGAGCACGTTGTGCCCCGCGACCCACGCCTCGCCCGAGTCGGGGCGCAGCAACGTGGTCAGGATGCGCACGGTGGTGGTCTTCCCGGCGCCGTTCGGGCCGAGCAGGCCGAGCACGTGCCCGGCCGGGATGTCCAGGTCGACGCCGTCCAGCGCGCGCGTCTGCCCGTACGTCTTGACCAGCGCGCGCGCCCGGACCGCGGTATCCGGTTGCGACATTGCGGTGTTCCCCCTTTTGGTCCTCCTGTGTGGGACCAACATAGGAGGAGGCACCGACAAAAACGTCAGGGTTTTTCCCTGGCCTCAGCCGGGCCACTCGATCCGGTCGAACAGCGCCCGCAGTTTCGCGCCCCGGCCCGGATGCGAGGCCGCCAGCCAGCCGATGCGGCCCAGCAGGTGGGCGCGGAAATCCGGATGGCCGTGCCGGTTCTGTGCCGCCGGGCCGGTGCGCGTGCAGTTGTGCAGCAAGGCTTTCAGCGCGTCGTACTCGGGCCGGGCGGCGGCGGGGGAGGAGTTGACGACGAGGCCGGCGATGCGCTGCCGTTGATGCACCGCGGTGACCGAGGTCTTGTCGTCGCGCAGCCGGAATCCCTCGTCCCGCACGATCATCCGTACGCCCGGCAGCAGCCGGTGCAGCGGGAAATTCGCGTCGCCGGAGAACGCGAGATCGTCGGCGTACCGCGTGTACCGAACCCCGAGTTTCCTTGCCAGGCCGGAAAGTCTGTGATCGAGGTGATGCGTGACCGCGTTCGCGACCGCCGGCGCGGACGGCGAGCCCTGCGGCAGATGCGTCGCCGCGAGGTTGTTCAGCAGCCGGGTCCGCGCGGGCCCACGCCGCCCGTCCGGCGCGCCGGCCAGCACGTCGACGGGGGCGGCGGTGGTGAGGATCCCGGCGAGCGCGGCCGCGACGGCGACCGGATAGCCGGCGAGTTCCAGCAGCGAGCGGACGCGCCGCGCGGACACCGCGGGAAAGAACCCTTCGAGATCCATCCGCACCACCAGATCCTGGCCCGCGTGCGGGGCGGCGCAGGTCAGCACCGAGCGGCCGCGGCGGAACCCGTGTGCGGCCTCGTGCACCGGCAACGCGGCGAGCACATGCCGCTGGACGCGGCGCTGCAGTTCGGCCAGTCGCGGTTTCGGTTGCTCCAGCAGGCGGATCCCGCCGCGGGCGGTGGTGCGCCAGTGGTACCGGTAGTGCCGCAGCGCCGGGCCGGCCCGGCGGTTCCAGGACCGGGCGTCGGCGAACCAGGACAGTTCGCCGGGCATCAGGTCGAGCGCCGCGGCGCATTCGTCGAACGTCGTCCAGCGGGCGACCTGCCACCGCCACACCGGCATCGGGCCGAGCGGCGACACGGAGGTGACCTTTTCTCCGTTCATCCGCGCGGACCCGTACGCGGAGCGTGCCACGCTCGCTGGGGCGCTGGGGTTACCCCAGAGGGGTGGGGGACCCACCTGCTCACCTCCGCGTCGCCAAGGCTTTACTCTAAGCAGTGCCGCGACCAGCGCCGACGCGAGGGTGATGGGGTCCTGTTAACCACCCATTCGGAGCAGAATCCTCACCGACAGCTGCAATTTCCGCCTGAATCCGGCGCTTTTCTCACTTTCTGTGCACAATAGCCGCCAGCCGGCGGCGAGGGGATAGCTCCATTGAGGAAAGCGGTCGTGTCGTTTTCTACCCGTAATGCACGTGCACGCGGCACGTGCATTTACGCGTGCAGTGAGCGATGGTAGCTTGCTGGCTGCAAGATGCACGTGCATGCCAGCGGGCACGAAGGACGGCGAATTCGGACCATGGGCGCCTCGGACGACACCGATACGGTCGAGACCCGGCTGATGGACCTCATCGGCCGCGGGTACCGCTTCATCCATCCGCGCGATCCGGATGGCACGGTCATCGCCGTGGTCGGGGTCCGCCCGCACGGCACGGTCATCGATATCCTGCGCCTCGACGCCGAGAACGACGCGACCGCCCTCCGGGTGCCGGCCGACGAGCAGGATCTGCTCACCCCCAGCCGCACGCTCTGGCAGTGCCGGGGTGCCGCCGACGAGGTGCTCGACGAGCTGCTCGCGCTCCCCGACGACGCCTTGAAGAAATCGCCCGTAGCCTGACAGGGGTTCCGCTCGCCGGGGCGGATGGCTGAGGATGTCTCGGTGCACAGTCTGGGTGACACGTCACTATGGCGTGCTTCCCTCGATCCCGATCTGCCCGCGGCCCTGAAGCTCGCGCAGGCGGGGGACGAGGAAGCGTTCCGCGTGCTCTATCGCGCGATCCAGCCTGGCATGGTGCGCTATCTGCGGGCGCTGGCCGGCGAAGACGCCGAAGACGTCGCTTCCGAAGCGTGGCTGCAGATCACCCAGGGGCTCGCCGCGTTCCGGGGTGACCTCGACGGGTTCCGCGGCTGGACCGCGACGATCGCCCGCAACCGCGCGCTCGACCACCTCCGCCGCGTGCGCCGCCGCCCGCTCGCCGACACGGCCGAACAGCTCCTCGAACGGCCGGCGCGCGACGACACCGCGGGCGCCGCGGTGGACTCGATGGGCACCGACGCGGCGCTCGCGCTGATCGCGAAACTCCCACCGGACCAGGCGGAAGCCGTGCTGCTGCGGGTGGTCGTCGGGCTGGACGCGCCGGGCGCGGCGAAGGTGCTCGGCAAGCGGCCCGGCGCCGTGCGGACCGCGGCGTACCGGGGCCTGCGCACGCTCGCCGACCATCTCGACCGGGCCGGTGTGACACTTTCGGAGGCCGCGGCGCTGAAGGAGATGAGATGAGCGCGCACCGATCTCGTCGTATCGACCGGCATACCGCTGAGCAGCTGCTTCGCGGTGAACCGGGCGTGCGCACGGGACCGGACGCCCTGAGCGGACTGCTCTCGGCGGCCAAAGCCCCGGCGACCGGGGGCGAACTGGCCGGCGAGGAAACCGCCGTCATGGCGTTCCGGGCCGCTCGTCCAGGCCCTGCCCCGCGGACAAGGAGACGGTCGGTGATCGGAATGCTCACGGTGAAGGTCGCGGCGGCGGCCGCTGGTGCAGTGGCCGTGGGTGGTGTCGCGTTTGCCGCCACGACCGGTGTGCTGCCCGCGAACCCGGGCGACGATGTTTCCCGGCCTTCACCGGCGCCGGCCAGCCACACGATGCCGGTGCCGTCCGTGCCGCCATCGAGCGCGCGTTCCTTGCCGGGGCAGGGCACCAGCACGCCGCCACCGTTGCCGAGCGGTGCGAGTGCCGGCGTGCCGGGCCAGGGCAACGGGCGCGGCAAACCGGAGAAACCGCCGCACCCCACGCATCCGACGCACCCGGTGCATCCGACGCATCCGGCACACCCGGTGCATCCGTAGTACGACGACTGATCCCCGTCCCCAAGCGGCGGCGGCCTCCTGTGCCCTCTTCTTCCACAGGGTTCCGCCGCTGAACGGGCGAGCGGCGGGCACCGCCCCCCAGGTCCGCCGCTCGCCCCCCTTTTTTTCACCGGCTCCGTGGGAGAAGCGATGGTGAACAACTGCGCGCAGACGATTACGGCCGCGAGCTACCTGCTCGGCGTGCTTCGCCCGGCGGAGCGTGACGAATACGGCCGGCACGCCGACACGTGCGTCTACTGCCGTCGCGAACTCGCCGAGCTGGCGCCGGCTACTCGCGCACTCGCCTCGGTCAAGGACGACGGGTCATTCGCCGTGCAGTGAGCGGCGGATCTCCGCCAGCTTGTCCTTGGCGGCCTTGTCGCGTTCGGCGATCTTCTCGTCGACCGAGGTGGTGTCGCCGGACAGCTCCGTCATCCCCTCGGCGACCGCGGAGCGGTGCTCGATCTTGTCCCGGACGAAGTCGAAGGTCGGCACACCGTCCTCGGTGTAGTCGCCCTGGATCTGCGGGTCGTCGGTCATGACACCAGTCTGCCACCGGTGCGGCCCCTTAGCGCCGGCCCCTCGCCCGACCACCGCCCCTCACTGACACGCTTCGCGTGGCTGCTTAATCTTTCAGTATGAAACGGACCTCGTTCGCGAACTGGCCGTGCTCGATCGCCCGCACCATGGATCTGTTCGGCGACTGGTGGACACCGCTCGTGCTGCGCGAGGCGTTCTACGGCATCCGCCGGTTCGACGAGTTCCGGCAGGCACTGGGTATCGCCCGCAACACGCTCGCCGACCGCCTGTGCCGGCTCGTCGACGAGGGGTTGCTGGAGAAGCGGCCGTACCAGAGTGAACCGGTCCGTTACGACTACGTGCTGACCGAAAAGGGCGAGGACTTCTTCGGCGTGCTCGCCGCGATGAGCCGCTGGGGCGACCGGTGGCTCGCGGGGGAGGAGGGCGAGCCCGTTCTCCTCCACCACCACGCCTGCGGGCACGACACGCATGCCGAGGTCGTGTGCGCCCAGTGCGGTGAGCCGCTCGCCGCGGCGGACACCACGATGCGGACGGGGCCCGGCTTTCCCGAGCGGCTCAAGCAGCGCCCGGACGTGCGTCGCCGGTTCTCTCTGGCTTGACATGCTGAGTCTCATTGCGAGACTCTCTCGGACATGGAATGGACGGGTGCGCGTTACGCGGACACGCCCACAGTCGAGGTGTCGACCTGGGTGGGCGCCGCGCCGGAGCGGGTCTGGGGCCTGGTGACCGACATCCGGCTGATGCCGGAGCTGAGCGACGAGCTGCAGTCGATCGAATGGCTCGACGGTGCCACCGCGCCCGCGCTCGGCGCCAAGTTCCTCGGCCGCAGCAAGCACGACGCGATGGGCGAATGGGCGACCACGTCGCAGGTCACCGAGTACGAGCCGGGCCACGTGTTCGGCTGGGCGGTGGAGGATCCGGAGCATCCCAGCGCGCGCTGGCGCTTCCGGGTCCAGCCCGAGGCCGGCGGCACCCGGTTGTCGGAATGGATGCAGCTCGGCCCCGGGCGCTCGGGCCTCTCGTTCGCGATCGACCGGATGCCCGACAAGGAACAGAAGATCGTGTTCGTGCGGTTGCGTGAGTTCGAGCGCAACATGACCGCGACGCTCGAGCAGTTGAAGTCGCTGGCGGAATCCTGATGCGCACGGCCACCACGGTCGAGGCGTCGGGCGGGGACCGGTGGCGGGAGACGGCCGATTTCGTGGTGGAGGCCGAAAAGCTCGGGCTCGACGTCTGCTGGGTCGCCGAGGCTTGGGGGTCGGACGGCCCGTCGGCGCTGGGCTTCTACGCGGCGCGGACGGAGCGGATGCTGCTCGGCTCGGGCATCCTGCAGGTCGGCACGCGCACGCCGGTGGCCGTCGCGCAGACCGCCATCACTCTGTCCAACCTGTCCGAAGGCCGGTTCCTGCTCGGGCTCGGCGCGTCCGGACCGCAGGTGATCGAAGGCCTGCACGGGGTTCCGTTCGCGCGGCCGCTGGCGCGTATGCGCGAGACGGTCGAGATCATCCGCCGGGTACTCGACGGCGGCAAGATCTCCTACTCCGGCAAGGAGTTCCAGATCCCGCGCCCGGGCGGGGACGCGGTGCCGATGCGGCTGTCGACGCGGGCGCACCACGAGATCCCGATCTACCTGGCCACGCTCTCGCCGGGCATGCTGCGGCTCACCGGGGAGATCGCGGACGGCTGGCTGGGCACGAGCTTCGTGCCGGAAGGCGCCGCCGAGGCGTACTTCGCGCATCTGGACGAAGGGATTGCCCACAGTGGACGATCACGGTCCGATGTGGACGTCTGTCAGGGCGCGGAGGTCGCGTTCGCGCCGGACGAGGACGCGGTGCGCGCCATGGTCGCCGGGCGGAGGAAGGAGCTGGCGTTCAGCCTCGGCGGAATGGGCTCGTCTTCGACGAACTACTACAACCAGGCCTACAGCCGGCAGGGCTGGGCCGAGGTCGCCGCGGAGGTCCGTGCGCGGTGGCAGGCCGGGGACCGCGACGGCGCGGTTGCGCTCGTCACCGACGAAATGGTCCTCGGCACCACACTGATCGGCACCGAACAGATGGTGCGCGAACGGCTTCGCGTGTGGCGCGACGCCGGGGTCGACACCGTCCGCCTCTACCCGGCGGGCGAAACCCTCGACGCCCGGCTGTTCACCTTGGCCCACGCGATCGACCTCGTGCGGGAGATCGGGAGCTTCTCGTGACGGACTGGCACAAGACGGCGTGCAGCCTCTGCTATGTCAACTGTGGACTGCAGGTGCGGACCGAGGGCCGCGCCATCGTCAAGATCCGTGGTGACAAGGAACATCCGCGCAGCGGCGGTTACCTGTGCCAGAAGGCACAGCAGCTCACCTGGTACGGCAAGGACGGCGATCGGCTCACCACCCCGCTACGGCGCCGGCCGGACGGCACGCACGAACCGGTGGACTGGGACACCGCACTCGGCGAGATCGCCGCGAAGCTGCTCGAGATCCGGGACGCCGACCGGGTGCGGGAGCGACCCAGCTCGTTCGCCTACGTCGGTGGCGGCGGTCAGGGCAACCATTCCGGCGGCGGTTACGGGCAGGCGCTGCTGCGGTGGATGGGCGGCACGCGTTACTTCGGCGCGCTGTCGCAGGAGAAGACCGGTGATTTCTGGGTCAACGGCAAGCTTTTCGGCGGCCAGACCTGCCACACCGCCGAGGATATCGAAGAATGCGACCTGCTCGTGGTGATCGGCTGCAACCCGTGGCTCGCGCACGGCTTCACCCGCGCCCGCAACGTCGTGAACACGATCAAGAACGACCCGGACCGTACGATGATCGTGATCGACCCGCGGCACACGGAGACCGCCGCCGCGGCCGACGTGCACCTACCGCTGCGCCCCGGCACGGACGCCTATCTGCTCGGCGCGATCCTGGCGCTGATCGTCGCACGGAACGGGCAGGACGAACGGTTCCTCGCCGAGCACACCGCGGGGTCCACCGAGGTTTTGGCGGCGCTGCGAGCGATCCCGGTGGACGACTGGATCGCGCACGCCGAGGTCGAGCGTGCCGACGTGGAACGCGCGGTGGACCTGATCCTCGCCGCACGCGCGATGTCGGTCCGCGTCGAGCTGGGCATCCAGCAGGGCCGCAACTCGACCCTGAACAGCTACCTGGAAAAGCTTCTCTACCTCGTCACCGGCCACTTCGGACGGCCGGGCACCAACGCGCTGCACTCGTGGTTCATGCCGCTGTGGGGCGAGTCGTCGGGGGAGCGGTCGGAGATCAGCGGGTACGAGTACATCGCCGGCTACCTTCCGCTGAACACGCTCGCCGAGGAGGTGCTGGCCGGCCATCCGAACCGTATCCGCGCACTGTGGGTGGATTCCTCGAACCCGGCCAACACCGCGGCGGACACGGCGGCGGTGGAGCGAGCGCTGATGGCATGCGAACTGTCGGTTGTCGTCGACGTCGCCTACACCGAGACGGCGGCCCTCGCGGACTACGTGCTGCCCGCGGCTTCGCAGCACGAGAAGTGGGAATGGACCTTCTTCACGCTGGACTGGCCGAAGAACTACTTCCACCTGCGGCCGCCGCTGTTCGACCCGTTGCCGGGCACGCTGGTCGAGGCCGAGATCTACGCCCGGTTGTTCGAAAAGCTCGGCGCGCTGCCGGACCAGGCGGCGCTCGACACGCTCACCGAGGTCGCCCGGACCGACCGGCCCAGCCTGCTCGCACACGCCGCCGCGGTACCGGGTTTCGCCGCGATCGCACCTGTGCTGCTGTACCGGACGCTGGGGCCGACGCTGCCCGGCGGAGCCGCGTCGGCCGCGGTGCTGTGGGCGGGGTGCCACCGGACGGCGAAGCGGATGCCCGGGCCGGTCCAGCGGGCGCTCGGCACTTCGGTGTCCGGCCCGGCGCTGGGCGAGGAGCTCTTCGACCGGGTTCTCGCCGCCCCCGGCGGGATCCTGTTCTCCGAACACGAGTACGACGAGGTGTGGGACCTGATGCGGGTCGGGCGAGTACGGCTCGCCGTGCCGGAGCTGCTGGACTGGCTGCGGCGGCTCGATCCAGCCGCGGACCGTCCCGCCGTGGACTTCCCGCTGTCGCTCGTCAACGGCCAGCGCCGGAGCCACAACGCGAACCAGATCCTGCGCGCGCCCGCGTGGCGCAAGACCGATCCCGAGGGCGCGTTGCGGGCGAGGCCGGAAGACCTGGCCGCTGCCGGCGCCGAGGCGGGGGACTGGGTCGCGGTCGTGTCCAGGACGGGCCGGATCGTGGTCCGGGCCGAGGCCGACGACAGCCTTCGTGCCGGGCAACTGGCCCTGCCACACGGTTTCGGTATGTCCATTCCAGACGGTCACGGCGGTCGCGTGGTGCACGGCCCGCGGATCAACCTGATCACCGACGCCCACGATCGTGACCCGATCGCCGGTACTCCGCACCACAAGGACGTCCCCGTCCGCCTGGAACCGGTCACCGAAGCCGAACGCGCCGCCGCCGAGCACGACAGCACCATTGTCCGGTCCCTGATCCACACCTGATCCCCGTGCGAGTTCTACGTTCGCGCCAGTTCGTCGATGACTCCCAGTTCGGCCAGCAGGGTTTCGCGCAGGAGCGGGAACTCCGGTGCCTTGCGGTCCCGGGGGCCGTCGAAGGCGATCCGGTGTTCCGCCGCGAGTTGCCCGTCGCGCATGGCCACCACGCGGTCGGCGAGGAGGATGGCCTCGTCGACATCGTGCGTGACCAGCAGGACCGCGGGCCGGTGCCGGGTGACCAGATCCCGCACCAGGGCGTGCATCTTGATCCGGGTGAGCGCGTCGAGCGCGGCGAACGGTTCGTCGAGCAGCAGCAGCCGCGGCTCACGGACGAGTGCGCGCGCGAGCGCGACCCGTTGTGCCTCACCGCCGGACAGCGTCGCGGGCCAGGCTTCGGCGTGCCCGTCGAGGCCGACCTCCGCGAGCGCGCGCAGGGCGGCCGCGCGGGAGTCGCCGCCCAGGCCGACCGCGACGTTGCGCCAGACGCGCCGCCAAGGCAGCAGCCGGTGTTCCTGGAACACCACCATCTTCGCGTCCGGCGCAGCGAGACGTCCGTCGTCGGGCCGGTCGAGCCCGGCGAGCAGGCGGAGCAGCGTCGTCTTGCCGCACCCGCTCTGCCCGATCAGCGCGACGAACTCGCCTTCGGCGATGTTCAGGTCTAGTCCATTGAGGACGGTCCGCTCACCGAACCGCCGCACGAGCCCGCGGACCTCGACGGTACTCACAGCTTCACCGAGTGCTCGGCGATGTCGATCTTGCCGCTGAGGATCTTCCGCTCGCTCAGCCAGTCCGCGCCGCGTTGCAGCTGCGCGATCCCGTCGTCGTTCATCGGCGCCAGCGTGGTCTGGACATTCTTCGCGGCCATCTTGTCGATCACCGCCTTCGGGTAGTTCGACACCGCGTTGCCGATCTGCAATGACTCGGCGTAGTGCTGGTTCTGCCAGTCGTAGTCCGCGGTGAACGCCTTGATCACCGCGCGGATCGTGTCGGCGTTGCGTTCCGCGTAGTCCCGCCGGACGAGGTAGCTGGTGAAGTCGATCTGGAAGTCCAGCTCGTCGCCTTCGACGAAGATCGGCGTGGCACCGTACTGAACCTCGGCGATTTCACGGAAGCCCTGCCAGATCGCCCAGGCGTCGATCTGCCCGCCGCCGAACGCCGCGGACGCCTCGGGCGGGTTCAGGTAGACGATCTTCACCTTGTCCTTGGGCACCTGGTACTTCTCCAACGCGGCCACGAGCAGGAACTCGCCCAGTCCGGCCTTGTTGACCGCGACGGTCTTGCCGGCCAGGTCGCTCACGTGGGCGATCCCGCTGCCCGGTCGCGCGACGATCGCCGTGGTCCGCGGGGAGGTGGTGGCCCAGGCGACGTAGACGAGGTCCGCGCCGGACAGGATCGCCTGGTCCGCCGGAGTCGTGCTGCCGCCGAAACTGAAGTCGGCGCTGCCCCCGACGACGGCCTGCATGCTCGGCGCGTGGTTCGGGAACGGCCCGACCCATTCGACGGCGATGCCCTGGTCCTTGAGCGTTTTCTCCAGCACACCACGGCTTTTCGGCACCGAGATGTTGCCGTAGGTCAGCCGCACCTTGCCGGGGGTGCCGCCGCCGGCGGCGTTGGTGCTGGCGCAGGCGGCCAAAGTGGACAGTCCGGCGACACCGGCCGCGGACAGGAAAGCTCTGCGGGACAAGGACATCGGGGCTCCTCAGGCATGCAGTTTCGCGTAGGTGGGGTGCCAGCGCAGCAGCCGGCGTTCGAGCAGCCGGGTGATCAGGTCGCACACGATGCCGATCGCGGCGTAGATGATCACCACCAGCACGATCACATCGGCCTGCAGGAATTCGCGTGCGTTGGTGGCCATGAAACCCAGCCCGGCGTCGGCGCCGATCGTCTCGGCGATCACGAGCGCGAGCCAGGCCGCGGTGAGGGAGAGCCGGAGCCCGCCGAGGATCGACGGCAGCGCACCGGGCAGCACCACCCAGCGGACCTGCCCGGCCCGGTTCAAACCCACCACTTCGGTCATTTCCAGGAGTTTCGCGTCGATCTGGCGGATGCCGAGCACGGTGTTGAGATACAGCGGGACCGCCGTGCCGAGCGCGATGAGGAAGATCTTGCCGGCCTCGCCGATGCCGAACCAGACGATCACCAGCGGCAGGATCGCGAGGAACGGGACCGCCCGGACCATCTGGATACCGCGGTCCAGGAACGATTCGGCGATCCGGGAAAGCCCCACGAGCAGGCCGAGCCCGAGCCCGGTCGCCGCGCCGATCAGGAAACCGGTCGCCGCGCGTTGCAGGCTCGCCAAGAGGTTCTCCGGCAGTTGCCCGTCGGCGATCAGCTCACCGGCCTTCGCGAGGACGATGGTCGGCGCGGGCAGGACTTGTTGCGACAGCAGGCCCAGCCGGGCGGCCAGCTCCCAGATCACCAGCACGGCGACCGGCGTGAGCCACGAGACGGTCCGGTGCGGAAAGCGCCGGACCCTGTTGGTCACCGTCATGTGCCCATTGTTTTGGGTGGCGCGCGCGGGTGTCAATCGTCGTACGAGACATCCCAGGAGTCGGGATCGATCCACAGTGGACCGTTATTGGCCGGCACGGAAACGGCCTGGCTGGGCGGTTTCCGGTCGCCGGTGAGCAGTTCGAGTTCCGGCCCGGTCAGACTGCCGAAGCGGTGCAATGCCTCTTCGGCGGTGAGCCGCACTTCCCGTGGCGTCTCGCCGGTGACCTCTTCGATCGCGGTGAGGTACTCCGTGAGCGGCCGCCAGCCGGGGACGACCCGGCGGCCGCGGTCGCCCCGGAAAATGAGGGTGGGCAAGGCATAACGGAGGTGGCCGCTGACCTCCTTGGCCCGGCCACTGTGCGGTCCCGGCCGGTCGAGCCGCCGTACTTCCGCACAGGGCTCACGGGTTTCCGCCCAGTCCCGGCGGACCGCTTCCTCCCGCTCGGGTAGGTCCCGGGCGAGCCGGTCCACGTCGAGCCCGGGAACGGTACGTACGGCGGTCAGTACACTGTGGACACTGTCCGCCGGCCGGCCGGCGACGAACGTCGTCTCCCGGAGCCGTCGCAGTACCCGGTCGGCGACCTGTTCTCCTTGTGCCTCAGCGGCTTTCGCGGCCATCGACGCGGGCCAGCTCGTGCGGGTCAGCCAGGCCAGCTTCGCCGCGTGCGGCGCACCCGTGTGGGCGCTGATCCCCGCGACGAAGTCGGCGTACCACGCGGCTTCGGCGTCCGGATCGGGCGGCGGGTCGTCGCCGGTGTCGAACAGGATGCCGAACACCCGCCGCCAGCGGACGCCGAGCGGCGCGGTCGCCAGCCGGAGCCGGCGGAACTTCGGCTCCGAACCCCAGGCCCACGGGCAGGCCGGATCGGTGTACTCGACGACCTCGAGCACTCCTCAGTCCTCTTCGGACACCGGTGCCCAGAGGCTCGGCAGGTTCACCACGATGCCCTCCTGGCTGCTGCGGGCGATGATGATCACCGCGTCCTCCTCGCCGGGGTTCTCTTCGCGGTGTGGCACGTACGGCGGGACGAAGATGTAGTCGCCCGGCCCGGTCTCCAGCCGGATTTCCTTGTCCCCGTCGGCGAAGACGAACGCCGGATGCCCGGATTTGATGTAGATCGCGGTTTCCGCCTCGCCATGGTGGTGGTCGCCGGAGTTGGTAGCGGGGCCGACGTGGGTCTCGCCCATCCACACCTTCTCCGAACCGACGGTCTTACCGGAGATTGCCTCCAGCCGCCGCATTCCGCTGGTCTGCATGGTGTCTCCGGTCAGCTCACCGCCTTTGATGTGGCGCAGCGGCTGATGCCATTGGTCGGTCATGAGTGACTCCTTCTCGGGTGAGCAGGTGGGCGATCGTGGTGGCGTCGAGCATCCGGTCGAGCTGGGCTTCGAGGTCCGCCCAGAACGGGGTGAGGGACCGCGCGGTGCCGTGGTAGCTCAGCCCGGCCCGCGGCTCGCCGCGGATCGAGAGCAGGTCGCCGTCGACCGCGACCACCGCGTCCCGCACCGTGATGGTGTTCGCGTCCCGGGCCAGCCAGTAGCCGCCGTCGCACCCGCGCTGGCTGCGCACGAGACCGGCCCGGCGCAGGTCGCCGACCACGGCCTTGAGGAACCGGGGCGGGATGTCCTGGCGCACAGCCATCGCCTCGCAGGTCGTCGGTCTCGTCGTGTCCGCGGCGAGTTCGAGCAGCACCCTGATCGCGTAGTCCGCCTTCGCCGAGATGCGCATGGTCCCCATTGTGCGCCACGGCTCAGACGCCGGCCGGTTCGCGCTGCCGGCTCGCCAGCCCGGCGCGCACCAGTGGCAGCAGCTGGCGGCCGTAGTCGATCGCGTCGTCCAGCGGGTCGTAGCCGCGGATGAGCAGGGTGGTCACGCCGATGTCGACGTAGTCCAGGAGCGCCTTCGCGACGGTTTCCGGCGTACCGACGAGCGCCGTGGAGTTTCCGGCGGCACCAGTCGCCGCGGCCAGCGGTGTCCACAGTGCACGGTCGTGCAGCTCGCCGTTCGCGGCCGCGGCCAGCAGGCGCCGGCTGCCTGCATTCTGCGGCGGCCCGCCGTCCCGCCATTCGCGGGCGATCTTCGCCGAGCCCGTCGAGGTGATCTTGTCGAGGATCCGGTGTGCGCGTTCCCAGGCGAGCTCTTCGGTGGCACCGAGAATCGGCCGGAACGAGACGCTGATCCGCGGCGGATTCTCGCGCCCGGCCGCGGCAGCCGACGCGGTCACCGACGCGATCTGCTCGGCTGTCCCGGCCAGTGGCTCTCCCCACAGCGCGAACACGTCGGCGTGCTTCCCGCCCACCCGGTACGCCGCCGCCGACGACCCTCCGAAGTAGACCGGGATCCGGGGCTGCAGCGGCCGCACCTGACCGACGTAACCGTCCACTTTGTAGTGCCGGCCCCGGTGCGAGAACGGCTCTTCGGCCGACCATGCCGACTTGACCACGTCGAGGTACTCGTCGGTGCGCTCGTAGCGTTCGTCCTTACCGAGGTAGTCCCCGTCGCGCGCCTGCTCGGTGTCGCTGCCCCCGGTGATGATGTGCACCGCGACCCGGCCGCCGCTGAAGTGGTCGAGTGTGGCGAAAGCGCGCGCGGCGAGCGTGGGAGCGACGAAGCCGGGGCGGTGCGCGATCAGCAGGCCGAGCCGTTCGGTGTTCGCCGCGGTGAACGCGGCCACCTGCTGCCCCTCCGGCCAGCCGGCGCCGTAGCCGATGAGGACCCGGTCGAACCCGGCGTCCTCGTGGGCCCGGGCGAACCGCCGGACGTACCCGGGATCGATGACCGGACCGCGAGCCGGCCGGGTCTCACTGGTGTCGCGCGTGCCGATCATGCCGATGAACTCGACCGCCATGGCGTCTTCCCCTCTGCTGCGGACGGAGCACGAACGAAGCCAGAAAACGGTGCTGTGGCAGGGCTTGTCAATACAGGCACCCCGAGGTGTCCATTCCGTGGACGGGCTGGGCAACGAGCCGCGCCCGCCCTACGGTGAGCCCCGTGACGACGGTTGCCGCACCTGCCTTGCCGGATATCGTCCGCGAGCTCGCGGCGCGCGCCGGCGAACACGACCGCGACGGGAGCTTTCCCTTCGAGGGCATCGATCTCGTGCATTCGGCCGGGATCCTGACGAGCACGGTGCACCGGCGCTACGGGGGCCGGGGCGCCGGAGTCGGCGACACCGCGCGGCTGCTCGCCGAACTCGGCCGTGGCGATCCGTCGGTCGCCCTCGTCACCGCGATGACGCTGTTCGTCCATGCGGGACAAGGAGAACGGCCGAGCTGGCCGAAGGAGCGCTATCGCGAGGTGCTCGCCGAGTCGGCGGACCGGCCGGTGCTGATCAACGCGTTGCGCGTGGAACCGGCACTCGGTTCGCCGAGCCGCGGCGGACTGCCGGAGACGGTCGCGCGGCGCACCGGCGACGGCTGGCGGGTGACCGGCCGCAAGATCTACTCGACGGGTTCGGTCGGCCTGCGGTGGATGATCGTCTGGGCCCGCACCGACGAACCCGAGCCGCGTGTCGGCGGGTTCCTCGTGCGCGCGGACTCGCCCGGTATCGAGATCGAACCGACCTGGGACCATCTGGGCTTGCGGGCGAGCGCGAGTCATGACGTGCTCTTCACCGACGTCCCGGCCGAGCCATCGCTCGAACTGTCCACTCCGGACAGTGTGCGGCCACCGGCTGCGCAGTCGTGGCAGCTCGCCCTTCCCGCGCTGTACCTGGGCGTGGCGCGCAACGCGCTCGACTGGCTCGTCGGCTTCCTGCGCGAACGAGTGCCGAGCGGGCTGGGCAAGCCACTGGCGACGCTACCGCGCTTCCACACCGGTGTGGGGGAGATCGCCACCGCCATCCAGGGCGCGGAGGAGTTGCTGTTCGGCCTCGCCCGGCGGCTCGACGATCGTGATCCGGACGCGCCCGCGCGGATCGGGGTCGCGAAGGCCCTGGCGACGCGGTCGCTGATCGCGGCCGTCGAGCAGGCGCTCGCGCTCGCCGGGAATCCCGGTCTCAGCCGGCATGCCCCGTTGCAGCGGTATTACCGGGACATCTTGTGCTGCCGGGTGCATACTCCGCAGGACGATGCCGTCGTCACCGGGCTCGGCCGCACCGTACTGGGAGGCACCTAGATGAGCGTGACCCTGCACTGGTTCCTGCCGACGCACGGCGATGGCAGGTCCATTGTGGACCGTCCGGCGGAAAGCGCTTTCGGCGCCGGTATCCCGCGGCAGCCGGACATCGACTACCTCGCCCAGGTCGCGCAGGCCGCCGAACGGCTCGGGTTCACCGGGATGCTCACGCCGACCGGGAGCTGGTGCCAGGACGCCTGGCTCACCACGGCGGCGCTGCTCGGCCGGACGAAGTCCATCAAGTTCCTGGTCGCGTTCCGGCCCGGCTCGCTCACCCCGACGCTCGCCGCGCAGCAGGCCGTGACCTACCAGCAGGTGTCGGGCGGGCGGCTGCTGCTCAACATCGTCACCGGCGGTGATCCGGTGGAACAGGCCCGGTTCGGCGACCACCTGCCGCACGACGAACGGTACGAGCGCACCGACGAGTTCATGGCGATCCTGCGCGCGATCTGGGCGGGCGAGCCGGTGGACTTCGCCGGGAAGCACTACCGGATCGAGGGTGCGACCGCCTTCACCACGCCGGTTCCCTTGCCACAGCTGTATTTCGGCGGCTCCTCGGACGCCGGTATGCGGGTCGCGGCCCGGCGCGCGGATGTGCACCTCACGTGGGGCGAGCCACCGGGGGCGGTCGCGGAGAAAATCGCCCGGCTGCGCAAGCTGGCCGCCGACGCGGGTCGCGAACTGCGCTTCGGGATCCGCCTGCACACCCTCAGCCGGGACACTTCGGCGCAGGCGTGGGCCGAGGCGCAGCGGATGTACGACGGGTTCGACCCGGCGGACGTCGCGGCGTCACAGGCGAAGTTCGCGGCCGGGGATTCGGTGGGGCAGCGGCGGATGGCGGCGCTGCACGGCGGCCGCCTCGACGGCGACGCGCGCTCGCTCGAGATCCATCCGCACCTGTGGGCCGGGGTGGGACTCGTCCGCAACGGCGCGGGCACCGCGCTCGTCGGGAGCCACGCCGAAGTCGCCGATCTCATCGAGGAATACCACGAGATCGGCATCGAGGAATTCGTCCTGTCCGGCTACCCGCATCTCGAAGAGGCCTACTGGTTCGGCGAAGGCGTCCGGCCCGAGCTGGCCCGCCGCGGGCTGCTCGCTTAGCGTCCACTGTGGACTGACGGCCAGAGCCCTCCGTGGCGGGCTCTGGCCGTCTACTGTGGACCGCTCAGCTGGCCGAGCGCGCCGGCAGCTTCCAGCCCGGGCGGATGAAGTGGCAGGTGTAGCCGTTCGGGTAGCGCTCCAGGTAGTCCTGGTGCTCCGGCTCGGCCTCCCAGAACGGCCCCGCCGGGGCGACCTCGGTGACCACCTTGCCCGGCCACAGCCCGGACGCCTCCACGTCGGCGATCGTGTCCTCGGCGACCCGCTTCTGCTCGTCGCTCACGTAGAAGATCGCCGACCGGTAGCTGAGCCCGACGTCGTTGCCCTGGCGGTTCTTCGTCGTCGGGTCGTGGATCTGGAAGAAGAACTCCAGCAGCTGCCGGTAGCTGATCTTGGCCGGGTCGAACAGGATCTCGATCGCCTCGGCGTGCGTGCCGTGGTTGTAGTACGTCGCGTTCGGCACTTCGCCGCCGGTGTAGCCGACCCGGGTGCTGATGACGCCGTCGTACTTGCGGATCAGGTCCTGCACGCCCCAGAAGCACCCGCCGGCGAGGATGGCCTTCTCGGTGGCCGCTGTCATAGTCGTCAACTCCTTCTCGCTGGACCGGCTTCAGTTTACCCGGGCGACGGGGTACTGACCGGCTCGCGCGAGGGCGGTAACCTCCTGGTTAGGAGGTGGGTCTTGGACACCACAGCACGGTTCCGCGCCGCCGTCGAGGCCCGCGACACCGATGCCTTCGCGGACCTGTTCGCCGAGGACATCCGGTTCTACAGCCCGGTGAAGTTCCGGCCGTTCGAGGGCAAGCCGATGGTGCTGGGCCTGTTCGGGGTGCTGATGCGGACGTTCGAGGACTTCCGCTACGTCGGCACGTTCGACGGCACCGCCGAGCGGAGCGCGGACGGCGCCGAGGCGCCCTCGGCCATCCTCGTCTTCCGGGCCGTCGTGGCCGGCAAGCAGATCCACGGCCTCGACCTGCTGCAGTTCGGCGAGGACGGCCGGATCAGCGAGTTCACCGTGATGGTCCGCCCGCTCTCGGCCGTGCAGGCGCTGAGCGAGGCGGTGCTGGCCGGGCTCGTCGCCGACGGCCTGGTCCCGGCTCCCCAATAGAACTTGTTCTGCCCGGTCGAGAGCATCGCCGGAACTGTCCTTGTTCGGCTCCACGTCATATGCTCTACTCCTGATAGAACCTGTTCTAGTCGGAGGTGGCCAACGATGCGAACCCGTGCGGCGGCGCTGCTGGAGCAGCCCGGTAAGTGGCAGCTCGTCGATGTCGAGCTGGACGATCCCGGGGCGAACGAGGTGCTCGTCCGGTTCATGGCCGCGGGCCTGTGCCACTCCGACGACCACGCCGCGACCGGCGACATGCCGGTCGGGCGGCTGCCGCTGATCGGCGGGCACGAGGGCGCGGGCGTGGTGGAGAAGGTCGGCCCGGGCGTGACGGCGCTCGCCGCCGGTGACCACGTCGTGGCCCAGTTCGTCCCGTCCTGCGGGCGCTGCCTGCCGTGCGCCTCCGGCCACGGCAACCTGTGCGACCTCGGTATCTACGCGCTTTCGGGCTCCCAGGCCGACGGCACGTATCGCGCGCACCTCGACGGCGCGGACGTCGGGCAGATGACCATGGTCGGCACCTTCGCGCAGCACGCGGTCGTCTCCGAGTACTCGCTCACCAAGGTCGACGACGACATCCCGTTCCCCGTCGCCGCGCTGCTGTCCTGCGGAGTGCCGACGGGCTGGGGCTCGGCCGAGTACGGCGCCGAGGTGAAGGCGGGCGACACGGTGATCGTGATGGGCGTCGGCGGGGTGGGCATGAACGCCGTGCAGGCGGCCGCCACCCGCGGCGCGGCGTATGTGATCGCGGTGGACCCGGCGGCGTTCAAGCGCGAGCAGGCGACGATCTTCGGGGCCACGCACACGTTCGCCGACATCGACCAGGCCGCGGACTTCGCCCGCTCGGTCACCGGCGGCCAGGGCGCGAACTCGGCGGTCGTGGCCGTCGGCGTCACCACCGGCGAGCACGTGGCGCAGGCGGTGAACGCGATCGCGAAGTTCGGCACCGTCGTGGTCACCGGGATCGGCGACATCAAGGCCGAGGGGCTGCCGATCAACCTGTGGATGCTGTCGATGATGCAGAAGCGCATCCAGGGCGTCATCTTCGGGATGGGCACGCCGAAGCTGGAGATCACCCGGCTCGCCGGGATGTACAAGGCGGGCAAGCTCAAGCTGGACGAGCTGATCACCCGGACCTACCGGCTGGACGAGGTCAACCAGGCTTACGCCGACATGCACGCGGGCAGCAACATCCGCGGCGTCATCCTGCACGAGAGCTGACGTAGAACGTACGACGTCCTAAGTCCTGACACCGAGATCGGTGTATAACGACCTATACACTGCGGGATTGTGGGGCGCCGACACGATGCCCGGCGTGCCGGCGCTTGTGGGGTGAGCTGTCCTTTTCGCATATCGGCGCGGCCGAATGTTTCCCAGAGCTTCGCCGTGCGGTCGTTTCCGCGCTGTGCTCGCTCACCAGACTGGTCGGTCGATGGGGGCACCCGAACGCCCCAACCGATCCCGGAAAGAGACGAGTTCATGACCGATCTCAACCGCCGCCGGTTTCTCCAGGTGGCCGGTGGCACGGCCGCGGCGACGATGCTGTCCGACAGCATCGCGCGTGCCGCCGCGATCCCGGCCAGCCACCGTACGGGCAGCCTGCGCGACATCGAGCACATCGTCGTGCTGATGCAGGAGAACCGCTCGTTCGACCACTACTTCGGGACCCTGCGCGGCGTCCGCGGCTTCGACGACCCCCGGCCGGTGGCACTGGCCAGCGGCAAGCCGGTCTGGTATCAGTCCGACGGGACGAAGGACGTTCTCCCTTTCCGTCCGACGGCGAACAACCTGGGCCTGCAGTTCATCCAGGACCTCCCGCACGGCTGGACCGACACGCATGCCGCGTGGAACAACGGCCAGTACGACAAGTGGGTGCCCGCCAAGGGCAGCACCACCATGGCGTACCTGACCCGCGAGGACATCCCGTTCCACTACGCGCTGGCCGACACGTTCACCATCTGCGACGCCTACCACTGCTCGTTCATGGGCTCGACCGACCCGAACCGCTACTACATGTGGACCGGGTACACGGGCAACGACGGCAAGGGTGGCGGCCCGGTCATCGGCAACGATGAAAAGGGCTACGGCTGGACCACCTACCCGGAGCGGCTCGAGCAGGCCGGGGTGTCGTGGAAGATCTACCAGGACATCGGCGACGGTCTCGACGCGGCCGGCGGCTGGGGCTGGATCAACGACGCCTACCGCGGTAACTACGGCGACAACTCGTTGCTGTACTTCAACCAGTACCGCGACGCGCAGCCGGGCAACCCGCTCTACGACAAGGCGCGCACCGGCACCGATGCCAAGAACGGCGGCGGGTTCTTCGACGTCCTCAAGGCCGACGTGAAGGCGGGGAAGCTGCCGCAGGTCTCGTGGGTCGTCGCGCCGGAGGCGTTCACCGAACACCCGAACTGGCCCGCCAACTACGGCGCCTGGTACGTCTCGCAGGTGCTGGACGCGCTGACCTCGTCGCCCGACGTGTGGAGCAAGACCGCGCTGCTGATCACCTACGACGAGAACGACGGGTTCTTCGACCACATCGTGCCGCCGTACGCGCCGGCGTCCGCGGCCCAGGGTTCGTCCACTGTGGATACGTCGTTCGAGGTCCTGAACGGGCTGCCCTACGGTCTCGGGCAGCGGGTGCCGATGCTCGTGGTGTCGCCGTGGAGCAAGGGCGGCCGGGTCTGCTCCGAGGTGTTCGACCACACCTCGATCCTCCGGTTCATCGAGCGCCGGTTCGGGGTGCGCGAGCCGAACATCTCGACGTGGCGCCGCGCGGTCGCCGGTGACCTGACGTCGGCGTTCGACTTCTCCCGCAAGGAGACCTCGGTGCCGGCGCTGCCCTCGACGGCCGGTTACGCGCCGCCCGACCACGACCGGCACCCCGACTACGTGCCGACGCCGCCGAGCAACCCCGCCCTGCCTCGGCAGGAGCGCGGCCGCCGTCCGGCGCTGCCGCTGCCGTACGACCTGGTCGTCGACGCCCAGGTCACGGGTGGCACGTTCGCGCTGCAGTTCACCAGCAACGGCACGGCCGGCGCCTGCTTCCACGTCACGTCGGCCACGGACAAGACGGGGCCGTGGAGCTACACGGCCGGTGCCGGGAAGCGGCTTTCCGCGCAGTGGAGCGTTTCCGGCGCGTACGACTTCACCGTGCACGGGCCGAACGGCTTCTTCCGGCGGTTCGCCGGGAACGGTGCCGGGGTGGAGGTCAGCGCCCGTCCCGCCGGTGACAGTGGCGACCTGAAGGTGCTCCTGACCAACAGCGGCAAGACCACGGTTCGCGTGACCGTCGCCAACGCCACCGGATACGGCTCGACTCGTCCAACGTCCTACCAGCTGCGTCCCGGCGACCGGGTTACGCATTCGGTGGACACCGGCGCGGCCGCGGGCTGGTACGACCTGTCGGTCACCGCGGGCACGTTCGTCCGCCGGCTCGCCGGCCATGTGGAGACCGGTCGCATCACGCTGACCGATCCCGCGCTCGGCGCGCACTGATCACCGCGGGCGGGGTCCCGGTTCAGCACAGCCGGAACCGGGACCCCGCCCGCCTTCGGGCGCGCGGCCCGGACAGTTCTTTGCCACCACAGGTCAGGTGTGCAGGTGCTGACCCCAGTCCGCCGGGACGCGGTCCGCCGGGCCGGGGGCCGTCTGGTCCGCCGGGTGGTTTTCAGGCCCGGCGAGTGCGGGGCCGGCTTCGTACAGGGTTTTCTCGCTGTAGTCCCAGAACCACGCTTCGCCCGGTTCGAAGCTGCGCACGAAGCGGTGCCCGGTCTCGGCGAAGTGCGCCGTGGCGTGCTGCATCGGCGAGGAGTCGCAGCAGCCGACGTGCCCGCAGTGCGCGCAGCGCCGGAGATGGAACCACCAGCCGGGCGGATTCGCCGCTTCGCACTCGGCGCATCCGGTGCCGCTGGGCCGTGCCTCAGGGTCGATCCCGTCCATGCGCCTACGGTACCCGCCCGAGGGATAGATTACCGCTAATTAATTACGTGCTAATCTAGTTGCATGGGTCTGCGGGAAGTGTTCGACAACCTGGTCCGCCTCGAGACGGTGCTGTGGAACGCCCTGGACGCCCGGCTGCGCAAGGAGTTCGCGGTCACCATGGGCAGTCTGGACGTGCTGCTGGTGATCGAATCGACCGAAGCGTGCCGGGTGTACGACATCGCGAACGCGCTGGCCATCACCGTGGGCGGGGCGAGTCAAGGGGTGGACCGGCTCGAACGGCAGGGCCGCATCGTGCGCCGCCCGAACCCGGACGACCGGCGCTCGTCCCTCGTCGAGCTCACGCCCGCCGGCCGCGACCTGCTCGCCGCGGCGGGCGAGGTCTTCGACGACGAGCTCGGAAAACACTTGCGTGACCCCATTTCCGCGGGAGCGCTGGCGCGGTTCGACACCACGCTCGCCGCACTGCGGGCGGCCGCGCAGGACCAACGACCGGAAGGGAACGCGTCATGAGCCAGGCACGCGCCGTGCGCTTCGACCGCTACGGCGGCCGGGAAGTCTTGTACACAGCCGAAATCCCGATCCCCGAGCCCGCCGCGGGCGAGGTCCTCGTCGCGGTCCGCGCGGCCGGCATCAACCCCGGCGAAGCCGGCATCCGGTCCGGCGCGGTCCACGAGCGCTTTCCCGGCACGTTCCCGTCCGGCCAGGGCAGTGACCTGGCCGGGGTGGTCGCGGCGATCGGCGACGGGGTCACCGACCTCGCCGTCGGCGACGAGGTGCTGGGCTACTCCTGGCGGCGGTCCAGCCAGGCCACGCACGTGGTCGTGCCCGCGACCCAGCTGATCCCGAAACCGGCCGGGCTGAGCTGGGAGGTCGCCGGTTCGCTCTACGTCGTCGGGGTCACCGCGTACGCCGCGGTGCGCGCCGTCGACCCGAAGGAGGGCGAGACCGTCGCGGTGTCCGCGGCGGCGGGCGGGGTGGGCTCGCTCGTCGTGCAGTTGCTCGGCCTGCGCGGCGTCCGGGTGCTGGGTATCGCCTCGCCGGCGAACGACGACTGGCTGACGGCGCACGGCGCGATCCCGGTGCACTACGGCGACGGGCTCGCGGAACGGCTCGCGGCGGCCGGTCCGATCGACGCGTTCATCGACCTGTTCGGCCCCGAGTACCTCCGGCTGGCCGTCGAGCTGGGCATCCCGCGCGACCGGATCGAGACGATCATCTCCTTCGCCGATGCCGCGGAGCTGGGGACGAAGGCCGAGGGCAGCGTGGACGCCTCCACCCCCGAGGTCATGTCGGAGATGGCCGGGCTCGTCGCCGGTGGGCAGCTCGAATTCCCGATCGCCGCGACCTTCCCGCTCGAACGGGTCGCGGACGCGTTCGCGGTCCTCGAACAGCGGCACACGCACGGCAAGATCGTCTTGCTGCCCTGACAGGGGCGGGAGGGCGAAGCCCGGGCGGACTCATGTCCGTCCGGGCTTTTTTCATGCGCCCGAGTTGCTCTTGACTCCCCGGCGGCGGGCGACAACAGTAACGGGCGTATCGTCGTCCGTCTAGCGGACAGTTGTACGGAAACGACACAAGGGAGCGTCGCGATGACCCAGCCGAGCGAGTTCGCCCCGGGCAGGCCTGTGCTGTTGCGGGGTGGCACCGTCCTGACGTTGGACGACCAACGTCGTACGTTCGACCACGGCGACGTGCTCGTGACCGGCGACCGGATCATCGCGGTCGGGCCGGACCTGGCAGCCCCGGCGGACGCCGTGGTCATCGACGCGACCGGCGGCATCGTGCTGCCCGGCATGATCGACACGCACCGGCACATGTGGCAGACCGCGATGCGCGGCTACGGCGCCGACTGGACGCTCACGCAGTACTTCGTCTGGTACTACCTGGAAAGCGGCAAGCTCTTCCGCCCGCAGGACATCCACGCCGGCAACGTGCTCGCCGCGATCGAGGCACTCGAGTCCGGCGTGACGACGGTCGTCGACTGGTCGCACGGACTGCAGACCGTCGACCACGCCGAAGCCGCCGTCGACGCGCTGCGGTCGGTGCCGGGCCGGTTCGTGCTGGCCTACGGCAACATCCAGGCCCCGCCCGCGGAATGGACCGGCACGCCCGAGTTCCGCGAGTTCGCGCGCCGCCATCTCACCGGCGACGACCTGCTCGGCTTCCAGCTCGCGTTCGACGTCACCGGCGACCCGGCGTTCCCCGAGCGGCCCGCCTTCGAGGTCGCCCGCGAGCTCGGCGTCCCCGTCACCACGCACGCCGGGGTGTGGGGCGCGACCAACGACGACGGCATCCGGCTCATGCACGACAACGGTTTCATGACACCGGAAACCGTGTACGTGCACGCGGCGTCGCTGTCGGCGGACTCCTACCAGCGCATCGCGGCGACCGGCGGCTCCATCTCCGTCTCCACCGAAAGCGAACAGAGCGCCGGCCAGGGCTACCCGCCCACCTGGGCCATCCGTGCCCACGGCATCCCGGTCTCGCTGTCCATGGACACCTCGGTGTGGTGGAGCGGCGACCTGTTCTCGGCCATGCGCACGACACTCGGCGCCGACCGCTCGCGCGAGCACCTCGAAGCGCACGTCAAGTCCGAGACCGTCACGCACGCCAGCCTGCGCGCCGAACACGTGGTGGCGTGGGCGACCCGCGGCGGCGCGCACGCCATCGGCCGCGACGATCTGGGCAGTCTCGAACCGGGCAAGAAGGCCGACGTCGTGCTGATCAAGAACGACGACTCGGCGGTCTCGTTCCCGCTGCTGAACCCGTACGGACACGTGGCTTTCCAGGCGCAGCGCGGGGATGTGCACACGGTGCTGGTCAACGGCAAGGTGGTCAAGCACGAGCACAAGCTGGTCGGCATCGACCTGGCCGCCGCGCGCCGCGAGGCCGAGGAGACCATCGGCCACCTGCGCTCGGAACTGGGCGAAGAGGCCTGGCGGAAGGGGATGAACCCGGACGTGCCCGAGACGAAGATCCTTGACAATCCTTACACGTACACCGAATACCGCAGCGCGGCGACGCACGGCAAAGCCGGATTGAGGGGAAACGAATGACGGATGGTACGGGTCCGCTCGCCGGAATCCTGGTGGCGGACTTCTCCCGGATCCTCGCCGGGCCGTACGCGACGATGCTGCTGGCCGACATGGGCGCCGACGTGGTGAAGGTCGAAGGCCCGCGTGGCGACGACACGCGCACCTGGATGCCGCCGGTCCGCGACGGCGTCTCGACCTACTATCTCGGCATCAACCGCGGAAAGCGCTCCATCGCGCTGGATCTGCGTGCCGAAGCGGACGCGAAACTCGCGCGAGAGCTCGCGCGGCGCGCGGACGTGGTGATCGAGAACTTCAAGCCGGGCGGGCTGGACAAGTACGGGCTGGACTTCGACGCCGTGCGGGCGGACAACCCGGGTGTGGTCTATACCTCCATCAGTGGCTTCGGCTCCGGCGCGGGTAAGGACGTGCCCGGCTACGACCTGATGGTGCAGGCGATCTCCGGGCTGATGAGCCTCACCGGAGACCCGGACGGCCCGCCGTACCGGGCGGGCATCTCGGTGTTCGACGTGATGGCCGGAAACCATGCCACGATTGGCATTCTCGCCGCCCTGCGGCATCGGGACGCCACCGGGCAGGGCCAGCACGTCGAGGTCAACCTGTTGTCCTCGGCACTCACCGGGCTGGTCAACCACAGCTCGGCGTACGTCGCGGGGGACACGATCCCTTACCGGATGGGCAACGCGCACCCGAGCGTGTTCCCGTACGAGCCGCTGCCCACCGCCGACAACGACCTCATCGTCACCGCCGCCAACGACGGCCAGTTCCGGAAACTGTGCGAGGTATTGGGAATTCCGGAGATCGCCGACGATCCGCGGTTCGCCCGCAACGCCGATCGCACCGAGCGGCGCGACGAGCTGCGCCCGATCCTCGTCGGGCGGCTGCGGGAACGCGGCGCGCTGGAATGGTTCGACCTCCTCGTCGACGCGGGTGTCCCTTGTGGACCGATCAACACCATCGACGGTGGTTTCGCGATGGCGGAACGGTTCGACCTCGACCCGGTCGTCGAGGTCGGGGGCATCCCGACGACCCGGCACCCGATCCGGTTCTCCGAAACCCCGGTGAGCTATCGCCTCCCGCCGCCGGAACTCGACGAGCACGGCGCCGAACTGCGGAAGTGGCTGGAGGACGAGGGTGACTGAGTATCCGACCGCGCTCGGCGCGTCGTCGCTCGAGAAGATCACCTTGCTGGGCCAGGATCTGGCCGGCGACGTGATGGGCAAGGTCTCCTTCGGGGAGCTGGCTTTCTGGCTCGCGACGCAGCGCCGTCCGGCGCCGGGGGAGACCCGTGTGTTCGAGGCGGTGCTGGCGGCACTGGCCGATCACGGGTTCACCCCGACGGCGATCGTCACCCGGCTCACCTACCTGTCCGCGCCGGACTCCATCCAGGGCGCGCTCGCGGCCGGGCTGCTCGGCGGCGGGTCGCGGTTCCTCGGCGTCACCGAGGACTGCGGCCGCTTCCTGCACGAGGTGCTGGCCGGTGCGCAGTTGCCGATCGACGACGAGGGCTGGGACGCGCTCGCGCTGGAAACCGTGACAGCCCAACGGGAAGCGGGAAAGTTCATCCCCGGTCTCGGGCATCACGTGCACAAGGACGGCGACCCGCGCACGCCGCGGCTGTTCGAGATCGCCGCCGAGGAGAACCTGTACGGGCCGCACCTGTCGCTGTTCGCGGCGATCGGGCGGGTGCACCCCCGGGTGCTCGGGAAGACGTTGCCGCTCAACGGTGCCGGGGTGTGCGGTGCCGCGCTGGCCGACCTCGGGCTGCCGCTGGAACTCCTTCGCGGCTTCGCGCTGCTCGCCCGTACCGCCGGCCTGATCGGGCAGCTCGCCGAGGAGCTGCGGAACCCGGTCGCGAACGAGATCTTCCTGTCGGTGGATCTGCACAACGAATCCGTTCCCCCGCAACCCTACGGAGGCTCGCATGGCTGAGCTGGTCGCGGTGATCGCGTCCACCCACCATCCGTTCTACTATCGCGCCAGCACCGCCACCGGCGAGGACCGGCCGCCGTTCGCCGACGAATGGGTGCGCAAGATCGAGGCGTTCCGGGAAACGCTGACGAAAGCGCGGCCGGACGTGCTGGTGATGGTCGGTTCGGACCATTTTCACCAGTTCTGGCTGGACAACATGCCGCAGTTCCTGGTCGGCAAGGCGCCCTTCTACGACGCGAACTGGTACAACGAGGAACGCGAGTTCGGGCTGCCGAAGATGTTCCTCAAAGGACAGGAGGACCTGTCGGCGTATGTGTTGCGCGAGGGGCTGGACGCCGGGTTCGACCTGGCGTTCTCAAACGAGCTGCGGATCGACCACTCGATCACCTGCCCGATCATCACCCTGCGCCCGCAGAACGACCTGCCGATCGTGCCGATCTACACCAACATCTTCGCGCCGCCGCTGCCGCAGCCGAAACGGTTCGTCCAATTGGGACAGACGATCCGGCAGCTGATCGAGTCCTGGCCGCGCGCCCAGCGGGTCGCGGTGATCGGCACCGGGCACCTTTCGCTGGAGCTGGGCGGGCCGCGGCAGTTCGGGCCGCACGGGCCGGACCCGGAGTTCGACCGCAAGGCGGTGGACTGGATCGCGGGCGGCGATCTCGAGAAGTGTCTCGGCGAGGTGACGCTGGAAAGCCTGCACCTGCCCGGAAACGCGACGCACGGGTTCATGGACTTCATGCTCATGATGGGTGTCGCGGGCGAGGGGCAGAAGGCCGACTACACCGACACGTACGACCTGTTCCACACCATGGAGGCCTATTTCACCTGGTACCCCGGCGGAGGCGCGCGGTGAGCAAGTACCTGCTGAACAAGTTCCTGTTCACTGTGGACCGTGACCCCGATCTGGTCGAGCGTTATCGCGAGGACCCGGTGGGCACCGTTTCGTGGTGGGAGGCCGGCGAGGCCAACCGGATCCTCGGCTCTCACGGCGGCGAATCCTCGACGTGGCTGCGCTTCGACGACACCGAGCGCGCGGCACTGTCCACTCACGACTATCCGAAGCTGTTCGAGCTGGGCGCGCATCCCTTCCTGACGCTGACGCTGTTCATCGCCCTGTTCGAGCGTGACCACGAACCGATGGGCTTCCAGACCGAGTACGCCCGGCGGCTCGCGCACTTCACCCTGCCCTACCCGGACATCGCCACCTGACTGTCGAACTCGCCGTCGCGAGTGTCGGACTCGCGGGGGGGGGGGGCGAGTCAGACGTCGATGGTTTCCAGGGGGCGGGAATGCCAGGCATCCCAGTCGGTGCTGATCGCGCTCGCGGTGCGCAGCAGCAGCGGCAGGTGGTGGTCGACGAGCGTCTCCATCGTCGTCTCGGCGGCGTGCGCGTTGACGTTCACCGCGGCGACGACCTTCCCGTCGCCGTCGCGGATCGGCGCGGCGATCGAGCGGATGCCCAGCGCCAGCTGCTGGTCGGTGCTCGCCCAGCCGCGGGCCCGCACCTCCCGCAGGGCCGCGTCGATCTCACCGCGATCCGCCGTCCACCGGGACGGCACGCCCGCCCGGCTCGGCTCGGCCAGCGCCCGGTCGAGCTCCGCCGGGGTGAGCGCGGCGAGCAGCACCTTGCCGAGCGACGTCGGCAGCGCCGGGAACCGGGTGCCGATGGTGACGGCCAGCGCGACCAGCTTCGGCACCGCGACCCGCGCCACGTACACGATGTCCGACCCGTCGAGCTGGGCGATCGAGCAGGACTCGTTCGTCTGCCGCACCAGCTCGCGCAGGTGCGGCCTGGCCAGCTCCCACAGGCTGACCGAACCGATGTACGCCATGCCGAGCTCCAGCACCCGCGGGGTCAGCGAGAAGGTGCCGTCCGTACCGCGGACATACCCGAGCTGCTCCAGCGTGATCAGGATCCGGCGTGCCGTCGGCCTGGCCAGCGACGTCGCGGTGGCCACCTCGCTGAGCGTCATGGCCGGTCGGCCGGGTTCGAAGCAGCGGAGGACATCGAGCCCCCGCGCCAGGGCTTCGATGAACTCGGGGTTCCCGTCTCGCCGCATAGGGGAGAGGCTACCCGGTGCCCCGCGTCCGGCGGACAGTTGTCCGTCACACGGTGACCGCCCGGGTGTCTCAAGTTGAGACAGGGTGTCGCCGGGATCGCGCCTATCGTCGAGTCGTCCAGCGACCGAGGCGAGGAATCCCAGTGGCCGACACGATCAACGAACCGGTGACGGTACGACGGCTCGCGACCCCCGCCGCGCAGGCGCTGGCGGATCTGGCGTCGATCTTCAACGACCTGCAGACCGTGCTGCGGTGCTGCGAGCGGCTCGTGGCCGAGCTCGCCGGGCGGCCGGACGACGTGGTCGTCGAAGGGGTCTGGACCACTGCGCTGATTTCGTATGCGCGGTGCTTCACCACCGGCAACCGGGGGGTGGGCCTGACCGAGGACGACGTCCGGTCGGTCACGTTGCCGGGCGAAGTGCTGGAATGGCACAAGGTGCTGCGGCGGCTGCGCAAGCACTACGCGGATCCCGCGCAGAACCCGCGCGAGCGGTTCCAGGTCGGGGCGGCCACCGATGCCGAGGGCCACGTCAAGGGCCTGGCCATCACCTCGCTCCCGCAGCCGCCGCTGGACGAGGTCACCGTCCGGCAGACCGGCGCGCTGGCCTACCAGTTGAGCCTGCTCGTGGACAAGCGCATCGGCGAGCACCAGGACCGGGTGCGGGCCGCCGCGAACGCGATGTCCCCGCAGGAGCTCGGCAAGCTCGACCTGATCGAGGTCAGCTCCTAGAAACGCGTGACGAGCAGCGTTTTTCCGATCGCCCGGCGGGATTCGATCGCCGCGTGGGCTTCCGCGGCGCGCGCGAGCGGGTACGTCTGGCCGATCAGCGGGACGATCCGGCCTGCCGCGGCTTCGCGCAGGATCCGTTCGGTGAAGCCCGGCGCGGTCGGCGCCGGCGTCCGGTGGTCGACGACGCGGCGCTTCGCCAGTTCCGCCGCGGCCGCGCCGGGTTCGCCACCGGCCCCGTCGAACACGACATCGACGTAACCGGCTTCCTCCGCCCAGTCCGGCTCGCCGTAGTCGACGACGGCGCCGGCGCCGAGGGACTCGGCCAGTTCGAGCTTCGCGCGGCCGTGGTCGGCGGCGATGACCCGTGCCCCGGCGGCATGCGCCAGCTGGACGAGCACGCTGCCCAGCGCGCCGGCGGCGGGCAGCACGAGCACCGAGTCTCCACTGTGGACATCCGCGGCCTCGAACATCGCCAGCGCGGCACTGCCTTCGTGCAGCAGGGCGACGGCCTCGTGCTCGTGCAGCCCGTCCGGGATCTCGGTCAGCGTCTGCTCCGGGGCCAGCACCTGCTCCGCATAGCCGCCGTTTTCCAGCCGCGCCACCACGTTCTTGCCCAGCCACGTCCCCGAGACGCCGTCGCCGATCGCGCTCACCCGGCCCGCGACGCCGGTGCCGGGTACATAGGGTGGCTCCAGCTGGGAGTTACGCGCGGCGAGATCGAGGCCGAGCACCCCGGCGGCCGCGACGTCGATCACGACCTGGCCAGGGCCCGGTTCAGGGGCGGGGACGTGCGTGACCCGCAGGACCTCCGGTCCGCCGAACGCGGTGACCTCGATCTGGTGCATGTTCGCAGTCTCCAACCTGGAGCGTGGTTCAGGTCAAGCGCATGAGGTTCCGCACGAGCCCGCGCACCCATTCGGGCTCCATCGGCTCGCGGGTGAACAGGGCGCGGTAGTAGAGCGGGCCGAGGATGAGGTCGGCGGCGATGTGCGGGTCGGGCGCGGTCCCGTTCCGGTCGCGCTCGCGGTCGAGGATCGCTTCGAGCTGGGCATGCCGGTCGCCGAGGCAGGCGCAGCCGCCCTCGGGGGCCGCGCCGATCGTCGCGCGGATGAGGGCGATGACGTCCGGGTCCGACAGGTCGGTGCTCACCCCGACCGCCCAGTGTTCGAGGTCGTCGCGGAGGTTGCCGGTCTCGGGCACGACGATGTCGCCGCTGAACCGGCTGATCGCGACCTCGCTCAGCAGGTCGGCGAGCGTGCCCCAGCGGCGGTAGACCGTGGTCGGGTGCACGCCCGCGCGGCTCGCGATGACCGGCAGCGTGACGTCCTCGGCCGGGGTCTCGGCGAGAAGCTCTTCGACGGCCCGGTGCACGGCCGCGCGCACCCGCGCGGACCGCCCGCCCGGCCTGGTGGTGGTGACGGACATAGTCCCATTATCGCATTGATCGCTGCGTTTGCGCTAAGGTGGATTTCAAACGCATCGATCATTGCTTTAGAGGAGTGATCTTGTCCGAGTCATCAGCCGCCATCGCCCTGCCGCGGCCGCTCAGCGCGCGCAGACGGTTGCCGCATGCGGTGTCCTTCGCCGCGGTCGCCGCGATCGCCGTCCTCTTCCTGGCCGCCTCGAGCGCGCCGTCCCCGCTCTACATCGTCTACCAGCAGAACTGGCATTTCTCCGCCGAGACGCTCACCGCCGTCTTCGCGGTGTACGTGCTCGGGCTCATCGCGTCACTGCTCGTGCTGGGCGCCTTGTCCGACCACATCGGCCGCCGGCCGGTCCTCGCTTCGGCGATCGCGCTGGAAGCGCTTTCCCTCGTGCTGTTCCTCGTCGCCGGGGACGTGTCGGTGCTGTTCATCGCCCGGCTCGTGCAGGGCATCGCGACCGGTGCCGCGATCACCACGCTGTCCGCCACACTCGTCGACCTCGACCCGCCGCACGCCCCCGGCCGCGCCGGTGTCGTCAACGGCATCGCGCCGACCACCGGCCTCGCCCTCGGCGCGCTGGGCTGCGGCGCGCTCGTCCAGTTCGCCCCGGCGCCGACGCACCTGGTGTTCGCGCTGCTGCTGGCCGGGATGGTGCTCGCGGCCGTGATCGTCGCGGTGATGCCGGAGACCTCCGCGCGCCGTCCCGGTGGCATGCGGTCGCTCGTGCCGCGGCTGGGTGTGCCGGCCCGGCTGCGCCCCGGTTTCTTCGCACTCGTCCCGATCATGATCGCGGGCTGGTCGCTCGGCGGGCTGTACCTGTCGCTCGGGCCGTCGGTCGCGGCGGGGCTGTTCGGGCTGACGAACCACTTCATCGGCGGTCTCGTGGTGACCCTGCTGTGCGCGACCGGCGCGGTGACCACGTTCGGGCTGCGGAAGCGGCCGGCGGCGCAGGTGCTGTGGGCCGGCACGGTGCTGCTGGCGGCCGGGATCGCGATCACGCTGGTCGCGATGTCCGGCGGTTCGGTGCCGGTCGGCATCGCCGGCACGATCGTCGCCGGGATGGGCTTCGGCGCGTCGGCACTGGCGACTTTCGGTACCCTGGCGCGACTTTCGGCCCCGGCCGAGCGGGGCGAGCTGTTCGCGGTCGCGTATGTGGTGTCGTACCTGGCGTTCAGCGTGCCCGCGGTGGTGGCCGGTTTCGCCGCGACGGCGTTCGGGCTCAAGCCCACGGCGATCGTCTACGCGAGCGTGCTCCTGGTCCTCGCCGCGGCGGCCGTGGTGGTGGAGCTGGTCAGGACGCGCCGGGCGGCCGCCTGAGCTGCCCGGCTGCTCAACCCGGCTCCGCGCCCGCGGCCGTCACCGGAAGTTCTTCGCGCGCCCGCCGGTATTGCTGGGGGCTCAGGCCGTACTCGCGTTTGAAGGCCGTGCTCAGCGCGAACGCGCTGCCGTAGCCGACCTGCCGTGCGATCGCGGCGACCGTCGCGTCCGGACGCTGGCGCAGCAGGTCCGCTGCGAGCGCGAGCCGCCAGCCGGCGAGGAAGGCCATCGGCGGCTGGCCGACCGCGATCGCGAACCTCCGCGCCAGCGTCGCCCGTGAGACGCCGGTGCTGGCGGCCAGCGACGTGACGGTCCACGGGGTGGCCGGGTTGTTCTGCAGCAGCCGCAACGCGCGCCCGGCGACCGGATCGCGATGCGCGCGGTACCAGGCCGGCGCCGCGTCGTCGCGGCGGGCGAACCAGGTCCGCAGCACGGAGATCAGCAGCAGGTCCAGCAACCGGTCGAGCATCGGCTCCTGGCCGGGTTCGTCGCGGCCGATCTCTTCGGCCAGCAGGCCGACCAGCGGGCTGTCCCAGTCCTCGTCGCGCACCACCAGCACCGGCGGCAGCGCTTCGAGCAGGCGGCGGCTGATCTCACCGGGCATCGCATACGTGCCGGTCAGCAGCGTGGTCGGGCCGTCGGGCGCGTCACCCCAGGTGCGGACGCCGAGACTGGTCAGCGTGGTCAGCGGCGCCCCGCCGGGGGTGGCGCAGCGCTGGCCGGGATGGATGACCGCCTGCGGCGGCGTGCCCGGATCGTCGGCGACCGTGTAGTGGTCCGGACCACGCACGACGGCGACATCCCGGTGGCACAGGCGGACGGCTTCGGCGTGGTCGGGGGTGATCCACGCGTCGCCGCGCACGACGGCGACGAGCGTCAGCGGCGCCTCGTCCTGGATCCGGAGCGACCACGGCGGCGTGAGGATCGACCGCAGCAGGAACGCCCCGCGCGCTCTCGGACCGTCCAGCAATCCAGCGAGTGTGTCCACTGCGCGAAGTTTAGACGGGAAAGCATGGGTTTGAGCCGCTGAACGATGGAGGAGCGCACCGCCGCCCGGTTGACTGGACCGCATGTCCGAAGGGTTCGCACTGGGAGTGCTCGTGGCGGCGGTGCTCGCCGCTGGGCTGATCGCGGGATTGTTCTACAGCTACTCGGTTTCGGTGATGCCCGGCCTCGCCCGCGCCGACGCACGCACGTACGTCGAGGGGATGCGCGGGATCAACGTCGCGATCCTGAACGGCTGGTTCGCGCTGTCCTTCGGCGGCGCGCCGGTGCTGGCGCTGGCGGCCGGGCTGCTGCACCTCCCGGCGAGCCTGCGCCCCGCGCTGCCGTGGATCGCGGCCGGCTTCGTACTGCTGCTGGTGATGATCATCGTGACGATGACCATCAGCGTCCCGCTCAACAACGCGCTCGACGCGGGCGGCACCGATTTCGCGGCTGTGCGGGAACGGTTCGAGAACGCGTGGGTGCGCTGGAACAACGTCCGCACGTTCGTGTCCATCGCCGGGTTCGGCTGCCTGGTCTGGGCGCTCGTGGTGCACGCCCGCGCTTAGCGCAGGTACCACAGCACCAAGAGGACGGCGAGATACACCAGCCCGGCGAACACGATGATCGCCACCGCCGCGAGGCCGAGCCGGAACGCGCGGACCGACGGCGGGGGTTCAGGTTGCTCGGTCATCGGGGTCGGGTCCTCCGGGTAGGGTCACGCGGCCGCGCTCGATCAGCCAGGTCAGGGGCGCGGCGGCGGACTGCGGGTGATCGGCCGTCCAGCCCTGTGCCGACGAGACGAGGAAGAACCGGACCGCACCGAAATCGCGTTCGGCCGCCGTCACGAAATGGTCCAGTCCAATACGGTGGACCCAGGCGCGCACGGCCGCGTGCCCGGGCCGCAGGTCCGCCGCCTCGGGCAGGACCTCGACGAGGTCGGCCTTCACCACGGCGACCGCGAGCGGCAACTGCTCGGTGGGGATGCGGAACTTTCGCAGCCGCTGGATCGTCGCCTCGTAGGATTCCATCGTGCCCTGGCGCGCGGGCCGGGCCTTTTCCAGCAGGGTGTTCTCCTGGGCGGCGGCCTGGGCGTGCACCGGCGGAATCGTGAACGGGTCGAGCACGAAGACGATCCCGGTCGCGTGATCGAGGAACTCGAGTTGCTCGTTCTGTTGCCAGTCCTCATAAAACTCGCCGGCGACATCGTAGAGATGCAGCAGGGCCTTGCCGCGCCCGTGCCGCCGGGCCCAGCGGCTGCCGGAGATCCGCACGGTCACGGCGGCCGGCAGCCGATCGACGCTGGACTTCGGCGTGTCCTCGCCGGACCTGATGATCCTCGACCCCTCCTCGAAGATCCGCTTGCTTTCCTCGTCGACCAGCGAGAATTCGCTGCTGTGCAGCCGGGTCCGGTCGCCCAGGGCGAGTAACCCCGCGTAGGTGAGCCGGGTCTTGCCCGCGGACTGCGCGCCGACGACCGGCAGCCGGATTTCCGGGACGGCGTGGCTGCCCGGCCGCAGCGGCCGCCGGCAAGCGGGGCAGACGCCGGAGAGTCGCCGTGCCGCGCGGAACACGGTCGTCGGAAGGAGTTCGCCGCAGCCACAGCGCCGGAACCACACGCCGAGCGGGCCCGGCCGCAGATCCCAGTGCACCTGCCCGCATCGCGGTCCGGAGCAGCGGAATCCCGGGCGGCTGTGCCGGTGACAGTGCGGGCAAGGAGGGTTCGCCCGCAACAGCTTGCGCGTGAACCGGTCGGCCGTATGCGTCGCGCCCGCGACCGCGGACCACAGCAGGCTCGCGAGCGCCCACAACGTCGCGGACAGCGTGAAAACCACCAGGATCCCGCAGCCCAGCCCGATCAGGAACGCGAGCAGCACGCCCGCGGCCACCGCGAGCAACGGCCAGGCGACCAGCACGACGCCCAGCGTGATCCGGTAGTCCTCGCCGGCGATCTCCCGGATCCACGCGCTCAGCGTGGTGACGCTCTGCCGCACGATGTCGAATCGCCGGAGGACGGGACGGCCGTCCAGCCAGAACTGGAGCGCGAGATAGTGCGGCCAGGCGCGGTCCGGGCGCCTGTTTCGGAGGCCGAGCGGCCGCACACCATCGGCGATGTCGTCGGGCGTCGCCGTGACTTCGGCGAAGGTGCGGGCGTTCAGCAACGACGCGGCCACGACACCAGTGGCCGTCAGTGCGCCCAGCAGCCCCGTGCTCGGTAGCGCGACCACCGACACCGGCACGAGGAAACCCGTGACCGCCAATGCGGCGCCCAGGTAATAGAAATAAGCGACCGCCGCGGCTGCCGCGCCGCCGAGGAGGACCAGCAGAAAGGTGCGCATCGCGGCTATTCCTGCCTGCGCGACCGGCGGCGCCCCTGCCAGCCCCGGTACTTCTTCAGCCAGTTCCGCCACACCTCGCCGTTGGCCCGGTCGAGCCTGACCAGGTGCTTGCCGACCCGCTGGCGTGCTTCGTAGTCCAGGCGCGAAGTCCAGCGCTGGAGGATGGGGTCGAGACGTTCGGTTTCGGACGGTGCGAGCCGGCCGGACCAGGAGAGGTCGAGCGCGAGTGCGCCGAGTATCTCCGTGTTGACCCCCGGCGGCGGGTGCTTTTCGTGAAGCGTCCGGGACAGGTAGTCGACCAGGAACCGGTGCAGCGCCCAGCCGCCGTCGTGCACCCTGGTGCCGCCAGACAGCGCGGCGCCCGAATTGAGGGTTTGCACGATTTCCCCGGCACGCGCCGCGATGATGTGGTCCCCGACGGCGTTCATTTCGTGGCGGGTCGGTGGGGAGATCTGCTCCGGGTACTGCACGGCGCTCAGCCACCGCGCCAGCAGCTCGTCCTGGACCGACCACAGTGCCGGCGGACCCTGGGTGGGCCGCCAGTTCCGGTAGGCGAGCAGCCGCAGCAGGTCGAGCAGATACGCCGTGGGCCGGCCGCGGGTGGCGCCCCCGGCGCGAAGGGCCAGGTCGGCCAGTGCGTCGGACGCGGTGTGACCGTGGGGAAGTGCTTCGATGAACGTGCGCAGCTCGCCTTGCACGGATGGGGTGAGCCGGAACAGCGCCTGCCACGCGGCCACGTCGCCGTCCGATCCCTGGACGTGCGCGGCGGCGTGCACGATCATGTCGTGCCGCGCCTGGTCACCCGCGGCGACCGCGGCCGCCGCCAGTTCCGCGTCGATACCGCCCGTGGCGTCCGTGACGGTCGGCCACAACAGGCGCCACCAGTGCGTGCGCAGCTGCGCCACGGTCCGGGGATCGGAAAGCCTGGCCGCGAGCGCGTCCTTGAGCAGGTCGAGCATCTCCGCGCGGCGTCCCCAGCCTTGCGGGTGCAGCGGCTGCTCGGGACGCGAGGACCACCACTGCGCGAACCGGCCGGCGTTCTCCGCGAACCCGGCGGGACGGACGGGCACCAGGTGGCGGGCCGCGAGCAGCAGCAGCGCGTCGACGTGCTCCGGCCGTGCCTGTGCCAGGGCCGCCTCGAACAGCTCGGTCGCCTCACCCGTTTCCGTTGTCGTGGCAGCGGAAACCGGGGGCAGGCCGGCGACGAAGGCGGCGCGTTCCGCCGGATCGTCGATGGCCGACAGCGCGTTCAGTTCGGCGGCGCGCAGTTCCCGCCGGAGGCGGTCGGTCAGCGGACCGCTGCGACCCGACAACGCCCGATGGAGGTCGTGGAGCGCGGTGGCATCGGGCCGGGCCGCCAGGACAGCGGCGGCGATCTCCTGTCCCACCTCGGCCACCACCCGGGCCGGTTGCCGGGCCAGCCACGCAGCGAGCGTGTGGACGTCCTCGTCCGCGCGCACGTCGTCCCCGAGCACCAGAACACCCGCGGCCAGCCGATCTCCCGGCGTCTCGGACGATCCGGCGAACCGGTCCGCCAGTTCCACGGCATCCACGACGTCCACCGGATCGCCGCGGAGAAACCGCGGGACCCAGAACCGCGCGGCGGGGCTGGGCTCGATCGGCGGGTGGCTGCCGGTGATCAGGTCGAACACGGCGAAGCCGTGTTCGTGCACCGAGCCGGCCCAGTCGGGATGCACGGCGAGCACGGCGTGCCGGCTGTAGGAGATGTTGCTGGCGAAGATCCGGAAGCTCACCTCCAGCGCACTGTGCTGCGGCAACAGCAGGGTGCCGGCGGTCAGCCAGCGAAGCACCGTTTCGGGATCGTCGGCGACGAACGCGAGCCGTCGCGGCCGGTCGCCTTCGAGCCCGTGCAAGGCAGACACGATCGCGGTGAGCATTTCCTCCGCGTCGGGGCGCCCCGCGAGCCAGGCGTGCACCACCTCTGTCCGAAGTGGACCCGGATCGGGTTCGCCGTCGATCGGCTCGCACGTCGTGGTGGCGGCCGGGCGCCGCGCCCACCACGACGCGGCCCACAGCTGCGCGGGCCGCAACTGGCCGTAGGCCGACGGTTCCGTGGTGCTGATCGCGTGCGTGAACTGGTTGCCCTCGCGCGATCCGTTCGCCTCGGTGCCCAGGTACACGCCTTGTGCCGTGACGTACGCGCCGTCGAAGACATGGGACAGCGACGGGGGATAGTCCCGGACCGGCCGGCGCCGCCGCATCCATTCCGGTGGCGGTTCGTACAGCACCGATTCCTGGACCAGCGACATCACGCGATGTTCGACCCCGGGCGACACCGCCTGGAACTGGAACCCGGCCACCCCGCGCAACCCCTGCCCCGGCAGGCAGTCGGTGTAGTACAGCGAAGCGAACGCACGCGGCGCGGCCATCACTTCACCTGATCCACGATGCGGAACAGGCTGAGCAGCCACAGCAGCGGCTCGTCGACGCGATGCGGATGCACTCCCGCGGCGGCGACCGCGTCCCGGTGGTAGTCCGGTTCCCGGCCCAGCGCCGAGACCGCGAAGTAGCGGTACCTCTTGTAGTTGTTGCGCAGCAAGGTGTCGATGGCGTCCGCGCCCAGCCCGTCCAGCAGCTTCCGGACGTGTTCGTGGGTGGCCCGGCCCATCGGCTCGTCGTACCCGGCTGCCTCCCGTGGCCGGTCCAGCAGTGGATGGTCCTCGCCCAGCGCGGCGAAGAACGAGTCCATCTTGGCGAACACGACGGCCACCGGGATCCGGATGTAGCCGCCGCGCTCGTGGTAGCGCAGCCGTTCGGTGACCCGGCTGAGCACCTCGACCGGGGTGGCGTCCGGGTCGGCCTTGGTGGGCACGGTGATCCGGGCGTGCGCGCCCGGCAGCTGCCACGGGTCCAGCACGACGATCAGCGCGTCCACCGCGTCGAGGTAGCGCTGCACGTTGATCTGGTCCTGCGTCGTCATGTCCTCGCCGGCGGCGTCGTAGAACGTGATGATGCTGCTGCGCGGCCGGACCCGCCCGTAGTGGCGGCGCCGCTGCCGCCAGCTCAGCACCACCGGCGGTCGCAGGCCCCTGGCCGCGGACGGCGTCTGGTTCGGCAGCACCTTGTCGTGGTAGAGCGCCTGCTGGTAGGCCTTGAGCCATTGCCCGGTGGAGGCCATCCCGGCCTGGGAGTCCCCGATGTGCTGGACGTCGGCCTTGAACCGGCGCCGGATGCTTTCGAACAGCTCGTGTTCCAGCACGGTCAGGAACACGGTCTTGCCGGCGCTCTTGCCGCCGATCAACCCGATTCTCGGGCTGCGCCGGTCTTCGCCGATCACCTTGGGCAGCGGCGTGTGGCAGGTGGGACAGGCCCGCACGGTGGCGATGCCCTGGCACAGCGGGCAGACGGCGGACTTGCGCCGCCCGGCGAGCCCGCGCGGCGGGGGGAAGGTCGGCCAGGAGGGGAGCGCGTAGCCGGTCCACCGTTCGCGGGTCTCGTCCTGGATGCGCTGGCACCCCTCGCCCACCGGCGACCGCCCGTAGCACTGGAAGTGCAGTTTGGCCAGGCTGATGGGCTCGTAGCAGTAGGGGCAGGTCACCTTGTTCACGGGTTCACCTCGGCTTGTCCAGCGGCTGCGCGATGACGGTCACGGTGCCTGGGATGGCGGGAACGCAGACCAGCTCGGCGTTCCGGTGCGGCGCGGTCAGTTCCAGGACACGGTCCTCGGTGGCGTCCTTGTCCAGCGTCACGAAGAACCTCAGCAGGACCTCCAGATCATCGGCCTGCCGGGACACCCCGACGAGCAGTTCGCACGGCTCGATCCGGTCGAGCGCGGTGAGCGTGACGACCGCCTTGCGGGTCCTGGACCACGGAGCCCCGCGGAGCTGGACGGAATAGCCGAGTCGGGGCAGCCGGGCGGGCAGCCTTGTGGTGGCCGGTAAGGAAAAACCGGGTTCCGGGCCGGGCGCGCGCGTCATGGCGCGGACCTCGATCTCGATCGAGGAGGTGCCGTAGCGGATCCGGCAGCCGTGGACGTCGTAGTCGTGCCGGGAAAGCGTCAGCTCGTCCGAGCCGTCGGGACCGCTCCAGCGGACCGAAACCTCGGGAATGCCTTCGGGCCAGATCCAGGAGACCAGGATCTCGCCGCCGCGGCGCTCGGCGCCGAGATCGGCGACCGGCGTCAACGCCGTGAAGGAGACCGGATGTCCCACCACGATTTCGTCCCCGTGCGCTGCGAACGCCACATAGGTCAGACGGCCGGGTGCCACGTCGCCGGTCAGGACGGTCGTCGCGCCCCGCGGAACGCGCTCGCCGCGGAGTTCGGTGCCGAAGCCGTTCAGTTCGGCGGCCGAGATCCGGTCGCCGGGCTGCCAGGGGCACGGTGTCGCCGAGAAGCGGACCCGGACGTCGTGCCCGGACTGCAACGGCCAGCTCGCCTGGACCCGGGGCGTGTGCTCGATGGTCGCGGATTCCAGTGCCAGCTCCAGGATCCGGTTGTGCTGCTGGAAAAGCTGCGTGTCGGAGCTGGCGTAACGAAAGACCTCGCCGGGCACTTCGGCACCGTCCACTTCGTACACTGGCCGGATTTCGTACCACGAAGGCGATTCCGGGACGAACTCGTCGTCGAACGTGTCGAGGTTCTCGCGCAGGATGGTCTCGTGCCGGTCGCCGTCCGGCCGGATCCGCACGATCCGGACGGCGACCGCCCGCGGCTGGACCCGCCAGGACATCCGCAGCCGGTGCCCCGCGGGCTTGGCGTCGCGCAGGACGACCGGTGGCAGCACTTCGATACTGGTGGCGCACGGTGCGGACCACGCGTCGGCGTCCCGCACGCCGGCGAAGACGGCGTACCACACCTCACGGGCGATCGGTGCGTCGCGATCGACGGCCCTGGTGTCGGGCCCGTCGTAGACGACCTCCCCGTCGTCGATGGTGCGCGGCTCGTGATCTACGTTGCGCACCAGGAGATACCGCCCGGCTTCTTCGTCGCCCGGCGCCCAGGAGAGCATCACGTCCAGACCCGTCAGCCGGGCGGTCAGGCTCCGCGCCGCCACCGGCGCAGTGGTCGCCGCAACGGCCGGCTTGGCCGGGGCGGGACGCCATTCGGGGGTGAGCCGCTCGTCGAGCACCGCGAGCACGAGCCGGCTCGCGGCTTCGGGGTCGTCCAGCTGCTCCGTGACCTGCCGCAGCAGCAATCGTGCGGGCATCCCGGCGTTGAGTGCGTGCCGGATCCGTTCGGCGATCGCCCGGTCGTCCGGTGGTTCCGGCTCGGTCACCACGAGGCCCGCCTCACCGGCCGCGGCGGCCAGCGCGCCGGGCGTGAATTCCGGGTACGCCAGGTGTAATTCGGTCAGCACAGCCGGGGTGATCGCGGCCAGCGGGCCGTAGGCCTCCCGCAGCAGCGTTACCAACCGGCCGGTGGCGGTCCGCCGTTCCTGCTCCTGGTCGACCAGTCTGGCGCGCCACCACTCGGCGTTCGCGAGTTCATCGCCGTGCTCGGCGGCCAGATCGCGGTCCGCCGCCTGGAAGGCCCGGTAGACCCGCTGCATCGAGACCGGCAGGCTCAGCCGCCTCAGCATCGCCGCCCAGTGCGCGCGCACCTCTTCGACCCGGTGCAGGAGCTGGTCATCGGGCAGGTCCGCGCTGATCGCGTACCGCTCGGCCAGCTCGTCCGGATAGCCGCTGCTTTGCCTGCCGCGCAACGGTTTCACCACCCGGTCGTCATAACCGGCCGGGTCGAACGGCTCGTGCGGTGGTGCGGTCATGGCGTCCCTCCGGCGTCAGGCCTGCGCGCCACAGCAGTTGCGGATGAGGCCGGGCGTGAGCCGCAGGGGCGCCAGGTAGTCCAGCACCTCGCGCAGCTCGGGGTCCTTGAGCAGAGCGTCGAGCTCCGGCGAATAGGGATGTTCGGCGACCGCGTCCGGATGCGCCTCCAGATGATCGGCGAGCGCGGGCCAGCGCACCCGCAGGATCGTCCACAGCGCCAGCGCGTCACTGCTCACCGGGACCCCTTCGAGCGTCCGGGCCGCGCGGAGCACGCCATAGGTGTTGAGAAAGCGCTTCATGCTCCGGGGATTTCCGTGCAGCAGCGTGGCGAATTTCTGCAACGCGTGCTCGGTCAGGTCGGATCGTTCGGATTCGGCGAGCTTCTTGACCGCCGACGGGGCGGTGTATTCGCGGACCGGCCCGGGCGCGTCCATCCACGCGCGCATGACGTCACTGCCCGCGGAGCTGGCTCGCACCTGCCGTTCGACCCGCGCCGCTTCGTGGCCGAGCGGACGTTCCGCCGCGCCGTCACGGATGCCGAGGATCTTGTTGAAGTACAACGTCCTGGTGTTCGGTCCGATGGCCGGCAGCGGCACGCTCAGCTGAAAGAGCTTGTCCAGGAACAGGTATCCGAGCGGGCGGCCGGGATCGTTCCCGGCTTCGGTGAACTTGTCGTAGACGACCTCGTACGCCCGCCGCAGCCAGCGCCCGTCCGCGGCGATGACGAAGTACGCGGAGCGTCGTTTCGCGGATTTGCTCGGGGCGTCGCGCACCAGGGTCTGGATGGCGTCGAGCAGCTCGACGATGTACCGCTCGCCACAGCGGTCGAGGTCGTCGACGAAGAACACCACGCGCTTCGCCGACCGCGAGATCAGCCACCCGAAGTGCTCGCTGACCTCCTGCATCGGATTGGTGTGGTGCTGTTCCAGGCGGCGGGCACCGCGGGCGGAGTCCCACAGCAGGAACTTGGTGGTCAGCAGGATCGCGCCCCACAGCACCCCGAGCACCGCCAGGACCGCGGTCGTCGACTTGGCCAGGTTGCCCAGGAAAGTGGCGGATCGCCACGCCGTGCCCGAGAGCACCAGGGCACCCCCGGCGAGGACGAGCACGGCGAGCAGCACCAGTGCGCCGAAGAAATAGGGACCGACACTACGGCGCGCCCGCACTGCGGCCTCGGCGAAGCGAAGCTTCATCCGGCCGGTGGGGGACAGGCTCCGGGCCAGCTGCTGGCGGAAGGTGCTCAGCAGGGTCCACCACGGCGGATCCACCCGGCAGTTACGCCAGGCATCGAAGTCGACCACCAGGAAGTCCGAATCCAGTTTCGGTGCCAGCAGCGTGAGCAGCGTGCTCTTGCCCGAGCCCCAGGGGCCTTCGAGGTGGATCAGGAACGAGGGCGTCGGGTCCCGTTCCGACAGCTGCTTGAGCCGGGTGGCGAGCACGTCGGCCAGGGCGTCGCGTTTCAGGGCGTCCTTCGTCTCCGGGGCGTCGCTGAGCCAGGCGACGAACTCTTCCCGGATGGACGCCGTCTCGGCCAGCCGGCGCTCGGCCCGGGCCCGTTCTTCGGGCGGTTCCTCGGCGTCCAGCCGTTTCCGGGCGTACTCGTGGACCTGGCTCGCCATCTGGTACTCGGCCGTCGCCTCGTGCCGGTGCAGCAGCCGCCGTTCGCCCAGCTTGGCCAGGACCCGGTCGGCCTCGCGCGCGGAACTGCCGGTCAGCGCGGCGAGTTCGGTGGCCACGATCTTGCCCGGATCCACCAGGGCGAGCAGCCGCAGCGCCCGGCTTTCGTCGGGGGCGAGCCGCCGGTATCGCAACAGGACCCGGGCATGGGTGATCTCGGGCTCGGTGTCGGCGGTGTCGTGCAACGGAACGGCTTCGTCGGCGAGGTGGTCGACCCGTTGCCGGACGGTCGGTCCCGCGACGAGGCGTACGGCCGAGGCGATCGCGGTGATCATCCCGGGCGAGTAGTCACAGGTTTCGGCGAGCTCTTCGGCTTCCGCGGGTGTGACGTCCACAATGGACTCGACCAGTTTGGCGGCGGCGAGTGGTTGCAGTACCCCCACCGGGATTTCGCGCGCCGTGATGCCGGCGGGTTTCCGACGCGCGGTCAGCAGGACCAGGCCACCGGTGGCGACCGACGCCAGCACCGCCGGAACCGGGTTGTCCAGCAGGACGACCACCTGGCGGCCGGCGACCAGCTTTCGGTAGGTCTCGATACGCGCTCCGGTGGTCGCGGGCAGGTCCCACACCGGCACTTGCAGTCCGGTCAGCAGCCGCTCGAAGGCGTGCTGCACCATCGCATCCGCGTCTCCGGTGAGCGTGCCGAGATCGACGTAGAGCTGCCCGTCCGGGAACTCGCCGGCGTGACTTTCGATCCACTGTGCCGCGAGCGCGGTCTTGCCGAGGCCGTCGGCGCCGGTGAGCACGATGACGCCGGGACCGCGGCCCGTTTTGTACTCGTCGAACGCGGCGTCGAGGGCGTCCATTTCGGTCGCGTGACCGAAGAACTCCTTGGGTGGGTGGGGAACCTGGACGGGCACGTCCATTTTGGCCGGAGTGGTGACCTCGTGCCGCCAGACTTTCACCTGATCCGTCGCGTACAGGTACCAACCTGACTCGAAGGCCGCGAAGTCGGCCGGCGCGGTGCCTTCGTCGCCCAGCAGCAGGTGGACGGATTCGGAGAGCAGGATCTGGACCGTGTTCTTCGTGCCGGTGTGGTCGTCGAGCGCACGGGTGGTCAGCAGCCACTCGAGATAGGCATGCCGGGCCGGCGCGCCGCCGTCGGAATCGTCCGGCCAGAAATCGAGCACGAGCCGGAAACGCAATTGGTCATCGGCGCCGACCAGGCGGTTGTGCCGGAACGCCTCGTCCCGCAGGCCGTCCGTCAGCGTTGTGAGCAACGGCGCCACGGCCGCGGGCCGGGGGAGTTCGGCGACCATCTGGGGGCTGCCGGGTTCTCGCAGGGTGGCGGCCTGCTGACCCGCGTTGTCCAGCGTCCGGCGGAGCAGGCGGGCCACTTTCTGGCGCCGGCCGTTCTGCCGGTCGTCACCGCCCGCGGGCAGGTCCGGCACGTGCGCCGCCACGATGATGGAGCCCCCAGTGCTCAACGAACGGTCCTCCTCATCGGCTGCGGGCCCGATGCTCTCAGCGACTCACGGTTATGTGTCGGGATCATGGGAAATTCGTGACATGAGAACGCCGATTGCGGCCATTCGGGTGAATCGAACCGATAACGCCAGGCCACGACTGTCGTTTGTGCACAGTGCCCGACCTGGTGCGCTGGGCCACATCCGATGCTCGGTCACATCCGCCGCGCGCGGGGTGTCAGGGGAATATGACCATTCTGCTCACCGGCGGCACCGGCACACTCGGCCGCCACGTCCTCCCGTTGCTCAGCGCGTCCGGCCGGCGGGTGCGTGTTCTGAGCCGCCACGAGCACGCACCCGCCGACGGTGTCGAGTACGTCACCGGCGATCTGTTGTCCGGCAAGGAAATCGACGACGCGACGGCCGGCACGGAGATCATCCTGCACCTCGCGGGCGGACCGAAACGCGACGACGAAGCCGCCCGCGCCGTGGCCAGGGCGGCCCAGCGGGCCGGGGTCCGGCATCTGGTGGCCATCTCGGTCATCGGCGCGGACCGGATGCCGCTCGGCTGGTTCCGCACCCAGCGGGCGGTCGAGGAGGCCATCATCGGATCCGGCGTGCCGTGGACGATCCTGCGGGCCGCCCAGTTCCACACGCTCGTCCGCACGATGCTGGACAAGATGGTGAAGCTGCCGGTGATCCCGGCGCCGGGCGGCCTCCGGTTCGAGCCGGTCGACCCGCGCGAGGTCGCGGCGCGGCTCGCCTCACTCACGCTCGGCGAACCGGCCGGGCTCGTGCCGGACCTGCCCGGGCCGAAGGTGTACGAGCTGGCCGACCTGGTTCGCGGCTACCTGAAGGTGCGGGACAAGCACCGGGCGCTTCTGCCGATCCGCATGCCCGGCGCGGCCGGGCGCGCCTACCGGTCGGGCGAGAACCTGTCGGTGTCCGGGCAGGCCGGGCAGCGGACCTGGGAGGAATTCGTGGCCGAGTCCGTGCTCACTTCCCGCTGATCACGGCCTCGTCCAGGCCGAACACGTCGATCGCGATGTCCTGGTAGAACTGCTTCAACTCGGGTGGGGTCAGCGGCAGCGCGTCCTGCATCCGGACCTCCTCGGGCACGTACTCGTAGGGGTAGTCCATCGCGTACATCACGCGGTCCGCGCCGACCACCTCGCGGGCGTAGGAGATCGTCGGCGCCCACGGCATCCCGCTCGTGGTCAGCCAGATGTTGCGCCGGAAGTACTCGCTGATCTTCAGCTCCAGCGGCTTGATCGCCTCGTACCGCTTGGCCTTCACCTGTCCCGCGTGCATGTAGTCCAGCCGGTACAGCCAGTACGGCAGCGCCTCGCCGAGATGCCCGACCACGACCTTCAGCAACGGGAACCGGTCGAACACCCCGGCCGTGATCATCCGCAGCAGGTGCATCGCGGTCTCCACGCCGAACCCGAAGATCGAACCGTCCAGCCCCGCCTCGACCAGCGGTTTGATCATGTCGTTGTTCGGGGTGTTCGGGTGCAGGTAGACCGGGACGCCGAGGGCCTGGGCCGCTTCGAGGACCGGGTAGAACCGCGGCTCGTCGAGGTAGTGTCCCTTGATGTGCGAGTTGCAGATCAAACCCTTGAGCCCCAAGGAGTTCACCGCCCGCTCGAGCTCCTTCACCGCGGCCGGGATGTCGCCGAACCCGACCGCGGCCAGGCCCGAGAACCGGGCCGGGTAGGTGAGGGTCGCCTCGGCGATCCGGTCGTTGGTGATCGCCGCGATCTCCCGCGCGTCGCCGTCGCCGAGCACCTGCGTGCCCGGCGAGGTCAGCGCCAGCACCGCGTGATCGATCCCGGCCGCGTCCATTTCGGACAGACGTTTTTCGCCGGCGTCCTGCAGCCGGTCGCGGACGAACCGCGGCCGCTCGGCGTCACTCGTCAGGTAATGGCCCATCAGGCTCCGGAAACCGATGTCGCCGGTCGTTTCCAGCGTCTTGCGGAACAGGTCGATCAGCTCGGGCGGGGCGTACGCCTCTTCAGTGGCGATCCGCAGATAGCCCACGCCGCCGCCGGTCGTCAGGGGTTCCGACATGTTCTCCCTTTCTGTCCACAGTGGAAAGCCTGCGGCGGAACACGACCAGCGCGCCACCGGTGACCGCCGCGATCCCGGTCGCGACCAGCATCACCACGAACACGACGGTCGTCGCCCCATTGGTCCAGTCCAGCAACCAGCCGATGAGGTAGGGCCCGAGAATGCCGCCGATCCGGCCGACGCCGAACATCATCCCGGTACCGGTACTGCGCAGGTGCACCGGATAGGTCTGCGCGGACAGGGTGTCCAAAGCGGACTGACCGCCGATGATGCCGAATCCGGCTAAACCGGTGAAGATCAGCTGCGCGCTCGCCCCGGCGCTCACGCCGACCAGCAGCACGGCCACGGCCGCGATGACCATCAGCACGGTCAGGCCCACCGCGAGATCGCCGCGGCGGCGGTCGCACACGATCGCGACCGTGATCCCGCCGATGATCCCGGCCAGCTGCAGGATCGCCAGGAAGAAGAACGACGCCGCGAAACCGTTGCCCCGGCTTTCCATCACCGACGGCAGCCAGCCCGACAACCCGTAGATGCAGAACAGGATCATGAACGCGCACACCCACAGCGCGAGGCTCGTCGGCCGGAACCGCGGGCCGACCACGGTGCCGATCATCTCCGCGGCCGACGCGCGCCCGCGCGGCCGCACGAACCGTGAGCCGGCGTAGATCCGGCCGGGGTTGATCTTCTCCAGCGTTTTCGCGACGTCGTCGTGCCGTTCGCGCAGCACCTGGAACTGGACGGATTCCGGGAGCAGTGGCAGCAGCACGAAACCGAGCACGAGCGGGGCCGCGCCGATCCAGTACAGCGCGTGCCAGCCCAGGCTCGGTGTCACGTAGATACCGGCCAGCGCGGCGAGGAGACCGCCGATGCTGAGCCCGGCGACCGTCGCGGCGACCACCCGGTTCGCCGAGCGGGCCGGCGCGAACTCGTTGATGAACGCCGTGCCCAGCGGCATGATCACGCCGAGGAACAGCCCGGTCAGGAACCGCAGCAGGATGAACGAACCGAAGTCGTTCGCGGCGACCGCGGTGGCGAGGCTCAGCACTCCGGTGCCGAACAATGCGCACAGCAGCACCGGGCGGCGACCGATGCGGTCGGCGATCGGGCCGTGCACCAGCGCGCCGATGAGGAAACCGATCAGGCCGGAGGAGACCATCAGCCCGGTCTCGCTGTGGCTGAGCCCCCACGGTTTCACCGTGTAGTGGATGACGTAGGACGCGTTGAGTGTGTCGTAGCCGTCGAAGATCATCGCGAGCATGATGCTGACGACCAGCATCAGGTGGAAGCGGCCGAACCGGGCCGTCCGCAGCTCTTCGATCGCGTCAACGGGCACGGGCGTGGACACCGTTGTCTCCTTTCCGCCAGGCCTGCTCCGAGCGAATCACGGGTCGCGGGCAAGCGGAAGATCCCGGAGTTATATTTCCGTCATGAGGAAATCGCCGTCCGGGCTGAGTTCCGTGGACAACGCGCTGCAGCTCGTCCGGCTGCTCGCCCAGCACCGGGCACTGCGGCTGTCGGAGGTCGCGGACCTGCTGGGCGTGGCGCCCTCGACCGCGCACCGCTTGCTGAACTCCTTGCGCGCGCAGGGTTTCGCGGAGCAGGAAGCACGCAACGGCCCCTATGTTCCCGGTCCCGTGCTGCAGGAATTGGGCCTGGCGGCGGTGAACCGGATGGATGTGCGGCAGGTGCTGCGGCCGGTGCTGGAACGGCTGTGGGCGCGGACGGGCGAGACGGTGAGCCTCGGCGTGCTGGAGGGGCGGCAGATCCGGTTCGTCGACGGGATCGAGAGCACCCGGACGGTCCGGGTGGGCAACCGGACCGGGGTGCTCATTCCCGCGCACTGCACCGCGGCGGGCAAGGCGATCATGGCCGCACTGTCCGAAGTGGAGTTCGACCGCCGGTTCGCCGGGCGGAGCCTGGAACGCCGCACGCCGTCGTCGATCGCCGGCTGGCCGGAGCTGACCCGCGAGCTGGCGGCGATCCGCAAGGCGGGCTTCGCGATGAACGTGGAAGAGGGCGAGCACGGGGTGAGCGCCGTCGGCGCCGCGGTGTGCGATGTGCTGGGCGCACCCGTCGCGTCGCTCAACATGGTGCTCCCGTCGAGCCGGATGCGGACGAAACGGGTGGGCCGGTCGCTGGCGGGTGCCGTCCTCGACGCGATCAGCGATGCTTCGGTGGCATTGCGGGAAGTTCCCGGGTCCGGCGCAGCGGGCTCGTGACCAGGAGAACACCCGCGGCCAGCACGACCCCGGTCATGATCCCGATGGCCGGGCGCACGCCGAGCACCGTGGCGAGCGCACCGCCCAGCACGGCCCCGACCGGATCGGCGGCGTAGCTGACGACGTTCGCCGTCGCGACCACCCGGCCCCGGAGACCGGGCGGGGGATAGGTCTGCTGGAACGCGGCGATCACCACGTTCGCGGCCACGATTCCCGCCGCCGGTACGAGATTCCCGGCCACTGCCAGGAGCACGCCCCAACCGGGCGCCGCCACCGGGATCAGCAGGAGGAACGGCAACGTCGTCGTCAGGCACAGCAGCAGCCCGCGCGCGGTGCCGAACCGGCGGGTGATCCGGGTGGCGCAGATGGCGCCGACAACCCCGCCGATTCCGGACGAGGCAACGACAATCCCCACCACGGCGGGCCCGGCGCCGAGGTCCCGCGTGACGAAGAGTACTTGCAGCGCCTGGAAACCGGTCAGCCCGAGGTTCGCGACACACCCGAACACCGCGAGCGCCCGCAGCCAAGGATCGCCCAACGTCCACCGGAGCCCGGTGCCGATTTCCTCGCGCAGGGACGAGCGAGAGCCGGTTCGCGGTGCTTCGATCGCGCGGATCGACAGCAGGCTGAAGAACGAAACCACGAACGTCGCGGCGTCCGCGAGCAGCCCCGACACCGCGCCGAACACCTGCGCCAGCACCCCACCGAGCCCCCGGCCCGCGATCTGCGCCGCGGACTCGCTGCCGCGCAGCATCGCGTTCCCGGCGCCGAGTTGTGCGTCCGGAACCACCGTGGGCAGATACACGCGATACGCGGTCGTGAAGAACACGCTCGCCGCCCCGGCCAGCAGCGCGACCGTGAGCAGGTGCGGCACGCTCAGCACGCCGAGCCACGCCGCGACCGGAACGGACAGAAACAGCGCCGCCGCAACGAGATCGCAGGCCATCATGAGCGGGCGCCGGGCGACCCGGTCCACCCACGCGCCGGCCGGCAGCCCGAGCACGAGCCACGGTACCCAGGCCGCGGCGGCGAGCAGCCCCACGGTGAATGCGTCGGCATCCAGCGTCACCACGGCGACCAGCGGCAGCGCGACCGCCGAGACGTTGCTGCCGAGCCGGCTCGTGCTCTGGCCCAGCCACAGCAGCCGGAAGTCCCGTCGCCGCAGCAGTCCGTCCATGGTGATCGAGCCTGCCCGCGCCGCCGCCACCCCGCACGGGTTTTCGCGCACGGCGAAGTCCCGTCTACTTCGGACTCGGCTGGACGCGCATGTCATCATCGGGGCCATGACGAGCCTGCCCGGAGAGCCGGAGCTCAACAGCGGGATCCTGCCCGGCAACGTGCGCGCGGACGACTGGATCATGCTCGTGCTCGCGGTGATCTCCGTGGGCCTGCCCCTGTACCTGATCGTCAGCCCGCCGCCCGCGCCCGAAGCCGGGCTGTGGATCTTCTACACCGACTGCGCCGTGTGCGTGCTGTTCCTCGGGGACTTCCTGTGGCGGTGGCGCCGCCGCCACTGGGGAAAGCGCTTTCTCACCCGCAACTGGTACGAGGTGTTCGCGATGGTGCCGGTCGCGCACCCGATACTGCTGGGGCACCGGTTCGTCGTCGTGGTGCTGATGCTGGTGCGCATCGGCCGCGCGGCGGACCGGGCGCTGGGCGAGCAGTTCACCTACCGGCTCGTCGACAAACTGTCCGAGCCGATCGTGCGCGCGGTCAAGAAACCGGTGACCATCGCGGTGCTCGACGAGGTGGTCAAGGTGCTGGAGACCGGCAACTACCCGGAGAACCTGGCGCGCTCGCTCGACGCCCACCGCGGCGAGCTGCGGGCCATCATCACCGAGAAGCTGTCCGAGGACCCGCAGCTCGGCCGGCTGCGGCGCGTCCCGTTCCACGGCGAGCTGGTGCGCGGCGTCGTGGACACGTCGTTCCGCGTGGTGCTGGAAGTGCTGCTGGACCCGCGGATCGACGAGTTCTTCTCCACCGTGGTGCGCGAGAACCGGGAGCAGATCCGCCGCGCCGTGGAGCTCGGTCTCAACGAAGTCGAAGCCACGGAACGGGAAGAGGTGCTCCGCGTGCGCACCGAGCGCGCGGCGGCGAAGGCCTACGACCGCCGCCACCGCTGAGCCCTCATACGTCCAGCAGCGCCCACACGGTCTTGCCGCCGCCGGGCCGCGCGCGGCACCCCCACGCCGTCGCGATGCCCTCGACGAGCACGAGCCCCCGGCCGCGGAACGCGCTGACCCCCGCCGAGCGCCGCTTCGGCGGTTCGTCGCTCGGGTCGTCCACCTCGACGATCAGGCGCCCGCGCGCCGGCTCATAGGCCAGCCGGATGCCGACCGCGCCCCCGGCGTGATCGAACGCGTTCGTGACCAGCTCGGTCGCCACCAGCTGCACGTCGGCGACCAGACGCGGCCGGCCGACCGGCAGCGTGTGAGCGGCCCACCGCCGGACCGAGACCAGCGGCGGCACCTGCCCGGGCGCCAGGTCGAGCTGGAGGTGGTGGTCGCTCATCGTCTCCGTCCGGTCCGGCCGCGTTCGGCTACCCGGCGGCGCACCCGGTCAAACACGAGCCGCGCCCCGCGGTGGCAAGCTGGTAGTCGCGAAGCTGCCGGCCGGGAGGCGCAACCTTTCCGGCGGCCCGGCCGTCTGAGGGAGATATGGGGCACGGAACCCGTGGGGACGAGGAGTTCGCCGATTTCGTGGCGTCGAGCTCCGGCCGGCTCACGCATGCCGCCTACCTGCTGACCAGGGACCGCCACCAGGCCGAGGACGCGGTGCAGACGGTCCTGGTCCGCACCTACGCCGCCTGGCGGCGGGTCCGGCACCAGGACGCGTACGGCTACGCGCGGCGGGTGCTGGTCAACCACGTCATCGACGGCTGGCGGCGCCCGATCCGCGAGCTGCCCGCCGACGAGCCGCCCGAGCAGCGCGCCGCCGACGCCCCGGAGCGCGACGTGGTGAACCAGCAGTGGCTCGCCGCACTGCTGGACGGGCTCACCGGGCGCGAACGGGCGGTGATCGTGCTGCGGCACTACTTCGACCTGCCGGAGGCCGCGGTCGCGGACGAGCTGGGAGTTTCGGTGGGCACGGTGAAGAGCACGAACTCGCGGGCGCTGGCCAAGCTGCGGGTCTCCGCACTGGACGACGTGCCGGCCGCGAGGGGAGGTGCCGCGTGACCGATCTCGAGCAGCTGCGCGCGGCGCTGCGCGAACAGCCGGGGGAGGGCTACCCGGCGCCGGACGTCGCGCGGATCATCGCTCGGGGCACCCGGTTGCGCCGGCGACGGCAGGTGCTGCAGGGCTCCGCGGTCGCCGCGGTGGTGGCCGTGATCGCGGTCGTAGCCGGACTGGCCACCCAGCTCCGCGAGCCCGCGCCCCCGGTCGCCGCCGGCGCCCCGCCCGTCACGGCGCCGCCGCCCATGGTGCCCGCGAGCACACCGCCGCCCGGGCCGGACAAGCAGCCACTCGGCGCCGTCGTGCCGACCGGGATAGCGGATGCCCAGGGGGAGCGGGTGCTCTATTTCGTCCCGGCCGACATACCCGGGCTGCCGGATGTCCACTTCGGACTGATGGCGGGCCATCGCGCCCCGTCCGGTGACCTGACCGGCCAGCTGCTGGCCAACGTGACCAGTGGTTCGGACCTGACGCCCGGCTTCCGGGTCCTCTACGGGAACGCCGGGCTGAACCCGGCGACCCCGGTGTTCGGCTACTACGTCGGCCCCGCGGCGAAGATCACCACCACCGTGCGCGGGCAGACCATGCGGGCGCGCCAGGCCGCGTGGAGCCAGGACCCGAAGGTCGTGGCGTTCTGGTTCACCCTCGACGAGGTGCCCTCCAGCGACCTGATGACCCCGCCGAGGGCGTACGCCGCCGACGGGTCGCCGCTTACCAGGTGACGCCGCGGGCAGTACCATCGGCCGACGGAACCGGTCGCGGTGTCGAGGGGGAACGATGACTTATCCAGGGCAGCAACCGCCGCAGCCCGGCGGGTACGGCGAGGGGCAGCCCGGTTACGGCGTCCCGCAGCAGCCCGGATACCCCGTGCCGCAGCCCGGTTACCCGCAGCAGCCCGGCCAGTACGGCTACGGCGCGCCGCAACCCGGGCAGTACGGCTACCCGCCGCAGTACGGGTACGGACCGCAGGCGCCGTGGGGCGGTGGTGCGCGGCCGACCAGCAACATCCCGGCCGCGATCGTGCTGATCGTCGGTGGGATCGCCGGGGTGCTGCAGTTCTTCCTGGAGTGGTTCAGCCTCCGCGACCAGGTCCTGACGGGCATGGACGTGGCGGACGTCGCCGGGACGGCGAGTGGTCTCGGCAGCTCCGGCGGCACGATGATCGAGATCGGCGTGTACCTCGTGCTGATCGGCGGCGGCCTGGCCATCCTGGGCGGCGCGGTGCTGTTCGTGCCGATGCGCGGCAAGCGGGTCGTCGGCGCGCTGCTGCTGGTGGTCTCGCTCGCCATGATCGTCGGGATGATCTTCTGGCTGAGCAACGGCCCGGCGAACCCGGACAGCACCGGGCCCGGCTACTACTTCTTCCTCGGCGCCGGCGGGGTCAGCCTGATCGGGTCGATCATCGCGCTCGTCAAGCGCTGAGCGTGTCCCGGTAGGACTGTCCTATCGGGACTGCCAGCCGAGCGCGGGGCCGAGTTTGGTGGCCATGTCCGTGAGGATCTGCACGTAGTCCTCGTGCTCGAAGCTGAACGGCAGCGCGAAAGCCACCTCGTCGATCTCGCGGAACGCGGCGTGCGCGTAGAGCTGTCCGGCGATCTCGGCGGACGTGCCGAGGATGTCGCGGGCGAACAGCAACCGCGCCGGGCCCTGCGGGCTGGTCGTGCGCGGCGTCCGTTTTTCCACGTACTGCTCGTATTTCGCGCGCTGCGCCGGGGTCGCCGAGTCGGTGGGGATGACGACGAGCCCCTGCGACACCCGGGCGCGGGCACCGTCGGGGTGGTGCGCGCGGAACGCCTGGATGGACGCGCGCTGGATCTCGGCGAAGTCCGCCGGCTCGTCGGCCCGGACCACACTGCTGGTCAGGAAGTTCATCCCGTGCTCACCGGCCCACTGCGCGGACCGCAGGCTCGCGCCGCCGTACCACAGGCGCCCAGCGAGGCCAGGGGAGTGCGGCTGGACCCGGTTGGAGAACACCTCGATCCCCTCGGTGCCGCTGAACTCGGTGACCGGCTCGCCGCGCACGCAGGCGAGGAGGCGCTCGACGCGGTCGTAGCTGAAGTCCTCCAGCTCGGCGGTCCGCGGGTACAGCGCCTGCCTGACGTCGTCGTAGTGCATCGGCGGGCCGACGGACAGGCCCGGGTTGAGCCGCCCGCCGGACAGGATGTCGACGGTGGCGAGGTCCTCGGCCAGGCGCAGCGGGTTCTCCCAGCCGAGCGGGATGACGGCGGTGCCGAGTTCGATCCGGCTGGTGCGCTGGGACGCGGCCGCCAGCACGGCGACGGGGGAGGAGATGCCGTACTGCAGGTGCCGGTGGCGGACCCAGGCGCTGTCGAACCCGAGCCGCTCGCCGAGCGCGATGATCTCCAGCGTGGACTCGTGGCCCGGGCCGGGGTCGGCCCCGTCGAACAGCCCGATGGTCAGGAAGCCCAGCTTCCGCAACGGTTCCGAAGGCAGCGGCACGACGATCCTCCCGGGTTCGCGATCTTCTCCTCCGATTCTGCCGCAGTCCCCGGCGGGGTGGGCTACGGCGACAGTGCTGCCCGGAGCCGGTCCGCCGCCGCCATCGGTGTGGACGCGTGCGGTGACAGGCGGACGTGCTCGGGCCGCACCGTCGCCGCGACGCCCTCGGCGGCCAGCAGCGCACCGACCTGGGCCGCGGGTTTGCCGGGCAGCGTGAACGCCAGGATCCCGGCCCGTCGCCCGGTCGCGGACACGATCTGTGCGCCGAGCGAGCGCAGAGTTTCTTCGAGCGTGCCGACCCGTTCGGCGATGCAGGCCTCGATCGCGCCGATCCCGGCCTCCTCGGCCAACTCCAGCGCGGCCGCGAACGCCCCCGAGGACACCGGGCTGAGGTTCGTGATCGACCAGCTCGCGGCGCCGGGCGCGGGCGGGTGGATCTCGTTGTCGAACACGCCCCCGCCGGCCGCGCCCGTCCACCCGGACAGCACCGGCCGCAGCCGTTCCAGCGCCCGGTCCGACAGCACGGCGAACCCGGTGCCCCAGCCGGCGCGCAGCCATTTCTGGCCGCCCGCCACGAGCACGTCGGCCGCGTCCCAGGGTGCGTCGATCGCGCCGAAACCCTGGATCCCGTCCACGATCAGCAACCGGTCGCCCACGACGTCGCGCAGCGCGGCGAGATCGGCCCGGTAGCCGGTGCGGAAGTCGACCGCGTTCACCGAAACGGCCGTCGTGTCCGCAGTGAGCCCGGCGGTGACCGCGTCGGCCGTGACGTGACCCGGGGCGAGGCCGCGGACCGTCAGCCGTCCCGCCTCCGCCGCCCGCGCCCACGGATAGGTGTTGGCCGGGAACTCGGCCGCCGACACAAGAACCTCACCGCCGGGCACGCCGAACGCGGCCTGGAACAGGCCCTGGCTGGTGTTCGGCACGAGCACGACGTGATCGGCGCCGGTACGGCACAACCGGGCGATCACCGCCTTCGCCCGCTGCTCCTGCCGCATGAGTTCGTCCACAGTGGACGAACCAGCGCCGGCGGATTGTTCGAGCAGCCGGGCCGTGGTGTCGAGCACCGCGCGTGAAGGGGGACCGAACCGGGCGAAGTCCAGATACCCGCCCGGTTCCCCGAACTGCCGCAGGTACGCCGGTGACACCATCCCCGGCTCAGCCGAGGATCTCCGGGCGCTGCCACTCCTTGCCGTGCACGTGGTGGGCCAGGAACGCCAGCACGGTGGCATACCAGACCTTGGCGTGATTCGGTGTCAGCACCCAGTGGTTCTCGTCCGGGAAGTACAGGAACTTGTGCGGGCTGGACCCGTCGGCGGCGGTCGAGCGGGACAAGAGATCCCACCACAGCCGCAGGCCCTCGCCGACCGGCACGCGATAGTCCTTGTCACCGTGGATGACGAGCATCGGCGTGGTGATCTCGTCCGCGGAATGGTGCGGTGAGTTCCGGCTCGCGGCTTCCGGGCTGATCTCGCGCGGCCAGTAGAACGCGCCGTCGGTCGTCGTGCCCATCTGGTCCATCGCCCACAGCGAGGCATGGGTGATGATCGCCTTGAACCGGTCGGTGTGGCCGGCCACCCAGTTCGCCATGTACCCGCCGAACGAACCACCCATCGCGGCGGTGCGGGTCTCGTCGATATCCGTCCGCCCGATCGCGGCGTCCGTGAGCGACATCAGGTCGGTGTACGGCGCGCCGCCCCATTCGCCCCAGCCGCGCTGGATGAAGTCCAGCCCGTACCCGGTCGAGATCGCCGGGTCCGGCAGCAGCACCGCGTATCCCCGCGCGACCGCGAGCCACGGGTTCCACCGCCACTGCCAGGCGTTCCACGAACCCAGTGGGCCACCGTGGATCCACAGCAGCAGCGGCGCCGGGGCCTGGGCACTCGTGCCGTGCGGCAGGGCCAGCCAGGCGCGCAGCGGCGCACCGTCGGCCGCCGTCGTGGTGACCTCCTCCACATACCCCGGTACTTCGACAGCCGGGAACGGGCCGGGAAGCGCTTCCACGACGCTGCCGTCGATCGCGACGCGATACGGCGCCGGCAGGCTGTCCACAAAGGAACGCAGGGCGTAGATCCACCGCCCGTCCGGGGAAACGCGGGCATCGCTGAACGAACCGGACTCCGTCAGCTTCGTGACCTCGCCGGTGCCCGCGTCGACCTTCCACAGTGGAGAGTGCCCCAGATCGTCCGCGACGACCACGAGCGCGCTGCCGTCCGGTGTCCACTCCGGATGGTTCGGCCAGCGATCCCACGACGCGGTCCGCGCGCGCGGCTCGCCGCCGCCCGCCGGCAGCACCGCGAGCCACTGGTCGCCGATCTTCGCGGCCGTCGGCCGTTCGGCCACGATGACCGCGATCCGGTTGCCATCAGGGGAAAAACGAGGATCGGCGTACTCGTGGTCCACGTCGTCGGCGAGCACGCGGCGGTCCCCGGTCGCGACGTCGATCGCCACCAGCGTGTCGCGCTGGGAGCCGCCGGGCTCGGGTACCGTCCATACCGCGACGATCGTGCGGCCGTCCGGCGAAACGTCCCAAGTGGACTCGAAGTCCAGTGCGCGCCCGGCATGTCCGGTGACATCGCGCAACTCTTCCCCGGGTTTGCCGGCGAGCAGGCGGGGACGGCCGGGCCCGAGATCATGGTCCCAGTACCGGATCGGGTACTCCTCGTGCAGGATCGCCGAGACGGCCTCGTCCTTGCGGCGGTCGCGCAACTCCTTGTCCTGCTCGGCATCCGCGGCCGAAGGCAGCATCGACGAGCCGGCCACGACGACGCCCGCGTCGCGCGCCACCACGACACCCTGCACGCCACCGGGCGGCGAGGCGATCACTTCCGCGTCACCACCGGTGGCCGGCAGCCGCCACAGCGCCGCCTTCTTGTCCGTTTCGTGCTCCTCCGCGTCGAGTTCGGGGCGCGCGGAGACGAACAGCAGATCGCCATCAGGGGTGAAGACGGCGCCCGATTCGCCTTGCTTGCTCCGGGTCAGGCGCCGGGCCGGGCGCTCGCCGGACGGGTCGACCTCCCACAGGCCGGGTACCCATTTGGTCTTCTTCGCGTCGAGCGTGGACACGCCTACGACCAGGCGCCGCCCATCGGGTGAGAGGGCGAGGCCGGCGGCGCGGGGGAGGGAGACATAGCCGTCGAGGTCTGTGAAAGGAGCATCGATGGTCACCAACTCTTCCTACCACCCGCATCCGGTGCCGGTGAGGAATTTTCACTTCCGTTAGTTCAGTCTTGGATGTATTGTTTTGCTTGTGCTGAAGTGTGAGACACGGGAGGACGCGCTGGCCCGGCTCGGCCGGGCGATGGCCGATCCCACGCGCTGCCGGATCCTGGTCGCCCTGCTCGACGGCGTGGCCTACCCGGGCCAGCTCGCCGAACGGCTGGAGCTGAGCCGTTCCAACGTCTCCAACCATCTGGCCTGCCTGCGTGGCTGCGGTCTCGTGGTCGCGTCGTACGAGGGGCGGCAGGTGCGCTACGCGCTGTCCGACCCGCACCTGGCGCGTGCGCTGCGCGAGCTGGCGCAGGTCGTGCTCGCCGTCGACGCCGCCCCGGAATGCGAAGACTGATGCTCGAACGGCAAGCGGTGCTAGCGCGGCGGATCCGGCTCCTGGTCGCCGCGACGATCAGCTACAACGTGCTCGAAGCGGTCGTCGCGGTTTCGGCCGGCGCGGTCGCGGATTCGACCGCGCTGATCGGGTTCGGGCTCGACTCGGTGATCGAGGTGGCCTCGGCCGCGGCCGTCGCCTGGCAGTTCTCCGGCAGCGACCCGGAGGCGCGTGAACGCGCAGCGCTGCGGGTGATCGCGGTGTCGTTCTTCGCGCTCGCCGTGTATGTCACCGTCGGGTCGGTGATTTCCTTTGCCGGACACGGGAAAGCGGAGGAGTCGACGGCCGGGATCGTGCTCGCCGCGGTATCGCTGGTGGTCATGCCCGTGCTGTCCATGGCGCAACGACGGACCGGGCGCGAACTGGGTTCGGCGAGCGCGGTCGCCGATTCCAAGCAGACCCTGCTGTGTACCTACCTGTCCGGCGTGCTGCTGGCCGGCCTGCTGCTCAACGCACTGCTCGGCTGGTGGTGGGCGGACCCGCTAGCGGCGCTCGCGATCGGAGCACTGGCCATCCGTGAAGGCCGCGAAGCCTGGCACGGCGATCACTGCTAGCTAAGCTAGCGCCGTGTCCCAGAAGATCGACCTCGACCGGCACTGCTACGGGTCCGTCGACGCGCCCATCACCATCGTCGAGTACGGGGACTTCGAATGCCCCTACTGCGGCGCCGCCGCGCCGGTGCTGCGGCAGCTCGTCGACACCGCCGGCCGCCGGGTCAGGTTGATCTTCCGGCACTTCCCGGTGTTCCAGAAGCATCCGTTCGCCCTCACCGCGGCGCTGGCCGCCGAAGCGAGCGGCGACCGGTTCTGGGCGATGCACGACCAGCTGTACGCGCACCAGGACCGGCTCACCGACGCCGACCTCGCCCGGTACGCGGCCGAACTCGGCGTGACGAACGCGGTGGGCGAGGCCGCGCAGGCGTTCCGGCCCGCCGTCGAGGCCGACTACCAGGCGGGCGCCGAGGACGGCGTCCGCGGCACGCCGACGCTGTTCGTCGACGGGCGTCTCTACACCGGCCGCATGGAACTCGCCGCGCTGCGCTCGTCGCTCGGGCTGCGCCGTTGACTCACGCCGCGACCGTCGGGTCCCGCCAGGGGCCGGACGGCAGCGGCGGTGGGCCTTCGGTGGTCTCGATCGAACACAGCGGCAGCCGCTCGCCGAGGTAGCGCAGCAGTACCGAGCCGATCACCGCGGCCACCAGCGAACCCGACAGCACCCCGATCTTCGCCTCGGTGCGCAGGATCTCGTCGTCGAACGCGAGGTCGGTGAGGAACAGCGAGATGGTGAACCCGATCCCGGCCAGCGCCGCGCCGCCGAGCAGATGCCCGTACCGGACCCGGCCCGGCAGTTCGCCGAGCTTGGTGCTCAGGACGAGACCGGTGATCGCGGAGATGCCCAGCGCGTTGCCAGCGACCAGCCCGGTGAAGACGCCGATCGTCACCGGGGAGTGCAGTGAGTCGCGCAGGATCCCGCCGTTCAGCCGCACCCCGGCGTTCGCCATCCCGAACAGCGGCACCACCAGGAAGGCGCTGAACGGGTGGATCGCGTTCAGCAGCCGGTCGTTGGCCGGGACGGTGGCGCGGGCCGCCGCGGAGGCGAGCCGGACGCGGAACGGGTCGGCGTACTCGATCACCGCGCGACCGTAGAACCGCAGCCGCTCGTGCGCGTCCGGATCCCGTTGCACGGCGGGCACGATCAGCCCGACCAGCACCCCGGCGAGTGTCGGATGCACCCCGGAGGCGTAGATCGCGAACCACAGCCCGAGCCCGGTCACCACGTACGGCGCGAGCTGCCACACCCCCGCCCACCGCAGCAGCAGGAGCACCACCACGAAGAAGGCGGCGATCGCGAGCGCGACCATCGACACGTGCTTGGTGTAGAACAACGCCATCACCAGGATCGTGCCGATGTCGTCCACAATGGACAGTGTGAGCAGGAACAGCCGCAGCTGGTCCGGGCAGCGCGGCCCGAACAGCGCGAGGATCCCGATCAGGAACGCGGTGTCGGTGGACATCGGGATCGCCCAGCCGGCGGCGGCCGGCCCGCCGTGGGTGAACGCTAAGTACAGCAGGGCCGGCGCGGCCATCCCGCCGAGCGCGCCGAGCGCCGGCACGATCACGGTCCGCCGGTCGCGCAGTGACCCGACCGCGGCCTCGCGGCTGATCTCCAGGCCGATGGTCAGGAAGAAGACCACCATCAGCGCGTCGTTGAGCCAGTGCCGCAGGTCCAGGGTCATCTGCCAGGAGCCGATGCGGAACATCGTTTCGGTGGTCCAGAACGCCTCGTAGCCCGCGCCCGGGATGTTCGCCCACACCAGGCCCACCACCGTGCAGCCGAGCAGGATCGCGGCGCTGCCCGATTCCTGCGCGAGGAAGCGCAGCAGACCGGGGGAGACGTAGGGGAGAGGCACCGACGTGATCCGGCGGCGCCCGCCAGGCCGCGGCGGCAGCGGCGTCAAACGACCGGCGGCCATCGCTACCTCCTGCGAATCACGGGGCGATCGCGAGGCAGCCTTTCACATGGTCGTCGACTACGCCTACGGCCTGCAGGTACGCGTAGACGATCGTGGTGCCGACGAAGGTGAAGCCACGGCGCTTGAGGTCCTTCGAGAGGCGGTCCGACAGTTCGGTGCTCGCCGGCAGCGGCTCGCTGGCGCGGCGGTGGCGCACGACCGGCTTGCCGTCGACCCACTGCCACAGGTACGCGTCGAACGAGCCGAATTCCTCGCGCACCTGCAGGAAGGCCTGCGCGTTCTTCACCGTCGAGACGATCTTGAGCCGGTTGCGGACGATGCCGGCGTCCTCGCGCAGCGCGTCGAGCTTGGCCTGCTGGTAGCGCGCGATCCGGGTGTAGTCGAACCCGTCCAGCGCGCGGCGGTAGTTCTCCCGCTTGGCCAGCACCGTCGACCAGGACAGCCCCGCCTGCGCGCCCTCGAGCAGCAACAGCTCGAACAGGTACCCGTCGTCGTGTGCCGGACGGCCCCACTCGGTATCGTGGTAGGTCGTCATCAGGTCCGAGCCCTGGGCCCAGGCACAGCGGGTCACACGCGTCCTCTAATTGCTGTCCGAGGTGAGATCAGTCGGATTCTAACGGCATGATCACCCACAACACGAGGTAGATCAGGAACTGCGGGCCCGGTAGCAGGCAGGACAGCAGGAACAGCAGCCGGACGGTGTTCGGGCGCCAGCCCAGCCGCTCGGCGAGCCCGCCGCAGACACCGGCGATCACGCGGTTGGACCGGGACCTGGTCAACGTCTTCGTAGTCGTCATGCATCCAGGCTCCCGCGCCGAGCGCGGCGGCGCATCGGGAACTCCCCGGACGCGCACCCGGAGTCGGATTCGGGGTCGCCCCGGAGCGCCGCGTGGAATGTCCGGATTCGCCCGACGGAAGTCGCCTCTCGCCGAGTGGTCCAGTCCAAAGTATTGACCCATAGCAATGGTCTAGTCCACATTACGAGAAGCTCCGCTTTCCGAGGAGGACAAGTGCACCGTCGAAAAATCGCCTCGATCCTCGCCGCCGCGACGGTCGTCGCCGGAACCGCCCTCACGCTCGTCACCCACGCCGGCGCCGCGGCCGGTGCGACGGCGGCGTTGAGCAGCAACTGGTACGCGTCGGCCCCCTACCTGATGCCCCAGAGCAACAACCCGCCCGACCCGACCGTGGTGATGGCCGCGACCGGGCAGAAGGCGTTCCAGCTGGCCTTCATCCTCGCCCCCAACGGCGGCGGGTGCTCGCCCACCTGGGACGGCACCTCCGCGGTCTCCTCCGACACCGCCGTGGCCGGGGTCATCAACCGGATCCGCGGCGCGGGCGGGGACGTCTCGGTGTCCGTCGGCGGGTACGGCGGCACCAAGCTCGGCCAGACCTGTTCCGACGCCAACGCCACCGCGGCCGCCTACCAGCAGGTGATCGACAAGTACGGGCTGCACGCGATCGACTTCGACCTCGAAGAGCCCGAGTACGAGAACGACGCCGCGATCAACAACGAGCTGGGCGCGGCACAGATCTTGCAGCGCAACAACTCCGGGCTGTTCGTCTCGGTGACCATGCCGGGCACCGCGGCGGGCACCGGCTGGTTCGGCACGCAGCTGCTGGACAAGGCGAAGAACCTGGGCTTCACCCCGAACAACTTCTCGATCATGCCGTTCGACGGCGGGTTCAACGGCGCGTCCAGCCAGACCAGTGCACTGGAGGCGTTCCACTCCCTGCTGATGAGCCACCTCGGCTGGGACAGCGGAACGGCCTACGCGCACGAGGGTTTCTCCGGCATGAACGGCAAGAGCGACGCCTCGGAGTTCTTCTACCAGGCGGACTTCCAGACCGTGCTGGACTACGCGACGAGTCACGGCCTCGGCCGGATGACGTTCTGGTCGGTCAACCGGGACCGCGCCTGCACGACGACCACCGACAACGGTGTGTGCAGCAACGTCTCGCAGAACGACTGGGACTTCACGAAGTTCACCGCGCGGTTCGCCGGCGCCACCCCGCCGATGGGCACGACGCCGCCGACCTCGACCACCACGACCCCGGGAGGTGGCGGCGGCAGCTGTGCGGTCGCCGCGTGGAGTGCCACCACGGCGTACAACGGTGGCGCTTCGGTTTCCTACAACGGACATTCGTGGACCGCGAAGTGGTGGACCTACGGCGACACCCCGGGCGGCCCCGCCGGAGTGTGGACCGACAACGGCGCCTGCTAGGTGGTCTGGACCGTGGGCGGGTGGCCGTTCCAGGTGACGAAGCACGAGGAAGTCGTGCCGTCACGGCTGAAGTCGACGCGCAGCCAGCCGTCGGCCTGCCAGGCCTGGACCTGCCATCCCGCCTCGGGCGTCGCGGACACGAGTTTCGCGGACGCGGCGCCCAGCTCCAGCACCACCCGCCCGCCGCTGAGCTGGTAGCCGCGCACGTCCGCGGCGGGGCTCGAACTCGTCGTGGCCGGCACCGCCGGCGACGACGGGCGAGGGGGAGCGGTGCTCGTCGGCGGGGTCAGGGTCGGCGACGGCGCGACCGTGGTCGTGGCCGGCGCCGTGATCGGGATCGCCTGCGGCGCCGGGCCGATCGCGTCCGTGGCCAGCACGCTGTGCACGCCGAACCACGACAGGGCGATGGCCGCTGCGGTGGTGGCCGTCCAGGCGGCGGCGCGGGCCAGCGTTCGTCTCATCGCCCGCCATCCTGCCTCATCGGGTGCGTACGGTAGCGCAGTACCAATCCGACCAAAAGTAGGCAGACCCCGAGCAACACGTAACCGATGCGACGCAAGCTGGATAGCCGTGGCTGTGGTCGGATTGGTACTGAAGGGCACAGTATGGCGACAGTTCTCGTGGTCGAAGACGACGCGTTCGTGCGCGCCGCGCTCGTCCGGCACCTGTCGGACGCCGGGCACGCGGTGCGCAGCGTCGGCGCCGCCCTCGACGCGCTGCGCGAGGTGACGCAGGTCGGCTGCGATCTCGTGGTGCTCGACCTGGGCCTGCCGGATCTCGACGGCGCCGAGGCGCTGCGGATGCTGCGCGGCGTCACCGAGGTGCCCGTCGTGGTGGCCACCGCGCGCGACGACGAGACCGGGATCGTCCGCCTCCTCAACAGCGGCGCCGACGACTACCTGGTGAAGCCGTTCTCGCCGGAACATCTCAACGCCCGGATCGCCGCGGTGCTGCGGCGCACGGGCGGCGCGGGGGCGACGCCGCTGCTGCGCGTCGGCGGGCTGGTCGTCGACCCGCGCCGGCGCGAGGCCACCCTCGACGGGACCGCGCTCGACCTCACCCGCCGCGAGTTCGACCTGCTCGCGTTCCTCGCCGCTCGGCCCGGAGTCGTGGTGCAGCGCAAGGAACTGCTCACCGCGGTGTGGCAACAGGCCTACGGCGGCGACCAGACGATCGACGTGCACCTGTCCTGGCTGCGCCGGAAACTCGGTGAGACCGCGGCGAAACCCCGGTACCTGCACACGGTCCGGGGTGTGGGCGTGAAGATCGAGGCGCCGTGAGGTGGGCACTGGTCCGGGTCGCCGTCGCGGTGACCACCATGGTGGCGCTGGCTTTCCTGGTGCCGCTGGGGCTGATGGTGGGCGAGACCGCGCACGACCGCGCGTTCACCGGCGCCGAACGGCAGGCTGCGGAGCTCGGCCCGGCGCTCGCCATCACCACCGATCACACCGCCCTGCAGCGGGCGCTGGCCAGCACGAAAGCCGGGGCGGACGGCCTGGTCGCGGTGCACGTGCCCGACACCGGTGACGCGCTGGCCACGCTCGGCACGCCGCGGGCGGACGCCGCTCAGCTGGCGGGCGTCATCGCGGAGGGGACGTCGGCGACCGTGACCGTTTCCGGTGGGTACGCGCTGCTGCAGCCGGTCGCGGTGGACAACGCGCGGATCGCCGTGGTCGAGGTGTTCGTGCCCGAATCCGAGCTGTCCGCGGGCGTGATGACCGCGTGGCTCGTGCTCACCGGCGTCGCGGCGGCGCTCGTGCTGATCTCGGTGCTCGTCGCCGACCGGCTCGGCACCCGGATCGTCGGCGCGGCCCGGCGCCTGGCGACCGCGGCGCGCGAGCTGGGGTCCGGTGACCTCGACGCGCGCGCCCCGGACACCGATACCGACGCCCCGCCGGAGCTGCGCGAGGCCGCGGCCGCGTTCAACGCGATGGCCGAGCGGGTACGGCAACTCGTTGCGGGAGAACGGGAACTGGCCGCGGACCTGTCGCATCGGCTGCGCACCCCGCTCACCGTGCTGAAGCTGAACACCGCGGCGCTCGGCGAGTCCGAGAGCGCCGAGGCGACCCGGCACGCGGTCTCCCAGTTGGAGCGGGAGGTCGACCAGATCATCCGCGCGGCCCGCGGGCGGGGCGCGGACGAGACGGTGGTGCTCGGCTGTGACGCCGCCGAGGTCGTCCGCGACCGCACGGACTTCTGGTCGGCGCTCGCCGAGGACCAGGGCCGGCGGTGGCGGGCCGACGGGACGCACCGCTCCGCGCCGGTGCCGGTCTCGCGCGCGGACCTCGCTGCGGCCCTGGATGCCGTGCTGGGCAACGTTTTCCGGCATACCGACGAAGGCGTGTCGTTCGGCGTGGACGTGCGCACGACCGACTACGCCGTCACGATCCGGGTGTACGACGCGGGCCCGGGCATCCCCGACCCGGCGGCGGCGCTGCGGCGCGGCGAAGGCGCGGGCGGCACGGGTTCGACCGGGCTGGGCCTGGACATCGCGCGCCGCGTGGCCGAGTCGACGGGCGGCGAGCTGACCATCCGCCGCCCGGCCCGCGGCGGCGCCGACATCCGCCTCCGGCTGCGCACCGTGCCCGCCGCCTTAAGCGCGTCTTAAGAGATCATTCGCCCTCCCTGAGCGCGGTTCCGGCTGGCCCGCGGGCGCCCTAGCGTCCTCGCAGGTCCAAACCACTCGAGGAGGTAAAACCCTGATGTCGTCCCACAACGGCCGGCACCGCCGCCGCACGCTGATCTCCGGCGGCGCGGCGGCAGTCGCGATCGCGGGCGCCGTGGCGGCCGCCGTCGCGATCCCCGGCACGGCCAGCGCCGCCGGGCCGAGCGCGGTCTACGTCAAGACCGCCGACTGGAGCACCGGCTACTCGGCGCAGTACAAGGTGACCAACCCGACCGGGCAGCCGATGAACGGCTGGAAGCTCACCTTCACCCTGCCCGCGGGCGCGAAGGTCACCTCACTGTGGAACGCGGCGTACACAGTGGACGGTCAGCGGGTCACCGTCACCCCGCCGGCCTGGCAGCCCTCGCTCCCTGACGGCCAGTCCCTCGACGTCGGTTTCGTGGTGAGCGCCGGTAAGGGCGACCCGATGTCCTGCCAGATCAACGGCGCCGACTGCTCGACCACCCCCGCCCCGGCACCGGCCACGTCCTCGCCGCCTGTGACGATCGCGCCGGCGAGCCCGTCGAAGACCACGGCACCCCCGGCCACGACGTCTTCGAAGACCACCAGCAGCAAGCCGCCGGTCAGCACGAGCAAGCCGGCCGCAACCGCGTCCGGCCGGTTCGCCCCGTACGTCGACACCTCTCTGTACCCGCCGTTCGACCTGGTTTCGACCGCGAACTCGACCGGTGTCAAGGACTTCACCCTCGCGTTCGTGCTCTCCGGCGGCGGCTGCACCCCGAAATGGGGCGGCGTCAGCGAGCTGAACAACGACGGTGTGCCCGGCCAGATCCCGCAGCTGCGCCAGGCCGGCGGTGACGTGCGGGTGTCCTTCGGCGGCGCCAACGGCACCGAACTCGCGCAGGCCTGCTCGGACCCCTCGTCGCTGGCTTCCGCCTACGGCAAGGCGATCAGCACCTACGGACTGTCCCAAGTGGACTTCGACATCGAAGGCGCCGCGCTCGGCGACGTCGCCGCGAACACCCGCCGCGCCCAGGCGATCGCCCAGTTGCAGCAGCAGAAGGACCTCGACGTGTCGTTCACGCTGCCCGTGCTGCCCTCGGGCCTGACCCAGGACGGCGTGAATCTGCTGCAGAACGCCAAGGCCAACGGCGTGCGGGTGGACTCGGTGAATGTGATGGCGATGGACTACGGCGACGGCGCGGCGCCGAACCCGTCGGGCCGGATGGGCCAGTTCGCCATCGACGCCGCCACCGCGACCCAGGCGCAGGTCAAGGACGTGCTCGGGCTCTCGGATACCGACGCGTGGCACCACGTCGCGGTCACCCCGATGATCGGCGTCAACGACACCGCGAGCGAGGTGTTCACCGTGGCCGACGCGACGAAGCTCGCGCAGTTCGCGGCGGGCAAGGACCTGGCGTGGCTCGCGATGTGGTCGGCGACCCGCGACAAGCCGTGCCCCGGCGGCGCGGCCGGGTTCGCGCAGGCCACCTGCAGCAGCATCGACCAGCAGCCGCTGGACTTCACCAAGGCGTTCGGCGCCTTCTGAGCGACGATGCCGGGCCCTCGGGGGCGCGTCCACGTGGCGCGCCCCCGAGGTGACGTTAGGGTGGCGGGATGAAGGCCGCCGAGCTGCACCGGATCTGCCTCGGCCTGCCCGGGGTGCGCGAGGAATTCCCGTTCGACGAGGGCAGCAGCGTGTTCAAGGTGGCGGGCAAGATGTTCGCGCTGTGCCCGCTGAAGAGCCGGCCGCTGCGGATCAACCTGAAATGCGATCCCGATCTCGCCGTGCAGTTGCGGCTGGAGTATCCCGCGATCACCGCCGGGTACCACATGAACAAGCGGCACTGGAACACCGTCGTGGTCGACGGCTCGGTGCCGGACCGGCTCGTGCGCGAGATGGTCGAGGACTCCTACGATCTCGTCGTGGCCGGACTTCCCAAGCGGGAGCAGGAAAAGCTGAACTGGATCGCACTCGCCCGGGAATGACCGGCGGTGTCACCGAACCGATGCTGCTCGTCGTGCTGTCAGTGCTGATCATCGCCGCGTTCTTCCTGCTCGGCTCTACGACCTGGCGCGCAACGGGATCGCCCGTGACCAGATAGGCGGTGCGGAGTTCCGGCCGTTCGTGCCGGTGGTCCTGGCACTGTTCACTTTCGTACTGGTGAACAACATCTTCGGGCTGATCCCGTTCGTGCGGTACCCGGCGATGGCGCGCATCGGGTTCCCGGTCGCGCTCGCGATGATTTTCCTCGAGGCACTCGTCCAGGTCGCGCAGGCTTCGCCGTGCTGAGTGCCGGCTACCTCGGCCGGGCCCTCGCCGAAACGCATTGACGGAAACTCCGGCCGAGTTCCCGCATTTCCCGCCGCATTCACCTTATCGTGCAGCGCGAGTCGACAAGTTGACCCCGCTGCGTGTCCGGTCTGGAGGTGGAGTTGCGCTATCGGGTGTTGCGTCCGCCGTACCTCTACCGCTGGGCCGTGTTGCTGAGCGTCGTCGTGCTGGCGATCGCGGCGATGGTGTCGGTGTTCACCTCCGCCGAGGGCACCCCGACCCCGGCCCCGCCACCGGCCACCGCACCGGCCGCGGCACCCGCCACCGCGGCCGCGTCGGCGGACCTGGTGCGCGGGACCGCGCGCACCGGCAAGTTCGTCGCCCTCACCTTCGACGACGGGCCCGATCCCGTGTACACGCCCCAAATCCTGGACGCGCTGACCCGGGCCGGGGCGGTGGCGACCTTCTGCATGATCGGCGCGAACGTCACCCGTCACCCGGAACTCGTGCGCGCCGTGCTCGCCCGTGGGATGCGGCTGTGCGACCACACCGTCAGCCATGACGAGGACCTGGGCAAGCGCACCGAACAGCGCGTCACCGCGGAAATCGCGGGTTGCTGGTCGGATCTGCAGGTCGCGGCGGGCGCCGACGTGCCCGTGCCGTACTTCCGCGCGCCCGGCGGGTCGTGGACGGACCTGATCCGGGACGTCGCCGCGCGGCAGGGGATGAAAGCGCTTTCCTGGAGCGTCGACTCGCGTGACTGGACGCTGCCCGGCGCGGCACAGATCGTCACGACGGTGCAGCGAACAGTCCAACCCGGCGCGGTCGTCCTGCTGCACGACGGCGGCGGCAAACGCGCCCAGACCGTCGAAGCCCTCGACCAGTTGCTGCCGTGGCTCGTCGCCCAGGGCTACCAGTTCGATTTCCCCGCCTGACCGGACGGGCAAACACGGCGGCGCGGGTCACCAGGCCGGTTTCAGCACGAATTCGGTGAGGTGGCCGTCGGCGGGGGTGGACAGCACGACGAGCACCGCCGCGGCCACGGTTTCCGGGGTCAGATAACGCGCGGGTTCGAACGGGCCGCCTTCGCCGCGCCGCACGGTGCGCTGCATGTCGGTCGCGACCCGGCCGGGGTAGATGGTCGTCACCTGCACCCCGTGGTCGATTTCCTCCTGGTGCAGCGCTTCGCCGAACACCCGCAGCGCCTCCTTGCTCGCCGCGTACGCGCCCCGGCCGGCCGCGGAGGTCCGCACGACGGTCGAGTTCACCAGGATCACCTTGCCGCGCGCGGCCCGCAGCCGGGGCAGCAGTTCACGGGTCAGTCCCACGACCCCGAAAAGATTCACCGTAAACACCTGGCGCCATTGGTCTTCCGGCATCTCGTCCACGGTGCCGGACGCGAACACCCCGGCACAGTGCACGAGCACGTCCACCTTGGGCACGTCGAGCGGGACCTCGGCCACGTCATCCTCGAAATCGACGGTCCAGGGCGCCGAATCCGGCAGCTCGGCCGCCAGCGATTTCAATGCCGCTTCATCCCGCCCCGCCAGCCATACCGTGTAGCCCTCGTCGCTCAGCGCGACCGCCACCGCCCGCCCGATCCCCCCGGTCGCACCGACCACCACCGCCACCGGTTTTGTTTCCGCCACAGCCGTTTCCTTCCACAAAGGGAAAACTGCCGCCCCGAGGGCTGTGTCGGGAAAATTGCCGTTATCGCTACAGGTTCGCCCCCCAATTCATCTCGCCTTCATGCCTCAACCGGACACCGCAAGACAAACAAGGCGCTGTAACGGCGTGCCCGTGCCCGGCGACTACCGGGCACAGCGGGAACGCGCCGGTAATTGCGGCAGCGAAACCGTCTCGCCGCGCGCTCGGACTCCCCCTCGGAGCGTCGTGGCGGGCGAGTGCTCCCGTGCGCGGGCTCCCTTGTCCCCCCGCGCCGGGAGTCACTTGCCGCACCGCCCCGGGAAACCGCGACACAATCGACGAACAGGGCATCCACGCCGTAGGGTTTCCTCGTGAGCCAGCCCATCCTGATGACGGTCGACGACGACCCGGCAGTGTCCCGCTCGGTCGCCCGCGACCTCCGCCGTCGCTACGGCCAGGACTACCGGGTCGTGCGCGCCGCCTCGGGCGCCGACGCGCTCGACGCACTGCGTGAGATCAAGTTGCGCGGGGACGCGGTCGCCGCGATCCTCGCCGACTACCGGATGCCGCACATGGACGGCATCGCGTTCCTGGAAAAGGCGATGGACCTGTTCCCGCAGGCCCGCCGGGCCCTGCTGACCGCCTATGCCGACACCGACGCCGCCATCCAGGCGATCAACGTCGTGGACGTGGACCACTACCTGCTCAAGCCGTGGGACCCGCCGGAGGAGAAGCTCTACCCGGTGGTGGACGCGCTCGTCGAGGCGTGGCGCGCGGTGGGGGACCGGCCGGTCGACGAGACCAAGGTGCTCGGTCACCGCTGGTCCCAGCCCTCGTACAAGGTCCGCGACTTCCTCGCCCGCAACTCCGTGCCGTACCGCTGGTATTCAGTGGACGAGCCGGAGGCGGCCCGCCTGCTGGAGGCCGCCGGCGCGACCCCCGACGACATCCCGGTGCTGATCACCCCGGACGGCACCGTGCTGCGCAAGCCCAGCGGTGAGGAGATCGCCGACGCGGTCGGCCTGTCCACCCGCCCGGCGGAGGAGTTCTACGACCTCATCGTGGTCGGCGGCGGGCCCGCCGGGCTCGGCGCGGCGGTGTACGGCGCGTCCGAAGGGCTGCGCACGGTGCTCGTCGAGCGCCGGGCGACCGGCGGTCAGGCCGGGCAGAGCTCCCGGATCGAGAACTATCTCGGCTTCCCGGACGGGGTTTCCGGCGCGCAGCTGACCGACCGGGCCCGCCGCCAGGCGCAGAAGTTCGGCGCCGAGGTGCTCACCACGCGCGACGTGGTGGGGCTGGAGGCGCGCGGCTCGGCGCGGGTGATCAAGTTCGGCGACGGCAGCGAACTGGCCGCGCACGCCATCGTGCTCTCCACCGGCGTCTCCTACCGCACGCTGCAGGCGGCCGGCTGCCAGGAGCTGACCGGCCGCGGTGTCTACTACGGCTCCGCGTCCACCGAGGCGCCCGAATGCGCCGGCCAGCACGTGTACATCGTCGGCGGCGCGAACTCCGCGGGCCAGGCCGCGGTGTTCTTTTCCCGCTACGCCAAGGACGTCACCATCCTGGTGCGCGGCGAATCGCTGCAGTCCTCGATGTCGCACTACCTGATCGAGCAGCTGGACCAGATCGACAACGTGCACGTGCGCACCCGCACCACGGTCAAGCAGGTGCACGGCCAGGAGCACCTGGAGAAGCTCACGGTGTGCGACTCGGCCGGCAACGAGGAGACCCTCGACACCGGGCACCTGTTCGTCTTCATCGGCGCCGCGCCGCGCACCGAATGGCTGGGCGCGCAGGTGGTCCGCGACGACCACGGGTTCGTGTGCACCGGTACGGACCTGCTGGTCGAGGGGCGGCGGCCGCCGGGCTGGACGCTGGATCGCGACCCGCACCACCTGGAGTCCTCGATTCCGGGGGTGTTCGTCGCCGGCGACGTACGATCGCAGTCGGTGAAGCGCGTCGCGTCCGCGGTCGGGGAAGGCGCGATGGCGGTCACGTTGGTGCACCGATACCTGGAGCAGCGATGACCGAACCCGTGCTGAGCAGGGAGTTCCTGCGAGAGTTGTTCCTGTTCACGAGCCTGTCCGACAGCCAGCTGGACTGGATCCTGGAGCACGCGTCGGTCGAGGACTACGCCGGCGGGGTCAAGGTGATCAGCGAGGGCGACGAGGCCACCTGCTTCTACGTGCTGCTCGCGGGCACGCTGCGGATGACCAAACAGGACTCCGGCGGCGAAGTCGAGACCACGCGCTCGGACCAGCGCGGCGCGTACTGCGGGGCCACCCAGTTCTTCTACGGCCAGGACCAGCAGCGCTACGCGGCCTCGGTGTACGCGCTGAGCGAACTGACGTTCCTGACCCTGCCGGCCCGGGAGTTCGCCGAGCGGTTCCGGGCCTGGTTCCCGATGGCGACGCACCTGCTCGAAGGGACCTACCTCGGCTGGCGCACCTCGGACGCGCTGATCGGGCAGCGGCGGCGGCTGCTCGCGCTGGGCCAGATGTCCGCCGGGCTGACGCACGAGCTCAACAACCCAGCCGCGGCCGCGGTCCGGGCGACGGCGGCGCTGCGCGAGCGCGTCGCGGGCATGCGGAACAAGCTGGCGATACTGGCCAAGAAGGACATCGACCCGAACCTGCTCGAACAGCTCATCGACGTGCAGGAGCAGCTGGTCAAGCGGGTCGCCTCGGCGCCCCCGCTGACCGCGATGCAGCAGGCCGACCGCGAGGACGAGATCGGCGACTGGCTCGCCGACCACGGCCTGGAGCAGGGCTGGGATCTCGCGCCGATCTTCGTGTCCGCCGGGTTGCGGGCGCAGAACCTCGACGACGTGCTGGACTCGGTCGGCGACTCGCTGATCGACGGCGCGGTGCGCTGGCTCGGTTACGCGCTGGAGACCGAGATGCTGATGGGCGAGATCGAGGACTCGACCACCCGCATCTCGGCGCTGATCGGCGCCGCGAAGCAGTATTCGCAACTGGACCGCGCGGCGCACCAGTGGATCGATGTGCACGACGGGCTCGACTCGACGCTGGTGATGCTCGGCAGCAAGATCGGCAACGGGGTCAAGGTCGTCAAGGACTACGACCGCACGTTGCCGAACGTGCCCGCGTATCCCGGCGAGCTGAACCAGGTCTGGACCAATCTGATCGACAACGCCGTCGGCGCGATGAACGGCTCGGGCACGCTCACTGTCCACACGGCACTGGTCGAGGACCAGGTGTGCGTCGAGATCGGGGACACCGGGCCGGGTGTGCCGGAGGAGATCCGGCAGCGGATCTTCGAGCCGTTCTTCACCACGAAGCCGGTGGGGGCGGGCACGGGTCTCGGGCTGGACATCTCGTGGCGGATCGTCGTCGAGCGGCACCACGGAGACCTGCGCGTGCGGTCGGAGCCGGGCAACACCCGGTTTCAGGTGCTGCTTCCGTTGGCGGAGCAGGCTTCGGAGTGAAGGCCGAGCTTCCCGGCCAGGTGCGTCAGGTACCCCGTGACCTGGTCCGCGGACCGGTCGGGAAGTCCGAAGAGGACCTCGGTGACGCCCAGTTCTTCGTACTGGGCAAGGACTCCGGGCTGATGCCGGCCCGCGAGCACGACGATCTCGGGGGTGTCCTCGCGGCCGGCTTCCTGCCAGATCTTACGTAGTAGCGCGATTTTCTCCGCGAGCCCCTCCTCCATCGGCGTGGTCAGCCAGCCGGTGGCGGACCGGGCGATCCAGCGGAACGTCTTCTCGGTACCCGCCGCGCCGACGACCACCGGCACGTCGCCGGCCGGCTTCGGCCACGCCCAGGAGGGGCCGAACTTCACGAACTCGCCGTCGTAGCCGGCTTCTTCGTCCGTCCACAATGCACGCATCGCTTCGAGGTACTCGCGCAGCATCGTGCGCCGCCGCCCGGCCGGCACACCGTGGTCGGTCAGCTCGTCGGTGTTCCAGCCGAAGCCGACGCCGAGCGTCACCCGGCCGCCGGAGAGGTGGTCCAGTGACGCGATGGTCTTGGCGAGGGTGATCGGGTCGTGCTCGACGGGCAGCGCGACGGCGGTCGAGAGCCGGATCCGTTCGGTGACCGACGCGGCGGTCGCGAGCGCGACCCACGGGTCGAGGGTGCGCAGGTACCGGTCGTCGGGCAGGGTGGCGTCGCCGGTCTGCGGATGCGCTGCCTCGCGCTTGACCGGGATGTGCGTGTGCTCGGGCACGCTGAACGAGTGGAACCCCGCGTCCTCGGCGGCTTTGGCGGCTACGGCCGGCGAGATCCCGCGATCACTGGTGAACAGCACGATGCCATGGCGCATACCTCAGATTAGAACACGTTCTATCGGTGGCGCGCCAGCCCCTCGCCCGCGCGCTCGAAGCGGCGGGCGGGGGCTGAGGTGCGACGTGGCAAAGATGGTCCTCAATAGACAGAGCACTTCGGACTATCCATTGTGGAACTTACTTGGTGTCCACCCGAAGCCCTCGGCGCAGGCCGTCGAGCTCGTCGGCCAGCATCCGCTTCGACACCGCGGCGGCCTCGACCAGCGAAGAACCGTGGAAGGTCCCGGGATAGTGGTGCAGTTCGGTGTTCACCCCGGCCTGCATCAGCCGCTGCGCGTAGGCGATGCCTTCGTCGCGCAGCGGGTCGAACTGGGAGGTCACCACGAATGTGGGCGGCAGTCCCGAGAGGTCCTCGGCCCGGGCGGGAGCGGCGTACGGCGAGACGTCCGGGCCGCCCGGCTCGGTGCCGAGATAGCTGGTCCAGCTGAAGATCGCGTTGGGCCGGTTCCAGATCGGAGTGTCGACGTAGGCACGCATCGAAGGCGTGTCCAGCCGGTCGTCCAGCTCCGGAATGCCGAGGTACTGGAACGAAAGCGCGGGGCCACCGCGGTCACGGGCCAGCAGGGCCACGGCCGCGGCGAGGCCACCGCCGGCGCTGTCACCCGCGACGCCGAGGCGCGCCGGGTCGATACCGAGTTCAGCCGCCTTCGCCGCGACCCAGGTCAGCGCCGCGTAGCAGTCTTCGACCGGTGCGGGGAACGGATGCTCCGGGGCCAGGCGGTAGTCCACCGAGACGATCACCACCCCGAGCTGGTCGACCAGCCTGAGCAGCCCGGTGTGGAACGTGTCCAGATCGCCGACGATGAAGCCGCCGCCGTGAATGTAGAGGAGTCCGGGTACCACGCCGTCACGATTCGCTGGTGCGTAGACGCGGACCGGCACGTCGGGTGCGCCCGAGGGACCGGGCACGGTCGTATCACGGATATCGAGCGGGTTCACCGGTTCGTAGGCCGGGGCGACGTTCTTCACGTCCTCCATCGACGCGCGCGCCGCGAGGACCGAGTCGCGGTCGGAGAAGGTCATCTTCGGCAGCATGTCCAGCCAGGGCACGAGTTCGGGATCGATCGCGTAGGTCATAGCTTTGATCATGGGCGCTTCGCCGGTTCGGCGGCCACCGCCAGCCGCCGGGGATCGGGGGTCGGCATGCCGCCATCTGGCGGCCCGTTCTGCGTATCGTTGCGGCTATGAAGGGCCTGCTACTGAGGCTGTCCGGACTCGACGCCGATGCCGAGAACGCGGTTCGGGTGATCGGGTTCTTCGACAGCCTGATCACCGGCCGGGTCAGCCTGGACACCTTGGTGCGCAGCACAGCCCAGCTCGCCGGGTGCCCCGTGGGTCTGGCCGCACCCGTCCGCGGGCTGGCCCTGCGTGCGGAGCCCGACGGCGCTCTCGGCGCGTCCAGTCCCATCCCCGCCGGCGCGGCCACGCGTGAACTCGAGGGCGGGATGATCGCGTGGGTCGCTCGTGCCGGCGAGCCGCCGCCGCTGGACGACATGCTGCTGGAACGGTTCGCGATCGCCACCGCCATCCTGCTCGAACACAGCGACGTCCCGCTGCCCGAACTCGGCGATCCGGCCCTGGTCGAACTCGTTCTCTCCGAGGGGGTCGGCACCGCCGAGCGTTCGCGGGCCCTGCACCTGCTCGGGCTCGACGCCGCCGCCCGACTTCGCGTGCTCGCGGTGACCGGCCCCGGCGAGTTCGACGGCCGCGCCGCCATGCTCGGTTCGGTGCGGGCGGTGTTGAGCGCCGGCGACCTGCCCGGCGCGGTGCCGGCCGGCACCCGGCTGGCCGTCGGCCCCCGGCTTCCCGCCATCGAGGCGGACCGGTCGTGGCGCGCCGCCGGGGTGGCCCTGCGGTTCACCGCGGACAGCGAACCGGTGGTGTGGTGGGAGCGGCTGGGCGGTCTCGCGGCGATGGCCGACCGGCTCGGACCGGACGAGCTGTCCGAGATCGCCGACGTCGGAGCGCTGGACCGGCTGGCGGCCGGGCCGCACGGCGAGGGCACGATCGCGGTCCTCGCCGCGCTGTGCGCGACCGGGTCCGCGCGCAAGGCGGCCGCCGCCCTGCATCGTCACCACAGCACCCTGCCCGCCCGGCTCGCCCACGCCGAGTCGGCACTCGGTTTCGAGGTCGATTCACCGAGCGGCCGGTTCCGCCTGCACCTGGCGCTGATGCTGCGCAGGCTGCGCGACAACACCGATCCAGCGTCCAACGCCCCGACGGCGCACTGACGCGGCGGCTCAGGCCGTCACGTGCACGTAGTCGATCACCAGCTGCTGCGGGAACTGGGTGCCGCCGTCCGGGCCGCCCGGCCAGTCACCGCCCACCGCGAGGTTGAGGATGATGAAGAACGGGTGGTCGAACACCCAGCGGTTACCGTTCAGGTCGGCGGGAGTCCTTGTCTGGTAAAGGTTTCCGTCGACATACCACTTGATGCTGTCGGGCGCCCAGTCGACCGCGTAGGTGTGGAAGTCGTCGGAGAAGTTCGGGCCGCTGTAGGGGGCGCCGATACCGCCCGCACCCGAGTAGCCGGGGCCGTGGATGGTGCCGTGCACGGTCGTCGGCTCCTTGCCGATGTTCTCCATGAAGTCGATCTCGCCGCAGTTCGGCCAGCCATTGCTGCCGATGTCCTCGCCCAGCGCCCAGAACGCCGGCCACATGCCCTGCCCGCGCGGGAGTTTCATGCGGGCCTCGAAGTGGCCGTAGGTCTGGGTGAACTTGCCCGCGGTGTTGAGCCGGGCCGAGGTGTAGGTGCAGGGGCCGTACCAGCAGTCGTGCCCGCCCTCTTGGCGCGCGGTGATCACCAGGTTGCCATTGCCGTCGAGCGCGGCGTTCTGGTTGCCCGGGGTGTACCACTCCAGCTCGTGGTTGTTGACGTTGTCGCCGGTCTCGTTCGTCCACTTGGATCCGTCGACGGCGGCGCCGGCCGGGCCGTCGAAGTCGTCGCTGAACACCGTGGCGGCGCTGGCGTTGCCGGGCGCCACGAGCACGGCGGCCACGGCGAGCGCGGGCACGCCCAGCCGCAGCAGACGGGACAGGCGGGTAGTGGTCTTCATCGACATCACTGCCTCTCGTTCCGCTTGTTTGTTGTGCGCGGAAACAAAAGTATGGAGCCAGTGGTCCAGACCTTCAACAGACTTAGGTAGGTATTTTCCCACAATCGTTGCTTTCGGGAGCGCCGTGTGTCATGCGCGGCAACGCGCGAGTGTCGAACTCGCCGTCGCCAGTGTCCGACTCGCTGTCCCGAGCGTCGGACTCGCGCCCCGGCCCCAGCCCCGGCGAGTCCGACGCTCAGGACGGTGAGTCCGACGGCCGGGGCGCCGAGTTCGACGGGCAGGGGTGGCGTGGGCCACTGTGGGGCCGCCTGTCGGGGGCGCTGCCAGGGCCGGTGCTGATAATCGATCAACGTGACCCTGACCCTGCCGGCGCTGGCGTTCCTGTTCGTCGCCGGCGTCGGGGCGGGGCTCACCGGGTCGATCGCCGGGCTCGCGTCCCTCGTGTCCTATCCCGCGCTCCTCGCCGTCGGGCTGCCGCCGCTGACGGCGAACATCACCAACACCATCGCGCTCCTCGGCACGACCGCCGGCGCGGCGGCCGGCTCGCGGCCGGAACTGGACGGGCAGTGGAGCCGGCTCAAGGTGCTGTGCGCGATCACCGCGGCCGGCGGCGCGCTCGGTGCCGCGCTCCTGCTGTACACCCCGCCCGGCGTTTTCACCATCGTCGTCCCGTTTCTGATCGCAGGTGCGTCGATTCTCCTGTTCCTCGGTCCGCATTTGCGGAAAAGCGCGGGACCGGCACACGGAATCGGCCCGGCTTCGGGCGTCGCCGCATTCGGAGTGGCGATCTACGGCGGTTATTTCGGCGCCGCCGCCGGGGTTCTGATGCTGGCGCTGCTCTCGACGGTCTGGGCGCAATCGCTGGCCCGGTCCAACGCCGCCAAGAACATCGCGACGGGCGCCGCCAATTTCATCGCCGCCGTCGTGTTCGCCTTCACCGGCAAGGCTTACTGGCCCGCGGTTGTCGCGCTGTGCCTGGGATCCGTGCTCGGCTCGTGGATCGGGCCGTCGATCGTGCGCCGGGTGCCCGCCACCCCGCTGCGGATCGTGATCGGGCTCGCCGGGCTCGGTCTCGCGGGCACACTTGCCTATCAGGCCTTTGCCGTGTGACGAGTATTCCGCCCCGGCCGGGACAAAAGTCGCCGGGGGTATGTTGGGTCCGGCGGCATGATCTTCCCGGTACCCACCATTGGAGGCCCAGAGTTGAGCATCGTCGGTACCAGGGTGGTCCGGATCGAGGACCAGAAGCTGATCACCACCGGCGGCACGTATGTCGACGATCTCCGCGAACCCGCGCTCACCGGCGCCGTGCACGCGATGTTCGTGCGCAGCCCCATCGCGCACGCCCGCATCGCCTCGATCGACACCGCCGAGGCACTCGCCGCGCCCGGGGTGGTCGGCGTGTACACCGCCGCGGACCTCGACCTGGCGCCGCGCAAGGCGGGACCGGTCGTCGAGCCGTGGCTCGCCGCCGACGTCGTGCGGTACGTCGGCGAGCCGGTCGCGCTCGTGCTGACCGAGCACCGCTACCAGCTCGCCGACGCGGCCGAGCTGGTCGACGTCGACTACGACCCGGTCGACGTGGTCGCGAGCATCGACGCCGCGCTGTCGGACGAGACGCTGCTGTACCCCGGCAAGGGCACGAATGTCATGCAGGTCAACGGAACCGCCGAGTTTCCCGCCGACAGCTTCGACGGCTGCGAGGTCGTGGTCACGCAGACGATCGTGAACCAGCGCGTCGCGCCCGCGCCGCTCGAAGTCCGCGGCGCCGCGTGCGCGTGGGGCGAGGACGGCCGGCTGACCGCCTGGCTGTCCACCCAGAACGCACAGCTGGCCCGCGGCGCGGTCGCCAAGGGACTGGGGGTCGGCGAAGAGCAGGTCCGCGTGATCACACCGGACGTCGGCGGCGGTTTCGGCGCGAAGATCGGCTCCGACCCCGAACCGGTCGTGCTCGGCTGGGCGGCGAAGCGCGCGGGGCGGCCGGTGCGCTGGACGGAGACCCGCAGCGAGAACCTCACCAGCATGACGCACGGCCGCGCGCAGCAGAACACGGTGACCATCGGCGGCCGCCGCGACGGCACCGTCGAGGTCTTCCGGCTCGACGTGGTGCAGGACGCGGGCGCGTACCCGCGGGCGCTGTTCCTTCCCACCCTCACCGAGCTGATGGCCTCGGGCGTCTACCACTTCCCGAAGATCGAGACGCGCAGCCGCGGGCTCGTCACCAACACCACGCCGATCGCGGCCTACCGCGGCGCGGGCCGGCCCGAGGCGACCGCCGCGATCGAGCGCGCGATGGACCTCTACGCCACCGAGATCGGGCTGGACCCGGCGGAGTTCCGCAAGGTCAACTTCATCCGGCCCGAGGAGTTCCCGTACAAGACGAAATCGGGCGCGAACTACGACAGCGGCGAGTACGCCCAGGCGCTGGACAAGGTGCTCGACGCCGCGGACTACGCCGGCTTGCGCGCCGAGCAGAAACGCCGTCGCGAGGCGGGTGACCCGGTGGCGCTCGGCCTCGGTATCGCCAGCTACGTCGAGATCACCGGCGGTGACAGCGGTGGTGAGAGCGGCCGCGTGGACATCAACCCGGACGGCACCGTCACCGCGTACACCGGCAGCTCGCCGCACGGCCAAGGGCTCGATACGTCGCTCGCGATGCTGCTGTCGGATCAGCTCGGCATCCCGATGGACCGGATCACCATCAAACACGGCGACACCGACGAGGTGCCCAAGGCGATCGGCACGTTCGGCTCGCGTTCCCTGCAGCTGGGCGGTTCCGCGGTGCGCCAGGCCGCGGAGCAGGTGATCGCGAGCGCCCGCGAGATCGCCGCGGACCTGCTCGAAGCCTCGCCCGAGGACCTCGAGCTGAACGCCGGCGAGGGCGCCTGGCAGGTGAAGGGCGCGCCCGCGAGCGGCAGCATCGACTGGGTGCGGGTGGCGGCGCGAGCCGGGGAAGGCGCGCTGTCGGCGGACGTGTGGTTCGGCGAGGGCACCCCGACGTTCCCGTTCGGGGCGCATCTGGCGGTGGTCGAAGTGGACACCGAGACCGGGAAGGTCGTGGTGCGGCGGATCATCGCCGCGGACGACGCCGGGCCGGTGATCAACCCGCTGGTGTTCCGCGGGCAGCGGCACGGCGGGCTCGGCCAGGGGATCGCGCAGGCGCTGCTGGAGATCATGGCTTACGATCCGGACGGCAACCCGACCACGGCCACGCTGGCCGACTACTCGTTCATCACCGCGACCGAGCTGCCCGATTTCGAGCTGGTCGACTCGGCCACGCCGACGACGCGGAATCCCTTGGGTGTCAAGGGAATCGGCGAGGCGGCGACGATCGGCTCGACGCCCGCGGTGCACAACGCGGTGGTCGACGCGCTGGCGCATCTCGGGGTGCGCCACCTGGACATGCCCACCACCCCGCAGCGGGTGTGGGAGGCGATCTCTGTGAAAGGTGAAGCGAAGTGAAGGTCTCCATCGAGGTCAACGGCAACGCGGTGACCGAGGAGGTCGAAGACCGCACGCTGCTGGTGCACTACCTGCGCGAGAACGCCGGGCTGACCGGCACCAACATCGGCTGTGACACCACGTCCTGCGGCGCCTGCACGGTGCTGCTGGACGGCGAGTCGGTGAAATCGTGCACGGTGCTGGCCGCGCAGGCGGACGGGCACAAGGTCACCACGGTCGAAGGGCTGCGCGGCGAGGACGGCGACCTGCACCCGGTGCAGCGGGCGTTCCGTGAGCAGCACGGGCTGCAGTGCGGGTTCTGCACGCCGGGCATGATCATGGCGTCGGTGTCTTTGCTGGCGCACAATCCCAAGCCAACCCGGGACGAGGTGCGTGAGGGCCTGGAAGGGAACCTGTGCCGCTGCACGGGTTACCACAACATCGTCAGCGCCGTGATCGACGCTTCGGGACAGGAGGTCGGCCAGTGATCCCGGCCGCGTTCAGCTACCGCCGTGTGTCCACTGTGGATGAAGCGCTGAGTGTCCTCGGCGAGCACGGTGACGACGCGAAGGTGCTCGCCGGCGGGCATTCGCTGCTGCCGCTGATGAAGCTCCGCTTCGCCACGCCCGAGATCGTCGTCGACGTCGCGCCGATCGACGAGCTGCGGTACGTGCGCGTCGACGGCGACGCGGTCGCGATCGGCGCCCTGTCGCGTTACCACGATCTGCACCACGACGAGGTCCTGCGGGAGCACGCGCCGCTGCTGGCGCAGGTGGCCGGTGCGATCGGGGACCAGCAGGTGCGCCACCGCGGCACCATCGGCGGTTCGCTCGCACACGCCGACGCGGCGGCCGACCTGCCGGCGGCGCTGCTCGCGTCCGGCGGCACGCTGGTGGTGCGTGGGCCCGGCGGGCAGCGGGAGATCGCGGCAGGGGAGTTCTTCCTCGGCCCGTTCACCACGCCGCTGGAACCGGACGAGCTGATCACGGAGGTCCGGGTGCCGGTGGCGACCGGGATCGGCTGGGGTTTCGAGAAGTTCAACCGGCGCTCGATCGACTGGGCCATCGTGGGTGTCGCGGTGCAGGGACAGGCGGTGGGCCTGATCAACATGGGCGGCACCCCGGTCCGCGCGACAGCCACCGAGGAGGCGCTCGCCGCGGGCGCGTCCATCGCCGACGCGGCGGCACTGGCCGCCGAAGGCGCCAGCCCGCTCAGCGAACCGCACGCGAGCGCCGAGTACCGCGCGCACCTGGCGCGGGTGCTGACCGCCCGCGCGCTCACCGCGGCGGCCGCCTGAGGCCGGCGCTACCGGCAGGTGGCCGGGTGGTCCGTGTCGTGCCGGAACCAGAGCGCCGGCACGGTCCGGCCGTCGGGCAGTAGGTGGGTGTCCGGCCCGGTCGTGGCGATGAACCCGCTGGAGGTCAGCGCGCCGCTGCTGGCCGTGTTCGTCGTCTCGACGCACACGGCGCCCGCGACCCGACCGCTGGCGCGGTCGATAGCGACCAGAAACCGGAGGCTGGCGCAAGATCGGCGCCGACCTCGGTCAGCGTGCCAGGTGCGCAGCGTGGCCACCGCCGGGCGATGACGTCGCTGGCCCCAGCGGTGGCGATGACCATGTCGCTTCGCCCTCACATCAACGGGCAGCCTCAGCGCATTTCCTGCCGACCGGCACCGCATCCCTGGTGGCTCAGGCGTTCTTGATCGCCGAGACCTCGAACTCCAGGGTCACCTTGTCGCTCACCAGTACGCCGCCGGTTTCGAGGGTGGCGTTCCAGGTGATGCCGAAGTCCTTGCGGTTGATCACCGTCGAGCCCTCGAAGCCGACGCGCGTGTTGCCGAACGGGTCCTGCGCCGTGCCCTCGTAGCTGAACGGGATCGTGAGGTTCTTGGTCACGCCCTTGATCGTCAGGTCGCCGGTCACGTCGAACGAGTCGTCGCCGGTCTGCTCGATCCCCGTCGTGGCGAAGGTGATCTCCGGGTACTCGTCCATCTGCAGGAAGTCGTTGCTGCGCAGGTGACCGTCACGGTCGGCGTTGCGGGTGTCGATGCTGTGCGTCTTGATCGTCACCGTCGCGCCGGACTTCTCCGGGCTGTCCCCGTCGACCTGCACGCTGCCCTCGAACTCGTTGAACGAGCCGCGCACCTTGGTCACCATCGCGTGCCGGGCGACGAACCCGATCCGGGTGTGCGCCGGGTCCAGGGTGTAGGTGCCGGTCAGGTCGCTGTACTTCGCCGGAGCTGTCATCAGGGTTCCTCCTAGGTTGGCTCTTACATGCCGTCAAGCGTAGCCAACTAAGGTGACGTGTCAACTATTCCGGCTATACTCGATGGCGTGACTCGATGGCTGACCGACCGCGAACAGCGCGCCTGGCGCGGCTACATCTCCATGCAGGCCCAGCTGAGCGCTCAGCTGTCCAAGCAGCTGCAGGCGGAATCGGACCTCTCGCATTCGGACTTCGCGGTGCTCGTGCAGCTCACCGACGTGCCCGACGGGCGGGTCCGGGTGTTCGAGCTGGCCGGCGCGCTGCAGTGGGAGAAGAGCCGCCTGTCCCACCACCTGGCGCGGATGCAGAAGCGCGATCTGGTGGCGCGCGAGGAGTGCCCGTCGGACGCGCGCGGGGCGTTCATCGTGCTCACGCCGGCCGGCCGGGCCGCGATCGAGGAGGCCGCGCCACGCCATGTGGAGACCGTGCGGCGCCTCGTGTTCGACGTGCTGACCCCCGCGCAGGTCGAGGCGCTGACCGCGATTTCCGAGCAGGTACTGGCAAAGCTCGCCGGCGAGGCCGCTTGACGTTTGCCCGCGGGCGGAGTGGGTAGCCGTGCCGATGGCATGACGACGAGGAGCCGGCCATGACGCTCGAACGACCCTGCGGTGAGCACATCGTGTGGAGACGGGTGACCGGTTTCGCCGAGCTGCGCCGGCTGCGCGACGCCGTCTGCGACCTGCTGTTCGACTGCGCCGCCGACACCGTCGCGAGCCTGCTGCGGTTCCTCGACGACGTGTGCGCCCCGGGCTTTCCCGTCGAAGTGTGCCTGGTGCGGGGGAGCGACCCGCACTACTTCCGCGTCGACGTCGACGGCGCGGACCTGGCGGCACCCGGTCGTCCCGGCTTCATGGACGGCAACGAGGCCGGCTGGGGCGTTCTCCACCGCGAGGACGGCATGAGCGTGTGGGCGTACGTGACGATCCCGGTGCCGGGCCGGGCGGTCGCCCCGTGGTCGCGGCTCGGAGTTTCCCTGCCGCCCAACCCGATGCTCAACTGAGGCCCTTGCGCCGCCGGTACCACACGTTCAGCCGCGCCACCGCACGCATGTGCACGGTCCGCAGTGGCGGCGGGACCAGCGTCGCGAACAGCCGTACCGCGCGGCGAAATCGCCGGAAACGCCGTTCCTGCAAGGGAGTCCAGTCGAGCCCGAGCCGTTCGCGCAACCGCGGCGGCAGGGTGGCGGCGATCAGGAACAGCTGCAGCCGGGCCTGCCGTTCGCGCAGCCACGGCCACGTGGAGTCCGGCAGCCAGCGGACCGGTTTGGGTACCGTGTGGATGGTCCGCAGCAGCGTGTCGATCGTCCTGTTCGGACCGAAACTATCGACCATCTTGTCGTAGTAGCAACGGAAAGCGGGCCAGTCGGGCGGCAGGTGCTGGTCCTCGACGCCGAGCATCAGGCCGACCTCGCGCATCTGCGCGTAGTACTGGTCGAGCTCGTCCGGGCGCATCCCGCGGCCGAACAGTTCTTGCGCGTCCACCGCGACCTGAACGAGCGTCGCGTGCACCCAGGCGTAGGCGCGCGGGTCGAGCGCGGAGTAGCGGCGGCCGTCCTCGCCCACACCGGTGAACCGGCGGTGCAGCTCCCACAGGCGGCGCGCCTCGAACTTCGCGCCGTCGGGCCCGCCGTAGACGTAGATCGAGAGCGACGCGCCCGTGCGCATCAGCCGGGTCCACGGATCCTCGGTGTAATCGGAGTGATCCCGCACCCCGGCGGCCACCACGGGATGCGCGACCTGCAGCACGAGCACCTGCCCGGCGAGCACGACCGCCCGGAAATCGCCGAAGTACCGCCACGCCGGCGTGCCGCGCGTGATCACCCTTCCATCTTGGCACTGTCCGGCCGGCCGCTGAGGTGGTGGGGGATGCCGTGCACGGTGTGCCCGGCGAACTCCAGCGCCTGCGCGACCAGTTCGGTCAGGTGGTCGCTGCTGATCCGGTAGAGCATCCGGCGGCCGTCGCGCCGCGCGCGGACCAGGCCGGCGAAGCGCAACCGGGCCAGGTGCTGGGAGACCGACGAACGGGACGCGCTGACCTGGGCGGTCAGCGTGCTCACGTCCTGCTCCTCGACGAGCAGCCGGAGCAGGTGCAGGCGGGTCGGGTCGGCCAGGTGTCCGAGCACCTCCGCCGCGACCGTCAGTCTTTCGTCGTCATGTGCGCGCATCCTTGCATAATGTGCCTGAGCAGTACATTCTGGCAACATGCACGGGCACGGTCATGGTCATTCGAGCGCGGAACGGGTCGACGAGGCACTGGAGACCAGCAGGCGTGGACTGCGGACGCTGGGCGGCTCGTTCGCCGTGCTGTCCGCGACCGCGGTGGCGCAGCTGGCGCTCGTGCTCGTCACCGGTTCGGTCGCGTTGCTGGGCGACACGATCCACAACTTCGCCGACGCGCTGACGGCCGTGCCCATCGGGTTCGCGTTCGTGCTGGGCCGCCGGGCCGCGACGCGGCGTTACACCTACGGGATGGGGCGGGCGGAGGACCTCGCGGGCGTCGCGGTCGTGCTGGTCGTCTTCGGCTCCGCGGTGTTCGCCGGGTACGAGGCGGTGCTGCGACTCATCGCGCCGCGCCCGGTGGGGCATCTGTGGGTCGTGGCGCTGGCCGGCGTCCTCGGCTTCATCGGCAACGAACTGGTGGCGCGGTGGCGGATCCGGGTCGGCCGGCGGATCGGCTCGGCGGCACTCGTCGCGGACGGCGTGCACGCCCGCACCGACGGCTTCACGTCACTGGCGGTGGTGCTCGGCGCGGGCGGCGTCGCGCTCGGCTTTCCCGCCGCCGACCCGATCATCGGCCTGGTCATCGCGGGCGCCATCCTGTTCGCGCTGCGTGACGCGGCCCGCGAGGTGTTCCGGCGGCTGATGGACGCGGTCGACCCGGCGTCGGTCGACCTGGCCGAGCACGCGGCGGCGCGGGTGCCGGGGGTGGTCGGCGCCGGGTCCGTGCGGATGCGGTGGATCGGGCACAGCCTGCGCGCGGAGCTCTCGGTGACGGTCGACGCGGGGCTCACGGTGACCGACGCCCACCGCATCGCGCACGAGGTGGAGCACCAGCTGGTCCACACCATCCCGCGGCTGACCGCGGCGATCGTGCACACCGAACCCGCCCTCGTGCCCCATCCCTGACTATTCGAACCGGGACGGGTCACCGGCACCGCGGCGGACGATCTCCGGTTCGTCCTCGGAGAAGTCGACCACGGTCGTCGGTTCGGTGCCGCAGTCGCCGGAGTCGATCACCGCGTCCAGCACGTGGTCCAGCTCGTCCTTGATCTCCCAGCCCTGGGTGAGCGGCTCCTCGCGGTCCGGCAGCAGCAGCGTGCTCGACAACATCGGCTCGCCGAGGTCCGCCAGCAGCGCCTGCGCGACGACGTGGTCGGGGATACGCACGCCGACGGTCTTCTTCTTCGGGTGCAGCAGCCGGCGCGGCACTTCCTTCGTGGCGGGCAGGATGAACGTGTAGCTGCCCGGGGTGGACGCCTTGATCGCGCGGAACACGGCGTTGTTCACGTGCACGAACTGGCCCAGCTGCGCGAAATCCCGGCACACCAGGGTGAAATGGTGCCGGTCGTCGAGGTGGCGGATCGCGCGGATTCGGTCGATGCCGTCCTTGTTGCCGAGCTGGCAGCCGAGCGCGAAGCACGAGTCGGTCGGGTAGGCGATCAGCCCGCCTTCCCGGACGATCCCGACGACCTGGTCGATCGAGCGCCGTTGCGGGTTGTCCGGATGCACATCGAAGTACTTCGCCATGCCGGGAGCTTAGGGTGAGCCGTAGATCTCCCGCACGACGGCCACGGCCGTGTCCTCGCCGGCGCCGAGTTCCTTGGCGGCCGTGACGAACTCCGCCGCCGCGGCGCGCAGCAGGGCCTCCGGATCGCGCCGCGCGGCGGAATCGGCGACGACGGTGCCACGCGCGCGGGCGGTGGTGACCCAGCCCGCCGTCTCCAGTTCCCGGTACACGCGGGCGATCGTGCCCGAGGCGAGCCCGAGATCGCGCGCGAGCTGGCGGATCGGCGGCAGGCGATCGCCCGGGGCGAGCGAGCCCCGGGCGATCAGCCGGATGATCTGGTCCTGCACCTGGCGCCACGGGGCGAGCCCGCTCCCGGCGTCGACGACGACCCGGAGCGTCATCTCGCCTCGGCCGCGACGCGCGGGTTCGGGCTCACCACCGCGATGCAGGCGGCGACACTGAGCACGAACAGCAGCATCGATGGCACGTCACCGATGCGCACCGTCGCGCCGGGCACGATGATCGCGAGCCCGGTGGCGACCCGCGCGCTGCGCGCCCGCAGCACGAGATCGACCGCGGCGTCCCCGGCAGCGGGCCGGCGCAGCGCGATCGCGACGACCGCCGCGACGATGGCCGCGCAGCCGATCGTGATGCCGAGCTGTGCCCACTCCCGCGCGAGAATGGTCCGGACCACACCGCCCGCGACGGAGAGCGCCAGCAACACCAGCGCCCAGGCGGGTACCAGATCGGTGACAACGCGGTGGGAGAGCATGGCTTCCCGTCGCCTGCGCGCCGGTGGGCGCCACGCCAGCAGTTCGCCGAGCAGGCCGCCCAGGAACACGGTCCACACGATGACCGCCGTGTCCGTGCCCTTGCCGACGCCGGCCGCCTCGCCCAGTAGTGGGATGACGAAGAACAGCCACGGATACCAGAACCTGCGGCGCTTCAGGTAAAGCACGGCTTCGTCGACGTCCACTTCGGACGGTTCGGTGACGCCCCAGCGGCGGAGCAGCCGTCGCCCGTGCTTGGCGTTCGGCCACAGCACGACGAGGACGACCAGTCCGAACAGGCCGGTGAGCACGGCTACGGCCAGCACGTTGTCGAGCGGCATCGCGGCCACCTCCTTGTATCAAGTCTATGATACAAGGAGGGCGGGCGGCAAGTGGGCGCGGCTCGTATGTCTACTTCGGACGGTCGGGACGGTAGGACTCCCTGTCGCGAACGTCGGACTCGGCGTCGTGAGTGTCGGACTCGCTGTCGTGAGTGTCGGACTCGCGGGTCGGGTCAGTCGCGGGATTCCAGGTTTTCCAGGGCCTGTTTGGCGAGTTCGTCGCCGCGGTCGGCGGCCCGCTGGTACCAGGCGCGGCCCTCGTCGAGGTTGCCGCGCCGCCAGTGCAGCGCGCCGAGGTTCACCTCCGCCTGCAGGTGCCCGGCCCGCAACGCGCGGTAGTACCAGTTTTCCGCCTCGTCGAACTCGCCGCGCTCCTGCAGCGCGGCGCCGAGGTTCAGCATCGCCTCGGGCAGGCCGTGCGTCGCGGACAGCCGGTACCAGTCCTCGGCGTCGCCGGCGCGGCCCCGCTGTTCCAGCAGCACCGCCAGCCCGAACTCCGCCACCTTCCCGTTCTCCCCGGTCGCGGCCCGCCGGAACCAGCTCTCGGCCGCGTCGAGATCGCCCTGGTTCCACAGGTTCCGCGCGAGATCGAGCGCGGTCTCGCCGTCCCCGATCTCCGCGGCCAGCCTCCGCAGCGCGTCGACGTCCGGCCGGTGCGGCTCCTGCTCGCCGGTCTGCGACAGCAGCCCCATCAACCGCACCGCGGCCGGGTCCCCCGAGAGCGCGACCCGGCGCAGCAGGTCGGCGCCGCGCTTGCGGTCACCGTGCAGCAGCTCCAGCACGGCCTCCTTGCGCAGCCCGTTCGGATCGCCCGCCGCCGCGGCGTGCTGGTACGCCGCCCGCGCCTCGTCGATCCGGCCCGTCTGCGCGAAGAGACCACCGAGATTGGTCATGCCCGTGGTGTCCCCGGCCTCGGCCGCGCGCTGGTACCACAGCTGCGCCGTCGTGACGTCCCGCAGCCCTTCCGCCATTGTGCCCAGGTTGGACATCGCCCAGCTGTTGCCGGCCTCCGCCGCCCGCAGGAACCACTGCTGCGCGCTCACCTCGTCGCCGCTCACCTGCGCGGCCCAGCCCAGGTTGAACAGCGCGAACTGGTCGCCCGAGCGCGCGAGCTGCGTCCACAGCGTGGTGGCGTCGGCCATCCGCTCGAACCGGACGGCGGCGCGCGCGATCCGGAACCGCTGGTCGGCGGTGAGCAGGTTCGTGCTCAGCAGGCCCTGCCACACCGCCTCCGGCACCTCGCCCGAGGCGGAGTCGACGAGATAACCGAATGCCAGGTAGCGGTTCGACCCGGCCGGGATGAGGCACGGGCTCGCGCCGCGCACGGGCTGCACGGCCCAGCCCAGCGCGCTCGCCAGGTCCGTCTCGCCGGTCGCGGCGCGGAAGCGGTCGGACAGGTAGCTGTTGTGCAGCGAGACCAGCCAGTCCAGCGGCACCGGGTCCAGGTATCCGGCGCGCCGTAGATCGACGGCCGCGCTGACCAGCGCCGCCCCGGCCTCGTTCTCCCCGGAGTGCCAGCGCTGCAGCGCGTCCGGGCCCGCGGCGATGTGCTCGGCCAGCCCGGCGTCCTCGACGATCGCGCCCGCGATCCGCGGATCGTTGCGGTACCGGTGCGCCGCCGCGGTTTCGGTGCGATCCAGCCGCCGGTCCAGCTGGATCGGCGAGATCCGGGTGAGCACGCGCCGACCCTGCCCGCCGGCGCCGTCGGAGTCGATGCCGAGGTCCGCGCGGGCGCGGGTGCGCAGGGTCGCGAGCACGACACTGTCCGAGCGCATGGCCGGGTTCAACGCCTTGAGCAGGTTGTCGTCGAGGCTGTCGGTGGTCAGGTAGCGCTCGAGATCGTCCAGCCACAGCACGGTTTTCGGCGGCGGGTTGCGCGCCACCTCGCGCAGCGCCGTCTCGTCCTCCGGCGCTACCACGGCTTCCCAGCCGAGCCGGGAAGCGTTGCGCAGCAAGGCCTCGTACGCGGTGCGCGTCTTACCGGCGGCCGCGTCGCCCTGGACCAGGACCAGGCCGCCACGGGTGAGCGCGCGGTCGAGCGCCGCGTCCGCGGTGCGCGGCACGTACGGGGGCATCGGCGCGCCACCGGGCAGGGGCCACGCGGGGCGCACGCCGAGCCGGATCGGGTCGAGGTCGGTGATCCGCAGGGCGGGCACTGCGCAGGCGGCGGCAGGTGCCGATCGCGCCGGCGCCTGCGGTTCGGTGCGTGATTCCCGCCGTGGCCGGAACGCGAGCAGTACGAGCAGCACGGTCGCGGCGGCGGCCAGCACCTCCAGCGGCCAGCCCAGCGCGCCGGGCAGCATGCCCTGGCTCGTGAGCACCCCGGCCACGACGGCGACCGCGGCCGCCACCGCCGCGCCTGTCAGGCTTCCCGCTTTGCTTCCCGTCTCGAACGACATCGCGGGTTACCTTTCCATAACCCGCCCGGCGACAGGATGACTGTTCAGCAACAGCCCTGGCGGTCCAGTGTGGTCACCGTCGCATTGCCGACCTCGACCCGCGGTACGGGCTCGCGCAGCCGCGGGTCGGCGCTGGTGGTGGCCACCCGGACCGGCCCGCCGTGCGCGACCAGGATCAGCTCGCCGTCCCGCTTCGCGTACTCGTCGAGCGTGGCGTGGATACGTTCGTAGAGATCGGTGATGCTCTCGCCGCCGCGGGGCCGGCGCCACGGCTCACGCCACAGCCGGTCGATCTCGTCCTGCACGACGCCGCCGTCGAGCGGATCGGCGAACCGCTTTCCTTCCAGGAAACCGAGATTCTGTTCGCGCAGCCGCGGATCCTCCCGCACGGGCAGGCCGAGCGCGGCGGCGATGACCTCCGCCGTCTGCCGGGCGCGGGGCAGGTCACTGCTGAAGATCGCGCCGGCGGCGCGTTCGGCGAGCGCGGCCGCGGCGCGTGCGGCCTGGTCGAGCCCGCGCGGGGTGAGGGCACCCGCCTCGGGGGACTGGCCCTGCACACGGCCGGCGAGGTTCCACTCGCTTTCGCCGTGCCGCACCAGATGCAGCAGCCCCATCAGTACTGCAGCCGCGGGTCGTCGTAGTTCTTGAACTCGATGACGTTGTTCGACGGGTCGGCGAGCGCGATCGTGCGGTGCTGCTCGGCGGTGCCCTCGAAGCGCACGGTGGGCCCGGCGAGCGTGCGCAGTTTGCGGTGCTCCACCAGCCGCACCAGCCGGTCGAAGTCCTCGGCGCGGGCGAAGCTCACCCCGAAATGCCGCGGGTACATCACGGCCTCGGCCGGGACGTCGTCGGACAGGTGGCAGACCAGCTGGTCACCGAAGAAGTCGAAGGTGACGCGGTCGGCGTAGCGGCGGGCCATCTTCGCACCGAGCCCGAAGACGTAGAACTCGACCGCCTCGTCGAGATCCCGGGCCGGGACCGCGAAGTGAGCGGCGTCGTGCATGTCGCGCATGGATGTTACTCCTTTGTGGACAGTAGTCAGGCGAAGGAAACGGTCTGGGACAAGGTCATCTGCAGCAGGGTGTCGCCGCGCAGCCCGCGGCGCAGGGTCTCCACGCCGACCAGGTCCGCCGCGGCGATGTTGCCGAGGTTGACGTCCGGCCCGATCGCGCGGATCAGCTCGACCTGCAAATCCTTGGTGGGCGCCTCGAACAGCAACTGCGCCGCATCGACCCGGTCGAGCACGGCCTCCAGCACGTCGTCGCGCAGGTGCCCGTCCGGGCGGGCCATCCCGCTGCGGCCGCTTTCGCGGGTCTCGGTGATCACCAGCTCGGCGCCGGCGTCGAGATCTTCCTGGATCGCGCCGGCCCAGTCGGCGGGGGTGAGCATCGCCGAACGTTCGGCGTCCTTGTAGCCGACCTCCGCGAGCACCGGCCGGTACCGCGACATCTGCTTCACGTACTCGGCCTTGCCCGGCTGGTCGAGCGGGATCGTGCCGTTGGACACCTCGATGTGCGTGGCGCCGGTGCGCTGCACGAGCGTGAGGTAGTCGTCGAGCCGGCCCTGCACGAGGTACCACTCGAACAGCGTGCCGCCGAAGTAGAAGCCGATCCCGGCCTCGCGCAGCACGGCGATCTTGCGGTCGAGGTCGCGGGTCACCAGCGCGGTGCCCCAGCCGAACTTGACCACCGTGACGTACTCGCCGTGGCTGGCGATCACGTCGGTGAACAGTCCGGTCGGCAGGCCCGGGTCGATCATCATGGTGGTCCGGCTCATCGGGCTCCTCCTGTGTTGGCGAGCGCGAGGTCTTCGCGCGGGGGTGCGGGAAGGGGCCGGGCGCGCCGCGACCACGCCCGGCCGGTGAGCGCGAGGCTCACCGGGGTGCGCCGGATGGCCGCGGTGACCAGCCCGGACACGAGATAGGTCAGTGGCAGGACCACGACCACGAGGACGAGCACCACGGTGTCCGGCACGGCCTGCACGGCGTCGACGAGGCCGATGGCGGTGGCGCCGAGTACAACGCCTTGCAGGACAAGGGGATGCAGCAGGTAGACGCCGAACGAAGCGTCCGAAGTGGCCAGCACGACCTTCTCGCCGACCCGGCCGCGCTCCTGCCAGATCAGGCCCAGTGCGAGGAAGGTCCACGCGATGGCGGCGCTCTCCAGGACCACCATCGGCTGGAACACCATGCTCGCCTGCAGCGGCGGCTGGCCGGAACCCCACAGCTGCACGAGGTAGACCACGATCGCTAGCGCCACGACGCTCGCCGCGCCACCGAACACCAGCCGCAGGTGCTGCCGCGTCCAGGCGACGAGCGCGTCCTTGTGCCAGGCCGCGATCGCCCCGGCCAGGACGTAGCCGGTGTAGCTGGGCAGCAGCGCGTCCGGCGCGTGCAGCCAGCCCGCCAGGGGGCCGAGGTCCCACGCGTGCTGCACGGCGTAGGCGAACGCCAGCTGGAACAATGCCGCGAGCGCCAAGAGCGCCCCGTGCCAGCGTTCGGTCGCCCGCAGCAGCATCCGGATCAGCGGGAACACCAGGTAGATCTGCATCGACACGAGCAGGAAGTAGAGGTGGTAGCGCGCGGTGCCGGTGAGCAGCTGCTGCACGAACGCCTCGCCGAAGTACGGGGCGCCGTTGGCGAAGAAATAGAGCACCGTCCACACCAGATACGGCACCACGACGAACAGGTACCGCCGCTGCCAGAACTTCGGCCAGCGCACCTTCTTGCGGCCGGTGCTGTAGGTCAGCACGAACGCGGTGAGCAGGAAGAACACCTCGCGGCTGACGTGGAAGACCATGCCGAGCGCGCCGTCCAGCACGGTCGGCGCCACCGGGGCGAGCGCCAGCACGTGGGTGCCGATGACCAGCCCGACCGTCAGGACCCGGACCAGATCGACGTAGTACAGATGTTCGCCGCGTTTCGTCACTGGCTGCCCGCCAGCTCGGACCGCAGGGCCCGGCGCAGCACCTTGCCCGTCGGGCCGACCGGCAGCGCGTCGGTGACCTCGACCACCGTCGGCCGCTTGTACCGGGTCAGTCTCTGCTCGCACCAGGCGAGCAGCGCGGTCTCGAGCTCCTCGCGGTCGGCGCGGTGGGTGGTGACGAACGCGACCGGGACCTGCCCGAGCCGCTCGTGCGGCGCGCCGACGACGGCGACCGCCACCACGCCGGGGTGCGCGAGCAGGACGTTCTCCACCTCCTGCGGGTAGATCTTTTCGCCACCGCGGTTGATCACGTCGTCAACGCGGCCGGCCAGCCGCAGGAACCCGGCCTCGTCGCGGATGCCGACGTCACCGGTGCGCAGCCAGCCGTCCGCGGCGCGTGCGGGGCGGGTCCGCTCGGGTCCGTGGGCGTCGAGCTCGAGGTACTCGGCGACGATCTCGGGCCCCCGCAACAGGACTTCACCTTCCTCGCCGGGCGCGGTCTCGCGGCCGTCCGGGCCGGCGACGATCAGGTCCACCTCGACCGGCAGGCCCACCGAACCGGTCCGGCGCGCGCTCGGGTCAAGGGGGTTCGCGGTGATCTGGCCGGCGGCCTCGGACATGCCATAGGTCTCCAGCACGCCCAGCCCGGTGCGCTCGGTGAAGGCCCGCGCGGTCGCGGGCGGCAGCGGCGCCGAGGCCGAGCGCGCGAACCGGATCCGGTCCACGACATGCGCGGGCGGCGCCGGGAGCCGGGCGAGCGAGGCGAGGATCGCGGGGACGGCGTTGAGCCAGGTGGGGGAGTGCCGCTCGACCCGCGCCCAGTACTCGCCGGCCTCGAACCGGCGGTCGACGACCAGCTCGGCCCCGCTCGCGACTGTCGCCAGCAGGCCCATGACCTGTGCGTTGACGTGGAACAGCGGCAGCGGGGTGTAGCCGCGCTCGCCGGGGCCGAACCCGTGGTGCCGGGCGACCCGCCGCGCGGCGTGCATCAGCTGCCCTTCGCTGAGCGGGATCCCCTTGGGTCGCCCGGTCGTGCCGGAGCTGGTCAGCAGCACGGCGGGCCGCAGCGCCGCGTCGTCGCTGGGGCGGTGAGCCGTGGTGGCCGACCAGATCCGCCGCGGGCCCGCGAGATCCACCAGCACGGTGTCCCGTTCCGGGGCGATGACCGGGTCGTCCTGGTCGGTGGCGAGCACGTCGATCCGCAGCCGGGCCAGCACGTCGGTCAGCTCGGACTCCGTCAGCCGGGGGTCGACCGGCGCCGCGGTCACCCCCGCGGACAGGCAGCCGAGGTAGGCCGCGGTGAACGTCAGCGGGTCGGCGATGACCAGGCCCACCCGGCTGCCGGGCGGGATCTCGTGACGCCACCGCTCGGCGTGCTCGGCGACGGCGCGCCAGGTCAGTGCCCGTTCGTCGGCACCGGAGAGGAACGCCGGCGCCCCGGGGCGCTCGTGCGCCCGGGTGGACAGAAACCGGGACACAATCGCCATAGAACCCTCCACGCGCTTTTCGCCGAACTCGTACCGAGTCTGGACAGCATTCCTATGCGGGCGCTGGCAGCCTGATGAGAGACACCTGAGAAGACTTCAGTCGTTCACATCGGCTTTCCGGACCCGCCAGGCACAATGTCCGCATGAACTTGTGGGGCCACCGGCACATTTCGCGAGCAACTGGACAAATAAGACGGTCGCTCGCGGTGGCCGGTGCCGTAATCACATTAGCGGCTTGCTCCGCGCCAGCCGTCAACGAGTCCGTGGTCCCGCAGGGACATTCGACGCCGGCCTCGCGAGCAGCGACGACAGGCACCACGACGGTGCAGCGGCAGCTGACCGTGGACGGGATGAAGCGGACGTACCTCGCAGTCGGGCCTTCCGTGCGGCACAAGGGACTTCCGCTGCTGATCGTGATGCACGGCCGGGGCATCAGCGCGCAGCTGGAGTCCGTCCGCACCGGGTTCCTGCCCTATGCCGAGCGCGGGCAGGCGAACATCGTCTATCCACTGGGGATCGCCGAGTCCTGGAATGCCGGACACGGTTGTTGCGGGGCGGCGGTCAAAGAGGGTGTGCACGACACGCAGTTCCTGACCGACGTGGCCGCGGACGCGTCCCGGTATTTCGAAAGCGACGTTCGCCGGATTTATCTCGTCGGTTACAGCAATGGGGCGAAATTGTCCTTCGAGGAGGTTTGCGCGCATCCTGGCACTTTCGCCGGGCTCGCGACCTATGGGGCGGTTCCGCTCGCGGCCTGTGCCGGTGGCAAACCGCTCTCGGCGCTGATGGCCAGTGGCACCAACGATCCGGTGGTGCGCAGCGAGCACTTCTCGCCGACCGCGACGATCGCGCTGGATCAGGCGGTGACCGGGTGGCAGGCCCGGAACGGCTGCCACGGCCCGGGAAAGGTGACGCATATCGGGCCGGCGACGCTCACGTCGTGGACCGGCTGCCGGGGCGGCACCGAACTGTCCTCGGCCGTCTACTCAGGACTGACGCATTTCTGGCCCACCGCCATCCGCCCCACCGCCCCCTACACGACCTACGTCGGCGAGGACGCCGCCGCCGCGACGATCATGTGGAACTTCCTGAGCCGCCAGCACCTCACCTAGCGCGTGTTGGCCCGCCACGTCGCCGTGTTGGCCCCCTGCGTCGCCGTGTTGGCCCGCTGCGTCGGTGAGTTGGCGCCGTGCGCGGCAAACACGCCGACCGGAGCGGCAAACACGCCGGTGGTCGTCACTGCGCGTCGAAGAGGGCGCTGACGGACTCGCCGTTGTGGATCCGGCGCATCGCCTCCGCCATTGCGGGCGCGATCGAGAGCACGGTGAGCTTCGGCGCGTCCGGCTCCGGGTGCACCGGGACCGTGTTCGTGCAGACGATCTCCAGCACGTCCGGCTGGTCGCCGATGCGCTTGAGCGCGCCGCCCGCGAACAGCCCGTGCGTGCAGGCGACCCGGATCGAGTTCACGCCCAGCTCCCGCAGCCGCGCCAGCAGCTCCAGCACCGTGCTGCCCCGGGCGATCTCGTCGTCGAGCACGATCACGTCCCGGCCCGCCACGTCGCCGATGATCGAGGAGATCTCCACCCTGTCATCGGCGAACCGTTCCTTCGCCCCGGCCGCGACCGGCACCCCCAGCAGCCGTGCGAAATGCGCGGCGGGCTTGGCGTTGCCGAGGTCGGGGGAGACGACCGTGGTGTTGCTGAGGTCGTAGCGGCGGAAGTGCCCGGCGAGCTCCCGCAGCGCGTGCAGATGGTCGACCGGCACGCTGAAGAACCCGTGCACCTGCGGCGAATGCAGCGTCATCGTCAGCACCCGGTTCGCGCCCGCGGTCACCAGCAGGTCCGCGACGAGGCGGCCGCCGATGGAGATCCGCGGCGCGTCCTTCTTGTCCGAACGGGCATACGCGTAGTGCGGCATGACCACGGTGGTGCGGGCCGCGGACGCGCCGCGCGCGGCGTCTAGCATCAGCAGCAGCTCGACCAGGTTCTCCTGCACCGGTGTGACGAGCGGCTGGATGAGGAACACGTCGCGCTCGCGGCAGTTGGCCTGCAACTGCACCTCGAGGCAGTCGTTCGCGAAGCGGGTCACGCGCACCGGTTCGAGTTCGACGCCGAGCTGGGCACAGATCTCCGCCGCGAGTTCCGGGTGGGCACTGCCGCTGAAGACGGCGATCTCGCGCACGCCCGGAATGCTACCGCTGGTCCGGGTGCGGTATCAGTTGAGCGTGATTCCCATTCACGACGTCAACCCGCTGCGCCGCACGCCGTGGCTCACCTACGCGCTCGTCGTGGCGAACGTCGTGGTGTTCCTGCTGATGCCGTCCGCGGCGCACACCTTGACCGGCAACCCGAACCTGGCGCAGCTGTGCGATCTGCAGGCGTTCGTCGAGCGGTGGGGTGCCGTGCCGCGCGAGCTGCTGACCAACACCGCGCCGGCGCTCGTGCCGACGGGCCGCGCGGTGGTGGGCCCGCAGGGCACCGGCTGTCTGCTCGCCCCGCCCGGCTACGGCAAGACGCCGGTGCTGTCGGTGTTCACGTCGATGTTCCTGCACTCGAGCTGGACGCACCTGATCGGCAACATGCTGTTCCTCGCGATCTTCGGCAACAACATCGAGGATCGTTTGGGGCGCCTGCGTTTCCTGCTGTTCTACCTGGTGTGCGGGTACGCGGCGGCCTACGGCTTCGCGCTCACCGACCCGTCGTCGACGCAGCCGCTGGTTGGAGCGTCCGGCGCGATCGCCGGGGTGCTCGGCGCGTACATCGTGGTCTATCCGCGGGCCCGGGTGTGGGGGCTCATCCCGGTGCTGTTCTTCTTGCCGCTGCGGGTACCGGCGTGGCTGATGCTCGGCATGTGGTTCATCCTGCAGGCCTTCTACGCGTTCGGTTACGGCACGGCCGAGGCGGGTGCGGTCGCCTACGCCGCACACGTCGCCGGGTTCGTCGTCGGCGCCCTGCTGGGCTTCACCCTGCGGCGGCGGCCACGTCGCGGACCTTCGTAGGACGTTGGACGTCGTATGATGTGCCGGTACGCTCACACGTCGAAGCGAGGGCAAGGGTGCGGGTTACACGAGGTCAGGAGCTGGTCGGGGAGATCATCGAGCTGATCGACCGGCGGCAGCTGCGGGCGGGTGACCCGTTGCCGACCGAGCCGCGGCTGATGGAGGAGTTCGGCGTCGCCCGGAACTCGGTGCGGGAGGCGCTGCGGACCTTGCAGGCGCTGGGCATCGTGGAGATCCGGCACGGGTACGGCACGTTCGTCGGGGAGGCGAGCATGGCCGCGCTCAGCCCGTCGCTGCTGTTCCGGACGCGCGCCCGGTCGCGGGACGACTTGCGTGGGCTCAGCGATCTGCTCGAGGTTCGGCAGGTCCTGGAGACCGCGCTGACCCGCAAGGCCGTGGGGAACGGGAAACTCCTGCAGGCGCTGGGGGAATGCGTGGACAAGATGGCCGACCCCGAGACGGCGCCCGCCGCCGACCGGCGGTTCCACGAGCTGATCGGCGAGGCCGCCGGGAACGAGCTGGCGCTGGAGCTGATCCGCCTGTTCTGGGACGTCTACCAGCAGACCGAGTCGCTGATCGGCACCCCGGCCTCGCCGCCGGCCAGCCTGATGGACAAGCACCAGCGCATCCTGGAAGCCATCGCAGCCGGCAACGGCGAACTGGTCGGCGAAGCGGTGAGCGAGCACTTCGACGAGATCCGCAAGCGCATCGCCGCCCGCTGAAGCCGGGGGCGCGGCCGCCCGGATGCTCGGACGGTGGTGCCCGGGCGCTGGTGCTCGCCAAGCCCGGCCGCCGGTGCTCGGGCACGGGTGCTCGCTAAGGCCTGGGCCCGGTTCACTGCAGTGTCGCCGCGCGCCCGGGCGCCTGCCCGGCCGCTGGTGCTCGCCAAGACGGGGCCGGGCGCCATCGCCCGACGCGGTGCGAGCGCGAGTTGACCGCCTGTGCGACCGCGGCCTACCCAAAGGACATAGGACGTCCAACGTCCTATGTCATCCGTCGAGATCGGAGCTGGTATGCCTGCCCCCGTGCTGGACCGCGGTGTCGTGCCGCCCGTGTGCACGCCGCTCACGCCGGGGCGCGAGCTCGATGTGCCATCGCTGGAGCGGTTGACCGGGTTCCTGCTCGACGCGGGCGTGCACGGCCTGTTCGTCACCGGCTCGACGGGTGAAGTCGCCTATCTGACCGACGACGTCCGTTACCGCGCGCTGGAGGTCGTCTCGGGCGTCGCCGCCGGGCAGGTGCCGGTGCTGGCCGGCATCATCGACACCACGACGCCGCGCGTGATCGCGCATGCCCGCGCGGCGCAAACCCATGGGGCGCAAGCACTTGTGGCGACCGTCCCGTTCTACGCGCCGACCTCACCCGTCGAGTTCCCGGCGCATTTCCGCGCGATCCGGGCCGCGGCCGACATTCCGCTGATCGGGTACGACATCCCCGGCTCGGTACACACCAAGCTCCCGGCGGAGGTCGTCGCGGAGCTGGCCGCCGACGGCACGCTCGACGGCATCAAGGACTCCAGCGGAGACCTCGACGGATTCCGCCGCGTGCTGGAACTCGCCGACACCCCAGGCTTTCGCGTGTTCACCGGCTCCGAGACGATGGCCGATGTCGCGATGTTCCTCGGTTCGCACGGCCTCGTCCCGGGCCTCGCCAACGTCGACCCGCACGGCTACGTCCGGCTCTACGAGGCCGCCCGCCGCGGCGACTGGGTGGCGGCGGCCACCGAGCAGCGCCGCCTGCGTGAGCTGTTCCGGATGATCACCGTCGGCGGCACCCGGATCGGCCCGTCCGCCTCCGCCATCGGCGCCCTCAAGTATTCGTTGGTGGCACGGGGAATTCTCGCCAGCGGCACGACGAGCCTGCCGATGGCGCCGCTCGACGACGCAGAGCAGGCCGGCGTGCGCGACCATCTCGCGCGCGCCGGCCTGCTCTGACGGACCCCTGGACCGCTAACCCCGCGGCACCGCGGGGGACACGATGTCGCCGGCCAGTGGGGCGACCGCGGCGATGATCTGGTCCACGAGTTCCTTCGGCACCCCGGCTTCCAGCAGCGAGACGGTCAGCAGCGTGGCCACCCGGTCGAACTGCGGCTGCCCGATCCCGCGACCCCGGTGCGCCTCCCGCATGTTCAGCCCCGTGTACTGGTCTGGACCACCCAGGGCACCGGCGAAGAACTCGACCTGCTTGCCCTTCAACCGGTTCATGTTGGCACCGGCGAAGAACGGCGCCAGCTCGGCGTCCGCGAGGACCCGGGTGTAGAAGTCCTCGACGACCGCGCTGAGGGCCTCCTGGCCGCCGATCCGGTCGTAGATACTGGTCACGGGCGTCTCCGATCTCGTTGCGTGAAGTGCTCGGGCAGCTGCGCGAGCTTGTCGACTTCCTGGGCGAACGCGTCCGACGCCGCGTGCAGCTGGACCTGTACCGCGTGGCAGAACGCGCGCAGCCACGCCAGCCTGCGTTCCATCTCCTCGACTTCCGCGGTATGCCGCTCGTCGGGCGAGGCGTGCTGCGCTCGCGCCACCTCCTGCGCCGCGATCTCGGCCCGCTGCTCGGCGTCCGACAGCAGCGCGACCGCCTGCCGGCGGGCATCGCCGGTCAGCCGGCGGCACTGCGCCTCCGCCTGCGCGATGTACGCCTCGGCCTGCAACTGCGCCTCGGACAACAGGTTCACGGCTTCCACGTTCACCGTTCTGGGCAGCAGCACCGGGTCCACGTTCTCGCCGTGGCTGCGGTACCAGTCACGCAGCCGGTCGACCTCCGCGCGCAGCCGGGCGTTCTCCGCTTCGCCCGCGGCGATCTCCTCGGCGAGCCGGTGCTGGAACAGTTCGACCTCGTCGGGGTCGACCCCGCGACGGCCCAGCGGGGTCCTGCTGAACGTGATGCTGCGGATCCGCTCCGGGGTGAGCACCCGCCGGACCGCCGAATGTCGGTCACCTGCCTGCAAAGTCATGCTGGGAGTCCCTATCCCCTCTTCAGGAGGCCGATCCCGGCCTCCGTCGGATCCTGGTAGCCGGTGAAGTCCTCGCAATGGACGCGCTCGGCGTCCACACCGGCCGCATGGAACAGTTCCTGGGTCCCCGCCACCATTGCCGGCGAACCGCACACGTAGATCTCCCGACCCGGCCACGGCCCGTAGCGCGCGGCGATTTCCCCGGCCAGGCCCCGGACTCCGGGGAACCGCGGGTCGTCGGACACGACCGGGGTCACGCGCAGGCTCGGCAGCGCCCGGTCGAGCGCCTGCAGCGCGGGCGAGTCGTAGAAGTCCCGCGCCGTGCGCGCGCCGAGGAACAGCTGTGCGTTGCGCGGCACGGGTTCCTGGGCGATCTGGCTGAGCAGCGCCTTCATCGGCGCGAATCCGGTGCCGCCCGAGACCAGCACGACGTCGTTGCCGTGGTCGAGCGTGAGCCGCGAGCCGACCGGGGCGCCGAGCCGTAGCACGTCGCCCGCGGTCACCGCCTGCACCAGTGCCGAACTGACCGCACCGCCGTCGACCATCCGGACGTGCAGTTCGAGGAGGTGGTCGTCGCGCGGTGGCGTGGCGGGGGAGTAGTACCGCCAGACTCGGGGCCGCAGCTCGGTTTCCACCGCGATGCTCTGTCCCGGCAGCCATTTCAGCGGCTGGTCGGTACGCAAGGTCAGCACGGCGATGTCGAGGGTGCGCCGTTCGTGCCGCAGCACCTCGGCGTTCCACCACGGCGGCGAGCTCTGCTCGTCTTCGCCGGCGGCGGCCGTCATCACGTCGGCGACCAGTTTGTAGGCGGCGCCCCAGTCCGCGGCCAGGTCCGGTGTCCAGTCGTCGTGCAGGAAATGCTCCAGCGTGGCGAGTAGTGCCTGCCCGACCGCCGGGTAATGCTCGGCGGTGACCGCGAACTTGCGGTGGTCACGGCCCAGTTGCTGCAGGAACGGGACGGCGCTGTCGAGGTCGTCGACGTTCGACACCACCGTGCCCAGTGCGCGGACGAGCTTGTCCCGCTGGGCCGACATGCCCGCCGGAAACATCTCCCGCAGCTGGGGGTGGGTCAGGAACAGCGTCGAATAGAAGAACAACGGCACTCCGCCACCGAAATCCGTGACTTTGTGCCAACTGGTGCGCAGCCGAGCGGTATCCACCGTCGTACTTGTTTCCCTTCTAGGGCCCCTCGGTTCGGCTCGGTCGCGCAGAAGCGTAAGGGGTCGGCAATTTGCATTCAAGGGTTTGCCGGGTTCCGGCAACAAGTTTCGACACCGGTTGCCGGTGCCGCCAGAAGGTAACGGGGAACCTACTTCTCAGTATTTTCAACGATGGCGCGGACGGCATGTATCGGAAATCACACAAAAAACAGTGGGCCGGCTATACCGGCCCACTGTCGCGAATGGACTGTCGCTTATCGCCCGGCGGCATATCCCTGCATTCCGCGCGGGTTGGCCGCAGCCGAGAGCACTCCGGTCTCCGGGTCGCGTGCCACGGCGCACAAACGCCCTTCGGACCACGGTTCCCCGACGGTCACGTCGTGCCCGCGGGCCTTCAACGCGGCGATGACGTCGTCGCCGATCCGCGACTCCACGCTGACGGCGCCGGGGGTCATCGCGCGCGGATAGAACGAGCCCGGAAAACTCTCGGTGTGCCAGTTCGGCGCGTCGATCGCGCCCTGCAGGTCCAGACCATTCCGCACTTTTTCGCGCAGTGTGACAGCCAGGAAGAAATGGGTGCTCCACTGGTCCTGCTGGTCGCCGCCGGGCGTGCCGAAAGCCATCACCGGCACACCGTCGCGCAACGCCAGCGAGGGGCTGAGCGTGGTGCGCGGACGCTTGCCCGGCGCGAGCGAGTTCGGCAGGCCGGGGTCGAGCCACGCCATCTGCAGCCGGGTGCCGAGCGGGAAGCCCAGACCGGGGATGGCCGGGTTCGAATGCAGCCAGCCGCCACTCGGCGTCGCCGCGATCATGTTGCCCCACCGGTCGACCACGTCGACGTGGCAGGTGTCGCCGCGGGTGGCGCCGTTCTTCGCGACCGTCGGCTCGCCCGCGCCCGCCGGAGTCGCGATCGTGTCGCCGGCGATGACGCGCTCGGCATGCTTGCTCAGCCGGGGTTCCCGGCCGTCGGGGCGGCCGGGACGCAGTTCGCGCGACGCGTGCTCGCCGATGAGCGCGCGGCGAGAATCGTTGTACCCAGCGGAAAGCAGGGTCTCCAGTGAGACGTCCGCGCTGTCGCCGTACCACGCTTCGCGGTCGGCCATCACGAGTTTCGTGCCCTCGATGAGCGTGTGGTAGTAGTCCGGTGTCGCGTAGTCGAGTTCGCCGGGCAGCAGGGCGAGTTGTTGCAGGAACGCCGGACCTTGGCTCCACAGCCCGGGTTTCGCGATGGTCCAGCCGTTCCGGGTGTACGTCGCCGGGTCCTCATAGGACGCTTCGAACGAGGCGAGATCCTGCCCGGTCAGGGTTCCGGCGTGGCGCTCGCCGGAAGTGTCCATTGTGGCCTGTGCCGCGTGTGCCGCGATCGCCTCGGCGATGAAGCCCTCGCGCCAGACCTTCCGGGCGGCGTCGATCCGCGCCTCCCGGCTCGGGCCGGTGGCTTCCGCGAGCAGGCGGCGCCACGTCGCGGCCAGCGCGGTGTTCTTGAGCAGCGCACCCGGCGCGGGCGACTTTCCGTCGCGCAGGTAGATCTCCGCCGAACTGGTCCACTCGGTCTCGAACAGCTCGCGCACCGTCTCGACCGTGGCACCGATGCGCTCGACCGCGGGATGGCCGTTCTCGGCGTAGCCGATGGCGTACTTCAGGACCTCGTCGAGGGATTTCGTGCCGTGGTCGCGCAGCAGGAGCAGCCACGCGTCGAACGCGCCGGGCACCGCGGCGGCCAGCGGCCCGGTGCCGGGCACGAGAGCCAGCCCGAGCGAGGTGTAGTGCTCGATCGTGGCCCCGGCCGGGGCCGGTCCCTGTCCACAAAGGACCTTCGGCGCGGCACCGGCGGGCGCGATGATCATCGGCACTTCGCCGGCCGGCCCGTTGAGATGCGGCTCCACCACGTGCAGCACGAACGCGGCGGCGACGGCCGCGTCATAAGCGTTCCCGTCGTCTTCGAGCACGGCCATCGCGGCGGCCGAAGCGAGCCAGTGGGTGGACGACACCATGCCGAAGGTGCCCTGCAAGGTGGGCCGCGTCTGGAACATCCTCGCAGTGTCCCGCGCGGCCCGGGCCGGCGTCCAAGACATGTGGGACACCATTCCGATAGCGTCAGGCTATGGAACGCCGGCAGCTGGAGTACTTCGTCGCGGTTGTCGAGCACGGCGGATTCACCCATGCGGCCCAGGCGTTGCGGGTGGCCCAGCCGTCTTTGTCCCGCGCGATCGCGAAGCTCGAACGGGAGCTGGGCGTCGCGCTCTTCCACCGGGTGGGCCGCAACGCCGTGCTGTCCAGCGCGGGGGAGCAACTGGCCGACCGGGCCCGGCTGGTGTTGCGGGATCTCGAGGCCCTGCGGGCCGCGGCGCGGGCGGCCGGCGACGGGCCGGTCGGCCGGGTCGACGTCGCGGCGACCTCGTCCTCGGCACTCGAACCGGTGATCAGCATCATCGCCGAACTGAGTGAAAAACATCCGGGCGTGCTGGTCAGTACCTCGCCCGCGCTGTCGGCGGCCGAAGTGGTGGCGATGGTCGTGCAGGGCCGGTGCGAGGTCGGCGTGTGCGGCAGCGCCGAGCGCCCGGCCGGGCAAGGGCTCATCGCGCATCACCTGCGGGACGAGGAATTCCTCGTCGTCGCGCCGCCCGGCACCGAGATCGGCACGGGCGACACCGTCACCCGGGAAGACCTGAAGGGCATGCGGTTCGTCGTGCCGACACCGGCGACCGCCGTGCGCGCCCTGTTCGACCGGCTCGCGGAGACGGTCGACGACGTGACCATCGCGGCCGAGGTGGGGGACCGCGGCGTGGTGCTGCCCATGGTGTTGCGCGGGATCGGCGCCGGGCTGATGCCGGACGGCTGGAGCGAGCTGGCCCGCCGGGCGGGCGCCCGGGTGTACCGCTTCGCACCGCCCGAGCGGCTTCCGCAGTGGCTGGTGCACCGGTCGGGGCCGATCACCGCGGCGACGCGGGCCTTCGTCGACACGACCCTGTCCCGGCCGCGCCTCGGGTAGGCCTCGGACGTGTTACGAGGATGTGAACAGGTCTCGCGTATCAGACTCGGGGCGAGGAAGCTGAGGCGGACGAACGGGTAGGTGTCACGCATACGGGTTGTTACCAGAACGTGAACTGCCCCAAGAGGCTGAATCGGTCCGGAAACCTACCGTTAGGCCATCCGGGGAAGTATGTTGTCGTACACAACATTCAAATGTTGCCGACCACAACATTTCCCTAGGGGACGCAATGAAGCGGAGTAAGACTCTCGCCCTCCTGGCCGCCGGCACCGGCGTGGCCCTGGCCCTGACGGCCTGTGGCGCCAACAGTTCGGGCGGTTCGAGCAGCGGTGACCAGGGCGGTTCGAGCAGCGGCGGCCCGAAGGTTGGCGTCATCCTCCCGGAGACCGCCACCTCCGCGCGCTGGGCCGGTTTCGACCAGCCGATGCTGCAGGCGGCGCTCACCAAGGCGGGCATGAGCCCGATCATCGAGAACGCGCAGGGTGACAACCAGAAGTTCTCGCAGTACGCCGACAGCATGCTCAGCCAGGGCGTCAAGGTGCTGATCATCGCCGCGCCGAGCGGTGACGTCGGCGCCACGGTCGAGCAGAAGGCCGCTCAGCAGGGCGTCCCGGTCATCGACTACGACCGGCTCAACCTGGGCGGCAGCGCCAAGTACTACGTCAGCTTCGACAACGTCAACGTCGGCAGGCTGCAGGGCACCGCGCTCAAGGACGCGCTGGCCAGTAAGCCGGGCGGGCAGGTCATCGAGATCGAGGGCTCGCCGACCGACAACAACGCGACCCTGTTCCACAACGGGCAGGAAGAGATCGTCAAGCCGCTGTACGACTCGGGCGCGCTGAAGCTCGTCGCCAGCCAGGCCATCGACGGCTGGGACAACCAGAAGGGCGGCAACACCTTCGAGCAGCTGCTGTCGGCCAACGGCGGCAAGGTGGACGGCGTGCTGGCGGCCAACGACGGTCTCGCCGGCGCGATCATCACCGTGCTGCAGAAGAACGGTCTTGCCGGCAAGGTCCCGGTGACCGGCCAGGACGCGAGCGCCGCGGGCCTGAAGGCCATCCTCCAGGGTGTCCAGTACTCGACCGTGTTCAAGCCGATCCAGCAGGAGGCCGACGCTGCCGCGCAGCTGGCCGCCGCGCTGATCAAGGGCGACACCGCCGGTGCGGACGCGATCGCGAAGGACTCTTCTCAGGACCCGAAGAACAACCGTACGGTCAAGTCGGTGCTGCTGCAGCCGCAGTCGGTGACCAAGCAGAACGTGAAGATCGTGGTCGACCAGGGTTACGTCAAGGCCAGCGAGATCTGCACGGACGACGCCGCCGCGGTGTGCACCCAGCTGGGTATTTCCTGACCCTCGCGTCAGCCGTGGGGAAGTACCGCTCGCGGGCGGTGCTTCCCCACAGTGGCGCCCCCGACGATGTGGAGGTACCGCGGTGAACGAGCCGATCCTCGAACTGCGCGGTGTGAACAAGAGTTTCGGCCCGGTCCACGTGCTGCACGACGTGGACCTCACGGTGCGCCCGGGGGAGGTGACGGCACTCGTCGGCGACAACGGCGCCGGCAAGTCGACCCTCGTCAAGGCCATCGCGGGCATCCATGGCACCGACAGCGGTGAAGTGCTGTTCAACGGCAAGCCCGTGCACATCCACAACCCGCGTGAGGCCGCGGCGCTCGGCATCGAGGTCGTGTACCAGGATCTCGCGCTCGCCGACAATCTGGATATCGTGCAGAACATGTTCCTGGGCCGCGAGCGCGTGAAGAACGGCCTGCTCGACGAGGCCTCGATGGAACTCGACGCACGCAAGACGCTGGCTTCGCTGTCCGTGCGCACCGTCAAGTCCGTGCGCACGCCGGTGTCGTCCCTGTCCGGTGGGCAGCGGCAGACCGTGGCGATCGCGAAGGCCGTGCTGTGGAACAGCAAGGTGGTGCTGCTCGACGAGCCCACCGCCGCGCTCGGGGTGGCGCAGACCCGCCAGGTGCTCGACCTGGTGCGGCGGCTGGCCGAGCAGGGCCTGGGCGTCGTGCTGATCAGCCACAACATGAACGACGTGTTCGAGGTCGCCGACCGCATCGCGGTGCTCTATCTCGGGCGGCTGGCCGCCGATGTCGCGACCAAGGACGTCACCAACAACCAGGTGGTCGAGCTGATCACCGCCGGCCGGTCGGGCGAGCTCGGCCTGGCCCGGCCCGAAGTCGCGGCCGTGTAGGCGAGGAAAGCGAAATGACTGAGACACCCATCAAGCCTTCCGACCCGGATTCCTCGGCCATCGCCGACTTCGGGATCGACACCACCTCGCGCAGCACGTCCGAAGCGGTCGGTGACTACTTCCGGCGGCTGCGCGGCGGCGAGCTCGGCGCGGTGCCGGCGCTGCTCGGCCTGCTCTTGCTGGTGATCGTGTTCACCAGCCTCTCCGACTCGTTCCTGACACTCAACAACATCGCGAACCTGTTCGCCCAGGGCGGCGGTCAGACGATCATCGCGATGGGCATCGTGCCGGTGCTGCTGCTCGGCGAGATCGACCTGTCGGCGGGTACCGCGTCCGGCGTGGCCGCTTCGGTGCTCGCGCTGCACCTCACCCAGCACGGCAACCTGCTCGGCGCCATGGGGACGACCGTCTTCTACGGCTTCGTCCTCGGTGCCGTGATCGCGATCGCGCTGTGCGTGTGGATGCGGATCTGGATCGGCGCGGCGCTGTCCGCGATCGCGCTGCTGATCCTGCTGATCGGCTTCGCCGCGAACCCGTGGGTCGAGATCCTGCTCGCGATCACGATCGGCACGGTGATCGGCAGCCTCACCGGCGCGCTGGTGTCGAAGATCGGCATCCCGTCGTTCGTGGTGACACTGGCGCTGTTCATCGCGTGGTACGGCGTCGTGCTCGCGCTCGTCGGCGAAGGCGGCACGATCCCGATCCGGGACAGCAAGGTACTGTTCGACGTGGCCAACGGCAACCTCGGTATCATCGCCAGCTGGGTGCTGTTCATCGTGGCCGGCGGCGGATACGCGATCGTGGTGCTGTTCCGGCACTTCTCCAGGCTGCGCAACGGGCTGGTCGCGCAGCCGACCACGCTGATCGCGATCAAGGTCGGCGCCGTCGTGGTGCTGGGCGCGGTCGCGACGTACCTGTTCACCATCAACCGCTCGCCCAACCCCGCCCTGACCACGATCGAGGGCATCCCGTGGGTGGTGCCGATCATCCTGGTGCTGCTGATCGTCGGCACGTTCGTGCTCGACCGCACCCGGTACGGCCGGCACGTGTACGCCGTCGGTGGCAACAAGGAAGCCGCCCGGCGGGCCGGGGTGAAGGTCGACAAGATCCGGATGAGCGTGTTCGTGATCTGCTCGTCGATCGCCGCGATCGGGGCCATCGTGTACAGCTCGAAGGTCGGTTCGGTGGACGGCAACGCCGGTAACGGCAACACCCTGCTGTTCGCCGTCGGTGCGGCGGTCATCGGTGGCACGTCGCTGTTCGGTGGCCGCGGCCGGATGCGGGACGCGGTCATCGGTGGTCTCGTCCTCGCGACCGTCCAGAATGGACTCGGGTTGCTCGGCTACCAGGCGGACACGGTCAACATCATCACGGGTCTGGTGCTGCTGGTCGCGGCGGCCGTCGACGCCTTGTCGCGCAGGCGCGCCGCAGCCGCGCGCTGAGGCGGCGTGGCGACGGCGAAGGAGAAACTGCAGCAGGGGCGCGATAGGTGACGACAACATCGACTTCCGGGACTCGCCCGGACGACGTTCGTCGCCACAACCGGGCGGCCCTGCTGCGCCGCCTCCACGTGGACGGCCCGTCCACCCGGGCCAGCCTCGCGACCGCGCTGGGGCTCAACCGCAGCACGATCAAGGCGTTGGTGGACGGGCTCGCCGAGGACGGCGTCGTCGAGGAACGGGTGCCGGCCCAGCGCAGCGGGGCCGGCCGCCCGTCGCTGCTGGTGCTGCCGCAGCCGCAGGCCGCGGTGGTGCTGGCGATCGACATCCGGGTGGAGCGGGCCGCGATGGCGCTGGTCGGCATCGGCGGGCAGATCCTCGGGCGGGACAGCTGGCGGGTCCGCGGCGGGCACGGCGAGCCGACCGAGGTGTTCACGAAGATCATGGACTACGTCGGGCCGCTGGTCGCGGAGCAGGAGGTCGGCCCGGTCGCGATCGGCGTCTCCGTGCCCGGCGTGGTGCGGCACTCGGACGGCTATGTGCACGAGGCGCCGAATCTCCATTGGACGGACGTGCCGCTGGGCGGCTGGCTTTCGCACGCGCTGAAGCTGCCCGTGCACATGGGAAACGACGCCGAACTCGGGGCGCTGGCCGAACATCTGCGTGGTGCGGCGCGAAGGCACGACGACGTGGTGTACATCAGCGCGGACGTCGGCGTCGGCGGCGGGGTGATCTCCAACGGGCTGTCCATGCGCGGGGCGGGCGGGCACCATATCGGCGAGGTCGGCCACATGGTCGTCAAACCCGGTGGGCGGCCGTGCTACTGCGGATCGCGCGGCTGCTGGGAAACCGAGATCGGGGAGCGCGCGCTGTGCCGTGCGCTGGGTATCGACGAGGACTCGCCGGTCGGCGCGATCGTCGCCGAGCTGCGTGCGCTCGGCGAGGCCGGGGACGAGGCGCTCGCGCGGCTCGACGAGTTCGTCGAATGGCTCGCGCTCGGGCTCGGGAACGTGGTGAACCTGCTGTGCCCGCAACTGGTCGTGCTCGGCGACCTGTTCAGCGCGCTGCCCGCGCCGGTCGTCGGCAAGGTCGAACAGATCGTGCGGGAACGAAGCCTCGTCAGCCGGGCGCTCGGCGGTACTCGCGTGTGCACGTCCGCGCTGGGCACGGACGCGAAGTTGCTCGGTGCCGCGGAACTGGCCTTCGAAACGGTCCTGTCGGACTGGTGACCGCGCGGCGCGCCAACTCACCGACGAGAGCGGCAAACACGCCGACGTGGCAAGCAAACTCACCGACACAGCATGCAAACACGCCGTCGTGAGCGTCGGACTCGCCCTCGCGAGTGTTGGACTCGGCGTCGTGAGTGTCGGACTCGCGCGCGGCTAAGCGCTGCCCGGGACGCCTACCTGGTCCGGGACGGCGTGGCCGAGGCCGCGTAGCCACTCGTCGGGCGGGTCCGGCCACCACCGGCCGGACGGCAGGCGGGAGAGCACGTCGGCGACCGCGCCCGCGCTGGCCCGCGCGGGGATGACCCGGTTCGGCGATATCCCGGCGAGCACGCCGAGCCACCAGTGTTTCTCCGTCGCCGGCAAGGATTCCGGCTCCAGCACGACGTAGTAGTCGGGCAGCTGCACAGTTCCGCGGCGCAGCCCCGCCAGCGTCGTTTCGACCGCGACCTCGAGCGTCCCCGGCGTGTCGGTCCGGTCGAAGAAACCCGTCCACGCGGCGGCGACGCCACTGAGCGGGTCGGCGTCGTGCACGACGTACGCGGCATGGGACTGCGCGATCAGCGCACGCGCGGATTCCTCGTCCTGCCCGGCGGCGGCGCGCACGTTCGCGAGCCCGTCGAGGCGGGACACGACCTTGTCGGCGGCGGTGCCCGCGACGATCACCACGGTGCTGTTGGGCCTTGGCACGAGGCCAGTTTACTGATCCGGCCAAAAGCAGGCGGCCCCCGAGCGGCGCGGAACCGTTGCTACGTAAGCCGGACAGCCGTGACTGTGGTCGGATCAGTAACGAACGGCGCAGTATGCCGGGTCAGCCACCGGCCCGGTACGGCAGTTCGACCCGGTCGTGGTGGCCGGGCCAGCTGAGCTCCAGCGACCAGCAACCCGGCGCCGGCAGGTCGACGTTCGACGGGCCGGGGCCGTCCGGGACCTCGCGGGTCGTGGTGAGCCCGGAACCGGCCAGTGTCGCGTCGATCTTCAGCGGGCCCGCACTGTCCGATTTGGACACCCAGAGGATCTTGTTGCTGCCGGTGGGCGGAGGTGGGACCTGAAGCGAATCGGTGAACAGGACGCCGAGGATCTCGCCTTGCGCGCCGAGCGCGTACCGCACCTGCTGGTCCGGCGGGGAGAAGCCGGCGCGGGCCCAGTCCGGCAGCGCGCCCTGGTTCACCGCGCAGGCCGCCGGCTTTTCCGGGCCCGGCGGCGCGCAGCCCGCGAGAACGAGCAGGCACACCACCCATGCCGTGCGCATGAAACCTCCCCAGGAGTGCCTTCGAGCGTAGCTCGCGGCGGCACCCCTGGGGAGAGACTTTCGCTAGCCGACAGGGCCTTCGACGAGAGTGGCGGTGGCGGACTGCTGCTGCCCGGTCTGGTCGAGCCAGCTGAGGGTGACCTTGTCGCCGGGGTGGAAGCCGTCCATCAGGTTGGTGAGCGTGGTGGCCGAGTCGATCGTCTGGTCGTTGATCCCGGTCAGCACATCTCCGGCCGACAGGCCCGCTTGCGCCGCCGGCGCACCGGAAACCACCTGCTGCACGACGGCGCCCTGCCCGGAGTCGGCGACCGAGACGCCGAGGAACGCCGAGCTGCCGATGTGCACGGTCGAGGACGACGACTTCGCCTCGATCTGCTTGGCGATGGTCACCGCCTGGTTGATCGGGATCGCGTACCCGGTGGCCTCGGCGCTCTGGCTCTGCCGCTGGCCGCCGCGGCCGTGCCCGAACTGGTATCCGGTGGACGCCGCGGTGTTCATGCCGATCACCTGGCCGCCCGAGTTCGCGAGCGCGCCGCCCGAGTCACCGGACTGGATGTTCGCGTTGACCTGGATGAGCCCGTCGAGCTGTTCGGAGCTGCCGCTCGACTCGTCGCTCGCGGTGATCGACTGGCCCAGCGCGGTCACGGTGCCCGGTGCGACGCTCGGCGCGCCGCCGGTGCCACCGGCGTTGCCGATACCGACGACCGCGTCCCCGACGGCGACCTGGTCGGAGTTCGCGGTGCTCACGGTGGACAGGCCCGAGGCCTTCTCCAGCTGCAGCACGGCGACGTCCTGGGTGCGGTCGTAGCCGACGACGGACGCCTTGTAGGTCTTGCCGTTGCCGATGTCGGTGACCGAGATGCTGGTGGCGCCTTCGACGACGTGGTTGTTGGTGAGCACCTCGCCGTTCGGCGTCAGCACCATGCCGGTGCCCGCGGCCTGGGCGTTCTGGTAGCCCAGCGTCGTGTTGACGTCGACGAGCCCGGGCGAGACCTTCGCGGCGACGGCGTTCGCGTCGAGGGACTGGGTCGTGTTCTGCTGGCTGGAGTTCCCCTGCTGGCCGAAGCCCAGCGACCGCATCGATGGTGACCGGTGCAGGCCGCCGACCAGGAACGCGGTCGCGACGAGCGCGGCGAGAGCCACCGCGGCCAGCACGAGCCCGAGGGTGCGCAGCGGGCCGGGCTGGTTCCGCGGCTGCGGGGGCGGCGGGTAGTAGCTCATGGGACCAGTGAACGCCCGCGGGCTGAGAGGCGGCTGCGCCGCAACCATGAAAACCCTGAGAGAAGGTCGGCGGTTTCCTGAACTCGCCGCGGCGGGCAGCCGTGTAACCCGAGACGAACAGTCGTGAAGCCGCACCAGAGGAGACCCGGCCATGGAGCCTCCAACGCAGCATCACCCTACCGGCACCCGTTTTCCCCGACACGACCCGCCCGCGGCGGCGCACCGGCCTGCCTGGCCGCCCCAGACTTCGGGCGGTCCCGTGACCACCATCGCCGACGAGACCACCACCCGGCGGCCGGCGCGCCGCATCGCGCGCCGCACGCTGGCGGCGATCGCGGTCGCCAACCTGCTGCTGATCAACTTCCTGTACGCCCTGTCCCTGCCCGGCTCCGACCCGCTCGTCGACATCGGACGGTTCTGCGCCGTCAACGCCACGTGCGTGCTGGCGCTGCAACTCGTGCTCGTGGCGCGGATCCCGTGGCTGGACCACCGCATCGGCACCGACCGGCTCACCTCGTGGCACCGCGTGAGCGGGATGACCCTGGTCACGCTCCTCGTCACGCACGGCGTGTTCATCACCCTCGGCTACGCGCACGTCAGCGGCAAGCCGTTGCTGACCGAGGTGCTCGAAATGGAGACCACGGTCGACGGGGTGCTGTTCGGCACGCTCGCGGTGGTGCTGCTGGTGCTCGTCGCGTTCGTCTCGGCGCGGTTCGCCCGCCGCCGGCTGCCCTACCAGGTCTGGCACGTCATCCACCTCGGCACCTACGCCGCTGTCGTGCTCGGGTTCCTGCACGCGAGCCTGCTCGGCACCACGTTCGCCCGGTCCGCCGCGACCGGTATCTACCTGGACATCCTGTGGTTCGGCTCGCTCGCGGCGCTCCTGACTGGCCGGCTCCTGCTGCCGATGGCGCGCAATCTGCGGCACCGGCTGCGGGTTGTGGACGTGCGGTTCGAGTCGCCCGACGTGGTGTCGGTGCTGATGACCGGTCGCGACTTGCGGCGGCTGCGGGCCCGCGCCGGGCAGTTCTTCCTGTGGCGGTTCGCCGCGCCGGGGCTGCGCTGGCAGGCGCATCCGTACTCGCTTTCCGCCGCCCCGCACGGGAACGAGCTGCGGATCACCGTGAAAGCGGTGGGGGAGAGCAGTGCGCGCTTGCGTGCCCTCCGGCCGGGCACCCGGGTCTACTTCGAGGGGCCCTACGGTGCCTTCACCGGGTTGAACCGCCTGAAGGACGCCGCGTTGCTGATCGCGGGTGGCGTCGGGGTCACCCCGATCCGGGCGCTGCTGGAGGAGTTGCGCGGGCATGCCGTCGTGCTCTACCGCGCCCGGTCCACCGCGGACGCCGTGCTCATCCAGGAACTGGACGCGCTCGCCAAGCGTCGTGGTGCGGTGCTGTACCTGCTGACCGGTCCGTCGGCCGCGCCGACCCCGCGTGGTCCGGTGCTGGGCCCGGCCAACATCGCCGCGCTGGTGCCGGACGTGCGCAGCCGGGACGTCTTCGTCTGCGGCCCCGGCCGGATGACCGCCACCGTGCTGCGCACGATGGACGCCCTCGGCGTGCCGGCGGAGCAGGTCCACTCGGAACGGTTCGGCTTCGCCACCTGAGGGCGCGCGCCGAGGTGTGTCAGAGGCCGCCGGGCCAGAGGCGGGCCGCGGCGTTGCGGGTGGCCAGGCCGAGGCGAGTCTTCGGGACCAGCATCGCCGCGGCGCGGTTGATGGCGCGTTGTTTCGGCATCACCCGGGTCCGGTGGACGGCTTCGTAGCGGGCGAAGCCGCTACCGTCGGCCAACGCCTCGGCTAGGGTATGCGCGCCGGCGATCGCGAGGCTCGAGCCGTCGCCCAGGAGCGAGACGCACGACGCGGCATCGCCGACCAGTGCGACGCGGCCCCGTGACCAGCTGGGCAGGTCGACCACGCTGACCGAGTCGAAGTACAGGTCCTTCGTGTCCTCGAGTCGCTCGAGCAGGTCCGGCACCCGCCAGCCCAGACCCGCGTAGGCGTCGGTGACGATTCGCTTGTGCTGCACGATGTCCCGGTTGTCGAAGTCTACAATGGACGAACGGAAGATGAACGCCACCAGCGCTTCCTCGCGCGACGGGTGGATCGAGACCAGCCGGCCCGGCGTATTGGACACCAGCAGGTCCCGCGGGTGGTCGGTCGGCTCCCCGAGCGGGAACGTGGCGACGTGGATACCGATCGGCCGGACGAACTCCCGCTCGGGCCCGAAAGCCAGGCGCCGCACCACGGAGTGCAGCCCGTCCGCGCCGATCACCACGTCGAACCGGCGCGGTCGCGCGTTGTCGAAGGTGACGTCCACGCCGTGCTCGTCCTGCTCCAGCGCGGTGATCGTGTCGTCGAACAGGAACTCGGCGTCGTCCCGCGCCGCCTCGTACAACACGGTGGCGAGATCGGCGCGCGGCACCTCGACCTCGTTCCCTGTGGTGGCAGGCGTTTTCAGGGTGGTCACCGGCCGGCCCGCCCCGTCGAGCACCACCATCCTCGTCGTCCGCGTGGCCACTTCGCGCAGCCGCGGCACCACACCCATCGCCTCGGTCACGGGCACGGCCGGGCCACGCACGTCGACGGGGTTCCCGCTGGAGCGCCGGCCCGCGGACCGTTCCACCACGGTGGGCCGGAACCCGTTGCGCGCCAACCAGTACGCCAGCGTCGGGCCGGCCACGCCGGCTCCGGAGATCAGGACGTTTCGCATGCCTCCACGATAACCGCAGTCGCTGCAAACTTGCAATGACTGCTGATTTGCGCTGAGTGTCGTAGGATCTCCGGCATGTCCCTCCGCGCGCGCAAACGGGCCCGCACCCGCCAGGCCCTGCTCGACGCGGCGACCGAGCTGTTCGAGCGCCAGGGCTACGACGAGACGACCATCGCCGACATCGCCGCCGCGGCCGAGATCGGCAGCCGGACGTTCTTCAGTTACTTCGCCAGCAAGGAAGAACTGCTGTTCCCCGAATCCGACGCCCGGGTACAGGCGACCCTCGACGCGATCGCCACCCGGGCGCCCGGCGAGGGCCCGGCCGAGGTGCTGCTGCGCGCGCTGCGGACGGTCGGGGAGCGCAGCGACGAGATGGTCGGCCCGACGGCGGCGCTGCGGACCCGGCTGTTCCAGACCGTGCCCGCGGTGCGCGGGCGCGCCCTCCAGGTCCAGCTCGACGCCCAGCGCGAGATCGCCCGCCGGCTCGCCGAGGCGTTTCCCGATCAGCTCGACGAGCTGGGTGCAGGGGCGCTCACCGGGGCCTTCGTCGGCGCCATCAACGGTGCGCTCCAGGTACTTCTCGACCGCACCGACGAAGCCGCCACTCCCGCCGACCGGCACCAGGCCATCCGGACCGCCACCGATGTCGCGCTCGCCCCGTGGCGGCACGATCCAAAGGCGGACCACAAGTGACCGTGGTGCGCTCGATCGCCCTTTTCGTGCTCGCGGCGATCTTCGAAATCGGCGGGGCCTGGCTCGTGTGGCAGGGCGTCCGCGAGCACCGCGGCTGGGTGTGGATCGGCGGGGGAGTGATCGCGCTCGGGATCTACGGGTTCGTCGCCACCCTCCAGCCCGACGCGCATTTCGGCCGGATCCTCGCCGCATACGGCGGCGTGTTCGTCGCCGGATCGCTGCTGTGGGGCGTGGTCGCCGACGGCTACCGGCCCGACCGGTTCGACGTGCTCGGCGCGCTGATCTGCCTGGCAGGGGTCGGCGTGATCATGTACGCGCCGCGCTAGGCGACGCTTTCGAGATACGCCTCGGCCTTCTCGGGCTCGAAGAACCACTCCGCCATGTCGGGCGGGTTGTTGAAGCCGTTCGCGAACCGGTTCGCGACCTTCTGGTTGGTCTGCGCGAAACCGAGGATCTTCTGGATGTGCTCGGGCGGCGGCATCAGCATCGTGTTGGTCAGCCGCACCACGTGCCGCGCGTAGTCCCAGTAGGTGTCGAAAGTGGACTGCATCCACTCCCGGTCGAACGGCTTCTCCCCGTGCTCCAGGATGCTGGTGAGGTACACCTCGGCGCATTTCGCCGCGTTGTTCGCGCCCTGGCCGCTCACCGGATCGTTCGCCACCACCACGTCCGCCATGCCGAGCACGAGACCGCCCGAGGGCAGCTCACCCACCGGATGCCGCACCACCGGCGGGTACCCGCCGATGAGCACGCCCTTGGCGTCGGTGATCTCCGCGTTGCGGTACCGCTCGTACTCCCACGGCAGATACTGCTTGAACAGCTCCAGATGCCGCCGGAACTGCTCGTGCGCGGGCGGCCGGTCGGCGAACGCGTCCAGCGGACCGCCGGGAATGCCTGACACGTAAAGGATCTGGCACGGCCCGGACAGGGTGTAACCGGGAATCGAGATGTGCTCGCCGATGCCCGGCACCAGGTTCACCCACACGTCGACGTTGCCCGGGGTCTCCGGCCGCGCCTCGGTACCGTGCACATAGGACACCGACAATGCCCGTTGTGGCTTGGTGAAAGGGGATCGGGACGCGTCCCGGTCGAACAGCTGCACCAGTTCGCCCTTACCGGCCGCCACGATCACCAGGTCGTACATGTGCGCCAGCGAGTTCAGGTCGGCGGTGGTCACCCCGTGGATGATCACGTTGCCGCCGCGCTCCTCCAGCAGCTCCAGCCACACCGGCATCTTCACCCGCTGGTCGATCGACTGCGCCGTGCCGGCCTCCCACGCGCCCAGCCAGTTCAGCGCGCGCTCGCCGTCCGGGCCGGGCATCGACACGCCCTGGCCGCCGGCCGCGGGCGCCACGTCGTCCCACAGGTTCAGCCCGTGCTTGCGTTCGATGGCCAGCGCGTCGGCGAACATGCACTGCGTGGAGGTGACCCAGCCACCGCGGATCTCATCGGGCGTCTTGGCCGACATGAGCGTGACGTCGTAGTCGTGGTCCCGCAACGTCAGGGCCAGCTGGAGCCCCGACTGTCCCGCACCGATGATCAGGATCCTGCGCATGTGAAAGCCCTTTCCCCAGACCGGATGATCTTACCCAGCGGGCGGCGTCGCCCCCACACCGGCGAGGTATCTCTCGGCCTTCGCCGGGTCGAGAAACCAGTGCTGGTAATCGGTCGGGTCGGAGAAGCCGTTCACGAACCTGCGCGCCACCGTCTCGTTCTGTTGTGCCGCACCGAGAATCTGCAGGACATGCGGTGGTGGCGGCTGCAGCAGCGCGTTGGTCCACATCGTGGCGTGCTGCGCGTCCTCCCAGTACCTGTCGAACGTCGCCTGCATCCAGGCGCGGTCGAACGGCTTGTCCCCGTTCGCGAGGATACTGTCCAAATAGGACGCGGCGCATTTGGAGGCGTTGTTCGAGCCCTGGCCGGTGATCGGGTCGTTGGCCACCACGACGTCGGCCATGCCGAGCACGACCGCGCCCGAGGGCAGCTCGCCCACCGGATGCCGCACCACCGGGGTGTACCCGCCGGCGAGGGTGGCCTTGTCGTCGGTCAGCTCGGCGTCCCGGCTGCGCTCGTACTCCCACGGGAAATACTGCCGCATCAACGACAGCATCCGGTCGAAATGCTCCTGCGGCCCCGGCCGGTCGGCGAACGCGTCCAGCGGACCGCCGGGAATCCCTTCGTAGAACACGATGTCGCAGTCCCCGTCGAGGGTGCGGCCGGGGATCATGAACAACTCGCCGACACCGGGGTTGATGTTGAACCGCACGCCGGGCGAGTCCGGGTGCTCCGGCCGCGGCCCGACACCGTGGGCGTACACCACGGACAGCGCCCGTTGTGGCTTCGTATAAGGGGATCGCGACGGGTCGCGGTCGAACAGCTGGACCAGTTCGCCCTTGCCGGCCGCCACGATCACCAGGTCGTAGTGCTCGGGCAGCGCGTCGAGATCGCTGGTGGTGACCCCGTGGATGATGACCTTGCCGCCGCGGTCCTCCAGCAGTTCCAGCCAGCCCGCCATCTTGATCCGCTGGTCCACCGACTGCGCCGGGTTGTCGAGCCGGCCGAACCAGTCCATCACCCGGGCGCCGCCGGGCCCGGCGATCGACACCCCGAGCCCTTCGATGTTCACGGTGTCGCGTTCCCACAGGTTGAGCCCGTGCTCGCGTTCGTGCTGCAGCGCCAGGTGGAACATCGCCTGGGTGGACATGACCTGGCCGCGCCGGATCTCGTCCGGGGTGCGCGCCGACATCACGGTGACGTCGAAGTCGTGCTCCCGTAGCGTGAGCGCCAGCTGCAAACCGGACTGGCCGGCACCCACGATCAGGACCTTAGGCATGCGCGCGAACCCTCCCGGAGTCCGAGACCTCGGCGAGGGACAACGTGTAGGACACCAGCTCCTGCAAGGCCGTCACCGCGGACGCGGGCCGGCGCGCGTCGCACGTGATGAGCGGGATCTCCGGGCGCAGCGCGAGCGCGTCCCGGACCTCGTCGAGGTCGTGCGTCAGCTCGCCGTCGAACAGGTTGACCGCCACCACGAACGGCAGCTCCGAGTCGTTCTCGAAGTAGTTGATGGCGGCGAAGGACTGGTCCAGCCGGCTGGTGTCGACGAGCACGATGGCGCCGAGCGCGCCCCGTGACAGGTCGTCCCACAGGAACCAGAACCGGGGCTGGCCGGGCGTGCCGAACAGGTACAGCATCAGGTCCGGGTACAGCGAGATCCGGCCGAAGTCCATCGCGACGGTCGTCGTGGTCTTGGTCCCGTTCGGCGGCAGGTCGTCGACGCCCTCGCTCGCCTCGGTCATCCAGGCTTCGGTGTTGATCGGGGGGATCTCGGACACCGACCCGACGAGCGTCGTCTTCCCGACCCCGAACCCGCCCGCCACGACGATCTTCGCGGAGATCGTGAGCTGGCCGGGATCAGACGGGGAGCCGCTTGAGTCCATTGAGGATCCTCTCGAGCACGTGCCGGTCGTGGTGGTACGCGTGTGCGGTGGGGTGGATGAAGATCGCGCCCTGGGCCGCCAGATCGCTGACGAGCACCCGCACCACGCCCAGCGGGATGGACAGCAGGGACGACAGCTCCGCTATCGACGCCTGCGAGCGGGCGTGTTCGTAGAGCGCCTTCGACTCGGGCATCAGCTTGTCCGACAGCGCCGGATCGTAGCGCGGCACCGAGATCAGCGTCTCCACCAGCAGCTGGTGCCGGCCGCGGGTCCGCCCGCCGGTCAGCGTGTACGGGCGGATCCGTTTGCTGCGCGGCTTCTTCACCGCCTGGCCCCGCCCCGCATCCTGGGACATCGTGATCACATCCTTGTTCCGGCCGTACCGGGTTTATCCGAGCGGGCGGCGGGCGGTGAGCACGCGGCGCAGGTCCGCACGCACCTCGGGGGTGAGTGCGTGGCCCGCGCCCGTGACGAACTTGGTCATCTCGTAGGCGACGACCTTCATGTCGCATTCGGGGCCGGTCAGCACCGCCAGTCCCGCCCCGTTGTCGATGCCCATGAACAGGAAGTAGCCCCGCGAGAGCCGGATGATGATCTGCTCGCAGGCGCCCTTGTCGAACAGGGTCGCGCTGTTGGTGGCGAGGCTGAGCAGGCCGCTGGCGATGGCGGCGAGCTGCTCGCTCTCCGTGGTGTCCATCGCGTCCGACCCGGCGAGCGGGAACCCGTCGGAGGACATGATCAGGGCGTGGCTGACGCCGTGCACCTGCTGGACGAAGTCGTTGATCAGCCAGGTGAAGTCCTGGCCCTGCCGGTGGTCGCTCGCCACTACCGCTGTCCCTCGTCTGCGTCCGGTTCGTGCTTGTCCTGCTGGTCTTCCCGGGCGGCCCGCTCCCCGTCGGTGAACGCGCCGAGGTCGGCCAGCAGCTGATCGTGCCCGGCCTGCCGGTCGGCCTCGGTCTCGGGCGGCGGAGGCGCCGCGGGGGGCCGGGTCCCGTTGGGCGCCTTGATGCTCTGCGAGACCCGCCGCGGCAGGCCACTGGCGGTGGTGCCGCCGATGACCGGTTCCGTCATCGGGCGGGGCCGTGGCGTGGGGCGCGCCGGCGCGTCGGCGTTCACGGTGCGCTTCGGCAGCCCGGCGGAGACCAGGCGGGCGGGCGGTTCGGGAGCGAGCGAGCTGGCGCCGTCGCTGCCGGAGGCCGGGAAGACGACCGTCTGCGCGCCGGACCAGCCGGCCTCGGACAGCTCGCTGACGACCGAGGCGGGCAGCAGCACCGAGGCGATGGTGCCGTGCGGGACGCGGCGGTCCAGCCAGACCTTCAGCTCGTGGCGGTCGGCGAGCCGGCGCACCACGGCGAGCCCCATGTGCCGCACCGCCGAATCGTCGAGCACGGGCGCGTTGTCGAGGCGGTCGTTGAGCTCGCGCATGCGGTCCGGCGGCAGCCCGATGCCCTCGTCCTCGATCCGCACCAGCACGCTGCCGCGCTCGGTCAGGTGCGCGCTGACCCGCACCGGGGCGGTGGGCGGCGAGGACTTCGTCGCGTTGTCGAGCAGTTCGGCCACGAGGCGGCCCAGGTCCTCGGCGGCGAACCCGGCCACGCCGAGCGACACCACCCGGCCGATCGTGACGCGCGAGTAGTGGTCGATCGAAGACATGGCCGCGCGGATCACGTCGACGAGCGACGACGTCTCCGGCGGGGAGTCGCTGGCGTCGCGCCCGGCGAGCACGCGCAGGTTCTCGGCGTTGCGGCGCAACCGGGTCGCCAGGTGGTCGAGGTGGTAGAGCTCGGCGAGCCGGTCGGTGTTCTCCTCCCTCGCCTCCATCTCCTCCAGCTGCGACAGTAGCGAGTCGACGAGGTTGAGGTCGCGCAGCGCGACGTTGGCGCAGACCGCGGCCAGTGTTTCGCCGCTGGCAAGGGGTTCCGCGCGTTCCGGCGCGCTCTCCAGCACCAGCTTCGGGCGTGGTGGCGGTGGATTGCCGAGGAACTGCGCGGCCGCTTCACGCGAGCGGTCCAGCAGTGCGCGTGATCGGTTGAGCAGTTCCCGAGCCCGCGTAACCATCTACTCCCACTACCTTCTCATCGCCGACCGCTGAATCCCTGCCCCGGTTGCATCATGCAATCAGAGACTGACCGCCGTGTCCAGCGTGTGACAATTTCTCTACTCAGCGTGTGCGTCAGAATTACTTACAGCACGCGGAGTAAGCGCTTACACCAACTGCACGTCGTGCCGCGTCCATCCGCCGTCTTCGACGCGGACGACCGCGCGGGACGGGGAGTAACTCGTGGCCACCACGGTATAGGCGCCGGGATCGAGATCATGGAAGGTGTACCGGCCGGCCTCGTCGGCGAACGTGGTACGGACGACGTGACCGCCGTCGTCGAGCAGGGTCACGGTGACGGTGGGTCGCGGATCGTCGGGCACGCGCACCGAGCCGCGGATCACCGCGCCGTCCGCGAGCTCCACATCTTGTTGTGCCGTCCCGGTTTCCGCGGTCGTGACGGCGACCGCCGCCGGCCGGTAGCCGGACGCGCCCGCCGCGAGCACGTACGTGCCCGGCGGGAGCGAGGTGAACGCGTACTCACCGCTGGGCCCGGAAAGCCGGGAGTCGACGACGTCCCCGCGCGCGTCGGTGAGGGTGACGGCGGCGTCCATGATCGGCACCCCGGTCGTCGCCGCGCGGACCACCCCGCGCAGCCCGCCCGAGCCGCGCAGCGTGATCTCCAGCCGGACCGGCGAGCCGCCGACCGCCACCGTCGTGGCACCGGGCTGGTGCGCGGGCGCGGACGTGATCAGCACGTACGCGCCCGCATTCGGTGCCACCAGGCGGAAATGGCCGGTGTCGTCGGTCGCGGTGCGGCCGCTCTGGCGGCCACCCGCGTCGACGAGGGTGACCGCGGCGCCGGGGACGGGGGCACTGGCGGTGTCGTAGACACGGCCGGAGACCTCGACGCCCTGGCGGTCCTGCTGCCGGTTCTGCTGGGGGATCGTCATGACGCCGCGTCCGCCCGGGTGCCGGTCTCGAGGTCGACGTCCACGTCCGCGGACTCACCGGTGGTGAGGTCGACCTGGCGCACCGCCGGTTCGTACAAGCTCGTCACGACCGTGTACTCGCCGGGCTCCAGATCGCGCAGCTCGTACCGCCCGTCCGTATCCGTCAGCGCGGTCGCGACCGGGTGGCCCTGGCCGTCGTTGACCGTCACGGTCGCGTTCGCCACGCCCTGGCCGTCCGGGCCGCTGACCGTGCCGTGCAGGATGCCGAACGCCTCGACGAGCAGTTCCACCTCGGCGGGATCGGCCGCGCCGGCGAGCACGGTGACCGCGTGCGGGCGGTGGTTGTCGACGTTCGCGGTGATCGTGACCTCGCCCGCGGGCAGCCCGGCGAGCAGGAACTTCCCGTCGTGCGCGGTGGTGGTCTGGCCGACCACCTGGCCGGTCGGGTCGGTGGCGAGCACTGTCGTCTCCTCGATCCCGCCGCCGCCGGAGCGCCGCACGGTGCCGGCGACGACCCCGCCGCCGAGGATCACGAAGTCGTGCACCGCGCCGAGCCCGTTGACGGTGACCGAGGCCGCGGCGGGCTGGAACCCGGGCGCGGTCACGATCAGCGTGTAGGTGCCGGGAGTGACCCCGTCGAGCGCGTAGCCGCCCGTCTCGTCCGCGCGGGCGCGGCCGACCTGCATCCCGTCCACCCCGGTCACGGTGATCACCGCACCGTGCACGCCGGTCCCGGCGGGCGTGCGCAGCCGGCCGCTGATCTCCCCGGGACGGCCCGGTCCCCGCACCGGCACCGGGGTTTCGGCCACCAGCTCACCGGATTCGCTCGCGAGCTCCGCGCCCACGGACTCCCGCGGCACGCCGAGCGCGGGCTTGGGCTTGCCGACGAACCAGGACAGCACCGCGGCGATGACGCAGACGATGATCGCGAACCAGAACGCCGTGGTCAGGCCGTCGGAGAACGGCCCGGAGATCAGGTTCGGGAAGAAGCTGCGGCCGGTGAGGAACGACGCGTTGTCGGCGGGCAGCTGGTTCAGGACCGGGCCCAGCAGCTGCTGGATCGGGTTGTAGCCGAGGAAGGCCGCGAACAGCACGCCGACCGGGGGCAGGTGCGCGATCCCGTTGGCCGCGTCCGCGGGCACGCCGTGCGCGGTCAGGCCCGTCGACAGCGCGGTGGGCAGGTGGTCGGCGAGACCGGCGATCATCAGGCTGAAGAAGAAGCCGATCGACAGCACCATCGCCGAGTTCTGGAAGGTGGCGGTCATCCCGGCGCCCGCGCCGCGCGCGTTCGCGGGCAGGCTGTTCATGATGTCGGCCCGGTTCGGCGAGGCGAACAGGCCCATGCCGAGCCCGTTGACCAGCAGGATCAGCGCGAAGGCCCAGTAGTCGAAGTTGACCGGCAGGATCTCCAGCAGCAGGAAGCTCACCGCGGTCGCGAGCATGCCGACCGTCGCCAGCATACGGCCGCCGATCCGATCCGTGATCACGCCGGAAATCGGTGCGGCGACAAGGAATCCGACGGTCATCGGCAGCATGTAGATGCCGGCCCACAGCGGGGTCTGCTCGAAGCTGTACCCGTGCTGCGGCAGCCAGATGCCCTGCAGCCAGATGATCAGGATGAACTGCAGGCCACCGCGGCCGAGCGAGGCCAGGAGGTTCGCCGCGTTGCCGAAGGTGAACGCGCGGATCTTGAACAGCGACAGGTTGAACAGCGGGTTCGCGACCCTGGTCTCGATGAACCCGAAGATGCCCAGCACGATCAGGCCGCCGATGATGCAGGTCAGCACGAGCGGGCTGGTCCAGCCCATGGTGTGCGTGCCGTAGGGCTGGATGCCGTAGGTGATGCCGACGAGGACGGCGATCAGGCCCACCGCGAAGGTGATGTTGCCCCACCAGTCCATCTTCGCCCGGAAGCGCTCGCTGGTGTCGTGCAGCTTGAGGTACGCCCAGATCGTGCCGAACACGCCGAACGGGACCGAGACCAGGAAGACCAGGCGCCAGTCGACCGGGCCGAGCAGGCCGCCGATGACGAGACCGAGGAACGAGCCGGCGATCGCGGCGACACCGTTGATGCCGAGCGCGAGACCGCGCTGCTTGACCGGGAACGCGTCGGTGAGGATCGCGCTCGAGTTGGCCATCAGGAACGCGCCGCCGATGCCCTGCACGATCCGCCAGCCGATCAGCCACATCGCGGCGCTACTGCCGTCCATCCAGGTCACGGCGAGCAGGACCGAGGAGATCGCGAACACGGCGAAGCCGAGGTTGTACATCCGCACCCGGCCGAACATGTCGCCGAGCCGGCCGAAGCCCACCACCAGCACGGCGGTGACGACCAGGAAGCCCATGATCATCCACAGCAGGTAGCTGGTGTTGCCGGGTTCCAGCGGGTTGATGTGGATGCCGCGGAAGATGTCCGGCAGCGCGATCAGCACGATCGAGGAGTTGATCGTGGCCATCAGCATGCCGAGCGTGGTGTTCGACAACGCGATCCATTTGTATCGCGGACCCAGCTCTTCGATCGACCAGGTTCGCTTGTGCCGGTGGTTTCCCACCGGGCCGTCCACCGTCTGCTGGGCAGACCGCACAGCTATCACTCCAACCAGGAAAGCTCACGTCGCCGTTGACTACGCGGAAGAAAAATTAGTTGACCTATGCTAACTGATTTTCCCCCGAAGAGGCGACCAGGGCCACCGATTGAGATGACGTGATCCCGATCGCAGCGGGCTCAGCGCCCGATCCGGCGCAGCAGCTCCACGAGGGTCGCGCGCTCGTGCGGGTCCAGCGGCGCGAGCGCGTCGTCGTGCACCTTGGCGGCCAGCGCGCTCGCCTTGTCGAACGTCTTCCGGCCGTCCGCGGTCAGCACCACCAGGCGGGTGCGCCGGTCGCCGGGATGCGGGTCGCGGCGCACGAGACCGGCCCGCTGCAGGTCGTCCACGAGCGCGACGACGGCACTCGGGTCGATGCCCAGCAGCTCGCCCAGTTCGCGCTGGGACAGCCCGCCGTGCTGGGCGGCGGCCATCAGCACCGTGTAGTGCCTGCTGCGCAGGCCGAACGGCTCGAGCGCGCGGTTCATCCCGCGGATGGCCCGGCCGCCCGCGCGCGCCAGCAGGAAGCCCGCGTCGTCGTCGAGCGTGGGCCGGGTGCCGTTCTTCGTCATGGTGCCAGCAAACCATATGACGGAAACAATGATTGACAACCATAACGATTGATGAGTACACCTTTCGGCATGGACATCCGGCGACTGGACGCGATCGACGTGCACGTCCACATCGAGACCGATGAGCACGGGCACCTGTCGCTGCCCGGCGACTTCCTCGAGGCGGCTTCGCAACACTTCGGCGCCGACACGAAACGGCCCACCCTGGACGAGATCGCCGCGTACTACCGGGAACGCCGGATCGGCGCGGTCGTGTTCACCGTGGACATCGAGTACTTCACCGGACATCCGGCGCTCTCGAACGAGGAAATCGCCGAAGGGGCGGCGAAACACTCCGACGTGCTGATCCCGTTCGCCAGCATCGACCCGCACAAAGGGAGGGTCGGCGCGCGGCAGTTGCGGCGGCTGATCGAGCATCACGGCGTGCGCGGGCTGAAGTTCCACCCGAGCATCCAGGACTTCGGGCCCGATGACGGCACCGCGGACCCGTTGCTCGAAGTCGCGCAGGAGCACGGGATCCCGGCGTTGTTCCACACCGGGCAGACCGGGATCGGCGCGAACATGCCGGGCGGCGGCGGAGTGCGGCTGTCGCTGTCGAACCCGATGCTGCTCGACGACGTGGCCATGAAGTTCCCGGACCTGACGATCATCATGGCGCACCCGTCGTTCCCGTGGCAGGACGAGGCACTGGCCGTCGCGACGCACAAGCCGAACGTCCACATCGACCTGTCGGGCTGGTCACCCAAGTACTTCCCGCCGCAGCTGGTGCGGTACGCGAACTCGCTGTTGCAGGACAAGGTGCTGTTCGGCTCGGACTACCCGCTGATCACCCCGGACCGGTGGCTGGCCGACTTCGCGAAGCTCGACCTGAAACCGCAGGTGCGGCCGAAGATCCTGAAGGACAACGCGGTGCGCGTGCTGAAGCTGGACCAGCCGTGATCCACCGCAGCCCGCTGCCCGACATCGAGATCCCGGACCTGACGCTCACCGAGTACGTGATCGACGGCGCGGCGTGCTTCGGTGACAAACCCGCTCTCGTCGATGCCGCGACGGGGGAGACCATCACCTACGCGGAGCTGCGGTCGTCGGTGTACACGATCGCCGCCGGACTCGACGTGGGGCCCGGTGACGTGGTCGGGCTGATGAGCCACAACCAGCCGCGGTGGGCGGTCGCCGCGCATGCCGTGATCGCGACCGGGGCCGCGGTCACCCCGGTCAACCCGATGTTCACCGCCGCCGAAGTGCGCGGGCAACTCACCGCGGCGAAGGCGAAACTGCTGATCAGCGCCGACGAATCGATGGACAAGGCCCGCGAGGCGTTCGACCGCGTCATCCCGATCGGTGAGTTGCCCACCGGCGGCGACCCGCCCAGTCCGCGTCTCGACCCAGCGACGACCGACGCGGTGCTGCCGTTTTCCAGTGGTACCACCGGAACCGCGAAAGGCGTCCGGCTCACCCACCGCAACCTGGTCGCGAACCTCGCGCAGCACCGCGTCGGCTGGCGGATCGGCCCGGACGACGTGCAGGCCGCCGTGCTGCCGTTCTTCCACATCTACGGGTACACGATCGTGCTCAACTCGGGTCTCGCCGCCGGCGCCACCGTCGTCACGATGCCGCGTTTCGAACTCGGCACCTATCTGCGCGCGCTGGCCGAGCATCGGGTGACGAGGGTGTATTTCGCGCCACCCATGGTGCTCAGGCTCGCGACAGCGTCCGAAGTGGACGATTACGACCTGTCGTCGCTGCGGTATGCCCTGTGCGGGGCCGCGCCGCTGGACGTCGAGACGACCGAGCGTGCGGAGAAACGCCTCGGCTGCCTGATCCGCCAGGGCTACGGCATGACCGAGGCGAGCCCCGGCACGCACCAGGTGTACGACGACGCGTTCCCCACGACCCCGGCGGGCAGCGTCGGCCGGCTGGCCCCGAACACCGAGGCGCGGCTGGTGAAACCGGGCACCGACGAGGATGTCGCCGAGGGCGAAACGGGTGAGCTGCTCATCCGCGGGCCGCAGGTGATGGCGGGCTACCTGAACGATCCGGCGGCGACGGCGGCGACGATCACCGGCGGCTGGCTGCACACCGGCGATCTCGTCCGGGTCGGCGCCGACGGGGTGTTCTGGATCGTCGACCGGCTCAAGGAGCTGATCAAGTACAAGGGCTACCAGGTGGCGCCGGCGGAGCTGGAATCGGTGCTGCTGACCCATCCGGCGGTGCTCGACGCGGCCGTCGTCGGCGTGCCGCATGCCGAAGGCGGTGAGGCCCCGAAGGCGTTCGTGGTGACCTCGCGGCCGGTCGGCGCCGGTGAGCTGATGACGTTCGTCGCGGACCGGGTCGCACCGTACAAGAAGATCCGGTTCGTCGAGTTCATCGCGGAGATCCCCAAGTCTCCCACCGGAAAGATCCTGCGGCGGCTGTTGCGCTAGCTGCTCAGCAGGCGGCGGACCTCGGCGATCTCGTCATCGTTCACGAGGTGCTCGCGGTCGTCGTAGACGCGGAAGGTCACGTCGGCGTCCATGGCGCGGAACAGCGCGGCCGTTTCCTCGACGCGCGACAGCGGCACCCACTCGTCGTACTGGCTGGTGCCGAGGAAGACCGGCATTCCGGCGAGGGAACCGTTGGGGGAGCGGGGATCCGGGCCGATGAAGCCACCGGTGAGCAGTGCCGCGCCCGCGTACCGGCGCGGGCTGCGCGCGAGGAACTCCGAGAGCAGGCAGGCGCCCTGCGAGAAGCCGACGAGGAACGTGCGGTCGGCCGGCACCCCCGCGCTGGCGATGCGGCCGACCATCACGGTCATGGCTTCCAGCGCCTGGTCGAGTCGCGGCTGGTTGTCGGGCAGGGGCTTCAGGAATCCTTGCGGGTACCAGGTGTTGCCGGCGGCTGCGGGGAGCAGGTAGGCGAGCCCGGGCAGCGCGACCCGGTCCAGGACGGCCTTCATGTAGTCCGGTGTCTGGCCGCGCCCGTGCACGACGAGCGCGGCCGTGCGCGCCCCCGCGAGCGCCGCCCCCGCCCGCACGGGTGGCTGATCGAGATGGGGATTGCTCATGCGGGTGATCGTAGTGTCGGCCGCCGCCGACACGTCCCGCTTCTACCGTCGACACATGAGCGTTTTCCTGGACCCGCCGCCCGCACCGCCCACGGACACGGCCGGCACGTTCGCGTGGCTGCGCGCGTCGGTCGCGCGGTTCAGCGGTGGCCAGACGCATGCCCGGCGCCCGCCGGCTCGTCGAGGACCAGCTCGCCGTGGTCGACCCCGCAGCGCTCCGGGCCGCGATCGCGCGCCGGCCCGTCGAGCCGGATTTCGAGCGGCGGGCGCCGGTGGCGGTGCTCGCTTCCGCGCTCGGTGCGCGGGACGACGTGGTGGACGCGGTGATCACCGTCGCGCAGGGATACCTGACCGGGGACGCACCGCCGGGCGCGGACGAAGCGGTGGCGCTGCTGGCCCGGCAGTGGGGCACCGACGAGGCGGCGGCGAACCGGATCGGGCTACTGGTCCAGACCTGTGAGGCGACGGGCGCGCTGATCCGGGCCGCCGCGGACCGGCCGCTTTCGCAGGCGCTGGCCGAGGATCCGCCGGTGCGGGCGACCCGTCGTGTCCAGGACGGCCGGGTGGTGACGGTCGATCTGACCGGGCATCCGTTCGGCCTGGGGCCGCACGCCTGTCCTGGCCGGTCGGTGGCGCTCGCGCTCGCCGAGGGCGCGGTCCGGGCGCTTCGCCGGGAGCGGTTCGCCGCGCTGCACCGGCCGTTGCTGCTGCCGAACGCCTGGGATCACGCGTCCGCCGCCGCGCTCGTCGCGGCGGGGTTCCCGGCGATCGGCACGACAAGCCTCGGCGTCGCCGCGTCCGCCGGGCTGCCGGACGGCACGGGCGCGACCCGTGCGGAGACGGTGGCGCTCGCCCGGCGGCTGGCGGCGCTGCCGTGCCTGCTGACCGTCGACATCGAAGCGGGGTTCAGCGAGGATCCCGCAGAAGTGGCTGTGCTGTGCGAGGAACTGGCTTCGCTCGGGGTGGCCGGCGTGAACATCGAGGACGGCATGGGCGACGTCCGGCACCGGCGGGAGATCATCGCGGCGGCCGCGGCGAGCGGCCTGTTCGTCAACGCGCGTACCGACACGCACTGGCTGCGGCCGCCCGGTGTCGACCTGGACCGGGAAGCGCTTTCCCGAAGTGAGTCCTATGTGGACGCCGGTGCCGACGGGGTGTTCGTGCCGGGCCTGACGGACGAGAAGGTCATCGCCGACCTGGTGGCGGCGGTCGAGGTGCCGGTGAACATCCTGTACTCGCCCGCGGGCCCGGACTTCCCGCGCCTCGCTTCGCTCGGTGTGGGCCGCGTCAGCTGCGGCTCGCTGCTGTTCCGCGCCGCCGTCGACGCCGCCGTCCGGACCGCCCGCGCCGTCGCCACCGGCGCCCCGGTCCCGGCAGACATCACCGGCTACGCGGAAGTCACCAGCTGGGGCCGCCCCGCCTGACCGCCGTGTTTGCCCACTGCGTCGCCGTGTTGGCCGCCCGCGTCAGCGTGTTTGCCCCTCCCGTCGGTGACTTTGCTCCCCGTGTCGGCGTGTTGGCCGCTCGCGTCGGTGACTTTGCCGCCTGCGAAGCCAACTCACCGACGCAGCGGGCCAACTCACCGACGCAGCGGGCCAACTCAGCGACGTGGCGGGCCAACTCAGCGACGTGGCGGGCCAACTCACCGACGTGGCGGGCCAACTCACTGACGTGGCGGGCCAACACGCCGGGTGAGCTGGGCGAGTGCGGCGGCGAGGTCGTCACCGGCGTCGCGGGGGAGACGTCGGTAGACCTCGGCGGCGGCCGCGCCGAAGCCGTCCGGCAGGCCGGTCGCGGCGAAGGTGCGCCCGATCTCGTCCAGTTCGAACGCCCAGCGCCAGCCGCGTTCCAGGCCCAGTCGGCCCGCCTGCTCCGACCGGGCCGGCAGTTCGGGCTGGCTGAGCTGCCACTCCTCGACGAGCGCGTCCTCCACACCGAGGGATCGCGCGGCCGCGCGCACCGCGAGGAGCATCGCCGTGGTGCCCTTCGTCCAGGCGGCGTACACCATCTTGAGCGCGGAAGCGTCTGGCGCCGGGCGAGCGTCTAGGTGGGTGCCCTCGAACAGCGCCGCGACCGTGTCCGCCTCCGCACCCGACAGGTACAGGCGCGTCGTGCCCGGCCGGTGCGGGGGCGGGCCGACGATGCCGCCGTCCACGAACCGGGGCACCAGCCCGGCTATCCGGGCGGCGGTCTCGGGGCTGATCGCGTTCAGGTCCGCGTACAGCCCGTCATAGTCCTGGAACGCCTCCGCCGTCGCGACCGCGGCGTGCGGCGGGCACACCGACAGCACCACTGAGCATTCGCTCTTGAGCCGTGCCAGCGAACCGAGGTCGGTGAGCCCTTCGGCGCGGCGCCGGGTGTCCTCGCTACGCCCCTCCGACGCCCACGCCACGTCGCCGGGCAGGTGCGCGATCGCCGCACCCATGTCGCCGGGATGCACGATGCCGATCATGGCTCCAGACCATACCTGTGCCGCACGCGGGCAACTATGGTCTAGACCTTTCCAGGGTGGTCGGGTATCGTCGGGGAAATTCCCTGGATCTTTCGAGGAGTCGTCATGCTGGAACGCCGGGTGATCGTCGGTTCGAAGGTGGGCTTGCACGCCCGCCCGGCAGCCCTGTTCGTCAAGGCCGCCGCCGCGGCACCGGTGCCGGTGACGATCGGCGTCGGCGACGGGGAGCCGGTCGACGCGCGGAGCCTGCTGTCGGTGATGGGGCTCGGTGCCCGTGGCGGGGACGAGGTCGTGCTGCGCGCGGACGGGCCCGAGGCGGAAGCCGCGCTGGCCGAGCTCGCCACCGTGATCGCCGCGGACCACGACGGCTGAGCGCCGCGCTGGTACCATCCTGTTGAAGATTCAAATTCAACGGGAGGTGCGTCGTGGAGGTCAAGGAGCTCGGGCACGTGGTGCTCTACGTGCGCGACATCGAACGCTCCGCCCACTTCTACCGGGACGTGCTCGGCTGGCGGCAGATCCTGCCCGCCGGCGGTTCGGCCGGCCGGCTCGGCCGCCAGCAGGCCGCCGCGTTCAACGCGCCGTCCGGCCGCACACATCACGAGCTGCTGCTGATCGAGGTCGGCGAGGACGCCGCCGCCCAGCCGGCGGGGCGCCACGTCGGGCTGTACCACTTCGGCCTCAAGATCGGCACCAGCGACGACGAGCTGCGCGAGGCGCTGGCGAAGCTCGAACAGACCGGCACGCCGGTGCTGGGCATGAGCGATCACACCGCGACGCACAGCCTCTACATCGCCGACCCCGACGGCAACGAGATCGAGCTGTACGTCGACGTTCCCGGCGTGGACTGGGAAAACCCGGCGGCCATCGGCTCGCCGACGAAACCGCTGAGCCTCTAGCTCGTGCTTCACCGCGGCGGCCCCGCGAGGCTGCCCGCCAGGGGTCTGGCCGAACGGGGCGTTCGGCGCCCGAGCACCGACTCCGAAACTACTGAGCCTCTAGCTCCTGCTTCACGGCGGCGGCCCCGCGAGGCTGCTGCCCTGAGGGTTCTGGCCGAACGGCGCGTTCGGCGCCCAGCACCGACTCCGAAACCGCTGAGCCTCTAGCCGTAGGACGGCGCCAACAGAGCAGCCGCCGCTTGCAGGTGTGGCACATAGGTCAGTAGCTGATCAGCTGACATCTGAAATATCAGTGTCGAGATGCTCACCCCGCCGACCGGGGCACCGGCGCGGTCCAGCAGCGGCGCGGCCAGGCAGCGGACCGTTTCCTCGTTCTCCTCGTCGTCGATCGCGAAGCCGCGCGCACGGACCTCCGCTAGTTCGGCTTCGAGGACAGCTGTGTCGGTCAAGGTGCGGGCGGTCCGAGCGGGCAAACCGGTCCCGGCGAGCAGCGCCTGCCGCTCCGCCGGCTCGAGGTGGGCGAGGATCGCCTTCCCGATCGCCGTGCTGTGCAAGGAAATCCGGCCGCCGACGCGCGAAGCCATCCGGTACGGCCGGTCGCTGTCAAGCTTCTGCACGTAGACCGCCTGGCTGCCGCTGCGCAGCGCCACGTGCACGGTGTGACCCGTCTGGTCGCGCAGCCGCCGCAGCGCCGGCTCGTCGTCGTGCCCCGTCGAGAACAGCGCCGACAACGCGTACGCGCGCGGCCCGAGGCCATACGTCCCATCGCCGCCGGTCACCGCGTACCCGGCCTCGACCAGACCCTGCAGGATCCGGTGCGTGCTGGGCTTGGTCACCCCGGACTCCCGCGCGATCCGGCCCAGCCGGTGCGGTCCGCCGGGCGCGCCCACTGCTTCGAGTACCCGCAGCGCCCGCAGCGCGCTGCCCTCCGCACTGACCGGCATTGACGCTCCTTCGCGGCGCGATCTAGGCTGCCATTCGGCTCAGCAAAATACTATTCCGTTCTCCGGAACGGCAAGACCCACGAGGTACCGAACTTGACGACCCGCGTGCTCGCCATCGGCGAGTGCATGATCGAGCTGACGCACACCGGCGATCGCACGCTGTCCCTCGGCTACGCGGGAGACACCTTCAACACGGCGGTCTACCTCGCGCGGCTGACCTCACCGGACGACGTCGAGGTCGGGTACCTGACCCGGCTCGGTGACGACGAGTACAGCACCGGCATCCTCGCCGCGATGCGCGCCGAAGGCCTGGACACGAAGCCGGCCGACCGCATCCCCGGCGCCCGGCCCGGCCTCTACCTGGTGCGCACCGACGACCACGGCGAGCGGAGTTTCACCTACTACCGCTCGGAATCCCCGGCCCGCAGGCTGTTCGACCACGACCACCACCCGGACCTGTCCGGTTACGACGTGCTGTATCTGTCCGCGATCACGCTGCAACTGCTGAGCGACTCGGCCCGCGAGAGTCTCCGGACCGAGCTGGCCGCTGCTCGCGCCCGCGGCGCGCACGTCGTGTTCGACAGCAACTACCGCGCGGCGGGCTGGGAAACCGTGGCCGTGGCGCGCGAAGCGGTTCGGCGGATCTGGGAGCTGACCAGCATCGCGCTGCCCACGTTCTCCGACGAGCGCGCGCTGTTCGGCGACGCCACGCCCGCGGCGACGCGGGAACGCCTGGCCGGACTGGGAATTCCGGACATCGCGGTCAAGGACGGCGGCAACGGCTGCCTCCTCGCCGATGGCACGGCCGTGCCCGCCGAACCGGTCGAGTCCACAGTGGACACCACCGCGGCCGGCGACGCCTTCAACGCGGGCTATCTCGCGGCGCGCCTCGGTGGCGCGGACCCGGCTGAGGCGGCGCGAGCCGGGCACGCGATCGCCGCGAAGGTGATCGCCCAGCCCGGCGCGATCATCACCGATCCGGCGCTGCCGCCCCGCGGCCGATGAGTTTCCGGCGCCCGGCGGGTCTACCGTGATGCCACCCGCCGACCTGGGAGAGACGCATGCCTGAACACGAACCGGAACTGGTGAACCTCGCTCCGTCGACGACGGCGGTGGTCCGTGGCGAGGTGCCGATCGCCGGTCTGCGGGACTTCTTCGATGTCTCGTTCGGCGCGCTGGGCAAGACCCTCGCCGCGCAGGGAGTCACGATGCTGGGCCCCGCCTTCGGCCTGTATCGCGGGGCTTCCGGTGAGACGCTCGATCTCGAAGTCGGGTTCGCCACGGACCGCGTCGTCCAGCCCGAAGGCGACGTCGTCGCCGGCACGCTGCCCGGCGGAGCGGTCGCGCGCCTGACCCACTCCGGTTCGTTCGACGGTCTCCAAGCCGGCTGGCAGCGGCTGGAGACGTGGATCCGGGAGCAGGGGCTGTCCCCGCAGGCGCTGCGGTGGGAGTCCTACGTCACGAAGCCCGCACCCGACATGGACCCGCGCGACCTGCGGACCGAGCTCTGCTGGCCGGTGGATCCCCGGTAATTCAGCGGATCAGCGCCGCCAGCACGTCGACGGCCACCGGCAGCGCCGACTCGTCCACGTCGAAGTACGGGTTGTGGTGCGGTGCCGGGTTCCCGCCGCCGACCACGATGTACGTGGCGAGCCCGCCGGCGCGCTGGACGGCTTCCGCGAACAGGCTCGCGTCGTCGCTGCCGCCCATCTCGTGCAGCCGGACCGTCTCGTGCCCGGACGCGGCGGCCAGCACCGCGTCGAGCAGCTCGTCGTCGCAGGTCAGCGACGTCGAACCGCCGGTCTCTTCGATGTCCACCGTCACCCCCTGCGCCAGGGCGGCGCCGCGCAGCACCTGCTTGACCCGCTCGGTCAGCTCCGCGTTGACGGCGCCGTCGCGGGAGCGGGCCTCGCAGGTCAGCTCCGCCAGCGCGGGTACGATGTTGACGTTCCCGCCGGCGTGCAGCGTGCCGACGTTGACCCGGGTGTCGGCGGTGGAAAACCGTGGCAGACCGTGGATTCCGAGTACCGCCGTGGCCGCCGCGAGCAACGCGTTGCGGCCGTCCTGCGGTGCCGCGGCCGCGTGCGAGGCGACGCCGGTGAACCGGGCGCGCATCTTGGTGGTCGCGAAGATGCCGGTGATCCCGGCCGCGACCGTGCCGGCCGGCAGATCCAGTCCCAGATGCACGGCGGCGAACCGGTCCACGCCCTCGACCACGTCCGCGCCGAGCATCGCCCGCGCACCGCGGCCGCCCTCCTCGGCGGGTTGGAACAGGAACCGGACGGTGCCCGGGAAGTCACGGTCCGAGAGCCGTTCCGCGAGTCCGAGGCCGATCGCGACGTGCCCGTCGTGCCCGCACGCGTGCATGAACCCCTCGTAGGCCGAGCGGAATCCCTGCGCGGCCGGAAAATGCGTGGCCCCGGCCGCTTCGGTGACCGGCAGCGCGTCCATGTCGAAGCGCAGCGCCCAGGTCGGCCCGGGCCGCGAGCCTTCGAGATCGGCGACGATCGCCGTGCCCTCCCGGGCGAGCGTGGCCACGTCCCCGGCATCGGCGCCGCTGTGAATCGCCAGGTCGGCGAACCTCTCCAGGGTCGCGTCGTCCGGGTAGGCCGGAATGCCGCCGAGCGCGAGCGCGCCCGTCCGGATCCGGACCGGCAGCTTCCGCAGGTGCGACAGGACGAGGGCGGCGGTGCGCAGCTCGCAGAACGCGGGCTCGGGGTGTGAGTGCACGTCGCGGCGCAGCGTGACCAGATCCACGGGTCTCCTTCCGGGCGAACCTGCCGGTCTCCGTCACGCATGCTCGCACGCCGTGCGCGCGTGTTGGCCCGCCGCGCGGGTGACTTGGCGCCGCACGCGGCCAACTCACCGACGTGGCGGGCCAACTCACCGACGTGGGCGGCCAACTCACCGACGTGGCGGGCCAACACGCCGTGGGGTCAGCCGTGGTCGTGCTCGTCGTCCTCGGGTACCGCGAGCCGTTGGTCGAGGACGTCGGCCGGGTCGGCCTCGGTGGGCAGGTCGGGTTCGCCCGCCTCGTCGTCCGGGTCCTGGTGCTGTTCCAGCACGTCGGCGAGTGGTTTCTCGTCGGATCCGGTCATGGTCGCGCTCCTTCGCTCAGCTCGGTGACGGCCTGCCGGACGGATCGAGCACCAGCGCGATCGGCCCGGCGAGGGTACCTTCGGTGACGACGGCGGGGCCGCCGGCACGCATCGGGTCAGGGGAATGGTTCACGCCCGCTCCTGTCGCCGGCGTCGGGTTACCCCGGACGATCCGCCGTTACACAGGTTCGGGACCTGAGGAGGGGAAACGCATGCGAGACAACGGTTTCGCGCCCACAACGGCGCCGCACGACATCCTCGACGACACGCCGGCGGTGCTGGACCAGCGGCGCCGCGCGGTGCGCGCCGTGGCCTCGGCGGCCGCGAACGCGGACGACTGCGTGCTGCTGCTGGAGGCGCTCGGGCTCAAGCCCACCGAGGGGATGGCGACCGTTCCGGGGCCGCGCAGCGCGGACTGAATGTGTCATCGGTCACGTCCAAAAGGGGAATGGTCGCAGGTGGGGCAGGTTGTTCTTGTCGGCTGATCATCTGACGAAGGACGGACCCATGGCACTCGGCGACATCTCGTTACGCACCCTCGGCGGCGAAGCGGCGACCCTCGACGGCCTCGGCCGCAAGGCGCTGCTCGTGGTCAACGTGGCCTCGAAATGCGGGCTGACCCCGCAGTACGCCGGGCTGGAGCGGCTGCAGGAACTCTACGGGGACAAGGGGTTCTCGGTCGCGGGGTTCCCGTGCAACCAGTTCATGGGGCAGGAGCCGGGCACCGCGGAGGAGATCGCCGAGTTCTGCTCGGCGACGTACGGCGTCACGTTCCCGATGTTCGAGAAGATCGACGTGAACGGTGACGACCGGCACCCGCTCTACGCCGAGCTGGTGCAGACCCCGGACGCCGAGGGCAAGGCCGGCGACATCCAGTGGAACTTCGAGAAGTTCCTGGTCAGCGGGGACGGTAAGGTCCTGGCGCGGTTCCGGCCGCGCACCGAGCCGGAGGCCCCGGAGGTCGTCGAGGCGATCGAAGCCGCGCTGGCCTGAGCCTGCCCGAAGCGGGCCGCGGCTGCCACCCCGGTCGCGGCCCGGAACGTTCCGCTTACGCGCGTGCGCACCCCCGCGCGAACATCCTCCTGTCGCTCTGCACGGCTGGAGGAATGTCATGGAGCAACGGGATGTGGGCCGGGGGATCATGGTCTCGCTCGCCCTCGCGGCCGGGGTGCTGGTCGTGGCGACCGGGCTGCCGTATCGACGCGAAGATCACTGCCACCGAGACCTCGATGGCCGGCGCCGCGCCGCGCCGCCACCGCGTCCACAGTGGACACTCTCGACACCGGGCGGTCACGGCGCCGACCCTGCCCGGGACAGCATTCTCGCCGCCCAGCGTGGGGACGACGTCGCTCTCGACGCGGCGCTCGACAAGGTCCTCGACCACTGCGGGCGGTGATCTCCCATGCACACGGCCAGATTCGCGAGCGGCTACCCGGGCTTCCTCCCGTCGCAGCCACCATCGGCACCTCCCACCCCACGCCGGGGCTCGCGGACCACGGCGGCCGCGCTGATCATCGCCGCGGGCCGCGACGAGAAGGACGCCGCGGCACGCCTGGACGACCGGCGCAGCCAGCTCTCCGAAGCCACGGCCAAGGTCGCTTCGGCCGACACCGAACGGCGGCAGGCCGAGCAGCGCAACAGCGGGCTGGAAGCCGAGAACGCCGACCTCTCCCGGTGCGTCACAGCGATGCGGCACTACCTCTGGGACGGCCTGTCCGACACGGAACGGCCCGCCGCCGTGCACACGGTTCTCCTGGCGTGTCAGTAACCGTAGGCTTGCCGCACCTGACTGGGAGGGTTCATGACCGACACGGTCTCCGTCGACGCCGCACCCGAGTTGTTCGGACCGTATCGGATCGAGGAGCTGCTCGGCCGCGGTGGGATGGGGGAGGTGCACCGCGCCTACGACACCGTGCACGAGCGGTACGTGGCGCTCAAGCGCCTGCCGCTGCTGGCGGGCGCCGAGTTCGAGAGCCGGTTCCGCCGCGAGGCCAAGATCGTGGCGCAGCTGCGGCATCCGCATGTGGTGCCGATCCACGCGCACGGCGAGATCGACGGCCGGCTCTACCTGGACATGCGGCTGATCGACGGCCCGGATCTCAAGGCGCGGCTCGCGGACGGTCCCCTCGACCCGGTGCGGACCGTCGAGATCCTGTCCCAGGTCGCCGCCGCTCTCGACGCCGCGCACGCGCGCAGCGTGCTGCACCGCGACATCAAGCCCGGCAACATCCTGCTGGACGCCGACGGCACCGCGTACCTGGCCGACTTCGGCATCGCCCGGCTCTACGCGCCCGACGTCACGCGGCTGACCGAGACCGGTGACTACGTCGGCACGCTCGACTACATGGCGCCGGAACGCCTTACCCACGGCGACATCGGGCCCGAGTCGGACGTGTACTCGCTGGCGTGCGTGCTGTTCCAGTGCCTGACCGGCCGGGTTCCCTTCCCTGCCATGGATTCCCTGGGCAAGCTGACGGCGCAGCTCAACGACCCGCCACCGGCGGCGTCGCTGTTCGACCGGCGGATCCCGCCCGCGATGGACCTCGTCGTGCAGACCGGGATGGCGAAGGACCCGCGCCGCCGGTACCCGAGCGCGGGCGAGCTGATGGCGGCCGCGGCCGCCGTCACCGCGGAGGCGCCGACGAGCGTGGCGTTCGACGTGCCGCAGCCCAGCGATCCAGGGCAGTCCTACTTCGTGCGGCTGCTCGCGGCGGTCGGCGACGAGCAGCGCACCGAGCCGCCGCTGGACGAGACCCGCGACCCCGACGACACCGACGTGCACCACCGGGACCGCTGCCCGTACCCGGGACTGCAGAGTTTCGGCGCGGGGGACAGCGACTGGTTCTTCGGCCGTGAACAAGCGGTGCGGGATCTGCTCGCCCGCCTTTCCCGGCAGCGCGCCGATTCCGGACCGCTGCTGGTGGTCGGCGCCTCGGGCGCGGGCAAGTCGTCACTCCTGCACGCGGGACTGCTCGCCGCGCACGCCCGCGCCGGCGGTCCGGCGCCGCGGCTCGCGATGACGCCGGGCGAGCACCCGATCGCCACCCTCGCCGCACGGCTGGCCCCGTTGACGCTGACCGACCCGGGACAGCTGGCGCGACGGCTGCGCGAGCACCCCGCGACGCTCGGCGAGTTGTGCCGCGCCGCGGTCACCAGCGCAGGCTCGCCGATGGTCATCGCGGTCGACCAGACCGAGGAACTGTTCACCCAGTGCGAGGACGCCGGGGAGCGCGAGGCGTTCGCCGCCGCGCTGGCCAGTGCCTGGCCCGCCCGGGTCGTGCTGGCCGTGCGCGCCGACTTCGTCGAGCACTGCATCACCTTGCCCGCGCTCAAGAAATCCCTGCAGGCGCCGTACGTGCTCGGGCCGATGACCGCCGACGAGCTGGCGCGCGTGATCACCAGGCCCGCGGTGGCGGCCGGCCTCGTGCTCGAACCCGGGCTCGTCGACCGGCTGATCACCGACGTCGGTGCCGGCGACGATCCCGGCGCGCTGCCGCGGCTCGCCCACGCGCTGCGCGAGACCTGGCACAACCGGGAAGGCAACCGGCTGACTCTGGCGGGATACCAGCGCACGGGCGGGGTGGACCGGGCGGTCGCGCTGACCGCCGACGGCGTGTACACCCGGCTCGGCGAGTACGACCGGCACGCGCTGCGCGCCGCGCTGCTGCGGATGGTCACCCTGCTCGACGGCGGCGGTATCGCGCGGCGCCGCGCGCATCGCGCCGACGTGCCGAACCGGGTGCTGGAAAGCCTTGTGGCGGCACGGCTCGTGACGATCGACCGCGATCATGTCCAGCTGTCGCACGACGCGTTGCTGACTGCGTGGCCGCGGCTGCGGGAATGGGTCGCCGAGGACCGCGAAGGGCTGCTCGTGCGCCAGCGGCTCGGCGAGGCCGTCACCGGGTGGCGGGCGAGCGGCCGGGACCGGGCCGACCTCTACCGCGGCGCGCGGCTGGCCGCGGCGACGGACTGGGCCACCGGACGGACCGATCTCACCCCGGACGAGCGGGCGTTCCTGCAGGCGAGCGACCGCGAGCGGCGGCGCCGCACCCGGCGGCTGCAGGGCGCCGTCGCGGGGCTGGCCACGCTCCTGGTCGCGGCGCTGGTCGCCGGGGTGGTCGCGGTGATCGCCCGCAACGACGCCGAAGCCGAGCGCGTCGCCACACTGTCGCGGCAGCTGGCGGCGGAGTCCGTCGCCGAGGCGGAGGTGGACCCGGTGGACGCCATGCACAAGGCGGTGCAGGCCTGGCGGGCCGCCCAGACCACCGAGGCGCGGGGCGCGCTGCTGTCCGGGCCGCTGATCACGTACCCGTCTTCGTTCCCGTCCGGGCTGGCCAACGCGTACTCGGTCGACGTCAACCCGGACGGCACGCTGATCGCGATCGGCTCCGGCGACGGGAAGATCGTGCTGTGGGACGTCAAGGCCGGCAAGGCACTGGACACCCCCATCACCGGCGCGGGCTCGATCTTCTCGGTCAAGTTCTCCCCGGACGGCACCCTGCTCGCCACCTCGTCGCTGGCCGGCACCGTCAAGGACAGCGGGGTGCGGATCTGGGAGGTGCCCAGCGGCCGGCCAGTCGCCCAGTTGGCCGGCATCCTGCCCGCGATCGGCGTGGTCGCCTGGCGCCCGGACGGCAAGGCCGTGGCGGCCACGTCCGTCCAGTCCGACGGGACGAACGGGATCGACGAATGGGATCCGTTCACCGGCAAGCTGATCCGCACCGTGGCCGGCGGTATCGCCGACGCGTCAGGGCTGGCCTACAGCGAGAGTGGCGACCGGATCGCCGTGGGCCGCGGGCACGGCAGCGTCGAACTGTGGGACCCGGCGACGGGCACCCTGGTGGCTCGGCACACCGATCACGGCGACAACGCGCGCGAGCGCGGCCCAGGCGGCATCGTGCCGGTCCAGGTGACGTTCTCCGGGAAGCTGCTGGCCAGCGCGAGCGTCGACGACAACCTGATCCGGTTGTGGGACGCGAAGACCGGCGCGCCGGTGCGGGCGTTCCCGGACACCCAGCGCTCCGGCGGGCCGTCGGCGCTCGCGTTCACCCCGGACGGCCAGACCCTGTACACCAACAGTGATCTCAACGCGATCTCTGTGTGGGACCCGGCCAACGGCGGCTATGTCGGCAGCCTGAGCCAGGGCCCGCGCGGCGGTACCACGGTCGGGCATTCGGTCGTCGCGATCGCCGTGTCCCACGACGGCCGCACCCGGGTGGCGGCCAACAGCGACGGCACGATCATGCGCTGGCGGAGCAACACGAACTGGTACTCCGCGCCCCGCGCCTCGGTGATGACGCTGGCGTTCCGGCCCGACGGCAACGCGATCTCCGCCGGGGACTCCGCTGGCGGGCTCTACACCTGGGACACCACGAGCGGCCTGCTGCTGGCCCAGTCCGACGAGCCCGGCGGCGGGGTGTTCGGGATCCAGTACACGCCCGACGGCACCATGATCACCGGCACCGGCGACGACACCTTCACCGCGCGGTCGGACACGTTCGCGCTCGCCCAGCCGCGTACGGTCCGCCTGAACGACCGCGATTTCATCGGCCGGGGCGCGATGGCGGTGTCGCCGGACGGCAAGTGGCTCGCGGCGGTGGACCAGGCGCCGGTCGAGACCACCCAGCAGCAGTACCAGATCCACATCTGGGACGCGGCCACGCTGACCGGTGAGAAGGTCCTCGACCTCGGCCCGCAGTGGCCCGTCGATCTCACGTTCTCCCCGGACAGCGGCCGGTTGCTCGCGCTCACCAACGCGGCCGGCACCGGGCTGGCCGGCAGCGACCCGGACGGCGCGACGGCCTCGACCATGATCACCTGGGACGCCCCCGGCTTCGGCGGCGAACGGCGGGTCCCGCTCGGCACCGACACGCTCAACACCATCGTCTACACCCCGGACGGCCGGACGGTGGTCACCGCCGGCACCCCCGGCACCGTGCAGGTCCGCGACGCCGCCACCGGTCAGGTAACGGCCGAGTTCGGCCGGCAGCCCTCCACCGTGCGGCGGCTGGCGATCTCCCCGGACGGCCGCACCCTCGCGTCGGCGACCACCGAGGACTCCGCGATCCGGCTGTGGGACCTGGGCACGCGGCAACTGGTCGCCACCCTGAACGGCCATATCGCGCCGCTCAACGATCTCGTGTTCTCCCCGGACGGCAGCAAGCTCGCCAGCGGCGGGACGGACACCGCGGTCGGGGTGTGGCGGCTGGACCCGCTCGCCGCCCTGCGCGAGGTGTGCGCGAGCCTCGCCGACGCGGATGCCGACGAACCCGGGTGTGAATGACGCCGTTTCGCGGCTGGTGCCCGATATGCCGTTCCTGCTAGACACTGACTACCGGAAGTCAGGTGTGGGGGCGGGATGCTGCAGGTCACGGTGCGCGGGAACGAGCTGCACCCGGTGCGGGTCGTCTCCGGTGAGCGGTTGGTGTTCGGCCGTGACCCGCACGGCGGTCCGCCGCGGCCGGGCGAGATCGCGTTGCGGCTGCCGGGTTGCGCGCGGCACGTGTCGGGTGTACTCGCCGAACTCGCCGTCGGCGAGGAGGCCGCGCTGCTGCGCTGGCTCGGCGCGGGGGAGGGGCGGCTGTCCAGCCTGCTCGACGCGCCGGGCGGGGCGCGGCGGGTGACGCTGGTGCGCGGGATGGCGGCGATGCTCGACCCCGGCAAGAACGAACTCGCCGTGCTCGCCGGAAAACAGGTCGGTGACGAGCTGTTCACCGACCTGCAGCTGACTTTCGTGGTCGCCGTGGGAGCTGCCGGCACCGCGATCCCGCCGGCGGGCCGCCGCGATACCGAACACAAGCCGCATATCCGCAAGGGACAGCTGGCGCGGTATTCGAAGGAGTGGTACGTCGCGATCGCGCTGGCCGAACCGTGGCTGGCCGGCGACGACGACTCGCCGTTTCCCCCGACGAACCGCCGGATCTACGAACGGGTGCTCCAGTGGCGCGCCGGCGACGCGTGGAATCTGGCGCACTCGCAACGGGTGGACGACGCGATCAAGATCATCGCGCGGATCGCGTTCGGCGAGCTGGCCGACCCCTACGGCGAGGCGCGCCGGGGCCGGATCCAGAACCCGCGGTTCGCGGTGGGCAAACGGATCGCGGAGTACCGCCTGGTCACCTCGGACGATCTCGCCGAGGTGCACCGCGGCCGGTCATGACCGCGCCCGGTACCACTCGCGGACGTCGTCGCGCAGCAGGACGCCGATGACGATCACCGCGATCAGGATCCCGATGAACCCGGCGACCGCGCCGTTGACGATGTTGACCACGCCGCTGACGATCGCGATCCCCTCGATGCCGATGATCACCGGCCGCGCCCACGGCCGCGGGCGCACCGTGAGCACGCCGCAGACCAGCAGCACCACCGCCAGCACGAGCGAGAGGTAGCCGAAGAAGGAGAAGGCCCCGGTCCCGTCGGCGGACCTGCCGTGCCGGGCGTCGTCGTCGAGCTGGTCGATCAGCAGCCAGCCGAGGAAGCCGTTCGCGAGGACCTGGATGCCCAGCACGACGAGGACGCCGACCAGCCGGCCCGGCATGGTCACCCGGTTTTTCTGTGTCATCATCGGTCCAGGATTTCCGAGCCGGACCGGATACGGCAGCGGAACATTCCGGTTGACAGACCGTCCTAAGTGGACCCGAGCAGGCCGCGGACGACCTCGGCGCGCGTCGTGCGGAACCGGTACTCGATGCGGCCCGAGCGGTCGGGGTGGAACGCGCCGGCGTCGACCGCGATGCACAGCCGCCCCGGCTTGTCCACGGACAGCATGATCGCTGCGCGCAGCGGATGCCCGAGCGGGACGTCCACCCGCTTGGCGCCGCCGCCCCACGCGAGCAGCCGCCGGCCGGTCACCGCCACGGCGCCGGACATCGAGCTGCGCTCCCAGCCGGAATAGCCGCCCGGCTCGCGGTAGCCGCGGTAGGTGATCGAGCCGCGCACGCCTTCGTCGATGACCAGCAGGCCTTCCGTGACGAGGGTGGCCCGCAGGCCGGCGGGCAGGTAGCCGGGGTCGCCCCCGCGGGCGGCCATCGCCGGGTTCGCCCGCGGGGGCAGATCCGCGAACAGGGCGCGCAGCTCACCCCAAGTGCGGGCCTCGACGGCGGCCCGCACCCGCTCTTCGCACTCGCCGATTTCCAGGCGCCCCAAGGCAAGATGGTCGCCGAGGAGCTTGACGGCGGCCTCCCGTTCCGGGGCGCCGATCCGCAGATCATCCGCCGGATCCCGCACAGGCTCAATCGTAGCCGCCTGTTAGGTGATCAAAGTATTGATCAGAATCGGCGCTTGGCTTCGTTCGCCGCGGAGCTGGTGGTGAGCTTCTCCAGCAGTCCGATGAGGATGGTCTGCTCAGGTTTGGACAACGCGTCGGCCCACGCCCGCTCGCGCTCGTTGTGCGCTTCGTAGGCGCTGATGATCGCCTCGTGGCCGGCGCCGGTGAGCGCCAGCTGCACCGCGCGGCGGTCGTGCTCGGACTGTGTGCGGGTGACCAGCCCGTCCCGCTCGAGGGTGTTCACGAGCGCGGACACCGCCGCCCGGCTCATCCCGGAAAGCTGCGCGACCCGCTTGGCTTCCAGCGGCCCGGCCAGCCACAGCACGAACAACACCCGGAAGCCGCCCCAGCTCCAGCCGCGCGGCCGGTGCACCGTCGACTCCCAGTCGTAGACCAGCGCGCTGGTCAGCCGGTGCAGGGTCAGCCCGAGCCGCATCGCGCCCGCGTCCACCTTCGGCAGCTCGGCCGTCGTCTTGGCGATCGCGTAGTCCACGAAGCTCAGATAGTCGAGGTCGTCGGTGGCGATCCGGTCCGGTGGCATTGAGTCAGCTTAGGGGGCCGGCCGGTCGGTGTGTGTCGTAGCCTTCCGTTGTGACGTGACCTGCGTTACGGTCGAATAGTCAAATCCTTTATCGCTCGGAGGTGGGTATCGTGGCCAAGGCTTTCGCGTCCTCGGCGGATCTGGGGGAGAAGGAGCAGACCCTGGAGGTGCTCGGCGACGGCGTGTACGCGCTGACCGCGGAGGGCGACCCGAACATCGGCGCGATCGAGGGCGAGGATTTCCTCGTCTGCTTCGAGGCCCTCGCCACCCCGGTCGCGGCCCGCGAGTGGCTGGCGAAACTGCGCGAGCACACCGAGAAACCCGTGCGCTACCTGGTTTTGTCGCACTACCACGCGGTGCGGGTGCTGGGCGCGTCCGCGTTCGACGCCGAGGTGATCGTGGCGCACGAGAACACCCGCGCGCTGGTCGCCGAGCGCGGCAAGGAGGACTGGGCGAGCGAGTTCGGCCGGATGCCGCGGCTGGCCAAGGCCGCCGACTCGGTGCCCGGCCTGACCTGGCCCACCCTCACCTTCTCCGACCGGCTGACCATCGACCTCGGCGGTGACCGGGGCGATCTCGTGCTGCAGTACTGCGGGCGCGGGCACACCGAAGGCGACATCGTGGCGTGGCTGCCGCGGCAGAAGATCCTCTACGCCGGGGATCTCGTCGAGGCCGAGGCCGCGCTCTACACCGGTGACGCCTTCCACCGCGACTGGTCGTCGTCCACTTTGGACGGTGTGCAGGCGCTGGGCGCGGAGGCGCTGATCGGCGGGCGCGGCGCGGTCAGCCACGGCCGCGACGCCGTCGACGCCGCGATCGAGCAGACGCGCGACTTCCTGCGCGTGATGATCCGCGAGGTCGGTGCCGTGCGGGAAGCCGGGGGGACGCTCAAGGAGGCGTTCGAGCGCACGCATGCCGCGCTCGCCCCGCGGTACGGGAAGTGGCCGATCTTCGAGCATTGCCTGCCCTTCGACGTGTCGCGGCTGTGGGACGAGCTCGGCGGGATCGAGCGGCCGGTGATCTGGACGGCCGAGCGGGACCGCGAAGTGTGGGACCAGCTGCAGTCGTGAGCATCGTCGTCGTCATCGGCAACGGGCCGGTCGGGCAGACGACGGCGTTGTTGCTCGCGCGCTGGGGCGTGCCGGTGGTGTTGCTGGACGGGCGCGCCGAACGGGATCTGGTCGGCTCGAAGGCCATCTGCCAGCAACGTGACGTGCTCGACGTGTGGGAGTCGGTCGGCGCCGGGCGGCGGATCGCGGACGAGGGTGTCACGTGGACGACCGCGCGCACGTTCCACCGCGACGAGGAGCTGTTCGCCTACACCCTCGGCGACGCGGGCTGGTCGGCGTTCCCGCCGTTCGTCAACATCTCGCAGGCGCGCACGGAAGAGATCCTCGACGAGCGGATCGCCGGGTCGCCGCTGATCGACGTGCGCTGGGGGCACCGGGTCGTCGGTCTGGCACAGGATTCCGGCGGCGTGACCGTGCGATGCGAAGGCGGGCAGGAGATCCGTGCCGCGTATGCCGTCGCGTGTGCCGGTGCGCGCGGGGACGACATCCGGCGGATGCTCGGGGTCTCCTTCGACGGGCATTCCTTCGACGACCGGTTCCTGATCTGCGACATCCGCGCGGACCTGCCGGGCTGGGCGCACGAGCGGCGGTTCCATTTCGACCCGTCGTGGAACCCGGGCCGCCAGGTGCTCATCCACCCGTGCCCGGACTCGACGTTCCGCATCGACTGGCAGGTGCCCGGCGACTACGACCTCGCCGCGGAAGAGACGAGCGGAGCGCTCGACGCCCGGATCCGGGCGATCATCGGGGGCGCGCCGTACGAGATCGTGTGGAAGTCGGTGTACCGCTTCCAGTCCCGGGTGGCGGACCGGATGCGGGCCGGGCGGGTGCTGCTCGCCGGTGACTGCGCGCACCTGGTGGCCCCGTTCGGCGCGCGTGGCCTCAACTCGGGCGTCGGCGACGCGGAGAACGCGGCCTGGAAGCTCGCGTGCGTGCTGCGCGGCGAGGCGGGCGAAGAACTGCTGGAGTCCTATCACTGCGAACGGCACGCGGCGGCCGTCGAGAACCTCGAGGTCACCACCGCGACGATGAACTTTCTGGTGCCACAGAACGAAGAACAGCGCTCGACGCGGCTGCGTGTGCTGGCCGGCGCGGCAGGTGACCCGGCGGTGCGGGCGCACGTCGACTCGGGGCGGCTGGCGGAGCCGTTCTGGTACGTCACGTCGCCGCTGACCACCCCCGACCCGGCGCGGCCCTTCGCCGGCCGGCCTCCGCGCGGCAGTGTGCCGGCGGCCGGCCCGGGCATCCTGGTGCCGGACGTCCCGGTGTCCACTGTGGACCGTTCGCGGCTGCGGGAGCTGGCCAGGGATGGCTTCCTGGTGCTGGCCGCTGGGGCCGCCGACGCGGCGGCCCTGCCGGTGCTGGCCGCGCCGGGTGCCGAGGCGACGGCCCTGCCGGTGCCGGTCGTCCGGCTGGCCGAAATCGACCCGTCCGGCGTGCTCGCGGAAGCGCTCGGCGCGCGGCCGGGGGAGCTGTGGCTGCTCCGCCCGGACGCCTACGTCGCCGCCGTGGTCACCGACCGCGCCGCCCTGGAGGCAGCCCTGCACCGAGCACTCGGCCGGGCCCCCGTCCCGCACCCCTGACCTCGCCCCCGCCGGCGTGTTCGCCCCCCACGCGGGCGTGTTTGCCCGCCACGTCCCTGACTTTGCCGCGTGCGGGGCCAACTCACCGACGCGGCGGGCCAACACGCCGACGTGGCGGGCGGGCCTCGCGGCGAGGGACCTTCCCCCGTGCTGGCGGGTGGATATCATGGACGTCCGCCTGCGCACCACTTGCCACGGAGGCCACCGAGGCCACGGAGGCCTTTTCCTCCCCGACCCCTGAAAAGGCCGATGCTCATAGCCACCGACATCCTCAGCCTCGTCGTGACGGTCCTGGTGGTCACCGGGATCGCCCGCCGGCTCGACTGGTCGCCGCCGCTGTGCCTGGTCGTCGTCGGCGTCGGCGCGTCGTTCATCCCGGGTGTGCCCAGCTTCGAGCTCAACCCCGAGCTGGTCCTGGTCGGCCTGCTGCCACCACTCCTGTACTCGACCGCCATCCGCACCTCGCTGGTCGACATCCGCGTCAACCGCACCCCGATCGCGCTCCTGTCGGTCGGGCTCGTCGCGTTCACCACCGTCGCCGTCGGCTTCGCGACCTGGGCCGTCGTGCCCGGGCTGCCGCTGGCCGCCGGGTTCGCGCTCGGCGCCGTCGTCGCGCCACCGGACGCGGTCGCCGCCAGCGCCATCGCCCGCCGCGTCGGCATGCCCCGCCAGGTCGTGCGCATCCTCGAAGGGGAAAGCCTGCTCAACGACGCGGCCGCGCTGGTCGCGCTGCGCACCGCGATCGCCGCCATCGCCGGCTCGGTCGCGATGTGGGAGGTCGGGCTGGACTTCCTGCTGGCCGCGGTCGGCGGCGCGGCCGTCGGGCTGGCCATCGGCTGGGGCGCGGTGGCGCTGCGCAAGCGGTTGCGCGACCCGGTCCTCGACACCGCCTGGACGTTCGTGGTGCCGTTCGTCGCGTACCTGCCGGCCGAGGCGATCCACGGTTCCGGGGTGCTCGCGGTGGTGATCTCCGGGCTGATCCTCGGCCAGCAGAGCCCGCGCCTGCTGTCCGGGCCGTCCCGGCTCGCGGGCCGGATCAACTGGCGCACCATCCAGTTCCTGCTGGAGAACCTGGTGTTCCTGCTGATCGGCCTGCAGCTGCGGCGGATCCTCGCCGAGGTCGCCGACAGCAGCCTGTCCGGCTGGACGATCGCCGGCATCTGTGCCGCGGTGCTCGCGGTGACGATCGTCAGCCGCATCGTGTGGGTGTTCGCCGCCGCGACCCGGTGGATCCTGCCCGCGTGGGCGCTGCCGTGGCGGTACTCGGCGGCGGTCGCCTGGGCCGGGATCCGCGGCGTGGTCACGCTCGCCGCCGCGTTCGTGCTGCCCACCACCACGCCCGAACGCGGGGTGCTGGTGCTCGCCGCGTTCGTCGTCGTCGCCGGCACCCTGCTGCTGCAGGGCATGACGCTGCCGGGCCTGGTGCGCCGGCTCGACCTGCCCGCGCCGGACCCGGGCGAGGACGCCCTGCAGAAGGCCGCGCTGCTGCACGAGATGACCCAGGCGGGGCTCGCCCGCCTCAAGCAGGAGCAGACGGCCGAGGACCCACCCGAGGTGATCGCCCGGCTCGAGGACAAGCAGGCCTACCGCTCGGACTCCGCGTGGGAACGGCTCGGCGCGGGCAGCAGCGTGGCCGAGACGCCGAGCGCCGCGTACCGGCGGTTGCGCGCGGAGATGCTCGAGGCCGAGCGGGAAGTGCTACTCGCCGCGCGCGACAACGCCACCGTCGACGACGAGGTCCTGCGCAGCGTGCTCGACGGCATGGACATCGAGGAGTCCCTGCTGGCTCCCCGCGAGGCCGACCTGGTCGCCGACGGGCGCGAACTGCGCACCCCGGCCGCCACCGCCGGTTCGTGCGCGCATCTCACGAACCCGGGGACGGCGACCTCGGACGAGACCGGCTGTGTCGACTGCCTGCGCGAGGGCACCACATGGGTGCACCTGCGGCTGTGCCTGACCTGCGGGCACGTCGCCTGCTGCGACTCGTCCCCGCGCCGGCACGCCACCGAGCACTACCACGAGACCCAGCACCCGGTGATCCGCAGCTACGAGCCGGGCGAGGACTGGCGCTGGTGCTACATCGACCGCGTCATCGGCTGACGCGGCAAGCCAACTCACCGACGCGGCAAGCCAACTCACCGACGTGACGGGCAAACTCACCCGCGTGACGGGCAAACTCACCCGCGTGACGGGCAAACACGCCCGCGCGGCGGGCAAACACGCGGTCAGCCGCGTGGGAGGACGTCGCCGGTTTCCAGCAAGGTCTTCAGGCTCGACAGGACCGCCGGCCAGCCGCCGCTGAGCGCCTTGAACATCTCGGTCTCGGTGTCGAACCCGTCGTGGCGGACGGTCAGCTTCACGGTCTCCCCGGCGGGTTCCAGCTCGAACGTCACCTTCGACCGCTTCTCCTTGCGCAGCTCCGCCAGCTTCTCCGCGCTCCAGCCGAACATCTCCGCGTGCACCGGCTGGTAGGTGTGCCAGCTGTAGGACAGCAGCCGCGGCGGGTCGGCGGCGAGCACGACCTGGTCGAGGTCCTCGAACTCGCCGTCGCCCTCGCGCCACAGGATCGGTGAGCCCGGCTGCCAGTCGGACTTGAGCTGCGCGCCCCAGTAGCGCTGCGTGAACTCGGGTTCGGTCAGCGCCCGCCAGAGCTGCTCCGGCGTGGTGCGGATGTAGCTGACGTAGAAGAACTCGGTGCGGCTCATCGGTTTTTCCTCCAGCGTTCGTTTCAGTCCGGCGAGCGCGTGCGCGTGCCCGCGGTGGTAGGAGCTGATCCAGCGTTCGGCGATCTCGTTGACCGGCTCGGCGTTGAGGTAGTGCAACTTCTCCCGGCCCCGCCGCTCGGTCGCGACCAGCCGGGCCGCTTCGAGCACCGCCAGGTGCTTCGTGACGGCCTGCCGCGTCATGTCCAGGCCCGCGCACAGCTCGCTCAGGCTCTGGCCGTTCCGCTCGTTGAGGCTGTCCAGCAGGCGCCGCCGGCTCGGGTCGGCGAGCGCCCGGAACACCGCGTCCAGCTCACTCACAGGCAACTCCTCGGTTGCATATCCAGACATTAGGCAACCATCGGGTTGCCTGTCAAGGGCCTGTGATCCAATGGCGTCCGCAGCGAAGGCATGGCGTCGGGGGAGCGTTGATGGACTTTCTGTTCGGGCTGGTGACCGCCCTGTTCGCGGTGCTGTTCGTCGTCCTGCTCGCCGGGCTGGCACGGCGCATCCCCGGCGTCCCGGTCGGCTGGCTGCGCACGATCGTGTTCGCCGTCGTGGTGGTCAGCGCCGGCTCGTCGCTGCTGACGTTCGTGGCGAGCCGGGCCGGTCTGATCTCCGGCACCCAGGTGGTGGTCAACCCGGCCACCGCGGTCCTCGTGACCGTGCTGACCGTGGCGTGGATGTTCGTGCTCGGGCTCGCCGCGCTGGTGATCCTGGAGCTGGTGCTGCCGACGGGCAGCGTGCCCAGCCCGCTGGCGCTGCTGGCCGGTGGCGGCGGCAACGCCGGCGCGCCCGCCGCTACACCAAGATCGTGACGATCGCGGCCCGCCACGGGCTGGGCCGGTTCGTGCGGGCCGGGGCGCGGCTGGGCCGGCCGTCCGGGGAGGGCCTGGCGGACACCGCGGTCGCGCTGCGGCGCGCGCTGGAGGACGCGGGCGTCGCCTTCGTGAAGCTGGGCCAGATGCTGTCCACCCGCCGCGACCTGCTGCCCGCCGCGCTGGTGGACGAGCTGACCAAGCTGCAGACCCAGGCGCAGCCGGCGCCCTGGACCGAGATCGAGCCCGCGATCGCCGCCGCGCTGGGCCGCCCGATCGACGAGGTCTTCCGTTCGGTCGAGCCGGAACCCCTGGCGGCCGGACGGGCGTGAGGTGGTGCTCAAGGTGCAGCGGCCGAGCGCGCGCCGGCAGATCACCGCCGACCTGGACAACACCCGCGCGGTGGCCGCGACGCTGGCCGGCGACGAGCGGCTCGAGGTGCCGGAGACGTTCGCCGAGCTGTCCGGCCCGACGCTGCTGGTGATGGCGAAGCTCGACGGCGTGCCCGTCGCGGCCGCGGCCGGCCTGCTGGACACGTTCACCCGCGCCGAACGCGACGAGCTGGCGGGCGAGATCCTCGGCTCGGTACTGCGGCAGATCATGGTGACCGGGGTCTTCCACGCCGACCTGCACCCCGGCAACCTGCTGGTGCGCCCGGACCGGACGGTCGGGCTGCTGGACTTCGGTTCGGTGGGGCGGCTGGACCGGCCGGCGCGATCCGCGCTCGGGCTGCTGCTCTTCTCGATCGACCGCGAGGACCCGATCGCGGCCACCGGCGCGCTGGTCGAACTGCTCGGCCGCCCCGAGGCACTCGAGCAGCGGGCGCTGGAGCGGTCGATCGGCGAGCTGATGGTCCGCTACCGCGGTGGCGCCGGGAGTGGTGGCAGCGCGGGCATGTTCGGCGCGCTGTTCAAGCTCGTGCTCACCCACGGGTTCGCGGTGCCCCCGCAGGTGGCGGCGGCGTTCCGGGCGATCGGCGCGGTGGAAGGCACGCTCACCCTGCTCAGCCCCGGCTTCGACCTGCTGGCCGGGGCGCGCTCGGGCGGCGGTGAGGTGCTGCACGCGGTGGCGCGCCCGGAGAACGTCCGGCAGGCCCTGGAGGGGCAGCTGGCCGGGCTGCTGCCGGTCCTGCAACGGCTGCCGCAGCGGATCGGCAAGATCGCCGAGGATCTGGAGCAGGGCCGGTTCACCGTGCGGGTGCGGCCGCTGGCCGATCGCCGGGACCGCGATTTCGTCACCGACACGGCGCACCAGGTGATGGCGACGGTGCTGGCGGCGGCCGCCACCATCGGCGCGATCATGCTGCTGACCGCGGGCACCGGCCCGATGCTCACGCCCAGCCTGCGGCTGTACGAGTTCCTCGGCTACGCGTTGCTGTTCGTGGGTTTCGTGCTCGGCCTGCGCGTGCTGGTGCGGATCTTCTTCCGGCTGCCGGGCAAGCTTGACAGATAGTCGAACAAGTGTTCGACTGACCGGTATGCGATGGGACGGTCAACGCGCGGACGGCGGCACGCAGCAGGCTCTGCTGGGGCTGGACGGGCTGGTGCGCTCGGTGCGGTCGCCCGAGTTCGCCGGTGTCACGTTCCACGAGGTGCGCGCCCGCTCGGTGCTCAACCGGGTACCGGGCGAGTCGCGCATGGCGTTCAACTGGACCGTCAACCCGTACCGCGGCTGCAGCCACTCCTGCGTCTACTGCCTGGCCGGGGAAACCCCGATCCTGCTCGGTGACGGCCGCACGAAAGCGCTTTCCGAGCTGGCCGCCGGCGACGAGATCTACGGCACCGGCGCGGGCCGGTACGTGAAGACGAAGGTCCTCGCGCACTGGCGGACCGTGAAGCCCGCGTACCGCGTCCGGCTCGCGGACGGCACCGAGCTGGTCGCCAGCGGTGACCACAGATTCCTTGCCGCACAAGGCTGGACGTATGTCACCGACCTCGTTCCCGGCGACCGGCTGACCGGCACCGGCCGGTTCGCGTCCCCGCCGCCCGAGACCCCCGGGTACCGCGCTGGATACCTGCACGGGATGGGGCGCCGCCTCGCGCTCGGGCAGGCCGGGGCGCTCGACCGCACGGCGCGCTACCTCGCCGACGCGCCCGAGGTCACCGAACACGACGACGACTGGAGAAAGGGCTTTCTCGCCGGGGTCTTCGACGCGGACGGCGGCTGCGTGCACGGTGCGGTACGGGTGGCGAGCGCGAACCCGGCGGTGATCGACGCGGTTTCGCTGGCGCTCAAGCATTTCGGGTTCCCTTTCGACCTCGCCGACGCCGGCTCGGGCGTGCGGGTCGTCCGGCTCGACGGCGGTCTCGCCGAACAGCTGCGGTTCCTGCACACGACCGGTCCGGCGACGGCGCACAAGCTGTCCCTGGACGGGCTGTCGGTCGAGGGCGGCGAGGCCGTGGTCTCGGTGGAACCGGCAGGCACGCGGGAGCTGTACGACATCACCACCGGCACCGGCGACTTCATCGCGAACGGCGTCGTCAGCCACAACTGCTTCGCCCGCAACACGCACACGTACCTGGAGTTCGACGCGGGGCACGACTTCGACACCCAGGTGGTCGTGAAGATCAACGCGCCCGAGGTGCTGGCCGCGCAGCTGCGCCGCCCGAGCTGGCAGCGTGAGCACGTGGCGATGGGCACGAACACCGATCCGTACCAGCGCGCGGAAGGCCGTTACCAGCTGATGCCCGGCATCATCCGGGCGCTCGCCGGGTCCGGCACGCCGTTCTCGATCCTCACCAAGGGCACCACGATGAGCCGCGACCTCCCGCTCCTGCGGCAGGTCGCGAACGAGGTCGACGTCAGTGTCGCGGTCTCGATCGCGTTGCTGGACCGGGATCTGCACCGCAGCGTCGAGCCCGGCACGCCGAGCCCGCAGGCACGGCTCGAGCTGGTCCGCCGGGTGCGCGACGCGGGGCTGCGGTGCGGGGTGCTGATCGCGCCGATCCTGCCCGGGCTGACCGATTCGACCGAACAGCTCGACGACCTCATCGCCGCGATCGCCGACGCCGGGGCGACCAGCGCGACCCCGCTCGCGCTGCACCTGCGGCCGGGCGCGCGCGAGTGGTACGCGCAATGGCTCGCGCGGGAGCATCCCGGGCTGGTGCCGCGCTACCGCGAGCTCTACGGCCGGGGCAGCTACGTCGGCGGCCGGTACCAGCGGCTGCTCGCCGCCCGCGTCGGCCCGCTCCTGCGGCGGCACGGCTTCGGCCGCGACGAGGAGCCGCCCCGCGCCATCCCGGAGCCACGCGAGCCGGACCCCGCGCCGCGGCCGGAGCAGATGAAGCTGCTGTAGAAACCTGGTGGCGCCGCCCCCGGGGGTGTTCGTTAGCCTTGACGAGCAGCGATTCCGCTCGGTTGTGCTTTTCAGGCGGCGGAGCCGCCTGCTGTGGGCCGTCAGCTCGCACCGCCGCGGGTTCTGACGTGGTTCCTGGCGAGGACAGCTCCGACGTGGTGAATTGGCATTCATGAGGAGGAGATCCCGGAGCCAGGGGCCGCGTCAGGTTCCGCTACCCGCACCGCCACGCAAGCCGCACCTCGAGTATTTCTTCAAGGAGAGCAACCGCAGTGCTTCGCACCCACGACGCCGGCACCCTGCGTGCCGGGCACGCCGGCCAGATCGTCACGCTCACCGGGTGGGTCGCCCGGCGGCGCGATCACGGCGGGGTGATCTTCATCGACCTGCGGGACGCGAGCGGTGTCGCCCAGGTCGTGTTCCGCGAAGGCGAGATGGCCGAGCGCGGCCACCAGCTGCGCTCGGAGTACTGCGTGAAGGTCACCGGTGAGGTGAGCAAGCGCCCCGGCGGCAACGAGAACACCGAGATCCCCACCGGGGAGATCGAGGTCCTCGCCACCGAGCTGGAGGTGCTTTCCGAGGCCGCGGTGCTGCCGTTCCCGATCGACGACCGGGTCGACGTCGGCGAGGAGGTACGGCTCAAGTACCGCTACCTCGACCTGCGCCGCAGCGGGCCCGCGTTCGCGATGCGCCTGCGCAGCGACGTCAACCGGGTCGCCCGCGAGGTGCTGCACCAGCAGGACTTCGTCGAGATCGAGACCCCGACGCTGACCCGCTCCACCCCCGAAGGCGCGCGCGACTTCGTGGTGCCTGCCCGCCTCAAGCCCGGCTCCTGGTACGCGCTGCCGCAGTCGCCGCAGCTGTTCAAGCAGCTGCTCATGGTCGGCGGCATGGAGCGGTACTTCCAGATCGCGCGCTGCTACCGCGACGAGGACTTCCGCGCCGACCGCCAGCCCGAGTTCACGCAGCTCGACATCGAGATGAGCTTCGTCGAGCAGGACGACGTGATCAAGATCGGCGAGGACGTCGTCGCCGCGCTGTGGAAGCTGATCGGGCACGAGGTGCCGCGCCCGATCACGCGGATGACCTACGCCGACGCGATGTCCCGCTACGGCACGGACAAGCCGGACCTGCGTTTCGGCCTGGAGATCACCGAGCTGACCGACTACTTCGCCGACACCCCGTTCCGGGTGTTCCAGGCCCCTTACGTCGGCGCCGTGGTGATGCCGGGCGGCGGCTCCCAGCCGCGCCGCCAGCTCGACGCCTGGCAGGAATGGGCCAAGCAGCGCGGCGCGAAGGGCCTGGCGTACGTGCTGATCGCCGAGGACGGCACGCTGTCCGGCCCGGTCGCGAAGAACATCTCCGACGCCGAGCGCGAGGAGCTGGCCGAGAAGGTCGGCGCCAAGCCCGGTGACTGCGTGTTCTTCGCCGCCGGATCGCCCAGCGGCGCCCGCGCGCTGCTCGGTGCCGCGCGCGTCGAGATCGGCCACCGGCTCGAGCTGATCGACGAGGACGAGTGGTCGTTCGTGTGGGTCGTGGACGCGCCGCTGTTCGCGGCGGTCGAGGAGATCGGCGACGACGTCGCGGTCGGTTCCGGCAAATGGACCGCCGTGCACCACGCGTTCACGTCGCCGACCCCGGAGTGGATCGACAAGTTCGAGGCCGACCCGGGCCGCGCGCTCGCCTACGCCTACGACATCGTCTGCAACGGCAACGAGATCGGCGGCGGCTCCATCCGTATCCACCGCGCCGACGTGCAGAAACGCGTCTTCGAGGTGATGGGCCTGTCCGACGAGGACGCGCAGGAGAAGTTCGGCTTCCTGCTCGACGCGTTCCAGTTCGGCGCGCCGCCGCACGGCGGGATCGCCTTCGGCTGGGACCGCATCGTGATGCTGCTCGCCGGCGCGGAGTCGCTGCGCGAGGTGATCGCGTTCCCGAAGACCGGCGGCGGCTACGACCCGCTGACCGCCGCTCCCGCGCCGATCACCGCCCAGCAGCGCAAGGAAGCGGGCATCGACGCGAAACCCGCGGCGCCCAAGGCGTGAGACACGGGCCGTGACCGGTGACCGGCACGGTCGTTGCAGTCGGTGACACCCGATGCGCCGCAGTGGTGGTAGTGCCCTGCGCCGTCGGGATCAACGCGGCGCGTCCAGCCGGGCCACCGCGCTCCGCCCGCGGAATTTCGTGGTGGAGAAGGGGACAACGCCACTAGTAGGGTCGAAGACGATGACCGTGGACACTTCTGAAGAAGGCACCGCAGGCACGGCGGCGGCCGAGGATCCGGCTGTCGCGGCCGCGGTCTTGGCCGGTGAGGTGGTGCTCGCGCACCGCTTCGGCAGCGCCATCTCCCTCGTCGACCCGGTGCACCTGCCGGGCAGCGGGCCGGCGACGGTGGTCCGCGCCAGAATCCCGGCGTCGCCCTTCGGGCTGCCCCGGACCGTGGTGATCAAGCACTATCCGGACGCGGCCCCCGAGGGCGCGCCGGATCCGTTCGCCCAGGAAGCCGTGAGCTACCAGCTGTTCACCGCGCTGCAGCCGGAAGAACGGATGTGCCCCGAACTGCTCGCGCACGACGGCGCGCAGCGGGTGCTGGTGATCGACGATCTCGGGAAAGCCCCGACGCTGCACGACAAACTGATGGGCAAGGACGCGCGCGCGGCCGAGCGTTCGCTGCTGTCGTGGGCCCGCTCGCTGGGCCGGATGCACGCGACGACGGCCGGGCGCGAGGCGGACTTCGACGCGCTGCTGCGCCGCGTCGGCGGCCCGGTCAAGCACGAGGACAGCACCCCGCCCACCGCGATCGCCCAGCTGCCCGGGTTGATCGAGGAGCACATCGGGGTGTCCACCCCGGACTCCGTGCGCCGCTACGCCGAGGCCGCGTGCGTGCGCGCGAGGTCGCTGGCGTACCGCGCGTTCAGCCCGGTGGACCTGAGCCCCGACAACAATCTCGTCACCAGCGGCGGGGTCCGGTTCCTGGATTTCGAACGCGGCCGGGTGCGCAACGCGCTCATCGACGCTGCGCACCTGCGGGTGCCGTTCGCTTCGTGTAGCGAGCCGCTCGCGCTGCCGGCCGGGATGAGCGAGGCGATGGTCGCCGCCTGGCGGTCCGAAGTGGTCGGTGTCTGGCCGGGACTGTCCGACAACGACGTGCTGTTCGCGCACCTGCTGGACCACCAGCTGATGCTGGTCTGGGTGAGCACCTGGACCGTCCTCGCGGGCCGTGGCCAGAAGCCCGCCGCGCTGGTCACGTGGTGGCGCAACCTCGACGCCGAAGCGGCGCGGCTGGGCGAGCACGAGCTCGCCGAACACGCCCGCGCGGTCGCCGCGGGCCTCGACAAACGCTACGGGCCGGGCCTCGCGCTGCCGCTGTACCCAGCATTTCGGTAAGAGGTCTTGACCTCGTTACCCAGTGCTCACCACGGGTGAGTCTGCGTGACCGATGGTCTGTAGGCGTGACCGCGCTGAGCGAACAGCTTCCCCCAGCAGAAATGACGCCCCGACGGGTGCGGCGACTGGCCGTACTCGGCGATTCCACCGCCGTGGGGCTCGGTGATCCCGTGCCCGGCCGCGGCTGGCGAGGCGTCGGCCCCTTCGTGGGGCGCGCCCTGGGCATCGCGCCTGAGGGCTACCTCAACACCTCCTTCACCGGGGCCCGGATGAAGTCCGTGCGCTACGAGCAGCTGCCCGCGGCGCTCGCGCACCGGCCGGACGTGGCGCTGGTGATCGTCGGCATGAACGACACCCTGCGTTCCGATTTCGACGCGCCCGACATGGCGGCGGATCTCGACCACATCATGAGCACGCTGGGCGCGATCGGCACCGTGGTCGTGCCGGTGCGGTTCCACGACCACGGCAAGGTCTTCCGGCTGCCCGCGCCGCTCTACCGCGCGCTGAGGGGCCGGATCGACGAGCTGAACGCCGGGATCGACAACGTGGTGCACCACCACGGCATGCCGTGCCTGGACCTCGACGCCATGCCGGGCGCGTACGACCTGGCGGCGTGGGCCGTCGACCGGCTGCACCCCTCGGAGCTGGGGCACCGGATGCTGGCCCTGGGCCTGAGCGAGCGGATCGCGGAGGCGGGTATCGAGATCGTCGAGCCGGTGAGCCTGGAGTGCTCGGGCGGGATCCAGCCGACCACCGCGCAGCACGTGGCGTGGCTGCTGGTGAAGGGCCTGCCGTGGCTGTGGCGGCGTAGCACCGACCTGTTCCCGTTCATCGCGAAGATCCTCGCGGCGTCGGCGATGGAGTCCTACGTCGCCTGGCGTGACGGCACCGAGATCGCGGGCCCGGAGCCGCAGCCGAGCGCACTGCAGATCCGCTGAACAACTGTCGTACCTCCCGGTTACCGTGGTGGGGTGCAGCAGGACGAACTCTTCACCGTGAACCCGGACCTCGAACGGCCCGACCCGGTGGAAGCGCCGCGCGAGCCGGTCATCCCGGCCGGGTCGCCGCTCGCGGTCCGGATGCGGCCACGCACCCTCGACGAGGTGGTGGGGCAGCAGCACCTGCTGCGTGAAGGCGCCCCGCTGCGGCGGCTCGTCGAGGGCGCGGCCCCGGCGTCGGTGCTGCTCTACGGCCCGCCGGGCACCGGCAAGACGACGCTGGCGAACCTCGTGTCCACCGTGACCGGGCGCCGCTTCGTCGCGCTGTCGGCGCTGTCGGCCGGGGTCAAGGAAGTGCGCGGCGTCATCGAAGAAGCACGGCGCCGCCGGATGTACAACAGCGAGAACACGGTGCTGTTCATCGACGAGGTGCACCGGTTTTCCAAGACGCAGCAGGACGCGCTGCTCGGCGCGGTCGAGGACCGGACGGTGCTGCTGGTCGCGGCCACCACGGAGAACCCGTCGTTCTCGGTCGTCTCGCCGCTGCTGTCCCGTTCGCTGGTACTGCAACTGCGGCCGCTGACCGACGACGACGTGCGCGAGCTGATTCAGCGCGCGCTGGCCGACGAGCGCGGCCTGGCCGGTGAGCTGGAGCTGACCGAAGAGGCGCGGGAACACCTGGTGCGCCTGGCTTCCGGGGACGCGCGCCGCGCGCTCACCGCGCTCGAAGCGGCCGCCGACGCCGCCGCGGCCACCGAGCACCAGACGATCGGCCTGGCCACCGTCGAGTCCACAGTGGACAAAGCCGCGGTGCGGTACGACCGGGACGGCGATCAGCACTACGACGTGATCAGCGCGTTCATCAAGTCCATCCGCGGGTCCGATGTGGACGCCGCGCTGCACTACCTGGCGCGGATGATCGAGGCGGGGGAGGACCCGCGGTTCCTCGCCCGCCGGCTCGTCGTGCACGCCAGCGAGGACGTTGGCCTCGCCGACCCGACGGCGCTGCAGGCCGCGGTCGCCGCCGCGCACGCCGTGCAGTTCATCGGCATGCCGGAGGGGCGGCTCGCGCTGGCCCAGGCGACGATTCACCTTGCCACCGCACCGAAGTCCAACGCGGTGGTGATGAGCATCGACAGCGCGCTCGCCGACGTCCGCGCCGGCCGGATCGGCACCGTGCCGCCGCACCTGCGCGACGGGCACTACGCGGGCGCGGCCAAACTGGGCAACGCGCAGGGCTATCGGTACCCCCATGACGTGCCCGAAGGTGTTCTGCCGCAACAGTATCCGCCGGACGAGCTGGTCGGGCGCGACTACTACGAGCCCACCCAGCGCGGTGCGGAGCGCACGCTCGCCGACCGGGTGCCGAAGCTGCGCCGCACGGTGCGCGGGGAGTGACGGTTCACGGCAGGAACACTGTCGAGTCTCCGAATTCGTGCCATAGATAACGCTGCCGCACCGCGGCCTCGTAGGCCGCCTCGACGAGAGGACGCCCCGCGACCGCTTCCAGCAGCAGAAGATGGCTGGCTTCCGGCGCGTGCAGACCCGTGACCAGCCCGCCGACCACCCGGGCCGGGCGGTCCGGGCCGAGCACCAGCTCGGTCCAGCCACTCGCCGCCCGCATCGACCCGTCCGGTCCCGCGGCGCTTTCCAGCGCCCGGACGACGGTGGTGCCGACCGCGACCACCCGCTGCCCGGCCGCGCGCACGACGTCGACCAGGCGCGCGGTGGCCGCCGGCACGGCGAACCGTTCCGCGGTCGGCGGTTCGTGCAGTTCCGGGCTCGACACCCCGGCGTGCAGCACGATGGGCGCGACGATGACGCCGCGAGCCATCAGCCGCACCAGCAACGGTTCGGTGAACGGCCGCCCGGCGCTGGCCATCTCCGCGCTGCCCGGCTCGGTCGCGTACACGGTTTGGTAGTCCCGCAACGGAAAACGGCCCGCGAGGTAGCCGTAGCCGATCGGGCGGCCGTACCGCGGCAGGTAGCTCCGCGCGGACACCCGCGGGGAGGCGGCGGCGCGCCAGAGCCGGGCCGACAGGTGATGCCCGAGCAGCGTCAGGGTGACGTCGCCGGGCAGGCGCAGCTGATCGCCGGGACGCAGCGACAGGTCCGGACCGCTCGCGTCGGACAGCCGCACCTCGACCACCCAATCGCCGTCGTCCAGCGCGGTCGAGACATGCACCGGTGCCGGTTTTCCGTTGTCCCGCAGGGCATCCAGCGCGGCGGGCAGGGTCGCCGAGGTGTTCACGACGACGAGATCGCCGGGTTCGAGCAGCTCCGGCAGATCGTGGAACCGCCGGTGCTGGACCACCCCCGGCCGCGCGACCAGCAGCCGCACCCCGTCGCGGGGCAGACCCCGGCGTTCCGGCGGGCGCCCGGCCTCGCTGTCCGGCGGCAGCGTGAACGGGATCGTCATGCCGGCACCCCGGCGGCCTGGTAGCGGCCGCTCGCCAGCTCGCCCTCGACGAGCCGCAGCAGCGCGGGCACCACCGTCTCCGGATCGGGCCGGTCGGAGATGTCCTCGCCGGGGAACGCCTGCTGGTGCAGGTCGGTGTTCATGCCGCCGGGATCGAACGCGTAGACCCGCAGCTGGGGCTCCTCGGCCGCGAGGATCGCGGTGAGCTGGTCCAATGCGGCCTTCGACGAGCCGTAGCCGCCCCAGCCCTCGTACGGCTCGACGGCCGCGTCCGAGCTGATGTCGATGATCCGGCCGTGGCGGCGGCGCAGACCCGGTAGCAGCAGCTGGATCAGGGCCAGCGGAGCGAGCGTGTTGACCGCGTATACGCGCTGCAGTTCGGCGAGCGGGTAGGCGGCCAGCGCGGGCTGCGGGCTCGGCCCGAGCGCGCTCGCGTTGTTGACGAGGAGGTCCACGTCGCCTGCAGCGGCGAGGATTTCCTCGCGGTGCCCGGGATCCGTCACGTCGCCGGGCACGCAGCGCACCCCGGTCCCGGCGAGGGCGTCCCGCAACCGGTCGCCGTCGCGCGCGTCCGCGACGACCTGCCAGCCCCGCTTCGCCAGTTCCCTGGCCAGGGCGAGCCCGAGCCCGCGGGAGGCACCGGTGACGACCGCGGTCTTCGTGTCAGTGTCCATGCCGCCAGCATGAAACCTCGACTTAACTGGAGGTCAAGTTTGGCCGGTTCGCCGAGAGGGAACAACGGGGCCATGACCGACACCACTGTCGCCGTGCTCGGCACCGGGATCATGGGCGCGCCGATGGCCGCGAACCTCGCCGCGGCCGGGCTGACCGTCCGCGCCTGGAACCGCACCCGTGCCAAGGCGGAGCCGCTCGCCGGGAAGGGCGTGGAGATCGCGGACACGCCCGCGGGCGCGGCGGCGGGCGCGGACTTCGTGCTCACCATGCTCGACGACGGCAGTTCCGTGCGGGAGGTCGTCGAGGACGTGCTCCGGCCCGGTGCGGTGTGGCTCCAGACGAGCACCGTGGGCATCGAATGGACGGCCACGCTTGCCGCGCTCGCGGAGAAGGCGGGCGTCCCGTTCGTCGACGCGCCCGTGCTCGGCACGAAGCAGCCCGCGGAACAGGGCGAGCTCGTCGTCCTCGCGTCCGGTCCGGAAGGCCTCCGGGAAAAGTGCGCGCCGGTGTTCGGCGCGATCGGCGGCCGCACCCTGTGGCTCGGCCCGGCGGGCGCCGGCAGCAGGCTCAAGCTCGTCGCGAACGCGTGGGTGCTCGCGCTCACCAACGCGACCGCCGAGAGCGTGGCGCTCGCCGGAGAACTGGGCGTGGACCCGAAGCTCTTCCTGGACGTGATCAGTGGCGGCGCGCTCGACGTGCCCTACGCCCACCTGAAGGGCGGCGCGATGATCTCCGGCGAGTACCCGCTGAGCTTCGCGACCCGCCACGCCGCGAAGGACGCACGGCTCGTCCTCGCCGCCGGCGGCGAAGGTCTCGACCTGGGCGGAGTCCGCGCCGCGCTCGCGCATCTCGACGCCGCGCAGGACGCGGGACACGCCGACGAAGACATGGCGGCCGTCTACTACGGCCTGCGCGTGGGGTTGCCCGGCCGGTAGCGGCGGCGCACGGTAGCCTGACCGGCATTCGAGCCGCGCCACTTCGAGGAGGACCCCGTGTCGGCAGGGCAGATCGCCGCGCTCATCGCCGCCGGTGCATTCGTGCTGCTGGTGATACTGCTCGCGATCCCGTTGATCAAGCTCGGCCGCACCCTGGACGAGGCGACCGTGGCCATCCGCAAGGCGCACGAGAACTCCGACCCGATCCTGATCGGGGCCAACGACACGATCACCCACGTCAACACCCAGCTCGAGCGGGTCGACGGGATCACCGCCAACGCACAGGCGGTCACGGGCAACGTGTCGGCGCTCTCCTCGGTGTTCACCGCGACGCTGGGCAGCCCGCTGGTCAAGACCGCCGCGTTCTCTTACGGCGTCAGCAAGGCCATCCGCGCGCGCCGCAAGGCCAAGGAGAACGCGGAAGGGCGGCACACCCGCGGCGGTCGCAAGGGGAGCAGCAAGTCATGAAGCGGCTATTCTGGCTGGGGGTGGGTGTCGTGGCCGGGGTCGCGGTCACCCGCAAGGCGGGCCAGGCGGCCCGCCAGGCCACACCGGCCGGACTGGCGGAGAACCTCGGCGACGCGGCACGGGAGCTGGCGGGCGCCATCGGTTCGTTCGGCGCCGACGTCCGGGCCGGTATGAGCGAGCGTGAGCGGGAGTTGCGGGACATGGTGGACGAGCGGTCGGGCGTGCCTTCGGCGCGGCCCGGCGCGAGCACGGCCGGGCGGCACGCCACCCGGCCCCGCCCGGCGCGAGCGCGCCGGGCGGAGAGCTGAGTTCTTCGCGCGCTCTTCGCCGCCGCCGTCCGCCCCCTGCCCGCACAGCCAAGGAAGACCCAGTGGAAACACACGAGATCAGCAAGCGATTCCTCGAACACTTCGAGCGCAACGGCCATACCCGCGTACCCAGCGCGTCGCTCATCCTGGACGACCCGACGCTGCTGTTCGTCAACGCCGGCATGGTCCAGTTCAAGCCGTACTTCCTCGGTGAGGTCCCGCCGCCGTACCCGCGCGCCACGAGCATCCAGAAGTGCGTGCGCACCGGCGACATCGACGAGGTCGGCAAGACCACCCGGCACAACACGTTCTTCCAGATGGCCGGGAACTTCTCCTTCGGCGACTACTTCAAGGAGTCCGCGATCTCCTTCGCCTGGGACTTCATCACGAAGTCGCAGGCCGACGGCGGGCTCGGCCTCGACCCGGGCCGCATCTGGGCGACGGTCTACGAGCACGACGCGGAGACGACCGCGTTGTGGCGCAAGGCCACCGACATCCCGGAGAGCCGCCTGCAGCTGCGCGGCGCCGACGACAACTACTGGGACATGGGCGTGCCGGGTCCCGGCGGCCCCTGCTCGGAGATCTACTACGACCGCGGCCCGGAGCACGGCCGCGAGGGCGGTCCCGCCATGGACGAGGACCGCTACCTGGAGATCTGGAACCTCGTCTTCATGCAGGAGATCCGGGGTGAGGTGAGCCCGAAGAAGGGCGGCCCCGTCCTCGGCCCGCTGCCGAAGAAGAACATCGACACCGGCATGGGCATCGAGCGGGTGGCGTACTTGCTGCAGGGCGTGGACAACGTCTACGAGACCGACCTGGTGCGCCCGGTGATCGCGAAGGCCGAGGAGTTCTCCGGCCGCCGCTACGGCACCGACCACACCGACGACGTGCGCTTCCGCGTCATCGCCGACCACGCGCGCTCCGGCGTGATGCTGATCGGCGACGGCGTCACCCCGGGCAACGAGGCGCGCGGCTACGTGCTGCGCCGCCTGCTGCGCCGGATCGTCCGCTCGATGCGCCTGCTGGGCGTGCACGAGCCCGTGCTGCCCGGGTTCGCCGCGGTGGTGCGCGACGCGATGTCGCCGTCGTACCCGGAGATCGCGCGCGACTTCGACCGGATCAGCGACGTGATGCGCGTCGAGGAGGAGGCGTTCCTCGCCACCCTCACCAGTGGCTCGCGGATCTTCGACCTCGCCGCCGAGGAGACGAAGGCGGGTGGCAGCAACATCCTGGCCGGGGACAAGGCCTTCCAGCTGCACGACACCTACGGCTTCCCGATCGACCTGACCCTCGAGATGGCTTCGGAGCAGGGCATCGAGGTCGACGAGGACGGGTTCCGCACCCTGATGGAGGAGCAGCGCCAGCGCGCGAAGGCGGACGCGGCGGCCCGCAAGAAGGGCCACGGCGACCTGTCGGTGTACCGGGATCTGCTGGAGCGCCACGGCGAGACCGATTTCCTCGGCTACACCGACCTGCAGGCCACCTCGAAGGTCATCGGCCTGCTGAAGGACGGCCAGGGCGTGCGTAGCGTCCGCGCGGGCGACAAGGCCGAGCTGATCCTCGACCGCACGCCGTTCTACGCCGAGAGCGGCGGCCAGGTCGCCGACACCGGCGTGCTCGTCGGCGACGGCGGCGAGGCGAAGGTCCTCGATGTGCAGAAGGTCGTGCCCGGCCTGTTCGTGCACCGGGTCGAGGTGACCGAGGGCGAGATCGGGCTGGACACCGAAGTGACCGGTTCGGTCGACGGTGCCCGCCGCGGCTCGATCGAGCGGTCGCACTCGGCGACCCACCTCGTGCACGCGGCGGTCCGCGGCGCGTACGGCCGCCGGGCGGCACAGGCCGGTTCGCTCAACTCGCCCGGCCGGATGCGCTTCGACTTCACCACACCCGGCCCGGTGTCGGCCGACGTGCTGACCGAGGTCGAGGAGGAGGTCAACGACTACCTCCAGTCCGACGTCGAGGTGCGCAGCTACGTCACGACCAAGGACAAGGCGCTCGAACTCGGCGCGATCGCGCTGTTCGGCGAGAAGTACGGCAACGACGTGCGGGTGGTCGACATGGGCGACTACTCGCGCGAGCTGTGCGGTGGCACGCACGTCGGCCGGATCGGTGAGCTGGGCCTGGTCAAGCTCGTCGGCGACTCCTCGATCGGCTCGGGCGTGCACCGGGTGGAGGCGCTGGTGGGCACCGACGCGCTCCGGCACGTGCGCAAGGAGCAGCTGCTGGTCTCGCAGCTGGCGGGCACGCTGAAGGTGCCCACGGCCGAGCTGCCCGCGCGCGTCGAGGACGTGCTCACCCGGCTGCGCAACGCGGAGAAGGAGATCGAGCAGCTCAAGACTCAGCAGGTGCTGGGCTCGGCGGGCTCGCTGGCGGACTCCGCCCGCGAAACCGGTGGCGTGCTGCTGGTGGCGGAAAAGGTGGACGGCGAGATCGACGGCGGCGGGCTGCGGTCGCTGGCGACCGAGGTGCGGGGCCGGCTCGGCTCGCGCCCCGCGATCGTCGCGCTTTTCGCGCCACAGGAGGGAAAGCTGAGCTTCGTCGTGGCCACCAACGCCGAGGCGCGCGACAAGGGCTTCGCGGCGGGGAAGCTGGTGCCCTCGTTCGCGCCGGAGATCGGCGGCCGCGGCGGCGGCAAGCCGGACATGGCGCAGGGCGGTGGCACCGACCCGGCTGGTATCGAGCGGGCGATCGCCGCGCTGCGGGACACGGTCGCCGCGGGGTGACCACACCGAAAGCCGACCGGCCCGGGGAGTTCGATCCCGGGGCCGGTCGTCGTCTTGCGGTCGATGTCGGCTCCGTCCGGGTCGGTGTGGCGCTGAGCGATCCCGCCCCCGTCCTGGCGACCCCACTCGTTACCCTGTCGCGTGATGCGCACGACGACAGCGATCTCACTCAGCTGGCCCGGCTCGTTTCCGAGCACGAGGTGGTGGAGGTGATCGTGGGACTGCCCAGAACCCTCGCGGACCGCCACGGCTCCGCCGCCGAGATTTCCGTTGCCTATGCCGGAAAACTTGCCGGCCTGGTGGCCCCGGTGCCGGTGAGATTGGCCGACGAACGCTTGACCACGGTCAGCGCGGCACGCATGCTGTCGCAGCGCGGCGTCAAGGGACGCAAGCAGCGCGCGGTGGTGGACCAGGCCGCCGCGGTCGAGATCCTGCAGGGCTGGCTGGATGGCCGGGCCGCCTACCTGGCTCGGGAGGGCCGATCGTGAGCCGAGAGCTTCCGCCGCCTGGTGGCCGACGGCGGCGCCCGGACGGCACCCCGCCGCCACCGCCGCCCCGCCAGCAGCCACGGCACCGGCGCGCCATGCCGCCGGAACAGCCCCCGCCGCCGCCCGGCCGGCCCCGGCCGCTGCGGCCCGACCACGGGCTGGACCTGTTCGACGAGCGTTCGATGCCGCCCCGGCCGGTGCCACCGCAGCACCAGCCGCAGCCGCCGCGCGCGCGCCGCCCGCCCGAGATCCCGCCGGACGAGCGCCCGACCGAGGTCATCCCGGTCGAGGACATCGAGTACTACGAAGACGACTACGCCGACGAGGACGAGTACGCGGACGACTTTCCCGACGAGGAAAAGGCCGAGCCCGAGTACATCGAGCCCGAGGACGGCGGCGACGAGCCGCCCCGGCGCCGCAGCGTGGGCGGCCGGCTCATCCGCTGGGTCGCCGCGCTCGCGGTGATCGCGGTCATCGGCGGCGGCGCCTGGTACGGCATCCAGCAGATCTTCGGCTACGACGACTACCCGGGCACCGGGGACGCCGACGTGGTCATCGAGATCGGCCAGGGCGACTCGACCAACGCGATCGGCGCCGAGCTCACCACCGCCGGCGTGGTCGCGAGCGGCAAGGCCTTCGTGAAGGCCAGCTCGGACAACCAGAAGGTGCTGAGCCTGCAGCCCGGCTACTACGCGATGAAGACCAAGATGTCCGGCGCCGCCGCGGTCGCGAAGCTGACGTCGCCCGATGCCCGGGTCGGCGTGCTCCAGGTCCGCGCGGGCACCCAGCTCGACGATGTCACCCAGCCCGACGGCACGGTCACGCCCGGCGTGTTCTCGTTGCTGTCCAAGGCTTCCTGCGCGCAGCTGAACGGCCAGAGCACCTGCGTGTCCGTCGACGACCTGCGCAAGCTCGCCGCGAGCGCGGACCTCAAGGCGATGGGCGTGCCGGACTGGGCGGCGGGCGACGCGGCCAAGAGTACCGACAGCCGCCGCATCGAGGGCCTGGTCGCGCCCGGCGTGTACGACGTCAAGCCCGGCTGGAAGGCCGACGAGCTGCTCGGGTACGTGCTCAAGAGCTCGGCGACCAAGATCCAGGCCGCGAGCCTCGCCGCGTCCACCACGGTGAACGGGCAGAACCCGTACCAGGTGCTGGTGATCGCGTCGCTGATCGAACGCGAGGGCGTCAACCAGGACTTCGAGAAGATCTCGCGGGTGATCTACAACCGGCTCGCCACGAACATGCGGCTGCAGCTGGACTCCACGGTGAACTACCTGCTGGACAAGCCGGTCGTGACGACGACGGACGCCGACCGCACCCGGCCCGGCCCGTACAACACCTACCTGAACGCGGGTCTGCCGCCCACCCCGATCGGCTCGCCCAGCTCGGACGCCATCAAGGCGGCGCTGCAGCCCGCGGACGGGAACTGGGTGTTCTTCGTCAAGTGCGAGAAGAACGGGTTGTCCTGCTTCGCCTCGACGGCCGCCGAGCACCAGCAGAACATCACGCTCGCGAAGCAGCGCGGTGCCTACTAAGGCCGCCATCCTCGGCAAACCGGTGGCGCACTCGCTGTCGCCGGTGCTGCACGGGGCCGCCTACCGGGCGCTCGGCCTGGTGGACTGGACCTATGAGCGGGTCGAGATGGACGCGGACGGGTTGCCGGGGTTCGTCGCCTCGCTGGGCCCCGAGTGGGCTGGGCTGTCGGTGACCATGCCGGGTAAGCGGGCCGCGCTCGAGTTCGCCACGGACTCGAGCCCCCGCGCGGTCGCGGCGGGGGCGGCGAACACCTTGGTGCGCAAGGATTCCGGCTGGTTCGCCGACTGCACGGACATCGACGGGATCATCGGCGCGTTGCGTTTCGCGGGCGGGTTCGCGGCGCCGGCCGGGTCGACGGGGGTGATCCTCGGCGGTGGCGGCACGGCGTCCGCGGCCGTGGTGGCCTTCGCTGGGCTGGGCGTCACCCTGGCCCGGCTGGTCGTGCGGGATCCGTTGCGAGCCAAGGAAACCGTCGACGCGGCGCGGCGGGCCGGGGTCGAGACCGACGTGCTCACCTGGGGCGAGGTGGACTTCGCGAAGCTGGTCTCGGACGCGTCGGTGCTGGTGAGCACCGTGCCGTCGGCGGCGGTCGCGCCGATCGCCGGCGAGCTGGCCGCGGCCGGCTGTGTCCTCGACGCCATCTACCACCCGTGGCCCACCCCGCTGGCCGACGCGGTCGCCGCCCGCGGCGGGCGGATCGCGACCGGGCTGGACATGTTGCTGCATCAGGCTTTCGGCCAGGTGGAGCAGTTCACCGGCCGCCCGGCGCCGCGCGAGGCGATGCGGGACGCGCTGCGGACGGCGACGGAAAACGTGTTGCCGCTGCCGGTGGCCTGAGTTACGTTGGCGGACTGCCTTCAGGAAGGACAGTCATGCCCAAAACTGGTGAGGCCTACTCCGACGACGAGATCCACGACTCCTGGGTGACCGAGCCGCCGGTGCTCAACAGCACCGTCACACTGGCCGAGTACGACCCGGAATGGCCGCGGCTCTACGAGCGCGAGGCCGCCCGGATCCGCTCGATCCTGGGGGACCGCGTCGTCCTGCTGGAGCACATCGGTTCCACCTCGGTGCCCGGCCTGTGCGCCAAGCCGATCATCGACGTCCTGCTCGTCGTCCCCGATTCCAGTGACGAGCCCGTGTATGTCCCGGCGCTCGAAGCCGCGGGCTACCGGCTGGTGATCCGCGAACCGCACTGGAACGAGCACCGGTGCTTCAAGGGCCCGGACACGAACGTCAACCTGCACGTCTATTCGCCCGGTTGTGAGGAGATCGACCGGTACCTGACGTTCCGGGAACGCCTGCGCGGCAACGACTCCGACCGCGACCTGTACGCCCGCACGAAGCGCGAGCTGGCGTCGCGCACCTGGAAGTACATCCAGCACTACGCCGACGCGAAGAACGACGTCGTCGCCGACATCCTCAGGCGGTCGCCCCGGGGCTGAGCGGGTACCGTCGGGCGGGTGAAGATCGCGATCCTCGACGACTATCAGAACGTGGCACTGGATCTCGCCGACTGGAAGTCCCTCGGCGCCGAGATCGAGGTGTTCACCTCGCACATCGCCGACCCGGACGACCTGGTGGCCCGGCTCGCCGGGGCCGAGGTCGTCGTCGCGATGCGCGAGCGCACCCGCTTCCCCGCGGACGTGCTCGCCCGGCTGACCGACCTGAAACTGCTGGTCAGCACCGGCCAGCGCAACGCGGCGATCGACCTGAAGGCCACCGAGCGGCACGGGATCCTGGTGTGCGGCACCGGTTACCTGTCGCATCCGACGGCCGAGCACACCTGGGCGCTCATCCTCGCCGCGGCGCGTCACCTCGACGTGGAGCTGCCCGCGATGCGCGCGGGCGGCTGGCAGAGCACGGTCGGCATCCCGCTGCACGGGCGCACGCTCGGCCTGCTGGGGCTGGGCCGGCTCGGTTCGCGGGTGGCGAAGGTCGGGCAGGCTTTCGGGATGGAAACCATTGCCTGGAGCCAGAACCTGACCGCCGAACGCGCCGCCGAGCACGATGTCGCGGCCGTGTCGAAGGAAGAGCTGTTCGCCCGCGCCGACGTGCTGTCGGTACATCTCGTTCTCAGCAAGCGCACCCGTGGTCTCGTCGGTGCCGCCGAGCTGGCGCTGATGAAGCCGGACGCGCTGCTCGTGAACACCTCGCGCGGCCCCATCGTCGACGAGGCCGCGCTGGTGGAAGCGTTGCGCGACAAGAAGATCGGCGGGGCGGCGCTCGACGTGTTCGACGCCGAGCCGCTGCCCGCCGGCCATCCGTTGCGCACCTTGGACAACGCGGTGCTCACGCCGCACCTGGGCTACGTCACCCAGGACGTGTACGAGATCTTCTTCCGCGACGCGGTCGAGGACATCGCCGCCTACCAGGCGGGCAGCCCGGTGCGGGTGATGAGCCTTACCTGATCACCGTCCCGCCGGAGCTGATCCGGGCCTTGATGTTGTCCGAGAACGACTGCACCTCGCCGTAGACACCGGGGAAGCCGGGCTCGGCACAGCCCTGGCCCCAGCTGACGATGCCGACCTCGATCCAGTTGCCCGACGCGTCCGATTTCACCATCGGGCCGCCCGAGTCACCCTGGCAGGTGTCCACGCCGCCCTGGGCGTAGCCGGCGCACAGCTCGTAGGCCGGCTGCAGGTCGCTGCCGTAGGACTGCTGGCACGACGAGTCGGACACGAACGGCACGGTCGCGTACTTCAGGTACCGGGACTGGCCGCCGCCCTCGGTGGTCGAGCCCCAGCCCATGATCGTGAAGTTCCCGGTGTTGAGCGAGGTCTGGCCCTGGCCGGCGATCGTCAGCAGGGGCGCCGACGGGGCCGACGCCAGCTCGATCAGCGCCCAGTCCTGCGCGCCGGTGCTGGCGTACTGCGGGCTGCGGTAGACGTAGGCCGACCGGATCGACTGGCCGCCGCTGCCCTGCAGATCCACCTTGCCGGTGGTGGCGGTGATGCTCGAGTTGGTGCCGGTGCCGTTGACACAGTGCGCGGCCGTGAGCACCACCTTCGACGCGACCAGCGCGCCGCCGCAGCCCATCGAGAGCCGGACCATCCACGGGAACTGGCCCTGGGCCGCGTTCTGGCCGCCCACGACGAACGGCTGGGCCGCGTCCGCCGTGCCGGTGGCCACCGTGGCCAGTGCCGTCGCTAGTACGCCGAGGCCCACCAGGGCGCGGCGCAACCGGGAAAACCGCATGACGAAAGACCTCCGCAGGGGTGAGGGAATCGCGCGCTGAAAAGCAACGCTGCGAAAGAAAAACTATCGGCCCGCGAAGTGTGTCCGGACCCGACGAAAGTCGTGAAAAAGAAAATGACCCCGAACGGGTCAAGCCTTTAGTTCGGTGAGCACGGCGTCGGTGAACGGCGGCCAGACCTCACCCGCCCACGGGCCGAAGGCACGGTCGGTGAGCGCGACACAGGCCACCCGCGCGTCCGGATCCACCCACAGAAATGTGCCGGACTGACCGAAATGCCCGAACGTTCGCGGGGAGCTGTGCGCTCCGGTCCAATGTGGACTCTTCGAGTCGCGGATCTCGAAGCCGAGTCCCCAGTCGTTGGGCTTCTGATGACCGAACCCGGGCAGCACCCCGTTCAGTCCGGGAAACGCGACCTCGGTCGCGGCGGCGAGCGTGCCCGCGTCGAGCAGCGTCGGCCGCTGCAGTTCCGCGGCGAACGCGATCAGGTCGCGCACGCAGGACACCGCACCGGCGGCGGGGGAGCCGTCGAGCTTCGTCGCACCCATGCCCAGCGGGACGAACAGCGCTTCGGACTGGTACTCGGCGAACGCGATGCCGGAATGCTCGGTCAGCGCGTCGGCCAGTTCTTCGAACCCGGCGTTGGAGTAGAGCCGCCGCGTGCCCGGCTCCGCCATCTGGCGATGTTCGTTGAACGCGAGGCCGGAGGTGTGCGCGAGCAGGTGCCGGATCGTCGAGCCCGCGGGACCGGCCGGGGTGTCCAGCTCGACGACGCCCTCTTCGATCGCGATATGCGTGGTGTACGCGGTGAGCAACTTGGTCACCGACGCGAGCCGGAACTGCCGGTTCTCGTCGCCGTGGCGCCCCAGCACCGCGCCGTCCGCCGCGATCACGGCCGCCGCCGCGTTGTCCACCGGCCACTGTTCGATCCCGCGCACGCTGTCCACGCGCCCACCCTACGACGAGGGGCCCGGCGCGGATCCCGCACCGGGCCCCTCGAAGGGAGGTCAGACGTTCGTCGTGTCGGTCACCTCCACGCCTTCCTCCTCACGACCCGGGGTGCGCAGGTTCCACTTCGTGATCACCCACCGGAACGCGAAGTAGTAGATGACCGCGAACACCAGTCCGATGGGTATCAGCAACCAGGCCTTGGCCGCGGCCGGTGCTCCCGCGTTGAGGGCGAAGTCGATCGCACCAGCCGAGAACGAGAACCCGAGATGGATGCCGAGCGCGTTGCAGACCGCCAGCGAGACGCCGGTGAGGACCGCGTGCATGAGGTACAGCGGCCACGCCACGAACATGAACGCGAACTCGATCGGCTCGGTGACACCGGTCAGGAACGAGGTCAGCGCGGCCGCGATCATGATGCCACCGACCACCTTCTTCTGCTCCGGCCGGGCGGTCTGCCAGATCGCCAGCGCCGCCGCGGGCAGCGCGAACATGAAGATCGGGAAGAAGCCCGTGGTGAACGCCCCCGCGTGCGGGTCGCCGTTGAAGAAGTTGGTGATGTCGCCGCCCTTGAAGATGAACCAGACCGGCACGTTGATCAGCTGGTGCAGGCCGATCGGCAGGAGCAGGCGGTTGAGCACGCCGTAGATGCCGCCACCGATGATCGGCGCGTCGGTCACCGCGTTGCCCAGGTGCTGGATGGCGGAGTCGATCGGCGGGAAGATCAGGCCGAAGATGACGCCGAGGATGAGCAGCGCGAGCGAGTTGATGATCGGCACGAACCGGCGGCCACCGAAGAACGCCAGGTACGGCGGCAGCTTGACGCGGTGGAACCGCTGCCACAGCACCGCGGTGACGAGGCCGACGATCACGCCGCCCAGCACGCTGTAGGGCCACTTGATCGGCTGCAGGTACCAGCCTTCCTTGAAGCCCTCCATGTCGCTGATCGGCGCGAACACCTGCACGACCTTGTTGAACACGACGAAGCCGACGACGGCCGCGACCCCGGTCGAGCCGTCGCCGCGGCGGGCGAACCCGACCGCGATGCCGACCGCGAACAGCAGCGGCAGCCAGTCGAACAGCCCACCGCCGGCGGCGGCGAGTACGGCGGCGACCTTCTTCGTCGCGTCCCAGCGGCCGAGCAGGTCGTCCTGCCCGAGCCGCAGCAGCAGGCCTGCGGCGGGCAGGGTGGCGATGGGCAGCATCAGGCTGCGGCCGAAGCGCTGCAGCCCGGCGACGCCCCTGCCCCTGCCCGTTGTTCCTTCGGCGGTGGTGGTACTCACGGCATACCTCCGTTATCGGCGGGGAGTGTCGGGTCCAGTTGCATGCTCACCTGGTAGCGGTCGCCCCGGTACCAGGAGGTGATGTCCTCGACCGGCTCTCCCCGGGTGGTGGAGATCCGGCGGAAGACCAGGAGCGGGTCGCCGGTGCGGATGCCGAGCAGCCGCGCCGTCTCCCGGTCCGCCGCTTCGGCCCAGACGGTCTGCCGGGCGTGTTCGAAGCGGAGGTCGTAGTGCTGTGCGACCTGCTCGTACAGGGACTTGGTGAGGTCCTTGTCGAGCAGCCCGGGCAGTGGCCCGGGGTGGTACCAGCCCCGCTCGAGGGCGAGCGGGACCCCGTCGGCCAGGCGCAGCCGGGCGAGCCGGTAGGCCGGCTGCCCGTCGGCGAGGCCGAGCGCGCCCGCGTGCGGTGACGGCGGGATCTCCACCGACTTCGCGAGCACTTCGGTGGTGGGCACGAGGCCGCGCCGCCGCATGTCGGTGGTGAACGACATGAGGTAGAGCTGCAGCTCCATCCGCCGCGCCGCGGTGAAGGTGCCCTTGCCCCGTGCCCTGGTCAGCAGGCCTTCCTCGACCAGCCTCCCGATGGCGGACCGCACCGTCAGCCGGGACACGGCATATCGCTGCGCGAGCTCCCGTTCCGACGGGATCGGGGAGCCCGGCGGGAGCTCTCCTTCGATCGAGCGGCGCAGGATCTCGCGCAGCTGGGCGTGTTTCGGCGTGGGGCCGTCCACCACTTGCCCGGCGGCGACATCGGGTGCCACCATGCCGCCACCTCCGTTTGTTTCGGGTTCATTGCCGGGCTCGCACCCGGCGCCGAAGATTGGTACGTTCCGGTCTAGACCATTTCTTGATGGGGCAGAATGCTCCGAACAGCGTTGAGGTGTCAACCGCCGTTACGGGAACGTGTTCGGACAAGGGAGAAGGAGGCCGCCGTGGCCGATGAAAGGCCGGAAAAGATTCTCGCCGCGCTCGGTGGCGCCGGGAACATCATCGACATCGAGGGCTGCATCACGCGGCTGCGGTGCGAGCTGCAGGACGGCTCCGTCGTGGACGAGGCGGCGCTGAAGAAGGCCGGCGCGCACGGGGTCATGAAGATGGGCTCGGTGGTCCAGGTCGTGGTGGGCCCGGAGGCCGACACGATCGCCGAGGACATCCAGGACCTGCTGTGAGCGAGCTTGCGACCACGGTCGTGACGAGCCCCGTCGCGGGCCGGGCGGTGCCGATGAGCGAAGTGCCCGATCCCGTGTTCGCGCAGGCGATGGTCGGGCCGGGCGTGGCCGTGGAACCGGCGGGCGGGGAGCAGGAGGCGGTGGCGCCGGTCGACGGCACCGTCGTCACGCTGCACCCGCACGCGTTCGTCGTGGCGGGCGCCGACGGCCGGGGTGTGCTGGTGCACCTGGGCATTGACACGGTCAAGCAGAAGGGCGAGGGCTTCACCCTGCACGTGGTGAAGGGCGAGTCGGTGCGGGCGGGGCAGCCGCTGATCCGGTGGAACCCGGACGCGGTGCGCGCCGCCGGTTACTCACCCGTGGTGCCGGTGGTCGCGCTCGACGCCCCGGCGGAAGGACTGTCGGAGCTGCGCATCGACGGTGACGTCACCACCGGCGAGCAACTGTTCGTATGGAGCTGACCCCGAGTCCGGCATTCGGCCCGCCGGGTTCGACGCCCGGCGGGCCGAATGCCGCGCGGGAACTTAGGCGGTCACGACATTGGTGCCGTCGACCTTCACCGGGATCGACGGCAGCGGCTGCTCGGCCGGGCCCTTCTTCACTGCGCCCGTGAGCGCGTTGAACACGGAACCGTGACACGGGCAGTGCAGCTCGTTGCCCGCCGGGGCGACCGTGCAGCCCTGGTGGGTACAGATGGCGCTGAAGCAGGCCGCGGTGCTGTCGGTCGGCCGCGCCAGGATCGCGGGCTGCCCGCTCACGGTGACGGACTTGCACTTCCCGACCTCGACCTCGGAGAGGGTGCCGACGGCGGTGCCGGCCGGGCCGGCGGGTGCGACGGTGTCACCGGTGCCGGAGTTGGACGACGATCCCGAGCCGGTGCCACAGGCTGCGAGCGCGACAGCGCCGGCGGCGGCACCGGCCACGGCGACTCCGGTGGTCAGGACGGTACGACGGGTGGCTGTTTCGGCAGTCATGCTCCTGATCACGAAATGACACCGGCCCCGGTTCAATGAACCCGGGCGAGGTGTCTTTCGTGGAAACGGTTGTACGTTTTTTTGTCGAGGAGAGGGGCGGGGCATGGTGGCATGGGTGCTGCGGATCCTGGTGGTCCTGGGCCTGCTCGGGTCGGCGTGGGTGCACTACGACCTCTACGCCAACGAGGGTTTCTCCGATATCCCCACGATCGGGCCGCTGTTCCTGGTGAACGTGGTGGCCGGGGTGGCGCTCGCGGTCGCGGTGCTGGTGTGGCACCACTGGCTGCCGGTGCTGGGCGCGATCGGCTTCGGCGCGGTCACGCTGGTGGCGTACCTGCTCTCCCTGACTCCCGGTGGTTTGTTCGGCGTGCACGAGCAGTTCGTGATGGCGTCCGAGGTGTGGGGTGTGGTCACCGAGGCGGGTTGCGTCGTGTTCGGCATCGCACTGCTGTTCGTGCGTGCGAGGTCTGGGGCGAGGGCGGTTGCCAAGGTATGAAAGAGGCCGCGGAAGACCAGTTGATGCGCGCGCTGCACGAAGATCACGCGGCCGCGCTCTGGTCCTACGCGTTGCGGCTGACCGGTGGCGACCACACCCGGGCCGAGGATCTGGTGCAGGAGACCCTGTTGCGCGCGTGGAAGCACCCGCGGGTCCTGGACCAGTCGCAGGGATCAGCAAGGGCGTGGTTGTTCACGGTGGCGCGGCGGATCGCGATCGACGGGTGGCGTTCGGCGGCCGCCCGGTCCGAGGTGATGACCGACGCGCCACCCGAACTCGCCATGCCCGACGACACGGACCGCGCGTTGCAGGGCTGGCTCGTCGCGGAGGCGCTGGGGGAGCTGTCCACGGCTCACCGTGAGGTGCTCGGGCTGTGCTATTTCCAGGGCTACTCGGTCGCGGACGCGGCCAAGACCCTCGGTATCGCGCCCGGCACGGTGAAGTCGCGGACGCACTATGCGTTGCGGGCGCTCAGGCTCGCGTTGGAGGAGAGGGGGGTGACGCAGTGAGCAGGCCGGCGGACGAGTTCGAGACCTATGACGCGGCGTACGTCCTCGGTGCCCTGTCTCCCGAGGACCGGGCCGCCTACGAGGCACATCTGAAGGAGTGTCCCGACTGCGCGCGGGCTGTGCAGGAACTGGCCGGACTGCCGGGGTTGCTGTCGCAGGTGGGGCCAGAGATGGTGGAAACGGCCGAGCCACCAGGTGGCCTGCTGCCCTCGATGCTGAGCTCGGTGCGCAAGATCCGCCGCCGGCGCACGTTCACCACGACGGGTGTCGGTGCGGTGGCCGCCGTGGCGGTGGCGCTCGCGGTGCTGCTGCCCCAGGGTGCCGGCGGTGTCACCGGGACAGCGATGACGCCGCTGATCGCCGCACCGGTCCAGGCGACGGCAGCGGTGGCGCGGGTCTCCGGTGGGTCCAGAGTGGACATGTCGTGCGAGTACCAGGGCGCGAAGTACGGTGCGGACTACCGATTGGTCGCGATCCGGCCGGACGGCACCGAGGAGGACCTCGCGACCTGGGCGGCGGATCCCAACCACACGGCCAAGATCACCCTCGACACGTCGATCTCGCCGGAGAACATCCAGTCGCTGGAGATCCGGTCCGCGTCCGGCACGGCACTGCTGCGCTGGCAACCCTGACCGCGGAAGTGCACGACTGGGCCAGTCGTGAAATTCGTTCTTGCGACGGAGAGCCCGCGTGGTGAAGGCTCGAACTCGTGATCGAATCAATCCGCACCATCGTCCCCGCCGCTGCTGATCTGTTCCCTTGTGTAACAACGACTCTGGTCCCTTTCGCTTCCTTATTCGCTTACACACCAACAATTCTCTACCTCGCGACTGGAACTGTGGTCGCCGTACTGGCTTTGGCCGCGTCCGTCGCGCTCGCCCGGGCACGTGCACCGGCGCCCGTACCGCGAGCCCCGGTGGTCGCGCTAGCCGCGGTGCTCGGCGTCGTCACGGCGTGGCGCTGGCTCGGTGGCGGCTGGCCTTCGTGGTGGCTGCCGGTCCCGGTGTTGATCGCGGCACTGGGTGTCCCGCTGGCGGCTGCGGATCTCCGGTACCGCCGCCTACCCGACGTGCTCACCTTGCCCGCGTACCCGATCCTCGGCGTGGCCCTATGCGTCGCGGCGGTGAGTGGTCCGGGCCTCGGCCTGATGCTGCGTGCCCTCGCCACCGCTGCCGCGTTCGGTGGCCTGCACCTGCTGGCGCACGCCCTGTCGCGACGCTCACTCGGCGCGGGAGACGTCAAACTGGCCGGTGCGCTCGGTGCCGTACTCGGCGCGGTGAGCTGGACGGCGCCGGTCATCGCGGCGGTGTTCGCGGCCCTGACCACCGCGGTCCTGGCCGTGCTGCGTCGCTGGGAGCACGGTGTGCCGCACGGTCCGGGGTTGCTGCTGGCCACGTGGTTGGCGGTGCTGCTGCCGAAGTTGGGTACTTGATGGAAACAGGCATGGCCGCTTGAGCCGGCCGGCGCCGACGTTCGCGGCCTTGACCACCGCAGTCGTGGCCCTGTTGCGCCGCTGGGAGCGTGGGGTGCCGCACGGCCCCGGGTTCCTGTTGGCGATCTGGCTGGCAGCGCTGCTGCCCGAGATGAGCAGTTGAGGGAAACAGGCCTGGGCGCTTGAGCTGGACGCACCGGTGTTCGCGGCCCTGGCCACGGCGGTCCTGGCCGTGTTACGCCGCTGGGGGCGGGGTGTGCGGCACGGCGCGGGGTTGCTGCTGGCCACCTGGCTGGCAGCGCTGCTGCCGACGATGGGTCCTTGAGGGAAACAGATATGGGCGCTTGAGCCGGACGGCGCTGGTGTTCGCGGCCCTGAGCACCGCGGTCCTGGCGGTGCTGCACCGCTGGGAGCAGGGTGTGCCGCACCGGCCGGGGTTGCTACTGGCGACCTGGTTGGCGGCGTTGCTGCCGAAGGTGAGCACTTGAGGGAAACAGGCGTCGGCGCGGTGAGCTGGACGGCGCCGGTGTTCACCGCCCTGACCACCGCGGGTCTTGGCCGTGCTGCGCCGCTGGGAGCGCGGTGTGCCGCACGGCCCCGGGTTGCTGCTGGCCACCTGCCTGGCAGCGCTGCCGCCCAAGATGAGCACTTGACAGAAACAGGCATGGGCGCTTGAGCCGGACGGCGCGAGCCATGACAGGATCGTGAGGTGTTGCGCTGGATAACCGCAGGTGAATCGCACGGGCCCGCGCTGGCGGCCGTGCTGGAAGGGATGGTGGCCGGAGTCGGGGTCACCACCGCCGAAGTGGGCGAGCAGCTTGCCCGGCGGCGGCTCGGATTCGGCCGGAGCCCGCGGATGGGGTTCGAGACCGACCACATCGAGTTCCTCGGCGGTGTCCGGCACGGCCTCACCCAGGGTGGTCCGATCGCGGTCCACATCGAGAACGCCGAATGGCCCAAGTGGGACAAGGTGATGGCCGCCGACCCGGTTGACCCGGCCGAGCTGGAAGGCGTCGCCCGCAACGAGCCGCTGACCCGCCCGCGTCCCGGCCACGCCGACCTGCCCGGCATGCAGAAGTACGGCTTCACCGAGGCCCGCCCGGTCCTCGAGCGGGCGAGTGCGCGGGAGACCGCGTCCCGCACCGCGCTGGGCACGGTGGCGCGCGCCTTCCTCCGTCAGCTGCTGGGCGCGGAGATCATCAGCCACGTGATCTCCATCGGCGGTGCCGAGGCGCCCGCCGGCCCGCTGCCCGGTCCCGGTGACCTCGCGGCGATCGACGAAAGTCCGGTCCGGGCGTTCGGGCAACAGGCCACCGACGCGATGGTCGCCGAGGTCGACGCGGTGCGGAAGGCGGGGGACACGGTCGGCGGCGTCATCGAGGTGATCGCCTACGGCCTGCCGCCGGGCCTCGGCTCGCACGTGCACTGGGACCGGCGGCTCGACGCCCGCCTCGCCGGCGCGCTGATGGGCGTCCAGGCGATGAAGGGCGTCGAGATCGGTGACGGCTTCACCACGGCACACCGCTGGGGCAGCCAGGCCCACGACGAGATCGACCGCGGCTCCGGCCCGGTCGGCGTGACCCGCCGCTCGAACCGCGCGGGCGGGCTCGAAGGCGGCATCACCAACGGCGAGCCGGTGCGGGTGCGGGTCGCGATGAAGCCCATCTCGACCGTGCCCAAAGCACTGTCCACTGTGGACGTCGCGACGGGTGAGCCCGCGGTCGCGATCCACCAGCGGTCGGACGTTTGCGCCGTGCCGCGGGCCGGGGTCGTGCTGGAGTCGGTCGTCGCGCTGGTCCTCGCCGACGCGGCGCTGGAGAAGTTCGGCGGTGACTCGCTCGCCGAGAGCAGGCGCAACGCCGAGGCGTACCTCAAGGCGCTGGAGGAACGGTGGTGAGGCCCCGCATCGTGATCGCCGGGCCGCCGGGGTCCGGTAAGAGCACGGTGGGACCGTTGCTGGCCAAGGAGTTCGGTGTGTCCTTCCGCGACAGCGACGATGACATCGTCGCGCGCGCGGGCCGGTCGATCACCGACATCTTCGCCACCGACGGCGAACCCGCGTTCCGCGAGCTCGAAGCGGAGGTCATCGCCGAGGCCCTGCGTGAGCACGATGGCGTGCTGTCGGTGGGCGGCGGCGCGGTACTGACGCCGGTGACCCAGGAGCGGCTGCGCGGGCACCACGTGGTGTTCCTGAACGTCGGCTTCGCCACTGGTGTCCAGCGTGTCGGGCTGTCCACGGCACGGCCGCTGCTGGCCGGTGTCAACCCGCGCGCCACCTACCGCTCCCTGCTGGAGGCGCGGCTGCCGGTCTACCGGTCGGTGGCGACCCTCGAGGTCGACACCGACCACCGCACCCCCGAACAGATCGTGGCCGTCATCGCCACCCAGCTGACCGACGAACTGGAGAAGACGCAGTGACCGAGCCGGTGCGGATCCAGGTGAACACCGCCCGCCCCTACGAGGTCGTGCTGGGCCGTGGCTTGCTGGGCGAGCTCACCGAGATCCTGCGGGACGCATCCAAGATCGCCCTGTTCCACCCGCCGACCCTGACCACCACCGCCGACGCGATCCGCGAGGAGCTCAACGAAGCCGGCCTCGACGCCCACCGGGTCGAGATTCCCGACGCCGAGGACGGCAAGGCGCTCTCGGTGGCCGCGTTCTGCTGGGAGGTGCTCGGCCGCATCGGGCTCGACCGGCGTGGCATGGTCGTCGGGCTCGGCGGCGGCGCCGTGACCGACCTCGCCGGGTTCGTCGCCGGCACCTGGATGCGCGGGGTCCGCCTGGTCAACGTGCCCACCACGCTGCTCGGCATGGTCGACGCGGCGGTCGGCGGCAAGACCGGGATCAACACCGACGCCGGCAAGAACCTCGTCGGCGTCTTCCACGAGCCCACCGCGGTACTCGCCGACCTCGGCACGCTGGAAACGTTGCCCCCCAACGAACTCGTCGCCGGGATGGCCGAGGTCGTCAAGGCCGGGTTCATCGCCGACCCGGCGATCCTCGACCTCGTCGAGGCCGATCCGGCGGCGGCGGTCGACGCCCAGGGCGAGGTCCTCGGCGAGCTGGTGCGCCGGTCGATCCAGGTCAAGGCAGACGTGGTCGCGGCCGACCTGCGCGAGTCCGACCTGAGGGAGATCCTCAATTACGGGCACACTCTCGGCCACGCCATCGAGCGGCGCGAGCGCTACCGCTGGCGGCACGGCGCCGCGGTCAGCGTCGGTCTGGTGTTCGCCGCCGAGCTGGCCCGCCTCACCGGCCGCCTCGACGACGCGACCGCCGAACGCCACGCCGCGGTGCTGAAGCAGCTCGGCCTGCCCACGAGCTACGACCCGGACGCCCTGCCGCAGCTGCTGGAAACCATGCGTGGCGACAAGAAGACCCGCGCGGGCGTGCTGCGGTTCGTGGTGCTGGACGGCCTCGCCAAACCGGGGCGGCTCGAAGGGCCGGACCCGGCGCTGCTCGCCGCCGCCTACTCGGCCGTCGCCGCCGAAAAGCCCAGCCAGGGCGGGAGTGTGCTGCTGTGAAGGTGTTCGTGCTCAACGGCCCCAACCTCGGGCGCCTCGGCAAGCGCGAGCCCGCGGTGTACGGCTCGACCACCCACGCCGACCTCGCCGAGCTGTGCGTCAAGACCGGCAGCGAGCTCGGGCTGGAGGTCGAGGTGCGGCAGACCGACCACGAGGGCGAAATGGTCGGCTGGCTACACGAAGCGGCCGACGGCGGCTACCCGGTCGTGCTCAACGCCGGGGCGTGGACGCACTACTCGATCGCCGTGCGTGATGCCGCCGCGCAGCTCACCGCGCCGCTCATCGAGCTGCACATCTCGAACGTGCACAAGCGCGAGGAGTTCCGCCACCACAGCGTCCTGTCGGACATCGCGACGGCCGTCATCGCCGGCCTGGGCGTGCCCGGCTACCCCCTGGCGCTGCGCTGGCTCGCCGACAACGCCCGCTGACCCGCGTTCCCTGCGCAGTGGGGCCACACACAGGAAAGTGAGCACGGTGACCGTCCCTGTCGTGTGCGCGCCCCGGCTCGCGCTGCGCGGTCTCGAAGGCTTGGACACCGGCGCGTTCCCTGCGCTGTGCCGCCACGCGAAGAAAAGCGAGCACGGTGACCGTCCCGGTCCTGTGTGCGCCCCGGCTTGCGCTGCGCGGGCTGGAAGGCTTGGACACCGGCGCGGTCCCTGCGCTTTGCCGCCGTACAAAGGAAAGCGAGCACAGTGACCGTCCCCGGTCGTGCGTACGCTCCGGCTTACGCTGCGCGGTCTCGAAGGCTTGGACACCGGCGCGTTCCCTGAGGTTCGCCGCCGCACGAAGAAAAGCGAGCACGGTGACCGTCCCGGTCCTGTGTGCGCCCCGGCTTGCGCTGCGCGGGCTGGAAAGCTTGGACACCGGCGCGTTGCCTCCGCTTTGCCGCCGCACACAGGAAAGCGAGCACAGTGACCGTCCCCGTCGTGCGTACGGCCCGGCTCACGCTGCGCGGCCTCGAAAGCTCCGACACCGGTGCGATCCTGCGCGTCTTCGCTGATCCCGCGCTGAGCCGGTACCTCGCGGCCGACCTCAGCGACCCCAGCCACTGCCGCGCGATGATCGAGCGCCGCCTCGCCTACCGCGGGCCGGAAGGGTTGGGGCACTGGGTGATCGAGCGCGACGGCACCGTCATCGGGCTGGCGCACCTGCGCCCGTCCGACGAGCTGCCCGCCGGGACCGCGGAGATCGGCTACTACCTCGACCCCGCGCACGGCGGCCAGGGCCTTGCCACCGAAGCCGCCGCGGCGCTGCTCGACCACGGACTCGTGACCGTCGGCGTGTCCGCCGTCTGGGCGCTCATTCACGAGTCCAATATGGACAGCCTGAAACTGGCCCGGCGACTGGGTTTCCGCGACATCGGGCTCGAACACCACTACGGCGCACCGCACCGGGTGCACATCGCGCTCCCGCGCCCGCACGGCCACCTCCACCACGTCGAGCTGTGGGTGCCGGACCTCCCGCGAGCCGAAGCCAGCTTCGGCTGGCTGCTCGCCGAGCTGGGCTGGCGCGAGTACCAGCGCTGGCCCGACGGGGTCAGCTGGAAGCTCGGCGCGGGCTACGTCGTCGTCGAACGGTCGCCCGCCCTCACCGCCACCGGCCACGACCGGTGCCGTCCCGGGCTCAACCACCTCGCGCTGCACGTCGAATCCGAACGCCGCGTCGACGAACTCGCCGAAGCCGCCGGCGGGCACGGCTGGCAGCCCCTGTTCGCCGACAGATACCCGCACGCCGGTGGCCCTGGGCACTACGCGGCGTATCTGGAGAACGAGGACGGCTTCGAGATCGAACTCGTCGCTCTCCGGCATGCTGTCACCCCACCGGGGGAATGACTCTCCTACACTGATGCAGCCATCAGAGAGGGGTCACCAGTACATGCGCGGGTTCCGTCATCGGCTGAGTGCTGCGCTCCTGGCGATCGTGCTCGGCACGACCGCCGTCGCCTGCAGCCCGGGAAGCGCGCAAACCCAGGCCGAGGGCCCGGACGGGCAACTCGGTGGGGGCAGACCCGCCCCGCCGCCCTCGAACGTCACCCTCAGCACCGCCGCCGGCCGGGAAAGCGCGGGTGTCGTCGCCGCGGGCGGGCCGGGCGCGCCGTACAACTATGGCCCGACGGTCATCGTCGAGAACGGCAAGATCCGCGTCTGGTGGTGCAGCCAGTACCCGACCGCGGGGCCGCCCGGCGACGACATCCTCTACGGCGAGTCGGCCTCGCTCGACGGCCCGTTCACCGCCCCCGGCGGTGGCGCCCCGCCCGCCGTGCTTTCGGGTGATCCGGGGCAGTTCGACGGGGTGCACACCTGCGACCCCTCGGTGATCCGGGTCGACGGAACCTACTACCTCTACTACACCGGCGCCGCGGGCGATCACGCGCTCGGCAACGCGATCGGGCTCGCCACCAGCACCGACGGCTTCACCTGGACGCGCTCGAACACCCCGATCGTCGGTCCCTCGCACGACGTGCACCGCGAAAACCTCTACGGCACCGGCCAGCCTGCCGCCGTCTACCTCGACGGCTGGTTCTACCTGATGTTCACCGACACCACAGGCAAGGGCGCCGGCTGGAACGGGGCCGGCCAGTTCGTCCTGCGCGCCAAGGACCCGATGTTCGCGACCGGCGTGGAATCCTTGGGGGACAAGGGTTTCGCCGCCGTCGCGAGTACCGCCGCGCCGCGCACGACGTCCGTCGTGGACGCGTTCAGCGCTGATCTGGAGTGGGTCGACGCGCTCGGCGCGTTCGCCATCGCGCACGAGACCCAGGACGGCACCACCATCACCTTCTGGAACCGTGACTTCACTGCGCATCCCTACCGTGCCGTGGTGATCCCCGGTCCCTGGCAGGAAGGCCCCGGTCTCGTCCGGCGGCCCGACGGGCACGCGCTCGCCGCGCCGGGTGACCCGTGCGGCCGTATCCCGTTCGACGTGCTGCGCGCGACCAGGATCGGCGAGGCGAACGCGCCCACCGACCTGCGGCACTACGGCCTCGACGTGGTCGGCATCCAGGGTTGCGCCGACCAGCAGCGCACCCTCGGCGTGCTCGACGGGTTCGCGATGCCCTCGCCGGTCCGCACCATCGATCTCGTGGTGGCGGGCAAGGTCGTGCGCATCGACCGCCGCTCGGTCGCCGAACAGCTCGCGACCAAGGTGCTGGACCAGCGGATCGACGCACTCGACGGGGTGCCGGTGTCCGCGCACCTGAGTTCCGGTGCCCGGGCGCTCCAAGCGCCGGGGCTGGGCCTCGGTTTCGTGCTCGACGACGGGAAGCTGTGGCCGGTGCGCCCGCAGTCCGTCGCGTCGCTCAACGGTTCCGCGGTCGAGTTCGTCAGCGCGGCGCAGTGGCGGTCCTACCCGCAGGCCGCGGCACTCGGGAAGTAAGCCCTACTTCGCGCGGGGCGCCGGCGACGGCACCCGCCGCCGGGGCCTGGGGGAGGGCTTCTCCTTCGCCGGCGCGGGTGTGCCGAGGCGGGCACCGACGAACAGGCCGAGTCCCGCCGGCACCAGGACCAGCAGCGCGGCGAACGCGGCACCACCGGTGAGCGCCGGCCCCAGCTCCGAAGTGCCGGCCTGGTCGACGAAGATCCCGCGGCCGATGACGTACAGCACGCCGGAGCCCAGGCCCGCGAACAGCGCCGCGATCACCCAGGTGCGGCCGGCGTCCTCGCGGCGGAGCCACGCGTCGACCGCGCCCCACAGCGCGGCCGCGCCCACCAGCAGGGCGATCGTCGCGATCTTCGCGGTGAGCAGGCCGGTCGGATCGAACACCGTCGCCTTCGCCAGTGCGGTGTCCGCGGCGCCGTGCAGCACCGCCATCACGAGTCCGCGCGTCAACCAGGGCCGCATCGTGCCACTGTAAGCCAACCCGCCAGTAAGGTGACCATGTGGCCGACTCTCCGTTCGCAACCCGGCGTCGTTCGCTGCGGGCCCTGGTCCGCGCGGCCGGTGCCGACGCGCTGCTGGTGACGAACCTGCTGAACATCCGTTACCTCACCGGTTTCACCGGCTCGAACGCGGCGCTGCTGCTCGACGCCGAGGGCGACGAGCGCACCCTGTTCTGCACCGACGGCCGCTACGTCACGCAGTCCCAGGAGGAAGTGCCGGACCTCGAACTCGTCAACGACCGGGCCAGCGCCGCCGCGCTCGCCAAGCGCGCGAAGGGACGCACCGGTTTCGAGAGCCAGCACGTCAGCGTCGAGCAGTACGAGACGCTGCACGCGCTCGCCGAGGACGCTGAACTGGCGCGCACGCCCGGCCTGGTCGAACGGCTGCGGCTGATCAAGGACGAGCACGAGATCGGCGCGCTGCGCAAGGCGTGCGCCGCCGCCGACGCCGCGCTCGCGCAGCTCATCGAGCGCGGCGGGATCCGGCCCGGCCGCACCGAGCGCGAGGTCGCGCGTGAGCTGGAGAACCTGATGCTCGACCACGGTTCCGCGGCCCGGTCGTTCGAGTCGATCGTCGCGGCGGGGCCGAACTCGGCGATCCCGCACCACCGGCCCACCGGCGCCGTCCTCGCCACCGGCGACTTCCTCAAGCTGGACTTCGGCGCCACCGTCGAGGGCTACCACTCCGACATGACCCGCACCCTCGTGCTCGGCAAGGCCGCCGGCTGGCAGCGCGAGCTGTACGACCTGGTCAGCCAGGCGCAGACCGAGGGCAGCGCGGCGGTGCGGCCGGGCGCTGTGACGAAGGACGTGGACAAAGCCGCGCGCGGGGTGATCGAACGGGCCGGCCACGGCGACGAGTTCTCGCACGGGCTCGGGCACGGCGTGGGACTCGAGATTCACGAGGCACCCAGCCTGGCGAAGAAGGGCGACGGTACACTTGCCGCTGGTATGACGGTCACCGTCGAGCCAGGGGTATACCTCGCCGGCCGCGGTGGTGTGCGCATCGAGGACACGCTGGTCGTGCGGGACACGGTTCCCGAACTCCTCACCCTGAGCGGCAAGGACCTCGTGGTCGTCTGACGATCGCGAACACGAACGAACAACAGGAGAACTGGACTACCCGTGGCCACCACCAACGACCTCAAGAACGGCCTGGTGCTCAACCTCGACGGACAGCTGTGGTCCGTGGTGAGCTTCCAGCACGTCAAGCCGGGCAAGGGCGGCGCGTTCGTGCGCACCACCCTCAAGCACGTGCTCACCGGCAAGGTGGTGGACAAGACGTTCAACGCCGGCACCAAGGTGGAAACCGCCACGGTCGACCGCCGGAACATGACGTACCTCTACAACGACGGCACGGACTTCGTGTTCATGGACGGCGAGACGTTCGACCAGATCACCGTCCCGCGGGTGACCGTCGGCGACGCCGCGAACTACCTGCTGGAGAACAGCGAGGTGCAGGTCGCGACGCACGAGAACGAGCCGCTGTACGTCGAGCTGCCCACCTCGGTCGAGCTGCTCATCCAGCACACCGACCCCGGCCTGCAGGGCGACCGGTCCACCGGCGGCACCAAGCCCGCCACGCTGGAGACCGGTGCCGAGATCCAGGTCCCGCTGTTCCTGAGCACCGGCGAGAAGGTCAAGGTCGACACCCGCGACGGGCGTTACCTCGGCCGGGTCTCGTCTTGAACCAGCCGGTATCCCAGCGCGGCGGCTCGCAGGGCCGCCGCGCTTTGCGCAGGCGCGCCGTGGAGATGCTGTACGAGGCCGCGCAGCGTGCCGCCGATCCGGTGCAGCTGCTGGCCGACCGCGTCGGCTCGACGGTGGTGGACCCGATCGGGGACTACACGATCTCGCTCGTCGAGGGCGTCACGGCGCATCGCGAGCGCATCGACGAGCTGCTCGCGGAGCACGCGCAGGGCTGGACGCTCGACCGGATGCCGCCGGTGGACCTGGCGGTGCTGCGGGTCGGCGTCTACGAGCTGCTGTGGTCGCCGGACGTGCCCGACCCCGTCGCCATCGACGAGGCTGTCGGGCTGGCGAAGGAGCTGTCCACCGACGATTCCCCCAGGTTCGTCAACGGCGTGCTCGGCCGCATCGGCAACATCGCCGACCGCCTGCGCGCGGTGCTGTAGAGGCGGGGCTGCCCGGAAACCGGCGCCGCGGGGGTCCAGGGGGCTTGCCCCTTGGCGGGGGTCTGGGGGTTCGACCCCCAGAGGACACAACTGAGCGCGCCCGGTCCACGCTTTCCGTGGACACACCTCACCCAGCTTGCGGCGCGCTCAGTCTTCTTTGGCCGGCCTGGCTTCGGGCGGGAGCACGCCCCAGTCGATGAGCTGCTCGGTGAGCTCACCCGGGGTCATGTCGTAGATGATCGCCAGGGAGCGCAGGTCCTCGGTGCGGATGGAGAGCACCTTGCCGTTGTAGTCGCCGCGCTGGCTCTGGATGGTCGCGGCGTACCGCGCCAGTGGCCCGACCTTCTCCGCCGGCAGCTGCTGCAGGCGTTCCAGGTTGATCACGATCTTGGTGGCCGGTTCGGCGCCGGACGGGACACGGCCCTCAGGCAGCAGCTCGACGACCGGCACCCCGTAGAAGTCGGCCAGCTCGGCCAGCTTCTGCACGGTCACCGCGCGGTCTCCGCGCTCGTACGACCCGACGACGACCGCCTTCCAGCGGCCCCCGGACTTCTGCTCGACCCCGTGCAGGGAAAGGCCCTGCTGCTGGCGGATACCGCGGAGCTTGGCCCCGAGCGCCTTGGCGTAATCGCCCATCTGGTTGTTCTCCGTTTCCTCGCCCAGCCGGTCGGGCGGACCGTCCCGGGACTGCCGCACTGAATACTCAGAGTAATGGTTACGCATTGTCGTCACCAGGTCAAGCAATTGCTGCCCCGGGAGGGGTGCATACCACCCGCTCAGCCGCCCGGCACCGCCTGTTATTGTCAAGCAGATTTCCTGGCCAAGCAGGGAGTCGACATCCTTTAAGGCCCGTCCCGTGAGGCGGGGAAGGAGTCTGCCGTGGCGTCACGCCCTCGTGGCGCGGCGGAGCCGGACGGCGAGCGGGAACTGCTCTCCTCTGGCGACGTCGCGCGCACCATCGCCCGAATGGCCCATCAGGTCATCGAGAAGACCGCATTGGGTGCCGAATCGGGTGATCTGCCCGTGTTACTCGGGATCCCCACCCGCGGCACCCCGCTGGCCGACCGGCTGGCCGCGCGGATCGCCGAGTTCGCCGGTGTCGCGCCGCCGACCGGCGCCCTGGACATCACGCTCTACCGCGACGATCTGCGCCGCCGCCCGCCGCGTCCGCTCGCCTCGACCCAGCTGCCCGTCACCGGTATCGACGACCGGGTGGTGATCCTGGTCGACGACGTGCTGTTCTCCGGCCGCACCGTGCGCGCCGCCCTCGACGCCCTGCGCGATCACGGCCGCCCCCGCTCGGTGCAACTGGCGGTGCTGGTGGACCGGGGGCACCGCGAGTTCCCGATCCGGGCCGACTACGTGGGCAAGAACGTGCCCACCTCCCGTGCGGAAGAGGTGCACGTGCTGGTGTCCGAAGTGGACGGACGGGATGCCGTGGTGCTGCGGGGAAAGGGGGAAAGCGTATGAAGCACCTGCTGGCCACCGACGGGCTGGAGCCCGCGCTCGCCACCGCGGTGCTCGACACCGCCGACGAGCTGAAGCGGACGCTGCTCGGCCGCGAGGTGCGCAAGCTGCCGACGCTGCGCGGCCGCACCGTGATCACGCTGTTCTACGAGAACTCCACTCGCACCCGGGTCTCGTTCGAGATCGCGGGGAAGTGGATGAGCGCCGACGTGATCAACGTGTCGTCGAGCGCGTCGTCGGTGAGCAAGGGCGAGTCGCTGCGCGACACCGCGCTGACGCTCGCCGCGGCGGGCGCGGACTGTGTGATCATCCGGCACCCGGCCTCGGGTGCCGCCCAGCGGCTCGCGGGCTGGCTCGACGAGGCGGGCACCGCGGTCGTCAACGCCGGGGACGGGATGCACGAGCACCCGACGCAGGCGCTGCTCGACGCGGCGACCCTGCGGGAACGGCTCGGGACGCTGGACGGCCGCCGGGTCGCGATCGTCGGCGACGTGCTGCACAGCCGGGTCGCGCGCTCGAACATCCACCTGCTGACCGCGCTCGGCGCCGAGGTGGTGCTGGTCGCGCCGCCGACACTGCTGCCGCCCGGGGTCGAGGCGCTGCCGGTGACGGTCTCGCACGAACTGGACGCGGAGCTGCCGGGAGTGGACGCGGTGATGATGCTGCGGGTGCAGGCGGAGCGGATGCACGGCGGGTTCTTTCCGTCGGCACGCGAGTACTCGATCGCCTACGGGCTCAGCGAGCAGCGGCTGAAGATGCTGCCCGAGCATGCCGTGGTGCTGCACCCGGGGCCGATGCTACGCGGGATGGAGATCGCCTCGGCGGTGGCCGACGCGCCGTCGTCGGCGATCACCGAACAGGTCCGCAACGGGGTGCACGTGCGGATGGCCGTGCTGTACCACCTGCTGGCGGGGGAGGACGAGAAGTGAGTGTGCTGATCAGGGGTGCCCGGCTCTACGGCGAGGGCGATCCGGTCGACGTCCTGGTCGCCGATGGGCTCATCAGCGCCATCGGCTCGGTCGAGCCGCCCGAGGACGCCGAGGTGATCGACGCCGCGGGCCAGGTGCTGCTGCCCGGTTTCGTCGACCTGCACACCCACCTGCGCGAACCCGGCCGCGAGGACGCCGAGACGATCGAAACCGGCTCGGCCGCCGCGGCGCTCGGCGGGTACACCGCCGTATTCGCCATGGCCAACACCGATCCGGTCGCCGACAACGCGGTGGTCGTCGAGCACGTGTGGCGGCGCGGCCGCGAGACCGGGCTGGTCGACGTACACCCGGTCGGCGCGGTGACGGTCGGCCTGAACGGCGAGAAGCTCGCCGAGCTGGGGACGATGGCCAAGTCCGCGGCCGGGGTGCGGATGTTCTCCGACGACGGGCACTGCGTGGCCGACCCGCTGATCATGCGGCGCGCGCTGGAGTACTCGACGGCGCTGAACGCGGTGATCGCGCAGCACGCCGAGGAGCCCCGGCTCACCGTCGGGGCGCAGGCACACGAAGGCGAGATCGCGTCGCGGCTCGGGTACGCGGGCTGGCCCGCCTCGGCCGAGGAGTCGATCGTCGCGCGGGACTGCCTGCTGGCCCAGCACGCCGGGGCCCGGCTGCACGTCTGTCACGTCTCCACGGCGGGCACCGTCGACGTGCTGCGCTGGGCGAAGAACAGGCAGGGCCCGGGGTTCATTTCCGCCGAGGTCACGCCGCATCACCTGCTGCTCACCGACGAGCGGCTGGCCACCTACGACCCGGTCAACAAAGTCAACCCGCCGCTGCGCACGGGCGGGGACGCGGCACGGCTGCGCGCCGCGCTGGCCGAGGGCGTCATCGACTGCGTCGCCACCGACCACGCGCCGCATCCGGTGCAGGACAAGGACTGCGAGTGGGCGGCCGCGAAGCCCGGCATGCTCGGGCTGCAGACCGCACTGTCGGTGGTCACCGAAACCATGGTCGCCACGGGCCTGCTCGACTGGCGCGGGGTGGCCCGCGTGATGAGCGAGCGGCCGGCGGAGATCGCGGGGCTGCCCGATCAGGGCCGCCCGCTGGTCACCGGCGAGCCCGCGAACCTGGTGCTGGTCGACCCGGACGCCGCCTGGACGGTCCGGGGCGCGGAGCTCGCGAGCCTCGCGGCCAACACCCCGTATGAGGGGATGCGGCTGCCGGGCGTGGTGACACTCACGCTGCTGCGCGGGCGTATCACCGCGCGTGAAGGGAAGATTGGGTAATGGAACGCTTCATCTTGGTCCTCGTCGTGCTGGTCTTCTTCCTGCTCGCCGTGTGGGGCATGCGGCTGGGCTGGCGGCGAAGGGCACGATCGCAGAGCGTTCTCGTGCCGCCGTTCCCGCCGGTGCCCGACGAACCGGGCGAGCCGGACCTGACGGCGACGGGCCTCTACGTCAGCACCACCACCGCGGACGACTGGCAGAACCGGATCGTCACCCGCGGCACGGGCCTGCGCGGCCGGGCGGTGCTGCGCAGCTACTCCGGCGGGGTCGAGGTCGACCGCGCGGGCGCGCCCGGGTTCTGGATCCCGCGGGACGCGATCACCGAGGTCCGCCGCGGCAGCGCGATCGCCGGGAAGGTGATGGGCACCGACAGCCTGCTGATCATCCGGTGGCGCCTCGGCGAGGTGGAACTGGACACGGGGTTCCGCGGGGACGACCACGGTGACTATCCACAGTGGATCGAAGGCCTGAGCAGTGAGATCAAGGGAGGGGCCCAGTGAGGACGCCAGCCGCGCTGGTCTTGGAGGACGGCCGGGTGTTCCGTGGCTCCGCGTACGGGGCGCCGGGCCGGTCGCTGGGCGAGGCGGTGTTCTGCACCGGGATGACCGGTTACCAGGAGACGCTGACCGATCCGTCCTACTGCGGGCAGATCGTGGTGCAGACGGCGCCGCAGATCGGCAACACCGGGTGGAACGACGAGGACGACGAGTCGGCCCGGATCTGGGTGCGCGGCTACGTGGTGCGCGACCCGGCACGGACCCCGTCGAACTGGCGCTCGCGCCGTTCGCTGGACGAAGAGCTTGTGCGGCAAGGGATCGTCGGGGTGTCCGGAGTGGACACCCGGACGCTGACCCGGCACCTGCGCGAGCGCGGCGCGATGCGGTCCGGGGTGTTCTCCGGCGACGCGCTGGCCGATGTGGACTCGATGGTGAACGAGGTGCTGGCGAGCCCGCCCATGAAGGGCGCGGACCTGGCCGGCGAGGTCACCACCGCTCAGCCGTACGTGGTCGCGGCGCAGGGGGAGCGGCGGTTCCGGGTGGCGGCGCTGGATCTGGGCATCAAGGCCAACACCCCGCGGCAGCTGAGCCGCCGCGGGATCGAGGTGCACGTGCTGCCCGCGGCGAGCACGATCGACGACCTGCTGGCGGTCGAGCCGGACGGGGTGTTCCTGTCCAACGGCCCGGGCGACCCGGAGACCCAGGCGCACGCGATCGCGCTGACCGGCGAGACGCTGCGCCGCGAGATCCCGCTGTTCGGCATCTGCTTCGGCAACCAGATCCTCGGCCGCGCGCTGGGGCTGGAGACCTACAAGATGCGCTACGGGCACCGCGGCATCAACATCCCGGTCATCGACACCGACACCGGGAAGGTCGCGATCACCGCGCAGAACCACGGGTTCGCCCTGGAAGGCGAGCCGGGCCAGATCTTCGACTCGCCCTTCGGCGCCGCGAAGATCAGCCACTACTGCCCGAACGACGGCACCGTCGAGGGCGTGCGCTGCGCCGACGTGCCCGCGTTCTCGGTGCAGTACCACCCCGAAGCGGCGGCCGGCCCGCACGACGCGGCGCCGCTGTTCGACGAATTCGTGCAACTGATGGAGAAAGCCAGCTGATGCCGAAACGGACAGACATCGAGCACGTGCTCGTCATCGGGTCCGGCCCGATCGTGATCGGGCAGGCCGCCGAGTTCGACTACTCCGGCACCCAGGCCTGCCGGGTGCTGCGGGAGGAGGGCCTGCGGGTCAGCCTCGTCAACTCGAACCCGGCGACGATCATGACCGACCCGGAGTTCGCCGACGCCACCTACATCGAGCCGGTCACCGCGGACTTCGTGGAGAAGGTCATCGCGGCCGAACGGCCGGACGCGGTGCTCGCGACCCTCGGCGGGCAGACCGCGCTCAACACGGCCGTCGCCCTGCACGAGCGCGGTGTGCTGGAGAAGTACGGCGTCGAGCTGATCGGTGCCGACATCGACGCGATTCAGCGCGGTGAGGACCGGCAGAAGTTCAAGGACATCGTCCGCGAAATCGGCGCCGAGGTGCCGCGCAGCAAGGTCTGCCATTCGATGGACGAGGTGCGCGAGACCGTCGCCGACCTCGGGCTGCCGGTCGTGATCCGGCCGTCGTTCACCATGGGCGGGCTCGGTTCCGGGATGGCGCACACGCCCGACGAGCTGGAGCGGCTCGCGTCGGTCGGGTTGGCCGAATCGCCGGTGACCGAGGTGCTCATCGAGGAGAGCGTGCTCGGCTGGAAGGAGTACGAGCTCGAGCTGATGCGCGACCGCCACGACAACGTGGTGGTGATCTGCTCGATCGAGAACATCGACGCGATGGGCGTGCACACCGGCGACTCGGTGACCGTCGCCCCGGCGATGACCTTGACCGACCGCGAGTACCAGCACATGCGTGACGTCGGGATCGCCGTGCTGCGCGCGGTCGGCGTGGACACCGGCGGCTGCAACATCCAGTTCGCGATCGACCCGCGCGACGGGCGGATGGTCGTGATCGAGATGAACCCGCGGGTGTCCCGTTCGTCCGCGCTCGCGTCGAAGGCCACCGGCTTCCCGATCGCCAAGATCGCCGCGAAGCTCGCCATCGGCTACACCCTCGACGAGATCCCGAACGACATCACCGGCGAGACCCCGGCGTCGTTCGAGCCGAGCCTGGACTACGTCGTGGTGAAGGTGCCGCGGTTCGCCTTCGAGAAGTTCCCCGGCGCGGACCCGCAGCTGACCACCACGATGAAGAGTGTCGGCGAGGCGATGGCGCTGGGCCGCAGCTTCCCCGAGGCGCTGGGCAAGGCGATGCGGTCCATCGACACGAAGGCCGCCGGGTTCTGGACCCGCCCCGATCCGGACGACGCGACGCTCGAGAACACCCTAGACGCGCTGCGCACCCCCCACGACGGCCGCTTGTACGCGGTCGAGCGCGCGCTGCGGCTCGGTGCGACGTATCAGCAGGTGCACGAGGCCAGCGGGCTGGACCCGTGGTTCATCGACCAGATCGCCCTCATCGGCGAGGTCGGTGCCCAGGTGCGCGACGCTCCGGTGCTCGACGCCGACCTGCTGCGCGAAGCGAAGCGAACCGGCCTGTCCGACCAGCAGATCGCCGCGCTGCGGCCGGAGCTGGCCGGCGAGGACGGGGTGCGCACGCTGCGGCACCGGCTGCACGTCCGCCCGGTGTTCAAGACGGTCGACACCTGCGCGGCCGAGTTCGCCGCGAAGACGCCGTACCACTACTCCGCCTACGAATCGGACGCCGACGCCGCCGAATCGGAGGTCACGCCGCAGCGCGAGAAGCCGAAGGTGCTCATCCTCGGGTCCGGGCCCAACCGGATCGGCCAGGGCATCGAGTTCGACTACTCGTGCGTGCACGCGGCGATCGCGCTGCGCGAGGCCGGGTTCGAGGCCGTCATGGTCAACTGCAACCCGGAGACGGTGTCCACCGACTACGACACCTCCGACCGCCTCTACTTCGAGCCGCTGACCTTCGAGGACGTGCTCGAAGTCGTCTACTCCGAGCAGACCTCGGGCACCGTGGCCGGGGTGATCGTGCAGCTGGGCGGGCAGACCCCGCTGGGGCTGGCCAAACGCCTCGCCGATGCCGGGGTGCCCATCGTCGGCACCCCGCCGGAGGCCATCCACCTGGCCGAGGAGCGTGGCGCGTTCGGCGAGGTGCTGGGCGACGCCGGGCTGCCCGCACCCAAGTACGGCACCGCGACCTCCTTCGAGGGCGCCAAGCGGATCGCCGACGAGATCGGCTACCCGGTGCTCGTCCGCCCGTCCTATGTACTGGGCGGCCGCGGCATGGAGATCGTGTACGACGAGCAGTCACTGGCCGGCTACATCCAGCGCGCCACCGAGGTCACGCCCGAGCACCCGGTGCTGGTGGACCGCTTCCTCGACGACGCCATCGAGATCGACGTCGACGCGCTCTTCGACGGCGAAGAGCTGTACCTGGGCGGAGTGATGGAGCACATCGAGGAGGCCGGCATCCACTCCGGCGACTCCTCGTGCGCCCTGCCCCCCATCACCCTCGGCCGCCACGACGTGGAGACCGTGCGCGTCTCCACCGAGGCGATCGCCCGCGGCGTCGGCGTGCGTGGCCTGCTCAACGTCCAGTACGCGCTCAAGGACGACGTGCTCTACGTCCTCGAAGCCAACCCCCGGGCCTCCCGCACGGTGCCGTTCGTGTCCAAGGCGACCGGCGTGCAGCTGGCCAAGGCGGCCGCGCTGATCATGACCGGCTCGACGATCAAGGACCTGCGCACGCGCGGCCTGCTGCCCGCCGAGGGCGACGGCGGGCACCTGCCCGCGGACTCGCCGGTCGCGGTCAAGGAGGCCGTGCTGCCCTTCCACCGCTTCCGCACCCCGGAAGGCAAGGGGGTGGACTCGCTGCTCGGGCCGGAGATGAAATCGACGGGCGAGGTGATGGGCGTGGACACCTCGTTCGGCGAGGCGTTCGCGAAGTCGCAGGCCGCTGCCTACGGGTCGCTGCCCACCAAGGGCAAGGTGTTCGTGTCGGTGGCCAACCGGGACAAGCGGGCGCTGGTGTTCCCGGTCAAGCGGCTGGCCGACCTGGGTTTCGAGATCCTCGCGACGTCCGGCACCGCCGAGGTGCTCCGGCGCAACGGCATCGCCTGCACCGAGGTGCGCAAGCACAGCGAGGATGCTGCTGACACCTCGATCCCGCCCGGCCCGAACATCGTCGACGTGATCCTGGCGGGCGGGGTGAACATGGTCATCAACACCCCGTACGGCAACAGCGGGCCCCGGATCGACGGCTACGAGATCCGCACCGCCGCGGTGTCGCGCGACATCCCGTGCATCACCACCGTGCAGGGCGCGGCGGCCGCGGTGCACGGCATCGAGGCGCTCATCAGGGGTGAGATCGGGGTCCGCTCCCTGCAGGATCTGCAGGCCTCGCTGCGGGCGCGGTCATGACCGCACGGGCAGTCCCGGGAAACGGTCAGGCATCGTTGACTGCTCCGTTCGGGCGAAGGTTGGCGGGCAAAATCCGGGAACGGGGCGCGTTGTGCGCCGGAATCGACCCGCATCCAGGGCTTCTCGACGCCTGGGACCTGCCCCGGAATGTGTCCGGACTGGAAAAGTTCGCGCTTGCCGCGACGGACGTGCTTGCGCCCGAAACGGCCGTGATCAAGCCCCAATCGGCGTTTTTCGAGGCGTACGGAGCCCCGGGGATCGCCGTCCTGGAGCGGGTGATCGCCCACGCCCAGGACGCCGGCGCGCTCGTCCTGCTGGACGTCAAACGCGGCGACATCGGCTCCACCATGGGCGCGTACGCCGCCGCGTATCTGAACGGTCACAGCCCGCTCGCGGCCGACGCGGTGACGATCTCGCCGTATCTCGGGTTCGGCTCGCTCGCCCCCGCGATCGAGACCGCGCGCGCCGAGGGCCGGGGCGTGTTCGTGCTCGCCCGGACCTCCAATCCGGAGGCCGCGGCGGTGCAGAACGCGTTGCTGCCCAACGGAAAGACTGTAGCGCAGTCCATAGTGGACGAGGCCGCGGCGGTGAACGAGGGCGTGCCCGTGCTCGGCGACGCCGGGGTGGTCGTCGGGGCCACCGTCACCCCCGGCGAGCTGGACCTGAGCGCCCTGAACGGGCCCGTCCTGGCGCCCGGTTTCGGCGCCCAGGGAGCCACCGTGAGCGATCTGCGGGCGCTGTTCGGCGAAGGGCTCCCGGGTGTGCTCCCGGCATCGTCGAGGGACCTCCTGCGCCGTGGACCGGATCCCGCGGCGCTGCGCGCGGCGGTACGCGAGATCCAGTCGTCCATTACGTGAGCGGTGGCCCGGCGGCCGGACCGGAGAGTGTTTCCGGAACCGGGGACGGCAGCCCGCGGGAGGGTTAATATCAGGCCCCGGACCGGGAACTGACCGGCCACCCCCGCATTGTGGCGGGTACCCGGGGGTGGGTACCGTCGCGTCACCCACCCGGAATTTTGAGTACTACGGAGGAAAACGTGGCACTTCCCCAGCTGACCGAGGAACAGCGCAAGGCAGCGCTGGAGAAGGCCGCTGCCGCCCGTCGTGCCCGTGCCGAGCTCAAGGAACGCCTCAAGCGGGGCGGTACCACTCTCACCGACGTGCTCAAGCAGGCGGACGAGGACGAGGTTCTCGGCAAGATGAAGGTGTCCGCCCTGCTCGAGGCCCTCCCCGGCGTCGGCAAGAAGCGTGCTCAGCAGACGATGGAACGCCTGGAGATCGCGCCGAGCCGGCGGCTCCGCGGCCTTGGTGACCGGCAGCGCAAGGCGCTGCTGGCCGAGTTCAACGGCGAGTGAGCGACACACACGACGACCACGTGGCAGCGGCCGGTCCGACCGGCCGTGCGACGCACGGTGAGCCGGCTCCGGGGCAGCGTCCCAGGCGCCGGCTCACCGTCGTCTCGGGTCCTTCCGGGGTGGGTAAGTCCAGCGTCGTCAGCGAGTTGCGGCGGATGGACCCGGACATCTACTTCAGTGTCTCCGTCACCACCCGCCGGCCCCGGCCGGGCGAGGTCGACGGGGCGCACTACCACTTCATCGACCGGCCCATGTTCGACAAGATGGTCGGGGCCGGTGAGCTGCTGGAACACGCCGAGTTCGCCGGCAACTGCTACGGCACCCCCCGGTTGCCCGTCGAACGGGCGCTGGCGGACGGCAGGCCCGCGGTGCTCGAGATCGAGCTGCAGGGCGCCCGCCAGATCCGCGAGGCGATGCCCGGCGCCCGGCTGGTGATGCTGATGCCGCCGTCCTGGGACGAGCTGGTCGGCCGGCTCACCGGCCGCGGCACCGAAGAGGAGGAGGCCGTGCGGGCCCGCCTCGCCGAGGCCGAGCGCGAACTGGCCGCGGCGGGGGAGTTCGAAGCGCGGGTCGTCAACGCCGACGTGCGAGAAGCCGCACGGCAGTTGTTAGACTTGATGAACAGTGACCTTTCGAACTGACTTCGAAAGCCTGACTTCTCATGATTCGGGAGCAACACGAGTGACCTCAGCGCTGGGTACCCATGGTGAAGAGCTCGAAGGCATCACCAACCCGCCGATCGACGACCTGCTGGCCAAGGTCAGCTCCAAGTACGCACTGGTGATCTACGCCGCCAAGCGGGCCCGCCAGATCAACGACTACTACGCCCAGCTCGGCGAGGGCCTGCTCGAGTACGTCGGCCCGCTGGTCGAGCCGGGCCCGCGCGAGAAGCCGCTGTCGATCGCGCTGCGCGAGATCCACGGCAGCCTGCTCGAGCACACCGAAGGTGAGTGACAAGCCCCGGGTCGTCCTGGGCGTGGGCGGCGGCATCGCCGCCTACAAGGCCTGTGAGGTGCTGCGCGGCCTCACCGAGTCGGGCCACGACGTGCGCGTCGTGCCCACCGAGGCGGCGCTGAACTTCGTCGGCGCGGCCACGTTCGAAGCGCTGTCCGGGCATCCGGTGCACACGGGCGTGTTCACCGAGGTGCCCGAGGTGCAGCACGTGCGCGTGGGCAAGGAGGCCGAGCTGGTCCTGGTGGTCCCCGCGACCGCCGACCTGCTCGCCCGTGCCGCGCACGGCCTCGCCGGTGACCTGCTGACGAACACGCTGCTCACCGCGCGCTGCCCGGTCGCGTTCTTCCCGGCGATGCACACCGAGATGTGGGAGCACCCGGCCACCCGGGACAACGTCGCGCTGCTGCGTTCCCGCGGCGCCGTCGTCGCCGAGCCCGCGGCGGGCCGGCTGACCGGCGCCGACACCGGCAAGGGGCGCCTGGCCGACCCGGCCGAGATCGTCGACCTCGCCCGCCTGCTGCTCGCGGTGCCGGGCGCGCTGCCGCGCGATCTCGAAGGGCGGCGCGTCGTGGTCTCCGCGGGCGGCACCCGTGAACCGCTGGATCCCGTGCGCTACCTGGGCAACAGGTCGTCGGGCAAGCAGGGCTACGCGCTGGCCCGGGTCGCCGCGCAGCGGGGTGCCCAGGTGACGCTCGTCGCCGGGCACACGGCCGACCTGCCCGCTCCGGCCGGGACCGACCTCCGCCACGTCTCGACCGCCGAGGAGATGCGGGTCGCGGTGCGCGAGGCCGCCGAGACCGCGGACGTCGTGGTGATGGCCGCCGCCGTGGCCGACTTCCGGCCGGCGACGCGCGCTGATCACAAGATAAAGAAATCCGATGACCGGCCCGATCCCGCGGTCACCCTGGAACGCAACGCGGACATCCTCGCCGAGCTGGTCGCGCACCGGAAACCGGGGCAGGCGATCGTCGGGTTCGCCGCCGAAACCGGCGATGAGCAGGGCAGCGTGCTCGACCACGCGCGCGCCAAGCTCAAGCGCAAGGGATGCGATCTGCTGGTCGTCAACGCCGTCGGGGACGGCAGGGCGTTCGAGGTGGAGGACAACGCCGGCTGGCTGCTGTCCGCCGATGGCACCGAACGCCCGATTCCGCTCGGGTCGAAATCACAGCTGGCGGCCACCCTGTGGGACGCGGTGGCAGACTTCATCGAGGAGTAGCGGCCCGCCTGGTTAGGCTGGACCCGGTTGTCCTCGAACGATGGGATGTGACGAGCACCGTGACCGACTCGACCCGCAGGTTGTTCACGTCGGAATCCGTGACCGAAGGTCATCCGGACAAGATCTGCGACGCGATCAGTGACTCGGTGCTCGACGCGCTGCTGTCGAAGGACCCGCGGAGCCGGGTCGCGGTGGAGACGATGATCACCACGGGGCAGGTGCACGTCGCCGGTGAAGTGACCACCGACGCGTACGCGGACATCCCGACGATCGTGCGGGAGAAGATCCTCGACATCGGCTACGACTCCTCGGCCAAGGGGTTCGACGGCAACTCGTGCGGCGTGAACGTCGCGATCGGGTCGCAGTCGCCGGACATCGCACAGGGCGTGAACACCGCGTACGAGTCGCGGCTGGAGAGCGCGCTGGACGAACTGGACCGGCAGGGTGCGGGCGATCAGGGGCTGATGTTCGGCTACGCGTGCAGTGACACGCCCGAGCTGATGCCGTTGCCGATCGCGCTGGCGCACCGGCTCTCGCAGCGGCTGACCCAGGTCCGCAAGGACGGGGTGCTGCCGTACCTGCGCCCGGACGGCAAAACGCAGGTGACCATCGAGTACGCCGGCGAGCAGGCCGTGCGGCTGGACACCGTCGTCGTTTCCAGCCAGCACGCCGACGGCATCGACCTGGACTCGATGCTCGGCGTCGACATCCGCGAGCAGGTCGTGGCGCCGGAACTCGGCAAGCTGGAGCTGGACAGCACCGACGTGCGGCTGCTGGTGAACCCCACCGGCCGGTTCGTGGTCGGCGGCCCGATGGGTGACGCCGGGCTGACCGGTCGCAAGATCATCGTGGACACCTACGGCGGGATGGCCCGCCACGGCGGCGGCGCGTTCTCCGGCAAGGACCCGTCGAAGGTGGACCGCTCGGCGGCGTACGCGATGCGCTGGGTCGCCAAGAACGTGGTGGCCGCCGGGCTGGCGTCGCGGGTCGAGGTGCAGGTCGCGTACGCGATCGGCAAGGCCTCGCCGGTCGGGCTGTTCGTGGAGACGTTCGGCACCGAGACCGTCGACCCGTCGAAGATCCAGGGCGCGATCACCCAGGTGTTCGACCTGCGCCCGGCCGCGATCATCCGCGACCTCGACCTGCTGCGCCCGATCTACGCGCAGACCTCGGCGTACGGGCATTTCGGCCGCCCCGAGCTGAGCCTGCCGTGGGAGTCGACCGACCGCGTCGACGCGCTGCGCAGCGCCGCCGGTGCCTGAGGGCACCGAAACTGCCGCCCTCTGGGATCTGCCGCGCGCGGGGAAACCGGCCAAGGGCAAACCGAAAGCCGCACGCAAGGGACAGCAGCAGCCGGCCGCGGCCGATCCGATCGCCCGGATCGTCGTGGACGTGCAGCTGGCGCACCTGGACCGCACGTTCGACTACCAGGTACCGGAGAAGTTCGACGCGGACGCCGTGCCCGGTGCCCGGGTGCGCGTCCGGTTCGCCGGGCAGCTGGTCGACGGGTTCCTGATCGAGCGGGCCGGCACCACCGAGCACACCGGGCGACTGGCGTTCCTGGAACGCGTCACGTCCGCCGAGCCGGTGCTCGGCCCGCGGCTCGCGGCGCTCGCGCGCACCGTGGCCGAACGCTACGGCGGCACCCTGATCGACGTGCTGCGGCTGGCGATCCCGCCGCGGCACGCCAAGGCCGAGGCCGAGCCGCCGCGTCCGCGGGCCTCGGTGTCCGTCGCTGTGGGCGACGCGGGCTGGGCGCGCTACCAGCGGGGTGCGGCGTTCCTCGAAGCCTTGCGCGGGAACCGGCAGGCGCATGCCGTGTGGCAGGCGCTGCCGGGGGAGGACTGGCCGGCGCGGCTGGCCGAGGCGGCGGTAGTGGTGGCCGCCGGGGGCCGCGGCGCGGTGCTCGTCGTGCCGGACCAGCGTGACCTCGCGCGCGTGCACGGGGCGTGCGTGGCGCTCGCCGGGAACGACGCGGTGGTCGCGCTGTCCGCCGATCTCGGGCCCGCCGAGCGGTACCGGCGGTGGCTCGCCGTGTCGCGGGGTTCGGCGCCGATCGTGGTCGGCACGCGCGCCACGATGTTCGCGCCGGTCGCCGACCCCGGGCTGTTCGTGGTCTGGGACGACGGCGACGATCTGCACGTCGACCCGCATATGCCGTACCCGCAGGTGCGGGATGTGCTGACGCTGCGGGCACACGCGGACAAGGCGTCGCTCGTGATCGCCGGGTTCGCGCGGACCGCCGAGGCCCAGCTGCTCGTCGAGTCGGGCTGGGCGCACGCCGTGGTCCCGTCGCGGGAGGACCTGCGGAAGGCCGCGCCGCGGGTGACGCCTGTGGGCGAGGACTTCGACGTCGCGCGGGACGAGGCCGCGCGGGTGGCGCGGCTGCCCGCGGTTGCGTTCGAGGCGGCGCGGCAGGCGCTGTCCGCCGAGGCGCCGGTGCTCGTACAGGTGCCGCGGCGGGGGTACGTGCCGGCGCTGGCGTGTGCGCAGTGCCGGACGCCCGCGCACTGCCGCCGGTGCGCCGGCCCGTTGGCGCTGAGCGACGGGCAGCCGCCGCACTGCCGGTGGTGCGGTGCCCCGGAAGGCAATTTCCGTTGTCCCAGTTGCGGTTCCGTGCGGCTGCGGGCCGTGGTCGTCGGCTCGAAGCGGACGGCCGAGGAGCTGGGGCGCGCGTTCCCCGGGGTCGCGGTGCGGACGTCGGGGGCGCAGGAGGTGCTGGCGACCGTGCCCGCGCGGCCCGCGCTGGTGGTGTGCACGCCCGGGGCGGAGCCGGTCGCCGAGGACGGGTACGGCGCCGCGCTGCTGCTCGATGGCTGGGCGCTGCTCGGGCGGCAGGACCTGCGGGCCGCGGAAGAGACCCTGCGCCGCTGGATGGCGGCCGCCGCGCTGGTGCGCCCGTCGTCGGCGGGAGGCCGGATCGTGGTCGGCGCCGACGCGTCGCTGACCGCGGTGCAGGCGCTCGTGCGGTGGGACCCGGCCTGGCACGCCGAGCGCGAACTGGCCGAGCGGCGGGAGCTGGGCTTCCCGCCCGCGGTGCGGATGGCGAGCCTGGAAGGCACCCCTTCGGCGGTCGCGGCGTTGCTGGCGGAGCTGGCGCTGCCCCCCTCCGGCGAGATCCTCGGCCCGGTGCCGCTGGGCTCGGTGGACGACGAGGGCCGCGCCGACCGCGAGCGGGCCTTGGTACGCGTACCCCGGTCCGACGGCCGCGCCCTCGCCTCAGCGCTCGCCGCCGCCCAGGCCCAGCGGGTGGCACGCAAAGAACCCGACCCGGTGCGGATGCAGCTGGACCCACTGGAGCTGATCTAGCCTTCCCGGCGGGAAGGGAGCCGATGAAATCTCTCGGTTGGCTCGGCAGCGGCGCGGCGTGGCTCGTCGGAATCTCCTTTTTCGGTCTCGGTGTCATCGGGTGCGTGGCGGGATTCTTCGGGCTTCGTCGTCGCCACAAGCCGCAATGGCGCGACCTCGAGGATGGCGGCCTGATGAGCCTGGCGGTGTAACCGTTTTCTTCACGATCGCATGCTGCGCACTCCGGTGAGAATGCGAGAACTCAGCCGGGAGCTGTCCATCAGGACCAGCTCTGCGGAGCCCATGAACTTCGCTGCGGCATCCGAGCAGAGAGCTTCGACGGTGCAGCTCGGGGTGGCCGGGTGCGTCGTGCCCTGCAACTTCTGGAGATACAGAAATCCTCGGGACGTGCCCGGTTCGCCGGGGTCGGCTGGAGGGCGAGATTCGGTCATGCCGTGATCAGATCCGGCCGGGTGATCGCTCGTCCTTACGAGAAAACCGGATCATGGACTGCGGCGTTCCTGACCAGCTCTTCGCTGTTTTCGACGTTGTTCACCGTGCTGCCGCCTTCGATGCTGGGCGGTTTCTTGTTGTTCCTGCCGTTCTTGCTCATTCCGCTGATCCACCGTGTCCGGACGCGGGTCCTTAACCGGCCGGGAAGCGTTCGTGGCCCAGGACTGCCAGCAGTTGCAGCTTCTCGTATCCCTCCGAGCGCGGGGGAGCGGTGAGCACCAGCAGTGCCTGCGACTGGTCCTCGGTGAACAGGGCCTGGCAGTCCAGCTCGATCGGGCCCAGCTGCGGGTGGATGAGCGTCTTGTGGTCCTCGAACCGACGCGCCACTTCCTGCCGCGCCCACAGGTCGGCGAACTCCGTGCTCGCCTTTTCGAGCGCCCGCACGAGCTCGCCGGCGCGCGACCGCGGGCCCATCGAGCCGTAGGCGGCGCGCAGGTTCGCGACCATGGCGCGGCCTTGCCGGGCGTGGTCGTCCTCGGGGTAGTGCCGCCGCGCGTCCGGCTGGGTGAACCACCGGTAGATCCCGCTGCGGGCGAGACCGGTGTACCCCGACTCGTCGCCGAAGAGTGCCTCCGCCAGCCGGTTCTGCACCAGCGTCTCGTCCAGCGAGGAAATGATCAGCGCGGGCGTGTCGCAAAGCCTGTCCAGCACACGCAACAACGGGGGCGCCACATGCGGCGCGCCCGACACCGCCGACGGGGCGTTCCGCCCGGCCATCCGGAACAGGTAGTCCCGCTCGCTGTTCGTCAGCCGCAGCGCCCTCGCCAGCGCCGCCAGCAGGTGCTCACTCGGCTGTGGGCCACGCTGCTGTTCGAGCCGCGTGTAGTAGTCGGTCGACATCGCGGCCAGCGCCGCGACCTCGTCCCGCCGCAGCCCCGGAGCCCGCCGCCGCGCGCCAGCCGGGAGCCCGACGTCCGCGGGTTGCAGCGCGTCGCGGCGGGTGCGCAGGAAAGAAGCCAATGCCGAACGGTCCACGAATCCAGTATGGGCGATCCCCGGGCGCGAACCAGGGATCGCCGGTCCCCCTTCGGGAGTAGTGGCCGGCGTCGCACCATAGACTGGTCGGCGATGTTCTCCCAGTTCGAAGTCTCCGGGGTGGCGTGATGCGTCTCGTGTTCGCCGGTACGCCGGAGCCCGCGGTGCCGTCCCTGCGCGCGCTCATCGACTCGCCCCGTCACGACGTCGTCGCCGTCGTGACGCGGCCTGACGCGCCTGCCGGGCGCGGCCGTAAGCTGCTGCGTTCGCCCGTCGGCGCGCTCGCGGACGAGCACGGAATCGAGGTGCTCACCCCCGAGAAGGCCGGGGCGCCCGAGTTCCTCGACCGCCTGCGCGAGCTCGCGCCCGACGCCTGCCCGGTCGTCGCCTACGGTGCCCTGCTGCCGCAGCGCACCCTCGACATCCCGCGGCTGGGCTGGGTCAACCTCCACTTCTCGCTGCTGCCCGCCTGGCGCGGCGCCGCCCCCGTGCAGGCCGCGATCCGCGCCGGCGACGAGATCACCGGCGCCTCGACGTTCCGCATCGTCAAGGAGCTCGACGCCGGGCCGGTCTACGGTGTGGTGACCGAGAAGATCGGCGCCACCGACACCGCCGGGGGACTACTGGAGCGGCTTTCCGTGTCCGGCGCGCGCCTTCTGGTGTCCACAATGGACGGTATCGAGGACGGCACGGTGGGGGCCGTCGAGCAGCCGGACGACGGACTCAGCTACGCGCCCAAGGTCACCGTCGAGGACGCGCGCGTGTCCTTCGCCGACCCGGCCGTGGCGCTCGATCGCCGGATCCGGGCCGTGACACCGGAACCGGGCGCGTGGGCGGAGTTCCGCGGCGAGCGCTTCAAGCTCGGCCCGGTGACCCCGACCGGCGAGAACGGGCTGGCGCCGGGGGAGCTGCGCGCCGAGCGCAAGCGGGTGCTCGCGGGCACCGCGACCCAGGCCGTGCAGCTGGGCGAGGTGCAGGCGCAGGGCAAGAAACGGATGGCGGCCACCGACTGGGCGCGCGGAACGAGGATCGACCGAGGAGAGCGCCTGTCATGACTGCTGGAGGCCCGACCTGTGGCAACCACCGCAGGGGAGGGTGTCGCGCATGAGCCCCGAACGCCGCCCGTCGCGGCCGCAGCGCGGGCGGCCCGCCCCGCGCAAGGAGGGGCCGCGCCGGCCGCCGCCGTATGAGGACCCGGCCCGCCGCGCCGCCTTCGAGGTGCTGCGCGCGGTCCGCGAACGCGACGCGTATGCCAACCTGGTGCTGCCGGAGATGCTGCGCCAGCGCAGGCTCACCGGCCGCGACGCCGCGCTGGCCACGGAACTTGCCTACGGCACCAGCCGTGCCCAGGGCCTGCTCGACGCGGTCATCACCGCCTGCCTCGACCGCCCGCTGTCCACAGTGGACGGTGTGGTGCTGGACTGCCTGCGGCTCGGTGCCTACCAGCTGCTGCGCACCCGGATCCCGGAGCACGCCGCGGTCGACGCGATGGTGAACATGGCCCGCCTCGAGGGCGGATCGCATGTCGCCGGTTTCGTGAACGCCGTGCTGCGCAAGGTGTCCGAAAAGGACGAAGCCGCGTGGCTCAATGAGATCGCCCCCGACCCGGGCACCGACCCGATCGGCAACCTCGCGCTGCGCACGGCGCACCCGCGCTGGATCGCACGGTCCTTCGCGGAAGCGCTGGGGGACAAGGGACCCGAACTGGAAGCGGCGCTCAAGGCCGACGACACCCGGCCCGAGGTGCACCTCGTCGCCCGGCCCGGCGAGATCAGCGCCGACGAGCTGGCCGCGGTCTCCGGCGGCGAGGTCGCGCCGTACTCGCCCTACGGCGTGCATCTGCCCGCGGGCACCGGCGACCCGGGCGACCTGGAGCCGGTGCGCGACAAGATCGCCGCGGTCCAGGACGAGGGCAGCCAGCTGTGCGCCGTCGCCCTCACCCGGGTGCCGCTCGAAGGCGGCGACGAGCGCTGGCTCGATCTCTGTGCAGGCCCCGGTGGGAAGGCCGCGTTGCTGGGCGCGCTCGGCGAAATCTCCGGCGCCCGCGTCGACGCCGTCGAGCAGGCTCCCCATCGCGCCAAGCTGGTCGAGCAGGCCACCGAGGGCCTGCCCGTCACCGTGCACGTCGCGGACGGGCGCGAACCCGGCCTCGAACCCGGCTTCGACCGCGTGCTCGTGGACGCGCCGTGCAGCGGCCTCGGCTCGCTGCGCCGCCGTCCCGAGTCCCGCTGGCGGCGCCAGCCTTCCGACGTCGCGGACCTGACGAAGCTGCAGAGCCAGCTGCTCGCGTCCGCGCTGGACCTGGTGCGCCCCGGCGGTGTCGTGGCGTACGTCGTGTGCTCGCCGCATCTCGCCGAGACCGAGGGTGTGGTGAACGACGCGGCGCGCCGCAGCAAGGCCGAGATCGTCGACGCCCGCGAGTTCTTCCCCGGCGTGCCGCAGCTCGGCGACGGGCCGTACGTGCAGCTGTGGCCGCACCGGCACGGCACCGACGCCATGTTCTGCGCGGTCCTGCGCCGCCGGTGAGGGTGCTCGGCCTGGTCGCCGCGTCGTGCGGCGGCCTCGACACGCGGTTCCGCACCGAACTCGCGGAGCCCGCCGCCGCGCGAGGCTGGCGGCTGGCCATCACGCTCACCCCGACCGCCGCGCGCTGGCTCGAGCACTCCGGCGAGCGGGAGAAGCTGCAGGCGCTGACCGATCTGGCCGTGCGGAGCGAGTCGCGGCTGCCGGGGCAGCCGCGCCCGCATCCGGACCCGGACGTGTTCCTGTTCGCGCCCGCGAGCGCGAACTCGGTCGCGAAGCTCGCCCTCGGCATCGCCGACAACCAGGCGCTGACCGTGCTCGGCGATGTCCTCGGCGACCCGCGGGTGCGGATCGCGGTGCGCTATCAGACCCAGCCCACCCGGTTCCGGCACCCGGCGTGGCGGGCTCATCTCGCCGCGCTGACCTCGGCCGGGGTGGACGTGTCTCAGCTGGCGGAACCGTGGTCGACGGCACTGACAGCATTGCCGGATTGACCTTCTACACTGCGTAATCGTGGCCCACCGACCTCTCATCGCGCCGAGTATCCTGTCCGCCGACTTCGCCCGGCTGGGCGAGGAGATCCACGCCGTCGCGGGCGGCGGCGAAATCGGGGCCGACACCCGCGCCGACTGGGTGCACGTCGACGTGATGGACGCGCATTTCGTGCCCAACCTGACCCTGGGCCTGCCGGTCGTGCAGTCGTTGCTGAAGGCCACCGACCTGCCGCTGGACTGCCACCTGATGATCGAGGACCCGGACCGCTGGGCGATCGGGTACGCCGAGGCGGGCGCGTACAACGTCACCGTGCACGCCGAGGCCGCGAAGGACCCGGTGAAGATCGCGAAGGACCTGCGCGCCGCCGGGGCGAAGGCCGGGCTGTCGGTCAAGCCGGGCACCCCGCTGGAAGACCACCTCGACGCGCTCAAGCACTACGACACGCTGCTGGTGATGTCCGTCGAACCCGGGTTCGGCGGGCAGTCGTTCATCGCCGAGGTCCTCGGCAAGGTCCGCGACGCGCGGCGGCTGGTCGACACCGGGCACCTGAACGTGCTGGTGGAGATCGACGGCGGGATCAACGCCGACACCATCGAACAGGCCGCCGAGGCCGGGGTCGACTGCTTCGTCGCGGGCTCCGCCGTCTACAGCGCGGCCGACCCGGGCAAGGCCGTCGCCGCGCTGCGCGACCTCGCCGCCAACGCACAGCACTGAATTAGAGGAGGCGCGGTGTTCACCGGCATTGTCGAGGAACTCGGCGAGATCACCGGGGTCGAGGAGCTGCCCAACGCGGCCCGGCTCACCGTGCGCGGCCCGGTGGTCACGGGAGACGCGAAGCACGGCGACTCGATCGCGGTGAGCGGGGTGTGCCTGACCGTCGTCGAGGTGTCCGGCGCCGAGTTCACCGTGGACGTCGTGCACGAGACGCTGCGGCGCTCGCGCCTGGCGAAGATCGCCACCGGCGACCGGGTCAACCTGGAGCGGGCGACCGCGGTCGGGGACCGGCTCGGCGGGCACATCATGCAGGGCCACGTCGACGGCACCGGCGTGTTCGTGGCCAGGGACGACGAGGGGCTCACCCGGTTCACGCTGCCCGCGCACCTGGCGCGTTACGTCGTCGAGAAGGGCTCGATCGCGGTCGACGGGATCTCGCTCACCGTGGCGAGTGTGACGAACGACGAGTTCACGGTGGCCTTGATCCCGACCACACTGGAGTTGACAACGCTGGGCCGCGCGGAGCCGGGTGACCTGGTCAACCTCGAGGTGGACGTCGTCGCGAAGTACGTCGAGAAGCTGGCCACGGCGCACCTGCCGGGTCTCGCGGCGCACAATGGAGCGGGTGCCTTAGAGGAGGACGCGTGAGTTCCGTGAATTCAGGGACACCGTGTGGTGCGGAGGTGCCGGTGGACACCGCCGGCATCCAGCGGGCGATCGCGGACATGGCCGCCGGTCGTCCGGTGATCGTGGTCGACGACGAGGAACGCGAGAACGAGGGTGACCTCATCTTCGCCGCCGAGAAGGCCACGCCGGAGCTGCTGGCCTTCATGGTCCGCTACACGTCGGGCTATGTGTGCGTCTCGCTCACCGAGGAGGACTGCGCCCGGCTCGACCTGCCGCCGATGTACCACACGAACCAGGACGTGCGCGGCACCGCGTACACCGTGACCGTGGACGCCGCGGAGGGCATCAGCACCGGTATCTCGGCCGCCGACCGTTCGCACACCATCCGGCTGCTGGCCGACCCCAAGGCGCAGCCGACCGACTTCCGCCGCCCCGGGCACGTCGTTCCGTTGCGCGCCAAGGAAGGCGGCGTGCTGCGGCGGCCGGGGCACACGGAGGCGTCGGTGGACCTGGCGCGGCTGGCGGGCCTGCAGCCGGCGGGCGTGCTGTGCGAGATCGTGTCCCAGAAGGACGAAGGGGACATGGCGCGGCGCGACGAGCTGGAGGTGTTCGCCGCCGACCACGATCTGCAGATCATCTCGATCGCGGACCTGATCGCCTACCGCCGCCGCCACGAGAAGCAGGTCGAACGGGTCGCCGAGGCCCGGATCCCGCTGGCGGCCGGGACTTTCCGCGCGGTCGGGTACGACAGCCTGCTCGACGGGATCGAGCACATCGCGTTCGTCTACGGCGAGCTCGGCGACGGCGAGGACATGCTGGTCCGGGTGCACTCCGAATGCCTGACCGGTGACGTGTTCGGGTCGCTGCGCTGCGACTGCGGGCCCCAGCTGGACGCGGCGCTGCAGGCGATCGCCGACGAGGGCCGCGGTGTCGTCCTCTACATCCGCGGGCACGAGGGCCGCGGTATCGGCCTGCTGCACAAGCTGCAGGCCTACCAGCTGCAGGATCTCGGCGCGGACACGGTCGACGCGAACCTCGCGCTCGGCGTCCCGGCCGACGCGCGCGACTACGGCACCGGCGCGCAGATCCTGTGCGACCTGGGTGTGCGCTCGATGCGGCTGCTGACGAACAACCCGGCGAAGCGGATCGGCCTGGAGGGTTACGGGCTGAAGGTGACCGGCCGGGTGCCGCTGCCGATCTCGCCGAACCCGGAGAACGTCCGGTACCTGCGTACCAAGCGTGACCGGATGGGGCACGAGCTGGCCAACCTGGAGGAGCTCGACCAGATCACGGCCGACGTGCGGAACGGGAACGGGGAGCAGCCGTGAGCGGCGAGGGACGGCCGGACGTCGAGCTGGACCTGAGCAACTGCGAGGGCCTCAAGCTCGCGATCGTCGCGACCCGCTGGCACGCCACCATCACCGACGCCCTGCTGGAGCGCGCGATCGCGACGGCGACCGAGGCGAAGCTCAAGGAGGAGCCGACGGTCGTGCGCGTCGCCGGCGCCGTGGAGCTGCCCGTGGTGGCGCAGGCGCTGGCCCGCGACCACGACGCGGTCGTCGCGCTCGGCGTGGTCATCCGTGGTGGCACGCCGCATTTCGAATACGTCTGCGACGCGGTGACCGCTGGGCTGACCAGGGTCGCGCTCGACGAGGGCACCCCGATCGGCAACGGGGTGCTCACCTGCGAGACCGAGCAGCAGGCGCTGGACCGCGCCGGGCTGCCGGGCTCGGCCGAGGACAAGGGCCGCGACGCGACGCAAGCCGCGCTGGACACCGCGCGCGTGCTGCGCTCGCTGCGGCAGCCGTGGACGGAGAAAGGGTTCGCGTGAGCACCATGACCGCCGAGGACGTCGTCGTCATCCGGCCGCACCGGGCCACCTGGGTGTCGGTGGTGATGGCGGTGTTCCTCGTCGCCGCGTTCTCGGTGGTCGCGGCGCTGCTGCGGGGATCCAACACGGGCGCGATCTTCGAGGTGTCCGACCAGATCGCGATGGTGGGCATCGGGATCGTGCTGGCGGGCGGCGCGCTGCTGTTCGCGACGCCGCGGGTGCGGGCCGACGCCGAGGGCATCGAGGTCCGCAACGTCATCTTCCTGACCCGGCGCTACAACTGGCTCGAGGTCCTGTCGGTCAGCTTCCCCGACGGCACCTCGTTCGCGCGGCTCGAACTGCCGGAGGACGAGTACACCGGCGTCGTCGCGATCCAGGCTGTGGACCGCGACCGCGCCGTCGAGGCCGTCCGTGCGCTGCGGCGGCTGCACAAGGCGGCCTGGGCTCAGCAGCCGTGACCGCGTTCCCCGCGGACCGCACCGCCATCGTCACCGGTGGCGCGTCGCCGCGGGGGATCGGCCGGGTCACGGCCGACCGGCTCGCCGCCGGCGGCTGGCAGGTGGCGGTGCTGGACATCGACGCGGCGGGGGCCGGCGAGGTCGCCCGCTCGCTGACGAAAACCCATGGGGTGCAAGCGATCGGCGTCGGCGTGGATCTCGCGCGGCCGGACGAGATCGAGGCTGCGGTGGACCGGGTCGAGGCCGAGTTGCCGCAGATCGTCGGGCTGGCCAACATCGCCGGGGTCGCTTCGCCGGTCCCGTTCTTCGAACTCGATCTGCCGGAGTGGGACCGGGTGTTCGCGATCGACATCCGCGGGCTTTTCGTGCTGACACAACGGGTCGCGCGCACGATGGTGACGAACGGGGTCGGCCGGGTGGTCAGCGTGTCGTCGGTGTCGGCGCAGCGGGGCGGCGGCACGTACAGCCGGGTCTCCTACTCGGCGGCGAAGGCGGCCGTGCTCGGGTTCACGCGCGCGCTCGCGCGGGAGATCGGCGAGCACGGGGTGACCGTCAACGCCGTGTCACCCGGGCCGATCGACACCGACATCATGGGCGGGACGCTGAGCGACGGGCGCAAGCGCGAGCTGGTGCGTGACCTGCCGGTCGGCCGGGTCGGCACACCCGCCGACGTCGCCGCGCTCATCGCGTTCCTGCTGGGCGAGGACGCGGGGTTCATCACCGGCGCGACCTACAACGTCGACGGCGGGTTGCACATCTTCTAGACCGTCAGGTCCACCACGACGGGTGCGTGGTCGGACGGGCTCTTGCCCTTGCGCGCTTCGCGGTCCACGTACGCGTCGCTGACGGCGCCGGCGAAAGGGCCGTTGCCGTACACGAGATCGATGCGCATACCGTTGTTGTTGGGGAACGCCAGCTGCCGGTAGTCCCAGTAGGTGTAGGGCTTGTCGTACTTGAGCGCGCGGGGCACGACGTCGCGCAAACCCGCTTCCCGCAACGCTTCCAGCGCCTTGCGCTCGGGTTCGGTCACGTGTGTCGAGTCGGCGAACAGGCTGATGTCCCACACGTCGTCGTCGGCCGGGGCGATGTTGAAGTCGCCCAGCAGCGCGAACGGCCGGTCCGCCGACTCCGCGACCACCGTCGCGCGCAGGGCGTCGAGCCAGCGCAGCTTGTACTCGTAGTGCGGGTGGCCGGGTTCGCGGCCGTTGGGCACGTACACCGACCACAGCCGGACGCCGCCGCAGGTCGCGCCGATCGCGCGCGGCTCGGCGGCGTCCTCGTAGGTGGGCTCGCCGACCAGCCCGCGCCGCACGTCGTCGAGACCGGCCCGGGACAGGATCGCCACACCGTTCCAGCGCCCGGTCCCGTAGGCCGCGACGTCGTAACCGAGCCCGGCCACCTCGGGCGGGAAGCCTTCGGTGGTCGTCTTCAGCTCCTGCAGGCACACCACGTCCGGTTTCGCGGACTCCAGCCAGGCGAGCAACCGGGGTAGCCGCGCGGTGACCGAGTTGACGTTCCAGGTGGCGAGGCGCATACCGGTGAGAATCCCATACCGCGACGGCCGGGGGTGCGCCGGAGTGTCGGCCCCTGGCCATAGGCTTGGTGTGTGGCTGACCCGTCGACCTACCGTCCCGCGCCGGGGAGCATTCCCGACCAGCCCGGCGTGTACAAGTTCCGTGACGCGACCAAGCGGGTCATCTACGTCGGCAAGGCCAAGAGCCTGCGCAGCAGGCTGAACTCCTACTTCGCCGATCTCGCCGGGCTACACCCGCGCACCCGCCAGATGGTGACCACCGCCGCGAGCGTCGAGTGGACGGTCGTCGGCACCGAGGTCGAGGCGCTGCAGCTCGAGTACAACTGGATCAAGGAGTTCGACCCCCGCTTCAACGTCCGCTACCGCGACGACAAGACGTACCCGGTGCTCGCGGTGACGATGAACGAGGAGTTCCCCCGCCTGCACGTCTACCGCGGCCCCCGCAAGAAGGGCGTTCGCTACTTCGGGCCGTACGCGCACGCGTGGGCGATCCGCGAGACGCTCGACCTGCTGCTACGCGTCTTCCCGGCCCGCACCTGCTCCGGCGGTGTGTTCCGGCGGCACACCCAGATCGGCCGGCCCTGCCTGCTCGGCTACATCGACAAGTGCTCGGCGCCGTGCGTCGGCAAGGTGACCGCCGGCGAGCACCGGTCGATCGTCGAGGACTTCTGCGATTTTCTCGCCGGCCGCACCGACCTGATGGTGCGCAGGCTGGAAAAGGAGATGGCCCAGGCGGCCGAGGAGCTGGAGTTCGAGCGGGCGGCCCGCCTCCGCGACGACCTGGGCGCGCTGCGCCGCGCGATGGAGAAGCAGGCCGTGGTGCTCGGCGACGGCACCGACGCGGACGTCGTCGCGTTCGCGCACGACGAGCTGGAAACCGCCGTCCAGGTGTTCCACGTCCGTGGCGGCCGGGTGCGCGGCCAGCGCGGCTGGGTGATCGACAAGGTCGAGGAGATGGGCGTCCGCGATCTGGTGGACCAGTTCCTCAGCCAGTTCTACGGCGAGCAGGCGGAACTGGCCGAGCAGACCGCCGACTACGGCACACCGGTGCCGCGCGAGGTGCTCGTGCCGGAACTGCCCACTGACGCCGAAGCGCTCACCGAGTGGTTGTCGGGCCTGCGCGGCTCGCGGGTGCAGCTGCGGGTGCCGCAGCGAGGGGACAAGCGCGCGCTTGCCGAAACCGTGCAGCGCAACGCGGAAGAGGCCTTCCAGCAACACAAACTGCGCCGCGCGGGCGACCTCACGGCCCGCTCGGCCGCGCTCTCCGAGCTGCAGGAGCAGCTCGCGCTGGACACCGCCCCGCTGCGCATCGAGTGCATCGACATCAGCCACATCCAGGGCAGCGACGTCGTCGCGTCGCTGGTGGTGTTCGAGGACGGCGTGGCCCGCAAGTCCGAGTACCGCCGGTTCGCGTTGCGTGAGGCGGCGACCGAGGGCGACGTGGCGTCCATCGCGGAGGTCGTGCGGCGCCGTTTTCACCGCTACCTCAAGGAAACGGAGAACGCGGACAGCGAGACCAAGCCCGGTATCGACCCGGAGACGGGGCGCCCGCGCAAGTTCGCGTATCCGCCGAACCTGCTCGTCGTCGACGGCGCCGGCCCGCAGGCGACGGCCGCCGCGGATGTGCTCGCGGACCTGGGCATCACCGATATCGCGGTGATCGGGCTGGCCAAACGCCTGGAGGAGGTGTGGCTGCCGGCCGACCCGGACCCGGTGATCCTGCCGCGCACCTCCGAGTCGCTGTACCTGCTCCAGCGGGTGCGGGACGAGGCGCACCGCTTCGCGATCCGCTACCACCGGGAGAAGCGCTCGAAGCGCGTGCAGGTGTCCGCTTTGGACGGTGTGCCGGGGCTGGGCCAGACCCGCCGGGCCGCGCTGATCAAGCACTTCGGTTCGGTGAAGAAGCTCCGGGAGGCCCGGGTGGAGGACATCGCACAGGTGCCCGGGGTGGGGAGGCGCACCGCGGAAGCCGTGGTCGCGGCGTTACGAACAGGGGAGAGGGAGTCATGACGGGAAACGAGGGTCATCCGGACGGGCATCCGTCCGGGATCGAGGTCGCGGTCGTCACCGGGTTGTCCGGGGCTGGCCGGTCGACCGCCGCGAAGTGCCTGGAGGATCTGGGCTGGTTCGTGGTGGACAACCTGCCGCCGGAGCTGATCTCGACCATGGTCGAGCTCGGCGTGCAGGCCAGGGGAGCGGTGACGAAGGTGGCCGTCGTGATGGACGTGCGCTCCCGCGCGTTCACCGACGACCTGGCCTCGGTGATCAAGGACCTCGACGCGCGCGGGTACAAGCCGCGCGTGCTGTTCCTCGAAGCCACCGACGCGGTGCTGGTGCGCCGGTTCGAGTCGGTGCGGCGCGGGCATCCGCTGCAGGGCGACGGACGGCTCGCCGACGGGATCACCGCCGAGCGCGCGCTTTTGGCTCCACTGCGCGAAGAAGCCGACCTCGTGCTGGAGACCTCCGCGCTGTCGGTGCACGACCTGCGCGCCAAGATCGAGGACGCGTTCGGCACCGAGTCCGCCACCCAGACCCGGGTCACGGTGCTGTCCTTCGGCTACAAGTACGGCCTGCCGATGGACGCGGATCTCGTGATGGACGTGCGGTTCCTGCCGAACCCGTTCTGGATCCCGGAACTGCGCGACCACACCGGGCTGGACTCCGAGGTGCGCAACTACGTGCTGTCGCAGGAAGGTGCCGAAGAATTCCTCGACCGCTACCACCAGTTGCTGCGGCTGATCGGGGCCGGCTACAAGCGGGAGGGAAAGCGCTATCTCACCCTCGCCGTCGGCTGCACCGGCGGAAAGCACCGCAGTGTCGCGCTTTCCGAGGAGCTGGCCCGGTTGTTGTCCAATGAGGACGGTATGGCGGTGAAGGTGATCCACCGGGATCTGGGTCGCGAGTGACCCAGGATCGGCATCTGCGCGCGGTCGCGCTCGGCGGCGGCCACGGGTTGCAGGCGACACTGACCGCGTTGCGGCGGGTCACCACGGACATCACGGCCGTGGTGACGGTCGCCGACGACGGCGGCTCGTCCGGGCGGCTGCGCCGGGAGCTCGGCCTGCTGCCGCCGGGCGATCTGCGCCAGGCGCTGGCGGCGCTCGCCGACGCGGAGAACGGCGAGTCGCTGTGGGCGGAGGTGTTCCAGCACCGCTTCGGCGGCAACGGCGCGCTCACCGGGCATGCCGTCGGAAACCTCGTGCTGGCCGGGCTTTTCGAGGTGCTTCACGATCCGGTGGTGGCGCTCGACGAGGCACGGAAGCTGCTCGGCGTGTCCGGCCGGGTACTGCCGATGTCCCCGGAGCCACTGGAGATCGAGGCCGAGGTGACCGGACTGGTCACCGGTCTCACCGACGACGACGAGCCGCGCGTGATCCGCGGTCAGGTCGCGGTCGCCAGCACCCCGGGGCGGGTGCGGCGGATCGAGCTGCGCACCCCGCAACGGCCCGGCGGAGTGCCGGTCGCGTGCGCCGAAGCGGTGGACGCCGTGCTCGCCGCGGACGTGGTGTTCCTCGGTCCGGGCTCGTGGTTCACCAGCGTGCTGCCGCACCTTCTGGTGCCCGGGCTGCACGACGCATTGGTCCGGACCACGGCGGTGAAGGTGCTGATCCTCAACCTGGTCCCCCAGCCGGGGGAGACAGCGGGTTTCTCCCCCGAGCGGCATCTCGACGTACTCTTCGAACACGCTCCCGGACTGCGGGTGGACGTGGTGATCGCGGACCGCGCGTCGGTCCCGGATCCCGCGCGCCTGCGGGACGCGGCGGCGGAGCTGGGGGCGCGGGCGTTGCTCGCGGACGTGGCAGACCCGAACGTGCGGGGTTTGCACGATCCGGATGCGCTCGCGGCGTGTGTGCGAGAGGCTCTCGGTCACCGCTCCGTGGCGGGAGACCGGGACGGTGGAGAAAGCAGGGAGGGGCCATGGCGATGACCGCTGCGGTGAAGGACGAGTTGAGCCGGTTGCAGATCACCAAGATCGGGCCGCGGCGGGCGGAGGTCGCGTCGATGCTGCGGTTCGCGGGTGGGTTGCACATCGTGGGGGGCAAGGTCGTGGTGGAGGCCGAGCTCGACACCGGTTCGGTCGCGCGGCGGCTGCGCAAGGAGATCCACGAGCTGTACGGGCACCAGTCGGACGTGCATGTGCTCTCGGCGAGCGGCCTGCGCAAGACCACCCGGTACCTGGTGCGCGTCGTCAAGGACGGCGAGGGCCTGGCGCGCCAGACGGGGCTCATCGACAACCGCGGCCGCCCCGTGCGCGGGCTGCCGGCCGCGGTCGTCTCCGGCAACGTCGCCGACGCGGAAGCCGCGTGGCGTGGTGCTTTCCTGGCGCACGGATCGTTGACCGAGCCCGGCCGCTCGTCGTCGCTGGAGGTCACCTGTCCCGGTCCCGAGGCCGCGCTCGCGCTCGTCGGCGCCGCCCGCCGGCTCGGCATCCAGGCGAAGTCGCGCGAGGTCCGGGGAGCGGACCGGGTCGTGGTGCGCGACGGCGACGCGATCGGCGCGCTGCTGACGCGGCTCGGCGCGCATTCGAGCGTGCTGCAGTGGGAGGAGCGCCGGATGCGCCGCGAGGTGCGGGCGACGGCGAACCGGCTGGCGAACTTCGACGACGCGAACCTCCGCCGCTCGGCGCGGGCCGCCGTCGCGGCCGCCGCGCGGGTCGAGCGCGCGCTGGATATCCTCGGCGACACCGCGCCCGACCACCTGCTGGCCGCCGGCAAGCTGCGGCTGTCCAACCGCCAGGCGTCGCTGGAGGAGCTGGGGCAGCTGTCCGATCCGCCGATGACGAAGGACGCCGTGGCCGGCCGGATCCGCCGCCTGCTGGCGATGGCGGACAAGCGCGCGAAGGACCTCGACATCCCCGACACCGAGTCCGCCGTCACCGCGGAGATGCTGGAAGAGGACGAGGACGCCTGACCCCGTGGCCACCCGGTGAACCCCTGAGCTGGAGGATGTACCTCGGGTGTTACCGGCGGCCCCCAGGTGATCGGGAGTCGTAACGTAGCGGTTTCATGGCGGCATGGTTGGCGAAACCCGGTGAACCGACGCTGGATCTCGGCTACGTTCGGTTCGGGGAAGGGGATACTCGTGCGGTTCAACAGCGCGAACGAGAAGGCGGAACTGAAGGTGTCCGCCGATGTGGGCAGCTGGCTCCCCCGGCGCAGCAGCCATACCGCCGACTGGCGGCCAGCGGATCTCCTCGCGGCCAAGGGTGGCACGACCGTCAGCGTCGTCATCCCGGCGCGGGACGAGGAGGCGACGGTCGGGGACATCGTCCGCACCATCCGCCGGGACCTGGTGGACGGGATCCCGCTGGTCGACGAGGTGCTCGTGGTGGACTCGCGGTCGCAGGACGCGACCGCGCGGGTGGCCGCCGAGGCCGGGGCGTCCGTCGTGGCGCAGGACTCGGTGCTGCCGATGCTGCCGGGCATGGCGGGCAAGGGGGAGGCGCTCTGGAAGGGGCTCGCCGCCACCAGCGGTGACATCGTCGTCTTCGTCGACGGCGATCTGTACGACTTCACCAGCGACTACGTCAGCGGCCTGCTCGGCCCGCTGCTGACCGACGAGTCGGTGGCCTACGTCAAGGGCTTCTACCACCGGCCGCTGGTCGGCGCGAACGGTACCGACGCGGAGGGCGGTGGCCGGGTGACCGAGCTGGTCGCGCGGCCGCTGCTGAACATGTACTGGCCCGAGCTCGCCGGGTTCGTGCAGCCGCTGGCCGGTGAGTACGCGGGGCGCCGGGAGGTGCTGGAGAGCATCCCGTTCGTGGTCAACTACGGGGTCGAGGTCGGGCACCTGATCGACATCCTGCAGGAGCACGGGCTGGACGCGCTCGCGCAGGTCGACCTCGGCAAGCGGACCCACCGGCACCAGAGCACCCAGGCGCTGGGCCGGATGTCGGGGCAGATCATGCAGACCCTGTTCGACCGGCTGGCGCACTACGGGCGCCTGGTCTCGGCCCAGCCCCCGGCGACGCTGCTCGCACAGTTCCGCCGCGGCGAGTCCGGCCACGGCGTCGAGCGGGAGATGGTGCTGACCGACGTGTCGTGCCACCAGCGCCCGCCCCTCGCCGAGTTCCTCGCCGAGAGCCGGGAGATCGCCTAGAGAGTGTTGTGAAACGGCTTGCGTTGCTGCGCGGGTGGCGGAACCTGAGGCGGCCCCTGGCTCCGGGATCGCCTCCTCATGAATGTCCAATTCACCACGTCGGCGCTGTCCTCGCCAGGAACCACCTCAGAACCCGCGGCGGCGCGAGTTGGCGGCCCACAGCAAGCGGCTCCGCCACTTGGAAAAACAGAACCTAGCTCGCGTCGTGGAACACCAGGCCTAGGGTGTGCCGGCGGCCCGACCGCACGGTGCTGACGCCGTGCCGCACCGGCGCCGCGGAATGGCCGCGGACCGAGCGCACCGGGCGGTCGCGGGTGGTGAAGATCAGTGCGTGCCCCTGCCGCAGCAGGGTCGCCGTGCCGCGGGACTGGGCGCGCGGGCGCTGCTCGACCAGCAGGAACTCGCCACCGGTGTGGTCGGTGCCCGGTTCGTCGAGCCCGAACACGACCTGCAGCGGGAACACCAGGTCCCCGTACAGGTCGCGGTGCAACGCGTTCCAGTCGCCGGCGCCGTAGCGCAGCAGGATCGGCGTCGGCCGCACCTGCCCGGCGGCGTGGCACCGGGCCAGCCAGTCCTCCAGGTCGTCCGGCCACGGCGCCGGGCGACTCAGCTTCCGCGCCCAGTCCCGGGCGATCGGCAGCAGGTGCGGGTAGAACGCCGCGCGCAGCTCGGCGACCGGCTCGGGCAGCGGGTACGCGAAGTAGCGGTACTGCCCGGCGCCGAACCGGAACCGGGCCATGTCGATCGTCGAGCGGAACTGGGCGACGTCGTCGTAGCGGGCCGAAAGCTCGCGGCATTCGGCGGGCGTGAGCAGGGGTGGCGTCAGCGCGCACCCGTACTCGTTCACCTCGGCCACGAGCGCGGCCCAGTCCAGTTCGTCGACGCGTTCGGTGAGCTTCACCCCACCAGTCTGGGTACCGCGAGGGCCCGGGTGCTGGCGGAAATCAGTCGGCGATGCCGGCGAACGCGAGTACCTTCGTGATCTTCGCCCGCACCAGGTACTCCTCCGGTACGGCATTGCGCTTGCCGAACGCCTCGCCCTGGTCCTCGCCCATGTAGCGGGCGCCGAGCCTGGTCGCCCACAGCAGCATCTCGTCGAGATCGGTGTGCAGCGACGCCACCGCGGTGAACTGCACGTACGCGTACGGCGGCCGCTGGTCGTCGACGATGAGCGACACCCGCGGCTCCCGCCGCAGTGTCCTGCCCTTGAGGGAGTTCACGCCCGTGTTGAAGATCAGCTCGTCGCCGTCGGGGGTCTCGTTCAGCACGAACCAGATCGGCGTCACGTGCGGCGACCCGTCGGCCCGCACGATGGCGAGCTTGCCCGTCCGCGTTCCCTCGCTGGCGAACGCCCACCACTCTTCCCGGCTCATGTCACGCATGGCGCCCAAAATACAAGCGGCTACTCTGGTGCGCTGTGCGTGATGCGGATCTGATCAGCGGAGGCCTGGCTGACGAGGGCCTGGCCCGTCGGCTGAAGGCGCTCGCCTGCACCGCGCCGCTGCACGACCTCGACGCCCGCAAGGCGAAGCTGGACTGGGCCGACGCGACGGTCTACCAGATGGCGGAGATCGCGCTGCACACGATCGACCAGGTCACCATCGCGATGGACTTCGACACCGGCGCCGGCCACGAGGACGTCGTGCGCCGCCTGCAGCCGTTCATCGCCGCGCAGGCGCCCGGCCGCGGCGCGGAGGAGCACCTGCGGGTGGCGCGCTGGGTGCTGGACAACCTGATCAACGTCGGTACCGCCGACCGCGGGTTCCGCCGCGTCTACGGCAGCGTCGACGAGAGCGGGGCGTACCGCCGCCGCGCGTTCGACTTCAAGCTGCTGGTGGAGCTGGCCGCGCCCGACGGCGAGGTGTACCTGCGCTCGAGCGACGAGGCGATCAACGTGCTGGTCGGCGCGCTGGACACGGACGTCGAGTCGGCGCACATCGCCGCCGAGGTCAAGCTCGAGAACCTGATCAGCCGCGGCCGGCTCGCCGACGCGAAGCTCGCCGCCGAGCAGGCCCGCTACCGGACCGTGCAGTACGGCGAGACGTTGCGCGCCAAGCTCGACGCGACCCGCCGGGACGTGCGCGCCGTCGACTGGGCCGACGAGATGCCCGAACTGCTCGACTCCGCGTTGTCCCACATCGAGGCGCGGTTCCGGGCGGAGAACGCGATCCTGCGCAACATCACGCGCGCCCGCGACGAAGCCGAGGACCCCGACCACAAGCGGCGCGCGGCCGAGCTGGTCGACATCGTCGCCGACTGCATCAGCCGGCACACCCAGCTGCAGTCCCGGCTGCAGGCCGCGGGCGCGACCTTCCGCGCCGAGCAGGACCGCCAGCAGTTCTCCGGCCCGCCGCGGCGCGCCACGCTCGACCTGTTCGGGCAGCTGCTGGTGCCGAGCCTGGAACTGCCGATCGCGGACGCGGTCGCCCCGGTCGAGGACTTCTTCCACGCGGTCGCCGGGGTCGAGGTGCCGACCGTGCCGTCGCTGTCCTCACTGGTTTCGCTGCTGCTGCGCCCGGCGCCCGAACGCGACAAGCTCGTCGGCGAAGTGCCGGAACCGGAGCTCGTCCCGGCCGAGCAGACCGACTACTACAGTGACGAGCAGTGGCGGCGCGCGGACGAGCTGCTGGACCTGCCCGAGGTGCCGCGGCGGCTGTCCGGGCTGCTGGCCGAGGCGCGGGAAGCCGACCCGCGGCTGGCGCGCCTGGTCGCGCTGCGGGCGCTGCACTCGTACAGTCCGGAGATCGGCGCGGCCGTCCGGCAGGGGGACGATCGCACGCTGCTCGCCGTGGACGACGGCACGCCGCTGGAGGACGACGACTTCGGCGGCGCGGACCTGTTGCTCACCACGGCACGTATCGAGCGCGAGGGGGTCGCATGAGCACCACCGCGGACGTGGAGTCGGCGGCCCGGCTGATTTCCTTCGGCATGCGGCCGAAGCAGCTGCCCGGTCGCGACGTCGTCTACGCGGATCTGGTCCGCCGCTACGGCGAAGACAGCGCTTTCAAACAGCTCACCAACTCGGTCGCCGCCGGGCTCGGGCTGATGGTGCTCGACGTCAGCACCCAGGCCGGGGCCGTCCTCGCGGCCACCGACGAGTCCGTGTTCGAGATCAAGATGGACTCCTACGCGCGGCAGAGCAAGATCCGCGAGCGCCGCGACACCGAGAAGGTGCTGCACGGCCTGGTCCATCTGGCGACGGCCGCGCTCGGCTACCCGCGTCCGGACGACCTGGCGAACGACACCTACATCGGCCGGGTCAGTGTCGAGCAGGTCGACGGCGTGGTCCGGGAGGCCTGCCGGATCCTGGACGAGCGGGCGGCGAAGGCCGAGCAGAACAACGATCCGCTGGCGGGCGCGCCGGAGCTGGAACAGGCCTGGCGGGCCTACGCGCGCCGCCCCGCCGCGGCGGCGACGAAGGACGGGCGCCTCGCGTCCGACACCACCCGCGGCATGGTATCGCGCGCGCTGCGGTTCCTTGCGGACCAAGGGTTTCTGGTGCAGGTCAGCGGCGAGCAGGGGGGTACCTACCGGACCACGCCGCGATACCAGATCCAGGTGCGCGAGCTGGCGGCCGACAGCGCCTTCGAGGAACTGCTGGAACTGGGCGTGGTCGCGGTGGGAGACGCGGCCGGGTCCCTGCGTCCGTCCATTTCGGACACTTTGTAGGGGGACGGTTGTACGAGCTTTCCAGGGTGCGCCTGCACTCGGTCGGTCCGGCGGGCGCGCGCTACCAGGACGTGGTGCTGGACTTCTCCGGCGTCGGCCCGCTGGTCAAGGCGCCGTCGCAGGACGCGCTGTTCACCGCCGGGATCCACTCCGCCGAGCAGGGCCTGCCGCGGCGGCCGTCGCCGGCGAGCGTGCTGTTCCTGGAGAACGGCGGCGGCAAGTCGGTGCTGATCAAGCTGATCTTCTCGGTGATGCTGCCCGGGCGCCGCCAGGTGGTCGGCACGACGAACACCCGGGTGCTGGAGAAGTTCGTCGCCGCCAAGGATGTTTCGCATGTCGTGCTGGAATGGCAGCACACCGAGACCGGGCAGCGGATCATCACCGGCAAGGTGTCCGAATGGCGCGGGCACGTGGTGTCGGGCGACCCCGCGAACCTGATCGACTCGTGGTTCTGCTTCCGGCCCAGCGCGGCCACCGGCCTGGAGACACTGCCGTTCACCGAGGACGGCCGGCTGCTCACCATGTCCGGCTTCCAGGAACGGCTCGACGCGGCGCACCAGGCCGAGCCCGAGCTGGAGCTGTCCTGGACGCGCCGCCACCACGAGTGGACCGAGCGGCTCGACACGCTCGGCCTGGACACCGAACTGTTCCGCTACCAGCGCGCGATGAACGCCGGTGAGGGCGAGGCGGCGGACGCGTTCGCCTTCACCTCCGACGAGGCGTTCGTCGACTTCCTGCTCAAGGCCGTCATCCCCGAGGACGATCCGCGCGATCTCGCCGACGTGGTCCAGACCTATGCGCACAACCTCGGCCAGCGCGGCGAGCTGATGTCCGAACGGGACTTCGTCGCCGGGGCACTGGACCTGCTGGGCCCACTGTCCGAAGAGGAATCGTTCGCGGCCGCGTCCCGCAAGCTCGCGGCGGCCGCGCGGTCCGACGCGCGGGCGTTCGCCGGGGCCGTGCTGGCCCGTCACCGGCTGGAGTCCGACCGTCAGTCCGGGCTCGCCACGTTCGTCGAAGAGACCCGCGACGCTGAGAAACTCGCCGAGGGCGATCACCGCCGCCTGTCCGCCGTCGCGACGGAGCTGCGGCGCGTCGTCGCGGAGCTGCGCTTGGCCGACGCGACCGCTGACAAGCAGCGCGTCGACGAAGAGCTCGCGCACGCCCGCGCGACCGCCGAGGCCTGGCGGGAGACCGGCACGGTGCTCGCGCATGTCAACGCCGTCCGCAAGGCCGCCGACATCCGCGACCTCGTCGGGGAGCGGGAGCAGACCGCGAAACCCGCGCTGGAAGCCAAGAACGCCGCCGCGAACGCGCTCGCCCGTGGGCTCCTCGCGCTCGCTGGTGAGGCCGGGGAGCAAGCCGAGGCGGCCGAGGAGCGCGCCACGGCCGCGCGTGCGGAGGCGGCGAAAGCGCAGGACCAGCGCGACGAAGCGACCACGACCGCGGCGAAGCACCGGGCCGAGGAGGCCCAGCTGGCCACCCGGATCGAGGAGGTCCGGGCCCAGGTGCGCCAAGCCGTGCGTGCGGGCCTGCTCAGTGACGGCACGCGGGTCGCCGAGGCCGCCCAAGAAGCCCGCACCCGCGGCGAGCACGCGGCCGGGGAACTGGTCTCGCGAGAGGCCGAGCTGGAACGCGTCGCGGAAGAGTTCGCCGAGGCGCAGCAAGCCGTGCACACCGCGCAACAACGGGCGTCCACCGCGCAGGGGCGTGCGGACCGGGCGGCGGGCGAGCTCGCCAAGGCGCACCGCCGCACCGACGCCCTCGCCGCGCACCCCCGGTTGCTGGAACTGCTCGGTGGCGAGAACGTGCAACTGGAGACGGACACGCCCGCGCTGCTGAAACGGTTGCGGGAAGCACGATCCGCCGCCGAGCGACAGCAGACCTCGTTGCGGATGGAGGAGTCGGTCGACGAGCGCGCACTGGCGGCGCTGGGCGACGGCGGCCTGCTGCCCGCGCCACCCGAGGTGCAGGCGGCGCTCGACGTGCTGGAGCGGGCCGGGATCACCGCGTGGTCGGGCTGGCGTTATCTGTCCACAATGGACGCGAAACAGCGGGAACGGGTACTGGCCGAACTGCCGCACCTGGTCTCCGGTGTGCTGATCAACGACCCGGCCCAGCTCGGCCGGGCACGGACGGCGCTGGCGGACGCGAAACTGTTGCCCAGCACCGTTCTTCCGGTTGGTACGACCGAAGCGGTCAAGGCACGGGGAGCCGCGCCGGGCGTCGAGTTCCTGGTGCCGCCGAACCCGGCGATGTACGACGAGGAGGCCGCCGACACCGAACGGCAGGCCATCCTCGCCCGGCATTCCCGCCGCCAGAAACAGCTGGAGGCCCTGGCCACCGCCATCGGCGACGACGCCGCGCTCGAATGGAAGCTCACCACATGGCGCGAGGACTACCCGGCCGGAGCGCTCGGCACGCTCGCCGAAGAAGCCGAGACCGCGGCCGGCGAGCAGGCCGAAGCCCACGACGTGGTCGTTGCGGCAGAACGGAATCTCGCCGACCTCACCGCCCGCCGGGCGAGGCTGCGTGAGGCCGTCCCGCTGCTGCGGACGCAGGCGCGCACCGAGGAGGACCGCGCCCGCGAGCTCGGCGAGCTGGCCGAACGGGTCGCCCGGATTCCACAGTGGACGGACGAGGTCGAGCGGGCGCGGGAGATCGTCGTGCGCGCGGAGACCGAAACCGGGCAGGCGAGCGCCAGGGCCGCACGGGCCCGCGAGGTGGCCGCGGAAGAACAGCGCACCGCCGACGGTCACCGGCGCACGGTCAGCAGTGCCCGCGCCGAACTCGCCGAAGTGCCGGGTGGCGGCTCGGTGTCCGAAAAGGACGCCGTGCCCGCCGAACCGGTCGACGCGCTGCGGCGGGCCTTCGCCTCCGCGAGCGACGCATACGCGAAGGTCGAGGTCGGCAGCGATCTGCGGGCCGAACTGGAGCAGGCCGAATCGGCGGAGTCCGCCGCGCGGGCCGCCCTGGAACTGCTCGACCCCGCGGTGCGCGAGCAGGCGTCCCGGTTGCTGGAGACGCCCGACGGTTCCGATGCCGCGACCCGCGCGGCCGCGCAGGCGCGCACGGGGCGGGCGGTCGCGGCACTGGAAACCGAGCACAGCGAAGCGATCGGCGCGGTCGCGACCTGCAAGGCGGAGCTCGACCAGCTGCCGAAACAGGGCGTCCCGCTGGAAACCCGCCCGCGCGACGCGGAGCACGGCCGGGAGCTGATCGACGAGGCCGCCGAGGAGGCCGGCGCTGCCGCCCGCGCGTGGGAAGAGGCGCAGGCCCGGCGCGCCGAGGCCGAGCGTGCCGCCGAAACCGCGAACACGTCCGCGACGGGATTCCGGCTGCTCGCCGAATCCATGGCGCATCTCGCGCCCGAGGGCGAGCCGGAAAGCGTTTTCGACGGCGACGTCGACGCGGCGCAAGGTCGTTACCGCAAGCTGACGTCCACGCTCACCGAAGCCGAGGCAGGCGTCGACCAGGCCGAGAAACGGGTGCGCGCGGCGGCCGACGCCCTCGCCCACTACGCGACGGACAAGCGGTTCGAGAAGCTGACCAGCCCGGTGCGCCAGCAGATCATCTCGGTGCGCCGCGACAGCCTGCCGGCGAGCGCGGCCGAATGGGCCGTGGCGCTCCGTCCCCGGCTGCGCACCCTTACCGACGACCTCGCCCAGATCGACCGGCACCGGTCCGGGATCGTCGCGCGGCTGCAGGGCATGGTCGAGGGCGCGCTGCGGATGCTCCGGTCCGCGCAACGGCTTTCCCGGCTGCCCGACGGCCTCGGCGACTGGTCCGGGCAGGAGTTCCTGCGCATCCGGTTCGCCGACCCGGAGGACCCCGAGCTGTCCGAGGCGCTCGGCCAGGTCGTCGACGAGGCGGCCGCCGGGAAGACGAGCGACGGCCGCGACGTCAAGCGCGACGGGATGTCGCTGGTGCTGCGCGGGGTGCGGGCCGCGGTGCCCAAGGGGTTCCGGGTGGACATGCTCAAACCGGACTCCGTGCTGCGCACCGAACGGCAGCGGGTGTCGGAGATCCGGGACGTGTTCTCCGGCGGCCAGCAGCTGACGGCCGCGATCATCCTGTACTGCACGCTGGCCGCGCTGCGCGCCAACAACCGCGGCAAGATGCGCAACCGGCACTCCGGGGTGCTGTTCCTGGACAACCCGATCGGGCGGGCTTCGGCCGGGTACCTGCTGGAGCTGCAGCGCGTGGTCGCCGAGGCGCTGGGCGTGCAGCTGATCTACACCACGGGCCTGTTCGACGCGGGCGCGCTGTCGGAGTTCCCGCTGATCGTGCGCCTGCGCAACGACGCGGACCTGCGCGCCGGGCGCAAGTACCTGTCCGTCGACGCGACGATCCGCACCCATCTCGACGAGCTCACCGAACCGGACGGCACGTCGCATCTTTCGGCGACCCGCCTGTTCACGAAGTCGGGGGAGTAGCCCCGTTCGCGCTGCGGAACCGGTCATGATCAGCTAGCTTCCGGCGGCGATGCCTCTTGCCAAGCCACTCGCCGTCCTGTCCGCAGCAGTGCTGATCGTCGCGTTGTGCGCTTCGCCCGCGTCGGCCGTCCCGAAGTTCGAACCGGTGTGCGGGGGAGCGCTCGCCCGGCTCGGCTGTCAGCTCGAAAGGCTCACCGGCGCCCGGGACGACCAGCCGGTGGGCTGGGGCGCGCGTGATCTGGAGCTGTCGCACGAGATCCCGGTGCGCGCGCCGCACGCGGGCACAGTCGCGGTCGTCAACGTGGGCGCCTATCCGACGCTGGAGTCCGATCTCGCGGTCTACCGCGCGCGGTACGGGCTGCCGCCGTGCACGAGCGCCACCGGGTGCTTCCGCCAGCTCGACTACCACGGCGGCCCGCCGGTCGCACCGGCGACGGACCCCGACGGGATCGGGATCGACGAGTCGATCGCGCTGGAGTCCGCATTGGACGTGGACATGGCCTCGGCCGCCTGCCCGGACTGCAAGATCGTCGAAATCCAGCTGCCGCAATCGGTTCTGCCGGCCAACGGTCCAAACGGGACGGTCGACTACCACGGTTACGCCACCGCGTTCGGCACCGCGGTGCGGACCGCGATCGCCCAGGGTGCGAGCGCGGTGAGCCTCAGCTACGGCCTGCCCGGCGACGACGGGATGATGCACGGACCGATCGCGCAGCAGCTCGCACGGCGCGGCGTCCCGATCGTCGCCGCCAGCGGGGACGAGGGGTTCGAGGCGACCGAATACCTGTGGCCGCAGGCCTTGCCGACGGTGACCTCGGCTGGCGGGACCGAACTGGTCGAGCAGGACGGCCGCTACAGCGAGGGCGCCTGGAGCGACGCCGGTTCGAGCTGCGCGCCGGGGGTCCTGCCGGCGGCGGGCCAGTCCGCCCTGGTGAGCGCCGCGTGCACCGGCGCCCGGACCGGTGCGGACGTGTCCGCGGTCGCCGCCGATCTCGCGATCTACACGACCTACAGCCCGCAGTCACACCAGCCCTCCGGCTGGACGGTGGTCGCCGGCACCAGCGCGTCCGCGCCGTTCATCGCCGGCGTGTACGCCGCGAGCGGTTCGCTTTCCGGGGTGCTGGGCCCGAACCTGCTGTACCAGCTGAACCCGGTGTCGTTCCAGGACGTCACCTCGGGCACCAGCGGCACCATCAGCGACGGCCGGTGCGTGCCGCCGAACGCCCCCGACCTGAAGCAGACCTTCGACGTCCGGCTGTGCGCCGCCGGCCCCGGCTGGGACGGTCCCACCGGACTGGGCAGCCCCCACGGCCTGTTCTCGTTCCCGTCGTCGTGACTCGCCTAGTCCTTGCGGCCGGTCAGCGCGATCCCGGCGCCCAGCCCGATCATCACCAGCCCACCGGTCCCGCCGACGAGCTCGAGCCGCCGGGGTGAGCGGGCGAACCAGTCCCGCGCCGCGCCGGCCGTGAGCGCCCAGAGGCTGTCGGACAGCACGGCGATCACCGGCAGGCAGACCCCCAGCAGCAGGATCTGCGCCGGTACCTGCCCGGCCGGGTAGTCGACGAACTGCGGCAGCACGGCGGCCAGGAACACGATCGACTTCGGGTTGGCGAAACCCACCACGAACCCGTCGCGCAGGACCTTCAGCGTCCGGCCGGGCGTGGTGCGGACCGCGGACGCGAGCGCCTCGCTCAGCCTCCGGCGGTGCCGGAATGCCTGCACGCCGAGGTAGATCAGGTACGCCGCGCCCGCGAGCTTGATCACCGTGAACACCGTCGCCGAGCCCCGCACCAGCACCCCCAGCCCGAACGCCACGGCCACCACCTGCAGGTACACCCCGGCAGCGTTCCCGGCGACCGTCAGCAGCGCGTCGCGCCGCCCGACGGTGAGCGCGCGGCTGATCGTGAACAGCACGCTCGGCCCCGGCACGACGACCATCACGAACACCAGCGCGGCGAACGCCGCGAAATGCCCCGGAGAGATCATAGGACCGAATCTAGCTGGGGGAGCACCGCACGCGAACCGGTTTTGTCGGCCGTGCGTGATAGGACAACGGGCGTGACGAGACGGATCGGAATCGCCGAGCGGCGGGCGCGACTGATGGCGCGCCACCTGCTGAGCACGCCCAGCGACAGCGTCGAGCAGGTCGCGGAGAGCCTCGTGGCGTTGCACGCCACCGATCCCGCGACGGTGCACCTGTCCACCGCGGTCCGCCTCCGCGAGCCGGGCACCGCCGAGCAGGCGCTGTACGAGGACCGCACGGTGCTGCGCATGCTGGGGATGCGCCGCACGATGTTCGTCGTCCCGGCCGCCCTCGTCCCCGTCGTGCAGGCCGCGTGCGCCGAGGAAATCGCGCGCAAGCAACGGAAACTGCTCATCCAGCACCTCGCCACCGCCGGCCTGGACGTCGACCTCGGCCCGTGGCTCGCCGAGGTCGAGGAGGGCGCGTACGCCGCGCTGGCCGCCCGCGGCACCGCGCAGGCGCAGCAGATCGCCGACGGCGAGCCGCGGCTGCGCACTGAAATCGTGATGGCACAAGGGAAGCCGTACGAGGCGCGCGGCTACATCACCAACCGCGTGCTGTTCCTGCTCGCCGCGCAGGGCCGGATCGTCCGCGGCCGCCCGCGCGGTTCGTGGCTGTCCACCCAGTACGCCTGGGCGACCGCGGATTCCTGGCTGGACAACGGAATTCCCGCCCTCGACCCGGACGCCGCGCGGGTGGGGCTCGCGCGCCGCTGGCTGCGGGCGTTCGGGCCCGCCCCGGTCGAGGACCTCAAATGGTGGACCGGCTGGACCGCGGGGCAGACCAAGAAGGCTCTCGCCGCGATCGGCCCGGCCGAGGTCGACCTGGACGGCACGCCCGGCATCGTGCTTGCCGACGACCTGGACCCGGTGGAGGAGCCGGAGCCCGCCGCGGCGTTCCTGCCCGCGCTCGACCCGACCCCGATGGGCTGGGTGCGCCGCGACTGGTACCTCGGTGAGCACCAGGCCCCGCTGTTCGACCGGACCGGCAACATCGGGCCGACCGTGTGGTGGGCGGGCCGGATCGTCGGCGGCTGGGCGCAGCACGCCGACGGCAACATTGCATACCGTATGCTGGAAGACGTGGGCGCTGACGCGACGGCCGCGATCGAGCGGGCGGCGGACCGGTTACGCACATGGCTCGGTGATGTCCGGGTTGTCCCGAAATTCCGGACCCCGCTGGAGAAAGAGCTGGTCTCTTGATCGATTTCGGGATCGATTTACCAAGGTGGCCTTGCCCACCCCGGTCCGTGTGGGTACCCGCAGGCCAGCACGCTAGGGTGACCTTTGAAACCGACGATGTGCAGCCCGGTCACGGGGCCGGGTCGAACCGAGGAGACGGACAGTGACTGTTCGCGTAGGCGTGAACGGCTTCGGCCGGATCGGCCGCAACTTCTTCCGCGCGGTGCAGGCCGCCGGGCACGACATCGAGGTGGTCGCGTTCAACGACCTCGGCGATGTCGAGACCATGGCGCAGCTGCTCAAGTTCGACAGCATCCTGGGCCGCTACCCCGACGAGGTCACGGTCGGCGAGGACGGCATCGTCGTCGGCGGCAAGACCATCAAGGCGCTCGCCGAGCGCGACCCGGCCAACCTGCCCTGGGGCGAGCTGGGTGTGGACGTCGTCGTCGAGTCGACCGGCTTCTTCACCAACGCCGACGCCGCGAAGGCGCACATCGCGGGCGGGGCCAAGAAGGTCATCATCTCCGCGCCGGCCAAGGGCGAGGACCTGACCGTCGTGCTGGGCGCCAACGACCACCTCTACGACGGCACGCAGACGATCATCTCCAACGCGTCCTGCACCACCAACTGCCTCGCCCCGCTGGCCAAGGTCCTCAATGACGCCTTCGGCATCGAAAAGGGCCTGATGACCACCATCCACGCCTACACGCAGGACCAGAACCTGCAGGACGGCCCGCACAAGGACAAGCGCCGTGCCCGCGCCGCCGCGCTGAACGTGGTGCCCACCTCGACCGGCGCCGCGAAGGCGATCGGCCTGGTGCTGCCGGAGCTCAACGGCAAGCTCGACGGCTACTCGCTGCGGGTCCCGGTGCCCACCGGCTCGATCACCGACCTCACCGTCAACCTGAAGAAGAAGGCGACGGTCGAAGAGATCAACACCGCGTACAAGGCCGCCGCCGAGGGCGCGCTCAAGGGCATCCTGCGCTACAGCGAGGACCCGATCGTCTCCTCCGACATCGTCAACGACCCGGCCTCGTGCATCTACGACGCGCCGATCACCAAGGTCATCGACGAGCAGGTCAAGGTCTACGGCTGGTACGACAACGAGTGGGGCTACTCCAACCGCCTCGCGGACCTGGTCAAGCTCGTCGGCTCGAAGCTCTCCTGAGGCCATGACTGTCAAGACACTCGAAGACCTGCTCACCGACGGCGTCTCGGGCCGCCGGGTGCTGGTCCGGTCGGATCTGAACGTCCCGCTCGACGGCACGACCATCACCGACGACGGCCGGGTGCGCGCCGCGCTGCCGACCATCAAGCGCCTGGCCGACGCCGGCGCGAAGGTGGTCGTCGCGGCGCACCTGGGCCGCCCGAAGGGTGAGCCCGACCCGGCGTACTCCCTGCGGCCGGTCGCCGCCCGGCTTGGCGAGCTGCTCGGTACCGCCGTGCCGCTGGCCGGTGATGTAGTCGGCGCGCAGGCGAAAGCGCTCACCGGGGCACAGGCCGGCGGCTCGGTCGTGATGCTGGAGAACGTGCGGTTCGACCCGCGCGAGACCAGCAAGGACGACACCGAGCGCGCCGCGCTGGCCGCGGAGTTCGCGGAACTCGCGGACGTGTTCGTCTCCGACGGGTTCGGCGTCGTGCACCGCAAGCAGGCCTCGGTCTACGACGTGGCCCGCGTGCTGCCCGCGTACGCGGGTGGCCTGGTGCTCGCCGAGCTCGAGGTGCTGAGCAGGCTGACCGGCGACCCGCAGCGGCCGTACGTGGTGGTGCTCGGCGGGTCGAAGGTGTCGGACAAGCTCGCCGTCATCGAGGCGCTGCTGCCGAAGGTCGACACGCTGCTCATCGGCGGCGGGATGGCCTTCACGTTCCTCGCCGCGCAGGGCCACGGCGTCGGGAAGTCCTTGCTGGAGCAGGACTTCGTCGAGACCGCGCGCAAGCTGCTGGACGCGCATGCGGACAAGATCGTGGTGCCGGCGGACGTCGTGGTGGCCGAGGAGTTCGCCGCCGACGCCGCCACCGACACGGTCACCGCGGACGCGATCCCGGACGGCTGGATGGGCCTGGACATCGGCCCCCGCACGGTCGAGGCCTTCGCGGCCGCGGTCCGGGCGGCGAAGACGGTGTTCTGGAACGGCCCCGCCGGGGTGTTCGAGCTGGCGCCGTTCGCGGCCGGCACGCGCGGGGTCGCGCGGGCGATCGCGGACAGCTCGGCGTTCAGCGTGGTCGGAGGCGGCGACTCCGCCGCCGCCGTGCGGGTGCTCGGGCTGCCGGAGGAGGAGTTCTCGCACATCTCCACCGGTGGTGGCGCCTCGCTGGAGTACCTCGAGGGCAAGGAACTGCCCGGCGTCGCGGTGCTGGGGGAGGGTGCCTGATGGCGCGCAAGGTCCTGATCGCCGGCAACTGGAAGATGAACCTCAACCACCTCGAGGCCATCGCGCTGGTGCAGAAGATCGCGTTCTCCCTGCCGGAGAAGTACTACGCCAAGGTGGACGTCGCGCTGCTGCCGCCGTTCACCGACATCCGCACCGTGCAGACCCTCGTCGACGGCGACAAGCTGCTGATGACCTACGGCGCGCAGGACCTGTCGCCGTACGACTCGGGCGCCTACACCGGGGACATCTCGGGGCCGATGCTCGCCAAGCTCGGCTGCACGTACGTCGTGGTCGGGCACTCCGAGCGGCGCGAGTACCACCACGAGGACGACGAGATCGTCAACAAGAAGGTCCGCGCGGCGATCAAGCACGGCCTGCACCCGATCGTCTGCGTCGGCGAAAGCCTCGAGGTGCGGGAGGCGGGCGGGCATGTCGACCACGGCTGTGCCCAGCTCATCGCGGCGCTCAAGGGCCTCAAGGCCGAGCAGGTCAAGGAGCACGTGGTCGTCGCGTACGAGCCGATCTGGGCGATCGGCACCGGCCGGGTCGCGAGCCCCGCGGACGCCGAAGAGGTGTGCAAGGGCCTGCGGGCGACCCTCGCCGAGAAATACGGCGCCCAGGTCGCGGAAGAGGTCCGAGTGCTCTATGGCGGCTCCGCGAAGTCGGGGAACATCGGGGAGCTGGTCGCGTGCGAGAACATCGACGGCGGGCTGGTCGGCGGGGCGAGCCTGCAGGCCGACGAGTTCACCAAGCTCTGCGCGCTGGCCGCCGGGGGTCCGCTGCCGTGACGGCGGCGGTCGCCGAGTAGTCTGTCAACCTCAGACTGTCACACGACCAGGGAACACCTTTCTGGTGACGTACGATCGGGCCGACCGCCCGTCGGGTCGTACGCACCCGGAGACACAGAGGACGATATGAAGCTGTTCCTGCAAATCCTGTTGATCGCGTCCAGCGCGCTGCTGGTCGTCGCGGTTCTGCTGCACCGCGGGCGTGGCGGCGGCTTGTCCTCGCTGTTCGGCGGTGGGATGCAGTCGAGTCTCGCGGGGTCGAGCGTGGCCGAGAAGAACCTCGACCGCATCACCCTGCTGCTCGGCGCCGTCTGGTTGATCAGCATCGTGGGTCTGGGCCTGCTGCTGAAGGTCTGAGTGCACGGGCGTGCCTATGGGGGGTGCGCCGCCTATCCACCTGTGAGGATTCATGGTTGGCGGTAACGCGATTCGAGGCACCAGGGTCGGTGCCGGTCCATCCGGTGAGTCCGAGCGCGGCGAGTCCGCGCCACGCCGCCGGGTTTCCTATTGGTGTGCCAACGGGCACGAGTCGCGTCCGTCGTTTTCGATGGACGCCGACGTCCCGGACGAGTGGGACTGCCCGCGCTGCGGGCTTCCCGGCGGTCAGGACGAGAAGAACCCGCCGGCCGCACCGCGGACCGAACCGTACAAGACCCACCTGGCGTACGTGAAGGAGAGGCGCAGCGACGCCGACGGTGAGGCCATCCTCGCCGAGGCGCTCGAACGGCTGCGTCAGCGTCGCCAAATCTGACGAAGCACGTCACTGGGGGCCGGGTCAGGGGAACCGGCCCCCATCAGCGTTTTCAGGATTTGACCGGGTAGGTGGCGCGGACCTGGAAGCCGCCGTCCTCGGTCGGGGTCGTCTCGAAGCTGCCGCCGAGCAGGCGTGCCCGCTCGGCCAGGCCCGTCAGGCCGTGCCCGCCCGAGGGTAGCGGCGTCACCGGCCGGCTCGGGCTGTCGTTGCGCACCTCGATGTTCAGCGCGTCGCCGGCACCGAGGATCAGCACCGTCGCGGCCGCGCCCGGCGCGTGCTTGCGCACGTTCGTGAGGCACTCCTGCACCGTCCGGTACGCCGCCGCGGACACCTTCGCCGGCAACTGCTCGGGCACGCTGTCCACGGTCAGCCGCACCGGCACCTCGCAGTCGCGCAGCAGCTGGTCCAGCTCGCCGATCCCGGGCTGCGGGCCGTCGTCACCCGCACCGGAACGCAGCACCCCGACCAGCGAGCGGAGCTCTTCCAGCGTCCGGGTCGACAGCTCCCGGATGACTTGCGCGGTCTGCTGCGCGTTCTTCCCGTCGCTCACCGAGAGCACCCCGGCCTGCATCGCGATCAGCGTGATGTCGTGGGAGACGACGTCGTGCATCTCGCGGGCCAGCCGGGCCCGCTCCTCGGCCCGCACCTTGTCGGCGTGCAGCCGCTGCTCACGGTCACGGCTCGCGGCCAGCTCGACCAGCTTCTGCGACAGCTGCGCGCGAGCCCCGATGAGCAGCCCGATCGCGATCGGCATCCCGGCGACGAGCACCCCGTAGATGCCGTCCAGCACATGCTCGCGCCAGCTCAGCTCCGCGAAGTCCGACAGCGGCCACTGGATGAACCGGCAGGCCCACACCAGCGCCGCGCCCACCCACACCTGCCAGTGCGTCTGCTTGCGGGTCGCCAGCATGCCGAGCGCGATCATCGCGGCCAGCTGTGACCAGCCGGTCAGGAAGCCCGGCACGGTGCCGAGCACGGTGACGAACGGCAGCCAGCGCCGTGCCGCGAGCATCAGGCAGGCGAGCCCGGACAGGTAGATCGAGTACGGCGGCGCCTTGTCCGGGATGACCAGCCAGACGTCGAGCGCGGCCAGCAGGATGGCGGCGCCGTCGACGGCAAGCGGTAGCCAGGTATGGCGCCTGGTCAGTATTTCCCACCGCGCGCCGTGTCGCCGGTGCGCGCTCGCACCACCGACCGGAATACCGATGGAGAGTCCCTCAGTGCTCATGTGATCGGCCCTCACTCGTCTCATGAACTTGACGGTGAGATGTGCGAAAGAGCTCGTTGGGACGCAAGAATGTGAATAAATGTGCGGATGCTAACGCCCAAGGGTGACTTGGCGGTGAATTTCACGCACCGTCACGGATTCCCGGGGTTCCGGTGCCGCTCCGAAGGGCCTTGGTGTAGACCATTGGCCCGTCGGAGCGGCCGGTCACGCCGTGGGCGGCTGGTACACGTGGGACAGTTTCGCCGCCGCGGCCCGGTCGACCAGCCAGAGGGTGCGGCGCTCCCCGCGCGCGCCAGCGACGGGAAGCTGGACCTCGCCGGCGCCGGACAACGCCAGCGCCACCGCGTCCGCCTTCGCCTCGCCGGTGGTCAGCAGCCACACGTCGTGGGAACGGCGGATCGCGGGCAGGGTCAGCGAGATCCGGGTCGGCGGCGGCTTCGGGCAGTTGCGCACCGCCACCACCGAACGCTCCGTCTCGTGGACCGCCGGCGACTCGGGGAAGACCGACGCGGTGTGCCCCTCGCCGCCGAGACCGAGCAGCGTGATGTCGAAGGCCGGCACGTCACCGTGGTCCTCCGGCAGCGCGTTCTCCGCGAGCACCCGGGCATAGCCGGCCGCGGCCGCGTCGACGTCGTCCCCGAACTCGCCGTCCGAGGGGGCCATCGCGTGCACCCGCTTCGGGTCGACGGGCACGTGGTCCAGCAGCGCCGCGCGGGCCTGCTTCTCGTTGCGCTCGCCGTCGCTCGCGGGCACGAACCGGTCGTCGCCCCAGTACAGGTCCAGCCGCGACCAGTCCACCGCGTCGCGCGCGGGGGAGCGGTGCAGCTGCTCCAGCACCGCGATCCCGGTGCTGCCGCCGGTGAGCACCAGCGAGGCCGTGCCCTTCGCCGCCTGCAGGTCCACCAGCCTGGTCACCAGGCGGGCGGCGACGGCCGCGGCGAGCAGCTCCGGGTTCGCGTAGACGACGACCTCGGTCTTGCTCATGAACGTCCTCGCTTCCCTCGTTCCTCGGTCCGCGACGACGCCCATGAGACACGAGTGCGCTGTGTCGACTTGAGCGACTCCTCCCTCCGGTCGTCGCCGCTCATGACGCCGCCTTGGCCTTCTTGCCGCTCTTCGGCTTGGCCGCGTCCTTCTCGGACTTCGCCGCGGCCTTGGGCGTGCCCGCGGCGAGCCGGTCGAGTCCGTGCATCGCGGCCTCGTACACCTCGTCCGGGTCGAGCCGCCGCAGCTCCTCGATCAGGCAGTCCTTGGTGTTGCGGCGATGCAGCGCGATCCGCCGGGTCGGCTGGCCGGGCTGGCTCAGCGTGCCGACCTTGCCGTCCGGCCGGTGCAGCTCGATCATCCCGGAACGCCGCTCCAGCTGGACCGACACCATGCCCTGGGCATTGGGTACCTTGATCCGCTTCACCGGGATCTTCAGGTACTCGGCCAGCCAGCCGGCCAGCAGCTCGGTGGACGGCGAGTCCGCCTCGCCGGTGACCGTGGCCGCGGTGATCGCCTCGTACGGCGGCAGGTCGAGCGCGGCGACGAGCTGGGCGCGCCAGTTCGTCAGCCGGGTCCAGGCCAGGTCCGTGTCACCGGCGGTGTAGGCCTTGCGCCGCGTCTGCAGCGCGCGGATCGGGTTGCGCTCGGCGGCCGAGTCGGTGATCCGGCGCTGCGCGAGCAGGCCGATCGGGTCCTCCGCCGGCGACTTGGGGCCCGCGCTGGGCCACCAGGTCACGATGGGCGCGTCCGGCAGCAGCAGCGGGACGACCGCGCTCTGGCCCTGCGAGGCCAGCGGCCCGTACAGCCGCAGCACGATGACCTCGCTCGCACCGGCGTCGCCGCCGATCCGGATCTGGCCGTCGATCCGGGCCGCCGCCGTGCGGGAACCCCGCGCGACGACGATGACCCGGCACGGGTGCTCCCGGCTGGCCTCGTTCGCCGCGTCGATGTGCTCCTCGAGGTGCTCGCCGTCGTCGTCGACGATCACCAGCGTCAGCACCCGGCCCAGGGCCACGGCGCCGCCGCGCTCCCGGAGCTCGACGAGCTTGCGGTTGACCTGGGAGGTCGTGGTCGAGGGCAGGTCGATGATCACGGACGCCTCCAGTTCCGGCCCGAACGCTCGAGCACTTCATCGGCCGAGGCGGGACCCCAGCTCCCCGGCGGGTACGTCTCGGGCGAGCCCTCCTTGGCCCAGTGCTCCAGGACCGGGTCGAGGATCTGCCAGGACAACTCGACCTCCTCGTTCACCGGGAACAGCGACGGCTCGCCGAGCAGCACGTCCAGGATGAGCCGCTCGTAGGCCTCGGGGGAGGACTCGGTGAACGCGTGCCCGTACCCGAAGTCCATCGTGACGTCGCGGACCTCCATGGTCGTGCCCGGCACCTTCGAGCCGAACCGCATGGTCACACCCTCGTCCGGCTGCACCCGGATCACCAGCGCGTTCTGCCCCAGCTCCTCGGTCGAGGTGCGGTCGAACGGCAGGTGCGGGGCGCGCTTGAACATCACCGCGATCTCGGTGACGCGGCGGCCCAGCCGCTTGCCGGTGCGCAGGTAGAACGGCACCCCCGCCCAGCGGCGGTTCTGCACCTCCAGCGTCACCGCGGCGTAGGTCTCGGTGGTCGAGTCCTTCGCGAACCCGGCCTCCTGCAGCAGGCCCGGCACCTTCTTGCCGCCCTGCCAGCCGCCCGCGTACTGGCCGCGCGCGGTGGTCTGGTCCAGCGGCTCCGGTGCCCTGGTCGCCGACAGCACCTTGATCTTCTCCGTGCGCAGCGCCCGCGGCTCGAACGAGAGCGGCTCCTCCATCGCGGTGAAGGCCAGCAGCTGCAGCAGGTGGTTCTGGATCACGTCGCGGGCCGCGCCGATGCCGTCGTAGTAGCCCGCGCGGCCACCGAGCCCGATGTCCTCGGCCATGGTGATCTGCACGTGGTCGACGTAGTTCGCGTTCCAGATCGGCTCGAACAGCTGGTTGGCGAAGCGCAGCGCCAGGATGTTCTGCACCGTCTCCTTGCCGAGGTAGTGGTCGATGCGGAACACCGACTCCTCGGGGAAGACGTCGTTGACGATCGCGTTGAGCTCCTTGGCGCTGGCCAGGTCGTGCCCGAACGGCTTCTCGATCACGACCCGGCGCCACGACTGCGCGTCGCCCTGGGCCAGCCCCGAACGCGCCAGCTGCTTGGTCACCACCGGGAACGCGCTCGGCGGGATCGACAGGTAGAACGCCGTGTTGCCACCAGTGCCGCGTTCCGCGTCGAGCTGGTGGACGGTTTCGGCGAGCCGGTCGAACGCGTCGTCGTCGTCGAAACTGCCCTGCACGAACCGGATGCCCTCGGCGAGCCGGTGCCACACCGACTCCCGGAACGGCGTCCGCGCGTGCTCGGCGACCGCGTCGTGCACCAGCTGCGAGAAGTCCTCGTTCTCCCAGTCCCGCCGGGCGAACCCGACGAGCGAAAAGCCCGCGGGCAGCAGGCCGCGGTTGGCGAGGTCGTAGATCGCGGGCATCAGCTTCTTGCGGGACAGGTCACCGGTGACACCGAAGATCACCATGCTGGACGGGCCCGCGATCCTTGGCAGCCGCTTGTCCCGTGGATCCCGCAGCGGGTTGGTCCACTGCTCGTTCATAGCGCGACCTCCTGGATGGCGCGAACGAGTTGAGCCAGGCCGGCGGCCCGGTCGGTGAGGTGCAGGCGCAGCACCGGGCGACCGTGCTCGGCGAGCACCTGGCCGTCACCCAGCGCCTGGGCGTGCTGCAGCTTGCCCAGCGTGTACGGCCTGTCCGGCACCGCCAGATCGGTCTCGGCGTCGCCGGTGATCTGCAGGAAGATGCCGTTCTGGTGGCCGCCCTTGTGGTACTGGCCGGTCGAGTGCAGGAACCGCGGGCCCCAGCCGAAGGTGGTCTGCAGCCCGGTGCGCTTGGCGAGCTCGGGGCGCAGCAGCGCCGCCGAGGCGTCGTCGAGCCGGTCGAGGTACGCCTGCACCGCGAGGTAGCCGTGTTCCGGTGCCGTCGCGAAGAACGAGCGCAGCACGTCAGTCAGACTTCCCGCGGTGTCAACACCTTGCGGCGCGAAGACCTGGACGTCACCGTCCACAGTGGACGGCGATTCGCTGCCTTCGAGCGCCGTCGGGTTGTCGAGCAGGGCGCGGGCGGCCTTCTTCGCGGCCTCGACGTCGGGCTGGTCGAACGGGTTGATCTCCAGCAGCCGCCCCGCGATCGCGGTCGCGAACTCCCACAGCAGGAACTGCGCGCCCAGCGGACCGGCGGTCGCGATCTTCGCGCTGCCCGTGGCCGGCCCGATCGCGACCGGTGTCGCGTCGGAACCCGCGTCGGCGAATCCGGCCGCCTCCGGTCCTTCGACCGCGACCGGCAGCAGCCCGGTGCCGAGCTTGCCGGTGGACTCGGCGATCAGCTGCTCCGCCCAGTCCGGGAAACCCTGAATCCCGGAACCGGTGTCGGCCAGCACGACCTTCTCGGCGCCATCGGCGTGCGCCGCGGCCCAGGCCGCGCCGAGGAGCACCGCGGGGTTGTCCGCGCTGTCCTCGCCGAGCACCGTCGCCGCGGCGGCGGCCTGATCGAGCAGCCGGGCGACGTCGGCGCCGGCGAGCCCGGCCGGGACGAGCCCGAACGCGGTCAGCGCCGAGTAGCGCCCGCCGACATGCGGGTCGGCGAGGAACACCTTGCGGTAGCCCTCACCCGCCGCCAGCTCCGACAGCGGCGAGCCGGGGTCGGTGACCACGACGATGCGCCGCGCGGCGTCGATCCCGGCCTCGGTGAAGGCCTTCGCGAAGATCCGGCGGTGGCTGTCGGTCTCGACCGTGCCGCCGGACTTCGACGACACCACGAGGACCGTGCGCTGCAGGTCCCCGGCGAGTGCGTCGGCGACCTGGCCCGGGTCGGTGGTGTCCAGCACGATCAGCGGCGCGCCCTCGGTGCCGGTGATGACCTCCGGCGCGAGCGACGAGCCGCCCATACCGGCGAGCACCACCCGGTCCACGCCCTCGGCGCGCAGTTCCTCGCGCAGCGACTCGATCTCGCCGATCAGCGGGCGCGAGCTGCGGTGCAGCGTGGTCCAGGACAGCCGGATCGAAGCCTCGGGCTCGGCGTCCGGGCCCCACAGCGTGGGGTCCTGGGCGGCGAGCTTCGAGGCGACCTGGTCGGCGACCAGCTTGTCGATCAGCGGTGCGGCCTTGGCCGCCAGCTCGCCGTCGACGAGAGAGACGGTGGTCTCTTCCCCTGCCATGTCAGGCCTTCGCCTTCCCGAGCTGGCCCTCGACCGTGTCGAGCAGCTCCTGCCAGGACTTCTCGAACTTCTCGACACCCTCGTCCTCGAGCGTGCGGAACACGTCCGGGACGTCGATGCCGACGGCGGAGAGCTGGTCGAACACCGCCTGCGCCTGCGCGCCGGTGCCGGTGACCTTGTCGCCGTCGATCTCGCCGTGGTCGGCGACGGCGTGCAGCGTCTTCTCCGGCATGGTGTTCACCACGTTCGCGACCACGAGCTGGTCGACGTAGCGGGTGTCGGAGTACGACGGGTCCTTCGCGCCGGTGGAAGCCCACAGCGGCCGCTGCGGGTTGGCCCCGTCCGCCTTCAGCGCGGCCCAGCGCTCGCCGGCGAACAGCTCCTCGTACGCGGCGTACGCGAGCCGCGCGTTGGCGATCGCGGCCTCGCCGCGCAGCGCCTTCGCCTCGTCGGTGCCCAGCGCGTCGAGCCGCTTGTCGACCTCGGTGTCCACCCGGGACACGAAGAACGACGCCACGGACTCGATCTGGCGCAGGTCGTGCCCGTTGGCCTTGGCCTGCTCCAGGCCCGTGAAGTAGGCGTCGATCACGTCGCGGTAGCGCTCGACGGAGAAGATCAGCGTGACGTTGACGCTGATGCCCTCGGCGAGCGTGCGGGTGATGGCCGGCAGGCCCTCCGCGGTGGCCGGGATCTTCACGAAGATGTTCGGCCTGTCCACGGTCTTCCACAGGTCCTGGGCCTCGGCCACGGTCTTGTCCGTGTCCTTCGCCAGGCCCGGGTCGACCTCGATGGACACCCGGCCGTCGGTGCCGCCCGAGGAGCGGTAGACGTCGCGGAACAGGTCCGCGGCGTTGCGCACGTCGGTGGTGGTCAGCTCGCGCACGGTGGCCGCCAGGTCGGCGCCCCGGGCGGCGAGCTCACGGACCTGCTCGTCGTAGGCCGCGCCGTTGGACAGCGCGTTGGCGAAGATGGTCGGGTTCGTGGTGACCCCGACGACGTGCTGGTCACGGATCAGCCCGGCGAGGTTGCCGGAGTTGAGCCGCTCACGCGACAGGTCGTCGAGCCAGATCGAGACTCCGGCTTCGGCGAGCTGGGCAAGTCGGTCACTCATGACGTTCATCCCCTTGTGGTAGGTCAGGACTGCTTGGTCTTGGCGAGCGAGCTGCGCGCGGCGTCGACCACGGCGTCGGCGGTGAACCCGAACTCGCGGAACAGGGTCTTGTAGTCGGCCGAGGCACCGTAGTGCTCGATCGACACGATTTCCCCGGAGTCACCGACATAGCGGTACCAAGGCTGCGCGATGCCGGCCTCGACCGCCACCCGCGCCTTGACCCCGGACGGGAGCACGGACTCCCGGTAGGCCTCGTCCTGCGCCTCGAACCACTCGAAACACGGCATCGAGACCACCCGGGTTCGAACCCCTTCCGCCTCCAGGACCTTGCGGGCCTCGACGGCCAGCTGGACCTCGGAACCGGTGCCGATCAGCACGACCTCGGGCGCACCCTCGGACGCGTCGGCGAGCACGTAGCCGCCCTTGGCGACCGCGTCGATCGAGCTGCCCTCGAGCACCGGCACGTTCTGCCGGGTCAGCGCGAACCCGGACGGGTGGTGCTTGTCGTCCAGCGCGGCCTTCCAGGCACCGGCGGTCTCGTTGGCGTCCGCCGGGCGGACCATGTTCAGGCCCGGGATGGCGCGCAGCGCCGCGAGATGCTCGATCGGCTGGTGCGTCGGGCCGTCCTCGCCGAGGCCGATCGAGTCGTGCGTCCACACGTAGATGACCGGCAGGTGCATCAGCGCGGCCAGCCGCACCGGCGGGCGCATGTAGTCGGAGAAGGTGAAGAAGGTGGCGCCGTAGGGCCGGGTGCCACCGTGCAGCGCGATGCCGTTGAGGATCGAGCCCATCGCGTGCTCGCGGACACCGAAGTGCAGCGTGCGGCCGTAGGGGTTGGCCTGCCACATGCCGGTGGAGGCCTTCTCCGGGCCGAACGAGTCGGCGCCCTTCATGGTGGAGTTGTTGCTCTCGGCCAGGTCGGCCGAACCGCCCCACAGTTCCGGCAGCACGTCCGCCAGCGCGGAGAGCACCGCACCGGACGCCTTGCGGGTCGCGACACCCTTCTCGTCGGGCTCCCACGTCGGCAGCTTCTCGGCCCAGCCCTCGGGCAGGGTCCGGGTGGACATCCGGTCCGCCAGGGCCTTGCGCTCGGGGTTCGCCGCGGCCCACGCGTCGAACTTCTCCTGCCATTCGGCGCGCCACTGCTTGCCGCGGTCGCCCGCCTTGCGGGTGCTCGCGAGCACCTCGTCCTCGATCTGGAAGTTCTTCTCCGGGTCGAAGCCCAGGATCCGCTTGACCCCGGCGACCTCTTCCGCGCCGAGCGCGGCACCGTGCGCCTTGCCGGTGTTCATCTTGGTGGGCGCGGGATAGCCGATGATGGTGCGCAGCAGGACGAACGACGGGCGCGGGTCGGCCTTGGCGTTCGCGATCGCCTCCTGGATGGCGACCACGTCCTCGCCGCCCTCGACGGTCTGCACGTGCCAGCCGTAGGCCTCGTACCGGGCCGCGGTGTCCTCGGACAGCGCGATGTTCGTGTCGTCCTCGATGGAGATCTTGTTGTCGTCGTAGAAGACGATGAGGTTGCCCAGCTCCTGGCGGCCCGCGATGGACGAGGCCTCGGAGGTGACGCCCTCCTCGATGTCACCGTCGGAGGCGATCACGTAGACGTGGTGGTCGAAGATGCTCTCGCCGGGCGCCGGCTCCGGGTCGAGCAGGCCGCGCTCGCGGCGCGCCGCCATCGCCATGCCGACCGCGTTGGCCAGGCCCTGGCCGAGCGGGCCGGTGGTGACCTCGACGCCCTTGGTGTGCCGGTATTCGGGGTGGCCGGGGGTCTTCGAGTCCCACCTGCGCAGCTGCTCGAGGTCTTCCATCTCCAGGCCGTAGCCGGCCAGGTAGAGCTGGATGTACAGGGTGAGGCTGGAGTGCCCGGCGGAGAGGACGAACCGGTCGCGCGCCGGCCACTCCGGATCGGCCGGGTCGTGCCGCATCTCACGCTGGAACAGCGTGTACGCCAGCGGGGCCAGGCTCATCGCGGTGCCGGGGTGGCCACTGCCACAGTTCTCGACGGCGTCCGCGGCGAGCACGCGGATCGTGTCCACGGCGCGGGTGTCGAGATCGGTCCAATCGGCGGGTACGTTCCGCCGGAGCAGAGGGTTGTTCTCGCTGATAGAGGCGGTTTCGGACACTGAACTCGAACTCCCGATGCTCGTCGTTGGTCGGTTTCCACGCCCGGCGCGCGCACACGCGCGGGCACCCACTCGTCTCAATCGATCCCGAAGAGACAATATTCCTGGTTGGGGGCCATGCGCACGAGCTGAGGCAGGCCTTCCGAGGGCAGCCTAGTAGGTCGGCTACCCGGCCGCCCGGACCCCGACACTCCCACCCGCCAGCCGTTGATCGAGAACTCGTGGTTACGATCAGTTGCGGTGTCACGCCTGGCGTTCGGCACCGCCCGAAACTGACTCAGGGAGCGAAATGTCGTTGGTGAACGCTGCGCACGGACGCAGTGGCCGCACCAGCGCCGACCACCCCGGGGCCGAACCGCCCGCAGGCGGGCTGCGACGGCTCCGTGCCCGCGTGGCCGCCTACGTCGCGCTGACCAAGCCGCAGGTCATCGAGCTGCTGCTGGTTACCACCATCCCCGCGATGTTCCTCGCGGCCCGCACCATCCCGTCGCCGTGGCTGATCCTGGCCACGCTCGTCGGCGGGACGATGGCGGCCGGCAGCGCCAACACGCTCAACTGCGTGATCGACGCCGACATCGACAAGGTGATGAACCGCACCAAGCGCCGCCCGCTCGTGCGCGACTCGGTGCCGCGGCGCAACGCGCTCGTGTTCGGCCTCGTCCTCGGCGTGGCTTCGTTCGTGATGCTGTACTTCACGGTGAATTTGCTCGCAGCCGTGCTCGCGATCGCGACGATCCTGTTCTACATCTTCGTGTACACGCTCGGTCTCAAGCGCCGCACCGCGCAGAACGTGGTGTGGGGTGGCGCCGCCGGCTGCATGCCGGTGGTGATCGGCTGGGCCGCGGTGACCGGCACGGTGCAGTGGCCGGCGTTCGTGATGTTCGGCGTGATCTTCTTCTGGACCCCGCCGCACACCTGGGCGCTGGGCATGAAGTACCGCGAGGACTACAAGCGGGCCGGGGTGCCGATGCTGCCCGTGGTGGCCACGCCGGAGCACGTGGCGCGGCAGATCGTCATCTACTCGTGGGTGATGGTCGGCTGGACGCTGCTGCTGCTGCCCGTGACGAGCTGGCTGTACGCGGGGTTCGCGGTGCTGGCGGGTGCGTGGTTCCTGTTCTACGCCCACCGCCTGCGGCGGCAGGTGGCGCGCGGCGTCGAGACGAAGCCGATGGCGCTGTTCCACCGGTCCAACACATATCTGATGGTGGTGTTCGTCGCGCTCGCCGTCGACTCCGCGATCGGCCTGCCCACCCTCGGCCTGCCCTTCTAGCTCGCCGGCGAGTCCGACGCTCGCGACAGCGAGTTCGACGTTGGGGACAGCGAGTTCGACGGTCGCGGCGGGGAAACCCGGGGGCGGGGAATTCCCGGACGGGTAGGGTCGTTGGTCTTCCCACACTGACCATCCACTCCACCGAGCGAAGGCGGGTTTGCCCTTGTCCGCGTCCCCGGAACGGGAACCAGACAGCACCGGAGACCTGGCGGGCGAGCAGAACTACGTGTCGCTGCTCTACCGCAAGCTCGACGCCGAACGGGAGTCCGCCCAGCGGCGGCTCACCGGGGCGCTCGCGCAGACCGGCGGCACCCCGCAGGCGCGCACCGAGCGGGATGTCGCGACCACCACGTACTCCGAGCGTCTCGCGCAGCTGAGCTCCGTCGAACAGGGCTTGTGCTTCGGGCGCCTCGATTTCCACGCCGGCGAGGCTGTCTACGTCGGCAGGCTCGGCCTGTTCGACGAGGACGGTGACTACGAGCCGCTGCTGCTGGACTGGCGCGCCCCCGCGGCCCGGCCGTTCTATCTCGCCACCGCCGCGTCACCGGAAGGCGTGCGCCGCCGCCGGCACATCCGGACGCTGAGCCGCCGCGTCGTCGCGCTCGACGACGAGATCCTCGACCTGCGGACCGCCGACCAGGGCAAGAACCAGGCCGACCTCGGGCTCGCCGGCGAGGCCGCGCTGCTCGCCGCGCTCGAACGCCGCCGCACGGGTGAGATGAGCGACATCGTCGCCACCATCCAGGGCGAGCAGGACCGCATCATCCGTGATGAGCTGAGCGGTGTGCTCGTCGTGCAAGGCGGGCCCGGCACCGGCAAGACCGCCGTCGCCCTGCACCGCGCGGCCTACCTGCTCTACACCTACCGCCAGCAGCTCGCGACCCGCGGCGTCCTCGTCGTCGGGCCGAACAGCACGTTCCTGCGCTACATCGGCCAGGTGCTGCCGTCACTCGGCGAGACCGGCGTGCTGCTTTCCACCGTGGGACAGCTGTTCCCGGGCATCCGCGCGATCGGTGAGGACAGCCGCGAGGCCGCGGAGATCAAGGGCCGCCAGGTCATGGTCGACGTGCTCGCCGAGGCCGTCGCGGACCGCGAGCAGATCCCCGAGGACGTCCTCGAGGTCGAGTTCGACGACAGTGTCTTCACCCTGGACCGCGAGACCTGCGAACGTGCCCGCGCCAAGGCACGCGGCACGCTGCGCCCGCACAATCTCGCCCGCCGCGCGTTCGTCGAGCAGCTGCTGGACGCGCTCGCCGAGCAGGCGACCGCACGGTTCGAGGTGGATCTGTTCACCGGGGTGCCGGAAATCGCGGTGGAGGAAGGTGAAACCGCCGACGCCGAGGTCCTCGACGCCGGGGACCGCGCCGACATTCGCGCGGAGCTGGCCGCCTCGGAAAAGGTGCACGAGGCGCTGAACTCGTTGTGGCCCAGGCTGACCCCGCAGCGCCTGCTGCGTGACCTGCTGACCTCACCGGAGCGCCTGGCGTCCGCGGCGGGGGACCGGCTGACCGGGACCGAGCGCGCTTTCCTGGTGCGCACGGCGAAATCCCGCTGGACCCCGGCAGACGTGCCGCTGCTCGACGAACTGGCCGAGCTGCTCGGCGAGGACGACAGCGAAGAGCGTGCCGAACGCGAGCGGCGGGAGCGCGAAGAGCGCGCGTATGCCGAAGGCGTGCTGCACGTTCTCGAACAGGACGAGGAGATCCTCGACGAGGAGATCCTGCGGGTCCGGGACATCCTCGACGCCGAGCTGTTCGCCGAACGCCAGCAGCGGCGCAGCGAGCTGACCGCCGCCGAGCGGGCGGCCGCCGACCGCCGGTGGACGTTCGGGCACCTGATCGTCGACGAGGCGCAGGAGCTGTCCCCGATGGACTGGCGGCTGCTGATGCGCCGCTGCCCGAGCCGGTCGATGACGCTCGTCGGCGACGTCGCGCAGACCGGCGCGCCCGCGGGAGCGTCTTCGTGGGCCGAGATGCTGAGCCCGTACGTGGGGGACCGGTGGCGGCTGCGCGAGCTGACCGTGAACTACCGCACCCCGGCCGAGATCATGGACCTCGCGGCGGGCGCGCTGGCCGAGGTCGACCCGTCGTTGCGGGCGCCGGATTCGGTGCGGGAGAGCGGAATCCCGCCGTGGCAGCGCCCGCTGGCGGAGACCTCGCTCCGCTCCGCCGTGGACGACGAGCTGCGCGCGGCCGACGGCGGCACCGTCGCCGTGCTCTGCCCGGCCGCCCGGTTCGCCCGCCTGCGCGCGGAACTTCCCGAGGACGACCGGCTTTCGCTGCTGACCGTCGAGGAGGCCAAGGGCCTGGAGTTCGACGGTGTGCTGGTGGTCGCGCCGGAGGAGATCGTCGCCGGTTCCCCGCGTGGCTGGAACGATCTCTACGTCGCGCTCACCCGGGCCACCCGCCGCCTCGGCGTCGTCTACACCGAGGCGCGGCTGGAACCACTCGTGGGTGCCGGATAAGGACTGGTCAGCCCCGGATATGGTGTGCCCCATGCGTAACGCTGGCATCATCGTGCTCGGGGTGGCCGCCGTGCTCAGCCTCGCCGCCTGTGCGCCCCACCAGGAGCCGTCCACCGTCCCGCCCGGTGCCGGGCCGACCTATCCCGCGCCCAACCCGGCGGGCGTCTCGGTGTCGGCCACCGCGGCGCCGACGACGCAGCAGCTCAAGCCGTGTACCGCGGACGACGTCAAGGTCACCGGCAAGTTCGGTAGCAAGCCGACCGTCACCATCCCGGACACCTGCGCCGCGCCGTCGACGCTGCTGAGCAAGGACCTGGAGCCGGGCACCGGCGCGGCCGCGAAGAACGGCAGCCAGCTGCAGCTCAACTACGACCTGTACACCTGGTCGGACAAGGTGGACCAGGAGAACTCGTTCGCGACCGGCGCGTTCCCGCTGACCCTCGGCCAGGGCACCGTGATCCAGGGCTGGGACGAGGGCCTGGTCGGCATCAAGCAGGGCGGCCGCCGGCTGCTGATCATCCCGCCGGACAAGGGTTACGGCGCCAGCGGCAACCAGTCGATCAAGCCGAACGAGACGCTCGTGTTCGTCGTGGACGCGGTCAGCGTCACCGGCTGACATGCGGCCGCGGGGCACGGTCGCGGTGGTCACCGGCGCGTCGTCCGGGATCGGCGCCGCCACCGCGCTCGCACTGCACGAGGCGGGTGCCCGGCTCGTCCTGCACGGCCGCGACACCGAACGGCTCGCGGCGCTGGCCGAGCGCACCGGCGGCGCGGTGGTGACCGGCGATCTCGCCGATATCACGGCGATTCCCGCGCTGGCGGAGGAGATCCTCGGCCGGTTCGGCGAGGTGGACGTCCTGGTCAACAACGCCGGTATCGGCTGGGCCGGGCCGTTCGGCGAGATGACGGCCGCCGACGTGCGCCGGGTGATCGACGTGAACCTGACCGCGCCGATCGAGCTGACCCGGGCGCTGCTGCCGGCGTTGCGCACCCGCCCGGCCGCGCGCGTGGTTTTCGTCACCTCCATCGCGGGCCGGACGGCGGTGGCCGGCGAATCGGTCTATTCGTCGGTGAAGGCCGGGGTGGACGCGTTCGCGGACAGCCTCCGGTTCGAGCTCGCCGGCACGGCCGTGAAGATCGGCGTCGTGGTGCCCGGCGTGGTCGACACCGAGTTCTTCGCGCGTCGTGGCCGGGCCTACGACCGCAAGTCACCGAAGCCGATCCCGGCGGAACGGGTCGCGGCCGCGGTCGTGCGCGCGGTCCGCGACGACCGCGCGGACCAGTACGTTCCCCGCTGGCTGCGGCTGCCCGTCGTCATCCGCGGCGTGCTGCCGGGTGTGTACCGCACGCTGGCGACCCGCTTCGGCGGCTCGGGCTGAGCGTGGTGCTGTCCCGCCGCCCGCGCTGGTGCCATGATCGCGGATGTGGCGAGACCAGAAACGGACCGCATCCCGGCGTCGGACGCATTCTTCCTGCACGTCGAAACTCCCGAGGCACCGCAGCACGTCGGCGGCCTGATCATGCTGGACACCTCGCGGGCCGGTGCGCTGCCGACGCACGAGATGGCCCGGGCCGCGATCGAGGCGGCGAACCCGCCGGAGTTCTTCAAACGCCTCGCCCCGACGACCCGCTGGCGGCGCTGGCGCTGGATCGAGCAGCGGGAAATCGACTGGGACTGGCATGTGCCGGTGTTCGACCTGTCCCGCGACGGCCGGCCGGGCGGGATGAGCGCGCTGCACCGGCTGGTCGCCGACCTGGCCGGGCAGCAGCTGCCGCGGGACCGCCCGCTGTGGCGGTTCTGCGTGGTCACCGGCGTCGAGGAGAACGTCGCCGCGCTGGTCTCCCAGGTGCACCACTCGGTCGCCGACGGGATCGGCACCATCAACCTGATGCTGCAGATCTTCCGGTCCCCGGACATGTCCGCGGCGATCGGTGAGGTCAAGCAGCCGAGCCGGCTCCAGCGCCTCGCCGGTGGCGTCGCCGGGATCGCGCAGCTGGCGACCGACTCGCGCCCGCAGGCGCGGCTGGCGGTGTCGAACAGCGCCGCGCGCGAGTACGGCACGCTCAAGCTGGACCTGGAGTGGATGCGGGACCTGGCGCGGCGGCGCGGGGTCCGGGTCACCGACCTGCTGCTGTCCGGCAGCGCGGCCGCCTTCCGCCGGCTGGCGAAGGGGCCGCTGCCGCGGAAGCTGCTGGTCTCCGTGCCGCTGCTGGCGGCCGAGCCGCGGGCGGGCATGGCGGGCAACGTGACCGCCGCGGTGATGGTCGAGGTGCCGCTGGGGGAGATGGCCGAGGCGGACCGGCTCGCGGCTGTCGCCAGGGCGAGCACCCGGCTGCGCACCGGCACCCGCGCGATCGCGTCCCGGTTCGTGCAGCACTCGGTGGCGAACCTGATGCCGCCGTGGTTCCACTCCTGGTTCGCGCGCACGGTCTACGGCGGGCGGATCTTCAACGGCACCGTGTCGAACATGCCGGGCGCGTCGTGGCAGACGTACTTCAGCGACGACTACCCGCTGAGCACCGCGTACCCGATCATCCCGATCGCACCGGGCACGCCGTTCGTGGTCGGGGTGCTCGGCTGGTACGGCTCGTTCTCGATGAGCGTGGCCACCGACCCGGCGTTCGTCGACGACGCCGAGGCCTTCCTCAAGGAGTTCCGGAAAGTCCTGGACGAGCTGGGCGACGTCTAGTTCTGTTCCGGCAGGCCCCAAGCCAGCGCCAACGTGAGGCGGCGGCGGTTGTCCGGGTCGTCGAGGCTGTCGCCGAACAGCTCGCGCAGCTGGCTGAGCCGGTAGCGGACGGTCTGCGGGTGGATGTGCAGCTCCTCGGCGACCGCGCGCCGGTCGCCGAGGTGGCGCAGCCACGACGCGAGCGTCTCGCACAGCCGCTGCCGCGTCACCGGCCCCAGCTCGTCGAGCGGGGCGAGGCAGCGCGCCCGGAACGCGTCGAGCAGCCGCGGATCGCGGTGCACGATGATCGAGTCCAGGTGCTCGTCGACGAACACCGGGTCGTCGGCCAGCACGTTGGTGCGCCGCAGCTGCGCCGCCGCCTCCGCGACGCGCATGCTCGCCGGCAGGTTCTCCAGCGTCACCGCGTGCCCGACGACCGCGCCCGCGCCCCGCAGGGCGGTGCTGAGCCGCTCGCGGCGCCCGGGGCCGGCCGGATCGGGCACGATCGCGCACACCAGCCGCTGCCGCCGGACGTGCAGGCACGACTGGTCGAGCCGGGCCAGCAGCGCGGCGCCGACCGGGTTGTCGGGCTCGACGAGGATCACCGAGGCCTCGCGCGGCAGTGGCCAGTCGATCCGGGCGGCGGCCGCGCGGATCGCGCCCGAATCGGACCGGTCGGACAGGAGCATGTTCCCCAGCTCGTCGCGCAGCCGTTCCCGCGCCGCCGCGGCCTCGGACTGTTCGAGCACGTAACCGCGGGCGGACGCGGACGAAAGCTGGTCGATGAAGATGAACACCGCTTCGGCGAGGGAGGCGAACACGTCGGACGGCACGCCTACTTCGAGTGCGACCTCGGCCACGTGGTGCCAGGCCACCCTGGCGCCGATCTGGTAGGCCGACAGCAGGCTCGTCAGGTCCCGGCCCTGCTGCCACTGGGCGCGGCCGATCTCCTCGAACAGCGGCTGCTCGGTCAGTTGCTCGGGCGGCTGGTCGGACACCCCGGGCAGTTCGGCGATGTCCCACTTGGCCATCTTCATCAGCCGGTGCAGGAACATCGTGGCGGACACGAGCACCTCATCGCGTTCGGTCACGATGAAATCGGCGTAGTCGGGCCAGTCGTGGCTCAGCAGCCGGGTGACGTCGTCCAGCATCTGGGGCAGCCGGTCGGCGGTCGCGGCGGCGAGTTCCTCGAGCTTCGACTCCGCGGGATCCGCTCGTCTGCCTGCTGCCACCGGATACCTCCACCCTTACGTCGTAGGCCGTCGTTCGATCGGGTTAAGACTGTCCGCTCGTGATAACCCAGCCTTCCCGGAATTTGTTTCCCGTGCGAAGAAGCCCGGCCCTCTCAAGATGGATTATGGGCCGATGAAGTCAGCACCGACAGGTTCCGACACGGTCGGCGCATCCAGCATTACACCCGGGGTCACGACAACCGACTCGGTGCTGGCCGACAAGAAACGCGCGGAAAACTTCCCGGTAGCACTCCGGATACTGCCGAACGCGCTCCGGCGTGATCTCGGCGCGTTGTACGACGTCGCGCGCGTGATCGACGATCTCGGCGACGAGTCCGAAGGAGACCGGACCGCGGCTTTGCTGCGTTTTCGTGAAGATCTTTCCCGGGCCTGGGAAGGCAATCCCGAGGAGCCGGTGCTGCGGCGCCTGGTGCCCGCCATCCGCGCCCGCGGTCTGGACAAGGAACCGTTCGACCGGCTCGTCCAGGCCAATCTGCAGGATCAGCAGGTCACCCGCTACGCGACCCAGGCGGAGCTGCACCAGTACTGCACGCTCTCGGCCGATCCGGTGGGCCGGATCGTGCTGCGGATCTTCGGCGTCCGCTCGGCCGAGGCGCAGCGGTTGTCGGATCTGGTCTGCACCGCGCTCCAGCTCATCGAGCACTGCCAGGACGTGGCCGAGGACAAGCGCGCCGGCCGGATCTACCTGCCGCAAGAGGATCTGGCGAGGTTCGGCGTGGCAGAGGCCGATCTGGACGCGGCTCGGGCAAACTCCGCGGTGCGACGAGCCGTGGCCGCCCAGACGGGCAAAGCACTCGATCAGCTGACCGAAGGTGCGCCCCTGCTGGGGCTCCTGAAAGGTTGGGCGCGCCTGGCCATCGCCGGTTACATCGCCGGTGGCCTGGCGACCGCCGACGCGCTCCGCCGCGCGGACTGGGATGTGCTCTCCGTGACACCCCGACCGCGCAAGCGGGACGTGCTCATCCATCTGTCGAAGCTGCTGCTGCGGGGAGGCCGCCGTTGACCGATATCGAAGCCGCGTACGCCGAATGTGAACGGATCACGAAGACCGAGGCGCGGAACTTCTACTACGGCATCCGGCTGCTGACCAGCCGCCGCCGGGCGGCGCTGTGCGCGGTCTACGCGCTCGCGCGCCGGGTCGACGACATCGGCGACGGGGACCTGCCGATCGAGCAGAAGGCCGACCAGCTCGACGGTGTCCGCAAGTCGCTGGCCGAACTGGACTCCACGACCGACCCGGTGCTGGTCGCGGTCGCGGACGCGGCGAAGCACTACCCGATCCCGCTGGGTGCGTTCGACGAGCTGCTCGACGGGGTGTGGATGGACATCGAGGGCCGCGAGTACCGGACGTTCGACGACCTGGCCGGCTACTGCCGCTGCGTGGCGGGCTCGATCGGGCGGTTGTGCCTCGGTGTGTTCGGCAGCAAGCCGCATCCGGAGGCCGCGCAGTACGCCGACGCGCTCGGCATCGCGTTGCAGCAGACCAACATCCTGCGCGATATCCGCGAGGACCTGATGAACGGCCGAATCTACCTGCCGCAGGAGGATCTCGACGCGTTCGAGGTGAAGCTGGAGCTCGACGAGCAGGGCCGGCTGAAGGACACCGGCGGTGGGCTGACCGCGCTCATCCGGCACAGCGCGGCCCGCGCCCGCGAGTGGTATGCCGACGGGCTGCGGCTGGCGCCGCTGCTGGAATGGCGCAGCAAGGCGTCCTGCCTTGCCATGGCGGGGATCTACCGCCAGCTGCTGGAACGCATCAACGACCAGCCTTCCCTCGTGTTCGATCGCCGGCTTTCGTTGTCCGGCCGGGAGAAGCTGGGAGTGGCGGCGCGCGCGTTGTCGGGACGGCTCTCGTGACGTCCCGGGTCGCGGTGATCGGGGGTGGCCTCGCCGGCATCACCGCGGCGTTGCGCTGCGCCGACGCCGGACTGGACGTGACGCTGCTGGAGTCCAAGGGCCACCTCGGCGGGCTCACCCATTCGTTCCGCCGGGGCGAGCTGGACGTGGACAACGGGCAGCACGTGTTCCTGCGCTGCTGTACGTCCTATGTGGACCTGCTGGGCCGGCTGCGCGTGCTGGACAAGGTGCACCTGCAGGACCGGCTCGCCATCCAGGTCCGCTCGCCGCGGCTGCCGCGGCCGGTGTGGCTGCGGCGCAACGGGCTGCCCGCGCCGCTGCACCTGGCCGACTCGGTGCTGAAGTACCGGCCGCTGCCGCTGGCGGACCGGCTGAAGTTCGCCGGCGCCGCGCTCGCGTTGCGCGGGGTCGACCGGGACTCGGCGGAAACCGACGCGCAGTCCTTCGCGGACTGGCTGTCCCGGCACGGGCAGAGCGAGCAGGCGATCACGAAGCTGTGGGACCTGGTCGGCATCGCGACGCTCAACGCGTACGCGACCGGCGCGTCGCTTTCCCTTGCCGCCACGGTGTTCCAGCTCGGCCTGCTCACCGACGCCGCCGCGGCCGACATCGGCTGGTCCAAGGTTCCATTGGGCCAGTTGCACGGCGAGCCGGCCAAGGCGCGGCTGACCGAGGCGGGCGCGCAGGTTCTGCTGGACACCAAGGTCACCGGACTGTCCCGTGTGGACGGTGGCTGGCGAGTTGGCGCCGGGGACGCGGAGTTCACCGCCGACCAGGTGGTGCTCGCCGTGCCGCCGGACGTCGCGCGGCGACTGCTGCCCGCGGGCGCCGTCGAACTGCCCGAGCGCTGGGCGGAGCGGCTCGGCAGCTCGCCGATCGTCAACGTGCACGTGGTGTTCGACCGGCAGGTGATGAGCGAACCGTTCTTCGCCGCCGTCGACTCGCCCGTGCAGTGGGTGTTCGACCGCACCGGGCAGTCCGGTGTGGACAGTGGTCAGTACGTGGCGGTCTCGATGTCCGCCGCCGACGACCTCATCGACGTCCCGGTGCGGGACATCCGCGAGCGGATGCTCCCCGCGCTGCGGCAGGTGCTGCCCGGGGCCGCGGGTGCACAGGTGCGTGACTTCTTCGTCACCCGCGAACGGCACGCCACCTTCCGCCCGGCGCCGGGCACCGCGGCGCTGCGCCCGGAGGCCGTGACCGCGGCCGACGGGCTCGTGCTGGCCGGCGCGTGGACGGCGACCGGCTGGCCCGCGACCATGGAGGGCGCCGTGCGCAGCGGAGACGCGGCGGCCCGCGCCCTGGTCGGTGCCACATCCCGAACGGACTCGCTTTCCTTGAGGAGTAAGGACATCTGATGACCGCGGTGCTCGACTCACTGCAACAGGGCCGGAAAGCGATCATGCCCGCGATGCGCGCGGCGCTCGACCGGCTCGACCCCGCCAGCCGCTCCATCTCCTACTACCACCTGGGCTGGACCGACCTCGACGGCAACCCGACCGAGGGTGGCGGCAAGGCCGTCCGGCCCGCACTCGCGCTGCTGTCGGCCGAAGCGGCCGGCGCGGAGTCCGCGGTGGGCCTTCCCGGCGCGGTCGCGGTGGAGCTGGTGCACAACTTCTCGCTGCTGCACGACGATCTGATGGACGGCGACACCGAGCGCCGCCACCGGCCGACCGTGTGGGCGGTGCGCGGTGCGGCGAGCGCGATCCTCACCGGCGACGCGATGCTCTCGCTCGCCCACGAGGTGCTGCTCGACGGCGACGGGCCGTGCGCGCTCGCCGCGGCCCGGCTGCTCGCGGACGCCACCAACGAGCTGATCCGCGGCCAGGTCCTCGACGTCGCGTTCGAACGGCGCAACGACGTCGGCCTCGACGAATGCCTCGACATGGCCGCCGGCAAGACCGGCGCGCTGCTGTCCGCGAGCACCGCGATCGGCGCAGTGCTCGCCGGCGCGCCGAAGCAGACGGTGGACGCGCTCGCGGGTTTCGGCGCGGACCTCGGCCTGGCGTTCCAGCTCGTCGACGACGTGCTCGGGATCTGGGGCGAGACCGCGGTGACCGGCAAGCCGGTGTTCTCCGACCTGCTGGCGCGCAAGAAGAGCCTGCCGGTGACCTACGTGATCACGCACGGCGGGGCGCTGGGCCGTGAGCTGGCGGACTGGCTCGCGCGCACCGAGGCGCCGGGGGAGGAGTCGGTGCGCCGCGCCGCCGAGCTGATCGAGCAGGCCGGCGGGCGCAAGTGGGCGCTCGACGAGGCCTACCGCCGGATGGCCGCGGGTCGCCAGAAGCTCGAAGCCGCCCGGATTCCAGACCGGCCGCGCGAAGAGCTGCTCTCGCTCGCTGAGTTCATCGTCACGAGGGAAGCCTGATGACGCAGACCGTGCGGAGCCCGGCGGACCTGGTGCGCCCGGCCGAGGCGCTCGCGCGCGCGGTCGGGCACCTGAAGGGCTTGCAGGAGAACGCCGGCTGGTGGAAGGGCGAGCTCGAAACCAACGTCACGATGGACGCCGAGGACCTGCTGCTGCGCGAGTTCCTCGGCATCCGCACCGCGGCCGAGACCGCGGAGGCCGCCCGCTGGATCCGTTCCCAGCAAAGGGAAGACGGCACCTGGGCGACGTTCTACGGCGGTCCCGGCGAGCTGTCCACGACGATCGAGGCATGGGTCGCGCTGCGGCTGGCCGGTGACGCCCCGGAGGCGCCGCACATGCGGGCCGCGCAGGAGTGGGTGCGGGCGAACGGCGGGCTGGAGGGCAGCCGGGTGTTCACCCGGATCTGGCTCGCGCTGTTCGGCCTGTGGTCCTGGGACGAGCTGCCGAACATGCCACCGGAGCTGATCTTCCTGCCGTCGTGGTTCCCGCTCAACGTGTACGACTGGGGTTGCTGGGCGCGCCAGACCGTGGTGCCGCTGACGGTCGTGGGCACGCTGAAACCCGTGCGCCCCTTGCCGTTCGGCATCGACGAGCTGCGCACCGGCGCCCGGCAGCGCAAGAACTTCAAGCCGTGGACATGGTCCGGCGCCTTCCAGTACCTGGACAAGGCACTGCACACCTACTCGAAGCTGCCGGTCAAACCGATGCGCGGCTGGGCCATGCGCCAGGCCGCGGAATGGATCCTGGCCCGCCAGGAGTCGGACGGCTCGTGGGGCGGCATCCAGCCGCCGTGGGTGTATTCGCTGCTGGCCCTGCATCTGCTGGGCTACTCCTTCGACCACCCGGCGATGAAGGCCGGGCTCGAGGGCCTCGACGGGTTCATCGTCCGCGAACAGACCCCGGACGGCTGGGTGCGGCGGCTCGAAGCCTGCCAGTCCCCGGTCTGGGACACCGCGCTCGCGCTGACCGCACTGCACGACGCCGGCCTGCCCGCCGATGATCCGGCGCTGGTGAAGGCCGCGGACTGGTTGCTGGGCGAGGAAATCCGGGTCACCGGTGACTGGGCCGTGAAGCGCCCGTCGACCCCGCCCGGCGGCTGGGCGTTCGAGTTCGCCAACGACATCTATCCCGACACCGACGACACCGCCGAGATCGTGCTCGCCCTGCGGCGCACCGCGGTCCCGGACCGGCCGCGGCTGAAGGAGGCCATCGGGCGCGCGATCACGTGGCTGCAGGGCATGCAGTCCGGGGACGGCGGGTGGGGCGCGTTCGACGCGGACAACACCCGCGAGCTGACCACGAAGCTGCCGTTCTGCGATTTCGGCGCGGTCATCGACCCGCCGTCGGCCGACGTGACCGCGCATGTGGTGGAAATGCTCGCGGCGGAAGGGCTTTCGGGCACCACCGAGTGCCGTCGCGGGGTGCGCTGGCTGCTGGATGCCCAGGAGGACAACGGATCCTGGTTCGGCCGGTGGGGCGCCAACCACCTGTACGGCACCGGGGCCGCGGTGCCGGCGCTGGTCGCGGCCGGGGTCTCGCCGGCGGACCCGGTGATCCGCCGCGCGGTGGCCTGGCTCGCGCAGGTGCAGAACCCGGACGGCGGGTGGGGCGAGGACCTGCGCTCCTACCGGGACCCGGCGTGGATCGGCAAGGGCGACTCGACGGCTTCGCAGACCGCGTGGGCGCTGCTGGCGCTGCTCGCCGCGGGGGAGCGCGAATCGTCCACTGTGGAGCGTGGGGTGCGCTGGCTGGCCGAAACCCAGCGGCCCGACGGGACTTGGGACGAGCCGCAGTTCACCGGCACCGGGTTCCCCGGCGACTTCTACATCAACTATCACCTGTACCGGCTGGTGTTCCCGGTGTCGGCGCTCGGGCGCTACCTGGAGGCGGACCTGAGCGAAAACGGCGGAGCCCCGCTCCGGTCCGCCGACCGGGCGCGGGCGTCCCGCAGGTCACCGGCGGGAGCCCGATGACCGGCGTCGTCTGTGCGCCCATGCACCTGGAAGCCGCCGCCGTGCGGGTGCCGGGGGCCCGTGTGCTGCACACCGGGATGGGCCCGCGGCGGACCGCCGAGTCGGTCGAGCGGCTCGGCGACACCCCGTTGGTCGTGGCGGGGATCGGCGGCGCGGTCACCGATGGCGTCCGGCCCGGGGACCTGGTGGTGGCCACCGAGATCGACGGGCCGGACGGCCCGGTGCCGCTGAAGTCCGCGCCGCTGCTCGCGGCGGGGCTGCGGCGGCTCGGCCTGACCGTCCACACCGGACCGGTCGCGTCGTCGGACTCGCTCGTCGACGGCACCGAGCGGGGCCGGTTCGCCGAGCGGGGCGCGCTCGCGGTGGACATGGAGTCCGCGCAGTTCGCCGCGGCGGCCGGGCCGGTCGCGGTGGTCCGGGCCATTGTGGACACTCCTGACCGTCCACTGTGGCGTCCCGGCACGGTGCGGCGTGGCATCACCGGGTTGCGTTCGCTGCGGATGGCCGCGCCGGCGTTGCGGGAATGGTGTGCCGCCGCGGAAAAGGGTGAGGTCCTGCTCGCCAGCCCGCGCTCGTTCTGTGCCGGGGTGGACCGGGCGATCGAGATCGTCGAGCGCGCGCTCGAACGGTACGGCGCCCCGGTCTACGTCCGGCGGCAGATCGTGCACAACGCACATGTCGTGCGGCGGCTGGAAAAGCTGGGCGCGGTGTTCGTGCAGGAGGTCTCGGAAGTACCTGCTGGTGCCACGACCGTGCTCGCCGCGCACGGCGTCGCACCGGCGGTGCGCCAGGCCGCGGCGGCGAAGGCCCTGCGGGTGATCGACGCGACGTGCCCGCTGGTCACCAAGGTGCACAACGAAGTGCGGCGGTACTCCTCGCGCGGTGACACGGTGCTGCTGATCGGGCATGCCGACCACGAAGAGGTGGAAGGCACCGTCGGTGAGGCGCCGGGCCAGGTGATCGTGGTGGAGGACGCGTCGGCGGCCGCGCAGGTGCGGGTCGCCGACCCGGAGAAGGTCGCCTACGCGATGCAGACGACGCTCGCCGTCGACGAGGCCGAGGAGATCGCTTCCGTGCTGCGGGAGCGGTTTCCGGTGATGGCCGCGCCGCGGCGGGACGACATCTGTTATGCCACCACGAACCGGCAGCGTGCCGTGCGGGCGGTCGCCGAGCACGCCGACGTGGTGCTCGTGATCGGTTCGGCGAACTCGTCGAACTCGAAGCGGCTGGTGGAGGTGGCGCGGCGGCACGGGGCCCCCGCGCACCTGATCGATGATGTGTCCGAAGTGGACATGCGCTGGCTCGCCGGCGCGCGGCGGATCGGGATCACCGCGGGCGCTTCCGCGCCGCCGCAACTGGTGGAGGAACTGACCCAATGCCTGGCCGGGCTCGGCCGTACCTCGGTACGGGACAGTCAGGTGGCCGATGAAGACGTCCGATTCACATTACCTCGGGAGGTGGGGTAGATCATGGCTATGCCGTTACGGCAGTCCATCCGGCTGGGAGCGTACCTGGCGAAGCAGAAGCTGCAGCGCAAGGAGAAGTACGCCGTCCTGGTCGAGCTGGAACCGCTGTTCGCGTGCAACCTCAAGTGCGGTGGCTGCGGCAAGATCCAGCAGCCGGCCCATCTGCTCAAGCAGCGGATGCCGGTGCAGCAGGCGGTCGGCGCGATCGAGGAGAGCGGCGCGCCGATGGTGTCCATCGCCGGCGGTGAACCGCTGATGCACCCGCAGATCGACGAGATCACCCGGATCCTGCTCGAGCGCGGCAAGATCGTGTTCCTGTGCACGAACGCGCTGCTGCTGGAGAAGCACATCCACAAGTTCAAGCCGCACCGCAACTTCGCGTGGATGGTGCACATCGACGGCCTCGAGGAGAAGCACGACGCCTCGGTGCGCAAGGAGGGCGGGTTCCAGGCCGCCGTCGACGCGATCCGGATGGCCAAGGAGAAGGGCTTCCGGGTGATGACGAACACGACGTTCTTCAACACCGACACCCCGCAGGACGTCATCGACGTGCTGGACTACCTCAACGACGAGGTCGGCGTGGACAACATGCAGCTCTCGCCGGGCTACGCGTACGAGAAGGCGCCCGACCAGGAGCACTTCCTCGGCGTGCAGCAGACGCGTGAGCTGTTCTCGAAGGCGTTCGCGGACGGGCGCCGCAAGAAGTGGCGGCTCAACCACTCGCCGCTGTTCCTCGACTTCATCGAGGGCAAGAAGGACTTCGAGTGCACGCCGTGGGGCATCCCGTCCTATTCCCTGCTCGGCTGGCAGCGTCCGTGTTACCTGCTCGACGACGGCTACGCCAAGACGTGGCGTGAACTGATCGAGGAGACCGACTGGGACAAGTTCGGCCGGGGCAAGGACCCGCGCTGCGCCAACTGCATGGCGCACTGCGGTTACGAGCCCACCGCCGTCATCGCGACCACGAGCTCGCTCAAGGAGACGATCCGGGCCGCGGTCGGCATGTGATCCGCTGACGAGAATGCCGGGTGGCCTTTGTGGACCACCCGGCATTTTTCATTACGGGATCAGGAGAATCTTGCCCGAGGTGCGCCGGGCGTGCAGATCCTCGTGTGCCTGGCCGGCTTCGGCGAGCGGGTACCGGTGCCCGATCCGGATTTTCAGCGAACCGTCCACAACGGACTGGAACACTTCGCTCGCGCGCCAGGTCAGCTCCTCGCGCGTGCGGTGGTAGTGCACGCCGGTCGGGCGCGTCAGGAACACCGAGCCGGCGCGGCTCAGCGCCATCGGGTCGACCGGCGGCACGGGTCCGCTCGACGCGCCGAACAGGACCAGCGTGCCGCGCACCCGCAGGCTCGCCAGGCTGCCGTCGAACGTGTTCTTGCCGACGCCGTCGTAGACCACCGCGACACCCTCGCCGCCGGTCAGTTTCCTTGTCTCCTCGGCGAAATCCACCTGGTCGTACCGGATCACGTCGTCCGCGCCGGCTTCGCGCGCGAGCTTCGCCTTCTCCTCGGTCGACACCGTGCCGATCACGCGGTCGCCGTGCGCCTTGATCAGCTGGGTCAGCAGCAGGCCGGTGCCGCCCGCCGCCGCGTGCACCAGGACGTCGTCGCCCGCTTTGACCTCGTACGTCGAGCGGGTCAGGTAGTGCGCGGTGCCTCCCTGCAACAGCACCGCCGCGGCGACCTCGTCGGACACCCCGTCCGGCACCGGCACCGCGACCCGTGCGCGCACCCGCACCTGCGTCGCGTAGCTGCCGTGCTGGCTCTGCCACGCGACGCGGTCGCCGGGCTTGAATTCCGTCACACCCTCGCCGACCGCGGCGACGGTACCGGCGCCCTCCTGGCCCAGCGACACCGGCAGTTCGAGGGGATAGAGCCCGCTGCGGTGGTAGGTGTCGATGTAGTTGACGCCCGCGGCCGCCACGTCGACGAGCAGCTCGCCCGGTCCCGGGTCGCCGACCTCGACCTCGGCGAGCTCCATGACCTCGGGGCCGCCGGTCCGCCGGATCCGCACTGCTGTGGGCATCTGTCCTCCTGCCGGTCGGTGATCTCGCCTCTACCTTAGAATGCTGGACGTGGCCGAACCGACCGAGCAGATCCCCGCACCGACCGCGCGAGCGCTGGCGTCGGCGCGCCGGTTCGTCGCCGAGCACGGCACGCCGGCGAAGGCCGTGGTGGAGAACATCGGCCGGGCGGGCGCGCGGGTCGTGCTCGTCGGCGCGGACGGGGCGCTGGGCGACGTGATCGTGCCCGGCCCGGAGACCGGTGCGGCGCTCGTCGAAGCGGTCGAGGACCTCGAACCGGCCGAATGGGACGCGGCAACGGTGGGCGCGGTGAAGATCGGCGCCGGGCACCGGCACCGGATGGCGGGCCCGGCCGGCCGCCGCTGACCCTGAGTACTGTCGCGATCATGAGCGACGAGTTGCCGGGCAACTGGGGCCGGTGGGGCGGCGGCGACGAGCTGGGCACGCTGAACCTGATCACGGACGAGGTTCGCGCGCGGGCCGCGCAGGAGGTGCGCACCGGCCGCTCGGTCTCGCTGGCCGTGCCGATCCAGCCGGCGCCGATGTTCAGCGGCCCGTTCGCGCCGCAGGCGGCCGAGGTGTCGCCGGTCCAGCAGATCATGCAGTACACCGGAAACCCGGCGAGGGCGACCGCGGAGGTCATGGTCGTCACCAACCACCACACGCTGTCGACGCACGTCGACGCGTTGTCGCATCAGATGGTGGGTGACCAGGTCTATCCCGGGCGCCCGCTGGACGAGGCGGTCTCGATGGGCGGCGTCCGGCACGGGTCGACCACCGCGTTCGCCGCGGGGATCGTCACCAGGGGAGTCCTGCTCGATCTCGCCGTGGACGGCCCGGTGCCGGTGGACCACCCGATCACGTCCGAGGATCTGGAGGCGGCGGAGAAACGGCAGGGCGTGCGGGTCGAGTCCGGTGACGCGCTGGTCGCCCGGTTCGACTGGGTGGCCACGCGCTACCGCGGCAACCCGATGCCCGGCATGACCCTCGACGCGGTGCGCTGGATGCACGACCGCGGGGTGTCGGTGTACGCCGGGGATCTCGCGGACGCCCACCCGCCGCTGCGCCCCGGCACCCCGTCCCCGATGCACGGCGTCGCCCTCCCGCGGCTGGGCATGCCCCTCGTCGACGGCGTGGATGCCGACGACCTGGCCACCGTCTGCGCCGAACTCGGCCGCTACAGCTTCCTGTTGATCATCGCGCCACCGCGCATCCACGGGTTGACGGGCGTACCCGTCAACCCGGTCGCGCTCTTCTGACGGGATGCGGCCGAGGGCTCATCGCCGCGTAGGCGTCCAGCGCCATCGGAACCGCCGCGGCCACGATGGCGCTCCACGGCCGCCGCGATCAGTGGATCCTGCTCCAGCCGGGCCGCGTCGACGGGGCCGACCTTCGCCAATGTCGCACAGGCGCGGTCGATGGCGTCGAGTTTGTTGCGGACGACCTCGTCGTCCAACGCGCGAGGGCTCATCGTTCCGCCATCAGCTGGAGATCCAGTCGGCGAAGCCACCGCGTTTCCATCGCAATGGTGATCGCCGCGATCTGCGCGTTCGCGAAAACCCCTGGCGAGGCTTCGTACAGGACCACGCAGCTGGGCGACAGGGCCGCGCGCGGGCCACCGGTCCCGCCCGTCCGAGGTCCATCAGGTCCACACCATCGAATCGGGTCGCGTCGAGGAGGTCGTTCGTCAACGCGACCACGTCGGACTGAGCGCCGGGCCGTGCGCGGAACGCGAGGTCGAGATCCCGGGCCGGTCGCAGTGGCTCGGGATCCACCGCGCTGCCGTGCACGACGAGCAGGTCCAGGCCATGCCGGGCACAGAGCTGAGCGAGTTCTCCCGTCGCCGCCATCGCGCGGAGACCGTCAAGGGCGTCGTAAGGGCTCGCTGTCATCGCGAGCAAGCATACGACGCCCACCCATACTCAGGCCGCCGTGACGCGCTTCGCGGCCAGGCGGTCCGCCTTGGGCCAGCGGACGTCGCGGGCCCAGCGGAGCTTCTCGAAGAACCAAATCACCCGCGCCGAGACGTCGACCTGGCCGCGCAGCACGCCGTGCCGGGCGCAGGTCGGGTCGGCGTGGTGCGAGTTGTGCCACGACTCACCCATCGACAGCACCGCCAGCGGCCAGAAGTTCGCGGCCTTGTCGCGGCTCGCGAACGGGCGGTCGCCGACCATGTGGCAGATCGAGTTCACCGACCAGGTCACGTGGTGCAGGAACGCGATACGCACCAGCCCGGCCCAGAAGAACGCGGTCACCGCGCCCCACCACGACCAGCTCAGCAGCCCGCCGAGCGCCGCGGGCAGCACCAGGCTGAGCGTGATCCACAGCCAGAAGAAGCGGTTCACCACGCGCAGGTCGTTGTCGGCCACCAGATCCGGGGCGAACCGGTCGTAGTTGGTGACCTCACGCTGGAACATCCAGCCCATGTGCGCGTGCCAGAACCCGCGCATCAACGCCACCGGCGAGGTGCCGAACAGCCACGGCGAGTGCGGGTCGCCCTCGCGGTCGGCGAACGCGTGGTGCCGGCGGTGGCTCGCCACCCAGAAGATCACCGAGCCCTGCACGGCCATGCTGCCGGCGATCGCCAGCGCGACCCGCAGCGGCCGGGCCGCCTTGAACGCGCCGTGCGTGAAGTAGCGGTGGTACCCCACGGTCACCCCGAGCGTCCCCAGCACGTAGAACACCGCCGCCAGCGTCAGGTCGATCCAGTTCAGCCCCCAGCCCCAGGCCAGCGGCAACGCGGCGATCAGTGCGGCGAACGGGACCAGCAGGAACGTCTTGAGCACGATCATCTGGCCGGTACCCCGGCTGTGCGAGATCAGCGGTTTCGCGCCGGTCTGGATATCGGTGGCACTCATGCGTGCGGTGACCTCACTCCGGTTCCTGGGCGGAAAGCGGAAAATCCGCCCCTGCTGCCGCCGAGCCTAGTGTCCGGTTCTAGCGAACGGGCCGCCGAGGCATTACGGCAGGGTGACCTCTGGTAGTCGAGTCGTCTCACCCGGCAGCCGTCAGTTCGCCGGCCTGTTCCGGGGAGTTCGCCCGCGGCACGGGAGCACCCCGATCACGGGCACCGCACCATAGCGCGGCCGTCGAGATGATGACCAGTGCCGAACCGAGTACGTGCAACGAAACGAGCGCCTCCGGCACCCCCAGCGCGTACTGCACGAGCCCGAGGATGCCCTGCGCGACCGCGACCAGCCAGACGAGGCCGTACCGCCGCCACAGTCGTTTCGGCGCACCCGCGCGCAACAGGGTCAGGCCGACCACGGCGAGCACCAGTAGGTAGACCACGAGCAGTCCACTGTGGACGCGGGCGAGCGTCTCGATCGGCGCGTCGAGCCGGTGGGTTTCCGGGTCGCCACCGTGCGGGCCGGCGCCGGTGACCGTGGTCCCGGCGACGAGGACCGCCCACATCGCGACGGTGAGAACCACCAGCAGCGTGCGCGCGAGCGGCGGCACGAGCCAGCGCGGCGGCTCGTCGCCTTCGACGAAACCGTGCAGCAGCAGGACGGCCAGCCAGACCAGGGGAGTGGAGACGAGGAAATGGATCGCGACCGTCCACCACTCGAGCTTCGCCAGCACCGTCATCCCGCCGACGACGGCCTGCAGCACGACCCCGCCCGGCATCGTCCAGGCCAGCGCGAGGAGCCGCTTGCGGGGGTGGTCGACGTGCACGCGCCAGGCCGTGATCACCGCGATCGCGGCGACGGCGATGACGACGCCGGTGAGTAGCCGGTTGCTGAACTCGATCCACTGCGTGACCGCGTGCAGCTCGTCGTGCGACACCGGGACCATGCTGCCCGGCTGGCACTGTGGCCAGGTGGCGCAGCCGAGGCCGGAGCCGGTGACCCGCACGACCGACCCGGTGACGCCGATGCCCGCCTGCGCGACGACCGCGGCGATCCCCACGGCCTTCTGCACACTGCGCGAGGGATAGGGCAGCCGGGCGACGAGCGAGTTCAGAGACACGAGCCGAGAATAGGCGCGGGACTTAGGTCCCGTGGACAAGGGGCCGCCTCAGGTGAGCCGGGTCGTGCGGGTCGCGATACCGCCCGCGACCAGCCCCCAGCCGATGAGCACGACGACCGGTTTCCAGGCGAGTGTCCCGTTGACCAGCGCCTCACGCAGGCCTTCGGCCAGCGCGCCCGAGGGCAGCAGTTCCACGACGGCCGCGGCGCCAGCTGGCATCGCGGTCGGCGCGAGCAGGATCCCGCCCGCGAGCAGCAGCACGAACCACACGATGTTCGCCAGCGCCAGTACCGCCTCGGCGCGCAGCGAACCGCCGAGCAGCACGCCCAGCGCGCCGAAGCTCAACGTGCCCAGCACGAGCAGCAGCACCGCTTCGGCGAGCCCGGCGCCGGACGGCGACCAGCCGAGGATCGTGGCGACCAGGCCCAGCACCACGACCTGCAGCAGCACCACGACGAGCGCGGCCACGATCCGCCCGGCCACCAGCAGCCAGCGCGGCAGCGCCGTCGCGGACAACCGCTTGAGCACCCCGTAGCGCCGGTCGAAGCCGAGCGCGATGGCCTGCCCGGTGAACGCGGACGACATCACGGCGAGCGCGAAGATCCGCGGCGTCACCCAGTCCACTTTGGACACCGAGCCGAGGTCGCCGGAGGGCAGGATGTCCAGCAGCGTCAGGCCGATCAGCAGCGCGAGCGGGATCAGCAGGGTCAGCAGGATCTGCTCGCCGTGCCGCAGCGTCAGGCTCGTCTCGACCTTCGCGTGCTGCAGCAGCATCCGGCCCCGGCGCCCGGCGCCCGGCTTCGGCGTGAACGTCCCCGGTTCGAACGTCGTCATGAGCGCAGCTCCCGCCCGGTCAGGTCCAGGAAGACCTCTTCCAGGTCCCGCCTGCCGACGTGCAGCTCCTCGGCGAGCACACCCTGCTGCGCGCACCACGAGGTCACCGTGGAGATGACCTGCGGGTCGACGAGCCCGAGCACCTGGTAGCCGCCCGGGCTGGGCTCGTGCACCTTGTAGCCCTCGGGCAGCGCGGCCGAGAGCAGCTCGGTGTCGAGCCCGGGGCGGGCCTTGAACCGCAGCTGCGCGGCCTCGCCCTCCTCGGCGGTGAGCGCGGCCGGCGTGCCCTCCGCGATGACCTTGCCGTGGTCGACGATCACGACGTCGTCGGCCAGCGCTTCGGCCTCCTCCATCAGGTGCGTGGTCAGCAGGACGCTCACGCCGTCGGCGCGCAGCGCGCCCAGCAGGTCCCAGACCAGGCGCCGGGCCTGCGGGTCCATGCCGGCGGTCGGCTCGTCGAGGAACACCAGCTCGGGGCGGCCGACGAGCGCGCAGGCGAGCGACAGGCGCTGCTGCTGGCCGCCGGAGAGCCGTTTGAACGGGGTGCGCCTGGCGCCCGACAGGCCGAGAATCTTCAGCAGCCACAACGGATCCAGCGGCTCGGCGGCGCAGGAGGCGACGAGCCGGAGCATCTCCTCGGCCCGCACCCCGGGATACGCGCCGCCGCCCTGGGGCATCACCCCGATCCGCGGCCGCAGCGCCGCGCCCTCACGCCGCGGATCCAGGCCGAGCACCCGGACCCGCCCCGCGTCCGGGTGCAGGAAGCCTTCGCAGATCTCGACGGTGGTGGTCTTGCCGGCGCCGTTGGGGCCGAGCAGGGCGAGCAGCCGGCCCCGGTCCATCTTCAGGTCCAGCTCGTCGACCGCGGTGGTCGCACCGAAGCGCTTCACCAGACCGCTGATCTCGACGGCAGGAGTGCTCACAACCCGCAAGACTACGACTCCTAGCAGGGAAGGGTTCTGATGGGCTTGCGTTGCGGTGCGGGTGGCGGCCCCTGAGAACCCGCGGCGGTGCGAGCTGACAGCGCGGCGCAAGCGGCTCCGCCGCTTATGAAACAGAACCTAGGCAACCGGCCTCGCGTCCCGCCGGAGGAGGATCGGCGCGTAGCGCCGGACCACCAGCAGGGCGAGGACGACCACGACGACGCCGGCCGCGTAGGCCTGCGGGATGACGTAGGCGCGGCCGCCGAAGGTGCTGCCCGTGGGCGGGTACAGCAGGCAGATCACGGCGCTGACTATGGTCGCCGCGTTCCGGAAGCGCGACGTGCCCGCGGACGCGGCGAGCGGGATCACCGCCCACAGCAGGTACCACGGTTGCAGCGAGATCATCAGCAGGGCCGTGACCCCGAGCGAAACCCCGAGCCCGATCATCGGCCGGTAGCGCCAGCGGAAGCAGTCCCACAGGAACTTGATGGTGATCAGGCCGCTGACGATGTAGCCGACCGTGCCGAGGATCGACACCAGCGAGGCGGTGTGGTTGCCGAGACCGAGCGCGATGCCCAGCACCCCGCCCAGCTGCGCCAGCTCCGTGACCGGCGACGTCCAGCTCCACACCGTGCCCGCGGTGCCGAAGAACGCGCCCACCCAGCCGAAACCGAGCCCGGTGCCCAGGCACACCGCGACCGTGACGACGGCGGCCACGGCGAACATCAGCAGTGCCGCGCGCACCAGGTCGATGATCCGCCCGTGCCAGCGCCGGGCGATCATCACGCCGAAGAAACCCAGTGCCCACAACGCGTTGAACTTCACCATCGCGCCCAGCGTGATCACCGCGGCGCCGAGGATGATGAACGGCAGCTCGCCCCGGGCCAGCGGGGGAACGGTGTCACCGGCGACGCGTACCGGCAGCTTGCGCACGCCCAGCTCGAGGCCGGCCATCATGAGCCCGATGCCCAGCGCGTCGTTGTGCGCGCCCGCGACGAGGTGGAACAGCACGAGCGGGTTGGCGGCGCCGAGCCACAGCGCGGTCGCGGGCTCGACCCCGAACCGCCGGGCCAGCCGCGGCAGCGCCCAGATGATCAGCACCACGCCGACGAGCGCCAGCGCGCGCTGCAACAAGACCCCGACGACCACGTTCTCGCCGACCAGGCCCGCGATCCAGCTGCCCAGCCGGAGGAACAGCGGCCCGTACGGGGCCGGGGTGTCCCGCCAGATGTTGGGCACGCCGCTGGTCAGCGGGTCGCCGACGCCCAGCGCCTGCGCCGGGCCCAGCGCGTACGGGTCCATCCCGCGGTGCACGATCTCGCTCTGCGCGAGGTAGCTGTAGACGTCGCGGGAGAACATCGGCGGGACGAACATCAGCGGCACCAGCCACATCACGAGCGTCCGGATGACCTGCGCGCTGGTCAGCACGCGTTCGCGGCCGGGGCGGGCGAAGCGGCCCAGCATCAGCCAGCCGACGATGAGCATCAGGATGCCGGTGAAGGCGAGGGCGAGCGAGACGGTCGGGATCCGCGGGAACAGGCGCAGGACCGGCAGATCCTGCACCGGGTTGAGCACCGGCGCGGCCCCGGCGCCGAGCGAGCCGATCGCGAGGAACAGCGCACCGATCGTGCCGAAACGGCGGGTCACGTCGAGTGCCCGCAGCTCCTCTTTCTCCAGCGGCGCGGCCCCCGGCGTGCCCACCGGCGACGCGGCAGGCCGCTGCCCGGTGTCCGGCTCGCCAACTACCACGGCTAGAGAGTAGCGACGCAGGGAAACAAGGTTGTGAAGACGGTTCAAGGTGACCCCGGTCACTGGCGGATGATCTGTCTTTGCCTCCTGGCGGGAAATACGACACACTTATGTTGTGAAAAACAGCGACGCACCTCAGGGGCCCACCGCTCCCGGTGTCGTCGTGCCTGCCCAGGCGCTGTCGGTGTTGTCTTCGGAGGGCCGGACCCGGCACGAGCTGGCCCGGCTGCTGCTGGAAGAAGGCCCGGTGACCGCGGTCGTGGTCGCGGACCGGCTGGGCATCAGCCCCACGGCGGTACGGCGTCACCTCGACGCCATGCTGGCCGACGGCGAGGCCGAGACCAGGGACGCGCCCCGGCGCGGCCCGCGTGGGCGCGGCCGTCCGGCCAAGCTCTTCCTGCTCACCGAAGCGGGACGGGCCCGGTTCGGGCACGCCTACGACGACCTCGCGGTGTCCGCGATCCGGTTCCTCGCCGAGCACGCGGGCGACGACGCGGTGCGCGCGTTCGCGCGGCGCCGGGTCGCCTCACTGGTCGGGCCGCACGAGGCCGCGGTGACCGAGCCGGACGACCCGGCCCGGCGCGCCGAGGCCCTGGCGGCCGCGCTGACCAGGGAGGGTTACGCTGCGTCGACCCGCCAGGTCGGCAGCGGTGAACAGCTGTGCCAGCACCACTGCCCGGTCGCCCACGTCGCAGCTGAGTTCCCGCAGCTGTGCGAGGCGGAGACCGAGGCATTCGCCGAGCTGCTCGGTACCCACGTGCAGCGCCTGGCGACCATCGCACGCGGTGACTCCGTGTGCACGACACACGTCCCGGCGGAAAGCCCGCAGGGACACCGAGCACGAACTCCGGATGGAGGAAGCGCATGACTGCCGCTGCCGAGCAGCGCAACACCACCACCGCACCGCTGAGCCAGGAAGAGACCATCTCGTCGCTGGGCAACTACGCCTTCGGCTGGTCCGACTCCGACGCTGCGGGTGCGAGTGCCCGGCGCGGGCTGAACGAGGATGTCGTCACCGACATCTCCGGCAAGAAGTCCGAGCCGGAGTGGATGCGCGACGCGCGACTGAAGGCGCTGAAGCTCTTCGAGCGCAAGCCGATGCCGAGCTGGGGCGCCGACCTGTCGGGTATCGATTTCGACAACATCAAGTACTTCGTCCGCTCGACCGAGAAGCAGGCCGAGAGCTGGGACGATCTGCCCGACGACATCAAGACCACCTACGACAAGCTCGGCATCCCGGAGGCGGAGAAGCAGCGCCTCATCGCGGGTGTCGCCGCGCAGTACGAGTCCGAGGTCGTCTACCACCAGATCCGTGAGGACCTGGAGGCGCAGGGCGTGCTGTTCCTCGACACCGACACGGCGCTCAAGGAGCACCCGGAGATCTTCCGCGAGCACTTCGGCTCGGTGATTCCCGCCGGGGACAACAAGTTCTCCGCGCTGAACACCGCGGTGTGGTCGGGCGGCTCGTTCATCTACGTGCCGCCGGGCGTGCACGTGGACATCCCGCTGCAGGCCTACTTCCGGATCAACACCGAGAACATGGGCCAGTTCGAGCGGACCCTGATCATCGTCGACGAGAACGCCTACGTGCACTACGTCGAGGGCTGCACCGCGCCGATCTACAAGTCGGACTCGCTGCACTCCGCGGTCGTGGAGATCATCGTGAAGAAGGGCGGCCGCTGCCGTTACACGACGATCCAGAACTGGTCGAACAACGTCTACAACCTGGTCACCAAGCGCGCCAAGTGCGAAGAGGGCGCGACGATGGAGTGGATCGACGGCAACATCGGCTCCAAGGTGACCATGAAGTACCCGTCGGTCTTCCTGATGGGCGAGCACGCCAAGGGCGAGGTGCTGTCGGTCGCGTTCGCGGGCGAGGGCCAGCACCAGGACGCGGGCGCGAAGATGGAGCACCTGGCGCCGCACACCTCCTCGACGATCGTGTCGAAGTCGGTGGCGCGCGGCGGCGGCCGCACCTCCTACCGCGGCCTGGTCAAGGTCGCGAAGCGGGCGCACCACTCGCGCTCGACGGTGAAGTGCGACGCGCTGCTGGTGGACAACATCTCGCGCTCGGACACCTACCCCTACGTCGACATCCGCAACGACGACGTGTCCATGGGGCACGAGGCGACGGTGTCGAAGGTGAGCGAGGACCAGCTGTTCTACCTGATGTCGCGCGGCCTCACCGAGGACGAGGCGATGGCGATGGTGGTCCGCGGGTTCGTCGAGCCCATCGCGCGCGAGCTGCCGATGGAGTACGCGCTCGAGCTCAACCGCCTGATCGAACTGCAGATGGAAGGAGCCGTCGGCTGACATGACGGTGGCTGAAAACACCGCCGCGGCAGCAGAAGCGGTCGTCCCCGCGACTTCTCGTGCCGAGCGTTTCACCGGGTTTGACGTCGAGGCCTTCGAGGTCCCCGGCGGCCGCGAGGAGAACTGGCGGTTCACCCCGATGAAGCGGCTGCGCGGGCTGCACGACGGCACCGCGGTCGCCAACGCCGAGATCAAGGTCGACGCCGACGCCGCGCCGGAGGTGCGCGTCGAGACCGTCGGCCGCGAGGACGCCCGCCTCGGCGAGGCGGGCGAGCCCAGTGACCGGATCGCCGCGCAGGCGTACTCGTCGTTCACCGCGGCGACCGTGCTGACCGTGCCCGCCGAGCTGCGCGCGTCGAAGCCGAGCGTGCTGCGGCTGACCGGTCCCGGCGAGGGCAACGTCGCGTACGGGCATGTGCAGGTGCGCGCCGAGGCCTACGCCGAGGCGGCGATCGTGCTCGACCACGTCGGCTCCGGCACCTACGCGGACAACATCGAGTTCGTGCTCGGCGAGGGCGCGAAGCTGACCGTGGTCAGCGTTCAGGACTGGGCCGACGACGCGGTGCACGTGTCCGAGCAGCACCTGAAGCTCGGCAAGGACGCGACGCTCCGGCACATCGTGGTGACCCTCGGCGGTGACCTGGTGCGGATCTCGCCGACCGCCACGTTCGCGGCCTCCGGTGGCGACGTGGAGCTGCTGGGCCTGTCCTTCGCGGACGCGGGCCAGCACCAGGAGCACCGGCTGTTCGTCGACCACGCCGTGCTGAACTGCAAGTCGCACGTGATGTACAAGAGCGCGCTGCAGGGCGAGGGCGCGCACGCCGTGTGGATCGGCGACGTGCTGATCCGCGCCGCGGCCGAGGGCACCGACACCTACGAGCTCAACCGGAACCTCGTGCTCACCCAGGGCGCCCGGGCGGACTCGGTGCCGAACCTCGAGATCGAGACCGGCGAGATCATCGGTGCCGGGCATGCCAGCGCGACGGGAAGATTCGACGACGAACAGTTGTTCTACCTGCAGTCGCGTGGGATCGAGGAGGAGTCCGCGCGGCGGCTGGTGGTCCGCGGGTTCTTCCACGAGATCCTGATGAAGATCGACATCCCGGAGGTGCGCGAGCGCCTGCGGGACGCGATCGAGACCGAACTCGAAGCCGTCGGCAGCTGACCCTCCCACCGCAGAAAGACGAAAGAAATCTCATGGCCACACTGGAAATCAAGGATCTGCGCGCCGGCGTCACGACCGACGAGGGCCGCAAGGAGATCCTCAAGGGCGTCAACCTGACGATCCGCTCCGGCGAGACACACGCGATCATGGGCCCCAACGGCTCGGGCAAGTCCACGCTGTCGTACGCGATCGCCGGGCACCCCAAGTACGAGGTGACCTCCGGAGAGGTGCTGCTGGACGGCGAGAGCGTGCTGGACATGACGGTAGATGAACGGGCTCGTGCTGGATTGTTTCTCGCGATGCAGTACCCGGTCGAGGTGCCGGGCGTGTCGATGTCGAACTTCCTGCGCACCGCGGCGACCGCCGTGCGCGGCGAGGCGCCGAAGGTCCGGCAGTGGGTCAAGGAAGTCAAGGACGAGATGACCAAGCTGGAGATCCCGGCCGAGTTCGCCGAGCGCAGCGTCAACGAGGGCTTCTCCGGCGGTGAGAAGAAGCGCCACGAGATCCTGCAGCTGGCGCTGCTCAAGCCGAAGATCGCGATCCTGGACGAGACCGACTCGGGCCTCGACGTCGACGCGCTGCGGATCGTGTCCGAGGGCGTCAACGCCTACAAGGACTCCGGTGACGCCGGCGTCATGCTGATCACCCACTACACCCGGATCCTGCGCCACATCACGCCGGACTTCGTGCATGTCTTCGCGGACGGGCGGATCGTCGAATCGGGCGGCAAGGCGCTGGCGGACGAGCTGGAGGAGAACGGCTACGTCAAGTACGTGGGTACCACGGTCTGAGCTTTTCCGAACCCGAACTGACACCAGGAAGGAGTTGGCGCGGATGACCACCACCACAGCGGCCAACACGCCGTTGGATGTCGCCGCCGTGCGCGCCGACTTCCCCATCCTCTCGCGCACCGTCCGCGACGGGAAACCCTTGGTGTACCTGGATTCCGGTGCGACGTCGCAGCGGCCGAGGCAGGTCCTCGACGCCGAGCGGAAGTTCCTGGAGACCTCCAACGCGGCAGTGCACCGCGGGGCGCACCAGCTGGCCGAGGAGGCCACCGACGCCTACGAGTACGCCCGGGCGCGCACGGCCGAGTTCGTCGGCGCGGACGCGGGGGAGCTGGTGTTCACCAAGAACGCCACCGAGGGACTCAACCTGGTGGCGTACTCGATGAGCAACGCCGCCACCGAGCCGGACCCGGCCGCCAAGCGGTTCGTCGTCGGCCCGGGTGACGAGATCGTCATCACCGCGATGGAGCACCACGCGAACCTCGTGCCGTGGCAGCAGTTGTGCCAGCGCACCGGGGCGACGCTGCGCTGGTTCGACCTGACCGAGGACTTCCGGCTCGATCTGTCCAATCTGGACGAGCTGGTGAACGAGCGCACCAAGGTGGTCGCGTTCGTGCACCAGTCGAACGTGCTGGGCACGATCAACCCGGTCGAGCCGATCGTGGCGCGGGCCAAGGAGGTCGGCGCGCTGACCGTGCTGGACGCGTGCCAGTCGGTGCCGCACCTCCCGGTGGACTTCCACGCGCTGGGCGTCGACTTCGCCGTGTTCTCCGGGCACAAGATGCTCGCGCCGTCCGGCATCGGTGTCCTTTATGGACGCAGGGAGCTGCTCGAGGCGATGCCGCCGTTCCTGACCGGCGGGTCGATGATCGAGCTGGTCACGCTGGAGCACACCACGTTCGCGCCGCCGCCGCAGAAGTTCGAGGCGGGCGTGCCGATGACCTCGCAGGCCGTCGGGCTGGGTGCCGCGGTGGACTACCTCAGCGCGATCGGCATGGACAAGGTCGCCGAGCACGAGCACCTGCTCGCCGAAGCGGCGATCGCCGGGATCTCGAAGATCGAGGGCGTGCGGCTGATCGGCCCGTCCGAGACGAAGGACCGCGGCGCGACGGTGTCGTTCGTGATCGACGGTGTGCACCCGCACGACGCCGGGCAGGTACTGGACAGCCTCGGCATCGCGGTGCGGGTCGGGCACCACTGCGCGTGGCCGCTGCACCGGGTGTGCCAGGTGCCGGCCACCGTCCGCGCCACGTTCTACCTGTACAACACACTGTCCGAAGTGGACGCACTGGTCGACGGCGTCCGTGAGGCGCAGAAGTTCTTCGGGGTGGGTGCGTGAATCTCGAGAGCATGTACCAGGACATCATCCTGGACCACTACAAGCACCCGCACGGCCGCGGCCTGCGGGAGCCGTTCGACGCCGAGTCGTTCCAGGTCAACCCGACCTGCGGCGACGAGGTCACGCTGCGGCTGAAGCTCGACGGCGAGACCGTCGCGGACGTGTCGTACGAGGGGCAGGGCTGTTCGATCAGCCAGGCCTCGGCGTCGGTGCTGACCGACCTGGTGGTCGGGAAGCCCGTGGGTGAGGCGCTCAAGACGATGGACACGTTCGTCGAGCTGATGCAGGGGCGGGGCCAGGTGGAGCCGGACGAGGACGTGCTGGAGGACGCGGTCGCGTTCGCCGGGGTGGCCAAGTACCCGGCGCGTGTGAAGTGTGCTTTGCTGGGCTGGATGGCCTTCAAGGACGCGCTCGTCAAGACAGAGGGAGCGACGGCATGAGCGAGGAAACTCAGACCCGCGAAGGCCGCACGGCGGCGGACCTGCCCGAGCAGGCGCAGCCGGCGGATCTGGCGAAGATCGAGGACATCGAAGAGGCCATGCGCGACGTGGTCGACCCGGAACTCGGCATCAACGTGGTCGACCTCGGGCTCGTTTACGATATCCGCGTCGAGCCGGACAACGTCGCGACCCTGGACATGACGCTGACGTCGGCGGCCTGCCCGCTGACCGACGTGATCGAGGACCAGACGGCGTCGGTGCTCGTCGGCAATGCGGGTGTGGTCAAGGACTTCCGTATCAACTGGGTGTGGATGCCGCCGTGGGGCCCGGAGAAGATCACCGAGGACGGCCGCGAGCAGCTGCGCGCTTTGGGTTTCACCGTCTGATTTCCGTGAGCTGACAACCCCTTCGCGGCTTTTTCGCCGCGGAGGGGTTTTTCGTGCTTAGGTATTGTATAACGCCCTATACGGCAGCTTCGTACTTTCGTTGGTACTAAAGGAAAGCGCGCCCCTCTACCTTTGCTGGTTAATAACCGACTGCAAGGAGGGTGAGGGGCATGATTGTCAGGCGGGTACTCGCGGGGGCGTTGGTGGCGGTCCTTCCGGCCGGGATCCAGCTGCTGGGCGCGACGGCGAACGCGGCCGAGGTGACCACGCTGTACTACAGCTCGGCGGGCGCGGCGGACTACCTCGCGCAGATCGACCAGGCGGCCGCGAACTGGAACGCCGCGGTGACCGACGTGCGGCTCGTCGAAGGCGGCTCCGCGACGATCGTGTTCCACGAGACCGACGACGGCCAGGGCTCGTACACGAACACCGATGGGCACGGGCACGGCGACATCTACCTCGACAAGCAGCAGGTCGAGGAGGGCTTCGCACCGACCAGGATCGCGGCGCACGAGCTGGGCCACAACCTTGGCCTGCCGGACGACTACCCGGGCCCATGCTCGGAGATCATGTCCGGCCACGGCCCAGGCACCTCATGCACGAACGCGGTCCCCGACGCGGCGGAGGCCGCCAAGGTCCAGCAGAACTGGGCGAACGGCTTCGCGGCCGCGGCGCCCAGGCAGATCGCCCACTGACGAACTCGGCGTCCTGAATGTCGAATTCGGTGTCGTGAGCGTGGGACTCGCAGGGTTGGGGATCAGTCGATCGAACCGCGTTCGACCACCCAGCGAGCCGGCTGCCCGGTGGCTTCCGCGATCAGGTCGAAATCCCGGTCGTAGTGCAGCACCGTGAGCTCAGCCCGCTCGGCCACTGCCGCGATGAGGAGATCCGGCACCTTGCGGCCCTTGAACCCGAGGCCGGCGAGCGCGCGTTGCACTCGGCGGGCTTGCTCGAAATCGTGCTGCCCGGTCTCGACGAGTTCGAAGAATCCGGCAGCACGATGGATGTCGTCCCATTCCCGTGCGTTCCGCGCCGAGAATCCCAGCTCCAGATCGGACATCGAGCAGCGCGCCAGCTGACGCTGCTCCAGGAGTGGAGCTACGACCTCGCGTACTTCCTTGCGAGCGAGTCGCGTCAGAACGCTCGTGTCGACCAGATACGTCAGCGCCATGCTTGCTGTCGGTCGTCGAACTGGACCGCGGCCAGCGTGTCGATCGCGGCCTCGAACTCCGCATGGGTAGGACTGTTCGCGGCGAGCCGCAGGGCGGCGTTGACGGTGTCCTTGATGGTGCTCGTGCCCAGCTTGGACCGCGCGGCCTCCAAGCTCTCGTCATCCACGTCGATCAAGCGCTTCATAGCGGCCAGTATATATGGTCGCCGATGCGTATATACCGGCCGGGAGCTAGGCGGTGTGGTTCAGGGCCGGCCGGTGCTCCACGGTGCGCTGGTCCGTGGGGCGCTGCTCGGGCGGGCGTTGCTCGTGCGTGGGGCGGTGGTGCTCCGGCGGCCGGGGCTCCACAGGGCGCCGTTCGGGTGCGCCGCGCGGCGACTGCTGGGGCGGCTGACGGCGGCCACGCAGGATCTCGACGCGGTCGGTGTCCGGGCGGCCCAGCACCCAGCTCGACCCCGGCACGGCCTTCGCCCGCTTCTTCAGCGGGGCCAGGCGACGCGAAGCCTCCCGGTAGGACGAGATCGTCGACGTGGCGCACACCAGCGTCGCCAGCGACACGGTGACCGGCATGCCCTCGGCCGACCACGGGGTGTCCAGCAGCGCCCCCGCGATCGTGGCGATCTCGTCGACGTCGCAGGCGATCAGGAAGTCGTCCCCGCCGACATGACTCACCGTCGTCCTGCGCAGCCGCGTCGACAGGTCGGTCAGCGTCCGCCCGAGCGCCCGGATGAGATCGTCGCCGGCGGCGAACCCCGCGTTGTCGTTGACCAGCTTGAACGAGTCGACGTCCAGCCACGCCGTGACGAACGGCTCGCGCGCCGCGACCCGGCGGTCGATGTCGCGGGCGACCGTCTCGCTGCCGGGCAGCCGGGTCAGCGGGTTGAGCGCCGCGGCCTCTTCGACCTTCGCCTCCGCGACCCCGCGCACGATCTCGGTCACCAGCACCACACCGATGCACCGCCCGCGCTCGTCGACCACCACGACGTCGTCGCCGGTGCGGCCCCAGTCGGCGTCGGTGACCAGCTCCAGCAGTTCCAGCGCACCCGCGTCGGCGGTGATCACGTGCGGGGTGTCCGCGAGCCGCGCGGCCGCGCGCCGGGCGTGCAGCGCGTGCCCGTACGGCCCCGTGACCGCGACCAGGAACCGGTTCCGGTCGATCGACCATTGTGGACGGTTGAGCTCGTCGACGCCGACGATCCCGGTCGGCTCCTCGCCGGCCGCGAGCGCGGTGCGCACGTCGTCGCAGGTGGCCGTCTCGGGCAGGGTGCTCGCCGGGCGCATGAAGTCGCCGACCCGCGGCGCGGCGAGCGGCCCCGGCGAGATCGGCTCGCCGGGCTCGGGCGTGGCGAGCGTGAGTAGCTGAGACCAGTTGACCCCGTCGGCGGCCGGAGCGAACAGGTTCCCCTGTGCGATCCGGACCCCCAGTTGGCGGACGGCGGTCAGCTGGGCCTCGGTCTCGATGCCGGTGGCGACGAGACGGGTGTTCGTGCGCGCCGTGTAGTGCAGCAGTGACTCCACGACGGCGACCGACGCGGCGTCACCGGGCAGCCCGCGCAGCACCGTGCGGTCGAGCTTCAGCACGTCCACGGGCGCGGCGGTGAGCAGCGCGAACGGCAGGTCGGCGCGGCCGAGACCGTCGAGGGCGAGCCGGAAGCCGAGTTCACCGAGCCGGTGCAGGCCGGCGAGCAGCTGCTCCGGCCAGACCTGCGCGAACGGCGGCCCGATCTCCAGCATCACCTCGCGCGGCCGGCGGCGGACCTGGGCGAGCGCGTCGAGCAGCGGGTCGAACGCGGCCTCCGGCGCGGCGGCGGTGGGCGCGGTCAGGTTGAGGTGCAGCGGCAGCAACGTCTCCTGGTCGGCCTCCGCACGGACCGCCTCGGCGGCGAGCGCGACGTCGACCTCCGCGAGCCGGTGCTCACGATGGGCCTTGTCGAGCAACTCGTGCACCGAACCCTTCCCGGGGCGGGCGAGGGCTTCGAGCGCGACGACACCGCCGGTGTGCAGGCTGTACAACGGCTGGAAGGCGAACCGGACGGCATTCGGGGATGCGCGCACGAGCCGATACTCGCCGGTCAGATAGCGTTTCTCCAGAGTTGTCGACTGATGTTCACCGAGGTGTCCCCGGAGTGAGCCGGAACGGCCGGGTCGGTGGGCACTTTCTCACCATTCGGGACAACGGCTACGGTGTGGACCCATGGACCGCGATCTCCGGACCCAGCGGCGGGATGACGCGGCCGAAGCCGCCTGGTCGGATCTGGCGGGCAACCCGTTCCGCGCCGACCGCGACCGGATCGTCGCATCCCCCTTCTTCGCGCGGCTGGGCGGGGTCACCCAGGTCGTCAGCGCCGCCGGATCCGGGCTGCTGCACAACCGGCTCACGCACAGCCTCAAGGTCGCGCAGGTCGCGCGCGCGATCTGCGACCGGCTCTCGGCCGCGCCCGAGGCAGCCGGGCTGATCGGCAAGTTCGGCGGGCTCGACCCGGACGTCGCCGAGGCCGCCGCGCTCGCGCACGATCTGGGCCACCCGCCGTTCGGGCATCTCGGCGAGCAGGTGCTCGACCGCGTCGCGCGGCACCGGTTCGGGCTCGCCGACGGGTTCGAGGGCAACGCGCAGACCTTCCGCATCCTCACCACCACCGACGTGCGCGGCCCGTCCGCGGTCGGCCTCGATCTCACCGCGGCGGTGCGCGCGGCGGTGCTGAAGTACCCGTGGGCGCGGCTGCACCGGCCCGACCCACATCCCTCGAAGATGCCCAACCCGCCCCGCGGCGCCACCGAACCGGCCGACGCGCCGGGCACCGGTTCGGGCAAGTTTTCCGCCTACAGCACGGAACTCGACGATGTCGCGCAGGCTCGCGAGCCGTACGCCGGGCTGATCGAGCCGTGGCAGCAGACGATCGAGGCGTCGGTGATGGACACCGCGGACGACATCGCCTACGCGATCCACGACATCACCGACTTCCACCGGATCGGCGTGCTGCAGTACGCGCCGGTCGCCACCGAACTCGGACAGTGGCTCGCCCACGCGCTCGAACTGGCCGGAATGGACAGTGCGACGCTGACCGCGCAAACCCGGCTGCCGGGCCGCTCGCTGGAACTGCTGCGCCGCCGGATGCACGTGCGCGACTCGTGGATCGTCGACGACGACGCGTTCGCCGACGCCGTCGCGCGGGTGCGCACCCAGCTCGTCGACGGCCTGCTGGCCAGCGGCTTCGACGGCTCGATCGAGGCCGAGCAGGCCACCGCCGGGTTCTCCGCGCGCTGGACCACCCGGCTGGTCGGCGGCATGGTCGTGCTGGAATCGCCCACCACCCGGTCCGGGCACGTCACGCTCCGGCCGCCGCAGTGGCACGAGGTGGCCGTGCTCAAGTTCGTGCACCGGCGGTTCGTCCTGCTGCGCCCGGAGCTGGCGTTGCACCAGCGCGGCCAGGCGAGCCTGATCACCATGCTCGTCGACGCCCTCGACGCCTGGCTCGGCGACCGGGACGAGGAGTCGCGGCTGCCCAGGCGGCTGCACGACCTGGTCGAGCTGGCGCACGCGGAGTTCAGCCGGCTCGCGGCCGAGGCGCCGGAGCTGCTCGTCGGCGCGACCGGCGAGCGGATCACCGGCGAGGATGCCGTGCGCGGCCTCGCCCGCGGCCGCGCGGTGATCGACTTCGTGTCCTCGCTGACCGACCGGCAGGCGGTGTCGCTGCTCGACGCGCTGTCGGGCCGGTCCTCGCAGCCGTGGTCGGACTCGTTCGTGCTGTGAGCAAGTCGGGGAAAATCGCTCGCCCCTGATCGCTACACTGGATTCATGGGGTTCCGGGAAATTCTCAGGGAGTAGCGCCGCGCGCTCGGTTCTGCCTGTCCTCGTCCACCCCCGTACCCGGGAGTTCCCTTGATCACGGCCACCGGCCTCGAGCTGCGCGCCGGCTCGCGCATCCTGCTCGCCGGCACCACCCTCCGGATCCAGCCCGGCGACCGCATCGGCCTCGTCGGCCGCAACGGCGCCGGTAAGACCACCACGCTCAAAGTGCTGGCCGGGGAAGGCCAGCCCTACGCCGGCGACCTCCGCCACGGCAGCGAAATCGGCTACCTGCCACAGGATCCGCGTGAGGGCGACCTGTCGGTCAGCGCGAAGGACCGGGTGCTCTCGGCGCGCGGGCTCGACGCTTTGCTGCGGGACATGGAAAAAGCGCAGACCGCGATGTCCGAACTGGTCGACGACGACGCGCGGGACAAGGCGATCCGCAAGTACGGCCGCCTCGAAGAAAGGTTCTCGTCGCTCGGCGGGTACGCCGCGGAGAGCGACGCCGCGCGAATCTGTGCGAATCTGGGCCTGGCCGAACGGGTTCTCGCGCAGCCACTGCGCACTTTGTCCGGTGGGCAGCGCCGCCGGGTCGAACTCGCGCGCATTCTGTTCGCCGCTTCGGATGTCGGCGCCTCCGGCCGCTCGGACACGATCCTGCTGCTGGACGAGCCGACCAACCACCTCGACGCCGACTCGATCAACTGGCTGCGCGGTTTCCTCAAGTCGCACGACGGCGGGCTCGTGGTGATCAGCCACGACGTCGACCTGCTCGACGAGGTGGTCAACAAGGTCTGGTTCCTCGACGCGACGCGCGGCGAGCTGGACCACTACAACATGAACTGGAAGCGCTACCTCGAGGCGCGCGCGACCGACGAGAAGCGCCGCCGCCGCGAGCGCGCGAACGCGGAGAAGAAGGCGTCGGCCCTGCAGCAGCAGGCCGCGAAGCTCGGTGCCAAGGCCACGAAGGCCGTCGCGGCGAAGAACATGGCGCGGCGTGCCGAGCAGATGCTGGCGAACCTGGACGAGACGCGGCACGCGGACAAGGTCGCGCACATCAAGTTCCCCGCGCCGGCGCCGTGCGGGCGCACCCCGCTCACCGCCGAGGAACTGTCCAAATCGTACGGTTCGCTGGAGATCTTCACCGGGGTCGACCTCGCCATCGATCGTGGCTCCAAGGTTGTCGTGCTGGGCCTCAACGGCGCGGGCAAGACGACCCTGCTGCGGCTGCTGGGCGGGATGGAGAAGCCGGACACCGGCGGCGTCGTGCCCGGGCACGGGCTGCGCCTGGGTTACTACGCGCAGGAGCACGAGACGCTGGACCACGACGCGAGCGTGTGGGAGAACATCCGCCACCTCGCCCCGGACACCGGCGCCCAGGAACTGCGCAACCTGCTCGGCTCGTTCCTGTTCACCGGCGAGCAGCTCGACCAGACCGCCGGGACGCTGTCCGGTGGTGAGAAGACACGGCTGGCGCTCGCGGGCCTGGTGTCCAGCGCGGCGAACGTACTGCTGCTCGACGAGCCCACCAACAACCTCGACCCGGCCAGCCGTGAGCAGGTGCTGCAGGCGCTGCGCAGCTACACCGGTGCCGTCGTGCTCGTGACCCACGACCCCGGCGCGGTCGAGGCGCTCGAGCCGGAGCGGGTGATCCTCTTGCCCGACGGAACCGAAGATCACTGGTCAGCCGATTACCTGGAACTCGTCCAGCTCGCGTGATCGTCACCGACCGTCGCCGCCGATAGGAGAGCACTCCGGGTGGTGAACGGTCGCCAACAATAAGACCTTCCGGTGAATACGGGTCACAGGGTGTTTAGTTGTCGTAGGCAACCACACTGAATTGGCCCAATATCGGCCGTTTCCGAGGATTTTTTCGCTGGCCGCCTGGCATTCCGCGTCCCGGTGTTCGATCATTGCCTGTGCAGGGCCGCCAGGGCCCGCGAGACGGTCGTAGGAAGGCGGAAAGACGTGGCTGACCTCAAGAAGGGCGCGCGGATCACCGGCAACACACGCGACAAGCTGGCCGCTGACCTGAAGAAGAAATACGAGAAGGGTGCCAGTATTCGGGCCCTCGCGGAGTCGACCGGACGCTCGTACGGTTTTGTACACCGCGTGCTTTCCGAATCGGGTGTGCAGTTGCGCGGTCGCGGCGGCGCTACTCGGGTGAAGAAGAAGTAGTACTACCAATAGTGTTCCGGCCTTCCGCGCGGCGGAAACACAGCATCGCGCCGAGGAGCACGAGCGGGTACACCAGATACCCGTAGCGCGTGGCCGGCGTGAGCAGAGTGAACGCCCCGAGGCCCGCCGCGGTCCGCAGCATCGCGTCGGATCCGGTCACGGGCGGCCGGCGCAGCAGCCAGATCAGGATCGCGATCGCGGCCGCGCCCAGGAGCACGAACGCGAGGACACGTCCCGCCGTCCCGGTGCTCGCGATGAGGTAGCCGGGCAGCGGGCTGGCGGCCGGCGAGGTCACCACCCCGAGACCCGCCGGGAAGCGGATCACGTGCTCGATGAACGCCGCCGGATCGACCAGGAGCGCCGGCACGGTGAACAGCGCCCCGGCCACGATCAGGGTGCCGAGGAACCGGGCGAGCGCGCGGCCGCCGAGCCGGGTGAACGTCAGCACCGCCACGACGACCACGGCCGGTGCGACGATCAGCTTCGCGCTGACCACGGCGGCGAGCACGATCGCGGACGCGACCGGCCGATCGCGTGCGGCCAGCGCGCCCGCGACCAGGAGCAGCCCGACGATCGCGAGGTCCGGTCCGGCGACCGACCAGGTCAGCGCGGTCAGCGGGCAGGCGACGGCCAGCTGGATCGCGCGCACGGGCACCCGCGGGTTGCCCATGAGCCGCAGCGTCAGCCAGACGCAGACGCAGGCGGTCAGCCCGAACATCAGCCGCGCGTCGGTGAGCGCGTCGGCCACCGGGCTGCCGCCGAACAGGGCGCGCGGCAGGCCGAACAACGTCATCACCGGACCGTAGGGCGTGTAGTCGTTCACCTCGGGCGCGCGGCCGAGCGCGGTGACGTCCACATAGGGCGTTCCGTTGTGCAGCAACAAACTCGCGGACCGTTCGATCACCCACACCTCGGGCTGCGCGGCCCACGAGTACGGGGTGATCAGCCAGTCGACCCCGGTCAGCCGCCGCACCACGAGCACCGCCAGCGGCACCAGCATCGCGAACACGAAGATCGCGGCGAGCCCGAGGCGCCGCGAGTTCCACAGGCCGGGCCGGCGAGGCTGCGTCCACAGCCACACCGTGTGCGCGGCGGCGAGCCCGTAGCCGATCGCGGCGAGCCCGCCCCACACGCGGAACCCGTAGAACTCCGAGCCGATCGCGCTCGCCACGGCGTAGGCGAGGCAGCCGAGGTAGAAGACCAGGTCCACCGCGAGCGGCGGGATCGCGGGCCGGGTGCGGGCGCGCGGTGCGCCCAGCGCTTCGACACCCATGACCAGCAAGATTACAGGCAGCTGAAATTCGCCGGTCTTCTCGGGAAGCTTGTGTCAGAGTGGCGCGTTGTCCTGGTCATCTGTGACCGATAGTTGAAGTATTGTAGAGATTTGGGGTAGCGGTGGACAACACCTGGTCATTGCTGAGCTCGGCGATGCGCCGCGGCGACGCACCGCGCGGGCTCACGCCCGGCACCGTCGCCCGGGTCGCGCGGTTCGCCCGTCCGTACTGGCGGAATCTCGCGATCTTCCTCGTGCTGACGATCGTCTCCGCGGTGATCGCGGTGAGCACGCCGCTGCTCGCGGGCAGGGTCGTCGACACGATCGTCGGCGGGCGCGGGGCCGGTCTGGTGATCATGCTGGCGGTGCTCGTGGCCGTGCTCGCCCTCGCCGACGCCGGGTTCGGGCTGATCGAGCGCTGGCAGTCCGCGCGCATCGGCGAGGGGCTCATCCTCGACCTGCGCCGCGCGGTGTTCGAGCACGTGCAGCGGATGCCGATCGCGTTCTTCACCCGGACCCGCACCGGCGCGCTGGTCAGCCGGCTGAACAACGACGTGATCGGCGCGCAGCGCACGTTCACCGCGACACTGTCGGGGCTGGTCACCAACGTCATCCAGCTCGTGCTCTCGCTCGTGGTGATGCTGACCCTGTCCTGGCAGGTCACCGTGCTCGCGCTGGTGCTGCTGCCGGTGTTCGTGCTGCCCGCGCGCCGGATCGGCCGCCGGATGGCCGATCTGCAGCGCGAGTCCGCGCAGCTGAACGCGGGCATGACCACGCAGATGACCGAACGCTTCTCGGCGCCCGGCGCGACGCTGGTGAAGCTGTTCGGGCGGCCGCGTGAGGAGGCCGCGGAGTTCGGTGCGCGCGCCGGACGGGTCCGCGACATCGGGGTGCGCACAGCCATGCTGACCCGCTGGTTCATGACGAGCCTGACCCTGGTCTCGTCGCTCGCGCTGGCGCTGGTCTACGGCCTCGGCGGCTGGCTCGCGATCCGCGGGCAGCTGGAGCCCGGCACGGTCGTCGCGCTGGCCCTGCTGCTGACCAGGCTGTACAGCCCGCTCACGGCGCTGGCGAACGTGCGCGTCGACGTGATGACCGCGCTCGTTTCGTTCGAACGCGTCTTCGAGGTGCTCGACCTGAAGCCGATGATCACCGAGAAGCCGGACGCGCGCACCGTGCCGGCGGGCGGGGTGCGCGTGGAGTTCGACGACGTGCGGTTCGGCTACCCCGCGGCGGACCGGTTCTCCCTCGCGTCACTGGAGGATGTGTCCACATTGGACAACCGGGGTGGCGAGGAGGTGCTGCACGGGATCAGCTTCCGCGCCGAGGCCGGGCAGATGGTGGCGCTGGTGGGGTCCTCGGGTGCCGGGAAGTCGACCATCGCGGCGCTGCTGCCGCGGCTGTACGACGCCGACTCGGGCGCGATCCGGCTGTCCGATGTGGACGTCCGGGACCTCGGCTTCGCGTCGATCCGGGAGACCGTCGGCGTGGTGACGCAGGACGGGCACCTGTTCCACGACACGATCCGCGCGAACCTCGAGTACGCCCGGCCGGGCGCCGACGAGGACGACCTGTGGGATGCGCTGGAACGCGCGCGGCTCGCCGAGTTGGTCCAGACCTTGCCCGACGGGCTGGACACCGTGGTGGGGGAGCGCGGCTACCGGCTCTCGGGCGGGGAACGGCAGCGGCTGACGATCGCGCGTCTGCTGCTCGCGCGGCCGCGGGTGATCGTGCTCGACGAGGCGACCGCGCACCTGGACTCGGCGTCCGAGGCCGCCGTCGGCGAGGCGCTCACGCACGCACTCGCCGGACGGACGGCGCTCGTCATCGCGCACCGGCTCTCCACCGTGCGCGCCGCAGACCAGATCCTCGTCGTCGAGGGCGGCGAGATCGTGGAACGCGGCACGCACGAACAGCTGCTCGCCGCCGACGGCCGCTACGCCGAGCTGTACCACACCCAGTTCGCCGAAGAGCCCACCGCGGCTTAGGAAAGGGCGGGGATCCGGGGCTGGTAGCGGGCCAGCAGCGACTTGTTGGACTCGTCCCCGCCCGCGACGTTGGAGCTGCGCCACAGCGGCGCGTCCTCGACGAGCGTGACCACCCGGGCGAGGATCTCGTTCCACAGGAACGCGTTGAGGATCGTCGACAGCGCGGCGGTGCGCGGCGCCTCGGCCGGGAAGCTGGAGTCGCCGGGGCGGACGCCGGTGTCGAGCACGAGGTCGGCCTCGTCGATGAGTGTGCTGTCGCCCCGCCGCGGGGCGGACGCCACCGATTGCCGGGAGCTGATCGCGATCACCGGCGTCCCCGCGGCGCGGGCGCCCTGCGCGAGTTCCACCGGGTAGCGGTTCACGCCGGAGGTGGAGAAGGCGACGAGCACGTCATCCGGGCCGGGCGGGCTGGCGGCGAGCACTTCGGCGGCCAGGCCGCTGCGGCGTTCGGTCGCCGTGCTCGACTGCGCGCCGTGCAGCGGCAGCAATTGCGGGTGGTAGAGCGGATACACGTTGGCCAGGCCGCCGGCGCGGTAGAACGTCTCCGCCACGGCGGCCAGCGAGTGGCCCGCGCCCGCGGTGTAGACGAGCCCATCCGCCCGCAGCGTCTTGGCCACCAGTTCGGCCGCCTGCGCGACCTGTTCGGCATTGTCCTTCTCGGCGGTACGCACCGCCTCAGTCACCAGATCAGCGATCACCCGGGCACACTATCGGGAATGAGCCGTGTTCTCGATCCCTTGCCAGGGCTACGAACCTGGCCGGCCAGTGGTCCGGTCCGCGCGGTGGCGCTGGTGCTGCACGGCGGCGCCGAGCACGGGCTGTCCGCGGTCCGCCCGTGGAACCTGGCCTACCTGCGCATGGTCCCGCTGGCCCGCGCGGTCGCCGCCGCGACGGCCCGGCACGGGGTCGAGGTCCGGCTGCTGCGCGACCGGGTCCGCGGCTGGAACGACCCCGAGCAGCACCCGGTTTCCGACGCGCGCTGGGCGCTGGCGCGGATCCACGCGGAACGCCCGAAGGTGCCGGTGTTCCTCATCGGGCACTCGATGGGCGGCCGGGTCGCGCTGCGCGTCGCCGACGACCCGGCTGTCGCGGCGGTGTGCGCGCTCGCGCCGTGGACCCCGCGCGGCGAGCCGGTCGAGCCGGTGAAGGAACGCCGCGTGCTCATCGCGCACGGCACACTGGACCGGACCACGAACCCCGCGGAGTCCCACGCCTACGCCGAGCGAGCCCGCGCCGTCGCTAGCCGGCTCGTCCGGTTCGAACTGATGTCCGAGTCGCACGCCATGCTGCTGCGCCCGCTCGCCTGGGACCGCCTGGTGCGCGACTTCACGCTGGACGCCCTCGGTGTGACCCCGATGCCGGTTTGGTCCCGAGTGCCCGACCAGCGGTTACGCGTGCCGTTGTAGGACGGGCAGAACCCGATCGGGGAGTCGGACGTCCTCTCCGTGAAGGTTTGCGGTTCACTAGGGAACCGTCAAGCCGAGATCGGGGACGGGTGAGAGACGCATGAGCTATGGCGGCGACTACGGCGGCGGCTACCCGCCACAGCGGCCACGAGGTCCACGACAGCATCAGCGCGCGCAGATGATGCCGCTGCCCGGCCAGGAGCGGCAGCGCCCCGCGACGCGGCAGATGCCCCGGCCTCCGGCGGGCGGCGGGTTCGAGCAGCCCCCAGGACAGCCGCCGGGGCAGTCACCCTTCGAGGACCAGCAGCCCCAGCAGCCGCCGCGCCGCCGCAAGCGCCGGTTCGGTCCCGGCAAGATCCTGCTGACGCTGGTGGTCCTGTTCGTGGTGTTCCTCGCGGGCGTGTGGATCTACCTGGACAGCTCCATCAACCGGGTATCGGCGCTCGCGGACTACGCCGGCCGTCCCGCCGCCGCGTCGGGCACGAACTGGCTGATCGTCGGCTCGGACAGTCGCGACGGGCTCACCCCGGAGCAGGAACAGCAGCTGGCCACCGGCGACAGCGCGGCGGCCGGTGGCGGTTCCCGGACCGACACGATCATGATCGCGCACCTGACCGACAACAGCACGAAGCCGACGCTGCTGAGCCTGCCGCGCGACTCGCAGGTCGCCATCCCGGGCCACGGCCGCGGCAAGATCAACTCGGCGTTCTCGATCGGCGGGCCCCAGCTGCTCGTCAAGACGGTCGAGCAGGCGACCGGGCTGCGCATGGACCACTACGCCGAGATCGGCTTCGGCGGGTTCGCGAACGTGGTGGACGCGATCGGCGGCGTGGACATGTGCATCGACAAGCCGATGCACGACGACTACACCAACATCTCGATCCCGGCGGGCTGCCAGACCCTCGACGGGGCACACGCGCTGGGCTTCGTCCGGATGCGGCACAGCGACGCGACCCCGCGGTCGGATCTCGACCGGGTGGAGAACCAGCGGAAGTTCATCGGCGCGCTGGTCAGCCAGATCGCGACCGCGGGCACGATTCTCAACCCGTTCCACTTCTTCCCGCTGCTCTCGTCCGCGCCGGGCGCGCTGAGCATGGACGAGGGCGACCACCTGCAGAACCTGATCGGGATGGCGTGGGCGATGCGCGGCATCTCCAGTGGCGGCGTGGTCACCACGACCGTGCCGGTCACCTCGGCGTCGGCGGAGAACTGGGACAAGACGAAGTCCAAGCAGCTCTTCGACGCGCTGCGCGGGGACACCCAGATCCCGGATTCCGCCATCATGAACTGAGCTAAACCTGGTGCGCGCGGCGGGTGCCGTCGGGCAGCATGGGGCGGATGGAACCCGCATCCGAGCTGTCCGACGGTGAAGTGCGGCTGCGCCGCTGGCGGATCGACGACGCGGCGGCGGTGTTCCGCGCCGTCAACGACTCGCTCGATCACCTGGCGCCGTTCATGCCGTGGGCGGTCGACGGATACAGCGAGGCCGACGCCGTCGACTTCGTGGCCACCAGCGAGCGCGAGTGGCGTGACGGGGAGGCTTTCTCGTACGCCATCGTCAGCGCCGACGACGAGATCCTGGGCTCCATCGGCCTGATGACCCGGATCGGCGGTGGCGGCCTGGAGATCGGCTACTGGCTCGGAAAGCCTTACACCGGGCGGGGTCTGGCGACCGGGGCGACCGCGCTGCTGGTCGCGGAGGCGTTCCGGATCGGCGCGAACCGCGTCGAGATCCGGCACGACGAGGCGAACGAGCGCAGCGGTCTGGTCCCCGCACGGCTGGGCTTCACCCGCGTCGGCAGCGCGCCCGCGGAGTTGCCAGGTGGCACCGCGAGCACCGGCACCCACGTCCGCTGGCGCCTGCCGGCCCCGTGACCCGGGCGCCGTGTTTGCCCGCCGCGTTGGCGTGTTTGCCCGCCACGTCGCTGACTTTGCTCGCCAGGGCGGTGACTTTGCTCCCCGCGCGCCGAGAGGGGCCAACTCTGCGCCGTGAACGGCCGACTCGCCGACGCAGCGGGCAAACTCACCGACGCCGACGGCCAACTCACCGACGTGGGGAGCAAACACGCCGGAGGTGGCGGGTCACGCCTGGTGGCTGGCGATCAGCTCGTCGACCTGGTCGTCGGTGGCCGAGGTGGCGATGAACGGGCCGCGGGCGGCGAGGACGCCGTGCGCCCGCAACCGTTCCGCGTGCTCGTCGCTGACCACGCCCTCGGACCCGATCCGCAGCTTCAGCTCGCGGGCCCGGGTGATCAGCTGGTCCAGGTGCCGCGCGGCGACCTCGTCCTCGCCGTCGGCGAGCGAGTCCACCACCGCGCCGGTGAGGATCACGTGCTGCACGTTCAGCTCGTGCTGCGGGATCAGCTCCAGATCCGCCGAACCGCTGACCGTCAGCACCAGCTTCGCCCCGAGATCGGCCAGCACCGCCAGCGATTCCACCACTTCGCCACGCGGGTCGAGCAGCGATTCGCTGTCGGTGCACAGGCGCAGCGTCGCCGCGGGCAGCGCACGCCGGTCGAGCTGTTCCTTGACCAGCCGCACCAGATCGGGGTCGATCGCAAGGCGCCGCGGTAGTCGAACGCAAACCTCAGGGGCGGCGTCCCCGTAACGCTCCCGCCACCGGGCCGCGGCGGCGAGCGACTGCGTGAGCAGCCACCGGCCCAGCTGCGGTGTCATCCCGGTCGTGTCGGCCAGCGGATAGAACTCGTCCGAGTCCAGCTCGCCCTGTTCGCGGTGATGCCAGCGCAGTCCGGCGTTGACCGCGGCGAGCTCGCTGTGGTCGCTGAGCTTCACGGTCGGCTGGTAGATCAGGGAGAACTCGCCGTTCTCCAGCGCGCCCGCGATCTCGGCGCCGAGCCGGTAACGGGCGCGGTCGCGCGCGTCGAGCTCCGGGTCGAACAGCATCCACTGCGCCTTGCCGGCTTCCTTCGCCCGGTGCAGGGCGATTTCGGCGGCGCGCTGCAGGTCCTCGGGCCCGCCGTCGGCGACGTCGCGGACCACGATGCCGGCGCTCGCGCTGACCCCGATGCCCAGGTCGTTGAGATAGATCGGCTCGCCCAGATCGTCGAGCGCGCGCTCGACGAGGGTGATCACGTCGCGTGCGTTCAGCCTGCCGCGCAACAGGATGCCGAACCCGTCCCCGGACAGCCGCGCCACCAGCGCCTCCGGTCCGGCGAAGACGTCCTTAAGCTTACGGGCGATGCCGCGCAGCACCTTGTCGCCGGCCCCGGCGCCGAGCCCGTCGTTGATCACCTTGAACCCGTCGATGTCCAGGTACACCAAGGCGATCTGGTCGCGTGCGGCGGGGCTGAGCGCGGCTTCGAGCATCGTGTTGAAGCGGGATCCGTTGGACAGTCCGGTGAGTGCGTCGTGCACGCTCTGGTGCCGCAGGGTTTCCTGCAGCGAGTGCACCTCGTTCGCGTCGAGCACCATCAGCACCGGGTACACCGAGCCGAGCCGGTCGCCGGGCAGTGCCGCGAGCGTGATGTCGGCCCAGGTGCCGGCGTCGTCGGCGTGCGCGAGCTGGACGCGCTCGCGGTGGTGCTCGACGTCGGTCTCCTCCAGCTCGTCGAGCCCGGCCCGCAGGCGCTCGGCGTCCCGGCGCGAGAAGCCCAGGTCGGTGATGTGGTAGCCGCGCAGGTCTTCCGGCTTGTGCCCGAGGAACGCGCCGAGCGCGGTGTTCGCCTCGACGATCTCGCCGGTCGGGTCGGCCAGCGCGATGCCCATCGGTGAGGCGGCGTAGAGCGCGCTGAACCGCCGGATGGCGGCCTCGCGCCCCGCGTCCACCTTCGCCACCGCGTCCCGGACGATCCCGTGGACCAGGTCTTCGAGGGTGTCGGCGGAAAGCCCTACCCCATCCGTGTCGGCCAGTTGCGCCGCCCACCGCTGGACGACCTCGGCCAATCCTGGCGCCCCACCAGGTTCCGGCACGCTTCACCTCTTGTTGAGTGGACAAAAGCCAGGTCAGCCATGACAGGGGCGCTCGCGTGCCCCCGCCGGTCCGGTGCCTGCCCGGAGTCATGTCACGCCATCATCTCGAACTGACACTGTCTACCGGCTGAACGAGTGATGATCAGTGTAAACGCGATCACTTTTCGTGAGGATTCGCCCCGACGTGCCAGGGCGCGTCCTGCCGCGGCTCGCCCGTTTCCGCGCCGGTCATCTGCTCCGGGTAAGACGCACGGGGAGCCCGTCGACGGGTACCGGGAGGGACACGTAGTCCCAGCGCAGCCGGTAGCCCTCGGGCACGGACCACCGGTACGCGCGCAGCATCTCGTGCAGCAGCGCCTTGACCTCGAACGTCCCGAAGTGCAGCCCGATGCACTTGTGCGCGCCGCCGCCGAAGGGCATCCACGCGTACCGGTGGGACTTGTCCTCCCGCCGGCCTTCGGCGAACCGCTCCGGGTCGAAGGCGCGCGGGTCGGTCCAGTGCGCGGGGGAGTAGTGGTTGGTGTTCGGCGCGATGCTGACCAGCGAGCCGGCCGGAACATGGCGGCCGAGCACCGCCACGTCGCGGACGGCCTGGCGGGGGAGCGAGGGCACCGGCGCGGTCAGCCGGAGCGACTCCTTGATCACCAGGTCCAGCGTCTCCAGCCCGTCCAGCGCGGCGAGGTCCGGCGGATCGTCGCCGAGCGCACGCGACTCCTCGCGGGCCCGCTCCTGCCATTCCGGGTGCTTGGCCAGGTGGTAGGCGGCGGCCGTGCTGGTGATCGTGGTGGTGTCGTGCGCGGCCATCATCAGGAAGATCATGTGGTTGACGACGTCGGCGTCGCTGAACCGCTCGCCGTCCTCGCCGGTGGCGTGGCACAGCGCCGAGAACAGGTCGTCGCCGGGGGCGCCGCGTTTCGCGGGCAGGTACTCGGCGAAGTAGCGCTCCAGCGTGCGCCGCCCGGCGAGTCCGGCGGCCCAGCGCCCGCCCGGCACCGGGGCCCGAACGATGGCGGTCGGCGCCCGCACGGAGTCGACGAACGCCCGGCTGATCCGCTTCGCGTCGGCACCGCTGGGCATGTCCATGAACACGTGCGTGGCGACGTCGAGGGTCAGGCGTTTCAGCGTCCAGTACAGCCGTGGCGTCGAGTCGCCCCACCGTGCGACGCCGTCGCGCAGGACGGGGGCGAACTGCCGCGCGTACCCGGCGAGCCGGTCGCGGGTGAACGCCTCCTGCATGATCCGCCGGTGCAGGTGGTGCTCTTCGAAGTCGAGCAGCATCAGGCCGCGGTGGAAGAACCGTTCGATGAAGAACTTCCAGCCCTCCTGTGAGAAGGCCTTGTCCCTGTTCACCAGGGCGACCTGGGTGGCCTCGGGCCCGGACAGCACCACGATCCGCTGGCCGAACGACCCCATCCACGACACCGGGCCGTAGGTTTCGTACTGGTGCAGCGCGAAGTCGACGCCGAACCGCATAGAGTCGAGCGTGTGCCCGATGAGCGGGGCGCCCGCGTCGCCGAGCACCGGCTCGAGGCCGCTGCCCGGCGGTGGGGCGGCGAGTTCGCGGACCGGCCACCGCTTCCCGAGCCACCGCCGGTCCACGGATCCGGGCAGCGGGATCGCGGTGAGAGGCGGGATCCGGTCGCGGATGCTCATGAGGCCCCCTCCTCGCAGCGCCTGGGTTTTCAGGTTCCCGCCGCGCGCCCGAGGTTGGCAAGCCCCGTTGTCAGTCCAGCCACGGCAGGTACGGCGGCAGGTCGCGGCTCACCTGGAGCGGGAAGTCCGGCGGCCGCTTCTCGAAGAACGACCGCACGCCCTCGATCGCGTCGGCGTGCCGTGGCAACCCGGCGATGAGCTTCGACTCCAGCTCGAAATCGGGTGCCGCGGCGCCCGCCATCCGGTACAGCAGTTGCCGCGTGACCGCGACCGACACCGGTGCCGCCCGGGCGGCGATCTCGCGTGCCAGCTCGTAAGCCTTGTCCAGCAACACTTCCGGCTCGTGCACCTGCTGCACCAGGCCCGCGGCCTTCGCCTCCCGCGCGTCGAAGACCCGGCCGCTGACCATCCAGTCCAGTGCCGTGCCGAGCCCGACGAGCCGGGGGAGGAACCACGACGAGCCGCCCTCCGGGAAGATGCCGCGCCGCCCGAACACGAACCCGAAGCGGGCGTCGGTCGCGGCGAGCCGATAGTCGGCGGCGAGCGTGATCGTGATCCCGGCGCCGACCGCGGCCCCGCGGATCGCCGTGATCACCGGCTTGTTCATCTGGTAGACGCGTTTCGAGCAGCGGCCGGCGGGCTCCTGCCACGCACCGTCGCCCGCGTCGAAGTCGAACCCGCCCTGAGAAAGGTCCGCGCCGACACAGAAGTTGTCGCCTTCGGCGGTGAAGACGACCGCCCGGACGTTCTCGTCGGTGTCCGCCCGGTCGAAGGCGTCCGCCAGCTCGTCGGCCATCCGCATCGTGTACCCGTTGCGGGCTTCCGGCCTGTTCAGGCTGACCGTGGCGATGCGGTCCTCGACGGTGTAGACGATCTCGGCGTACTCCACGGCTGTCTCCTTCGACAAGCAAAACAATCAAGCGCGCTTGATTTTTCCAGGCCGCGATGCCACGCTCACAGCAGGCGTGAGGGAGGCGAACGTGGTGGTCGATCTGCGACCGATCCTGGGCGATCTGGCGGCCGAAAGCCAGGCGCTCGACGATATCGTGGCCGGCGCGGACTGGGCCACGCCCACCCCGGCCGAGGGCTGGACGATCGCCCACCAGATCGCGCATCTGGCGTGGACCGACGCGAAGTCGCTGATCGCCGTGCGCACCCCGGACGAGTTCCAGGCGGAGATCAAGGAGGCGCTCGCCACCGGCGAGAACTACGTCGACGCGGCCGCCAGGGAAGGGGCCGGGACCCCGCGGGACGAACTGCTCGCGCAGTGGCGCGCCGGCCGGGAAGCGCTCGCCGAGGCGTTGCTGGAAGCCCCGCCGGGCACCAAGTTCCCGTGGTACGGGCCGCCGATGAGCGCGGCGTCGATGGTGACCGCGCGCGTGATGGAAACCTGGGCGCACTCGCAGGATGTGCACGACGCGCTCGGCCTCCGGCACGAGCCGGCCGGCAGTCTCCGGCACATCGCGCGGCTCGGCGTGCGCACGCGTGACTTCGCCTATGCCGTGAACTCGCTCGCCGCGCCCACCGAGGAGTTCCGGGTGGAGCTGCGCATGCCGGATGGCGAGGTGCTGACGTTCGGGCCGGAGGACGCCGGGCAGCGCGTCACGGGCAGCGCGCTCGACTTCTGTTTCGTGGTCACGCAACGGCGAAATCTCGCGGACACCGACCTTGAGGCCACGGGCGGGGACGCAGAGGAATGGCTGCGGATAGCCCAGGCCTTCGCCGGGCCCGCGGGCGGCGGCCGGAAGGCGGGGCAGTTCGGGTGAGTCTGCGCGTCGGCAACGCTTCGGGTTTCTACGGCGACCGGTTCTCCGCCGTCCGGGAGATGCTGACCGGTGGCTCGCTCGACTACCTCACCGGGGACTACCTGGCCGAGCTGACCATGCTGATCCTCGGGCGTGACCGGCTCAAGGACGCGAACCGGGGCTACGCCAAGACGTTCCTGCGCCAGCTCGAAGAAAACCTGGGCCTGGCCAGGGAAAAAGGCGTCAAGATCGTGACGAACGCGGGCGGGCTGAACCCGGCCGGGCTCGCGGACGCCATTCGCGAGCTAGCGGACAAGCTCGGCCTCGAGGTCGCTGTCGCGCATGTCGAAGGGGACGACCTGGTGACCCGCGCCGACGAGCTCAAGCTCGGGGAACCCTTGACGGCCAACGCTTATCTCGGCGCGTGGGGCATCGTCGAATGCCTGAACGCGGACGCCGACGTGGTGGTGACCGGACGCGTCACCGACGCCTCGCTCGTGGTCGGGCCCGCCGCCGCGCACTACGGCTGGGGCCGCGAGGACTACGACGCGCTGGCGGGCGCGGTCGTCGCCGGGCACGTCGTCGAATGCGGCGCGCAGGCCACCGGCGGCAACTACGCGTTCTTCACCGAACACGACCTCGGCACGCCCGGCTTCCCGATCGCCGAGATCGAGGCCGACGGGTCGAGCGTGATCACCAAGCACCCGGGCAGCGGGGGAGCGGTGACCGTCGGGACGGTCACCGCGCAGCTGCTGTACGAGATCACCGGCGCGCGCTACGCCGGGCCGGACGTGACAGCCCGCTTCGATTCCGTTGCCCTGCAAGAAGATGGCCCGGACCGGGTGCGGATCACCGGCGCCCGCGGCGAAGCGCCACCGCCCACGCTGAAGGTCGCGCTCAACCGGCTCGGCGGGTTCCGCAACGAGACCACGTTCGTGCTGACCGGGCTCGACATCGATGCGAAAGCGGCGCTCGTCCGGCGGCAGCTGGAGGCTTCGCTGGCGGCCGACCCGCCCGCCGAGATCCGGTGGACCCTCGCTCGCACGGACCGCGAGGACGCCGATACCGAAGAGCGGGCGAGTGCGCTGCTGCACTGTGCGGTGAAGGACGCGAACCCGAAGATCGCCGGCCGCGCGTTCAGCGGCGCCGCCATCGAGCTGGCACTGGCGAGTTATCCCGGATTCCACGTCACCGCACCACCTTCCGACGCATCCCCGTACGGCGCGTACACCGCGTCCTTTGTGGACTCCGTGCTGGTACCGCATGTCGCGGTACTGCCGGACGGCTCGCGGGTGGATATCGCGCCCGCCGCCGAGGCGACGGAACTGTTCGATGTGGACGATCCGGAACTGCCGGAACCGTTGGCGGGACCTGCGAAACGGGCGCCGCTGGGTTCCGTCGTGGGCGCGCGGAGCGGGGACAAGGGCGGTGACGCCAACCTCGGCGTCTGGGCCCGGTCGGACGAGGCGTGGCGCTGGCTCGCGCATTTCCTGACCGTCGAAGAGTTCCAGCGTCTGCTGCCGGAGACCGCGTCGCTACCAGTGCGCCGCCATGTGCTGCCCAACTTGCGTGCGCTCAACTTCGTGGTGACCGGGCTCCTCGGCGAGGGCGTCGCGTCGGCTGCCCGGTTCGACCCGCAGGCCAAGGCGTTCGGCGAATGGCTGCGCGCCCGCTTCGCCGACATCCCCGAGGTTCTGCTGTGAACGAGTTGCGGAAGCTGGTGCGGCGCTTCGTCGAGCACGAGGTGCTGCCGCATCTCGACGAGTGGGAGCGCGCCGGCGAGCTGCCGCGCGAACTGCATCGCAAGGCCGGGGAGATCGGCCTGCTCGGGGTTTCGTTCCCGGAAGCCGCGGGCGGTGGTGGCGGTACCTTCCTCGACGCGATCACCGTGACCGAGGAGATCCTCTACGCGGGCGGGTCCGGCGGGCTGGTCGCGTCCTTGCTGACCAACGGGATCGCGCTGCGGCATATCGTCGCCGCCGGGGACGAGCGCCAGATCGACCGCTGGGTGCGGCCCACCCTCGACGGGGAACTGATCGGGTCGCTCGCCATCACCGAACCCGGCGGCGGCTCGGACGTCGCCGGAATCCGCACCACGGCCCGCCGTGAAGACGACCACTACATCGTCAACGGCGCCAAGACGTTCATCACGTCAGGCTGCCGGGCGGACTTCGTCACCACCGCCGTCCGCACCGGCGAGCCGGGCGCGCACGGCATCTCGCTGCTGGTCGTCGAGCGCGGCACACCGGGCTTCACCGTGACCCGCGGCCTGGAGAAGATGGGCTGGCACTGCTCGGACACCGCCGAACTGTCCTATGTAGACGCGCGCGTCCCCGTCGAGAACCTCGTGGGCCCGGAGAAGAGCGGGTTCGTCCAGATCGCCACCCAGTTCGTCACCGAGCGTGTCTCGCTCGCCGTCCAGGCTTACGCGACCGCGCAGCGCGCCCTCGACCTCACGCTCGACTGGTGCCGCCTGCGTGAGACGTTCGGGCGGCCCCTGATCTCGCGTCAGGTCGTACAGCACAAACTTGTCGACATGGCACGGCGGACCGACCTCGCCCGGGTCTACACCCGACACGTCGCCGAACGGTACGTCGCAGGCGAGGACGTCATCGCCGAGGCGTGCTTCGCCAAGAACAGCGCGGTCGAGGCGGCCGAGTGGGTGGTGAACGAGGCGGTCCAGCTGCACGGCGGACTGGGGTACATGCGGGAGTCCGAAGTGGAGCGTCACTACCGCGACGTGCGCATCCTCGGCATCGGCGGCGGCACCAACGAGATCCTCACCGGACTGGCCGCGAAACGATTGGGGTACACGGCTTGAGCGTCATCCGATCCACAGTGGACTCCACGGGTGCGGAGTTCGCGGCCAACCGCGAGGCGATGCTGGCCAAGCTCGCCGACCTGGCGGCCGAGCACGCCAAGGCCATCGCCGGCGGCGGCGAGAAGTACGTCGAACGGCACCGCAAGCGCGGCAAACTCCTTGCCCGCGAACGGATCGAGCTGCTGCTCGACGAGGACTCGCCGTTCCTGGAGCTGTCCCCGCTCGCCGCGTGGGGCACCGACTACCACGTCGGCGGCAGCGTCGTCACGGGCATCGGCACCGTCGAGGGCGTCGAGTGCATGATCGTCGCCAACGACCCCACGGTGAAGGGCGGCGCGAGCAACCCGTCCAGCCTCAAGAAAGGCTTACGGGCGGCCGAGATCGCGGCCGAGAACCGGCTGCCGACGATCAACCTCGTCGAGTCCGGCGGCGCCGACCTGCCCACCCAGAAGGAGATCTTCATCCCGGGCGGGCGGACCTTCCGGAACCTGACCAACGCCTCCGCCGAGCGGATCCCCACGGTCGCGCTCGTGTTCGGGAACTCCACCGCGGGCGGCGCGTACCTGCCCGGCATGTCCGACTACGTGGTGATGGTCAAGGAACGGGCGAAGGTGTTCCTCGGCGGGCCGCCGCTGGTGAAGATGGCCACCGGTGAGGAGTCCGACGACGAATCCCTGGGCGGCGCGGAAATGCACGCCCGCACCTCGGGTCTCGCGGACTATCTCGCGCTCGACGAGCACGACGCGATCCGGCTCGGCCGCAGCATCGTCAAGCGGCTCAACTGGCACAAGCTCGGCCCCGGCCCGAAATCGGCGTACGACGAACCGGTGCACGACCCCGGGGACCTCGTCGGCATCGTGCCCGGTGATCTCAAGGTGCCGTTCGATCCGCGCGAGGTGATCGCCCGGATCGTCGACGGCTCCGACTTCGACGAGTTCAAACCCTTGTACGGCAGCAGTTTGGTGACCGGCTGGGCGAGCCTGCACGGCTATCCGGTCGGCATCCTCGCCAACGCGCGAGGCGTGCTGTTCAGTGAGGAGTCGCAGAAGGCCACCCAGTTCATCCAGTTGGCCAACCAGACCGACACCCCGCTGATCTTCCTGCACAACACCACCGGTTACATGGTGGGCAAGGAATACGAGCAGGCCGGCATCATCAAGCACGGCGCGATGATGATCAACGCGGTGTCCAACTCGAAGGTGCCGCACCTGTCCGTGCTGATGGGCGCGTCCTACGGCGCCGGGCATTACGGCATGTGCGGGCGCGCCTACGGGCCGCGGTTCCTCTACGCGTGGCCGAGCGCGAAGTCCGCGGTGATGGGCCCGCAGCAGCTGGCCGGGGTGCTCTCGATCGTCGCGCGGGCCGCGACCGAGAACCGCGGCCAGGTCTACGACGAGGACGGCGACAAGGCGATGCGGGCGATGGTGGAACAGCAGATCGAGGCCGAGTCGATGCCGATGTTCCTGTCCGGCATGCTCTACGACGACGGCATCATCGACCCCCGCGACACCAGGACCGTGCTCGGGATGAGCCTGTCCGCCATCCACAATGGACCTATCAGGGGCGCCGAGGGCTTCGGCGTCTTCCGGATGTGAGGACGATGATCCACACGATTCTGGTCGCGAACCGGGGCGAGATCGCCCGGCGGGTGTTCCGCACCTGCGCCGAACTGGGCATCGGCCGCGCGGCCGTGTTCTCCGACGCGGACGCCGGCGCCCCGCACGTCCACGAATCCGATGCCGCGGTCCGCCTGCCCGGCGACGCGCCCTCGGACACCTACCTGCGCGCAGATCTTCTTGTGGCGGCGGCGAAAGCGACCGGCGCCGACGCCATGCACCCCGGTTATGGCTTCCTGTCGGAGAACGCCGGGTTCGCCCACGCGGTGCTCGACGCCGGGCTCACCTGGATCGGACCGCCACCGGCGGCGATCGAGGTGATGGGGTCCAAAGTGGAGTCCAAACGAATCATGGCCGCCGCAGGTGCGCCGGTACTGTCCGAACTGGACCCCGCGACGGTGACCGAGGCTGATCTTCCCCTGCTGGTCAAGGCTTCCGCCGGAGGCGGCGGCCGCGGCATGCGGATCGTACGGGAGCTGAGCGAGCTGGCCGACGCGGTGGAAAGCGCTCGCGCCGAAGCGGCTTCGGCGTTCGGCGATCCGACCGTGTTCTGCGAGCGCTACCTCGAAACCGGACGCCACATCGAGGTCCAGGTGCTCGCCGACACCCACGGCACGGTTTGGGCAGTGGGGGAGCGCGAGTGCTCGATCCAGCGGCGGCACCAGAAGGTCATCGAAGAGGCACCATCACCCCTCGTCGACGACGCGATGCGCGCCGAGTTGTTCCACGCAGCCCGCAAGGCCGCGAGCGCGATCGACTACGTCGGCGCCGGCACGGTCGAATTCCTCGCCACCAACGACGGGAAGTTCTTCTTCCTGGAGATGAACACCCGCCTGCAGGTCGAGCACCCGGTGACCGAACTGGTCACGGGGCTGGACCTGGTGGCGCTGCAGATCCGGATCGCCGAGGGCGACCGGCTGCCCGCTGATCCTCCACAGTGGACCGGACACGCGATCGAGGTCCGGCTCTACGCGGAGGATCCCGCCACGGACTGGCAGCCGCAGACCGGCACCCTGCACCACTTCTCCGTGTCCGGTGAGGTGCGTGTGGACAGTGGCGTCGCAGACGGTTCGGTGATCGGCGTGCACTACGACCCGATGCTGGCCAAGGTCATCGCCTGGGCACCCAGCCGGGCCGAAGCGGCACGCAAGCTCGCGACGGCATTGGAAGGCGCGAAGATCCACGGCGTGCGCACCAACCGCGACCTACTCGTGAACGTCTTGCGGCATCCCGAATTCGTCGCCGGGAACATCGACACGGCGTTCTTCGACCGGCACGGCCTCGCCACGTTGTCGAAACCCCTGGGTGACGAACAACTCGCCGCCACGGCCGCCGCCTTCGCCGGTGCCGCCGCGAACCGGACGAGGTTCCCCAGCGGCTGGCGCAACGTCCCCTCGCAACCGCAGTGCAAGCGGTACACAGTGGACGATCGCGAGTACACAGTGGCGTATCGCGAAGGCAAGGCCGGTGACATCACGCTCGTCTCCGCCACGCCGGAGCGGGTCGTGCTCGACGTCGCGGGCGTGCGCCGGACCTTCGAGGTGGCAACGTATCCGGGCCTGGTGTGCGTCGGGCCGGTCACGCTGAAACCCGTCCCGCGCTTCACCGAGCCCGGTACGGCCTTGGCCGCGGGCTCGCTCGTGGCGCCGATGCCGGGCACGGTCCTGCGGATCGCCGTCGCCGCGGGCGACCCGGTCGCGGCGGGGGATCCCTTGCTGTGGCTGGAAGCCATGAAGATGGAACACAAGATCACCGCACCGGCCGACGGGATCGTCACCGACCTGCCGGTGTCCACCGGTCAGCAGGTCGATATGGGCGCCGTGCTGGCCGTCGTGAAGGAGCAGCAATGAGTTACACCGAATCCGAAGAGCGGCAAGCGCTGCGCAAGGCGGTCGGCGAGCTGGGCCGCAGCTACGGCCACGAGTACTACACGAAGCTCGCCCGCAGCGGCGGGCACACCAGCGACCTGTGGAACGAAGCCGGGCGGCTCGGCTATCTCGGCGTCGCTGTGCCCGAGGAGTACGGCGGCGGGGGAGCCGGGATCGGGGATCTCGCCGCGGTGTGCGAGGAGCTCTGCGCCGCGGGCACGCCGATGCTGCTGATGGTGGTGTCCCCGGCGATCTGCGCGACCGTCATCGCCCGGTTCGGCACCGACGCGCAGAAAACCGCGTGGCTGCCCTGTTTCGCGACCGGCGAGCTGCGGATGTCCTTCGCCATCACCGAGCCCGACGCGGGCTCGAACTCGCACCGGCTCACCACCACCGCCCGCCGCGACGGCGCAGACTGGGTCCTCAATGGACGGAAGGTGTTCATTTCGGGCGTCGACGAAGCCGAGGCCGTGCTCGTCGTCGGCCGCACCGAGGATGCGAAGACGGGCAAGCTCAAGCCCGCGCTGTTCATCGTGCCGACGAACGCCCCGGGCTTCGAATACCGGCAGATCGAGATGGACCTCGTCTCGGCCGACAAGCAGTTCGGGCTGTTCCTCGACGACGTCCGGCTGCCCTACGACGCGCTCGTCGGGTCCGAGGACGCGGCGCTCGCGCAGCTGTTCGCGGGGCTCAACCCCGAGCGCATCATGGCCGCGTCGTTCTCCACCGGCATCGCGCGCTACGCACTGGACAAAGGCGTCGAGTACGCCAAGCAGCGCAACGTCTGGGGCGCGCCGATCGGCAGCCATCAGGGGCTCGCGCACCCGCTGGCGCAGGTCAAGATCGAGCTGGAGCTCGCGAGGCTGATGACGCAGAAGGCCGCCGCGCGCTACGACGCGGGCGATGACTTCGGCGCGGGCGAGGCGGCCAACATGGCGAAGTACGCGGGGGCCGAGGTCGCGATCAAGTCCGTCGACACCGCGATCCAGGTGCATGGCGGCAACGGGCTCGCCAGCGAGTACGGCCTGGGCACGCTGCTCGGCGCGGTCCGCGTCGGCCGCATCGCGCCGGTGAGCCGCGAGATGGTGCTGAACTTCGTCGCGCAGCATTCGCTCGGCCTGCCGAAGTCCTACTAGTGAGCACTCCCGCGCGCGAACCGCAGCAGGAACGCAGCCGCACCACGCGACGGCGGCTGATCGACGCGGCCGTCGAATGCCTCGGCGAGCTCGGCTGGAGCGGCACCACGGTCGCGGTCATCGCGCAGCGCGCCGGGGTGTCGCGGGGCGCCGCGCAACATCATTTCCGGACCCGTGAGGACCTCGTGACCGCCGCGATCGAGTATCTCGGCGAGGTGCAGGTCGAGACGTTACGTTCGCGCGCCGGGGAGCTGCCGGCGGGGGAGTCGCGGCTCGAAGCCGCCGTCGACATGCTGCTCAACCTCTACACCGGGCCGATGTTCCGGGCCGCGCTCCAGCTGTGGGTCACGGCCTCGACCGACGAATCGTTACGGTCCGTAGTGGCGCCGCTGGAGGCCCGCGTCGGCCGCGAGGCGCACCGGGTGGCGGTGGAGCTGCTGGGCGTCGACGAGCGGCAGCCGGGGGTGCGGGAGCTGGTCCAGGCCACCCTCGACCTGGCCCGCGGACTCGGTTTGGCGAACCTGCTGACCGACGACGAACGCCGCCGGACGAAGATCGTCCACCAGTGGGCGAGTGTCCTCGGTGTGTCGATACCACAAGTTTCCGGTCTCGCGCGCTAACACTAATGGAGCAACGTGCGATAACCGAGTGCACAGACTTTGAGCCAAAGGGGTTGAGTTCCGTGGAAGGCGATCTGAATCATCGCGCGCTGGCCATGCTGCGCGCGGTGGCCGAGGGGCGCGCGATGATGTCCAGCAGTTGTGAACCGGATCTGTTCATCGACGGCGTGTCGTGCTGTGACCAGATGACGGCGCACGCGCTCGCGCACGGCGGCTACGTGCACGCCGCCGCGGACGGCACCGCCGAGCTGACCGCCGCCGGCCGCGCCGCCCTGAAGATCACGATCGCCGCCTGAGCGTCAGCCGACGGTGATGGCGTCGAGCTTTTCGCGCAGGTACTCCGAAGCGATCACGGGCGGATAGCTCGTCCGGCCCAGCGGCGGCCCGAGCGAGTCGATCCGGGCGTCGTGATCGGTTTCGTAGAAGAAGATCAGCGACACCAGGTCCTCCTCCGGCGCGCCCGCCTGCGGCGGCAGCACGCGGTGCCGGGTCGAACGCCAGCGGTCACCGGTCCAGCGAGCCATCAGATCCCCGATGTTGATGGTGAACGCGGCCGGGTCGAACGGAGCGTCCTCCCACTCGCCTTCGCCGGTATAGACCTGCAGCCCGCCGAGCCCGGCCTCGCGGTCCAGCACGGTGACGGTGCCGAAGTCCGTGTGCGGGCCGATGCGGAACTGGCCCGCCGCCGGCTCGCCGACCCGGGTCATCGGCGGATACCAGTTGATGTTGAACGTGTACGTCGGACGGCTCGTGTGCCGGGTGAAATGCGCCGGGTCGAGGTCCAGGGCGGCGGCGAAGATCGTGAGCAGCTCGTCGGACAGGGACCGCATGCGCGCCAGGTACTCGCGTGCCGCCGCGGCCAGTTCGGGCACCTCGGCGGGGAAGACGTTGGGCTGGAACCAGAACTCGTCGATCTCGGGTATGCCGACGCCCGCCTCGGCGCCGACAGAGTAGGACTCCTTGAGATCCGGCGGGGTTTCGGTGCCCTCGGCGTACCCGTTGGCCTCCACCCCTGGCGGCAGCCAGCCGCGGCCGCCGACCGTGACCGCGTACCGGGCCTTGGTCTCCTCGGGCAGCGCGAAGAACGCACGTGACAGTGCGCGGGTCTTCGCGCGCAGCTCGTCGGGCACGCCGTGCCCGGTGATCAGCAGGAAGCCGGAGTCCCGCAGCGCCGCGTCGACGCGCCTCGCGACGCCCGCCCGGTCGGTGCCGCTGAACCAGGGAGCCAGGTCGACGAGCGGAACCACGCGATGCCTCCTACGCGGATGTGCCGATGTCTTCGAACCACAGGTCCGGGTGCTCGTCGATGAACTCCGTCATCAGCGTGACGCAGTCCGGGTCGTCGAGCAGCGTGATCGTGACCCCGTGTTCGGCGAGCCACTCGTGGCCGCCGGTGAAGGTGCGGGACTCGCCGATGATCACGCGCGGGATGGTGAACTGCCGCACCAGCCCGCTGCAGTACCAGCACGGCGAGAGCGTGGTCACCATGATCGTGTCCCGGTAGTGCGGCCGCCGCCCGGCGTTGCGGAACGCCGTGGTCTCCGCGTGCAGCGACGGGTCGCCGTCCTGCACGCGGCGGTTGTGGCCGCGGCCGAGCAGTTCGCCGTCCACAGTGAACAGTGCCGCGCCGATCGGCACCCCGCCCTCGGACTTGCCGAGGACGGCCTCCTCGCGGGCGACGGCGAGCAGCCCGGCCGGGTCGAGTTCCATCGGCCCAGCCTAAACGGACGTCGCCGGACTCACGGTCCCGAGTGTCGAACTCACTGTCCCCAGTGTCCGACTCGCGGTCGCGAGCGTCGGACTCGCGGGGGTGCCGGCGAGTCGGACGTTCAGGACGGTGAGTCCGACGCCGGGGACAGCGAGTTCTACGTTCGCGGCAGGAGCTCGCCGGGCCCGGCGGAGCTGACCAACCGCTTAGTATGTTGTACGGTGATGCTCGTGCCGAGGAAGTCTCATCGATACTCAGACGCGGGCGCCGACCATGCGCAGCGCCAGTTCGCCGTACTCGCGGCCGAGCGCCTTCGGCGTCTTCCCGATCCGGTCGCTGTACCAGCGGGCCACGTCCACGCCGAGCGACAGCAGGGCGCGCGCGGCGGTCTTCACGTCGGTCACGGTGAACTCGCCCTGCTCGATACCCTCGGCGATGACGTCCCGCACCAGATGCTCGATGCGCCGCCGCAGGCCGGTGACCACCGCGTACTCCTGCTCCGGCAGCGCCTGCAGCTCGTACTGCACGACCCGCGCCACGGTGTGCCGGCGCGCGTGCCAGGCCACGAAGTCCTCGATGATCTTGCGCAGCCGCTCGGGCGGGCTCCCGGCCTGGCTGATGACGCTCTCCACCAGCGTGAGGGTCTGCTCGTGCCCGTTGCGGCTGATCGCGAACAGCAGCGCGGCCTTCGACGGGAAGTGCACGTACAGCGCGGCCGGGCTCATCCCGGCGGCCGCCGCGATGTCCCGGGTGGTGGTCGCGTGGTAGCCCCGGTCGGCGAAGGACTCGACCGCGGCCAGCATCAGCCGGCGGGCGGCGTCGGGCTGCACCTCGGGCCACAGTTCGGCGGACAGCGACACGGTCACCGTTCGATTCTTTCAGGGACCGCTCCGGTGCGGCGGTCCGGTTCTGACCAGTGTAAGCGGGCGCTTAGCAGCGGCCCGGATCGGACAGGAGAACACCAGTGAACTCGCTCAAGGACCGCGTCGCGATCGTGACCGGCGCCAGCCGCGGTATCGGCCTCGCCATCGCCCGCGAGCTGGTCGAACGCGGCGCGAAGGTCTGCATCACCGCCCGCAAACCGGAGCCGCTCGCCGAGGCCGTGGCCGATCTGGGCGGTCCCGACGCCGCGATCGGCATCCCCGGCAAGGCCGACGACCCCGAGCACCAGCGGGAGGCGGTCGCCAAGACGATCGAGACCTTCGGCCGGCTCGACATGCTCGTCAACAACACCGGTATCAACCCGGTCCACGGCCCGATCATCGACACCGATCCCGGTGCCGCCGCGAAGATCCTCGGCGTCAACGTGCTCGCCCCGCTGGCGTGGATCCGGCACGCCCGTGAGGCGTGGATGGGTGAGCACGGCGGTTCGGTCGTCAACGTCGCGTCCACCGCCGGCCTGCGCATCTCGCCCGGGATCGGCATGTACGGGGTGAGCAAGGCGGCGCTGATCCGGCTGACCATGGAGCTCGGCGCCGAGCTGGGCCCGACGATCCGGGTCAACGCCGTCGCGCCCGCCGTGGTGAAGACGAAGTTCGCGACCGCGCTGTACGAGGGCCGCGAAGAGGAGGTCATCTCGCGCTACCCGCTCGGGCGGCTCGGCGTGCCCGAGGACGTGGCCGGTGCCGTCGCGTTCCTGCTGTCGGACGAGTCGGGCTGGGTGACCGGCCAGACGATCACTCTCGACGGCGGCTCCACCCTGAGCGGCGGGCTGTGAACCTCGGCGGCGCGGGCGTCGTCATCACCGGGGGCGGCGGCGGGATCGGCCGCGCGATGGCGCTGCGGTTCGCCGCCGAGGGCGCGCGGATCTTCGTCGCGGACCTGGACGGCGATGCCGCCGCTCGCGTCGCCGAAGAGGTCGGCGGCAGCTCGCTCGCGGTCGACGTCGCCGCCGACGTCGACCGGCTGATCACCACGGCCAGGGCGGAACTGGGCGCGATCGACATGTTCTGCGCCAACGCCGGGATCGCGCCGCACGGCACCGAGGCCACGCCCGAGGACGTGTGGGCGCAGGCGTGGGACGTGAATGTGATGTCGCACGTCCGCGCGGCGAAACTGCTGCTGCCCGAGTGGCTCGAACGAGGCCGGGGGCACTTCCTCGCCACGGTGTCCGCCGCCGGGCTGCTGACCATCCTCGGCTCGGCGCCGTACGCGGTCACCAAGCACGGCGCGCTCGCGTTCGCCGAGTGGCTCAGCGCGACCTACCGGCACCGCGGCATCACCGTGCAGGCGGTCTGCCCGCAGGGGGTGCGCACGAACATGCTCGCGAGCACCGGCCCCAGCGGCCAGCTCGTCATGGGCGCGTCCGCGATCGAACCGGAGGAGGTCGCGGACACGGTCATGGAAGCGCTCGCCGATGGCCGGTTCCTGGTGCTGCCGCATCCCGAGGTCGCGGGCTACTACGCGAGGCGGGCCACCGAGACCGACCGGTGGCTGGGCGGGATGAACAAGCTGCAGCGGAAGATCGAGCAGCAGGGGTAACGCCATCACCGAGGTGCGGCCGCGCCCTGTACCGGCCGGTAAACTGCCGCGTATGGTCGAGGATTCGGTGCCGGGCCGCTTGCTCGCGGCGGCGACGAAACTCTTCGCGCAGAAGGGGTTCGACCGGACCTCGGTGCAGGAGATCGTCGCCGCCGCCGGCGTCACCAAAGGCGCCATGTACCACTACTTCGACTCCAAGGACGACCTGCTGTCCGAGGTCTACGGCCGCGTGCTGCGGCTGCAGACCGAACAGCTGGAGAAGGTCGCCGTCACCGAGGCGCCGATCGCCGACCGGCTGCGCCGCGCCGCGGTCGACGTCGTGGTCAGCACCATCGGGAACCTCGACGACATGACCATCTACTTGCAGTCGATGCACCAGCTCAACGCGGAGACCAGCAAGTCCGTCCGGGCCGAGCGGCGCCGCTATCACGAGCGATTCCGGGGGCTGATCGAGGAAGGCCAGCGCGACGGCGTGTTCCGCGCCGACAAGCCGGCCGACATCGTCGTCGACTTCTACTTCGGCGCGGTGCACCACCTCGGCGCGTGGTATCGCACCACCGGCCGCCTGTCCGCCCGCCAGGTCGGCGAGCACTACGCCGACCTCCTCCTGGCCTCCCTCCGCCCCTGACGCCGTGTTTGCCCGCCACGTCGGTGAGTTTGCGCCGCAGGAGGCCAACTCACCGACGTGAGCGGCAAACACGCGCGCGGGAGGGGCGCGTCAGGCGGGGAGGTTGGCCAGGTGTGCGAGGGTGGCGCGGTGGCGGCCCGGGGTGCCGAGGGCGAGCTGGTCGCTCTTGGCGCGCTTGAGGTACAGGTGCGCCGGGTGTTCCCAGGTCATGCCGATCCCGCCGTGCATCTGGACCGCCTCCTCCGCGGCGTGCACCGCGACCGACGCGCACGACGACTGGGCCACCGCGACCGCGATCCCGGCGTCATCGCCGCCGGTGGCCAGCGTGTCCGCGGCGTTGCGCGCCGCCGCGCGGGCCATCGCCAGCTCCAGATACAAATCCGCGAGCCGGTGCTTGAGCGCCTGGAACGAGCCGACCGGGCGGCCGAACTGGTAGCGCTGCTTGAGGTAGGCCACCGTCTCGTCGAGACACCACTGCGCCACCCCGAGCTGTTCGGACGCGAGCAGCCCGGCACCTTCCAGCAGTGCCCGCTCGAGCGCCGCCGTGGCCCGGTCCGGGCCCGCGACCAGCCGCCCCGGCGTGCCGTCCAGCGTGACGTCGGCGAGCCGCCGGGTCAGGTCGAGCGACGTCGCCTCGGTCACCGTCGCGCCTTCGACGGCGTACAGCGCATGCCCCTGCTCCGTCACGGCGGGCACGATGAGCACGTCCGCGACGGACGCGTCCGCCACCAGCCCGATCCGTCCATTGAGGACACCGCCGTCCGCCTTCACCGCGGACGGGAATTCCGCGCCCGGCCACAGGGTGAGCGGCACCGCCAGTACCCCGATCGCCTCGCCGGTGGCGAGCCTGCGCAGGACCTGGTCGGACTCGTCCGTGCCGCATGCCAGCAAAGCCGACGTCGCGAGCACCGCGCTCCCGAGGAACGGCACCGGCACGACCGCCCGGCCCAGTTCCTCCAGCACCACGGCGACCTCCCGCGCCGACGCGCCCTGGCCGCCCAGTTCCTCGGGCACGGACAGCCCCGCGAGACCCAGTTCGCCGGCGAGGGTGCGCCACAGCTTCAGGTCGTACGGCTCTTCGCTCTCGGTCCGCGCGAGCACCGACGCGGCGGATGCCTTGTCGGCGAACAGGTCCCGCACACTCGACCGGAGATCCTCTTCGACCTCTGAGTACAGCAGATCACTCACCGCGGCAGGTCCTTCCAGGCGACGTCCTTGTCCACACGGGGTTCCGACGGCAGGCCGAGCACCCGCTCGGCGATGATGTTGCGCAGCACCTCGGAAGTACCGCCTTCGATCGAGTTGCCCTTCGCTCGCAGGTAGCGGTATCCGGGGCCGCGGCCGAGCATGTCGACCCGCTCGGGCCGGGTCATCGTCCAGTCGTCGTAGCGCAACCCGTCCGCGCCGGCGAGCTCGATTTCGAGCCCGGTCATCTCCTGCTGCAGCCGGGCGAACGCGAGTTTCATCGCCGAGCCCTCCGGGCCGGGCGCGCCGACCGCGAGCTGCTGGCGCAGCCGGGAAGCGGCCAGCCGCGCGGTTTCCGCGTCGGCCCACAGCCGCACCAGCCGCTCGTGCAGGTCCGGGGTGCGCAGTTCAGGGTGCTCACGCCACGTCTTCGCGAGGATGCCGATGAGCCCGCCCTCGCGCGGGGACGCCTGGCCGCCGATCGCGACGCGCTCGTTCATCAGCGTGGTCTGCGCGACCTTCCAGCCCTCACCGACCGCGCCGAGCCGGTTGGCGTCCGGCACCCGCACGCCTTCCAGGAACACCTCGTTGAACTCGGCCTCACCGGTCAGCTGCCGCAGCGGCCGCACGTCCACCCCGGGCGCGGTCATGTCGCACACGAAGTACGTCATGCCCTGGTGCTTGGGCACGTCCGGATCGGTACGGGTGACCAGGATCGCGAACCGGGCGAGATGCGCGACCGAGGTCCAGACCTTCTGCCCGGTGACCACCCACTCGTCACCGTCGCGGACCGCGCGGGTGCCCAGTGCGGCGAGGTCGGAGCCAGCGCCCGGTTCGGAGAACAGCTGGCACCACACCTCCTCGCCGGTCCACAGTGGACGCAGATAGCGCTTTCGCTGCTCCTCGGTACCGAACCGCAGGATCGTCGGCGCCGCCATGCCGAGCCCGATACCGATCCGGCGCGGGTTGTTGTCCGGCGCGCCGGCTGCGGCGAACTCACCGTCCACAACGGACTGCAGTTCGCGTGCCGCGTCCAGCCCGCCGAGTCCGGCGGGGTAGTGCACCCACGCCAGGCCGGCGTCGAAGCGCGCCCGCAGGAACTCGAGCCGGTCGGTGGTCTTCGGATCGTGCGCGGCGAGGAACTCGCCCACCCGCGCACGCAGGTCTTCCGCGGTCGTCATCGAGTCTCCTGATTCTTGCGGGCCACGCTCATCGAGTCTCCTGATTCTTGCGGGCCACGCTCATCGAGTCTCCTTGTACTTCTTCAGCTCCCGGTGTGCCAGCGAGCGTTTGTGCACCTCGTCCGGCCCGTCGGCGAACCGCAGGGTGCGGATGCCGGCCCACATCTCGGCGAGCGGGAAGTCCTGGGAGACCCCGCCGCCGCCGTGGGCCTGGATCGCCTTGTCCAGAATCCATTCCACAGTGGACGGAGTCGCGATCTTGATCGCCTGGATCTCGGTGTGCGCGCCGCGGTTGCCGACGGTGTCCATCAGCCAGGCGGTCTTGAGCACGAGCATCCGCAGCTGCTCGACCCGCACCCGCGACTCGGCGATCCAGTCCTGCACCACGCCCTGGTCGGCGATCGGCTTGCCGAACGCGGTGCGGCCCAGCGCCCGCCGGCACATCAGTTCGATCGCGCGCTCGGCCGTGCCGATCGAGCGCATGCAGTGGTGGATCCGGCCCGGCCCGAGCCGGGCCTGCGCGATGGCGAACCCGGCGCCCTCCTCGACGAGGAGGTTCTCCGCGGGCACCCGGACATCCTCGAAGATCACCTCGGCGTGCCCGCCATGGGAACTGTCGTCGTAGCCGAACACCTTCATCCCGCGCTCGGCGGTCAGACCCGGCGTGTCGCGGGGGACCAGCACCATGCTCTGCTGCCGGTGCGGCTCGGCCTCGGGATCGGTCTTGCCCATCACGATGAAGATCGCGCAGTGCGGGTTCATCGCGCCGGTGATGAACCACTTGCGGCCGTTGATGACGTACTCGTCGCCGTCGCGGACGATGCTGGTGGCGATGTTGCGCGCGTCCGACGACGCGACATCCGGCTCGGTCATCGCGAACGCCGAGCGGATTTCCCCGTCCAGCAACGGTTCCAGCCACTGCTTGCGCTGCTGCTCGGTGCCGAACCCGGCCAGCACCTCCATGTTCCCGGTGTCCGGGGCGGCACAGTTGAGCGCGTACGGCGCGAGGTGCGGGCTGCGGCCGGTGATCTCGGCCAGCGGCGCGTACTGCAGGTTGGTCAGTCCGGCACCGTGCTCACCGGGCAGGAACAGGTTCCACAGACCGCGTTCGCGGGCCGCGGCCTTGAGATCGGCGATCACCGGCGGCGGCGCCCACGGGTGCTCGCGTTGCGCGAGCTGCTCCTCGAAGACCGGTTCGGCGGGGTAGATGTGGGAGTCCATGAAGTCCGAGAGCTTCGCGGAAAGCTCCTCGGTGCGCGCGTCGAATGCGAAGTCCATCCTCAGTCCTTGAGTGTTTCGGCGCCGAGCGCCACGAGTGGAGCGACCAGGTCGCCGATGTGGTCGAAACCCGCGCCGACGGTCTGGCCCTGGCTGAAGCGGTAGTAGATCCCTTCGAGGATCACGGCGAGTTTGAAGAACGCGAAGCCGACGTACCAGTTGAGCGCGGAGATGTCGCGGCCCGACCGCTCGGCGTAGCGCGCGATCACCTCGTCGGTGCCGGGGTAGCCCGGCGCGAGGCTGACGTTCGACACGAAACCGACGTCCTGCTTGCCGAGCTCGGCGTAGGCGACCATCAGCGCGAGGTCGGTGAGCGGGTCGCCGAGCGTGGACATCTCCCAGTCCAGCACCGCGGTGATCCGGTCGCCGGTGCCGACGAGCACGTTATCCAGGCGGTAATCGCCGTGCACGATCGTCGCCGCGCCCGACTCCGGCAGGTGCCGGCCGAGGCGCTCGCGCAGCCGGTCCATGCCCTCGATGTCCCGGCTGCGCGAGCTGTCCAGCTGCTTGCCCCAGCGCCGCAGCTGGCGTTCGAGAAACCCTTGCGGCCGCCCGAAATCGCCGAGCCCGACCTCGTCCGGGACCACCGCGTGCAGGTCGACGAGCGTGTCCAGGAGGGTGTCCGCGAGCGCCGCCGTCCGCTGTGCGCTGAAGGCTTCGAGATCCTTCGCGAACCGGTACGCCTTGCCCGCCACGAACTCCATCACGTAGAACGGCGCGCCGATCACCCCGGTGTCCTGGCACAGGGTGAGCGTCGCCGGCACCGGCACCTTCGTGTCCCGCAGCGCGCTGACCACCCGGTGCTCCCGCGCCATGTCGTGCGCGGTCGGCAGGACGTGTCCCAGCGGCGGGCGGCGCACCACCCAGCGGGACTCGCCGTCGCCGACGAAGTAGGTGAGGTTCGACCGGCCACCGGGCACCACCTCCGCCGTCAGCTCGCCCTTGACCAGGCCGGGGACCTGCTCGTCGAGATGGGCGCGCAACCGGCTCAGGTCGAGTCCCGGTGGGTCTTCCTTGGTCACGAACGGCCTCCTCGTCCTCAGTACCGACCAGTCGGTATGTTCTCGTCCCGGAGGAGCGTAGCCGAACGCGTCTTCCGGCCGGTGGATCCGGCCGGAAGACGCGTTCGGCCCGCGTGCACCGGCGGGTCCGTCAGGCGAGCAGGCGCCCGACGAATTCGGCCACACAAGCCGGTTTCTGCTCACCCTCGATCTCGATCGTCCACCGGATGACGGTCTGCTTCCCGCCCGGCACATCGGTGATCTCGATCAGCTCGGCCGTGCCGCGCACCCGCGCGCCGACCTTGACCGGCTGCGGGAACCGCACCTTGTTCAGGCCGTAGTTGATGCCCATCGCCAGGCCCTCGACCCGGTAGGTCTCCGAGCCGAGCCGCGGCAACAGCGACAGGGTCAGGAAACCGTGTGCGATCGGGCCGCCGAACGGGCCCTGCTTCGCCTTCTCGACGTCGACGTGGATCCACTGGTGATCCCCGGTCGCGTCGGCGAACGTGTTGACCTGCTCCTGGGTGACGGTGTGCCACTCGCTGGTGCCGAGCTGCTCACCCTTGGCGGCGGCGAACTCGCCGAGGCTGGAGAAGACGCGCATGATCAGTCCCTCGGTCCGCCGGCGACGTAGATGACCTGCCCGGAGACGAACCCGGCGCCCTCGCTGACCAGGAACGAGACGGTGTGCGCGATGTCGTCGGGCGTGCCGACGCGCTGCACCGGGATCTGGCTCGCCGCACCGGCCTTGAAGTCCTCGAACGAGACGCCGAGCCGGTCGGCCGTCGCCGCGGTCATGTCGGTGGCGATGAACCCCGGCGCGATCGCGTTCGCGGTGACGTTGAACTTGCCCAGCTCGATCGCGAGGGTCTTGGTGAAGCCCTGCATCCCGGCCTTGGCGGCGGAGTAGTTGACCTGGCCGCGGTTGCCGAGCGCCGAGGTGCTCGACAGGTTGACGATGCGGCCCCACTTCTGGGCGGTCATGTGCCGCTGCACCGCGCGCGTCATCAGGAACGAGCCGCGCAGGTGCACGCCCAGCACGGCGTCCCAGTCGTCCTCGGTCATCTTGAAGATCAGGTTGTCCCGCGTGATACCGGCGTTGTTGATCAGCACGGTCGGCGGGCCGAGTTCGTCGGCCACCTTCGCCACGGCCGCCTCGACCTGGTCGGCGTCCCGGACGTCCAGGCTGGTGCCGAACGCCTTGCCGCCGTCGGCCGTGATGTCCTCGGCGCCCTGCTTGACGGCAGCCTCGTCCAGATCCAGCAGGCCCACGGCGAACCCGTCGCCGGCCAGCCGCCGGGCGACCGCGGCACCGATACCCCGGCCGGCGCCGGTGACGATCGCGACACGGGAGTGCGATTCCGTCACGTGCCTTCCTCCTCCGCATTGAGAACTAAGCGAGCGCTTAGAAAACTACCGGTAACCGTCGGCGGCCGGTAGGGATGTAACTCAAGTCACCCGGCAGAGCGTAGTAGCGGGACCGCCAGGGTCGCGACCGCGAGCAGCTCGGTCAGCGCCATCAGCCGCTGCACGAGACCGAGCGGCACGAACCGCCACCACGGCCCGCCGCCCGCGAGCATCACGAGGACACCGGTGAGGATCAGCCCGAACCAGCCGAGCGAGGCCAGCGCCAGCACCCGCGCGGCCCAGCGCCAGCCGGTCTCGCCGGGGAACGCCGCGCTGGTCGCGATCAGGATGCCGACCGGCAGCACAGTGAACCCGATGAGGCTCGCGATGTTGTGCACCGTGCCGCCGGTGCTCGGCCCGACGGACCAGTCGGTCTTCGGGAACACGACGATCACCAGCAGGCTCACCGTCCACACCGCACCCGCGACGAGCGCGGCCGACGGCATCGTGTTGCGCAGCGCGTGCAGGGTGAACAGCAGCGCCGAACCGGCCGCGATGAGCACGAGGGCCAGGTTGAAGATCCACTTGTTGGTGCTGAGGCCGTACTCGCTGATCGTCCGGCGCAGCGGGTTGATCTGGGCGGTGCCCGGCAGGAACTGCAGGAGGAGGACCAGTAGCGCCCCGGCGACGATCGCACCGGCACCGAGCACACCCGCTGTCACTCGGCCGATGTTACGGACGGTCAGCTGAGAAGTGGATGTCCGCCACTACGCGCCGGCCCCTCGCCCGACCGCCACCCCTCATCGAGACGCTTCGCGCCGCAGTAATCTCCAAATATGGAACAACGGGTGCTGGGCCGGACGGGCCGTGCGGTGTCGGTGGTCGGGCTGGGAACGTGGCAGCTGGGCGCGGACTGGGGCGAGGTGAGCGTCGAGGACGCGCACGCCGTGCTCGACGCGGCGGTCGAGTCGGGTGTGAACTTCTTCGACACCGCGGATGTCTACGGCGACGGCCGGAGCGAGCAGGTGATCGCCGGGTACCTGAAGGGCCGCACCGACGTCTTCGTCGCCACGAAGATGGGCCGCCGGGCGAGCCTCGACCCGGCGAACTACACCCTGGACAACTTCCGGGCGTGGACCGACCGGTCCCGCGCGAACCTCGGCGTCGACACGCTGGACCTGGTCCAGCTGCACTGCCCGCCGACGCCGGTCTACTCCTCGGACGCGATCTACGACGCGCTCGACACACTGGTCGCGGAGAAGCGGATCGCCGCGTACGGGGTGAGCGTCGAGACCTGCGACGAGGCGCTGACCGCGATCGCGCGGCCCGGCGTCGCGAGCGTGCAGATCATCCTGAACCCGTTGCGCCTCAAGCCTTTGGAGCGCGTGCTGCCCGCGGCGGCCGAGGCCGGGGTCGGCATCATCGCGCGGGTGCCGCTCGCGTCGGGCCTGCTGTCCGGACGGTACACAAAGGACACCGTGTTCGCGGCGAACGACCACCGCACGTTCAACCGGCACGGCGAGGCTTTCGACCAGGGTGAGACGTTCTCGGGCGTGGACTACGCGACCGGTGTCGAGGCGGCGGCGGAGTTCGCCGCGCTGGCGCCGGAGGGGGCGACCTCCGCGCAGACGGCGTTGCGGTGGATCATCCAGCAGCCCGGCGTCACGTCGGTGATCCCGGGCGCGCGCTCACCCGAGCAGGCGCGCGCGAACGCGGCCGCGGCCGGGCTCGCGCCGTTGCCGTCCGGCACGCTCGACGCCGTGAAGTCCTTGTACGACCGGCGAATCCGCGCGCAGGTGCACCACCGCTGGTAGCGCTCAGGCCGTGGCCGCCAGGACGCGGCCGAGGGCGGCGTGCAGCTGTTCGAGCTCGGCGAGGTCCATGCCGAGCTCCTCGACCACGCGGTACGGGATTTTTTCCGCTTCCTTGCGGAACTCGCGGCCGGCTTCGGTGAGCTCGACGGTCAGCGCGCGCTCATCGGACCGGCTGCGCTCGCGGGTCAGGTAGCCGAGCACTTCCAAGCGCTTGAGCAGTGGCGAGAGCGTCGCGGGATCGTGACGCAGCGTCTCGCACAGGTCCTTCACCGTGCGGGGAGCCTTGTCCCACAAGGCAAGCAGGACCAGATACTGCGGGTGCGTGAGGCCGTACGGCTTGAGCAGCGGGCGGTAGATCGCGATCACGCTGCGCGAGGCCAGCGAGAGCGCGAAGCACACCTGTCGGTCCAGGGCGAGCGGATCCGGCCCGAGGTCGATCGTCGTCATCGTCACTCCAATGGTTAGTGTGCTAAATATTAGTCTACTATCGTCAGCGTGAGACAACGACCGAACCCGGCCCAGTGGGTCTGGTACGCCCTCGGCGGCCGCCTGCCCGACCGGTGCCGCGAATGGGTTCTGCACGACACGACCTCGACGACCTGGGTCTGGCGGCACACCGCCCGCACCACGGTGCTCATCGGGCCGCTGATGCTGGTGTGGCTGCTGCTGCCCGGCCCGCTGCTGCTGCGGCTGGCGCTGGTGCTGATGGCGGGGCTGGTCGGCTACTTCTACTCCTTCGTCTACATGGAGGAAGCGGCCGAGAACCGGCTGGCGAAGCACGGTTATCCGCGTGGCACCGGCAAACGTGTCCGCGCCGAGGCACACGCCGAAGAGGACGAGGCGATCCGTCAGCGCTACATCGCCCAGTACCGCACCCCGCACGAGTAGGCGATCAGGGCGGAAGTCCTTACGTACCGGTGACCTTCGTGCCTGGTCCCGTCCGCGCGCGGCGCGCACGGTCGGGGAGACCCGGTCACCTGGCCGGGCACGACCAGGCGAAGGAGGCGGTCGGGATGAGCACACCCGCGCCCTATCCGGTACGTGTCGAGGCCTCGCTCGATCCCGCGCTGTCCCGCTGGCTGTGGCTGGTGAAGTGGCTTCTCGTCATCCCGCACTACGTCGTGCTCGCGTTCCTGTGGCTGGCGTTCGGGATCCTGACCATCGTCGCGTTCTTCGCGATCCTGATCACCGGCCGGTACCCGCGGTCGATCTTCGACTTCAACGTCGGGGTGCTGCGCTGGAGCTGGCGCGTGCACTACTACGCCTACGCGGCGCTGGGCACCGACCAGTACCCGCCGTTCACCCTCGCCGACATCCCGGAGTACCCGGCGCGACTGCAGGTCGACTATCCCGAACACCTCTCGCGCGGGCTGGTGCTGGTGAAATGGTGGCTGCTGGCGATCCCGCAGTACATCATCGTCGGGCTGTTCGTCGGCGGCGGCATCTGGTACGCGTGGGGCGACCGCACCGGGAACTTCGACTGGGCGGCCGGCGGCCTGGTCGGCATCCTCGTCTTCGTCGCGGGCGTCATCCTGCTGTTCACCGGCTCCTATCCCCGGCCGGTCTTCGACTTCGTGCTCGGCATGGACCGCTGGGTGGTGCGGGTCGCCGCGTACGCCGCGCTGATGACCGATGCCTACCCGCCGTTCCGGATGGACCTCGGTGGCCGTGACCCCGCCGGGCCGCTGCCCGGACATCCCGCCGCGGACGAGCCGGGGCCCCGACACCAGTGGACCGGCGGCCGGATCACCTCCGTCGTCGCGGGCGCGGTGCTGGCGCTGATCTCGATGGGCCTGCTCACCGGCGGCGCGACGGTGCTGTGGGCTGACCGCTCCGACCGGGACGCGGACGGCTTCCTCACCGCCTCGAACACGTTCTCCACCAGCGGTTACGCGCTGACCACCGAGCCGGTGGTGCTGACCGGCGCGGTGCCGCCGGCGAACGTCGTCGGGGACGTGCGCGTCCGGGCGGAGTCGCTCGATCCGGCGCAGGCGGTGTTCCTGGGCATCGCACCGTCGGCGAGTGTCGACCGCTACCTGGCCGGGGTGAGCTACGCGACCGTGAACGACGTGTCCTCGCGCGTCCAGACCGTCCACAGTGGAATTCAACCGCCGGCCCCGCCGCAGGACGCCGGTATCTGGACGGCGCAGGCCGCGGGCACCGGCACCCAGACGGTGTCCTGGCCGATGCGCTCGGGTGACTGGACGGTCGTCGTGATGCACGCGAACGGCGCGCCCGGGCTGGACGTGCGGGCCGAGGTCGGCGCGACCGCGCCGGCACTGGGCCAGATCGCGGGCGGCTTCCTGGCGGCCGGAGTCGTGGTGCTCGCCGGTGGTGTCGCGTTGATCGCCGTCCCCATCCATCGCGCGTCGCGGCAGCCACAACTCCAGTGAACCGTCCAGTGTGGACGATTCCGGTCAGCGGTACGGATCCGTGATCTCGCACAGCTTTTGCAGGGTTTCCCGCAGCTGCGCCATTTTCCGCTTGCCGACGTGTTGTTCCCACTCCGCTTCGATGCGCTCGATCTCGGCGGTGCCGACCGGCACCGCCTCCCGGGCCTTGTCGGTCAGCCGTACCAGCCGTGCCCGCCCGTCCGTCGGGTCCGGCACGCGCTGCACCAGGCCCGCCTTTTCCAGCTGGTCGACGAGAAAACCCGCGGTCTGCTTGGTCACCTGCGCCGCCTCGGCGAGCTCGGTCAGCCGGCTGCCGTGCTCGGCGACCCGCTGCAGCACCCGCGCCTGCGAGACCGTGACGTCGAAGCCCGCCGCGTCGATGGCGTCGAGCACCCGGTTCTCCAGGTGGCGGTACGGGATGTAGAGCAGCAGTCCGATGTTCACCGGCGCTCCTTGACTATGGTCAGAGACACTGATTAAAGTAGTCAGGACATCGTACCAAATCCAGGCGAGGTCTCCATGGATCACAACGAAAAATGGGCAGCCGTCGACGCCGAACGTGGCCGGGTGGCCGATCTCCTGGACCAGCTGTCGGACGCCGAGTGGGCGTCGCCGTCGCTGTGCGAAAACTGGACGGTGCTCGACGTCGCGGCCCATCTCACGGCCGGCCCGCACTTCACCGCCGGCGCGGTGGTGAAGGCGATGATCAAGGCCCGGGGCAGCTTCAATCGGATGGTCTATGCGAGCGCGAAGGAGCTGGCGGCGAGCCGGTCCCGGGACGAGCTGATCGGGCTGATCCGGGACGCGGTCGGCTCCCGGCGGCTCGCGCCGGGCCAGAGTCTCGACAACGCGCTGATGGACGTCCACGTGCACGCACAGGACATCGCCATCCCGCTGGGCCGCCGGCACCCGATGCCCGCCGGTGCGGCGGTCGCGTCCGCGGAACACCTGTGGGACCTCGGTTTTCCCTTCCACGCCCGCCGAAAATGGGCGGGACACCGCTTCGTCGCGACGGACGCGGACTGGACCGCGGGCGAGGGCAAGGAGATCACCGGCCCCATCGAGGCGGTCGTGATGCTGCTGGCCGGCCGGACGGCGACGGTGTCCCGGCTGACCGGGATCGCCCGGTGATCGGGATCGCGGTGACCAGGATCGCGCGGTGACCGTTCAGTTGCGCGCGTAGCGGCGACCGCCGGTGGCCTCGTCGTTGACGGCGTGCAGCAGCTGCCGGGCGACCGTCCGCGCGGCGGGTTTGATGCTGTGCCAATGCAGTTCGGCCCACCGCCGGGACACCGGGTCGGCCACGCACATCCGCGTCTCGAAGGTCAGCAGGCTCTGCCGCCGCTGGTAGGGGAGCACCGCGAAGGACAGCGCGATCGTGCCCGACCGGGGCCGCTGATAGTGCGCGAACCCGTCCGCGGTGATCTCGTGCCAGATCGGCAGCGGCGTCCAGAACCGGCCCGCCGCGCCGAACGCGATCTCGCGGCCGGGTCGTTCGCCGAGTGACACCCACGGCGCGCCGCGCAGGATCTCTTCGAACGCCGGGCCCTGCTGGCGCGGCCGGGCCGGGACCACCCGCGTCCGGGTGAGCACCCGCAGCGTCGGGGATTCCGGGTTCCCGCCGCGCAGGTGCTCCACCGCGGCGAAGGTGACCGCGGCCGGCGCCTCGATCACCAGATGTTCGGTCAATACGAACTGGCGGTCCGGCGCGAACTTGTCCAGCAGGGTCCGCTCGCCGTGGTCGGAGGACACGTGCGGCCACCTCGTCTCCCTCTCGGTGGTCCGAGCGTTCCGCACCGGGGGAGGGCCGCACAGGGTACAAGGTCCCGGACCGCGGATGGGGTCTTTCGCTGTGCCGGCGGGGACTCTCGGCCCTTAGTGGTCCATGCCGCCGTTTGCGAGATTGATCGGGGGGATGGAGGGAGGTGCGTCCGGATGGACGGCAAGTCGGTTTGGATCGCACGCCAGGTGCGCTGGCTCCGCTCGCGGCACAGTCCGCTCGCGACGCGGTGGGACCGGATCGAAGTGCTCGCGGCGGCCTTCGCGATCCTGCTGTCGCTGGCGATGCTGCCGGCCGCGCTGGCCGTCGGCGGACAGGTCTACACCGGTGCGGCGCGCCAGGCCGCCGCCGAACAGGCGAGCCGCACCGAGACCACGGCGGTGGTGCTGGCCGACACGACCGAGACGACGAGCGTCCGGATGACCGGTTCGGACGTTCCGGTGCGGGCCGCCTGGCGGTTGCCGGACGGGAGCGAGCGCACCGGGGACATCTACGTCACCGCCGGCACGGACGCGGGCACGCGGACCGACATCTGGATCGACCGGGCGGGCGACCCGGTGCCCGCACCACTGACGCGGGCGGGGGCGCTCGGCGCGGCGTGCGGGGTCACGGTGCTGGCCTGGGCGGGCATGCTGGGCGTGCTGGCGCTGGCGTTCTGGGGCACGCGGCGGATGCTGGACCGGCGGCGCGGCAACGACATCGCGGGCGAATGGCGGCAGCTGAGCCGCGACCTGAAGCGGTTCTAGCGGGATTCGCCGGCAGGTCGCCGTTCGTGCAACTTCGTCGCGAGCACGGCGGCCTGCGTGCGGCGTTCGAGGCCGAGCTTCGTGAGCAGCCGGGAGACGTAGTTCTTCACAGTTTTTTCCGCGAGGAACATACGTTCGGCGATCTGGCGGTTCGTCAGGCCTTCGCCGATCAGGTCGAGCAGCATGCGTTCCTGTTGGGTGAGTTCGGACAACGGTCCTTCATGGGTCGCGTCGGCGCGCAGCTTCGCCATAAGCGTTGCGGCGGCGCGGTTATCCAGTAGCGAGCGGCCGGAACCGACCTCGTGCACGGCCGAGATCAGTTGCAGGCCTTGGATGTCCTTGATGACGTAGCCGCCGGCGCCGGCGAGGATGGCGTTGAGCATGGCTTCTTCGTCGGTGTAGGAGGTGAGCATCAGGATGTTCAGCTCGGGTACCCGCGAGCGCAGTTCCCGGCAGAGTTCGACGCCGTTGCCGTCGGGCAGCCGCACGTCCAGCAGCGCCACGTCGGGCCGCAATGCGGGAATCCGGGCGAGTGCGTGTGCGGCGGTGGCTGCTTCGCCGATGACGGTCAGTCCGGGGTCCGCTTCCAGCAACCCGGCCACTCCACGTCGGACGACTTCATGGTCGTCCACCAGAAACACCGTGATCAAGGTTCACACCTTTCGTCCTCGGCCCAGAGGCTAAGGGGTCAGGGGGCCCTGGCGACGGGTCGTTAGGTCCCCACAGCTGAGGACCAAGGTCATCACGGCGTCAGCACGGCGGCGCCGGTGACCCGGTCGGCCGCGAGATCCGCGAGCGCCCGGTCGGCGTCATCGAGCGCGTACGGCGTGGTCACCACGTGCAGCCGGTGCTCGGCGGCGAACGCGAGAAAGTCCCGCGCGTCCTGGCGGGTGTTCGCGGTGACACTGCGCAGCTGGCGCTCGGAGAACAGGTGCTCCTGGTAGTTCAGCGACGGGATGTCGCTCAGGTGGATCCCGGCGATCGCGAGCGTGCCGCCGCGGTCGAGGGCCGCGAGCGCGGGCGGCACCAGCTCACCCGCGGGCGCGAACAGGATCGCCGAGTCGAGTGGTTCGGGCGGCGGGTCCGCGGCGTCGCCCGCCGACGCCGCGCCGAGCTCCAGCGCCAGCCGCCGCGCTTCCGCGCTGCGGGTCAGCACGTGCACGGTCGCGCCCTGGGCGAGCGCGACCTGCGCGGCGAGATGCGCGCTGGCCCCGAACCCGTAGATGCCGAGCCGCGCGTGCGCGGGCAGCCAGGCCCGCCGCAGCGCGCGGAAGCCGATGATCCCCGCACACAGCAGGGGCGCGAGCTCGACATCCGAGTACCCGTCAGGCAGCCGGTGCGCGTAAGCCGCGGGCACGGTCGTGTAGTCGGCGTACCCGCCATCGGCGTCCCAGCCGGTGTAAACCGAGTAGGGACAAAGGTTTTCCGCGCCGGACCGGCAGTACCGGCACTCCCCGCAGGTGCCGCGCAGCCAGGCCACCCCGACCCGGTCGCCCTCCGCGAACTCCGCGGCCCCGGAGCCGACACCGGCGACCTCGCCGACCACCTCGTGCCCGGGCACCACGCCCGGCCGGTGCACCGGCAGGTCCCCCTCCAGCACGTGCAGGTCGGTCCGGCACACCCCGCAGGCCAGCACGCGCACCAGCAGTTCGCCGGGGCGGGGGATCGGCACGGGTTCGCGGTGCCGCTCGAACTTGCGGGCAGCGGGCGGCCCGGGCCGCTCCACGCGCCAGGCCCGCATGTCGGTCATGCCCCCAGCCTCAGCGCTCGCCGGCCAGGGGACCAGGGCCGAACGGCCCTGATCGGGATGGCATCCGGGCACCCAAAGCCCCTCGCCGTGAGGCCGGTCGACTCTACTCGCGGCCGCGCGCCGGCAGGAAACCTGGTCAGCAGACGAAAGCGGAAGGGGGTGGCGGCCATGACATGGTCGGCGACCGAGGTGGGGGTTCTGGCGCGCGCCGCCGAGCGGGCACCGTCAGTGCACAACACCCGGCCTTGGGCGTTGGAGATGCGCGTGGACGGGGTGGACCTGTTCGAACGGCCCGAGGCGTGGCTGCCCCGGCACGATCCCGGCGGCCGTGACCGGACGATCTCGTGCGGCGCGGCGCTGGCCAACCTGCGTCTCGCGGTCAGGGCACTGGGCTGGGATGTGAAGGTTTCCCTGTTCCCGCAACCGGTTCGCGCCGACCTGGTGGCCCGGATCGTGGCCACCGAACACGGTGAGCCGAGCGAGTCCGAGGTGGTCCGGTACACCGCGATCTTCCGGCGGCGCAGCTACCGCGCGCCGTTCGGGCTGCACCCGGTGCCCGCCACGGAAGTCCGGGAACTGATCCGCGCCGACGTCACCGAGGGCACCGGCGTTCACGCGCTGCGCTGGTCCGACGCGCCGCCGCTCGCCGAACTGCTCGGCTACACGGCCTCGATGCTGCGCGGCGACCGTGCCTACCAGCGCGAGCTGCAGGCGTGGTCCGACCAGTTCCGCGAGCCGCTGCCGGACGAGCCGACCCTGCCGTGGGGCGGGCTGGTACGGCCACAGACGCGGGTGCCCGATGTGCTCACCCTGACCGAGCGGCTGCGCGAAGAGTGCCTGCTGGTCGTGCTCACCGACGATGACAGCCGCCGCGATCACCTGCTCGCCGGGGTGGCGCTGCAGGAGGTCTGGCTGACCGCGGTCGCGCGCGGGCTCGCCGGGTCGGTGCTGACCCAGCCGCTGCAGCTGCCCGAGGTCCGGGCCGGCCTGATCGAGCGGCTCGGGCTGCCGGGCCACCCGCAGGCGATCCTGCGCCTCGGCTATCCCGTGACCGCGCCCCCCATCGCCGCGCGCGCCGCGCGGACCACCGGCGCGCCTTCGTGAGTGGCGCTAGGAGACCGGCGCGCTCCAGACGATCCGGGTGCCGCCGGCCTCGGGCGCCTCGATGCGGAACGAGCCGCCGGCTTCGTCGGCGCGGGTGGCGAGATTGTGCAGCCCGCTGCGTGCGACGGGCTCCGGCATGCCCTGGCCGTCGTCGGTGACATCGATGACGAGGTCGTCGCCGACGGAGATGGTGACCGTGAGAGTGTTCGCCCGGGAGTGCCGGACCGCGTTGGTCACCGCCTCCCGCACGACCGCCTCGGCGTGCTCGGCCAGTGGCGCGGACACGACGCCGAGCGGTCCGGAGACCCGGACGGTGGACTGCATGCCCGAGTTCGCGGTGACCTCCGCGATGATCTCGTGTAGCCGCTTGCGCAGCTGCGTGGTGCCTGGCAGCCCGCCGTGCAGGTCGAAGATCGCGGTCCGGATCTCGGCCACGATGTTCTGCACGTCCTCGACCGCGTCGGTCAGCCGGCGCTGGATGTCGGGGGAGCGGGTGCGCAGCCGGGTGCTCTGCAGCGCGAGACCGTGCGCGAACAGCCGCTGGATGACGTGGTCGTGCAGGTCGCGGGCGATCCGGTCGCGGTCGGCGAGCACCTCGAGCTGGTAGAGCCGCCGCTGGTCGTCGGCCAGTTGCAGGGCTAGCGCGGCCTGGTCGGCGAAGGACGCCGCGAGCGGCACCTGCCAGGTACCGAACCGCTCCCCGCCCGCCCGGCGCAACGCGACCAGCACCCCCGACACGGTGTCGGCGGACGCCCGCAGCGGCAGCACCATCGCCGGCCCGAACTCCTCCGGGATGTCGGTCGTGACATTCCACCGCAGCCGGTCGGTCAGTACCGGCGACGCGTCGCGGAAAGCCTCGCCGCAGCTGGACTCCGCGACCGTGATCAGCTTGCCCCGCAGGCCGGCCGGGTCCAGGCCCTCGCACACCGTGACGACCAGGTTCTCGACCTCCGGCGTCGGCAGCTCCGGGTCCTCCGGCTGGGCGACCAGCGTGTAGTCCGCGCCGGTCAGCACCGTCGTGCGGTGCGCGATGAGATCGAGCACCTCCTCCGGCCGGGCGGGGGACAGCAGCTCGGCGCGGATCTCGCTGGTCGCCTCCTGCCAGCGCTGCCGCATCTGCGACTCCTCGTACAGGCGCGCGTTCTCGACGGCGATGCCGGCGGCCGCGGCCAGCGCCTGCACCACGACCTCGTCGTCCTCGGTGAACGGCTGCCCGCCGGACTTCTCGGTGAGGTAGAGGTTTCCGAAGACCTGCCCGCGCACCAGCACCGGGACGCCGAGGAAGCTGCGCATCGGCGGGTGGTTCGCCGGGAACCCCGAGGAGGCCGGGTGCCGGGCGAGATCGCTGAGCCGGATGGGCTTCGGCTGGTCGATCAGCAGGCCGAGCAGGCCGTGCCCCTCGGGCAGGTGCCCGATGCGCGTGCGGGTGTCCTCGTCGATGCCCTCGTAGACGAACTCGGCGAGCCCGACCCCGTCCGCGTTCAGCACGCCGAGCGCGCCGTAGCGGCAGTCCACCAGGTCGATCGCGGCGTGCACGATGCGCCGCAGGGTCGCGTCGAGCTCCAATCCGCCCGCCACCGCCAGCATCGCCTCGAGCAGGCCGTCCATCTGGTCGCGGGCGCCGACGAGCTGCTCGACGCTTTCCTGGACCTCGACCAGCAGCTCCCGCAGCCGTAGCTGGGACAAGGTGCCACGCAGGGACGGCGTCCCCTCGCCGGAACCACGGTCTTGGTGCGCCATGGGGCAAGCTTGGCACCGGTGGTCCCGTTTCTCCAGGGTGACAACCACTCACGGCCTAAGGGCCTTTTTGCTCTATCGGCCCCATGCCCATGGTCGCGAGCATGAACCGGATGTCGGGCGAAGGCCTGTCCTGCACCCGCCCGGCGCGCCACCGGGAATGGACGATCGAGTGGATCGTGACCGCGCGATGCGGGTCTGGGCCACGGTGTCGCTGTGCGCGCGGACGCGGCGCGAGCGGCTGGCCCCCCGGCACGCGTGTCTTGCTTGTGTGACAGCGTTTTCCCTCAGCGGTGTGGCGCTGGTGCTGGCGAGTGAAGTCGACACGATGGAGCCGGTGTACGTGACCGGTGACCGCGCCAGGGTACTGACCGAGCTGCAGCTGACCCTCGGCGACGGGCCGGGCCGCGACGCGCTGGACTCGGGCGCGCCGGTGCTGGCGGCGGATCTCACGTCGGACGCCAGCGCGCGCCGGTGGCCCATGTTCGCGCCCGAAGCGGCGCGGCGGGGGACACGGAGCATGTACAGCGTGCCGCTCGCGCTGGGCGCGCTGAAGGTCGGCGTGCTCGACCTGTACCGCGACACCCCCGGCGAGCCCGACATCGAGGAGCTCATGGATGCGGTCGTGTACGCGGACGCCGCGCTGCTGCTGGTACTCGACGAGCTCGGCGGCATCCCGACCGCGACCGAGGCCGGGGAGCAGGGCGCCGACCGGCCCGCGCTGTGGCACTCCGAGGTGCACCAGGCGGCCGGGATCCTCTCGGTGCAGCTCGGCGTGCCGGTGCTGGACGCGCTGGTCCGCCTGCGCGCGCACGCCTTCCGTAACGAGGAGCCGCTGACCGCGGTGGCGCGCGCGGTCGTCGAGCGGCGGCTGCGGTTCGACCACAGCACCAACGGTTTCCGCCGGCAGGGGCGAGGGAGTGCGCCCTGACCGCGGACGGGGGAGCGCTCGCCGCGCCATCCGATCTCAGCTGATTTGCCCGATTCGGGCAACCAGCGGGCTGACCTCGGCATCTTCCCGGCACCACACCACCGGACCAGGTGTAACCCACCAGTTCGACATGCCGGGCGGCGCGGATGCTGGCACGCTATTGGGCACCGGACGCGAGGGGGCATCGCACGACTCCGGTGCCGACGAGCATGGCCCGGTCGCGGTCCCCAACCTGCGGACTGCCGGACGCCGGGCCCGCAGGGGAGTGTGAGTGTGAAAGCCATGACTGGAAGAGCCCGGTCCGCCCGGTTGGTGCAGCGGACGTTCTTCGCGCCACCACGGGATCTCGAGCCCGAAGAGCTTTACTACGAGACCGAACTGGGGTCGGCGGTCGCCGAGCGGCCGCGCGTTCGCGTCGAGCCGAACGCCCGGGTCGGCACGAACACCTACTTCGGCCGGTTCCCGGCGAGCTACTGGCAGCGCTGGACCACCGCCGAGCAGGTCGGCGTGCGGGTCAGGGCCGAGGGCACGGGCCGGATCCGGCTGCTGGCCTCGGACAGTGCCGGGCTGACCAGGGCGGTGGACAGTGTCCGGGTGGACGCGCCCGGCGCGCAGACGTGCGAGTTGCACGCCCGGCTGAACCAGTTCGCCGACGGCGGGGCGCTCTGGCTCGAGTTCAGCACCACCGACGCCGGGCCGCTGACCGCCGGCGATGTGCGCTGGGAGGTCACGGCCCCGGCCGCGGAACGCGGCGCGGCGATCGCGATCTGCACCTACAACCGCGCCGACGACTGCGTGGCGACCCTGGGGATCCTGGCCGCCGACCGGGAATGCGTGGCCGCGCTGGACGCGGTGTACGTCGTGGACCAGGGCAGTGACGCGGTCTCGTCGCGCCCGGGGTTCGCCGCGGCGCGGGAGGAGCTGGGCGAGGCGCTGCACTACATCCGCCAGCCCAACCTCGGTGGTGCCGGCGGGTTCACCCGTGGGCTGTGCGAGGCGACCGCGGGCGAGCCGGAGAGCTGGCCGTACGTGCTGCTGATGGACGACGACATCGTGCCCGAGCCGGACACGGTGCTGCGGATGCTGGCCTTCGCCGCGCACGCCGCGCGGCCCACGATCGTCGGCGGGCAGATGCTGCAGCTGCTGCATCCCGACCGGCTGCACGTCGGCGCGGAGCGCACCGATCTCGCCCACCTTCGGGCCGGGCGGGCCGTGACCGAAGCGGTCCACGACGCGGACATGACCAAGTCCCGGCAGGAGATCCGGGTCGACGCCGAGTACAACGCGTGGTGGTCGTGCGTGATCCCGCCCGAGGTGCTCGGCGGCGTCGGCTACCCGCTGCCGATGTTCTTCCAGTGGGACGACATCGAGTACGGGCTGCGGGCCCGCGCCGCCGGCTTCCCGACCGTCACCCTCGCGGGGGCCGGCGTGTGGCACGCGGACTTCTCGTGGAAGGACTGGGACGACTGGTCGCGCTACTTCAGCCTCCGCAACGCGCTCGTGGTCAGCGCGCTGCACGGCGAGTTCGACATCAAGGGCACCGCGTGGTTCCTGTTCGGTGAGCTGTGGCGGTACCTGACCTCGATGCGGTACGGCCTGGCGCGCACGCTGATCGCCGCGGTCGAGGACTTCCTGCGCGGCCCGGAGGTGCTCGGGGACGGCGGGGTGCAGGCGGTCGCGACGATCCGCAAGCTGCGCGCCGAGTACCCGGAAACCGTGGTGCATCCGCTGTGCGGGGCGCCCGTGCTGCCGGTCGCGGTGCCCGAGCCGACCCCGTCGAAGCCGAGCCTGGTGCTCACCAAGCGGGCGGTGTACCAGCTGCTGGGCCGCACCCGGGGAGCCGCCACGATCGCCGCCCGGCACAACCGGTGGTGGCACGTTTCCTTGTACGACAAGGCGGTCGTGACCGACCCGGCGCAGAACGGGGTGCGGCTGCGCGAGCGGGACCCGGCGGTGCTGCGCGCGCTGGCCACGCACGGCACCGGGGTGATCGCGCGGTTCCTGCGGGAGGGGCGGCACGCCGGCCGCCGGTACCGGGACGCGATGCCCGAGCTCACCAGCCGGTCCAACTGGTCACGGCTGTTCGAAACGGATTGAGGGGACTTCTTATGTTGGAGCGGCTGCGCGAGGGCCTGCGGACCAGGCTCGCCCGGGTCGTCGACGAGAGCGCCGACCGGCACTACGCCCGGCTCGAAGCCCTGGTCGACGAGCTGCGGCGGGACCTGCGTGACGAATCGGCGCGGCTCGCCGACCTGGTGCGGGAGGTCGAGTTCCGCTCGCGGCGCGACATCTACGCGGCGGGGGAGCGCGCCGCGGTCGCGAGTGCCGACCGGTTCGTCCGGCAGCACCTGCCCAGGGTGGCGAGCTTCCCGCACCCGATGGAAACGTTGCAGCACAGCCTTTCCTTCACCCCGGACGAGGGCATGGTGTGCGAGTTCGGCGTGTTCAGCGGCACCTCGCTCAAGGCGATCGCGGCGGCGCTGCCGGGGCGCGAGATCTACGGGTTCGACTCGTTCCAGGGGCTGCCCGAGGCGTGGCGGACCAACATCCCGGCGGGCGCGTTCCACCGGCGCGGTGAGCTGCCCGAGGTCGACGGGGCGGAGCTGGTGGTCGGCTGGTTCGCCGACACCGTGCCGGAGTTCGCCGCCACCCATCCGGGTCCGGTGGCGTTCCTGCACCTGGACGCCGACCTGTATTCGTCGACCGTGACCGTGCTCGACCACCTCGGGGACCGGCTGCGCCCGGGCAGCGTGGTGCTGTTCGACGAGTACTTCAACTACCCGGGCTGGGAGGAGCACGAGCACCAGGCGTGGCAGGAGTTCGTCGCCCGCACGGGCATCACGTTCGAGTACCTCTGCTACACGTCCAACAACGAGCAGCTCGCCCTCCGCATCACCTGAGTGCCGAACTCGCTGTCCTGAGTGTCGGACTCGCCGGGCTCCCCGCGAGTCCGACACTCGAGACGCCGAGTCGTACGTTCGGGACGGCGAGTTCTACGTTCGGGACGCCGAGTGCTACGCCGGGATGAGCAGGACCCAGACCTGGCCGGGGGACGCGGGGAGCGGCGCGCCGCTGTCGGTCGTGAAGGTGGTGCCCGCGTCCGCCGAGGGGCGGGACCAGGTGCCGTGGAACGACTGCCCGTCGCGCAACATCGTCGCCTCGCCGGTGCCGGTCGTATGCACGAGCGGTGAAGCGCCGTTGCCGCCGAGTGCGCTGGTCGTCGTGGTCACCCGCTGCAGGATCACCGTCGACGCGGTCAGCTGCCCGGACTCGGTGGAGGTGAACGGGGTGCCGTCCATCGAGATCCGCCAGCGCCCGTCAGCCCAGTGGAACGCGAAGGAGGCCGCGCCGACAGCCGCCGTCTGATCGGTCGCCGGGGTCCCGCCGGCGGGCGCCGCGCCGCGCGGCAGCACCGCGTCGGGCAGGGCGCCGTCGCTCGTCGGCAGCGCGGCCGCGTGCGCGTACAAGTTGTGCGGCGCCGCCTTGCCGGGCTGGCGGAAGTAGGCGGCCGGAACGTCGTCCGGCGAGGCATTGACGACGCGCGCGGACAGCGGCGGCGTGTGCAGCGCCTGCACGACCTCCGGTGCCGCGCCGGAGTACGCGAACACCGGATGCCGGTACTGGGCGAGCAGGTCGAAGTCCGTCTCCCGGGCACTGCGCACGGGACCGACCACGTCCGGCCGGTTAGCCGTGAACACGGCCGCCGCGCGGGTCAGCCCGCCCTCGACGGGCTCCACGTAGAGCACGTCGGCCGAGCCGAGCCCGGTCGCGGGCCGCGCCTCGTCCACGTTGTCGATCTTCACCACCAGCACCGGGCCGGTGGACCCGGCCTGCTCGGGCGGGGCCGCCGCCGGCCCGCCCCGCAGCGCGAGGACCGCCACGACCGCCGCGGCGACCAGCACGACGACGACCGCGACCACCCAGATCACCTGCTTACGGCGCACAATTGTCCATTGTGGACCGTGGGGTAGAGCCCCGCAAGCCGCCGTTCAGACCTCTTCCGCGCCGGTCAGCCGGGCGATCACGACGCGCAGGCCCGCGTCGAAGTCTTCGGGCACCGTGGTGCGGGGCAGCGGGTCCGGGCGGTCGGCCGCGACGAGCGGGCGGGCGAGCCCGATCCCGGTCACCGTCCAGCCGCCGGGTGCGTGCAGGTTCCGCTGGGTGACGGTGATCGCGACGGTGCGGCCGATCGCGCGGCGGACCAGCTCCCGGTCCCGGCCGGCCGGGACCAGCAGGTCACCCTCGTCGAGCACGAAACACGTCAGCGGTACCGGATCTTGCCCGTCGATCGACGCGAGGACGGGCCGGTAGCGCGCGGGGGCGCGGATCAGCCGGACGCATTCGCCGTGCGACAGGGTCCTCGTCGGCACGCCGCTCCTCGATAACGAGTCCACAAAGGACGGTCAGGATCGGGACCGGGCAGGTCCTTCACCAGGTTCGCGAGAAACTTAGTCCCTCACTCCGCGGCCCGCTACCTCGGTGGGGTAATCACCGCCATCCCGGCGCGGGCGGGGGAACCTCAGTCGAGGGCTCCCCCCGGCCCCGGGAAGATCAAACCGGGTGTGCCGGACGGGGTGGCCGTGGCGCGACTGCGGGTCCGGGCGAGGTCGCACAGCCGGTCGAACACGGGGCCGAGCCACGCGGCGAGCTGCCGGCGGGTGTTCGACGGGGTGTCGAGCACACCCCGCAGCATGAACAACCCGGTGACGGCGGGTACCTGGGCAGCCCACGCGAGTTGCCGCGCGCGAAGCACGTCCGCGCGTTCGTCCCAGTCGAAGGGCTGGAACGGTCCGGTGTCGGTGGTCGTGAGGTACTCGCGGAGCTGGGCGACCAGCCGGGCGTCCAGGCCCGGGCTCGCCGCCGCCAGACACGAGCCCACCGGCTCGGTCGAAGCCAGTGCCAGCAACAGATCCGGGGTCACGAACGCCCGCCCGGACGCCCGGCACGCTTCGTAGGGGTGGCTGAGCACCTCCCGCAGCCCGGCCGACAGCGGTACCAGCCTCGACAGGCCGTCGTGCATGCTCACCGCGGCGAGGTTGGCGCCCAGCTGTTCCAGCCTGGCCAGGACGACCTGCCCGAACAGCGGATTGTCCGGCCTGCCCGCGACGCGGGTGAGTTCCTCGGGAATGAGCCGGAGCGTGCGCGCGACGACGGTGTCGAACGGCACCGGGAAGGTTTCGGGATCCAGCCCGAGCTCCCGGGCGTGACGCCGCCACCGCGCCAGGGTTGGCGCGTCGGGCGACTCCGTCGTGATCAACGACGGGATGTCGGCCGGAGCCACGTCCGCGACCAGGCGTTCCAGCAGGCCCAGCGTGTGCTCCAGCTCCGCACGACCGACGCCGTCGTCTTCCATCTCGTACACGGCACGCCACAACGCGCCACGGCACACGTCTTCCAGCGCCCGGCTGTCACGCTCGCCCAGCGCCAGGTCGGTCAGCTTGCGCCGGGCCGGGCCGGCGAGCTCTTTGGCGAGCGAGCCGGCGAGCTTGGTCACCACGAGTTCCATCACGTTTCCGCACCTACCCCCAGCCGATGGTCCTGGCTCGCGCTTCGAGAGCCTCGGCCCGGTCGACGTCGCCGAGTTCGCGGTGGCACTGGGCGAGCAGCGCCATGGCGTCGGCCTGGTGGGGATCGATACCCAGCGAGCGCTCGAACGACTCCGCCGCATCGCCGAACCGGCCGGACCTCAGCCGGAGCTCACCCAGCAGCCGCCACCAGTCCGCGCCGGCCGGCCACAGCCGGACTCCCCGGCTGATCACCTCCTCCGCCTCGGCGTCGGAGCCGTGCTGGAGAAGCATTCTGCCCAGGAGCGCCATCGTCTCTTCCTTGACCGGGTTCTCGGCGACCCGTGCCCGCAGGCCGGCGAGCACCTCGTCGTGGCGACCCTCGTAGAGCAGCACCAGGTAGTCGTCATCGTCGGGGGAGTACGTCAGCGAAAGGGAGTTCACCGCCCCCAGTTCCTGCCGCAGTCTGATGATCAGACGATCGACCACCGGGGGAGTCTCGTCCGCGTATCCGCGACTTCCGGGGGCGGCGACCTGTCGCAACGCCACGAGGAAAGCTCCGTCCGGCGAGACCAATCCGCGCCGGTACCCCTCGACGCGGAGATGCCGCACGGCCATGTTGTCCGGCTCGAGTTCGCTGAACCCGAGCTCCGCTCCCATCGAGCGGACCCGCCTCGCCTGCTTCGCGTCCGCCGCATCGACGATCACGACACACATCTGGCCGGAAAGGTCCGTCACCCGCTTCCCGAGCTTGTCGAGCGCCAGCGCTTCGAGGCGGTCGAGCCGCTTGTCGTGGCGCACCGCGGTCGGTGCGGACACCCCGCACCACCGGCAGCTCAGGTCCTTGCCGACGTCCCGGTTGGTCAGCACATGTCCGCCGCAGCCGGGGCAGCGGGTGAAGTAGAACGGCGTCGACCGCATCGTCGCCATGGGCAGGCGGGCCCGGATCTGACCGGTGGCCTCCGCGAAACCCCACTCGAACTTGTCGGCGTAGTCGGGCAGGTCGAGGCCGTAGAAGAAGTCCAGCGAGAAGGCCTGCGCCTCGACGTAGAACCGGGTGTTCATGAACGGCATCGTCGGCAGCAGCCGGCCCGCGTCCGCCTGTTTCCCGGGCCTCGGCAGTTTCGGGAACCTCATACGCCTCCTCTCGGGTCGTGCCGTGCGAGGCGGCTCGCCATGCGGAGTCGCCGGTCCAGCTCCTCGTCGCCGACCTGCCGGCGGATCACGTCGTTCAGCGCGGCGAACTCCTCGGTCCGGCCGAGCCGGAGATTGCAGGCCTGATAGCGGACAAACCATTCCGCCGAGGACGAACCCTGATCGTGTGCGGCCGTCAACGCCGCGAACGCGGTGTCCCAGTCACCGAGGTGGTCCATGCACACCGCGGCGAGCATGATCTGGAGCCGGGGTTCCTGCGGCGCCACGCCGAGCGCGCGGTGGTACGCCGTGAATGCGGCGCCGAAATCGCCGAGCGCCTCGCGGGCCTGCCCGATGCCCGCCCACAGCTGCCAGAGGTCCGGCTGCTCCGCCGCCGCGCGGACCAGATGAGGCAACGCCTCTCGTGGCCGGTCGTCATCGAGGTAGACGGTGGCCAGGTTGACCGCGAGTTCCGCGTGCTGCCGCGGCGTCGCCCGCACCATCAGCCGGATGAACAGCTCGGCCGCCTCCTGGTGGCGGCCGAGCCGGTTGAGGGAAAGGGCGTACTCGCTCCGGCACTTGACGCTGTCCTCGGCGGATAGTCCCGCGGCCAGTGCCGCGTCGAACTCGGCCAGCGCCTCGGTGTCCCTCCCGAGCGACGACAGCACACTGCCGCGCGACATCAGCAAAACCGGGGTGCGGTCCGCCGGCGGCACTCGGTCGATCTCCGCCAGCGCGAGTTCGAACTCGCCCATCCTGGCGAGGCTCCGCACGAGCAGATTGCTGAGCACCGCGGACCGTCCGGCGTCCAGCAGCTGTCCGACGCCGGCGCTCCACCGCGTGATCCGATCGGTGAGTTCCGGCCGGTGCGAGGCGCCCACCGCCCGCACGAGTCGTTCTACAGCCTCAAAATCCGCGGGTCGCTCAGCCGGGTCGACCTGGAGGCAACGCGGTGCCAACGCCAGCAGGTCGCGTTCCAGGCCGTCCTCGGTCTGTGGCACCGCGATCGCCCCCGACCGCTGGGCGGACCGCCACTCCTGCCTGGTGTCGGCGAGATGCGGCGTCCTGCCGGTCAGCAGTTCGTACAGGATCGTGCCGAAGGCGTAGACGTCCGCCGCTGGCGTCGAGGGGTGGTCCCAGCATTCCGGCGCGCGGTAGGCCCAGGTGCTGTCCAACTCGACGGCTGTCCTGTCGGCGATCCCTTTGGCGAGGCCGAAGTCGGTGATGTACACCCAGTCCTTGAACACCAGCAGGTTCTCGGGTTTCAGGTCGCCGTGGACCAGACCAGGGATCCTCGCGGTTCGCGAGCATCATGCCCGTCGCGGTCTGCAGTGCCACCGACAGCGCGTCCTCGGCCCCGAGTGGACCGTTTAGGAGCCGATCGCGGACAGACGGACCGGTTTCGCCCGCGGGAATGAACGGCATCCACACAAAGGGCCGGCCGTCGATGTCGTCGATGCCGACCGCCGGCAGGATATGCGCCTCGCCCGATAGGCGGGTCCACACCACCGCTTCCCGGACAAACGCTCGACGCACCTCGCGGTCGAAGAAGAAGCGCTGCTGGAAGGTCTTGAGGGCCATCCGCGGTTCCGGTGAATCGCCGTCACCGCACAGGAAAACCTCGCCCATGCCACCGCGGACCACCCCGTGCACCGGCAACCCGTTGCCCAGCATGGCAATCGGCCGTGCCGGGCCACTCGTTTCCGGCGCGGCAAAGAGATTTCCCGGCGTGTCAGAGTTCACGTGCCCCCAGCCTCCGACAAATCAGCTAGGCCCGGATGGTAGCACGCGATCACAGTCCGTAAGGCCGTATAACGACCTATACGGCGCGGGTCTCAGGCGGGGCCAGCCAGGCCGACCAGATGTCCTTCGGGGTCCGTGAAATGCGCGACGACGAGGGCTCCACCCGGAACCCGCGACGGCCCCATTGTCGAAGTCCCGCCGAGGTTTTCGGCCTTGCGTAAGGCTGCTGCCACGTCGGGGACGCCGACGTAGAACAGGACGCGGCCGGGATAGTCCGCACCGCCGCCGACTCCGCCCGGGATGCCTCCGGTGTTGCCGATGAAACCGTAGTTCCCGGCTTCGGAGACTTCCGGTGCGACGGGGCCGGAAGTGTCGAACTCCCAGCCGAACAGGGCGCCGTAGTACTCGCGCAGGGCCGCGGGATCGGTGCCGATGATCTCGAAATGCACGACTGCCTGTGTCATGGCGCGCACGTTACCGCTCGTGGTTGTTAAAAACAACTGTTCAGCGCTAGGCTCGGGGCATGCCGACGAGCCGGAGCTATCAGGACGCCTGTGGGATCGCGCGCGCGCTCGACGTCGTGGGGGAGCGGTGGGCGCTGCTGGTCGTGCGCGAGCTGCTGTTCGGGCCGCAGCGGTTTTCCGTGCTGCGCAAGGCACTTGCGGGCGTCAGCTCGAACCTGCTGACCGACCGGCTGCGCGAACTGGAGGCACGCGGCGTGCTGCGGCGCCGGTCCGCGGGCGACTACGAGCTGACCGAATGGGGGCGGCGGCTGGAGCCGATCATGCTCGCGCTGGGCGAGTGGGGCCTGCGCGTTCCGCTGCCGCCCGAGCCGGCGATCACCGCGACGTCGGTGCTGATCTTCCTGCGGGGCATGGCGCACGCCGAGTCGGCCGCGACCTACCGGATGGAGCTCGGCGACCGGGTCTGGACCATTCGCACGGAAGCCGGCCAGGTCCACGTCGAGTCCGGCGAACCCGCCGCCGCGGACGCCTCGGTCCGCACGGATCCTTTGACGTTGAACGAGATCCTGACCGACCCGGCCGCATTCGATGCCGCCGTCGCGGACGGGCGGCTGGCCGTCACCGGGAACCAGCGGCGTTTCCGCCGTTTGGTGTCGCCGCGCTGACGCCGAGCAGGTCCGCGAAGTCCGGGACGGCGGTGAACGGGTCCGCCGGACGCTCGCGCCCGGCCGCGAGGATCTTCGCGGCCAGCTCACGTCCGGCGCGTTCGATGCGCTGGGGCAACGGGTTCACGCTGTCGCCTTCGCCTGCCCAGTCGTCCGTCGCGGCGAAGACCGCAGTGGTGACGACGTCGGCGTGCAGGTACGTGAAGAGCGGGCGCACGGCGTAGTCCAGCGCGAGGGAATGCCGCGCGGTGCCGCCCGTCGCGCCGAGCAGCACCGGCATCCCGGTGAGCGAGCCCCTGTCCAGAATGTCCACAAAGGACTTGAACAGACCCGAGTAGGATGCGGTGAAGATCGGTGTCACCGCGATGATCCCGTTGGCATTGGTGATTTCGCCCAGCGCGCCAGGCAGCTGGCCGGCCGGGAAGCCGGTCACCAGCGCGTTGGTGATGTCGTGCGCGAGGTCGCGCAGCTCGATCGTCTCGACGGTGGCCGTCGTGCCTTCGGTTTCCAGCGCGGCCACGGTCGCCTGGCTCAGCCGGTCGGCGAGCAGGCGGGTGGACGACGGCTGGTTCAGCCCGGCGGACACGCTCACGATCTTCATGGTTTCCTCTCGTTACGAGGCGAGCGCGGCGACGCGGTCGGCGTGGCTCGGCGGGTCGGCCGGCACGCCCTCGGGGCGCTTGGCCTCCATTTCCTTGCGCAGCACCGGAACGACCTCCTCGGCCAGGATGTCGATCTGCTCCAGCACCGTCTTGAGCGGCAAGCCGGCGTGGTCGATCAGGAACAGCTGGCGCTGGTAGTCGCCGACGTCCTCGCGCATGCTCGCGTAGCGGTCGATGACCTGCTGCGGGCTGCCGACGGTCAGCGGCGTGCTCGCGGTGAAATCCTCCATCGACGGGCCGTGGCCGTAAACGGGCGCGTTGTCGAAGTAGGGGCGGAACTCGTTCCACGCGTCCTGGGAGTTCTTACGGATGAACGCCTGCCCGCCGAGGCCGACGATGGCCTGGTCGGCGCGGCCGTGCTCGTAGTGCTCGAAGCGCTGCCGGTAGAACTCGACCATCTGCCTGGTGTGCGACATCGGCCAGAAGATGTTGTTGTGGAAGAAACCGTCGCCGTAGTAGGCGGCCTGCTCGGCGATCTCGGGGCTGCGGATCGAGCCGTGCCACACGAACGGCGGCACCCCGTCGAGCGGGCGCGGGACCGAGGTGAACCCGTGCAGCGGGGTGCGGAGCTTGCCCTCCCAGTCGACCACGTCTTCATCCCAGAGACGGCGCAGCAGTGCGTAGTTCTCGATGGCGAGCGGGATACCCTGGCGGATGTCCTTGCCGAACCACGGGTAGACCGGGCCGGTGTTGCCGCGGCCCATCATCAGGTCCATCCGGCCGTTCGAGAGGATCTGCAGCATGGCGTAGTCCTCGGCGATCTTGACCGGGTCGTTGGTCGTGATCAGCGTGGTCGAGGTGGACAGGATGATGTTCCTGGTCGACGCCGCGAGGTAGCCCAGCAGCGTGGTGGGCGAGGACGCGACAAACGGCGGGTTGTGATGCTCGCCGGTCGCGAACACGTCCAGCCCGGCCTCGTCGGCGTGCTGGGCGATGGTGATCATGGACCGGACGCGCTCGGTGTCGTCCGGGGTCTCGCCGGTGGTGGGGTCGGTCGTCACGTCGCTGACGCTGAACACTCCGAACTGCATGGTGGCCTTCCTGCTCTGTGCCCGCTGTACCTGGTCGGTGGTCCGTGGCCGGTCGCTGCCCGCTGATCCTGGTCGGTAGCTGCTCCGACCTGGGGTCGGTACCTGGTCTGATTCCTGCTCTGTGCCTGGCCGGTGGCCGGTCTGTTGGTGGTCCCCGGTTCCTCTCGGGTAAACGTCTCGCGCGGAAGAATATTTCCCGCGAGACTTTAGCGGGTAAGCCTCGTCACCGCGAGCCTCGCCGCCTGCAGGGCGGAGGTCCCGCGAGGCTCGCCGCCCGCAGGCGGCGGTGCCACTGCCGTGGAGGTCCCGTTCACCACGGAGGCCCCAGATGTCGAAACCGGTCGCCTCGCGCCCCGGTGTTCGCTCCCCGCGCGCGTGTTTGCGCCCCACGTCGGTGAGTTTGCGCCCCACGTCGGTGAGTTTGCTTCTCGCGTCGGTGAGTTTGCTCCCGGCGTCGGTGGGTTTGCTTCCGGCGCGGTGAAGCCCGCGCGGCGGGCCAATTCACCGCCGTGGCGGGCAAACTCACCGACGCCACCGGCCAACTCACCGACGTGGTGGGCAAACACGCCCGCAGGAGGGGCCAATACGCCCGCGTGATCGGCAAACACGCGCGCGTGAGGACCAACACGCGCCGCGGGGGACGACTAAGCCCGCGGAGGGGCGAACGCGCGCCACGCGGGGGTGGGTTAGTGGAAGCGGCGGAGGCGGAGGCTGTTGCCGACCACGAAGACCGATGAGAAGGCCATCGCGGCGCCGGCGATCATGGGGTTGAGCAGGCCCAGGGCGGCGAGCGGCAGGGCGGCCAGGTTGTAGGCGAAAGCCCAGAACAGGTTGCCCTTGATGGTGGCCAGGGTGCGCCGCGACAAGCGGATCGCGTCGGCCGAGGTGCGCAGGTCGCCGCCCACCAGGGTCAGGTCGGCGGCCTCGATCGCGGCGTCCGTGCCGGTGCCCATGGCCACCCCGAGGTCCGCCCGCGCGAGCGCGGCCGCGTCGTTGACCCCATCGCCGACCATCGCCACCACCCGGCCCTCCTTCTGCAGCCGCGCCACGACATCGACCTTGTCCCGCGGCATGACCTCCGCGATCACGTCCTCGATGCCCACCTCGGCGGCCACCGCGCGCGCCGCGGCCTCGTTGTCGCCGGTCAACAGCACGGGCGTCAGGCCGAGCCCGCGCAGCCGGCGGATCGCCTCCGCCGACGTCGGTTTGACCGTGTCGGCGACGACCAGCACCGCACGCGCGACCCCGTCCCAGGCGACGACGACCGGCGTGCGGCCCCGGCTCTCGGCCGTGGTCTGCGCCGCCCGCAACGCCGCGTCGAGGTGCACGCCCCAGTCTTCCAGGAACGCGACCCGGCCGACCAGAACTGCTTTGCCCTCAACGATTCCCGCGACGCCCAGCCCCTCGGTGCCGCGGAACTCCGTCACCGCGGGAAGGTCCCCGGCCGCCCGCGCGGCACCGGCGATCGCTTGCGCGATCGGATGTCCGGACGCCTCCTCGACCGCCCCGGCCAGCCGCAGCGCCTCGGCCCGCTCGATCCCGCTCACGTGCACGTCGAGCAGGCTCATCCGGCCGGTCGTGACGGTACCGGTCTTGTCCAGCACCACGGTGTCCACGCGTCGCGTCGACTCCAGCACCTCCGGGCCCTTGATCAGGATGCCCAGCTGCGCGCCGCGCCCGGTGCCGACCAGCAGCGCGGTCGGCGTCGCGAGCCCGAGGGCACAGGGGCAGGCGATGATCAGCACGGCGACCGCGGCGGTGAAGGCCGCCGTGGCACCGGCCCCCGCGCCGAGCCAGAACGAGAGCGTCCCGGCCGCCAGCGCGATCACGACGGGCACGAACACCCCGGCGATCCGGTCGGCGAGCCGCTGCGCGGAGGCCTTCCCGTTCTGCGCCTCCTCGACCAGCTTCGCCATCTGCGCGAGCTGGGTGTCTGCGCCGACCCGACTCGCCCGCACGACGAGGCGCCCGCCGACGTTGACGGTCGCGCCGGTGACACTGTCCCCGGCGGTGACCTCGACCGGAACGGACTCGCCGGTCAGCATGCTCGCGTCGACCGCCGAACCGCCCTCGGTGACGACACCGTCGGTGGCGATCTTCTCCCCGGGCCGCACTACGAAGAGGTCTCCGGCGCGCAGCTGCTCGATGCCGACGCGCTCCTCCCGCCCGTCCCGCAGCACGGACACGTCCTTCGCGCCCAGCTCCAGCAGCGCCCGCAGCGCCGCGCCGGACCGGCGCTTGGCGCGGGCCTCGAAATAGCGGCCGGCGAGGATGAACGTGGTGACCCCGGCGGCGACCTCCAGGTACAGGTTGTCGCTGCCCGAGGACCGTTCGATGGTCAGTTCGAACCCGTGCCGCATCCCCGGAACACCCGCCGTACCAAGGAAAAGCGCGTACAGCGACCACAGGAACGCGGCGCCGACCCCGAGCGAGATCAACGTGTCCATGGTGGCCGCGCCGTGGCGCAGGTTCGTCCACGCGGCCCGGTGGAACGGCCACGCCGCCCACGTCACGACCGGTGTGGCGAGGGTGAGCGACGCCCACTGCCAGTTCGTGAACTGCAGTGCCGGCACCATCGCCAGCACGATCACCGGGACCGCGAGCACCGCGGCGGCGATCAGGCGCTGCCGCAGCGGCCTGGTCGGGTCCTCGGGCTCCGCGGACGGTGCCGCGGCGGCGGGCAGGGACGCCTGGTAACCAGCGGCCTCGACGACCCCGACCAGATCCTCGGCGGTGACGTCACCGGTGTAGTCGACGCTCGCCTTTTCGGTGGCGTAGTTGACGGTCGCGGTGACACCGTCCACTTTGTTCAGTTTCCGCTCGATCCGCGACGCGCACGACGCGCAGGTCATCCCGCCGATCGCGAGCTCGATCCGCTGGGGCTTTTCGATCGTGGTCATGAGTCAGCCACCATGCCCGTGCGGCTCGGCGTCATGCGGGATCGCCGCGCCTGTGGTGTCCACAGTGAACTCGGCGGTGCGCACCTTTCCGTTCACCTGGAAGTCGAAGAACAACCGGTAGCGGCCGGCGCTGGGTACGTGCGTCGAGAACTCCACCTGCGGCCCGGACGGGGTCACGCCGTCGCCCGGGCCGCCCATCGGGTGCACGTGCAGGTACGCCAGATCGGCTTCGCGCAAGGAAACCAGGTGCCCGTACGCGCCGAGGTAGGGCTGCAGGTCGGTCACCGGCTTGCCGTCGCGGGTGACGGTGGCTGTCACCGGGGAGTCCGCACCCGGAGCGAGCGCACCGTCCAAAGTAACCTCATAACCGTCCACAACGGACTTCCTGCTGGGCGCCGGGCTTTCCGGGCTGAACTCACCGGCCGCCTGGAGGTCCGTGCCCAAGGTGGTGGCCGGACCGCCGTGCGGGACGAAGTCGGCGAGCAGGCGGTAGGTGCCCGCGGCCGGCAGGGCGACGTCGAGCGACCAGGTCCCGTCCGGCGCCAGCGCGGGGTGCAGGTGCTGGTAGTGCACGCCGTCGCGGCGGACGAGGATCAGGTGCAGCTGCTTCTCGTGCGACACGTCGAAAGTGGTGACGGCGCGCTCGTCCGCGCCGAGGACCTGGAATCGCAGCGGTACGGCCGTGCCGACCGGGAGCTGGCTGTCCTGCACCACCAGGCGGTACCCGCTCCGCGACGAGGCCAGGCCGGCCGGGACGTCGTCGGACGCCGGGGCCGCCATGGCGCCCATGTCGTGCCCGCCGGGCGGCGCGCCCACGTCGTGCTCGGCGGCCGGCGGGGTGGCGGTGTCCACGGGACCGATCGCGGCGCCCGCCGTCCACGCCCCGCCGACGACCGCGCACAGCGCGAGCCCGTAGATGCCGATCGTGGTGGCTGTTCGCATTCGAGATCTCCTCCTCGGACCGGATATCTCTCTTAATACACTAGGGGGGTATCCCATGACAAGTACCACTGGGGGGTATATCGGAGCCGGGGTGGGCTACCGTGATCGGATGACCCGACGGCCACCGAAGGCGCGGACGGCGTTCGGCCCGATGTTCGTGACGGCGATCGAGCAGTACACGCCGCCTGAGCACCGGATCGTCGACGACCCGCTGGCCGCGCGCATGCTCCCCGCGACCATGCGATTCCTGGCCCGCGCCGGGCGATGGCGCCCGCTGCGGGAGTGGCTCGAGGCCGCGTCCGACCGCAAGGCGCTCGGTGTCTGGGGTGGCGTGCTCTGCCGCAAGCGGTACGCCCGGGACCGGGTCGGACAGGCGCTCGCCGGCGGCATCGGCCAGCTGGTGATCCTCGGCGCGGGACTGGACACCATCGCCTACGGGTGGGAGGTGCCCGTGTTCGAGGTGGACCTGCCGGAGAACATCGACTACAAGCGCGACCGCCTGCGCGCCATCTTCGGTGACGTACCCGACGGCGTGCGCCTGGTGCCGGTGAATTTCGACCATTTCACGCTGGAGGAATCCCTTACCGCCCAAGGGTTTCGCGCCGATCTGCCGACGATGTTCGTCTGGGAGGCCGTCACCCAATACCTGACCGCCGGCGGTTTTCGTGGCACGCTCTCCTGCCTGGCGAAGGCGGCGCCCGGCAGCCGGCTGGTCTTCACCTTCGTGCGGCGGGAGTTCCTGGAGGGCAAGGAGTTCTACGGCGCCAAGTCGCTGTACCGGGACTTCGTGGCGCCCCGCCGGGTCTGGCACGTCGGCCTGGAACCGTCCGAAGTGGACGGGCTGCTGCGGGAGTACGGCTGGGCCGAACGGGAACAGGCCGGACCGGCCGAGTACGCCGAGCGCTACCTGAAACCCGCCGGGCGCGACCTGCCCGCGAGCGAGATCGAACGCTTCGTCCGCGCCGAACGAACCTGACGCGCCGCGACGCCGGCAAAGCGTTTCCCTCGCGTGCAAGGATGGGGCGATATGGAGTCGACACGGGTGGATCGCTGGTTGTGGGCGGTCCGGCTGACCAAGACCCGCCCCGACGCCGCCGCGGCGTGCCGGGGCGGTCACGTGCGCGTCAACGACCGCCCCGCCAAGCCCGCGACCACGGTGTCGCCCGGTGACGAGGTGCGCGCCCGTGTCGGCGACAAGACACGGGTGGTGGAGGTGGTGCGGGTGATCCAGAAACGGGTCGGCGCGGCCGACGCCGCCACCTGCTTCATCGACCGCACCCCGGCCCCGCCGCCGGAAGCCGTGGTGCCGGTCGCCCGCCGCGAGCGCGGGGCCGGCCGCCCGACGAAGCGGGAACGCCGTGTGCTCGACAGGTTTCGCGGCCGGCCCTAGGACTTTAGGCTCTGTGGATACGTCCGCGGGCGGGGGAGAGTGAAACCCGCGACCGAGGATGGACGGGTGATGGCCATGGACACCGCGGAGGCCGCGCACGGCAAGCACGTCGACGAGATGATCGAGCGGCTCGAGGCCCGCCTCCGGGCGGAACAGGACCAGGTCTCGCCGACGGTCCTGCACGACTGGATCGAGCATGCCCGTGCCCGGTTCGCCCAGGCCCGGATCGTGTCGTTCGTGCCGATCTTCGTCGAGCGGCTCGTGCGTGCGCAGCTGCAGATGGAGAGCAGCGCGGAGAACCTCGCGAAGCGGTTGCTGGCCGACGACATGCCGCGCCGCTGGGTGCACACCCAGGCCGTCGCGCACCGCGCCGGGACGATCGCCCCGCGGCTCGTGCCCGGCGAGGGAAAGTTCCTGGTCGCGTCCGCGTGGCTGCACGATATCGGCTACGGCACCGAGGTGGCGGACACCGGCTTCCACCAGCTGGACGGCGCGCGCTACCTGACCCGGCGGGGCTGGCCGGACCGGATCTGCGCCCTGGTCGCGCACCACGCCGGCGCCGACGCGGTCGCCCGGCTCAACGGGTTCGCCGAGCAGCTGGCCGCCTACGAGGACGAGCGGACCCCGGTGCGGGACGCGCTCTGGTACTGCGACATGACCACGAGCCCCGACGGCGAACCGGTGTCCTTCGGCGACCGGATCGCCGACATCAAGGCCCGCCGCGGGCCCGACGACCCGGCGGTGCGGGCCCTCGCCGTCAACGAGCAAGAGCGCGCCGCCGCCGTGCGCCGCACCGAGGAACTGCTGGCCGCGAGCTGATCAGTCCGCCAGCGCGAGCAGGCTGTCGGCGGTGTCCACAATGGTCTCCTCGACCGTGCGGGGTGACCAGCCGAGCACGGTCCGCGCCTTCGTGGTGTCGATGACCGGGATCCACCCCAGCCGGCGCGCCGCCTCCCGCAACGCCGGGTTGGTCCTGGCGCCTTCACGCACCTGCTCCGCCGTCAACTCGGCGGGCAGTTGGGTGATCCGGTCGCCGAGCATCCGGGCGATCTGCAGGAAGCTGACCGATTTCCCGCTGGTGGCCAGGAAACGCTGCCCGGCGGCCGCGGGATGGGTCATCGCCAGCACGTGCAGATCGGCGGTGTCGCGGACGTCCACCACGCCGAAGTAGGTCGGGGTCACGGTCGGCATCGCCCCGGTGAGCATGGCCTTGACCAGTCGCACCGAGGACGACAGGTGCCCGTCGAGGACGGGACCGAAGATGCCGGTCGGGTTGATCACCGTCAGCTCGGGCCCGCCGTTTTCGCGGACGTGGTCCCAGGCCGCTCGTTCGGCGATCGGCTTCGAGCGGATGTAGGCGGTGTTGGGGTCGGCCGGGTCGGTCCAGTCGTCCTCGGTGTAGGACTCGCGCGGGGTGGCGCTGTAGCCGACCGCGGCGAACGACGAGGTCAGCACGACCCGCCGGACGCCGGCTTCGCGTGCGGCGGCCAGCACCCGCAGCGTTCCTTCGCGGGCGGGGCGGATGACCTCGTCGTCGTTCGCGGGCGCCTCGGCGGGGAATGGCGAAGCGAGGTGCAGCACGTAGTCCGCGCCCTTCAGGGCCGCGGCCCAGCCGTCGTCGGCGGACAGGTCGGCCGCGACCACTTCGAGCTCATCTGAACCCACTGCGGCCCGCACCTGTGCGGCGCGGTCGAGCGAACGGACGGTGGTGCGGACGCGGTAGCCGTCGCGCAGCAGCCGCAGGATGGTGTGCCCGGCCAGGTACCCGGTGCCGCCGGTGACGACGACCAGTGTGTTCTCGGTCATTTCAGTCCTTTGTGGATAGTCAGATCCGGTCGATGAGCCCGACCAGGCGGGGAATCACGTCCTGCTCCGTCTCGGCGTCGCCGCGTTCGCGGGCGTCCCACAGCTGTGCCTTGAGCCGCAGGTAATCCAGCCGCAGCCGCATCAGGTCGAGCTGTGCGGAGAGCCGGTCGGCCTGCTCGGTGAACAGCTCCCGCTGCTCGGCGGCGGCGTCGTTGCCGCGGGTCAGCACGTCGAGGTAGCGGCGCAGGCCGTCGACCCGCATGCCGGCCGAGCGCAGGCAGGCGAGCGACGAGATCGTGTCCACGGCCGCCGCGTCGTACCGCCGGTGCCCGCTGCCCGGATCGCGCGGTACGGGCCCGATCAGCCCGATCTGTTCGTAGTAGCGCAGCGTCGGCTCGCTCAGCCCGCTGCGCCGCGAGACCTCCTGGATCGTGAACCCCGTCGTCGTCGCCATGACACCAGCATGCGGAACTTCAAGCGCTTGAAGTCAAGCCGGCCGGGCCATCATGGACGAGTGCGTGCTCCTGACTGGTGGCGCGGGATCAGCCCGCGCCGGCGCCTGCTGCTGACTTCGGTCGTGCTCGTCGTGGTCGTGGTCGCCGCGGTGTTCGTGGCCACCGCGAGCCGGGGCACCGCGACCAGGACGCGGGACGAACCGGGCGCGGTGCTGCTCGTGCCCGGCTACGGCGGTGCGAAAGGCGCGCTCGACCAGCTCGCGACGAGGATCCGGCAGGACACCGGGCGCGACGCCGAAGTGCTGACCTTGGTGGGCGACGGGACCGGCGATCTCGAGGCCCAGGCCGAGGTGCTGGCCGGCGCGGCCGAGCAGGCGTACCAGCGTGGCGCGCCCTCGGTCGACGTGATCGGTTACTCGGCCGGCGGCGTCGTGGCGCGGTTGTGGGTCGCACAGGGCGGACAGCCGCGCCGGGTCGTGACGCTCGGCGCGCCCATGCACGGCACCCAGCTCGCCGCCGCGGGTGGGTTGCTCGTTTCCGGCGCGTGCCCGCTGGCGTGTCAGCAGCTGGCGCCCGGCAGCGCGTTGCTGCGGCAGCTGCCGCCGATCCCGCCGGGCCTGCCGTGGCTGTCGATCTGGACCGACCGCGACGAGGTGGTGACCCCGCCGGACTCCGCCCGGCTCGACGGCGCGGTCAACGTGCCGCTGCAGCAGGCGTGCCCGGGAAACCAGGCGGCGCACGGAGATCTGCCCACCGACCCCGAGGCGCAGGCGCTCGTCGTGCGGGCGCTGGGCACGGCGCCGCTGGCCGCGCCGGCGGAGTGCGTCAGCTCGTGATGTCGCGTGTCGCGAAGTTCGCCCACGCCGCGCCGAAGAACACCACGATGTACCCGGCCTGCAGCAGCAGCCCGTGGTCGATGTTGCGCCACAGCACGGGATCCCGGAAGAAGTCGATCCAGGAAAGCCAGTAGTGCGTCGGCAGGTACGGCTTGACCGCGGCGGCCGCGTCCAGGGTTTCCAGCACCGAACTGGTGATCAGCACGGCGAGCCCGCCGAGCGCCGCACCGAGCGCCGAGTCGGTGAGCGTGGACAGGAACACCGTGATCGCCGCGAACCCCAGCATCGACAGCACGATGTAGCCGACCGCGCCGAGCAGCCGCAGCCCGAGCGAGGACGAGCTGAGCGGCGCGCCGGACAGCGACACCACGCCACCCTGGGCGGGGATGCCGGGGATGACCTCGCTGCCGCCGGTGCCGAACAGCAGCACGCCGATCACCAGCGACGTCAGCACCACGATCACGATCGCCGCGGTGACGTACACGGCGACCGCGATCAGCTTCGCCACCAGCAGCCGCGTCCGCCCGACCGGCCGGACCAGCAGGTACCGCAGGGTTCCGCCGGACGCCTCGCCCGCGATCGAGTCCCCGGCGACGACCGCGACGGCGATCGGCAGGAACAGCGGCAGCACCAGGGCCAGCGCGGCGGCGGGGTAGAGCTTGCCGTCGTTCACCACCGCGGACAGGAACGCGCCGCCCTGTCCCGGCGGCGGCGCGAAGTCCGCGGTCGCCAGGAACACCGCGACGATCGCGGGCAGCAGGCACAGCAGCCCGACGCTCACCCACATTCGCGGGCGCAGCACCAGTTTCCGTAGTTCCACCGCGATCATTCGGGGCCTCCGAACCGGTCCGAGCCGGGGCCGGTGGCCGCCAGCACGACCTGTTCCAGCGTCCGCCGTTCGGCGTCGATGGACCGCACCCGCACCCCGGCCCCGACGAGCAGCGCGTTCAGCGCGGCGGGGTCGTCGTGCCGGATCACCAGCCGGTCGCCGTCGCGGGCCTCGATCTGGCCGTCGAGGACGGAGGCGGCCACCGCCGGGTCGGGCGTGCCGACGAGCACCCGCCCGGTCGCCGCGCGCAACGCCTCGAGATCGTCCTCGAGCACCAGGCGGCCGCGGTCGACGACACCGACCCTCGTGCCCAGCTGCTCGACCTCGGCCAGCAGGTGACTCGACAGGAACACGGTCGTCCCGTCCTGGTTCAGCTCGATGAGCAGCTCCCGGATTTCCTTGATGCCCTGCGGATCCAGCCCGTTCGTCGGCTCGTCGAGGATCAGCAGCCGCGGTCGCCGCAGCAGGGCCGCGGCGAGCCCGAGCCGCTGCCGCATGCCCAGCGAGTACGCCTTCACCGGCCGCTGGTCGACATGCGCCAGCCCGACCCGCTCCAGTGCCTCGCCGACCCGTTTGCGCCGCGTCCGCCGCCCGCCACCGGGTCCGGCGGCGTCGAGCAGCGTGAGGTTGCGCCGCCCGGACAGATGCCCGTACGCGCCCGGCCCCTCGACCAGCGCGCCGACGTCCGGCAGCACTTCGGCGACCCGTTTGGGAATCGGCCGGCCCAGCACCTCGATCTCGCCGCTCGTCGCGTACACGAGCCCGAGCAGCATCCGCACGAGCGTCGTCTTGCCGGAGCCGTTCGGGCCGAGGAAGCCGTAGCGGTCGCCCTCGCGGACGCTCAGATCGACGGCGTCGACCGCCACGATGCGGCCGAACCGCTTGGTCAGCGCGTGTGTGGTGATCATGGGCCGCCCCGGCGCAGCTGGGAGAGCTGGTCGGCGGCCGCGCGCAGCACCTGGTGCCCGACCAGCCCGGCGAGCAGGAAGCCGCGCCGCATCCCGGGCGGGCGCACGACGGCGAGCGACAGCGGCGTGATCGACAGGAACACTCCCTCGCCGTTGGCCAGGGTTTCCGTCGCGCCACCCGCCTGCCCGGCCGCGTCCGCGGCATCGCGGGCGAGGTTGGGCGGGACCGCGACGACGACGAACGTCGCGAGACCGGAGCCGTACAGCGCCGCACCCTGCACGCCCCCGAAGTTGGTGGTGCGCACCGGGCGGCCGCCGAGCGTCGCGGGCAGCCGGACGCGGCCGAGCGCGCCGAGCGCGTCCGAGATGTCCGGGGCGTTGGTCACGGTGAAACCGCTGCCCGGCGCCGGTTTCGGCGCGGTGACCACGGGTGCGGTCTGGTCGACGTCCTCGAACTCCGCGACCAGGCCCGGCGCGTTCTGTCCGCGCGCGGTCACCTCGACGCGCACCGGCAGGCCCGTGCCGGGATCCGCCCAGATGTCGGCCTGCCCGATCGTGGTGTCCGGGTCGGCGGGCACGAGCCGCAGTCCGGACGCCGCGATCCCGGCGACCCGTCGCGCGGGCAGCGTCGTCACGGGATCGGCGGGCGCGGACCGGAGGATCCACCGCGCCAGTTCCGGCGGGACCAGATCACTCGCCCGGGGGAGCCGCACCGTGGACTGCCCGGTCAGCTCGGTGAGCGTGTTCGTGCCGTAGTCCCAGGTGTATTCGCCTTCGGGGAGACGGTAGATGTCGTGCTCGCCGGCGGCGGAGAGCACGGCGACGCGGTAGCGGTCGGGGCCCGCGTACCAGGTGTGCGTGCTCGTCGTGGTGGTGAACAGCGCCGACACGTCGGCGAGATTCGGCAGCTCGGGCAGCGCGAGTGAGCCGGTGCTGTGCGCATACCCCTGGTACGGCCGGGTTTCCGAGCCCAGCACCAGCGCGCGCAGCTGCGCGGCGGCGATGGACTGCCCGGCCGGGCGCACCGCGGCGACGATTGCGGGCACGGCGACGAGCAGTACCGCGACCACGGCCACCACCGCCCACCGGCGCCGCTTCGCCTGCCGCACAACTGACATAAGTCTCTTTGTACGCCAGGAAAGTTCAAGGACACGAAAAGTCCTTTGGGCTCTACCGCTCCGGGTTCGCGGGCGCGCACGGTCGGGTTGGTCTGTTCGGCCCAACGGAGGAGGAGAGCCAATGTACGCACGGATGAACCTGCTGATCGGCGATCCGGCGCGGATCGACGACCTCACGAGGTACCTCGAGGAGACGGTGCGCCCCCATGTCGAGGCCCAGCCGGGCTGCCGCGGCATGGCGATCCTCACCGACGCCGAGCTGGGCCAGACACTGGTCGGTTCCTACTGGGACACCGCGGAAGCGCTGGCGACCAGCGAGCAGGCTGTGCAGACCTCGCGCAAGGAAGCGGTGGAGATGACCGCCGGCGCGGTCACGGTCGACGAGTACGAGGTGCCGGTGTTCCTGCGCCTGAGCCATCCGCGGCGCGGCGCGGGCATCCGGATCGCCATGATCGAGGGCACGCCCGGGCAGCTCGACGAGACCGTGCGGGTGTTCCGCGAGCGCGGCCTGCCCGTGCTGCGCACCATGCGCGGCCTGTGCAGCGCCCAGGTGCTCACCGACCGCGACAGCGGCCGCTGCCTCATCATCACCGCTTACGACGACAAGAACACGCTGCGGGCGAGCCGCGCCGATGTCGCGCGGATGCGCGCCGACGCACTCGCGACCACCCAGGGCGTCGTCCGGTCGGTGCAGGAGTTCACGCTGGTGTCGAGCACGGTGCGCGCGGACGACGCGGCCGGTCTCACGCGGCGTGAGGTCGAACGCTGGAACGCGCACGACCGTGCGGGCTGGCAAAGCCTGTACGACCCGCGGCAGTTCGAGGTGGTGGCGCCCGGCGGGGTGCGGCTGAGCGGGGCGGAAGGCCTGGACGCGTTCTGGGACACCTGGAACGAAGCCTTCCCCGACAGCCAGATCATCGTGACCGCGATCCACGAGGACGCCACCTGGGGTGTGCTCGAGGCGCGGTTCACCGGCACGCACACCGGCGTCCTGCGCGGTCCCGCCGGCGAGATCCCGCCCACGGGCCGGACGCTCGACGCCCGGTTCTGCAACATCAACCGGATGTCCGACGGCAGGATCATGGATATCCACCTGTACTTCGACCAGGTGGACCTGATGACCCAGCTCGGCCTCAGCTGAGCCGGTCCTCGTCCGGCCGGCGCCGCCGGATGCACGCGATGACGACGGTGCCGGCCGCGACGATGACGGCGAGCGCGAGCAAGCTGAACCACATGCCCTGCGCGAAGGCGGCGCGGGCGGTTGCCACGAGGCCCGGGTCGTACCGCTGCGCGACGGCGAGCGCACCCGCGAGTGAGCCCTCCGCGGCGTCACGCAGCGGACCCGGCAGTGCCGCGACCGCCGGGCGGACGGAATCGGTGTAGGTGGCGGAAAGGATGCTGCCGGCGAGCGCGATGCCCAGTGCCGCACCGACTTCGCGGGTCGCGTCGTTGACCGCGGACGCGACGCCGTACTTGTCCGGCGGCACGTTGTCGATGATCGCGCTGGTGGCGGCCGGCGCGGTCAGCCCGAGCCCACCGCCGAGCACGAACACCGCGACCGCGAGCGCCGGATAGCCGCTGTGCGGGCCGAGCCGGCCGAGCAGCACGATCCCGGCGGCGACGATGACGAGTCCGGCGCAGGTCAGCGTGCGGAGCCCGAGCCTGCGGGCCAGGGGAGCGGACGCCATCGACAGCGGCAGCAGCGAAACCCCGATCGGCCACAGCACCAGACCGGAGGTCAGCGGGTCGTAGCCGCGCACCAGCTGCAGGTACTGCGCCAGCGAGAACAGCGCGCCGAACGCCGCGGTGAACTGCAGCGTGACCGACAGCGCGCCGACACCGAACGCGCGGTTGGCGAACAGCCGGATGTCCAGCAGCGGCTCGGGATGCCGCGACTCGAACCAGGCGAACACCGCGCCGAGCACGATCCCGGCGGCGAGGGAGCAGAGCACGACGGCGTTGCCCCAGCCGAGATCGGCCGCGCGCAGGATCCCGAACACCAGCGCGCCCACCGCCAGCGCGCTCAGCAGCGCACCGGCGATGTCGAACGGGCGCGGGCGCGCTTCGCGCGAGGTCGGCACGGTGCACGCGGCGACGGCGAGGACCGCGGCCAGCACCGCCGGGGCGAGGAACACCGAATGCCACGAGAAATGCCGCAGCAGCAACCCGGCGACGATCAGGCCCAGCAGCCCGCCGACCCCGGCCACCGCCGCCCACAGGCCGATCGCGCTGCCGCGGCGGCCCGGCGGAAAGCTCGCGTTGATGATCGACAGGGTGGCCGGCATGATCAGCGCCGCGCCGAGCCCGGTCACCGCCCGCGACGCGACGAGCCATCCCGCCGAACCGGTGACCAGCGGTGCGGCGCAACTGAGCGCGAACACCACCAGCCCGATGATCAGCACGCCCCGGCGGCCGTAGCGGTCGCCCAGCGCACCGGCCGGCAGCACCAGCGCGGCCAGCACGAGGGTGTACACGTCGACGATCCAGGTCTGCTGCGCCTGGCTGACCCCGGTGTCCGCGGCGAGCGCGGGCAGCGCCGTGTTGACGATCGTGACCATGCCGATGACCAGGCCCACCGCGGCGCACATGACCGCGACCGCCCAGGCCCGGCGGCCCGCCGACAGCTGCTCGTCCAGGGGCAGGGTCCGCATGGCACCTCGCTTCAAGCGGGAAACGAAACCGGCAGTATCGTAGCAGTACTGCCGGTTCTGGAGCGGTGTCATGGCACAATCCCGCCGATGACCGGTGTCGAGCGACGAGACCCGCGGCTGGACCGCTCACGGGCGGCGATCCTGACCGCGGCCGTCGAGCTGCTGTCCGACGGCGGTATCAACCGGGTCACCATCGAGGCGGTCACGGCGCGCAGCGGGGTCGCGCGATCCACGCTGTACCGCCATTTCGCGAACAGCACGGAACTGCTGGCAGCGGCGTTCCAGGAACTGCTCCCGCCACTGGAGGCGCCCGACCCGGGCGGGAGCCCGCGCGAGCGGCTGCTGCGGCTGGTGCGGGATCAGGCCGGGCAGATCGCGCAGGCGCCCACGATGGCGGCGGTGATCTGGATGACCGCGAGCGGCCTGTCCGGCGAGCGGCCCGCCGACGCGGGGGAACGCACCCGGCTGGACGCGCTGCGGCGGCACATCGTCGACCGCTACCGCGAGCCATTCCACCCCGTGCTCGCGGACTGTCTCGCGGGCCGGCCGCGGCAGGCCGACATCGACCTGGCCGCGGCCCAGCTGATCGGCCCGCTGCTGTTCAACGCGCTCATCACCCGGCGCCCCAACGACACCGCGTTCTGCACCCGGCTGGTCGACGACTTCCTGACCACCCACGGCTGACACGACACAGCCACGTCGGACGTCGGACTCGCGCGTGTGAAGGTCGGACTCGCCGTCTGGAGCGTCGGACTCGCCGGCGCCGCCCGCGAGTCCGACGTTCGAGACACCGAGTTCGACGCAGACGTCAGTCGGAGATGAGGTGGCTCAGGGTGGTGAGCTCGTCCGTGGTGGCGCGGTATTCGGCCAGCTGGGCGCGCCACCACGGGGTCTCGGCGAAGCCGCGTTTGAGTGTCAGCAGCTCGACCGAGGCGCTCCAGCCGACGACACCTTCGAGCTTCGCGAGCGTCGACGTGGTGAACTCGAACAGCCCCCGCGTCGAGTCGGCGATCACCTCGCACAGCAGCGAGTTCCCGTCGAGCGTGGCGCCGAGGTACCGCACCGACCGGTGCCGGGTGAGCGCCGCGGCCACCGTGTCGAGCTTCGCCGGGGCGACGCTCACCATCAGCAGCGTCTCGGCCTCCAGGCCCAGCGCCGCCGCCGGCACGATCGTCGACACCGTCGCGCAGCCGTCGGCGAGCATCCGCTCGAACCGGCGCCGCACCGTGCTTTCGTTGAGCCCCAACGCCTCCGCGACCGTCTTGAAGCTCGCCCTGCCGTCGTCGCGCAGCTGGTCGAGGATCGCCCAGTCGACTTCGTCCAGATGCTCCGGCGCGCACATCCGCGGCTCCGGCTCGGTGAACGGCGCGTCGTCGAGCAACTGCCGGCTCCACTGGTGCGACATCTTGTACACGTGCAGCACGAGATCGCTGTACCACCGCTCGATGCCGTCGACCTGTTGCAGCTCCAGCATCGTCCTCGGGTACCGGGTCGGGCCAGCGTGGACCGCGACCTCCAGCACGATGTCGTACGGGCCGGTGACCAGCGCCGCCCACCGTACCTCGTCGCGGGCCACCAATTTTTCGACCACATCGAGCTGGGTGCCGGGCTTGCAGCCGATCCGTACGACGAATGTCTCCACCGCGCCGGTGCTGCCGTACGCGGGCATCACCGCGACCCGCAGCACGCGGTCGGCGATCAGCTGCTGCACCCGCCGGGACACGGTCGGCACCGACGTGTCGCAGCGGGCGGCGATGGCGGTCCAGCTCGCGCGGCCGTCCTGTTGCAGGGCGACCACGATGCGGCGGCTGAGCTCGTCGAGCGGTTTCATACGTGCGGTGACGCCTCCGGAAGCTCGGCCAGGAACCCACGAACGGTACTGGTCCAGGCGTCGGCTTCCTCGATCTGGGGGGAGTGCCCGGACTTCTCGAACACCACCAGCCGCGAGCCGGGGATCAGCGCGGCGATCTTCTCGCTGCATTCGACCGGTGTGATCCAGTCGGTGCGCCCGACGGTGATCAGCGCCGGGCAGGTGACCGACGGCAGTTTCGCCTTGAGGTCGTAGGCCGGGAGGTTGTGCGAGAACGCGTAGTTGTGCGCCTGATACCGGTACGGGGTTTCCGCGACCTTCCGCTCAACCGCGGCCGGATCGTAGTGATAGTCGTACAGCGGCAGGATCTCGCGCCAGCAGTCACGCAGGTCGTCGTCGTCCCGCACGGCGCCCGCGAAGATGCGGTCGAGCTTCTCCCGGTCGATCTTCACGCGCGCCGACGCGAGCGCGTTCGCCAGCGCCTTCTCCTCGTGCGAGTTGTCCGGCGACGTGTCGCGCAGGACGAGTGCGCGCACCCGGTCCGGATACCGGGTCGTGTACTCCATGGCCATGAATCCACCGTAGGAGCCGCCGGCCATGATCACCTGGTCCGCGCCGATCCACTCGCGCAGCCCGTCGATGTCCGCGGCCCACTGCTCGTGGCTGAACGTGCCGTTGCCCTCGCTCTCGCCGGAACCACGCGCGTCGAACACCACGACCCGGTAGGCGTCCGCGAGCCGGCCGAAGCTCGCTTTCGGCTCCGCTCGCGAGCCCAGGCCGGGCGCGCCGTGGTGCGTGATGAGCACGGGCGCGCCCTCCGGGCCGAGTACCTCGACGGCCAGCCGGTTGCCGTTGATCTCGACGAACACTGGTTCTCCTTTGCTCAGGCGGAAATCGTGCAGTCGGCGAGACCGCGCGGGAACGAGGTGAGCGGCCGGGCGCCGGTCTCGGTGACGAGCATGCTGTCCGAAATGCGGTACCCGGCGTGCCCGCGGACGTAGATCCCCGGCTCGTTGGACACGATCATGCCGGGCTCGAGCACGGTCGGGTCGCCGTCCTCCAGCCACGGCGGTTCGTGCATGCCGAGCCCGATGCCGTGACCCTGCCGGTGGCGCAGGTACTCGCCGAACCCGGCCTGGCGGATGACTTCGAGACACGTCGCGTTCACGGCACGGCATTCCGCGCCGGGCCGGATCGCGTCACCACCGATCTCCTGCGCGAGCCGGATGGCTTCGTGGAATCGTCGCTGCTCAACGGTCGGTTCGCCGAGCACGAACGTCCGCTCGCCCTCGACGAACCGGCCGCCGACCGCGCAGCCGAGCGACAGCATGAACGTGTCCCCGGGCCGCAGCCGGTAGCCCGACGGCAGCCCGTGCGGATAGGCGGAATTCGCCCCCGCGTAGACGAGCCCGCCGGCGAGCGGTGACACCACGACGACGTCGGTGTGCTCGGCGTACATGGTGCCGGTGCCGGTCCGGGTGACGTGCGCCGCCAGCTCCGCTTCGCTCGGCAGCTCCCCGCCGGACGCGACCAGCTCCACACCCGCGGTCAGCATCACGTCGGTGATCCGCGCCGCCTCCTGGTGCAGCGCGATCTCCTCGGGTGTCTTGACATACCGGGCCACGGTCACCACATCGGTCGGCGTGAGGTCCACAGTGGACAGTGCGGCGGCCGCAGCGGCCAGGCGCTGATGGGACATCGTCAGCCCATGTCCGGCCCGCTTCCGCTTCGCGCCGACGGCGTCGGCGAGCGCGGAAAACGGCGGCACCACCCCGGGATACTCCGGATACGAGACGAGTTCGGCCGCGGCGTGCTGGGCCTCCGCGTGCTCGCGCTCCAGTTCCGGCACGAGCAGCACGCAACTATCGGCGTCGAGCCAGACCGCCACCGGCCGCTCGCACGGATGATGGAAGAACCCGGTGAGATAGGCGACGTCCTCGGGATCGTCGGTGAGCACCGCGTCGAGCCCGGCCTCGGCCGCCTTCGCCCGGACACGATCCTGGACGGCCGCGAAGAACGACGCGTCCAGTCGTTGTGAAAAACTCATACCCTGCTCCGTTTGCGGTTGCGGGCGTCGTTGTAGGTGGTGGACAGCAGGGTCGAGGCGAGGACGAGCAGGAAGATCGCCAGTGACGGGAACAGTGGCAGCCACCAGGCGGTGGACATCGCGCCCGCCTGTTGTGCCTCGTACAGGATGCGGCCCCACGACCACGCGTTCGGATCGCCGAGCCCGAGGAACGCGAGGCTTGCTGCGGTCAGCACCGCGCGCGAGGACGTGATCACCACCGACACCAGGATCAGCGGCGACACCGCGGGGATCACATGCCGCGTGATGATCCACACCGGCGAGCTCGTCATCAGCCGGGCGGCGTCCACATAGGGCAGTCGTACCACCGAAAGTGCCTGCGAGCGCACGACTCGCGTCACCTCCGGCCACGAGAAAGCGGCGATCACCAGGATGATCGTCATCGTGCTCGGCCCGACCAGCGCGGCCACCATGATCATCAGCGGCAGGATCGGCAGGGACAGGAACAGGTCGACGACCACGCTGATCACCGCGTCGATCCGGCGGAAATACGCGCCGACGACGGCGAGCAGCGTGCCGAACACGATCGCGATCAGCGACGACGCGGCGGCGACCAGCAAGCTCTGCTGGGCACCCCACACCACCTCGGCGTACACGTCGAGCCCGAGGCTGTCGGTGCCGAACCAGTGCGCGCCCGACGGGGGAGCGAGCACCACGTCGCCGTACCCGGTGGGGTAGTGGGCCAGCAGCGGCGCGGCGATCGCCATGACGACGAGCAGCACCAGCACCACGAGCGCGCTGATGCCCAGCGGTTCCCGGCGGAACGTCCGCCACGTGGTGCGCGCCGGCCGCGGTGTTTCGTCCACAGTGGACTCGGCCGTGGTCGTCTCGGGGACGACTTCGGACATGGTCATGCGGCCGCCTTCACCCGGGGATCGAGCACGCCGTAGATGATGTCGGTGATCATGTTGACCACCACGACCACCGCGGCGAGTAGCAGGAAAGCTCCTTGCAGGACAGGGAAGTCGAGCCGCACGACCGCCTCGTAGATGCCGCGCCCGATGCCCGGGTAGGCGTACACGGTCTCGATCAGGATCACCCCGCCGACCAGGTACAGGCACACCTGCAGGCCGACGAGCGTGGTGGTGGGCAGCAAAGCGTTGCGCAGCGCGTGTTTCCACAGCACCCGCCGCCCCGGCACTCCATTCGCCCGAGCCAGCGTCACGTAATCCTCGCCCAGCGCGTCGATCAGCGTCGACCGCATCGTCAGCACGTACTGGCCGAGCTGCACCAGCACGAGTGACAGGCACGGCAGCACCGCGTGCGAGATCACGCTGAGGTACCACTGTCCACCGTAGACACCCTCGCCGTACGCGCCGCCGATCGGGAACAACCCGAGCCGCAGCCCGAACACGTACAGCAGCAGGATGCCCACGCTCGGCACGAACAGCGACTGGCCGGTGACCGCGACGAGCTGGACGAACCGGTCCGCCAGGCCACCGGACTTCGCCGCCGCCAGCACCCCCAGCGGGATGCCGACGAGCACGGTGACCACGAGCGAGGACGCCACCAGCAGCAGCGTCCACGGCAGCCGTTCCAGCAGCGCGTCGGACACGCTGATGCCCTGGCTGAACGAGACGCCGAGGTTTCCCTGCACCAGCTGGCCGAGATACTTGACGTACTGCACCGGCAGCGACTGGTCCAGACCGTACTCGGCGAGGATGGCCGCCCGGGTGCCGGCGGTCATGTTCGGGCTCGCGATCGCCAGCGCCGGGTCACCCGGCAGCAGGCGCAGCAGCAGGAACGTGACCGTGACCGCGAACCAGATCGTGAGCACGCCCCGGCCGAGCCGTTTGAGCACGAACAATGCCAGTGACATCCGGGCGCTCCCCTCAGCCCGCCTTGGTCGCCGACGCGACCGAGACCGGGTTGACGATGGACAGCAGCTCACTCGGCTTGACCGCGAACCCGCTCCACGCCGACCGGTAGGCCACGTACAGGTTCTGGGTGTACATGATGTTGTCGTACACGTTGTCCCGCACCAGCTTCGCCGCGTCCCGCATGATCGGGATCTGGTCGGGCTGCTGGAAGGTCACCCGGGCCTTGTCGATCAGCGCGTTCAGCGCGGGATCGTCCACATAGGAGTAGTTGATCGCGCCGCCGGGCAGGTACGCCAGCGACATGTTGGTCGCCGGGTCGTCCATGATGGCGAAGTTGCCGGCGTAGATGTCGAAGTCGCCCTTGTCGGTCATCGCGAGATAGGTGTTGCGCTCGATGCCCTGCAACTGGATCGTGACGCCCGCCTTCGCGGCGCCGTCCTTGACGATCGTCGCCCACTGCGTCGTCACCGGGTCCTGCAGCGAGTAGATCAGCCGGAACGACAACGGGAAGTTCCCGTTCCCGTCGGGCTTGTACCCGGCCTGGGTCAGCAGCTGCCGCGACAGGTCCGGGTTGTACTCGTACTCGGTGACGGACTTGTCGTAGTAGGCCGACAGCACCGGCATCAGCTGGCTCGACCCGGTCGACACCGCCTGGCCCTGCAGCACCACCCGGCGGATCGCGTCGTAGTCCACCGCGTGCGCGAGCGCGAGGCGAACGTCCTTTTTGGCCAGATCCGGTTTCGTCATGTTGTAGGTCATGTGCGAGTACCCGAGCCCGGGGACTTCGGCGACCTTGATGTCCGGCGTGCTCTGCAACTGCTTGACCTGCGCGGGCGGCAGCGAGTTCGCGATCACGTCGACGTCGCCGTTCTTCAGCGCCAGGATCTCGGTGTTCACGTCCGGGTAGACGCGGTACACCACCTCGGCCGCCTTGCCCTTGCCGCCGGGCACCAGCGGGTAGTTGTCCACCCGCTTCATGGTGTAGCTCTGTCCACGTTGGACACTCGTGAGCACGTACGGGCCGGCGCTGACCCAGCCGCCCTTGCTGCCGTCGTTGGCGAACTTCGCCACCGACCCGGCGGGCTCGAACACGTGCTGCGGCACCACGTTGCCCCAGAAACCCACTTCGGGGATCAGCGAGGCGTCCGGGTGCGACAGCTTCACCTCGACCCGGGTGTCCGACACCGCGGTCGCCGAGTCGAAGTTCGCCAGCTGCCCGTACAGCGTGCCCGCGGGCTTGTCCTTCTTGACCGCGTTGAGCGTGTAGGCCACGTCCTTCGCCGTCAGCGGCTGCCCGTCGGACCAGGTCAGGCCCGGCTTGATCTCGTAGAACCCGGTGGTGTCGTTGACATAGCCCCACTTTTCGGCCAGCTCCGGGCCCTTCGACCCGTCGGGCTGGATCGAGAGCAGGTGCGGGTACATCAGGTTCGTGATCCAGTAGTCGCTGCGGCTGTTGCCGATCAGCGGGTTGTAGTTGACCACGTCGGTGGTGGTCGCGATGGTCAGCGTCGCGTCGCTGACAGCGCTTTCACCGGCTGGTGGCCCGCTGGGCGCGCACGCCGCGGTGAACAGCACCGCGACGGCCGCCGCGCCCGCGAGCGCGGTTCGGGGACGGAACATCAGACCCAGACCTCCTTGAGGACCCGTAACGTGTTCCCCCCGACGACCATGCGGATCTCGTCGTCGCTGTAGCCGTGGGCGACGAGCCAGCCGATGATGTTGTAGAAGCCTTCCGCGGGGTTCTCCAGGCCGTCGACGTACTCGACCTTTTCGAACTCGACCCCGCCGTGTGCCTGCCCGAGCGACAGGTTCGCCGCGAACGCGTTGTGCAGCCCCACATGGTCGCCGAACAGCGTGTCGGGCCCGAAGCTGACGTGCTCGATACCGACCAGGTCCACGCAGAAGGTGAAGTGGTCCATCACGGATTCGATCGAGTGCAGCGGGTGTGCCTTCGACAACGTGGTGTGCGGCGCGGCCTCGATCCCGATCACACCGCCGCGCTCGGCGCAGGCCTTGATCGTCTCGTCGTCCTTCATCCGGTTCGTGGGCCACACCGTGCGGGAGCCCGCGTGCGTGATGAACACCGGCGTCGTGGACTTGCGGATCACGTCGAGCCCGGTGCGGTCGCCGCTGTGCGAGATGTCGATCGCGATGCCGAGCTTGTTCATCCGCTCGACCGCGCGGTCGCCGAGGAACGTCAGCCCGCCGTCGCCGCGCTCCTTGAGCCCGCTGCCCAGCAGGTTCGCCTCGGAATAGGCGATGCCCATCTGCCGCACGCCGAACCCGTACAGCACGTCGAGCCGGTCGATCTCGTTCTCGATCGGCGTCGCCGCTTCCAGCGCGAAGATGTGCGCGACGCGCCCGGTTTCCTGGGCCAGCTCGATATCGGCGAGGCTCTCGGCCTTGAGCACGAAATCCTGGTGCGCGAGGTCGGCCATCCGCACGCCGAGATCGAACAGCACGTCCTGGTACTTCCAGCCGGCGTCGGAGCTGATGCAGCAGGTGCCGTCCATGCCGTTGTCGAACACGGCGGTCAGGCCCGAGCGCGAGAGCCCTTCGTAGCCGGTGGGCTCGCGGCCCTGCTTGATGTGCTCGCGCAGGTTACCCATGTCGTCGGGGAAGACCTGCACGTGCTCGTGCAGCGAGATCACCGTTTCTTCGGCGAGCAGCCGCCGGGTGCGCTCGGTCTGCTCGGCGGACAGCTCGAGGCCCTGATACGCCGGGACGCGGCCGATCTGCTTGGCGTAGGCGATTTCCCGGTAGTCCTTGCCGGCTTCGAGGTAGTCGTAGGCGGTGTAGCCGGTGTAGCGGGGAGCGGGATCCAACACGGACGTCTCCTTGACTCTCTCCAGCGAATGTCGCAGAGTCTCATCAATATCCGGCAATGATGTCAACTGTTTCGTTCAATCCAGGCGAGAATGATCGAAACGTGAAACATACCGGCAACACGCAGAGGTCAGGATGATGTCGTGGAAACCTTGACCCGGCCCGCGCTGCGAGTCCGCGGGCTTTCGGTGTCGTTCGGCGAGATCCCCGCCGTGCGGCACGTCGACCTGGAGGTACCGCGGGGCGAGCTGGTGGCCCTGCTCGGCGAGTCCGGTTCCGGCAAGTCGGTGACGGCACGCGCCGTCGTCGGGCTGGCCGGTGCCGGCGCGCGGGTCTCGGCCGACGAGATCCTGCTCGGCGACACGGATCTGCGGGCGGCGAGCCCGCGGGAATTCGAGACGTTGCGCGGCGCGCGCATGAGCCTGGTGCTGCAGGACGCCTTGTCGGCGCTCAATCCGGTGCTGACGATCGGCGACCAGCTCGGCGAGCTGTTCCGTGTCCACAATGGAGCGTCACGGCGGGTCGCCCGCGAACGGGCGGCCGAACTGCTCGGGCTGGTCGGCATTCCCGCGCCGCGCAGCCGGATCGGCGACTACCCGCACCAGTTCTCCGGCGGGATGCGGCAGCGGATCCTGATCGCGATGGCGATCGCGCTGGAACCGGAGCTGCTGATCGCGGACGAGCCGACCACCGCGCTCGACGTCACCGTGCAGGCGCAGATCCTGGAACTGCTGGCGTCGCTGCGGGAACAGCTCGACATGGGCGTCCTGCTGATCACCCACGACCTGGCGGTGGTGAGCGAGGTCGCGGACCGGCTCGCCGTGATGTACGCGGGCCGGATCGTCGAAGCCGGGGACGCCGGCACCGTGCTCGCGCATCCGGCGCATCCCTACACCGAAGCGCTGCTGCGATCGGTGCCGCGGCTGGCGCAGCGCGGCGGCGACCTGTTCACGATCCCCGGCTCACCACCGAATCCGAGCGTCGTGCCCGATGGCTGCCCGTTCCATCCCCGCTGCCATCGGGCCGTCGAAGTGTGCGCGACCGTGCGGCCGGAACCCCTCGCGAGCGGCGGCCGGACCGTCGCCTGCCACCAGTCGGAGGTGATGCTCGGTGTCCACAGTGGTTGAAACGGGCGTCGTGCTCGAAGCGTCGGAACTCGTGCGGAACTACCCGGCGGGCTCGATGCTGCGCCGCCGGCACGTCTCGGCGGTCGACGGGGTGAGCCTTTCCTTGCGGCGGGGGGAGGTGCTCGGCGTCGTCGGCGAGTCCGGCTGTGGAAAGTCCACGCTGGCCAGAATGCTGGTGGGACTGGAGAAACCGGACGCGGGGCGGCTGGTCTACCGCGGCCAGGACGTCACCGCGGGCCGTGCCCGGGATCGCCGCCGGCTGCGCGACGGGGTGCAGATGATCTTCCAGGATCCTTACGCCTCACTGGATCCGCGGATGACAGTGCTGGACGTCATCGCCGAACCCCTTGCCGCCACGGGAACCGGCACCCGTGCGACCCGGCGAGACCGGGTCGCGGAGCTGCTTTCGCTGGTCGGCCTGTCGACCGAGATGATGGCGCGCTACCCGCACCAGTTCTCCGGCGGCCAGCGCCAGCGGATCGGTATCGCCCGCGCCCTCGCACTGGATCCCGACGTGCTGATCTGCGACGAGCCGGTGTCCGCGCTGGACGTCTCGGTGCAGGCACAGGTGATCAACCTGCTGGCCGGGCTGCGCGCGCGGCTCGGCGTGGCGGTGGTGTTCATCGCGCACGATCTGTCCGTGGTGCGGCATCTGGCGGACCGGGTGGCCGTGATGTACCTCGGCCGGATCGCCGAACTCGGTGTCACCGCGGAGATCTACGACAACCCCGCGCACCCGTACACCCAAGCCCTGCTGTCCGCGGTGCCGTCACCGGACCGCGCGGACCGGGGACGGCTCGCCCGGCGGCGAACCCTCGCCGGCGAACCACCGTCCCCTTTGGACCCACCGGCGGGCTGCCGGTTCCACACCCGGTGCTGGCTCGCGCGGGAGGACTGCCGCACCGAAATCCCGCGGTTGCGAGAAATCGGGCACGAGGGACGGCAGAGTGCTTGTCACCACGCAGAGTTGGTTATCGGACAGAGTACCGGCTGAAGTGGCGTCCCAGAGGGCGGCCGACTAGTCCGAATGCGCTACCGAGAGTAGTTATTATCACTCGGACGAACCAACAGGGGGCTCTCGGCCGTCCTACTAGACGTGAGGAAGAGGACGCGCCGCTTCGCCTGGCATTGCATGCTCGCGCTCGCCATCACGGTGGGCGCCGGAGCGGCGTATGCCGTGACGCACCAGGGCGAAGCCGCCGCCGAGCGGGCGCAACCCGGAACGCATCCAGCCGAACCGGTCGTTGTCAAGGACCAGCCGAGCACTTTCGCGCCGTCGACCACCACGACGCCACCCCGGCCGAACGTCATCCTGCCCTTCAACGCCAAGCTCACCTCGCAGAGCATCCCGGTCCCGGGCGGCGGGGTCCGCAGCGGCGGCTGCAGCGGCTCGCTGATCGATCCCCTCTGGGTCATCACGGCCGGGCACTGCTTCCACGACGTCAACGGGGTCCGCGTCGGCGGCTCGCCGCCGTACGACATGACCGTGGTGATCGGCAAGAACAAGGACAGCGATCCGGGTGGCACCACGGTGCACGTCGTCGACGTGCGCCAATCGCCGGTCAACGATCTCGCGGTGGTGAAGCTCAGCGCGCCGGTCACCGGGATCGTCCCGCTGACGATCGTGGAGACCAGGCCGCCGAAGGGCCAGCGCGTCGACTTCGCCGGCTGGGGCTCGGTGTCGGCCACCGTCGTCGCCCCGTCCGACCACATGAAGCGGGGCACGTTCACCATCTCGAAGGTCGACCAGTACACGCTCGACGCGGTGCCGGTCGTGGCCCGCACCGTAGAGAACAGCCCGTGTCACGACGATTCGGGCGCGCCGTTCTTCACCACGGACGACAACGTGACCGGCCGGCTGATCGCGATCGAGGACTCCGGGCCGGAATGCCCGCAGCCGGGAACCGAGACGCTGGCGCGGGTCGATGCCGTGGCGGACTGGATCCACCAGCAGCTCAGAAGCTGACCTGCTCGGTCGTCCACGCGGCGGCTTGCTCGCTCAGCGACAGGCCGAGCCCGGGCCGGCCGGGCACCAGCATCCGCCCGTCCCGCACTTCGAGCCGTTCCTCGAACAATGGTTCGAGCCAGTCGAAATGCTCGACCCAGGTCGTGCCCGGGTAGGCCGCGGCGAGGTGCAGATGCAGTTCCATCGCGAAATGCGGGGCGAGTGACAGTCCATTGTGGTCGGCCAGCGCCATGATCCGCAGGAACGGCGTGATCCCGCCGACGCGGGGAGCGTCGGGCTGCACGAAATCCGAAGCGCCCTGGCGGATCAGGTTCCAGTGCTCGGCGGCGCTGGTGAGCATCTCGCCGGTCGCGATCGGGGTGTCGAGCGCTGCGGCGAGCGCGGCATGGCCTGCTGCATCGTAGGCGTCGAGCGGCTCCTCGATCCAGGTCAGCTCGAACTGTTCGAGCTTGCGGCCCAGCCGCAGCGCGGTCGGCCGGTCCCACTGCTGGTTCGCGTCGACCATCAGCGGGACCTCGTCGCCGAGATGCGCGCGCACGACCGCGACCCGCTCCAGGTCGGCCTTGGCATCGGGCTGGCCCACCTTGATCTTGATACCGCCGATGCCGCTTTCCAGTGCGGCGTCGGCGTTCTTCAGGATCTCTTCCAGCGGTGCCGAGAGGAACCCGCCGGAGGTGTTGTAGCAGCTGACCGCGTCGCGGTGCGCGCCGAGGAGCTTGGCCAGCGGCAGGTCCGCGCGGCGGGCCTTGAGATCCCACAGCGCGACGTCGAACGCCGCGATCGCCTGGGTGGCGAGCCCGCTGCGGCCGACCGACGCGCCCGCCCACGCCAGCTTGTCCCACAGGCGCGCGATGTCGCTCGGGTCCTCGCCGAGCAGGTTCGGCGCGATCTCCTTGGCGTGCGCGAAAAGCCCGGGCCCGCCGGCGCGTTTCGCATAGCTGAAGCCGAGTCCCTCGCGACCGCCCTCGCTGTGCACGCGGGCGAACAGGATGGCGACCTCGGTCAGCGGTTTCTGGCGCCCGGTAAGGACTTTCGCGTCGCTGACCGGGGTGGCCAGCGGTAGGCGGACGAGGGAGAGGGACAGTCCGCTGATCCGGTCGGGCATCGTGCTCCTCGGCGTTGACTTGTGACCGCCGTCATACTAACCTGAAACAGGTTCGCATCCATGAACCGGTCCATGCAAGAGGTATGAGTTCGTATATGTGAATAGCGAGCTCACTGGCGAGAAAACGGACTGAAGCCGATGGCGCTGCCCGGGCTGGATGGCCTGCTCGCGTTTCCCCTCACCCCGTTCACCGAGGACCTCGCCCTGAACCTCGACGGCTTCCGGGAGAACGTGGACGGCCACGTCGCCGCCGGCGCCGGCGCGCTGTTCGTCGCGTGCGGCACCGGGGAGTTCAGCTCGCTCGCACCGGACGAGCACGCCGCGGTCCTGCGCACGGCACGCGAAGTCGTCGCCGGCCGGGTCCCGGTCTGGGTGGGTGCCGGTGGGGGAGCGGCGGCGGCCCGGCTGGGGGTGGCCGCCGCCGAGGCCGGCGGCGCCGACGGGGTGCTGCTCATGCCGCCGTACCTGGTTTCCGGCCCGCCGGGCGGATTGCTGGACTACGTGCGCTTCGCGATCGGCGACACGTCGATCCCGGTGATCGTCTACCACCGCTCGCCGGGCGTGTTCACCGCCGCGACCGCACTGTCCTTGGTAGACATCCCGTCGGTGGCCGGGCTCAAGGACGGCTTCGGGGACGTGGACCTGATGACCCGGATCGTCACCACGATTCGCGCGGCCTCACCGGATTTCCTGTTCTTCAACGGCTTGCCGACCGCGGAGGTGTCGGCGCGGGCGTACTCGGCGATCGGCGTCGCGCGGTACTCCTCGGCCGTGCACTGCTTCGCGCCGGAGATCGCCCACCGCTTCCACCGCGCGCTCGGCGAGAACGACCACGCCGTGATGGACGCCCTGCTCGAAGGCTTCTACCTGCCGCTCGTGGCACTGCGCGACGAGACACCCGGCTTCGCGGTGTCGCTGGTGAAGGCCGCGGCCCGGTTGCGTGGCACCAAGGCCGGTCCGGTCCGGCCACCGCTCGCGGAGCCCTCACCCGCGCAACTCGACCGGCTGGCGAACATCGTCGACCACGGCCTCACGGTGCTCGGCGGCCTCGATCCCCATCGGTAGCTCCCCGCACGACAGAGAAAGGCGACTCGGCAATGACGCGGACAGCGCCCCCACGGCGGACCATCGGCAGAACCACGCTGTACTTCTTCGGAGCGCTAGGCGGCATCCTGTTCGGCTACGACCTCGGGGTGATCTCCGGGGTCCTGCCGTTCATCGGCAAGGTCTGGTCGTTGTCGGCCTGGGACAAGGGAATCATCACCGCCAGCATCTCGGTCGGCGCGGTGATCGGGGCGATCTTCTCGCCCCGGGTCAACGAGTGGCTCGGCCGCCGCCGCACGATCATGATCGCCGCGGTGATCGTGGTGATCGGCACCCTCGGCGCCACGTTCGCGCCGACCTTCGAGCTCCTCGTGCTCGCGCGGCTGGTGATTGGCGTCGGCATCGGGTTCTCCTCGTCCACCGTGCCGACCTACCTTTCGGAGCTGGCGCCGGCGAGGCTGCGCGGCGCGATGGGCGCGCTCAACCAGATCTTCATCGTGCTCGGCATCCTGATCGCGTTCCTGGTCAGCTACGGGCTCGGGTCCTCGTCGAACTGGCGGGCGATGTTCGCCGGCGCGATCGTGCCGGCGGTGATCCTGTTCTTCGGGCTGATCGCGCTGCCGGAAACCCCGCGGTGGCTGCTCAAGAACGGCCGCGAGGACGAAGCGCGGTCGGTGCTGATCGCCTCGCACGGCACCGCCGACGTCGACGGGGAACTCGGCAACATCCGCGAGGTCGTCCGGCTCGACACCATGCGGAAGGGGCGGATCCGCGACCTGTGGGCGCCGTGGGTGCGGCCGATGCTGATCGTCGCGCTGCTGCTCGCGATCGGCCAGCAGTTCAGCGGCGTCAACGCGGTGAACGCCTACTTCCCGACGATGCTGATCAGCCTCGGCTTCGCCACCCAGGCCGCGCTGCTGTCCGGCGTGCTGCTGGGCGTGACGAAGTTCCTGTTCACCGCGTGGGTGGTGTTCGTCGTCGACCGGTGGGGCCGCAAACCGTTGCTGCTGATCGGCAACGTGATCATGGTGCTGACCCTCGTCGCCGCCGGGCTCACCGTGCTGACGGTGCACGACACCGGCACGCTCGGCGTGCTGATGCTGATCACGATGGTGCTCTACCTGGTCGGTTACGAACTCGGCTGGGGCGCCGTGGTGTGGGTGATGATGGCCGAGGTGTTCCCGCTGCGCGAGCGCGCGGCCGGGATGGGTGTCGCGAGCGTCGTGCTGTGGGCGGCGACCGGTGTGGTGACCGCGGTGTTCCCGATCATGTCCGACCCGAAGAACCTCGGCATCGGCGGCTCGATGTTCGTCTTCGCCGCGATCAACGTCGTGCTGTTCGTGCTCACCAAGTGGCTCGTGCCGGAGACGAAGGGGCGCAGCCTCGAACAGATCGAGCTGGACCTGCGCGCCCGCACCTTGCTGCGCAGCGCGAAGGTCTGACGGCGCGGGGCCTTACAGCCGGTCGGTGGCGTCCGGCCGGTGCAGGGTGTCCAGCGCGCGGCGGTACGCGTCCTCGCTGATCTCGCCGCGCGCGAACCGCTCCGCGAGCAGCTGCTCCGGCGTCGGGCGCGGACCGAAGTGCCGCGGCCCGCGGCGCAGATACCGGGTCAGTACCACGATTCCGATGATCACCACCAGCCAGAACAGCAGGGGCGTCAGCCCGAATCCCCAGCCGCCGAAACCGTGCCCGTGCCAGAACATGTCCGCGTTCCTCTCGTCAGGTGCTGCGTGCGGTGCCGATGATGTGCGCGACCGGCGGGTGCAGGGCCTGTGGCCGGAACCCGAACCGGTCGGCGTCGACGGTGAAACCCGCGCGGCGCAGCGCGTTCCCGGTGTCCCGGTTGGGATGGCAGCCACCGGCGACTCGGGTCCACAGCGGGGTGACGAGGTCCTCCAGCGCGCCGAACACCGGGTTGCCGCTGCGGATGTGCTCGTAGAAGCGCAGTTCCCCGCCCGGGCGCAGCACCCGCCGCGCCTCGGCCAGCGCGGTGGCCGGGTCAGGAACCGAACACAGCACGAGCGAGTACACGGCGGCGTCGAACTCGCCGTCCGCGCCGGGCAGGTGATCGGCTTCGCCGCCGACCACGTGGACCGGCACCCGCGCCTGGCGTGCGGCGTGCTCGGCATGGCGGCGCAGCAAGGGATCGGGTTCGACGGCCAGCACTTCGGCGACCGACACCGGATAGTGCGCGAAGTTCCGGCCGTTGCCCGCGCCGACTTCGATCACCCGGCCGGACAGGCCCGCGAGCATCCGTGCCCGGTGCTCGGCGCCGCCGCGCCGGTCGGACACCTCGCTCAGCCGTATGTAGGCTTCCGCGAACCCCACACCGTCAGCGTGCCGGACAGCCCCGGTGCGGGCATCAGGGAGATCCCCTGATTCGCGCGGCGGTGACCTTCGGCTCTGGCCGCGCGGCGCGCCATTCGCCACGGTGGTCTGCATGAAGTTCACTGAACTTGCGACAACCGTACGAGACGCGATCTCCGTTCGCCGCGTGTTCGCCGATCCCATCGAGCGCGACGGGGTGGTGCTGGTTCCCGCGGCCGTCGTGTCCGGCGGCGCCGGTGGCGGCAACGGGCAGGACGAGAAGGGCCAGGAAGGCGAAGGCGGCGGTTTCGGAGTCGGTGCCCGCCCGGTCGGCGCGTACCTGATCAACGGCGACCGGGTGGGCTGGCTGCCCGCGGTGGACGTGAACCGCCTCGTGATGACGGTCGGCGTGGTGGCGATCGCCTACCTGGTCACGCGCGCCCAGATCGTCCGGGCGCGCGCGAAGGTCCTGCGGTCCGCCGACTAACCGTCCTTTGTGGACTGGATCCGGTTTCCTGAGCGGCGGAGCCGCTCGCCGTGGGCCGTCACCTCGCACCGCCTCAGGTTCCGCTGCCCGCACCGCTACGCAAGCCAATTCACAACACTCTCTAAGGGTCGCGGCCCTGCCAGGTGGTGACGCAGGCTTCGTTGCCCTCGGCGTCGGCCAGCACCCAGAACGCGGGCGCCTCGGCGTCCGAGCGCAGGGTGCCGCCGGCGTCGAGCGCTGCCCGGATGCGCTCCGTTGCTTCGTCGTGCGGCACCGAGATGTCGAGGTGGATGCGGTTGCGCTGCGGGCGCGGCGCGTCCATCTGCTGGAACCATACAGCCGGGCCCCGGCCGTGCGGATCGAGCAGCGCACCACCCGGCGTCTCGTCCACGTAACCGAGTGCCGACTTCCAGAACGGCCGGATCGCCGGGATGTCGAGCGCGTCGATCGCGATCTCCAGCAGCTGCACCGGGCCGGGCTCGGTGACCAGGCCGGACTCGCGCACGGCCGCCGAGATCCGGGCGGCCAGCCCGACACCGCCGGCGGTCCTGGCTTCGGGCAGGGTCAGGACCACGCGGTCCGGCCGGAGATCCGCCCAGAGCATTCCGTCGTCCTCGAGCCGGGCCACCAGCCGCGCACCCTCGGCGAGCGACGGCACGCGCACCGTGCTGCACAGGGCGCCCAGGACCAGGCGCCAGCCGAGGTCACCGACAGCGTCGGATGTCTGTTGCCGGGTCAGCTCTGTCATGGGTCAGGCCGCCGCGGCGCGCCGGTTCAGCACGAGCCGGGTCACGCCCAGCACCACGACGAGCGCGGTGGTCCCCACGATCGCCGGGAAATGCGCAATCACCGGCCGCGCGGTGGCGAGCAGCTGCACCGTCGTGTCGGGGTCGCGCGGGGTGAAGGCCAGCACCACGACCAGGATCGCGATGATCGGCACCAGCGGTGTGGACAGCATCACCAGCAGCACGCCCCGGCGGCGCACCGTGAGCACCGTGGTCACGCAGCCGAGCACGAACACCGTCGACACGAGCAGCCCGATGCCACCGTAGAGCCGCAGATCCAGCCAGCCCGCCGCGATCGACAGGGCGAGTGTCGCGACCAGCGCCGCCGTCGCGGGCAGCCCACCTCGGTCGAGGTCACGTGCCGTCGTCGGGTCGGCTGTCATGCTGGTCCTCTCAGCCCGGTGCGGATCCCCGATTCTCCCGGGCCGGGCCCGGTGCTGTCGAGCCCGGGGGCGCTTTTCCGCCGCATGTCCATAATGGACCGGCCGAGCCCGGGCACGGCCGCGAGGCGTCGACCAGCCGCGATGCCGATCCGGCTTCGCGCGCGGCCGCGCCGCTGGACAGTCCGCTGGTTGCCCGCACCGAGCGTCATGGCCAGGCCGTGCGCTACTCCGTGGACGGCCGGTCTTCACGCCCGGGCGGGAACAGAACAAGGTCCCCGGCGTGCATATGGCGGCGACGCGATGGCCGGGAGCGGTCGCACCCGCCGGGCTGGACGGCTGCCGTGCGCCGGCGGCCGGCCTTCACCGGTGTGCGGGTACCCGAGCAGGCGGCCGCCGAGACGCCGGTCAGGTGAACTGTTGCAGGCCGATCACCGACAGCAGTTGCAGGGCGTCGTGCGCCGGCGTGCCGGGTTCGGCGGTCAGCAGCACCACATGCTGGTCGCGTTCGGGGATGACGAGGATGTCGCAGGTCAGCTCGATCCGGCCGAGCTGCGGGTGGTCGATGGTCTTGAGCAGGTGCCGCCGGTCGGAGACCTCGCCGCTGGGCCACAGCGCCGCGAACTCGGGGCTGTGGCGCAGGAGGTCACGGATGAGCCCCTGGGTCGCGGGGTCGTCGGGGTAGCGCGCGGCGGCGGCCCGCAGGTGTCCGGCGGCGAACTGGCCGAAGTCACCGTCGCCCGTCATGCCGTAGTGCCCGCGGACGGGGTCCAGGAAATACCGTCGGATCATGTTGCGCTCCCGGCGTGGCTGCGCCGAGAAGTCCTCCAGCAGCGCGGCCGCGAGCGGGTTCCACGCCAGGATGTCGTACTTCGCGTCGAGCACGAGCGCCGCGGTGTGCGGCAGCCGCTCGATGAGATCCAGGATCCGGTCCGGCACGTCGGGGGAGGGCCCCGGCGGTTCGGCCTGCTGGCCGCCGAGCGTGTACAGGAGGTCCCGTTCGGCGTCGTTCAGGCGCAGCGCCCGGCCGAGCGCGGCCAGCACATGCCGCGACGGTTGCGGCCCGCGGGCCTGCTCCAGCCGGGTGTAGTACTGCGTCGAGATGTGCGCCAGCTGAGCCACTTCCTCACGGCGCAGGCCCGGTGTGCGGCGGGGCCCCGCCGCCGGCAGCCCCACCGTCGCCGGGGTCAGCCGCTCGCGGTGCAGCCGCAGGAACCGGCCGAGCTCGTGTTTGTCCACTCATCCAGGATGACCCAGGCCCGGCGGTTCAGCCAGGTATCGCCAGGGCCTGCCACCGGACACCCGCTCCGCCGCACGCTGGGGTCATGACACAGAACAACGGAATCCTGTCCGGCAAGATCGCGCTGGTCACCGGGGCCAGCCGTGGGATCGGGGCCGCCGCGGCTCGCGTGTTCGCCCGCGAAGGTGCGACGGTTGTCCTGGCCGCCCGCACCGAAAACGCCCTGAAAGCCGTCGCCGAGGACATCCCCGGCGCGTCCTACGTGGTCACCGATCTCGCGGACCTGACCAGTATCGAGCACGCCGTGCAGACGGTCGTCGAGCGGCACGGGCGGCTCGACGTCGCGTTCAACAACGCCGGGGTCAACGGTCCGCCGCACCCCATCGCGGATTTCCCCGAGGACGACTTCGACCGCATCATGCGGGTCAACCTCAAGGGCGTCTTCTACGCCGTGTCGGCCGAGGTGAAGGCCATGACCGAAGGCGGCGCGATCGTCAACACCAGCAGCGTGGGCAGCCTGCACGCCAACCCGGCCCTGCCGGCGTACGGGGCGGCCAAACGCGGCGTCAACAGCCTCACCGAATCGGCGGCCGTGACATACGCGCCGGCCGGGATCCGGGTCAACGCGATCGCCCCGGGCCTGGTGCTCACCGAGATGGTCGAGGAGTGGAACGACCACGACCCGGGCGTGATCGACCGCATCACCGGGGGCATCCCGCTCGGCCGGCCCGGCGCACCGGAGGAGATCGGCGAGGCGGCCGCGTGGCTGCTCAGCGACCGCGCGTCGTTCGTGACGGGCGTGGTACTGCCGGTCACCGGCGGCGCGGCGGTCTGAGGGGTCAGCGAGGCCGGTACGCGGCGAGGAAGACGCGGACCCCGGCGTCGGCCGAGCGCTCGAGATCGGCCTTCGCCACCGGTTCCGGCTGCCCGTAGAACAACGCCTTGTCCAGCAGCCGGCCCAGGACCAGGAACGCGAAGTGCTCGGCGGCGACGGAGGCGTCGTCGACCTTCAGCACGCCGCGCCCGGCCAGCTGCGCGAAGCAGTCCGCCAGCCGGTTGAGCGTGCGTTCGGGGGCCCGTTCGTAGTAGGCGCGGCTGAGCGCGGGCAGCCGCCGGGCCTCGCTGATGACCAGCCGCCGAAGCTGCACCACCCGCGGCTGCAGGACCGCCGCGACATAGCCGCGGGCCAGCTCGCCGAGTTCCTTCTCGACGTCTTCGGTCTCGGTGAGCGCTTGGATCTCCGTCGCGAACGGCTCGGCGACGTCGGCGAGCGTGCCGAGCACGATGTCGCTGAACAGCTTTTCCTTGTCCACGAAGTGCTTGTAGACCGTCTGCTTGGACACCGCGGCCGCCGCGGCGACCTCGTCCATGCTCGTGTCCGTGTAGCCCTTGCTCAGGAAGAGCGCGGTGGCGGCCCCGACGATCGCCTGGCGCTTGCGGCCCGACCGGCTCGTGTCCTCGGGCATCGAGGCCTCCCAACGAATAGTACTGGACGGTCTAGTACTCGAAATAGTACCGTGCTGGCAACACTCGTTGGGAGGGGACCATGACAACTGTGACTTCCCGCGATGGCACGGCCATCGCGTACGAAAGATCCGGCGCGGGACCGGCCGTCGTCCTGGTGGACGGCGCGTTGTGCTACCGGGCGTCCGGCCCGAGCCGGCCACTCGCGGAACAGCTGAAGAGCGACTTCACCGTCTACACCTACGACCGCCGGGGCCGCGGCGAGAGCGGCAACACCTTGCCGTACGCCGTCGAGCGCGAAGTCGAAGACCTCGAAGCCGTCATCGAAGAGGCCGGTGGCACCGCTTACGTGTACGGGATTTCCTCGGGCGCGGGGCTCGCGCTCGAGGCGGCGTCGCGGATCCCCGGCATCACCAAACTGGCCGTGTACGAACCGCCGTTCATCGTCGACGACAGCCGTGAGCCGCTGCCGGAGGGCAATCCCGCCCGGGTCGAGGCGGCGGTGGCCGCGGGACGGCGCACCGAGGCGGTCAAGATGTTCATGCGGCAGGTCGGGGTGCCGGGCTTCATGCTCGCCGTGATGCCGGTGTTTCCCGTGTGGGCCAAGCTGAAAGGCGTCGCGCACACGATCCCGTACGACCTCACGATCATGGACGAGGGGCAGCACGGCCACCCGCTGCCCGCCGGGAAGTACGAGTCGGTCAAGATCCCGGCGCTGGCCGCCGCGGGCGGCAAGAGTCCACAGTGGATGCTCAACTCCGTGCGGGCGGTGGCGGCCGCGCTGCCCGATTCCCGGCACCAGGTGCTGCCTGGCCAGAACCACATGGTGAAACCGCAGGCGATCGCGCCCGTGCTGACCCGGTTCCTGCGGGAGGAGCCGTGAGATTCACCGCCGAACTGCAACAGAACGGCAAGACCGCGACCGGGATCCCGGTGCCCGACGACGTCGTCGCCGCGCTCGGCGGCAAGCGCCCGGCGGTACGCGTCACGATCAACGGGTACGGCTACCGCAGCAGCGTCGGATCGATGGGCGGGCAGTTCATGCTGCCCGTCAGTGCCGAACACCGCAAAGGCGCCGGGATCGCCGCCGGCGACCAGGTGGACGTCGAACTGGAACTCGACACCGAACCGCGTGAGGTGACCGTGCCGCCCGATCTCGCCGAAGCGCTCGCCGCGGACGAGACGGCCGGGAAGTTCTTCGAATCCCTGTCCTACAGCCACAAGCGCGCCTACACGTTGTGGATCGAAGACGCGAAGAAGCCCGAAACGCGGCAGCGGCGGATCACCCAGGCGGCCGGGATGCTGCGCGAGGGCCGCCGCCGGAGCTAGGCGGCTGCGCGGCTAGGCGGTGAAGCCACCGTCCACCGGGAGCACGGCACCGCTGATGTGACTCGCGCGGTCGCTCAGCAGCCAGGCGGCGGCATTGCCCACCTCGGCCGGCGTGCCGGCCTTGCGCAGCGGGACGGCGTTGATCCGGCGCTCGACAGCTGCCGGATCGTCCAGCCGCCACTGCTTCAGCATCGGAGATTCGGTGGGGCCGGGGGCGAGCACGTTGACCCGGATGCCGAGCGGTCCGAAGTCGTGCGCCGCGGTGCGGGTCAGGCCGATGACAGCGTGCTTCGACGCCTGGTACGCGCCGAGCCCCGTGCTGCCGCGGATCCCGCCGATGCTGCTCGTGTTGACGATCGAACCGCCGTCCATCGCGCGGACCTCCTCGCGCAGGCACAGCCAGGTTCCCTTGACGTTCACCGCCATCAGCCGGTCGAAGTCCACTTCGGACACTTCGTCCAGGCGGCCGTACTGGTTGATGCCCGCGTTGTTGAACGCGCCGTCGAGCCGGCCGAACCGGGCGACCGTGTCGCCGACGAACCGCGCGACATCGGCCGCGACGCTGACATCGCCGGCGGTGTAGGCGACGTCGTGCCCATCCCCGGCGAGCTTCTCGGTGAGCGCCGCGAGCGTGTCCGCCGAACGCGCGGCCAGCATGACCGAAGCGCCTTCCTCGGCGAAGATCCGCGCGGCATCCGCCCCGATCCCGGTGCTGGCACCGACGACGAGCACGACTTTGCCGGCAAGTAGCCCGGATGCGTTGTCGGACAAGGGTTTTCCTCTCAGTTGCGGGTGTTCGCGGCGCCCTTGAGGGCCAGCATCCGCCGGACGTCGTCCGGGGTCGCGAGCGGCCGGCCCAGGTCGGCGAGGATCTCCCGGATCTTGCCCACCTGTTGCGCGTTGCTCTTCGCCAGCTCGCCCCGGCCGATGTAGAGGCCGTCCTCCAGCCCGACCCGCACGTGTCCGCCCAGCCAGGCGCTGTGCGTGCAGAACAACATCTGGTTGCGCCCGCCGGCGAACGCGGAGAAGTGGTACTCGTCGCCGAACAGCTTGTCCGCGATCGTCACCATGTGCGTGAGGTTGGCGTGGTCGGCGCCGATCCCGCCGAGCACCCCGAAAACGCCCTGGATGAGGAACGGCGGCTTGGCGAGCCCGCGCTCGGCGAAATGGGCGAGCGTGTACAGGTGCCCGATGTCGTAGCACTCGTACTCGAACCTCGTGCCGCCCCGCTCGCCCAGCTCGCGCAAGGCGTACTCGATCTGGTCGAACGAGTTGATGAACGGGTGGCTGTAAGTGTTCTCCAGATACGGCTTCTCCCACGCGTGCTTCCAGTGGGTCACCTTGTCCGCGATACCGGAGAAGACGAAGTTCATCGACCCCATGTTGAGCGACGCCAGCTCGGGGCTGAACCGGGTCGCCGCGGCGAGCCGCTCCTCGATCGTCATCGACGACGCCCCGCCGGTCGTGATGTTGATGACCGCGTCGCACTGTTCGGCGATCGGCGGGATGATCTCCTCGAAGACGGCCGGTTCGAAGGCCGGGCGGCCGTCGGGATGCCGGGCGTGCAGGTGGATGACGGCGGCCCCGGCCTCCGCCGCGGCCAGCGACTCCGCGACGATTTCCTGGGGGCTCAACGGAAGATGGTCGCTCTGCGACGGCACGTGGACCGAGCCGGTCACGGCGGTACTGATGATCACGCGATCGGCGGCGATCACGGGCTCCTCCATCATGTCCGGATGACGAAATCGAAGTTCAACATACGGACAATGGAGGGGGCCTGTCTACCAGGTTCAGCGTTCGAACCGCCACCGGGTGCCGCCGTGCGGCTCGGCGGTGGCGACACCGACCACGGTGTGGAAGGTGAAGCGGTAGACGAACCAGGGCGGCGGCCCGGCGCTCGGGGCACTGAACGGCGCGGTCAGCCCACCGTTGCCGACCTCGGCCGGCCAGCCGCCATCGCGGTATCCGGCGGCGACCTGTTCGAGGGTCGCCGGATCGGTTTCCCGCTCCGCGGACCCGTCGAGCACGAGGTCGATCCCCGGCAGCCGCACGGAGATCGTGCAGCGCGGGTTGACCGCCAGATCGCGGGCCTTGCGGGCGTCGGGGTTGCTGGTGAAGAACAGGGAGCCGTCACGCCATTGCGCGCCGACCCCGGCGGCGTGCGGTGTGCCGTCCGGCCGGCAGGTGCCGAGGAACCACGTGACGTCGGCCGTCGGGTCGCCGGCCAGCGCGTCGTGGGCTCGGCTCCACTCGAGTGCGGGGGAGCCGTAGCGGTCCAGGTTCTTGGTTTCGGAAGGTGTCGGATCAGTCATGACCGGACAGACCACCGGCGGTCCCCGAACTCATCGGTCAGCCGGGCTCACTCCCGCCATGGCCAGCCGGAACAGCCGGTCTGCCTGGGCGGCGGGGTCGGGGTAGTGCTCGGTGGTCAGTGCGATGCCGACGATCAGCGCGATCAGGTCCGCGACCGTGACGCCTTTCGCCACCGCGCCATCCTGGGCGGCGCGGCGCAGCAGGGGGCTGCCCGCCTCTTCGAGTGCCGCCGAGCACTGGTTCTCGCGCGCCGGGTCGGGCCCGGTGCCGTCGTAGGCCAGCGCGGGTGCCAGGCCCCGGGCGGAGACGCAGTAGGTCACGACCTCCCCCAGCCATTCCAGGAGCGCGCTCCGGCTGTCCCCCTGGCCGTCCAGTTCGCGGGCGCGCCCGCACAGGGCGTCGATCCGTTTGCGGGAGACGGCCTCCAGCAGGGCGCGGCGGGTGGGGAAGTGCCGGCGCACGGTCGCCGAGCCGACGCCCGCCGTGCGGGCGATCTGTTCCAGCGAGGCGCCGGCGCCGTGGACGGCGACCTCCTCCTCGGCCACGGCGAGGATCAGTGCGTAGTTGCGCCGGGCGTCCGCGCGGTGGTGCTCGGGCATGACATGACCTCCAGGTTTGCCAAGTGGCGGGCCCCGCCATATTCTACCGGCAGAGAAACGGCGGGACCCGCCATTTACGAACCGGAGGAGCAGCATGTCCACAGCGTCCGCACCCGTCCTGGTCATCGGGGCCACCGGCAGGCAGGGCGGCGCCACCGCCCGCGCCCTGCTCGCGGCGGGCGTTCCCGTCCGGGCCCTGGTACGCGACCCGGGCACCGACCGGGCGAAAGCCGTCGAGGCGCTCGGCGCCGAACTGGTCACCGGCGATCTGGACGACCGCGATTCCGTGATCCGGGCCGCCAAGGGTGCCCGCGCCGTGTTCTCGGTGCAGATGCCCGCCCTGACCGCGGACGGCTTCGACTTCGACGGGGAGGTGACCCAGGGCATCAACGCCATCGAGGCCGCGCTCGCCGCCGGGGTGCCGCAGTTCGTGCACACCTCGGTCTCCGGCGCCGGCCAGCACACCGGGTTTCCCGGCTTCGCGGAAGGCCACTGGCCCGCGGCGGAGCGCACCCTGGGCGCCAAGAGCGTGATCCAGGACCGGCTCCGCGCGGCCGGCTTCCCGCACTGGACGCTGCTCAAGCCCGGCTTCTTCATGGACAACTTCCGCCCGGCCATGCGGTTCCTGTTCCCGCGCGGCGTCGAGGGCGGCCTCGTGACCATCCTGAACCCCGACACCGGGCTTTCCCTGGTCGCAGTGGACGACATCGGCAGCGCGGCGGCCGCCGCCATCACCGCGCCGGAGAAGTTCGACGGGGTCGAGCTGGAGCTGGCGAGCGACTACCTGTCGATGACCGAGATCGCCGAGGTCCTCGCCCGCGCCCTGGGCACGCGCCTGTCCGCGCCGGACATGACCGAGGAGCAGGCCCTGGCCGCCGGGATGACGGGGATGGGTGCCACGCACGCGTGGATGAACCAGGCCGGCCAGCTGGCCCGCCCGCAGGACGCGAGTGATCTCGGCATCCCGCTCACCAGCTTCGACACCTGGGCACAGGAACACCTGCGGCCCGCGGCCTGACCGGCGGCGCGGTCAGCCGGCGCACTCCGGCATCCGGTGCGGGAACCCGATCCGCAGCAGGCCCGCCGCTCCCGCGGCCGCGAGCACGATCAGCGCGCCCAGCACGAGCGCCTGGTGGTAGCCGTGCCGCAGCAGCGGCGCGGCGACCAGCGGTCCGAGGATCTGGCCGAGGGAGTAGCCCGCCGTCAGCAGGGCGACCGCACGCGGCACCCGGAGGTGTGTGCCGGCCGCGAGCGCGAGGTTGCTGACGCCGAGGAACGTGGCGCCGAACAGGAACGCCGCGATCAGGGCGGCCGTGGCACCACCGGCCAGCGCGGGCAGCGCGATGCCCGCCGCCTGCGCCAGCAGCGCCGCCAGTAGCAGGTCCGGCCGGGTCCAGCGCCGTCCGAGCCGGGCCCACAGCACCGACGAGGGCACGGCGGCCAGGCCGACCAGGATCCACGCGGCGCCGCCGAGCCAGCCGGGCGAGCTCTGCCCGATGGCGGCGACCAGGAACGTGCCGGCGATGATGTAGCCGATGCCTTCGAGGGTGTAGCTGGCGAACAGCGTGCCGAACCAGCGGTGGGTGCGCGGCCGGATCGCTTGCGCCGCAACGGCTTCTGGGGTGGCTTCGGGACGCAGCCGCCAGGCGAGGGAGGCGAACGCGGCGCACAGCACCGCCGTCGCCCACCAGGCCAGGCGCCAGTCGCCGATGGTCCGGACCAGGAGCACGAGGACGCCGGACAGCGCGATTCCGCCGCCGACCCCGCTGAAACTCCAGCCCGGCAGGTGATCGCGCAGGTGGCTGAGGATCGAGCCGACGGCGAACACGAAGATCGCGCCGCTGGCGAAACCGGCGAGCAGGCGCAGCGCGGACCAGCCGGAAACGCTGGTGGTGAACGGCATCGCGGCGAGGGTCGCGGTCAGCAGGACCAGCGAACCACGGTGCACCAGCGCCGAGCGGCCCAGCGCGGGCGCGACCATGCCGACCAGCGCGCCGGCGAGGTTGCCGGCGTAGTTCGCGGTGGCCAGCGTCGCCCCCGCCGCGGGAGCCAGCCCGGCCTGCGCGGTCATCAGCGGAAGGATCGGGGTGTAGACGAACCGTCCGATGCCCATCGCGGCCGCGAGTGCCGCGGCGCCCCGCACGGCGTGCCACCGGCCGGACCGGAGTTCCTTGTCCGGTAACGAGATCATGTGTCCAGCGAAACCGGGCGCGCGCACCGCGTCCACGACCTGTCGCCGACCGCTGGTAAGCGCCGCTTCGCGTCGCAGGTAGGGCGGACACGAGCAGCCGGGGGTGTCGCCCAGGCAACACCTAAGCTCAACCGATATGGAACTACGGCAGCTCCGGTACTTCGTCGCGGTCGCCCACGAGCTCCACTTCGGCCGCGCCGCCGGGCGGCTGCACATCTCCGGACCCGCGCTCTCCCAGCAGATCCTTGCACTGGAACGGGATCTGGACGCACAGCTGTTCATCCGCGACCGCCGTGGTGTCGAGCTGACCGAAGCCGGCCGGTCCCTGCTGACCGACGCGCGCCAGATCCTCGCGCTCGCGGACGACGCCGCCCAGCGGGCCCGCGCCACCGCCACGGAGACGAGCCCGCTGCGGCTGGGCTACGTCAGCTGGCTGCCCGACAACGTGCAAGCCCTGGTCGCGCCCGCGGCGGCGGTGCGCGTCGACGACTGGATCCTGCCGTCCCACGCCCAGGCCGACCGGGTCGCCGAGGGCAGCCTGGACCTCGCGCTGGCCTGGATCGGGGCGCGCGACGCCGCGGACCGCGGCCTGGTGGCGCACCTGGTCCGGGCGGAGCCGCTGCCCGCGGTCCTGCCCGCGATGACGTCCACGGATCCGGTGGCGGCCAGGGAACTGACCGTGCTGGTGGACGCCGACGAGTCGGCCTGGTCGTCGTGGAACCGGTTCGCGATCGAGTTCGCCGAGGACGCGGGCGCGCGGATCGCGAAGATCCAGGATGGCGGCGTCACCGGCGAGGCGTTCTTCGCCCATGTGCGGCGGATCAACGCGCCAGTTCTGGCGTCACCCAAACGGCATACCGCGGTGACCCCGCCCGGCCTGGGCCACCGCCCGGTCGGCGATCCCGTTCCTTTGTGGACTTGGTCGCTGCTGCACCGCACCGGTGACGACCGCGCGAACGTCCGGCACGTGGCGGACGCACTGGTCGCCTACGCCCGCGGCCGCCGGTGGACCAGCGCCCCGGCGACCCGCTGGTGGCTGCCCGCCGGCGACCCGCATCGCGGCGCGCTGGACTGATCAGGTCCAGCGGCCGATCCCGATCGGACGGGTGCCGGAGAAAAGCTGTTCCCGCAGCGCGACCCGGCGGATCTTCCAGGTAGCCGTGCGCGGGAATTCGGCCCAGCGCACCTGGACCGGGTCGGCCAGCTCCGGGAGATCGGCGACGGCGGCCTTCCATTCGATAGGGTCGAGCGGCAGGTCGTCGGTGGTGCTGAGCACGGGCACCGGTTTCATGCCCTCGACGGCGAGGATGACCACTTCGGTCGTCTGCGGGAGCCGGTCCAGCAGCACGTCTTCGAGCTCGATCGCGCTGGCGCCGGGGATCCGGTCGATCTCGCGGTCCACGAGGCGGACCGCGCCGAACCGGTTGATCACGCCGAGATCGCCCGTGTTCCACCACCAGCCGTCGCGTTTGAGATCGTGCCGGTCCTGTTCCCCGACGTAGGCGAGGGAACGGCCGGGCTGCGCGATCTCGATCAGCCCGACCTGCCCGCGCGGCACCTCCTTGCCGGTGTCCGGGTCCACGGCGCGGATCTTGCCGAGGAACGGCACCGGCCAGCCGAGCACCTGGGTCGGCGGCGGCCGGTGCCCGACGCGGCGCACCGACGAACGCAGGTACGGCCGGATGACGATGGCCCCGGCCTCGCTCTGGCTCCACGACTGCATCCACAGCGGCACGCGCCGGTCGGTGGCGTCGAGGAAGGTCCGGATGGTGCGGGTGTGGATGGCGTCGAAGGAGTTGATGTACACCCGGACATTGCGGAACGGGCGGGCTTCGTCGCGCGCGAGACTTTCCCACGACAGATAGATGTTCGGCAGTGTCTCGACCACGGTGGGCGCGTTGTCCACGAGCAACTGCTTCAGCCCCGGTGATTGCGGCTCGGACAGCATCAGCATCCGCGGCGTCACGGTCACCATGGCCGCCAGCGCGGTCGCCATCCGCTGGTGGCAGAACGGGTCGCAGTAGGCCATCGTGTCGCTGGGGCGCAGCGCGACCAGCGGCCACCGCTCGGCCTCGACGAGCGCCAGCGAGTGGATCGACTGCGCGGAATGCATGACCAGCTTCGGGATGCCGGTCGTGCCGGAGGTGTGGGTGATCACCATGGGTTCCTCGGGCTCCCGCGGGTGGACCGGGGCGGAGCCCGCGCCGCGCAGGTCGTCCAGCGCGGTGACGTCGGGGCGGCCGTCGTTGCCGTCGACCGCGATGGTGCGAGTGGTAAGCGTGGCAAGGGTTTCCGGGTCCAGCTCGCACGACGCCAGCTGGGCCTGGTCGGTGATCAGGAACGGCCGTTCGAGCCGGGTCAGCAGCGCGCGGGCGAACTCGGGAGTGTGGGTCCAGGCGAGCATGGCCGGGATCGCGCCCAGCCGCGCGGCGGCGCAGCCGAGGATGGCGACGTCGAGGTGGTTGGACTTCAGGATCGCGACCCGGTCCCACGGCCGGACGCCCGCCTCGTACAGCCAGCTGGCGGCCTGATCGACCAGCGTGGCCCACCCCGCATAGTCCCGGTCGGTGGGGCCGGCCGGGTCGATGTCAGCCGGGCGGTCGATGATCACCCGCTGGCCGCCGGCGCGTTCGGCGGCGACGTGCCAGCTCTCGCCCATCCGCGCGGTCGCCGGCACCCGGGAGAACGGGGTGATCGCCCGGCGGAACCGGGTCGGCGCGTACTGGCTCAGGAAGGCCGGTTCGGACGTGGTCATGAGGGGATCTCCTGTGGTTGCCGATCGGGGCCGGGGAAGATGATGTGCTCGCCGAGCAGGCCGCGCAGGACGGCTTGCGTGTGCTCCCGCAGCGCTCGTTCGGCGATCGGGTCGATGATGGCGGCGAGGCTGGGCATGCCGAGATCGAACTCGGCGACGAAGACCACCGTGGCGTCCTCGCCGGTCTGCGTGACCCGCCAGCTCCCGTCGAACCGCTCGAAGTCACCGTCGATCTGCTCGAACACGATGTGCAGCGCGTCCGCGTCGATCTGGTCGCGCTCGCGCCAGCGGAGGATGCCGTTGCGGAAGTTCACCGACCAGGTGGAGGTCACCAGATCCCCGTCGGTGCGGTCGATGCTCACCTCGCGGACCGCGTCGGTGTAGTCGGCGTAGCGGGGGAAATCACTGATCCGTTCGAACAGGACGGCCGCGTTCCCTTGTGGGACAAGGGCTTCCAGCCGGACGCTTCTCATCTCTGGTGATCCTTCCCGACGACACTGGCGGTGGTGGCGAAAGCCGTCAGCAACCGGTCCACATCGGACTCCGTGAGCACGGCCGGTGGCGTCAGCCGGATGACGCGGTGGGCGTTGAGCGAGTGGTTGACCAGCACCCGCTGGTTGATCAGTTCGAGCACGAAGTCCCCGGCGACGTGTTCGTCGGCCAGTTCGATCCCGATCAGCAGCCCGGCGCCGCGGACTTCGACCGTCAATTGTGGACAGTGCTCGTCGAGTATCCGGCCCAGCGCGGGCAGCAAACGGCGGCCCAGGCGCGCGGCGCGCTCCACCAGACCTTCGTCCCGGATGGTCGCGACGGTGGCCGCCGCCGCGGCCATCGCCACCGGCGCGGCCGCGAACGTCGAGCTGTGCAGGAACGGATCCTTGTTGAACGGCGCGTAAACCTCGTCGGTGGCCAGCACGGCCGCAACGGGAATCACGCCGCCGCTGAGGTTCTTGCCGGCCAGCAGCATGTCCGGCGCCACGCCGTCGCGCTCGGCTCCCCACCAATGACCGAGGCGGCCGAGCCCGGTCTGGATCTCGTCGAGCACCAGCAGGGCACCGTGGGCGCGGCACAAGCCGGCGACTTCCCGGAGGTACCCCGGCGGCGGGAACACGACGCCGCCCTCGCCCTGCACGGGTTCCACGAAAACGCACGCCCGGCCCGGCGCAGCGGCCAGCACCGCGCCGAGGGCGGCCGCGTCGCCGTAGGGCACGTGGCACACGTCCGGGAGCAGCGGCCGGAACGGATCCTGGTAGAGGCCGTTCGCGGTCAGGCTCAGCGCACCCGCGGTCTTCCCGTGGAACCCGTTCACCATCGACACCAACCGGGTTTTCCCGTGCGCGCGGGCGAGTTTGATCGCGGTCTCGGTCGCCTCCGCGCCGGAATTCACGAAATGCACCCGCGGCAGCCCCGCCGGGGCGACCGAGACGAGCGCCTCGGCGGCGGTGGCCGCGGCCGGTTCCAGCAGCAGCCGCGTGGCCAGCGGGTGGGTGCGGATCTGCGCCACCACCGCGTCGACGACGCGGGGATGGCAGTGCCCCACAAGGAAAACCCCGTAGCCGCCGCAGTCCAGGTACTCCACGCCGTCCGCGTCGTACACGCGGCTCCCGGCCGAGCGGACCTCCATCGCGCCACCGGTCACCGTCGCCAGGCGCACCCGGCCGACGCTCAGGTGCCGGCGGTAGACGTCCGGAACGTGGCGCTGATCGAGCGTCATGCGGCGCTCTCCCCGGACCGGCCCCAGCCCATCGCACCGATCAGATGGCCGATCGACCGGTCGAACGCGCACGCCAGCACGGGCGTCTCGATGGGCCGGCAGCCCGGGATCTCCGCCAGCGTCGCCGGAAACGCCGTGGCACCGGCGACCAGCGCGGTCATCGCGAGCATGTCCTCGAACCGGCGGCGCGTCACCGGCGGCAGATGCTCCAGGAACGCGGGCCGGACGAGCCGGTCGACCATCTCCGGGTCCACCAGCCGCGGCGCGCGCACGTCGAGCCCGGCGCGGTCGCCCGCCGCCACGATCAGCTCGACCACCCGGCCGGCGGTCAGCGCTGCTTCCCCCGCGGTGATCCAGTGTTCGGCCCCGCGCACGTCGTGCTTCACCACCGCGGCGACCGCGTCGGCGAGCACGTCCTGCGGCACCAGGTCCACCCGGTCGTCCGGCCGCAAAGGCAGCAGCGGCAACGTCTTTCGCACGATCGCGGCGGCAAGCAGGTACAGGGCCTGGAACTTCGCGATGGCGCCGGTGGCGGAATCGCCGATCACCACCGACGGCCGCAGGATCGTGCCCGGTATCCCGCTGTCGCGGACGAGTTGTTCGGCGGCGCGTTTGGACGCCAGGTAGTCCCGCGGATCGGCGGTGCCGTCCCCGATGTCGGCGCGGCTCGCCTCGCTCCGGGCGACGAACGCGCTGCTGACGTAGTGCAGCGTCGCTCCCGCGTCGGCGGCGAATTCGAGCAGGCGCGCCGTGCCGGTCACGTTGAGCTCCCGAGTCGGGTCGGCACCGGCGCTGAAGTCCGTGGTCGCCGCGCAGTGCACGACCACGTCGACCTCGCGCGCCAGGTTCCGGTACGTGCAGGAGTCCAATCCCAGGCCCGGGATCGTCAGGTCCCCCAGCACGATCTCGGCCGCTTCGGGCTTGTTCCGGTGGACCAGGCAGATGACCCGGTGCCGCGCCAGGCGGGGGAGCAGGGCGGCACCGACCACACCGCTGGCGCCGGTCAGCAGGATCGTGCGCTTCACAGGTCTCCTCGAAAGTGCTGGGGGATCAGGACACGCGCAGTGGGCTTCCGCTGTAGTAGTCGCACAGTGGCTGAGCCATCGGCGCCCGGGCCGGCGGATGGAAGGCCAGCGCCGCGGCGGCCGACGCGAGGTAGGCCACGTCGCCGGAACCGAGGTACGCCATGCCACCCAGCGCTTCGACGCAGCGGCCGGCGGCGCGGCCGATCGCGTCCTGGGTCGCGTAGCGGCACACCAGCGCCTGCGCGAACGCCGCCTCACCCCGCAGCTCGGCCGACATCCCGCGGGCCACGCCCTCGACCGCGGCCATCGCGCCCTCGACCTCGACGAGCACCCCGGCGCGCACGCTCGCGTCGGCCTTCGGCGTGGCGAGCACCCGTTCCACCAGCGCGCTCGCCGCCCCCAGATAGGCCGCCGACATCAACAGCTCGAACCAGAGAAACCCGGTGGTCTGCAGGTCATCGAGCGGCCGCGCGGCGGTGGCTTCGGTGCGGACCACGAGGTCCGGCGGTACCTCGACGTCGTCGAGCACCACCTCGTCGCTCTGCGCGCCGGCGAGCACGAAACTGTCCCAGAACGGCTTGACCGTCAGTCCGGGCGTGTCCTTGGGGATGAGCGCGATGGCCAGCCGGCCATCGGCCAGCGCGACCGACGCGGTGAGCAGATCCATCGACCGGGCCAGGCTGCACGGCCGTTTCGATCCATTGAGGACGATCCGGCCGTCGCGCTCCTGCGCGCGCATCGTCGGGGCCAGGATCGCCTGCCCCGTGCGGCCTTCGGCGAACCCGGACGCCACCAGCAGCCCGCTGCGCGCGATGGCCTCCAGCAGCATCCACTCGAACCCGGCGCTGTGCTCGCTCGTCTCGACGAGGCTGGCGATGGAGAAGTGGTGCATCGTGGTGGCCACGGCCAGTGACGGCGACCGAGCGCCGATCGCCCGCTGCACCCGCACCGCCCGCAGCGGGTCCACCCCGAGCCCGGCATGCTCTCGCGGCACGAGCAGCCCCGGCCCGCCGTGTTCGCGGAACAGTTCCGGCCCGGGGCTCTCCCGCCCTTCCAGTGTGGACAGTGGGAGGCCGGCCAGTCGTTCGTCCAGGCCGGGCAGCAGTTCGTCGAGGGTCTGCCGTTCGCGGTGCAGAAAGCGCGTCACATCCCCTCCCGATCGCCCGGTCGCCGTTGACGCTAGGCGGGCACCCGCGGGTGCCCGGTCGCGATCGGAGAAACGAATATGGCGATACTCTCCGGCTATTTCGCCGCACCGGTCTTGCGCGCCGCGCCGACGAACAGGAACCCGCCGACGCGCCGCTGCAGCCGGCCGGTGCCGTGCAGGCCGTGCCGCGCCAGTTCCTCCGCGAATTCGGCCGCCTCGAAGCGGTTTTCCCGCGGATGCACGGTGAGCGTGCGCATCGCCCAGGTGTCCAGCATCCAGCGGGGCACCTCTTCGAACAGCAGCAGCCCGCCCGGCCGCAGGGTACGCGCGATCTCGGCGACCCCGGTCTGCCAGTCCGGCGCGTGGTGGATGATCCCGAAGTCGACGACCGTGTCGAAGGTGGCGTCCGGCTGCTCGATCTCGCACACGTCGCCGACCGACAGCGACACCGCCCCGTCCGGGCGGCTGTGCAGGCGCCGCTGGGCCAGCTCGACCATCGACGAGTCCAGGTCGAACGCCGTGACCTGGCCGGCGTCGAGCCGGTCCAGCAGCACCTCGACCCCGACCCCGCGGCCACACCCGACTTCGAGCACGTGCTGCCCGGACAGCGTGCCGCCGGCCAGCCGCCGGAACCAGGATGCCTCGCGGTGATGCTGGTGCGCGGCCCGGATGGGGTTGTTCATCGCGGCCCGCTCGAATGCGTTGAGTTTCATGGCGCCGGTCTTACCAGCGCACCGGAACGGGTGCGTTCACACGCCGTTCACGATCGCCGGCAACCCCGTAACATCCCAGGACATGTCGGCCGAACCCGATCCGGTCGCGGACTGGGTGCGCAGTGGCGTCGTGGCGCTGACCGGGCCGGCGACCGGACCACCGTTGGTCCCGCCGGGGCGGGCGGCGACGTTCGCCCGGGAGGTCGCCGCGCGGTGCTCGCTGCCCGTCGACGGCGCGCTGCTGCTGTCCGAACGGGCGGCCTTCACCGGGCACCACCGTCGCGGGGCGGTTTCGGTGGGCGGCAGCTGCCGGATCCTGCCGGCGGCCGACGGCTGGGCGGCCATGTCCTGTGCCCGGCCGGACGATCCGCTGCTGTTCGGCGCGCTGGTCGGCGCGGAGTTGCCCGCTGATCCGTGGCCCGCGATCGCCCACTGGGTCGCCGAACACACCGGGGACGAGCTGGTCGAGGCAGCGACCCCGCTCGGGCTCGCCGCCGGGCCGATCCGTGTCCCGGCCGAGCGCCCGTGTTCGCCCCGGCCGGACCGGACGCGGTCGGTCGCGGGGTTGCTGGTGGTGGATTTCAGCTCGCTGTGGGCGGGCCCGTTGTGCGCGCACCTGCTCGGTCTCCTCGGCGCGAATGTCGTCAAGGTCGAGACGCCGCAACGGCCGGACGGCGCGCGCCGCGGCGAACCCGAGTTCTATCGGCTGCTGCACGCCGGGCACCGGTCGGTCGTGCTGGACCCGGAGACCGCCTCCGGACGCCGCGCACTGGCGCGGCTCGTCGAGACGGCGGACATCGTGATCGAAGCGTCTCGTCCGCGTGCGCTGGCGAGGTTCGGCCTCGACGCCCTGGCCGCCGCTGAGGCGGGCACGATCTGGGTGTCGATCACCGCGTACGGGCGGAAGTCGGACCGCGTCGGCTTCGGCGACGACGTCGCCGCCGCGAACGGTCTGGTCGCGCGCGGCGAGGACGGCACACCGTACTTCTGTGGCGACGCGATCGCGGACCCGCTCACCGGGCTGGTCGCGACGGAACTGGCCCGGACCGCCCCGGACGACGGCCAGGGTGTGTTGTACGACGTGGCCATGGCCGACGTCGTCGCGTCCACTTTGGACCCGGCGCTGCCCGGCTCTCCGCTCGTCGAAGGAACACCGGCCGCTCCGCGCCGCCGCACCGTCGCCGGAACGGCACCCGCCAGTGGCGCGCACACCGCGGAAGTGTTGCGGGAACTGGGAATCTCATGACCGGGCTGCTGATCCGCGACGCCGAACTCGAGGGCGAACGCCGGGCCGACGTCCGGATCGGCGACGGCACCATCACCGAGATCGCCCCTGCGCTCGACCGGCGGCCCGGTGAGCCGGTGCTCGACGCGGGGGGCGGGGCGCTGCTGCCCGGGCTCTGCGACCACCACCTGCACCTGTACGCGATCGCCGCCAGGGCCCGGTCCGTCCTTTGTGGACCGCCCCGGGTCCGGACCGCCGAGGGGCTGCGTGCCGCGCTGGCGGCCGCGGTCGCCGACGAGCACGGCTGGATCCGCGGGATCGGCTACCACGAGTCGGTGGCCGGGCCGCTCGACGCCGGCATCCTCGATCGCCTGCACCCCGCGCGTCCGGTCCGGATCCAGCACCGCAGCGGTGCGTTGTGGATGGTCAACGGAGCGGGCGCGACGGCGCTCGGGCTCGCCGCGGGCGATCATCCGGGCATCGAACGTGACGAGCACGGCGTACCGACCGGGCGGTTGTGGCGCGCGGACGACTGGCTGCGCGCGCATCTGCCCGCCGCCTGGCCACCCGATCTCACCGCGACCGGGACCCGGCTCGCGCGGCTCGGGATCACCGCCGTCACCGACGCCACCCCCGACCTCGACCCGGCCGCGGTCGCCGCCCTCACCGGTGATGCGCTGCCCCAGCGCGTGCTGCTGCTCGGGGCACCGCTCGGCCACCCCGCGGCGGGCCCGTACAAGATCGTCCTCGCCGACTCGGACCTGCCGGAGTACGACGCGCTGACCGCGAAGATCCGCGCCGCACACGGCGAAAACCGGGCGGTGGCAGTGCATTGCGTGACCCGGGAGGCACTCGCGCTGCTGCTCGCGGCCCTCGACGAGACCGGCACCCGGGCCGGCGACCGGATCGAGCACGCCGCCCTCGTCCCCGCCGAACTGCTGTCCCGGATCGCGGAGCTGGGCCTGCGCATCGTCACCCAGCCCGGCTTCCTGGCCGATCGCGGCGATGACTACCTGCGCGACATCCCCGCCGCCGAGCACCCCGACCTGTACCGCCTGCGGTCGCTCGTCGCGGCCGGGATCCGTTGCACAGCCTCGAGCGACGCCCCGTACGGCCCGCTCGACCCGTGGGCCGTCATGCACGCGGCCGCGCATCGCGAGACACCCGCCGGTCGCACCGTCGGCGCGGCGGAACGGATCGACGTCGGCCGGGCACTGGCGGGATATCTCAGTGACCCCACCGATCCCGGCGGCCCGCCGAGACGGGTCGCCCTCGGCACGATCGCCGACCTGGTCCTGCTGCGGGCGCCACTGGCCACCGCGGTGCGGAAGCCATCGGCGGAACTGGTGCGTGCGACCTTCATCGGCGGCGTGCCACGATGACCGGGGAGGGGACGACCATGTGTGAGGATCCATTCGGCGGCCGGCGGCCGACCAGTCACGAGCGGATGACCGGGTTGCCCTGGGACGCGTCCTACCAGCACGAACCCGCGCCCTGGGACACCGGCCGCCCCCAGCCGGCCGTCGTGCGCCTGGCGTCGACCGGCGGGCTCACCGGAACGGTCCTCGACGCGGGCTGCGGGACCGGCGAGAACACGCTGCACATCGCGTCGCTAGGCCTGCCCGTGCTGGGCGTCGACGTGGCCGGGACGGCGGTGGCGATGGCCCGCGAGAAGGCGGCCGAGCGCGGGAGCGAGGCCGAGTTCGCGGTGGCCGACGCGCTCCACCTGGACTGTCTGGGGCGCACGTTCGACACGATCCTGGACTGCGCGCTGTTCCACACCTTCGACGCCGACGAGCAACCCGTCTACACCGCGAGCCTGGCGTCGGTGATCAAGCAGGGCGGAACCGTGTACGTGGTGTGCTTCAGCGACCAAGGTCCGGACACCGGCCCGCATCCCGTCACGCAGGCCGCGCTGAGGGCGGCGTTCGGCGAGGGATGGGATGTCGTGTCCATCGAACCGGAGCGGGTACAGACGCGATTCCACGACGAGAACGGCGCACCGGCCTGGTTCGCGACCGTCGAACGACGCTAGCTCACGGGGGATCCAGCTCGCCGTGCCGGACGGCGATCGTGCGGGCGATGTCGACCAGTTTCAGGTTGAGCGCCTGCGAGGTGCGGCGCAGCAGGTCGAACGCCTCGTCGGCGGTGATGGCCTGCCGGTTCATCAGGATGCCCTTGGCCTGGCCGATGACGTCGCGGGTGCTGATCGCCTCGCGCAGCTGCGCCTCCTGCAGATCGGCGAGCTCGGCGGTGTGGGTGTGCGCCAGCGCCAGTGAGGCGTGGGTGGCCAGCAGCAGCGCGACATGCCGGTCGGTGTCGGTCAGGCCGTGCGCGTCGCGGGAGTAGATGTTGAGCGCGCCCGAAAGCCGGCCGGTCCCCGCGGCCTGGAGCAGTTCGGTGGCCAGGATCGAACCGTAGCCGTGCCCGGCGGCGGCCGCGGCGAACTCCGGCCAGCGTTTCTCGGCCGCCAGGTCTTCGCTGAGCACATAGCCCGGGCCGTCCGGGAGGGCGGCGTCCACGCAGGGTCCCTTGCCGGTCCGGTACTGCCACTGGTCGAGCTCGGCGGCGATCTCGTCGGTCTCGACCGGGGTGGTGAACTCGCCGCCGGGGGTCCGCAGGGTGACGCTGATCAGGTCGGCGCCGGGTACGACGATCCCGGCCGCCTTCACGATCTGCTCGAGGGCCGCGGCGACCGTGGTCTCGCCGAGCAGGGTGCGGGTCAGCGACTCGAGCTGGTCCAGCAGGCCCGTGGCGTCGGCGGGCTCGCCGTCGTGGGTCAGCGCGCGCTCCAGATCGGCGAACAGGGGCAGCGCGCCGGCGTTGCCCAGGGTTTGCGCCCCCGCGCCGGTCGGGTCCACCACGACATGGCAGCGAACACCCTCGCCGGTCCGGGCGCGGGCGAACTCGTGCACGGAGCGTGCGGCCGCGGCGGTGAGCGGTTCCAGCCCGCGCAGGTCGAGGACGACCAGTTCGGGCAGGGCGCCGGTGGCCACCGGCAGTTCGTCGGGAGCACCGGAAAGCCGGAGGACCAGCGCCCGGTGCAGGGTCGTGTGGTTGTCGGTCACACTTCTGGGTACCCCGGTCGATGGCGGCCAATCATCCTGTCCATTGTCCTCAGTGGACAGACGCCGGTTCTCCGTGACGAGATGCCCGGGGCTTGCTTATCGTCGTGAAATCGCTAGTGTTCGGGAGGTACTCAGGTTGAGCCAGCAGCCTGCCACCCACGAGCGACGCGTCGTCGTCGCATGGGAGGGCACCATGACCTGCTCACCTGAGGTTCCCCCCTTGCCCAGCGACCTGCTGCGCATTCACCGCGAACTAACCCAGGGCGCCGTCCTGCTGCGCGTCGCGGGCGATGTGGACCTGTCCACCGCCGGGCAGCTTTCCGACGAGCTGCGCACCGCGCGGCAGTTCGTCGTGCCGCCCGCGCCGGTGATCGCCGACCTGGACGAAGTGGAGTTTCTCGGCTCGGCGGGTTTGCTCGTGCTGCTCCGGGAAAGCGAGGCCTGCCAGCAGCGCGGGGTCTCGCTGCGGATCGTGAGTTCGTCGCGGGCGGTGCTGCGCTCGATCAGCACGGCAGGCCTGGCCGAGGCGCTGCCGGTGGCGCCGACGGTGCGGGAGGCCCTGGCGTAGGCCCGTTTGCCCGCGCGGGATCCGGGTAGCCAACGGGTCGTAGTGTCGCGGAAAGGAGGTCACCATGCCGCAGCAGGCGTGGAACACCAAACGGGAACGGCAGTACGAACACGTCCGGGACAGCCAGCGGGAACGTGGCGCGAACGAGGGACGCGCCGAGGAGATCGCGGCCCGCGTGGTGAACAAGAACCGGGCGCAGAGCGGCGAGTCCCGGCAGGCGAGCAAGACCTCGACGCAGGACGTCTCGCCACAGCACCGGGGCGGCAAGCGGTCCGGCCACCGGCAGGGGCCGGGCGGGCCGACCAAGGACCAGCTGTACAACGAGGCGAAGCGGCGCGGGATCACCGGCCGCTCGAAGATGACGAAGAAGCAGCTGCAGCAGGCGCTCGGCCGCTGAGGCGTTCAGCCACGAGCGCCTGTCGTGAAGGCCGCCGCGACGGCGGCCACGAGCACCGCCGCGATGCCGAGAACCGCTGACGGGGACCATTCGAGCAGGGCGGCACCGGCCGCGGCCCCGGCGAGCATCGCGGCGACGGAGGCGAGCCGACGCCGCGTCTTCGCGCCGGGGCCGCCCGCGAGTGCGTTGTCGGCGGCGAGGCCGGTCAGGGTGAGCGTCAGCACGGTGGTGGTCAGGTCGGCCACGCCGAGGTGGCGGACGGTACTGTTCTGCAGCCCGAGCGCGGCGGCGAGCACGGCGATCGTGAGGTAGCTGCCGCCGCCGGTGAAGGGCAGCACGCCGGCGCCGGTGAGTACGGCGACCAGGGCGATGATGACCGCCTCCACCGTGAACGCGCTGGCCAGCCAGAAAGCGGGGCGGCGGGCGGCGAACGTGTGCGCGGCGCGGCCGCCGGCGAGTGCGCCCAGGACGAACCCGGCGATCGCCACGAGGGACGCGAGCGCGGACAGGCCGGAGTGCGGGTTGGCGCTGAAGCCCAGGAACACGACGTTCCCGGTCATGTTGGCCACGAAGACGTGATTGAGCCGCAGGTAGCTGACGGCGTCGACGAGCCCGGTCACGCCGGTCAGGACCAGCAGCACGCCCACCGTCAGCCGGGTGCCCAGGGGAGACTGAACGGCCATCGAGATCACTCCTTACGGGCGCGGCGGATCGCGGCGGCAGAGATCAGATACAGCACGCACGCGTTGAGCAGATGCCACAGGAAATGCGTGCCCGCGGGAAACCACGCGCACACCTGTTCGTCCACGGTGCGCAGGGTCAGCGAAAGTCCGAAAAGGACACCCGCCACCGCGAACCGCGCCCCGTACGGCCGGTGCGTCGCCGCGAGTACGGCGGCGAGGCCGAACAGGCCGATCAACGGCGGTAGGTAGCTCGCTCCCGAAAACCCCGCGAACGCCGCCGTCACCGCCACCGTGAACACCAGGAACACCGGCGCCGCCAGCCACGCCCGGCCCCAGCGCACACCGAAGAACACATGGGTGAACACGACCACGTAGTACAGCACGAACACCAGGATCGCGCCGGTGTCCGCCGCCCCGGCCCAGCGCGTCGCGAGCGTGTGGAACGCCGAACTGGCCACGAAGATCAGGCCCAGCAGCACGGCGAGCCAGCGTGCCCACGGGCGGCGGCCGGCCTGCCACCACACGGCGACCGCGGCGGCGAGGAACGCGAGGTTGGTGACCGCGTTGAGGGGCTCGGCCCACAGGCCCGGCCCCATCCGCTCACAGTAGGAGTCCACGTACTGGCCCCAGTTCACGCATCCGGTTTAGCACACCGATCCGGGAGGGTTCCCGGGCCGCACTGCCTAGCGTGAGGTCGTGACCAGAACCCACGCCAAGCGGATCCGTCCGATGTGGCTCTGTGGCTCGCTCGCGGTGGTGCTCCTCGCGACCGCCTGCGACGTCCCGCAGGAGTCCGAAGCCAGCAAACAGGCGCAGGACAACAACGAGCGGATGCAGTCACAGGTGTATGTCCAGCACAACAACGTCGAGTTCCAAAACTACAACGACCGGCAGAAGGTCGCCGACGACCCGGCGACGATCCTCTGGTGCACCGCCTATCCGACGAACCCGAACGCGCGGCCGGTGACGGTGCCGATCCGGGGCAAGCTGACCTCCAGCGACAAGCGCCCGTACGCGACCACGACGGCGCGCAGCGGTGCGACCGACTCCGTCTACTCACCCGAGATCCCCGGCCCTGACGGGATGTACGGCTCGTCGGTGCCCTACCGGTACGGGTTCACGCCGGCCGGGGTGTACGTCGACTTCACCGATCTCCAGACGGTCTGCACCACCGAGCCGACCGTCTACCAGAGCCAGCAGACCGAACTCGTGCTGCGCACCGACCAGCCGCTCTCCGACGCGTCGGCGAAGGCGCGAACGGCGCTGCAGGCCGGAAATCCGGGCGAGGCCGCGCGCATCCTCGAACAGGCCACGGGAGGCCACTGACCATGGACAGCGACGAAACCCGGGCCCTGCGCCCATTTTCCCGGGAGAATCGGCCGTGGTGGGGGCTCAGCGCACGCTGGGCCGCCACCATCGCGGGCTGTGTCGTGGCGGTCGCGGTGCTGGTGACCGTGCTCGGGCTCGCGCTCGGCTGGTTCAAGGCCGCGACCGACGTGGTGTCGCCGGAGAACGTCAAGGCCCAGTACCACGACGCCTACACCAACTACGAGGCGCTGCGCGCCACGGCGGGCAATGTGTGCTCTGCCGAAGCCGCGGTCGCCGCCGAGCCCGACCCCTCGGCGCGCTCCCAGCGGGTGTCGCAGGTGCAGGCGTACCAACAGAACTACCGCCGGATCGCGGCGAACTACGACGCCGCCTACGACGACGCGTTCCGCGCGAAACACGTCGGTCCCGGGGACCTGCCGGCGAAGGCACCGGATCTCGAATCGGCGTTGCGCGACGCCGGATGCCGGTGAAAGTGGCCCGAAGAAAGGAGTACCGTCCTCACCTGCGGGACCCCCGACGTACCATTTCGTCAGTTGAAACGACGGCCTGGCTGCGCTCGAGGTGATTGGTGACCAACCGAATCGGTCCATACATCCTGATCAGGCTGATCGGCCGGGGCGGCATGGGCGAGGTGTGGCTGGCCGAAGACAGCCGGGGGCGGCACCGGCGGGTCGCGCTGAAACTGCTGACCACCCAGGCGCTGGCGGATCCGGAGCTGGCCGAGCGTTTCCGCCGGGAATGCACGATAGCGGGAGAAATTCATCATCCGCACGTGCTGCCGGTTTACGAATGGTCGATCGACGAACCGCCGTATATCGCGATGCCTTATGTGAACGGCACCGATTTGGCCACCGTAATAATGAACGACGGAAAACTGTCACCTGAACGAACGGTGAACATCATCGAACAGGTCGCGTCCGCTTTGGACGCGGCCCACCGGCGGGGGCTGCGGCACCGGGATGTCAAGCCCTCCAACATCATGCTCGAACCCGGCGCCCGCACCGATCACGCGTGGCTGTTCGACTGGGGTATCGCGCAACCGATCGACGTCACCGGGGCGCCGCCGGTGACCCGGGTCGGCAGCCTCGTCGGCACCCCCGCCTACATCGCGCCGGAACGGCTCGACAGCAAGCAGAGCGCCGACCACCGCGCCGACGTCTACTCGCTGGCGATCGTGCTGTACGAGTGCCTGTCCGGCACGAAACCGTTCACCGGCGAGGAGATGGCGGTGCTGTCCGCGCAACTGTGCGACGACCCGAAACCGCTACCGGACAGCGTACTGCCGGGCCTGCGGGAGGTGGTCGCCAAGGGCCTGCTGAAGGATCCCGACGAGCGCTACCAGACCGCGGGCGAAATGGGTGCGGAGGCCCGGGCGGCGCTCGACGCCGCGATGGGCCTGACCCCGCCCGTCCCACCGCCGCCTCCACCGCCACCCCCTCCTCCGCCTCCTCCGCCGGTCGGGTCGCGGTGGCCTCGCGGGGGAATCGCCGGGACCGCCGCCGCGGGGGTCGTGGCCGCGGTCGTGTTGTGGGCGGCCGGACTGGTCGACGCCGCGATGCTGGGCTGGATGGCGCCGCTGCTCGGGCTGGCCGGCGGAGCGGTCGCGGCGGGCGTGCGCGGCCCGCGGGACCCCGACCCACCAGCCCCCGGTGCCCCGACCCGGGGCAGCTGACCGGGAGGGTTCCCGCCCCGCGCTGCCTAGCCTCGACCTGATGTCATTCGCGCCTGAAGGAGACCGGGTTCACCCAGCCATGACGACACAGGGAATGTATCCGCTCGACCCGCTGACCCCCAGCCTGCTGCGGCAGGAGCCGCTGTTCGACGGCGCGCCCGCGCCCGCCGGGACGCTGTTCGTACTGGGGGAGTCCGGGGGCTACGCCGCCGCCCCCGTCGAAGGCCGGTCGCTGGTGCTGGGCCGCAACTCGCCGGACGTGCACGTCACCGTCGGCTCGCTCGACTGGTACGTCAGCCGCGAGCACGCCACGGTGCGTTGCGTGCGGGAAGGCGCCGGGGTCAGCTGGCTGCTGCGCAACGGCGGCCGGCTGCCGATCCGGATCCCGGACGTGGTCGCCGTGCTCCAGCAACACGAAGCGACGCTGCCGCCGGGCTACACCCCGCTCTACATCCAGGGCACCCACCTGCACGTGGTCGAGGTCCTGGTCAGCGCGGGCCAGCGGCCGGGCGGCCCGGTGCGGCCCGAGACCGGCACGCGCGAGCTCGGGCTGCCCGTCACCGACCGCGAGCGGCTGGTGCTCGTCGCGCTCCTCCGGTACGTTCTCGCCCGCGCGGACAACGCGCATCCGTTGTCCTGGAAGGAAACCAGCCGGGTGCTCAACGAGGTTCCCGGCCAGCGGGGCTGGACCGAACGGAAGGCCGAGAACGTGGTCGACGGGATCCGGCACAAGCTGACCGGGCTCGGCATCGCCGGCCTCACCACCGACACCGCCGCACCCGAGGCCATCAAGGGGAACCTGATGCGAGCCCTGCTCGACTCCGCCACACTCGTGCCACCGGACCTGCGGCTGCTTCAGTCCACAGTGGAGGGTGCGGACTCGTGATCCCGCCACAGCAACAGCGCCGCCGGTGGCCACTCGCCCGGGTGGTGCTGCTGGTCATCGGCGTCGTCGCCATCTTCGTCGCCACCTATGTGATCGTCGGCCACAACTGGGGCTCGCCGGGTTCCGCCGCCGCGTGCGAGACTGGCGAGCCGATGGTGACCGCGCGCGGGATCATCGGCTCGGAGAAGGAGCAGTACTTCGCCGATCCGCGGGTCGTGCAACGCCTGGCGTGTGCGGGCCTGACCGTCAGCACCGACTCGCGCGGCTCGCGGGAGATGCTCGACGCGTTGCGGCGCCCGGGCAACGGATACGATTTCGCGTTCCCGTCGAGCACCGCGACCGCGGACAAGATCTCCAGCGATCTGCACGTCCCCGACCGGATTCCGCTGTTCTCCTCGCCGATGGCGGTCGCCACGTTCAAGCCGATCGTCGACGTGCTCACCCGGGCCGGCATGATCCAGACCGCGGCCGACGGCAGCCAGGTGCTCGACATCGCCGCGCTGCTCGACGCCGCCCGCAAGGGCGTGACGTGGAACCAGTTGCCGGGCAACACCGAGTACCCGGTGCGCAAGACCGTGCTGCTGTCCACAACGGACCCGCAGGACTCCAACTCGGCGATCATGTACCTCTCGATCGCCTCGCAGGTGTCCAACCACGACGCGGTGGTGACGACACCCGAACAGGTCCAGGCGGTGCTGCCGGACCTGTGCCGGCTGGTGTTCGACCAGGGCACCAAGCCGGAGACCAGCCAGGTGCTGTTCAACTCCTACCTCGTCGACGGTATGGGACGGATTCCGATGGCGCTCATCTACGAGGCGCAGTACATCACCCACGCGCCGGGGCAACAGCCGGCGCTGCCGCCGGACAGCGTGCTGCTGTTCCCCCGGCCGACTGTCTACTCGCGACACACGCTCATCCCGCTGACCGACGCGGGCCGCCGGGTGGGGGAGGCGCTGCGCGACGACCCGGAGCTGGTGCGGCTCGCCGCCGAGCACGGCTTCCGCCCCGAACACCCGACCACGGACACGGTGAGCACCCGCAAGCCGCCGCTCGACGTGGTCGAGCCGCCGTCGTTCGAGGCCTTGGAGACCATGCTCGACGCGCTGGAACCGACCCCGGAGAACGCGCGGCGGTGCGCGAAATGAGCCGGCTCAGACGGTTCGGCATCGTCGCGCTGGCGATCGTGCTGGCGCTGGCCGGATGCACCAGCGGCGGCGGTGACAACCCGCAGCCGACCCCATCGCGGATCCAGCCCGGCCCGCCGACGACGTTACGGGTGCTCGCGGGCAGCGAACTCGCCGACATGCAGCCGATCCTCGACGAGGCGGCGAAGGCGACCGGGGTTACCGTGCAGCTGACCTACACCGGCAGTCTCGACGGCGCGCAGACCGTCGCGAACGGTCAGGCGGACGGAAAGTACGACGCCGTCTGGTTCTCTTCCCTGCGGTACATGGAAACCATCCCGGAGGCGAAGCAGCGGCTGGCCGGGTCGGCGCGGATCATGGGCTCGCCGGTGGTCATCGGCGTGCGGGAGTCGGTCGCGAAACGCCTTGGCTGGGATCACAATCCGGTCACCTGGTCCGATATCCAGGCGGCCGCGCGGAACGGGCAGTTCACGTTCGCGATGACCGATCCCTCGGTGTCGAACACGGGCTTCTCCGCGCTGGTCGCGGTGGCATCCGCTTTGGACGGTTCGGGCCGGGCACTCGACAGCGCCGCGATCGACCGGGTTTCCCCCGCGCTCAAGGACTTCTTCGCCGGGCAGCGGCTGACCGCGGGCTCGTCGGACTGGCTCACCGACGCGTTCCTGCGCCGGGACAAGGGCACCGATCCCGGCCCGCCGCTGGACGGGCTGATCAACTACGAGTCGTCCCTGCTGGAGATCAACCGGGCGCACAAGACGAGCGAGCCGCTCGTGCTCGTGTACCCGCGCGACGGCGTGGTGAGCGCGGACTATCCGCTGACCCTGCTGGCCGCCGCGAACGACACGGCGCGGGCGGCGCAGCAGCGGCTCGCGGACTACCTGCGCACACCGGACGTGCAGAAGTCCATTGTGGACAAGACCGCACGGCGGCCGGCCATCCCCGGTGTCCCGTCACCGCCGGAGGCGCCGTCCGGGCTGGTCGAAATCCCGTTCCCGGACACCAGGATCGCGATCGACGCGCTGCTGAACACGTTCTTCGACCGGATCCGCCGCCCGGCCCGCACCGTCTACGTGCTCGACGTGTCCGGCTCGATGGCCGGGCCGAGGCTGGCCTCGCTGCAGCAGGCGCTGACGGACCTGACCGGGGTGAACACGTCGCTTTCGGGGCAGTACTGCCGGTTCCGCGGCCGCGAGGAGGTGGAGCTGCTGCCGTTCAGCAGCACGCCGGGCCAGCCGAAGTCCTTCACCGTCGACGAGCAGAACCCGCAACCGGCGCGCGACGCGATCCGTGGCGCGGTGCAGGGACTGCGGGCGGCCGGCGACACGGCGGTCTACGACAGCCTGGTCAAGTCCTACGATCTGCTCGCCGGTGCGACCGACCAGGACCACTTCCTGAGCATCGTGCTGATGACCGACGGCGAGAACAACCGGGGCCGCACGCTCGCCGACTTCCAGGCTTTCGTCGCCGCGCGCGGGGCTTCGTCGCCGGTGCGGGTCTTCCCGATCATCTTCGGCGAAGCGGCCGCGCAGGAGATGCAGACCATCGCGACCGTGACCGGCGGGCAGGTGTGGGACGCGCGTAATGGTGATCTGGCAACGGCTTTCTGCCAGATCCGCGGCTACCAGTAGGCTGGCCCAGCGGCGCAGCGCGACTGTTCACCTTCGCAGCCAGGACCCGACCCGGGTCAGCCGGTCAGCTTGCCGAGCAGGTCCAGACCACGGTCCGCCCAGGCGATCTCCGTGCGGGCCCGGGCGGCGAGGCCTTCGTAGACGTGCACCTTGTACGCGACGATGGCTTCGTGGTCGCCTTCCGGCGCGTGGTCGAGGCGGCGTCGCATCAGCTCGGTCTCGTGACCCCGCAACTGCGCGATATGCCGCTCCCAGCGCCGGACCTGGTCTTCGTGGTGTGCCCGGTGCTGTTCGAAGTGCCGCCGCACGGTCTCCGGTTCGGCGTACTCGAAGTACGTCGCCTTGAGGTAGGCGGCGTCCCGTACCCGCGACGGCGGTTCGACCTCCGACACCCAGCGGCGCAGCTCCCGGCCGCCGTCGCCGGTCAACCGGTACGCGCGCTTGACCGCCTTGGTGCCGCGCGGCTGCTCGTCGGCGACGACCAGGTCGTCGGCTTCGAGCCGGCGAAGCTCGGTGTAGATCTGCGGATGCGAGGCGTGCCAGACCCGGTCGGCCGACTGGTCGAACTGTTTCGCCAGCTCGTATCCGGTCATCGGGCCCGCGTCGAGCAACGCGAGCAGGGCGTGACGCAACGACACCGTGCCTCCAATATGTATGTACTTACGTAAATGTTGACATAGCTGTCGGCACGCGGCTAGCTTCGGCCGCCGTGAACCGTCTTCGGCTTTCCTTCGCCTGCTGGAACTACGACCGGGTTCGCGCGCTGCAGGACGGGCGCGTCCGGCCCGAGGGGATCGACCTCACCTTCCTGTCACTGCCCGTCGAAGAGACCTTCTACCGGCAACTGCGGTACCGGGAGTTCGACGTCAGCGAGATGAGCCTGTCGTCGTACCTGCTGACCCTGGACCGGGACGACCGGGAATTCGTGGCGCTGCCCGTGTTCCCCTCGCGGCTGTTCCGGCACCAGTCGATCTACATCAACACCGATAGCGGGATCCGGCGGGCGGAGGACCTCGCCGGAAAGCGGGTCGGGATGCCGGAGTACCAGCTGACGGCTTGCGTGTGGCAGCGCGGGATCCTCGCCGAGGACCACTCGGTGCCGGTGGCTTCCGTGCGGTACTTCACCGGCGGCATCGAGGAACCCGGGCGGCCGGAGAAGATCGCGCTGAACCTGCCGGACTCGATCAGCGTCACGCCGATCGGCCCGGACCAGACGTTGTCGGCGATGCTCGCGGACGGTGAACTGGACGCGATCTACAGCGCGACCGAGCCGTCGGTGTTCGGCCGGGTGCCGCACGTGCGCCGGTTGTTCGAGGATTTCGTGGCCGTGGAGAAGGACTACTACCGGCGGACGAAGATCTTCCCGATCATGCACACCGTCGTGATCCGCCGCGCGGTGTACGAGCGGGATCCGTGGATCGCGCGCTCATTGGTGAAGGCGTTCACCGAGTCGCTGCGACTGGCGTACGAGGATCTCAAGCACCGCAACGCGTTGAAGGTGATGCTACCGTGGCTGCCGCAGCATCTGGACGAGACGCTGGACGCACTCGGCGAGGGCTACTGGGACTACGGGCTCGAACCCAACCGCCACGTGCTGGAGAAATTCGCGCAGTACTCCCACAACCAGGGCCTGGCGTCGCGGGTCTGGTCGCCGGAAGAAATCGTGCTGGCTTCCGCAGCGGACGGGTTCAAGCTGTGACCACAATGGACAGTCTCAAGCAGACGGTGTCAGATGCGTGCCGGATCCTCGCCGCACACGGTGTGGTGGAAGGGATCCTCGGCCACGTCAGCGTCCGGACAAGCGAGTCGGAGCTGCTCGTGCGCACCCGTGGCCCGCGGGAGCGGGGCCTGAGCCATACGACGGCCGAGGACATCCGGATGGTCGGCCTCGACGGGCAGGGCGCGGAGCTGGGGGAGTGGCGGGTGCCCAACGAACTCCCGATCCACACCGAGGTGCTGCGCGCGCGGCCCGACGTCGGCGCGGTGGTGCACGCGCATCCGCCGGCGCTGCTGGTGTGCGGCCTCGCGGAGCTGCCGTTGCGCCCGGTCTACGGCGCGTACGACATCCCCGGCATGCGGCTCGCGGCCGGTGGGGTGCCGGTCTATCCGCGCGCGGTGCTGATCCGGCGGCGCGACCTCGCGCAGGAGATGCTCGCCTCGATGGGTGACCGGCCGGTATGCCTGCTGCGCGGCCACGGGCTGACCGTCACCGGTGCGACGGTGGAGGAAGCCGTGCTGCGCACGCTCGCGCTGGAGAAGCTGGCCCGCGTGACGATTCAGCTGCATCAGGTCGGCGCCGATGTCGCGGCGGTTTCCGATGAAGACCAGGTGGAACTGCCTGATCTGGGCTCGGCCTTCAACACCGATACCCAGTGGCGCGCGCTGCTCGCCGAGCTGCCGGAGGAATAAAGTCCTTCCCTTCGAGGACTAATGGTAATACCATCAGGACACCGAAGATCGCGTCGACGAGGAGTGATCGTGGTGGGCGATGGTCAGGAATCCCCGGAGACGGTGGGTGTCATCGGCCTGGGTGCGATGGGCCTGCCGATCGCCGGTCATCTCGCCCGCGCGGGGTTCACGGTCACCGTTCACGATCTCGACGCCGGACGGTGCCGGGTGGCCGAGAGCGCGGGCTGCGTGGTCGCCGCCGGCGCCGCCGAAGTCGCCGCGAGCGCGAGCGTCGTGCTCGTGATCGTGCCGACCGACGCGGATGTGCGGGCCGTGTGCCTGGACGAGATCGGCGCCGGAAAGCGCGGCACCGTCGTCGTGTGCAGTTCCGTGCATCCCGCGACGATGCGCGAAATCGAGACACGGCTCGCGCCGGGGACCGTGCTCGATGCCGCGCTGACCGGGGGAGTGCGTGCCGCGGAACTGGGCACGGTCAACCTGCTCGTCGGCGGCGGCGAGGACGTGCTCGGCGAGGTCCGGCCCGTACTCGAACCGTGGTGCGCGACGATTCACCACCTCGGTCCGCTCGGCGCGGGCCAGATCGCCAAGAGTGTCAACAATCTCGTGCACTGGGCGCAGATCTGCGCGATCGAGGAGGCGCTCGATCTCGCCCGGCGGCACGGCCTGTCGGTACCCGCGGTCCGGGCCGCGCTGACCGACGGGCCGGTGGACAGCCGCACCCTCCGCGAGCTCGAACGGATGCGGCTGACCTGGTGGGCGAAGGATCTCGACACCGTCGATGAGCTGGCCCGGGAAGCCGGCCGGGACGTGCCCGTCGCGCGGCTGTGCCGGACCCGGATGCCCGGGATCACGGTCGCCGCACTGGCCGAACTGTTGCGGGCGGAAGCGGACGTCACGGTCATGTAACAAAAGGTATAAGGTCAGACCGTCAGACCTACGCTGTGTGCTGTCACACACAGCGTCATCACGAAGGGATGCAGTCGTGCGAGACGAATACCAGCGGGGTGTGCTCTCCAGTGAGAAGCGCAACCGGGACGCGTCGGAGATCGCCGCCCGCGACGAGTTCAATCGCCAGCACCCGCCGATCAAAGGCCTTGTGGTGCCCCACGATCTGCGCAAGATGGACCTGCCGGAGCGGAAATGGCGCAACAACCGCGGGCAGTGGTTCGATCTCGCCGACTACGAGGTGCTCAACGCGCACCTTGCCGAGCTCAAGCCGGGCAGTGCTTCGGTACGCCACCGGCACACCACCGAGGCCTATCTCTACATCGTCAAGGGCCACGGCTACTCGCTGATCAATTACGACGACGAACCCATCGAGGCCGTCGAGTGGTCCGAGGGCACCCTGTTCGCCCCGCCGCGCTGGGCCTGGCACCAGCATTTCAACCTCGACGAGTCGGACACCTCGCGGTATCTCGCGATCCAGGACACCGGGCTGCTGCGCACCATGCGGCTGCACAACATCGAGCGGCACGGCGTGCAGCTGTCCCCCGAGGAGGCGCGGCCGCTGCTGGAGTCCGCGATCGCCAACGGAACCGTGCACGGCGGCGATCACGGCGCGAGCACGATCGTCGAACCGCTGACCGACCCGGGCAAGGCCTGATCTCTCGCCCCGAATTGACCTGCCGCGGGGAAGTGCGTCCCCGCTTCCCCGCGGCATTCCCTGCCGGGCGCGGTAGTCCGGCGGTCCCCGCCACTCCCAGGGAGAGCTCGATGACGCGCGTTCCCCAGTTCGTTCCGTTGCTGGCCACCATTTTCGTGCTCGCCGCCTGCTCTTCGGGAGCGGCCGACGGCCCGGTTTCAGCGGGGCAGGGCGCTCATTCCGACGCCTACGCCGCCTACGCGAACCTCAGCGGCCCCGACCGCACCGCCCGGCTGCTGGCCGACGCGAAGTCCGAGGGCGGCGAGGTCGACGTCTACACCTCCAACACCGACATCCAGGATCTCGTCGACGGGTTCCAGGCCGCGTACCCCGGCGTCAAGGTCAACGCGTTTCGCGCGAACTCGGAAACGGTGCTGCAGCGCGTACTGCAGGAGTCGAGTGCCCGCAAGGTCGGCAACGACATCGTCGACACCAACGATTCCGAGCTGGACGTGCTGAGCTCGCAGAACGTGCTCACCGCCTACAACGGTCCCGAGAAACAGAATCTGCGGCCGGACGCGATCTTCGACAACTGGCAGGCGGAGCGGTTCAACGCGTTCGTCGTCGGCTGGAACACCTCGCTCGTGCCGGCCGGTCAGGCGCCGAAGACCTTCACGGATCTCGCCGATCCACAGTGGAAAGGCAAGGTGGCGCTCGAAGTCGGCGACTGGGACTGGTACGCGGCGATGCACACCTACCTCACCGACGTGAAGCATCAGCCCGCGGCCGAGGTCGACCGGGTGTTCCAGCAGGTCGTGGCGAACGCCAAGGTGACCAAGGGACACACCGTGCAGGGCGAGCTGCTCTCCGCCGGGCAGTTCGCGGTGGCCGCGTCGGTGTACAGCCACACGGTCGACAACGCGGCGGCCAAGGGCGCGCCGGTCGCCTGGCAGCCCGGCGCGGACCCGGTGATCCTGCGGCCCAACGGGCTCGGGCTGATGGCGCAGCCACGCCACCCGGCCGCGGCGATGCTGTGGGCGGACTGGGTGCTCGGCCCCGGGCAGCAGGTGATCGCGAAGTCCCACCGCATCCCCGCGGCGAAGCAGGTGCCCGGTTTCGTGAACCCCGTCGCCGGCGGAACCGCGGTCTACCAGGTGCCGCAGTCGGTCATCCAAGCGTCCGGCACCTGGACCAAGAACTACGACGATCTCCTGCGTGGCGCGCCTCAGGCCAAATGACGGCCCCAATCGAAGGGAACGGTCAATGAGGACTCAACCGCTCGGACTGCTCGCGGGCGCGGCCGCCGTGGCGCTGCTGGCCACCGCGTGCAGCGGTGGCGCCGGCGACACCGGAAACCTCGCCGCGGCCGGTGGCGGCAGCTCGGCCGCCGACCAGGTCTACGCCCAGCTCGCCGGGCTGCCCAAGAACCAGCAGCGGGCCAAAGCCCTGGAACTGGCGAAAACCGAGGGCTCGCTGTCGATCTACACGTCGATGACGCAGGATGTCTCCGACGCGGTCAGCAAGAAGTTCCAGGACGAGTTCGGCATCAAGGTTCAGGTGTTCCGCGCGAACTCCGAGACCGTGCTGCAGCGCGCGACCCAGGAAGCGCAGGCGAACCGCCTTGGCGCCGACGTCGTCGAAACGGACTTCCTCGAAATGGCCGCGCTTTCCCAGGCCGATCGCCTGGCCGACTACACCGGGGCGGCGCTCGACAAGGTCCAGTCCACCGGGAAGTTTCCGCATTGGACGGCCGACCGGTTCAACCTCTTCCTGCCCGCCTGGAACACCAACCTGATCAAGCCCGGCGACGAGCCACGCAGCTGGGAGGACCTGGCCGACCCCAAGTACAAGGGCAAGGTCACGCTCGAAGTGTCCGACAGCGACTGGTACGAGAACCTCACCAAATACTGGCTCGAGCACGGCAAGACGCAGCAGGAGGTGGACAGCCTCTGGCGGCGGATCGTCGGCAATGCCAAGGCGGGCAAGGGTCACACCACGATGATGCAGCTGCTCGGCGCCGGCCAGACCCCGCTGGACGGGATGAACTACACCTACATCACCGAGCGGGCCAAGCAGGACGGCGCGCCCGTCGCCTACCGGCTGCCCGACGGCACGAACCCGCTGCCGGCCTTCGCTCGGCCGCAGGGCGTCGGCATGTTCAAGGCCGCGCAGCATCCCGCGGCGGCCTGGCTGTTCTACGACTGGCTGCTGTCCGAAGGGCAGCAGGTGATGGTGGACCTGCACCTGACCCCGTCCACCACGGTGCCGGGTGACCGGAGTTTCCAGGGCATCAACCTCGTGCCGTTCGATGTGGACACGCTGACCAAGGACAGCTCGACCTGGCAGAAGAAGTACGACGAGCAGCTGCGCGGCGTCGCGCCGGCGAACTAGGAGGCACGCGAATGGCCGTCACCGCCCCGCCCGCTCCGGCGCCGGCGTCGCCCGGCGCGCTCGGCCGGCTGGCCGCCCGGGCCCGCGGGCTGCTCACCCCGCAGATCCTGATCACCGGCGCGGCGATCGTGATCGTCGGGTATCTCGCCATCGTGCCGCTGTACTACCTGCTGCACGACACGTTCACCGGCAGCGCCGGCGTCACGTTCAACGCGTTCGCCCGGGCCTACGGCGGCACCTCGCAGTCCGGCGAGATGATGCTGAACTCGCTGGAGTTCGCGTTCGGGTCGGCGGTGCTGGCACTCGTGACCGGCACCGCGCTGGCCTACGTCCAGGTGCGCACCGACGTCCCGTTCAAGGGCCTGCTGTTCGCCGCGTCCATGGTGCCGCTGATCGTGCCGGGCATCCTGTACGCGGCGGCGTGGATCTTCCTCGGTGACCCGGACATCGGGCTGGTCAACACCTTGCTGTTCCGGCCGGTGTTCGGGGCCAGCCCGATGAACGTGTTCAGTGTGCCCGGGATGATCTGGGTGCAGGGCCTGCATCTGGCCCCGGTCGCGTTCCTGTTGATGGTGGCCGCGTTCCGGGCGATGGACCCGTCGCTGGAGGAGTCGGCGGCGATGTCGGGCGCCTCCCGGCTCGCGATCCTGCGCCGGGTCACGCTCCCGCTGCTGCGCCCCGCGCTGATCTCCGCCGCGCTGCTGATGTTCGTGCAGTCGCTGGAAAGTTTCGAGGTACCGGGCCTGCTCGGCCTGCAGAACGGCATCTACGTGTTCACCAGCCGGATCTACTTCGTACTGCGGGCCTACCCGATCGACTACGGCGCGGCCGGTGCGCTCGCGATCGGCCTGCTCGTCATCGCGGCGGCCGGTGTGCTGCTGGCGGGTTACCTGCAGCGCAACGCCCGCGGGTTTCAAACCGTGAGCGGCAAGGCGTTCCGCCCGCAGCCGATCCGGCTCGGCCGGGCGCGCGGCTGGGTCGGCGGGGGCGTGCTCCTGTACTTCGCGGTGACGGTGATCCTGCCGGTCGGGGTGCTCGTCTACGCGTCGCTGCTGAAGTTCTACGCCGCGCCATCGGCGCAGACGATCAAGACGATGACCCTGGACAACTACCGGGCCGTGCTGGACATGCCGCTCGCGAGCACGGCGCTGAAGAACTCGTTCATCCTCGGCATCGGCGCGGCGACCATCGTGATGCTGCTCGCCGCCGTGGTGTCCTGGGTGGTGGTGCGCACCCGGCTGCCCGGCCGCCGCGCGCTGGACCTGCTCGCGTTCACACCGATCGTGATTCCCGGGCTGGTGCTGGGACTCGCACTGTCCTTTGTGTACCTGCGGCTGCCGGTGCCGATCTACGGCACGCTGCTGATCCTGCTGATCTCCTACTGCACCCGGTATCTGCCCTACGGCATGCGGTACGCGTCGTCGGCGATGACGCAGATGTCGAAGGAGCTGGAGGAGTCGGCGACGGTGTTCGGCGCGTCGTGGCTGCAGACCTTCCGGCGGGTGCTCGTGCCGCTGGCCTCCAGCGGCATCCTGGCGGGCTGGGTCTACATCCTCGTGGTGTCGTTCCGGGAGCTCTCCAGCACGATCCTGCTCTACAGCCCGGGCACCGAGGTGCTGTCGGTGCTGATCTGGGAGCAGTTCGAGAACGGCCAGTTCACCACGCTCGCCGCGCTCGGCGTGTGCATGGTGACGATCCTCGTCGTGCTCGTCTTCGTCGCCCAACGGCTCGGCGCGCGGGTCGGGCTGCAATCCGACTCCGCCAGGTAGTGAAGGGACCCGACATGTTGGTCGTGGAAAACCTCGTGAAGAGCTACGGCGCGGCGTCGCCGCGGCGCGGTGGCAAGGACGGGCGCGTGCACGCGGTCGCCGGCGCGAACTTCGACGTCGGCGAGGGCGAGATGTTCACCCTGCTCGGGCCGTCCGGCTGTGGGAAGACCACCACGCTGCGCTCGATCGCGGGGCTGGAGCACCCGGACAGCGGCCGGATCACGCTGGGCGAGCGGGTGCTGTTCGACGCGGGCGCGAAGGTCAACGTGCCGGCGAACCGGCGGGAACTGGGCATGGTGTTCCAGTCCTACGCGATCTGGCCGCATATGAGCGTGTTCAAGAACGTGTCGTTCCCGCTGGACGTGCTGCCCCGCGGGCGGCGGCCGCGGCGGCGCGAGATCAGCGAGCGGGTCGAGCGGGTGCTGGAGGTGACCGAGCTGTCGGACTACGCCTCGCGGCCCGCCACGAAGCTCTCCGGTGGCCAGCAGCAGCGGCTCGCCCTGGCGAGGGCGCTGGTGATCCAGCCGGATCTGATGTTGCTCGACGAGCCACTGTCCAATTTGGACGCCAAGTTGCGGGAGAACATGCGGTTCGAGCTCAAACGCCTGCAGCGCGAGCTGGGGCTGACCGCCGTGTACGTCACCCACGACCAGTCCGAGGCGCTGGTGATGTCCAGCCGGATCGCGGTGATGAACAAGGGGAACATCGAGCAGGTCGGCAAGCCGAGGGCGATCTACACCAGCCCGGCGAGCAAGTTCGTCGCCGAGTTCATCGGCACCTCCAACTTCGTCAACGGGATCGTGGCCGCCGGTGCCGGCGGCGAGGTCACGGTCGACACCGTCGAAGGGCGGATCGTGTGTCGTGGCGCCGAAACCCGGCCGGCGGTCGGCACGGACGTGCTGCTGTCGATCCGGCCGGAGTGCATCGACCTGGAGACCGGTGCCGGGCGCGGCGGGGTCAACGAGTGGTCGGGCCAGGTGCTCACCAGGGCGTTCCTCGGCGACGCGATCGACCACGTCATCGGCGTCGGGAAGCTGGAGATCAGGACCCGGTCGAACCCGACGCTGTCCATCGAGCCCGGCACGCGCGTGCGCCTCTCGGTCGACCCGGGCAAGGTCACCCTGGTCCCGGTCAGCTGACGTGCGGCTGCCCGAGGTATTGCGCAACAAGGATTTCGACCTCTACTGGGCGGGGGTGATCCTCAGCCAGATCGGCACCCGTGGCGCGGTCGCGGCGAACCTGTTCCAGGTCTATGTGCTGACCGGGTCGACCGCGCAGGTGGGTCTCGTCGGTCTGGCGCAGGTGGTGGCGCTGGTCGTGCTGTCCCCGCTCGGCGGGGTGGTCGCCGACCGGATGGACCGGCGGCGGCTGCTGCAGTGGACGCAGGGGATCGCGCTCGTGGTGTCGGCCGCGCTGGCCGCGGTGACGATCGCCGGGATCGCGACGGCGTGGATGGTCGTCGTGTCCGCGCTGCTGGCGACCGCCGCCGCGACGTTCGACCAGCCCGCGCGGCAGGCGCTGATCCCCGCGCTGGTGCCGAAGGACCGGCTGGTCGACGCGTTCGCGCTGCTGAACCCGTCGCGGGAGCTGGCGGTGCTGGTCGGTCCCGCGCTGGCGGGCGTGTTCATCGCGGCGTGGGGCGCGGGCTCGGTGTACGTGTTCGACGCGGTCACCTACGCCGCGCTCGTCGGGACCCTGATGATGATCAGGACGCCGCCGCTGATTCCCGACAAACCGCATGCGGGCGTGTGGGAAAGCCTGCGTGAGGGCACGGCTTATGTGGTGCGGCGACCGCTCATCTGGCAGCTGATGGCGCTCGACCTGAGCGCGACGATCTTCGGCGCGTACCGGGTTCTGTTGCCTGCGTTGACGTTGGATGTGCTGCACGCAGGGGCGACGGGGTACGGCTTGATGTCCGCGGCGCCGTCGGCAGGGGCTCTGCTGGGTTCGGCGCTGGTGTTCAAGCTGGTGCGGTCGCGGCGTTCGGGGGTCATCGCGCTGGTCTCGACCGCGATCTACGGCCTGGTGATCGTCGGTTTCGTGCACATGACTTCGTTCGGCCCGGCGCTGGTGCTGGCCGCGTTGCTGGGCGTGGCCGACGCGCTGGCGACGACGGTCCGCCACGCCGCGGTCCAGGTCGAGACCCCGGATGGCCTGCGCGGCCGGGTGTCGGCGATCTACCAGATGGCCTCGCGCGGCGGCCCGGCCTTGGGCGACACGGTAATCGGCGCCGCGGCGAGCGCGCTCGGCCCGGTGGCCGCCCTGACGATCGGCGGCCTCGTGCCGGTCGCGGCGTCGCTGGTGAGCTGGGTGGCCGGGCCGACCGTGCGGAACTACAGCTTGACCGACCCGGATGCGGACGAGGAGCCGGACGAGGACAGGGCCGCCGCGGCGTGAAAGCCGTTGCCTGCCAAGGAAGCCGCGGCGATCCGGGCGGCGGCGACGAGGTCCGCACCGGTCAAGCGGCCCGGGTCCGCCGCTACCTCGTCGCGGACGACGAGTGCGCCGAGCACCGCCTTGCGGATCCGGCGGCCGTCGAGGCCGCGCAGCAGCCTCGCGGCGTCCGTGAGAGACGCCGTGTCCTCCGCCGTCGCCGCGGCCTCCGGCCATACCGCCACGATCTCCGCCAGTGAGTGTTCCACGATCCGCCGCACCGTCCGGTCGTCGGGCAGGTCCAGATGCGCGATCACATCCGCCCGCGACACGAACGCGTCGTCGACCGCCGACGGGAAATTCGTCGTGGTCACCACGATCGTGCGCGGGCAGGACTCGCGCAGCGCGTCCACCCCGGCCAGTACGGCGTCCGTCGCCCGGTGCACGTCCACCGGGTTCGTGTCGAACGACGCCGAACCACGCCGCACCGCGAAGGACTCGACCTCGTCCACCAGCACGATCAGGTGCGGCCGCCGCGCGGCCAGCTCCGGCAGCGTCTCGTGGAACAGCGTCGCCACCGCCCGCTGGCTCTCCCCGAGCAGGTCGCTCGGAAAAGCGTGCGGATCCAGTTCGACGAACGTCGTCGCGCCCACGTCGGACACCCCCAGCGCGGCCTTCTGCGCGAGCCCCTGCGCCAGCGTGGTCTTCCCGGTGCCGGGCGGCCCGGACAGCAGGACGAGCCCGTGCGGCGGCCCGGCCAGCTGCGCGAGCCGCCGGCCGTGCCGCAGCACGAGCACACAGTGCCGCAGGATGCGGTCCTTCAGGTCACCGGGCACGAACACCGAGTCCCACGGACCCTCGTGGTGATCGGCCGGCAGGGCGTGCAGGCCCGCGACACCGGGCGGCAACCGTGGTGTCACGGCCAGGTCGGCCGGGTCATCGCCGGCCAGTCCACTGTGGACGGATCACCGGCCTGCGCGTCGCGGATGTGCTCCGGCGGCTCCTCGAACAGCACGAGGGGATCGCACAGCACCCGCATGGTCTCCAGCAGCGAGTCGAACATGTGGATCCGGACGACCTTCGCCGTGTGCTCCGGATCGTCGTTGATGTGCTGGTGCCACAGGAAATGGTCGACGACGATGATGTCGCCCTTCTGCCACGGGTACGTCTCGCCGCCCTCGGGCTCGGGGCCGAGATAGCTGTGCCCCTTGCCTTCCACGACGTACAGCCACGCCTCGCCGGGGTGGCGGTGCATCGACTGCCCGCGGCCGGGCGCGATCTCGAACATCGCCATCGTGATCCCGGAGGCCTGGTAGCCGATCGCGCGGTCGAGCAGGAACGTGGTGCGGGTCCCGCGCGGGGTGTTGACCAGTTCCAGGTCGTCCCAGCTGGTGTGCAGCCGGCCGGACCGCCGGGCGTCCTGATCCCGTGCCAGCCGGCGCAAACGCCGCGCGTACGGGTCGTCGCCGTCGACACCGGGGGAGTACCCGGGACGCCCCGGTAGCTCCGCGACGGGCGTGTGCCCGGCGTCTTCGAGGATCGCCATGCCCATCGTTTCCAGCATCGGCTGGCTGGAGAAGCTCAGATACCGCGCGGTGACGCCGTTTTCGTTGCCACTGCGGTGCCAGGCCCACGCCGGCACGTGCAGCGAGTCGCCCGGGCCCCAGTCGATCCGCTGCCCGTCGATCTCCGTCCAGCCCCGGCCCGCGACGGCGAACAGCATCGCGTCCCAGGAATGCCGGTGCAGCGTGCTGGTGACACCCTGGTCGAGTTCGTGCACCAGCGCGTCCATCGACCGGGTCGGCCGGTCGCCGTCCGCACCCGCGAACACGCCCGTGCGGAGGCCACGCGCGGTCGGCAGCAACGGCACGTCGGTGCCGTGCACAACGGTCTGCCGGTACCGCCGCCAGTCTTCGAGGAACTGCGCTCGCCGCTTTTTCTGGACGTGGTAATGGGAAACGGCTGTGGTGGTGTGGGTCGCCATGCGGTTTCCCTTTCAGTGCGCGGCGGCGGGCTCGAAGAAGTGCACGGTGTCGTAGCCGAGGTGCTTGAACACCCGGTTCTGCGCCGAAAGCAGCCGCAGCGGGGTGCCGTCGGCGGCGAACAGCTGGCAGATGTGGTTCTGCGGCACGTAAAGCGTGTCGCCCTTGGTGAGTTCGTAACGCTTGGGTTCGAGCGCGACGCGGGCGTAGTACTTCTCCGCGATCTCGGCCTCGACTTCCCACTGCAGCGCGTATCCGCCACCGTCGAGGACGTAGAGCACCTCGTCGGCCATCTTCCAGTACTTGCCGGACCGCCCGCCCGCGGGGATGTCCAGCTCGAACGCATCGACGCTGAAGATGCGCGCGTCGGTGCGCGCCGGCGAGGACAGCACGCGCACCCGCCCCAGCGGGGTGTCCTCCCAGGCCGTGTCGGCCGGGGAGATCACCTTCTTGCGGTCGAGCACGCCGGGGGTCCAGATCCGCGACCAGTCCTCGCGCGGGCCGAACTCGTCCGGCCGCTCGATCGGGCCGGACCGGCCCTGCTGGATCAGGCCCATGAACATCCAGGTGCACTTGGCTTTCACCACGAGCGCGAGCGCGCGCTCGTCGTAGGGGTTGAAGTGCCGGTGTACGGAATCGGTGTGCACGAACACCAGGTCGTCCTTGGCCCAGTCGTAGCGCTGGTCGTCGTGGATCTCGTAGCCGCGGCCTTCGAGGATGTAGAACGCGGCCTCGTTCTGGTGGCCGTGCCCGTGGTTGCTCGACCGCGGCGGCAGCTCCACGAAGTGGACCTGGATGGTCTGGGTGAGGAAGTCGGGGTCGCCGGGGCCGATCCGCCACCAGGTGCGGGACTTCTCGCTGTCGCCGGAATGCGCCACCTTCGCGTCGTCGACGACGACCGAGTCGTCGCGCACGCGGGCGGCGGCGAGCTGCTGCTGCCGGAACTCTCCCAGGCCGTAGGTTTCCGAGGTCAGGCCACGGACGAACACGCGCCCCTTGCTACCCATGAATCCTCCCAAGTCGCGACCTAATGGTAAGACCATTTTATCATTTAAACCTAGCGTGCGACGAACGAGGTGTCGACGATTTTGCTCAGGTCCAAATCGGACACTCCGGGTGTCTTGCCGAGCGCGTCCTTCGACGTCTGCAGCTGGGCCACGGACGGCGTGGGCACGTCGGGCAGCACCTCCTGCGCGTAGTAGCGCCAGGTCTCCTGCAACGCCTTCTGGTCGTCGACCTTCAGGTGGTCCCCGAGTTCCTTGACCGAGTACGCCTCGTCGGTCTTCTCCCGGGTGATGGCCTCCTGCAGGGCCGCCATGAATCGCTTGATCTGGTCGCCGTGGCCCGAGACGTACGACTTCATCGCGGCGATGCCGACGTTCGAGGTCGGGATGTTCTGCTTCGCCAGGTCGAGCAGCACGTGATACCCGGCGGCCTCGATCTGCGCCGACGCGGGCGGATGCGACAGCGCCGCGTCGATACTGCCGGCGACCAGCGCGTTGTTGAGGTTGGTGACCGAGCCCAGGGTGATCAGCTGCACGTCGCCGGGGGAGAGGCCGAGCTGTTTGAGCGCGGACAGCGTCGCGACGTAGAGCGACCCGCTGAGGCTCGTGATCCCGATGCGTTTGCCCTTCAGGCCCGCGCCATCCGGGACCTTGGCGTAGAGCTCGTACGGGAAGACGGGCGTCAGGGCGGCGAGATAGCTGACGTCGGCGCCGGATCCCGCACCGGACACGATTTCCGACGCGCCGATCGAGGCCAGCTGGGTCTGTCCCGAGACGAGCGCGGGAAAACCGTCCGATCCGCTCAGGCTCGTCAGCTTGACGTCGAGTCCCTGCTTGGCGAACAGCCCGGAATCGACGGCGATCCACAGCGGCAGCTCGTCGGCGACCACCTGGCTGTAGCTGACGGTGAGCGTGTTGGCGTCGCCGCCCGAACCACCGCCGGGCGCGCAGGCCGCGAGCAGGCAGGTGGCCGCCGCGACGGCGAGCATTCTCGTACGCGACTTGGCTGTGAACATCGTTGTTCCTCCCGGCCGGTGTCGGCCTTCAGTGCGTGGGGTGGCGCCAGGAGTCGAAATGCCGTTCGACCCGGCGGAGAAGCGCGTTGAGCAGGACCCCGGTCAGGGCGAAGATGAACAGCCCGGCGAACACGACCGAGGTCTGGAACTGCTGGCCCGCGTTGTTCATCATCATCCCGACGCCGGACTGGGCGCCGCTGAGCTCGGCGACGAACACGCCGATCAGTGCCTGCCCGACGGCCAGCCGCAGGCCGCTCAGCACGAACGGGACGGTGGCCGGCAACGCGATGGTGCGGAAGATCTGCAGGTCCCGGCCGCCGAAACAGCGGGCCACCCGCACGATCGCGGGGTCGAGGCTCTGCATCCCGGTGGCCGTGTTGATCAGGATCGGGAACACGGCCATCAGGAAGACGATCGCGGTCTTCGACGTGCTGCCGATGCCGAGCCAGATGATCAGCAGTGGGGTCAGTGCGATCCGCGGTGTGGCGTAAAGGAAAGTGATGAACGGGTTGAACACATAGGACAGTCGCCGGTACCACCCGATGAGGATCCCGAGCGGCAGCCCCACCACGGCGGCGAGCAGCAGGCCGAACAACAGCTCGCTGCCGCTGGTGCCGAGGTCGGTCCAGATCTCGTTGGTACTGAACAGATGCTCGAACGCGGTGAGCACGTCGCCGGGCCCGGGCAGCACGATCGCGGGCCGCAGGCGCAGCACCGCGATGATCTCCCAGAGGGCCAGCGCCACCAGGACCGCGATGGTGCCGTAGACGTATTTCGCGCTCGGCCGGTAGCGCCGTTTCGGGGCGGGTTTCGTTGTGCCTGCCGAAGGTGCCTGCACATCAGTGGTCAGAGCCATCTAGCGGGAACCTCCGTTCGCGACCGGCGTGGCCGCGCCGTAGAGCGCGTCGGAGATTTCGTCGACGAGCGCGAGGAATTCGGGCAGCCGCCGGATTCGCTGTTCCCGCGGGCGCGGCAACGGGATCGGCACCTCCCGGATGATGCGGCCCGGCCGTGGACTGAACACGCACACGCGGTCGGCGAGGAACGCCGCCTCGGTGATGTCGTGCGTGACGAACAGGGCGGTCACGTCGCGGGCGGCGCAGATCCGCAGCAATTCGCTCTGCATCACCTCGCGGGTCTGCGCGTCGATCGACGCGAACGGCTCGTCGAGCAGCAGCAGTTCCGGCTCGACGGCGAGCGCCCTGGCCAGGTTGACCCGCTGCTGCATGCCGCCGGACAGCTGCCCGGGATGCTGGTTCGCCACCCCGGCCAGCCCGACGAGTTCCAGCAGTTCCCTGGCCCGGTCCCGCGCCTGCGCCCGTTTCATCGACTTGGCCAGTTCCAGGCCGTACGTGACGTTGTCCAGCACGGTCCGCCACGGCAGCAGGCTCGCGTGCTGGAACACCATCGCGCGATCGGGCCCCGGCCCCGGGATGTCCCGCCCGTCGAGGGTGAGGCTGCCGGCACTGACCGGCAGGAAACCGGCCACGGCATTGAGAAACGTCGTCTTGCCGCAGCCGGAAGGGCCGACGATGCAGACGAAGTCGCCGCGGGAAACCGTGAGATCGACGCCCTCGACGGCGGGATCGCGGGCATGGCCCGAGTCGCGGTATTCGATGCACACCCCGGCCGCTTCCAGATGCGCGGACCCGGTCGCTCGACGATGAGGCATGGCCGGAGTCTAAGGGTCTGCTGTCAGACCATGCAATGCCCGCGTCGGCGAATCCGCGCCGGGAAAAGCGAAATACATCGAGGGAATTCGGCGGATACCGCCCGAAACGCGATGCGGTCGCGCCGCGATCATGGCCGGCCCTGCGCGAGCACCTCGGCCACGCCTTCGGCCGCCAGTGCGGGATCGAGATACCTGCCGCCGCGCACGAGCGGGCGGAGGTCGTGGTCCAGCTCGTAGTGCAACGGCACGCCGGTCGGGATGTTCAGCTCCGTGACCTCCTCGGGCGTGAGCCCGTCGAGGTGCATGCACAGGGCGCGCAGGGAGTTGCCGTGTGCCACCACGAGTGGCACGCGGCCCGCGGCGAGATCGGGCACGATCGATTCCTGCCAGTACGGCACCAGCCGTACTCGCACATCGGCGAGGGACTCGCTGCCGGGCAGTTCCCCGGCGGGCACCGCCGAGTACCGCGGATCGAACCGGGGATGGTCCGGGTCGTCGGCCGCCAGCGCGGGTGGGGCGTGCTCGTAGGACCGCCGCCACCGGGCGAACGCCTCGTCGCCGAACTCGGCGCGGATGTCCTTGCGGGACCGGCCCTGCAGGCGGCCGTAGTGCCGCTCGTTGAGCCGCCAGCTGCGCCGGATGTGCAGCGGTGACCCGAGCGTGGCCATCGCGAGGACGGCCGTCTCGACGGCCCGGGACAACAGCGACGTGTGCACGACGCCAGGCACCAGATCCTGTGCGGCGAGGAGTTTTCCGGCGTGCGCGGCCTCGTGGCGGCCGCGGTCGGTGAGGGCGAAGTCGAGCCAGCCCCCGAACCGGTCGCCGGCGTTGGCGGTGCTCTGCCCGTGGCGAAGGAGCACGAGTGCCCGGGAGTCCTTCGGCGACATCGATCACTTCCTTGCGTGGCGGCCTAATGGTAACACCATAGGGGAGTCTAGCCCGGCGAGCTTCATTGAAGGTATAATGGACTAACCAATGGCGGGCCGGAGCGAGCGGAGGGCGCCTTGCCGAAAGTGGTCTACGTTTCCCCCGACGGCGAACGGCATGTCGTCGACGCGGTGGCCGGCGAGTCGGCCATGGCGACCGCGGTGCGGCACGGCGTCCCCGGCATCGTGGGCGAATGCGGTGGCAACGCCAGCTGCGCCACCTGTCACGTCTACGTCCGCGACGATCTGCTGGCGCGGCTCGGTGAACCCGGGGACCTGGAAGAGGATCTGCTCGATCTCGCGGTCACCGAGCGCCGCACCGGCAGCCGGCTGTCCTGCCAGATCGAGCTGACCGAGGAGCTCGACGGCCTGACCGTCGACATCCCGCCGGTGCAGCCGTGAGCGGCGGGACGCTGATCGTCGGCGCGAGCCAGGCCGGGGTGCAGGTGGCGGTTTCGCTGCGCGAAGGCGGCGACACCGGGCCCATCACCATGATCGGCGCCGAGACGCATCCGCCGTACCAGCGGCCGCCGTTGTCGAAGGCTTTCCTGGCGGGCACAGCGGATCTCGCGTCGCTGGCGTTCCGCACCCCGGCGTTCTACGCGGACCGGGATATCACGGTGCTCAGCGGAGAACGGGTCGAACAGCTGCGGCTGCGCCCGGGCTCCGCGATCACCGACCGCGGTCGCTCGCTGCCGTTCGACCGGCTCGCGCTGACCGTGGGGGCCCGGGCGCGGCGGCTCGCGGTGCCGGGCGCGGACCTCGACGGCGTGTGCTACTTGCGCGACCTCGACGACGCCGTTTCCCTGCGAGAGCGCCTGGCGTCGGTCGGGAACGTGGTCGTCGTCGGCGGCGGGTTCATCGGCCTGGAAGCGGCCGCCGTCGCCCGCTCGCTCGGCAAGACCGTCACCGTCATCGAGGTCGCGGACCGGTTGATGGCGCGGGTCGTCTCGCCGGTGGTGTCCGAGTGCTACCGGCAGGCGCATCTGCGGCGCGGCACCGGAATCCGGCTGGGCGTGGGCGTGGCCGGGTTCGCCGCGGAAGAGGGCCTCGTGCGTGCGGTGGAGCTGTCCGACGGCACCCGGCTGCCCGCCGATCTGGTGCTCGCCGGGGTCGGCATCGAGCCGAGGACGGAGCTGGCCGCACAGCTGGGCCTCGACTGTGACGGCGGCATCGTGGTCGACGAGTTCGCGCGCACGAGCGAGCCCGGCGTGGTCGCCGCCGGGGACTGCACGGTGTCGCCGGACCCGGCGACCGGTCGGCGCCGGGTGCGGCTCGAATCGGTGCAGCACGCCATCGGCCAGGCCAAGGTGGCGGCCGCGTCCCTGCTGGGGCGCCCGGAAAGCTACCGCGCCGTGCCGTGGTTCTGGTCCGACCAGTACGACCTCAAGCTGCAGATCGCCGGACTCGGTGCGGGGCACGACGACCACGTGGTCCGCGGCGACCCGTCGAGCGAGCGGTTCTCCGTGCTGTACTACCGGGACGGCGCGCTGGTGGCGGTCGACGCGGTGAACAACGCGGCCGACTATCTGGCCGTGCGCAAGGCACTCGCGCAGGGCGTGTCGATCGCGCCGGAGCGCGCGCTGGACACCGCGGTGCCGCTGAAGACGCTCGTCTCACGCAGCGGCTGACGCTGGCCAACTAGGGTCCAATGGTCTTACTATTAGTTCGCTGTTGGGTGTGGCGACGAGAGGTGGACGGTGCTTAAACAGGAGATCAACGAGCTGCTGACGCGGACCGGGCCGGGCACACCGATGGGCAACCTGTTCCGCCAGTACTGGATCCCGGCGATGCTCGCGGAGGAACTGCCCGAGAACGACAGCCCGCCGGTCCGGCTGAAGCTGCTGTCCGAGCGTCTCATCGCCTTCCGCGACTCCGACGGCCGGTACGGCCTGATCGACGAGTTCTGCGCGCATCGCGGGGTCTCGCTGTGGTTCGGCCGCAACGAGGAGTCGGGCCTGCGGTGTGCCTACCACGGCTGGAAGTACGACGTGACCGGGCAATGCGTCGAGGTACCGTCCGAACCGGACAACAGCAACTTCTGCGCCAACGTCAAGCTGACCGCGTACCCGCTGGTGAAGATCGGTGACGTGCTGTGGACCTACCTGGGGGACCCGGCGAAGAAGCCACCGCTGCCGGAGTTCGAGTTCGCGCAGGTGCCCGCCGAGCAGACGTACACGTCCAAGCGGTGGCAGGAATGCAACTGGCTGCAGGCGTTCGAAGGCGGCATCGACTCGAGCCACGTGACGTTCCTGCACTCCGGCGGCCTCCGGTCCGACCCGTTGTTCAAGGGCGCCAAGGGCAACGAGTACAACATGAAGGATCTCAAGCCGTTCTTCGAGGTCGCCGAGTCCGACGGTGGGCTGTTCGTCGGCGCCCGGCGCAACGCCGACGACGGCAAGTACTACTGGCGCATCACGCCGTGGGTGCTGCCGAGCTTCACGATGGTCCCGCCGCGCGGCGATCACCCGTTGCACGGCCATTTCTGGATCCCGATCGACGACCACAACTGCTGGGCCTACTCGTTCGACTACCACCCGGTGCGGGCGCTGACGGCGACCGAGGTACAGGCGATGCGCGACGGGCACGGGGTGCACAGCGATAACATTCCCGGCACCTACCGGCCGAAGGCGAACAAGGACAACGACTACCTGATGGACCGGGATTCCCAGCGCGCCAACGAGAACTACTCGGGTGTTCGGGGCATCGCGATGCAGGACGCGTCGCTGCAGGAGAGCATGGGCCCGATCGTCGACCGTCGCAAGGAACGGCTCGTGTCGGCGGACACCGGCATCATCAAGGCGCGGCAGAAGCTGCGCAAGGCCGCGCTCGCGCTGGCCGAGGACGGCACCACGCCGCCCGGGGTCGACCCGGCGCACCACCGGGTCCGCTCGGCCGCGGTCGTGCTGCCGCGGGAGGACTCGTTCATCGAGGCCAGCCGTGACGCGCTGACCGCGACGCCCGGCGTCCCGCAGAGCACGGTGTGAGCACCCGGATGCGGCAGATCCTGCTCAACAGCTGCGCGATGGCGGCGTCGGCCGAGGAGGCCCGGTTCCGCATCGACGCGCCGATTCGCGGCCGCGAAGGCGCCCGGGTCATCGCCCTGGATCAGGCGGCGAACGAGGTCGTCCGCCGGGTCGCCGGGCAGCCGTGGCACGCCGCCCGGTTCTTCACGCTCCCGGCGCATTCGGGGAACGGGAACGGCTCGCTCACGCTGTGCACCCTCGACGGCGTGTCGTCCGGGCTCGCCGAGCAGCTCGCGGCGGCCGATGTGGTGGTGATGATCGCGACCGGCGCGGGCGACGCACACGCGGCCGCGGCGATCGGAAATGCTTGCGCGGTCAGGGGAATCATGACCGCGGGGCTGATCATCGGCGACGGGCGGGAGGCGCTGGGCGCGCTGCGGCCGTACGCCCGCGTGCTCATGGTGACCCACGACGAGACCGACGTGACCGAGGTGCTCACCGCGCTGCGCGCGTGAAAGGCTGGCATGGAAGAGAAACTGACGCTGCCCGGGTTGCGGGCGATGAAGGACGAGGGCCGCAAGATCGTCGGCCTGGTCGTGTGGGACTACCAGCTGGCCCGGATCGCCGACCGCGCCGGCGTGGACCTGGTGTCGGTGGGGGACACCGTCGGCAAGAACCTCTGGGGCCAGCCGAACCCGCTGGCGGTGACGATGGACCAGATGATCACCGTGTGCCAGGCGGTCCGCCGTGGGGTACGGCGGGCCCTGGTCAGCTGTGACTTCCCGTTCGGGCCGTTGCAGGAAGGCCCGGACGCGGCGGTGCGGGCCGCGATCCGCCTGGTGAAGGAGGCCGGCGTGGATCTGGTGAAGCTCGACGGGGCGGCCGACTACCCGGAAGCGGTCGCCGCCGTCGATCGTGCCGGGATTCCGGTCTTCGCGCAGTTCGGGCTCACCCCGCAGACCGCGTTGCGCCACGGCGTCGCCTACCGCGCGACGCCGGAGCCGGGCACGGAAGTCCCGGCGGAGCTGACCGAGGAGCTTGTCGCACGAGCGAAGCGGCTTGAGGCGGCCGGTGCGGCGCTCCTGAACTTCACCAACTCCGGTCCGGTCGCGGGCCCCGAGGTGGCGCGCGCGGTATCGATCCCCGTGCTCGGCGGGCACGGTGGCGGGCCGTGGCTGGACGGCCGGATGCGCCTCGCGAGCGCCGCGATCGGGTACGACGCGGACGAGCTGGACCACCCGCACGAGACCTACGCCAACGTCGCGCGCATCGCCCACGACGCGATCTCCGGGTATGCCACGGATGTCCGGGCGGCGCGGCAGATCAAGGGCGGCCTCCGATCGTGAGCCTGGCCATTGTGGACGGTATCAGCACCCGGTACGAAGTGGACGGTTCCGGCCCGCCGCTGCTGATGTGCTCGCCGGGCGGATTCAACGCGAAACTCGAGAACTGGCGCACCCACGGCATCTACCGCCGCACGAACCTGCTGGCGCATCTCGCCGAACGCTTCACCTGCATCAGGTTCGACCGGCGGGAGGCCGGGTCGTCTGGCGGCCGTCTCGAACGCGTCACATGGGCCGACTATGCCCGGCAGGCGTTGGGGCTGCTCGACCACCTGGGCATCGAGCGCGCGAACCTGATCGGCGGCTGCGTCGGCTGCTCGGTGGTCGCGCAGTTCGCGGTGTCGTATCCCGGACGGGTGTCCCGCATGGTCCTGTTCTCCCCGGCGGGTGGGGTGAAATACCGGATGACGCAACACGACCGGTTCGCGCGGCACCTGGCTTTCGTGCGGGAGAACGGACTTCAGGGTGTCATCGAGCTCGCACTGAGCGGTGACAGCGATTTCTCGAAGGACCCGAGGGTGGGCCCGTGGGTGACGGTCATCCGCACCGACCCGGAGTTCGCCAAGGCCTACGCGGACGGGGACGCCGAACGGTACCGGGTCCTCGTCACGGGCATGGCGCGGACGTTGTTCGACCGCGACACGGTGCCCGGCCCCGAACCGGAAGACCTGCTGCGACTGGACATTCCGGCGTTGATCGTGCCGGGGGAGGACACCTCACACGCCCCGTCCGCCGCCCGCTATCTCCAGGAATGCCTGCCGCTGGCCGAATACTGGGATGTCCCGGTCGCCGCGCAGACCGAAACGACAGCGCCGGCGAAGGTGTTGGAGTTTCTCGGCGGATGACGAGGTCAGATCCGCTCGCCTCGTTCCAGCGCCATGATCTGCTCGACGCGCCGCTGGTGGCGGCCGCCCCGGAACTCCATGCCGAGCCACTTGTCCAGGATTTCTTCGGCGAGCCCGGGTTCCACGACCTTCGCGCCGATGACGAGCACGTTGGCGTCGTTGTTCCCCCGGGCGATCTCGGCGAGGAAAACCGAGTCGCACAACGCCGCCCGGATGCCGCGGATCTTGTTGCAGGCGATCGCCTCGCCGCTCCCGCTGCCGCCGACGACGAGCCCGAACCGCGCGTGCCCGCCGGTGACCTGCTCGCACACGTCGGCGCACAGCGGCGGGTAGTCCACCACCTCGGTCTCGCTGTGCGAGCCGCGGTCGTCGACCTCGTGGCCGCGATCGGTCAGCCACGCGGTCAGGCGGGTCTTCAGTGAGACTCCATTGTGGTCGGCGGCGATGGCGAACCGCATGGCGTGTCCTTTCAGGCCGTGAGGTCGAGGGTTTTCGCCGCGAACAGGGACTCCAGCGGCGGCCGCTCGCCGAGGATGTGCTGGCGGACGGCGTGATCGATGAGTTCCTCGATCATCGGCCGGTTCGGCTCGATCCCGTACGGCAGCGGATCCGAACCGGTCTCGGCCAGCACCCGCTGGTATCGCCGATCGGTGGCGCCCGCCTCGGTGAGCGTGGGAAGCGTTGCCACGTAACGGTTCTTGGCTTCGGCGAACGCGTCGAACACGGCCACCGCGATACCCGGGTCGTCGTCCAAGATCTCGTCCTTCACGACCACCAGATGGTTGATCGGGTAGTGACCGCGCGAGCGCAACGCCGCGAAGCCCGCCTCGTCCGGGTCGGGGATCAGAGGGCCGACGTCCGGGCGGTCGAGACCGGCACCGATCACGGCGGGCAGATCCGCGAGATTTTCCTCCGGTGGCAGCGAAACGACATTGGCCGGCGGCCGGTACTCCGCGACATGCTCGTCACCGGACCGACCCCAGATGACGGCATCGAGGTCCACGTCGTACTCCTGCGCCAGGATGCCGCGCGCCCATACGCCGGTGGTCACCGTGTAGCCGCGGTTGACCCCGACGCGGCGCCCTTCGAGATCCTTGGGATGAGCGATGCCCGCACCGGTATTGACCTGGATCGCGCGGTGGTGGAAGTCGCGTACGAGGAAGACCGGCAGTGCGGTGAAGCGCTTTCCGTGTGCCTTGGCGGCGAGGTACGTCGTGAACGCCATCTCGCAGACGTCGAACTCCAGCTCGCGGACCATCCGGCGGAAAGCCTGGACCAGCACGGGAACTTCCTCGAAGTCGAACGCCAGGCCGGCCGGGGTGACCGTGCCGTCCTTGAGTGCCGCGTTGTTGCCCTGGGTCCGGGTCACCGTCTTGAGCCGTCGTTGCCCCATGATCGGTATGATAGCATAACATCAGACCATTAAGGGAGGCTGCGACGTGGCAGAGCAGGTGCTGACCGCGGTGCGAACGGGTCCCGGCCGGACCGAGTTCCGCGAATACCCGATGCCCGACATCCCCGAGGACGGCGCGCTGCTGAAGGTTGAGGTCGCCGGCATCTGCGGCACCGACGTGAAGATGTACGCGAAGCCGATGATCGAGGGGCCCGTCATCATGGGCCACGAGAACGTCGGGGTGATCGCGAAGGCGGGCCGCGAGTTCGCCGCGCGGCAGGGTTTCGCCGAGGGCGACCGGGTGTTCGTCGAGCACTACGTGCCGTGCCACCGCTGCGAATGGTGCCATCTGGGGGAGTACCGGCACTGCGAAGCCACCGACTGGCGCACCAACGCGGACGCGCGCCGGTACGGCTACACCTCGGCGGACAACCCGTACCACCTGTGGGGCGGGTTCGCGCAATACCTGTACCTGCCCTGGAATGCGGTGCTGCACCGGGTGCCCGACAGTGTTTCGCCGGAGCTGGCAGGAATCGTGACCCCGCTGTCCAACGGTATCGAGTGGACACTGTTCGACGGCGGGGTCGGCTACGACTCGACGGTGCTGATCCAAGGGCCGGGTCAGCAAGGGCTCGCCCAGACGGTCGCCGCGAAGCAGGCCGGTGCCTCGCTGATCATCGTGACCGGCACCGCGCGCGATGCCGCCCGCCTCGCGCTGGCCAAGACACTCGGCGCTGATCACGTGATCGACATCAACGCCGAGGACCCGCTCGACCGCGTCCGCGAGATCACCGGCGGCAAGGGGGTCGACGTGGTGCTCGACTGCACCGCGGGCGCGGGCACCGCCCCGGTGCTGCTCGGCATCGCCGCGCTCAAACGCCGCGCGGGCACACTCGTGATCCAGGGCGAGCTGGCGGCCTTCCCGGATTTCCCGGTCAAGACGGTCACCGAGAAGGCGATCACGATCAAGAGCGCCCGGGGGCACAGCTACCGGTCGTGCGAGCTGGCCGTGGCACAGCTGGAATCCCGGCGGTTCCCGCTGGAACTGCTGACCACGCATGCCTTCGGCCTGAACGATGTGGACAAGGCGATCCGGTCGGTCGGCGGCGAGGGCGACGGGGTCGTCCACGTGTCCCTGCTGCCCTGGAGCTGACATGGGAATCGTCGTGCGGAACATTGATCGGGCCGGGCAGGCCGAAACCGACGCACTGGGTAAGTACGGCGTCGCCACGATCCATGAGGCACAGGGACGCACCGGCCTGCTCGCGGCGACCATCTCGCCGATCTGGCCGGGCGCGCACATCTCCGGCAGCGCGGTGACCGTCAGCGTGCCGCCCGCCGACAACTGGATGATCCATGTGGCGCTGGAAGAATGCCAGCCGGGCGACGTCCTCGTGGTCGCGCCGACGTCACCGTCCGACGCCGGGTACTTCGGGGATCTCCTTGCCACGTCGGCGAAAGCGCGCGGCGTGCGCGGTCTCGTGATCGATGCGGGTTGCCGCGATATCGCGCAGTTGCGGGCGATGGCGTTCCCGGTGTGGGCCACGTGTGTGTCGGCCACCGGCACGGTGAAGGAGACGCTCGGCAGCGTCAACGTCCCCGTTGTGTGCGCGGGCCGCGTGGTCAATCCGGCTGATGTGATCGTGGCCGACGACGACGGCGTGGTCGTGGTCCCGCGCGAGAAAGCCGGTGAGGTGCTGACCGCCGCCGAGGCGCGAGAGGCACGCGAGGCCACGACGCGCGAGCGGTACGCGGCCGGTGAGCTGAGCCTCGACGTGCACGGAATGCGGGACCGGCTGGCGGCAAAGGGCCTTCGCTACGTGGAGCAAGCGTGATCATCGACTGCCACGGCCACTACACGACAACCCCCAAGGCGCATCAGGAGTTCCGCGACGCCCAGCTCGCCGGGCTCGATCCCGCGGCGCCCGCGATCAGTGACGACGAGATCCGCGAGAGCATCGAGCCCCACCAATTGCGCGTGCTGCGCGAGCGCGGCGGGGACCTGATGGTGTTCTCGCCCAAGGCATCCGGCATGGAACACCACGTCGCCGACCCGGCGGTCGCACGCGTGTGGGCGCGAGCCTGCAACGATCTCGTGCACCGGGTGACCGGCCTTTTCCCGGAACATTTCGCCGCTGTCTGCCAGCTGCCCCAGACACCGGGCGGCACGCTGGCGGACTCGATCGCCGAACTCCGGCGCTGTGTCGAGCAACTGGGGTTCGTCGGGCTGAACCTCAATCCCGACCCGTCCGGCGGGCACTGGACCGCGAAGCCGATCACCGACGAGTACTGGTTCCCGTTGTACGAAACGATGATCGAGCTCGACGTGCCCGCCATGATCCACGTCTCGGCCTCGTGCAACCCGAACTTCCACGCGCTCGGCGCGCACTACCTCAACGCCGACACCACGGTGTTCATGCAGCTGATCCAGGGTGATCTGTTCGGCCGGTTTCCCGGGCTGCGGTTCGTCATCCCGCACGGCGGCGGCGCCGTGCCGTACCACTGGGGCCGTTATCGCGGGCTGGCCGAACGGCTCGGCCGCCCGCCGGTGGACGAGCACGTGATGAAGAACGTCTTCTTCGACACGTGCGTCTACCACCAGCCGGGAATCGACTTGCTGGCGAAGGTGATCGACCCGCGCAACATCCTGTTCGCGTCGGAGATGATCGGCGCGGTGCGCGGCGCCGACCCGGCGACCGGGATCGACTGGGACGACACCAAGCGGTATCTCGACGCGCTGAACCTGCCGGACGCGACGGCCCGGCAGATCTTCGAGGGCAACGCCCGGCGGGTCTATCCGCGGCTCGGCGCGCGCCTGGCCGGGCAGTGACTCACTTGCGGCCTTTCTTGGCGGCCGTGGACTTCTTCACGCGGGCGGCGGTGCGCGCCAGGTGCTTGGACATCACGGCCTCCGCGGCGGCGACGTCACGCTTGCGGACGGCCATCACGAACCGCCGGTGCTCCTGCGTGCCGAGCACGCCGACCTTCGGGTCCTCGTCCTGCGCCTGCTGCAGCGACATCACCATCGGCCCGTGGAAGGACTGCGCGAGCATCTCGATCGCCGCGTTGTGGCTGGCGCGCGCGACCCGGACGTGGAACTCGGCGGACAGGGACACCGGGTACGTGCCCTCGGCGAGTGCCGCCTCGGCGCGGTCGCAGATCTCCAGCAGGTCGGCGATGTCCTGGTCGTCGGCGCGCTCGCAGACCAGCGGCACGTACCCCATCTCGAAGACCCGCCGCGCCTCGGTCACCTCGGCGGCACTGAGGCCCGACAAGGTGAGCAGGTCGGTGATCCCTTCCCCGACCCGCTCGCTCGTCGGCGCGGTCACGAACGCGCCGCCGTGCGCGCCCACCCGGATGGTGACCAGGCCGTTCGCCTCGAGTCCCCGCAGGGCTTCGCGGACGGTCACCCTGCTGACGCCGAACCGTTCGCCCAGCTCGCGTTCCGAGGGCAGCCGGTCGCCCGCGCTGAGCATGCCGTCCCGGATGAGCAGCCGGATCTGGTCCACGATCAGCCCGGAGACCCGGCCCATCGTCACCCGGCTGTACATGTCGTCCGGGTTGGCGGCAGGCTTGGCGGGCGTGGTTTCTCGCGACGTCATGGACCAATCATAAGACCACCGGACTGGTCTCCGCGCGACCCGCCGTCACCCGGCTCGCCGAAGAGAGCGGAAACACCCCTTGTGTCGCGTGCGGCGTGGCTATAACCTCTAGCTTGGCTATAGGTTATAGCTGAGGGGCGGGGGAATGACGAACGTCGAGCGGCGCCGGCGGGTGGACACGCGGCGGGAGATCCTGGACGCGGCCGTCGAGGTGATGGCCGAGCGCGGGGTCGCCGGGCTCAGCCTGTCCGAGGTGGCCCGCCGGATCGGCATCCGGCAGCCGTCGCTCTACAAGCACTTCGCATCCCTGCACGCGGTGTACGACGAACTGTTCCGCGAGGGGGCGGAGCAGCAACGGGATGCGGTGGGCGCGGCGGTGCGGGCGAGTGCGCCCGGACTGCCCGCCCTCGCCGCCGCGATCGAGGCGATGGGGCGGCTCGCGATGGCGAACCCGGTGGTCGCACAGTTGTTGTCGTGGCGGCCCGTGCCGGAGTTCGCCCCGTCCGCGGCGGCGTTCCGGCCCAGCGTCGAGATGGTCGGGATCGTGCGGGCGACCCTGAAGGACGCGGTCGCCGCCGGCGAGCTCCACCCCACGGCGGACTCCGACGAGGGCGTCGCGCTCGTCTCGATCCTGGTGTCCGGCGCGCTGACCCAGCAGTTGGCCAACGAGCCCGGTGCCCGCTACGAGGACGGCCGGTTCAGTTCACTGCTGCCGCAGGCTTTTGCGATGTTCGTCCAGTACTTCGCGCCGGAAGAGGAGGAGTAGAGCCATGCCCGAGACCCGGGCGCCCGAGGCGCTTGCGATCGCACGGCCGACGCCGGGGGAGGCCGCCGTCGAGGGCCTGGCCGAGGTCGACGCGCTCAACGCGTTGCTCGCCGGCCTTTCCGACGACGAGTGGGAGCTGCCGACCGCCAGCGCGGGCTGGATCGTGCGTGACCTGGTCGCGCACCTGGCCGGTCAGCACGTCGAGTCGGCCCGGCCGTGGACGATCCCCGGCAAGCTGCGGCAGGCGCGCCGCCGGTTCCCCGGCCGTACGGCGCTGGACGCGCACAATGCCTTGCAGATCCTCGAATACGGCGACCGGACACCCGAAGAGCTCCGGCGGTTGCTCGTGCGCTTCGGGCCGAAGGCGGTGCGGGCGCGGCGGCGCTCCCCGGGGTTCATCCGCCGGCGCAGCGTCGCGCGGTTCTTCCCCGAAGAACCGTTGCCGGACCTGAGCTTCGCGTACCTGTTCGACGTACTGTCCAATCGGGACACCTGGATGCACCGGCTCGAAATCGCGCGCGCCACGAACCGGCCGTTCGTCACCGGCGAGCACGACCGTGGCGTCGTCGCGCAGGTGGTGTCCGACCTCGCCCGGAGCTGGTCCGGACCATCGATCACCTTGGCGCTGACCGGGCCGGCCGGGGGACGATGGGCGCTGGGCGCCACCGGATCGGTCGCGCTCGTCCGGATCGGGACCCTCGACTACCTCTGGCGTCTGTCGGGGCGCGGCAGCCCACCCGCGCTCGACATCGCCGGCGATCCCGCTGTCGCCGGCGCCGTTTTGGACGCCCGCGTCGAATTCTGACCTACCATCGAGCGGGACCGTTCTGCTGGGGGCACGATGACAATACCGACACCGGTTCGGCTGCTCGGTGAACTGATCGCGAACGCGCTGGCCATCGGGATCGGCGGCGGGCTCGGCTGGTGCCTGTTCGCTCTGTACGAGAAGGTCAACGGCGTGCTCGGCATCATCGTGGGCATCGCCGTGCTGGCCTGGCTGCGCATCCTCGTCGGCCGCTACCGATTCGAGGGCCGCAAGGAACGGGCCGATCTGGACCGGGCCTGGCACAGCTGGATGATGTCGCCGCTCGGCCCCGAGAATGCCGGAGTTCCCGGCTATGTCTACGAACTACGAGACCGGGCGCACCGGTTCGAGTTCCTGACGGGCTGCCTCGCGTGCTGCTACGTCGGTGTCGTCGCCGGGATCGTGACGAACGTTTTCCTGAACATCCACGATCCGTGGTGGATCGGCCTGCTCCTCGGCCTCGCGGCGGGCATCGTCAGCCTGTGGGCCAGACAGGCGCCGCCGCAGGGCGTCATCTTCCCGGGCCGCTGACCTGGTTCAGTACACCGAGCGCGGCAGGTCGAGGACCTCGGGCCCGGCCGGTGCCCGCGGCGCGTTGTGGGTCACGGGTTACGGCAAGACATCGCAACACGTATTGCGCTCCAGCCAACGCCCGCGCAATGCGCCGATTGGCGTCCGAATACGACCGTTCGCTGTAGTACGATTAGGCACATGTCGGTCCGGGACACTTCACTATTACGGCGCTCCGCACTGCTTGGCTGCTTGGCTGCCTGACTGCCGTGATGGGTATGGCCGCTGGCTGTGCCACCGGTAATAACGCACCGGTGCAAGACGGAAATGGACCGAAGTTCTATGATCCAGCTCTGCGCGTCGAGATCGAGGACGTTTCCGGTAGTGAGGTAATCAATGAGGACAAGACAATCTCGGTCGCGGAATTCAGGGGAAAGGTTGTTGTTCTCAACATGTGGGGCTCCTGGTGCCCGCCGTGTCGTGTCGAGACCTATGAGTTGAACAAGCTGGCAGACGATACTAAAAGTGAACTCGTTCAAGTGGTCGGTATTGACGTCAGGGACGATCGTGCGCGGGCGGCAGATTTTATTTACAACTTTCAGCTGAATTATCCGTCAATATTTGATCCCGCGGGCCGGGTTGGACTTTCCCTCCCCGGGATTCCCCTGATAGCACCCCCGACGACCGTAGTTATCGACAAAGAACAGCGTGTCGCAGCGGTGTTCCTTGGGCAGATTCTCGCGTCCGACGTGATGCCTGCCGTTCAGCGCGTGCTCGCCGAGCTTTGACCTGCACCAACATGCATGGACGCTCAGAGTGGGCAGTGAACAGTGTCTAGATTCGAAGCAGGACCTGGGTCGGACACGGCCTCCGGTGCGACCTCGATCTGCTCGAAGCGCTCGCGTCACCGGAGGCCCAGCGCACCGGGGGACTCGGCGTCGCCGCCATCGCCCGGCTCGCCGGGCGCGAGAAAAGCCAGGTGTCGCGGGCACTTCAGGCGCTCGCCGAGGAGGGCGTCGTCGAGCGCGACCCGGACACGCGCGAGTGGCGGCTGTTCTCACTCGTCGCGCGCACGGCCGAAGACGGTCTCGTGCGCGCGGCGGAACCGGTGCTGCGTCGGCCGATCTGGAGGAGACCAGCCACCTGTGCCTGCTGCGCGATGAGGAGGTCCTCACGGTCGGTCTCGGCGCATTCGTTCCGCGTGCACGGCTGGGAAGGCCGCAGCATACGTCCGCCGGGCGTGTGCTGCTGCTCGACGCCACGCCCGACGAGCTCTACAACGGCCTGGTCGGCGTTTCCGCGCCCGTACGGGATTTTCGCGGCCGGATGGTGGCACCAGCCGGCCACCCGGCTCGGCGACCGGCTGCAGACGGCCGGTCAGGTGACCGCGCCCGCCGCGCCCGCCGCGCCCGCCGAACTCGGCTGGCGATGAGTTCTGGCGGCCGCGGCGGTCTCTACCCGTGACCCGTCACGAGGAACCCAGCGAGGTGCTGTCATGTCCACCCTGATCCAGAATCGACCGGCCGCGCGGGCCGCCCGCACGCCGATGGTCGTGCGGTTGCTGGTGCTCGCGACATTCGTGGTGATCCTCAACGAGACCATCATGATCAACGCGATCCCGCGGCTGATGGACTCGCTGCACATCACCGAGCAGTCCGCGCAGTGGGTGTCCACCGCGTTCATGCTCACCATGGCCGCCGTCATTCCGGTCACCGGCTGGTTCCTGCAGCGGGTCACCACCCGGGCCGCGTTCGCGACCGCGATGGGCGTGTTCCTCGCGGGCACCGCCCTCGCGGCCGTCGCGCCGTCGTTCGAGATGCTGCTGATCGGCCGCATCGTGCAGGCCTCCGGCACGGCGGTGATGATGCCGCTGCTGATGACCACCCTGATGACCGTCGTGCCCGAAAGCGACCGCGGCCGGGTGATGGGCACCGTGACCCTGGCGATGTCGGTGGCGCCGGCGCTCGGGCCCGCGGTGTCCGGGCTGATCCTGCAGGCCGGTTCCTGGCGGCTGCTGTTCGTGGTCGTGCTGCCGATCGCGGGCGTGGTGACCCTCGTCGGGCTGCGCCTGGTGCGCAACGTCGGCGAGCCGCGGGTCGGCACGATCGACTGGCCGAGCGTGACGCTGGCGGCGCTCGGCTTCGGCGGCGTCGTGTACGGCTTGAGCATGTTCGGCGGCAGCGGCGAGATCGGCCTGGGCATCGGGATCGTCGCCGGCGGGCTGCTGGCCATCGTGGTGTTCGTGTTCCGCCAGTTCCGGCTGCAGCGCACCGGGACGCCGCTGCTGGACCTGCGCACGCTGCGGCACCGGACCTACGTGCTGTCCCTGGCGGCGATGTCGATCGGGTTCCTCGCGATGCTCGGCTCGATGATCCTGCTCCCGCTCTACCTGCAGCATCTGCGCGGGCTCAGTCCACTGCAGACCGGCCTGCTGGTCATGCCGGGCGGGCTGGCGATGGGCCTGCTCGGGCCGAGCGTGGGCAAGGCGTTCGACCGGTTCGGCAGCCGGCCGCTGGTGCTGCCCGGCTCGATCGGCATCGCGCTCGCCCTCGCCGGGTTCACCCAGGTGTCCACGACGATGCCGTACTGGCAGGTGCTCGCGCTGCACACCCTGCTGATGGTGAGCCTCGCGGCGGCGTTCACCCCGCTGTTCACCCTCGGCATGGGCGCGCTCCCGCCGCACCTGTACTCGCACGGCAGTTCGATCTTGGGGACGCTGCAACAGGTCGCCGCGGCTTTCGGCACCGCGCTCGTGGTGACCGTGATGTCCGCGCGCGCCAGTCATCTGCTCGCCGGTGGTGTCGCCGCGGTCCCCGCGCAGGTCAGCGGGATCAAGCTGGCCTTCGCCGTTGCGACGGCACTGGCCCTGGTGATGATCTTCGTCGCGGCGAAACTGCCGCGCCGGGTGCCGCCGGCCGAGTCCTGAGTGGAACTAGGGCGAGGCGGTCACCCAGACGAATTAATCACCCGCTATGCTCGCCAGCCTCGACCACGCGAACTTCACAAGGATAACTACATGGAAACCGAGAGCGACAAGCAGGTTGCTTCAACGGATGTCCTGAGCAGCGCGGCGCACGCCGCCCGCCTGGTCATGTTGAAGACCCTCGACGAGAAGGTCCGGTACGCCTGCGAGGCCCTGGACCAACCGTCGACATCGGACGTACTGGCTTTCCTGTTGACCTACGGTGTGGTGACCAACCCCAAGCGCGAACGCGCCAAGGTGGCCGCTGAGGTCACCAAGTGGCGTCAGGAACGCGGTCTCGGCGACACCGGGGACCTGCCCCGGCTGTCGATGGAGATGCTGACCGAACTGGACGCCCGCCGCGCCGCCGAGAAGAACGCGGCGGCCACCCGGACCGTGCCGGCCAAGGAGCAGGCGAGCGCCCCGGCCGAAAAGACTGTGCAGACCAAGCCGGCTCCCGCCGTCAAGACCAAGCGGACGACGCCGGAAGGCTCGCGGGGCTTCTACCTCGTGGCGTTCATGTCGCTGCTGGTGTCGGTGGACACCTCGTGGCGGTTCTTCGGCGAGAAGCTCGGGATCACCAGCATCCCCGAGCGGGCCGCCATGTTCGCGGTCGTCGAGGTCGCCCTGATCGCCTGCGGGTTCGCCATGCGCGCCGGGATCCGCAGCGAGCACGGGAAACCCGGTCCCGCCCGGCTGATCCTGTGGGCGCTGTGCGCGGCGTCCGGCTACATGGCCTTCGACCTGGCCGGCCCGGTTTCCGGCCTGGCGCGGGTCACGCTGGGCCCGGTGCTCGGTGTGGTCATGCTGCACCTGGCGCTCGGTATCGAGCTGCGGCACGCGCGCACCCGGGTCACGATGTGGACCAGGGTCAGCCGTGAGCTCAAGGAGCGGTTCCTGTCCCGGCTCGGCCTGGGTGACGACGAGCGCGACGCGCTGGCCCGCACCCGCGACCGGGCGGCCCGGCGCGCCGCGCACCTGGCTCGCGCGTCCTGGTTCACCCCGTTCCGCAAGGTGCGCCTGGGCAAGGAACTGCGCAAGGCGAACGTCGCCCACGACGACCGGATGCGGTCGCGGCTGATGGCGGAGCTGGCGGCCGTCCAGCACGCCGACGAACTGCGGCGGCTGGACCTGGCGTCCCCGTGGTCGGACTCGCTCGCGCACACCCTGAAGTACCTGAAGCACTAGTCCCTTCCTGGTTCGTCCCCGCCGGCTGCGTGCCGCCACGATCCTTTGTGGACGGTGCGCAGCCGGATCTCTGTCCGGGGTCACCGTGGTGCGCGGACCGAATCGTGCCCAGATCCGGCCCCGTGGTCGAGGCCGGATCTGGGCGCCCCCGCGCGCGGCGTGAGCAGTCCATATTGGACGGTCTTGCTCGGGGTGGGTCTAGCGTGCGTGGCCGTCTGCGGGCGGTGCCGTTCCTGTTCCGCGATCTGTCGCTGCGTTTCGCGGCGGGCGTCGCGGCGGGGCAGCTTGCATGGCCTGCTCGCGCATCCTGATCCACCGCTCGATCCACCGCGACGTCACGGCCGCGGACGTGGAGATGTTCGTCAGCCCGTGGACTGCCCGGGTGTACCAGCTGACCGGGCCCGAAGCACATCCACCAGCCGCCGAAGCACAACCCGACACCGCCGCGCGTGTGCTGATCACCACGCCCACCCACGTTTCGGGCGATTGACGCGGCGTGGGCGCCCGGCTTACTGTTTCCGTACTGACGGTTTCGGGAAGCCGGTGGAATTCCGGCACGGTCGCGCCACTGTGAGCCCGCTGCGGCGGGTGAGTCAGGTCGAGAAGCCGTCACAACGCTCCACACGACAGGGGACGCACGATCCCTCCAGGAGGCTTGTGATGACTGCCATTCCCGCTGATTCGTCCACACCGGTGGTGCTGCCGGTTTCGAAGGCGGTCCTGTGGCTTGCCGGCACGACCGTGCTGGCGCTCATTCTGTACTACTTCATCGGCATCGACCAGGGCGCCACCTCGGTGTTCGGCAACGACATGCACGTCCACGAGTTCGTGCACGACGCGCGCCATTTCCTCGGCTTCCCCTGCCACTGAGCGCGGGGAGACAACCGAACATGGAGAAGAAACTCGTCCTGTGGGGCCTCGTCTCGGGCGCTCTCGCCGGACTGCTGGCGTTCGTGTTCGCGCGGATCTTCGCCGAGCCCCAGATCCAGGCCGCGATCGACTACGAAACCGGGCGGGACGCCGCGCAGGAGGCGTTGAACCAGGCCGCCGGGATCGCGCCGGAGCCCGCGGAGTCCGAGCTGTTCAGCCGGGCCATCCAGGCGAACCTCGGCATCGGGCTGGGCATGGTCCTCTTCGGTGTCGCGATGGGCGCGCTGTTCGCGGTGGTGTACACGGTGTGCCTCGGCCGGGTCGGCACGGTGCGCCCGCGCACGCTCGCGATGCTGGTCGCGGGCGCGGGATTGCTCGCGATCTACCTGACCCCGTTCGTGAAGTACCCGGCGAACCCGCCGTCGATCGGCCATCCGGACACCATCGGCGACCGCGGCGGGCTGTACCTGATCATGGTCCTCGGTTCGATCGTGTTCCTCGTCGCCGCGGTGTGGCTGGGCCGCCGGCTCGCCCCGAACCTGGGCAACTGGAACGCGAGCCTCGTCGCGGGCGCGGCTTTCGTTGTGGCGAGCGGGATCCTGATGGCGATCCTGCCACCGCTCGGGCACCTGTCCGCCAATGTCGCCGAGTACGGGATGCAGAACACCGAGACCCCGCAGCCGCTGACGGATCCGGCCGGGCACATCGTGTTCCCGGGCTTCCCCGCGGACTCCCTGTTCGAGTTCCGGCTCTACTCGGTCGGCGCGCAGATCATCCTGTGGGGTGCGCTCGGGCTGGTGTTCGGCCCGCTCGCCGAACGCGTGCTCCGGCGCGGCCGCGCGCTGGCGGCGACCGGGTGAACACGGACCCGGGCCGGCTGGCGGATCTCGCCGCGCTCGGGCCGTACTTCGCGGTGAACCACCATCCGGCCGGGATGGTGGTTCGTTCGCCGTGGCGGACCTTCGAAGCACTGGTCACCGATCCGGATGTGCTGCGGGAACGCGTGGGCGCGATCCGGCACGGGCTCGCCGCGATGGGCGGGCTGCCGGACGACGCGGTCGAGCAGCGGGTGGCGGCGTCAGTGACCCAGCTCGGCGTGGCAGCGCGCCTGCTGTCGCCCGCGTTGGCTGCCGCGGTGGGCAGCGGGATCGTGCTCGACCTCGCGCCGGGGGAGACGTGGTGGCAGCCGGTGCCCGGCGGGCCGATCCCGGTGTCGATCTCGTTGCCCCAGCCCGTGAATCCCGTGCCCGACCCGGCGGATCTGTTGGCAGAGCGGGTCTTCGGCGGACCGATCCGGGCGCTCGTCGAAGCGTTCGCGCACATGTCGGTGTCGCGCCGGATCTTGTGGGGCAATGTGGCGTCCGCCGTGCACGGTGCCGCCACGATGCTCGACCGCGCGCGTCCGGAGTGGACAGTGCGGACGCGGGCGCTGACCGCCGCGCTGAGGGAGCGGAAACCGTTGGCCGGTACCGGAAACGTGGACGCGCACGGCCGGTTCCGGCGGCACAGCTGCTGCCTGATCTACCGCGCCGCCCCGGACCGGTCGGGCCCGGTCTGCGGCGACTGCGTGCTCGCCCCGGAGCGGTCCTGACAGAGCCCGCGCGGTGGGCTACGCTCGGAAATGCTGGTGGTTCATCCCGTTCTCGGACGGGGTGAGGCAAGAGGGAACCCGGTGCGAGTCCGGGACTGCCCCGCAGCGGTGAGTGGGAACGACCGCCGTCAACAGCACTGGGCACGGGTGTGCCCGGGAAGCGACGGCCAGTAGGTCTGCCGGGAACGGTGGGTGCCCGCGAGTCCGAAGACCTGCCACCGGCCCGTGCGCCTCCCGGCGTGCGGAACGCTTCGGGCCTCGTGGGAAGGCCGGCGCGAACGCGGCACCCCTGTCGTTTTCCCGCCTGCTCTCGCGCGGGCTCGTGGTGTGGACCAGCGAGCTCGCGAGGAGAGAGCCGGATGAACCACCCGTTGCCCCCGATCGGATCGACCGTGCTGGGGTATCCCCGGATCGGCCCGCACCGGGAACTCAAGCGTGCCACCGAGAACTACTGGGCCGGGCGGACCGGCCCCGCCGAGCTCGAAGGCACAGCCCGCGAGCTGCGGGCGCGGACCTGGGCCGAACTGGCCGGTGCCGGGCTCGGCTCGGTGCCGGGTAACACGTTCTCCTACTACGACCAGATGCTCGACACCGCGGTCCTCTTCGGTGCGGTGCCGCTCCGCTTCCGCGAACTCGGACTGTCCGAATTGGACACCTACTTCGCGATGGCGCGCGGCTGCGAAGGGGTGGCGCCGCTGGAGTTGACGAAGTGGTTCGACACCAACTACCACTACCTGGTGCCGGAGCTGGCGCCGGACACCCGGTTCACGCTCGCCGGGGACAAGCCGGTGGCCGAGTACCGCGAGGCCGCGGCGCAGGGCGTGGTCACCCGGCCGGTGGTGATCGGCCCGCTGACATTTCTGTTGCAGGCCAAGGCCGCGGCCGGAGCATCCAAGGGCTTCACGCCGCTGGATCTGCTCGACCCATTGCTGGACGCCTACGCCGAATTGCTCGCGCGGCTGGCGGACGCGGGCGCCGCCTGGGTGCAGCTGGACGAACCCGCCTTCGTCGCCGACCGCACCGACGCCGAGTTGGCCGCGCTGGCCCGCGCGTACGAGCGTTTGGGTTCGCTGATCAACCGGCCCGGTCTGCTCGTGGCGGGCTATTTCGGCGACTTCGGGCGCGCCCTGCCGGTGCTCGCGAACACGCCGGTGGAGGCCGTCGCGGTCGACCTCGTCGCCGGTTCGAGCGCCGCCATCCCTGCGGTCACCGCCTTGCGCGACAAGACCGTGGTGGCGGGTGTGGTGGACGGCCGTAACGTCTGGCGCACCGACTTGGCTGCCGCCGCGTCGACGTGCGCGAGCCTGCTCGGTTCCGTGGGCTCGCTCGCGGTATCCACGTCGTGCTCGCTGCTGCACGTCCCGTATGACCTGGACGCGGAGACCACCCTTCCGGCCGCGCTGCGGGAGCGGCTGGCGTTCGCCCGGCAGAAGGTCGCCGAAGTGGTGCTCCTCGGCCGCGCGTTGAGCAGCGGCGACACAGATCAGCTTCATCGCACCGCGGGCACCGCGGAACGCCGCAACGATCATGTGCGTGGCCGGATCGCCGCGCTGCGCCCGGCCCACCGCCACCGCGCGCCCTATGCCGAACGTGCTGCCGCGCAACAGGAACGGCTCGCACTGCCGCCGCTGGCGACCACGACCATCGGCTCGTTCCCGCAGACCGGCGACGTGCGGCGGGCCCGCGCGGATCTGCGGGCCGGGCGGATCGACGAGGCCACCTACACCGACCGGATGCGCGCGGAGATCCGGCGGGTCATCGAGCTGCAGGAGGACATCGGGCTCGACGTGCTGGTGCACGGTGAGCCCGAACGCAACGACATGGTGCAGTACTTCGCCGAGCAGCTCGACGGGTTCGCCGCCACCGAGCACGGCTGGGTGCAGTCCTACGGCACCCGCTGCGTCCGCCCGCCGATCCTGCACAGTGACGTGTCTCGGCCCAGACCGATGACGCTGGACTGGACCACCTACGCGCAGGGGCTGACGAGCAAACCAGTCAAGGGCATGCTCACCGGGCCCGTCACGATCCTGGCGTGGTCGTTCGTGCGGGACGACCAGCCGCTGGGGATGACCGCCGATCAGGTGGCGCTCGCCCTGCGGGACGAGGTGCACGACCTGGAGGCCGCCGGGATCCGCATCGTGCAGGTCGACGAACCCGCCCTGCGGGAGCTGCTGCCGCTGCGCGCCGAGGAGCGGAAGTCCTATGTGGACTGGGCTGTCGGCGCGTTCCGGCTCGCCACGTCCGGGGCTGCCACCGCGACCCAGATCCACACGCATCTGTGCTACTCGGAGTTCGGTGACGTGATCGAGGCGATCGACGGGCTGGACGCCGACGTCACCACTATCGAGGCCGCCCGCTCACACATGGAAGTCCTCGCCGACCTGCGCGCCATCGGGTTCGCGCGCGGCGTCGGACCCGGTGTCTACGACATCCACTCACCACGGGTGCCCGACGTCGCCGAACTGACCGCCCTGCTCTCCGCGGCGGCCACCGCGGTGCCACCGGAACGGCTGTGGGCCAACCCGGACTGCGGCCTGAAAACCCGCGGCTACGCCGAAGTCGAACCCGCACTGCGCAACACCGTCGAAGCGGTGCACGCGGTCCGGGCACGACTGCGCTGAGACCGGTTGCCGCCCCCTTTCGCGGGGCGGCAACCACCGCGGTTCAGTCCCAGTCGAGCGAGCCGCCGGTCTGGTACTCGGTGACCCGGGTCTCGAAGAAGTTCTTCTCCTTCTTCAGATCCATCGCCTCCGACATCCACGGGAACGGGTTCTCGGTTTCGCCGAAGATCGGGACCAGGCCGATCTGCTGGGCGCGCCGGTCGGTGATGAAGTGCATGTACTGTTCGCACAGTTCCGCCGACAGGCCCAGCATCCCGCGCGGCATCGTGTCGCGGGCATAGGCGACCTCGAGGGCGCACGCCTCGGTGAGCATGCCGCGCACCTCCGCCTGGAACTCCGGGCTCCACAGGTGCGGGTTCTCGATCTTGATCTGGTTGATGCAGTCGATCCCGAAGTTCAGGTGGATCGACTCGTCACGCAGGATGTACTGGTACTGCTCGGCGATGCCGACCATCTTGTTGCGCCGGCCCAGCGACAGGATCTGCGCGAACCCGGTGTAGAACCACATCCCCTCGAACACGACGTAGAACGCGACGAGATCACGCAGGAAGTCCTGATCGTCTTCGCCGGTTTCCAGGCCGCGCGTGTACTTCAGCGCCCACGCGTCCTTCGCGGTGATCGAGGGCACCTCGCGGTACATGTTGAACAGCTCGCCCTCGACCAGGCCCAGGCTTTCGCAGATGTACTGGAAGGTGTGCGTGTGCACGGCTTCCTCGAACGCCTGGCGCAGCAGGTACTGCCGGCATTCGGGATTGGTGATCCGCTGGTACACGGCGAGCACGATGTTGTTGGCCACCAGGGATTCCGCGGTCGCGAAGAAACCGAGGTTGCGTTTGAGCATGGTCCGCTCGTCGTCGGTGAGCCCGCCGGGGGACTTCCACAGCGCGAGGTCGGCCTGCATCGCGACCTCGGTCGGCATCCAGTGGTTGCTGCACCCGGCGAGGTACTTTTCCCATGCCCAGTGGTATTTCAACGGCAGCAGCTGGTTCACGTCGGCGCGCGCGTTGAGCATCGCCTTGTCGTCCACACTGACCCGGGCGGCGCCCTGGTCGATCACGCTGGTCACTGGCAGGCCTCACAGTCGGGGTCGTCGATACGGCAGGCGATGGGTTCCGGCGCGACGGGGGCGATCGGCACGACGGCGTTGAGCTTGCCGTCGGTGCCCCGCAGCGTGCTCTTCTCCACGCTGGTCGCGGCCCGGGCCCGCAGGTAATAGGTGGTCTTCAGGCCCTTGTGCCAGGCGTGCCGGTAGAGCTGGTCGAGCTTGCGGCCACTCGGCGCGTCGAGGTACAGGTTGAGCGACTGGGCCTGGTCGATCCACTTCTGCCGGCGCGACGCCGCCTCCACCAGCCAGCGCGGTTCGATCTCGAACGCGGTGGCGTACAAGGACTTCAGGTCGTCCGGCACCCGGTCGATCTGCCCGAGGCTGCCGTCGAAGTACTTCAGGTCGCTCACCATGACCTCGTCCCACAAGCCGCGCGCCTTCAGCTCGCGCACCAGATGCGGGTTGACCACGGTGAAGTCACCGGACATGTTCGACTTGACGAACAGGTTCTGGAACTGCGGCTCGATGGACTGGCCGACGCCGCAGATGTTGGAGATCGTCGCGGTCGGCGCGATCGCCAGCACGTTGGAGTTGCGCATCCCGGTGGTGCGCACTCGCTGCCGCAGCACCGGCCAGTCCAAAGTGGACGAGTAGTCGACGTCGAGGTCGTCGTCACGACGGGCCTCGGCGAGCAGGCGCAGCGAGTCGATCGGCAGGATTCCCTTGCTCCACAGCGATCCCTCGTACGACTCGTACACCCCGCGTTCGGCCGCCAGCTCCACCGACGCCGAGATCGCGTGGTAGCTGACGTGCTCCATACTGCGGTCGGCGAACTCCACCGCCGCCTCGGACGCCACCGGCATGCCCAGCTCGAACAGCGCGTCCTGGAACCCCATCACCCCCAGCCCGACCGGGCGGTGCCGCAGGTTGGACCGCCGCGCCTCGGGAATCGTGTAGAAGTTGATGTCGATCACGTTGTCGAGCATCCGCACCGCGGTCCTGACGGTGCGCGTGAGCCGTTCGGTGTCCAGGCCGCCGGCGCTGACATGCTTGTACAGGTTGACCGAGCCGAGGTTGCACACCGCGACCTCGTCGGCGCGGGTGTTGAGGGTGATCTCGGTGCACAGGTTCGACGAGTGCACCACACCGGCGTGCTGCTGCGGCGAACGCAGGTTGCACGGATCCTTGAAGGTGATCCACGGGTGGCCGGTCTCGAACAGCATGGTGAGCATCCGCCGCCACAGCTCGACCGCCCGCACCCGGCGGAACACCTTGATCTCGCCCCGGTCGGCCGCGGCTTCGTAACGGCGGTAGGCCTCGGCGAACGCGGTGCCGTAGAGATCGTGCAGATCCGGCGTCTCGTCGGGAGAGAACAGCGTCCACTGCGCGTCTGCCTCGACCCGGCGCAGGAACTCGTCCGGCACCCAGTTCGCGGTGTTCATGTCGTGCGTGCGGCGCCGGTCGTCACCGGTGTTCTTGCGCAGGTCGAGGAACTCCTCGACGTCGATATGCCAGGTCTCCAGGTACGCACACGCCGCGCCCTTGCGTTTTCCGCCTTGGTTCACCGCGACCGCGGTGTCGTTGGCGATCTTGAGGAACGGCACGACGCCCTGTGACTCGCCGTTGGTGCCCTTGATGTGGGCGCCGAGACCGCGGACCGGGGTCCAGTCGTTGCCGAGCCCACCGGAGTACTTCGCCAGCAGCGCGTTGTTCTTGTACGCCTGGAAGATCGAGTCGAGGTCATCGTCCACAGTGGTCAGGAAGCACGAGGACAGCTGCGGCCGGGTGGTACCCGCATTGAACAGCGTTGGCGTGGACGCCATGAACTGGTGCGTCGAGAGCAGATCGTAGAACTCGATGGCACGAGATTCCCTGTCCTCCTCCCGGATCGCGAGGCCCATCGCGACCCGCAGGAAGAACGCCTGCGGCAGCTCGAAACGCGTCCGGTCGTGGTGCAGGAAGTACCGGTCGTACAGCGTCTGCAGGCCCAGGAAACCGAAGTCGAGGTCCCGTTCCGGCCGGATCGCCGCCGTCACGCGGTCCAGGTCGAACGTCGCCAGCTCCGGGTCGACCTGCTCCAGTTCGATCGCGCGAGCGAGATACCGGCGGAAGTAGCCGGCGTAGTCCAGCTCGTCCTGGCCGGCCTGCCGCGGCTCACCCGCGAGATAGGACAACGCCTCGCCGCGCAGCTTGTCCAGCAACAGGCGCGCGGTCACATACGAGTAGTTCGGTTCCCGCTCGACCAGCGTGCGCGCGGCCATGATCAGCGCCGCGGCCAGCTCGTCGGCGCTGATCCCGTCGTACAGGTTGCGCCGGGCCTCGGTCAGCACCGGTTCCGCCGACACGTCGTCGATCCCCGCCACGGCCTCCGCGACGACCCGCTCGACGCGGGCCCAATCCACGTGCGCCGACGCGTCACGTTCCGCCGGCTTTTCGCGGGCCTTGGCCCGTTCCTCCCGGTAGAGCACGTAGGCACGCGCGACCTTGTGGTGACCGCCGCGCATCAACGCCAGCTCGACCAGATCCTGGATCTGCTCGATCTGCACCGCCTCGGCATGGGCATGCCACCGCAGCGACGTCTCCACCTCACCGGTCAGCTGGCCGACCACGTGGTGGATCCGCGACGACGCGGCCGCGCCATCGCCTTCCACAGCAAGGAATGCCTTGCCCAGCGCCACCGAGATCTTGCCGGCATCGAACGGCGACACGCTGCCGTCGCGCCGGACAACCCGAAGCACCACAGTATTTTGGGCAGCAGAAACAGCCACTTGGGGCGTCAAGACTCTCTCCTCGCGAGCTCGCACTGAACCCGCGCGCCGGGATGGCGCGCGGACCGGTGGCAGGTCTTCGGACTCGCGGGCACCCGCCGTATCGGGCGGACCTACTGGCCGTCGCTTCCCAGACACCCGGGTCCAGTGCTTCGTTGACGGCGGTCGTTCCCACTCACCGCTGCGGGGCAGTCCCGGACTCGCACCGGGTTCCCTCTTGCCTCACCTCGTCGCACGCGAGGTGAACCACCAGCACGAGAGACACTACATGTTGTGGCTTACCAGATGAGGTACCCCATAGGATGTGGGCGTGTCGGGCCTCTTCAGCGACCACCGATGCTGAAGATGGCTGTGATGATGCGCTGCCAGCGGGCGGTCAGCTGCTCGGCCGTCTCGTCCGGATGGGCGATTGCCCAGCCGACCACCGCGTCGACGATCGCCGTCCAGACGGTGGCAAGCGCGTCGATGTCTCGCGCGTCGTGATCACCGAGGGCGCCGAGGAAGCCGGTGACCCCGGTGGTGGCGAAGTCGTTGAGCTGACGGCGATAGCGGTCGACGAGCGCGCCGGCGTCGCCGGTCCGTGGCGCGGTGGGGTCGTAGAACACCCGCCACGCGGACCGCTCGGGGCCCAGCGCCTCGAAGATGCCGTTGAGGACGTTGATCGGGGCGGAAAACGTGTCGCTGCCGTCCATCTCGGCGTGGATGCGGGCGATCAGCGGCTCGGCGATCCGGCGGAAGCACGCGACATACAGGTGTTCCTTGGTGTCGAAGTGCTGATACACCAACGCTTTCGAGATGCCGGCCGCACGCGCGATCGACGCCATCGAGGCGCCGGCGAACCCGTGTTCGGCGAATTCGCGGGTCGCGGCCGTGACGATCTCCTGCCGCCGGTCGGCATGGGCCATCCCCTTGGTGCCGAGTCCCGCGACCGTTGACATGGCACCGAACTTACCCTACGGTCACTTCACGCGAAGTGACCGCAGTGTTACCAATCCGGCCGAAAGTAGGCGGACACGGTCCGCAGCCGACCTGCTCGTCGACACCGTTTCCGCCGTGGCTGCCGTCGGATTGGTAACGAACGGCAGAGTATATCGTGCAGTGGGAAGGACCGGCCGTGTCACTGTGGGACCAACTGAACGAGCCGGTCACTTATGCGATCCCGTTCTTCGTCGCCGCGCTCGTGGTCGAGGTGCTGTCACTGCGCGAGCACGGCGCGGACCGGGCGGGCTACGAAAAGACTGATGCGCGCAACAGTCTCCTGTCCGGCGCCGGCTCGCTGATCTTCAGCGGTGGCGCGCGGGTGCTGGCCCTGTTCGGATACGCGGTGCTGTATGTGGTTTCGCCGTTCAAGCTCGACCCGCACAACTGGCTGGTCTGGGTCGGTGTGGTGATCGGCGTCGACCTGCTCTGGTACGGCTACCACCGGATCTCCCACCGAGTGCGGCTGGTCTGGGCCGCCCATCAGGTGCACCACAACAGCCGTTACTTCAACTATTCCACCGCGCTGCGGCAGAAGTGGAACCCGTGGTTCGAGATCGTGGCCTGGACTCCGTTGCCGCTGCTCGGGGTGCCGCCGTGGATGGTGTTCACCGGGTTCTCGGTCAACCTGATCTACCAGTTCTGGGTGCACACCGAGACGATCGGGAAGCTGCCGCGCTGGTTCGAGTTCGTGTTCAACACGCCATCGCATCACCGCGTGCACCACGCGAGCGATCCCGAGTACCTGGACAAGAACTTCGGCGGCATCCTGATCATCTGGGACCGGATGTTCGGCAGTTTCCGGGAAGAGACGTTCCGGCCGACCTACGGTCTGACCAAGAACATCGGCAGCACCAACGTGCTGACGCTGCAGTACTACGAGTTCGGCGCGCTGTGGCGGGATCTCCGTGGCGCACGCCGGTTCCGGGACGGCCTGCGCTACGTCTTCGGCCCGCCTGGCTGGGAGCCGGAACCGGCTCCTCAGTGAGCGTGGAAGGCCTCCGCGAGCCACCATGAGCCGCCGTCGTCGGTGATCTTCGCGTCGATCACCAGCGGGGCGCTCCGCGGGCCGCCGAGCCAGTCCACAATGGACGCCAGGTCGCCCGCGGTGCGCACCGTGAGGCCGGTGCACCCGAAACCCCTTGCGATGGCGGCAATGTCGGTGGGCGGGAACCGGACAGTCGTGTGGTCGCCGGTGAAGTGGTGCACCTCCGCTCCGTAGGCGGCGTCGTTGTAGACGACCACCACGAGCGGCAGGCCCAGCCGCACGGCGGTTTCCAGTTCGGCGGCGGCCATGTGGAACCCGCCGTCGCCGAGTGCCGCGACCGGCAGCCGGTCCGGCCGGGCGATCGCGGCGCCGATCGCGGTGGCCAGGCCGAGGCCGATGGACTGGAAGGCCTGCGTGAAGCAGAACCCGAACTCGTCCGGCACGCGCAGGTAAGCACTCGGATATCCCATGAAGTTCCCCGAATCCACCGAAACCACGCGCTCGGCGGGCAGGATCCGGTCCAGCTCCGCGGACAGCGTGCGCGGGTCGATCAACTCGGCTGTCGACTCGTCGGTGTAGTCGGCGGTGGACCAGCGGGCGCGCGCGGCGATCCGGCCACGGAGCCCGGAGGAGCGGTAGCCGGGCGTCACCCGCTGGCCCAGTTCGGCGAGGACCAGGCGGGCGGTAACAGCCGCGTCACCGACCACGCCGACGTCGATCGGGCGGTGCGCGCCGAGGGCGCTCGATTCCAGATCCACCTGCGCGAGCCTTGCGGTGGAGCCGATCAGCTTGCCCTGCCGGGTCGTCCACGGGTTGAGCGCGCAGCCCCAACCGACGACGAGATCCGCGCCCTGGATCAGTTCCGCGGCCAGCGGCGACGCGAAACCGCCGGAAATGCCCAGCGCCCAAGGGTCTTCGTGGAACAGCCCGTGCGCCACCGCCGACGTGGCCAGCAGCGCACCGCACGCGTCGGCGAGGGCGCGGATCTCGGCGGCGGCTCCGCGCCCGCCCCGGCCCGCGATGAACACCGGCCGCTCGGCGGCGGACACCAGTTCGGCCAGCTCTGTGATCGCGCCGGGATCGGGCCGCATCGCCGGGGGATTGTCCAGTGGCGCAACGGTTTCCGGGGTGGGCACCGTCATCGACTGCGCGTCGAGTGGAAGGTTGAGCACGACGGTGCGGCGTTCGTGCAGCGCGGTCCGGTACGCGCGGACGGTGTCGGCCACCGCGGTCTCCGGACTGTGCACCCGCTCGGGAATCGCGCCCACCGAGCGGGCCAATCCGTCCTGGTCGATGGTGAAGTTGTTCAGGGGATCGGCGGTGTCCGCGGTCAGCACGAGCAGCGGGGTGCGGCTCTTGGCCGCCTCGCCGATACCCGTGACGGCGTTGGTCAATCCGCAGCCCTGGTGGGTCGACACGATCGCGACCCGGCCGCTCATCCGGGCGCAGGCGTCCGCCGCGGTGGCCGCGCCGCCCTCGTGGCGGGTCGCGTAGAACGGGACGCCACCGGCCCGCAATGCGTTGGTGACGTGGAAGTTCCCGCTGCCCACGACCGCGAACACCGGGCCCGCGCCCAACTCCGCCAGTACCCGGCCCACCGCCTCGGCGACGAGCATGCTCACCTCTCCACGAGCGCGTACACCCGGGCCGGGCTGCCCGAACCGCCGACGATCGGCAGCGGCGAGACCACCAGCATTGTGCCGGTGGCGGGCAGCCGCGCGAGGTTCTGCAACTGGGTCAGCCCGCACTTCCCGGCGCCCAGCAACCGGTCGTGGCACGGGAACATCGGCTCCAGCTCGCCCGCGCGCCCGGCATCGGTGCCCACGGTCTCCACCCCGAACCCGGCGATCGGCGCCTCTTCGGCCAGCCACCGCGCGCATTCCGGCGAAACCCCGGGCGTGTGGGACGCGCCCTCGCTGACATTGAGGAAGCTGTCCTGATCGGCCGAACGCGCGTCCCAGCCGGTGCGGTAGAGCAGCCAGCCGCCGTCCGGCAGCGACCCGTGCTCGTCCTCCCACTCGCGGATGTCCTCTATCCCCAGCAGGAAATCGGGATTCCCGGCGACCTTGGCCGAGGCGTCGAGCACGACCGCGGGCGCGATCAGGGTGCTCAGCGGGATCTGGTCCACATTGTGCCCGTCCTTTCCGGACACCCAGTGACTGGGCGCGTCAACGTGGGTGCCGACATGCTCGCCGGTGTGGATGTCGTTCCAGTACCAGCGCGGGCCGCGCTCGTCGTAGCGGCTGATCTCCTCCAGGCGGAAGCTCGCGGTGTTCGCGAACGGCGGCGGCAGCTGCAGCACGGGCGTGCTCGCCGAGAGCGGCGCCGTCAGGTCGACGACCTCGACATCGCGGGTCTGCAACGCGGACAGCAGGTCGGTCAGCACGGGCACGGGAACCTCCTGGGGTCGGGCAGGCGCCACACACCCTCCCATACCCGTTTCGCCCGCCAGTGAAGATCGCGGCAGGTGGGCCCCGGTCAGGCCTCGCCGTAGCGGGCCGCGACGTCCTCGGAGCTGACCCACCGGCTGTAGGTCGGTGACTGCGGCCAGCCCTCGGGCGAGTCCTGCCACTCCTCCTGCCGTCCGTAGGGCAACAGGTCGACCAGCGCGAAGGTGTGGGTGAGCTGCTCGGTGCCGCGGCCGTTGGTGTGCCACGTGCGGTACACCTTGTCGCCGTCGCGCAGGAACACGTTCACCGCGAACCCCTCGCCGGGCGGCGCGCCCACGTCGGCGCCGAAGGGGCTGTTCGCGGTCGAGTACCACGGCATCTTGTTGCCGACCCGCCGCTTGTACTCGAGTGCCTCGTCGATCGGTCCCTGCGTCACGATGACGTACCGGGCGTCGTAGTTGTCCAGGAACTCCAGCCGGGTGAACTGCGCGGTGAATCCCGTGCAGCCGGGGCACTGCCATTTCTCACCGGGGAACCACATGTGGTTGTAGACGATCAGCTGCGATTTGCCGTCGAAGACGTCGGCCAGCCGGACCGGGCCGTCCTCGCCGTCCAGGATGTACTCGGGCAGCTCGACCATCGGCAGCCGGCGGCGCTGCGCGGCGATCGCGTCGAGCTCCCGGGTCGCGGCCTTCTCCCGGACCCGCAGCGCTTCGAGCTCACGCTGCCAGGTCGCGGCGTCGACGACGGGCGGTAATGCGTTACTGCTCATGAGACCCTCACTGGTCGCGGTTCACGGGTGGTCACAGTAGAGACCCCGGCCCGCCGTGAAACTCATCGGCGCCCGGCAAGATCGCCTGAAATACCACGGCTTTCGCGGGGCGTCGAGGCGGGAAAGCCACTTTTCCATCGGACGGAAGATCACCGGAACCGCCCGTCCGCGCGCCCTAGACTGCCGACGGCATTGGCGGACCGCGAAGGAGCGGGATGGGCCCGGGTGCGGTGACGACGAGGCGAGGTGCGCGGTGGCCGCTCGCCTGAGTCTTCGCGGCGTGAGCCTGCATTTCGGCGGCGTGATGGTGCTCCAGGACGTCACTTTCGATGTCGAGCCGGGAGTCATCCTCGGGCTCGTCGGCCCGAACGGTGCCGGGAAGACTTCGCTGTTCAACTGCATCAGCGGGCACTACCAGCCGGTCGCGGGCTCGATCACGGTCGACGACGCCGAGGTCGCCGGCACCACCCCGGCCAGGCTCGCCCGGCTCGGGATCGCCCGCACCTTCCAGCATCCCGCCCTCCAGCTCGACGCGACCGTGCTGCAGAACGTGTTGCTCGGCGGGCACACCCGGCTGCCGGGCGGACCGGTGTCGTGGTCGCTGCGGTTGCCGCGGATCGCCCGCGCCGAGCGCGAGATCCGCGCGGAGGCACAGGAACTGCTCGACCGCGCGCACCTGGGCTGGGCGGCCGGGCGCCGCGCCGAAGAGCTGTCGCACGGCCTGCACAAGGGAATCGAGCTGTGCCGGGCGCTGCTGGCCAAACCCGCGCTGCTGCTGCTCGACGAACCCGCGGCCGGGCTCTCGCACGGCGAGGTCGAGCAGCTCGTCGACACCATCCGCCGGGTGCGCGCCGAGGCGGACATCACCGTCGTCATCGTCGAGCACCACATGGGCTTCATCTCCGCGCTCACCGACCGGGTCGTCGTGCTCGATCACGGCCGCAAGCTGATGGAGGGCACCGCCGCCGAGGCGCAGTCCGACCCGCGCGTCATCGAGGCCTACCTCGGGAAGGACGCCGCGGATGACGCTGCTTGAGCTGTCCGGGGTGACCGCGTCGTACGGCCCGGTGCGGGTACTGGACGACGTCTCGCTGACCGTGCCGGACGGTGGCGCCGTCGGCATCCTCGGCGCGAACGGCGCCGGGAAGACGACGACACTGCGCGCGATCAGCGGCACGGTCCGCACCACCGGCCGGATCACCTTCGACGGGCGGGAAATCCGCGGCCTGCGCCCGGACCGGGTGGCGGCACTGGGCATCGCGCACGTGCCGGAGGGCCGCGGCACGCTCGCGCAACTGACCGTGCGGGACAACCTGCGCGTCGGCGCGTACCGGCGCAAGGACCGCAAGGCGATCGCGGCCGACCTGGACTACTGCCTCACCCTGTTCCCGCAGCTGAAGGACCGCCTGACCGCGCACGGCGCGGCGCTGTCCGGGGGAGAGCAGCAGATGCTCGCCGTCGCCCGCGCGTTCATGGCCAGGCCCCGGCTGCTGCTGCTCGACGAGGCGTCCCTCGGCCTCGCGCCGAGTACCGCGAAGGCCGTGTTCGACGCGATCGGCCGGCTGCGCCGGGAATCCGGCATCGCCATGGTCGTCGTCGAGCAGAACGCCAACCTCGCGTTCACCCTCGTCGACACCGCGACCGTGCTCGAAACGGGCCGCACCGTGCTGACCGGTCCCGCATCCGAGCTGAAGGGCGTGGACGAGATCCGGCGCGCCTACCTGGGGGGCTGAGACGGTGGGAACGTTCATCCAGCTCGTGATCGACGGGCTCTCGACCGGCTCCATCTATGGCGCGCTGGCGCTCGCGATCGTGCTCGTGAACCAGGCGACCGGACTGATCAACTTCGCGCAGGGCGGCCTGGCCGTGCTGTCGGCCTACATCGCGTACAGCTTCCTGGGGGCGGGAGTGCCGCTGCTGCCGGCGATCCTGCTCGCGGTGGTCGCGTCGTTCTTCATCGGGGCGGGCGTCGAGCGGGTACTCATCCGCCGGTTCGAGCGCGGCGAACCCGATACGGCGATCGTCGTGACGATCGGGCTGCTGACGCTGGTCACCGGTGTCTGCGCCTGGGTGTGGAGCTACAACAACCTCCAGTTCCCCTCGCCGTTCCCGCTCACCGGCGTGAAGATCTTCGGCGCGGTCGTCAGCGTCCGCTCGCTCGGCACGACGATCACGATCATCGTGATCATGCTGTTGCTGCAGTTGCTGTTCCTGCGCACGAAACTCGGGCTCGCGCTGCGCGCGGTCTCCGACAACCCGGCGTCCGCGGCGTTCTCCGGCCTGCCCGTCGGCGGGCTGCTGATGGTCGGCTGGGGGCTCGCCGCCGCGCTCGGCGCGATCGCCGGCTCACTCGTCGCCCCGCAGCTGACGCTGACCCCGGGGATGCTGGACAACGCGCTGGTGTACGCGCTCGCCGCGGTCATCCTCGGCGGCTTGAACAGCCCGGTCGGCGCCGTGGTCGCCGCCTGGCTGATCGGTGTACTGGAGAACCTCGCGGCCGTGTATGTGCCGTTCATCGGGCATGACCTGAAGATCGCGGTGCCGTTCGTGCTGATCTTCGTCATCCTCGTCATCCGTCCCCAAGGCCTGTTCGGGCGGAAGGTCGTGGCACGGGTCTGATGAGCACGGTGCTTCGGAACAGGTGGGTGCGGCTCGGGCTGGTGCTCGCGGTCGCGATCGTGCTGATCGCGGCCCCGCTGCTGCTGCCGGTGTTCGCCAACCAGACCGTGACCCGCATCGGGGTGTACGCGGTGGCGATGCTGGGGCTCAACATCGTGATGGGCTACACCGGCCAGGTCAATCTCGGGCAGATCTTCTTCGTCGGGCTGGGCGCGTACGTCGCCGCCTACGGTGTCACGCACGACTGGAACATCGTGCTGGTGTTCCTGGCGTCGTGCCTCATCCCGGGCGTCGTCGGGCTGGCCGTCGCGCTGGCCGCCGCCCGGCTCGGTGGCCTCGCGATCGCGATGGTCACCATCGCGCTGCCGATCGTCGGGGTCCCACTCGCCAAGCGGCTGGCCGGACTGACCGGGGGTTCGCAGGGCGTCTCGGCGCGGTTCTCCGGCGCGCCGGACTGGTCCGGCCTCTACGACGACCAGTGGCAGTTCTACATCATGGTGCTCGTGACCGCGCTGTCGTTCCTCTTGGCGCGCAACCTCGTCCGCGGCAAGTTCGGCCGTGCCCTCTCAGCGGTGCGCAAGAACGAGGCGGTCGCCGCGTCGGCGGGCGTTTCCCCTTACCGCTACAAGGTTCTCGCCTTCACGGTCGCGTCGATCTTCGGCGGGATCAGCGGTTTCCTCTATCTGGCCGCCGTGCAGTACACGTCGCCGGAGACGATGAGCTTCGGCCACTCGATCGAACTGGTGGCCGCGATGGTGGTCGGCGGCGCGGGAAGCATCACCGGCGCGCTGATCGGCGGCGCGTACTACGTGTTCATCCCGCAGTTCACGAACTCGATCGATCCGAACCTCACCGCGGTCGGCCAGGGCGTGATCCTGCTGGTGGTGCTCTTCGTGCTGCCGGGCGGACTGGTGAGCCTCCCGCGCGTGCTCCGGCGGCTCGGCTCGCGACGGGGAACCGTTGTCGCACAACGGCAACAGGTGCGGCAGGAGCAGACAGAAAGGCAGGGCCAGGCATGAACATCCGAAAACGTTTCGTCGGCGTCGTGGCGATGGTGTCGATCGTCGCGCTGGCCGCGGCGGGCTGCGGCCGCGGCGGCACGCGCGGCGAGTCCGCCAGCACCGGTATCACCGACACCTCGATCAAACTCGGGATCACGACCCCGCTGTCCGGCCCCACGGCCGGTCCCGGTACCTGCACGGTCGCCGGTGTCACGGCGTATTTCGGCGCCGTCAACGCGGCGGGGGGCGTCAAGTTCGGCGACGGCAAGACCCGCAAGGTGGAGATCAAGAGCTACGACGACGCCTACGACCCGCAGCGGGCGCTGGCGAACTTCCAGCAGATGGTCGCCGACGGGATGTTCGCCGCCACGGCCGGGCTCGGCACGCCGACCAACCGCGCGTTCCGGGAAGCGGCGATCGACGAGAAGGTGCCGCAGGTGCTCGTGATGACCGGCGACCCATTGTTCAGCAGCCGCAAGGACAGCCCGTGGCAGCTCGGCTTCGTGCCGATCTACCAGAACGAGGGCGCCGCGTTCGGCAAGCTGCTCGCCGCGTCGGGCGCCCCGCACAAGGTCGCGGTGCTGGCGCAGAACGACGACTACGGCAAGGGGTACGTCGACGGGTTCAAGCAGGGGATCGCCGGTGCCGCCAACGTCCAGATCGTGAAGGAGCTGAGCTACGAGGCCACCGACACGTCGGTCGACGCGCAGCTGACCGAGCTGGCGGGCAGCGGGGCGGACGTCTTCTTCAACGCGATGTCGATCACGCCGCTCGCGATCGCGGCGCTGCAGAAGGCACAACAGGTCGGCTGGCACCCGAGCTGGTTCCTCCCGTCGAACACCTCGAGCCCGGGCGCGATCCTGCAGCCCGGCGGCGCGGCGGCGTACCCGGGGATCTACTCGGTGGCGTTCTCGAAGACACCGCAGAGCCCGGAGTTCGCCAAGGACGCCGACGTCACGAAGTTCCTGTCGGACCTGAAGACCTACGCGAACTACCCGGACCTGCCGGCGTTCCCGCACTGCGCGTGGAGCTACATCGTGGGCGCCACCCTGGAGCAGGCGTTCCAGAAGATGACCGACCCGACACGCGACGGTTTCATGACCGCGCTGCGCGGTATTTCGGGCTTCCGGGCGCCGCTGATGCTGGCGGGCACGTCGGTCGACACGACGGTGGACGGCCAGCCGGCGGTGTCGACGGTCGTGGTGCAGAAGTACAACGGAAAGGGTTACGCCACGGTGACGAACTTCGGGTGACCGCGGGCAGCGCCAGCCATTCGATTGTCGCATCGGCATGATCGCCGCCGCCGGTCCGTGTTTTCGTGTCGGGTATGACCATGCCGTTGCCCCGGTTGCCCTTCGCGCGGCCGAACGTACTCGACCTCGCGCCGCTGTATGCCGTGTTGCGGCGCGAGGCTCCGCTGACGAAGGTGCGGACGCCGGCCGGTGACCCCGCCTGGCTGGTGACGGCTTTCGAGGAGACGCGGGAGATCTTCGCCGACCGCCGGTTCGGGCTGTCGCATCCCGAACCGGAGCGGGCGGCCAAGATCTCCCGGGCGGCGATGTTCGCCGGGCCGCTGGGTTCGTTCGAGGACGAGCGGCGCCGGCACGAGCGGATGCGGCGGCTGCTGGCGCCCGCGTTCACGCCCGGCCGGATGCGCGCGCTGGCGGACCGGATCCAGGAGCTGACCGACCGCTGCCTCGACGACCTGCAGGCCGCCCACGACGCGGCGCCGGGCGAACCCGTCAATCTGCACGAGCTGCTCGCGTTTCCGTTGCCGGTACTGGTGATCTGCGAACTGCTCGGCGTGCCCGCCGCGGACCGGGACCATTTCCGGGGGCTGTCCGACCGGATCAGCATGCTCGACGGCGGCGCCGACGCGCAGGCGGCGATGGCGGAACTGAACGCGTACATGGCTCGCCTGGCCGAGGTGAAGCGTCAGCACCCGGGCGCTGACGTCGTGTCGGATCTCGTTGCGGCGCAAGCGGAAGATCCCACCTTCGGCGACGACGAGGTGGCGTTCCTCGCCAGCATCCTGCTGTTCGCCGGGCACGAGACGACGACCACCAGGATCGATCTCGGGGTGCTGTTCCTGCTGACCGACCCGAGCCGCCGGGACGCGTTCACCGCTGACCCCGGGAACCGGGTGCGGGCGACCGTCGAGGAGATCGTCCGGATGGCCGCACCGGGCGGCGTCGGCCAGCCGCGGTACGCGCACGAGGACGTCCAGATCGGCGGGGTCACCATCGCGCGCGGCGACGCCGTGCTCATCGCCAGCACCGCCGCCAATCGCGACGGTGCGATCTTCGCCGATCCCGACGAGTTCGACCCGGACCGCGCGCCCACCGGCCACCTCGGTTTCGGTCACGGGGCCCACTTCTGCCTCGGCGCCAACCTGGCGCGCGCCGAGCTGCGGACGGTGTTCGTGGCGCTGTTCAGCCGGTTCCCGGACCTGCGTCTCGCCGTTGACGTGGAGAAGCTGGAAAGCCGCTCGAACCGGTTCACCGGCGGCGTGGACGACGTTCCCGTGCTTTGGTGACGCCGGCGAACTCGCTGCACGAAATTGCCGAACTTCATGTGACACCCGGTCCCTTGTTGTCATACTGGTCCGGCCTCGGCGCCGAAGCGCGCCGGGCCGGAAGGGGCCGGCATGGACGCGCATCGCTTGCGGGACAAAGCGGACGCCAGGCGGCTGCTCCAGGAAGCGCACCGCGAGGCGGCCCGGCACCACCCCGGCAAGGTGCTCAAGGCCGATGAGGTGCGCGAACCGTCCGGCGCCGGCACGGCGGAGCTGGTCGGCGACGGCGGCCGCATCGAGCTGGACCCGGGTGAGATCGCAGCCGCGGACGCCGAACTGCGGCGGCGCTCCGACGAGCTGTCCCAGCTGCTGGCGCAGGCCCAGGATCTCGAAGCGCCGCTACGCGACGGCACCGGCCCGGTGTCGGGCCACCTGCGCAAGGCGTTCGGGCAGCGCGGTTCGGCCGACACCGGAGTCCAGGCGGTGCTGCGGAGCTACCTCGACGAACTCGGCGCGCTGCGCGACGCGATCCGCCAGGCCGCGGCCGGGCACGCGGAAAACGACGCGAACGCCAAGGACATCATGGCCACGCTGAACGGCGAGCTGGGGGAATGACCTGATGGCGGCCGGCGATCTTCCGTACAACACACACCGCAAACACCGCTACTACGGCGATGATCACCCGATGTCCGCGAAGCAGCGCGCGCGGATCCGGCGGCTGGACCGCATCCAGCGGGCCAACCAGCGCGACGCCTCCTTCGGCAAGATCAACTGGGCGGCCTACGAACACCGGCAGCTCTGGGACATGATCCACACCGCCGACCCGGCCGCGCTCGGGAGCGCGGCGCACAGCTGGGCGGCGCTCGCGGTCCAGGTCGATTCGGCTACCGCCGAGGTGCACAAGACCGTCCAGAAGCTCCTGCTGTCCTGGCGCGGGGATTCGGCCGTGCAGGCGGCGAGTTCCGCGTCGAAGCTGACCGCGTGGGCGGCCGAAGCGAGCGCGGGCGTGCGCGAGGTCGGCGACGGCCTGGATACCTACACGAACGCGATCGTCAACGCGCGCAACCACATGCCGGAACCCGTGTACTACTCGGCCGAACGCCACTTCCGCGAAGGCTACGACGTCAAGGCGAGCGGCCCGGACGCGGCGGTGCTCGCCGACCAGTTGCTCGACGATCACCTGCCGACCCAGCGCGAGACCGACCGGGCCAAGGCCGAAGCCGTCCGGGTCATGGACCGGTACGAGGCGGCGAGCAAAGGCGTGCACGACAAGTTGCCGTCGTTCACGGACGCGCCCGAGGTGGTCACCGGAGATCAACCCGGCTGGGGCGTCGAACCACCCGCGGCGCAAGCGCCAGGCGGCAGCGGTGACAGCCACGACGGCACGTCCGCTTCGGCGGCGACGGGTGTCCCGGCGACCGGCGGTTTCGGTTCCGGCGCAAGCGGTTTCGGTGCCGGGGCAGGCTCGGTGCCGGGCGTGAGCGGCGGTGCGGGCGGCGCTGGTCTGGGCGCCGGGAGCAGTGTCGGCAGCGGTGCCCTGCCCACCGGCCCGGCCGGTCCCGGTGGTGCGGCCGCGGCGGCTGCCGCGGGTGCCCGGGGCGGTGGCGGCGCCGGGATGATGATGCCGCCCGGTGCGGCCGGCCGGCAGGGCGAAGACGCGGGTGAGCACCACAACCGCTACGCCACCGACAGTGGTCTGGACCTTCTTGACGATCTGCCGCCGGCGTACCCGCCGGTGCTCGGCGAGTGAGCGGGGGGAGCCGCGGTGGCACGCCGGATGACCGGGGTGGACGGAGTGGTCCTGTCCCACCTGGAGTTCGATCTACTGTGGACGGACCTCGAGCCGGGTGAACCGCCGTACCCGCTGTCGGTCCCGTCGCACGGCCGCACCATGGCCGAGCGGGACGAGCTGGGCGGGCAGGTGTTCGAGAGCCTCGACGCGGCCGGCCTCATCGTGGCCGAGACGGTCGCCGCCGAACTGGTGGCGCAGCTGAGCCTCCTCGGAAACCCCGTGCTGTCGCTGGACGCGCTGCTGATCGGTGACGTGTCGCTGCGGCTGCTGGCCGCGGCCGGGCGCCGGGAAGCCGTGCTCGCCGTGCTCGACCACACCGAACTGGCCCTGCGGCCGATCGCCCCAGCGGACCTCGTCCCGATCGTCGCCGACATCATCGGTGACGCCGCGCCCGGCCCCGGGCAACCGGTCCGGCTGACCCGCGCCGCGTTCTCCGCGGCGGTGGACGCGTTCGCCACCAAGGGCCACTCGGGGTTCGAGTGGGCGCTGGCCCAGGCGAACGTCGCCGGGCGCGAACTCCGTGCGCTGTCGGCACTGGTGGAGGCGCCGCGGATCCGGTCGGGCCAGGTCGCCGCGAACGGGCCGGGCGGCCGGTCGCCGGTGCTGGCCTGGTTCGACACCGAGGCCGGCCGGTACGCGGCGACGGTCCAGCCGGCCGCGGGGGAGAACTGGGTGACCGTCACGCCCGCCGACGGGGCGTGGCTCGCGGCGCGGATGGCCGGGCTGATCGACCGCGTGCGCGATGAGACGAGAGGAGCAGGAACCATCATGGAGGTGAACCGATGAGCAGGCTGACCGCCGAGCAGATCGCACAGCACGCCTACCGCGCCGGGTTTCGCGGTCAGGCGCTCACCACGGCGGTGGCCGTGGCGCTCGCCGAGTCCAGCGGAAACGCAGGCGCGCACAATGGAACCCCGCCGGACAACTCCTACGGGCTGTGGCAGGTCAACATGATCGGCGACCTGGGACCGACGCGGCGGAAGGAGTTCGATCTGGACTCGAACAAGGAACTGTTCGATCCGGATCACAACGCCAAGGCGGCCTACGCGATCTCCGGTCACGGGAAGTCGTTCGAGCCGTGGTCGACCTACACCAACGGCGCGTACAAGAAGCATCTGGCCGCCGCGCGCAAGGCCGCGGAGGACGTCACCAAGCATCACGGCAAGAGTCCCGTCAAGCACGAGCACAAACCCGCACATCACAAGGGAAACGGCTTCAAGGCGGACCCGGAGCAGTTCCGCGGCTACGCGAAGAAGGCCGACGACGTCGCCGCGAAACTGCGGGAGATCGGTACTCGGACCGTGCGGAAGGTGACCGGTATCGCCAAGGACAGCTTCGGCCAGGTCGGTGCGGAGACGGGATTCGCCGACGCGCTGGGGGATTTCAGCCGCTCGCTGGAAGCCCAGGTCAAGACCACGGCGACCGGCGCGCGGAACCTCGGCGAGCTGACGACGAAGGCGGGACACAGCTACCAGGCGCAGGACGACACCGCGATGCACGAGATCGCCGGCGCCGATATCTCGAGCGTGCTGGGCTGAACGGGGGAGGACCATGGACACGGCAGGTATCGCCACGCTGTTCGCGGGCGAACTCAAGACACACCACGGAAAGCTGGCAGGCCGGGCCGGCGATTCGCAGACCGCGCAGAACGCGCTGCACTCGGCCGCGTCGGCGATGATGGAACAGCACGACACCCAGCGCAAGGCGGCCCAGTCCCTGTTGACGCACTGGGAAAGCACCGCCGCGACGAGCTTCGAAGGCAAGTCCGCGAAGTTCGGTGACGACGTCACCACCACGGCCGAGGCGAGCGCGCGCGGCGCGAAGATCGTCGCCGAGGTCACCGACGCGCTCGCCGCCCGGCACAGCGCGACCGGCTCGCTCGTCGACGAGTTCGTCAACCGGGCCGAGCGCCTGCTCAAAGCCGCACTGTCGGGCTCGGGCTCGCCGGGCGCGCTGCTGAAGGTGATCGGGGAGATCACCGACCTGGTGGGTGGGTATATCAAGGAATCCTCCGGGCATCTCAAGAGCGCGCGCGAGGAGATGGAAGAGGCGGCGCGCAAACTCCGTGCGCTGGAAAAGGATCTGAACGCCGACGGGGTCGGCGACCCCGGCAAGGCGCACCACAAACCGGTCGAGCCGAAGCCGCCGCACGAGGTCCACAAAGGACACAAGCCGGCCACGAAGCCGAGCCACTCGGCGAAGGTCGACAAGATCCTGGCCGACGCCCGCAAGAACCTCGGCTACCACGAAGGGCCGAACAACCGGAACAAATGGGGCCCGACCGGTCAGCCATGGTGCGCGTACTTCGCCACCTCGATGTGGCGCGACGCGGGGGTGAACATCCCGAAGTACGGCTTCACCGGCGACGTCCACAAGTGGGGCGAGCGGAACCACTGCGCCTACGACCGCGGCGACATCGCGAAGCAGGCCCGGCCCGGCGACACGATCCTGTTCGGCACCGGCCCGACGTGGGCGGGCAGCGAGCACATCGGGATCATCGAGAAGGTCGACGGGAACAAGATCACCACGATCGAGGGCAACTCCAGCGACCAGGTCATGCGGCACACCTACGTGCTGCCGCGGGACGCGCACCGGTTCTACGGCGGGGTGCATCCGAAATGACGATCACGGCGAACGCGCGGCAGGACGGGGTTTCGGTCGAGGTCGCGCCCGGCGGCGCGCTTCGTTCGATCGAGCTGACCCCGGAAGCGCTGCGGGCAGGGGGCACGCGGCTGGCTCGCACCATTCTCGCGGTCGTGGACGAAGCGACCGCGCGGGCCAACCAGCGTGCCAAGCACGAAATGGCCGTCGATGGGCTGACCGAGGCCGACGCCGCCGTGCTGGGGCTGGCCCAGGACGCCGCGCTGACCGAGGCGGCCGAGGGGACCACGCCGGAACGCTGGAGGGTCTGATGGAAGACGAGCGCACTATCGACGAGCTGATCGAGATCGCCGAGCAGATCCCGGACCGGCTCGGGCTGGCCGCCGGGATCGCGGATGTCCGTGGCCGGGCACGTAGCGAGCACGTCGCCGTTTCTGTTGACGTGCAAGGAAAACTGGTCGAGCTGGAGATCGCCGAGCAGGGGATCGAACTCGGCCCGGAGGCGCTCGCCGCGGAGATCCGGCGACTGAGCGTGGAAGCCGGCAACGCGGTCCTGCGCGAGGGTTTGCGTGCCGTGCGGGCCGGGTGCGTGCCCGCGGTCGCCGACGCGATCGAAGAGTACCTCGCCCTCGACGAGCCCCAGCCGGCTGAGGCGCCACCCACGCGGCGCCCGGCGCCGTCCACGGATGAGGAGGAGTTCTTCACGCTCAAGCGCGCCTGACGCGGGAGGCCGCTCAGCGGAGTGTGCCGCGCTGGATCACGCCGTCCTCCACCGTGTAGGAACCGGTGTACGTGTGGGCGCGGCCGTCGGATTCCTGTGCGACCACGACGACGCTGACCACGTTTCCGTTGGTCCCGGTGATCGTCAGGTCGTCGTGGACGGTGTTCGCGAACCCGCTCGCGAAGCTGGTGTAGGAGCGGGAGAGGTTCCGGCCGCCCAGATCCCAGGCCGTCTGGTAGTCCCCGCCGTTGATCGCCGCGTAGAAGTTTTGCACGACCGTCGCGGGGTCCGCCGGAGCCGTCGTGGGCGTGGAGGACGACTCCGGCGGCGTTGTCGAACTGTCCGATGTGGAGGGAGGCGCCGGGCTGAACGTCGTGGTGGGCAGGGGAGCGCGCACCCCTACGGGTGCTCCGGCGATGCTGTGCTTCGGCGGCTGCAGGAACAAGAACACGACGACGCCCACCGCCGCGAGCACCGCGACGACGGCGAGTATCGCCAGCGCCACGGAGCCGGCCGATCGCCGGGGAACCGGGTTGCCGTCAGCCACTGTTGTTCACTGTCATTTCGAGCCTTCCCTGGTGGCGACACCCCGTAGTCGGCGCCGGGAATGAAGGCGTTACCCCTGCCCGACGTAAACCGGCGGGGCGTAGACGCGGGCCGGCCGCAGGCGGACGATCAGCCGGTGCGCGCCGGGTTCGGGTGGCGGGGTCGCGCCGTTCATGTGCAGGTCGTACATCACCTGGTGGAAGCCACCATCGGGATCGTCCATCAGCTCGACGGCGCCCGAGATGACCGCGTACGTGAACTCCGCGCCGCCCGGCAGGCTGTGCACCAGCAGGCTCACTCGCGGATCGCGTCGCATGTTCAGCGTCTTGCGGCGGCCCTCGATGGTACTGAACAGGACGTCGCCGCCGTCCGGTTTGACGAGGATCACCGAGCTCTGCGGTGAGCCGTCCGGGTTGGTGGTCGACAGGATCGACAGGTGCGGCCCGGCGAAAATCCGGGCGGCGCTCTGCCGCGCGGCCTCGCCGGGGCGGCCCAGCGGATAGGGATCGAGGAAGGTTTGATCAGTCATGCCCGTACCGACTCGGCCGCCGGCCCCGAAGAATCGGCCGCGGACCGATTCTTTTCGGCGGGCCGGCGAGTCAGCATGTGACGTGGCCATGAGTGAGGCGAAGACCGACCAGTTCGAGGCGGCGACCGCGCCCTACCGCAGGGAGCTGTTCGCGCACTGTTACCGGATGACCGGCTCGGCCGGCGACGCCGAGGACCTCGTCCAGGACACCTACCTGCGGGCCTGGCAGGCGTTCGGCCGGTTCGAGCACCGGTCGTCGGTGCGCACCTGGCTGTACCGGATCGCCACCAACGTCTGCCTCAGCGCACTCGACCGCGCCCGGCGGCGTCCGCTGCCGTCCGGGATCGCGCCACCGTCGAACGACCCCCAGGCGCCCGCCGCACCCGCGCCGGCGGGGGTGAGCTGGCTGGAGCCGGTCCCGGATCGCCTGGTCGTCGACGAGCTGTCCGACCCCGCCGAGGTGGTGGCCGCCCGGCACCGCGTCCGCCTCGCCCTGGTGGCGGCGTTGCAACTGCTGCCACCCCGCCAGCGGGCCGCCGTGTTGCTCTGCGAGGCGCTCGACCTGCCCGCCGCCAAAGCGGCCGAGGTGCTGGACGTGTCGGTGGCCGCGGTGAAGAGCCTGCTGCAGCGCGGCCGGGCTCGTCTTGCGGCGGCCGCGCCCAGCGACGCCGATATCGCCGAGCCGACGGATGAGGGCGCCCGCCGGGTGCTCGATCGCTATCTGGCCGCGTTCGAACAGTCCGATGTCGCCGCCATCCAGCGCCTGCTCGCGGACGAGGCCACGCTCGAGATGACCGGGACCACGACCTGGTTCTCCGGCAAGGCCACCTGCCTGCCGTTCATCGCCAGCCAGGCCATCGGCCGGCCGGGGGACTGGGCGATGCTTCCCTTGCGGGCCAACGGACAACTGGCCGCGGCGGCCTACCACCGTGCCCCCGACGGGACCTACCGCCCGTTCGCGATCGTCGTCCTGGCCACCACCCGGTCGCACCTCACCCGCATCACCCTGTTCAGCGATCCAGCGCTCTTCGGCCGCTTCGAGCTACCGAGTCGGGTAAGTGCGGGTCCGGAGGCATAGACAATCCGCGGATGCGGTGTTGTGATGGATAACACACCGAATGTGCGGAAACAAGCCGCGGGTCTGTGATCGAGGAGGTCAACGATGACCCTTGCCGTCGACGAGAGCCGGGTAGGCGAACTCGTCAAATCGCTCAGCCGGAAAATGCTGATCAACGGAGAGTGGGTGGACGCCGCGGACGGGCGGACGTTCGACACCCTCAATCCCGCCACCGAAGAACCGCTGGCGGCGGTCGCCCAGGGGGACAAGGAAGACGCGGACCGGGCGGTGCGCGCCGCGCGTGCCGCGTTCGACGAGAACGCGCCGTGGCGGCGGATGCCGCACGGTGCGCGTGGCCGGATCCTGCACCGCCTCGGCGACCTGATCCTGGAGCACCTGGACGACTTCGCGCTGCTGGAATCGCTGGACAACGGCAAGCCGTACGCGGTGGCCAAGGCCGCCGACGTGCCGCTGGCCGCGGACCTGTTCCACTACATGTCCGGCTGGGCCACCAAGACCGAGGGCGCCACCATCCCCGTGTCGGGCCTGGATCCCGCGCAGTACCTGGGTTTCACCCTGCGCGAGCCGGTCGGGGTGTGCGCGCAGATCATCCCGTGGAACTTCCCGCTGCTGATGGCCGCGTGGAAGCTCGGCCCGGCGCTGGCCGCCGGCAACACGACGATACTCAAGCCCGCCGAGCAGACCCCGTTGTCGGCGCTGCTGCTGGGTGAACTGGCGATGCAGGCCGGGGTTCCGGCCGGGGTGCTGAACATCGTCACCGGGTTCGGCGAGGCCGGCGCCGCACTGGCCGCGCATCCCGATGTGGACAAGGTCGCGTTCACCGGATCGACCGAGGTCGGCCGCGAGATCGTGCAGGCCGCGTCCGGCAACCTGAAGAAGGTCAGCCTGGAACTGGGCGGGAAGTCGCCGAACGTGGTGTACGCGGACGCCGACCTGGACAAGGCGATCGCCGGTTCGGCGCACGCGATCTTCTTCAACCAGGGCGAGTGCTGCGTCGCCGGGTCCCGGCTCTACGTCGAGGAACCCGTCTACGAAGAGGTGGTCGCCGGCATCACCGAACAGGCCAGGTCGATCAAGGTCGGCGACGGGCTGGACCCGGAGACCTCGATGGGCCCGCTGGTGTCGCAGGAACAGTTCGACCGGGTCACCGGCTACATCCGCTCCGGCCGCGACGACGGCGCCACGATCTTCGGCGGCGACCGGGTCGGCGACCGCGGGTACTTCGTCGCGCCGACCGTGCTCACCGGCACCCGGGAGGACATGACCGCGGTGCGGGAGGAGATCTTCGGCCCGGTGGTGGCGGCGGCGCCGTTCCACGCCGAGACCGATGTGCTGCCCACCGCGAACAACACCAACTACGGGCTGGGTGCGGGCGTGTTCACGCGTGACATCGGCAAGGCGTACCGGACCGCGCGGCGGCTGCGCGCGGGCACGGTGTGGGTGAACACCTGGAACGTGTTCGACGCCTCGCTGCCCTTCGGCGGCTACAAGGAATCCGGCTGGGGCCGGGAGATGGGCGCCGCGGTGTTCAATAACTACCTGGAGACCAAGACGGTTTTAACCGACCTGGGGTGATGGGCGCGGGGGGTGGTTCCCGGTGCCCGGCACCCACCCCACTGCCGTATTCCCCCCGGGTGATCAGAACTGCCAAACTCCGGCCATGTCCGTGTTGTCGGTACCCGTAGTGGCCGATTTCGTGGCGCGCGTGCGGCTCGCGCTCGCCAACCACGCTCGGAAAGTTCGGTGCGAGTACGCCGGTCTCCCGGCCGGTACCAGCACGGTGCTGGTACCGACCCGGCACGGCGACATCGCCTGCACCATCTATTCGCCGCCGGCGGCATTGGCGGACGCACCGATGTAGGTGGCTCAGGACGCCGGTCTGGCGCCGACCAGGACGCGCAGCTGTTCCAGCAGGTCGTCGCGGGACTCACAGCCGAACCGCTGCCGCATCCGGGCCACGTGGTACTCGACGGTCTTCGCCGAGATGAACAGGCGCTGGCCGATTTCCTTGTAGGTGTGGCCGGCCACCACCAGTTCGGCCACCTCCCGCTCCCGGTCGCTGAGCCTGGCCGCCCGCGGCGCCTTGTCCCGGCCAGCCGCTTCGGCGTCCTGCCGCGCCGCGTTGCCCTGCAGGACGCGGGCGCAGTCCAGCAGGCGCAGCATTCCCTTGCGATCGGTGGTGCGGATCGCGGCCTGCCCGGCGAGCCGCGGTCCGTCCCAGCGCAGCCCGGCATCGTGCAGGCCGCGCGCCGCCGCTTCCACCTCCGCGGGGTCGATGTCGCCCGTCAGGACCTTGAGCCAGCACCGGGAAGCCGTTGCCAGCACTGCGAAGTACGGGTGCGGGCCGGCCATCGCGGCCAGCGCGGCGACCTGGGTTTCGGCCGCGTCCAGCTGCTCACCGGCGATCGCGGCGTGCATCCGGTTCCACCGGAACGTGGCCTCCCACAACGGCGGGTTGCCCAGCTGGCCGAGCAGGACCTCGGCTTCGGCCAGCTGCGGGGCGAGCCGGCCGGGTGTGCCGAGCCGGGCCGCGGCCACGGTCAGCTCTCCCAGTGGTAGTAAGGAAAACAGGTCGACGGGATGCCGGAGGGCGACTTCCCAGGCCTGCTCACAAGCGTTCCGCAGGGTAGCGAGATCGCTTTCCCGGCGGGCGATCCCGACCCGCACCGCCGAGGCCGTCAGCGCGTCGCGAAGCTCCAGCTCCTGACCGGCCTCGGCCAGTTTCGTCCGCGCGGTGCCGACGTCTCCGCGCAGCATCGCGCCCCACGCCTGCAGCAGCCGGTGCCGGGGGACGGCGAGCGTTCCGCCCGTCGCCGCGCCGATCGCCCGCTCCAGCACCAGGTCGGCGACCACGAACTCACCGGAATGCAGGGCCACCAGCGCGGCCAGTGCGGCGGGGGTGTCGGGCAGCAGTTCCGTGCGCCCCACCGGTTCGAGCATCGACGACGCGCGGGTGAGGGTGGCGAGCGCGGTCGCGGCACTGTCCTTCACGGACTGGTGGACACCCCGCGCCATCTGGGTGGCGGCACTGGTCGCCAGCACCGGCGGACCGCTCTGGCGGTGCTCGGCGAGCAGCAGTTCGGCGTCCTTCACCTGGCCGGTTCCGATCAGGCCGATCACCGCGAACGCCGCTCCCGAAGGCGATCCGGACCACCGGTGCAGCTCGGTACTGGGCGCGAGCAGGCCGCGGTGTGCCAGCGCGGCGCCCGCGACATTGGCGGCGTGCGCCCGGTCCGTCTCGTCCGTTCCGGCCAGCACGCCGTCGGCCAGCCGCAGCGCGGTGTCGAAGTCGCCACTGCGGGCTGCCGCCCCCGCCCGGCGGCCGGCCAGTGGGGTGGCGGGCGCGCCGGCGGCGATGGCGGCGGCATAGAGTTCCGCCGCCAATTCCGGCGACTCGGCGAGCGCCTCGTCGCCGGCCTGCTCGAACCCTGCGCCGAGGCCGACCACACCGGTGCCCAGGAGCGGCCGGACGAGGGCGAGCACCGGGCCGCCCCGTCGTTGCTGCGCCTCGATGAGCTGCCGCTGCACGGGGAGTGTGCGCTCGGCCGGGCTGAGCGTGGTGATGGCCTGCCGGGCGATGGGCAGCAGCGCACCGCCGCGGTCGAGCATCCCGGTCGCGCGGGCACCGTCGGTCAGTTCGGACGCGGTGTCCACGTCGAGTTCGAGCAACGCGGTAAGTGTCTCGGCGTGCAGCCCCGATGCGACCGCCTTGCCGAGCAGGAGCCGGTGGACGCCGGGATCGAGCCCGTCGAGGTCGGGCTGGAAGCGCGCGATGGCCGCTTCGGGCACCGGGAAGGGGACTTCCGCGCGGGTGCCACGGAGTGCGAGCAGGACACGATCGACGTATCGCGGCACACCGCCGGTGTACTCGTCGAGCAGGTCGACTAGACCCGCTGGCGGTTCCGAGCCGAGCACCGCGGTGGCCCGCTGCGCGATGGCGCTGTGGACCAATGGCCGCAGCAGTACCGCCTGCTCCAGGACGCCGGTCAGTTCCGTCAGCGGGGACGATCGCGGCCACGGCCGGTAGGCGGCGACCAGCCGGGTCTCGTCGTCCATCGCCAGCTCGACCAGCTGTTCCACCTGGTCGTGGGGGAGCCGGTGCGCGTCGTCGACCAGAACGGCGGCTTGGCGGCGCCGGGCCGTGTCGGCCAGCGCTTCGCGCAGGCCCAGCACCGGCACGCCGGCGTGCTGGAAGAGGCGGCGCAACTCGCCGAGTAGCGCGGTCTTGCCGTACCCGCCGGGAGCGATGATCGCGGCGCGGACAGGGGCGAGCGGATCGGCCTCGACGGCACTCGTCAGCCGCCGGGCCTCGTCCGTCGCGATGAGCTGGTGCGCCGTTCCCGGACCACGCGGGTAGGACATGGTCGTGGTAACCCCCCGTCACCGATCGGTTAGCCCTAGTGCCCCTAGTCGGTGGGCCATCCGGTCCCCTAGTGGCATCGCCCGGAGACTCGGAGTGATCCCCGATGACGCTGAGACACTACCGGGTCTAGCCTCTCCGGCGAGGCGAGGTCTCTTGATCTTGTCCGAACTGCTCGTCAAGTGGCTATTCCGAGGGAAGAAGAACTATGGGCCCGGTGCAGACACTGCACGAATTCGTACTGAACCTCCTGAGCGACCCGCAGGCTCTGGCGGACTTCGACGCCAACCCGCAGGGTGTGCTGAACGCCGTCGGGCTGGCCGACGTGACCCCGGCGGACGTTTCCGACGTCCTCCCGCTGGTCATGGACACCGCACCGGTCTCGGTGACCGGAGCGCTGGGCTCCTTCGCCGCCAACGGTGACGTCGCGAGCACGCTGGACAACGTCGTGGTCACCGCCAGCTCGGCCGCTTCCCCCGTGGTGAGCGAGGTTTCGCACGTCGCCGCGGGCGCGCTGAGCGGCCTGCCGAACCTGAGTGGCGTGTTCGAGGCCACCAGCAACCTGGCCGGCGCGACCGGTGTGAACACCGTCGCCGACGGTGCGCTGCACACCGCCTCCGGGCTGGTGCACGAGGTCGCCGGTGCCGTCGACGGCGTGCCGCTGGTCGGCCCGCTGGTCGACGCCGAGGACATCGACCTGGCGAACACCGCCGGCGCTGTGCACGAGCACGTGTCCGACGGCAAGCTCGTCGGTTCCATCGTCGACGCCGCCACGAACCACCTCGGCGACGCCCTGCTGACGCACACCGCGATCGACACCGTGAGCGCGCTGCCGGGTGTCGGTGCCCCGCTCGGTGACCTGGCCACCCAGGTCCAGCTCCAGGGCGGTGCCGTACTCGGCATCGGCAACGAGACCCTGGGTTCGACCCCGACCGGCGTGCACAGCGGCCAGCTCCTGGCGGAGGCCTTCAACGGCGGCGAGTTCGGCGCGGCCGGCGACCTGTCCGACACGCTGGACCACGCTTCGGCCATCGTGCCGGCCGCCCCGGCCCTGCCCGCGCTCCCGGCGCTGCCGGCCCTCCCGGCCGTTGCCGCGCTTCCGGCCGTGCCGGCCGTGCCGGCCGTGTCGGCGCTCCCGGCCGTCCCGGTCGCGCACGACGCCGTCACCTCGGTGACCAGCACCGCCGCCGGTGTCACGTCGCACCTGCCCGTCGCGGGCCCAGTCGTCGACCACACCCTGGGCGCACTCGGCGACTCGCACGTCGCCGACCTGCACCAGGGCGTCGGCACGGTCGACAGCCACGTCACCTCGGTCGTCAGCCACGCGGCGGACAACCTCGACCTGCAGCACGGCACGGACAACCCGCTCGACCACCTGGGCCTCGGCCTCTGAGTGTGCCCCACAAACAGGTCCGGGCTTCCTGTGGTTTTGGGGGCCCGGGCCTGCTTTTTTCTGGGCTGGTCAAGACATGACGAAGGCCATCTCCCGGCGCCTTCCCGATCCGGCGGGCAGGCGCCATCCTGATGGTATGGACGTGAGTTTCGCCGAAGACCACATCGTGTTCGCGCGGTACGAGTTTCCCGGCGCGACGGTGCACCCGGCCGGGGTCCTCACGCTCGCGCGGATCCGGGACGCCGACCCCAAGGCGTGGCCGCCCGAGATCCGGACCACGCTCGGTGAAACCCTGTTCGTCCCGCGCGCGCAAGAACCCGAACTCGAAGAGTTCTGCCGGCGCAACGACGTCACCACGAAACGCCGGCCCTGGATCTGGTCGGACCTGCTCGAGCCGTTCCTCGACACCTGGTTCGATCCCGACGACGAGCGCGCCACCGACGAGCGGCTGCACAAAGCCGGGCTGTCCCAGGAGGAAATCACCGAGATCCGGCAGCGGCTCACCCCGCTCATGCGGGCCTACAACTTCGACAGCATGCTCTGGGAATGGGTCGACCTGGGCCTGTTCGACCTCCTCAATGCCGCCACCGGACCCCTCGTCAACCCCGCTCTGCAAGCGACGCTCGGCGACCCCGCGGCCTTCTACACCTGGGCGATGGCCATCGCCGAGCGGAGCCGCTGAACGCCGCACAAGCCGCCCGCGTCAGAGCCGGATCGCGTCGCTGTAGACCAATCGGCCGCCGCCGGCGTACTGCTCCTGTTCGCTGATGACGAACCGGAACGGCGCGAGCAGGCGGGGCTTCGGCAGCCGGACCACGCCGGTCCACGAGGTGGTGCCGTCGGGCCGGGTCGAGGCGGTCAATCGCTGCCCCTCCGCCGGGCCGGCAGTGGTCCAGTCCAAACCGCCCGAGGTGAGCGCCGACGAGGTCTGGAGGACCACCGAAACCGAGTTCGGTACGGCCCGGACGGCACCAGCCCCGCCACCCCGAAGAGCACGTCGAGATCGGGCCGGTCCGGCCGCACCGCGCCACCGGGCAGCCACGCGGCGGCCAGCCCGCACGCGACTCCCGTGAGCGTGACCAGGCGAATCATCCGAACCCCCAGCGGTCGTGTGGATCGTGCCCGCTTCTGACGATCAAGCCGGCCGCCGCGTTCCGCCCGCGGCCGGACGTCTGGTCTCATCCTGCCGTTCATCTTCCGGTCGACCGTGGCCCATAGCTTCCCGACCGTGAGCGACGAAACCGCGCCGGGAATCACGCGCCGGGGCCTGATCGCAGGCGCTGTCGCCGCGGCCGGGCTGGCCTCGATCGGTGGCACCGCGACCGCTGATCCCCGGATCGCGGCCGCACCGGCCGGGCGCCCTCCGAGCGGCAGCGGATACCAGGTACCGGTATATCAGACGACCGTTCCCGGCGAGTCGATCGAGGCGAGCCGGGCCGACCATCCCGTGGCGCCGGGGATCGCGCTCACTTCGTTCGACACCTTCGGCCGCACCGGCTGGCTGCGGGTGCACGTGCTGAACGCCGACCTGGGCAACGACGCGGTCGGGGTGGACCTGGTCGCGGGCGAGGTGAGCGGCGCGCGGCCGCTGGCCTCGGCGGCCGGGGCGCAGCACGCGGTCGCGGCCGTGAACGGGGACTACTTCGACATCACCGAGACCGACGCCGCCGAGGGCCCGGAGATCCAGAACGGCCAGGTGCGCAAGGGCACGAACCGGCCGTCGACGGTCGCGGCGGTGGGGGCCGACCGGGTCGCCCGGCTCGCGGATCTCACGATCACCGGTGTGGTCACGATCGCCGGCACGCAGCGTCCGCTCGCCGCGCTCAATTCCGCCTCCGTGCCCGCGGACGGCATCGCGGTGTTCACCTCACTGTGGGGGCCGGGGGAGCGCACGTTCATCCAGGATCCGGGTCCCTACACCGAACTCGTCGTCGCGGGCGGCCAAGTCAACGCGGTCAATGCGCAGATCACCGGCACCGCGGTACCGGCCGGCGGACTGATCGTGCTCGGTCGCGGCGCGGCGGCCACCCAGCTCGCCGCCGCGCGGCCGGGGGACCCGGTCACGGTCACGTACAAACCGCTCACCGACGCGACTTCTCCGCTCAGGATGGCGCTCGGCAGCGGCGCCGTGCTGGTCCGGAACGGCACCGCGATCGACTTTCCGCCGGACGCGGGCAACGACGCGCTCAAGCCGCGCACGGCCATCGGCTGGCTGGACGGCGGGCATCGGCTGCTGCTGGTCGCGGTCGACGGGTCGGCGAACTTCTCCGCCGGGCTCGGCTTCGACGAGATGGCGCGGCTTCTGGTGCGCCTCGGCGCCACCGAGGCGTTCATGCTGGACGGCGGGGGCTCCACCGAGATCGTCGCCCGGCGGCCCGGAGACGCCGCGGCCGGTGTGGTGAACACGCCCTCGGATGGCAGCGAGCGCCCGATTCCCAATGGTGTCGGGCTTTTCGGGCCGAAGGGGTCCGGTGTGCTCCGCGGATTGGATGTGCGTCCGGGGGCTGACCGGGTGGTGCCGGGACTCACGCTGGATCTCGCGGTCGCCGGGTATGACGAGACATGGGCGCCGGTCGATATCGGCAGGCGCCCGGTTTCGTGGTCGGCCGAGCCGGGATCGCTGGGCACGGCGCGGGATGGCGTTTTCCGCGCCAGGCAGCCGGGATCGGGAAAGGTGCGCGCCCGTTCCGGCGCCGCGACCGGCGAGCACGAGCTGCGTGTGGTCGGCGAATTGGACCGGTTGGCCTTCACTCAGCGGTCGGTCACGATCGAGCCCGGCGCCACGGCGAGTGTCCGGCTCAGTGGCTCCGACGCGGACGGGTTCGACGCGACGGTGGCGCCCCGCGATGTGACCCTGGACTATGACAAGAACGTCGTCACGGTGACACCCGCCGCCGACGGCAGTTTCACCATCACCGGTGACGGTGGCGCGGGCGGCAAGGCCACCACCATCACAGCGACGGTCCGGGGACTGACGGCCAGGTTGCCGGTGACGGTGGGCCTGGTCGACGTGCCGCTGGCCGAATTCGAGCCCGCCGAGAACTGGACCGCGGCGTCCGCCCGGGGCACCGCGTCGGTCGCCTTCGTCGCGGCGCCGGACCGGCCCGGCGCCACTGTGGACAATCACGCCCTCCGGCTGACCTACGATTTCACCGGGCAGCCCAGCACATCCGCGGCCTATGCGGTGACCAGTCCGATCACGCTGCCCGCCGGGGCGAAGAAGCTCGCGTTGTGGGTCAACGGCGACGGCCGGAATCACTGGCTCCGCGCGATGGTGTCCTCACAGGGCACCACCAACGTGCCGTTCACGTTCGCCACCGTCGTCGACTGGACCGGCTGGCGTCGCGTCATCGGCGATATCCCCGCCGGCTTTTCGGACCCCATAACGCTTTCGCGGGTCTACATCGCGGAAACCTCGCAGACCAACAAGAACGCGGGGCAGCTGGACTTCGACGGGCTCGCCGCACAGGTCGGGCAGCAACCCGACCAGACTGAGCCGCCACAGCCCGATCCCTATGTCGTAGAGCAGGGTGGGCTCGGCGGCGGCCGCTGGACCTTCGCGGTGCTGTCCGATCTGCACGTCAGCGCGGCCGCCGGACCGGATTCGTTCTCCGGCCGGCAGGCGGCGATCGCACTGGACCAGGCCGTCGCGAGCAAACCAGATTTCCTGCTGATCAACGGCGATTTCGTGGACAACAACACGCCCGCCGACTTCGATCTCGCCAACGGCTTGCTGCGCGATCACGTGCCGAGTGGCCTGCCGGTCTACTGGACACCGGGCAACCACGAGGCCGGCCTGTCGGCGACCGGTGGGCTCGAAACGTTCCTCGCCGCGACGGGCCGGCCGAGCCGGCAGGTGTTCGACCACAAGGGAACCCGGTTCATCCTGCTGGACTCCCACACCGGTGACATGCGCACCTCGGACTGGGACCAGGTTCCCCTGCTGCAGTCGGAACTGGCGAAGGCCGCGCGGGACCGCTCAGTGACCGGTGTCGTGGTGTCGTTCCACCATCCACTGAAGGATCCGTCCGGCGCCGGCGCTTCGCAGCTGTCCGATCAGCTCGAAGCCGCCTTGTTCACCCGCTGGCTGGCGGATTTCCGGGAGAGCTCGGGAAAGCCGATCGCGCTGTTCACCGGGCACGCCCACACCGCGGCGGTCACCCGTGCCGACGGCGTCCTGGAGATCACCACTCCCGCCGTCGGGAAGACGCCGTACAGTTCGCCCGACCAGGGTGGGTTCTTCGGCTGGATGAACGTCGGCGTCGACCCGCGGCCGGGCCGGGTGCGGGCGGGTCAGCCCAGCCCCGAGACCCGGGATTGGCTGCAGGCCGAGAGCAGGCCACTGATCGACGGGATCGAGTTGGCGGCGCCCGATACCGTCAGGATCGGCGCTCCCGCAACGGTTTCCGCGACGGGTGTGACGAGCGAGTTCGGCCTGAGGTTCCCGCTGCGCTTCCCGGCCAGCGTCACCTGGGGCGGCGGTCCCGGGCTCGTGATCGCGAATGCCGGTGATGCTCAGCGAAACCCGAAGGTCCTGGGCGTCCTCGATCCGGAAACCGGGACGCTGACGGCATTGCGTCCGGGCACCGTCTCCGTCACGGTCACTTCGGGCGGTCTCACCACGTCGAAGACCGTGACGCTCGCTTCATGATCCGGCGGTTTCAGTGCCCTGGAGCACCGCGAGGGTGAGGACCTGGTCGCCGATTCCCCAGCCGCCGTCGGCCAGTTCTTCGACGAGGACCATGGTGTTGCGGCGGGACTCCTCGCCGAAGATCTCGGCGAGCAGGTCGGTGGTGCGGTGGATGATCGTCGCCTTCTGCTCCGGGGTCAGCAGGCCGGCGGGCGCCTTGAAGTTGGCGAAGGGCACGGTGTTCTCCTTTGTGGACGGTCGTTACTTGCCGTGCGGGTCGGCCGCGTTGAGGGTGTCGACGACGCGGTCGTAGTCACCGCGTGCCTCGCCGTAGCGCAGGAACTTGACGCGCTCGACCTGGATTTCCTTCGCGTCGGGCTGGGATTCCAGCAGCGCGACGGTTTCGGTGATGAACGCGTCCAGCGGCATCGCCACGTCGCTGGTTTCCTGGCCGGGCAGCAGCGCGGTGCGGACGGACGGCGGCACCAGCTCGGTGACCTTCACCGTGGTGCCGGCGAGCTGCAGCCGGATCGACTCGCTGAGCATGTGGATCGCGGCCTTGGAGGCGTTGTAGCTCGGCGTGGCGCTCAGCGGCGCGAACGCCAGGCCCGAGGAAACCGTCATGATCGTGGCGTCGGGCCGCGCCCGCAGGTGTTCGATGAACGCCGCGATGAGGCGGATCGGCCCGAGCACATTGGTGGTGATGATGGACTCGGCCGAAGCGAGGAACGACGCGGGGTCGCGCCAGTCCTCGACGCGCATGATGCCTGCCATCGCGATCAGGACGTTCAGCTCGGGGTGCCGGGCCAGCACCTGCTTGGCGGCGGACTCGATGCTGGCGGCGTCCGCGGTGTCGAGTTCGACGGTGTCGATACCGGGGTGCTCGGCGGCGATCTCCCGCAGCAGTCCGGCCCGGCGGCCACCGACGATCACGGTGTTCCCCTTGGCCCGCAGCTCCAGTGCGAGGGCGAGCCCGATGCCGCTGGTCGCCCCGGGGATGAAGATGGTGTTCCCGGAAATGTTCATGCTCCGAGTCTCTGCCACCCGCGCGGTGCGGTGCAGAGATCGGTTATCGGGGGATCCGTTGTCCCCCGATAACGTTCGTCAGGCGCCGACCAGCTGGGAGAGCCGGACGACCGCGCCGGTCGAGAGGTCGACGACCGCGGGGCCCGGGGCCGGGCGGGTGCCGCCGTCGATGCCCGTGAAGCTCACCGAGACGGCGACCTTCCGGTCGAACGTCGAGCGGTCCGCGACCAGCGGCTGCACCAAGGTGACCTCCAGCGCCGGCGTGTCGGCCGGCAGGATCGCCCGCGCGACCTCGATCCCCGACACGGCGAACCTGAGTTCCGCGCTGACGACCCCCACCGCGCGCAGGTCGACGTCCCGCCGGACCAGGACCACGGTGTGCAGGTTCTCCAAATAGACGTTGCGCACCACTAGCTGAGCGGGATCGGCCGGATCGAGCCGCGCTTCGGCCACCGCGTCCGCGGCGGGTACTGCGAGCGCGGCCTCGCCGTGGGCGGGCACGCGCACCGGCGGGTCCAGCGGGATCCGTTCCCCGAAGCCGCCCAGCACGGCCCGCGTCCGCAGCCCCGTCACCGTCGCCGCCGTGTCGGCGTCGTTGCGCAGCCCGGTCGCGGTGGTCCGGACCGGTCCGTCCGGGTACGGACCCGCGAGGTCGGCGACATCCAGGTGCAGCGTGGTGGCGAGGGCGAGCCGGGGATCACCGGTCTCAAAGGCGACCTGCGCGACCGCGTCCCCGCCGCGCAGCTGGCTGACGATCACCACCGCGTCCTCGTAGTCCACCCGCAGCGCGACGCGCACCGCGTCGTCGTCCAGCACCGCCCGCGGCGCACCACTGAGCGTGCTGGACCGGACGCTCACCCCGGTCGACCCCACCGTCGGCGACGTCGGCAGCAGGACCCGCACATCGCGCCCGCCTTCCTCGGCGCGAAGCTGGACCTGGAGTTCGGCGAGCTCGGCCACGGTCAGGTCCGGGACGCAGCGGGCCTGCAGCAGGCACGGCAACCCGGCGTCGACCGTCGCGTCGAACAGCTGCAGCCACTCGAACTCGGGCCGGCCGGTGGGGTGGCGGCCCACGCGGTAGTGCGCGGGCACCACGAGATACGTGGCCGGCTGCTGGAGCGATTCCCACACCGTGTAGCGGTGTTCGCGGTCCAGCCGCGGCGCCGGCGCGAACCGCTGGGCCGGCGCGCGGCCGAGCTGGAAGGCCTCCTGGCACCCGACCACCTCGGGCGCCGCCCCCGGCTCCACGTCCTGCAGGTACAGCTCCGGGTGGTCCCGGCACGGCACGAGCAGCGGCACGCGCTGCTGCCGGGACACCGTCACGCCCAGGTCGGCCACCGGCGGCGAGGGGTGCAGGGGCGGGAACGTCAGCGGGTGCTCCTGCTCATCGGGTGGCAGATCCAGCAGGCCCGGCACGACGAACTCCTGCTCCAGGACCGGTGACGCGACCTCGGCCACGTCGGCGGACCGGAGCACGATCTGCCCGCTGATATCGGGAAGCGTGATCTGGGATGTGCTCACCTCACCCCACTCCGGATGCTCTTCCGGCACCGGGTGTTCTTCCCGCGGCGGCTCTTCCCACGGCCACCCCCGCGCGGGCACCAGCACCGCGAGGTCGAGCGCGTCGTGGTCGATCTCCACTCCCTCCAGCACGTCGCCGGCCCACGCGACCGCGGTCTGCCGGACGGCCGTGAACGACGTTTCGACCACCAGCCCCGCGCCGTCGCCGGGCTGGAACCCCGGCGCGCTGAGCGCCCCGTACGCCGCGCGGGCCACCGCCCCGCGGATCTCCGCGCGGCAGTGCACGAGGCCGTCCCGTTCCGTCGCCTCGGCCGGCAGTTCGGTCGCCGTCGGAGCGCCGGTTTCCGCGTCCACGAACGGGATCCGCAGGCGCACGGCCAAACTCGTCCGCTCGACCGGCCGCGCGTCCGGCGGGTCCGGCGGCGGGAAACGCAACACGGTCGTCACGGTGGCGGCGATCGCGGGCGACCCGTCGTCGTCGTGACCGGTGACCCGGAACAGGAACCGGAACGTGCCCTCCGCCGCCGGTACCGCCTCGGGGGCGGGCGCCCACCACGGCGCGCCCAGCTGCGAATCGGGCAGCAGGGCCGCGCCGTGGTCGGCGTCCTCGATGCGAGGGCCCGGCTCGTCGGCCGGAAATCCTGGCGTGTTCATGGAAATCAGGCCGGCCCGACGACGGTGACGCCCGGATCGGTCTTCAGTGGCACGCTCGCGTTGAGCACGCCGGCCCCCTCGGCGTCCTGCCACGGACCGATCCACTCGTCGCCGTGCGCGAACAGGGTGCCCTTGATGATGACGCGGATCCGGTAGCGGTACGCGGGCGGTTTCCCCGGCTGTCCGGTGTAGAGCGCGAACCGCCGCTCCTTGTCCTGGTCGTCCAGCGTGAACACGAACTTGGCGACCGGCCGTTCGGCGCCGTCCGGTCCGTTGCCCGCGGCCTGCACATGCACCTCCACGACCTGGTTCTTCTCGTCGAGGACGCTGTTCAGCGCGATGGGGGAGAGCGCGAGCACACCGGCGTTGTCGGCGCGCACCGCGACGTCGAGGGAGTCGGTGAGCGTGCCGAACTCACCCGGGTCGAGGTCGACTTCGTTGGCCTCGATGAAGATCCGGGTGAACTTGTCGTCGAACGCGGAGGGCGATTCCTTGAACTGGATGGTGCGGCGGACGAACACACGGTCCGGTCGCCACCCCTCGGGCGCGTTGTGCACCTCTTCGGCCTTCTTCTGCGTCTGCCGGGCGAAGAACACCTCGTTCGAGGACCCGTTGGCGTAGACCAGAACGCTCGAGTTGTCCGGCTTCTCGACGGTGGTCTCGGCGACCTCGGCGCCGTCCCCCTGCACGCCGGACGCGTCCACCTCGGCGGGATGCTCCGGCGGCGTGAACTCGTGCTGTGCCCAGGCGATCTTGCCGTCGACGTCGGGATAACCGATCTGCACGGACGCGGAACTGACGGGGTCGCCGGTGATGCCGCGCGCCGGATCGGGCCACTGCACGACCGGCCGGCACACCGTGGTGATCTTGCGGTCCCAGTTGTCGAGGTAGAGGTTGCGCAGGTAGCGGTCGCGCAGCTCGGGATGCGCGGTCAGCAGGTCGGCGATGCCGTCGACGTTGCCGCCCATGGTGCTGGGCTGCGCGTACACCTCGTCCACGTTGAAGGTGAACGAGTTCGCGATCTCCACCTTGTCCCGCCGGAAGTTGAGGCTGAAGCCACCGCCGAACCCCCAGCCGAAAATGCTCAGCAGGCCGCCCGGTTTCGGCGGCGCCGGGTCGGCCACCTCGGGCATCGGCTGGAAGATCACCTGCTTCGCCTGGTCCAGCCACATCCCGACCAGCAGGTCGATGTACTTCTCGACCATCGCCTCCTTGTTGTCCGCCCCGGGGATCGTGCGGTCCATCTCCAGGTCTATTTCGATGTCGCCGTTGATCCGCAGGGTGTTCCAGGTCGCCTTCAGATCGGCGCTGCTGAACCAGAACTGCGCGCCCGCCTGGGCCGTGAAGTGCTCGAACACGCGGTCCCAATGCGCGGTCATGTGCAGCCGGGTGATCGGCGCCCACAACGGCAGCGTCAGGTCGGCGTTGACCGCGACGGGCACCTGGGTGGACAGCAGCCCCTGTTCCACCGTGGCCGCCGCCAGGGTGCCGAGGTTGACGATGAACGGGTGCTCGGCCGTCGGCACCAGGCTGCCGGAGCCGCCGCCCTGGGCGTTGACGAAGAACGGGTCGCCGGGCTTGCCGCCGCCGAGGCCGTCCACGTCGGTGATCATCAGCCGCAGCGTCGACGCGCGGATCGGCACCGGCCGCAGGTCCGCGGGCGTGGCGCGTTCCGCCATCCCGGGCAGTACCTGCGAAAACCTGTCCTGCGAGCCCTGCTGTTTCAGTTCGAGGATCTGCTTGTGGGCGGCCGTGAGGATGCCGTCCGGCGGCTTGCCCGTCATCGCGAAGCTCAGGATCCCGCCCGAGGTCTCGCGTGAGGTTCCCGGCGGCACCGCGAGGTTGGTCTGGCCGTCCTGGACGCCGAGGTAGTGCAGGAAGCTGAGCTTGAAGTCGCCGTTCTGCTTGCGCGCCAGGCGCATCTCGTTCGGCATCCAGTAGAAGACCGGCGCCTTGCCCTCGGCCTGCAGCTGGTCGTTGTGCTTGTCGGGGAAGAAAACGAGCGAGTATTCCACGCCCGCCTCGTTGAGAGTCAGGGTTTCGAACCCGCCGGCCATGATCGGCCCTGCCGCGTTCACCATCGGTGGCTCCTTGCTGTGCTGCGACCGTCAGAGGACGGCCGGGTAGTAGATGAGTGCCGGGTCGAGTCCGCGCGCCGCGACCGCGGCCGCGTTCTGGAACAGCGTGCGGTTGGCCTTGTTGCGTGGCGCGACACCCAGGTTGCCGTCCTCGCTCAGGTGGGACTGGTCCGCCGCTTTGAGCCAGTCGCCGGAGTTGGCCGCCGCCGTGAAATCCGGCCAGCGGGTGGGAAAGAAGGCTCCCGCCCAGGCGATGCTGTGGGCGCCGAGCCGAGCGTCGGCGGGCCAGTCCGCCCAGCCGGGGAAGAACGCGGCGAGCCGGGTCTCGTTCAGGTCGAAACGCTGGTGGACCAGCTCGTCGATCGCCGACTCGGGCAGCTCCAGGGTGTGGATCCGTTTCGCCGCACCGGCCCCCGCGTGCGCCAGGCCCGGGGTGTCCTTGATCAGATGCCATTCCGCGACGATCTCTTCGCGGGTGGCGGGCTCACGCGTGTCCTTGTGCACGAACGGCAGCGCCGCCGCCTCCTCCGGCGAGTCGACCAGGTTCCCGATGCCCGTCGTCACCAGTCCCTTGATGTCCTGGTACAAAAAGGACAGCCGGGCTTCGAAGGGTTCGCTGAACCGCGGGAAGAACTCCCGTACCGACAGCGAGGATCCGGCCGGCCCTGGCGCCGCCAGTGGGCCGATCGGCAGGCCCTTCCAGTCCGAAATGGACCTCGGGTAGCCCTCCACGACGGCGCCGCTGTCGGGATCGTGCCGGGCGTACTGGTCGCCGGAGAAGAAGTACGGATTGCCACTCGGCCACCACAGCGCCGTTTCGATCCCCGAGGTGAACGCGCCAGGCCAGTCCTCGGCGATGGAGCGTGCCTCTGGGTCGATCGCACCGGTCTCGGCGTCGAACCGCTGGTACAGCTCACCGCGGAAGAAGTACGCGTTTCCGCTGCCCCACAACACCGCCGCGTCGATACCGGACTCGAACAAGCCCGGCCACCGCTCGGCGATCGAGCGCGGTCCGTCCAGCACCGCATTGTTCTCGATGTCATAGGACAGGCACTGGCCGGCCTTGAAGAAGAACACGGACCCGTCGCTCCACGGCATGGCCGCGTCGATATCGGACTCGAACAGCCCGGGCCATTGGGCCGCGATCGACAGCGGATAGCCGTCGTCGATACCGTCCTTCTCCACGTCGTACCGGATGTAGCGGTCGCCGGTGAAGAAGTACGCCTTCTCCCCGGACGGCGCCACGAAGCCACACAGCTTTTCCATGGCGCTCAAGCCTTCCCGGCCGGGTCGCCGGCCACGGTCCCCACGTGCCGGAAGGAATCCGAGCCGACGATCACACCGTTCGTGTCGCTGATCGTCTGCAGTACACCGGTGTTGAGCCGCGGCGCCGTCATGTACTGGCCGAACACGACCACGAGGTACTCGATCCGGCCCTCGACAGCGGTGTCGTCGCGGGTCCAGAACGCGGCGATCGAGTTGTTCACGCGGGTCCTGAACCGCACCTCCGCCAGCAGTGCGGCGTCCAGCGGCGCCTCGAAGTCCTCGGGGATCAGGCGCAGCGAGCGATGCACGGTGATCATGATCAGGCCGGTGGTGGCAGAGTTACGCACGGGTTCCAGCGCGGCCTCCTCGTCCGCGCTGCCGCGCAGCGAGCGGTGCCAGGGTTCGGCCGTGTGCGCGCCGAGCGGCTCGATCGCCTTGCGCATCCCGAAAAACCCGCTGTCGCCGGGCCGGTCCGAGTACACGAGGCACCGGTAGCCGGGCGGGAAGTCCTCGCCGGTCCGGCGGTAGAGGGCGCGCGTGAACACCCCGCCCGCGGGGTAGCCGTCACCGGCACCCGGCAGCACTTCTTCGACCATCGCCTTTTCGAAGTCGGTGTCCACTGTGGAGGGATGCAACCGGATGTCGCACACCGAAAGGGTTTTCATGGTCAGGACTCCGTTCCGGTCACGCCGATCTGCATGTGGAGGTGGTTCTTGTGGGCCTCGCGGCCGTGGGCCGTGCCCGGCGCGGTCGCGGGGTGGTCGGGGTGCATGATGAAACTGCGGTCGCCGATGGCGGTGGCGGTGTCCGCCCCGTCGGGACCGTCGGTGCGGTCCTGCCATTCCGAGGCGACGAATTCGTAGACGGAGCGCCAGAAATCGCGCACGAACGGGTCCACGTCCTCGTCGTCCAGCCGGTAGGACGTGGCCGAGCCGGTGTCGGACGGCCAGTCCCCGCCGGGCGTGGCCTTCGTGGAGACCGTGCCCCAGTCGTCGTTGACGGTGAGCGTCCATTCCTCGCCGTCGTCGGCGACCGCCTTGATCCCCATGAAGTCGACGGCGCGGCCCTGCCCGTGGCAGTCGGTGCGCGGGCTGCCGGACCGGTCGACACCACCGCCGGAGATGCCGAGGTGGTACAGCTCGACCGCGTTGTAGGTGTCCTTAAGCCACTGGCACAGCCGCACCAGGGCGAGGGCGTTGCGCGGGTCGAGCCGGTCGGGCGCGCCGCCACCGCTCGGTCTGCCGATCCGGGCGCTGCCCGAGGCCCAGTAACGGATGACGACGCCGGCGACATTGCCCGCCTCGGCGTCGCTGCCGTTCCAGCCGTCCAGGCTCACCCCGGCCGGGCTGCCTTCCCCCTCCAACCGGATCACGTCGCCCGACTGCAGGTCGAGCAGTTCGGCGTAGGCGTCTTCCTTGCTCATGGCGCGTGCGGGATCGCTCACGGTTCCTCCTCCAGATTTGTGCCAGCACAGACCGGAGGAGCGAAGAGACCCGGTGATACAACGAATTCCGGAAAGGACGCCGCCGCGTCCGGTGTGGACTACCGGCGCGCGGCGATCCAGCCGGTCAGCACGGCCGCACCGGCCGCCGTCCGCACGTGCAGCCGGAACCGGCCCGCCGGCACCGGCCGGATCACGAACCAGCCGACGTCGTCGACCGGCACCTCGGCGCCGGGCCCGTCCTCGCCGCGGACCAGCACCGTGCCGGACTGTGCCGGCACCAGCTGGCCCCGGACGGCGTCGGGATGGATTTCGACCTCGACGGACAGGTTCCCGGCCGTGAAACCGAGCGCGCGCGGCCCGGGACTGTCCGGCCCGCCGCGCAGGCCCGCGGGTTCCACCTCCGCGAGCGACGAATCAGAGGACAGCTCGGCCAACTCGGCATCGGCGGTCCGCCAAGCGAAAGCGGCCCGCCCGGCGCGGAGGAAGGACTCCGGCGCCTGCGCGTCACGCATGGCCGCGCCCAGCTCCGCAACGAAGCGGTCGTCGTCGCTCCACCACGTCGGCTCGTCCGTCATGCCGTCCCTTTCTGCCGTCACGCGGGCGCGAAGGCGGCCAGCACCGGGCTGCGGCGCAGCCGGTCCAGGCAGCGCCGCCGGTTGGGCCCGATGGCGCCGACCGGGAGGCCGAGCGCCGCCGCGATCTCCAGGTACGGCACCGGGGGCTCGGCGAAGAGCAGGCCGAGCAGCTCCCGGCAGCGGACCGGGAGCTCCGCGAAGGCGGTGCGCAGCGCGTGCCGCCGCTCCGCGACCAGCAGGTCACCGTCCAGCCCCAGTGGGCCGCTGTCGGGTTCGGGATCGTCCACAGCCACCGTTCGCTTCCTGATTCGCAGTGCCTGCAGGCATTCGCGCTGGGCGACGCGCGCCAGCCAGCCCGCCAGCGCGGCCGGTTCCTGCAGCGTCGCCAGGTGCTCGACCAGGCGCAGCCAGACACTGCCCGCGATGTCGTCCGCGTCGCTGCCGCCCAGCCCGTACCGGCGGCACACCGACCAGATCAGCGGGGCGTACCGCTCGACGATGCCGTCCCACGCCTTGTCATCGCCGTCCCGGGCACGGAGCACCAGGTCCACCACCCCGGGATCATCACGCATGGTCACATCATCGCGCTTCGGCGAACGGTCGCACCAGAGTCCCTTCGGCCAGCAGGCCCGCCAATGCCTGCCGGGGTGTCACCGAACCGGGGACCGTACGCGCGGCGACCGCGCCGGAGACCGTGGCGGCCGCGAACGACGTACCGCTCCACCGGGCCAGTCCGTCGAAACGCACGTCCCCGGTGCTGGTCCGGACTTCGCCCGTGAGGTAGGAGCCGACGACGCCCACGCCGGGCGCGGTGCAGCTGACCCAGGACAGTTTCGGGCTGAACGACGCGGTGGTCCCGTCGTCCTCCGCCGCGCCGATCGCGATCACCGGCGGGATCGCCGCGGGCCAGGAACCGGAGCGGGCGGTGCGGCCACCGGCGAGCTGCGCGAAATCGCCGTGGTTGCCCGCCGCCGCGATCACGAGCACCCGGTCGCCGAGCCGTTCGATCGCGCGGGTCATCACCAGTGGCGGCCCGTCGAGCGTGTAGCAGCCGAGCGACAGGTTCAGGATGTCCAGCTGGCCGGTCGTGACCAGCCGCAGGATCGCCCGGGCGATGTCCCAGGAATCAGCCCGCCCCGTTTCGGGATCGAGCGCGCCTTCGGTGGTGACCTCGGCTGCGGGCGCCTGCCGGCGGATGAGGCTCGCGACGAACTCACCGTGCCCGGCGCGGTAGGGGAGCGGGTTGTCCGGCGTGCCGGGCCGCACCGGCGGGACCGGGGTGTCGACCAGGCCGACGTGCACGCCCTTCCCGGCGTCCGCGGCGATCATGGACACGTCCGGCAGCTGGGAGGCGTCGACGGGCTGCGGATCCGCACCGGCCATCGGCTTGTGCCCGCTGGAGCCGACTTCGCCCAGCGCCATGGGTTTGTGACCGTCGCCGATCACGGCCTCCACCACCCGGTTGCGGCCCATCGGCGGGATGAAGCCGTCCCGCCGGGCGGCCGCCTGCTGCCGCAGCACGGCCAGCACGTCGCCCACCTCGAGGTCGCTCCCGTCGGCTTCGGTGAGATCGCGCAGCCGGGCGAGCCCGAGCAGCTCGTCCTGGTCGCCGGGGCCGGGCGCGGAGTGCTTGACCCCCAGCTCGTCGAGCAGGTCCAGCACGAACCCGAGCTGCCCCAGATCGACGACGAGTTGGTCACTGTGGTGCAAAGCGGGCCCCACTTGGATCAGCATGGGAACAGTGTCCTTTCCCGGACGGGTCCTGTACTCGCCCGAACTAGGTATTTCTGGGACGGAAGCACGAGGACCCGCCGTGATACAGCCCGCGCCCCACGACCCGGTACTGGCCGACGCGCTCGCCGCGCAGGCGGCGGTCGACCGCGACCCCGGCTCCGGGCTGCCGCTGGCGGAACGGGCCGCGCGCCGCGCCGCCCGTGCGACCCATCCGGCGGCGGCCGCCACCGCCGAACGCGCGTGGGGACATGCGCTGCTGCACGTCGGCGAGCTCGGCGCCGCCGCCCGGCATCTGAGGCGGGCCATGACCTGGGGTGCTCGGGCGGGCTCGCCCGAGCTGACCGCGCAGGCCCGGCACAAGCTCGCGTTCGCCGTCCTTCAGCTCGGCCGGCCGCAGGCCGCGCTGCGCGAGATCGACGCCGCCCTGCCTGACCTGCACGGCGTCGAGGCGGCCAGGGCCCGCGCGCAACGGGGCATCGTGCTGCATGTGATCGGCCGGCTCGACGACGCGCTGGCCGAGTTCGACGTGGCGCTGCGGGCGCTGCGGCGGTATCGGGACCTGCTGGGCGTGCAGCGGATGCTGATCAACCGGGCCCTCGTGCACTCCGACCGCCACGCGTTCACCGCCGCCGAACGCGATCTGGTCGAAGCCGAGACCCTGGCCCGGCAGCTGGGCCGTCCGCTGACCATCGGCCTGATCGCCAACAACCTCGGCCTGATGGAGACGCTGCGCGGGGACGTGCCGGCCGCGCTGCGCCACCTCGGCCGGGCGGAGGAGATCATCGCCGCGCACGGCGCCCAGCTGGGCACCTTGCACCAGGACCGGGCCGAGCTGCTGCTGTCGGTGGGCCTGGCCGCCGAGGCCGAGGTCGCCGCCGCGCAGGCGATCCAGTCCTACCGGCGGGAAAACCGGTCGCTGAAGGTGCCCGAGGTGCAGCTCCTGTTGGTGCAGGCCGGACTGCTGGCCGGCGATCCGGACGCGGCACTACGTCACGCTCGTACGGCGCTGCGACGGCTCCGCGCCCAGGGCAGGCCCGAGTGGACCGAGCTGGCGCGGCTCTCCGTGCTCCGCGCCCAGCAAGCGAGCGGCGGCCGCCCCCGTGTCCCGGCGGCGATCATCGACACGATGGTGGCGACGCTGGACTCGACGGGCTGGCCGGGCGCGGCGCTGGACGCCCTGATCGTCGCCGCCGAGCTGAGCGGACCGCGCACCGACCGCGGCGGCGGGTATCTCGAACAGGCGGCGGCCCGGACCAGGGGACCTGCGCTGGTCCGGGCCCGCGGCTGGTACGCGCGGGCCCTGCGACGGCAGGCGGCCGGCGACCTCCGTGGCGCGCTGACGGCCACCCGCACCGGCCTGCGGATCCTCGACGAGTACGGCGCCGGCCTCGGTGCCACCGACCTGCGCGTGCACGCCGCCGCGCATCGGGCCGACCTGGCCGCGCTCGGGCTGACGATGGCGTTCCGCACCGGCCGCACCGACAAGGCGCTGGAGTGGTCGGAACGAGCACGGGCCAGCCAGTTGCCGGTCACGCCGGTCCGCCCGCCCGACGACCCGGAGCTGACGGCGCTGTTGGCCCAGTTGCGCGCCGTGACGCGAGACCTGGCCGACCGGGTCTCCGCGCCCGCGCCGTTGCTGGCCCGGCAGGCGGCGCTCGAACGGAAGATCCGGGACCGCAGCCGGTACCTCGGCGGCCAAGCCGACGGCGCGTCGCCGGCCCCCGTGACGCCCGGTGAGCTGCACGCCGCGCTCGGGCCGTGGGCCTTGGTGGAATACGTGCGGCACGACGGCGAGTTGCACGCGCTGACCGTGGTCGACGGCTGTGTGCGCAGCCACCGGCTCGCGACGGTGGCCGAAGCGGCGGATCTGGTCGAGCGGCTGACCTTCGCGCTGCGCAGGTCGGCCGGGACCGCGGTGGTGCGCGAGGCGGCCGCTGGGTTGCTTCGGGCGGCCGCCGCGAGGCTCGACGGGCTGCTGCTCAGGCCACTCGCCGAAGTGGCCGACCGCCCGCTCGTGGTGGTGCCCACCGGGCCGTTGCACAGCCTGCCGTGGTCCGTGCTCCCGGCCTGCCGGGGGAGGCCCATCACCCTCGCCCCATCCGCGACGCTCTGGCACGCGGCCCGCCACCGCGCGCCGGACGTGGGCGAAGGCCCGGTGGCGGCGGTCGCGGGTCCCCGGCTGCGTGCCGCGGCCAGCGAGGCGGAGCAGGTCGCGGCGATCCACGGTGGCGTCGCGCTCACCGGTGCGGAGGCCTCGGTCGACGCGGTCCGTGGCGTGCTGACGGACGCGAGGCTGGTGCATCTCGCCGCGCACGGCCACCTGTCCGCCGAAAACCCGTTGTTCTCCGCCATCGCGCTCGCGGACGGTCCGCTGATGATCCACGACGTGGAGCGGCTGCCGCGGGTCCCGCACACCCTGGTGCTCGCCGCGTGCGACAGCGGCCGCCCCGTCGTGCATACCGGCGACGAGCTGATGGGCCTCGCGGTGGCGTTCCTCGCACGTGGGACGGCGCAGCTGATCGCCTCCGTGCTGCAGATCCCCGATGCGACAACAGCTCCGGTCATGACGGCGTTCCACAAAGGACTAGCCGCCGGCCGCTCCCCGGCGACCGCACTCGCCGAAGTCCAGCAGTCGGCAGGCGACGAAACCGCAGCGGCGGGTTTCGTCTGCATCGGTGCGGGCACGCAGCCGCTGTTCCCGTGAGGCCGACGCCGTCACGCCCCGGCGGCCCTGACGACCTCGTACGTCACATGCGTAGCCCGGGGTGATTCGGTGACTTCCCGCTGCACCAGGGGCACCGCCCCGGCGAGGTCGAACAGGCGGGTCCCGCCGCCGAGGAGGACGGGGGACAGGTGGATGCGCAGCTCGTCGACGAGGCCCGCCGCCAGGGTCTGGTCGATGACGTTCGCGCCGCCCATGACCACGACGTCCTTGCCGCCCGCGGACGCGCGGGCCCGGTCGACGGCGGCCGCCACGCCGCCGGTCACGAACCGGAACCTCGACACGAGCCGCACGTGCGCGGGCGGTTCGTGGGTGACCACGTAGCACGGCGGCGCGGCCGACTGGTTCTGGTCGTGCCCGTACCCGACATCGTCGTTCCAGCCGTTCGGGCCGTCCACGATGTCGTACAGCCGCCGCCCCATCACCACGGCTCCGGTCTGCTCGAAACTGTTCGCCAGCACCGTTTCGTCGGCCGGGGAGCGCGGCTCCTCCAGCACCCACGCGTGAATCGCCTCGCCGCCCACACCGAGGCCGTGCTCCTGGTCCACCCCGGTCGCGGTGACGTAGCCGTCCAGCGACATCGAGATGTCCGCGATCACCTTGCTCATGCCCGCTCCCTCCAGAGTCCGTCGCCCGGATAGACCCGCCCGGCGCGCAGAACTCATCGACGGTGCCTGCCCGCCGAGCGGCGGTGGGTGCGTAGATTGTCCGCAGTCGAGGAGGGGAGCTGTGCTGTGGCAGGACGTCTGGAGCCGATGCGGTTCGGTGGGGTCGACGTGCTCGTGGAGACGGTGACGGTACCGGGTTCGGAACCGACATCGAGGTTGAGCGACGCGGGCGCCCGAGCGGTGGATCTGCTCGACACGGCGCAGGAGGTCATCGTGAACACGGCGCGCTCCACCGCGGAGATGTTCGGCCGGCTGGGAAACGCGGTCTCCCCGGACAAGCTGGAGATCGAGTTCGGGCTCGGCTTCTCGGCGAAGGGCAACATCATCGTCGCGGGCGGTTCCCTCGACGCGACGGTCAAGGTCAAACTCACCTACGAGACCGGCGCCTGATCAGTGCGGGGCGGACAGCGCCAGAACGTGGTCGGCGACCACGTCGCGCCGTCCGTCCTCGGCCCGGTACAGGGTGCCGGTACGGCAATAGGTCACGTCCGCCTGCGCCGGTAGCGGGCCGATGCAGTCGGGGACGGCGAGTTCCATCCGGACGGACCCGCTGATCTCCCGGGCCGACGTCACGCCCTCGCCCGCGTCGGGCGCCCAGCGGTTGCCGTCCAGCCGCCACACCGCGGACGGCCGGGCGGGCACCTGCTTGTCGTTCTCGGCCCGCCGGCTGTTGTCACACGTCCACGACGACATCGTGGCCCGCAGCCGGCCGTCGCGTCCCCACCACAGGTCGTGGACCTCGATCCCGCCCTGCGTGCCTCGCACGTACCCGGGCGGATAGGCCGCGGACAGGTCGGTCTTGCCCGGGTGCCCCTTGTCATCGATGAGGTAGACCGGGAAGTCCTCGACGCACTCGCCCGGGTCGGGGCGGAACGCCACCGCGAACACGCCGTCGCCGCTGGGACCCGCTGTCGCCACCGGGTAGTCGTTCGACTCGAACCGGCCCACCAGGGTGCCCTCGGGGTTCCCGATCCGCACCAGTTCCAGCCGCTGGAAGTAGGTGTTGCGCTGACCCGAAATGCCCTGCCGGGTCAACAGCCTGCCGCCACCGGAGGTGAGGAACCCCCGCAGGAACGAGCTGTCGCCGACCGGCGGGAGTTCGACCGGCGTGCGGTGCGCGGGGTCGTTGAGGTCGAGTGTGGTGAAGGCGTCCCCGGCCGTGAGCAGCAGCGACGATCCGCCCGCGGCGGCCAGGTCGTCGCAGCGGGGGCACGGGACGCGGTGCTGCTCCCCGCTCCGCACGTCGACCCAGATCAGTTCGGTCTGCTGAGGGTCCTCCTGCCGGATCTGCGTGTCCGAGAGGAGCGCGACGCGATTGCCGTCGTCGGTCCACACCACCTTGTTCCACAGTGGATCGGCGAGGTCGAAGATCCGGTTGACCCGGCTGACGATCGTGCGGTCCCGCATGACGACCAGTTCGCGCTCGGTCGTGTACGCGTAGCTGCCGTCCACAGTGGACGAACCCGCGAAGGGTTTCGCCACCACGACCACCGTGATCGCGGTCGCGAGCAACACGACCGCGGCCACCAGCACGAGCAGTGTCCTGATCCGCACGCCGATCCTTCCTTGTCAGTTACCCGGCCCGCACCCACTCCCGGCCCTCTTCGAGCCGGTAGGCCTGGCGGTACCCCGAAAGCGGCTGGCCGGCCACGGCGGGCGGTGCCATCGCGCTGACCACGAACGGCTTGCCCGCGTCCGTGATGTCCTGGGTGAACGATCCCGCGGCGGTCGCGACCACGAGCTGCAGGCCGAAGGTGCAGGACCTGGTGCTGGTGAACGCGCCGACGGTGATCGTCTCGACCTCGCCCGGCGCGAGCGTGACCGTCTTGCGGTCGAAGAAGTGGTCGCCGGTGGGGAAGAGACCGCGCCCGCTCGTATAGGCCATCTCCTGTGCGGACGGGTCGCTCTCGTCGAGGTCGAAGCCGATCGTGATGTTGTCGCCGGTGCCCTGGCTGTAGCCCTGGAAGTAGGTGCCGTCGAACGGTGGCCCGCATTGCTTGACCGCCTTCAGATCCACGATCCGGACCGTTTCGGAAGTGTTGCCGCGCAGGGTGATCGTGGTCAGCCCGGAGCCGAGGGCGGCGCCGCCGCGTTCGCCGTACCAGCTCCACCAGTCCCGCGTGCTGGGCGAGACCTCCTGGTTGAACCGCGCCAGCTCGGCGGGGCTCATGACCAGCGGCTCGGGCAACACAAAGCTCCCGTCACCCGCGTTGCTGCGCAACGCCGTGACGTTCTCGACGAGGACCGGCGGCGTGGCCGGGTCCGCGGGCACCGGGCTGGCGTTCGCCGAGGACCGGACCGGCGTGCTCGGTGCGGCCACGTCGCCGCCCGGCCTGAGGACGACCAGGGTGACGGCGACCGCGATCACGATGGCGGCCACCACCGCGAGCAGCGCGGTCAGCGGTTTCACCCGGGCGCCCCCGGGTAACGCGGCGGTGCGCGGCAGGTCGAGCAGCTCGCCGAGTTCGTCCCACTCGACCGGCTGCGCGTCGGGCTCCGATCGCAGATCCTCAAGCAGGCTCCGGAGATCTTCGGTCCGCGCGACCCACACCGTGCCGGCCAGCCACCCGTCGGCGCTGTTGTAACGGGCGGACACGACGCCCACCACCCGGTCGTCGGCGACCCGCCGGACGGGCGCACCACTCATGCCCAGCACGACGTCCCGGGACGAGAACCGGCCGAGCGCCACTTCGCCGTCGCGGGTGGTGCCGCCGGCCCAGGTGCCCGGAGCGTCGAGGTACCGATAGTCGCGGTCCCCGTCTTCCACCCGGCTCACCCCGGTGACGACGACCTCGGTGTTCAACGGCACGCCGTCGCTCGCGAGCCAGCGGCGCACGTGATCGGGCAGCGGGACATTTCCTTGCAACAGGGCCAGATCGTGCACCTCGTCGACCCGCACCACCCGCACGTCGCCGCGTGCTCCGGAGCCGTCAAGGGCCTCCACCGCCAGTCCCGGCCCCGGCAGCTCGGCGATCACGTGCCGGGCGGTCACCAGCAGCCCCGGCGCGATCTGGAAGCAGGTGCCCGCCACCTCGCCGCCGGGCGTGACGATGCGGCCCAGGTAACCCTGGACGCGGGTGTTCTCGGTCATGGCCTTTCCTTACGGCGTACCGGCGAAGTAAGCCGTGGCGACGGCGATCGGGGCCGGTGCGGGGAACTGGTCGCCCTCGTTCCCGAGCGCTCCGATGTGGACCTGCCACACCGGACCCGACCGGTCCGCGACGCTTTCCGGCTGATCCTGGCTCACCAGCACGTATTCGGCCTCGCCACGGTCGCATGAGTACGCGCCGACCCAGCCGTCGGCCCGGCTGCCCCACGAGCCTCCGTTGCGCAGCCGGCAGCGGGCGCCGTCCGCGAGCACGAGCCCCCACGGGTCCGGCACCGGCTTCGGCGTCACGGCGCCGATCTCCTCGTCGGACGTCATCCGGTGGAGCTTCTTCTCCCACGGATCGGTGCCGCACAACAAGGTCACGCGGTCGCTGTCGACCCAGCACACGTCGGCGCCCGACGCGGTGGGGTAGCACGACACCAGTCCCTCTCCGCCGGCCGCGCTGGCCATGCACCCGTCGACGAACCCGTCCGAAGCCTCGACCTCGTAGCCCGGTATCGGATTGCCGAGCTTGTCCACCGCCACCACCGTGACCACCTCGGTCGCGGTCGGGTTTTCCGGCTGTGAACACGCCACGGCACCAGCGATGGTCACGAGGAGGACGCCGAACAGGGCAAATGATCGAGAACGGACCACGACATAACGGTCGCACGCCGTCAGCAGCCCGTTACGACCGGGTTTCTGATATCTTAACCTCAGCGATTGAGATATTAGGAGGCGCGATGGAGCGGGTGGCAGCACTGGACTTGGCCGATCGCGCGCGGGCGCGGTCCGTGGTGCCCATGCCCGGCGTGCCCGCGCTGGCCATGCCCGGGCACGTGCTCGAAGCGGTTCGCCAGGCGGCGACCCAGGTGCTACCCCGGCAGTCGAGGGGCTGGCCCGAACTGCGGCGGGTCGTGGCGGACCACCTGCGCGCGGAGTCCGGCCTGGAGGTCGACCCGGAACGCGAGTTGCTGGTGACCCACGGCGCCCAGCACGGGATGAACGTCGTCCTGCGCGCGCTGCTCGCGCCAGGCGACGAGGTGCTCGTGCCCGCTCCGACGTACTTCTTCGACGGCATGGTGCGGATGGCGGGCGCCCGCCCGGTGTACGTCCGGAGCCGGGCGGCGCGGCGCTGGGCGACGGACCTCGACGCCCTCGCTGCCGCGGTCACACCCGCGACCCGGGCCATCTTGTTGTGCAACCCCAACAATCCGACGGGGCACACGCCGGCGCGCGACGAGTTGTCGGCGATTCTGGCGCTGGCCGCCCAGCACGGGTTGCTGGTGCTGGCGGACGAATCCTACGCCCGGTATGTCCACAGTGGACCAGGGTACACGCCGCAGCAGTCCTTGCGGGACGAGTGGCCCGAACTCGTGACGGTGACCAGCCTGAGCAAGAACTACGCGTTCACGCAATGGCGGGTGGGCTACGTGCATGCGCCGCCGCGTTTGCTGGATCGCGTGCACCGGGCCTTCGAATGGGACGCGATCAACGTCGGCGATGTACCCCAGGCGGCGGCCTGCGCCGTGATCACCGGACCGCAGGACTGGCTGGACGTGGTCTTCGCGACCTTCCGCCGCCGCCGCGATCTGCTGTGCGCGGCGATCGAGGCGGCGGGACTGCCTGTTGTGCGTCCCGACTCGGGCATCTTCGTGTTCCCGGACTTCTCAGCGCTCGATGCGCGCGGGCGGGATCTCGAAGATGTCCTGCTGCGACACGGGATAACAGGGATCGCCGGTGACGCGTTCCAGGGACCGGCCGCGCACGCTCGCCTGCTCTACGGCGGTACCGAGGCCGACCTAGCGCAGGTCGGCCACCGCCTGGCGACTCTGGTGCGGGAGCGTTAGGGCGCGGCGATTTCCGCGTGGATGATCGAGCGGCTCGCGGCCAGCGCGCCGACGATCTCGCGCCGCGCGGACCCGGTTCGCTGCCGCATCGCCTGGCGGGCGGCGTCGGGGTCGCGGGCGGTGATGCCGTCGACGATGGCCTGCCGCTCGCGGATCCGTCCGGGCGGCATCGACGGATCCAGCTTGATGCCCAGCCGGAAGATCCGCTCGATCTCGTCGAGCACGCCGACCGAGGCGGCCGCGAGACGGCCGTTCCCGCACCCGTTCGCGATGATCGACTCGAACTCGTAGTTGGCCCGGAACCGCTCTTCGAACCGCGGGCCGCCGAGCTGGTCTTCGTCCGTGTCGACGGCCAGTTCGGCGAGTCGCTTGGCGTCCGGTTCGGACAGTCCTCGTTCGGCGCACAAGGCGGCGGCTTCGGACTGCAGCAGGGATCGCATGTCGCACAGGTCGGTCGCGTCCCCGAGCGTCACTGGGGAAACCACATATCCGGCCCGGGGGAGCGGCCGCACCAGGCTGTCGCGGTGCAGCCGCGCGAGCGCCTCGCGGACCGGGGTCTTGCTCAGCCCGAAGGACTTCGCGACCTCCTGTTCGGTGAAGCTCGCGCCCGGTGGCCGGACCATTTCGATGATCTCCCGCTTGAGCCGCCGGTAGGCGTTCTCCATCAGGCTGGACGCCGGCGGGTGTTCGCGGATCAGGTCGGGCTCGTAGCGCACCGGTGCTCCCCTCGGACCAGGCTGTTGCCCGAACGGTACACCTGGCGCCCCCGTGTGGTCGTACATGACGACGATATAAAAGATCTCAATTCAGTCTTGCTAATATCTCAACAACTCCTTACCGTGCTCCAAGATGCTGGACACGGCGAAGGAGATTCGAGTGCTTCCCAGTTCCGATCCTCGTTCTGGCTGGCGCGTCGGCGCCGACATCGGGGGGACGTTCACCGACGTGATCGCGCTCGGCCCGGCCGGGCAGGTGGTGCCGATGAAGGTCCTGTCGACCCCGCCCGACTACGGCACGGGCGTCGTCACCGCCACGACGAGCGTGCTCGAAACTGCCGAGGCCGCACCGGCCGAGGTGGTCGCGATGCTGCACGGCACGACGGTCGCCACCAACGCGATCCTCGAAATGAACGGCGCGCGCACCGCGGTCGTCACCACCCGCGGTTTCCGGGACGTGCTGGAGCTGGGCCGGCTGCGCCGCCCGGTGCTGTACGACCTGTCGTGGGTCAAACCGGTGCCGCTCGCCCGGCGCCGGCACCGCCATGAGCTGGCCCAGCGCATCACCGCCGACGGGCGGCTGGACCCGCCCGCGGACGCCGGTGAGGTCCGGGCGCTGGCCGCCCGATTGCGGGCGGACGGGATCGAAGCCGTGGCGGTATGCCTGCTGAACTCCTACGTCCGCGCGGACGAGGAGCGGCGGGTCGCCGAGCTGCTGCGTGCGGAGCTGCCGGGGGTGTACGTGACCGCGTCGGTGGACATTTCCCCGCAACCGCAGGAGTTCGAGCGCACCAGCACCGCGACCGTCAACGCCTACGTCGGTCCCACGGTGCACGGCTACCTCACCCGCCTCGAAGCGGGCCTGCGCGCGGAGGGGGTGCACGCGCCTCTGCTGGTCATGCAGTCGAGTGGAGGTCTGCTCGACGCGGCTTCGGTGGCACACCGGCCCGTGCAGATCATCGAGTCCGGCCCGGCGGCCGGGGTCACCGCGGCCCGGCAACTCGCGCGTGTGCTGGACCTGCCCGCGGTGGTCGCGTTCGACATGGGCGGCACCACGGCGAAAGCGTCCCTGATCGAGCACGGCGAGCCGTTCGTGTCGGCGGACTACGAGGTCGGCGGCGGCATGAACGTGGCGCGGGGACTGGGTTCCGGCGCCGGTTACCCCGTGCGGACCCCGTCGGTCGACATCGCGGAGGTCGGGTCCGGTGGGGGCAGCATCATCGCGCTCGACCCGGCCGGCGGGCTGCACGTCGGCCCGGCCAGCGCCGGGTCCCGGCCTGGTCCCGCGTGCTACGGGCAGGGCGGGGAGCTGCCCACGCTGACCGATGCCAACGTGACGCTCGGGTATCTCAGTCCCGAATCGCTCGCCGGCGGGCGCGTCGCGATCCATCCCGACCTGGCGGTCAAAGCCCTGTCGCCGGTAGCCGAACAGCTCGGTCGCGACGTTCCCGACACGGCACGGGGCGCGTACGAGGTCGCGGTGTCCAGCATGACGACGGCCGTCAAGGCGGTCACGAGCGAACGCGGCCGCGATCCGCGTGACTCCGTCATGGTCGCTTTCGGCGGCGCGGGCCCGCTCTACGCCGCGGAACTGGCCAAGGAACTCGGTATCGCGACGGTGCTGGTGCCCGTCCACCCCGGCCTGTTCAGCAGTCTCGGTCTCCTCGTCGCCGACACCGAACTGCAGGAGGTCGCGCCCTATCGCGCGGATCGGGCTCTCGGCGACGAGTTCGCCGTGCTCACCGCCAAGGTGTCGGCGGAACTGGGGGAGGACGCCGTCATCGAGCGGATGCTCGACATGCGGTACCGCGGCCAGCGTTTCGAGCTGCGGATCCGGCTGGACAGCGGCGAGCTGACCGAGGAGCTGCTGGCCGCGGCCCGGGCCCGGTTCCACGCCGAGCACGAGCGCACCTACGGCCGCGCCGGCGACGACGAGCTCGTCGAGCTGGTCAATCTGCGGGTGCGTGGCACACTGCCCAGCCCGGTGTCCATTGAGGACGTACTCCGGCTGCCACCCGACACCGTCCGGCCGCCGGCGGCCCGCGAATGCCGTTTCACCGCAACGGTTTCCACGCCGGTCGTCCGGCGCGGAGATCTCGGTCAAGATCCCATCGCCGGGCCGATGATCGTCGAGGACATGGACGCCACCACGCTCGTGCCGCCCGGGGCGCTGGTGCACCGGGACCGGTTCCACAACATCGTCATCACCTGGAGTGCCGCATGATCCGCGACGCCGTGACGTTCGAGGTCTTCCGCAATGCCATCACCGGTGTCGCCGACGAGATGGCCATCACGATCGTGCGCACCGCGCATTCGCAGATCGTCGCGTCCAGTATGGACTTCTCCGCGGCGCTGTGCGACGCCCGCGGCCGGGTCATCGCGCAGGCCAACACCTGTCCGGTGCACCTCGGGTCCATTCCGGACGCGATGGCGGCGATCCTCGCCGAATTCGGTGCCGCGATCCGGCCCGGGGACGTCTATCTGCTCAACGATCCCTCGCTGGGCGGGATGCACCTGCCGGACATCTTCGCGGTCGCCCCGGTGTTCGCCGGTGAGGACCTGCTGGGCTTCGCCGTGACCGTGGTGAACCACGCGGACGTCGGCGGCTGGGTCGCGGGCTCGATGGCCGTGCAGTCGACGAGCATCTTCGCCGAGGGCGTGCAGATCCCGCCGTCGCGCCTGGTCGACGCGGGGCGGATGAACGAACCCTTCCTGCGCCTGATCCTGCGCAATGTCCGGGAACCCGACCTGCTGCGCGGGGACCTCGAATCCCAGCTCGCCGCATGCCACGCCGGGGCCGAAGGGCTGCGCGCGCTCGCCACTCGGCACGGCGTCGACGGCCTGGCCGCCCTCGGTGAGGAACTGCTCGACCATTCCGAAACGCTCCTGCGCGCCGCGCTCGCCGACGCGGTTCCCGGCAGCTACGAGTTCACCGACCACATCGACGACGACGGCCTCGGTTCGGGCCCGATTCCCTTCCACGTCAAGGTCACGCTGTCCGGCGCCGGGATCGAACTCGACTTCACCGGCTCGTCGCCGCAGGTCGCTTCCGCGCTCAATGCCACGGCCTCGTTCACCCGGTCCGCTTCGTACGCGGCTGTGCAGGGCGCGCTCGGGGTCGACATCCCCGCCAACAGTGGCTTCTACCGGCCGTTCCGGTTCGTCATCCCGGAAGCGTCCATCCTCAATGGACAGCGCCCGGCCGCGCGGGGTGCCCGGGGCCTGGTGGCGTACCGGATCATCGACACCGTACTCGGGGCGCTCGCCCCGGTGTTCCCGGACCGGGTACCGGCCGCGGGCGACGGCGGTCCCGACTCGGTCGCCATCGGGGTCACCGGTTCCGACGGGAAATCGGTGGTGCTGTGGGACGTCCTGTGCGGGGCCTGGGGCGCCCGGCCCGATCGCGACGGTGTGGACGGGATCAGCCCGCTGGGCGCCAACCTGGCCAACACCCCGGTCGAGGAACTGGAACGGTCCGGGCACGTCCGCGTCGACGGCTACGGCTACCTGCCGGACACGGGCGGCGCCGGCCGCTTCCGCGGCGGCCTCGCCACCTTCCGCGACCTGACCGTCCTCGCCGCCGAGGCGAGCGTGCAGATCAGGTCCGACCGGCGCAGGTTCCTGCCCTACGGGCTGGCCGGGGGAGCGCAGGGCACCCCATCGCTCAACCTGCTCGACCGCGGTGATCCCGGCGAGCGGATCCTCGACTCCAAGCCACATCTGGTGATGACTTCCGGCACCCGGCACCGGCACGTGACCGCCGGGGGCGGCGGCCACGGTGACCCGTTCACCCGCGACCCGGAACGGGTCCGCGAAGACGTGCTCGACGGGAAGGTCACCCACGAGGGAGCCGCCCGGGACTACGGCGTCGCCGTCACCGCCGGCGGCGCGATCGACCCCGGCGCCACCGGCGCCTTGCGCGGGACGGCCCGCTGACGAATCCTCTTGTCCAGAAAGGACAGCGTCATGAGCTCCACTCTCGGCACCACACCGGGCACCGTGCCCGGCCGCACCTGGCGCAAGATCGGCACCCGGATCATCCCGCTGATCGGCGTCGCCTACGTGATGAGCTACATCGACCGGGCCAACCTCGGCTACGTCGCCGCGCCGATGTCGCGCGACCTGCATCTCGACAGCGGGCAGGTCGGCCTGGCCGCGGGCCTGTTCTTCGCCGGCTACATCATCATCGAGGTGCCCAGCAACCTCGCGCTGCGGCGGTTCGGGGCACGCAAGTGGATCACCCGGATCATGCTCACCTGGGGCCTGGTCACCGGCGCCACCGCCGCCGTCAACTCGGCCGGCACGCTCTATCTCGCGCGGCTGCTGCTCGGGTTCGCCGAGGCGGGCCTGGCCGCCGGGATCCTGCTCTATCTGACCTACTGGTTCCCCCGCCGCCAGCGGCAGTGGGCGCTGACGGCGTTCTTCCTGATGATCCCGGTGTCCTCGATCGTCGGCTCCCCGCTGGCGGCCGCACTGCTCACGTGGAGCCAGAGCCTGTTCGGGATCGCCGGCTGGCGCTCGCTGTTCCTCGTCGAAGGCGGGCTGACGGTCGTGATCGGGATCCTGATCTTCGTGTTCCTGCCCGACCGGCCGGGCGAGGCGCGCTGGCTCGGCGACGAGGAAAAGGCCGCGCTGGAGCGGACACTGGCCGCGGAGGCGGCGGAACAGCGTGGCCACGGTGCGCTCACCGGGATTCGCCAGGCGCTGACCAGCGGCCGGGTGTGGGCGCTCGCGGTGTGCTTCTTCGCGATCGTGTTCGGCCTCTACCCGCTGGCGTTCTTCCTGCCGACCATGATCACCTCGATCACGCACGGCATCGGTGGCGCGGCCGACGTCAGCAGTGTCCTGCTGTCGGCGATTCCGTACGTCGTGGCAGCGCTCGCGATGCTCGTCTGGTCGCGGTTCGCGGGCCGGTGGACGGCGGTGGTCGCCACCGGCGTCCCGATGGCCGTGGGCGCGGCCGGGCTGCTGCTGGCCACCTTCGCCGCCAGCGGACTCGTGTTCATCCTGGCCGTCTGCCTCAGCGTGGCCGGGATCTACACCGCGATGCCGCAGTTCTGGCGGATCCCGGCGATCGGCCTGACCGGGACAGCGGCCGCGTCCGGGATCGCCCTGATCAACTCGGTCAGCAACCTGAGCGGTTTCGTCGGCCCGTACTTCACCGGCGCGATCAGGACCGCCACCGGCAGCTTCACCTATGCGCTGCTGGCGATCGCGGTCATCATGGTGGCCGGGATCGTCGTCCTGCTGACGGCGGGCCGGCGGATGGAACGCCTCGACGGGAAACTGGGTTCATGACAACCGCACTCATCGTCGGCGATATCCAGCGGGGCATCACGAGCCGGTACGAGTTCGCGCGGCAGGTCGTCGCACCCCTGACCGAACTGCTGCCCCGGGCGCGCGCCACTGGGGCGCTCGTCGTGTTCGTGCACACCGCTTTCCGGGTGAACCGGGCGGACCTGCCGCCCGCCAATCCGGTGTTCGCGGGCTTTTTCGAAGCGGGGGATGGCTTTCACGAGGGCTCGCCCGGGGTCGAACTGGACCTGCCGGCGCACGATGACGACGTGGTCGTGCTCAAACGCCGGACGAGCGCCTTCGCCGGGACGGACCTGGACCTCGTGCTCCGGGCGCGTGGCGTCGACTCGGTGGCCGTCACCGGCGTGGCGACGAGCGCGATGGTGGCCGCGACCTGTTATGACGCCGCCGATCGCGGCTACGGAGTCTCGGTCCTCGCCGACTGCTGCGCCGATGGCGACCCCACGGTGCACGACTTCCTTGTGGAGAAGGTCTTCCCGAGCCGCGCGTTCGAGATCCGATCCAGCGCGAACTGGCCATGACCGGTCATCCCAGCGGTCCGACGTCGATGCCTTCGGCGGCAAGGCTTTCGCGGTACGCGGCGACATTGGCGAGCTTGACACCTTCGTAGCCGCGGACGGTGTCGGGCAGGCTCGCGATCCGGACGGCGCGGTCGTAGCCGTCGGGGGAGAGGCCCTCGGTGAGGCCGGTGACGACCTCGCGATAGTGCGCGAGCAGGGCACGCTCGACCCGCCGGACGTGGGCGTAGCCGAACACGTCGAACGGGGTCCCGCGCAGCCCCTTCAACGTGGCCAGCATGCGCAGCGCCCGGTGGGATCGAGGGCCGAAGGCCACCTTCTTCTTCCGTCCCAATGCGCGGAGAATCGGCGGGTGGAGCTGGAAGGTCACCCGGCCGCTACCGGGGACCTCGGCCGTGGCCGCGTCGGCGAAACCGGGGGCGGTGAGCAGTCGGGCGACCTCGTACTCGTCCTTGTAGGCCGTGAGTTTGTGGAGGTAGCGCGCGACAGCCTCGCTGAAGCGGGTCTCCGAGGTGACCGCGCGCTCGGCGTCCCACACGCGCTGCACGAACCGGATGTAGTTCTCGGCCGTCGGCATGTTCTGGAACCCGACGAGTTCGGAAGCCCGAAGCTCCACGAGACGGCGGACCTCGCCGTCGAGGGTGGACCCGGCCAAGGCCGGCAGCGGGATGACCTTCTTCGCCCGTTCCCGTGGTGCGACCGCGGCCGCGAAGGCATCCGGTGCCGCGACCGCGGCCCGGCCCCAGCGGAACGCCGCGACATTGGCGGACACGGCGACCCCGTTGATGCCGATCGCCTCCTCGATGGCGTCGGCCGGAATCCGCAACGCGCCGCTCTGGTACGCGGCGCCGACGACGAGGAAGTTGGCGCCCGCGTTGTTCCCGAACAGCGTCTGCGCGGCGGCGAGGGCATCGAGTGTGTGCAGTTCGGCGGTGACGGATGCCAGGCGCTCGACGAGTTCCTCCGCCGCCGGATAGGCGACGGCCGGGTCGTACACCATGTCGCCCGTCGGTGTCTCGCTGGTCGAGGCGATGGCGACGGTCGTTGTAGGACTGGCGTACGCCAGGTTCCGCGGCTCGGCGGCGGTCAGCAGGTCGAACGCGAGGACGCAGTCCGAAGCGCCCGGCGAGACCCGGTTCGAGGGTTCGAGATCCTTGGCGGAGAAGCGAAGGTGACCGGTGACCGGGCCGGCCTTCTGGCTCAGCCCGGTCTGGTCGAGGGTCTCGACGTCGTAGCCGGCCAGCAGGGTGGCGGTCGCGAGCACCTGGTTGACGGTGACGATCCCGGTGCCGCCGATACCGGCGAGGAACACGTCCTGGGTCTCGGACGGCCCAGCCGACGCGGGAGCCGGGACCTTCGGCGGTTCGGGGATCTCGTGACGGGCCCGCTGGGCGCCGGGGTCGATCTCGACGGTGACGAAGGACGGGCAATCGCCGTCGAGGCAGCTGTAGTCGGTGTTGCAGGAGGTCTGGTCGATCCGGGTCTTGCGGCCGAACTCGGTGTCCACCGGCTGGACCGACAAGCAGTTGCTCTTCCTGCCGCAGTCGCCGCAGCCCTCGCAGACGGCTTCGTTGATCACGACCCTGGTCGGGCGCGCCGGCAGCGTTCCACGCTTGCGTTGCCGCCGGGCGTCGGCGGCGCAGTGCTGGTCGTAGATGAGGACGGTGACCCCGGGAGTGTCGCGCAGCCGGCGCTGCGCCTCGTCGAGCCGGTCCCGGTGCCACAGCAGCGTGCCCTTGGCGAGCTTGCGGCGCCGGTGCCGGCCCGGCTCGTCGGCGCAGATGATGATCTGGCCGACGCCCTCACTGGTGAGCTTGTGGGTCAGCGCCTCGACGCCCAGCGCCCCCTCGGCGTCCTGGGCGCCGGTCATCGCGACGACTTCGTTGTAGAGCAGCTTGTAGGTGATGTTGACCCCGGCGGCGACGCACGCCTGCACGGCGAGCTGACCGGAGTGGAAGTACGTGCCGTCACCCACGTTCTGGAAGATGTGGGGGACATCGGTGAACGGCGCCTGGCCGATCCACTGTGTCCCTTCGCCGCCCATCTGCGTGATCCCGATGACCGACGAGGCTTCCCGTGCTTCGAGCGTCACCATGGTGTGGCAGCCGATGCCGCCCCCGCCGAGGGAACCTTCGGGGAGCACGGTCGACCTGTTGTGTGGGCATCCGCTGCAGAAATAGGGCGCGCGTGACGTGCTCAACAGGGGGAGCGGGATCGGGCCGGACGCCGGGGCGGCCAGCGGAAGCCGGTCGCCGAGGACCCGGCGCAGTGGCCCCGCCAATCGCCCAGGGGTCAGTTCGCCGTCATGCGGCACGAGCGGCCGGCCGTGGGCGTCCTTCTTGCCGAGGACGCGGGGTGTGTGGGCGGTCCCGTAGAGCGCGTCCCGGACGTTGGTCTCCAGGAACGCGGTCTTGTCCTCCACCACGAGGATTTCCTCGAGTCCCGCGGCGAATTCCACGACGGCGGCCGGATCCACGGGATGGATCAGGCCCATCCGCATGACCCGGACGCCGGACGGCGCGAGCTGGACGTCATCGACACCGAGGTCGACGAGGCTCTGGCGCAGCGCGTCATAGGTGCTACCGGAGGCGATCAGCCCGACGGTCGCCGCGGGCGGATCGACCTCGACCGGATTGAGGTCGTTGGCCGCCGCGTAGGCCAGGACGGTGGCGGTGCGCGGGCCGTACAAATCCGCCTCCGCCGACTGGATGTGGCCCGGGGCGAGGTCGACGACGCGCTGCCGGTAGGTCCAGGGCCGTCCTTCCCACACGGTCTCGGGAGTCGTGGTCCGGACGCGGGAAACGGTGTCGTCCACGGCCCACGCGCCGTCCGCCACATCGGCGACGATCTTCAGCGCGACCACACAGCCCGACGCCCGGGACATCGCGATCCCGTGCAGGCCCAGGGTGACGATCTCGGCCGCGGTGCGCGGGAACAGCACCGGGATACCGAGCGCCGCCAGGGACCGTTCGCTCACCGCGGGAACCGTGGACGACTTGCTGCCCGGGTCGTCGCCGACGAGCAGCAGCGCACCGCCGTTCGGGTTGGTGCCGAACAGGTTCGCGTGCCGTAACGCGTCGGTGGCCCGGTCCAGACCAGGCCCCTTGCCGTACCAGATACCGACGACGCCGTCGTAGCGCGAGGTACCGGCGGGCAGGTCCGTCTGAGAACCCCAGACCGAGGTGGCCGCGAGTTCCTCGTTGAGGCCGGGCACGAAGGTCACGTCGTTCGCGGCGAGGGTGTCGGGCATCCCGTCGAGCAACCGGTCCACACCCGCCAGCGGACTGCCCTGGTATCCCGACACGAAGCAGGCCGTCCGCCGTCCGTTCCGGCGGTCCAGCTCGTGCTGCTCGACGAGCAACCGGGCGATCGCCTGGATACCGGTCAGCAGCACGGGCGGGGCACCGGCGCGGTACCGGTCGTTCAGGTCGTACGCGGTGGCCGCGTGGTCCCGCAGAGTGTCAGTCATTGCCGTCTTCCTGTTCCGGGTGCGGCGAACGGATGGTCAGCGCGCTGCCCGCGCGAGGCGTTGCCGGGCCATCGCGTCGGCCACCGCGGCGGTGGTGACACCGGTCTGCCCGGCCTGCACGATGACGTCGGTGACGGAGGTGCTGATCGCTTCGATGTCCGCCCGGACGTCCTGTGGTGACTTGCCGAGCCGTTCGCCGTTGGCCTGGATGAGCCCGCCCGCGTTGGCAATGTAGTCGGGAACCCACACCACGCCGCGGTCGGCCAGGGTCGCCGCGACGGTCCGGTCCTGCAGCTGGTTGTTCGCGGCGCCGCAGACCACGGACGCCCGCAGAGCGTTCGCCGAAGCGGGTGTGAGCGTGCTCCCCAATGCGCACGGGGCGTAGACGTCGATCGGGTCCTCGATGACCGCCGAGGAGACCCGCACGCTGTCATAAGCGGCGCGGATACGCTGCAGCGCTCCGTCCGCCGGGTCGGTGACGACGACCTGCGCACCGGCAGCGGTGAGCAGGCCGATGAGGTGATACCCGACCTTGCCCGCACCTTCCACCCCGACCGTCCGCCCGGCCAGCCCGGTGGTACCCCACTGCACGGCGGCGGCCGCCCGCATCGCCTGGAACACGCCATACGCGGTGGACCAGCCGGTGTCGCCGGACCCGCCGGCCTGCTCGGTGCGGCCGACCACATGCCGCGTCGCCGTGCCGACTTCGTCCATGTCCTCGGCCGTCGTTCCCAGGTCGGCCGCGGTGATGTAGCGGCCGGCGAGCGAGTCGACGAACCTGCCGTAGGCGTGCAACAGCTCCGGCGTCTTGCGCACCAGCGGATCGCCGATGATCACGCACTTCCCGCCGCCCAGCGGCAATCCGACGGCGGCCGCCTTGTAGGTCATGCCCTCCGACAGCCGGAGCACGTCGGCGAGCGCGGCCTGCTCGGACCGGTACGGATAGAAACGGGTGCCACCCAGGGCCGGGCCCAGCCCGGTGTGGTGGATCCCGATGATCGCGCGCAGCCCCGACCGCTCGTCCTGGCAGAAGATCACTTGCTCGTGCGTCGTGCCCAGGGCGGCCTGGCGATCGAAGACGCCGGCGTCGGCGTCGAGGACGGTCTGCGCGGTCACGAGGACTCCTCCAGCGGTCGAGGGTGGCGTGTCCCACAGGCGTGGGTCACACTGCTGAGGTAACTCTCGATACGCGGGAAGAATCGGTCAACATGTCCGTCCAGAACTATGCAGAGTGCCAAGATGACGCGCGTCTCGGGCCGAAGGAGTGACCGATATGACAACATTCGACCGGCTCGACGCGGAGATCATCGGACGGCTCGAGCGCAACGGGCGGATCGGTGTCGCCCAGCTGGCGAGCGACCTCGGAGTCAGCCGCAACACGATCCAGGCGCGGATGACCAGGCTGGAGGAATCCGGTGTGCTGCGCGGTTTCCGGCCGGAACTGGACCTGTCCGCGATCGGCCTGCCGGTTCAGGCGCACATCAGCCTGGAAGTCGATCAGCGCATGCTGAGCGAGACCATCGAACGGCTCCACGACGTGCCGGAGGTCCTCGAAGCGCGCACCCAGGCCGGCCGGGAGGACCTCGTGGTCCTCGTGGCCGCCCACTCGGTCGGCGACATCCAGCGGATCGCCCTGGACCTGGTGAACGTCGCCGGGGTCAAACACACCGACACGACGCTGATCATCAACACGGTCATCCCTTACCGCGTATGGCCGCTGCTGGACCGGCACACCTCGACCAAGGGCTGGGGCCGCTCCACCCCGCCGCCACGGTGACGACCTAGATGCCCTCAACCGCTTGGAGGCGGCCGGAGGCGATCGCGGCGGAGAAGGCGCGGTAGTCGTGTTCGGTCTGGTCGGCGTAGGCCCGGGAGAACGTGCCGATCGCCTTGTCGAAGGCGTCGCTGGTGCCGAGGTAGGCCGCGATGGCGACCGGGTCACCGGACCGGGCGTGCGCGCGGGCCAGTGTCCAGCCGCAGATCCGCGCGTACAGCGACATCCCGAACGGCACCATGTTCTCGATGATCGCCGAGCCCTTCATGTCGCGCAGCTGGCGCCAGTAGTAGTGCCGGTTGACGTCGAGGCCGGTGGTCCAGCCGAGGAAGATGTCGCTCGCGGCCTGCATCATCCGCTGGCCCCGCACGACGCGCTCGCCGTGCCGCGGGTAGCGGCTGGGCGGCAGGTGGTCCTCCAGTACCGAGGCCATCGCCTCCTTGATCTGCAGGAACAGCGGGTCGTCGGCGTCGCGCCCCTGCAGCAGCACGATGAACGCGCGGGTGCCGACGCTGCCGACGCCCACCACCTTCCGTGCGGTGTCGACGATCCGGAACCGGTCCAGCAGCTGGCGCCGGTCGTCGGGCAGGGTTTCGCGGTAGGCCTTGAACTGCTCGTTCACCACGGCGGTCACCGTCTCCGGGCCGAACCCGTAGAGCGCCTTCAGTTCCCGCTCCGGGACGATCAGCGGCGGCTTGCTGACGATCCGGTAGCGCCCGTCGACGAGTTCGCCGAGCTTCGCCAGCGCCTGCGTGCTGTCCCGCGTGCGGGCCTTCGCGGCCGTCTTCGTCGCGGTCTTTTCCGCGGCCTTGAACTCTTTCCGGACCTTCTTGTCCTTTGTGGACTCCTCGCCCTCGACCGCGTTCCGCAGTTCGGACTCGTCGAGCCGGGCGTACCAGACGTCCATCGTGCGCATCCGCGCGAACTCGGCCATCGCCTCCCGGTACGCCGCGGCGGACTCGACGGCCACCGCGAGCGCGTCGGCGTGGCTGAACTCGTTGTTCCGCCCCGCGATCAGGAAGCTCGCCGCCATCCGCTTCACGTCGTACTCGAACGGGCCCGGCAGGGTCTCGTCGAAGTCGTTGAGGTCGAACAGAAGTGTCCGCTCGGGTGAGGCGAACAGGCCGAAGTTCGACAGGTGCGCGTCCCCGCACAGCTGCGCGTCCAGCCCGGACACCGGGGTGCCCGCGAGATCGGACGCCATGATCTTCGCCGTCCCGCGGTAGAAGGTGAAGGGGGACACCAGCATCCGCCCGTGCCGCACCGGAACCAGGTCCGGTTCGCGGGTGGCGTCCTGTGCCTCCAGCAGCGACACCGGGTCCGGCCGGTCCGGGGGTGCTTCCCAGATTCCGTGTGCTGCCAGCGGAGTCGCGTTGGCAGCCGCCCGCCCGCGGGCGAGGCGCTCGTCCAGTTGTGTCATGATCGCTCCCTGGCGACGAACTTGCCGAATTCCCACACCACGAGCAGCGCCACGGCCGGCACCACCGCCCAGCCGAACTGCAGCGCGGTGAGATGTGTCGTGCCGAGCAGGCGCTGGAACGCGTCCATCTGGGTCACCAGCACGGCGAGCACGAACTCCCCGAACAGCGCCCAGTTCATCTGCCTGCTGTCGAAGGTGCTCGTGGTCAGTACCGTCGCGGTCTCGCTCCGGCACTCCAGCGCGGCGACGATGAGGCACAGTGCGAACGAGGTGAACGCGATCGAGTTCGCGACCCGCGGATCGCCGAACCGCGCCTGCCCCAAGGCCAGCAGCCCGAGCAGGGCGGCGGCGATGGCGAGCCCGGCCAGGCCGACGGTCACCAGCACACCGGTGGTGAGCACCGACTGCCCGCGCGGCCGCGGCACCCGCGCCATCAGCCCGGGGCTCTCCCGGTCGAACCCGAGCGCGAACCCGAACGCCGCGTTGACGATGAAGTGGATCCACAGCACCTGCGCCGGGTTGAACGGCTCGCCCGCCGCGATGCCGAACACCGCCGCGCCGAGGAAGGTCAGCACGAACACGACGAGCAGGATGAGCACGAACCGGATGTACTTCGTGAGGTTGTCGTAGATCTTGCGGCCCTGCTCGACGGCGAACACGATGGTGGCGAAGTTGTCGTCGGACAGGATCATCCGGCCGGCGTTCTTGGCGACCTCGGTCCCGCTGCCCATCGCGATGCCGATGTCCGCGGCCTTGATGGCCGGGGCGTCGTTGACGCCGTCACCGGTCATCGCGACGACCTGCCCCTTCTGCTTCAGGGTTTCGGCGAGCAGGACCTTGTGCTCGGGCGCCACCCGGCCGAGCACGCCGATGCCGTCGACCCGGGCCAGACGCTCGTTTTCGGGCAGTGCGGCGAAATCCGTGCCGAGCACGGCTTCGCCGGAGATCCCGAGCTGCCGGGCGATCGCCGCGCCGGTGATCACGTCGTCCCCGGTGATCATGCGCACCCGGATGTGGGCGGCGTGCGCCGCGGCCACCGCGTCGCGTGAGGAGGCGCGCGGCGGGTCGACCATGCCGACCATGCTCGTCATCGTCAGCCCGGTGACATACCGCAGCAGGTCGCCGTCGGCGTCGAACTGGGCCGGGTCCAGGTCGCGGATCGCCGCGGCCATCACCCGCCGTCCGGCGGTCTCCATGCGTTCCAGATGTTCCCGTGCGCCGGCCGGCACGGACGCGGTGCGCGAGAGCACCGCCGGCGCGGCGCCCTTGACGAAGCACCGGACGACCGGGCGGCCCGCACTGTCCACTGTGGAGTTGAACGTCGCCATCAGTTTGTAGGACGGGTCGAACGGGAGGGTGGCCAGCCGGGGGCACGCCGCGCGCGTCGCGTCGATGTCGAGCCCCGCCTTGTGCCCGAGCACCAGCAGCGCCCCCTCGGTGGGATCGCCCACCACGTGACCGTTCTCGATCTTGGCGTCGTTCGCCACGAGATAGGGCAGGATCGCGTGCTCGATCGTCGGCTCGCGACCCGCCGTGTGCCGCACCGTGCCTTCGAGTTCGTACCCGCTGCCGGACACGGTGTACCGGTCGGTCGCGTCCACCACCTCGACCGCGGTCATCTGGTTCATCGTCAGCGTGCCGGTCTTGTCGGAATTGATGGCCGAGGTGAACCCCAGCGTCTCGACCGACGGCAGGTCCTTGACGATCGCGTGGCGCTTGGCCAGATCGACCCCGCCGAGCGACAGGATCGTCTGCGTCACCGTCGGCAGCGCCTCCGGGATCGCCGCGATGGCAAGGGAAACCGCGCTGACGAACAACGCGTCCCAGGCCTGGCCCCGGTTGTGCCCGAGTACGAACATCACGATCATGGTGAGCCCGGCCGCGGCGGCGATCCACAGCGTCAGCCGGTCGAGCTCGCGGGTTAGCGGGGACTGCTCGCGCGCGGTCTCCGACAGCATTCCGGAGATCTTCCCCAGCTCCGTGGCAGCGCCGGTCGCGGTCACCACGAGGACGCCGCTGCCGTGGGTGACCGGGGTGTTCATGAACGCCATGTCGGTCTGGTCGCCGGGCCCGAGCCCGGGCTGCGGCAGCGCGTCGCTGTCCTTGGCCGCCGGGACGCTTTCGCCCGTCAGCGAGGACTCGTCGATCTGCAGCGCGCTCGCCTCGAGGATCCGCCCGTCCGCGGGCACCTGGTCACCCGCGCTCAGGAGCACGATGTCGCCGACGACGAGTTGCTCGGCGGGCACGACCGACTCGGTCCCGCCGCGCCGGACCCGCGCCGTCGCCTTCATCATCGACTTGAGCGCGTTCATCGCGCTTTCCGCCTTGCCCTCCTGGCGAAGCCCGACGACGGCGTTGAGCACGGTCAGGCACACCAGCAGGATCGCGGTGGTCCACTGGCCGATCAGCAGCGACACGATGGCGGCGGCGAGCAGGATGAGCTGCATGTAACTGCGGTACTGGGCGAGAAAACGCCGCCAGGCCGGGCTCGGCCGCTCCTCCGGGAGCGCGTTGGGACCGTTCGCGCTGAGCAGTTCGGCCGCGGCCGCCGGCGACAGGCCGGCGGCCGGGTCGACGCCGAGGGCGCGCGTGGTCTCCGCCGGTGTCCGCGAGTACCACGTCCCGGCGTGCACGGCCCGCCGTTCGGCCTGCTCGGTCATGCTGCGCCTCCGATCTGCCGGCTAGCCCGCCCGCTTGTGCGCCGCGATCTTCTTCTCGTAGGGATCGGCGGCGGCGCCCTTGGGTGCTTCCTTTTCGAGGCGTTTGCGGACGTCGAGCAGGTCCGCCCGGGCCTCCGCGCTGACCGTCGGGTACTGCGGGTCGATGTCGATCAGGGTGTGCACCATGATCGCCGCGGCGCAGATCCGGGCGAACCACTTGCGGTCGGCCGGGATCACGTACCACGGCGCCCACGACGTACTGGTCCCTGAGAGCATCTCCGAGAACGCGACCTGGTAGTCGTCCCAGTATTCGCGTTCGCGGACGTCGGCGGCGGAGAACTTCCAGTTGCGGTCGGGCACGTCGATCCGTTTGAGGAACCGGATCCGCTGTTCCTCCTTGGACAGGTTGAGGAACAGCTTCACGACGTGGAACCCGTTGTCGGTCAGGTACCGCTCCCAGTCGTTGATCTCGCGGTAGCGCCGCTCCCACACGTCCTTGCCCTTGGCCTCCGGCGGCAGCTTCTGCCGGACGAGGTGTTCGGGATGCACGCGCACCACGAGCACCTCCTCGTAGTGGGAGCGGTTGAAGATGCCGATCTCGCCGCGTTCGGGCAGCCGGCAGGCGTAGCGCCACAGGTAGTCGTGGTCGAGCTCCTCGGTGGAGGGCACCTTGAAGTTGTGCACCTGCACGCCCTGCGGATTGACCCCGCTCATCACGTGCCGGATCGTGCCGTCCTTACCGCCGGCGTCGAGCGCCTGCAGGCACATCAGCACTCCGTGTGAGTTCTGCGCGGCGAGGCGGCGCTGGTACTCGGCGAGCAAGCTGATCCCGGTCCGCAGCAGCTCCCGGCCATCCTTCTTCTTCAGGAAGTCGGCCTTGTAGCGGGGGTCGAAATCCTTGCCCAGCTTGACTTTCGCCCCCGGCCGCACCCGCAGCGGCGCGATGAACTCCGCGATCCGCTTCGCCGTCACCTCGTTCATCGCCGGCCCCTTCCTCACCCGCATCGGACAACCTGACGATGTTAGGTCGCTTCGACGGCGCTCGCCATCTCGAGCGCGCGCAACAGGTTGCCCGCCGCGGCGGAAACCCGCGCGCTGCCGACGACCGGAGCGATGGCGACGAGCACGTCCTGCGCCTGTTCGAGCGTCAGATCCGTGCCCTGCCCGAGCGCCAGGGTCATCAGGTACGACACCGGCGCGGCGTCCATCGCGACGAGCGCGGCGAGGCGGACCAGGACGTAGGTGTCCGGGTCCAGTTCGGAACGTTCCATCGAGTCGAGGTTCATCTCGACGAGGCTCTCCAATACGGGCGCCTCGCCGCGGGCGAGCCCGTTCAGTGGTGAGCCTGCCGCCTGCTGTTCGGTCGGGGTCGTCATCGTGCTTCTCCTTCGGTAGCCGGACGCGAACGGCCCCACCGTCGCCACGCCGTGCCCGGCGGGACATCACCCGCGCCGGGCGAACGGCGCTCCCGTGCGCCGCGGTCGCCGGTCCGGGGCGCCGATGAACGCATTGGCCCAGCGCGCCCGTGGGTCGACGTCCACCAGCAGCGCCTTGACCAGCAAGGTCGCCGGAATGGCGAGGATCGCGCCGAGCGGGCCCAATAGCCACGCCCAGAACACCAATGCCACGAACGTCGCGAGAGCGGACAATCCGACCGCGTCGCCGACGAACCGCGGCTGGATGAGCGACTGCAGCACGAAGTTCAGCACCCCGTAGACCGCGATCACGAGCAGGAGCTCCTTCGGCCCGCCGATCAGCAGCGCCAGCAGTGCGGGCGGGGCGACGCCGATGATGAAGCCGATGTTCGGGATGTAGTTCGTGACGAACGACAGCAGTCCCCAGGTGACGGCGAGCGGGATACCGATGATCGCGAGCGCGACCGCGTCGAGCACCGCCACGATGAGCCCGAACACGGTGGTCACCACGAGATAGCGGCGGGTGCCGCGGACGAACGTGCGCAACGCGGCGCCGATCGCCGGGCGCTCCGCCGCGACGTCGGCGATCCGCTGTGCCACGCGGCCGTAGTCGGCGCTGAGGAACAACAACAACGCGAGCAGGAAGACCACACTGGACACGGCACTGGCCACCGCACCGAGCAGTTGCGTCAGTGCCGTGGTCAGCTTGCCGTAGTCCAGCGAGCCGGCGACGGCCTGGATCTGGTCGTGTCCCACGCCGAGGCGGCCCAGCGCCGAGGTCATCGAACCGGCGGTCTCGTTCGCCTTGGCCGCGTATTGGGGGAGCAGTTCGGCGAGCCGGGCCACCGACAGGAAGATCCCGAACGAGAGCACCAGCAGCACGCCGTAGACGAGGACCACCAGGACCACGGTGGTCAGCCAGCCGGGCCAGCCCTTGCGCCGCAACCAGTTCTGCACCGGCGACACGGCGATCACGATGACCAGCGCCAGCAGCGTCGGCGCGATCAGCCAGGCGACGAGGCGGATGCCGGCCACGACCACCACCGTCGCGGCGACGCCGAGCAGGACGGCGAGCCCGCGCGGCAGCCCGGCGGGAGACTGCCGGTGAGTCCTCATCCCGCGAAGCTAACGACGCCCCGGCCGGCCAGGCTCACCTGCGACGGGCGAGTCACCATGGCCGGTTCCGGGCCACGGCCGGTCGTCGCACCGTGACCATCGTCGTGGATAGCCGTTCGCCTGCTCCTCACCCGGCGGAGGCGAAGAGCGGGGACCGCCCGGCGGTGAGAGTGAACGCATGACCGAGCGGCTTGCGACGGAAAAGGGCACCGGCTGGGTGGCGTTCGCCGGCGTGGTCGCCGTGCTGATCGGCGTGTTCAACGCCGTCGTCGGCACGGTGGCCCTGCTGGAGGGCAGCTACTACGTGAGCACCCGGCAGGGCCCGCTGCTGTTCGACCTGACGGTCTGGGGCTGGCTGCACATCGGGGCCGGCCTGCTCATCGGCGCCGCCGGGCTGGCGCTGTTCTTCGGCGCGGGCTGGGCGCGGGTGGTGATCGTGCTGCTCGCGGGGTTCAACGCGCTGGCCCAGCTCGCGTTCGTGTCCGCGGCCCCGGTGTGGGGCACCCTCGTGATCGCCCTCGACGTGCTGGTGATCTGGGCGGTGATGACGCACGGGAACGAGCCGGCGTCATGAGCGGCTCACCGGGCGATGCCGCGATCCGGTTCGTGACCGGCCTTTCGGTGTTCCTGTTCGGCGTCGCGACCGCGCCGTGGGTCGCCGGGGCCGCCGTGCTCGCGCTGGCGACCGCGGCGACGGAACGCTGGCGGCCCAGCCGGGTAATGACCGTCGTGCCGTTCGCGGCCGCGATCGCCGCGTTGTGCCGGCCGTCGGTCACGCTCACCGTGCTGGAGCTGGCCGTGCCGTGGCTGCTGATGGCGGCCGGTGCGGTCCACCTCGTGCTGGCGCCGCGGCAGGCGGAGACGGGGGACCGGTGGTGGGGCCTCGCGGTGCTGGTGGGCCTCGCCGAGATCGACTTCGGCTCGTGGGCCCTCGGCGATTCCGCTCGCGCCGGCGCCGCCGTGGTGTTCTGGACGGCCGCGCTGCTGATGTCCCAGGCGGTCACCCAGATCGTGAGCATGGCGTCGGCGCCCTTGCGGGCAGTGAGATGATCGACGTGCGGGCGACCCTGCGCCGGTGCCAGGCCGGGATCGACGCCGGCGCGGCACGCTATCCGCCGGTCGCCGTGCTGGTCGAAATGGCGCGACGGGACCGGGCGATCTCCGGCCGCCTGCTCGCCGCGGCATTGGCGTTCCGGATCTTCGTGTGGCTACTGCCGTGCACCCTCCTCGTCGTCGCCGTGCTGGGGTTCATCGCCAAGGAAGCGGCCTTGCCGGATCTCGCCGAGCGGGCGCGATTGAGCCCGCTGACCCGCAGCCTGCTCGAACAGATCGGCGGGCAGGCCCAGCAGGGCCGGTACGTCGTGGGTGGCGTCGGCCTCGTTTCGCTGGCGTTCGCGAGTACCGCCCTCGGCCGGACCCTGGACGGTGTGCGCGGGCGGGCGATTCCCGGCCTGCCGCCCGGCAGTCGCCGGGCGGGCGTGGCACGAGCCGCGCGCTATGCCGGGATCCTGCTGACGATCGCGCTGACGGGCTTCCTCGGCCCGCTGATCCAGTCGGCGACGGACATCCCCACCGTCGTCGTCTCGGTGGTCACATTGGGGATCTTCATCGCACTGGGCATCGCTTTGCTGCGCACCGACCCGCTCACCCCGCGACGGGATCTCGTGCCCGGCGCGGTCCTGTTCGCGCTCGGGCTCGAAGTGCTGCGCCTGGTCGCCGCCTACTTCCTGCCGGCCAAGCTGACCCGCGCCTCCGAACTGTACGGCGCGCTCGGGGTCGCCGCGGCACTGCTGGTGTGGCTCACCCTGATGGCCCGGCTCGTCGTCCTCGGTCACCTGCTCAACGCGGTCCTGGTGGACCGCCACCACACGGCCGTCCCCTCCAGATTGGAATCGTCATGACCGAACCCGCACCGAAGACCGCCAAGAAGACGGCCAAGCGGACCAAGGTTCCCGCCAAGCTCATCGTGGCACTCGTCGTGCTGGCGATCGCGATCGTCTTCATCCTGCAGAACCGCCAGGTCACCAACATCTATCTGCTGACCGCGACCCTCTCCAGTCCGTTGTGGACGGCGCTGACGGGTGTGTTCGTGCTGGGCGGGATCGTCGGTTTCCTGTTGCGGCGCGGGCGATCCTGACCGGCTCAGCCCCCGTCCATGGCCCGGTCCAGCGCGACCGCCGCGTCGACCAGCGCCAGGTGGGTGAAGGCCTGCGGGAAGTTGCCGATCTGTTCCCCGGTCAGCGCGATCTCTTCGGAGTAGAGCCCGAGGTGGTTGGCGTAGGTGAGCATCTTCGCGAACGTCTGGCGCGCCTGCGCGAGCCGGCCCGCGCTGGCCAGTGCTTCGACGTAGTTGAAGGTGCACAGCGAGAACGTGCCTTCCGCGCCCCGCAACCCGTCCGGTGAGGCGGCCGGGTCGTACCGGTACATCAGGCTGTCGGTGACCAGCTCCTCGTCCATCGCGTCCAAAGTGGACAACCATTGCGGGTCCCGGCCCCCGATGAACCCGACCTTCGGCATCCGCAGCAACGCCGAGTCGAGCACGTCGGCCTGCTCGTGCTGGACGAACGCGTGCCGGCCCGGATGCCAGCCGCGGTCGAGGATCTGCCGGTAGATCCGGTCGCGCTCGCGCATCCAGCGCTCGACCGCCGCGGGCCGGCCGTGTTCGGCCGCGACCCGCAGCCCCCGGTCCAGCGCCACCCACGACATGAGGCGCCCGTAGGTGAACTGCCGGCGCCCGCCGCGGGTCTCCCAGATGCCCTCTTCCGGGCGTTGCCAGTTGGCGGCGACCCAGTCGAGCACGTCGGACACCGCCGCCCAGCCCTGGTGCGGTATCGCGAGCCCGGCCCGGTCCGCGGCGAAGAGGCTGTCCATCAGTTCCCCGTAGATGTCCAGCTGCAGCTGGCCCGCCGCGTCGTTGCCGACCCGCACCGGGTGTGAGCCGCGATAGCCCGACCAGTGCGGCAGTGGCTCCTCCTTGAGGTCCGCGGTGCCGTCGACGCGGTACATGATGTTCAGCGGCCCGGACGCGCCGTCCGCGGCCTCGCGGACCCGGTCGCCCACCCAGCGCCCGAACTGCTCGGCCTCCGCCACGAAGCCGAGCCCGAGCAGCGCGCCGACCGAGAACGACGCGTCCCGGATCCAGGTGTAGCGGTAGTCCCAGTTCCGCTCGCCACCGATCTGCTCGGGCAGCCCCATGGTCGGCGCCGCGACGATCCCGCCGGTGGGCGCGTAGGTCAGCAGCTTCAGGGTGATCGCGGACCGTTCGACCGCTTCCCGCCAGCGCCCCCGGTAGGTCGAGCCGGCGAGCCAGGTCCGCCAGAAGGCGATCGTATCGTCGAACAGCGCGTACACCTCGGCGGGCCGGATCTCCCGGGGCGGTCCGTCCGGATCGGACTCGAGCACGAGCCCGCGCACCTGCCCGGCGCTCAGTTCGACCGAGCCGCGCAGGTCCCCGTCGTGGATTTCGAACTCGCCCAGCCGCTCGTCTTCCGGGTCGCGAACCGCGTGCAGGGCGAGCGTCAGCCCGCCCGCGGCGAAGACGGCGCCGCCGCCGGTCACCTCCGTCCGATGCGCGAGGCGGCCGTAATCGAAGCGCGGCGCCACCTCGACGTCGAACCGGATGCGGCCCCGGGCGCATCTGAGCATCCGCACCAGCTGGTGCCGGGTCGTCTCGGTGGCACCGGCCAGTGGCATGAAGTCGACGACCTCGCCGACGCCGGCCGGGGTGAAGAACCGGGTGATCAATGCCGCGGAATCCGGGTAGTACATCTGCCGGGTCGTGACGCCCTCCCCGGCGGCGCGAATCCGGAAGTGCCCGCCACGGGCGTCGTCGAGCAGTGCGCCGAACACGCTCGGCGAATCGAATCGCGGGCAGCAGAACCAGTCGACGGATCCGCCGGTGGTGATCAGGGCCGCCGTCTGCAGGTCTCCGATCAGCCCGTGATCGGCGATCGCGGTCTCCATCACTGGTCCGCCTCCCCGGAATTCTCTCTCTTGGTCACGTTGTGCAAGGACGGTCCTGTTTGATCACGTACTTGTGCCCGGTTTGCGTCACGTTCCCCTGAGGTGCGGTCGGGCAGGGCTCGGCCTGATCTCACTTCTTCCTCCTGTTCAACGGCTTTCTCTGTCCGTTGTGGACTGATGACGGGTGGGCGTGCGGATGTTCACGGCCCCGCTGCACCGCCAGCACGATCACGCGCAGCACGAGCCCCACCACCAGCAGGTCGCCGATCATCTGCACGGTCACGAGGATCCGCGCCGCGGTGGTGACCGGCGTGATGTCACCGAAGCCGACGGTGGCGAACACCGTGACCACGAAGTAGAGCGAGTCCGTGCGCGAGAGCGTCGTGCTGAAGGTGCCCGGTGTGGCGCGCTCCAGGGCGTAATAGGTGTAGGCGAACGCGAGCAGGAACAGCGGGACCAGCAGGGCGAGCGCCTCCACCCCCTGCAGCGTCGGATAGGGGGCGCGCAGGATCGCCCGCACCTGCCACACCACCATCGCCGCGACCACGCCGAGCCCGCCGATCAGCAGCACCAGCGCACCACCGGGGCGGGCGGCCGCGGGAAGCACGTAGTAGGCGACGACGAGCACCACGACCGTGGTCAGCGGCCGCACCACACCCAGCAGCACGAACCGTCGCCGTCGCAGTGTTGCGTCGCGGCTGGCCATCGTGCGACGCGGTCATCGCGCCAGGGCGCGCGACTTCAGTGCCTGGTACTCGCCTTCGCTGATCGCTCCGTCGTCGAGCAGCTTCTTCGCCCTGGCGATCTCGCCCGCGGCACCGTCACCGCTGTCGGACGCCACGGACCGGACGTAGTCGTCGAACTGGGATTGCGCGGCCTCCGCCTGCGCCTGCTTGCGCGCGCCCATGTGCTTGCCCTCGGCGACGAGGTAGATGAGCACGCCGATGAACGGCAGCACGAGGACGAGCACGGTCCAGCCCGCCTTGCCCCAGCCGGAGATGTCCGAGCGCCGGAAGAGATCGCCGAAGATGACGATCAGGAGCCAGAACCAGATGACCCAGCCGAAGAAGACGAGCATCGTCCAGACCAGATTCAGGAAGGGATAGTTCGAGGTCGATTGCGCCAGCACCATGGTTTTCTCCTTGCCGGGCTTCGTTTTTCACATGTCGATCCGGACCGCGCAGCGCCAGCCGCCCGGCACCGCCTCGCAGCGCGGACGCCGCTGCGAGACAGCTTTCGGCAGGGCACCGGTGGGCAGGATCGAGCCGATGTCGGCCACGTCGCAGCGCAGCCGCAGCCCGGCCGGGTCCGGTACCGCTTCGATCGCCAGTGGGATCTCGTTCCGCTTGCGCATCCCCGCGATGACCGTCTCCATCGCGTGCACGAGGAGTTCCTCGTCCGTGGGGCCGCGCACGAGGAAGGTGGACAGCGACGTGGCCGGGAAGATCCGGGCCCGCACAAGGCTTCCGCACAATGCCTGCACGGCCTCGGCGATGCACGACTCCTTCGTCTTCGCCCAGGCGACGATGTGCAGGTCCGCGCTGTGGCCGGCACGGCGGGTGGCCGGCGGCGGGGACTTGGTCGGTGCGCTCACGGCGCCAGTGTTGGCCCGCGTGCGGGACGCCGGTACCACCTCTCGCGGGTGATTCGGGCGTGTGCGCCGCCGCGCGACCGTGGGTTCTTCCGCTGCACAGCGTGGAGGAGGGGCCATGACGGACAGCCCAATGCGGCGCGAGACGGCGCCGGTCACCGGATGGGCTGGCGGGCTCATCGGGTTCGGCACGGTCACCACGATCATCGGGGTCATCGTGCTGGTCTGGCCGGACGCCACGCTGAACGTGATCGCCGTGACGTTCGGTGTCTTCGCCGTGCTGGCCGGGCTGTTCCATCTCGGGGCGGCACTCGCCCCCGGCCACCAGGACGGCAGGCGGCGCCTGCTGCTGGCCCTGTTCGGCGTCATCTCGCTGATCAGCGGGATCGTGTTCCTCCGCCACCTGGCGGGCACCCTGACCCTGCTGATCCTCCTGCTGGGCCTGTTCTGGGTCGTCGACGGCGTGCTCGGCACCATCCGCGCGCTCACCTCGCCCGAGCGGCCGGGGCGCGGCTGGTCCATCACGGTCGGGATGCTGTCCGCCGCGGCCGGCATCGTCCTGCTGGTGTGGCCGGCGCCCAGCCTGCGCGTGCTGGTGTGGGTGCTGGGGCTCGAACTCGTCGTGGTCGGCGTGGTCACGTTCGGCGCGGGGATTCACCTGCGCAGGCGGGCGGCGGCACCCGCGCGTGCCGCGTTCACCTGAGAACGGCGCTCAGTTCAGCCCGCGCTCGCGTGCGGCGACCACCGCGGCCCGCCTGCTGTTGACCCCGAGCTTCGCGTAGATCGCCCGGACATGGGTCTTCACCGTGTTGATCGAGATGCTGAGATCGGACGCGACCTCGTCGAGCGGATCCGGTGAGGTCAGCCGGATCAGCACCGCCCGCTCGCGGCCGGTGAGCATCTCGTCCGCCCGCCTGCCGTCGAACGTGACCAGCCTGCGGCGGACCTGCGAGGCGAACGCGTCGCAGTCCGCGAACCCGCCGATCTGATCGGCGAGCAGGCTGCGGACCGACGGCTCGGCGTAGCCGAACGGCCGGATCAGCCCGCCCGGCCTGGCCAGCGCGAGCGCGGCGGCGAGCGCCTCACGTCCCTGTGTGCGCCGCCCGGTCGCGAGCGCCACCGCGGCCTCGATCAGCCGTACTTCGACGTTCGTCACCGACACCGCCGGCGGTATGTGGGTGTCCGAGAATGCCCGCACAATGGCGAGCGCCTCGGCGTACTCGCCGCCCGCGAGCCGGGCCCGTGCGGCCATCAATCGCAGCTCGGGAGTGTCGCCCAGGCGCAGGCCCGCCCAGGTCGCGACCTCCGCGGCGAGCGGGAACTGACCCAGCGACAGCGCGCATTGGTGTTCCAGCAAGGCCGCCGTCGCGATCAGCCACGGCATCACCGGCTGGTCGCCCAGTTCGTGCCGGGCGGCGTGCAGCCGGGCGAGGCTCGCGGCCGGATCGCCCCGGTCGAACAATGCGGTCCCCGCCACCATCCTGGCCGTGAAGCGGAGACCGGCCGGGGCGTCGTTTCCGATGCGCCGCACCGATTCCGTCGCGCCCACGGGATCCAATCGCGCGAGCCGGGCCATCCCGAGCATGGCGTGCCCGGCGGCGAGGAACGGCGAGTGCCGCCAGCCGCCCTCGTTCGCCAGCTCCATCGCCCCGGTGCAGATCCGTTCCATGGCAGGCAGATCGTGCCCCGCGGCGGCGAACGCCAGCGCGAGCCTGGTGTGCAGCAACAGGAAGTCCAGCCCCTCGAACCGGCACACCTCCTGCGCGCGCTCGAGCTCGGCCACACCCTCGGCGTGCCGGCCGGCGAACGTCAGCGAGACACCCCGGTCCAGTGCCGTCCAGGCGACGAGCCATGGCACGTCGTCGGGCGGCTCGGCGAACTCGCTCGCGGGAGCCAGCGCTCCCCGTCCCGACGCCAGCGCCTGTGCCGAGTGCACCAGGCGGCGCACCTGGGCGAGTACGGGCTCCGGCCGGTCCGGCCAGATCCCGCCGCAGCGCGCCAGATCCCGTTCGCTGGTAACGAGATCGCCTTTTTCCAGATGTGCCAGTGCCGAGAACAGCAGGAGCCAGGGATCCCGGGAGACGATCTCGCCGCCCGCCGCCGACAGCCCGTCGAGGACCAGCTGGGGCTCGCCGAGCACGAGCAGCTCGATCGCCTTGTCGTGCAGGAACTCCGCCACCGCGGCGCCGTCCCCGGTGAGCCGCGCGTACCGGAGCGCCTCCGTCGGCTGCCCTTCGGCGGCGAACCACCGCGCGAGGAACCGGTGGAGCCCGTGCACCAGCTGGGGATCGGTGCGGCGCAGATCCGCGTTCAGGTACGAGCGCAGCAGGGGATGGATGCGGTACCACCGCCGGTCCTCGCCGAACGCCGCGACGAGCGAGCTCTCGCGTTCGAGCTCGGCCAGCACATCGCCCGCCTTGCTGTCCCCGGCGAGCGCGCCGGCGAGCTCCGCCGTGACGGTCTCGCAGACGCTGAGCAACCGCAGCAGCCGCCGGCCCTGCGGGGGCAGGTCCGGCAGCACCTCGCCGGCCAGGAAGTCGGTGATCGTCCGGTCGTTGCTGAGGTATTCCTCGATGACGCCGCCCGGGTCGGGGATCCGGTACAGCGACCGGGCGGCCAGCCGCAGCCCGGCGATCCAGCCCTCGGTGAGCTCGGCGAGATTGTGCACCTGCTCGTCGGTCAGCTCGACCCCGGCGGTGCGCAGGACCGCCGGCACCTCGCTGGGCAGGAAGCGCAGTTCGGCGCTGCGCAGTTCGGCGAGCCGGCCCGCCACGCGCAGTCGTGCGAGTGGCAGCAACGGGTCCGTCCGCGCCGCGAGCACGATGTGCAGGTTGCGGGGCTGATGCCGGATGAGCGCGGCGAGCACGTCCGTCGCCTGCCCGCCGAGCAGCTCCTGCACGTCGTCGAGGATGAGGAACAGCCGGTCGGGCAAGGCGTCGATGGTGTCGATCAGCGCGGCCAGCAGCGTCTCCGCGTCGTCGCCGGCGGACGGGGCCATGGCGCGCGCGCCGGTGTGCTCGCGGATCGCGTACAGCAGCGTGGCGAGGAACCGGTCGGCGCCCTGGTCGCCGCTGTCCACGGCGACCCAGGCCTTGTCGGCGGTGCCGGTCGCCGCGATCCAGTCGGCCAGCAGCAGGGTCTTGCCGTACCCGGCCGGCGCGCTCAGGAGCATGACGTCCGTCGACTCCACGCCGCGGATGAGGCGGTCCAGCAGCCCGGGGCGCGCGACGTAGTACTGAGGCAGGCATGGCGGTACGAGTTTCACGCGCGGTATCCGGCTGCTCTGCCCGAGTTGACGTATACGCGTATAACCAGCCATTTAGGCAAACTATTGAGCCGGGCCGCGCTCTCCTAGGGGCGAAGGGCCCCTACTCAGCGTGTCGTTATCCCGTGCTGTCACCGTTCTCGGCGTCCAGCAGGCCTCGGCGCATCGCGACCGCGACCGCGTCCCGGCGCCGCCGCACGGACAGTTTCGCGTAGATCCCGCGCACATGTGTCTTGACGGTGTTCGGCGAAACGGTCAGGTCCTCGGCGATCTCGTCGATGGAGCGCAGGGTCGGCAGCAGGCGCAGCACACTCTGCTCGCGGTCGGTCAGCGGCGCGGGCAACGGCGGCGGGTCGAGCGACCGCCGCCGCTGCAGCAGCCGGACCGTGAAGCGATCGCGCTTACCCAGCCTGCCCAATTGGGCGGTGAGCTCGTCGGCGACCTGCGCCGGGGCGCACACCAGCGGGAACCACACGCCGGATCCCTCGCTCCAGGACAGCGCCTGCGCCAGCATCCGGTGTGCGCGCGCCCGTTCGCCGGTGCCCAGCATGGCCACCACGGCCACCACGGCCGCCTCGATGGCCGTCCACGACAACGTCGCCGGGACGTCGCCTTCGAACAGGGAACCGGCCATCGTGGCCGCCAGATCGTTGCGGCCCAGCGCCAGCTGCGCCCGCGCCCGCAGGAGCAGCAGTTCCGCGCGCTCCACGCCCATTTCCTGGGCCCAGTGCAGTACCTCCCTGGCCCGCTCACCCGCGCCGAGCAGCAGCGCGGCGCGCTGTTCGAGCACCGCGCACAGCGCCACATCCTCGGCCGGCGCGCGGCCGGTCAGCGACGCCCGCACCTCGTCCATCCGCCGCAGCCCGCTGCGCCACCGGCCGAGTTCGAACTCGGCCGCGCCCGCCAGCACCGCCGCCGCGGGGCCGGCGCCCGGTTGCCGCGCGGACCCGTCCCCGGGCACCAGCTCGATGCACGCGGGCAGGTCGGCGCGCAGGAAAGCGTGGTATGCCAGCAAAACCGAAGTGGCCGCGCCATCGACCGTGCCGCGCCGGCCCGGTGCCCGGTTCCGGTCGGCGACGGCGCGGGCGAACCCGGCCATCGCCCGGTAGTCGCCGCACCGCTCGGCGATCTGCCCGAGCGTGGTCAGGCACCGCGTCGTGACGTGGTCCTGCCCTTGGCGCCGCGCGGACACGAGCACCGCACCGATCCGCCGGCGGGCCTGGGGGAGGGCCTGCTCGCTCAGCAGCGCGCTCTCCCGCTGGACCGCCGCGAGCAGCTCGAGACCGGTGTCCTCGGCCAGCGTCAGGTCGATCCGCGCCCCGGCCTGGGTCAGTTCGTGCTGGTCCCGGGACAGCTGGGCCCGGCGGGCGAGCGTGACGTCACGCAGGACGGTCAGCACCGCCGGCGGCCGTAGCGGCCAGCGCGCGTGGACCCGGCCCAGCTGCAGGTCGGCGGCGGCGCTCTCGCCGCGTTCGAGGTTCAGCGCGGCCAGCACGAGGGTGAACAGCGGGTCCACGGTCGGGTCGTCGAGTGCGTCGAGGGCGTAGCGGAGGACCTGGTGCGCGCCCGAGACGAACAGCCGCGCCGCGTACCGTGCCAAGAGCTCGGCGATCCGTGCCTGCTCACCCGCGCGGACGGCCTGCACGAGCGCGCCGACGGGGCGGTCCTGCCCGGCGAAGTGGTTCGAGGCCAGCAGGTGCAGCCGGGACAGGCGCGCCGGATCCCGCCGGACGAGGTCGGCCAGCAGGTAGCTGCGCACCAGCGGCGACAGGCGCGACTCACCCTCCGCGGCAGGGCTCAGCAGCATGGCCTGTTCGCTGAGCTCACGCAGCAGGGCCGCGGCGTCCTCCCGGCCGGACAGCGCCCTGGCCAGCTCCGGGGTCAGCGACCGGCACACACTGATCGCCTGCAGGAACTCCCGCGTGCTCACGGGGAGCGGGGAGAGCACCTCGTCGGCCAGGTATTCCTGCAGCGTGCGGTCCTGCCCGGCGAGGAACCGCTCGATCCCGTCGTCGCGGCCCGCCGCCTCCGCCGCGAGCCGCAGGCCTACCGCCCAGCCCTGGGACGCCTCGGTCACGCGGTCGAGCAGGCTCGGCGGGACGGTCACCCCGGAGGCCGCGAACATCGCTTCGGCTTCCGCCGCGGTGAACCGGAGGTCGTCGGCGCGCAGCTCGGTCAGCTCGTCGGCGAGCCGGAACCGGGCCAGCGACAGCGGCGGGGCGCGGCGGCCCGACAGCACCAGCCGCAGCCCCGCTGGCCGGTGCCGCACCAGCTGGTGCAGGCCGTGCCACGGCCCGGGTTCGGTCAGCTCGTCGAGGTCGTCGAGGACCAGCACCATGGGTTCCCGCTGCTCGTCGAGGATGTCGACCACCGACGCGAGGAACGCGGGATCCTCACTGGGACTCTCGGGCACGGCCAGCGCGGTCAATGCGGCGCCCTGCGTCATGGCCGGATGCGCGCTCAGCGCGTCCAGCAGTGCGGACCAGAAGTACCGCTCGTCGTTGTCGTACCCGTCGACCACGACCCAGACCGCGCGCCCGTGATGGTTGCCGTGCGCCAGCCAGTCGGCGAGCAGCAGCGTCTTGCCGAACCCGGCCGGCGCGCTCACCACCGTGACCGGCCGCTCGGCCGAGGTGTCTAATGTGGACAGTAGGCGGGGGCGGGAAACGAGGTACGGCGGAGGTTCCGGTGCCGCCAGCTTCGTGGTGGGCACTCGCCTGCGGGTACCGGAAGTGCCGGACAGCCCCATCGAACCTCCCGCCTTTCCTTTCATTCTGCGGGCTTTCTCCTCGCGCAGCCACCGGAGGACACCATCTCACCCCGCGGGGGCGAGGAAATGCTCGCCACAGCTGCCACTGTGGAGTTTCGATCGATCGTCTCTGGAGTGAGGAAATGACCGGCGCGAACTACGAATTCCGGGTACGCGGGCGCCTTTCCAAGCCGCTGCGCGATGCCGTTGGTGAGCTCGGCGACGTGCAGGTGGAACAGGCCACACCGGAGACCCTCATCTACGGCCAGGTGGCCGACCAGGCACAACTTCGCGGAATACTGGCACTTTTGGACAATCTCGGCCTGCGAGTGGTTTCGATGCACCGGATTCCCGCGCTGCCCGAAAGACCCGAGTGAACCGCGGAGGCGCACCATGTCGGACACGGTCGAGGAGAGCACCGCCCCGTTGACCGCCGGCGAGCGAGCCGAGCTGACCCGGCTCCGCGCCGAGGTGCGGACGCTGCGCGAGGCCCCGCGCCGGCGCGGATTCTCCTGGAAGTCCTTCGGAGCCGCGGTGCTGATCACGCTCGGCTGTGTGCTCGCGCCGTTGTCACTGCTGACCGTCTGGGTGCACAACCAGGTCGCCGACACCGACCGGTTCGTCGCGACGGCGAGCCCGCTCATCCGGGAGCCGTCGATCCAGGCGGCGGTGACGGATCGGGTCAGCGACACGATCTTCGGCTATGTCGACGTCCAGGCATTGGCCACCGAAGGCGTGCAGGCGTTGTCCGCGCAAGGAGTGCCGCCCCGTGTCACCGACGCGTTGCAGGGCCTCACCGGCCCGCTGACCTCCAGCGTGCAGAACTTCGTGCACGACCGGGTCGCCGGCATCGTCGCCAGCCCGGCCGTCGCCCAGCTGTGGGACCAGACGATCCGGACCGTGCACGGTCAGATGGACCAGGTGCTCTCCGGCAACAGCCAGGCCGTGACGGTCTCCAATGGCCAGGTGATGCTCGACCTCGGCCCGTTCGTCAACGCGGCCAAGCAACAGCTCGTGGCCAACGGGTTCGGCCTGGCGGCGCGGGTGCCCGACGTCCATCCGACGATCGCGATCGCCAACGCCACCCAGCTGGAACGGGCGCAGAACGCGTACTCGCTGCTGGACACCGTCGCGACCTGGCTGCCGTGGGTCATGCTCGTGCTGCTGGCACTGGGGATCTACCTCGCCAGGCGGCACCGGCGCGCGCTGATCGGCGCCGCATTGGGCATCGCGCTGTCGATGCTCGTCGTCGCGGGCGCGCTGCTCATCGTGCGCAGCGTGCTGATCGGGGCGGTGCCGCCGAGAGCGACGATCGCGACCTCGGACGCGTACGACATCTTCGTGCGGTACCTGCGCATCGGGCTGCGGACGATCTTCGCCGTGGGCATCGTGGTCGCGCTCGGCGCGTTCCTCGCCGGGCCGTCGGTCACCGCCGTCGCCATCCGCCGGGGCACCGTGAACGGGATCGCGCGGCTGCGCCGCGCCGCCCCGCAGTCCGGGCCCGTCGGCGCCTGGGTCTACGCCCACCGCACCCTGCTGCGGGTCGCGCTGCTCGCGATCGCCGTGCTGGTGTTCCTGTTCCTGAGCCAGCCGAGCGGCATCGCGGTGCTCATCATCGCGCTGGTGCTGCTGTTCTGCCTCGCGGTGGTCCAGTTCCTGGCCCGGCCACCCGAGGAGCACCCGCCGTCAGCCGGGAGTGGTGCTCTGGCAGACGGTGACGGCGCCACGCAGGGCGGTTAGCGCCGCGTTCGCCGCGGCCCGCATGCTCGCGACGTCCGGGGGCCGCGCGGTCAGCGCGGTCTGCAGCTGCTGCAGCGCGGCCTCGGCGGCGTCGAGCTGAACGCCCGCCTGCGCGCCGGCCGCCTCGCGGGCCGAGTCGATCGAATCGGACAGGTCGCTCGCCGCCGTCCGCACCTGGTCACCGGTCGCCTGGCCGCCGATGAACTGGGTCACCACGGTCACCAGCGCCTGGCCATCGGAAACGAGGCTGGCGCACTCGGGGCTGACCTGTTTGGAGGTCGTGGCCGGGCTGGTCGGCGACGGGCTGGCCGGCGGCGGGGGGCCGGGCGTGCTCGGGGTGTTGCCGCCGGACGAGCAGCCGGCGGCCACGATCGCCGCGACGGCGAGCGCCGCGGTGCCGGACAGGATTCGCGGTGTGGTCATCATCGTCCCTCTCCGCCGGAAACCTCACCACGGTCGCGCGGGCCGGTCCCGCGAGCCTCACGCGGTTCGGGTGAGCTGGCCTGCCAGTCGTAGACCACGGCTGTGCGCAGCACTATGTCCTGCAGCGACCTGCGCTTCGGCCCGATGGCCCAGAGCAGCCCCGCCGGGAAGAAGACGCACGCCACGGCACGCAGCAGCGCGGGCGCCCACCGCGGCGGCCGGCCACGCCGGTCGAGCACGCGCACGCCGAACAGCTGGCCGCCGGCGGTCCGGCCGGTGACCGCCCAGCAGAGCGCGAAATAGCAGACCGCCACGCCGAGACCCGTCCCGAGGAGCACCGCCCGCGGCGGGGCGGGGAACCGGAACCCGACCGGGTCCAGCACGAACACCACGCCGGTGGCGCCGAGGTAGAGGCCGGCCAGAATCACCGCCAGCACCACGACGTCGACAACGACGGCGACCGTCCGGCTGACGATCCCGGCGTGGCGGCCCTGGTGTGTCCTGGCCTCGCGAGGGAGCGGGCTCTCCCACTGCGGCGGGTCAGCGAGCCCGCTTCCCACGCTCGTCCGCCGCCCTTCGCGGGCGCAGCACCGTGCCCGTCCAGCGCCCCACCGTGTCGTCGGCCGCCATCAGCCGGAGCCGGGCGTCGCGCACCGCGTCACCGGCGACCGACCCCGTCGAGACCCGGATCAGTTCCGGCAGGCCGATCTCGTCGATCACGTCCCGCACGATGCCGGCCAGATCCAGCCGATCCAGCACGTCCATCACCGCAACCGGCGCCACCGCACCGAAAACGCGCATCGCCGCCTGCCGGTCCCGGGCGCCGCGCTCGGCGAGCCGGCGCAGCGGAGCGGGCCAGTTTTCGGGGCGCGGCACCAGGTTCACGACCGGCGCCGCGGTCCGCAGGCAGATCCCGGCGACGGTCGTCGCCGCGCCGAGCGCGGCGTCGGCGGCCGCGAGCGCGGTCTGACGTGGCTCCGGGGGGACCATTCCGGTGACGATGCCGCGCCCGGCACCGGCGGTCCTCACCCGCCGCAGGTGTTCTTCAGTTCATCCCGGCCGGGCGAAGCCGCGGCACCGGGCGCCGCCGACGCTGACCGCGAGGAGGCGCCGCCATGACCGAACACACCACCCGGCCCTCGGCCGGCCGCCGGGTACTGGCCGCCGTCGCGCTGGTTTCGGCCGCCGCCGCGTTCGCGGTGGGTATCGCCGCGCTCGTGCGTAGTCCCCTGCAGGTCATCGCCGCGGTGCTGCTGACGGCGGTCGTGCTCGGCGCGGCGTGGGCCGCTCTGGTGAGCAAGGGAATCCGCCGCGTGCTCGCGATCGTCCTGGCCGTGCTCGCGATCGCGGGCACCTTCGCCTTGCCCGGTTTGCGGACCTACCTGTTGTTCGTGGTGCTGGCGGTTCTCTGCGCGCTGGCGGCCTGGGCGGCGCGGGTCGCGCTGGGGTCCGACCTCACCGGTCCCGCGGACACCCGTGACGTCCGGCCCGCCCGGCGCGGGGTGCTGCTGATGAACCCCTGGTCCGGCGGCGGCAAGGTCGAGCGGTTCCATCTCGCGGACGAGGCCAGGACGCGCGGTGTGATCCCGGTCGAGCTGTCCACCGACGACGATCTCCGCGAGCTGGCCGAGGGCGCGGTCGCGGGCGGCGCCGATGTGCTGGGCATGGCCGGGGGAGACGGGTCGCAGGCCATCGTCGCCGATGTGGCTTCGCGGCACGGCATCGCGTTCGTCTGCGTGCCCGCCGGCACCCGCAACCACTTCGCGCTCGACCTCGGGCTCGATCGCGAGAAGGTCGTCGTCGCGCTGGACGCCTTCGGGCAGGCCGTCGAGCGCCGCGTCGACCTGGCGAAGCTGGGCGATCGGGTGTTCGTGAACAACGCGTCGCTCGGCGTCTACGCCACCGTGGTGCAGTCGCCCCAGTACCGGGAAGCCAAGGCGGCGACGGTCGCGCAGCAGCTGCCCGACCTGCTCGGGCCGCAGGCCGAACGCCCGGACCTGCGGTTCACCGCCCAGGACGGCACGCCGCGGGGCTCCGCCGACGTCCTGCTGGTCTCCAACGGCGCCTACCGGCTCGATCACCTCGCCGGGTTCGGCACCCGCGAGCGGCTCGACTCGGGCGAGCTGGGCATCGTGACGGTCACGGTCGACCGGGCCCGGGACGTGCCGGCCCTCGTTTCTGCCGAGATGACCGGGCGGCTGTCCCGCTTCCCCGGCTACCAGTCCTGGCTCGCGCGGGATTTCGTGGTCGAGTCGGATCGCCCGCTGGTCGAGGTCGGCGTCGACGGCGAAGCCCTGCGGCTGCCGCCGCCACTACGGTTCCACTGCCTGCCCGGCGCGTTACGGGTCCGCGTGCCGCGCGGCACGCCCGGCGCCTCACCGGCGGCGGTTTCGCCCACCGGACCGAAGGCCGTCGCGACCGCGCTGCTCCTGGTGCTGGCCGGGCGGCCGGCCCGGAAGCAGCGGGTCGCGTGACGGCGGTTCAGACGGTGTGTGCCTCGGTCTCTTCGGAAAACGCCTCGCGCAGCCGGTCTTCCTGCTCGCGGGACAGGTTGGTCGTGATGAGCGTGGCGCCGGTCTGCTTGAACGGCTCCAGCACCCGGTCGGCCACGGCCTCGGTGGTCATCACGAACAGCGCCGACGTGCCGGGGACGACATGCGCGCGCACGCTGCGAATGAAGTCCTCGTCGATCCCGCCGTGCGCCATCGAACCGGCGAGTGCCCCGACCGCCGCGCCGACGGCCATGCCCAGCAGCGGGATGAAGAAGATCAACCCGAACAGGAAGCCCCAGAAGGTGCCGCCGAGCGCGCCGGTGCCGGTGAGCTTGCCGAGCTCCTTCGTCTTGGGCTTCTTCCTGCCTTCCGGCCAGGTGACGTACGCGGCGTCGCTGACCTTGATGAGCTGTTCCTTCTGCAGCCTCGTGAGCAGGCCGAGCGCTTGCTCCGCCCCGCCCGCCGAGTCGAACTTCCACACCGTCAAGGTGCCCATGCCTCAGCCTCCTCGTTTTTGGGGATTCGCCCGCACTCTCCGGCCGCGGCGCGCCGATGCCATCACCCGCGACGTGTGAGGACGCCGGACCGGCCCGGCGTGACGGTGTGCACGTGATGAGCGACAGTCAGGCGAAAGCGCATCCGACGGGCTGGACCGGCTGGGTCAGTTTCGGCGGCATCATGCTGGTGCTGCTGGGCCTGTTCCACGCGGTCGACGGCCTGGTCGCGCTGCTCGATGACAACTACTACGCGGTGGGCCCGTCCGGGATGGCGATCAACGTCAGCTACACCGTGTGGGGCTGGTTGCATCTCGGGCTCGGGATCCTCGCGTTCGTGGTCGGTATCGGCGTGCTGTCCGGGCGGGCGGTGGCGCAGGCGGCCGCGGCCGTCATCGCGGCGGCGAGTGCCCTGGTGCATCTCGTGTTCATCCCCGCCTACCCGTTCTGGTCGATCATCGTGATCGTGCTGGACGTGCTGATCATCTACGCGCTGCTGGTGCACGGACGGGAGATCACGCTCGAGGAATAGGGGTCTCACCCGGCATGGGCGAGGAGGGGCCGGAGCGGCTTGCCACACCATGGGCGCCAACCGAAGGAGGGACCATGACTCAACACGCACAGTCCCAGTCGGGATTCTCGGCGACCGCCTCGACCGGACCCGTCACGACACAACCCCAGGCCCAGACCGCGGGCCGGACGATGTGGGTGGGCTGGATCTGGTTCGGCGGCGCCATGATGATCCTGCTCGGCATGTTCAACGTGATCCAGGGCCTGGTCGCGTTGTTCAACAAGAACTACTACGTGGTGGGCCCGCAGGGCCTGCTGGTGTTCAACCTGACCGGGTGGGGCTGGATCCACCTGATCGTCGGCGCGCTCGCCGTGGTCGCGGGGATCTTCCTGTTCACCGGTGCCGCCTGGGCGCGGGTCGTGGCCGTGGTGCTGGCGGTCGTGAACGCCGTCGCGCAACTGGCGTTCCTGTCGGCGTACCCGGTGTGGTCGACGATCATCATCGCACTCGACGTGCTGGTCATCTGGGCCGTGATCGTGCACGGCAGGGAAGTCCGTTCCGCCGACACCTGGTGATCGCGGTCGAGCCGCCGCGTGACGCGGCGGCCAGGCGTGCCGGCCGCCGCCGCGCGGCCGGCATCTACGGCGTGATCGTGACCGCGGCGATCCTGGCCGCGGTGGGGAACCAGCTCTCCACCGCGGCGCTCGCGATCGCGGTCGTGGTCACGCTGTTCGTGTACTGGCTGGCCGAGGAGTACGCGGAGCTGCTGGGCGAGCAGGTGGCCGACGGGAAGCTGCCCGCCCTCCGGCGGATCGGCGCGGAGCTCGCGGTGACCTGGCCGATGGTCACCGCGTCCGTCGGACCACTGGCGGTCGCCCTGCTCGCCCGCCTGGCCGGCGCCTCGACCCTGACCGCGGCGAACGCGGGCCTCGCGACGGCTGTCGTCGTGCTCACGTGGCACGCCTGGTCCGCCGGCCGCGCCGCGCGGCTGAGTGGGTGGCCGCTGGTCGGACTCACGGGCACCGGTGCCGCGCTGGGGATCGTGATGATCGTGCTGAAGAACTTCGTGCTCCTGAACCTCCACTGAACGGCAGTCCGCTCGATCCACCCGGATGAGACATCTTTGGCCAAAAGTGTCACATCGGCCGGCCGGTTTTGCTAGCGTTCGCTCCGATCGTTCCTGGCTGACGTGGGGGGACCGGCCTGATGATGGTGCGTCCGACGGTGGCGGTGTCTTTCGTGAGCCCGGAGACCCCGGGCTCACGAAAGGGTCCATTGTGGATCAGGGACTCAGTCGGTGACGTACCACTGGCCGCCGCGGTACTCCAGTACGGCGTCGCCCAGATCGCTGTCGGTGAACTTGGCGGTGGCCTTCACCGCGCTGGCCGGGATCTCGACCTTCGTCGCACTGTCCTTTTTGACCTTCGCCTGGTCCACCGTGGCACCTTGCAGCGCCCGCTTCTGCGCCGGGGAGATCATCTGGAACGTCACCGGGAACGTCTGCTCGCACGGCCCGAAGCCCTCGTCCTCGGCCTTTTTCGCGGCCGGGGCGGCGATTTCGCAGGCCGTCGCGAGATCTTCCTTGCCCACCGCGTGCAGGAACGTCTCGTACCGCTCGATCGCGCCGGCGGACGCGGATTGCCGCGTGGACGTGGCTTGCGGTGTGGATGCCGGGGTCGAGGGCGGCGCGGCCGGGGTCGAGGACGGTGCCACGGAGATCGCGGAGGTCTCCGACGCCGCCGGAGCGGCCGAGTCACCTCCGCCCGAACATCCGGCGACCAGCAGGACGGCGCCCACGGCCAGGAAGGGCAAAGTGCGAATGGACATGGAATACCTTTCGAGTCAGGAAGAACCACCGGAGCATAAGCGACAGTGGTGCCGTGGCGGGGCGGAATCGGGAAGGTTCAGACGAAGAATGTGAAATCGCACTTTTCGGTGGCGCCGGCGCCCGGTTGGTGATCTGATGCTGTGCTGTGAACCAAAAGTGGCAGGTCCCGGGCTTCGCCGAGGTGGACGAACTGGGTGCCGGCGGATTCGGCCGGGTCGTGCTCGCCAAGCACGAGGAATCGGGACAGCTTGTCGCGATCAAGTACCTTCGCGGCGAATTCCTGAGTGAACCGTGGGTCGCCGACGGGTTCCGTCGGGAAGCGTGGCTGCTGCGCGGGGTCACGAGCCCGCACGTCGTGCGCCTGTTCGAATTCATCGAGTCACCGCAGGGCGCGGCACTGGTGATGGAGGCCGTCCCCGGCGTGTCGCTGCGGGCGCTGCTCGCCGCCGAGGGGACGCTGGCCCCGGAGTCGGCGCTGGCGATCCTGAAGGGATCGCTGCTCGGGCTCGCCGCGGCGCACGCGGCCGGTGTCGTGCACCGTGACTACAAACCCGGCAACGTGCTGGTCTCCCGCGAGGGCGAGTCGAAGCTGGTGGACTTCGGTCTGGCCACATTGGACGGCCAAAGTGGACTGGCGGCAGGGTCGCCGTCCTACATGGCCCCGGAGCAGTGGGCCGGGCAGCCAGGGATCCCCGCGACCGACGTGTACGCGGCAACTTGCGTATTCTTCCAGTGCGTCACCGGGCACCGGCCCTTCGAGGCCGGCACCACCGAGCAGCTGCGGTCCCTGCACGAGCGCGGCTCCGTGCCCTTGGACGTCGTGCCCGAGGACCTGCGCCCGCTGATCGCGCGGGGGATGGCCAAGGATCCCGCGTGGCGGCCGGCGAGCGCCGAGGCGTTCGTGACCGAGCTCGAATCGGTCGCCCGCGCGGCCTACGGCAAGGACTGGGAGCGGCGCGGCTGGAAGCGGCTCGCCACCTCGGTCGCCGCGCTGACCGCCCTGACCCCGCTCGCGTTGCTGGCGACAGGGGGCATGGCCGCCGCACCGGTCGCCGCCGCGGGCGGCACGGGAACGGGCGTGGTGGCCGCGACCGTGGGCAAGATCGTCATCTCGGTCCTCGCGATCGGCGCGCTCGTCGCCGGCGGAGTGTGGGTCTACACCAGCCTCGGCGACCCGCCGCGGCAGGCGGCGTTGTCCGTGACGGTGCAAACCGCGGCCGGGCAGGATCCGGCGCTGCCCATCACGTACTCGCTGCAGTATCCCCAGGTGTCCGGGCACGCGGACGCCGCGGTGCAGCAACGCGTCAACGACGCCCTTCGCGCGCCCATCGACAAGCGGTTGCAGAGCCTGCGGCAGGAGCTGGCGGACCCGGACATCCTCGGCATGGTGCGGGAACGCGGTGACGTGCTGAAGGCGCACACGACGGCGGAAGTACTGCTCCAGACGACGGGCCTGCTGTCGGTCCGCTACGACCACACGCTCGACTCGGCCGTGATCGCCCATTCGAGCTGGCAGTTCCCCGAGACGGTCAACGTCGACCTGAGCACCGGCCAGGTGCTCGGGCCGCGGGAGATGTTCCGGCCCGAGGTCCTCACCGCGGCCGGGATGGACACGCTGACCGCCCGGCTGGGCCCGCACACCAGGAACGGCTTCTGCAGCACGCCGGCCATCGGCAGCTACGGCGGTGACCAGGTGTCCATCGACGCGTCCCAGGTTCAAGGTGCTGATCACGTGCCGGGCGCGGACATCGGCTTCACCGCGACCGGGGTCGATTTCCTGATCAAGTGGTACGAGCTCGGCTGCGATATGGCGTCCGGACAGGAAACGGTCTCACTGCCCTATGACGAGATCTCGGACCTGCTGCAGCCGCAACTGCTGACGATGCTCGGCCGGCAGCCGGCCTCGGCACCGGCGTCGTCCTCGGCTCGGCCGAGCGGGACGACGTATACCAATCCCCGGTTCGGTTTCAGCACGCTCGTGCCCGCCGGTTACACCGCGAGCCCGTACCACCCGGAGAACGGCGATGGCATGCAGTACACCAATGCCTCCCTGGGCGCGACGCTCACCGTGTGGGGCGCCAACGACGCCCGGACCGCCCAGGAGATCCTGGACGAGACGGCCCAGGAGATCGAGGGCGAGGGCGGCCAGGTGACCCATCAGCAGGTCGACGGCACCGCGTACACGATCTCCGGGTACGACGCCGGTGGCCAGATCTTCTACGAACGCGGCTACGCCGGGCCGGCCTCACGCGCCTGCCTGCGCTGGGGCTATCCGCGAGCGCACAAGGCCGACCTCGACGCGCCGGTCGAAGCCACCGTCAACGCCTTCCACCCCGGCGACCTCACCCGGCCGCATTGACCGTGGGTGCGCCGTCGCGGATGTGATGGACAAGCGGCGTGCCGGCCGCTCTCGAGCGTGGGGGAGCGGTTGAGCGTGCGCCGCGCAGGCCGTGACGGCGAGCGCGTACGGTGGGGGCATCGCTCCGGACCTTGGTGCACACCGGCCGAGCCGAAATACCGCCGAGGCGTGAATTCCTTCTCATGCGCGACCAACGAGAGGCCGAAACGTGGCGAGCACCGACGTGAAACCGGGAGTTACCGGCGTGGACGGCAGCGGGGGCGACAACGCCTGTACCGCTTGCCGACACAGCTGGAATTCGCATGATTCGATCGCCCGCCGCTACTGCACGGCGACGATGGCTGGCGGCGTCAGTCGCGGATGTGTCTGCGCCGGCAGGCAAAACGACATCAACAACAAAGAAGCATGACCGCGAAACCACGGCGACGTTCCAGTGCGGGTGGACGTTCACAACTGTCCTTTGTGGACAATTCACGTTGGACCGTGACCGCTCGGCATTCCTCGTCCGGAAATTTCGGTGACTCAGGGTGTGCTGGTCTCCGCTGCCGGGGTGCGCGGTGCCGGGACGTGCGGGTCCGACGGGCCGGCACCGATGCCGCTGTGGATCAGGATTTCCTCGGCTTGCTCGGTGTTCTCCGGGTTGGCCGCTCTGGCCAGCGCCTTCACGGCGGTCCGCCCGGCCGACTCCGGAGGAATGACCAGTAAGGCCATCCGGTGCCAGCCGCGCCCGGATACCAGCACGGTGTTCTCGTCCAGGAACCGGAATCCCACGAGCCGGACGGCGTGGCCATCGACCACCATATGGCGGGGCGTTTCGGTCCAGGCGTCGCTGTTGTAGGCCACCTGGTCCGGCCGGCCAAGGCGCCATTGAATTCCGGCGATCATCGCGGGAAACTCGGCGAGAGAGTCGCGTGACCGCGGCCACCAGGCGCCGTCGATCATTCCCATCGCCGCCGCTTGGGGTTTCAACGTCAACCGCAAGGCCTGGCGGGTGGTGTGGGAAGTGGTCCTGCGCAGGTGTGGGCCCGACGACATGTCGGCGCTCCTGTCCCCGGCCGGCACCCGGCCGGTACCGCTGTTCGCCGGTAGCGACGCCAACGTGATTGTCAGCGCGCGAAGTGCTTCCGGTGACATCCACACTACTCGCCACGCGGCTCGCACCGCGGCCGGGCCGGAGATGACGCGCCACCGCCCGGGACAGGCGCGCTCGCTAGGTGTCGCGTGTGGACGCAGCACACCTCGCGCTTACCGGTGCGTCCGCGATCCCGAGTCGCACATTCGACTCTCGCTACGAGAAACGCGTAGAACCATTCCGCCTCAAGTGGCCGAAATGGGCGTAGTGTGAGTGCCGTCGGGAGCATCTCGTACGCGAGTGGTCAAGCTCGTGTCGTCCTCGACAGTTTCAGGTCGGCCGCGCACGCGGCCAGGGACGGGAGATCGACATGATGTCGAGCCCGCGCACACCGATCGCCACCCCATCGGCCGTCACGGTCATCGAGCAGCCTCGGCACACGCTGCGCTTGCATTTGAAGCCGAAGGCGCCCACCACGGGGTTTGTCGACGGTGCGTGGTGGCCCCGGTCCCGGGACCTGGCAGCCGAACTACCAGCATTGCTTGCGGTGCTGGCAGTTCGGCCGGGCCGGATCGAGCGGGTGACCTACAACGTGACGATGTGGCGGCCGGCCGCTCGCCGTCTCACGACCGAGGGCCGGGCTGTTCGTTTGGAGGGGTTCGGTTCGCAGCACGCCGACACCGTCACGGTGACCGGTCAGGGCCGGCGGCGCTTGACTCTGCTGGTGGTGCCACCCGAAACCACGCCGGCGGGCGCGCACGACGCCATGATGAGGGCTTCGCGGCGGGGCAACGCCGACAACATCGAGGAGCTTCTCGCGGTTGGCCACCCCACACAGCGCTGGGAGGTTGATGGCGGCCAGGTCCGTTGACCACGGTGAGCAGGCTCGAGCCGGTTGACCTCGAATCGGTCGGCACAACCGGAAACGACCTTGCCATGAACACGAATGATCCGGCCGTGCCGGTACCGCGCCCACCGTTGAGCACCACGCGACTGACGTTGCGTGGCTGGCGGATCGACGATGCGCCCGCGGCGCTGGAGGTGTACGGGCACACCGCGGTGGCGCGGTGGCTCAGCCCGGTCATGGACCGGGTGCCCGATCTGGCGGCCATGCGCCTACTGTTGCAGCACTGGATCGCCGAAACCGCCCGGACGCCGTTGCCGGCCGGGCGCTGGGCCATCGAGCGACGCGGCGACGGACAGGTCATCGGTGGGGCGATTCTGCTTCCCCTCCCACCGGGTAACGAGGATCTCGAGATCGGCTGGCAGCTGCGCCCTGATTGCTGGGGCTACGGATATGCCAGCGAAGCCACCCATGTGCTGGCCGGCTGGGCGTTTCGCCATGACGTCGATGAGCTGTTCGCCGTCGTCCGCCCTGGGAACACCCGAGCCGCCGCGACCGTCCGCCGCAACGGCATGCAGTGGGTCGGCGAGACCGGTAAGTACTTCGGGCTCACCCTCCAGGTCTTCCGGCTCCGCCCGGCCGACCTCGACCGGGCAGCCCCTGAGGCCCACCTCCCGCCGGCCTTCGGCGGCAACTGATCAGAAAGGCGCCTGTGCACCAGGTCACTCTCGGAATCCTGTCACGGTCCGGTAAGGAAAACGAGCTTCGACTACCGATCCACCCCGCGCATTTCTCGCGCGTCGATGCGGACCTTCGCCGGCGCATCTATCTCGAACACGGTTATGGCGCGCGTTTCGGTGTGTCCGACGAACAGCTGGCGGCGTCGGTCGCCGGGCTGAGGTCCCGGGAGCAGCTGATCGCCGACTGCGACGTGATCCTGCTGGCCAAACCTCTGCCGGAGGATCTCGCGGAGCTGCGCCCCGGGCAGATGCTGTGGGGCTGGCCGCATTGCGTCCAGAACCGCAGGCTCACCCAGCGCGCCATCGACGGGCGGCTCACGCTGATCGCGTTCGAGGCGATGAACCACTGGAGTGCCAATGGGTCGTTCAACCTGCATGTGTTCCACACGAACAACGAGCTGGCGGGCTACTGCTCGGTGTTGCACGCCATGGCGCTCACGGGAACCACGGGTGACTACGGGCGCCGGCTGCGAGCGGTGGTGATCGGGTTCGGGGCGACCGCACGCGGAGCGGTGACAGCGTTGAACGCGCACGGCGTGCACAACATCGACATTCTCACTCAGCGCGGGATCACCGCGGTCGGCTCGCCGATCCACTCCGCGCGATTCGTGCACTTCGACCACGACGTGGCCGGCGGTACCGAACTGCGCCGCAGTCACGCACTCACTCCCGGCGGACGGGTCCCGCTGGCGGGATTCCTCGCCCAACACGACATCATCGTCAACTGCGTGCTGCAGGACACCGCCGCACCACTGACCTTCCTGATCGACGACGACCTCCCGGCACTCGCCCCGGGCAGCCTCATCATCGACGTCTCGTGTGACGAGGGGATGGGGTTCAGCTGGGCGAAGCCGACCTCGTTCACCCAGCCAACGTTCGTCGTCGGCGACAACGTCACGTACTACGCTGTCGACCACAGCCCCTCCTACCTGTGGAATTCCGCAACCTGGGAAATAAGCGAGGCGTTGCTGCCCCATCTGCGGGCGGTGCTCGCGGGACCGGCCGGCTGGGATGGCGACGAGACGCTCAAACGAGCCATCGAGATCCGCGACGGAACCATCCGCAACCGTGACATCCTGACCTTCCAGCACCGCAGCCCGGACTACCCCCACCAGGTGATGACCGTCGAGACAAGCTTGCCCGCCAACGGCGTCGACCCGGTCGACGCCGCCTTCGTGTAGAAAGAAGAAACGATGATGTCGAACACCGTAGTCGTATCCCGCTACGAGCAGCGCCTCCAGCTCGTCCAGAAAATTATCCGGAACGACACCGAACTTTCGGAAAAACAAGGCAGGGAACTCGCGGTTCGCCTGCTCCACACGCTCGACACGGTCCCGGAAACGGTGCGGTGAACCACGCCGGCCGCCGCGGCGCGGGTTCGGCCGCGGCGGCGCCGGAAACAGGTGATGCTCGATTCACCACGTGGTGCGGGTATCGCCGTTCGCAGCAGACCTGGCTGCCTGATCGTCCGGGACAGGTCGGTGATCGGGCTCATCGCCGGACCGCTGTCGCACCACCACCACCGGCCGGCGGGGCCCGGACGAGTGTCAAGCCCGGGTTTCGTGGTAGGCCAGCTGCTCCAGGAGCGGCGCGGCCTCCCGCGGGCGCGTCGGTCGCCGCGGATTTGAGTCGTCGCAACAGATCGCGGGCGTCGGGTGGTCCGACCGGGGCCAGCGCGAACGCGACATCGCCGAGCACCTCGGTGAACACGCCGCCGAGGCACGAGGTTTTGTCACGCTTCCGCCGGAGGCTCCCCGTGTCCCATTGGAGATGACGGTGCCCTCGTTACGAAGTCGATCTCATCAGCCAGCATGAATGGCATTTCTCACCCCGATATCCTGGCCGAATATGACTGCGCCGCCATCGCGGGCCATGACGAGTACTGGACCTGGGAAATGCGCGACGCGGTCGATTCCTACGTTGACCAGGGCGGCGGTGTCGCCCGATTTGCGGGGAACTTCGCCTAGCCGGACGGAGCCAGTTTCGAACGTGGGAACGGAAATGGGTTTCCATGCGGGAAGTTGTGAACGGGTGGCTGGGCTACTGAGGCAGGATCCCGCCGATTGGTGAGGAATCCCGATAGACTTCCGGGTAATAGCCGCACCGAATTGCTGCGCCAAAAGTGACGGAGGCCACGTGTCCGCGACGTTCAATCTCGCCCGCCTGCTCGACGACAGCGCCGGGAAGTACCCCGAGCGGGAGGCGATCGTCTTCCCGGCCACGGGCACGCGGCTGACATACGCGCAGGTGCGGGCAGCGGCCAACCAGGTCGCCAACCTGCTCGTCAGCCGGGGCATCAAGCACGGCGACAAGGTGGCGCTCAGCTGCGCGAACGTGCCGTACTTCTCCATCGTCTACTGGGGGATCCTCAAGGCCGGCGCCGCCGTGGTGCCGCTCAACGTGCTGCTCAAGGGCCGTGAGGTGGCCTATCACCTCGACGACTCCGACGCGAAGGCCTACTTCTGTTTCGAGGGCAGCGCCCAGCTGCCGATCGGCCAGGAGGGCCACGCCGGGTTCACCCGGACCGACAGCTGCGAGCACTTCTTCATGATCACCGCCGACCCCGCGGCCGACAGCCCGATCGAGGGCACCGAGACGCTGGGACAGGCGACCCAAAACCAGCCGACAGCGTTCGAGACCGTCGGGACCGACGAGGACGACACCGCGGTCATCCTCTACACCTCTGGCACGACGGGGCAGCCCAAGGGCGCGGAACTGCGGCACCGCAACATGCGCGACAACGCGCTCGCCGGCGCCGACATCTTCGCCGCGGACGCCGAGAAGCCCGACACGTGCCTGTGCGTCCTGCCGCTGTTCCACTCCTTCGGACAGACCGTCATCCAGAACGCCGGCGCGGCCTTCGGCGGCAAGGTCGTGATGCTGCCGCGGTTCGAGGCCGGGCCGGCGCTGGAGCTGATGGCGTCCGAGGGCGTGACGTTCTTCGCCGGTGTCCCGACCATGTTCTGGGGCCTCCTCCGAGCGCTCAAGGAGGCCGGCGACAAGGTCGACGTCGAGCAGCTGGCCAAGAACCTCCGCATCGCCATAGCCGGCGGAGCGGCGCTGCCGGGAGAGGTGCACAAGAACTTCAAGGAGCAGTTCGGCGTGACCATCCTCGAGGGCTACGGCCTCTCGGAGACCTCGCCGGTGGCGAGCTTCAGCCTGTACGGCGAGGAGCCGCGGGTCGGCTCGATCGGCGTCCCCATCCCCGGGGTGGAGATGAAACTGCTCGGTGCCGAGTCGTGGGACGAGATCGGCGACGGCGACGCCGTGGGCGAGATCGCCATCAAGGGCCACAACGTCATGAAGGGCTACTACGGCCGCCCCGAGGCGACCGAGGAGGCCATCCGGGACGGCTGGTTCCGCACCGGCGACCTCGGCCGCCGCGACGAGGACGGCTGGTACTACATCGTCGACCGGTCCAAGGACATGATCATCCGCGGCGGCTACAACGTGTACCCGCGCGAGATCGAAGAGGTGCTGATGACGCACCCGGCCGTGTCGCTGGCGGCGGTCATCGGCGTGCCGCACGACAGCCACGGTGAGGAGGTCAAGGCGCTCGTCATCCTCGAAAACGGTGCCACGATCACCGAGGACGAACTGGTCGCGTGGGGCAAGGAGCAGATGGCGGCGTACAAATACCCTCGCATCGTCGAGTTCGTGTCCCAGCTGCCCATGACCGCGACCGGCAAGATCCTCAAGCGCGAGCTGTCCTGACCACTCGGGGCTGAAGGCGATGGCCCGGATCCGGGCCATCGCCTCCCCAGCCGCCGGGTCGAGTGGAAATCCGAGTAGCGGCGCGATCTTCCGCCAGACACGTGGATGGCGTGCACGGTAGTCCGTGAGCACCCGGACGGTCTCCGCGGCGGTCAGGACGCGCGTCCGGGGTTCGCGGTCGCCCCAGCCGGAGACGACGACGAACTCCGGGATCCGCCGGTCGATGGCCATCACCTCGAGGATCGCCTCGCGCCGCAGGCCGCTCTTGCGTCCGATGTGGACCAGGTAGAGCAGCCGGTTTCCCAGCACTGGCCCGAATCCGGCCCGGTACAACGGAACCGGCGCCCGCAGGAACTTCCGCAGTGCGCCGCGCGGGGTGTGGTCGACCAGGCCCATGACTCAGGCCGCCGGGTGCAGGGCGGTGAGGATGCCCTGGTGGGTGATCCAGCCGGTCAGGGTGCCCGCGTTCTCGTCGAGGACGGGAAGGCCGGTGCCGGCGGCCTGGGTAAGGGCGTCGAGCGCGTCGGTCAGCCGGGACTCCGCGGTGACCAGGGGTGGCAGTTCCGCCAGGCTCCCCACGGTCTCGTCGCGCTCGCCGGTGAGGGCTTCGGCCACGGCGCGCGCGGTGACGCAGCCGTGGTACCGGCCGTCGCCGCCGATGACCGGCAGGATTCCGTGTCCGGACAGCGCGAGTGCCCGTGCGGCAGGTGGCAGCGGGGTGTCCGCGGTCAGCGCTTCGGGCAGTGGTTCCAGTACCTGGGCGACCGTGGTGCCCGCCAGGCGGCGTGTTTCGGGGTGGTTGCCGATGTCGACCCCGCGGCGGCGGAGTTTGAGCGTGTAGATGGTGTCCTCGCCGAGTAGCGCCTTGCTGGTGAGGGTGGCGATGACGATCGCGGTCATCAGCGGCAGGATGATCGTGTACTGCCCCGTCAGTTCGAACAGGATGATTACCGCCGTGATCGGCGCCCGCGCCGAGCCGGCGAAGGCGGCGCCCATCCCGATCAGCCCGTAGACGCCGGGGGAGGCGGTCGCCGCGGGCAGCCAGGTGTGCACGGCGATACCGAAGGCGGTGCCGCCCATCGCGCCGATGAACAGCGACGGGGCGAAGACGCCGCCGGAGCCGCCGATGCCGATCGTCAGGCTGGTCGCGATGATCTTCCCGATGAGCAGGAGCAGCAGGAACCCGAAGACGTATTTGCCTTCGACGGCGTTCTGCAGCACCGGATAGCCGACGCCGTACATCTGCGGCAGCAGCAGGAGCAGTCCACCCAGGACGATCCCGCCGACCGCGGGGCGCAGCCATTCGGGGCCGCGCCAGGCCCAGTCGCAGGCGTCCTCGATCCAGTACAGGACCTTGGTGAACAGCACACCGCAGGCCCCGACCACGACACCGAGCACGATGAACAGCAGGTACTCGATCGGGTTGCGCAGGGTGAACGGCGGTAGCGCCAGGAACGCGACGTCGCCGAACACCGCGCGCCCGGCGACACTCGCGGTGACGCTGGAGAGCACCACCGCGCCGAAGGACTCGACCGCGAAGTCGCGCAGGATCAGCTCCATCGCGAAGAACGGACCGGCCATCGGTGCGTTGAAGGTCGCGGCGATGCCACCCGCGGCACCGCAGGCGACCAGGATCCGCAACCGGCCTTCCGGCAGCCTGAACCAGCGGCCGAAGGTAGAGCCGAGCGCGGATCCGATTTGGACGATCGGCCCCTCACGTCCGACCGATCCGCCGGAGCCGATCGTCAGTGCCGAGGCCAGTGCCTTCACCACGGTCACCTGAGCGGGGATCCGCCCGCCCCGTTCGGCCACGGCGTACATCACCTCCGGCACCCCGTGGCCGCGGGCTTCCGGCGCGAACTTGTACACCAGCGGGCCGTAGATCAGCCCCGCGAGCACCGGCACGATCAGCAGGAACCATGGCCCCAGTACGGGAAACCACGGATGCGTCTCGCCACCGGCCGCGGCGTAGTCCGCATGTCCGGAGAACAAGCGCGTGAACGCGGTGATCAGCCAGCGGAACACCACCGCGCCCAGCCCCGCGCCCGCACCGATCACCACCGCCAGCACCGCGAGCCCGGTCGGGCTTTCCCGCAGCCACACCCCGACCGGCTGATGTGCCGGTACCGGCACCGTCCCCTGTGCTCCGCGCATCCTCACCGACATCTTTGCAGTATGCAACACTTGCCCAGGGCATACGTAGCCGGTGTGAGGTAGAACAGGGGTATGCCCACCCGTCGTACCGCAACGCCGGCCGCCGAGGACGTCGACGCGGTCGCCGATGCCGTGCTCACCGCCTCCCGGCTTCTCGTCGCGGTGTCCGCCCGGTCGATCGCGGCCGTCGACGAATCGATCACGATCCCGCAGTTCCGGTTGCTGGTCGTGCTGGACAGCCGCGGACCGGTCAAGCTCACGGCCGTGGCCGAGTCGCTCGCGGTGAACCCGTCGACCGCGACCAGGATGGTCGACCGGCTCGTCGTCGCCGACCTGGTCAGCCGCGAGGCCAACCCCGCCTCCCGCCGTGAGCTCGTCGTCTCGCTGACCGGTGCCGGAGCCGCGGTCGTGCGCGAGGTCACCCAACGGCGGCGGCGGGAGATCGCCCGTATCGTCAGCCGGATGCCCGTCACCGCACGGCGCGGTCTCGTCCGCGCGTTGGCCGCCTTCGCGGAGGCGGGAGACGAGCCGAGTATCACCGGCCTCGGCGACGGTCTCTGGCTCTGAACCGCTCGGTTGCCGGTGGCACTTCGATGACCGCATCGGGCGAACGGCTTGACAGGACGATCCTCGAACGCCTTCGCTGAACCGGAGAGGGCACGAAGTCCTCGATCCCGAGGACACTCGGCCGCTGCCGTGCCGTCGAACGCTCAATAGCGTCGCCGGTGAGCGAGCGACGAGGAGACGCGATCATGCGAGCACGGGACATCATGAGCAGGCCGGTGGTCACCGTGACCGCGGCCAGTTCCGCCAAACACGCCGCCGAGCTGCTGGCGCGGCACGGGTTCACCGCGCTGCCCGTGGTGGACGACGACGACCGGCTGATCGGGATCGTGACCGAGGCCGACCTGATCGGTGAGCGGTTCCCACCGGACCCGCGGTTCGCGCCGGCCCAGCGGGTGACACCCGGCGAGACCGTCGGTGCCGTGATGACCACCCCGGCCACCGCGGTAGCGCCGGGCGCGGACGTGGTCGAGGTCGCCAGGGCGTTGCTGGACTCGCGGATCCGGGCGCTGCCGATCGCGGACGGTGCGCGCGTGGTGGGGATCGTGACCCGCGGCGACCTCGTGCGCATGTTCGCCCGGGACGACACCGAGATCGCCGCCGACGTCCGGCATCACCTCGCGGTGTACGGCGGCCCGGATCGGTGGCGGGTCGAGGTGCACGACGGGGTCGTGCGCATTTCCGACGAGTTCGACAACGAGGGCGACCGCCACGTGGCGACCGTGCTGGCAGAAGCGGTACCGGGAGTGGTCAGCGCGACCGTTCTGACCGAGAACGCGGAGAGGATCCATGACTGACAGCAAGGGCGCGATCGTCGTCGGCATCGACGGATCAGAGCAGGCATTGCAGGCGGCCCGGTGGGCGGCCGCGGAGGCGGCGTCCCGCAATCTCCGGCTGCATCTGGTGTCGGGCGTCGACCCGGCACTCGGGTACTACGGCGCCGGACTGCCCATTCCGCAGGAGTCGTTCGACGCCGTGGAGCGGGTCGCTTCGCAGCAGCTGGACGAGGCCACGCAAGCGGTGCGTGAGGTCGATCCCGATGTGGTCGTGACGGCGGCCCGCCTCCGGCTGCCCCCGGTGCCGATGCTGATCGAGCTGTCGCAGGAGGCGCGCATGATCGTGCTGGGTGCGTCGGGTCGTGGTGGGTTCGAGGGGATGCTGGCTGGTTCGACGGCGGTTTCGGTGGCGGCGCGTGGTGTGTGCCCGGTGGTGATCGTGCGTGGGGAGGAGCGCCGGGACGGGCCGGTGGTGGTGGGTGTGGACGGCAGTCCGACGAGTGTGAGTGCGTTGGGTGTGGCGTTCGACGAGGCGTCGTGGCGTGGTGCGTCGTTGGTGGCGGTGCACGCGTGGAGCGATATGGACTACGCCACGATCGTGCCGTGGGAGTACGCGTTGCTGGAGACGGAGCCGTCGGGGCAGGAGCAGGCGCGGGTGTTGGCGGAGAGTTTGGCTGGGTGGCAGGAGAAGTACCCGGATGTGAGTGTGGAGCGGGTGGTGGTCAAGGATCGGCCGCGGCGCCAGTTGCTGGAGTGGAGTGCCCAGGCGCAGCTGGTGGTGGTGGGTAGTCGCGGGCGTGGTGGGTTCCGCGGGTTGCTGCTGGGCTCGACCAGCCAGGCGCTGTTGCATCACGCCCAGTGCCCGGTGCTGGTCGTCCGCCCGCAGGACGAGAAATGAGCGCGATCACCGAGCCCGCCGCGGCGCTCAGCGAGACCGAGCTGGACCAGGTCCACGCGTTGTGGCGGGCGGCGAACTACCTGTCCGCGGGGCAGATCTACCTGCTGGACAACCCCTTGCTGACCGAGCCGTTGCGGCCCGAGCACATCAAGCCGCGGCTGCTCGGGCACTGGGGCACCTCGCCGGGCCTGAACTTCGTGTACGCCCATCTGAACCTGCTGATCAGCCGGTACGACCTGGACATGATGTTCGTGACCGGGCCCGGTCACGGCGGCCCGGCGTTGCTGGCGAACACCTGGCTGGAGGGCAGTTATCCCGAGGTGGCACCGGAAGTCACGCAGGACGCCGAGGGCATGCGGACGCTGTTCCGGCAGTTCTCCTTTCCCGGTGGGGTACCGAGCCATGTCGCGCCGCAGGTGCCGGGCTCGATCCACGAGGGCGGCGAGCTGGGTTACTCGCTGGCCCACGCGTACGGGGCCGCGTTCGACAATCCGGACCTGATCGTCGCGTGCGTGATCGGCGACGGTGAGGCCGAGACGGGTCCGCTCGCGACGAGCTGGCATGCCAACAAGTTCCTCGATCCGGTGCACGACGGGGCGGTGCTGCCGATCCTGCACCTCAACGGGTACAAGATCGCGAATCCCACCGTGCTGGCCCGGATCCCGGAGCGCGAGCTGGACGATTTGCTGCGTGGCTACGGTTATGCGCCCTACTACGTCATCGGTGACGAACCCGCGTCGATGCACCGGGCGATGGCCCGCACGCTCGACGAGATCCACACCGAGATCCGGCGCGTCCAAGACCGCGCCCGCTCGGGTGACGAGCGGCCGCGGTGGCCGATGATCGTGCTGCGCAGCCCGAAAGGCTGGACCGGACCGTCCGTTGTGGACGGTCAGCAGGTGGAAGGTACGTGGCGGGCGCACCAGGTCCCGCTGCCGGCGGTGCGGGAGAACCCGGAACACCTGCGGGCACTGGAAAGCTGGCTGCGGTCCTACCGGCCGGAGGAGCTGTTCGACGCGGCGGGCCGGCCGCGGCCGGCGGTGACGGCGGTGATCCCGCGCGGGCAGCGCCGGATGGGCGCGAACCCGCACGCCAACGGGGGATTGCTGTTGCGCCCCTTGCGGTTGCCGGATCCCGCCGAGCACGACGTGCCCGTCGCGCGGCCGGGCGCGTCGAGTGCCGAGCCGACCCGGGTGCTCGGCCGCTACCTGCGGGACGTCTTCGCCCGCAACGGCAGCACCTTCCGGTTGTTCGGCCCGGACGAGACGGCGTCGAACCGGCTGGACGCGGTGTACGAGGTGACCGCGAAGGCCTGGCAGGCGGCGATCGAGCCCGCCGACGAGCATCTCGCCACGGACGGCCGGGTGCTGGAGGTGCTCTCGGAGCACCTGTGCCAGGGCTGGCTCGAGGGGTACCTGCTGACCGGGCGGCACGGCCTTTTCTCGTGCTACGAGGCGTTCGTGCACATCGTGGACTCGATGGTGAACCAGCACATCAAGTGGTTGCGGGTGCACCGGCAGATCCCGTGGCGGCGCCCGGTCGCGTCGCTGAACTACCTGCTGACCTCGCATGTCTGGCGCCAGGACCACAACGGGTTCTCGCACCAGGATCCCGGGTTCATCGACCACGTCGCGAACAAGAGCGCCGAGGTGGTGCGGGTGTACCTGCCGCCGGACACGAACACCCTGCTCTCGGTGGCCGCACACTGCCTGCGCAGCCGGGACTACGTGAACGTGATCGTGGCGGGGAAGAACGACTCGCCGAACTGGCTGGACCCCGAGCAGGCGGCGCTGCACTGCGCGCGCGGCGCCGGGATCTGGGACTGGGCGGGCACTTTCGGAGACCGAGAGCCGGATGTGGTGCTGGCCTGCGCGGGTGACGCGCCGACGATGGAGGTGCTCGCCGCGGCCTCGCTGCTGCGGCGGTACCTGCCGGAGCTGGCGGTGCGGGTGGTGAACGTGGTCGACCTGATGCGCCTGCAGCCCGACACCGAACACCCGCACGGCATGGCCGACCGCGAGTTCGACGCGCTGTTCACCGCGGACCGGCCGGTGATCTTCGCCTACCACGGCTACCCCTGGCTGATCCACCGGCTGGCCTATCGCCGGCACAACCACGCGGGCCTGCACGTGCGCGGCTACCTGGAGCGCGGCACCACGACGACCCCGTTCGACATGCTGGTGCTCAACGACATGGACCGGTTCCAGCTGGTGATCGACGTGATCGACCGGGTGCCCGGCCTCGCCCGGCGGGCGGCCATCGTCCGCCAGACGATGGCCGAGACCCGCGAGCGGCACCGCCGGTGGACCCGCGAGTACGGCGAAGACCTGCCCGAGGTGCGCGACTGGACCTGGTCCTGACCGGGGGGCACGGATGCGCGTACTGACCTTGAACCCCGGTTCGTCGAGTATGAAAGCGGCACTGATCGACGACGGCGCCTTGGCGCATGTCGAGACGTGGGACAGCACGGACGAAAACGTGCTGCGGCAGGCGGTTGAGCGCTGGGGGCGGCCGGACGCCGTCGCGATCCGGTTCGTGCACGGCGGTTCCCGGCCGGGCCCGGAACTGGTCGGCGACGAGCTGCTGGCGCAGCTGGACCGGCTCGGTTCGCTGGCCCCGTTGCACCAGCCGCTGTCGGTGGAGGTGGCGAGGCTGGTGCGCGCCGAGTGGCCGGATCTGCCGGTGGTGGGGTGCTTCGACACGTCATTCCACAATGGACTTCCGGAGGCGGCCGCCCGGTACGCGCTGCCGCGCGCCTGGACGGCGCAGGGCCGGTTGCGCCGCTACGGTTTTCACGGCCTGTCCTGCCAGTACGCGGCGCGGCGGTGTGCCGAGCTGCTCGCGATGCCGCAGGTGCACCTGCTGTGCTGCCACCTCGGCGCGGGCGTGTCGGTGACCGCGATCCGTGGCCGGGCGAGCCTCGACACGTCGATGGGGTTCACGCCACTGGAAGGCGCGGTGATGGCGACCCGGTCCGGTTCGGTCGATCCCGGCCTGCTGCTCTACGTCCTGGGCACCGGCGAGGTCGACCTGGGCGGGCTCACCGACACCCTGTACCACCGCTCGGGACTGGCCGGGATGACCGGGACGAGCGGGGACCTGCGGGAGGTCCTGGCCGCGCGCGCGAACCGGGACGCGGATGCCGGCGCCGCCGTCGAGGTGTACCTGCACCGGCTGCGCCGCGAGATCGGTGCGGCCGCGATGAGCCTGGACCGGCTCGACGCGGTGGTGTTCACCGGTGGGGTCGCCGAACACCAGCCGGACCTGATCGGTGAGCTCGTCGGCGGGCTTTCGCTGCTGGGCCTGCAGATCGACACGGCACGGCTGGCGGGTGAGGGGGACCGGCTGGTCAGCCCGCCGGGCGCGCGGGTCGCGCTGTTCACGATCACCGCGCGGGAAGACCTGGAGCTCGCCCGCGAAGCGACGGCCCTGCTGGGGGTGACCGCTCAGGCGCCAGGCGCACCCGCTAGGCGTGGCGCCGCGCGATTTCGGCGGTGAGCACGACGACGGGGCAGTGTGCGTGCCGCACGCACCGGGTCGCGACGCCGCCGCTGAGCAGCCGGGTGCCGGGGGAGCCGACGACGAGCAGGTCCGCGTCGCCGGACTGCCGGATCAGCTCCTTCGCGGGGTCGCCGTCGGCCACCACGTCCTGCACCTGCGGCGGGTTTTCCTTGCCCTGCAGCGACTTCTCCACGGTCGTGTGGAGCAGCCGCACGTAGTCCTCGCGGTCGGCGACCGGGCGGCGGCCGTGCGGCTGGATCGCGTACGAGGTGCCCGGCAGCAGCGGGTCGCGGGCCCGGACGAGCACGGCGCGGACCCGGGCTCCGCTGGTGCTCGCCTCGTCGATTGCCCAGCGCAGCGCGGCTTCGCTCTGCGGGGAGCCGTCGACGCCGACGACGATTTTCCGGCTTGGTGTCATGACTACCTCCAGGTGGTCGGATCCGGTGAGGGTCACCGGCGCGTGAGGAGACTGGAGAGCAGGTCGCGCCAAGAGATGATGCCGACCACGCGGTCAGCGGTATCGACGACCGGCAGGCAGCGCCGGCGGGCATCGATCATCGCGGACGCTACGTCGGACAGCTCCATCTCCGGCCGTACCGCGAGTGGCCCGCCGTGCATCACCTGGCGCACCGCGTAAGGCCGGATGCCCGCGATGACGCCGTTCTCGGGTGCGGTCTCGCCGCGTGAGCCGGGCGTGAACCGGGCCCGCACCAGGTCGGATTCGGTGACCACACCCAGGAGGGCGCCGTCGGCCGTGATGACCGGCAGCGTGGTGAACCCGTGATCCACCATCACCGCCGCGGCCTCCTCGATACCGGCGTCGGGCGTGATCCCGTAGACGGGGCTGCTCATGAGGTCGGCTGCTTTCATAGGGCGAGCATCGTCGGCGCGGTCCGCCGTGGACAAGGGGCCCTCCGCCCCGTCTGGTGAGGACAAAGGCCTCTTCGCCCGGGGGTTCCGGGGCGGCAGGCTCAGGACATGAACGGCAGAAGGTGGGTGGCCTGCGCGAGCGGCAACCCGCTCGTGCGCACCGAGGACCGGATCGAGGCCACGGTGCTGGTGCTCGCACTACTCGTCGTGCTCGCCGCTGTGCCGTTCGCGTTCGCCTTCGGCTCCAGCACCTACGCGGCCCAGCGCGAATCGGCCGTCGCGGCGGCCGCCGACCGGCATCCGGCGAGCGCGGTGCTGCTGGCCGACGCGCCCCCGCCACTGGTCACCCCGCAAGGTGTCGCCGTCGGCGCGGTGCGGTCCGTCGAGGCCTCGTGGCGGCTTCCCGACGGCGACGTGCGCACCGGCGTGGTGTCCGCCGCGGGCGGCAGCGCGGCGGGCTCGACCGTCCAGATCTGGCTCGACGGCAACGGAAACGCGGTCGCCGCGCCACCCGCGCCGGATGTGGCTCTCGTCGCCGCGATCGCCGTGGCGGCGCTGGGCTGGCTCGCGGTCGCCCTGGTCGCGGGCGGGATGTTCTGGCTCGTTCGGCTGGTCCTGGACCGCCGCCGTTACGCGCGCTGGGAACTCGAATGGACGCATCTGCCCAGCCACTACTGAGACCGAGCGTCAGGAGGAGACCACATGAGCTGGGGCATCGTGGCCGGAGCCGACGGCACCCACGCGTCGCTGCGAGCCGTGTCATGGGCCGCTGAGGAAGCGGCGTTGCGGCATGAGCCGCTGTTCGTCATCAACGCGTTCGGCATCCCGGACGCCTTCTATGCCGAGACGGTACCGCCGGGCGACTGGCTCGAGGACCGGCGGACCGAGTCACAGAAGATCGTCGGCGACGCGGTGGCCGCCGTCGAGGCGCGGTACCCGCGGCTGGAGATCGTGCCGGAGTCCACTGTGGAGGCTCCGATCCCGTTGCTGATCGAGCGTTCCCGGGACGCGAGGATGATCGTGCTCGGTTCGGCCGGGCGCGGGGTGCTCGGCGACCTGCTGGCCGGTTCGACCACGTCGGCGCTGGTGGCGCACGCGAAATGCCCGGTGCTGGTGATCCGCGGGGACGACCGGCCGGACGCGCCGCTGATCGTCGGTGTCGACGGCAGCCTGTCCGGCGAGCCCGCACTGGCGATGGCGTTCGAGGAGGCAGCGCTTCGCGGCGCCCCGCTGGTCGCCGTGCACGCGTGGCGCGACGCCGACTACGCGCAGATCTTCGGTACGGCCCGCGCCGGGCGCGAGGTCGAACCGTTGCAGGACGCGGAAACCCGCGTGCTCACCGAGGCACTCGCCGGCTGGCAGGAGAAATACCCCGAGGTGCCCGTGGAGCCGGTGGCCGAGCGGGACCGGCCGCGGCAGCGCCTGCTGGACTGGAGCCGCCGGGCGCGACTGGTCGTCGTCGGCAGCCGTGGCCGCGGCGGGTTCGCCGGGCTGCTGCTGGGCTCCGCGAGCCAGGCCTTGATCCAGTACGCCGAATGCCCCGTGCTGGTCGCCCGGTCCGACCCCGACGACGGCGGGTCGTGACCGCTCAGCGCCCGACGGGTTGCCCGAGCGGAACGCGGACCTCGTCCAGTGCCCGCCGGGGGGTCGCCGGCAGCGGCTCGGCGTTGACGGGTGCCCAGCCGACGCGCAGCACCATCTGCGGGTAGGCGCCGTCGATGACCTTGGTGCGCAGGGTCTCGCGCGTGCCGGGCAGCTCCAGGGGTTCCGTGAGGGGACAGCTGGACAGCCCGAGTGCCGTCGCGGTCAGCAATACCGCGCTGGTCGCTTCCCCGGCGCGCAGCTGGGACAGCCGATCGTCGGACGTGGTACCCAGCACGAGCAGCACGGCTTCGTCGTCCTCCCCGGCGGTTCCGGGCGTCTGCGCCAGCCGTGGCGCGGCGAACGGGCGGGCCGGCAGCGCACCCGGGGTGTCGTCCGGCAGCGGCACGTTCGCGCTCGGCACCCCGTCGGGCGAGGCCTCGCGGCCGCTCCACGCCGCCAGTTCCAAGCGGTAGGCCGGGTTCCGTGCGTGCTGACGGTCGGCTTCGGCGATCGCGTGTGCCAGGTGGTAGCGGGCGTAGCCGTCGGTGGCCTGCAGGAACGTGCCCTCCTCGGCCGCTGCCTTGGCCATCAGGCCGATGTCCCCGGCCGGCACCGGCCATGAGCTGTACCGGCGCCGGTCCGTGCGCCGGCGTGGGATCGCCGCGGCCAGTTCGATATCGCGCTTGGCGGGCTCGTGGCGGTGCGGTTCGATGGCCGCGAGGTGGTTCGGCTCGGCGGGATTGGGCAGCCGGTGCACGGCCGCCCGCCACCCCAGCGCGGCGAAGCCGACGCGCAGGTGATGCAGGGCGGCACCGCAGCTGAGCAGGAGGTCCCGGCCGTCGGGGTCGGTTTCCGGTAGCCGGCGGGCGGGATCGGCATACAGGTGCAGGGTGCGCTCGCCGACGCGCCACTGCCACGGCTGGGAGTTGTGCACCGACGGTGCGCGGACGGCGAGCGCGATCGCCGCGTCGACGGTGAAGCTGTCGGGAAGACCGCGTTCCATGGAAAACCTGCCTCGAAATCGGGTGTCCTCCCGACAACGTGCCACCGGATCACCGGGCCCGGGCAGAGCCGAAATCCCTGAGCGCCGGGGACCTTCGTTCCTGGTGTGCCGTGCCGGGCGCGCGCAGGGTCGGGATGAGCAGTCCACAGTGGAAGAGGAGAGACAGATGCGGGTGCTGATCGTGTACGAATCGATGTTCGGGACCACCGAGCTGATCGCCAAGGCCGTCGCCGAAGGTCTCAGGCCGGCGGGGGAGGTGGCGGTGACCAATGTCGACGACGCGCCGGCTCAGCTCGGCGATGTCGATCTGCTCGTCGTGGGCGGCCCCACCCACGTGCACGGGATGAGCCGCCCGTCGACGCGGGAAAGCGCGGCGGGGCAGGCGGAAGGTGGGGCGCTGTCGCGCGAGCGGGGGATCCGGGAATGGCTCGGCTCGCTCGGCCCGGCGCCGGACGGGCTGGCGGTGGCCGTGTTCGACACCCGCCTCGACAAGGCACGCTGGCTGGTCGGTTCGGCGGCCCACAGCGCCGCGAACGTGTTGCGGCGCCACGGCTACCAGATCCCGGGGAAGCCACAGAGCTTCTTCGTCACCAGCTCGACGCCACCCGAGCTGGCCCCGGGCGAGCTCGAGCGGGCGCGTGAGTGGGGTGAGACGCTGCTGACCACGACGACCGCGAAGGCCTGAACCGCCAGGCCGGTGCCGCCCTCGAAGGAATCGGGGGCGGCACCGTCGTCAGCGATCCAGATAGCCGAGCGCTTGGGCGAGCGAGTCCTCCTCGGTGCCCGCGGTGAAGATCGTGTGCGCGTCCGGCCAGGGATGCAGGTGTGCGGTCATGTGCCGGGCGATCTCCGGGGTGGCATCGGAGATCGAATCCTTCCGTGCCACGAGCCGGGCGGCCGTGGTCGCTTCCGGGGCCCAGCACCGGAGGGGCACGATTTCGCTGTGTGTCGCCGCGCCGATCTGGATGGCGGCGGCGCGGTGGTCCGCGGAACTCCACGACGCGTCGAGGACCACGGTTTCGCCCAGTGCCAGCAGATCAGCGGCCCGGCGGCTGAGCTCGGCGTAGGTCTGGTCGGTGTGCGCCGCGTCGTAAAGCCCCTGCCCGTATTCGTCGGCCGCGCTCTGCTCGGCCGGCAGGCCCGCGAGCTCCTTGCGGATCCGGTCGGTTCGCAGCACCGTGGCGCCCAGCCGGTCGGCGACGGCGTCGGCCAGGGTCGACTTGCCGGACGCCGGCAGGCCGCCGACCATGATCAGCCGCACCGCGCCGCGGCGCAGGTGCCGCAGCGCGATCCGGGCGTAGTGGCGGGCCAGTTCGGCGGCCGCCGGGTCGCCCTGATCGTGGCGCAGGCAGGCCACCTTGACGCGGACGAAGGCGCGGTAGGCGAGATAGTGGTGGCGCAGCGCCGGGGGAGCGGGATCGCCGGTGTGTTCGATGTACCGGTCGAGCAGCAGCTCCCCGAGTTCCGGCACGCCGAGCCGTTCCAGGTCCATGGCGAGGAAGGCGACGTCGTCGAGGCCGTCGACCGCGCGCAGGGTGTCGTCGAATTCGAGGCAGTCCAGGATCTGTGGCCCTTCGTCGAGACAGAAGATGTCGTCGGCGAGCAGGTCTCCATGCCCGTCCAGGACGTGCCCGGCCGCGATGCGGCGGGCGAACAGGGCTTCCCGGCCCGCCAGGAACTCTTCGACGAGCTGCTCGATCTCGCTCGCCACCTCGGCGTGCACGACCACTCCCTGGAACGGGCGCACCTGCGCGAAACTGTCGCGCCAGCGGGCGCGGATCGCGTCACGGGAACCTTGGGCGGCGATTGAGGGACCGCGCTCGGCCCGCTCGTGGAACCGCGCCATGATGCGGGCCAGCTCGCGGATCGTGTCGTTCAGCGGCGCTCCGGCGCGAGCCAGCGTCGACAGCCGCCGCTCTTCGGGCATGCGGCGCATCACGACGAGGTGGTCGCAGGGTTCGCCATCGGGGCCCTTCACGTCCGCGACGCCGAGATAGGCGTCCGGGGCGAGGCGCCGGTTGAGGGCGACCTCCTTGTGGCACACCTGTTCCCGGGTCTCGCGGCGAGTGAAGTCGAGAAAACCGAAGTCGACCGGCTTCTTGAGCTTGTAGGCGTACTCGCCGACCAGGAACACCGTCCCGATATGGGTTTCGTGGATGTCGCTCCAGGGCTGACGCGTCGACGTGAGCTGGGAAGGCACCTGGTGTTGTCGCATGGCTCGGCCCCTTATCACGCGTTGCTCGGCTGCTTGCGCGAACTCATTTTCGTGGCGAGCACGGCGGCTTGGGTGCGGCGTTCGAGGCCGAGTTTGGTGAGGAGCCGGGAGACGTAGTTCTTCACCGTTTTTTCGGCGAGGTACATGCGTTCGGCGATTTGGCGGTTGGTGAGGCCTTCGCCGATGAGGTCGAGGAGCATGCGTTCTTGTTGGGTGAGTTCGGAGAGTGGTCCGTTGTGGGTGGCGTCGGCGCGGAGTTTGGCCATGAGGGTGGCGGCGGCGCGGTTGTCGAGGAGTGAGCGGCCGGAGCCGACTTCGTGTACGGCCGAAATCAGTTGGAGGCCTTGGATGTCTTTGATGACGTAGCCGCCGGCGCCGGCGAGGATGGCGTTGAGCATGGCTTCTTCGTCGGTGTAGGAGGTGAGCATGAGGATGTTCAGCTCGGGTACCCGGGAGCGTAGTTCGCGGCAGAGTTCGACGCCATTGCCATCGGGGAGTCGCACGTCTAACAGCGCCACGTCGGGCCGCAGGGCGGGGATGCGGGCGAGTGCGTGTGCGGCGGTGGCTGCTTCGCCGATGACGGTCAGTCCGGGGTCTGCTTCCAGCAGCCCGGCCACTCCACGTCGGACGACTTCATGGTCGTCCACCAGAAACACCCTGATCACCGTCATCACCTTTCCCAAGTCTCGTACCGCCGACGCTAGGGGAGCGACCGGTCCACCCGGCGCTGCGTTTGGTCCCCGACCCTGAGGACCAAGGTCATCTCCGGCGTCCGGGCCCTTCGGCCCCACGGCCGGGGACGCCCGGCCCTCCCAGGCCACGACGCGCGGCGGCACTGTGGTGACCATGGACGAGCGGGGAACACGGGATTCGATCCTTGTCGGCGTCGACGGCTCCACCTCGTCGCTGCACGCGACTCGCTGGGCCGCGGGGGAAGCCGCGGCCCGCCACACGACGGTGCACCTGTTCCACGCCTGCGTGCTGCCGGCATTGGGCCCGCACACTTCGGCGGCCACGGAAGCCGGGATCACCGAGGACCTCGTCCAGCAGGGGCATCGCTGGTTGCGGCAGGCCAGAGCGGAAGCCTGGCACGCGGCGCCCGGGATTGACGTGCGGACCGAGCTGCGCGTCGGGCTGCCGGTGGCCGAGCTGATCGAAGAGTCCGCACACGCTCGCCTGGTCGTACTGGGTTCGCGGGGGCTGGGCGGGTTCAAGGGAATGCTGGTGGGCTCGGTGTCCTCGGGGGTCGCCGCCCACGGCCACTGCCCGGTCGTGGTCGTGCGCGGCCGGATGCCCGACGATCCGCCGCCCGCCTCGGGGCCGGTCGTCGTCGGCGTGGACGGCTCGGCGGTCAGCGACGCGGCGGTGGCGTTCGCGTTCGAGGAAGCCGGCCTGCGCGGGGTGCCGCTGGTGGCCGTGCACACCTGGGTCGACGTGTCCGTCGCCGAGACCTGGTCGGTGCTGCCGTTCGACATCGACTGGGACGCCGTCGCCGAGGAAGAACGCGGGCTGCTCGCCGAGCGGATGGCCGGCTGGCAGGAGAAATATCCGGAGGTCGAGGTCCGGCAGGAGGTCGTGTGCGACCGGCCGGTGCGCGGCCTGCTCGCCAGCGCCGAGGGTGCCCAGCTGATCGTGGTCGGCTCGCGCGGGCGGGGCACGCTCACCGGCATGGGCCTGGGTTCGACGAGCCAGGCACTGCTGCATCACAGCGCGTGCCCCGTCGCCGTGGTTCGTCCGGCGGCCGGCTCCGACGTGCGCGAAGGAGGGTGACGATGGCCGCCGGCCCGATCGTCGTAGGTGTGGACGGTTCGCCGTCGAGCGACCAGGCCGTCCGATGGGCCGCCGCTGAGGCGGCCCGGCGGGGCAGCACGCTCCTGCTGGTCCACGCGTGGTTCACGCCCTCCCCGGCGCCCTACACGCCGGTGAGTCTCCCGAGGAGCTACCGCGACGCCATCCGGGAGCAGGGCACGGCCTGGTTGTCGCAAGCCGCGGCACTCGCCCGTGCGGTCGCGCCGGAGCTACCGGTCCGGACCGAGTTGCTGGCGGGCCTCCCGGCCGAACTTCTGGTGCGTGTCTCCCGGGAGGCCCAGCTGGTGGTGCTCGGTTCCCGTGGCCCGGGTGGGTTCACGGGACTGCTGGTGGGCTCAGTGGCGGTCGCGCTCGCGGCCCGTGCGCACTGCCCGGTTGTCGTCGTCCGGGGGACGGAAAACTCCGGCAGCGGTCCGGTCGTGGTCGGTGTGGACGGCTCCGAGCTCAGCGACGCCGCGGTCACGTTCGCCTTCGACGCCGCGTCCACACGCGAGGTCCCGCTGGTCGCCGTCCATGCCGGCACCGACACGCCGGTCGCCGACGAGCGCCGGCTCCTGTCCGAACGCCTGGCCGGCTGGCGGGCGAAGTATCCGGAGGTGACCGTCGAGGAACGGGTGGTCTCGGACCGGCCGTCGCGCGCTCTCCTCGCCACCGGCGCGCAGCTGATCGTCGTCGGCTCGCGGGGCCGGGGTGCCCTGGCCGGACTGGGACTCGGCTCGACGAGCCAGGCCGTGCTGCAACACGCAGAATGCCCGGTCGTGGTCGTCCGGCCAGGGGCCCCCTGACTCAGGCCGGGTTGTACTTTCCCGACCAGGTCAGCCATTCGCTCAGACCGACGAGCTCGAAGAGCTCCACCGGACCGGGACCGGCGGCGTCGGGCACTCCGGTCCGCGCCAGTGAGCTGAGCGCCGAACCCATCGCGGCCGCCGCGGCGCCGAGGGTGGCCGACGGCAGGATCGCCATGGCGAAGCCGAGCTGCCGGTACTCGTCCAGGGGCAGCACGGGTGTGCGGCCCTGCGGAACCACGTTGACCAGGACGGGTGCGTGCACCTCGGCCGCGATGCGCTCCAGTTCGGCGACGGTCCTCGGCGCCTCCACGAAGATCAGGTCGGCGCCCTCGTCCGCGAACCGGTTGCCGCGCTCGATCGCCTCGTCCACACCGAGCGTCGCGATGGCGTCGGTCCGGGCGATGACGAGCATGTCGGTCCGCGACGCGACGGCGGCCCGGACCTTCGACGCGGCCACGTCGGCCGGGACGACGGACTTGCCGTCCAGGTGGCCGCAGCGCTTCGGGAATTCCTGGTCCTCGATGTGCACGGCCGCGGCGCCGAGCCGTTCGAAGGTCTCGACGGCGTGCCGGACGTTGACCTCGTTGCCGTAGCCGGTGTCGATGTCGACGATGAGCGGAAGGGAAGTCGCCGCCCGCAGGCGCGTCACGTGCTGGGCCATGTCGCCGGCGCTGAGCAGGCCGAGGTCCGGGCGCGCGAGGTTCACCAATGCCGCGGCGGCGCCGGACACGTAGGCGGCGGCGAACCCGTGCCGCTCGACGAGGGTCGCGCTCAACCCGTCGTAGATCCCCGGGGCGACGACGAAGGTCCCGCTGTCGAGCAGCGCACGCAGCGCGGCGCCGGGCCGGGCGGTCATGAGGCCCTCGCGATCGGGACGTGGGAACTCTCGAACGCGCGGATGGCGGCCTCGTGCTGGAGGGTCACATCGATGCCGTCGTGACCGTCCAGGAACCGCTGCCGGGTGTCGGCGTTCATCCGGATCGGGGCTTCGATCCCGGCGGTGCGGATGGTCAGCGTCACGAGATCCACCGTGACGAGCGCCGCGGGATCGGCCTCGACGGCGTCCATCATCGCGCTGACTTCGCTGTCCGCCACCACGGCGGGGACGAGCCCGGACCGGACGGCGTTGTCGGCGAAGATGTCGCCGAACCGGGAGGCGACGACGACGGTGAATCCGTGGTCCTGCAACGCCCACACGGCGTGCTCGCGCGACGAGCCGGAACCGAAGTCCGCGCCGGCGAACAGGATCGTGGCCCCGGCGTACGCCGGATCGGACAGCGGGAAACCGGGTTCCGCCCGCCAGGCGGCGAAAAGGTGCTCGGCGAAACCCGTCCGGGTCGTCCGCAGGCAGTGCCGGGCGGCGATGATCTGGTCGGTGTCGATGCTCGTGCGGCGGATCGCGACCGCGCGCCCCGAGATCGTGGTGATCGGTTTCATCGAAGGACTCCCAAGTCCGATGGTGCGGTGAGACGGCCGGTCAATGCCGTCGCGGCCGCCGTGGTCGGCGAGACCAGATGGGTGCGGCCACCCCGGCCCTGCCGGCCTTCGAAGTTGCGGTTGGAGGTCGAGGCGCAGCGCTCGCCCGCGGCCAGCGAATCGTCGTTCATCGCCACGCACAGCGAGCAGCCGGCCGTGCGCCACTCCGCCCCCGCCGTGCGGAACACCTCGTCGAGCCCCTCGGACTCGGCGGCCTTCTTGACGGCAGCCGAACCGGGGACGACGAGCATCCGCACCCCGGGTGCGATCCGGTGGCCGTCGAGGAGCCCGGCGGCGGCGCGGAGATCCTCGATGCGCCCGTTCGTGCAGGACCCCAGGAACACCACGTCGACCGGGATCTCCCGCATCGGGGTTCCCGGCGCGAGATCCATGTAGGTCAGCGCCCGCTCGGCGGCACCTCGCAATGCCGGATCCGGGTTGTCGGCCGGATCCGGGACCACGCCGCCCACTTCGACGACCTGGCTCGGGTTCGTGCCCCAGCTGACGAACGGCGACAGCGCCGTCACGTCGATGTCGACGGTGCGGTCGAACTCGGCGTCGTCGTCGCTGCGCAGCGATTCCCACGATGCGACGGCGTCCTCCCAGGCATTGCCTGTGGGCGCGTACGGCCGGCCGCGGAGGTAGTCGACGGTCACGCCATCGGGCGCGATCATGCCGGCCTTCGCGCCCGCCTCGATGGACATGTTGCACAGCGTCAGCCGGGACTCCATCGACATCGCCTCGATGGCGGGCCCGCGGTACTCGATCACGTGGCCCTGCGCGCCCCCGGTCCCGATCCGGCCGATCATGGCGAGTGCCACGTCCTTCGCCGACACGCCCTCGGGCAGCTCGCCGTGCAGTGTCACGGCCATGGCCCGTGGCTTGGCGAACGCGGCGGTCTGCGTCGCCAGCACGTGCTCGACCTGGCTCGTGCCGATGCCGAACGCGAGCGCGCCGAACGCGCCGTGGGTGCTCGTGTGGCTGTCGCCGCACAGAATGATGCGGCCCGGCTGGGTGATCCCCAGTTCCGGTCCGATCACGTGCACGATGCCCTGGCCGTCGGTGCCCGACCGGTGCAGTGGGACCCCGAACTCCGCGCAGTTGCGCCGCAGCGCCTCCAGCATCGTCGCGGCCACACCGGACGGGTCCGGCAGGCCCCGGGTGGGAACCACGTGGTCCTCGGTCGCGAGCGTGAGGTCGGGCCGGCGGACCTTGCGGCCGGCCAGGCGCAGACCCTCGAACGCCTGCGGGCTCGACCCCTCGTGGAGCAGGTGGAAGTCGACGTAGAGCAGGTCGGTGCCGCCGGCACCCCGGTGCACCGTGTGGGCGTCCCAGATCTTGTCCAGCAAGGTGGCCATGACTACGCCGTCTCGCCGGTGACGCCGGCCTGCGCTCGTCCGGCCGGGGCGCCGCCATAGCCGAGGCGCCGCGACAGGGCGTGCGCGGACTCGGCGACGAGCGGACCGAACTTCTCGGCCGCCGCCCGGTCGAGCCGGAACGAGGGACCGCCGACCGCGACGGCGGCCACGACCGCCCCGCTCGCGTCGAACACGGGCGCGGCCATCGAATTGAGGCCGGCCTCGCGCTCCTCCTCGGTCAAGATCCAGCCGTTCGCCCGCACGAACTCGAGCTGCCGGTCCAGCGCGATCCGCGACTCGCCCGGCGCCTGGTCGGCGGTGTCCACGAGGACCGCGTTGAGCACCCGGTCGTCGTGGGCCATGAACACCTTGCCGGCCGCGCCGAGGTGCATGGGAAAGAGCTGGCCGACGTCGCTGCGGTAGATGATCGACCGGGGGCTGAGCTTGACGATGACGGCCACCCGGGTGGTGCCGCGGCGGATGTAGAGCCCGGCCGTCTCGCCGGTCACGTCCCGCAGGTGGGCGGCCACCGGGTCGGCGGCGGCCAGCAGGTCCGAGCCGGCCGACGCGGCCGATGCCCAGCCGAGCACGCGCAGGCCGACGCAGTACTCGTCGCCCGTCTTCTGCAGCAGATCGCTGGCGACGAGGGTGCGCACGAGCCGGGCGACCGTCGAATTGGGCATGCCCGTCAGCCGCCGGAGGTCGCTCAATGACAGCCGCGTGTGTTCGGGGGAGAAGCAGTCGAGGACGCGCACCGCCTTCTCCATGACGAGGATCGAGGGCTGGCCTTCAGGCATCGTTTCGCGCTCCGTCTCAGTGGATCTGTACGTCCTCGTGCACCGTTCACCCGAGGATATGGACGCCCGCCGCGGCGGGTCAGGTGGGCGCCGAACTGGTCGGAGATGCGTTTCCCGAGCCGCAAGGCTTCGATGCATTGCGTCCTCCGATGACTACATCGTGGCAGCCCTTGCCACGAAGTGGTCCAAAGGTAGATGCTGTCCTTTGCCTAGGTCAAGATGACCAGCAAGGTCTATCGGCTCGGCCTTCGGCGCGCTATCGTTCCGATTCGCAATACGGTCAGGCGACCCACTTAGTGAGCAAGGAGGCTCGGATGGGCAGGCACGACATCAAGGGCGACGCGAAGCGCATCTTCGACACGATCAGCGCCGGCGGCGCGGTGATCATGCCCGGCGACATCGGCTACGCGGCGGGCGCGAACTCGGGGGCGCGGCTGCAGCGGCTGTTCGACGCCAAGCAGCGCGCCCCGCACAAGCGGAACGCGATGGCCGGGAACTACGAGCTGCACCGCGAGGTGCACGAACTCGGCAGCCGCGAGCAGGAGATCATCGACGCGATCACCCTCGACGCGCGCCTGCCGCTCTGCGTCGTCGCCCCCTATCGGGCCGACCATCCCGTCATCGCCGCGGCCGAGGCCGACACGCTGACCGCCAGCACCGTCGACAACACGCTCGCGATGCTGCTGAACAACGGCCGCCTCCCCGAGGAGGTCGTCCGCCTCACCCACGCGGCGGGGCTGCCGCTCTTCGGCTCGTCGGCCAATCTCACCGGCACCGGCACCAAGTTCCGGGTCGAGGACATCCAGCAGCCGATCATCGACGCCGTGGACCTCGTCGTCGACTACGGGCTCTGCAAGTGGCACCACTACCAGCGGTCCTCGACCGTCATCGACTTCCGCACCATGGAGGTCGTCCGCATCGGGTCCTGCTACGACCTCATCAGCGACATCATGGACAACCAGTTCGGCATCAAGCTCCCCGCCGACCCGGGACGTGCCGCCCTGCCGTCCGGCCACCTCCGCGAACAAGCTTCGGTGAGCTGAGGCCCCGGCCGCGCGCCGGTTTTCGGCTACTGGGGGACATCCATCCGGCTTCAACGAAGAAGCGAGGAGAACGAGATGCCCATCCATCACACCACTGATGGCGAGCTTCACTACGCGCTGCACAACCACGATGGCATCGGCCAACGGACCCCGGTCGTGCTCATCCACGGCGCGTTCTGCGACAGCACGGATTGGACCGCGCAGGTCGAAGCCGTGGCCGCGCGACGACCGGTGGTGGCGATCGACCTGCCCGGCCACGGCCGGAGCACCGAGCCGGACCCGGCGGCGTGGTCGGTGCGCCGCTGCGCCCATGCGGTGCGCGAGCTCCTCGAACACCTGGGCCTCGGTCCGGTCGTGGTCGCCGGTCACAGCCTCGGCTGCCGGGTGTGCCTCGAACTCGCCTACCGGTTTCCCGCCCTCGTCTCCGGTCTCGTCCTCGTCGACGGCAGCAGGCTGGCGACGGCAGGAACGGCCGATCATCCACTGGCCCGCGCATTGGATCGGCTCGGCGCACGTGGTTTCGTTCGCGCCCTTTTCGACGACATGCTCCTCGACGGGCTCCCACATCCCGTCGTGGAAATGATCTTCCGGCGAGCTGCCGTCTTCGACGAGCCGCTGGTCAGCGCGGTTGCGAAGGCCACTCTCGACTGGGACGCACATCAACTCCCGGTCGCCTTGGCGCAGATCGATACGCCCACCACAGTGGTTCAGACAACTGGGGTCGCGGCCACCGGCAAGCGCACCAAGCTGCGCCCGTCGGAGTCCACCGAATGGACCCGGCTGCTCGCGCGGCACCTCCCGAGTTCCGAGCTGATCGTGCTACCGGACTGCGGGCACTTCCCGATGCTGGAGCGTCCGGCCGAGGTCACCGACCTCCTCATCAGCCACGATTCCGCGCGGCTGACCATCTGACGTCCGCGGACGACCGCCCTGCGATTCACCCCCCTCACCGGCTCGAAGGAGAGCACGATGGACGACACTCTCGACCGCGCTTCCGCGGATCCCCAGGCCGTCGCGGGCAGGCTGGCCGCCCGGCTCGAACGGCTGCCCAGAACCACCCGGTCCCATCGGGGCTGGATGGTTCTGCTCGGCATCCTGTTCATCTGCGACCTGATGGACACCAACGGCCTCGCCTACGCCGCCCCGGCGATCCGGGCCGAGTGGGGCCTGTCCGTGACCCAGATCGGGCAGCTGACCTCCTACTCGTTCCTCGGCATGTTCGCCGGGGGGATCATCGGCGGCCGGCTCTCGGACCGGATAGGCCGCCGCCGCGTCCTCGTCTGGGCGACGGTCGTCTACTCGGTCGCGTCGCTGCTGTGCGCCCTGGCGCCCAATCTGGCCGTGCTCGGGGTGCTGCGGGTCATCACCGGCGTCGGCATCCAGGCCGTCACCGGGGTACTGATCGTCTATGTCGCCGAGATGTTCCCCGGTAAGAGCCGCGGCCGGGCCCAGGCGCTCATGCTGGGCATCGGCCTGCTCGGCGTCCCACTGGTCGCCAGCGCGGCCCGGCTGATCGTGCCGCTGTCGCCGGGCGCGTGGCGCTGGCTGTTCGTCTTCGGCGCGATCGGCTTGATTCCCGCCCTGCTCGCTCGGTTCGTGCTCCCGGAGTCGGTCCGCTGGGCCGCGGTCAACGGCCAGCTGGAGGAGGCCAGGAACATCGTGCAACGGCTGGAGTCCCAGCTGCCGGGCCCGCTGCCCGAGGTCGTCGAGTCGCCGATCATCCACGAACAGAAGAAGTCCGCCGACCTGTTCGCGCCAGGCATCCGCAAGCGCACGATCGTCGCGACCCTGACGGTGGTCTTCGGCACGCTGGGCGTCTTCGGGTTCACCGGCTGGGTCCCCACCCTGCTCGTCCAGCGGGGCTACTCCACGGCCGAGGCACTGACGATCACCACGATCTTCTCCGCCGGTCCGCCCCTCGGCGCGCTGTGCGCGATGCTGCTGGCCGACCGTTTCCAGCGGCGCACCACCTCGATGATCCTCACCGCGATCACCGCCGCGCTGATGGTGGTCTTCGCGTTCACCGGAACCTACTGGGCGCTGGTGATCAGCGGCTTCCTCGTCACCATGCTGCTGCAGACCAACACCGCCGTCGTCTACGCCTACCTGCCCGAGGTCTTCCCGACCGTCCTACGTGGACTCGGCGCGGGCTTCGCCAACAGTCTGGGACGCCTCGCCGGGTTCGGCAACGCCTTCCTCATCGCCGCCATCGCCGCCGCCCTCGGCTTCGGCGCGGTCTTCACGACCACCGCCGTCTTCATCGTCCTCTGTGGACTCACCGTCGGACTGTTCGGCGAACGCACCCGCGGCCGCCGGCTCGAAGACATCGGGGAGAACGCCACCTGACCACGCGGCCCCGTACTCGTCGAACGACGGGTACGGGGCTTTCCGTGGCGCTACGAAAGATCCGCGCTGTCCGGGTCCTTGCCGCCGACGCCCGGGAAGTCGATCGGGGAGGTCGGTGATTCGTACTGCAGGAGCGGCACGTGGCGGCGCTTGGCGATCCGCCACCCGGAGGAGTCCCGGACGACTGTGTCCTTCACCTGGACCCATCGGATCAGCACCGACGGCTTGTCCTTGAGGGCCATCGTCGCGGAGATGTGCGTGTCCACGGCCGCGACGTCACCGTCCACGGTGATCCGCAGGCTGCTGATGCTGTGGTCGATGAATCCGAACGGCTCGAGCGAGGACACGAACGTGTCCGCGAACTCGGCGCCGGTGAAGGTGCGCAGGCCGCCGAAGTAGGACAGGTCGGCGTCGGGAGTGAAGCAACTGCGCATGAGTGCCGTGTCCCGGCGATCCATCGCGTAGGTGTAGCGCTCGAGGACGTCCCGGACGGCGGACCGGTCCGCGGCGTCACCGTCCCGCACCGAACTCGTCGACGTCGACGGAGTGGCTGTCATCGAGTGTTCTCCTTCCCTCGCGGTCCCGGGCGGACCGGATCACGACGTTAACTCAGCTACCGAACACATTACAAGCATGCTTGCAATCCGGGCACCTGCTCGGTTAGCGTCTCGGTGACCTGCGGTTAACACACACCGCCTGCCTCATCGCCTCGAAGGAGAGGTCGCCATGACGGCACTATCCGAAGCAGAATCTGTAAGTGCGGGCACTCTGCGCCGCGCCACGCTGGCCGCCGCGATCGGCAACACCGTCGAGAACTACGACTACGCGGTGTACGGGTTCGTGGCCTCCGTGATAGCGAAGAACTTCTTCCCCAACGCCACCCCGGGCGTCGCGTTGCTCTCGGCGTTCGCGGTGTTCGGCGCCGCGTTCGTCATCCGGCCGGTCGGCGCGCTGCTGTTCGGGCCGGCGTCGGACCGGCTCGGCCGCAAGCCCGCCCTGGTGCTGACGCTGATCGGCATGGCGACGGTCAGCACGCTGATCGGCCTGCTGCCCACAGCGAAGACGATCGGGATCGCCGCGCCCATCCTGCTGGTCGTCCTGCGCATGCTGCAGGGGCTCGCGGCGGGCGGGGAGTACGGCACCGCGATCATCTACGCCGCCGAATTCGCGCCCGCGGACCGCAAGGGGGAGATGTCCAGCCGGGTCCAGATGGGCAGCCTCGCCGGCCTCCTCATCGGCGCGTTCGTCGTGGTGGGGCTGAACCTCTCGCTGAGCCCCGCGGCGATGCTGTCCTGGGGCTGGCGGGTGCCCTTCCTGCTGGCGCTCCCGCTGGGCGCGATCGGGCTCTACCTGCGGGGCCGGCTGGGCGAAACCCCGGAGTTCGTCGAGGTCCGGGACAACGCGCGGGAACGGACGCCGGTCGACCGGCGGCTGTGGCGCTTCGCGCTGCTGGTCGGGGTGGCCGCCACCCACGCCGTCGGTTTCTACCTGGCCTTCACCTACGTGCAGAACCTGATCATCCAGCTGCACTTCTCGGCCGTGACGGCGACGGCCGTGGTCGGGTGCGCGCTGGCCGTCGGCATCGGGCTCGTCGTCGCGGGCGGCCGCCTGTCGGACCGGATCGGGCGCCGCCCGGCGCTGCTCATCGCGACGGCGATCATCCTCGTCGCGTCCTATCCGCTGATGGCCGGGCTGACGGCGGCGTCGAACCCCTGGCTGCTCGCCGTCTGCGCGGTACTGCTGGCCGCCGGGCCGTCGTTCTATTCCGGGATGGCCCCGATCACCTACATCGAACTGTTCCCCGTGCACGCGCGCGGCACCGGCGTTTCGGTGGCCTTCAACGTGGCCGTCGCCATCTTCGGTGGATCGATCATCTACCTGACCCAATGGCTGGTCCAGGCGACGGGGGACAACCGCGCCGGCGCGTTCGTGCTCATGGGCTCCGCCGTGCTGAGCGGGATCACCGCCCTCGGCCTGCGCACCGTGCTGGCGCCCCGAACCCCGGAGCGGGCCACGCCGGTCGCACCCGAGCCGGCCTGAGTCGTTCAGTGCCGGTTCGCTTGGCGCGCATGCTTGATCTCGGCCTCGACCGCGACGGCGCATCGCCGGAGGGTGGCGACCAGTTCGGGGAACTGGCCGGGATCGAGCATGCCGCCGAGGGTCGACTCGATCTTGTCGACCTCGGCCGCCATCTCACCGAGGCTGGCCCGGCCCGCGGGGGTCAGGGCCAGCGAGATGGCTCGGTCGCTCTCCGGGTGCGGGCTCCGGTCCACCCATTCCCGGCGCTCCAGTTCGGCGACGATCCTGGTCATCGTCTGGGGCTTCACGAAGCAGCGCCGGGACAGCTGGGCCAGCGACAGATTGGGTTGCCGCTCCAGGATCTTGAGTGCGGCGTAACCCGACAGCGTCATCCGCCACGGTTTGAGTCGCATCGCCCCGATGTTCGCCACCGCACGTTCGAGGCGGACGACCGCATCGGTGAGGTAGTCCGACTGGCCCGCAGCAATATCCACGCCCCAAGCTTAGACAGCATCCTTACACCTGGAGGTTCTGACATGCCTGGTTCGACCACCACCTCCGCGGCGACGGTCAGCCTGACCCTCGGCGACGCCCTCCGCATCGTGACCGAGGCGCTGGTCGCCGTCGGCTACACCGCAGATGAGGCCGCGATCATCGCGGACCACCTGATGGACTGCGAGCTGCGCGGACTGTCCTATGCCGGGCTGGCCCGCGCCGTGTCGATCATCGAGCGGATCCGCGCCACCGCGCCACCGCAGCCGATCCGGGTCGAGCGGGAGACCCCGGTGTCGGCGGCGCTGGACGGTGGGGACCAGGTCGGCTACCTCGTCGCGGTCCGCGCGATGGAGCTCGGCCTGGAGAAGGCGCGGGCCCAGGGCATGGCCGTGGTCAGCGCCCGCCAGACTTGGTACACGGGGATGTTCTCGTACTACCTCGAGCGCGTCATCGACGCCGGGTTCGTCGGCATGATCGCGGGCAGTGGCCCCGCCCTCGTCGCGCCGTACGGCGGCACCGAATCCCGGTTCAGCACCAACCCGATCGCGTTCGGGTTCCCGACCGCCGGCGGCCCGCTGATCTGGGACATCGGCACCTCGTCCATCACGCACGCCGAGGTCACCCTGGCGGCGCGGCTCGGCGAGCCGCTGCCCGAGGGGAGGGCTTACGACCCCGAGGGCCGGCCGACCACCGACGCCGCCGCAGCCCTGCAAGGCGCCTTCACTGTGTGGGGTGGGCACAAGGGTTCCGGGCTCGCCCTCGTCGTCCACTTGCTGGGCATGCTCTCCGGCGCTTCGGCGACCCCGGTCGGCGCCTCCGACTGCGGGTTCCTGGCCGTCATCGTCGACCCGTCGACGCTCGGTGACGCGGCCGATTTCCGCGCCAGGGCGGCCGATTTCGCCCAATCCGTCCGCGCGACCCGTCCCGTCGAGGGCGGAGGGGCGGTCCGGGTTCCCTTCGACCGCTCGGCGGCCCTGCGGGAGGAGACCCTCCGTCGCGGAACGATCGAGGTCACCGCGCCCGTGGTGGAGATCCTCCGGCAGATCACACTGGGGAAATAGCCAGCATGCTTATATGATGCAAGCATACTGATAGAGGAGAGTGAGTGATGGTCGACTTCTTCACGGGGCTCCAGCCGCTCGAACCGGGCGAGACCGAGACCGCCCGGCTCGCCGAGCGGGTGCGTGAGCTCGACGCATCGGAGGCGATCGATCGGGTGCTCGTGGGGTACTCGTCGATCTGGCCGCACAACCACGCGACCGCGCCCTACATGCTGGCGATGACCGAGAAGTTCTCGCCGATCGTGGCCCACCGCCCCGGCGTGATGGCCCCGACCGCGGCGGCCCGGTACTTCGCCACCCTGGATGTGCTGGCACGCGGGCGATTGGCGATCAACGTCGTGGTGGGGGGCTCGGACAAGGACCTGCACCGCGAGAGCGACCACACCCCGAAATCGGAGCGCTACGAGCGCGCGATCGAGTACCTGGATCTCGTCCGCCGGACCTGGACCGAGCCGACGTCGTTCGATCACGAGGGCCGCTTCTACTCCGCGGAGAGCGTCAAGATCCTGACCCGCCCGGTCCAGGGCCAGGTCCCGATCTTCATGGGCGGCGAGAGTGACGCCGCCGTGGACTTCGGTGCCCGGCACGCCGACCTCTACATGCTCTGGGGGGAGCCGTTCGCCGGCACGCGAGAGCGCATCTCGCGGGTACGGGCCGCCGCGGACGGCTACGGCCGGCCGATGGACTTCTCGCTGAGCCTGCGGCTGTTCATCGGGGACACCGAGGACGAGGCGTGGGCGAAGGCCCGCGCGGTCGAGCAGCAGATCGCCGCGGCCCAGGGCGACCACACCTTCCTGCGCTCCTCGGCGACCGACAACTCCGTCGGGCGGCAGCGGGCGTTGGCGCTGACCGACGAGGAGCTCCACGACACCTGTTTCTGGACCGGGCTGACCAAGCTGCTGGGTGGGTTCGCCAACTCCCAGGCGCTGGTCGGGACCGAGGAGCAGATCCTGGACACCCTCGGCACCTACCACGAACTGGGGATCGGCACCTTCCTTGTCACGACGGGGGCCGAGGCCGCCTGGGATCCTGGCCTGGAGAACTTCCTGTTGCGCGCCAAGAAGGAGCTTTGACCGTGCTCGACCTGCAATCGCTGGGCGGCGGCACGGTCGGCGGACTGCTCGCCGACCGTGCCGGCCGCACCCCCGGCAAACCGGCCCTGGTGTTCGAAGACGAGCAGCTCAGTTACGCCGAACTGGACGCGTCGGCGTCCGCGGTGGCACGGGGTCTGCTCGGCCTCGGAGCGGCCCCCGGCACGTCGGTCGGGGTGTTCCTGCCCAACCGCGTCGAGGTCCTCGTCGCCTTCTTCGGGATCGCCCGCGCGGGCCTCGTCGAGGTCCCGGTGAACACCGCCTACAAGGGTGCCTTCCTCGAACACGCGCTCGGCCACACCGATGTGCAGGTCCTGCTCACCGAGCCCGGGCTGCTCGACCTGGTCGCCGCGCTGCCGGAACGACCCCACGCGCTGCGGACGATCGTGCTGCTGGCCGACACGGTCCCGGCCGGTGTGTCGCTGCCCGGTGTCGAGATCCTCACCTGGCAAGCCATGCTCGCCCGGGGCGATGAGTCGACGTCGTTCCCCGAGGTCGGCCTGGACGACCCGGTGGGCATCATGCTGACCTCTGGGACCACCGGCCGCAGCAAGGGCGCGGTCTACCCGACGCTGATGCCCGTGGTCGCCGCGCACGAGTTCGCGGTGGCCATGGAGACCACTGCGGACGAACGGCTCTACACCTGTCTGCCGCTGTTCCACGGGGCCGCGAAGTTCAACATTTCCTTGCACGCCATCGTCGCGGGCGCCACCATCGTGCTCGGCCGGCGGTTCAGTGCGAGCCGGTTCTGGGACGAGATCCGCCGCCACGAGGTCAGCCAGTTCAACGCCCTCGGTTCGGTCCTGCCGATGCTGCTCGCCCAGCCGCCGTCGGACCGCGACCGGGACCATCCCGCCCACAAGGTCTTCGCCGCGCCCGCCCCGGCCCCGGTGCTGACCGCGGTCGAGGAACGCTTCGGGGTGCACGTCGTGGAGGGCTACGGCCTGACCGAGATCAAGACGATCGTCTGGAACCCCATCCAGCGGCGCAAGATCGGCTCCATGGGCGTCCCGTCCGCCACGACCATCCTGGAGGTGCACGACGACCTGGGCTTCCCGGTCGCACCCGGGCAGGTCGGGGAGATCGTGTACCGGCCCCGCGTCCCGCACATCATGCTGTCCGGGTACTACCACCAGCCCGAGGCCACCCTGGAGAACTCCCGCGACCTGTGGTGGCACACCGGAGACCTCGGCTTCACCGACGAGGACGGCTACTTCTACTTCGTCGACCGCAAGAAGGACGCGCTGCGCCGCCGCGGCGAGAACGTGTCGTCCCAGGAGGTCGAGGCCGTCCTGCTGGCCCATCCCGCCGTGGCCGAGGCCGCCGCGATCGGGGTCGCCTCCGATCTCGGCGAGCAGGAGGTGATGGCCGTCATCCAGGTCGCCGAGGGCGCCGAACTCGACCTGAAGGATCTCTTCGCACACTGCGACCGGGCCATGCCGTACTTCATGGTGCCTCGCTACTACCGCCTCGTCGGAGAGTTTCCCGCGACCCCCACCGGCAAGATCCGTAAGGCGGTGCTGCGGGAGGCCGGGCTCACCGATGACGCGTGGGACGCCGAAGCCGCGGGCCTGACCCCGACCCGGCACCGATGAGCGGCCCGGCCGTCCGGCTGCGCGAGATCGCGCCGCGGCTCACTTTCCAGGCGCACCAGGTGCCGACCGAGGTGAAGATCGAGCTCGTGCAACGGCTCGTCCGGGCCGGGATCCGGGACTTCGAGCTGTCCTCGTTCGTGCGTCCCGATCTCATCCCGGGCCTGGCCGACGCCGCCGAGGTGTTCGCCGCGGTGCGCGCGGCTCCCGGTCTGACCCTGGGCTGTTGTATCGGGAACGAGCGGGGCCTGCGCGCCGCTGCCGCCGCCGGTGCGGACTCCGCCACTTTCCTGCTCTCGGCCGACGACGCCTTTGCCAGGGCCAACATCGGGCGCAGCACCGCCGACTCGCTCGTCGTGCTGGAGCGCTTGGCAGCCGTCGCCGCGGAGCTGGGGATCGCCCTGGGCACCTACGTCATCTTCGCGTGGGGCGGCCCCACCGGGCCCGCGCGCGGCCCGGCGGAGCTCGAGCCGCTGGCCCGCCGGCTCGTCGACATCGGCATCAGCGAGTGGGTCCTGGCTGACTCCGTCGGCTACGCCGCCCCGCCCCAGATCCGCGAGCTGGTCGACGCCGCGGCCCGCCATGTGCCCCTCGGGTCGCTGACCGTCCAGGTCCACGACAACCGGGGGCTCGGCGTGGCGAACGTCCTCGAACTCGCCGCCCTCGGCGTCGGCACCATCGACGTCTCGCTCGCCGGCAGCGGTGGCCATCCCGCGATGCCGGGCCAGCGCGGTGGCGGGGTGTGCACCGAGGACGCCGCCCAGGCCCTCGAACTCGCCGGCTACGACACCGGAACCGACCTCGCCGCCCTTGTCGACACGGCCAACTGGCTCGACGGCGCCGGGGTGCCCGGCCTGGGCTTCGTCCGGCACGTCGGCCCCGTGCCCGATACGGCGCGGGCACCGGACGCACTGACCTTCTCCTGGACCACCAGCACGAACACGACACACGAAAGCGAGCCAGCACAGTGACAACGACGCCATCTGCCATCGAAGGACTCCGCACGAGCGACCAGCGCTACACCATCGCCGTGATCGACGGCCCCAACGTCTCCAATCTCGCTCGGCGGAACAAGCGGATGTACGGCCCCAATGTCTCCGCGGAAGGGCTCGGCGAATTCGCCCAGGCCTGGGGCGCCCGGCTCGGCGTCGTGGTGGAGCGGTTCATGTCGAACCACGAGGGCGACATCCTGGAGTACATCCACGAGTCGAGCGACCGGGTCGACGGTTACGTCGTCAACCCGGCGGGGCTGACCACGTCCAGTCACGCGGTCCCGTTCGCCCTCTACGACACCGGCAAGCCGGTGATCGAGGTGCATTTCGCCAACATCAGGGCCTCCGCCGCGACCGCGCGCGGCCCGGTCTACGGCGCGGGCGAGTCCACTTTCACGCCGTTCGTGTCCGGTCAGTTCATGGGCATGCGCGAGTACAGCTACGCGGGTGCTTTGCTGTCCCTGGTGCTCGCCCTGGACGACGAGACCTTCTTCGGCGCCAAGGCGGAGTAGGTCGATGAGCACGGAGACCACCTCCGGTCCCTCGGCCGAGGACGTCCTCGCCACGATCCGCGCGGATCGTGGCCACATGCCCGAAGCGTTCGACGTCGCCGCTCGCTTCGATCCGCAGGCACTACTGGACTTCCACGCCAGCTATCAGCACGCGATGGGGCCCGGCACCTCGCTGTCGGAGCCGGTGCGTCAGCTCGTCCTGCTCGCCTTGGACGCGGCCGACCACTTCCACGGCGGTTGCCGCTTCCACATGCTCGAAGCGCTCCGGGCCGGTGTGGAGCCCGCGCAGATCGTGGAGACACTCCGGCTCACCGGACTGACCGCGGGTTACCACGTGCCCCTCGTCGCCTATCCCTTGCTCGCCGAGGCACTGGCGGAGTACGAGGCGGAGAAGGCGCACAACACGACCGGCGGTTAGGGCACCGGGTAGGCGGGTCGTCGATAATGGTGTGCGATGAGCGCACGCACACGGGCGGCCGAAGCGATCCGGTTCGGCATCCTGACCGGCAAGTACCCCCCGGGATCCCGGCTGGGTGAGGACATCATCGCCGAGGAGATCGGGACCAGCAGGACCCCCGTCCGCGAAGCGCTGCATTCGCTGAGCGTGGAGGGCCTGGTCACGCTGGTCCCGCACCGCGGCGCGGTGGTGACGGATTGGGGGCCCGAAGAGTACGACGATCTGCTCCGGATCCGGGCCATGGTGGAAGGAGCCGCCGCCCGCTTCGCCGCGACCCGGGCCGACGCGGCCGACATCGCCGAGCTGACCCGGATCGTCGACGAGATGTCCCGCCCGGACTGCACCCGTGAGGACACCATCCGGCTGGGCGGTGAGTTCAACACCGCCCTCCAGACCGCCGCCCGGTCCCCGCGGCTGGCCAGTATCGCGGAGCACCTCGGGAAGGCGACCTGGATCGTCCACCTCTTCGACCGCTATTCCGACGACGACATCCACTACAGCGTCCTGCAGCACCGGGAGATCGTGGAGGCGGTCCGCGCCCGGGATCCCGAGTGGGCGGAGGCGGCCCGCAGCTCCAACATCCTGCGCTCGCGGCGGTTCTACCCGGGCTCGCCCGTCTCCGAGGCCGACGACACTCGCGGCTAGTGGTTGCGCGCCAGCAACCGCTTGGCCGCGAGGTAGCCGGGGTAGTCGACGAATTCCCCCTCGAAGCGCATCGCCGCCTTACCGGTCGCGATCGAGGCCTCGAACTCCTCGACCAGCCGGGTCGCGCGCGACAGGGCCTGGTGGTCGGCGAGCGGGTAGGACGCGTTGACCGGTCCGACCTGAGGTGGATGCACGACGACCCGCCCGCCGAACCCGAGGGCGTGGCTGCGCGCGGAGTCGGCGGCCAGCCCGTCGGGGTCCGCCAGCGTCAGATAGGGCCCGTCGACCGGACGGGCGAGGCCGGCGGCGGCGGAGGCCATGACGATCAGGGACTTCGCGGTCAGCATCGCCTCGCCCATCGCGACCGGGATGCCGGCCTCGAGGGCGAAGTCACCCAGCCCGAACGCCAGCCGCGGCACCCGGGCGGGGGCAGCCTTGACCAGCTCGGCGACGGACAGCACGGCGCTCACCCGCTCGATCAGGGGCACCAGCGCCACCGAACCCGGTGCGAGACCGGCCCGCTCCTCGCATTCGCCGAGGTGCCGGTCGACCGTGGCGAGGTCCTCGGGTGTGGTCACCTTCGGCACGACGACGAAGTCCAGGCCCGCCGAGACCACCGCTGCGATGTCGTCTAGGGCCAACCCGGTGTCCAGGCCGTTACTGCGGACACCGGCGTGGGCGTGCACGATTCCGGCGAGCGCCTTCCGGGCGAGCCCGCGCGCACCGGCCTTCTCGTGGGGCGGCACGGCGTCTTCGAGGTCGAGGACCACGGCGTCCGCGCCGAAGTCGTCGACCCGCGCGGTCTTGCGCGCGTCATGGGCGGGACAGAACAGAAAGCTCCGGCTCTCGGCCAGGACGGGAGCGGCCATCAGATGACGCCGCTCTCGCGGAGGGCGGCCAGCTGGTCGGCCGGGAAACCCAGCAGGTCACCGTAGATCTCGTCGGTGTCGTGGCCGTGGCTCACGCCGAGCCGGCGCACCGATCCCGGTGTCTCGGAGAACCGCGGCATCACGTTCTGGACCGAGATCATCTCACCGTCGTCGTCCGGCACCCGCACGAACAGCTCCCGGTCCCGGAAGTGCGGGTCCTCGGCGACGGTTGCGGCGTCGTAGATCTGGCCGATCGGGGCGTCGGCCGCCCGGAAGGTCGCGAGCACCTCCTCGACCTCGTGGGCACCGATCCAATCCGCGAGTGCCTGGTGGATCTCGTCGCTGCGCTCGACCCGTCCCGGGTTGGTCGCGAACGCCGGATCATCGGCCCAGTCGTCCCGGCCGATCGCGCGCAGGGCCCGCAGGGCGGTCGCGTTGCTCGATCCCGACAGTGCGACCCAGGTGTCCTTCGTCGCCGTGCGGTAGGCGCCACGCGGCGAGGAATCCCCCAGCCGGCTGCCCGTCCGCTGCCGCACCGTGCCGAGGTGCCGGTACTCCATGTTCACGATCTCGATCAGGCGCATGATCGGCTCGTAGAGGTTGTTGTCGATCCACTGCCCCCGCCCGGTTTCGTTGCGGTGCCGCAGCGCCGCGAGCACACCGACGGCGCCCATGTAGGCGGCCAGGCCGTCGGCGAGCGGGAACTGGGGGAGTTGCGGTGGGCCATCGGCTTCGCCGGTGATGAACGCGTAGCCGCTCATGGCCTCGGCGAGCGTCCCGAAGCCGGGAAACTGGCGGTACGGGCCGGACTGCCCGAAGGCGCTGGTCCGCAGGAGGATCAGCCGGGGATTGACCGCCTGGATGCCGGGCCAGGTGATGCCCCACTTCTCGAGCGTGCCCGGCCGGAAGTTCTCGACCAGGATGTCCGTCCGCTCGATGAGGGCGTCGAGGACCGGCCGGCCCTCGGGCCGGGAGAGGTCGAGTGTCACGCACCGCTTGTTCCGGGCGATCGACCGCCAGTACAGCGACTTGCCCCGGTACTGCGGGCCGTAGCCCCGGGCGGCGTCCGGGATCCGCGGATGTTCGATCTTGATCACCTCGGCACCGAGGTCGCCGAGCAACGTCGCCGTGATCGGGCCGGCGGCGAGGTTGCCCATGTCGAGCACCCGCACTCCGTCGAGCGGACCCATCGTTCCTCCATTTCGTACACAATCTTTCGCGGATTCGACTAGCTATCGCGCATCGACGTGGGCCATTGTTGCCCCGGCCACAGTCGATCGTATACGGTCACTCATGGTTTGGTGTAGTCATCACTTCGAGCCGCGGACGGAGTTCAACCATGGGCGTGGCGCTCGGGATCCAGATCAGCGGGCAGTATCCCGACGGATTGCCCGATCACCGCTACTACGGCGATGCCGCCCGTGGCGCCGAGGCATTGGGGTACGACTCGATCTGGGTGGGCGAGCACCTCTCGTTCCACAACCCGACCCTCGAGATCTTCACCGCGCTGAGCTACTTCGCGGCGTGCACGCAGCGGGTGCGGCTCGGGGCGGGCGTGCTGCTGCTGCCGCTGCGCCACCCGAGCATGGTCGCGAAGCAGGCCAACTCACTGCAGACGCTTTCCGACGGCCGTCTCGTGCTCGGCATCGGAGTCGGGGGCGAGGGCGTCAAGGACTTCGAGGCCTGTGGCGTCGACATCACCGAGCGAGGGCGGCGGACCGACGACGCGCTGGCCGCGATGGAGGCGGTGTGGTCGGGTCCCGAAGCCAGCCACCACGGTCCCTACTTCGATTTCCACGACATCACGATCGAGCCGGTTCCGACCGCGGCGACCCGGACGCCGGTGTGGATCGGCGGTCGGTCGGCGGCGGCGTTGCGGCGAACCGCCCGGTTCGGACAGGGCTGGCTCGGCGGCTTCTGCTCACCGGAGCGGTATGCACGCTCGGCGGCCGAGATCGCGCGGCAGTGTGAAGCCATCGACCGCGACCCGGCGACGGTCGTCCGGGGTCACGTGATCTCCGCCTGTGTGGCGGACTCGACGGGGGAGGGGCGCCGAATGGCCCGCGACCATCTCACCCGCCGCTACGGCCAGGACTTCCCCGAGCACGTGATCGAACGGTACTGCCTGGCCGGCGATGGGGACTCGATCCGGGAGCGCGCGCAGGAGTACTTCGACGCGGGGGTCGAGCACCTGGTGTTCCAGATCGTCACGCCGGCGTCCGAGCTGCCGGCCCAGGCGACGGCACTCATGGAGGCCGTCGATCCGCTCAGGTCCGGCCGTACACGGTGGTAGCGTCGCGGCAATGTCCGACGGTGATCTGCAGTCCATAGTGGACGAGCTGGCCGAACGCCTGCGCCGCTCGGTAGCCATCGACGACCCGTCGATCCGCCTTCTCGCGGCCAGCCGTCACTTCGGCGACGAGGACGCGACGCGGGTCAGTTCCGTACTCAACCGGGCCGTCGAGCCCGAGATCACCGACAGCATCCTCGCGCTGGGCATCGCCCAGTGGGCCGCGCCCGGCATCGTCGACGTCGAGGCGGTCAAGCCGAGACTGTGCGCGCCGGTGCGGTGCAACGGCATGCTGCTGGGCTACCTGTGGCTCATCGACGAGGACGGGGTGTTCACCGCGGCCGAGCTGACCGCCGCGGCGGAGGCCGCGGCCGCCGCCGGTGCCCTGCTCTACCGCAGGCTGCTGCTGCACGAACGGTCCAAAGCCCGGCACGAAGGCATCCTGCGCGAACTCGTGTCGTCCGACGGCGTCATGCGCGCGCAGGCGATCGAGGACCTGCGGGCCGAGCAGTTGTTCGGTGAGGACCGCGCCCACTTCACCGTCCTCGCCGTGCAGTGCCGCAGGGCCGGGACGACCGCGCCGCACGAGGTCGAGTTCGAGGCGGCCATCGAGGACGGCGTGCGCACGGTGACCGACGACGTGGCGCTGATGGTGGCCAATCGGTCACGGGGCTGGATTCTGCTCATCCAACGGCAACCGCCGGCCCGGATGCTGGTCGACGCGGTGACCGAGCGGATCACCAGCCGGTTCCAGCGGCTCACCGGCCGCGACTCCCGTCCCGTCTTCGGCCTCGGCGGCACGGTCACCAAACTCGACGCCGTGCACGGGTCCCACCAGCAGGCGTTCCTGGCCGCACGCGCCGCGCTGCTGCTGCCCAGCATCGGCGACCTGGCCCGCTGGGGCGAACTGGGACCCTACGAGCTGCTGCTGAAGCTGCCGGTGGACGACCTGCTCGGCGCCGCACAGATACCGGCGCTGTCGGCCATCGAACTGGAGGACCCCCATCACGTCCTGCTCGACACGCTGACCGAGTTCTTCGATCACGGCGGCAACGTCCGGCGCACCGCCGACTCGCTGCACATCCATCGGGCCACGCTGTACCAGCGGCTCAAACGGGTCGAGCAGATCACGGGGTACAGCTTCGACAACGGCGACGACCGGCTCATGCTGCACCTGGGCCTCAAACTGCGGGCCATCGCGTCCGCCTACCGCGACCAGCTCGGCGACTGAACGGTGACCCGCGACGAACGTGCGGTGTCGAGGGCGAAGGACGCGACTGTTGTCGATTCCGGGCCGGCCGCGCGCGGCGATAGGTTCGCCGGCATGGCGCAACCGAGTGATCCTGCCGACCTCCTGGCCGACGAGCTGTGGGCGTACCTGCGGCGCACCGAACCGCATTTCGCGCTGCGCGCGGGCGATCCGGTCACCCGGCTGCCCCGCGGCACCCAGGAGGAGGCGAGCGAAGCCGCCGCATTGGGCCGGCGGCTCTTGGCCGAACTCGACCCAGTGTCCGATGTGGACACCTCGACCGCCGCCGTGGTGCGCGAGCTGGCCGGCCAGTTGGCCAGCAGCGACGAGGACTACTGGTGGAGCTTTCCGGTCGCGCCCTATCAGAGCTACACCTGGACCATGGCCGGCCAGCAGGTGTTCCGCCCGTTCATCTTCGCCACCGGCGACGACGCGCGGCGCTACCTGTCCCTGGCCGGCGACTTCACGCACGCCGTCAAGGCCGTGCGGACCAAGCTCGCCGGCCAGGCCGAACGGGGCATCGAACTGCCGCGCCCGGCCTTGCCCGGCTTCCTGGCCACCGTGCGTGCTCATCGCGGCGCCGCCCCGGAGTTCCTGCGGCCCGCCGAGTCCCGCTTGACCGCTCTCGATGCCGCGGCTCGCGGCGCGCTGGTCGACGGCGTGGACCGGTTCATTGACGACGAGTTGCTGCCCGCGTTCGACGCCGTGCTGGCGTACCTGGATGGACCGGGTGCGCAGGGGGCGGTCGAGGGCATCGGGCTCGGCCAGTACCCGGGTGGCGCCGAGGCCTACCGCAGGCTCGTGCGCCAGTACGCCACCTACCCGATCGAGCCCGCTGACGTGCACGAACTCGGTCTTGCCCAGGTCGAACAGCTGACCGAGCAGCTGGCCGAGATCCGCCGCGAGGTGGGCTTCGACGGCGACGAAACCGCCTACCGGGCCCGCCTCGAAGCCGACCCGCGCTTCCACGCCCCCGACCCCGAGCACGTCGCCGCCACCTATCGCCGGCACATCGCCGCCATCGAACCGCTGCTCGACCAGTGGTTCCGGGTCCGGCCGCGGGCACCCTTCGGCGTCCAGCGGCTCGACCCGGAACTGGAAGCGGGCATGACCTTCGGCTACTACGAGCCGCCCATCGCGACCAACCCGGTCGGCCGCTACCGGTTCAACGGCTCCGGCCTGGCCGACCGCGCGCAGATCTCGGCCGCGGCGCTGATCTTCCACGAGCTGGTGCCCGGCCACCACTTCCACCTGGCGCGACAGGCCGAGGACGCCACCCTGCACCCGCTGCAGGCGCAGGGCACGGCGGAGTCTTTCGGCGCCTACAGCGAGGGCTGGGCCGAGTACGCGGCCTCACTCGGTTTCGAAATGGGGCTCTACACCGATCCGTGGGACCGCTATGGCGCCTGCCTGCACCAACGGTTCGTCGCCCAGCGGCTGGTCGTGGACACCGGGCTCAATTTGCTGGGCTGGTCCGAGGACAAGGCCCGCGCGTACATGGCGTCGATGACCATGGAGTCGCCGACCCAGGTGGCGTCGGAGATCCTGCGCTACAGCACCGACCTGCCCGCTCAGGCGCTGTCGTACCGGCTGGGTTCGGAGAAGTTCTGGCAACTGCGCCGGGCGGCCGAACGCGCATTGGGGGAGCGGTTCGACGTCCGCGAGTTCCACGAGGCCGTGCTCGGCCACGGTGCCCTTCCGCTCATCGCCGTCGAGCGCAATGTGGATGCCTACCTGAACCACTGAGCTGCTTCTGCGCAGCCTGTGCTCCGGGAATCAGACTTCCGGAAAAACGGTCGGTATCGTTGCTGCTTTATGCGCGGCCGAAAAGGCCTCGGCGACGATTTCGGTCACTGACGGATCGCCGCGCACTTCGAGGATCGGTTCGGTGACCTGTTCGCCATTCCGGGCCGCCCGGCTGTATCGAATCGTCGCCGCCCACTCGGAAACAAAAGTCGCATCAGCATGTGCCGGCGGTTCCAGCGAGAACGACGCACCCTGCTCCCGGTCGAATCGCATGGTCCAATACACGGTGCCATCCGGCCCGTCGAGCAGCTCGTAAGTGAGCGAATAGTCACGGTCCAGCCGGGCACAGGCGGAAGCCACTTCAGCCGACTCGCCGAGCAGTTCGTTCATCCGGTCGATATGCTCCCGGGACATGAAGATCAGCTCGGTCATCGTTCCTCTCGTTTACCAGCGATGAAGTCGGCGGGAGCCATGCCCAGGCGGCGCATCAGGAAGGCGAGCCAGTGAGTGGTGTGGGTGATGCCTTCGGACCTGCTGGCGGACATGCCGTGCCCGGCACGATCCCAGACGCGCAGCAATACCGGTTCCGTCGCTCCGGCGGTGGCCTGCATTCGCGCGATGAACTTGCGCATCTGTCCGGGCGGGCACGCTAGGTCGTCATTGCCGGCGTGGACATAGAGTGCCGGGTAGCGCACGTCGTCCTTGACGAGCTGATACGCCGACATCCCGGCGAGGCGGGCGATGTCGTCCGGATCGTCGAGGTCGCCGTATTCCGCGTTGATGGCGAACCGGCCGTAGGGATGACGGTTGCTTCCGATGATGTCGAGGATCGGGCATTGGGGAACCACCGCCGCCCACAGGTCCGGGCGCTGGGTGAACGCCGCCCCGGCCATGATCCCGCCGTTGCTCCAGCCGGTGACCGCGAGCCGCTCGGATGTCGTCACGCCGGTCGCGACGAGGTGTTCGGCGATCGCGTAGACGTCGTCGAAGCTGTTCTGCTTGTTCTTGACGCGCCCGGCGTTGCCCCAGTCGGAACCGAGGTCGTTCCCGCCGCGCTGGTGGGAAATGACGAGCGCGCCGCCGGCCGCGACGAATGCCGCGACCGGGCCGGGGAACTGTGCCGGCCAGGCGGCACCGCCGCCGCCGTACGCGCTGATGAGCGTCGGGAGCGGCCGGGTTCCGTCCGCACCGCCGGGCAGGACGAGGTGATAGGGCACTATGGTCCCGTCCGCGGACTCCGCCCAGCGGAGTGAGACCGTCGCGCCTGGCAGGCGCACGCGCGGCGCTCGCAGGGTGTCCACCTGCCCCGAGCCCAGGCGATAGCGGTACAGCCCGGGCGACGAGGTGGGGGTGGAGAACACGAACACGAACTCGTCGGGGTGGCCGTCGGGCGCCACGGCGGCGGTCGGGGATATCTCGAGCGGCAGCGCGCCCCGGCCGGGAAGCGGCACCTCCTCCAGTTCCCGCCCGTCACGGTCGAAGACCCAGGCGCGCGCTTCGGTGTCGATCGATCCGGTCACCACCAGCCGGCCGCCGATCAGCCGGATCTGGCTGAGCACGCGATCGGATTCCGGAACCAGTTCCCGCCAGGTCGCCGGGTCCGAAGGAGCCGGCCCGTCGAACGGGATCGCGACGATCCGTCCCCGCGGCGCGTCGTGGTTGGTGATCGCGACGTAGCGATCACCGTCGATGGTGCCCAGGACCGTCGAGTCGAGCCCCCGGACGAACGGCCGCCACTCTCGTTCCGGCAGGTCGCACACATACTGGGGGAGCGGGTAGACGGCGGTCACGACGGCGTGCCTGCCGTCCGCGGCCACCTGGACGGTCGGTGCGTGGATGATGTCGACCGGCTCGGGTTCGGTGGCGGGCTCGCCGCCCAAAGCATGAAAGAACGCACGGAAGGTGAACGCCTCCGAGGCCATGTCGCCTGCCGTGTAGAAGAACCCGGAGCTGTCCGGGAGCCACTGCGGGGTGACCAGGGGGCCCAGTACCGGATGGGGTATCCGGTCGGGCAGTCGTTCGCAGGTTTCCGTGTCTGCCAACCAGATCTCACCGAATTCGGTGCCGTCCTCGCAGACGCCGAAGGCGACGACCTTGCCGTCCGGGGAGGGGGCGAGCCACGAGATCTGCCGGGCTCCGTCGTGGTTGGGGTCGTAGAGCACCCGGCCGGGACCGGCCGGGGTGTCGGCGACCACGAGGACGGCACGTTCGGGGTAGTCCGGCTCGGGAATCCGGTCGAGGCGGAACCAGCGGCCGCCGGCGAATCGCGGCCCGGGTTCGACCATCCAGTTGGCCGAGCCGGTGCCGTCCGCGACGCACTCGCCGACCGTGGCGTGGAGCGCGGCCAGGTGTGGCCATTCCCCGACGAACGTGTCCGTGAGGGTGTTCTGCGCCTGCTGCCACGCTTGTGTTTCGCCGGATTCGTCTTCGAGCCATCGATAGGGATCGGGGAAGCTGACACCCATGACGGTGTCCTGTGCGTCGACGGTTCTAGCCGCTGGGTAGTTCAGCTGCTCACCGGTCATCGTTTCCGCCTTTCCCCGCCGTTGGAGCGTGTCGCCACTCTGCCTCGGCGCCACCCCGATAGCGAGCGACCGGTGATGCGAAGAGCGCCTGATTCGCGCAACAGATGTTGCGGTGTCGCGTCGACGCCGTGACCCGCGACGAACGTTCACCGGCCCGCGGTAAGGCCGCGACCGTTGTCGATGCCGGGCCGGCCGGTCGCGCCATTAGGTTTGCCGGCATGGCGCAAGGGTTCATGAACAACGACATTGTTGTCGAGGACTGGGCCGGCGAGTTGACAGCGGTCCGGCACGATGAGGAGACCGGCGCACATTTCGTCATCGCGGTGCACTCGACCCGGCTCGGTCCGGCGACCGGCGGCACCCGCGCGATGGTGTACTCGGACGTGGCCGATGCGGTGGCTGACGCCCGGCGTCTCGCCGGTGCCATGACGTACAAGATGGCCGTCGCCGGATTGCCGATGGGCGGCGGAAAATCGGTCATCGCGCTACCGGCACCGCGCGCCGAGCTGGACTCCGCGACGTGGCGGCGCATCCTTCAGGTGCATGCCGCGAACCTCCGGCTGTTGAAGGGTTCGTACTGGACGGGTCCCGATATCGGCACCAACTCCGGCGACATGGATATCCTTCGCCGGAGCACGGATTACGTTTTCGGCCGTTCGATCGAGGCCGGTGGCCCCGGTTCGAGCGCCGGGAATACGGCGGTGGGTGTTTTCGCCGCGGTGCAAGCGGCGGCTCGGGAGGCCGGTGTCGCGGACCTGTCCGGACGGCGGGTGCTCATCCCGGGGCTCGGTGCGGTCGGGGCACAGGTGGCCGAGTTCGCTCGTGAGGCAGGGGCCCGGCTCTTGGTGGCGGACATCTCCCACGACCGGTGCGCGCCATTCGAGGCACAGGGTGCGCAGCGGGTGCCGGTCGATGAGGTGACCACGACCGAGTGCGACGTGCTCGTGCCGTGTGCGACCGGCGGGCTGATCACCACGCGGGTCGCCGAAACCGTGCCGTGTGCCGCGATCGCGGGCGCGGCGAACAACGTCCTCGCCGGTGACGAAGCCGCCGAGGTGCTGCGGCGGCGTGGCATCTGCTACGCCCCCGACTTCGTCGCCAATGCGGGTGGGGCGATCCACCTCGTCGGACGCGAGGTCCTGAGGTGGTCCGCGTACGAGGTGCGCGTGCGGGTGCTGGAGATCGGTGAGACGGTGGAGCGGATCTTCAAGAGCGCCCGGGCACAAGACATCACAACCGGTGCAGCGGCGCGGCAGATCGCGGAAGCCAATCTCGCCGCGGCCCTGGCGTGACTTCGCCGGTCAGTTGTCGGCGTCTTCGAAGATGAGGGAGGTCCGGGTCGACAAGACGCCGGGGATTGCCTGCAGCTGCTCCAATACCACTTTGCGCAGTGCGTCGTTTCCGGCTGCTCGCACGAGCAGCATCACGTCGTACTCGCCGCCCATGAGTGCCATGTGCCGGACCTCGGGAATCGCGCGGAGTCGTTTCTGGAGGTCCCGCCAGCTGTGCTGGCGCACGGTCATCGACACGTATGCCGACGTGGTCAGCCCGATCTTGGTGGGGTCGACGCGCGCGGTGAACCCGGTGATCACCCCGTCGGCGACCAGTCGTTCGATGCGCGCATAGGCGTTGGCGCGCGAGATCTTCACGCGTTCAGCGAGCGCGCGGCCGGACAGCCTGCCATCTGTCTCGAGCTCGGCGATGATCCGCCGGTCGATCTCGTCCACTCGGCTTGCTCCATGGGTCGAATGAGAGCCAGAAATCTCGCAATTCATTCCAACGATAGCTGATTGGTCAGCGTTCTTGGCAGCATTCGGGCCTAGTGACCCTGTCCGTGGAGGTGCAGATGGGTGCCGACCCGTTCGAGGCGGCTATCACCGTGACCCGGGTACTCGACGAGTCCGGTGCGCTGGTCCGTGGCGCGAAGAAGCCCGATACCGCGGCTCTGAGCGAGGGGTACCGGCGCCTGGTGTTCGCGCGCCGGCTGAACGAGCAGGCCGGGGCGCTGGTCCGCCAGGGCAGGCTGGCGGTGTACCCGTCCTCGCGCGGGCAGGAAGCGTGCCAGGTGGCCTGCGCGTCGGTGCTCGGCGAGCACGACTGGCTCTTCCCGACCTACCGCGACACCGCCGCGATCGCGGCGCGCGGGGTGGATCCGGTCGAGGTGCTGACCATGCTGCGCGGCGACTGGCATTGCGGGTACGACCCGGTCGCCCACAAGGTCGCGCCCCAGGCCACCCCGCTGGCCACCCAGCTCCCGCACGCGGTCGGCGTCGGCCACGCGGCCCGGCTCAAAGGCGAGGACACCGTCGTGATGGCGCTCTGTGGCGACGGCGCGACCAGCGAGGGCGATTTCCACGAGGCCTGCAACTTCGCCGCGGTCTTCCGCGCGCCCGTGGTTTTCTTCGTGCAGAACAACAAGTACGCGATCTCGGTGCCGCTGGCCCGCCAGTCGGTGGCGCCTTCCCTTGCGGCCAAGGCGATCGGCTACGGAATGCCGGGGATTCGCGTTGACGGCAACGACCTGGTGGCGCTGCAGCGCGTGCTCGGTGACGCGGTGGCGCGGGCCCGCGCGGGGGAGGGCCCGACGCTGGTCGAGGCGGACACCTACCGCATGGAGGCCCACACCAACGCCGACGACGCCAGCCGCTACCGCACGGAAGACGAGGTCGCGGGGTGGGTACAACGTGATCCGCTCGTTCGGGTGCGGACGTACCTGACCGAGGCGGGTGTGCTCGACGGGGCAGGCGAGCAGGAGATCACCGCCGCCGCGGAGGACATGGCCGCCGGCGTCCGGGCGCGGCTGGGCGAAGAGGCGGCGGTCGACCCGGACGAGCTGTTCGCGCACGTCCTCTCGGTGCCCACCTCGCAGCTGGCCGAGCAGCGCGAAGCGCTCCGTGCCGAGCTCGAATTCGAGGAGGCCTGATGTCCGTGCCCAAGATGACGATGGCGCAGGCGATCAACACCGCGCTCCGGGACGCCATGACGGCGGACGAGTCGGTGGTGGTGTTCGGTGAGGACGTCGGCCCGCTGGGCGGGGTGTTCCGGGTGACCGACGGGCTGCACCGCGACTTCGGCGAGGGCCGCTGCTTCGACACACCGCTGGCCGAGTCCGGGATCGTGGGCATGGCGGTCGGGATGGCGATGAACGGGATGCGCCCGGTGGTGGAGATGCAGTTCGACGCGTTCGCCTACCCGGCGTTCGAGCAGATCACCAGCCATGTCGCGAAGCTGGGCAACCGCACCCGTGGCCGGATCCGGCTGCCGATGGTCATCCGGATCCCCTACGCCGGCGGGATCGGCGGTGTGGAGCACCATTGTGACTCCTCGGAGGCCTACTACGCCCACACGCCGGGGTTGACCGTGGTCACGCCGGCCACGAACGCGGACGCCTACGGGCTTCTCCGCGCGGCGATCGAAAGCCCGGACCCGGTGGTGTTCCTGGAGCCGAAGAAGCACTACTTCGCCAAGGAGGAGGTCGATGTCGCCGCCGGTGTACCGCCGATCGGTCGCGCGGCCGTCGCCCGGGAGGGCCGGGACGCGACGCTGATCGCCTACGGCCCGTCGGTCGCCGTGGCGCTCGCCGCGGCCGAGCAGGCGAAAACCGAGGGCCGCGACCTGGGAGTGATCGACCTGCGGTCGATCGTGCCGTTCGACGACGAGACCGTGTGCGCCGCGGTGCGCCGGACCGGCCGCGCGGTCGTGGTCGCCGAAGCACCCGGTTTCGCCTCGGTCGCGTCGGAAATCGCGGCGCGTGTGGGGGAGCGCTGCTTCCACCACCTCGAGGCGCCGGTGCGGCGGGTGACCGGGTTCGACGTGCCCTATCCGCCGCCGAAACTCGAGAAGCATTTCCTGCCGGGCGTGGACCGGATTCTCGACGCGGTCGACACGCTGCAGTGGGGAGACGTCGCGTGAGCGCGCAGGTTTTCACCTTGCCGGACCTGGGCGAGGGACTGACGGAAGCGAACTTGTTGCGCTGGCTGGTGAAAGTCGGCGATGTGGTGAACGTGGACGCGCCGGTCGCGGAGGTCGAGACCGCCAAGGCCGCGGTCGAGGTGCCGTCTCCGTTCGGCGGTGTCGTGACCCGGCTGCACGGCGACGAGGGCAGCACCCTCAATGTCGGGGAGCCCCTGATCTCGATCGAAACCGCCCCGGCGGCCTATGTCGAGGAGGAACGTGCCGGGTCCGGCAACGTCCTGATCGGCTACGGCACCTCGGCGGACGCTCCTTCCCGGCGCCGACGCCGTGGAGCGGCCCAACGGTCTGCGGCGCGCGAAGGGGACCGGCCCGCGGTGCAGTCGCCCATCGTGCGGCAATTGGCCCAGCGCCAGGGCGTCGATCTCGAGACACTGACCGGGACGGGCGCGCATGGCCTGATCACGCGCCGGGATGTCGAGGCCGCGACCGAGTCCCCGGAACCGGCCGGTACGGATCGCCGCACCGGCCTGCCGATCCGTACCCGCGTTCCGTTGACGGGCCTGCGCAAGGCGGTCTCCGACACCCTGACCCGCAGCCGTTCGGAGATCCCCGAGGCGACCACATGGGTGGATGTCGATGCCACGGCGCTGCTCGAACTGCGCGAGCAGCTCAACGATGCCGCGCCGGGAATCCTCGCGATGGTGGCGCGTTTCGTGGTGGCGGGGCTGGCCCGGTTCCCGGAGCTGAATTCCCGTGTGGACACCGAGCGCGCCGAGATCACCCAGTTCGACGGTGTCAATCTGGGCATCGCCGCGCAGACTGATCGGGGTCTCGTCGTCCCGGCTGTGCGGGACGCGCACCGGCTCGGCATGCGCGGGCTCGACGCCGAGATCCGGCGTCTGACGACCGCCGCCCGCGAAGCCACCGCGAGCGCCTCCGAGCTGAGCTCGGGTTCGTTCACGCTCAACAACTATGGCGTGCTCGGGGTCGATGGCAGCGCGGCGATCATCAACCATCCGGAGGTCGCGATCCTCGGCATGGGCCGGATCATCCCGCGTCCGTGGGTGGTGGCCGGTGAGATCGTGCCGCGCCGGATCGTGCAGCTGTCGCTGGTGTTCGACCACCGTGTCTGTGACGGCGGCACCGCCGGCGGTTTCCTCCGTTTCGTCGCCGACGCGATCGAAGCCCCGATGTCCGCGATGGCCGAGCTTTGATGGGGACGCCGAAGCGACTTCCCGATGCGGTCGCCTGGGTGTATGGCCGCAAGCGACTATCGTCGCGACGGGTGTGGCGTTCGTTCGACGGTTGATGCTCGCAGCCCGGTCGTGCCGTTGGATACCGTCTTCTCGCCGAGAGTAGGAGCACGCGACGATGAGCGTTGAACTCGATACCCAGCAGACCGAGATGCTGGTGTGGGAACAGCATTGCTGCCTTCCGCTGGACCCGGACACCGACGTCGACGAGCTGTGGCGTTACGCCGAGGCGGGGGCGTCATTCGTGTCGGTGAACGTCGGTTACGCGCCGCACGATATCGCCGACACGATCCGAGTGCTGTCCGCGTTCCGCCGGCACGTGCTCACGAACCCTGATCGGTACCTCATGGTCAACTCGGCCGAAGATGTGCTGACGGCGCAGGCGACCGGGCGTCTCGCGGTCGCGTTCGACCTGGAGGACACGCGTCCGCTGGGTGGCCGCGTCGACACCGTGCAGACCTACTACGACCTCGGCGTCCGCACCATGCTGCTCACCTACAACCAGCGAAATGCCGCTGGTTCGGGCTGTTACGACGACCCTGACGGTGGTCTGACGGAATTCGGCCGGGAAGTCGTGGCGGAGATGAACCGGGTGGGCATGGTGGTCGACGCGACTCACTGTTCCTATCGCACGTCGATGGACATCTTCGCCGCCTCGACGGCGCCCGTGGTGCTTTCCCATTCCGCGACGCGGGCGGTCCATGACGACCAGCGCAATGTGTGGGACGACCAGATCAAGGCCTGCGCCGAGACCGGTGGCGTCATCGGGATCAACGGCGTTGGGGTCTTCCTGGGCGCGAACGATGCGAGCACCGAAGCGCTCATGCGCCACCTCGATCACGCCGTCGATCTCGTCGGCTGGGAGCATGTGGGACTCGGCCTCGACTTCTGTTTCGATGCCGATGATCTCAACGAGGAGCTGGCCCGGAACCCCGACTTGTTCCCGGCGAGCTACGCGCGATGGGATCGCATCGAGTTCATCGAGCCCGAGCGACTGCCGGCCATCGCCGCCGCATTGGTGGATCGCGAGTATCCGCCCGAAGCCATCCGGGGGATCCTCGGTGAGAACTTCCTTCGCGTGGCCCAGAACGTGTGGCACTGATCGACTGCGCGACTCACCCGGCCGCACCCGAGACATCGTCCCAGAACGTGGCGTGGTGCCGGTCGCCGAAGTTCTCGATCTCCCGGGATTCCGGGACGGTCAACAGCATCGCGTTGTCGCGCACCGCGTCATAGCGATTCCAGGCCGGGTACTGCGACGCCGGCGAATTCGGGGTTCCGTGACGCGCGAACGTGGACCAGTAGTGGACCATGGTCGAGGCCAGTCGAAGATCCTCGCCCTCCAGGGGAACGGGAGCTCCACTCGCACCCCGGAATCCGGGGAACAGGTATTGGAGATCCTTGGTGTGGGCCGAACCGTAGGGAAAGGACACCGGCGGCCACGGGGTCGCCGTGTGCGGGGCGTCGAACTCGTAGGAGTAGACGTCCTCGACGAACCGGCGAAGGACCCGGTTGACCCGCTGGTTCCCCAGGCTGATGACACCGCAGTCGCCGATCGCGGCGGACATGGCTTCGCTCGCGGAACCGTAGTCCTCCGGACGGTAGGTCTTGGCCACATCCTCGAACCGATCCGGGCTGACGGAGCGCCCGAGCAGCATGTCGGGCAGGGTGGTGAGCGCCTGCGACAAGATGGGGCCGTACGACTCCGCCGGAACGGGTTGCCCCGTGCTGAGTTCGAGCATTCCCTGGAACCAGTGGAATTCCGTTCTGGTCGTCCCGTTGATCACGGGTACCTGATGGAACCTCCCACTGGTGAACAGATCGGCCATCGGTTCGGGGAGCACACTGCCATCGACGGTGTGGCCGATCTCGTACTTGCCGGCGCCGAAGGTGCCCTCGGGCAGCAGATTCGCCGCCAGCAGGTCGGAGGTCTGCAGCGCGCGCAGTTCCTCGCTCGTGTGGCGAGTCGCGCCGGCGTCCCGGGCGAGGTCGAGTCCCGTCTGCTCGAAGTCGCGGGTCCCTCGCGTCGCCACCAGCGGTGAAGCACCTCCACTTTGGACGATCGCCTTGTGGAAGAGTCCCGCTGAGGCGGGCGACATCAGATGACACCACACGCTGATGGCGCCCGCGGACTGACCGAAGATCGTCACATTGGCCGGGTCTCCACCGAAACCGGCGATGTTGTCCCGGACCCATCGCAGAGCCGCCTGCTGGTCCATGATGCCGTAGTTGCCGATCTCGTGGTCCTCGGCATTGATGGCCGGGTGGGAGAAGAAGCCGAAGACGTTGATCCGGTAGTTGAACGAGACGAAGACCACCCGGCCGTCCTTGACCAGGGCCGACGGATCGTGGTCGTTGCTTCCGCCGATGAAGAGCCCACCGCCGGGGATCCACACCATGACGGGAAGTTTCGCACCCGCATCGACCCCTTCGGGAGCGTAGACGTTGAGGTACAGGCAGTCCTCGGTATTGCTCGAGAACCCGAACCCTGGATACGAAATGTTGTTCTGGGCGCAGACACTTCCATAGGCGAACGCGTCGCGCGGCAGCCGCCAGCCCTCCTGCGGAGCCGGTGGACGCCACCGGTGGGCGCCGACGGGGGCTGCCGCGTACGGGATGCCCAGGAAGCGGTGCATGCCGTCCAGGACCAAGCCGCGAACGGGTCCGCTCGTCGTCGGCACCGTCGATTTCGGTGCCATTTCCCAATAGGTGTGTCCCATGACCGTCTCCTCGTTGATTCGGCTTGCCGGGTGCCCGCGACGAGAGCGCGGGAGGGCAGCGCATGGCTCATTCGGTGGAGGAGATTGCGCGCGGCGGCGACCGCGACGACGCTACCGGCCCGAAAGCGGTCTGTCGAGGACGGGCCGTCGTCAGTGTGCCAGCTCGGCGAGCCGGGCCCGGGCCACGTCGACGATCGCGGTGACCGCGGCGGCGGGACGGCGCCCGGCGCGGGTAGCCGCGACGAGGTGCCGGTTCAGCCGAGGTGTGAAGGCGACGGCGTCGAGCAGACCGGCCGACAGGTCGTCGCGGATGAAGGTAAACGGCAGTACCGACAAATACTCGCCTCGCACGGCCAAATCCCTTATCGCGTGTATCGAGTCGATCTCGAGTCCGAGCGAATGCGAGGTCTCGTCCAGGCCCAGCCGGTGCTGCACGAGATAACGAAATCCAGGGGTCAGCGCGAGCCGGAAAGAACGGATGTCATTCGCTTCGACGGCATCGCCCAGGTCGCTCGGCAGCGCACCCTTGGCCGCGACGAGCAGCATTTCATCCAATGCGATATCGACGACGTTCAGGCGCGGTTTTTCGCCGGTCTGCGGTGAGCGGGTGAATATTCCGACGTCCAGCCGGCCCAGGTCCAGCCATTCACTCAGGAACATCGGCAGTGCTTCCACGATCTCGATCCGGAGCTTGGGGTGCTCGGCCGCGAACCGCGCGCTCAGGTACTCGGCCAGTGCGGGCACGAGCGACGGGGAGAGGCCGATCGTGACGGTTCCGAGCAGTTCGGAGGCGGCTTTGCGGACAGCCGGCCCGATGTCGTCGACATAGTTCAGCAGGAAATGGGACATCTCGTCGAGGCGCTGGCCCGCCTCGGTGGGGCGGATGCCTTCCGGGACTCGCACCAGAAGCTCGACGCCCAGTTCGTGTTCGAGCGCTCGAATCTGCTTGCTCAGGGCGGGCTGACCGATGTGCAGTTTGCGTGCCGCCTGACTGAAGCCGCCCTCGCGGACGATCGCGACGAAATACTGGAGCTGCCGGATCTCCATGACGCCGCTCCATTCCGGGCCGTATTCACCCGATTCGGTTCGAGAAATTATACCACTGTCTATTCCTGTGCGGAATAGCCGGTATCGCGAATGGGCATTTGGGGCGGCCTGCGCATGGTGCTAACCTCAGTTCGGTTGCTGGTTCGAGTGGCGGCGAAACTCAACTTCATTCCTCATCATGCAGCGTCGCGCGAAAGGAATCGAACTTCATGGGTAGTGGCTCCGACGATTCAGCTATGAGCGGCCGCCTGCGGGCACTCGTCGACCGGCATGCTTCGTCCGGTCCGGCCGTGGACGGCGATCAGCAGATCCTGCTCAAAGGCGGCACCATCCTGTCGATGGACCCGGCGGTGGGCGATTTCGCCGTGGGCGACGTCCTGATCATCGGTGACCACGTCGCCGAGGTCGGCGAAGCCATCTCCGCTCCAGCGGCCACCGTCATCGACGCGCGGGACCGCATCGTGATGCCCGGGTTCTGCGATCCGCACATCCACTGCTGGGAAGGCGTACTGGGGCGGATCATCCCGGAAAACGTGCCACAGACCACCGAGGACCCGGTCGGTGGGGCTCCCATGTCGAGCCGCAGCTACATGTATGCGGCACATCGGCTGTTCGGCCCGGCCTGCCGGCCCGAGGACATCTACGCCGGGACGCTCATCTCGTTGCTGAACGCCCTCAACGGCGGCATCACCACTGTCGTCGACAACATGCACAATGCCCGCTCCCCGGAACATTCCGACGCCGGCGTGGCGGCCCTGTTCGATGCCGGCCTGCGCGGTGTCCACGCCGTCGGGCGTCCTACGTCCGGCAAGTGGGCCGGGACGTTCCCGGCCGACGTGTACCGGTTGCGCGATCAGTATTTCTCCAGTGACGACCAGTTGTGCTCGATGCGCCTGTACGCGCCCGGTAGTGACGATCTCACCGAGCTCATACCGGTCCGGAAGGAACTCGATCTCTGGTTCTCGTTCGACAGTGGAATCGGCCGCCAGCCTCTCGAGCAACTGTACGAGGATGGCTCTTTCGACGGGCGAGAGGCGATCAACCATGGCAACTTCGTGTCTCCCGAACAACGGAAGCTGATCGTCGGCAACGGCTCGCAGGTCAATGTCTGCCCCCGAATCGAATCGCAGTTCCGCTACGGCCGGATTCCGTACAACGAGTGGGTGGAGTCGGGTCTGCGCCCGGGGATCAGCAACGACAACCCGATGACGTACGGGATCGACATGTTCAGTGAGATGCGGGCGCTGTATCTGTTGCAACGCGTGGACGAGCACCGGGACGGCGCGCAGTCGGCGTCGCTGCGGGAAATCATCCTGTCCGCCACCCAGCAGGGGGCGGACAACTGCGGTGTGGGTGCCGTCGCGGGTTCGCTGACTCCGGGGAAGAAGGCCGATATCGTCCTTCTCGATGTCGGAAGGACTCAGCTCTTCCCGCGCAACAACATCCTGTGCTCGGTCGTCCAGGGGGCGGATATCGGGTGCGTGGACGCGGTTCTGGTCAATGGCCGTCTGGTCAAATGGGACGGTCAATTGCTCGGTGTCGATCTCGAAAATATTCGAAACGTGGTGCAGGAGTCTCACGACTATCTGCTGAGCGCCGTCGACTGGCCACACCAGGCAACCGACTTCGACGACTGACGGCGCGGTGAAATCTCACCCAGGAAAGGTGTGTTGATGGCGTTCAAGTTCAGGCGCGTCGTGACGGGGCATGACTCCGCGGGCAAGGCTGTCGTCAGGTCGGACGACCTCGTCGACTCGGAACCGCGGCTGCCCGGCTACGAGGCGAAGGTGGCTTGGTGCACCAATCAGTTCCCACCGAGCAACGACGGGGAACCGCTCGGCAACAGTGATCCCGGCCCGTGGGGCACGCGCGTTCTTTTCCGGGTGGCGGAAATGATTCCCGGGGAAGCGGCGGGGACCAACATGCACCGCACGGAGACCCAGGACGTCGCCGTAGTGATCTCCGGTGAGCTCGAGATGGTTCTGGACAGCGGGGAGGTCGTGGAACGTCTCACCCCGGGCGACGTCGTGGTCCAGCGGGGCACCATGCATTCCTGGGTCGCTCGCGGGGAGGAGCCGGTGCGGATCCTGTTCGTCCTCATGGACGCGCCGCCCGCGCGGGTCGGTGACGATGTCCTCCACGAGGATCTTTCCGTCTTCGACGGACAGCTGCGCCCGATGCCCCAGTGAATTCACGTTGAAGGAAGTTGTTGCAATGACGCAATCATCTTCGGCCGAGTCGGCTCGGCTCGCCAAACGGAACATCCGCTTGGGCTCACTCGGCGCGGCGCTCGAATACTACGATTTCGTCGCTTACCTGTACGTGGCGACGCTGATCGGAAAAGCCTTTTTCCCGGCCGGCACCTCGGACACCCTCAGGCTCGTCCAGACCCTCGGGGTCTATTCGATCGGCCTGGCGATCAGGCCGATCGCGGGAATCCTCATCGCCCGGGTCGCGGACCGGGTGGGCCGGAAGCGGATGTTCATCCTGACCGTCATCCTGATGTCGGCGGCCACCCTGGCCATCGGGTTGCTGCCCACCTACGAGCAAGTGGGCTGGCCGGCGCCGGCTCTGCTCATCCTCACGCGGGTCGCCCAGGGGTGCGCCGTGGGTGGCGAACTTCCCGCGGCCGCTGTCTTCGTCACCGAGCACGCACGTCGTGACGGTGTGGCGAGGGCCGGCGCCTTCCAGCAGATGACCGCATACAGCGGGTTCCTGCTCGGCGCCGCCGCGGCGTTCCTGTCCGGTCTGGTCGCAACGCATCTGGTACCGGGTATGCCGTCGCTGGCGTGGCGGCTTCCCTTTGTCGTCGGTGGTGTGCTGGGACTGGTGACCGCCTATCTTCGCCGCAAACTCGACGAAACCCCGCTGTTCAAACAACAAGTCGCGGACGAGCATCGCCGGCCCTCCTCACCGGTGGGCGAGGTGGTGCGCAACCATCGCAGGCCCGCGTTGTTCGCCGCTTTGATCGTCGTCGCCCTGACGCTCACGAACGGAACGTACTTCACGTTCTGGCCCACCTATCTCCAGGCATCGCTCCATCTGCCGGCGACGACGGCGCTGATCGCGAGTCTCATCGCGATCGCGGGCGCGATGGTGTCGATGCCCATCTGGGGCCTGATCGCCGATAAGTACGGGTGGCGCCGGGAATTGCTCCTGGCGGCGATATCGACGGCGTTGACCACGCTTCTTCTGCTCGCCGTCCTACCATCGCTGCCCAAGGGATCCGGTCTCGTCATCTGGATTCAGCTGCCCGCCGCGCTCGCGGCCGGGGGAATCGTGTGCGCTGTCCCCGGTCTTGTGTCGGCGATCTTCCCGACCGAAATCCGGCAGACCGGCTATTCGGTGTGCTACAACCTCGTTGTCGCCCTCCTCGGCGGCTTCATTACGGTGATACTGGTGGAGCTGGTGTCGAGCCTCGGTCTTGCCGCGCCGATGTACGTCGTGCTCGTCGCTTGCGCCTTGACTCTTGGTGCGGCCCTTGCCGTTTCGCGCATTCCCTTGTATCTCGGCCGTGGCTCCCAGCCGGGTATCGCCACGAGCGGCGATCCCGCGGGGGCCAGTGACCCGGCGGTCGCCGGATGACTTTCGTTTCCCTGAGGAGAGATGAACCATGCGTTTCGTGACCTACACCGACGGTCCGTCCGATCGGCTCGGCGTGCTCAGCGGTGACCAGATCCACGCGCTGCCACCGGGACTGACCCTGCGCGCGCTGCTCGGCGATGACGGCGAACGCCTGCACGAGGCCGGCGAGCAGGCCCTTCGTGACCCGCACGATGTGGTGTCCCTCGACGGCGTCCGGCTGCGAGCCCCGATTCCCGACCCGCCCACCGTCCGGGACTTCATGACGTTCGAGCAGCACGTCGCGGGTGCGGTCAAACTCGCCGGCCCGGACGTCGTGGTCCCGCAGCGGTGGTATGCCGCGCCGACGTTCTACTTCACCAATCCCTACGCGGTCATCGGCCCACATGACGACGTCCCGGTGCCGCCCGGCAGCTCCCTGTTCGATCTCGAACTGGAGGTCGCCGCGGTGATCGGGCGCGGCGGCCGCGATATCGCCGCCGACGACGCGGAGCGCCACATCGCCGGGTACTGCGTGCTCAACGACTGGAGCGCGCGCGATCTGCAGTTCGCCGAGATGGAGGTCCGGCTCGGGCCGGCCAAGGGAAAGGACACGGCGCTGACTCTCGGGCCGATGCTCGTCACCCCGGACGAGCTGGCGCCGTACCGCTCGGGCACCGCCTTCGATCTGGAGATGACAGCCGCGATCAACGGCGAAGTCCTCGGCACCGACCGCTGGAACGCGATGCATTTCTCTTATGCGCAGATGATCGAGTACGCGAGCCGCGGCACCGAAGTGCGTCCCGGCGACGTCCTCGGCTCGGGGACCTGCGGCGGCGGCAGCCTCGCCGAGCTGTGGGGCAACAAGGGTTTGGACGCCCATCCGCCACTGCGGCCCGGTGACACCGTCACGGTCTCGGTCGACCAGCTCGGCAGCATTACGTCGAGGATCGTCGCCTACCCGGGTTCGCCCGCCGGTCTCGCCGGCTGAGAGGAGGCATTGCCCATGACGGAACCAAGTATCGCCGGGGCCCCGGTCACGGCGGTGGACGTGCACGCCCACTATCTCGCGACGGAGATGCCCGAGCTGCCGGGCGCTCCTCGTATCGTCCTGGACGAGTCGGGAGACGGCCGGATCGTCCGGGGAGACACCGTCCTCCAGCCTTTTCCGTCCACAATGTACGACCTCGCGGCGCGCCTGCGTGAGATGGACGGGGCAGGGGTATCGCACCAGGTCCTCTCACCGCCGCCGGTGATCATGGTGCACGCCTGGTCCGCGGATCCCGCGTACGCGCGTGCCGTCAATGACTCGATCGGAGCCGCCTGTGCGTCGTCGGGCGGCCGGCTGCTGGGGCTCGGGTGTGTGTCCGGGGCCGACCCGGCCGGTGAGGTGAGCCGGTGCCGGGAGATGGGTCTGCGCGGCATCGAAATCGGTACCCGGCAGGGAGAATTCGATCTGGACGCGCCTGAGCTGAAGCCCCTGTGGGCGGCTTGTGAGGACGCCGGATTGGGTGTCTTCGTGCACCCGATCGCCCAAGGCCGGGGGGTTCTGCGCCGGGCCGGCCGGCTGGTGGAACTGGGCATAGGGATGCTCGCGGACACCGCCATCGCGGCGTCGGCGCTCGTCCTCGGTGGTGTCCTGGAACGCCATCCCCGGCTGCGTGTCGCCCTCGCACACGGCTGTGGCGCCTTTCCGTGGACCTATCCGCGGTTGCGGATGGGTGCGGAGTTCGCCGGCGAGGGCCGTCCCGCGAGCTGGGAGGCGCTTGTCCGCCGGCTCTACGCGGACACGCTGGTGTTCGACCCGGAACACCTGCGCCTGCTCGTGCACCGGCTCGGCGCGAACAGGGTGCTGCTCGGCAGCGACACCCCCTACGTGGCCGATCAGCTCGCCGGGCAGGTGCGCACCGTCGACGAGGCGCTGGCGTCCGGTGCCTTGCCCGCGGGGTCCCGCCGAGACGTGTTGGTGCACAACGCCCTCGAATACCTCGGGCTGCCACGGACGTGACCACATAGGACACTGTTCCGATAAAGCACGATCACGTGGCGTAGTCGCAGTCGGCGGAACCCGTCACTGTCGGTTCGGAACTGCCATCGTGGCGTCAGATCGCATACAATGATCGGATGCAGGCACTGCTCCTTCGGCTCTCGGAAACGGATGGGGCAGCGTCGGCGATGCGGGTGATCGCCTTCTTCGACATGCTGCTGGAACGCAGAGCCAGCCCGCGCGCATTGGTGCAAGCGACCGCCGGTCTCGCGCAATGCGTCGTGGGATGGCGCAGAAGCAACGGGACCGTCATCCGATTGGCGCCCAGTGCGGCCGAAAGCCGGCAGATCAACTTTCCGCCGTGTCCTTCCGCCGAGCTCGAGCTCGGCGACCACGGAGTCGTCTGGCTCGAGCGTGTGGGCGCCCCCGAGCCGTTCGACGAGCTCGTCCTCGAGCGGCTGGCGCTGGTGGCCGGAGCCTTGAGTTCCGGCCCGTCTCCTCGTGCTGGCGACCGTGAAGAGGTCGACGCGACGCGATTGCTGCTGGACTCGACGCGCTCCGAGGACGCGCGCGCGGCGGCTGCGCGTGCCCTCGGTCTGCGCGTCGGTCGCCCGGTCATTGTCGTCGCCGTACGGCACTGCACGAAGCGCGATCCGTCGGTCTGGGCGCGTGATCTCGCCGAACAGTGCTGGCCGGCGGACCGCGTGCACGTGACGAGCCAGGACGGGCTCGCCGCCGTGGTCGTGCAACAGGTCGTGACGTACGACACAGTGGAAAACAGTTTGACCGAGCACATCACCCGCAGGACACCGGCCGAATCCGGGCTGGAACCGGATCTGCGTGCGGGAACCGGCACGCCGCGGCCGGCGACCCAGGCTCACCTGTCGTGGGAAGAAGCCAAGACAGCCTTGCGATTCGCCGGCGCGACGCGGGCGGACGTCGTCGTGTCGTACGAACGTCTCGGATCGCTGAGCCTGCTCGCCCGGATCCCGACAGCCGTGCTGTGCGAGGACCCGGGAGTGCGGGCCATCGCCGAGTTGCGGGCCAAACCGAGTGGGGCTGACCAGTTGGGGGTGTTGCAGGCGTTCTGCCGGACGGGCTCACTGCGCCAGGCCTCGGCCGAGCTGCACCTGCATCACAGCACGGTCGCCAGTCACCTGACGCGCATCGGCGCCAAGGTGAACTGGGACCTGCACACACCCCTCGGACGCCTTTCGGCGCTCACGGCGCTCTACGCCGAGCACCTCTGCAATTTCTAGCGGGCGCCGATCGAAACCGCCTACCAACCGCCGCCGTCAGCAGGCTTCGTGCCCGCGGGAAGTTCGATGTAGACCGATTCGGACGGATAGTAGTACTGGCGGATCGGCTGGAGAGCGCCCGGAATGATGTTCATGACCGTGGTGTCCTTGAGTGCGCGCAGGCCGTGGATATCGTGGGGCGGTTCGGGAAGGACACTCACGTCGCCGTCGGTCATCAGCCGCTCCTCCCGAAGTGACAGCTGCGCCACATTGGGGATGTCGCCGTTGTCCAGCCGGTTGTAGGTCCGGTACAGAATGCTGCCGCTGTACACACCGACCACCTCGGGGAGGCCGTGATTGTGAATGGGAATGATCGTCCCGCTCTTCACGGTATTGAAGACAACCCCGAGCGACCCGTCGTAGTACAGGACACGGGACCCTTCCGTGTGCGCGCTTTTCCGGAAGTAGGTCACCAGCGCCGGGTCCTCGTCGGCCAGGATGGGGCGAAGCGCTGTCATGCACGTTTGCATGGCCTCGGCCACGGCATCGCCGTATCCACCGTGCTTCTTGGCGACGTCGACCAGCGCGAGCACCACATCGTCATACATCACGAAACTCCCTTGTAGTCGTACCGTATGTGCGCTGCCGGATTACCTCGATCCGCCCGGCGACGCGCCGGGCGGCCATCGGCTCATGTCGTCCATCGTGCCTCGCCGGCCTGCCGGGCAGCACCCGACGATCGTCGTCGATCTGCCGCGTCAACGGCGACGACCGTGCGTGCCACGGCGCTGGTGTCCGGCGGTCCGCACAGTCGTCGGTCTGCGATCCCCGGATCACCGACATGCGTCGGGTACTCACCATCGGCCACCTGATGCAATTCTTACTGCGGGCCGCGCGAAGATCTGCGACCGGTCATTCTCTTCAGGCCTGCCGGCCGACAACACCGCATGCCAACGACGTCAGAAGTGTGGAGTGAGAGAACCGATGATGCGAAAATTTGGACGGAGGCCGGGTATCCGATCGGCCCGGCGAGCCGCGACAGCGTGTGTCGCGCTCGTGGCATTGACTGTCAGCGGGTGTGCGAGTTCTGGTAGTGGAACGGCTCCTGGCACGGTCCGCGTAGGCCTGTCCCAGGGCTTCATCCTCAACCAGATGACGACGATGCTGGCGCAGGGACTCGGCTACTATCGCGAGGTCGAGGACAAGTTCCACACCAAGATCGATCTGGAAGTGCAGGCCACCAACACGATCGGCCAGTCCGCCTTCTTCGGCAACAGTATCGACTTCTATCAGGGCAGTATCGCCGGGCTGCTTCCGCCGGCCTCCAAGGGCCAGGACGTCTCCAGCATCTTCACCCACTACACGGGTACCGCGACGATCATGATCGGCGCCACGAAGTACAAGGACAGTCGCGGCACGAACGTGAGTGCCTACAACGGAAGCCACTGGTGCTTCACCACCCTCGGCAGCAACAGTGACCTCACCTCCCGGTACGTCGCCAAGGATGCCGGCCTGGACTGGTCCAAGCAGTCGGCCATTTCCGTCGGCAACACCGGCGCGCTGCTGCCGACGATGCAGGTCGGCCGATGCGATATCGCCGCGATGGACACGAACTCCGCGGCCGCGGCCATCGCCCAAGGAGTGGGCTACCTCGTCCAGAATCCGCTTTCGCCGGCGAATCAACAGCGCATCTTCGGCGGATTGGTACCCGGACTGGTCACGTGGGCATCCGACAAGTTCACCTCGCGCTATCCGGAATTGACCCAGGCGATCGTCGACGCCCAGCTGCGCGCCGTGCTGTTCCAGCAGCAACATGAGGCCGACCCGGCCCAGATCTACGCCGCGCTTCCCAAGAGTTTCACGGAGAAGACCAGTGCGGAAGAGTTCGCCGCCGGGTGGGGTCTCTTCGCCCCTGGAATCGACTCGAACACGGGTGGCGCCGAACCGTCGCAGGTCGAAACCTCGATCGCGCTCGGGAACGCGGTGGGCGCGGACGTCAAATCGGTTCCGGAAAAGACGTTCGACAACAAGTTCGTGCGGCAGGCGTATCTGGATCTGAAGGTTCAGGTGCCTCCTTCGCTCGCGGACAAGTAGCCTGCGGATCGACTGTCGAGGCTTGTCCGACTACTGATCAGAAGGGATTTGGATGAACCGGCGCTTCGACGGTGATCTCGCCGCCGCGATGAGCTACAAGCTCGACGCGGAACTCGCGGCAGGATTGAGCTACATCGCTGAGCTGGACTTCAACGACATACCCGCCGCGCGGATAATGGAAGCCAAAATCATGGCTGTCATGCCGCCTGTCGACACGACCGGCGTATCCGTTCGCGATGTCGAGATCCCGGTGGACAACGGTGGCAGCACCATGAAACTCCGGCTGACGACGCCGATCGACGCCCACTGGCCGATGCCGGTGATCTACAACCTGCACGGCGGCGGATTCTGCTGCGGCAACATCGACGCCGAGCACGGCAGGGACGTCGAATTGGCCAAAGAGGTGGGTGCGATCGTGGCGACCGCCGCCTACCGCCTGGCGCCGGAAAATCCGTACCCGACCTCATTGGAGGACTGCTACGCGGGCCTTTGCTGGCTCGCCGAGCACGCCGGTGAGATCGGCGCGGATGCCGACCGGGTCGCGCTCCACGGCCGGTCGGCCGGTGGTGGGCTCGCGGCGGCGCTGACGCTGCTGGCGCGAGACCGCGGCGGGCCCGGGATCTGCTACCAGTTCCTCAGCGTCCCCGAACTCGACGACCGGTTGGACACGCCGAGTATGAGACGGTTCGTCGACACACCCCGATGGAACCGGACGAAGGCCATCCTCAGCTGGAAGTACTACCTGGGCGACCTCGCCGAACCGGGATCCGCTGATGTTCCCGCTTACGCGGCACCGGCGCGGGAAACGAACTTCGCGGGACTGCCCCCGGCCTACATCTCGGTGATGCAGTTCGATCCGCTGCGCGACGAAGGCATCAGGTACGCGCAGAAGCTGCTGGAAGCGGACGTTGTCGTCGAGTTGCATCTGTACCCGGCCACGTTCCACGCCTCCTCCATTATCGCCGCCGCGGAAGTGTCGCAACGCGAGCTGGCCGAGGAGGTCGCGGTGCTTTCGCGCGCGTTGAACGGATAGTGGCTTCGATATCAGCTTCTGAGCACGGTAGGAAGAGTGGAAATGCCGACATATTGGAACAACTCTCAGAACGATGTCCGGCCCGACGGGACGAGTTTTCGGATGGCCGTCGGAAATGAATGCGCGCTCTACGTCATCCGCCGGGATCCCGGGTATCACACGCGGCCGCACGCACACGACTACGAGCAGATCAGCTACATCGTCGAGGGTGAGATGTGGACCTTCGTGGGCGAGCAGCCCTATCACCTGAAGGCGGGTGACTTCCACCGGGTTCCCCGTAACGCGATCCATTGGTCGTGGAACCGCGGCAGCGTGCCCTGCCTGACCATGGAGGCGGCGAGCCCGCCGCCGCCGGCCGAGATGCTCGACAATCAGGAACTCGGTGAACAACTCGGGCTGCGTTGCACGCGGCTCCACGGCGAGAGCGAGATCGCGGCGGTACGGCCGTCGAACGGGCTCTTTCAGATCGACGCGGCACGGCACGGCATCGACGTCGCGGCCGTCGAAACCCTGCCTCCCGTCAACCGGACAGGAGATGGCGCATGACGCCAAGAAGTGACGCCGGCAACGGTGCCGGCCGTTCGCTGGAACTTGATCGCGTGACGCAGCGCTACCCGTCATCCACGAACGACACCACTGAGTTCGTTGCCATGCAGGACATTTCGCTGGAGATCCCCGCCGGCCAGTTCGTCTCGGTCGTGGGGCCGACCGGCTGCGGGAAATCGACCATGCTCTCGGCGATCTCCGGCCTGCGCCCCGCCTCCGATGGGCAGGTGAGAATCGGGGGAGAGGTGGTCACGGGGATCCGCAGTGATGTCGGGTTCATCTTCCAGCAGGACGCGCTCCTTCCGTGGCGGACCGCACTGCAGAATGTCGAGCTGAGCCTGAGGTTCCGCGGCCGGCCGAAATCCGAATCGCGCGAACGGGCTCGTGAATGGCTGGCCCGGGTCGGTTTGCTGGATTTCGCGGACCGGTATCCGCATCAACTGTCCGGTGGTATGCGCAAGCGGGTCGCCGTCGCCTCGACGTTGGTCTATGAGCCGGACATCTTGCTCATGGACGAGCCTTTCAGCGCCCTCGACATCCAGACGCGGACATTGATGGAGAACGATCTGCTGCACGTGTGGGACGAGGCGGGGAAGAACACCGTACTGTTCGTCACCCACGATCTCGAAGAAGCGATCGGCATGTCCGATCGGATTCTGGTGCTGACCGCGAGTCCCGGCCGGCTTCTCGGCGACTACAAGATCGACCTGCCCCGGCCGCGGGATCTGCTCGAGGTGAAAATGACGGAAGAGTTCACGGAACTCTACCGTGCTATCTGGAAAGACCTCGAAGGCGAGGTTCTTGCGGCGAACAAGCTACGGATTCCGGATGCCGTCGGCAACTGAGACGATGAAGTCGAAAGAGGGACGGACGAATGCGGAAAAGATGGCTGAATCGTTCAGCCACGTTGGTGCTGGTTGTGGCGTTTTTCGTGGTATGGCAGTACGCCGGTCAGGCCAACGTCGCCAACAAACTGACGATCGGCACTCCGGCCGAGGTATTCCGCTGGATCGGTGATTGGTCCAGTGGCACGTACACGGACGGCTGGTCCGACCTGTGGACCACGCTGCAGGAGGCGCTTCTGGGATACCTGCTCGGCACTGTGGTCGGGGTGTCCCTGGCCGTGCTGATCGCCGGGGTTGATGTGCTCGCCCGGCTGGTGATGCCGTTCGTGGCGGCCGCGAATGCCGTTCCGAAGATCGCCATGGCGCCGTTGTTCGTCCTGGCCTTCGGCACCACCGTCGCGTGCAAGGCGTACTTCGTGTCGAGTCTCGTGGTCTTCATCAGCTTCTTCGCGGTGTTCAACGGCCTGCGTTCCATCAACCGGCGCTATCTGGATCACGTGCAGATCCTGGGTGCGAGCCGGTGGTGGACGGTCCGGGAGGTGTACGTCCCGGCGATCGTGGGCTGGCTCATCACCAGTCTCCGGCTCAGCTGGTCATGGTCACTCGCCGCGGCCGTGTTCGTCGAATATCTCAGCTCCAACGAAGGTATGGGTCACATCGTCCAGAGTGGACAGGAGAGCTTGGACGCGGCGACCGTCATCGGCGCTCTGATGATCATCGCCGTCGTCGCGGTGTGCGTCGACGCGGGCCTTGTTCTCGTCGAGCGGCGTGCTAAGGAATGGAGGCCCGCATGAGCACCACTCGTCTCAATCGTGTCGGAAGTGGCTGGGCGCTACTGCTCGCGCGGACGGCATTGGTCGTTGTCGTGGTGGCCCTGTGGCAAGTCGCCGCCGACCAGGAATGGGTCAACGCGAACTTTTTCTCGTCGCCGAGCGACGTGTGGCATTCACTGGGCTCGCTGTCGGCGAGCGGCGACCTGTGGCGTGCCTTGGAGAGCACTGTCGTGGTACTGGCGATCGGCTGGGTTCTCGGGGAACTGGCAGGTCTTGCCTTGGGTATCGCGATCGGTCTGTCGAAAAGGCTGAACGATATCATTGGACCGATCATCGTTTTCGCGAACGCGGTTCCGCGTATTTTGCTCCTGCCGATCTTCGTGGTGTGGTACGGATTCGGCTACGAGCCCAAGGTTTTGCTCGTGGTCGCGGTGATGGTCGTCTTCGTGGCCCTCAACGTGGCGGCCGGCGTTCGCGAAGTGGACGGCCTGCTCGTCCAGAACATGCGTGTGCACGGCGCGAATGCCTTCGACCTGCTGCGGCACGTGTTCTTCCCGGCCGTGTCGCTGTGGGTGACGAGCAGTGCGCGGGTGACCGTCGGTTACGCGCTGCAGGCAACGATTGGATCGGAGCTACTGGGCGCGGAGTCCGGCCTGGGTTCCCTGATCTCGCATGGCCAGGTGTCGTTCAGATCGGACCAGATCATCGCGGTGCTGTTGGTCGCGGCGGCACTCGCGGTGTCCGTCGACCTGCTGCTGGCGACCCTGGAACGGCGGGCAGTCCGGTGGATGCCCAAGACGTAACTTGGGCGTTTCTGTTCTACAGAATCTGGCGTTCTGTGGCGGTGGCAACGGTTGCGTGGCTTGGCGGCGCAGGCCGTGATCTGGTGCCGGGGGGCGTGGGGGTGAGCGGCGGGCGATCGCGCTTGCGAACCCGAGTCTGGGTGGGCGGCCGTTCGCGACGCCGACGTTGTGGGCGGTGATCCAGTATTTGATGCCGGGGGAGGTCGAGTTGGCGGTGGTCATCGGCCAGCCCGTGCGGCGCACCCGGGAGTGGTTGACCATTGTGCGGAACCCCCGGCGGGGTCGGCCACACCCGCGACCCGAAACGCTACCTCCTCGGCGGAGAAACCGTCACCGCGGAAATCGATGGCCTCGGCCAACTCCGCAACCAAAGACGCCTGGATCGGCTTCGCTGTAGTCAGAGTGCTCCGGCGATCTGTCGCGCCGCCCACGCGAGACTTTCGGAGATGACGATCATGTGCTTTCGCGGCATCCTGGAACGCGGTCCGGAGGCAGCCATCGCGGCCAGCGCACGGCCGGAGGAGTTCCGGATCGCGACGGCGACGGCCGCGACATCGGGCTCACCCTCACCGAGGGACATGGCGTAGCCCGCCCGCCGAACCTTGGTCAGTTCGGCTTCCAGTTCGGTCAGGTTCGTGATCGAGTGCTGCGTCCGCGACGGCAGATGCGAATCGCGGTGGAGCGCCCGGAACTCAGCCGGTTCCAGGTCCGCCAGAAGCACCTTTCCGCCGGAAGAGCAATGCGCGGGCATCGACAATCCGACGCGGGAGGTGGTTCGCAATGCCTGCGTACACTCGGCCGCCGCGATGAACTTGACATTCTTGCCCTGCAGCACCAGAAGTTGCGTGGTCTCGCGCAGTTCACGGCTCAGGCGCTCGAGATACGGACGGGTTACCGCGAGTACGTCGGCGTCGCCGAGCCCGCCGAAGCAGGCTCGCCCGGCCGTCCCGCCCGAGTAGGCATGGGTTGTGGGGTCCTTCTCCGCGAATTTCCGGTAGACGAGCGCGGAGAGCAGCCGGTGCGCGGTCGATACGGAGATGCCGAGTTGACTGGCCACATCGGACACCCGCACCGATGAATGCTGGCCCAGCATCATGACGATCCTCAGCGCGTTGTCGACCGACGTCATCGGCGGGCCGCTTTCGCGCGAGATATCAGCCCGGCCGGTCATGAACGGGTCGCCTTCGTGACCGCCACCGGATCGAGGTAGAAGACCGTCCAATCGCGGATCAGTCCGTCGTCGAAGAGGATGAGGTGCCCGACCCGCGAGTCCACCTGGCGGCCCGTCGCCCGGGCGATCGCCCGCAACCGCAGGCGGATCGCCAGGCCCTCGTCGCCCGTGAAATACCGGATCTCACGCAGATCGATCGACCGGAAGGTCTGTGAGAAGGCGGCGAAGAAGCGCTCGATCCCGTGGACGCCGACCCAGTCACCGGGAAAGGGGACCCGCGGCCCCTGATGCATGACGACCTCGGGATGCAGGTGCGCCGCCATCTCTCCGAAATCGGCGCCCACCTCGGCGCCGCCGGCTGCCACGTACCGGGTCTCGGCCGCGAAGAAACTGTCGAGGGTGGCCCTGAATCGCTGACCGTCGGAGCGATCTTCGTGATGGCTCATGGCATCTTCCCTCGTTCCTCCGCCCGGGCATCGTCGCCCGGGCCACAGCAAGGCGGTCGATCGGAGTGTAACCACGCCCTTCCGGCCACCGGCAGGCCATTTTCCTCATAACGGAAAAGAATATCGACACCCCGGAATGGCTGCGGTTAGCTGCGATCTCGGACCCTCCACCACACGGTCGCGCGCGACAGCGACGCACACAAGTGACCCGCATCAGGGAGCGCAGTATGGACCCAGCCAGCGAGCAGCTGTATGTCGGCGTCGACACCGGCGGCACCTTCACCGACCTGGTCGTGATGGATGCCGCCGGGCGCATCCACACGAACAAGGCGCCGACCACACCCCATGCCCTAGAGGAGGGCGTCTTCACCGCGCTCGAACTCGTCGCCGCGGACCGGGGCGAGACCGTCGAGGAGATGCTCGGCAAGGTCGAGAGCTTCGGCCACGGCACGACGCAGGCGACGAACGCGCTGATCGAGCGGAACGGCACCGCGACCGGGCTGATCACCACCCAGGGGTTCGGGGACACGCTGATCATCCAGCGCCTGATGGGCTTCACCGCCGGGATGCCCACCGAGACCCTCAGCCAGTTCAAGAGCAGGAGCTACCCCCTGCCGATCACCCCGCGGCAGTTGATCGCCGAGGTGCCGGAGCGGGTCGACCAGGCGGGGAACGTCCTCGTCCCCCTCGATGAGCCGGCCGTCCGTGCCGCCGTCGAGCAACTCGGCCACAACGGCGCCAAGTCCTTCGCCGTGTGCTTCCTGTGGTCGTTCCGGCATCCCGAGCACGAGCGACGCGTTCGCGAGATCATCCGCGACATCGCGGGCGATGGCGCCTACATCAGTCTTTCCAGCGAGGTCAGCCCGGTGCTCGGCGAATACGAGCGCACGGCGACGACCGTGCTGAACAGCTACCTCGGGCCGACCGTGGCGAAATATCTGGAGCGGCTGGAAAGTAGTCTCCAGGCGCGCGGGCTGCGGGGCCGGTTCAGCGTGCTCAACAGCATCGGCGGTGTGATGAGCGCCCGCGATGCCGCGTCACGTGCCGTTCTCCTGCTCGCCAGCGGGCCGACGGGCGGTGTGATCGGCTCGCGGTATCTCGCGTCCGAACTGGGGCACGCCAACGTCATCACCACCGACATGGGCGGAACGAGCTTCGATGTGGGGCTGATCGTCGACGGTCGCCCGGTGATCTCGGGGGTGACCGAGGTCGGCAAGTACCACGTGTCGGCCCCGATGGTCGACATCACCGCGATCGGCGCCGGAGGCGGATCCATCGCCCAGGTCGCCGGCGGGAAGCTGCTGGTCGGGCCGGAGAGCGCCGGTGCCTTCCCCGGTCCGGTCGCCTATCGCCGCGGGGGCACCCGTGTCACGGTCACCGATGCCGACCTGGTGCTGGGCATCATCGACCCCACGACGTTCCTCGGCGGCCGGATGAGCCTCGACCCCGAGGCGGCCGAGGCCGCGATCCGCGAGCAGATCGCCGAACCGCTCGGTTTGAGCACCTTCGAGGCGGCCGCCGGCATCCGCCGGATCGTCGACGCGAAGATGGCGGACACCCTGCGCGAGCTCACCGTCGGGCGGGGCATGGATCCCCGCGATTTCGTGCTCTACGCCTATGGTGGCGCCGGTCCGATGCACTGCGCCGGGTTCGGGGCGGAGCTGGGCGTCCGGCAGATTCTGGTGCCGGCGACCTCGATGGCGCACTCGGCCTACGGGGCGCTCGCTTCGGACATCCACCATTCCGCCGAGATCTCTCAGTTGGTCCGGACCACTCCGGGCAACGCGGAGCCGTGGCTCGACCTCGACAGCGCTCACATCGCCGCGGTCTTCGCGGAACTCGAGCGTGGCTGCCGGTCCAAGCTGAGCGAGAACGGCGTGCCGGACGATCAGATGGTCATCCAGCGAAGTGCCGACGTCCGCTACCGGAGCCAGACGCACGAGCTGATCATCCCGATCGGCGACGGCCCGTTCGACGATGCCGCCACGCAGACGCTCATCGGGGATTTCGAAGAGACCTATGAGCAGACCTACGGCCGTGGGGCGGCGTTCCGCGAGGCGGGCATCGAGCTCACGACCTTCCGGGTGGAGGCCGTCGGTCACACCCCGAGCCCTGCCTTCGCGGTGCACGCGCCCGAGTATCACGCCGAAGTCGAGCGGGCGACCCGGCCGGTCTACGACGTCGTCAGCGGCGGCTGGCTCAAGGCGACGATCGTGCCCTGGCCGGCACTGCGCACCGGCGACCGCATCCCCGGCCCGGCCGTCGTCGAGCACCCGACAACGACGGTCTACGTCGACGCGAACCAATGGGTCTCGATCGACGCCGTCGGCAATCTCCTGATCACCCTGGCGATGTGAGGTTCCCATGCAGACGAATGCTGCCGGAAGCAGCGTGGAGATCGACCCGATCACGTTCGAGGTCGTCCGCCACCGACTGTCCGCTATCACCGAAGAGCAGGCGATCACGCTGCAGGCGGTTTCCGGATCGCCCGTCGTCACCGACGCCACAGACTTCAATGTCGGCACCTATCTGGCCGACGGCTCGATCGTGACGATGGGCCCGCAGGTGTTGTTCCACTCCGGCTCGATGGCCAGTGTGGTCCGGAACATCGTCAAGGACTTCTCCGAAAACCCGGGGATTCGCGAGGGCGACATGTTCGTCCTCAACGACCCCTATCGGGGTGCCCTGCACCAGCCCGACGTCTCCGTGGTGGCTCCCGTTTTCCACGAGGGGGTCCACGTCGCCTGGGTGGGATGTTGCGCGCACCAGCTCGACATCGGCGGCATGAACTTCGGCAGCTGGTCGATCAAGGCGCGGGACATCCAGCAGGAGGCGATGCTGCTGCCGGGCGTGAAGCTCGTCGAGGGCGGTCTGATCCGCGAGGACCTCTGGCAGATGATCATGGGCATGACCCGGCTGCCGATGGCGGTCGGGCTCGACCTCAAGGCGATGATCGCCGCGAACACGGTCGCGGGCCGCCGGCTCGTCGAGTTGTGCGACCGCTACGGGGTCGACCGGGTCCTGCGAGTCATGGAAATGGAGATCGACCACTCCGAAGAGCAGCTGCGCGACCGGCTCCGGACCCTGCCCGACGGCACCTTCCGCGCCATCGACTACCTCGAGCACGACGGTCACGAGAACCGGCTGTACGAGTACCACCTCGCGCTCACCAAGTCGGGCGATGAGCTGATCTTCGACTTCGCGGGCACTTCGCCGCAGGCGCCCGGATTCATCAACGCCACCTATTCCGGTCTGGTCGGCGGCGTCTTCACCGCTGTGCTGCCCATCCTCGGGTCGGGCCTGCGCTGGAACGAGGGGCTGCTGCGCCCGTTGACCATCCGCGCCCCGAAGGGAAGCGTCGTCAACGCCAATTGGCCCGCGCCGGTGTCCTCGGCGACGATCGGGTCGATCTGGGTGGTCACCAATGTCAGCGTCGCGGCCCTGTCCCGGCTCGCCGTCGTGTCGGCGGAATCGGCATCCGACGCGACCGCGGTGACGAAGGGTTCGATGACCGCGCTGGTGCTCTCGGGCAGCAATCGGGACGGCCAGCCATATGGCAACTTCTTCCTCGATTCGACCGCGGGGGGCGGCGGGGCGTACCACGATCACGACGGACTGAACGCCTCCGGCGACTTCTGCGTGCCCCGGCCGGCGATCACCAATGTGGAGAGCCACGAGGCGACCGGCCCGGTGCTGTACCTCTATCGCGCGCTCATCGCGGACTCCGGGGGACCGGGGCGCCAGCGGGGCGGCGCGACGGTGGGTCTGGCGTTCACCCCGCACGACGTGGACAGCCTGGAGACCATGATCGTCGGCCACGGCGTCGAGGTGCCCAACAGCGTCGGGCTGTTCGGGGGTTACGAAGGTTCCTGCAACCGCAACGAGGTCCTGAAGAGGGTCGACGGGCTGTCCCCGGTCGGCAGGGTCACCACGTTCGCCGAGCATGACGGGTGGCAGGGGGAGCGGGTGTCCCTGGGCGCGAAGCCGGGCTTCTTCACCTTGAACCGCGGGGACGTGCTCGCCTACAGCTTCCAGGGCGGAGGCGGGTTCGGCGACCCGATCGACCGGGACCCGAAGGACGTGGCGGCCGACGTCGTCGACGGCTATGTCAGCGTCGGGCACGCGGAGGACGTCTACGGGGTGGTCGTGGACCGCTCCGGTGCGATCGACGCATCGGCGACCACCGCACGGCGCTCCGCGATCCGGGCAGCGCGCATTGGGCGAGTGCCGGCCGCGACGGCGTCCGACGAACCCGTTCCGGGGACCCGGACGCTGACCCCGTCGCTCTTGCTGAGCGATGACGGCGATGTCGTATGCCGGTGCCGCCATTCGTTCGGGCCTGGCTTCGACTGGACGGCGCGAGCGGTGCGGCGCACGGTCGAACCCGAAGCGCACGGGCCGTATGTCCGGCTGCATGCCGAGCTCGAACTCCGTGAGTTCGTGTGCCCGTCGTGCGGGACCCTCCTCGGGTGCGAGGTCGCCCGGATCGGCGCGCCGGACCTGACGACTGTCGAGCTGCGATGACCGGTCGGACTTTCCGCGTCGGGACACGCATCGTGACCGGCGTCGGGTCCGTGGCCACGCTTGCCGACGAGATCGCCGCGTTCGGGCCGGAACGCGTCGTGGTCGTCGCGGACCGGGGGCTGTCGACCACCGGCACGCTGGACCTGGTCTTCGACGCCGCCGAGCAGTTGCGGGCGGCGCCGACCATCCTCGTCGATCCGGACCCCAGCCTGGACGACGCCGAGCGGTTGGCCGCCGAGGCGCTCGAGTACAACGCCGGCGCCGTGGTCGCGGTCGGTGGCGGCAGCGCGCTGTGCGCCGCGAAGGCGGTGGCGATCCGGCTGACCAACCCCGGGCCCCTCCTCTGTTACGAGGGAACCGGCCGGGTGCCGCGGCTTCCCGCGCCGACGATCGCCATCCCCACAACGGCCGGCAGCGGAAGCGAGGTGTCGAACGCGCTGGTCCTGCACCAGCGTGGCCGCACGCGCGAAATCGTCATCCGCGGGCCCGGCTGCGAGCCCACTGTGGCGCTGCTGGACGGGAATCTGGTTGTGGGGCTGCCCGACAAGCCGCTGCTGTACGCGGCACTCGACGCGCTGTCGCATGCGATGGAGGCATTGTGGACCCGCGGGCGGACGTTCTTCACCGACTCATTGGCCGAGTTCGCCGTGGAAACGATCCTGGAGGATCTCCCGCGTGCCCTGAAAAAGAGGGACCCGGAAGTCCTGCAGCGGTTGCTCGAGGCGAGCTGTGCCGCCAATCTCGCGTGCGGCAACACGGGCCTCGGGCTCATTCACGCGCTCGACTGCGCGCCGTCGGTGCACCTGCAGCACGGCTACCAGAACGGTGCGCTGCTGCTGCACGTCGGGATGTTCAACCGGGCGGTGATGAACGCCCGGCACCTGCCCTATCTCGACGCGGTCGAGGCGCTTTTCACGGAGATCGGCTTCGCCGGGCGCTTCCAGCCCGGCGATCTCGATCGCGACCACGGCGCCGCCATGGTCGCTGCCAGTGAGGGGCATCCGTTCCGGGCGAACAACGCGCTGGCGGCGACCGATGAGGACCTCATCGGGATCCTGACCGCCGCGGGCGTGCCATCCGATCTCGGCATTCGCCGTAGCTGACCTGGAGTGATCGTGACAGACACCATCGAAACCCGCCCGATGCTCATCGGGGGCCGGTTCCGGCTCGCGTCCGATGGCGCGGCCATCGACGCGGTCAACCCGGCGAACGGCACGGTGATCGCCAAGATCCCGCACGCCACGGCCGAGGACGTCAATGACGCCGTCTCCGCCGCCAAGGACGCCTACCCCCTGTGGCGGCGGCTCGAGCCGCCGCAGCGGGCGAGCGCGCTGATCAAGCTCGCGGCCGCGATCGAGGCCAGCGCCGAGGAGTTCGCCCTGCTCGACGTCGCGGACAACGGCAGCCCTATTCGCGAGATGCGCAACGACGCGGCTGTCGCGTGCGCCCAGCTGAGGTACTACGCCGGCTTGGTTCTGCACACGCGGGGAGAGACCATCCCGACCTCGTTCGACCGGCTCGACTTCACCACACGTGAGCCGTACGGCGTCGTGGCGCGGATCATCCCGTTCAACCACCCGCTGATGTTCGCGGCGTCCAAGATCGCCGCACCACTCGCCGCGGGCAACACGGTGATCGTGAAGCCGAGCGAACACACCAGCCTCTCCGCGCTCCGGCTCGCCGAGCTCGCCAGTGAGATCTTCCCGGCCGGGGTCGTCAATGTCGTGACCGGTGAAGGCGCCACCACCGGTGACGCGCTGGTCACCCACCCGGACATCCGCCGGCTCGCGTTCATCGGCGCGGCCGAAACGGGCCGGGCGATCCTGGCGCGAGCGGCGAGCGTCGCGGTCAAGACGGTGTCGCTCGAACTCGGCGGCAAGAACCCCCTCGTCATCTTTCCCGACGCCGATCTCGACGTCGCTGTGGACGCCGCGGTCCGCGGCATGAACTTCACCTGGCAGGGGCAGTCCTGTGGCTCGACGTCGCGGCTTCTCGTGCACCGGGACGTCTATCGCCCGCTACTCGACAAGCTCGCGACCACAATGGACGGTCTGCGCTCGGGCGTGCCCGACGACCCCGAAACCGAGACCGGCGCCATTGTGAACACTCGCCAGCTGGAGAAGGTGCGTCGCTACATTCAGCTGGGCCGCGACGAGAACGCCGAACTCCTCGTCGGGGGAACCACGCTGACAGAGGGAGAATTCGCCGGGGGCAACTACCTCCGGCCGGCCCTGTTCGCCGACGTCCGGCCGGATTCCCGGCTCGCCCAGGAGGAGATCTTCGGCCCGGTGCTCGCCGCGATGCCGTTCGAGACCTACGAAGAGGCCGTCGCGATCGCCAACAGCGTCCGCTACGGCCTCACCGCCGGCGTGTTCACCCGCGAGCTGGCCACGGGACTGCGCTTCGCGCGCGATGTGGAAGCGGGATACGTCTGGGTCAACGACGTGTCACGGCATACGCCGGGGACGCCGTTCGGGGGCTTCAAGGACAGCGGTCTCGGCCGCGAGGAGGACATCGAGGAACTCCTCGCGTACACACAGGTCAAGAACGTCCACGTCAGCTTCGCATGACCGAGGCCATTCGCGAGAGGCAAGAGAAAATGGAACTCGGTCTGCACATCGGGGACTTCACGTGGCTCGGCGGTCCGGCGGAACTCGGGCCGCGCCTTGCCCGGCATGCCCGTGACGCGGAGGCCGCCGGGCTCACCCGGATCACCGTCATGGATCACTTCTGGCAGATCCGGGGCGTCGGCCCCGAGGAGAACGAGATGCTCGAGGCGTACGCGACCCTCGGCTTCCTCGTCGCCCACACCGAGAAAGTGCGGCTCCACTCGCTCGTCACGGCTGTCGTCTTCCGCGAGCCGGCGCTGCTCGCGAAGCAGGTCTCCACACTGGACGTCCTTTCCGGAGGGCGGGTGGGGCTCGGCATTGGCGCCGCGTGGAACGAACAGGAGTCCCGGGGACTCGGCTTCCCCTTCCCCGGCGTCCCCGAGCGGTTCGGCCGGCTGGAGGAGGCCATCCAGATCTGCTTGCAGCTGTGGTCGGACTCCGAGGAGCCCTACGAGGGCACGTACTACCACCTCGGACGGACGCTGAGCGCTCCGCGCAGCCTCGCCCGGCCACGCCCGTACCTCATGATCGGGGGCAGCGGGGAGCGCCGGACACTGCGGCTCGTGGCGACGTACGCGGACGCGTGCAACATCAGCATCGCCGCGGATCCCGCACGCAAGCTGGACGTGCTGCGCGCACATTGTGAGGCGGCCGGGCGGGACTACGACGAGATCGAGAAGACGACTCTGATCCCGATAGGACCGGAGACGACGACGGACGAAATTGTGCGCCAGGCGGCCGAAATGGGGAAGCTCGGGTTCACCGTGGCCTATGTGATCGCGAGCGGAATTCCCGAGCCCGGCCGGATCATCGACCTGCTGGCAGCCGCGATCCCGCAGGTCACAGGCTGAGGTGAGGCTGACACCGGCGGTGAGTGCGTCTCGCGCAGAACGCGAAAACAACGCGGTGCCTTTCCTCTATGCGGGAAGCCTTGATGTCTTCCCGTTGCCGATTGCTTAGCATCGACCGGATCGCAGAACTGCTCACGACGAAGTGATTAGCCCGGAGGATTCCATGCGCCCAGGCCCCGCTCCCGGAACCGAACGCGTAGCCCCCACCGCGGTGCTCGACAAGTTCTACGACGCCGAGATGCGCTACATCGCGGCCGGAGGCGCCCGCGGTGGCGCGTCGTTCGACGAGATGGCCGCCTGCCTGCATCCCCAGGCCGTCATGCACATGGGCCCCTCCGTGCCGTTTCCCGGTGACTGGGCGGGGATCGACGGAGTCGAGCGATTCTTCGCCGTCCTCTCCGAAACCTGGTCCTCAATGGTCATCACCGACGTGACCTACTTCAGCCGCGAGGACGGGGTGGCCATCAGCATGCGGGTGGCGCTCACCTCGCGGGCCACCGGCCAGACCGCGCACGCACGACTGGCCCAGTTCATCACGTTCGATGCCGGGCTCATCCGTGACTTCACCGTCTTCTACCTGGACCCGTTGCGGCTCAACGAAGTCGTCGGCGCGACCGAGGGGGTGCGGCAGTGATCAAAGTGGTCTGCCTGTTCAAGAAGCGAGCCGGGATGTCCACAGCGGAGTTCCGGGACTACTACGAGAACCACCACATCAGGATTTTCGACGGGCTCATGAAGAACCCGGGAATCAAACGCTATGTGCGCCGGTACCTGACGCCGATCGCGGACCCGACCACCGGCACCGTCCACTCGTCGGGATTCGACGTGATCATGGAGTTGTGGATCAGTGATCGCGAACTCTTCGAGTCCCAGTTCCAGAGCGCGCAGGAATCGGAGTTCCGCACCCTCGTCGCGGCGGACGAGGCGCGGCTGTTCGACCGCACGGAGATGTACTCCCACATCGTCGACGAGGTGGAGAGCGACCTGAGCCAATTGAGGGGAGGTGCGTGATGTCCATGGTGGTGCCTGCCCGGCCGAAGATCGAGGCGACCGTGGAGAACGCCGTCTTCGTCGTGGACGACGTCCATCTCTCGTTCGGCGGGATCGTCGCCCTCAATGCGCTCACCTTCAGCGTCACGAAGGGCGAACTGTGCGCGGTGATCGGCCCGAACGGCGCGGGCAAGAGTTCGCTGTTCAATGTCATCAGCGGTGTGTACAAGCCGAGCCACGGCAGCGTGCGCTACCGGGGTGAAGAGATACTCGGCAGGGCTCCTCATCAGATCGCCGCACTGGGCGTCGGCCGCACGTTCCAGAACCTGGCCGTCGTGCCTGCCATGACCGTGCTGGACAACGTCCTTCTCGGCGGCCATCTTCGCTACCGCGGCCCGCTGACCGTGCTCGGCGGAGTCCTCCGGCTGCGCGGTGAGGTCAAGGCGGAACGGCGGTTACGGACCGACGCGCACGAGCTTCTGGAGCGGATCGGGCTCGCCCACCTTGCCGGCGAGGAAGTTTCGAGCCTGTCCTACGGATGGCAGAAGCGCGTCGAGATCGCCCGGGCGATGATGTCGAAGCCTTCGCTACTGCTGGTCGACGAACCGGCCGGCGGGCTGACGCAGGACGAGGTGCACGAGCTCGGGGCGCTGCTCCGGGGCGTGCGGGACGAGTTCGAGCTCACGATGCTCCTCGTCGAGCACCACATGGGCCTGGTCACCTCGTTCGCCGATCGCTGTGTCGTGATGAGCGCCGGCGCCCTCATCGCCGACGGGCGGCCCGCCGAGGTCGTCCGCGATCCGGTGGTCGTCGCCGCTTACCTCGGAGAGGACGACTGATGGCCGCCATCCTCGACGTCACGAACATGCGTGCCGGCTACGGCTCGATCCGCGTCATCCACGGGATCTCCTTCCACGTCGATCCCGGCGAGATCGTCGTGATCCTCGGGGCCAACGGTGCCGGCAAGACGACGATGATGAAAGCGGTTTCCGGCATCATCCCGGCCCAGGGCGACATCACGTTCGACGGGACCGCCTTCACCCGCCGGACCTCGACGGACAAACGCGCGGGCCTGGGCATCGCGCATGTTCCGGAAGGCCGCGGCACCCTCACCGACCTCAGCGTCATCGACAACCTGCGCGTGGGCGGATACACCCGTCCACGCGCGGAGGTCGCCGAGTCCATCGAGCGCTGGTTCGACGTCTTCCCGCGCCTGCGGGAACGCCGCGATCAGGCGGCAGGGAGCCTGAGCGGTGGCGAGCAGCAGATGCTCGCCGTGGCTCGCGCGCTGATGGGCAAGCCGAAGCTCGTCCTGCTCGACGAACCCTCCATGGGCCTCGCCCCGCTGATCACCGCCGAGCTCTTCGCGGAACTGCGGAAGATCAATCAGGAGACGGGCACCGCGCTGCTCGTCGTGGAGCAGAACGCGAAGCGTGCCCTCGCGATCGCGGACCGGGCCTACGTCATCTCGACGGGCCAGCTCGTGATCGAGGGCGACGCCGATGAATTGGCCTCCGACGACGGTGTCCGCGCGGCCTACTTGGGAGTCTAGACATGGAACTGCTGCTTCAGCGCATCATCGACGGAGTCGGCGACGGGATGATCTACGGCGCGATCGCGCTCGCCCTCGTTCTCATCTACCGCGTGACGGGACTCGTCAACTTCGCCCAGGGCGAGATGGCGATGTTCGCCACCTTCATCGTCTGGTGGATCACGCGACCGGACCGTTTCCTCGGATTCATCGGCGACCCGCAATTGCGCATGGCGGTCGGCATTTTCCTCGGGCTGGGAATCGGATTCGTCATCGGCGTGGTCTGCGAACGGTTCATCATGCGTCCGTTCGAGAAACGCCCGTACATCGACCAGGCGATGGTCACGATGGGCATGTATCTCGGGCTGAGCGCGCTCGCCGCCTACATCTTCAGCGTTCAGCCCGTCGCGATGGAGTCGGTCTTCAGTGCGGGCGGGATTCCCCTCGGCGGCGCGAACCTGACGTGGTCGACCATCGGCCTGATCGTCGTCTTCACGTCCCTGAGCCTGTTGCTGCGCCTGCTGTTCACCCGGACGCGATTCGGTCTGGCGATGCGGGCCACGACGAACAACGCGGTCTCGGCGCAGCTGAGCGGTATCAACGTCAAACGCACCCTGATGCTCGGCTGGGGGCTGGCCAGCGCGGTCGGCGGGGTGGCCGGCGCGATGCTCGCACCCAAACTGTTCCTGAGCCCGTTCATGATGCAATCGGTGCTGCTGTATGCGTTCGCCGCGGCCATCCTCGGCGGCCTCGACAGTGTGCCCGGCGCGATCGTCGGCGGCATCCTGGTCGGTCTCACCCAGCACCTCGCGGGCGGCTATCTCTTCGGCTCCGAGCTCGCGCTCGCCGCCGCCCTGCTCCTCATCCTCATCGTCCTGCTGGTGCGCCCACAGGGCCTCTTCGGCAAAGTGAAGGTGGAACGGGTATGAACGCGCCGGCGAAACCCTTATGGCGCAGGCGATCCTTCGGCGGGTGGATCGCCGGGGCGGCCGTGGTTCTCCTGCTCGCCGCGCCCTGGCTCACCAGCAGCGTGAACCTCGGCATGTTCGGCCAGGTGGCCAGTGACGCCGTCGCGGTGATGTCCCTCGCGCTGCTCACCGGACGTCTCGGCCAGTTCTCCCTTGGCCAGGGCGCGTATCTCGGGATCGGTGCGTACACCGCGATCCTGCTGACCAATGCCGGGATGTCCTGGTTCCTGGCGGTTCTGCCCGCGGCACTCATCACCGGCGTCATCGGGGGTGTCGCGGGTCTGCCCGCGCTGAGAATCAAGGGCATGAAACCGCTCGCCTTGATCTCGCTCGGGATAGCGATCGTTTTCCCGCAGTTCGTCCTCAAGTTCTCGGACTTTTCCGGTGGGGCACAGGGGTTGGCCGCCACACAGCCGATCCCGAGCGTGTTCGGTTTCAACCGCGCGGTCTCCGCGTATTGGACGGTCGTCGTCGTCGCGGTCATCGTCTTCGTTCTCGGGTGGACGCTCGTCACGAGCCGCACCGGACGAGCGTTCGTCGCCGTCCGGGATCAGGAGATCGCTTCGCGGACATTGGGAATCAACACGAATCTCACCAAGGTCGCGATGTATGCGTGGACCGCCGCGATCGCGGGCATTTCCGGCTGGATGTTCGCGATGGTGAACCGGTACGTGGCGCCGGCCGATTTCACGCCGCTGCTTTCGATCAGCCTCGTGCTCGGGATGATCATCGGTGGGGGCACGGGGAACATCGTGATCGGTTCCGTGGTGGGCGGGCTCTTCCTGGTCTATGTCCGCGACTTCGTGCCGACCATCGGGTTCGATCCGACGCTCACCCCGTTCGTCTACGGCGTCATCCTCATCCTTGTTCTGCTGTTCCTTCCCCGCGGGGCGGCGGGACTCCTGCAGGACATCCCGAAGCGGATACGACGTCGTCGCACCAGGAGCGAGCCGCCTGTGGCGCCGACGAATATCGACCAGAAAGCATCTCTCACCGGGCAGTCGAGCTCCCGGTAGAACCTCTCCGGCAATTCTTTTTCCCGGGTGATTTCGTCAAGCGGAAGGAACTCCGAAGTGAGCGACAAAAAAGACAAGGCTCTTGTGCTTCCCGGTGGGGGAGTGCTCGGGATCGCGTGGGAGACCGGCCTGCTCGCCGGGCTCGAAAGCCAGGGCGTGGTGGTGACGGACGCCGACTACATTCTGGGTACGTCGGCGGGAGCGGTGGTCGCGGTGCAGTCCCAGACCACGCCGATGGAGAAGCTGTATCAGGACCAGGTCGACGGGACCGGGGCTTATGAGCCGCCCATCACCGACGTGGACGTACCCCATCTGCTCAAGGAGTGGAAGGACGTCGTCGAGAACACGGCGGACGCGGTCGAGTGCCGCAAGATCGTGGGTTCCTGGGCGCTCGAATACGATCGCGTGCCAGAGCCGGAACGGCGCGTCATCATCGAGTCCCGCCTGCCCATCCATGAATGGCCGGAAAAGCTGATCGGCGTGACGGTGATCCAGGCCGACACGGGCGAGTTCAAGGTCTGGGACAAGTTCTCGGGCGTGAGCCTGGTCGACGCGGTCGCCGCCAGCTGCTCGGTTCCCCATGTCTGGCCGGCCGTCACCATCGACGGCAAGCGGTACTACGACGGCGGCCTGCGTTCGAACACGAACGTCGACAAGGCGGAGGGCTACGCCAAGGTCCTGGAGATCAGGTTCATGCACCTGCCGGACCAGCCGGATGTGCGAGACATCTCGGGTACGACCGACGTCTACAAGATCGAGCCCGACGAGGCCTCGACGAAGGCCCGCGGTGGCAACCCGATGAACCCCGACCTGCGGTCCGCGCTGGCGGCGACCGGGTACGAGCAGGGCGTGCGGATCGCGGACGAAGTGCGTGCTTTCTGGTCCTGACCGAAGCCTGCCGAATACCTACCTTCACCTCAACGAGGAGGACGAACAATGATTCCACGCACCAGGCGGTGGACCGTGACGGCGGTCGCCGTCGTCGCGAGCGCGGGGCTGCTGTCCGGCTGCAGTGGGGCCGCCGTGGGCGGGTCCACCGGCGGCAGCGCCTCCGGCATCATCGACACCGGCAACTGCCCGCAGGGCTTCGACACCATGGGCATCACCGACGACACCGTCAAGATCGGGCAGTCGGCCGCCTTCTCGGGTTCCGCGGCCAGTCCGATCCCGCTCGGGTTCGCGGCATATGTCGCCATGAAGAACTCGGAGGGTGGATTCGAGTTCGGTGACGGCAAACGGCGCAAGGTCGAACTCACCGCGCTCGACGACGGTTACGAGCCGGCCCGTGCCCGGTCCAATGTGGACAAGCTGGTCAACGGGGACAAGGTGTTCGCCATCGCCAGCATGTACGGCACGCCGACGAACCTCGCCGCCCGCGAGGTGAACGCGGAGGCCTGCACGCCCAACGTGTACTCCAACACCTCGAACGACGAACTGGGCAACCCGGCCTATCCGTGGACGCTGGCCCCGGTCGGCCCGCCGAGTTCGGAGGACGCCATGGCGTCCGTGAAGTTCATCGTGGGCAAGAACCCGAACGCGAAGATCGCCGTGCTCTATCAGAACGACGACTTCGGGAAACTGCTCCTCGCCGCGTTCAAGGATCAGCTGAAGACGACCGGCGCGACCCTCGCCGCCGAGCAGACGTTCAGCCCGAGCGACTCGGCCGTCTCGGCGCAGATCACCACGATCGCCGGCTCGGGCGCCACGGACTTCGTCATGTTCGCGGGCGCCGGCACGTATCAGTTACAGGCGCTCGAGTCGATCGCCCAGTCGAACTGGAAGCCGGAGACGAAGTACCTCACGGGGTTCCAGTCGAGCTACCTCGACCAGCTCAGCCCGGCCGCGGCGCAGAACGTCTTCTTCTCGATCTGGGCGAAGAACCCGAACGACCCGGACGCGGTCGCGCGCGACCAGGGGCTCCAGACTTTCCTGGAGTGGTACAAGAAGCAGCCCGGGGCGGCCGCGCTGAACCCGGCCTTCGGCACCTACGGGTGGACCTCGGGGCAGTTGCTCGACCTGACCTTCAAGGCGATGAAGACGCCCACGCGAACGGCGCTGATCGACGCGACGCGACATTTGACCTACACCGGCCCGAGTCTGATGCATGAAGGGATCACTTGGTCCATGGACTGGCCGCACAACCCGTACGGGATGGTCAAGGAGTACGTCATGGGCTACGACCCCGGTGGCGCGGCCGGCCGGAAGTTCAAGGAGATGACGCTGATCGACCTGACCGGCCAGATCACCTACCGCAAGTACAGCTGATCGAGAAGCGGAGCATCATGGGAAGGCTGGACGGCAAGACCGCGATCGTCACCGGAGCGGGACGCGGGCTCGGCAGGGTGTACGCGCTGCGGCTGGCTTCACTCGGCGCGGACGTCGCGGTGGTGGACAAGAGCTTGACCTCCTTCAAGGAGTTCCAGGCCGAGGCCGACCTGATGACCGCCGGCTCGACGGTCGAGGAGATCGAGAACCTCGGCCGCCGGGCCCTCGGTTTCGAGTTCGACGTGGCCGATCGCGCGGCCCAGGAAGCGATGGCCAGGGCCGTCTTCGAGGCCTGGGGGCGGATCGACATCCTCGTCGCCAACGCGGGCGGCGGATCGAGTACGCCGATGGCCACGCGCGCGTCGGACCTTCCGACGAAGGATCTCGAGCTGGTGATCGAACGCAATCTGTACGGCACGATCTTCTCGGTGAACGCGGTCGCGCCGTACATGAAACAGGCCCGGGCGGGCAAGATCGTCACGATCAGCTCGGGATCGGGTGGCCAGGCCGATCCGGCGGGCAGCTACGCGCATTACGGTACGGCGAAGGCGGCCATCGCCATGTACACCCGGTATCTCGCCCAGGATGTCGGCGAGTACGGGATCCGCGCGAACTGCCTGGCTCCGGGGTACACCGACACCGGTCGCCTGCTCCAGCTCTCCGCCAACGCTCCCGGCACGGCTCACCAGAACGCGTTGCGGCGGCACGGAACTCCCGAGGAACTGGCGAACGTCGTCGAGTTCCTGACCACCGACCTGTCGAGCTTCGTGACGGGTGCGGTGATCCAGGCGGACGGCGGCACGGTCCTCGGCGCCGTCTGAGAGTCGGCAAGCCACGTGCGCGGCCCCGCGAGGATACGTAAGGTGTGAGCTATAGACGAATCAAGGCAGACGCGCGAAGCAGTGCCCAGTCCGCCATAGGCCAGGCCCGGACCCCGCGCGGACCACGCGCTCGTCCTCGTGCGTTGGGATGGACCAAAGGCGGTTCCCCAACGATGAAGAACGCACATCGGTTCGAGCCCATGGCGGCGAGCCCCGGAAGCGGCACGGTGTTCGCGGCGTGGGAACGGTTCGTGCAGGGCGAGGATCAGGTGCCGGGCGTCCGGCCCCTCGTCGCGATCTCGTGGCACCGCTGCCGCGAGCGATACCAGGTCGACCCGCACCTGACCGAGGCCCCGGTGGCCGTCGCGGAGCCCGACCATGTGCCCGATCACGATGTCGTGTTCGCCGAGCTGGGTTTCCGTGCCGCGTTCGTGGCCCATGAGGTGGGCAACCTCGGTGGCGTCGTCACCGTCGCCGACGCCACCGGCCGGATCCTGGCCGAGTGGGGTGACCAGGCGACGCTCGCCAGAGCCGTCGACGCCAATCTCGCGCCCTGGTTCTGCTGGTCCGAGTGCGCGGCCGGGACGAACGCGATGGGCACGGCGCTCGAAGCGCACGGCCCGGTCCTGATCAGCGGCGCGGAGCACTGGTGCCAGGCGTTCCACAACTGGGTCTGCGCGGGCATCGCGGTGCGCGATGTGGTGACGGGGGAGCCGATCGCGGTCCTGAACCTGTCGTGCTGGCGCAAGCAGCTGCCCGCGTCCGCGGGCGGGTGGCTGACGAACGCGGTCGCCCAGACCCAGCGCACGCTGAAGCGCCGCGCCCGCGACAGCGGCGCCGAGCTGGTCGCGGCCTACACGCAGGCCAGGGCGCGCTCCGGCACGCCGCTGGCCGCGATGGACACCGCGGGCAAGGTGGTGATCGCCGACGACACGGCGAGCGTGCTGATGGGCGTCCCGCCCTCCACCCCGGCGATCGACTCCACGCTGCGCTGGAACCCGGGGCTGCCGGAACTGATCGGGGTCGCCCGGTACGCCGGTAAGCAGGCGGCCCACAACCCGGACTGGGTCGGCTCGACCCAGATCTTCACCCATCTCGCCGACGAGCCGACGCCGATCAGCATCCGGCCGGTCTTCTCGTCCGGGCACCTGATCGGCAGCCTGGTCGCCTTCGGCGCGTCCGACGGGACGCAGCTGCCCCGGGCGGCGGATCCGGCGCCCACCCGGGAGCCGCGCCGGCTGGTCGCCATCCGCGACAACCGGATGGTGCTGCTGCGGTTACCCGAGGTTTCCTTCGCCGAGTCGGAGGGGAACGACGTGTGGCTGTCCACGGCTCAGGGCCGGCTGCGAGCCGCCGCCCCCAGCCTGGACAAGCTCGACAGTGAGCTGGCCGATGCCGGCTTCCTGCGAGTGCACCGCCGGTATGTGGTCAACCTCAGCCGCATCCGGGAGATCGAGCGTGGCCTCAAGGGAGAGCTGCTGCTGATCATGGACGGCCACGCGAACGAAACGGTGCCGGTGTCCCGGCGGAACGCGCCGGCCGTGCGCCGCGCGCTGGACATCTGAGGTCCAGCACACGCTGTTCCTTGGAGGGATCGCAATGTCTGAGAGTCCGCGCAACCGCGACTGGTGGCCGAACCGGCTCGGCTTGTCGGTGCTGCGCAAGCATTCCCCCGCGGCCGACCCGATGGGAGCGGACTTCGACTACGCGGCCGAGTTCGACACCGTGGATCTCGACGCGCTGGCCAGGGACATCGACGAGGTGCTGACCACGTCGAAGGAGTGGTGGCCGGCCGATTTCGGCCACTACGGGCCGCTCGTGCTCCGGATGGTGTGGCACTGCGCGGGGACGTACCGGATCGAGGACGGCCGGGGTGGCGCGGCTACCGGCATGCAGCGCTTCGCGCCGCAGAACAGCTGGCCGGACAACCGCAATCTGGACAAGGCGCGGCGGCTGCTGTGGCCGGTGAAGAAGAAGTACGGCCGCAAGATTTCGTGGGCCGACCTGATGGTGTTCGCGGGTAACCGCGCACTGGAGACGATGGGGTTCACGACGTTCGGCTTCGGTGGCGGCCGGGTCGACGTGTGGGAGTCCGACGACGACGTCTACTGGGGCCCGGAGCACGTCTGGCTCGGCGACGAGCGGCACACCGGCGTCCGGGAGCTGGCGAACCCGCTGGCCGCGGTCCAGATGGGCCTCATCTACGTCAACCCTGAGGGCCCGAACACCGTCCCGGACCCGCTCACCGCGGCCCGGGACATCCGCGAGACGTTCCGGCGGATGGCGATGAACGACGAGGAGACCGTCGCGCTGATCGCGGGCGGGCACACGTTCGGCAAGACCCACGGCGCGGCCGACCCGGACACCTACCTGGGCCCCGAACCCGAAGGCGCCGGCATCGAGCAGCAGGGCCTGGGCTGGAAGAGCGGCTACGGTCGCGGCAAGGGCGCGGACGCCATCTCCAGCGGGCTGGAGGGGACCTGGACGCCCACTCCGACGAGGTGGGACAACAGTTTCTTCGAGACCCTGTTCGGCCACGAGTGGGATCTGGAGCTGAGCCCGGGCGGGCTGTGGCAGTGGATCCCCCGAGGTGGGGGAGGAGCCGGCACCGTGCCGGACGCCCATGACCCGTCGAAGACGCACGCGCCGACGATTCTCACCACGGACCTCGCACTGCGACTCGACCCGGTCTACGCGCCGATCGCGCGGCGCTTCCTGGAGCACCCGGACCAGCTGGCGGACGCCTTCGCCCGCGCCTGGTTCAAGCTGACGCATCTGGACCTGGGCCCGATCCAGCGCTACCGCGGACCGCTGGTCCCCCGGGAGAGGCTGCTCTGGCAGGACCCGGTCCCCGCCGTCGACCACGATCTCGTCCAGACGGCCGAGATCGCCACGCTCGAGCAGCGGATCCTCGCCTCCGGACTGCCGCTCGCCCAGCTCGTGACGACCGCATGGGCGTCGGCCTCGACGTTCCGCATCAGCGACAAGCGGGGCGGGGCGAACGGGGCGCGCCTCCGGCTCGAACCGCAGCGCGGCTGGGAGGTCAACGACCCCGGCACGCTGAGGCCGGTGCTGCGCGCCCTCGAAGAGATCCGGGAGACCTTCAACAGCTCCCCGGGGCGGACGAAGATCTCGCTGGCCGACCTGATCGTGCTCGCCGGGTGCGCGGCCGTGGAGCAGGCCGCGAGGAACGCCGGTCACGACATCCACGTCCCGTTCACCCCGGGCCGCACGGACGCGACGCAGGAGTGGACCGATGTCGAGTCATTCGCCGCGCTGGAGCCGGCCGCGGACGGATTCCGCAACTACCAAGGGAAAACGCTCCGGCTGCCGCCCGAACACCTGCTGGTCGACCGGGCGAACCTGCTGAACCTGACCGCGCCCGAGATGACCGTCCTGGTGGGTGGCCTGCGCGTCCTCGGCGCCAACCACCGGCACTCGCCGCTGGGTGTCTTCACCTCCCGGCCCGGTGTGCTGACCAACGACTTCTTCGTCACCCTGCTCGACATGAGCATCGAATGGCGGCCGGCGGCCGAGAACCCGGAGATCTTCGTGGGCCGCGACCGCGCCACCGGGGAAGTCAGATGGACCGGTAGCCGGGTCGATCTCGCCTTCGGCTGGAACTCCGAGCTGCGTGCCGTCGCGGAGGTCTACGCGAGCGACGACGCGCGGGAGATGTTCGTGCGGGACTTCGTGGCCGCGTGGGACAAGGTCATGAACCTCGATCGGTACGACCTCCAGCGGCGGGCCACCGGGTCCGAACGGTAGTTGTTCGAGGCTGAACGGCAAGCGTCGCCGGGCATCCGCGAGCGGCGTAGCGTGCCATTCGACGACCATTCCGCGGGCCGGACACCGGCGCGGAAAAAGGCCGGGTCATATTCGGAGTGCTTTACCTGATCAGGGGTGAGGAGGTACGGCCCGATGACGACGATGAAGGATCGATCCGATCTGCTCCACAGCCTCGGGTTGGACGCACAGAACAAAGCAGCGCTGGGCAGCGTGCTGGGAACCGGGAACATCGCGCAGGCCACCGAGGGGTCGGGTGGTCGCATGCAGGCCACGATTCGGATCAACCCGGACGAGCTGGTTTTCGATCCCTCCATTCTGGTCATGCCGCATGGCGGGGATATCGAACTCGAACTCGTCAATGACGACCGGAACACGCACTGCGCACTTCTGCCGAGCAATGGCGATCGAAAGTTCATCTGGCTGGTCAACCATTCGCGGGGGCGGGCGAAGCTCAACCTCGACGGGCCCGGCTACTACTGGTTCGGCTCGCCCACGGGCAACGACGAGGGCCGGGGACTGACCGGGGCCATCGTGGTGCTCGGGGACGCGCCGCCGGAAGCCCGCCTCGACCGTCCCGCGCAGCCGCGGCCGTAGAGAGGAGACGAAATGACCGTCGAGTACGTGGACGCCGGCGAAGCCGTCGACCAGGGAAACCTGAGCGGCAAGGTCGCGGGCGGGGAAGTCGCGCCGCCGGTGACGGCCGGCGTCAACTACGAGCGCATCCTCAACGCCCGCCAGGAGCCGCAGAACTGGCTCACCTACTACGGCGCCTACGACGGGCAGCGCTACAGCACGCTGGACCAGATCAACACCGGGAACGTCAAACGCCTCGGCCCGGCATGGATCTTCCAGGCCGGCACGACCGGCCTGATCGCGGGCGCGTCGACCTACTCGTTCGAGGCCGCCCCGATCGTCGTCGACGGGATCATGTTCCTCTCCGGCTGGGACGGCTGGGTGTGGGCGCTCGACGCGAAGACCGGCGTGGAGATCTGGCGGTACAAGCACGCGGTTCCCTTCGACGTGTCCCTGTGCTGCGGGAACGTCAACCGCGGGGTGGCCGTCGCGCAGGGGAAGGTCTTCTTCGTGACCGCGAACGCCCGGGTGCTCGCGCTCGACGCGACCACCGGCAAGCCGGTCTGGACCAAGACCTACGGCGACGTGCGGGCCGGCGAGAGCGCCACGGTGGCCCCGCTGGTCGTGAAGAACATGGTCATCGTCGGCAGTTCTGGCGGCGAGTTCGGTGTGCGCGGCCACCTCGACGCGTTCGACGTCGAGACCGGCGAGCACCAGTGGCGTTGCTACATGGTGCCGAAGCCCGGTGAGCCGGGCTCGGAAACCTGGCCCGCCAACGGCGACGCCTGGGCGCGGGGCGGCGCGAACTGCTGGGTCACCAGCACGTTCGACCCGGAGACGAACCTGCTGTATGTGGGCACCGGTAACCCGGCACCCGACTTCGACGGCGAGGTCCGGGAGGGCGACAACCTCTACACCGACAGCGTCGTCGCCGTCGACGTGGACAGCGGGCAGATCCGCTGGCACTACCAGTGCACCCCGCACGATCTGTGGGACTACGACAGCATCGCCGAATGCATCCTGTTCGAGAAGGACGGGCGCAAGCTGCTCGGGCACTTCGACAAGAACGGCTACTTCTTCGTTCTCGATCGCACGAACGGCGCGCTGGTCCAGATCACTCCCTTCGTGGACCGCATCACCTGGGGGGCGATCACGAGGGACGGCCAGGTGACACCGAAGGTGTACCCGGAGAAGGAGGGCGAGCCGGTCCACTTCTACCCCGGTCCGGCCGGTGCCAAGGAATGGACCCACGCGTCCTACAGCCCCAAGACAGGGCTCTTCTACGTCCCGGTCCAGGACACCGGCGCCACGGCCACCCGGCGGCGCCGGGAGTTCAAGGAAAGCATCCCTTATTGGGGCGCGGGCGTAGCCGTGGACATCGGCGACATGGCGGGGTCCATCAGCGCGTTCGACGGCGCCGGCGAGGAGAAGTGGCGCTGGCGCAACGAACTCCCGATGTGCGCGTCGACGCTCGCCACCGGTGGCGACCTGGTGTTCGCCGGTGAAGCCTCCGGCGAGCTCAACGCCCTCGACGCTCGTACCGGGGAACTGCTGTGGCAGTTCCAGTGCGGCAGCGGCCACCACAGCAGCCCGACCACCTACATGGTCGACGGGCGGCAGTACATCGCCGTACCGGTGGGCTGGGGCGGCTGGGCCGAGGGATTCCTGCCCGGCATGCTCGGCGCGGGGCACGGCAGCGCCCTGATCGTCTTCGCCCTGCCGGAATAGGCATCGCGCTCGGCGGCAATTCGGCCTGAGAGGAGGTGAATCCATGGAGTCCGAGCTCGCTGTGTGGGAGACGCCCGAGTTCGACGAGATCGGAGTCGCACCCGAGGTGACCATGTACGTCGCTCAGTTGGAGGACTAGCCGGCGGGAAGAGGGCGCCAGACCTTCGGGTCCGGCGCCCTCCGACGGCCCAGAGCGACGACGGAGGGAACGCGACGATGTTGGTGCGTGTGCTGGGTTCGGCGGCGGGGGGCGGCTCGCCGCAGTGGAATTGCGGCTGCCCGGTGTGCACCGCGGTCCGCGCCGGCGATGGCCTGGCGCGCACGCAGTCGTCGATCGCCGTCAGTGCCGACCGGCACCGGTGGTTCCTGCTCAACGCTTCGCCCGACGTCCGCACCCAGATCGAGGCCTTCCCCGGCCTGCACCCGCGCGACGGTGACCGGACCACGCCGGTGGAGGCGATCCTGCTCACCGACGCCGAGTTGGACCACACGCTGGGCCTGCTGTTGCTGCGCGAGGCCCGCGCCTTGACGGTCTACGCCACGCCCGCGGCGCACAAAACGCTGTCCGACGGCTCGGGGTTGCTCCGCACATTGGAGCGCTACTGCCCGGTCGAGTGGCGGGCTGTGGACCCCGGCGCGGAGATGTCCTTGGCAGAAGGGCTGTCCTGCCGGGCGTTCGACGTGCCCACCACCAAACGCGCCCGGTTCGGGTCGGGGCCGGACCACGGTCGTGTCGTCGGCTACCGGCTGACCGACAAAGCTGGCGGGACGCTGGTGTACTTACCGGCGGTGCAGGAGCTGACGCCGCCGGTGCGGGCGGAGATCGAGGGCTGCGGCTGCCTGTTGATCGACGGAACCTGTTGGCACGACGACGAACTCATCCGGCTCGGCCTGGCCGGGAAGACGTCTCGGGACATGGGCCACCTCCCGATCGACGGCCCGGACGGCAGCCTGGCCCAGCTCCCGTCGCTGGCCGTGCGCCGGACGATTTTCGTGCACATGAACAACACCAACCCGATCCTCCTCGGCGGCACGCCCGAGCGGCGCGCCGTCGAGGACAGCGGCATGGAGGTGGCCATGGACGGTCTCGAGGTGGAGGTGTAAGCCGTGACAACGACGGTCACAGACGACTTCGTCGAGGCGTTGCGCGCCCACTCGCGGCGCTACCACGACGCGCACCCGTTTCACGTCCGGATGAACGCGGGCCGGCTCGGTCCGGGACAGATCCGGGGCTGGGTGGCCAATCGCTTCTATTATCAGGAGAACATTCCCCGCAAGGACGCGGCGATCCTCTCCAACTGTCCCGACGTCGAGGTCCGCCGCCGCTGGATCCGCCGGATCGCCGACCACGACGGCGCCGTCGCGGGCGAGGGCGGCATCGAGGCGTGGTTGCGTCTGGGCGAGGCCACCGGCCTGACCCGCGAGGAGGTCCGGGATCACCGGCATCTGGTCCCCGGCGTCCGGTTCGCTGTGGATGCCTATGTGAACTTCGCCCGGACCCGGCCGTGGGTGGAGGCGGTGGCGTCGTCGCTCACCGAACTGTTCGCCCCTGACCTGATGGCCCGGCGGCTGGCCGCCTTCGAGCGGTGGTATCCGTGGATCGACCCCGAGGGCCTCGCCTACTTCCGCGCCCGCCTCGAGCAGGCTCCCCGCGACTGCGAGCACGCACTCGAAGTGGTCACCGCGCACTGCCTCTCCGCCGAGTCCCAGGCCCGCGCCGTTGACGCGTTGTCGTTCAAGTGCGATGTCCTGTGGAGCCTGATGGACGCCATCGACCAGGCCTACCCGGAGTGACCACAATGGACTCGAAGACCCGGCGTGAAGTGTCCACATCAGACCGTCCCCGGCTGGCGCGGCATGTCCGCCTGACGTTCAGCGAGGCGCGGCAGCGGCACATCCTGCTGCACCCCGAGACGGTGGTGGTGCTGCGCGGCAGCGGCGCGGCCATCCTCGAACTGTGCGACGGGCGGCGCACCGTGGCCGAGATCGAGACCGAGCTGCGCAGGCGCTACCGGGACGTCCCCGATGACGAAGTGCGGCGGTTCCTGACCGGGCTCGTGGCCCGGCGCTGCGTGGAGATCACCGATGGATAGCCCCTTCGGGTTGCTGGCCGAGCTCACCTACCGCTGCCCGCTGGCCTGCCCGTACTGCTCGAACCCGCTGAACCTGGGGGACTACGCCGACGAGCTGGACACCGGCGAGTGGCGGCGGGTGCTGCGCGAGGCCCGCGATCTCGGGGTGCTGCAATGCCACCTGTCCGGTGGGGAACCGCTGGCGCGCCGCGACCTCGCCGAGATCGTGGCGCAGGCGCACGATCTCGGCCTTTACACCAACCTCGTCACCAGCGCGTTCGGGCTGTCCCGTGCGAAAGCCGAGCAACTGCGGGCAGCCGGGCTGGATCACGTGCAGGTCAGCATCCAGGCCGACGAGCCCGCCCTGTCCGACCGGATCGCCGGGACCCCGTCGTTCCACCGCAAGATCGAGGCCATGCGCGTGGTGAAGGCGCTGGGCTGGCCGCTCACCGTGAACGTGGTGCTGCACCGGCAGAACATCGACCGCGTCGCCGACGTGCTCGCGCTGGCCGAGCAGGTCGGGGCCGACCGGGTGGAGCTGGCCAACACCCAGTACTACGGCTGGGCGTGGCGCAACCGTGCCGCGCTGCTCCCGAGCCGGGCTCAGCTCGACGCGGCCGAGGTCGTCGTGCGGGCCGCCCGGAACCGGCTGCGGGACCGCATGGAGATCATCTACGTCCTCCCCGACTACTACAGCCGGTACCCGAAGCCCTGTATGGGCGGCTGGGCCGCCCGGCAACTGACCGTGACGCCGAATGGCGACGTCCTGCCCTGTCCGGCCGCCCAGTCCCTGCCGTTGCCGCGGGCCAGCGTGCGCGAGGACCCGCTCGACCGGATCTGGGCCGAGGCCCCGGTGATGACCGCGTTCCGGGGCACGGACTGGATGCCGGAACCCTGCCGGAGCTGTGACCGCCGAGAGCTGGACTTCGGCGGGTGCCGCTGCCAGGCGTTCCAGCTGACCGGCGACGCCGCCCGCACGGATCCGGTTTGTCACCTGTCGCCCGACCACAGCCTGGTCAGCCAGGCGGTCGAGGCCGCCAACGCGGACTCGCGGACCGGCGATCGTCCGCTGATCCCTCGCCCGCACCGGGCTCAGTCCGTTTCGACCGGTGCGCCCCCGAAGACGGCGAAGCTGAGGACCCAGTAGGCGATGTAGAGCGCGAGCAGTACGAACCCGTGCCAGCGCCGCAGCCGGCGGGTGTAGAGCATGTACGCCGCGAGGCCGGTCATGCCGACGAGAACCGGGAGGTGCCAGGACAGCACGTCTTCGCCGATGACGATGCTGCCGCCTGCGAGCAGGATGATGCCGAGCTTCGCGGTAACGCCGAACACGACGCTGCCGATGACGTTCCCGACTCCGATTTCCGGCGCGCCTTTCCGGGTGGGTTCGACGGTCAGGATTATGTCCTCGAGGGAGAGCACGAGGGTGACGATGGTGGCGCCGAACAATGCTCCCTGAATGTGGTAATCCTCCAGCGCGCCTTTCGTGCCGAACGTCATGATGGCGGCGCCGGCGACGAGACCGGCGAGCGCGACGACAGCGAGTCCGATCGAGGCCCAGCCCGGAATCGGGCGTCCTTTGGTGAACGGCATCGTGACGACGAATGGTGGCCGGTCGGTGGGCGGGTCGGGGACGCTGTGGCTCCCGGTTCCGCCGGAACCTCCACCGACCTCCAGTTTTTCGAGTATCTCCGCATTGCGGAAGACCGGGGTGCTCCGTTTGAGCTCTCGCTTGGCCACGTAACCGACGAACAGCACGAACAGGATTACGAGCAGCGCGCCGTAGAGCGGGGTGAGCGGCCCGAAGACGACGAAGGGGATCAGCACGAGCGGCGCGGCGGCGAACAGCGCGATGTACGGGCGCGGGACGTTCACTTTCGTCGGAGAAATGATCGCGGCGAGCGCGAGCACTATGCCGATCATCGAGATCGCCGTCCCGAAAACGGTGCCGAGGGCGACGTCGCTGAGATCCTCCATGTTCAGTGCGACACCGAGCGCGACGTCGTCGAATTCGATTCCGGTGAAGACGATCGCGAGCAGGAATATCGAGATTCGCAGGCCGGCGGCGGCGCCGACGAGATAGATGATCAGCTTCTGCGCGCTGTAGATCAGCAGTACCGCACCAGCGATGAAAATCAGTATCGACATGGCACTGACTTCTCTTTCCGAGAATGGCCGAAAAAGGTCCGTGCTGAGTTCGCTGCCCCCGGTATTCGATCGTCTCACGGCTGTTCCGGTTCGGCCACCCGGCCGCGGCCGGGGACCTCTCCGATCGGGTAGGTGCCGGTGGGCCAGGCGGACGGTAGGCGGGCCGTCACCATGGCGGTAGCGTCGAGGCGGTCGCACGACGAGGAGCGCCCGATGCCACGACTGTCCGACCTGCCGAAACTGCCCGGCGCCGTGCCCGGCGGGGTTCTCGTCGACGACCGTCCTGACGTACCGTGGACACGGTCGCCGCATCGCCGCGGGGACCGCGAACCGCGGGAGGGTGCCGTGCCGGGCCGTGTCCTCGACCAAGGTGAAACGCTGACCGGGCCGGGTATCGCGAAGACCGGGACCGAGCCGGCCGGACTGGCCAAGTTCCATGTACCGGAGGTGGTGTTCGGCCCGGGTTCGCTGGCCGAGCTGGGGCACGCCGCGCTGCGGGTGGGTGCCCGCAGGCCGTTCCTGGTCAGCGATCCCGGTCTGATCGAGGCGGGCTGGGTCGACGAGGCGGACAGTCACCTGCAGCTGGCCGGGCTGCGGCCGGTCGTCTTCTCCGGCGTGACCCCGAATCCCAAGGACCACGAGATCGAGGCCGCCTACCAGCAGTACGCGGCGGCCGGCGCGGACGTGATCATCGCGGTGGGCGGCGGATCCTGCATCGACGCGGCGAAGGGGGTCGCGATCCTGTCCGGCAACGGCGGCACGATCCTCGGCTACGCCGGGGTGGACCGCGTCGTGCAGCCCATCCCGCCGCTGGTGATGGCGCCGTCCACGTCCGGCACCGGCGCGGACGTGTCGCAGTTCGCGGTCATCACGGATACCACCCAGCACACGAAGATCACGATCATCAGCCGCACGCTGGTGCCGGACATCTCGATCATCGATCCGCGCCTGCTCATCACGATGCCGGACGAGCTGAACGCCGCCACCGGCCTCGACGCGCTGACCCACGCGGTCGAGTCGTTCGTCTCCCGCGCGCACAACCCGCTGACCGACCAGCACGCCCTGCACGCGGCCACGCTGATCACCCGCAACCTGCTGGGCACGATGGTCCATCCGAAGGCGGCGGAACCGCGGATCGCGATGGCGCAGGGCGCGCTGGAGGCCGGGATGGCTTTCACCAACGCGATCCTGGGCATCACGCACGCGATGAGCCACCAGGTCGGTGGACTCCTCGACGCACCGCACGGCGTGCTGAACGGTGTGTTGCTGCCGCACGCGATCCGGTTCAACGCGGCCACCGATCCCGAGCGGTTCGTCCCGCTCGCCGCGGCGACCGGCGTCGACGTGACGGGCCGGCCCGCGGCCGAGGTGGCCGAGGCGTTCGCCTGCCGGGTGCGTCAGCTGGCCGACACGGTCGGCGTGCCGCGTGGCCTTTCCGCGCTCGGTGTCACCGAGGCCGACATCGGCACGCTGGCCCGCACGACCTTGCAGGACGCGTGCCTGGCGACCAACCCGCGGGAGGCGAGCGCGGCGGATGTCGCGGCCCTGTTCCGCCAGGCGTTGTAGGTGACGGCGACGGACAACGATCTGGGTGCGCTGACGGGCGTGCGCTCGGGAAAGCGGTCCTTCTATCCGGAATTCGTGCGGACCGCAGCCCGGCTGGAACGCGCGGTCGAGGCACTGGACCGGATCTCGCGGGCGCTCGTGCGCACGGGGGAGGGGCCGCGAGCGCTGGTCGAGGCGGTCGTGCGGGCGGCGGCCGAACACGTCCAGGCCGACTGGCTGCTGTTCGCGGTCGCCGATGGCGCGCTGCGTGCGGCCAGGCCGCGGTTTCTGTTGCTGGCGGGGGACACCCTCGTCGACGACGAGCGGCTGTTCCCCGCGGACGCCCTCGCGCACCTGCGCGTGTTGCGGTCGAGACCATGGGAGGCCGGCGAACCGGCCGAGACCGGCGTGCGGGTGCCGATGACACTGGACTGCGAACCGGTCGGCGGGATCGCCGCGCGGCCCGCGCCGGGAATGGACGTGGCCGACACGGACCTCGCGGTTCTCCGGGTGCTCGCGAACCAGGCCGCGGTCGCGTTGCACAACTCGTTCCTCGTGCACGCCACGATGCGGCTGCGCGGCCGCACCGAGCAGCTGTCGGAGGCGGCCGAACAGCAGGCCCGCGACCTGGCCGCGCGCAACGCCGAACTGCAGGAGACGCAGCGCAGGCTGTTCGAGGCGATGCAGCGGCAGGCGCTGGACGACGAGCGGCACCGGATCGCGCGCGAACTGCACGACAGCGTCACGCAGGATGTGCTCTCGGCGGGCATGATGATCGAGATCTGCCGCGCGGAACTGGCCGAGTCGGATGGCGCGGTGGCCGGCAAGCTCGTCGAGGCCAAGGAGTTGACGCGGCACGCGGTGGAACGCCTGCGTGCGGCGATCTACGCGCTGCACCATTCGGATGCCGAGCCCTCGGGTTCGCTGCCGGTGCTGCTCGAACGACTGTCCACAGTGCACCTGCCGACGGCGCTGCAGGTGAGCGTTTCCGTGCACGGCGAGCCGGTGCCGCTGCCTGGCGAGGCCGAGCATTCGCTGTTGCGGATCACCGGCGAGGCGCTGTTCAACACGGTGCTGCACACGACCGCCGCGCGCGCCCGGATCAGGCTCGACTACCGCGCCGAGTCGATCCGGCTGTCCATTTGCGACGATGGCGACGGGGATCCGGTGGCGCTGCGCCGGATGCTGCGGCTGTCCTCGGCGACGGACCTCGCGGGCGCGCACCGCGGGCTGGCGAACATGCGGGCGCGCGCCGAGGAACTGGGCGGGACGCTGTCGATCCGGCGGTCCCGGATCGGCGGAATCCAGTTGCTGCTGACGATTCCGCTTCCGCTGCCGGACCGGGGAGGGGCGTGGTGATCACGGACGCGCGCACGTTGCGGATCGTGCTGGTGGACGACCACGCGATCGTCCGCCAGGGCCTCAAGTCCATTTTGGAGCGTGAGCATGACATCACGGTGACCGGCGAGGCGGCGACCGCGGCGGAGGCGCGTGCGGTGGTGGAACGGACCCGGCCGGATATCGTGCTGCTCGATCTGAAGCTGTCCACCGGTTCCGACACCGAGGGCCTCGACGTGTGCGCGGAGCTGACCGCGCGTTATCCGGACGTCGGGGTGCTCGTGCTGACCACGTTCCTCGACGACGCGCTGGTTGTGGAGGCGATCCACCGGGGCGCGCGCGGGTATGTGATCAAGGATGTGGACACGACCGGCCTGGTGTCCTCGATCCGGGCCGTGGCACGAGGCGAGAGCGCGTTCGACTCGCGGTCGATGTCGGCGATGGTGCGCTCGATCCGCACCGCGCCGGAGGAGCCGGTGCTGACCGCCCGCGAGCAGAATGTGCTGGAACTGCTGGCCCGCGGCCTCAGCAACCGCGATATCGGTGCGCGGCTCTACATCTCGGAGACGACGGTGAAGTTCCACGTCCGCAACATCATGCGCAAGATCGGCGCCTCCAGCCGCGCCGAGGCGGTCTACGAGGCCAGCAAGATGGGCCTGATCTGAGTACCTGGTGGGCCCTGGCTCCGGGATCGCCCAGAATCCGGTGGACACACCGAACACGGCGGCGACCGTGCCCGAGCGCGGCCGCCCACACCGCGGCGACGAGCTGGCCGCCCGCGCCAGTGGGCACGTAACAGGTCCGCGCGATCGCGCCGACGTCAGGCCGGCCGCCGGTCGAGGATTAGCCAGCCGCCGTGGAAGGTGGAGACGCGGTGGCGCCAGCCGGTTTCCTCGCCGAGGCGGGTCAGGGTTGCCAGGTCGAATCGGCGCACGTGGCCGTAGTCGGCGCTCGGCACGTCCTCGAACGGCACGGCGACGACCACTTTGGACCGGGCGAGGCGCATCGCTTCCGTGAGGACCGCGTGGCCCCGTGCGGGATCGAGGTGTTCGAGCAGGTGGACCACGGTCACGGTGTCCACAACGGAGTCCGGCAGGGGCACGCGGGTGGCGTCGCAGACCAGGGTCCGCAACGCCGTTCCCCGGGCCGCGGCGACGGTGCCGAGCAAGCGCATCGCGCCCCCGACGATGTCCGACGCGGTCACCGTCATCCGGGGCCGCGCGGCCAGCAGCAACGGCAGGAAACCGAAGCAGGAACCCAGATCCAGCACGCTTCCCGGCCGCACCAGCCGCAGCACCCGCGCGTACACGGGCGCCATCTCCGCGATCAGCGGCGGCGCGCCACGCGGATCAGCGAGGTGCGCGAGCGTGTTGCGGTAGAACATGGTCCAGGCCAATCGCGGATCGGGCAGGGTGCTGCGCACGACGCCGGTGAACACTCGCTCGAAAATGTCCGGCCCGCACAGCCAGCCGGGGTTGAACAACTCGTCCATCAGCAACCCGGTGAGGCCGTTGTCCAGCTGGTCGGGCCGCAGGCAGTGGCTGATCTCGATCCGCCGTCCGGCGCGGTGCAACCGGAAATGCGCGGTGCGGACGACCGCGGGCCGGCCGTCGTCCTCGGCGCGCACTACGCGCACCCGATCGTCGAGGTACTCGTCGAGCGGGTCCAGGGTGGCGGTCATCGCGCCACCAGGTCGAGGGCGGCTCTGTCCAAACCGGACAGATCGCGGACGATGCGAACCTTGCCGCAATACTCGGCGTAGGCGGATAGGTCGCAGCCGCCGAGGCCCCACGAGTAACGCGGCTCCGGGGTGAGCCAGATCGTCTCCCGCGCCCGCCGGGAGATTTCCGCGAACGCGGTGAGGTTCGGGTCGTTGCCGTTGCCGCGACCGTCTCCGAGCACCAGCACCGTGGTGCGGCGCGTGACCGCCGACGAGTGCTCAGCGAGGAACTCGCCGAACGCCGCGCCGTAGTTGGAGTTCGCGTCGACGTCGAGCACGTCGCCACCGAAGATCAGGCCGAGCGCGCGATCGACCGGGTACTCGGCGAACAGTTCGGTGGTCTCGGCGATCCCGTCCACGAACGCGAAGGAACGGACCTGTGCGAACAGGTTCTGCAGCCCGTGCACCAGATGCAGGGTGAACCGCGCCGTCGCCCGCACCGACAGGCTCACGTCGGCGAGCACCACCAGTCGCGGCCGGTCCTCGGCCCGTTTCACCGTGACCGGGCTGAACGGGATGCCGTCGAAACGCAGGTTGCGGCGCATGGTCCGGCCGGGATCGACGCGACCCGCGCTGGCGATCCGCCTGCGATGGGTCAGCGCGCCTCGCAGGGACGAGGCCAGCCGCCGCAACGACTCCTCCAGTTCCGCGCGTTCGTTCTCCCCGGTGGAGTCCACTTCGGACACTCGACGCTCACGCGACTCGACGACCTTGTTCTCCAGCTCCAGCAACGCTTCCAGGTGCCGCTTGAGCGCTTCCGGCAGGTTTTCCAGTACCCCGGCCAACCGGTGGCGCAGTGTCGCGGCATCGTCCTCGTCGTCAGCCTGGTCCAGCCAGCCGAGTAGCGTGTCCTGCTCAGCGACGGTCAGCTCCGCGTCGACTTTCGTGCCGGTGTCTCGCGACAACCGGCCCGGCACGCCCGCGCCGTGCAGCCGGTCGGTGTCCAGCTGCACCCGGTAGCCCGCGTCACCGGACACGGTGTTGTCCTTGGAAAACATGATCTCGTCCGTCATCGAGGCGAGGTCGATCTTGTTCGCCTCCTGGTGCAGATTGTATTGCTGTGCCAGGTCTGCCGGATCGAAGTAGTCCCGGATGTCGCTCGGCTTGCCGTGTTCGTGGCCCTGTTGCGGGGTTTCGCTCGGTTCCTCGGACAGCGTGAAACTTTCCAGCGCGCCTTCGTCGGACAGATCGTCGTGCGTGTGCCCGTGACCGTGGCCGTGTTCAGCCGGGCCGACGCGTACCAGCGCGAAGAAAGCGTCGAAGATCTCGTCGAACGCCGCGTCGTCGCGGTGGTCCTTGACCAGCGCGAGCCGGAGCGCCTCCTTGAGCACCCTCCGGTCGGCGAGAATTCCCGGCTCCGCCGCGCATCGCAGGGCATCCACGGTTTCGGGCACCGAGATCCGGACGTCACGCAACCGCAGCAGCCGGACGAACCGGTGCAGACTCGCTTCCATCGCTAGGACCGGCGGCCGAACGAGCGGCTGCCCCGGTCGGCGCTCACCTTCGGCGCCTCGTGCGTATGTCCGTGTCCGTGGCCATGCCCGTGGAGCGTCTCGGGCACCTCGGCATTCGGGTCCACCAGCCGCGGCAGCGCGTCCAGCGCCTTGCGCACGTCCTTGTCGTACTTGACGACCACCGACACCGTATCCGACAGCACCGGCGCCGTCAGCTCGTCCACCCCGAGCACCGCGAGCGTGCGTGCCCAGTCGATCGTCTCGGAGATGCTGGGCGCCTTGCGCAGTTCCAGCTCGCGCAGGCCCCGCACGATCTCCACCAGCTGCCGCGCCAGCGCCTCGGTCAACCCGGTGTCCTTGCTACGCACGATATCCAGCTCGCGCTCTGCAGACGGGTAGTCGAGGAAAAGGTGCAGGCACCGGCGTTTCAAGGCGGCCGCCAGATCGCGCGTGTTGTTCGACGTCAAGATCACGTACGGGCGGTTGCGGGCGACGAAGGTTCCGATCTCGGGCACCGAGATCTGGTACTCGCCCAGCATTTCGAGCAGGACCGCCTCCAGTGCCTCGTCGGCGCGGTCGATCTCGTCGATCAGCAGCACCACGGGTTCCTCTGAGCGCACGGCCTCCAATAGCGGCCGGGCGGCGAGGAACCGTTCGGAGAAGAAAACGCTTTCCTGTGCGCCGATCCGGTCCACCGCGTCGTGCAGATCCGGCGCGTCCGCCACCAGCTGGCCGATCTTTTCGCGCAGGATCTGGGTGTACAGCAGCTGTTTGCCGTAGTCCCACTCGTAGAGTGCGCTGGCCTCGTCCTGGCCTTCGTAACACTGCAGGCGCAGCAACCTGCGGCCGGTGGCGGCAGCGAGCGACTTCGCCAGTTCCGTCTTGCCGACGCCGGCCGGTCCCTCCAACAGCACCGGCTTTTCCAGCCGGGTCACCAGGAACACCATCGTCGCCAGCCGCTGGTCGGTCAGATAGCCTTGCGCGGCAAGCGCTTTCCCGGCTTCCTCGACGGAGTCGAACACCCGGCTCTCCCTTCCCTAAACCGGGGGCGGGCCACGCGGCCCGCCCCCGGTGGCAATCAGCTGATCAGGTCGTCGAGGTCGCCGTTGAGGCAGTGGTCGACCACGGGGCGCACGGTCTCGAACGTGCATTCCTTGGCATTGCCGGGAGTGCAGGCGTCGCCGAGCACGTGCCGGGTGATGCGGTCGACGTCCTCGTCGTCGCCCTTGATCACGGCGGCGTTCTCGTAGTACTTCGTCGGGCCCGTGCCGAGCCGGTTCTTCGAATAGCTGGACTGCGTGACGTCGGTGAACCTCTCCGGGATACCCACATCGCGCAGCAACCGGATCGCGGCGTTGAGTGCGGCGTCGGCGGCCTGCACGTCCGTCAGGCCGTGTGTGTCCACGCCCATGACCTCGGCGATGTCGGCGAACCGCCGGTACGCCACCGGCATGTTGAACGCCCACACGCGAGGCAGGGCGATCGCGTTGTTCAGGCCGTGATGCGTGTCGTAGAAGGCGCTGACCGCGTGTGAGATCGAGTGGATGATGCCGAGCCCGCCGGAGTTGAACGCCTGAGCGGCGATGTACTGCGCGTACATCATGCCCTCGCGGCCGGACAGCTCCTGCGGGTTCCACGTGGCCTGACGCAGGTTCTCCGCGGTGAGCTTGATGGCCCGCAGCGCGTTGCCCAGCGAAGGCTCGAAGTTCAGCCGGGACACGTACGGCTCGGAGGCGTGCGCGAGCACGTCGAAACCGCATTGGGCGGTGTAGTCGACCGGGCAGTCGTAGTAGAGCACCGGGTCGTCGACCGCCAGGGTGGCCACCGAGGCGTCGTCGAAGGCCACGTACTTGTGGGGGTTGTCCGGATCGGTGGTGGTGTCGGTGATGACGTAGGCCCAGGACGTCTCCGAACCCGTGCCGGCCGTGGTGGACACCGCGATGTGGGGCGGGTTGCGCGGGTTCTCGGACTTGTTGAAACCCTCGAAGTCGTTGACGTTGCGGCCATCGTGCGCGACCGAGATCCGCGCGCCCTTGCACGCGTCGTGGGACGACCCGCCACCGATGGACACGAAGCTGTCACAGGAGTTCTCCTGGTACAGCTGGACGGCGTCCATCACGTTGTAGTCCTTGGGATTGGACTCGACCTTGTCGTAGAGCACGACGTCGAGCCCGTGGTACTTCATCGACTCGGTGATCTTGTGGACGATGTCGGAGCCACGCAGGCCACTCGTCATCACCAGGGTCTTCTTGAAGCCCAGTTTGAGCGCCTCCGGCCCGATCATCTCGTGCGCGCCAGGGCCGAGCAGTGCCCGCGGGAACGGGTGGAACTCCTTGATGGGGAACGGCTTCAGTAACTCGTCGACCTGCATGACCGCATGTGTCCTTCCTGCGCGACGGCGACTGTGGTGACGCGCACATCGACGCTATCCGTGGTACCGCGCGCCGCGAAACGCACAACCGGCCGGGTATCGCCCTGACCGATCGGACAGGTGCCGTATCTACGAAAAGGGCCCGGACACGCGATGCGTGTCCGGGCCCTTTTGGCCGGTGTTCAGTTGTCCAGCGCGGCGAGTTCGTCGTCGGTCAGCAGCCGGGAGCGGATCAGGAAACGCACGCCTTCGGGCGCTTCCAAGGAAAACCCGCTCCCTCGCCCGGCGACCACATCGACCGTGAGGTGGGTGTGCCGCCAGTAGGCGTACTGGTCCGCGCTCATCCAGAACGGTGTGCCGTCCCCGACCTGCCCGAGCAGGACGTCGGAGTCGCCGACCCGGAACTCGCCGTCGGGATAGCACATCGGGGCACTGCCGTCGCAGCATCCGCCGGACTGGTGGAACATCACGGGCCCGTGCTGCTCGACCAGCCGTCGCAGCAGCGCCACGGCGGCCCCTGTCATCGAGACCCGTTGGGACATCAGAAGAAACCGAGCTTCTTGGCCGAGTAGGACACGAGCAGGTTCTTGGTCTGCTGGTAGTGCTCCAGCATCATCTTGTGGTTTTCGCGGCCGATACCGGACTTCTTGTAGCCGCCGAACGCCGCGTGCGCCGGGTAGGCGTGGTAGCAGTTCGTCCACACGCGACCGGCCTTGATGCCGCGGCCCAGGCGGTAGGCGGCATTCCCGTCGCGGGTCCACACGCCGGCGCCGAGACCGTACAGCGAGTCGTTGGCGATCTTGAGCGCCTCGTCCACCGAGTCGAACGTCGTCACCGACACCACCGGGCCGAAGATCTCCTCCTGGAAGACCCGCATGTTGTTGGTGCCACGGAAGATCGTCGGCTCGACGTAGTAACCGCCAGGATATTCGGCGACATCCCGGGCACCGCCGCCGGTGAGCACCTCGGCGCCTTCGGCCTTGCCGATGTCGATGTAGGACAGGATCTTCTCGTACTGGTCGTTGCTCGCCTGCGCGCCGATCATGGTCGACGGGTCGAGCGGGCTGCCGCCGGTGATGGCCTTGGTCCGCTCGATACAGCGCCCGATGAACTCGTCGTAGATCGCCGAGTGGACCAGCGCGCGTGACGGGCAGGTGCAGACCTCGCCCTGGTTGAGCGCGAACATCACGAAGCCTTCGACGGCCTTGTCGAGGTAGTCGTCGTCGGCGTCGGTCACGTCGGGCAGGAAGATGTTGGGGCTCTTGCCACCCAGTTCCAGCGTCACCGGGATGATGTTTTCGCTGGCGTACTGCATGATCAGGCGGCCGGTGGTGGTCTCACCGGTGAACGCGACCTTCGCCACGCGCGAACTGGACGCCAGCGGTTTGCCCGCCTCGACACCGAATCCGTTGACCACGTTGAGCACGCCGGGCGGGAGCAGGTCGGCGATCAGCTCGACGACCTTGAGGATCGAGGCCGGGGTCTGCTCGGCCGGCTTGAGGACCACGCAGTTCCCCGCCGCGAGCGCGGGCGCGAGCTTCCACGTTGCCATCAGGATCGGGAAGTTCCACGGGATGATCTGGCCGACCACACCCAGCGGCTCGTGGAAGTGGTAGGCGATCGTGTCGGCGTCGATCTCGGCGATGCTGCCTTCCTGGGCCCGGATCGCGCCGGCGAAGTAACGGAAATGGTCGACCGCCAGCGGCAGGTCCGCGGCCAGCGTCTCGCGGACCGGTTTGCCGTTCTCCCAGGTCTCGGCGACCGCGAGCTCCTCGAGATGGTCCTCGATCCGGTCGGCGATCTTGTTCAGGATGTTCGCGCGTTCCGTGGTCGACGTCGCGCCCCACTTCTCCGCGGCCGCGTGCGCGGCGTCGAGAGCAAGGTCGATGTCAGCCGCCGACGAGCGCGCCACCTCGCAGAACACCTTGCCGTCGATCGGCGACGGGTTCTCGAAATAGCGTCCCTCGGCCGGCGCGACCCAGTCACCGCCGATGAAGTTCTCGTACCGGCCGGCGAAGCTGACGACACTGCCGTCGGCACCGGGTTTGGCGTAGGACATGGAAGCACTCCATTCACTCGATCACCTCGGTGTGATGGGTGCCACCGTGCCTGCGCGAGGTTGGGAAAACGTTGGGATCAGTCGCTCAACGCCGCACGCAGCCGAGCGGCCGCGATGCCGCGGCGGCCGTCGCCGGGGGAGAGCAGGCGGTAGGCGTGTTCGTGCACTTCAAGGTCGAACGGATGCCGCTCGCCGTGCAGGAGCGCCAGATCAGGGCGGGTGGAGGAGAGCACGGCCTCGCGCACGGCGACCTCCAGATGGTCCCGCCACCGGGCGATCCCCGGCGCCTCCGAAGCGGGCAGCAGAGCGGCGGTGTACCGGTGCACGGCGGTGGCGGTGTCGCCGGCCTTGAGTGCGTCCAGGACGACGGTCGCGTCACAGATGATCGGCGCGGTCAGCGTGTAGCGCCTGCTGGACAGCGCGCCGCGCAATGTCCGGCGCAGGTGGGAGGCCTCCGCGCGCAGGGTCGTGGTGGTGACGGACTGGTCGCCGTAGAGCGCTTCGCGGAGCGCGTCCGGCGAGAACCCGGCAGGTTCGAGAGCCAGCAGAGTGAGCATCTCCAAGTGCTTGGGGGACAGGCGCAGGCGCGCCCCCTCCAGCGTCGCGCGGCCGGGGCCGAGACAGGCCAGTTCGATGCCCTCGCCCGGCGCGGTCGCGGGCAACCGGGACTCGATGGCCGTGACCAGCGTGCGCACCGTGGACATGGCCAGCGGATGCGATCGGTCCCAGGTGGTCGACAGGTCCAGCACGCCGAGCGGGCGGCCGTGTGCGTCGCGGATCGGGGCGCAGTAGCAGACCCAGCCGTGGAGGGCGGCGACCAGGTGTTCGGCGGAGAAAACACTGGCCGGGCGGCCTGTGCGCAGTGCGAGCGAGAGGGCGTTGGTGCCCATGTCCGGCTCGTCCCAGCGTCCGCCAGGCGCGAAGTTCACCTGTTCGGCCTTACGCCGCATGACTCGTCCGCCGCAGGTCCACAAGATCGTGCCGGACTCGTCGGTGACGGCCGCGACGAACCCGGCGTCGTCGGCGATGCTGCGGAGCTCGTCGGCCAGCGCGGTGACCGGGGCGCGCAGTGGCGAGTCGATCCAGCGCGGGCGCACTTCGTCGTCCGCGGCGGGGGCGCTGTTGCGGGCGGGGTCCACAAGGGACACCGAGCGGACCCACGATTCGGCCACTTCGCTGCGCAGCGCCAGGCTTTCCGGGCGCGCTCGAACGGGCACCCAGCGGGACCATTCTCGTTCGAGTGCCGCCCGGCGCTGGTGGAGTGCGCTACCCTCTGCCATCTTCGTGACCTCGTCGTCGCTCATACCTGGCGCCCTTCATAGTGCCGGACGCGCGGCGCGCACGCACCTACCTGACCGGACAGGTGCCAACCTCTTGCCAACGCGGGGTGACGAAGCTTCCCGGCCATGACGGATCGTGAGGCGTTCTGGGCTGTGCAGGCGGAGCGGTTGTCGTGGGATACGCGGTGGTCTCGGGTGTTGGATTGGTCGGGGGCGCCGTTCGCGAGGTGGTTCGTGGGCGGGAAGCTGAATGTGGCCTATAACTGTGTGGATCGGCATGTGGAGGCGGGGTTCGGGGGTCAGGTCGCGATCCATTGGGTGGGTGAACCGGGTGATACCCGGGATATCACCTATGCCCAGTTGCGGGATGAGGTGTGCCGGGCGGCGAATGCCCTGTTGTCGTTGGGGGTGGGGGCGCGGGATCGGGTGGCGATCCAGTTGCAGATGATTCCGGAGGCGATTGTGGCGATGTTGGCGTGTGCCCGGATCGGTGCGTTGCATTCGGTGGTGTTTGGGGGGTTTTCGCCGACGGCGTTGCGGTCGCGGGTGGATGACGCGCAGGCGAGGGTGGTGATCACCTCGGATGGGCAGTATCGGCGGGGGAAGGCCGCCCCGATGAAGGCCAACGTCGATGAGGCTTTGGAGGGGGCCGAGTCGGCGGAGAAGGTGATTGTGGTGCGCCGTACCGGGGCGGCGGATATCCCGATGGTCGAGGGTCGGGATGTGTGGTGGCACGACCTGGTCGACACCCAGTCCCCCACGCATGTTCCGGAGGCGTTTGATGCGGAGCATCCGTTGTTCATCCTCTACACCTCCGGTACGACGGGGAAGCCGAAGGGGATTCTGCACACCTCCGGCGGCTATTTGACCCAGGCGGCGTATACCCATCATGTGG